>NZ_CP155917.1:0-4800000 GCF_044232075.1 Achromobacter sp. EB05
GTGCTGCGCGTTGCCGCCCCCAACCGGTTCAAGCTGGACTGGGTGCGCAAGAACTTCTCCCACCAGATCGAAGCGTTGGCCGCGGAGTGGTTCGAGCGTCCGGTACAGGTCCTGTTCGAATTGCCCACGCAAGGCGCCACCCCGCGCATGCCGGTGGCGCCGGTGCGCGCGCAGCCGCCCGTGCAGACCGCGCCTTCGGCCGCCGCGCCCCTGGGCGGCGCGCCACCGCCAGGCATGCCGGCGCAGCCCGCCGCGCCCGCCCCCGTCGCGACCACCGCGGCGGCCGCGGCCGTGAACGCGGACGCCGCCAACATCGTGTACGAGCGCTCGCGCCTGAACACCGACCTGACGTTCGAGAACTTCGTGACGGGTAAGGCCAACCAGTTGGCGCGCGCCGCCGCGCTGCAGGTGGCCGAGAACCCGGGCACGTCGTACAACCCGCTGTTCCTGTACGGCGGCGTGGGCCTGGGCAAGACCCACCTGATCCACGCCATCGGCAACGCCATGGTGGCGGCGGGCACCGGGGTGCGCGTGCGCTACGTGCATGCCGACCAGTACGTGTCCGACGTGGTCAAGGCGTACCAGCGCAAGGCGTTCGATGACTTCAAGCGCTACTACCATTCGCTCGACCTGCTGCTGATCGACGATATCCAGTTCTTCTCCGGCAAGAACCGCACGCAGGAAGAATTCTTCTATGCGTTCGAAGCGATGGTGGCGCAGCGCAAGCAGATCATCATCACCAGCGATACCTATCCGAAGGAACTGTCGGGCATCGACAGCCGCCTGATCTCGCGCTTCGATTCCGGCCTGACGGTCGCGATCGAGCCGCCCGAACTCGAAATGCGCGTGGCGATCCTGCTGCGCAAGGCCGAGTCCGAGGGTGTGCCGATGCCCGAGGAAGTGGCGTTCTTCATCGCCAAGCACCTGCGCAGCAACGTGCGCGAACTCGAAGGCGCGTTGCGCAAGGTGCTGGCCTACGCTCGCTTCCATGGCCGCGACGTGCTCACCGTGGACGTCTGCAAGGAAGCCTTGAAGGATCTGCTGTCCGTGTCCAACGGCCAGATCACCGTCGAGAACATCCAGAAGACGGTGGCGGATTTCTACAAGATCAAGGTGGCCGACATGTATTCGAAACGCCGGCCGGCCAATATCGCTTTGCCGCGCCAGGTCGCCATGTACCTGGCCAAGGAGCTGACCCAGAAAAGCCTGCCGGAAATCGGCGATCTGTTTGGTGGCCGTGACCACACCACCGTGCTGCACGCCGTACGCAAGATTTCCGACGCCCGCGCCAAGCAAGCGGAGCTCAACCATACCCTGCACGTGTTGGAACAAACTCTAAAAGGATGACCATGCAACTCGTACAAACCACACGCGATGCATTGCTGAAACCGCTGTCGACCGTGGCGGGCATCGTCGAAAGACGCCATACCCTGCCCATCCTGGCGAACATCCTGATGCGCAAGGAAGGCAACAAGGTTGCCTTCATTGCGACCGACCTGGAAGTGCAGATCACCACGCACGCCGACTTCGGCGTGGGTCACGACAACGAGTCCACCACGGTGGCGGCGCGCAAGCTGCTGGACATCCTGAAAGCCCTGCCGGACACCGGCGACGTGCGCCTGGCGCTGGCCAGCAACAAGTTGTCGGTGCAGTCGGCCAAGAGCCGCTTCGCGCTGCAGACGCTGGCCGCCAGCGAATTCCCCACCGTGGCCCAGCCCGAGCAGTGGGACGTGTCGCTGACCATGCCGCAACGCACGCTGCGACACCTGTTCAACATGGTGCACTTCGCCATGGCGCAACAGGACATCCGCTACTACCTGAACGGCATGCTGCTGGTGTTCGAACCGGGCCGCGTGCGCGCGGTCGCCACCGACGGCCACCGCCTGGCGCACTGCTCCACCGAAGCCGACGGCATCAGCGAGCGCCACGAAGTGATCGTGCCGCGCAAGACCGTGCTGGAAATGCAGCGCCTGCTGGAAGACTCCGACGAACCCGTCTCGATCGACGTGGCGCCGGGCCAGATCCGTTTCCGCTTCGGCGACGTCGAGCTGGTGTCCAAGCTGGTCGAAGGCAAGTTCCCCGACTTCACCCGCGTCATCCCGACCAACTACACGCGCCACTTCCTGGTGGGCCGCGAAGCCCTGCAGGGCAGCCTGCAGCGCGCCGCCATCCTGACCACCGACAAGTTCAAGGGCGTGCGCCTGCAACTGGCGCAGAACCAGATGAAGATTTCTTCTTCCAACGCCGAGCAGGAAGAGGCGCAGGAAGAAATCGACATCGATTACGGCCACGAGCCGCTGGACGTGGGCTTCAACGTCGGCTACCTGCTCGACGTGCTGTCCAACGTCAAGGTGGACAACATCCAGTGGTCGGTCATGCCCGATGCCAACGCGTCGGCGCTCATCACCCTGCCCGAAGACGACCAGTTCAAGTACGTCGTCATGCCCATGCGGATCTGAGTCCGCGCAACCGTGGGTTTGTGCCGCCTGCGGGCCCGATGGCCCGCCGGCGGTCCGGCCGCCAGGCCGTTCTTTAAAGCGTTATCGATACAGACATGTCAGATCAGCAGAACACCACTCCCGAGAACGGCGGCTACGGCGCCGACTCGATCAAGATGCTCAAGGGGCTGGAGGCCGTGCGCAAGCGCCCCGGCATGTACATCGGCGACACATCGGACGGCACCGGTCTGCACCACATGGTGTTCGAAGTCGTCGACAACGCCATTGACGAAGCTCTGGCTGGCTATTGCGACGACATCGTCGTCACCATCCACACCGACAACTCGATCTCGGTCACCGACAACGGCCGCGGCATTCCCACGGATATCCACAAGGACGACGAATTCCACCGCAGTGCGGCGGAAATCGTCATGACCGAACTGCACGCCGGCGGCAAGTTCGACCAGAACTCGTACAAGGTGTCCGGCGGCCTGCACGGCGTGGGCGTGTCGTGCGTGAACGCGCTGTCCGAGTGGCTGCGCCTGACCATCCGCCGCAACGGCGAAGTGCACCAGATGGAATTCCGCCAGGGCGAGCGCGTCGCGCCCCTGGCCGTGACCGGCACGACCGACAAGCGCGGCACCGAAGTGCGCTTCCTGGCCGACCCGATCATCTTCACCAACGTCGAATACCACTACGAGATCCTCTCCAAGCGCCTGCGCGAGCTCTCGTTCCTGAACAACGGCGTCAAGATCCGCCTGATCGACCAGCGCCAGGGCAAGGAAGAGAACTTCGCCTTCTCCGGCGGCGTGAAGGGCTTTGTCGAATACATCAACCGCGCCAAGACGGTGCTGCACCCGAACGTGTTCTCGGTCACCACCGAGTCCACCGCCGGCGGCGTGCCGGTGGGCGTGGAAGTGGCGATGCAGTGGAACGACAGCTACAGCGAAAGCGTGCTGTGCTTCACCAACAACATCCCGCAGCGCGACGGCGGCTCGCACCTGACCGGCCTGCGCGCGGCGATGACCCGCATCATCAACAAGTACATCACCGACAACGAACTGGCCAAGAAGGCCAAGGTCGAGACCTCCGGCGACGACATGCGCGAAGGCCTGGCCTGCGTGCTGTCGGTGAAGGTGCCCGAGCCCAAGTTCAGCAGCCAGACCAAGGACAAGCTGGTCTCGAGCGAAGTGCGTCCGGCGGTCGAAGAGGCCGTGGCCCGCACGCTGGAAACCTGGCTGCTGGAGCATCCGAACGACGCCAAGGCGCTGTGCGGCAAGATCGTCGAAGCCGCCCGCGCGCGCGAAGCCGCCCGCAAGGCGCGCGAAATGACGCGCCGCAAGAGTGTGCTGGAAGGCGCCGGCCTGCCCGGCAAGCTGGCCGACTGCCAGGAAAAGGATCCGGCGCTGTGCGAGCTGTACATCGTCGAGGGCGACTCGGCAGGCGGCTCGGCCAAGCAGGGCCGCGACCGCAAGTTCCAGGCCATCCTGCCGCTGCGCGGCAAGGTGCTGAACGTCGAGAAGGCGCGCTTTGACCGCCTGATCGCCAGCGAGCAGATCGCCACGCTGATCACCGCGCTGGGCACCAGCATCGGCCCGGACTTCAACGTCGACAAGCTGCGCTACCACCGCCTGATCATCATGACCGACGCGGACGTGGACGGCGCGCACATCCGCACGCTGCTGCTGACGCTGCTGTACCGCCAGATGCCCGAGCTGGTGCAGCGCGGTTATGTGTACATCGCCCAGCCGCCGCTCTACAAGGTCAAGGTCGGCCGCGAAGAGCGCTACCTGAAGGATGACCAGGAAGAAGCGCAGTTCATGCTGCAACTGGCCCTGAAGGATGCCGAGATCATCGCGGGCGGCAACATCATCCGCGGCGATGAGCTCAACGAACTGGCGCGCCAGTACGTGGCCGCCGACGGCGTCATCGCGCGCCTGTCGCGCGTGTTCGACGTGGCCGCGCTGTCGGCCATGGCCGAGGGCGTCGAGATCAATCTGGACACGGCCGAGGCCGCCGCCGATTCGGCCAAGCGCCTGGCCGATGCCATGCGCGATCCGATCAGCGGCAATGGCGTCGAAGTCGTGCCCGAATTCGACGCGGCCACCGAACGCCATCGCCTGTCGATCCAGCGCATGCATCACGGCAACGTGCGCGTCAGCATCATCGACGCCGACTTCATTGGCGGTTCGGATTACGCCATCCTGTCCAAGGCCGCCAAGAGCTTCTCCGGCAAGGTCGGCCCGCAGTCGCTGGTCGCCCGTGGCGAAGGCGACAAGCGCAAGGAGCAAAGCGTCTCCGACTTCCGCGAGGCCATGCAGTGGCTGCGCAGCGAAGCCGAACGCGGCATCTCCAAGCAGCGCTACAAGGGCCTGGGCGAAATGAACCCCGATCAGTTGTGGGAAACCACCATGGACCCGAAGGTGCGCCGCCTGCTGCGCGTGCAGATCGAGGACGCCATCGCGGCCGACGAGGTCTTCACCACGCTGATGGGCGACGACGTCGAGCCGCGCCGCAACTTCATCGAGGCGCATGCGCTGTCGGCGGGGAATATCGACGTTTGATCGGCAGGGTTGCCCGCAAGCCCGACGGGGCTTCGCGGCGTGCATGAAAAAGGGGCTGCCTTGCGCAGCCCCTTTTTTATTTGCCGGCGCCTTTGCATGGGGCGCCAGCCCGGCCCGTTGCCTAGCCCTGCACGTCACTCGCCCAAGGTTCCGCCGTCAATCGTTCCGCCAGGTATTCGATCAGCGCCTGCACCCGCGCCGGCCGCCGGCGGCCTGGCGGCGTGACGATGTGCAGCGCGATCGGGTCGACCTGCCAGTCGTCCATGGCGGTTTCCAGCGCGCCCGATTGCAGGTCTTCCCAGGCCAGGAATTCCGGTTGCAGCGCCAGGCCCAGGCCGGCCTGCAGCGCGGGTGACAGGGCTTCTGCGTTGTTGACGTTCAACTGCACCGGCAGCGACTGCGAGAACTCGCCGTGCTTGTCGTGGCGGAAACGCCAGCTCGAGCCGTTGCGCGCGTACATGTATTGCAGCGCGGTGTGCTGCGCCAGGTCGCGCGGATGCTTGGGCTTGCCGGCGCGCTTGAAATAGCTGGGCGCGCCCACCAGCAGGATGCGCACCGAGCACAGCCGCCGCGCCAGCAGCGTCGAGTCCACCAGGTTGGAGATGCGCAGGGCCAGGTCGAAGCGTTCGGACACCAGATCCGACTGCTTGTCGTTGAATTCGATCTCCAGGTCCACGTCGGGATGTGCCTGCATGAAGGGCGGCAGCATCGGCGCCAGGTGCGTGACGCCGAAGGACATGGGCGCGGCCAGGCGGATCTTGCCGCGCAGGCTGGTGGATTTCTCGGTGACCTCGGCCTCGACCGCCTCGCCCTCTTCCAGGATGCGCGCGGCGCGCTCCAGCGCCGCATAGCCGGACTCCGTCAACGACATGCTGCGCGAGGTGCGGTGGAACAGCATGGTCTTCATCTTGGTCTCCAGACGCGTGATGGTCTTGGACACCGTGGCCTGGGACAGGGACAGTTCGGCCGCCGCCTTGGCGAACGAGCCCGTGTCGGCGACCTTGGCGAAGATCGCCCAGCCTTCCAGATCCGGCAGTTTGTTCATGATGATTCTCGCAAAGAAAGTGGCGTCGATGATAGCGGCTGGCTATGTGACGAACAAGAACGCCCGGGGAAGGCCGGGCCGGAAACACCCGGGTCATGGGGATCATGCAAAAAATGGAAAGGATGCAATTCCCGGTTGCGGATTCTCAGGCGAAGGGCGGATCCCTAATATGCCCATACCGACAGACGACGTGAACGAAACCCCTCAAGCGGCATTCGGACACGACGGCAGCGGGGCAGGCCGGAACGGTTTGCGCAGTGCCCGAATTCACCTAGCCGCATTTCCTTGAACGATTCCTTGAAAGAGAGAGCCACCATGTCCGCCAACAAATACCTCGAAGTCCTGACCCCGCAAAACAGCCAGATCATCTTCATCGATCAGCAGCCGCAGATGGCTTTCGGCGTGCAGTCGATCGATCGCCAGACGCTCAAGAACAACGTGGTGGGCCTGGCCAAGGCCGCGCGCACCTTCAACATCCCGACCACCATCACCACCGTGGAAACCGACGGCTTCTCGGGCAACACCTTTCCCGAGCTGCTGGCCGTGTTCCCCGAGAACAAGATCCTGGAACGCACCTCGATGAATTCGTGGGACGACCAGAACGTGCGCGATGCGCTGGCCGCCAACGGCCGCAAGAAGATCGTCGTGGCCGGCCTGTGGACCGAAGTCTGCAACACCACCTTCGCCCTGTGCGCCATGCTGGAAGGCGACTACGAGATCTACATGGTGGCCGACGCCTCGGGCGGCACCTCGGCCGACGCGCACAAGTACGCGATGGACCGCATGATCCAGGCCGGCGTGGTGCCGGTGACCTGGCAGCAGGTGATGCTGGAATGGCAGCGCGACTGGGCCCGCAAGGAGACCTATGACGCCGTGACCGGCATTGCCAAGGAACACTCGGGCGCCTACGGCATGGGCATCGACTACGCCGTCACCCACGTGCACAAGCTGGCCGAGCGCGTGACGCACGGCGAACGCATCGGCCCCAACCCGGCCAAGTAAGCCGCGTGCCGGGCCGGCGGCGGTAGCGCCCCGGCCGGCCCGGCGTGATTCTCTTTCGAACACGGCAGGCGGCATGATGAACGCCCCTGGCGACCCCGAGCGATCCAGGAGCGTTCCATGCCGAACAACCCCCCCCATTCCCCGGGTAGCGGCTTCGCGCCGCTGCGCCAACCCGTCTTCGCCGTGCTGTGGGCGGCCGCGGTGCTGGGCAACGTCGGCAGCTTCATGCGCGACGTCGCCAGCTCCTGGCTGGTGACCGATCTGTCGGCCAGCCCGGCGGCGGTGGCGCTGATCCAGACGGCGGCGACGCTGCCGATCTTCCTGCTGGCGATTCCCGCCGGCGTGCTGTCGGACATCCTGGACCGCCGGCGTTTCCTCATTTTCGTGCAGTTGCTGCTGGCATCGGTCAGCGGCACGTTGCTGCTGCTGTCGCACTTTGGCGCGTTGACGGTGGACTACCTGATCGCCCTGACGTTCGTCGGCGGCATCGGCGCGGCGCTGATGGGCCCGACGTGGCAGTCGATCGTGCCGGAGCTGGTGCCGCGCGAGGACCTCAAGGGCGCCGTGGCGCTCAATTCCCTGGGCATCAACATCGCGCGCGCCATCGGTCCGGCGGCGGGCGGCCTGATCCTGGCCAGCTTCGGCGCGGCGGTGACCTACGGCATGGACGTCTTGAGCTATGTGTTCGTGATCGCGGCCCTGCTGTGGTGGAAGCGGCCGGCCAAGGTCGATAGCGCCCTGTCGGAGAATTTCTTCGGCGCGTTCCGTGCCGGCCTGCGCTACACGCGGGCCAGCAAGGAACTGCATCGCGTGCTGCTTCGCGCCGCCGTGTTCTTCCTGTTCGCCAGCGCGGTCTGGGCCCTGCTGCCGCTGGTGGCGCGGCAGATGCTGGGCGGCTCCTCGGGCTTCTATGGCGTGCTGCTGGGCGCCGTGGGCGCGGGGGCCATCATCGGCGCGCTGGTCATGCCCAAGCTGGGCGCCAAGCTCAACGCCGACGGCCTGGTGCTGCTGGCCTCGGTCGTCAGCGCGGTGGTGATGGGCGTGCTGGTGTTCGCGCCGCCCAAGTGGCTGGCGGTGCTGATGCTGGTGCTGCTGGGCATGGGCTGGATTACCGCGTTGACCACGTTCAATGGCGTGGCCCAGGCGATTCTGCCCAACTGGGTGCGGGGCCGCGGCCTGGCGGTGTACCTGATGGTGTTCAACGGCGCGATGGCGGCGGGCAGCCTGGGCTGGGGCCTGGTGGCGCGGGAGATCGGCGTGCCGTATGCGCTGGTGGTGAGCGCGGTCGGCCTGGTGGCCGTGGCGCTGCTGTTCCACCGGGCGCGGCTGCCGGTGGGCGAGGCCGACCTGCAGGCGTCGAACCACTGGCCCGAGCCGCTGGTGTCCGCGCCGGTGGCCAATGACCGCGGTCCGGTGCTGATCCAGGTCGAGTATCGCGTTCGGCAGGCGGATCGTCCCGCCTTCCTGGAAGCGATGCAGCGCCTGTCGCAGGAGCGGCTGCGCGACGGCGCCTACGCCTGGGGCGTGGTCGAGCACACGGGCGATCCGGAGCGCGTGATGGAGTGGTTCTTCGTGGAGTCGTGGGCCGAGCATCTGCGCCAGCATCATCGCGTCTCGCACGCCGATGCCGACCTGCAGGCCGAGGCGCTGCGCTTCCATATCGGCCCCCACAAGCCCGAAGTGCATCACTTCCTGGCGTTGAAACGCTGACCGCATCGCGCGGCACCCATTCACCCGACCTGGAGTCTCGTCATGATCGAGCGCCGTCCCCTTACCACCCTGGGCCATGCCCGCCGCGGCTGGCTCGACGTGAAGCATCATTTCTCGTTCGCCAATTACCAGGATCCCGCGCGCATGCGATGGGGCGCGTTGCGGGCCTGGAACGACGAGACCATCGCGCCGGGCGCGGGCTTTCCGCCGCTGCTGCATACCGATGTGGAAATCATTACCTGCGTGCGCGAAGGCGCGCTGACGCACGAGGATGACCTGGGCAACCGCGGCCGCACGCGTGCCGGCGACGTGCAGGTCATGAGCGCCGGCAGCGGCGTGACGCACGCCGAATTCAATATGGAAGGCGGCCCCGCGCGCGTGTTCCAGATCTGGCTGGAGCCGGACCGCCGCGGCGTGCCGCCTAGCTGGGGCCGCAAGTCGTTCGCCCGCGAGGCCTGCCACGGCCGCTTCGTCACGCTGGCCAGCGGCATCGAGGGTGACGACGACGCCCTGCCGATCCGCAGCGACGCGCGGCTGCTGGCCGTGGCGCTCAAGGCCGGCGAAGCCGCCACGTATCGCTTTGCGCACGGACGGCGCCGTGGCTACCTGGTGTCTTCCAAGGGACGGCTGACCGTCAACGATGTCGAGATCGGCAGCGGCGACGGCGCCGCGATCCAGGACGAGACCGACGTGCGCATCACCGCGCTGGACGATGCCGAGCTGCTGTTGGCCGATACCCATGCATGACCCATCACACACACGAGGACGCACATGAAGATCTATCTACTTTCCCTGGGCGCCGGCCTGCTGGTCGGCGTGGTGTACAGCCTGCTGCAGGTGCGTTCGCCCGCGCCGCCGCTGGTGGCGCTGATCGGCCTGCTCGGCATCCTGGTCGGCGAGCAGATCGTGCCGGTGGGCAAGCAACTGCTCAACGGCACGGCGTTCGTTGCCGCCTGCGACAAGGAGAAGGCGGTCAGCCACGTATTCGGGCAACTGCCCGGCCGACAGGGGAAAGACAAGGACCATAGCTGATTCCCTTCCCGCACCAGAGGAGATAATCGTATGCCGACCCGCCGCGACCTTATCGGTGTTGCTTCCACGCTTGCTCTGAACAGCCTGTTGGGCGGATGTGCCACTGCCCGTTCCAAAGGAGAACCCCCCATGTCAAATGCCTCGAACGCCACTCCCGATGTCATCTTCCACAACGGCCGCATCACCACGCTGGACCGCGCCAAGCCGCTGGCCAGCGCCGTGGCCATCAAGGACGGCCGCTTCGTCGCCGTCGGCACCGACGCCGAGGTCATGGCGCTGGCCGGGCCCGGCACCCGGCGCGTCGACCTCAAGCAGCGCAGCGCCCTGCCCGGCCTGTTCGACAACCACACCCACGTGGTGCGCGGCGGCCTGAACTACAACATGGAACTGCGCTGGGACGGCGTGCGCTCGCTGGCCGACGCCATGGCGATGCTCAAGCGCCAGGTCGCCATCACGCCGGCGCCGCAATGGGTGCGGGTGGTGGGCGGCTTCACCGAGCACCAGTTCGCCGAAAAGCGCCTGCCCACGATCGAAGAAATCAATGCCATCGCGCCCGACACGCCGGTGTTCCTGCTGCACCTGTACGACCGCGCCCTGCTCAACGGCGCCGCGCTGCGCGCGGTGGGCTACACCAAGACCACGCCCAACCCGCCGGGCGGCGAGATCATCCGCGATGCGCAGGGCAACCCCACCGGGCTGCTGCTGGCCAAGCCGAATGCGACCATCCTGTATGCGACCCTGGCGAAGGGCCCCAAGCTGCCGTTCGACTACCAGGTCAATTCCACGCGCCATTTCATGCGCGAGCTGAACCGCCTGGGCGTGACCGGCGTGATCGACGCGGGCGGCGGCTTCCAGAACTATCCCGACGACTACGCCGTGATCCAGAAGCTGGCCGACGAAGGCCAGATGACGGTGCGGCTGGCCTACAACCTGTTCACGCAGAAGCCCAAGCAGGAGAAGGAAGACTTCCTCAAGTGGACCTCGAGCGTGAAGTACAAGCAGGGCACCGACTACTTCCGCCACAACGGCGCCGGCGAAATGCTGGTGTTCTCGGCCGCCGACTTCGAGGACTTCCGTGTCGAGCGCCCGGACATGCCGCCGGAGATGGAGGGCGAGCTGGAGGAAGTGGTGCGCGTGCTGGTGCAGAACAAGTGGCCGTGGCGGCTGCATGCCACCTATGACGAGACCATTTCGCGCGCGCTGGACGTGTTCGAGAAGGTCAACCAGGACACGCCGCTGACCGGCCTGAACTGGTTCTTCGACCATGCCGAGACCATTTCCGACAAGTCGATCGATCGCATCGCCGCGCTGGGCGGCGGCATCGCCGTGCAGCACCGCATGGCCTACCAGGGCGAGTATTTCATCGAGCGCTACGGCGCGGTCGCGGCCGAGGCCACGCCGCCCATTGCCAAGATGCTGGATCGCGGCGTGAAGGTCTCGGCCGGCACCGACGCCACCCGGGTCGCGTCCTATAACCCGTGGGTGTCGCTGTCGTGGATGGTGACGGGCAAGACCGTGGGCGGCACCCGCCTCTACCCGGCGCGCAACTGCCTGGACCGCGAGACCGCGCTGCGCATGTGGACCGAGAACGTGGCCTGGTTCGCCAACGAGGAAGGCAAGCGCGGCCGCATCCAGCCGGGCCAGTTGGCCGACTTCATCGTGCCGAGCAAGGACTATTTCCGCTGCAGCGAGGACGAGATCTCGTTCCTGACCTCGGACCTGACGGTGGTCGGCGGCCGCGTGGTCTACGGCGCGGGCGAATTCGGGGCCGAGGACGACAACGCGCTGCCGCCGGCCATGCCGGACTGGTCGCCCACGCGCCTGTTCGGCGGCTATGCCGCCTGGGGCGACCCCGACGGCGCCGGCCGCAATTCGCTGGGCTACCGCAACATGGCGGCCTGCGCGTGCGCCAGCAACTGCGGACTGCACGGGCATGACCATGCCAAGGCCTGGGCCTCGAACGCGCCCAGTTCCGACCTCCAGGGCTTCTTCGGCGCCCTGGGTTGTTCCTGCTGGGCTGTCTGAGGGGGCCGGCCATGAACGCGACCTTTCAATGGGAGCGGCGGCTGGCCAGCCTGGCCCGGCCGCTGTTCGGCTCCTCCGCCGTGCGGTTCCTGGCCTACCTGGGCCTGTGCGCCGCGTACCTGCAGGGCGGGCTGGTCAAGCTGACCGACTTTCCCGGCGCGCTGGCGGAGATGGCGCATTTCGGGCTGGCGCCCGGGCCGTTGTTCGCGGTGCTGGTGATCGCTCTGGAGCTGACGGCCTCCGCCATGATCCTGAGCGGCCGCCTGCGCTGGCTGGGGGCGCTGGCGCTGGCCGCCTTCACGCTGGTGGCCACGGGCATTGCGCTGCGCTATTGGGAAATGGCGCCCGGGCAGGAGCGCTTCATGGCCGCCAATGCGTTCTATGAGCACCTGGGGCTGGCGGGGGGATTGCTGCTGGTGGCGTGGCTGGATCTGCGCGAGCCGCGCCCGGAAGGCGCGACCGCCTGACGGCGGGCCGCCGCGGGCAAAAAAAGGCCCCGATTCCGGGGCCTTGTCGTTTCCAGGTGACGGGGGCCGCTGCCCTCATCGCCCCGGCCGCGCCTTCAGGTCCGCCATTTCCTCCTGCATCAACTGGTGCGCATAGCGCGAGAACACGCTCACCAGCCGGGTACGGGTATGGTACGGCGGGTACAGCAGCGCCACCGTGACCGGCACCGCCGGGCTGAAGGGGCGGACCTCGACGCCGTTGGCCTCGTATTCCTCGCGCGCCGCCAGCGGGTTGATCAGCGCCACGCCCAGGCCGGCGCCGACCAGCGCGCATACCGACGAACCCAGCCCGGCCTCGGCCACCGTCTGGCGCTCGACCTTGGCGGCCTTGAAGACCGCGTCGATCTTCTCCCGCAGCGGCGTGGCGCTGGGGAAGGCGATGAAGGGCTCGCCGGCAAAGTCGGCGGGCTTGAGCTTTTTCAGCTTGGTCAGCCGGTGGCCCTTGGGCAGCACCGCCACGCAGTTCATGGTCAGCACCGGTTCGACCTGGATGCCCGGGCTGTCGCCCGACAGCATGGCCAGGCCGGTGTCGCAGAAGCCCGAGCTGATCCAGTTGTGCACGGCGCTGGCGTTGCCGGAGTGGATCGAGACCATGACGTCCGGGTATTCGGTCTTGAACGCGGCCACGATGCGCGCCAGCAGGCCGCCGGCCAGGCGCGGCATGGCCGCCACGCTCAGGCGGCTGGCGCTGAACGAGCGGATGCTGGCCGCCGCCGATTCCAGGCCGGCCAGGCCGATGAAGGTCTTTTCCACCTCTTGAAAGAAGCGCGAGCCGTCCTGGGTGGGGGTCAGGCGGCTGCCGTTGCGGTCGAACAGGGGAAACTGGGTGATTGCTTCCAATTGCGCGATTAAGCGGCTAACGTGCGGCTGCGAGGTATGCACTCGTCGCGCCGCCGCCGTCATGGATCCGGTCATCATGACAGCCCGGAAAGCCTCGATGTGTCGCAAGCCCATTCGTGTAATGGCCATATCAAATCCGTATAGAGGAATACCCGATTGGAACTGGATAAAACCATAACGCTAGTTGATACTTTTTGCCAGCCGCGGGGCTCATCGCGGGACGCGGCGGTTCGCATGCAATCCGGCACCGCTGTTCGTGAACATAAACATGCGCCGCTCGACCGGCGCCAAGGGAATACGATGAAAGCATTTGCCGCGATTTCGGTCGCCGCCGTCCTGTTCGGCAGCGCCGCCGCCCACGCCGAAGGCCCCAGCCGCCTGGACAAGATCCGCGACACCGGCGTGATCACCATCGGCCACCCCGAGACCTCGGTGCCGTTCGCCTACCTGGACGGCAACCAGAAGCCGATCGGCTATACCGTCGAAATCTGCCAGGAAATCGCCCAGCACATCAAGACCGCGCTGAAGCTGCCCAAGCTGGACGTGCGCTACAACCCGACCACGTCGGCCACGCGCATCCCGCTGCTGGCCAACGGCACCATCGACCTGGAATGCGGCAACACCACCAACAACCTCGAACGCCACAAGCTGGTGTCGTTCGCGCCCACCACGTTCGTGGCGCAGGTGGTGCTGGTGGCGCGCAAGGATGGCGGCGTCGATCCCAACAACCTGGCGTCGTTCCGCGGCAAGACCATCGCCGCGCAGGCCGGCGGCCAGACCTTCAAGCTGATCTCGCGCCTGAACGCCGAGGGCAACCTGGGCATCACCATGGCGCCCACCAAGGATACGGCGGAAACGCTGCTGATGGTGGAATCCGGACGCGCCGCCGGGTCGGCCAACGATGACGGCATCGCCTATGGCGTGGTGGCCTCGTCCAAGAATCCCGACGCCTTCGTGATCGGCACCAAGGGCCTGGAACTGGCGCCCTACGGCATCATGCAACCCAAGGACGACCCGGCCTTCAAGAAAGTGGTGGACGAGGCCGTGCTGGACTTGATGAAGAGCGGCCGCGTCGCCGCGATCTACGACAAGTACTTCAACTCGCCGATCCCGCCCAAGCAGATCAACCTGAAGTACCCGATGAGCGACGCGCTCAAGCGCGCGCTGGCGCATCCGACCGACTCCGGCGACCCCAAGGCCTACGAGTAAGCCGGCCCGCCGCGGCGGCCCTGTCATGGGCGTCGCGGCGCCGCGCGACCCGGGGCGCCGCCCGCCGGCGCCCTCTTCTTTGGTTGTCCACAGGTCCTGAAGCATGAATTACAACTGGAACTGGAGCATCTTCCTGGAGATGTCGCCCGACGGCGTGCATACCTTCCTGGAGACGATCCTGATCGGCGTGGGCTGGACCCTGGCGCTGGCCCTGACGGCGTGGGTGTTCTCGCTGTTGCTGGGGTCGTGCCTGGGCGTGATGCGCACCGCCTCGTCGCGCCTGGCCAATGCCGTCGGCGCGACCTATGTCGAGATTTTCCGCAACGTGCCGCTGCTGGTGCAGATGTTCCTGTGGTACTTCGTGCTGCCCGAGCTGCTGCCGCACGCCTGGGGGCTGGCCATGAAGCAGATGCCGCAGCCCTGGGGGCAGTTCCTGCCGGCGGTGCTGTGCCTGGGCTTCTACGGTTCGGCGCGCGTGGCCGAGCAACTGCGCGCGGGCATCCAGTCGCTGCCGCGCGGCCAGTTCCAGGCGGGCACGGCGCTGGGGTTGACCGAGACGCAGGTGTACCGCTACATCATCCTGCCCGAGGCCTATCGCATCGTGCTGCCGCCCCTGACTTCGGAGTTCATGGGCACGATCAAGTATTCGTCGGTGGCGCTGACCATCGGCCTGCTGGAGCTGACCGGGCAGACCCGCTCGATGGCGGAGTTCAGCTTCCATATCTTCGAAGCCTTCACGGCCGCGACCGTGATCTACCTGATCCTGAACGGCATGGTGGTCCTGGGCATGCGCCTGCTTGAACGCCATGTGGCGGTTCCCGGCCTGATCGGCGCGGCGGCCAAGAACGGACGCTAGGAATCGACATGGGCAAATTCGATTTCGACGTCATCGGCAGCGCGCTGCCGTACCTGTTCCAGACCGGCATGACCTTCACGCTGACCCTGACGCTGCTGGCGGCGGTGATGGGGCTGGCGCTGGGCACGGTGCTGGCCATGATGCGGCTGTCGCGCTTCCGGATCCTGTCGGTGCCGGCGGGCATCTACGTGAACGTGATGCGTTCGGTGCCGCTGCTGCTGGTGATCTTCTGGTTCTACTTCCTGGTGCCCTACATCGCCGCCTGGATCGTGGGTTCGCCCACGCCGCTGCGGGTGGGGGCCTTCAATTCGGCGGTGGTGACCTTCACGCTGTTCGAGGCCGCGTACTTCTGCGAGATCATGCGCGCCGGCATCCAGTCGATCTCGCGCGGCCAGGTCTCGGCCAGCATGGCGCTGGGCCTGAACCACTGGCAGGGCATGCGCTACGTGATCCTGCCGCAGGCCATCCGCAACATGGTGCCGGCGCTGCTGACGCGGGTCATCATCCTGTTCCAGGACACTTCGCTGGTGTACGTGCTGTCACTGACCGACTTCCTGGGCGCGGCGTCCAAGATCGGCCAGCGCGACGGCCGGCTGGTGGAACTCTATCTCTTCGTGGCGGTGGTGTATTTCGTGATCTGCTTCACGGCATCCCGTCTGGTCAAACGGCTGGAAAAGCGCGTGCGGGTGCTGCGCTAGGCGCCCAGGTTATCCACAGGTCCAACGATGCAACTCTCTTCGAAACCCCCGATGATCGAGATCAAGCAGGTCAGCAAGTGGTATGGCGACTTCCAGGTGCTGGATGACTGCTCCACCACCGTTGGCCGGGGCGAGGTCGTGGTGGTGTGCGGTCCGTCAGGCTCGGGCAAATCGACCTTGATCAAGACCGTCAACGCGCTCGAACCCTTCCAGAAGGGCGAGATCGTGGTCAACGGCATCCAGGTGGGCGATCCGCGCACCAACCTGCCCAAGCTGCGTTCGGTGGCCGGCATGGTGTTCCAGCACTTCGAACTGTTCCCGCACCTGACGGTGACCGAGAACCTGTGCCTGGGCCAGCTCAAGGTGCTCAAGCGCGGCAAGGACGAGGCGCGCGCACGCGCCCTGGCGCTGCTGGAGCGGGTCGGCCTGTCGGCGCACAAGGACAAGCATCCGGGCGAGTTGTCCGGCGGCCAGCAGCAACGCGTGGCGATCGCCCGCGCCCTGTCGATGGATCCGGTGGTGATGCTGTTCGACGAGCCGACCTCGGCGCTCGATCCGGAGATGGTCAACGAAGTGCTGGACGTGATGACCGACCTGGCCGGCGAAGGCATGACGATGATGGTGGTGACCCATGAAATGGGATTCGCCCGCCGCGTCGCCGACCGGGTGATCTTCATGGACGGCGGCAAGATCGTCGAGGACTGCCCGAAAGCGGCCTTCTTCGACGATGTCGAGGCGCGCGCGCCGCGCACGCGCCAGTTTCTTTCCAAAATTTTGCAGCACTGATCGTTATGACCCAGCGGATTTCCGTCGACTCCTCCAGCGCACTCGTCGACCTGCGCAGCGACACGGTGACCCACCCCACCGCCGCCATGTACGAGCGCATGCGCACCGCCCCGATCGGTGACGACGGGCTCGACGGCGACCCCAGCGTGCGCGCGCTGGAGGCCCACGTGGCCGCGCGCCTGGGCAAGGAAGCCGGGCTGTTCGTGCCCAGTTGCACCATGGCGAACCTGCTGGCGGTGCTGGCGCAGACCCAGCGCAATGAGCAGGTGGTGCTGGAATCGGCCGCGCACATGTATACGTCCGAGCGCGGCGCCGCCACCTTCACCGGCCTGTTCTACCAGGGCGTGCCGGGCACCGATGGCGCCATGGACCTGAACCGCCTGGAAGAGGCGCTGCAGTCCGGCGGCCACAAGCTCAAGACCGCGCTGGTGGCGATGGAGACCTCGCACAACAACGCCGGCGGCACGGTGCTGCCGCTGGACCACATGCAGGCGGTTCACGGCATGGCGCAGGCTTGCGGCGTGCCGGTGCACCTGGATGGCGCGCGCCTGTTCAACGCCGCGGTGGCGCTGGGCGTGGCGCCGGCCGAGATCACGCGCCATGCCGACACGGTGTCGCTGTGCCTGTCCAAGGGCCTGAGCGCGCCGGTGGGCGCGGTGCTGACCGGCGCGCGGCCGGTGATGGCGCGCGCCCGCATGCTGCGCCGCATGCTTGGCGGCACCCAGCGCCAGGCCGGCATCATGGCCGCGGCCGGGCTGGAAGGCGTGCAGACCATGGGCGACCGCCTGGTCGAGGACCACGCGCGCGCGCGTCGCCTGAGCGATGGCCTGAACCGGCTCGACCCGTCCTTGGCGGCGACGGTGCCGCAGACCAACATCGTGCAGGTCGAGACCGCCGATACCGGCATGACCAATGCGCACTGGGTCACCGCGCTGGAGGCCGCGGGCCTGTTGACCCGTCCGTGGGGCCGCACGCGGCTGCGCTGCGTGACGCATCGCCATATCGACGACGAGGATATCGACCGCGCCATCGAGGCCTTCAAAAAGGTGCTGGCAAGCCGCTGAATCGGCGTTTTTCGGGGGCGGGCAATGCGATAATGGGCGATGTCCGCCGCTACCCCACTTTCCAAGAAAGACTATCTCTGCGCCCTGACGGTGGTGGTGATCTGGGGCCTGAACTTCGTCATCATGAAGATCGGCCTCAAGGGCCTCTCCCCCATGATGCTGGGCGCCCTGCGATTCGCCCTGGCGGCCTTCCCCCTGGTGCTGTTCGTGCGTCCGCCGCGCCTGCCGTGGCAGTGGATCGCCGCCTACGGGCTGGTGCAGGGGCTGGGCCAGTTCGGCCTGCTGTTCACGGCCCTGAAATTCGGCATGCCGGCGGGCATGGCCTCGCTGGTGATCCAGACCCAAGCCTTCTTCACGCTGCTGCTGGCCGCGCCGGTGCTGCGCGAGCGCGCGCGGCCGCATCACTGGATTGGGCTGGGCGTGGCGGCGCTGGGGTTGGCGGTGATTGCCGCCGGCCGTGGCGAGGGGCCGGGCCAGATGCCCATGCTGGGATTCGTGCTGACGCTGGGCGGCGCCTCGATGTGGGCGGTGTCGAACATCATCGTGCGGCTGGCCAGCCGCACGGCGCCCGGCTACGACCCGTTTGCCTTCATTGCCTGGAGCAGCGCCGCGCCGGTGCTGCCGTTCGTGGGACTGGCGGTGCTGGCCGACGGCTGGGACGCGGTGGCGGGCATGATCCTGGGGATCGGCTGGGGCGAGGCGCTGTCGGTGCTGTACCTGGCGGTGCTGGCCACGCTGTTGGCGTATACGCTGTGGACGCAGCTCCTGACGCGTCATCCGGCCGCCAAGATCGCGCCCTTCTCGCTGCTGGTGCCGGTGGTGGGCCTGTGGGCGGCGTCGGCCGCCTTCGGCGAGCGGCTGCAGCCGCTGCAATGGCTGGGCGCGGGCTGCGTGCTCGCCGGCCTGATCATCAACCAGGTCGGCGGACGTTGGCTGCGCAACCGCTGAGCTCATCCTTCTTCGCGCCGCGTCTCCTACCCGCTTTCGGATGAGCGTCGCAGGCCGCGGCGCGCGCCCTACAGCTGTTCGAAATGGGCATAACGCTTATCGGTGTACTCCCGTCGCGTGACCATTTCGACGACCTCGGCGCCGGGCGGGCCGCGCCGCAGCCATTCCAGCATGTGATCGACCTGGTCGGGCGTGCCCTGCACCAGGGCTTCGACCGTGCCGTCCAGCATGTTCTGCACCCAGCCGCGGGCGCCCAGCAGGTGCGCGCGCCGCACCGCCGCATGGCGGTAGCCCACGCCCTGCACGGTACCGCTGACGGTGACGTGGACGGTCTCGATATGGGTGTCTTGCATTGGTTTTCCTTCGGATGATGCGCCGCGGCGCGCGGGTGACCTAGGCGGTTCCGGCTACAGCGGATGGTCGATAGGCCCCTCGGGCATCGAAGCGATACGTTAGAGCACATGTCAAAACGTGCCAACGGGAACGCCCGCAAGCAAAGCTTGGAGAAGCCATTATGGAAGAGACCAGTTTGTTGTCGGAAGCAGAAACAGCGCGCTACAGGGACCAGGGATACCTGGCTCTGCAAGATATGTGCCCGCAGGACGAAGTGGGCTATATCCGGCGCACGCTGCTGGAACTGTTCGCGAACAAGACGGGCTACAACGAGGGGGCGCAATACGACTTCATCAGCCGCGACGACCCGTCCAAGCCGGCCAAGTTTCCCAGTTTGCACGATCCGCGCCATTATGCCCCGGGCCTGCTGAAGACCACCTATCACGAGCGCACGCTGGAGCTGGCGCGCCAGTTGCTGGGCGAGGACGCCGCGCTGTACGGCGAGCACGCGTTGCTCAAGCCGGCGCTGGTCGGCCCCGAGACGCCGTGGCACCAGGACGAGGCGTTCCGCTCGCCCGATTTCGTCTACAACGAACTGAGCATCTGGCTGGCGCTGCAGCCGGCCACGCTGGAGAACGGCTGCATGCAGTTCATCCCGGGCTCGAACAAAGGCGAGGTGCTGGAGCACCGCTCGCCCGGCGGCGACAAGACGCTGCACCCGCTTGAATGCTGCGCCGATTTTCCGCGCGAGCAGGCGGTGGCCGAGCCGCTGCAACCCGGCGGCTGCACCGTGCACGATGCGCGCACGCTGCATTTCACGGGCGCCAATACCTCGCCGCAGCCGCGGCTGGCGTACATCCTGATCTACAACACGCCGCCGGTCTACAAGCCGGGGCGGCGCGAATTTCCGTGGCTCGAAGGCCGCTGGACCGACAGCCAGACCCGCAAGAAGGAATGGCACCGGCGCGGCGGCCTGGCGGTGGACGTGCTGCGGCGCCTGCCGGGGGCGCGCCTGACCAGCCCGCGCTGGGTGGCATGGGCCACGATCCGGGCGGTGAGCAAGGTCTGGCCGCGCTAGCGGCAGGGACGGCGGCCGCGTCGGCAGCGGCGCAAAGCGGTCGCGATGAAGGGGGGAACCGGGGCCGGCAAGGGGCGCTTGCCGGCCCCGGCGCGTATACTGGGCGGCGCCGCGGGCCTTGCCGCCCGGCGTGAACGGCGGGTGTCTGGACGACGCATGCGGGTTCGCGCGGGGCTGGCCGCCGCGGGATCGCGTCCCACTTTCCCCAGAAAAATAACCATGACCGCTGACCTCTCCACGATCACCTGCATCGAAGACCTGCGTGCGATTGCGCGCAAGCGCGTGCCGCGCATGTTCTACGACTACGCCGATTCGGGCGCCTGGACGGAAGGCACCTACCGCGCCAACGAAAGCGATTTCCAGAAGATCAAGCTGCGCCAGCGCGTGGCGGTGAACATGGAAGGCCGTTCGCTGCGCACCACGCTGGTGGGCCAGGACGCGGTGATGCCGCTGGCGATTTCGCCGACGGGCCTGACCGGCATGCAGCATGCCGATGGCGAGATCCTGGCGGCCAAGGCGGCGGCCGATTTCGGCGTGCCGTTCACGCTGTCGACCATGAGCATCTGCTCGCTGGAAGACGTGGCGGCGGCCACCGGCAAGCCGTTCTGGTTCCAGCTCTACGTGATGCGCGACCGCGAGTTCGTCGGCAACCTGATCGACCGGGCCAAGGCGGCGGGCTGCTCGGCGCTGGTGCTGACGCTGGACCTGCAGATCCTGGGCCAGCGCCACAAGGACATCAAGAACGGGCTGTCGACGCCGCCCAAGCCGACGATCCGCAACCTGATCAACCTGGCGACCAAGCCGCGCTGGTGCCTGGGCATGCTGGGGACCAAGCGCCGCACTTTCGGCAACATCGTCGGCCACGCCAAGGGCGTGAGCGACCTGTCGTCGCTGTCGTCGTGGACGGCCGAGCAGTTCGATCCGCGGTTGAGCTGGGACGATGTGGAATGGATCAAGCAGCGTTGGGGCGGCAAGCTGATCATCAAGGGCATCCTGGATGTCGAGGATGCGCAGTTGGCGGCCAACAGCGGCGCGGATGCGCTGATCGTCAGCAACCACGGCGGGCGCCAGCTCGATGGCGCGATGTCGTCGATCGCGGCGCTGCCGTCGATCGCGGATGCGGTGGGGTCGAAGATCGAAGTGTGGATGGATGGGGGCGTGCGCTCGGGGCAGGACATCCTCAAGGCGGTGGCGCTGGGCGCGCGCGGGGCGATGATCGGGCGGGCGTTCCTTTACGGCCTGGGCGCATATGGGCAGGCGGGCGTCAAGCGCGTGCTGGAGATCCTGTACAAGGAAATGGATACGACGATGGCGCTTTGCGGGCGGCGCAATATCGAAGTCGGGGATCGGAGCATTCTGCTGCCGGGGACTTATCCCGTTTGAGGGTTGCGCTGATTGGGTGGAAGCCGGTGGGTCGCTGTTGCGGCTTGCCGGCTTTTTGTTTTTGCTCGCGAGTCTTTCTTCGTAGGTCGGCCGGCGCGGCGAGGGGCGGGCTGGGCGCGCCTACGATTGCGGTCCGGAGCGTTCGCTCCGGACTGCCCCATCGTCATCCTCGTTGCCGCCTGAGGCGGCTGCCTACGGATTCCCTCGGGCGCATCTACACGGCGCGCCCCGCCCGCCCCTCGCCGCGCCGGCCTGCGGGTGTCGAGAGTTGAGGCGTTGTTGGAGCGGAGGGGGCATGAAGAGTGTGTGTTGCCCGTCATGGCCGGCTGCGCGGGCAGCCGGCCATGACTTACGCGGTGTCTTGTGGTGGCGCGATGTGCGCTGCGCGGCGTTGATGCGGGGCTGGGTTGGCCCGGCCTTGGGGGGAGAGGGGGCGGTTTGGCTGGCCGTTTCAGTCGCGGTTGCCGGTTCCAAGGAATTGGCTGGGGCGTCTTAGCGCCGGGTCGAAGGGGTTGAGTTGGGCGCTGATGCCGGCGGCTTCGCGGCGCAGGATTTCGACGATGAGGGGCAGGCGTTCGTCGCTGATGCGTTCGACGGGGGCGGCGATGCTGAGGGCGGCGACGGTGACGCCGTTGGGGTCGTGCACGGGGACGGCGAGGCCGGCGATGTTGGGGAAGATGCCCTGGCCCTTGCTGCGGGCGTATTGGAGTTCCTGGCATTCCTTGATGCCGGCGCGCATCGAGATTTCGTCGACGAAGCCCAGGTGGTGCAGGCGCGGAATGTTGAAGCGCAGGACTTCCTCGCGTTCGGCTTCGGGCAGGTTGGCCAGCAGCAGCAGGCCGGCCTGGCCCAGGCCAAGCGGGACGCGGCCGCCGATGTCGCCGGTGTGCGAGCGGACCGGGAAGGCGCCGTCGATGCGGTCCAGGCAGACGGCGTCGAAGCCGCTGCGCACCAGCAGGAAGATGGTGTCGTTGAGCATGCCGCTCAGGCGCAGCATGACGGGGCGGTAGATCGAACGCAGGGTCGATTGGTGGTTGCCGGCGGCGGCGGCCAGGGAGAAGAAGGCGACGCTGAGCTGGTAGCCCTTGCTCTGCGCGGGCTGTTCGACCATGCCTTCCTGCACCAGGCCCTGCAGCACGCGGTGCACGGTGGCCTGGGCCTGGCCGGTGCGGGCGGCGATGTCGGTCAGGCGCAATTTTTCGCCCTTGGCGTCGGACAGGACACGCAGCACGGCGAAGGCGCGTTGCAGGACGCCCTGGGCGCCGGCGTCGTCGGCGGCTTCTGATTTCTTCATTGTTCAATTCCGATAATCAAAATATACGACTGTATTTTTATCAGAAAATTCAGTTATACGGAAATAATAAGTAAAAAATTCGATTGTTCGGAAAACCCTAATTGACCGGCCTTTTCGGCCCCTCCTAGACTGCCCTGCATCGATTGCATCGCGGGCGGGTCCCGCGCACCGCGCCTTACCGGGCAGGGGGTTGGAATATGTCATTTCTGCGGCTGGACAACGTCTCCAAGAATTACGGCGACCTGCGGGTGGTCTCGGACCTGAGCCTGGCGGTCGAGAAAGGGGAATTCGTGTCCTTGCTGGGGCCGTCGGGCTGCGGCAAGACCACCACGCTGCAGATGATCGCGGGCTTTGCCGACGTGACGCGCGGCAGCATCACGCTCGATGGCCGCGACATCACCCATGCCAAGCCGAACACGCGCGGGCTGGGCATCGTGTTCCAGAGCTATGCGCTGTTTCCGCACCTGACGGTGGCGGACAACGTGGCGTTCGGGCTGAAGATGCGCAAGGTCGAGCGCGCCGAGCGCCAGGCGCGGGTGCGCGAGGCGCTGGCGCTGGTGAAGCTGGACAAGCACGCCGACCGCTTTCCGCGCGAGCTGTCGGGCGGGCAGCGGCAGCGGGTGGCGCTGGCGCGCGCGCTGGTGATCCGGCCGCCGGTGCTGCTGCTGGACGAGCCGTTGTCGAACCTGGACGCCAAGCTGCGCGAGGACATGCAGTTCGAGCTGCGCAGCATCCAGAAGCAGATCGGCACCACCACCGTGATGGTGACGCACGACCAGGCGGAGGCGCTGTCGATCAGCGACCGCGTGGTGGTGATGCAGGACGGCCGCGCCACGCAGGTGGATGCGCCCTACCGCATGTACGAGCATCCGCAGAGCGAGTTCATCTCGCGTTTCGTCGGCAAGACCAACCTGCTGCCGGGCCGCGTGACGCGCTGCGGCGCGCAGGCCGAGGTGGAGACCGGCGCGCTGCGCGTGCTGGTCGACGGCGCGGGGCTGCGCCATGGCGACAGTGTGCAGTTGTCGCTGCGGCCGGAGAAGCTGGTGCCGGTGCCGGCGGGCCAGGGCAAGCTGTCCTGTGTGGTCAGCACCCGCTACTTCCTGGGCAGCCAGTGGATGTACGGGCTGGATTCGCCGGTGGGGGCGCTGACGGTGCTGACGCCCAACGACGGCCGCCCGCCGCACGACGATGGCGAACAGATCGGCCTGGACTGGGCCGAGGGGGTGCTGCGCGTGCTCCCCATCGCGGCCGTTGCCGAAGAGGCCTGACATGGCGACGCTGACCCAACCCGGCGCCGCCAGCGCGCCCAAGCCGCGCACCGACGGGCTGCTGGCCATCCTCGGTTCGATTCCGCTGGCGATCGTGTTCCTGACGCTGGTGCTGACGCCGCTGGCGTTGACGCTGGTGCTGTCGTTCCGTCCGTTCGACTACAGCGCGGGCATCCTGCCCGGGCACACCTTCGAACACTACCTGGCGGTGGTGACCGACGGCTATTTCCTGGAGATCTTCTGGCGCACGTTCTGGATCGCGGGCGTGACCACGCTGATCTGCGTGCTGATCGGCGCGCCCGAGGCCTACATCCTGTCGCGCATGGGCAAGCCGTGGCGCTCGATCTTCCTGCTGGTGGTGCTGTCGCCGCTCTTGATCTCGCTGGTGGTGCGCGCCTTCGGCTGGAGCATGCTGCTGGGGCCGGGCGGGGCCATCGGCCGCGCGGCCGCGGCGCTGGGCCTGGGGCCGTTGCTGTACACGCCTACCGCCGTCATCATCGGCCTGGTGCACGTGATGCTGCCGTTCATGGTGATCCCGGTGTGGACCTCGCTGCAGAAGCTGGACCCGACCGTGGAGCACGCGGCGCTGTCGCTCAACGCCTCGCGCTTGCAGACGCTGCTGCGCATCGTGCTGCCGCAGGCCATGCCGGGCATCCTGTCGGGCAGCCTGATCGTGTTCGGGCTGTCGGCCAGTTCGTTCGCGATTCCCGCGCTGCTGGGCGGACGCCGCCTGAAGATGGTGGCCACGGTGGTCTACGACGAATTCCTGACCGAATTGAACTGGCCGCTGGGCGCGGCCATCGCCATCGTGCTGCTGGTGGTCAACGTCGTCATCATGATGGCGTACAACCGCGTGGTGGAACGTTCCTACCGGCGCAGCCTGGGTTGAGCGAGGACAGCGATCATGCAGAAAAACGGTCCCTTCGCTCTCCTCTTCAATGCCCTGGTGGTGCTGTTCGTGCTGGCGCCGCTGGCCATCGTGTGCCTGGTGGCGTTCACGCCCGAGTCGACGCTGACGGTGCCGACCACGCAGTTTTCGCTGCGCTGGTTCCACGCGGTGTTCGAGCATCCCAACTTCATGCAGGCGTTCAAGAACAGCCTGTGGCTGGCGTTCCTGTCGGCCAGCATCGCCGTGTGCCTGGCGGTGCCGGCGGCCATCGCCATTACGCGTTACCGCTTTCCGGGACGCGATGCGCTCAACGGCCTGTTCCTGTCGCCGCTGATGATCCCGCACCTGGTGCTGGGCGTGGCGCTGCTGCGCTTTTTCGCGCTGCTGGGCACCACCGGCAGCTTCGGCTGGCTGGTGTTCAGCCACGTGGTGGTGATCACGCCGTATGTGATGCGGCTGGTGATCGGCGCGCTGGTGGGCTTTGACCGCTCGGTCGAGCACGCCGCGCTGTCGCTGGGCGCGAGCCGCGCCACCGTGTTCTTCCAGGTGACGCTGCCGCTCATCATTCCGGGCGTGTCGGGCGGCTGGCTGCTGGCCTTCATCAACAGTTTCGACGAACTGACCATGTCGGTGTTCATCACCGCGCCCTCGACCATCACGCTGCCGGTGCGCATGTACATGTACGCCACCGAGTCGATCGACCCGATGATGGCGGCCGTGTCGGCGCTGGTGATCGGCCTGACCGCGGTGACCATGCTGCTGCTGGACCGTGTCTACGGCCTGGACCGCGTGCTGGTGGGACAGAAATGACGATCACGCCGGGTACGCAACGGGAGACCCCGCCATCATGGCAATACTGAAACGCCTGGCCGAAACGGCCCGGCCCGCCGTCGCCTTCACGCTGGACGGCAAACCCTGCAGCGCGCTGGCCGGCGATACCGTGCTGACGGCGGTGCTGACGCAGGCCGAGCGCCTGCGCGTCTCGGAATTCGGCGGCGGGCCGCGCGCCGGCTTCTGCATGATGGGCGCCTGCCAGGACTGCTGGATGCAGCGCGAGGACGGCACGCGGCTGCGCGCCTGTTCCACCTACATCGAAGCGGGCATGCGCCTGCGCAGCGCGCCGCCGCGTGCGGAATACATGCCGGGCACGTTGGCGGCGGAGGGCGAGGCATCATGAACCTGATCCTGCCCGTGATCGTGGGCGCCGGCCCCGCCGGCATCCGCGCCGCGCAGACGCTGGCGGCCCAGGGCCTGCGGCCGGTGGTGCTGGACGAGGCGCCGCGCGCCGGCGGCCAGATCTACCGCCAGCCGCCGCCGGGCTTCGCGCGATCCAAGGCGGCGTTGTACGGCTTCGAGCACCGCAAGGCCGATGCGCTGCACCGCAAGATGGACGAGCTGGCGCCGCAACTGGACTACCGGCCCGGCAGCCTGGTGTGGAACGCCGAAGGCAAGACGCTCGATGTGCTGCGCGACGGCAAGAGCGCGCCCGTGCCCTACACCCATTTGATCCTGGCCACCGGCGCCACCGACCGCGTGCTGCCGTTCCCGGGCTGGCTGACGCCGGGCGTGTACACCCTGGGCGGTTCGCAGGTGGCGTTGAAGCACCAGGGCTGCGCCATCGGCGAGCGCGTCGCGTTCCTGGGCACCGGCCCCCTGCTCTATCTGGTCGCCTATCAGTACGCCAAGGCCGGCGCCCGTGTTGTCGCGGTGCTGGATACCTCGCGCTTCGCCGACCGCCTGGCGGCCTTGCCCGCCATGTTGCGCGCGCCGGGCCTGCTGGCCAAGGGGCTGTACTACATGGCCTGGCTGCGCGCGCATGGCGTGCCGATGGCCAGCGGCGTGCGGCCGGTGCGGGCCGAGGGCGAGACGCGCGTCACCGGGCTGGTCTACCGCCAGGGATCGCGGCAGCGGCGCGTCGATTGCGATGCCTTGGGCTACGGCCTGTCGCTGCGCTCCGAAACGCAACTGGCCAGCCTGGCGGGCTGCCAGTTCATTTTCAACGCGCGTGACCGTGCCTGGACGCCGCGCCTGGACGCGGCCGGACGCAGCAGCGTGGCCGGCGTGTACGTGGCCGGCGACGGCGCCGGCATCGGCGGCGCCGACGCGGCCGAGCTGGCCGGCGAGCGCGCCGCGCTCGCCTTGCTGGAGGATGCGGGCCGTGCGCAGCCGGCGCAGCGGGCGCGCGAACTCGAAGCCCGCCTGGCCGCCAACGGCCGCGTGCGCGACGCGCTCGAACGTGCCTTTCCGTTTCCCGAGGATTGGGCCGCCGACATCGCCGACGACACCGTGGTGTGCCGCTGCGAGGAAGTCACCGCCGGCACGTTGCGCGCGGCGGTCCACGGCACCGGCGCGCGCGAACTGAACCGCCTGAAGGCGCTGACGCGTGTCGGCATGGGACGCTGCCAGGGCCGCATGTGCGGCGCCGGCGCGGCCGAAGTGCTGGCGCAGGCCTGCGGCGCCGGGCCGGACGGCGTCGGCCGCCTGCGTGGCCAGCCGCCGGTCAAGCCGATCCCTGTGGATATCGTCTGTCTCGACCGCACGGAGAAGGCCGCGCCATGACCGAACGCATCGACACCGAAGTCGCCATTCTCGGCGGCGGCATCGTCGGCGGCAGCGCCGCGCTGTTCCTGCGCCGGCTGGGCGTGCCGGTGGTGCTGCTGGAGGCCGCGCTGTGCGGCGCCCGCGCCAGCGGCGTCAACTACGGCGGCGTGCGCCGCCAGGGCCGTGGCCTGGAGCAGATGCCGCTGGCGCGCCGCGCGCACGAGCTTTGGGGCCAGTTGCCGCAACTGATCGGCATCGACGGCGAATACGTACGCTCGGGCCACTTGAAGCTGGCGTGCTCGGATGCGGACCTGGACGCCCTGCACGCCTACCGCGCGCAGACCCGCGGCTTCGGCATGAATCTGGAAATGCTGGACCGCGCGGCGCTGGCGCGGCGTTTCGGCTGGCTGGGCGCGCACGTGGTGGGCGGCTCGTTCTGTCCCGAGGACGGCCACGCCAACCCGCGGCTCGTGTCGCCCGCCTTTGGCCGCGCCGCCCGCGCGCTGGGCGCAGACGTGCGCGAATCGACCCGCGTCACCGAAGCGGTCCATGACGGCGACCGCTTCATCCTGCGCGTCGGCGACGCGCTGGAGGTGCGTTCGCGCTTCCTGCTCAATTGCGCCGGAGCGTGGGCCGGACGCTTCGCACAGGACTTCGGCGAAGCCGTGCCCGAGACCGCGATCCATCCGCTGATGATGGTGACCGAGCCGCTGCCGCTGTTCATGGACGTCAGCCTCGGCATGCAGGGTGGCGGCATCTATGCGCGCCAGGTGGCGCGCGGCAACTGTGTCATCGGCGGCGGCCGCGCCGTGTCCGCCGGCCCCGATTACGCCCGTCCCGGCCGCGAGGCGCTGGGCCCGCTGATGGCCAACGCCGCGCGCCTGCTGCCGCCGTTGCGCGGGGCGCAGGTCATCCGCTTCTGGACCGGGGTGGAGGGCAACATGCCCGACCACAACCCGGTGCTGGGCCCCAGCGCCACCGTGCCGGGCCTGTTCCATGCCTTCGGCCTGTCCGGCGCGGGCTTCCAGATCGGCCCCGCCGTGGGCGAAGTGCTTTCCGAACTGGTCGTTAACGGCCGGTCTTCCATTCCCATCGACGCCTTCGGCATCGGACGATACACGGGGGCCGCTCACGGCCCCGTGGCTCGGTTGGGGCCTGTTCGTGAGCAAACGCTGGAGTCACCATGAAGCACAACAAACAGGGCGTTCGCCGCCCGTCCAAGGGGAAGTGGCTGCTGGGCCTGGCGCTGGCCGCGCTGTCGGCGGGCGCCATGGCGCAGCAGAAGACGCTGTACGTCGGCATGAACGGCGGCGACATGGAGCGCGCCTTCACGCAGTACGTGTTCCCGGATTTCGAGAAGGCCAACAACGTCAAGATCGTGGTGGTGCCCGGCACGTCCACCGACGTGCTGGCCAAGGCCCAGGCGTTCAAGGACAAGCCGCAGATGCACGTCATGTTCCTGGACGACGGCATCATGGCGCGCGCCATCTCCATGGGCCTGTGCGAGCCGCTCAACGACGATCCGGTGCTCAAGGACCTGTACCCCACCGCCGTCATGAAGGACCGCATGGCCGCGGGCATCGACATCGGCATGACCGGCCTGGGCTACAACACCCGCCTGTTCAAGGAGAAAGGCTGGGCCGCGCCGACCTCGTGGATGGACCTGGCCGATCCCAAGTTCAAGGGCAAGGTGGTGTTCCAGTCGGCCTCGGGCAGCACCTTCGGCCTGCACGGCTTCCTGATGTTCAACCGCATCCAGGGCGGCAATGACCAGAACACCGAGCCCGGCTTCAAGCAGTGGCCGTCCACCATCGGCCCCAACGTGCTGGAATACATCCCCAACTCGGCCAAGCTGGCCGAGATGATCCAGTCCAACGAAGCCGCCATCTTCCCGCTCACGCCCACCGCCATCGCCCGCCTGAAGAAGCGCGACATCCCGGTGGAATACGCCCAGCCCAAGGAAGGCTCGGTGATCCTGATGGTGGCCGAGTGCGTCATCGCCAAGAACAGCGAGCCGGAACTGGCGCAGAAGCTGGCGCTGTACCTGCTGTCGCCGCAGGCGCAGGCCAAGGCACTGGAAATGGGCGGCCATTTCCCGTCCAATAAGAACGTTCAACCGCCGGCCGGCACCGAAGAGGCGCTCAAGCGCTTCCAGGGCTACATGGCCAACGCCAAGATCCTGGACTGGGACCAGATCAACGCCACCCGTCCCGCCTTCAACGCGCGCTGGAACCGCACGGTCGAACGCTGAGGACAGGCACGCCTTCGTCCGCGACGCTGCGCGCGTCGCGGACGGCAAGGCACCGATCACACCCAGGGCGCGCGCGCCCTTCACGCAGGAGCGAGGCATGCGGCTCATCATCAGGTCTGGCGGCCACTCGGCCATGGAAGAATGGCGCGAGCAGTTCAAGCGCCACGCGCCCGATCTGGAGATCGTCAGTTGGTTCGACGACGTCGACCCCGCCTCGATCGACTACGCCCTGGTCTGGGCCCCCGACCCTGGCCGCCTGGCTACCTTCCCCAACCTCAAGCTCATCATCAGCGCCGGCGCCGGCGTCGACCACATCGTCTCCGACCCCGCCTGGCCGCGCCACCTGCGCATCGCCCGCATGGTCACCCCGCGCACCGAAACCGAGATGGCCGAGTTCGTGCTGACCAGCGCCCTGATGCTGACCCGCGACCTCAAGCGCGCCATCGACCAGCAGGCCCGTCGCCACTGGGAACTGTACGACTCGCTGCGCGTGGCCGCCGATATGCGCGTCGGCATCATGGGCCTGGGCCACCTCGGCATCGCCGCCGCCCGCCTGCTGGCCAAGGTCGGTTTCCCCGTCAGCGGCTGGTCGCGCGGCGCGACCACCTTGCCCGACGGCCTGCCCTCCTACGCCGGTCCCGACCAGTTCCCCGAATTCCTGTCCCGCACCGACCTGCTGGTCTGTCTGCTGCCCGCCACCGAAGCCACCCGCGGCATCCTCAACCGCGACACCTTCGCCCACCTGCCGCGCGGCGCCAGCCTCATCAACGCCGGCCGCGGTAGCCACATGGTCACGCAGGACCTCCTCGACGCCCTGGACGGCGGCCACCTGCACCAGGCCTTGCTGGACGTCTTCGACCCCGAACCCCTGCCGCCCGAGTCCCCCCTCTGGACCCACCCCAACATCATCATCACCCCGCATTGCGCCGCCATCCCCGACCGCCAGGAACGCGCCCGCCACACCGCCTGGCTCATCACCGCCAACGAACGCGGAGAGACCTTGCCCAACATCTACGACCCCGTTCGCGGCTACTGAAAACACCGCCAAGCAGTTGTCCACAGCTTGCGCTTTGCGCCAAAATCCCAAGGCCTGTGGAAAACTCGATTTCGTCCCCAGCATCCGCGAAGTGAAATCAATCGCAGCCCGGGGCGTCGTGGCATGGCGGTGCGGGGCGTGTAGATGCGCCCGACGGAAACCGAAGGGAGCCGAAGGCGGACGAGGTTGAGTATGGGGCAGTCCGGAGCGAACGCTCCGGACCGCAATCGTAGCCCCGCACCGCCATGCCACGGCGCCCCGGGCGTCTAAAGAACCCCGTTCCCCGCCAGCAAAAAACGGTTCAACAAAAAAACCGCAAAATCTGCAAACCAAGGCCGCCTACATTTGCTCCCCAAGGAGCCACGCACTTGAAACCCCAAACCCGCGCCACCTACGCCCACCGCCTGGACCCCGTCCTGCGCTGGCTGGCCAGCCACCCCGACGCCGACCCCGACCTGTATCAGTTGGCCGATCTGGCTTGCCTCTCGCCCTATCACTTCCACCGCGTCTACCGCGCCGTGATGGGCGAAACCGTGAACGCCACCGTGCAGCGCATCCGCATGCACCGCGCGGCCGTTTCATTGGGCAGTACCGGGGATTCCTTGCGTGACGTTGCGCAGCGCGCCGGCTACGAGTCGGACGCCGCCTTCAACCGCGCGTTCGGCGCGACCTTCGGCATCCCGCCGGGGCGCTACCGCGCGACCCGCTCCCGACCCTTCAACCCCAAGGAGCCAGGCATGTACCCCATCACCATCGAGACCTTCCCCGGCGCCGTGCTGGCCGCCCTGCCGCACCGCGGCAGCTACCAGGAAATCGGCCCGGTATTTTCCCGCGCCTTCATGCTCGCCGCCAGCCGCGGCCTGGCGCGTCCCGAGGCCATCGGCTTCGGCATCTACTTCGACGACCCCGAGCAGGTGCCGCCGGCCCAGTTGCGTTCGATGGCAGGCGTATCGGTCGCGCCCGACGCCGAGCTGGGCGACGAACTGGAACGCTTCGAGATCCCCGCCACCCGTTGTGCGATGCTGACCTACACCGGCCCGTACAACGAGATGGACAAGCCCTACAACTGGATGTTCTCGGAATGGCTGCCCGCCAGCGGCATGGTGCCGGCGGACTTCCCCATGTTCGAGCAGTACCTGAATGATCCGCGCACCACGCCGCCCGCGCAATTGCAGACGCGCATCTGCATGCCGTTGAAGTAAGCGCCGCAAGCCGCGCGATGGCCCGCGTTGACGTGGCCGTCGCGCGCGGCACGGGCTTGGCTTCGCGCCGCCGCTACCCCAGCACGCCCGCCAGGTACTGCCGCAGCCATGCATGCGCCGGGTCATCCTGGTAGCGCTCGTGCCAGTACAGCGACACGGTGATCGCCGGCAGGCTCAGCGGCGCCTTGAGCGTGACGATGCGCGCGCTGCCCGACATGGCCTTGGCGATGCTCACCGGCATCGTGGCGATGAGGTCCGAGGCCTCGACGATGAACGGGCACACCATGTAGCTCGACAGCGTCGCCACGATGCGGCGGCTGCGGTTCTGTCCCATCAGGATGCGGTCGATGGCCTTGCTGAAGTAGCGCGTGTGGGCCGCCAGGTCCAGGTGGCCGTAGCTCAGGTAGGCGTCCAGGTTCCAGCGCTTGCGCAGACAGGGATGGCCTTCGCGCACGATGCACACCGCCGGCTCCTGGTACAGGAAGCGCGTGCGCAGGTCCGGCGCCGGGTCCGGAAAGTAGCCGGCGATCAGCTCCACATGGTTGGTGTCCAGCATGCTCAGGCCGTGTTGCGGCCGGGCCGGCACGATCAGCAATTGGAAGTGCGGCGCGTCCACCGCCAGGCGCGGGATCAGCTTGGGCAGCAGCGTGTACTGCACGTAATCGGTGGCGTAGAACGACAGGCTGCGGGCCGAGTGCGCCGGGTCGAACACCTCGCGCGTGCGGGTGGCGCGGCGCCAACCTTCCAATAGCGGCAGAAAGCCCTGGTGCAGTTCATGCGCGCGTTGCGTCGGCTGCCACGCGCCCCCTTCGCGCACCAGCAGCGGATCGCCGAACAGTTGCCGCAGACGGTTCATCGCGGCGCTCATGGCGGGTTGGCTGATGCCGAGTTGCTCGGCCGCGCGCGACACATTGCGGCAGGTCATCAACGCGTCGAAATGCACAAGCAGATTCAGGTCCGGATGCTTCACCGCCGCCCACCTATAAATGGCATCTATATCAATATAAACCGCAAGGACTGCTGGCGCGCGCCGGCCAGGCCTAGGATGTTCCCGTTGTTGCAGTGAACCCGAGGCAATGCCTCTCAGGCCCGGCGTCCATGATCGGGCCGCAAGGAAGTTCTATCAACAAGGGGAAGTCATGAACGCAGCGTTCATTCGCAGTTGCTGTCTTGCATTCGGGTCGGCCGCGCTGGCCGCCGCCGCGCTACCGGCCCGCGCCGAGTGGCCCGACAAGGTGATCCGCATCGTGGTGCCGTTCGCGGCGGGCGGGTCCACCGACCTGATCGCGCGCAAGATCGCGGAGGGCCTGGGCCAGCGCCTGTCGGCCAATGTCATTGTCGAGAACCGGCCCGGCGCGGGCGGCACCGTCGGCACCGAGTACGTGGCGCGCCAGCCGGCCGATGGCTACACCATCCTGATGGGTTCGGTCAGCACGCACGGCAGCGCGCCCTGCGTGTATTCGAAGCTGCCGTACGACGCGCTCAAGGATTTCACGCCGCTGACCGTCGTCGCCACCATTCCCAACGTCATGTCGGTGAACCAGTCGGTGCCGGCCAACAATCTGCGGGAGTTCGTGGCGCTGCTCAAGAAGGAGCCCGAGAAATACTCGTTCGCCTCCAACGGCCAGGGCACCTCCAACCACCTGGCCGCCGAGCTGTTCAAGAGCACGGCCGGCGTGTCGATGGTGCACGTGCCGTACCGCGGTTCGGGCCCGGCGTTGATCGACCTGGTGGGCGGCCAGATCAACATGATGATGGACGTGGTGATGACGTCCTATCCGTATATCAAGGACGGCAAGATCAAGGCGCTGGCGGTGACGTCGCCGCAACGCTCGCCGATGCTGCCCGACGTGCCGACGGTGGCCGAGTCCGGCTATCCCGGTTACGAAGCGATGGTGTGGTTCGGCATGCTGGCCCCGGCCAAGCTGCCCGAGCCGTTGCGCGTCAAGCTGACCGATGCGCTGGCGCAGACGCTGCACGCGCCCGCCATGAAGACCTATCTGGAACAACAGGGCGCGCAGGTCTCGGACGTGGCCGGGCCGGCCTTCGGCGCCATGATCAAGAGCGAAATCGACAAATGGTGCGGCGTGGTCAAGCAGGCCGGCATCAAGCTGGACTGAGCGCCGCCGCGCCCTTCTTTTCATTCAGGGAAGCACAAGCATGTATCGCATAGGGATAGACGTCGGAGGCACGTTTACCGACTTCACGATGATCGACGAAGATCAAGGCATCGTGCATTTTCACAAGGTGCCGTCGACGCCGTCGGACCCATCGGAAGCCATCGCCACCGGCATCGCGCAGATGCTCAAGGACCATGGCGTGGCGCCGTCGCAGGTGTCGCATGTGGGCCATGGCACCACGGTGGCGACCAACCTCATCATCGAGCGCAAGGGCGCGCGCGTCGGCCTGATCACCACGCAGGGGTTTCGCGACGTGCTGGAGATCGGCCGGCAGACGCGGCCGCACCTGTACGACTACAGCGTCGGCAAGCCGCCGGTGGCGGTGCCGCGCGAGTTCCGCGCCGAGGTTAATGAACGCGTCAATGCGCAAGGCGAGGTGCTGACGCCGCTGGATGGGGACGCGGTGCGGGCGGCGGCGCAGCGCTTTGCCGCCGCCGGCATCGATGCCGTGACCATCTGCTTCCTGCATGCCTACCGCAACCCGGCGCACGAGCAACAGGCCGCGCGCATCGTGGCCGAGGAAATGCCCGATGCGTATATCAGCCTGTCGTCGGACGTGCTGCCGGAGTTCCGCGAATACGAACGCCTGTCGACCACGGTGCTGAACGCGGCGGTGGGGCCGAAGATGGCGCGTTACCTGGAACGCTTCCTGCAGCGCGTGCGCGAGCTGGATATCGGCCACGAGCCGCACACCATCCATTCCAACGGCGGCCTGATGTCGATCGCCACGGTGCGCCAGTATCCGGTGCGCACCTGCCTGTCGGGGCCGGCCGCCGGCGTGGTGGGCGCGGCCGCGGTGGGTCGCGCCATCGGCAGCCTGAACCTGGTGACGTTCGACGTCGGCGGCACCAGCACCGACGTGTCGCTGATCTGCGATGGCCGACCGTTGTTCACCTCGCACCGCCAGGTGGCGGGCTATCCGGTGAAGACGCCGATGGTGGACATCCACGTGATCGGCGCGGGCGGCGGCAGCATCGCCTGGCTCGACGACGCGGGCGCGCTGAAGGTCGGGCCGCACAGCGCCGGCGCGGTGCCGGGGCCGGTGGGCTACGGCCGCGGCGGCACCGAGCCGACCATCACCGATGCCGAGATCGCCTTGCAGCGCCTGAATCCGGTGGCGCTGCTGAACGGCCGCATGCCGGTGCACGCCGAGGCCGCGCGCCAGGTGATCGACGAACGCGTGGCGCGGCCGCTGGGCCTGACGCGCGAGGCCGCGGCCGAAGGCATCCTGCGCATCGCGGCGGCCAACATGAGCCGCGCCATCCGCGCCGTGTCGACCGAGCGCGGCCACGACCTGTCGCAATTCGCCCTGTATGCCTATGGCGGCGCGGGCCCGCTGCACGCGGTCGAGGTGGCCGAGGAATGCGGCATCCCCACGGTGATCGTGCCGCAGGAGCCGGGCACCATGTGCGCGCGCGGCATCCTGCTCAGCGACATCTCGTTCGACTTCGTGCGCAGCGAGATCGCGCTGGCCAGCGCGGAAAGCTGGGACGGCGTATCGACGATCTTCGACGGGCTGCGCGATCAGGCCGAGCGCTGGCTGGAGGAGGAACGCGTGGAACCGGCGCTGCGCCTGTACCGCAGCGCCATCGACGCGCGCTACGAGGGCCAGAACTTCGAGGTGCAGGTGGCGCTGGACGACACCGGCGCCGGCGGCTACGCCGAGTTCGCGCGCCGCTTCGCCGAGGCGCACGAGCGCGAGTACGGCTACACCGTCGACGACCGCAAGGTGCAGATCATCAACTGCCGCATGCAGGCGGTGGGCCAGGTGGTGAAGGCGCCGCTGGCGCCGCGCCAGGTCGATGGCACGCTGGACGGCGCCCGCATCGGCGAACGCCGCGCCTATTTCGGCGAGTGCCACGGCTGGCTGGACACGCCGGTCTATGACCGCGACCGCGTGCCCACCGGGGCGCGCTTCCGCGGCCCGGCGCTGCTGGAGGAAATGAGTTCGACCACCGTGGTCGGCGCCGGCCAGGACGTCGAGGTCGACGCCTACGGCAACCTGATCATCCATTTGCAAGGAGGCTCGCATGCGTGAAGCCCATGAAGCCAATCAAGACACCGGCGTGGCCCTGGCCGATCCGGTCGGCATGGAGGTGTTCTGCAACCGCCTGCTGTCGATCACCGAAGACATGAACAACACGCTGGTGCGGGCCTCGTTCTCGACCAACATCAAGGAACGCAAGGACTGCTCGGTGGCGCTGTTCGACGCCGCCGGCCGGCTGGTGGCGCAGGGCACGCAGATCCCGCTGCACCTGGGCTCGCTGGACGGCGCCATGGGCGCGATACTGCGCGCCTTCCCGCTCGATCAGATTCGCGACGGCGACGTGTTCATCTGCAACGACCCCTACCTGGCCGATGGCAGCCACCTGCCCGACATCAACATCGTCACGCCGGTGTTCTGGGAAGGCACGCTGCGCTTTTTCGCCGCCAACATCGCCCACCATTCCGATGTGGGCGGCGCGGTGCCCGGCTCGATCGCCGGCGGCCTGAAGTCGATCTTCGAGGAAGGCATCCGCATTCCCGCCTGCCGTATCGCGCGCGCCGGCGAGGTGGACGAGGATTTGCTGCGCCTGATCTGCGCCAACACCCGCGACCCCGAGGAACGGGTGCTGGACCTGCGCGTGCAGATGGCCACCAACCGCCGTGGCGCGGCCGCGGTGCAGGGCCTGATCCGGCAGATGGGGCTGGCGGCGGTGCTGCGCTCGGTCGATGACGTCATCACCTACACGCGCCGCCGCCTGCTCAACCGCATCGGCGAGCTGGCGCAGGGCAGCTACACCTTCCGCAGCGACCTGGACGATGACGGCATGGGCGGCGATCCGGTGCCGATCCAGGTGACGCTGACGGTCAGCCGCGACCGCCTGCATTTCGATTTCGAGGGTTCCGGCAAGCAGGCGCGCGGCGCCATGAACCTGCCGTTCAACGCGCTGCGGGCCTGCGTGTATTACGCGGTCAAGGCGCTGTTGGATCCGGACCTGGCGCCCAACGCCGGCCTGTTCGATCCGATCAGCGTGTCCGCCCCGGTCGGCACCATCACCAATCCCGAGCATCCGGCGGCGGTGGGCGCGCGCTCGATCACCGCGCAGAAGGTCGCGGGCGCCATCTTCGGTGCGTTCCGCGGCCTGCTGCCGGCGGAAAAGACCATGGCGTCCAGCAACGACTGCTGCCCGGCCATCGTGTTCTCGGGCCGCTGGCGCGAGCGCGCCGGGCACTTCGTCTACCTGGAGACGCTGGGCGGCGGGGCCGGCGCGCGCTACGACAGCGATGGCATGGACGCGGTGCACGTGCACATGACCAATACCTCCAACCTGCCGGTGGAAGCGCTGGAAAACGAGTATCCGCTGCTGATGGACGAGTACGCCATGATCCCCGATTCCGGGGGCGCCGGCCGCACCCGCGGCGGCATGGGTATCGCCAAGCAGATCCGCGCGGTCGGACCCGGCATCGTTTTCTCGGCGCGCTCGGACAGCCACACGGTGGGCGTGGCCGCCGGTGTCGATGGCGGCGCCGACGGCCGCCGAGCGCGGCTGGTGCGCAATTTCGGCACGCCCGCCCAAGAGGAGCTGTTCTCCAAGACCGCCAACATCACGCTGGCGCCGGGCGAGAGCGTGCGCATCGAGACCCCGGGCGCGGGCGGCTACGGCCCCGCGGCCGAGCGGGCCCGCAACCGCATCGAGCGCGACCTGGCCGACGGCAAGATCAGCCCGGAAGCGGCGCGCGCGGCCTATGGCTACGAAGCCCCCGCTACGCCACGTTGAGCGACATCGAGTACTTCATCTTGTCATGCGGAAAAGTGGTGATCGTGGCCAGCAGCAGCACCCCGCCGCTGCCGTAGTAGCGGCGGGTGATGACAAAGCCCGCCGTCTGCGGTTCGACCTGGAGCTGTCTGGCGATCCCCGCCGCGATGGGCGTGGCCGAGAATTCCTGGTTGACCTCGTGGATGCGGTTGCCGAAATGATCTTCGATCAGCCGCAGCAGCGAAATGCGCGGCTGGATGTCGGCGCGCAGATCGGAATGCGCCGGGTCGGCATAGATCAGCGTGCACGCCACCGGCGTGTCCTGGTCGCCCAGCGTCTTGATGGAGTTGATGTGCAGCCACGGCTGGCCGGCCTCGGCGCCCAGGCTCTCGGCCAGCCGCTTGGTGAGCTTGATGGTGCGCACGTCCTGCACCAGCAGCGCGGCGTTGCGCGCGTACTGCAGCAGGTCGGGAAACTGCGAGATGCGTTGGGTGAAGCGGGTGCTGGCGTGGGCGGTCTCGACGCGCGTGCCGACGCCGGGTCGCCGCGACACCATGCCGGCCACCGTCAGCATGCGGATGGCCTCGCGGATGGTGTGGCGGCTGGCGCCGAATTGTTCGCACAGTTCGTGTTCGGTCGGCAGCAGCGTCATGACCGGGTAGCGGCCGCTGCCGATGTCGCGCGCCAACTGCTGGTAGATGCTCTTGTAGCGCGGACCGCCAGCCTCGTCGTCCGGCCCCGTGGCCTGGCCGCGGGCCTCGCGCGCGGCGGCCGGGTCGGGCGCGCGTTCGGAGGATCGGGTCATGGGGTGGCTCCTTTTCTCGTTCTATCGGGGTTTGTACGGACAATAACCCATTGACAGGGCCCGCCTCGCGGATCCATTATTTGTCCGGACATTCATGTACGGACAAATTGTACGGCGGACATGAGGTCGCGGGGCAAGCGGGTCCGCATTTTTTTCTGCGGCGAGTCCATCCCCGGATTCAGGCAGCACCGGCAGTTCTTGCAGTTCTCTTCCAATAAACGGGGGTTTTCATGGGCAAGGTACTCGCAGTCCTGGCGGCGGCCACAGTGGCCGTCGGTGTATGCGCCACGGCGCAGGCGCAGCAGAAGTTGGTGGTGGCCGGCTACGGCGGCTCGTTCGAAGACATCATGCGCAAGGACATCTTCCCGCCCTTCGCCAAGCAGCACGGCGTCGAGCTGGATTACGTGGCCGGCAACTCCACCAATACGGTGGCGCGCCTGCAGGCGCAGAAGAGCAACCAGCAGATCGACGTCGCCATCATCGACGACGGTCCCATGTACCAGGCCATCGCGCTGGGCTTCTGCGCGCCGATCCAGGGCCTGCCGGCCGACGACATCTACGGCACCGCGCGCTACAAGGACGACAAGGCGGTTGCCATCGGCATCGTCGCCACCGGCATCATGTACAACAAGAAGGTCTTCGACGAGCGCAAGTGGGCCGCGCCCACCTCGTGGAAGGACCTGAAGGATCCCAAGTACAAAAAGCAATTGGTGGTGCCGCCGCTGAACAACACCTACGGCCTGCACGCGCTGGTCGAGTATGCCCGCGAGGGCGGCGGCGGCGAGAAGAAGATCGACGCCGGCTTCAAGACCTTCAAGGACGAGGTCGGCCCCAACGTGCTGGTGTACGAACCGTCGCCGGGCAAGATGACCGAGCTGTTCTCCAGTGGCCAGGCCACCATCGCCGTGTGGGGCAGTGGCCGCGTCAAGGCCTTCGCCGACACCGGCTTCCCGGTGGGCTTCGTCTATCCGCAGGAAGGCGCCTACGCGCTGCTGTCGTCGGTGTGCCCGGTGGCCAAGGCCAACGCCAATCCGCTGGCGCAGGCCTTCGTCAATTACCTGGTGAGCCCGAAGGTGCAGGAGCAGTTGGCCAGCGCCTACGGCTATGGCCCGGTCAACAAGCAGGCCAAGGTGGCCGACGATCCGCGCGTGCCGCTGCCGATCGGCAAGCGCGCCGCCGACCTGATCGTGATCGACTGGGACACGGTCAACCAGAACCGGGACGACTGGAACAAGCGCTGGACGCGTGAAATCGAGCGTTGACGTTTCGTACACCAGGACGCAACGGCGGCGCGGGCGCGCCGCCAGCGGGAGCATCCATGAGTTATCTCGTATTGAACCGCCTGTCCAAGCGCTACGGCGACCTGACGGCGGTCGAGGACCTGAGTCTGTCGGTCGAACGCGGCGAGTTCATCTCGCTGCTGGGGCCGTCCGGCTGCGGCAAGACCACCACGCTGCAGATGATCGCCGGGTTCGTCGAGCCCAGCGGCGGCAGCATCGTGCTGGACGGCAAGGACGTCAGCCGCACGCCCGCGAACAAGCGCGGGCTGGGCATGGTGTTCCAGAACTACGCGCTGTTCCCGCACATGACCGCGGCCGAGAACGTGTCGTTCGGCCTGGAGATGCAGCGGGTCGGCAAGGACGAGCGGCAGGCGCGGGTGGCCGAGGCGCTCAAGCTGGTGGGCCTGTCGCATCTGGCGGACCGTCATCCGGCGCGCATGTCGGGCGGCCAGCAGCAGCGCGTGGCGCTGGCGCGGGCGCTGGTGATCCGCCCCAGCGTGCTGCTGCTGGACGAGCCGCTGTCGAACCTGGACGCCAAGCTGCGCGAGGAAATGCAGTTGGAGCTGCGCAGCATCCAGCGCACCGTCGGCACCACCACCATCCTGGTGACGCACGACCAGTCCGAAGCGCTGGCGCTGTCCGACCGCATCGTGGTGATGAACCAGGGCCGGGTCGAGCAGGTGGCCGAGCCGTTCGCCGCGTATGAAGGGCCGTCGAACCGCTTCGTCGGCGGCTTCCTGGGCAAGGCCAATGTGTTCACGCCCACGCCGCAGTCTTATGACGGCGAGGTGCGGGCGCGCATCGGCGAGGCCCACATCGCCATGGACGGGCAGCCTGTGCCGCAGGGCGCGGTGATCGTGCGGCCCGAGAAGATCCTGTTCGCCGAGGCCGGCGCCTGTGCCCTGCCCGGCCGCATGAAGACGCGCGTGTTCCAGGGCAACCACTGGCTGTGCCAGGTCGAGACCTCGGTGGGCGAAGTCATGGTGATCCGCCAGAACGATGGCGTGCCGGTGCCTGCCGAAGGCGCGACCGTGCACCTGCGCTGGCGCGCACAGGACATGTGCGCGGTGGCCGGCCAGGAGCCGGCAAAATGAGCGCGCGCGCCAACCCCTGGCTGCTGAGCGCGCCGGCGCTGGCGGTGTACGCCACCTTCCTGGTGGTGCCGATGGCGCTGGTGCTGCTGATCAGCTTCTTCGACTTCCAGTTCTACGGCGGCATGCAGGTCACCTTCACCTGGAAGAACTACATCGAGATTTTCAGCGACGGCTATTACTACGAGATCTACGCCCGCACCTTCGGCGTGGCGGCGCTGGTGACGCTGGCCTGCCTGGTGCTGGGCACGGCCGAGGCCTACGTGCTGTCGCGCATGGCCAATCCGTGGAAGGGCCTGTTCCTGATGGTGGTGCTGGGGCCGCTGCTGATCTCGGTGGTGGTGCGCACGCTGGGCTGGGCGCTGCTGTTCGGGTCCACCGGACTCATCAACAAGGCGCTCATGGGCATCGGCCTGATCGCCACGCCGATCGACCTGATGTACAGCAACCTGGGCGTGGGCATCGCGCTCACGCATGTGCTGGTGCCGTTCATGGTGATCGCGGTGTGGGCGTCGTTGCAGCGGATCAATCCGTCGACCGAGGCCGCCGCGCTGTCGCTGGGCGCCAGCCAGTTCACCGTGATCCGGCGCGTGATCGTGCCGCAGGTCATGCCGGGCATCCTGTCGGGGTCGATCATGGTGTTCGCGATGGCCGCCAGTTCCTTCGCCACGCCCGCCATTATTGGCGGCCGGCGCCTGAAGAACGTGGCCACCGCCGCCTACGACGAGTTCCTGAACACACTCAACTGGCCGCTGGGCGCGGCGCTGGCGGTGGTGCTGCTGGTGGCGACCGTGGTGGTGCTGTTGTCGGCCAACCGGCTGATCGAGCGCCGCTATGGCGCGGTCTTCAATCCGTCGGGGGCCTGACATGAACTTCCGCAACGGTCCCATCGGCCTGCTGTTCCATACGCTTTTCATCCTGTTCATCCTGGCGCCCATCGTGATGGTGTGCGCGGTGGCGTTCACGTCCGAAGGCTTCATTTCGCTGCCCAGCGGGGGGCTGTCGCTGCGCTGGTTCCGCGCCATTCTCGACAACCCGCGCTTCATCGAGGCGTTCTGGTTCAGCCTGGGGCTGGGCACGCTGTCGGCCACGCTGGCGATCGCGCTGGCGGTGCCGAGCGCGCTGGCGCTGTCGCGCAACCGCTTCCGCGGCCGCGAGGCGCTGGTGGCGTTCTTCCTGTCGCCGCTGATGATTCCGCACGTGGTGCTGGGGCTGGCCTTCCTGAAGTTCTTCACCACGGTGGACCTGGCCGGCACTTACGTGGGGTTGGTGGTGGCGCACGTGATCCTGGTGATGCCCTATGCGCTGCGGCTGGTGCTGGCCTCGGCCACCGGCATCGATCCGGCGCTGGAGCGCGCGGCGCAGTCGCTGGGCGCCTCACACTGGACGGCATTCCGGCGCGTGGTGCTGCCGTTGCTGCTGCCGGGCGTGGTCAGCGGCTGGGTGATCGCCTTCATCACCAGCTTCGACGAGTTGACCATGTCGATCTTCATCGCCTCGCCGTCCACCACCACGCTGCCGGTGCGCATCTTCCTGCACATCGAGGACACCATCGACCCGCTGGTGACGGCGGTGTCGGCCGTGCTGATCTATGTGACCATCATCGCCATCTTCATCCTGGACCGCCTGGTCGGCCTGGAAAAGCTGTTTGTCGGAAAGGGACGCTAATGACGGAAGAAATACAACAGGCGCCGCGCGCGCCGGCGCATCGCGGCGTCTACGACGCCGTGGTGATCGGCGGCGGCCTGGTCGGCTCGGCCGTGGCCTACGGGCTGCGGCGCGAACTGGACCACGTCGCGGTATTGGACGAAGGCGACGTGGCCTACCGCGCCTCGCGCGGCAACTTCGGGCTGGTCTGGGTGCAGAGCAAGGGCATGGGCCTGCCGCGCTACGGCGTGTGGACCATGACCTCGGCCGGCGCCTGGCCGCAACTGGCGGCCGAGCTGCGGGAGCAGACCGGCGTGGACGTGCACCTGGAGCAGCGCGGCGGCCTGCACGCGTTGTTGAGCGACGAGGAAATGGAAGCGCGCGCCAACTTCATGCGCACGCTGCTGGCGCAGCCCGGCATGGCGCAGTACGACTGGAAAATGCTGGACCGCCACGAGCTTGCCGACATGGTGCCCGGCATCGGCCCCGAGGTGCGCGGCGCCACCTGGACGCCGGTGGACGGCATCGCCAATCCGCTCAAGCTGCTGCGGGCCCTGCACATGAGTTTTGCACAGCGGGCTGTGGATTACCTGCCGCGCTGCCCGGCGCAGCAGATCCGCCAGCGCGACGGCGTGTTCGAGGTGACCACGCCCACCGGCACGGTGCGGGCGCGCAAGCTGGTGCTGGCCAGCGGCCTGTCGAACAAGGCGCTGGGCGAACAGGTCGGCCTGACGGTGCCGGTGCGGCCGCAGCGCGGCCAGATCGTGGTGCTGGAGCGCACCCGACGCCTGCTGGAAACGCCACTGTCCACGCTGCGCCAGACCGACGAAGGCACCTGGCTGATCGGCGATTCGCAGGAAGAGGCCGGCTATGTGGACAACCAGGTGGGCCTGCCGATCCTGGGCACGCTGGCCGACCGCGCCGTGCGCACCCTGCCCGCCCTGCGCGAGGTGCGGGTGGTGCGTAGCTGGGCCGCGCTGCGGGTGATGTCCAAGGACGGTTTCCCCATCTATCAACAATCCGAGACGTGCCCTGGCGCCTTCGTCGCCACCTGTCACAGCGGCGTCACCCTGGCGGCCGCGCACGCGCTCAAACTGGCGCCCATGATCGCCGCCGGCCAGTTGGCCGACGACATGGCGCCCTTCTCGACCCGGAGGTTTCATGTTCAAGAGGCTTGACGAGGCGCAGCGCCAGGCGCAGGGCGCGCCGGTGCGGGTGACGGTGAATGGCGCCGAACTGCAGTGCCGCGCCGGCGACAGCGTGGCCGCGGCATTGTTCGCCGGCGGCATGCAGGCCTGTCGCGACACCGCGGTGGGTGAGGTGCCGCGCGGCCCCTATTGCATGATGGGCGTGTGCTACGACTGCCTGGTCACGATCGATGGCCAGGCCAACCAGCAGGGCTGCATGACGGCCGTGCGTGACGGCATGAAGATCGAGCGCCAGCTTGGCGCGCGCAAGGTGCAGGCATGATCGAGACGACGCAATGCGATTTGCTGGTGGTGGGCGCCGGCCCCGCCGGATTGGCAGCCGCCACCACGGCCGCGCGGCTGGGCGTGGACACGGTGCTGCTGGACGAACAGGCGGCGCCGGGCGGACAGATCTACCGCGCCATCACAACCACGCCGGTCACCGACCGCGCGGTGCTGGGACCGGATTACTGGCACGGCGCCTCCCTGGTCGAGCCGTTCCGGCAGTCGGGCGCGCGTTATGTGCCGGGCGCGACCGTGTGGGCGGTGGCCGAGCGCACCGCGCCCGAACCGCAGCGCGGTTTCGAGGTGGCGTATTCGGTGGCGGGCGAGGCGCGCATCCTGCATGCGCGGCGCCTGCTGCTGGCCACCGGCGCGCAGGAACGGCCGTTCCCGATTCCGGGCTGGACGCTGCCCGGCGTCATTACCGCCGGCGCGGCGCAGATCTTGCTGAAGTCCGCCGGCGTGGTGCCGGCCGACCGTACCGTGCTGGCCGGCTGCGGCCCGCTGCTGTACCTGGTGGCCTGGCAATACCTGAACGCCGGCGTCAAGGTCGACGCGCTGCTCGAAACCACGCCGCCGGGCCGCCTGCGTCAGGCCTTGCCAAAGGTGTGGGACTTCCTGCGCTCGCCCTATCTGGGCAAGGGGCTGTCGCTGCTGCGCGCCGTCAAGGCGGCAATACCCATCATCAAGGGCGTGACGGCGCTGGAAGCGTTGGGGCAGGACAAGCTGGAAAGCGTGCGCTACACCGCCGGCGGCATCACCAAGACGCTGCCGGCGCAACAGTTGATGCTGCATCAGGGCGTGGTGCCCAACGTCAACCTGTCGCGCGCCATCGGCGCCGAGCATCGCTGGAACGCGGCGCTCGATTGCTGGGAACCGGAGGTGGATGACTGGGGCCTGACCTCGGTGGACGGCGTGGGCATGGCGGGCGACGGCGCCGGCATCGCGGGCGCGCTGGCCGCCGAACAGCGCGGCCGGCTGGCGGCATTGCAGGCCGCGCATCTGCTGGGCCGCATCGACGCGGCGCGGCGCGATAGCGAGGCCGCCGCGCCCCGCGCCGCGCTGGCGCGGGCGGTGCGCGGACGCGATTTCTTCGATGCCTTGTACAAGGCGCCCGAGGCTTTCCGCCGCCCCACCGGCGACACGATTGTCTGCCGCTGCGAGGAAGTGACGGCGGCGCAGGTGCGCGACACTGTCAAGCTCGGCTGCAGCGGCCCGAACCAGATGAAGGCCTTCCTGCGCTGCGGCATGGGCCCGTGCCAGGGCCGCTTCTGCGGCCTGACGGTGTCGGAGATCATCGCCGAGGAACGCGGCGTGCCGGTGCCCGAGGTCGGCTACTACCGTCTGCGCTTCCCGACCAAGCCGTTGACGCTGGGCGAGCTGGCCTCGCTGCCGCAGACCGACGAATCGCGCCAGGCGGTGGTGCGGCTGAAGAAATAGGAGCCCGCCATGACGGACGCTTCGCGCTCGGCCGCCGTCATCATCATCGGCGGCGGCTTGCACGGCAGTTCGGCGGCGCTGCACCTGGCGCGCGCCGGCGTGCCGGCGCTGGTGATCGAAAAGAACTACGTCGGCCGCCACGCCTCGGGCGTGAACGCCGGCGGCGTGCGCACCCTGGCGCGGCACCTGGCCGAAGTGCCGCTGGCGCTGGCCTCGCGCGAGCTCTGGTATCGCATTGGCGAGCTGGTCGATGACGATTGCGGTTTCGAACAGCATGGGCAGGTGTGCGTGGCCGAGAACGAGGCCGACGCGGCGGCGCTGCGCGCGCGCCAGGCGACCATGCAACAGCATGGCTACACGCATGAACAATGGATCGACCGTGACGAATTGCTGGCGATGATTCCCGCGCTGACGCCCACGGTGCAAGGCGGCCTGATCGCGCGCGAGGACGCCGCCGCCGATCCCTACCGCACCACGCTGGCGTTCCGCCGCAAGGCCGCCAGCCTGGGGGCGCGCTTCGTGGAAGGCGTGCGCGTGCTGCGCACCGTGCATGAGCATGGGCAATGGCGGGTCGAAACCGACGCCGGCGTCTACACCGCGCCGCAGGTGCTCAACTGCGCCGGCGCCTGGGCGGACCGCATCGCCGCCGAATGGGGCGAGTCGGTGCCGCTGACCGCCATCAGCCCGATGATGCTGGTGACGCTGCGCATGGATCATTTCCTGGATGCGGTGGTGCTGGGCACCGGCCGGCCGCTGTCGTTCAAGCAGCGCGCCAACGGCACCGTGCTGATCGGCGGTGGCCGCCGCGCCTGGGTCGATCGCGACGCGGAATGGACCGAGCTGGACTTCCGTTCACTGGCCGAGGGCGCGCGCACCGTCTGCGACCTGTTTCCGCACATGCGGCAAGCGGTCGTGAACCGCGGCTGGGCCGGCATCGAGGCCGCCATGCCCGACGAGATCCCGGTGATCGGGCGCAGCCAGCGTTACGACAGCGCCTTCCACGCCTTCGGCTTCTCGGCCCACGGCTTCGAGTTGGGCCCGATCGTCGGCCGTATCATGGCCGATCTGATCACCACTGGCGCGACCGATCTGCCGATCGCGCCGTTCGCCATCGATCGTTTCGCCGGCGCCGCGGGCGCGCCGGCATCCACTTCAAAGGAGCAGCACTCATGAATGACATCGTGCGCAAGGATTCCAACGAGCGCCTGAGCCGCATCGTGATTCACGGCAACACCGTGTACGTCGCGGGCGTGACCTCGTCGGCCGAAGGCGGCATCGCCGCGCAGACGCGCGACGTGCTGGCCAAGATCGACGGCTATCTGGCGCGGGCCGATTCGGACAAGACCCGGCTGCTGTCGGTGCAGATCTGGCTCAAGGACATCGAGCGCGATTTCGCCGGCATGAACGCGGTGTGGGCCGAGTGGGCCCCGGCCAATGCGCTGCCGACGCGCGCGACCTGCGAGGCCAAGCTGGCCTCGCCCGATCTGCTGGTCGAGATCATCGTCACGGCCGCGAAGCGGCCGGGATACGTCGGCGGGCCGGCGTCGGAAGCCTGACCGGCCACAACGATCCGGCAGCGTGCTGCCGGATCTTTCGAGTGGCCTCCCGTCGCGACCCTGACAGCGGCGGGTGAAGGCGAGGTCCGGCCTCGGACACGCCTTATTTCGTTATTCCGCGATGCATTTTCCCGGTTTTGCGCTTCCTCGCTGTTGATAATCGGCGCGTTGACAAGGAAGTGCTTTGGATGGGCCGGCAAGTCCGGCCCTCGGGAATTCGTAGCGTGCCAGCCAGTCAGGTTTTCATCCGCAATATCGAGCCCTCTTGCCGCGGCCATCATGGTGCGCGGCGAGGCTGGCGGCGTCACAAGCGGGCCGCCGCGCACAGCGCCGCCAGCCTGACGCTGTGCCCTGGGTTCGCCGCCTCCGCGCGCCCGGCCCTGAACTGGGCGACTCCGACATCATCATCATCAAGCCCGGCACGGGCAAGCGCTGGCGCGCCTATGTGGGCTGGGACGACGCCGGAACCCCGCCGCCTTGCGTTGTCGAGACATTCACAACGCCAGCCCATCCTCGGTTCAACCGAGTACGCATGATGTCCAAGTTCCGTTCCCTGATCGTATGGTCCGTGGTCTTCTCGCAGGTCTGGACTCCCGTGCTGGCGCAGACCCTGCCGATCTCGGTGGCCAGGCGGCGGGCGGGGCCGACAAGGCGCGGGACCCGGGCGACAAGAGCGGGGCGTCGGCGGGCCTGCCTGTTGTCGCGGGCGCTTCCGGCAATGCCAGCTCGACCACGCGCAGCGCGATCAGCGGCGGCAGCGTCGTGATCCGTGATGAGGCCGCGCAGCAGGATCTGACGGGGATGACGGCGGTACAGACGATCGCTGCGCTGAATCGCGACACGTCGTCGGATACGTTGAATGCGCTCAAGCCGATCTTCGACAAGGAGAAGATCGAGGCGGGGTTCGAGATTGCGTCGGAGGCTCAGAAGCAGGTCGGGCAGTTCCTGGAAACGCGGGCCAGGATTCGGTGTCGGGCAACGTCGCCCAAGGCCGGATGAACAGCGACTTTCGATCCGCCAGCGAGCAGGTCGGCCTGAAGGCGGGCGACGGCGGCTTCCAACTGGATATCGCGCGAAACACGACCTTGGTCGGCGCGGCGATATCCAGCAGCGAGCGCGCGGCGCTGGAAGGCCGAAACGCGCTCGGGACGGGCACGCTGGATGTTCGGGAGGTAAAGAACACGGCCCCCCCCACCGTCGGTACGCAGGCTGCACTACTCGCTGGCCGACAACGAGGCCTCAACGAGCGGCTTCGCCCAATCGGGCGTGTCCCGCATCTCCGCTAGCGAAGTGGGATAGAGCACCCGGCCATCGTCCACGTAGAGGGCCAGAGCCGGCTCAGGTACGGCCTCGCCAGGCTCTACGTCCACGCTGTTGTCGTAGACCCGCAGACTGACCAGGTGCGGCATCAATTTCAGCAGATTGCGGTAGGACGTCTTGCAGCGCTCGCGGATGCGTTCTTCGGGGATGTCGTGGCCACCGCGCGCCACCCGGGCCTGCACACGCGCAATATGGTGCTCGGCGTCGCGCAGGCCGCAGTACCAGACCAGCACATCGTGGGTCGACGCCGCGGCGATGAGCTTTTCCACGATAGTCTGGCCGCCCAGGGTGGTTTCGAAGGCGAACGACCCGCCCGCCGCGACTGCCGCGTCCAGCCGCCGCACCCCTTCCGCCCACGCTTCCGCATTGGCCTGGTCTTGGGACCGGCCCAAGCGCTGTACAAGCTCACGAGCGAAGGTGTCAGGGTTGAACCAGGCCATGCCGGCCTGAGTCAGGATATGGCCGCCCACTGAGCTTTTGCCGGCGCCATTCACTCCCGCCAGCACATACAGAATTGGGCGTTCCATCAAAACGTGGAGCCGGCCTTAACTCGGCCAGCCAACGGGCCTGGGTTGCGCATAACGCTTCGCAGGCGCTCAGCCGCGTCGGGGGCGGACAGCGCGGCAAGTCGTTGATCGAAGCTGCGGCGCAGTTCTTCGACCGGGTCCGGCACGGCGGCCTGGGCAGCGTTCAGCGCGTCCATGATGCGTGTGTACTCGGCCACCGTCATGATCACGGCCTCCGGCTCATCGTGGTTCGTGACGACGAGCTTTCCTTCGGCGGCGGCAAGACTGCGGACGACACCCCGCCAGCCGTCCTTCTTGACTGCCGAAGCAGGCTTCGCCGGCAGGCGGGCGATAGGTTCAGCGAGCAATGCGGAAGCAGCCATGATCGTTCTCCCAATGAGGCCGTCGAATCGGCCTTGATGGCCTGTTGGTCAATTTTACCCTTTTTGGCCTTTTATCACTAATTGCCCCTCTGGGACCGCTCATGCGGACCCCTTCTTATATGGGGACGGGTAAACCGTGCCGCGTCACCATGTCGCGATTGGTTGCGGCGACCCAAGACACCGTCTTGAGCGTGTCGGGTTTGAGCACCATGGCGGAGAATACGGGTGCCCCCACGTCAACGCCGCGGGCCTGTTCTGACGCAAAGGCTTCTGTCGGTTGGTCGCTGTTCCATTCGGAGGGGGACAGCACAAAGCCGAAGCCGCTATGGGCCAGTCCCCCCTACATCCTCAGCGCACCTGAAAACTCACCTGCCCCGGTCGCCCCGGCAGGTTCAACGTCGCCGTGGCCGGCGGCGTCGTCGCCACCACCTGCCCGGCGCGCAACACCATCAGGCGCGTGGCGCGCAGGCGCAGCGCCTCGACCGGGTCGCGGGCCTGCAGCAGCACCAGGTCGGCGCGCTTGCCCACTTCCAGCCCGGTCTCGTCCAGGCCCAGGATCTTCGCCGGCGTGGCTGTGACGGCCTGGAAACAGGCGCGCATGGCGTCCTGGCCGGTCATCTGCGCCACGTGCAGGCCCATGTGCGCCACTTCCAGCATGTCGCCCGAACCCAGGCTGTACCAGGGGTCCATCACGCAGTCGTGGCCGAACGCCACCGGCACGCCGGCGGCCAGCAGCTCGGGCACGCGCGTCATGCCGCGGCGCTTCGGGTAGGTGTCGTGGCGGCCTTGCAGCGTGATGTTGATGAGCGGGTTGGCGATGGCCGACACGCCGGCCTCGCGCATCAGCGGGATCAGCTTGGACACGTAGTAGTTGTCCATCGAGTGCATCGAGGTCAGGTGCGAGCCCGTGACGCGGCCCTGCAGACCCAGGCGTTGCGTGTGATAGGCCAGCGTCTCGATGTGGCGCGATAGCGGGTCGTCGCTTTCGTCGCAGTGCATGTCCACGCGCAGGCCGCGCTCGGCCGCAAGTTCGCACAGGATGCGCACCGATTCGGCGCCGTCCTGCATGGTGCGCTCGAAGTGCGGAATGCCGCCGACCACGTCCACGCCCATGTCCAGCGCGCGCTTCAGGTTATCGAGCGCGCCAGGCGCGCGCAGCACGCCGTCCTGCGGGAAGGCCACCAGTTGCAGGTCCAGGTACGGCTTGACCTGCTCGCGCACGTGCAGCAGCGCTTCCACCGCCAGCAGGCGCGGGTCGCACACGTCGACGTGCGAGCGGATCGCCAGCAGGCCGCGCGCCACCGCCCAGTCGCAATAGGCCAGCGCGCGCTCGACCAGCGCTTCCTGCGTCAGCAGCGGCTTGAGTTCACCCCACAGTGCGATGCCTTCGAGCAGCGTGCCCGACTGGTTCACGCGCGGCAGCCCGAACGACAGGGTCGAGTCCATGTGGAAGTGGGCGTCGACGAACGGCGAAGTCACCAGTTGGCCGGCGGCGTCGATGGTCTGCGCGGCCTCGGCCTTCAGCGCCGGTTCGAGCGCCGCGATGCGGCCCTGGGCCACGCCGATGTCGATGTGCTGGCGGCCGTCCGGCAGCGTGCAGTTCTTGAGGATCAGATCGAGCATAGTCAAACCTTCTGGATTACCGTTCGCCCTTGCGGTAGGGCTTCATCAGGGCCTGCGGGTAGGCGGCGCGGCGCGCCATCACCACCAGGGCCAGGATGGACAGAATATAGGGCAGCATCAGGTAGACCTGATAGGGCAGCTCGGGCAGCCCCGGCAGCGCCGCCCCACCCTGCTGCAGCCGCAGTTGCAGCGCGTCGAAGAAGGCGAAGATCAACGCGCCCAGCAGCGCCTTGCCAGGCCGCCACGAGGCGAACACCACCAGCGCCACGCAGACCCAGCCACGGCCATTGACCATGTTGAAGAAGAAGGCGTTGAAGGCCGCCAGCGTCAGGAAGCTGCCGGCCACGCCCATCAGCGCCGAGCCGGCGACGATGGCGCCCATGCGCAGTTTCGTTACCGACAGGCCCTGGCCCTCGGCGGCGGCGGGGTTCTCGCCCACCATGCGGATCGCCAGGCCGACCGGGGTGCGGTTCAGTACCCAGGCCAGGATCGGCACCGCGGCCAGCGCCAGCAGCGTCATCGGCGTCTGCCCGGCCAGCACCGGGCCGATCAGCGGAATGCCGTCCAGGAATTTCATTTCGGCGAACGGCGTGATGGTGGGCGGCGTGTTCACGCTGGGAAACGTGACGCGGTAGGCGAAGTAGCTCAGGCTGGTGGCCAGCAGTGTCACGCCCAGGCCCGAGACGTGCTGCGACAGGCCCAGCGGCACCGTCAGCACCGCGTGCAGCAGGCCGAATACGGCGCCAGCCAGCGCGGCCGCCAGCACGCCCACGTACAGCGGCGCGCCCAGGTACACCACCAGCCAGCCGGTGAAGGCGCCGGCGGCCATGATGCCTTCGATGCCCAGGTTCAGCACGCCGGCGCGCTCGCACAGCAGCACGCCCAGCGTGCCCAGGATCAGCGGCGTCGCCAGCCGCAACACCGCGACCCAGAAGGCCGCGGAACTCAACAGGTCCATCCATTCCATGGCGTGCTCCTCAAGCCCGGTTGCGGCGCAGGCGGTACTGCGCGAATAGCGTCGCGACCAGCATGGCGAGCAACGAGGTGGCGACGATGACGTCGGCGATGTAGTTCGGCACCGCGATGGCGCGGCTCATGCTGTCCGCGCCCACCAGCATGCCGGCCACGAAGACGCTGGCCAGGATCACGCCCAGCGGATGCAGGCCGGCCAGCATGGCCACCACCACGCCGGTGTAGCCGTAGCCCGGCGACATGTCGAGCGTGACGTAGCCGGTGCGGCCGGCCACCTCGATGGCGCCGGCCAGTCCGGCCAGCGCGCCCGACAGCATGGCCGTGCCCAGCATCACGCGGTTGACCGGCAGGCCCAGGAAGCGCGAGGCGTGGGCGTTGGCGCCGACCGCGCGCATCTGGAAGCCGAACACCGTGTAGCGGTTCAGCAGCCACAGGCCCAGCGCCAGGCCGGCGGCCCACAGCAGGCCGGTGTGGGCGCGGGTGCGCTCGATCAGCTTGCCCAGCTCCAGGTCGGGGTTGAGCGCGACCGATTGCGGCCAGCCCATCGCCATCGGGTCCTTCATGGGGCCGTCCAGCATCATCGAGACGAACAGCAGCACGATGAAGTTGCCCAGCAGCGTGGTCACCACTTCGTCCACGCCCAGGCGCGTCTTGAGCAGCGCCGGGATCAGCAGCAGCAAGGCGCCGGCCAGCGCCGCCGCCAGCATCATGCCGCCGAACAGCGCCGGCAGGGGCAGGTCGAAGCCGGTGCCGTCATGCAGGCCGCCCACCGCCACCGCGGCCAGCGCGCCCAGGTACAACTGGCCTTCGGCGCCGATGTTGTAGAAGCGCGCGCGAAAGGCCACGGCGCAGGCCAGGCCGGTCAGCATCAGCGGCGTGGCGCGCGTCAGGGTCTCGGACAGCGCGAATTTGGAGCCGAACGCGCCTTCGAACAGCAGCGCGTAGGTGCGGCCCACCGGCGCGCCGGCCCAGGCCACCAGCAGCGTGCAGACCGCCAGCGTAAAGAGGATGGCCGCGATCGGGGCCAGGGCCAGCGCGGCGCGGCTGGGCTCGGGGCGGCGTTCCAGGATCAGTTTCATTCGAGAAATGCTCAGTAGAGGGGGCACGGCGTCAGGCGCGCGTGCCCGTCATGGCCAGCCCGACGGTGGCGGGCGTCCATTGCGCGACCGGCTTGTCGGCGACCAGCTTGCCGCCGCACAGCACCGCGATGCGGTCGGCCAGCGCGAAAATCTCTTCCAGGTCTTCCGACACCAGCAGGATGCCGGCGCCGCGCCGGCGCGCGGCCAGCAACTGTTCGCGCACGTAGGCCACCGCGCCGATGTCCAGGCCCCAGGTGGGCTGGTCGGCGACGATGAAGCGCGGTTCGCGCGCCAGGGTGCGGCCCAGGATCAGCTTCTGCATGTTGCCGCCCGACAGGCTGCGGGTGCGCACATCCAGCGAGGCGGCGCGCACGTCGAACTGCTTGGCCAGCGCCGCCGCGTAGGCGCGGCCGGCCTTGGCGCGGATCAGCCCGAAGCGCGAGAAGCGCGGGTCCTTCAGGTCTTCGACGATGGCGTTTTCCCACAGCGGGCTGTCGCCGATCATGCCTTCGCCGTGGCGATCCTCGGGAATGCGGCCCACGTGGGCGGCGGTCCAGCCGGCCGGCGTGGTGGGGGCGGCGGCGTGTTCGGGGCCCAGGCGGATGGTGCCGTCGGCCGGCTGGCGCAGGCCGGTCAGCACCGACACCAGCGCCTGCTGGCCGTTGCCGGCGACGCCGGCGATGGCCACGATCTCATGCTTGTGCACCACCAGGTCCAGGCTGTCCAGGCGCGGCGCGCCGCCGCGCGGGTCGCGCACGGTGACCTGCGACAGCGTCACCACCGGCGCGGCCTGGCCGGCCGCCGCCATGGCTTCGGCGTGCGGCATGGCGACTTTGCGGCCCACCATCAGCTCGGCCAGCTCGGCCGGCGTGGTGGCGGCGGTGTCGCGTTCGGCCACCAGCTTGCCCTGGCGCAGCACCGCGACGCGGCGCGACACGGCCATGACCTCGTCCAGCTTGTGCGAAATGAAGATGACGGCCAGGCCCTCGTCGACGAAGCCGCGCAGCGTGGCGAACAGGTCCTGCACTTCCTGCGGCGTGAGGACGGCGGTGGGCTCGTCCAGGATCAGCACCTTGGCGCCGCGGTACAGCGCCTTGAGGATCTCGACGCGCTGCTTCTCGCCCACCGACAGGCTGCCGACGCGCGCGTCCGGATCCACCCCCAGGCCGAAGCGCTGGCCCAGTTCCACCAGGCGGCGGCGCGCCGGGCCGCGGCCCGAGGCCAGCTTCCACAGCGACTCGGTGCCGACCATGATGTTGTCCAGCACGGTCAGGTTGTCGGCCAGCGTGAAGTGCTGGTGCACCATGCCGACCCCCGCCGCCAGCGCGGCGTCGGGCCGGCCCGGCGGCAAGGGTTGGCCAAAGACTTCGATACTGCCGGCGTCGGCCACGTAGTGGCCGAACAGGATCGACACCAGGGTCGATTTGCCGGCGCCGTTCTCGCCCAGCAGGGCCAGCACTTCGCCTTGCGCCAGCGTCAGCGAGACATCGTCATTGGCCGTCAGGCTGCCGAAGCGTTTGGTGATCCCTGCCAGCCGCAGGGCGAGAGGCGCTTGATTCATCGTGCCGACGACTTGGGTTCTTTGTCGTTGACCTGCACGCTGAAGCTGCCGTCCAGGATGGCCTTCTGCTTGGCCTGCACCTTGGCGATCAGGTCAGCGGGGATCTTGCTCTCGAAGGTGCCCAGCGGCGCCAGCGACGAACCCTTGTATTTCATCAGCGAGTATTGGCCGAAGTCGGCGGCCTTGAAGGTGCCGGCCTTGACCTGCTTGAGCGCCTCGTCGATGGTCGGCTCCATGCTCCACAGCGCCGAGGCCACCACGGTCTCGGGGTACTGCGGCTGGGTGTCGATGACGTTGCCGATGGCCAGCTTGCCGCGTTCCTTGGCGGCGTCCGACACGCCGAAGCGCTCGGCGTACAGCACGTCTGCGCCCTTGTCGATCATGGCGAAGGCGGCTTCCTTGGCCTTCGGGGGATCGAACCACGAACCGATGAAGGTCACGGTGAATTCGGTCTTGGGGTTGATTTCCTTGGCGCCCTCGATGAAGGCCTGCATCAGCCGGTTCACTTCGGGGATGGGGTAGCCGCCCACCAAGCCGATCTTGCCGGACTTGCTCATGCCGGCGGCGATCATGCCGGTCAGGTAGGCCGGTTCCTGGATGTAGTTGTCGAACACCGAGAAGTTGGGCTGCTGCGGCTTGCCCGACGAACCCATCAGGAAGGCGGTCTGCGGGTAGTCCTTGGCCACCTTGCGGGCCGCGGCCTCGACCGCGAAGGCCTCGCCCACCACCAGCTTGTTGCCCTGCTCGGCGTACTGGCGCATGACGCGCTCGTAGTCGGCGTTGGTGACGTTTTCCGAGAACGTGTATTCGATTTCACCCCGGTCGCGCGCGGCGGTCAGCGCCTTGTGGATGCGCGACACCCATTGCTGTTCCACCGGCACCGTGTAGATGGCGGCGACCTTGGTCTTGGCGGGCGCCTGGGCCTGGGCGCCAGCCGACAGCAGCAGCGCGCCGGCGGCGGCCGCGGCCAGCTTCAGCAGGCCACGGCGGGCGATGCCGCCGGCGGCCGGGAGGGAAAGGGATTTCATGCGCAAGTCTCCTTCGCGGGGATGGAAAGGGAATGGGAGGAATGGCGGCGATGTCCGGGCGTCGCGGTGCGGCACGCGTGGGCGGGCGGGGTCGAGGGCGTGGGATCGGTCATCGGATGGGGGAGCGCCGGGGCGGCGCGCCCCATCCGAATGGGCGGGTTCGCGGCCAGTCCTGGCGAAGCAAGTTGTATGCCATGCGGCATTCCCGCGACAAGTCGGGGGAATCCTGATGGCCGGGCGCGATTATAGGCACCCTGGCGGCCAAGCGTGGCACCAGCATGGTGCGCACCGTTGCGGTGCGTGGACACTTTTCGGCGTGGAACAGCCTGTTGCGGCTGAAATGGGCCCGAAAGGCCCTGGAGGCCTATCGCCATGCGGCCATCGGCGCGGCCGCGGGCCTAAAATTCCCCGCATAGCGCCGCGCCCGTGCGCGGCAAGCCGGAATCCATCATGCAAGACATTCAATTGCTGCTCGAGCAGTACGGCGGCTGGCTCGTCTTCGCCAACGTGCTGGTCGAGCAGGCGGGCCTGCCCGTGCCCGCCTATCCCATGCTGATCGCCGCCGGCGCCCTGGCCGGCGCGGCCGGCTGGCTGGTGCCGTGGCTGGCGGCCACCGTCGCCTGTCTGCTGGCCGACTCGCTCTGGTACGCGGCCGGCCAGCGCTACGGATCGCGCCTGCTGGGCGTCATCTGCAGGATGTCGCTGTCGCAGGACTCCTGCATCCGCCAGACCCAGCGCCTGTATCTGCGCATCGGCGTGCGCGCCCTGCTGGTCTGCAAGTTCCTGCCCGGCGCCGGCGCCCTGTCCACCGTGATGGCCGGCCTGACCGGCACGCCGTACCGCCGTTTCCTGGCCTATGACCTGGTGGGCGCCATGATCTGGGCCGGTTCGGCGCTGCTGCTGGGCGGCCTGTTCCACGGCGTGGTCAACGACGTACTGGACGTGCTGGGCACTTACGGCCCCATGGGGCTGGCCCTGCTGGCGGCGGTGCTGGCGCTGTACATCATCGCCCGCGCCCTGCGGCGCTGGGTTCTCAAGCGCCACCTGCGCGTGATTCCGCGGCTGTCGGTGGACGAGCTGATGCAGTGGCGTCAGGACGGCCGCCAGGCGCTGGTGTTCGACGTGCGGCCCGAGGCGGTGCGCGAGGAAGACCGCATCCCCGGCGCCATCGCCGTTGACCTGCGCGCCCCGCTGCCGGCGCTTGAAGCCGGCAGCGAGGAGGCCGATATCGTGGTCTATTGCGCCTGCCCCAACGAGGTTTCGGCCGCGATGCTGGCCGCGCGCCTGCGCGCCGCCGGCTACCCCAAGACCTGGGCGCTGCGCGGCGGCTACGAAGCCTGGGCGCGGCACGCGCACCCGGCCTGACGACGTGCCGCGGCGGCGTCTGTCCGGGCCATGGGCGCCCGCGCGGTTTCGGCCCGCGCCCGGCGCCGCCACGGGCGCATAATGGCTCCATCGGCCCGCGCCTTTGACGGGCCGGGGAGACAGGCATGAAGTTGTTGTTCTTGGGCGCCGGCGGAACCGGCGGCTATTTCGGCGGCCGCGCCGCCCAGGCGGGCGCGGACGTGACCTTCCTGGTGCGCGAGGCCCGCGCCGCGCGCCTGCGCGAGCAGGGCCTGCGCATCGAAAGTCCGTTCGGCGACGCCACGCTGCAGCCGCAACTGGCCACCGCCGACACGCTGAAGGGCTTCTATGACGTGGTGGTGCTCAGTTGCAAGGCCTATGACCTGCAAAGCGCCATCGACGCCATCCGCCCCGCCGTGGGTCCCGACACCGCGGTGCTGCCCATCATGAACGGCGTGCTGCAGTACGACGTGCTGGACCGCGAATTCGAGCCGCACCGCGTGCTGGGCGGCCTGTGCCAGATCAACGCCACGCTCGGCCCCGAAGGCCAGGTGATCCACCTGGGCAAGCACGCCAGCATCGTCTTCGGCGAACGCGCCGGCCCGGCCCGCAGCGCCCGCTGCGAGGCGCTGGCAGAGGCCCTGGCCGGCGGCGAATACGTCAGCCGCCTGAGCGAAGACATCTACCAGGACATCTGGGAAAAATACGTGTTCCTGACGACGCTGGCCGCCGCCACCTGCCTGATGCGCGGCACGGTCGGCCAGATCGCCGCCACCGACGACGGCGCCGACATCGTGCGCGGCCTGCTGCGCGAATCGCAGGCGGTTGCCGCCGCCAGCGGCCACGCGGTGCGGCCCGAGGCCGACGCCAACGCGCTCAAGATCCTGACCGACCCGTCCCAGGCCATGACCGCCTCGATGTTCCGCGACCTGCGCCAGGGCCTGCCGGTCGAGGCCGACCACATCGTCGGCGACATGGTGCGGCGCGCGCGCACGCTGGCGGTGGATGCCACCACGCTGCGCACGGCCTACGCGCATTTGCAGGTCTACCAGGCGCAACGCGCCGCGGCTTGAGGCCAAAGGAACGGGAATCCGATTGGTGCATGGATTGCAAAAAACTCTTCCATGCCCGTGGGTTCCTGGATGCCGTCGGGCCGAATAGTATGGCTTTGCCTGAGCCCGGGCAGGCAAGGACCGCAACTCGCGGCCCCCGCCCGGCGCCCACCCTCCAAGGAGCAAGACCATGAAAATCGCTTTGATCGGAATTACCGGCCGCGTGGGTTCCCGCGTGGCGGACGAACTACTCAAGCGCGGCCACCAGGTGACCGGCATCGCCCGCAACCTGGGCGACGTCAATCCCCAGCCCGGCCTGACCATCGCCCAGGGCGACGCCACCGATCCGCACGGCCTGACGCCGCTGCTCAAGGGCCACGATGCGGTGGTCAGCGCCTCGCGCTTCGTGTCGGCTGACGCCAAGCCGCTGCTGGCCGCCGTGAAGGACGCGGGCGTGCCGCGCCTGCTGGTGGTCGGCGGCGCTGGCAGCCTGGAAGTGGCGCCGGGCAAGATGCTGATCGACACCCCCGAATTCCCCGACGCGTACAAGCCGGAAGCCCGCGGCGGCGTGGTGTTCCTGGACGCCTTGCGTCAGGAAAAGGTTCTGAATTGGACGTTCCTGTCGCCTTCCGCGCTGTTCGAGCCGGGCGAGCGCACCGGCAAGTTCCGCATCGGCGACGACACGCTGCTGGTCGATGAGGCCGGCAAGAGCTGGATCTCGATGGAAGACTACGCCATCGCCCTGGCCGACGAAATCGAGACGCCCCGGCATTCCCGCCGCCGCTTCACCGTCGGTTATTGATATCCCGCAGGCCGTGGCGCGGTGTTGTTTGCATGCGATAGCCGGCCGCCCACGGCCCTCGCCCGCCCCGGGGGGGCGTCCGCTTTTCGGGCAAGGCCGCACTGGCGGCAGGGTCGATTCAGCCGGTTTTGTTTGTAAACTGGCAGGCCGCCAAACCGGCGCACGACCCGAGTAGTCAGTATGAGCATGAAGTTGAAATCGTTGGCCCTGTGTTTGCTGCTGGCTGCCACCTGTCTGGCCCCGGTCCAGGCCGCCGCGCCGCAGTCGAACAAGGACATCGTGGTGGCGTTCTTCCGCATGATGTTCCAGGACCGCGAGATCGACGAGGCGGTGCGCCTGTATGTCGCCAGGAACAATTACACCCAGCACAATCCCTACATGCGCGACGGCGTCGAGCCGATGGTGGATTTCTTCCCCCATTACTTTGAGCAGCACCCGCAGGCCAGCGTCGACATCAAGCGCGTCATCGCCGAGGGCGACCTGGTGGTGATCCACAACCTGTGGCGCGAATCGCCCGAAGACCGCGGCCAGGCCGTGGTCGACATCTTCCGCGTCGAGAACGGCAAGATCGTCGAGCACTGGGACGTGAGCCAGGAAATCCCTGAAAACCCCGCCAACAAGAACGGCATGTTCTGAACAGGCTGCCCATGTCCGCCATCGAACCCGTCGACCTGCCCCGCGCCTACCTGCTGTTGAACCACGGTCCCACCGTGCTGGTCACCAGCGCCCACGGCGGCGAACGCAACGTCATGGCCGCGGCGTGGGCCATGCCGCTGGATTTCAGCCCGCCCAAGATGCTGGTGGTGGTGGACAAGAACACCTACACCCGCACGCTGATCGAGGCTTCCGGCGAATTCGCGCTGTGCATCCCGTCGCGCGCGCAGGCCCAGGCCACCCTGCAGGTCGGCTCGCACTCGGGGCGCGATGAAGACAAGTTCAAGGCCAGCGGCCTGGGCACCTTCCCCGCCAGCAAGATCGGCGCGCCGCTGATCGAAGGCTGCCTCGGCTGGCTCGAATGCAAGGTGGTGCCCGAGCCGCACAACCAGCAGGCCTATGACCTGTTCATCGGCGAGGTGGTGGCCGCCTGGGCCGCGCCCGACGTGTTCTCCGGCAACCGCTGGCACTTCGATGACGACGCGCGCCGCTCGGTGCACTACGTCGCGGGCGGTTCGTTCTTCGCCACCGGCGAAGCGTTCTCGGTTGCCGATCCGGAGTAAGCCCGTGCGCCGCGTCTACCTGGCCGGTTTCGACGTCTTCCTGCCCGATGCCGTGGCGCACGGCGAGCGGCTCAAGGCGCTGGCCGCCGCGCATGGTTTCGAAGGCCTGTACCCGCTGGACAACGCGGCGCCAGCCGGCCTGTCCGGCGCCGCCCTGGCGCAATGGATCTACCAGGCCAACGTGGCGATGATCCAGCGCGCCGACCTGGTCATGGCCAATCTCAATACGTTCCGCGGCGCAGAACCGGATTCGGGCACGGCCTTCGAGGTCGGCTATGCGATCGCCCTGGGCAAGCCGGTGTGGGGCTATACGGCGCAAGCCGGCAGCGTGCGCCAGCAGGTCGCGGTCGGCGTGGCCGCCGACGATCCGGACCGCGCGGTGGACGCACAGGGCTGCACGGTCGAAGACTTCGGCCTGAACCTGAACCTGATGCTGGCGTGCAGCGCCCGCATCGTGGTGGGCGACGCGGCCGACTGCCTGGCGCGCATGGCGCGCGGCTAGGACGCCGGCGCCGCGCCGTCGGCGCGCGTTCCTCGCGTGGTGTCAGGCCGCGCCGGCCTTGCGGGCCGCCGCGCGCACGGGCCGGGCCTTGGCGGCGGGGGGCGGCATGCCCAGGTATCCCATCACCGCATCCACCACCGCCCGCTCCAGTTGCTGCGGGCTCAAGCCGGCCGGCGGCTCCAGCGCCGCCGCGTGCACCAACGATTCCATGATGCGCAGCACCACGTAGGTCGCCAGCTCGCGGTCCTGCTGCGCGATCTCCTCGCGATGCAGTTCCAGCAGGTGGCGCATGCGCCGGTGGATGTCCTGGTCGGCGCGGCTGTGTTCGCGCGGCTGGTCGAACAGCGGGAATTCCCGCTCCAGCACGCGGTGCAGCGCTGGCTCCAGCAGATGCGCATGCAGCGACGCGGCGACGATCGCCGCGACCCGCTCGCGCAGCGTCGCCGCGGGACTGCCGTCCAACACCTCGTCGATGAGCGCCAGCATCTGCTGGTCATGGCGGTCGTGCAGCGCCGCGATCAGCGCATTCTTGTTGGGGAAGTACTGATACAGCGAGCCGACGCTGACGCCGGCGGTCTCGGCGATCAGGTTGGTGTTGGTGCCTGCGTAGCCGTGCTCGGCCAGAACGCGAGCTGTCGCCTGCAAAATGGTGTCCACGGTCTGTTGCGAACGTTGCTGGCGCGGCGATTTACGGGGCTGCGGGATGGATGTCATTGGGTTCGGGGAAAGCGAGTTTCAAACCTGAGCACCGGCTCATAAAATTTCGATACGCAACTGGAATTGCGTCGAGCACCGGCCGATTATGCCATCGTCGATTACGGCGAGCCGGCCATGCGGTGCCGCTTCCCCCTTTCAAGGAATCCTCATGTCGAATGCATCGACGGCCACGGCGCTGCCCGCGGCCGGCGGGACCGCGCGTCCCGTTTTCATGCAGATATTGCCCCTGGCGCTGGCGGTCTTCGTCGGCTTTTTCATGGTCGGCCTGCCCATGCCGGTGCTGCCGCTGTACGTCGACGGCGTGCTGGCGCAGGGCGCGCTGGTGGTCGGCATCGTGGCCGGCCTGCAGTTCGCGGCGGCGCTGCTGTCGCGCGCCTGGTCCGGTTCGCTGGCCGATCGTCGCGGCGCCAGGCGCGCGGTGGTCACCGGTTTTCTGCTCGGGTCGGCGGCCGGCCTGCTCTACCTGCTGGCCGATACGCTGGCCCCGCAACCACGCGCGGCGCTGGCCGCGTTGATGGCCGGCCGCGCCCTCATGGGCTGCGCCGAAAGTCTGATCGTCACCGGCGCGCTGAGCTGGGGCGTGGGCCGCGTCGGACCGCAGAACGCGGGCCGAGTGATGGCCTGGATCGGCGTGGCGATCTACGCCGCTTTCGGGCTGGGCGCGCCCGCCGGCATGCGTCTCTACGGCGCAGCCGGTTTCGAAGGCATCGCCTGGGCCACGGTGTTCATCCCGGTGCTGGCGTTGGCGCTGGTGCTGCCACAGCGCGGCGTGCCGGCGGCCGGCGGCGTGCGCACGCCGTTCTACCGCGTGCTGGGCATGGTGATGCTGCCGGGCCTGGGGCTGGCGCTGACCAGCGTGGGTTTCGGCGTCATCACCGCCTTCATCAGCCTGCTGTTCGCGCAGCGCGGCTGGGATGGCGCGGCGTGGATGTTCAGCCTGTTCGGCGTCGGCTTCATCGTGGCGCGGCTGTTCTTCGCGGGGTTGCCCGACAAGCTGGGCGGCGCGCGCGTGGCGTTGGTGTGCGTGCTGATCGAGGCGGCCGGCCAATGGCTGATCTGGATGGGCCCGACGCCGGCGTGGGCGTTTGCCGGCGCGCTGTTGAGCGGCGCGGGCTATTCGCTGGCGTTCCCGGCCTTCGGCGTGGAGGCGGTGCGGCGCGTGCCGCCGGCCAGCCGCGGCGCGGCCATGGGGGCGTATGTGGCGTTCCTGGACGTGGCGCTGGGCATCGCCAGTCCCGCGGCCGGCTGGTTGGCCGGGATGCGGGGCTATGGGGCGGTCTATGCGCTGGGCGGCGCGTGCGCGCTGGGCGCGGTGTTCGTGGCGATGGCGCTGCGGGGCCGGGTGGCCGCCGCCTAAGCGTCCGAAGACTGGTTTGACGATCGAGGCGCCCGCTATTGCGGGCGCCTTTTTCGTTCAGACCGTGGCGGCCATTTCCAGCACTTCGTCATCGACCGGCTGGGCCTGGCCGTCGCGCACTTGCTGCAGGTGGTCGGCCAGTTCGGCGATGGTCAGGGCGACCAGGCCGTGCAGGGCGGCATAGCGCTCCAGCGCGGCGCCGCGCATCATGGTGCCGTCGGCGTTCATCAGTTCGCACAGCACGCCGGCGGGACGCAGGCCGGCCAGCGTGGCCAGGTCGACCGAGCCTTCGGTGTGGCCGCGGCGGGTCAGCACGCCGCCGGGCTGGGCCCGCAGCGGGAAGACGTGGCCGGGGCTGACGATGTCCTCGGCCTGGGCGGTGGGCGAGATGGCGGCGCGGATGGTGGTGACGCGATCGACGGCCGACACGCCGGTGCTGACGCCTTCGCGCGCTTCGATCGAGACGGTGAAGGCGGTGGCGAAGCGGCTCTGGTTGCGCTGGACCATGGGGGCCAGGTCGAGACGGTCGAGGGTTTCGCCGGGCAGGCACAGGCAGACGATGCCACTGCCGTCGCGGATCAACTGGGCCATGACGGGCACGGTCAGCTTGTCGGCGGCGACGATGAGGTCGGCTTCGTTTTCGCGGTCGAAGTCATCCATGAGGATGACGGGACGGCCCAGGCGCAGGTGATGCAGGGCGCGTTGCAGGCGCGCGGCGAAGGGCTGGGCGGCCAGGCCGGGGAGGGGGGACTGCGGGGTAAGGGTAACGTTGGACATTGAAACGCTCTCGCGAAAAAGTGGGCGAAAAACGTTTCAGGGCTAATCGACAGCCGAACGCAAACCGATTGCCCGCGCGTATGGGGCGCGGACAGGGGGCGTGTGACGGCACATCTTCTCTCATCCGGACTGTGACCGTCGGCCCTGGCATTTCACCAGATCTGCTGACCCCGGTGTCCTCCGTGAAGGACGCCGGGCGCTCGCGGGCTCGCCAAGTTGCTTGGCATACCGCCGGTGGGGAATTTCGCCCCGCCCTGAAGACGTACTGCTTGTTTGTCGTGTTAACGACATCGGGGATTTTACGCTGGTCTTGGGAGGGGCGCTGAATATGCTTATTGCGGGTGGGGTTTTGGGTGGGGGTGGGTTCTTAAGACGCCGGGGGTGGCGGGGCTTGGGGGGAGCGGGGCTACGATTGCGGTCCGGAGCGTTCGCTCCGGACTGCCCCTTCGTCATCTTCGTCACAGCCTTCGGCTGTTCCTCTCAAGAAACTCCACTTAAGTCATTGATACCTCATTGGTTTCTCCTGAGGCGGTTAACGGCACCAAGCTGTAGCCCATGGTCTCTGCACGTTTTGTCAGGTGATGCAGGACGCGTTGGCGGTGGCGTTCTTCGTAGTACAGCTCACCTTGGTCGACGTATTCGGACCCTTTGGTCAGTAGGGTGTAAATCAGTCGAGCCAGTTTGTGCGCGGCTGCGGTGATGGCGCGCCGCTTGTCCAGGCGAGCGCACAGCCTTCGGTAGTAGGCGCCTAAAGCGGACTGGCTGTGACGTAGCGCCATTGCCGCCAGACGCAGGGCCTGTGCGGCGCGGTTGGGTGAGCGTTTGGTGGCGCCGTTCAGAACCTTGCCTCCGGAGATGCGTGTGCCCGGGCACAAGCCTAACCACGAAGCGAAGTGCTTGGCCGAAGGGAAGCGGTTCATGTCCGGACCGACCTCGGCCAGGACGGTAAAGGCAGTCATCTCGTCGATGCCGTTGATGCGGGTCAGGTCCACGCCGCACATGGCAAATAGATGCGTGCGCAGATCGAAGGCCATGGCCTTTTTGGGCCAGCGGCGCTGCGACTTGCCCGGATCGCCGTCATGGCGGTGCAGTTTGTGCAGTTCGGCTTGGATGTGCTGATCGCAATCGTTGAGCAGTTGTTGATAGGTGTCGTACAGGGCCAGCGCTTGCCGCAGCGCGAACAAGTGCTCGTGACGCCAGTTGCCTTGCAGCGCGGCAGCGATATCGTCCTCGCTGGCCTTGACCTGGCGCTTCTTCAGGCGGGCCAGTGCATGCGGGTCGCGCTCGCCACCGACGATGGCGCGGATGATGGCCTGACCGGTGACCCCGACCACGTCCGACAGCACTTGCGTGAGCTGAATGTTCATCTGGGCAAGTGCCTTCTGCATGTGCTGCACGTGGCGCACCTGCGAGGCAAGCAGCATCTCGCGCTGGCGCGAGAACTCGCGCAAGACGCAAATCTCGTCAGAGGGACGGAAGGCGCCGGCCAACAGGCCATAGCTCATGAGCTGTTGCAGCCACTGGCAGTCCAGGACATCGGACTTGCGGCCCGAGACGTTCTTCACGTGACGGGCGTTGACCAGGTAAACGGTGAAACCCTGGCTATCGAGCAGCTCATAAAGCGGGATCCAGTAAACGCCGGTGGACTCCATGGCCACGGCGGTAACGCCGCAGTCCTTGAGCCATTGCGCTAGGCGATACAAATCGGCCGTAAAGCTCTTGAACTCGCGGACAGGTTGGTCGTCGCGGTCATGAGGCACGGCAACGAAGTGGCTGGCCGACCCGATGTCGATGCCCGCGGCATCGGGATGGGCCAGGCTTAGGGTTGCATCGGACTTGCGAGGTGACATGGCTTGCTCCATCATCGCTAACGGAATGCCGCCAGGCATGGGTACGTCGTTGTACTCACTCTCTCAAACGGGATGCACGCGCTAAGCGTGTGCTCGCCAATGTCGGTGACGTCACCCGGGGCCATGCTTCAGTACGGGCGTGGGCAAACACGCACCATTGGAAGGTCGGTCTTTACCTGAGCGGCATTCCACCTTGCCACAGGTGCAGCCACGAAGACAGTTTCTTCGTCACGGGCGTCGTGAATGACGACTATTGGGCTTCAGATTCCCTCGGGCGCATCTACACGCCCCGCTCCCCCCAAGCCCCGCCACCCCCGGCTCGGTCGGTTGTCACTTCACGGGCGTGGGGGCGGGTGGCTTGCTTGGCGTTTTGGCCAAGAGCCGGGCTGGGGCGGAGGGGCTTGCGGGGTCGCCAAAGGCGGCCGCGCGGGCGGCCTTCTTTGGCGTTTGGGTGTCTTGCGTCGGGGCGATGCCGGGTTGGCTGCCGGGCTGGCGTGGCTGGCGGCCGGGTGTTGGGCGAGCGCGGCCGTTGTGGCTGCGCTGTCGGCGCCCTCGCCGCTTGCTTACTTCGTGGTTTCCGGTTCCGCTGGCGCTTCGGCCTTTTTCTTTTTCTTCTTCTTTTCGGGCAGCGCCAGCATCGTGCCGCGGCACGGCGGGGTGCCGCAGAGGCACTTGTAGCCTTCCTTCAGGGCCTTGGTGATGCGGCCGTCCAGGACCAGGCCGTAGTCGTAGGAGAGTTCGGTCCCGCGCGGGATGTCCTGCAGCGCGACGATGTAGACGCGCTTGCCGTGCTTGCCTTCCTGGGCCTCGCAGTTGGGCTCACAGGAGTGGTTGATCCAGCGGGCGTCGTTGCCCTGGTCGCCGCCGTCGATGACGCGGCCGGAGCTGAGGGCGAAGAAGAAGGTGTGGAAGGGATCGTCGGGGTTGGTGGGGTGGCGACGGTCGGCTTCCTTGGCGCTGATGCGGGCGCCGCCGTACTCGATGATGCGGGTGCCCGCGGGAATCTTGCGGGCGGCGAAGACGCCGTTGCCATGCAGCTTGGAGCGGCGCACGACGTACCAGGGCTTGATGGGGGTGTCTTCGGAGGTCATTGAGTGGCGGCAGTGTGGCGGTGAGACGAAACAGAATTATATCGGCGCGCTCATGACAGGATGACAGGCGTATAGTGGGCGCCGCCTCGTTTCTTTGTTTACCCGCACCATGATTGTCCGTCCGCGTCCTTCCGCGCTGGGTTTGTTCTTTGTTTTGCGCGGTTCGATCATTCCCCGCATCTTCAGCCGCATCCTGGTCATTACGCTGCTGTCGTGCGTGGTGGTGTGGATGTACCACCGTCAATGGTTCTCGCCCACGCACCTGTCGGCGGTGCCGTTCTCGCTGTTCGGGCTGGCGCTGTCGGTGTTCATGGGGTTTCGCAACAACGTCTGCTACGACCGCTGGTGGGAAGCGCGCAAGCAATGGGGCGACCTGATCGTGCAGGCCCGCAGCCTGGCGCGCGAGAGCGCGGTGCTGCTGGCGGCCAGCACCGCCAATCCGGTGCAGGAAAGGCTGGTGCGGCGCTGCATCGGCTTCGGTTATGCGCTGGCGGCGCGGCTGCGAGACCAGGACGTGTTGGCGGCCGTGCGGCCCTGGGTGCAGCCGGAGGAACTGGATACGCTGGCGGGCAATCGCAATGTGCCCGACGCGCTGCTGCTGGCGATCAACCGCGACCTGGCGGCCTGCCTGCGGCGCGGGGAATTGACCGACATCCTCTATCAGGCGTTGACCCAGCGCGTGGCGCAGTGCGCGGCGATCCAGGCGGCCTGCGAGCGCATCAAGTACACGCCGACGCCGTTCGCCTATTCGCTGCTGCTGCATCGCACGGCCTGGCTGTTCTGCCTGCTGCTGCCGTTCGGGCTGGTGGGCACGCTGGAATACCTGATGCCGGTGGCGGTCACCATCATCGCCTATACCTTCTTCGGGCTGGATGCGCTGGGCGACGAGCTGGAAGACCCGTTCGGCCTGGAGGAAAACGATCTGCCGCTGTCGGCGCTGGCGCGGGTGATCGAGATCGACCTGCTCGACGGGCTGGGCGTGCGGCCGCTGCCCGAGCCGGCGCAGCCGGTGGACTGCGTGCTGCACTGACATCGCCGCGGCGCGGTCGCCCGGCCGCGCTCGTTCAGGTCGTCGGCCCGTTCAGCGGCAGCATGGTTTCCTTCAGGCGGCGCAATACGAAGCAGGATTTGCTGTGGCGGATGCCGGGGATGCGGTACAACTGCTCGCGCAGCAGCCGCTCGTAGTCGCGGGTGTCGCGCACGGCGATGCGGATGTAGTAGTCGTAGTCGCCCGACACCAGGAAGGCTTCCAGCACTTCCGGTATCTGCGCCAGCGCCCGCCCGAATTCATACAGCGTTTCCTCGCTGTGGCTCTCCAGCGTGACATGGACGATGACGGTGTCCATGAAGCCCAGGCTGGCCGGGTCGATGTCGACCGTGTAGCCGCGAATCACGCCGGCTGCCTCCATGCGCTTGATCCGGTTCCAACAGGGCGTGGACGACAGGCCGACCGCCGCGCCGATGTCGTTGAGGCTGGCGCGGGCGTTGTCTTGCAGCACGCGCAAAATCGCCAAATCAAACTTGTCCAGGTTCATTTTCTTTGATTCCTCCGATCCAAAGATAAATTTACTGCGTTTGCCGGCAATGCGTGGAAAAGAAGATAAATATTCTCCCGGATTCCCAATAAGATGGATAGCATGAACGATCGCCTGCACCCCTCCGTCGCCGCCGCGCTTGCCGCCCCTGAAACTCCCCCCGCCAATGGGGCCAGGATTCTGCTGGAAACGCTGATTGCGCACGGCGTGGACACCGTGTTCGGCTATCCCGGCGGCGCCGTGCTGCCGCTGTACGACGCGCTCTATGCCGAGCCGCGCCTGCGCCACGTGCTGGTGCGCCACGAGCAAGCCGCCGTGCATGCCGCCGAGGGCTACGCCCGCACCACCGGCCGCACCGGCGTGGTGTTCGTGACCTCCGGCCCCGGCATGGCCAACACGACCTCGGGCCTGCTGGACGCCATGTGCGACTCGATCCCGGTGCTGTGCATCAGCGGCCAGGTCGCCACCAGCGCCATCGGCACCGACGCCTTCCAGGAATGCGACGCCATCGGCATCTCGCGTTCCGTGACCAAGTGGAACACCCAGGTGCGCTCGGTGGACGACGTCGCCGCCGTCACCGCCCGCGCCTTCGAACTGACGCGCCAGGGCCGGCCCGGCCCGGTGCTGCTGGACTTCCCCAAGGACGTGCAGTTGGCCGTGCCGCGCGACGCGGACGGCGACGACTACACCCCGTCGCAGCAGAAGCTGGCGGCGCTGCGCGCGCGGCGCCAGTCGGGCAAGCTGGCGCCCAAGCTGCCGCAGTCGGCGGTGCGCCGCGCCGCCGCGCTGATCGCCCAGGCCAAGCGCCCCATCTTCTACGGCGGCGGCGGGCTGGTGAACGCCGGCCCCGAGGCCTGCGCCGCCTTCACCGAGCTGGTGCGCGCCAGCGGCGCGCCCTGCACCCTGACGCTGATGGGCCTGGGGGCGTTCCCCGCCTCCGACCCGCAATTCGTCGGCATGCTGGGCATGCACGGCACCGTCGAGGCCAACCTGGCCATGCACAACGCCGACCTGGTGGTCTGCATCGGCGCCCGCTTCGACGACCGCATCACCGGCAAGCTGTCCGAGTTCTGCCCGCATGCGCGCAAGATCCACATCGACATCGACCCCGCTTCCATCAACAAGGTGGTGCGCGTGGACGTGGCCCTGGTGGGCGACTGCCTGCCGCTGGTGCGCGCCCTGCAGGCCGAGCTGGGCGAGCCGCTGGACCCGGCGCGTCTGGCGCCGTGGTGGGCGCGGGTGCAGGCCTGGCGCGCGCAGGACTGCCTGGGCTACACCCCGGCGGCCGACGCCATCCTGCCGCAGCACCTGATGTCGCGCCTGAACGCGGCGCTGGCGGGTCGCGACGCCATCGTCTCGACCGACGTCGGCCAGCACCAGATGTGGGCCGCGCAGTATCTGCGCTTCGACCAGCCGTACCGCTGGCTGACGTCCGGCGGCGCCGGCACCATGGGCTACGGCGTGCCGGCCGCCATCGGCGCGCAGGTCGCGCATCCGGACAAGACCGTGGTGTGCGTCAGCGGCGACGCCTCGGTGCTGATGAACATCCAGGAACTCTCCACCGCCATGCAGCACCAGGCGCCCGTCAAGGTCGTGCTGTGCAACAACGGCTATATGGGCATGGTGCGCCAGTGGCAGGAACTGATCCACGGCGGCCGCTACAGCCACAGCTACAACGCCTCGCTGCCCGACTTCGTGGCGCTGGCGCGGGCCTTCGGCTGGGGCGCGGCGCGGGTCGAGGACCCGGCGCAACTGGACGCGGCGCTGGCCGAATGCCTGGCGCACGACGGCCCCTACTTCCTCGACGTGGCGGTGACGGCGCAGGAGAACTGCTTCCCCATGATGCCGGCCGGCCATGGCCATCACAAGATGATGCTGGCCGAAGGCGTCTGGTACCAGGACGAGACGACCTGAGCCGGCGGTGATTGCCGGGCAGGCGGACATCCCTGCCGGGACCGCCGCAATGATGAAGGGGCCCTTTGCGGGCCCCTTCGTTTTTGCCGAACGGCCAGCGCGCTGTCAGAACTGGATCGACAGGCCGCCGTCCACCACCAGCACGTGGCCGTTCACGTACGACGCCGCCTTCGATGCCAGGAACACCGCCGCGCCGGCGATCTCCTCCGGCTCGCCCCAGCGCCCGGTCGGGTTGCGCGCCGCGATGCGCGGGCCGACGGCGGGGTCGGCCACCATCTCGGCGTTGGTCTCGGTGGCAAAGGTGCCTGGCGCGATCGCGTTGCTGGTGATGCCGCGCCCGCCGAACTCCGCCGCCAGCGCCCGCACCATGCCGGTCAGGCCCTGCTTGGCGGCCGGATAGACCGCGTCGCCGGCTCGCGCCAGCTCGCCCACCACGGAGGTGATGGCGATCAGGCGGCCGCCGCCCTGGCGCGCCATGCGCTCGGCGGCGTGCTTGGCCAGCAGGATGCCGGCCACCAGGTCGGTGTCGATCAGTTCGCGGATCTCGGCGGCGCTGGTGTCGGCCAGCGTCTTGCGGTTGCGCGCGCCGACGTTGTTCACCAGGATGTCCAGGCGGCCGTGTTCGGCGTCGATGCGCGCGAACGCCCGCGCCATGGCCGCATCGTCGCTGACGTCGAAGGCCAGCGCGTGCGCGTCCAGGCCGTCGCCGCGCAACGCGGCGGCGGTGCTTTCCGCGGCCTGCTCGTTGCGGCCGTTGATCAGCACGCGCGCGCCGCTGCCGGCCAGCGCGCGGGCGATACAGAAGCCCAGCCCGCGGGCCGAGCCGGTCACCAGCGCGACCTGGCCGCTCAGGTCGAAGTTGCGCAGATAGGGCAAGGAAGTCGTCATGGTTGCGGCTCGGTTCATTCGCGGAATTCGGGCGCCCAGTGCAGCAGCCGCCGTTCCAGCCAGGTCACGCAGTACACCAGCGCGATGCCGACGATGGACAACAGCGTGACCGCCGCAAACATGTCGGTGGCGTTCAGTGTAGCCAGCGCGGTGATCATCAGGTAGCCCATGCCGGTGGTGGAGCCGACGAACTCGGCCAGCACCACCCCGATCAGCGCGAAGCTGATGGCGTTGGGCAGCGCGGCGAAGGTCCAGGCGGCGGCGGTCGGGATGCGCACGCGCCACAGGATCTGGCGCGGCGATCCGCCCAGCGTGCGGCAGAAGTCCACCAGTTCGCGCTCGACGCTGCGCCCGCCCTTGTAGGTGTTGAAGAACACCAGGAAGAACACCACGAACCACGAGGTCACCACCTTGGACGCCAGCCCCAGGCCGAAGAACATGGTGATGAGCGGCACGAAGGCGATGCGCGGCATCGAGTTGAAAGCCACGATGAACGGGTTGAACACGTCCGCCAGGAAGCGGCTGCGGCTGAGCGTCATGCCGACGACGAAGCCGCTGCCCACACCCACCACCAGCCCGACCAGCGTGGCCTGCAGCGTCAGCCACAGGTGCGGCCAGACCGAGCGCGGCCCGGGCTGCAGCCATTCCCACAGCCGCACCGCCACGCGCGACGGCTGGCTGATGAAGAACGGGTCGAACAGCGTGTTCTGGGTGAACCACGGGATGCGCGTCAGCGTTTCCCAGGAGCCCAGGATGAGGGCCAGGATCAGCACCTGCCACAAGGTGATGCGCAGGCGCCGCCGCGCGCTGGCGCGGCGGTCCAGCCGCAACTGGTCCTGCAGGGTATCGGTGAATTCGGGAGCGGTCATGGCGGAATCAGGCGGCGGCGCGGAACTGCTGGCCCAGCACGCTCCAGAGGCTTTGCACGTGGGTGACGAACTGCGGCGTCTCGCGCAGGGTGAAGACGTCGCGCGGATGCGGGATGGCGATGCGCTCGTCCAGCAGCACGCGGCTGGGCGGGCCGGACAGCACCACCACCCGGTCGGACAGCAGGATGGCCTCGTCCAGGTCGTGCGTGACCAGCACCACGGTCTGGCCCAGCTTGCGCCAGATCTCCATCAGCTCGCGGTGCAGGTGGGTCTTGGTGTGCGTATCGAGCGCGCCGAATGGCTCGTCCAGCAGCAGGATGCGCGGCTCCACCGCCAGGCTCATCAGCAGCGCCACGCGCCGCCGCATGCCGCCCGAGAGCTGGTGCGGAAAGGCGTCGGCGAAGGCCGTCAGGTGGCCCAGCTCCAGCAGCTCGGCCACGCGGCTGGCGATGCGCGCGGCCGGCACGCCCTGGAACTTCAGGCCCAGCGCCACGTTCTTCCTGACGCTGAACCAGGGCAGCAGCGTGTCCTTCTGGAAGATGTAGCCCAGCGCCGGCGGCACCTGGCCGTCGACCACCCGTCCGTCCACCACGATGCGGCCGGTGGTGGGCGGCAGGAAGCCGGCGATCATGTTCAGCAGCGTGCTCTTGCCGCAGCCCGAGGGGCCGACGATCGACACGAACTCGCCCGCCGCGATCTCCAGGCTGACCTCGCCCACCGCGTGGGTGGTGCCCTGGCGCGTCTGGTAGGCCTTGCCCACCCGGTCCAGCGTGATCATCGCTAGCTCCGCGCTCGGCGCACGAAGCGCATGTCGACGCACTTGTCGTACGGCACCGTCTTGATCTCGTCGTTCGAGAACTGGCGGCCGTCGCCCATGATGGCGGTCATGCGGTTGTAGGCGTCCTCGGTGATGACGTTGTCCCCCAGGAACACCGTGTCCTTGTACACGCCCAGCGTTTTCTCGATGGCGGCGCGCGGGAAGGCGTTCAGGTAATCGTCGTAGATCACGTCGGCGATCTCGGCGGCGCTGTGGGCGGTGATGAAGTTCTGTGCCTTCACCAGGCCGGTGACGAAGGCCTGCACGGTTTCCGGCCGCTTCTGGATGGTGTCCTGCAGCGTCAGCGCGGCGATGCCCGGCACGTCGCCGCCCATGAATTCGTTCCACGAGGCCTCGGTGGTGGCGTCGAAGATTGGCACGCCCCAGCCTTCCTGCCGGGCCTGTTCCATCATCGACATGGTGGCCATGCTGGCGGCCACCGAGCCGGTCTTGAGCGCGCCCAGCATGGTGGCCAGGTCGCCCAGGGGGCGGATATCGACCTTGTCGGCCACGCCGGCCTTCTGCATCAGGTACAGCGCCATCAGCCAGGTGCTGGACTGCGGCTGGGTCGCGCCCACGCGCTTGCCGGCCAGGTCCTTGAGCGACTTGATCTTGCCGCTGTCGAAATCCTCGCGCCGCACGATGACGTTGGCGTAGGTCAGCTTGCGGTCGAAGCCGAACACCAGCGCGGCCGGCTTGCCGGCCAGCGTCAGCGCCGGCGCGGCGGTGGCCGCGGTGGCGCCGAACGCGATCTGGCCGGCCGCCAGCAACTGGTTGGTGCGCGGGCCGCTCTGCGAATTCAGGTACTCGACCTCCAGCCCCGCTTCGCCGAAGTAACCCTTCTTGAGCGCCACGTAGCCAGCCGCGAAGAACGGGTCGATGCTGCCCTGCCCGTAGACCACGCGGCCCAGCTTGGGCTGGGCGAAGGCGACGCGGCCGCCGATCAGGGTGACGCCGGCCAGCGCCCCGGTTGCGGCCAGCACGCGGCGGCGGGTGGTGAAGTGGGGGCTCGTGCTCATGTCTTCCTCGGTCTCGATCGGGTGTGGTTGTTTGGCGTCAACAATACCGCAGCGGCGCCTGCCGTCCAACAATGGAAAACGCCCGGTTGCCCGGGCGTTCTCGTCGTGCCACGCAAGTGTAGACCGTGGCGGCTTATGCCGCGGTCTTCTTGGGCGCGGCCTTCTTCACGGCTTTCTTGGCGGCGGTCTTGGTCGCCGTCTTGGTGGCCGTTTTCGTGGCGGTCTTGGTCGCGGTCTTCCTCACCGCGGCCTTCTTGGCCGGCGCCTTCTTCGCCGCCGTCTTGGTGGCGGCGCCGGCGGTCTTGGCCGGGGCGCGGCCGCGGCCGGGTTTCTCCGGACGCGGTTCGAACTCGAAGCCGATCTTGCCGTCGGGCTGGCGCACCAGGAACGCCTTGAACTTGCGGTTGGTGCGGCTGGACACGAAGCCGTCGAGCAGGTCGGTGCGGCCGTCGGTCAGCAGCTTTTCCATCTGCTCGCGCGAGATTTCCTGCTGCAGGATGACCTTGCCCGAGCGGAAGTCGCAGCTCTTTTCAGGGCCGACCGACTTCTCGCAGACATAGCTCATGCCGTGCTCGAACACCCGCGACTGGCACTTGGGGCAGGTGCCCACCGGCGTGTGGCCGGAGAAGTCCACCGCCTCGTTGTCGTCCTCGTCGTTCTGGCCGAAGTCGAATTCCAGCTTGTACTCGTCGCTGATGCGCAGGATGGCGGCGAACGGCCGGCCCATCTTGCTGATGAAGCCCTGCAGCGGACCGATCTCGCGCTTGGCCAGCAGTTCCTCGACTTCCGGCAGCTCGAAGGTGCGGCCGCCCGGGTGCTTGCCGATCGAGAAGTCGCAGTTGGTGCAGGCAAAGCGGCGATAGTTTTCCTTGACCACCCCGCCGCACTTGGGGCACGGCGTCTGCAGCGTGGCGTAGTCGCCGGGCACCGTGTCGCGCTCGTATTCCTTGGCGCGCTTGACGATCACCTGCGTCATCTGGGCGATCTCGCGCATGAAGGCCTGGCGGTCCAGCGCGCCCTGCTCGATCTGCTTGAGCTTGTGTTCCCATTCGCCGGTCAGCTCGGGCGAAGTCAGTTCCGACACGTCCAGGCCCGACAGCAGCGTCATCAACTGGCGCGCCTTGGCGGTCGGCACCAGGTCGCGGCCCTCGCGGCGCAGGTAGACCTCGTTGAGCAGGCCTTCGATGATGGCCGCGCGCGTGGCCGGCGTGCCCAGGCCGCGCTCGGACATGGCCTCGCGCAGTTCCTCGTCGTCCACCAGCTTGCCGGCGCCTTCCATGGCCGACAGCAGCGTGCCTTCGTTAAAGCGCGCCGGCGGCTTGGTGGTCAGGCCCACGGCTTCGACGTCCTCGGTGCGCACGGTCTCGCCGTCGCCCACCGGCACCAGGTTGGCGTCCTCGCCCTGGGCTTCCTTGCCGTACACGGCCAGCCAGCCCGGATTGACCAGCACCTTGCCGTCGGTGCGGAAGCGATGCCCCTGCACCTCGGTCATGCGGGTGGTGACGCGGTATTCGGCGGCCGGGAAGAACACGGCCAGGAAGCGCTTGAGCACCAGGTCGTAGAGCTTGGCCTCGGCCTCGCTCAGGTCGTGCGGGATCTGCAGCGTCGGGATGATGGCAAAGTGATCCGACACCTTCTTGTTGTCGAAGATGCGGCGGTTCGGCTTGACCCAGTGCTGGCTGACCACGGTGTCGGCATGGCGCGACAGCCCGCCGACGGCGTTCGAGCCGCCCTTGGCCAGCGCGCGCATGGTTTCCTGCACCGTGCCGATGTAATCCTCGGGCAGATAGCGCGAATCGGTACGCGGATAGGTCAGCGCCTTGTGGCGTTCGTACAGGGTCTGGGCCAGGGCCAGGGTGGTCTTGGCCGAGAAGCCGAAGCGGCCGTTGGCCTCGCGCTGCAGCGAGGTCAGGTCGTACAGGGCCGGCGACATCTGGGTCGACGGCTTGGATTCCTCGGTGACGCTGCCCGGCTGGTCGCGGCAGGCCGCCACCACGCTCTGGGCGGCGGCCTGCGACCACAGGCGCGACTCGCGCTTCTCGGGGTCGCGCTCGTCCTTCTTGAAGTCCGGATCGATCCAGCGGCCTTCGTACAGGCCGGCGGCGGCCACGAAGGTGGCGCGCACTTCCCAGTAGTCACGCGGCACGAAGCGGCGGATGCGTTCCTCGCGCTCGGCCACGATGGCCAGCGTGGGGGTCTGCACCCGGCCCACCGGCGTCTTGAAGAAGCCGCCGTCCTTGCTGTTGAAGGCGGTCATGGCGCGGGTGCCGTTGATGCCCACCAGCCAGTCGGCCTCGGCGCGCGAGCGGGCGGCGGCCTCCAGCGGCTTGAGCTGGCTGTCGTCGCGCAGGTTGGCGAAGGCCTCGCGGATGGCGGCCTGGGTCATGGATTGCAGCCACAGGCGCTGGATCGGCTTTTTCACGCCCGCATACTGAATGATGTAGCGGAAGATCAGTTCGCCCTCGCGCCCCGCGTCACAGGCGTTGATGATGGCATCGACGTCCTTGCGCTTGGCCAGGCGCACCAGCAGCTTGAGGCGCTCGGCGGATTTCTTGTCGGTCGGCCCCAGTTCGAATTCAGGCGGAATTACCGGCAGGTGCGTGAAGCTCCATTTCCCCTTGACCGGATCGTTGGGCGCGACCAAGCTAAGCAAATGCCCGATGCTGGACGCCAGTACGTAACGTTCGCTTTCAAAATAGTCGCCCTCGCGCGCAAAGCCTCCCAAGGCGCGTGATATATCAAGGGCCACCGAGGGCTTCTCGGCAATAATCAGCGTTTTATTCATGTGTATCCAGTGGCGGCAGTCCCGCCGTAGTAGCGCGGATAATAAGATCGGAGTTTCGCGAGATGCAAGTCGGCATTGAACGGCAAGTGGGATCGGAACTTCACGCATGGCGTCAATTCCTGGCGCGCAGCACCCTCTGGCTGGGGGTCCTGCTGCTCGGCAGCGCCGCCATCTGCTGGGTCGCGGCGAACTGGCAGGACATGACAAAAATCCAGCGCTTCGCCGGCACGCAGGGCCTGCTGGCCCTGACCGCGCTGGCGGCCGCGTGGACCGGTTTGCGCCTGCGCGCCACCCCTGGCGTGCGCCGCAGCATTCCCGGCGCGCTGCTGGCCCTGGCCGGCATCCTGCTCGGCGCCCTGCTCGCGTTATTAGGCCAAACTTACCAGACTGGCGCCGATACCTGGGAATTGTTCGCCTGGTGGGCGGTCCTGCTGCTGCCGTGGGCATTGGTGGCGGCCAGCCAGGCCGTCTGGCTGCTGTGGGCGCTGGTGACCAACGTCGCCCTGGTCCTGTGGCTGGGCGAGCGCGCCTTCGCCTGGTGGCTGATCTTCGGCGGCCCCCAGGTCGCCAGCCTGATCGTGGCCGCCTGGAACCTGCTTTTGCTGCTGGGCTGGGAACTGGCGGCGCGCCGCTGGCGCGCCAGCACCCTGATCGGACCACGGGTCCTGGCGGCGCTGGTGGTCAGCCCGCTGGTGGTGGCGCTGATGTTCGGCGACTTCATGCTGCGAGGCCTGGGCTCCGTCAACAGCCTGGCCTGGATCGCCGTGACGCTGGGCCTGGGTTTCTTTTACCAGCGCGGCCGCCGTGACCTGGTCATTCTCGCCATGCTGGCGGCCGGCGCCATCTGCGTCTCGCTGCGCATCGTCGGCGAATGGCTGCTGCGGCTGGAGCCCGGCGTCTGGGCCGCCCTGCCCCTGGCGGCGCTGCTGATGGCCGAGGGAGTCTGGGCCGCGCGCTGGCTGCGCGGGCTGGCCCAGCCGCCCCGGGTCGCCGCCGCCGCGCCCGCCGACGCCGAGCCGGCCGCCGCCTCGGCGGGCAACGCGGTCGACCCCGCCGAGGCAGGCGAACCCGTCGCCCAGGTGGCGCCGCCCGCCGTGCCGCATACCGAACCGCCTTGGTATGTACAGTGCATCCTGGGCCTGAGCGCCTGGCTGGCCACGTTGCTGCTGCTGGTGTTCGTGGCCTTCTCCGGCATCATCAATTCAGAGGAAGGCGCGCTGGTGGCCGGCCTGGTGCTGTGCGCCGCCGGCGTGGCGGTGCTGCGCAGCGACGCCGGCCCGTTCTGGCGCCAGTGCGGCACGGCCATGGCCTTCGCCGGCCAGATCCTCATCATCTACGGCATGTCCAGCTCGACCTCGTTCGCCAGCGCCTGCCTGTTCGTGCTGCTGATGGCCACGGCGGTGTACGCGCTGGGGCCGGACGTGATCCTGCGCTTCCTGAGCGGCGGGTTGATCGCCCTGGCCGGCGCCGGCCTGATCTGGCGCATCCTGGCGCCCGAGCTGCTGCGCGAGGACATGATCGACTCCCTGCTGTATCTCGACATGGCCCGCGCCGCCTTCATCTGGCTGCCCATCGCCGTGACCGGCGCCTGGGCCACGGCCGTGATCCTGACCCTGGCGCACCGGCTGGGCGGCAAGCGCGGCCACGCGCTGCAACCGCTGGCCTGGGCCTTCCTGCTGTCGGTGCAGGGCATGGTGTGGCTGGCCAGCGGCCTGTCGGTGCTGCAACTGCCGGCCATGTGGCAACTGCATCCGCAGACCGCGCTGCTGGTGTGCGCGGGCGCCGTCTTGCCCGCGGCGGCCGCGATGGCGGTGCTGTGGCCGCGCCGGCATGTGCTGACCCCCGGCGTCATTTGGGGCGTGCCGATCGCCCTGCTGTTGCTGGCGCTGTTCTGGCTGCCCAGCCCCGGGGTCGGCTTCGCGCTGGCCTGGCTGTTGCTGGGTTTCGGCCTGAACCAGTTGGGCGTCACGATCTTCGGCGTACTGAGCCTGCTGGCCTACCTGGGCGTGTACTACTACCAGCTCGACGTGCCGCTGTTGCAGAAGGCGCTGTGGCTGGGCGGCGGCGCCGTGCTGCTGTTCGTGCTGCGGGTGCTGGTGTGGCTGGTGCCGCGCTTGATGCGCACCCAGGACCCGTCGCGCCGCGCGCCGCTGCCGCCGGTCTCGCCGGCCCTGCGCTGGCGCACCCTGGCGATCCTGGGCGGCCTGGCGCTGGTGCTGGTGGTGGCCAACGGCAGTATCTGGCAGCGCGAAAAGCTGCTGGCCAGCGGCAAGGTGGTGATCCTGGAATTGGCGCCGGTCGACCCGCGCTCGCTGATGCAGGGCGACTACATGGCGCTCAACTTCGCCGCCGGGCGCGAAGTCACCCGGCTGCGGCTGGGCGGCGAGCGCCAGGACACGGAGGACTCCGTCATGGGCGGAGCGTCCGACGGCTACGTCATGCTGACGGGCGATTCGCGCGGCGTGTACCAGCCCGTGCGCATTCAGACCGACGCCAGGCCGCATGGCGACGGCGAAGTGCCGCTGCGCTATCGCGTGCGCGACAACCAGGTGCGCATCGTCACCAATGCCTATTTCTTCCCTGAAGGCCAGGCCAAGCGCTATGAGGTCGCCAAGTTCGGCGAACTGCGCGTGGCCGAGAACGGCGAGGCCCTGCTTGTGCGCATGCTGGGCGAGGATCTGCAGCCGTTGTAGGAGTGACAGGCCGGCTCAGGGCAGCGGAAAGCGCGCGGCCCAGCGCGCCGTCGCCTCGCGCAGGAAGGCCGCCGTGTCCGGCGCGTCCAGCGGCGCGAATCCCAGCGCGCGCCAGGCGCCTTGCAGCGACGCCAGCGGCGCGCTCGTGTCGATGGCCGGGGCGCCGTTCTGCTTGGACAGCTTCAGGCCGCTGGCAGGGTCCAGGATCAACGGCACGTGCAGGTAGCGCACCGGCGGCAGGCCCAGCAGCCGGCCCAGCACGCGTTGGCGCGCGGTCGAACTGAGCAGGTCGGCGCCGCGCACCACGTCGGTCACGCCCTGCGCGCCATCGTCCACCACCACCGCCAGTTGATAGGCCCACAGGCCATCGGCGCGCTTCACGGCGATGTCGCCTACCGCCCGCGCCACGTCCTGCTCCTGTGGCCCCAGCCAGCGGTCCTCGAAACGCTCCACCCCTTCCGGCATGACCACGCGCCAGGCGCGCGCCTCGCGTCCCGGCGCCAGGCCGTGGCGGCAGGTGCCGGGGTATGGGCGTTCGCCGTCCGCGCCGGGCGCCGCCTGGCCGCGCAGCGCCGAATCGGCGATCTCGCGGCGGGTGCAGCCGCAGCCATAGACCAGCCCGCGGGCGGCTAGCGCGTCGAAGGCCGCCTGATAGGCGTCGCCGCGTTGCGATTGCCAGACGATGTCGCCATCCCAACGCAGGCCCAGGGCCTCCAGTTGGCCCATGATGGTTTCGGCCGCGCCGGGCACCGTGCGCGGCGTGTCCACGTCCTCGATGCGCAGCAGCCAGCGGCCCTGGTGGGCGCGCGCGTCCAGCCAACTGGCCAGCGCGGCCACCAGCGAGCCCGCGTGCAACGGGCCGCTGGGGCTGGGGGCGAAGCGGCCGGTGTAGGTCACGGGATGGCGAAGCGGAGCAAGGGGGTTGCGGCGTGGCGACGCCGCGCGCAGGAAGCGCGCGCGGCGCGGGGATACGAACGCCGGCCGGAGCCGGCGCCGTCAGTGCAGCAAGCGCACGCCGTCTTCGTCCAGCAGCTCTTCCAGGACCAGGTTGTCGATCTCGGCTTCCTGGCTCCAGAGAACCATGAGGGCGATGATCTTGATCTTGGAGAGCGGCACGGGCGATTCCGGCGACGCCAGGCCCCGGTCGATGACGATCTCGCGCAAGGGCGCGGGCAGCACGCCGGCCGATTCCAGGAAGGCGATGAAGCCGATGGATTCGGAGCCGAGTTGCTGGTATTCGTTATCGGTGTAGATCCGGGTACCGGTGGCGGGGGCTTGGGCGAGATCGACGCAGCGTTCGGTGGTTTCGGCCAGGCCGTAAAGCCAGCCGAGCGCGTCATCGATGTCCTCGTGCTCGAACCCGGCGGCGGCCAGCCGTTTGGCCAGCACGTCAGCGGCGGGACAGGCTTGCGGCGTGTAGTAATTCTCGTACAGGTAAACCAGGATATCGAACATATGGCGCAGTCTTGTGCCTGTTTGCACAGTCGGCCCGCATATCGGCAGACCAGCAAACATGAATTTTACTTTACGCTGATTTATTTGCCCGGGCAACCGCCGAAAAGGCCGAGGGCGGTGGGCCGTAGTGGCCTTGCGACAGTCATGAAAACCGCGCGGAAAGGCTGACAGAATAAGGGGTTGCGCGATGTGGCCGGGGCGGACTTCCGGGGTCCGCCCCTCTTTAATGTCCCTACACTTCAGACGGTTTTCGGCGCTGTTTCCAGTTTCAGTTGCGCCAACTGGCGGATGAACACCGGAATGCAGATGGCCAGCCCCACCAGCCCGCTGGTCAGCCCCGGCAGGATGGTCAGCAGCGCGCCCAGCGTGCACAGCCAGCGTTCCCAGCTCTTCATGCCCACCAGCATGTAGCGCGAGAACGCCGCCGACAGCAGCACCAGCCCCACCATGCAGCCGAACAGGGTCACGAAAAAGTCGTACCAGGTGAAGCCCTGCACCGAGATCAGCAGCGACGGCGAAAACACGAACACGAACGGCACTATCAGCTTGGTGATGCCCAGCCGGAACGCCGTGTTGCCGGTCTTGAATGGGTCGCTGCCCGCCATGCCCGCCGCCGCGTAGGCCGCCAGCGCCACCGGCGGCGTGATGTCGGCCAGGATGCCGAAATAGAACACGAAGAAGTGCGCCGCGATCGGCTGCACCCCCAACTGCACCAGCGTCGGCGCGGCCACCGCCACCATGATCAGGTAGTTGGCGGTGGTCGGCACGCCGCAGCCCATCAGGATGCACACGATGCCCGTCATGATGAGCGCGGCGATCAGCGTCAGCGACTGCATGTTGGCGAGGCTGTCCGGAATCACCATGGCCGCGCCGCTGGCCAGCGCCTGCGAGGCCGCGATCACGATGTACGAGATCTTGAACCCCACGCCCGTCAGCGTCACCACGCCGATCACGATGCCCACCGTGCCGGCCGCCGCGCCCACCGCCAGCGCGTATTTGGCGCCGGTCTCGAAGGCCTCGTACAGATCGCGCCAGCGCAGCCGCTGGAACGGATTGAGCAGGCCGACGATGATGCAGCCCGTGATGCCGGCGAACGCCGCCAGGTACGGCGTGCGGCCGCTGGCCAGCACGCCGATCAGCAGGAACAGCGGGATCAGCGTCGGCCAGCGCATCTTGAACGACTGCTTGAGCTTCGGCATCTCGGCTTCGGTCAGCCCGCGCAGGCCCTCGCGCTTGGCCTCGAAGTGCACCTGCATGAACATGCCGAAGAAATACAGGAAGGCCGGGAAGATGCCGGCGATCGCGATCTGCTGGTATGGAATGCCCAGGAACTCGATCATCAGGAACGCCGCCGCGCCCATGATCGGCGGCGTGATCTGTCCGCCGGTGCTGCTGGCCGCCTCCACCCCCGCCGCGAAGTGGCGCGGATAGCCGATGCGGATCATCGCCGGAATGGTCAGCGAGCCCACCGTCACGGCGTTGGCCACCGACGAGCCCGACAGCATGCCGAACATGGCCGAGCCGAACACCGACACCTTGGCCGGCCCGCCGGCATAGCGTCCGGCGACCGTCGAGGCCACGTCCAGGAACAACTGGCCCAGCCCGATGCGCGTGGCCAGCACGCCGAACAGCACGAAGTGGAACACGTAGGTCGCCACCACGCCCACCGCCACGCCGTACACGCCCTGGCTGGTCAGGTACATGTGGTTGACGATCTGCGGCCAGGTGTTGCCGGCGTGCTTGAGCAGCCCGGGGAAATACGGCCCGAACATCGCATAGGCCATGAACACCAGCGCGATGATGGGCAGCGGCCAGCCCATGGCGCGGCGCGTCGCCTCCAGCAGCCCGATCAGCAGGATCGAGCCCATGAAGACGTCCATCGGCATCGGATTGCCGACGCGGAACGCCAGGTCCTCGAAGATGTAGGGGATGTACAGCACCGACAGCGCCAGCGCGATGGCGATGATCCAGTCGTACAGCGGCACGCCGCCCGGCGCATACCAGGTGGACTTCGGCTCGCGCTGGTAGTGCGACTTGGAAAAGCCGAACACCAGGAAGATCAGGCTCAGCACGAACGCCAGGTGCACGCCGCGGTGCGTGGCCTCGCGCAAGAGGCCGAAGCCGGCGGTGTAGTAGTGGAACAGCGACAGCGCGACGAGCAGCCCGGACACGAGCCAGGTGGCGGTCTGGTGCAGCGGGCGAAAGCGGATCTCGGAGTCGTACTTCTCCGCCAGTTGTTGGGTCTTCTGGTGGTCAATTTCCATGGCCTGGAATCTCGGGAAGAACACGGCGGGCAGGGCCGGGCGGCCCTGCCCCTGCCACGCGACGGCGCGCGCGGATGCGTGCGGATCCACGCCGGCGCGGCAGGCCGGCGCCAACGGGTCCGCGGCGACGGGCCTACTTCAGCAGGCCGACTTCCTTGTAGAACTTCTCGGCGCCCGGATGGAACGGAATGCCCGCGCCCTTGACCGCGTTTTCCTTGGTGATGAGCTTGCCCTTGGCGTGGCCTGCGTCCAGCGTCTTGCGGGTGGCGTCGCTGTACAGCGCCTTGGTCACCTCGTACACCGTCTGCTCGGGAATCTTGGCCGACGTGACCATCTGCGCGTTGACCGAGATGGTCTTGACCTCGGGCAGGTTCTGGTAGGTGTTGGCGGCGATCACGTCGGGCGTGAAGAACTCCTGCTTGGCGCGCAGCGCGTCGATTTCCGGGCCGACCAGCGGCACCAGCTCGATATTGCCGGTGGAGGCCAGCTCGGCGATGGCGCCGGCGGGGGCGCCGCCGACGAAGAAGAACGCGTCCAGCCCGCCGTCCTTGAGCTTGTCGCCGGCCTGGTTGGGCTTGAGGTATTCGGCCTTGATGTCCTTGTCGGTCATGCCGTAGGCGCCCAGGATCAGGCGCACGTCCACCAGCGTGCCCGAGCCTGGCTCGTCCATCGACACGCGCTTGCCCTTCAGGTCGGCCACGCCCTTGATGCCGGCGCCCTTGCGCGTCACCAGGTGGATGCTTTCCGGGTACAGCGTGGAAATCAGCCGCAGGTCTTGCGCCTTGGGCTTGCCTTCGAACGTGCCGGTGCCGCTGTAGGCCCAGTACGCCACGTCCGACTGCGTAAAGCCGGCCTCGAACGAACCGCCCATGATGCCGTTGATGTTGGCGACCGAGCCATTGGAGGCGACCGCGGTGGCGATCAGCTTGCCGGGTTGCGACACGGCGTTGCCGATGATGCCGCCGACGGGATAGTAGGTGCCGGCGGTGCCGCCGGTGCCGATGCGGAAGAACTGCTGCGCCTGCGCCGTGCCGGCCGCGGCCGCCAGTGACAACGCCAGGGTCAGGGTGGTGATCCAGCTTTTCGTTTTCATGCGAGCTTCTCCAGGGAATAGATAAGGGGCATGCATTGGTGCTGCTGGGCCGTTGCGCGGCCTCGGCTCCCGCTCGGTATCGAATCGGCCCGTTGTGCGGGCGCATGGCGCGGGGCTTTATTTGTGGTGAAATTCTGGCATGGCAGCACCCCCGCGCCAATGCTTGCAAGGCTATGGTTTACCAGGGGGTCATCGCTTTCCCCGCAGTGCAGACAACGGAGTTTCCAGATGTCCCAGGAAGTCATACGCGGCATTGCGCTGCCCCCGCCCGCGCAGGCCGGCGATCCCCTGGCCAGCGTCGACACGCCCAGCCTGGTGCTGGACCTGGCCGCGTTCGAGGCCAACCTGCGCGCCATGCAGGCCTGGGCCGAGCGCCACGAGGTCGCGTTGCGGCCGCACGCCAAGGCCCACAAATGCCCCGAGATCGCGCGCCGCCAACTGGCGCTGGGCGCGCGCGGCATCTGTTGCCAGAAGGTCAGCGAGGCCGTGCCGTTCGTGGCCGCCGGCATCACCGATATCCACATCAGCAACGAAGTGGTCGGCCCGGCCAAGCTGCGCCTCTTGGCCCAACTGGCGCGCGCCGCCAAGCTCAGCGTCTGTGTCGACAATGCCGCCAACCTGGCGCGGATCTCGCAGGCCATGGCCGCGGCCGGCGCCGAGATCGACGTGCTGGTGGAAGTGGACGTGGGCCAGGGCCGCTGCGGCGCGTCCGACGACGCCACCGTGCTGGCGCTGGCGCAGCAGGCGCGCGACCTGCCGGGCGTGACCTTCGTCGGCCTGCAGGCCTATCACGGCTCGGTGCAGCACTTGCGCACCCGCGAAGAACGCGCCGCGGTCTGCCGCCAGGCCGCGCGCATCGCCGCGTCGTATCAACTGCTGCTGCGCGAGAGCGGCATCGCCTGCGACATCATTACCGGCGGCGGCACCGGCAGCGCCGAATTCGATGCCGCCAGCGGCGTCTACACCGAACTGCAGGCCGGTTCCTACGCCTTCATGGACGGCGACTACGGCGCCAACGAATGGGACGGCGCGCTCGCCTTCCAGAACAGCCTGTTCGTGCTGTCCACCGTGATGAGCACCCCAGCGCCGGACCGCGTCATCCTCGACGCCGGCCTGAAGTCCACCACCGCCGAATGCGGCCCGCCCGCGATCCACGGCGCCCAGGGCCTGCAATACGCCGCCATCAACGACGAACACGGCGTGGTGCGCGTGGCGCCCGACGCGCAGCCGCCGGCGCTGGGCGACACGCTGCTGCTGGTGCCGTCGCACGTCGATCCCACCTTCAACCTGCACGACGGGCTGGTGGTGTATCGCGACGGCATCGTGCAGGACATCTGGGAGATCTCGGCGCGCGGGTTCTCGCGCTGATGGCGGCCGCGCCGATCGCGATGGAGCCGTTGTCCTTCGATTGGAAGACGCCGCTGCCGGAACTGCTGGACGCGTTGCGGCAGGCGTATGCGGCGCGCTACCCGGCCCTGGCCGCCGCGCGGCTCGATGCGCTGCGCGCGGCGTTGCGCGATGACCGCGCCGACGACTTCCTGCCGCTGCTGGGCCAGGAACTGGAAGCGCAGGGGCTGGCGTTGATCGAGCAGGACGAAGACGACGACGCCATCCATCTGCTGATCGTGCCTCTGGCCGATGCTGGCGACGCGCTGGCACAGATCGGGGCACGGGGCCAACAAGGTACGCGGCATCGGCAGGACGGCGCCCCGCAAGGCGCGCCGGCGGCATTGCCGCGCCCTGCTTCCGGTCCGCTGGCGCAGCCTGGCGATTATCTGGACATGGCGCAGTGCGTCCCGCTGGCGCCGGGCTGGGCATGCATGGCCAACCGTGACACGGCGGCGCCGCAACTGGTGGACCTGCATGATTGGCCGGCCTTGCGCGAGGTTGGCGGCAAGTTCCAGCCGCATCGCGGCCTGCTGGCATCGGCCGTCGCCGCCAACGGCGTCCATGCCTGGATCGAGCAAGGCCCAGACGGCATCGCCAGCACGCCCTATGCCCATCTGCTGCGCGCGCCCCGGGTCGAGGCCGCGCCGCTCAACCGCCCCGGCCTTGCGCTGCCGCCGCGCGCGGCGCAGGCGCAGCGCCGCACGCCCGAATTCAGCCTGGGCTTCGCGGGCGACGACCTGCTGCTGGTGGATCGCGGCATGGTGTTCGTGTACCGGGGCTTTGCCGCGCAGGACGAAGCGGTCGCCATCGAGCCGGCACTGCTGTACACCGCGCCGCCGCAGCGCCGCCCCGTCAGCGACCGCTCGGCGGTGATTCAGACGCCCGACGGCCGTGCCTGCGTGCTGTGCCGTGGCCGGCTTCTGCGGTGGCGCGACGGCCAGTTGCATCCCCTGGCATTGCGCTATCCCGAGGCGGGATCGGGGGATCTCTCGCATCCCGTCGCCTGCGGCAGCGGCGCCATCGCCTGGCTGGAAGACGACGCGCTTTGCCACGCGGACCTGGACGCCCTTGCCGTCAGCCGCCATGCGCCGCAACAGATGCCCGCCGGCGGCATGATCCTGCAGTCCCTGCCGCAAGGCTGGCTGCTGCTGGGCCACTGGCACGCGCCGCACCGCAGCCTGGACCTGGGCCAGTTGTGGCATCCCGATTCCGGCCAGGTCCTGCGCATCCGCCATGGCGCGCTCGATCTGGACAGCGGCATCCAGCGCGCGTGGATTTTGCCGGATGGCGGGGTGGTCGTCGGGGGGCAACTGCGTCACGTGCGCCTGGGTCGCTTCGACGCATTGTTGGGTCGATTGCCAGCCGCTTGACCCTCGGCGGCCGGGCCATGGCCGCCGCCAGGATCCACGCGCCCTATCCGGCCAGGTCCGTCATCCCCAGGAACTGCCGCAGCTCCGGCGTGGCCGGCGCGGTGAACAATTCCTCCGGCGGCCCGATCTCGTGCACGCGCCCCTGGTGCATGAACACCACGCGGTCGCACACCTCGCGCGCAAAGCGCATCTCGTGCGTCACCATCAGCAGCGTCATGCCGTCGGCGGCCAGCTCGCGCACCACCGCCAGCACCTCGTTGACCAGCTCCGGGTCCAGCGCCGACGTGATCTCGTCGCACAGCAGCGCCAGCGGCTGCATCGCCAGGGCGCGCGCGATCGCCACGCGCTGCTGCTGCCCGCCCGACAATTCCTCGGGCCACGCGTCGAACTTGTGTGCCAGTCCCACCCGCGTCAGCATCGCCCGCGCCAGGTCGGCGGCCTGGTCCTGCGGCATGCGCTTGGCCACCATCGGCGACAGCATCACGTTGCGCCCCACCGTCAGGTGCGGGAACAGGTTGAACTGCTGGAAGATCATGCCCACTTTCAGCCGCAGCGCGCGCAGCCGCAACTCGTCGTCGCCCAGTTGCGCGTCCGCCACCATGATGGCGCCGCTGTCGATCTGCTCCAGGCCGTTCACGCAGCGCAGCAGCGTGCTCTTGCCGGAACCGCTTTTGCCGATGATGGCGATGACCTCGCCGGGCTCGACGCGCAACGTCACCCCTTTCAGGACTTCGTTGTCGCCGAACTTCTTGCGGACGTCTTCAAGGGCGATGAGGGGCATGCAACTTCCTTTCCAGCAGCAGGCTGAGGCGCGACAAGGGCCAGCACAGCGCGAAATAGATCAGCGCGGCGCAGGCATAGACAGTGAAGGGGCTGAAGGTGGCGTTGGTGATCACCGTGCTGGCCTTGGACAGCTCCGTGAAACCGATGATGGAGGTCAGCGCCGTGCTCTTGACGATCTGCACCGCGAAACCGACGGTCGGCGCCACCGCGATGCGCAGCGCCTGCGGCAGCACCACGTAGCGCATCTGCTGCACGTAGCCCAGCGCCAGGCTGGCCGAGGCTTCCCACTGGCCTTTCGGAATCGCTTCCACGCAGCCGCGCCAGATCTCGGCCAGGAACGCGCCCGACCACAACGTCAGCGCCGCGCCCGCGGCCAGCCACGGCGGCACCTCGACCCCGGCCAGCGACAAACCGAAGAACGCCAGGAACAACTGCATCAGCAGCGGCGTGCCCTGGAACAGTTCGATATACGCCCAGCTCACGCGCCGCAGCAGCGCCACGCGCGAGGTCCGCATCATCAGCGCCAGCATGCCCATCAGCGCGCCGCCGGCAAACGCCACCAGCGACAGCACGACGGTCCAGCGCGCCGCCAGCAGCAGGTTGCGGACAATGTCCCAGGTGGTGAACTCGATCATCGCGCCGCCTTGCGGAACAACCGCCTGCCCGTCATGCGCAGCAACTGGCGCAACAACACCGCCAGCACCAGATAGATGCCGGTGGTTACGAAATACACCTCGAACGCGCGGAAATTGCGCGACTGGATGAAATTGGCCGCGAACGTCAGGTCCTCGGCCGCGATCTGCGAGCACACCGCCGACCCCAGCATCACGATCACGATCTGCGACGACAAGGCCGGCCAGATGCGCGCCAGCGCGGGTTTGAGCACGACATGGCGGAACACCTGCAAACGCGTCATCGCCAGACTGGCGCCGGCCTCGTACTGGCCCTTGGGCGTGGCGTCGATGCCGGCGCGGATGATCTCGGCGCTGTAGGCGCCCAGGTTCAGCGCCATCGCCAGGCAGGCCGCCTGCATCTCGCTGAACTGCACGCCCAGCGACGGCAGCCCGAAGAACACGAAAAACAACTGAATCAGGAACGGCGTGTTGCGCACCACCTCCACATAGGCGGTGACCGGCACGCGTAGCCAGCGCGGCCCCTGCGTGCGGGCCCAGGCGCAGGCGATGCCCAGCGCCACGCCCGCCACCGCGCCAAACGCGATCAGCTCGACCGTCACGCCAATGCCCTTGATGAGCACCGGCGTGTAGTCGAACACGGAAGCGAAGTCGAATTGATAAGCCATGAACAGCGCTCCGGCGCGCGCGCCTGCCTTACAGATCCTTGGGCAGATCGGCGCCCAGCCACTTCCTGGAGATCGCCGTCAGCGAGCCGTCGCGCTTGGCATTGGCCAGGATCTCGTTGACCTTGGCGCGCAGCTTCGGCTCGTCCTTGTTCAGGCCGATGTAGCAGGGCGAATCCTTGATCAGGAACTTGGTCTCCGGCTTCTTCGGCGGGTTGCGCGCCAGGATCGCGGCCGCCACCACGTTACCCGTGGCGATCAGCGGCACCTGGCCCGACAGAAAGGCGGTGATGGTGCCGTTGTTGTCTTCATAGCGCTTGAGCGTGGCCGTGGGCGGCGCGATCTTGGTCAGCTCGATGTCCTCGACCGCGCCGCGCGTCACGCCGATGGTCTTGCCCGCCAGGTCGGCGGCCGACGCCACCTTCACATCGGCCGGGCCGAACACGCCATTGAAGAACGGCGCATACGCGTCGGAGAAATCGATCGCCTTCTCGCGCTCGGGATTCTTGCCCAGGCTGGAGATCACCAGATCCACCTTGCGGGTCTGCAGGTACGGCACGCGGTTGGCGCTGGTCACCGGCACCAGCTCCAGCTTCACGCCCAGTTGCTTGGCGATCAGCGCGGCCGTGTCGATGTCATAGCCCAGCGGCTTCATGTCGGCGCCGACCGAGCCGAACGGCGGGAAGTCCTGCGGCACCGCGACCTTGAGGGTGCCGCGCTTGACGATATCGTCCAGGGTGTCGGCATGCGTGAGCGGCGCGGCCAGCAGCGTGGCGGCGGTGCAGAGGGACAGCAACAGGGTTCTACGGTTCATGAGGAACTCTCCAGGGCGCGCCGCCCCGGGAGCGGGGTCGAGCGTTGCACACCAATTCGGTATACAAAACTGGAAAAGCAAGTTCCGTGCCATTTTGGCCGCGCCGTGGCGCGCGCCTAGTGCTCCTCGCCCATCGCACCAGGGTGGTGCGCCATGCGCCGTTGCGGCGCATGCGTGGCACCGGATCGGCACCACGGCGAGCGCCGGGGCGGGAACAGCCCCCGCCACCGGCTCCTGCGGGACAGTCGTCAGTCCACCTGCGCGCCCGACTGCTTGACCGCCTTGCCCCACTTGTCGACCTCGCCGGCGATGAACGCGCCGGTGGCCTCGGGCTTCATCGGCATCGGTTCCGCGCCGCGATCACGGAAGAACTTCTGCATCTCGGGCGTGCCCAGCACGTGGCCGATCTGCTGGCTCAGGTAGTTGGTAATGGCCGGCGGCGTATCACGCGGCGCCAGCACCGCCGCCCAACCGATCGCCTCGAAACCCGGATAGCCGCTCTCGGCCACCGTCGGCACGTCCGGCAGTTGCGGCAGGCGCTTGGCCGTCGTCACCGCCAGCGCCACCGCCTTCTTGCTCTGCACGTGCGGCAGCCCCGCCGTCACCGAATCCACCATCAGCGGCACCTGGTGCCCCAGGAAATCCGCCTGTGCCGGGCCGCTGCCCTTGTACGGAATATGGCGGATGTCGATATTGGCCGCCGCCTTGAACATCTCGGCCGACAGATGCTGCGTGCCGCCGATGCCGGCGCTGGCATACGCCAGCTCGCCCGGATTGGCGCGCGCCTGCTTGACCAACTGCTGCAGCGACGTGATGCCCGAAGCCGGCGTCGCCAGGAACATCAGCGGCACCGAGAACACCCCCGACACCGGCGCGAAATCCTTGGTCAGGCTGTAGTTGATGGTCTTGTACAGCGTCTGGTTCACCGCCGCGGCCGAGCCCGCGATCACCAGCGTGTAACCGTCAGGCGTCGCGCGCGCGGCCTGCTCCATGCCGATATTGCTGCCGGCGCCGGCGCGGTTCTCCACCACGATCGGTTGTTTGACGGCGGTGCCCAGCTTTTCGGCCAGCGCGCGGGCGAAGATATCGGTGGCCTGCCCCGGCGGGAACGGCACGATCAGGCGGATGGGACGGTCGGGATACTCGGCATGCGCGGCCGTCGCGGCCGCCGCCAGCACCAGGCCGGCGGCAAGACTGGAAAGAATTCGTGTCATGATCGGTCAGTAAAAAGCGACAAAGCGCGGCGTCCGGCGCCGGCTCTGTTGCATAAAATAGAGAGCCCCGCGCAAGCGGCCCTTTTGGGGCGGCCGTGGGGCGGATCGGCTGGGGGTGCGTCACGATAGCATTCCCCCGCCGGTGCTAAATTCGGCATTTAGCGTTTCCCCTTCTTTTTCAACCCCTGTTCTCTCCTTTCAGCAGGAACCGCCATGGAATTCAGCCAGTACAACGTCAACGCCCTCATGGAGATCACCTCCCGTCCGGACCTCGTGTTCGTGCGCGGCCAGGGGTCCTGGCTGGAGGATCACGCGGGCAAGCGATACCTGGACTTCGTCCAGGGCTGGGCCGTCAACACCCTGGGCCACAGCGCCCCGGAAATGCAGAAGGCCCTGCTGGACCAGTCCAAGCTGCTGATGAACCCGTCGCCGGCGTTCTACAACCTGCCCTCCATCGAACTGGCCACCCGCCTGACCGGCGCCTCAGTCTTCGACCGCGTCTTCTTCGCCAACAGCGGCGGCGAAGCCAACGAAGGCGCCATCAAGCTGGCGCGCAAATGGGGCCAGGTCAACAAGAAGGGCGCCTACAAGATCATCACCATGAACCACGGCTTCCACGGCCGCACCCTGGCCACGATGTCCGCGTCCGGCAAGCCGGGCTGGGACAAGATGTTCGCGCCGCAGGTGGAAGGTTTCCCGAAGGCCGAGATCAATGATCTGGAATCGGTGCGCAAGCTGATCGACGACCAGACCGTCGCCATCATGCTCGAACCAGTCCAGGGCGAAGCTGGCGTCATCCCGGCGACGAAGGAATTCATGCAGGGCCTGCGCAAACTGGCGGATGAGCACAAGCTGCTGTTTATTGTGGATGAAGTGCAGACGGGGATGGGGCGCACTGGCACGCTGTTCGCCTACCAGCAATCCGACGTGGTGCCGGACATCATGACGCTGGCCAAGGGGATTGGTGGTGGGGTGCCGCTGGCTGCGCTGTTGGCCCGTCAGGAAGTCTGCGTGTTCTCGCATGGGGACCAGGGGGGTACGTATAACGGGAATCCGTTGATGGCGGCTGTGGGGGTGGCGGTGTTTGATGCGCTGGCTGCGCCTGGCTTCATGGAGTCGGTCAATGCGCGTGCCAAGCAACTGTCCGAAGGCCTGCTGGCGCTGTCGGCCAAGTATGGGATGAAGGGCGAGCGTGGGATGGGGTTGCTGCGTGCGCTGGTGATGGATCGCGATGATGGTCCGGCGATCGTCGAGGCTGCGCGGAATCTGACGCCTAATGGTCTGCTGCTGAATGCGCCGCGGGGGAATTTGCTGCGGTTTATGCCGGCGTTGAATGTGACGGCGGAGGAAATCGATACGATGCTTACGCAGTTGGATGGGTTGATTGCGCAGGTGCGCAAGGCTTGATGGAAGCGATTCGTTAAGCCATGAAGACAAGGGCCGCCCGCTGCGGCCCTTATTTTTTAATGGAATAATTTATCCAGCGTTGCAACGAGTTAAAGATCGATTTTAGCCAGATCAGCGTCGCACGAGTTAAAGATCAATTTCAGCCAGATAGTGGGCATGTATTAATCCGCAAAATTCTAGGCCTGCCAGATTAGAGTCGATTTGCACGTCAGCGCGACAATAAACAACAACGTCAACACAGCAAGGAGATGCCTCAATGAAGTTCCTGTCAATAATATCGATATTGTCCGGAATAATTTCTTCGGCTTGTTGGTTCTATGCTAGCAAGGTAAAGATAGGAGGGGAGGAAGCCACTGCAAAGCGAGTAAAAGAAAATATTAGAAAAGGTGAAAAGCCAAATTACGCGTCTGTCACTCTCGATGGATGGGACATGTCAGCGACTTTTGAGGCACAAGCACTTTGGAATAGCAGGGGCGCATTTTTCGCGGCTGCTTCGATACTCAGCCAAGCAATAAGCTCTCTATAAAATAATGATTGCTTTGGGCCAGAGGGGGGCGTCATCAATGGCAGCTCGCGGCCAATAAGCGACGTTCGATCAAACGCCTGAAAGCAGATGGTCGCCCGCCGCTGCGATAGCTGGCTGCTAGAGAAAAGTCGAAGCGCCGCAATGCGCATTCCTTTAGATTGCGTGTGGCAGTATGTGCATACTGTCCGTTCACTTACACAGAAGACCCAAATGCCTTCATCCACCGTCTTGTCAACCCAGTTAGTTCCTTTTGTGCTGCGTGCCGCGAAGCTCGACGAGTCCCTCGTCGAGCAGATCGTTATGCAGATGCCCGATGCCGACGTCGAGAAGCTCTCATGGCTGCTCGCCGAAGTCCTGCGGGAGGAGGCCGATGTCGGCAGGATGCAGATGACAAATCCGGCGACGGGTCAGCCCGTAACTCTCAAGAGCATTTTGTTCAATGCCGATGCCAACAGCGCGGGCTCCGTGAAAGTGGTCGCTTTCAGCTTCTCGAACGCGGCGCAGGAAAGTTTGGTCGCGGTGTTCGGTCTCGTCGTGACCGCGTTCTTCGGGCAATGGACGCTGGGAAGCTTCGGTAGCGGAGTGAAGGTGCTGAAGGCGCTCTGGAATAATGTGTCGGTACTGCAGTCGCCGCAAGACGACCACGCGATCGCCGTCGTCCGAGCCCTAGGGGTGTGCCGCGCGCGCTATGCAGAAGACCCGAACAATGCGCGGCTTCAGAAGGAGTCGGGCCTCGCCGCCGAACAGCTCGCTACTGCGCTAAAGCAGCTCGATGCTCGCAAAATTATCAAGAACATTGCGTGGGGCTCGCAGCGGGGCGACTTCCAACATGCTGACAACCGCTGGAACATCAGGTTCTGACATGCAACAGAAGATGTTCTCGCACCGCGAAGGTACTGTGATCGGGTCTTTCCACCACGGGCACGCGATTATCGAAGTAAATCAGTCGCCAGAGACGATCGAACTCATGAAGGATCCGAAGCTGATCTCGCGGCACCTTGGCGACGAAAAGGTGCTATTCCAGTTGCTACTTGAATACAGCGCCGTGATGCACGAACGGCTGCATTATCTCCACACGTTCGGTACGCTCGGTGGCCTGTCGATGTTCACTTCTCGCATGGTGGCGCTCCGCCGCTTCGTCGAGTGTGCCATCGAGCTCGCTAGGGGTAGCGTCGTCTGGCAGTTGCCGCTGTCGAAATGGGTGGCTTCTGGTGACGCCCCAGACGTTGTTCGAAAGCTCTTGCGATTCTCGCGGGGGTTTCGAGCCGGCACCGACTACTTCCTCGCGCCGTTCTCTCCGTTTGGCGTCCGCGGGCACACAACCGATGCTTGGTTAGACGTGCCATTCCCGTCGATGAGGGACGACGGAAAGCCGACTGTCTCAAAGGTTCCCGCGTTCCCGATGTCGGCTGGCATCGGCTCACCCGAGGTGGGCGATCTGCGCCCGGTGACCATCGTGCTCCCGATGGGCTATGAGGCGATTGTGGAGGGCATTGCACACGGAGCGTCGCGTTCGCTGGTCGGCGCAATGTTTCCCGAGCTGCCGCCAAGTACGCTTGAACACTACGGACCACCGAAGACATTCGATGCTAGAGAGAAGGAGAATCTTGACGCTATGGCCAGACAGTTCGAAATCTACACAGCGTCTGACCTGTTGATCAGCAAGTATCTTCGTGGCATGGACATTCCGAAGTTCCCACGTGAACTGGTCTTCAGGCTGTCGGATCTCGCGCTGTCGACGTCATTCTTCTCCGTCGAGGATATCAACGACCAACAGACCAAAGTGGAGATCATAAATCCGGGGTACGCGCTGATCCGCAGCCTGACCGATGGCGACAAAGCGGACCTCGCGAAAGGTAAGGTCCCGTATCCTGACTTCGTGCAGCAGCGCTATCAAGCCATCCTCGATTCGCTCATGTCTCAGGGCGATTGGGACACAGTGACACCACAAGGTAATTTGTACACGGCGCACCGCGTTTGGGAAAGCTTCGTCGCGCAGCACATCAGCGTGCCCTTACTGAAGATTCGTATCGAGAGCAATAACGCGACCTTTAACACTGAGTCTGAGTTGATCAAGTTCGCGCTGTTGATGGAACTACCTCGGGTTGAGGTCTACAACGGCAAACTCCAGTTGCACGGCATGCCTGACGAGGTGTGCAACGCTTGGGGCCAGCAGGTCTTCACGAGCGAACTCGCACAACAGATCTTCGCGGATAGCGAGCTCTTGCGTTGCCCCCGCGCGCACGAACTCGTGCCCGGTATCGAAGGCGCTGACTTCTCCGGCGGCCATTGTGTGAAGCGCAAAAAGCTTGGCTGTGGCACTTTCGTGCCCGGTGAATCTGGCTACGCGCCTGCCTGCCTGTTCACGCGCACGCTAAGGGCCCTCAGTTTCATCCCGATCCAGCATACTTCCGCGGCCTAGCCGCGGCCCAACACCTCGAATCGTCGTGGCAGCGAGCCGATCAGGTAGGTCGTCAATTGGAGCTAGGCGGACTTGCGACAGGAGCTGTCATATCCTGCACGGCTCGGTGATACTCACGAGATGTGCGTTAGTCAAACACGGACGATCGGTATGGGCCGCCGACAGCAAGCAATGGAATGAATGCCCCCACCTATAGCCCAAGCGGCTGCTTTCGAAAGAAAGTTATTTCCGCTTTGGGTCGAAAGCCGGCGTCCGCGTGGGCCTGCTGGCGGTCAGGAGCGGACATGGTTCAAAAAAGAAAAGCAGTCGCCCAACGTCGGAAATGACCGATAAACGGCGGGCATAGGAACCCTCCAATGGACGTCCTTGTAGACCAACTCCTATTTGACAGCGCTGTGGCCCCTGAGTATCAGCCGATCATTCGGAACCAGTCCTTCACAGCCAACTTCAATCTGTCTTCTTCGTCTTCCTGCATCGGGCAGCAATGGGCGATTGGCCCGCGAATTAGATTCAAGTTGGCCATAACGCGCTCTACCCCTCGCTTACTCTTCAAAGTTGGCTCGAAAAGGTCCCAATTGGACGTGATCATTCCTGAGAGCTGGCCGAACGTGGTGTAGTCGATCATATTGTCTGATCGCGGCGTCACACCGTTGTCGCGCTCTCGCCTAACGAGCGAAGCCACATCGGCCTTGATGTCAGGCAGAATGCGCGTGCTATTCCACCAATCCGCGCCTTCGGCTTCTTCGAGAGTCTCTGTAATGAGTTTGCGTACTGCCTGCTCGAGACAGTAGAAGACCTCGTAGTTTTCAGACATCTCGGCAGCTTCGCGGCGTACGCTCTGCTCAAATTGCGGGTAGTAGGCGACGGCACTCGCGGCTTCGGTCTTCGGTGAATGGTGCAGTTCAATCCCAAAGCTCTGTTCGATTTGCCGTAGCTCATCGCATATGAGGAGGCCAGACATCCCGAAAGACCGAATTGAGTCGGCAAGGCTAGTCACTGGAGTTCCTCAGAAGATTCTCTTTCAGAGCACGAAAGATTGCATTGAACACTGCGGGATCCGAGGTGGCGGGCAGGTTCAGGTTGATGGTGTATCCCAAATTCAGTCCAAGCCCCTGCGTGGCCATCCCTGCCGAACCGTTGGGGAGCGGTGTTCGCGTTGTCGGCAAGCACTCTGGCTCCGGATCGATACGCTCAACCGTCTCCTCACGTGGCACGCCATCCCACTTAGCAAACTTCTTGATCTGCTTGATTGAGGACAGAATCAAAGGCACCGAACTCGAATCCTGCCCGGCCCCTGTTTCTTCGTAGATCAGTCCCTTGAGCTCATCATCACCGAGGCGCTGCATATACTCGTTTCGAGTGTATAGAGGGGCATATCCGATTTTCAAAGCTTGGGCCGCTGCCCATCCCTCAGTAGCCGGGTTCCTGAACTTTTTATATAGGTCCGTCGGTGTGCCATCAGGTGCTGCGAACCCGATTTTCTTTAAGTATGCAGTCATCTGGTTACCCGATCCTCCTTTGATTCCGAGAATCGTCTTGACAAAGTCCTGGCTCACGGACTCTGGCGTTGCAGCCGTCTTGATGCCCTTGAGTGCCTTTTCAATGTTACCAACAGCTGTTACGTATGGCAGATTGGCCATTTACTCTTCTCCAGCGGCTTTTTGTGGAAGAACAACCCTTAAGCAAGATTATTGTACGGCCACCTGGCCGTTCAAATGATGCTTTCGAACGTAATGCGTCCTGCAAAATTCGCGGGAAACCCTCTGTGTGGGAGTAAAACCGACAAGCCCAACGAGGTGGAGTGCTAACGCAGCATGGGCTAGCCGGAAGTGGGCTGGCGCATAGATTAGTTCTGGCCGTTCTGTTGTCTATGACGGATTGGATGCTATGGCCTAGCACCCCCGAGGGCTGCTTTGGGATCGTGGGAGAGACTCCAACGGGTCGAAAGCAATCATCGCTTGGTGTTTGTGCCAGTGGCTAAATTGCCTCGCTTCGCAGATAAAGGACTGGCCACCGCCTTATACTCCGTAAGCTACCCCTACCAACAGTAGCCCGGTTTGGAAGCCGGTAAAGTCGTCGGTGCTGACTCTACAATCAGCAAGCCTCCGCACGCCCAATGGGCGGGCCTTGGCAGGGGTGCGCTAGCCGCACGCCGGTTCCGACGATCCGGTCTTCCAACCTTGTCCTGTGCCCGCCCGCCCCATTTGGAAGTGGGGCAGCGGGGTTTCCACATCGTCGGAGGAAGTCCATGCAATCCCACCCCCTCACCCAAAACCCCTGGCTGGTCGACACCGACCCCGAGCACGGCCCGGTCCCCCTCTCCCACCTCTACAACATCGAACGCGCCCGCTACGCCATCCAGACCATCGCCCGCCTGGTCGGCAACAGCGCGTCGGAACCCGCCGCCACCGGCAGCCAGCCGCTGGACGCATGGACGGTGGCCGCGTTGATGGGTGGCGTGGAAGGCCTGTGCGATCACCTCGGCACCCTGACCGACGCCATGCTGGAATCGGCCCGCGCCTACGCCGATGACGCCGCGTTCGACGCCGCCACGCACAACGCGCCGCGCTCGATCCAGTAACCCGAAAAAGACCAACGGCCTGTCGCGTAATGCGTCAGGCCAGTTCCAGGCCACCAAGCGTCAGGCCGCCCCATCCCCAAGCATCAGGCAGTCCTCACCCCGCCCGCCGAAACGCCCGTCGATACCCCACCGGGCTCGTCCCCAAGATCCCCGTGAAATGCTCCCGCAGCGACACCGCTGACCCGAACCCCACCTCCATCGCCACCCGCTCCACCGGCAGGTCCGTCGTCTCCAGCATCTCGCGCGCACGATTCACCCTCGCCTGGATCACCCATTGCAGCGGACTCACCCCCAGCAGTTCCTGAAACCGCCGGTTCAAGGTGCGCACGCTGACCGCGGCCTGGGCGGCCAGCGCGGCGACGGTCAGGTTCTCGGCCAGCCGGTGTTCGATCCAGTGCAGCAGCGGCGTCAGGTCGGTGTGCGAGGCCGGCGTGGGCCGGACGATGAATTGCGCCTGGCCGCCGGCGCGTTCCAGCGGCACGACGGCCAGGCGGGCACTGTTGGCGGCGACGGCGGCGCCGTGGTCGCGCTTGATCATGTGCAGGCACAGGTCCATGCCGGCGGCGGCGCCGGCGGAGGTCAGGACCTGGCCGTTGTCGACGAACAGGACGTTGGGGTTGACGTCGATCGCGGGGTAGCGGCGCGCGAGCAGGCCGGCGGCTTTCCAGTGGGTGGTGGCCTTGAGGCCGTCGAGGATGCCGCTGGCGGCCAGGACGAAGGCGCCGGTGCAGATGGAGGCGATGCGGGCGCCCCGGGCGTGGGCGTGGCAGACCAGGTCGAGGATGTCGTCCGGGACGCTGTCGGCCGGGTCGGCCAGGCCGGGGATGACGAGGGTGTCGGCGCCGCGCGCGGCGTCCAGGCGGTGGCGGATGTGCAGGTCGTAGGCGTGGGTGCGGACGCGGGGTTTGCCGGCGTGGACCTGCACGGCGTAGGGGCGGCGGCCGTCGAGGGTTTCGGCGAGCTGGAAGATCTCGCAGGGGATGGACAGGTCGCCCGCGACGAGGCCGTCGAAGGCGAGCACGGCGACGCGGTGCGGGGTGGGCGGGGGCATGGGGCTGGGGCCTCGAGATGGGTCGGGCGGACGGCGGCGCACGGTTGGCGGATTTCTTTCGAAGATTGGCATTTTGGCCAATGGCTGGCGATTGCGCCAGCCCGGACAATGCCGCTCATCCTGTTGCGAGACGCTGCCATGCCCCTGAAAGACGCCGATGCTTCGACCCCTGCTCTCTTCAAGTGGGCGGCCATGCTGGAAGGGGTGACGCTGCTGGCGCTGCTGGGCATCGCGGTGCCGTTGAAGCATCTGGCCGGGATGCCGCAAGGGGTCTCGTGGGTGGGGCCGGTGCATGGGGTGGCGTTCATGGTCTATATCGCGCTGGCGTGCAATGTGGCGTCGGCGCAGGGTTGGCCGCGCCAGCGGCTGGTGTGGACGTTGGTGGCGACGCTGGTGCCGTTTGGCGGCTTCGTGATCGCGCGTTCGCTGCGCCGCGCGCGGGAGGCGTGAGCGATGGCGTATCTGCTGATCAAGTCGCTGCACCTGGCGCTGGTGCTGTTCTGGGTGGCGGGGATGGTGGTGCAGGCGTTCGTGCTGGCGGCGGCCGACAAGCTGCCGGGCCCGGCCTTGCCGCAGGAGCTGGCGCGCCTGCGCCTGCTGCGCAAGTGGGAACGGTTGCTGACCACGCCGTCGATGGTGGGCGCGTTGGCCAGCGGCGTGTATCTGGCGACGAGCGCGGGCTGGTTTGGCAGCGGGTGGCTTTCGGTGAAGCTGGCGTTGGTGCTGTTGCTGGCGGCGGTGCACGGGATGCAGGCGGGACGGCTGCGGCGGTTGGCGGAGGCGGCGGGCGACGTCACTGAGGCGAGTCGTGCGCGGTTGATGCCGGTGGTGCTGGCCGCGCCGGTGCTGATCATTCTGCTGGTGGTGATGAAGCCGTTCTGACCTCCACCGTGAGGCGCAGTCATTCGCTTCGTCCGAAACCCACGGCCCGCACGCGCATGGATACGTTGAAGCCCTTCAAAATGGGTTTCAGTCTATCCACGATAGTGATACGCGTGCATTGCCATGAATGCCCTGTTTGTCGAACGGCCCGAGTTCTCGCGCGACCGCGAGAAGTTCCTGGACGATGACGCATTTCGCGCGCTGCAATGCATGATGCTGAAAATGCCGGAGGCGGGCGTGGTGCTCGAAGGCACGGGCGGACTCCGCAAGCTGCGCTACGCCGATCCCCACCGTAGCCGGGGCAAGCGCAGCGGCCTGCGGGTGATCTATTACTGGTGCGATGCCGAACGGCAATTCTGGCTGTTCCGGCTGTACGTCAAGGTGGACGTGGACGAAGACACCGTCGGCCGCCGTAGGGTGTCAGGCAAGCAACTGGCGCGGGCGCTGGCCAAGCCGGGGCGGTCCCTTGAGGCCACGACACGGCAATCACGCAAGCGTTCGTCGCATTATCGGGCGCCGAAGCATTCGGCGAAGGTGGGCCTGGACTGAACGGACGAAAGGCATTGCGTGAGGCCGGCGCGGGGCTTTCGATCCCATCCACCGTGATTGCCGCCGATGCGCGGACTACCCACACAACACGTCATTCATCCGATTTTCGCGCGTGTCACGCTGAATCTCGGATCGTTCCTACGTCTTGCACGAACGGGGCACGGCTAAAAGTGAAGCCCTGCATGGCGCTTCGCGAAACACGCAATTGCCGATCGCAGATAGCGCTGGCGATCCGTGGCGGGTGACGGGATGTGGGGAGTCCCGCAGTCATCAAGACGATTGCGACGCCCTCCCTCCAAGCCGCCTTCAACCGAGTACGAATGATGTCCAAGCTCCGTTCCCTGATGGCGTGGTCCGTGGTCTTCACGCAGGTCTGGTCGCCCGTGATGGCGCAGACCCTGCCGATCTCGGTGGACAGAAGTGTGCCGGGCGCCAAGCCCTTCGTGAGCGTCAGCCATGGCGTGCCGGTGGTCAATATCGCGCCGCCTTCGGCCGGTGGCGTGTCGAACAACCGCTACACGCAATTCAACGTCGGCCCATCCGGCGTGGTGCTCAATAACAGCGGCGGCGCCAGCCCGTCGCAACTGGCCGGGCAAGTGGACGGCAACCCCATGCTGGGCAATCGGCATGCGGGCACCATTCTCAACCAGGTCACCGCGCCCAATCCGTCGCAATTGCTCGGCACGTTGGAAGTGGCTGGCAATCGGGCCAACGTCATCGTCGCCAACCCGGCAGGCATTACGTGCAATGGCTGCGGATTCCTGAATGCCGACCGGGCCACGCTGACCACCGGCAAACCCCGCGTCGGGCCGGACGGTGGCATCGGCTTTGACGTGGCGGCAGGCCGGCTTGGCATCGAGGGACAAGGCCTGAACGGCATGAACCTGAGCCAGGTGGACCTGATCGCGCGCACGCTGGAGATCAACGCGCAGGTCTGGGCGAACCGGTTGAGCGTGACGGCCGGCGCGTCGCAGGTCGACTATGGCACGGGCGCCGTATCGCCGCAGGCGGGTGATGGCCCAGCACCCGGGGTAACGCTGGACACCGCCGCGCTGGGCGGCATGTACGCCAACAGCATCCGCCTGATCGGCACCGAGGCCGGCGTGGGGGTGAACATCGGCGGCAATCTGATGGCGCTGACGGGCGATTTGCAGGTCAATGCCGCCGGCGACGTCCGCATTGCGCCGCGCGCCACCGTGCAGGCAGCGGGGGATCTGCGCGTGGAGAGTGGCGGCGACCTGGCCGTGCAGGGCGCGGCGCAGGCGACAGGCGCGGTGGCGCTCACCGCCGCAGGTAAAGTCGCGGTGTCGGGCGCGGTCGGCGCGGGCGCGGCGCTGGACGTGGACGCGCGCGGCGACGCAACTGTGGGCGCACAAGGCAGCCTGCGTACACAGGGCGCCTTGCGTGTAGCCGCCGGCAGGGACCTTTCGCTATCGGGAAGCCTGCTGACGTCGGGCCAGGACGCGCGCGTGCAATCTGGCCGCAACCTGACGGTGGCCCTTCAGACGGCCGTGCCGCAACCCGCCCAGGGCGTAACCACCGATAGTGGTGCCGATGCCGCAGCGCAGGCGGATGCGCAGTTGGGCAAGCCGTCCGACGCGCCGGCCGACTCGCGCGGCGGCGTATCCCTGGTGGCCGGCGTGGTGTCCGCAAAGGATTACGTCACGCTGCAAGCGGGACGCGACCTGGTACTGCCGCAACAGGTGTACGCGTCGGGGACGTTGCTGACCCAGGCCGACGGTAACTTGACCCTGGAGGCCGGCACGCAATTGCAGTCGACCGGCAACGTCACGCTACGAACCGGCCGGGATGCATCCTTGGGCGGGGCCGTCCTGAGCGACGCGGCGTTGAGCCTGACAAGCGGCAACGATCTGGCGCAGGGTTCGGCGGGCAAGCTGCAAGGCAAGCAGGTGCGGGCCACTGCGGGCCGCGACCTCACATTGGGCGGCGCATTGGTGTCCGCGGCCGATCTCCAGGCGCGGGCGACACGCGATACGCGTGTGGACGGAACGCTCAGTGCCGGTGGATCGTTGGGTATGGACGCCGGACGCAATCTACGTATCGGCGCCACCGGGCAGGCAGACGCATCCGGCAAGGCGCGCCTGCTCGCGGCAGGCGATTTATCGGTGGCCGGCGCGACGCGCGGTGACATGGGCATGCACCTGGAGGCCGGCAGCCAGATGGACTTGGCCGGCACCGCTGCGTCCGCCAACGGGCCCCTGGATCTGATCGCCGGAAAAGGTATGAACCTGTCTGCCGACAGCCAGACGCTGGCAGGTGGCGTATTGCAAGCACGCGCGGGCAGCACGCTGATGGCCACCGGCACGATGACATCGCTGGGCGACCTGATACTGGAAGCGACCAATCAGCGCCTTGCGGGCCAGCACTTCGCCGCCGGCAACCTGATCATTCAGACGCCCGGCGGCCTGACCACCTTGGCGGGATCGCGACAGCAGGCCAATGGTTCGATCCTGGCACGGGTAGGGACCGGGACGCTGGCGGGCACGTTGGTGGCGGGTCAAGCCGCGACGTTGCGAGTCGAAAGGGACTTGACCGTGGACGGCACGGTATTGGTGGACACGGGGGCGCTCAAGGTCAGCAGCGGCGGCGGCTTGACGCTGGGCGGTGCGAGTGCGCTGCAGGCCGGCGGATCATTGCAGGCGCAGGCCAGCGGCAAGCTGCTGGCGAACGGCTCGATTTCCGGTCTGCGGGACATCATCCTGACAGTTGGCAAGAACGCGGAGTTGAACGGCAAGACCGTCGCCAACGGTACCCTGCGCAGCGAGGCGAACGATGATCTGACCGTCGGCGAGACGGGCCTGGCCCAGGGCAGCGCCAAGCTGCTGCTGAGCGCGGGCCAGGACCTGCGAATCGCCGGCATCGCGGGTACCGCCAAGGGCGCCGGGTCTGGTGCGCGCCTGGGTGCGTTGCAAGCGCAGGCGGGCCGCGATCTGTTCATCACCGGCGCGGCGACCGCCGGCTCGCCCGTTGTCCTGGGCGCGCGGCGCGACATCCGTGTCGCCGGCATCGCGACTGCGCTGGCGGGCGGGCTTACGGCTGACGCGGGCGCAAACCTGGAAGTCGCGGCAACCGGCAGGATGCAGGCGTCGCAGAACCTGAACGCGAGTGCCGGCGCCCAGTTGGACGCTGATGGCGTCATTGCCGCCGGCGGCGGCCTGACGCTTGCCGCAAAAGGCGACGTCCGCGTGGGCGGTCTGGCGGCTGCGCTGGGCGGGCGCGCAGCGGGCGATGCCTCTCTCACGGCTGGGAGCGATGTCGTCGTCAAACAGGATGGGTCGTTGCAGGCCGCCGGTACGCTGACCGCCAACGCGCGGCGCTCCCTGTTCGTGGCGGGCGCCCTCAGTTCGGTGGGAGACATGCGGCTTGCCGCCACGCACGACGCACACTTGAACGGGACCACCGCCACCGACGCGACCCTGACGCTGACAGGCCGTGACGTGGCGGTGGGCACGGCCGGGCTGGCGCAAGCTGGCCGCACGTTGAACGCTTCAGCATCAGGGGCACTGGAAGTGGCTGGCCGCATGCTGGCGGGCGGCTCGCAATCTTTGACCGCGGGCGACACGCTCAGCATCGAAGGCACGGTCGTCGCCTTGCAGGGCGATCTTTCGCTGACCACGCAGCGCGGCGACATCGCGCTGCGCGCCGCCTCGCGGCAGCAGGCGGGCGGTGGCCTGACGGCTCACGCTGGCGCTGCGCTCACCGCGCTGGGTTCGGTGGTCGCGCAACACGGCATGACCCTGCGCGCGGGCGCCGACGCAACGCTGGGCGGCCTCGCCGCGACGCAAACGGGCGACCTCGCCGTCAGCGCCGCCGGCAAACTCAACACCACGGCGGACGGCCGCTTGCAGTCCGGCGCGGCATTCGACCTGAGCGCAGGCGGTGCGCTGGGCAACGCCGGTATCGCCACGGCAGTCGGGCGCGCCACCCTGAAGGCCGGAACCACGCTGGACAACACGGGCTCGGTGCTGGCTGGCGGCGATCTGATCGCCACCGCCACCAATCTGCGCAACCAGGGCGGCGAGCTGATTGCGACGAGCGATGCCAAGATCGAGCTTGACGGAAATCTCGACAACACGGGTGGGCGGATTGCCGCAGCGGGCGCCGCGCGCATCGAGGCCGCCGCCATCGCCAACCGCCGCGGCACGCTGGCCGGGCGTGATGTGACCGTCACCGCAACCTCCTCCCCCGCCACCACGAACGCGGTGGACAACCACGCAGGCCTGATCCAGGCCGACAACGCGCTGACGCTGCGCGCGGCCAGCCTCGATAACGGCGGCACGTTGACCGCGGCCGGCGATCCCCCCAAGGGCGTGCTGGGCAAGGTGGTCGACATTCTGGCGGACCGGGTGGGTAACCAGACGGGGTCCGTGCAAGCGCGCGAAGATCTGACGCTGTCCACCCAGGACCTGGACAACACCGGCGGCGAAATCGCCTCCCAGGGCAATGCGCGAATCCTGGCCGACCGGCTGGACAACGCCGGCGGCAAGCTGCTGGCGGACAAGCGCCTGGCGGTGAGCACGAAGGTCTTGCAAGGGTTGGGCACATTGCAGTCGGCGGGCGATCTGTCGTTCCAATACGCCGGCTCCCTGAACCAGGAAGGCGACATCGCCAGCGGCCGCGATCTTGCGCTGTCCGTGGGCGGCGACATGGACAACCGGGCCCGGATCAGCGCCGTTCGCGATCTGACCATCACGGCAGACTCGTTGAACAACCAGGCCTCGGGCGAACTGTTGGCCGGCGGCGCCAATGCCATCACGGTCGCGCGCGGCTTGACCAACTCGGGTCTTATCGACGGCGGCTCGACGCGCATCGCCGCGGATCGCTTGGAGAACACCGGCCGGATCTATGGCGACACGTTGTCCATCCAGGCGGGCACGCTGGTCAATGGCGCCGGGGCGGGCGGCGGCGCCGTCATCGCCTCGCGCGGGAACATGAATCTCGGAGTGGCATCGCTGACCAACCGCGACCATGCTCTGATTTACTCGGGCGCCGACCTGCGCATCGGCGGCGCGCTGGATATGCACGGCGCGGCTATCGATCAGGCCGCCTCGCTCTTGAACGCCTCGGCCACCATCGAGGCTGCCGGCGATGCGCACATCTGCGCGGCGCGGATCGATAACCAGAACACCCAGTACACCAGCGGCATGGTGAAGGTGGCCGAGCAGAAAAAGGTCTATGCCAAGCCATGGAATTCCGGCGTCATGTACGACATGGCGGACAACTGGGTCTGCGACTCGGTCACCAAGCTGTGCAGTCAGGATCCCCGAAGCTTCATGGACGACGACGCCGAGCGCATGCTGCTGCTGCCGTCCGACCAATATCCGGCATCGCGCTACGGGCCGCAGTTCGATTACACGCCAGGTATTCGCAACAAGCACGGGCATATTCCGGTCACGCCTATCCGGGTTCCCCAATTGGACCGCTGCGCCCTGGAGGGGAGCGGCCCGAAGTGTTCCCGGCCCAAGAAATTCGGGAGCGGTAGGTTCGGGAGCTCGGGGCCGTCCTACGCCTACCGCGTGGATGCGAAGATCTGGCAGGTTTTCGACGTGAAGCCGCCGACAGGCCCGGCGCCGCAGTGGACGCCGCGCTACTGCGGACGCGATGGCCGATGCATTGCCGAGGAGAACGCCAGCCGGGAGGCCTACAAGCGCGCGTTCGCCGCTTACCAGGCGCCCTTCCTCGAACTGAATACCCGCATCAACGCATTCAATGCGGACTTCCAGCGCCATCTGGTCGATGACTTTACCTACTACTACCTGGATGAAACGGTCACCGAAACGCGGACGCTGAGCTCCGATCCCGGCAAGATCCTGGCCGGCGGCGCCATGACACTGGCCGGCACTGTCGTCAACGATAAAAGCCAGATTGCGGCGGGCGGTGCGTTGTCCGTGCAAGGTCCGGCGATCCAGAATATAGGAGCCGGCGGGGTTCGCATCACGACGCGCGAGGGCACGCAAACCCATACCTATCCGGGCAGAAAGAACCACCGCAAAGAAAACCAATCGCGTTACCGGCGCACCGCAAGCGAAGAGAGCATCGAATTGCCGGTGGGCGCCGCAGGCGGCAATGCAGTGGTGTCACTGAGCGGCAAGACGCCGGGGGCCAGCGGCATCGCCGCACCCGGCCCCGTGCAGGTGGCCAGTGTGGACCTGCCCGGTGGCAACACGGTGCGTGTCGTTGCCAATCCCGCGAGTATTCCCGACAGTCAGTTCTTTGTCGTCAACGGCAAGCCGGACGCGCCGTACATCGTGGCTACCGACCCGCGTTTCGTTGGCCAGCGTCCGTTCGTGTCCAGCGATTACCTGCTGGACTTGTTGCGCCAGCCCGGCGCGGCGCCGGACACCACTATTGGCGCTGCGACGACAGGCAAAGGGTCGTCCGACGCGCGCCCGCCGGATTGGGACGCCCTGTTTCCCGCAAGCGCCGGATTCCTGACGCCCACGGGCCAGCCCAGACGCCTGGGTGACGGGTTCTACGAACAGAAGCTCGTGTCTGACCAGATCCTGGCTTCCTCGGGGCAGCGCTTCCTGGAGAACTACAGCGATTACGACGCGCAATACAAGGCGCTCATGGCCGAAGGCGCGCGCTTCGCCCAGCGCAATGGCCTGAAGATCGGCGTGGCGCTGAGCGAGGCGCAGCAGCGCCTGCTGACCACTGATCTCGTCTGGCTGGAGGAGGAGTCGATCACACTGGCCGATGGCAGCATCGGGAGCGTGCTTGTCCCGAGGGTCTATCTGCTGGTGCGGCCGGACGATTTGAAAGGCGACGGCACGTTGATGACCGGGCGCAATGTCGAACTCGCGGCCCAAGGCGATATCGCCAACAGCGGCACCCTGGGCGCGCGCGTGGCGCTCGTGATGGGCGCGGCCAATATCGTCAACCAGGCGGGCGGGCGCATCCAGGGCGGGCGGATCGATCTGGCCGCGCGCGAGGACCTCACCAACCAGGTATCCAGGATCGTGGGCAAGACGGTTGCGTTCTTGGCCGGCCGCGATATACGCCTGACATCGACCGCCGCCAAGGAGAACCACGGCACGACCTGGGGCTCGTACCTGACCGGCATCGCGCGTATTGACGCAGGCAGTCTGGACATGCGGGCCGGGCGCGACCTTGCCTTGACGGCGGCGCAGCTAGCCGTCCAGGACGACGCGCGCCTGCAGGCCGGACGCGACCTGTCGCTGACCGCCCTGACCCAAAGCCATGGCGAAACCAATGTGCGGGACGCGCGCAATCGCTACGAGTTTCGTAGCAGTGAGCAGACCGGCACGACAATCGCCGCGGGTGGCAACCTGGCGTTGGTTGCCGGTCAAGACGTCATTGCGCGCGCGGCGGACGTCACCGCGGGCAAGCAATTGGCCGTCGATGCGGGCCGTGACATCCAGATAACCGCTGGCGAGCGGACGCTGTACGCGTATGCCGAAAGCCATAACAAGGAGCGCGGCTTTCTGCGATCCAAGTCCACCCACAAGATACAGTCGGTGGACCAGATACTGGCGCAGGCTGCCACCTTTACTGGCGACACGGCGGTGCTGACGGCGGGCCGCGACCTGAACGTGACGGGATCGAACGTCGGCGCGCAGCGAGACCTGCTCATCGCTGGCGAGCGCGACGTGAACATTCTGCCTGGCGAGAATCGTTCTGACCGCTATGACTACAAGATGGTCAGGAAGTCGGGGCTAGGCGCGATGGGAGGGCTGAGCTACGGCACGCGCAGGCAAACCGACTCGCTCGACGGCAAGAACGTGTTCCATACCGCGAGCACCGTCGGCAGCGTCGAAGGCGATACGCTGATCCGCGCGGAGCGCGCACTGAACGTGACGGGCAGCAACGTCCTGGCGCGCCAGGGCGATGTGACGCTGACCGGGCGCGGCATCAATATCGCCGCGGCGCTCGACACCACGCGCGACAAGGAATTGCACGAGGTCAAGCAATCCGGCGTCAGCATCAACGCCAGCGCGCCGCTGATCAGCGCGATGCAGACCGCCGGCCGGATGAACGAGGCCGCCGGCAAGACCGACAACAAGGTCATGCAGGGCCTGGCCCTGGCGACCACGGGCCTTGCCGCGCTCAATGCCTACGACGCGATGATGGCGGACCCGAAAAGCGCGGGCGGCGTGAGCCTCAGTATCGACCTGGGCACCAGCAAGAGCCAGAGCGCCACGGACCGCGCGTCTTCGTCGACGGCCGGATCGACGGTGGCCGCCGGCCAGGACCTTACCCTCCTCGCCCAGGGCGCGGGGTCGGCTTCGGACATCACGCTCACGGGATCGCGCTTGTCGGCGGGCGGCAATGCCCTGCTTGATGCCGATGGGAACATCCAGCTGCGGGCCGCGCAAAACACCTTCGAGCAGAACACGAAGAACAAGAGTTCCAGCGCAAGCGTGGGCATCGGCGTGTCGGCCGACAGCGAGAACGGGGCTGGCGTCATGGTCACCATCGGCGTCAGCGGCGCTCGTGGCCGCGCCGATGGCAAGGACACCCGTTGGACCTATGCCGACGTGAGCGCCGGCAACGTGCTGGCGTTGCGATCCGGCGCTGACACCTCTTTGATCGGTGCGACCGGTCGAGCCGACCGGATCATCGCGTCGGTGGGCAAGGACTTGCGCCTGGAGACCCTGCAGGACGCCAGCACCTACGACGCCAAGCAGCAAAGCATCGGCGTCAAGGCCAACATCTGCGTGTATGGCTACTGCAAGAGTTCGGTGTCGGGCCACGTCGCCCAAGGCCGGATGAACAGCGACTTTCGATCGGCTAGCGAACAGGCGGGCCTGAAGGCGGGCGACGGCGGCTTCCAGTTGGATATCGCGCGAAACACGACCTTGGTCGGCGCGGCGATATCCAGCAGCGAGCGCGCGGCGCTGGAAGGCCGAAACGCGCTCGGCACGGGCACGCTGGATGTTCGGGATGTAAAGAACACGGCCCGGTACAAGGCCGACCAGATCGCCCTGAGCGGGGGCTATAGCTGGGGCGGCGACGGCGGGGGCGCACCCAAGAAAGGCGACGCGGGCAAAGCGGACGTAGCCGCGAACGCCAACGGCCAGGCGGCGGGCGGCGCCGATAAGGCGCGGGAATCGGGCGATAAGGGCGGGGCGTCGGCAGGCCTGCCTGTTGTCGCGGGCGCTTCCGGCAAAGCCAGCTCGACCACGCGCAGCGCGATCAGCGGCGGCAATGTCGTGATTCGCGATGAAGTCGCGCAGCAGGACTTAACTGGACTGACGGCGACTCAAACGATCGGCGCGCTGAATCGGGATACGTCGTCGGATACGTTGAATGCGCTCAAGCCGATCTTCGACAAGGAGAAGATCGAGGCGGGGTTCGAGATCGCGTCGGAGGTCAATCGGCAAGTCGGGCAGTTCCTGGAAACGCGGGCCAGGGAAGCCAAGGCGCTGGAAGATGCGCTGAAGAACGAGCCCGAAGGACCGCGTCGAGATCAACTACGTGCCCAACACGAAGCGGTCCAGAAATGGGGACCAGGAGGCAGATACCGTGAAGCACTGATGGCTGTGAGCTTGGCCACTGGCGCAAACGTGACGGGTAGCGCCAGCGGGTTCGTGCAAGCGGCAACCGTGAATTACTTGCAGAGCTTGAGCGCGGCCAAGATCAAGGAAATCGCGCCGCTGCTTGGCGGGGAAGGTTCCGCCGGACATGTGGCACTGCATGCTTTGCTGGGATGCGCGGGGGCTGCGGCAAAAAGCACAGGATGCGGCGCCGCCGCCACCGGCGCATCCGCGGGAATCGTCATCAGCCAGCTCATGGAGCAGGTGTCCGGCAAGTCATCGAACAAGCTCGATCCCGTGAAGCGCGAGGCGCGCATCAATCTGGTGACGAGCGTGCTGGCGGGCCTGACTGCGGCGCTGGATCCGAAGGCCGTGGCGGCGGTGAATGACGCGGCGCGGGTGGAGTTGGAGAACAACCAACTTGCATTGCCGTTGCCGGTAATAGGCGCGGGCTCGGCCGGCGGCGCATTCGGAAGCTTGGGGCGGCGCGACTCTAACGGCGTGGCAAGCGCGAATGAGAACATTGCGCGGCATCTGACGCGAGTGTGGAACAGGCTATTCGAGAAGGATAGCGGACCGGAAGAGGCGAATGGGCCGTTGGAGACACCGGCTGTGCCGCCGGGTGGCGATACGCGAGTGCCGGGGTATGCGGAAGATGGGCGGCATGCGCAGAGTACGCCGGGGTATGAGGCGGATCAGGGGAGTCTGGCCACGCCGAGCTATGACGCGGATGGGAATGCGTATCTAGGCGGCAGCGTTACGCCGATGGCTGAGCCGCAAGGGCCGCAGGTCATATTGAACGATGCCACAAACCGTGGGAGCACGAGTGATATTTTGATGCCGAACGGCATTCCTGTAGGAAATGTGCACCCTGGCGCCGGGCCAAGAATCAGGACTGTGACACCAGAACAATTTGGCGCTCTACAGGCACAGTTGATGAGCGGGGCTAGTCCGGTCCCAACCCCGCCGGGATATGCCGGTACTTGGTATCAAAGAGCAGATGGAACTGTCTTTGGCATTCGGAACAGCGTAAAAAGCGGTGCCACGATTGATGTGGTAAAGAGCAATAACCTGAGCTTGCCACCAGGATTTAAGGTGCACCAAAGATGAGTTTGAATCTTCACTCCGTTGGAATTTTTGGCCAGACAATGGCTGAATGTATAAACACGATAGCGGGGGAATTGCCTACCGATGCCGTGGGTATGTGGCAGATCATCCCGACAGGTCGACAAGAGTTTGGATTGAGTGGCGACGATCTCACGGAGTTTGTGCGCCGGTGTGTCCTTGCACTGTTAGACAGGGGAGCTAAGCCTGTAGTAGGTGGAGGGGGGACAGAATATGATTGGCTGCTTCAGCTTCAATATGGAAAATCAAATGAAGAGATTGTGAACGCCGTAATAAGGGAATGGCTCAATTCGGGTGCGACGGATTGTGATCCGGGAGGGCTCTGGTTTGCTTTACTGTCGCCTTATGTAGGGATTCGTCGATAGCGCCTCGTGGGCGCCGGCACTATGCTGGCGTTGCGATCCGGCGCTGACACGTCCTTGATCGGTGGAACTGGTCGAGCCGACCGGATCATCGCGTCGGTGGGCAAGGACTTGCGCCTGGAGACCCTGCAGGATGCCAGCACCTACGACGCCAAGCAGCAAAGCATCGGCGTCAAGGCCAACATCTGCGTGTACGGCTACTGCAAGAGTTCGGTGTCGGGCCACGTCGCCCAAGGCCGGATGAACAGCGACTTCCGATCCGCCAGCGAACAGGCCGGCCTGAAGGCGGGCGACGGCGGCTTCCAACTGGATATCGCGCGAAACACGACCTTGGTCGGCGCGGCGATATCCAGCAGCGAGCGCGCGGCGCTGGAAGGCCGAAACGCGCTCGGCACGCGCACGCTGGATGTTCAGGATGTAAAGAACACGGCCCGGTACAAGGCCGACCAGATTGCCCTGAGCGGGGGCTATAGCTGGGGCGGCGACGGCGGGGGCGCACCCAAGAAAGGCGATGCGGGCAAAGCGGACGTAGCCGCGAACGCCAACGGCCAGACGGCGGGCGGGGCCGACAACGCGCGGGACCCGGGCGACAAGAGCGGGGCGTCGGCAGGCCTGCCTGTTGTCGTAGGCGCTTCCGGCAATGCCAGCTCGGCCACGCGCAGCGCGATCAGTGGCGGCAATGTCGTGATTCGCGATGAAGTCGCGCAGCAGGACTTAACTGGACTGACGGCGACTCAAACGATCGCTGCGCTGAATCGCGACACGTCGTCGGATACGTTGAATGCGCTCAAGCCGATCTTCGACAAGGAGAAGATCGAGGCGGGGTTCGAGATTGCGTCGGAGGCTCAGAAGCAGGTCGGGCAGTTCCTGGAAACGCGGGCCAGGGAAGCCAAGGCACTGGAAGATGCGCTGAAGAACGAGCCTGAAGGACCGCGTCGCGATCAAGGCCAACATCTGCGTGTACGGCTACTGCAAGCGTTCGGTGTCGGGCCACGTCGCCCAAGGCCGGATGAACGGCGACTTCCGATCCGCCAGCGAACAGGCGGGCCTGAAGGCGGGCGACGGCGGCTTCCAGTTGGATATCGCGCGAAACACGACCTTGGTCGGCGCGGCGATATCCAGTCAAACGCTGCGCTGAATCGCGACACGTCGTCGGATACGTTGAATGCGCTCAAGCCGATCTTCGACGAGAAGAAGATCGAGGCGGGGTTCGAGATCGCGTCGGAGGCTCAGAAGCAGGTCGGGCAGTTCCTGGAGGCTCAGGCCAGGCAAGCCAAGGCGCTGGAAGATGCGCTGAAGAACGAGCCCGAAGGACCGCGTCGAGATCAACTAAAGCAAGCTTTTGAGGATGCGAAGACTGATGATGTTCGCCTTTTTGTGCCGTGATGAACGACGCTGGGTCCGTACTGGTGCGATCCCCACCTGCGGTCGCTTGTACGCGAAGGTGGGCGCGATCGATACGAATACCGCCATTCGCAAGATGTTCGGCGACGTCCTGGTGCGTGCCTTGGCTGCCTCGGAAAGACGCGTCGCGGTCATCATCCGGCGATTGCCCAAGGTATTGCCCCCCTATCGGGCGTCAAAGCACGCGATGCAAGCGGCTGCGGATTTAGCGAGCAGATTGCGTTGAAGCCAAGTCACGGGTTCAATCTGGAATCCATCCCCGCTGCCCCCTACCCCGCGCTCCATGCCAACCCGCGACCGCCTCAAAACCTGGGCCCGGCGCATCAAGCGCGACGGCCTGACCCTCTGGTTCGCCGGCAAGCACCCCCGCACGCCCTGGCACGCCAAGGCGCTGGGCCTGTTCGTGGTGGCCTACGCCCTCAGTCCCATCGATCTGATTCCCGACTTCATCCCGGTGCTGGGTTATCTGGATGACGTGCTGTTGCTGCCGGGCCTGATCTGGTTGGTCATCAAGTTGTTGCCGCCAGATGTGCTGCGGGAATGCCGCAGCCAGGCGGACGCGTGGATCCAGGCCAAGCGCGAAAAGCCGCGCAGCCGGGTGGGCGCGGCGGTGATCGTGGCGTTGTGGATGGCGGTGGTGACGGCAGTCGGCTACTGGCTATGGCGTTGACGCGGCACGCGCTTCACTCTTCCAGATATCCCAGCGTGCGCAACTCCGCGATCGCGCCCAGTTCCTCGTCACGCCGCTTCTTCGGCGCACCCATTGATGCGGTCAGCAGCATGGCCGGCCGGTCGGATTCGTCGAAGCCGCGCAGCACGCTGTCGGCAACGGGAAACGCCTTGGCGAAGCTGGCATCCAGCGCCTGCTGCCCACGATAGCGCCCGCGCTTGTCCAGGATCACCTGCGTTTGCGGATCGCGCCTGATCAGGTGCAGCGGCACGCCTTCGCAACGCAGCCCCAACAGCCTGGCTTCGCTGATGTCCAGCGCCCAATCGGTCTCGGCATAGAACGCGGCGCGGGCGGTCTCGAATTGCTGGAGCCGGTCCGCATCCGTGCAGAACGCTTCGGGCGTCAGGTTCAAGTTGATCTTGCCGATCTTGCCCTTCAACGTGACCCGGCGAAGGAACGCGGCCCACACCAGCAGAATGGGGTTGGTGGACAGGTCTTCGACCACCACGTCCTCGAACACGCACGGCTTGATCTCTGAATTCACGACGCGGCATTGCGACAGCGTCACGTTCTGCACGCGCGACATGCGTTGCGGATACTTGACCATCGACAGACCGCAGTTATCGAAGGCGCAGTCGTGCAGATGCAGGTCGTGGAAATGCGCGTTGCCCTTGTGCAGGGCCATGCGGAATTCCTTGCCTTCGATCTTTTGCATGGAGCGCGCGCGTCAGTTGCGGCTGGCGGTGGCCAGGCGCAGCGCCAGCGCCAGGAACACCGATCCCAGTACGTACTGCGGCCAGCGCGACACGCGTTGGCGGCCGGCCCAGCGCCGGCTGAGCTGGTGCGCGGCCAGGATGACGGCGCCGTTGATGAACAGGCCGATGACGTTGAGGATGGTGGCCAGCACCAGGATCTGCAGGGCCACCGAGCCGTCTTGCGGGCGCACGAACTGCGGGAACAGAGCCAGCACGAACAGCGCCATCTTGGGGTTGAGCAGGTTGGTCAGCAGGCCTTGCAGGAAGACTTCGCGCACGGGCGAGCGGGCCCGGGCGGCATCGGGCATGTGCGACACGGGGCGCGAGCGGAACGCGCGCACGGCCAGGTACAGCAGGTAGAGCGCGCCGGCGAAGCGCACCGCGTCGTAGGCCATGGGCACCGCCACGAATAGCTGCGACAGGCCGAAGGCCGCCAGCAGCGCGTGGCAGTAGGTGCCGGCCTGGATGCCGGCCAGCGAGGCGAAGCCGGCGGCCCTGCCCTGCGCGGCGCTGCGCGAGGCGATCAGCAGCATGTCGGGGCCGGGCGTCATGGCCAGCGCGACGCAGGCGCCGCCAAAGAGGACGAGGGTGGCGGGGTCGAGCATGGAAGGTCCTTCGAGGGATGCGGGCCGGCGAGACGCCGATTATTGAGCCGGCGGGGGCAGGCTGCAACCGGTGTAGAACGTTTGGCAGCTGGCGCCAGCGCCTTTCTCGCAACTTTCCAGGGCGCGCATGCGGGCCAGTTCCTCACTGGCGGCGGTGGCGGAATTGACCAGCACGCCGCTGCCTTGGGGCGACGGGCCGTAGGCCACGGCCACGCATTGGTCGTGATAGGTGGTGTTGATGACGCAGCGCGCGCCGCCCTTGGTGGCGCATTGGCCCAGCGCGTCTTTTTCGGCCTTGGCCTTGCTGGCCCGGTCGGCCGAGATGCCGATCGCGCCGGAGAGCGCGTCATAGGCCACGGCGCCCCAGCGCTGGGCGTCGCGCGAGGCGGGGGTGGACGCGCCGCCCGCGGCGGGCGCGATCTCCACGGGGATCGGCACGCATTGCTGGCCGGGCGTGCCGACGCTGGGCGCGTAGCCGTCGGGGCAGCCTTGTTCGGCTTGCGCCACGGCGGCGTGCGAGAAATTCAGGGCGACGAGGAAGGAGGCAGTGATCAGGGTACGCATGGGTCAACTCATTCTTTGTTGTGCAGCCCGGGCCCGGCGGCGGTGGCCAGCAAGGACAGGGCATCGTCCAGGGAAAGCACCGTGGTGCGCGATTCGAAAGCGGTCGCGAACAGGTGGTCGTGCACGACCGGGTCGGGGTCGTAGCAACAGTCCTTGACGGTCAGGAGGCGGTAGTCGGCGTCGCTGGCGTGGGCGATGGACGACAGCATGACGCCGGTGGACGCGACGCCCACCATGATCAGGGTGTCGATGCCCTGGGCCGACAGCCGCGGTTGCAGGTCGGTGCCGAAGAACACGCTGGCGCGGTGGGCCAGGATGATGGGTTCGTCGTCGCGCCGGCCGAGTTCGGGCGAGACGCGGTCATGCACGAAGCGGCCCAACTGCCGGATGCCCTGCCCGTTTTTGTTGAGCGGGCTGACTTCCGGGTAGCCGGGACTGAAATGGATCTTGGCGAAGTAGACGCTCACACCGGCGCGGCGGGCGGCATCGCATAGCTGCCGCGTGTTGGCCAGCAGCGTGGGGGCGACCGACGGGAACAGGTCCATGATGTCGGTCTGGTAGTGCATGACCAGCAGGGCGCTGCGCGCCGGGGTGATGGCCAGGGGCTGGGAGGTCATGGTTCGCTCCGTGAAGAGGGTCTGCATGACCTGTCAGTGTAGCGGCAGTCGCGGGACGGGTTGGGCGGGCGGCGGCGCGGGCCGGCGCGCCTGCCGCGTCATCGTTTACTTCTCGGTGTACTTCTTGCCGGCTTCGTCGTAGACGTAGCTGACCGCGTCGGCGGGGCCCAGTTTGCGGGTCTTGCCCGGGCCGGAGATTTCGGTGCCGCTGGGGGTGACGGTCAGGCGCGGCATGTCGCTGCCGTTCTGCGCGGTGAAGGTCAGCTTGCCGGTCTTGGCGACGCAGGGCATGACGTCGCCGTCGGCGCAGGCGGCGCTGTTGTCGTCGCCGGTGAGAATGCTGCCCAGGTAGGTCCAGACCTTGTCCTTGAGCTCGTCGCGCGGGCCGGGATTGAAGACGAACAGGGCGTAGCCTTCGAAGCTGGTGCCGTTGTCAAAGCCCTGGGTCGGCACGGCCAGCAGCAGCTTGCCTTCCGGGGTGCGGTAGTCGAGCGGCTTGCGGCTAGTGTCGACGGCTTCGGCCCGTTCGTAGGCGCCGAACATGCCGATGGTGTGCTCCATGCCGCGGAACTTCCAGGGGCGTTCGGCGGTGGAGCCGGTCAGGGTAAAGGTGGCTTCGGCCAGGTTGACCTGGGTCTCGGGGCCGGCTTCGTCTTCGCCGGGCTTGCCGTATTTTTCGCGGGTGTCCCAGGTGAAGCCGGTGAAGTATTGCGTGCCGTTCAGTTCGAAGGCGTGGCCGAACCAGTAGGTGGCGACGCTGCCGTTGGCCACTTCGTACGAGTCGGCGCCCTTGCCGTCGATCTGGTAGATGGCGTACATCACCGTGGGGGCATCGGGCGGGGTGACGGCGGTGGCCTGGGCGGCGGCGGGCTTGGGAGCGGCCGGCTCGGCGGCGTTGGCCGCCAGGGTGCCCGGGCTGGCGAACGCGGCCAGCGTGGCGGCAAACAGGCCGGCCAGCGTGGCGCGCAGCAGCGGGCGGGGGGACGGGCGGACGTTCAGACGCGTTTTCATGTCGGACTTGTTCTCATCGGTCTTCGGTAAGCGCACGTGGCGCATGATGCGGCGCCATCTTAGTGGCCGGCCGGGGCTGGCGTCGGACAGCAATTTGCCAATTGTGTCCGACTGCAAGGCCTGCGCGCAGGCGCGTCGATGGCACGGGCGGAAAAGCAACAGTGGGCGCATCCGGCAAGGCGGCCGCCTGGCGTTCCCGCCGAGGATGGCGAATCGCCCTTGCGCGTTGCGCAGGCCTGCCCGCCCTACCTGTCCGTCTGGTCCGCCACCACCCGCGCCACCGCTTCCAATGCGCGCCGCAAGGCGTCCAGGTCCACCGAGCCCAGCGCCAGCCGGATCGCGTGCGGCACGTGTGAGACGGCGAAGGGATGAGCCGTGGAGACGGCGATGCGTTCGCGCATCAGCGCCATGGCGATGGCATCGGCGCGCACTTCCGGCGCCAGCGGCAGCCAGACGAAGTATGACGAGGGATGGGCGACCGGATGCAGCGGCCCCAGGATCTGCGCGGCGATGCGTTGGCGCTGCGCGGCATCGCGGCGCTTCTCGGTCTCGAGCCGCCGCACGGTGCCGTCTTCGAACCAGTCCTGGACGATGGCCGTGAGGGTGGCGGGCGTGTTCCAGGTGGTGGCGCGGATGGCGCGTTCCAGCTTGGGAATCCAGGCTGGCGGCGCGCTGACCGAGCCGACGCGCAGGCCGGTGGCGACGCTCTTGGACAGACTCGATATGTACAGCGTTGCCTCGGGCGCCAGGGCCGCCAGCGGCGGTGGCGCTTGCGCGGCGAGGAAGGCGTAGGCGCCGTCCTCGATCAGCATCAGGCCGTGGCGGCGCGCCAGGTCCACCAGGTTCTCGCGCCAGGCCAGGCCGGCGACCCAGCCGAGCGGGTTGTGCAGGGTCGGCATGGCGTAGACCGCGCGGACGCGGCGCCGGTGGCAGAGGTCGGCCAGCGCATCCAGGTCCATGCCGTCGTCGGCGGCGGGCACGGGCGCCAGTTCCAGCCGCGAGAATTCCGCCGCCAGCTTGAAGCCGGGGTAGGTCAGCGCGTCCACGGCCACCACGTCGCCCGGTTCGAACAGCGCCATGGCGGCGATGGTCAGGCCGTGCTGCGCGCCGCTGACGAGCAGGGTCGAGGCGGCGCTTGCCGTAAGGCCCCGATGGGCCAGGTGCGCGGCGGCGGCGGCGCGTTCGGGGTCGCTGCCGCCATGCGGGCGGTAGCGCAGCAAGGCGTCGGCGTCGCCTTTGGCGGCCAGCCGGCGCAAGGCGCTGCGGTACAGCGCGGCCTGGCCCGGCAGGGTCGGCGAATTGAAGGTCAGTTCGGTGGTGTCGTCGTTCCAGGCGCGCAGGTCGATGCCGTGGCCGCGCGGCAGCGCCTCTTTGACGAAGGTGCCGCGGCCGGATTCGCCGCTGACCAGGCCCATGGTCTGCAGCTCGGCGTAGACGCGGGTGGCCGTCATCAGCGCCAGGCCTTCGCGCGCCGCCAGTTCGCGGTGCGTGGGCAGGCGCGTGCCGGGCGGCAGGCGGCCGCCGCGGATGTCGGCCGCCAGTTGATCCACCAACTGCTTGTAGCGCGACGCGGGCATGGCGAAAGCGTATCCAGGACGATTATTTTGATGGGCAGATTATCCGGCCTAGGATGGCGTCACACAACGCCGCGCGGCGGCGTTTTTCAATGTCTGCTTCTGTCTTGCCGGGCCATGGATCTGAATTTCTATGTTGTTGCGATGTCGCTGCTTGCCGTCGGGGTGATCGGTTTCATGAAGGGGGCGTTTGGCGGCGGGTTCGCCATCATCGGCATTCCGCTGATGGCGCTGGTGATGGACCCGATCACGGCCGGCAGCGTGCTGGCGCCGGTGTTCGTGGCGATGGATCTGTTCGCCCTGCGCTACTGGAAGCCGCGCACCTGGTCGCGGCCGGACCTGGCGTGGCTGGTGCCGGGATTGCTGGCGGGCGTCGCCGCGGGCTATGTGGTGCTGCGGCAGGTCGACCGCCATTTCGTCGAGGTGCTGATGGCCGTGACGACGTTGCTGTTCGCCTGGCTGTGGTGGCGCGGCGGCGCATCGGTGACGGCGCGGCCGCGTTCCAGCGGCAAGGCCTTGCTGGCGGGCGGCGCGTCCGGCATCACGACGATGGTGGCGCACTCGGGCGGGCCGCCGCTGGCCATGTATCTGTTGCCGCTGGGCCTGTCCAAGGAAGTCTATGGCGGCACCACCAGCATGTTCTTCACCATCGGCAATCTGCTCAAGGCCGGCCCGTGGCTGGCGGTGGCGGACCTGTCGCGCGGCTACTGGAGCCTGGTGGCCATGAGCCTGCCGGCGGCGTTCGTGGGGGTCTGGGCGGGGTGGCGGCTGCATCACCGCTTGAACCAGGCGCAGATGTACCGGCTCTGCTACGGGCTGCTGGTGGTGACGGCGGTGAAGCTGCTGTGGGACGGCATCGCGGGGTACGTCATGGCGCCGTCCTAGAATGGCGCATTCGGCGGCGACGCCCGCCCCACTTTCGCCAGCGCGCCGCGCCCCAGGAGGATTGCCGTCATGGACTTCACCCCGTTGCCTTCGGACCAGGACGCCCTGCGTCGTTCGCTCGACGCCACCGATCTGCCAGCCGGCGTGATCTCCCGACTGCTGGAACAGGCGCGTCCCGCGCTGGTGCTGGCGACCACCGCCCGCGAGGAGGACGCGATCCCCCTGGGCGCCAGCAAGATCGGCGGGCGCCCGGACCTGCCGCGTGGCATGGCCTGGCCGACGCGGCCGGCCTATCCAGACGCGAACGAGCGCGCCGCCGGCCATCGCAAGGAGGCCGAGCGCCTGCTGGCGGATTCGAAGAAAAAAGGATCGTGGATGACGCCGGCGCAAGGCGAGCGTTTCAGCGCGGATGCCCGCGCCCGGGCGGATGCGGTGGAAACGGCGTTTCCGCTGACGTTCCTGGGGCAGTTCGATCTGGCCGCGTTGTCGCGGGAAGCGGGATTCGACGCCGCGCTGCCGCGCGAGGGCCGGCTGCTGGTGTTCTACGATTTCCTGGAACAGGCCGAGAGCTTCACGCCGGCGGCTTCGGTGGGTTGGCGCGTGCTGTGGGACACCACGCCCGTGGCGGGGCTGGAACGGGCGCCGGTGCCGCATGCGCTGGCCTCGCTGTCGGACGATGAATGGACCTGCGTGTTCCGCGCGGCGCCGGTCTCGGCCCGCACGGTGCTGACGCCGATCGGTGTCGATGACGCGGGCTGGGATGCGTTTGCCCTGGAGGACGACGAGGCCTACGAAAGCTACCAGGATTGGCGGTCGCGGTTCGGCACGCCGGACATGGATGGCCGCGACAACCATCAGCTCGGCGGCTATCCACAGTCGTTGCAGAATGGCATGCAGGCCACTTGCCAGCTGGTGTCGCACGGCCTGGATTGCGGCGGCGGCGCGGTCTGGCGCAGCGAGGCCGCGCAGGCCCTGTTGCCGGGGGCGCGGGACTGGCGGCTGGTGTTGCAGATCGGCGCCGACCCGCACGCCGGCATTCCGCAGCCGGGCGCCTATTACGTGCTGATGCGCGAGCAGGATATCGCGGCGCGCCGCTTCGATCTGGCGCGCGTCACGTATCAATGCGACTGACGCGTCGCCGGCGAGCCGCTATCGCGCCGGGCGGGCGTGAACCGCCCGGCCCTGTGCGTCATGCGGGAGGCTCGCCGTCATCCAGCGCCGCCGCCTGCTCGCGCAGCACGAACTTCTGGATCTTGCCGGTGGAGGTCTTGGGCAGGGCGCCGAACACCACGGTGCGCGGCGTCTTGAAGCGCGCCAGGTGTTCGCGGCAGTAGGCGATCAGGTCGTCGGCGCTGCGCGACGCGCCCTCTTTCAGCGTGACGAAGGCGCACGGCGTTTCGCCCCACACCGCGTCGGGTCGCGCCACCACGGCGGCTTCCAGCACGTCCGGGTGGCGGTACAGCACGCTTTCGATTTCCACGGTCGAGATGTTTTCGCCGCCCGAGATGATGATGTCCTTGGCGCGGTCCTTGATCTCGATGTAGCCGTCGGGATGCACCACGGCCAGGTCGCCGGAATGGAACCAGCCGCCGGCGAAGGCGTCGGCGGTGGCGTCGGGGTTGTGCAGATAGCCCTTCATTAACGTATTGCCGCGCAGCATGATCTCGCCCAGCGTGGCGCCGTCGGCCGGCACCGGCCGCATGGCGGCGTCCATCACCTGCACCGCTTCGACGTTGAGCTTGCGCACGCCGATGCGGGCCTTGAGCGCGGCGCGCTCGGCCAGCGGCAGGTCGTCCCATTCGTCGTGCCAGGCGCAGCCGATCGACGGGCCGTAGGTTTCGGTCAGTCCGTACAGGTGGGTGACGCCCACGCCCAGTTGCTCCATCGCTTCGATGATCGCGGCGGGGGGCGCGGCGCCGCCGGTCATGGCCTGCACGCGATGCGTGGCGCGGTGGCGGACGTTGGCAGGGGCGTTGACCAGCATGTTCAGCACCACCGGGGCGGCGCAGAAGAAGCCGACCCGATGGCGGCGGATGGCCTCGAAGATGGCCGCCGGCTCCACGCGCCGCAGGCAGACGTTGGTGCCCGCCAGCGCCGCCAGGGTCCACGGGAAGCACCAGCCGTTGCAGTGGAACATGGGCAGCGTCCACAGGTAGACGGCGTGCGGCGGCATGCCGCAGGCCAGCACGTTGCCGGTGGCGTTCAGGTAGGCGCCGCGATGGTGATAGAGCACGCCCTTGGGGTTGCCGGTGGTGCCCGAGGTGTAGTTCAGGCAGAGGTTGTCCCATTCGTCCCGCGGCCCTTCCCAGGGCGCGTCGGCCGGTTGCGCGGCGAGCCAGGCTTCGTACTCCGCATCGCCCAGGTCGCCGTGCGGGCCGGTGTATTCGCTGTCTTCGATGCGCACGGTGCGCGGCGGTGTGCGCAGGTGGCCCAGCACCTCGCGCACCAGCGGCGCGTATTCGCTGTCGTACAGCAGCACGGTGGCGCCGCCGTGCTCCAGGATGAACGCCAGCGTGCGCGCGTCGAGCCGGGTGTTGAGCGCGTTCAGCACCGCGCCGGCCATCGGCACGCCGAAGTGCGCTTCGTACAGGGCCGGCGTGTTGGGCGCGAGCACCGCCACCACGTCGCCCCGGCGCACGCCCCAGGCGGCCAGCGCCGCGGCCATCTGGCGGCAACGGTCATAGGTGGCGCGCCAGCTCTGGCTATGGTTGCCGTGCAGCAGCGCGGCGCGTTCCGGGTAGACGGCCGCCGCCCACGCCAGGAAACCCAGCGGCGTCAGGGGCTGGTGGTTGGCGGCGTTGCGGGGCAGTGTGTCGTCGGACGCGGATGGCGATGCGGTCATGATGCGCTCCTAGTGGCCTGCGGTGGCCAGGCGTGCGGATTCGCGTTGCGCGGCCTGCCAGCCGAGCGCGGCCAGCGGTTCGACGCGCGCGCCCATCTCCAGCGCATCGGTGGCGGCGGCGTTGCCGGCGCGGGCGCGCGCGTACACGCCCTGCAGGATGGCGGCGATGCGAAAGAAGCTGTAGGCCAGGTAGAAATCCCAGTTGGGCGGCGGCGCGATGCCGCGCGCCTCGCAATAGGCGCGCACGAACTGCGCTTCACCGGGGATGCCCAGCGCCGCCAGGTCCAGGCCGGCGATGCCGCGCCACAGGGACGGCGGGATGCGCCAGCACATGCAGTGATAGGCCAGGTCCGCCAGCGGATGGCCCAGGGTCGACAGCTCCCAGTCCAGCAGCGCGATGGCGCGCGGTGCGTCGGGCGCGAATACCAGGTTGTCGATGCGGTAGTCGCCGTGCACCAGGCGGGTCTGGTCGTCATGCGGCAGATGCTGCGGCAGCCAGTCGATCAGCGCGTCCATGGCGGGGATGGACGTGGTTTCGGTGTCGCGGTACTGGCGGGTCCAGCGCGCCACCTGGCGCGCGAAGTAGTCGCCGGCCTTGCCGTAGTCCGCGAGCCCGACGGCGGCCGGTTCCACCGCGTGCAGCGCGGCCAGCACGCGGCCGGTCTCGGCATACAACGCGGCGCGCTCGGCGGGGGCCAGGCCCGGCAGCGCCGGGTCCATGAAGACGCGGCCGCGCGCATAGCTCATCAGGTAGAACGGCGTGCCGACGATGGAAGGGTCGGCGCAGTAGTGCAGCATGGCCGGCACGGGCACGGCGGTGCCGGCCAGCGCGGCCATGACGCGGTACTCGCGGTCGATCGCGTGGGCCGAGGGCAGCAGCGTGCCGGGCGGCTGCTTGCGCAGCACGCGCGCGCCGCTGTCATCTTCCAGCAGGTAGGTCGGATTGGACTGGCCGCCCGTCAATGCCCGCGCGCGCAGGCCGCTGGCGTTGCCCAGGCCCTGCGCCGACAGGTAGGCGGCCAGCGCGGGTAGCCAATCGGGGGCGGCGTTGGTGGCGTGATCGGGCGCGCTCATACCAGCGCCTTGCGCGGGGCGTCCGCGTCGTCCCACTGCCAGAACGCATCGCCCTGGTCCATCAGGTAACGCGCCAGCACCATCTTGTGCACTTCGGAGGCGCCGTCCACCAGCCGCGCCTGGCGCGCGTAGCGGTAGATCCATTCCAGCGGCGTGTCTTTGGAATAGCCGCGCGCGCCGTTCAACTGCAGCGCGGTGTCGACCACCTTGTGCAGGGTTTCCGACACCACGATCTTGGCCATGGAGATTTCCTTGCGCGCGAAGTCGCCCTGGTCCAGCCGCGCGGCGGCGCGCATGGTGAGCAGTCGGCCGATCTCGATCTGCATGGCGGCGTCGCCCAGCAGCCATTGCACCCCCTCGCGGTCGGCCAGCTTCTGGCCAAAGCTGCTGCGTTCGCCGACGTAGTCCACCGCCACCGCCATGGCGCGCCGCGCGAGGCCCAGCCAGCGCATGCAGTGCGTCAGGCGCGCCGGACCCAGGCGGATCTGCGTCAGCTTGAGGCCGTCGCCCACTTCCATCAGGCGGTTCTCGTCGGGGATTTCGAGGCCGTCGAATTCCAGCTCGCAATGGCCGCCGTGTTCTTCCGGGCCCATGATGGGGATGCGGCGGACAATGCGCCAGCCGGGCTGGTCGGCGTCGAACAGGAAGGCCGACAGGCCCTTGCGGGCGTCGTCCGAAGTGCGCGCGATCAGGATGAAATGCTGCGCGGCGCCGGCGCCGGTGATGAACCACTTGCGGCCATGGATCAGCCATTTGTCGCCCTGGCGGGTGGCGGTGGTGCGCATCATTGACGGGTCCGAGCCGCTGCCGGGGCTGGGTTCGGTCATCACGAAGGACGAGCGCACCTTGCCGTCGATGATGGGTTGCAGCCAGCGGTCCTGCTGGTCGGGCCGCGCCACCTGCGCCAGCACGCGCATGTTGCCGTCGTCGGGGGCGGCGGCGTTGAAGGCGGCCGGGCCGAAGATGGAGCGGTTCATTTCTTCATAGCAGGCGGCCAGGCCCACCATCGGCAGGCCCTGGCCGCCGCGCTTGCGCGGCATCTGCAGGGCCCACAGGCCGGCCTCGCGGGCCTTGGCGCGCACGCGGTCCAGCAGGGCTGCGTCGATGTTCTCGTGGTCGTCGTAGTTGGCGCGGTCGGCTTCCAGCGGAATCAGCTCGCGGTCGACGAAGGCGCGCACGCGCTGGCGGTAGTCTTCGAGTTCGGGGGGCAGCGAAAAATCCATGGCGGGGTCTCCGGATGGGATGCGGGTTCAGAGCGAGCTGGCCAGGTGGCCGCCGTCCACGTCGATGACCGCGCCGGTCATGTAGGCGGAGGCATCGGAGGCCAGCAGCAGCAAGGGGCCGTCCAGGTCCTGCGGGCGGCCCAGGCGGCGCTGCGGGATGCGCTTGACCAGGGCCTCGCCGGCGGGCGTGGCGAAGAAGTCGCGATTCAGGTCGGTGCCGATGTAGCCGGGCGCCAGCGCGTTCACGCGGATGCCGTGGCGCGCCCATTCCAGCGCCAGGGCGCGGGTCAGGTGCAGCAGGCCGGCCTTGGCGGCGGTGTAGGCGGCGACGTGCGAGGCCACGCGCTGGCCCAGGATCGAGGCGATGTTGATGATGGCGCCGGGCCGGCCGTGGCCGTGGAAGTGGCGCGCGGCGCACTGCGCCACCCGCCACGCGCCGTTCAGGTTGACATCGATCAGGCCGGTCCACTCGTCCTCGCTGATGTCGAGCGCGGGGCGAGTCATGGCGATGCCGGCGTTGTTGACGACGATGTCGACCGGGCCGAGCGCCTGCTCGACCTGGGTGAATGCCGCCAGCACGCTGTCGGGTTGGGTGACATCCATGCCCGCGACGCAGGCCTGGCCGCCCTGCGCGCGGATCTCCGTTGCCAGGGTTTCGCCCAGTTCGGTCCGGCGCCCGCACAGCGCCACGCGCGCGCCGGCCTCGGCCAGCCGCAGCGCGAAGTGGCGGCCCAGTCCGCTGTAGGCGCCGGTGACCAGCGCGGTCTTGGATTTCAGGTCTTCAAACATCGGTGCGTCTCCTTTGTTTGTGTGCCGGCGGCATTACGCCGCCTCGCTGGCGGCGGGCTGGCGCGCGGCGTTGAGTTCCACCAGCGCATCCACCGCCACCGCGCCCTGTCCCACGGCGCCGACCATCACCGGGTTGATGTCGACCGACGCCAGGCGCGGACCGGCCGCCAGGGCGTAGCGGCCCAGCGCCACCGCCTGTTGCGCCAGGGCCTGCACGTCGGCCGGCGGATCGCCGCGCACCCCTTGCAGCAGCGTGCCGATGCGCAGGCCGCGCAGCTTCTCGATCACCTGCGCGGCATCGAACGGCGGCATCAGCACCGCCACGTCGCGCAGCGCCTCGACGTATTTGCCGCCGCTGCCGATCATGACGACCGGCCCCAGCACCGGATCAACGCGCGCGCCCAGCGCGCATTCTTGCAGGCCGCGCTGCATCCGCGCGACGAGCCAGGCGCCATCGCGCACGTCCAGCTTACCCAAGGTTTGGGCTTGATGGGCAAAAGCCGTGCGCAGCGAGGCCTCGTCGTTCAGGCCCAGCGCCACCAGCCCGTGCTCGGACTTGTGCGGCAGTTGCGCCGAGCAGGCCTTCAATGCCACCGGCGCGCCGATGCGGCGCCACGCGGCAATGGCCTCGTCGGCCGTGCGGCAGACGGCGTGTTCGATTACCGCCAGCCCGTTATCGGCCAGCAGCGCAAGGCTGGCCGCCTCGGACAGGAAGCCGCCGGCCGCTTCGGGCGCCGGATCGGCCGCCACAATGCCTTGCGATGCTGGCGGCGACGCCATGCGGCCGCGTTCGCGCAACCGCCGCAGGCGCAACAGCGCCGACAAGGCATCCATCGCCTGGATCTCGTCGGCGTAAACGGGCAGGCCGCGCGCGCGGAATGCGCTGGCCACGTTGTCCTGCCACGCCACCACCACGACCGGTTTGGAGGCGGTTTGCGCGAAGCCGGCCGCATCCGCCGCGAACGAGGCCACGTCGTAGCCGCGCCCCGCCACTGGAATATCGAGCAGGAACATGTCGGCCGCCGGGTCGGCGCCGATTACGGGCAGCACTTGCCCGAACAGGCCGTTGTTCGACAGCAGCGCGGCGGTGATGTCCACGGGGTTGACGGTGGTGGCATAGCCGGGCAGACGCTCGGCCAGCGCCTGCTGGGTGGCGTCGGCCAGCGGCGCGATCTCCAGGCCGCGCTCGGCGGCCGCGTCCGAGGCCAGCACGCAGCTGGCGCCGGAGTTGCTGACCACCACCACGCGCGGGCCTTGCGGCAAGGGGCTGCGCAGGGCCAGTTCGGCGTAGCGCACCAGTTCCTGCGGATCGCGCGCGCGCAGGATGCCGTGGTGTTCGAAGAACGCATCCACCGCGCGGTCCTCATTGGCCAGCGCGCCGGTATGCGAGGCCGCGGCGCGCGCGCCGGCCTCGGAGCGGCCCGACTTGACCACGATCAGCGGCACGCCGCGCGCCCGCGCCAGCGCGGCCGCCTCGGCCAGCGGCCCTGCCTCGCGCAGCGATTCCAGGTACAGCAGCACGCAGCCGACTTCCGGATCGCGCAGCGTCGCGCAGGCCAGTTCGGCGACCGACACGTCGGCCTCGTTACCGGTGGCATGCACGTGGCGCACGCCGATGCCGCGCTGGCGTAGCAGGCCGTAGACCATGGCGCACATGCCGCCGCTCTGGCTGATGACCGCCACCGGCCCGTCGCCCGGCGCCACCTCCAGGAACATGGTGGAGAAGCTGGCGATGGCGCCGTTGCCGAAGTTGGCCAGGCCCTGCGAGTTGGGGCCGACGATGCGCATGCCGGCGGCGCGGGCGCGCGCCGTCATCGCATCCTGCAGGGCGCGCCCGGCCTCACCGGTTTCCGAGAAGCCGGCCGAGATGACGATGGCCGCCGCCACGCCCAGCGCGGCGCAGTCATCCACCGCCCGCAACGCCTGCTCGCCCGCCACCGCCACGATCGCCAGGTCCGGCGCGGCGGGCAACGCGGCCAGGCTGGGCCAGGCGCGTTCGCCCTGGACTTCGGCGCGTTGCGGGTTGATCGGGTACAGCGTGCCCGCATAGCCGTGGCGCCGCATGTAGTGGATCGGCCGGCCCCCGATCTTGTCGGGATTGTCGGAGGCGCCGACGATCGCGATCGAGGCCGGATCGAGCAGGCGCGCGAGGCTGGCGTCGCCGATGGGTACAGAAGCCATGAAACTCCCCTGGGTAGGATGAAGGCGGCCGCGCGCGGTCAATTGACCGTGGCGCCGGAAGTCTTGACCACGCCGGCCCATTTATCGACCTCGACATCGAGGAAGCGCGCCGTGTCGGCAGGCGTCTTCCATGCCGGGGCGAAGCCCTGGGCGGCGAATTTCTGCTGGATGTCGGCGCGGCCCAGCACCTTCTGCAGGGCGCCGTTCAATCGGTCCACCACCGATGCCGGCGTGCCGGCCGGGGCCAGCAGCCCGTTCCAGGCGGTGGCTTCGTAGCCCGGCAGCCCGGCCTCGGCCACGGTGGGCACGTTGGGCGCGGCGGGCGAGCGCGCTGCGCCGGTCACGGCCAGCGCCTTGAGCTTGCCGCCGTTCACGTAGGGCATCGACGACAGCATGGTGTCGAACATGATGTCGGCCTGGCCGCCCATCACGTCTGTCAGGGCCGGCGCGCTGCCGCGATAGGGCACGTGCACCATGCGCAGGCCGGCCATGGCGCCGAACAGTTCGGCCGCCAGGTGGGTGGACTGGCCGTTGCCCGACGAGGCGAAGGTCAGCTTGCCCGGCGTGGACTTGGCCAGCGCGATCAGCTCGCGCACGTTGCCGGCGGGCAGGTCCGGCCGCGTCACGATCACCAGCGGGCCGCTGGTCAGCAGCGACACGGGCGCGAAGCTCTTGCGGGTGTCGTAGTTCAGGTTCTTGAACAGCGACATGTTGATGGCGTGGGCCGTGGTCGCCAGCAGCAGCGTGTAGCCGTCGGGCGCGGCCTTGGCCACCATGTCGGCGCCGATGTTGCCGCCGGCGCCGGAGCGGTTGTCGACGATGATGGTCTGCTTGAGTTCGTCGCCCAGGCCCTGCGCGACCACGCGGGCCACGATGTCGGTGGGCCCGCCCGGCGGGTACGGCACCACCAGGGTGATGGGTTTGGTCGGCCAGTCCTGGGCGGCCGAGGCGGCGGCTGCCACCAGGGAAAGCGCGGCCAGGGCCGTGCGGCATGCTGCGATTGCGCGCATGATTGTCTCCTCCGTCGTGCGGATATGTTGTTTTGCTGGGGATGGTGTTGCCGGCGGCGCTTCAAGGCGGCCGGCGCGCCTCGAAACCGAGCAATGCGCGGCCGTCGATCGTGATCGCGCGGCCCATGACCTGCTGGCCGATGGCGATGCCGGCGTCGGCATGGCCCATCAGCACCGCGCCCTCTTCCAGGCGCACCAGCACCAGCACGTAGGGCACGTGCGCGCGCCAGAAGGCGTCGGGCGCGCGGTGGATCTCGGTGCGCGCCAGCACTACGCCCGCGCCGCTGCCGCGCCGCCATGGCAGATGGGTGCCGCCGCAATGGGCGCAGGCGTAGGGGCGCAGCGCCCACCAGGCGCCGCAATCCTCGCAACGCTGCAATTCCAGCGGATCGCGGGTGTTCATCGATGGCCCTCCGCCTGCAGCACCAGGCTGACGTGGGCGGACAGCACGCCGCCGTCCGCATGCACCAGCGCGCAGCGCGGCGCGCCCGCCTGCCGCGATCCGGCCTGGCCCGCCAACTGCGTCCAGGCCTCGGCCACGTGCGCCATGCCGCCGGCCACGCCGGAATGCCCGAACGACAGCAGGCCCCCATGGGTGTTGAGCGGCAGCGGCCCGGCGGCGTCGAAGTCGCCGCGCCGCACGCGATCCGCCGCGCCGCCGCGCGGCGCGAAGCCCAGTTCTTCCAGCAGCATGGCCAGCGTGATGGTGAAGGAATCGTAGATGCCCAGGTAGTCGACCTGGTCCGGGCCGATGCCGGCGTCGGCATAGGCCTGGCCGAGCGCGCGCGCCGCGCCGGTGTCGAGAATGTCGCGCAGCGCCGACAGGTGCTGGTGGCGATGCGCCTGCCCCGCGCCGCTGATGCGCACCGGCCCTTCGTCGGCGCCGACCACCAGCGCCACCGCGCCGTCGGAAATCGGGCAGCAGTCCAGCAGGTGCAGCGGCGTGGCGATGGGCCGGGACGCCAGCACCTGGTCCACGCTGATGGCTTCGTTCAGGTGCGCATGGGGGTGGCTGGCGGCGTGGCGGCGCATCAACGCGGCGAGCTCGGCCAGGTCCTCGCGGCGGGTGCCGGTCCGGTGCATGTAGGCGGAGGCCAGCAGCGCGTAATAGGCCGGCACCGACGCGCCGTTGGGCACCTCGGTATCGGCTTCGCCAACCTGCGCCAGTGTCTGGATGGAGGCGTCGACGGCCTGGCCGGTCAGGCGGTTCTCGCCCGCCACCACCAGCACGCGGCGGCAGCGGCCGGCGCGCACCAGTTCGCGCGCCAGCATCACCATGGCCGCGCCGGTGGCGCCGCCCATCTGCATGCCGTGGGCGTAGCGCGGGTCCAGGCCCAGCTTTTCGCTGAGCAGCGTGGCCAGCATCAGGTGCGGAAAGGTGGTGGCGTAGCCGCACAGCACGCCGTCGATATCGGCGCGCCGCAGGCCGGACTGCGCCAGCGCGGCGTTGGCGGCCTCGGCCATCAGGTCCAGGGCCGAGCGGCCCTCGTGGCGGCCGAAGCGCGTGGTGGCCGCGGCCAGCAGGCAGGCGTGGTGAAGATCAGGCATGGGGCATCCAGGCGCGTTCGATGGCGCGGGCTTCGGCCGCCAGCGCCTGGGCCAGTTCCTGTTCGCGCGATTCGACCCGCTCGCTCAAGGCGGCCACGCTCAGCGCGGCGATGGCGCGGCCGCTGGGGCCGCGTACGGCCACGCCCAGGCCCCCCATCTTTTCCACCACCACGTCCAGCAGCATGGCGTGGCCGAGCTCGCGGGCGCGCGCCGTCATCTGTTCCAGCAGCCGCACGGGATAGCGCGGGTAGCGTTCCTGCAACCGCTGGTGCACCGGCGGCAGCACCGCCTGGGTTTCGCTCTCGTCCATGGCCGCCAGCAGCGCCAGGCTGCCGGCGCCGATGCCAAGCGGACGGCGGCTGCCGACCTCCAGGTAGTTGGCGCGGATCGGATAGTTGCCGAAGCACAGGTCCAGGCAGACCGATTCCCAGCCGGTTGGCATCGACAGGATGACGGTGTCGCCGAACTTGCGCGCCAGGCGGATCAGCGCTGGCCGCGCCAGGGCGCGCAGATCGAGGCCGTCGACCATGGCATGGTGCATGGCATAGACCTGCGGACCAAGCATGTAGTGCTTGCTGACCGGGTCTCGCTCCACGAAACCCTCGGCCTCCAGGTCCTTCAGGATGCGCAGCGCGGTGGACACGTCCAACTGCGCTGCCTGGGCGATGTCGGTCAGGCGCTGGACGCGCCGGTTCGACAGGCTGGCGAGGACGCGGCAGACCTTTTTCGTCGCGGAAACAAGGCTGGTATCCGGTGTAGACATGGCAGCGGCAGGACCCGTTGGCTGAACATGGTCACAAGATAGGCAGGCCCGCCGCGAGGGTAAAGTTGCGTCGCAACAAAATTTCGCCCAGCAACAATCGCGGTTTGCCGGGCGCTGCAGGCAGCGTCAGGCCGGTTCGGTTTCGGGATGCAGCGAACGCAGCCTGCGCAGCTCCGGGAACCAGTGCATCCACAGCCCCGCCACCGCAATCGTGCCCAGGCCGCCCACCACCACCGCCGGCACCGCGCCCAGCAGCGCCGCCATCACGCCGGACTCGAATTCCCCCAACTGGTTCGAGGCGCCGACGAACAGCGTGTTGACCGCGCTGACGCGGCCCAGCATGTGGTCGGGCGTGTTCAGCTGCACCAGCGACGAGCGCACCACCACGCTGATGGCGTCGGCCGCGCCCAGCACCACCAGCGCGCCCACCGACAGCGGGATCGAGGTCGACAGGCCGAACACGGTGGTGGCCAGGCCGAACAGGATCAGCGCGCCGAACAGCAGGCGGCCGACGTGCTCGCCCAGGCTCAGCCGCGCCAGCGTCAGCGACATCAGCATGGCGCCACAGGCCGGCGCGGCGCGCAGCGCGCCCAGGGCCCACGGACCGGCGTTGAGAATGTCCTTGGCGAAGATCGGCAGCAGCGCCGTGGCGCCGCCCAGCAGCACCGCGAACAGGTCCAGCGACAGCGTGCCCAGCAGAATGCGGCGCTGGAAGATGAAGGTGATGCCCGCGAACAGCGTGCGCCAGGTGGTCGGCTCCCTGCGCGGCGGGGCGCGGTCGATCGACATGCTGGCGATGCAGGCGAAGCCGCACAGGTACAGCGCCGCCGCCACGCAGTAGATCCACCCTGCCCCCAGGCCATAGCCGATGCCGCCCAGCGCCGGGCCGGCGATCTGCGCGATCTGGCCGCCGGAGGACGACAGCGCGGTGGCGCGCGGCAGCCATTCGCGCGGCACGATGGCGGGAATCAGCGTGGTCAGCGTGGGCGCCTCGAAGGCGCGCGCCGAGCTCATGATGATGAGGGTGGCGTAGATCAGCGTCTTGCCGCCGACGCCGTGCAGCGCCGCGATCGCCAGCAGCAGCGTGGCGAGGGTCTCGACCGCCATGCAGATGGCGACGATCTTGCGGCGGTCGTAGCGGTCGGCCACGTGGCCGACCACCAGCGTCAGCGCCGCCATCGGCAGGAACTGCGCCAGACCGATCAGGCCCAGGTCGAGCGCGCTGCCCGACAGCGCGTAGATCTGCCAGCCCACCGCCACCGAGACGATCTGGAAGGCCAGCGACGCGCCGATGCGCGCGAACAGGAAGTGCAGGAAGGCGGGTCGGTAAAGCGGACTGGGCGAGTCGGGGGCGGGCATCGGGGCGGAACGCGCGGCAGGCGCGCGGACGGCGCCGGAATGCGCATTCTATAAACAGCCGGCTGACGCCAAACTAAAGCGCCCGCCGGCCGTGGGGTCTTGCGCGCCGTGGGAGCGGGGCCGCTTCAGGCGCCGATCGACACCAGTTCCGCGCCTTCCGTCACCTGGTCGCCCACCGCGTAGAACAGTTCCTCGACCTTGCCGTCGGCCGGCGCGGAGATGGTGTGCTCCATCTTCATGGCCTCCATCACCAGCAGCGGCTGGCCCTTGGCGACGCTGTCGCCGGCCTTGACGGCGATGGAGATGATCTTGCCCGGCATGGGGGCGGTCAGGCCGCCGCCGTGGTCGCCCTGGGTGTCCTGGGCGTGCGCCAGCGGGTCGTACAGGTCCAGCACGCGCGCGCCGCCGTCGCCGAAGACGTGGGCCTTGTCGGCGTGCAGCACCACGGTGCCGGCGCGTTCGCGGCCGTCCAGGGTGATGCGCAGCACGCGGGCCGGGCCGTTGTGGTCCTCGGCGCGCCAGGCGAAGGGCCGGGCGCCGTCGCCGCTGTCCAGCGTCCAGTCGGCGCCCTGGCGTACGACGGTGACGTGACGGGTCTCGCCGTTGTCGATCCACTGTAACGTGCGCTGATAGCGGCCGCCCAGGCGCCAGCCGTCGCGGGTGTCCCACGGATCGGCCGGGGTGGCGCGGTGGGGCGCCGATTGCGCCTGGCCCTGGCTGGCCAGCACGGCGGCCGTGGCCAGCGCCAGCGTGGCGGCGTCGGCCGGCGTCGGCTCGGGCAGCAGCGTGGCGCGCTGGCGCTCGATCAGGCCGGTGTCGAGGTCGGCGGCGGCGAAGGCGCTGTCGCGCATCAGGCGCGACAGGAAGGCGACGTTGGTCTGCACCCCCACCGCCTGGGTCTGCGCCAGCGCTTGCAGCATGCGGGCGCGGGCATGGTCGCGGTCGGCGCCGTGCACGATCAGCTTGGCGATCATGGGGTCGTAGAACGGCGTGATGGTGTCGCCGGTGCGCACCCCGCCATCGACGCGGATATCGCCGTTGGCGAAGGCGACGTGGGCCGGCAGGCCCAGGTAGGCCAGCGTGCCGATCGACGGCAGGAAGCCTTTCTCGGGGTTCTCGGCGTAGATGCGGGCCTCGATGGCGTGGCCGTGGATGCGCAGGTCTTCCTGGCGCGCCGGCAGCGGCTGGCCGGCGGCCACGCGCAACTGCCACTCGACCAGGTCGTGGCCGGTGATCATCTCGGTGACCGGGTGCTCGACCTGCAGGCGCGTGTTCATTTCCATGAAGTAGAAGCGGCCGTCGGGCTCGGCGATGAATTCCACCGTGCCGGCGCCCACGTAGCCCACCGCGCGCGCGGCGGCCACGGCGGCTTCGCCCATGGCGCGGCGGCGTTCCTCGGTCATGCCGGGCGCGGGCGCTTCCTCGATCACCTTCTGGTGGCGGCGCTGCACCGAGCAGTCGCGCTCGAACAGGTAGACGCAGTTGCCATGGGTGTCGGCGAACACCTGGATCTCGATATGGCGCGGCTTCTGCAGATAGCGTTCGATCAGCACGCGGTCGTCGCCGAAGCTGGAGGCGGCCTCGCGCTGGCACGAGGCCAGCGCATCGAGGAACGCGCCCGTCGATTCGACCACGCGCATGCCCTTGCCGCCGCCGCCGGCGCTGGCCTTGATCAGCACCGGGTAGCCGATGGCGTCGGCCTGTTCCTTGAGGAATTGCGGGTCCTGGTTGTCGCCGTGGTAGCCGGGCACCAGCGGCACGCCGGCCTTTTCCATGAGCGACTTGGCGGCGGACTTGCTGCCCATGGCGGCGATGGCCGAGGCCGGCGGGCCGACGAAGGCGATGCCGGCCTGTTCGGCGGCTTCGGCGAAGGCTTCGTTTTCCGACAGGAAGCCGTAGCCGGGGTGGATGGCTTGGGCGCCGGTATCGCGCGCGGCCTGCAGGATGGCGTCGGCGCGCAGGTAGCTGGCGCGCGGCTCGGGGCCGCCGATGTGAACAGCGACGTCGCAGGCGGCGACGTGGCGGGCGTCGGCGTCGGCGTCGGAATAGACGGCGACGGTGCGGATGCCCAGGCGGCGGGCGGTGGCGGCGACGCGGCAGGCGATTTCGCCGCGGTTGGCAATCAGCAGGGTATCGAACATGGCGTTATCCAGACTGGGATGATTCGTTGACTACGTTGCAGCGACGAGCGCAATGCATTCGAAGCTCTCACACGTCGCATCACGCCGACCTTATCGGGGACACCGCGGATCCGGCTTCGCCGGTCCGCCGGTGTCGCCCCCTTGAGGGGGCGCGCGCAGCGCGTAGGGGGTGGGCTTTCCTCTACATCCGGAAGACGCCGAAGCGCGTGTCTTCGATCGGCGCGTTCAGCGCCGCCGACAGCGCCAGCCCCAGCACGCGGCGCGTGTCGGCCGGCGCGATGATGCCGTCGTCCCACAACCGCGCGGTGGCGTAGTACGGATGGCCCTCGCGTTCGTACTGCTCGCGGATCGGCGCCTTGAAGGCGTCTTCCTCGGCCGCCGACCACTGGCCGCCGCGCGCCTCGATGCCGTCGCGCTTGACCGTGGCCAGCACGCTGGCGGCCTGCTCGCCGCCCATCACCGAGATGCGCGCGTTGGGCCACATGAACAAGAGGCGCGGCGAGTAGGCGCGGCCGCACATGCCGTAGTTGCCGGCGCCGAACGAGCCGCCGATCAGCACGGTGAACTTGGGCACGTTGGCCGTGGCCACGGCCGTCACCATCTTGGCGCCGTGGCGCGCAATGCCTTCGTTTTCGTACTTGCGGCCGACCATGAAGCCGGTGATGTTCTGCAGGAACACCAGCGGGATCTTGCGCTGCGCGCACAGCTCGATGAAGTGCGCGCCCTTCTGCGCCGATTCCGAGAACAGGATGCCGTTGTTGGCGACGATGCCCACTGGCATGCCGTGGATGTGGGCAAAGCCCGTCACCAGCGTGGGGCCGAAGCGCGCCTTGAATTCGTCGAACTCGGAGCCGTCGACGATGCGCGCGATGACCTCGCGCACGTCATACGGCTTGCGCGTGTCGGCGGGGATGATGCCGTTCAGCTCGGCCGGGTCGTAGCGCGGTTCGCGCACCGGCACGGTGGCCAGCGGCGCGGGCTTCTGGCGGTTCAGGCGCGCCACGGCGCCGCGCGCCAGTTGCAGCGCGTGCATGTCGTTGGCCGCCAGGTGGTCGGCCACGCCCGACAGGCGCGTGTGCACGTCGCCGCCGCCCAGGTCCTCGGCGCTGACTTCCTCGCCGGTGGCGGCCTTCACCAGCGGCGGGCCGCCCAGGAAGATGGTGCCCTGGTTCTTGACGATGATGGACTCGTCGCTCATGGCGGGCACGTAGGCGCCGCCGGCGGTGCAGGACCCCATCACCACCGCGATCTGCGCGATGCCCTGCGCCGACATCTGCGCCTGGTTGTAGAAGATGCGGCCGAAGTGTTCGCGGTCCGGAAAGACCTCGTCCTGTTGCGGCAGGTTGGCGCCGCCGGAGTCGACCAGGTAGACGCACGGCAGGCGGTTCTGCGCGGCGATCTCCTGCGCGCGCAGGTGCTTCTTGACCGTCATCGGATAGTAGGTGCCGCCCTTGACGGTGGCGTCGTTGCAGACGATGACACATTCGGTGCCGGCGATGCGGCCGATGCCGGTGATGACGCCCGCGCCCGGCGCTTCGCCGTCGTACATGCCATGCGCCGCCATCGGCGACAGTTCCAGGAACGGCGACCCCGGATCAATCAGGTTCTCGACGCGGTCGCGCGGCAGCAGCTTGCCGCGCGCCACGTGCTTGGCGCGCGACGATTCGCTGCCGCCCAGGGCGGTCTGCGCCAGTTGCCGGCTCAGGTCGTCCAGTTGCGCCTGCATGGCGCGCGCGTTGTCGGTGTAGTCCTGCGACCGCGGATTGATGCGGGATTCGATGATGGGCATGGGGTACCACCCGTCCTGCTGATTGGGATGTTGAAGGCGCTCGGAATCGAGCGGTTTGTCTCGCCGCCCGGTGGGCCGGGCATGGTTGTCGATGATTTTTGTTGCTTGTCCGGATTTCGTTGCGCCTCTCCCGCACGGCCCGCGACCGACCCGTCGCGGACACTGCCATGCAGGAAAGGCGCAGCGGAATCCGGTTCGGGAAGCGGGCCGAGGCCCGCTTCCCGAACATGCGGATTTAGACCATCTCGATCGCCATCGCCACGGCTTCGCCGCCGCCGATGCACAGCGTGGCCACGCCGCGCTTGCCGCCGGTCTTGCGCAGCGCGCCGATCAGCGTGGTCATCAGGCGCGCACCGGAGGCGCCGATGGGGTGGCCCAGGGCGGTGGCGCCGCCGTGGATGTTGACCTTTTCATGCGGCAGCTTGAAGTCGGCCATGGCGGCCATGGTGACCACCGCGAAGGCTTCGTTGATCTCGTACAGGTCCACGTCCTCGGCCTTCCAGCCGGTCTTGGCGAACAGGTTCTTCAAGGCGCCAACGGGGGCGGTGGTGAACCAGTTCGGTTCCTGCGAGTGCTGGCTGTGCGCCACGATGCGGGCCAGCGGCTTGACGCCGAGCTTCTCGGCGGTGGAGGCGCGCATCAGCACCATGGCGGCGGCGCCATCGGAGATCGACGACGAGTTGGCGGCGGTGACGGTGCCGTCCTTCTTGAACGCGGGCTTGAGCGTCGGGATCTTTTCCGGCATGGCCTTGGTGGGGGCCTCGTCGGTGTCGATCACGGTGTCGCCCTTGCGGCCGGCGACCGTGACCGGGGTGATTTCCCACTTGAAGCTGCCGTCCTCGGTGGCGGCGCGGGCGCGGCGCAGCGATTCCAGCGAGAACGCATCCTGCTGCTCGCGGGTGAACGAATACTTGGCGGCGCAGTCCTCGGCGAACACGCCCATGGCCTTGCCCTTGTCGTAGGCGTCTTCCAGGCCGTCCAGCGCCATGTGGTCGTACACGGTGTTGTGGCCGTAGCGGTAGCCCTGGCGGCCCTTGAGCAGCAGGTAGGGCGCGTTGCTCATGCTTTCCTGGCCACCGGCGACGACGATGTTGGCCGAGCCCGCGGCCAGCAGGTCGTGGCCGAACATGGCGGCCTTCAGGCCCGAACCGCACACCTTGTGGATGGTGGTGCACGCCACGCCCAGCGGCAGGCCCGCGCCCAGCGCGGCCTGGCGAGCGGGCGCCTGGCCCTGGCCGGCCTGCAGCACGTTGCCCATGATGACTTCTTCGATCTGTTCGGGCTTGACGCCGGCGCGCTCGACGGCGGCCTTGATGGCGATCGAGCCGAGTTCGTGCGCGGCCAGGCCGGACAGGCTGCCGAGCATGCCGCCCATGGGCGTGCGGGCGACGGAAACGATAACGATGGGATCTGACATGACTAGCTCCTGTGAGGGTCGGGACAGCGTCTGCTTACGAGGCCGCGCCGGCGGGTGCCGGGCGCAGGCGCCTGTCCGTATCGTAAGGGAAAAATTCTTCGATCCGGCCTTGCGCCACGTGGGCGCGACAGGCCTGCCACCATTCCGGTTCCAGCAGGTCGGCGTGGTGGCGCAGAAAGGCGCCGCGTACGCGCGCGTCGCCCAGCAGGAAACGGCCGAACTCCTCGGGGAAGACGTCGTTCGGTCCGACCGCGTACCAAGGTTCCGACGCCATTTCCGCCTCTTCATTGGGGGCGGGCGGAATCCGTCGGAAATTCATTTCGGTCATGCGCTGGATTTCGTCGTAGTCGTAGAACACGACCCGGCCCAGCCGCGTCACGCCGAAGTTCTTGTAGAGCATGTCGCCGGGGAAGATATTGGCGGCGGCCAACTGGCGGATGGCGTCGCCGTATTCGCGCACGGCCGGCTCCAGCAGCGCATCGGGCGCCTGGCTCAGGTACAGGTTCAGCGGCGTCATGCGCCGCTCGATGTAGACGTGGCGGATGACCACCGTGTCCCCGGTTTCCTCGATCAGGCTGGGCACCAGGCGCCGCAGTTCGTCCAGCAGCCGCGGCGCGAAGCGGGCGCGCGGCAGCGCCACCTGCGAGTATTCCCAGGTGTCGGCCATGCGGCCGACGCGGTCGTGCAGCTTGACCATCTGGTACTTGCGCCGCACGGTGGCGTGGTCCATGCCGTCCTTATCGATGCGGTCCTTGATCAGCTTGAACACATAGGGATAGGACGGCAGCGTGAACACGCACATCACCATGCCCTTGATGCCGGGCGCGATGTCGAAGGCGTCGCGCGAATGCGCCAGGTGGTGCAGGAAATCGCGGTAGAACAGCGTCTTGCCCTGCTTCTGCAGGCCGATCATGGTGTACAGCTCGGCCTTGGGCTTGCGCGGCAACAGGCTGGCCAGGAAGTTGACCACCGCGGCGGGCGTCTCCATGTCCACCAGGAAATACGCGCGCGTGAAGCTGAACAGCGTGCTCAGGTCGTCCGCGCCCAGCAGCAGCGCGTCCAGGTTCACCTGCCCGGCCGGGTTGCGCGTGAGCGCCACGGCGAAGGGGTAGACGGTGCCCTGGTTGATCAGGCGGCCGACGATGTAGGCGCCCTTGTTGCGAAAGAACAGCGAACCCAGCGCATGCACCTGGCAGTCGCTGGCGATGCGACGGCCGACGTGGCGCGGCAACTGCCGGCGCAGTTGGCCGATGGCGGCGCGCGCCAGCAGGCGGGTGTCGCGCGGCAGGTCCTCGAACGGCAGCGCCAGGCCGAAGTCGGCCACCATGCGGATGAGGCTTTTGTGCAGGCCCTCGGTCACCGGGTAGTAGACCCGGTACGACGGCATGCGGCTGTCCAGGTAGTCGGTGGCCACGGCCGGCCGCACGAACAGGAAATCGTTGTGGAAATAGTCGCGGTGCAGCAGCCGGCATGACACCGAGTTGAAGAAGGTCTCGGCGCATTCGGGCTGGCGGTGCTCGCCCAGCAGGCCGACGAATTCCTGCTTGATCTGCTGCCAGTAGGCGGTCTGCGCATCCGTCAGCGCGGCGCCGTTCACGCCATTGGGGGCATGGGCGCCGACGGCGCCCTCGGGCCGGCCGCGCAGCACGCCTTCGAGCTGGCTGGCGCATTCGCGCACCCGCATGTCGTAGTACTCGATGCGCTCGCGCGACAGGTGCTGGATGCCGTGCCAGTCGCCCGATTCGAACAGCGCCTTGGCGCGCTGCGCGCTGTAGCGGAACAGCGCGTAGTGGCGGTCGAAGCCGGCCAGGATGCGGCGCGCGACGTCCAGCGGCGAGGGGCCCCGGACGGGCGCCTGCTCGATGTGCTGGACGTCGGACGTGCGGATCATGGCAAACGACTTCCGGGGGGACTCAGGCCGTCTCGGCGAACAGCTCGCGGCCGATCAGCATGCGGCGGATCTCGCTGGTGCCGGCGCCGATTTCGTACAGCTTGGCGTCGCGCCACAGGCGGCCCACCGGGTACTCATTGATGTAGCCATTGCCGCCCAGGATCTGCACGCCCTCGCCGGCCATCCAGGTGGCCTTCTCGGCGGTGTACAGGATCAGCGCGGCGCAGTCCTTGCGCACCTGGCGCACGTGCTCGGCGCCCAGGCGGTCGAGGTTCTTGCCGACCTGGTAGCAGAAGGCGCGGCTGGCCTGCAGCGTGGTGTACAGGTCCGCCACCTTGCCCTGGATCAACTGGAATTCGCCGATGGCCTGGCCGAACTGCTTGCGGTCATGGATGTACGGCACCACCACGTCCATCACGGCCTGCATGATGCCGACCGGGCCGCCCGACAGCACGGCGCGCTCGTAGTCCAGGCCGCTCATCAGCACCTTGACGCCGCCGTTGACCTGGCCCAGCACGTTTTCCTCGGGGATCTCGCAGTCCTGGAACACCAGTTCGCCGGTGTGGCTGCCGCGCATGCCGAGCTTGTCCAGCTTCTGCGCCACCGAGAAACCCTTGAAGCCCTTTTCCACCAGGAACGCGGTGATGCCGCGCTGGTGCGCCTCGGGGTCGGTCTTGGCGTAGACCACCAGGGTGTCGGCGTCGGGGCCGTTGGTGATCCACATCTTGGAGCCGTTGAGCACGTAGCGGTCGCCCTTCTTGTCGGCGCGCAGCTTCATGCTGACCACGTCCGAGCCGGCGCCCGGTTCGCTCATGGCCAGCGCGCCGACGTGCTCGCCGGAAATCAGCTTGGGCAGGTACTTGGCCTTCTGGGCCGGGGTGCCGTTGCGGTTGATCTGGTTGACGCACAGGTTGGAGTGGGCGCCGTAGGACAGGCCGATCGAGGCGCTGGCGCGGGAGATTTCCTCCATCGCCACCATGTGGGCCAGGTAGCCCATGTTGGCGCCGCCGTATTCCTCGCTGGCCGTCATGCCCAGCACGCCCAGGTCGCCAAACTTGCGCCAGAGGTCCATGGGGAACTGGTCGCTGCGGTCGACTTCGGCCGCGCGCGGCGCGATCTCGGCCTGCGCGAAAGTGCGCACGGCGTCGCGCAGCATGTCCAGGTCTTCGCCCAGATCGAAGTTCAGGCCAGGAAGGTTCATCGCTGTCTCCGTGATAGTGGGTACTTACATTCTTATGGGCGCCTGCGATCGCGCCGGATCTCGCCGCGTGGCCCCATGATGCGCTGATCGACGCTGGCTACGCAATGATGCAGCGCAAATATTACGTTTACGTAAACGTAAATATGAGTCGGGTTTTCCCTAGGCAAATGTTTGCGTCCACGGGAAGCGCCCTGGGTACTATTCCCCGGGTCCTTGAAACTTCAAATTTTGTTACGGAGTCAGCGGTGTCCGACCTGGCCAATCTTGACGATATCGTGGCGCTGCGGCGCGACCTGCACGCCCATCCCGAGCTCTGCTACGAGGAGCACCGCACCGCCAAGGTGGTGGCCGACGCCCTGCGCGGCTGGGGCATCGAGACCCACACCGGCATCGCCAGGACCGGCGTGGTCGGCGTCATCAAGCGCGGCACTTCCGACCGCGCCATCATGTTGCGCGCCGACATGGACGCCCTGCCGATGCAGGAAGAGAACCAGTTCGAACACCGTTCGCGCCACGACGGCAAGATGCATGGCTGCGGCCATGACGGCCACACCGCCATGCTGCTGGCCGCCGCGCGCCACCTGCAACAGGAAGGCGGCTTCGACGGCACCGTCTATTTCTGTTTCCAGCCGGCCGAGGAAGGCGGCGCCGGCGGCCGCGCCATGATCCAGGACGGCCTGTTCGAGCGCTTCCCCTGCGAGGCCGTGTTCGGCATGCACAACTGGCCTGGCCTGGAGGCCGGCTCGTTCGGCGTCTGCGCCGGGCCGATGATGGCGTCCGCCAACGGCTTCAAGATCACCGTGCGCGGTAAGGGCGGCCATGCCGCCGCGCCGCACGACTGCGCCGACCCGGTGCCGGCGCTGTTCGCCATCGGCCAGTCGCTGCAGACCATTCTGACCCGCAGCAAGCGCCCGCTGGACGCCGCCGTGCTGTCCATCACCCAGGTGCAGGCCGGCGGCAGCGTCATCAACGTGATCCCGGGCAGCGCCTGGCTGGGCGGTTCGGTGCGCGCCTACAGCACCGACGTGGTCGACCTGATCGAGCGCCGCATGCATGAGATCGCCGGCAGCATCGCCGCCGCCCATGGCTGCGAGGCCGAGGTCTACTTCGAGCGCCGCTATCCGGCGCTGATCAACACGCCGGCCGAAACCGAGTTCTGCATGCAGGTCATGCGCGAGGTGGCTGGCTCCGACCACGCCCGCGTGATCGAGCCGGTGATGGCCTCGGAGGACTTCGCTTTCCTGCTGCAGGCCAAGCCCGGCTGCTACGTGTTCCTGGGCAACGGCGACGGCGACCACCGCATGGCCGGCCACGGCCTGGGCCCGTGCATGCTGCACAACACCAGCTACGACTTCAACGACGCCCTGATCGCGCCGGGCGCGAGCTACTGGGTGCGGCTGACGCAGCGCTACCTGGCTGGCTGATTCGAGCATTACCTGACGCAGTGCTACGCAACACCACAAGGAAGCTATGAAAAAGAAGATGCTGTTCACGGCCGCGGGGGCGGCCCTGGCGATCATGACGGGCGGCGCCGCGCTGGCGCAGGGCTGGCCCGCCAAGCCTATCACCCTGGTCGTGCCCTACACCGCCGGCGGCAGCGCCGACGCGATCGGGCGCCGCCTGGGCGACGTGCTGCGCAAGGAGGCCAACGCCACCGTCATCGTCGAAAACAAGCCCGGCGCGGGCGCCTCGGTCGGCACCGACTTCGTGGCGCGCGCCCAGTCGGACGGCGCCACCCTGCTGCTGGCTTCCACCAGCCCGCTGACCATCTTCCCGCACCTGGCCAAGACCAACTACGACCCGATGAAGGACCTGACGCCGGTGGCCAGCGTGGCCGTGGCGCCCGTGGCCATCGTCGCCACCAAGGCCCTGCCGGTGAAGGACTTCGCCGGCCTGATCGACTACGCCAAGTCGCACCCGGACGGCGTGCGCTACGGCACGCCGGGCCAGGGCACCGTGGCCCACATCGGCATGGCGGCGCTGACCACGCAGACCGGCACCAGGATGCTGCACGTGCCCTACCGCGGCAACAGCCAGGCGCTGACCGACGGCCTGGGCGGCGTGGTCGAGCTGCTGGTGGTCAACACCGACGTGGTGCTGCCGCACGTGGCCAGCGGCGCGCTCAAACCGCTGGCGGTGATGGCGCCCGAGCGCCTGGCCGCCTGGCCCGACGTGCCCACCATGGCCGAACTGAAGCTGCCGCAGGCGCAGTACTACTCGAACTTCGGCATCTTCGCGCCGGCCAATCTGCCGCCGGCGGTGTCGGGTCCGCTGCAGGCCGCGCTGGCCAAGGCCGTGGCCAGCGCCGAGTTCAAGGACCTGCTGGCCAAGTCCTACCTGCAGCCGGGCACCGCGTCCGGCGACGCCTTCGCCAAGCAGGTGCAGGCCGAGTTCGCCAACAACGCCCGCATCATCAAGGAAGGCAACATCAAGGCGGAATGACGCCGGCGCCGCGCATCCCGGCCGGGATGCCGCGCAGGCAACGCAAAGCTCGCTCCACGGGGAGCGCGCTTTTTCATTTTCGGAGAGGCGGGCCGGCGTCGCGCCGCGTGAGTCGGACCGCCAACGCGCGCTGGCCCGTCGTGCGCCCACGCGCCTTCGCGGCAATCGGTCAGGTCGTCTTGGGCCCGAACATGATCACCAGCATGCCGGCCAGGCACAGCCCCACGCCGACATAATCGCTGACGCTGGGCCGCACGCCATCGACCGCCCACAGCCACAGCAGCGCCATGCCGATGTACACCCCGCCATAGGCCGCATACACGCGCCCCGACGCGGTCGGGTGCAGCGTCAGCAGCCAGGCGAACAGGGCCAGGCTGACGGCGGCCGGCGCCAGCAGCCAGATGGAATGACCGCGGCGCAACCACAGGTACGGCAGGTAGCAGCCGATGATCTCGGCCAGCGCGGTCAGGACGAACAGCGCGAAGGTTTGCAGCATCGCCATGTCAGGCGCTTCAGGCTCGTTGCTGCGCCAGCAGCTCGCGGCACTGGCGTTCCTGCACCGCGATTTCCTGCAGCGTATCCTCGATGTCGCGGCGCTGCTGTTCCAGCGTGGCGCGGTGCTGGGCCAGCACCGCCAGGTACTGGCGCAACTGCACCTCGGTGTCGCCAGGGCCGTCGTACATGTCGATCAGCGTCAGGATCTCCGACAACTGCAGGCCCAGGCGCTTGCCGCGCAGGGCCAGCTTCAGGCGCGTGCGATCGCGCGGCCCGAAGATGCGGTTGCGGCCCTCGCGCGCCGGGCTGACGATCCCCTGGTCTTCATAGAAGCGGATCGTGCGGGGCGTGACGTCGAACTCGCGGGCGAGCTCGGAGATGGTCCAGGTTGACGGGGACATGCGACGTGTGGCAGTTTACGTAAACGTAAATTATGATGACTTGACGCGATCGTCAAGCGTGGAGAGCGAGGCAATGAACCCCAACGAACAGAAGCTGCAGTATCCCTGGGCCGATTTCCAGCCCGAAGCCGGCCGCGCCCACCAGGTGGCCGAGGGCGTCAAGTGGATCCGCATGCCGCTGCCGTTCGCGCTGGATCATATCAATCTCTGGCTGCTGCGCGATCGCATCGACGGCCGCGACGGCTGGACCATCGTCGACTGCGGCATCTCGCGCGACGAGGTCAAGACGCTGTGGGAACAGGTGTTCGAGAACGAACTGGACGGCCTGCCGGTGCTGCGCGTCATCGTCACCCACATGCACCCGGACCACATCGGCCTGGCCTACTGGCTCTGTGAACGCTGGGACGCGCGGCTGTGGATGACCATGACCGACTTCATGGTCGCGTCGCTGTGGTCGTCGCGCCGCAATGACGCCGGCGCCGGTCCCGGCGGCCAGTCGGCCGTCGACCACTTCGCCCGCCACGGCCTGACCGATCCGGACGCGCAGGAGCAGATCCGCCAGCGCGCCAACTACTTTCCCAACCTGGTGCCGGCCGTGCCGTCGCGCTACACCCGCATCATGCATGGCGACGCGGTGCGCATCGGCGCGCACGACTGGCGCGTCATCGTCGGCTACGGCCACGCGCCCGAGCACGCCTCGCTGCATTCGCCCGACCTGGGCGTGCTGATCTCCGGCGACATGGTGCTGCCGCGCATCTCCACCAATGTCAGTGTGTTCGACTACGAGCCCGACGCCAACCCGCTGCCGCTGTACCTGCGCTCGCTCGACGGCTACGCCGACGTGCCGCGCAACACGCTGGTGCTGCCGTCGCATGGCCGGCCTTTCAAGGGCCTGCACGAGCGCATCGCGCAGCAGCACGAGCATCACCGCGACCGTCTGGCCGAAGTATTGGAGGCCTGTACCGCCGGACCGCAATCGACCTCCGACATCGTGCCGGTGCTGTTCAAGCGCAAGCTCGACCTGCACCAGTTGACCTTCGCCATGGGCGAGGCGCTGGCGCACCTGCATGCGCTGTACTTCGAAGGCAAGCTGACGCGCAGCACAGGCGCGGACGGCATCGTGCGCTTCAAGGCGGCCTGACGCCGTTCCCAGCCACGTTGCGCGGCGGCGTCCCTCGGGCGCGATCCGGCGCGCGTGGCTGCGCCGGGGCGGCCCTTGCCAGGCTCGCGCCGGCCGGCGGCCTCAGCGCGTGGCCGTCGCCAGCCGCACGGCCAGCCCCACGAACACCAGCGCCGCGACGCGATTGAGCCAGCGCTTGGCCGTGACCGAGCGCTGCAGCAGTTCGCCGAACGCGCCCGAGAAGAAGGCGATGGCGCCGAACACCAGCAGCGTGGCCAGCATGAACACCGCGCCCAGTTGCACCGTCTGCCAGCCCACCGAACCCAGTTTGGGCGAGGTGAACTGCGGCAGGAAGGCGAAGAAGAAAAGCAGCACCTTCGGATTGGTCAGGTTCATGACGATGCCGCGCCGGTACAGCGCGGAGGTCTTCATCGGCTCGGGCCGCTGGCCGTCCTCGGCATGCACCGGCGCCCGCAGGATCTGCCACGCCAGGTAGGCCAGATATGCCGCGCCCGCCAGTTTCAGCGCCGTGAAGGCCACAGGGGAAGCCGCGAACACGGCGGCCAGCCCCAGCGCCACGGCGGCGGTGTGGCCCAGCAACCCGGTGCACAGCCCCAGCACCACGAACAGCCCGGCCTTGCGGCCCCAGATGGCCGATTGCATCAGCACGAACAGGTTGTCGGGCCCGGGCGTGAGGGCCAGCAATACGGCAATGCCGAAGAACGCGATCAGGGAATCGAAGGGCAGCATGGGGTCTCGCCAGGGTCGGGCGGCGCCTTGCGCGCCGGCAATCAAGTGGCCATCATACGAGGAAACCAAGGAGACACCATGTCCGCCGTACCCGAATCCGCCGCCGCGCGCCCCGACGCCGCGCTCGAAGACTGGCTGCGCGCGCGCCACAGTTGCCGCGCCTTCCTGCCCGAGCCGGTGCCGCGCGCCACCATCGAGCGCATCCTGACGCTGGCGCAGCGCACCGCGTCCTGGTGCAACTGCCAGCCGTGGCAGGTGACGGTGGCCTCGGGCGACGGCGCGCGGCGCCTGAGCCGGGCGCTTGTGGAACGCGCCGGGCAAGCGGGCTTCACGCCCGACTTCCCGTTTCCGCGCGAGTACCGGGGCGACTACCTGGCGCGGCGCCGCGAGTCGGGCTTCCAGTTGTATGGGGCCGTGGGCGTGGCGCGCGGCGACCGCGAGGCCTACCGCCGGCAGGAACTGCGCAACTTTCAGTTGTTCGACGCGCCGCACGTGGCCATCATCACCACCGACGAGGCGCTGGGCGAATACGGCGCCATCGACTGCGGCGGCTATGTCGCCAATTTCCTGCTGGCGGCGCAGGCCAACGGCGTGGCCACGGTGGCCCAGGCCTCGCTGGCGATGTATCCCGAGGTGCTGCGCGAACAGCTCGGCATCGGCCCCGAGCGGCGCGTGGTCTGCGCTATTTCGTTCGGCTATGCCGATACCGCGCATCCGGCCAACAGCTATCGCACCAGCCGCGCCGACCTGGACGCGGCGGTGCGCTGGATCGACTGACACCGGACCGGGGGCGCGACAGCCGCGCGCGTTCCTGCTACGGTTCGGGTTCTCCCAATACGCAAGCATTCCCTCTTGAAGATGGCTACCAAACACATCGATACGGTTCTGCAGCACGCGGGCACCGCCCCGTTCAACCCCGAGACGGGCACGGCCCCGGTGCCGCTGCCGCCGATGCGGGCCAGCACGGTGCGCTTCGAGAACCTGGCGGCCCTGGAAAAGGCCCAGCGCAGCAAGGCCGCCGGCGGCCGCGCCACCACCTATGGCCGCATGGGCATGGACACGCACGCGGCGCTGGAGCAGGTTTTCGCGCAGCTCGAAGGCGGCACGCACGCCTACCTGGCGCCGTCGGGCCTGTCGGCCATGACGATGGTGATGCTGGCGCTGTGCTCGGCCGGCGACCACGCGCTGATCTCCGATTGCGTCTACGGCCCGATGCGCGAGCTGGACGATGCCGTGCTCAAGCGCATGAACATCGCCGTCACCTACTTCGCCTCCGGCGAAGACCTGGACGCGCTGGTGCAGCCCAACACCAGGCTGCTGTACGTGGAATCGCCCGGCTCGCTGCTGTTCGAGATGCTCGACATGGGCGCCATGGCGGCCATTGCGCAGCGCCACGGCCTGGTGCTGGCCACCGACAACACCTGGGGCTCGGGCTACATCTACCGGCCGCTGACGCTGGGCGCGCAGGTGTCGGTCATCGCCGGCACCAAGTACGTGGGCGGCCATTCCGACCTGATGCTGGGCGCGGTCGTCACCAATGACGAGGCGATTGCCAAGAAGCTGAATCGCACCCAGTACGCGATGGGTTATTCCATCAGCGCCGACGACGCCTGGCTGGCGCTGCGCGGCGTGCGCACCATGCCGATCCGCATGGCGCAGCACGCGCGCCACGCGCTGGAGGTCTGCGAATTCTTCAAGCAGCGCCCCGAGACCGTGCGCCTGTTCCATCCGGCCTGGCCGCAGGACCCGGGCCACGCGCTGTGGCAGCGCGACTGCACCGGTTCGAACGGCATGCTGTCGGTCGAGCTGCGCTTGTCGCCGGCGGCCGCGCGGGTGTTCGTGGACGAACTGGAACTGTTCGGCATCGGTTTCTCGTGGGGCGGCTACGAAAGCCTGGTGCAACTGGTGTCGCCCAAGGACCTGTCGCACCATCGCTATTGGGGCGAGGGCGACAACGCGCTGGTGCGCCTGCACATCGGCCTGGAGTCGCCGCAGGACATCATCGCCGACCTGACCCAGGCGCTGGAAAAGGCCGCGGCGGTCAAGGGCTGACGTTTCAGGCGTTGGCGCGGATCCACGCGCCGATGCGCGCGGCGATGTCGTCGCTGTTGTCGTCCATCATCGGCATGTGCGAATTGCCGCGGATGCCCATGTCGGCCAGGCGCCAGCCGGTGACGCGGCCGCCCTGCGCCGCCAACTGGTCGGCGTAGGCCTGCCCGGCCGCATCCAGCCTGGCCCATAGCGGCGTGGCGTCGAGATAGTCGCCATAGACGAACAGGAACGGCTTGCCCGCCACCGCGGCCGGGTCCACCTCCTGCGAGAACCCCGACGGTTCGATGCCGATGACGCCGCGCACCAGCGCCGGCCGCGCCTGCAGCGCGCGGTAGGCCACTTCGCCGCCATGGCTGTGCGCCAGCACCAGGCACGGGCCGATGCGTTCCAGCGCGGCGCACAAGCCCGCCAGCGCCGCATCGTTGTTGCCCAGCCAGCGCGGCACGGCGTGGCGGATGAAATCGTCGAAGGCCGCCAGCGGAAAGCGCTGGCCGTCGAAGGCGCGGCGCTGCGCGTAGTCCTCGGCGCGGCCCAAGCGGAACAGCGACCAGCTTTCCTCGGCGTTGCGCACGATGGGCGCATCCGGCCAGACCTCCTCGAACGGCGTCCAGCCGGCGCGGCCGCGCTCGACGTTGTCGACCACGTAGACCGCGTGGCCCTGCCGCAGGAAATGCTGCAGCCAGCCATGCCGGCCGTCCGGCGTCTGTTCCCACATCGCGCCGGTCATGCCGCCGCCGTGCAGCAGCACCAGCGGCAGCGGATGGCGGCGTTCGGCCGGGATGAAGTACTGCACGTACGCCTGTTCGACGTGGTACAGCCCGTTGGGGTCGTACGTCAGCGAGGCGGTCTTGGTGAAGGCGATCTCGCGCACCGGGCGGCCGCTGATATGCGCCTGCCGCCCGCCCGCGTAGAAGCTGCCGAAATCGGCCAGCGCCAGGGGGCCTACTTCTTGACCAGCGGACATTGGCTTTCCGACAGGGGCCAGGCGAGCGAGTCGCCGGGAATGGTGCGCACGATGTTGTAGTAGTCCCAGGGCGCCTTGGACTGGTCGGGCGATTTCACCTGCGCCAGCATCATGTCGCGCACCACCAGGCCGTCTTCGCGAATGTGCGCGTTCAGGCTGAACGGGTCGTCGATCGGCATCGACTTCATCTTCGCCATCACCGCGTCCGAATCGGTGGTGCCGGCCGCCTGCACCGCGCGCAGGTAGTGGCGCAGCGAGCTGTACACGCCGGCCTGCAGGAAGGTGGGCGGGCGGCCCAGGCGGGCTTCGAACTTCTTGCTGAAGGCGCGGGTGCCGTCGTTCATGTCCCAATAGGACGGCACCGTCAGGTAGGTGTGCTGCGCGGCCTGCAATCCCAGGCTGTGCACGTCGGTCAGCAGCAACAGCATTGCCGCCAGCTTCTGGCCGCCGCTGGCGATGCCGAATTCGGCCGCCTGCTTGATCGCCGAGATGGTGTCGCCGCCAGCGTTGGCGACGGCGATGATCTGCGCCTTGGAGGCCTGCGCCTGCAGCAGGAACGAGGCGAAGTCCGAGGCGTTGAGCGGGTGGAACACCGTGCCCACCACTTCGCCGCCGTTGGCCTTGACCACGGTCTCGGTGTCGGCGGCCAGCTGCTTGCCGAAGGCGTAATCGGACGCCAGGATGAACCAGCGCTTGTTGCCTTCCTTGACCACGGCGGTGGCGGTGCCGCGCGACAGCGCGTAGGTGGTGTAGGTCCATTGCACGCCATAGGGCGAGCATTGCGCCTGCGTCAGCGCGGTGGTGCCGGGGCTGGAGAACAGCACCAGCTTCTTCTTTTCGCGCGCGATGCCCTGCACCGCCAGCGCCACCGAGGAATTGGGCACGTCCACCACCACGTCGACACCGTCGGTGTCGTACCACTTGCGCACCATGCCGCTGCCGATGTCGGGCCGGTGCTGGTGGTCGCCCGATACTAGCGCCACGGGCTTGCCGAGCACGCTGCCGCCCAGTTCCTCGATCGCCAGGCGCGCGGCCTCGACTGAGCCGCGCCCGGTGGCATCGGCGGTGACGCCGGCCATGTCGGTCAGGACGCCGATCTTCACGCCGTCGGCGTCATTGGCTTGCGCTGAAAGGCCGGCCAGCGCCAGGCTCACGCCCAGCGCCGCGCGGCGCAGGAATTGCTGTCTCATCTTCCACCCCTTGTAGGCCGCGCGTGGCGGCGAATAATTATGGGAGGAAGTGTATATCGCGGCGGGCGCTTTGCCGCGTCCGCGCGCCTTGGGGATGACCCCATGAAAAACGCCCCGGCCGGTCGGCGCGGGGCGTCGTCATGAACGCGATTCAGGCGCGGGTCACTTGCCGCGGGCCATCGGGATCAGCTTGTTCACTTCCTGCAGGGCGCCTTCGTAGCTGTTGCCCGCCATGACCGGCGAGGTCATGAACTTGCCGCCGACGGCGAACGACGGCGTGCCTTCGATGCGATAGGCTTCGGCCAACTGGTTGGCGCGCTGGACCTGGGTCTGCACGCTGAACGAATCGAACACCGAGTCGAACTTGGCGCGGTCCACGCCCTGCGCGGCGGCCCACTCGCCCATGGCCTTCTTGTCGATCAGGCGCTTGTGCTCGCCGTGGATGGCGGTGAAGACCTTGGCGTGCAGGTCCGGGCGATCCAGGGCCACCAGGGTGTAGTAGAGCTGTTGCAGCGGCTTCATGCCGGCGTTGAAGGCGATCGGCACCTGCTTGAGCACGACGTCGTCGGGCTTGGTCTTGGCCCAGTCCTCGACCATGGGTTCCATGGCGGCGCAGTGCGGGCAGGTGTAGGCGAAGAATTCCAGGACCTCGATCTTGCCCGGGGTATCCGACGGCAGCGGCGGATTGATCGGCACATAGGCCTGGGTGCCCTGGGCGTGGCTGACCGGGCTGAAGAACGCGGTGGCGGTCAGCGCGGCGGCTGCCAGGATGCGGATGAGCTTGGGGGACAGCATGATGGGGTGAGGTTCCTGAACAAAGAGGTTACAGACAGGGCCAGGCCCGGATTAGTTCAATCAAAAACCATGATGCGGGCGCCGTGTTACTGGCGCACCACCGCCGTTTCGATCTTGTTTTCGCCGAGGCGGCCACGAGCGCGGTTCATGTCGTCCAGGCGGGCGAACGGACCGACGCGCACGCGGTTGATCGGCTTGCCGTTGACCTCGGCCTTCTGCACCGCCACCGGCAGGCCCAGCAGGATGATGCGGGCCTTGAGCGATTCGGCGTCGTCCTGGCCGCGGAAGGCGCCGGCCTGCAGGTAGTACGAGCCATTGGCCGACGCGGTCGGGGCGGCGCTGGCGACCGGCGCCTTGGCCGCGGGCGCCGGGGTCGGCGCCACCTTGGCGATGGGCGTGGGCGGGGCGCTGGCGGCCGGCGCGGGGGCGGCAGCGGGCGTGTTGTTGGAGGTCGGCAGGGTGGCGATCAGCGCGCCCAGGTCGTCCGACTTGCCCGCCGGCGCGGTGCCGCCCGCGCCCGGCAGCGGCGCGGGCGCCGTGGCGGTCGGGCCGGTGGGCGGGGAACCCGCCGCGCCGTCGCGGCCGTACAGGCCGGCGTTGGGATCCGGCGCCTGGCGCGGATCGGGCAGCTTGCCGGCGTCGCCCTGGCGGGTGGCGCGATCGACAAAGGGCACGGGCGCCTTGGTGACGTAGAACGCCACGACGGCGGCGACGATCAAGCCGAGGAGCAATCCGGCCAGCGCCCCGTACAGGGTGCTGCCGCTTTCGCCGGACCGGCGGGTGGGTTTGCGCTTGGTGGCCATGTACCGATGTTACATCCGCTCGGGGGCGGACACGCCCAACAGCGCCAGGCCGTTGGCCAGCACCTGGCGCGTGGTCGCGGCCAGGCGCAGGCGCGCCAGCTTGAGCGCGGTGTCGTCGACCAGCACGCGCTCGGCGTTGTACCAGCCGTGGAAGTCCGCGGCGCAGTCGCGCAGCCAGAAGGCGATGTGGTGCGGGGCCAGTTCCTGCGCGGCCAGCGCCACCACGTGGGGGAACTCGGCCAGGCGTTGCATCAGCGCGAATTCGCTGGGGGCGGTCAGCAGGGACGCATCGGCCGCGGCCACGTCCGCCGGCGGCATGCCGGCGTTGTTGATCACCGAGCAGATGCGCGCATGGGCGTACTGGATGTAGTAGACCGGGTTCTCGTCGCTCTTGGACAGGGCCAGGTCGACGTCGAACACGAATTCGGTGTCGGCGCGGCGCTGGATCAGGAAGTAGCGCACGGCGTCGCGGCCGACCCAGTCGATCAGGTCGCGCATGGTGACGTAGCTGCCGGCGCGCTTGGAGATCTTGACCTCCTGGCCGCCGCGCATCACCTTGACCATCTTGTGCAGCACGTACGACGGGTAGTCCTTGGGAATCCCCTCTTCCAGCGCCTGCAGGCCGGCGCGCACGCGCGCCACGGTGCCGTGGTGGTCGCTGCCCTGGATGTTCACGGCGCGGTGGAAACCGCGTTCCCACTTGGCCTTGTGGTAGGCCACGTCCGGCACGAAATAGGTGTAGCCGCCCTCGCTCTTGCGCATGACGCGGTCTTTGTCGTCGCCCGTGCCCAGTTCGGTGGTGCGCAGCCACAGCGCGCCGCCTTCTTCATAGGTATGGCCGCCGGCGATCAGCGCCTTGACGGTGGCCTCGACCCGGCCCGAGGTGTACAGCGAGCTTTCCAGGTAATAGTTGTCGAACTTCAGCCCGAACGCCTGCAGGTCCAGGTCCTGCTCGCGGCGCAGGTAGGCCACGGCGAAGGCGCGGATGTCTTCCAGGCTGTCGATGTTGCCGGTGGCGGTGACGGGCTCGCCGTCCGAGGCCTGGATGGTCTTGCCGGCCTGGAAGTCGCGGGCGATGTCCAGAATGTAGTCGCCCTTGTAGCCGTCGGCGGGCCACTCGGGCGAGTCGGTCGTCAGGCCGCGGGCGCGCGCCTGCACGCTGATGGCCAGGTTCTCGATCTGGTTGCCGGCGTCGTTGTAATAGAACTCGCGGGTCACATCCCAGCCGATGGCGTCGTACAGGCGGCACAGGGCATCGCCCAGGGCGGCCTGGCGGGCGTGGCCGACGTGCAGCGGGCCGGTGGGGTTGGCGGACACGAATTCCACCAGGATCTTCTCGCCGCTGCGGGCGGCGCGGCCGAAGGCCTCGCCCTGTTCGGCCACGGCCGTGATGACGGCCTGGCGGGCGGCGGCGGTGACGCGCAGGTTGATGAAGCCGGGACCGGCGATTTCCGCGCTTTCGACCAGGTCGCGGGCGCCCGGCAGGGCCAGCAGGGCCTCGACGATGGCCTGGGCCAGTTCACGCGGATTGCGCTTGGCCGGCTTGGCCAACTGCATGGCCACGTTGGTGGCGACGTCGCCGTGGGCGGCGACCTTGGGGCGCTCCAGCAGCACGTTGGCTCGGGCCGCATCGGCCTGGGCATCGGGCAGGCTCTGCGCGACGGCGGCCTGGATCAGGGAGATAAGCTGTTTTTGTTGCTCGGGGAGCATGGGCGTCTGGAGAAGTTCTAGGTGGGTGACGAGGGCGGCGGGCCGTGGGCTCGCGCGCGGCGCCAGGGGGCGGGGTCGGCCGGCTGGCGGGCCTCGGGGGCATGACCGCGCGAGGCGCCGGATTCTCGGCCGCCGCGGATCCTGCCGTCACGGGAATCTCCTGAATCATAGCTTGATTTGGCGGCCGTTACCGCGCGGGGGCGCCGTCGGCCGGGCCGCCCGCCGACCCTCGCCCGGGGGCGCCAGTTGGCATCCCCAGGGTGTTGCGGTAGTGTATTGAGGGTATTCAATCCGTAGGAGACCGGAATATGCTGATTACGTTTCACTCCAAGGTCGTGGCCGAAGTCCTGATGCTCACCGACCACGCCGGCGTCCTGCTGCAAGCCGCGGGCAAGTCCTTTGGCGACAAGATCCCCGAGCGCGGCGTGTTCACCGCCGACCAGCTCGGTCCGGCCATCCAGGGTATCGAACGGGCCATTGAGGAATCCCAGGGCAATCCCGCCGAGGACGAGGAAGACGAGGACAAGCCGGCGGTGGCGCCCATGGCGCGCGCGGTCGGCCTGAAGGAGCGCGCCTTCCCGCTGCTGGACATGATGCGCCAGTCGCAGGCCGCCGGCGCCGAGGTCACCTGGGAAGTCTCCCGCGGCTGGTAGGCAATGTCGCCGGACGGACAATCTGCCCGGCGTTTTTTGCCTACCCTTTGCGGCTGACGCCATTTCAAGGAATCCCCGCCATGCGCAGCGACATCACCATCGTTTTCGACACCCGGCGCTCGCTGGACCTCTCGGCCAACGTCGAACCCAGCCCGCAGCGCCAGAACGACGCCCGCGACTGGTTCGACGGCGCCTGGGAAACCCTGGGCTGTGAACCCCTGCGCCCCAGCGGCAAGGTGCTGCTGCTGGACAAGGTGCTGGGCGTGGCCGACGCGCTCGGCTACGACATCCTGTCCACCGACGCCAAGGAAGCCCGCGAGTTCGCCGAGCACCTGGCGCTGGCGCTGGAACGCCCGCGCATCACGGTGGACCTGCCCGGCCTGACGGTCGGTTACTGACCGCCTGGCCGCGCCAACGAAAAGACCCCGCATGACGCGGGGTCTTTTCGTTGTCCGGGGCGGATCAGCGGATACCGGCGCGCATGAACGACTGCACGAACTGGCGCTGGAACAGCAGGAAGGCGATCAGCAGCGGCGCCGCCGACATCAGCGTGGCGGCGGTGATCACCGACCAGTCGATGCCCTGGTCGGTCGACGAGAACACCTGCAGGCCCACCGTCAGCGGCCGCGATTCCACCGAGTTGGTGATGATCAGCGGCCACAGGAAGTTGTTCCAGTGGTGGCTGACCGACACCAGCCCGTAGGCCACGTAGATCGGCTTGGCCAGCGGCACGTACACCTTCCACAGCACCTGCAGCGCGTTGGCGCCCTCCATGCGCGCGGCCTCCTCCAGCTCGCGCGGCACCGTCTTGAAGGTCTGGCGCAGCAGGAAGATGCCGAAGGCCGAGGCGAAGTACGGCAGGCCGATGGCGAACACCGTGTCGCGGATGCCGAGCTGGCTCATGGAGCGGTAGTTCTCCACCAGCAGCACGTCCGGCATGATCATCAGTTGCAGCAGCACCAGCATGAAGACGAAGTCGCGCCCGCGGAACTCGAAGCGCGCGAAGGCGTAGCCGGCCAGGGTCGACAGCACCAGTTGCGCCGCCAGCACCATCGTCACCAGCAAAAACGTGTTGGCGAAGTAGCGCGGGAACGGCGCGGCCTGCCAGGCCCGCGCGAAGTTGTCGAGCGTGAGGGGCGCGAACAGGTCGAAGCGGGTGGCGTAGGCCGGCGGGTGGAACGCGGCCCACACGGCGTACGCCAGCGGCAGGATCCACAACAGGCCAAGCGCCCACGCGCCCAGGGTATCGAGCTTGTCTTTCATTGGTAGTGCGTCCTGCGGTCCAGCCAGCGGAACTTGACCAGCGCCGTCAGCGCCAGCACCACCAGCAGCACGACGGTCAGCGTCGCGGCGTAGGCGGTGTCCCAGAAGCTGAAGCCGACCTGGTAGATGTAGTACAGCAGCAGCGTGCTGGCGTTGTCGGGCCCGCCGCGGGTCATGACCACCACGTGGTCCACCAGCCGGAAGGCGTTGATCAACGCATTGATCAGCACGAACAGCGTGGTCGGCATCAACAGCGGCCACAGCACGCGCCGGAAGTACTGCCAGCGCGAGGCCCCTTCCAGCATCGCCGCCTCGCGCAGCGACGGCGACACCGTCTGCAACGCGGCCAGGTAGAAGATCATGAAGAAGCCGGATTCCTTCCACACCGTCACCAGCATCAGCGCCGGCAGCGCGGTTTCGCGGTTGCCGAGCCAGTTGGGACCGGGCGAGCCGAACAATTGCATCACCTGCGCGATCAGGCCGTACTGCGGGGTGTAGAAGAACAGCCAGATATTGGCCACCGCCACCATAGGCAGCACCGTCGGCGTGAAGTACGCCATGCGCAGGAAACCGCGCCCGCGCAGGTTGCGGTTGACCCACAGCGCCATGACCAGCGCGATGCCGATCGAGGTCGGGATGGTGCCCAGGGCGAACCACAGGTTGTTCCAGAGCGATTGCCAGAACACCGGGTCGTCGCGCATGACGGCGTAGTTGTCCAGCCCGACGAAGCGGGCCGGGCGCGCGCCCTTGGGGGTGGAATAGAAACTGTGCCAGAGCGTCGCCAGCGCCGGGTAATGCGTGAACGCGGCGAGCAGCACGATGGCTGGCAGCAACAGCAGCCAGCCATAAAGCGCATTCAAGGAGCGGCTCATCGTGCTTGCGGATTTACTTGTAGGAACGCAGTATGCGGTCGGCTTCGCGCTGGGCGTCGGTCAGCGCCTGCTGCGGCGTCTTCGACCCCGTCAGCGCCGCCTGCAGGGCGTCGTTCAGGGTCTTGGTGACGCGCTGGTTCTCGTGGGTCGAGAATTCGGCCACGCTCACCTGCAACTGGTCGCGCGCCACGGCGGCGGCCGGCACTTCCTGCGCGTACTTCTTCATCTTCTCGGTCTGCCAGGCGGCCGGCGTCACGGCCACGTAGCCGGTGGCGATGCTCCAGTCGGCGGCGCGCTCGGGCGTGGTGGCCCACTGCGCGAACTTGAGCGCGGCCTGCTGTTGTTCAGGCGTGCCGCTCTTGAAGATGTAGAAGTTGCCGCCGCCGGTCGGGCTGCCGCCGCGCTTTTGCTGCGGCATCATCGCCACGCCGAACGGGAAGTCGGCGTTCTTGCGGATGTTGGTCAGGTTGCCGGTGGTGGTCCAGATGATGGCGGCCTTCTTTTCCAGGAAGTCCTTGGGCGTGGTGCCCCAGTCGATCGTGCCGGTGGGCATGACCTTGTGCTTGGCCGACAGGTCGCGCCAGAACTGCGCGGCCTCGACCACGGCGGGCTTGTCCAGGTAGACCTCGTTGCCGGCCTCGTTCATCAGGATCGCGCCGTTGGGCGTGGTCAGGGCCTGGAACAGCCAGTAGGCGAAGGCGCCGCCCGACGGGATCTCGATGCCCCACTGGGTGGTGTTGCCGCTGGCGTCCTGCTTGGTCAGCTTCTTGCCGTATTCGACCAGCTCGGCCCAGGTGGCGGGCGCGCGCTCGGGATCCAGGCCGGCGGCCTTGAACAGATCCTTGTTGTAGTACATCACGATGGTCGAGCGCTGGAACGGCACGCCCCAGGTGTGGCCGCCGGTGCGGCTGTTCTGCATGAAGGCGTCGTAGAAGCCGCCCAGCCATTTCTTGTCGGCGTCGCTCTTGGCCAGGCCGTCGATCGGCACGATGGCGTCTTCGTCGATCAGCGTGAACATGTCGGTCGACAGCAGCACGGCCAGTTGCGGCGGCGTGCCGCCCTTCAGGGCGGTCAGCGCCTTGGCGATCGAGTCCTGGTACGAGCCGGCGTAGATCGGCTTGATCTTGATGCCGGGGTTTTCCTTCTCGAAGTCCGTCACCATGTCATCGACGATCTTGGTGATCGGGCCGCCCACGGCGACCGGGTAATAGAACTCCACTTCGACGGGCTTTTGCTGCGCCTGCGCGGGCAGCGACAGGCAGGCGGCGGCAAGGCTGGCGGCCAGGGTCTTGAGTACGATGCGTCGCATGATTGCGTTTCCTTTCCTGTGGATTGGGCGTCTTCAGCGCCCGACGGTGTCGATGACCGCCGAGTCGGCGGCAAAGAAATGCTGTTGTTCGGCCGGCCACGACAGGCGCAGCGCCTCGCCGGCGCGGGCTCGCAGGTGCCCACCCACGCGCACCGCCACGCCGCCGCTGTCGCCGATGCGGCAGACCACGATGGAATCGGCGCCGAAGTACTCCACGCTTTCCACGGTGGCGGCGATGCCTTCGTTGTCGATGCGGATGTGCTCGGGCCGCACGCCCAGCTTGGCGGCGCCTTCCGGCGCGCCGGCGATGGCCGGACCTTGGGTGCCGGCGATCACGGTGGCGCCCTGGAGCGGCATCAGGTTGATCAGGTTCATGGGCGGCGTGCCGATGAAGCGCGCCGCGAATTCGCTGGCCGGACGGGCATACAGGCCGTCCGGCGTGTCGTGCTGTTCGATCTGGCCGCCGCGCAGCAGCACCACCTGGTCGGCCATGCTCATGGCCTCGGTCTGGTCGTGCGTGACGTACACCATGGTGATGCCCAGGTCCTGCTGCAAGGCGCGGATCTCGCGCCGCATCTCGTGGCGAAGCTGCGCGTCCAGGTTGGACAGCGGCTCGTCCATCAGGCACACCGGCGCTTCGGAAATCACCGCGCGTCCCAGCGCCACACGCTGCTGCTGGCCGCCCGACAGTTGCGACGGTTTGCGGTCCAGCAGATGGCCCAGGCCCAGCAGCGAAGCCACACGCTGCAGGCGGCGGTCGTAGTCGCGCGCCGGCTCCTTGCGCACCTTCAGGCCGAACAGGATGTTCTCGCGCACCGACAGGTGCGGAAACAGCGCGTACGACTGGAACACCATGGAAATGCGGCGCTTGGCGGGCGGCAAGTGGGTGACGTCGCGGTCGCCGATACGGATGGTGCCGGACGTGGGCGTGTCGAGCCCGGCGATCATGCGCAGGGTGGTCGACTTGCCGCAGCCCGACGGGCCCAGCAGCACGGTGAAGCTGCCGGCCGGCACGGTGAAGCTGACGCCGTGGATCGCGGCCGCGCCGCCGTATTGCTTGGTGAGGTTATCCAGAACGATGGATGACATGCTGTCTCTTGGATCTAGTTTTCTGATCCGTCTGCGGCGCGTGCGATGAAAACCTTTTCATTGTGCAGCGCAAACATGACGGAGATATGGCAGGGCATAGTGTTTGTAATCGAGATCGGGGGCTCAGGCGAAGGGATAGGGCCCGGGGTATTCCCCAATCACGGCGTGGTGGGTGACCAGCGCGCCATCGTGCCACCAGTGCAACTGGTAGCCCGGCGGCTCCATGATGTATTGCAGCGTCGGTCGGGGTCCCAGCTCCAGCGCCAACTGGTGCGCGGTGCCCGGACAGGTCGAGGCAATGGTGCCGCCGAAGCGGCGGAAGATGGTGCGGTGCAGGTGGCCGCACAGCACGCGCTCGACGCGCGGATAGCGCGCCACGATGCGTTCGAGCGCCGGCCCGCCGGCCAGCAGGCCGATGTCGTCCATGTGCTCGATGCCGGTCTGGAATGGCGGGTGATGCATCAGCACCAGCGTCGGCCGGTCGGGTTGTTCGGCCAGCCGTGCGGCCAGCCAGCCCAGGCGTTCGTCGCATAGCTCGCCGTGGCTTTTCATCGGCACCACCGTGTCCAGCGCCAGCAGGCGCAGCGGATAGGTTTCGACGGCATACTGGATGAACGGCCCCTGTGCTTGAAGATAGCCATGGTCCGGGAAGGCGGCGCGCAATTGCGCGCGGTCATCGTGGTTGCCGGGCAGCAGGAAATAAGGAATTTCAAGCGCCTGCAACTGCTCGCGCAGTGCCTGGTACTCATGCGGACGGCCCAGGTCCGTCAGGTCGCCCGTGATCAGCACGCAGTCGGGCCGCGGCGTCAGCGCGTTGAGCGCGCGCACAGCGGGGCCCAGGAAGGCGGCCGGGTCGATGATGCCGTAGGCCTTGTCGCCCGGTGTGCGCATATGCAGGTCGGTAATCTGTGCGATGAGCATGACGCGTGTCTCGATCGTTATTTTTGTGGATGAAGTTCAGCGGCGCACTGGCGCCGCGGTGCCGCCGACCACGATGCAGTGCGGCAGGCGATTGGATTGGGGCGGCTGGCCGTGGATCTGCGCCAGCAGGTTGGAGCAGGCGGCCTGGCCGATGCCGTCGCTGGGTTGCGCCACCGTGGTCAGCGGCGGCGTCAGCAAGGCGCCGAAGCGCATGCCGTCGAAGCCGCAGACGGAAATATCGGACGGAACCGACAGACCCAACGCCACCAGATCGGCAATCACCGCGGTGGCCAGCAGGTCGTTGGAGCAGAACAGCGCCGTCGGCGCCTGCTTGCCGCGCAATGCGGACTTGAGCGCCTCGGCATCGCTGCCGGTGTGCGAACCCATGGCGATGTGCTGGATCGGTTCCAGTCCCAGCTTCTTGGCGCAGGCGCGCGCGCCCGACAGGCGGCGGCGGGCACGATCGGAGGCCGTCAGCGGGCCGGTCACGATGGCGATGCGGCGATGTCCCAGCGCCGCCAGGTGCGACACCATGTCGATGGCGGCCGCGCGATTGTCGACCGAGGCATAGGGGTGGTCGGTGGATTCGTTGTAGACCAGCACGTAGGGCATGCCGGCGCTGTCCAGGTCGTCCAGCGTGGCGCTGCGGGCCGCGTCGGCTACCGTCAGGATCAGGCCGTCGACCTGGTGGTCGATCAGGCCCTGGACCGCGGCCGATTCCACCGCCGGGTCATAGCCGGTGGCGGTCAGCATCACGCTGTAGCCGGACTCGCGGGCGCGCCGTTCGGCGCCCTCGAAGCACTCGGCGAATACCGGATTGGACAGCGTCGGCAGAATCAATCCGATCGTGCGGGTGCTGCCCGAACGCAGGCTGCGGCCGACGCGATTGGGCCGGAAGCCCGCGCGCTTGGCGATGGCGCGGATGTGCGCCAGCGTATCCGGATGAACGATTTCGGGCTGGTTGAACGCGCGCGAAACCGTGGCGGGGGAAACCCCCGCCTTGCGGGCCACTTCGATGATGGAAAAGCGGGGCGATGCGCGCGACGCCATGGCTACATTGCTGCCGGTTTGCTGAAAACGTTTTCATCTTACAAGACAAATATGACCTTTGTGTTGCACCCGTTTGCGCTATGCTGATAACAACGCAACAACATAAGGCCAAGGCGCGGCGTGCCTCGAAATCCCTGTGAAAACCTGGTTTTTTCAGTGGTTTTCCCAATTGACGCGGCGCGCACAATGGCTGGGTTTGTCATGACGGGCGCGCATCATGCTGCGTCCCGTATCGGGACAAACCCCAGGGTCAAGGGGACCGGGTGCGGAAGTCAGTACCGCGCATATCGCGCGGCACCGGGATAGAGGAAAGGATCATGTCTACTGCCTTAAACAGACTTGGCGCGCTTGAAGCGGCGCGCAAGCTGCAACGGCGCGAATTGACCGCGGTGCAATTGGTGCGAGCCTGCTTTGCGCGCATCGAGCAACGCGAAAACACCATCCATGCCTGGACGGCGCTGCAGAAGCAGGCTGCCCTGGATCACGCGGAAGCCCTGGATCGCAGCCCCCTGCGCGGCCCGCTGCATGGCCTGCCGATCGGCGTCAAGGACCTGTTCGACACCGTCGACTTGCCCACCCGCTACGGGTCTCCCATCTACGAGCGCCATCATCCCGGGCTGGACGCGGCCGCCGTGGCGCTGTGCCGCCATGCCGGCGCCATCGTGATCGGCAAGACCGTCACCACCGAATTCGCCACCTACCAGGCCGGCCCGACACGCAATCCGCGCAACGAGGCCTACACGCCCGGCGGCTCCTCCAGCGGCTCGGCCGCGGCGGTGGCCGACGACATGGTGCCGTTCGCGCTGGGCTCGCAGACCGCGGGTTCCATCATCCGCCCCGCTTCGTATTGCGGCATCGTCGGCTACAAGCCCACGTTCGGCGCGATCCCTCGCGCCGGCGTGAAGAGCCTGGCCGAATCGCTCGACACCGTGGGCGGCTTTGCCCGCTCGGTGCCGGATGTGGCCCTGTTCGCTTCGGTCCTGATGCGCGATCCGCGCCTGCTGAACCTGAGCTACGACGCTAAGCCGCGCATCGGCATGTACCGCAGCCTGCAATGGCGCCACGCCCAGTCGGAAACCAAGGAAGCCTTCGCCCAGGCCGCCGCCACGCTGTCGCGCGCCGGCGCCCATGTCGAAGAGGTGCCGCTGCCGCCCGAGCATTGCATGCTGGTGCAACTGCACGCGGACATCATGGCGTTCGAATCTTCACAGTCGCTGGCCTACGAACGGCTGGAACACGCCGCGCAGCTCAGCCCCAAGATCCAGGCGATTCTCGAGGCCGGCGCGCAGATCTCCGCCGAGGAGCACATCAAGAATCTGGCGCGCGCCGCGGAATCGCGCGCGCGGGTGGACGGCTGGTTCGACAAGTACGACGTGCTGCTGGCGCCCGCGGCCAGCGGCGAGGCGCCGTTCGCCGACCTCGGCACGGGCGATCCGCAGTTCTCGCGCGCCTGGACGCTGTTCGGCCTGCCGTGCCTGAACCTGCCGTTCGCCACCGGCCCGCAGGGCCTGCCGGTGGGCCTGCAACTGATCGGCAAACGCTACGACGACCACCGCACCGTGGCGATCGCCGCCTGGGTCCACGAGCGGCTGCTGGCCGCGCGCGAGCCCGACATCGGCGCCTCCGACATGTGGCCGCGCGGTTGACCCGACCCGCTGCGCCTGTGGTGGCGCGGTCGAATGCGTCGCGCAAAAGAAGAAAGCCCGCCGGATAAAGGCGGGCTTTGTTTGTGCGGCGCGGCTTCACCGTAAGAAGCGCGCGGGGGACGCGGCGGCGGTAACCGCCACGCCCGCGGCCTGGCGGCGGATCACGCGGCCTCGGCGGCTTCCTGTTCGGTGGTGACGGCGCCGGCGTTGATGTGGCGGTTCACCGCGCTCAGCACGGCCTGGAACGAGGCCGTCACGATGTCGCGGTCGATGCCCACGCCGAAGCCCGTGCTCGAATCGCCCACGCGCAGTTCCACGTAGGAGGCGGCGCGGGTGTCGGTGCCGGTGCCGATGGCGTGCTCGTGGTAGTCCATGATGCGCACGGGCACGTCCAGCGCGGCCACGAAGGCCGAAATGGCGCCATCGCCCTTGCCCGTCACGATGCGGCGTTCGCCGTTGTACTCGAGCTCGGCCTCGATGCTGAAGTGCTGGCCTTCGCCGGCGGCCGGATTGCCGTCGATGCGGTGACGCACCAGTTTCCACGGGGCCTTCTGCTCCAGGTACTCGCGGTTGAAGATGGTGTGCACGTCGTCGGCGGTGACTTCGCGGCCGGTTTCGTCGGTGACGCGCTGGATGGCGCGGCTGAATTCGATCTGCAGGCGGCGCGGCAACACCAGGCCGTGTTCCTGTTCGAGCAGGTAGGACACGCCGCCCTTGCCCGACTGGCTGTTGACGCGGATCACGGCGTCGTAGCTGCGGCCGAGGTCGGCCGGGTCGATCGGCAGGTACGGCACTTCCCACACGGCGTCGGGCTGTTGCTGCGCGAAGCCCTTCTTGATGGCGTCCTGGTGCGAACCGGAGAAGGCCGTGAAGACCAGGTCGCCGGCATACGGGTGGCGCGGGTGCACGGGCAACTGGTTGCAGTACTCGGCGCAGCGGCGCACTTCGTCGATGTCCGAGAAGTCCAGGCCCGGGTGCACGCCCTGGGTGTAGAGGTTCAGGGCCAGCGTGACCAGGTCGACGTTGCCGGTGCGCTCGCCGCTGCCGAACAGGCAGCCTTCGATGCGGTCGGCGCCTGCCATCACGGCGAATTCGGCGGCGGCCACGGCGGTGCCGCGGTCATTGTGCGGATGCACGCTCAGCACGATGCTGTCGCGGCGCGCCAGGTTCTTGTGCATCCACTCGATCTGGTCTGCGTACATGTTCGGCGTGGTGGCTTCGATGGTGGCGGGCAGGTTCAGCACCATCTTGCAGTCCGGCGTGGGCTCCCATACGTCGGCCACGGCGTTCGAGACTTCCAGCGCGAATTCGGGTTCGGTCGTGCTGAAGACTTCGGGCGAGTACTGGTAGCGCCACTTGGTTTCCGGGTGCTTGGCCATGTACTGCTTGACCAGGCGCGTGCCGGTCGTGGCGATGTTCTTGATCTCGTCCTTGGTCATGTTGAACACGACCTTGCGGAACGCCGGGGCGCAGGCGTTGTACAGGTGGACGATGGCCTGCTTGGCGCCGGCGGCCGATTCCACCGTGCGGCTGATCAGGTCCTCACGCGACTGCGTCAGCACGATGATGGTGACGTCGTCGGGGATGCGCTTTTCGTCGATGAGTTTGCGCACGAAATCGAAGTCGGTCTGCGAGGCCGACGGGAAACCCACTTCGATTTCCTTGAAGCCGATCTTGACCAGTTGCTCGAAGAAGCGGAGCTTGCGCTCGACGCTCATCGGCTCGATCAGGGCCTGGTTGCCGTCGCGCAGGTCGGTGCTCATCCAGATCGGCGGCTGCGTGATGCGGCGGCTGGGCCAGGTGCGCTCGGAAAAGTCGCGAGCGAACGGCGTGAAGGGGACGTATTTGGCGGCGGGGTTGGCAAGCATCATCACTACACCTCGATCGGTTTCTTGTGAATCCCGGGATCGGTTTCCTCGGCCGGCATGCGGCCGGATGGCGGCCTGATGCCAGGGTTGGCCGCATTCGCGCGGCGCAAGATTCAGTTTTGAAAAAGGGAATTCGCGTGTGGCAAGCGTGGCTGCCGAGCTACCACGGGGACACTAGGCCCGGCAACCGATCGGTAGGTATAGCGATAGCGCGATGAAGGCGGTACGAGCGCGCAGGCCGGCAACCGGAGCGGCGGAGCGTCCGGTGGCAATCGCGAGGGAGGTGCGGTAAGCGGCCATAGGTTGCTAGTCAAACATACTTTTGCGGACAGCGCAATCGGGAAGGCGATAAAAAAAGCCGGGGACGATCCGTCCCCGGCTGGCGTCACACGCGTTATTGCGTCTGCATGTGGCCGTTCTTGACCACCTGGCCCAGGCGCTCGCGCTCGCTCTTGGCGAACTCGACGAAGCTGGCGCGGGAACCGCCGCCCGGCTCGATGCTGCTCTGGCGCAGCGCGTCCTGCACTTCCTTGGTCTGCAGCGATTTCTCGACGGCCGCGTTCATCTTGTCGAGCACGTCGGCGGGCGTGCCGGCGGGCGCGTACAGGCCGGCCCAGTGGCCGATGCGGATGGCGGGGAAACCCAACTCTGCGGTGGTGGGGATGTCGGGCGCGCTCGCCATGCGCTTGTCCCAGGTGGTGGCCAGGGCCTTGAGCTTGCCGCTCTGCACCAGCGGCAGCGTGACGATGCTGGCTTCCGAGGTGGCGTCCACCTGCTTGCCGATCACCGCGGTCACGCCTTCCGAGCCGCTCTTGTAGGCGATCGGCTCGACCGGCAGGCCGGTGGCTTCCTTGACCATCTCGGCCACGAAATGCGGCGTGCTGCCGTTGCCGGCGGTCGAGAACGTGATACGGTCGGTCTTGGCCTGCTTGGCGCGTTCGACGAAGTCCTTCAGGTCCTTGGCGGGGTTCGACGGGTTGGCCACGATCACCGACGGCGTGATCGACAGCAGCGCGACGGGGGTCAGTTCTTCGTCCTTGTAGGGCTGGTCCGAGCGGATCAGGCTGTTGGTGACGGTGCCGTTGCTGCCCACCAGGTAGGTGTAGCCGTCGGCCGCGCTGCGCGCGACGTGCGCGGCGCCGACCACGCCGCCGGCGCCGGGACGGTTTTCGACGATGACGGGCTGGTTCAGGGTCGTGCCCACCGCCTTGGCGATGATGCGGGCGACCAGGTCGTTGGCGCCGCCGGCGCTGAAGGGCGCGACGAACGTGATGGGCTTGTCGGGCCAGGCGGCGGATGCCGGGGCGGCAACGAAGGCGGCCGAGCAGGCCAGCAGAAGGCCGGCGGCATACCGGACGGGGGTACGGAACATGTAAAGCAACTCCAGGGGCTGGCCGCGCATCCGACTGGTCTCTGCAATCGGCTTGGTCTGGTTTTAAAGGTGCGCGGCCGCGGTTGCGCGAGCCTGGAGGGCCAGTATAGGGGAGCCCGGCTGGCAGGGGACTGAAACAACCAGGCCGCCTCGCGGCGGCCTGGATCATCGGTCGGATGGCGGTGCGCGCCGGTTCAGCGGGCCGGGCCGCCGATGCGCGGCTCGATGTAGCGGGGTTCGCGGCTGTCGCGGGCATCGCGGCGGTCGTCGTTACGGCGGCCGTCATCGCGATCGTCGCGCGACGGCTTGGCGGCCGCGCCGTCGAGAATGTCGGTCTGTTCGGCCACCATGGCGATCTTGCCGATGCGGTTGTGGCGGATTTCCGACAGCGAGCGGTGCAGGTCGCCGACGGTGAAGGGTTCCTCGCGGGTGCCCCACGTCCAGCGTAGTACGCCCAGCGACTCCTGCGAGAGCTGTGGCGCCAGGTCGGCCAGCACGCCCGTGCTCACGGGGGTGGCGCGGCCGGAAGCCAGGCTGGCCGACAGCCAGGCGCGCAGGATGAAGAAGACGATCAGGGTCCAGATGCCGGCGACGACCCACCAGATGTACGGATTGACCTTCTGCACCATGTCCATGGTGGGTTGGCCCAGTGAATGCAGGAATTCGTAGTTGATGCGCTTGCCGAAATCCAGGATCCAGGAGGCGGCGAGATACCAGACGATCACGGCAACGGCGATCACGATCGCGCGCACGAGAAGTCGGGGAAGCGCCAGTTTGAGCAGGGTCTGGCCGATAAGTCGGCAATCCTGGCGAACGCGTGCGGGCGAAGTCTGATTCATCATGCAAAATATTGTACCTATGACCCGTCCTATTTTAGAACTGCGGCCCGGCCAGCATCTGACGCTGACCCCTCAACTGCAGCAATCCATCCGGTTGCTGCAGCTGTCCACGCTCGACCTCGAGGCGGAAATCTCGCAGGTGCTCGCCGATAATCCGTTGCTGGAACGCGACGATGAACCCTCATCGGCCGAAACGCAGGCCGAATCCGAGCGTGAATCGTCGGTGCAGGACGACGAGCCCGCGCCCGAACGCGACACGCCGGTGGAGGAAATGCCGGGTTCGGGCGGGGTCTACCCCGATGACGATTCCAGCCTCCCCGAGGCCGCCCGGCCCGATACCCTGCGCGAACACCTGCTGGGCCAACTGGTGCTGACGCGCGCGGCGCCGCGCGATGCCGCGCTGGCCGCGTTGCTGATCGACGAATTGGACGAGAACGGCTATCTGGGCTCGCCGCTGGAGGAAATCCTGGGCTGGCTGCCCGCCGAGATGGAGCCGGACCTGGATGAACTGCGCGCCGCGCTGTCGCTGCTGCAGTCGTTCGATCCGCCCGGCATCGGCGCCCGCGACATGTCCGACTGCCTCTTGTTGCAACTGCGCAACCCGGACCTGACGCGGCTGCCGGAGGCCGCCGACCCGAAGGCGCTGGCTTGCGCCCGTCTCATTTGCGCCCAGCATCTGGCGTTGCTGGCCACCGGCAACAATGCCCGCCTGTGCGCGGCGGTCGGTTGCGACGAGGCGACCCTGCGCGTCGCCCACGCCCTGATCCTGCGGCTTGAGCCGCGGCCCGGCCGCGCCTGGACGGTGCCGGCGGCCGATTACGCCGTGCCCGACGTGATCGTGCGCAAGACCCGTCGCGGCTGGCAGGTGACGCTGAACAGCGCCGCCGTGCCGCGCCTGCAGATCAACGGTTTGTACGCGCAGATGTTGGGCAACCAGAAGGAATCGGCCCACGCCGGCCTGCAGGCGCAACTGCAGCAGGCCAAGTGGATGATCCGCAACGTCGAACAGCGCTTCGACACGATCCTGCGGGTGGCCCAGGCCATCGTGGACCGTCAGACCGCCTTCTTCAGCCAGGGGCCGGCGGCCATGCGGCCGCTCATCCTGAAGGACATCGCGGGCGAACTGGGCCTGCACGAATCCACGATTTCGCGCGCCACGACGCAGAAGTACATGCTCACTCCGTTTGGCACGCTGGAGCTCAAGCGCTTCTTCGGGGCGGGGGTGTCGACCGACGGCGGCGACGCCACTTCGGCCACGGCGGTGCAGACCTTCATCCGCCAGATGGTGGCCGAGGAGAACCGCGCCAAGCCGTTGTCGGACAGCCAGATCATGGAAAAGCTGGCCGACCAGGGCATCGTCATCGCCCGTCGTACGGTCGCGAAATACCGCGAAGCGCTGCGGATCGCGCCGGCCGCGCTGCGCAAAGCGCAGGCCGCGGCGCGATGAAATAAGGGACGTTTCAGCGGAAAACGTCCCTTATTTCAATGGGTTAGGCGGCCGCATGGTTGCAAATTATTTACGCTGAGTACTTGCCATTGCAGGAATAAATCTCGATAATTATTCTCATGTACATTTGCGTATGTAATGCCATCACCGAACGCCAAGTCCGCGCCAGCGTGGACGCGGGCGCGACGTCGCTTTCCGACCTGCAGTTCGAGCTGGGCGTGGCCACGTGCTGCGGCTGCTGCGCGGCCACCGCCGCCGAATACCTGCCGGGCGGCCGCTGCTCCAGCGTGTGCGATGTGCGCTCGATCGCCGTTCCGGTCAACCCGCCGGCCACCATGGCCGAGCCGGGCGCGTCCGCGGCGAACAGCAGCTATCCGGTCATCCAGGTCGCCGTCGCCTGAGCGGCGTCGCCACCTGCCACGGCTTGCAGGCCCAGCCCTGCAAGCCGTTGTGTTTCCGTTTCACAAAAATCCCTGATCATCCCCGCCAACTGGCGCACCGGCTCGCGCGCCGGCTCCGACAGGCATAGCGCCAGTTCGGACGGCGGCACCGGCGGCAGCATGTCGTCGACCAGCCGATGGCCGGCGGCGATGCAGCGGCGTTCCAGCAAGGCCACCCCCAATCCTCCCGCCAGCGCGGCCTGGATTCCCATCAGGTTGGGACTTTCGTAAGCGATGCGCCAGCGCCGTCCGGCGCGTTCCAGTGCGTGGATGGCGCGGTTGCGGTAGATGCAGCCCTGCGGGAAAGCCACCAGCGGCACCGGTTCGGTGCTGGCGGGCAGCGCGTGCGAGCCGGCGATCCAGTGCAGGTGTTCCGGCCAGGTCGTCAGCGCCGGACCGGCGCCGGGTTCGCGCTTGAGCAACGCCAGATCGAGGTCGCCGCGTTCCAGGCCGCGCGTCAGGGCCACGGTCAGGTCGCAGCGCACCGACAGCCTGACCGCCGGCCGGGCGCGGGCGAACTGCGCCACGATGGCCGTCAGTGTGTCCGCCGCGAAATCGTCGGGGATGCCCAGCCGGATCACCTCCACCCGCTTGCGGCCGCTGACCGCTTCGCGCACCTCGGTGGACAGCGCCAGCATGCGGCGCGCGTAGCCCAGCAGGCGTTCGCCGTCCTCGGTCAGGTGGACCTGACGGCCTTCGCGCACGAACAGCGTGCATTCGAGCGTCTCCTCGAGTTTGCGGATCTGCTGGCTCACGGTGGACTGGCTGCGGTGCACCCGTTCGCCGGCGCGGGTGAAGCCGCCCGCGTCGACGACGGAGACAAAGCTGTGCAATAGATCGAGATCGAGCATGGGAGGCGCCTTTGCATCGGTTTTTCAAATACTTTTGATCCAAATAAAGCGTTTGTCAATGGATAGGGCCGCGCCCAGAATGGGCTCATCTTCCTTTGCCCGGACCTGCTGCCATGAAGGCGTCATCGACTTTGCCCGCCACCGCCCTGCCCGCCGACGCGCCGATGGGGGTGGCCTGGGCGCCCATCGCGGCATTCTGTTTCCTGTGGAGCTCGGCGTTCGCGGCGGCCAAGATCGCGGTGCGCGACTGTCCGCCGCTGACCCTGCTGACCCTCCGCTTCCTGATCGCCGGGGCCCTGATGCTGGGCGTGGCGGCGGCCAGCGGCCGGTGGTCGCGGCCCGGCGCCCGCGACCTGGCGGCGCTGGTGCTGCTGGGGGTCTTGAACAACGCGGCCTACCTGGGCCTGAGCTGGAGCGGCATGACGACCGTGTCGTCCGCGTTCACGGCGGTGCTGATCAGCACCAATCCGCTGCTGATCGGGGTGCTGGCCGGGCCCGTGCTGGGCGAGCGGCTGGGCTGGCGCAAGATGCTCGGGCTGTGCCTGGGCCTGGCGGGCGTGGCGCTGGTGCTGCGCTCGCGGCTGTCGGGCATGCAGGAGGATCTGCATGGCACCCTGCTGGTGACGGGCGGCCTGGTGGCGCTGGTGGCGGGCACGCTGCTCTACAAGCGCCTCAAGCCGTCGACGGGACTGTGGATGGCGACCGGCATCCAGTCGCTGGCCGGTGCGGTGGCGCTGATGCCGGTGGCGCTGCTGCACGAGAGCCTCGGCGACGCGCGCATGACGGCCAGCCTGTTCTGGAGCATGGCCTACATGATCGTGGCGGTGTCCATCGGCGGTTATTACCTGTGGTTCATGATCCTCGGACGCGCCAGCGCCACCGCGGCCAGCGCGCTGCATTTCCTGATGCCGCCGCTGGGCTTGTTGTTCGGCTGGGTGGTATTGCGCGAGTCAGTGTCGTGGCTCGACCTGCTGGGCATCGTGCCGATCGCATTCGGCATCTGGCTGGCGACGCGGCGCGCCGCCTAGGCGCGGGCAGCGCGCGCGTCAAGCTGGCCGAGGCTGGGGTGTGCGCGTGGCGCGGGACCCCGCGCAGCGCACCAGGGTTGGGTTTGCACAACGTGGCGTGCGTTCGGAACGGTCTGATAGATTCATGGCGTCATCGCGCCATTCACGCTGTGCGGCGCGCTTGAAATGCCGCGGCAAATGGGACGCCCGTGTCCGCCCAACCCGCGAAACCGCAATGCATTGCCCGCAGGACATCGCGCATGCATACTCATTCTCATTCGTCTGTCGCTTTCTTGTAGCGCTCGTAAAGCGGTTTACCAAATGCGCGCCAAGGCTAGTCGCGGCCCCGCGGCCGATGTTAGTCTGCCGGGGTTGCGTACTCGCGGCATCGTGCGCTTCTTGTCGCGATGCAGTGCGCGTCGCGTCTGACTGCAAGGAGTCCATCATGAAAGGCGACAAAACCGTCATCCAGTTCCTGAACAAGCAACTGACCAACGAGCTGACGGCGATCAACCAATACTTCCTGCATGCGCGCATGTTGAACCACTGGGGTTTCGACAAGCTGGGCAAGCACGAGTACGAAGAATCCATCGGCGAAATGAAGCATGCGGATCGCCTGATCGCGCGCATCTTCATGCTCGACGGCCTGCCCAACCTGCAGGACCTGCACAAGCTGCTGATCGGCGAGGACGTGCCGGAATTGCTGGCCTGTGACCTGAAGCTGGAGCAAGGCGCCCAGGCCACCGTGAAGGAAGCCATCGCCTATTGCGAATCGGTGCGCGACTATGTTTCGCGCGACCTGTTCCAGGACATCCTGGACGATACCGAAGAGCACATCGACTATCTGGAAACCCAGATCGACCTGATCGACAAGGTCGGCCTGCAGAACTACCTGCAAAGCCAGATGTCCGTGCCCGATTGATCGATCGGCCCGGCATGAAAATGGCGTCCCTCGGGGCGCCATTTTTTTGGGTGATCGCGGGTGGCGCGATCCGGACGATGCGGCTTATTGCGGCCGCGCCGGGCATTCGGCCATCGTGCCCCAGGCCCGGTTCGGACCGCAGTATTTGTTGCGGGCCGCCCACGAGCACGAGGGGCGCTCGAAGAAGCCCTGCGTGGCACAGTGGGCCAGTTCGCGCTTGAGCGCGTCCTGCCAGCCGGGCGCGCCGGGGGCGGGCGACGAATTGGGCGGGGGCGGCGCCTGCACCATTTGCGTATTGCCGTAGCCAGCCGCCTGCTGCCCCGGGGCCTGGCCCTGCCCGCCATTGACGGCGGTGCCGGTGCCCGGCGCCTGCAGGTCGAGCGTGCTGACGTCTGACGTGCCTTGCGGCAGCGGCACTTGCGAGGCGGCGGCGATTTCGCGGGCCTGGTCCTGGCTGATGCGCTCGCGCGAGATCTTCACGGCGGGATCGCTGACGGTGTCGAACAGCGAGACGGTATTGATGGCCCACTCGCGGTCGGCCGGCTTGTCTGGCACGCCGAGCGTGCCATCGATGCGCGGCTGCGGCGGCTGCGCCACGTAGGGGCGCCCGTTGGCATCGAGCACGGGCTGCTGCGACGCGGCCGCATCCTGGCCGGGCGCGGGCGCGGCCTGCGGCGCATGCGCCACCAGCCAGTCACCCAATTGAATACCGCCCCACGCCGACGCGCCAAGCGCCAGCAGGAGCGTTGCGAATAATAAACGCCAAGACATTGCTACCCTCAATCTGCCGTGCGGTACCCGAACGGGTCTACGCCTTGTCTCCGAAAACCTTGCCGCCGTGCTCGCGCATGGCGTGGAATTTCACATCCGGATACAGTTCCTCGGCCACGCGCAACTGCGCGGGGGAACTGATCAAAAACGCCGCCGCATCGACCACATCATAGGCGATATGGGCGGCATTGGCATCCATGAACTTGCGCAGCGCCTTGGGGTTATCAGAGGTAATCCAACGTGCCATTGTGTAGCGCGAAGGCATCATCCGGGCGTCCACGCCGTACTCGGTCTTGAGGCGGTGGGCCACCACTTCGAACTGAAGCTGTCCGACCGCGCCCAGCAGCAGCGAGCCGCCGGCGGCCTCGGGCCGGAACACCTGGATGGCGCCCTCTTCGCCCAACTGCGTCAGGCCGGTGCGCAACTGCTTGGTGCGCAGCGGGTCCTTCACTTCGACGGCCTGGAACAGTTCCGGCGCGAAGAACGGCAGGCCGGTGAATTGCAGCGTTTCGCCTTCGGTCAGCACGTCGCCCAGTTGCAGCACGCCGTGGTTGGGAATACCGATCACGTCGCCGGCATAGGCCTCGTCCAGCAGTTCGCGGCGTTGCGACAGGAACGACACCACGTTGTTGGGGCGCATTTCCTTGTTGGTGCGCGCGACCTTCAGGCGCATGCCGCGCTCGAAGCGGCCGGAGCTCACGCGCACGAAGGCGACGCGGTCGCGGTGAGCCGGATCCATGTTGGCCTGCACCTTGAACACGACGCCGGTGAACTTGGGTTCCTCGGGCTGCACTTCGCGTTGCAGCGCGACGCGCGGGCCGGGAGGCGGGGCCTGCTCGACCAGCGCGTCCAGCACTTCCTGCACGCCGAAGTTGTTGATGGCCGAGCCGAAGAACACAGGGGTCTGCTTGCCCGCCAGGAACTGGTCGCGGTCGAACGCGGGCGCGGCTTCATTGATCAGCTCGATCTCGCCGCTGGCCTGGTCGAAGGCCGAACCGAAGCGGCGCGCGATCTCGGGGTTGGTCAGGCCTTCGATGAAGTCGTCGTTGTCCGAACGGCGCTCCTGGCCGGGGCGGAACACGCGCATGCGGTCGCGGCGGATATCGAACACGCCGCCGAAGGCCTTGCCCATGCCCACCGGCCACGAGAACGGCACGGCGTCCATGCCCAGGTGGCCTTCGATTTCCGACAGCAGCTCGAGCGGTTCGCGCACTTCACGGTCCATCTTGTTGATGAACGTGATGATGGGCGTGTTGCGCGCGCGGCAGACCTGCAGCAGGCGGATGGTCTGCGGTTCGACGCCGTTGGCCGCGTCGATCACCATCAGCGCGGCGTCGACCGCCGTCAGCACGCGGTAGGTGTCTTCCGAGAAGTCCTGGTGGCCCGGGGTGTCGAGCAGGTTGATGACGCAGTCGCGGTATTCCATCTGCATCACCGACGAGGCCACCGAAATGCCGCGCTGCTTTTCGATTTCCATCCAGTCGGAGGACGCGTGGCGCGAGGCCTTGCGCGCCTTGACGCTGCCGGCGATCTGGATCGCGCCTGCGAACAGCAGCAGCTTTTCGGTCAGCGTGGTCTTGCCCGCGTCAGGGTGGGAAATGATGGCGAAGGTACGGCGCCGCGCTACTTCTTGTGGGATGTTCATGATCGGAGGATTCAACCTGACGCCGCGGCTTCAGCCCGGCGCGGTCCGGTATCGTGCATCGAAACAAGCGGGGCACGCGCCGTTGCCGGCGCATGCCCCGCGCGTGGAAATTCAGGAATGGCGGCGGAACGACGCCAGGAACACGCCGGCCAGGATGAACAGCGAACCGAAGGTGCGGTTCATCCAGCGGATGTGCTTGGCATCGCGCAGCAGGCGCAGCACGCGCGCCGCCAGCAGCGTGTACACGCCCATCGCCACCAGGTCGGTGAAGGCCAGCGTGCCCGCCAGCGCCGCGTACTGCGGCGTCAGCGGCAAGGCGGTGTCGACGAACTGCGGCACCACGGCCAGCAGGAACACCGTGCCCTTGGGGTTCATGGTGTTGATCAGGAAGCCGCGCATCACCAGCTCGCGGATCGAGGCCTGCTTGGGATCGCCGGCATCGACCGCGACCGGCGCGGCGTCCGTGCGGATCTGGCGCACGCCCAGGTAGATCAGGTAGGCGACGCCGAGGTACTTGACCACGTTGAAGGCCATCTCGGAGGTGGCCAGCACCGCGCCCAGGCCGACCGCGACCACCACGAACTGGAACAGGATGCCCAGGATCAGGCCGGCTGTGTTCCAGTAGCCGCGGGCAAAGCCGTACTTCAGTCCGGAGGACATCGCGGAGATGGCCCCCGCGCCGGGCGAGAACGAAATGGCCCAGGAGGCCAGGAAGAACGTCAACCAGGTGGAAAGGGGCATGATGGCGCGGGTCCGTGGGTCGCAGTAACAGGTATGCCGCTGATATTACTTGGAGAGCAGCGCGGCGCGCGGGGCGCCGGCCGGGCGGCCGCCGTTGCCGTTGCCGGCGGGACGGGCGCTGCCTTCGGGGCGGCGGTGGTTCTGCTGCGGGCGGGCGTCGCCGCGGCCGGCGTGGGCCGGACGGTCGGACGGCTTGCCATCGCGCTGGCCCTGGCCGCCGCGGTTGTCGCCGCCGGCACGGGCCGGCGCCGGGGCGCGGCCGCCGTTGGCGCCGCGCGGCGCGGCGTTGGCCGGGCGCGAACGGGGCGCGCCGGCGTTGCCGCCGCGGCCGCCGTTACGGCCGCCGCCGCCACGCGGCTGGCGCGAGTCTTCGTCGCGTTCCTGGCGTTCGAAGGCGGCGGCGCTGGTGGCGGGCGGGGTCCAGTCGGCCACCGGCTTGCGCTCGATGGTCTTCTTGATCAGGCGCTCGATGTCCTTGAGCAGCTTGATCTCGCTGTTGTCCACCAGCGAGACCGCGGCGCCGGTGGCGCCCGCGCGGCCGGTGCGGCCGATGCGGTGCACGTAGTCTTCCGGCACGTTGGGCAGTTCGAAGTTCACCACCTGGGGCAGTTGGTCGATGTCCAGGCCGCGGGCGGCGATGTCGGTGGCCACCAGCACCGTCACGGTGCCGTCCTTGAAGCCGGCCAGCGCGCGGGTGCGGGCCGACTGGCTCTTATTGCCGTGGATCGCGGCGGCGGTCAGGCCGTCCTTGACCAGCTTTTCGGCCAGGCGGTTGGCGCCGTGCTTGGTGCGCGTGAACACCAGCACCTGGTGCCAGCCGCTTTCGCGGATGATGTGGCTGATGAGGTCGCGCTTGTGGTGCTGTTCGACCAGGTGCACCGTCTGGGTGACCAGTTCGGTGGCGGTGTTGCGCGGGGTGACCGAGACTTCGCCCGGGTTGTTCAGCACGCCGCGCGCCAGCGCGCGGATCTCATCCGAGAAGGTGGCCGAGAACAGCAGGTTCTGGCGCTGCTTGGGCAGCAGGGCCAGGATCTTGCGGATGTCGCGGATGAAGCCCATGTCGAGCATGCGGTCGGCTTCGTCCAGCACCAGGATCTCGACGCCGGACAGGTCGACCGTCTTCTGGCCGCAGTGGTCCAGCAGGCGGCCGGGGGTGGCCACCAGGATGTCCAGCGGCTTGCGCAGGGCGGAGATCTGGGGGTTGATGTTGACGCCGCCGAACATCACCATGGACGTCAGCGAGGTGTGCTTGCCGTAGGTCTGCACCGATTCGGCCACCTGCGCGGTCAGTTCGCGCGTCGGCGTCAGGATCAGGCAGCGCGGGCGGCCGGCCTTGCGGGCTTCCGGCTTGCGCTGCATCAGCAGATGCAGGATGGGCAGCGTGAAGCCGGCGGTCTTGCCGGTGCCGGTCTGGGCGGCGGCCAGCAGGTCGCCGCCCTTGAGGACCTGCGGAATCGCCTGGGCCTGGATGGGGGTGGGCGCGGTGTAGCCGGTATCGGCAATGGCGCGCAACAGGGAATCGGCCAGCCCGAGGTCGGCGAAAGAGGAAGAGGTAGTCAAAACAACTCCAGCGGCAGCCCGTCGCTCAAGTTGAGAGACTCCAATCCAGGCGGACGAATAAGGAGAAAAGGGAAGCGCCCCTGAGGGCGAAGCTTGGCGGCGAAGTGCCTAGCGGACGCGTGCAGATTGGCAAAGCACGCAAAGCCATTGTAGCCGATGCGGCGCCGCGGCATGTGGCGCACACGGTCTGCGGTATAGCTGCGTAACATTTTGCACTAATCGTGTACGAAATTAGTGTAATCCCTAAGCCGGCCTCCCTATAATCCGATCGCTTACCTCCATCACACAAGAATTAAGGGTTGCTATGAAAAAGGCGGCAATAGCGGGTCTGGTCGTTGCACTGGGTGCGATTTGGACCGGCACGGCCTGGTACACCGGCCAGAAGGCCGAAGCGTTCGTGAAGCAGTCGATCGAAGACGGCAACGTCGAACTGCGCAAGTTCGGTGAAAAGTGGGGCGTGACGCCGGTGATCGAACTGATGTCGTTCGAGCGCGGCGTGTTCTCGTCCACCGAGCGCTACCGCGTCAAGTTCACGCTGCCCGCCAAGGATGGCAAGCCGGCCGAGGAGCGTGAACTCCAGTTCGTCGAACACCTGTCGCACGGCCCGTTCCCGTTCTCGAACCTGGCCTCGGGCAAGCTGGCCCCAGCCATGGTCGCGAGCCGCTTCCAGATCGAGGAGACCCCGGCCGTCAAGGGCTGGTTCGCCGCCACCAAGGGCGCCACGCCGCTGACGGGCGCCTATAGCGTCAGCTACGGCAAGCAGGTCACCGGCACGTTCAACCTGGCCCCGGCCGAAGCCTCGACCGACAAGACCAAGCTGACCTTCGCCGGCATGGCGGCCGATGTCGACTTCGACACCAACACCAAGCACGGCGTGCTGGCGCTCAAGAGCGATGGCGTGACGCTGGCCGGACCCGCCGGCGATAGCGATATCGTGGGCATGGCGGTCAAGGGCATCACGCTCAACAGCGACCTGACCCCGGGCAAGAACGACATGGCCATGGGCAGCCAGAAGCTGGTCCTCAAGGAATGGACCATCACGTCCCAGACCAAGCCGCCGGTGCTGCTCAAGGACACCAGCGTTGCCGTTGACCTGTCCGAGGCCGATACCGGCGTGAATGCCAAGATGGTGCTGGACTTTGGCATGATCAACGTCCAGGCAAAGGACATGGCGGGCCTGCAGTTGGCCATCGGCATGAAGAACATGGACCCCAAGGCGCTCAAGGCCCTGAACGACGTGTACGAGTCTTCGTCGCGCCGCATGATGCAAAGCGGCGGCCAGGAGGGTTCTTCCGAGTTCACGCCCGAAGAACAGCAGATCCTGAAGACCAACGTCGAACTGCTGCTGGCCGGCAATCCCAGCCTGTCGGTGTCGCCGCTGCAGGTGCGCACCGCCAACGGCACCTCGACCTTCAACCTGGACGTGGACCTGGCCAAGCCGGCCTCGACCGACAAGCCGGCAAGCGACCTGGCCATGGAAGCCATTCGCAAGCTCAACGCCAAACTGATCCTGTCCAAGGCCAATCTGGCCGACCTGATGGCGATCGAGCCGCAGACGCGCGGCGTGCCGGCCGACCGCGCCGTCCAGACCGCCAAGGGCCAGGCCGAAATGGTCGGCACCATGGCGGTGGCGATGGGCGTGGCCAAGGCGGAAAACGACAACATCGTTTCCTACCTCAACTACGCCGACGGCCAAGTGGACTTCAACGGCAAGAAGATGCCGCTGCAGCAGTTCATGATGATGGTCATGAGCGGCGCGATGGGCGGCATGCGCTAAGGCGCGGGCAAGACCCCGGCGCCGGCATGATGCCGGCGCCCCACGCGGGCTGCGGCGCCTTAGGGCGCGGCAGCCCGTTTTTCATGCGCGGCGTATGCTGGCGGCTTCGGTTCATGCGGGACCGGCGCAATTGGGAAGCGGGAAGGACATCATGCGGAAATGGGTGGCGGTGGGTTGCACCGTGCTGGCATTGGGCGCGATCTGGACAGGCACGGCCTGGTACACCGGCAAGCAGCTCGAGAGCGGCATGGCGCAGTTGGCCGAAAGCGCCGACGCGCAGGCGCGGCTGATCGGCGCGAAGCTGGGCGAGACGCTGTCGTTCGAACAACGGTCGTACGAACGCGGCGTGTTCACGTCGCAAGCGCGCTATCGGCTGAAGGCGCAGCCCTTGGCCAAGGATGGCCCCGGCGCGACGGGACGCGACTACGAGATAGTGGTGTGCCTGGATCACGGGCCGTTCCCGCGGTACCGCCTGTTGCAGGGCCATCTGTTTCCGGCCATGGCCGCAGCCCGCGCCGAGTTGGCGCCCACGCCGTCGCTGGAAACCTGGTTCGCCGCCGCGCAGGGCGGCGTGCCGATGACGGCCGAGGCCGTGGCGGGGTATGGCCGCGACATCGCGGCTTCCCTGGCGTTGGCGCCTGTCGAGCGCGCGCGCGACGAGTCCCGCTTCAGTTTCTCGGGCCTGACGCTGCAGACCGACGTTGCCGCCGGCGGCAAACACACCGTCGTGACGATCCGCTCGGACCGGGCCGACCTGTTCGAGCCGTTCATCAAAGACGGCGCGAACCACACGCGCCGGTTGGCCATGCGTGACCTGGCGATAAGGTACGACGCGACCCGCGCCAGCGACGAGACGGGCGTGGCCACGACCCGTGCGACCCTCAAGCAATGGACCGCCGAGATCGACGGCGAGCCGGTCACCCTGCGTGACGTCGCGGTGAACCTTGACGCCAGCGGCGCCGACAGCGCCATGCAAGGCAAGCTGGCCGTGCAGGTGGCGGGCATCGACACCCGCGCCGGACAGGTGGCCAACCTGCGCCTGGCGGCTGAGGCGCACAACCTGGACCTGGTGTCGTTTCGCGGGTTCCGCGACACCATGGAGGCCACGAAAGATGGCGGCGGCAGTATGAGCGACAAGATGGTGGGGGCAGGTCATGTGATGAAGTTTCTGTTGGCCGAACCTGGCTTCTCGCTGGCGCCGTTGCAGATCGATACCGCCAACGGCAGCGCCACGCTGCAACTGGCGGTGGGCCTGGCCGCGCCGACGCTGTGGAATCACTCGCCGGCCGCGGTGGTCAAGGAGACCGTGCGCAAGTTCGACGCGCGGCTGTCGGTGCCGGTTGCCAGCGTGGCCGACCTCATCGCCGTGCGCCTGCAGGCCGACGGCATGGCCGAGGCCGCCGCCCGCGACGCCGCGCGCCGGCAGGCCGATGGCGTGCGCGACCGCATCGTGGGCAGTCAATGGGGGCGCCTGGAAGACGGCAAGCTGCTGGCGAGCCTGAGCTACGCGGGCGGCCAGGTCGATTTCAATGGAGAGCGCATGTCGCTCGAGACCTTCCTGGCCTGGCTGATGTCGCGGGGCGTGAAGTAAAGCCTGCGCCCGACTCGCGGGCGCAGCGCGTCAGGCCGGCAAGGCGCCCGCCACCACGTCGCCGTTGCGCAGCACCGCCACATGGAAGCGCTTGTCGGCGGCCCGCATGATGTCCTCGGTCGGGTCGCCGCGCACCAGCAGCAGGTCCGCCACGGCGCCCTGCTGCACCACGCCATGGCCGTCCATGCCCATCAGGTCATGGCCGCGCGAGGTGGCGGCAATCAGGGCGTCGACCGGTGTCATGCCGAATTCCACCATGTAGGCCAGCTCCATCGCGTTCTCGCCATGCAGGTTGAACGGCGTGCCGGCATCCGTGCCCAGCGCGATGCGTCCGCCGGCCTTGTAGTACATCTGGATCGATTCGCGATGGCGCTGCTCCACCGCGCGCGCCTTTTCCACGGCATAGGCGGGAATGCCGTTGTCGGCGTTGGCGACGATGTTGCGCACGGCCGCGATGGTCGGCACCAGGTAGGTTTCGGCCGCGAGCATTTCCTCCAGGCACTGCGCGTCCATGAAGATGCCGTGCTCGATCGAGTCGATGCCGGCGCGCACCGCGTTCAGGATGCCCTGCGTGCCTTGCGCATGGCTGGCGGTGCTCTTGCGAAAGCGCTTGGCTTCGTGCACGCCCGCCTTCATTTCGTCGAAGCTGTAGTGCGCATCCATCGGGCTCACGCCCGGCGTCATGACGCCGCCGGTGGCCATGATCTTGACCAGGTCGCAGCCGGCGTGGACCTGCTCGCGCACCGCCTTCACCACTTCTTCGCAGCCGTCGGCGACGCGGCCGATGCGGTTGCCGTGGCCGCCCGTCATGCAGATGATGCGCCCCGAGGCCTTGATGGTCGGGCCCGGGAACACGCCGCGCGCAATGGCGTCGCGCACGCCGAATTCCAGGTAGTCCTTGCCGCCGCAATCGCGCAGCGCCGTGAAGCCGCCGCGCAGCGCGGCTTGCGCGTTCTCCAGCGCGGTCAGCGTAATCTGGGCCGGGCCTTGTTTCGACATCTGCGTCTGCGGGTCGGCGCCGCCGGTGTAGACCAGGTGCACGTGGCAGTCGGCCATGCCGGGCATCAGCGTCATGCCCGTGGTGTCGATGCGCCGCCCGGCGAAGCCGTTGAATTCGGCGGCCGGCGCCACCCGCGTGACCTGCCTGCCCTCGACCAGCACGCCATGGCCCGGCAGCATTGCGCCATGTCCGTCGAACACCTTGCCGCCGATGAAGAGGGTCTGTGGCAACGCACTCATGTCTCGCTCCTTGTCGTGTGGGTGAGGCTCAGCCTTCCACCTCCAGTCCCTCGCGGGACATGGATTGCAAGCGGGGCATCAGCCCCAGCAGGTGCTGGCTGTAGGGATGCTGCGGATGCTCGAACAGCGCCTCGGTGTCCGCCACCTCCAGCAGTTCGCCGTAGCGCATCACGCCAACGCGGTCGCACATCTGGCGGATCACGGGCAGGTCGTGGCTGATGAACAGCATGGTCAGGCCGAGTTGTTCCTGCAGGTCCTTGAGCAGGTTCAGGATCTGGGCCTGGATCGACACGTCCAGCGCCGACGTGGGTTCGTCGCAGATCAGGAAGCGCGGCCGCGTGGCCAGCGCCCGCGCGATGCAGATGCGCTGGCGCTGGCCGCCGGAAAACTCGTGCGGGAAGCGCTCGGCGGCGCGCTCGCCCAGCCCGACCACGTCGAGCAGGTCCGCCACCACGCGGCGCGTTTCGGCCTCGCTGGCCGCCAGCTTGTGAAAGCGGATCGGCTCGGCCACGATGTCCAGCACCCGCATCCGCGGGTTGAGCGACGAGAACGGATCCTGGAAGATCATCTGGATCTGGCGCCGGAACGGGTTGAGCTGCTTTTCGCCCTTGAGCGCGGTCAGGTCGGTGCCGCCGAACGTGACCGAACCGCCGCTGGGCGTGTACAGGCCCGAGATCAGCCGCGCCACGGTCGACTTGCCCGAACCGGATTCGCCCACCAGGCCGAATACCTCGCCTTCGCCGATCGAGAAGTTGACGCGCTTGACGGCATCCAGCGTGCGCTGGTTGCGCTTGAACAAGGCGCTCTTGAGCACGAAGCGCATGCTCAGGTCCCGGACCTGCACCAGCAGGCCTTCGCCGCGTGCGCCGAAGTCGCGCCGCTGGCCGAGCCAGTGGGTGGCCAGGTCGAGCGGCTTGGCCGGTGTCTTGACGTCCTCGATGTAGGTGACCAGCGGAAAGCGCTTGAGCTTGATGTCCGGGCGCGGCACGGCCGAGATCAGGCTGCGGGTATAGGGATGATCGGGATCGCCCAGGATCTTGGCGGTGGGCCCCTGCTCGACCAGCTTGCCGTGGTACAGCACCGCCACCCGGTCGGTGACGTCGGCGATCACGCCCATGTCGTGGGTGATGATGATCATGCCGACCTGCTCCTGGCGGCAGAGCTTTTTCAGCAGCTCCAGGATCTGCGCCTGGATCGACACGTCGAGCGCGGTGGTAGGTTCGTCGGCAATGATGACCTCGGGTTCGCAGCACAGCGCCAGCGCGATCACCACGCGCTGCCGCATGCCGCCCGAGAACTGGTGCGGATACTGTTGAACGCGCAGCTCGGGCTGGTCGATGCCGACCTGCGCCAGCAATTGCACCGCGCGCTGCCTGGCCTGGTCGTGCGTCAGGTCCAGGTGCACCAGCATGGTTTCGACCAGTTGGCTTTCCACGGTCTGCAGCGGGTCGAGCGAGGTCAGCGGATCCTGGAAGATCATGCCGATGCGGCGTCCGCGCACCTTGCGCTTCTGCGCCGGGGTAAGGGTGTCGATGCGTTCGCCGTCGAGCAGCACCGCGCCGCCGGCCAGACGGCCGGGCGCTTCGAGCAGGCCGATCACGGCGTTGCCGATGGTCGACTTGCCGGCGCCGGACTCGCCGACCACGCCCAGGATCTCGCCTTTCTCCAGCGACAGCGACACGCCGTCCACCGCCACCAGCGTGCCGCGGCGGCTGGGGAATTCGATGCGGATGTCATCGATGTTCAACAGGGCCATGGCATCCTCAGCGCAGCTTGGGGTTGAGCGCGTCGCGCAGCCAGTCGCCCAGCAGGTTGACCGACAGCACCAGCGCGACCAGCGCGATGCCGGGGAAGATCGAGATCCACCACATGCCCGAGAACAGATAGCTGTTGCCGATGCGGATCAGCGTGCCCAGCGACGGCGCGGTCGGCGGCACGCCCACGCCCAGGAACGACAGCGTGGCTTCGGTGATGATGGCGATCGCCAGGTGGATGGTGGCGATCACCAGCACCGGCCCCATGACGTTGGGCAGGATGTGGCGGCGCAGGATGGTGACCGGGCCGATGCCGATCAGCCTTGCCGCTTGCACGTATTCCTTGTTGCGTTCCACCAGCGTCGAGCCGCGCACGGTGCGCGCGTACTGCACCCAGCCCGAGATGCCGATGGCGAAGATCAGCACGTACAGGGCCAGTTCGTCGTGCATGTCGCGCGGCAACAGTCCGCGCGCCACGCCGTCGATCAGCAGCGCCACCAGGATGGCGGGGAACGATAGCTGCACGTCGGCGATGCGCATGATGAAGCTGTCGACGCGGCCACCGGCGTAGCCGCTGATCAGGCCCAGCGTGACGCCCAGCACCATCGAGAACAGCACCGAGGCGAAGCCCACCAGCAGCGACACGCGCGAGCCATACAGCACGGCCGAGAGGATGTCGCGGCCCTGGTCATCGGTGCCGAGCAGGAAGTCGGGGCTGCCGCCCTCCTGCCATGCTGGCGGGGTGTTGGCGTCCATGATGTTCAGGGAAGCCAGGTCGAACGGATTGTGCGGCGCCACCACCGGCGCGAACAGCGCGCCCAGCAGGATGGCCAGCGTGACGGCGGCGGCGACGATGGCGCCGGGCGAGCGCTTGAAGCTGTGCCAGAGGTCGCTGTCGGCGGCGCGCGCGAAGAAGGGAGCGATGCGGGCGTTCATGAGGCGGTTCCCTTATTTGCTCTGCACGCGCAGGCGCGGGTCGACGGCGAAATACAGCAGATCGACCACCAGGTTGATGACGACGAACATGAAGGCGATCAGCACCAGGTAGGCGGCCATCACCGGGATGTCCACCATGCTGATGGCCTGGATGAACAGCAGGCCCATGCCGGGCCACTGGAACACCGTTTCGGTGATGATGGCGAAGGCGATGATGGAGCCCAGTTGCAGGCCGGTGATGGTAATGACCGGCACCATAGTGTTCTTGAGCGCATGGCGGAAATTGATCAGCCGCTCCGGCAGGCCGCGGGCGCGCGCGAACTTGATGAAGTCGGCGCGCAGCACCTCCAGCATCTCGGCGCGCACCAGCCGCATGATCAGGGTCATCTGGAACAGCGCCAGCGTGATGGCCGGCATGATCAGCGCCAGCAGGCCGGATTTGGTCAGGAAGCCCGTGGTCCACCAGCCCAGCCCGACCACGTCGCCGCGCCCGAAGCTGGGCAGCCATCGCAACTGCACGCCGAAGAACAGGATCAGCAGGATGCCGATGAGGAAGGTGGGCAGCGAGATCCCGGCCAGCGAGATCGCCATGAAGGTCTTGGACAGCACGCCGTGGCGCTTGAGCGCGGTGTAGATGCCCATGGGGATGCCAAGCGCCAGCGCCATCACGGCGGAGACGAACGACAGCTCCAGCGTGGCCGGCAGGCGTTCTTCGAGCAGTTCGCTGACCGGCCGGCGATGGCGATAGGAAATGCCGAAGTCGCCGCGCACCGCGTTGGCGACGAAATGCGCGTACTGCACCACGAAGGGATCGTTCAGGCCCAACTGTTCACGCAACTGTTCGCGCTGCTCGGGCGTGGTGTCCTGCCCCACCATGCTGGCGATCGGATCGCCGACATAGCGGAACATGGAGAACGCGATCAGCGCCACCGTCAACATCACCAGCACCGACTGGATCAGCCGCTGCGCAATAAAGGAAAGCATGGTTGGATGCCCTCTTGGTCGGATAACGCCGGGCCGCGCGTTGCCGGTCGCGGCAAGCGGGGCTGGGCCGGGCGCGCCCGGACGGCTGGCGCCGTCGCGGGGGTCGCATCAACACGGCGCCGCGCACGCCCTGCGGCGTGGCGCGGCGCCCGGGGACTACGGCAGGACCACGTCGCGCAGGTCGAGCACGTCGTCGGCGCGCTGGATGACCTTGATGTTGTCCTTCACGCCCCACGACATCGGCTGCTGATGCAGCGGCAGGTAGCCGAAGTCGCTGCGCACGATGCCGAAGGCTTCCTTGATCATCGCGTTGCGCTTGGCCTGGTCGGTCTCGACGCCGATCTTGGCGGTGAGCTCGTCGACCTTCTTGTTGCAGTAGCCGCCCAGGTTGAACTGGCCCGCCGCCGTCTTGGCGTCGCGGCACGCGGCCAGGTTCAGCAGCGTGTTGTGCGCGTCCGTCGAGCTGGGCGTCCATCCGAGCATGTACATGCTGGTCTGGTTGCCGGCCTGCAGCAGGATCTTGCCGAAGTACTTGGACTTGGTCTGCGCCAGCAGGTTGATCTTGATGCCGACGCGCGCCAGCATGCCGGCCACCGCCTGGCAGACCTTCTCGTCATTGACGTAGCGGTCGTTGGGGCAGTCCATGGTGACGGTGAAGCCCTTCGGATAACCGGCCTCGGCCAGCAGCTTCTTGGCGCGCTCCGGATCCGGCTTGTAGGGCGCGCCGAACGATTCGTCGTAGCCGTTGATGGCAGTGGCGATCAGCGAACCCAGCGGCTTGGCCGCGTTGCGCATGATCTTTTCATTGATGGCCTTGGTGTCCACGGCCAGCACCACCGCTTCGCGCACCTTGGGATCCTTGAAGGGGTTCTTGCCCTTCACGTCCGAGAACAGCAGTTCGTCGCGGTCCTGGTCCATGCCGATGAAGATGGCGCGGGCCTCGGGCGCGGTCAGCGGCTTGACGCCCTTGGCGTCTTCCAGGCGCTTCCAGTCCTGCACCGGCACCGGCTGCACCAGGTCCATCTCGCCCGAGATCAGCGCGGCCACGCGCGTGGCCTCCTGCGTGATCGGCTGGAAGATGACCTCGTCGACGTTGGTCTTGATGTCCTTGTTCCAGTAGCCGTCGTAGCGCTTGAGCACGGTCTTTACGTCCGGCTGGCGCGACACCAGCATGAACGGGCCGGTGCCGTTGGCGTTGAGATTGGCGTAGTTGCCCTGGTTGTCGCCCTTGACGTTGGTGGCCTCGGTGGTCTTGTTCTTCTCCGACCACGTCTTGCTCATGATGTAGAGGAACACCCATTCGCGCGGCAGGATCGGGTTGGGCGTGGGGGTGGTGACCTCGATGGTGTAGTCGTCGATCTTCTTGATGTCGGAGGCCTTGGCGCCGTAGCCCTTCATGTCGGAGCCCGGCGTCAGGCTGCGCTTCCAGGAGAAGATCACGTCATCGGCGGTGAACGGCGAGCCGTCGTGGAACTTCACGCCCTTGCGCAGCTTGAAGACCCATTTGGTGGGCTCCGGGTTTTCCCAGCTCTCGGCCAGCAGCGGCGTCAGTTTCAGGTTGCCGTCATAACCGGCCAGCGTTTCGTAGATGTTGCCCTGGAAGCCCAGCGTGAACGTCTCGTTCAACGCCATCGGGTCCATCGACGTGGCGTCGCCTTGATAAGACCAGTGGAAAGTCTTGGCGGCCGCGCCGGCGCTGAACGCCAACGAGGCCGTCAGTGCAGCCGCCAGCGCCGCTTGTTTCAGGTGGGGGAAAGTACGCATAGCCCTCATGCTCCGTAATGCGCGGATAGCGCGACAGAAGTGATAGGGCCCTGGCCCCACGGGGAGCCGGGGCATGGCGTTGCTGCTACGAGGAAAGGCGGTTCACGGTAGATCCAACCCCTTGTGATTGTCATGGCGGGATGGACCGCACCGATGCAGAACGAATCTTATAGATCGATTCGTTTAAGCGTCAATCGGTTTGGGTTGGGGTTAGTACTTGCTTGCTTTCGCCAATTCGCGCACCACCTGCTTGCGTCGCTCGCTGTCTTCGTGGCCGGGCGCCAGCGCCGACCATTCGGGGCGACTGCGGGCTTCCTTGAGCGCCTCGGGCAAGGGACCGCTGCGCAGCGCCTCGTTATCAGGCCGTTCCAGCCGCAGCGGCGAGCGGGCCGCATGGCCGCGGCGCTCGAGCGCGTCGATCAACTGCCGCTGGCGCAACGCCAGCAGGCGCAGCACCGCGTCGTCGACGCTGATCTCGCGCCAGCCGCGCAGTTTGCCGGCGACGCGCTTGCCGAGCTTTTCCACGCCCTGCCACAGGCCGCCGGCGGCGGCGCCGATCAACATGCCGGTGCCCAGGCTCAAGCCTGCGCTGAGCAGGTCCACCGCGGCGCCGGCCATGGCGCCCGCGGCTGCGCCCATGCCGACCTGCACGCCCATGTCCTTGAGCGCCTGCGGGTGGAACAGGTCCATGCCCCAGCGTTCACCCTGCAGGGGCAGCGCGTCGTCATCGAAATCGGATGAACGGAAGTTGTAGAGCGCCAACAAGGCGCTGACGCAGGCCTGTTCGCGTTGCCGCACCTGCTGGCGCAGTTGCTGCGCGGTCGCGGCCAGCGCCGCTTCGTCGCTGGCGCTGGTCAGGCGCAGCGCGGCGACGTCGACCAGCAGATCGGCCAGCAGTTCGCACGCCGCCTCATGACGCTCGCGGCGCTGGCGCGCCAGGCTGTCGGCCAGTTGCGCCAGGGTGTCGGCATGGCGGTCCAGCAGCACGCCGAGCTTGGCGTATAGCTGCTGTTCGCCATCGAGCGGCGGTGCGACGGTGTCGAACTCGACCGCCGCGTGCAGCCCGAGCCTGGCCAACGCGTCGCGCCATTCGCCGGCGCGGTGCGCGGGCGCATTGACGAAGTTCAGCACTGGCAGCAAGGGGCGGCCGCAGGCGGCCAGGATGGCCAGTTCGTCGCGATGCTTGCCGAGCACGGGGTCGCGCGCGTCGACCACGTACAGCGCGGCGTCGCAGTCCAGCATTTTCTTGAGCACGCGCGCTTCCTGCTCGTAGCGGCCGTGCGCTTCCGGGGTGTCGAGAAAGCGCTGGATGCGCGCCGGTCCGTCGAGCCTTTCGCCAGGCTGGGCGAGGCGTTCCAGATACTCCAGCAAGGCGATGCTGTCTTCCATGCCCGGCGTGTCGAACCATTCCAGCACCGGACGGCCGTCCAGCCGCAGGCGCGCGCCCTCGACGTGCCGCGTGGTGCCGGGCTGGTCGGCCACTTCGCCGAAAGTGGTGTCGCGCGTCAGCGTGCGCAGCAGGGAGGTCTTGCCGGTGTTGGTGTGGCCGACCACGGCGATGCTGATGAGCGGCTCACGCATCGCCGTGCTCCAGCCAGTCCAGCGGCGCGCCGCCGGCGCTGATGATGGCGCCAGCCTCCAGGCCCAGGGCCGCCAGGCGCTCGCGCCAGATGGGTTCGCGCGTGTCGGCGGCGGCGGGCGCGCGCAGCCAGACGCGGGTCTGGCCAGCGTGCGCGGCCAGTTCGGCGATCAGCGCCAGCGTGCCGCGGTCGGGCGTCTGGCGCGCGTCGCAGGCGATCAGCAGGCGCGAGGCGCCGGCTTGCGACAGCGCGTCGAGCAGCCGATTGCGCTGCTCGCGGGTATCGAGATTGCCGGCCATGCGGATGGCGTCGGGCAGGCCGGCGGGCGGCCAGTCCAGATCCGTCGGCAGCTCCAGCCCCAGCAGCACGGGCTGGCCGCCCATGCTCGCCGGGACGGCAGACTCGACGCGGGGCTGATGCAGCGGATCGACCGGGCGGTCGATGCCGGTGGATTGGGCCGGCGGCTCCAGCCGATCGCGCAGCGCCGCGTAGCCGGCCAGCGCGGGATCGATGCGCAGGCCGCGCAAGGCGCGCCGGGCGACGGCGACGCATGCCAGCCACGCCACCAGGCGCGGCAGGATGCCGTAGGTCACCAGCACGCCGATCAGCCACCACGACCACTGCACCTGCGCGTCGGCCGCCAGCGCCTGGACGCCGTCGCTGGCGCGCACCATGGCGGCGTCGGGCAGCGGAAAACCCAGATGCGCCGGCAGCCAGCCCGCCACCTGGGTCAGCCAGACGAAGGTGTCCGGCGCGAGCAGCGTGGTCGCCCAGATGAAGCGGTAGCTGGCGGTGGTCAACAGCGCCAGCAAGGTCGCCAGCGCCGCGCTCAGGCCGGCCAGCCACAGCCCGTGGCTGACGGCGCCGAACAGCGCGCGCAGCGCGCCCGCGCGGGCCAGCAGATTGAGCAGGGCCTGCGGCACCAGCGCGCTGTCCGGGCCGCGCGCCAGCTTGCGGGTGGCCCACAGCCAGAGGCGCCCCAGCGGGGTCATCGAGGCGGGCGTCAGCAGGAAGCTGGCCAGCCACAGCAGGAAAGTGAGCGCGTGCAGGCCAAGCAAGGCGCCCAGCGCCCACAGCACATTGACGGGACGGGCGCCGTCGCCCAGCGCGCCGGCGGCCACGCCCGCGCCCGACAGCAGCGCCAGCAGCAGCAACACCGCCAGCACGGCCCAGGCGCTGCGGCGCCAGCCGTCCACCAGCGGCGCCAGGCCTTCGCGTCGCGCCAGGTGTTGCGCGCGGGCCAGGATGCGGTCTGGCAGGTCGGCGTCCAACTGGCGCACCCGCCGCACCACGGCGGCGTCTTCCAGCGGCCCCCAGTGCGCTTCGCGCAGCCGGACCAGCTCGGCCAGCCAATGCGCGTGCAGCGGCGAGGGGCGGGAGGCGTCGGGGACAGCGGAAACGTCGCGGGAAGTCGGCGATGGCATCGCGGGCGGGGCAGGCGATCAAGGCCGCGAAGGGCGGTGCGCCATTGTAGACCGGGCGCGCCGGCGGGGTCGGCGGTTCAGTGGCCGCGGCGGGCGGCGCGGTACTGGCCCGGCGTCACCCCAACCGCGTCGCGGAAGACGCGCGACAGGTGGCTGGCGTTGCCGAACCCGGCGGCCTGCGCGATGCCCGCCAGGTCGCCCTTGCCGGCGGCCAGCAGGCCGCGCGCATGCGCCAGGCGGCGGGCGCGCACCCAGGCGTGCGGCGGTTCGCCGAACGAGGCGTGGAACATGCGCGCGAAGTGATAGGTGGACAACGCGGCCACGCCGGCCAACTGATCCAGCGTCAAGGGCTCGGCGAGATGCGCGTCGACATAGTCCATGACACGCCGGCGCACCGCGGGCGCCAGGCCGCCGCGCGCTGGCGGCGCGACCTTGCGCGACACACCCTGCAGCAGCAGGTGATGCAGCACGGTCTCGGCCGCGCTGCTGGCGGCCAGACGGTCGGCGGGCGCGCGCCAGTCGGTGTCGAGCAGGGCCCGGCAGACGTCGGTCAGCGAGTCGTCGTGGATATAGGTGCGGTCGCGCAGTTCGAGCGAGCGCGGCTCGCAATCGAGCCGCATCACCGCCTCGCGCGCCAGCCGCTCCGGCGCGATGTACAGATGCAGGAAGTGCACCGTGTCGTTCATGCACCAGCGGGAATAGTGCTCGGCCGGCAGCACGCAGAACTTGCCGGCGCCGCCATGCAGCGGGTTGCCCACGCGGAAGGATTTCTCGCCGCCATGCAGGTACAGCGACAGCGTGTGATGCCCGGGCATGTCGTAGCCAAGCGTCTCATGGGCGCTGCGGCTCCATTGCGAGATGGCGATGCCCTCGCCCAGCGAGGCCGCGCGCGCCAGCGTCGCGGTGGACGCGGACAGCGTGCGGAAAACGGAGAAGTCGGACGGAGCCGATGCGATGGTGCCCATGGAATCGAAATGCTACTGCGATCCTTGCGCGCGTGGATCGCGCGGAGCAAGAAAAAACCGCAAGAACCGGCAATTTTCGTGGCCCGCGCGGGCGCAGACTGCGCGACAGGGCGACGCATTTTCGCGCGCCCGGATTCCATGTCTCTTTTCGCCCTGTCGAGCGTCCGAAAGTGAATCTCTTCCTGTATTTCCTGACCGTCATCATCTGGGGCACCACCTGGATTGCCATCAAACTGCAGTTGGGCGTGGTGCCCATTCCCGTGTCCATTTTCTACCGCTTCGCGCTGGCCGGGCTGGTGCTGTTCGCCGCCCTGCTGCTGACGCGCAAACTGCAGCGCATGGACCGACGCGGGCACCTGTTGTGCCTGGGTCAGGGGCTGTGCCTGTTCTGCCTGAACTTCCTCTGTTTCTACACCGCTACGCAGTGGATTCCCAGCGGCCTGGTGTCGGTGGTGTTCTCGGCCGCGACGCTGTGGAACGCGCTCAACGCGCGGCTTTGGTTCGGCACCCGCATCGCGCCGCGCGTGATGGTCGCCGGCGTGGTGGGATTCAGCGGGCTGGTGTTGCTGTTCTGGCCCGAACTGGCGGGCCAGCAGGCCAGCCACGAGACCCTGCTGGGCCTGGGCTTCGCGCTGCTCGGCACGTTCTGCTTCTCGACCGGCAACATGCTGTCGTCGCTGCAACAGCGCGCGGGCCTGCGGCCGCTCACCGGCAACGCCTACAGCATGCTGTACGGCGCGGCGGTGCTGCTGGCCGGCTGCCTGGCCGCGGGCGTGCCGTTCCGCTTCGACACCTCCACGGCCTATGTTGGCGCGCTGGTGTACCTGGCGATTCCGGGGTCCGTGATCGGTTTTACCGCCTACCTGACGCTGGTCGGTCGCATGGGGCCGGCGCGCGCGGCGTACTGCACCGTGCTGTTCCCCGTGGTGGCCTTGAGCGTGTCGACCTTTGCCGAGGGCTATCAGTGGACCCCTGCCGCGTTGCTGGGTCTGGCGCTGGTGATGTTCGGCAATCTGCTGGTTTTCACCAAGTGGTCGCCGTTCGCACGCCGTATCGCGGTGTAGGGCGATGGCGCCGCGGTGTGCATCGGCGCCGGGCGACGAGCGCTAGCCCTGGCGCGCCAGCATGCGCAGCGCGTCGAGCAGGCGGTCGATCTCGTCGTCGCGCGTCAGGTAGCTGACCGAGGCGCGCGCGATCTGCGTCAGCCCGCGCGCGTTCATGTCCAGCGGCGTGTACGGCACGCCGTTGCTGCCGATAATGATGCCCTGCGCCGCCAGGGCCCGCTGCACCGCGGTGGCTTCGTGCCCGGCAAGGTTGAACGACACCAGGCCCGAGCGCTCGCGGCCCTGGTCCAGGACCTCGATGCCGGCAATCGCGGCCAGTTCCGCCCGCAGGGCCTGGGCGACCGTGTCGATACGGTCGCGGATCGCTTCCAGGCCGATATCGAGCGCTTCGCGCAGCGCATTGGCCTGGCCGCAGCGCAGCGCCAGCGAGGCCTCGGCGGATTCGAAGCGCGCCGCGTCGGCGCGCACTTGCGGCTGGCCGTCGGCACCCAGCGGCGCCGAATAGGTGTCGACGAACGCCGGCGTCAGCCGTGGCAGGAAATCGCGCCGCACGTACAGCAGGCCAGTGCCGCGCGGGCCCCGCAGGGCCTTGCGACCGGCGCCGCTCAGCACGTCGCAGCCGACCTCGGCCACGTCCACCGGCAATTGCCCAACGGCCTGCGCCGCATCGATGAAATACGGCACGCCGGCGGCGCGCGCCACGCGGCCGACGGCGGCGGCCGGGTTGATCAGGCCGCCGTTGGCGGGCAGCCAGGTCAACGCGATCAGCCGCACCCGTTCGTCCAGCATGGCTTGCAGCGCGACCGGATCGACGCAACCGCTGTCGTCCGACGGGATGGTCTCGATCGAGGCGCCGGCGCGTTGCGCCGTCAGCCGCATGGCGGAGAGATTGCCGCCCCATTCGTGGCGTCCGACCAGGATGCGGTCGCCCGCGCGCCACGGGCCCAGCGCGGCGAAGGCCGCGCCCCAGCCGGGGGAATTGCCGCCGGTCAGGGCAATCTCGTAGGGCTGGGCGTTGAGCAGGCGCGCCGCCAGTTGGCGCGCCTGTTCGGTCGTTGCGCGCGCGGCCACGCCCGCCTCCATCGGCCCTTGCTCGGCTTCGCGCCGCAGGTGGGCCTGGATGGCGTCCAGGGTGGCGGCGGACGGCAGCGAGGCGCCGGCATGGTTGAAATGGACGGTGGTGCGCGTGCCGGGCGTGGCGGCGCGCAACGCTTCCAGGGCGGCGGGGGTCAGGGCGGCGGACATGGCAATTCCAGGAAAATCGCGCCGGGCGGCGGCCCGGCGTCGGGACATCAGGCGGGGGTGAGCGCGATGACCGCTTCCACTTCCACCGCCACGCCTTGCGGCAACGAGGCCACGCCGACCGCGCTGCGCGCGTGGCGGCCGGCGTCGCCGAACACTTCGACCATCAGGTCCGAGGCACCGTTGGCCACCGCGCTCTGGCGGTTGAAGTCCGGCGTGCTGGCGACGAATACGCCCAGGCGCACCACGCGCGCCACGCGATCGAGCCGATCGTCGGTGGCGGCGGCGATCTGCGCCAGGATGCCCAGCGCCGACAGGCGCGCGGCGGCGACCCCGTCGGCTTCGGAAATCTGGTTGCCCAACTGGCCCAGGAACGTCGCCTTGCCAGCGGCGCGCGAGATCTGGCCCGAGATGTACAGCAGGTTGCCCTCTTGCACGAAGGGGACGTAATTGGCGGCGGGCGCGGCCGCGGGGTCCAGCGCAAGGCCGAGTTCGGCCACGCGGCCGGAGATCGTACGGGTCATGGAGTCACCTGTGAAACGGAAAAGAAAGGGTGATCTCCATGCTATCGATGCGCGTCGCGCCTGACCAATCAATTATTGCGAGCGACGTATGAGTAAAAGTAATGCGTCAGCCTTGCGCCGCGGCCCGCATCAGCCACGCCAGGAACGCCTGGGCGGCGGCATCGGTCTTGCCGCGCGGACTCACGAACCACCAGCCGATACGCGGATCTTCCAGGGTGGTGCCCGGCAGGGCCTCGACCAGGGCGCCGCTGGCCAGTTGCGCGGCGATCATGCGGTGGCGGCCCATGGCCAGGCCCTGCCCCGCCAGCGCGGCTTCGACCACGATGTTGTAGTCGTGCAGGTGCACGGTCTGGGCGCGGCCGAGATCCAGGCCATGATGGCGCGACCACGTGTCCCACTCGAACGGATGCCGGGTATGCGAGACCAGCAGGGAATGGCGCAGCAGGTCCGCCGGCGTGCGCGGACGCCGCCGGCCCGCCAGCAGCGCGGGCGCGCACACCACGGACAGCCGCTCCGCCATGATGCGGCGCGCCCGCACGCCGGGCCACGTGCCGCGGCCGTAGCGAATGGCCACGTCGACCTCGCCGCCCGCCACGTCGGCCAGGCCGATGTCGGGCAGCAGTTGCAGGTCGATGTCCGGATGCGCCGCGGCGAAGTCCGGCAGCCGCGGCGCCAGCCATCGCGTGGCGAACGATGCCAGCAGGCCGACGCGCAGCGCGCGGCGCGCGGGGGCCGGCGCGCGGATGGCGTCGGTGCCCTGGCGCAGCAGCGTGAACGCGGCGTGGACCTGCTCGTAATAAGCCTGCCCGGCCGGGGTCAGCGCCACGGCACGGGTGCGGCGCTCGAACAGCGCCACGCCCAGTTCCGCCTCCAGCCGCTGGATATGGTGGCTGATGGCGCTCTGGGTGACGAACAGCTCTTCGCCCGCCAGGCTGAAGCTCAGGCGCCGGGCGGCGGCCTCGAAGGCGCGCAGCGAGACCAGGGCGGGCAGGGATCGATTGGATCGCATGGGGCAGGCGGTGGCGGAAGGACCGGCTTGGGGGAGTATCCGGCGGGCGCCCCATTCTCGCAAATCAGGAGTGGGCAGGGAATCGGGCCAGGTCGGCCGCGTTGATCGGCTTGCTGCGCTGCACTTCATGCCGCACGATCCGCAGCGCCTGGCGCTGCGCCTGCTCGTCCGCCGGGACGTCCCAGGTGCTTGCCGACAGCGCCGAGGCCGGATCGAGCAGCCGGAAAGTGAGATCCATCAGCAGATACGCGGCCGTGGCCTGGGTGTCCAGCGGCGTCTGCGCGGGCCAGCCCGTCAGGTCGCCGGTTTCACAGATCCACAGGATCACATTGACGGCCTCGGCCTGGTGCCGCTTCATGACCGCGATGTCCGGCAGCGGGGCCGAGGCGCCGGGCACGATCCAGGGATTTTTCTGCAGCAGCCCGAACACGAGTTCAAAGGCGGTCTTTGCGTCGACGGATTTCGTTGGGGAAGGCATGGGGAGAGCGGCTGGTACCCGGGCATCACGGTTGACTCGACGCCAATCGTAGAACCATTTCACCCCGCATTCGGGCCCGGACCGCTCGATTGAGGCGGAACACCGTCCGACTTTGGCGGCGTGCCGCGGGCGTTCGCCCATGCAAAAGGCCCGCAACACGTTGCGGGCCCTTCAGTACTGCATTCTTTGGCTCCCCGAGCTGGGCTCGAACCAGCGACCTGCGGATTAACAGTCCGTCGCTCTACCGACTGAGCTATCGGGGAACAGGTAGAGGGGGCGAATTATGCACAAATTTCGCGGGGAATGCAAAACGGCCCGGATGACTGGAGGGGTTATGACGCTTCGGCGCCAGGGCGATCCCTTATCATGGCAACCAGAAGGTTCGCGACCTCTCACGTTTTTTCTGGGTTTCACACATGTCTTCGTTCGACATCCAATTGTTGCTCACCGCCCTGGTGAGCGTCCTGGTGCTGGTCGCACTCATCGTCTCGCGCATCCGCATGCACCCGCTGCTGGCGCTGCTGATCGTGTCCATCGGCGTCGGCTTCGCCACCGGCATGGAGCCGACCGCCATCGTCAAGAACCTGACCGACGGCGCCGGCAAGACCCTGGGCGCGGTGGGCGTGGTGATCGCGCTGGGCGCCATGCTCGGCAAGATCCTGGCGGACTCGGGCACCACCGAGCGCCTGGCCAATGCGATCCTGAACCGCACCTCGCCGCGCATGATTCCGTGGACCATGACGCTGGTGGCATTCATCATCGGCATCCCGATGTTCTTCGAGGTGGGCCTGGTGGTGATGCTGCCGCTGATCTTCAGCGTGGCGCGCAAGCTGGAAGGCCAGGAACGCTTCAAGGGCTCGGCCTATGTGTACGTGGGCGTGCCCGTGATCTCGGCCCTGGCCGCCATGCACGGCATGGTGCCGCCGCATCCCGGCCCGCTGACGGCTATCGCCAGTCTCAAGACCACGGTCGGCCCGACCATGATCTACGGCTTTCTCGCCGCCCTGCCCGCCATGATCCTGGGCGGTCCGCTGTACGGCGCCTTCATCGCGCCGCGCATGACGACCCGCCCGGACGAAGCCCTGCTCGAGCAATTCACCGCCGTCCACCAGGCCGATGCCGGCCATTCGGTGCCGGGCGTGGGCCTGGGCGTGCTGGCGGCCCTGCTGCCCGCGTTGCTGATGCTGCTGCACGCGGTGGCGGAGATGCTGCTGCCCAAGACCTCGCCCCTGATGCACGTGGCGGCCTTCCTGGGCAATCCGCTGGTCGCCATGTTGCTGGGCGTGCTGTTCGCAGCCGTGGCGCTGGTGCTGGCGCGCGGCGGCGACGCCGAGAAGTTGCGCGACGGGCTCGGCAAGAGCCTCAAGCCCATCGCGGGCATCATGCTGATCATCGCTGGCGGCGGCGCCTTCCAGCAGGTGCTGACCAGCGCCAAGGTCGGCGACGCCATCGTCCACCTGACCCACCAGTTCGCGTTTCCGCCGCTGGTGCTGGGCTGGCTGATCGCCATGCTGCTGTCGGTGTCCACCGGCTCGGCCACGGTCGGCATCGTTGGCGCGGCCGGCCTGCTGGCGCCGCTGGCCGGCGCCGATCCCTCGCTGAACCTGCCGCTGCTGGCGCTGTCGATCGGCTGCGGCTCGCTGTTCTTCAACTATGCCAATCACGCCGGCTTCTGGATGGTGAAGGAATCATTCGGCATGACCATGGGCGAGGCCACCAAGACGATCTCGGTGGTGCAGTCCATCGTGTCGGTGGCCGGCCTGGTGATGGTGCTACTGTTCAACATGCTGCCGGCGCTGGGGTGAGCCGCGGCACGGGCCGGCCGGAATGCGGCCGCTGCCTGCGTGCAAGGAATCGAAAAAAACGGCCGAATGGCCGTTTTTTTTGTCGGCTGCACGCCGGAACTCAATCAGACAACGCGCAAGCGCGGCTCGCCGTGGCGATCAGACAGGTCGCGTAGACCCGCAGGAGCTGGCGCAGGTGTCGGATTCCATGGGCATCATGGGTGCACCGTATGGGGAGTTGCCGTCTCGGCGTTCTAGACGATATCGCCCCGGTAGACGAGGTGGATCTTGTTGCCGTCGGGGTCGCGCAGGTAGGCGCCATAGTAGCCGTTGCCATAGTGGGGGCGCGGGCCCGGAGCCCCCTCGTCCACACCTCCCGCGGCAAGCCCGAGGGCATGCGCGTGCCTCACCGCCTGCTCGTCGGGCGCGAGGAACGCCACCATGCTGCCATTACCCGCGGAGCAGGGCTTTCCATCAAACGGCGCGTAGGCGTAGAACCGAGGCAGCGTGGCGCCGGGAACCACCCAGCAGAGCGCTGCCGGCCCGCCGTCGGGTGTGACCTGCCGTTGGCGCAGGCCAAGCGGTGCGAGGATCGCATCGTAGAAAACCGAGGCGCGGGCCAGATCGCTGACGCCGACCGTGATGTGACTGAACATGGATCCGCATTTCCCAAATCAAGTGCTTCACAGGCAAGCGATCCTCGCTGCCATGGACTGTCGTGTTACCGCGGCGTTCGGGGCCTGTGCGAGGGACCGAGACAAGTATAGCCACGCCAGACTGGCCGGATGGCCGGACTTCATCGAATCGATCATTTACCGGTGGCACGGCACGCGGCGAAATCGCGTGATTGATTGGCGAACTGGGACGTTCGGCCTGACCTTGTGCGCTGAGGGAGGATCCCGGGGGATGCTGATGGTGCCGGTGAAAGGAATCGAACCCTCGACCTTCTCATTACAAGTGAGCTGCTCTACCAACTGAGCTACACCGGCGTGGCGCGCGCGGGCCGCGCGCACAGGGACTGCATTGTAATGAAAAAAGGAGATTCTTTCCGGCGTGCATGCGGGTCATTCCGGGCGCACGCCCGTCGCGCAGCGGCGCCTGGCTTCCCAGCCGCCCAGGCGCTCGGCGCGCAGGGCGCGCCAGAATTCATCCGAGCAGAAGTAGCCGCTGATGCCGCTGTGCGGATATGACGGCCGGACGCCGAATTGCCGCGGCAGGCGCCAGAAGCAGCGGTCCTGGATGGCGCCGCGGTCCAGCACCAGCGGCGTGCCCTTCAGGAACGAGAAGCAGCCGCCGGCTTCGTAGCCCGCCCGGCCCATGCCTTTGGAGAACTCGGTCTTCTCGATGATGACGGCGTCCACGCGCGGCGGGCACAGCAGCAGGTGGTAGGTGCGGAACGGCCGGCTCTTGCGGCCCACGATCATGGTCTCGGCCTCGACCGGCAGGAAGCGGTGCGTGTCGGGTTCGAGCGTTTCCATGAGTTCGCGCACCCGGGCATTGACCAGGAATGGCCCGCCGTCCCATCCGACGATCGCGGGGACGCGGCCGGTGCCGCGCAAGGTCAGTCGGATCTGACGCGGGATGCGGGCGAGATCGTCGTCCGACAGGCTATCGAACAGGCACAGCTTGGCAACCAGTTGGCGGTCTATCTGCGGCATGAACTGGGTCGATACGCCGCCGGCGGGCGTCATTCCGATCAGGTACGGCATGGGCGGTGCATCACTCCTGGAAAGCCGGGGAGCGGCGCGTGCCGCAGCGGACCCGGTTCAGGCGTATGAGACGGGATTTTTCCTGGATATGCAAATGATACGCACTCTTATCCCGTGCTTCAGAAGATCGCCATGCAATCGGGCGTCACATCGGCGGCGGCCAGACGTGACCGCGCCGCCCGGGCCTGGGGCCGGGGCGGCGCGGGGGACCTGCCGGATTACTTGACGATCGTCAGGTGCGGACGCTTGGGCTCGTCGTCGCCGCCGTCATCGCCGGGGGCGGCATCCGCCTCGGCTTCGGACGGGACGGTCTCGGAGGCGTTCTGCGCGCCCGGGGCCGGCGGTTCGTAGGGCTGCACTTCGAAGCCCATGCCGGCGCCGGTTTCGCGCGCATAGATGGCGCTGACGGCGCCCACCGGCACGTAGACGTTTTCGGTCACGCCGCTGAAGCGGGCCTGGAATTCGATGAATTCGTTGCCCAGCACCAGGCGGTTGGTGGCCAGCGTGCCCACGTTCAGGGTGATCTGGCCGTCGCGCACGTGGGCGACGGGCACCATGGTGTGCTCGTCGACCTGCACGGTGATGTACGGCGTGTAGCCGTTATCGGTGCACCATTCGTGCAGCGCGCGGATCAGATACGGTTTGGTCGAAGTTTCACCCATCACGCAACAACCTTAGCGACGCATCACTTTTTCCGAAGGCGTCAGCGCTTCGATGTAGGCCGGGCGCGAGAAGATGCGCTCGGCGTACTTTTGCAGCGGAGCCGCGTTCTTGGGCAGTTCGATGCCGTAGTGGTCCAGGCGCCACAGCAGCGGGGCCACGGCCACGTCGAGCATGGAGAATTCCTCGCCCAGCATGTACTTGTTCTTGAGCAACATCGGAGCCAGTTGGGCCAGGCGGTCGCGGATGTTCTGGCGGGCGTTGGCCAGCTTCTTCTCGTCGGGCTTGGCGCTGCGGTCTTCCAGCGTCGAGACGTGGACGAACAGCTCTTTCTCGAAGTTGTACAGGAACAGGCGGGTGCGCGCGCGCATGACCGGATCGGCCGGCATGAGCTGCGGGTGCGGGAAGCGCTCGTCGATGTACTCGTTGATGATGTTCGACTCGTACAGGACCAGGTCGCGCTCGACCAGAATGGGCACTTGACCGTACGGATTCATCACCGAGATGTCTTCGGGCTTGTTGTACAGGTCGATGTCGCGGATCTCGAAATCCATGCCCTTTTCGAACAACACGAAGCGGCAGCGTTGCGAAAACGGACACGTGGTTCCGGAATAGAGCACCATCATGGCGAAAAATCCTTTATGAAAAACGAAAGGCCAGCGCCCTAATCTAGCAGGCGCTGGCCCCGATTGCCAGGCGGGGGGTAGGCATACAGCCCTAACCCGCCATTATCCACCCTGGCGAAAATGGGGGCGGATAAGCCTGGCGGGGCGTTGCGGTTAGCGCACGTGTTTCCAGTAAGAGGCGTTCAGGCGCCACATCACCAGGAAGAACAAGAGCAGGAACAACATGACACCGACGCCCAACTGGACGCGGAAAGTCTGGACGGGCTCGGCCATCCAGGACATGAACGCGGTCAGGTCGGCGACGTCGTTGTCGTATGTTGCGGTTTGGGCCGGGTTGGCGGCCTTGAATTTGGCCTCGAAGGTGGCATGGCCGTGGTAGCTGGCTACCGGCTCGGCCTTGACCGTGGCAAAACCTTGCGCATCGTACACCGTCGTGACCCGTTCCCACGACTTCGGCGCGCCGTCCTTGCCTTCGACCTCGTGCATCGCCACCGTGGTCAGCTCGCGCGGACCCTGCCGTTCCCACAGCGCGTGCGGCATGCCGACGGCCGGGAACACCAGGTTGTTCCAGCCCGTGGCACGCGAGGTGTCGCGGTAGAACGTGCGCAGGTAGGTGTAGATGTAGTCGGAACCCGAGGGGCCGGCGTTGACGGATTTGGCGCGCGCGATCACGGACAGGTCCGGGGGCGTGGTGCCAAACCACTTCTTGGCGTCCTTGGGCGTCATGGCGACATTCATCATGTCGCCGACCTTCTCGCCGGTGAACAGCAGGCTTTCCTTGATTTGCTGGTCGGTCAGGCCAATGTCCTTGAGCTTGTTGTAGCGCATCGACGATGCGCTGTGACAGTTCAGGCAGTAGTTGACGAACAGCTTGGCGCCGTTTTGCAGCGACGCCATGTCGTTGACGCGGTAAGGCGCCTTGTCCAGCGGATAGCCGCCCTCGGCGGCGAACGTGGCGGTACACGTGAGCATCATCAACGCCACGGCACCAATCAGCTTCTTGATCATGGTCAGTCCGTTATTTTCGTGGGGCTCAGTGGGCGTGGAACGTCACGCGGTCAGGCACTTTCTTGAAAGTGCCCAGGCGGCTCCAGACCGGCATCAGGAAGAAGAATGCCAGGTACAGCAGCGTGCCGATCTGCGACGTGATGTTCAACGGCGGACTGGGCGGCTGCGTACCGATGTAGCCGAGCACCAGGAAGTTGACCATGAAGATGCCGTAGATCCACTTGTGCCAGGTGGGGCGGTAGCGGATCGACTTGACCGGGGAATGGTCCAGCCACGGCAGGAAGAACAGGATGACCACGGTGCCGCCCATGGCGACCACGCCCCAGAACTTGGCGTCGATCACGCGCAGCAGCACGGCCACGACGATCAGGATGCCGGGCACCGCGATGCGCATGAAGCCCTTCAGGTTGCTCTTGACGAGCAGCGCGATGGCGCCCAGCACCGAAGCGCCGGCCAGCACCCACGTGAACTCGTCGGTGGTGGCGCGCAGCATCGAGTAGAACGGCGTGAAGTACCAGACCGGGGCGATGTGCGGCGGCGTCTTGAGCGAGTCGGCCGGGATGAAGTTGTTGAACTCCAGGAAGTACCCGCCCATTTCCGGCGCGAAGAACACGATGAAGGCGAACACCAGCAGGAAGCCCGCGACGCCGACCAGGTCGTGCACCGTGTAGAACGGATGGAACGGAATGCCGTCCTTCGGGCGACCGTACTTGTCCTTCGGGCCTTCCTTGATCTCGATGCCGTCCGGGTTGTTCGAGCCGACTTCGTGCAGCGCCACCAGGTGGGCCGCCACCAGGCCCACCAGCACCAGCGGAATGGCGATGACGTGGAAGGCGAAGAAGCGGTTCAGCGTGGCGTCGGAGACGACGTAGTCGCCGCGGATCCAGATCGACAGCTCGGGGCCGATGAACGGGATGGCCGCGAACAGGTTCACGATCACCTGTGCGCCCCAGTAGGACATCTGGCCCCACGGCAGGAGGTAGCCGAAGAATGCTTCGGCCATCAGACAGAGGAAGATCGCGACGCCGAAGATCCAGACCAGTTCACGCGGCTTGCGGTACGAGCCGTAGAGCAGGCCGCGCAGCATGTGCAGGTAGACGACGACGAAGAACATCGAGGCGCCGGTCGAGTGCATGTAGCGCACCAGCCAGCCCCACGGGACTTCGCGCATGATGTATTCGACGGATTGGAACGCGCGTTCGGCGTCCGGCTTGTAATGCATGACCAGGAAGATGCCGGTCACGATCTGCAGCACCAGCACCAACAGCGCCAGTGAGCCGAAGAAATACCAGAAGTTGAAGTTTTTCGGTGCGTAGTATTCGGACAGATGCGCTTTCCAGGTGGAGGTCACCGGGAAGCGCCGATCCAGCCAGCCCAACAGGCCTGTCGTCTCGACGGTTTTCTCGCCAGCCATGTAACGGCTCCTTCTCTAATACGTGGCGTATTTGTTTTACTTACGTAATTCGGGAAAAAAGCGCGACGCGAGCGTCAGGCCTTGTTGTCTTCATCGACGCCCACGATGATGCGGGAGTCGGTGAGATACTGGTACGGCGGGACTTCGAGATTATCGGGAGCGGGCTTGTTCTTGTAGACCCGGCCTGCCAGGTCGAACGTGGAGCCGTGGCACGGACAGAGGAATCCGCCTTGCCAGGAGGCGCCCATGCCGCCACCGCCGCCCGTTTCGAAGTGCGAGGTGGGCGAGCAGCCCAGATGGGTACAGATGCCAACACAGACGAAGATCTCGGGCTTGCGCGAGCGACCTTCGTTTTCTGCGTATTTGGGAGTGAAGCCGGGGCGTTTGGATTGAGGGTCCGCCAGGAGCGCGTCCTGGGTCTTGAGGCCGGCGATCTGTTCAGGAGACCGGTGGATGATCCAGACCGGCTTGCCACGCCATTCCACGGTTTTCATGGTGCCGACCGGGATATCGCCGATGTCGACTTCGACGGGGGCGCCGGCCGCGCGGGCTTTTTCAGAAGGGGAAAACGTGCTCACAAGCGGTATTGCCGTTGCGACACCTGCTACGCCACCCACAGCACAGGCGGTGGTTACCCAGAAACGTCGCGAAGGATCGGGCGGCAGATTTGGATCAACCGCACCGTCATCATCATGCACCAGCGTATCCTGACTCATCTTCCTATCCTTGTTGATGCGCCCGCTCTACGAGTAGCATCACTTCTGCGGCATCGGCTTCGCGGGAATATGTAACAACATAGCAACCGCGTATTATAGCGCCAGCCTACTGGTGGGCGTATCACGAAGGGAGTGCTTTTATGAGCAAAGCGACTGGTTTCGTCAAAGAATTCCGAGATTTCGCTGTCAAAGGCAATGCGGTTGATTTGGCGGTTGGTGTGATCATTGGGGCGGCTTTCGGCAGAATCGTCGACTCACTGGTCAAGGATATCGTCATGCCGCTGGTGAACTTCGTGCTTGGCGGATCCGTCGATTTTTCGAACAAGTTCCTGGTGCTGTCGATGCCGGCCGGTTACAACGGGCCGATGACGTATGCCGATCTGACCAAGGCGGGAGCCAACGTTTTCGCCTGGGGGAACTTCATCACGATCATTATCAATTTCGTGTTGCTGGCGTTTGTGATCTTCTGGATGGTGAAGGCGATCTACAAGGCGCGGACCAAGGCCGAGGAAGCGCCGGCGGCGCCTGCTGCGACGCCCGAAGATGTGGCGTTGTTGCGCGAGATTCGGGATTTGTTGAAGAAGCAGCCTTGAGCTGAAATGGAAGAGCGCCCTGCGGGGCGCTTTTTTATTGGTTCAGTGGTTGGTTGCTTGCGGGGGTGTGGGCTTCGTAGGCCGCCCGGCGCGGGTGGTCGCGGGCGGGGCGCGCCTGCGATTGCGGTCCGGAGCGTTCGCTCCGGACTGCCCCGAGCTCAACCTCGTTGCCGCCTGCCGGCGGCTGCCTTCGGTTTCCGCCGGGCGCATCTGACGGCGCGCCCCGCCCGCGACCACCCGCGCCGGGCTACCGGTTTCGAGGTTTCATGCGCTGCTGGACCGAGGGGGCATGGGAGAGGCTTGGGTTGCCCGCCACAACCGGCTGCGCGGGCAGCCGGTTGTGGCATACGTGCTTCTGGGGAGTGGGAGGGTGTGCGCTGCGCGCTGGCGGTGAGTGTTATGGGTGGCCCGGCGGCGTTCAGACGCTGCGTGGCTGCGTGGCTGCGGGTGGGCGGGTACGCGCTCGGATCAGCGTTGCGGCCATGCCCTTTCGTTGCCGTTACACCGGGTTGTCCAGGTCCACGAATTCGACCTTGATGCCGAAGCGCTCGGCCACGGCCTGGCCCAGGGCCTGGACGCCGTAGCGTTCGGTGGCGTGGTGGCCGGCGCCGAGGAAGGCGACGCCGGTTTCCTGGGCGAGGTGGAAGGTGGATTCGGAGGCTTCGCCGGTGATGTAGGCGGTGGCGCCGGCGTCGATGGCGTCGGCGAGCATGCCCTGGGCGCCGCCGGTGCACCAGGCGATGCGGGCGACGGGCTGGTCGGGTTTGCCGACGACGAGGGGCGGGCGGCCCAGGCGTTGCTGGATGCGGGCGGCGAGTTGGCCGACGGTGGCCACGTCGGGGGCGGCGCCGAGCCAGACCAGGTTGTCGGGGCCACAGGTGTGGGGGGCGCCGTCGTCGCGGCGTTCGGGTTCGAGGCCGAGGACGCGGGCCAACTGGGCGTTGTTGCCCAGGGTGGGATGGGCGTCCAGGGGCAGGTGGTAGGCGTAGAGGTTGAGGTCGTTCTTCAGCGCCAGCGCCATGCGGGTGCGGCGTGTGCCGATGATGCGGCGGTCCTCGTTGCGCCACATCCAGCCGTGGTGGACCAGCACCGCGTCGGCGCCGCGTTCCACGGCGATGCGCAACAGGGCTTCGCTGGCGGTGACACCGGTGATAATGTGTCCGACTTCGGATCGGCCTTCCACCTGCAGCCCGTTGGGGCAGTAGTCCTTGAAACGGGCGGCTTGCAGGGTGTCGTCCAGCCAGGCGGCCAGGACGTGGGAGTCCACTTTACTCATTGCTAGTCCTATCAGAAACATGCGCCGATATTGGCTGATCTTCGCTCAGGCCGTCACGGTCTGCCTGGGTATTCTATTCGTCGTCACCACCTTGCGGCCGGATCTGCTGCGGCTGGTCGGGCCGGACGCCGCGCCCGCGGCGACGCCGCAGCCGGTTGCCGCGACCGTGCGGCCGTTGGCGGGGGCGGTTTCCTACGCCGATGGCGTGGCGCGCGCGGCGCCCTCGGTGGTCAATGTCTACACCACCAAGCACGTCGACGTGCCGCTGGTGCCGCTGCCGGACGATCCGATCCTGCGCCAGTTGTTCGGCCAGGTGCCTGGCGTCAGCCGGCGCCAGGCCAGCACCAGCCTGGGCTCGGGCGTGGTGGTGAATCATGACGGGTACGTGCTGACCAATTATCACGTGGTGCAGGCGGCCGACGCCATCGAGGTGGCGCTGGCGGACGGGCGCAAGGATACGGCCAAGGTCGTGGGCGCCGATCCGGACACCGACCTGGCGGTGCTGAAGCTGGCCAGCCTGCGCAACCTGCCCGCGGCCGCGCTGGCGCCGGACCGCGGCCTGCGGGTCGGCGACGTGGTGCTGGCCATCGGCAATCCGTTCGGCGTGGGGCAGACCACCACGCAGGGGATCGTGTCGGCGCTGGGCCGCAACGGACTGGGCCTGAATACCTACGAGAATTTCATCCAGACCGATGCCGCCATCAATCCGGGCAATTCGGGCGGCGCGCTGGTGGATGCGCAGGGCAACCTGGTGGGCATTAACACCGCGATCTATTCCGAGTCGGGCGGCTCGATGGGCATCGGCTTCGCCACGCCCATCGACATCGCCCGCAAAGTGATGGACGAGATCGTCAAGACCGGCGGCGTCAAGCGCGGCTGGCTGGGCGTGGAGCCGCAGGACCTGACGCCCGAGCTGGCGCGCGCGTTCCAGTTGGACCGCGATGCGCGCGGCGTGATCATCGCCGGCGTGCTGCGCGACGGCCCGGCCGCCAAGGGCGGCCTGCGGGTTGGCGACATCGTGCAGACGGTGAACGGCAAGCCGATGATGGATACGTCGGCGCTGCTGGCCGAGATCGCGCAACTGACGCCGGGACAGCGCGCGACGCTGGGCGTGTTGCGCGGCGGCAAGGTGGCCGAGCTGACGGTGATGGTGGGCACGCGGCCGGGGCTGCCGCGATAACGAGGCGGTCACCTGGCACGCCAGCCCGGAGATGGCCGTGGATGGGCGGCGCAGGTGGCGCGCTGGCCGTCGCTGCCGCTACGGTCGGGCCTGAGGCTGTCGCGACGCGGCGGCGCGTCGCGGACGGCACGGGGCGTCGAGCACCAGGCGCACGACCTGCAGCACGCGCTTGCGCACGGCTTCGGGTTGATGCCGCAGCAGCGCGCAGATTTCGGCGCTGTAGGCGTCGGAGTGCGCGTCTTCCTGGGCCAGGGGCGCCGCGCCGGCCTGCGCCACCATGCCGTCGGCCAGCCAGGGGACCTGCGTGTCCAGCGCCCGCGCCAGCCGTTGCAGCGTGGCGCGGGTGGGCGCGTAGTGTTCATCGCGGGTGAGGATACGGTGGATGCAGGACTGCGGCACGCCGGAGATGCGGGCAAGCTGGTTCTGGCTTTTGATGCCGCGCCACCGCATCAGGGTGCGCAGGCGTAGGGCGAGCGACATGGCTGCAATGTAAGTTTGCAGTCGCCGCCGGACAAGCGGAAACAGTCCGTTTATGCAATGACAACGGGGCCCGCAAGGGGCCCCGTCAGGGTCGGCAACGAGGGTTCAGTGGCGCTCGGTCAGCGAGCCGTCGTTCACGGCGTCGTCGGCGCCGGGCTTGGGCGTGACCATGCGCGCGCAGATCAGTCCCAGCTCGTACAGCAGGCACAGCGGCACCGCCAGCATGAACTGGCTGACCACGTCGGGCGGCGTCACCACCGCGGCGATGATGAAGGCGCCGACCACCACGTAGCCGCGCGCGCTCTTGAGCTTGGACAGCTCCACCACGCCCATGCGCACCAGCAGCACCACCGCCACCGGCACCTCGAAGGTGATGCCAAACGCCATGAACATGGTCATGACGAAGCTCAGGTAGGCCTCGATGTCCGGCGCCGGCGTGATCGATTGCGGCGCGAAGGTGGCGATGAAGTGGAAGACCGTGCGGAACACCACGAAATAGCAGAACGCCATGCCCGCGATGAACAGCAGCGTGCTGGAGATGATGAGCGGCAGCGCCAGGCGCTTCTCGTGCTTGTACAGGCCGGGCGCGACGAAGGCCCAGGCCTGGTACAGCACCACCGGCAAAGCGACGATGAAGGCGGCCATCATGGTGACCTTGACCGGCACCATGAAGGGCGTGATGACGCCGGTGGCGATCATGCGCGTGCCTTGCGGCAACGAGGCCAGCATGGGCTGGGCCAGCACGTCGTAGATGGCGGACGCGCCGGGGTAGATGAACAGGATGATGAACACCGCCACCACCGCGCCGACGGCGCGCAGCAGGCGGGTGCGCAGTTCGACCAGGTGGGAGATGAAGCTTTCCTGCTGGCCGTCTTCTTGGGAGGCGTCCTGGGTCACGTTGTCGTTCCGGAGGGCGTGGCGGGCTTGTTGGCCGGCGGGGTCTCGCTGGCGGCCGGGGCGCCGGGCGCCGGCGCCGGTTGCGGGGCGGGCGCGGGCTGGGCGGCCGGCGCGGCGGCGGGCGGATCCAGGTCCAGGCTCAGGTTCGGGCTGGGCGGCGCGATGGTGCGCGGCGGCTCGGCCGGCTGGGCCGCGTGCGGCGTCATCAGCGGGTCGGCCGACGCGGCCGGCGCGGCGCCGGCGCCAGCCGTATTGGCGGGCGCGGCGTGCGGGTCGGCGGGGGCGGTGGTTTCGGCGCCGGCCGTCAGCGCGGGCTTGCCGCTGGCTTCCCGGGCGACTTCGTCGAGTTCGGCGCGGAATTGCTGCACCGGCTCCTGCAAGGCGTTGTGGGTATCGTTCAGCGACTGGTGCACATCCTGTGCCGCGGTCTCCATTTCGCTCTTGAATTTGCGCAGCTCGTCCAGTTCGATCTCGCGCTGGATATCGGATTTCACGTCATTGACGTAACGCTGCGCGCGGCCCAGCAGGTGGCCGACCGTGCGGGCGACCTTGGGCAGGCGTTCGGGGCCGATGACGATCAGCGCGACGACGCCGATCACCATCAGTTCAGTGAGGCTGACATCAAACATTCGACGGCCGCTCGGGAATTGAGGCTATGAGGGCCGGCCGGTGCAGGCCGGGCCCGGGGACGCGCAGGCGCTCAGGAGTTGGACTTTTCCTTGGCCTGCACGTCGATGGTGTCGCCGGCCACGCGCTGCTGGGCGATGGGTTCGGCCGGCTTGTCGCTGTTGGCGTCCTTCATGCCTTCCTTGAAGCCCTTGACGGCGCCGCCCAGGTCCGAGCCGATGTTGCGCAGTTTCTTGGTGCCGAAGATCAGCGCCACAATGACCAGAACGACCAGCCAATGCCAAATGCTAAAGCTACCCATGATGGTTCTCCGTATTACGCAGTGGGGGCCATGCGCCCTTTCCAGGGTCGCTGACCGCCGATGATGTGGAAATGCAGATGCGGGACTTCCTGGCCGCCTTCGACGCCAGAATTGATCATGATGCGAAACCCGCCATCAGGGCCCGGGGTGCAACCGTTTTCAGCGGCAAGCCGCGGCGCCAATGCCATCATTCTACCCAACCAACCTGCGTCCTCGGCCGTAATATCCTGCATGGATGTGACATGACGTCGAGGGATCAGCAATAAATGCACCGGCGCGGCCGGGTTGATATCGTGGAATGCAACAAAGTCCTCGTCCTCGTAGACCTTCTTGGACGGGATCTCGCCGGCGGCGATCTTGCAGAAAATACAGTTGGCGCTCATTTTTCCGGTTCCGTGTCAGTCCTGGGGACGGCTGGCCTTTTCGGCCAGGCCCGACAGCCCTTCGCGGCGGGCCAGTTCGGCCAGCACGTCGTCGGGGCGCAGGTTGAAGTGCGTCAGCGCCACCAGGCAATGAAACCACAGGTCGGCGGTTTCGCTGACGATGCGTTCGGGCACGCCGTCCTTGGCGGCCATGACCAGCTCGGTGGCTTCCTCGCCGATCTTCTTGAGGAAGGCGTCGGGGCCCTTGGACAGCAGCTTGGCCGCGTACGAGGCCTTGGGGTCGCCGCCATTCTCGGGGCGGCGGGTCTCCAGCGTGTCGGCGATGCGGGCCAGGACGTCGTGGGCGGTCAGGGGCGAGTCGGTCATTTGTAGATCAGTTCGGGGTCTTTCAGCACCGGGTCCACGGTAACCCAGGCGGCCTGGTCGGTCTGCCCTTCCAGGCGGCGGTAGAAGCAACTGGCTCGGCCCGTGTGGCAGGCGATGCCGCCTTCCTGGTGCACCTTGAGCAGCACCACGTCGCCATCGCAGTCCAGGCGCAGCTCGTGCACCTGCTGCACGTGGCCGGATTCCTCGCCCTTGCGCCACAGGCGCTGGCGCGAGCGCGACCAGTACACCGCGCGGCCGGTGGCGGCGGTCTCGGCCAGCGATTCGCGGTTCATCCAGGCCACCATCATGATCTGGCCGTTGTCGGCGTCCTGGGCGATGGCGGGGATCAGGCCGTTCTCGTCGAAGACGACGTCGGCCATCCAAGTGGGTTCGTTGCTCATCGTCATATCCTTACTTCGATGCCCTGCTCGGCCATGAAGCGCTTGCATTCCCCGACCGTGTGCTGGCCGAAGTGGAAGATGCTGGCGGCCAGCACGGCGCTGGCGCGGCCGGTGGTGACGCCGTCGGCCAGGTGCTGCAGGGTGCCGACGCCGCCCGAGGCGATGACCGGCACCGGCACGGCATCCGACACGGTGCGGGTCAGTTCCAGGTCGAAGCCGGATTTGGTGCCGTCGCGGTCCATGCTGGTCAGCAGGATCTCGCCGGCGCCGTAGGCGGCCATGCGGCGGGCCCAGGCCACGGCGTCCAGTCCGGTGGCCTTGCGGCCACCGTGGGTGAAGACTTCCCAGCGCGGCGCTTCGCCCGCGGCCGAGACCCGGCGCGCGTCGATCGCCACCACCACGCATTGCGAGCCGTGGTAGTCGGAGGCCGCGCGCACCAGTTCCGGATTGGCCACGGCGGCGCTGTTGATGCTGATCTTGTCGGCGCCGGCGTTCAGCAGGCGCTGGATGTCGGACACCTGGCGCACGCCGCCGCCCACCGTCAGGGGGATGAAGACCTGCGAGGCGACCTGCTCGATGATGGGCAGGATCAGGTCGCGGCCATCGCTGGTGGCGGTGATGTCCAGGAAGGTGAGCTCGTCGGCGCCCTGCTCGTTGTAGCGGCGGGCGATCTCGACGGGGTCGCCGGCGTCGGCCAGGTTGACGAAGTTCACGCCCTTGACGACCCGGCCGGCGGTGACGTCAAGGCAGGGAATGATGCGGCGGGTCAGCGCGCTCTGGGCGGGCGCGCCCGCCCCGGAGGTACTGCTGGAGGTGGTCATTTGGCCAATTCGTCGGCGCGGGCCTGCGCCGCCTGGAAGTTGAGCGTGCCTTCGTAGATGCTGCGGCCCAGGATGGCGCCTTCGACGCCCTCTTCCTCGACGGCGCACAGCGCCTCGATGTCCTGGATGCCGGCGATGCCGCCCGAGGCGAACACGGGAATGCGCACGTGCTGCGCCAGGCGCACGGTGGCCTCGACGTTCACGCCCGACAGCATGCCGTCGCGGCCGATGTCGGTATAGATGATGGCTTCGCAGCCGTAGTCCTCGAACTTCTTGGCCAGGTCGAGCACGTCGTGGCGGGTCAGCTTGCTCCAGCCGTCGGTGGCGATCTTGCCGTCGCGGGCGTCCAGGCCAACAATGATCTGGCCGGGGAAGGCGCCGCAGGCATCCTGCAGGAAGCCCGGGTTCTTGACCGCGGCGGTGCCGATGATCACGTAGGAGATGCCGGCGTCGAGGTAGCGTTCGATAGTGTCGAGATCGCGGATGCCGCCGCCGATCTGGACCGGGATGTCGTCGCCGACGGCGTCCAGGATGGCCTTGATGGGCGCTTCGTTCTTCGGTTTGCCGGCGACGGCGCCGTTCAGGTCGACCAGATGCAGGCGGCGGGCGCCCTGGTCGAGCCATTGCGAGGCCATGGAGGCGGGGTCTTCGGAGAACACCGTTGCATCGTCCAGGTCGCCCTGGCGCAGACGCACGCAGCGTCCGTCTTTGAGATCGATGGCGGGGATCAGCAGCATGGTGGGCAGCGGGAAAATATGGGGTTGAACGGGCTGGCGCGCGTCGGCCGGGTGGGCTTAGGGCTGCCAGTCTACAAAATTGCGATACAGGCGCAAACCGTGCTCGGCGCTCTTCTCGGGGTGGAACTGCACCGCGAAAATGTTAGCTGCCGCCACCGCGCAGGTAAAGGCGACGCCGTAATCGGTTTCACCAACGGTCAGGCTCGTATCGGCCGGGTCGGCGTAATAACTATGGACGAAATAGAAATGCGTGTCGTCCGGAATGCCGTCCCAGATAGGGTGAGAGCGCGTCTGGCGCACTTTGTTCCATCCCATGTGCGGGACTTTCAGGCGCTCGGGGCGGACATCGACCGGGCCGGCCGTGCCGGTGTCGGCCTCGCAGGCCGCGTCGTCGGCCGCGACCGGGTCGGCGAAGCGCGGACCGGCAAAGCGGCGCACCACGCCGGGGAACAGGCCCAGGCACGGGGTGGCGCCCTCTTCGCTGGAATCGAACAGCATCTGTTCGCCCACGCAGACGCCCAGCAGCGGCTTGCTGCGGGCGGCCTTGACGACCGCTTCGCGCAGGCCGGATTCGTTCAGGGTGCGCATGCAGTCCGCCATGGCGCCCTGGCCGGGAAACACCACGCGGTCGGCCGCGTCGATTTCATGGGGCTGGTTGCAGATGCGGATGTCCGCGTCCGGGGCGGCGTACTTGAGCGCGCGCGCGACGGAGTGGAAGTTGCCCATTCCGTAGTCGACGATGGCGATAGTGGTCACTTCGGTTTACCTGATGCGTGGCGGGAGGTCGCGCAGCTTACAGCACGCCCTTGGTCGAGGGGACGACGTCGCCCATGCGCGGGTCGACTTCGATGGCCATGCGCAGCGCGCGGCCACAGGCCTTGAAGACCGTTTCGCATTGGTGGTGGGCGTTGGTGCCGCGCAGGTTGTCGATGTGCAGCGTGATCAGCGCGTGGTTGACCAGGCCCTGGAAGAATTCGCGCGTCAGGTCGACGTCGAAGGCGCCGATGTGCGAACGGGTGAACGGGATGTGGTATTCCAGGCCGGGACGGCCCGAGAAATCGACCACCACGCGCGACAGCGCCTCGTCCAGCGGCACGTAGGCGTGGCCGTAGCGGCGCAGGCCGGCCTTGGTGCCGACCGCCTTGGCGATGGCCATGCCCAGCGTGATGCCCACGTCTTCCACCGTGTGATGCGCATCGATGTGCAGGTCGCCCTCGGCCTTGATGTCGAGGTCGATCAGGCCGTGGCGCGCGATCTGGTCCAGCATGTGGTCCAGGAAGGGCACGCCCGTGTCGATCGTCTGCTTGCCGGTGCCATCCAGGTTGATGGCCACGCGGATGCGGGTTTCGTTGGTGTTGCGGGTGATCTCTGCGGTACGCATGTCAGGACTCGATTAGGCACTCAGGATGTCTTGCAGTGCCGATAGCAAAGCGGCGTTCTCGTCCGGGGAACCTACCGAGATGCGGAGGCAGCCGGCCAGGAGCGGATGGGCGTTGGAGAAGTTTCGAACCAATATTTTGCGCTGTTTCAGGGCAAGATGCACGGCGTTGCCGTCCAGCTTGCCGGAAAAGCGCGCGAGTATGAAGTTGGCCGCGGAAGGGAATACCCTGACGCCGGGCAGCGCCGCCAGCGCCGCCGCCAGCGGTTCACGGTCGGCGCGCAGGCGGGCCGCCTGCTCGTCCAGCACCGCTTTGTGGCGCAGCACCGTCAGCAGCGCGGCCTGGGTCAGCACGTCCAGGTTGTAGGGCGGGCGCACCTTGTCCAGTTCGGCGACCCAGTCCGGGTGGCCGGCCAGGTAGCCGAAACGCAGGCCCGCCAGGCCGATCTTGGACACCGTGCGCATCACCACCACGTTGGGCGCGTCCAGCAGGCGCGGCATCCAACTGCGGTCGGTGAACGGCTGGTAGGCCTCGTCCACCACCACCAGGCCGGGGGCGGCGGCGATGATGGCGGCCATGTCGGCGTCCGACCAGGCGCCGCCGGTGGGATTGTTGGGCACGGCCAGGAACACCACCTTGGGCTGGTGTTCGCGGATCGCGGCCAGCATGGCGGGAAGATCAAGGGACAGATCTTCGGCGAGCGGCACGCCGACGAAGCGGGCGTGGTCGAAGCGCGCCGCCATGTCGAAATAGACGAACGACGGCCACGGCGCCAGCACCACCTCGCCCGGGTTGCAGCAGGCCTGCACCACGATGTGGATCAGCTCGTCCGAACCATTGCCGAACAGCACGCCCGCGCCGGCGGGCACGCCGAAGGCCGTCTTCACGGCCTGGCGCAGTTCGGTCAGGTCGGCGGCCGGGTAGCGGTTCAGCGGCGTATCGCGCAGCACCCGGGCCAGGTCGTCGCGCACCGCCTCGGGCAGTTCGTAGGGCGACTCCATCGCATCCAGCTTGATGCAGCCTTCGGCGTGCGCCACCGGATACGCGGTCAGTTTGCGGATATCGGGCCGGATGGTGCCGGCGATGCGGCCGGCGACCTCGCTCATGGCTGGTCGATCCGGTACTGGGCGCTGGCGGCGTGGGCCTGCAGGCCTTCGCCCAGCGCCAGTTCGGCGGCGATACGGCCGAGCGTCTGGGCGCCCTGGTGCGAGACCTGGATCAGGCTGGAGCGCTTCTGGAAGTCATAGACGCCCAGCGGCGACGAGAAACGCGCCGTGCGCGAGGTCGGCAGCACGTGGTTGGGGCCGGCGCAGTAGTCGCCCAGGGCTTCCGAGCTGAAGCGGCCCATGAAGATGGCGCCGGCGTGGCGGATCCTGGCGGTCCAGATTTCCGGTTGCTCGGTGGAGATCTCCAGGTGTTCCGGGGCGATGTCGTTGGCGATGCGGCAGGCTTCGTCCAGGTCGCGCACCTGGATCAGCGCGCCGCGGTTGGCCAGGCTGGTGCGCAGGATGTCGGCGCGCGGCATGGTCGGCAGCAGGCGCGCGATGGCGGCCTCGACCTCGGCGATGAAGGCGGCGTCCGGGCACAGCAGGATGGATTGGGCCAGTTCGTCGTGTTCGGCCTGCGAGAACAGGTCCATGGCGATCCAGTCGGCCGGCGTCTTGCCGTCGCAGATCACCAGGATTTCGCTGGGGCCGGCGATCATGTCGATGCCGACCACGCCGAACACGCGGCGCTTGGCGGCGGCCACGTAGGCGTTGCCCGGGCCGACGATCTTGTCCACGGCCGGCACGGTGGCGGTGCCGTAGGCCAGCGCGCCCACGGCCTGCGCGCCGCCGATGGCGAACACGCGGTCGACGCCGCTGATGGCGGCTGCGGCCAGCACGATGGGGTTGCGCGCGCCGTCCGGCGTGGGCGTGACCATGACCAGTTCCTGCACGCCGGCGACCTTGGCCGGGATGGCGTTCATCAGCACGGACGACGGATACGCGGCCTTGCCGCCCGGCACGTACAGGCCGACGCGGTCCAGCGGCGTGACCTGCTGGCCCAGCACCGTGCCGTCGGCTTCGGTGTAGGTCCAGGTCTCGGCGCGCTGGCGTTCGTGGTAGCGGCGCACGCGCTCGGCGGCGGCCTGCAGCGCGTCGCGCTGGGCGGCCGGCAGCGCGGCCAGGGCGGCGTGCCAGTCGGCCTTGGGGACTTCGAGCGTGTCCGCGGACGCGTGCGGCATGCGGTCGAAGCGCTGGGTGTATTCCACCAGCGCGGCGTCGCCGCGGGCGCGCACGTCGGTCAGGATGCCGGCGGCGGCGCGGTCGATGGACTCGTCCTCGGTGGCTTCGAAGGCCAGCAGCTTGGACAGGGCGGATGCGAATCCGGGATCGCGGGAGTCGAGACGATTGATCAGGGCCATGGCGTTCAGGCGGGTGGCGGCCGCCGCGCGGGGCGGCGGCCTGGGTCAGGCGTTGCGGGAGGCGGCGCGCTCGAAAGCGTCCAGCAGCGGTTGCAGGCGTTCGCCGCGGGTCTTCAGCGCGGCCTGGTTGACGATCAGGCGCGAGGAAATCGGCATGATGTCCTCGACCGCCACCAGGTCGTTGGCGCGCAGCGTGCCGCCGGTGGACACCAGGTCCACGATGCAGTCGGCCAGGCCCACCAGCGGCGCCAGTTCCATCGAACCATACAGCTTGATGATGTCGACGTACACACCCTTGGAGGCGAAGTGTTCACGGGCTGACTGCACGTACTTGGTGGCCACGCGCAGGCGCGCGCCCTGGTGCACCGCGGCCTCGTAGTCGAAGCCGTTGCGCACGGCCACGGCCAGGCGGCACTTGGCGATGTTCAGGTCGATCGGCTGGTACAGGCCGCCGGGCTGCTGCGCGGCGTGCTCGATCAGCACGTCCTTGCCGGCGATGCCGAGGTCGGCCGCGCCGTACTGCACGTAGGTCGGCACGTCGGAAGCGCGCACGATGATCAGGCGCAGGCCGGGATCGCTGGTCGGCAGGATCAGCTTGCGCGAACTTTCGGGGTTCTCGGGCACCTCGATGCCGGCTTCCGCCAGCAAAGGCATGGTTTCTTCGAAGATCCGCCCCTTGGACAGAGCCAGGGTCAGCGGGGCGAGCGGGGCATTGCTCATGCCGATTCCTTGCCGCTAGTGCGTTCAACGACGCGTTGAATATTGGCGCCCAGGGCGCGCAGTTTGACTTCCATCCGATCGTAGCCGCGATCCAGATGGTAGATGCGGTCGACCAGCGTGTCGCCATCGGCGGCCAGGCCGGCGATCACCAGGCTGGCCGAGGCCCGCAGGTCGGTGGCCATGACCGTCGCGCCCGACAGGCGGGCAATGCCGCGCACCACCGCGGTGTGGCCGTCGATGTCGATGTCCGCGCCCATGCGGCGCAGTTCCTGCACGTGCATGTAGCGGTTCTCGAAGATGTTCTCGACGATCACCGAGGTGCCTTCGGCCACCGTGTTCAGCGTCATCAACTGGGCCTGCATGTCGGTGGCGAAGCCGGGGTACTCATGGGTGCGAAAGCCCACGGCCTTGGGGCGCTTCGACATGGCGCCGCGGATCCAGTCGGGGCCGGTCTCGATGGCCAGGCCGGCCTCGGTCAGCTTGTCGAGCGTGGCGCCGAGGATGCCGGCGTCGGTGTTGCGCAGCACGATGTCGCCGCCCGCCGCGCCCACGGCGCACAGGAAGGTGCCGGCCTCGATGCGGTCGGAAATCACGCGGTGCTCGGCGCCGTGCAGGCGTTCGACGCCGTCGATCACGATGCGGTCGGTGCCGTGGCCCTGGATGCGGGCGCCCATTTTGATGAGCAGCTCGGCCAGGTCCACCACCTCGGGCTCGCGCGCGGCGTTTTCCAGCACGGTCTGGCCTTCGGCCAGCACGGCGGCCATCAGCAGGTTCTCGGTGCCGGTGACGGTGACCATGTCGGTGCGGATCGAGGCGCCCTTCAGGCGTTTGGCGCGCGCCACCACGAAGCCGTGCTCGATGCTGATGTCGGCGCCCAGCGCCGCCAGGCCCTTGATGTGCTGGTCCACCGGCCGCTGGCCGATGGTGCAGCCGCCCGGCAGGCTGACGCGGGCTTCGCCGAAGCGCGCCACCAGCGGGCCCAGCACCAGGATCGAGGCGCGCATGGTCTTGACCAGGTCGTACGGCGCTTCGAGGCTGTCGACGCGGTCGGCCTGCAGGGTCACGATGCCGTCGTTGGCGCGTTCGGCGCGCACGCCCATGCGGCCCAGGAGGCGCAGCATGGTGGCGGTGTCGTTCAGGTGCGGCACGTTGGCGATGGTCAGCGGGTCCGCCGTCAGCAGGCCGGCGCACAGGATCGGCAGGGCCGAGTTCTTGGCGCCGGAGATGGTGACTTCGCCATGCAGGCGCGCACCGCCGGTAATGCGTAGCTTGTCCATGGTCACTTGCCCGCCTGGGTGTATTCGGCCGGGGTCAGGGTGCGCATCGACAAAGCGTGGATCTCGGCTTTCATGCGGTCGCCCAGCGCCGCGTAGACCAGTTGGTGGCGCTGGATCAGGCGCTTGCCTTCGAAGGCGGCGCTGACGATGACCGCGTCGAAATGCGAGCCGTCGCCCTGTACGTCGAGGTGTTCACAGGGCAGGCCGTCCGCGATGTATTGGCGGACTTGCGCGGGAGTGGGAAGCATGGACGTCAGTTCCTGAGTTTGTAGCCGCTGGCCAGGAGCCGCAGCGCATAGATCGAAAGCGCGAGGAACACCCCCGTCACCACCGCCAGGCTGCGCCAGGGGGAGACGTCCGACACCGAGAAGAATCCGTAGCGGAAGCCGTCGATGGTGTAGAAGATGGGGTTCCAGTGGGACACGCCCTGCCAGAAGGCCGGGAGCGTATGGATGGAATAGAACACGCCGGACAGGAAGGTGGCCGGCATGATGAGGAAGTTCTGGAACGCCGCCAACTGGTCGAATTTCTCGGACCACAGGCCGGCGATCAGGCCCAGCACGCCCATGATGCCGCAGGCCAGCACCGCGAACACCAGCAGCCACAGCGGGTTGGACGGCACCAGCGAGACGAAGAACAGCGCCACCACCCACACGCACAGGCCCACGGCCAGGCCGCGCACCACGGCCGCCAGCACGTAGGCGGCGAAAATGTCGCGGTGCGACAGCGGCGGCAGCAGCATGAACACCAGGTTGCCGGTGATGCGGCTCTGGATCAGCGACGACGACGGGTTGGCGAAGGCGTTCTGCAGCATGCTCATCATCATCAGCCCGGGGATCAGGAACGCGGTGTACGGCACGCTGCCATAGACCATGACGCGCCCTTCCAGCACGTGGGCGAACACCAGCAGGTACAGCAGCGCGGTGATGACGGGCGCGGCGATGGTCTGGAAGCTGACTTTCCAGAAGCGCAGCAACTCCTTGCGCAGCAGGGTCGGAAAGCCGGAACCCGCGTCCAGTCGGGGCTGCACCAGCGGCTGGCTGGCATTGGCGGCGGGCTGCGTCATTGCGGAATACCTTCGGGTTGCGGGGCGTCGTCCTGGTGCATGATGCGCACGAAGGCGTCCTCGAGGTCGACGCCGCCGACGCGGGCCAGCAGCGCCTGGGTGGTGTCCAAAGCCACGATGTGGCCGCCCTTGAGCATGGCGATGCGGCCGCACAGGGCTTCCGCTTCTTCCAGGTAATGGGTGGTCAGCATGATGGTGTGGCCGGCCTTGTTCAGGCGCGAGATGAATTCCCACAGGGTGCGGCGCAGGTCGACGTCGACGCCCGCGGTGGGCTCGTCCAGCACGATCACGGGCGGGCGGTGCACCAGCGCCTGCGCCACCAGCACGCGGCGCTTCATGCCGCCGGACAGCGCGCGCATGTTCGAGTTGGCCTTGTCGGCCAGCCCCAGGTTGAACAGGATCTCGTCGATCCAGTCGTCATTCTTGCGCAGGCCGAAATAGCCTGACTGGATGCGCAGCGTCTCGCGCACCGTGAAGAACGGGTCATAGACCAGTTCCTGGGGCACGACGCCCAGCGCCCGCCGTGCCGACTTGTAGTCGGCCACGACGTCGTAGCCACAGACGGTGGCGCGGCCGGCGGTGGCATGCGCCAGCCCGGCCAGGATGGAGATCAGGGTGGTCTTGCCGGCGCCGTTGGGCCCGAGCAGGCCGAAGAACTCGCCGTGCTCGATGTTCAGGCTGACATTGTCGAGGGCCTGGAAGCCGGCGCCAGGCGCGCGCCCGGTGAGCTTGCCCCAGCCGCTGCGGCGCGGCGAGTAGATTTTGGAGACGTTCTCAAGACTGACGGCAGACATGACGGCGGCGAGGGTGCCCGGCAAAGAGCGAATTGATCATTATATAAGCGCCCCGCTACGCGAGGCGCCGATAGCCCCGGCGGCCGTGGGGGCGTGGCGCAATGGTCCGTCCCCAAAATGACAGGCCCGGCGGACCGCAGGGGCGCGCCGGGCCGGGACAAGCCGGACGGGATCGTTACTGGTTGCGCTGGTTCAGCGCCTGGATCAGGCCGTCGATGCCATTCTGGTTGATCTGCTGGGCGAACTGGTTGCGGTAGTTCTCGATCAGCCAGATGCCTTCGACGTTCATGTCGTAGATCTTCCAGCCCTGGGACGTCTTTTCCAGGCGGTAGTCGACGCCGACCGGCTGGCCGTTGGGCTGGCTGATGAGCGTGCGCACGACCGCGTCGTCGGCCTTGGGGTCGCCGCGGAACGGCAGGGCCGTAATGGTGGTGCCCGACGTGACGCGCGTCAGCGCGCCGCTGTAGGTGCGCACCAGGGTGCCGCGGAAGGCGTCGGCCAGGGCGGTCCGCTGCTGTTCGGTGGCCTGGCGCCAGTAGCGCCCGGCGGCCAGCCGCGTCGTCTTCTGGAAGTTGACGTAAGGCAGGATGTGCTCGTTCACGACCTGGTTGATGCGGGCCGTGTTGCCGGCCTTGACTGCGCCGTCGGCCTTCAGGACGTCCAGCGCCTCATTGGCGGCCGCCAGCACGAAATCGTTGGGCGCGCCGTTGGCGTTGGGTTGCGCCTGCACGGCGGGCGTTGCCGCGAGCCCCAGCAGGCCGGCAAAGGCCAGGCGTTGGAGCAGGGGAAAAAAAGAAAACCGCATGGAAACTCCTTGCTGTACTGAAAACGCAATCCGACAGCTTACTTGGTTGCGGGGTTGGCGACCGGCGCGGCGGCGCCCTTGGCCTTGGCGGCGTCGTCCTCGTCGTCCTCGTAGTTGGGCAGGCTGGATTCGTCGTCGACGCGCTGGCCGTTGACCATCGCGGCGCGGCGCTGCAGGTAGGCGTCGCGCACGAAGCTGTACGGGTCGAGCGCCACGCGGTCGATGGTGTCGGTGGCGTTGAGCAGGCTGGCGCGCGTGTCGACCACTTCCAGGCCCCACAGCGAATTGCGCAGGGCCACGTTGTCGATGGCGCTCACGCCCATGTAGCCGCGCATGCGGCCCTGCCAGTCGCCGACCAGGCCGACGCCATCACGCACGCTCGCCGAGCCGAAGAACGGCAGCACCAGGTACGGCCCCTGGCTGAAGCCCCAGACGCCCAGCGTGGTGCCGAAGTCGTTCGGGATCTTGCGCGCGCCGTTGGCCGAGGCGACGTCGAAGCAGCCGCCCACGCCCATGGTGGTGTTGAACAGGAAGCGGCCGAGCGTGTTGACGAAGTCGTGGCCGCGACCCTGCAGGAAGCTGTTGGTGCCCGACCAGAGATCGCCGACGTTGCTGAAGATGTTGTGGACGCAACTGCGCACGGGTTCCGGCGTGACGTAGGTGTAGGCCTGCGCCACCGGCTTGAAGACCGCGCGGTCGACCGTGTCGTTGAACTTGTACACGCCGCGGTTGAAGCCTTCCCAGGGATCGCGCGGATCCGGGTGCTGCGGCGCGGCGCAGCCCGCCATCAGTGCGCCGGCGGCGGCGACGGTGGCAATGCGGGAAAGAGCTTTCGTGTTCATGATCAGGGCATCCCTATCAGCAGATTTCTATTTTTATTGCAGCGTGCGGCGCGTCAAGCTTCGGGTTGTTGCCGGGCGTGACGGGTCCTCTTCAATTCGGGGCTTTCGCGTCGGGCGCGCCAGCCGCGTTCGTGCCTTCCTTCTCGGCCGAGCCGTACAGGAACTTGCTGATGAGCTGTTCCAGCACCACGGCGCTTTGGGTATAGCGGATTTTGCCACCCTCGGCCAGATTGTCGTCTTCGCTGCCCGGCGTCAGGCCCAGGTACTGCTCGCCGAGCAGGCCCGAGGTGAGAATGGCCGCGGAAGAGTCCTTGGGGAACTGGTAGGCGGTTTCCAGGTTCATCGCGACGACCGCCTGGAAGGTCTTGTCGTCGAAGGAGATCTTGGAGATCCGGCCGACCACGACCCCGGCGCTTTTCACGGGCGCGCGCACTTTGAGGCCGCCTACGTTATCGAAATTGGCCGTCAGCGTATAGGTGGGGGCAAAAGAAAAGGTGCTCAAGTTGCCGGCGCGCAACGCCAGGAACGCCAGCGCGGCCGCGCCCAGCAAGACGAACAGGCCTACCCAGAAATCGGTTTTTTCGCGAGACATGATCGATCCGTAATCAGTTTCCAAACATCAAGGCGGTCAGCAGGAAGTCCAGCCCCAGCACCGCCAGCGAGCCCACCACCACCGTGCGGGTGGTGGCGCGGGCGACGCCTTCGGGGGTGGGCTTGGCCTGCCAGCCTTCGTAAAGCGCCACCAGCGTCACCGTGACGCCGAAGACCAGGCTTTTGATGACGCCGTTCAGGACGTCGTTCCAGACATCGACGCCGCCCTGCATCTGCGACCAGAAGGCGCCGGCATCGACCCCGATCATCAGCACGCCGACCACCCAGCCGCCCAGGATGCCCACCATGGAGAACACGGCGGCCAGGATCGGCATGGCGATGATGCCGCCCCACAGGCGCGGCACCAGCACGCGGCGCATCGGGTCGACGGCCATGACTTCCATGGCCGACAGTTGTTCGCCCGCCTTCATCAGGCCGATCTCGGCGGTCAGCGAGGTGCCGGCACGGCCGGCGAACAGCAGCGCGGTCACGACCGGCCCCAGTTCGCGCACCAGCGACAGCGCCACCAGCAGGCCAAGCGATTCCTCGGCGCCGTAGCGGTTCAGCGTGTAATAGCCCTGCAGGCCCAGCACGAAACCCACGAACATGCCGGACACGGCGATGATCAGCAGCGAAAAGTTGCCGATGAAATGAATTTGCTGCGACACCAACCGCGGCCGCGACAGCGCGATGCCGCTGCGGGCCAGCATGGCGCCGAAGAAACGGGTGAAGTAGCCGATGCCGGCGATGCGGGTGCGCACCCAGCCGCCCAGCGCGCTCACGGCGTTGTTGGATCCGCTCATGCCTTGCGCCCTTGTTGTTGCGACAGCCACTTCTGGAAAGCCGGCGTTTCGGGATACTGGAACGCGACCGGGCCGTCGGGCTCGCCTTTGAGGAATTGCTGCACGTAGGGGTCCTGCGATGCCGAGAGGCTCTCGGGCGTGCCGGCGGCCTTGAGCTGGCCCTGGCCCACGAGATAGACCTGGTCGGCAATCGCGAACGATTCGTGCACGTCGTGGGTGATCAGCACCGAGGCGCATCCCAGGCGGTCGGCCAGGCTGCGGATCAGGCGGGCGGTGATACCCAGTGAAATCGGATCGAGGCCGGCGAAGGGTTCGTCGTACAGGATCAGTTCGGGTTCCAGCACGACCGCGCGGGCCAGCGCCACCCGGCGCGACATGCCGCCGGAGATCTCGGCCACCTTCAGGTGGGCGGCGGCGCGCAGGCCGACGGCGTCGAGCTTGTCGAGCACGCGCGCCGTGATTTCGGATTCGGCCAGCGTGGTGTGTTCGCGCAGCGGGAAGGCGACGTTCTCGAACACGTTCAGGTCGGTGAACAGCGCGCCCTGCTGGAACAGCACGCCCATGCGCTTGCGCAGCGACTGCAGTTCGGCGGGGGTGGCGCGGGCGATGTCCTGGCCGAACGCCAGCACGGTGCCTTGTTGCGCAGTGAGCTGGCCGGTGGCGGCCCGCAGCAACGTGGTCTTGCCTGAACCCGAGCCGCCCATGATGGCGACCACCTGGCCCGAACGCGCTTCCATGGAAATGTCGCGCAAGACGGTGAAATCACCGTAGCCTAGCGCCACACCTTGCAGGCGCAGGGCGAATTCCGGGGTGCTGCGGGTTTGATCGGGCATGGGCAACAAAAGGGTGTTTCGGTGGCGAATGCCCTGCCGCCACGTTCGTGCCTGGGCGGATCATCCGGCCGGCGCGAGCGAGACGGGCTGCGTCGGGAAGCGCCCTGTTACTCATATGCCGGGGACGAGGAAAGACCCGTCGCACCCGGCGGCGAGGGGCCATTGTAGCCCGACGAACTGTCATCGCAGTGCGTTAGGGTTGTCTATGGAACAGTGTTTTCGGCACTGGGAACAATCGGCGGGGCCTGTCGGCCCCCCGGAATCCCTTGCGCCGGCCCCGTTCAGGCCCGGCCGCGGCCGCGCGCCGCGGCGGTTTCGCGGGCCAGCCGCGCCACCAGCGCGGCCGTGCTTTCGCGCCGCGCCAGCGGCGCGCCCTGGCCGGCCCACAAAGACAGGACGGCGACGTTGCCGGCCTGGCCGCCGGCGGTGCGCATGGGGCGGGTCAGCGCGTTCTGCAGCGGGTAAGGCAGGATATCGTCTGAAAGTTGATCGGCGTCGCGCATGAACGAATTCGCGATGCCGCGCGCCGGGCGTCCGGAAAAGGCCCGGGTCACCCGCGACTGTTCGGAACGCGAGGCCGGCAGCACCGCCTTGTAGGCATCGCCGATGCCGGCTTCGTCCGTGGTCAGGAAGGCCGTCCCCATTTGTGCGACATCCGCGCCCAGGGCCAGCGCGGCGGCGATGCCGCGGCCGTCCATGATGCCGCCGGAGGCGATCACCGGGATCGATACCGCGTCGGCCACCTGGGGCACCAGGGCCATGGTGCCGACCAGCGAATGCTCGAAATCGTCCAGGAAGGTGCCGCGATGCCCGCCCGCCTCCGCTCCCTGCGCCACGACGGCATCGACGCCATCCTGCTCCAGGACCACCGCTTCGCGCACGGTGGTGGCGGTGCCGATCGTCAGGATGCCCAGTTCGCGGCAGCGCGCCAGCACGTCCGCGGGCAGGCGGCCGAAGGTGAAGCTCAGGACCGCCGGTTTCACGCGCAGCACGGCCTCGATCTGGCCGGGCAGCGGGTCGGCCTGAGGGCCCGGCGCGACGGGCGCCGGCAGGCCCAGTTGGGCGTGGTAGCGCGCCAGCAGCGCCAGCATGCGGCTGGCGTCGCCCTGGTACGGTTGCTCCGGCACCGCCGCGAACAGGTTGATGCCGAACGCCCGGTCGGTGCGCGCGCGGATCCCGGCGGCCGCCGTCTCGATCTGATCGGGCGACAGGTAGGCCGCGCCCAGCGAACCCAGGACACCCGCCTTGGAAGCCTCCGACACTAGTTCCACCGTCGTCGCGCCGCCCGCCATGGGCGCCTGGATGATGGGGTGGTCAAGCTTGAGCAGATCGGATAGGCGGGATGTCATGGGGAAACCTCCTGGTTGGCTTATTGCAGCTGGATGTTTCCAGCCTGGATGACGTGCGCCCACTTGTCCGTTTCGCTCTTGATGAACGCGCCGAATTCCTCGGGCGTGCCGCCGCCGGCCTGGCTGCCGGTGTCGGCGATGGCCTTCTGCACGTCGGGTTCCTTCAGGATGCGGTTGAACTCGGCATTGAGCTTGGCAATGATGGGCGCGGGGGTTCCGGCGGGGGCGACGATGCCCTGCCAGTTGTACGACTCGAAGCCCGGCAGGCCGGATTCGGCCATGGTGGGCACGTCCGGCAGCACCGCCAGGCGCTTGGCCGAGGTCACCGCGATCGGGTGGATCTTCTGGCCCTGGATGGCCGGCAGCGCCGAGTAGCCCATCTCGAACATCATCGAGATATGGCCGCCCATCAGGTCGGTCGCGGCCAGGCTGCCGCCCTTGTAGGGGACGTGCACGATGTCGATCTTGGCTTGCTCGCGGAACATCTCGCCGGACAGGTGATGGGCGCCGCCCACGCCGGACGAACCGAACGACAGCTTGCCCGGCTGCTTTTTGGCCATGGCGATCAGGTCGGCCAGGGTCTTGACCGGCAGCTCGTTGTTCACGCTCAGCACCAGGGGGCTGTTCTCGATCAGGATGACGGGCGCCAGATCCTTCTGCGGGTTGTACGGCATGTCCTTCATCAGCGACGGGTTGACCGCCATCGGCGCCAGGTTGCCGGTGCCGATGGTGTAGCCGTCGGGCGCCGCCTTGGCGATCAGGTTGGTGCCGACCACGCCGCCCGCGCCCGCCTTGTTCTCGACCACGATCGGCTGGCCCAGCGATTCGCCCAGCTTGCGCGCCAGCAGGCGCACACGGGTATCGGCAAAGCCGCCCGGGGCGTAGGGCACGATCATGGTGATGGGCTTGGCGGGCCAGTCGGCGGCCTGGGCGTGGGCGGTGCCGCTCAGGGCGGCGAAGGTGGCCAGGGTGGCGACCAGGGGGCGTAGCGATTTCATGCTGGGTGACTCCTCTTTCTCTTAATGTGATGGTTCCCGGGAACCGATCGCATTATGCCCAGCGTTGCCGCCCGTGGTGCTGATTTTCCCCAAGCGCCAGGCCGACAGCGCCAGCAATGCCGCGCCTGCCGCCAGCACTTGCGGCAGCGTGGCGCCCCAGCGCGCGGCGGCGGAGGCCAGCAGCGGCCCCACGATCTGGCCGGCGGCGAAGGCCGAGGTCATGACGGCCGCGGCCCGTGGCGCGGCGCTGCCGGCCAGTCGTTGCGCCACCAGCATGCCCGATTGCGTGATGACCATGAAGGTGCCGCCCACCAGCAGCGCGGCGACGATGATCGCGGCGATGTCGTGCCATAGCGCCGCCGCCAGCATGCCCAGCGCCATCAACGCCTGCGCCCCGCGCCACACCGTCTTGTCGTCGCGGGCTTGCGCCACGCGCGGCGCCACCAGGCAGGAGAGCACGGCGGCCAGGCCGAACAATGGCCAGGCCCAGCCGAACACGGCGGGATCGGGAATGATCTCGCGCGCCATGGCGGGCAGGAAGGTGGCGGGAATGATGTAGCCGGCGCCGAACACGCCGTAATGCAGCGCCAGGCGGCCGATACCCGGCGGCAGGCGCCCGGGCGCGGGCGCGGCGGCCAGGTGGCGGGCCGGCCCGGGGCGCTTCAGCCCGGGCCAGGCCAGGACCGACAGCAGCAGCGCCAGTGCGCCCAGCGCGATCCAGTTTGCATTGGCGCCGACGCCGGCGGCCATCAATCCCAGACAGGCCAGGCCGGTCAGCGCGATGCCCGCGCCGACGCCGGCGTAGGTGATGGCCGACACGGCTGGCGCGCGCGGGTCGCCCGGGGCGACCGCGCGCGACGCGGCCACGCAGATGAAGGCGCTGGCGCTGCCATAGCCCGCCGCCAGCCGCAGCAGGCTCCAGGCCAGGACGCCGTGGAACGCCGGCATGGCCAGCGTCAGCACGGCCACGGCCAGCAGGCTGATCGCCAGCATGGCGCGCGGATGGCGCGGCGGCCGCACCGCCGCCGCCAGTGCGCCCAGCAGGTAACCCGCGTAATTGGCCGACGCCAGCCAACTGCCCTGAGCCAGCGACAAGCCGGCCTCCTGCGCCATCAACGGCCAGACCGGCGTGAAGGCGAAGCGGCCGATGCCCATGGCGGCGGCCAGCGCCAGCGCGGCCGGCAAGGCCAGGCGGATGGCGCCGCGCGGGGACGCGGGATCGGGGTGGGCGGCTATTGACATGGCTCCCACTCTACGGCTGTACTAATATCTTGAATAGTGAATTATTAAGAACATGAGTTCTTGAAATGAGAAATTTGGATCTCGACGCGCTGCAGATCTTCAAGGCGGTGGCCGACCACGGGGGCGTGGCGCGCGCCGCGGCCCACCTGAACCGGGTGCAGTCGAACGTCTCGACCCGCCTCAAGCAGCTTGAAGCGACGCTGGAGGCGCCGCTGTTTCGCCGCCAGAACCGGCGCCTGGTGCTGTCGGAACAGGGGCGCGTGCTGCTGTCCTACGCCGACCGCATGCTGCGCCTGTCGGCCGAGGCCCAGGCGGCCGTGCGCGACGGCGCGCCGCAGGGCCTGCTGCGCATCGGCACCATGGAAAGCACGGCCGCGGCGCGCCTGCCCCCTATCCTCGCGACGTATCACGCGGCCTGGCCGAAGGTGCGGATCGAACTGGTCACGGGCACGTCGGGCGCGTTGGCGGCCATGGTGCGCAACTACGAGATCGAGGCCGCCTTCGTGGCGCAGCCCTTCGACGCGCAGGGCCTGGCGCAGCAACCGGCTTTCGAGGAAGAACTGGCGCTGATCTCGCCGCTGGCCTGGCCCGAGATCCATGGCCCCAAGGATGTCGGCGATCGCAGTGTCATCGCGTTCGCGGCGGGCTGTTCGTACCGACGCATCCTGGAATCCTGGTTCGGCCAGGAAGGCGTGGCGCCGGGCAAGGTGATGGAATTCGCGTCGTACCACGCCATCGTCGCGTGCGTGGCGGCAGGCTCGGGCGTGGCGATCGTGCCGCGCTCGGTGCTGGCGCTGCTGGGCGCGGAGCCGTCGCTGCGCGTGACGCCGCTGGCTGGCAGGCATGGCCGCGCGCAGACGCGATTGATCTGGCGCGCGGACGACGAAACGCCTGCATTGCAGGCGTTGCGGCAGCTACTGGCGCAGCGGCGCCAGTAGCCGATGGGACGTGGGTATCAGAAGCGGTAGCCGACGCCCAGCGTGGCGACCCACGGGTTGATGCGGGCGGTGCCGATGTGTTCGCCGTTGAGCTTCACCTTGGACTTGATGTCGATGTAGCGGATGTCGGCGTTCATGAACCAGCGTTCGCTGATCTTGATGTCCGCGCCCAGTTGCGCGGCCACGCCCCAGGAATCGCCCATCTTCAGGTCGGAACCCTTGAGCGCGCCCTCGGCCTTGGTGTCGAAGAACTTGGTGTAGTTGATGCCGACGCCGATGTAGGGCTGAACCATGCTGTCGGGCAGGATGTGCCATTGCAGGCTGAGGGTCGGCGGCAATTGCTTGCTGGAACCGATCTTGCCCAGGCCGCTGCCGCGCACGTCATGCTGGAACGGCCAGGCGCCCAGCAGTTCGATGCCGATGTTGCGCGTGGCCATGTAGGCCAGCGTGAAGCTGGGGCGCACGTTGTTGTTGGCGTCGAGCTTGACGGTGCCATCGAGCACCGTGCCGTTGTTGGACGCGGGGCGTACCTGGGTCGCGCCGACCCGGAACAGGATGTCGCCGGCTTCGTGGGCATGGGCGGGGGCGGCAAGCATCAGGGGGGCGCCGCAGGCAGTGGCCAGGGCAAGGGCGCGCAGGCGCCGAGACATCGCGAACATTTTCCTCTCTCCGTGTATTGCGTGAATGCAGGCATTCAGGTTCGCAGAGGCGGGAAAAGCGGGCCTTGACGTGTATCAAGCGGCAACGCGGCGCGTGGTAGCGGCGCCACAAATACGTACGAATCGGACTCAACGCAAGTTGTCGGTGCCACGCGGCACGGCATACGCGTGGCGGAAATAGTCGCGCACCGCGCGCATCGGGCCGGTGATGTCCGCGCCCTTGCGCCACGCCAGCCCCACGTTCATCGGCGGGATCGGATCCTTCAACTGGATGGTCTCGATGCGCCGGCCTTCCAGCGACCACGGCCGATAGACCATGTCCGACAGCACCGCCACGCCGCCGCCATTGGCCACCATGCTGCGCACCGCTTCCACCGAAGAGGTGCGCAGGCGCACGTCGGGGCGGAACGGCGTCTCGCTCCAGTACCGCAGCGCGGTGTGCGCGGCCTCGTCGACGGTCAGCATGATGAACGGTTCGTGTGCCACGTCTTCCAGCGTGACAGTGTCGCGCGCCAGCAGCGGATGTCGCGCCGGCACCCACAGCCGCCGCGGCGAGCCGAAGAAATGCTCGACGGCCAGTTCCGGGTTCACCACGTTCGAGGTCAGCAGCACCGCCATGTCGTAGCGGTGTGCGATCAAGCCTTCCTCGATGGCGTTGCGGTTCAGTTCGTGAAGTTGGATGTCCAGGTTGGGATAGAGCTGCGACAGGCGCTGCAGGTGGTACGGCAGGAAGTAGCCGATCACGGTATAGGACGCAGCCAGCAGCAACCTCCCGCTCTCGCGACCGTCGGCGCTGGGCATGCGCAGCGCCTCGTCGACCGACGACAGGATGTTGTAGGCGTGGTTGAGGAAGCCGCGCCCGGTCTCGGTCAACGCCACGCCGCTGGCGCTGCGCTGGAACAGCGGCGAGCCCACGATCTCCTCGAGTTCGCGGATGGCGGTGGTGACGGCGGATTGCGAGATCGCCAACTGGATGGCCGCCTGCGAGATCTGCCCGAGTTCGGCGGCCGCGACGAAATACTTGAGCTGCCGGAGGGTAAGCGACATGGCGGCGATATCTGATTAATAGATAGTCAGCCACCAGAATATCTGTTTATCCGCGCCATAGGGGTGCACCGAATCTCAGGGAAATCCCTGAAATTTCATAGGAATCCGGTAATTGCCCTGATTTGGTGCGTAATGCGGGGCATCAAAAATTCAGATAACCGTTGATCCGAAAAAAGAACTTTTTATCCCTCGGGCGCTTCGCTACTGTGCAGGCATTGCGCGGGCCACCGGGCCGCAGATGGAAGGAGATCCTGTTTCATGAGCAAGGCGACGATAGACCTGAACTCCGACATGGGCGAGGGATTTGGTTCCTGGAAGATCGGCGATGACGTCGACGACGCCATCATGCCGCTGATCAGCTCGGCCAACATCGCCACGGGCTTTCACGCCGGCGATCCCAACATCATGAACCGCACCGTGGTGATGGCGCGCGAGCATGGCATCGGCATCGGCGCGCATCCCGGCTTTCGCGACCTGGTCGGCTTCGGCCGCCGCGATCTGAACGAGAACGCCGAGGGCCTGGTCAACGACATCGTCTACCAGGTCGGCGCCCTGCGCGAATTCGCCCGCCTCTATGGCCTGCGGCTGCAGCACGTCAAGCCGCATGGCGCGCTCTACATGCGCGCCGCGCGCGACGAAACCCTGTCGCGCCGCCTGGTGCAGACGCTGCGCGACCTGGAGCCCACGCTGATGCTGTATTGCATGGAGAACTCGCTGACCTGCAAGGTGGCGCGCGAGCTGGGCCTGCCGGTGGTGCGCGAGTTCTACGCGGACCGCGACTACGACGCCAGCGGCTCGATCGTGTTCACGCGCTACACCCAGGCGCTCGATCCGGAGCAGGTGGCCGACAAGGTGCTGCGCGCGTGCACCGACGGCAAGGTGCGCACCGTGGATGGCCGCGACATTCCGATCGGCTTCGACTCCGTCTGCATCCACAGCGACACCCCCGGCGCGCTGGCGCTGGTGCAGGCCACCCGCGCCCGCCTGGAGGCGCACGGCATCCGCATCGCGCCGCCGCGGCTGTCCTGATCCGTCCATCATTCCCATACATTCCAAGGAGAAAACCCCATGTCGCAGCAAGAAATCCAGAGCCCTCTGCCCGGCACCTTCTACCGCCGTCCCAGTCCCGACGCCGCGCCGTTCGTCGAGGTGGGCGCCGCCATCCAGCCCGGCGACGTGGTCGGCATCGTCGAGGTGATGAAGCAGTTCAACCAGATCGAGGCCGAGATCGGCGGCGTGGTCGCCGAGATCCTGGTGGCCGACGGCGACCCGGTCGAACCCGGCCAGGCGCTGCTGCGGATCGAGGGCTGAGGTATGGGCGTGCATTCCTTCTACCGGCCGCGCCGCATCCACACCCTGCTGGTCGCCAACCGCGGCGAGATCGCGCTGCGGGTCATTCGCGCCGCGCGCGAGCTGGGCATGCGCACGGTGGCGGTCTACAGCGACGCCGATCGCGACGCCCTGGCGGTGCGCCTGGCGGACGCGGCGGTGCACATCGGACCGGCGCACGCCACGCGCAGCTATCTGAACGCCGAGGCCCTGCTGGCGGCGGCGCGCGACAGCGGCGCCGACGCGATCCATCCGGGCTATGGCTTCCTGGCCGAGAACGCCGACTTCTCGCAGGCCGTGACCGACGCCGGCCTGGTGTTCGTCGGGCCCGATGCCCGCACCATCCGCAGCATGGGCGACAAGGCCGCGGCGCGCGCCTGCGCCAAGGCGGCGGGCGTGCCCACCGTGCCGGGCAGCGAGGGTGTGGTCGGCTCGCTGGACGAGGCCCTGAGCCATGCGGCGCAGATCGGTTATCCCTTGATGATCAAGGCGAGTGCCGGCGGCGGCGGACGCGGCATCCGCGTGGCGGCCGACGAGGCGCAGCTGCGCGAGGCCATCCCCATGGCCCAGGCCGAGGCGCGCGCCGCGTTCGGCGATGGCGGCGTCTACCTGGAGCGCTACCTGCCGCGCGCCCGCCATATCGAGGTGCAGGTGCTGGGCGACGGCGAGCGCGCGGTGCACCTGTTCGAGCGCGAATGCTCGCTGCAGCGCCGCCGCCAGAAGGTGTTCGAGGAAGCGCCGTCGCCGGCGCTGAGCCCCGCGCTGCGCCAGGCGCTGTGCGAATCGGCGCTGCGCCTGACCGAATCGGTGGGCTATCGCGGCGCCGGCACGCTGGAATACCTGTACGACGAGACCCGCGGCGAGTTCTACTTCATCGAGATGAACACGCGCATCCAGGTCGAGCATCCCATCACCGAGGCCATCACCGGCATCGACCTGGTGCGCGAGATGCTGCGCATCGCCGACGGCGAGCCGCTGCGTTTCAAGCAAGCGGACATCGTCATGCGCGGCGCCGCCATCGAATGCCGCCTGAACGCCGAAGACCCGGCGCGCAACTTCGCGCCCGGCCCCGGCACCGTGTCGCACGTGCGCTGGCCGGCCGGTCCGGGCGTGCGCATCGACTCGATGGTGTATGCCGGCAGCGTGGTGCCGCCCTATTACGATTCGCTGCTGGCCAAGTTGATCGTGTGGGACGAGGACCGCGACGCCGCGCTGGCTCGCATGGCGCGCGCGCTGGATGAAACCGAATTCGAAGGCGTGCCGTCGACGCTGTCCCTGCATCGCGCCCTGGTGGCCGACGCGGGCGTGCTGGCGGGCGACTATCACACCAACTATCTGGAAAGCTGGATGCAGCAGCGGGAGGGGACCCAATGACGGTGCGCTACACCCATGGCGGAGATGAATTCATCTTCGCCGAGATCAGCGAATCGATGTCGCTGGCGGCGTTCTTCAAGGGCATGGCGATCACGCGCGCGCTGCGCGAACGCGCCGTGCCCGGCGTCACCGAGATCTGCCCGGCCAACGCTTCGTACCAGATCCGCTACGACCCCGAGCAGGTCGCGCCCGAGGCCATGCTGGCCATCCTGCGCGAGATCGAGGCCACCATCGACCTGGACAACCTGCGGCTCGACACCCGCGTCATCCAGGTGCCGGTGCTCTACAACGACCCCTGGACCCACGAGACGCTGATGCGCTTTCGCGAGCGCCACCAGGACCCCGACTCGACCGACCTGGAATACGCGGCGCGCATCAACGGCTTTGCCGATACCGATGCATTCATCGCCGCGCATTCCAGCGCGCCGTGGTTCGTGTCGATGGTCGGCTTCGTGGCCGGGCTGCCGTTCATGTTCCAGATGGTCGAACGCGAACGCCAGTTGGAAGTGCCCAAGTACCTGCGGCCGCGCACCGACACGCCCAAGCACACGGTGGGACATGGCGGTTGCTTCGCCTGCATCTATTCCGTGCGCGGCGCGGGCGGCTACCAGATGTTCGGCGTGACGCCGGCGCCGATCTTCGAGCCCGCGCAGCGCCAGGCGCACCTGCGCGACTCGATGGTGTTCTTCCGTCCCGGGGACATCGTCAAGTTCAAGCCGATCAGCCGCGGCGAGTACGACGCCGCGGTGGCGCGGGTCGAGGCCGGCACCTTCCAGCTCGACATCCGTCCCGTGTCGTTCTCGCTGTCCGAATTCATGGCGGCGCCCGAACAGTACAACGCCCGCCTTCTGGAGACGCTCCATGTCGCATGACGAACCGCTCATCGAAGTGATCAAGCCCGGGCTGGCGACGTCGGTCCAGGATCGTGGCCGCCAGGGCTACTACCACCTGGGCATTCCACCCTCGGGCGCGCTGGACCAGTACGCGCTGGCCGCCGCCAACCTGCTGGTGGGCAACCCCGAGGACGCGGCGGTGCTGGAATGCACGCTGATGGGGCCCGAACTGCGCTTCACCCGCGCCGCGGTGATTGCCGTCACCGGCGCCACCATGACGCCCAAGATCGATGGCCAGGCACAGGCCTGCAACACCGCGCTGGCGGTGCCGGCCGGCGCCAGGCTGTCATTCGATTTCGTGCAGGCCGGCGCGCGCGCCTGCCTGGCGATCGCCGGCGGCATCGACGTGCCCGAGGTGCTGGGTAGCCGCTCGACCTACACGCTGGGCGCCATCGGCGGCTTCGAGGGCCGCCGCCTGCAGGCCGGCGATCGCCTGCGCGTGGGCGCGCCGCGCCCCGGGACGCGGGTCGGCCGCGCGCTGCCGGCGGCGCTCGCCAGCGAGTGTCCCAAGGAACAGGTGCTGCGCGTGGTGCCGGGCCTCTACGACCATCGCCTGATGCCGGAATCGGCCGCCTCGTTCTACGAGGACGCCTGGAGCGTGACCTCCGAGGCGGACCGCATCGGCTACCGCTACAAGAAGGGCCGCGCGCTGAAGTTCCAGCCGCGCGAACAGCCGTTCGGCGCCGGCGCCGATCCGTCCAACATCGTCGACGCCTGCTATCCCATTGGTTCGATCCAGGTGCCGGCGGGGGTGGAACCCATCATCCTGCATCGCGATGCCGTGTCCGGCGGCGGCTACGCCATGATCGGCACCGTGATCAGCGCGGACCTCGACAAGGTCGGCCAGATGCAGCCCAACCAGCAGGCCCGCTTCGAGCGGGTCACGCTGGAGACGGCCTTGCAGGCCCGCAAGGACTACCGCGCCCGCCTCGAGCGGCTGCGCGCCGCCCTGGGCTGATCTCCGCCCCGCTTTCCCGTTGATTGCCGCTTTCCTTCCGGCCCGTTCCGACGGGCCGGACGGGCGCGCTCGCGCCTGTGCATTTGAGTTTCACACGCTGCACGCTGCACGCCGTACCCGTCCGCATTCCGCGGTTCTTCAGCACGTCAGGAGAGCCTCCATGGCCAACCTTGCTTCCAGCTCCTCGTCCTCCGACCGGGACACTTCCCTAGCCACCGTGGCCGATGCCGATCGCATGGGCCGATTCCCGCTCACCATGGCCTGGTGGGCCGTGTGCAGCGCCATCTTCTACATCGTGGTCGGCGCCACGCTGGCGCTCAACTACGGCGCCCGCAACGCCATCATCGGCATGGTGCTGTCGGTGATTTCCTATGGCCTGATCAACGCCGTGATCTCGCGTTACGCCATCCGCACCGGCCAGTCGGTGGCGCTGTTCTCTCGCAGCGTGTTCGGCACCTCGGGCGCGGCGCTGGCCACCCTGATCTTCTTTGCCACCGCCATCTATTACGCCGTGTTCGAGGGCTCGGTGATGGCGGTCGCCGCGCACCACATGTTCCCGGCCGTGCCCTACTGGGCCTTCGCGCTGCTGGTGGTCGTCTACAGCGTGCTGCTGATCTTCGGCAGCGTGCAGCGCTGGCTCGACAAGTTCAACGGCGTGCTGCTGCCCTTCTACCTGGGCGGCCTGCTGCTGGCGGTGGCGCTGGCCACGCGCGAGTACGGCTACAGCGACGCCTGGCTGGCGTTCGGCCCGGCCGGCGGGCCGGTGGCGGGAGGCTGGTGGGACGCCTACGTGTACTACATGGGCGTGTGGATCCTGATGATGTTCACCTTCGACTACGCGCGCTTCGGCCGCCGCGAAGACGCGCGCTACCACGGCCGCTACAACTTCGGCATGCCGTTCTACCTGGTGACCTTCCTGCTAAACGGCGTGGCCGGCATCTACCTGGTCGCCATCATTCCCGGCGATGGCGCCCTGAGCGAAGTATCGGTGGTGCTGGCGCTGCTCAAGCTGATGGGGCTGGGCGGCCTGTTCTTCGTCTGGGTGACGCAGACCCGCATCAATACCGCCAACTACTACCTGGCCACCATCAACATGCAGGCCTTCTTCGCGCGCTTCGGCCGAGCGCGCCTGTCCAAGGCCGCCTGGGCGGTGATCGTGGGCGCGGTGTCATATGCGCTGATGCTGTTCGACGTGTTCGCCTATCTGCTGCAGGCGCTGGCCTACCAGGGCATCTTCGTGGTGGCGTGGGTCGCCGTGGCGCTGGTGCACATCCTGGCGGTGGACGAAGCCGCGCCGACGCCAGGCGGGGGCAGCGCCTACAACCGCCGCGGCCTCGGCGCCTGGTTCGCGGGCGCGGCCAGCGGCCTGGTGCTGATGCACCTGAACGGCATCGCCGCGACCTTCGCGGCGCCGGCGAGTTTTGTGGTGGCGGGCGCGGTGTACTGGCTGGGGCAGGCGGCGGTCTCGGGGCCGCGGATGCAGCGCGGCGGCGCCTAGTCGCGCGGCGTCCCTCGCTGGTCGGGGCGCCGGCTCAGGCCAGCGCGGCCAGGAACACGAGCGCGCCCAGCGCCAGCATGAGGAAGGGGCTGATGCGCGTGTAGACCAGCGCCAGCGTGGAGACCGCGGCCACGCCCCAGGCCCAGGCGCCGCCTTCGGCGGCCCGCAGTACCGTGCACGACGAGGCCAGGATCATGCCGGCGGCCACCGGCACCAGGCCCGCCTCGATGGCGCGGACGCAGGTGGCCTGGCGGTAGCGCGCCCAGACCCGCGCCAGCGCGTAGATCAACAGCGAGCAGGGCAGGAAGATCGCGATCGACGCGGCAATCGCGCCCAGCCACCCGCCCACCTGCCAGCCGATCAGCGTCACCAGCAGCGACGCCGGGCCCGGCGTGATGCGGGACAGCGCAAAGTAATCCAGGAACTGCGATTCGCTGATCCAGCCATAGCTGTCCACCGCCTGGCGGTGGATGTCGGGCAGGATGCTCTGGCCGCCTCCGACCGTCAGGAACGACAGCGGCGTGAACACCGAGAACAGGTCGTGCAGCGTGGCCAGGTTCATGGTTGCCGCTCCCGGCGCCGCAGCCGCGCGTAGGCGATGCCGATCGACAGGGGCGCCATCGCGCCCACCACCCACAGCAGCGGCAGGCGCAGCAGGAAGATGGCGGCGAAGGTCGCGCCCATGACGGCGGCCGGCACCCAGCCCTGCAGCGCGCGCCGGGCGGCGCGCAGGCCGGTCTGCAGCGACACCCCGACCGCCGCCGCCGCCACGCCCGCCATGGCCACGTGCAGGCCCTGCGACTGCGCCATGCTGGCGAACAGCGCGGCCGCGCCGATGGCCACCAGCATCGGCGGCACGGTGATGCCCAGGCCGCCCAGCAGCGCGCCGGCGCCGCCGCGCAGGCGAAAGCCGATCCAGATGGCCAGGTTCACCACGTTCACGCCCGGGAACGACTGCGCCAGCGCCAGGCCGCTGAGGAAATCGGCTTCGGACAGCCAGCGCCGCTGCTGCACGAATTCGCGCATCATCCAGCCGCTCAGGCCGCCGCCGAAACTGGTCAGGCCGACCTTGGCGAAGGCCAGGAAAATCTGCGGCAGTGTCGGCGGGGCGGCAACGGCGGGGTCAGCGGAGGACATGGCGGGCGGCGCGATGGGGTCAATGACCGCATCTTACGCAATGCGAAATGTCGGCTGGCTGAAAGAATTTCGCCGCCGGGCACGACGTGCCGGGCGGCGAAAGCGGGGGCCGGGTCGGTGACCGGCGCGGCAGCAGCGCGGTCAGCGCGGCAAGTCGCTCGACCCCATCAGGTAGGCGTCCACCGAGCGCGCGCACTGGCGGCCTTCGCGGATGGCCCAGACCACCAGCGACTGGCCGCGACGCATGTCGCCGGCGGTGAAGACCTTTTCCACGTTGGTGCGGTAGTCGTCGGTGTTGGCGCGCACGTTGCCGCGCGCGTCGCGGTCGACGCCGAAGGCATCCAGCACGGCCTGCACGGGCGACACGAAGCCCATGGCAAGCAGCACCAGGTCGGCCTTGATCTCGAATTCCGAGCCTTCGACCTCGCGCATCTTCATCTGGCCGGTCGATTCATCCTTGAACCACTCGACGCGGGCGCCGACCAGCTTCTCGACCTTGCCGTTGCTGCCCTTGAGCAGCTTGGTGGTCACCGACCAGTCGCGTTCGCAGCCTTCCTCGTGCGAGGACGAGGTGCGCATCTTCAGCGGCCAGTAGGGCCAGGTCATGGCCTTGTTCTCGGACTCGGGCGGCTGCGGCAGCAGTTCGAACTGGGTGACCGAGGCGGCGCCATGGCGGTTGCTGGTACCGACGCAGTCGGAACCGGTGTCGCCGCCGCCGATCACCACCACGTGCTTGCCCTTGGCCAGCGTCTGGTTGGTGAGGCGGTCGCCCGCCACGGCCTTGTTCTGCTGGCGCAGGAAGTCCATGGCGAAATAGACGCCCGACAGCTCGCGGCCCGGCACCGGCAGGTCGCGCGGGGTTTCCGAACCGCCGCTCATCACCACGGCGTCGAATTCGGCCAGCAGCGAGTCCGGGGTGCGCACGGTCAGCCCGTCGGCCACCGGGTCGGTCGGCTTGCCGACGTAGGTCGAGGGCGCGAATTCCACGCCTTCGGCTTCCATCTGCGAGATGCGGCGGTCGATCTGGTGCTTTTCCAGCTTGAAGTCGGGGATGCCGTAGCGCAGCAGGCCGCCGATGCGGTCGCTCTTCTCGAACAGCGTCACCGAGTGGCCGGCGCGCGCCAGTTGCTGCGCGCAGGCCAGGCCGGCAGGGCCGGAGCCCACCACGGCGACCTTCTTGCCGGTCTTGCGCGCCGGCACTTGCGGCGTCACCCAGCCCTCGGCCCAGCCCTTGTCGATGATGGCGTGCTCGATGGACTTGATGCCCACGGCGTCGCTGTTGATGTTCAAGGTACAGGCGGCCTCGCACGGCGCCGGGCAGATGCGGCCGGTGAATTCCGGGAAGTTGTTGGTGGAGTGCAGCACGTCCAGCGCGCGGCGCCAGTCCTGCTTGTACACCAGGTCATTCCAGTCGGGGATGATGTTGTTGACCGGGCAGCCGTTGTTGCAGAACGGGATGCCGCAGTCCATGCAGCGCGCCGCCTGCTGCTTGGCCTGGTCGTCGGTCAGGTGCAGCACGAATTCGCGCCAGTTCTTCAGCCGCTTCTGCGGGGCCTCGGAGGCCTCCTGCAGGCGCTGGTATTCCATAAAGCCGGTAATCTTTCCCATGGTATCCCTCACGCAGCCAGTTGTTGCGGGTTGGCTGCACGCCACATTTCACCCAATGCGCGGCGGTAGTCCGTCGGCATGACCTTTACGAATTTGCCGCGCGAGGCTTCCCAGTCGCCCAGGATTTCGCGGGCGCGGAAGCTGCCGGTGTAGCGGAAGTGGTCTTCCACCAGGCGGCGCAGGATGGCTTCATCCGTCTCGCGCTCGCCGCCGCGCTGCGCGCTGTGCCAGACGTCGATGTTGTTCTGGGCCTGCTGTTCCGCGTGCGGCAGCACGGCTTCCAGTTCGACCATCGACAGGTTGGCGCGCTGCTTGAGCGTGCGTTCCGGATCCCACACATAGGCCACGCCGCCCGACATGCCGGCGGCGAAGTTGCGGCCGGTGGCGCCCAGCACCACCACGGTGCCGCCCGTCATGTATTCGCAGCCGTGGTCGCCGGTGCCTTCCACGACCGTGGCGGCGCCCGAGTTGCGCACCGCGAAGCGTTCGCCGGCCACGCCGTTGAAGAAGGCCTCGCCCGCCAGCGCGCCGTACAGGACGGTGTTGCCGGCAATGATGTGGTCGGGGCCGAAGCCGCGGAAGTCATTGGGCGAGCGCACGATGATGCGGCCGCCCGACAGGCCCTTGCCGACGTAGTCGTTGCCTTCGCCCACCAGGTCCATGGTGATGCCATGGGCCAGGAACGCGCCGAAGCTCTGGCCGGCGGTGCCGTTGCACTGGATGTGGATGGTGTCGTCCGGCAGGCCGTCGTGGCCGTAGCGCGCGGCCACGGCGCCCGACAGCATGGCGCCGATGGTGCGGTTGCGGTTGCGAACCGGCACGATGAACGAGACCTTCTCACCGCGCTCCAGCGCCGGCTTGCTGCGCTCGATCAACTGGTGGTCCAGCGCGCCGGCCAGGCCATGATCCTGTTCTTCGGTCTGGCGCACTTCGGCATCGGACTGCGTCTGGTGGAACACGCGGGTGAAGTCCAGGCCCTGCGCCTTCCAGTGCTCGACGCCCGAGCGCATGTCCAGCAGGTCGGCGCGGCCGATCAGGTCGTCGAACTTGCGGATGCCCAACTGGGCCATGATCTCGCGCACTTCCTCGGCGATGAAGAAGAAGAAGTTGACGACGTGCTCGGGCTTGCCCTGGAACTTCTTGCGCAGCACCGGATCCTGCGTGGCCACGCCCACCGGGCAGGTGTTCAGGTGGCACTTGCGCATCATGATGCAGCCTTCGACGACCAGCGGCGCCGTGGCGAAACCGAATTCGTCGGCGCCCAGCAGCGCGCCGATGACGACGTCGCGGCCGGTCTTCATCTGGCCGTCGGCCTGCACGCGGATGCGGCTGCGCAGGCGGTTCAGCACCAGCGTCTGCTGGGTTTCGGCCAGGCCCAGTTCCCAGGGCGTGCCGACGTGCTTGATGGACGAGACCGGCGAGGCGCCCGTGCCGCCGTCATGGCCGGCGATCACGACGTGGTCGGCCTTGGCCTTGGCCACGCCCGCGGCCACCGTGCCGACGCCGACTTCCGACACCAGCTTGACCGAGATCGAGGCCTTGGCGTTGACGTTCTTCAGGTCGTGGATCAGTTGCGCCAGGTCTTCGATCGAGTAGATGTCGTGGTGCGGCGGCGGCGAGATCAGGCCCACGCCCGGCACCGAGTAGCGCAGCTTGGCGATGTACTCCGAGACCTTGTGGCCCGGCAACTGGCCGCCTTCGCCGGGCTTGGCGCCCTGCGCCATCTTGATCTGGATCTGGTCGGCCGACGACAGGTACTCGGCGGTGACGCCGAAGCGGCCGGAGGCCACCTGCTTGATCTTCGAGCGCAGCGAGTCGCCCTTCTTGAGCGCGACGTCGGCTTCGATGCGTTCGGAGCCGAGCACCGAGGCCAGCGTGTCGCCGTCCTTGATGGTGCTGCGGCCTTCGCGCATTTCGGCGCGGTAGCGCAGTTCGTCTTCGCCGCCTTCGCCGGTGTTGGACTTGCCGCCGATGCGGTTCATGGCCACGGCCAGCACCGAGTGGGCCTCGGTCGAGATCGAGCCCAGCGACATGGCGCCGGTGGCGAAGCGCTTGACGATGTCCTTGGCCGGCTCGACGTCATCGAGCGGGATGGCGCGCGACGGATCGAAGCGGAACTCGAACAGGCCGCGCAGCGTCATGTGGCGGCGGCTCTGGTCGTTGATGATCTGCGCGTACTCCTTGTACGTGCGGTAGTTGTTGGCGCGCGAGGCGTGCTGCAGCTTGGCGATGGAATCCGGCGTCCACATGTGCTCTTCGCCGCGCACGCGGTAGGCGTACTCGCCGCCCGCTTCGAGGTCGTTCGCCAGGACCGGGTCGCTGCCGAAGGCGGCGCGGTGCTGGCGCAGCGCTTCCTCGGCCACCTGGAAGATGCCGATGCCTTCGATGTTGGAGGCGGTGCCGGTGAAGTACTTGTTCACCAGGCTGCTCTGCAGGCCGACCGCTTCGAAGATCTGGGCGCCGGTGTAGGACATGTAGGTGGAGATGCCCATCTTGGACATCACCTTGTTCAGACCCTTGCCGATTGCCTTGATGAAGTTCTTGACGGCCTTTTCCGGGTCGCTCATCTTGCCCAGCGATTCCAGCGCCAGGTAGGGGTGGATGGCTTCGGCGCCATAGCCGCCCAGCAGCGCGAAGTGGTGCACTTCGCGGGCCGAGCCGGTTTCCACCACCAGGCCGGTGTTGGTGCGCAGGCCGGCGCGGATCAGGTGCTGGTGCACCGCCGAGGTGGCCAGCAGGGCGGGGATGGCCACGCGCTCGCTGTCGACCAGGCGGTCCGACACGATCAGGATGTTGTAGCCGCTTTGCACCGCGTCCACGGCGCGCGCGCACAGCGCGGCCACGCGGGCTTCGATGCCCTCGGGGCCCCAGGCGGCCGGGTAGGTGATGTCCAGCTCGAAGCTGCGGAATTTCTTGCCCGTCACCTGCTCGATGTCGCGGATCTGCGCCATGGCGGCGAAGTCCAGCACCGGCTGCGACACTTCCAGGCGCAGCGGCGGGTTGACGTTGTTGATGTCCAGCAGGTTGGGCTTGGGGCCGATGAACGACACCAGCGACATCACCATCTGCTCGCGGATCGGGTCGATCGGCGGGTTGGTGACCTGGGCGAACAACTGGCGGAAATAGTTGTAGAACGGCTTGGCGCGGTCGGACAGCACGGCCAGCGGGGCGTCGTTGCCCATCGAGCCGATCACTTCCTCGCCGGTCGAGGCCATGGGTTCGAGGATGAACTTGTAGTCTTCCTGGGTCCAGCCGAAGGCCTGCTGGCGATCCAGCAGCGACACCGACGATTGCGTGGCGACGGCGGCCTGGCGCGGGGCCGGCAGCGATTCGAGCTTGATCTGCAGGCGTTCGATCCACTGGCGGTACGGACGGCTGTTGGCCAGTTGCAGCTTGATCTCGGCGTCGTCGATGATGCGGCCCTGTTCCAGGTCGATCAGGAACATCTTGCCCGGCTGCAGGCGCCACTTCTTGACGATGCGGTTCTCGGGGATCGACAGGGTGCCGGCTTCCGAGGCCAGGATGACCATGTCGTCGTCGGTCACCAGGTAGCGCGCCGGGCGCAGGCCGTTGCGGTCGAGCGTGGCGCCGATCTGGCGGCCGTCGGTGAACGCGACCGCGGCGGGGCCGTCCCACGGCTCCATCATGGCGGCGTGGTATTCGTAGAAGGCGCGGCGGCTTTCGTCCATCTGCGTGTGCTGTTCCCAGGCTTCCGGGATCATCATCATCATGGCGTGGGCCAGCGAGTAGCCCGAGTTCACCAGCAGTTCCAGGCAGTTGTCGAACGTGGCGGTGTCCGACTGGCCTTCATAGACGATGGGGTACAGCTTCTTCAGGTCGTCGCCCAGCACGGCCGACTGCATCATGCCTTCGCGGGCGCGCAGCCAGTTGAAGTTGCCCTTGACCGTGTTGATTTCGCCGTTGTGGGCGATCATGCGGTACGGGTGGGCCAGCGGCCAGGCCGGGAAGGTGTTGGTCGAGAAGCGTTGGTGCACCAGCGCCAGCGCCGACACGGTGCGCGGATCGGCCAGGTCGCGGTAGTAGCGGCCGACCTGGTCGGCCAGCAACAGGCCCTTGTAGACCACGGTGCGCACCGAGGCCGAGGGCACGAAGTATTCCTTGCCGTGCGCCAGGTGCATGTTCTGAATGGCGTGGCTGGCGGTCTTGCGGATCACGTACAGCTTGCGTTCGAGCGCGTCGGGCACCATCACATCGGCGCCGCGGCCGATGAACAACTGGCGGATCACGGGTTCGCAGTCGCGCACGGTGGGCGACATCGGCATGTCGACGTCCACGGGCACGTTGCGCCAGCCCAGCACGACCTGGCCCTCGGCGCGCACCGAGCGCTCCAGTTCCTGTTCGCAGGCCAGGCGCGAGGCGGTTTCCTTGGGCAGGAACACCATGGCCACGCCGTATTCGCCGGGCGGCGGCAGGGTGATGCCGTGCTGGGCGAACTCGTCGCGATAAAGCGTGTCCGGGATCTGGATCAGGATGCCGGCGCCGTCGCCCATCAGCTTGTCCGCGCCCACCGCGCCGCGGTGATCGAGGTTTTCCAGGATCTTCAGGCCCTGCTGGATGATGGCGTGGCTTTTCTTGCCCTTGATGTGCGCCACGAAGCCCACGCCACAGGCGTCATGCTCGTTCTTGGGGTTGTACAGGCCCTGGGCCGGCGGCAGGCCGATGCGGCTGGCATCGATCGGGGTCGCCTTGGGGGTGGGACAGGATTCGTTCGGGGTGATTTGGGGCATGGCGCGCTCCGCAGTAAGACTGCGTTCTAATGTTGCAGTGCAGGAACGGACAATACCCCCGTAGGCAGTAGGGTGCAATAGAAACATAAGGGGTGCGACCCTAATTTATTCATTGCACCGTCATAGAGCATTAATATGGGGACATAACAAGGCCCGCACCAATCAAGGCTTGCGGCGACAGTGCGCCGACCCGCACGGGCCTCAAGGGGGTGAATCCCTCGATTTCGCCATGTTTTGTCCCCAATTATTGTGATGCTTTTTGGCGAATTCGGAGGCCGGTCGGCGCCTCTCGGCTGGCGTGCGAACGCACGCGATCCTGCCGCCTCGGAGATTGCGGCGGCATGAAAAAAGCGCCCGAAGGCGCCTGGTCAGGAGGATGATCCGCTTCCGGAGGTTCCGTTGGATGGCGGTGACGCCGGCGTCGCGGCCCCCCCGGTATCGCCGCCGGACTCGGCGGCGGCCGGCGCGGCCGGCTTTTTGCGCGGCCGTCCGCGTTGGCCCGGGGCCACGCGGCGGCTGGCGGTATGGGCCAGGCTGGCGATGAAGCTCGGGCCGCCCAGCGCCCACTGGCCAGAAACGGCCTGGTCGATGCGCTGGCTTTCCTCGCGCGACAGGCCGTCCTGCAGGCGCTTGCGGTAGTTGGCCTGGCGGTCGAAGGGCGTGTTGCCGCAGGCCCAGTAGTCGGCATGGTCGGACTGCCACTGCGCCGGCGCTGCCGTGGTATTGCCGGTATGGCTGGAGGCCGAGGACCAAGGCCAGGAATCGGGATCCTGCGACGCGCCGCTGCGCACCGGATAGGTTTCCAGCCAGACCAGCGCGGGCAGCACCCAGGCGCCGGGCTCGAGCAGGGCGGATCGATAGCGGCCCGCGAACACCCGACCGCCGCGCAGGCGCGCCGCCAGGTTGCGGCCCAGCGTCTGCATCAGGCGCGGCAGGCCTTCCTCGTCGGCGGGGGTGGCCAGCAGCAGGATGCGGTCGTTGGCGAGCAGCCAGCCATGCACCGACACGCGGTGGCGCTGGGCCGATTCGCCCAGCCACGTGGCAAGCTGATTGAGGATATCGGCCGGGGCGGGCTGCGATGCCGCCGCCAGCGGCTGAATGAAATTGGCCTGCACCAGTTGGGGCAGCCCAGGGGCGTACAGACGGGGCAGACGGGCCATAGTGTCAGGGCTTGCGCTTCCAGAAGAACGGGTTGTCTTCTCTCACGTATATAAATAGTGCCACGGTGAACGCTGGTCAAGCCCCGCGATCACAATATGGGCGCGGAATCGCTACTTTTTGTGGAAAGGACTCCGATTCGGGCAGGTTAACATTCGGCGACGGATCCTCGTACCGTGGATATACCCTAATTCCGACCGAATTTTCTTCAGCCTCAGACCCGGAGACCTCCCATGCCCGCCTCCCTGGAACTCATTTCCCAGCATCGTTGTTTCGGGGGGGCGCAGCGCTATTACCGCCATGAGTCGGCCGAGATCGGCCTGCCGATGCGGTTTTCGGTGTTCGTCCCGCCGCAGGCCGAGCACGGCCCGGTGCCGGTGCTGTTCTACCTGGCCGGCCTGACCTGCACCGAGGAAACCTTCATGATCAAGGCGGGCGCCCAGCGCCTGGCCGCCGAACTGGGCGTGATGCTGGTGGCGCCCGACACCAGTCCGCGCGGCGCCAACGTGCCGGGCGAAGACGAGAGCTGGGACCTGGGCACCGGCGCTGGGTTCTACCTGGACGCGACCACCACGGCCTGGCGCGCCCACTACCGCATGGATAGCTACGTGACCCGCGAGCTGCATGGCATCGTCACCACCGCCCTGCCCGGCGACGCCGCGCGCGTCGGCATCTTCGGCCATTCGATGGGCGGTCACGGCGCGCTGGTGCTGGCGCTGCGTCACCCGGGCAAGTTCCGGTCGGTCTCGGCGTTCGCCCCGATCGCCGCGCCCAGCCAGTGCCCGTGGGGCCAGAAGGCGTTCGGCGCCTACCTGGGCGAGAACCGCGACGACTGGGCCGCCTACGACGCCTCGGCCCTGATGCGCGGCTTGCGCCAGCCATTCCCCGGCGGCATCCTGGTCGACCAGGGCACCGCCGACCAGTTCCTGGCCGAGCAGTTGTATCCCGAGGTATTCGAGGCCGCCTGCGCCAGCGCCGGCCAGCCCCTGGTGCTGCGCCGCCAGGAAGGCTACGACCATGGCTATTACTTCATCTCGACCTTCATCGAGGATCACATCCGGTTTCACGTCGAGCGGCTTGGAAAGCCGGTCGCCTGACCCCTCGCTTCTATACTGGGCGGCCTGCCGTGGCAGGCCCGCGGCGGCTCCCGCCCGGCCCCTGGCCGCGGCGCCCTTTGCATAGGATCGGCTGATTTGATCAACGGAATCGCTCCCTTCGTCTGGATTCTGCTGGCCGCGGTGGTCGTCTTCCTGCCGGGCCTGGCGATGCTGCTGGGCAAGGGCGGCCCGCGCGACGAGCGCGGCCGGCGCACCTTCCAGTTCCGCCCCGTGCGGCGCGTGTTCGGCCTGTTGCTGCTGTTGCTGGGCGGCGTGTCGGGGCTGCTGGCGCTGTCGCTGGTCCAGTTCTTCAAGCTGACCACCGACGAACCGGTGGCCCGGATCGAGGTCCGCCAGCAGGCGGAAGGCCAGTTCCAGGTCAGCGCCGCCGCGCCGGGCGTGGGCGCCAAGCAATATGTGCTGTATGGCGACCAATGGCAGATCGACGCCCGCGTGGTGCGCTGGCGCCTGCCGGCCCTGATGGCGGGCGTGTCGCCGCTGTATCGCCTGGAGCGCCTGTCCGGCCGCTACAGCGACGCCGCGCGCGAGGCCTCGGCGACGCGTTCGGTGCATGCGCTGGACGACTGGCCGGCGCCGGACCTGGGGTCGCTCAAACAGAGCTTCCCGAACTGGTTTCCCTTCGTCGATGTCCAATTTGGCAGCGCGGCCTACATGCCGCTGTTCGATGGCGCGAAATACCAGGTCTATATGGATCCCCGCGGCGCGTTGTTCGTACGCCCGGATGGCGAGGCCACCGCGGCGGGACTGAAGCGGCTGGGGTGGTAGCCAACGCGTCCGGAGCCGTGTGATGGCCTGCCCGGCAAGGCGGATGGCCCTGCGCGCAGCTCGGAATTTAAAATGGGGCCGCATCGCGTGGAGGAAACTTTGACGCGTCGCAATAGTCGAATTAGCACTCCCTTTACTAGAGTGCTAACATCGAATCCATGTCTTTACCCCTTCGCTTTCCGGAGACCGCCGCAATGAAGCAACCCAGTACCTCGTTGGCCACGTCCGGCAACGCTCTGGCGTTGGCCATCGCCAATCCGGGCGCGCTCGGCACGATCGATGCCTACATCTCGGCCGTGAACCGCCTGCCGGTCCTGTCGGCCGAACGCGAAACCGAACTCGGCCGCCGCCTGCGCGACAGCGAAGACCTGGGCGCCGCGCGCGAGCTGGTGTTGTCGCACCTGCGCCTGGTGGTGTCGGTCGCGCGCCAGTACCTGGGCTATGGATTGCCCCACGCCGACCTGATCCAGGAAGGCAATGTCGGCCTGATGAAGGCCGTCAAGCGGTTCGACCCCGAGCGCGGCGTGCGCCTGGTGTCGTTCGCCGTGCACTGGATCAAGGCCGAAATCCACGAATACATCATCCGCAACTGGCGGCTGGTCAAGGTGGCGACCACCAAGGCGCAGCGCAAGCTGTTCTTCAACCTGCGCAGCATGCGCCCGGACGGCCAGACGCTGGATCCGGAACAGGTCGATCACATCGCGCGCGAACTCAACGTGCGCCGCGAGGATGTCAGCGAAATGGAAGTGCGCCTGTCCGGCCGCGACATGTCGCTCGAGAACCAGGACGACGATGACGACAGCTACGCGCCCATCGCCTACCTGTCCGACGAAGGCCGCCAGGAGCCGACCCGCGTGCTGGAACGCGCCGCCCGCGACCAGTTGCAGAGCTCGGGCCTGTCGAGCGCGCTGGAAGCACTCGACCCGCGTTCGCGCCGCATCGTCGAGGCCCGCTGGCTGCAGGACGACGGCGGCGCCACGCTGCACGAGCTGGCGCAGGAATTCGGCGTGTCGGCCGAACGCATCCGCCAGATCGAGGCCGCCGCGTTGAAGAAGATGCGCGGCAACCTGGCCGCCTGATTTCCCGCCGCATCCATGCCCAGGGCCGCGATTCGCGGCCCTTTCCATTTACGCCGCCGACCGCCCCGACCCACGGAAGGGGCCGTGGCGGCCATTGTCGCGTCGCACCAATAAATTGATACAAATTCGCCGCGAAATAACCGCCGATTTCAGAAACTTAATGCAGTGCGCCCCGCCTAACTTCACGTAGACCGCAAACTTTGGTTGGCAGTCTTGTCATCCGTCTCGGCTTCTCCTCTTTCCCCTCCCCTATGAGACGGATGCTTGCGGGGCACCACGCATATGGTGCCCCGTTTTTTATTGCGCGCGCGAAACGCGTCGGGCCGTTCAGGCCGCCTGCGCGCTGGCCGGACCGGGCTGCGTTGCATGCCACAGGGCGTCCTGCACGCGCCGCACGCCGGTGGCCATCGAGCCATCCTGGTAGAGCTTGATCCAGCGATACCCGGGGGCGAGGTTGTCGACCACATGCTTGCCGTCGCGGATGCTGAACTGGAAGCAGGTGGAGGGCGTGGCCAGCATGCGCAGGTTGTGGCGGCGGCGGTCGAACTCATGGTGCACGTGGCCCCACAGCAGCACACGCACCTGCGGCCAGCGCGCCAACAGCTTGAACAGCGCCTGCGGGTTGTCGATCATCATCGAATCATGCCAGTGGCTGTCGATCTGCATCGGGTTGTGGTGCATGGCCAGCAGCGTGTGTCGTCCGGGCGCCTCGGCCAGCGCCGCTTCCAGCAGATCGAGCTGGCTGTCGGGCAGGTGGCCGGCGTTGGAGCCGGGCACGGTGGTGTCCAGCGAAACCACGCGCCAGGCGCCCACGTCCGTCACGGGCACCGACCATTCTGGCAGTTCATGGCGCATCGCCACAGGCAGGTCGTGGTTGCCCGGCAGGCAACGGATCCGGGCGCCCTCCAGCGCCGGCGCGGCGCCCAGGATGGCGGCCAGGCGCTGGTAGGCGGCGGGCTCGCCGTCCTGGGACAGGTCACCCGTGGCCAGCAGCAGGTCGGGGTGCTTGCCGTCGGCCTCGATCTGGCGCAGCACGGCGCGCAGGCTGGCATCGGTGTTGACGCCGAGCATCACGGTGTCCGGCTCGCCGAACAGGTGGCAATCGGTCAACTGGACGAGCATGGCTGGGGCGTCGGTGCGCCGGGCCAGGGTATGGACGCGTGCCAAGTGCGGCTCCTGCGAAGTTTCTGCACGGGCTCCTACCTTACCTAAAAAACATGTCCCGGCGCGTATCGCCCCACCCGATCGGGGTAACGAAACGTGCGCCGGAAATAGCCGTTCGCCGGAATCGACTGGAAAACCCGCTATTCTTGTGGAACTTCTCACAAGCTTCATGATCGGGACGCGGCGTTATCCATGGATGTAGGTTTTCTCGTATTCGGCCTGGCCGGGCTGTTGACCCTGGTGTGCTTCATGCCGCCGCTGGCTGGCCGCCTCAAGCTGCCCTACTCGGTGCTGCTGGCAATCGTCGGCTGCCTGCTGGGCATCATCGTGCACGTCCATGGCTGGGCGCCGAGCTGGATCGGCGACTTCCTGGATTCGCTGGAGCGGTTCGAGATTTCCTCCGAGACCTTCCTGATGGTGTTCCTGCCAGTGCTGCTGTTCGAAACCGCGCTGTCCATGAACGTACGGCGGCTGATGGACGACATCGGCCCGATCCTGATGATGGCGATCGTCGCCGTGGTGGTGTGCACGGTGGTGGTGGGCGTGACGCTGGACGCGATCTCGCCCTATGGCCTGGTGGTCTGCCTGCTGCTGGGGGCCATCGTGGCGACCACCGACCCGGTGGCGGTGGTGGGCATCTTCCGCGAAGTGGGCGCGCCCAAGCGCCTGACCACGCTGGTCGAAGGCGAAAGCCTGTTCAACGACGCCGCGTCGATCGCCCTGTACTCGGTGCTGCTGGCCGTGCTGGGCGGCCATGGCGAGTTGACCGCCAGCGGCATCTTCAATGACTTCATTGTGCACTTCATCGGCGGCGGCATCGCCGGTTTCGCCATGGGGCGGCTGGCCTGTTTCCTGTTCGCCTGGCTGCGCGGCTTTCCCACGGCCGAGATCACGCTGACGCTGACGCTGGCCTACCTGTCCTTCTTCATTTCCGAGCACTACCTGAACGTGTCGGGCGTGGTCGCCACGGTGATCGCCGGCCTGGTGGTGGGGTCGACCGGCCGCACCCGCATGTCGCCGACCACCTTCGAATACCTGTCGAGCGCCTGGGAACAATTCGGCTTCTGGGCCAATTCCCTCATCTTCCTGTTCGCGGCCATGCTGATTCCCAAGCTGATGGCGGCCGCCGACTGGCAGGAACTGGTGCTGGTGGCGGTGGTGTTCGTGGCGACGCTGGTGGCGCGGGCCATCGTGGTGTTCGGGCTGCTGCCGTTGCTGGGGCTGACCAAGCTGGGCACCAAGGTCAGCAATCCCTACAAGGTGGTGATGCTCTGGGGCGGCCTGCGCGGCGCGGTGTCGCTGGCCCTGGCCCTGGCCGTGACCGAGCAGACCGGCGTGCCCGAGGAGGCGCGCCAGTTCATCGCCGTGGCCACCACCGGTTTCGTGCTGTTGACGCTGTTCGTCAACGGCATCAGCCTGCGGCCGCTGATCCGCATGCTGGGGCTGAACCAGTTGTCGCCGGTCGAGCGCACCATCCGCAACCAGGCGCTGGCGGTGGCGCTGGAGGACCTGCAGGGCAAGACCGAAGAAGTGGCCAAGACCGAGCACATCGGCAGCGAGGTGCGCGACCGTATCCGCGCGGTGTTCGACGCCAGCCTGACCAGCGTGCACGATGGCCAGGTCAGCCAGATGAGCGACGAGCAGCGGGTGGCCGTCGGGCTGGCGATCGTGGCGCAGCGCGAGGAGGAAATGTTCTTCGACATCCTCAAGGCGCAGATCGTCGACTGGCGCATGGCGGAAACGCTGCTGGCGCGGGCCGAACGGCTGGAGGACGCGATCCGAATGGGCGGGGTGCCGGGCTTCGAGCGCGCCATCATTGCCGACGTGCGCTATTCCACCGGCTTCCGGCTGGCCTTGCGGCTGCACTACCTGTTCGGTTTCCAGGGCTGGCTGGCGCGCGAACTGGGCCAGCGTTTCGCCAACCTGATGAGCAAGCGATCGGTGGCCCAGCGCCTTATCGTGTTCGCGCGCGAGCAGATCACGCCGCTGCTGGGCGAAACCGCCACGCAGCGCATCGTGTCGCTGCACCAGCGCCGCCTGGACCTGATCGAAAACGCGATGCAGGCGCTGAACCTGCAATATCCGTCGTACGCGCAGTGGCTGCAGGAGAGCTACCTCGGCCGGGTGGCGCGCGAGCTGGAACGGATCCGCTATCGCGACATGCTGGAGCAGTTCCTGATCAGCGGCGAGGTCTACGCCGACCTGATGGCGCAGTTGAAGAGCCGCTGGGCGCACATCGACACGCATCCGCCGCTGGACATCGAAATGAGCGCGGCCGACCTGATCAAGCGCGTGCCGCTGTTCGAGGGGCTGTCGGCCGATTCGTTGCGCGCCATCAGCAAGCTGCTCAAGCCGCGCCTGTCGTTGCCCGACCAGCGCGTGCTGACCAAGGGGCGGCATGGCGAAGAGATGTGCTTCGTGGCGTCGGGCGCGGTGGCGGTGCACCTGCCGGACAACACCATGATCGAACTGGGCAGCGGCGAGTTCTTCGGCGAACTCGGCCTGCTGGGCGAACAGCAGATCGCGCCCGAGGTGACCTCGCTGGGCTACAGCAAGCTGCTGATGCTGTCGTCGCGTGATTTCCACGCCCTGCTTGCCCGCGACGAAAACCTGCGCGAACGCATCCAGGTGGTGGCCAAGCAGCGCCTGCGGGCGATCGAGGTCTGGAAGCAGTTCTCGCAGGCCAACGCGACGCCCGCGCCCGCTCCCGCGCCTGCGTCGGCGCCTTCGCCCTCACAGGCGGCGGAAGCGGCCGAGGCCGCGGGGGTGCAGAGCGGCCTCGATACGCGGGCGGTGCAGGCGTTGCGGGCGGCCGAGCCGGGCGCAGCGGTGGCGCTGCCGGCAGTGGGAAGCGGGTCGGAGCCGCAGCAACAACGTCCGCGGCAGGTCGAGACACGGCCTGTCGAGGCGCGTCCCGCGCAGCCGCTACAGGTCGAGACGCACGCCGCGCCGTTGCAACAAGTGGAGACGCGCCAGGCCGACGCGCACAAGGCCGATGCGCGCGAGACGGATGCGGCGCCGGGAGGCGCCAGCGCCTGATGCGGGCAGGTGCGCGCCGGCAGGCCGGCGCGGTCGTGCCGCGCGCTGTCTGAGCCCCGCGCCGCTGGGCGCATCGGCCCGCCGCGCGGGAGCGCCGGTTCAGATTTCGCCGGCCGCCCGGCGCTGCATGATGTCTTCGATGATCACCAGCGCCGCTTCGAGCGTGAACTCTCCGTCGGCCACGCGCCGCACCACGGTGTCGACGTCGGCGGCCGCGATTTCCATCACTTCGCCATCGCGGTTGGCGGGCCGCGCGTCCGCCGCCAGCACGCAGGTGCTGGTCAGCACGTCCTCGACCTGGTAGCCCTCGGGCAGGCGGCGGTGGATGCGCAGGATGGTGCGCAGCGGCGAGCGCTGCGCCAGGTCCGGCGCGTCCAGGCCGGCTTCCTCGCCGCATTCGCGCACCAGCGCAACGTCCAGGTCTTCGCCGCGGCCGGCCAGGCCGCCCACCAGGGTGTCCCACATGCCGGGGTCGGTGGATTTGCTGAGCGCGCGCCGGGCGATCCAGATGCGGCCATCGGGCGTCCAGGCGTTCAGGTGGACGGCCTTGGTCAACAGGCCCAGCGGCCGCATCGCCGCGCGTTCGATGACGCCGAGCGCGGTGTCGCCATCCAGCACGTCGAGTAATTCATCGCGCCAACCGCGCAGGCAGTTGGCTTGGCGCAACAGTTGCGCGACCTGTTCGAGCGCCGCGTCGAGGGCCGGGCCGGGCGACAGCCTCGCGCCGATGTGCAAGGCGTCGGCATCGGACTCGATATGGGCGGCGCCCCGCAAGGCATCGCAGGCGGCATGCGTGGCCCAGCCGCAGCGGCGCCCCGCTATATAGAGCGCGTGCGCGCCAACCGGGGCAGGCTCCTGGGCCCGTGCGCTCAGGGCGGCATACAGATCGGACAACTGTTTGGGCATCGTGAGGCGGTGTTAATAAGACTGTCCGCGATTTTATGCCACCCCTGTTTACCCTGGGTCGTGAACGAACGCGCGCAGATGGGGGCGGGCGGTATGAATTCAAGAGCACAAACTTACATCCATTTGCGCGTCCGCTATAATCCGCCAGTTTCTTTGTGATTTCGAGTGGGAACGCGGGGGCCGCTCTATCTCCCCCTGCCTAACCCTGCCATCTAATAATTGCGCGTAGTCCTGTTGCAGTGACATCCGTGCCAACAGGCGACAAGGGCCCTCGCGCCGTGTTTCGAGGTAAGCATGAAGAAGTGGAGAGGGATACTGGGCGCTTGTGCGCTGCTGATTGGCAGCGCGGCCATTGCCCAGGTGCAAGACATGCCCGGCGGCCCGAAGGTCAATCAGCTGAACCTGCATGAAGGCGTTACGCAGATCACGCGTGATGTCATGTGGTTGCACTGGCTACTGCTCACGATCTGTATTGTGATTTTCGTGGGCGTCTTCGGAGTGATGTTCTACTCCATCTGGGCGCACCGGAAATCCCGCGGACACAAGGCCGCGACCTTCCACGAACACCTCGGCGTGGAAGTGGCCTGGACGATCATCCCCTTCATCATCGTCATCGCCATGGCGCTGCCGGCCACCAAGACGGTCGTCGCCATGAAAGACACTTCCAGCGCCGACCTGACCATCAAGGTCACCGGCTACCAGTGGAAGTGGGGCTACGAATACCTCGACGGCCCCGCCGCTGGCGTCAAGTTCCTCGCCACCCTGTCCACGCCGCGCGCCCAGATCGAAGGCCGCGAGCCCAAGGGCCAGTTCTACCTGATGGAAACGGACAACCACATGGTGGTGCCCGTGGACAAGAAGGTGCGCGTCGTCCTGACCGCTGCCGACGTCATCCACTCCTGGATGATCCCGGACTTCGGCGTCAAGCAGGACGCGATCCCCGGTTTCCTGCGCGACGCCTGGTTCCGCGCCGAAAAGCCCGGTATCTACCGTGGCCAGTGCGCCGAACTGTGCGGCAAGGACCACGCCTTCATGCCCATCGTCGTGGAAGTCCTGGCGCAAGCGGACTACGATAAGTGGGTTGAGGACCAAAAGAAGAAGATGGCGGCAAACGCCGACGATCCCAATAAAGAGTGGACGGAAGCCGAACTGGTTGCCCGTGGCGAGAAGGTTTTCGCCGCCAATTGCGTGGCCTGTCACCAGGCCAACGGCAAGGGCATCCCGGGCAGCTTCCCCGCCCTCGATGGAGACAAGGTTGTGCTGGGCCCCAAAGCCGCCCAGATCAACACCGTGCTGAAGGGCAAGCCCGGCACCGCCATGGCGGCGTTCGGTCCCCAGCTCAATGATGTCGAGATCGCCGCGGTCATCAGCTATACGCGCCATGCCTGGAGCAACGCCGGCAAGGGGCAGGACCCGACAGTGATGCCGAAGGACGTGGCGGCCGCGCGTTGATCGCGCCCGCTTCCCAACGCAGAGCTGGTTCCGTTTAGTCAGAGATACCCTGCCGGTTCCGTGGAACGGAGCCGGCACTCAGCAGGAAGGAGTCCATCATGAGCAGCGTCACTGTAGACCACGTGTCGCCGGGCCACGGCCACGGTCACGATGACCACCACCACGCCACCCCCACCGGCTGGCGCCGCTGGCTTTTCGCCACCAACCACAAAGACATCGGGACGATGTATCTCATCTTCTCGTTCGTCATGCTGCTCGAAGGCGGCACGCTGGCGCTGCTGCTGCGTACCGAGCTGTTCGAGCCGGGCCTGCAGTTCTTCCGCCCCGAGCTGTTCAACCAGTTCACCACCATGCACGGCCTGATCATGGTGTTCGGCGCCATCATGCCGGCGTTCGTGGGCTTCGCGAACTGGATGATCCCGATGCAGATCGGCGCGTCCGACATGGCGTTCGCCCGCATGAACAACTTCAGCTTCTGGCTGCTGCCGGTGGCCGCGATCATGCTGACGGCCTCGTTCTTCGTGCCGGGCGGCGCCACCGCCGCCGGCTGGACGCTGTACGCGCCGCTGTCGCTGCAGATGGGCCCGGGCATGGACCTGGCCATCTTCGCCATGCACATCATGGGCGCGTCCTCCATCATGGGCGCCATCAACATCATCGTGACCGTGCTGAACATGCGCGCGCCGGGCATGACGCTGATGAAGATGCCGCTGTTCTGCTGGACCTGGCTGATCACCGCGTTCCTGCTGCTGGCCGTGATGCCGGTGCTGGCCGCCGCCATCACCATGGTGCTGACCGACCGCCACTTCGGCACCGGCTTCTTCAACGCCGCCGCCGGCGGCGACCCGGTGCTGTACCAGCACGTGTTCTGGTTCTTCGGGCACCCCGAGGTCTACATCATGATCCTGCCGGCGTTCGGTATCGTGTCGGCCATCGTGCCCGCGTTCGCCCGCAAGAAGCTGTTCGGCTACGCCTCGATGGTGTACGCGACCGCCTCGATCGCCGTGCTGTCGTTCATTGTGTGGGCGCACCACATGTTCACCACGGGCATGCCGGTGACCGGCCAGCTCTACTTCATGTACGCCACCATGCTCATCTCCATCCCGACCGGGGTGAAGGTGTTCAACTGGGTCGCCACCATGTGGCGCGGTTCGATGACGTTCGAGACGCCGATGCTGTTCTCGATCGGTTTCATCTTCGTGTTCACCATGGGCGGCTTCACCGGCCTGATCCTCTCGGTGGCGCCGATCGACATCCAGGTGCACGACACGTATTACGTGGTGGCCCACTTCCACTATGTGCTGGTGGCCGGCTCGCTGTTCGCGCTGTTCGCCGGCACCTACTACTGGCTGCCCAAGTGGACCGGCCGCATGTACAGCGAAAAGCTGGGCAAGCTGCATTTCTGGTCGACGCTGATCTCGTTCAACGTGACCTTCTTCCCGATGCACTTCCTGGGCCTGGCCGGCATGCCGCGCCGTTACGCCGACTACGCCGCGCAGTTCACGACGTTCCACCAGATCGCCACCATTGGCGCGTTCTGGTTCGGCCTGTCGCAACTGATCTTCCTGTGGGCGGTGTTGCGCTGCTACATGGGCAAGGGCGAGAAGGCCACCGCCAAGCCGTGGGAAGGCGCCGAAGGCCTGGAATGGACGGTGCCGTCGCCCGCGCCGTTCCACACCTTCGAGACGCCGCCCGAAGTCAAGTGAGCGCCGATCCGAAACCCGCAACAGGCAGCATGGCCATGACCCCCGAGCAGCGCCGACGCAACAAGATCGCAGGACTGGTTCTGCTGGTATTCGTCATCGCCGTGTTCGCCTGGACCGTGTTCCGCGGTTCGGCGCTGCTGGCGGGCAAAGCCATCGGCGGCTAGCGAACCATGAGCGACGACCTGCGTGAATCCGCCCAGCGCAAGCTGAGTTTTCTTCAGACGATGAAGGCGGTGGCGTGGGGGTTTTTCGGCGTCCGCAAGGGCGCGGGCTACCGCGAGGACAGCGCCAGGCTCAATCCCGTGCACGTGATCGTGGCGGGACTGTTGGCGGCGGCGATCTTCGTGACCGTGCTGGTGTTAATTGTGCGTTGGGCGGTTTCCAGCCTGACTTGAATCACTTAATTCTATAAATCAGTACCAGGGAGAAAGCCATGAGTGCAAGCCACTCGGTTCAAGGTAAAGAGGCACCCTATTACTACGTGCCCGCCGATTCGGGTCATCCCGTGCGCACGGCGGTGGCGCTGCTGCTCATGGGCCTGGGCGCCGCCGGCTGGATCAACGGCGTGAGCTGGGCCAAGTGGTCGGTGCTGGTCGGCTTCATCGCGCTGATCGTGGTGCTGTACTACTGGTTCGGCGACGCCATCCAGGAATCCGAGGCCGGCATGAACAGCAAGCGCATCGACGGGTCGTACCGTTGGGGCATGAGCTGGTTCATCTTCTCGGAAGTGATGTTCTTCGCGGCGTTCTTCGGCGCCCTGTGGTACGTGCGCACCATCACCACGCCGTGGCTGGGCGACATGGACCACCGCCTGATGCTGTGGCCCGACTTCCAGGCGGTGTGGCCCAACTTCGGTCCGGCCGGCGTGGTCGAGCACTTCCAGACCGTGGGCCCCTTCTGGCTGCCGACGATCAACACCGCGCTGCTGCTGAGCTCGGGCGTGACGCTGACCATCGCCCACCACGCGCTGCGCGAGAACCATCGCGGCAAGACCATGTTCTGGCTGGCCGCCACGGTCATCCTGGGTTTCATCTTCGTGGCCTGCCAGGCCGCCGAATACCACCATGCGTACACCGAGCTGAACCTGAAGTTCAATTCGGGCGCCTACGGTTCGCTGTTCTATATGCTGACGGGCTTTCACGGCTTCCACGTGATCCTGGGCGCCACGATGCTGACGGTCATCCTGATCCGCCTGATGCGCGGCCATTTCCGGCCCGATCACCACTTCGGCTTCGAAGGCGCCGCCTGGTACTGGCACTTCGTGGACGTGGTGTGGCTGGGCCTGTACCTGTTCGTCTACTGGTTCTGAGGCGCGGGCCCGGCGCTGCCGGGCCGGCGGCTGGACGGGGCGAGGCTGGCGGGCCGCCGGGAAACCGGCGCCGCCGGCCTCGCCCTTCGCTCGATGGCGGTCCGTGTTCCAATAGGTGGCTGGACGCGCGCCGGGAACCGGCGGCCAGCGGGGCTATCTAAGCCCGGTGCTTTCGATCCAGCCCATGTGGTGGGCGAACAGCACGAACAGGAACAGCGCCACCGACAGGCCGATGCGCACCGTCAGCGCGTTGACCGTGCGGTTGGTGCTGCCTTTGTCCCGCATCAGGTAGACCAGGGCGGATGCCAGACTGGCCAGGATACCGATGAAGGCCAGTACGACGAAAACGCGCATGATGGTCTCCGGACAAAATCGATTGATTCAATACAGATGGCCCGACCGCATTCAACCCGCTACACGGTAGCCGCTTTGCTCCTGCTGGGGATCGCCGTGGTGATCCTGGCCTCGCTGGGCCAGTGGCAACTGCGGCGGGCCGACGAGCGACGCGACATTCTGGCGGCTATCGAGGCCGGCCGCAAGCAAGCGCCGCTGGTGCTGGCGCCGTCGACCGCGCCGGCCGACCTGAAGCCGTGGCGCGTGGCGCAGGCCAGCGGCACCTGGCTGCCTGAATTCAGTGTACTGCTGGACAACCGCAACCACGATGGCAAGCCGGGCTACTGGCTGGCCACGCCGCTGCTGCTGGATGCGGAAAAGCGCACGGCGGTGCTGGTGCTGCGCGGCTGGCTGCCGCGGGTGATCCAGGGCCAGGGCGCCCCGGTGCTGCCCGCCGCGCCTGAAGGCGTACAGACCATCAAGGGCGAGCTGTCGCCGCGCGTGCCGCGCATGTTCGAGCTGTGGTCGCTGGGGGGCCAGGACGCCTCCAGCCTGCCGGCCTCGCTGCCGGCGCCCGGCGGCGTCGTGCCGCAGGTGCAGAACCTGCCGCTGGAGGCCTACGCAAAGGCCACCGGACTGACCCTGCTGCCCACGGTGGTGAGCCAGTTCGGCCTGGGCGAGGACGACGGGCTGGTGCACGACTGGCCGCAGCCGTCGGTGAATTTCCAGCAAAACACGGTGTACGCCGTCGAGTGGTTTTCCTTCGCCTTGTTTGCCGCCATCGCCTGGCTGGTGGTGCTGGGGGGCGCCATCAAGCGCATGCGCCAGCGCGCGGCCGACGATCCGGCGGCCTGACCGCCTCTCCCGACAACAGAATCCATGACCCACGTGGCTCGCGACATGACTGCTTCCAAACCCGCCCGGCGCTCGCTGACGCCGATGGTGCTGGTGTTCCTGTGCACGCTGGCGCCTATCGTGGCGGCCTTCGTGGTCTACATGAACCCGCAATGGTGGCCGGCGGACGCCAGCAACTACGGCCAACTGGTCGAGCCGCAGCGGCCCGTGCCGGCGCCGGGGGCGCTCAAGCTGACCACGCTGGACGGCAAGCCGTTCGACCTGCAGAGCCTGAAGGGCAAGTGGCTGCTGGTCGCGGCCGACGGCGCGGCCTGCCCGGAAAGTTGCGCCCGCAAGCTCTACATCACCCGCAATACCCACGCCAGCCAGGGCAAGAACGTCGATCGCCTGGCGCGCGTCTGGTTCATCACCGACGATGGACCGGTGCCGGACAAGGTGTTGGAGGCCTACCAGGGCACGATCATGCTGCGCGCCGATCCGGACCAGTTGGCGCGCTTCCTGCTGGCGCGCGACGCCGCGGCCGGCCAGCCCGGCCTGGCGCAGCCGATCTGGGTGATCGATCCCCTGGGCAACCTGATGATGCAGTATCCCGCCGACGCCGACGGCGTGAAGGTGCGCAAGGACATCAGCAAGCTGGTCTATAACTCGCGCATCGGTTGAATCGGTATTTAGTTGATTTCCATGGAACGCATCAAAGCGCGGTATCGCAAACTCGTCTTCTTCACCTGGTTCCTGACGCTGGACCTGATCATGTTCGGCGCCTTCGTGCGCCTGACGGACTCGGGCCTGGGCTGCCCGGACTGGCCCGGCTGCTACGGCAGCGTCACGCCGCTGGGGGCGATGGGCGATATCCACGAGGCCTCGCAGGCCATGCCGTTCGGGCCGGTGACGCTGTCCAAGGCCTGGATCGAGATGATCCATCGCTATGTCGGCTCGATTCTGGGCATGTTGATCATCGGCATCGTCTACATGGCCTGGCGCTACCGCCGCGAACTGGGCCGCTCGCCGGCCCTGGCGGTGACGACGCTGGTGGCGGTGTGCGTGCAGGGTGCGTTCGGCGCCTGGACCGTGACCCACAAGCTCATGCCCGCCGTGGTCACGGCGCACCTGGTGTTCGGCCTGTCGGTGCTGGCGCTGATGACCTGGCTGTCGGCGCGTGAACGCCCGCACCATGCGGTGGCCGCCGCGGCGCGGCGCTTCAAACCGTGGGTGGTCGGCGGCTTCATCCTGCTGCTGATCCAGGTGACGCTGGGCGGCTGGGTCAGCACCAACTACGCGGCGCTGGCCTGCATGGATTTCCCCATGTGCCACGGCAAGTGGGTGCCGGACATGGACTTCCATGGCGGCTATTCCATCATCCGCGGGCTGGGCGAACTGCCGTCCGGCGAAATGATCTCGCAGCCGGCGCTGACGGCGATCCACTGGGTGCACCGCAATTTTGCCTTCGTCGTGTTTGCCTACCTGGGCGTGCTGGCCTGGCGCCTGCGGGCCGACCGCGGCCTGCGGGGACCGGCCACGCTCATGCTGGCGCTGCTGGGCGCGCAGTTGCTGACCGGCCTGACGACGATCTTCTTCCAGTGGCCTTTGTTGATCGCGGTGTTGCACAATGGCGGGGCCGCCGGCCTGACGCTGGCCGCGGTGGTCCTGATGGTGCGCCTGTCCACCGCGGGCGGGGCGCCGGCCGGGGGCTACGGCCCCAATTCGGTGCGCGTTTAAAATAGGGTGCATGATGACCAGTCTTGCCGCTCCCCAATCCGGATTGCTCCGCCAGTATTTCGTTCTCACCAAGCCGCGCGTCACCCAATTGGCGGTGTTCTGCGCGGTGATCGGCATGTTCCTGGCCGTGCCGGGCGTGCCGGACATGCGCCGCGTGCTGTTCGGCACGCTCGGCATCTGGCTGCTGGCGGCCGCCGCCTTCGCCATCAACTGCCTGATCGAGCAGGAAGTCGACGCCCGCATGCTGCGCACGGCGCGGCGCGCCACCGCGCGCGGCACCATTTCCGCGTTCCAGGTGCTGAGCCTGTCCGGCCTGCTGGGCGGCGCCGGCATGTTCGTGCTGTACACGCTGGTCAACCCCCTGACCATGTGGCTGACCTTCGCCACCTTCGTCGGCTACGCCGTCATCTACACCATCATCCTGAAGCCGCGCACGCCGCAGAACATCGTCATCGGCGGCCTGTCGGGCGCCATGCCGCCGGCGCTTGGCTGGGCGGCGGTGGCCGATTCCGTGCCGGCCGAGGCCTGGCTGCTGGTGCTGATCATCTTCATCTGGACGCCGCCGCATTTCTGGGCGCTGGCCCTGTATCGCAACCATGACTACGTCAAGGCCGGCCTGCCGATGCTGCCGGTGACGCATGGCCAGCAGTTCACGCGCCTGCAGATCCTGCTCTACAGCATCGCGCTGGTCGCCACCACGCTGCTGCCCACCGCGATCCGCATGAGCGGCGCGCTGTACCTGGCGTCGGCGCTGGTGCTGGGCGGCATGTTCGTGTCGTACGCCTGGCGGCTGTACCGCAACTACAGCGACGAGCTGGCGCGCAGCATGTTCCGTTTTTCCATTCTCTACCTGGCGCTGCTGTTCGGCGCCCTGCTGGTGGACCACTGGGTCGCGCTGATCTGACCCCCTGGAGATAAGTCGATGTCCGTATTTTCCGCCAGCCGGCGCCTGGCCCTGCGCCTGGCCACGGCCGCCGCGTTCACTGCCGCCCTGGCCGCCTGCGGCGACAACGCGCCCCAATTCAAGGGCAGCGACATCAGCGGCACCCAACTGGGCCGCGGCCTGGAGCTGTCGGACTACAACGGCAAGACGCGCACGTTGCAGGATTTCGCCGGCAAGGCGGTGGTGGTGTTCTTCGGCTTCACGCAATGCCCGGACGTCTGCCCGACCTCGCTGGCCGAGCTGACCGAGGTGATGAAGAAGCTGGGCCCGGACGCCGACCGCGTGCAGGTGCTGCTGATCACGGTGGATCCCGAGCGCGACACGCCGGACGTGCTCAAGCAATACGTAACGGCGTTCGACCCACGTTTTCTGGGTTTGACCGGCACGCCGGACCAGGTGAAGAAGGCGGCGGCCTCGTTCAAGGCCTACTACGCCAAGGCGCCGACCAAGGACGGCAACTACACCATGGACCACACCGCGGCTTTCTACCTGCTGGACGGCAAGGGCGAATCGCGCGTGCTGGCCAACAACAACATCGGGGTCGACGCCCTGGTGCACGATATCCAGGCCCTGCTCAAGGGCTGATCCGGGACGCGCTTGCCTGGTCCGCCCTCAGGCGGTCCGCGGCGCACCGGCTGCTTATCCCAGGCCTGGCGCGTGCCGGCCGGCTTTACACGCCGCCCGCCGCCGTCCAGCCGGACAGCGCGGCACGGGCCTGGTCGCTGAGTTCGGCGGCGGGGATTTCGCGGCGGTGCGACATGATCATCAGGGCATAGGGGGCGGCCAGCGCGGCGGCTTCGGGGCACAGGCGTGATTCGTCGCCGGTCGACGGCGACACATTGCGCCAATAGTTGATGGCCGCTTCGATCTGAGGCAAGGTGATGGCATTCATGGTCCTATTGTCCACGAATGCCGCGGGCTGTCCACCCGCCCTGGCGCAGCAATGAAGCGTCACCATCGCAACATGCCGAAACCGCATCCGGGTGCTATACCACTGCCGGTTAGTAACGATGGAGCATCGTCATGAATTACCCCGTCCCAACCGAATCTTCCCGCCGCGGCCTGCATCCGCTGGTCGCGGCCGCCGCCATCGCGGTGATCGTCATGTGCTCGGTCGGTGTCGCCGCCGTGATGGGCTGGCTGCCGACGCCATCGGCCACGCCGCACGCCGAGGACCCGGCGCTCGCGCAGGCCGGGCCCGAGGCCGCCAACCTGGCTCCGGCGCAGCCCGCGCCCGCCCAGCCGCAAGCCCCGGGCGCACGACCACAGGCCCAGGTCCAGGCCCAGGGCCGTCCCGCGCCGGCGCCCGCTCCCGCGCCGGCGGCACAGGCCTGCCGCACCTGCGGCGTGGTGGAAACCATTCGCCAGGTGCAGGTGCCGGTCAAGGACAATAGCGACCACCTGGTCGGCACGATCGCCGGCGGCGTCGCCGGGGGCGTGGTCGGAAACCAGTTCGGCGGCGGCAACGGCAAGACGGCGCTGACCGTGCTGGGCGCGGTGGGCGGCGCTTTGGCAGGCCGTGAAGTTGAGCGTAATATCAGGCAGCAACAAACGGTGACGCACTATGAGCTCACGGTTCGCATGAACGACGGCAGCACGCGGCAGTTCCGCAGCGCGCAACCGTTCGCGTTTGCGTCCGGCGACCATGTGCGCGTGGAGAATAATCAGCTGCTGCCGGGGTGACCAGTCAGGCCGGCGGCGCTTTGCGATCTATGGGAAGACAGGAATGAGCGACCAACACAGCAACCCGTTCGTCCTGCCCGGCATGGGCCAGAATTCCGACCTGTCGGGCAATCCGCTGCTGGCCAGCATGGAAATGATGCGCCAGGCCTGGGCCGGCCTGACCGGGCCGGGCGGGCTGGCGAGCAGCCTGCCGATGGCGCCGCCCATGAACCTGGAAGACCTGGACCGCCGTATCACCGAACTGCGCTCGGTCGAAAACTGGCTGCGCATGAACCTGTCGATGCTGTCCAGCACGATCCAGGGCATGGAAGTGCAGCGCTCCACCATCAGCACGTTGCGCGCCTTTGTCGACTCGGCCGCCAATCTGGACCTGGGCGCGGTGCGCGAAAGCGGCGCGGCGTCGCCGCTGGAAGTGGTGCTGGGCCTGAAACCCGCGCCGGTCGCCAGGAACACGTCGAAAGGCGCGTCGCAAGATGCCGCCGACGCCGCGAAGGCCGAGGCCAAGGCGTCCGAGGCCGAGGGCGGCGCGGCTGGCGCCCAGCCCGGCATGAGCGAGCAGATGGGCGCGGCGGCGCAATCGGCCTCCAAGGCCTGGTGGGACCTGCTGCAACAGCAGTTCAACCAGATCGCGGCGGCCACGGCCGCATCGATGCCGGGCAGCCAGCCGGCGCCCGAGGCCGACAAGTCCAAGGCCAAGCCGGGCGGCCCGCAAGCCGCGGCCGCCCCGGCGGCCAAGGCCGCCAAGACGGTCGCCAAGCCCGCTCGCAAGGCCGCGCGCAAGCCGGCGGCCAAGACGGCCGCCAAGTCGGCCACCAAGAACAACGGGCCTGCCGACGGCAAGCCCTGATTTTTTCAATCCCGTCCCGGACCGCCGGATGGCGGTAGCGGGCGCATTCAAATACCGGAACCTATGCTTAATGTAGTGATTCTTGCCGCCGGACTCGGCAAGCGCATGCAGTCCGACCTGCCCAAGGTGCTGCATACCCTGGCCGGCAAACCGATGCTGGCACACGTGCTGGACAGCGCCCGCCAGCTCGAGCCGGCCCGCGTCATCGTGGTGGTCGGCCATGGCGCCGACCGCGTCAAGCAGGCTTTCGCGGGCCAGGACGATCTGCAATTCGCGTTGCAGCAGCCGCAGCAAGGCACCGGCCACGCGGTCCAGCAGGCCGTGCCGCTGCTGCGCGAAGGCGACGGCGAGGACGACGTGACGCTGGTGCTGTACGGCGACGTGCCGCTGGTGCAACCCGAGACGTTGCGCCGCCTGCTGCAGGCGCGTGGCGCCGGCGCCGCGGTGCTGACGGAAGTGCTGGCCGATTCCACCGGTTATGGACGAATCGTGCGCGACGCCGGCGGCAATGTCTGCCGTATCGTCGAGCACAAGGATGCCTCCGAAGCCGAGCGCGCCATCAAGGAAGTGAACACCGGCATCCTGGCCGCGCCGACTGCCCGGCTCAAGGACTGGCTCTCGCGCATCGACAACAACAATGCCCAGGGCGAGTACTACCTGACCGACGTGGTCGGCCTGGCCGTGGTCGATGGCGTGCCGGTGGGCGCGGCCCAGCCGGGCGCCTCGTGGGAGACGCTGGGCGTGAACAGCCGCGTGCAGCAGGCCGAACTGGAGCGCCGCTGGCAGGCCGAGCAGGCGCGTCGCCAGCTCGAGGCAGGCGTGACGCTGGCCGACCCCGCGCGTTTCGATGTGCGCGGCACGCTGAATTGCGGTCGTGATGTCTTTATCGACGTGGGCTGCGTGTTCGAGGGCCGCGTGACGCTGGCCGACGGGGTGCGCGTCGGCCCGCATTGCGTGCTGCGCGATGTGAGCATCGGCGCGGGCACGCAGATCGAGGCTTTCAGCCATCTGCAGCAGGCCCAGGTGGGCGGCGACGCGCGCATCGGCCCGTATGCGCGCCTGCGTCCGGGCGCCGAGCTGGGCGACCGCACCCATGTGGGCAACTTCGTCGAGATCAAGAAGAGCGTGCTGGGCGCCGACAGCAAGGCCAACCACCTGGCCTACATCGGCGATGCCGATATCGGCGCGCGCGTGAACGTGGGGGCGGGCACCATCACCTGCAACTACGACGGCGTCAACAAGCACCGCACCGTCATCGAGGACGACGCCTTCATCGGCTCGGATACGCAACTGGTGGCCCCGGTGCGCGTGGGCCGCGGCGCGACGCTGGGCGCTGGCACCACGCTGACCCGCGATGCGCCGGCCGAGAAACTGACGGTGTCGCGCGTCAAGCAGCTCACCATCGACGGTTGGCAACGGCCGGTCAAGAAGTCGTGACGCCGCCGGCGTCGCAAACCCCGGCCGGCGGCGCCAAGCCCGCCGCGCCGGACGGCCTGCCGGTCCCGCGCCGCTACTGGGCCGCGGCGACCGTCATGACAGGCATCAGCCTGTCAGTGCTGGACACCACCATCGCCAACGTCGCCCTGCCGACCATCGCGGCCGACCTGAACGCGTCGCCGGCGCAGGCGGTGTGGGTGGTCAATGCCTACAACCTGGCGGTGGTGATGATGCTGCTGCCGCTGTCGGCGCTGGCCGAGCGCATCGGCTTTCGCCGCATGTTCACTTTCGGCTTGGTGCTGTTCACGCTGGCCTCGCTGGGCTGCGCGCTGGCCGGCTCGCTGGTGCAACTGACGGCGGCGCGGGTATTCCAGGGCGTGGGCGCCGCAACGCTGATGTGCCTGTTCGGCGGCCTGGTGCGCAATATCTATCCGCTCAAGATGCTGGGCCGCGGAATCAGCCTGAACGCCACCACGGTGGCGGTGATGTCGGTGCTGGGGCCGACCATCGGCTCGGCGATCCTGTCGGTGGCGCCGTGGCCGTGGATCTTCGCGGTCAATCTGCCGATCTGCGTGCTGGCCATGTTCGGCCTGCGCCATCTGCCTGAGGTGCCGCGCAACGACGTCAAGCTGGACTGGATCAGCGCCCTGCTCTGCATGGCCACGCTGGGCGTGTTCATCTCCGGCATCGACATGATGGGCCAGGACCTGCTGCGCGGCATCGGCCTGGTGGCGATCGCGGCCGTGGCCGGCCTGGTGCTGGTGCGCCGCGCCAGCCGCCAGCCCGCGCCGCTGGTGCCGGTCGACCTGCTGCGCATCCGGCCGCTGGCATTCGCGGTGGGCGCGTCGGCCTGCACCTTCGCGGCGCAGATGGCGTCGTATGTGTCGCTGCCGTTCTATTTCCAGCAGGTGCTGGGCCGGCCTTATCTCGAGGTCGGCCTGCTGATGGGCGCCTGGCCGGTGGGCACGGCGCTGATCGCGCCGGTGGCGGGCCGCCTGTCGGACCGTTACTCCGCCGCCACCCTGAGCGGCGTCGGCGCGGCCACCATGGTGGCGGGCATGCTGTGGCTGGCGGCGCTGCCGGCGGCCGTGGGCAACGTGCCGATCATTGCCGGCATGTTCGTGGCCGGCGTGGGCTTCGGCTTCTTCCAGACGCCCAACAACCGCGCCATGCTGTCGGCCGCGCCGCGCGCCCGCAGCGGCGCGGCAGGCGGCCTGCAGGCCACGACCCGGGTGTTCGGGCAGAGCTTCGGCACCGCGCTGGTGGCGATCGCTTTCAGCGTCAGTGCAGCGCACGGCCCCGGGCTGGCGCTGGTGCTGGGCACGATCTGCGCCGGCCTGGCGGTTGTCGTGAACACCGTGCGGTTCAGCAAGCTGCGGGCGCCGTCGGAACCATAGCGGCCGGGGCGGAGGCGGCGCGGGACCGCCGGCCGCCGCCAAACCCGTGGGCCGCACGGCTTCTATAATGGCGGCCGGCGCGGTGACGGTTCGTCCCGGCGCGACGATTACCTATTTTTAAGGCGTTCAGGCATGAAGATCACGGTCGTGGGTACCGGTTACGTAGGGTTGGTGTCGGGAGCGTGCCTGGCCGACATGGGCAACGACGTCATGTGCCTGGACGTGGACGCGGCCAAGATCGCCCTGCTGCGCCAGGGCGGGATCCCCATCTACGAGCCCGGCCTGGAAGACCTGGTGCGGCGCAACGTGCAGGCCGGCCGCCTGCATTTCACCGACGACGTGGCCCAGAGCGTGGCCTTCGGCGACGTGCAGTTCATCGCCGTCGGCACGCCGCCGGGCGAGGACGGCTCGGCCGACCTGAAGTACGTGTTGGCCGCGGCCCGCAACATCGCCCGCCACATGACCACCCGCAAGCTGATCGTGGACAAGTCCACCGTGCCGGTCGGCACCGCCGACAAGGTGCGCGCCGCGGTGGCCGAGGAATTGGCCAGGCGCGGCGTCGAGGTGCCGTTCAGCGTCGCCTCCAACCCGGAATTCCTGAAGGAAGGCGCTGCGATCAACGATTTCATGAGCCCGGACCGGGTCATCGTCGGCGCCGACGACGACTACACCATCGGCGTCATGCGCCGCATCTACGAGCCGTTCCAGCGCACCCACGATCGCCTGATGGTGATGGACGTGCGCTCGGCCGAGCTGACCAAGTACGCCGCCAACGCCATGCTGGCCACCCGCATCTCGTTCATGAACGAGATGGCCAACCTGGCCGAGGCGCTGGGCGCCGACATCGAGCAGGTGCGCCGCGGCATCGGCGCCGATCCGCGCATCGGCTATCACTTCCTCTATCCGGGCGCCGGCTATGGCGGTTCGTGTTTCCCCAAGGACGTGCAGGCGCTGGTCAACACCGCCGCCGAGAATGCGCTGCCGATGCGCGTCATCGAGGCGGCCGAGGCTGCCAACCACGCGCAGAAGTTCCGCCTGTCGGAAAAGCTGGTGGACCGCTACGGCGAGGACCTGAGCGGCCGCAGGATCGCGCTGTGGGGCCTGTCTTTCAAGCCCAATACCGATGACATGCGCGAGGCGCCCAGCCTGACCGTGATCGCCGAGCTGACGCGCCGCGGCGCCACCGTGCGCGCCTACGATCCGGTGGCCATGCACGAGGCCGCCCGCGTCCTCGATGGCAAACCCGGCGTGAGCTTCGCCACCGACATGTACGACGCGCTGGACGGCGCCGACGCGCTGCTGATCGCCACCGAGTGGAAGGTCTTCCGCGCGCCCGACTTCGACCGCGTCAAGGCGCTGCTCAAGACGCCGCTGATCATCGACGGCCGCAATCTCTACACGCCCGCCGACGTGCGCGCGCAGGGCTTTGAGTACTCGGGCATCGGCCGCGCATGAAGATCCTGCAGCTCAACTTCGAAAAGGGTTGGCGCGGGGGCGAACGCCAGACGCTGTACTGCATGCGCGCGTTCCGCAATGCCGGCCACCAGGTCGAAGTGCTGTGCCGCGAAGGCGGCCCGCTGGCCGAGCGCGTGCGCCAGGAGGGCTTCGTGGCGCACACCGTCCGCAACGTGCCGGCGCAGTTGGCGTTCCTGGCGCGCGCGGGCAGCGGCTACGACATCATCCACGCCCAGACCGCCAACACCGTCACCTGGGCGGTGCTGACCAAGTGGCTGCACCGGCGCCCGGTGGCGTTTTCGCGCCGCACCTCGTTCGTGGTCAAGCCCAACGAGGAATGGAAGACCGGCTTCAAGTGGCGCCACACCGACCTGTTCGTGGCGATCAGCGACATGGCCGCGAGCGAGCCGCGGCGCCTGGGGCTGGACCCGGTCATCATCCGCAGCGCGGTCGAGCCGCACCAGATCAACCAGGAGAACGTCGCCGCGCTGGTGCGCGAGTTCGATCTGGAAGGCAAGAAGGTCATGGCCACGTCGGCCGCGCTGATCCGCGACAAGGACCCGGTGACGCTGGTGCGCGCGGTGGCCGAACTGGCCCGGACGCGGCGCGATTTCGTCTTCCTGCATTTCGGCGCCGGCGGCGACCGCGAACAGCAGGCGCGCGACGAGGCGCGCGCGCTGGGCGTCGAGGACGTCTACCGTTTCGCGGGCTTTCGCAAGGGCGTCGAGGATTTCTACAGCATCCTCGACGTGTTCGTCATGAGTTCCGAGGAAGAGGCGCTGGGCAGCAGCGTGCTGGACGCCTTCCTGCAGCGGGTGCCGGTGGTGTCCACTGACGCTGGCGGCTTGAAGGAAAGCCTGGCCGACGGGCGCGGCGTGCTGTGCGCGGTGGCCGATTTCCATGCCATGGCCCAGGGCATGGCGCGTTGCCTGGATGATGCCGCGTTCCGCCAGGAGATCACCGAGCGCGCGTATCAGTACGTGCGCGACGAGCACGACGTGCAGAAGATGGGCAATCGTTACCTGGCGCAGTTCGAGCGGCTGCTGGCGGCGAAGGGCGCGCGCTGATCGCGCGCTTCAAGGGGCGCGCATGCGGCCGCTTGCGCCCATGTCCGCCCATTGCGCCAATCTGGCCTTGGCCCATTGCGCGGCCCTGGGCAGGCCGTACTGCGCGCGGGCCTGCTGGTACAGCGCCTGCGCCTCCTCGAGTCTGACACCTGCTTCGTAGCAGGCCCTGCCGATGAATTCGGGTTCCAGTTCTATGAACATGCTGGCTAGCAGTTCCTTGACCAAGGCGTCGCCGGAGACTGCGCCGAAGTCGCCCGCGCGCAATGCGGCGGCGACATGAAATGGCGTCACGACCTGTCCGTAGGGCGCGTTCAGGTGTGTCGCGATCATTTCGAGATACCGGGTGGACTGCGTCGGCACGGCAGGCTCCTGCTTATGGCGCGTTGGCGTTGTGGACCGATCCGGTTTGTATTATCCGCCGGGCGCCCGATCATCGGTGGATTCCGTGTGGATGGCCGCCGATTACCCGCGCACGTCGATGCGGGTCTCGAACTTGGCGCGGTGCACCGAGAAGAACGTGCGCACGTTGCGCACGTTGGCGTGCGCGGTGAAGGCGCGGTGCGCCAGCGCGTGATAGGCCGGCATGTCCTTGACCTGCGCGATCACCACGAAGTCCGGCCCCGGCGACACGCGGTAGCACTGCAGCACCGCCGGTTCTGCCAACATGATCTGTTCGAAGGCGTCCAGGCTTTCGGCCGCCTGCACGTCCAGCGTGATCTCGACGATGGCGGTCAGCGTGCTGCCCAGCTTCCCGGCCGCCAGGATGGCCACCTGGCGCGCGATCACGCCTTCTTCCACCAGGCGCCGCACCCGCCGCAGGCAGGTCGGCGGCGAGGCGTGCACGCGCGCGGCCAGCTCCTGGTTGGTCAGCGAGTTGTCGTCTTGCAACTGTTCCAGGATGCGCAGGTCCAGATCGTCCAATTCCGGCAGGGTGATCGGCTGGTTTTGCATGATTAATTCATGAATGGATTATTTATGCAATATTATTTAATCACAAATATGTAAGTGAATAAACTGTCAAATATGACCAGATAAAGAAATCAAATTTCTTGTCGGGACGCGCACAATGCGTTCCGTACTCGAACTTTCAGGAGTCTCTCCTATGTGCGGCATTGTTGGCGCCGTCGCCCAGCGCGACATCACCCCGATCCTGGTCGAAGGCCTGAAGCGGCTGGAATACCGCGGCTATGACTCCTGCGGCGTCGCCGTGTACGCCGACGGCCACCTGCGCCGCACGCGCAGCACCCAGCGCGTGGCCGAGCTGGCCGAGCAGGTCGCGCAGGACCATCTGCAAGGCTTCACCGGCATTGCCCACACCCGCTGGGCCACGCACGGCGTGCCGGCCACGCACAATGCTCATCCGCACTTCTCGCGCCTGGGCAACGACGAACCGCGCATCGCGCTGGTGCACAACGGCATCATCGAGAACCACGACGAACTGCGCGCCGAGCTGCAGGCCGTGGGCTACGTCTTCGAAAGCCAGACCGACACTGAAGTGATCGCGCACCTGGTCAACCATCTGTACGCCGGCGACCTGTTCGAGGCCGTGCAGAACGCCGTGCGCCGCCTGCACGGCGCCTACGCCATCGCCGTGTTCTGCCGCGATGAGCCGCACCGCGTGGTCGGCGCGCGGCAGGGTTCGCCGCTGGTGGTGGGCGTGGGCCAGAACGAGAATTTCCTGGCATCGGATGCGCTGGCGCTGGCCGGCACCACCGACCAGATCATCTACCTGGAAGACGGCGACGTCGTCGATCTGCAACTGGCGCGCGTCTGGATCGTGGACGCCAATGGCAAGGATGTGAAGCGCGAAGTGCACACGGTGCACGTGCATACGGGCGCGGCCGAGCTCGGCCCCTATCGCCACTACATGCAGAAAGAGATCTTCGAGCAGCCGCGCGCCGTCGGCGACACGCTGCAGGACATCGAGTCCATCACGCCCGAGCTGTTCGGCGACGACGCCTACAAGATCTTCAAGGACATCGATTCGCTCTTGATCCTGGCGTGCGGCACCAGCTATTACGCCGGCCTGACCGCCAAGTATTGGATCGAATCGATCGCCAAGATCCCCGTGGCCGTCGAAATCGCCAGCGAATACCGCTACCGCGACAGCGTGCCGAACCCGCGTTCGCTGGTCGTCACGATCTCCCAGTCGGGCGAAACCGCCGACACCCTGGCCGCGCTCAAGCACGCCCGCTCGCTGGGCATGGAAAACACGCTGACCATCTGCAACGTGTCCACCAGCGCCATGGTGCGCGAGTGCAAGCTGTCGTACATCACCCGCGCCGGCGTCGAAATCGGCGTGGCCTCGACCAAGGCCTTCACCACGCAGTTGACCGCGCTGTTCCTGCTGACGCTGGCGCTGGCGCAGGTGCGCGGCCGCCTCACCGACGAGCAGGAGGCCGAACACCTGAAGGCGCTGCGCCACCTGCCCGTGGCCATCGGCTCGGTGCTGGCGCTGGAACCGCAGATCATGGCCTGGGCCGACCGCTTTGCCTCGAAGGAAAACGCGCTGTTCCTGGGCCGCGGCATGCATTACCCGATCGCGCTGGAAGGCGCGCTCAAGCTCAAGGAAATCAGCTACATCCACGCCGAGGCCTACCCGGCCGGCGAACTCAAACACGGCCCGCTGGCCCTGGTGACCGAGCACATGCCCGTTGTCACCATCGCGCCCAAGGACGAGCTGCTGGAAAAGCTGAAGTCCAACATGCAGGAAGTGCGCGCGCGCGGCGGCGAGCTGTACGTGTTCGCCGACGCCGACAGCAAGATCCAGAGCGCCGAAGGCATGCACGTGATCCGCATGCCCGAGCACTACGGCAAGCTGTCGCCGATCCTGCACACGGTGCCGCTGCAACTGCTGTCGTACCACACGGCCTGCGCCCGCGGCACCGATGTGGACAAGCCGCGCAACCTGGCCAAGAGCGTGACGGTGGAGTGATATCGCGGCGAGGACGCGGGGCCGCCGCCGTGGCGGCCCCTTTCCATTGCCGGTCGGCGCCGACCCGAGCCGGCCGCGGCGGCTAGTCGATAATCGGGACGTGCGCGGCGGCAGTTTTCGGCAAGTCGCCGCTCAACCTCGGATCTCTCTGCACTTCCACCCGGATTGCGTACGGTTTGAAGCCCGCTTTCATGTAGAAGCGCAGTGCCGAAGGATGGTCGTAGGTGCAGGTGTGGACCCACATCCGGGTGATGGGCCGCACCCAGGCCAGTTCCACTGCCTTGCTCATCAGCGCGCGGCCCACGCCCCGGCCCGTGCAGTCCGCGGTGAGCCCCAGGAACGCCAACTCGCATTCCCCTTCCGTGCGGAAGTCCAACTCCAGAATGCCAACGTCCCCAAGTCCGGTCCGGACAATGTGGATGTCGACGTCGGGGTGCGCGAGGATGGCGGCCAACTCGCCGTCTTCCATGAAAAGGCGTGAAAACCACAGCCAGTCGGCCCCGACCTTGCGGAACAGCGCGCGGTAGGCATCCAGGCCGATTCCGGCAACCGGGGCCAGCTCGAAACCTTGGGGCAAGGAAGCGCCGGGCAAGTCGGGCCTGGACAGCATTTCGAGGTCGGTGACGACACTGGCAATGTGTCCGCGGGGGACGGCGGTGTAGCCGATGGGAATGGGCGAAGAGGCGGCGGTCATAGTCTGCTCGTTCAGTAACGGCAGCACTATGCCCGCGGGCGCGCGGCCCTGTCTTGAACGCTATTTCAGCCGTCGCGCCATTGGCCGGGCGGGACGCCGACGACGGCCCGGAACCTGCGCGTGAGGTGGGACTGGTCGGCAAATCCCAGGTCCAGCGCCACCGCCGCAATGTTCTCGCCTTGGGCGATTCTCTTGCGCGCTTCGGCAACCCGTTGGTTCCAGCGCCACGCCAGCGGGGGCATGCCATAGACCCTGGAAAAGGCCCGAACGAGCTGCACGGGCGTCATCCCCGCCGATGCCGCCAGGTCCGTCAGCGTCGGCAAGGCAGGGTCGTCGCGCAGGCGGTCGGCGATGCCGCTGATGGACGCCGGCACGTGCCTGGATGTCGCGGGTCCGCCCGATCCCGCCATCTGCAACAGTTCGTCGAAAACGTGGACCAGCCCTTCCTGCGCCACGCTCTCGGGCGTGTTCCGGTTCAGCGCTGACAGGATGGCGCCGCGCAGCCTGGCTGCAATGCCTGGCGCTTGCAGCAGGGGCTTGTCGAAAACGGTTTCCGGGTTGATGCCGAGCAGGACCGGGAGGGCGGCCGGGTCCACATACATGCTCGCGAATTGCCACGACTCACTGATGACATGGGAGCTTTGGACCTGCGCCGGGTTGTAGAGCGTGACGTCACCCTCGGCGGCGTCGAAGCATTTCCTGTCGAGCTTGATTTTTTCCCAGCCCCGCACATTGACGCTGATCACGAATTCGTCGTGGAAATGGGGCGCAAAGCCGCGCGTGCCGTCCGCGATGTGCGCGACCTCGATACCGGTGAATTGACGGCGATTGAACGACCCCATGACGGCCATGTTAGCGCGACGCCCTGGCGCGCCGCGCGGCCGGACGTTGCCCTGCCGGACCATGTCCCGCTGGCATGGGGGCGCCCGGCCTCGGCCAGAGCATGAGCAGAACTAATGATTTCATCCAAATAAAATCATTTTTATTCATGGAAGGCGCAACATAAAATACGGCTCGAATATTGAAAGTGTCAAGACTGCCAAATCAAAAATCCGAAGAAATTTGGAAATAAATGACGGCGGAAAATAGACGCGAGCTTTTTGTCAGAAATTTGAGCGCCGGATCAGAATGAGTAAAGAGTTTACATTTGCCATCAAGAGCATTTGTTTCGATGAGGATTATCGTCCCGCGGACAATACGCGAATCACGACCAACTTCGCCAATTTGGCCCGGGGGGAGAGCCGTCAGGAGAATCTGCGCAATACGCTCAGGATGATCGACAATCGCTTCAACGCCTTGGCGCACTGGGATAATCCCAAGGGCGATCGCTATTCCGTAAAGCTCGAGATCATTTCCGTCGAATTGAATATCGAAGGCCAAAGCAGCGGTAACGGCCTGCCGCTGATCGAAGTGCTGAAGACGAGCATTTTCGACCGGCATACCAATGAACGCTTCGAGGGCATCGTAGGCAATAACTTTTCCTCGTACGTGCGGGATTACGACTTCAGCGTGCTGCTGCTGGAGCACAACAAGAATACGACCGCCTTCAGCACGCCGGAGAATTTTGGCGACCTGCACGGCAAGCTCTTCAAGAGCTTCGTGAATTCGAGCACCTATAAGGAAAACTTCCACAAGGCGCCCGTCATCTGCCTGAGCGTTTCGAGCAGCAAGGTCTATCAGCGCACCGAAAACCAGCATCCCGTGCTGGGCGTCGAATACCTGCAGGACGAGTATTCGCTGACGGACGAGTATTTCAAGAAAATGGGAATGAAGGTGCGCTACTTCATGCCGCCCAACAGCGCCGCGCCGCTGGCGTTCTATTTCACCGGCGATCTGCTGGGCGATTACACCAATCTCGAGCTGATCAGCACCATCAGCACGATGGATACCTTCCAGAAGATCTATCGGCCCGAGATCTACAACGCCAACTCGGCTGCCGGGAAGTCCTACCAGCCGAGCCTGAAGCACCAGGATTATTCCCTGACCCGCATTGTCTACGATCGGGAAGAGCGTAGCCGGCTGGCTGTCGAGCAGGGCAAGTTCGTCGAGGAAAACTTCATCAAGCCGTATCAGACGGTTCTTGAGCAGTGGTCCGCGGCCACCCCACATTGATTAATAAAGAGCATCAGGTCTTATTGTGAAAAAACTGCTTCCCACCTCCACCGCCGGCAGCCTGCCCAAACCTTCCTGGCTGGCAGAGCCCGAGACCCTGTGGTCGCCCTGGAAATTGCAGGATGGCGGACTGATCGAGGGCAAACAGGATGCCCTGCGCCTGTCGCTGCAGGAACAGCAGCACGCGGGCATCGACATCGTCAGCGATGGCGAACAGACGCGCCAGCATTTCGTGACGACGTTCATCGAGCACCTGGACGGCGTCGATTTCGAGAACCGCAAGACCGTCCGCATCCGCGACCGCTATGACGCGAGCGTGCCGACGGTGGTGGGCGCGGTGGCGCGCAAGAAACCGGTCTTCGTCGAGGATGCCAAGTTCCTGCGCCAGCAGACCAAGCAGCCGATCAAGTGGGCCCTGCCCGGTCCGATGACGATGATCGACACGCTGTATGACGATCACTACAAGAGCCGCGAGAAGCTGGCTTGGGAATTCGCCACGATCCTCAACCAGGAAGCCAAGGAGCTGGAAGCGGCCGGCGTCGACATCATCCAGTTCGACGAGCCCGCCTTCAATGTCTTTTTCGACGAGGTCAATGACTGGGGCGTCGCCACGCTGGAACGGGCCATCGAAGGGCTGAAGTGCGAAACCGCCGTCCACATCTGCTATGGCTACGGCATCAAGGCCAATACGGATTGGAAGAAGACGCTGGGTTCGGAATGGCGGCAATACGAGGAAGCCTTCCCCAAGCTGCAGAAGTCCAATATCGACATCGTTTCGCTGGAGTGCCACAACTCCCACGTGCCGATGGAGCTCATTGAGCTGATTCGCGGCAAGAAGGTGATGGTGGGCGCCATTGACGTGGCGAGCAATACCATCGAGACGCCCGAGGAAGTGGCCAACACCTTGCGCAAGGCGCTGCAGTTCGTGGACGCCGACAAGCTCTATCCGTGCACCAACTGCGGCATGGCTCCGCTGTCGCGTGCGATCGCGCGCGCCAAGCTGAGCTCGCTGAGCGCAGGCGCGGAGATCGTCCGCAACGAACTCTCGAACTGATTTCGAGACGGGAAATGGCCGTCGCAAGCTGCTTGCGACGGGCCTGCCCGCAAGGCCTTACATAGCATTCGCGCTGCACCCAGTCGCCAGTTTTGGCAGTCCCTACCATGTCACTCCCCAGTCCCGCCATCGAGCCGTTGCGCTTTCGTGAAGCGCTCGGGCACTACGCGTCCGGTATCACGGTGGTCACCACCCACATCGATGGCGAGCCGATCGGCTTTACCTGCCAGTCGTTCCACAGCGTGTCGATGAGCCCGCCGCTCGTGTCGTTCAGCGTGATGTCCAATTCGGCCAGTTATCCCAAGATCCGCCAGGCGGGCCGCTTTGCCGTGAACATCCTGTCGGATGCGCAAGTCGAGGTGTCCAACCAGTTCGCCCGGCGTGGCACAGACAAGTGGCGCGGCATCGACTGGAAGGAATCGCCGCTGGGCAATCCGCTCATTGCCGGCAGCCTGCACTGGATCGATTGCGAGATCCACGCGGAATACGCCGCCGGTGACCACGTGATCGTGATTGGCGAAGTGAAGGCGCTGAATCTGCAGGAAGCGGCGGCCACGCAGCCATTGCTGTATTTCAAAGGGCAATATCGCAACATCGCCGCGCACGGCGCGGCTTGAGCGCCAATCGCCGCTGGCCGAATCCGTTGCGGCGCGAGGTGGCGCGGCGCCCCTGAACGACTTGGTATCGAGCTGTCTTGAGTGCATTGAAACAGGCGTTGAACGCGAGACGCTTCGCCTGCGTGCTGGAGATCATTCCTCAACAGTCTCCCGCGCGCCGGGCCGCGCTCGAGCGTATCGTGCAACGCGGGCACCTGGCCGGCTGGCCGTTGCTGCCTGCCTTCGCCGACCGCGTCGGCCTGCATTCCGACCTGAGCCCCCTGCAGGGGGCCGGGGCGCTGGGCGATCCGGCTTCATCGCTGTTGCATTTCTCGGGCAAGGATCGCGCGCGCGCCGACCTGCTGGGCCAGATGGACGCGATGCAGGCGCGGGGCCTGTCGCAACTGCTGCTGCTCAGTGGGGACCGCCTGCCTGGCCATGATCCGGGACGGGCGCCCGTGCGCTATCTGGAGTCGGTGCCCGCGCTGCAGATTGCCCGCGAGCACGGCCCGGACTGGCTGCTGGGCGCGGCGTTGAACCCGTTCAAATACCGTGAGGAAGAAGGCGCCGCGCAGTACCTGAAGGCGCAGAAGAAACTGCTGGCCGGCGCGGATTTCCTGACCCTGCAACTGGGCTTCGACGCCGCCAAGCATCTCGAAGCCCAGGCCTGGATGCGCGCCCAGGGCCGCGTCAAACCCATGCTGGCCTGTGTGATGCGGCTGACCCACAGGCGCGCGGCGGCGTTGCAGGATGTGCCCGGCATCGTCATCACCGACGCCATGCGCGAATTGCTGGGCAGGGAGCAAGAGATTTCGCCCGCCGATGCCAGCGCGCGCAGCCTCGAGCGGCTGGCGCTGCAGATCGTGGGTCTGCAATGGATGGGTTATGCCGGTGTGCATCTGTCCGGAGTGCACACGCTGGACGAATTGTTGTTGCTGGAGCAGGCGATCGCCGAGCAACGGGATGCGGTGGCCTCGCTGTCCGACTGGATGGATCGATGGCAGGCGAGTTGGCGGATGCCCGGGATGCCCCAGACAGGCTTCGCCCCTGGCATTGACGCGTGGGAGCTGGGGCAGTCCGATGTCGCGGCCACTCCCGGGGAGCGTTTGCGCTATACGCTGCTTTCCACGGTGCATGAACAGCTCTTCGATCGCACGGGATGGCTCGGCAGCGCCTTTGGCTGGAGTGTGACGCGGCCGTTCTGGAAGACCGGCGTGGCGGCGCGGGCGCTGCTCGCGGTCGAACGGACATTCAAGCGGCCGCTGGTGGGTTGTGACACCTGTGGCACCTGCCGCTTGCAGGACACACTCTACGTCTGCCCCGAGACCTGTCCCAAAGGCCTGGCGAACGGCCCCTGCGGCGGCACCCGGCTCAATCGATGCGAATTCGGCGACCGGGAATGCGTGCACAGCGTCAAGTATCGGATCGCCAAGTCCGCGGATCGGTTGCCTGCGCTGGCGCAGACGTTGATTCCCTGTATCGAGGCGGGCGACCGGCATCGCAGCTCGTGGCCCGAATGGTTCAAGCCGGAGGATCCGACGCGGGGCAATGATTGCCAATCGTTGCCAAAGTCTGGTTGATACCTCGATGCTCCCTCAGAATGCACCACGCCTTGGCGTTTGCCTGCCTGTTGCCTGACGTGGAGCCCATCCCATGCGTGTCGAGACGATTTCCAGATTGGCCTTGCTGGCCGCCGTTACCGTGCTGGCGGGCTGCGCGCAACCCGTGTCGACCCGCGAAGTCGCGCTCAATGCCGATGCCTACACCGCGCGCACCCTGTTGCCCGATGCCCTGCCGCCCGCGGTGCGGGCCAGGCTGCCGGCGGCGGGCACGCAGCCCATGGGGTTTCGCGCCTTGCGCATGACGGGCACCCAGCATACCGTCGGCATCGACCACGTCGCGGTGGACAGCGAGTACGAATTGACGTTCCACAATGATCGCGACGACGGCACGTTGCGCAGTATCTATATCGGCAAGCTCAATGGCCTGCCGGTCAACTACGTGTTGGCGCTCAACTATCGCAGCCTGGCGCTGCTGATCCATCAGGCCGGCGGATTCAAGGCCGCGCAGGTGCCGCCGCGCTGGATGGCGCGCGACATCCAGCAATGGCCGGGCGATGTGTTGGCCAATCCGCCGGAAAATGCCCGGTTCACGCTCGAGAGCGAGGGCGGATGGGAAGGGCGGCGAACCGGGCCCAGGCAAACGCTCGCCTGCGCCAGCGGCACGGATTATCCCGCGAATCAAGTGCATGAGCGAATTCCCGGGCAAGCCATCGATTTGGATTGCGTGGAGACCAATGAAAGCGGTTTGTCGGTGCGCAAGCTGCGCTATGCCTTCCTGCGTCAGCTTGGAGTCGCGCTGGTCGTCGAGAGCACGACGCCCAGGGCCAGGACGACGACGACCATCGATACGCTACGGATGGAATGATTGCCGCGCCGGATGCCGCGCGGCCCGAACACGCCCGAAGCCGTGTTCGTCGCCTTGGGCATGGCGGACGAGCTCTACAACCCCAGCGATCTGGACCGCGCCTATCGGCGGGACGATCCGCGCTGCTTTCCGTTGATCACCGCCTGTGGCGATATCGAGTTCCACTTCGTTGTGACCACCGCCGGTGGGGTGGAGGTGGGGTTCGAGCATGACGACCCGGACGCGCACGATTCGCAGGCGCGCCTGCGGTGGTTCTGCTGGACGCGATGATGTCGTGGGGCGCGCCGGATCATGAAGGCGCGGGCGTGTAACCGGGTTCTTATTTGACGGTCTTTCCGTTCTTATCAATGACCTGCCAGTTTCCGCCCGACCACCAGCGATGCTCGCCATCGCTTTCTTCCTTGCAGCCGAAGCCCACGCTGGCCCTGCCGTCCTTGAACGGAAAGGCGCAGTCGTAGACGGGGGCGACGACGATGGCGCCGGTTTCTTCGTCGGCATAGCCGATCTTGCCGTTCAGGCGGATGCGGTAGCGCCCGTCCTGTGGATAGTCAGGCCCGTTGTCGAACAGGTAGACCTGGTAGGGCTCGTGCAATTGCACGTCGGCGACACGGAATCCGCCGGCTTGTTTATCGAGATAGATGCAGTAGCGGAATGGATTGCTGGCAAGGAAGCACTCGTCTATCCATTCGGGTTCCAGCGACCGCTGCTTCAGGGTGGCACGGGCCTGTGCGGCGGTGTCATCGACGTCTGCTTGGGCCATGGCCGGAAACGGCAGGGCCAGCAGGATGAGCAGGAGCGGGCGGATGAGGGACATCGCGGTGGGCGGCGGCGGCCGCCATGGCAAGAGGGACGGAGCGTCATCATAGGCCGTTTGCCGCGGGGTGCGCGCCGCCGGGGCGCAATGTCAGGGGGCGACCGCGGGCGCCGCGAGTGGCGGTATTCCGCCGGCCGCTCAGGCCGACGCCGTCATGCCGCCGCCGGCCTCCATGCTGGCGCCGCCCACGCCGCCACTGTCCAGGCCGGCGCCGGTCGGGCCGCCGCCTTCGATCGCATGGGCCGATTTTTCGGCGTCGGCCAGGGCGTCCTGCACCTCGGCGACCTGTTTCTGGGTGGCCTTGTCCTGCATGCGCAGCTTGCTCTTGAGCATGGCGAGCAGTTCCTTCATGGCGCGGATGGCGTCGCGCACCGCCTGGGCATCGTCCTGGCGGCGCTTCTGCTCGACCTGCCGTTCCTGGCGGGATTCGGCGGCGGACGTCGACTTGTCGTCGTCGCCGCTGGCGGCATTGGGTTTGTCTTGCTCGCCGGGCACCGAGACGTCCTTGGCGGCGTCGCGCGGCGCCGGGGTCGCGGCTTGCGCCGCGGGGGCGGGATCCGCCGCTTCGGCCGTGTCGGCGGCGGTCGCGACGGCGGTGTCGCTGGCGGCGGCATAGGCCGCCACGGCGCGCGAGGCGGTGGCGGCGCTGGGCACGGCGGCCTGGGCCGATGCTGCGTCGCCGGCATCGGCTGACGCGGGCCCGGCGGCGTTGGCGTCTTCGGCCGTGGCGGCCTGCGAGACGGTGGCGGCGGGGCCGTCCGTCGCGGGGCCGCTGGCACCCTGCACCACGGGCGCCGCCGTGGCGTCGGCGGCGCTCGCGGCCGGCGCGGCGCTGGCGCTGCTTTTGAGCGCCGCGGCGGCCTGGCCGAGTTCGCCGGCCAGTTGACGTAGTTCCAGAAGGATGGATTTGGCCGCGGCCTTGCCCAGGAACATCAGCATTTTCTTGAGCATCTCGATGCGCTGCTTGATCTGCGAGACGCGGGAACGGGCGAAATCCTGGCGCGACTGGGCCGCATCGACGGCGATCTGCGAGGCGGCCTTGCGCGCCTTGGCGGCGCGTTCGAGGGCGTCGTCGCTCAGCACCACGCGGACCGAGACCGGGCGGTCGCTGGTCGTGGTTTCCAGGTTCTGCGCCTTGGCATCGGCGTCGGCGTCGCGTCTGGCGGCGCGCGGGTCGCTGCCGGCGGGGACGGCGGGAGGAAGGAGGTTGTCGGTGGCCAATGGCTGCATGGGGATGTTCCGGTAAGGCGGGGCACATGGCATCGGGGGCGGGCCGGGTCGGCCGCTGCCCGCGATGGCGAGGTGACACGATATGTACGGCTGTCCGGCGCGCATTCTTTAACCGGAGGCGGTGGGGATCGGTCCGAGATCGCGTCGCGGGCGGGCGGCGGTGGTATCTTCTGCCCCATGTCCGCCCGTGATTCCTCCTTGTCCCTGTCCAGCGCGCCGGTGGCGCCAGACGTCGCCCGGCCCTACGTGCAGGCCGCCGGCACCACACGCACCCTGCATTTTTCCGAGAAAGTCATCCAGAGCCGCATGTCGACGCTCAATCCCGACGCGCTCGACCTGGAGTACACGCGGATGATGATGGGCTTCGTGCTGTTCGCCCCGGAGCCCGCCGACATTCTGATGGTGGGGTTGGGCGGCGGTTCGCTGGCCAAGTTCTGCCATCGCTACCTGACGCGTTCGCGCATCGCGGTGGTCGAGATCGACCCGGCCGTGATCGCGCTGCGCGAGGCGTTCATGGTCCCGCCCGACAGCGATCGCTTCCGGGTGGTGCAGGCCGACGGCGCCGATTATGTGCGCGGCCTGTGCGAGGCCGCCGACGTGCTGCTGCTCGACGGTTTTGACGATGCCGGGATTCCTGACGCGCTGTGTTCGGCGGATTTCTACGCGGACTGCCATCGCGCCCTGCGCGACGACGGCATCCTCGTGATCAACTTCCACGTCAACCATCCGGATCACCACGAGTACCTGGACCGGGTGCGGACCGCGTTCGGCAGCGCCATGTTCGAGGTGGTGGACGACGACATGACCAACAGCATCGTCTTCGCCTGCAAGGGCGACCTGCTGGATGATCCCGCGGCGGCCGACCTGAAGCGACCGGCCGCGATCGCCAAGGATGCCTGGCGCCAGTTGATGCCGACCTTGCGCGTGATCGGGGCCACGCGGGAATTGAAGTAGCACCGGGGGCGGGTTGCGCGGCCGCCCTACATCTGGTTGCGGGCGGCGGACTTTGGTTGCATCTGGCCGGCCAATGTGTCGCGAGGGCTTGATAGCATCCCCGCTTTCCCCGACAGGCAGGTCGCCCACCATGAGTATCTTCTCCCGCTTTTTCGGCCGCTCCGATACGCCCGGCGAGACCGCGGCCCTCACGGCCAATCCCGATATCGACAATCCATCGAGCCTGCAGGTCGTGTTCGCGGCGCCGCTGGCCCTGAAAGCCGACGCGCTGGCGGCGGCCTTGCGCGCCTACCACCCGGAAATGCGCCAGGCGCGCGCCGAGATCGAGCCGGACATGCCGGAACTGGTGGGCATGGTCGGCTGGGGCAGGCATGTGGTGCGCATGGTGGGCTGGAACGCGCCGTTGCCCCAGGAGGCGCTGGAAGTCTGCGTGGCGCCCGCGCACTACCCCGCGCCGGTCAAGGAGCAGGTGCGCGCCCACGTCAGCCACATTCTGCTGTACTACGCGGGCTTCGACGAGGATCCGCTGGAGCAGTACGTGGCGATGGCCGCGGTGGCTGGCGCGCTGGGTCGCTTCAACGCGGTCGCGGTGCTGAACGAGCATGCGCACACCTCGTTGCCCGCCGGCGTGTTCACCGACGATTCGCTGGGAGACGAAAGCCTTGAGGTGCTGCGTTCGCTGCCGCTGACCATGCTGTATTGCGGCTTCGTGAAATACGAGGTCGAAGGCGTGCAGGGCGTATGGATGCGCACCTACGGCGGCGACCGTTTCGGCCTGCCGGATTTCGCCGTGCTGGCCGAGGGTCACCACCAGGGCGAGGAGTATTCCGGCATGTTCAATAACATCATGGCCTACATGCTGGACAGCGGCGCCGAGTTGGCCGCCGGACATACCATGCAGATCGGCGAGGCCCGCTACATGAAGCTGCGCGAGCCGCGGGAGGCCGAGTACTACCTGCAGGGGCCTGGCCCGGTGCTGGTGGCGGAGATCATCGACGCTTCGCAGATCAATCAGCCCGAAGCCGGCCCCCAACACTGACGTCCCGCCGGGCCGGCGTTCGTCCGGCCCATTGGCGCCCCGGCCGGGGCGCCGTCACATGACCTTGCTTGCCTCTCGCTGCGTTTCATTTGGAAATTATTCTGCCGCTTGCCGATGCGTTGCGGCCCAAGAAAATTCCACCCTGGCACAGCATTTCAAAAATCGGACAAATAGAAGCGCGCACATAGGAGGAAATGGCCGAAGTTGGGGCCATTAATACGAAATAGCGCATTTCAATCCGTCACTTCCAAATATAAATTCTGTATTCAATTGTATATACTCGCCGCCGGATTTCTTTCTTTCAAACGACGCCCGGCGGGTTTGGCGCGGGCCAGCAGGAGAGTGGCATGTTGAAGAAGGCAGTACAGCTTGGCGCGGTAACGATGTTGTCGCTGGTGGTCGCGGGTTGCGCCACCGAACGCTCCCAGTCCGTGGCGGTCCCCGCCGTGGCGGCGGCCAGCAAGCCCTATCAAGGCGTGCGCAGCCCGATCTCGGTAGGCAAGTTCGACAACCGCACCAACTATCTGCGTGGCGTGTTCTCCGACGGCGTGGACCGGCTGGGCGGCCAGGCCAAGACGATTCTCGTCAGCCACCTGCAGCGCAGCGGCCGGTTCCAGGTGATGGATCGCGAGAACCTCTCCGAGATCGCCCAGGAAGCCGCCTTCAACAAGAAGGCCAGCCAGATCAAGGGCGCGCGCTACGTGGTGACGGGCGACGTGACCGCCTTCGGCCGCAAGGTGACGGGCGACCAGCAGTTGTTCGGCATTCTCGGTCGCGGCAAGGAACAGGTGGCCTATGCCAAGGTCGACCTGAACGTGGTCGACGTGACGACGTCCGAAGTGGTGTATTCCGCGTCCGGCGCCGGCGAATACAGCCTGTCCAACCGCGAAGTCATCGGCTTCGGTGGCACCGCCGGGTACGACTCGACGCTGAACGGCAAGGTGCTGGATCTGGCGATCCGCGAGGCCGTCGACCGCCTGGTCGACGGTATCGAACAGGGCGCCTGGCAGCCCGTACAACAGTGAAAGGGCGCCCCATGTTGAACAATCTGGCGATGGTTCGCCCGGTCGCGCTCGGGCGCGCCGGCCGCATCCTGGCGGTGGCCGCCCTGGCGGGCGCGCTGACTGCGTGCGCGCAACCCAAGAGCATGTATAGCTGGCAGTCATACCAGCCTTCGGTCTACGCCTACCTCAAGGACGACGGCGCCGATTACGCGGCGCAGACGCTGGCGATGGAAAAGAACATCGAGACCGCGCGGGCGACCAACGCGGAACTGCCGCCGGGCTTCCGCGCGCATCTTGGCATGCTGTATCTGAAGATGGGCGAAGGCGCCAAGGGCGTGGAGCAGTTGGAAGGCGAGAAGGCGGCTTTCCCGGAGTCCAAGCCGTTCATGGACTTCCTGCTGCGCAACGCCAGCAAGACGGCGGAAAACGCGTCGCAGGCCGCCCAGCCCGAGGCGGCGAAACCCGCGGCGCCCGCCAGCCAGGCCGCGCCTGAGCAAGCAACCAAGAAGGGAGCCTGACATGACCACGACCCTCCGTATCGCCGTGCTGGCGCTGGTGGCCTTGCTGGCCGGCTGCGCCGCGCCGCAACGCAATGTGGACTACGCCGCTTTCCGCGAGAGCAAGCCGGCGTCTATCCTGGTGCTGCCGCCGCTCAATACCTCGGTGGACGTGGCCGCGACAGCCGCGGTCTTGTCGCAGGCAACCTTGCCGCTGGCGGAATCGGGTTACTACGTGATCCCGGTGGCGGTGATGGACGAGACGTTCAAGCAGAACGGCCTGACCAGCGCCGAAGAAATCCATGAGCTGCCGGCTCCGCGGTTGCGCGAGATCTTCGGCGCCGATGCCGCGCTGTACATGACCGTCAAGCAGTATGGCTCCAGCTACGCCGTCCTTTCCAGTTCGATCACGGTCTCCATCGATGCCGCGCTGGTCGATCTGCGCACCGGCGCCAAGCTGTGGGATGGCAGCAAGCAGGTGGTGCAGGCCAGCAATGGCGGCGGCGGCCTGATCGGCATGCTGGTGCAGGCGGTGGTGGACCAGGTGGTCAACACGCTGTCCGACCGCAGCTTCGGCGTGGCGGGCATGACCAACAACATGCTGCTCAGCGCCGGCACGCCGGGCGGCATCCTGTACGGTCCGCGTTCGCCGCGCTACGCCGCGCAGTAAGTCCCCGACGTTTGCATCGGGTCGCACAGCCCTCGAACCGTTGCTCGGTTCGAGGGCTGTGTCGCATTCGACGTCCGCTGGCGCGGGCCGTCCGGTCAGGCCGCGCAGTTCGCGCCCTGCGCCACGCGGCGCCGGGCCGGCCAGAGGCGCAGGGCCAGGGCGCCGACCGCCGCGGCCGTGGCCACCGCGGTCACGCCGATCCAGCCCCAGTGCGCCAGTGCCAGGCTGCCGAGCGCACCGCCCGCGGCCATGCCGATGAAGACGCTGACCATCAGCACCGCGTTGAGCCGGCTACGCGCGGCGGGGTCGATGCCATAGACAATGCTCTGGTGCGCGATCAGCGCCACCTGGATGCCCAGGTCGAAGCCGATGGCGCTGGCCGCGATCAGCCACAGGCCTGATTGGGCCGACAGCAACGGCAGCAACGCCATGGTGGCGAACGACACCGCGGTCAGCGCGGCGCCCAGGCGGCTGACGGCGTTGGGGCCGCGCCGGTCGGCGTAGCGGCCGGCCAGCGGCGCCGCCAGGGCGCCGGCGGCGCCGGCCAGGCCGAAGGCGCCGGCCGCCGCCGCGCCCAGGTGGAATGGCGCCTCGTGCAGCATGACCGCCAGGGTCGACCAGAAGGCGCTGAAACCCAGCGACAACAGGCCTTGCGCGGTCGCGGCGCGGCGCAGTTCGCCGTGCTGGCGCCACAGGCGGGGCAGCGAGCGCAGCAGTTCGGCGTAGGGCAGCCGGGAGGTCGGGGCGAACGCGGGCAGGCCGCGCCACAGGGCCGCGCCCAGCGCCACGATCGACACCGCGGCGGCCAGGAACATGGTGCGCCAGCCGAGCTGTTCGGCGACGAAGCCGCTGATGACGCGTGACAGCAGGATGCCCAACAGCAGGCCGGTCATCACCGTGCCGACGATGCGGCCGCGATGCGCGGGGGGCGCCAACGTGGCGGCGGCGGGCACGATGTCCTGCGCCAGGGTGGCGGACAGTCCGATGGCGAAACTGGCGGCCAGCAGCACGCCGATGGCGGGGGCGGCGGCGGCCAGCAACAGCGCCGCGGCGAGGGCGGCGGCCTTGATCAGGACGATGCGCTTGCGGTCGTAGCGGTCGCCCAGCGGCGCCAGCAGCAGGATGCCGAACGCATAGCCCAACTGGGTCAGCGTCGGAATCCAGCCAAGCTGGCTGGCGCTGGCGTGCAGGTCCGCGCCCAGGATGCCCAGCATCGGTTGGTTGTAATACAGGGACGCAACGGCCAGGCCGGCGCCGATGGCGAGCAGCAGGACCAGTCCGGCGGACGGATCTTGGGTTGTGGGCGCGGGGTGCGCCCGGGTATCGGAGGACATGATGGGGGTTCCGTTCAGGAAATAGGCCGCGAAGGGGGCACGGGGCAGATTCTGAGCGTCCGCGGGGGCCGTGGGTAGCCGTCCCCCGGGTAGATCCGTTATACGATAGGCGTATGACCAAGCCCGCCCTGCCCGCCGCAACTGGAACAGACCGCCTGCTGTTGCTGGAGACCTTCATACGCATCGTGGAGGCTGGCAGCCTGTCGGCGGCCGCTTTGCAGTTGGGAGCGACGCAGCCGACGATCAGCCGCCGGCTGCAGTTGCTGGAGCGCTCGCTGGGGGTGCGTCTGCTGCAGCGCTCGACCCACGCCATCCGGCTGACCGACGATGGTCAGCGTTGCTACGAACGCGCCCGGGAATTGACGACCACCTGGCAGTCGCTCGAGAGCGAGGTCAGTGGCGCGGGCGAGGACCTGACCGGGTCGTTGCGAGTGGTGGCGCCGCACGCGTTCGGTCAGAACCAGTTCATGGAGGCGTTGGCGCATTACCTGCGCCAGTATCCCCGCATGCGGGTGGAATGGCTGCTGCATGACAGGGTGCCGGATTTCATCGCCGAGAACATCGATTGCGCGATCAAGGTCGGGCCGGTGCAGGATCCTTCGGTGGTCGCGATCAAGCTGGGCGATGTGGCGCGCAGCGTCATGGCGGCGCCGTCGCTGCTGGGCGGCGGCCCCCTGCCCCGGCATCCGTCCGAACTGGCGGCGCTGCCGTGGCTCGCGCTGCGCACGTTCTACCGGGACGAAGTCAGCCTGACGCACGTCCGCACTGGCGAGGTGGTGCGCATCGACATCGTGCCGCGCCTGTCCACCGACGGCCTGTACGCGCTGCGCAAGGCCGCGCTGCAAGGCCTGGGCGTGGGTATCGCGTCGGCCTGGGCGCTGCGCGAGGAACTGGCCAGCGGCCAACTGGTGCAGTTGGCTCCGGACTGGTTCGCCCCGCCCTTGCCTGTCTATCTGGTCTACGCCCCGTCTCGCTTGCAACCACCGCGGCTGCGGCGTTTCATCGAGGTCATGCGCGAGCATCTGCCCGCGGAGTTGCGCGCGAGTGACGCGGTTTAGGCGCAGATCGCGGCATATCAGGGATTACCAGCAGCGCCGCGGCCGGATTGCGACAAGTGGCATCGACCGTTGCCAGAATGGCAGCTTCCTTGCATTTTGTGTGGAAAGTGGGCGCTAGGCATTGACCTGGGCATCGGACAGAATTTCTGTACCGAAACATCAGGGGAAAATAATGACGACACTGCTCACCACCACCGACGTCGCGAAGATCGTGGCCGCACAGGGCCCGCGCAAGGTATTCGAAGATCTGCTGGATTATCTGCTGGCCGATTTCCTGCGCTGGCAGGAGTTCGACAAGAGCGCGCGCGTCGCCAGCCATTCGGCGACCGGCGTGATCGAACTGATGCCCACGGCCGACAACGATCTTTACAGCTTCAAGTATGTCAACGGCCATCCTGGCAATCCGGCGGCCGGTTTGAGCACCGTGATGGCCTTTGGCGCGCTGGCGCAGGTCAACACCGGCGAACCGCTGCTGATCAGCGAACTGACGTTGACCACGGCGCTGCGCACCGCCGCCACGTCGGCGCTGGCCGCCCGCGCCCTGGCTCGTCCGGGCTCGCGCAGCATGGCGTTGATCGGCAACGGCGCGCAAAGCGAATTCCAGGCGCTGGCGTTCCATCACATTCTCGGCATCGACACGTTGCATCTGTATGACGTCGACCCGGCCGCCACCGACAAGCTCGAGCGCAATCTGGCCGGCGTGCCCGGCCTGCGACTGCGACGCTTCGACAGCACCGCCGCCGCCGCCAAGGGCGCGGACATCGTGACCACGGTGACGGCCGACAAGGCCTATGCCACCATCCTGACCGTCGACATGATCGAGCCGGGCATGCACATCAACGCCGTGGGAGGCGACTGCCCGGGCAAGACCGAGCTGCACGCCGACGTGCTGCGGGCCGGGCCGGTATTCGTCGAATACGAGCCGCAGACGCGCATCGAGGGCGACCTACAGCAGATGCCCGCCGACTTCGCAGTGACCGAGTTGTGGCGCGTGCTGACGGGCCAGAGCGCCGGCCGGCAGGGCGATCACGACATCACCGTGTTCGACTCCGTCGGTTTCGCGCTCGAGGACTTCTCGGCCCTGCGCTGGCTGCGCGACAGCGCAGTCAAGCATGGCATCGGCACCCGCGTGGAAGTGGCGCCGAGACTGGCCGATCCGAAGAATCTGTTCGAACTGGTGCGTGGCCGCCAGGCCGCCGCGCAGGCCGCGGCCCGCGTCAACCCGGCGCTGCTCAAGGACTGAGCCGCGCCAGGGCGCCGCGGCCTATTCGGATTGCGCCGGCTCGTGCGACACCGGCCGCCCCAGCAGGAAGCCCTGGAAGTGCGAGCAGCCTTCCTGCGTCAGCCTTTCCAGTTGGGCCGCGGTCTCCACCCCCTCGGCGGTGGTCGGGATATCGAGGCTGCGGCCGATGCCGTTGATGGCGCGGATGATGGCGAGCGCTTCCTTGCTCGATTCGACGTCCTGCGTGAAGGACTTGTCGATCTTGATCTTGTCGAATTCGAAGGTGCGCAGGTAGCCCAGCGATGAATAGCCGGTGCCGAAATCGTCCAGCGCCACTTTGACGCCCAGTTGCTTGAGCCGGTTGAGCGTGGTCAGGTTGGCCTCGGAATTGGCCAGCAGCACCGATTCGGTGATTTCCAACTCCAGCCGCCGCGCCGGCAGGCCGGAGGTGGCCAGGGCGGATTCCACCAGCGAGACCAGCGCGTTGTTGGTGAATTGCGTGGCCGACAGGTTCACCGCCACGGTTTCGTGCGCGTCCCAGGTCATGGCTTCGCGGCAGGCTTCGTGCAGCGTGAAGGCGCCCAGCTCGTGGATCAGGCCGGTCTCTTCGGCGATGGGGATGAAGTCGTTGGGCATGATCAGGCCCTTGGCCGGATGCTGCCAGCGCATCAGCGCCTCGCGCCCCACCGTGCGGACGTGGGTGATGTCCTTGATCGGCTGGTAGTACAACTGTAGCTGCTGCGACAGGATCGCCTGGCGCAGGTCCATTTCCATTTCGTGGCGCTTGAGCGCGGCCGCTTCCATTTCGGGCTTGAAAAACGCCAGGCAGTTGCGGCCATTGCGCTTGGCTTCGTACAGCGCCATATCGGCGTAGCGCAGCAGGTGATCGGCGCTGGCTTCCTGCGCGGTAGCCCGGGCGATGCCGATGCTGACGCTGACCGGCACCGTGTGGCCATCGACCTGGAACGGCTCGCGCACCGCATCGATGAGGCGCTGCGCCATATGGCGCAGGTCGTCGGTCTTCTCGATGCCGGGCAGCACCACCGCGAATTCGTCGCCGCCCAGTCGCGCCAGCGTGTCCTGCTCGCGCAGGTTCTTGGCCAGGCGCCGTGCCAATTGACGCAGCAGCTCATCGCCGTACTGGTGGCCAAGCGTATCGTTGACGCTCTTGAAATTGTCCAGGTCCAGGCATAGCACCGCGGCGCTGCGTTCCCGGCCCTCGGGCGACAGCGCCTTGAGGAGCCGCTCGCGGAACAGGCGGCGGTTGGGTATCCCGGTGAGCGTGTCATGGTGTGCCATGTAGCGCACCTGGGCCTGGGCCGCGTTCTCGTCGGTGATGTCGTCGGCGATCAGCAGCACGTAGCGCGAACGCGGGTCGCTGCTGTGAAACACCAGCGTCTTGCTGCGCAGCGTGCGCGGGCCGCGGCCGGTGACGACCTCTTCCTGACCGGCCTCGCGCAGGGCGCCGTCGGAGCGCAGGGCGTCATTGGTCAGGCGCTCGAAGAATTCATGGACCGCGGGCGGCAAACATTGCTGCATGGTGCGGCCCTGCATCTGCTCGCGGCGCGCGCCGAAGACGTTTTCGGTCTGCCGGTTGGCCAGCAGGATGCGGCGTGACACCGCGTCCAGCACGAGCACGCAGGACGGGATGTGCGAGACCACGGCTTCCAGGAAGCTGGACAGCGAGGTCAGCTCGCTGTTGTAGCGCTCGGCCAGTTCCTTGGCATGCAGCACCTGCAGTTCGCGTTCGCGGCGTTCGGTGCAATCGCGCGTGATCTTGGCGTAGCCGATGAGCGCGCCAGCGTCGTCGTGGATGGCGTCGATCACCACATGGGCCCAGAACGGCGCGCCGTCCTTGCGGATGCGCCAGCCTTCGGCCTCGAAGCGGCCCTGCTCGCGGGCGATGCTCAGGCCGCGTCCCGGCAGACCCGAGGCCTGGTCGGCGGGGCTGTAGAAGCAGGAAAAATGCCGCCCCACGATTTCGTCCCGCGTATACCCCTTGGCGCGCTCGGCGCCGGCGTTCCAGTTGGCGACGGTGCCGTCGGGGTTCAACATGTAGATGGCGTAGTCAACGACACCTTGCACGAGGTGCCGATACATGACGTCGGAATGGTCGATGATCATTGAGAGTGGGCAGGCGTAACAGGCTCAGGGTTTCATGCGTTGCTTGAGGGCCTGCGTGATCATGGGGATGTCGAGATCCTGGCCCGGATGCTTCTGGCAGAAGTCGTACAACACCGCGATGTAGGCGTTGCCCAGCAGTTTGGTGATGGCGCCGGCGGTGGTGGCGGCGATGGTGCCGCCGATCGCGCTGCCGGCGCCGGGGATGAACTTCAGCAGGCCCGACACCACCGAGCGCCCGACCATCGTGGCCGCGGACGCGCCCAGCGTGGACGTGACCAGCGTGCTGATGGCGGCGGTGTTCAGTTCCATGCCGAAGGTGATGCCGATCTTGGCGATCATGCCGACCTGAATCGGCACCAGCGCCACGGCGTCGGAGAACGGGATCGGCGCGGCGGCGGCCGAGGCGGCCAGGCCGGCGGCGACGTTGACCTCTATTTCAGCCCGCTTTTTTTTTACTTCCAGCGCTTTCTGGTTGCGGGTCGAGAGCGCGTTGGCGTAGGCGCGCTGCTGCGATTCGGGAATGAACGCGGCGGTGGCTTCGATCAGCGCGTCCAGCCCCATTGGCGGCAGGTCGGCGTCCAGTTCCTCGATGCGTTCGGGCAGCGCGCGCACCGCCACCACCTGGCGCGCGCGCGGCAGCAGCGCCCGCGCCTGTTCCAGGAAGGGGCTGTTCTTGCGCGCCTTGGTGAGCACGCCGATGACCGGTATGCCGGCATCGGCCAGCAGCGCGCACAGCTCGATCTCGGCATCTTCGACACGGTGGCTGCTGTCCTGGATGCACAGCCAGGCCACATGCAGATGCCGGTCCTGGTCTTCCGAAGCCGCGCGCTCGCGGATCAGGTCGGCCAGTTGCTGACGCGAGTGGGCGTAATCGCCAACTTCCAGGCCGCGGGTGTCGATGATGGTGAGCGGATGGCCGGGCCGCGAGAATTCCTGCGTGGTCTGCGTGACCGGCTTGCCGGCGCCGGTCTTGGCCAGGTCGCCGCGGAACACCGCGTTGATGAGCGTGCTCTTGCCTACGCCGGTCTTGCCGGCGACCAGGATGTTGACGCGGCCGGCGCCGCGCGTGGCGGTGCTGATCGCATCGGCGATCGCGTCCTGCAACTGGGGCGTGTCGTGGCGGGGCGGAGTCATGGTTGGCAAGGGCAGGGCGCGCGGCGGGCGCGGGGATCGGATATGGCTCGATTCTAGCGACAAACGCCGACTGGGCCTTACCGCCCGGGCCGACTGGGCCTTACCGCCCGGCCGCCGCGGGATCAGCCGTACAGGTGCTCCGCGTCCGGAAAGCGGCGCGCGCGCACGTCGGCGGCGTAGTCGCGGGCGGCATCCTGGATGCGGGCCGACAGGGTGTCGTAGCGCTTCACGAAGCGGGCGGTGCGGTCGAACATGCCGAGCATGTCGTCAACCACCAGCACCTGGCCGTCGCAGCCGGCGGACGCGCCGATGCCGATGGTGGGGCAGGCGATGGCTTCGGTGATGGCCAGCGCCAGCGACTCGACCACGCCCTCGATCACCACCGCGAAGGCGCCGGCGTCGGCCACGGCCGTGGCGTCGGCGGCGATGCGGGCGTATTCGGCATCGCCGCGGCCGCGCGCGCCGTAGCCACCGAGAATGTTGACGGCCTGGGGCGTGAGGCCGATGTGCGCCATGACGGGAATGCCCCGCGCCGACAGGCAGGCGATGGCCGGCGCCATGGCCTGGCCGCCTTCCAGCTTGACGGCGCTGGCGCCGGTTTCCTTGAGAACGCGGGCGGCCGAGCGGAAAGCCTGTTCGGGGCTTTCCTCATAGCTGCCGAAGGGCATGTCGACCACCACCAGCGCCTGGCGCGCGCCGCGCACGACGGCGGCGCCGTGCGCGATCATCATGTCGAGCGTGACGGGCACGGTGGACGGCAGCCCATAGATGGTCTGCGCCAGGCTGTCGCCCACCAGCAGCGCGTCGCAGTGGGGATCGAGCAATTCGGCCATGCGCGCGGTGTAGGCGGTGAGCATGACCAGCGGCTCGGCGCGCTTGCGGGCGCGAAAGGCCGGGACGGTCATGCGGCGCGGCGCGGCGGCCGCGGAATTCAGGGTGGCGGTGGTGGACATGCGGGGCTCCTGGTCTGCGGCGCGCGGGGCCTGGTGCGGACGCCGCGCGCGGCACAGGTATATCACGGCGGCGGGGCCGGCGCCTCCAGCAGGGCCGCGCGCATGTCTTCGAGAAAGGTCGCGGCGATGTCGTCCAGGTGGCTGCGCCGTTTCGCCACCATGCTGATCTCGACATCGTAGTGGTAGACGTTGGCGTCCAGCGCATGCAGCAGGCCGGCGGCCACGTACGGCGCCGCATAGTGCTCGGGCAGGTATCCGAGGTGCGCGCCCGACAGGATCAGGATCAGTGCGGCCTCCATGTTGTCGGCCTCGGAGGTGATGTGGCGCGGCCGGCCGGCGAACGAGGACTCCGGCAAGGGGTAGGTGCGCCAGGTCCAGTCGGCGTCGGCCAGATCCTGCTCGGTGACGCGGCCGGCGCGCGCCGCCAGCGGATGGGTGGCGCCACAGTAAGCGATCTGGCGTTCCTGGAACAGCGCGGTGTAGTCCAGCATCGGCACCCGGTGCAGGAAGTAGCCGATGGCGACCTGCATCTCGTCCTTGAGGATCAGCTCTTCGAGTTCGCGCGGGCTGCGGATCAGCACCGACAGGCGCACGGCCTCGTCGCGCCGGCGGAATCTCTCGATGGCGTGGCCGATGCGCGCGTTCTGCGCCATGGTGGCGTTGCCGATCAGGCCCAGCGTCAGGTTGCCCACCAGTTGCCGATGCATATTGCGCGCCTGCGCGCTGAAGTCATCCAGCGACGCCAGCGCGCGGCGCGCCAGCTTGTCGAAACGCTGTCCCTTGGCGGTCAGGCGAAAGCCGCCGCGCCCGCGTTCGCACAGGGTGAAGCCAAGCCGGGTTTCGAGCGTGGCGAGCTGGCTGCTGATGGTGGACTGACCCACGCCCAGCAGGGCCTGCGCGGCCGACACGCCGCCAGCGTCGACGATAGTCAGGAAGACGCGGATCAGCCGCAGGTCGAGGTCGGAGACGTTCGAGAGCATAGGGTAACTACCGACAAAACATTGATGAAGATCGATGTGAATTTTCCGAACCAGATATGGATGGAAAAAGAGTGGATTCCTATTATTCCACCGGTGTTGCCGATTCAACCTGGCGCCGGTGCCGTCGGCGGCCAACAGGCAGTCGGCAGCCCGGAGAATCGATTTTTTACGGATTCACTTCTACGTAGATAGTTGTTTGGCCGGCGGCGGTCATTCAGCGCGCGGATCGCGCGCGACGAGACAAGGGGAAGGACATGTTTGTCGACATCGGCGTGGTCGTGGCCTATCTGGCCGCGATGCTGCTACTGGGCTGGTACGGCATGCGGCGGGCCAGGACGCACGAGGATTTCCTGGTGGCGGGCCGCAATCTCGGACCGGCCTTCTACATGGGCACCATGGCGGCCACGGTGCTCGGCGGCGCCAGCACCGTCGGCACGGTGCGGCTGGGGTATGTGCATGGCATCTCCGGTTTCTGGCTGTGCGCCATGCTGGGCCTGGGCATCATCGTGCTGAACGTGTTCCTGGCCCGGCCGCTGCTGAAGCTGCGCATCTTCACCGTGACGCAGATCCTGGAATTCCGCTACAGCGCGCGCACCCGGCATGTCAGCGCGCTGGTGATGATGGCCTACGCGCTGATGCTGGCCGCGACCTCGGTGATCGCGACCGGCACGGTGATGCAGGTGCTGTTCGACATGCCCTTCTGGCTGGCGATACTGGTGGGCGGCGGCGTGGTGGTGGTCTATTCGGCGGTGGGCGGCATGTGGTCGCTGACCCTGACCGACATCGTGCAGTTCCTGATCAAGACGGTCGGCCTGATGGCCGTGCTGCTGCCGATCTGCCTGTCGCGGGTCGGCGGCTGGGACCAACTGGTGGCGAAACTGCCGGCGGCCAGCTTCGAGCCGACCGCGATCGGCTGGCCCACCATCGTGACGTACTTCCTGATCTATTTCTTCGGCATCCTGATCGGCCAGGACATCTGGCAACGCGTCTTCACCGCCCGCAGTGAGCGGGTGGCGAGGCTGGCGGGGGCGGCGGCGGGGCTGTATTGCATCGTCTATGGCCTGGTGGGCGCGCTGATCGGCATGACGGCGAGGGTCTTGCTGCCCGACCTGGACAACGTCAACAACGCTTTTGCCGCCATCGTGCAGGCCGAGCTGCCCGCCGGCATCCGCGGCCTGGTGATCGCGGCGGCGCTGGCGGCCATGATGTCCACGGCCAGCGCGGCGATGCTGGCGTCTTCCACCGTGTTGGCCGAGGACCTGCTGCCGGCCTTGCGCGGCGGCCGCGGCTTCACCCATGTGCGCAGCCATCGCCTGATGACACTGCTGGTCGGCGTGGCCACGCTCGGCATCGCGCTGGTGGTCGATGACGTGCTGGACGCGCTTACCTGCGCCTACAACCTGCTGGTCGGCGGCATGCTGGTGCCGATCCTGGGCGCCATCTGGTGGCGCCGCGGAACGACCACGGGCGCGATCGCCAGCATGCTGCTGGGCTGCGCCACGGCGATCGGCTTCATGATCCGCGACGGCCTGGCGGCCAATACGCCGATCTACGCCAGCCTGGCCGTCAGCGCCGTCAGCTTCATCATCGTCAGCCTGATGGGACAGGCGGCGGCGCCGGTCCACGGCGATTCATCTTCCAGGAGCACCCCATGAGTTTCACCCCCGAGAAGCTGGCCGCGTTGCGCGCCCGGTTCGGCGGCGCCAACGAAGCCGTCATCCACGATCCGCACTTTCGCGCGGTGGCGGCCAACGTCATCGACGACAGCGGCACGCGCAGCGCGCCCTATGCCGGCATGCCGACACTGCTGGATGCGCCGGCCCGGCAGATCGACTGGAGCCGGCCGGATTTCGGCGATCTGCAGGTGGCGCTGCTGGGCGTGCCGATGGACCTGGGGGCCAGCAATCGCAGCGGCTGTCGCTTCGGACCGCGCGCGCTGCGCGCCATCGAGCGCGTCGGGCCGTACAACCACGCGCTCAAATGCACGCCGGTGCGCGAGCTGCGCGTGGCCGACATCGGCGACGTGCCGATGCGCAGCCGCTACAGCCTGGAACAGTCGCACGAGGACATCCACGCGACCTACGAGAAGATCGTGGCGGCCGGCGTCACGCCGCTGTCGGTGGGCGGCGACCATTCCGTGACGCTGCCGATCCTGCGCGCATTGGGGGCGCGGCAGCCGGTGGCGCTGGTGCACTTCGATGCGCATTGCGATACCGGCGGTCCGTTCGACGGCAGCCGCTTTCATCATGGCGGGCCGTTCCGGCAAGCGGTGCTGGAAGGCGTGCTCGACCCGACCCGCACGATCCAGATCGGCATCCGCGGCTCGGCCGAGTACCTGTGGGAGTTCTCGTACGATTCGGGCATGACGGTGATCCACGCCGAGGACATTCCGCGCCTGGGAGTGGACGCCATCATCGCCCAGGCGCGGGCCGTGGTCGGCGACGCGCCCGTGTATGTGTCGTTCGACATCGATTGCCTGGATCCGGCTTTCGCGCCCGGCACCGGCACGCCGGAGGTCGGCGGCGTGACCGTGCGCGAGGCCCAGGCCATGCTGCGTGGATTGGCGGGCCTGGACATCGTCGGCGGTGACCTGGTGGAAGTGGCGCCGTCGTATGACGCCACCGCCAATACGGCGCACGCGGGCGCGCAGATCCTGTTCGAGATCCTGAGCCTGATGCGGCTGCGCGGCGCGCGCTGAGGCGTCGGGGCCCGGCGCGCCGATGCTTTGGCGCCGCGCAGCAGGCACGTTGGCAAGGGTCCTGTCGCCGTCGCAGATCTGTCATGCCGGAAAAAAAGGCCCGGCATGTGCCGGGCCCTCGGGAACATCCGCCGGTGTCAGAAGTGGATCACGGTGCGGATCGATTTGCCTTCATGCATCAGGTCGAAGGCCTCGTTGATGCGGTCCAGCGGCAGTGTGTGGGTGACGAACGGATCCAGGTCGATCTTGCCGTTCATCGCGTCCTCGACCATGCCGGGAAGCTGGGTGCGGCCCTTGACGCCGCCGAAGGCCGAGCCGCGCCAGACGCGGCCGGTGACCAGTTGGAACGGGCGCGTGCTGATTTCCTGGCCGGCGCCGGCCACGCCGATGATGATGCTTTCGCCCCAACCCTTATGGCAGCATTCGAGCGCGGCGCGCATCACGTGCACGTTGCCGATGCATTCGAACGAGAAGTCCACGCCGCCGTCGGTGAGCTCGACGATCACTTCCTGGATCGGCTTGTCGTGGTCCTTGGGGTTGATGCAGTCGGTGGCGCCCATGGCGCTGGCCAGCACGAACTTGTTGGGGTTGGTGTCGACCGCGATGATGCGGCCGGCCTTGGCCTGCACCGCGCCCTGGATCACCGCCAGGCCGATGCCGCCCAGGCCGAACACGGCCACGGTGTCGCCTTCCTTGACCTTGGCGGTGTTGTGCACCGCGCCCAGGCCGGTGGTGACGCCGCAGCCCAGCAGGCAGACCTTCTCGTGCGGCGCGGCCGGGTTGATCTTGGCCAGCGAGATCTCGTTGACCACGGTGTACTCACTGAAGGTCGAGCAGCCCATGTAGTGGTAGAGCGGCTTGCCTTCATAACTGAAGCGCGAGGTGCCGTCGGGCATCACGCCCTTGCCCTGGGTGGCGCGCACTTTCTGGCACAGGTTGGTCTTGCCCGACAGGCAGAACTTGCACTCGCGGCACTCGGCCGTGTAGAGCGGGATGACGTGATCGCCCGGCTTGAGCGAGGTCACGCCCTCGCCGACCTCGACCACCACGCCGGCGCCTTCATGGCCCAGCACCGCGGGGAAGAGGCCTTCGGGGTCGTCGCCGCTGAGGGTGAAGGCGTCGGTGTGACAGACGCCCGTGTGGGTGATCTGCACCAGCACTTCGCCGCGCTGCGGGGGCGCGACGTCGATTTCAACGATTTCCAGCGGCTTGCCGGGTCCGAATGCAACTGCTGCGCGTGATTTCATAGCTTGCTCCACGATGTCGATGGCGTTATTTCAGATAGGAACGGACGATGCGCATGATCTGATCGATTTCCGCTTCGGGTTCGATCGTGGCGCCGGGCCGTCCGCCCTGGGCGGATTGGAGGAAGGTCTCCCGGAGATGGCTTTCGAGCACTTCGGCCATCAGGCCGGTGGCCGCGCCGCGCAGGGCGGCCAGTTGTTGCAGCAGCGCGCCGCATTCCGTGCCTTCGTTGACGGCGCGCTCCAGCGCCAGCGCCTGGCCCTGGATGCGGCGCAGGCGCGTTGTGACGCGCTTTTTCTCTGCGGGGGAATGGGGCACACTGGGCTCCGGTAGATACAGGGGGGGAGTATACGCAGGCATGGCGTCCGCGTCCAATGCGGGCGGCCTGTCTGTACATGTCTAGTGGCCCCTATAATCGGTTTTCGTCCAACGGCACGACACAGGATATTCCGTGGCTTCCAATCCGCCCCGGCTGCCGGCCCAGGCCAATGCCCTGCCCGCGCCGCTCTATGCGCAACTCAAGCAGATGATCGCCCAGCAGATCCGCAGCGGCGCCTGGCCGGCGCATTACCGCGTGCCGTCGGAAAGCGAACTGGTGCAGGAGCTGGGCTATTCCCGCATGACCATCAATCGCGCGCTGCGCGAGCTGACGGCCGAGGGCCTGCTGGTGCGCATGCAGGGCGTGGGCACGTTCGTGGCCCAGCCCAAGACGCGCTCGGCGCTGTTCGCGGTCAACAACATCGCCGACGAGATCGTGGCCCGCGGCCATCGCCATCACAGCCGCGTGGTGCGGCTGCTCGAGGAAGCGGCCGGCAGCGAGCAGGCCGCCGCGCTCGACATCCGCGAAGGCCAGCCGGTGTTTCATTCGCTCATTGTGCACTTCGAGGACGACGTGCCGATCCAGCTCGAAGACCGCTACGTCAACGTGCGGTTGGCGCCCGACTACCTCAAGCAGGATTTCACTCGCCACACGCCCTATGAATACCTGACGCGCGTGGCGCCGCTGACCGAAGGCGAGCACGTGGTCGAGGCCATCGTCGCCAAACCGCGCGAATGCCAGTTGCTGCAGATCGAGCGCAGCGAGCCGTGCCTGCTGATCCGCCGGCGCACCTGGTCGGGCGAGCGCGCCGTCACCCTGGCGCGCCTGATCCACCCTGGCTCGCGCCACCGCCTGGAAGGAAAATTCTCCACATGACTTCGCCAGACGTGCGCCTGTACCGCGCACAGGACTATCCCCGCATGCCATGGCGCAATGGCGGGGGCACCACGCAGGAGGTGGCGTGCAACGCCGGAGGCAGCAGCGCCGCGTTCACCTGGCGCCTGTCGATCGCCGAGGTGGCCCAGGACGGCGGCTTTTCCGCGTTCAATGGGTTGCAGCGCGTCATTACCGTGCTGGAAGGCGCGGGCATCGCGCTGACCGTCGACGGCCGCGCGCAGGCGCCATTGCGGGCGCGCCAGGCCTACGCCTTCCCGGGCGACGCGCGGGTCGATTGCCGCCTGCTGGACGGCCCCATCCGCGATTTCAACCTGATCTATTCGCCGCGCCACCACCACGCGCGGCTGCAATGGATTGGCGGCGCGCGCGACTGGACCTTCCACAGCGCGGCCACCACCGTGCTGCTGTTCAATGCGGGCGACGCGCTCACGGCGCGGCGCGACGGCCATGTGCTGCCGGCGCCGGCGCGCTACGACTGCCTGCACCTGGAGAGCGCGGAAGGGCTGGCCGAATACCGCCTGGAATCGGCCACGGTGCTGGACGCCTGCCTGATCGAGCTGCAGCCGCGCCAGGGCTGATGCCGGGGTGCGACGCCCGCCGAGCGCGGCGTCGTACGGGAAATCCCTGATCGGTAACCGGGTCCGACCAGCTTGTATATACAAGCATAGGCATCCTATGATTCCGCCAGCAGGCCGCGCATCGCGCCGCGCCATCGATCATGGAGACCGCCTTGGAACAATCTAACCGTTACCGCGACGTCGAGATCCGCGCGCCGCGCGGCAACCAGCTCACCGCCAAGAGCTGGCTGACCGAGGCGCCGTTGCGCATGCTGATGAACAATCTCGATCCGGACGTCGCGGAGAATCCCAAGGAGCTGGTGGTCTATGGCGGCATCGGTCGCGCCGCGCGCGATTGGGATTGCTACGACAAGATCGTCGAGACGCTCAAGCGCCTGGAGGACGACGAGACCCTGCTGGTGCAGTCGGGCAAGCCGGTAGGCGTGTTCAAGACCCACGCCAACGCGCCGCGCGTGTTGATCGCAAATTCCAACCTGGTGCCGCATTGGGCCACCTGGGAGCATTTCAACGAACTCGACGCCAAAGGCCTGGCCATGTATGGGCAGATGACCGCCGGCAGTTGGATCTACATCGGCAGCCAGGGCATCGTGCAGGGCACCTACGAGACCTTCGTCGAGGCGGGGCGCCAGCATTACGACGGCAAGCTCGCCGGCCGCTGGGTGTTGACCGCGGGCCTGGGCGGCATGGGCGGCGCGCAGCCGCTGGCGGCGACGCTGGCCGGCGCCTGCTCGCTGACGATCGAATGCCAGCAGGCCAGCATCGACTTCCGCCTGCGCACCCGTTATGTCGACGAACAGGCCGCCGACCTGGACGACGCGCTGGCCCGCATCGCGCGTTATACCAAGGCGCGTCGCGCCGTGTCGGTGGCGCTGTGCGGCAATGCCGCCGAGGTATTGCCCGAGCTGGTGCGGCGCGGCGTGCGCCCGGACATGGTCACCGACCAGACCAGCGCCCACGATCCGCTCAATGGTTACCTGCCCGCCGGCTGGACCTGGGCCGAATACCGCGAGCGCGGCAGGCGCGAGCCCGCCGCCGTGGTCAAGGCCGCCAAGCAGTCGATGGCGGTGCACGTCCAGGCCATGCTGGCATTCCATCGTCAGGGCGTGCCGACGTTCGACTACGGCAACAACATCCGCCAGATGGCCATGGAAGAAGGCGTCGCCAACGCCTTCGATTTTCCCGGGTTTGTGCCCGCCTACATCCGCCCGCTGTTCTGCCGCGGCGTTGGCCCGTTCCGCTGGGCCGCGCTGTCGGGCGACCCGCAGGACATCCACAAGACCGACGCCAAGGTCAAGGAACTGATCCCCGACGACGCCCACCTGCACCGCTGGCTCGACATGGCGCGCGAGCGCATCCGGTTCCAGGGCCTGCCGGCGCGCATCTGCTGGGTCGGCCTGGGACAACGCGCCAGGCTGGGCCTGGCATTCAATGAGATGGTGCGCAGCGGCGAGCTGTCGGCGCCGGTGGTGATCGGCCGCGACCATCTGGATTCCGGCTCCGTCGCCAGTCCCAACCGCGAAACCGAGGCCATGCGCGACGGTTCCGACGCGGTTTCCGACTGGCCGCTGCTCAACGCGCTGCTGAACACCGCGGGGGGCGCCACCTGGGTGTCGCTGCATCACGGCGGCGGCGTCGGCATGGGCTTCTCGCAGCACGCCGGCATGGTGATCGTGTGCGATGGCACCGATGCGGCGGCCGAGCGTATCGCGCGCGTGCTCACGAACGATCCGGGCACCGGGGTGATGCGCCATGCCGACGCGGGCTATGAGGCCGCGGCCGATTGCGCCCGCGAGCAGGGCCTGGACCTGCCCATGGTCAACGCGCAACGCTGATCCGGGGCCGGCGGCCACGGCACCACAACCGGGCTCCGCCGCGCGGCGCCCGCCAGGAGACAACGCATGGAGCAGGACAGCGAGGCGCGCAATGGGGCGCACGACGGAGCGCTGATCGAGCGGCGCTCGATCGACTTCATTCCGGAGGCCGAACGCCATGGCAGGCTCTACAGTCAGTTCACGCTGTGGCTGGGCGCCAATCTGCAGATCACCGCCATCGTCACCGGCGCGCTGGCGGTAGTGCTAGGCGGGGACGTGTTCTGGTCGCTGGTCGGGCTGTTCATCGGCCAGGTCTTCGGCGGCGCCGTCATGGCGCTGCACGCGGCCCAGGGGCCCAGGCTGGGCCTGCCGCAGATGATCTCCAGCCGCGTGCAGTTCGGCGTCTACGGCGCGGCCATCCCGATCGTGCTGGTGTGCCTGATGTATCTGGGGTTCACGGCTACAGGCGCCGTGCTGTCGGGGCAGGCCATCGGCCAGTTGCTGGGCGTCAGCGACAGCGCAGGCATCCTGCTGTTTGCCGCCGTCATCGTGCTGGTCACGGTGTTCGGTTACCGCACGATCCACATGATCGGGCGCGTGGCCAGCGTGCTGGGGCTGATCGCGTTCGTCTACCTGTTCAGCCGTGTGATGACGCTGGGCGACGTGGGCCAGTTGCTGCAGATCCGCCATTTCAACTGGACCTCGTTCCTGCTGGCGGTGTCGCTGGCGGCCTCGTGGCAGATCGCCTATGGCCCCTACGTGGCGGATTACTCGCGCTACCTGCCCAGCCGCACCTCGTCGTCCAGGACCTTCCTGGCGGTGGGCCTGGGTTCGGTCGCGGGCGCGCAGATCGCGATGACGCTCGGCGTGCTGGCGGCGGCCATGGCGGCGGGCCAGTTCGCCGGCCGCGAAGTGGCCTACATCGTCGGACTGGGCGGCGCCGGCGCCACCGCTGCGCTGTTGTACTTCAGCATCGCCTTCGGCAAGGTCACCATCTCGACGCTGAACTCTTACGGCAGCTTCATGTGCATCGCCACCATCATCAGCGGCTTTCGCGGCCATGTGGAGATCTCGCGACGCCAGCGGCTGGTGTTCGTGCTGTTGATCGTCGGCGCGGCCACCTGTGTGGCGCTGGTGGGGCAGCATTCGTTCCTGAACGCGTTCAAATCGTTCATCCTGTTCCTGCTGGCCTTCTTCACGCCCTGGAGCGCCGTCAACCTGGTTGACTACTATTTCATCAACCGCGAGCGCTACGACGTCGCCGCGCTGTCGGATCCCGATGGCCGCTACGGGCGCTGGAACTGGCCCGGCATCCTGGTCTACGTGGCGGGCGTGCTGGTGCAGATGCCCTTCATCTCGACCAGGCTCTACACCGGTCCGATGGTCGCGCGCCTGGGCGGCGTGGACATCTCGTGGATCATCGGGCTGATCGTGCCAGGCCTGCTCTATTACGTGTTCGCCCGCCGCGGGCAGACGCCTGCGCCCCACCCGACCCTGCGCGGACACGACATCGCATGACATCGGATATCCGTCCTGGAGAATAAGAAATGGATCTGCACTTGAATCCTGGCCACCTGACGCTGGCGCAACTGCGCCAGGTGTACCAGCAAGCGGGCCGCGTGACGCTGGATCCGGCCGCCTACGGCCAGATCGACGCCAGCGTCGCCTGCGTCGAGCGCATCATTGCCGAAGGCCGCACGGCCTATGGCATCAACACCGGCTTCGGCCTGCTGGCCTCGACCAAGATCGCCCGCGAAGACCTGCAGGCGCTGCAAAGCTCGCTGGTGCTGTCGCATGCCGCCGGGGTGGGCGAGCCGCTCGACGACGCCATGGTGCGGCTCATCATGGTGCTCAAGATCAACAGCCTGGCGCGCGGCCGCTCGGGCATCCGCCGCCAGGTCATCGACAGCCTGATCGCGCTGGTCAATGCCGGCGTGTATCCGCATATCCCGCTGAAAGGCTCGGTGGGCGCTTCCGGCGACCTGGCGCCGCTGGCGCACATGTCGCTGCTTTTGCTGGGCGAGAGCCGCGCCCGCTGCGACGGCGAGTGGCTGCCGGCCAGGGCGGCGCTGGCCCGCGCCGGACTGGAACCCCTGACGCTGGCGGCCAAGGAGGGCCTGGCGCTGCTGAACGGCACCCAGGTGTCCACGGCCTACGCGCTGCGCGGCCTGTTCGAGACCGAGGACCTGCTCGCCGCGGGCCTGGTCTGCGGCAGCCTGAGCGTGGAAGCGATGCTCGGCTCGCGCGTGCCGTTCGACGCCCGCATCCACGAGGCGCGCGGCCAGCCGGGCCAGATCGACGTGGCCGCCGTCTACCGCGACCTGCTGACCGAAGACAGCGAGGTCGGCCATTCGCACGTGGACTGCGACAAGGTCCAGGACCCCTACTCGCTGCGCTGCCAGCCGCAGGTGATGGGGGCCTGCCTGACGCAGATCCGCCACGTGGCGCAGGTGCTGCAGATCGAGGCCAACGCCGTGTCCGACAACCCGCTGGTGTTCGCCGAACAGGGCGACGTGCTGTCGGGCGGCAACTTCCATGCCGAGCCGGTGGCGCTGGCGGCCGATAACCTGGCCCTGGCGCTGGCCGAGATCGGCGCGCTGTCCGAGCGCCGCATTTCGTTGATGATGGACAAGCACATGTCGCAACTGCCGCCGTTCCTGGTGAGCAACGGCGGCGTCAATTCGGGGTTCATGATCGCGCAGGTCACGGCGGCCGCGCTGGCCAGCGACAATAAGGCGCTGGCGCATCCTGCCAGCGTCGACAGTCTGCCGACCTCGGCCAACCAGGAAGACCACGTGTCGATGGCGCCGAATGCCGGCAAGCGGCTCTGGCCGATGGCCGACAACGTGCGCGACATCCTGGCGATCGAGTGGCTGGGCGCCTGCCAGGGGCTGGACTTCCGCGCCGGGTTGAAGACCTCTCCCAAGCTGGAACGCGCCCGCGGCCTGCTGCGCGAGCAGGTCGCGCACTACGAGAAGGACCGCTTCTTCGCGCCCGACATCGAGGCCGCCAGTCGGTTGATCGCTGGCCGTCACCTGAACGCGCTGATGCCGGCTGGCCTGTTGCCCAGCCTTTGAGCGCATCGACGATAAGGGGAGTACGCGCATGAAACAGATCTGGCGCAACTGCCACGTGGCGACGATGGCCGGCGGCGAATACGCGGCCGTCGAGCGCGCCGCGCTGGTGACGCGCGGCCAGCACATCGAGTGGGTCGGCCCGGAAGCTGACCTGCCGCGCGGCGACGAGGCGGCCGAGCACGACCTGGGCGGCGCCTGGGTGACGCCGGGGCTGATCGACTGTCACACGCATCTGGTGTTCGGCGGCGACCGCAGCCAGGAGTTCGAACAGCGCCTGCAGGGCATGGACTACGCGGTGATCGCGGGACAGGGCGGCGGCATCGCCAGCACGGTGCGCGCCACCCGCGCCGCCACCGAGGCGCAGTTGTACGCCAGCGCTCGGCGACGCGCGCTGCATCTGCTGCGCGATGGCGTCACCACGCTGGAGATCAAGTCCGGCTACGGCCTGGACCTGCCCAATGAGCGCAAGATGCTGCGGGTGGCGCGCCACCTGGGGCAGACGCTGCCGTTGACGGTGCGCGCCACCTGTCTGGCGGCGCATGCGCTGCCGCCTGAATTCGCCGGCCGCGCCGATGACTATATCGACGAGGTCGCGCGTCGCATGCTGCCGGTGCTGGCGGCCGAAGGGCTGGTGGACGCGGTGGACGCTTTCTGCGAGCACCTGGCCTTCTCGCCGGCGCAGGTCGAGCGGGTATTCCAGGCCGCGGCCCAGTTGGGCCTGCCGGTGAAGCTGCACGCCGAGCAATTGTCGTCGCTGCACGGCGCCAGCCTGGCCGCGCGCTACGGCGCATTGTCCGCCGACCATCTGGAATACCTGACCGAGGCCGACGTCCGCGCCATGGCGGCGGCCGGCACGGTGGCGGTGCTGTTGCCGGGCGCGTTCTACGCGCTGCGTGAAACGCAACTGCCGCCGATCGACCTGCTGCGGCGGCACGGCGTGCCGATCGCGATCTCCAGCGACCTCAACCCGGGCACCTCGCCCGCGTTGTCTCTGCGGCTGATGTTGAGCATGGCATGCACTCTGTTCCGCTTGACGCCGCAGGAGGCGCTGGCCGGCGCTACGGTCCACGCGGCGCGCGCGCTGGGCCTGCAGGCCAGCCACGGCGTGCTGGCGCCGGGCAAGGTCGCCGACTTCGTGGCGTGGGACATCGCCCATCCGGCCGAGCTGGCGTACTGGATCGGCGGCGAACTGCCCAAGCGGGTCATCCGCCACGGCGAGCCGGTCTGCGCGACCGCGCTGGACTGACGCGGCGGCGCCGGTCCGCGGCCGGCGCCGCGCGCGCGGATCAGGCCGACAGCGCCAGGCGCTCACGCGCCGGCAGGGCCGGCGGCGCGTATTCCTGCTGGCCAGCCGGCAGCCGGAAGGTGCTGACCGAATGCTGCAGGCGCTGCGCCTGCGATTCCAGCGAGGCCGCGGCGGCGGCGGCCTGTTCGACCAGCGCGGCGTTCTGCTGCGTCACCTGGTCCATCTGGGTCACCGCGGTGTTGACCTGATCGATGCCGGTGACCTGTTCGTGCGAGGCGCTGGCGATGTCGCCGACCAGCGTGGTCAGCCGCTCGATCGCCGCCTGGATTTCCTCCATGGTGCGGCCGGCGGTCTCGACCTGGGCCGCGCCGGCCTGCACCGTCGCGCCCGAGGCGCCCAGCAACTGCTTGATTTCCTTGGCGGCGCTGGCGCTGCGTTGCGCCAATGAGCGCACTTCGCCCGCCACCACGGCGAAGCCCTTGCCCTGCTCGCCGGCGCGCGCGGCTTCGACCGCCGCGTTCAGCGCCAGGATGTTGGTCTGGAAGGCGATGCCGTCGATCACGCCGACGATGTCTTCGATGCGCCCCGAGTCCTGCGCGATTTCTCGCATCGTGGCGACTGCGCTCTGCACCGCGGCGCCGCCACGGCGGGCCACTTCCGACGCCTCGGCGGCCATGGCGTTGGCCTGGCGCGCGTTGTCGGCGTTGCTGGTGACGGTCGACAGCAACTGTTCCATGCTGGCCGCGGTTTCCTCGAGCGCGGCGGCCTGTTGCTCGGTGCGGCTGGACAGGTCCTGGTTGCCGGCGGCGATCTCGCTGGAGCCGGTGTTGATTTCAGCCACGCCGTCGCGCACCGAATGCACCGTCCGCACCAGGCTGGCCTGCATTTCCTGCAGGTAAGGGATCAACTGGCCGACGCAGTTGTTGCCAAACGGGGCAATGGGCGCGGTCAGGTCGCCCGCGGCGATATGCTGGAAGTGGCGCTTGACCACGTTCAATGGCCGCTGCATGAAGTGCACGACATAGCGGTCGCCCAGCACCAGCAGCAGCAGGCTGACGCCCAGCACGATGCCGATGCCCGCGAACGCTTCGCGGCGCTCGGTCATGGACCGTTCGATCAGGGCCTCCTGGCGCTGCCTGGCGTAGGCCTGGTAGTTTTCGATGCTTTTGCCGAAGGCGCGGCTGGCGGTGACGACCGGTCCGGCGGCGTGGGCGCGCGCCTTCTCGATGTCGTCCTGCGCCAGGAAGTTGCGCTGCACCGCGATGCCGCCATTGACCAGCGCATCGAAGTCGTTGCGCAATGGGTCGAGGATCGACGCGGGCGTATCGTTCTTGGCCGACTCCAGGAATGCCTGCTGGTTCTTGCGGGCTTCCTCCAGCGCCGCGTCGATCGCGCGGCCTTCTTCGGCGGCGGGCGCGGCCAGGCCGTCGCGGGCGTATTCAAGCTGCCGCGCCAGCCGCAGGCGGGCGCGCATGATCTGGTCGTTGATGAGGGAAAGCGAGGAAACTTCGTTCAGCAGGTCGTTGCTGGCTTCGAGGGCGTCGCTGGCGTGGCGCAACCCGTTCACGCTGATGGCTGCCTGGCCGGCGAACAGGACACTGATCAGGAGCAACGTGCTCAGGATCATGCGGCGGATGGTGATGTCTTTCAGGAACTGTGTCATACGCGTCTTTCTTGGGGGTAGGAGACTGCCTCACCCCGGACAACGGCCCGGCCCCCTTGATATTTAGCGCGTGTTGCACATCTTACGTATGTGTCGGCCTGTCAGCGATATATAACGACATTAACCGCAATAAAAGCGTCTTTTCATCGCGTGGCGGGCGTTTCGGCCGGCTCGATCGCGCCAAAGCGCAGCCGCGCGAAGCTTGCCAGGCTGGCCAGCGCGGCGCACAGGCCGCCCAGCCACAGCGCGATCACGGCGCCGTGGGTGGTTGACACGTTGAAGCAGGCGGCCACCAGCGCCGCGCCGGTGGCCTGGCCCAGCAGCCTCACCGTGCCGATCATGCCGCTGGCCCCGCCCGCGCGCGAGGGCGGCGCGGAGGTCATGATGGCGCGCAGGTTGGGCGACTGGAAGAAACCGAAGCCGGCGCCGCACAGTGCCATGCGCCAAGAGATGTCCCAGGCCGAGGGCGCGGCCGGCAGCAGCGCCAGCGACGCCATGCCCAGGGCCAGGAGCGCCAGCCCCACGCCGCCCAGCATGCCGGCCGGATAGCGGTCGGACATGCGCCCGGCGATGGGCGCCATGATCGCCACCACCACCGGCCACGGCGTGATGAGAAAGCCGGTATGCACCTGGGTGTAGCCGAGCACCGTCTGGAACAGGAACGGCAGCGACACGAACGCCAGCGCCTGCGCCGCGAACGCGCACACCGCGGTGGCGGCGGACAGTGCGAACAGCGGTCGGCGCAACAGGTCCACCGCCAGGATCGGCGCCGGGTGGCCGGCCTGGCGCCGCATCAGCAGCCACAGGCTGGCCGCCGCCAGGCCCCATTCCAGGGTGACGCGCGGCCACGGCGCGCTATGCGCCAGTTCGTTCGAGCCGAGCACGAACAGCCCCAGCGTCATGGCGCACAGCGCCGCGGCCAGGCCGTCGAAGCCGTGCGGCGCGCGCGTGGTCAGGGGCAGGCCGCGCAGGCCCAGCGCCACCGCCAGCAGGCCGATCGGCACGTTGATCAGGAACAGCCAGTGCCATGACCCCAGCAGCAGGATGGTGGAGGCCGCGGTCGGCCCTGCGGCGAACGACAGGCCCACCACCATCGCGTTCAGGCCCATGCCGCGGCCGAGCACCGGGGCTGGATAGATGAAGCGCAGCAAGGCCGCGTTCACGCTCATGACGCCGGCCGCGCCCAGGCCCTGCAGGATGCGGGCCGCCACCAGCACCGGCAGGGAGGGCGCCAGCCCACAGGCCAGCGAGGCCAGGGTGAACACCACGATGCCGACCATGTAGACGCGCCGGTGTCCCAGGATCTCGCCCAGCGCCGCCGCCGGCAAGAGGCCCGCGACCATCGCCAGTTGGTAGCCGCTGATGACCCAGATGGAACCCGCGTCGCTGGCCTGCAGGTCGCGAGCGATGGTGGGCAGCGCGGTGTTGGCGATGGCGGTGTCGAGGCTGGCCATGCAGACCGCCAGCATGACGGCCAGCAGCGCGCCCAGGCGTTCGGACGCGGGCAGGCCGCGGCCCGCCGGATGGATGGTGTTGCTTGAGAAGGAGAACATGAGGAGACGCGCGGCGAAACGCCGGGGCCGACGGCTGTGGGTGAGCGTTGATTCTAGTGCGACATGTCGATTCAACGCTTCGTCAGCCGGGCGGACGTGGCCGTGCCGTGGGCGCCCGGGCGGCCAGCGCGCCGGGACGGCACGCGCAATGGCGGACGCGCGGTGATTATCGGCCGCTCGGCATTAATGCGACCGGGCGGTCACGCGGCGGCGTCGGAATAATCATCAACGAATAATCCCGCGGCCGGGATTTCTCTCGTTTCTGGGAACGCCGGTTACTAATTGAAATTGTCCTGTGTGCTGAATTACAACAAAATATCCCATCCCGGATTAATCGTGTTTTCATAGAGATAATTCAATTCGTTGTCCGGGATTCTTAATCCGTCTGGTGAGAAGTGGTAAGCGATGCGAGTTTGAATTTAACCAAATTGTGCCCGGCCACTTTATTCGCCGTACCATGGTTGTTATGCAGGTCTGACAGTGCAGCAGTATTTCGTGGGAGTGATTCATGAAACGCTTGTCCTTGTGCGCGACGACTCTGACTTTGACGCTTGCGGCGGCCGGCGCCCTGCCCCAGGCGGCGCTGGCTCAGACCACGGCCAACATGACGGTGACGCTGACCATTACCGCCAATTGCACCATCGCCGCGAATAACCTGAGCTTCGGCAGTCACGGCCTGCTCACCACCGCGGTCACGGGCAATACCACGGTCAACGTGACCTGCACCAATACCACGCCCTATACCGTCGGCCTGAGTGCCGGGACCGGTTCGGGATCCACCTTCGCCACCCGTTATATGAACGGGACCGCGACGGGCAATACCGCCAGCACGGTGCGATATCAGTTGTACCAGCCCGCGCCCAACCAGACGGTGGTCTGGGGCGATACCGGCTCCAGCGATCGCGTCGGCGGCGTCGGCAATGGCTCATCGCAGGCGCTCACCGTGAACGGCACGGTGCCCGTGCAGAGTACGCCGGCGCCCGATACCTATTCCTCGACCGTGACCGCGACGGTGTATTTCTAGTGGGCCGCCCATTCGCGGGCCGCCCATTCGTGGGTCGTATCTTCCGCATACTGGTCGGCGCGGTTTTCGCCTGGAGCGTCCTGGCCGTGCCGGCGCGGGCGGCGACGCTGCAGATATCCCCCGTGCTGGTGGACTTGCAGCCGCAGCAGAGCGCCACCGGCATCATGCTGCGCAATCCGGGCGTGACGCCCGTCTACGGCCAGGTGCGCGTCTACGCCTGGGACCAGGCGCAGGGTGAAGACGTGCTGACGCCGACGCAGGAGATCCTGGCCAGCCCGCCGATCATCCAGGTGCCGCCCAAAGGTGAACAACTGGTGCGTCTGGTGCGTGCTGGCAAGGAACTGGCGGCGCTGGAGCAGAGTTACCGGCTGGTGATCGACGAGATTCCCGATCCGTCCACGCCAATGGTCAATGGCGTGGTGCTGCGCATGCGCTACTCCGTGCCGGTCTTCGTGGCCGGCGCCACGCCCGAGCCGGTGCCCGAGCTGGCCTGGCACCTGTCGCGCCAGGGCAAGGAATGGGTGCTGCGGCTCGACAACTCCGGCACCCGTTATGCGCAGGTGGCGTCGCTGCAACTGCTGTCCGGCGCCGACGCGCCGCTGGCGAAAGTGGACGGCCTGCTGGGATATGCGCTGGCCCGCCGCGAGCGGCTTTGGCGCTTTCCCGCCAAACAGGACGCGGCCGGCCAGATCAGGATCCGGGCCATGGTGAACGGCAGCACCGTCACCGTCACGCCGCGAGTCGACTGACTGATTGCGTCCCGCGCCGCCCTTTTGGCGGCCGTTGGGGTAAGAGAAGGCAGCCCATGGCAGTACGCGCGATCCGTGCTTGCGGGCGCTGCGCCTGCCGCCTCGCGCTCGCACTGTCCGGCGCGACGTCGGCGGCGGCGGATTTGCCCATCCAACTGGTGTCGTTCGGCAATATCGCCGAGCGCGATGTGTATTTGGAGGTAAGTATCAACGGCGTGAATACCGCGCAGCTATTGCGTTTCCGGGATGCGCAGGGCCGGCTGTCCGCCAGCCCGGGCGCGCTGGGGTCCGTCGGGGTGGACGTGAGCAAGCTCGGCGCGCCCCGCGACAGCGAGATCCCGCTCGATGACATTGCCGGCCTGCGCTACACCTACAACGCCGCCATGCAGACGGTGAATCTGGTGGTGCCCGACGCGTTGCGCCTCCCATTCCAGGTGGATACCCGCGGCTTGCCGCAGACGCCGCGCGCCACCTCGGGCCGCGGGCTGGTCCTGAACTACGAGGCCTATGCGCAGACCGATGCCTACAACAAGGTGTCGATGTACACCGAGCAGCGCTACTTCGATCCGCGCGGCACGTTCAACAACACCGGCACGGCCTACCTCGGCGGTCGGGCCGACCGCTACATCCGCTATGACACCTACTGGACCCATTCCGACCAGGACACGTTGCGCACCCTGCGGGTCGGCGACACCATCACCTCGTCGTTGAACTGGTCGCGCTCGGTGCGGGTGGCCGGAATCCAGTGGGGGCGCAATTTCGCCTTGCGTCCGGATCTGGTGACATTCCCGGTGTCGTCCCTGAGCGCTTCATCGGTGGTGCCCTCCTCCGTGTCCCTGTACGTCAATGGCGTGCAGCAGTATTCGGGCAACGTCCCGGCCGGACCTTTCGTGGTCAACCAGATTCCCGGCGTCACGGGATCGGGCCAGGCCACGCTGGTCACGCGCGACGCGCTGGGACGCAGCGTCAGCACCTCGGTGCCGCTCTACATCGATACGCGCATGCTGGCGGCCGGCCTGTCCAGCTATTCCGTCGAGGCCGGCTTCGCGCGGCGCCAGTTCAGCGTGCGCTCGTTCGACTACGACAAGCGGCCCGCCGTCACGGCGTCGGGGCGTTATGGCCTGGACGATGCGCTGACCCTGGAGGGCCATAGTGAAATGAGCGCCGGCGTCTACAACGTCGGCGCGGGCGCGCTCGTCAGGCTGGGACAGGCGGGCGTGGTCAATGGCGCGCTGTCCGGCAGCGCGGGCCACTACGACGGCGGCCAGGTCAGCCTCGGCTACCAATACGTCGACCCGGCCTTCAGCGTCGAATTGCAAACGGTGCGCGCCCTGGGAAATTACGGCGACCTGGGCTCGCGCGAGGACGCGCCGGTGCCGCGGCAGACCGACCGCGTCACGTTCTCGCTGCCGCTGACCCAGTCGCAGAGCGTGTCGCTGAGCTACATCGGCTTTCGCATGCCGCAGGTGCCGGCCGCCAAGATCGGGTCGGCCTCGTACACCGCCAATCTGCACAGCCGCGTATCCATGAACCTCAGCGCGTACAACGATTTCGCGCAGACCAATTCACACGGCGTCTATCTCGGCTTTTCCATCCTGCTGGGCGACAACACGCAGTTCAACGCCTCGGTCGGCCGTCAGGGTGAGCAGGATACCTATAGCGCCGGCGCGCAGCGCAATGTGGATTACGACGGCGGCTGGGGCTGGGGCGTGGAGAATGGCCGCAGCGGCGGCAGGCAGTACAACCAGGGCAAGCTGCAGTTCCTGGGCCGCTATGGCCAGTTGACCGCGCTGGGGCAGGACTACGGCGGCAAGAGTCAGGCGGCGCTGCAGGCCGTCGGCGCGGTGGTGCTGATGGATGGTTCGCTGACGCCGTCGCGCCGGATCAACGACGGCTTCGCGCTGGTCAGCACCGACGGCACGCCGGACGTGGCGGTGCTGCACGAGAACCGCAAGCTGGGCCGCACCAACAGCGCGGGCCACCTGCTGGTGCCGGACCTGAATTCCTATCAGATCAACCGCCTGTCCATCGATCCGGACGAACTGCCGGTCGACATGAAACTGGAGTCGACCAAGGCGGTGGCGGTGCCGCAGGCGGGGTCCGGCGTGCTGGTCAAGTTCCAGTTGCAACGCTATGCCGCGGCGTCGGTCATCCTGCACCTGCCGGACGGCTCGGTGTTGCCGGTGGGGGCGCGGGTCGCGCACGTCGAAAGCGGCAAGCAGTCGGTGGTGGGCTACGACGGCATCGCTTTTGTCGAAGACCTGCAGGTCGAGAATCATTTGCGCGTGAAAGGCAGCGGCGTGTCGTGCGTGGCGGAATTTCCATACCGTCACGATCCGGCGCGCCCGCTGCCCACGCTGGGGCCGTTCGTATGCCAGCCGCTGAAGGAGCCCGGCCAATGAAATCCGCCTTGTTCGTTCTGGGTGCCTTGCTCGGGCTGGGCGCGACCGTCGATGCGCAGGCCAGTTCATGCTCGTTGGGGGCGGGCACGACGTCAACGATCAACTTCGGCTCGGTCAATCCGCTGTTGGCCACCGATACCTTCGCGGATGCCAACAGCGTCGTCGTCAATTGCAATTTCACTGCGCTGGCGCTGGGCGCGCGGCTGTGCTTCTACATGGGCGTGGGCAACACCAGCCCCAGCACCGCGGCAAGGGCCCTGGGCGCGGGCGCCTTGCGCATGAATTACAACCTATACACGGACAGCGGCCACACTCAGGTGTGGAGCACTGCGGGCACGACGGCGCCGACCTCGGTGCTGCTGAGCGGGCCCGCGCTGGGGGGCAACGCGTCGGCGACGTTTTCCTATTATGCCAAGCTGCCCGGCGGCCAGAACACGGTCTCGACCGTCGGCAACGCCAATACGCTCTACAGCGAGAGCTACACCACCACCGGCTATGTGGATATCGCCATCGGGTTGCTGGCCTCCCTGCTGGTGAATTGCCCGCTTGCCGCGCCGACGCAGCGGCTGTCCATCCCGCTGACCGTGCAGGCCACGGTGCAGAAGAACTGCACGATCAACACCACCGATCTGGCGTTCCCGCCGCAGGGTCTGCTCAATCAGGCCGTCACCGGGAATGCGCAGGTCACGGTGCGATGCACCAACAGCAATGCGTTTGCGGTCGCGCTCAATGGCGGCTCGGTGGCCAACAATGTGTCGGCGCGCAAGATGAAGCATGAGACACAGGCCGATACGGTCGGCTATCAGCTTTACCAGGATGCGAACTACGCGACGGTCTGGGGCGACGGCGTGACCGGAGGCACCACGCTCAACCGCACAGGCACCGGCGCCAATCAGGTGTTCACCGTGTATGGGCGGGTGCCCGCGCAGACGACGCCGCGCCCCGGCAATTACAAGGACACCGTGCTGGTCACCATCACTTTCTGAGTGGCGCCGCGCCCGGCATCAGGCCGCGGGCGGCGCGACGCGCGGCTTGACCGGCCAGAACAGCGTGGCCGGCCGTTGCCAGATGCGTTGGCGCACTCCCAGCGCCAGCGCCTGCCGATCGCCGCGGCGCAGGTTGCGCGAGCGCAGCGCGACATTGAAGGCCAGCGCGAAACTCACCCCGACATTCAACAGCCCGGTCACGGCGGTGCCGGCCACCGCCATCCAGAACGCATGCGTGTGCACGACTTCCCATCCCAGCGCGCCGATGGCTGAACCGATCTGGCCGGCGCTGAGCGTGACGTGGCGGACTTCGACGTGGGGACCGAAGAAGCTGACGATGGCCGGTCCCAGGCCCAGCATCAGCCCGAGCGACACGTTGCCGGCGATGCCCGAGATGTTGCGCTGCCAGAAGCCGGCCCAGCGCGCCGCGCCGCGCGCGCCGAACAGATGGCGGATGCGGCGGTCGTAGGCCATGACGTCGTGCACGCGATGCAGGGCGAACCAGTTGTCGGCCCAGCCCGCGATCAGGCTGGACAGCCACAGCAGCACGGCGGTGGCGGCGGCGTAGATCGGCGTCGGTCCCCACAGGGAAAACGAGTCCAGCGTGGCCTGAGCCTTCTCGGCATCGATCAGGGGCCGTTGCAGCCAATGCTGCGCCACCCACTGCACGGCCCACGCCAGCGGGAACACCACGGCCAGGTTGCCCAGGATGGCCGCCGCGTTCGAGCGGATCATCGACAGGGTGTCGTCCAGGAAGGCCTCGCGACCTTCGGGGGTGTTGGCCCCGTCGAGCCGGTGCGCCAGCGCCGGGCCGGTCATGGCCGGCTGCTTGGTGGCCAGCGTGAAATGCGCGAAATGGATCGCCAGGAAGCCGCCGGCATAGTTGAGCGAGGCCAGCAGGCCCTCGATGAACTTGTCCAGGTGCAGCGAGACGATGAAGAACTTCAGGTAGACGGTCAGCACCATCACCAGGCCGCCGCCCGCCGATGCCTTCAGCATCGACAGGTATTCGGCGGCGTCGCGGGCGATGTAGTGCTCGCCGGTCTCGGCGGTGCGGTCCATGACGCGCCGCGCCAGTTGCGCGAACGACGACGCCGCCAGGTGACGGATGCTGCTGCGCGCCTGGGTCGAACGGACCAGTTCGGCGATCAGGTGGGCATACTTGTTGCGCTGGGTGGGATCGACCCACACGCCCAGAAGCAGTTCGATGCGGGCCAGCCGCAGCTTCATGCGCTCGATCTGGAACACCACTTCGACCGATACGCCGTTCTGTTCCAGCTCGGCGTAGACGCCGCGGGTGGCGTCGCGGCAACTGTCCAGCAACGCCCGGAACACGTTCAGCCGCCTGCCGAAGACGTCGCGCGGCGTATCCGGGCCGCTGTCGCAGAGTTCCGCCGCGGCGCCGGCCAACGCGAAGAATGGACTCTCGCGCACCCGGCCCGGCAGGCGGCTGCGGATGTCCTGGCTCAGGCCGGTGGCGCGCACCTGGCTGGCCAGGACCTGGATGCTGCTGGTCAGGGCCTCGACCAGGTGCTGCGGCGGTGGCTCGGGCGCCATCGGGTCGGCGTGGGCAAGGCCGTCGCCCTGCCGCAGCAGCCGGCGCAAGCGGGCGCGGGTCTGCTCGTCCAGGGCTTCGATCCAGGCGGCGTCGTGGGCCTTGCGGAAGATCAGCGAGAACAGGCCGAACATGTCGCTGCGATTGGGCGGGGGCGGCAGCAGCCGCGCTTGCGCCCGTTCCCAGAACTCGCCCCAGAAACCGGGGTGCGAGGCCACGCCGGTATCGCACAGCAGCGAAGTGGGGTCGTTGTCGGTGATGAGCGAGCGCAGCGTGGCGGCCACCGGCGCGGCCAGCGCCGGATTATTCTCGAGCACCTGCAGCACGTAGCGCAGGCGGGCGTGTTGCGGATGGCGTCCGTCCTCGGCCGGGTCGCGCGCGGGGCGGTCGATCCAGCGGCACAGGTCGACCATCCAGAGGTTGCGCTGCGCCAGGGGCGCGTCCGGGTCGGCGCTGGCCAGCAGGGTGTCCAGTTGCGGGCCGCCATGGCGCGCTGCGCGCCATTTACGCCAGAGGGAGATCGCCATGGTCGGACCTCGCGGGTCAGAGGGATTCGGGTTCCCGGCGCAGCGAGAAGCCCTGCGCCTCGTTCATTGCCAGATAGCTGACGTTGCGCGACACCACTGGCGGCGTGTCGCCCTCATGCAGCGCCAGCAGGCCGTCCAGCACCATTTTGTCTGCCAGCGTCATGCGGTCGATCATGCGCAGGTATTGCATCCAGCTTTCCACCAGGAACACTTCCCGCCAGACGCCGTCGCGCTCCAGGTCGCGGAACAACTGCCATTGCTGCGCGCCATTGCGCAGCCGCAACAGGCGCAACGGCCGCGCCGCGTCGATCAGGGCCGACAGCTTTTCCCTGGGGATCAGGTATTGCACCGCCACCAGCACGGCGCCGTGCCGGGTGTCGAAGCCGGCGGCCGAGAGCGCCGGTTCGGTGGCGTCGGCGCGCGCCAGCGATTGCGTGTTGACCTGCTCCGGCAGCCGCGAGCGGTACAGCAGCGCGACGGTGATGGCCAGCATCACGCCCGCCGCCGACAGCGCGCCGGACACGCCCATGGTGCCGGCGAAGTGGCCCCACATGAACGAGCCCGCCGCGAGCCCGCCGAAGATCGCCGTCTGGTAGAGCGCCAGCGAGCGCGCCTTGACCCAGTCGGGCACCAGCATCTGCACGGTGGTGTTGTAGGTGGCCAGCACGCCGATCCAGCAGGCGCCGGACACCAGCAGCGCCGGAAACGCCAGCCACAGCGTGCTGGTCAGGCCCAGCATCAGCAGGCAGGCGGCCAGCAGTCCCGCGGCGACCGTCACCAGCCCGCTGGCGCCCCAGGCCGCCTGCAGGCGACGCACCACGGCGCTGCCGAGGATGGCGCCGACGCCGAGCGCGCCCAGCATGTAGCCGTACAGCAACGCGTTGCCGGTTTCGTGGGCGTACGCCAGCAGCGGCAGCAGCGCCCACAGCGCGCTGGCCGACAGACCGAAGGCGAAGGCGCGCAGCATCACCACGCGCGTCACGGTGGAATGCTGGGTGTAGCGCAGGGCGGCGACCACGCCTTCGAGCAGCCGTTCGGGCGGCAGCCGCCGTGGCGGCACATCGCGGCGCCAGCGCCAGATGGCCCAGATCAGGCTGCCGTAGCAGACGCAGTTCAGCAGGAACACGACAGGCGCGCCGGCGGCGCCCAGCAGCAGGCCGCCGATGGCCGGCCCCACCGCGCGCGCCACGTTGTAGTTGACGCTGTTGAGCAGCACCGCGCTGCCGATGTGCTCGCGCGGCACCTGCTCGCCCACCGCCGCCTGCCAGGCGGGGGTGACGATGGCGCTGCCGATGGCGATGCAGAAGACCGACACGATCAGGGTGATGGGGTGCAGCAGGCCGATGAACGCCAGCACGGTGATGAAGATACCGCCGGCCAGCTCGAGGAGCATGCCGACCAGCATGACCTTGCGGCGGTCGTAGTTGTCGGCCAGCACGCCGGTCAGGATCGACAGCGCCACCAGCGGGAAGGCGGCGGCCACCTGGATCATGGCGACCATCAGCGGGCTGCTCTGCTCTGTGGTGATGACCCAGGCCGCGGCGACCGATTGCGCCCAGGTGCCCAGGTTGGCGAACAGGTTGGCGATCCAGATGATGCGGAACGCCGGGAAGGCGAAGGGGGATAGCGTGCTGACCCGCAGGACGGGTTTGGGGGCGGCGGCGGCCGCGCCCGGCGAGGAAGGAGGCAGATCGTTGTTGGCCGAAACGGGCTGGAGCATGGAAGCCTCGGTGATCGCCCGGCGACGGCGGGCGGGGGCTGTCCAATGGTACGCCTATTGAGGGTCCGGGTTAAGGCAAGACGCCGCGCGCCCGTCGAGCGCGGCGCGGCGGACGCGATCAGGGTTTGGCGGGGGCCGGGCCGGGGTAGGCCTGGTTCAGGTACTCGACGATCAGGGGGACCTGTTCGGCCGGAATCGGCGCCCCGTAGGTGCCGACCATCTTTCTGACCTCGGCATCCCAGAAGCCCAGGGGCATGGGCGGCTGAGATGACAGGTAATCGACCGAATGGCACATCAGGCACAGGGTGGCGGCCTGGGCGCCGGGGCCGGCGCCGGGATGCAGCGTGGCGGTTTCCTGGGGCAACTGGATGTCCAGGGCGTACGCGGGCGCGACGGCGCCGGCGGCGGCCAGCGCCAGGGCAAGGCGGGCGAAGGGGATCATGGCGGGCTCCTGGCTCAGGCGGCGTCGATGCGCACGGTTTCGACCACGTTGCGCATGTAGCCGGCCGGATTCCACAGCGGTTCCAGCGGTTGGGTGTCGCCGGCCTGGTTGGTGGCGCGCGCCTTGAGCGCGTAGCGGCCGGCCCGGGCCGGCGTGAAGTCGGCATGCCATTCGCGGAAGGAGTAGCGTCCCAGATCCGGGCCCAGCGTGGCGGCGTGCCAGGTCTTGCCGTCGTCGGCCGAGAACTGCACCTCGCGGATGCCGCGGCCGCCGTCGAAGGCGATGCCGCGCACCTGCATCCGTGCGCCCTTGGCCACGCGGGCGCCATCGGCCAGGCTGGTGATGAAGCTGCGCACGTTGTAGCGGCCGATGGGGCGGGTCTTCTCCGGCGCCTTGCCCGCGGGCGTACATGCGCAGTCGTTGTCGGGGATGCGATAGGCCTTCTGCATCCAGAAGCCGTCGAACTCCTGGTCAAGCACCTGGATGTCCGCCAGGTGCTTGACCCAGTACGTGCCGTAATAGCCGGGCACCACCAGCCGCACGGGATAGCCATTGAGCATCGGCAGGTCGGCGCCGTTCATGGCGTAGGCCAGCATCACCTCGCCGTCCAGCGCATGGGTCGCGTCCAGCGCCTTGACGAAGGCGGGCGTGCCTTGCAGCACCGGGCGGTCGAGCCCCTGGAACGTGACCTGGCGCGCGCCGGCCTGGATGCCGGCCTTCTCCAGCACGCGCTTGAGCGGGATGCCGAGCCAGCGGGCGTTGCCCATGGCGCCATTGCCGAGCTGGCCGCCGCCCACGCGCGGCTCGAAGAAGCCGCGGCTGTTGCCGGAACACTGGGTTACGGCCACCAGCTCGACCGGCTGGCCGAATTGCTGCTTCAGGTCCGCCAGCGACAGTTCCAGCGGCGTGTTTACCCGCCCGCCGATGCGCAGCCGGTAGGCGGCGGCATCGATGGCGGTGGGGATGTTGCCCAGGTGATAGCGCACGAAGAAGGCGTCATTGGGCGTGATCACGCTGTCGTTGAAGACCGCGAACGGCGTTTCCAACTGCGGCGGCCGCGATGTCTGGCGGATCAGGGGGCGTTTTTGGGGGTAGGCGATCAGGTCGCGTTCGCCATTGGCGAATGGCAGGGTGACGGTGGCGGGGGCCGCCAGGCTGGCGAGGGCGTGGCCGGCGAGTGTGCCGGTCGCGCCCAGGGTACAGGCTTGGCGCAGGAAGCGCCTGCGCCCATCCGTATCGAATGCGCTCATGCATGTCTCCTCGTGTTTTTCTAGTACCCTCGCCTGCGGCGTGGTCGAATCAGGCTACGCCCGCCGGCCTGACAAATGCGTTAACAGTTGCGTCGGCCGTTCCAATAACCGCGTTTTCCGCGCCCCGCGCGCCTGACCTCCCGATGCGACTGACCTTCGACCGATCGGCGTTCGCCGCCCTGCTTGCCGTGACCGTGGTGGAGGCGCTGATCGCCACCCTGGGCAAGCCCTACCCACTGTTGCGCGGGTTCGTGGGCGATGTGGTGGCGGTGGGGTGGGCCTATCTGGTGTATCGCAGCTTCATCCGTGCCGGCGTGCTGCCGCTGGCCATCGCCGCGCTGTTGACCGGCTACGCGGTGGAGTTCGGACAGTACCTGGCGCGGCTGTTCGGCTGGCGCCTGGAACAGCCGGTGCTGCGCATCCTGCTGGGCAGCGTGCCGGACTGGTGGGATGTGCTGGCCTACACGCTGGGGTTCTTCCTGGTGCTACTGCTGGCCGGGGCGCGGCGGCGGTGGCAGTCGGGTCGCCAATCGGTCGGCTCCCGGGTCGCCGGGACCTAGGCCGTCGGGCCTCGAGCAATCAATTTTCAGGCGACGGGGCGCGCGAGGCGCCCCGGATGGATCGCGCCCGTCGTGACGGGAACGCAGGCGGCCGGCGTCAGCCCGGCTGGATGGCCGGGGTGCGCTTGTCGGCCTGGGCCGACGGCGCGGCTTGCGGCCGCAGCCGGGCGTTGCGGAACGGCGCCAGGCATTCCGACCACGACGAGGGGAACAGGGGCGTGGCATGGCGCACGGCATCGCGGCCGGCGTAGTGCGCCAGCAACTGCTGGCCGATGGGGGCGTCTCCCAGGGGATGGCGGGTGGTCATGGTATTTCCGTATTGCATTGAAAGTGTATTCATTGTACCAGTCGGTCGCCCTCGCCGCCAACCGTGGCAACCGGCGCCAAGTCCTTGATACCAGAGGAGGCCGTCCCTTTTATGGGCGACCCGCAACGGGAATACCCTAGTCGATCAAAACGGTAGACGGTATACAATGTTCATAATCGGTCGAAGACTTCGGCCGCCCCTCCCTCACCAGACCTGGAGCGTGTCATGGCTGAACTGATGAACCGAGATGAATTCCGTACCGCGTTGGAAAACGCAATCAAGGGCAAGAGCGCCAATGCCTCGCCGTTCTCGATCGCCTGGGCCGAAGGCAAGCTCAGCCGCGAACACCTGTCGCGCTGGGCCGAGAACCACTACCACTACGTCGGCCCGTTCGCCGACTACCTGGGCTACCTGTACGCCCGCACGCCTGACACCTACACCGAGGCCAAGGATTTTCTGCTGGCCAACATGTATGAAGAGGAAATCGGCGGCGACCGCCATACCGACCTGCTGATCCGCTTCGCCGAGGCCTGCGGCACCACCCGCGAACGGGTCACCAATCCGGACAACATGTCGCCCACCACGCGAGCGCTGCAAAGCTGGTGCTACGCCGTGGCGATGCGCGAAGACCCGATCGTGGCCGTGGCCGGCCTGGTGGTGGGCCTGGAATCGCAGGTGCCGTCGATCTACCGCAAGCAGACGCCGACCCTGCGTGAGAAATATGGCTTCACCGACGAGGAAGTCGAGTTCTTCGATCTGCACATCGTGTCCGACGAGATCCATGGCGAGCGCGGCTACCAGATCGTGCTGGAGCACGCCAACACGGTGGAGCTGCAGCAGCGCTGCCTGAAGATCTGCGAGATCGGCGCGCAGATGCGGCTGCTTTACACCACCGCGCTCTATACCGACTACGTGCAGCAGGAAATCGCGCTGCCCGAGCTCGGCCTGGCCGCCTGAGTCCCCAGCCCGCCGCCGTCCGCCCGCGCGGGCGGCGGCGGGCGCTACCGGATACCTGATCCATGCCTACCGTCGTATTCCACAAAGACGGCCAGACCCATACCGGGGTGGTGCCGGACAACGCCAACCTGGTGGTGCGCGCCGGCATCCGGCAGTTTCCCTTTCCGCACCTGCGTTACGAATGCGGCATGGGCAAATGCGCCAAATGCGCCTGCCGCGTGCTGTCGGGGGGGGAACACCTGCCGCCGGTGAACTGGAAGGAAAAGAAGCAGTTGGGCGAGCGCATCGACGCGGGTTACCGGCTGGCCTGCCAGCTATGGCTCGACCACGATATCGAACTGGCGCAGGACGTCGAGACGGCGCCGCCGCGCGAGGTCGTTGCCGCCGCCGAGCAACGCTAGCCGTCGCCCACGGCGGCAGCCGCCAGGCCCTCCCCGAACACAATCCGCAAAGGAACCCCGCATGACCCGCGACGCGAATGACGCCGTGTTCGTGATTCTGACGTCCAAGCCGGGCGTGTACCGCACCGAGGCGGACGCGCTGGCCGAGATCGTCGAGACCTACGACTACGCCTGCGATGGCCGCCTGCGCGCCGTCTTCAGCATCGCGCGGCTGCGCGGACCGAGCCGGCTGGTGGTCACCGAGGAAACGCCGCCCTATGTGGTGAACCGGGTGCCGTCCAAGTTCCTGGAGGCCTTCGCGTCGCTGGACGCCGCGCGCCAGGAGCTTATCCACCTGACCCGCTTCGGCAGCATCGATACCACCCTGACGCGGCATCCCGACCGCGTCGCCGCGGAGCAATGAGCAGCATGGTCAAGATCACGTTTATATCGAATGGCGGCAAGGTGGCCGAGGCCCCGGAGAACAGCAATCTGCTGCGGGTGTCGCTGAAGGAAAAAGGTGGCATTCCTTTCAAGTGCGGCGGCGGCCTGTGCGGCACCTGCAAGTGCCGCATCGAGCAGGGGATCGAGAACACCGACGCCATCAAGCCCAAGGAACGCAAGCACCTGCGGCCCGAGGACTTCGAGGCCGGCTATCGCATGGCTTGCCAGACCTTTGTGCTGGGCGATGTGGCCGTGTCGTGGGTGGTGCGCGACGGCAAGGGCGTGGTGACGGACGCGGCGGCGCAAGCGGCGCCCGCCGCGCCATGACGGTCGCGCGCTGGCCGCCACATCGCAACGGTCGGGCGGCGGCGAACGCGCCGGGGTGCCGCGCCCGCGCTCAGGCGGCCGATGAGTGCGCCTGGCGCGTCTCGGTGTAGGCCTTGGCGGCGTTGTGCACGTGCTGGCTGGCCAGCAGCGCTGCCAGGTCGCCGTTGCCGGCGATGACGGCGTTCAGGATCTGCGAGTGCTCGTCCCAGTTCTGCTTGGCGCGGTGCATGTTGCTGGGGGCGAACAAGAGCGCGGTGCGGTCGCGCAGCGAACGCATCAGGTCGGTCAGCACCACGTTGCCGCCGATGGTGGCCAGCATTTCGTGGAACTGCGAATTCAGCGCCAGGAACTTGTCCAACTGCTCGCTGCGCGCGGCCTCGGTGCCTTCGCGCAGGAACGCCTGCAGGCGTTCGACGGTCTTGTCGTCGCGGCGTTGCGCGGCCAGCTTGGCGTTCAGGCCTTCCAGCGTGGCGCGCACTTCCACCATGTCGTAGGCCACCGCGTCAGACAGCACCGACACCGACGCGCCGCGGCGCGGCTCGATGGTGACCAGCCCTTCGGCGGCCAGCGCCCGCAGCGCTTCGCGCACCGGGATGCGCGACACGCCCATTTCCTCCGACAGGCGTCCTTCGACCAGGCGGTCGCCCGGCGTGAATTCGCCGCTGAGGATGCGCTCGCGCAGCTTGTCGCGGATGACCGCGAACAACTGCGGGTGCTGCTCGCCGATCTTCAGCGGAGCAGATTGCTGCATGTCTACGGCTTGCGAGCTGACGGGCGAAGTGGTCATGGCGAGCGGGTCTGGCGGAATGGATACAGTCTTCATTGTATTACCGGGCGGCGGGTCGACGGTGTTGGCGAGCGGCGTCAGCCGAGCCACAGGGCCTTGGCGATCACCCCGAGCGCGCCGATGGCGCAGGCGGCCAGCAGCACGGCGCGCACCGCGCGCGGCGGCAGCCGCGAGCGCAGCCGGCCGGAAACCGCGAAGCCGGCCAGCAGGAACGGCGCCAGGCTGAGCGCCAGCGCGGCGTGGTAACCGGTGTAGCGGTCGGCCAGCGCCAGCATCGCCAGCGAGAAGATCGACCCCAGGAACAGCACCATGCCCAGCGTGGCGCGCAGCCGCGGCGGCTCGGCGTGCTGCAACACCAGGGCAATCGGCGGGGCGCCCACCGAGGTCATGGTGCCCATGATGCCCGAGGCCACGCCGGCGCCCGAGACCCGGCCGGGGGTGGCGGCAAAGCGCAGGCCGGCGGCGCTGAGTCCGACGGCGGCCAGGATCATGGCGGCGAACAGCAGGCCCAGCGCCTGCGGCGCGAAGCGCGCCATGGCGTAGATGGCGATCAGGGTGCCGGCGGCGCGCCCGGTCAGGGCATAGCCGACCGCCGGCCAGTCGATCGCGCCGCGTTCGCGCAGCGCGGTCAGCAGCGAGATGAAGCCGCCCAGCGTCAGCAGCGGGCCGGGCGCCAACTGCGGAAAGCACAGCGCCGCCACCGGCGCGGCGAACATGGCAAAGCCGATGCCGCCCACGCCCTGCGCCAGCGCGGCGCCGAAGACGACCGCGGCCATGGCGGCGAAATGCCAGAGATCGGGAACGGCGATGGGCATGTAGCAGTCTCTTTTTTGTATATCGTAGTCTGAATCAAAACCGCCCATGCACCAAGATTGGGCTTATGCGCCAACTTAATGCACTGATTTTCCTCGAATATTCATCGAAATTTCAGAATTATCGGTTTCCCTAGGCGATGCATATTTCGGTTGGTATGACGCATAACGAAATATAGTATACCGAAGTGGCGATTCAACAGCCACGTCACAAGGGGAATAGCGCATGCAATCGGACGTCGTCCTCAACGCCGCTCACTGGATGTACCTGGTCAGCGTCGCCGCCATCATCCTGACGATGATCCTGCGGGCCAATGTGGTGGTGCCGTCGGTCATCGGCACCTTTCTGGTGGTGCTGGCCATCACCGGCAACCCGATCAGCGCGCTGATCGGCATCTTCTCGGCCAGCTTCGTGGCCGCCAAAGAGCTTTTCAACATCTTCCTGGTCATCACCTTCATGACCGCCCTGCTCAATGCGCTCAAGACGCTGCAGGCGGACGTGCGCATGGTGCAGCCGTTCCGGCGGGTGATGCGCGGCGGCCATTCGTCGTTCCTCATCATTGCCCTCTGTACCTATGTGATCTCGCTGTTCTTCTGGCCGACGCCGGCGGTGCCCCTGGTCTCGGCGATCCTGCTGCCGGCGGCCATCGCGGCCGGGCTGCCGCCGCTGGCGGGGGCCATGGCGATCGCCATCGCCGGCCAGGGCATGGCGCTGTCGTCCGACTACGTGATTGGCGTGGCGCCCGGCATCAGCGCCAAGGCCGCGGGCGCCGCGGTCAGCGCCGCGGTGGTGGCGGACCGCGCGCTGGTGCTGTCGCTGATCACCGGCGCGGTGGCGTTGACCGTCGCCTACCTGCTGGTGCGCAAGCACATCGTGCCGGCCGACCCGGGCCTGTTGTCGGCCTGGCAGGCGCGCGCCCAGGACGGCAGCCTGGCCGAGATCGAGCACTCAGGATCGTTCGACAAGGCCGAACTCGCGCGCGGCACCATGGGTGCGAACCCGGCGCTGCCGCGCGGCCCGGGGCTGAACGATGAGGAACGGCGCCGGGTGCGCTGGTCGCGCGTGTTCGCGGTGGTGACGCCGCTGGCCTTCCTGGGCGTGATCGCGGTGATGGTGCTGCCGCGGCTGTTCCCGTCGCTGCCTGCGCTGCGCGGCGGCGACGCGGCGGCGCTGGTGGGCGGCGTGGCGTTCGTGGTGATGATGCTGGTGACGCTGGCGGCCGAGGGGCCGCGCAAGATGCTGGACGTCTGCCCCGAGCACGTCACCGACGGCTTCGTGTTCGCCTTCAAGGCGATGGGCTCGGTGCTGCCGATCGCCGGCTTCTTCTTCGTCGGCGCCAACGAGACGGCCGCGCAGATCCTGGGCATGCCGCAGGCCCAGGCTCCCGGGCTGTTGTTCGAAGTGATCTCGGCGGGCCAGCACCTGATCCCGGAGAACCATTTCCTGGTGGCGTTCGGCGTGCTGCTGGTGGGGATGATCACCGGCATCGACGGTTCGGGTTTCGCCGGCCTGCCGTTGACCGGCACGCTGTCGGGCGCGCTGGGGCCGGTGGTGGGGGTGGATCCGGCGACGCTGGCGGCGGTGGGCCAGATGGGCGCGGTGTGGACCGGGGGCGGCACCCTGATCGCCTGGTCGTCGCTGATCGCGGTGGCGGGGTTCGCGCGGGTCCACGTGCTGTCGCTGGTGCGGGCGCTGCTGCTGCCCGTGTTGCTGGCGCTGTTCGTGTCCACGATCTGCGCCGTGCTGATCTGGCATTGACGCCGGTTCGGGTTTACGTGGATCGAACCATTTAGATTAAAGTATACAATGTTCAGAAATTACCTCAGACGGCCAATTTCCGGGCATCCTGGCCAGCCCGGCAAAGGAAGGACTTCCGTGGACGAGCTTTCGCAGCAGGAATTTCTGAATCACATCGGGGGCGAATGGGTCGCCTGCGCCTCGGGCGCGACAGTGCCGAACCTGAACCCGGCCGACAGCGCCGACGTGGTGGGACGGTTCCAGCAATCGGACGCCACCGATGGCGCCCGCGCCGTGGCGGCGGCCGCCACCGCCTTTCCCGCCTGGCGCGACACGCCGATCTCCAAGCGCGCCGCCATCCTGTTCCGCGCCGCCCAACTGCTGGAGGACCGCGCCGACAGCGTGGCGCGCGAACTGACCCGCGAGGAAGGCAAGGGCCTGGCGCTGGCCCGCGACGAAGTGCTGCGCTCGGCCCAGACCCTGCGGTTCTATGCGGTGGAAGGGCAGTCGTTCACCGGCGAGACCTTCGTCAACGACGATCCGGACATGGTGGTCTACAGCCAGCGCGAGCCGCTGGGGGTGGTGACGGTGATCTCGCCGTGGAACTTCCCGATCTCGATTCCGGCGCGCAAGATCGCGCCGGCGCTGATCACCGGCAATACCGTGGTGTTCAAGCCGTCGTCGGACGCGCCGCTGTCCGGCTACCGGCTGGCGCAGGCGCTGGTCGAGGCGGGCCTGCCGCCGGGCGTGCTGAATTTCGTGACGGGACCGGCCTCGAAGGTGGGCCAGGCCATCACCACCGCGCCGGCGGTGCGCGCCATTTCCTTCACCGGCTCGACCGCCGCCGGCGAGCAGATCCACCGCGGCGCCGGCCTGACCACGCGCACGCAGATGGAGCTGGGCGGCAAGAACCCGCTGATCGTGCTGGCCGACGCCGACCTGGATCGCGCGGTGGACCTGGCGGTCAAGGGCGGGTTCTCGCTCAGCGGCCAGGCCTGCACCGGCACCAGCCGGCTGCTGGTCGACCGCAAGGTGCTGGCGGCGTTCACCGAGAAGCTGCTGGCGCGCATGGCCAAGCTGACCATCGGCAATGGCCTGGAGGGCAATTTCGACCTGGGTCCGCTGGCCACCCGTAAACAACTCGACACGGTGCTGAGCTACATCGCGCTGGGCAAGCAGGAAGCCACCCATCTGATCGGCGGCGAGCGCCTGGACGGTCCCGGCTTCGAGCGCGGCTATTACGTGACGCCGGCCCTGTTCACCGACGTGACGCAGCAGATGCGGATCGCGCGCGAGGAGATTTTCGGACCGGTGCTGGCGCTGATCGCGGTGGACGGCTACGACGAGGCCATCGCCTGCGCCAACGACACCGAATACGGCCTGTCCGCCGCCATCGCCACCAGCGACGCGCGCTACGCCCATCGCTTCGCCCGCGACATCCAGGCCGGCACCGTCAAGATCAACCGCACCACCACCGGCAATCTCATCAACGCGCCGTTCGGCGGCCTGAAAAGTTCCAGCACCTCGACCTTCCGTGAATCGGGCCGGGTCGGGCTGGAGTTCTACACGCAGATCAAGACCGTCTACCGCGCAGGCTGACGGCCCTACCTGGAGTCAAGCAACATGAAGCAGATCTATCGCCTGGAACTCGAAGAAGCGCGCCTCATGGTGCGCGCCGCCATCGCTCGCTCGGAACAGATCGGCGTGCTGGAATCGGTATGCATCGTTGATGACGGCGGCTATCCGATCGCGCTGGAGCGCATGGACGGCGCCCGCATCACCGGCCCGCAGATCGCCTGGAACAAGGCCTTCACCGCCGCCGGCCACAAGCGCTCGACGCACCTGTTCACCACCCCCCCCAACGGGCCGGCGCTGCCCGGCAACGAAGCCTTCGGCATCCAATGGAGCTTCGAAGGCAGGTTCGCCGCGTTCGTGGGCGGCTTTCCCATCGTGGTCAACGACGAGGTCGTCGGCGGCGTGGGCCTGAGCGGCGGCAACGGCGAGCAGGACACCCAGGCCGGCCTGGCCGCGTTGGGGGCGCTGGCCGAGCTGCTGGAGCCGCGCGGCCTGAAGGTGCTGGTGCAGGCGGACATCAAGAAATAGGCGCTGTCGTCATGGCATACCGTGTCCAGATCCTCGAGACCGGGCAGGCCTTCATGGTCGCGCCGGATGAATCCGTGTTGCAGGCGGCCGAGCGCGCCTCGGTGCGGCTGCCGCACGAATGCACCTTCGGAGGCTGCGGCACCTGCCGCATCAAGCTGGCCGAAGGGTCGGTCGACTACGAAGAATTCCCGATGGCGCTGACGCCGGAAGAGGCGGCCCAGGGCTATGCGCTGGCCTGCCAGGCGCGGCCGCGCAGCGATCTGTGCATCAGCGTCGCCAACCCGCGCCAATTCGCCGAGCCGCGGCGCCTGGACGCCACCGTGCACCGCATCGCCGCGCTGTGCGACGACGTCATCCACCTGACGCTGGCGCTGCCGCCGGACACGCCGCTCGATTACGCGCCGGGCCAGTACATGAACGTGGTGTTGCCCGACGGCGCCACCCGCAGCTTCTCGATGGCCTCGGCGCCCGCCGGCAACCTGGTGGATTTCCACGTGCGCCGCATTCCGGGCGGCCGCTACACCGACCAGTGGCTGGGGCAGGCGCGGCCGGGCGCGGCGCTCGAGATCGAGGCGCCGCTGGGCGTGTTCAGCTATCACGAGGAAGATTGGCGGCCGATGATCATGATGGCCACCGGCACCGGCATCGCGCCGATCAAGGCGATCCTGGAATCGTTGCTGGACAACGACGACTGCCCGCCGGTGACGCTCTACTGGGGCATGCGGACCGAGGCCGACCTGTATCTGCGCGACCAGATCGCGGGCTGGGCCGGGCGCCTGTACGAGTTCAATTTCGTGCCGGTGCTGTCGCGCGCGGGCGCCGATTGGCAGGGCCGGCGCGGCCATGTGCAACAGGCAGTGCTGGCGGACCACGGCGACCTGTCCGAACACGCCTTCTACCTGTGCGGCGCGCCGGCGATGATCAGCGAGGCGACCACGCTGCTGGCGGGGCGCGGCGCCAGCCTCGACCACGTGTACGCCGACAGCTTCACCTTCCAGCATGCGCCGGCCACGGCGGCGATGCCGTAGGGCGGGCTCGCGCGGCGATCCCTAGCGGAACACCAGCACCGGCAGCTTGGTGCGCGCCAGCACACGCTGAGTCTCGCTGCCGAGCAGGAAGCCGGTCATGCCGTGGCGGCCGTGCGACCCCATCACGATCAGGTCGCAGCCCCGTTGCTGCGCCGTGTCGACGATGGCTTCGTGCGGATGGTCGTTGACCACCACGGCGGTCTCGCAAGGCACCAGGGCGTGGCGCGCCTCGGCCTCCAGGCCTTCCAGGTAGCCGGTGGCGTTCTTGCGTGCCTGGTCGGTATGCTGCGGCTGGTGGGCGCCCAGCATTTCCGCCTGGTAGACGGTCAGGTGATCCTCCGGGATGGCGCGCAGCAGGGTGATGGTGGCGTTCATTTCCTTGGCGAAAACGAGCGCCTTCTTGAAGGCCGACTCGGACAGCAGGGAGCCGTCCACGGCGATGAGCAGATGCCTGTACATGTTGCGTCTCCTTTGAGAAAAGGAACGTCCAGCAAGGGCGAATCCAGTATAGGCCCGCCCCTGCCCGCAATCCAGTACCGCATTCGGATGAGCGCGGCGCGCCGCCCCGTCAGGCGCGACGACGCAGGGTTTCCCCTTCCCCCTCCAGGCCGCGCGGCAGCGCCTCGATCAGGCTGCGCGTGTAGGGGTGGCGGGCCTCGCGCCACAGGGTGGCGTTGGGGCCTTCCTCGACGATGCGGCCGCCGTGCATCACCAGCACCCGGTCGGCCAGGTAGTGCACCACCGACAGGTCGTGCGAGATGAACAGGTACGACAGGTTGAACTCGGCCTTCAGGTCGACCAGCAGGTTCAGGATCTGCGCCTGCACCGACACGTCCAGCGCCGACACCGGTTCATCGCAGATCACCAGCGACGGCCGCAGCACCAGGGCGCGCGCGATGCCGATGCGCTGGCGCTGGCCGCCCGAGAATTCGCTGGGGTAGCGCGCCAGGGCGCCGCTGGGCAGGCCGACCGCGTCCAGCATGTGGGCGATGCGGCGGCGCCGTTCCGGGCGTTCGGCCACGCGGTGGATGCGCAGCGCCGATTCCAGGATGTCGCCGACGGTGTGGCGCGGGTTGAGCGAGGCGTAGGGGTCCTGGAAGATCATCTGCACGCTCTGGCGATAGGCTGCCAACCCGCGCCGGTCCAGGCGGGCGGTGTCCTGTCCGCGCAGCAGGATCTGCCCGCCGGCGGGCGCCAGCAACCGCACCAGGGTGCGCGACAGGGTCGATTTTCCGCAGCCGGATTCCCCCACCAGGCCCAGCGTTTCGCCATGGGCGATCTGGAACGACACACCGTCCACCGCGTGCTTGGCGCCCTGGGGCGTGGCGTAGTCGACACGCAGGTCGCGCACCTGCATCAAGGGCAGGGGATGAGGATCGCCGGCGGTCGCGTCATTGGCCGCGGCCACGCGCGGGGGCGTCACCAGGCCAAATATGGGCCGGCCCGAGGCCGGATCGAGCCGCGAGCGGATCTCCGGCAGGCGTCGCTGGCGATAGTGGGTGGCGTCATCCAGCCGCAGCGAAGCGCCCAGCAGACCCTGGGTGTAGGGGTGGCGCGGTCGCGACAGCAGCGTGGCGGCGGCGCCTTCCTCGACTTTCTCGCCGCCCACCATCACCGCCAAGCGGTCGGCCCAGTCGCCCACCACCGCCAGGTCGTGAGTAATCAGCAGCAGGCCCATGCCGAGTTCCGATCGCAGGTCGTCCAGCAGCCGCAATATCTGCGCCTGCACCGTCACGTCGAGCGCGGTGGTGGGCTCGTCGGCCACCAGCAGCGCGGGCTCGCAGGCGATGGCGGCGGCGATCATGGCGCGTTGACGCTGGCCGCCCGACAGCAGGTGGGGGTAGTCGTCGACGCGCCGCTGCGGCTCGGGCACGCGCACCAGGTCCAGCAGTTCTATCGCGCGTTGGCGCGCGGCCCCGGCCGAGGCGCCGCGATGCAGGCGCAGGGCCTCGCCGATCTGCTGGCCCAGCGTCAGCACCGGGTTCAGGCTGGTCATGGGTTCCTGGAAGATCATGGCGATGCGGTCGCCGCGCAGGGCGCAGCGTTGACGCTCGGATAGCGCCAGCAGGTCGCGGCCCTCGAACAGGATGCGGCCGCTGGCGCGGGCGTGGCGCGGCAGCAGGCCCAGCAGCGCCAGCGCGGTGGTGGACTTGCCGCAACCGGATTCGCCCACCAGCGCCAGGGTCTCGCCGGCGGCGATGCGCAGGTCCAGTCCGTTGACGGCCTGATGGCCGGGGAAGGCCACGTTCAGCCCTTGGATGTCGATCAGTGTGCTCATGGGGAGGCAGTCGGTAGCGGGGCGGCGGGCGCCACGGCGGCGCGCCGCCGCAGCTTGGGATTGAGCGCGTCGTTGACGGCGTCGCTCAACAGGTTCAGGGCCAGCACGGCCGCCATGATGGTCAGGCCCGGCAGGGCGGTCATGTACCAGGCGGTGCGCAGCGCCTCGCGCCCGGCGCCCACCATGCTGCCCCAGCTGACCACGTTGGGGTCGCCCAGGCCGAGGAACGACAGGCCGGCTTCGGACAGGATGGCGTTGGCCACCAGAACGGCGGTGGTCACGATGATGGGCGGCAGGGCGTTGGGGAGGATCTCGCGGAAGATGATGCGGGCGTGGCCGGCGCCCAGCGCCTGCGCGGCGCGCACGAATTCGCGTTGGCGCAGGGAGATGAACTCGCCGCGCGTCAGGCGCGCAATGCCGGTCCAGGAAGTCACGCCCAGCGCGAAGATGATGGTCGACAGCGAAGGCCCGAGGATCGCCACCAGCACGATCGCCAGCAGGAACGAGGGCACCGTCTGGAACAGCTCGGTCAGGCGCATCAGCACCGCGTCCACGCGCGGCCCGGCATAGCCGGCGATGGCGCCCACCAGCAGCCCCAGCGCCAGCGCGATGGCGGCGGAGGCGCCGCCCACCAGCAGCGAGACTCGGGCGCCGTGGAACAGGCCGGCCAGGATGTCGCGGCCCATCAGGTCGGTGCCGGCCGGAAATTCCGCGTCGGTGCCGGGCCAGGTGAAGGGCGCGCCCACCATTTCCAGCGGGTCGCCCGGATACAGCCAGCCGGCCGTGGCGGCGGCGGCCACCAGCAACAGCAGCACAGCCGCGCCGATGGCGGCGGAAGGCGCCCGCAACAGGCGCGCCAGGAACGTCAAGGCGTGCTTCATGCTTTCCTCACGCGCGGGTCGAGCAGGCCGTAACAGGCATCCACGACGATGTTCATCACCGCCACCAGCGCCGCGCTCATCAGCAGGATGCCCAGCAGCAGGTTGACGTCGCGGCTGGCGATGGCCTCGAACGACAGCTGGCCCAGGCCGGGCCACGCAAATACGGTCTCGACCACGATGCTGCCGCCCAGCAGCGCGCTGCTCTGCAGGCCGAGCATGGTGACCACCGGCAGGATCGCGTTGCGCAACGCGTGGCGCCAGATCACCCGGCCCTCCCCATTGCCGCGGGCGCGGGCGGTGCGGATGTAGTCTTCCTGCAGCGTCTCGATCATGGACGCGCGCGACAGCCGCGCGTAGATGGCGACGTAGTAGATCGCCACCGTGGCCACCGGCAGCACCAGGTGCCGCGCGTAGTCCAGCCACAGCGCGCCGCCGGTATGGGCGGCGCCGACGTCGCGGATGCCGCCGACCGGCAGCCAGTCCAGGTGCACGCCAAAGCCGACGATCAGCATCAACGCCGTCCAGAACATCGGCGCCGAATAACCCGCCGTGGCCAGGCCGGACAGCAGCGTGTCCAGCAGCCCGTGCGGCCGCCGCGCCGCCAGCACGCCCAGCAGCACCCCCAATGCCACCGACAAGGCCAGGCCGGTGCCGATCAGCGCCAGGGTGGCCGGCAGGCGGCCGAAGATCAGGTCTGCCACCGGTTCGCCATAGCGGAACGAATAGCCCAGGTCCAGCGAAGCCAGGCTCTTGAGGTAGTAGCCGAGCTGCGCCAGCAGGCCCCGGTCCAGGCCGTAGGCCTGGCGCAGCTCGGCCACGTGGGCAGGAGTGATGCCGCTGTTCTCGGCGGCGATCACGTCCACCAGGTCGCCCGGCACCAGCTTGAGCAGGAAGAAATTGGCGACCCCCGTGGCGGCCACCACGAACAGGATCTGCAGCAGGTAGCGGACGGGACGGGGCAGGCGCGCAAGCATATCGCCGGCCCCTCAGGCCTTGCCGAGCCAGACGTGGGCGAAGTTGTTGCGCGAGTGCGACGACGCGTCGGTCACGTTGCGCAACTGCTTGTCCCACACGCCGAACCAGCGGAACTCGAACAGGCCGATCAGCGGCAGGTCGCGCTGCGCCAGCCGTTGCAGCTCGTTGTAGTGTTCGATGCGCTTCTGTGGATCGGTCTCGACCTGGGCCGCCTCGATGACGCGGTCCATGTCGGGATTCTTGTAGCCGGACACGTTGTACCAGGGGGTGCCGCGCGCCTCCGCCTTGCTCCAGTAGCGCGTCTCCACGCCCAGTTGCGGGTCGATCAATACCGTGCCCCACGAACTGATGAGCTGGAAGTTGTAGTCGGTGAAGACGTTGCGCGTCCAGGTGGCCAGGTCCAGGCCGCGCAGCGTCACGTCGATGCCGATCTTGCGCAGCGCCTGCCGCACGAATTCGCCGGTGCGGCGATAGTCGTCGCCGAACGGGATGTAGTCGTGCGTCAGCGCGAAACGCCAGCCGCCGGCGCCGCGCGGGTAGCCGGCCTCGTCCAGCAGTTTCTCGGCCAGCGCCGGGTCGTAGGGATACTGCTGCACGTTGGGGTTGTGATAGGGCTTGACCAGCGACGGCACCGGGCTGACGAAGGGCTCGGCATAGCCGTTCCACACGGTCTTGACCAGCGCCTGCTTGTTGACGGCGTGCGCAATGGCCTGGCGCACCTTGAGGTTCGACAGGATCGGGTCGCGCAGGTTGGTTTCCAGCCATAGCCAGGCCGCGAAGCCGTTGTAGCCGGCGGTGTCCACCGCCAGCTTGGGCAGTTTGGCGAGCCGGGTGGCGTCGGTGAAGGCGACCGGATTGCGCTCGCCATACGAGACCGCGCCGGTCTCCAGCGCCGTTGCGCGGCCGGAGACGTCGGGCACGATCTTCCAGACGATGCGGTCCAGGAACGGGCGCTCCGGCTGCCAATAGCGCTCGTTGCGCTCGAGCACGATGTAGTTGCCGCGATTCCATTCCTTGAAGACGAACGGCCCGGTGCCCACCGGTTTGTTGTTGTACGGATTGTTCTGGATGTCGGTGCCTTCGAACAGGTGGCGCGGCAGGATCGGCGCGCCCAGCGAGTCGACGGCATTGAGCGCCACCGGGGTGGGCTGCGACAGGTGCAGCACCACGGTGTGGTCGTCGGGCGTCTCGATCCGCTGCAGGTACTGGAACACGCGGCGCGCGCTGGGCGCGTGCTTGAGCCAGACCTCTTCGGCCGACCATTTCACGTCGGCGGCAGTGAACGGCTTGCCGTCGTGCCACAGCACGCCCTGCCGCAGCTTGAAGGTGAGGGTCTTGCCGTCTTCCGATACGCTCCAGCTTTCCGCCAGGACCGGACGCGGCTTCAGGTCGGGGCCGTATTCCACCAGGCCGTCGAAGATCTTGCTCGCGACCGCGCCGGTAGGGGTGGATGAGTTCAGGTAGAAAGCCAGCGTGGGCGGCTCGGGGTGCACCACCGCGTTCAGCACGCCGCCCTTGACCGCGCCGTCCAGCGTGTTCGGCAGGCTCTGCGTGTCGGCATGGGCGGGCGCCATGATCACGTTGGGAAAGAGGGCGCCGACGCCCATCAGCGCGCCGGCGCCCATCAGCCAGCGGCGCAAGGGGTTGACGGTATCCTGCGGCGCGTCGGTCTCGTGCGCCGGGGGGAAGGGCTGGGTCATGCGGATTCCTTCGGTCGTAAGGGGAGCGGCCGCGTCAGGCGGCCAGGCTGGTCAGGGAAGGCAGGTCATCGGGCGCCACGCGCAGCAGGGTGGCGAGCAGTTCGCGCCGCCAGGCGTCGTACAGCGCCACGTGGTTGCGCGTGTCCAGGCCGGTGGCGCGCAGGTTCAGTTGCCAGGAGTCGCGCAGGTAGGGGCCGAGCAGGCGCTGTACGTCCTCGTCGGCCTGGACCAGGCCTTCGGTCCAGTCGTGGCGCTCGCTGTCGCTGGCGCCGGCCAGCTTGCGCAGCCACCATTGCGTGATGCGGATGCGGTGGGCTTCCTCGTCGGGCAGGATGCGGTTTTCGCCGAACTCGCGGTGGCCGAAGTCCAGCACCTTCGCGGTGCGGCGATTCACGAACAGCCGCGCCAGGATGTAGTGCTCGTAGTGGAACTGCCAGGCCAGGAAGTTCTGCCAGTTGCGCAGGGCGAAGCCGCCGACCAGGTCCCAGGCGTCGCGCACGCCCTGCTCGACCTCGGGCCTGACATCGCGGCCCAGCAGCAGGGTGGCCCGCGCCAGCGAGAACTCCGCATGGGCCGCGTCATCGCCAAGTTGGCGCGCCAGCGCGAACTGGAACTCGGTGTCGTCGCGGAACAGGCCGGCGATGGCGTGCGCCGCGACCTGCGTGATGAACAGGTCGTGCACGGTGTTCCAGACGGCGTACTCGCCGGCCGCGCGCCGTTCCTCGGCGCTGGCCAGGTCGCGCGGCGGGTCGTTGCGCGCGGCGGGAATGTTGGGGGCCACCGCCAGGCGGATGTCGTCGAACAGGCGCGCTTCCAGGGCGCCGTCGTAGTCCAGGGCAATGGGCAGATCCAGTTCGGGCATGGGGCGGCGCGGGGCGTTCGAGGAAAAGCTCGACTCTAAGCAAGCGCCGAAGCGCGCCGCAAACACTCTTTCGTGATTTGGATATGCCGGCTCGCGGATCGCTAATAGAGGCGCATGGTGCGATCGCGGCGCATATACCGATTCCAAATATCCGCATGAGAAATCCGTCCTTCCGTGCGTCGCGGCGTGTCGATAGGCTGTTCTTTTCCCCTCCATGCGCACCCTTCCATGCCGCAAGCCGCGAGTTCTTCCCAGCCCATCGATGATGACGACGCGCCGCGCGTCGTGCCCGCCGCCCGCATTCGCGATGACGCCGAAGCCATCGACGCCGCGCGCATCCTCGCCGCCGATTTCGCCCAGGGCGCGGCGCACCGCGACCAGACCCGCAGCCTGCCTTGGCGCGAGATCGAGCGCTATTCGGCCAGCGGCCTGGGGGGCATCACCGTGCCGCGCGAGTACGGCGGCGCCCAGGTGTCGCACGTGACGCTGGCGGACGTGTTCCGCATCCTCAGCGCGGCCGATCCGTCGCTGGGCCAGATTCCGCAGAACCATTTCGGCTCGCTCAACCTGCTGCGGCAGGTCGGCACGCCGGGGCAGAAGCGGCGCTACTACGAGGGCGTGCTGGCCGGCCGCAGGCTGGGCAACGCCGGGCCCGAGCGCCACACCCGCCATGCGCGAGACGTGCAGGCGCGGCTGGTGGCCGATGGCGACGGCTATCGCCTGTCCGGGCGCAAGTTCTATTCCACTGGCGCGCTGTATGCGCACTGGATTCCCACCAAGGCGCTGGACACCGAAGGCCGCCTGGTGACGGTGTTGCTCGAACGGGACGCCGCCGGCCTGACGGTGGTGGACGACTGGTCCAGCTTTGGCCAGCGCACCACGGCCAGCGGCACGGTGCTGCTGGACAACGTGCGGGTCGAGGCGAACAGCGTGCTGCCCGCCTGGCGAGTGCAAGAAGCGCCAGCCTTGCAGGGCCCGTTCGCGCAACTGATGCAGGCCGCCATCGACGCCGGCATTGCCGAAGCGGCCCTGAACGACACTGTCAAGTTCCTGCGCGAGCGCGCCCGGCCCTGGGCCGAGGCCGGCGTCGAACGCGCCACGCAGGATCCCTACGTGATCGGCGACGTCGGCCGGCTGTTCATCGACCTGCACGCGGCGCAGGCGGTGCTGGCCGAAGCCGCGGCGCACCTGGACGAGGCCACCCCGCGCGCGCTGGATGCCGACGACGTGGCCGCCGCGTCGATCGCGGTGGCGCGGGCCAAGGCGTTGACCACGGAAATCGCCCTGGCGGCCAGCGAGACGCTGTTCGAACTGTCCGGCGCCCGAGCCTCGCTGGCGGAGTTCAACCTGGACCGTCATTGGCGCAACGCCCGTACCCATACCTTGCACGATCCGGTGCGCTGGAAATACCACGCGGTCGGCAATTACCTGTTGAACGGGCGCCGCCCCAACCGCCATTCCTGGATCTGATGCCATGACCGAACTCGCCATCTCGACCCTGGCGCCGCGGCGCGCCGCGATCATCGACAGCGACGCGCAAGCGATCGCGGTCGCGCGTGAACTGGCCGCGGACTTCGCCCGCGACGCCGCCGTGCGCGACCGCGAGCGGCGCCTGCCGCTGCCCGAACTGGAGCGCTATTCGCAGTCCGGCCTGTGGGGCATCACGGTGCCGCGCGAGCACGGCGGCGCCGGCGTGTCGCGGGTGACGCTGGCCGAGGTCACCGCGATCATCTCGGGCGCTGACGGCTCGCTCGGGCAGATCCCGCAGAACCATTACTACGCGCTGGAGGTGCTGCGGGTCAACGGCAATGCCGACCAGCAGCGCCGCTTTTACGCCCGCGCCCTGGCGGGCGAACGCTTTGGCAACGCGCTGGCCGAGATCGGCACGCGCACCGCCGCCGAGCGCCGCACGAGATTGTCGGCCGATGGCCGGGGCGGCTGGCGCATCAACGGCAGCAAGTTCTATTGCACCGGCGCGCTTTACGCGCAATGGATTCCCACCGCGACCGTGGGCGAGGATGGCCTGCAGCGGCTCGCCTTCGTGCGCCGCGACAGCCCCGGGGTGGAGGTGATCGACGACTGGTCGGGCTTCGGCCAACGCGTGACCGGCAGCGGCACGGTGCTGTTCCAGGACGTGGCGGTGCCGGACGAGGACGTGATGGTGCTGGTCGACCCTTCCGCGCCGCCCAACACCATCAAGCCGCTGGCGCAGATCATCCATGCGGCCATTGACCTGGGCATCGGCCAGGCCGCCCTGGCCGATGCGCTGGATTTCGTGCGGGAGCGTTCGCGGCCATGGATCGACGCGGGCGTCGAGCGCGCCGCCGATGATCCATTGACCATCAGCGAGTTCGGCCGCCTGTCGATCCGCCTGGACGCCGCCCGCGCGTTGGTGGCGCGCGCCGGCCGCATCCTCGACGTCGCCACCGCCGATCCGCAGCCGCATCTGGTGGCGGCCGCCGCCATCGCCGTGGCCGAGGCCCGCGCCCTGACCACGGAATCGGCCCTGGCCGCCGGCACCAAGCTGTTCGAGCTGGCGGGCACGCAGGCCACGCTCGATCAACTCAATCTTGACCGCCACTGGCGCAATGCCCGCACCCACACGCTGCACGATCCGGTGCGCTGGAAGCGCCACGCGGTCGGCAACTACTACCTGAACGACGCCGCGCCCGGCCGCGTCGGCACCACTTGATTTCCTCGGAACGGTACGCCATGGCGAAAAAGCAGATCCTCCTGAACGCGTTCAACATGAACTGCGTCGGCCACATCAACCACGGCCTGTGGACCCACCCGCGCGATACCTCGACGCAGTACAAGACGCTGGACTACTGGACCGACCTGGCGCGCCTGCTGGAGCGCGGCCTGTTCGACGGCCTGTTCCTGGCCGATATCGTTGGCGTCTACGACGTGTACCAGGACTCGGCCGACCTGACGCTGCGCGAGTCGATCCAACTGCCGGTCAACGACCCGCTGCTGACCGTCTCCGCCATGGCCGCCGCGACCCGCCACCTGGGCTTCGGCGTGACGGTGAACCTGACCTACGAGGCGCCGTACCTGCTGGCGCGCCGCTTCTCGACGCTGGACCACCTGACCGACGGCCGCATCGGCTGGAACATCGTCACCGGCTACCTGGAAAGCGCGGCGCGCGCCATGGGCCTGTCCGAACAGATCGCGCACGACGAGCGCTACGACCGCGCCGACGAGTTCCTGGAAGTGGCCTACAAGCTGTGGGAGGGAAGCTGGGACGACGACGCGGTGCGCGCCGACCGGCGCGCGCGTGTCTACGCGGACCCGGCCGCCGTGCGGCGCATCGATCACGAAGGCAAGTACTACAAGGTCCAGGGCTACCATCTTTCGGAGCCGTCGCGCCAGCGCACGCCGGTGCTGTACCAGGCGGGCTCCTCGGGCCGCGGCCAGGCCTTCGCGGCCCGCCACGCCGAATGCGTGTTCGTGTCGAGCCAGACCAAGGAAGGCCTGCGCAAGCTGGTGGCGGGCGTGCGCGAGTCGGTGGCGCGCGAGGGCCGGGATCCGCGCGACATCAAGTTCTTCATGGGCGTGACGGCGGTGGTGGGCCGCACCGAGGCCGAGGCGCGCGAGAAGCACGCGGAGTACCTGCGCTATGCCAATCCGGAAGCCGGCCTGGCCCACTACGCCAGCTCCACCGGCATCGACTTCTCGCGCTATGCGGCGGACGAACCGATCCGCTACGTGAAGAACAACGCGATCGAGTCGGCGGTGAAAAACCTGACGGTGGCGCGCACCGACCGCACGGTGCGGGATCTGTTGGCCGACATGGCGCTGGGCGGACGCTATCCGGCGCTGGTGGGCAGCGCGTCGCAGGTGGCCGATGAGCTGGCATCGTGGGTCGAAGAGACGGACATCGATGGCTTCAACCTGGCGCGGACGGTGACGCCGGAGTGCTACGCGGATTTCGTCGATCTGGTGGTGCCGGAGTTGCAGGAGCGAGGCGTGTACAAGACGGCTTATGCGGAGGGGACGTTGCGGGAGAAGTTGTTCGGGGCGGGGCGGGCGTTGCTGGCGGGGGGGCATGCTGCTGGGGAGTATCGGCGGGTGGTGGCTTAGTTTTTTGGGGGCTGGGGGCGGAGCTTCGTAGGTCGCCCCTCGGGCGGGCGGACCCGATGGCGGGCGCCCGCGATTGCGGTCCGGAGCGTTCGCTCCGGACTGCCCCATCCTCATCCTCGTCCTCGCCTTCGGCGACTCCTTCGGATTCCGTCGGGCGCATCGAGGTTGCCCGCCATCGGGTCCGCCCGCCCGAGGGGCTGCGTGCGTCTGGGCTTGCCGCGCTGCTGGACCTGTGTGCAGGGAATGGAATCTGCGGGGCTGCCAGTTGCGGCCGCCCGGGCGGCCACAACTGGCGTCTGTTCATTTGAACGTGTTGCGGGTGCGCTGCGCGCTGGCGGCGGGCGGTTTTCTAATGGTTCCGCACGTCAGGGGGGAGGGGCGGTGGTGGTCGGCGCGGCATCAGACATGTTGCGCGTGACGACCTCTCGCGCCGACCACAAACAGGCGTGGTGCGGGCGGTGTTTCATTGGCGCATGATTGCGATGTGCCCACGCCGCCAGGCTGCTCGTGCTGAATCGGCGGCATGTTACGCATGACGCGCCCTCCCGCCGGGAGTGTCATAAATTTTGTGTTTGAGGCCTAACATACCGCTCAAGGAGCATGTGTATGGCCACAAAGAAGAGACTTCCCCTGCGCGAGTTGCCGTCGATTCCGGCAGACCTGGTAGATCAATTCGTTAAAGGCCCGATGACCGCGGAGGCGGTGCAGGACCTGTCGATGGCGTTCAAGAAGGCGCTGATCGAGCGGGCCCTGGGGGCTGAGCTTGGACACCACCTGGGCTATGCCCAGGGCCAGGAGCGCCCCGAGGAGGCGACCAACCAGCGCAATGGCAAGAGCCCCAAGACGGTGCTTACCGACGACGGCCCGCTGCGCGTGAACATTCCCCGGGACCGCGACGGCAGCTTCGCCCCGATCCTGATCCCCAAGCACGAACGTCGCTTTACCGGGTTCGACGACAAGATCATCGCGATGTACGCACGCGGGATGACGGTGCGCGAGATCCAGGGGTTCCTGGCCGAGCAGTATGGCACTGAGGTCTCGCCGGAGTTCATCAGCTCGGTGACCGACGCAGTCATGGACGAGGTCACCGCCTGGCAGACCCGGCCGCTGGAGACGATGTATCCGGTGGTGTTCTTCGATGCTCTACGAGTCAAGATCCGCGAGGATGGGGTGGTGCGCAACAAGGCGGTGTACCTGGCGCTGGGTGTGCTGCCAGACGGCACGCGCGACATCCTGGGCTTGTGGATCGAGCAGACCGAAGGCGCCAAGTTCTGGATGAAGGTGTTCAACGAACTGAAGACCCGCGGCACGCAGGACATCCTGATCGCGGTCACCGACGGCTTGAAGGGCATGGAGCAGGCGCTGAACGCGGTGTTCCCAGCCACGACGCTGCAGACCTGCATCGTGCACCTTATCCGCGCCAGCCTGGACTATGCCAGTTGGAAGGAGCGGCGCACCGTGGCAGCGGCGCTCAAGCCCATTTACACCGCACCGACCGTCGAGGCAGCACTAGCGGCCCTGGCAGAGTTCGAGCGGGGGCCGTGGGGGCAACGCTACTCGCCGATCGTGGATGCCTGGCGCCGGGCCTGGGACCGCGTGATCCCGTTCTTTATGTTCCCGCCGGCCATCCGCAAGGTGATCTATACCACCAACGCCATCGAGAGCATCAATGCGCAGTTGCGGCGCGCGGTCAAAACCCGGGGCCACTTCCCTAGCGACGAGGCGGCCACCAAGCTGCTCTGGTTGGTACTGCGCAACATTACCGAGGCCTGGGGAGGTGCCACTCATGATTGGAAAACCGCCATGAACCAGTTCGCCATCATTTATGCCGAACGCTTCACCGACCCGTATCGCTGAGATAGCATCAACAAGCCTGACCGATCCTCGGCCAGGCGTTTAATGCCTTAAACACAAAAATACTGACACTCCCCTCCCGCCGACCACAAGCCGTCGGGATGCCAACAGACTATCAATAGCAGACGATTCCGCCGTCCCCACACGCGAGAGCGCCATCATCCCGACGCAAGACATCGCGTAAGCCGCAAAAGGCCGCCCGCGCGGCCGACTTGCGGTGGGCCCCGCAAGACCCTCTTCTCCAGCTCCGATGTGCGCCAACACGCCAAGCACACAGACCGTCCCAACGCCCGAGGCTAAATTTCATCGCGAGCGCGTGGCGGGGTCGGTGGGGGATGGCGGGGCGTGTAGATGCGCCCGAGGGAATCCGTAGGCAGCCGCCGGCAGGCGGCAACGAGGATGACGAAGGGGCAGTCCGGAGCGAACGCTCCGGACCGCAATCGTAGCCCCGCCATCCCCCACCGACCCCGCCACGCGCGCCTTAAGAACTCAAACCTCCCGGCCCCCCAAAAAAAACAAAACCCCCAGCAATAACGTCATATTTCCAAAACGACAAAACAACCCCAACCACCAACCCACAACACATATCCTCATACCCACTAAGTATTTTTCCCAAGGATTTCGCAATGACAGAATCCAGTCATCCCATTCGAATCCCGTCGGAAAAAACACGATGTCCTTCACCCGCCACCTGCTCACCGCCGCCACCCTCGCCCTGGCCCTGACCAGTACGGCCCACGCCGACGCGCAAGAGAAAAAGACCATCACCGTCGGCATCTCCGTCGGCACCACCGAAAAGATCTTCGACGTCGTCAAGCAGGTCGCCGCCCGTGAAGGCCTGGAGATCAAGCTGGTCAAGTTCAACGACTACCAACTTCCGAATGCCGCCCTCAACGCCGGCGACCTCGACGCCAACGCCTTCCAGCACAAGCCCTTTCTCGACAACCAGATCAAGGCGCGCGGCTTCGACATCGTGCCCGTCGGCCTGACTGTCACCGCGCCGCTGGGCTTCTACTCGCGCAAGATCAAGTCGCTCAACGACCTGCCCGAAGGCGCGTCGGTGGGCATCCAGAACGATCCGTCCAACGGCAACCGCGCCCTGCGCCTGCTGGCCGCCTACAAGCTCATCACCCTCAAGCCGGAGGCCGAGCAGAAGAACAACGCCACTCCGCTGGACGTGGTGTCCAACCCGCGCAAGCTCAAGCTGGTGGCGCTGGACGCGGCGCAGCTACCGCGCTCGCTCGACGACCTGACGGCGGCGTCGATCAACAACGATTACGCCACCCAGGCCGGCCTGGTGCCGGCGCGCGACGCCATCGGCCGCGAGGCCGCCGACGGCCCTTATGCCAACGTGATCGCGGTGCGCACCAAGGACCGCGACCAGCCCTGGGTCAAGAAGCTGGTGGCCGCCTACCAGTCGCCCGAAGTCCGCACCTTCATCGAAACCGAATTCAAGGGCTCGCTGATTCCCGCCTTCTGAGCCGGCCTGCGCCGCGCACGATTCTCCAACGCAACACCGGCATCCAACATGAGCATTCTTACCCTGGCGGGCAGCCCGTCGCAGCGTTCCCGTTCCTCCGCACTGCTGCGCCATGCCGCGCAATTGCTGCGCGCGCGTGGGTTGGGCATCAGCGAGCTGGGCCTGCGCGACGTGCCCGCCGAAGACCTGGTCGAAGGTCATTACGCCGGGCCGGCGGCCCATGCGCTGCGCGCCCGCGTGGCGGCGGCCGACGCCGTGCTGATCTCGACGCCGGTCTACAAGGCCTCGTTTTCCGGCGGCCTGAAGGCCGTGCTGGATCTGTTGGACGAGAAGGCGCTGGCCGGCAAAGTGGTGCTGCCGATCGCCACCGGCGGCAGTCCGGCGCATTTGCTGGCGCTGGAATACGGACTCAAGCCGGTGCTGTCGGCGCTGGGCGCGCGCCACATCCTTGCCGGGGTCTACGCCACCGACAAGCAGGTGCGCGTCGATGATGATGGCGTCAGCCATATCGATGACGACGTGCGCACGCGGCTGGAGGATTCGGTGGAGCGCCTGGCCGAGCAGCTGCGCCCGCGCGGCGTGGTCGTCAATGAAGCCTTCGATCTCGGCCGACTCGCGCTCGCGGGCGGCTTCAGCGTCTGAACCAAAAAAAGGGGTTTCCATGCGCAGCATGATCTGGATCTCGCGTCTTTCCGTCCTCCGCTGGCTGGCGGCGCTGCTGTGCGCGGCGTTGCTGTGGCCCGCCGCGCAGGCGCAGGACGCCAAGACGTTGCGCATCGGCTTCCAGAAGTACGGCACGCTGACCATCGTGCGCGCCCTGGGCGACCTGGACAAGCGACTGGCGGCGCAGGGCATCACGGTGAAGTGGACCGAGTTTCCCGCCGGCCCGCAGTTGCTGGAAGGACTGAACGTCGGCTCGATCGACTTCGGCACGGTGGGCGAGGCGCCGCCGGTGTTCGCGCAGGCCGCCGGCGCGGCGCTGGTGTACGTCGGCAACGAACCGCCGTCGCCCACCAGCGAGGCAATCCTGGTGCCCAAGGATTCGCCGATCAAGAGCGTCGCCGACCTGAAGGGCAAGAAAGTCGCGCTGAACAAGGGCTCCAACGTGCACTACCTGCTGGTCAAGCAGCTCGAGCGCGCCGGCGTGCCCTATGCCGACGTGAACGTGGCCTACCTGACGCCGGCCGACGCCCGCGCGGCGTTCGAGCGCGGATCGGTCGACGCCTGGGTGATCTGGGATCCGTTCCAGGCCGCGGCCGAGAAGCAATTGGGCGCGCGCGTGCTGGCCGATGGCACCGGCGTGGTCAAGAACTACCAGTTCTTCCTGGCCGCGCGACCGTACCAGCAGGCGCATCCCGAAGTGATCCAGACCGTGCTGGAGGAAATCCGCAAGGGCGACCTGTGGGCCCGCGATCATCGCGCCGAGGCCGTGACGCTGCTGCAGCCGGTGCTGGGATTGGACAAGGCGGTGGTCGAACTGGCCGCCGAGCGGCTGGCCTACGGCGTGCAGCCGATCACCCGGGAAGTGCTGCTGGAACAGCAGCAGGTGGCCGATGCGTTCCACGCGCTCAAGTTGATTCCCAAACCCCTCAACGTGTTCGACGCCGCGCCGTCGGGCCTGAAATAGACAAGGGCAGGCATTCCATGGACGTCTTCTGGTTCATTCCCACCCACGGCGATTCGCGCTATCTCGGCACCAGCCGCGGCGCGCGCGCGGCCGGCTACGACTACTTCCGCCAGGTGGCGGTGGCCGCCGACACGCTGGGCTACGACGGCGTGCTGCTGCCCACCGGCCGCTCCTGCGAGGATGCGTGGGTGGTGGCGTCCAGCCTGATCGGCGCCACGCGCCGCTTGAAGTTCCTGGTGGCGATCCGCCCCGGCGTCAGCTCGCCGCAGTTCTCGGCGCGCATGGCCGCCACTTTCGACCGCCTGTCCGAAGGGCGGCTGCTGGTCAATGTGGTGACCGGCGGCGACCCCGGCGAGCTGGAGGGCGACGGGGTCTTCGTCAGCCATGACGAGCGCTACGCCATCACCGCCGACTACCTGCGCATCTGGCGCGGCATCCTGGAGAACAGCCACGAGGCCGAGGGCTACAGCTTCGAAGGCGAACAACTGGTTTCCAAGGGCGGCAAGGTGATCTACCCGCCGGTGCAGAAGCCGTATCCGCCGCTGTATTTCGGCGGCTCATCGGAGGCCGCGCACGAACTGGCCGCCGAGCAGCTCGACGTGTACCTGACCTGGGGCGAGCCGCCCGAGGCCGTGGCGAAAAAGATCGCCGACATCAAGGCGCGCGCCGCGCGGCATGGGCGCACGGTGCGCTTCGGCATCCGCCTGCATGTCATCGTGCGCGAGACCGAGGCGGCCGCCTGGGCCGCCGCCGACGCCCTCATCAGCCACCTGAGCGAGGACGCCGTGCGCGCCGCGCAGACGGCATTCTCGAAAATGGATTCCGAAGGCCAGCGCCGCATGGCGGCGCTGCACGGCGGCAAGCTCAACGACGAGCATGGCGGCCGCAAGCACCTGGAGATCTCGCCCAACCTGTGGGCCGGCGTCGGCCTGGTGCGCGGCGGCGCGGGCACCGCCCTGGTGGGCGATCCCGAGACCGTGGCCGCGCGCATCCAGGAATACGCCGACCTGGGCATCGAGACCTTCATCTTCTCCGGCTATCCACACCTGGAAGAGTCGTACCGCTTTGCCGAGCTGGTGTTCCCGCTGCTGCCCGGCAAGGGCGGCAAGCAGGTCGGCAACACGGTGCTCACGGGGCCGTTCGGCGAGGTCATGGCCACCGAACTGGTGCCCAAGGAAGCGGCCAGTTGATGGCCGACGCCCGCAAGCCCGGCGGCTGGCGCGCGGCGCTGGCGCCCTGGCTGGTCCCCGCCCTGATCCTGGGCCTGTGGCAACTGGCCGCGCAGGCCGGCTGGCTGTCGTCGCGCATCCTGCCGGCCCCGTCGGCGGTGGCGGCCGCGGCCTGGTCGCTGGCGGCGTCGGGCGAGCTCTGGCAGCACGTGCGGGTGAGCGCGCTGCGGGCGCTGTGGGGCCTGCTGCTGGGCGGCGGGCTGGGCCTGGCGCTGGGCTTGCTGAACGGTTCCTCGCGCACTGCCGAGACCTTGCTGGACACCACCTTGCAGATGATCCGCAACATTCCGGTGCTGGCGCTGATTCCGCTGATCATCCTGTGGTTCGGCATCGAAGAGACCGCGAAGCTGGCGCTGCTGTCGCTGGGCGTGTTCTTCCCGGTCTACCTGAATACCTTCCACGGGATCCGTTCGGTCGATCCGGCACTGATCGAAATGGGGCGCTCCTACGGCCTGACGGGCTGGCGCCTGTACCGCGACGTGATCCTGCCGGGCGCGTTGCCGTCGATCCTGGTCGGCCTGCGCTTCGCGCTGGGGCTGGTGTGGGTGATCCTGATCGTGACCGAGACCATCTCGGCGCAATCGGGCATCGGCTACATGACGATGAACGCGCGCGAATTCCTGCAGACCGACGTGGTGCTGCTGGGCATCCTGCTCTACGCGCTGCTGGGCAAGGTGGCCGACACCCTGGCGCGGTTGCTGGAGCGCCGCCTGCTGCGCTGGAACCCGGCCTACCGGCCGGCCTGACCCGCCTTACCGACGAAGAGATTCCATGGCCAAGATCCAGACCGACCCCGATACTGCACGCGCGCCTGCCGCCGGCGCCGCGCCGGCGCGCGCGGCCGACGACATCCCGCGCGCCGTCCAGGCCCTGGCCGATCAACTGGCCGCCACCGCCGTCGAGCGCGACCGCCGGGGCGGCCACGCCGCGGCCGAGCGCGAACAGATCCGCGCCAGCGGCCTGCTGCGCCTGTCGGTGCCGACCCAATACGGCGGCGCGGGCGCGAACTGGTCGACCGTGCTGGCGGCGGTGCGCACGCTGGCCGAGGCCGACAGCGCGCTGGCGCACGTGTTCGGCTTCCATCATCTGCAAGTGGCGGGCGTGCTGCTCTATGGCACGCCTGAACAGCACGCGTATTTCCTGAAACCCACGGTCGAACGCAATCTGTTCTGGGGCAATGCGCTCAATCCGCTGGACCGGCGGGTGGTGGCGCGGCCGGAACTGGACGGCTACCGCATCGACGGCGTCAAGAACTTCAGCTCCGGCTCGGTCGGATCCGACCTGCTGACGTTCTCCGCCTGGCACAAGGCCTCGGATACGGCGTTGATCGCCGCGCTGCCGACCCGCGCCGAGGGCATCACCGTCAATCCCGACTGGGACGCCTTCGGCCAGCGCCAGACCGACAGCGGCACCGTGCGCTTCGACCACGTGCGCCTGGAGCCGGTGCAGGTGCTGCAGGCGCCTGGCGTCGCGCCCACGCCGCGCGCCACGCTGCGCTCGCAGGTGGCCCAACTGATCATGACCAACCTGTACCTGGGCATCGCCCGCGGCGCCTTCCGCGAAGCGCGCCGCTATGTGCGCGATGACGCCCGGCCCTGGTTCGCGTCGGGCGTGCAGCGCCATGCCGACGACCCCTACGTGCAGGAGCGCTTCGGCGAATTCTGGCTGCGGGTGCAGGCGGCGCAGGCGCTGGCCGACCTGGCTGGCCAGCGGCTCGACGCGGCGTTGGCCCGCGGTCCGTCGCTGACCGCCGACGAGCGCGGCGAGGTGGCGGTGGCCGGCGCCCAGGCCAAGGTGCTGGCGCATCGCGCCGCGCTGGAGGTGGGCAACGGCCTGTTCGACGTCACCGGCGCCTCGTCCACCGCCGCGCGCTATGGCTACGACCGCTACTGGCGCAACGCGCGCGTGCACACCCTGCACGACCCCGTGGCCTACAAGATCCGCGACCTGGGCCGCTACGCGCTGCTGGACCAGATCCCCGAACCCACCGCGTATTCCTGATGCGCATGACTCTCACCCTGATTCGCCGATGACCGATCTTTCCTCCCTACCCGAACCGGCCTCGCTGCCACAGCCGCTGATCCGGCTGGACGCGGTGAGCAAGTCGTTCGCCACCCGCGCCGGACGCTTCGACGCGGTGCGCGACGTGTCGCTGTCGATCCGCGCCGGCGACACCTTCGGCATCATCGGCAAGAGCGGCGCCGGCAAGTCGACGCTGCTGCGCCTGATCAACCTGCTCGAACGCCCCGACCAAGGCACGGTGCGGGTCGGCGGCACCGAGCTGACCGCGCTTGGCAAGCCGGCGTTGCGCGCCGCGCGGCAGAACATCGGCATGATCTTCCAGCAGTTCAACCTGCTGCAGAATGAGACCGTGTTCGAGAACGTGGCCTTCCCGCTGCGCGTGCATGGCGGCCGCGGCCGCGAGCAGGTCGCGGCGCGGGTGCGCGAGTGCCTGGAGATTGTCGGCCTGACGGACAAGACCGCCAGCTATCCCGCGCAGCTTTCCGGCGGCCAGAAGCAGCGCGTGGCGATCGCGCGCGCGCTGGCCAGCGAGCCGGCGGTGCTGCTGTGCGACGAGCCGACCTCGGCGCTCGACCCCGAGACCACGCGCTCGGTGCTGAGCGTGCTGCGCGACATCAACAAACGCCTGGGCGTGACCATCGTCATCGTCACGCACGAATTGGCGGTGGTGCGGGCGCTGTGCCGCCACGTCGCCGTGATGGAGAACGGCCAGGTGCTGGAGCAGGCCGAGATCTCCGGCGCCGGCGTGCACCTGACCTCGGCGCTCGGCCGCGAGCTGATCCGCGAAGCCACCCATCCCTATGAAGAGGTCGCCTGATGCTGGACACCTTTGTGCAATTGCTGCCCGAACTGGGCGTGGCGGTCGGCCAGACCTTCCTGATGCTGGGCATCGCGCTGGCCGCGTCGATCCTGCTGGGCGGACCGCTCGGCGTGCTGGTGTTCCTGACCGGCCCGGGCCAGTCGCTGGACCGCCCGCTGGCGCACCGGCTGCTGAGCTGGACGGTCAATACCGTGCGCTCATTCCCCTTCATCATCCTGCTGGTGGCGCTGGTGCCGTTCACCCGCGTCATTGCCGGCACCTCTATCGGCCCGGTGGCGGCGGCGGTGCCGCTGTCGTTCGCGGCGATTCCGTACTTCGCCCGGCTGGTCGAGCAGTGCCTGCGCGAAGTGCCGCGCGGCGTCATCGAGGCCGCGCACGCCGCCGGCGCATCCGAACTGCAGATCGTGCGCCGGGTGCTGCTGGTGGAAGCGCGGTCCGGGCTGGTGCTGGCCCTGACCGTGCTGGCGGTGAGCTTCCTGTCGTATTCCGCGGTGGCCGGCGTGGTGGGCGGCGGCGGCATCGGCGACCTGGCCATCCGCTATGGCTATTACCGCTTCCAGACCGACGTGATGGTGCTGACCGTGGCGCTGCTCGTGGTGCTGGTGCAGATCATCCAGTTCGCCGGCAATACCGTCGCGCGACGCATCGACAAACGCTGATCCCGAGAGGAATCCCATGTCCGTCAAACGCAATCTCCTGAGCCTGGCGCTGGCCGCCGCCGTCCTGTCGCTGTCCGGCGCCGCGCTGGCCGCCGATCCCGCCAAAAAGGAAATCGTCTTCGGCGCCACCGCCGGCCCCTACAGCGACCAGATCAAGCTCGGCATCAAGCCGATCCTGGAGAAGCAGGGCTACACCGTGCGCATCGTCGAATTCAACGACTACGTGCAGCCGAACTTCGCCCTGGCGCAAGGCGCGCTGGACGCCAATGCGTTCCAGCACATCGTGTACCTGCAGAACTTCGCCGCCAAGAACAAGCTGGAGCTGTCGGAGCTGGTCAAGGTGCCGACCGCGCCCATCGCCATCTACAGCCGCAAGTACAAGAGCGTGGACGCCGCGCCCGAGGGCGTGAGCGTGGCGGTGCCGAACGATCCCACCAACCAGGCGCGCGCGCTGGTGGTGCTGCAGGAGCTGGGCTGGATCAAGCTGCGCGAAGGCTACGACCCGTTGCGGGTATCGGAGAAGGACGTGGCCGTGAACGTGAAGAAGATCAAGCTTATCCCGCTGGAGGCGGCGCAGTTGCCGCGCTCGCTGGAGGACACCGACTACTCGTTCGTGAACGGCAACTTCGCGCTGGCCTCGGGCCTGAAGCTGACCGAGGCGCTGGCGCTGGAGAAGACGACCCCCACCTACCAGAACCTGGTGGCGGTGCGCACGGCCGACCTGGACAAGCCGTTCGTCACGGACATCGCCGCGGCCTACGCCTCGCCCGAGTTCCTGGCGGTGACCGAGAAATCGTTCGCCGGCTTCGTCAAGACCGACTATCAGCAGAAGCTGGCGGCGTCCCGCTGAGGACGCGGCGCCCGGAGGCCACGCCATGTTCGTCAACCCCAACGAGTTCGAGCTGTTGCAGCACCTGGACGTGCCCGGGCGCGGTGAACGCGAGCCGCAGGCCGCGGACGCCGTGCCGGCGCGGTCCGCGCTGCGCGTGACCTTGCGCCAGCTTTCCAAGCGCTATGGCGAGCGCCAGGTGCTCAAGGGGCTGGACCTGGATATCGCGCCGGGCGAGTTCGTGGCGGTGGTGGGACAGAGCGGCTGCGGCAAGAGCACCCTGCTGCGCCTGCTGGCCGGGCTGGAGACGCCCAGCGCGGCGCAGGGCGGCGTGCCGTCGCGCTCGCCGGTGCTGTTCGACAACTTTCCGCAATGGTCGGCCGACAGCCGGGTCCGGATGATGTTCCAGGACGCGCGCCTGCTGCCGTGGAAAAGCGTGGCGCAGAACGTGGCGCTGGGCCTGCCCGGGCAGGCGCGGGCCCAGGCGGCCGAGGTGTTGCGCCAGGTCGGCCTGGGCGACCGCGGCGGAGACTGGCCGGCGCAACTGTCCGGCGGCCAGCGCCAGCGCGTGGCGCTGGCCCGCGCGCTGGTGCACCGGCCGGGCCTGCTGCTGCTGGATGAGCCGCTGGGCGCGCTGGACGCGCTGACCCGCATCGGCATGCAGCAACTGATCGAGGACATCTGGCGCCGCGACGGCTTCACCGCGGTGCTGGTAACGCACGACGTGGGCGAGGCGGTGGCGCTGGCCGACCGCATCCTGGTGATCGACGAGGGCCGCGTGGTGCTGGACGAGCGCGTCGAACTGGCGCGGCCGCGCGCGCGCGGCTCGGTCGCCTTCGCGGCGCTGGAGGCGCGGGTGCTGCGGGTGGTGATGAAGCAGGAGGCGCCAGCGGCGGCGGACAGGCCCCTTGCGCCGGTCATACAGATACGGCACCTGCGGCTCGCGGTCTAGGCCGCGGCCGCCTGTGCGGTTTTCCCGGCAAGCGCCGCCCCGGCGCGAGCGGGACCCAACGGAAATCCTTCCATTTTTTCAGGAGCAGGACCATGAGCATTCAATCCATCAACGCCCGCAACCAGTTCCGCGGCAAGATCAAGGAAATCATCCTGGGCCCGGTGGTCTCGGAGGTCGACGTGGACACCCCCGCCGGCATCGTCACGTCCGTCATCACCACCCGCTCGGTCAAGGAACTCGACCTGCAGGTGGGCACCGAGGTGCTGGCCTTCGTCAAGGCCACCGAGGTTTCGGTCGCCAAGCTGTAGGCGCCCGCCGCCGAAATCGGCGCTTGTCCGGCGCCGGCTTCGGTATATATTGTCTGCGCGGTATCCGGCGGTTCACTCCAGGTTTGTGGCTTTTGCGTTGCGATCACGGAGAACGGGAAATGCGTCGACTGCAAGCGTGGTTCCTCGGCTGTCTGTGCCTCGGGTTGGCGATCTGCCTGCCCGCCACGGCGCAGACCAAGCTGGACAAGGGGCAGCTGGACCAACTGCTGGCGCCGGTGGCGCTCTACCCCGACTCCCTTCTGTCACAGGTCCTCATGGGGGCCACCTATCCCGACGACATTGCCGCCGCGGCGCAATGGTCGGCCGCGCATGCCGGCCAGTCGGGCGACGCCGCCGTCAAGGCCGTCGAGAGCGAATCCTGGGATCCCAGCGTCAAGTCACTGGTGGCGTTTCCATCGGTCATGGACATGATGGGGCGCCAGCCCGCCTGGGTGAAATCGGTGGGCGACGCCTTCCTGGCGCAGCCTGACGCCGTCATGGACTCGGTGCAGCGGCTGCGGGCTCAGGCCAAGCAGGCCGGCAACCTCAAGAGCACGCCGCAGCAGAAGGTCACCTCGACCGATACCGGCGGCAAGACCGTGGTGGTGATCGAGCCGGCCGATCCGCAGGTGATCTACGTGCCCAGCTACAACCCCACCGTGGTCTATGGCGCCTGGCCGTATCCGGCCTATCCTCCCGCCTATTACCCGCCGCCGCCGGGCTCGGTGTTCGCCACCTCGCTGGTGGCCGGCATCGGCTTTGGGCTGGGCGTGGCCGCGGTCGATTCCCTGTGGGGCGGTTTCGACTGGGGCCACAACGACGTGGACATCAACGTCAACCGCTACAACAACATCAACGTCAACCAGCGCATCAACGCCGCCAACATCAATGGCAACCACGTCGCCTGGCAGCACAACGCCGCCAACCGCGGCAACGCGCCCTACGCGGATGCGGCCACTCGCCAGAAGTTCGACGGCCAGCGCCAGGCCGGGCTGCGGAACCGGACGCAGGGACGGCCCACGCCTGCGCCGGGCTCGCGCGACGCGGCCCGCGAGCGCGCCGCGCAATCGTTCCAGGGACGCACCGGCCAGCCCATCGAAGGACACACCGGACCGCGCGGCGGCAACCTGGGGCAGGGCGGCGCGGGCACGCGGGCCCAGGGGCCGGGCCACCTTTCGGCGCAGGACCGGCAGGCGGCGGCGCAGCGGCAGCGCGCCGACGCGGCCGCCGCGCGCGACCGCGCCCGCGTCAACAACGGCGGCAGCGCCCTGCGTGACGCCGGCAATGGCGATCGCATGCGGCAGCAGGTGCAGCGCGGCGGCGAGTCCCGGGTCGCGCCACGCGGCGGGGGCGGAGGCTGGCATGGCGGAGGCGGCGGTCATATCGGCGGCGGTGGCGGACATTTCGGCGGACGGAGGTAGTCACCATGATCAGCGGAGTTTCGATGATGAACGCGTTCGTCCGTGCCCCCGGCCGGTGGTCGCGCCGGGCCGCCAGCGTCGCTTGGCTGGCGCTGGCGCTGCTGGCCACGCCCGTCGCGGCGCAAAGCGTCTATCCCACGCCCGAGGCCGCGGCCGATGCCTTTGGCGAGGCGCTGGCCACCAGCGACCCCGTGGCCCTGGCCAAGGTGCTGGGGCCGGACCATCGCCATATCGTGCCGGGCGGGGTCGGGCAGGACGATGTCTATCGTTTCCTGGCGGCCTGGTCCCGCAAGCACGAGGTGGTGGCCGACGGCGAACGGCGCGCCTGGCTGGGCGTGGGCGATTCGGGCTGGACCATGCCGGTGCCCATTGTGCGCGTGGCGCGGGGATGGCGCTTCGATCCAGCCGCCGGCAAGGCGGAGATCCAGCGGCGCAGCATCGGCCGCAACGAATTGAACGCCATCGACACCCTGCGCGAGTTGCAGGCGGCACAGGCGCGTTACCGCGACGGCGTGGGCCAGGGCCGCTACGCCGACCGCCTGGTGAGCCGGCCAGGCACGCTGGACGGACTGTACTGGCCTGAACTGCCCGGCTACCCGCCGCAGGCCTTCGGCCCCGATGCGCTGGCGATGGGACCGGACGTGCCGGTGGCGGACGCCTACTACGGCTATCGCTACAAGGTCCTGCCCGGTCGCGACGGGCAGGACTACGGGATCTTGGCCTGGCCCGCGCGCTACGGGCATACCGGCATCCGCAGTTTTGTTATCGGGGCGCGGGGTGGGGTGCGCGAGGCTGACCTGGGCCCGGCCACGGCGCGCCGCGCGGCCACGCTCCAGGGCACCGATGTGTCGTTCGGAACCTGGAACAACATCACGCCGCAACCCATTGGCGCCAAATGATTTTTTACGATTGTTGCAGGTGTGGCGGCGCGAGCGTTGTAGCCGTGCCGCAACCTGGCTGTCGCATGGCCCGGACGGTCGGATTTACGGTTTTTTGACAGGCGGCTATGCCAAAATGGCGAGCGCTGGGATCGGTGCCCGATCCCCTTTTGTCGGACCTGGAAATTGAATCCCTTGCATTTTGTCCGCTGCGCCATCCTGGGCGCAGGGATGGCGCTCAGCGCCGCCGCGGCGTCGGCCCCGATCTTCGTCCTGAACTCCCTGGACGCCAACGTCAGCATCGTCGATCCCGCCACGTACACGGAATTGCGGCGCGTCCCCACGGGCAAGGAACCGCACCACCTGTATCTCACGCCTGACAAGAAGTCGCTGATGGTGGCCAACGCCACCGGCGACTCGATCACGCTGATGGATCCCAAGACCGGCGAGGTGCAGCGCACCCTGACCGGCATCGTCGATCCCTACCAGTTGCAGTTCTCGCCGGACATGAAGTGGTTCGTCACGGCCGCCAACCGCCTGGACCACATCGACATCTACGCCTGGAAGCCGCTGGAAAAGGGCTTCGACCTGAAACTGGTCAAGCGCATCCCGGCCGGCAAGACGCCCAGCCACATCATGATCGACGCCAAGAGCACCACGGCGTACGTCACGCTGCAGGACAGCGACCAGCTCATCGCCATCGACCTGGCCACGCAGACGCCCAAGTGGACCGTCTCGGTCGGCAAGACCCCGGCCGACGTGTTCCTCACGCCCGACCAGAAAACGCTGCTGGTGGCGCTGACCGGCGATTCCTACGTCGAGGCCTATGACGTCAGCAAAGGCCCCGCCAAGCTGATCTCGCGCATCAAGACCGCCGCCGGCGCGCACGCCTTCCGCGCCCAGGGCGACCAGCGCCACCTGTTCGTCAGCAACCGCACCGCCAACTCCATCAGCCGCATCGACCTGCAGACGCTGGCCGTGGTCGACACCTTCCCGGTGCCGGGCGGCCCCGATTGCATGGACGTGCTGGCCGACGGCAAGACCCTGCTGGTCACGTCGCGCTGGGCCCGCAAGCTCACCGTGGTCGACCTGGAGCAGAAGAAGGTCGTCAAGCAGGTCAACGTCGGCAAGTCGCCGCACGGCGTCTGGACGCTGAACCATGCGGCGACCCGCTAAACGGCAACTGGCCGCCGCCGTCTGCCTGGCGCTGGCGGCGCAGGCCGCCACGGCGGCCCCCGCGTCCTGTGACAAGCCGGTCTACCTGACCTTCGATACCGGCCACATGGGCGTGGCGCCGCTGATCGCCGACGTGCTGGCGCGCCACCACGTCAAGGTCACGTTCTTCCTGGCCAACGAGCGCACGCTGACCGACGGCAGCAGCCTGGACGACCAGTGGGCGCCGTGGTGGAAGGCGCGCGCGGCCGAGGGCCACGCGTTCGGCTCGCACACCTACGACCACGTCTACTGGCAGGGCGACCTGCCGGACGGCAAGTTCCGCGTCAAGCCCAGCGCCGGCCCCGACACGGGCAAGCGCGAGACCTGGACCGCCGAGCAGTACTGCGCCGAGATCAAGCGCTCCGCCGCCCGCTTCACGCAGATGACCGGCAAACAGATGCTGCCGCTGTACCGCGCGCCGGGCGGCAAGACCTCGCCGGCCCTGTTGCGCGCGGCCAAGGCCTGCGGCTTCGAGCACGTGGGCTGGGCGCCGGCCGGCTTCCTGGGCGACGAACTGCCCAGCGACAAGTACCCCAACGCCAAGCTGCTGGACCAGGCGCTGCGCACCATCAAGCCCGGCGACATCCTGCTGGCCCACCTGGGCATCTGGTCGCGCCAGGACCCCTGGGCGCCCGCCGTGCTGGAGCCGCTGATTGAAGGCCTGCAGCGCAAGGGCTATTGTTTTGCCACTTTGGATACGCATCCCGCCTACCGCGACTGGATCGCCACGCATCACTGATCATGGATACGCTTAGTCAATGGTTCGGGAACTGCCAGCAATGGCTGTTCGAAACCCTGGTGCAGCCGGCGCTGTTCCACCTGGGCCTGAGCAATTTCATCGAGGACGGCTACGACGCCACCATGTGGCTGCTGGTCGGCCTGCTGCAGGTGGCCGTGCTGCTGCTGGTGTTCGGCCCGCTGCAGCGCCTGCGCCCGGTCGAGCCGGTCACCGACCGCCGCCAGATCGGCATCGACGTGCTCTACACGCTGATCCATCGCCTGGGCGTGTTCCGCCTGGCGCTGTTCTTCACCATCGATCCGTTCTGGGACAGCATCTTCGGGCAGTTGCACATCTGGGGCTTCGCGCCGTTCCAGCTCGACCAGTACTGGCCCGGCGTGACCGACCAGGCCTGGGTCAGCCTGATCATCTACCTGCTGCTGTTCGACCTGGTGGACTACCTGTACCACCGCGCCCAGCACCGTTTCGCCTGGCTCTGGGCGCTGCACGCGGTGCACCACAGCCAGCGCCAGATGACCATGTGGAGTGACGACCGCAACCACCTGCTGGACGACATGCTGCGCGACGTCGTGGTGGTGTTCGTGTCGCAACTGGTGGGCGTGCCGCCCGCGCAGTTCGTGGCGATCGTGGCCATCACGCAGCTTGCGCAGAGCTTCTCGCACGCCAACCTGCGCATGCACTTCGGCGCCATCGGCGAACGCCTGCTGGTCAGCCCGCGTTTCCACCGCCATCACCATTCCATCGCCTATGACGCCTCGACGCCGGGCCCGGCCGGCGGCTACAACTTCGCCGCGCTGTTCCCGGTCTGGGACGTACTGTTCCGCTCGGCCCGCTTCGGCGTCGGCTATGGCCCCACCGGCATCCATGACCAGCAGCCGGAACTGGGCGGCCGCGACTACGGCCAGGGCTTCTGGTCGCAACAGTGGCTCGGCCTCAAGCGCATGGTCGGCCGCGACCGCGAACCGGCCATGACGGCGCCACCGTCGCGCCCGCCGGGCGCGGCCGAAGGCGCGTGACGCGCCGCGTTGCGCCGTCGCCAAAAAAAACCGGGCCTCAAGGCCCGGTTTTCATGTCCGCTCACCTGCGACCTGGACGCCGCTCATCGCAAGAATAGCCGCCCGCCCGCCGGGCCGCCCCAAGGGCGGGCAGCCCCCTCGGGGGGCAGCTAGCGTGCGAAGCGCGCGCGGCGTGGGGGCGTTCACCCCTCATGGGTGGTTTCGCGCTTGATTTCGTCGTGGCGCCGTTCCATTTCCTGGCGCAGCTCGCGGCGCAGGCGGGCGGCTTCGAAGCGCTGCCTTTCCTCGAGGTTGCGCGGCGCCAGCGGCGGCACCGCGGTGGGGGCGCCGTTGTCGTCCACCGCCACCATCGTGAAGTAACAGCTATTGGTGTGGCGCACCAGCTTCCTGCGGATGTCCTCGGTGACCACCTTGATGCCGATTTCCATGGAGGTGCGGCCGGTGTAGTTCACCGCCGCCAGGAAGGTCACCAGCTCGCCGACGTGGATCGGCTCGCGGAACACGACCTGGTCGACGGACAGCGTCACCACATACTGGCCGGCGTAGCGGCTCGCACAGGCGTAGGCGACCTGGTCCAGGTACTTGAGGATGGTTCCGCCGTGCACATTGCCTGAAAAGTTCGCCATATCGGGCGTCATCAGGATGGTCATCGACAGTTGGTGGCTAAAGGCTTCGTCCATGGCGGGCGTTCTACTCGGCGACAAAACGCCTATGGTAGTGGCGAAACCCTGTCATATCGCCGTCCCCAGCAGGTTTGTCAGGGTTTCTTCGCGGGCGCGGGCGTCGGAGGCTGGGCGGCTGGCGCCGGCTCCGGTTGCGCCTCGGGTTCGGGCGCCGGCTCGTCGCGCACCGCGGGCGGCGGCGTCCACAGCCCGTCCAACAGAGCCGGGCCAGCGCCGTAGGCGCGCAGCAGCACGTAGACCGGGCCGCTGGCCGCCAGCGGCAGCCAGTTGGCCTGGGCGCCGGGCTCCGGCGCGGCGCGGCTGAGCACCAGGTCGAGCGAACCGTCGGCGTTGTATTGCAGCGGATCGCGGCTCCCCAGCGAGTAGCGGTCCACCGGATTGGCCATGGGCAGGCCCGAGCCGTCATAGGCGGCCAGCGACCACAGGCCGCTGGCCGGCGGCAACTGGCCGCTGTCGAAATGCAGCACATAGCGATGCGCGCCATCCAGCGGTCGGCCCAGGCTGTCGGCCGCCAGCAGCAACGCGGTCAGGTCCTCGGGCAGGCCCGAGCCCGGCTGGGCCTGGGCGGCCAGCGCGCGGCGCAGGTAGGCATTGCCGTAGACGCCCAGGCTGGCCGTCTCCAGTTGCCAGCCGTTGACGCTCTTGAGGGTGGCGCCAGCGGCGGCTTCCATGCGTTCGCGCGCCTCGCGCAGGCCGCGGCGCAGGCCCTGCTTGACCGGGTTGTCGAGCTTGTCGAAATCGAACGGCCGGCCGGGGATCAGCCCGACCCGGCGCAGCTTGGCCAGCACCGGCTGGTCGGTGGCGTGCGGCGGGTTGCGGCGCAGCAGCTCGGCGGCGCGGACGAAAAAGGCGTCGGTCGGCATGGCATCGACCTGCTCGCGCACCGGGGTCTTCAGATCCAGGGACGGGTCGGCCTTGATCCGCTGCGATTGCGGCGGCAGGTTCCATTGCGCCAGCGGGGTCAGCGTGAAGCCGTCCTGCAGCGCGTTGACCGCGGCGTACTCGGCCGGGCCGTCGGCCTGGATCAGGACGCGGGCCCAGACGTAGGCGGTGGGCGCGTCGATGCGCGGCATGCCGGAGGGCAGCGTGCCGCTCCACCCCGGCGGCACGATCGCCGTGTTGCCGCGCGCCGTGCCGGTACTGCGCTTGCCCAGCGTGGCGAAGGCGTCGTTCCACATGTCCAGCAGGGTCAGGGTGTAAAGGCGGCCATGGCTGTCAGGCGTCGACAGCACCACGGGACCCGCCGTCAGGTCGAGCCAGGCGGCGCTGCGCAGCATGTCGGGGTTGGCCCAGGGCGCGGCTGCGCCGGGGCGGGGCAGGGTGCGCGTGTGCTGGAAGGTGTTGGCGGGCGCGCCGTCGGCGCCTTGCGCGGGGTGCGTGAACTGGCGCCGGGTCAGGTCGAGGGTCAGCAGCGGATAGAAGTACAGATAGCCTTCCATCGCCGCTTCGCGGGCGGACTCGGTGGCGGCGGCGGGGCTCAGCGCCGGCGTGGCGGTCGCGGGGACGGGCGCCAGGCTCGGGGCGGCCAGCGACAGGGACAGGGCCAGGGGGGCAAGACGGCGCATCGGCGCTCCAACGGGAATGCGGGACGGGCGGAAAAGCGGGCCGGAACCCGCCGTCGGCAATGGTAGCAGTCTCGCGATCATCCAAAATCCGCGAAAAACGCCGATCCTGGGCGTAAATCGTTCTCATTGACCGATTTTGCGTTCCGGGGACGCAAGGCATGGCAACTCGCCCGCGCTGCGCCTATACTTGCTTGCAAATCCTTGGAAATCGTAGGGCTTTTCCCCGGACCGGCCCGCGCTTTCCCCTTATTCACCCGGAGAGGAGTGCTTCATGGTCAACATGAACCGCCGCCAGTTCTTCAAGGTGACCGGTACCACGCTGGCTGGCTCGAGCCTGGCATTGCTGGGGGTAGCCCCCGGCACGGCCATGGCCGAGGTGCGCCAGTACAAGCTTGCGCGCATGACGGAAACGCGCAACACCTGTCCCTACTGTTCGGTCGCCTGTGGTCTGCTGATGTATGGCCTGGGCGATGGCGCCAAGAATGCCCGCGCCAGCATCATGCACATCGAGGGCGACCCCGACCACCCCGTCAACCGCGGCACGCTCTGTCCCAAGGGCGCGGCCCTGATCGACTTCATCCACAGCCCCAACCGCCTGAAGTACCCGGAATACCGGGCGCCCGGTTCGGACAAGTGGGAACGGATCTCCTGGGACGACGCGCTCACCCGCATCACCAAGCTCATGAAGGCCGACCGTGATGCCAACTTCGTCGAAAAGACCGAAGACGGCAAGACGGTCAACCGCTGGCTGACCACCGGCATGCTGGCCGCCTCGGCAAGCAGCAACGAGGTCGGCTACATCACGCACAAGACCGTGCGCAGCATGGGGATGCTGGCGTTCGACAACCAAGCCCGTGTCTGACATGGCCCGACGGTGGCAGGTCTTGCCCCGACGTTTGGCCGTGGAGCGATGACGAACCATTGGGTCGACATCAAGAACGCGGACGTAGTACTGATCATGGGCGGCAATGCCGCCGAGGCCCACCCGTGCGGGTTCAAATGGGTCACGGAAGCGAAAGCCCATAACAAGGCGAAGCTGATCGTCGTGGATCCGCGCTTCACGCGCTCGGCATCCGTGGCGGACTTCTACGCGCCCATACGCACCGGCACCGACATCATCTTCCTGGGTGGCGTCATCAAGTACCTGTTGGATCACGACAAGATCCAGCACGAGTACGTGCGCAACTACACCGACTTTTCCTACATCGTGCGCGAGGACTTCGCGTTCGACGCGGGCCTGTACTCCGGCTACAACGCCGAGAAGCGGACCTACGACAAGGCCAGTTGGGACTACGAGCGCGGCGACGACGGCTACGTCAAGACCGACCCGACGCTGGCGCATCCGCGTTCGGTCTACCAGCTGCTCAAGAAGCACTACTCGCGCTATACCGAAGAGATGGTCGAACGCGTCTGTGGCACGCCGCGCGACAAGTTCCTGAAGGTCTGCGAGATGCTGGCGTCCACCGCCACCACCGACCGGGCCGCCACCATCCTGTACGCGCTGGGCTGGACGCAGCACTCGATCGGTTCGCAGATCATCCGCACCGGCGCCATGGTGCAACTGCTGCTGGGCAACATCGGCATCGCCGGCGGCGGCATGAATGCGCTGCGCGGGCACTCGAACATCCAGGGCCTGACCGACCTGGGCCTGATGTCGAATCTGCTGCCCGGCTACATGACGCTGCCCAACGAGCCCGAGCAGGACTACGGCAAGTACATCGCCGCGCGCGCGCTCAAGCCGCTGCGGCCGAACCAGCTCAGCTACTGGCAGAACTACGGCAAGTTCCACGTGAGCCTGATGAAGGCCTGGTGGGGCAAGGCCGCGACCGCCGAGAACAACTGGGCGTTCGACTACCTGCCCAAGCTCGACAAGCTCTACGACATGCTGCAGGTCTACGAGCTGATGAACCAGGGCAAGATGAACGGCTACCTGGCGCAGGGCTTCAACCCGCTGGCGGCCGCGCCCAACAAGGCCAAGCTGAACGCCGGTTTCGCCAAGCTCAAGTTCCTGGTCATCATGGACCCGCTGGTCACCGAGACCTCGGAATTCTGGCGCAACGCCGGCGAGGCCAACGACGTCGATCCCAGGCAGATCCAGACCGAGGTGTTCCGCCTGCCCACCACCTGTTTCGCCGAGGAAGACGGCGCGCTGGTGAACTCCGGGCGCTGGCTGCAATGGCACTGGAAGGGCGCCGAGCCTCCGGGCGAAGCCAAGAGCGACATCGAGATCATGTCGCTGATCTTCACGCGCCTGCGCAAGATGTACCAGGAAGAGGGCGGCAAGTACCCCGACCCCATCGTCAACCTGTCCTGGCCGTACTCCAACCCGCAGAGTCCGACCGCGGAAGAGCTGGCCAAGGAATACTCGGGCAAGGCGCTGGTGGACCTGGTCGACCCCAAGGACCCGACCAAGGTCACGCGCAAGGGCGGCGAGCAGTTGGCCGGCTTTGCCGAGCTGCGCGACGACGGTTCCACCGCCAGCGGCTGCTGGATCTTCGCCGGCGCCTGGGGGCCCGGCGGCAACCTGATGGCGCGCCGCGACAACAGCGACCCGACCGGCATCGGCCAGACCCTGAACTGGGCCTGGGCCTGGCCGGCCAACCGCCGCATCCTGTACAACCGCGCCTCCTGTGACGTCGCGGGCAAGCCGTTCAATCCGCGCCGCAGCCTGATCTCGTGGAACGGCAAGGCCTGGGTCGGCGCCGACATCCCCGACTTCAAGGGCGATGAAAACCCCGACGGCGGTATGGGCCCGTTCATCATGAACCCCGAGGGCGTGGCGCGCTTCTTCGCGCGCGCCGGCATGGCCGAGGGGCCGTTCCCGGAACACTACGAGCCGTTCGAGACGCCGCTGGGCTACAACCCGCTGTATCCGAAGGCCAAGGGCGTCACCAGCAACCCGGCGGCGCGCGTGTTCAAGGACGACCTGGCGGCGATGGGCACGGTGGACAAGTTCCCCTACGTGGCCACCACCTACCGCCTCACCGAGCACTTCCACTACTGGACCAAGAACGTTCGCATCAACGCGATCCTGCAACCCGAGCAGTTCGTCGAGATCAGCGAGGTCATGGCCAAGGAACTGGGCATCGCCAACGGTTCGCGCGTGAAGGTGTCGTCCAACCGCGGCTACATCAAGGCGGTGGCGCTGGTCACCAAGCGCCTGCGCCCGCTGACCATCGAGGGCAAGACCGTCTACCACGTCGGCATCCCGATCCACTGGGGCTTTGTCGGCATTGCCAAACCGGGCTTCCTGACCAACACCCTGACCCCGTTCGTGGGCGACGGCAATTCGCAGACACCGGAATTCAAGTCGTTCCTGGTGCAGGTCGAGAAGATCTAGGAGAGCGCTCATGTCTATGCAATCCCTCGACATCAAACGGCGCTCGGCCACCACCACGCCGCCGCCCGGCATCCGCGAACCCATCACCGGGTCCGTGGCCAAGCTGATCGACGTCTCCAAGTGCATCGGCTGCAAGGCCTGCCAGAGCGCGTGCATGGAGTGGAACGACCTGCGCGACGAGATCGGCACCAACGTCGGCGTCTACGACAACCCGGCCGACCTGACCGAGCATTCCTGGACCGTCATGCGCTTCTCGGAATACGAGAACCCGCAGGGCGACCTGGAGTGGCTGATCCGCAAGGACGGCTGCATGCACTGCGAAGACCCGGGCTGCCTGAAGGCCTGTCCGTCGCCGGGCGCGATCATCCAGTACAACAACGGCATCGTCGACTTCCACGAAGAGAACTGCATCGGTTGCGGCTACTGCATCACCGGTTGCCCGTTCAACGTGCCGCGCATCAGCAAGAAGGACCACAAGGCGTACAAGTGCACCCTGTGTTCCGACCGCGTGGCCGTCGGCCAGGAGCCCGCCTGCGTCAAGTCCTGCCCCACCGGCGCCATCGTGTTCGGCACCAAGGACGACATGAAGCAGCACGCCGCCGAGCGCATCGAGGACCTGAAATCGCGCGGTTTCGAGCAGGCGGGCCTGTATGACCCGCAGGGCGTGGGCGGCACGCACGTGATGTACGTGCTGCATCACGCCGACCAGCCCGGGCTGTACCACGGGCTGCCGAAGGACCCGCAGATCAGCCCGATGGTCTCGCTGTGGAAGGGCATCGCCAAGCCGCTGGGCGTGGCCGCCATGGCGTTGACGGCGCTGGCCGGCTTCTTCCACTATGCCCGCGTCGGCCGCAACGAGGTCGACGAGGAAGACGAACGTCGCGCCGAACAGGAGATCCGCCATGAGTGACGACCGCCATCACCGCCGGATCAAGCGCTATTCCCCCGGCGAGCGCACCAACCACTGGATCATCGCCCTCACGTTCATCCTGTTGGCGCTGTCCGGGCTGGCGCTGTTCCATCCATCGATGTTCTGGCTCACCAACCTGTTCGGCGGCGGTCCCTGGACCCGCATCCTGCATCCGTTCATCGGGCTGGTGATGTTCTTCTGCTTCGTGGTGTTCGCCGGTCATATGTGGCGCCACAATCTGATGACCAAGGCCGACCGCCAGTGGCTCAGCCAGCTCAACGACGTGGTCGAGAACCGCGAGGACAAGCTGCCGGAAGTCGGCAAGTACAACGCCGGCCAGAAGCTGCTGTTCTATGTGCTGATCCTGTGCATGCTGGGGCTGTTCGTCAGCGGCATCGTGATCTGGCGCGAGTTCTTCGCCTTCTATTTCCCGATCTGGGTGGTGCGCGCCGCCTCGGTGCTGCATGCCGTTTGTGCATTGGTGCTGATTTGCGCGATCATTGTGCATATTTATGCGGCGATCTGGGTCAAGGGCTCGCTCACGGCGATGCTGCGTGGCTACGTGACCGCGGGCTGGGCATGGAAGCACCACCGCGCCTGGTTCCGGGAACAAATCGGCAAGCAGTCCACGACGAAGTAAGCGGGCCTCGCGCGGCGGGCGCCACCTGGCGGTGGCGGCGCCGCCGGGTGGATCCCGCCCGATCCCACCGCACGGCTGCCTCCCCCTGTCGGGGCGGCAGCCGTGTTCGTTTATCTGGAGACGCAATTGCAGCGAATTCTTCCGCGCGGCGAGATCGAAGCGCTAGACCACAACACCATCCCCCGCATCCAGTTGCCGGCGCGCGATTCGGTTTTCGCGACGCGCGCGGCGCGCCTGCGGCAACTGGCCGTGGATAGCCCGGTGGCCGACTATCTGCTGCTGATGGCGCGGCTGGTCGACGCCCAGCACAATGCCCTGCGCGGCTGCAACGCGCCGCCGGCCTCGGAAGACCGCATCGCCCTGGCGCAGGCCCATGGCATGCCGCCGCTGCAGGCGGTGGGCTGGCCGCGCGACCCGCTGTGGCGCGACATCCTGCGCCAACTGGTCGACGAGGTCGCCGGCGGCCAGGACGTGCCGGCCGAGGCGCTGGACGTCTGCGCGGCGTTGCGCCGCGCGCTCGATGAAGACACCGAATCGCTCGAAGACCTGGCCGAGGCGGTGTTGTCGGAACAGCATCGCGGCGTCGACGGCGCCGCCGCGCCGTTCGTCATGGCCGCCCTGCAGGTGTACTGGACCGACCTGGCCAGCCGCTTCGACGAAAAGCAATTGCCGGTGGCCTCGCCCTTCGGCGTCTGCCCGGTCTGCGCCAGCCTGCCGGTGGCCAGCGTGGTGCGGGTGGGCGGGCAGTTCGAGGGCTACCGCTACCTGTGCTGCAGCCTGTGCGCGACCCAGTGGCACATGGTGCGGGTCAAGTGTTCGCACTGCGAGGACGTCGAATCCGTGGCCTACCAGGCCATCGAGGGCCGCGCGCCCGCCATCAAGGCCGAGACCTGCGACCGCTGCCATACCTACCGCAAGATCTTCTACCAGGACAAGGACCTGCACGTGGAGCCGGTGGCCGACGACCTCGCCAGCCTGATGCTGGACGTGCTGGTGGGCGAGGCCGGCTATTCGCGCGCCAGCGGCAATCCGCTGCTGTGGCACGGCGCCGAGGAGGAATAGCCATGACCGGGTTCGCCGCCGCCGCCGACATCCCCGCGCTCGACCGGCTGCTGAACGCGCCGGCGCTGGCCACGACGCTGGACACGCATGGCCGCACGCAGGTGGTGGCGGCCCTGCGCCAGCACCTGGACGCCCTGCGGCAGCGCGCCCTGGCCGGCGAGCTGCCGCGCGCGGACCTGGCGGAAGCCGCCGTGGCCGCCGCCGTCGACAGCGCCCTGGCGCGTGCCGCCGCCCCGCGTCTGCGCGCCGTCTACAACCTGACCGGCACCGTGCTGCACACGAACCTGGGCCGCGCGCTGCTGCCCGACGAGGCGGTGGCCTCGGTGCTGCGCGCGCTGACCACGCCCGCCAACCTGGAGTTCGACCTGGACAGCGGCGGCCGCGGCGACCGCGACGATTTGATCGACGACCTGCTGTGCGAACTGACCGGGGCCGAGGCCGCGACGGTGGTCAACAACAACGCCGCCGCCGTGCTGCTGATGCTGAACGCGCTGGCCGACCGCCGCGAGGTGGTGGTGTCGCGCGGCGAGCTGGTCGAGATCGGCGGCGCCTTCCGCATCCCCGACATCATGAAGCGCGCAGGCGCCAGGCTGGTCGAGGTGGGCACCACCAACCGCACCCATGCCGCCGACTACGAGAACGCCATCGGCCCGCGCACCGCGATGCTGATGAAGGTCCATTGCAGCAACTACGCCGTCACCGGCTTCACCAAGAGCGTCAGCGTGGCCGAGGTGGCGGCGCTGGCGCATGCGCGCGGCCTGCCGGCCACGGTGGACCTGGGCAGCGGCACGCTGGTGGACCTGACCCAGTTCGGCCTGCCGCGCGAGGACACGGTGCGCGAGACCATTGCCGCCGGCGCCGACCTGGTCACCTTCAGCGGCGACAAATTGCTGGGCGGCCCCCAGGCCGGCCTGCTGGTCGGGCGCGCCGACCTGATCCGCAAGATCAAGAAGAACCCGCTCAAGCGCGCCCTGCGCGTGGGCAAGCTGACGCTGGCCGCGCTTGAACCGGTATTGCAGCTATACCGCGCGCCGGAATTCCTGGCGCAGCGCCTGACCACGCTGCGCCTGCTGACGCGGCCACAGCGCGAGATCCAGCCGTTGGCCGAACGACTGCGCGGCCCGCTGGCGCATGCGGCGGGCGCGGACTACGAGGTCGAGGCGGTGCCGATGTTCAGCCAGATCGGCAGCGGCGCATTGCCGGTGGACCAGTTGCCCAGCTACGGGCTGGCGGTGCGCTATCGCGGCAAGGGCCGCCCCGGCCGCCATCTGGACCGCCTGGAGACGCGCTTGCGCAACCTGCCTGTGCCGGTGATCGGCCGCATCGCCGATGATGCGCTGTGGCTCGACCTGCGCTGCCTGGAGGCGCGCGACGAGGCCGCCTTCACCGCACAACTCGCCGGAAGACTCGCTGAACCCTCCGCCGCGCCAGCGGCGCCGCAATCCGCGGAGCCGCGCGCATGATCGTCGGCACCGCCGGCCATATCGACCATGGCAAGACCACGCTGGTGCGGGCGCTGACGGGGGTCGACACCGACCGTCTCAAGGAAGAGAAGGCGCGCGGCATTTCAATCGAACTGGGCTACGCCTACACGCCCCTGCCCAACGGCGACGTGCTGGGCTTCATCGACGTGCCGGGCCACGAGAAGCTGGTGCACACCATGGCGGCGGGCGCCAGCGGCATCGACTTCGGTCTGCTGGTGGTGGCGGCCGATGACGGCGTCATGCCGCAGACCCGCGAACACCTGGCGATCCTGTCGCTGCTGGGCGTGGCGCGCGGCGCGGTGGCCTTGACCAAGGCCGACCGCGCCGACCCGGCCCGGCTGGCGGCGGTGCGCGGCGAGATCGCGGCGCTGGCGGCCGACACCTTCCTGCGGGATGCGCCCGTGTTCGAGGTGTGCGCGGCGCGCGTCGGCGACGATGGCGTGGCGCGCCTCAAACAGCATCTGGATGACGCGGCGCAGGCGCTGGGCGCGCGCGACGGCGCGGGCCTGTTCCGGCTGGCGGTGGACCGCGTCTTCACGCTGGCCGGCCACGGCACCGTGGTCACCGGCACCGCGCACGGCGGCCGCGCCCGCGTCGGCGACGACGACGCCGACCTGCGCCTGATGCCGGCGGGCACGCGGGTGCGGGTGCGCGGCATCCACGCGCAGAACCAGCCGAGCGAGACTGGCGCGGCTGGCCAGCGCTGCGCGCTGAACCTGGCGGGCATCGACAAGAGCGCCATCACGCGCGGCGACTGGATTGCCGATGCGCGCTGCTTTCTGCCGTCGCGCCACGTCGATGTGGCCTTGACGCTGCTGCCCTCGGCCGACGCGCCGCTGCGGGCCTGGACGCCGCTGCACGTGCACATCGGCGCGGCGCGCCACGTGGCGCACATGGTGCCGCTGTCGGCCGATGCCTTGGCGCCGGGCCAGTCGGGCTGGGTGCAACTGGTATTCGACGAATTGGTGTGCGCGATGCCCGGCGATCGCTACATCGTGCGCAATGCGCAGGCCACGCGCACGGTCGGCGGCGGCCGCGTGCTCGACCCGAACGCGCCGGACCGCAAGCGCCGCGCGCCGGCGCGGATGCAATGGCTGCAAGGCGTGGCGGACATGCTGGACGGCGGCGCGCTGCAACCGCTGCTGGCGCAGGCCGTGCTGGGGCTGGACGAGACGGCGCTGCAACGCCTGACCGGCAGGGCGGTGCGCGACCTGGCCGCGCCCGAGGGTGCGATCTGGATCGAGCCGCGCACGCCGCAGGGCGCGCGCACGTTGATCCTGGCCGCGCACTGGGAAGCGCTGCGGGCGCGGGTGGAGCAGGCGCTGGCGACCTTTCACCAGGGCGCGCCGGACGAACCCGGGCCGGACGGTTCGCGCCTGCGCCGCATGGCGCTGCCGGCGGCGCCGGAGGCATTGTGGCAGGGACTGCTGGATGATCTGCAGCGGCAGGGCCGGGTGTTGCGCAACGGGCCGTGGCTGCATCTGCCGGGGCACACCGCGGCGCTGGCCGAGGCCGAGGCGCAACTGGCGCAACGCCTGTTGCCGCTGTTGGCCGCGGGCGCCTACGACCCTCCCTGGGTGCGCGATCTGGCGCGCGCGCAGGGCGAGCCCGAGGAGCGCGTGCGGCAGGTGCTGCGCAAGCTGCTGCGGCGTGGCGAGGTGGCCCAGGTGGTGAAGGATCTGTTCTATCACCGCGAGCGGGTGGTGGAGCTGGCGGCGCTGGCGGTCGCGCTTGCCGGCAAACCCGAAGGGTTGAACGCGGCGGCCTTCCGGGATGCCACCGGCCTGGGGCGCAAACGCGCGATCCAGATCCTGGAATTCTTCGATCGGACGGGGCTGACACGGCGGGTGCGTGACACGCACGTGCTGCGCACGGACAGCGCGTATCTGGGGGCCGGGCAGGCGGTATCATAGGCGGGTTTTCGAGGAAGGCATCCGTGTCCGGTGGCACGGCCGGGCTTCAAACCCGGTTGGGGGCGTCAGACGTTCCCAGGTAGGTTCGACTCCTGCTGCCTTCCGCCATTCTTTTCCGCGATGGTCGTCCGGCCAGAAACAGGCGGACCGGTCTTGTATTGATGAGTCTGGTCCCTCTGGCCTCGTGATACGGCGTAGTGTACCGATCCACCCGCGCCTGTTGGACGATGGATCGAATATCGAAGACCAATGGCAAGACCCGGTTCAGGGCGCGAGGATTCACGCGCCTACGCATCACCGGATATGAACCACGTCGACCCCATTGCGCCACAGATCAGCCTGATCGTCCCCGTCTACAACTGCGAGCGGTATCTTGCCCACCAACTGGATGCGCTGTTGGGCGATGCCGCGATGGACGTGGAGGTGATCGCGGTCGATGATGGTTCCGCCGATGGCGGCATGGCGATCCTGCAGGCCTATGCCGCCAAGGATGCGCGCCTGCGCATCATCAGGCAGGCCCATCTCGGGCAGGGCGCCGCAAGGAATGCGGGCTTGCAGGCGGCGCGTGGCACCTGGATCGCGTTCGCCGACGCCGACGACGTACTGCCCGTGGCGGGGCTCGCGGCGTGGCACGAACAGGCCGTCTCACAGGAGCTGGACGTGTTGGTCGGTAACGCATATCGGTTCACGGACACGCCGCCTCCCGCGCCCCGGCCCGCGGTCCTGACACGGCAACCGGTGGGGCGGACGATGGCCGGCACGGACTGGATCGTCCACTGCGTAGGCGTCGGCGAATGGCCGCACTACGTCTGCCTGCAACTCATCAGGCGTGACCTCATCCGCCGGCACGGGCTGGCCTTCGATCCCACGATATTCCACGAAGACATTCTCTGGACCGTTGACCTCGCCCTCGTGGCCAGGCGGATCGGCTTCGCGCCCGAGCCCGTGTACGGCTATCGCCGCAACCCCGATTCGACCACGCTCTCGCCGTCGCCCCAGGTCCGCCAGTGGCGCGGCGTCAGCTACGTCCATATCATCGGCACGCTGCTTGTCCGGTCCTTGCGGCGAGAACTCGACCGCGGCACCCGGATTTCGATTGTCCGCCATGCGCAGCATGAACTGCTGTGCTTCGTGGATCTGCTTCGCAAGGGCGTGGACAATCCCCAGATGCGCGCCCACCTCGCGCGGGCCATGCTCGATCTTCGCGCCTGGCCGCGCCTGGTTCGCCACGCGCGCGGTTTCACCGATCTGCGGCGCCTGCTCAAGGCGTATTGGCGCCTGCGACGGATGGCCCGGGCCGCAAGCCCCGTCGCCGCGGACGTGGCCGCCAGCCGGTAGCCCGGCCCTACGCGCGCAACATCCGGGTGACGACGCCGCTGACGTTCTCCGCCTTCCAGTCCAGGGCGCCCAGGTGCCAGTGGCGGATGCTGCCGCCGCGGTCGACCAGGTAGTTGGCGGGCAGGCCGATGGCGTCCCATTTCTTGGAAACGGTGCTGTTGCGGTCGTGCAGCACCGCGCCGGCGACGGGCCATTTGGCCAGGAAGGTGGTGATCTTGCCGAGGGCCTCGCCGACGTTGACGGCGACCAGGCGCAGGCCTTCCTCGCGGTGGCGCCTGGCCATGGCCGACATCAGGGGGATTTCGTCGCGGCACGGGTCGCACCATGTCGCCCAGAAGCTGACGATAACGACATTGCCGCGCCAGTTGCCGAGTTTCTGTTCGCGGCCGGCGAGGTCGGGCAGCACCAGGGGCGGGGTGGCGGCGGTCCAGGGCGCCCAGTCGGGACCGGTGGCGAGCTTCAGGGCGCTGTCGCTGGCGGCGCCCGCCCAGGCGGGCAGGGCCGCCAGCGACAGGGCGGATTGCAGCAGTTGGCGGCGACTGAGCATGGCGTGACCTGCTCAGGCGGACAGGGGTCGCGCGGTCAGGGTGTAGCGGAAGCGGTCGGGGTCGAGGCTGTCCAGCCGGCCGTCGACGGTTTCGCCGTTGGGATACATCAGGAACGGCACCGGGCCGTGGGCGGAGCCCGGCAGGGCGACGTCGTGGCCGTGGTTGTAGGCGACCCAGTTCATTTCCCAGGCGCCGAACAGCATGACGCGGGCGCTGCGCACGCGCGGGTCGGTGGCGGGCAGGTCGCCAGGCGGCTCTTCCAGCATGACCTTGCGCACGTCGGCCGGGTCGACCGGAATCCAGCCATAGCCGTCGGCGTAGAACTCGGCGCGGCAGTGCTGCGCGCGGGTGACGTCGCCGGCCTTGCCCAGGCTCCTGAAGCCGAGCTGCGAGTCGGCCACGCGCAGGCCGTAGGCATCGCGGGCGGGAATGCCCGCGGCGCGCGCCAGGGCGACGAACAACGCGTTGATGTCGGCGCATTTGCCGTTCAGATCGTTGGCGGTGAGCATGTAGCGCACGTCGCCGGTGCCGCAGCCGCGGGTGGAGGCGGTGCGGCAGGTGTTGTCGACCACCCAGTCATAGATCGCGCGGGCTCGCGCCAGCGCGCCCTGGTGGCCGCGAGTGATGCGGTCCGCAGTGGCCTTGACGATGCCGTCCGTGGGCAGCAGCGCAGTGGGCTGAATGAATTCGCGCAGGGTGGCGACGCTTTCGCGCGGGGCCCCTGACGGCGGCCGGGTCAGGTCGATGCGGCGGTTGCGGGTCTGGAAGCGGCTGGTCACCGTGACTTCCCGTGGCGCCTGGGCGTCGGGCCATTGCACCGCCAGCATGCGCACGTCGTAGCCTGGCGCCTGCGCCAGTTGCGCGCTGCCGCCGCCGCTGACCAGCCAGGCGCTTTGCGCGCCGCGCTGGTAGGACGTGTCGGTGGCGTAGGGCAGGGGGATCCAGAGGCGCAGATGGGCGCCGGGGTCCAGCACCTGGATGTGGGTGGTCAGTTCGAAGCTGCGCCAGTCGGCGCTGACGGGCGTCTGTTCGGCGCGCGCGGCCAGGGGCAAGGCCGCCTGGGCGGCGCACAGGGCGCCTGAGAAACGGAGGAAGAGTCGGCGATCCATATAGCCCTCACGCACGGTGAAGTTTGGCTGTCGGTGCGCCCGGTGGCGGGCGGCCGTCCGTTGCTGCCTGCTGCCGGATCATCATAGGGCCATTCGGGGGCGCGATGCTATCCTTTTCCCATCACTTACGGAGAGACTGACATGACCCAGGATGCAGCGTCCGCGGCGGTGCCGCGCTTGACTTCGCTCTCGCACGGCGGCGGCTGCGGTTGCAAGATCGCGCCCGGCGTGCTGTCGCAATTGCTGGCCCGCTTCGGGCCGGCCGCCAGCTATCCCAACCTGCTGGTGGGCACCGAGACGGCCGACGATGCGGCGGTCTACCGCCTCAACGACGAGCAGGCCCTGATCGCGACCACCGACTTCTTCATGCCGATCGTCGACGATCCCTACGATTTCGGCCGCATCGCGGCCACCAACGCGCTGTCCGACGTGTATGCGATGGGCGGCACGCCGATCATGGCGCTGGCGATCGTCGGCATGCCCATCAACGTGCTGCCGCACGACGTCATCGCCGACATCCTGCGCGGCGGGGAGTCGGTTTGCAAGGACGCCGGCATTCCGGTGGCCGGCGGCCACAGTATCGATTCGGTCGAGCCGATCTACGGCCTGGCGGCCATGGGGCTGGTGCATCCGGGCCGCATCAAGCGCAACGCCGACGCGCGCGCCGGCGACGTGCTGGTGCTGGGCAAGGGCCTGGGCGTGGGCATCCTGTCGGCGGCGCTCAAGAAAAACCGGCTGGACGCGGATGGCTACCGCGTAATGATCGAGACGACCACGCGCCTGAACCGACCAGGCGCGGCGCTCGCGGCGCTGGACGGCGTGCACGCCATCACCGACGTCACCGGCTTCGGCCTGCTTGGCCACGCGCTGGAAATGGCGCGCGGCGCGGGGCTGACCGCGGCCCTGCGGCGCGAGGCCCTGCCGTGGCTGCCGGGCGTGCAGGCTTTGGCCGCCGACGGCGTGATCACCGGCGCCTCCGGACGCAACTGGGCCTCGTACGGCGAATCGGTACGGCTGGGGGCGGGCGTGATCGACGTCGAACGGGCATTGCTGACCGATCCGCAGACCTCCGGGGGCCTGCTGGTGGCGTGCGCGCCGCAAGCGGCGCAAGCGGTGCTGGACCTGTTCCGCGAGCAGGGCTTCGCCGACGCCGCGGTAATCGGCGAGATGACGGCGGGAGACGCGCTGGTGCGCGTGGACTAGCGGGTCTTGCGGCAACGCTGCCCGGCTTGCCGGCGGCCGGATTGCGATCGGCGCGCGGCGACGCGGCTCAAGGCCGCTCCGGGCGCGATGGCAGTTGGTGCTGCACCTGGTAGTTGATCTGCCATTGCAGCAGCGGGCCGTAGGCGTCGAGCCGGGCCAGTTCGGCGGCCTGCTCCGGCGTGGCGTCGCGCTCGTCCGCCAGCGCCAGGCCGGTGCCGTCCGCCCACGGCCGGATGCGGCCGGGACGGTCGCGTTGGTAAGCGCCCTCGCGCGTGATCAGCAGGCGCGGATTGTTGAAGCCGAAGCACCACTGCGGGTCTGGCCGCGCGGCCAGCAGGTCGCAGCCGCTGCGGAAATAGGGCGTGTCCGGCAGGCTCAGGTGATAGAGCGTCGGCAGGATGTCCTTGTGGCTGCCGGGACGCGACGGGTCATAGGTCGATTGCCCCCGATAGGCGGGTGGGACATACAGGTAGAACGGCACCGCGTGTGCCAGCACGGCGTCGCTGTCGAGCGCATAGTCGACGCCCAGGATGTTGTGGTCGCCGGTGACGGCGACAATGGTGCGGGCACCGCTCGGCGAGGCCTTCAGACCGGTCAGGAAGCGGCCCAATTGATCATTCGCGTAGCGCAACGTGTCGAAGGCTTCGTCCAGGCCGGTCCAGTTGGCGTAGTAGGGCAGCCGTTCGATCTCGCCCAGGTCGAGGCCGCCGCGTTGGCCGCCCTCGGGCACCAGGAAGGGCGGATGGTGGGTGGTGGACAGGGCCATGATGAGCAGGCGCTCGCCGTCGCGGTCGGCCCGCGCCAGTCGTTCGCCGATATAGCGGAACATGTATTCGTCCGGCACGCCCCAGACGCCGGGCTGCGCCTCGGGGTAGTGCTGCCGCAACCCCAACTGGTCGACGAACTCCTGCGCGCCCAGATGGCTGGCGAAGCGGCCCAGGTTGCGCCAGGTGGCCGTGCCCGAGGTGACGAACACCACGCGGTAGCCACGCGCCAGGAACGGCGCGAAGGCGTTGCTGGCGAAGGTGGCGCTGGCCGCCGACGACTGGCTCGTGGCAGGTATCGGGCTGCGCACCAGCAGGCGGCTGAGGCTGTCGATGGTGCCGTTGCCCTCTGACAGGAAGCGGTCGAAGCGCCAGTCCTCGCGCCAGTGCGGCCGCAGCGCGCCCAGCAGGTCGCGGCCGGGGCGGTCGTACATGTTCATGTGGTGGCCCATGCTTTCCATGACCTGCAGCACGATGTGAGGCGGCCGTTCGCGCGCCCGCGGGTTGGCGCCGGTCGTGGCCATGAAGGGCCTCAGGCCGTGGTCCGGCCGACCCAGGAAGCGCAGGTAGAGCCGCGCGCCCTCCTCGTCGGTGACGTTCGTGAAGCGCTTGTCGTTGTCGCGCTCGGACAGCGCCCAGAAAAAAGCCGAAATGCCGTTGGGCGCGATGTCGTTGAGCAGCCGCAGCGAGGAAATGCCCGTGTCGTCCTTGTTGAGCGGGAAGGTGCCGAGCGAGCCGCGGCAGGCCAGCACGGTCACGCCCAGGATCAGCAGCATCCGCAAGGCGCTGGGCGCCAGCGGCCGCCGCGCCAGGCGCGCGCGCAGCACCCGGGCGCGCCAGCGGCACGCCAGCCAACTGGTCGCGGCCAGCACCGCCGCCAGCAGCGCCAGCGTGCGCAGCACCGGATAGCCGTGCCACAACGTCGCCACGATGGCGCGGGTGTCGTCATCGATCAGGCCGAACACGAAGATGTCGATCGAGCGCGAGAAGGTGGCGAAGTAGCACACGCTCACCACCGTGCTGGCGGCGAACAGCGTCGCCATCACGGCGCCCAGGTAGGGCAGGCAACGCAGCCACAGCGCCTGCGCCGCGGGCCGCGCGGCCAGCAGCAGGGCGGCCAGCAGCGGCGCGGAGAACGCGATGGCCGCGACCTTGATGTCGAACAGCAGGCCGATCGCCAGGGTGCGGTTGATGTCCTGCGGCAAAGCGGCGTAGGCGCCCGGCGGCGCATAGGTCGCCAGCAGGTAGACGCGGCCGGCGCCTTGCGCCAGCACCGAGACCAGCCACGGCGCCAGCAGGATCAGGAAGGAACGCTGGAAGTTGATGAACCAGGCTTGCCAGGCGTCCGCGGAACGGAAGCGCTTCATCTGCGTCATGAAAGAAATGCGGGGCGTTGCCGCGAAACGGCGGCAACAGGCCGCGCCCGCCGTCGGGACGGTGGGTACGGGGTTCATTCGCAGGGGAGCTCGGAGCCGTGCGGGGATGCAGGCCGCAATCTACAGGAGGGGCAACGCGAATCTATGAAGGTTTGTATAGAACTTGTAGCGGGCTGCCCAGACCATCGGCCGGTGCGTTGGTCTGAAAAGGCCGGCATGTCCGCGGGCGAACCGCATTTGTCAGTCTTGTTCAGGGGTCAACAGGCGCGCGGTGGCCGCGGCCTGCTGCATCAGCCAGCGCGTCACGATCTCGGCGTCGGGGGTGCTGCGGCGCGCATTGCGCACCAACCAGTAGGCGTGTTCGGTGGCATCGGCGGGCTGGCCGCCGATCGTGGCCAGACGCCGGTCCGCCAGCATCGGCGCGATCAGCGCCAGCCGCCCCAGCGCGATGCCATGGCCGGCCAGCGCCGCATGCACGATCTGGTCGTACTGGTTGAAGCGCAGCATGCCCTTTGGCCGCACGCGGCCCAGGCCGCGCGCGTTGAGCCATTCCGACCATTGCAGCCAGGGGCGGGTGGGGTCGTCGAATTCCAGCAGCACGTGCCGCTGCAGCTCGCGCGCGTCCAGGGCGCGGGCCTTGAGCGAAGGATGCGCCACCGGCACCACCGACTCGCCGAACAGCCAGACGGCGCCGTCCGGCACCGTGTCGCGCAGGCTGTAGCGAATGGCGATGTCGACGCTCTCGCGATCGATGTCGATGACGCGGTTGTCGGCCGCGACGCGCACGTCGATATTGGGATAGGCGGCCTGGAAGTCGCCCAGCCGCGGCAGCAGCCAGAGCGAGGCCACGCCGATGGTGGTGGTGACGGTGACCGGGGTGCGGCGCTCCGGCGCGCGCAACTGCTCGGTCAGGTCGCCGAGCTGGCTCAGCCATCCGTCCGCCATGCGGAACAACTGTGCGCCCTCGGACGTGAACGAGACGCTGCGAAAGCCCCGCAACAGCAGCGGCACGCCCAGGTGCGCTTCCAGCGCGCGGATCTGCCGGCTGACGGCCGATTGCGTCACGTGCAGGTCCTGTGCCGCCAGCGTGATGCTCATGCGCCGGCCCACGGCGACGAAGCCTCGCACCAGATCAAGCGGGGGAAGTTTGGCTAGCGGGTATGACATGCGTAAAACTCATGCGTAGGCGGCGGAAATGTCGCTTGTGCAATATAACGCCTGCGGCGTCCAATATGACTCAGACGACGGGCGAAGCGGCAACACGCCAACCGCGCCCGGCACGCTGGACGCCGTTGCGGCGGAGGATGCGCCATGATCCGGTTATGTTGCACTGCGGGAATGTCATTTCATTTGACCCGGGGTTCGACTATGCTGCTCAAGCGTGCCTCGGGCCTGCGCATCGAGTGTCATGCCGGCACGGTCTGGTTGTCCGAATACCGTTGCCCGGACGACAGCGTGCTGCGGGCCGGCGAGTCCATCACGGTGGACAGCGATCGAGACGTCGTCCTCAGCGGCCTGCCGGATGCGCGGGTCGCCCTGGTTTCCCAGCCGTTGGAGCTTGTGCCATGAATGCGCCCCTGTCCACCACGCCCAGCCTCGAGATGTGGTTCGATTTCGCCAGCCCCTACAGCTATCTGGCGATCGAGCGCATCGCCGGCCTGGCGGCGCAGGCGGACGTGCGCGTCGACCTGCGACCGTTCCTGTTGGGTCCGATCTTCCAGGCCCAGGGTTGGAATGACACGCCGTTCCGCCTGTTTCCCGGCAAGGGCGCCTACATGATGCGCGATATCGCGCGTCTGGCCGAAAAGTACGGCGTGCCCTACAACCGGCCGCGCCTGTTCCCGCGCATGAGCGTGCTGCCGGCGCGCATCGCGCTGCTGGGCGAGGACCAACCCTGGGGCCGTGATTTCTGCCTGGCGGTGTTCCGCGCCAATTTCCAGCGCGACGAGGACATCCAGGCCGAGGACGTGGTGCACGCGTTGCTGACCGAGCTGGCGCTGGACGCCGACGGGCTGATCGCGCGCGCCAAGTCGGAAGCCGCCAAGGAAGCGCTGCGCCGCCGGGTCGATGAGGCTCGTCACCTGGGCCTGTTCGGAGCGCCGACGTTCCTGGTGGATGGCGAAATGTTCTGGGGCAACGACCGCCTCGAGGACGCGCTCGAATGGACCCGCCGCGCGCCCGTCAGCGCCTGGGCCCCCGCGGCCGGCTGAGGCCGCCAGGTCCGCTTTTCCTCCTGGCCGCGGCCACGCGGCAATCTTGCAGAATTTCTCCGCCAACGCTTTTCCCACAATGAAAAACAGCAGCAGTCCGCTACGTGGCGCACCCATGCCGGGTGGCCGCTCGTTCACGCAATTCCGCGCCGCGCGCATCCGCCGCGTGTCGTTCCAGTGGCAACAGCAGGTGACCTGTGGCGCCGAGCCGGCACGCAAGGGCGGCGGACCGCGGCGTTCCTGACGCGCCATGCCCGCCAGGCGGCTCCGCAGGCCGGTTTCAGCCGCGCGTGACCGGGGCCACGTGGGCCCACTCGTCGTCGGAGTACAGCCGCGACCGCAGCAGGAAGCGTTGTCCTTCGGCGCTGTCGAGCGAAAACGCGCCGCCGCGTCCAGGCACGGCGTCGATGATGAGCTGGGTGTGCTCCCAGTAGGCGAACTGGTCCTCGCCCATGTAGAACGGGCAGCCTTCCAGTTCGCCCAGCAGCACGTCCGAGCCGCCGACGAGGAATTCGCCCTGCGCGTAGCACATGGGCGAACTGCCGTCGCAGCAGCCGCCCGACTGGTGGAACATCAGCGGGCCGTGCTTGGCGCGCAAGGTTTCGATCAGTGCGCGCGCCGCGTCGGTGCCGACCACGCGCGGAGTGGGTCCTGGCATGATGCAACTCCCGCGACGCCGCGCCGACGCGGCGCGGGACGACCTGGCATGGGTCGATCCGCGACGCACCGGCGGGCATCGCCCGTGGGTCAGAAGAAACCCAGTTTCTTGGGCGAGTAGCTCACCAGCAGGTTCTTGGTCTGCTGGTAGTGGTTGAGCATCATCTTGTGGTTCTCGCGGCCGATCCCGGACTGCTTGTAGCCGCCGAACGCGGCGTGCGCCGGATAGGCGTGGTAGCAGTTGGTCCAGACCCGCCCGGCCTTGATGGCGCGGCCCATGCGATAGCACGTGTTGGCGTCGCGCGACCAGACCCCCGCGCCCAGGCCGTAGAGCGTGTCGTTGGCCAGCGCCAGCGCGTCGTCGGCGTCCTTGAACGTGGTCACCGCCACCACCGGCCCGAAGATCTCTTCCTGGAACACGCGCATCTTGTTGTGCCCCTTGAAGACGGTGGGCTGCACGTAGTAGCCGCCTTCGAGCGCGCCCGGCAACTGGGCGCGCGCGCCGCCGGCCAGCACCGCCGCGCCCTCCTGCTTGCCGATGTCCAGGTACGACAGGATCTTCTCCAACTGCTCGGTGGAGGCCTGCGCGCCCAGCATGGTGTCGGCGTCCAGCGGGTTGCCCTGCTTGATCTCGGCAACGCGCTTGAGCGCGCGCTCCATGAACCTGTCGTAGAGCGATTCCTGGATCAGCGCGCGGCTGGGGCAAGTGCAGACCTCGCCCTGGTTCAGCGCGAACATGACGAAGCCCTCGACCGCCTTGTCGAGGAAGTCGTCGTCCTGCGCCGCCACGTCGGCAAAGAAGATGTTGGGCGACTTGCCGCCCAGCTCCAGCGTCACGGGGATGATGTTCTGCGACGCGTACTGCATGATCAGGCGGCCCGTGGTGGTCTCGCCGGTGAAGGCGATCTTGGCGATGCGCTTGCTGGAGGCCAGCGGCTTGCCCGCTTCCAGGCCGAAGCCGGTGACCACGTTGACCACGCCCGGGGGCAGCAGGTCGCCGATCAGTTCCATCAGCAGCAGGATGCCCAGCGGCGTCTGCTCGGCCGGCTTGAGCACCACGCAGTTGCCCGCCGCAAGCGCCGGCGCCAGCTTCCACGCGGCCATCAGGATGGGGAAGTTCCACGGGATGATCTGGCCGACCACGCCCAGCGGCTCGTTGAAGTGGTAGGCGACGGTGTCGTGGTCGATCTCGGACAGCCCGCCTTCCTGGCTGCGGATGCATGAGGCGAAGTAGCGGAAGTGGTCGATCGCCAGCGGGATGTCGGCGGCGCGGGCCTCGCGGATCGGCTTGCCGTTGTCCCAGGTCTCGGCGGTGGCCAGGCGTTCCAGGTTGGCCTCCATCACGTCGGCGATACGCATCAGGATCTGCGCGCGCTCGGCGGCCGGGGTCGCACCCCATTTGGGCGCGGCGCGATGCGCCGCATCCAGCGCCAGCTCGATGTCGCGCTCTTTCGAGCGGGCGTTGCGGCTCAGCACCTGGCCGGTGACCGGCGTGACGTTGTCGAAGTACTCGCCGTCGGCGGGCTTCTGCCATTTGCCGTCGATGAAGTTGTCGTACTGCGTCCTGAGGTCCAGGCGCGTGCCATAGGATTCGGGGGTGACGCGGGTCGCGATGTCCATGCTTGTCTCCGTATAGTCGGTGTAACGGCAGTCGGGTGCCTGCTTCGTATCAAGCAAACCGCGTGCCATGTCGGGGGACGCGGCTGGACAAGCGCGCATGCCGCGTGCGAAAGTAGATTGCCACGCGCCGGCAGGGGCGTGGGCGGCGTTTCGCCGCTACCGTGTGTCGCGTTTCGCGACACTGTCGCGGAACAGGTGTCGCAGAACACCGTCCAAGGAGACATGCATGGCCACTCAATCCGGTCGGCACCCGCTGACGCAAGCGCGCCAGCTGTTCAACCAGCAGGGCGTGGTGCCCGGCGGCCTGGTCGCCGAACCCATCCTGCGATCCTGGCGCCGCTGCGCCGACCTGGGTTTCGACATGCGCGGCAAGCGCCGCGCCGAGCCCATGACCGCCGCCGAATTGCGCGAGGCACGCCAGCGCAACGAGGCCTTGCGGCGGCTGTCCGAACCCGCCATGTCGCTGCTGCGCCGCGAAGGCGGCAGCGACGGCCTGGTGATCCTGTCGGACGCCCAGGGCCTGGTGCTGGACAGCGACGGCGACATCGATTTCGCGCAACGCGCCTCGCGCGTCGCGCTGATGCCCGGGGCGGCCTGGGACGAGGCCGCCGCGGGCACCAACGCCATCGGCACCGCGCTGGTGGAAGGCCGTTCACTGGTGGTGCACGGCGCCGAACACTATTTCGAACCCAACCGCATCCTGACCTGCGCCGCGGTGCCGATCACCGACAGCGAAGGGCGCATGCTGGGCGTGCTGGATCTTTCCAGTCCCGCGCGCGAGGTGCGCCCCGACGTGCTGGCGCTGGTGCGGGCCGCCGTCGACCTGATCGAGCACCGGCTGTTCGACAGCGCGCACGAACCCTGCGCGGTGCTGCGCCTGCATGCCGACCGTTCCGCGCTGGGCACGCCGGGCGAGGCCCTGCTGGCCTTCGAGGGCGACCTGCTGGTGGGCGCCAACCGCCGCGCCATGCAGGTGCTGGGCCTGGCGTCCACGGCGCTGGGCGTCTATCGCTACGCGGACCTGTTCGAGGGCGTCATGGAACAGGCGCCCGACGCGGCCGGGCGGGTGCATGCGCGCGGCGGCGCGGTCTACCACGCGCGCCTGCGCCTGCCCCGGTCGCGGCCGCCGGTCGCCCCGCAACCGGCGCTGCGCCTGCCGGCCACGCCCGCGCTGCCGGCGCCCCTGGCCCAGCGCGATGCCGCCAGTTTCGACGCGGCCACGCTGGGCGCGCTGGCGCGCGCGGTGCATCTGTCGGACGCGGGCGTATCGATCCTGCTGCAGGGCGAGACCGGCGCGGGCAAGGAGGTCTTCGCGCGCCAGTTGCATGCGCGCAGCCGGCGCGCGGCCGGCCCGTTCGTGGCGGTCAATTGCGCCGCGCTGCCCGAGAGCCTGATCGAGTCGGAGCTGTTCGGCTATGAAGACGGCGCGTTCACCGGCGCGCGCCGCCAGGGCAGCAAGGGCCTGCTGCGGCAGGCACACGGGGGCGTGCTGTTCCTGGACGAGATCGGCGACATGCCGCTGGCGCTGCAGGCGCGTCTGTTGCGCGTGCTGCAGTCGCGCGAGGTGTCGCCGCTGGGCGCGGCGCGGCCGGTGGCGGTCGACTTCGCGCTGGTGTGCGCGACCCATCGCGCGCTGGCGCACGATGGCCCGGACGCGCCGGTGCGCCCCGACCTGTACTTCCGGATCGCCGAATACACCGTGACGCTCGCGCCGCTGCGCGCCCGCCCCGACCTGCGCGAATTACTGCGCACGCTGTGGGCCGCGCAGGGCAGCGGGCCGGCGCTGCCGGGGGGCATCGAGGACGCGCTGGCGCAATACGCCTGGCCCGGCAACTATCGCCAGATGGCGGCGGTGCTGCGCACGCTGCACGTGCTGGCGGGCGCGTCCGGCAGGGTCGATGAAGAGATGCTGCCGGCGGACATCCGCGGCATGCCGGCGGCGCAGGCGGCCGCGGGCGCGGCCAGCCTGCAGGCCATGGCCGACGACGCGATCCGCGCGGCGCTGGCCGCGCACGCCGGCAACGTCAGCGCCGCGGCGCGCGCGCTGGGCGTGCACCGCAGCACCTTGTACCGACGCGCGGCGGCGCTGGGGCTGGCACGGCCAGGTTGAACGACGCTGCGTGAACGCGCATGCAAGAGCACGCATGCATCAACACGCAGGCATGAACATGCCAGGACGCCCTGGCGGGCCGCGCCCCGTATCGCGCGTGGCGCGGAACCGGCGGCGGCTCAGCCGACCACGCGCGCCAGCTCGGCGCCCGGGTCCGCGGCGCGCATGAAGGCCTCGCCCACCAGGAAGGCGTCGACCTTGTGCGCGCGCATCAGCTTCACGTCTTCCGGCTTGAGGATGCCGCTTTCCGTCACCACGCGCTTGCCGGCGGGAATGCGCGGCAGCAGATCCAGCGTGTTTTGCAGGCTGGTCTCGAAGGTGCGCAGGTTGCGGTTGTTGATACCCAGCAGCGGCGTCTTCAGCGTCAGCGCGATGTCCAGTTCCTGGGCGTCGTGCACTTCCACCAGCACGTCCATGCCCAGTTCCATGGCCAGCGTTTCCATCTCGCGCAGTTGCGTGGGCGTGAGCGCGGCGACGATCAGCAGCACGCAGTCGGCGCCCATCGCGCGCGCGGCGATGATCTGGTAGGGATCGATCACGAAGTCCTTGCGCAGCACCGGCAGCGAGCAGGCCGCGCGCGCCTGGCGCAGGTGGTCGTGCGAGCCCTGGAAGAACTGCACGTCGGTCAGCACCGACAGGCAGGCGGCGCCGTGCACGGCATAGGAGGCCGCGATTTCAGCCGGTTGAAAGGTGTCGCGCAGCACGCCCTTGGAGGGCGAGGCCTTCTTGATTTCGGCGATGACGCCGGCCTTGCCCTGCGAGATCTTGTCTTCGATGGCCTGGGCGAAGCCGCGCACGTCCTGGCGCGCCTGCGCTTCGCGCAGGACTTCGGCTTCGCTGCGCATCTGGCGGGCGGCGGCGACTTCCTCGACCTTGACGGCGAGGATCTTCGCGAGAATATCGTTCATTTCTGGAATTTCCGGGTATATGCGCAGAAATCTTCCAGCTTGGCTCGCGCCGCGCCGGTGGAAATCAGTTCAAATGCTAGCGCTAACGCTGCGGGAATGGAATCGGCTTTATTGCCTGCGTAAATGGCGAGACCCGCATTCAGCGCGACGATGTCGCGGGCGGTGCCCTCGACATTGTCCAGCGCCTCTATGACAAGCTCGCGCGATTGCTCGCGATTGGACACCTTGATGCTGCGGTTGGACATCATGGATAGCCCGTAGTCCTCGGGGTGGATCTCGTACTCGCTGACCTTGCCGTCCTTGAGTTCGCCCACCATGGTGGCGCCGCCCAGCGAGGCCTCGTCCATGCCGTCCTTGCCATGCACCACCAGCACGTGGCGCGAGCCCAGGCGTTCCAGCACGCGCACCTGGATGCCGACCAGGTCGGGGTGGAACACGCCCATCAACTGGTTGGCGGCGCCGGCCGGGTTGGTCAGCGGGCCGAGGATGTTGAAGATGGTGCGCACCGCCAGTTCCTTGCGCACCGCGGCCACGTTCTTCATGGCGCCGTGATGGGCGGGCGCGAACATGAAGCCGATGCCGGTGGCCTGGATGCACTCGGCCACCTGCTCGGGCGTCAGCACCAGGTTGGCGCCCAGCGCTTCCAGCACGTCGGCGCTGCCGCTCGACGAGGACGCGCTACGGTTGCCGTGCTTGGCGATCGGCACGCCGGCCGCTGCCGCCACGAACATGGCGGTGGTGGAGATGTTGAAGGTGTGGCTGCCGTCGCCGCCGGTGCCGCACATGTCGAGCAGGTCTTCGGGGTTGGGCGTGACCACCGGCGTGGCGAACTCGCGCATGACCTGCGCGGCCGCGGTGATTTCACCCACCGTTTCCTTTTTCACGCGCAGACCCATCAGCAGGGCGCTTGCGATCTGCGGCGACATCTCGCCGCGCATCAGCATGCGCATCAGATGCAGCATTTCGTCGTGGAAAATTTCGCGGTGTTCGATACAGCGCGTCAGCGCTTCGGAGGGGGAGATCGTCACGGTGCGTCCTTCTTAGGCGAGGTTCAGGAAATTGCGCAGCAGGGCGTGGCCGTGTTCGCTGAGCACGGATTCGGGGTGGAACTGTACTCCGTACAGGGGCAGCGTCTTGTGGCGCACGCCCATGATGTCGCCGTCCGGCGCCGTGGCGGTCACGGCCAGGCACTCGGGCAGCGTCGCCGGGTCGATGGTCAGCGAGTTGTAGCGGATGACAGTGTACGGCGTCGGCAGGTCGGTGAAGATGTCCGTCCCGGTATGCGAGATGCGCACGGTCTTGCCGTGCATGATCTGCTGGGCGCGGACGATGTTGCCGCCGTAGGCGGCGCCGATGGCCTGGTGGCCCAGGCACACGCCCAGGATCGGCTTCTTGCCGGCGAAGGCCTGGATGACGGGCACCGAGATGCCGGCCTCGGCCGGCGAGCACGGGCCGGGCGACACGCAGATGCGGTCGGGGTTGAGCGCGGCGATCTCTTCCAGGGTGATCTGGTCGTTGCGCGCCACGCGCACGTCCTCGCCCAGTTCACCGAAGTACTGGACCAGGTTGTAGGTAAACGAGTCGTAGTTGTCGATCATCAACAGCATTTTTTTCTCCAGGCGGGCCGATTCGCGGCCCGGGGCGGTCATGGGGGGCGGCGGGCGTCTCAGATGGGCTCGTCCAGGCCGTGCTGGACCTGCTCGGCGGCGCGCAGCACGGCGCGGGCCTTGGCCTCGGTCTCGGCCCATTCGGCTTCGGGATTGGAGTCGGCCACGATGCCGGCGGCGGCCTGCACGTACAGCGTGCCGTCCTTGATGACGCCGGTGCGGATGGCGATGGCCACGTCCATTTCGCCGCCGTAGCTGAGGTAGCCGGCCGCGCCGCCGTAGATGCCGCGGCGCACGGGCTCGAGCTCGTCGATGATCTTCATGGCCTCGACCTTGGGCGCGCCGGTCAGGGTGCCTGCCGGGAACGAGGCGCGCAGCACGTCCATGCTGCTCATGCCCGGGTTCAGGTTGCCGGTGACGTTGGACACCAGGTGCATCACGTGCGAATAGCGCTCGATCACCATGGTGTCGCTGACCTTGACCGAACCCACCTCGGCGACGCGGCCGACGTCGTTGCGGGCCAGGTCGATCAGCATCACGTGCTCGGCCACTTCCTTGGGGTCGGCCTTGAGCTCGGCGGCCAGGGCGGCGTCTTCCTCGGGCGTGGCGCCGCGCTTGCGGGTGCCGGCCAGCGGGCGGATGGTGACCTGCGACTTGGGCGCGCCGTTCACCACCACGCGCTCCTGGCGCACCAGGATTTCGGGCGAGGCGCCCACCACCTGGAAATCACCGAAGTTCCAGAAGTACATGTAGGGGGAGGGATTGAGCGACCGCAGGGCGCGGTACAGCGAGAGGGGGGAGTCGCGGAACGGCTTGGCGATGACCTGGCCGATCTGCACCTGCATCAGGTCGCCGGCGGCGATGTGTTCCTTGGCGCGGTGCACGGCCGCCAGGTAGTCTTCCTTCTTGAAGTCGCGCCGCTCCTCGGTCTGCATGCTGGCGTGGCTGTAGGGAATTTCCACCGGGCGTCGCAGGCGCGCGCGCAGGTCGTGCAGGCGCTGCTGGGCGCGGCTGTAGCTTTCGGGCTGGCCCGGGTCGGCGTAGACCATCAGGTAGATGCGGCCGGCCAGGTTGTCGACGATGACCAGTTCGTCCACGTGCATCAGCATCAGGTCGGGCGTGCCGCCTTCCATGCCGGCCGGGAACGGCTTCACGGCGGGACCCAGGCACGGTTCGATGTGGCGCACGGTGTCGTAGCCGAAGTAGCCGGCCAGGCCGCCGCAGAAGCGCGGCATGCCGGGGCGCAGGGCCACCTTGAAGCGGGCCTGGTACTGCTCGATGAAGGCCAGCGGGTCGCCGTCATGGGTTTCCACGACCTTGCCGTCGTGCAGCACTTCGGTGCGGGTGCCGCTGGCGCGGATCACCGTGCGGGCCGGCAGGCCGATGAACGAGTAGCGGCCGAAGCGCTCGCCGCCCACCACCGACTCCATCAGGCAGGTCATGCGGCCGGCCTGCGGGCCGGCATGGGCCAGCTTCAGGTAGATGCCCAGCGGGGTGTCCAGGTCGGCGTAGGTCTCGGCCACCAGCGGGATGCGGTTGTAGCCTTGGGCGGCGAGGGCTTTGAATTCGATTTCGGTCATGGCGGGTCTCGTGGGCGATGGGTATCTGCTTGGGACCGGGCGCACAACAAAAAGCCCGGTCCAGGTTACTGGTTCCGGGCTTGGCTCTGTGTTCTACACAGTATCGGCGCTGGGAGGCGGGGACGCGTCCAGGGCCGGGAAGGGAATCATCGCCACCCGGAAGACAAACGCCACCAGCGCCACGAGGCGCCGAGCATTTGGTTCTGGATGGAAACGTTCATCAGGTGATAGCGGTTCGATAGTCAGGTATGCCGTCAAGGGCGCGGACCCCGGCTTCAGGCCTGGGCTTTCGCGGCGTTCTGGTTCTGATTCCAGAGCTCCACCCACTGGGCGGCGTTGACGAGCGTGTCCACTATACCATCGACATCGAGCTCGCGCACGTCACGGCCTTCGTTGTAACCGTAAGGCACCACCAGCACCTGGGTGCCGGCGCTGCGGCCGGCCTGGGCGTCGTTGATGGAATCGCCGATGGTGACGGCCTCGGCCACCGTCACGCCCAGCAGCTCGCAGGCGTGCAGCACCTGGTCGGGGTCGGGCTTGCGGCGGGCGCAGGTGTCGCCGCACACCACCGCGTCGAAGAACCCGGCCAGGCCGGTGCGTTGCAGCAGCGGCAGGGTGAATTCGGTGGGCTTGTTGGTGACCACGGCCAGTTTCAGGCCCTGGTCGCGCATGTGCTTGAGCCCTTCCATGACGCCCGGGTAGACCTGGGCGCGTTCGCCGTTGACCAGGTGATAGTGGCGGTAGAAGGCCTCGCGCGCCCGGGCGAAGTCCTCGGGCGAGGGGTCGGCGGCGTCCAGGCTGCCGGCCAGGCTGCGGCGCACCAGATTGTCCACCCCCTTGCCGACGAAGGTGGCCACGACATCCTCGCGCAGCGCGATCATGCCGAGTTCCACGCGCATGGCGTTGGCCGCGAAGGCCAGGTCGGGGATGGAGTCGAGCAGGGTGCCGTCCAGGTCCAGCAGCGCGGCGCGGAAGGGAGTCATGGCGGGGTTCCTCAGACGGCGGTGGTTTCGCCGATGGCGATCTGCTCGCGCATGGACTTGATGATGCCGGGGTAGTCGGGCTTGCCGAAGATGGCCGAGCCGGCCACGAAGGTGTCGGCGCCGGCGCGGCGGATTTCGGCGATGTTGTCGATCTTCACGCCGCCGTCCACCTGCAGCACGATTTCGTGGCCGCCAGCCTGGGTCCAGGCGTCGATGCGGGCGCGGGCCTCGCGCAGCTTGGTCAGCGCGCCGGGGATGAAGCTCTGGCCGCCGAAGCCGGGGTTGACCGACATGATCAGCACCAGGTCGACCTTGTCCATGACGTGGTCCAGGTACGACAGGGGCGTGGCGGGGTTGAACACCAGGCCGGCCTTACAGCCGTTCTCGCGGATCAGCGACAGGGTGCGGTCGACGTGGCGGCTGGCTTCCGGGTGGAAGCTGATGTAGTTGGCGCCGGCCTTGGCGAACATCGGCACCAGGGCGTCCACCGGCTCGACCATGAGGTGCACGTCGATCGGCACGGAAACATGGGGACGGATCGCCGCGCAGACCATCGGGCCGATGGTCAGGTTGGGCACGTAGTGATTGTCCATCACATCGAAATGGATCCAGTCGGCGCCGGCGGCGACCACGTCACGCACTTCCTCGCCCAGGCGGGCGAAGTCGGCGGACAGGATGCTGGGGGTGATGCGGGTGGTGGTAGACATGGTGTTCGGGGTGGGTGAAGGCATAATGTGCCATTATTGCAGCTTGCTCGTGCCACACAGGAAAGGACTGTGAAACCCTACGACCTGAGCGTCTCTGTCACTCCGCGCTTCGTGCCTGAACAGTCCGATCCCGGCGAGCAGCAATTCGTGTTCGCCTATACCGTGCGCATCACCAACACCGGGGAACATCCGGCCCAGGTGATCAGCCGCCACTGGATTATCACCGATGGCAACCAGCGCGTGCAGGAAGTGCGCGGGCTGGGCGTCGTGGGCCAGCAGCCCCTGCTGGCGCCCGGCGAGACCTTCGAGTACACCAGCGGCTGTCCCCTGCCCACGCCGGTCGGGACGATGCGCGGCACCTACCATTGCGTCGGCGAGAACGGCATCCCGTTCGAAGTGCCGATATCCGAATTCGTCCTGGCCATGCCGCGCACGCTGCACTGACGGGGCGCGGTCATACGTTGTACGGTTTTCCATCTGCTCATGAAGCGCATTCTTAGCCTGTCCGTGCTGTCGGTCCTGCTGGCGGCATGTACCACCCCTTCCGAGATTCCGCCCGAATCCGGCGAACCCGGCGCGTCCGGCGCCCGCCCGGCCTCCGTCGACGGCCCGCTGGTGGTGCCGGCGCTGTCGTCCCTTCCCGATACGCCGCCGCGCGCCCTGGCCGGCAAGTACAAGGCCGGCACCTGGGCCGAGATGCCGGGCTGGACCAATGACGATCTGGCGCAGATCTGGCCCCTGTTTCTGCGCAATTGCAAGGGGCTGATGCGCCCGACCAGCGGCAACCTGGCCGCGCCGGCGCGCGCCACACCGCGCGCCTGGCAGCCGGTGTGCGCCGCGGCGGCTGATCCTTCGCGGGCGCCGGCCGCCAACGACCCCGAGGGCGTGCGCCGCTTCCTGCAGACCTACCTGCAACCCTGGCGCCTGAACGCCGCCGACGGCAAGCCGGCCACCAACACCGTCACCGGCTATTACGAGCCGCTGGTGCGCGGTTCGCGCCGCCAGGGCGGCAACTACCAATGGCCCCTGTACGCGGTGCCGGCCGACCTGCTGACCATCGACCTGGGGTCGGTCTATCCGGAACTGGCCGGCAAGCGCGTGCGCGGCAAGCTCGACGGCAAGCGCGTGGTGCCCTATGACACCCGCGCGGCCATCGAGTCGACCGGCCGCCGCCCGCCGGTGGTGGTGTGGGTCGACGACCCGGTCGACAACTTCTTCCTGCAGGTGCAGGGCTCGGGCCGCGTGCTGCTGACCGACGGCCCCGACAGCGGCAAGACCATCCGCGTGGCCTACGCCGACCATAACGGCCAGCCCTACGTGTCCATCGGCCGCTGGCTGGCGGACCGCGGCGAGCTGTCGGCCGACCAGGCCTCGATGCAGAACATCCGCGCGTGGGCGCAGCGCAATCCCAAGCGCGTGCCCGAGATGCTCAACGCCAACCCGGCGGTGGTGTTCTTCCGCGAAGAGCCGGTGATCGACCCCGAACTCGGCCCCAAGGGCGCCTATGGCGTCAACCTGGCGCCGAAACGCGCGATCGCGGTGGACGCCGGCTTCGTGCCGCTGGGCACGCCGGTGTTCCTGGCCACCACCTTCCCGGCCTCCGACCGGCCGTTGCAGCGCCTGGTGTTCGCGCAGGACACCGGCACCGCCATCCGCGGCGCGGCGCGCGCCGACTTCTACTGGGGCTACGGCGACGAGGCCGGCCAGCAGGCCGGGCGCATGAAGCAGCGCGGCCAGATGTGGCTGCTGTGGCCGAAACAGGCCGGGGAGCCGAGCGCAAGATGACACACCAGATCGTGGTTTGCGGGGCCGGCATCGTCGGCCTGTCCTCGGCCCTGGCGCTGGCCCGCCGCGGCCAGCGCGTGGCCCTGCTGGCGCCGCGCATGAGCGTGCCGCCGGCCGATCCCAACCATTACCACGCGCGCGTCTACGCCATTTCGCCCGCGAGCCAGCGTTTCCTGGCCGAGCTGGGCGTGTGGGACGCGCTGCCGTCGGCCCGCCTGACGCCGGTGCAGGCCATGGAGATCCATGGCGACGCCGATGGCCTGGTACACCTGAATGCCTGGCAGGCGGCCTTGCCGCAACTGGCCTGGATCGTCGAGTCCGGCGAGATCGAGCGGGTGCTGATCCAGGCCGTGCGCATGTTCGGCATCCCCTGGCTGGAAGACCGCTGCACCGGCTACCAGGCTGGCACGGTGGAAACCGAGAGCGGCGCCCGCATCCAGGCCGAATTGTTCGTCGGCGCCGATGGCGCCGCTTCGCCGCTGCGCACCGCCGCCGGCCTCAAGCACGACGCCGTGTCCTACCACGACACCGGGCTGGTGGTGAACCTGGACGCCGAGCGCGCCCACCAGGGCACCGCCTTCCAGTGGTTCCGCGACGACGGCGTGCTGGCGCTGCTGCCGCTGCCGGACACGGCCGACGGCCCGCAGGTGTCGATGGTCTGGTCGATGCGCGACGCGCAGGCCCGGGAATTGCTGGCGCTGCCGGCCGAGGAGCAGGCCGCGCGGCTCGAATCGATGCTGGAACACGCGGCGCAGGGCCGCCTGGGCCGCCTGAAGGTGCGCAGCACGCTGCACGGTTTCCCGCTGACGCTGGAGCGCGCCCAGATGGTGGCGCCCGGCATCGCGCTGGCCGGCGACGCGGCGCATCGCCTGCACCCGCTGGCCGGGCAGGGCCTGAACCTGGGCCTGGGCGACGTCGAGGCGCTGGCCCGCACCGTGGCCGGACGCGAACCCTACCGCCAGGCCGGCGACCTGCGCGTGCTGCACCGTTACCAGCGCGCCCGCGCCGAGCCGGTGCTGGCGTTGCGGCTGGCCACCGACGGCTTGCACAAGCTGTTCGGCTCGCGCGCCACGTCGCTGGTGTGGCTGCGCAATGCCGGCATGCACTGGGTCGAGCGCGCGCCGCTGGTCAAGCGGCGCCTGATCGCCGGCGCATCGACGAATTAGGGACCGGTCCCCGGGGGGCGGAACCCGCCCGCGGCGGGCGTGTCTGATTCCCTGAAGGCCGGCCCGGGCCGGGCGCCGGATCGGTTACGCTTTCGGCCATCGAAGGCGAGACGTCACAAATACAGGAGTCCCCATGAATTTCCGTTTTTCCGCCGTGCTGGCGGCCTGCTTCATGGCCGCCGGGCTGGGCCTGTCGGCCGGCGCCCAGGCGCAGGCCAGCGGCGACAAGTCCGTCTCCACCAATTCGGTCGGCAAGGCGGACAAGGGCGGCAAGAGCTATTCCACCACCCAGGTGGCGCCGGCGGACCCCGTGGCGGACGCGGTCAAGGAACGTTTCAAGCAGCGCTTCACCGGCATGGACGTGACCGCCGTGCGCCGCACGCCCTACGGCCTGTTCGAGGTGCAGTTGGGCATGGATCTGCTGTACACCGATGAAAAGGTGACCTGGGTCATGGAAGGGCCGTTGATCGACGCCATGACGCGCCGCGACGTCACCCGCGAGGCGCAGGAAAAGCTCGGCTCCATCCCGTTCGACCAATTGCCGCTGGACCTGGCCATCAAGCAGGTCAAGGGCGACGGCTCGCGCAAGGTCGCCATTTTCGAAGACCCCAACTGCGGCTACTGCAAGCAGTTGCGCAAGACGCTCGAGGACGTCGACAACCTCACCGTCTATACCTTCCTGTACCCGATCCTGTCGCCGGACTCGAACACCAAGGTGCGCGACGTCTGGTGCGCGCCGGACCCGGGCAAGGCCTGGGACGACTGGATGCTGCGCGGCCAGAAGCCGGCCACCGCCAATTGCAGCGTGCCCGAGGACAAGCTGCTGGCGCTGGGCAAGCAACTGATGGTGCGCGGCACCCCCACCTTGTTCTTCGCCGACGGCACGCGCATCAGCGGCGCGCTGCCGCTGGACCAGCTCAAGGCACGACTGAACTGACCGGCGCGGGTCGCGTCGGCCGGGCGGCTGGCGCGGCGAGCGCCACGCCACCCGGAGACAGACTTGAAAATCGCAATACTCGACGATTACCACGACGTTGCCAAACGCTACGCGGACTGGGGTTCCCTGAGCGGCGACGCCGAAGTGCGGATCTTCAACAACTTCATCCCCGACGAGCAGGTCGAGGCCACGCTCGAACCCTTCGACGTGATCGTGGCCATGCGCGAGCGCACGCCGTTCCCGGCCGACCGCATCCGCGCGCTGCCCAACCTGCGCCTGCTGGTCACCACCGGCATGCGCAACAACGCCATCGACATGCCGGCCTGCGCCGCGCAGGGCATCGTGGTCAGTGGCGCGCCTGGCAGCGCCGACGCCAACACCGCCACCGCCGAACTGGCGTGGGCCCACATCCTGGGCCTGTTCAAGCACCTGCCCGCCGAAGACGCCGCCATGCGCCGCGGCATGTGGCAGACCGGCATGCCCGAGCCGCTGGCCGGCAAGCGCCTGGGCGTGCTGGGACTGGGCAAGTTGGGCGCGGCGGTGGCCAAGGTGGGCCTTGCGTTCGGCATGGACGTGGTGGCCTGGAGCCCCAACCTGACCGACGAGCGCGCCGCCGAGGCGGGCGTCACGCGGGTGGACAAGCACGAACTGTTCGCCACCTCCGACGTGGTCAGCCTGCACCTGATCCTGTCCGACCGCAGCCGCCACATCGTCGACGCCGCGGCGCTGGCCGCGATGAAGCCTACGGCCTACCTGGTGAACACCTCGCGCGCCGGGCTGGTGGACCAGGAAGCCCTGATGGACGCGCTGGTGAAGTTCCGCATCGCCGGCGCCGGCCTGGACGTGTATCCGGAAGAGCCGCTATCGCCCACCGACAGCGTGCGCGACCTGGACAACGTCATCCTGACGCCGCACCTGGGCTACGTCAGCCGCGAGAACTTCGAGGCCTTCTACCGCAACGCGCTGGAGGCCGTGACGGCCTGGCGCGCCGGCCAGCCGGTGCGGGTGTTGAACGGCTGAGCCGCCAGGGGAAAGGCGACCCCCACGCCGCGCCTTCGGCTTGCTGCCCCCCGAGGGGGCGCCTTTCATCTTGAGGCGGCTCGGCGATGAAAAGGCCCCGGCGCTTCGTCCCACGCGGGTCGGAAGATCGGGGCCTTTTGCTGTCCGCGCCGGGCGCGGACGGGGGTGTTCAATTGCGGGTGAACACCACTTTCTTTTCGACGATGCCAGCCGCGTCGGGCGTGGCGGGCGTATCGCCACAGGCTTCGTCCGCCTCATCCGACGGATCGATCGCGTCGAAGGCGGTGTCGCCGTTGGCGTCCGGCACGCCGGTCGGCTTGAGGCCGACGAAGTCGAACAGGTCGCGGTCCATCAGGTGCGACGGCACCACGCGCGACAGCGCGTTGAAGACGTTCCACGAGCGGCCCGGGTGCTGCTTGTCCCACTCCTTGATCATGCGGCCGACTTCCTTGCGCTTCAGGTTTTCCTGGGAGCCGCACAGGTTGCACGGAATGATCGGGAACTGCTTGAGTTCGGCGTAGGCGATCAGGTCGGTTTCCGGCACGTAGGCGAGCGGGCGGATGACGGTGTGGCGGCCGTCGTCGGACACCAGCTTGGGCGGCATGCCCTTGGCCTTGCCGCCGTAGAACAGGTTCAGGAAGAACGTGCCCAGGATGTCGTCGCGGTGATGGCCGAGCGCGATCTTGGTGGCGCCCAGTTCCGAGGCCACGCGGTACAGGATGCCGCGGCGCAGGCGCGAACAGAGCGAGCACATTGTCTTGCCTTCTTCGAGCACGCGCGTGACGATGGAATAGGTATCCTGCGTCTCGATGTGGAACGGCACGCCCAGTTCGGTCAGGTAGCGCGGCAGGATGTCGGCCGGAAAGCCGGGTTGCTTCTGGTCCAGGTTGACCGCGATCAGTTCGAACCGGAACGGCGCGCGCTTTTGCAACTGGAGCAGGATGTCCAGCATGGCGTAGGAGTCCTTGCCGCCCGACAGGCACACCATGACGCGGTCGCCCGCCTCGATCATGTTGTAGTCGGAGAGGGCGCGGGTGGTCTCGCGCGCCAGGCGCTTGGTGAGCTTGTTGCCTTCGTGGCGGGCCTTCTTGTCGTCGGGGCCGGCCACGGAGACGGCGCGGGTCGGCGCCGCCGCGTCAGGAGAGTCCGCCACGGCGCGGATGTCGGGGGAGGCGATATCGTTCATGGTCAACGCGAGATCTGGATTTCCACGCCCACCGCCGCACAGTCGGAGAAGGCCATGGGCTTGCTGATGCGCAGGCGCAGCGAGCGGATTTCATGGAAGTCGGCCAACAGGCGCGCGGCGACTTGTTCCACCAGGGTTTCGATCAGGTTCACGTGCGCCTGGGTGCATTCCTCGACGATGGCCTCGCGCAGGCGGCGATAGTCCAGCACGCTGTGGATATCGTGGTCGTCGACCGCGCGCTGGATGTCGACGTCGAACTCGGCATCGACGTGCAGCGGCTGGGTGGCGCGGCGTTCATGTTCGAGGATGCCGATGCGGGCGTCGAGCGCGAGCCCGGATAGGATGATGCGGCGAGTGGGCATGATGAAAACCTGGGTGGAATCCCGGAATTGTAAGGCGGCGGCGGACCGGGCCGGCGCGCTGGCTACAATTCGGCCATGGCCGGACGCCCGCGTGGGGGCGGCGACGGCAAACAAGGGATGAAATGCAACAGATGCACGATGCGGTCATTGTAGGCGGCGGCCCGGCCGGCGCCTCCTGCGCCCTCTGGCTGGCCCGGCTGGGCCTGGCGCCGTTGCTGGTCGAGGCAAGCGGCCGCCTGGGCGGCCTGGCCGTGGACAACCCCTTCGCCGACGACTGGATCGCGGTGCTGCCCGGCATGACCGGCCAGCAGGTGGCCGCCAATATCGATACCAGCGTGCGCGCCGCCGGCGTTCCGCTGCGCCTGGACACCCGGGTGACGGCGGTGCGGCCCTACAAGGGCGGCATCGAGGCGACCCTTTCCGACGCCAATGGGGACGTATCGCTGGCGCGCGGCCGCACCCTGGTGATCGCCTCGGGCGTGCGCGCCAAAGGCTTTCCGGAACATCCGCCGGGCTCGCAGTGGCCGGGGGTGCTGATCGGGCCGGGTTCGCCGATCGTGGCGCAGGATTACTCCGGCCTGTCGGTGGCGGTGCTGGGGGGCGGCGACAACGCCTTCGAGAACTACGTCTATGTGCGCAACCGCGGCGCCCGCGCCGTGCACCTGTACGCCCGCAGCGTGCGCGCCCAGCAGCAGTGGGTGCTGCGCGCCGGCAAGGAAGGCGTGCGCATCGGTCCGTACCAGGTCGATCCGGCCACCCGCAGCGTCGACGGCCAGCGCTACGACCTGATCCTGGTGTTCTACGGCTGGGAGCCGCAGGCCGCGTTCGCCGACGGCCTGCAACTGGCGCGCGACGCGCGTGGCTACATCCGCACCGATTTCGCCACCGCCGAGACCAGCGTGCCGGACATCTACGCCATCGGCGAGGTGGCTCACCGCATGCATCCCTGCGTGGTCACGTCGATGGCGGACGGCGTGGTGGCGGCCAAGGCGATCCAGCGGCGCTGGGAACGCGCCGGGGAATAACGCCGGGGCCGTTGTGCGGCGCCGCTGACATCAGGCCCGTCGACGCCGCCATCGCGTCGCCGAATGTCCGACCCTGCAAACGGCCGGCATCGGGCGACGCGCCCGGGCCTCAGCGCGCCAGCAGGAATCCCAGCACCGCGTCGCGGAATTCATCCGGCCGCTCGATGTTGGACAGGTGCACCGCCTCCAACAGCAGCCACTGCGCGCCCGGCACGGTCGCGGCGATCTGTTCGCCATGGCTGGCGGCCGTGACGGTGTCGTCGCGGCCCGCGATCACCAGCGTCGGCCGCGGAATCAGCGCGATGGTGCGGCGCAGGTCGGCGTCGCGCACCGCGGCGAACGCGCCCGCCAGGCCTTGCGGATCGGTGTTCAGCAGCATGTCGCGGTAGGTGTCGATGACCGGCCCGCCGGCGCGCAGCATCGACGCCGGGAACCAGTTCGCCAGGAACGTCTCGGCGGCCTGTGTCATGTCCGGCGCCCGCAGCGTGGTGGCGATGCGTTCATCCCACTGCGGCGCGGGGCCGAGATAGGGCGAGGTGTTGGCCAGGATCAGGCGGTCGATGCGCTCGGGCGCATGCACGCCCAGCCATTGCCCGATGATGCCGCCCAGCGACAGGCCGAGGAAGTGGGCGCGCGTCACGTCCAGCGCATCGAACAGCTCCAGCACGTCGCGGCCGAGCCGGTCCAGCGAGTAGGCGCCGGCAGGCACGCTGGAATTGCCATGCCCGCGGGTATCGAAGCGCAGCACGCGGAAATGCCGCGCCAGCGCCGGCACCAGGTCGTCCCACATGTGCAGCGTGGTGCCGATGGAGTTGGACAAGGCCAGCAGCGGCAGGCCGGCATCGCCGTCCCAGCGGTAGGCGATGCGGGCGCCGTCGCCCGTGGTGATGAAAGTCGTGTCGGCAGGCATGATGAGCGTCCTGTTCATGAAGGAGATGCGAGGCCTGGAGCGGATGTCGCGCTCATCTGCCGGGCCGGGCAACGGGGTAGTCGTTGAAGACATCGTAGTTGCCGCCCGCCCTGAAAGAAATTACAAAGATCGCACAGTCACTGTAGGAAAACCTGACATGAGCGAGTTCACCCTGCACGACCTGCAGTGCTTTGACGCGGTGGTGCGGGCCGGCGGCTTCCAGGCCGCCGCCGAGACCCTGCACCGCTCGCACCCGGCGGTATTCGCCGCCGTGGCCAAGCTGGAACGCCAATTGGACCTGGCGCTGCTGGACCGCAGCGGCTACCGGGTGCGGCCCACCGCCGCGGGGCATTCGTTCCATCTGCGCGCGCAGGGCCTGCTGCGCGAACTGGCCGGCCTGCGCGCCCACGCCGAACAACTGGCGATGGGCCAGGAAAGCGAGTTGAACGTGGTGATTGGCGACTTCTGTCCACGTCCGCTGCTGCTGGGACTGTTGGGCCAGTTCTTCGCGCAATGGCCGGCCACGCGCCTGAACCTGCACTTCGAGGCCGTGACCGGGCCGTGGGAACGGCTGCTGGACGGCGATGCCGACCTGATCCTGCACCGCGTGGAGCCGGGCGAGGCGCGCGTCGAATGCCTGGAACTGGGCAGCGTGCCATTCGTGCCGGTGGCCGCACCCGGCTATCTGCCGTCGGCCCCGCGCGCGTTGCGGCCCGAGCACCTGCGCGACTACACCCAATGCGTCATGCGCGACACCGCCCGCCACACGCCGGCGCGCGATTACTTCATGGTGGAGGGGGCGCGTCAGTGCACCGTGGCCGACCAACTGATGAAGAAGGAGATCATCCTGCAGGGCCTGGGCTGGGGCCACATGCCGCGCTTCCTGGTGGAAGACGAGTTGCGCGATGGCCGCCTGCGGTCGCTGGCCAATCGTCACCTGCCCGGCAGCACCGAGACGTTGGCGGCCGCGCGCCGCGCCGACCGGCCGCAGGGACCGGTCATGACGCGCTTGTGGGACACGTTGCGCGCGCACGCGCCCGCCATTCGACAGGCTGTGTCGCCGGTAAAAAAGCGCAAGCCCTGATCCCGCATCCGAAAGCCGCTTGCCCTGCCTGTCGCGCAGGTGGCGGCCACGCCGCTCAGTACTTGCCGGTCAGCAGTTCGCCGGCGTCGGGCACGCGCGTTTCCAGGTCCAGCACCTTGAGCATGCGATAGACCGTGGCCGCGGCGGCCGTCACCACCGGCAGGCCCAGGCGGTCCTGCACCGGCTGGATCGACGCCAGCGACGGCATCTGCACGCAGGCCGACAGCACCACCGCGTCGACGCCGCGCGTATCCAGGCGTTCGACATGGCTGGCGGGCGCCAGCGGGTCCTGCGCGCCCACCTTCAGGTTGTCGGCGATCTCCAGCGACAGGCTGTCGTGCACCTCGATGCCTTCGTGTTCGATGTAGTCCACCACCAGCTTGGTCAGCGGCTTCATGTAGGGCGTCAGGATGGCGACCTTGCGCGCGCCGATGGCGTGCAGGCCCTCGACCAGCGCGCCGGCGCTGGAGACGATGGGCGCGGGCGCGCCGTTGTCCACGGTGGCCTGGTGCAGCCGTTCCTGCGAGGCGCGGTGGTAGCCCAGGCCCTGCGCCATGATGGCCACCAGGCAGGCGTAGCCCAGCACGTCGACGCGCGCGTCCGACAGTTCCTGCGCGCAGCGGTCGGATTCGCGGTCCATCGAGGCCAGCTCGGCCGCCGTCACCTGCTTCATGCGCATGCGGCTGGAATGGAAGGTGAAGCGTTCGGGCGCGATGGTCTCGCGCCGGCGCAGCATGGCGGGGATCTCCGTTTCCATGGTGGTGTTGGAACTGGGAACGATCTGGCCGATGCGCAGGACGCGGGGCGACTGGGTCATGGCGGGTCTCCGGTAAGCGTTGTCAGCGCCCGGGAGGGCGCGAGAAGCCGATTCTGCTCGCCGCGAACGATAGTTTCCAATATAGTTTTTGTCTGGTTTCATATCTTTCGCAAATCATTGGCCGCCATGGAAATCCGCCAACTCCGTTATTTCGCCGTGCTGGCCGAAGAACTCAACTTCACCCGCGCCGCTGCCCGGCTGCACATTTCGCAGCCGCCGCTGAGCCTGCAGATCGCCCAGCTCGAGCGCGAGCTGGAGGTCCGGCTGTTCGACCGCACCAACCGGCGGGTGACGCTGACCGAGGCCGGCGCCGCGTTCCTGAACGACGTGCGCGCCACGCTCGCCGGCCTCAAGGACGCCACGGTGCGGGCGCGCGCCGTCGACCAGGGCAGGGCGGGGCGGGTCGAGATCGGCCTGTCCGGCTCGCACTTCCTGGGGCCGGTGCCGGCGCTGATCGCGCGCCATGCGCAGACCCACCCGCAGGTGTCGGTGCTGCTCAATGAAATGAATCCCGCCGCGCAGTTGGACGCGGTGCGCGGCCACCGGATCGACGTCAGCATCTCGCGCACCGCCGTGGACGACGACGAACTGCAATCGCTGGCGCTGTGGCCCGATCCGGTGGTGGCGGCCCTGCCGCCCGGGCACCGCCTGGCCGGGCGCAAGCGCCTGGCGTTGGACGACCTCAGGCAGGACGCTTTCGTGATGCTGCGCACCGAGACCTCGGCCTTCGCCCGCGAGCTGGCCGATACCTGCGCCCGCGCCGGCCTGGCGCAGTCGGTGGCGCAGCGCGTGGCCGAAGTGCCGGCGCAACTGGCGCTGGTGGCGGCCGGGCTGGGCGTGGCCCTGGTGCCGGGCTCGGCGTGCGGCCATTTCGGCGCGCGCATCGCGGTGTGCGCGCTGCCGGCCGCGGTCGGCAGCGGCACGGTCTACGCAGTCACGCGGCGCGACGACGGCAACCGCGCGCTGCAGGCGTTCCTGCGCACGGCGGGACAGATCGCGGCGCGCCCGCCGCGCTGAGACGCGCGCTCTTTTGCGCAGGCGAAGCCGCTCCTCCAGATTCCGGAATAGGCATTTCGCGGCATCGCGGCCACACTCTCCCGCACAAGTTGATTCGCACCAGGATCGCGCAGGGAGACAAGCATGCCGCACCCGCAACGCTGGCTGGCCGCCAGCGCGCTGTCGCTCGCCATGGCGGGTCCCGCCCTGGCGGCGTGGCCCGAACGGCCCATCACCCTCATCGTGCCGGCTTCGCCCGGCGGCACCACCGACATCGCGGCGCGCCTGATCGCCGACAAGCTGGCCGCGAAGCTGGGCCAGCAGGTTATCGTGGAGAACCGCGCCGGCGCCGCCGGCATCATCGGCGCGCAGACCCTGGCGCGCGCCAAGCCTGACGGCTACACGGTGCTGATGGGCAACATCGGCCCCAACGCCATCAACTACGCGCTCTACAAGACGCTGCCCTACAAGCCGGCCGACTTCGCGCCGGTGACGCTGGTGATTTCCGTGCCCAACGTGCTGGTGGTCAACGAGGCCTCGCCCGCGCACAGCGTGGCCGACCTGCTGGCGCTGGCTCGCAAGGACCCGGGCAAGGTGTCGTTCGGCAGTTCGGGCAGCGGCCAGTCGCCGCACCTGTCGGCCGAGCTGTTCAAGCAGCGCGCCGGCATCGGCGGCACGCACGTGCCCTACAAGGGCGCGGGCCCCGCGGTGGCGGCGCTGCTGGGCCAGCAGTTCACCTTCATGATCGACAACCTCCCCAGCTCCATGCCCTACATCCAGTCGGGCAAGCTGCGCGCGCTGGCCGTCACCAGCGCGCGGCGCCTGGCGGAATTGCCCGACGTGCCGACGATGGCCGAGGCCGGCGTGCCCGACATGGTGGTCACCGCCTGGTTCGGCTTGGTGGCGCCGGCCGGCACGCCCGCCACCGTCATCGACACGCTTTATGCCGCCACCCGCGACGTGGTGCGCAGCCCCGACATCGCCGAGCGCTTTCGTGCCATGGGCGGGCAGGCCGGCGGCAACACGCCAACCGAGTTCGCCGCCTTCATCGACCAGGAACGCACGCGCTGGAAACAGATCGTGGACGCCGCGGGCATCGCGCAGGAGCAATAAGTGATCGACAAGATTCAGGCTTGCATGAGGGATGCCGTGGCCGTCATTCCCGACGGCGCCAGCGTGCTGGTGGGGGGCTTCGGCGAGGCCGGCGTGCCGTACGAACTGCTGCACTGCCTGGCCGAGCTGGGCCGGCGCGACCTGACCCTCATCGCGAACAACGCCGGCACCCACGACCGCGGCATCGCCGCGCTGCTCAATCGCCGCCAGGTGCGCAAGATCATCTGCTCGCATCCGCGCCCGCCCAATTCAGAAGCGTTCGCCCGCGCCTTCCGCGCCGGCGAGGTGGAGCTGGAATGCGTGCCGCAGGGTACCCTGGCCGAACGCCTGCGCGCGGCCGGCGCGGGCCTGGGGCCGTTCTACACGCCCACCGGCTACGGCACCGAGCTGGCGCAAGGCCGCCGCCAGGAGGTGATCGACGGCGTCGGCTACGTGCTGGAGCAGCCGCTGCGCGGCGACTACGCACTGATCCGCGCGCACCAGGGCGACCGCTGGGGCAACCTGATGTACCGCCACGCCGCGCGCAATTTCAATCCCGTGATGTGCATGGCCGCCGGCCACGCCATCGCCCAGGTCGACGAGGTCGTGCCGCTGGGCGCCTTCGCGCCCGAGTACATCATGACGCCCGGCCTGTTCGTGAAAACCGTGGTGCGGGTGGAGACCTGACATGCCGACGATCACCCCTATGACCCGCCAGCAGGTCGCGCAACTGCTGGCCGGCGATATCCCCGACGGTTCGGTCGTCAACCTCGGCATCGGCATGCCGACCCTGGTGGGCGACTACCTGCCGCCCGACAAGGACATCCTCTTGCATAGCGAGAACGGCATCACCGGCATGGGGCCGGCCGCGGCTGGAGACGCCATCGATCCGGACCTCATCAACGCCAGCCGCCAGCCCATCACGCTGCTGCCGGGCGCCTCCATCACCGAACACACCGTGTCGTTCGCCATGATGCGCGGCGGCCATCTCGACTACGCCGTGCTCGGCGCCTTCCAGGTCTCGGAACGCGGCGACCTGGCCAACTGGAAGACCGACGCCGCCGACGCCATTCCGGCCGTCGGCGGCGCCATGGACCTGGCGGTCGGCGCGCGCCAGGTGCTGGCCATGATGGAACACCGCGGCCGCGACGGCGCGCCCAAGATCCTGCGCCAATGCCGCTACCCACTGACCGGCGCGCGCGTCGTCACACGTATCTATACCGACCTGGCCGTGATCGACGTTACGCCCGACGGCCTGCGCGTGCACGCCATGCTGCGGGGCGTCAGCGCCGACGATCTGCAGGCCGCCACCGAAGCGCCCTTGCGGTTTACCGACACGCCATCGGTCATCGCGCTCGATGCCGCCGGCGCGCCGCGCTACGTCAGGGGCTGACGCAACCCGCCCTGTCCGAGCCATCCCGGAGTCCGCCATGCACCGTCCCGTCCTAGCCGTCCTGGCAACCGCCAGCCTGTTGTTTGCCGCGGCGACCACCGTCCGCGCACAGCCCGCGGCGGCAGCACCCGCCGGCGCCTATCCCGACAAGCCGATTACGCTGCTGATCCCGTACCCGCCCAGCGGCAGCGCCGACATGCTGGCCCGCCCGCTCGGCGCGGCCTTGCAGAAGAAGTGGAACCAGCCCGTGGTGCTGGAGTACAAGCCGGGCGCCGGCGGTGCCATCGCCTCTTCGCAACTGGCGCGTGCCAAACCGGACGGCTACACCCTGCTGATGGTCCTGGCCGCCCACGCCATCAATCCCAGCCTCTACCCCTCGCTGCCCTACGACACCCGGCGCGACTTCGCCCCGGTCTCGCTGGTCGCGACCCTGCCCATGCTGGTCTCGGCCCCGCTGTCCACGCCAGCGAACAACATCCCTGAACTCATCGCCTACGCCAGGCAGCATCCCGGCAAGCTCAGCTTCGCCTCCGCCGGCAACGGCAACACCAGCCACCTGGCCGCCGAGATCTTCAAGCACCGCACCGGCGCCGACATGCTGCACGTCCCCTACAAAGGCAGCGGCCCCGCCGTCGTCGCCCTGTTGTGCGGCGAGGTCTCCCTGATGTTCGACAGCATCTCCACCTCGCTGCCCCAGGTCCAGTCCGGCAAGCTCAAGGCCCTGGCCGTCACCGGCGAACACCGCTCCCCCTTGCTGCCCAACGTCCCCACCGTCGCCGAAGCCGTCCCCGGCTTCGTCGTCAACGGCTGGTACGGCATCCTGGCCCCCGCCAACACGCCACCCGCCATCCTCGACACCCTCAGCAGCGCCATCGCCGCCGCCATCAACACCCCCGACCTGAAGGCCCAGCTAAACAGCTACGGCTACGAGACCGTAGGCTCCACCCCCGCCGTCTTCGCCGACCACATCAACAAGGAACTCGACACCTGGAAACAAGCCGTCGAAGTCTCCGGCGCGAAGTTGAACTGACCCGGCAGGGCGCTTCGCGCCCACCGTGTGCAACCGGAAAAGTCACTGTAGGTTCAAGCGAGACAGCCCCCTCAAGACCCGCATACCCGAGAAAACGCTCGCGCAAGACGCAAATCCTCGCATACGCGACAGCGCCCTCATCGCGACGCAAGACACCGCGTAAGCCGCAAAAGGCCGCCCGCGCGGCCGCTTTGCGGCGGGCCCCGCAAGACCCTCCCACCCCACACCTAGACGGCAAAAACGCCAAGCAAACAGCCCACCCCAGCAACGGCCGTTAAGTCTCAACGCGAGCGTGTGGCGGGGCAGGCGGGGGAGGGCGGGGCGTGTAGATGCGCCCAAGGGAAACCGAAGGGAGCCGAAGGCGTACGAGGTTGACGCAGGGGCAGTCCGGAGCGAAGGCTCCGGACCGCAATCGTAGCCCCGTCCTCCCCCGCCTGCCCCGCCACACGCGCCTAAAGAACCCCACGGCCCCAATGCAAAAAGAGCCTTCCAATAAAGAAGGCCCTCAAAAAAATACTCACCCAACCGACAACACACAATCCAGCGCCTCAGGCCCATTCAAACGAACCTGAAACACCCGCAACTCATCCCGCCTGAACACATGCACGTCCACGCGATCCCCCACCCGATACTGCCCCAGCAACACTTCGACGCCCGCGGCCCCTTCGACCTTCAAGCCATCGATCGCCACCAGCACATCCCCGGCAGACAACCCGCCCTTATGTCCCGCGCCGCCCTCCAGCACCGTCGCCAGCATCAGTGAATCCCCCTGCTTGCGCGTGCGCACATCCAGCGAAGGAATATTGACCGAGGCTTTCCATTGCAGCTTGACGCCTTGAGCGGCCAGCAGCTCCGCCAGCGGCACATCCGCCGTCCCGTAGGCATGCCGTGCGATGAAGCGCCGCGCATCCACGCCGGTCGCCTCCTTGATCAGCGCCGGCAGGCCATCCTCTGCCAGCCCCTGCGCCTTGCCGCGATAGAAATCGCGCCCGTACCGCTGCCACAGCAGGCGCATCACATCGTCCAGCGAATGCGCGCCCGCCGACTCTTGCCGGATCAGCAGATCCAGCCCCAGCGCCACCAGCGCGCCCTTGGTGTAATAACTCACCAGCGCATTGGGCGAATTCTCGTCCTGCTTGTAATAGCGCGTCCACGCGTCGAACGAACTTTCCGCCACCGACTGCTTGTGCCGCCCCGGCGTGCGCGCCACGCTGGTGATGGTCTTGGCCAGCAGGCGCAGGTAATCGTTCTGCGTGATGACGTTGGAGCGCAGCAGCAGCAGATCGTCGTAGTAGGACGTGAACCCCTCGAACACCCACAACAGCCGCGTCAGGTCCGGCTGCGCCAGGTCGTACGGCACGAACGCCTGCGGCTTGATGCGCTTGACGTTCCAGGTATGGAAATACTCGTGGCTGACCAGCCCCAGGAAGCCGCGATAGCCTTCGCCCTGGCCCTGCTGGCCCAGCACCGGCAGGTCCTTGCGCGCCGTCATCAGCGCCGTGCTGGCGCGGTGTTCCAGGCCGCCGTAGCCGTCGCCCGTCACCATCGTCATGAAGACATAGCGGTCGCTGCTGTCCAGGAACGGCGCGCGCTTGCCGCGCGGTTCGAAAAAGGCGATCTGGGTTTCGCAGATCCTGCGCACGTCGTCGGTGATGCGGGCCAGGTCCAGGTTGGGCGCCACGCCCGTGAACACCAGTTCGTGCTCGGCGCCATGCGCCGTGAAGCTCGCCACCTGCGGCGTGCCCATTTCAACGGGATGATCGATCAGCGCGTCGTAGTCCGGCGCCAGGTACAGGCCGAAGCCATGGCGGCGCGCCGCGCCCGTGTGGCCGCGGGCCTCGGGCAGGCTGGTGTAGACCTTCCAGCCGTCGATGCCGCGCGGCGGCGCCAGGTCCACCAGGCAGGGCAGGTGGTCCTGTCCATGCACGCGCAGGAACACGCTGGTGCCGTTGAAGAAACCGTGGGTTTCGTCCAGGTGCGCGCCGCGCACCGACAGGTCCCAGGCGTAAACCGTGTACTCGACCCGCAGCGGGCCGTCGCAGGGCGCGGCCTGCCAGGTGTGATTGTCTATTTTGTCGACAGCCACGCGGCGATTGCCGCAATGGGCCGTCAGCGACTCGATCTGGCGCGAAAAATCGCGGATCAGGTAGCTGCCCGGAATCCAGGCCGGCAGCGACAGGCGCTGGCCGTCCGGCGCGGGCGCCTGGATGGTTAGGGTTATCCGGTAGCGGTGCCCCGCGGGGTCGTGGGGCGCGAGGCGGTAAAGTATGGGGAAAGCATCGGTTTTTTCCATGCGTATATCTTATTTCATCCCATCCTCTGGAGACAGGTAATGAGCGAGTCGTTTGTGCTGGTCGAAACCCGCGGCCGCGTCGGTCTGCTGACGCTGAACCGCCCCAAGGCGCTCAACGCGCTCAACGATCAACTGATGAACGAGCTCGGGGCGGCGCTGCTGGCTTTCGAGGCGGATGCGGACATCGGCGCGGTCGTCATCACCGGCAGCGAAAAGGCCTTTGCCGCGGGCGCCGACATCGGCGCCATGAAAGACTGGTCGTACATGGATGTGTACGGCAGCGAATACATCACCCGCAACTGGGAAACCCTCAAGCGCATCCGCAAGCCCGTGATCGCCGCGGTCGCCGGCTACGCGCTCGGCGGCGGCTGCGAACTGGCCATGATGTGCGACATCATCATCGCCGCCGACACGGCCAAGTTCGGCCAGCCCGAGATCAAGCTGGGCGTCATTCCCGGAGCCGGCGGCACCCAGCGCCTGCCGCGTGCGGTGGGCAAGGCCAAGGCCATGGACATGGCCCTGACCGCCCGCATGATGGGCGCCGAGGAAGCCGAGCGCGCCGGCCTGGTGTCGCGCGTGGTGCCGGCCGACAAGCTGATGGACGAAGCCCTGGAGGCCGCCACCGTGATCGCCTCGATGTCGCTGCCCTCGGTCATGATGGCCAAGGAATGCGTCAACCGCGCCTTCGAAGGTTCGCTCAACGAAGGCCTGCTGTTCGAGCGCCGCGTGTTCCATTCCCTGTTCGCCACCGAGGACCAGAAGGAGGGCATGGCCGCCTTCACCGAAAAGCGCAAACCGGACTTCAAACACCGTTAAGCCTTGTTACGCCGGCCCGGCTGCGCCCGGGCCGGGTATCCCGGGCGCGTGGCCCCCGACGTCCGGCCCTGTTTTCCCGTGCGCGCCCTTTCCGGGCGCGTTTTTCATGCCTGCGCGATCGGGTTGGCGCGTTGCGCCTTGAAACTTTTGGACAGCACCTTGTTGCAGTGATCGGCCCTATCCTGAAAAGGCGTCACTCTGAAAACGGGATGTCGCGCCAGAGAGGCTTGCCCGAACTGGTAAGCCCCAAGCGCGGCGGCTCGTCTGCAAACAATAGCAACAAGGAGCCTTGCATGCGTACTTCCCCCTTCAACCGCCGGTGGTCAGCCGCCGTGCTCGCGGGCGCCCTCAGCGCCTGCTTCATGACCGCTACGCAAGCGCAATCGCCGCAGCCGACGCTGCGGCTGGTATCGGAAACGCCGTATCCCGCCGCCAACGCGCCCGCGCCGCAGATGAGCGCGCAGGAACTGCGCGACATCGCGATCGACGCCTATGTCTACGCCTATCCGATGGTGGTGATGGAGCTGGCGCGCCGCAAGGCCACTGCGGTGCAGTCGCCGCTCGAAGGCAAGGCGCCCGTCAACCAGTTCGGCCACAAGGCCGCCTTCCCCGATCCGCGCGCCGCCGACACGCCGTGGCCCAGCGCCGACGCGCTGTATTCGAGCCTGTGGTTCGATGTCTCGCGCGCACCGCTGATCGTGCGCCTGCCCGACACCGGCAACCGCTACACCGTGCTCTCGGCGCTGGATATGTGGAGCGACGTGTTCGCCTCGCGCGGCACGCGCACCAATGGCCAGGGCGCGCAATCGTTCGCCATCGTCGGTCCCCATTGGGAAGGCGTGCCGCCGCCGGGCGTGGACGTGATCCGCAGCCCCACCTCGACAGGCTGGCTGATCGGCTGGACCCAGACCGGCGGTCCGCAGGACTACGCCGCGGTCAACCAGATCCAGGCCAACATGTCGGCCAGCCCCATGGTGACGCCGGTGGCGCCGGCGCCCGGCCGCCATCGCGGTCCTGGCAGCGCCACGCCGTATCCGCAGACAGGTCCGGGCGTAGGCACGGCCCCGATCGGCAGCGACGTGCCGATGCCAATGTCCACCCCGGTGACGGTGGGCGAGGGCACGCCGGCCGAGCAGGCCGCGGGCCTGGATGCGGCGTCGTTCTTCACGCTGTTCTTCGACGTCATGCGCAACAATCCGCCGCATGCCAACGACACGCCGATTCTGGACCGCATGCGCCGCATCGGTCTGGACGCCCGCCAACCGTTCTCGTATGGCCGCTTGAGTCCCGCGGTGCAACAGGCGCTGACCGAGGCGCAGCCGCTGGCCGGCCGCCGCATCGCCGATGGCGTGTCGCGCCTGGCCACGCCGATGAACGGCTGGAACACCGTGCTCACCGGCATCGGCACCTATGGCACCGACTACACGCGCCGCGCCGCCATCGCCTATGCCGGCCTGGGCGCGCCGACCGCCGAGGACGTGCTTTATCCGGTCACGGTGGCCGACAGCAAGGGTCGCCCGCTCAACTCGAACGAGGACTACGTGCTGCATTTCGAGAAGGGCCAGTTGCCGCCGGCCAACGCCTTCTGGTCGCTGCATGTCTATAACGACAAGCACGGCTTCGCCGACAACCCGGCCAACCGCTATGCGCTGCGCAGCACCGACGGCCTGAAGTACAACGCCGACGGCTCCCTGGATATCTACATCCAGCGCCGCGATCCGGGCGAGCGCAAGCGCGCCAACTGGTTGGCGACGCCCGCCGCCGACGGCCAGTTCCTGCTGAGCATGCGCCTGTACTGGCCGCAGGATGTCGCGCTCGACGGGCAGTGGGCGCCGCCGCCGGTCAAGCGCGACTGACCGATCCGACGCGGCGCGGCTTTCGCCGCCGAGACGCGAACAACGGCCCCGCGAGGGGCCGTTTTTATTTGCTCGCCCGAGGTCCGCGCGACCCTTGGCGCATGCAAGGGCGCTCCGATTTCGCGTCCCCAATTTTTCACGCCGCGGGCGGCTCGGCGGATGCTGTTGCCGCCTTACAAACCGCCGAAAGTTCATTTGCTCGGGTAAAAAGAATCACGCTATACTCTGCGGGTTTGACGCTTGCGGGATAAGAACACATGGCAGGGATTTCGCCAGGGTTCTGACAGGGGCAAGGCTTGCGGGATGAGGCTTTAAGCGGGGAAGTTTGATGCAGCAGAACACAGTGCGGCACGAACCTGCGCGCGGTTGGGATGAGAAAACCCGGGATGCATCCTGTGGGTTGAATCAGCCCCTTGCGCAACAGGGCGAGGCACGCCAGGTTCTGGCGGATCAGGATCCGGTGGACCGGGTGCTGGTTCTCAGCGACGCGGACCGCGCGGCGCTGAATGCGCAGGCTGGCCGCGGACTCTTGTTGGCACTGGCGGCGCAAGGCGCCATGGGGCTCGCAGCAGCAGTAATAGCGGGGTTTGTCGGAGGGGCGGCGGCAGGTTGGTCGGCGCTGGCGGGGGCTGGAGCGTATTTCATACCCAATGCGTTGTTCGCATTGCGCCTGGCTGTCAGTGTTCGGGCCGGTAAGGCCAGTCCCTTTACCTTTCTCTCTGGTGAGTTGATCAAGTTGTTCGCAACGGCGTTGCTGTTGTGGCTGCTTTCGCGTGTGGCGCAGGACAGTCTCGTCTGGCCCGCCGCGCTGCTGGGCTTGATACTCACGCTGAAGGGATATCTCCTGCTTTTGATGTTCCGCAAGTTGTCATAGCGCGCCGGGTAGGTAACGGCAAACGGAATCGTGGAATCGTCCGGCTCGCAAGGGCTCGGGCATACAGCAAATAGGGTAGGATTCAAATGGCTGCTGCCAGCGACGTGTCGCCTCAGTCCGCTTATATTCAGCACCACCTGGTGCACCTGAACAATACGGGCGAAAAACAGACTGCAATTGCTCAGTTTGACATCATCAACTACGACTCGTTGTTCTGGTCCGGCCTGACGGGCCTGATCGTCATCTTCTTCCTGTGGCGCGCCGCCCGCCGCGCGACCGCCGGCGTTCCGGGCCGCTTCCAGGCCTTCGTGGAAATGATCGTCGACATGGTCGACGACCAGGCCAAGGGCATCGTCCACAATGCCAAGAGCCGCCTCTTCATCGCTCCGCTCGCCCTCACCGTGTTCCTCTGGATCATCCTGATGAACGCGCTGGACCTGCTGCCCGTTGACCTGATGCCGTCGATCTGGCGCCTGACCGGCCTGGGCGCGCACCACGGCGACCCCCTCTACTACCACCGCGTGCTGCCGACCGCCGACCTGAACGTGCCGATGGGCATGTCGCTGGGCGTGCTGCTGCTGATGTTCTACTACGGCATCAAGATCAAGCACCCGGGCGGCTTCGTCAAGGAACTGTTCACCGCGCCGTTCCATGCGCATGGCCTGGGCGCGCTCGTCCTGGCGCCGTTCAACCTGCTGCTGAACCTGATCGAATACGCCGCCAAGTCCGTGTCGCTGGGCATGCGGTTGTTCGGCAACATGTTCGCCGGCGAATTGATTTTCATGCTGATCGCCCTGCTGGGCGGTGCCTGGACCGGTTTCAACGGCGCCAGCATCGGCTTGGGAATCGGCCACGTGCTGGCCGGCTCGATCTGGGCCATCTTCCACATCCTGATCGTGTTGCTCCAGGCCTTCATCTTCATGATGCTGACCCTGGTGTACCTCGGCCAGGCGCACGAAGGCCACTGATCCCCCGAATTTCCGGCGTCGGCCTCCGGGCCGGCGCTGGATAGCAAGATCCTCTTGCATTGAGCAGTACCCCAATCTTTTATTTTTTTGACTTCAGATTTCTAACCAAGGAGTTGTCATGACCAACGTCGCTTTCGTTGCTCTCGCTTGCGGTCTTATCATCGGTCTGGGCGCTATCGGCGCTTGCATCGGCATCGCACTGATGGGCGGCAAATACCTGGAAGCTTCGGCTCGTCAGCCTGAACTGATGAACGCTCTGCAAACCAAGATGTTCCTGCTGGCTGGCCTGATCGACGCGGCATTCCTGATCGGCGTGGGTATCGCCATGCTGTTCGCCTTCGCCAACCCGTTCGTCGGCTAAGGCACGCCCGCCGGCGAAAAGGCGGGTCATGACGCTGGCGGCGATGCGGGCCTGAGCCCCGTCGCCGACCGGCAAAGTATCGAGTGCTCCGCGTTGCCCGTCCCGGGCGCCGTCGGAGCCGCAAGGTGTTAAAGGAACGACCGTGAATCTGAACGCGACGATCATTTTCCAGATGCTCGTGTTCTTCGTTCTGGGCTGGTTCACGATGAAATTCGTGTGGCCTCCTCTGACGAAGGCGATGGACGAGCGCCGCCAAAAAATCGCCGACGGCCTTGCCGCCGCGGAGAAGGGCAAGGCCGATCTGGCCCAGGCCCAGGCGCGTGTCAGTCTGATCGAGGCTTCTGCCAAGTCCGAAAACCACGCCCGCATCATCGAGGCCGAGAAGCAAGCCGCCTCCCTGATCGAGCAGGCCCGCCGTGAAGCGGAAGCCGAGCGTGCCCGCATCGTGGCGCAAGCTGCACAGGATGCCGCGCAGGAAGTCCAGCGCGCCCGTGATTCGCTGCGCGACGACGTCGCCGCGCTGGCCGTCAAGGGTGCTGAACAGATCCTCAAGCGCGAGGTTGACGCCCGCGCCCACGCCGAGCTGCTGAACCAGCTCCGCGCGCAGCTTTAATCCGGGACCGTCATGGCTGAACTTTCCACTGTTGCCAGGCCCTACGCCGAAGCCTTGTTCGCCGCCGCGCGCGACGACAAGGCCGGCCTGCAGGCTTGGGCCGACCTGGTCAGCGAGCTGTCGCAGGTCGCCTCCAACCCCGACGTGCGCGAGGCCATGGCCGATCCGCGTCTGGGCGACAAGCAGCGCGTCGAGCTGTTTACCGGCCTGGTGAAGGCCGAACTGCCCCAGGCCGCCCGCAATTTCATCGAGCTGCTGGTCGAAAACGACCGGTTGCTGCTGCTGCCCGAGATCGCCACGCAATTCGTGGTGCTGCGGAACCGTCACGACGGCACGGCGCAGGCGGAAATCACCAGCGCGTTCGAGCTGAGCGACGCCCAGGTCCAAGAACTGGTCGTTGCCCTCGAGAAGAAATTCGGCCTGAAGCTCAAGCCCGTCGTCACCGTCGACCAGTCGTTGATCGGCGGCGTGCGCGTGGCCGTCGGGGACCAGGTGCTCGATACTTCCGTACAAGCCCAATTGGCCCGCATGCGCGATACGCTCGCCGCTTAAAGGCAGCACTAACAGGATTCCAGGAGTCAATATGCAACTCAATCCCTCCGAGATCAGCGAACTGCTCAAGAGCCGCATCGAGGGCCTGGGCGCTTCGGCTGATGTCCGTACTCAGGGCACCGTCGTGTCCGTGACCGACGGTATTACCCGCATCCACGGCCTGTCCGACGTGATGCAGGGCGAAATGCTCGAATTCCCCAACAACGTCTTCGGTCTGGCGCTCAACCTCGAGCGTGATTCCGTCGGCGCCGTTATTCTCGGTGACTACACCGGCGTGTCCGAAGGCGACGCGGTCAAGACGACCGGCCGCATTCTGGAAGTGCCGGTCGGCCCCGAGCTGAAAGGCCGCGTGGTCAACACGCTGGGCGAGCCGATCGACGGCAAGGGCCCCGTGAACGCCAAGGCCACCGACATCATCGAAAAAGTGGCCCCCGGCGTTATCGCCCGCCGCTCGGTGTCGCAGCCGCTGCAAACCGGCATCAAGGCTATCGACTCGATGGTTCCCATCGGCCGCGGCCAGCGCGAACTGATCATTGGCGACCGCCAGACCGGCAAGACCGCCGTGGCCGTCGACACCATCATCAGCCAGAAGGGCAAGGGCGTCACCTGCGTGTACGTCGCCATCGGCCAGAAGGCTTCGACGATCAACAACGTGGTGCGCAAGCTGGAAGAGCACGGCGCGATGGAATACACCATCGTCGTGGCCGCCTCGGCTTCGGACTCCGCCGCCATGCAGTACCTGGCCGCCTACGCCGGCTGCACGATGGGCGAATACTTCCGCGATCGCGGCGAAGACGCCCTGATCGTCTATGACGACCTGACCAAGCAAGCCTGGGCCTACCGCCAGGTCTCGCTGCTGCTGCGCCGTCCGCCGGGCCGCGAAGCCTACCCGGGCGACGTGTTCTACCTGCACTCGCGCCTGCTCGAGCGTGCCGCTCGCGTGAACGAAGACTACGTCGAGAAGTTCACCGGTGGCGCCGTCAAGGGCAAGACCGGCTCGCTGACCGCGCTGCCGATCATCGAAACCCAGGCGGGCGACGTGTCGGCCTTCGTTCCGACCAACGTGATCTCGATCACCGACGGCCAGATCTTCCTGGAAACCGACCTGTTCAACGCCGGTGTGCGTCCCGCCATCAACGCCGGTATCTCGGTGTCGCGCGTGGGCGGTGCCGCCCAGACCAAGGTCGTCAAGAAGCTGTCCGGCGGTATCCGTACCGACCTGGCGCAGTACCGTGAACTGGCCGCCTTCGCGCAGTTCGCCTCGGACCTGGACGACGCCACCCGTCGCCAGCTCGAGCGCGGCAAGCGCGTGGTCGAACTGCTCAAGCAGCCGCAATACCAGCCGCTGCAAGTGTGGGAACTGGCCGTCACGCTGTACACGGTCAACAACGGCTACCTGGATGACGTGGACGTGGCCCAGGTGCTGTCGTTCGAAAAGGCGCTGAAGGACCAGCTCAAGGCCAAGCACGCGGCCCTGATCCAGCGCGTCGAAGACACCAAGGAACTGTCCAAGGATGACGAAAGCGAACTCGCCGCCGCCATCCAGGAATTCAAGAAGCACGGTGCTTTTTAAGAAAGTGATGGGTTAGGCGCGCAAGCGCCTCACCCATCCTTATCGGATGGTTGAGGCGCAAGCGACAACCCATCGGCCAGTCTTCACAGGAAAGCGCAATGCCCGGAATTAAGGAAATCCGAACCAAGATCAAGAGCGTGCAAAACACGCGCAAGATCACCAAGGCGATGGAAATGGTCGCCGCATCCAAGATGCGCAAGGCGCAGGAGCGGATGCGCGCGGGCCGTCCGTACGCCACCAAGGTGCGCGAGATCGCCGCGCACCTGATGCAGGCCAATCCCGAGTACAGCCACCCGTACCTGGTCGAGCGCGAAATCAAGGCGGTCGGCGTGGTCATGGTGACGACGGACAAGGGTCTGTGCGGCGGCTTGAACACCAACATCACCCGCGTGGTGTTGACGAAGCTGAAAGAGTTCGAGAAGAACGGCATCGCCGTTCAGGCGACCGCTTTCGGCAACAAGGGCGTGGGCGTGCTGTCCCGTATCGGCGCCAAGCTGGTTTCCCAGGAAGTGCAACTGGGTGACAAGCCGCAACTGGATCGCCTGCTGGGCGCGATCAAGGTGCAGCTCGACGCCTACCTGGAAGGCCGCATCGACGCGCTGTACGTGGCTTCGACCCGCTTCGTCAACACGATGAAGCAGGAGCCGCTGTTCCTGCGTCTGCTGCCCCTGGCCAGCGGTTTGGAAGATCCGTACCAGACGGGCGCCGAAAGCCTGGCCAAGACTTCGGAAGTGAAATCGGATTACAGCTGGGATTACATCTACGAACCCGACGCTCGTAGCGTGATCGACGACCTGCTGCAGCGTTACGTGGAAGGCCTGCTGTACCAAGCCGTGGCCGAGAACATGGCTTCGGAGCAGTCGGCCCGGATGGTCGCCATGAAGGCGGCGTCGGACAACGCCAAGAAGGTCATCGGCGATCTGCAGCTGGTCTACAACAAGACCCGCCAGGCCGCGATCACCAAGGAAATTTCGGAAATCGTAGGGGGCGCTGCCGCCGTCTGAGGCAGGCAGCATCCCGTCAAAAGCTATCAAGCAAGGAATCGACATGAGCAACGGAACCATCGTTCAGTGCATCGGCGCCGTGGTGGATATTCAGTTCCCCCGCGATCACATGCCCAAGATCTACGAAGCGCTTACTCTGGTCGACGAGGGTTCCTCGTTCGCCGAAAAGGGTCTGACGCTGGAAGTGCAGCAACAGCTGGGTGACGGCGTGGTGCGTACCATCGCCCTGGGCTCCAGCGACGGCCTGCGCCGCGGCATGAAGGTCGCCGGCACCGGCGCCCCGATCTCGGTGCCGGTCGGCACCGGCACGCTCGGCCGCATCATGGACGTGCTGGGCCGCCCGATCGACGAAGCTGGCGAAATCCAGCACGACGAAAAGCGTGGCATCCACCAACCGGCTCCCCGTTTCGACGAGCTGTCGCCGTCGGTGGAACTGCTGGAAACCGGCATCAAGGTTATTGACCTGGTGTGCCCGTTCGCCAAGGGCGGCAAGGTCGGCCTGTTCGGCGGCGCTGGCGTGGGCAAGACCGTCAACATGATGGAACTGATCAACAACATCGCCAAGCAGCACAGCGGCTTGTCGGTGTTCGCCGGCGTGGGTGAGCGCACCCGTGAAGGCAACGACTTCTACCACGAAATGGAAGAGTCGAACGTTCTGGACAAGGTCGCCATGGTGTTCGGTCAGATGAACGAACCCCCGGGCAACCGTCTGCGCGTGGCGCTGACCGGCCTGACGATGGCCGAGAAGTTCCGCGACGAAGGCCGCGACATCCTGTTCTTCGTGGACAACATCTACCGCTACACCCTGGCCGGTACCGAAGTGTCGGCACTGCTGGGCCGTATGCCGTCGGCGGTGGGCTACCAGCCCACGCTGGCCGAAGAAATGGGCAAGCTGCAAGAGCGCATCACGTCCACCAAGACCGGCTCGATCACCTCGATCCAGGCCGTGTACGTGCCCGCTGACGACTTGACCGACCCGTCGCCCGCCACCACCTTCCAGCACTTGGACTCGACCGTCGTGCTGTCGCGTGACATCGCCGCCCTGGGTATCTACCCGGCCGTGGATCCGCTGGATTCGTCCAGCCGCCAGCTCGACCCGCAAGTCGTCGGCGAAGAGCACTACGCCGTGGCCCGTGGCGTGCAGCAGACGCTGCAGCGCTACAAGGAACTGCGCGACATCATCGCGATTCTGGGCATGGACGAACTGTCGCCGGAAGACAAGCAGGCCGTGGCCCGCGCCCGTAAGATCCAGCGTTTCCTGTCGCAGCCGTTCCACGTGGCCGAAGTGTTCACCGGTTCGCCCGGCAAGTACGTGCCGCTGGCCGAAACCATCCGTGGTTTCAAGATGATCGTGAACGGCGAGTGCGATGCGCTGCCGGAACAGGCCTTCTACATGGTCGGCTCGATCGACGAGGCCTTCGAGAAGGCCAAGAAACTGCAATAAGGAACCGATATGGCTACCCTGCATGTGGATGTCGTCAGCGCAGAGGAAGCGATCTTCTCCGGTGAGGCGAAGTTCGTGGTGCTGCCTGGCGAGGCGGGTGAGCTGGGCATCCTGCCCGGTCACACCCCGCTGATTTCGCGCATACGCCCCGGGACGGTCAAGATCGTTCGTGCCGACCAAGGCGAGGAAAACATCTTCGTCGCCGGGGGCATTCTGGAAGTGCAGCCGGGCAGCGTGACGGTCCTGGCCGACACGGCCATCCGTGCCGCCGACCTGGACGAGGCCCGTGCCCTGGAAGCGCGCAAGCGCGCCGAAGAGGCCCTGGCCAACGCCAAGGACAAGGCCGACATCGCGGTTGTCGAAGCCGAGCTGGCGATGCTGGCGGCGCAAGCCGTCGCCGCGCGCAAGCTGCGTCAAGGCGGTCGCTCGCACTGAGCGCACGACCTGCCGGGGTTCGCCCCGGATCCGGAAAAAGCGGCCCTGGGCCGCTTTTTTCATGCCCGCCTTTCGTGCTCGTTCGGCGGCGGCTTCCCTCGGTCGACCGCAGTCCCGCTTGCGCTCACTACGAATGGCCGGGCGTGTTCTGCAACGGTAGCCTGCAATCTTTGGAACACAAGCCAGGAGGGATTGCATGCGAGAAGCCATGGATTGCGGGGTGCTGCTCGCCCCGGGCCACGAAATCACCATGGGCCACTGGGTCGCGCGCGACCAGCCCCGGCTGGCGCGGGTGCGCCTGCACCTGGTGCCATTGCGCACGCCCGGTGGCGCGTCGGGCGGCCCCGACATCCATGCGCTGGCGGGGTTGGCCGTCGGTCTGCGGCGCTACGATCACTGCATCCTGCCGGTCGCGCCGGCATCGCTGGCCTGGACCCGCATGTCGCTGCAGCAGGCCGCCGGCGCGCTGGCCACGCCCATCCTGCTGTTCGTGCACGACATGACCGCGCCCGCCATCGAGGATCTGCTGCGGTTGGGCGCATCGGATTTCCTGGCCGCGCCATATTGCCTCGAAAGCCTGCGCGTGCGGTTGGGGCGGCTGGCCCGGCGCTCGCCCCTGTTGGCCGAGGGCTTGCGGGAACCCGAGGCGGCGTATGCCGCGGGCGGTGCGCTGTCGGCCGGCAAGCCATGCACCCGGCCGCCAGTGCCGCGGCAGGTGTTGCAGCAGGGGCTGGCGGGGTTGCGTTACCAACCCCGCCGCGACACCCAGGAGGCCTTCCGGCAGGCCAAGGCGCGGGTGGTTGATGGGTTCGAGTCCGACTACATCCGCCTGGCGCTGTCGCGTCATCATGGCAACGTGGCGCGCGCCGCGCGCGCTTCCAGCAAGCATCGGCGGGCGTTCTGGGCGCTGATGCGCAAGCACGGCATCGATGCCGCGCCGTATCGGCGCCAGGCCGCGATGCAGGCCGAAGGGGTTGGCGACGCCGGCTGAATTTGCCCGGTTTGCGCGCCGGCAAATGCCGGCCGCGCCGCCGCCATGCCCTGTCAGCTTGGGGCAGTAAAATCACGGCTTCCGATCATCGAGGATAGTCGTGTCTGCTTCCGTCTTGAAGAACGATGTGTTCTTGCGCGCGCTGTTGCGCGAGCCCGTGCCCTACACCCCGATCTGGCTGATGCGCCAGGCGGGCCGCTACCTGCCCGAATACCGCCAGACGCGGGCCCGGGCCGGTTCCTTCATGGGCCTGGCTCAGAACCCGGACTACGCCTCGGAAGTCACGCTGCAGCCGCTGGAGCGTTTCGATCTGGACGCGGCCATCCTGTTCTCGGACATCCTGACCGTGCCACACGCCATGGGTCTGGGCCTGGACTTTGCCGAAGGCGAGGGCCCGCGCTTCGCCCGGCCGGTGCGCACCGAGGAAGACGTGGCGCGCCTGGCCGTGCCCGACATGGACAGGCTGCGCTATGTGTTCGATGCCGTCAGCACGATCCGCCGCGACCTGGGCGGCAAGGTGCCACTGATCGGCTTTGCGGGCAGCCCCTGGACCATCGCCTGCTACATGGTCGAAGGGCAGGGCAGCGATGACTATCGCCTGATCAAGACCATGCTGTATGCGCGGCCCGACCTGCTGCATCGAATCCTGGAAATCAACGCCGAGGCGACGCTTCAGTACCTGAACGCACAGATCGCCGCGGGCGCGCAGGCCGTGATGTTGTTCGACAGTTGGGGCGGCGTGCTGGCCGACGGCCTGTTCCAGCAATTTTCGCTGGCCTACACCCGCAAGGTCGTGGCCGGCCTGACCCGTGAACACGAAGGCCGCCGCGTGCCCGCCATCGTTTTCACCAAGGGCGGCGGCCAGTGGCTCGAGGACATCGCCGCTTGCGGCTGCGACGCCGTCGGCCTGGACTGGACGGTGGACCTGGCCGCGGCGCGGCGCCGCACCGGCGATTCGGTCGCGTTCCAGGGCAACCTCGATCCCATGGCGCTGTTTGGCGGCGCCGAGGCCATCCGCGCCGAAGCGCGCCGCGTGCTCGACGCCTTCGGCCCGGTGGGCAAGGGCGGCCATGTCTTCAATCTCGGCCATGGCATTTCGCGCTTCACGCCGCCCGAAGCGGTAGCCGAATTGGTCGACGAAGTCCACCGTCACAGCCGTTCGCTCAGAGGGTAAGTGAGTGAACGCTTCGGCCCGCAGGGCCGGACATCGAGGCCCCCCGAGCGCAGTTGTGCACAGCAAGATCAGACTCGGGGAAAACCCTCTGGAAGCTATTTTACAATCTTGGAAGTTTGCTTAAGTCGATGTTTTTAATGGAATAAAATGGGTTTTCAACAGGGTTGCAAGAGTTGATGCAATCTTGCCTTATTCCAATTTCTGACGTTGCTCTCGCCTTTTCCCCAAAGTTATCCACAGGCGGGGCTGGAATCCCGGCAGGGATTGCGGCGACAATCCTCTCTGGTCCGGGCGCCGGCCCGGTCCGCTCTTCCAGCCACCGTCATCGCGCCTTTCGGGCCAGTTCCGTTCATGTTCCGTTCCCTTCTCCATGTCTGAAGACTTCGCGCTGGTCGAATCCATGCCGGCCGCGCCTGCGGTGGTCTGCTGGGTGCGCGTTGCGCTCGACGTGCCGCTGCCCGGCCCGTTCGACTACCGGCACCACGAACCCGTGGGGGCGGGCCTGCGGGTGATCGTGCCGTTCGGGCGCCGCAAGTTGATCGGCGTGGTGGTGGACAACCCGGCAGAGCCGTCCTATGAGCCGAAGCAGATCAAGCCGATCGAGGAAGTGCTGCGCGACCTGCCGCCCTTCGACGAGGCCTGGCTGCGCCTGGCGCGTTTCGCCGCCGAGTATTACCAGCGGCCGCTGGGCGAGGTGATGCTGCCGACGTTGCCGCCGCCGCTGCGCAAGCCGACCGCCTATCAGGGCAAGCGCTCGGCCGGTGGTCCGGTGGCGCGGCTGGACGGACGCAAGCGCAAGGCGGTCCGCAACCCGGCCGAGGCCGACCAGCCACCCGAACTGAACGATGCGCAACGCGAGGCCGTGGACACCATCGCCGGACTCACCAAGTTCAAGCCCGTGCTGCTGTACGGCGTGACCGGTAGCGGCAAGACCGAGGTCTACCTGCGCGCCGCCGAGAAAGTGCTGGCCGCCGGCCGCCAGGTGCTGCTGCTGGTGCCGGAAATCAACCTGACGCCGCAACTGGAGGGCGCGTTGCGCGCCCGCCTGGAAGGCTTGGTCGGGCCGGACGGCCTGGCGGTGCTGCACAGCGGCCTGTCCGATGGCGAGCGCCTGCAGGCCTGGGCGCGCGCGCAGCGTGGGCAGGCGCGCATGCTGCTGGGCACGCGCATGGCGATCTTCGCGCCCATGAGCGAACTGGGCCTCATCGTGGTGGACGAAGAACACGACGCCTCGTACAAGCAGCAGGACGGCCTGCGCTATTCCGCGCGCGATCTGGCGGTGTGGCGCGCGCACGACCTGGACATCCCGGTGGTGCTGGGCTCGGCCACGCCGTCGCTGGAGACCTGGCAGCATGCCGAGCGCGGCCGCTACCTGCGGCTGGCGCTGCCGGCGCGCGCCCGCGCCAGTTCGCTGCCGGCCATGAAGCTGGTGGACACGCGCCGCCTGCAGATGAAGCACGGCATGTCGCCACAGTTGCTGGAGGCCCTTGGCGAACGGCTGGCGCGCAAGGAACAGTCGCTGATCTTCCTGAACCGCCGCGGCTACGCGCCGGTGCTGCATTGCCAGTCCTGCGGCTGGGTCAGCAATTGCCCGCGCTGCACCGCGTTCACGGTGCTGCACCGCGCCGCCGGCCGCGGCCATCGCCTGCAATGCCACCACTGCGGCTACCAGGCGCCGGTGCCGCACGCGTGCCCGGAGTGCGGCGACCAGGACCTGGCGCCGATGGGCCGTGGCACGCAGCGGGTCGAGGAACACCTGGCCGAACTGTTCCCCGAGGCGCGCATCCTGCGCATCGACGCCGACAGCACCCGCAAGAAGGGCAGCGCCGAGGCCCTGTTCGCGTCGGTGCACGCGGGCGAGGTCGACATCCTGGTCGGCACGCAGATGGTGTCCAAGGGCCACGACTTCGCGCGGCTCGGACTGGTCGGCGTGCTCAATCCCGATTCGGCGCTGTTCGCGCACGACTTCCGCGCGCCCGAACGGCTGTTCGCCCAATTGATGCAGGTGGCCGGCCGCGCCGGCCGCCACCAGGGCAACGGCCAGGTCATCATCCAGACCGGCTACCCCGAGCAGCCGGTGTACCAGGCGCTGCTGCGCCATGACTACGCGGGCTTCGCGCGCCATGCGCTGCAGGAACGCGAAAGCACCGGCCTGCCGCCGTTCGCCTACCAGGCGCTGTTGACGGCCGAGGCGCGCGAGCTGGCGGTGGCGCAGGCGTTCCTGCAACAGGCGCGCGCGCTGCCCGAAGGCGAGTGGGCCGCCGACTTCCCGGGGCTGGACGCGATCATGCTGTACGACCCCGTGCCGCTGCGCGTGGTGCGGGTGGCCAACATCGAGCGCGCCCAGTTGCTGGTGGAAAGCACCAGCCGTCCGGCGCTGCAGGCTTTCCTGGCGTCGTGGTCGCACCACCTGCCGTACCTGGCCAACGAGGCCCGGGTGCGCTGGCAGTTGGAGGTCGACCCGCTGGAAATCTGACAGGCGCCGCGCATTCGTCCGTTTACTCTATGTCGTTCCCCTTTCCCCGACTCCCATGTCCGCACACGAACCCATCGGCCACGGCCTGAACCCCGCGCAGAAAGAGGCGGTGCTGTACCTGGACGGCCCCTGCCTGGTGCTGGCCGGCGCCGGCAGCGGCAAGACGCGCGTCATCACGCAGAAGATCGCCTACCTGCTGCGCGAATGCGGCTACATGGGCCGCAACGTGGTGGCGCTGACCTTCACCAACAAGGCCGCGCGCGAGATGGATGAGCGCGTCAAGACGCTGGTGGACCGCAAGCTGGGCAAGGGCCTGACCATCAGCACCTTCCACTCGCTGGGCGTGAAGCTCTTGCGCGAAGAGGCGCGCAACGCGGGTCTCAAGCCGACCTTTTCGATCCTGGACGCCGATGACGCCATGGCGATCATCCAGGAGCTGCTGGCCACCACCGACAAGGGCCGCTTGCGCCATGTGCAGGGCATCATCTCGCTGTGGAAGAACGCGCTGATGGAACCCGACGACGCCGCGCGCGAAGCCATCACGCCGGGCGACGTCGAGGCCGCCAACGTCTATCGCAGCTACGCCGCCACGCTGGCCGCCTACCAGGCCGTGGATTTCGACGACCTGATCCGCATCCCGGCCATCCTGCTGGCCAACAACGAAGAGGTGCGCACGCGCTGGCAGAACCGCGTGCGCTACCTGCTGGTCGATGAATACCAGGACACCAACGTCTGCCAGTACCGCCTGGTGCAGTTGCTGACCGGCCCGCGCGCCATGTTCACGGCGGTGGGCGACGACGATCAGGCCATCTACGCCTGGCGCGGCGCCACCATCGAGAACCTGGCCAAGCTGACCACCGACTATCCCAATCTCAAGCTCATCAAGCTGGAGCAGAACTACCGCTCGGTGCAGCGCATCCTGGCGGCGGCCAACCAGGTGATCGAGAAGAACCCCAAGCTGTTCGAAAAGAAGCTGTGGTCGGACCTGGGCGTGGGCGAGCCGATCGTCGTTTCGGCGATGGACGGCGAGGAGCACGAGGCCGAGTCCATCGCCATGAAGATCTCGGCCTCGCGCTTCGAGCGCCAGGCGCAGTGGAAGGATTTCGCCATCCTGTATCGCGGCAATCACCAGTCGCGCATCCTGGAGCAGGCGCTGCGCAACCTGAAGATCCCGTACACGATCGCGGGCGGGCAGAGTTTCTTCGACAAGGCCGAGGTGCGCGACATCCTGGCCTACCTGCGGCTGCTGGCCAACGACGAGGACGATCCGGCCTTTATCCGCGCCGCCACCACGCCCAAGCGCGGCATCGGCCAGGCCACTTTGCAGACGCTGGGCCAGTATGCCGCCACTCGCGAGCTGTCGCTGCTGGCGGCGGTCGATGAGACCGGGCTGGAAAGCCTGCTGGCGCCGCGCCAGCTCGAACCGCTGCGCACCTTCACCGAATTCATCCGCCGCATGCAGTGGCGCGCCGGCCGTGGCGCCACCGCCGGCACCGATGGCGCGCCCGCCGAACCCGCCGGCGTGATCCTGGACGACCTGGTGCAGGCGATCCAGTACGAACGCCATCTGTTCGAGCTGTTCGACGAACGCCCGGCGCAGACCCGCTGGCAGAACGTGCTGGAGCTGACCGGTTGGCTCAAGCGCAAGGCCGAAGAGGACAACATGTCGCTGTTCGAACTGGTGCAGCACGTTGCGCTGGTGACCATGCTCGAACGGGGCGAGGAAGAGGAGCCGGACGCGGTCAAGATGTCGACCCTGCATGCCTCCAAGGGCCTGGAGTATCCGCACGTGTACCTGGCGGGCGTCGAAGAAGGCCTGCTGCCGCACCTGGGCAAGGACGACGAGGTGGGCGATCCGGCGCGCGCCGCGGAGAACCTGGCCACCCGTATCCAGGAAGAGCGGCGGCTGATGTACGTGGGCATCACGCGAGCCCAGCGCAGCCTCAACCTGAGCTGGTGCAAGCGCCGGCGCCGGGCGCGCGAGGACCTGGTGCGCGAACCGTCGCGCTTCATCGAGGAAATGGGCCTGGATGCTCCGGGCATCCAGGAAGACGAGACCACCGCCGCCATGAATCCCAAGGAACGCATGGCCATGCTCAAGGCCTTGCTGAAGAAATAGCCCCGCAATAAATTACATGACGGGGGAGCGTCCAGGATCTATACCTGCCGCTTTGCATCATGGCGCTGACGATGAAGGATGACGTGCGTTACCAACCGGTGCCCGGCACGCCGGGCCTGGTGCTGGGCGTGGCGCGGCTGGTCGACTTCCAGTTCGACCGGCACTACCACGTCGATTACCACATCGGCCTGGTGACCCAGGGCGTGCAGCGCCAGACCTTCCGTGGCCGCAGCACGCTGCTGGGGCCCGGGGGCATCGCCCTGATGCCGCCCGGCGAGGTCCATGATGGCGCCGGCGTGGCCGACTATGGCCAGTCCTACACCCTGAAGACCTTCCGTCTGTCGCCCGACCTGATGCGCGATTTCATCGCCGAAGTCTCGGGCGGCGCATCCGACGAGCGGTTCCTGGGCACCTTGATCGAGGAGCCCGCGCTGGCGGCCCGCTTCAAGGCGTTGCACGCTTCCTGGATGGCGGATGCGGCCGCCGGGCCGCTGGCGCACGAGTCCGTCTCGCTGGCCCTGATGGGGACGCTGTTCGCGCGCACGGGGGCGGTGACGCCCCAGGCGGTGCGCGGCGGCCTGTCGCTCGCGCACCAGCGGGTCGTGCGGGATTATTGCCAGGCCCACCTGGGCGACAAGATCGGTCTGGAAGACCTGGCGCGGCTCTGCGGCCTGAGCCGCTACCAGTTCCTGCGCCGCTTCGCGCTGTCGGTGGGGCTGACGCCGCACGCCTGGCTGACGCGGCTGCGCCTGGAGCGGGCCTGCGCCGCGCTGGCGCGGGCGCGCGCTCCGATCGCGCAGGTGGCGGCCGATGTCGGCTTCTACGACCAGAGCCATTTCAACCGCGCGTTCCGCACGGCCTATGGGGTGCCGCCCTCGGCCTACCGGCGCGCGGCCTGAGCGCGCCGATTCCCGCGTCGTCCTGGCGCTGGCGCGCGGCGCGCCGGAGGGACGGCGCGGGTCGTTATCGCACCAGCGCGCGCAACGCCGCCAGGAAGTGATCGACGTCCTGCTCGTGCGTGGTGAACGACGTGACCAGCCGCGCCACGCCCGGGCCCCAGCGGTCGTGGTAGAAGCGAAAGCCCTGCGCCAGCAGGCCGTCAATGGCGACGATCGGCAGCCGGCAGAACAGGATGTTGGCCTCGACCGGCCCCTGGAGTTCAACGCCCGGCAGGTTCGCCATGCCCGCCGCCAGCCGCGCCGCCATGGCGTTGGCCTGGCGCGCGTTGCGCAGCCACAGGTCGTCCGCCAGATAGGCTTCCATCTGTGCCGACAGCAGCCGCATCTTCGAAAACAGGTGGCCGCCGCGCTTGCGCCGGTAGGCCAGTTCGGCGGCGCGTCCGGGTTCGAACAGCACGATGGCCTCGGCGCCCAGCGCGCCGTTCTTGGTGGCGCCGAACGACAGCGCCGCGACGCCGGCCTTCCAGGTCATTTCCGCTGGCGTGCAGTCCAGGCTGACCAGGGCATTGGCGAAGCGCGCGCCGTCCATGTGCAGGGGCAGCCCGGCATCGCGGCAGACGGCGCCGAGGGCCCGGATCTCGTTCAGCGTGTACACGCTGCCGGTCTCGGTGGCCTGTGTGATGCTGACGCAGGCCGGCGGCATCGAGTGCACGTCTCCGGCCTTGTGGCGCGCTTGTTCCGCGAGCCGGGCGGGGTCGAGCTTGGAGGCCGCGCCCTCCAGCAGCGCCAGGCGCGCGCCGCCGCTGTAGAACTGCGGCGCGCCGCATTCGTCGTTGGCGATGTGGCTGTGCGCGTGGCACAGCACGCTGCCCCAGGGCGGCGTCAGCGCCGCCAGCGCCAGCGAATTGGCGGCGGTGCCGGTGGGCACCAGCAGCACGTCGATCTCGCGTTCGAAGATCTCGGCCAGGCGCCGTTCGACGCGCAGGGTGATGTCGTCGGCGCCATAGGCGGGGGCCTGTCCCTCATTGGCGCGCAGCAGCGCGGCCAGGATCTGGGGGCTGGCGCCGGCGGTGTTGTCGCTGGCGAAACCCTGTTGGGGCGAGGCGGCGGCGGGGGTGTCCAATACGGGGCTCCGGTGAAGACAGACAGGTCCTCACTATGCCCGCCGGCGCCGGGCCGGGCTTGTAGAAAATTGCGCCTCGCTCCTACACTGGGGCGGACCCGGCGAGCCCGCGCCGGGCCGGTTTTTCAAGGAGCGCATCATGTGCCGCTGGCTGGCTTACACCGGGAGTCCCCTGCAAATGGAGAGCGTGCTGTTCAAGGCCACGCACTCGCTGATCGACCAGAGCCTGCATGCGCGCATGGGCGCCACCACCACCAATGGCGACGGCTTCGGTCTGGGCTGGTACGGCCGACCGCCCGAGCCGCCGTTCCGCTACCGCAGCGTGCATCCGGCCTGGAACGACCGCAACCTGCGCGAGGCCGCGCGCGCCATCCATTCGCCGCTGTTCGTGGCGCACATCCGCGCCGCCACCGACACGCCGGCCCAGGAAACCAACTGCCATCCGTTCCGCCATGGCAACTGGCTGTTCGTGCACAACGGCGTGATCCGCGACTATCCGCTGCTGCGGCGCGACCTGATGCTGATGATCGCGCCGGCCTACTTCGGTTCACTGGAAGGGTCGACCGATTCCGAGGTGATGTTCCTGCTGGCGCTGACTTTCGGCCTGGAGGAAGACGCGCTGCAGGCGCTGGCGCGCATGGTCGGCGCGGTCGAGGAGACCGGCCGGCGCCAAGGGGTGGCCCGGCCCATCAACATGACCGTGTGCGCGCTGGATGGCGAGCGCCTGATCGCGGTGCGCTATTCCAGCGAGCGCGATTCGCGCACGCTGTTCCACAACACCTGCGTGCGGCATCTGCGCGAGCTTTATCCCGACGACCCGAAGGTCGCGGCGCTGGACGATGACGCATTCCTGTTGCTGTCCGAGCCGCTGAGCGAGATGCCGGGCGCCTGGGAAGAGGTGCCCGAATCCACCGCCATCATCGCGGGCCGGGGCCGCGTCGAGCACTATCCGTTCGTGCCGGTGCCGCCGGGCGCCTGAATGCCATAGCGCGCCGCCGGCGTATTGCGCGACAGTTCCGGCCCCAGGGCCTGGCGCGCCGCTTCCAGGCGTTCCAGCAGGGTCGGGTCGGTCAGCGACGGGATGGTGACGAACTCGCCCTGGTCCAGGCCCGCCAGCGCGCTGCGCACCATGTCGTCCGCGCTCATCACGATGGCGGACGGCAACTCGCTGGCCGGCTTGCCGGCCTGGTCCCAGAACTCGGTGCCGGTGGCGCCGGGCAGCACCGCCTGGACGCGCAGGCCCTTGTCCGCCAGTTCGTGGCGCAGCGACTGCGAGTAGGCCAGCACATAGGCCTTGCTGGCGCCGTAGACGCCGTTGAGCAGCTCGGGGTGCAGGCCGACGATCGACGCGATATTGATGATGGTGCCGCCGCCGCGCGCCACGAAGGCGGGCGCGGCCGCCATGGTCAGGTGGGTGAGGGCGCTGATGTTCAGGTCGATCATGGCCTGCATCTGGGCGGCATCGGATTGCAGCAGCGGCGCCACCGCGCCGATGCCGGCGTTGTTCACCAGCAGGGTCAGCGAGTCGTCCTCGCGCAGCGCTTGCGCCACGCGTTGCACACCGTCGGTCCGCGACAGGTCGGCTGGCAGCACGCGCACGTCACGGCCGGTCTCGGCGCGCAGTCGCGCGGCCAGGGTTTCCAGGCGTTCGACGTTGCGCGCCACCAGCGTCAGGTCGTGGCCGCGATGGGCCAGGTGGTGGGCGTAGCGCGCGCCGATGCCGGACGAGGCGCCGGTGACCAGGGCGCGGCCGGGGGATTTGCCAGACGGGGTGTTGCTCATGAAAGACTCCGAAATGGGGACGGCTGGTAGTGCCGGTACCCTTGCAGAGTAGAACCGGGATGGAATATCCTCAATGACATAGAAACGTCTTTTCAGGACATACGATGAAAACGGACGGAACAGCCATGAAAACCATCGCGATCCTGTTGCACCCGGGCTTCCAGCTCATGAGCCTGGCGGCCAGCGCGGTCTTCGAGATGGCCAACCGCCAGAGCGGCGAACCGGCCTATCGCGTCGTCCTGGTGTCCGAGCATGGCGGCCCGGTGGCCAGTTCGCTGGGGTTTGCGCAGGACACGCAGAAGCTGGGGCGGCGCGCGTTCGACACGTTGATCGTCGCCGGCGACAACACCGGCGAGGGCGCGTCCGAGAGCCTGTTGCGCGCGCTGCGCGGCGCCAGCGAACGGGTGCGCCGTTGCGCCTCGATGTGCACCGGCGCGTTCGTGCTGGCGCAGGCCGGCCTGCTCGACGGCCGCCGCGCCACCACCCACTGGTTCTATGCGCGGCGCCTGCAGCGCGAGTATCCGCGGGTCAAGGTGGACGAGGACCGCATCTTCGTGGCTGACGGCCCGATCTGGACCTCGGCGGGCATGAGCGCCGGCATTGATCTGGCGCTGGCCATGGTGGAGGCGGACCTGGGGGCGGACATGGCGCGCGCGGTCGCGCGCAAGCTGGTGCTGACACAACGCCGCGCGGGCGGACAGTCGCAGTATTCGGCGTTGCTGGAGCTGGATGCGAAGTCCGATCGGGTGCAGACGGCGCTGGCCTACGCCAAGGCCAACCTGAAGGCCGAATTGTCGGTGGACGAGCTGGCGCGCGCCGCGCACCTGAGCCCGCGCCAGTTCAGCCGTGTGTTCCGCCAGGAAACGGGCCAGTCTCCGGCCAAGGCGGTGGAACATCTGCGGTTGGAGGCGGCGCAGGACATGATGCAGTCCGGCCGTCATGCGGCCGAGGTGGTGGCGCGCGAAACCGGCTTTGGCGACCGCGACCGCATGCGCAAGGCGTTCCTGCGCGCGTTCGGCCAGTCGCCGCAGGCGATGCGGCGGTTGCTGCACGCCTGACGACGGCGCCGCGCCGCGGGCCCGCCCGATCAGTGCCCGGTGTGCAGCGCCGGGTTCAAGGTGCCCCAGGCGGCCGTGCGCACCAGCGTTTCGACCGCGCCGGTCTGCGAGTTGCGGCGGAACAGCAGTCCGTGCTGGCCGGCCAGCTCCACCGCCTTGACCACCGCGCCTTCCGGCGTCAGCACGCGGGTGCCGGCGGTGACGTAGCAGCCCGCTTCGACCACGCAGTCGTCGCCCAGCGAGATGCCGATGCCGGAGTTGGCGCCAAGCAGGCAGCGCTTGCCAATCGCCACGACCTGTTTGCCGCCGCCGGACATGGTGCCCATGATGGAGGCGCCGCCGCCGATGTCGGTGCCGTCATCGACGATGACGCCGGCGCTGATGCGGCCTTCGACCATGGAGGCGCCGAGGGTGCCGGCGTTGAAGTTGCAGAAGCCTTCGTGCAGCACGGTGGTGCCGGCGGCCAGGTGCGCGCCGAGCCGCACGCGGGCGGTGTCGGCGATGCGCACGCCGGCGGGCACGACGTAGTCGGTCATGCGCGGGATCTTGTCGACGCCGCGGATTTCAAGGATCTGCCCGGTGGCGCGCAGTTGCCAGCGCAGCGCGTCGACCTGGTCGACGGCGCAGGGGCCGGCGGAGGTCCAGGCCACATTTGCGAGCACGTTGAACAACCCGTCGAGGTTGGCGCCATGCGGCCGAATGAGTCGGTGGCTGAGCAGGTGCAGGCGCAGGTAGGCGTCGTGTGCGTCGGCGGGCGGCTGGTCGAGCGAGGCGATGGCGGTGCGCACGGCGACGATGTCGACTTTGCGCCGGGTGTCGCGCCCCAGCGAGGTGGGCACGTGCTCGCCGAGCGCGGCTCGCGCTTCTTCAGGCGTGAGGTGCCGGGTGCCGCCCGCGGGCGTCTTGTCGGTCAGGGACGGGCGCGGATACCAGGTATCGAGGACGGTGCCGTCGGCGGCGATCGTGGCCAGGCCGTAGGCGATGGCGCTGTTTTGGGGGTGTTCTTGCATGGGCTTTTTTTGGGATTTTCTTGGGAATATTCTAGGCGATGGGGGCGGGGCTTTCTATTCGGGGGCGGCGGGGCGCTTCGTAGGCCGCCCCTCGGGCAGGCGGCCGCAAGGGGCGTCTGCGCATTTGAAGGCGAGACGGGTGCGCTGTGCGCTGGTGTTGAGGGGTTTTCTATTTGGGCCGCACATCAGGGGGAGGGGCGGTGGTGGGCGGCGCGATGGATGTCATGTTGCGCGTCACGAGTCTGCCGCGCCGCCCACAAACAAGTGTGCTGCGCGCAATCTCTCAGTCGTGCTCGACAGCGCCGCATCCACGCGCGCCAGCGTCAACGCGACGACGCAAGACGCCGCGTAAGCCTCAAAAGGCCGCCCGCGCGGCCGGCTTGAGGCGGGCCCCGCAAGATCCTCTCCCCACCCCTGATGGGCAATAGCATGCCAAGCACCCCATTCGCCCCAGAGCCCGTCACTAAGTCTCATCGTGAGCGGGTGTCGGGGCAGGCGGAGGATGGCGGGGCGTGTAGATGCGCCCGAGGGAATCCGAAGGAGTCGCCGAAGGCGAGGACGAGGATGACGACGGGGCAGGCCGGAGCGAAGGCTCCGGACCGCAATCGTAGCCCCGCCATCCTCCGCCTGCCCCGACACCCGCGGCTAAAGAACCCAACCCGCCGCAAAAAGAACTCTAAGCAAGTTCCTTCAACAACAACTCCCAGAACTTCAACCGCTGCTCCAACGTAGAAACCAAGATGTACTCATTCAGCGTATGCGCCCCGTCCCCATCCGCCCCAAGACCATCCAGCGTCGGAATCCCCATGGCCGAGGTGAAGTTGGCGTCGCTGCCGCCGCCGGTCATCGGCGCGTCTTCCAGCAGGAAGCCGGCGCGTTCCGCGTAGCCTTGCACCAGCGCCAGCAGCGCGGCGGCTTCCTCGGTCTTCACCATCGGCGGGCGGTTCAGTTCCACGTCGATGTCCAGTTCCACGTCCGGGCCCACCGCGCACAGCTCGCGCATACGGCGCAGCACGTCTTCGGCCGCGCCCATGTCGGGCACGCGGAAGTCCACCACGCAGCGGCACAGCGCCGGCACGGTGTTGGTGACGGTGCCGCCGGCGATCGTGCCCACGCTCACGGTGATGCCGCGCTCGTAGTCCGTCATCGCTTCCAGCGCCAGCACCTGGTGCGCCATTTCGCGGATCGCGCTGCGGCCTTTCTCGTGCTGCATGCCGGCGTGGGCGGGGCGGCCCTTGACGTTCAGGTTCAGCATGCCGGTGCCCTTGCGCGCCGTCACGCACTTGCCGCCGTTGGGGCGGGCCGGTTCGCACACCAGGGCGTACTTGGCATTGGCGGCGAAGCGTTCGATGTGCGCGCGCGAGGCATGGCTGCCGGTTTCCTCGTCGGGCACCACCAAGAAATCCACCGGCAGTTGCGTCGCGCCCGGGCGGGCCACGCTGGCCAGCGCCGTCAGCGCCAGGTAGATGCCGGCCTTCATGTCGTAGCTGCCGGGGCCGTAGAGGCGGTCGCCCTCGATGCGCACCGGGTTCTCCAGCAGCGTGCCGACCGGGTGCACTGTGTCCATGTGCGCCAGGATCAGGATGCCGGGGCGGGTGTCGCCAGCGGCGCGGTTGGTGGCGTACAGCAGCGGGCCGGTGGCGGGGCCGAGCGACGACAGTTCCACCGTCAGGCCGGCCGCGGCGGCGTAGTCGGCGATGATGCGGGCCATCGCGGCGATGCCTTCGGGGAAGTTCGAAGGCGATTCGCATTGCAGCCAGCTCTGGATGCCGGCGACGAGTTGTTCAGTGCGGGAAGTGGAGGACATGGCGATTCTGCTAGCGGAAATGAAAGGGAACGTTCAGGCGACCTGCTGGCCGGCCAGGCGGGCCAGTTCGGCGTCGCTCGGCATGCCGCCCTCGAACCACAGGCTGGCGCAGACCGCGGACATGGCGCGGCCGTCGTGGCCGATGCCGGGCACCACCTGCAGCGTCCAGTTGAACGGCACGCCGCGGCGCTCGGCTTCCTTGCGGCCGGCCTCGAAGTAGTTGTGGGCGCGGGCGAAGCGGTGCGGCCCCTGGCGCATGGCGGCCGGTTCCGACGGCAGGTTGGGGTCGTCGGTGGCGATGTCCTGGTCGCCGGCCAGGATCGTCATCGGATAGGCCAGCAGCTTGACCAGGTGGTCCTCGGTCAGGCCGACGCCGTCCATGCCTTCGGGGAAGGGGTAGTCGAAGGTCGGCAGGGTGTACCAGCCGGGGTTGCCGGCCGCCACGGCCTTGAACGGCGCGTGCGACTGGCTGCTCATCAGGCGGTGCACGAACTGGCCGCCGGCCGAGTGGCCGAACAGGTAGACATTCTGGCCATCGGTGATCTCGGCGTCGATCATGTCGCGGATCACGTTGCCGACCAGCGCGTAGGTCCAGCCGTCGATGTGGCGCGGATTGCCGCCGGCCGAGAACACGCGGCCATTGTTGTAGCTTTCCACGCCGGGCCAGATCTCGTTGGAGAAGGTCAGCGCCACGATCAGCAGCTTGTGCTTGTCGGCGGCCTCGACCCAGAAGTCGCGGTATTCGTCGCCGTTGCGCAGCACGCCATGCTGCACGATCACCACCGGGCGATCCGGCGTGTAGCCGTAGGGGCGGTAGGTCTGCAGCTTGAACGGGCGATCGGAATTGCGATCCTCGTCGATATAGGTGATGGCGTTGCGGCCGGCATGGCCCATTTCGATGGCGATGCGGTCCACGTTGGACATGTCAGAGGGTTTCATGGCGTTCAGGCGGTGGCTTCGTTCAGGTGGCAGGCCGACCAGTGGCCCGGAGAGATTTCCTTCAGCGTCGGCGCCTGCTCGCGGCAGCGCGGCATGGCGTGCGGGCAGCGCGGGTTGAAGGTACAGCCCGACGGCGGATTCAGCGGCGACGGGATCTCGCCCTTGATCGGCGTGAACTTGCGGCCGCGGCGCGCCACGTCCGGCACCTCGGCCATCAGGGCCTGGGTGTACGGATGGTTGGCGCGCGCGAAGATCTCGGCCGAGGTCGAGATCTCGACGATCTTGCCCAGGTACATGATAGCCACGCGATCCGAGATGTGGCGCACCACGCCCAGGTCGTGGCTGATGAAGAGGTACGTGAAACCGTGCTGCTCGCGCAGGTCCATGAACAGGTTGATCACCTGCGCCTGGATCGAAACATCCAGCGCCGCCACCGGTTCGTCGCACACCAGGAACTTGGGCGCCACCATCAGCGCGCGGGCGATGCCGATGCGCTGGCGCTGGCCGCCCGAAATTTGGTGCGGAAAGCGGTCGCGGTACTCGGTGTCCAGGCCCACTTCCTTCAGGGCCTGGTCGATGCGCGCGGGAATCTCGGCCGGCGGCGCCAGCTTGTGCACCTTGAGCGATTCGCCCAGGATCTGGCGCAGGCGCTGGCGCGGGTTGAGCGAGGCCTGCGGATCCTGGAAGATCATCTGCACGCCCAGCGTGTAGGCCAGCTTGTCGGCGCCGCGCAGGCGGCGCGCGTCCTGGCCCTGGTAGAGCAGGTCGCCTTCGGTTTGGCGGTGCAGGCCGGCAACGACGCGGCCCAGGGTGGACTTGCCGCAGCCGGACTCGCCCACCAGGCCGACGACTTCGCCGCGGCCGATGCGCAGGTCGACGCCGTTGACGGCGTACACGGTGCGGCGGTCGATCGGGCGGCCGCCCAGGGCCAGGATGCGCTGGGCCAGGTCGGGACGCTGTTCGAAGCGCTTGTGGACGTTCCTGAGCTCGATGACGGGGGTATCGGCTTGACTCATGCTTGCTCGGCCTCGCGGGCGATCGGGACGTAACAGCGATAGCTGCGCGGACCTTCGGTGGTAACGGTGGGGGCTTGCTCGGTGCAGCGCGTGACCGCGTGGGTGCAGCGCGGCCGGAAGGCACAGCCCGACGGGCGGCCGGCCAGGCTGGGCGCCATGCCGTTGATCTGGTGCAGGCGCGCGCCCGGCGTGGTGGCGCCGGGCATCGAGTCCAGCAGGCCGCGGGTGTAGGGATGGCGCGGCGCGTCCAGCACCTGTTCGACCGGGCCGCTCTCGACGATGCGGCCGGCGTACATGACCGCGACGCGGTCGGCCAGCTCGGCCACCACGCCCAGGTCGTGGGTGATCCAGATCAGCGCCGTGTTGTGCTCGCGGCAGATCTCCTGCATGCGGTACAGGATCTGGCCCTGGATGGTCACGTCCAGCGCCGTGGTCGGCTCGTCGCAGATGATCAGGTCGGGCTTGTTGATCATGGCGATGGCGATCGCCACGCGCTGGCGCATGCCACCCGAGAACTCGTGCGGGTAGCTCTTCAGGCGCTTCTCCGGCGACGGGATGCCGACCATGGCCAGTGCCTCGCGGCAGCGCTCCAGCGCTTCGGCGCGCGGCACGTCCTCGTGCGTCAGGATGGCCTCCATCATCTGCTCGCCGATGCGCAGCACCGGGTTGAGCGTCATCAGCGGGTCCTGGAAGATCATGGCGATGCGGTTGCCGCGCAACTGGCGCATCTGCTCTTCGGAGAGCTTGCGCAGGTCGTTGCCCTTGAACTTCACTTCGCCGTCGACGACTTCCCCGGGCGGATCGATCAGCCCCAGCAGCGAGAAGCCGGTGACCGACTTGCCCGAGCCGGACTCGCCGACCAGGCCCACGATCTCGCCGCGGCGCACGGTCAGGTCGACGCCGTCGACCGCCAGCCAGGCGCCGGCCTCGGTATGGAATGCGGTGCGCAGGCCGCGCACTTCTAGAAGCGTGTCATTCATATCATTTGTCCATTGCGCCAGCCGCCAAGCATGCGGGAGGCCTTGCCCAATCGGGATGCCGCGGAGCCGGCTCCGCCGGTCCGCTGGCATGCCCCCTTGAGGGGGGAGCGCGAAGCGCTTCGGGGGTGGGTCATTTCCTCGGATCCAGGCTTTCGCGTAGGCGGTCGCCGACGATATTGATTGAAAGAATGAGCAACAGCAGCGCAATGCCCGGGAACAGGCTGATCCAGTAGTCGCCCGACAGCAGGTACTGGAAGCCGTTGGAGATCAGCAGGCCCAGCGAGGGTTCGGTGATCGGCACGCCGACGCCCAGGAACGACAGCGTCGCTTCCAGCGCGATGGCGGTGGCGATCTGGATGGTGGCGAACACCATGACGGGGCCCAGGCAGTTGGGCAGCAGGTGGAACACCATGATGCGCCAGGCCGGGAAGCCCAGGTTGGCGGCGGCCTCGACGTACTCCTTGCGCCGCTCCTGCAGCGCGCGGCTGCGCATGATGCGGGCATAGTGGCCCCATTGCACCAGCACCAGCGCCAGGATCACCTTGTCGACCCCGCGCCCCAGCACCACCAGCAGCACCAGCGCCACCAGGATGGTCGGGAAACCCAGGATGAAGTCGACGATGCGCATCAGCACGGTGTCGACCAGGCCGCCGACGTAGGCGGCCACCAGGCCGACCGCGCCGCCCACGGCGGTGGCAAGCACCACGGCCGACAGGCCCACCATCAGGCTGATGCGCAGGCCATAGAGAATGGCGCTGAGCATGTCGCGGCCCTGGTCGTCGGTGCCGAGCCAGGCGATGCTGCCGTCCATCAGCGCCTGGCGCGGCGCCAGGCGGCCGTCCATCAGCGACAGGTTGGCCAGATCATAGGGATTCTGCGGCGCGAAGTAGGGCGCGAACACCACCAGCAGCACCAGTATGGTCAGGGCGATGACCGAGCCGCGCACGGTCGGCCGGGCCCGCAGTTTCTTCAGGATCGAGGCGCGCTTGGGCGTATCGGCCAGGGGCTGGACGGTACGGGTGCGGCCGGTATTGGGAGATTGAGCCATGGCGATTATTGAGCGGGGGTCACGAGCTGCACGCGCGGGTCGAGCGCGGCGTACAGGATGTCCACAACCAGGTTGATGACCACGAAGATCAGGGTGACCAGCATCACGTACGCGACCACCACAGGCCGGTCGAGCTGGTAGACGCTGTCGATGAGCAGCTTGCCCATGCCGGGCCACGCGAACACGGTCTCGGTGATGGTGGAATAGGCGATCAGGCTGCCGAATTCCATGCCGATGACGGTGACCACCGGGATCAGGATGTTGCGCAGGATGTGGCGGCGCACGATGCGGCCGGGCTTGATGCCCTTGGCGCGCGCGAACTTCACGTAGTCCTGGCTGCGGGCCTCGACCACGCCGGAGGCGGTCAGGCGCAGCACCAGCGCGATGTTGGCCAGCGCCAGGTTGATGGCCGGCATGATCAGGTGCGACCAGCCGTCGGCCGTCAGGATCGACAGGCGCACGCCCAGCACCGTCACGGTGTCGCCGCGGCCGGTGGCGGGCAGCCAGCCGAGCCACACCGCGAACAGCAGGATCAGCATCATGCCCTGCCAGAAGTTGGGCAGCGAGAAGCCCAGCACCGACGACGCCATGATGCCGCGGCCCAGGGGCTCATCGCGGTACAGGCCGGCCACCAGGCCCAGCGGAATGCCGATCACACAGGTCAGGCCGATGGCCACGATCACCAGCTCGAAGGTGGCGGGGATGCGCTGCACGATCAGCTCGATGGCCGGGATGCCGTGCACGAACGAGGTGCCCAGGTCGCCGTGCAGCGCGCGCCACAGGAACCCTGTGTATTGCTGCCACACGGGCAGGTCCAGGCCGAGGCGGGCGATCATCGCCTCGCGCGCCGCCTGGCTGGCTTCGGGGCTGACAAGCAGTTCGATCGGGTCGCCCACGGCATACACCGCGAAGAAGACCACGACCGAGACGGCCAGCAGCACGAACAGACTCTGGATCAGTCTGCGTAGGATGAAAAGGGCCACGTGATATTTCCTTGGTGGGCTCGGGGTTGCAGGCGCCGGAAACGGCGATCTTAATTGGCGGGCTTGGCCGACATGGCCAGGGTGTATTGGTCGGCGCGGCCTTCGTACGTCAGGCCCTTGCGGAACGCCCAGATGCTGCTTTCGAAATGCAGCGGAATGCTGGGCAGGTCGGCCAGCGCCAGGGTCAGGGACTCCTGCAGCAGCTTCTCACGCACCGCCGGATCGACGGTGGTCAGGGCGCGCTTGAAGACCTTGTCGAAGGCCGGATTGTCATAGCCGCCGTAGTTGCTGGTGCCCAGGCCGTGTTCCTTGTCGAAGGCGCTGACCCAGTACTGCAGGAACGACGAGGCTTCGCCGGTTTCCGACGACCAGCCGCCCATGGCGAAGCTGAACTCGCGCTTGGCGCGCTTGGGAAAGTAGACCGAGCGCGTCATCGCGTCCACGGTCGTCTTGATGCCCACGCGCGACAGATATTGGGCCACGGCCTGCGAGATCTGCGCGTCGTTGATGTAGCGGTCGTTGGTCGACGAGATGGTCAGCTCGAAGCCGTCCGGGTAGCCGGCCTCGGCCAGCAGCTTCTTGGCGGCGGCCGGATCGTACTTCAGTTCTGGCGGCGGCTGCAGCGTGCCGAACATGCCGTCGGGCAGGAACTGGTTGGCCGGGGTGGCGGCGCCGTCCATGATGCGGGCGGTAATGGCCTTGCGGTCGATCGCCATCGAGATGGCGCGGCGCACGCGCACGTCCTGCAGCGGGTTCTTGCCGTCGGCGGCGCGCACCATCGGGCTGGGGCTGCGCGCCACGTCGAACTGGAAGTACACCACCCGCACGGACGGCGTGATGACGTAGCCGAAGCCCGGCGTTTCCGAGATGCGCTTGACGTCGCGCGCGGCGGGATTCTCGATCAGGTCGAAGTCGCCGGCCAGGAGGCCGGTCAGGCGCGGGCCGGCGGCCGGCACCGGAATCAGGCGCACGTTCGGCCAGGCCGGCTTGTCGCCCCAGTAGGAGTCGTTGCGCGCCAGCTCGATGGCGCTGCCCTTGACGTACGACTTGAGCGTGTACGGGCCGGTGCCGATGGCGGACTTGCCGCTGTTGAAGTCGCTGATGGTGGGCCAGGGGCCGGTCACGCCGCAACCATTCTTGGGATCGAAGCGGATCGGGCCATGCTCGACGATGCCGCTCCACAGCATGGCGTTGCGGGTCAGGTCGTTGGGCAGCAGCGGGTAGGGCAGGTGGGCCTTGATGACCAGCACGTTGCCGTCGCGCACGTCGATGCTGGCCAGCTTCTGCACCACGCTCAGGTACGAGCCGCCGATCGACTGCTCGTTGTGGAACGCGCGGCACAGCGTGAAGATCACGTCCTGGGGCGTGAACGGCTGGCCATTGGAGAACTTCACGCCGTCGCGCAGGGTGAATTCCCAGGTGGTGTCGTCCACCGCCTTCCAGGCGGTCGCCAGCCGCGGCACCAGATTCATCTTGGCGTCCTGGCCGACGAGCGTCTCGAAGATGTGCGAGGTCATCGCATCATTGGGCGTGACCTGGTGGTAGTGCGGGTCCATCGCCGTGGGTTCGGACGACAGGCCGATGCGCAGCGTCTGCGGGGTCGGCTGGGCCTGGGCCATGGCGCCAGCGGCCAGGGCGGCCGCCAGCGTACAGGTCGATAACGCGCTGCGGATGAAAACGTTTGCGGACATGCTGCTTCCCTTGGCTTTTTTTTATATGAGGCGGCGCGCCATCAAGGGCGCGCCGCGCGATGCATCAGACGATCGGTTGCGCCAGCCGCACCACCGTCACCCCGGCCCGCAGGTTGGCGGTCGACGGCATGATCAGGACGCAGTTGTCGTACGGCGTGGTCACGGCCTCGCCCTCGGACCAGCCGATGACGGTGCCGGCACGCGCCAGCGTCTCCAGGCCCTTCCAGGGCTCGGCGAAACGGAAGTCGGCGCTCTTGGCGGCGATCGCGTGGGTCACGCGCAGCGCGCGCTGCGCGCTGGCCTGGGGGGCGAACCAGGCGGCGGGCAGGTCGGCCTCGTCCACGGTGCCGGCCGCCACCAGGAAGCGCGCCATCTGATCGACCGCCACGCCGCGCGCCTCGGGCGCGCCATGGAAGCCGCATTCGATCAGCAGCGAGCGGGTGCCGTTGTCGCCGGCCTCGCCGAAACGGCCGTAGTCGCGCATGCGCACGCCGGCGGCATGGCCGGCGTCGGCGATGATCGTGGCGGGGTTGCCCAGCGACAGGGCCAGGTCGATGTTGCGCTGTTCCATGCCGGTCAGTTGCAGCGGCACGTCGGAATTGCTCATCGAGTGGAAGTCCAGCAGCCAGTCGGCCTGCGCCACCCACGGACGCAGGGCGGCAGCGCGGCGGCGTTCCTGGCTGATGGGCTGGGCCAGCTTGTCGTCGCTCCAGACGCGGTTCATGTCTTCATCGACGAAGCGCGCCGGCGCGTAGTTGGCGGGGTCGAAGCGGTCGAACGCGGCCAGGTTGCAGAACGCCAGCGTCAGCGAACCACGGCGCGGCCGCAGGCCGGCCGCCAGCGCGTCCTTCAGGGCCCAGGCGCCGCACAGCTCGTTGCCGTGGACCAGGGCGCTGAGCATCACGCGCTTGCCCGGCACGCCGGAGTCGAAATGCCAGACGCCGGGGGTATCCGTGTTGCCCACGCGCTCGGCCGCCAGATCCGGACAGGCGAGCAAAAAGGGGCGCGGACGGGACGCGGTAGGGGACGAGGACATGGGAACTCCGATCAAGCGAGGGGGATTGTATAAGGGATGGCGCCCGAAGGCGGTCAGGTGGCGGTCAGGCGCTCGCGTTGCGCGGCCACGGCCGCGCCCTGTTCGCCCAGGTCCCAGAACAGGCCGGCCATCACCGCCGCGCCTTCGCGCGCCACGGAGGCGAGCAGGTGTTCGTCGGGGCCATGCTGGCAACAGGCGGGATAGGAATGCGGTACCCAGATGGTGGGCAGCCCCAACACTTCCGAGAAAGCGTCGTTGGGCACGGTGCCGCCCAGGTTCGGCAGCAGCGCGGGCGTCTTGCCGGTGGTGGCGGCCAGCGAGGCCACGGCCCAGCGCGCCCATGGATCGTGCGGGTCCAGCCGGGTGGCCGGCGTGCCGCGCCGCACGCGGACCTGGACCTGCCGCAGGCCCCGCGCGTCCAGGTGCCGGCGCAGGATGCCCTCGGCCTGGCGCCAGTCGGTGCCGACCACGAAGCGCAGGTTGCAGGTGGCGCTGGCGCGAGGCGGAATCGCGCCCACCGGGTTGTCGGGGTTGCCGGTCTTGTAAGCCAGCACTTCCAGCGTGTTCCAGCCGAACAGGCGCTCGGCCAGCGACAGGCCGGGCTCGCCCCAGTCCAGGTCGATCTCGGGCGCGTCGTCGTCCTGGCCGACCTGGATGTCCGCCAGCGCCTGGCGCACGGCGGGCGGAATCGCCGGCGGACGCAGGCCGTCGACCAGCAATCGGCCGCGCGCATCCACCAGGCTGGCCAGCGCGTGCGCCAGGATGAGGCCGGGATTGGGCAGCACGCCGCCCCAGTTGCCGGAGTGGTGGGCGTGGCCGCGCAGGTCCACCGTCAGGTCGAACAGCAGCGTGCCGCGCGACCCCAGGAACAGTGTCGGCAGGTCGGCCGCCAGCCGCGGCCCGTCGGAGGCGATGAAGACGTCCGCCGCCAGCGACTCGCGCCACGCGGCGCAGGCCTGGTGCAGGCCGGGCGAGCCGACTTCCTCGCCGCATTCCACCAGCATGCGCAGATTGAAGCCCAGGCGCCCGCCGCGTTCGGCCCGCACCTGTTCCAGCGCGGTCATGTTGATGCAGTACTGTCCCTTGTTGTCGGCGGCGCCGCGGCCATACCAGCGGTCGCCCTCGGCGGTCAGGCGCCACGGCGCCAGGCCGGCGCGCCATTGCTCGTCATAGCCGCGCACCACGTCGCCGTGGGCGTACATCAGCACGGTGGGCAGGGCCGGGTCCTCGATGCGCTCGGCCAGCAGGAACGGCGGACCGCCGGCGACGGGGTTGTCCTCGACGCGCCAGGAACAGCCCAGCGCTTCCAGGCGCGGCGCGACCGCCGTGCGCAGGTAGTCGTGGAGCGCGGCGCGCTGGTCCGGGTTCTGGCTTTCGGTGCGGTGCGCGACCAGCTCCGCCAGGTCGCGCTGCAAGGCGCCGCTATCGGCATACGCGACCGCGCGGCCGATGGCGGCGGCGCGGCTGGCGCTCGTGACTGCTGCTGGCACGGACTTCCCCTTGTCTGGCAGGGCGCGTCATTGCGCACCCTGCTGAATCGTTGCGCAAATTCTAGGATCAGGGAAGCTTTCTCTACAATTAGAATATTTATCGGAAGCTTTGCAAAAAAGGCAAAGCTATTTTCATCGGCGTCAGGCCCCAGCGAGGGGGAAACATGCACGGCATCGCCCTGCGTTACTTTGTCGAGGTCGCCCAGGCGGGCAGCCTGAGCGGGGCGTCCGAACGCCTGCACGTGGCGGTGTCGGCCATCAGCCGGCAGATCGCCAAGCTGGAGGAAGAGGCGGGCGCGCCGCTGTTCGAGCGCGCCGCGCGCGGCATGGTGCTGAGCGAGGCCGGCCGGCTGCTGCTGGCCCACGCGCGCCGCACATTGCTGGAATCGGACTCGGTGCTGCAGGAGATTGCCGCGCTCAAGGGCATGGCGCGCAACGAGATCCGCATGGCGGCGGTCGAGGGCGTGGCGCGCATCTTCCTGCCGTCGGCCATGGCGCGCTTTCGCCGCGACTGGCCCGAGGCGCGCTTCGACCTGCACGTGGGCACGCCGGCCGATGTCGCGCGCCGCGTCGCCGAAGGCAGCGTCGAACTGGGCATGACCTTCAACGTCGAACGGCTCAGCGGCGTCAGCGTGCGCTATTCGCGGCGCGCGCCGGTGCACGCCGTCATGGCCGCGGGCCACCCGCTGGCCGGCCGCAAGAGCGTCAGCTTGCAGGACCTGGGCCGCTACCCGCTGGCGCTGACGGGCCCCGGCACCACCACCCGCCATCTGTTCGAGATGGGCTGCCTGCTGGAATCGGTGCAGCTCGAACCGACCTTTACCTGCAATGATTCCTCGCCGCTGCATGGCTTCGTGTTCGGTTCCGACGCCATCATGCTCAGCGGCTACATCTCGGTGGCCTGGAGCCTCAAGCGCGACGAGCTGGTGGCGGTGCCGATCTCCAACGCGCAGTTGCAGTCGCGCACCTTGCAGCTGCACGTCATGCAGGGGCGCCAGCTGCCGCCCAAGACGGAAGCCTTCATCGACCTGTTGTCGCGCGAGCTGGACGTGCTGCTGGCGCAAGGGCCGGGCGCCTGAGACCGCCACGGCCGTCCGGTGGGGACGCGACGCGCATCCAAAGAAAAACGGCTGCCCGAAGGCAGCCGTTTTCATGTCGCGCGCGCCGGATTACTTGGCGTCGGGCTTGACCGAGGTGGCCAGCGTGAACTGGTCGCGGCGGCCTTCATAGGAGATGCCCTTGCGGAAGGCCCAGATGCTGCTTTCGAAGTGCAGCGGGATCAGCGGCACGTTGTCCAGCGCGATCTGGGTGGCTTCCTGCAGCAGCTTCTCGCGCTTGGGCGCGTCGACCGTGACGATGGCCTGCTTGTAGACCTTGTCGAAGTCGGCGTTGGTGAAACCGCCGTAGTTGCTGGTGCCCAGGCTGTTGGGCGAGTCGAGCGAGGCGACCCACAGTTGGAACAGCGCCGAGGCTTCGCCTGTTTCCGCCGGCCAGCCGCCCATCGAGAAGCTGAACTCGCGCTTGGCGCGCTTGGGGAAGTAGATCGAGGCGGTCATGGCGTCGACGTTGGTCTTGATGCCGACGCGGGCCAGGTACTGGGCCACGGCCTGCGCCACCTGGCCGTCATTGACGTAGCGGTCGTTGGTCGACGACAGCGTCAGCTCGAAGCCGTTGGGGTAGCCGGCTTCGGCCAGCAGCTTCTTGGCGCCTTCCGGGTCGTACTTGATTTCCGGGGCCTTGGGCAGCGCGCCGAACATGCCGTCGGGCATGTACTGGTAGGCCGGGGTGGCCATGCCGTCCATGATGCGGGCGGTGATGGTCTTGCGATCGATGGCCATCGAAATCGCCTTGCGCACGCGCAGGTCCTGCAGCGGGTTCTTGCCGTCGGCGCTCTTGACGAACGGGCTCGGGTTGCGCGCCACGTCGGGCTGGAAGAACACCAGACGGGTCGAGGGCGTGGCCACGAAACCGAACTTGGGGTTGTCCTTCAGGCGCTGCAGGTCGCGCGCGGCGGGGTTCTCGATCATGTCGAAGTCGCCCGACAGCAGGCCGGTCAGGCGCGGGCCGGCGGCCGGCACCGGCACGAACTTCACTTCCTTCCAGTAGGGCTTCGGGCCCCAGTAGTTCTCGTTGCGCACCAGCTCGATGCCGGTGCCCTTGACGTACGACTTCAGGGTGTACGGGCCGGTGCCGATGGCGTCCTTGCCGTTGTTGAAGTCGGCCACCGTCGGCCAGGCGCCGGTTACGCCGCAACCCTTCTTCGGGTCGAACGTCAGCTTGCCGTGCTCGACGATGCCGTTCCAGATGATCGGCAGCGAGCGCGCCATTTCGGCGGGCATCAGCGGGAAGGGGGCGCCGGTCTTGATGATGACGGTGTGGGCGTCCGGCGTCTGCACGTCGGTGATCAGCTTGGTCGTGTCCATGTAGGACTGCGACACGTTGGTCTCGTTGTTCAGCGTGCGGCAGATCGTGAACAGCACGTCTTCGGACGTGAACGGCTTGCCGTTGGAGAACTTGACGTCGTCGCGCAGCTTGAATTCCCAGGTCAGGTCGTCCAGGTTCTTCCAGGACGTGGCCAGCGCGGGCACCAGCTTCATGTCGGCACTGCGGCCCACCAGCGAACTGTAGACGTGCGCGGAGAACGCGTCGTTCTGCGTCATCTTGTGGTAGTGGGGGTCGGCCGAGGTGGGTTCGGCGGACAGGCCGATCTTCAGCGTCTGGGCCTGGGCAGCGGCCAAGGGAATGGCGGCGGCCACGAGGGCCAGGGTGGTGCGCAACTTCATGGTGACAACTCCGGATGGGAAACGAACCGGATCGTGCTGGCGGGGGGAAACAGCGGGCGGGGCCACCGGGGGAACGCAACGTCGGCCGGGGGGCTTGCGGTGTTTTTGGCGCCAGGCACGACGGCAAGGGGCCGATTATCGGTAGGGGCTTCGCGCGCTGTCAATGCGCGCCGGGCCGGCGTCAGGGTAAACGCCGAGAGGGGGAATAGCGGGCGAAGCCGCGCGAAAAATGCCGATCGCCCCAGTTCGAGGCGGTCCCGCTTCGGGACGGCTTCGCACTGGGGCGATCGGGAATGGCATCGTGGAGGGCGTCGCGGGGGCCCCGCAAGGGGGGCCGGCGCGGCGCGATGGCGCCCGGTAATGAAGACCCGGGCGCCGGGTCCGATGCAACGGGCGCCGCGTGGGCGGCGGGCGTCGCACCGGCAGCGCGCCAGGCTGAATCGCGGGAGATCGGTCGCGACTCAGGCCGGCACGGCTGGTTTTACCACTGCGAACCGGAGAAGCGCGAGCTGGCGGCGCGGGCCTTGTTCATCGACTCGTTGACTTCGTCGATGAAGGCGAACACGCCAGCGACAGCGGCGGCGATCGCCTTGCCAGCCTTCTTCAGGTTGGTCAGCGGGTGGGAATTCGGTTGGTTCTCGAGGGCGCCGCGGAGCAGGTCGCGCTCCAGCGCGTCGGTCAGGCGGGCAGTGTGGTTCAGGGTCAGTTCGCTCATGGTTTTCTCCAGTCCGTTTCGTCTTGGGGTAAACCATTATAGGGATAACCCTAAATCAAAAGCAACGCGTTTTTAGGGGAAAACCCTAGTATGTTGTAAAAATGTTTTTTCCCCCAGGGACTTAGCCTGTCGGTCCACCGTTGCGCAGGCCTCGGGCGGCATCCGCCAGCTCGCCCGCGGTCAGCCCGATCGGCCCGATGCCCCGGGCCACCAGGGCGTCGGCGGCCGCGCCATGCAGCCAGACCGCGCCGGCCACGGCCTGCTCGAGGGGCAGGCGCTGGGCCAATAACGAGCCCAGCATGCCGGCCAATACGTCCCCGGTTCCGGCCGTGGCCAGCCCCGGGTTGCCGCTGGTGTTGCGGCGCCAGGTGCCGTCGGGGCCGCAGACCAGCGTGCCGGCCCCCTTCAGGACCACCCAGGCGCCGAAGCGCCGCGCCAGCGCCTGGGCGGCGGCCGGGCGGTCGGCCTGGATGCGGGAGGTGTCCAGGCCGAGCAGTCGGCCCGCCTCGGCCGGATGCGGGGTCAGCACCACCGGTCCGTGGCCCCAGTGGGGCCGGATGCCGCCGTTGGCCAGCAGGTTCAGGCCGTCGGCATCCAGCACCAGCGGCGCGCCATGGCGCAGCACGAACAGCTCGGACAGGGCGTTGGCCGCGCTCGGGCCGGCGCCGATGCCGCACCCGGCGACCCAGGCGGTCACGCCCCAGTCCGTGTCGAGCAGCGAGCGCGCGTCGCGCAGCATCAGTTCCGGTTGCAGCGGGTCGCAGGGCAGCGGCGCCGCGTCCTGGGCGAAGCCCACCAGCACCTTGCCGGCGCCGGTCTTGAGCGCGGCGCGCGCGGCCAGCAGCGCCGCGCCTTCCATGCCGCGCCCGCCGCCCACGACGCCAACGGTGCCGAAACTGCCTTTGTGCGTGTCTGGGCCGCGCGCGGCGAACAGGGCGGGCAGATCGTCGCGGCGGATCTCGCCGACAAAGAAGGAATCGGGGGTGTTCATGGGCTGAGGCTCCGGGATCGTCGGCGCAGGGGCTATCCACTATAGTGCCCCAAAACGCGCGGCCTTCCGCCCGCGCCACCGGAGACGACGATGACCGATATCACGCTGGAACACTATTCCGCCTACGAGTCCCTCAAGCTGCGCCGCCATCCCAATGGCGTGCTGGAGCTGATCATGGGGTCCAAGGACGGCAAGCCGGGCAAGCTGTCCACCGCCGACGACCGCATGCACCGCGAGCTGGCCGACATCTGGCGCGATATCGACACCGACCCCGATACCCGCGTGGTGGTGATCCGCGGCGAGGGCAAGGGTTTCTCGGGCGGCGGCGACCTGGACTTGGTGCAGCAGATGGCGGACGACTTCGACGTGCGCACCCGCGTCTGGCGCGAGGCGCGCGACCTGGTCTACAACATCATCAATTGCAGCAAGCCGATCGTCTCGGCGATGCACGGCGCCGCCGTGGGCGCGGGGCTGGTGGCCGGCCTGCTGGCCGACATCTCGATCGCCGCGCGCGACGCCCGCATCATCGACGGCCACACCCGCCTGGGCGTCACCGCCGGCGACCATGCCGCCATCGTCTGGCCGCTGCTGTGCGGCATGGCGCGCGCCAAGTACTACCTGATGCTGTGCGAAACCGTGAGCGGCGAAGAGGCCGAGCGCATCGGTTTGGTGTCGCTGTGCGTGGACGAGGCCGAGTTGATCGGCCGCGCCTTCGAGGTCGCCAACCGCCTGGCGGCCGGCTCGCAGACCGCGATCCGCTGGACCAAGTATTCGCTGAACAACTGGCTGCGCATGGCCGGCCCGACCTTCGATACGTCGCTGGCGCTGGAATTCATGGGGTTCGGCGGCCCGGACGTGCGCGAAGGCGTGCAGTCGCTGCGCGAGCGGCGGGCGCCGAACTTCCGGCCTGACTCGCCGTTCTGACAAGGGCGGTTGCCGGCCGCGTCCGGCCCCGCGCCGGGCGGGATCTGGCCAAGCGAGCCGGCCCAGGCGTCGCATACGGCGGCGCGGGCGCGCAAGGCGCCCGGCCGTGCCGGATTCACTTCTTGAAGAACGCCGCGAAGGCGGCCTGGGCCTCTTCCGTCTGCAGGCGGGCGCGGAACTGCTGCGCCTCGTAATCGAGGGTGTCCTGGATCGCCTGCCGGTCCGGGCGCTTGAGCATGGCCTTGGTCAGCCGCAGCGCTGTCGGCGGTTGTTTCGCCAGGCTGGCGGCGGTGGCCTGCGCGGCCGCCAGGGCGCCGCCCTTGGCGGTGACCGCGGTGGCCAGGCCGGCCTCGCACGCTTCCCGCGCCGAGAACGCCTTGCCCTGCAACAGCCATTCGGCGGCCCGGCGGGCGCCGGCCAGGCGCGGCATCAGCAGGCTGGACGCGCCCTCCGGGCACAGGCCCAGCGCCACGAACGGCATGCGCAGCGTGGCGCCCTCGCCGATGTAGACGAAGTCGCAATGCTGCAGCAGCGTCACGCCGATGCCGATGGCGTAGCCCTCGACGGCGGCGATGACCGGCACGTCGGCCTGCGTCAAAGCGCGCAGGAAGGTCAGCCCGGCGCTGTCGCCGGCGCCGCGCTCGGCCTGGAAGTCACGCAGGTCGTTGCCGGCGGTGAAGTGTTCGCCGGCCCCGGCCAGGATCACCGCCGACCCGCCGATGTCGGCGCTGGCCAGCGCGAGCTGTTCGGTCAGCGCGGCGTAGGTGGCCGTGTCGAGCGCATTGCGGCGATCCTGGCGGTCGATCACCAGCGTCAGCACCGCGCCGTCGCGCGTGACCCGCAGTCCGGCGCTCATGCGAAGGTCCTGGCGGCCAGTTGCGTCTTGGCCTCGGCGTACTCGCGGCGTAGTGTCTCGACGATCTGGCGGGTCGGTTGCACGCTGCCGATGTTGCCCACGCCCTGGCCCGCGCCCCAGATGTCCTTCCACGGCTTGACGCGGCTGGAGCCGAAATTGGAGGCGCCGCTGTCCGGCTGCGGCAGGTTGGCCGGATCGAGGCCGGCGGCGCTGATGCTGGCCTTCAGGTAGTTGCCGGGGATGCCGGTGAAGAACGGGGTGTAGAGGATGTCGGCCGCGCTGGCCTCGACGATGGCGGACTTGTAGCCCTCGCTGGCGTTGGCTTCCTCGCTGGCGATGAAGCGCGTGCCCATGTAGGCGAAGTCCACGCCCATGGCGAGCGCTGCCAGCACCTGGGCGCCGGAGGTGATGGCGCCCGACAGGATCAGCGGGCCGTCATAGAAGCGGCGCACTTCGGACACCAGCGCGAACGGGCTGAGCGTGCCGGCATGGCCGCCCGCGCCCGCGCACACCAGGATCAGCCCGTCTACGCCCGCTTCCAGCGCCTTTTCGGCGTGGCGGATGGTGGTGACGTCGTGGAACACCTTGCCACCCCAGTCGTGGATGCCTTTGACCAGGTCGCCGGGCGCGCGCAGGCTGGTGATGATCAGCGGCACGCGGTGGCTGGCGCACACCGCCAGGTCCTGTTCGAGCCGGTCGTTGGACTGGTGGATGATCTGGTTGACGGCGTAGGGCGCGACCGCGGCGCCCGGATTGGCCTCGCGGTACGAGGCCAGCCCTGCCTGGATCTCGTCCAGCCAGTCGGTCAGCAGGCTCTGCGGACGCGCGTTCAGCGCCGGAAACGAACCGACGATGCCGCTCGTGCATTGGGCGACGACCAGCTTCGGGTTGGACACGATGAACATGGGGGCGCTGATGACCGGCAGGGACATCTGGCCATACAGATCTGTCACGAGGGAGTGGGGCATAACGGCGTCACGTGTGGTTTCGGGTTGAGCGCCCAAGCCGCGCTTGCGTGGCGGAAAGGGATGTGCCTACAATTACCTACCGACCGTCCGGTAATTAATTAATCTTTATTTAACGGCAAGCGCCGAACCGCTGTCAATGGAACGGAACCGCCCGCGGTCCGGCATTGCCTGCCTCGACGCCGCCTCACCAGGTTCCCTCATGGCGACTTCCGCAGCCCCCGCCACCAAACGCGCCCGCGCCGGCCGCCCGCCAACGCTGGCGGCGCCGCGCGAACGCATCCTGGCCGAAGCCGCCAAGCTGTTCGCGCGCAGCGGCTACGACGGCAGTTCGGTGTCGGACCTGGCCGCCGCCATTGGCGTGTCCAAGGCCGCCATCTATCACTACTTCACCACCAAGCAGGACATCTACGACGCCATCATCCTGGCGGTGCTCAATGGCCTGAACCAGAGCGTCGGCCAGGACGTGGCGCGCGCCGAGGGCGGCGCCGCCCGCCTGCGCGCCTTCATGGTCGGCCACGCCCGCTACTTCGAGCAGCACCACGCCGAGTTCGTCACCATGCTGATCGGCTATTCCGGCATGGCGCTGCCCGAGCGCGAGGACGCCGCCCGGCTGCGCGACGGCTACGAGAAGCGCCTGCGCGACCTGATCGCGCAGGGCGTGGCCGAAGGCGCGTTCCGGCCGCTGGACGTGCCCGCCACTGGCCGCGCCGTGCTGTCGATGCTGAACTGGATGGTGCGCTGGTACAAGCCAGGCCAGGGCGACAGCGCCGAGACCATCGCCGCCGGCTATTTCGATTTACTGGTTGGCGGCATGCGCCCCTGAGCGCCGCCGCCCCGCACTCCCGAGAGACTCAGATCATGGCCCTGGATACCGAAACCCTGACCCTGTTGCTGGACGCCGTGCGCCGCTTCGTGCACGAACGCCTGATTCCCGCCGAGGATGAACTGGCCGCCAGCGGCCAGGTGCCGCCGGACATCGTCGCCGAAATGCGCGAGCTGGGCCTGTTCGGCCTGTCGATCTCGCCCGACCACGGCGGCCTGGGCCTGACGATGGAAGAAGAAGTGAAGGTGGTGTTCGAACTGGGCCAGACCTCGCCCGCGTTCCGTTCGCTGGCCGGCACCAACATCGGCATCGGCTCGCAGGCCATCGTGCTGGCAGGCACCGACGAACAGCGCGCCCGCTATCTGCCGCGCCTGGCCAGTGGCGAACTGATCGGTTCGTTCGCGCTGACCGAACCCGACGCCGGCTCCGACGCCATGGCGCTGCGGCTGTCGGCCGAACGCGACGGCGACCACTACGTGCTCAACGGCACCAAGCGCTACATCACCAACGCGCCCATCGCCGGCCTGTTCTCGGTGATGGCGCGCACCGCGCCCGAACGCCGCGCCAATTCCATTTCGTGCTTCCTGGTCGAAGCCGGCACGCCCGGCCTCATCATCGGCAAGCCCGACAAGAAAATGGGCCAGGCCGGCGCGCTCACCAGCGACGTGGTGTTCGACAACTGCCGCGTCCCCGCCTCGGCCCTGCTGGGCGGCGAGGAAGGCAATGGTTTCCGCACCTCGATGCGCGTGCTCGACAAGGGCCGCCTGCACATCTCGGCCCTGTGCGTCGGCATCGCCGACCGCCTGCTGCGCGACGCTGTCAAATACGCCACCGAACGCAAGCAGTTCGGCCAGCCCATCGCCGAGTTCCAGTTGATCCAGGCCATGATCGCCGACAGCCAGGCCGAACTCTACGCCGCCCGCTGCATGGTCCTGGACGCCGCCCGCCTGCGCGACCGTGGCGAGAACACCACCATGCAGGCCGCCTGCTGCAAACTCTACGCCACCGAAATGGTCGGCCGCGTCGCCGACCGCGCCGTCCAGATCCACGGCGGCGCCGGCTACATGTCCGAATACGCCGTCGAACGCTTCTACCGCGACGTGCGCCTCTTCCGCATCTTCGAAGGCACCTCGCAAATCCAGCAACTGGTCATCGCCCGCGAGGTCATCAAGGCCAACAGTTAAGCAGGGAGAAGGCGTGGCGTGCATCCACCGGCCACGCCCGATGGTCGTCACCAGAATGCCAAGCACACCGTCCGTCCCAGCGCCCGTCATGAGCCCTAAATGCAGCCCTTTGCGGTGTGGCGTGGGGAATGGGGGGCGTGTAGATGCGCCCGACGGAATCCGAAGGAGTCGCCGCAGGCGAGGACGAGGATGAGTAAGGGGCAGTCCGGAGCGAACGCTCCGGACCGCAATCGTAGCCCCCCATTCCCCACGCCACACCGCAAAGGGCGTCTAAAGAACCCACCCGCGTCCCCCCAAAACGACCACCCCAACACACCCAAGCCCCCACCGGCTAATATCCCCACTGACCTAATACTCTTTGGCGAAAAGATAAAAGATGTCGCAACGTCCCGCTCCCCTGACAGGCATCCGCGTCCTGGACCTGACCCGCGTCCTCGCCGGCCCCTGGTGCACCCAGAACCTGGCCGACCTCGGCGCCGAGGTCATCAAGATCGAGCGCCCCGGCGCCGGTGACGACACCCGCGCCTGGGGCCCCCCGTACCTGAAGGACGCGGCCGGCAACGACACCACCGAAGCCGCCTACTACCTCTCGGCCAACCGCAACAAGTTCTCCGTCGCCCTCGACATCGCCTCGCCGCGCGGCGCCGAACTGGTGCGCGAACTGGCCCTGCAGAGCGACATCCTGGTCGAGAACTTCAAGGTCGGCGGCCTGGCCAAGTACGGCCTGGACTACGCCAGCCTCAAGGAAGCGAACCCGCGCCTGATCTACTGCTCCATCACCGGCTTCGGCCAGACCGGCCCGTACGCCAGCCGCCCGGGCTATGACTTCATGATCCAGGGCATGGGCGGCCTGATGAGCATCACCGGCGAGCGCGACGACCTGCCCGGCGGCGGCCCGCAGAAAGCGGGCGTGGCCGTGGCCGACCTGATGACCGGCATGTACTCCACCGTCGGCATCCTGGCCGCGCTGCACGAGCGCTCGGTCAGCGGCCTGGGCCAGCACATCGACATGGCGCTGCTGGACTGCCAGGTCGCCATGCTGGCGAACCAGAACCTGAACTTCATGACCTCCGGCAACGCGCCGCGCCGCGCCGGCAACGCGCACCAGAACCTGGTGCCGTACCAGGTCTTCGCCGCCAGCGACGGCCACCTGATCGTCGCGGTCGGCAACGACAGCCAGTTCCGCAACTACTGCGGCGCCATCGGCCTGCCCGAGCTGTCGGCCGATCCGCGTTTTGCCACCAACCCGCAGCGCGTCAAGAACCGCGAGGCGCTGGTGCCGCTGCTGGCCGAACGCATGGCCACCGGCGCGCGCGATCACTGGCTCGCCTCGCTCGAGGCCGTGGGCGTGCCGGCCGGCCCGATCAATACGCTCGACCAGGTCTACGAAGACCCGCAGGTGCTGGCGCGCGGCATGAAGCGCGAATTGCCGCATCCGACCGCGGGCACCGTGCCCATGGCCGCCAGTCCGCTGAAGTTCTCGGGCAGCCCGGTCGAATACCGCCGAGCGCCGCCCATGCTGGGCGAACACACCGCGCAGGTGCTGGCCGAAAAGCTCGGGCTGTCGGCCGCGGAAATCCAGGCGCTGGCGCAAAGCCCGTCCTGATCCGCGCGCGCCATCCCGTCGCCGCGCTGGGCGCGGCGCACACACCATTCCAATGACAGGCAGGAGAAGTTGATGACGGAGATTCAAACCATCGGCGTCGTGGGCGCCGGGGCCATGGGGCGGGGCATCGCCCAGATCGCGGCGCAGGCCGGCCTGCGCGTGCGCCTGTACGACACCAGCGCCGACGCCGTGGCCGCCGCGCGCGAGTCGCTGCGCCAGACCTGGGACAAGCTGGCCGAGAAGGGCAAGCTGACCGCCGCCGACGCGCAGGCCGCGCTGGCGCGCGTCGAGCCCGCCACGGCGCTGACCGACATGTCGCAATGCCAGTTGGTGGTCGAAGCCATTGTCGAGCGCCTGGACGTCAAGCGCGACCTGTTCGCCGCCCTGGAGGGCGTGGTGGCCGACGACTGCATCCTGGCCTCGAACACCTCGTCGCTGTCGATCACCGCCATCGCCGCGGCCTGCAAGCTGCCGCAGCGCGTCGCGGGCTATCACTTCTTCAACCCGGTGGCGCTGATGAAGGTGGTCGAGGTCATCGACGGCCTGCGCAGCGCGCCCGAGACCGGCGACGCGCTGGCCGAACTGGCGCGCCGCATGGGCCACACGCCGGTGCGCGCCAAGGACATGCCCGGCTTCATCGTCAACCACGCCGGTCGCGGCATGAACACCGAAGGCCTGCGCGTGGCGCAGGAATCGGTGGCGAGCTTCGCGCAGGTGGATGCCATCATGCGCGAGCAGGCCGGTTTCCGCATGGGCCCGTTCGAGCTGCTGGACCTGACCGCGCTGGACGTCTCGCATCCGGTGATGGAATCCATCTACCGCCAGTTCTTCGACGAACCGCGCTTCCGTCCGTCGCCCATCACCACCGTGCGCCTGGCCGGCGGCCTGATCGGCCGCAAGGCCGGCGAGGGCTTCTACAAGTATGTGGATGGACAGAAGCAGGTGCCGGCCGAGCCGCCCGTGCCAGCGCTGCCGCAGGGCCTGAAGGTCTGGGTCAGTCCGCGCCATCCGGAAGGCTACGCACGCGCCACCGCGCTGCTGGAAAAGCTGGGCGCGCCGCTGGTGTCCGGCTCCACGCCGGCGGCCGATGCGCTCATCATCGTCACCCCATTCGGTGAAGATGTATCCACCACGGTGTCGGCGCAAGGGCTGGATCCTGCGCGCTGCGTCGGCCTCGATACGCTGCACGCGTTCGACAAGGCCAAGCGCCGCACCCTGATGGTGTCGCCGGGAACCGACGCCAAATGGCGCGATGCCGCGCACGCGGTGCTGGCCGGCGACGGCGTGCCGGTGTCGGTGGTCGAGGATTCTCCGGGCTTCGTCGCGCAGCGCATCGTGGCCATGATCGTCAACATCGCCGCCGATATCGCGCAACAGCAGATCGCCACCCCCGAGGACATCGACCGCGCCGTGACGCTGGGGCTGGGTTATCCGGTGGGGCCGCTGGCCCTGGGCGACGCGCTGGGCGCGGAGCGCATCCTGGAGATCCTGAAGAACATCCAGCGCGTTACCGGCGATCCGCGCTATCGTCCCAGCCTGTGGCTGCAACGCCGCGTGCAGTTGGGCATGTCGCTGCTCAAGACCTCGGCCGCCGACTGACGGCGCGACCCGAAACAAAAAGCCCCTCGAATGCATCGAGGGGCTTTTTTTCGACTGGCGCGGCGTCGCGTCCGGGTTATGTGCGGCTTACTTGGCCGCGTCCACCATGTATTGCACGGCCGCGCGGATGTCGTCTTCCGAGGCGTTGGCCGCGCCGCCCTTGGGCGGCATCGGCGGCTTGCCCTGCATCGCGACCTTGACCATGGCGTCCATGCCGGTCTTGATGTACGGCTCCCAGGCGGCCTTGTCGCCGAACTTGGGAGCGTTGGCCACGCCGGTGGCGTGGCAGGCGAAACAGACGCTCTTGTAGAGCTTCTCGCCAGCGGGGTTGACCGCGGCAGCCTGTTGCGGCGCGGGCGCGGCGGCGGGGGCGGGAGCCGGCGCAGCGGCAGCGGGCGCGGCAGCAGCAGGAGCCGCGGCAGCCGGTGCGGCGGCGGGAGCGGCAGCCGCGGGCGCGGCCGGCGCGGCGTCGGCTTCCTTCTTGGCGCCTTCTTCAGCGGGGGCGGCCGGCTCCGGCAGCGAGCCGCCGGATTTGTTGGCCATGTACACCACGGCGCGCGCAACCTCGAAATCGGACAGAGTCGGGTTGCCGCCCTTGGCGGGCATGCCGCCCTTGCCATGCAGGGCGACGTTCATCATCGCGTCGAAGCCGGACTTGATGAAGGGGGCCCAAGCGGCGTTGTCACCGACCTTGGGCGCGCCCGCCACGCCGGCGGTATGACAGGCCGTACAGACGGCCTGGAAGACCTGTTCGCCAGTCTTGAAGACCTTGGGCGCGTTGGCGTCGACCAGTTCGAATCCCGCGACGGGGGCGATGCGTTTCGTGACGGCTTCCGTGGACAGGGTATCGGAGCCGGCGCCGACCTTGGCGCCCGAGGCGACCATGTTCACCAGTAGGATGATGATGGCGATAGGCACCACGAAGGCCAGTATGACCGTGACGATCAGTTGCTTCGGGGTCTTGATGGGGGAGGAGTGCTCTTCTATGTGTTCCTGCTCGTTGCTCATGACCAAATCCTGCTAACGGGTACCGGGGCGCCTGGCGGCGGCAACAGAAAATCAGTACTGCACAAAGGGCGGCAAAAAGCAGACCGCCTTGCAAGCAAACGCTGGATTATATAACGGTGTCAGGGACGCGCGTCCAACGGACGGACGGGGTTTTCACGCAGTTTGCCCGGCGAATCGATCCACTTCATGCAGATTGCGCAAAACTAGGTACAATACCGCCTCCTTGCGCTGCGCCCGTAGTTCAATGGATAGAATGAGAGTTTCCGAAGCTCTTGATACAGGTTCGATTCCTGTCGGGCGCGCCATCAGCAACGTTGCGGCGCTTTGCGCCCACGCCCATGCCGCATCGGCGGGCCGCCAGAAAATGCCAGCGCCATCATGCTGACTGGCCGGCGCCGATCTCCCCTCTTTCCTCGTATCCACACCATCGCCTGGCCGCGTCCCGCTTTCCTGCCATGCGGGTGTCTCGTTGCCCGGTCTTTCCCGATTGACGCGGCGCCAGCGCGTTCCTTATCCTGCCCGCACCACCGGCTCCGCCGCATTGTCCGCGGTCGCCTGCTTCATCCACACGAGGCGAAACGTCGCAAGCATGGATTCCAGAGCAGAGAGCATCCGCAGCGCGGCATTGGATGCCGTGATCGAAGACATTTACGCAGCGGGACTGGGCGGGCACGGCTGGGACGTGCCGTTGCAGCGGATCCGGCAACTGGTGGGCCGGCGTATGGTGGTACTGATGGCGCTGGATTCCTCCTCGTTGCGGCCTTCGGTCAACGTCGCGGCCGGAGACGATGAGGCCTGGACGGCCACCTTCCAGCAAGCCTATGACGCTGCATTCTTCAAGGACGACCCGGTCGTGCCGGTGGCGTCCACCTGGCAGGCCGGACGCTGGTTCGAGGACACGCGGGCCTTTTCACAACGTGAGCGCCTGTCCCATCCTTATTACCAGGATTTCCTGCGGCCGCACGGCCTGGGCAGCCTGTCGGGGTTATTCCTGCACCGGGGCGCGTTCGATAGCGCCTATCTGAGCCTGAGCGGCGCCGCGGATTCGCGCGGCTTGTCCGACGGCCAGCGCGACGCCGTCAATATCCTCTATCCGCACGTCAGCCGGGCCCTGCGCTTGCAGGCGCGTGTCGGGGTTCTGGAAACCCGGCTCGCCATCGCCGAATCCATGCTCGACGGGATCGATACGCCGCTTTTCATCTTGGACGAACAACGTCGGCTGATCCGCGCGAATCGGGCAGCCGAGGCGCTGATGGCGAGCGAACCCGCGGTGCGTTTCGTTGACGGCCGCTTCGTGAGCGCGCATGGCGCCAGCGAGGCCGAGTGGCGAGCCGCCTGCGCGGCCGGCGGCATCCAGTTGCGCAAGCGCTCCGGTGCGCCGTTGCCGCTGGCGTTGACGCCGGTTCCCGAGCGGTCGCGCCTTGCACGGGCGGCGCAAGGCCGCCTGACGCTGATGAGCGGCGTGGCCTTGGCCGCGCCAAAGGCCAAGACGGAGCGCCTGCGCTTGTTCCATGGATTGACCCGGGCCGAGGCCGAACTGGCGATGCTGCTTTGCTGCGATGGCTTGTCGCCGCGGGAGTGTGCCGAGGTGCGCGGCGTATCGCTGGGAACCGTGCGATTCCAACTGAAAGCCATCTATGCCAAAACGGGAATCAGGCGGGCCGCGCAGTTGAGCGCGTTGGTGTTGCAGGCGTAGGGATGGCAGCCCCGCCGTATCCCCAATCCTGGAGATGCGGGGGCGGCCGGATTGGGAATATCGTCCCAATCCGCTTACTGCGCTTGGAGGGCTTTATGCGCGCGCTTTCCTTCCGTATTGTGGTTCGTCCGCTTTTCTTCCTGTTCGGAATGCTGGCCGCGCACGCCGCCGTGGCCGCGTCCGCCTATTGCGAGGCAGGGATCCTGTTGTCACGCGTTGGCGAGGGCATCGGCGCCGACCAGTTCTATCGAACGGAGATATTCCAGGTTGAAAGGGCCGATGAGGCAACATGGAAAGCGCTCAGGGTCCAATGGATCGATTATCTCAAGGGGATAGGCAAGTACCGCGAGGATAACGGCGAACGCTACGGCAGCCCCCATTTCTATCACTGCGCCATCGCGGGCCTGGGCGAGGACAAGGACGACAATGCACTGCGCACGGAATATGAGTATCGCCTTGGCAATCTGAGGAAAAACGGTTTTCCGCCGCAGATCGTCCAGTGGGCGCCGAAGTCGCCGCGGGCAGCGTCCGGCAATCCGCCGCCGGCCTCCCCTGCAAAACCCGTCTGCGAGGCGGAGATACGGCAAATCTATGGACCGAATAATGCCGCGGGCGCTGCGAGCGCGACAAATCGGCACAACAAGCAATTGAATGGCGCGACGCTGGCGGAGGCGCAGGAGGCGCTGCGCAAGTATGAGGCGCTGCAGGCTGGCCGGCAGGGAGCGGAGGCGCCCATGGTGGGCTGTCTGAAAACGGCCTGGGCGCAGAAGGTGGCGCAGTTGAGCAGGTCGTCGGCGCGCCAGGCCGACAGCAGGACCCCAACGCAGGGCGCGGACGCAAGCGCGGCCAAGTCAGGTCAAGGCACCCAGGCGCTCGCATACGGTCCCAATCGCAGTGATTGCCTGAAGCGCGGGCAGACATCCGATGGTTACATCACCTACACCAATATCTGCAAGGTGCCCGTGGCGGTCGGCTATTGCAACGTCTATGCCGCCAATGGGCAGCGCGATGGCACGGTCTGCCAATCGCGCGGCAGCGAGTTCTCGCGCACGAAGCGCACATACGTCACGCAAGGCCTGGGCCTTGAGCCGGGCGCCACGCATCGGCTGGCGTACCGCTACGCGACGCAGTCCACGTTCATCGTGGCCTGCATCGATGGGCAGCCGTTGATCGAATCGTTCGATTCGAGCCAGATCTCCGCGGGTAGCAAGGCGCAGACCGCCTGCTGGCGCTTTGCATCCCGCGGCAGGTAATTGCTGTCTTGCCGCAAGGATGTGAGGGGCGGGGACGCTCGACGCAGATAACGTCGCGTGTAGTCGTTGCACGACAGATCGGTACTGGCGTTGGTTTCCAACGCATCAAGGATAACGACGGCTACAAGGACGACGGCTACAAGGAATCGAAGGTTGGCATGTCCAACGGCCAGTCGCTCAACAACTCCAACGTCGTGGCCAAGGACTTCAAGTGCTTTGCGGTCGAGGGTCAGTCGTCCAGCGACGGCACCGTGCCGATCTGCGCCAGGATGCGCGGCGATTCCATGTCGCCGGTTTCCTTGTCGATCATGACCTCGTAGGCGGCGACGCCGGCGAACTTGCCGGCCATGGAGTTGGCGATGCGGATGGCGCCGAACTCGCTGCTGGCGGGGCGGATTTCCCCGGGGGCGACACCATTGGCGGCGGCGCGGTAAGGGACGACGATGTATTGGACGACGTGGGTCTGGGCGATTTGAGCGGCTTCGGACACAGGAGTCTCCTGGACGACGTTGTGCGGGCGAGCGAAATGTAGCATGTTGAACTGTGTTTTTGTACAGTGTTTTTCGTCGCTCCACAAATATTTTCGGGACGGGGCAGCCGCCCCAGGAAAACCCCTAGCGCGCAACGATTGCCCAAATGCCGGCTCGCCTCTAATATTTTCGAAAATCTTTTGATTTTTATAAAAAAGAGGCAAGGGATGGAAGCGAACAGGTACGACGCCTATCGGGAAGACACCGCCGGTCGCGCCAACGTGGCGGATTCACCGGAGCGCATCGCCTATTACCAGGATCTGGCCCGGCTCGAGACGGGCGCGCTCTGGACGGTGGCCAACAAGATCGAGCCCTGGGCGCCGCGTTCGGCGTCGGTGCCGGTGGTCTGGCGCTACCAGGACCTGCGCGGCCACGTGCTGCGCTCGGCCGAACTGGTGTCGCCCGAGGAAGCGGGCCGCCGCGTGATCTACCTGAACAACCCGGGCCGGCGCGACGTCGCCGCCGCGGTCGGCTGGCTGTATTCGGGCCTGCAGGTGATGCGGCCGGGCGAGCTGGCGTCGGCGCACAAGCATTCGCATTCGGCGCTGCGCTTCATCATGGAAGGCAAGGGCGCGTTCACGGTCGTGGACGGCCACAAGATGACGCTGGGCGCGAACGACTTCGTGCTCACGCCCAACGGCACCTGGCACGAGCACGGCGTGGCCGAGGACGGCACCACCTGCATCTGGCAGGACGGCCTGGACATTCCGCTGGTCAACGCGTTCGAGGCCGGCTTCTACGCGGTGCATCCCGACCTGAACCAGACCGTGACGCACCCGGTGGACGACACCAGCGCGCTGTGGGGCAGCGCGGCGCTGCGGCCGCAGACGACGGGCTGGACCAAGCCGTATTCGCCGCTGTTCAAGTACGAATGGGAACCCACCTACGAGGCGCTGCGCCGCCACGCGCGGGTGTCGGCGGGCAGTCCCTATGACGGCATCCTGATGGAGTACGTCAACCCGGCCACCGGCGGCCCGGTCATGCCGACCATCGGCGCCAGCATGCAGTTGCTGCGCCCGGGCGAGCACACCAAGGCCCACCGCCACACCGGCAGCTTTCTCTACCAGGTGGCCAAGGGCAGCGGCTTTTCGGTCATCGACGGCAAGCGCTACGACTGGACCGAGCGCGACATCTTCTGTGTGCCCTCGTGGGCCGTGCACGAGCACGCCAACTTGTCGTCCAGCGACGACGCCTGCCTGTTCTGCTTCAACGACCTGCCGGTGATGCGATCGCTGGCGCTCTACCGCGAGGAAGCGGTCAAGGACAACGACGGTCACCAGAAACTGATCTAGCGGCTGGCGCCAACCCCCACTGAATTTTCATCCGCCGCCCGGCGCAGGCCGGGCGCCTGTCTCAACTCGTCTTGAATTTCCTGGAGTTCCTATGCGCTTGGTAACTTTTCGCGCCCATCCCACCGCCGCCGCCCGCCTGGGCGCGCTGGCCGAAGGCTATGTGATCGACCTGGCCCTGCTGGGGCAGGCCGGCGGCGTGGCGCTGCCGGACGACATGCTGGCCTTCATCGACCTGGGCCCGGTGGCCGTGGCGCAGGCCTCGAAGCTGACGGAGTCGTACCGCGGCGCCTGGCCCGTGGGCACCGCGCTGCCGCAGGAGAACGTCAAGCTGCTGGCGCCGATTCCGCGTCCGCGCAAGAACATCTTCGGCATCGGCCTGAACTATGTCGAGCACGTGGCCGAGTCGAGCCGCACGCTCGATACCTCGGCCGACCTGCCCAAGCAGCCGGTGATCTTCTCCAAGCCGCCCACCACCGTGATCGGCCCGGGCGACGCCATCGAGCACAACGCCAAGATCACGCAGCAACTGGACTGGGAAGTCGAGCTGGCGGTAATCATGGGCCGCCGCGCCACGCGCGTGGCCGAGGCCGACGCGCTGTCGTACGTGTTCGGCTACAGCGTGATGCTGGACATGAGCGCGCGCGACTGCCGCCGCGCCGGCCAGTGGATCTATTCCAAGGGCCAGGACACCTACGCGCCGTTCGGCCCCTGCATCGTCACGGCCGACGAGATTCCCGATCCGCAGGTGCTGGACCTGTGGCTGACGGTCAACGGCGAGAAGAAGCAGGGCTCGAACACGCGCCACATGCTGTTCAAGGTGCCCTTCCTGATCTCGGACATCAGCGCCGGCATCACGCTGGAGCCGGGCGACATCATTGCCACCGGCACGCCCGAGGGCGTGGGCGCGGGCCGCAAGCCGCAGGAGTGGCTGTGGCCGGGCGACGTGGTGGTGGCGTGCGTGGAAGGCATCGGCACGTTGCGGCATCCGGTGGTGGCGGTCTAGGCGAAATTCCAGCGCCCGCCACGAGACGGCGGGCGCGGCGGTCTCCAAGGGGAAAACAATGATCAAGCAAACCATGTTGGCGGCGGGCCTGGCCTGGACGCTGGGGGGCATCGCGCACGCCGCGGAGCCAGTCAAGATCGGCTTCATCGCCACGCTGTCGACGCCGGCCGGCTACATCGGCGAGGACGAGCGCGACGCCTTCAATCTGGCGATCAAGCAGGGCGGCGGCAAGCTGGGCGGGGTGCCGGTGCAGCTGGTGATCGAGGACGATGGCCTCAAGCCCGCCAACGCCAAGCAGGCGGCCGACCGCATGCTGCAGTCGGGCGTCAAGCTGTTCACGGGCGTGAACTTTTCGAATGTGCTGGCGGCGGTGGCGCCGGGCGTGGTCAAGTCGGGCGCGTTCTACGTCAGCCTGAACCCCGGCCCGTCGAGCTTCGCCGGCGAGAAGTGCGACCCGAACTATTTCGTGGCCTCGTACCAGAACGATGCCTTCCACACGGCGGGCGGCGTGGCCGCCAATGAGCTGGGCTACAAGCGCGTGGCGCTGCTGGCGCCGAACTACCAGGCCGGGCGCGATGCCATCGAAGGCTTCAAGCGCACCTACAAGGGCGAGGTGGTGGCCGAGATCTACACCAAGCTGGACCAGTCGGACTTCTCGGTCGAACTGGCGCGGGTGCGGTCGCTGGCGCCCGACGCCGTCTACCAGTTCCATCCGGGCGGCACCGGCATCAACTTCGTCAAGCAATACGCCGCGGCCGGCCTGAACAAGACCGTGCCGATGCTGATGCCGAGCTTCTCGATGGATGCGCGCATGATCAAGGCCACCGGCGACGCGGCGCAGGGCGCCTACATCACCGGCATCTGGTCGCAGGACTTCGACAATCCGCAATCCAAGGCCTTCGTGCAGGCGTTCAAGGAGGCCTACGGCCGCGTGCCCACCGATTACGCCATGCAGGCCTACGACACGGCCCAACTGATCGGCGTCGGCCTGAAGGCCACCGGCGGCGACCTGTCGCGCCAGGCCGAGTTCCGCGCCGCGCTGCGCAAGCCCGAGTTCGCCTCGCTGCGCGGCAAGTTCAGCATGAACACCAACCAGCATCCGGTGCAGGACCTGTACCTGATGCGCATCGAGAAGGACGCCGACGGCGGCCTGTCGCCGCGCCTGGTGCGCAAGCTGGTGTCCGATGACAAGGACGCCTACGCCCAATTCTGCAAGATGCCGTCATGACATTGCTCTTCGAACAGTTGCTCAACGGGCTGCAGTTCGGCGCGATGCTGTTCCTGCTCGCCGCCGGGCTGACCCTGATCTTCGGGATCATGGGCGTGGTGAACCTGACCCACGGCTCGTTCTACATGGTGGGCGCGTACTGCGCGGCCTACGCCATCGGCACCACCGGCTCGTTCCTGGCGGGCGTGCTGGCGGCGCTGCTGGGGGCGGGGCTGTACGGCCTGTCGGTGGAGGTGCTGGTGATCCGCAAGCTGTACAAGCGCGACCACCTGTACCAGGTGCTGGCCACCTTCGGCCTGCTGTTGTTCTCGAACGAGGCGGTCAGCCTGATCTTCGGCCGGCGGCCGCCGCTGGTGGGCATCCCGTCGTTCCTGGAAGGCGCGGTGACGCTGGCGCCGGGGTTCCAGTATCCGCTGATCCGGCTGTCGTTCATCGCGGTCGGCGCGCTGGTGGCGGTGGGCTTGTGGTGGCTGGTAAACCGCACCCGCATCGGCATGCTGATCCGCGCCGGCGCCGACGACCGTGAAATGGTCGATGCGCTGGGCGTGGACATCAAGAAGCTCTACACCCTGGTGTTCGGCCTGGGCGCGCTGCTGTGCGGGCTGGCGGGCGTGATGGCGGCGCCGCTCCTGGCCGTCGAGATCGGCATGGGCGAACGCATCCTCATTACCACCTTCGTGGTCATCGTGATCGGCGGCGTGGGCTCGGTGCGCGGCGCGCTGGCGGGGGCGCTGCTGGTCGGCATGGTCGACAGCATGGGGCGGGCGTTCCTGCCGCAACTGCTGGGCGCGATGTTCTCGCCGGCCACGGCCGATCCGCTGGCGGCGGGCCTGGCCTCGGCCAGTATCTATGTGTTGATGGCGATCGTGCTGATCGCCAAGCCGGGCGGGCTGTTCCCGGCGCGAGGATGATGATGGCAAAGACACTTTCGAATCGCGCGCGCTGGGGGCTGGCTGGTCTGATCCTGCTGCTGGCGCTGCCGGGCGCGGCGGCGGCCACCGACACGCCCTTCCTGATCGGCGTGGTGACGCGCTTCCTGATCTACGGCCTGGCCGCGGTCAGCCTGGACCTGGTGATCGGCTACGGCGCGATGGTCAGCTTCGGCCACGCGATGTTCTTCGGGCTGGGCGGCTATGCGGTGGGCATCATCGCCTTCCACACCACCGAAGCCGGCCCGTTGTTCGGCTGGGCCGGCAGCAACGCCGCGCTGGTGGTGTGGCCGATCGCGCTGGCGGTGTGCGCGCTGGCGGGCTGGCTGTTCGGCTACCTGGCGCTGCGCACGCGCGGCGTGCAGTTCATCATGATCACGCTGGCGTTCGGGCAGATGGTGTACTTCATCCTGGTGTCGCTGCAGTTCTACGGCGGCGACGACGGGCTGATGATCTCGCAGCGCAACGTGCTGCCCGGCCTGAACCTGGAGAACCCGCTGACGTTCTACTACGTCTGCCTGGCGCTGCTGACCCTCTGGACGCTGCTGTGCATCCGCGTCACCAACTCGCGCTTTGGCATGGTGCTGCAGGCGCTGCGCCAGAGCGAGCGGCGCGCCATCAACCTGGGCGTGGCGCCCACGCCGTACCGCCTGAGCGCCTTCGTGCTGTCGGCGGTGGGCACCGGTCTGGCGGGGGTGCTGTGGGCCAACTATGCCGGGCTGGTGACGCCGGACATGGCGGCCTGGACCAAGTCGGGCGAGCTGATGGCCATCGTCATCCTCGGCGGCGTGGGCACGCTGCTGGGTCCGATCGCGGGCGCGGCGGTGTTCCTGGGACTGGAGCAGATGCTGTCGTCGCTGACCGAGCATTGGCTGCTGTACATGGGGCCGGTGCTGGTGCTGGTCGTGCTGTGGGGGCAGAAAGGGCTGTTCGGTCGCTTGCTGGAGACGCGCCATGCGGATTGAGCCCACCCCCGAGGCGCTTCGCGCTTCCCCCTCCAGGGGGCATGCCGACGGACCGGCGGAGCCGGATCCGTGGCATCCCGATAGTAAGCCGACACCAGGAATGAACGAGACGAAAACCCTGCTGCGCCTGACGCAGCTACGCAAGGCCTTCGACGCGGTCGTCGCCACCAACGGCGTGGACCTGGACGTGCGCGCCGGCGAGATCCACGCCATCATCGGCCCGAACGGCGCCGGCAAGTCGACGCTGATCGCGCAGATCTGCGGCGAGATCCGGCCGGACTCGGGCACCATCGAGCTGGACGGACGCGACGTGACGGCGCTGCGCGCCTTCGAGCGGGCCCGCCTGGGACTGGGCCGCTCGTTCCAGATCACCGAGCTGTGCCAGGAATACACCGCGCTGGAAAACGTCATCCTGTCCAGCATGCTCAAGGGCGGCCGCGCCTTTGGCGCCTGGTCGGATCCGCGCCGCGATGCCGGCCTGAAGGCGCAGGCGATGCAATGGCTGACCCACGTCGGCCTGGCGGACCGGCGCCACGTGCGCACCGCCGACCTGGCGCACGGCGAGAAGCGCCAGCTCGAACTGGCGGTGGCGCTGGCGCGTTCGCCGCGCCTGTTGCTGCTGGACGAGCCCATGGCCGGCATGGGGCCGGAAGAATCCGCGCGCATGACGCGCCTGCTGCTGGGCATGAAGGGCGACTACGGCATCCTGCTGGTGGAGCACGACATGGACGCCGTGTTCGCGCTGGCCGACCGCATCAGCGTGCTGGTCTACGGCAAGGTGGTGTTCAGCGGCGCGCCCGACGAGGTGCGGCGCCATCCGGAAGTGCGCGCCGCCTACCTGGGAGAAGAACATGTTGAAGGTTGAGGGCCTGACCGGCGGCTACGGATCGAGCAAGGTGCTGTTCGGCATGGCCTTCGAGGCCGCCGAGGGCGAGGTGATCTCGTTGATTGGCCGCAACGGCATGGGCAAGACCACCACCATCAAGACGCTGATGGGCATGCTGCCGGCCACCGGCGGACAGGTCCAGTTCCGCGGCCAGACGCTGGCGCGGCCCGCGCCGAGCGCGGTGGCGCGGCTGGGCGTGGGGCTGGTGCCGGAAGGGCGGCGCGTGTTCGGCTCGCTGTCGGTGGAAGAGAACCTGGTGGCGACCTCGCGCGCCGCGCCCGGTGGCTGGGACCTGGCGCGGGTCTACGCGCTGTTCCCGCGCCTGAAGGAACGCCGCGCGCAGTCGTCGCGCACGCTGTCGGGCGGCGAGCAGCAGATGCTGGTGGTCGGCCGCGCGCTCATGACCAATCCCAAGCTGCTGATCCTGGACGAGGCCACCGAAGGGCTTGCCCCGCTGATCCGCCAGGAAATCTGGCGTTGCCTGCGGGCGCTGAAGGCCGAGGGCCAGACCATCCTGGTGATCGACAAGAACCTGCCCGAGATGGCGACGCTGGTGGACCGTCACTACATCGTCGACAAGGGCCGCGTGGCCTGGTCGGGCGCGCCCGCGGAACTGTCCGCGCAGCCCGACCTGGCGCAACGTTATCTCGGCATCTGACCGCAATAGGAGCACACGCATGTTGAACCTGCCCGTTTTCAAGGCCGCCGCCGTCCAGGCCGCCCCGGTGTTCCTGGACACCGACGCCACCGTCGACAAGACCTGCGCGCTGATCGCCGAGGCCGCCGGCAACGGCGCCAGCCTGGTGGCCTTTCCCGAAGTGTTCGTCTCGGCCTATCCCTACTGGAGCTGGGTGATGAACCCGGTGCAGGGCAGCCCGTGGTTCGAAAAGCTCTGCAAGAGCGCCATCGAGCTGCCGGGGCCGGAGATCCGCCGCATCGCCCAGGCCGCGCGCCAGCACCGCGTCAACGTGGTGGTGGGGGTGAACGAGCGCAGCCGGCATGGCGTCGGCACGATCTACAACACCATGGTCTTCATCAACGAAGAGGGCCGCGTCCTGGGCCGCCACCGCAAGCTGGTGCCGACCTGGGCCGAGAAGCTGACCTGGGCCCACGGCGACGGCGAGTCACTGCGCGTGTATGACACGTCCGTCGGCAAGCTCGGCGGCCTGGCCTGCGGCGAGAACACCAACACGCTGGCGCGCTTCTCGCTGCTGGCGCAGGGCGAGATGGTGCACGTCGCCAGCTATATCTCGCTGCCGGTGGCGCCGCCCGACTACGACATGGCCGAGGCCATCCGCCTGCGGGCGGCGGCGCATTCATTCGAGGGCAAGGTGTTCACGGTGGTGTCGTGCTCGACCATTTCCACCGAGATCCAGGACGCCATCAGCGCCAGCCATCCGGAAGCGCGCGAGATGCTGGCGCGCCGCAACAGCGCGTTTTCGGGAATATTGGGGCCGGACGGCCGCGTCATCGGCGAGCCGCTGATCGACGACGAAGGCATCGTCTACGCCGACATCGACCTGTCGCGCTGCATCCAGCCGCGCCAGATGCACGACATCGTCGGCCACTACAACCGCTTCGACGTGTTCGACCTGCGCGTGAACCGGCGGCCGCTGCAGGCGGCGCGCTATGACGACCTGGCCGAATCGGGCGCCGCCGACCTGGACGGAGACTTCGAGCCGTTGCCCGAGGCGCGCGGCTAGGGGCGACCGGGCCGCGGGTAGAATGGGCCGCCTGAGCGCCCGCCGGCCCCGGCCTCAAGGCCGCTGACATCTGGAGAGCACGTTGAAGCCAAGAATCAAAGCTTCCCGCCAGGACGAGCCCGGCGCCGACGGGAACGCCGAGGTAGAGGAAATCACGCTGTCCGAGCAGGTCTACCGCCTGCTCCGGCGCGACATCATGAGCGGGGCGTTCGCGCCGGGCCAGTCGCTGCGCCTGGAATTGCTCAAGCAACGCTACGGCAGCAGCTTTTCCCCGATCCGCGAAGCCCTGAACCGGCTGCGCAGCGAACGCATGGTGATCACCACCACCTCGCGCGGTTTTCGCATCGCGCCGCTGTCGGTCGAGGAAATGTGGGACGCCTGCGAGACCCGCATCCTGATCGATTGCGACGCTCTGCGGCGCTCGCTGGCCAACGCCGATGACGCCTGGGAGGCGCGGCTGGTCGGCGCCTACCACGCGCTGACGCTGGCCGCGCAGCGCGCCGGCGAGGCCGTGCCGCCCAGCCAGGAGCTGGAGGAATCGCTCGAGGCGCGCCACCTGGACTTCCACCACGCGCTGATCGGCGCCTGCCGCTCGCACTGGCTGCTGGACCTGTCCACACAACTGTATGCGCAGACCGAACGCTACCGGCGTCCGGCGCGCGCCGGCGCCACCGCCTACGGCCCCGAACGCAATGTCGACGACGAGCACCGCCAGTTGCTCGATGCCGCGCTCTCGCGCGACGTCGAAGGCTCGGTGGCGATGCTGGCGGCGCATTACCGCAAGACGGCGCAATTCATCGAACACATCATTTCCCAGGACGACAGGCAGGCCATTCATGCGTGACGCGGACATCGATCTCTTTTTCCCCACCATCGCCGAGCGCGAGGTGCAATACAACGCCCGCGAGTCGGTGGCGGACTTCGACGCCTGCGTGCGCCGCTACGCCGAGTCGGCCGCCGCGGTGAAATCGCGCCGCCCCGGCCTGCTGAACCTGCGTTACGGCATGGGCCAGGACGAGCGGCTGGACCTGTTCCTGCCGGCGGCGAACCGCGGCCCGGCGCCGCTGTTCGTGTTCATCCACGGCGGCTACTGGCGCGCGCAGCGCAAGGAAGACGCGCCTGTGATGGCAGAGGCCTTCAACGCGGCCGGCGCGGCGGTGGCGGTGCCGGAATACACCCTGGCGCCCGAAGCGACGCTGCCGGAAATCGTGCGCGAGATGCGCTCGGCGCTGGCCTGGCTGTACCACAACGCGGCGACGTACGGCGTCGATCCCGAGCGTATCTACGTCGGCGGCAGTTCGGCCGGGGGGCATCTGGCGGCGATGCTGGCCGCGCCCGCCTGGCCGGCGCGCTACGGCGTGCCGGATGACGTGGTCAAGGGCACGCTGGCGCTCAGCGGCCTGTTCGACCTGCGACCGCTGTGCGACGTGCTGCCCAACACCTGGTTGCAGTTGACGCCGGAGCAGGCCGCGCGACACAGCCCGATCTTCAACCTGCCCGAGCGCGCCGGCCCCATGTTGCTGGCCGTCGGCGGCCTGGAGACGCAAGGGTTCAAGAACCAGACCGAAGCCTTCGAGCGCGCCTGGACCGGCGCCGGCCTGCAGGCCACGCGCATCCCGACGCCGCATTGCAACCACTTCGACCTGGTGAACGAGCTGGAGGACCCGGCCAGCGATCTGACCCGCGCCACCCTGGCGATGATGGGCCTGGCGCAAGCCTGAGCGCGTTCACGGACACGGGCGCGCCATGGCCGACCTGAAACTGCTCGAAGACCTGATCGCGCTGGCGCAGAGCGGCAGTTTCGTGCGCGCCGCCGAGGCGCGGCACGTCACGCATCCGGCCTTCGGGCGCCGGATCCGCGCGCTGGAGGCCTGGGCCGGCGCGCCGCTGGTGGAGCGCCAGCGCGTGCCGGTGACGCTGACCGCCGAGGGCGAGGCGCTGCTCAAGACCGCCACCCAGGTGGTCGAGCAGATGGGCCTGGTGCGCCATCGCATCCGCAGTTCCGGCGCGGGCGGCGAGGCGGTGCTGCGCATCGCCACCGGCCGCAGCCTGTCGCGCACCGTGGTGGGCGACTGGATCGCGCGGCTGCGCCATCGCGCGCCCAAGGTGCTGACCGAAGGCACGCAACTGGAGATTTCCACCGGCAAGATGGAAGACATGGCGATGCGTCTGGAGCAGGGCAAGGTCGACCTGCTGTGCTGCTACGAGCATCCGGCCCTGTCCATGCAGCTCAACCCGGTGCGCTATCGCTACATGACGCTGGGCACCGACAAGCTGGTGCCGGTCAGCCAGGCCGATGGCCGCGGCCGCGCCCGCTATGTGCTGAGCGAGGGCGGTCAGCCGGCGCCGCTGATTACCTACGCCGGCGGCCTGTCGATGGAGCGCATCCTGGGCGACAGGCTCGAATCCACGCCCTATGCGCTGACGCCGTTCGTGCGCATCGATTCGCTCGATGCCGCGCATGGCGCGGCGCTCAAGGGATTGGGCGTGGCCTGGCTGCCCTGGTCGATGGTGGCGGCCGACTGTCGCCGCGGCGTCCTGGTGTCGCTGGGCGGCCGCAGCGACGAGATCGCCTTCGAGGTGCGGCTGTACCGCTCGCGGGCGCGCCTGGCCGACCTCGCCGAGGCGGCTTGGGAAGCCACCGCCAATCGCAAGGCCTGAAGCGGCGCGTCATTGCTCGCAGGGGCAGGCCGGCGGCAATCTGAATTAGCACGGAAATGTGCCGACTTGGCACATCATGCCGCCGGCCCACGCGCAGAATGTCTCCCGAAACTCGAACGAGACGGCGCCGCCGTCCACCTCAGCACCCCAGGGAGAAATTCATGAAATTCGTTCCGTACGCCTTGCGCGGCGCGTCGGTCGCGCTCTGTGCCGCCGTTTCGTTGATCGTCTCGCCGGCCATCGCCGCCGGTTACCCCGACCACCCGGTCTCGTTGATCGTCGGCTATCCGGCAGGCGGCAGCGTCGACCTGACCGCGCGTCTGTTCGGCGAGGAGCTGGCCAAGCGCATCGGCCAGAGCGTGGTGGTCGAGAACGCCGGCGGGGCCGGCGGCACCATCGGCGCGCAGCGCGTGGCCCGCGCCACGCCGGACGGCTACACGCTGTTGCTGGGCTCGACCAATGAAATGGTGGTCGCCCGCATGATCAACAGCGCCGTCAAGTACGACGGCGCCAAGGACTTCACCGCCCTGGGCGTGATCGCCACGCAGCCCATGATGCTGGCGGCCAGCAAGAATTCCGGCGTGAAGACCGCCGCCGAATACCTGCAGAAGCTGCGCGCCGCCGCGCCGGGCAGCTTCAACTACGGCTCGTCCGGCGTCGGCACCACGCTGCACCTGGCCGGCGAGATGATCAACCAGGAAACCAATACGCGCGCTGAACATGTTCCTTACCGGGGCGTGTCGCCGCTGGTGACCGACCTGATGAGCGGCCAACTGGATTTCGGCGTGCTGGTGCTGTCCTCGGGCCTGCCGCAAGTGCGCGCCGACAAGATCGTGGCGCTGGGCGTGACGCAGCCCGAGCGTTCGGCGGTGGCGCCTGACATTCCGGCGCTGGCCGAGACCCCGGGGTTCGAGGCGGTCGACCTCAGCATCACGTTCTCGCTGTACGGCCCGGCCGGCCTGCCCGAGCCGGTGGCCGCCAAGCTGCGCGAGGCCCTGGCCGATACGCTCAAGTCGGAACAATTCCGCGCCAAGATGCTGGAGGCCGGCGGCGTGCTGGCGCAGCCGGATCTGGATCCGGTGGCCTCGCAGGCCGCCGAGGCGCGCAAGTACGGGGCGCTGGTCAAGGCGGCCAAGATCGAGGCGCAGTAATCATGGATTTCACGCTGCCCGTTCCCGATCTCGCCGCCGAGCGGCTGGGCAATACCGATACGCCGGGCGTCTGGCACTTCGACTCGGGCCTGCCCGGCCGCGCGCTGATGCTGTCCGCGCTGGTGCACGGCAACGAGCTGTGCGGCGCCTGGGCGCTGAAGGACCTGCTGGCCGCGGGCCTGCGGCCGCGCCGCGGCCGCCTGACGCTGGCGTTCTGCAACCTGCCAGCCTTCGACCGTTTCGATCTGGCGCGCCATGACGCCTCGCGTTTCGTCGACGAGGACATGAACCGGGTCTGGAGCGCCGAGCGCCTGGACAACCCCACGACCCGCGACCGCCAGCGAGCGGCGCAATTGCGGCCGTGGGTCGAGCGCGCCGATTGGCTGCTGGACCTGCATTCCATGCACGAGCCGGGCGCGCCGCTCTTGTTGACGGGCGTCCTGCCGCGCAATATCGCGCTGGCGCGGCGCCTGAAGGCGCCGCGGCACGTCATCGTGGACGCCGGCCACAAGGACGGCGTGCGCATGCGCGACTTCGCGCAGTTCGGGGATCCGGCGCGCGGCGACGCCTGCGCGCTGTTGATCGAATGCGGCTTTCACGGCGATCCGGCGGCCCGCGACGTGGCGCGCGACATGGTGGCGCGCATGCTGGTCGCGGCGGATGTGGTGGATGCCGCCGACATCCCGGCCGGCTGGCGGCAGCCCGACGCCGCGCAGCGGGTGTTGGAAGTGACCGACGCGGTGGTGGCGCCGTCGATGGACGTGAGCTTCGCGCAGCCCTGGCAGGGCCTGGAGACGCTGGAAAAGGCGGGATCGGTGATCGGCTGGGCCGACGGCCGGGCGATCGTTTCGCCTTATGACCGCTGCACGCTGGTGATGCCGTCGCTGCGTCAGCTCAAGCCGGGCGTGACGGTGGTGCGATTGGCGCGCGACTACGCGGGCTGACCACGCGAGCGGTGGGCGCGGCCTGAACGCCGCGCGTATCGCCTGTCTCAGGCCGGGTGGCCGGGCCCTGGCCGTATCGCCGCCGGGCCGGCCGCGCACTACTTCTGCGGCGTGTAGCGCAATTCGTCGAGCTGGTAGCCCTGCGCGGTGGCGGCGGCCAGGGCGCGATCCAGGTCTTCCTTGGGCAGTTGCGGCGAGCGCGACAGGATCCACAGGTACTTGCGGTCGGGCGTGCCGACCACGGCCCAGCGGTAGTCCGGGTCCAGCCCGATGACCCAATAGTCGCCCTTGAACGGCTTGAAGAACGAGACTTCGAGCTTGGCGTTGTTGCTGCCTTCGACCACCGTGGCGGTGCCCGTGGCCGAGTCGATGTCGCCGTCCTTGGTGCGGCAGCGGTTGTTGACTCCCACGGTGCCGTCCGGATGCAGCGTGTATTCCGCGGTGGTGTCGCCCACGCAGTTGCGCTGGAAGAACATCGGGAAGTTGGCGATCTCGTACCACATGCCGGCATAGCGCTTCAGGTCGACCGACTCCACGGTCTGCATGGGCGGCGGCGCGGCGTGGGCGATTCCGGCCGCGCTGGCGGCGACGGCCAACAGTAATGTTGCAATGCGGCGCATGGGAAAGCCTCCTGATCCAAAACCCTAACGATACGCCTTATTTGCGCGGCGCCTTGAGCGCGGCGTGATAGCGCGCCACGTAGGTGTCGAAATCGACGTCGTCGGCTTGCTCGATGCGCCGCTGTTCGGCGCTGGAGTCGAGCGCGGCCTGGCGGTATTCGGCCGCCACGTCCGCCGGCAGCGGCTGGGCGCGCAGCGCCTGCGCATGCGCGCGGCTCTGGCGCAGCGAATAGTCGTGGAACGATTCGCCGCTGTCGGTCAGCGCGGCCAGCAGGCGCGCGGACGGCGTGGCGTCGGGCTGGCCCAGCTTGGCGCGCTGCGCGGCCAGGCTGTCGGCATAGGCGCTGCCGCCCAGGGCCGAGTCGTACAGGGCCGCGTACGGCGCGATCTGGTCCAGCAGTTCCTGGCCCCATTGCGCCAGGCCGATGGCCTTGCCGTCGCGGTCCAGTTGCAGGCCGGGCTTGCGGCCTTCCTTGACCACGGTGGCGAAGTTGTCGGCGCTGCGCTGACAGTAGCCGTTGGCGGGGAAGAACGGGCTGTCGGAGGCGGCGCAGAACAGCAGGAAGGCATCCACGAAGCGGCTGGTGTCGGCGTCGATGCCCACCGGCGATTCGGGGTTGATGTCCAGGCAGCGCACTTCCACGTACTGCACGCCGCGTTCGGCCAGCGCGGTGATGGGGCGCTCGCAGCGGCCGGTGGCGCGCTTGGGGCGGATGCTGGAGTAGTACTCGTTTTCGATCTGCAGCACATTGGTGTTGAGCTGGATCCATTCGCCGTTGCGATGCGTGCCGAGCTTCTGGTAGTCGGGCCAGGGCTGGGTGACCGCGTCGTACAGGCGGCCGAGGAAGGTGTCGAGATCGTTGTAGCAGAGCTTGAGCTGCGACTGCGCCTTGTTCTGGTAGCCCAGGTCGCTCATGCGCAGGCTGGTGGCGTAGGGCAGGTACAGGGTGTGGTCGCCCAGGCGCTGAAGGCCGTGTTCGCCATCGCGCAGGAAATCACGCGCCAGCGCCGGCGCCGCGCCGAACAGGTACATCAGCAGCCAGGAGTAGCGCGTGAAATTGCGGATCAGGCCGATGTAGCCGCGCGAGCGACGGTCCTGGTCGGTGCCGGGCTGCGTGTCCAGCACGGACCACAGCGTTTCGGGCAGCGAGAAGTTGTAGTGGACGCCGGCGATGCATTGCATGGTCTTGCCGTAGCGCTCGGCCAGGCCGCGGCGGTAGACGTGCTTGAGCATGCCGGTGTTGGACGTGCCATACCAGGCGATGGGAATGTCGGCCTCGGGCGGCAGGGTGGCCGGCATCGACTGGTTCCAGATCAGCTCGTGGTCGAGCACGCTGTAGACGTGACGATGCGTGGCGGTCAGCTCGGCCAGCAGGGCGTCGACGTTGTCGTGGGTGCCGGTGATCAGTTCGAGCAGCGATTCCGAATAGTCGGTGGTGACGTGTTCGTTGGTCAGCGCGGAACCGAGCCCGGCCGGGTGCGGCGTGCGGGCCAGGATGCCTTGCTCGTCGACGCGCAGGCCTTCTTTCTCGATGCCCCTCAGGGTCTGGGTCAGGAGCGAGCGGTTGGCCTCCAGGCGGGAGAGGCGTTGGGCGGCGGTATCAGTCACGGAATCTTCTCGATGGGGTCTGTCGCCGGATTTTACGGGGTGCTGGCCTCCTCTGCCGAGGGAGCCAGTACTGGGGACAGGGACAATTGCGCGGCGGTGCGCGCCAGCCACTCGTCCAGGTCGGCGTAGACCGGGTCGGCAATAGGGGCGGTTTCGTTGAAAATCTCGTGCCAGGCGGTGTCGTACCAGCGCAATGTCAGCAATTCGGCGGGCGCGCGCTGGGCGAACTGGCGGCTGCCCTCGGCCGCCACGATGGAGTCGTCGCCGGCCACCATCAGCAGGGTGCGGCAGGCCAGCAGGTGGGCTTCCCGCAGGGAATCGCGGCCGCCGTCATCGACGAAGCGGGCCAGCCGGCCGGTCATGCTGCGCCGCACCAGCGGATCGGACCGGTAGGCCTTGACCACCGCCCGGTCGTGCGAAATCCGGGCGGGCGCCAGGCCGTGGGGCACGCGCAGGTCGGGCGCGTGCAGGGACATCCAGGTCAGGGTGCGGCGCACCCACAGCGGCACGTTGACCACGAACGGCGGCGAACTGAGCACCAGGGCGTCGATCGGCGCCAGCCGCTGCAGCGCGATCCGCACCGCCACCAGGGCGCCCAGGCTGTGGCCCAGGAGGATCGGCGGGCGACCGTGGGCGGCGGTCCAGTCGGCCAGGCGTGCGACGGCGTCGGTCACCAGGTCCTCCTGGCGCGCCAGCGTGGCGGGCCGGCCGCCGGAGCGGCCATGGCCGCGATGGTCATGGGCGCCCACGGTCCAGCCGCGGGCGGCCAGCCAGCGCGCCAGCCGGTCATAGCGCCCGGCATGCTCGCTCAGGCCATGCAGCAGGTAGATGCCGGGCGTGCCCGCGCCGATCACGGGCGAGGGCACATTCGGGGCGGCGGACCACACGTAATTGGCCAGGGGCGTGCCGTCGGGCGCTGGGGTCATCGAAATCGGCGACAATTTGGGGCTGTCCTCGAAATGAAAAGACCGTGGGGTCTTTACGGTAATGACGATTTCATCGCTGTTTCGTTTCATGTTCAAGAAAGCCGGGCCGATTGTTGTGTTGGCCCTGCTGGTCAGCGCCTGCTCGCCCCGTTACAACTGGCGCGAAGTGGACGTGGCGGACGGCCGGGTGCGGGCGGCGTTCCCGAACCGGGTGCAGACCGAGACCCGCCAGTTGCGGCTGGACACCCATACGCTGTCATTCACGCTGGCCACGGCCACCGTTGGCGAGGCGGTGTTCGCGATCGGATCGGCGCCCCTGCCGCCGGAGATCGCGGCGGATCCCGTGGCCAGGCAGGCGCTGGGCATGGCCCTGATGCGTTCGCTGTACGTCAACATGCAGGCGCCGCCGCCCACCGAGTGGCCGCCCTACGGGCAGGACATCGACGTGCAGGGCAAGGCCATGGGCAAGCCCGGCTGGCTGCGGGCGCGGGTGTGGGTGACCGACACCATGCTGATCGAGGCGGTGGCGGCGGGCACCGAGGCCAGCCTGCCGCAGGAGCGGGCGCGTGAATTCCTGAGGTCGGTCGTGGTCAAGCCGTGACGGCTCACACCAATCCCCGCCGGATCGCCGCCGCCACCGCGGCGCGGCGGCCGCGCACCTGCAGCTTGCGGCAGGCGTTGCGCAAATGGAAATTGACGGTGCTTTCGCTGATGTCCAGGATGCGGGCGGTTTCCCAACTGGTCTTGCCGGCGGCGCTCCAGAGCAGCGAAGCCGATTCGCGCGGCGACAGCCGGACGCTGAGCGGTGCAAGCGGGGCGACGAGAATGGGGTCGGCGGACATGGCGGCGGGGACGCGGGTTCCTGGCAAAAGACAACCCATGTTCCGGCCGGCCATCGGCCGTGGACAAGCGATGATGCCATTGCGTATCGCCCTTTGAATCTCTGACGGAATAAACGGATGCTGGCCATCGCGCAGTTCTATTTGTCGGCCATCGTGCTGATGTTGCCGCTCCTGTCGTGCGTCGGCATCGGCGTCTTCTGGGGCAAGCGCGACCTGCCGTTCGGCGGCGCCTTCATCACCACGCTGGTCACGTCCGTCACCACGCCGGCGCTGGTGTTCCACACCTTCGTCACGACCCACCTGGACGACCGCGCGCTGGCCGACGTGGCGGCCGCCACGCTGCTGGCGCTGCTGCTGTGCGCGCTGGTTTGCGCCCTGCTCCTCAAGCTGGGCCGCCTGCCGGTGCGCACCCTGTTGCCGACGGCGTTCCTGCCCAATGCAGGCAACCTGGGCCTGCCGATCTCGCAACTGGCGTTCGGCGATGCCGGCCTGTCGGTGGCGGTGGCGTTCTTCGCCGTCAATTCCTTCGTCATGCACACCATCGCGGTGCGGCTGCTGCCTGGCGTCAACACCAAGGGCAGTTGGAAAAGTCCGATCCTGCTGGCCTCGGTGGTGGCTGTCGCCATGCGCACGCTGCACATCCCGGTGCCGGCCTGGCTGATCGAGACCGCCCGCATGCTGGGCGCGGTGACGGTGCCGCTGATGCTGCTGAGCCTGGGCCACGCGCTGGCGCTGATCCCCGCCAACGGCGTGCGCGACGGCGCCAAGGTGGCGGCGATGCGGCTGGTGACCGGGTTGGGCGCGGGCCTGGCGATCGTGTGGATCCTCGATCTGGAGCCGGTGCTGGCCGGCGCGCTGACGCTGCAGATGGCCATGCCGTGCGCGGTGGTCAGCTACATGTACGCCAAGCGCTACACGGACATGGGCGACACCGCCGCCGGCGCGGTGCTGGTGTCCACCGTGGTGTTCCTGCTGTTGGCGCCGCTGATGCTCTGGTTCAGCCGCGCCGCCGGAATGTGACCCCTGGTGTCATTTTCCGGCGCTGATTTTCGCCCTTTGACGATTGCGCATTCTGGCCGTCCGATTCTAGAGGGCGCGCGCTTCTTTCGCCGCAGGCATTCGGATATTTTGCTAGTCCAATTGACCGTGATGGTCGATTCACTCAATTAATTTTGTGTGTCGGCCGCGCGGTCATTTCGCCCCTTCCAGATACCTAGAATCAACGCATTCCTCGTGATTCAGGTTCCGGCGACATCGCCACGGCCGATGTTGGAAATATCAAGATGCCTCAGTCCGTTTCCTTGCGGAAGCCCATCGCCCCTCGGGCGCCCCATCCCAATACGGAATCGTCTCCTCGCAAGATCTCCGTCGACTGTGACGGGCTTCGGTCCCGCCACTACGTGCGGGTCCTCTTGGCGTTGGCCGCGGCCTTCGCCTTGACCACGCCTGCCGCGGCGGGCGGGTTGCCCGACCTGCCGGCGCCGCAAGCCGGCGACAAGCGCGAACTCGAACGGGCCTTCGCGTCGTTCCTGCAGGAATCCGCGCGGGCCGAGCAGGCGCGGCGCGATGCCCGGGGCAATCCCATGATGGCCGCGGCGACCGGCACGCGCATGGGCGCGTCGAATCCAAACCTGACCGTGCCCGTGGGCGACGGCACCGTGTCGCTGGGGCGGGATTCCTTCGCGCTGTCCACGCCCGATTCGCGGTTCCGGGTCGGCGGCGGCGCCATGGACAACGCGCCGATCGGCCGCATCGAATACGCCCGGCTCATCACCGATCGTTTCGCCCTCGGCGCGAGCATGCAGCTCGGTGAATACCAGCGCGAACTGATTGGCCGCGGCATTTTCGTCGACGCCAGCAAGCAATACGAATTCGACGCCGCGGTGTCGCTGATGAAAGGCCGGCCGTCGTTCGATTTCGATTCCGGCAGCGCGCGCGTGCCGGTCACGCAACTGGCGGGCGTGCTGTCGGCGCGCCGCCTGTTCACGCCCGAGTCTGGCCTTGGCCTGCATGCGTTGGGCGCGTCCGCTTGGGGCGCGCGGGCGCACAGCCGGAACGACCTGTCGAGCCGCACGGTGCTCGAGGACTACGCCAACTACACCCGCGTGCTCTACGACCCGCGCCGCATCTCCACCGGCCGGCTGTACGGCGCCAGCGTGGACCTGCAATACGCGCCGTCCTCCTCGCTGGTGCTCAGCTCGTCGCTCGGCCTGGAACACGAACGCTACCCGATGGGCGACGGCTCGGTCGAGAGCCGCCATCGTCCCTATCTCTCCGGCGGCGTGAAGTTCGCGCTCTACAAGGACTACCTGTTCGACATGCGCGTATCCACCGGCGTGTCGCGCGATCTGATCGCCAGCTTGTCGGGCGACAAGGCGCGCCTGTCGTTCGGCATGTCGCGCGGCCGCGATGGCGCGCTCAACAGCAAGACGGTCATGGTTTACGTCGACCTGATGAAACTGATTTCGCCGTCACGCCATACGGCCGACGATACCTCGCTGGCGCTGCGCGAGTCGATGCAGCAATACACCGGCGCCCGCTTGCTCGACAAGGCCATCACGCGTCCGGACCGCATTCCACAGACCTTCCTGGCCAAGGTCGACCGTACCGGGGTGCGGGAAGTCTTCGTCGAAAAGGCCGGCTTGCCGCCCGGCGCCGAGGTCAGCGCCGATGGCCAACGACTCACCATCGCCGTCGGCAGCGGCGCGCTGGTCCTGGCGTCGGTGCAGAAGAACGGCGCCGACATCGGCATTTCGCCGCAGTTTTCGGTGGCGCCCGAGCAGCTCGTGGTGGACCTGCCCAGGCTGCCGGTTCCCACGGCAACGGATGAATACCTGGTGCGCGTCACCGACGCCACCACGTCCGCCTACAACGTCAAGATCACGGTGGGCCGGAAATGACAAACCGCAAGAAGATCGTCCAATTTCTCAAGACGCCGTTCTACCTGGCGCTCTACACCCTGACGGGGGCCTGCCTGGTCCTCGCCCTGGCCTGGGTCGACCTCGCCGTCGCGCAGTCGCGGTTGAGCGTGATCAGCGTGGTCGTGCAAAAGGTCTCCGTCACGCCGCGGCTGGGCTTCGCGCAGGCGTCCGTCACGCTGACGGTCGGGGATGCCGTCGGCAACCCGGCACTCAGCGACCAGCCGGCCAGCAAAGGCGCCATCACCTATCGTTCGAGCGACGACGCCATCGCGCGCGTTGCCGCCGATGGCACGGTCACCGCGGTGGCGGCGGGCTCCGCCACCATCTCCGCCACGCAGGCGGCCGACCTGCCCGGGTTCGAGGCAGGCGCCGGCAGCTATCAGGTGACGGTGGCCGGGCCGCTGTCGGCCAGCGCCAATTTCACGTCGCGAAGCTGGCTGGTCGGCGTAGCGGTCGGCGCCGATGTGGTTCCGGTGAGCGGCGGCGGAGGTATTGGCAAGTTGCACTACGCCGTCACTCCCGCCTTGCCCGCGGGGTTGGAATTTTCCGTGGAAACCGGCGCCGTGACGGGTAGCGCCCTCGTCCCGTCGCCACTGACCGACTATACGGTGACAGTGACCGACAGCGGCACGCCGCCGGGGGCCGCCACGGCCCGGTTCAGCCTGGCGATCGGGGCAGCCTTGCTCTCCACCGTCAATCGTGCCACCTGGGTGGCGCAGGCGGGTGATCCGCTCAATGACACGCCGGTGTCGGCCGTGGGGGGAATCGGTACGCTCGGGTATGCGGTCGCCCCGGCGCTGCCGGCCGGATTGACAATGGATGCGTCGACCGGCGCCATCACGGGATCCGCCGCGATGGCATCGCCCCGGACCGAGTACACCGTGACGGTCACTGACGGGGCCTCGCCCTCGCATGAGGTCAGCGCCAATTTCACGCTGGAGATCAGGGGCTTGCTGACAGCGGTCGCCACTCCCTCGGGGACGACGGACGCCGTCGTCGGCCGCGAGCTCAGCTATCAGCCGGTGACCGCCGCGGGCGGCGTGGGAGCGCTTCATTATTCCGTTTCCCCCGCATTGCCGGCAGGGCTGGCGCTGGACGAGGCGACTGGCATGCTGACGGGGTCCGCCGTCGCGGTAGCGCCTCTGACTACGTACGCGGTCACGGTCACCGATAGCGATTCGCCGGCGCATACGGTCACGGCCTCTTTCATGATGGAGGTTGGTGAGACGATCTCGGTGACGAGCCGGGTCGATGCGATCTCCGTGACGGCGGGGGACCCCGTGACGGTCGCGGCTCCCGTCGAGGCCTCCGGGGGTGTCGGCGCGCGCCATTTCGAGATTTCACCTGCCTTGCCGGCAGGCTTGGCCCTGGATGCAAGCGACGGCGGCATCTCGGGTTCCGCCGTGGGCGAGTCTGCCGAGACCGTCTACACCGTCACTGTCAGCGACAGCGTTGGGCAGAGGGCCAGCTCGGCCTTCTCGCTCCGGGTTTTTCCGATCCTCCAGACCAATGTACCCAACGCCGGCGAAGTACATCGGGTACATGACACGGTTTCCTATACGCCGGCCCTCACCTGGGGCGGCGTGCCTCCGTATCGCTACAGCGTGACGCCGGCACTGCCGGCGGGCCTGGCCCTGAACGCGGGAACCGGCGCGATCACCGGGGTCACGACCACGCCGTCTTTGCTCGCCACATATACCTACACCGTGACGGACAGCGCCATGCCGGAGCATTCGGCGACGGGCACCTTTTCCCTGCTGGTCGTACCGGCGCTGACGGCGGCCACGGTGAAGCCGGCCGTTTCCATCATGGTCGACGCCGCAATCGTCGACGAGGCCCCGGTCAATGCCGTGGGCGGCCTGGGCCTGCTCCACTTCAGCGTGCAGCCCCCTTTGCCGGACGGGCTGCAAATGGAAGAGCGGAACGGCAAGATCAAGAATGTCCCCGGAACGCCGATCGCGGTGTCGCCTGCCACGGAATACACGGTCACGGTGACCGACAGCGCCGATCCCTTGCAGACCGTCACCGCCACCTTCACGCTCGCGGTGCATGGCAACCTGGCGGCCGCGCTCAACCAGCCGTACACCACGCAGGCCTTGAACGAACCGCTGACGGCCTATGCGCCAGTGACGGCGTCGGGCGGCGTCGGGCCGCTATCGTACGACGTGGCGCCGCCCCTGCCGGATGGCTTGACGATGGATCGGGCGACCGGCGTCATTTCGGGCACCCCGACGGTCGAGCAGTTGGACACCAACATTGCGCGCTACACCGTCACTATCAGCGATACCGCCTCGCCGGCGCACACGGTGCAGGAGCGCTTCGGCCTGCTGGCGTTCGAGCGGCCCACCGCGAACGTGCGGGTGCCTGTCAAGGCTTACATGATTGGCGACGCCGTCAGCTACAGCCCTGTGCAGGGAGGGGGCGCGGGCGGACGGAAGCTTGAGTACCGCATGCTCCATGGCGGCTTGCCGGCCGGCTTGACGATGGATTCCACGACCGGCGAGATAACCGGTACGGCGCTCGAAGTGTCGCCCTCCAATACCTTTGCCGTCGCGATCTCGGACCCCTTGGTGGAGGCGGTGCCGACCTCGGCCTTCTTCAACCTGGAGATCGCGCCGGCGCTGGCCGTGCAACTCACCTCGGACGCCCTGGCTGGACCTGCCGTGGGAGAGCCCGACGTGACGCTCGATTCTTTCGTGACGGTATCTGGCGGGGTCGGCGATGTCGCCATGACGGCAGCATTGGGCGTTGCCGACCTGCTGGAATTCACGAAAGCCGGAACGGACAGCCGCGCTCCGCGGAACCTGCGGGTCCGACCCGGCGCTGCGCCGGGCATGTCGTCGGCGATAAAAGTGACCGTGACCGATGCGGCCGGGCATGCGGTGAACAAGATTTTCACGGTCACCTGGCCTTGAGCGGTTGACTCCGTAGAGGTAGGGCCATTTGCCCCGGGAGTTCGACCGGCGGCGGGGTGCGGCAGGCTACAGCAGGCCGTCGCGCAGTTGTTCCCGGATACGGAGCCACCAACCGCCGCGGGCCAGGGCGGCGGCATCACAGTCGCGCCAGGCCTGCTCGAGCCGGCGCAGCGCGGCAGGGCGGTCAAGGGCCGGCGTGGCGGGTGCTCGTGAGGCGGGCGGGCTCGCGCGCCGGCCCTGGCCCTGGCGCAACGCGTCGAGTCGGGCCTGCATCTCGGCCTGGGTGTACACGCGGGGCCCCGCATCGTCACGGCTGGCCGCGCGTTGGAAGCGTTGGAACGCGGCCAGGAAATGCAGGAAATGCGTGATGCGGCTGTTGATGAGGATCGGTGGCCCGTCCGCGCCTGCCGTCACCACGCGGCCATCCGCCGCGATTCCTATCCACAGCGCGTCGGCCCACGGTTCGCGCGCGATCACGAGGACGGCGGCGTTGCCGCCGGCGTGCATGCGGGGCGGCACGAACTCCAGCAGGGGGATGGCGGGCTCGGGCCGCAACGGCAGGCCGTGGTCGGCGAGCCAGGCGCGGCTGGAGGGATCGAGGCCCGCTGTCGCCAGCGTGGCCGCGTCCAGGTGGGTGGCGCCGCCGGCATATAGGCCGGCCAGATCGTCATCGGTCATAGCGAAGGGCGAGCAGGTCGAAGTGCGTCGGGTCGGCAGTGGGCGGGGCCCGTCCGGCCGCCGGGCAAGCCACCGCCGGGGAATATTCAGGCCACGCCCGACATGGCGCGCAACTGTGCCATCAGCGCTTCTGGGACTTCCACGCCGTGCTTGAGCGCCTCGTCGCGCAGCTTGCGGCGGCGGTCGCCGGGCAGGCGCACGCCGTCGTCTTCCAGCATGGCTGCCACCAGCGTCTCGACGCGTTCGAGGTAGGCCTCGTTGCCCGCCAGCGCGCCCGGGTCGATGGCCATGAAGGCCTGCCCAAGCCGCGCGGGGCCGCCCGCGTCGACGAAGAACGACTCGGTCTCGAAACCGAAGTGCGAGCCGGTCAGGGCGCAGGCCAGCAGCTCGATGATCAGCGCCAGCATCGCGCCCTTCACGCCGCCGGCGGGCAGCATGCTGCCGGCCAGGCCGGCCTTGGGATCGGTGGTGGGCTGGCCGTCGGCGTCCAGCGCCCAGCCCAGCGGGATCGGCTGGTTGTCGCGCGCCGCGATCATGAGCTTGCCGCGCGCCACCTGCGACAAGGACAGGTCGATGACGATGCGGCCGCCGCCGCGACGCGGAAAGACGGCGGCGATGGGGTTGGTGCCAAATAGCGGACGCTTTCCGCCCCAGGCCGGCATGGCGGCGGGCGAGTTGCTCAGCGCCAGCGCCACCAGGCCGGCATCGGCCAGCGCTTCCAGATGGTAGCCGGCCTCGCCGAAATGGTGGCTGTTGGCCACGCCGATGAAGGCCACGCCGTGTTCGCGCGCGCGGCGGCCGGCTTCGGCCACCGCCAGCGCGCATGCCGGGAACGCCAGGCCCGAGCCGGCGTCGATCAGCGCCGCGCCGCCGCGCTCGTGCACGATGCGCGGCACGGCGTTGCCGATGGCGCGGCCGGTGCGCAGGTGGCCGGCGTAGAACGGCACGCGCGACAGGCCGTGGGAACTGAGCCCCTGGCTTTCGGCGAAGACCAGCGCGCGGGCGGTGCTGTCGGCCATGGCCGGGTTGGCGCCCGCGGCGGCCAGGCTGGCCGCGGCCAGGTGTTGAAGTTCGTCCAGATAGATGTGAGCCATATCCTTCCTGTCAGCGAGGCGCGCCGCGTTTCATTGGGCGCCGCCGGTAAGCGCTATTGTCACACCGGCGGCCACCATGTCGGAAACGCGGGTGTTGGCTTCCTGCGTCAAGCCGGCAATATGCGGGGTCAGGATCAGGTTGGGCGCCCCGGCCAGCGGGCCGCCGGCCGGCAGCGGCTCCTGTTCGAACACGTCCAGGGCCGCGCCGCCCAGGCGGCCGCCGCGCAAGGCCGCCGCCAGCGCGGCCTCGTCGACGATGCCGCCGCGCGACGTGTTGATCAGCACCGCGCCCGGCCGCATTCGAGCGATGCGGGCCGCGTCCAGCAGATGGCGGGTGCCGGCGGTCAGGGGCACGTGCAGGGTGACGGCGTCGGCCTGCGCCAGCAGGTCGTCCAGTTCCAGCCGCGTGGCGCAGGTTTCGGCCCAGGCGGGATGGGTCGCCGGCAGGGCGGCGTCGCAGGCGACGATGCGCATGCCCAGGCCGGCCGCCAGCCGCGCGGTCAACTGGCCGATGCCGCCGAAACCCACCACGCCCAGGGTGCGCCCGTGCGCCTCCAGCCCCTGCGATAGGGCGGCCCGGGGCCATTGGCCGTCGGCCACGGCGGCGCTGGCGCCGTAGGCGCCGCGCAGCAGCGCCAGCAACGTGCCGATGACGTACTCGGCCACCGCGCGCGCGTTGGCGCCGGTGGCCGGCACCACCTGGATGCCGCGCGCCGCGCAGCCGGGCAGGTCGATGTTGTCCAGCCCCACGCCCAGCCGGCCGACCGCCCGCAGCCGCGGCGCGGCCGCCAACAAGGCCGCGTCCACCTGGCTGCGGTTGCGCACGATGAGGGCGTCGGCCTGGCCGGCGGCGCGCAGCAGGGCGTCGCGCTGGTCCACCAGGTCGGGGGCGTAGCGCACGTCGAAGCGCTGGCGCAGCGCGTCGACCGCGGGCGCGTCCATGAATTCCGAGATAAGCACGTGCATGGCGGCTCCGGCGTCAGGCGATCTGGATGTTGGCGTCGCGGATGATCCTGGCCCAGCGGTCGACCTCCGACCGCAGGTAGCTGCCGAACTCGGCCGGTCCGCGCGGCTGCGGCACGAATCCCAACTGCAGCAGCGCCTGCTGCATCGCGGGCTGCGACACCTGCTTGACGATGGCTTCGCCGATGCGCTGCACCAGCTCCGGCGGCGTGCTGGCCGGTGCCATCACGCCGGTGAAGTTCTCCACGATCAAGTCCGGCAGTCCGGCCTGCGCCACCGTGGGCACGTCGGGCAGGTCGGCGCTGCGCGCGCGGGTGGTGATGGCCAGGGCGCGCAGCGAGCCGTTCTTCACATGCGCGAGCGATTCGGGGTAATTGGAAAACACCACGTCCAGGTGGCCGCCGATGAGGTCGGTCAGCGACGGCGCGCCGCCCTTGTAGGGCACGTGCATCAGCGGCGCGCCGGTCAGCTTCTGGTACAGCGCCAGCGTCAGGTGCGGCGGCGTGCCATTGCCGCTGGAGCCGGCGGCCAGCGGCTTGGCGGCAGCCGCGCGGGCCAGGTCGTCCATGGTTTTGATCGGGCTCTTGGCGTTGACCACCACCATGATGGGCGACGAAGCCAGGCCGGCCACCGGCGCCAGGTCGCGGGTCAGGTCGTAGCCGGCCTTGCCGGCGAACAGCGTGGCGTTGGCGGCGTGCGACAGGGTGATGGCCAGCCAGGTGTAGCCGTCGGGCGCGGCGTGCGAGACGTGGGCAGCGCCAATGTTGGCGCTGCCGCCCGGGCGGTTCTCGACCACGATGTTCCAGCGTTCGGCATCGTTCAGCGCCTTGCCGACCTGGCGCGCTGCCACGTCGGTCAGGCCTCCCGGGGGAAACGGCACGACGTAATTGATGGGCCGTTCCGGCCAGGCGCCTTTCTGCGCCAGGGCCTGGCGCCAAGGGGCCAGCGCACAGAGGCCGGCCGCGCCCAGGGCGGCCAGCGCGCGGCGGCGCTGCGCGTCGTCGATCGGGGGGTGTTGCTCGCGATTCATCTGTCTTCCTCCTTGGGGGTGGCGCCCGGGTAGGAATGCTTACGCCTGTGCTGCCGTGGCGGCTTGCGCCCGGGTCTGCATGCTTTTGTGCGTGTGCTGCGAGGGAACTGCGGCACGGCGCGGGCGCCGTGTGCTGCCGCGGCGCGCACGGTCGGCGCGCGCCGCGATGAAACCGCTGCGGCAGGCGCGCATAGCGGAGCGCGCCGCGCCGGCGCCGTCAGGCGCTTTCGAAGATGCGGGTCAGGACGAACTCGCGGTGTCCCAGGGCCTCGGCCGCGGTCCAGCGGCCGTTGGCGGTGGCCAGCATGCATTCGAGCAGCTTGTCGCCGGCCTGGTTCAGGTCGATCTCGCGCTGCAGCAGGCCGCTGGTGTCGACGTCGATGTGTTCCGACATGGTCCGCACCGTGCGCGGATTGGCGCAGATCTTGATGACCGGCAGGATCGGGTTGCCGATGACGTTGCCCTGGCCGGTGGGGAAGAAGTGCACGGCGTAGCCCGAGGCCGCGCACAGCGTCACCATCTCTGCCGCGGCCGAGGACGAGTCCATGAACCACAGGCCCGGGCCGTCGGGAATCTCGGCCTTGTCGATCACGCCGTCGACCCGGCACTGCTTGCCGATCTTCTGGATGTTGCCCAGCGCCTTTTCCTCGATGGTGGTCAGGCCGCCGGCGATGTTGCCCTTGGTCGGCTGCGATTCGGACAGGTCGCTGGTCTTCCAGCGGTCGATCATGGCCTGGTAGCGGTCGAACATGAACATGAAGCGTTCGCGCACGGCGTCGTTGGCGCAGCGCTCGGCCACGATGTGCTCGCCGCCGGTCAGCTCCGAGGTTTCGCCGAACACCAGCGTCGAGCCCAGCGCGTAGAGTTTGTCGAAGGCGTTGCCCACGGTGGGGTTGGCGCCACAGCCCGAGGTGGTGTCGGACTCGCCGCACTTGGTCGAGACCCACAGGTCCGAAATCGGACACGTGCTGCGGGTCAGGGCGGTGGCGTAGTGCACGAATTCCTTGGCGCAGCGCGAGGCGCGCATGATGGTGTCGTGGTCGCCGTGCAGTTCGATGCTGAAGCCCATGACCGGCTTGCCGGTGGCGGCAATGCCATCGACCACGCGCTTGGTCCAGCCTTCCTCGATGCCGATCACCACCACCGCCGCGACGTTGGGGTTGCAGCCGGTGCCGATGAGGGTGCGGAAGTGCAGTTCCAGGTCTTCGCCGAATTGCAGGCGGCCGTAGGGGTGGGGCAGGGCCAGCGTGCCCTTGATGTTGTTGGCGACGGCCTCGGCCGCGGCGTTGGAGATGTCGTCCACGGGCAGCACGATGACGTGGTTGCGCACGCCGACCCGGCCGTTGTCGCGGCGGTAGCCCTGGAAGGTGGTCTGAGCATTGATGACGGACATGATGGTTTCCTGTGTGGGCGAAGGATCGGCTTACCAGCGCTTGGTCTTGATGTTGTGCACGTGGGCGTGCTGGCCGGCCTGGATCGGCGCGACCACGCGGCCGATGTCCACGCCGTACTTGTAGACCGTGTCGCCCACGGCCATGTCCTTCATCGCGACCTTGTGGCCGATGGGGATGTCCTGCGAGGCCCGCACATGGATGATCTTGTCCTCGTCCATGATCCAGGCATTGAGCTCCGTTCCGGCGGTCAGTCCTTCCACCACGGCGACCGCCACCGTGTCCTTGGCATCGTGCAATACGGCGTGAATCATCGTCTTCCTCTCCTGGGTGAGCGCCGCGGCGGAGTGCCGCGGGCGCTTCGGATCACAACGTCCGGCAAATCTTAGGGCGGGCTTTTTTGCATGTCAACTAAATCATATATATGAATTGTATGACTTGAGCGAGGCCCGCTCGCGCCGCTACACTGGAGGCCCGGATTTATTGCGATGCACCCATGAACACCAGCCTGTCATCGACTGTGCCTTTGGGCAGTCCCTTGTACGAGCAGGTCAAGCAGGCCGTGCTTGCCGCGCTGGCCCAAGGCGAATGGAAGCAGGGCGAGGCGATTCCGCCGGAAAAGAACCTGGCCGAGCGTTTCGGCGTGTCGATCGGCACGCTGCGCAAGGCGATCGACGAACTGGCCGCCGAGAACATCCTGGTGCGCCATCAGGGCCGCGGCACCTATGTGGCGGTGCACACCCGCAACCACCACTTCTTCAAGTTCTTCCGCATCCTGCGCCAGGACGGCCACAAGTCGTACCCGACCACCGAGCTGCTGCGCTTTCGTCGCGTCAAGGCCTCGGCCGAGGCGCGCGACAAGCTGGGGCTGCCGGCCGGCGCCTACGTGTTCGAGTTCCTCAACATGCTGTCGCTGAACGGCGACGTGGTCATGGTCGATGACATCTGCCTGCCGGAATCGCGCTTTCCCGGCATGACCGAGGCGCACCTGCGCGAGCGCGCCAGCACGCTGTATGCGCTGTACCAGGATGTGTTCGGCGTCAACGTCATCGCCACCGACGAACGCCTGCGCACCTGCCTGGCGGACCGCGCCCATGCGCGCTGGCTGGGCGTGGCCGAGGGCGCGGCGCTGCTGGAGATCCGGCGCGTGGCTTATTCGTACAACCGCCAGCCGGTCGAATGGCGCATCTCGCGCGTCAATACCGAACGCTACGAATACCTGGGCCATGAGCCCTGGGAGGCGGGGGCCTGAGGGCCAGCGCGTTCCGGAGCCGGCCCGGGCGGCAGGCAAGGGGCTGGCTTGCCGGCGCCGGCCTCCATGCGATCGGGGCGCCGACGGCCGCCGCGCCGTGCGCTTGCCGTCCCCGCCGCCAGCAGTGCTAGAATTCCTGCCGCACTATCCAATTTTCGGCGCCGATTTGCCTGATCCGCTTGCGGGCGCCTTCCAATAAATCCAGCTAAAGAGGTCCGTATGACCACTCCTGCCCAACATTTGGCCGGTGATTCGGCCAGCGCCGCGCTCGCGACCCTGCCCGCCGCCACTCTCACGCAGTCCGATGCCGCTGATCCCGGTTCCGTCGGACTGGTCGCTCCCGTCTTCCTGCGTTTCGACGAGCCGCTGCCGTTGCTCAGCGGCCAGTCGCTGGCCAGCTACGAGCTGGCGGTCGAGACCTATGGCACGCTCAACGCCGCGCGCAGCAATGCGGTGCTGATCTGCCACGCCCTGAACGCCTCGCACCACGTGGCCGGCCAGGCCGCCGACAGCCCCAGCGACGTCGGCTGGTGGGACAACATGGTGGGTCCCGGCAAGCCGGTCGACACCAACGTGTTCTTCGTCATCGGCGTCAACAACCTGGGCTCGTGCTTCGGCTCGACCGGCCCGGCCAGCATTAATCCGGAGACCGGCAAGCCCTGGGGCGCCGCCTTTCCGGTGCTGACGGTGGAGGACTGGGTGCAGGCGCAGGCGCGGGTCGCGGACCACTTCGGCATCGAACGCTTCGCCGCCGTGATGGGCGGGTCGCTGGGCGGCATGCAGGCCCTGAGCTGGGCCATCACGCTGCCCGAGCGCGTGGCCCATTGCGTGGTCATCGCCAGCACGCCGCGCCTGTCGGCGCAGAACATCGGCTTTAACGAAGTGGCGCGGCGCGCCATCATCACGGATCCGGATTTCCATGGCGGCGACTATTACGCGCAGGAAACCGTGCCGCGCCGCGGCCTGTCGGTGGCGCGCATGATCGGCCACATCACCTACCTGTCCGACGACGACATGGCCGAGAAATTCGGCCGCGCCCAGCGCGAACCCGCCGCCAACGGCGCCTACCGCTACGGCTACGACGTCGAGTTCGAGGTCGAGTCGTATCTGCGTTACCAGGGCGAGAAGTTCACCCGCTATTTCGACGCCAACACCTACCTGCTGATCACCCGCGCGCTGGATTATTTCGATCCGGCGCGCAAGACCGGCGGCGACCTGGCGCGCGCGCTGGCGCCGGCCAAGGCCGACTTCCTGCTGGTGTCGTTCAGCACCGACTGGCGTTTCCCGCCGGAGCGCTCGCGCGAGATCGTGCGCGCCCTGCTCAAGAACGGCAGCCCGGTCACCTATGCCGAGATCGACGCGCCGCACGGACACGACGCCTTCCTGCTGGACGACGCGCGCTACCATGCCGTGGTGCGCGGCTATTACGAGCGCATCGCCCGCGAGCTGGCGTTGACCGGCGCCACCCAGACCGAAGGACGCTCCGCATGACTCCTGTGACTCCCCGTCCGGCCCTCGTTGCGCTGCGTCCCGACCTGGCGCGCATCGCCAGTTGGATCGAACCCGGCAGCCGGGTGCTGGACCTGGGCTGCGGCGACGGCGCGCTGCTGGCGCACCTGCGCGACCATCGCCAGGTGCGCGGCGCCGGCGTCGAACTGGACGACACCTGCGTCATCGCCTGCGTGCGGCGCGGTGTCGAGGTGATCCAGCAGAACCTGGAAGACGGCCTGGCGCTGTTCGACGACAAGCAATTCGATACCGTGGTGCTGTCGCAGACGCTGCAGTCGATGCATCGCACCGAGCACATCCTGCGCGAAATGGCGCGGGTGGCGCGCTACGGCGTGGTGTCGTTTCCCAACTTCGGCTACTGGCCGCACGGCTGGGCCATCCTGCGCGGGCGCATGCCGGTGACGGGCCAGATGCCGTACCAGTGGTACAACACGCCCAACATCCACCTGTGCACGCTGCGCGATTTCGAGCAGTTGGCCGGCGAACTCGGCCTGCGCATCCTGGAGCGCGCCACCTTCAACGAGGGGCGCGAGATCAAGGCCTTTCCGAGCTGGCGCAGCACGCTGGCGGTGTACCGCTTCGCTTCGCCCTGACATTCTGAAACGCAGGCTGACGGCCCGGGCGCCAGCGCCTAAAATGCCGCAAGCCCGCCGTGCCCGCCCGTGCGCCCGGCCGGGCCGTTTCAGGAGACCGTCATTACCGCTGTATCCAACGTCTACACCAGTCCCCGCGTCGCGCCCCTGCTGGTCCTGGGGTTCGCCAGCGGATTGCCGCTGGCCCTGACCAGCGGCACCCTGCAGGCCTGGGCCACGGTGGCCGGCGTGCCCTTGCAGCAGATCGGTTTCCTGACCCTGGTGGGCACCGCCTACACGCTCAAGTTCCTGTGGGCGCCGCTGGTGGACCGCTATGCGCCGCCGCTGCTGGGCCGGCGCCGCGGCTGGATGCTGGTGACACAGGTGCTGCTGGCGCTGGCGATCATGGTCATGGGCACGCTGTCGCCGTCTTCGGCGCTGCAGACGCTGGCCCTGCTGGCGGTGCTGGTGGCGTTCCTGTCGGCCACCCAGGACATCGCCTTCGACGCCTATTGCACCGACGTGCTGCGCAAGGAAGAGCGCGGCGCCGGCGCCGCCATCAAGGTCATGGGCTACCGGGTGGCGATGATCGTCTCGGGCGGTCTGGCGCTGATCCTGGCCGACCAGTGGATCGGCTGGGGCAATACCTATGTGGTGATGGGCGGCCTGATGCTGCTGTGCGCGCTGGCGACGCTGTGGGCGCCCGAGCCGGAGCACGTGGCCAAGCCGCCGCGCAGCCTGGGCGAGGCCGTGTCGGCGCCCTTGCAGGAATTCTTCACCCGGCGCGGCGCCCTGGCGGTGCTGCTGCTGATCGTGCTGTACAAGCTGGGCGACGCCTTTGCCGGCGCGCTCTCGACCACTTTCCTGATCCGCGGCGCCGGCTACACGCCCACCGAGGTCGGCGCGGTCAACAAGGTCATGGGCATGGCCGCGACCGTGGTCGGCGCGCTGGCCGGCGGACTCATCATGTCGCGCTGGACGCTGTACCGCTCGCTGATGGTGTTCGGCCTGCTGCAGGCGGTGTCCAACCTGGGCTACTGGCTGATCGCGGTCAGCCCCAAGAGCATCTGGCTGATGGGCGCGGCGGTCGGGCTGGAAAACCTGTGCGGCGGCCTGGGCACGGCGGCGTTCGTCGGGCTCCTGATGGCCCTGTGCCGTCAGCGTTTCTCGGCCACGCAGTTCGCGCTGCTGTCGGCCTTGTCGGCCGTGGGCCGGACCTATCTGGCCGGGCCATTGACGCCGCCACTGGTGGAGCACCTGGGCTGGCCCGGGTTCTTCCTGGTGACGGTGGTCATCGCGCTGCCGGGGCTGTTGCTGCTGTATCTGCTGCGCGGCCGCATCGAGGCCATGATGCAGGACGGCGACGCCTGACGCCGGGCCCGCCTGGGCCCGGCGCCAGGGCGGGGGTTACGCCTCTTCGGTCAGGCGCACGATCAGCACGTCGCTCGGCAGGGCTTCCAGCAGGCGCTCGGCAACGCTGCCGATGGCCGTGCGCAGCAGGCCGGTGCGGCCATGGGTGCCCGTGACGACCAGGTCGGAACGGTGGTTGAACGAGTATTCCGACAGCACCGTCTCCGGCTGGCCGCATTCCAGCACCACCTTGGGCGGCGCCACGTTGGCCAGTTCCGGCGTTTCGGCGATGAATTCGCGCGAGCTCTGCTCGGCCGCGTGATAAAAGCTGCGGGTCACCGCATCGTCCGGCACGTTCTTGCCCTGGAACGGCACATCGTAGGCATGGAACAGCGTCAGGTCGGCGTTGGGCACCAGTTGCAGTGCGGCGCGCAGCGCCCGGCGCGAGCCGGCCGAGAAGTCGGTAGCCACCAGCACGTCGCGGTACGGCTTGCGCGGCCGGTTCTTGACCACCAGCACCGGCTGGCGCGCCTGGCGCGCCAGCTTCTCTACCGTGGTGCCCAGCAGCAGACGGCCGAGGGTCTCGTCGCGGGCGATGCCGGCGATGATCAGCGAGCAGCCGAAGCTGTCGGCGGTTTCCATGATGCGCGCCAGCGGATCACCCGAGACCACCACGACTTCGGTGGCGACGCCGGCGTTGGCGAGGTCCTCGGCCAGCTCGCGTTCGGCCACCGCCTTGTGGTCGGCGGCCAGGCGGCGCCAGACCGGCGTGGTCAGGCGCGGCGACACGCCGTGACTTTCCATCACGTGCAGCACGACCAGCTTGGTATCGAGTTCCTTGGCCAGTTGCAGCGCGCGATCGAGGGCGCGATCGCCCCGCGCGCTGAGGTCCGTGGCCAGTAGGATGGGGCCAGGTTGTTGCGACATACGTTTCTCCCGATATGGGGCCCGCCGGTGGCTCCCGCTAGCCCGCCGGTGGCCGAAATCGCCCTTGCGGGCACATCCCCATTGTCCCGCCGGGGCATGGACAGGGGCTTGACCGATATCAACGCGCTTCCAGGGTAAGGGAGGATCCGGCGGGGAGCAATCGCCCGGGCCGTGGGCTGTCAATACAATGGGGCCTGCCGCGCCGCGGCTTCGTCCATCGCCCACCTGTTTCATGTTCTACGACCTTTCTCCTGCCCTGCTGCACACCCTGTACCTGGTCGCCATCGTGGCCGAAGCGATGACGGCGGCGCTATCGGCCGGCCGGCGCGACATGGACTGGATGGGCGTCTGCATCATCGCCTGCGTCACCGCGCTGGGCGGAGGCTCGCTGCGCGACGTGCTGCTGGGCCACTATCCGCTGACCTGGGTGGTGCATCCCGAATACCTGTGGATGACGGCGGGCGCGGCCTTGCTGACCGCCCTGATCGCGCCGGTGATGCGGCGTCTGCGCAGCGTGTTCCTGCTGGCGGACGCGCTGGGCCTGGTGGCGTTCACGGTCATCGGCTGCCAGGTGGCGCAACTGATGCAACTGCCGATCACGGTCGTGCTGATCAGCGGCATGATCACCGGCTGCGCCGGCGGGGTATTGCGCGACGTGCTCTGCAACGAGGTGCCGCTGCTGTTCCGCAAGGAACTGTACGCCAGCGTGTCGGTGGTGACCGGCGGGCTCTACCTGGGCGCGCAGGCTCTGGGAATGCCGGCCAACGCGGCAGTGCCCGTGGCGCTGGCGGTCGGTCTGGCGCTGCGCCTGCTGGCCCTGCGCTTCAATTGGCAGATGCCGAAGTTTGTCTATCGGGACGACTGGCACTGAGCGGACCGCGCGCGATTTCCTGCAACAATTTTCCTATTTGTGTTTCAATAAATTTCTAGTATCTTGTCGCTGTCGCAATACTTGCATCACGCAGTACAAGGGGAGCCGATTGGACGTCAAAGCGCCCGCCACGATTCCGTACTTCCTACAGGAACAGATTCGTGAGTTGATAGTGGATGGCACTATCAGGCCCGGGCAGCCGTTGCGGGAACAGGAACTGGAGCAGCGTTTCGGCACCAGCCGCAGTCCCATCCGGGAAGCGCTGCGTCTGCTGGAACTGAGCGGCCTGGTGACGCATGTCCAGCGCAAGGGCTTCCGGGTCACCCTGTATTCCGAGACCCAGATCCGCCACCTCTACAAGTTGCGCGCGGAACTGGAAGCCTATTGCATCCGCCAGGTTGCCGAGATCGACGACATCTCGCCCCTGGTGGCCGAGCTGCGCAGCTATGACGAGGCGATCGCCGCCGCCATGGCCAAGCGCGACGTGCGCGCCTATATCGCCGCGCTGCGCGAGTTCTACCTGGCCGGCGCCCGTTTCACCGGCAATGCGCCGCTGGCGGACGTGCTGACCAAGCTGTACGAGCAGGTCGAGCCGCTGCGCTACCTGCTGGCCCGGCAGACGATGGCGTCGAACAACCTGCAGACCTACACCCAGGGCATCACGCAGGCGCTGGACAAGCGCGATTTCGACCGCGCCGCCGAGCTGACGCGCAACTACGTGATCGATGTGCTGCCAGGCATCCTGCGGGCCTACCACGAGGCCTCGCAGCAGGATGCGGAAGAGTCGGCGCCGCGCTTCGGGCGCGGCTAGGGCGGCTTAGCCGCGCGCCGGCGTGCGCACGGCGATGCCGGCCCGTTCTAGCGCTTCGCGGATGGCGCGGGCGAACACCAGCGCATTGGGCTGGTCGCCGTGGATACAGAGCGTGTCGGCCTGCACGGGCACGTCCTTGCCGTCGACCGAACGCACCTTGCCTTCCCGGACCATGCGCACCACTTGCGCGACCGCCTGGTCGACATCCTCGATCATGGCGCCGGCGCGGGTGCGCGGCGTGAGCGAGCCGTCGTCCTGGTAGGAACGGTCGGCGAAGACCTCGTTGGCCGCCGCCAACCCGATGGCGCGCGCGGCGTCGACCAGCTTGCTACCGGCCAGCCCGTACAGGAGCAGCGAGGCGTCGACGTCCTTGACCGCCTGGCAGATGGCGCGCGCCAGGCCCTCGTCCTTGGCGGCCATGTTGTAGAGCGCGCCATGCGCCTTGACGTGGTGCAGCCGCGCGCCTTGCGAGGCGGCCACGCCGGCCAGCGCACCGATCTGGTAGACCGTGATGTCGTAGGCCTCGTCCGGCGTGATCGGAATCGCGCGGCGGCCGAAGCCGACCAGGTCGTGCAGGCTGGGGTGCGCGCCCAGCGCCACGCCTTGCTTGAGGGCGGCGGCCACGGTCTTGCGCATGGTGGCGGGATCGCCGCCATGAAAGCCGCAGGCAATGTTGGCCGAGCTGACGAAGGCCAGCACCGCGGCGTCGTTACCCATGCTCCAGGCGCCATAGCTTTCGCCCATGTCGCAGTTCAGGTCGATGCTTGTGCTCATGATGAGGTTCCTGTGGAGGTTCGGGCTGTTATTCGGGGGGCGCGTGCGAGCTGGCCTCACGGGTGGCCAGGTCCCAGCAGCGCGCGCAGCGGCGCCAGCGCGTCCAGCAACTGGGCGAAGGCGCGTTCGCGCTCGCCGTCCAGGCGTTGCGCCTCGTCGAGTTCGATCATGGCGAACCGCAGCGCGCGTCCCGGCGCATACTGCGCTAGCAAGGGCAGGTCGACGGTGGCGATCTGCGCGATCTTGGGGTAGCCCCCGGTGGTCTGACGGTCGGCCATGAGAATGATGGCCTCGCCGCCAGAGGGCACCTGCACGGTGCCGAAACTGGCGGCCTCCGACAGCATCTGGCGCGGCTGGCTCATGGACAGCGCCGGGCCCTGCAGGCGGTAGCCCATGCGGTCGGACTGCGGGCTGATGCGGAATTCCGCGCCGCCGAAGGCATGGCGGGAGGCTTCGGAGAATTCCTGCCACTGCATGCCGGGCAGGAAGCGGATGGTGTCGCGTTGCTTGTTGCCGAGCGCGCCGGGCAGGTAGATGCGCAGGTCCCACAGGGCCTTTTGCAACGCATCGAGGTCGCGGCCGGCAAGCGTGTGGCGCAGGCCGACCTGGTCGCCCTTGGCCAGCGCGCGGCCTTCGAAGCCGCCGAAGCCGCTGCGCAGATAGGTGGTTTCGCTGCCCATCACCGGCGCCAACGCAAAGCCGCCGTGCACCGCCAGATAGGCGCGCACGCCGTTGGCTGGCCGCGCGCCAAAGGCCAGCGTGTCGCCGGCGCGGGCGACCAGCGGCCGGTGCTGGGGGATGTCCTGACCGTTGAGCGTGGCGCCCAGGTCGGCGCCCGCCAGCGCGAAGCAGGCCGGCGCGTCGAAGCGCAGCGTCGGGCCGGTCAGGGTCATTTCCAGCGTGGCGGGATCGCCGGTGTTGCCGGCGAGCGCGTTGGCCAGGCGATGGGCGCGTTCGTCCATGGCGCCGGCGGCCGGGATGCCCTGGTGCTGGTAGCCCTCGCGGCCGCGGTTCTGGAAGCTGGACAGCATGCCCGGCTTGATGACGGTGAGGCTCACGGCCGGCCCTCCCGCAGGCGTTCGAATTCATCGGGGGTGATGGGCACGAAGCGCACCGAGTCGCCCGGTTGCAAATAGGCGGCGGGGTCGCGCGCGGGGTCGAACATGGTCAGCGGGGTGGCGCCAATGATGTGCCAGCCGCCGGGCAGGCGGTTGGGGTAGATCACGGTCTGGCGGTTGGCGATGGCCACCGCGCCGGGCGGCACGGCGGTGCGCGGCGAGGCGCGCCGCGGCAGGTTCAGTTTTTCGTCGTGCACGCCCAGGTAGGCGTGGCCGGGGGCGAAGCCCAGCATGAACACCATGCTACGCGGCCCGCTGTGCAGCGCGATGACGTCGTCGGGGGTCAGGCCGGCGGCGCGGGCGACGTCGTCGAGGTCGGGCCCGTGCTCGCCGCCGTAGCAGACCGGCACGTCGACCTCGCGGCCGGCGGCGGCGTCGGCCTGGATGCCGTCGCCCAGCAGTGCCTCGATGCGCGCGGCCAGGTCGGCGTAGGTGGGACCGTTGCCCAGGCCGTCGGGCCGGTAATGCACCGCCACCGCCACGAACGATGGCACCACGTCGGTCACGCCCGGCAGGCCGGCGTCGCGCAGCTTGCGCGCCGCCGCCAGGCAGGTGCGGCCGATGGCGGCGTCGATCTGGTCACCGAAAGAGACGATCAGGCAGCGGTCGCCCTGGGGCTGGATGCGCCAGGCGGTTTCGGCCGGAGAAGAAGTGTCTGATGTAGCGTTCAACGGCACGAAACCTGTAGAGACGGATTACTTGGCGAACAACGAATCCAGGTTCTTGAACGCCTTGAATTCCAGCGCGTTGCCCGACGGGTCCAGGAAGAACATGGTGGCCTGTTCGCCGACTTCGCCCTTGAAGCGGATGTAGGGCTCGATGACGAACTCGGTGCCGGCATCGGTCAGGCGCTTGGCCATGGCTTCCCATTGTTCCATGGAAAGCACCGCGCCGAAATGGCGCACGGGCACATTGTGCGAATCGACCGCGCTGGTGGCCTTGTGGCCGCACTCGCTGGGGGCCAGGTGGGCGACGATCTGGTGGCCGTAGAAGTTGAAGTCGATCCAGTCGGGCGAGCTGCGGCCCTCCGGACAGCCCAGCTTTTCGCCGTAGAAGGCGCGGGCTTCGGCCAGGTCGCGGACCGGGAAGGCCAGGTGGAACGGCGGCAGGTTGGTTTGAGCGGTCATGAAAAGCTCCGGATAAGGCGGAAAAGGTAATTCAGAATGCGGACCGTCACCATCGGGGCGTGTCCGGAGTCGATAGTTTATGAATTGTTTTTTTGATTGAAAAACGATATTTTTTGTGTCTTAGCATCGAAAATATTGATCGTGATCAAAGAATTCAAGACCTTCATCGCCGTGGCGCGCGACGGCACCTTCACCGGGGCGGGCGCTCAGTTGGGCCTGACCCAGTCCGCGGTCAGCGCCCAGATCAAGCGCCTGGAAGACTACCTGGGCGTGGCGCTGTTCGACCGCAGCGCGCGCGCCGCCGTGCTGAACGACCATGGCCGCGAGATGCTGCCGCAGGCCGAGGAACTGGTGGCCATGGCCGAGCGCATGGCGTCCTCGGCCGGGGCCGGCCATGTCAGCGGCTCGCTGCGCATCGGCGCCATCGCGTCGGTGCAGCAGGACCTGCTGGTGCGGGCGCTGGGCGAGTTCCGCGCCGGCTATCCCGACGTGCGGGTGCGCATCGTGCCAGGGGTGTCGCTGTCGCTGCTGGGGCAGGTCGACGCCGGCGAGGTCGACATGGCGCTGCTGATCCGGCCGCCGTTCGCGCTGCCGCCGGAATTGGGCTGGCAGCCGTTGCTGCGCGAGGAAGTGGTGCTGGCCATGCCGGCCGCGATGGCGTTGGCGCCGTGGCGCGAGGTGTTGGCGTCGCAGCCCTTCATCCGCTACGACCGCGCGTCGTTCGGCGGGCGCGTGGTGGACCTGTTCCTGAAGAAGCAGCGCATCACGGTGCACGAGGCCGTGGAGCTGGACGAGATCGAGGCCATCGCCAACATGGTGCGCCACGGACTGGGCGTGGCGCTGCTGCCGCGCTTGCGCGGCCTGGATACGGATGGCCTGCGGCTGGTGTCGCTGGGCGATGCGGCGTTTCATCGCGAGATCGGCCTCATCGGGCGGTTGCCGTTCGACGCCGGCAGCGTCCGCGGCAAGATGGCCGAGTGCCTGGCGCGGGCGGCGGGGGCCACGTTGGCGCCCTGAGCCTGTCAGGGGGGTACAGTGTCGGGAACGCGATCGGCATTCGCGCCAGGACCGCCACCCACGCAGGACACCATGGCATCGACCTCACTGGAAAAACAGCTGCAATTCCTCCGCGAAATCGACCGGCTCAAGACCGTCGTCCGGCAATCGCCGCTGCTGGACCGCAGCCGCAAGGAGAATTCCGCCGAGCACTCCTGGCACCTGGCGCTGTACGCGCTGGTGCTGAGTGAATACGCCAGCGGTCCGGTGGATACCCAGCGGGTCATGCGGATGCTGCTGCTGCACGACGTGGTCGAGATCGACGTCGGCGACCATCCGATCCATGGCGGTTCGTCGGCGGCGTGGCAGGCCGAGCAGGAGGACAAGGCGGCCGAACGGCTGTTCGGCTTGCTGCCCCCGCCACAGGGCGAAGAGTTCCTGGCGCTGTGGCGCGAATTCGAGCAGGCCGAGAGCGAGGACGCGCGCTTCGCCAAGGCGCTGGACCGCTTCCAGCCGCTGCTGATCAACGTGTTCACGGGCGGCGGTACCTGGACCGAGAACGGCGTGTCGCGCGAGCAGGTGCTGGCTCGCTACGGTCCGGTGATCCAGCGTGGCGCGCCGCGATTGTGGGACGTCTGTGAACGATGGGTGGCGGCGCATTTCGCGGGAAGTGCGCCGGCGGCGCGCGACGCGGCGGATTGAGCCGGCCGCCGGGGCCCACGGCTGGAAGTCGCTATTGCCCGGCGCGCCGGCGCCAGAGATAGAGGCCGCTTCCAAGGATCACGATCATGATCAGGTCGAGCGCGGCCCAGATCAGTTTGAGCGGCAGGCCGGCGGTGTCGCCATAGTGCAGCGGCCGCGAGAACTGCAGGGCGCGCAGATACCAGGGCATGTCCAGGACTGCAGTCAGCTTGCCCGTGGGGGCATCGACCAGGACGGCGTCGAACAGGTGCGCGCCGAGAGCGGTGTCACCTTTGGCCCACAGCAGATAGTGGCGGGGCAGGCCCAGGCTGGCATCGGGAAAGCGCAGCGATTCGACCTGCCTGCCCGGCACGGCGGCCCGCGCGGTGGCATAGGCCTGCTGCACCGAGGCCCAGGCCGTGGCGCTGGCCGGGGGGGTATCGATCCGGGGCGAAATCGCGACCTGGACCTCGTTCGACAGCCAATGGCGGAAGAAGGGAACCGCCAGTTCGTGCAGGGCGCCGGTCAGGCCCATCATCAGCGCCCAGGCCACGGTAACGATGCCCAGCAGGTTGTGCAGGTCCAGCCATTTCAGGCGGCGCGCGCGGTGGGCGCGGACGGTGCCGAAGGGCAGTTTTTTCATGTACGGGTGATACAGCGCCACGCCCGATATCACCGCCAGCGAGAACAGCAGGGCCATGGCGCCCAGGAACAACTGACCGGGCAAACCGCCATAGAGATCGATGTGCAGGCGCGTCATGAGCGTCACGATGCGGCTGCCCAGCCCTTCGTCCGAGTCGGCGATGGCGGCTCGCGGGGTGCCGTCGCGCGCATCGAACTCCAGGCGCAGCGACGGCGTCCCGGCGGCGGCCTGTGGCCCGGGGGCGAGCCCGAGCGTGACGCGGGGCGGATCGCGCAACACTTCCACGTCGACGACCCGGTGCGCGCGATGGCGCGCCCGCGCCGCATCGATGATGGCGTCGAGCGATGGCGCCGGCGTGCCCGGCGCGAGCGTGGGCCAGGGCGGAGAGGGGTCGAGCCAGGTCACGATCTCTTCATCGAAGATCAATGGCAGGCCCGAGAGGCAGACCACCAGCAGGAACAGCGTACAGGCCAGGCTGGACCATTTGTGGATCCGATACCAGGCTTTGCCGCGCCCCGCCGGCGCGCGCCGCGATGGGGACGCCGGCGGTCGCGCGCCGGGCGTGGCGCGGGCTTGCGGCCGCACTAGAATTCCGCGGTCACGGACAGCAGCAGGGTGCGCGGCGCGGCAACCGTCAGCCCTTCGCGCGCGGCCGATTGCCAGTAGTGCTTGTTGAACACGTTTTCCACCGTCGCCCGCAACGTCACCGGCGTGCGGTTGATGTTCATGGCGTAGCGCGCGCCCACGTCGAAACGGGTCCAGCCGGGCAGTTGCTGGGTGTTGGCCGCGTCCACGTACTGGGTGCTGGTGCGCAGCATGCGTGCGGTCAGGGTAAGGCCCTGTACGAACGGCGTGTCCCATTCCGCCGCCGCGTTGAACTGCCAGCGCGGCACCGCTGGCGCGGTGCGGCCATCGTTCAGGCCGCCTTCGGTCTTGGTCAGCACGCCATTGGTGTACGCCACGCCGCCCAGCAGGCGCACGCGCGGCATCAGTTCTCCCTGCAGCAGGAATTCGACGCCGCGGTTGCGCTGCCGGCCGTCGGCCTGGTAGCGCAGGGTATCCGGGTCGACGTAGGCGCTGGGTTGCTCGATCTGGAACGCGCTCAAGGTCGCCGCGACCGTGCCGAAGTCGTACTTGGCGCCGATCTCGTACTGCTTGGAGACGTCGGGCTTGAAGGTCTCGCCGGCGTTCACGGCTTCCGCTGGCGCCGTGCCGCCCTGGCTCAGGCCTTCGATGTAGTTGCCGTACAGCGACAGGCGCCGGGTCGGTTTGACCACGAGCGCGATGGCTGGCGTGACGGCCGACTTGCCGTAGTCCGAGGTTCGGTCGCCGGTGGCCGGGTTGTAGTTGACCGACTGGACGCGCTGCTGGCGCAGGCCGGCGGTCAATTGCACCGCGTCGTCCATCACGGACAGCGTATCGGCCAGCGCCACGCTGTACAGCCGCGTTTCGCTCGTCTTGCCCAGGTCGGTGGGCCTGGCGATGTTCGGCTTGGCCAGGTCGACGGGATCGTACAGGTCCGAGAACACCGTGGACGAGCGCACCCGCGCCGATGAATAGTCGATGTCGAGGAAGCTGGCGGACAGCGTCGGCTCGTGCTTGACCGGGCCGGTATCGAAGCGGCCGCGGATGCCGACCTCGCCGGTCTTGCTTAGCAGCCGTTCGTTGAGGCGGGCGGGCACGGATCCGATGCGGCCGGCCGAGTCGAGCATCAGCCAGGTGGTTTGCAGGCTTTCGAAGTCGTGCTTGCGGGCGCCCAGCGCGCCATAGACGGTCCAGTCATCGGAAAGGTCATACTCGGCGCGGACGTCGCCGCTCCATTCCTTGGCCTTCCAGTAGGTCCAGTCGGGGAAGAAGTTGCGCTTTGGGTCCGGCGCCCGGCCGATTTCCTGGCCGCCGCCGGGTGGGAACAGCAGGCCGCTGCGGGCATCGGTCACGCGGTTCTGGTAGTTGATGTCGCCATCGATGCGCAAGCGGTTGCCGCGATAGTCTAGGCCGAGCGAGACGGCACCCAGGTCTTCGCCGGCGCCGGAGATGTTCATGTCGCCGCCGCTGCGCAGCACGTTCAGCCGCACGCCGGTGCGCTCGTCCTCGCCGAAGCGGCGGGCGATATCCGCCTGCGCGCCGAACTGGTTGTTCTCGATGTACGACAGCGTCATGCGGTTAAGCGGTTCATCACCCGCGCGCTTGGGCACCAGGTTGATGGAGCCGCCGATCGAGCCGAACGGGGCCATGCCATTGAGCAGCGCATTGGGTCCACGCAGCACCTCGACGCGTTCGATGCCGATCAATGACGTGGCGTTGCGCGGCGAGATGCCGTACAGGCCGTTGTAGGCGACGTCGTAGTTGAACAGCGTGAAGCCGCGGACATTGAATTCGTCGCGACCCGCGCCGCGCGAATAGGTGTTGCGGACCGAAGGGTCGTTGACCAGTACGTCGCCAATGTTCTGCGCCTGCTGGTCTTCGATCAGCTTGGCCGTGTACGACGTCGCGCTGAACGGGGTGTCCAGGAAGTCACGGTTGCCCAGCAGGCCGATGCGCGCGCCGCGCGCCACGTCGCCGCCCGCGTACGCCTCGGGCAGCGCCGAGGCACTGGCGCCGCTCACCACCACGGCGGGCAGGGTGGTGGTGGCGGATGTCGCCGGGGCGGGCCGCAGCGCGTAGCCGCCCTCGGCCCGGCGCACGGCTTCCAGGCCGGTGTTGGCGAGCAGGGCGCGGAACGCGCTGTCGACGTTGTGGGCGCCGCGCACGCCGGGGCTGGTCTTGCCGGCGGTCATGTCGGCCGGCACGCTGAGTAGGATGTTGGCCTGTTCGGCAAAGCGGCTCAGGGCGCCCGCCAGTGGGCCCGCGGGCACGTCATACGCATGAGTGGCGCTGACGGCGCGGGTCGCGTCCTGGGCATGGGCCGCCGGGGCCAGCGCGGTCATCAGGAGCGCGCCGAGCACGGTCTTGCGCAATACGCGCTGGAGGGCAACGGGCTGGGGCGATGAGGGAGTGGACGGCCCGGGACGGGCGGGGTGTTGCGGGCGGCGCATGGAGCGGTCTTCCTTGGAGCAGGGATGGGCAAGGAGAGGGCCGCGGCTTGCGCGCGCGGGGCGCCGTCTGGCTGCCCGGGGCGGGCCGGGCGGCCGGGACGCGGCACGGGTTTGCGCGGTCCTCTTTCCCTGTTGATCGGACGAGCAGCGGAAAAGCGAACCTTGGCGTGAATTTTTTTGAGAACCTTATTTCGGTTCGAGCGTCACCCACCATGGCAAGGTGCGCTGGATGCGGACCGGCAATTCGCGCTCGAGCATCGCCAGCGCGCGCGGCAGGTCGTTGGCGGGATAGCGGCCCACCACGCGCAGGCCGGCGATGCGGGGGTCCACGCCCGTGTAGCCGCGGTGATAGCGGCCCAGTTCCGCCACCAGATCGGCCAGCGACAGGTTTTCGGCCAGGATCACGCCGCGGGACCAGGCCTCGCGGGCCGGATCGGCCGGCACGGCCTCGGAGATCGCGTCGGCGCGGTAGCGCGCCTGTTCGCCGCTGCGTACCAGCGCTTCCTGCCCGGAGAGGGTGTGGATCCGCACCTGACCCCCGTAGACCGCCAGCAGGATGTCGTCGTCGGCCTGCCTGACCGTGAAGCGGGTGCCGAGGGCCTGCAGCCGGCCGAGGCGGGTGTCGACGAAGAACGGGCGTTGCCGCGCGTCCTTGGCGGTGTCGATCAGGATCTCGCCGCCGGCCAGCGCCACCAGGCGCTGCGTCGGGTCCAGGCGTACGTTGATGGCGCTGCGGGTGTTGAGCCAGACGCGGGTGTCGTCGGCCAGGACCAGTTGGCGTTGCTCGCCGATACCCGTGGCGTAGTCGGAGCGCCAAGCGGTCACGACCCCGGGCAGGGGCGTGAAGCGCCAACCCAGCCAGCCCAGCACGCCGACGCCACCCAGGGCGAGGATGCGGCCTGCCGCCCGGCGGCGGGTGGAAGGCCGCCGCGAGGCGATCTGCACGGCTTGCTCGGCGGCGTCGCGCTCGCCATCCAGGCGTAGCACGGCGAAGCGGCGGCTCACGGCCTCGACGTGTGCCCACGCACTGCGGTGTTCGGGGCGTGCGTCGAGCCAATGCTGCCAGGCGAGGCGTTGTTGCGCGCTGGTATCGGCGTTCTGCAGGCGCGCGTACCATTCGGCCGCGACCTTCAGGCTTTCATAATCCGCCCGGACCGGAAGGGGCGGTGCGGGCTGGATCGCTGCCGCCATGGCTAGTTCAACCCGGCGTCGATCAGCGCCAGATGCAGCATGGCCTGGGCCAGGTACTTCTGCACCATCCGCGGTGACACGCTCATGTGGTCGGCGATCTCGCGGGTGGACAGCCCGTGTATCTGTGCCTGGATAAAGGCCATGCGGGCTTTGTCCGGCAGGCGGCCGAGCCACTCGCCGACTTCCAGCAGGGTCTCGATGACCAGCGCCTGGTGCTCCGGCGACGGCGCATAGGCAGCGGGCTGCGCGGCCAGGCTGTCCAGCCAGGCCTGTTCCACCTGTCGGCGGCGCCAGAGGTCGGTACACAGGCCCTGCGCCATGGTGCGCAGGTAGGCGCGGGCGGCGCCGGCGCTGGCGAAGCCATCGGGCGCGGGCCGGACGATCAGGCGCAGGAAAGCGTCGTGTGCCAGGTCGGCGGCATCCGCCGCATTGCCGAGGCGGCGCCGCAGCCATCCCAGCAGCCAGCCGTGATGATCGCTGTAAAGAGCGTACAGGTCTTGCTGCACGGGGAGATCGGCGGCGGACATCGGACAGACCCAGGCGTGGGAGGACGCCTATTTCAATATGGATAGGAATGGTTATCGTTTATAACTGAAGTCCGATAGGTCGCGCAATGCCGGCAGACCCCGGCCCGCCTGACGCAGCCGCCGCGACCCATGAAAAAGGCCCGCGCGAGCGGGCCTGTTTTTGTCCAGAGCGCCTTTTACAGCCGGTCGCAACGTACCGTGATCGGGTGATCGCGCAGCGTCGTCATGACCAGGTCGTCGACCTGGCCTTCGACGTCGGTGATCACGTAGCCGATCTGGCCCTTGGTCTGCAGCGTCTGGCTGACGATGTTCAGGCCGTGCTGCGCCATCAGGTTGTCCAGCGTGCCGAGCGCGCCGGGGGCGTTGCGGTGCACGTGCAGGATGCGGGTGGCGCCGGCCGGCTCCAGGTAGGGCAGCTCGGGGAAGTTGACCGCGCCCTTGGTGGTGCCGGCCTGCAGGAAGCGCACCAGCTTCTCGGCCACTTCGCGGCCGATGTTCTCTTGCGATTCCTGCGTGCTGCCGCCGATGTGCGGAGTCAGGATGACGTTGGGCAGGCCGATCAGCGGGCTGGCCAGGGGTTCGTCGGCGCCCTTGGGTTCGGTGGGGAACACATCGAGGGCGGCGCCCGCCAGGTGGCCGGACTTGAGCGCGGCGTGCAGGGCGTCGATGTCGACCACGGTGCCGCGCGAGGCGTTGATGAGGATGGCGCCGCGGCGCATGCGCGCGATGGTCTCCGCATTCATGATGTTTTCGGTCGACTTGCCGCCGGGCACGTGCAGGGTGACCACGTCGGCCTGTTCCAGCAGGTCGTTGAGCGAGCCGGCCGGACGCGCGTTGCCCAGCGGCAGCTTGGCTTCGACGTCGTGGTAGATGACGCGCATGCCGAGGCTTTCGGCCAGCGTGCTGATCTGCGAGCCGATGTTGCCGTAGCCGACGATGCCGAGCGTCTTGCCGCGGGTCTCGAAGGCGCCGGCGGCGCTCTTGTCCCAGTGGCCGAGATGGACGCGGGCGTTCTTCTCGGGAATGCGGCGCAACAGCAGGATGGCTTCGCCCAGCACCAGCTCGGCGACCGAGCGGGTGTTGGAGAACGGCGCGTTGAACACCGGGATGCCTCGCTGCATGGCGGTGTCGAGGTCGACCTGGTTGGTGCCGATGCAGAAGCAGCCGACCACGCGCAGGTCGGGGCTGCCGGACAGCAGGGCGGCATCCAGGTGGGTACGAGAACGGATGCCCGCGACGTGGGCGCCGCGCAGGGCGTCCTGCAACTGCGCCGGCGGCAGGGCCGCGGCATGCGTGACGATGTCGGTGTAGCCGGCGGCTTCGAAGACGGCGCGGGCGCTCGGGTGGATGTTCTCGAACAGGACGATGTGTGCCATGACTGCCAGGGGTCGGGTGAAGAATGCGTTTTATTTATTGTGGCGCATTTTTGCTGCGGTGCAAGAGGTACCCATTGCCCGGGTGGGGATGAATTGTTTCAGGCGGGTGGCCGGGGCTTGCCCCGGCCCGGTGCTTCAACGATACGCCTGGAACACCTTGGCGCCGCCGCGCTTGTCCACCAGCAGGACATCATGCGGGGTCTTGCGGCCGCCGTATTCGGGGCCGTCCATGCCGGGTGAACCCAGCGGCATGCCGGGGGCGGCCAGGCCGGCGGCATCGGGCTTTTCGAGCAGCAGGCGGCGCACGTCGCTGGCCGGCACGTGGCCCTCGATGGCATAGCCGTCCACCACGGCCGTGTGGCAGGAGCCATAGTCGGCCATGCCGGCGTTGCGGCGCACCGCGCCGGTGTCCTGCACGTCGTGGGTGGTGACCTCGAAGCCGTTGTCGCGCATGTGCTTGACCCAGTCTTCACAGCAGCCGCAGGTGGGGGTCTTCCAGACCTGCACCTTGGGCGCGGACTGGGCCTGCGCGAGGAGCGGCGCGTACAGGGGCAGGGATAGCGCGGCCGCCAGCAGCAGGCGACGGGCGGGGATGAGAGGTGTTTTCATGGGTCTCCGCGAGAAAGATCAGAACCAGAAGCTCACGCCGGCCAGCACGGCGGCCTGCGAGCGACCTTGGCCGGCGGCGGACGCATAGTCCGCGGTGCGGCCGAACTTACGTTCAAAGGATACCCCGACGTAGGGCGCGAACTGGCGCGTGACCTCGTAGCGCAGCCGCAGCGACAGCGAACCGCTGGACAGGCCCGAGCCGATGCCGCGCTCGGGGTCGTTGCGGCCGTAGGCGCTGGCCTCGATTTCGGGCGTGAAAATCAGACGTTGGGTAAGCAGCAGGTCATACTCGGCCTTCATGCCCAGCGCGGTGCGGCCGGACGGCCCGGCGTAGGCGGTGGTCTCGAACTCGATGTTGTAGGGCATCACGCCCTCGATCCCGAGCGCGGCCCAGTTGCGCTTGGGGCCGGTGCCGAAGTCGCGCCGCGCGCCCAGTTGCAGGTCCCAGAACGGCGAGATGGCGTGGCTCCAGAAGGCTTCGACCTTGGCTTCGGAGCCGCCGCCGCTTTCGCGCGCGCCTTCGCTCTTGATCACCAGCCGGTCGGTGGCGGTGCCCCACCAGAAGCGGCCATCCCATTCCAGCGCGTTCTGGCCGTCGCGGTTGCGCGACCGGCCGAACTTGTCGAACAGCAGCCGCGATGAAGCGTCCTTGTCCATCATGTGCGGATGGATGCCGTAGCTGTCGTAGCCGCGCGGACCGGCGCCGTCGCTGGACGGCAGGCTGCCGACCGGCGGGGCGGCGGCGGGCGCGCCGTGGTCCATGCCGGGCATGGCGGAATGATCCATGGCGGGCGGCATCGCGGGCTGTGGCTTGGCGCCGTCGTGATTCATGCCTGGCATGGAGGAATGGTCCATGCCGGGTGGCATCGCGGGCTGGGGCGTGGCGCCGCCGTGGTTCATGTCCGGCATCGAGCCATGATCCATGCCGGCGTGGTCGCCCGTGGCCTGGCCGAGGGCCGGCTGGCTGGCCAGGGCCGCCAGCAGGGCGATGGCCAGCACGGCATGGCGGAACGGGGGAAGGGAAGTGCGCATAGTCCGGTTTCTCATCGCCTACTCCACCACGACCGCCCTGAACATGCCGGCCTCCATGTGGTACAGCAGGTGGCAGTGGTAGGCCCAGTTGCCGCGCGCATCGGCGCTGACGCGGTAGCTCAGGCGCTGCGCCGGATTGAGCGACAGGGTGTGCTTGCGCACCTGGAAGGCGCCGTCGGGCGATTCCAGGTCGCTCCACAGGCCGTGCAGGTGGATGGGGTGGGTCATCATGGTGTCGTTGACCAGCACGAAGCGCACGCGCTCGCCATGGCGCAGCACGATGGGCCTGGCGTCGGAGAACTTCACGCCGTTGAACGACCACATGTAGCGTTCCATGTTGCAGGTCAGGTGCAGCTCGATCTCGCGGGTCGGCGCGCGGTTGTCGTCGGGTTCGCGGATCGAGCGCAGGTCGGCGTAGGTCAGCACGCGGCGGCCGTTGTCGCGCAGGCCGATGCCGGGGTCGTCCAGGCGGGTGGAGACCACTTCGGGCAGCATCGAATTGCCGGGGCCGCGTTCCTCGGGATAGGGGTGCCTGACCTCGACGATGCCGCCCTGGTCCGCGCCGCCGCCGTGGGACCTGCCGTGGTCCATGCCGGGCATGGCGCCATGGTTCATGCCGGCCATCGCGCCGGTGGTCGCCTTCGGCGCGGCGCCATGATCCATGCCGCCCATGTCGTGCTTCATGCCCATGTCCATCATGCCGAGCAACTGCGCGCGATCGACCGCGGGCACCTCGGCCTGCATGCCGGGGCGCGGCGCCAGGGTGGCGCGGGCGTAGCCGGAACGGTCCATGGCCTGCGAGAAGATGGTGTAGGCGCGGTCTTCGGCGGGTTCGACGATCACGTCGTAGGTCTCGGCCACGGCGATGCGGAATTCCTCCACGTCGACCGGCCGCACGTCCTGGCCGTCGGCCGCCACCACCGTCATCTTCAGGCCGGGGATGCGCACGTCGAAGTACGTCATGGCCGAGCCGTTGATGAAGCGCAGCCGCACGCGCTCACCCGGCTTGAACAGGCCGGTCCAGTTGCCGGCGGGCGTCGCGCCGTTGGTCAGGAAGGTGTACGTGGCGCCGGAGACGTCCGCCAGGTCGGACGGGTTCATGCGCATCCGTTCCCACATCAGGCGCTCGGACAGCGCCGCCCGCCACCCCTTCTCGCCGGCCTCGCGGATCAGGCTCTCGACGCTGGGCTGGTTGCGGTTGTAGTAGTCGGGCATGGCCTTGAGCTTGTCGAACACCCGCATCGGGTCTTCGTCCGTCCAGTCCGACAGCAGCACGGTGTAGTCGCGGTCCGCGGCGATGGGGTCGCGCCGCTTCGGGTCGATGACGATGGCGCCATACAGGCCGGTCTGCTCCTGGAAACCCGAATGGCTGTGATACCAGTAGGTGCCGCTCTGGCGCACGTCGAAGCGGTAGGTGAAGGTCTGGCCCGGATCGATGCCCGGGAAGCTCAGGCCCGGCACGCCGTCCATTTCCGTGGGCAGCAGGATGCCGTGCCAGTGGATCGAGGTCTGTTCGCGCAGGCGGTTGGTGACGTGCAGCGTGACCGTGTCGCCCTCGCGCCAGCGCAGCAGCGGGGCCGGCACCTGGCCATTGACGGTGGTGGCGATGCGGGCCGCGCCGGTGTAGTTGACCGGCGTCTCGCCGATCTCCAGGTGGAATTCGGTGCCGCGCAGTTCGGCGGGCCCGGCGGCCGCGGCCTGCGCCGCGCGCTGGCCCGCGCCGGCGGCGCGCCAGCCGCCCAGCGCCGCGAGCGCGCCACCGGCGGCCAGCCCCTGCACGAAGCGGCGGCGGGCGGGAATGGGGAGGACTTTCATGACGGATCCGCGGCGGAATTACTGGACCGACACCGCGCCCTTCATGCCGGCGGCGTAGTGGCCGGGCTCCAGGCAGCCGAAGGACACGGTGCCGGCGCGGTCGAACTTCCAGACGATCTGGCCGCTCTTGCCGCCGTCCAGCGACACGGCGTTGGCCTCTTCGTGGCGCATGCCGGGGTCCTTCATCATCATGGCGTAGTGGGCCTGCAGGTCGGCGTCGCTGCCCAGCACCATTTCATGGCGGATGCGGCCCGAGTTGCGCACGTTGAAGCGCACGGTCTCGCCGGCCTTGACCTGCACCTGCGCGGGCGTGAAGCGCATGGCGTCGGTCATGTCGATGTCGATGCTGCGGGTGACGCGGGCGGCGTCGCCGGGCGTGCCGATGGGGGCGGAGGCCGCCGGCATGGCGTGGCCGGCGTGTTCGCCATGGGCGCCGGCCGCGAAGGCGGTGCCGGTGCCCAGCAGGGCGGCCAGGACGGTGATCTGGGTGATGCGGAGCAAAGTGCCGTTCATGCTGTTCCCTTGATGGGGGTTGACCATGGGAGGCACTTTAGGAAAACCGGGGTGACCCGGTTCTGTCGCGAAGATTACTTCTTTGTAATGTTGGCGCCGACGGTCGTGGGCGCGGGCCCGCGCAGGGTGATGCCGACCACCGTGCCCTCGGGGCCGGAGGCCGCATCGACCTCGCCGCCGTGCATGCGGGCGATGGCGCGCACGATCGCCAGCCCCAGGCCGTGGCCCTCGCTGCGCGGCGCGCGCGCCTGGCCCGAGCGGAAGAAGCGGTCGAAGATGCGCGGCAGGTCGGCCTCGGGGATCGGCGCGCCGGGGTTGCGCACCTCGACCCGCGCGCCGGCCGGCTGCGGCTGGCAGGCCAGCACGATCTCGCCGCCGCGCGGCGTGGCCTTGATGGCGTTGGAGATCAGGTTGGCCAGCGCGCGGCGCACCAGCCCGGGATTGGCGGCGACGACGGCGTCGCCGTCGCAACGCAACGTGACGCCCCTGTCTTCCAGCGCCGCCTCGTAGAAGTCGGCGACGCGCCGGGCCTCGGCGGCCAGCGACACCGGCGCCAGGTCGGCGGCGCGTTCGCCGCGGTCGGCGCGCGCCAGGAACAGCATGTCGTTGACCAGCGTCTTCAGGTCTTCTAGCGTCTCCAGGTTGGATTCCAGCGCATCGCGCAGCTCGGCCGCGTCGCGGCCGCTGGACAGGGTTACCTGGGTGCCGTTGATCAGCGTGGCCAGCGGCGTGCGCAGCTCGTGCGCGACGTCGGCGTTGAAGCCTTCCATCTGCTGGTAGGCGGCCTGCAGGCGCTCCAGCGTGCGGTTGAACGACAGCACCAGCTCGTGCAGCTCGCGGTCGGTGTCGCGCAGCGGCAGGCGCACGGCCAGGTTGTCGGGCTGGATGCGGGCGGCCTGTTCCGACAGCCGCCGGGTGGGCGCCATGCTGCGGCGCACGGCCCAGGCCGCCAGGACCACCGTGGCGCCCACCCACAGCGCGCAGATCAACGCCAGCGCCGTGCCGTAGGCGTACAGGAATTGCGAGCTGGTGCGGGTGCTGACCGCCACCGTCAGGTGCGCGCCCGGCAGGATGCGGTCGTCGACCGCGACGCGCAGGCCGCGCATGCGGCTGCCGTCGGCCAGTTGCAGCAGCACCTGCCGGCCGGGCAGCGTCTGCAGCGTCTCGGGCGCATCGCCGCCGTAGACCGGATGGCCTTGCGCATCGACGATCCAGATGCCTAGCTGGCTCTGGCCGGTGCGCATGTCGTCGAACGTGGCGGCCAGGTCGTGCAGGCCGCGCGCGTTGTTCTGCATGTCGATCAGGTGGTTGATGAGCTCCAGCTTGCCGCTGACCTCGGTGATCTCCTGGCGTTCGACCTCGCGCTTGAGGGCCCAGAACAGGGTGGCGCCGGCCAGGCTGGAGACCAGCAGGGCGATGGCGCCCAGCAGCAGGGTCAGGCGCGCCTGCATCGAGCGCACGCGCGGCGCTTTCATTCGCGCGCCGGCTCCGGCCGCGATTCGAGCACGTAGCCCATGCCGCGCACGGTGTGCAGCAGCTTGGCCTCGAACGGGTCGTCCAGCTTGCTGCGCAGGCGCCGCACGGCCACGTCGATGACGTTGGTGTCGCTGTCGAAGTTCATGTCCCAGACCTGTTCGGCCAGCGTGGTGCGCGACAGCACCTGGCCCTGGCGCCGCAGCAGCAGGGCCAGCAGGTTGAATTCCTTGGCGGTCAGGTCCAGGCGGCGGCCGCCGCGCGCGGCCTTGCGGCGCGCCAGGTCCAGTTCCAGGTCGGCCAGGCGGAACACGGTGGGCTCCTGCGAACGGCCGCGCCGCAGCAGGGCCTGCACGCGCGCCAGCAACTCGGAGAAGGCGAAAGGCTTGACCAGGTAGTCGTCGGCGCCGCCTTCGAGTCCGCGCACGCGGTCCTCGACGGCGTCGCGCGCGGTCAGCATCAGGATCGGCGTGTCCTTGTTGGCGCGCACCGCGGCCAGGATGCCGAAGCCGTCCACGCCGGGCAGCATCACGTCCAGCACGATCAGGTCGTGGGCGCCTTCCAGCGCCAGGTGCAGGCCGTTGACGCCGTCGCGCGCCAGGTCGACGACGTGGCTTTGCTCCGACAACCCTTTCTTGAGGTAATCGGCCAGCTTGGGTTCGTCTTCGATGACCAGGATGCGCATGGCGGGAAATTTACCATCCGCGCCGCGATTGCGGCGCGGATCCTGCCCGCTGCGCGCGTTGCGCGTGTAGCGTTCAGGCGGACGGATCGACGGCGATGCGGTCTGGCGGGAAGCGCAGCGCGAACACGCTGCCCTTGCCGGGTTCGCTGGTGATGAGCAGTTCCGCGTCGTGGCGCATGGCGATGTGCTTGGTGATCGCCAGCCCCAGCCCGGTGCCGCCGACGGCGCGCGAGCGGCCGCGGTCGACGCGGTAGAAGCGTTCGGTCAGGCGCGGGATATGGCGGGCGGGAATGCCGATGCCGGTGTCCTGCACGCTGTAGCGGCCGCTGCCATCGGCCTCGCGTTCCCAGCGCACGGTGATGGTGCCGCCGTCGGGCGTGTAGCGCACGGCGTTGGTCAACAGGTTCGACAGCGCCGAGGTCAGCTCGGTCTCGGCGCCCAGCACGTCGAGCGTTTCGTCGATGTGCCATTCGATGACATGGCGCCCGCCGGACAGGGCCTCGATCTGCTGGCGCGCCTTCTGCAGCAGCGCGCCCATGTTGACCGCGCGCGGGTCGCTGCCCGGCGACGATTCCAGCGTCGACAGCGTCAGCAGATCCTCGACGATGGCCTGCATGCGCTGGGCCTGCTCGTGCATCATATCCAGGTACTGCGCGCGCTGCTCGGGCGGCAGGGCGTCGGCGGGCATGTCGCGCAGCGTTTCCAGGAAGCCGGCCAGCACCGTCAGCGGCGTGCGCAGTTCGTGCGAGACGTTGGCGACGAAGTCGCGGCGCGTGGTTTCCAGGCGCTCGATCTGGGTGACGTCGCGGGTGATGAGCAGGCGCTGGTTGCTGGCGTAGGCCGTCAGTTGCATCATCATCAGCCGTTCCTGGCCGTTCTGGCCCAGGCGCACCAGGATCGGGTCGGGCCACGAGGAACGGTGGGCGTACTCGACGAATTCCGGCGCGCGCAGCAGGTTCAGCAGGTTGTGGCCGCGGTCGGCCGGCAGGCGCAGGCCCAGGTGCTGGCGCGCCATGCGGTTGCACCAGTCGATCTGGAAGTCTTCATTGAGCGTGACCGCGCCGTCGGGCAGGGCCTGGGCGGCCGCCAGCATGCCCTGCATGGTGTCGCGTGTCTCGGCCAGCTCGCGGGCGCGGGCCCGGGTGTAGCGGTAGAGGGGGGCGAGGATATCGTCCCAGGGGCCGACCGAGGCGGGCGGCGAGGTGTCGGGATGCCTGGCCCAGTGCGACACCAGGTGCAGGCGCCAACTTCGCCACAGCAGCATGGTGGCCAGCGCGGCGCTGAACAGCACCCAACCGGCCGGATCTCCAATGAGCCATTGCGCCAATAGCGCGATCGCCGCCCACAGGGCGACCAGGATAAGGGTGCGCAGCCAGATCATCGTGCGGGAGTTTTACCGCGCCGGGACCTGTGCCGTAAACCGGTAGCCGCTGCCGCGCACCGTTTCCACATGGGCGTCGTGGCCGCTGGGCTCCAGCGCCTTGCGCAGCCGGCGGATATGCACGTCGACGGTGCGTTCCTCGACGAAGACATGATCGCCCCAGACCTGGTCCAGCAGTTGCGAGCGCGAGAACACGCGTTCCGGGTGGGTCATGAAGAAGTGCAGCAGGCGGAATTCGGTGGGGCCGATCTGCAGCGACAGGCTGTTGCCCGACAGGCGGTGCGTGACGGGGTCCAGCTTGAGGCCGCCCACGTCGATCACGTCGTCGGTCAGTTGCGGCGCGCGGCGGCGCAGCACGGCCTTGATGCGGGCCATCAGCTCCTTGGGCGAGAAGGGCTTGGTGATGTAGTCGTCGGCGCCGGCTTCGAGGCCGTCGACCTTGTCCTGCTCGGAACCCTTGGCGGTCAGCATGATGACCGGCACGGCGCGGGTGCGCTCGTCGTTGCGCAGCTTGCGCGCCATGGCCAGGCCGGAGGTGCCGGGCAGCATCCAGTCCAGCAGGATCAGGTCGGGCAGCTCGGCGCGGATCAGCGTCTGGGCCTGGTCGGCGTCGAAGGCGCGCAGCACTTTGTGGCCGGCGAAGGACAGGTTGACGGCGATCAGTTCCTGGATTGCGGGTTCGTCTTCGACGACGAGGATGGTGCTGGACATGGCGGATAGGGCACGCTTCGGAGCGCCGGCGCGGCGCGAACATTGCGATAGTATGGCCGCAATATTTCAGGTATGTGACCGCACGGTGCCTTGCGCCGCCCGCGGGCGGCATCCGGCGGGCCCCGATAGGCTACCATTGGACGATATATCGGGAATTCACCATGCAAAACCCCTCCGAATCGCAACATTCCGCGGATTCCGCGTCCCAATCGACGCATTTCGGCTTCCAATCGGTGCCGGAAAGCGAAAAAGCCCGCAAAGTCGCCGAAGTCTTCCATTCGGTGGCGCAGCGCTACGACATCATGAACGATTTCATGTCGGCCGGCCTGCACCGCGTCTGGAAGGCCTTCACCATCGGCCGCGCCGCCATCCGCCCCGGCATGAAGGTGCTGGACATCGCCGGCGGCACCGGCGACCTGGCCAAGGCTTTCGCCAAGCGCGCCGGCCCCACCGGCGAGGTCTGGCTGACCGACATCAACGATTCCATGCTGCGGGTCGGCCGCGACCGCCTGGCCGACGCCGGCCTGCTGGTGCCCACGGCCGTCTGTGACGCCGAGCGCCTGCCGTTCCCGACGGGGTATTTCGACCGCGTCAGCGTGGCCTTCGGCCTGCGCAACATGACCCACAAGGACCGCGCGCTGGCCGAGATGACCCGCGTGCTCAAGCCGGGCGGCAAGCTGCTGGTGCTGGAATTCTCCCGCATCGCCAAGCCGCTGGCGCCGGCCTACGACTGGTACTCCTTCAACGTGCTGCCCTGGCTGGGCAAGACCGTGGCCAAGGACGAGGCCAGCTACCGCTACCTGGCGGAATCGATCCGCATGCACCCCGACCAGGAAACCCTGGCGGACATGCTGCGCACCGCCGGCCTGGAGCGGGTGCAGTACTTCAACCTGACGGCCGGCATCGCCGCCCTGCATGAGGGCGTGCGCCTGGGCTGACCTGCCCTGGGTCCGATACGGCTTTTCTTTGCCCCGGGGGAACTTGTGGGGCGACGGCTTGTCCGTTATTCTTACGTCATTCAGATTATTGTAAGAAAGTCGCGCTGAACGGCCGCACGATCCGTGCGGCTTTCCGCTGCTCGGGGCAGCGGGAAGCGCGGGTACGAGGGAGCAAATCCATGACCAAATTCTGTTTCTCGCGGTTTGTCGCCGCGGCGCTCATCGCCATCTCCGGCGCTGCGCTGGTGACGGCGTCGTTTGACGCCGAAGCCCGCCGCGCCGGCGGCGGCAGCAGCGTCGGCCGCCAATCCTCCAATGTGACCCAGCAGCGCCAGGCGACCACGCCGCCGACCGCCGCTAGCAACACCGCGGGCGCCACCGCGGCCCCGGCGGCCGCCGGCGCCGCCACGGCCGGCGCCGCGGGCGCCGCCGCCAAGAGCGGCGCCTCGCGCTGGCTCGGCCCCATCGCCGGCATCGCCGCCGGCCTGGGCATCGCCGCGCTGCTCTCGAGCATGGGCCTGTCGGGCGCCTTCGCCGAGTTCCTGTCGTCCGCGCTGCTGATCGCCGTGGTCGTGTTCGCCGTGATGTTCATCATCCGCCGCCTGCGCGGCGCGGCGCCGCGTCCGGCCACGCAGGGCGCCTTCGGCGGCGCCAACAACGCGCCTGGCCAGCCGCAGCAGCAGCCCATGTGGCGTGAGGCGCTGAAGCCGGCCGCTCCGGCCGCGGCGCCGGTCGCAGCCGCCGCTGCCGCCCCGGCCGCCGTGCTGCCCAAGGCGGGTGACGACAACAACTGGTTCGTGCCCGGCGACTTCGATACGCCCAACTTCCTGAAGCAGGCCAAGGAACAGTTCGTGCGCATCCAGGCCGTGTGGGACAGCGGCAGCACCGACCGCCTGCGCGACTACCTGACCGACGACCTGATCACCGAGCTCAAGCCGCAACTGGCCGAGCGTGGCGCGGCCCCCAACAAGACCGAAGTGGTGCTGTTGAACGCCGAGCTGCTGGGCATCGAAACCGTGTCCGACGGTCACCTGGCCAGCGTGCGTTTCTCGGGCATGCTGCGCGAAACCCCGGGCGCCGAAGCCTTCCGCTTCGAGGAAGTCTGGAACCTGTTCAAGCCCGCCAACGGCGGCTGGCTGCTGGCCGGCATCCAGCAGATCCCGGTGGAATACGCCAGCTGATCCGGCTGGCGCCAATCTCCTGCTATCGCGGCGGCCTCGCGGCCGTCCGCCACAACCGGCCCCTCAGGGCCGGTTTTTCCATGCGCGGGCGCAAACCGCGTCCCGACTGTCCGGAACACACCCCCATCCAACCCGTTACACTCCCGATTTACCCATCAACTTCGTCAGCCCCGTTGCGCGGGGTCGCGGACCGTCATGTTGCCCTTTTCGTTTCTGCCCACTCCTGCACGGCTGGCCGTCGGCGCGCTCAACGCCCTGTTGAAGCGTGAGGACTGGGCGCGCGAACGCCTGGCCCGTCACGCCGGCAAGACCGTGCGCTTTGCGCTGGGCGGCTTCACGCTGGGCCTGACCATCGACAGCGAGGGGCTGGCGGCCCAGGCCGATGCCGCCGTGGTGCCCGACGTGACCCTGACGGTGGCGCCCGAGAAGCTGCCGCTGCCGCGCCTGGGCGCGGGCGGCGCGGCGCCCGATTTCGCCGAAGCCACGCATATTTCCGGCGACGCCGCCCTGGCCCAGGTGGTGGCGGACCTGTCCAAGCAGTTGCGCTGGGACCCGGAAGACAGCCTGGCCCGGCTGGTGGGCGACATTCCCGCGCTGCGCATCGCCGGCGGGCTGCGCGCGGCCGCCGGCGGCGCGCGCGAGGCCGGCCAGCGCATGGCCGAGAACGTGTCCGAGTACCTGGCCGAGGAAAGCGGCATGCTGCTGGGCCGCCCGGCGCTGGAGCAATGGCGCCTGGACCTGGCCGAGCTGAACGCCCGCGCCGACGCCCTGACGCGCTCGGCCGCCGCCCTGCAATCGCGACTGGCCACGGTCGCCGCCAAGCGAGGCGCCTGACCCATGTTTCCCTTGCTTCGCCTGCTTCGTATCATCCTGGTTTCGCTGCGCTACGGTCTGGACGAGCTGGTGCTGTCCAGCCTGAACCATCCGCTGGCCACCTGCCTGCTGCGTGTCATCCGCCTGGGGACCCGGCCACGCCAGCCGCGCGGCCTGCGGCTGCGCCTGGCGCTGGAATCGCTGGGCCCGATCTTCGTGAAGTTCGGCCAGGTGCTGTCCACCCGCCGCGACCTGATTCCCGCCGACATCGCCAACGAGCTGGCGCTGCTGCAGGATCGCGTGCCGCCGTTCCCGTCGGCCCAGGCCGCGGCCTGCATCGAGGCCGCGCTGGGCGCGCCGCCCGAAAAGCTGTTCGCGCAGTTCGAGGTGGACCCGGTGGCGTCGGCCTCCATCGCCCAGGTGCACTTCGCGGTGCTGCACGACGGCCGCGAGGTGGCGGTCAAGGTGCTGCGCCCCGGCATGCTCGGCATCATCGAGAAAGACCTGTCGCTGCTCAAGATCGTGGCCCGCATCATCGAGCGCCTGGGCGCCGATGGCCGCCGGCTCAAGCCGCGCGAGGTGGTGGCCGAGTTCGACAAGTACCTGCACGATGAGCTCGACCTGGTGCGCGAGGCCTCCAACTGCAGCCAGTTGCGCCGCAACTTCGGCCCGGAATCCGGCCGCGGCGACATGCTGATGGTGCCCGAGGTGATCTGGGAATACACCGCGTCCACCGTGTTCACCATGCAGCGCATGTATGGCGTGCCGGTGGGCCAGGTCGAGCGCATGCGCGCCGCCGGCATCGACATTCCGACCCTGGCGCGCACCGGCGTCGAGATCTTCTTCACCCAGGTGTTCACCGACGGCTTCTTCCATGCCGACATGCACCCGGGCAACATCTACGTGTCCGACCGGCCCGAGACGCTGGGCAGCTACATTGCCCTGGACTTCGGCATCGTCGGCTCGCTGTCGGAATTCGACAAGAACTACCTGGCGCAGAACTTCCTGGCCTTCTTCCATCGCGACTACCGCCGCGTGGCGCAGTTGCACATCGAGTCGGGCTGGGTGCCGCCCGATACGCGCGAGGAAGAACTGGAGGGCGCGGTGCGCGCCGTCTGCGAACCCTATTTTGACCGGCCGTTGTCCGAGATTTCGCTGGGCCAGGTGCTGTTGCGCCTGTTCCAGACCTCGCGCCGGTTCAATGTGGAGATCCAGCCGCAGCTCGTGCTGCTGCAGAAGACGTTGCTGAACGTCGAAGGGCTGGGGCGGCAGCTCGACCCCAACCTGGATCTCTGGAAGACCGCCAAGCCCTATCTGGAACGCTGGATGCGCCAGCGTGTCGGAATCAAGGGCTTGCGGCAGAGCCTGGAAAAAGAAGCCGCGCAGTGGTCGCAGATGCTGCCGGCGCTTCCCAGGCTGGTCCACGACCACCTGAACCGCCCGAATCTCTCGCCGGCCCTGCTGGCCGAGATGGCGCAGTTGCGGCGGGCCCAGGAGCAGAACAACCGGCTGGTCGCGGCGCTGGTTGGCGTGCTGGCCCTGGCGATCGGGGTGGCGTTGTGGGCATTGACCCGATAGGCGGCGCGATGGTGTAAGTGCGATCCCCTGTCATGTTTCATTCATGAAACGGTCATCATAGCTTCGCGGGAGACGGCGAAAAATAGCGCTGGGCAGACTTGTGCAGCGTCACGCCGGCAAGTGCGTGCGCCATTCATCAATTTCTATAGCCCCACTGGCGGGACGAAAACAAGGGCAGAACATGCTTTATCCTGAACTCTTCAAGACCATGGAAGCGGTGCGCTGGAACATGGCGCACGATATTCCCTGGGGCGACTTCGATCGCAGCAAGCTCTCGGACGAGCAGGCGCACACGATCAAGATGAACGCCATCACCGAGTGGGCCGCGCTGCCGGCCACCGAGATGTTCCTGCGCGACAATCGCGGCGACAGCGATTTCTGCGCCTTCATGTCGGTGTGGTTCTTCGAAGAACAGAAGCATTCCCTGGTGCTGATCGAATACCTGCGCCGCTTCCGTCCCGATCTGGTGCCCACGGAAGAAGAGCTGCACAACGTGCGCTTCGAATTCGACGTCGCGCCCGAGCTGGAAACGCTGATGCTGCACTTCTGCGGCGAAGTGCGCCTGAACCACTGGTATCGCCGCGCCGCCGAATGGCACACCGAGCCGGTCATCAAGGCCATCTACAAGACCGTGGCGCAGGACGAGGCCCGCCATGCCGGCGCCTACCTGCAGTACATGCGCCGCGCGCTGCACAACCGCGGCGAGGACACCAGCGTCCAGGCGCGCCTGGCGTTCTCCAAGATCGGCGTGCTGATGGCCTCGGCCGGCCGCACCCAGCAGGCGCTGCACCCGACCAACCTGCACGTCAACAAGGACCTGTTCCCCAACGACACGGTGCAGTCGCGCCTGCCCGAGCCGGGCTGGCTGGAGCATTGGCTGGACAGCCAGATCCGCTTCGACGGCATCTGGGAACAGAAGGTCGCCACCCGTATCCTGCACATCCTGTCCAAGCTGATGGACCGCAGCTTCGAGACGGTCAAGGACCTGAACCGCTATCGCAAGGAAATGACGGCGCTGGTGGTGCCCAAGGAAAAGGAAATCGTGCTGGCCGGCGCCTGACCGGGCGCCGTCGTACAATCGCGGCATGCCAGCCGCCCGTTTCGAATCCAAAGTCCTGTCCCGCGACGACTGCGTCGCGGCCGTTGCCGCCGGCCGCCTGCCGCGGCCGCTGGTGTTCACCAATGGCGTCTTCGACATCCTGCACCGGGGCCACGCCACCTACCTGGACCAGGCCGCCCAACTGGGCGCCACGCTGGTCGTGGCGGTCAACACCGATGAATCGGTGCGCCGCCTGGGCAAGGGCGCCGAGCGCCCGCTGAACCGCATGGAAGACCGCGCCGCGCTGCTGGCGGCGCTGGGTTTTGTCACGGTGGTCACCTCGTTCCACGAGGACACGCCCGAGGCCCTGATCGGCCAGCTCAAGCCGGACCTGATCGTCAAGGGCGGCGACTACGACATGGAAAAGCTGCCCGAGACCGCCCTGGTCAAGACCTGGGGCGGCCGCGCGGTGGCCATTCCGTTCGAGTTCGAGCGCTCCACCACGGCGCTGGTCAAGAAGATCCAGGGCGCCTGAGCCCGGCGCCACACGCTCAGCGCGGTTCGCGCAGCAACCGGTTGATGGCTTCCAGGTCGGACTCGGCCAGGATGCCGCTGGTGGCCTTCAGGCGCAGCCCCGACAGCACCGTGCTGTAGCGCGCCAGCGCCAGGTCGCGCTGGGTGGCGTAGAGCTGCTGCTGGGCGTTGAGCACGTCCAGGTTGATGCGCACGCCCACCTCGTAGCCGGTGCGGTTGGCCTCGACCGCGGCGCGGCTGGACTTCTCGCCGGCTTCCAGCGCCTGGATGCGCGCCAGGCCGCTGGTGACGCCGGTGTAGTACTGGCGCGCGGCCTGCACCGCCTGGCGCCGCGCGGCCTCGAAATCGTGGCGGGCTTTCTGTTCGAGCTGCACCTTTTCCGTGACCTGCGAGGACACCCCGCCGCCCGAATACAAGGGAATCGACAGCACCACGCCGATGGTGCTGTCGATCGGCTTGCCGGGGGTGGCATTGCGCATCACCGCGTCGCTGGCGCTGCCGCTGGTGGCGCGCAGGTTCAGGGTAGGGTAGTGGCCGCTCTTGGCGATCTGGATCTCGCGGCCGGCGATGCGCGTCAGCAACTGGGCGCGCAGCACCTCCAGGCTGGAGGATTCGGCCTGGTTGCTCCAGTCGGCCACGCGGGCCGGCTGCGGCGCGGGCAACTGCACACCCGGCGGCAGTTCGGCCAGCGCGCCGGGGGCCGCGCCGATGATCCTGGCCAGTTCGTCGCGGCGCACGTCCAGGTCGTTCTGCAGGCGCAGTTCCTGCGCCACCACCAGGTCGTAGCGCGCCTGCGCTTCGTAGGTGTCGGTGATGGTGGCGTTGCCCAGCTCGAAGTTGCGCTTGGCCGACTCCAACTGGCCGGACACGGCGGCTTTCTCCGCCTCGGTCGCGGTCAGGGCGTCCTGGGCGTACAGCACGTTGAAATAGGCGTCGGCCACGCGCAGCAGCAGGTCCTGGTAGGCCTGCTGCAATTGCACCTCGACATCGGCGACGATGAGCTTGGACTGCTCGTAGTTCTGCCAGCGGCCCCAGTCGAACAGCGGCTGGCTCAGCGCCAGGTCCCAGACGCCCCGGCCGCCGCTGTAGGCCATGCTCAGGCCGCGGGTGCTGCGGGTTTCCTGGTAGGCGCCGCCGACCCCGGCCGAGACCTCGGGCAGCAGCAGGGCGCGCGCCTGCGGTTCCTTTTCCAGCCCGGCGCGGTAGTTGGCGCGGGCCGCCGCATAGATGGGGTCATTGCCCAGGGCGGATTGCCACACCTGCAGCAGATTCTGCGCGCACGCGACAGACGGGCCGACACTTGCGGCGGAGGTAAAAACCAGTAAAGCCGTAAGCAGTCGGACGCGCATGATCTGTCAGGGGGAGGGGTGCTGCTCCAGGGAATCCAGGGCGGGGGCCCGTGTGGCCGGGCGGGCCGGCGTGGCGGGGCCGCACGGCCCCGCCTGGGAACTCAGAACTTGAACTGCGACACCGTGGCGCCGCGCAGGGGCTTGATGACCGTTTCGAACAGATTGACGGTCTCGAAGCTGGCGGCGGTGGTGCGGGTGATGCGACAGGCCGTCATGATGGGGGCCTGGCCGACGACGACGACCAGGCGGCCGCCCACGCGCAACTGGTACTTGAGCGCGTCGGGCACGACCGGCACGGAACCCGTCACCAGGATCGCGTCGTATTCGGTGGAACCCCAGCCGTTGCGGCCGTCGCCGGTTTCGACCTTGACGTTGGTGACGTTGTTCATCTGCAGGTTCTGCTGCGCGAACGTGACCAGGCGGCTGTCGATCTCGACCGAGGTGACCTGCTGCGCCAGGTAGCCCAGCAGCGCGGCCTGGTAGCCGGAGCCGGTGCCGATTTCCAGCACGCAGTCGGACTTGCTCAGTTGCAGTTCCTGGGCCAGGCGGGCTTCGACCTTGGGGGCGAGCATGGTCTGGCGGGTATTGACCGCGTTGATTTCCAGCGGCAGTTCCAGGTCGGAAAACGCCAGGGCGCGCAGGGCCGGCGGAACGAACTGTTCGCGGCGCACATCGAACAGTGCTTGCAGCACGTTGGCGTCCAGGACGTCCCACGGGCGGATCTGCTGTTCCACCATGTTGAAGCGGGCTTGTTCTACGTCGGGCAGGGTCGAAGCGTTCATGACGGTCAGGAAAAAAGCGGAGGAATCAGCCGACCATTGTACCGATTCGTAGCGTCCTGTGACGCCGGGGAGCGGGCCGCCTGGTTACACGCCCGGAAACGGGCCGGCGGTCGCGGCGCTTTCGGACGCAATCACGGCCAGCCGGGCGGACGGGAGGAGAGCGCGGGGAGCCGGGTTACATCGGCCCTGGCGGCCGGCCGGGGCGGGGGGACCTGATACGAAGTCCGATACCGCCCCGCCGGTCTCACCACCAGGCGTGGAAGTGGTGCACCGGGCCATGGCCGGAGCCGACCGACAGGCGCTCGGCGTGGCGGATGGCCTCGGTCAGGTACGCCTTGGCGCGGCGCGCCGCCTCGGGCACGTCCTCGACCTGCGGCAGCAGGGCGGCCAGGGCGGCCGACAGGGTGCAGCCGGTGCCGTGGGTGTTGGCGGTCTCGATGCGGTGGCCGGGCAGCTCGATCATGCGGTCGCCGTCGTGCAGCAGGTCGATGGTGTCGTTGCCGGGCAGGTGGCCGCCCTTGACCATGACCCAGCGCTGGCCCGAATGCGCCAGCTTGTTGCGCAGGCGTTCGGCCACGCGCCGCATTTCCTTGACCGTTTCCACCGGGCGCTCTTCCAGCAGCACGCCGGCCTCGGGCAGGTTGGGGGTCAGCAGCGTGGCCTGCGGCAGCAGCGCTTCGCGCATGGCGCCGACGGCATCGCGTTCCAGCAGCAGGTCGCCGCTCTTGGCGACCATGACCGGGTCCAGCACCACGTGCGCCGGGGTCCACTTGGCCAGCTTTTCGGCCACCACCTGGATCACCGGCTGCTGGCCCAGCATGCCGATCTTGACCGCGTCGATGCGCACGTCGGCGAACAGGGTGTCGATCTGCTGGCCGACGAAGGCCGGCGGCACCGGTGAGATGCCGCTGACGCCCTGGGTGTTCTGCGCGGTGAGCGCGGCGATGACGGCGCAGCCATAGGCGCCCAGGGCGCTCATGGCCTTGACGTCGGCCAGGATGCCGGCGCCGCCGGACGGGTCGACGCCGGCGATGGTCAGCGCGTTGGGGATCGGGCGGCCAGTGGCGGCCGGCTGGCGGCTGCTCATTTGGCGGCGCCGGGGGCGGCGGTGATCAGGCCTTCGGTGGGCGAGCTGGGCGCGCCGCTGTAGAGCTTTTTCGGCATGCGGCCGGCCAGGAAGGCCTCGCGGCCGGACTCGACGCCCTTCTTCATGGCGCTGGCCATCAGCACCGGGTCGCGCGCGGCGGCGATGGCGGTGTTCATCAGCACGGCGTCGCAACCCAGTTCCATGGCGATGGCGGCGTCCGAGGCGGTGCCCACGCCGGCGTCCACCACCACCGGCACGCGCGCCTGGTCGATGATCAGGCGCAGGTTCCAGGGATTCAGGATGCCCATGCCGGAGCCGATCAGCGAGGCCAGCGGCATCACCGCCACGGCGCCCATGTCTTCGAGCATGCGGCACTGGATGGGATCGTCGGTGCAATAGACCATGACCTGGAAGCCCTCATCCACCAGCGTCTTGGTGGCCTTGAGCGTTTCCGGCATGTTGGGGAACAGCGTGTGCGGATCGCCCAGCACTTCCAGCTTGACCAGGGCGTGGCCGTCCAGCAGCTCGCGCGCCAGGCGCAGCGTGCGCACGGCGTCGTCGGCCGAATAGCAGCCGGCGGTGTTGGGCAGCAGCGTGAACTTGGACATCGGCACGTAGTCGAGCAGGTTGGGCTCGCCCGGGTTCTGGCCGATGTTGGTGCGGCGGATGGCGACCGTGACGATCTCGGTGCCGCTGGCGTCCAGCGCCGCGCGGGTCTGTTCGAAATCCTTGTACTTGCCGGTGCCGACGAGCAGGCGCGACGAATAGGCGCGGCCGGCGATGGTGAGAGTGTCTTGAGTGGTCATGGCGGTGCTTCAAAGAGCGGGCGCGCGCAGCGGGACCCGCGGGGGCTGGCTGATCATCGGGGATCAACGGGTTGATCACGGTTAGGCGAATCATAAAGCACGGCGCGGCGCGGCTGCGACCAAGGCCACGCTGGCGCGTTCCACAAATCGCGCTTGCCGCGCACGACGGGCGGGCGCGAATGACCGGGTCGCGGACAGGGGTATGCCGCCGGCCCCGCGCCGGGCGGGGGCTTTCGAGCCGCCGGCCCTAGCGCGCCCGCAGGCCGTCCAGGTCCGCGCACAACTGCTCGGCCGCGTCGATCAGGCGCGGGCCGGGGCGGTACAGCGCGTCGGCGTCGATGCCGTAGACGTGGCCGGCCAGTGCCGCCGGCAGGCCCATGGCGCGCCAGGCCGCCAGGTTGCGGGCGGTGTCCGCGGGCGCGGAGACGCCGGCCAGCACCGCGTCGGGCCGCGCCGCCAACACGCTTTCCAGGCCGACCTGCGGGGCCACGACCGGCGCCTGCTCGAAGACGTTGACGCCACCGCACAGGCGCAGCGCGTCGCTGACGATGCTGGCGTGGTTCAGGGTGTAGATCGGGTCCAGGCCCGCCTGCACGAAGACGCGCACCGGCGCGCGGCCGGCGTAGCGCGCGGCCAGCGCGTCGAGCCGCGCGCGCAGGGCGTGGGCGGCGGGCGCCGCCTGGGCCTCGGTGCCGAACAGCACGCCCAGGCGTTCGACCGCGTCGGGGATGGCCGCCAGCGTCTGCGGGTCGCTGTAGTAGAGCGGCACGCCCAGCTTGTCCATCACGCGCGCCAGCGGCGCGGCGGCCGATGGTTGCCAGGCGATGACCAGGTCGGGACGGGCGGCGGCCACGCGCTCGGGATCGGGCTGGGTGCCGTCGCCGATGACCGGCAGGGCGCGAGCCGCGGGCGGATAGTCGCTGCCCCGGATGGTGGCGACCAGGTAGGCGCCGGCGCCGGCCGCGTAGACCAGCTCGGTGGCGTGCGGCGCGAGGGTCACCGCACGCCGCGCCGGGGCCGCCAGGGTCAGGTCGCGGCCGCGATCGTCGCGCGCGTGGATCGCCGCAGTGGGGCCGGCAGGGGTGTCGGCCGCCGCCGGACCGGGGCCGGACAGCAGCCCCAGGACGGCGAACGGAAGGGCGCGGACGAAGGTCATGCGAGGGATCGATACGGTCGGCGTGGAACAACGCCGACTATATCGGATCGCCGCTCAGTAGCGCAGCGTGAGGGAGGCGTAGAAGTTGCGGCCGGGCGCGGGGTACAGGTTGTACGGACCCGTTTCGCCCATGCTGCCGCTGCGGATGCCGTAGGTGGCGTACTTGCGGTCCAGGATGTTGTTCACGCCCACCGCGCCTTCGATATTGCGGGTGAATTTGTACGCGACCTTGGTGTTGAACAGCACGTAGGCGTCCAGCTGTTTGTCGAACTCGTTGGCCTGGTCGTTGTCCAGGCGCGACTTGCCGACGTATTGCGCGGCCACGTTCCACAGGAACGCATCGGTGGGACGCCAGGTCACGCCGGCATTGGCCAGCCACTTCGGCGCCATCGGCACGGTCTTGCCGGCCAGGTCGACGCCGTTGTAGGTGCCCGAGCGGAATTGCGCCTCCATCCAGGTCACGTTGGCGTCCAGCGTCACGCCGCGGACGATTTCGTGATGGCCTTCCAGTTCGATGCCCTGGCGCCGGGTCGGGTCCAGGTTGACGTTGGCGCCGAACATGTCGGCCAGCGGGTTGTACTGGATTTCGTTGGTCAGGTCATAGCGGAACCACGACAGGCGGGCGCTGCTGCGCTCCGATTGCCAGGTCACGCCCAGTTCCTTGTCGGTGGAGGTCTGCGGCGCCAGCGGGTTCTGCACCCACAGCAATTCGTCGCTGTTGGCCAGGCGGAAGCTGCGGCCGACCTTGCCGTACACGCCGAAGCCGTTGCTCAGATCCTGGCGCACGCCCAACTGCCAGGCAGTCAGGTGGTGGCCGCTGTCCGAGGGGTTGCCGCCCGAGCCGGCCAGGATTTCCAGCTTGTCCGAGGCATACTGGCGCCGCACGCCCATGGTGACGTTGGTGCTCTCGGTGGCGCGGATCTGGCCTTCGGCGAACAGTCCGTACTGATGCTGGCGCGACTGCATCCTGGATTGGACCGGGTCGTAGTACGCGTCCTGCGTGACCGTGGTCCGGGACTCCAGCGCGTCGGCGCCGAAGACGACGCTGTGGCCGCCGCTGATCGGCAGGCGGTAGCGCAGGCTGGCGCTGTTTTCCACCAGCTTCTGGTCGCGCAGCGTGTCGCCGCCGCTGTCGAACATGCTCGGCGAGGCATAGGTCAGGCCGTGCAGCTTTTTGTTGCGGCTGGCCAGGTCGGCGTAGAGCGTGCCGACGCCCAGCGCCTGTTCGAGTTGCAGACCGATGGTGGTGGACGTGGACTTGATGAAGTCGGCGTCGTTCTTGGAGCCGCGGCGGTCGTCCTGGTACTGGTTCAGGCCGGTGAGCGGATTGATCTGGCGCGGGCCGGGCAGTTCCAGGCGCTGCGTGGTGGTGTTGCCGTACAAGCGGATCGAACCGTCGGCATGGCGGAAGGTGATGCCGCCGCCGCCGCCCTCGCGGGTTTCGGCGTTGTTGTCGCGGTAGCCATCGCTGTGCAGCGATTGCATGTAGGCGTCGACGCCGACCTTCTGGTTGTTCAGGGCCACGGCGGCGTCGTACTGGCGCAGGCCGTAGCTGCCGAAGGTGGCGGTGGCGCGGGCCGTGACCGGCTCCTTGGCGAAGTCCTTGCGGGTGATGATGTTGATCACGCCGCCGGTGGTGCCGCCGCCGTATTGCACCGAACCGCTGCCGCGCACGATCTCGACGCGCTCGACCTGGTCCAGCGGCACCACGCCCAGGTTGGGGGCGGACAGGTCGTTGGGGTTCTGCTTGACGCCGTCGATCATGATCAGCGTGTTGCTGGCGCCGGTCACGCCGAAGCCGCGCAGGTCGACCATGGCGCCGTCCGCCGAGCCGGAGCTGTTGATCAGGTGGATGCCGGCTTGCGTCGACAGCAGGTCCTGCATGGTGCGGGCGCTGCTGGCGGCGATGTCTTCCGCGGTGATGACGGAGATCGACACCGGCAAGGTGCGGCCGTCGCTGGGCACGCGCTGGGCGGTGACGGTGACGGTGTCGAGTTCGGGAGCGGGGGTGGCGGCTTGCTGGGCGGCCGAGAGGGCCGGGGCGGAACAGAGCAGGGCGCCAGCGTAGCGCCGGATGGAGCGGGATTTCATCTACAAGACCTCGATGCGACCCGCGACCCCGCAGGTCAATCACGATGGGGAGGAAACCCGGGCCACGCCGCGATCCCTGGGGAGCGGGCGCCGGACGGGCGTCCTGGCGATCGAACAGGCCGGTATCGGGCTGCCATGGGCGCATCGCGCGCATGGGGACCGTTGCGGGGGCAGCACAGGCTGGATGTCCGGGCCGGCCGGCCTTGTGGGCGGCGGGGCGGATGTCTTCCTGTTTCCCGTTTACCTTTCGCGCGCGGACCGGCAAGTGTTGCGCTCTTGCCTGTCCCTGTGCGCCGAAAGCACCGGTTCGGGGCCGAAACTGTATCACCGGAGGGCGAAACAGGGCCTGTTTTGTTACGATCAGGGGTTGATTTTTCGGCCTTTATCGTTTTTTAGCGACATTTGCGCGGCCGCTTTCGTTGCCCAACCCTCCTTTCGGACCTGAACGTGTCGTATCCCCGCCTGCCTTACCCGCCCGAGAGTTTCACCCGTGGCGGCGATTTCGCCCGCCTGCTGGGCCAGCGCATCCTGATCCTGGACGGCGCCATGGGCACGATGATCCAGCGCTACAAGCTGGGCGAGGCCGATTTCCGCGGCGAGCGCTTCGCCGGCCATGGCAAGGACCTGAAGGGCGACAACGAGCTGCTGTCGCTGGTGCGGCCGGACGTGATCTCGGAGATCCACCGCCAGTACCTGGAAGCCGGCGCCGACGTCATCGAGACCAACACCTTCGGCGCCACCTCGATCGCGCAGGGCGACTACGACCTGCCGGAACTGGCCTATGAATTGAACCTGGTGTCCGCGCAACTGGCGCGCCAGGCCTGTGACCAGTACAGCACGCCGGACAAGCCGCGCTTCGTGGCCGGCGCGCTCGGCCCGCAGCCCAAGACGGCGTCGATCTCGCCCGACGTGAACGACCCGGGCGCCCGCAACGTCACCTTCGACGAGCTGCGCGTCGCCTACATTGAACAGCTCAACGGCCTGCTGGACGGCGGCATCGACATCGTCCTGATCGAGACCATCTTCGACACGCTCAACGCCAAGGCGGCGATCTTCGCCACCGAGGAAGTGTTCGAGCAGCGCGGCATCCGCCTGCCGGTGATGATCTCGGGCACCGTCACCGACGCCTCCGGCCGCATCCTGTCGGGCCAGACCGTGGAGGCCTTCTGGAACTCGGTGCGCCATGCGCGACCGGTCACCATCGGCCTGAACTGCGCGCTGGGCGCGGCGCTGATGCGCCCGTACGTGGCCGAGCTGTCCAAGATCTGCGACACCTACGTCTGTGTCTACCCCAACGCCGGCCTGCCCAACCCGATGGCCGAGACCGGCTTCGACGAGACCCCGGCCGATACTTCCGCGCTGCTGGAGGAATTCGCCCGCGCCGGGCTGGTGAACATGTCGGGCGGCTGCTGCGGCACCACGCCCGACCACATCCGTGCCATCGCCGACAAGGTCGCGGCCCTGACGCCGCGGGTGGTGCCGGAGATTCCGGTCAAGACCCGCCTGTCGGGCCTGGAGCCGCTCAACATCGACGAGGACACGCTGTTCGTGAACGTGGGCGAACGCACCAACGTCACCGGCAGCAAGATGTTCGCGCGCCTGATCCGCGAAGAGAAATACGACGAGGCGCTGGCGGTGGCCCGCCAGCAGGTCGAGAACGGCGCGCAGATCATCGACATCAACATGGACGAGGCCATGCTGGATTCGGTGGCGTGCATGCACCGCTTCCTGAACCTGATCGCGTCCGAGCCCGACATCGCCCGCGTGCCGGTGATGATCGACAGCTCCAAGTGGGACGTCATCGAGACCGGCCTGAAGTGCGTGCAGGGCAAGCCGGTGGTCAACTCGATCTCGATGAAGGAAGGACTGGAGCCGTTCCGCCACCATGCGCGCCTTTGCCGCCGCTACGGCGCGGCGGTGGTGGTGATGGCGTTCGACGAACTGGGCCAGGCCGACACGCTGGAGCGCCGCAAGGAAATCTGCGGCCGCGCCTACAAGATCCTGGTCGAGGAAGAGGGTTTCCCGCCGGAAGACATCATTTTCGATCCCAACGTGTTCGCGGTCGCCACCGGCATCGACGAGCACAACCATTACGCCGTCGACTTCATCGAGGGCACCCGCTGGATCCGCGAGAACCTGCCCCACGCCCGCATCTCGGGCGGGGTCTCGAACGTGAGCTTCTCGTTCCGCGGCAACGAGCCGATGCGCGAGGCCATCCACACCGTGTTCCTGTATTACGCGGTCAAGGAAGGCATGACGATGGGCATCGTCAACGCCGGCCAGTTGGGCGTGTATGCGGACCTCGATCCCAAGCTGCGCGACCTGGTCGAGGACGTGGTGCTGGACCGCGCCGAGCCGGTCGGCAAGACCGACCCGGCCGACGAACGCACGCCGACCGAGCGCCTGGTGCAGTTCGCCGACACGGTGAAGGGCTCGGGCGCGAAGAAGGAAGAAGACCTGGCCTGGCGCAATGCGGAGGTCGAGGCGCGCCTGTCGCACGCGCTGGTGCACGGCATTACCGCCTTCATCGTCGAGGACACCGAAGAGGTGCGCCAGAAGATCGCCGCGCGCGGCGGCCGTCCGATCGAGGTGATCGAAGGCCCGCTGATGGACGGCATGAACGTGGTGGGCGACCTGTTCGGCGCCGGCAAGATGTTCCTGCCGCAGGTGGTGAAGTCGGCGCGCGTGATGAAGCAGGCCGTGGCCCACCTGATCCCCTTCATCGAAGAGGAAAAGCGCCAGATCGCGGCCGCCGGCGGCGACGTGCGCGCCAAGGGCAAGATCGTCATCGCCACCGTCAAGGGCGACGTGCACGACATCGGCAAGAACATCGTCTCGGTGGTCCTGCAGTGCAACAACTTCGAAGTGGTGAACATGGGCGTGATGGTGCCCTGCGCCCAGATCCTGGAGAAGGCCAAGGAAGAGAAGGCCGACATCGTCGGCCTGTCCGGCCTGATCACGCCCAGCCTGGAAGAGATGGCCTACGTCGCCTCGGAAATGCAGCGCGACGAGTATTTCCGCAGCCGCAAGGTGCCGCTGATGATCGGCGGCGCCACCACCAGCCGCGTGCACACGGCCGTGAAGATCGCGCCCAACTACGAAGGCCCGGTGATCTACGTGCCAGACGCCAGCCGTTCGGTGGGCGTGGCCACCAGCCTGATGTCCGACCAGGCGGACGCCTACCTGGCGGAGCTGGCCGAGGAATACGAGGACGTGCGCCGCCGCCACGCCAACCGCAAGGCCGCGCCGATCCTGCCGCTGGCCGAGGCGCGCGCCTCGCGCCCGCGGATCGACTGGGACAGCTACACGCCGCCGCGCCCCAAGTTCATCGGCCGCCGCACCTTCAAGAGCTATGACCTGGCCGAGATCGCGAAGTACGTGGACTGGGGCCCGTTCTTCCAGACCTGGAGCCTGTTCGGGCCGTTCCCGGCGATCCTGGACGACAAGGTGGTGGGCGAGCAGGCGCGCAAGGTCTACGCCGACGGCCAGGCCATGATGAAACGCATCGTCGAGGGCCGCTGGCTGACCGCCAACGGCGTGGTCGGCTTCTATCCGGCCAACAGCGTCAACGACGAGGACATCGAGGTCTACAAGGACGAGAGCCGCAGCGAGGTGCTGTTCACCTACCGCAACCTGCGCCAGCAGGGCGCCAAGCGCGAGGGCGTCAGCAACAAGTCGCTGTCGGACTTCATCGCGCCCAAATCCAGCGGCAAGCTCGACTACATCGGCATGTTCGCGGTGACGGCCGGCATCGGCATCGAGAAGAAGGAAGCCGAGTTCGAGAAGGCGCTGGACGACTATTCCGGCATCATGCTCAAGTCGCTGGCCGACCGCCTGGCCGAAGCCTTCGCCGAATGCCTGCACGCCCGCGTGCGCCAGGACCTGTGGGGCTACGCGCCGGACGAGGCGCTGTCCAACGACGACATGATCGCCGAGAAGTACGTCGGCATCCGCCCGGCGCCGGGCTATCCGGCCTGCCCGGAGCACGTGGTCAAGACCGACATGTTCCGCGTGCTGGACGGCGCCGACATCGGCATGATGCTGACCGACAGCTACGCCATGTTCCCGGCCTCGAGCGTGTCGGGCTTCTACTTCAGCCATCCGCAGTCGCAGTATTTCAACGTCGGCATCATCGGCGAAGACCAGTTGCAGGACTACGCCGCGCGCAGCGGCCGCAGCATCGAGGATCTGAAGCGCACGCTGGCGCCGAACCTGGGCTGAGGCGGGTTCCGCCGCCGCGCCGGGCCCGCCCGGTATCCCAGCGCCACCCCAGCGCCGCCCCGGCTCGTCCGGCGCGGCGCTTTGTTTTACTCGGACGGTTTACCAAATGGATAGTGGTAAACCATGATGTGCCAAATTGGTAAACCACATAATATTTGGTCCAACCACTTTCAACGCCATGACACTACAACTGATCCCCAAGCCCGAGGAACCCGCCAGCAAGCCGGTGGCCGACCGCGCCTACCTGCGGCTGGCCGCGCAGATCCAGGCGCTGGTCGCGCAGGGCGAGTTCGCGGTGGGCAAGCGCCTGCCGGCCGAGCGCGCGCTGGCCGAGCGCTTCGACGTCAGCCGCACCTCGCTGCGCGAGGCCATCATCGCGCTGGAACTGCAGGGCGTGGTGGAAGTGCGCGGCGGCTCGGGCATCTACGTCTGTGAGCCCAAGCCGGGCGTGGCGCGCCTGCCGGCCGCGCAGGAGCCGGGCGCCGGTCCGTTCGAACTGCTGCGCGCGCGCTGCCTGGTGGAATCCGAGATCGCGGCGCTGGCGGCCACGACGCGCAACGACGCCGACCTGGACCGCATCTTCGAGGCGCTGACCACCATGCGCGAACAGATGATGCACAAGGAAGAGAACCAGGAGGCCGACCGCCGTTTCCACCTGTACATCGCGCAGTCCACCGGCAACAGCGTGCTGCTGGGCACGGTGACGGCGATGTGGGACCAGGCGCAAGGCCCCATCTGGGAAAAGATCGAACAGCATTTCCACACGCAGGAATTGCGCCAGGCCTCGCAGGAAGACCATCAGCGCATCTTCAGCGCGCTGGTGGCGCGCGATGCGGATGGCGCGCGGCAGGCAATGCGCAATCACCTCGAACGCGTGATCGGCGAGTTCGCGCAGGGGTGGCGTTGACGTAATACCGGCAGGCGGCCCCCGGCAGAGCGCGGAAGATACCGCGCCCCGGAACCGGGCGACACACATCAGGAGACAACAGGATGCAGCAAAGGAACAAGGGGAGCCGCGCCTGGCACAGGGCGGCGGCGATGTTGTCGGCGTGCGCGCTGACGGCTTATGCGCTGGCGGCGCCGGCGATGGCGCAGGAAGCGCCCGCGGCGGGCCAGAGCGCGCGCATCGATGCGATCCGCAAGGCGGGCGAGCTGCGCGTCGGCGTGCTGCAGAATGCGCCCTGGCTGCTGCAGGACGTGTCCGGCAAGGGCGGCGAGGGCTGGAGCGGCCCGGCCTGGCTGCTGGCCAAGGAATACGCCCGCCTGCTGGGCGTGAAGCTGACGCCGGTGCAGGTCTCGCACGAGACCAAGGTGCCGGTGCTGGCGGCCAACCAGGTCGACATGACCATCAGCCCGCTGGCCGAGACGCCGGAGCGCCTGAAAGTGGTCGACTTCGTGCTGTATTCGTCCACCAGCGTCTGCCTGTTTGGCCTGGCGTCCAATCCCAAAATGGCCGCGGCCAAGTCGGTCGATGACCTGAACCGGCCCGGCGTCACCATCGCATACTTCACCGGCGGCGCCGAGGAAGCCTGGGTCAAGCAGCGCTTTCCCAACGCCACGCTGCGCGCCGTGGCCAACTCGGGCGCCACCGCGCCGATCGAGGAAATCATGGCCAAGCGCGCCGACGCGGCGCCGATCAACCGCGTGCCCTGGGTCGGCCTGAGCCGCAAGGTGCGCGGCCTGACCGCGCTGCCCGCCGAGGCCAACTGCCAGCAGAGCACCGAAAAGGCCTCGCCGGTGGGCCTGGCGATCGACAAGAACCAGCCCGAATACCTGGCCTGGCTGCGGCAGGTGGCCGCCGGCATGAAGACGCGCCTGGACGCCGACGAAATGCGCATCATCGAACAGACCCCGTAGGCCGCTCCGGCCTTTCCCCACCCCACTGGATTCACCGACCCCGCGCAAGGCGCGCGGCCCGGGCGACTGCCCGCGGCCTCGCGCGCCCGCATCCGGCGTCCGCCGCCGGGCTTGCCTCCAAGGAGACCGCAATGCAACCGTCCTTCCTCACCCGTTTCGCCGCCACCGCTCTGCTGCTGGCCGGCGCCGCCACCGCCCAGGCGCAGACGCCGCCCGCGCCCGGCGAGAGCCCGCGCATCGACGCCATTCGTAAGGCCGGCGTGCTGCGCGTGGGCGTGGTCAACAACCCGCCGTGGCTGGTGCAGAACACCACCGGCTCGGGCGAGCCCTGGATGGGCTCGTCGTGGCTGCTGGGCAAGGAATTCGCGCGCCTGCTGGACGTGAAGATCGTGCCGGTGCAGGTCAGCCACGAAACCAAGGTGCCGGCGCTGATCGCCAATCAGATGGACATCATGATCGGGCCGCTGAACCAGAACGCCGAGCGCGCCAAGATCATCGACTTCGTCACGTTCTCGAACACCAGCGTCTGCATGTTCGGCCTGGCGTCCAACCCCAAGTTCACCAGCGCCACCAAGGTCGAGGACTTCAACCAGCCCGGCATCACCATGGCGTACTTCTCGGGCGCGGGCGAAGAGCCGCTGGTGCTGGAGAACTTTCCCAAGGCCAAGCTGCGCGGCGTCACCAACTCGGGTTCGGTGGCGCCGATCGAGGAAGTGCTGGCGGGCCGCTCCGACGTGGCGCCGCTGAACCGCATGCTGTGGCCCAACATCAGCAGGAAGGTCAAGGGCCTGGCCGTGTTCCCCAAGGAAAACGATTGCCAGGACAGCAAGATCTTCGCGATCGACGCGGGCATGGGCGTGGCCAAGAACCAGCCGGTGTACCTGGAGTGGCTGCGCAAGGTGGAAGCGCGCATGCATCCCGAACTGGTGGCCGAAGAACGCCGCATGACGCAGAACCTGAAGTAAGGCGGACACACCATGCTCAATTGCGCGATTCATGGGGCCGAGGACCTGCGGCTGGTGGAACAGGCGCCCGAGCCGCTGGGCCCGACGCAGGTGCGCGTCGGCGTCAAGGCGGTCGGCATCTGCGGTTCGGACCTGCATTACTACCGTCACGGCCGGGTCGGCGACTTCGTCATCCGCGAACCGCTGACGCCGGGCCACGAGGCCTCGGGCCAGGTGCTGGAGGTCGGCTCGGCGGTCACCGCCGTCAAGCCCGGCGACCGCGTGGCGCTGGATCCGGCGCGCACCTGCGGCGTGTGCCGCTATTGCCGCCAGGGCGATTCCAACCACTGCGAGGCGGTGTTCTTCTTCGGCAGCGCCAGCCGCTATCCGCACATGCAGGGCGCGATGCGCGAGCAGGTGGTGGTGCAGGAAAAGCAGTGCGTGCCAGTCCCGGACAGCCTGTCGTTCGAGCTGGCCGCCTTCGGCGAGCCGCTGGCGGTGGCGCTGCACGCGGTGCGCAGCGCCGGCACGCTGCTGGGCAAGACGGTGATGGTGGTGGGCGCCGGGCCGATCGGCGCGCTGGTGCTGATGGCGGCGCGCCTGGCCGGCGCCAGCCAGGTCATCGTGGTCGACATCGTCGACCAGACCCTGGCAACCTGCGCCAAGGTCGGCGCCACGCGCACCATCAACGCCGCCGCCGAGCCGGGCGCGCTGGACGAGCTGGCGGCGGGCAAGGGCACGGTCGATGTGTGCTTCGAGGCCTCCGGCAACTACGCCGGGCTGGCGAACTGCATCCGCGCCACGCGGCCGCGCGGCACCATCGTCACGGTGGGCACGCTGGGCGGCAGCAGCGAGCAGTGCCCGTTCAACCAGATCATGGTCAAGAGCCTGAACGTCATCGGCAGCTTCCGCTTCGTCGATGAATACGCCTGGGCGGTCGACTACCTGGGCCGCGGCCTGGTGGACGTGGCGCCGCTGCTGACGGCGGCGGTGCCGGCGCGCCAGGCGCACGAGGCCTTCGCGCTGGCGGCCGACCGGCGCCAGGCCATGAAGGTGATGGTGACGTTCTGAGCCCGGCGCTCGCGAATCGCACGGAGATTCCATGGACTTCGATTTTTCCCCCATCGTCGATAACTGGCGCTTCTTCGCCAGCGGCCTGGGCATCACGGTGGCGCTGAGCGCCGTCACGGCGGTGTCCAGCATCCTGCTGGGCCTGGTGATCGCGCTGCTGCGCCTGTACGGGCCGCGCTGGCTGCGGGTGCTGCTGGTGTTCTACATCGACAGCATGCGCGCCATTCCTGTGCTGGTGGTGCTGGTGTGGATCTACTTCGCCTTCCCGCTGCTGGCCGGGGTGACCTTCGCGCCGTTTTGGGCGGCGCTGGTGGCGTTGACGCTGCACATCGCGGCCTATTCGGCCGAGGTGATCCGCGCCGGCATCGAGTCGGTGCGCCCGGGACAGATGCGCGCCGGCCTGGCGCTCGGCATGTCGCGGGCCCAGGCGCTGCGCAAGATCATCCTGCCGCAGGCCACCATCCGCATGCTGCCGGCCTTCGGCTCGGTGCTGACGGTGGCGATCAAGGACACCGCCATCGCCACGGTGATCGCGGTGCCCGAACTGATGCACAAGGCCGAGACCATCGCCGGGCAGAGCTACCGGCCGATCGAGGTGTTCACCGCGGTGATCGTGGCGTATTTCGTGATCCTGTTCCCGGTGACGCGCGGCGTGGACCGGCTGTACCAACGTTACGCACACCTGGGGCGCTCATGAATCTGGACTGGGGAATTATCTGGGACTCGCGCCAGGTGCTGCTGCAGGGCGCGGCCATGACCGTGATGTTGACGGTGGTGACGATGGCGCTGGCGGTGCCCGGCGGCATGGTGCTGGCGCTGATGCGGCTGTCGTCGAACCGCGTGGCCAATGGCATCGCGGTGGCGATCGTCGAGTTCTTCCGCAACCTGCCGCTGATCCTGGTGATCTATTGGGCGTTCTACGTGATGCCGATGGCGCTGGACGTGCAGTTCTCGGCGGTGACCACGGCGCTGGTGGCGCTGGTGCTGAACGTGTCGGCCTACAACTCCGAGACCTTCCGCGCCGGCATCAATTCGATCCGCAAGGGCCAGATGGAGGCGGCGCTGGCGATGGGCATGTCGCGCCGCCAGGCCATGTTCAAGGTGCTGGTGCCGCAGGCAGCGCGGCGCATCCTGCCGGTGCTGGCCAGCACCTGGATCTCGCTGTTCAAGGACACCTCGCTGGTGTCGGTGATCGCCGTCAGCGAGCTGGCCTATGCCTCGATGCAGGTGCGCGCGCAGAGCTTCCGCGTGCTGGAAATGCTGACCGCGATGGCGGTGATCTATTGGCTGATGGGCTATCCGCAGGCCAAGCTGGTCGACTGGATCCACCGCAAATACGGAGTCAAGGAGTGAACGAGATGATCCTGGAACAAGTGGCCGGCACGACCGGCGCGGCGGCGGCCGCAGCAACGACCCGCGCGGCAACGGCCGCCGCAGCGACGGCTGCCGCGGCAACGGCCGCCGCACGCAAGGGCGCCGATCAGCCGCCGGTGCTGGTGTACGAGCACGTGCGCAAGGTCTTTGGCGACTTCGTGGCGTTGAACGACGTTTCGCTGCAGGTCAACAAGGGCGAGGTGATGTGCCTGATCGGCCCGTCCGGCTCGGGCAAGTCCACGCTCCTGCGCTGCACCAACGCATTGGAGAAGATCGACGGCGGCCGCGTGCTGCTGGACGGCGTGGCGGTGCCGGAGGCCGAATCGGAAGTGCGCAAGGTGCGCCAGCGCATGGGCATGGTGTTCCAGAGCTTCGAGCTGTTCCCGCACAAGTCGGCGCTGGACAACGTCGCCATGGGGCCCATCACCGTGCTCGGCATGGCGCCGGAGCTGGCGCGGGCCCGCGCCATGGCGCTGCTGGAGAAGGTCGGCCTGGCCAACAAGGCCGGCAACTTCCCCGCCAACCTGTCCGGCGGCCAGCAGCAGCGCGTGGCCATCGCCCGCGCGCTGGCGATGGAGCCGGAAGTGATGCTGTTCGACGAGCCGACCTCGGCGCTCGACCCCGAGACCGTGGGCGAGGTGCTGAATGTCATGAAGAAGCTGGCGCAGGAAGGCATGACCATGATCGTGGTCACCCATGAAATGAGTTTCGCGCGGCGAGTGGCCAACTGGGTGGTGGTGTTCGAGAACGGCGCCATCCTGGAACAGGGCCCGCCCGCGCAGATTTTCGACAACCCGCAGGTCGCCCGTACCCGCGACTTCCTCAGCCACCTGGGCTGGGAAGGCTGAACACCCTCCCGTTTCACGGAATCCATGATGAAAATTACGAACGCACGCGTCATTGTTTGTTCGCCGGGCCGCAATTTCGTGACCCTGAAGATCGAGACCGACCAGGGCCTGACCGGCATCGGCGATGCCACCCTGAACGGGCGCGAGCTGGCCGTGGCGGCCTACCTGACCGAACACGTGGTGCCTTGCCTGATCGGCCGCGACGCGCACCAGATCGAGGACATCTGGCAATACCTGTACAAGGGCGCCTACTGGCGCCGGGGTCCGGTCACCATGACCGCCATTGCCGCGGTCGACACCGCGCTGTGGGACCTGAAGGCCAAGGCCGCCGGCCTGCCGCTGTACCAACTGCTGGGCGGCAAGAGCCGCACCGGCGTCATGGTCTACGGCCACGCCAATGGCAGCGACATCGAGCACACCGTCGACGAGGTGCTGCGCTATGCCGACATGGGCTACCGCGCGATCCGCGCGCAGAGCGGCGTGCCGGGGCTGGACAAGGTCTACGGCGTCGGCCGCGGCAACCTGTTCTACGAACCCGCCGACGCCGACCTGCCCAGCGAGCACGACTGGTCCACCGAGAAGTACCTGCGGCACACGCCCAGGCTGTTCGATCGCATCCGCGAAAAGCTCGGCTTCGAGCACCACCTGCTGCACGACGTGCACCACCGCCTGACGCCGATCGAGGCCGGCCGCCTGGGCAAGTCGCTGGAGCCGTACAACCTGTTCTGGATGGAGGACGCCACGCCGGCCGAGAACCAGGAGGCTTTCCGCCTGATCCGCCAGCACACCACCACGCCGCTGGCGGTGGGCGAGATCTTCAATTCGATCTGGGACTGCAAGGACCTGGTGCAGAACCAGTTGATCGACTACATCCGGACCACCGTGGTGCACGCCGGCGGCATCACGCACCTGCGCCGCATCGCCGACCTGGCCTCGCTGTACCAGGTGCGCACCGGCTGCCATGGCGCCACCGACCTGTCGCCGGTGTGCATGGGCGCGGCACTGCACTTCGACCTGTGGGTGCCGAACTTCGGCATCCAGGAATACATGCGCCACACCGAGGAGACGGACGCGGTGTTCCCCCACGCCTACACCTTCTCGCAGGGCATGCTGTATCCGGGCGATGTGCCGGGTCACGGCGTGGACATCGACGAGAAGCTGGCCGCCAAGTATCCGTACAAGCGCGCCTACCTGCCGGTGAACCGCTTGCAGCAGGACGGCACGCTATGGAATTGGTAGCCCCCGCGGCCGTCCGGCTGCATCCGGCGCGCCTGCAGGCGCTGGCGCCCGGCCTGGCGCGACCGGCCTACGATAGGGGCGCGTTGCGCGCCGGCATCGTGCATCTGGGACTGGGCGCGTTCGCGCGCGGCCATCTGGCGGCGGTGAATGAGGCGGCCATCCACGCCAGCGGCGACCCGCGCTGGGGCATCTGCGGCGTGTCGCTGCGCCAGGCCGACACCCGCGATGCGCTGGCGCCGCAGGACGGGCTGTACACGCTGGCGCTGCGCAGCGCCGACGCCGAGGGCCGGCCGCGACAGCAACTGGCCGTGATCGGCTGCCTGCTGGAAACGCTGGTGGCGCCGGAGGATCCGCAGGCGGTGCTGGCGCGCATCGCCAGCCCGTACACGCGCATCGTGAGCCTGACCGTGACCGAGAAGGGCTATTGCCACGATCCGGCCAGCGGGGCGTTGAACCTGGCGCATCCCGACATCGTGCACGACCTGGGCCAGCCGCTGGCGCCGCGCAGCACCATCGGCTTCCTGGTGTGGGGGCTGCAACGGCGCCGCGCCTCGGGCCTGGGCCCGGTGACGCTGCTGTCGCTGGACAACCTGCCCGGCAACGGCCATCTGCTGCGCGGCCTGGTGCTGGCGTTCGCCGCGCAGGTCGACGCCCGCCTGGCCGAATGGATCGGCCAGGCCTGCACGTTTCCGTGCTCCATGGTGGACCGCATCGTGCCGCGCACCACCGATGAGGATCGCGCGGCCGTGGCGCAGGCGCTGGGCATGACGGACGCCTGGCCGGTGCAGGCCGAGCCGTTCCTGGAATGGGTGGTGGAAGATCGCTTTGCCGCCGGTCGGCCGGACTGGGCCGTGGGCGGCGCGCGCTTTGTCGACGAGGCGGCGCCGTTCGAGACCCTCAAGCTGCGCATGGTGAACGGCGCGCATTCGGCGCTGGCCTACCTGTCGGTGATGGCGGGGTGGGGCACGGTGGATCAGGCCGTGGCGCAGCCGGCGCTGCGGCGCTATCTGGCGGACCTGATGCGCATGGAAATCGCGCCGACCCTGCCGGTGCTGCCGGGCCTGGACCTGGCGGCTTACCAGGAGCGGCTGTTGCAACGCTACGCCAATCCGGCGCTAAGGCACCAGACGCGGCAGATCGCCATGGACGGGTCGCAGAAGATGCCGCAGCGCCTGCTGGGCACGGTGCGGGCGCGGCTGGCGGCGGACCGGCCAATCACGGGGCTGGCGCTGGCGCTGGCCGGCTGGCTGCATTTCCTGCGCGGGGTGGATCAGGCAGGACGGCGTTATCCCATCGACGATCCGCTGGCCGAGCCGCTGGCGCAGCGACTGGCGCAGGCCGAGCAGGCGGCGCGCGATGCTTCGCCGGGACCGGCCGCCGCGCTGGCCTGGGCGCGCGAGATGACGGCCCTGGCCGCCGTGTTCGGCGACCTGGGCCGCGACGAGCGTTTCGTGCGCGAGGTGGCGCAGGCGGCGCAGTCGTTGCGCACGCTGGGCGTGGCGGGCGCGCTGGAGGTGACCCTGGCCGCGATGCGCGCGGACCAGGACTGATATTCGCCCGCCGTCCGGGCGGAAAGGCGCGTCAGGCTGGCGGCGGCGCCAGTCGGCCCAGCAGCGGTTCGAGCGCCACGCCGACCGCGAGGGTCTGGCGGTCCTCGCCCGGCAGCCCATCCACTTCCAATCCGATCGGCAGGCCGCCCTCCGACAGGCCGGCGGGCAGGCTCAGGCCGGGCAGGCCCGCGTTGCTGCCCGGGTCGACGTTGCGCGCCAGCCGCAGGAACGACTCCAGGCTGCTGGCCTCGGGCGCGGCGAGCGGCGCCAGCACCGGCACCGTGGGGAACAGCAGCCCGTGCAGCGCGTGCCGCGCGAACGCACGGCGGTAGACATCGATGAGCGCGTTGCGATGTTCCGCGATGGCGCTGTCGTAAAGCGGTTGCAGCGGCAGCAGCTCGCCCGATGGCGTGGGCAGCACGCCCGGCACGACCAGGTCGTCGAAGATGGCTTTCACGTCAGGGCTGGAAATCCGAGCCACCAGTTCCTCGAATGACACGCCCGCGTCGTGGCGTTGCAGATAGGCGATCAGATCGTGCTTCTGCTCGTACAGGCACAGTGGCATGCCGGTCGCGGCGTTGCTGGCTTCCAGGCCGGGCAGGTCCAGCGGGACCAGGGTCACGCCGGCCGCGCGCAGACGCTCCAGGGCGGCCTGCGCCGTGGCCTCTACCCGCGGGTCCAGGTCCTGCCAGAAATAGCCGGGCAGGCCCAGGCGCAGGTCGGCGGCGCGCAGCGCCGGCAGTGGCGTGTCATCGCCGGTCAGGACGGCATCCAGCAGCGCGATGTCGGCCATGCCGTTGGCGATGGGTCCGGGCGTATCGCGGGTATGCGAAATCGGCGTAATGCCCGAACCGTCATAGCGACCCACGGAAGGCCGGAAGCCGACGGCGCCATTGAGGGCGGCGGGCAGGCGCACGGAAGCGCCCGTGTCGGTGCCTAGCGCGGCCGGCACCAGGCGCGCGCCCACCGCCGCGCCGCTGCCCGAGGACGAGCCGCCGGCGATGCGTTCGGGGTCATAGGCGTTGCGCGTGCCCGCGCCGCGCGGGCCGGGGTAGGCGGTGTTGTAGCCGGACACGCCGAAGGCCAGTTCATGCATGTGCGCCTTGCCGACGATGACGGCGCCCGCCTCGCGCAACCGGCGCACCACCGGCGCGTCTTCCTTGGGGATGAAGCCATGCAGGGCCGGGGTGCCGGCGGTGTTGGGCAGCCCCGCCACATGGATGTTGTCCTTGATCGCCAAGGGCACGCCCTCCAGCGGCCGGGGCGCGCGGCCGGCGGCGCGCCCGGCGTCGGCGGCCCTTGCCTGGGCCAGCGCGCCCTCGGCGTCGACGGTGATGAAGGCATTGAGGTCCTGGCGGGACGCGATGCGGTCCAGACAGGCCCGGGTGAGGGCCTCGCTGGTGATCTGGCCGTCGCGGAACAGCGCCGCGGCCTCGGTCACGGTGGGGCAGCTCGAGGATGTCTGGTGGGCGGTCATGGCGGGGTTGTCTCCTTGGTTTTGGGGCGGTTGCGTCGGGTCGATACCGTTCTGTGCAGGGTTGACCGTAGCGCGGCCGGGCGCCGTTCGTCGATATGCCGGTCCGGCCCGTGGTCGCCCGCGGGCGGGGCGCGGTACCGCGGGGACGGTCAGGCGCTAAGATAGGTGGAGCTTATACACGTACAAGTCCCTCTCTTATCCTGGTATGAACACTTCCCCCCAGGCCGGCGCCGCCGGCCACGAAGGCTCCCGCCTGCGCCGCCAGGCGCTGGGCGAATTCGTGCGCAGCGCCCGATCGCGCATCACGCCGCAGATGGCAGGCCTGCCCGAAGGCATGCGCCGCCGCACGCCGGGGCTGCGGCGCGAAGAGGTGGCGCAACTGTGCGGCATCAGCGTCACCTGGTACACCTGGATCGAGCAGGGGCGCGAGGTGTCGGTATCGCCGTCGGTCTGGTCGCGCATCGCGGGGGTGCTGCAACTGGCGCGGGCCGAGCGGGCCTATCTGTTCGACCTGGCCGATTGCGCCGATCCGCAGCATGCGCGCGACGACGCGATGGGGGCGCCCGGGTCGTTGCGCGAGTGCGTGGACGCCATCACCGCGCCGGCCTACGTGCTGGACCGGGCCTGGAACGTGCTGGCCTGTAATGAACCCCTGCGGGAACTGTTCGACGACTGGCCGACCCGGGATCCGGAGCCCAACCTGCTGCGCTACATCTTCCTGGACCCGGCGGCGCGCGAGCTGGTGGTGGATTGGGAGCAGCGCGCGCGGCGCGTGGTGGCGGAGTTTCGGGCCGACGCGGGCGCGCATCTGGATGAGCCGGCGGTGCTGGCGCTGATCGATGCCCTGAACCGGCAGAGCGCGGTGTTCGCGCATTGGTGGAACCGGCACGCGGTGGTCGAGCGCGAGGGCGGCCTGCGTGAATTCGCGCATCCGCGGCGCGGGCGGATGGCGTTCCAGCAGATCACGTTTCGCCTGGCGACTCACCTGGACCTGAAGCTGGTGATGTTGCTGGGGGATGAGTGACGGGTGGGTTCTTGAGGCGCGAGTGACGGGGCAGGCGGGGGATGGCGGGGCTACGATTGCGGTCCGGAGCGTTCGCTCCGGACTGCCCCGGGCTCAACCTCGTTGCCGCCTAGGGCGGCTGCCTTCGGTTTCCGCCGGGCGCATCTACACGCCCCGCCATCCCCCGCCTGCCCCGCCACTCGCTCGCGTCGTGACTTAACGGCGGCTGTTGGGGCGGGTCTTGTGCTTGGCGTTCTTGCCAGCAATCTTTGAGGCGGAAAGGGTTTGCGGGGTCGCCAAAGGCGGCCGCGCGGGCGGCCTTCTTTGGCGTTTGGGTGTCTGGCGTCGGGGCGGTGACGCTGCGCGCGGGGGGCGGTCGGAGGGCGCTACTTGCTGTTGGCCAGCAGGTCGCCCGGGAGGCCGGCTTCGATCAGGCCCAGCAGGAGTTTCTTGACGGGGGCGGGCAGGGCGGTGTCGGCGAGTTCGGCCTGGGTGATCCAGCGCTCGGGTTGCGTGGGCTGGCGTAGCGAGGCGCTGCGCACGGGCACGTACCAGGGGCGGATGTGCAGGCGGTAGTGGGTGAAGGTGTGGGCGAAGGCGGCGAGTTCGAAGCGCTGTTCGGGGTCCAGGCCTAGGGCGCGGGAGGCGGCCAGGGGGTCGCCGGCGGCGTCGAATTCGGGCAGGCTCCAGAGGCCGCCCCAGATACCGGGTTCGGGGCGTTGCTGCAGCAGGAAGGCGCCCTGGTGCTGCAGCACCAGCATCGCGGTCTCGCGTTCCGGGATCGCCTTGCGCGCCTTGGGCGTGGGCAGTTCGGCCTGGCGGCCTTCTCGCTTGGCGACACAGGTGTCGGCGACCGGGCAGCGTTCACAGGCGGGCTTGCCGCGCGTACAGAGGGTGGCGCCCAGATCCATCAGGCCCTGCGTGTAGGCGGCCATGTCCAGGCCGGGCGCGGCCTCGACCTGGGCGTCGGCCAGGGCCCACAGGCGCTGTTCGATCTCGCGCCTGGCGGGGTCGCCGGCGATGCCGAAGTGACGGGTGAAGACGCGCTTGACGTTGCCGTCGAGGATGGGCGAGCGCTCGCCGTAGGCGAAGGCGGCGATGGCGGCGGCGGTCGAGCGGCCGATGCCGGGCAGGGTGGCGATGGCTTCGGCGCTGGGCGGGAAGTGGCCATTCCAGTCGCGCGCGATCTCCTGGGCGCAGCGGTGCAGGTTGCGGGCGCGGGCGTAGTAGCCCAGGCCGGCCCAGTAGGGCATCACGTCTTCCTGAGCGGCGGCGGCCAGCGCGGCCACGTCGGGGAAGCGCTGCAGGAAGCGCTCGTAGTAGGGGATCACCGTGGCCACCTGCGTCTGCTGCAGCATGATCTCGGAGAGCCAGATGCGGTAGGGATCCCGGGTGTTTTGCCAGGGGAGATCGTGGCGGCCGTGCTGGCGTTGCCAGGCGACGATGCGAGGGGCGAAGTCCATGCCTGCAATTATCGCATCGCCCTATTGCCGGGGGTGGGGCGAGCGGTTACAACCGTAGGACAGAGGCGCATCGAGCGCCCGGAATTCACCTCCCGCCGCTTGCCTGCATGCGCTTCAAGAGGGCGTGGTGCGTTGGCTGCCGCGGGCGTTCCACGACCCTCGGAGTAGACATGAATGCCCCCCTCACGCCCGCGCTGCGCGCGGCGCTCGAATCCGTCCAGTTGGACGACAAATACACCCTCGAAAGCGGCCGCGCCTGGATGAGCGGCATCCACGCCCTGGTGCGCCTGCCGATGATGCAGCGGCTGCGCGACCTGCGCGCGGGGCTGAACACGGCCGGGTTCGTGTCGGGCTACCGGGGCTCGCCGCTGGGCGGGGTCGACCAGAACATGTGGAAGGCGGCCAAGTACCTGAAGGCGCACCACGTCGAGTTCCAGCCGGGCATCAACGAGGACCTGGCGGCCACCGCGGTGTGGGGCACCCAGCAGGTCAACCTGTTCCCAGGCGCCAAGTACGACGGCGTGTTCGGCATGTGGTACGGCAAGGGGCCGGGCGTGGACCGCTGCGGCGACGTGTTCAAGCACGCCAACGCCGCCGGCACGTCGCCGCACGGCGGCGTGCTGGTGGTGGCCGGCGACGACCATCCGGCCAAGTCGTCGACGCTGCCGCACCAGAGCGACCACATCCTCAAGGCCTGCATGATCCCGGCGCTGTTCCCCTCCAGCGTGCAGGAGGTGCTGGACTACGGCCTGCACGGCTGGGCCATGAGCCGTTATGCCGGCGTCTGGGTCGGCATGAAGTGCATCACCGACATCGTCGAGGTGTCGGCCTCGGTGGACGTGGATCCGTACCGCGTGCAGATCGTGCTGCCCGGGGATTTCCAACTGCCGCCGGACGGCCTGAACATCCGCATCCCGGACACGCCGCTGCAACAGGAAGCGCGGCTGCTGGACTACAAGCTGTACGCGGCGCTGGCCTACGCGCGCGCCAACAACCTGAACCGCGAACTGTGGCAGGTGCCGGCGCGCGACGCGCGCTTTGGCATCATGACCTCGGGCAAGGCCTACCTGGACACGCGCCAGGCGCTGTCCGACCTCGGGTTGAGCGAGGCGGTGTGCCAGCGCATCGGCCTGCGGCTGTTCAAGGTGGGCATGGTGTGGCCGCTGGAGTCCACCGGCATGGCGCGCTTCGCCGATGGCCTGGACGAGATTCTGGTGGTCGAGGAAAAGCGCCAGGTGCTCGAATACCAGTTGAAGGAGGAACTGTTTAGCTGGATCGGCAGCGGCAAGAAGATCCCGCGCGTGGTCGGCAAGTTCGACGACAAGGATGGCGGCGAATGGGCGGTGCCGCAGGGCAACTGGCTGCTGCCGGCGCACTACGAGTTCTCGCCGGCGATGGTGGCCAAGGCCATCGCCGCGCGCCTGCTGCGCTTCGAATTGCCGGCCGACGTGCGCGCCGGCATCGAGGCGCGCCTGGCCTTCATCGCCGAGCGTGAGCAGGCGCTGGCGCGGCCGCGCGTGGTGGAAGACCGCAAGCCGTGGTTCTGTTCGGGCTGTCCGCACAATACCTCGACGCGGGTGCCGGAAGGCTCGCGCGGCATGGCCGGCATCGGCTGCCACTACATGGTGACCTGGATGGGCCGCAACACGCAGGTGTACACGCAGATGGGCGGCGAGGGCGTGCCGTGGCTGGGGCAGGCGCCGTTCACCGAAGAGAAGCACGTGTTCGCCAACCTTGGGGACGGCACCTACTTCCATTCCGGCCTGCTGGCGATCCGCGCGGCGGTGGCGGCCAAGGCGCCGATCACCTACAAGATCCTGTTCAACGACGCGGTGGCCATGACTGGCGGGCAGCCGGTGGACGGCCCTATCAGCGTGCCGATGATCAGCCGCCAGGTGGCCGCAGAGGGCATCGACAAGATCGTGGTGGTGACCGACGAGCCGGAGAAATACCAGGGCATGGCCGGCATGGCGCCGGGCGTGCCGGTGCAACACCGCGACGAGCTGGACGCGGTGATGCGCGAGTTGCGCGAGCACCCCGGCGTGTCGGTCCTGATCTATGACCAGACCTGTGCCACCGAGAAGCGCCGCCGCCGCAAGCGCGGCGCCTATCCCGATCCGGCGCGGCGCGTGGTCATCAACGAGCGCGTGTGCGAAGGCTGCGGCGACTGTTCGCAGAAATCGCACTGCCTGTCGGTGGAACCGCTGGAGACCGAGTTCGGCCGCAAGCGCGCCATCAACCAGTCCAGTTGCAACAAGGACTTCTCCTGTCTGAAGGGCTTCTGCCCCAGCTTCGTCACGGTGGAAGGCGGCAAGTTGCGCAAGCCGCGCGCGCTGGCGCCGGAAGGCGCAGTCGACGACGACGTGCCGCAACCGGCGCTGCCGGCGCTGGCGCAGGCCTATGGCGTGTTCATCGCCGGCGTCGGCGGCACCGGCGTGGTCACCATCGGGCAACTGCTGGGCATGGCCGCGCACCTGGAAGGCAAGGGCTGTTCGGTGCTGGACATGGCCGGCCTGGCGCAGAAGGGCGGCGCGGTGTATTCGCACGTGGTGCTGGCGCAGACGCCGGACCACTTGATGAACACGCGCGTGGCGATGGGCGAGGCCGACCTGATGCTGGCCGGCGACCTGGTGGTGGCCACCAGCGCCGACGCCATGGCGCGGCTGCGGCCGGGCCGCTCGCGCGCGCTGCTCAACAGCGACACCGCGCCCACCGCCGCGTTCGTCACCAACCCCGACTGGACGCTGCCGGGCGCCAACCTGACGGCCGACCTGCAGGCCGCCTGCGGCAAGGACAACCTGCACACGGTGGACGCGTCGGCGCTGGCCGTGGGCCTGCTGGGCGACGTCATCTACTCCAACCCGCTGATGATGGGCTACGCCTACCAGAAGGGCTGGCTGCCGCTGTCGCGCGAGTCCTTGCTGCGCGCCATCGAGCTGAACGGCCAGCAGGTGCCCAACAACCAGGCGGCGTTCGCCTGGGGCCGCCGCGCGGCGCATGACCTGGCCGGCGTGACGCGCCTGCTGGCAAGCGGCGGCGCGCCCGCGCATCCGGAGGGCATCATCGAGATCCGCCGGCCGCGCGCGGTCCAACCGGTGGTGGAGCTGAAGAAGCCGGCCGGCGAGCTGGCGCGCGTCGTCGAAACGCGCCGCGCGTTCCTGACGCAGTACCAGGACGCGGCTTACGCCAGGCAGTACACCGACCTGGTGGACAAAGTGGCGCACGCCGAGCGCGAGGCCACCGGCACCCAGCGCCTGGCGCTGGCGGTGGCGCGCTACTACTTCAAGCTGCTGGCCTACAAGGACGAGTACGAGGTGGCGCGGCTGTACACGGACGGGGAGTTCCTCAAGCGCATCGGCGAGCAGTTCGAGGGCGACTGGAAGCTGCGCTTCCACCTGGCGCCGCCGCTGTTCGCGCGCCGCGGCGCGGACGGCCATCTGGTCAAGAAGGCCTATGGCCCCGGCATGCTGCGGGTGTTCCGCCTGCTGGCCCGCATGAAGCGCCTGCGCGGCACGCGCTTCGACCCATTCGGCTACACCCGCGAGCGCCGCGCCGAGCGCGAGCTGGCGCGCGAGTATCGCGAGACGCTGAGCGCGATCCTGTCCAAGCTCAATCGCGGCAACCTGGATCGCGCGGTCGCCCTGGCCAGCGTGCCGGAGGAGATCCGCGGCTACGGCCACGTGAAGGAGGCGGCGATGGAGAAGGCCGCCGCGCGGCGCGAGGCGCTGCTCAAGGACTTCAGCGCCAGCGTGGTGTCGATCGGCGGCGCGCGGGCGGCCTGATCCGCCTGCGCGGCGATGGCCGGCGACGGGCATATGCCTGCCGCCGGCCCATGCGCCCTCGCGGCAGCCGCGCGACTGGGGCTGGCCAGCCCTACGCCGGATAGTGCGCGTCGTCCAGCAGCATGTCCTCGAAGAACGCGCCGTAGCGGCCCTGCGGGTCGCGCAAGTGGATCTCCAGGATCCAGCGCATCTCCGATGGGCTGATCGCCAGCTCGGCGAGCGAGCCGGTATGGATTGCCGCGTGCGGGAAGTCGGATACGCGGTGGCCGGGCAGGTCGAAGTTCAGCTCCCAACCCATGGCGCGCGCCTGGCGGTCGGCGTAGGCGTAGAGCGCCTGTCCGCTCAGCCGCTCGCGCAGCCAGACGCCGCGCACGTCATGGAACAGCGCCTCGGCGTCGCGGGCGCAACGCGCCTGGCCGGGGTCGTCGCCCACCACGTAGCTCTTGCCGCCATCGCCTTCCCAGGCGTCCAGGCGCGGCGCGATGTCGAGAAAGAAGATGTCGTGTTCGCCCAGCACCGCGCCGGGCGTGGACGCCTGGCGCATGGCTTTCAGGGTGTTGGCGCCGAAGCGCACCCGCGTGGGATGCCAGCTCAGCGCCATGCCGGCATCGATCAGCGTCTGCTTGGCCAGGGCGACCGCGTCTTCCTCGATCATGCCGGGGCGGATGCGCGCGGCGATGTCCTCGATGGCCTGGCGTGTCTTGTTGCGGGCCAGCAGCATGCCGTCCACGGAGAAGGCGGGACCGACGCGTTCGCTGGGGTCGGAAGAGGGCGTTTGCATGAGGGGGTTCCTTGCTTGGCAAGCCCGGAGGGCGATGCAAGCAGTCTGGGCGCGCGCCGGGTCATCGACCAGCGCCGCGCGGCACGGATTCCGGCCAGCCTGGCGCGTCCGGCGGCCATGGCCGTGGACGGCGGCGGATTGCGGCCGCCGTGGCACGGTTTGCGGCCAGGCCGGACGGCAGGGACCCCTTGCGCCGCAGACCTTGGGCTAAGGTAGCGTCTGGCGGCGTCGTTGCCGCCTTGGTGCCCGCGCCGTGTCGCGCGGGGCCCGAGCCTCCCGCCCTCCGATCCCATGAAATCCGTCGCCATTCTCGTGTTTCCCGGCGTGCAGTCGCTGGACGTCAGCGGTCCGCTGGACGTCTTTGCCGAGGCCAACCGCTTTTTGCTGCCTGCCCGGCAGTACCGAATGGAGTTGATCGGCCTGACGCGCGGCGTGGTCCCCTGTTCCAACGGCATGCTGCTGGCGCCGCAGCGCTATTACGCCGATGTCGCCGACGCGCCCGACCTGCTGTTGGCCGCCGGCGGGCCCGGCCTGCCGGCGGCGCAGGAGTCGGACGAGGCACGGACCTGGCTGCGCGCGGCCTGCGCGCGGGCCGAACGCTACGGCTCGATCTGCAACGGCGTCTTCCTGCTGGCGCGCGCCGGCCTGCCGGCGGGCGCCACCGTCACCACCCACTGGAACGACGCGCCGGCGCTGGCGGCGCGCTATCCGGATCTGCGCGTCGAGACCGATCGGCTGTACGCGCGGGACGGCCGGCTGCATACGTCTGCGGGGGTGACCGCCGGCATCGACCTGGCCCTGTACCTGGTGGCGCAGGACCATGGGCCGGAGGTGGCGCTGAACGTGGCCAAACGGCTGGTGGTGTTCATGCATCGCGCTGGCGGGCAATCGCAGTTCAGCCCGTTCCTCACGCCCTTCGTCGAGGAGACCTCGGCGGTGGCGCAGGTACAGCAGTACGTGCTGGGGCATCTGGCCGAGGATCTCGGCGTGGACGCGCTGGCGGCAGTGGCCAACATGAGCCGCCGCAACTTCTCGCGGGTGTTCCTGCGCGATGCGGGCGTCACCCCGGCGGATTTCGTGGAAAGCGCCCGGGTGGATGCGGCCCGCGCGCGGCTGGAGCGCGCCTCGGCGCCGCTCAAGACCGTGGCCTTCGATTGCGGCTTCCGGGATGCGCGGCACCTGCGCGAGGTATTCCAGCGGCGGCTGGGCGTGTCGCCCAGCCAGTATCGCGCCAGTTTCGGCTGCTGACGCGCCGGGCGGATTCAACCGCCCGCGGTTTCCGGCTTGCGGCGGCGGGTGACGCCGGTGTCGAAGCGTTCCACGCCGGGGCGCGTGGCGGGGCGGTCGAAACGCTCGACGCTGGGGCGATCGAAACGTTCCACGCCCGGCCGGGCGGCCGGGCGGTCGAAGCGTTCCACGCCGGGCCGTGTGAAACGCTCGACGCGCGGCGGGCTGTGGGTCTTGGCCTGCACGCTTTCGGCGGCGGCCTGTTCGCGCTTGGCGATGATTTCTTCGGCGCGCTGGTGGTGCGGCGCCATCTTGCGCACCATCACGCGGCCGTCGCGCGGGAAATAGTTGATGCGGCGGGCGTGCACGTCGCCCAGGTCCTGGGCCTTGACGGGGATGCCTTCCGTGCGCAGGTAGTTCAGCACGAACTGGCCATTGCGTTCGCCGATGTTCATCTGCTGCATGGCCGACAGCACCGCGCCGCCGCCGAACACCTTGGCCTCGAGGCGGTCGCGCACCGCGCCGGCCTTGAGCAGTTCGTTGATCAGCACTTCCATGGCGAAGGCGCCATAGCGCATGGTGGCCGAGGCGGGCGACTGCATGTCGCCCTCGGGCAGCATGAAGTGGTTCATGCCGCCGACGCCAGTGACCGGGTCGTGGATGCAGGCGGCCACACACGAACCGAGCACGGTCGAGATCATGATGTCTTCGTCGGTGACGTAGTACTCGTTGGGGAGTACCTTCACCGCCTGGGATTGGAACGCGCTGTCGAAATAGTGGCGCGTCGCGCGGGCGTCAAGACGGGCGACCATGGGGCGGAATCAAGGGCAAGGACAACGGTTTGAACACGAAGGGCGGCGCTCGGTAGGACGGAAAACGTTTCAAAATATGTAAAAAAATGTCGCTTTATTCTTACACATTTAGCCTGAAATAGGGGGAAAACCTGTGTAACCGCAACTTTGTTATGTCCCTGAAAAATATGGCAGTTTGGCCGTCGACCGGGTGTCATTCTGGCGCCCGGGGGCAATGCTCGGGCGGCCGCGACACGAGTTGGCCGTCCGCCTGGCGCCGGGTCGCGCGGGGCCGTGGCAGGCAGGTGCTGCCATCCTACCCACGGCGGGGTAGGGCCGTTCCCCGGATCACGGGGAAGAACGGGGGCTATACGTGGCTTTAGGCGGCTCGATCTTGAGGGAAATCAGACGAAGCCCGATGCCCTTCAGAATCGCGTGCTGCGTGTGACGGACCAGCGCGCCGACAGCGCGCCCAGGGCGGCGGAGGCGACGATGGCGGCCAGCAGCACGGGAGTGCCCGGCAGATGCAGGGCGAATTCAGCCCCATAACTGCGGGCCAGGCCGAGCAGGGCGTTGTTCAGCGGCGACAGCGCCACCGCCGCCACGCCGATGGCCAGCAGCGAGGCCAGGGCGCCGGACAGCGCGCCCAGGTACAGGAACGGCCGCCGCACGAACGACTCGGTGGCGCCCACCAGCCGCGCCACGGCGATCTCCTCGCGCTGCGACAGGGCCTGCATGCGCACGGTGTTGAACACCGTGGCCAGCACCACCACCGCCACGCAGGCGGCCAGGAAGCCCAGGCCGATGCGGGCAAAGCGCAGGATGGCCTCCAGCCGCTGGACCCAGGCGCTGTCCAGTTGCACCAGATCCACCTGGTCCCATTGCTTCCAGGCGCGCGCCAGCTTATCGGCGCGGCCGGCCAGGTCTTCGCCGTCGGCCAGCGTCACCACCACCGCATCGGGCAGGGGGTTGCCGGGCAACACGGCCAGCGCCTGCTGCCAGGCGGGGTTGGCGCGCAGGTCGGCCAGGGCGTCGTCGCGGCCGACCACGCGCACCGCGCGCACGTCGTTGGCGTATTCGCCCTGGATGCGCCTGGCCACGTCGGCGGCGGCGCCGGCGGGCGCGTCGACCCGCATGAAGACGGTGACTTCGGGGGTGACCGACATCTGCCGCGCCACCGGCTGCACCGACACCAGGATGGCGCTGCCCAGCAACGGCAGGGCCAGCGCCAGCGCCATCACCAGCAGGTTGGCGAGCGACGAGAACGGCTGCTTGACCAGCCGGCGCAGGGTGACCATGAGCGCATAGCGATGCTGCCGCAGCCAGGCGTTCATGCCGGTTCTCCCGCGATGCCGTGGCCGGCGTCGGCCGGGGGCGTGGCGGCGCCGTGCGAGTCGGCGAACTTGCCCGGGTCGATGCGCAGGGTGCGGGTGGCGTAGCGCGCCATGAGTTCCTGGTCGTGCGAGGCGATCAGCGTGGTGACGCCGACGCGGTTGAAGTCGCGGAACACATTCATGATGCGCTGCGCGTTGTCGTGGTCGAGGTTGGCGGTGGGTTCGTCGGCGATCAGGATGGCGGGTCGGTTGACGATGGCGCGCGCGATCGCCAGGCGCTGCTGCTCGCCGCCCGACAGTTCGATGGGGTTGAGATCTTCCTTGCCCGACAGGCCGACCTTGTCCAGCGCGGCGCGGGCGCGGGCGGCGGCCGAATCGCCGGGATGGCCGGTGACGGCCAGCGGCAGCATCACGTTTTCAAACGCGCTGCGATCGAACAGCAGGTGCGTGTCCTGCAGGATCACGCCCACGGCGCGGCGCAGGTAGGGCCGGGCGCGGGCAGGCAGCTTGTCGAGCCGCTGGCCGTTGACCTGGATGGAGCCCCGGCTGGCGGGCTCGAGCCCGCCGATCAGCTTGAGCAGGGTCGACTTGCCGGCGCCGGAAGGCCCCGACACGAAAACGAACTCGCCCGCGCTCACGCGGAAGTTGATGTCGGCCAGGATATTGCGGCCGCGGCCATACGATTTGAATACGTGCTGGAATTCGATCATGGCGGCTGTCGGATGAAGCCGCAATATTAACTCGGGGACAGTAAGCTGGCCTAAAACCGCGCGAGGGCCGCGCGGGAAAAAGTGTCCTGATGTGACCGCGGACGCTGCATAAAAGTGACCGGTTGGACACGTTTTTTCGAACGAAAATGTGTCCCCGTTTTTATCGCAAAACCCCATTTGATTTCGTCCAGTGTCCCTATATTTCAAGGGAATTCCCGGATGCGGAGGCCGCTTTGCGGACGCTACCATCCGCCCCATGCGTAAAGCCCAACCCGGCCTTGCGTTCGGCTTCGCAACACCCCTACGGAGATCAAGATGAAAGTACTGAAACTCGCTGCCATTGGCACCGCCCTGTTCGCTGCGTCCGCGGCTGCCAATGCGGGTGCGACCTTCGATAACGTCAAGAAGAAAGGGTTTGTCCAATGCGGCGTTTCGACCGGCATTCCGGGATTCTCGATCGCGGACAGCAAGGGTGAGTACAAGGGCCTGGACGTGGATCTGTGCCGCGCCGTCGCCGCTACCATGTTCGGCGACGCCAGCAAGTTCAAGGTCACGCCGCTGAACACGCAGCAGCGTTTCACCGCCCTGCAATCGGGCGAAGTGGACGTGCTGACCCGCAACACCACCGTCACGCTGACGCGCGACACCACCCTGGGCCTGATCGGCGTGGGCGTGAACTACTACGACAGCCAGGGCGTCATGGTCTCGAAGGACCTGAACGTCAAGAGCGCCAAGGAACTGAACGGCGCCACCATCTGCGTGCAGCCGGGCACCACCACCGAGCTGAACCTGGCCGACTGGTTCCGTGGCCAGAAGATCGAATTCAAGCCCGTCGTGATCGACAAGTACGACGAAATCATCCGCGCCTTCTCGGCCGGCCGTTGCGATGCCTTCACGACCGACAAGTCGCAGTTGGCCTCGACCCGCACCACGCTGGAGAATCCGGACAAGTACATCATCCTGCCGGAAGACTTCTCCAAGGAGCCGCTGGGCCCCATGGTGCGCCAGGGCGACGAGCAATGGTTCAACGTGATCCGCTGGTCGCTGAACGCGATGCTGGAAGCCGAGGAATACGGCATCACGTCCAAGAACGTCGATGAAATGACCAAGAGCACCAATCCCAACATCCAGCGCATCCTGGGCGTGACCCCGGGCATGGGCAAGAACCTGGGCGTGGACGACAAGTGGGCCTACAACATCATCAAGCAGGTCGGCAACTACGGTGAAAGCTTCGAAGCCACGCTCGGCAAGAGCAGCGCGATGAAGCTGGAGCGCGGCCTGAACGCCAGCTACAAGCAAGGTGGCTTGATGTACGGCTGGCCGGTGCGCTAACACACGGCTGCCCGGCATGGCGCCAGTATGGCGCCATGCCTAGCCCGCCTTCGAGCGGGCGGCAGGAGTGGACGGCGCGGGCCGCAAGGCCCCCGCTGCCCGGTGTCCGACTTCTGTAGATTCATTCATGACGACTTCAAATAAAAACGCCCCGATTTCGGCACCCCCCCGGCGTCTGAACTGGAACGATCCCGGCGTGCGCGCCGTGGTCTATCAAGTGATCGCACTGGCCGCCGTCGCGCTGGCGGTGTGGTTCCTGGTTTCAAACACGCTTCACAACCTGTCCGTGCGCAACATCGCCACGGGCTTCGGTTTCCTGCAACGCGAGGCCGGTTTTGCCATCGGTGAAACGCCCATCGCCTACACCCCCGCCGACACTTATGGCCGCGCCATCTGGGTGGGTCTGCTCAACACGCTGCGCGTGGCCGTGCTCGGCATCGTGCTGGCGACCATCCTCGGCACGCTGATCGGCGTCGGCCGGCTGTCCAAGAACTGGCTCGTGGCCAAGATCACCTCGGTCTACGTCGAAGTGATGCGCAACGTGCCGCTGCTGCTGCAGTTGTTCTTCTGGTATGCGCTGATCACCGAGAACATGCCGGGTCCGCGCCAGGCGCACAACCCGCTGCCGGGCGTGTTCATCTCCAACCGCGGCCTCAAGGTGCCGGCGCTGGAAGGCAACTCGCTCGACTGGATGCTGGCCGGCCTGGGCCTGGCCATCGTCGCCATCCTGTTCCTGGGCCACTGGGGCAAGAAGCGCCAGGAAGCCACCGGCCACGTGTTCCCGCTGGGCCGCGCCGCCATCGGCCTGTTGATCGGCCTGCCGGTGATCGGCTGGCTGGTCAGCGGCGCTTCGCTGACGCTGGACATGCCGGAACTGAAGGGCTTCAACTTCAGCGGCGGCCTGACGCTGTCGCCGGAGTTCGCCGCGCTGCTGGCGGGCCTGGTGATCTACACCTCGGCCTTCATCGCCGAAGTGGTGCGCTCGGGCATCCAGGCGGTCAACAATGGCCAATGGGAAGCGGCCGGGGCCCTGGGCCTGCGCCGCAAGCAGGTGCTGCGCCTGGTGGTGCTGCCGCAGGCGCTGCGCGTGATCATCCCGCCGATGACCAGCCAGTTCCTCAACCTCACCAAGAACAGCTCGCTGGCCGTGGCCATCGGCTACCCGGACATCGTGTCGGTGGTCAACACCACGCTGAACCAGACCGGGCAGGCCATCGAGGGCATTCTCATCATCATGGGCGCGTACCTCACGGTCAGCCTGTCGATCTCGATCTTCATGAACTGGTACAACAAGCGCATCGCGCTGGTGGAGCGTTGATATGAGCAGCACTACGCATACCCCCAGCGAAGGGCTGCCGCCGCCCAAGACCCATGTCGGCGCGTGGGCGTGGCTGCGCTCGCGCCTGTTTTCCTCGCCGCTGAACATCCTGATCACGGTGCTGCTGGCGTGGTTCCTGTTGATGTCGGTGCCGGCGCTGGTCGAGTGGGCGGTTATCCGCGCCAACTTCACCGCCGCCAACGCGCAGGAATGCCGCGCCTCGGTGGGCGGGGCCTGCTGGGCCTTCATCATCGAGAAGCACCGGCTGATCCTGTTCGGCACCTATCCCTACGACGAACAATGGCGGCCGCTGATCGCGACCATCATCCTGGTCGCGGTGATCGTGTGCAGCGGCATCCGCCGTTTCTGGAACTGGAAGCTCGCCATCATCTGGACCGTCGGCCTGACCGCCGTGGCGATCCTGATGTGGGGCGGCGTGCTGGGCCTGACCTACGTCGAGAACGCGCGCTGGGGCGGCCTGCCGCTGACGCTGATCCTGTCGACGTTCGGCATCGCCTTCGCCTTCCCCATCGGCGTGCTGCTGGCCCTGGGCCGGCGCTCGAAGATGCCGGCCATCAAGGCGCTGTGCGTCGTGTACATCGAGCTGATCCGCGGCGTGCCGCTGATCAGCCTGCTGTTCATGTCGTCGGTGATGCTGCCGCTGTTCCTGCCCGAAGGCTTCTCCATCGACAAGCTGCTGCGCGCGCAGATCGCGATCATCATGTTCGCGGCCGCGTACATCGCCGAAACGGTGCGCGGCGGGTTGCAGGCGATCCCCAAGGGCCAGTACGAAGGCGCCGATTCGCTCGGCCTGAACTACTGGCAGCAGATGCGCAAGATCATCCTGCCGCAGGCGCTCAAGATCGTGATCCCGCCGCTGGTCAGCATCTTCATCGCGCTGTTCAAGGACACGTCGCTGGTGGTGATCATCGGCATCTTCGACCTGACGCTGGCGGCCAAGGCGGCCCTGTCCGACGCGGCATGGCGCGGATTCGGGGTGGAGGCGTATCTGTTCATCTCGCTGATCTACTTCGTCTTCTGCTTCTCCATGTCCAAATACAGCCAGGCGCTGGAAAAACGCCTGGCCACGGGCCACGCACGCTAGAACCTTGCCGCGGGTCCGCCACCGGCGGACCCGCAATGCGATATTTACGGGAGTACAGGCATGTCTGATGCCATCATTCGACTGCAGGACGTGAACAAGTGGTACGGCCAGTTCCACGTGCTGCGCAACATCAACCTGGACGTGGCGCCGGGCGAGCGCATCGTGGTGTGCGGGCCGTCCGGCTCGGGCAAGTCCACCATGATCCGCTGCATCAACCGGCTCGAGGAGCACCAGAAAGGCCACATCATCGTGGACGGCACGGAGCTCACCAACGACCTCAAGCACATCGAGACCATCCGCAAGGACGTCGGCATGGTGTTCCAGCACTTCAACCTGTTCCCGCACCTGACGGTGCTGGAGAACCTGACGCTGGGCCCGATGTGGGTCTTGAAGAAGCCGCGCGCCGAAGCCGAGGCCACGGCCATGAAATACCTGGAGCGCGTGCGCATCCCGGACCAGGCCAAGAAATTCCCCGGCCAGCTCTCGGGCGGCCAGCAGCAGCGCGTGGCCATCGCCCGTTCGCTGTGCATGAGCCCCAAGATCATGCTGTTCGATGAGCCGACCTCGGCGCTGGACCCGGAAATGGTCAAGGAAGTGCTGGACGTGATGGTCAACCTGGCCCAGGAAAGCGGTATGACGATGCTGTGCGTGACCCACGAAATGGGCTTCGCGCGCAAGGTCGCCAACCGCGTCATCTTCATGGACCGCGGCGAGATCATCGAGCAGAACAGCCCGGACGAGTTCTTCGACCACCCGCAGAACGAGCGCACCAAGCTGTTCCTGAGCCAGATCCTGCATTGAGGCCGGGCGCCGCCGGGCGCCGCGACCCGAACCGAAGCCGCCTTCCCTGGAAGGCGGCTTTTCTTTGGGCGCCGGCCGTTGGCGAAGCGGCGCGAAAGGAAAGGCGCCGAGCACGCCGGGGTGGCCGGCGCACGTTGTTTCCAGTCGGCCGGGGCGTGCCGTTCACGGGAAAAGCGCGTGGTTCTCCCGGTATCCCTTTGTTACGCCGTTCACCCCGCTGCGGTATGCTACCGACCGCCATCGATGCAATGAGAGGAGCAAACCAAATGAAACAGACCCCCCGCGGCGCCATGCGCCGTGTCCTGCTGGGCGGCGCCGCGGCCCTGGCCGCCACGCTGGCCCTGGGCGCGCCCGCGCTGGCGCAGAACACCGATTTCCCCACCAAGCCGCTGCGCTTCGTGGTGCCTTACCCGCCCGGCGGCCCGCTCGACACCATGGCCCGCATGCTGGCCGAGAAGGTGCGCGGCTCGCTCGGCCAACCCGTCGTGGTGGAAAACCGCTCGGGCGCCGGCGGCAACATCGGCGCCGACCTGGTGGCCAAGGCCCCGGCCGACGGCTACACCCTGGTGATGGGCGCCGTCGCGACCCACGCCATCAACCCCTGGCTGTTCGCCAACCTGCCCTATGACCCGGTGAAGGATTTCGCCCCGGTCACCATCGTGGCGTCGGTGCCGAACGTGCTGGTGATGAACGTCGAGTTCGCCGCCAAGAACAAGATCGAGAAGCTGTCGGACCTGATCGAGTACGCCAAGAAGAACCCGGGCAAGCTGAACTACGGTTCGGGCGGCAACGGCAGCGCCGGCCACCTGTCGGGCGAACTGCTCAAGGCGCGCGCCGGCATCAACGTCGAGCACATTCCCTACCAGGGCGCGGCCCCGGCGCAACTGGCGCTGCTGTCCGGCCAGTCGGACTTCATGTTCGACAACCTGGCGGCTTCGGCTCCGCTGATCAAGGACGGCAAGGTCAAGGCGCTGGCCGTGACCACGGCCAAGCGCTCGTCGCTGCTGGCCGACGTGCCGACGGTGGAAGAGTCGGGCATCAAGGGCTTCGACCTGGGCACCTGGTTCGGCGTCTTCACGACCGGCGGCACGCCGGCGCCGGTGGTGGCCAAGCTGAACAAGGCCTACGCCGAAGCGATGCAGCAGCCCGACGTCAAGCAGCGCCTGCTGACGATGGGTTCGGAAGCGCCGCCCATGACGCCCGAAGCCTTCGCCGAGTTCGTCAAGAACGAGAAGGCCAAGTACCAGGAGATCGTGAAGATTTCCGGCGCCAGCCTGAACTGAGGCCGGCGCGCCTGGCGCGTTTCGTCGGGAACGCGCCGGGCCTGACGCCGCCCCTGTCCGTCGGGGCGGCGTATCCGCCGGGCGCCGCGATCGCGGCGCCCGCGCTTCATCCCCACGCTTCGGTCATCCCCGCCGTTCGATCATTCGCGCGGCGCGGCCAGCAGGCCGTCGACCAACCGCGTCAGCAGCCTGCGGTCGGTGTCCAGGTCGGTGCAGCCGTACTGGTCGGCCTCGCGGTTCACCCACGCCTCATGCGCGCGCCACTGGTCGCCCGCGGCCTCCAGCCGCAGCGCGTAGATCCAGATGCCGGTCCAACTGCGATGAAAGCGCAACACGCCCTCGTCGAGATAGATGAACCACTTGTCTTCCATTTCGCGCGGGATGCGGCCTTGCCGCAGGCGGGCGTACTGGTCGGCCGTGTAGGTGGCGTCAAAGGGCAGCGCCGCGCGCTTCTTCGGCGCGGGCAGGTGTTTCCAGGATGCGGCTTGGGCGTCGGGCATGGCAACCGGTTTGATTTATGCTGGCGAGATGCGCGCACGCTCGGTAGTGGGCAGGCGCGATCCCTCGAATACTAAGGCCTGATCATGCATTTGTCCCCCGCCATTCCCATCCTGCGCATCTTTTCGGTCGAGAAGGCGCGCGAGTTCTACCTGGATTTCCTCGGCTTCGAGTGGGACTGGGAACATCGCTTCGAACCGGGCCTGCCGCTGTACGCGCAGGTGCATCGCGGCGAGCTGGTGCTGCACCTGAGCGAGCACTACGGCGATGCCACGCCGGGCGCGGCCATCTTCGTGCGCACCACCGGCGTCGACGATTACCAGGCCGAACTGATCGGCAAGCAGTACGGCTACGCGCGGCCCGGCGTCGAGGACGCGCCCTGGGGCCGGCTGCTGCGGGTGACCGACCCGTTCGGCAACCGCCTGACGTTCTGCGAATCGCAAGACTGAGTCCATGAGCCGCGCTACCCGGGCGCGCGCGCGCACGCCCAGGTAGCGCCGCGCGCGCTCCAACGTTCCCGGCGGATCCGCGACGCCAGGTCCTCGGCGGCTACATCTTGCAGTCGGCCGCGTGCACGTCGGTGTGGTCGCGGGCGATGACCTTGAGATTCCTGTAGACCAGCTTGCCGTCCGCGCCGGCCTCGATGTGCAGCAGATACCAGTCCTGCACGGGGTGCTGGTTGGGGCCGAACTTGAACTTGCCGCGCACGCTGGGGAAGTCAGCACGGCGCAGCGCGTGGCGGAACGCGTCGGCCTTGCCGGTGATGTCGCCGTCCACGGCCTTCAGGCCCGAGGCGATCAGGTTGGCGGTGTCGTAGGCCTGCGCCGCATAGGCGGTGGGCGCGCGGTTGTAGGCCTTGGTGAAGGCTTCGACGAAGTGCCTGTTCTGCGGGTTGTCCAGGTCCGCGCTCCACAGCGAACTCAGGTAGAAGCCCTTGCCGGCGGTGCCGGTGGCGGCCAGCATGCGTTCGTCCATCGAGTAGATGGGCGTGATCATCTTGACCTTGTCGGCCAGGCCGGAGTTGGCGTATTGCTTGGTCAGGTTGATGCCGGCGCCGCCCGGGTGGAACTGGAAGATGGCGTCCGGGTTGAGCGCGCGGATGCGCGCCAGCTCGACCGAGAAGTCGGCCTGTTCCAGCTTGGTGTAGATCTCCTCGGCGATCTCGCCCTTGTAGGTGCGCTTGAAACCGGCGACGGCGTCGCGGCCGGCCTGGTAGTTCGGCGCCATGACGACGACGCGCTTGGCGCCCAGCTCGTTGGCGGCGATGCCGGCGGTGTCGGCGTACGAGTCGTTCTGGAAGGCGACGGCGAAGTAGTTGGGATTGCAGGCCTTGCCGGCGTAGTTGGAGGGGCCGGCGTTCAGGCTGACGTAGAAGCCGCCGGCGTTGAGCACCGTCGGCCCGACCGCCGCCATGACGTTGGAGAAGTTCACGCCGGTGAACAGGCGCACGCCGCCCTGCACCATCTTGTCGGCGATCTGCTTGGCGTTGGCCGGCTTGAGCGCGTCGTCCTCCACGCGCACGTTGACCGGCACGCCGCCGAGCTTGCCGCCGCCTTCCTTGACCGCCAGCATGAAGGCGTCGCGCTCGTCCTCGCCGATGTAGCCGGCGGGCGTGGACAGCGTGCCGATGAAGCCGATGTCCACGGGTTTCTGCTGGGCCTGGACGCCGCCGGCGGCCAGCGCCAGCAGCAGCGCGGCGCCGCCGCGGGTGATGCGTGTCGTCATGGTTGTCTCCTCCTGTGCCTGCTTTTTTTATGGCTGGATGGGTCCCGCGAGACAGTTCTCCACCTTCCAGCCGTAGAGCCACTGCAACGCGTCGTAGAACTGCGACTGGCCGCGGCCGGTCCACAGCATGTTGCGCACGGTGCGTTCGACACCGCGCGCGTGATAGAGCCTGCCCATCTCGCGGGTCGACCAGACCACGCGCGCGCTGCGCGGAATGCGCACCGATTCGTACAGCCGGAAGGCGGCCTCCAGATCGTGGTCGCAACGCTTGACGGCCTCGCCCAAGGTCACCGCGTCTTCCAGCGCCATGCAGGCGCCCTGGGCCATGTATTGGGTCATGGGGTGGGCGGCGTCGCCCAGGATCGTCATTCGGCCCTGGCCCCACTGTTCGACCGGCTCGCGGTCGGCGGTGGCCCAGCGCTTCCACGACGTGGGGCGGTCCAGCATCTGGTGCGGGCGCGGGTGGATGCCCTGGAAATACGACAGCACTTCCTCCTTGCTGCCTTCGCGTACGCCCCATTGTTCCTGCTCGCGGCTGTGGAAGGTCACCACCAGGTTGTATTGCTGGCCGCCGCGCAGCGGGTAGTGCACCAGGTGGCAGTGCGGGCCGGCCCACAGCACCGGCGCGTTGATGCGCAGTTCCTCGGGCATGTTGTCGCGCTCGACCACGGCGCGGTAGACCACGTGGCCGGTCACGCGCGGCGGATCGCCGATCAGGTGTCCGCGGATCACGGACTTGACGCCGTCGGCGCCCACCACGGCGTCGGCCTGGTAGCGGTTGCCTTCGGTGTCGGTGACCTCCACGCGCTTGCCGTCCTGCGCCACGCCGGCGATCTGCGTCGAGGTGCGAAAGCGGATCAACGGATTCTGCTGCACCGCTTCCAGGATCGACAGATGGATATCGGCGCGATGGATCACGGCGTAGGGGCCGCCGAAGCGTTCGCGGAAGGCCTCGCCGGTGTCGATGCGCACCACTTCGCGTGCGTCGACCGCGTCCATCATGATGATGTGGTCGGTGAAGACGGAGCGCTGGCGCGCCGTGGCGCCCACGCCCAGCGCGTCGAGCGCGGCGAAGGCGTTGGGGCCGAGCTGGATGCCGGCGCCGATCTCGCCGATGTGCGCGGCCTGTTCCAGCAGTTGCACCGCGATGCCCTGGCGCGTCAGCGCCAGCGCCGCGGCCAGGCCGCCGATGCCGCCGCCCACGACGATGACGGATTGGGGCGGGTTCTTTGCGGGAGTTGCATTCATTGCCAGGTTCCTTGCGTATTCATTCTTGTCGGCCGAGGAAGGCGCCTTGCCGTTGCAGTTGCGCCTGCAGCGCCGCCACCGGCACGTCGGCGGGCGCATGGCCGTCGCGCAGCGCCATGGCGGCTGCGGTGCCGGCGGCCTCGCCCATGACGAAGCAACTGCCGCTGACGCGGGCGGCCGACTGGCCTTCGTGCGTCATCGAGGCGCAGCGTCCGGCCACCAGCACGTTGCCGGCGACGCCGGGACCGCGGCGCGGCACCATCATGCGGAAAGGGAGCTGGTTGTAGCCGCGCGATTCCGGAATCGGCGGCCACAGCCATTGCACGTCGCCGGCGGTGTGCATTTCCAGCGGCCAGCCGTTCACGCCGATGCTGTCCTCGAAGTCGGCGCAGCCCAGCACGTCTTCCTTGGTCAGCATGGCCTCGCCGACGATGCGGCGGGTTTCGCGGATGCCGAGCTGCGGCGCGATGTCGAGCACATAGGCGTTTTCGAAGCCCGGCACCTTGGCGCGCAGGAACTTCAGGTATTCGGTGATCTGGCGGCGGCCTTCCAGCTCGCCGGCCGAGAGCGAGGCGGCGTCGGTGCCGTCGGCCGCGCTGCCGTCGGCGTTGGCCAGTTGCGTGACGTTGACGCGCCACTCGTAGTCATGCTTTTGCGGCCGCACGATGGCGCCGCGCCGCGGGAAGGTGAATTCGCCGCTGGCGGCGGCCTGGTCCATCAGTTGGGGAATGGTCTTCCAGGCCTCCTGGGCGCGGGCGCCGTCGACGTTGCCGACCTTGAACATCAGCGTGGGGTAGAGCATGTGGCCGTGCGCGTCGCCCTTTTCGAACGGCAGGCCGCCCCATTGCGCGATGTCGGCGTCGCCCGAGCAGTCGATGAAGACCTTGCCGCGCACCGCGCAGCGACCGGACTTGGTCTCCAGGAACAGCGCGTCGACATTGCCTGCGGCGTCGCGCGTCAGGCCGGTGGCCAATGCGTGGAACAGTATTTTTGCGCCGCTGTCCTGCACCATGCCGTCGGCGGCGCACTTGAAGGCCGAGATGTCGTAGGCCTGGGCGTGGATCTTGCCCAGGATCAGGTGCGGGTCGTTCAGGCCGTCCAGCGCGCGCATGCGGTCCAGCAGCTCGTCCGTCATGCCGTGCACCACCTGGCGGATGGCGCCGCGCACGTTGGCGTGCAGGCCGCAGAAGTTGGAGACGCCCGCCGCCGTGCCCATGCCGCCGAGAAAGCCATAGCGTTCCACCAGCAGCACGCTGGCGCCGTTGCGGGCGGCGCTGGCAGCCGCCAGGATGCCGGCGGGGCCGCCGCCCAGCACGACAACGTCGTATTCGCCATAGAGCGGCACCTGGCGGGCGGGTTCGGTGAGGGTCATGCTTGTCTCCTTGCTGTCCTGCTTGACTGTCTGGTGGTGCGAAATGCGAAATGCTGGACGGCGAGGCCGCCCGTTCACAGGCCTTCTTATTGGCCCTTGATGCCGAGCTTGGTGATGAGCGGTTCCCAGCGCTTGAGCTCATCGTCCATGTAGGCGCGGAACTCGGCCGGGGTGCTGCCCACCGGATCCATGAACTGCGCCTGCAGGCGCTTGACCACCTCGGGGTCGCGGATCGCCTGGATCAGCGCGTCCGACAGCTTCTTCTGGATGTCGGCGGGCACCTTGGACGAAATCACGAAACCGATCCAGGCCGAGCCCTCGATGCCGGGCACGCCGACTTCGGCCAGCGTGGGGATCTCGGGCAGCAGGGTGGAACGCCTGGACGAGGTCACGGCCAGCGCCTTCAGGCGGCCGTCCTTGACCATGCTCATGACCGCGATCGGCGGCAGCGCGGCGAACTGCGTGTCGCCCGACAGCAGCGAGGTCAGCGCGGCCGGCGACGACGGATACGGCACGTGCGTGGCGCGCGCGCCGATCCGCTGCAGCAGCAGTTCCACCGCCAGGTGCGAAACGGTGCCGGCGCCGGGCGAGGGGAAGTTGTACTTGTCCGGGTTCTTCTTGAGCGCTTCCAGCAACTGGCCGACGTTGTCGATGCCGGAGTTGGCCGGCACCACCAGCACGTTGGGCTGGTGCACCGCCAGCGTCAGCGGCGCCAGGTCGGTGGCCGGCGCGTAGGGCAGCTTGTCGAACAGCAGCGTGTTGTTCACCAGCGGGCCGGTGATCGAGACGCCGAAGGTGTAGCCGTCGGGCTTGGCGTTGGCGATGGCGAAGGTGCCGATGTTGCCGCTGGCGCCCGGTTTGTTCTCCACCACCACGGTCTGGCCGAGGATGGCGCCGGCCTTCTCGCCGACGATGCGCGCCACCTGGTCGGGGCTGGAGCCCGGACCGAACGGCACCAGCGCCTTGAGCGGCTGCGACGGCCAGGCGTCGGCGGCCTGCGCCGCGCCCAGCGGCGCCAGGGCCACCAGTCCCAGCGCCAGCGCGCGCGCCGTCAAAGCGCGCGCCCGCGCCAGGGTTGAGGGCTTATGCATGCTTGTCTCCCGCGATCTTCATATTGTTGAAATAGGTCTGCTCATTGGCGATGAAGGCCGCCACCATGGCGCGGTAGGCGGCGTCCACCACCTGGTCCAGGTTTTCGAAGCCCTGGTTGTGGCGCTCGGCCAGGCGCCGCGCTTTTTCGAACACCTCGGCCTGGCGCGCCGGCGCGCTGACCTGGAAGGCGTCGCGCTTGAAGCGCGCGGCGTCCTTGACGTACATGGCGCGTTCGGCGATCAGGCGCACGATCTCGTCGTCCAGGCGGTCGATGTTGGCGCGCACTTCGGCCAGGTTGGCGCACAGCGGGCGGTAGTCCGGGTCGGTGTATTCACGCAGCGGCGCGCCCTGGGTGTCGGGCTCCTGGCCCGGGGAAACTTGCGAGGTCACTTGATGTAGTCCGGTTGGTTGGCGGGCGCGGCCTGCTGGAAGGCGGGTTGCGCGAGGCAATGTTCGTAGACGCCTACAAGGCGCGGGTAGGCCGACAGGTCGCAGCCCATGCGCTGGGCATTGGCGACCTGCGGCACGACGCAGCAGTCCGCCAGCGTCGGCGCGTCGCCGAAGCAATAGGCGCCGCCGCGATGGCGCGCCAGCAGCGTCTCGACCGCGGTCAGGCCTTCGCGGATCCAGTGGTGATACCAGGCATTCTTCTGCGCGTCGGTGGCGCCCAGCTCTTCCTGCAGGTAGCGCAGGATGCGCATGTTGTTGACCGGGTGGATGTCGCAGGCGATGGCGTTGGAAAGCTCCAGCACGCGGGCGCGTTCGCGCGGCGCGGCCGGGATCAGGCGCGGCTTGGGGTGCGTGGCGTCCAGATAGTCGATGATGGCGAGCGATTGCGACAGTTGGAAATCGCCGTCGGTCAGCAGCGGCACGCCGGCCGACGGATTCCGCGCCACATAGTCCGCGGCGCGCTGTTCCTGCTTGCGCAGGTTCACCGGGGTGATGTCGACCGGCAGGCCCTTGAGCGCCAGCGCGATGCGCACGCGATACGAGGTGGAGCTGTTGAAGAAGCTGTGCAGTTGCATGGGCGGGCTTCCTCAGGCGATCCGCACGCTCAGCGTGCCCAGGCCGTCGACGCCGCCCACCATCGTGTCTCCGCGCACCACCGGGCCCACGCCTTCGGGCGTGCCGGTATAGATCAGATCGCCGGCTTCCAGGCGGAAGTACCGGGACAGGTAGGCGATGGTCTCGGCCACCGACCAGATCAGCTTGCCGATGTCGCTGCGCTGCTTGTCGGCGCCGTTGACCTGCAGCCAGATGCCGGCGCGGTGGATGTCGCGGGCCTGTGCGGCGGGCATCAGTGGACCGATCGGCGCGCTCTGGTCGAAGGCCTTGCCCAGTTCCCACGGGCGGCCGGCCTCGCGCATTTTCATCTGCAGGTCGCGGCGCGTCATGTCCAGGCCGACGGCGTAGCCCCAGACGTGTTGCAGCGCCTGGTCGACGGCTATGTTGGCGCCGCCCTTGCCGATGGCCGCGACCAGCTCGATCTCGTAATGCAGGTTGGCGGTCTCGGGCGGGTAGGGCAGCGACAGCGTGCTGCCCTCGGCCACCGGCACCACGGCGTCAGCCGGCTTGCAGAAGAAGAAGGGCGGTTCGCGGTCGGGATCGAAGCCCATTTCGCGGGCGTGGGCGGCGTAGTTGCGGCCGACGCAATAGACGCGGCGCACCGGGAAGCTGTCCTGGCTGCCGGCGACGGGCACGGCAACGGGGGCGGCGGGATCAAACACAAAAGACATGGGTCACCTTTCTGGAATGCGGCGCCGGGGCCCGCGCGGGCCCCGGCCGGAATTGAAATGATGGGAGGGAGCCGCCTTCAGGCGGTGCGTTCTTCGCGCCACAGGCCCAGCGCGTCCTGCACCGGGCGGTCGGAATAGCTGAACAGGGTGGCGTCTTCCAGCGCCGCCAACTGCACCGGCTGCCACGACGGCGCCACGAACACGTCGCGCGGGCCGAAATGGAATTCGGCGTCGCCGATGCGGGCGATGCCGCGGCCTTCCACCACGCTGTAGACGGTGGAGTCGGTGCTGCGATAGGGCTTGCCCTGGAAGCCGGCCGGCAGAAGCTGCATGAAGGTGGCCATGGTGGGCATGGGGTAGCCGCCCGTGGCCGGGTTCAGGTAGCGCAGCTTGACACCGTCCCAGGGGTCGAGCTCGCCGTGGCGGTAGAGCGCGTCCAGCGCCTCGCGGCTGCGCTCGTAGGGATAGTTGAAGATCGGCGAGGTGCCGCCGGTGGCGCGATGCCGCACCGGCGCCATGTTGTGGCCGTAGCGCGCCATGCTGTCGCCTTCGGGACGCGTGACCGGCTGGGTGGCGGACGGATAGTTCTCGGCGAAGCCGGCATCCAGGAAGCGCAGCAGCGGAATATCCAGGCCGTCCAGCCAGACCACCGGTTCGCCGCCGTCGACGGTCTCGGCGTTGCCGTGGTCGTGCCAGGTCCAGGACGGCGTGATGATGAAGTCGCCCGGATGCATGGTGGTGCGCTCGCCGTTGACGGCGGTGTAGGCGCCGCGGCCCTCGACGATGAAGCGCAGGGCCGACTGGGTGTGGCGGTGGCTGGGCGCGATCTCGCCGGGCAGGATCAGTTGCAGGCCGGCGTACAGGCTCTGCGTGATGCTGGCCTGGCCGGGCAGGCCCGGGTTCTCCAGGATCAGCACGCGCCGCACGGCTTCCTCGGCGCTGATGAGCGAGCCGGAGGCCAGCACGTCGTCGCGCACCTCGTCGTATTTCCAGATGGCGGGCACGCAGCGCGGCGCGGGCTGGCGCGGCACCAGGTTGTGCAGCGACTCCCACAGCGGGGCCATGTGCTTCTGGGCGATGCGGGCGTAATAGGCGGCGCGATCCGCGCCGGGGGGGTGACCGTCGGGCATGCTTGTCTCCTGGGGCCGGCGTCGGGGCCGGCTTCTGTGGGCCCGTCGCGGCGGGCGCGGCGGGGCCTGATATGGAGACGATTATGCGTAACGAGCTATGTGTTTTGAAATGAAATTATCTTATTATCCATATCAATAACTATATGGATAAGAGACCAAAGGGGACTCCATGGACTGGACTCACCGGTTGCGCCTGCGCAATCTGAAAATGCTGCTCAGCCTGGCCCAGACCCGCAACATCAGCCACTCGGCCGCGATGCTCAACACGACCCAGCCGGGGTTGTCGAAGTGGTTGAAGGATCTGGAGGACGACATCGGCCTGCCGCTGTTCGAGCGCCATGCGCGCGGCCTGCGGCCGACGCCGCACGGCGACGTGCTGATCGCGCACGCGCAGCGGGTCGAGGCGCAACTGGACCGCGCCAGCGCCGACATGGCCGCCTTGCGCGAAGGGGGCGGCGGGCGGGTGGTGATCGGCGCGTCCGGCGCCTCGGCGTCGGATACCGTGCCGCTGGCGGTGATGAAGCTGCTCGAACGCATGCCGCAGGCCCGCGTGAAACTGGTGGAAGGCACCACCGACCGCCTGCTGGCGCAACTGGCGCAGGGCGACCTGGACATCGTGGTGGGCCGCTCGGCGCCCGAGCATCACGATCCGGCCATCCGCTTCGAGGCCCTGTACCTGGAGCCGATCCACCTGGTGGCGCGGCCGCGCCATCCGCTGTTCGCGCGGGAGCAGCCGGGCTGGCCGGAGCTGCTGTCATACCGCTGGATCCTGTGGCCCAAGGGCACGCCGATCCGCAACGCGGTCGACGCCGCGCTGGCCGCGGCCGGCCAGGCGCCGCCGGCCGATCACATCGAATCCAATTCGGTCACCATCAACCTCACCCTGATCAACAACAGCGACATGATCGGCGTGGCCTCGCATCGCGCCGCGCTGCGCTTCACGCAGATGAAGGCGATGCGCATCATTCCGGTGCGGCTGTCGGGCTTCGGCTCGGTGGCCATGTACTGGCGCGAGGACGCGTTCCGGCCGACCGCCGTGCAGGAGGCGATGGCCGCGCTGCGCAACACGGTAGCCGAACACGCGCCGGGCGTGACGAGGCTCTGATGGCGCCGTCCGGCCCCGGGCTGAATGCGCTGATCGCGCAATGCCGCCGCCTGGAGGCGGCGCTGCGCGACGAGGCGGGCGCGCCGGACGCGTCCGCGGCCATGCACCGCTTCGTTGCCGAGATGGATGCGCGCGCCGCGCCGCCGGGGCTGTGGTCGCCGCTGGCGCTGGCGGTGCTGACGATGGTCGGCGGCATCGGCGTCGGCATCGGCCTGCTGAGCCTGCTGCTGCGGCCGGCCGGACCGGCGCTGGCGGCCTTTGCGCTGGTGCTGGCCTGCGCCGTCACGGCCCTGGCGCTGGCGATCGGCGTGGTGGCCTTCATGGGCGGCTACAGCCTGGGGCTGGTGCTGCTCAAGCGCACCGCGCTGGCGTTGGCCACTGCCGGCGTGCTGGGCCTGATCGCGTGGTCACAGGGCGACATGCGCGCGGTCGGACCGGTGGTCGCGCTGCTGGGCGGCGCGGGCGCGTGGCTGCTGATGAACAGCAATGCGTTCTATGTGTTCGCCGGCTATCGCGTGGCGCTGCGGGTGATGCAGGCGCAGGCACGGCGGCCGTAAGCGGCCGGCTGCGTGCGCGTGATGGGTGGCGGGGGAGGGGCCGAGGCCGCCGATGCCTCGCGGCGATCCGCGCGCAGGCAGCCGGCGCGTGTCAGCGGCGCGCCGGGCGGCATCCGTTCACTTCGCGGTGTTGGACCAGCCCTTGGACAGCTCCACCGCCTGGCGCCAGCGCCGCATGCGGGCCTCGCGCACCGAGTCCGGCCAGGCCGGTTCGAAGGTGCGTTCGGCCTGCCACTTGGAGGCGAATTCGTCCTGATCCGACCAGAAGCCGACCGCCAGGCCGGCAAGGCCGGCCGCGCCCAGCGCGGTCGATTCGGGCACCCGCGGGCGCACCACCGGCACGCCCAGCAGGTCGGCCTGCATCTGCATCAGCAGGTCGTTGCGGGCGGCGCCGCCGTCCACCCGCAGCTCGGTCAGCGCGATACCGCTGTCGCCGTTCATGCAGGTCAGCAGTTCGGCGCTCTGCAGCGCGATGGATTCGAGCGTGGCGCGGGCGATGTGGGCGCGGGTGGTGCCGCGCGTCAGGCCCACCAGGGTGCCGCGGGCGTAGGGGTCCCAGTGCGGCGCGCCCAGGCCGGCGAAGGCCGGCACCATGAAGACGTCATCGGTGTCGGCCACGCTGGCGGCCAGCGATTCGATTTCCTCGGAACGCTGGATGATGCCCAGGCCGTCGCGCAGCCATTGCACCGCGGCGCCGGCGACGAACACGCCGCCTTCCAGCATGTAGGCCGGACGCCAGCCTGGCTGGCCCTGCGCCGGCAGGCCCCAGCCGACGGTCGACAGCAGGTGGTTGCGCGACTGCACCGGCTTGTCGCCCACGTTCATCAGCATGAAGCAGCCGGTGCCGTAGGTGTTCTTGGCCATGCCCGGCTTGAAGCAGGCCTGGCCGAAGGTGGCGGCCTGCTGGTCGCCGGCCACGCCGGCGATGGGAATCGAGCCGCCCAGCCATTCGGGCAGGGACTCGCCCACCACCGCGCTGCTGGGCGCGATGGAGGGCAGCACGCTGCGCGGAATGTTGAGCAGCGCCAGGATCTCGTCGTTCCAGTCCTGCGTGTGCAGGTCGAACAGCATGGTGCGCGAGGCGTTGCTGGGGTCGGTGCTGTGCACCGCGCCGCCGGTCAGCTGCCAGATCAGCCAGGTGTCGACGGTGCCGAAGGCCAGTTCTCCGCGCTCGGCCTTCTGGCGCGCGCCGGGCACGTGATCCAGCAGCCAGGCCAGCTTGGTGCCCGAGAAATAGGCGTCCAGCACCAGCCCGGTGCGCGATTGCAGGAAGTCGGCGTGGCCGTCCTGGCGCAACTGGTCGCACATGGGCGCGGTGCGGCGGTCCTGCCAGACGATGGCGCGGGCCAGCGGGCGGCCGCTGGCGCGGTCCCAGATCAGGGTGGTTTCGCGCTGGTTGGTGATGCCGATGGCGGCCACGTCGGCGGCGCTGGCGGCGGCGTTGCGCAGGGCCTCGCGCGCCACGTCCAGCTGGCTGTGCCAGATCTCGCCAGGGTCATGTTCGACCCAGCCCGGCCGCGGATAGTGCTGGCGGAATTCACGTTGGCCGATGCCGCGCACCACGCCATCGCGATCGAACACGATGGCGCGGGAGCTGGTGGTGCCCTGGTCCAGGGCTAGGACAAATTCATTCGTCGTCACTGTTCTTGGCGCCGTTCAGGTGTGCCCCGGCCAGCGGGTCGAGGCGTCTAAAGGAAAAGACCGAAGCCGCGCACAGCAGGCCGATGACGATGAAGCCGACGATCACGTCGCCCACCACCAGGCTTTCCGCCCCGCGCAGGGTCATGCTGATGTTCAGGGTCACCGCGGCCACGCCCACGCCCAGGCTGATGCCGAGCTGCTGCGCCATGGCGGCGAAGCTGCTGGCGCGGCTCATCTTGGCCGGGGGAATGTCGGCATAGGTTAGCGTATTTACGCCGGTGAACTGCAGCGAGCGGAAGAAGCCGCCGACCAGCAGGATGGCGATCATCAGCCAGACCGGGGTGGTGGGGGTGAACGTGGCGCAGACCACGATGAAGGCGCCGGTCAGCACCGCGTTCACGGTCAGCACGCGGCGAAAGCCGAAATGCCTGACGATGGGCGTGGCGACGAATTTCATCAGCAGCGCGCCGGCGGCGCTGGCGAAGGTGATCAGGCCGGCCGAAAACGGCGACAGGCCGAAGCCCACCTGCAGCAGCATGGCCAGCAGGAAGGGCGTGGCGCCGACCGCGAAGCGGCACAGGTTGCCGCCCAGCGTCGAGATGGCGAAGGTCGGGATGCGCATCAGCGCCAGATCGATGATGGGGTGTTCGGTGCGGCGCGCATGCCAGCCGTAGAGCAGGCCGCAGACGATGCCGACCGCGATCAGGCCCAGCAGCATCGGCAGCGGCATGACGTCGCGGCCGATGGCCTCGAAGCCGCTGACCAGCGTGGCCAGGCACACGGCGCTGAGCAGGAAGCCGAGCCAGTCCAGGCGCGGCGCCGATTCTTCCTTGATCTCGGCCACGTAGCGCAGCACCAGCGCGATGCCGAGCACGCCGATGGGGATGTTGATCAGGAAGATCCAGTGCCACGACATGTACGTGACCATGAAACCGCCCAGCGGCGGCCCGATCACCGGCCCCAGCAGCGCCGGGATCGACAGGAACGACATGGCTTTCAACAGATCCTGCTTGGGCACCGTGCGCAGCAGGATGATGCGGCCCACCGGCACCATCATGGCCCCGGCCATGCCCTGCACCACCCGGGCGATGACCAGTTGCGGCAGGTCCTGCGACAGGGCGCAGGCCACGGAACTGAGGGTGAACAGGCCGATGGCGGCGATGAACACGCGGCGCGCGCCGTAGCGGTCGGCGGCCCAGCCGCTGACTGGCACGAACACGGCCACCGACAGCAGGTAGGAGGTGATGGCCACGTTCAACCGCACCGGGGTCGATCCCAGGGCCCGCGCCATGGCCGGCAGGGCGGTGGCGACCACCGTGGCGTCCAGCATCTGCATGAACAGCGCACAGCCGACGATGAAGGGAATCATGCGCGCCGCGCGCACCGCGTCCGGGGTCGAGGGAGGAGCGGGATTGGCTGCGGCTGCGGATTCGGCTGACATGGCGGAGGGGGGCGGTGGGACCCGGAAGATTGTAACGCCGGCTCCCGGCCCCGCGTGCAGTAAACTCCGGGTATCCGAAACCCACTGAAATTGGTGCCATGGCAACCAACTACGAATCCGAGATCACCAAGTTCCTCAAAGACTACAAGCAGTCGCACCCTGGCACCGAAGAGCGCCAGCGCGAAGGCCGTGCGCGTCTGTGGGACAAGCCGCAGGACGCGGAGCTGCTGGAAGGCTTCCGCGCCGCCCGCGTGCCGCAAAAGCCGTACGTGTATCAGGCCGACTGATACCGTTGCGGCAGCCATGGCCCACACCCCCTCCGTCCCGGGCGATGCCCTGGCCGCGCTAGTGGAACCGTCCGTCGACAGCACGCCCGACACCGTTGACAGCGTCGCGTTCGCGCGCCTGTACGGCGAGCCGCTGTTCCAGATGCCGACGGACCTGTACATCCCGCCGGACGCGCTGGAGGTGTTCCTCGAAGCCTTCGAGGGGCCGCTGGACCTGCTGCTCTACCTGATCCGCAAGCAGAACTTCAACGTGCTGGACATCCCCATGGCGGATGTCACGCGGCAGTATCTGTCCTATGTGGAACAGATCCGCATCCACAACCTGGAGCTGGCCGCCGAGTATCTGCTGATGGCGGCCATGCTCATCGAGATCAAGTCGCGCATGCTGCTGCCGGTCAAGAAGACCGACACCGGCGAAGAGCCCGAGGATCCGCGCGCCGAGCTGGTGCGCCGCCTGCTCGAGTACGAGCAGATGAAGCTGGCCGCGCAGAAGCTCGACGCGCTGCCCCAGTTGGGCCGCGACTTCGTCACCAGCCATGCGGTCGCCGACCTGAGCGTCGAGCGCATGCTGCCCGAGGTCAGCGTCGACGACCTGCGCGCCGCGTGGGCCGACATCATGAAGCGCGCCAAGCTCAACCAGCACCATCACATCACCCGCGAACAGCTTTCGGTGCGCGACCACATGACGCACATCCTGCGGCGCCTGAACGACGTGCGCTTCATGGAGTTCGGCGACCTGTTCATGGAACGGGTGCGCGAGGGCGCGCCGGCCGCCGTGGTGGTGGTGCACTTCATCGCCATGCTGGAACTGGCGCGCGAATCGCTGCTGGAAATCACCCAGGCCGAGCCTTACGCGCCCATCTACGTGCGCCTGGCCTACACCAGCGTCGCGGCGGTCGCGGCCTGATCCGATTCCCCCCGGGCTGTGCGCCCAACCCCGGAGATCCCCCTTGAAAGTCGTCCACACCATCCAGGAATTGCGCGACCACCTGCGCGGCCAGAACCGCGTCTCGTTCGTGCCCACCATGGGCAACCTGCACGAAGGCCACCTGGCGCTGATGAAGCTGGCGCGCCAGCACGGCGACCCGGTGGTCGCCAGCATCTTCGTGAACCGCCTGCAGTTCGGGCCGAACGAGGATTTCGACCAATACCCGCGCACCCTGGCCGCCGACATCGAGAAGCTCGAACGCGAGCGCGACGTGTACGTGCTGTTCGCGCCCAACGAGCGCGAGATGTACCCCGAACCGCAGAATTTCCGCGTGCAGCCGCCGGACGACCTGGGCGACATTCTCGAAGGCGAATTCCGCCCCGGCTTCTTCGCCGGCGTCAGCACCGTGGTGCTCAAGCTGTTCTCCTGTGTCCAGCCGCGGGTCGCCGTGTTCGGCAAGAAGGACTACCAGCAACTGATGGTGGTGCGCAACATGTGCCGCCAGTTCCAACTGCCGGTGGAAGTGCTGGCGCACGAGACCGTGCGCGCCGACGACGGCCTGGCGCTGTCGTCGCGCAACCGCTACCTGAGCGAGGCCGAGCGCGCCGAGGCCCCGGCCCTGTACGCCGCCCTGCACAACGTCGGCCAGCGCCTGGCCGCCGGCGAGCGCGACGCCGCGAGGCTGGAGCGCGAGGCCACCCAGCAACTGACCGATCGCGGGTGGAAGGTCGACTACATCGCCCTGCGCCGCCAGCGCGACCTCAAGCGTCCGGAAGCTGCCGACCTCCAGGCGGGCGAGCCGGTGGTGGTGCTGGCCGCCGCCAAGCTGGGCGCGACCCGCCTGATCGACAACCTGGAGCTGGCCTACACGGCCTGAGCCGGTTGCGCCGCGGCCGGCTCAGGCCGGGCCGCGCACCCCTGGCAAAATTGCCAGCTTATGTCGCCGGCGAGGGCGGGGCAGACTCTCTGCAAGTCATCATTGCAGAGCCATTCCATGCACGTTCCCCGCGCCGACCTCGATCGCCTCCTGTCCGCCCTGACGCCGCGCGAGCGCCAGATCGTCGCCTATGTCGCGGCTGGCCGTCCGAACAAGGTCATCGCGATTGACCTGGACATTTCCCTGCGCACCGCCGAGGCCCACCGCGCCCGGATCTTCGCCAAGCTGGGCGTGCGCAACGCCATGCAACTGGCCTGCCGGCTGTGCGCCTTTGGGCAACCGGGCGTGTCGCCGGTGCTGGGAGCGCCATTGCCGTGCGGGTCGGAGGCTGGGGCGCCGGTCGCCCCGCCGCCCGAGCCCGCTGCGGATACGCCCGCGTCAGACACGCGCTATGCGCTGCGGGCGGAGCGGGTCGATGCCATCCTCGCGGATTGCTGCGCGGCACTTATCAATAAAGGATACTGGAGTAAGTAGGCACTTACTTTTCGAGGGTGGCCAGCCGCCCCTCGGCTTTCATCGGTCCAGGAGGCCGCCCCAAAAACCAAGGGCCTGGCGGATGCGTCATCCGGCAGGCCCTGCGGGGGATGGCCAGGCCGGGCTGGATACCCGGCCCGCCGCGCTCAGGGGCATTGAGGCGCCTGGGCCTTGGCCAGTTCGTCGATCGGATCCAGGTCCGGCTGGCGGGTCAGGTTGTAGTTCAGGTTGGGCGACTGGCCGCCGATGGAGCGCACGCGCAGCACGTTGTTGGCGGCGACCACGAATTCGACCCGCATGTTGCCCTTGCTGTCGAGCAGCAGGACGCGCGGCGGGCGCTCGTCGGTGGCGTCCCAGCAGCCTTGCTCGACGATCGGCGCGGCCTTCTGGGGATCGTTTTCCAGGTAGGCGGTGCGGCCGCGCCAGCGGCCGTTGGGCGCCAGGGTCAGGGTGACGCGTTGCGCCGTGCACTGCATGGCGGGCGAGAAACACGGCAGCGTACCCATGTAGGTCTGCGGCTGCGGCACCAGGCTGTTGGCGGCGGCGCTCTGCGTCGCGGCGGGCGCCGGGGCGGGCGCCGCGCCGGCGCTGGCGCCGCTGCTCGCGCCTTCCGGCACGGGCTGGCCATCCTCGGTGGTGGCGCCCTGGGCCGCGGCGGCCTGGGTCGGGGTCTTCTTCTGGTCGGGCTTCAGCGCGATCTGCACCTGCGACGGCGCCCGCAGCACGGTGCGGTAGCCGGCGCCGGAACCCTGGTACTGGGCGTCGGTGACGGTGCTTTCGGCCGGGGGATCGTAATAGCCTTCGGTGCGTTGCTGGGCGCAGCCCGCGGCTGCCAGCGCCGTGCCCGCTAACAGCAGCCCCATCATGCTGAGTTTGCGGGGGCGGGTAAGGATTTCGACGCGCGCGGCCATGGCAGCTGATCCGTAAGTTGAGTCTGTCTCCGATTTTACGCACTTATGCGAAGATTCGATACGTTCCCCACCATCCTGAAAGGCGTTGCCGGCACTTTATGCACAAATTACGACACGGCTCCTGGCAGCCCGCCCGCCGTCCTGCCGTCCGCGCTCGTCCGCCGGCGCGGCGGACCGCGCCGCGAGGGCGCGCATGACGCTGTGGCATGTCTTGCCGGTGCCCCTGGCGGCGTTTGTCGCGCTGGCCGCGCTGGCCGGCCTGCTGGTCGGCGGCTGGCTGACGCAGGTCACCTACCGCCTGCCGCGCATGATGGAACGCGAGTGGCAGGCGCAGTGCCAGGAAGCGGCGGGCAATGCCCGGCCGGCGATCGACTCCGACCTGCGGGCGCCGGCCGCGCATTGTCCGAGCTGCGAGGCGCCGGTGACGGGCTGGCGCCGCCTGCCGCTGCTGGGCTGGCTGGCGCTGCGCGGCCGTTGCGCCGCGTGCGGCGCCCCGATCGGTTGGCGCTATCCCGCCATCGAGGCGATCACCTGCATCCTGTTCGCCGCCTGCGCCTGGCGTTTCGGCGCCACGCCCATCGCGTTGTGCGCCATGGGCTTGTCGGCGGCGCTGGTGGCGCTGGCCTGGATCGATCTGGAATCGACCCTGCTGCCGGACGCGATCACGCTGCCGCTGACCTGGGCCGGCCTGCTCGTGAATCTGTTCGACGCCTTCACGCCGCTACCGATGGCGGTAGTGGGCGCGGTGGCCGGCTACCTGTTCCTGTGGGTTATCTTTCATGCATTCCGCCTGCTGACCGGCCGCGAAGGCATGGGCTACGGCGATTTCAAGCTGCTGGCGGCGCTGGGGGCCTGGTTCGGTGTCGGCGCCTTGCCAATGCTGCTGCTGGGCGCCTCGGTGGTCGGCGTGGTGGTGGGCGGCGCCCTGACGCTCGGCGGCCGGGCACGCCGCGGCCAGGCCTTGCCGTTCGGCCCATACCTGGCGCTGGCGGGCGTGGCCGTGCTGCTGCTGGGCGGCGAGCAAGGCCTGGGATGGTTGCTGCATTGAACGCGCGTCCGCCCCGCGGCGGCGCGCGCCCGGTGGGGCGCAGGGGCGGCGGGGAGCAGGGCGCACACGAAGGACGAACATGTTCAAGATCGGTCTGACAGGGGGCATCGGCTCGGGCAAATCGCGCGTGGCCGACATGCTGGGGGAATGGGGCGCATCGGTGGTCGATACCGATGAGATCGCGCGCGCGCTGACCGCGGCCGGCGGCGCGGCGATGCCCGCCATCGAACGCGAGTTCGGGCCCGACGCGTTGACGCCGGCAGGCGCTCTCGATCGCGACTGGATGCGCGAGCGCGCGTTTGCCGACCCGCAGGTCCGCCTGCGCCTGGAAGCCATCCTGCATCCGGCCATCGGCCACGAAACCGAACGCCAGGCCGAGGCCGCGCGCGGCGTCTATCTGGTGTTCGTGGTGCCGTTGCTGGTCGAGTCCATCGGGCGCTGGCGCGGCCGCGTCGACCGCATCTGCGTGGTCGATTGCGATCCCGACACCCAGGTGGCCCGGGTGCGCTCGCGCAGCGGGCTGACGGACTCAGCCATCCGGCGTATCATGGCGGCACAGGCTGCGCGGGCGGACCGGCTCGAGGTCGCGGACGACGTCATCGACAATGGCGGCGCGACATCGCCGGAGCAATTGCGCGCGCAGGCGAAGACCCTGCATGATCGCTGGCTCAAGCTGGCGGCCACCACGGGCCGGCAAGCTTCGGGCTTGGCCGGCACCCCTGAATAATCTCGGCCCGCCGGCCGACCTCTGATGGGCCTGTTTACAAGCGTGATTGTTTACGAATATCCCTTCAACGAGCGCATCCGCGCCTACCTGCGGCTCGAATACCTGTTCGACAGGCTGTTCTTCTTTGCGCGCGAGGGGGATTCACGCCAGCACCAGGTTGCCGTCACCTCGCTGTTCGATCTGCTCGATGTCTGCGAACGCACCGACGTGAAAGGCTCGGTGCTGCAGGACCTCGAACGCCAGCGCGTCGCGCTGGTTGGGTTGCGCGACCACCCCGGGGTGGCGCAGGACGCGCTCGAAGGCATGCTGCGCGAACTCGAAAAGGTGGCTTCGGCCCTGGCGGCGCCCGGCAAGACCGGCCAGTCGCTGCGCGAGAACGAATGGCTCACCAGCCTGCGCGGGCGCCTGGCGGTGCCCGGCGGCGCGACTCAGGTCGACATGCCGTCGTACTACGCCTGGCAGCATAAGTCCGAAGCCGCGCGCTGCGCGGACCTGCAGGCCTGGCTGGCGCCCTTCACCGCCCTGAACGACGGCCTGACCCTGGCGCTGCGCCTGCTGCGCGAGTCAGGCCGCAAGATCGACATCGTGGCCGAACAGGGCGCTTACCAGGAGATGCTGGGCGGCAAGCAGTACCAACTGCTGCGCGTCTGGGTCGATCCGGCGCAGGGGGTCTTTCCCGAGATCAGCGCGAATAAGTACATGATCTGGATCCGCTTTTCGACGCAGGACGGCGAATTCAAGCCCCAGCAGGTGGCGCGCAGCATCCCCTTCCAGATCACGCTCTGCAATTCGTAGCCCGTCGGGCGCGAGCGGTGGGGGGCATCCCGCCCCGATTCCTGTTGCGGCCGATTTCAGCGGTAACGGACAATGGCTGAAATGTCGGTCGTCTAGGTCACAATACGGCTTTCTCCGTCAGTGCCGGAACCGTATCCCATGTCCGATAGCCGTCCCGTTTCGTCGCCTTCCCGCTGGACCCGCCGCAGAATCATCGGGTTGGCGGTGCTTTTGCTGGTGGTCGCCGGCATCGCCTGGCTGGCGCTGCGGCCGGCCGCCAAGCCGGGTGGCGCGGGCGGCGGGCGTCCGGGCGCGGGCGGACGGCCCAACATGGCCGCGGCCATGGCCAACCTGGCCGTGCCGGTGCGCGTGGCCAGCGCCGTCACGCAGGACATCGATATCTACCTGAAGTCCCTGGGCACCGTCACGGCCTACAACACCGTCACCGTGCGCAGCCGCGTCAGCGGCGAACTGGTCGACGTGCCGTTCCAGGAAGGCCAGCAGGTCAAGGCCGGCGACCTGCTGGCGCAGGTCGACCCGCGCGCCTTCCAGGTGGCCCTGGACCAGGCCCGCGGCACCCAGATGCAGAACCTGGCGCTGCTGGAGAACGCGCGCCGCGACCTGCAGCGCTATCAGGCCCTGTTCAAGCAGGACTCGATCGCCAAGCAGCAAGTCGACACCCAGGCGGCGCTGGTGCGGCAATACGAAGGCACCATCAAGAGCGACCAGGCCAATGTCGACAATGCCCGCCTGCAACTGGACTACGCCCGCATCACGGCGCCGATCAGCGGCCGCCTCGGCCTGCGCCAGGTCGACCGCGGCAACCTGGTGTCCAGCTCGGACACCAACGGCCTGGTGGTGATCACGCAGACCCAGCCGATCTCGGTGGTGTTCACGCTGCCCGAGACGCAATTGCCCGAAGTGCGCGCCGAACTGGCCCAGGGCCGCACCCTGGCGGTGGAGGCCTATGACCGCGCCGACACCCGCCGCATCGCGTCCGGCACGCTGGAGACGCTGGACAATCAGATCGACGTCACCACCGGCACCCTCAAGCTCAAGGCAAAGTTCGACAACCAGGACGACGCGCTGTTTCCCAACCAGTTCGTCAACGTGCGCCTGCACGTGCTGACGCGCAAGGGCGTGACCGCGATTCCGACGGCGGCGGTGCAGCAGGGCTCGGCCGGCGCCTTCGTGTTCCTGGTGCAGCCGGACAATACCGTGCAGGTCAGGCAGGTCAAGCTGGGCGCCATCAACAATGGCATGGTCGCCGTCAACGAGGGCCTGCAGCCGGGCGACCGTGTCGTCACCGAGGGCACCGACCGCCTGCGCGCCGGCGCCAAGGTCGAGGTCGTGGGCGGGGGCGAGGTGATCCCCGCCGCCAAGGACAAGTCGCTGGGCGGGGGCGCGCCGGCGGGCACCACGCCCGCCACGCGCTGATCGAGGGGCCGCCCCGTGAGCCCGTCGCGCCTGTTCATCCTGCGGCCCGTGGCCACCACGCTGTCGATGGTGGCCATCCTGATCGCGGGCTTCATCGCCTACCGCATGTTGCCGGTGTCGGCGCTGCCCGAGGTCGACTACCCCACCATCCAGGTGACCACGCTGTATCCGGGCGCCAGCCCGGACGTGATGACGTCGCTGGTGACTTCGCCGCTGGAACGGCAGTTCGGCCAGATGCCGGGCCTGAACCAGATGTCGTCGACCAGTTCGGGCGGCGCCTCGGTCATCACCATGCAGTTCAACCTGACGCTGCCGCTGGACGTGGCCGAGCAGCAGGTGCAGGCCGCCATCAACGCGGCATCCAACCTGCTGCCCAGCGACCTGCCGGTGCCGCCGACCTACAACAAGGTCAATCCGGCCGACGCGGCGGTGCTGACGCTGGCCATCACCTCGCCCACCATGCCCTTGCCGCAGGTGCGCGATCTGGTCGATACGCGGGTGGCGCAGAAGCTGTCGCAGATTCCGGGCGTGGGCCTGGTGAGCGTGGCGGGCGGGCAGCGCCCGGCCGTGCGGGTGCAGGTCAATCCGCAGGCGCTGGCGGCCAACGGCCTGGGGCTGACCGACCTGCGCACCGCGGTGGTGGGCGCCAACGTCAACCAGCCCAAGGGCAACCTGGACGGGCCGCTGCGCTCGACCACCATCAACGCCAATGACCAGCTCAAGTCGCCGACCGACTACAACGACCTGATCATCGCCTACAAGAACAACGCGCCGCTGCGCCTGTCGGACGTGGCGCGCGCGGTCGAGGGCGCCGAGGACACGCGCCAGGCGGCCTGGGCCGGCGACAAGCCGGCCATTCTGCTGAACATCCAGCGCCAGCCCGGCGCCAACGTCATCGACGTGGTCAACCGCATCCAGGCGCTGCTGCCGCAATTGCGCGCCGCGCTGCCGGCCACGCTGGACGTGACGGTGGTGTCGGACCGCACTCAGACCATCCGCGATTCGGTGGCCGACGTGCAGTTCGAGATGCTGCTGGCCGTGGCGCTGGTGGTGATGGTGACCTTCGTGTTCCTGCGCAGCCTGACCGCGACGCTGATCCCCAGCGTGGTGGTGCCGCTGTCGCTGGTGGGCACCTTCGGCATCATGTACCTGGCCGGCTTCTCCATCAACAACCTGACGCTGATGGCGCTGACCATCGCCACCGGCTTCGTGGTGGACGACGCCATCGTCATGATCGAGAACATCGCCCGCCACATCGAAGAGGGCGAGACGCCGTTGCAGGCCGCGCTCAAGGGCGCGCAGCAGATCGGTTTCACGCTGATCTCGCTGACCTTCTCGCTGATCGCGGTGCTGATTCCGCTGCTGTTCATGACCGAGGTGGTGGGGCGGCTGTTCCGCGAGTTCGCCATCACGCTGGCGGTGTCGATCCTGATTTCGCTGGTGGTGTCGCTGACGCTGACGCCGATGATGTGCGCGCGCCTGCTGCGTGCCGAATCCGAGCAGAAGCACGGGCGCTTTCACCAGGTCACCGGCGCCTTTATCGACCGCACCATTGCCGCCTACGACCGCATGCTGCAGAAGGTGCTGCGGCACCAGCCGTTGACGCTGCTGGTGGCCCTGGCCACCTTCGCGCTGACGGTGCTGCTGTACATCCTGGTTCCCAAGGGCTTTTTCCCGCAGCAGGACACGGGACTGATCCAGGCCATCACACAGGCGCCGCAGTCCATTTCGTTCACCGCCATGGCCGAGCGCCAGCAGGCGGCGGCGCGGCTGGCGCTGGAGGATCCGGACGTGCAGGCGGTGTCGTCCTTCATCGGCGTGGACGGCAGCAACGCCACCCTCAGCGCCGGGCGCATGCAGATCGCGCTCAAGCCGCAGGCCGAGCGCAACGGCGACCTGCGCACGGTCATGGCGCGGCTGCAGGAAGCCTTCGGCAAGCAGGACGGCCTGACCGTCTACATGCAGCCGGTGCAGGACCTGACCATCGAGGACCGCGTCAGCCGCACCCAGTACCAGATGACCCTGTCCAATCCGGACCTGAAGGTGTTGAGCGAATGGACGCCCAAGCTGATCGACCGGCTGCGCCAGGTGCCGGGCCTGAAGGACGTGACCGATGACCTGCAGGACGACGGCCTGCAGACCTGGGTCGAAATCGACCGCGACGCGGCCTCGCGCCTGGGCATCACGGCGGCGGTGGTGGACGAGGCGCTGTACGACGCCTTCGGCCAGCGCCTGATCTCGACCATCTTCACCCAGTCCAACCAGTACCGCGTGGTGCTGGAGGTGCAGCCGCAGTTCCAGATGAATCCGGCCTCGCTCGGCCAGATCCACGTCCCGACCTCGACCGGCGCGCAGGTGCCGCTGTCGTCGATTGCCCGCATCACCGAGGGCAAGACGGTGCTGGCGGTGAACCGGCTGGACCAGTTCCCGATGGTCACGGTGTCGTTCAATCTGGCGCAGGGCGCATCGCTGTCGGCCGCGGTCGAGGCAATCACCGCGGCCGAGGCCGAGATCGGCATGCCGGCCAGCGTCGAGACGCGCTTCCAGGGCGCGGCGCTGGCGTTCCAGAATTCGCTGTCGAGCACGCTGTGGCTGATCCTGGCGGCCATCGTCACCATGTACATCGTGCTGGGCGTGCTGTACGAAAGCTACATCCACCCGATCACCATTCTGTCGACGCTGCCGTCGGCCGGCGTGGGGGCGCTGCTGGCGCTGCTGATCAGCGGCACCGAGCTCGACATGATCGGCATCATCGGCATCATCCTGCTGATCGGCATCGTCAAGAAGAACGCCATCATGATGATCGACTTCGCGCTCGACGCCGAGCGCAAGCGCGGCCTGTCGCCGCGCGCGGCGATCCATGAGGCGGCGCTGCTGCGTTTCCGGCCGATCCTGATGACCACGCTGGCGGCGCTGTTCGGCGCGCTGCCGCTGATGCTGTCCACGGGCACGGGCGCCGAGCTGCGCCAGCCGCTGGGCCTGGTGATGGTGGGCGGGCTGCTGTTGAGCCAGGTGCTGACGCTGTTCACCACGCCGGTGATCTACCTGATGTTCGACCGCATGTCGCGGCGCTGGCGCGGCATGCGCGAGGCGCGCGCCGGGAGCGCGCCGTGATCCTGTCGGCGCCCTTCATCGTCCGGCCGGTGGCGACCACGCTGCTGTCGCTGGCGGTCGTGCTGGCGGGCATGCTGTCGTTCTTCCTGTTGCCGGTGGCGCCGCTGCCGCAGATGGATATTCCCACCATCTCGGTGTCGGCCAGCCTGCCCGGCGCCAGCCCGGAGACCATGGCGTCCAGCGTCGCCACGCCGCTGGAGCGCTCGCTGGGCAGCATCGCCGGCGTGACCGAGATGACTTCCAGCAGCACGCAGGGCTCGACCCGCGTGACGCTGCAGTTCGACCTGTCGCGCGACATCAACGGCGCCGCGCGCGACGTGCAGGCGGCCATCAACGCCGCCCGCTCGCTGCTGCCGACCAGCCTGCGCAGCAACCCCACGTACCACAAGTCCAATCCCTCGGACGCGCCCATCATGACGCTGGCGATGACGTCCGACACCCTGAGCCAGGGCCAGATGTACGACCTGGCCTCGACCATCGTGGCGCAGAAGCTGGCGCAGGTCGATGGCGTGGGCGAGGTCACGGTGGGCGGCAGTTCGCTGCCGGCGGTGCGCGTGACGGTGCTGCCGGGCGCGCTGGCCAATCGCGGGGTGTCGCTGGACGAAGTGCGCACGGCGCTGGCCAATGCCAATGCCAACCGGCCCAAGGGCGTGCTGGAAAACGACCAGTACCACTGGCAGATCATGGTCAACGACCAGCTCAGCCGCGCCGAACAGTACCGGCCGCTGATCGTGGCCTGGCGCGACGGCGCGCCGGTGCGGGTGTCGGACGTGGCCAAGGTCGAGGACTCGGTCGAGGACCTGTACCAGACCGGCTTCTACAACCAGCGCAACGCGATCCTGATGATCGTGCGGCGCCAGGCCGACGCCAACATCATCGAAACCGTGGACGCGGTGCGCGCGCAACTGCCGACGCTGCTGGCGCTGATGCCGGCCGACGTGCAACTGACCGTGGCGCAGGACCGCACCCCCAGCATCCGCGCCTCGCTGCACGAGGCCGAGCTGACGTTGATCATCGCGGTGGGCCTGGTGGTGCTGGTGGTGCTGCTGTTCCTGCGGCGCTGGCGCGCGGCCATCATCCCCAGCGTCGCGGTGCCGGTGTCGCTGATCGGCACCTTCTGCGTCATGTATCTGTGCGGCTTCACGCTCAACACCATCTCGCTGATGGCGCTGATCGTGGCCACCGGCTTCGTGGTGGACGATGCCATCGTGGTGCTGGAGAACATCATGCGGCACGTCGAGAACGGCATGTCGCCGATGCGGGCGGCGCTGCGCGGCTCGCGCGAGGTGGGCTTCACGGTGCTGTCGATGAGCCTGTCGCTGGTGGCGGTGTTCATTCCGATCCTGCTGATGGGCGGGGTGGCGGGGCGCCTGTTCCGGGAATTCGCGGTGACGCTGTCGGCATCCATCATGGTGTCGCTGGTGGTGTCGCTGACGCTGACGCCGATGATGTGCGCGCGCCTGCTCAAGGCCGAGCCCAAGGAACCGAAGCCGCCCGGCCGGCTGGCGCGCTGGGCCGAGGGCGGCTTTGCCTGGATGCAGGACGGCTACCGCCGCAGCCTGGCGTGGGCGCTGGCCCATGGCCGGCTGATGATGCTGGTCCTGGCGGCGGCGGTGGGCCTGAACGTGTACCTGTACACCGTCGTGCCCAAGGGCTTCTTCCCGCAGCAGGACACCGGCCAGTTGCTGGGCTTTTTCCGGGTGGACCAGGGCACGTCGTTCCAGGCCACGGTGCCCAAGCTGGAGGCCTTGCGCAAGGTGGTGCTGGCCGATCCGGCGGTGCAGAGCATGACCGGCTACGCCGGCGGGCGCGGCGGCAGCAACAGCAGCTTCATGCAGATCCAGCTCAAACCGCTGGGCGAGCGCAATGTCTCGGCCGAGCAGGTCATCAACCGCCTGCGGGCGCGGCTGCAGAACATGCCGGGCGCGCGCATGTTCCTGGTGGCGCAGCAGGACATCCGCGTCGGCGGCCGCCAGAGCCAGGGTTCCTATGACTACACGCTGATGTCCGGCGACCTGCAACTGCTGCGTTCGTGGATGCCCAAGGTGCAGCAGGCCATGGCGAAGGTGCCCGAGATCACCGACGTCGATACCGACGTCGAGGACAAGGGCCGCGAGATCAACCTGGTGATCGACCGCGACGCCGCCACCCGGCTGGGCGTGAGCATGGCGACGATCTCGACCGTGCTGAACAATTCCTTCAGCCAGCGCCAGGTGTCGGTGATGTACGGGCCGCTGAACCAGTACCACGTGGTGCTGGGGGTGGACCCGAAGTTCGCGCAGGACATCGAGTCGCTCAAGCAGGTCGAGGTCATCACCGCCAGCGGGGCGCGGGTGCCGATGGCGGCCTTCGCCCGCTTCGAGAACGCCAATGCGCCGCTGAGCGTGCAGCACCAGGGCCTGTTCGTCGCCGATACGGTGTCGTTCAGCCTGGCGCCGGGCGTGTCGCTGGGCCAGGCCACCGCCGCCATCGATGCGGCGGTGGCGCGCATCGGCCTGCCGTCGGACCAGATTCAGGCCGGCTTCCAGGGCACGGCGGCGGTGCTGCAGCAAACGCTGGCGCAGCAGCCGTGGCTGATCCTGGCGGCGCTGGTCACCATGTATATCGTGCTGGGCATCCTGTACGAGAGCTTCGTGCATCCGCTGACGATCCTGTCGACGCTGCCGTCGGCCGGGCTGGGCGCGTTGCTGGCCTTGCTGCTGGTGCGCATGGACTTCACGCTGATCGCGCTGATCGGGGTGTTCCTGCTGATCGGCATCGTCAAGAAGAATGCCATCATGATGGTCGATTTCGCGCTGGAGGCCGAGCGCAACCAGCACATGGCGCCGCGCGAAGCCATCTTCCAGGCCTGCCTGACGCGCTTCCGGCCGATCATGATGACCACCATGGCCGCCATCTTTGGCGCGTTGCCGCTGGTGTTGGCCACGGGGGCCGGCGTCGAGATGCGCCAGCCGCTGGGCATTACCATCGTGGGCGGACTGGTGCTGAGCCAGATCCTGACGCTGTACACCACGCCGGTGGTCTATCTTTACCTTGACCGTTTCCGCCTCTGGGCCGCGCGCGGGCGCGCCCGGCGCGGCGGGGGCGCTTCGATAGAACAACTATGATCCGCAACGCCAAGCCTTTCCCTTCCGCCTTCCTGCCGCGCGCCGGCATCACCCTGGCGCTGTGCGCGGCGCTGGCCGCCTGCGCCGTCGGTCCCGACTACCAGCGGCCGGCGCTGGACGTGGGCGCGGCCTACAAGGAAGGCCAGGACGAGGTGCCGGGCTGGAAGCGGGCCGAGCCGCGCGACGACGCCGACCGCGGCCAATGGTGGCGCGTCTATGACGACGCCACGCTCAATGGCCTGGTGGACAACCTCAATGCCTCCAACCAGACCATTGCCCAGGCCGAGGCGAACTACCGCCAGGCGCTTGGCCTGGTGCGCGGCGCCCGCGCCGGCTTCTTCCCCACCGTGGGGGCGGGCGCCGGCCTGACCCGTTCGGGCAGTGGCGGCGGCAGCGGCGGTTCGTCGTCCGCCTCGTCGGGCGGCGGCGGCAACGTGTCCAACCAGTATTCGCTGACCGGCAGCGTCAGTTGGGAGCTGGATGTGTGGGGCCGGGTGCGCCGCAGCGTCGAATCGTCCGAGGCCAGCGCCGCGGCCAGCCTGGCCGACCTGGCCGCGACCCGCCTGAGCGCGCAGGCCGCGCTGGTGCAGGCCTATCTGCAACTGCGCGTGCTGGACGAACAGAAGCGCCTGCTGGACGCCACGGTGGCGGCCTATGAAAAGTCGCTGCAACTGACGCAGAACCGCTACAACGTTGGCGTGGCGGGGCAGTCGGACGTGGCGGTGGCGCGCACCCAGGTCGAAAGCACGCGCGCGCAGTCGATCGACCTGGACTGGCAGCGCGGCCAGTACGAACATGCCATCGCGGTGCTGATGGGCCAGGCGCCGTCGCACTTCAGCCTGCCGCCGGCGCCGTTCTCGCTGCAGTTGCCGCGGATTCCGGTGGGCCTGCCGTCCGAGCTGCTGGAGCGCCGTCCCGACGTGGCCGCCGCCGAGCGCCGCGCCGCCGCCGCCAATGCGCAGATCGGCGTGGCGCAGGCGGCCTGGTTCCCCAGCCTGACCCTGTCGGCCGACGGAGGCTTCCGCAACGGCCAGTTCGCCGAACTGCTGACCGCGCCGGCGCGCTTCTGGTCACTGGGGCCGGCGCTGGCGTTGACGATTTTCGATGGCGGCGCGCGCCAGGCGCAGGTCGAGCAGGCGCGCGCGTCCTACGATGCCCAGGCGGCGGCCTACCGCCAGGCGGCGCTGACCGGGCTGCGCGAGGTCGAGGACTACCTGATCCAGTTGCGCGTGATGGAGAACGAACAGACCGTGCAGCGCCGCGCGCTGGAGTCGGCGCGCGAATCGCTGCGGCTGATCCAGAACCAGTACAAGGCCGGGCTGGTCGATTACCTGAGCGTGGCGGTGGTGGATGCCACCGCGCTCAGCAACGAACGCAGCGCGCTCAGCCTGTACGGCAATCGCCTGGTGGCCAGCGTCAACCTGATCGTCGCTTTGGGCGGCGGCTGGAACGGGCTGCCCGCGGCGCAAGGCGTGGAGCGCGCCGTCGCGCCGGCCGCTGGCGCCACGTCGGGGGCCGCGCCGACCCCTGCCGCCGTCAGGTAGGGATAACGCCTAACTCCTCCTCTCCCCGATTGACAAGCCGCAGGCCCGGGTTCCTAATGCGACAAAAGTGACCGAATGGTCACGTCAGGCCCAGGCCCGGTCGTGACGCCGTCCACGGCCCGGCTGCCGCGCCGAATCGCGACGCGCCGACGCACCGGATTCCGTTTGATCGATCGAACACTTCTGACGAAGGGGAAAGAGGATGGGCAGGTTTTTTCGTGCGGGAAAGGGCGTCGCCATGGCGCTCGCGGGCGGGATCGCGTTGACAGGTGCATTGGCCGCCCCGGCGGCGGCGGCCTGGCCGGAACGCCCCATCACCCTGATCGTGCCGTTTCCGCCGGGTGGCACCACCGACATTTTCGCTCGCACCATCGCCGAGCACATGCGCCCGGCGCTGGGCCAGTCCATCGTGGTCGAGAACAAGCCGGGCGCGGCCGGCAACCTGGGCGTGGCGGCGGCCGCGCGGGCCCAACCCGACGGCTACACCATCGTGCTGGGTTCGGTGGGCACGCAGAGCGTCAATCAGTTCCTGTACAAGAACATCGGCTTCAACCCCGCGACCGACCTGGCGCCGCTGGGCATGATCGCCTCCACGCCGAACGTGATGGCGGTGGCGGCCGCCTCGCCATGGCACACGTTGCAGGATGTCATGCGGGCGGTGAAGAAGGACCCGGGCAGGTATTCCTATGCCTCGCCCGGCATCGGATCTTCGGTGCACCTGACAGGCGCCTACTTCGAGTCGATGGCGGGTCTGCAGATGCTGCATGTGCCATTCAAGGGATCGTCGGCTGCGATCCCCGCGGTGATCGGCGGGCAGGTGGACATACTGATGGACAACCTGCCGAGCTCGATGGCGGCGCTCAAGGCCGGCGACCGGCTGCGCGGCATCGCCGTCACGTCGGCCGAGCGCAGTCCGGCCGCGCCGGACCTGCCCACCATGGCCGAAGCGGGCCTGCCGGGTTTCGAAGTGACCGCCTGGTCGGGTCTCTATGCGCCGCGCGGCACGCCCGCGCCGGTGGTGGATAAGCTGATCGCGGCGATGAAGCAGGCGCTGCAATCGCCGGCTCTGCGGCAGTCGCTGGCGCAAGGCGGCGCCACGCCCGGCAACCTGTTCGGCGCCGACCTGGCCGCCTTCGAGGTCAAGGAGCGCGACAAGTGGGGCAAGCTGATCCAGGGCCGCGGCATCAAGGCCGAATGAGGCCGGCCCGCCGCTGAACCCGGCGCGGCGCGCCGTCAGGCGGCGAGCGCGAAGCTCGCGGCTTGCACGGCGGGCGGTTGTCCGCGCATCAGATCGACCAGCATGCGCGCGCTGCCGGCGGCCAGGGTGAAGCCCAGGCCGCCATGGCCGGCGTTGAGCCACAGGTTGCGCCACGGCGTGGCGCCGATCAACGGCTTGCCGTCGGGACGCGCCGGCCGCAGGCCGGCCCAGGGTTGCGGCGCGCCGTCGGCGTTCAGGCGCGGGAACAGGCGCGCCACGTCGCGTTCCAGGCTGCGCGTGCGGCGCGGGTCAATGGCGCCGCCTGCCGCGCCGATGTCGACCATGCCCGCCACCCGCAGGCGCTGGCCCAGCCGCGCATACACCACCTTGCGGCCGATGTCGCTGATGCTGGCGCGCGGCGCGATGCTGTCGGGCGTCAGGTCGTAGGTCAGGCTGTAGCCTTTGAGCGGATAGATGCGCAGGTCCATGCCGATGCGGCGCGCCAGCGCCTGCGCGCCGATGCCGCCAGCCAGCACGTACTGGTCGGCCTGCAGGTCGCCGGCGGGCGTGGCCAGCGCCACGATGCGGCCGCCTTCGGTGCGCAGCGCCGACACCGGCGTGTCGAAATGGAATTGCGCCGCGCCGGGCGAGGCCCGCAGGATGCGTTCCAGCTCGGTGCACAGGCGCAGGCAGTCGCCGGCGTCCTCGGTCGGCGTGTGGATGGCGCCGGCGATGCTGTCGCCGATGTCGGCCAGCGCCGGCTCCAGCGCCAGGCAGGCCTGGCGGTCCAGGGCGCGTTGCTCGCAACCCAGCGAGGCCTGGTAGTCCATCTGCGCGAGCGCGCGGCCATAGGCCGCCGCGTCCTGGTAGACCAGCAGCTTGCCGCCCGAACTGAAGTCGAACGCCGGCCGCTCATGGCCGACCAACTGGTGCACGCAATGGCGGCTGTACAGCCCCAGCGCCAGCAGTTCACGGGTCGTGGCGCGGCTGCGGCCGCGGGTGCAGGCCCGAAGGAAGTCCAGGCACCAGCGCCATTGCGCGGGGTCGAGCCTTGGCCGCCAGCGCAGCGGCGTGTCGCGCCCCAGCAGCCACGCGGGCAGCTTGGGCAGCACCGCCGGGTCGGCCAGCGGCGCGACGAAGCTGTAGCTGAGTTGGGCGCCATTGGCGCGGCTGGTGACCAGGCCAGGGCCGGGGCCGGCTTCCACCACGCTGACGCGGTGGCCTTCGCGATGGAGGTAGTAGGCGGTGGTCATGCCGACCACGCCCGCGCCGATGACGATTGTGTGCATGATGCTCCGGGAACGATGCGGCGCTCGCGTCAGGGCGCCGGATGACGGGGATTCAGGCGGCCCAGGCCGGCGTTTCGAAACCGGGGGCGGCGCGGTCGGCATCGCGCAGCAGGCGGCCGGGGCGGGCGCCGGTGGCCACGCCATGCGCCTCGACCAGCTCGCCGTTGACCAGCACCGCCTGGATGCCGGCGGACGGACGCAGCGGCTCGGCGAAGGTGGCCAGGTCGGTCACCGCGGCCGGATCGAACACCACCACGTCGGCATAGCAGCCGGGGCGCAGCACGCCGCGGTCGCGCAGGCCGAACTGGGCCGCCGTCAGGCTGGTCATGCGTCGGATCGCCTCTTCCATGCCCAGCACGCGCATTTCGCGCACGTAGCGTCCCAGCACCCGCGAGAACGCGCCCCACAGGCGCGGATGCGGCCGCTGGTCGTGCGGCAGGCCGTCCGAGCCGATCATCACGCTGCCGTGGCCGATGACGCGCTTGACGTCGTCTTCGTCCATCGAGAAATAGATGGCGCCGCCGGGCGACAGTTCCTCGGCCAGGCGCTGCGGGTCCTTGCCTTCGCGCGCCGCCAGCTCGCGCAGATCCACGCCCTGGATCTCGGGCCGCGTCTGTGACCAGGTGACGATGATTCTTTCCCCGGCCGGCACGCGGCGCGGCTCCAGGATGGTGGAAGAGGCAGAGTAGGGATAGACATCCATGCCCAGCGGCTGGTCGGCGCGGGCGCGGTCGAACAGCGCCAGCGTTTCGGCGGTGCGGCCGTGGTTGTGCTTGCCCGTGACCTTGTGGTGCGACAGAATCGCCGGCACGTCGGCGGCGCGGCCGATCAGGAAGGCTTCCTCCATGGCGTCGCAGACGTGGTCGGCCTCGTCCCGCAGGTGGGTGGTGTACAGGCCCTGCCACGATGACAGCGGCGCGGCCACGCCGATGACCTCTTCGGTGCTGGCGTGCATGGCGGTGGGGTAGTACAGGCCGGTCGACAGGCCTGCGGCGCCGGCCGCCATGGCCTGGTCGAGCGTGTGCCGCATGACCGCGATTTCCTTCTTGTCGGCGGGCCTGTCCAGGCGGTCCATCGCCGACACCCGCAGGCTGGAATGGCCCACCAGCGCCAGGCTGTTGACCGCGGCCGGGCTGGCTTGGAGCGCGGCGGCGTAGTCCTGCATCCGCGCATACAGTTCGCCGGTGTGCTGCGCCAGCAGGTTCAAGGGCGGCGGCACGACGTCGCCGGGCGCGTGCACCGGGGCCAGGCTGATGCCGCAGTTGCCGGTCACCACCGTGGTGACGCCCTGGCTGACCTTGGGCCGCATCAGCGGCGCGGCCAGCAGCGCGCGGTCGTCATGGGTATGGCAGTCGATGAAGCCGGGCGCCACCACCTTGCCGGTGGCGTCGATGCGGTGCAGGGCATGCCAGGCCGCGCCGTCGCCGATGGCCGCGATGCGCTGGCCCGAGATGGCCAGGTCGGCGCGGTGGGCGGGGGCGCCCAGGCCGTCGGCGATCAGGCCGCCGGTGATGATGAGGTCGTATTCCTGCAAAGCGGATTGCGCGGGCATGGGATGGGTCAGGGTCCGGGGTCGGCGGGCGGCCGCGTTTGCTTGCGGCGCGTCTCCAGGTGGGCGAGTGATTGCTGGTTGAGCGCGTCCGGGAAGCCCTGTTTCACCAGGTGCTCCAGCGCGCCGTTGATGCGCGCCCAGCCTTCCGGGGTGCGCAGCGGCACGCCCAGGAAATGGCTTTCGGTCTTGGCGCGCAGCATCAGGTACAGCACGCCCGCCAGCATCACGCTGACGACGGCGGGCACGTCCATGTCGGGGGTAAGGCCGTCGACGCGGTCGATGAAACCGCGCGCGGCGCGTTCGCGGCGATCCGCCAGCGGCGCGGACACCTCATTGCGTTCGATCAGTTCCCAGCGTCGTACTTCGCGCAGCGTCTCGTTGCCGGACAGCGCGTCGATCTGCGCGCGCAGCATCGACAGCACCAGGTCGCCGGGGCTGCGCTGGCTCGATTCGTCCGCCGCCAGCAGGTCGGGATTGCGGGTCCAGAAATCCTGTTCCTGCATCCAGGCCAGCATCAGGCCGGGCATGCCGTCGAAATAGCGGTAGATGAGTTCCTTGCTGACGCCGGCGCGCTTGGCGATGGCGTTGATGCCTACGCCTCCCATGCCGGTTTCCTTGATCTGGTCTTCGAGGGCCTGCAGGATCTGGCGCTCGGTATTCTCACGTCGGGACATTGGCCGGTTCCTTCTTGGTGAGGGGAGGGTGTCATCTTGCCAGACTTCGCCGTCCGGGAACCGCGGCCGCGCGGCAAGGTGTCGGCCCCAAGCCATCCCTTGTTGTGACCGTATGGTCACAACAATGCTCAAGATAGGGCGCGGGCGCCCCGCGCGGCAAGGGGGGAGTTTCCCTAGGCGCAGGGAAAGGCGCCGGCGCGGCCGCGCGGGCCTGCCGCGCCCCGCGGCCACGGCCTCAGATCAGGCCGCGGATGCCGGCGATGCCGTGCGCGCCATGGCGCAGGGCGTGCGAGACCGTCTGGGTGGATTGCCCGCCGAGCGCGAACACCGGGATGCCAGCGTCGCGGTTGCCTTCGACGAAGCCGTCCCAGCCGAGCGTCGGCGCGCCGGGGTGGCTGGGCGTGTCCAGCACGGGGCCCAGCACGGCGAAGTCCGCGCCCAGCTCGCGCGCGTGCACCACCTGGGCGTTGTCATGCGCCGAGACGCCGACCAGCGCCCCGGCCGGCAGGTCGGGCCGGGCGGCCAGGCGCGCGGCATCGGCGCCGCGCAGGTGCACGCCGTCGGCCTCGCGCCACCAGGCGGCCGGATGGGCGCTGTTGACCAGCACGCGGGCGCCAGCGGCGTGGCAGCGCTTGACGATCTGCTGCAGCGCCTCGTGCAGCGAGGCCGAGGCCGGGCCGTCGGGCCACTGCGGTTCACGCAGTTGCACCAGCCTGACGCCGCGCGCCAGCGCCGCGTCCAGCCGGCCCAGGAACGCCGACAGGCCGGCGCGCGAGCCGATCGAACTGATGCCATAGGCGGTCGGCAGTTGCAGCCAGCGCAGCGGCGGCAGGGTGGCGGGCAGCAGGTCGCCGACGGACGCGGCGTTGGCAGGGTCGACCCATTCCAGGCGCTGGTTCTCCAGGCTGCGCGGCTCGCCTTCCCAGCCGGTGACGTGGCAGAACGCCAGGCGCACCGTGGTGTGGGGGTAGGCGTGCACGTAGGTCACCCAGGGCCGCGACTGCGTCACGCGGATGCCGATCTCTTCCTGCAGCTCGCGCGCCAGCGCCTGCAGCACGGTTTCGCCGGGTTCGAGCTTGCCGCCGGGCAGCTCCCACCAGCCCGACCAGGGCTTGCCTTCGGGGCGTTGCCCCAGCAACAGCATGCCGTCCGGACGCAGGATCAGGCCGGCGGCGACATCGATGATTTTGTCAGACATGGCGGGCAGCCCAGTCACGGGCGAATTGGTAGGCGACGCGGCCCGAGCGCGAGCCGCGCTCGATGGTCCATTGCAGCGCCTCGGTGCGGGACGGTTCGATCTGGTCTTCCGGGCAGCCCAGCTCGCGCAGCCAGTGGTAGACGATGTCGAGGTAGTCGTCCTGCTTGAAGGGATAGAACGACAGCCACAGGCCGAAGCGCTCGGACAGCGAGATCTTTTCCTCGACGGTTTCGCCGGGGTGGATCTCGCCGTCGGGCTGGTGCTTGGACTGCAGGTTCTCGCTCATGTATTCCGGCATCAGGTGGCGCCGGTTGGAGGTGGCGTAGATCAGCACGTTGTCGCCCGAGGCGGCCACCGAGCCGTCCAGCACGGACTTGAGCGCCTTGTAGCCGGCCTCGCCTTCCTCGAACGACAGGTCGTCGCAGAACACGATGAAACGCTCGGGGCGCGAGGCCACCAACTCGACGATGTCGGCCAGGTCGCCCAGGTCGGATTTGTCGACTTCGATCAGGCGCAGCCCCCGGTCGCCGTAGGCGGCCAGCATGGCCTTGACCAGCGAGCTCTTGCCGGTGCCGCGCGCGCCGGTCATGAGCACGTTGTTGGCGGGCTTCTTCTCGATGAACTGCACGGTGTTGCGGTCGATGATGCCTTTCTGGCGCTCGATGTGCTGCAGGTCTTCGAGGTCGATGCGGGCCACGTGGCGCACGGCGTCGAGCCAGCCGCGCGAGCCGCGTTTGCGCCAGCGGAACGCGTGGGCGCTCCAGTCGATATCGGGGGGCGCGGGGGGCAGCCAGGCTTCAAGCTGGGCCAGGACGCGCTCGGCGCGCTGGATGAGGGTGGTGAATTCGTTCGCGGTCACGGTGTGATCCTGGAAGAGCGAACGGGCGGGCCCGGCACCGGGCCCGCGTCGCGTTCGCGGGCATCGTCGGAAGAAGAGGGCGCGTGTCCCGCCGCAAAGGCGTCGTGGGGGCGCGCGCCGCTCAACGGCTGTCACCTGCCGGGGACCGCGGTGATGCCACGGATTCCCCGGGGGCAGTGACCGGCGATGGGTAAGGCGCAGCCACTGGATTTCATTGCTGCCGCCATCCCGCGAGGCCCGGCGCGCAACTGAACGCCGTCGCTTCGCGCCCGGGGTCAACCGGGCGGATGGCGGGTCTTGATCAGGAACGGTAATCGGCGTTGATCGACACGTACTCGTGCGAGAAATCGCAGGTGTAGACGGTGTCGCTGACCTGGCCGCGGCCCAGCGCGATGCGCACGGCGATCTCGGCCTGCTTCATCACGCGCTGGCCGTCGGCTTCCTGGTAGGCCGGGTTGCGGCCGCCGTCCTTGGCCACCAGCACGTCGTCCAGCCACAGGCGGATCTTCGACACGTCCAGGTCGTCGATGCCGGCATAGCCGACCGCGGCCAGGATGCGGCCCAGGTTGGGGTCCGAGGCGAAGAAGGCCGTCTTGACCAGCGGCGAGTGGGCCACGGCGTAGGCCACCTTGAGGGCTTCCTCGGTGGTGCCGGCTTCCTCGACGCGGATGGTCATGAACTTGGTGGCGCCTTCGGCGTCGCGCACGATCTTCTGCGCCAGCTCCAGCGCGGCGGCGGTCAGGGCCTCGCGCACGGCGGCGTAGGCGGCGTCGGACTCGGCGTTGACCTCGACCCCGGACTTGCCGGTGGCGACGATGATGAACGAGTCATTGGTGGAGGTGTCGCCGTCCACGGTGATGCGGTTGAACGAGGCGTCGGCGATCTCGACCGCCAGCTTGCGCAGGAGCGGCTGGGCGATGCCGGCGTCGGTGGCCAGGAAGCTCAGCATGGTCGCCATGTTGGGGCGGATCATGCCGGCGCCCTTGCTGATGCCGGTGAAGGTGACGGTCTTGCCGCCGATCTGGGAGCGGCGCGACGAGATCTTGGGCAGCGTGTCGGTGGTCATGATGCCGTGCGCGGCGCTCGACCAGTGATCGGCGCCCAGGTTGGCGATGGCGCCCGGCAGGCCGGCGAACAGGCGGTCCAGCGGCAGCGGCTCCAGGATCACGCCGGTCGAGAACGGCAGCACCTGGGCGGCGGGCACGCCGAGCAGGCGGCCGAGCTCGGCGCAGGTGTCCTGGGCCTTCTTCAGGCCCTCGGCGCCGGTGCCGGCGTTGGCGTTGCCGGTGTTGATGACCAGCGCGCGGATCGGGCCGCCGTCGGCCAGGTGGGCCTGGCACACCTGCACGGGGGCGGCGCAGAAGCGGTTGCGGGTGAACACGCCGGCCACGCTGCTGCCTTCGGCCAGGCGGAATACCGTCAGGTCGCGTCGGTTGGCTTTGCGGATGCCGGCCTCGGTGACGCCGATTTCAACGCCGGCAACAGGGAAAATTTCGGACTCGGAGGGGATCTGCAGGTTAACGGCCATGACTTCGTCTCATGAATGAGCAGGACGGAAATCGCCGCCAGGGCAAGGCGGCGCGCGGGGGAAAGCTTCGTATTATCCCACTGCTTTGCGACAGCCGGCGGCGGCGGCCGGAAGGTCGGCTGTCAGGGGGCGGTCCGCATGGCGGCCACGTCCAGCACGCCGGCCTCGCGGTTGGACAGCACGCGGCGCACGGTGCCGTCGGGCGCCTGCAGCACCGACATGCCGGCGGCGACCTCCTTGCCGTCCGCCTGCCGCGCCGCGCGGCCACGCGATGGCGAGAACAGCAGGTCGCCGGGCTGCATGCCGGGCACCCGCGGGCCGGCCGTCAGCATGCGCGTGCCGGTGGGGTAGGTGATGCCGCCGAAGGCGCTTTCGCGCCCCAACAGGCCCTCGAATGCCAGCAGGCGGCGCTGGGCGTCCAGCGTCATGTCCACTTTCAGCAGCGGCAGGCCGTCCACGGACAAGGGCTCGCTGCCCTCGGCGCGCAGCAGCCAGCGCGGCGCCGCGCTGGCCGGGTCGGGGGCGCTGGCGCGGGCCGCCTCGTCGACCTTGAGCCAGGCGCCGGGCGGGATGGGTTGCTGGTTGAGGGTGTTGCCGATCGCCAGGTGGCAACTGGCAAAGCGCGGCTGGCCGCCCAGCATGACGAATTCGACCCGGTGACCGTGGGCGCAGAGCCAGCCGTCCAGGGCCTGATCGCGGGCGATCTCGGCCGATAGGGTCTCGGGTTGTCGGCTGGTGGCCGGGTAGTGGAACAGGCGGGTGGCGCTGATGCCCTGCACGCTGGCTGGGTGGCCCTCGGGGAAGGTGGCGCGGTCGAACGAGGCCGGATCGCCGGCGCTGGTCAGGCGCAATACCGTGCCGGCCGGCATGTCGACGCCGGCCAGGCGGGTGGGCTGGTCCAGCACCCGTTCGAGGCTGGCGCCCAGGCGCGCGTCGCGCTGGGCGACCAGCCATTGGCTCAGTTGCTGGTAAGGGAAGATGCCGCCGACCAGGGCCAGCAGCGTCATCAGGATCGTGCCGCGGCGGCGATGGTCGCCCAGCCACAGCCGGGCGCCGCGGCTGGTGGCCAGGACGGCCAGCCAGGTCAGCAGCGTGGAGAGGCAGGCCAGCGACACTGCCATCAGCACGTAGTAATTACCGCCAGGAAGAGATACCGGAATCATGGCGGCAATTATGCGCCAAACCGTTGTCATTTTCCGTCCGCCCGAGGGGCCGGCGGCCGGTGCGCCGCGGCTCCCCGGGCCGGGCGGCGCGCAGGAGGCGGCTCAGTCCGCGGCGGCGGCCGAGCGGGTGGCGATCACCTGCAGCTTCAGTTCGCCCAGCGCCTGGAACAGCGCGTTGCGGCTGGCCTCGGGCAGCTCGCCGAACATCGACTTGACCCACGATTCGTGGGCCCGCGCCATCTTGGCAAAACTCTTCCTGCCCTGCGGGGTCAGCTTGATGAGCGAACTGCGGCGGTCGGACTCGACCTTGGTGCGCACCACCAGGCCTTCTTTTTCGAGTTGGTCGGTGATACCGGTAATATTGCCGTTGGTCACCATCATGTGGCGCGACAATTCGCCCATCTTCATGCCCTTGGGGGCGCGCTGCAATTGCGCCATCAGGTCGAAACGGGGCAGGGTGGTGTCGAATTCGTTGCGCAGCCGGCTGCGGATCTCGCCTTCGATGAGATTGGCGCAGGTCAGCATGCGCAGCCACAGGCGCAGCGCATGGTGATCGTCGGGGGCGGCGCGGGATTCCAGGTCGGGGGCGTCTGTCATGGTCGGGAGGTTACCGGGAATGCGTGGATCGGTCTGTATTCGTGAGTCACTGGTAAAAACCCTAGACTTGTTTTGCCGGATACTTTAAACCTAAACTATGAACCGCGCCAGTTCTCCCCTTGCCGCACCACGGGATCGGCTGCTGCGGGCGCCGGTCTGACGCGCCGCCTGAACGGGTCGGCAGGCCGGGCATAGAAGTCCTTCGAATCGCAATCCCAGAAAAACACCCTCTGCGCGGCTCGCGCACGGAGCACACCACCATGCGTTTCATCACTTCCCTCGTTGCCGCCGCCGCGTTGGTTCCGGCACTGGCGCACGCCGACCCGGTCAAGGTCGGCATCGCGAATGACATTTCCGGCCCGTTCTCGGCCCTGGGCGCCGAAGCCCGCGACGGCTTCAACCTGGCCATCAAACAACTGGGCAGCAAGCTGGGCGGCCAGCCCGCCGAGTTCCTGCAGACCGACATGGGCGGCAACCCGGACCAGGCCCGCCAACTGGTGACGCGCTACATCCAGCGCGACAAGGTCGATTTCTTCACCGGCCCGATCGGCTCGAACGTGGCGCTGGCCGTCGGCCCCGCGCTGTTCGCCGCCAAGGTGCCGTACCTGTCGAACAACCCGGGCCCCAGCCAGTTCGCCGGCGCCCAATGCAACAACTACTGGTTCGGTTCGTCCTACCAGAACGACGCCTTCCACGAAGCCGCCGGCAAGGTCGCGGCCGACCGCGGCTTCAAGAAGATGTTCATCATGGCCCCGGACTACCCGGCCGGCAAGGATGCGTTGGCCGGCTTCAAGCGTGGCTACAAGACCGCCCCGGGCGACGAGGTCTACACCAAGCTCGGCCAGATCGACTACGCCGCCGAAATCGCCCAGATCCGCGCCGCCAAGCCGGACGCGGTCTATATCTTCCTGCCGGGCGGCATGGGCATCAACTTCGTCAAGCAGTTCGTGTCGGCCGGCCTGTCGCAGAGCGTCAAGCTGATCGGCCCGGGCTTCTCGGCCGACGAGGACGTGATCCAGGCCGTGGGCGAGCCGATGCTGGGCATGTACAACACGGCGCAGTGGGCGCATGACCTGGACGTGCCGCAGAACAAGGCCTTCGTCGAGGCCTTCCGCAAGGAATACAACGGCCGCTACCCGTCGGTCTACGCCGCCCAGGCCTACGACGTCATCATGGCCATGGACGCCGCCGTCAAGCAGGCCGGCGGCAAGGCCTCCGACCGCGAGGCCATCGTCAAGGCGCTGGCCAAGGCCGACTATCCCTCGGTGCGCGGCAGCTACACCTACGGCAAGAACCACTACCCGATCCAGGCTTACTACCTGCGCGTGGTCGACAAGGACGCCAGCGGCCGCATCACCAACAAGCTGGTGGGCAAGGTGTTCGACAAGTACCAGGACGTCTACGTCGGCGACTGCAAACTATAAAAGGCGGCGGGGCGCGTAAAGCGTCGCGGCTACACAATGTAGCCTGGCCCCGCGGGGTCGCACGGATCCGGCTTCTCGCCGGTCCGTCGCGACGCCCCCTTGAGGGGGAAGCGCACAGCGCTCCGGGGGTGGGCCCACCAGGGGATTTTTCATGACGTTCACGCTCATCGTCGAGCAATTGCTGAACGGTCTGCAGTTTGGGTTGATGTTGTTTCTGATCGCGGCCGGGCTGACCCTGGTGTTCGGCATCATGGACATCATGAATCTGGCGCACGGCTCGCTCTATATGGCAGGCGCCTATGTCGCCGCCGAAACCATGCAGCGCACGGGTTCCTTCACCGCCGCCGTGCTGGTGGCCGCCGTCGCCACCGGCCTGGTCGGGGTGGCGCTGGAACTGACGCTGATCCGCCGCCTGGCGCTGCGCGACCATCTGGCACAGGTGCTGGGCACCTACGCCGTCATCCTCATCGCCAATGACCTGGTCAAGATGATCTGGGGTCCGGCCCCGGTCATGCTGAACATGCCGGCGCTGCTGTCCGGGCCGGTGCGCCTGCTGCCCGACCTGCTGTATCCGGCCTACCGCCTGATGATCATCGTCTTCGGCGTGGCCTCGGCCGTGGGGCTGTACTGGTTCGTGACGCGCACCCGCGCCGGCGTGCTGGTGCGGGCCGGCGCCTCGAACCGGCAGATGGCCACCCTGATGGGCGTGCGCGTGCCGCTGCTGTTCCTGGGCGTGTTCGTGCTGGGCGCGATGCTGGCTGCCGTGGCCGGCGCGCTGCTGGGGCCGATCACCTCGGTGCAGGTCGGCATGGGCGAGGAAATCCTGATCCTGGTGCTGGTGTGCATCGTCATCGGCGGCATCGGCTCGATCCGCGGCGCCTTCGTCGGCGCGCTGCTGGTGGGCATGGTCGATACGGCCGGGCGGGCCTTCCTGCCGATGCTGCTGCGCCAGGTGTTCTCGCCGGCCGTTGCGTCCAGCGTCGGCCCGACGCTGGCGGCCATTGCCATCTACGTGCTGATGGCGGCGGTCCTGGTGTTCCGGCCTTCCGGCCTGTTTCCGGCGCGAGGCTGATGATGCGGACCTCTTCGATGCTCTGGACCCTGGCCCTGCTGGCCGCGCTGGCGGCATTCCCGCTGGTGGCGCCCGCGCTGGGCCTGGATTTCTATATCTCCTTCGTGCGGCGCGTGCTGATCTACGCGCTGGCCGCCACCAGCCTGAACCTGATCCTGGGCTACGGCGGCATGGTGGCGCTGGGCCACGCGGCTTTCTTCGGCGCCGGCGCCTACGCGGTCGGCATCCTGGCGATGTCGGGCGTGAGTTCGGCGCTGGTGTCGTGGCCGGTGGCGATGCTGCTGGCGGCGCTGCTGGCCTTCATCACCGGCGCGATCTCGCTGCGCACGCGCGGCGTGTACTTCATCATGATCACGCTGGCATTCGCGCAGATGCTGTTCTACATCTTCATCTCGCTGCGCCAGTACGGCGGCGAGGACGGGCTGAACCTGCCGGGCTACTCCACGCTGCCGGGCATCGACCTGGCCAACGACGTGGCGTTCTATTACCTGGTGCTGGCGATCTTCGCCGTGATGATGTGGCTGTTCGGGCGGGTGACGTTGTCGCGCTTCGGCACCGCGCTGCAGGGCATCCGCGAAAACGAATCGCGCATGGAATCCATGGGCTACCCGGTCTACCGCATCAAGCTCACCGCCTTCACGCTGAGCGGCGCGGCGGCGGGGCTGGCCGGCGCGCTGCTGGCCAACCATAACCTGTTCATCTCGCCCAGCCTGATGCATTGGACCCAGTCGGCCAACCTGCTGATCATGGTGCTGGTGGGCGGCATCGGCCTGCGTTATGGCGGCGTGGCCGGCGCGGTGGTGATGCTGGTGCTGGAAGAAGTGCTGCGCCAGTGGACCGAATACTGGCACCTGCCCCTGGGCGTGCTGCTGCTGGGCGTGGTGTTCGGCGCGCCGCGCGGCCTGGTGGGCCTGTTCGGCCCGCTGTTCGGCGGCCGTGCCGCGCAAACCGGCAAGGCGGGATCATGAACCAGACCCATACCCCCACGCAGGCCCCCGCGCTGCAGGCCAGCAACCTGGTGCGCCGCTTTGGCGCGCTGGTGGCCACCGACAATGTCTCGATCTCGCTGAACCCGGGCGAGATCCACGCCTTGATCGGCCCCAACGGCGCCGGCAAATCCACCCTGATCCACCTGCTGTCCGGCACGCTGGCGGCCGATTCCGGTTCGCTGGCCGTGGACGGCCGCGACGTCACCGCCATGAACGCGCACCAGCGCGTGGCGGCAGGCCTGTCGCGCTCGTACCAGATCACCAACATCTTCAAGCAGTCCAGCGTGCTGGACAACCTGGTGCTGGCGGTGCAGGCCCACGCCGGCAGCAGCTTCCGCTTCTGGCGGCCGCGCGCGGCCGAGTCGGCCCTGTACGAGCAGGCCCGCGAGCTGGCCCGCGAATGCGCCATCGACGCCAGCCTGCTGGACCGCGCCGCGGGCACCTTGCCGCACGGCGAACAGCGCAAGGTGGAGTTCGCGCTGGCCCTGGCCGCGCGGCCGCGCGTGCTGCTGCTGGACGAACCCATGGCCGGCATGGGGCCCGACGAGACCCTGCGCCTGACCGACCTGATCGAATCCCTGCGCGGCCGCGCCGCCATGCTGCTGGTCGAGCACGACATGCAGGCGGTGTTCCGGCTGGCCGACCGCATCTCGGTGCTGGTCTACGGCCGCGTGATCGCCACCGGCACGCCGGACGAGATCCGCGCCAACCCGGATGTGCGCCAGGCCTACCTCGGCGATGACGAAACGGCGCCCGCGCGCCAGGAGCTTGCCTGATGCTCAGCATTGAATCGGCCCAGAGCGGCTACGGCGCCAGCCAGGTGCTGTTCGGCGTGGACCTGCAGATCGGCGCGGGCCAGGTGGTGACACTGCTGGGCCGCAACGGCATGGGCAAGACCACGCTGCTGCGCACCCTGTTCGGCCAGCTGCCGCTGCGCGGCGGCAGGATCCATTTCGCCGACCAGGACATCAGCGGCTGGAGTCCGGACCGCATCGCCCGCACCGGCATGGCCATCGTGCCCGAGGGGCGCCAGTGCTTTCCCAACCTGACGGTGCGCGAGCACCTGACGGCCTTCGTGGCCGCGCGCAACCCCGCCATCGGCGAGCCGTGGACGCCCGAGCGCGTGTTCGAGCTGTTCCCGCGCCTGGGCGAACGCGCCCGCAACATGGGCAACCAGCTGTCGGGCGGCGAGCAGCAGATGCTGGCCATCGGCCGCGCGCTGGTGACCAATCCGCGCCTCTTGATTCTGGATGAGGCCACCGAGGGCCTGGCGCCCAAGATCCGCGAGGAGATCTGGAACTGCCTGGCGCGCCTGCGCCAGGCCGGCCAGACCATCCTGGTGATCGATAAGTACGTCGAGCGCCTGCTGAGCCTGGCCGACCGCCACGTCATCCTGGAGCGCGGCAAGGTGGTCTGGACGGGCGACTCCGCCGCGCTCGATGCCGATCGCGGATTGTGGGAACGCTACCTGGGCGTGTAGCGCGAAAGCCGCAGTCCCGGCGCGGGCGGCGGCTTTTCTTTCGATATAAAACGCAATAAAGACGAGGTTTGCCGCGGTCGGCCCGAAATAGGCTGACCTTTGGCAAATCCGCGCGTTTACGCCTGTTTTCATTCATCCCGTGGTTCTCTACACTTAGCGCGCCGTGCGTACCGCGTGGATGCGTCACGTCTTAACAAGCTGTCAGGGAAGACTTCGCATGGCGAAATGGGGTTTGCGCAAAAAATCATTGATGGCGCTGTTGCTGGCATGCCTGGTCGCGCTGGCGCCGGCCGCGCTGATCGGCTGGCAGGTGCTGGACGGCGTGCGCGATCACTTCGGCCGCGCCTTCGCCGATAACTTCACGCAACTGAACCGGCAGCGCATCCTGGCGCCGGTGTCGCGCGAGCTGGCGCTGTCGCAGCGGCTGGCCGACAGCGAGGTCACGCGCCGCTGGCTGCGCAACGAAAGCGATCCGGCCGCGCGCGAACTGTTCTTCCGCGAGGCCGACGGCTACCGGCGCGACCTGCTGGGCCGCGCCTATTTCATCGCCAGCGCCGCCACCGGCCACTATTACTTCAATGACGACCAGCCGCTGTCGGAGGCGCCGCGCTACACGCTCAGCCGCGACGCGGCCGACGATGGCTGGTTCTACAACTCGCTCAAGGCGAGCGCGCGCTACAACATCAACGTCAATCCGGACCTCAAGCTCAAGACCACCCGGGTCTGGATCAACGTGCAGGTGCGCGACGGCGACAAGGTCATCGGCCTGACCGGCGCCGGCCTGGACGTGGGCGGTTTCCTGCGCGACTTCGTCAACAGCGGCCAGCCCGGCGTGACGCCCATCATCGTCGACGAGGAGGGCGCGATCCAGGCGCACATGGATCCGACGCTGATCGCCTACAACTCAGGGGCCGGCGGCGCGGAAGGCGCCAGCGGCCGCGGCAGGGTGTTCAACCTGCTCGACGCAGGCAACGGCCGCGACGAGCTGCGCTCGGCGATGCACGCGGCCCAGGCCGATCCGCAATCGGTGCAGTCGGCCTGGGTCACCATCGACGGCGTGCGCCAGCTGGTGTCGGTGGCCTACATGCCCGAGTTGCACTGGCACGTGCTGACGGTGGTCGACCTGGGCGCGGCCCGCGTGCTGGACACCGACTGGCTGTGGCCGGCCGCGATCGGCCTGGTGCTGCTGTTCGCGGCCCTGCTGCTGTGTTTCGGCTACGCCATCGAGCGCCTGATGCTGCGTCCGCTGCGCCGCCTGCAGCAATCGGCCCGCGCCATCGCCAACGGCAGCTACGACGTGCGCCTGCCGCCGGGCGGCCAGGACGAGATCGGCGACCTGAGCCGCGCCTTCGGCGTCATGGCCGACAAGGTGCGCCAGCACACCGCCGAACTGGAAAGCAAGGTGCGCGAGCGCACCTCCGAGCTGGAGGATGCCAACCGCGCGATGGCCGCCGCGCACAAGAAGATCGGCGATTCCATCGACTACGCCAGCCTGATCCAGCGCGCCATCCTGCCAGACCGCCAGTTGACCCAGTCGCTCGGCGCCCACCACTTCGTGCTGTGGAAGCCGCGCGACGTGGTCGGCGGCGATTTCTACGTGTTCCGCTCGGACGGCCCGAACTGCCTATTGGGCATCATGGACTGCGCCGGCCACGGCGTGCCGGGCGCCCTGATGACCATGCTGGCGCGCGCCGCCATCGACCTGGCCATCACCGAAGCCGGCCCTGCCGACCCCGCCGGGATCCTGGCGCGCACCGACGGCGCCATCCGCGCCATGCTTGCCGATGCGCAACTGCCGCGGGCTCTGGCGACCAATACCGACGCGGGGCTGGTATATATTGACCGCCAATCCGGCATGTTGCGTTATGCCGGGGCCAAGATCAGCCTGTTTGCCAGCAACGGCGAAACCCTGCGCGAGGTGCCCGGGGGCAAGCGCGCGCTGGGCGACAAGCGGACCGGGGCCTACCAGAATATCGAGTTGCGCATGGAGCCGGGCTGGACTTACTACCTGGCGACCGACGGCTTCCTGGACCAGGCCGGCGGCGAGCATGGTTTCGGCTTTGGCAACACGCGTTTCGCCGAAATGCTCAAGAGACACGCGCGGCGGCCGTTAACTGACCAGGCGGCCGCGTTTACCGAGGCCCTGGCTCGCTACCAGGGCGAACGGCCGCAGCGCGACGACATTACCTTGCTGTCTTTCCGTTTCGAATAATCGTTATCAGGGCGGTAACTCCCATGAATGCCTCCGATCTCTACGCATTGGGCGAGCGGTTCGACCAGAATCGCACGCTGTTGTGCTTCAACGGGCCGATCTCCCGCAGCCTGATCGAGGAAATCGGCAACGCGCTGAAGAACTACCTGAATGCCGAGCATGCCCGGCCGGCGGAGGCCATGGACGTGTTCTCGGTCTACATCGAGATGATCCAGAACATCCGCCAGTACGCCGCGCAGAACGGCGACACGGACGCCGCCGCCACCGTGGTCATCGGGCGCCGCGACGAGAGCCGCTACGTGGTGTCGGCCGGCAACCTGGTCAAGGCCGAGGATGGCCGCAGCCTGGTGGCCCGCATCCAGCGGCTGGCCGGGCTGGACAAGGCCGCCCTGAAGGCGGAGTACAAGACCCAGTTGCACAAGCCCCGCACCCCCGGCGTGGCCTCCGGCGCCGGCCTGGGACTGATCGATATCGCGCGTCGGGCCGGCGCGCCGCTGGAGGCCAGCCTGACGCCCGCCGCGGGCGAGGGCCGGGCGTTCTTCAGCCTGAGCGTCGTGATCTGACCGCCGCCCCTGAGCCTTAGACCTTTTCGGAGTTACTGATGAAAGACCTGAATATCGCGGGGACCCAGTCCACGCCCGCCATCACCGCGGACGCCGCCGCCGGCGTGCTGGCGATGCGCGGCGACTCCTACCCCGAGAATTCGTTCGAGCTGTTCGGTCCGGTGATCGAGTGGGTCGAGGCCTACCTGCTCAGCAGCGCCGCGCCGCTGAACCTGGAACTCGAATTGCTCTACCTGAACACCAGCAGCATCAAGTCCGTCATGGACATCTTCGACTTGCTGGAGGCCGCCCACGGCAAGGGCCGCAGCGTCAGCGTCACCTGGTTCTACGACATGCGCAACGAGCGCGTCGGCGAGCTGGCCGAGGAATTCAAGGAAGACTGCACCTTCCCGTTCTCGGTCGTCGGCCGCCAATGAAGGCCGGCAACGCCGAGCTGGATGACCGCATCGCCGGCCTGCTGGCGGATCCGGCGTACGCCGGGCATCCGTTGCGCGAGGCGTTGCAGGATCTGTGGCGGCACACCGCCGAACAGATGGCGCGGATCGAGCGCGTCACGCACTTGTCGGACGCCTACCAGTCCATGGCGCACCAACGCGAAATGGGCCTGTGCGAGCAGTTCGACCGCCAACTGCGGCGGCTGGCGCGCATCGCGCGCATCTCGGATCACTACCAGAGCATGATGCGCGACCTCAATGCCACGCTGGAGGAAACCTCGCGCCGCGATCCGCTGACCGGCCTGCTCAACCGCCGCGCCCTGATGGAAATGATCAAGCAGGAAGTCCAGCGCGCCGCCCGCGGCGGCCAGGCCTTTGTGGTGGCCATGCTCGACGTCGACCATTTCAAGTCCGTCAACGACCGCTACGGTCACGAGATCGGCGACCGCGCCCTGGTCGAGCTGGCTGGCGCCATGCGCCGCAGCGTGCGCGAGTACGACCTGTGCGGCCGTTGGGGCGGCGAAGAGTTCCTGGTGCTGCTGCCCGCGACCCCGCCGGAAACGGCGCAGGGCGTGATGGACCGGCTGGTCGGCGCGGTGCGCGGCCTGGCCCTGGATGTCGGCGCCGACGTGTTGCGCCTGACCGTCAGCATCGGCATGGCCTGTCACCAGCTCGGAGAAACCTTTTCAGAAACGCTCAGCAGGGCGGACCAGGCGTTGTACCTGGCCAAACAGGATGGACGCGACCGTGTCGCACTTGGTTTCCCCCGGCCCTGAAATGAACCCGGAATCGCTGTTTTTCCGGTATGGAGCCCCTTATGCTTGATTCTCATCCAGGCGGTTCGAGCGCGGCCCCGCAGGGCGCCGCGTGGCAGGTGAGCAACTATCTGGCGTCGATGGACCGGGCACTGCTGCTGTTCGATTTCGATGCCGCCGGCTCCCTTATCAACGCCAACGACAACTTCCTGGCGGCGCTGGACTACACCCGCGCCCACATCCCCGGGCTGCGCCATGACCTGCTGTGCGACAGCATGGACGAGGGCAAGGGCATCGCCAGCGCCGAACATCTCTGGGCGCGGCTGCGCCGCGGCGAGTTCTTTTCGGGCACCTGCCGTTACCGCACGCGCAGCGGCGCGTCCGTGTGGATCGAGGCGACTTACCTGCCGATGCGCGACGAAAGCGGCGAAGTGCGCCGCATAGCGGTGATCTCGCGCAAGTCGATCGCCGACGCCGAGCGCCAGGAGGAAATCCGCCTGCTGCTGCTGGGCATCAACGAAACCGGCAACGCCGTGGCCGTATCGGGCCGCGACGGCCGCATCGTCTACGTCAACGACGGGTTCCAGCGCATGCTGGGCTTCTCGCGCGCCGACGCGCTCGAGCAGGAGCTGGGCGAACTGCTGGCCGGCACCCGCCACGACGGCGGCACCCGCGAGGAACTGGACCGCCGCATCGCCTGCCGCGAGGGCTACCACAAGGACGTGCTGGTCTACGACCGCAGCGGCAAGCCGCTGTGGGTGTCGGTCATGGCCAATTCGGTGTTCGACGAGCGCGGTTCGCTGGTGAACGTCGTCGACGTGCTGACCGACATCACGCCCACCAAAGTGCACGAGGTGCTGCAGCGGCGAGTGCTGCAGGCCATGGTCAACGAGGCCTCGGTGGTGGAAGTGATGAATATGGTGTGCCGCGAGGTCGAGCGCCTGGCGCCCGAGGTCGCGGCAACGGTGCTGCGGGTGGACGAGGCCGGCAAGCTGCGGCCGCTGGCCGCCCCGAGCATGCCCACGGCCTACACCGAGGCGCTGGACGGCGAGGCCATCGGCCCGCAGTCGGGCGCCTGCGGCACCTCGGCCTTCCTGGGCCGGCCGGTGATCGTGCCCGACATCGCCACCGACCCGCTGTGGGATGACTACCGCCACCTGCCGTTGCCGGACGACATCAAGGCCTGCTGGTCCTCGCCCATCAAGTCGAGCGACGGACGTGTCATCGGCACCTTCGGCTTCTATTTCCGCGAACGCCGCCTGCCGGACGACTTTCACCATCGCCTGGTGGACGTCTGCGTCTATCTGTGCGCGCTGGCGCTGGAACGCGAAGAGGCCCGCGCCCGCATCCGCCAACTGGCGTTCTACGACGAACTGACCGGCCTGCCGAACCGCAACCTGCTGCTGGCCCAGGCCGAGCAGGCCATCGCCCGCGCCGAGCCGGAGCGCAAGCGCGTGGCGGTGCTGTTCCTGGACCTGGACCGCTTCAAGCAGGTCAATGACACGCTCGGCCACCCCATCGGCGACGCGCTGCTGCGCGACATCGCCCAGCGCCTGCGCCGCCTGGCGCGCGCCAGCGACATCGTCGGCCGCCTGTCGGGCGACGAGTTCGTGATGCTCATGCCCGATTTCGAGCATGGCCGCCTGACCGCCGCCGCCGAACACATCCTGGTGTCGCTGTCGCACCCGTTCGTGGTGGGCGGGATCACGCTCAATCCGTCGGTGAGCATCGGCATCAGCGTGTTCCCCGAGAATGGCCGCGACATGGACACGCTGCTGCGCCACGCCGACATGGCCATGTACCAGGCCAAGACGGCGGGGCGCAACCGCATCTCCTTCTTCAGCGCTGAGATGAACCGCCAGGCTCAGGAGCGCCTGGCGCTGGAAGCGGCGCTGCGCGACGCGTTGGAAGGGCGCGCGCTGCGACTGCATTACCAACCGCAGGTGGGCTTGAAGAACGGCAGCCTGTATGGGGTCGAGGCGCTGGCGCGTTGGCGCCATCCGACGCTGGGCGAGATCTCGCCGGCGCGCTTCGTGCCGCTGGCCGAGGAATGCGGCCTGATCGGCGACCTGGGCGACTGGGCGGTGCGCGAGGCCTGCTCGCAGCTCTCCATCTGGCGCAACAACGGCCTGCGCGTGCCCTCGGTGTCGGTGAATCTGTCGGCCACCAATTTCCACAACCTGAACTTGCCGCGCATGATCGCCGCGACCCTGGCCGAGTTCGGGCTGGCGGCGTCGGACCTGATGCTGGAGATCACCGAGGGCGTGGTGCTGGACGCGACGGCGGGCACGCTGCGCACGATCGCCGAGCTGCATCGTCTGGGCGTGCGCCTGTCGATGGACGATTTCGGCACGGGCTATTCCAGTCTGGGCCACCTGCGACGCCTGATCGTCGATGAACTGAAGCTGGACCGCAGTTTCGTCCAGGGCCTGGAGAACGACGACGCGGCGCGGGCGCTGACCAGCGCCGTCATCCGCATCGGCGAAAGTCTCAGCCTGCCGGTGGTGGCGGAGGGGATCGAGAATGAGGAGCAGCGGCGCTTCCTGATCGAGCAGGGGTGCGCGGCGGGGCAGGGGTTTCTGTTTTCGCCGCCGTTGCCGGCGGGGGATCTTGAGGAGTGGCTGCGGGCTAGGGGGTGAGCGGTTTTTTTGCTTGCTTGCGTCGAAGTTGGGTTCTTGAGTCGCGCGTGTCGGGGTCGGTGGGGGATGGCGGGGCTACGATTGCGGTCCGGAGCGTTCGCTCCGGACTGCCCCGGGCTCAACCTCGTCCGCCTTCGGCTCCCTACGGTTTCCGCCGGGCGCATCTACACGCCCCGTCATCCCCCACCGACCCCGCCACGCGCTCGCGATGAGGCTTAGCCTCGGGCGCTGGGACGGGTTGTGTGCTTGGCATGCTGGTGACCGTCATGATGCGGGGAGAGGGTCTTGCGGGGCCCGCCGCAAGCCGGCCGCGCGGGCGGCCTTTTGCGGCTTACGCGATGTCTTGCGTCGGAATGATGACGCTCTCGCGTGTGGGGACGGCGGAACCGTTTGCTATTGATAGTCTGTTGGCATCCCGACGGCTTGTGGTCGGCGGGAGGGCGCGTCATGCGTAACATGCCGCCGAGTCAGCACGAGCAGGGAGTGTCAGTATTTTTGTGTTTAAGGCATTAAACGCCTGGCCGAGGATCGGTCAGGCTTGTTGATGCTATCTCAGCGATACGGGTCGGTGAAGCGTTCGGCATAAATGATGGCGAACTGGTTCATGGCGGTTTTCCAATCATGAGTGGCACCTCCCCAGGCCTCGGTAATGTTGCGCAGTACCAACCAGAGCAGCTTGGTGGCCGCCTCGTCGCTAGGGAAGTGGCCCCGGGTTTTGACCGCGCGCCGCAACTGCGCATTGATGCTCTCGATGGCGTTGGTGGTATAGATCACCTTGCGGATGGCCGGCGGGAACATAAAGAACGGGATCACGCGGTCCCAGGCCCGGCGCCAGGCATCCACGATCGGCGAGTAGCGTTGCCCCCACGGCCCCCGCTCGAACTCTGCCAGGGCCGCTAGTGCTGCCTCGACGGTCGGTGCGGTGTAAATGGGCTTGAGCGCCGCTGCCACGGTGCGCCGCTCCTTCCAACTGGCATAGTCCAGGCTGGCGCGGATAAGGTGCACGATGCAGGTCTGCAGCGTCGTGGCTGGGAACACCGCGTTCAGCGCCTGCTCCATGCCCTTCAAGCCGTCGGTGACCGCGATCAGGATGTCCTGCGTGCCGCGGGTCTTCAGTTCGTTGAACACCTTCATCCAGAACTTGGCGCCTTCGGTCTGCTCGATCCACAAGCCCAGGATGTCGCGCGTGCCGTCTGGCAGCACACCCAGCGCCAGGTACACCGCCTTGTTGCGCACCACCCCATCCTCGCGGATCTTGACTCGTAGAGCATCGAAGAACACCACCGGATACATCGTCTCCAGCGGCCGGGTCTGCCAGGCGGTGACCTCGTCCATGACTGCGTCGGTCACCGAGCTGATGAACTCCGGCGAGACCTCAGTGCCATACTGCTCGGCCAGGAACCCCTGGATCTCGCGCACCGTCATCCCGCGTGCGTACATCGCGATGATCTTGTCGTCGAACCCGGTAAAGCGACGTTCGTGCTTGGGGATCAGGATCGGGGCGAAGCTGCCGTCGCGGTCCCGGGGAATGTTCACGCGCAGCGGGCCGTCGTCGGTAAGCACCGTCTTGGGGCTCTTGCCATTGCGCTGGTTGGTCGCCTCCTCGGGGCGCTCCTGGCCCTGGGCATAGCCCAGGTGGTGTCCAAGCTCAGCCCCCAGGGCCCGCTCGATCAGCGCCTTCTTGAACGCCATCGACAGGTCCTGCACCGCCTCCGCGGTCATCGGGCCTTTAACGAATTGATCTACCAGGTCTGCCGGAATCGACGGCAACTCGCGCAGGGGAAGTCTCTTCTTTGTGGCCATACACATGCTCCTTGAGCGGTATGTTAGGCCTCAAACACAAAATTTATGACACTCCCCACGAGCAGCCTGGCTGCGTGGGCACATCGTAATCATGCGCCAATGAAACACCGCCCGCACCACGCCTGTTTGTGGTCGGCGCGAGAGGTCGTCCCGCGCAAAATGCTTGACGCCGCGCCGACCACCACCGCCCCCCCCCTGACGTGCGGAATCATTAGAAAACCGCTCGCCGCCAGCGCGCAGCGCATCCGCAACACGTTCAAATGCACAGACGCCCATCGTGGCCGCCCGCGCGGCCGCGATGGGCAGCCCCGCAGATTCCATTCCCCGCACACAGGTCTAGCAGCGCGACAAGCCTAGACGCACGTAGCCCCTCGGGCGGGCGGACCCGGTGGCGGGCAACCTCGATGCGCCCGAGGGAATCCGTAGATACCGTCTTGGCCGTCAAGTAGAAAAAGCGTAGTCAGGTCTGTAAGGCTGCCGCGTCTTGAGCACACCGAAGCACAGATGTACCACCTTGCGCATGCAAGCACCCAGCGCCGACATCTTGGTCTTGCCCGCCGCCAGCAGCCGTTGATATAACGCCCGCACATGGGGGTTGTGTTTGGAAGCAACAACGCCGGCCATATACACCTTGGCCCGTACATCAGCGGGACCTGCCTTGGACATGCGGCTGCGCCCGCGTAGCGACGTGCCCGACTGTCTCCGCACCGGCACCAGGCCTAGATATGCCGCCAGATCCTCGGCGCACTTGAACTGGTGCATGCGCATCACTCGCAGCATGGTTCTGGCCACCTTCGGGCCGACCCCGGGGATGGAGGACAACAGCTTGGTGTCGTCCTTCAGGTCAGGGTGCCGGTCGATGTGGTCATCGATGGCCTTCTCCAGGCGAGCGATCTCCTTGTCATAGAAGCTCAGGGTGTCACTGATCGAACGCTCCACCAGCTCCGAGGCCGAACTGGCCTCGATCTTCTCTTGGCGGTTCATCGTGCGCAGCCGATCCTTGGACAGCGCGTCCAGCTGGGTAATCAAGGCGCGTAGCTCGCGCACATGTGCCGGCGGGGGCTGCCAAGCACCAGGCCTCATCGCCACGCCATAACGAGCCAACACCAGGCTATCGAGTGCATCTGTCTTGGAGCGCATCGCCATTGCCCGACTGAAGTCGTGCACGCTGGCCGGGTTGGCGATCGACACCGCGATGCCGCCGTCATGCAGCGTCGTGGCGGCCTGCTCGTGATACGGGCCCGTGGCTTCCAGCACGGCATGGGCCTGGTCGGCTCCCACCCCGTGCTTGGCGCACCATCGAACCAGTTCGTGCACTCCGTCCCGACTATTAGGCACAACCTTGCTCTTGCGCTTGTCGTTCTCTGGATCCAGCAACAACGTGCAGTCCAGCTTCAGCTTGGAGACATCAATACCCAGATAGATCATCGTTCATACCCCCTCATACAAGAAAGTATGCCAACTGCGCCCACTTACCTTGTGCATGCAGGGTCAATCAGCCCTAGGCTACCGTCCAGTGTCCGCGATGGCGTCAGAGGTGAGAGACAGGGGTTTGGTCTACGGAACAGGGTTAAGTCCCTCGGGAGCCAAAGAAACTCACCTGCCTCTCATGGAATGGTAGCTAACCATCCCAGGGATCAAGATACAAGGGAGCCGAAGGCGTACGAGGATGACGATGGGGCAGTCCGGAGCGAACGCTCCGGACCGCAATCGTGGGCGCCCGCCACCGGGTCCGCCCGCCCGAGGGGCGACCTACGAAGATCAAACGACGCCCCAAACCTCCCCTGCCAATCCCCTCAGCACCCCAAGCCCGTCCCCAAAATCCACCCCCCACGTTTCCCCCATTTGCGATCCTCCCATTCCGGGTATATATTTCAAGCCTAAACTATCAAGGCCTAAAAATAGCAGCGACCCGCCCCAAGCTTCCGGGCCGCACTTCTTGGAGCGTTACGGCAATGAAAATCGTATGCATTGGTGGTGGTCCCGCCGGCCTGTATTTCGGTCTGCTCATGAAGCTGCAAGACCCGGCCAACGAAGTCACGGTGATCGAGCGCAACCGCCCCTACGACACCTTCGGCTGGGGCGTGGTGTTCTCGGACGCCACCATGCAGAACCTGCGCGAAGCCGATCCGGTTTCCGCCCAGACCATCGGTGACGCCTTCAACCATTGGGACGACATCGACATCCATTTCAAGGGCCGCAGCATCCGCAGCGGCGGCCATGGCTTCATCGGCATCGGCCGCAAGAAGCTGCTCAACATCCTGCAGGCGCGCTGCGAAGACGTTGGCGTCAAACTGGTGTTCGAGAACTTCGTCCAGGACGACCAGGCCATCGCCCGCGAATACGACGCCGACCTGGTCATCGCTTCCGACGGCATCAACAGCCAGGTCCGCACCCGCTACGCCGACACCTTTCACCCCGACATCGACCAGCGCCGCTGCCGCTTCGTCTGGCTCGGCACCAAGAAGGTGTTCGATGCCTTCACCTTCGCCTTCGTGCAGACCGAGCATGGCTGGTTCCAGGCGCACGCCTACCGCTACGAAGACGGCATGTCGACCTTCATCGTCGAGACGCCCGAGGAAACCTGGCAGGCCGCCGGCATCGAGCAGATGAGCCAGGAAGAGGGCATCGCCTACTGCGAGAAGCTGTTCGCGCCGTGGCTGGACGGCAACGCGCTCATCAGCAACGCCTCGCACCTGCGCGGCTCGGCCATCTGGATCCGCTTCCCGCGCGTCATCTGCAACACCTGGGTCCACTGGAACCAACTGGAAACCAGCCGCGGCAAGCGCGCCGTGCCTGTGGTGCTGATGGGCGACGCGGCGCATACCGCGCACTTCTCCATTGGTTCGGGCACCAAGCTGGCGCTGGAAGACGCCATCGAACTGGCGCGCTGCCTGAGCGGCGCCGAAGGCAGCGTCGAGCGCGGCCTGAAGCACTACGAGGAAGTGCGCAGCGTCGAAGTGCTGAAGATCCAGAACGCCGCCCGCAACTCCACCGAGTGGTTCGAGAACGTGGCGCGCTACGCCGAACTCGAACCCGAACAATTCGCCTATTCGCTGCTGACCCGCTCGCAGCGCATTTCGCACGAAAACCTGCGGCTGCGCGACCCGGCCTGGCTGGAAGGCTTCGAGCGCTGGATCGCCGAGCACGCCGGCGCGCAGGCGCCGGCCGGCCAGCGGCCGCCGCTGCCCATGCTGACGCCGTACCAGGCGCGTGGCGTCAAGCTCAAGAACCGCATCCTGGTGTCGCCGATGGCCATGTATTCCTGCACCGATGGCGTGCCGGGCGACTTCCATCTGGTGCACCTGGGCGCCCGCGCCATGGGCGGCGCCGGGCTGGTGATGGTGGAAATGACCTGCGTCTCGCCCGATGGCCGCATCACCCCGGGATGCCCGGGCCTGTGGAACGACGAGCAGCAGCAGGCCTTCGCCCGCATCGTCGGCTTCGTGCACGGCAACAGCGACGCCCGCATCGGGGTGCAGTTGGGCCATGCCGGCCGCAAGGGCTCGACGCAGTTGGGCTGGCAGAAGATCGACCATCCGCTCGCCGAAGGCAACTGGCCGCTGCTGTCGGCCTCGGCCCTGCCGTACATCGAGGGCGTGTCGCAGACGCCGCGCGCCATGACGCGCGCCGACATGGACGACGTGCGCGACAACTTCGTGGCCGCGGCCCGCCGCGCCCAGGCCGCCGGCTTCGACTGGCTCGAACTGCACTGTGCCCACGGCTATCTGCTGTCCAGCTTCATCTCGCCGCTGACCAACCATCGCGACGACGAATACGGCGGCAGCCTCGAAAACCGCCTGCGCTTCCCGCTGGAAGTGTTCCGCGCGGTGCGCGCCGTCTGGCCCGAGGACAAGCCGATGTCGGTCCGGATCTCGGCCAGCGACTGGGTCGAGGGCGGCATCACCCCCGATGACGCCGTCGAGATCGCGCGCCACTTCAAGGCCGCCGGCGCCGACATGATCGACTGCTCGTCGGGCCAGGTCAGCAAGGAAGAAAAGCCGGTCTACGGCCGCATGTTCCAGACGCCGTTCGCCGACCGCGTGCGCAACGAGGCCGGCATCCCCACCATCGCGGTGGGCGCCATCTTCGAGGCCGACCACGCCAACGGCATCATCGCCTCGGGCCGCGCGGACCTCTGCGCGCTGGCCCGTCCCCATCTGGCCGACGCCTCCTGGACGCTGCGCGAAGCGGCCCGCGTGGGCTATCGTGACGTGGCCTGGCCGAGCCAGTACTTCGCCGGCAAGCGCCAGTTGGAAACCAATTTCGAACGCGCCGCCGCCATGGCGCAACTGGACATCAAATGAGCACGTCCTCCCTTCCCCTGGCCGGCCGCCACGCGCTGGTGACGGGCGGCGCCCGCGGCATCGGCCTGGCCAGCGCCCGCGCGCTGCTGGAACGCGGCGCGCGGGTCACGCTGCTGGGCCGCGACGGCGGCGCGCTGGAGGCGGCCGTCGACAGCCTGGCCAGCCTGGGCCAGGTGCAGGCGGTCAGCGCCGACATCGCCGACGAGGCCTCGGTGCGCCAGGCCTTCGCCCAGGCGGAGGCCGAACTCGGTCCGGTGCTGGTGCTGGTGAACAACGCCGGACAGGCCGTCAGCCAGCGCTTTGACCGCACCGACGCGGCGCTGTGGCAGTCGATGCTGGCGGTCAACCTGACCGGCACCTTCCATTGCATCCAGGCCGCCCTGCCCGGCATGCTGGCGGCCAAGTGGGGCCGCGTCATCAACGTGGCCAGCACCGCCGGCCTGATCGGCTATGCCTACGTCAGCGCCTACTGCGCGGCCAAGCACGGCGTGATCGGCCTGACCCGCTCGCTGGCGCTGGAGACGGCGCAGAAGGGCGTCACCGTCAACGCCGTGTGCCCGGGCTACACCGAGACCGACATCGTGCGCGGCGCGGTCGCCAATATCGTCGAGAAGACCGGCATGACGCCGGAAGCCGCCCGCGCCAAGCTGGCCGAGCGCAACCCGCAGGGCCGCCTGGTGCAGCCCGAGGAAGTGGCCGAGACGGTCGCCTGGCTGGCGCTGCCGGCCTCGTCGTCCATCAACGGCCAGGCCATCGCCGTCGACGGCGGCGAAGTGATGACCGGCTGAGCCGGCGCCCACCCTACGATTCCAGAACGGAGACACCATGAGCACGCAGCCCGAAGAGCACACCATGAAGCACCACAAGCGCCCGCTGGCCGGCTACCAGGCCCGGACGTTCCTGTGGCGGGTGTCGGCCGACGGCAAGGTCGCCACCATCACGCTCAACCGCCCCGAGCGCAAGAACCCGCTGACCTTCGATTCCTACGCCGAGCTGCGCGACCTGTTCCGCGCGCTGGTGTACGCGACCGACATCAAGGTGGTGGTGGTGACGGGCGCCGGCGGCAACTTCTGCTCCGGCGGCGACGTGCATGAAATCATCGGGCCGCTGACCAAGATGAGCATGCCCGAGCTGCTGGACTTCACCCGCATGACGGGCGACCTGGTCAAGGCCATGCGCGCCTGCCCGCAGCCGATCGTGGCGGCGGTGGACGGCGTCTGCGCCGGCGCCGGCGCGATGGTGGCGCTGGCCTCCGACATGCGCCTGGGCACGCCGGCCGCGCGCACCGCCTTCCTGTTCACGCGGGTGGGCCTGGCGGGGGCCGACATGGGCGCCTGCACGCTGCTGCCGCGCATGATCGGCCAGGGCCGCGCCTCCGAACTGCTGTACACCGGCCGCGCCATGACCGCCGAGGAGGGCGCCAGCTGGGGCTTCTTCAACGCGCTGCACGAGTCGGACGCCCTGATGGACGCGGCGGCCAAGCTGGCCGCGCAGTTGGCCGCGGGCCCCACCTTCGCCCACGGCGTGACCAAGAAACTGCTGCACCAGGAATGGAACATGGGCGTGGACGAGGCCATCGAGGCCGAAGCCGAGGCCCAGGCCATCTGCATGCAGACGCGCGATTTCCATCGCGCCTACGAGGCCTTCGTGGCCAAACAGAAGCCGGTCTTCGAGGGGAACTGATGATGCGCGACGCAAGCTGGCTGGACTGGCCGTTCTTCGACGACGCCCATCGCAAACTGGCGCATGAGGTCGACGGCTGGTGCGAAAGCGCCCTGGGCCATGTCGACCACCACGATGCCGATGCGGCCTGCCGCAAGCTGGTCAAGGCCATGGGCCAGGCCGGCTGGCTGCGCTACGCGGTCGCGGGCGGCCCCGGCGGCGCCTGGGGCGGCGCGCTGCCCGAGGTCGATTCGCGTTCGGTCTGCATCCTGCGCGAAACGTTCGCGCGCCACGAGGGCCTGGCGGACTTCGCCTTCGCCATGCAGGGCCTGGGCAGCGGCGCGATCTCGCTGATGGGTTCGGACGCGCTGCGCCAGCGCTACCTGCCGCGCGTGGCCAGCGGCGAGGCCATCGCGGCGTTCGCGCTGTCCGAGCCGGATGCCGGCTCGGATGTAGCGGCGCTGGCCTGCGAGGCCCGGCTGGAGGGCGACCACTACGTGCTCAACGGCGCCAAGACCTGGATTTCCAACGGCGGCATCGCCGACTTCTATTGCGTATTCGCCCGCACCGGCGAGGCGCCGGGCGCGCGCGGCATCAGCGCCTTCGTGGTGGATGCCGACACCCCGGGCTTCGAGATCTCGGAGCGCATCGAGCTGATCGCGCCGCACCCGCTGGCCACCCTCACCTTCGACAACTGCCGCATCCCGGTGTCGCAGCGGCTGGGCGAGGCGGGGCAGGGCTTCAAGCTGGCGATGATGACGCTGGACATCTTCCGCGCCTCGGTGGCGGCCGCCGCGCTGGGCTTTGCGCGCCGCGCGCTGGATGAAGGCCTGGCGCGCGCCAGGTCGCGCCGCATGTTCGGCCAGACCCTGGCCGACCTGCAACTGACGCAGGCCGCGCTGGGCGACATGGCCACGGCCATCGACGCCTCGGCGCTGCTGACCTATCGCGCAGCGTGGATGCGCGACGTGCAGAAACAACGCACCACGCGCGAAGCGGCCATGGCCAAGATGACGGCCACCGAATCGGCGCAGACCGTGATCGACCGCGCGCTGCAGATGTTCGGCGGCGCGGGCGTGGTGTCGGGGATGCCGGTGGAGAAGCTTTACAGGGAAATCAGAGCGCTGCGTATCTACGAAGGCGCCACCGAAGTGCAGAAGTTGATCATCGCCCGGGAACTGCTGAAGGCCTGAAGAAACCATCGAGTTTCCGCTTTCGGCAGTCAACTACACCGCATCAGCAAGGGGAATTTCATGGAAGTATCCGCCCACATCGACACTTTCGCCCGGGACAATCTGCCCCCGGGCGAACAATGGCCCGAGTTCCTGCTGGACGGCCCCGACGTGGCCTATCCCAAGCGCTTCAATTGCGCGGTTGAGTTGGTGGACGCCATGGTCGACCGTGGCCACGGCGAGCGCGTCGCGCTGCGCTGGGCGCAGGACGGCAAGCCGGCCACCATGACCTACCGCGAACTGGCGGCGCTGACCAACCGCATCGCGCGCGTGCTGGTCGAGGACATGAAGCTGGTGCCGGGCAACCGCCTGCTGCTGCGCGGTCCCAACAACCCGATGATGGCGGCGTCCTGGCTGGCCGCCATCAAGGCGGGCCTGGTGACGGTGCCGACCATGCCGCTGCTGCGCGCCAAGGAACTCAAGCAGATCATCGACAAGGCGCAGATCCAGGCGGTGCTGTGCGACGTGCGCCTGAAGGACGAGGCGCAGTTCTGCGCCCAGCCGGATCACGAACACCATTGCCCGGGGCTGGCGCAGATCGTGTATTTCAACGACACGGCGCCCGAGTCGCTGGACACGCTGGCAGCGGTCAAGCCGGATGATTTCACGGCCTGCGATACCGCCGCCGATGACGTCTGCCTGATCGCCTTCACCAGCGGCACCACCGGCGCGCCCAAGGGCTGCATGCATTTCCATCGCGATGTGCTGGCGATGTGCGACCTGTTTCCCAAGCATGTCATCAAGCCGGGTCCGGACGACATTTTCTGCGGCACGCCGCCGCTGGCGTTCACCTTCGGCCTGGGCGGCTTGCTGTGCTTTCCGCTGCGGGTCGGCGCCAGCACGGTGCTGGCCGAGCGCCTGACGCCAGAAAGCCTGCTGCAGCTGATCCAGGACTTCCGCGCCACCATCGTTTTCACCGCGCCCACGTTCTACCGCCAGATGGCGGCGCTGGTGGGCAAGTTCGACCTGTCCTCGCTCAAGAAGAGCGTGTCGGCCGGCGAGGCCCTGCCGGACGCGACGCGCCAGCTGTGGAAAGAGGCCAGCGGCATCGAGATGATCGACGGCATCGGCGGCACGGAGATGATCCACGTGTTCGTGTCCAGCCCGCCCGAGTCGGTGCGGCGCGGCGCCATCGGCCGCGTGGTGCCCGGTTACATCGCGCAGATCGTGGACGATGACATGAATCCGGTGCCCAACGGCACGGTGGGCCGCCTGGCGATCAAGGGGCCGACCGGCTGCCGCTACCTGGCCGACGAGCGCCAGCGCCGCTTCGTGCAGAAGGGTTGGAACCTGCCCGGCGATACGTTCGTGCAGGACGACGACGGCTATCTCTTCTACCAGGCGCGCAATGACGACATGATCGTCTCGGCCGGCTACAACATCGCCGGCCCGGAGGTCGAGGATGCGCTGCTGCGCCACGAAGCGGTGGCCGAATGCGGCGTGGTCGGCGCGCCCGATGACGAGCGCGGCCAATTGGTCAAGGCCTTCGTGGTGCTCAAGCCCGGCTTCGCGCCGAGCGAGGCGCTGGTGGCGGCCATGCAGCAATTCGTCAAGGCCACGATCGCGCCCTACAAGTATCCCCGCGCCATCGAGTTCGTGTCCGCGCTGCCGCGCACCGAGACGGGCAAGCTGCAGCGATTCGCGCTGCGCAAGATGGCGTGATTTTTTTGCATCAAGGAAATGCCATGGCAGCACCATTCATCAGTCAGGTAGAGGTCCGCTTCCGTCATTGCGATCCGGCGGGCATCGTTTTCTATCCGCGCTATTTCGAGATGATCAATGACTTTGTCGAGGAGTGGTTCGACAAGGGCATGGGGCTGCCATTCCACGCGCTGCACGTGGAGCGTCACATCGGCACGCCGATGGCGTCGGTGACGTGCGATTTCAGCGCGCCGAGCCGCTGGCACGAGAAACTGCGGCAGACGCTGCAGGTGCAGCGCATCGGCGGCGCGTCGTTCAAGGCGCTGGTGCGGTTCGAGGGGCCGGACGGGCAGTTGCGGCTGTCGGCGACGCTGACGATCGTGACGGTGGATCTGCGCACGATGAAGTCGATGCCGCTGCCGGCGGATCTGCGCGAGCGCATGCAGGATTATCTGGTTGCCGCCGAGTGAGTTCGGCGGGGGCCACCCTGGTGTTTGTTTTTTGAAAATAGGATGAGACGTTATGAAGATTCTGCAACCGCCGGATTGGATGGCGCCGAGGGGCTATTCGAATGGGATCCTGACCGAGATGACGGTGGGGAGCAAGCTGGTGTTCGTGGGCGGGCAGGTGGGCTGGAACGGGCAGCAGCAGTTCGAGTCGGATGATCTGGCCGATCAGGTGCGGCAGACGTTGGCCAACATCGTGGCGATTCTCGCCGAGGGCGGGGCCAGGCCTGAGCATATCGTGCGGATGACGTGGTATGTGACGGACAAGGAGGCCTATGTGGCGGCTTATCCGGAGATCGGGAAGCACTATCGTGAATTGATCGGGAGGCATTTTCCGGCGATGACGGCGGTGGAGGTGGCGGATCTGGTGGAGGATCGGGCCAAGGTGGAGATTGAAGTTACGGCTGTTGTGCCGGCTTGAGTGCGGGCCGGCCTGGCGGGATATTTGCGTCGGGTTGGGTTCTTTAGCCGCGGGTGACGGGGCAGGCGGGGGATGGCGGGGCTACGATTGCGGTCCGGAGCCTTCGCTCCGGACTGCCCCGTCCTCATCTTCGTCCAGGCCTTCGGCCTTCCCTTCAGATTCCGTCGGGCGCATCTACACGCCCCGCCATCCCCCGCCTGCCCCGTCACCCGCTCACGATAAGAATTAATGGCGGGTGCTGGGGAGGGGGCGTTTCTTGGCGTTCTGACAGGCGGAAACTCGGGTTCAGAGCGATTTGCGGGGCCCGCTTCAAGGCGGCCGCGCGGACGGCCTTTTGAAGCTTACGTGGTGTCTTGCGGGGGCGGATGACGCTGCACGCTCGCGGGCGGGACGCTTTATCACATATGTATTGGTTTAACTACGTTTGTGATTCTTCGCTTGTGGCTGCGGGGGTTGGCGCATGGCGCCAGAATTGTCAGGTCTATCTGCTGGACTGGAAGGTTTCGCGGGGGAGTTCGCCGAAGCGGTCGCGGTAGTACTCGGAGAAGCGGCCCAGGTGGCTGATGCCTACGGAGACGGCCACCTCGGTGACGCTTTCGCAGGCGCCTTGTTGCAGCTTTTCGCGGGCGGCGTCCAGGCGCAGGACGCGTAGCGCCTGCATGGGGGTGGTCTCGCGGTGTTGCTGGAACAGGCGGGTGAGGGCGCTGGGGCTGGCGCCGGCGCCGCGGGCGATGTCGGTCAGGGTCAGGGGGGCGGCCAGGTGGGCGCGCATGTAGGCTTCGGCCTGGGCGACGCGGCGCGGCAGGGCGGGGGGCAGGCCGGCGTGGCGTTGCCAGGTGTTGGGCTGGTTGTAGAGCAGGTGCAGGACGAGGGTGTCTTCCAGGTGCTCCAGCCAGGCGGCGGGCGGTCTCGGCGCGCCGTCGTCCAGGGTGGGGAGCAGGTGGATCAGGCTGGTCATCATGCTGCGCCAGGCGGCGCCGACGGGGGTGTCCAGGCGTAGCGCGGGGCTGAAGTCCAGGGGGCGGGCGGCGGCGTCGCCGAAGATGCGGTGGCCGATGGCTTCGAGCTTGCCGCGCGGAATTTTCAGCAGCAGTTGTTCGCAACCGGCTTCCCAGTGCAGTTTCAGGGCGCGGTTGGGGGCGATGACGGCGGCGCAGTCGGGGTGGGCGTCGACGCAGTCGCTGCCGCATTCGATGCGGGCGCGGCCGCGCAGCGGCACCTGCACCAGCATGAAGTCCTGCAGGCGGTCGGGTTCGATGTGGACTTCGGCGCCGTAGCGCAGCGTACAGACGCTCAGGGCGCCGAAGCGGGCGCGGTTCAGTTCGGCGTCGACGCGGCCGCCCTTCCAGGTCAGGCGGTGATCCTTGAGCGCTTCGGAGACGCGTTCGCGCGTTTCGGCGGGCTGGGTGGAACTGAAGACGCGTCGTTTGAGCAATGGCGCCAGCTCGATGCGGGACCAGCCGTGCATGGATGCCTCCGGGACGGGAACGCTCCCGTATCGCCGTCGAGCGTAATGCAATCGTCAAGCGTTTGGAATTAAGTGAATCCCGGATAGGCGTGCGCCGATTCGGATAGAGCCGCGCGCCCGCCCGTCCTAAGCTGGGGGTTGTTGGAAGGCGGCGCCGTGGCGCGTAAGCTGGCAGTTTTCATCGTTGGCAGGGTGTACCGACGGCAGACGGATTCTGTCAGCATTGCGCCGGCGGCGCCGGCGGACACGAACGGGGTGGCTCATGAATGGAAAGCTATGGGGCCGGCGCGCGCTGGCGGCGCTGGTGTCGGCGGGCTGTATGACGGCCGCGGCCGGGGCATCGGCGGCGGACAAGATCAAGGTCGGCCTGCTGACCACGCTGTCGGGGCCGGGCGCGGCGCTGGGCAACGAAATCCGCGACGGCTTCAATCTCGCGCTGCAGCATACCGGCGGCAAGCTGGGCGGGCTGCCTGCCGAGGTGGTGGTGGCCGATGACCAGCAGAAGGCCGATGCCGGACGCCAGGCGGTCGAGCGCCTGCTCAAGCGCGACAAGGTCGACGTGATGACGGGCATCGTGTTCTCGAACGTGCTGCTGCCGGTGATGCCGGCCATCCTGCAGTCGGGCACCATCTATCTGAGCACCAATACGGGGCCGGAGAACTATGCCGGCGCCGGCTGCAATCCGAATTTCTTCGCGGTGGCCTGGCAGAACGAGGACATCCCGGCGGCGATGGGCAAATATGCCGCCGACCAGGGCTTCAAGCGGGTGGCGCTGATCGCGCCCGATTATCCCGGCGGGCGCGAATCGCTCAACGGCTTCAAGCGCCTGTACAAGGGCGGGCTGTCGGAAGAGATCTATACCCAGCTCGGCCAGCTCGACTACGGCGTCGAGATCACGCGGCTGCGCGCCAGCAAGCCGGACGCGGTGTTCTTCTTCCTGCCGGGCGGCATGGGCGTGAACTTCATCAAGCAGTTCAACGGCGCCGGCCTGGGCAAGGAGATCGCGCTGCTGGCGCCGGGCTTCTCGGGCGACGAGGATACGATCGCGGCGGTGGGCGCGCCGATCGAAGGCCTGCACAACTCGTCGCAATGGGCGGCCGACCTGGACAACCCGGCCAACCGCAAGTTCGTCGAGGACTTCAGGAAAACCTACAACCGCACCCCCACGCTCTACGCCTCGCAGGGCTACGACGCCGCCATGCTGCTGGACAGCGCCGTCAGGCAGACCGGCGGCAAGCTGGGCGCCGACGCGCTGCGTCCGGCGCTGCGGCGCGCCGATTTCAAGTCGGTGCGCGGCGACTTCACCTTCAACCGCAACCAGTACCCGATCCAGAACTACTACCTGCGCACCATCGTCAAGGGCGCGGACGGCAAGCTGGCCAACAAGCTGTCGGGCACGGTGCTGACGCAGTATCACGACCCGTTCGCCGCCGCCTGCCAGATGAAGTGAGGCAGGCGACGCACGCATCAAGGAGAGAAGCATGACCGCAACCATCACGACGCGCGAGGTGACCATCGCCTCGCACGACGGCCAATCATTCAGCGCCTATCTGGCCGTGCCCGCCTCGGGCCACGGGCCGGGGCTGGTGCTGTGCCAGGAGATCTTCGGCATCAATGACTTCATGCGCCGCACCGCGCAGTCGCTGGCCGAGGAGGGCTACGTGGTGCTGGCGCCGGACCTGTTCTGGCGCCAGCAGCCCGGCATCCAGTTGACCGACGGCCCGGCCGACATGCCGCGCGCGTTCGAGCTGTACAAGGGCTTCGACGTCGATCTGGGCATCAAGGACATCGCCGCGACCCTGGCCGCGTTGCGCGCGCTGCCCGAGCAGCAGGGCGGCGCCGGCGTGCTGGGCTATTGCCTGGGCGGCAAGCTGGCCTACCTGGCCGCCTGCCGCACGGATGCCGACGTGGCCATCGGCTACTACGGCGTGGGCATCGAGGACAGCCTGGACGAAGCCGCCAAGCTGCGCGGCCGGCTGGTGCTGCACATCGCCGAGCAGGATGGCTTCTGTCCGCCGCCGGCGCGCCAGCGCATCCTGGAGGCGCTGGGCGGCAAGGCCAACGTCGAGCTGTATGTGTACCCCGGCATGGACCACGCCTTTGCCCGCACCGGCGGCGCGCACTATGACAAGCCGTCGGCGCTGATGGCGCACCAGCGCAGCATGGCCGCGCTGCAACGCGTGATCGGCCCGCAGTTCGACTATTCGGCCCTGTGGGACAAGCACTGCGAATACGAATTCGGCACGCGCGACGTGGCCGCGACCATGGCCACGATGGTGGCCGAGCCCTACGTCAACCACATCCCCACCATGACCGGTGGCGTGGGCTACCGCGAGCTGTCGCGCTTCTACCAGCACCACTTCGTCAACAGCAATCCGCCCGACACCAGACTGGTGCCGCTGTCGCGCACCGTGGGCGCGACCCAGATCGTCGACGAGCTGCTGTTCTGCTTCACCCACACCACCGAGATCGACTGGCTGCTGCCCGGCGTCGCGCCCACCGGCAAATACGTCGAGATTCCGCTGGTGGCCATCGTCAAGTTCCGCGGCGACAAGCTCTGCCACGAACACATCTATTGGGACCAGGCCAGCGTGCTGGTGCAGATCGGCGCGCTCGACCCCAAGGGCCTGCCGGTGGCCGGCCGCGAGACCGCGCAGAAGCTGCTGGACGAGACCCTGCCTTCCAACACCCTGATGGCGCGCTGGAAAGACAGCGAGAACAAGTAGGAGACCGCCATGCCGTATAGCGATCAACAGTTGGGCGAGATGGTGCGCGGCGACAGCGTGCACCGCGCCCTGTACACCGACCCGGCGATCTTCGAGCTGGAGATGCAGCGCATCTACGGCCGCGCCTGGGTCTACGTCGGCCACGAAAGCCAGGTGCCCAAGACGGGCGACTATCACACCACGCGGCTGGGCGACCAGGACGTGCTGATGGTGCGCGCCAGCGATGGCCGCGTGCACGTCCTGTACAACCGCTGCCCGCACAAGGGCGCCAAGGTGGTGGCGGATGGCGACGGCTGTGTCGGCAAATTCTTCCGCTGCCCCTACCACGCCTGGACCTTCAAGCTGGACGGCAGCCACCTGGGCGTGCCGCTCAAGCAGGGATTGGAGGGCACCTCGTACGATCCGACCGACCCCAGCTTCTCGATGCGGCGCCTGCCGCGCGTGGAAAGCTATCGCGGCTTCGTCTTCGCCAGCCAGGCCCGCGACGGCCAGGGCCTGGAGGAATTCCTGGGCGGCGTGCGCTCGTCCATCGACAACCTGTGCGACCGCTCGCCGGTGGGCGAGGTCGAGGTGGCCGGCGGCATCTTCCGCGTGATGCAGCGCTCGAACTGGAAGGTGTTCTACGAGAACCTGCACGACACCATGCACGCCCGCGTGACGCACGAATCGTCCTTCGCCGCCGCCCGCGACGAAGCCAAGGAGATCGGCGAGATGCCGTTCGAGCTGCACATCATGGACGGCAACGGCGAGCCCTACGAGTTCTGGGAAAAGCTGGAGCTGCGCGCCTACGACAACGGCCACGGCTACATGGAAGGCATCTTCAACCCGGGCGCGGCCGAACGCGATCCGGTGTCGCGCGCCCACTTCGAGGCGCTGACCGCGGCCTACGGCGCCGACCGCGCCCGCGAGATCCTCGGCATGAACCGCCACAACACCGTCATCTACGGCAGCGGCTCGCCGCACACGGTGTTCCAGCAGTTCCGCGTGATCCGGCCGATCGCCGTCGATCGCACCCTGATCGAGATCCAGACCTTCCGTTGCAAGGGCGCGCCGGACGGCGTGTTCAAGCGCGCCATGCTGTACGCCAACGTGATCAACTCGCCGTCGTCCAACGTCATGCCGGACGACATCGAGCTCTACAACCGCTGCCAGGAAGGCAACGCCACCCGTGGCGGCGAATGGGTCAGCATGCACCGCTACCACGGCACCGACCGCAGCGACGCGGACGGCATGGTGTCGATCAACGGCACCAGCGAGCTGCCGATGCGCAACCAGTTCCGCGCCTGGAAGCGCTATATGGAGGCCGGTCCCGTGGCGTCCGCCCACGGCCAAGGAGAAGGCGCATGCTGCTAGACCTCGAATTCGACGTATCCACCGCCAACCTGGCGCCGGCCGACGTGCCGGCCGAGGCCTACCACCGCATCGCCCAGTTCCTGTATCGCGAGGCGCGGCTGCTGGACGAGCGCCGCTACGGCGACTGGCAGTCGCTGTGGACCGACGACGGCATGTACTGGATGCCGCGCGAGCCGGGCCAGTCCAGCCCCTACGACCATATCTCGCTGTTCTGGGAAGACCGCATGCTGCGCGACGTGCGCATCCGCCGGCTGGAACATCCGCGCAACTGGTCGCAGCAGCCGCCCACGCGCAGCGCGCGGCTGGTGGGCGGGGTGCAGGTCGAGGGCTTGGACGCCGGCGGCAACCTGGTGGTGCACTCGGCGTTCCAGATGACCGAGTGGCGCAAGCGCCAGCCGCGCCAACTGGCGGGCCGCTACACCCACAAGCTGGCGGCCGATGGCGACAACTGGCGCATTCGCATGAAACGGGTGGACCTGGTGAACTGCGACGACGCGCACGATGTGTTCGAGGTGTTCGTGTGAGCGCGACCGACGCCGCGGTGCTGGCGCTGCACTACCAGAACGACGTGCTGCATCCCGAAGGCAAGATCCGCGTCGGGCTGGACGCCGATGGCGCGGAGCGCCAGCGCCTGCTGCGCGGCGCCGCCGACCTGCTCGACGGCGCCCGTAGCCATGGCCTGCCGATCGTGCACGTGCGCATCGCCTTCAGGCCCGACTATGCCGACCTGCTGCCCAACTGCGACATCTTTCGCAACGTCGCCAGCATCGGCGCCGTCGCCGAGGGGCAATGGGGCAGCGCCTTCTACGAGGGCCTGCAGCCTGTGGCGGGCAGTCCGCGGGAATTCGTGGTCAAGCACACGCGCATCAGCGCCTTCTACGGCACGCCGCTGGAAGAGACCCTGCGGCTGCTGGGCGCGCGCCGGCTGGTGGTGGCGGGGGTGGCGACGCATTCGGTGGTCGAGGGCACGGTGCGGCACGCCGCCGATATCGGGTTCAATGTCATGGTGGCCGAAGACGCCTGCGCCTCGGCCGATCCGGCGGTGCACGACGCCTCGCTGGCCAGCATGCGGCTGATCGCGCAGACCGGCTCGGTGGCGCAGGCCATGCACTGGGCCGCCGCGCCTCATTGATCAAGGACTGTTCATGGATTTCTCAGGCTTTCCCGGCTTGGCCGGCAAGACCGCCATCGTCACCGGCAGCACCCAGGGGCTGGGCGCGGACATCGCGCGCGGGCTGGCGGCGGCCGGCGCCAACGTGGTGCTGGTGGGACGCAACGCCCAGGCCGGCCAGGCGCTGGCGGGCGAGATCGGCGACCGCGCGCTGTTCCACGAAACCGACATCGGCCAGGACGACCAGATCCGCCACTGCCTGAACGCCGCGCTGGCGCGCTTCGGGCGGGTCGACATCCTGGTGAACAACGCCTGCCAGTACAACGACCGCGGGCTGGCCTCCAGCCGCGCGGAGTGGCACGCGACGCTCGATACCAATCTGGTGTCCGCCGCCATCTTCACGCAGATGGCGGCGCCGCTGCTGCCGCGCGGCGGCGTGGTGGTCAACCTGGGCAGCACCGGCGGCAAGTTCGGCGCGGCCGGGCGCGCGCTGTATCCGGCCTCCAAGGCGGCCTTGCTGCAGATCACCAAGAACTTCGCCGTGGAGCTGGCGCCGGCCGGCATCCGCGTGCTGGCGGTGTCGCCGGCATGGACCTGGTCGCCGTCGGTCGAACAACTGGCGGGCGGCTCGCGCGAAGCCGCCGACGCGGTGGGCGCGCACTTTCATCCGCTGGGCCGGGTCGGCTCGGGCGAGGAGATCGCGGCGGCGGTGTGTTTCGCGTGCTCCGATGCGGCCTCGTGGATGACGGGCGTGGATATCCCGGTGGACGGCGGCTTCTCGATCCTCGGGCCGGACCGCGGCATTTCGCCGCGCGCCTGGTTCAAGCAACTGGCGCCCTGAGCCGGCTGCGGTCCCGGCCGCCGGGCGAGCGTCAGCGGATGACGATCTCGCCTTCTTCCAGGCCGGCCTTGCCGCCCACCTGGTCTTCCAGGAACTCCTGCATGCGGTTGCCCACCTGGATCTTGGTGCCGCCGCAGAAGCGCCGCGCCGCGATGATGGTGGCGGTATGCAGGGGCTGCAGGTCGCGGATGAGCTGGGCTTCTTCTTCGTCCAGCTCGATCAGGTCGCGGCCCAGCTTGGTGTGGGTGTTGCGGGCGCGCTCGACCACGTCGCCGCCGGCCCGGCCGGGGTTGGCGTGCAGGAACAGCAGCAACTGCTCCAGCTTGGCCTTTTCCTCGTTCATCTTCAGGCGCTTGCGCGTGAGCGCCGAACGCTTGATGTCGGCATGGGGGTCCAGCCCGGCCTGTACCAGCGTCGGCACGCCGGCCGGCGAGCCGATGGTGCCGGCCCGCACTGAATGCAGGGCGCGGGTCTGGCCGCCCGTGATGGCGGTCTGTTGGGTGTTGGGCGCGCCCACGTTGACGCTGCCGCCCGCCGCGATGCTGCTTTGGCGGATCTCGCGTTCCACTTCCACGTTCTGCCCCGCGCTGATGATGGCGTTGGCGATGAAGCGGGCCCGCACATCGCCGCCACAGACGATGTGGGCGGTGCGCGCGGCGGCATTGTTGGCCGACTCGCTGGCGCCGTCCTGCATGGCTTCGGCCATGCCGATGATGCCGCCCTTGACCGTGACGTTGCCCCCCGCTTCGACCAGGGCGGCTTCCATGGTGCCGTTGACGACCACGTCGCCGGTCACGCGCACTTCCATCGTGGCGCTGATATCGCCGCGCACTTGCAACGACCCCTGGAAGTTGATGTTGCCGGTGGACAGGTCGACCGCGTCGACCTCGACCACCGGATTGACCTGCGCGCCCTGATGGATGAGCTTGGGAGAGCCGGCGATGGCGGCGCGCAGCAGGTTGGGGTCTTCCGGATCGATCTCGACGCCGGACATTTCGGCGTTGAACGGGGTGTCCGGCAGTTCATCCGGCAGCACCGGCTGGCCCAGCACGTTGCAACCGTCGATGCCCGGCAGTGGCGGGATGCGCCGCATCAGCGGCATGCCGGGGGTCACCAGCAGCAGGCTGCCCAGGTCGCGGTAGTCGATCTGCGCCAGTTCGTCGATTTCCTGGGCGCGCGGCTTCAGGCGGTCCAGCAGGCTTTCGAAACGGGTGGGGGTGCCGCGCGTGGGCGGCGTGCCTTGCGCGATCAGCACGGTCTGCGCGCCGCCGCGCTCGACGGCCTCGGCCAGTTCCTTTTCCAGTACGCCGTGGACGATGCCCTGGTCGGCGATGGCCTGGCGCAGCACGGGCAGGGTCACCGGCTTGCCGCCCTTGGGCGGGTGCAGGGTGACCAGGGCCGACATGCAGGCGGCGTCCACTTCCAGATCGAACGAGCCGTCGATCAGCTTGCCCACCGGCACCTGCACGGTTCCGGTGGCATGGCGGCACAGGTCGATGAAGGCGATGACGGCGTGATTGTCCAGCGCCTCGGTCGACCAGCCCTGCGCGGTGGCCATGGCGGCGAGGGTGTCCCAGCTTGGCAGGTCGGCGGGCGGGACGTCCGGGGCGGCGTCAGGGGTGTCGGTCTCCGGGGCGTCGGCCTCCCGGCCCGGGGCCTCGTCGGCCGGCGCGTCGGCTGTGGCGGCATTGTTCTGCGGCGCAGGTGGCGGCGAGTAAATCGCCGTCAGGACGTTGGTAGTGGCATCCAGCACTAGCTGGAGCGTATTGTCTGCGCCCATCTCCGCCTCCTGCCCGGCAGTTGGCGCCGGGTTCTCCATTCATTTAGTAATTAAACGAAATATTGCGACATATGTTAACCCAGGAACGCTGGGCTACTGCGTAGTAGTACGAGGGGGGATGAAGATAAAAGATGTAGATCAGACCCTTATTCCTATGACGCTTTTGCCCCCGGCTTTCAGGGGCGCAGGCCGTGCGGGGATGCTCGCGCCGGGCGGCGCGGCGGGTACTAGGGCATAGGCAGGAGCGACAAAGCCGGCGCGCCGGCTCAGCATAGGCGTTCGATTTCCCGTCCCTGGACGCCGCCGGAGCGCCTTCCCCATGTTCCGACTCTCATGCATTCCGTCCGCACGGCCACGCGCCGGGCGGACCTTCCTGGCCGGTCTGGCGGTGGCGGCCCTGCTGGCCGCCGGCGCGCTGCTGCCCACGGACGCCGCGCGCGCCACCGAGATCTACCGTTACAAAGATCCGTTCGGTGTCTGGCGCGCCATGAAGGTGCCCAACGGTTACGCCAGGTATTACAAACGCGCGCAGGTTCGGACCGCGCTGCGCGGCAACCGCATCAAGGCCTGCCTGGACTGCGAGCCGCGCTCGGGGGACGGCGCCAGCCTGCTGACCCTGGGCGACCGCGCCGCGCGCTGGGGGTCGGCGCCGCCCTCCACGGCGCATGACGAGCTGATCGCGCAGGCGGCCAGGGATTCGGGCGTGGACCGGGCCTTGCTGACCGCGGTCATCGCGGTGGAATCCGGGTTCCGCAGCGATGCGCGCTCGCCCAAGGGGGCGTTGGGCCTGATGCAACTGATGCCGGCGACGGCGGCGACCCTGCTGGTCTCGGATGACATCGAGCGGGCGCTGGTGGACCCGGCCACCAACGTGAAGGCCGGATCGAGCCTGCTGCGCCGCCTGATCGATCAGTATCCCAACCGCCTGGACCTGGCGCTGGCCGCCTACAACGCGGGCGAGGGCGCGGTGCGCAAGTACGACGCGGTGCCCCCCTATGCCGAGACTCAGCAGTACGTGCGCAACGTCACGGCGCTGTACCAGCAATACAAGACACCCTAGGGGCGGATGCGACAACGCCCCGGCGGCCGCTGTCGGGCCGCCAGGGCGTTGTGGGGCAAGCGTGAGGCCAGCGCGTGCCGACAGCCCCGCGCTGGCGCTCAGATCGCCGCGAAGACCTTCTCGGCGATATCCAGCGTGGACTGGATCACCGCGTCGTCGTGGGTGGCCGAGACGAAGCCGGCCTCGAACGCCGACGGCGCGAAATGCACGCCGTGGTCCAGCATGGCGTGGAAGAAGCGGTTGAAGCGCGCCGTGTCGCAGGCCGAGACCTCGGCGAACGTGGCCGGCACCTTGTCGCTGAAATAGATGCCGAACATGCCGCCGACCGAGTCGGCCGAGAACGCCAGGCCGGCGGCGCGGGCGCGTTCCTGCAGGCCCTGGGCCAGCTTGGCGGTCTGCGCCGCCAGCTTGTCGTAGAAACCGGGGGCGGCGATCAGGCGCAGCGTGGCCAGGCCGGCGGCCACGGCCACCGGGTTGCCCGACAGCGTGCCCGCCTGGTAGACGCCGCCCAACGGCGCGATGTGCTTCATGATCTCGGCGCTGCCGCCGAAGGCGCCCACCGGCATGCCGCCGCCGATCACCTTGGCCAGCGTGGTCAGGTCGGGCTTGACGCCCGACAGGCCCTGCACGCCCTGCGGGCCGACGCGAAAGCCGGTCATGACTTCGTCGAAGATCAGCAGCGCGCCGTGCTGCGTGCAGACCTCGCGCAGCCCTTCCAGGAAGCCGGCGGCCGGCTTGATCAGGTTCATGTTGCCGGCGATCGGCTCGACGATGATGCAGGCGATGTCGGCGCCGTGCTGGGCGAAGGCCTCGCGCACCGCTTCGAGGTTGTTGTATTCCAGGGTCAGCGTGTGCGAAACGAATTCGGGCGGCACGCCGGCCGAGCTGGGGTTGCCGAAGGTCAGGAGGCCCGAGCCGGCCTTGACCAGCAGGCTGTCGGAATGGCCGTGGTAGCAGCCCTCGAACTTGACGATCTTGTTGCGGCCGGTGGCGCCGCGCGCCAGGCGGATGGCCGTCATGGTGGCTTCGGTGCCGGAGCTGACCAGGCGCACCTGTTCCAGCGACGGCAGGCGCGCGATCAGCACTTCGGCCAGTTCGATCTCGGCCTCGGTGGGGGCGCCGAACGACAGGCCGTTGACGGCCGCGTCCTGCACCGCGCGCACCACCTCGGGATGCGAGTGGCCCAGGATGGCCGGGCCCCACGAACCGACGTAGTCGATGTACTGCTTGTCTTCCGCATCCCACACGTACGGCCCCTGCGCGCGCTTGATGAAGCGCGGCGTGCCGCCCACGGAGCGGAAGGCGCGCACGGGCGAATTGACGCCGCCGGGGATGCTGCGGCTGGCGCGTTCGAAAAGCTGGGCGTTACGGGACATGGCGGTCAGGGCTTCAGGTTGCGGTTGATGGAGTAGGGCGCGGCGCAGGCCGCGGCGGCGGCGCGGATGGCGGGCGCCTCGAACAGGCCGGTGATGACGGCGACCGAATCGGCGCCGGCGGCGGCCACCGACGCCACGTTCCCGGGCGTGATGCCGCCGATGGCGACCACGGCGGGGCGCGGCGCGTCGCGTTGCTCGACCAGGGCGCGAGCCTCGGTGAGCACCGACAGCGGCGCGCGCACGGTGTCCGGCTTGACGCGCGAGGGGAACATGGCGCCGAAGGCGATGTAGTCGGCGCCGGCGTCCAGCAGCTCGCGGGCGCGGCCCAGGTCGTCGTAGCTGGAGCCGCCCAGGATCAGGTCGGGGCCGGCTTCGGCGCGGATGCGGGCCAGGCTGTCGTCGTCGCGGCCGACGTGGGCGCCGTCGGCGCCGACTTCCAGCGCCAGGCGCCAGTCGTCATTGATGAGGAACACCACGCCCAGCTCGCGGCACAGGGGCGCCAGGGCGCGCGCCTGCTCGGCGCGCACCGCGTCGGGCACGTCCTTGCGGCGCAACTGCAGCGCGCGCATGCCGCCCTCGGCGGCCTGGCGCACCGCGCGCAGCAGCCGCTCGGTGTCGTCCCATTCGGGGGTCACGCCGTACAGGCCGGCGGGAAAACGCAGGGCTTTCATTGCGGTTGGATCCGGTTGGGAATGCGCCGGCCCATGCCCGGCAGGAAGCTGGCGGCGACCGCCGCGTCGGCGTGGGCCAGGCCCTGGCGCACGGCCTCGGGCATTTCCAGGCCGCGCGCCAGCAGGGCGGTGATGGCGGTGGCGGCCAGCCCGCCGGCGTCGCCGTTGCGGTCCGGGGGCGCCTGCCACGGCAGGGTGGTGGTCTGGCCGTTGGGGCCGAGCAGCACGTTGGCGTGGTGACCGGGCCGTTGCGGGCTGCCCAGCACCAGCACCCATTCTGCGCCGGCGGCCACCAGGGCGTGCATCGGCGACGGTGCGTCCCCGATATCGATGTCGCCATCGGCATGCCACTGCGCGAGCCGCAGGTGCTCGACGATCAGCAGGTCGGTCTGCGGCAGCACCAGCTCGAGGATGGCGGCCAGCAGGTCGTCAGCGTCGTCCTCGTCGGCGGCGTCGGCCGGCACCTGGGCGCGCTGGCCCAGGTGCAGCACCAGCGGCACCTGGCTGTAATCGGCGGCTACCTGGGCGGCTACGCTTGCCGTTTCGGCGGTGTATAGTCCGCCCACCTTGATCGCCTGCACCGACATGTCTTCGAGCAGGCAGCGTGCCTGATCGTCGAGCAGGTCGGGTGAAACGGGATGGATTTCTTCGATGCCGGCGGTATCCTGCACGGTCAGCGCCGTGACGGCCGCCAGGCCGTGACAGCCCAGGCGGGCGCAGGTCACGGCGTCCGCGGGCAAACCGTCGGCGCCCGAGGGATCGAGCGGACCGAAGACCAAAACGAGAGGGGGAGTAACGGGGGCCACGTGGACAGCGCTAGAGTTAGGGTGCCCGGACTCATTTGCGGAGAATCAGGGGAACCCCTATTGGGTTTCGGTAAGATTGTCCCCATTCTAATGGATGCCTCCCGCCTTTGCCCCGTAGGGGGGACGACGGCAGGGAATTGATGTAAGAGAGAACTATGCGTACTTGGATGTGTCTGATTTGTGGCTGGGTCTACGACGAAGAGGCCGGCCTGCCCGACGAGGGCATCGCGCCCGGCACCCGCTGGGAAGACGTGCCGCCGAATTGGGTCTGTCCTGAATGCGGCGCCCGCAAAGAGGACTTCGAACTGATGGAAATCTGACGCGCAGCACTGACGTATTCCGCCAAGGCTTGCAACGAGGGGGAGGGCCATGCCCGCCCCGCGCTCCCGACGGGCCACGCCAGGGTGGCGGGCCCCCGGCTCTATCAGACTACCCAAAAAGGGGTTGCCATGACGGAAAAACACCACGAAGAGTCCACCACACAGGCCGCCAACTTCGCCAACCAGTTCCTGATCGCCATGCCGGGCATGGTCGAAGGCAGCCTGGCTGGCTCGGTCATCTACATCTGCGAACACTCGGAACGTGGCGCCCTGGGCCTGGTCATCAACCGCCCCACCGACCTGACGCTCGGCACGCTGTTCGAACGCATCGACCTGGCGCTCGAGATCGCTCCGGTCAAGGACACGCTGGTGTTCTTCGGCGGTCCGGTGCAGACCGATCGCGGTTTCGTGCTGCACGCGCCCGCGGGCGACTACAGCTCCAGCATCAAGCTGGGCGCCATGGCCCTGACCACCTCGCGCGACGTGCTGCAGGCGGTGGCGGACGGCAAGGGGCCCGCCCGCATGCTGGTCACGCTGGGCTACGCCGGCTGGGGCGCCGGCCAGCTCGAAAGCGAGATGGGCCAGAACGCCTGGCTGTCGGTCGGCGCCGACGACCACATCATCTTTGACGTGCCCCCCGAGGATCGCTATCCGGCCGCGCTCAAGCTGCTGGGCATCGATCCCGTGATGCTGGCCGGCGACGCGGGCCATGCCTGAAGAAACCCTGCTGGCGTTCGATTTCGGCGAGAAGAAAATCGGCGTGGCCATCGGCAATACGCTGACGCGCCACGCGCGGCCGCTCGAAATCATTTTCAGCGAGGTGCGCGACGTGCGCTTCGCGCGCATCGAGGCGCTGCTGCGCGAATGGCAGCCGCATCGCGTCGTGGTCGGCCTGGCGCTCGACAGCGACGGCGGCGAACAGCCCGCCACCGCGCGCTGCCGCCGCTTCGCCAACCAGTTGCACGGCCGCTTCGGCGTTGCGGTGGAGCTGGTCGACGAGCGCGGCTCCAGCATGGAGGCGCAACGCCTGCTGGGCACGCACGCGGCCGACGACGCTATGGCCGCGGCCGTCATCCTGCAACGGTACCTGGACAAGCCGCCGGCGCTCTGACGCCGCCGGCCCCGCCCATGCTCAATCCACAACTCGACCGCCGTGGCGAACTGCTGCATTTACTGACGACGGAAGGGTTGCCGCGACGCCATGTCGAGCGGCTGCTGGAGACGGCGGCCGCTTTCGCCGCCGACGGCACGCCCGCCGTCGCCCACGCCGACCTGCCCCTGTTCCTGAGCCTGCCCGCCGGCGATGCCGCCCTGCGCCAGGATTTCGAGGCCGCCGCCGCGCGCCTGGGCCTGCGACCCATGTCGCTGCAGGCCAATGGCCCGGGCGCCGATGCCGGGGTGGACCGCGGCCACGGCGTCGGCGCCGGCGATCCTGCCGCCGCCGCGCTGTCTCCCGCCGCTGTCGCCGCCGGCCTGCCGGCCGGCATCCTGGTGCTGCGGCATCCGGCCAGCGGCGCCGCCGTCAGCGCCGCCGGCGCCTGCGCGCCGGGCCTGCGCATTCTCAACGCGGGCGACGGCGCGCACGCCGATCCGCTGCCGGCATTGGCCCGCGTGCAGGCGATGCTGCAGGCCAGGCACGATCTGACCAACCTGGCCGTGGCGCTGGTGGGCGACATCCGCCACAGCGCCGTGGCCCGCGGCCTGATCCATGCCATGACCACGCTGGGCGTGCCCGAAGTGCGCGCCGCCGCGCCACGCACCCTGTTGCCCGACGGCCTGCCGCAACTGGGCGTGCGGGCTTGCGCCACGCTGCACGAATGCCTGGCCGACGCCGATGTGGTGATGGTGTTGCCCCTGCGCGTCGAGCGCATGAGCGGCGCGCTGCTGCCGTCGGCGCGCGAATACGCCGCCAGTCATGGCCTGACGCGGGACCGCCTGGCGCTGGCCCGGCCCGATGCCCTGCTGCTGCCCGCCGCCGCGCTGACGCCGGGCATCGAGGTCGATGGCGATGTCGCCGCCGGCCTGGGCGACATCGCCGCCGGTTTGGCCCGCTCTGAATGTCATTTGCGCCTGGCCGCCTTGAGCGTGCTGGCTGGAGTCGCCGCATGAGGCTGCACATCGCCAATGGCCGCCTGATCGACCCGGCCCACGACCGCGACGGCATCCAGGACCTGTTCATCGCCGATGGCCGAGTGGCGGCGGTCGGCCAGGCCCCCGACGGTTTCCGTGCCGACCGCCGCATCGACGCCGCCGGCCTGGCCGTGCTGCCGGGCCTGGTGGACCTGTCGGCGCGCGTGCTGCGCCAGGACGCCGGCGCGGCGGCGCAGGCCCGCTTTTCCCCCGCCGAGCTGCGCGCCGCGCTGGCGGGCGGCGTGACCACGCTGGCCCTGCCGCCGGATGTCGCCACGCCGCTGGACGAACCGGCCAAGGTCGAGGCGCTGCTGCGCGAGGCGTCCGCCGGGCACGGCCGGGTGCTGCCGCTTGGCGCGCTCACGGTCGGCCTGCGCGGCGAGACCCTGGCCGAAATGGGCCTGCTGGCGCAGGCCGGCTGTGTGGCCTTCTCGCCGGGCGAGTCCGGCATCGTCGACACCCGGGTGCTGTGGGGCGCCATGCGCTATGCGGCCGGGCAGGGCCTGGCGCTGTGGCTGCGGCCGCAGGACCCCTGGCTGGCGCAGGGGGCGGTGGTCGCCGCTGGCGCCTACGCCGACCGCCTGGGCCTGGAAGGCCAGCCGCCTCAAGCCGAGGCGCTGGCCCTGCAGACGATTTTCGAGTTGCAACGCGCCACCGGCGCCCGCGTGCACCTGTCGCGCCTTTCCACCGCCCGCGGCCTGGACCTGCTGCGCGCCGCCCGCCGCGAAGGACTGCCGGTCAGCGCCGACGTCTCGGCCAACAGCCTGCACCTGACCGATGTGGACATCGGCTATTTCAATACGGCTTTCCACCTGCGCCCGCCGCTGCGCGGCCAGCGCGACCGCGACGCGATCCAGGCGGCGCTGCGCGAGGGGCTGGTGGACGCGCTATGTTCGGATCATGCGGTGGTGGACGATGACGGCAAGTCCGTTCCGTTCCCGCACTCGCAGCCCGGCGCGACCGGCCTGGAATTGCTGCTGTCGCTGACGCTGAAATGGGCCCGCGACGCCCGCCTGCCGCTGCCGCAGGCGCTGGCCCGGGTGACGTCGGGACCCGCGGCGGTGCTGCGCGGGTTGTCTCCGGCGCTGTCCGGCCTGGGTGAACTGGGCGTGGGCGCGCCCGCTGATCTGTGCCTTGCGGACCTGGAGGCCGAATGGCTGGTGGCGCCGGGCGCCCTGCAAAGCCACAGCCGTCATACGCCGTTCGCGGGTATGATGCTGCCCGGTCGTGTCCGCGCCACCCTGGTGGGTGGCCGTCCGGCCTGGGAGACGCCTGTTTGAAGCTGCTGCGCTTTGTTCTTCGCCTGATGCTGGTGGTGCCGTTGATCGTTCTGGGCCTGCTGTGCGTGGGGCTGGTGTATCCGCTGCTGCGCCCAAAGTCGCGGGCCTGGCTCAACCGCACCTGGTCGCGCTGCCTGATGGCGGCCTGCGGCCTGCGAGTCGTCTTCAAGGGCCAGCCGCGCATGACGGGCCCGGTGCTGCTGGTGGCGAACCATGTGTCGTGGATCGACATCTTCGTGCTGAATTCGGCGCGCGCGACCTCGTTCGTGGCCAAGAGCGAGATCCGCGCCTGGCCTGTGATCGGCTGGCTGGTGGCGGGCGCGGGCACGCTGTTCATCGAACGCGGCCAACGCCACGCGGTGCACGCGATGGGCGAGTCGATGCAGGCGCGCTTCAAGCAGGGCGACGCGGTCGGCCTGTTCCCGGAAGGCACGACGAGCGAGGGTTTCACGCTGCGTCCGTTCCATGCGAGCCTGTTCGAGCCGGCCCGCACGGCCGCGGTCGAAATCCAGCCGGTGGCCCTGCGCTTCCTGCAACACGGCGAACGCAGCGGCTTCGCGGCCTTCGTGGGCGAGGAAACGCTGGTGGCGAATCTCTGGCGGGTGCTGGGAACGACGGGGCTGGCGGTCGAAGTGGTGTTCTTGCCGGTGCTGGCAACGCAACACGCGGACGGGACGGCGCCGACGCGGTTGGAACTGTCGCATCAGGCCCGGGACGCGATCCAGGCGGTGCTTTGAGGGGGCTGCCTCAGCGGCAGAAACGCGCGACGGGCAGATGCTGAGCAGCCGCGGTCACCGCCGTCGGTCGCAATAGGACGATCGTCACTCGGACAACGGATCCTGGAACTGCGAGCACTTCACCTGCACCAGCTTCCGATCCTGCAGCCGCAACGCCGTCAACGCCCCGCCCCACACGCATCCCGTATCCAGGCAGATCACGTCCGGCCGCTGCATCAGTCCCAGCGTCGACCAGTGGCCGAATACCGTCGTCACGTCGCGCGTGGCGCGGTTCGGCACGTCGAACCAGGGCACCAGGCCAGCCGGCCAGGCGCCCGGCGTCACTTTGGTCGCGAACTCCATGTGGCCGTTCGGCGTGCACAGGCGGATACGCGTCAGCGCATTGATGATCACCCGCATCCGCTTGCCGCCCTTGTGGTCTTCCTTCCACGTCGACGGTTCGTTGCCGTACATCTTCTGCAGCGCCTTCTGCCAGTTCGGGCCGCGCAGCGCGTCCTGCACCTCGGCCGCCAGCGACAGCGTCTTGGCCACGTCCCATTTGGCCAGCGTGCCCGCATGCACCATCAGGTGATTTTGCTCGAAATGCGCCAGCGGGCGCGAGCGCAGCCAGTCGATCAGGTCGGCCGAATCCGGCGCGCGCAGGATATCGTCCAGCGTGTCGGACTTGGACGGCTTGCGCACGCCCGCGGCGGCGGCCAGCAGGTGCAGGTCGTGGTTGCCCAGCACCACCGTGGCGCGATCGCCCAGGTCGATGATGCGACGCAGCGTCGCCAGCGACTGCGGGCCGCGGTTGACCAGATCCCCGGCGAACCAGAAGCGCGATTGCGGGTCGCCGACCAGATCGGGATGGGACAGCAAGCGATCCAGCGGCGAGCAGCAACCTTGCACGTCGCCGATCATCCAGATACTGCCGTTCATGCGGGACTCTTGCTCCAGGGCCAACGTTGTTGGACGATTCGGGTGATGGTGTGGCGGTATTCCATGTAGCTCATGGCGCCCAGCGCCAGGGCCATGGCGCCGATGTTCGGCCCCAGGGCGGTGAGCCAGGGCGGCCATTTGCCCAGCATGCCGACGTTCAGCGCCAACTGGTTGAGCATGAAGAAGCCCACGCCCAGCAGGATGCCGATGAACACCTTGGCGCCCACGCCGCCGCGGCGCGTCTGCATCAGGCCGATGGGGGCGGCGATGGTGATCATCACCAGCAGCGTGAACGGATATGCCAGTTTGCGCCACAAGGCGACCACCTGTCGACCATATTGCAGTTGGTTGTTGCGCAAATAATCCACATAGTCGAGCAGCGTCGCGATCGACATCCGCTCAGGGGTCAGGATCCGGGCCAGCAGGCGTTCGGCGCTCAGGGTGGTGTCGACGGTGCGCTCGGGCACCTTCACCACCACCGCGGGAGGATTCTTCGGCGGCCGGGCATCGGCCAGCGTCTCGGCCGCGTTGTCGTCCAGGCGGGTCTCGGCGACGTCTTTCAGCACCAGGTCGCCATGGGCAAAGAGGCCGCTCGGGGCGGTGGACAGCACCGACAGCGTCAGGTTCTTCTTGAATTCATACAGGGTGATGCCGGTGACCTGGCCGTCGCCCTTGAGCTCAGCGATGTTGATGATGCGGGTGCCGCCGTTGGCCATGGGCTCCTTGAACCAGTAGCCGCTGTTCAGGCGGTCGCCGCCGGCCTTGCCGCGGAACACCAGGTTGGCCTCGCCCGACTTCATCTCGGCCCAGGGGGTGACGTACTCGGACAGCAGGGCGGCGCCGATCATCAACGGAATGGTGACGATCCAGAGCATGCGCAGCAGACGCATGCCGCTGACGCCGGAGACCCGCAGGATCACCAGCTCATTGCGCTGGGCCAGCCCCGCCAGCGCCAGGATGGCGCCGATCAGCAGGCCGATGGGCAAAAGGTCGTACAGCCGGGTGGGGATGGCCAGCGCCTGCATGTACAGCAGGGCCATCATGGAGAACTTTTCGCCCACGTTGTCCAGGTCGTCCACCAGCGCGAAGAACGTGAAAAGGCCCAGCAGGGCCATGAGGACCACTGCACAAGAGCGATAGATCTCGCGGGCCAGGTAGCGACGTGCGGTACGCATGAAAAAGGGCGAAGTAGCGCTAAACGTGAAAGCTTAACAAATCCGGCCGCCCCGGGTGGGCCCGGGCTGTCGAAGCCGCCGGTTTCCGTGTCAGGGAATGTCAACCATCTGCATGCGCCGGGTCAGCGTGTAGACGCGGGAGTTCAGGTAGTTCGAGTTGCGGTGGCTGTCGTAGAAGCGCGGATTCGGCAGCATGGCCGCCAGCCGGGCCGACTGGGCGGCCCCCAGGCTGGCCGCCGGCACGTTGAAATAATGCTTGGCCGCCGCCTGGGCGCCGAACACGCCGACGCCCCATTCCGCCACATTCAGGTACAGCTCCAGGATGCGCTCCTTGCTCATGACGTGTTCGATCATGTAGGTCAGCACCAGTTCCTGGCCCTTGCGCAGGTAGCTGCGGGAACTGGACAGGAACAGGTTCTTGGCCAATTGTTGCGTGATGGTGGAGCCGCCGCGCATCTTGCTGCGTCCGGCCGCTTCCTGCTTCTGGTTGTATTCCCAGGCCTTGCGGATGGCGTCCCACTCGACGCCGTCATGCTCGGTGAAGTTGGAATCCTCGGACGCCACCACCGCCAGCTTCAGGCTGCGGTTGATCTTGTCATAGGGCACCCACTCGTATTTCAAGCGGAAATCGGGGTTTCCATCCTGCAGCCGGGACAGTTCCTCGCGCATCACGGCGCTGCTGCCCGGGTTCTGGTAGTTGTACCAGACCACCAGGCCGAACAGCCAGAACTGGTACAGCAGCACCGCGCACACCAGCGCCATCAGCGCGCCGGTGATGATCCGGAACCAGGAGCGGCGCTTGCCGCTCTTGCCGCGGGCGGCCATCGGCTCAGTTTCCGGCCATGAGCGCCTCGCGCAGCGCGGCCAGCACCGGGGCGGGGTCGGGCCGCACGCCGTGCCAGATGAAGAAGCTCTCGGCCGCCTGGCCCACCAGCATGCCCAGGCCGTCGGCCGTGAGGGCGGCGCCGTCCTCACGGGCCTGGCGCATGAACGCCGTCGGCTGGGCGCCGTACATCATGTCGTAGGCGGCCGCGCCCTCGGCGTACAGGCCGGCGGGCAGGTCGGGAGCGGCGTCCTGCAGCCCGCTGGCGGTGGCATTGACCACCAGGTTCCAGCCGCCGGGCTGGGCGGCGTCGGCCAGCCCGCCGGCGGTGACCCGGGTCTGCGGCTCGGCGCCGGTCTCGCGCCAGCCCTCGGCCAGCTCCAGCGCGCGGGCGGCGGTGCGGTTGACGATATGGATGCGGGCGCAACCGGCCTGTGCCAAGGGTTGCAGCACGCCGCGGGCGGCGCCGCCGGCGCCCACCAGCAGCACCGAGGCGCCGGTCAGGCGCACGCCCAGGCGCAGCAGATCGGAAACCAGGCCCACGCCGTCGGTGTTGCAGCCATGCCAGGCGCCGTCGCGCCAGGACAGGGTGTTGACCGCGCCGGCCAGCCGGGCGCGGCTGGACAGGCGGCCCGCGGCCAGCGTATAGGCATCCTGCTTGAACGGCACCGTCACATTCAGGCCCAGGCCGCCCTCGGCGGCGAAGGCGGCCACGGCCGCCGTGAAACCGTCCACCGGCGCCAGCAGGCGCTCGTAGCTGAGCGGCTTGCCGGTCTGGCGGGAAAACAGGGCGTGGATCTGCGGCGAGCGGCTGTGCGCGATGGGGTTGCCGATCACGGCATAGCGGGCAAGAGGGGACGCCTCGGTCATGGGGCTTGGGTTTCCAGGGTGTCGTTGACGAAATGCCAGGTGCGGGTGATGACCAGCACGTCGGTGTCGCGCGCGATCTCGGGCGGGAACGGCGGGAATGGCGCCGCCAGTTGCACGATGCGGCGGGCGGCCTGATTCAGCACCGCGTGCGGCGACGGCTGGTCGATCTCGACGTCGGCGATGCTGCCGTCGGCGCGCACCGACACGGTGATGCGCAGCGAGCCGTAGATACGGCCACGCGCCTCTTCCGGGTAATGCTGGGTGCCGACCGTTTCGATGCGGGCGCGCCAGGCGTCCAGGTAGGCGGCGTAGCGCGAGGCCTCGGCCGAGGGCGCCACGAACTGCTTGCGCGGCTCGGCGCTGTACTGCTGCACCTTTGCCGCCAGCGCGGCGACCTGGGCGTTCTGGATGACGCTGGCCTGGTCCTCGGCGTCCTTGCCGCGTTCGTTGCCGTCGGGCCAGGGATTGACGGCCTGGCGCTCGGCGCCGGCCTTGTCGGCCGCGCGCAGTTGGGTCATCAGGCGGGCCTGTTCGGCCTCGAGCTGCACCTGGCGGCGCCGCATGGCCTCGAGCACGATGGTTTCGGCCGAGGCGCCGGTCTGGGGCAGCGGGGTGGTGGACAGGCCGCGCTCGGCGTTGCCGCCGCCACTCATCTGGTTCTGCGCCTGGGCGCGGGGGGTATCGGGCGGCGTCTCGCTGCGCGCGTTCAGCAGCACCACCTCCAGGCTGGTCGCCGGGGGCCGCGACAAGGCGGGCGCGCCGAAGCGCCACGCCAGGGCGCCGGCGTGCACCAACAGCGAAATCGCGAGGCCGATGCGCAGGTAATGCTGGGCGGGCGCGCCCAGCCACCGCAGCGGACGGCTCAGCGGGGGAGGGGAGTCAGCGACGTGTTGCACGCACGCATTGTAGAGCCACTCCGCCCGCCGCCGTCACCTTACTTGGCCGGGCGCGGGAACACCCAGACCTTGTCCGCCGGCAGGGCCAGGCGGCAGGGGCCGGGCTCGCGGCCCTCGGGACCGTAGGCGCGCAGCGCCAGCGTGTTGGCCGGATCCGCGTCGGGGGTGCGGAACAGGTATTCCCAGCGGTCGCCCAGGTACATGCTGGTCAGCAGCGGCATGTCGATGTGGTTGCCGTCGGGGTCGTCCGCCAGGCGGACCTGTTCGACCCGGATCACGGCGGTGGCGTCCTGGCCCGCGGCCACGCCTTCGCCGGCCTTGCCCCACAGCGCCCAGCCGCGGCCCTCGATGCGGGCGCGGCCATCGCGCACTTCGGTGACCTTGCCGTCCAGGCGGTTGTTGCTGCCCATGAATTCGGCGGTGAACAGCGTCGACGGCGCGCCGTACATCTCCTGCGGCGTGCCCTGCTGCTCGATCTTGCCGTTGTTCAACAGCAGGATGCGGTCGGAAATGGCCATGGCTTCGCTCTGGTCATGCGTCACCATCAATGCCGACAGGCCCAGGCGGATGATCAGCTCGCGCAGGAAGGCGCGGGCCTCCTCGCGCAGCTTGGCGTCCAGGTTGGACAGCGGCTCGTCCAGCAGGATCACGGGCGGGCTGTACACCAGGGCGCGGCCGATGGCCACGCGCTGCTGCTGGCCGCCGGACAGCGCGTGCGGATGGCGCTGGCCGAGCTTGCCCAGGCCGAGCTGGTCCAGCACCGCCTGTACGCGTTCGCGCACTTCGCCCGACGGCACCTTGCGCAGCTTGAGCGGGTAGGCGACGTTGTCGAACACGGTCTTGTGCGGCCACAGGGCATACGACTGGAACACCAGGCCGAGGTTGCGCTCTTCGGCCGGGATCTCCTGGCGCGCGGCGCCGTCGTAGACGGTGCGATCGCCGATGGTGATGCGGCCGCGCTTGGGGCCTTCCAGGCCGGCCACGGCGCGCAGCAGGGTGGTCTTGCCGCTGCCCGAGGGGCCCAGCAGCGACACCACTTCGCCCTGGCGCAGTTGCATCGACACGCCCTTGAGCACCGGGTTGTCGCCGTAATCCAGGTGCAGGTCTTCTACAGAAAGCTCAATCATGAAGTTTGACTCCGAATCGCAGGGCGATGCCCAGGCCGATCACGACCAGAACGATATTGATGAAGGAAAGCGCGGCCACGATGTCGATGGCGCCCGAGGCCCAGAGCGACACCAGCATGGAGCCGATGGTCTCGGTGCCGGGCGACAGCAGATAGACGCCGGTGGAGTATTCGCGCTCGAAAATCAGGAACATCAGCAGCCACGAACCGATCAGGCCGTACTTGGCCAGCGGCACGGTGACGTGGCGCGTGACCTGGCCGCGGCGGGCGCCGGCGCTGCGGGCGGCTTCCTCCAGTTCGGGGCCGACCTGCAACAGCGTCGACGAGATCAGCCGCAGCCCGTAGGCCATCCATACCACCGTGTAGGCCAGCCACACGCTGAAGATGGTGCTGCGCATGGAACGCAGCCATTCGACGAAGTTCTCGCGCGCCCACTCGGCGAACGGCAGGCCCGACAGCCAGCCGCCCAGGTCGGCGTCGAGCGCGTTGTCCAGCCACATCGGCACGAACAGGAACACCCACAGGAACGCCAGGCCCGCCAGCAGGCCGGGCACGGCGCGCGGCACCAGCACGCTGTAGTCCATGAAGCGCGTGACGTTGTCCGGCTTGCGATGCATGGCCAGGCCGACGAAGGTGTAGCAGATCACCGCCAGCGCGCCGCCGAAGACGCCGATGGCCACCGAGTTGACGATCGCGCGCATCAGGTTGGGCTGCGAGAACACGGTGCGGAACGCGTCCAGCGACAGCACGTCGAACAGCGACACGCCCATGCCCCAGTTGGACACGAAGGCGCGCAGCAGCACGCCCAGCAGCGGCACCACGATGGTGACCAGCAGCCAGAACGCCACTACGCCGCCGGCCACCCAGCGCCACTTGCCCAGCGGCAGCGGACGGGCGCGCGAGGCCTTGCCCTTGACGGTGACGAAGCGGTTGGCGGTGCGCATCAGGCGGCGCTGCAGCATGACCAGCGGGATCGTCATGCAGATCAGCACCACGGCCACCGCGGCCATCAGGTGGTACGACGGGATGCCGAGCTTGTTGGTCAGCTTGTACAGGTAGGTGGCCAGCACCAGGTTGCCTTCGGGGTCACCCAGCACCAGCACCAGGCCGAACACTTCCAGGCCCAGGAAGAACAGCAGCACCGTGGCGTACAGCATGGCCGGGCGCACCATCGGCAGGCTCACGGACACCATCACGCGCAGCGGCGAGGCGCCGCTGACGCGGGCCGCTTCCTCGACGTCCGAGCCCATGCTGCGCAGCGCCGACGAGATGTACAGGTAGGCGTGCGGCACGTGCGTCAGGCCGGCGATGATGACGATGCTGGTCAGCGAATACACATTCCAGGGCACGAAACCCAGGATGTTCTGCGCCCAGGTCGAGAAGAAGCCGACCGGGCCCGCCGCCACCACGTAGCCGAAGCCCAGCACCATCGGCGACACGAAGATCGGCACCAGGATCAGCGGTTCGATCCAGCGCCGGCCCGGCAGGTCGGTGCGGATCATCAGGAACGCCAGCATGCCGCCCAGCGGGATGGCGATGATGGCCAGCCCGAACGCCAGGATGAAGCCGCTTTTCAGCGCCTTGTAGAAATCGGGGTCCGCGAAGATGAAGCGGAACGCATCCAGGCTGAAGACCTTGGACGGCGAAAAGAAGGGCGCGGATAGAAAGCTCTGGATGATGATGAACGACAGCGGCACGTAGATGGCCAAGGCTGTGATCAGCACCACCACGCCGCGTGGCAGGGACTGCCATTTTCTGCGCAATGACTGCATGGGGAAAATCCTGTTATCTCGATAGACGCGGGTCGCGCCCACTGGCCATGAACACCCGGGCCACGGGCGGCCTGGCGGGCGGCGGTGCTACGCCCTCCCGCGTGCTTGCGGCCGGGGGCGCGCGGCCCCCGGCGGTACCGGCGACAGCCTTACTTGCCGGCGGCGGCGCGCCAGTCCTTGATGAACTGCAGGCGCTTGTTCTGCTCCAGGTAGTCCAGCAGCGTTTCGTTGACCGGGATCGGCTTGAGCGAGGCGCCCAGCTTCTTGGTCATGCCGTCGACGTCGTTGTCGCCTTCGATGTCGTCGCGGACCGAAGCCAGGTCGGCCTGGTTGGCCATGATTTCCTGGCCCTTCTGCGACAGCAGGTAGTCCATCCACAGCTTGGCGGCGTTGCGGTTCTTGGCCTTCTTGCTGATGAACGCCACGCGCGACAGCACCAGCGCGTAGTCAGTCGGGTAGGCCACGCCCAGCGACGGGTCGGTCTTGGCGCGGGTCTCGGCGTACGAGCCCAGGATGTTGTAGCCGATCAGGTTCTCGCCCGACGACACGCGTTCCATCATGGTGCCGGTGGACGACTGCACGATCAGGCCGCCCTTGGCGATGTCCTTGAGCGTTTCGAAGTACTTGGGATCGTTGGCCTTGTCCTGCACGGCCAGCATGAAGCCCACGGCCGACTTCTCGATGTCGTAGGTGGTGACCTTGTTCTTGAACTTGTCCGGCTGGCTGGCGATCAGTTTGGCCAGGGCGCCGTGCGTGGTCGGCACTTCGTTGGCCGGGATCAGGCGCTTGTTGTAGATGAACACCGCCGGTTCGTAGGTGGTGCCGTAGGCCGAATCCTTCCACACCGCCCAGGCCGGCAGCTTGCCGATTTCGGGCGACTTGTACTGCAGCGCGTAGTCGGTGGCCAGCTTGAGGGCCGAGTCCATCGACGAGCTCCAGACGATGTCGCCGCTGCTGCCGCCCGCCGCCTGCTCGCTGATGTAGCGGTTGTACAGCTCGGTGCTGTTCATGTCGTTGTATTCGACCTTGATGCCCGGATACAGCGCTTCGAAGCCCTTGATGATGGGGCCGGCGGCCTTGGTGTCGGTGGTCGAGTAGATCACGACCTTGCCTTCCTTCTTGGCGCCGTCGAGGATCTTCTGATAATCGGCCGGGTAGCCCGCGGGAACCGTTTGGGCGTAGGCGCTGCCGGCGGCGATGGCGAATGCAGCGGCGCAGGCGGCCGCCAGTCTGGACTTGGCAAGCATGTCTTGTCTCCGTTTGGATTTGGTATCGACAGGCGCAAGGGCCTGCTTGGCGTCCATCTTAGGTTTCGGCGTCTGTCGTCGTCCTGTCATGGGACGACAGCCGGGATAAGGGTAATCCCGGTGTCCGCGGCCGCCCTGGCCTAGGGCCGCTCAGGCGTGTCGGTGACCAGCCGGATCCAGTTCTGCACGAAGCGCGAATGGCGCCGCTGGTCCAGCCCCACCAGCAGCGCGGGCGACAGCACCACCGGCTGCACGATGCCCTGCGAGCGCGCCAGCACCGCTTCCGAGGTCCAGCGGCCGGGGGTGTCTTCCATGATCGACCCCAGCGCCGCGTGGCTGGAGGCCACCTGCTGGCCGGCCGGCGACAACAGCCAGTCGACCAGCGCGCGGCCCAGGTCCGGGTTGGGCGCGCGCCGCGCGATCAACACCGAGCGCGCCAGCACCAGCACGTAGTCCTGCGGGAACACCACGCCGATCTTGCTGCCCGCCGCCTGGCGCGACAGGGCGTAGGAGCCGAGGATGTTGTAGCCCAGGTCCATCTCGTCGTTCTCGATGGCATCGAGCAGTTCGGCGCTGGTGGCCGACAGCCGCACGCCAACCTGGCCGAAGGCGTTGGCCAGGCCCCAGAAGTTCGACGACACCAGCTCGTCCTGCTCGGCCATCAGGTAGCCCACGCTGCTGCGCGAGATGTCGTAGGTGCCGACGCGGCCATGCAGCCGAGCGCGGTCGTGCTCCAGCGTGCGCAGCAGGTCCTGGCGCGAGCGCGGCACCGTGGCCTCGGTGTAGCGCTTGGGGTTGTAGACGATCACGGCCGGCTCGAAGGTGAAGCCGTAGACCTCGTTGCGCCACACCGCCCACGACGGCAGCTTGGCGGCGTAGGGTGAGGCGTAGCGCTGGGCATAGCCGTCGTTGGCCAGGCGGATCTGCAGGTCCGAGGCGGAGCTCATCAGCACGTCCACGTCCTTGAGCCGGTCCTCGATGGCGGCCTCGTACAGCTCGCGGCTGCCCATCTCGCGGTAAACCACCGTGACGTCGGGCCGCTGCGCCTGGAAGCCAAGGATCAGCGGCGCCACCACCGGCGTGTCGGTGGGCCCGGCGATGGTCAGCACGCGCGAAGACGGCTGCGGCGCGGGATAGCGGGTGACGATCTCGGGAATCTCGGCGGCGCGCACGTCCGCGGGCGCGGCGGCCAGCAGCAACAGCGTTGTGCCGATGGCCCCGAGCAACCCGGCCACGGCGCGGCCCGCGCGCTGCCGCGCCAGCGGCAGGATGACGCGCGCGGACAGGCCGCCGCCGGGGCGGTCCTGCAGCCACAGCGAGCCGCCGTGCGCCATGGCCACCGAGCGCACGATGGCCAGGCCCAGGCCCGAGCCCGGCTGCGATCCGCCGGCGCGGCCGCGCGTGAAGCGTTGCTGCACGGCGTCCTTTTCGTCATCGGCGATGCCCGGGCCGCGGTCGGACACGGTGAGCGCCACGCGGTAGCCCGCCACCGGCGTCGCCTGGATATCGACGGCGCCCTCGGGCGCATAACGCAGCGCGTTGTCGACCAGGTTGCGCAGCATTTCCCGCAGCGCCACGCGGTCGCCGGCGATGCGGGCGCGCCGCACCTGCGGCGCGATTTCGATGCGCAGGCGCTGCGCCTCCAGCGGCCCGATGCGGCGGCGCGTTTCGTTGATGGTCTCGGCCACGCCCACTGGCGCGCGCGCGCCCTTGCCGAGCCGGTGCGTGATGGTGGCGTCCATCAGCAATTGATTGATCAACTGGCTGGCGTGGGTGGCGTTCAGGTGGATGCGGCCCAGCCGTTCGCGCAGGCGCTTGGGATCGGTTTCATCCAGCGCCACCTCGGCCTGGGCGCGCAGCGAGGCCAGCGGCGTGCGCACCTGGTGCGCGGCGTCGGCGACCAGGGTGTTGAGGGTGTCCATGATCCCTGACAGGCGCTGCATGAAGGCGTTCAGGGCCTCGACCAGCCGCCGCACCTCGGTCGGCACCGGCGTGACCAGCGGCGCCAGGTCGTCCGGTGCCCGTTGCCGCAGTTCGCGTTCGATCACCGCCAGCGGCGCGAAGGCGCGCTGCACGCCGAACCACAGCAGGCCCAGCGCCACCAGCGACACCACGACCAGCGGCAGCACGCTGCGGCCCAGGATTTCGTCGGCCAGCTCCTCGCGCGACCCCAGCGTCTCGGCCACCCGCACGGTGACCCAGCCGGCATGCTGGCTGGCCGACACCAGCCGTCCCACCGTGGCCACGCGCACCGGCTCGTCGTGGTAGCTGAGGTAAGTGAAGACCGGGGTGGCCGACTGCGCCAGCGGCAGGCCGGGCGCCAGGTCGGCATAGCCCGTGATGAGCCGGCCGTTGGACGCGCGGGCTTCGTAGAACACCCGTTCGCTGCCCGACAGCATGGCCAGCGACGATACCGGCGGCTCGACGGTGACGCCGTTGTCCTCGATCTGCACGGAGCCGGCAATCGTCAACGCCGACGCCGCCAGCAGCCGGTCGAAGGCCTGCTCGGCGGCGCGCTGGGCGTAGTCGCGCAGGAAGAACACCAGCCCGATCAGCGCGCAGGCCAGCAGCACCGCGCCCAGTGTGAAGACGCGGCGGCGGATGGAGGCGCTTTCAGGCAGGCTCATGGCTGCGGGCCTGGTAGCCGACGCCGCGCACGGTGACGATATCGACGGAGGCGCCGGCCAGTTTCTTGCGCAGGCGCGAGATCAGCAGTTCCAGCGCGTTCAAAGATCCATCATCCAGGTCGAACAGTTGGTTCATCAGCCGTTCCTTGGCGACGGTCTGCCCCAGCTTGCCCAGCAGGATCTCCAGCAGCCGGAACTCGCGCCGGCCCAGCTCCAGCGGCGCGCCGGCCAGCGTGACGTGGCGATTGGCCAGGTCCAGGCTCAGGTTGCCGTAGGCGGTCACGCTGCTGGTCTGTCCGGCGGGGCGTCGCAGCAGGGCGCGCAGCCGGGCTTCGAGTTCGCGCAGGTCGAAGGGTTTGACGAGGTAGTCGTCGGCGCCCAGGTCGAGCATGTCGATCTTGTCTTCGATTTCGGAACGCGCGGTGACGACGAGCACAGGCGCTTCGAGCCCGGCCGCGCGCAGTTCGCGGATGACGCTGAAGCCGTCCTTGCCGGGCAGGTTGATGTCCAGCACCAGCGCATCCCAGGTCTCGTCCAGCCCCCAGCGCAGCGCGGCGACGCCATCATGCACCCATTGCACGCTATGGCCCGCCGAGCGCAGCTTGCTCTCCACGGCATCGCCCAGGTCGAGGTTGTCCTCGACCAGCAGAATGCGCATGTCCGTCCTCCGATATCGATTGTGATTTTTTCGGGAGTTTAACGGGAGGCTTTGGTGCTGTCGCTGTCGGGGAGGCTGTGGTGTTCTTTTGGCCGCCCGTGGCGTCGGCGGCCGGTGGGGCGCGGGGCTACGATTGCGGTCCGGAGCCTTCGCTCCGGACTTCCCCGTTGTCAACCTCGTACGCCTTCGGCTCCCTACGGTTTCCCTCGGGCGCATCTACACGCCCCGCACCCCACCGGCCGCCGACGCCACGGGCTACGGCGTGATCACTTCACCGGCGCGGGGGCGAATCGTGTGCTTGGCGTTCTGGCGGCAGACCGGGTCGGGACGGAAGATTTGGCGGGGCCGCCAAAACCGGCCGCGCGGGCGGCCTTCTTTGGCATTTGGGGAGAGGTCGGGCGAGATGCGGAGGAATCGGAGAGGCAACGCCGGCGGTACTACGTTTGGAAGAGTCCGGGATGCATCGGGCGTTCTTCCCGTGGAAGGATCCGCGATGCATCGCCAGACCTCTTCCCTATCAGCCGTTCTTCCCCAGTATCAGGCGCGCGCCAAGCCCGTCACGCGCAAGCCACCCTCCATCGCGCGCCGCCACTCTCTCCCCCTCCCGACTGGACGGCCCCCCAAGCAAGCCACCCGCCACCCGCGCACAGCGTCATCAAGCCAAGCCAAGACACCGCGTAAGTTGCGGGCGGCCGCCCGCGCGGCCACCCGCAACGGGCATCAGCAATCTCGTGAAGTGTCCTCGCTCTTGCAGCGCCACAGGCCAAGAAAAACGCAGCTCGTCTGGCAGGCGGCCCGGGCGGCGGGCAACCTCGATGCGCCCGACGGAATCCGAAGGCAGCCGCCGGCAGGCGGCAACGAGGATGAGGCAGGGGAAGTCCGGAGCGAACGCTCCGGACCGCAATCGTGGGCGCCCGCCGCCCGGGCCGCCTGCCAGACGGGCGGCCTAAGAAAGCCCCCCGCCGCCAGCAGAAACAACCCAGCGACAAGCCAAATACCGCCCTAGGCAGCAGCCTCTTCAGCCGCCGGCCCCACCTGCCCCACATACCGGCAATCCAGCTCCAGCGACAACTCATCCATCCCCAGGATCTCCACCTCCACCGCCGTCCCGCGCTCCAGCTCGGGCATCCCCCCGATGCGGGTCACGAGCGGGCAGTTGGCGAAGCGCACCAGGTCTTCGCGCAGCGCGTGCGCCACGGTGCGGGTGATGTTGTGCTGCTTGAGCCAGCGCAGGCACCAGTAGCGCTCCATCGCGCTCTGGAACTCGGCCCAGGCCGCGTACTGCGCGTCGAACGCGCCGATGATCGCGAACAGGTCCGCGTCGCGCGGCTTGAATGGGGCCACCAGGCGCGCCGAGACGCCGTGCTCGACCGCGGCGATCAACTGCCACTGGTTCACCAGGTCGACGTAGCGGCGCAGCGGCGACGTGCTCCAGGCGTATTGCGGCACGCCAATGGCTTCGTGCGGCAGCGCCTGCGTGCTCATGCGCACGCGGCCGGCCTGTTGCGAGCGGTAGATGCCGGGCACGCCGTGCTGGTTCAGCAGGCCGCCCCACAGATTGTTGGCCAGGATCATGTACTCGGCCACCATCCGGTCCAGCGGCGCGTTGCGCTGGCGCGGCACCAGGCGCACCGGGGTGTCGGGATCGTCGGGGTCGCCGTCCAGGTAGAAGCTGTATTCCACCCGCGAATTGTTCTCGGGCTTGCCGCGCACGTTTTCGCGCTGCGCCGACAGCGCCTGCGCCAGCTTCCACAGCGGGCGCAGCCAGTGGCCGTAGGGCAGGTCGGTGGAGGCGTCGTTCAGGCTTTCTTCGGTGACCTGGGCGTCGAGCATGTTGTGGCGCAGGTTCTCACGCACCACCACGCGCTCCAGGCGCGTGTCCGACTCGATGACCTCGCCGGTTTCCGGGTTGGCCGTCACGTACAGCGACAGCACCGGCACCTCGCGGCCGGCGTCCAGCGAGAACGCCTTGATGACATTGTCGGGCTGCATGGGGATCTTGTCGCCCGGCATGTAGACGGTCGACAGGCGCGCGCGCGCCAGCTTGTCGAACTCGCTGTCGCGCGTCACGGTCAGGCCGGGCGCGGCCACGTGGATGCCGACGCGCAGATTGCCGTCGGGCAGGGTGGAGACCGACAGCGCGTCGTCGATTTCGGTGGTGGTGACGTCGTCGACCGAGTAGATCTCGGCATCCGACAGCGGCAGGTCACGGTCGAGCGGCGGCAGTTCCAGCTCGGGGAAGGCCAGGCCGCGCGGGAAGTTCACCGCCAGGAAGCGGCGCTTGTGCAGGGCCAGCGCGTGCGGCCAGGCGCCCAGTTCCAGCAGCAGGCGGTCGGGGCTCTTGCCGAGCTTGGCGCAGGCGGCGTCCAGCGCCTTCCATTGCTGCGAATTCTTGTCGGGCCGGATCAGCAGTGATTCGGCCGCCTGGGCGATGGGCTCGGGCAGGCGGCCAGCGGCCATCTCGTCGACCCATTCCTGCTGCTGCTCGGCCTGGCGCTGTTTCTTTTCGAGCGCGGCCAGGGCGGCGGCCAGGATGTCGGGCGGGGCGGGGCGGTAGCTGCCCTTGCCGCGGCGGTGGAAATAGGCGGGCGCGCCGTGCAGGCGCATCAGCAGCGCGGCCTGTTCCACCGGGGTGGGGGCGTGGCCGAAGTAATCGGCCGCCAGCGCGGGCGAATCGAATTCTTCCTGGGGCGCGCATTCCCAGAGGAATTGCAGATCCAGGGTTTCGGCCAGCGCCGCCGCCTGGGCCATCAGCGCGGCCGGTTCGGGCGCGGCGAAATTGAACAGCGTGTTGGCGCGCTTGATCTTGCTGCGCTTGCCCGACTCCGACTCCACCTGCAGGCTGGCGTCGGTTTCGGACAGGATATGGCCGGCCTTGAAGCTGCCGTCGTCTTCGTAAAACACATACATGGTGAGGGTCGTCCTGGGCGGCGCGCACGCGCCGCCTTGCGCAGCTATCTATCGTTGATGTCAGTGTTATTTGGGGCCATTCGGCGTGGAGCCAAGGGCGAATTCGAGCACCTCGGGCATCCAGTCGGCGAAACCGGACAGGCCATGGTCGCCGCCTTGCACGATGCGCTGGCGGCAGCCGGCGTAGCGATCACGCATCTCACGCCAGTCCAGCACCTCGTCGCCCGTCGCCGCCACCAGGAAATACCGCTCTGGCCGGGTGATCCGACCGACGTGCAGGGCGGCCAGTTCCTCCACATATTCCGGCAGGAACATGAACGGCGCGTCGGAATGATACATGCGGTGCTCGCCTACCTGGGTCGCCAGGTCCCGCGCGGCCTCGACGGCGGGGTTGAGCAGCACCGCCTTGCAGCCCAGCGTCTCGGCCAGCCAGGTGGCATAGAAACCGCCCAGGGACGAACCGATCACGGTCAGCGCGAGCGGGTCGGGGGCGCCTGTCAATTGCTCGCGGGCGATGCCCAGCGCCAGCTCGGCGGCCTCGCGCGGGCTGGCCGGCAGTTGCGGGCAGGCCCACGCGCCGGCCAGCCCGCGGGCGGCCATGGCGTCGGCCATCAGGCGGGCCTTGAAGGAGATCGGCGAGGACCGGAAACCGTGCAGGTAAAGAATCATTGGGTGCCTTTCCGATGGGGCGGGGGCGCGGATGGAGGCGCCCGGCCTCAGCCGCGCGCCTCCAGGGCGGCCAGCAGCTTGCCGTGGATGCCGCCGAAGCCGCCGTTGCTCATCACCAGCACCTGGTCGCCGGGTTGCGCGGCGCGCGTCACGGCGGCCACCAGGGCGTCGATATCATCGTAACTGGAAGCGCGTCCGCCCAGGGGCGCCAGCACCTGCGCCGGATTCCAGCCCAGGGCGTGCTTGCCCTCGCGGGCGCCGAAGCAGAACACCAGGTCCGCGTCGCGCAGGGAGTCGGGCAGGCGCGCCGCCATGGCGCCCAGCTTCATGGTGTTGGAGCGGGGCTCCAGCACGGCCAGGATGCGCGCCGGCCCGACCTGGCGGCGCAGGCCTTCCAGGGTGGTGGCGATGGCGGTGGGGTGATGGGCGAAATCGTCGTAGACCTTGACGCCGTTGACCGTGCCGCGCAGTTCCATGCGGCGCTTGACCCCGCCGAACCGGCTCAGGGCCTCGACGCCCTCGGCGGCCGGCACGCCGGCGTGCTCGGCGGCCGCCAGCGCGGCCAGCGCGTTCATGCGGTTGTGTTCGCCGCCCAGGGTCCAGCGCACGCTGCCCATGCTGGCGCCGTCGCGCCGCACCTCGAAGGCGCCGCTGTCGTCGGGCGCGCCCGCCTGCCAGGCGCCATCGGCGCCGAACGTGACGATTTCGGACCAGCATCCGCGCGCAATCACGCGGTCCAGCGCTTCGGAGCGCGCCGGGCGGATGATGCGGCCGGACGCCGGAATGGTGCGGACCAGGTGATGGAATTGGGTCTCGATGGCCGCCAGATCGGGAAAAATGTCGGCGTGATCGTATTCCAGGTTGTTCAGCACCGCGGTGCGCGGGCGATAGTGCACGAACTTGGAACGCTTGTCGAAGAACGCCGTGTCGTATTCGTCCGCTTCGATCACGAACGGGCGCCGCGCCGGATCATAGCGCGCGGACACATGCAGATCCTGGGCCACGCCGCCGATCAGGAAATTGGGTGCCAGGCCGGCGGCTTCCAGGATCCAGGCCAGCATCGAGCTGGTGGTGGTCTTGCCGTGGGTGCCGGCCACCGCCAGCACGTGGGCGCCCGGCAGGATGTTGTCGCCCAGCCATTGCGGGCCGGACACATAGCGGGCGCCGGATTCCAGAATGGCTTCCATCAGGGGATTGCCGCGGCTGACGACGTTGCCGATCACGTACAGGTCCGGCTTGAGGGCCATCTGTTCGGGGCCGAAACCCTCGATCAGCTCGATTCCCTGTTCGGATAGCTGGGTGCTCATGGGCGGATAGACGCCCGCGTCGCAACCGGTGACCTTGTGGCCGGCGGCGCGCGCGATCAGCGCCAGGCCGCCCATGAACGTACCGCAGATGCCAAGAATGTGCAGGTGCATTGAAAACTCTCCTGTCCTGCATTGTATATATAGGCGCAGGTCAAGCCGGCACGGCGGGCGATGCGGCGAAAACCGGCCGCAGCGGTTATGATCGCGCCATGAATCGACGCCTACTCCTTTCCGCCGCCGTGGCCGTGGCCGCCACGGTCGCGGGCGGCTACACCCTGCTGGGGCGCAACAAGTCCCGGCAGGCACCCGCGGCGCCCGCCGCCGAGGATCCTGTCGCCGCACTCATGCAGTTGCAGTTGCCCGACCTGAACGGCGCGACGCAGTCGCTGGCCGCCTGGAAGGGCCAGCCCATCGTGGTGAATTTCTGGGCCACCTGGTGCGCGCCGTGCGTCAAGGAGATGCCCGAACTCGACGCGTTGCAGAAAAAATACCCGCAAATCAAGTTTGTCGGTATCGGCGTGGATTCTGCCGCCAACATGCAAAAATTTGTCGAGAAAGTACAGGTGTCGTACCCGTTGTGGGTCATTGGCGCCGGTGCCATCGATACCCTGCGCAAGCTGGGAAATCCTAGTGGTGGCCTGCCATTTACCATTGTTTTCAATGCAGATGGCAGCATTAACCGGAAGATATTGGGTGAAATCCAGCCCGACGACCTGAATCAAACGCTCTCTGGTTTGAAGGCGTAAGTCTGTTGGACAAATAGTAGGAATTGGCGTAAAAAGCTGGTTTATCGGCTGTTTTGCCAACAATTGGCAATCCACTCTCTGGCAAGCGCATGGCGCAAAACATACTGGTATTGCATGGCCCGAATCTGAACCTGCTTGGCACCCGGGAACCCCATATCTACGGCAGCCTCACGCTGTCCCAGATCAACGAGGGCCTGGAGCGGCTGGCCGGTGAATTGGGCGCCACGCTGACCGCGTGGCAAGGCAATCACGAAGGCGCGCTGGTTGACCGCATCCAGGCGGCCCGGCAAGACGGCACCGATTTCATCATCATCAACGCGGCGGCATATACGCACACCAGCGTCGCGATCCGCGATGCGCTGGCCGGGGTCGCGATCCCATTTATTGAAGTACATTTGTCCAACCTGTATAAGCGAGAGCCCTTCAGGCATCACTCATATCTGTCCGACTTGGCGGTAGGCCTCATCAGCGGCCTGGGCGCGGACGGCTACGAAGCGGCGCTGCGTTACGCAGTGCGGCACTGATCTCGCACCAACTCTCAGCTTTTACATCTTATATGGCGCGGACCCGACGATCGGGACGTTGCCGACACTATCTCGGGAAGCAGCTTTTATGGACCTTCGAAAACTCAAAACCCTGATCGACTTGGTGGCTGAATCGGGCATCGCCGAACTGGAAATCACCGAAGGCGAAGGCAAGGTTCGCATCGTCAAGTTCTCGCAGACCCTGCAGCCGGTGGCCTACCACCAGCCGGAAGCTGGCGTCGCCGCCGCGCCCGTGGCCGCCGCCGCGCCCGCTCCCGCTCCCGCCGCGGCCGAAGCCGCCCCGGTGGTCCAGGGCCACGTGGTCAAGGCGCCGATGGTCGGCACCTTCTACCGTTCGCCGAACCCGGGCGCCGCGCCGTTCATCGACGTGGGCGCCACGGTCAAGGAAGGCGACCCGCTGTGCATCATTGAAGCCATGAAGCTGCTCAATGAAATCGAAGCCGACAAGTCCGGCGTCATCAAAGAAATCCTGGTCGAAAACGGCGAGCCCGTCGAGTACGGTCAACCCCTGTTCGTCATTGGCTGATAGCTGAAAATGTTCGAAAAAATCCTGATCGCCAACCGGGGCGAAATCGCCCTGCGCATTCAGCGCGCCTGCCGCGAGCTGGGCATCAAGACCGTGGTGGTGCACTCCGAAGCGGACCGCGAAGCCAAGTACGTGCGCCTGGCCGATGAATCCGTGTGCATCGGGCCTGCGCCGTCGCGTGAAAGCTACCTCAACATGCCGGCCATCATTTCGGCGGCCGAAGTCACGGATTCCGAGGCAATCCACCCGGGTTACGGGTTCTTGTCCGAAAATGCCGACTTCGCCGATCGCGTCGAAAAGAGCGGCTTCGTGTTCATCGGTCCGCGCCCCGACACCATTCGCCTGATGGGCGACAAGGTCAGCGCCAAGCGCGCCATGATCGAAGCCGGCGTGCCGGTGGTGCCGGGTTCCGAAGGCGCGTTGCCCGACGATCCGCAGGAAATCATCCGCGTTGCCCGCGAAGTCGGCTATCCGGTCATCATCAAGGCCGCGGGCGGCGGCGGTGGCCGCGGCATGCGCGTGGTGTACACCGAGGCCGCGCTGCTGAACGCCGTCACCATGACGCGTTCGGAAGCGGGCGCCGCGTTCAACAACCCGGAAGTCTATATGGAGAAGTTCCTCGAGAACCCGCGCCATGTGGAAATCCAGGTGCTGGCCGACGGCGGTCGCAACGCCGTGTGGCTGGGCGAGCGCGATTGCTCCATGCAGCGCCGCCACCAGAAGGTCATCGAGGAAGCGCCGGCCCCCGGCATCGCGCGCCGCCTGATCGAGCGCATCGGCGACCGCTGCGCCGACGCCTGCCGCAAGATGGGCTACCGCGGCGCCGGCACGTTCGAATTCCTGTATGAGAACGGCGAGTTCTATTTCATCGAAATGAACACCCGCATCCAGGTCGAACACCCGGTCACCGAGCTGATCACCGGCGTCGACCTGGTGCAGCAGCAGATCCTGATCGCCGCCGGCGAGAAGTTCACGCTGCGCCAGCGCGACATCACCTTCAAGGGCCACGCGATCGAGTGCCGCATCAACGCCGAGGATCCGTTCCGCTTCGTGCCCAGCCCTGGCCGCATCACCAACTGGCACACGCCGGGCGGCCCGGGCGTGCGTATCGATTCGCACGCGTTCAACGGCTATTTCGTGCCGCCGAACTATGATTCGATGATCGCCAAGGTCATCACCTACGGCGACACGCGCGACCAGGCCCTGGCACGCATGCGCACCGCGCTGTCGGAAATGGTGGTGGAAGGCATTTCCACCAACATCCCGCTGCACCGTGAACTGCTGCAGGACGCCCGCTTCATCGAAGGCGGCACCAGCATCCACTATCTGGAAAACAAGCTGGCCCAGCGCCCCTGACCAGCACAATAGGGGCCCGTGGCCCCTTTTTTACTGCCTTAACCGGGCTGACCGGGCCGCGGCGCATGCCGCGGCCCGTTGGCCAGATGGAAGAATCATCATGCGTGAACTCGTGCTCCATTGCCAGGAGGCGCAAGCCGAGGCCCTGTCCGACGCCCTGCTGGAAGCGGGCGTGCTGTCGGTGTCCGTCGAGGACGCCGACCTGGGCACCGACGACGAGCGTCCGCTGTTCGGCGAGCCGGGCACCGAGCCCGACGTGCAGGCCTGGGAGCGCAATCGCGTCGTGGCCTTGCTGCCGGACGGAGCCGACCCCGCGCAGATCATGGAAGAAGCCGCCGCCGCGGGCGAGCTCGACCCGGCGCTGTTCGCCGGCTGGAGCCTGCGCGACGTGCCGGACGCCGACTGGGTGCGCCTGACGCAATCGCAGTTCGGCCCCATCCACATCGCCGAACGTCTCTGGATCGTGCCCAGTTGGCACCGCGACAGCCCGGACGTGCCGGGCCTGGAAGCGGCCGCGGCCGAGGATGGCGCCATCCATATCGAACTCGATCCGGGCCTGGCCTTCGGCACCGGCAGCCATCCGACCACGCACCTGTGCCTGGCGTGGCTCGAAGCCGAGCTGCCCAAGGGCGCGACGCTGCTGGACTACGGCTGCGGCTCGGGCATCCTTGCCATCGCCGCGCGCAAGCTGGGCGCCGGCCCGACCCAGGCCGTCGACATCGACGCCCAGGCGGTGCAGAGCACGGTCTTCAACGCCGAGGTCAACCACGTCGAACTGCAGGCCATGTTGCCCGACGGCCTGGCCGACGGCACGTTCGAAGTGGTGGTGGCCAACATCCTGTCCAACCCGCTCAAGGTGCTGGCGCCCATGCTGGCCGGGCGCGTCGCCGCGGGCGGTCACCTGGTGCTGTCCGGCGTGCTGGAACGGCAGGCCGAGGAAGTCGCCGCCGCGTACGCGCCCTGGATCGCCATGTCGGTCTGGCGCGCCCGCGACGGCTGGGTCTGCCTGCACGGCCAGAAGGCCTGAGTCCGTTTCCGCCGGATCGCGCCATGGCCCTGACCACCCGCTGCCCGCAATGCGGCACGTCATTCAAGGTGGTGCCCGACCAACTCCGGGTCCGCAACGGCCTGGTGCGTTGCGGCGCCTGCGCCACCGTGTTCGATGGCCGCGCCTGCCTGCTGCCTGAGGCGGGCATACCGGCATCGGGCGTACCGGCATCGGGCATACCGGCATCGGGCGTACCGGCTGCGGTTCCGCCGCCCGCCGCGATCCCGCCCGCCGCGCCCATTGTCTCGCCGGCGAGCGCCGCGCCGGTCCTGGCGCCACCCGCCCAACCGGCCGATGAACCCCCGCCTCTGGTGCGGCGGCCGTCCGCCGAGCAACCCCCCGTTGCCCCCTGGGACGACCTGCCCGACGAACCTTTCCTGGCGACGCCGCGCGAAACGGCGATCCGGCCCGTCACGCCGCCGCCCGCTGTGCCGCCCGCAGTACCGCCCGCGGTGCTGCGCGGCCGCGACGATATCCGCCGCCGCATCGAACCCGACGCCGCGCTGGCGCAAGAGGGCGATGACGACGAAGACGAGAACGAAGACCTCGATCGCTACGACGATGAGCCGCGCCTGGCCCGGCAGCCGCGCTGGCAGGAACCCGCCGCGCCGCGCGACGAGCCCATCGTGGCGGTGCGCGACAGCGCGCGTTGGGAGGCGCCGCACGCTGCCCGGCCGGCCGAGCCGGTCTTCGTGGTGCGTGACGAGGCTGCCGATTCGCGCCATGACGATGACGAGGATGGCCGCGATGGGGATCGCGACGACGATTTCGACAGAGACCACGACGACGTCGATGACGGGCGCGGCGAGGACTCGCCGGAACCGATCCTCGGCGACACGCGCACCCGCTACTCCAGCGCCACCGACGTCGGCCGTGCGCCGCCCGAATTCCTCGACCAGGACCGCCAGGAGCGCCGCGGCCTGCTGCGCAAGCTGTGGGGCTATGCCTGCCTGCTCGGCCTGATCGCGCTGGGGCTGCAACTGCTGTACGTGTACCGCATCGATATCGCCAACTCCGTGCCCGTCCTGCGGCCGGCGATCGAGACCGTCTGCAAGCCGCTCGGATGCACGGTCGGCTACGCGCGCCGCCTCGAGCGGATTGCCATTTCCTCGTCGTCGCTGCAGCCTCCCACGGGTGCCGCCGCCATCGACGACGGCCGCACCCGCCTGGTGTTGAACCTGGTTCTGCGCAACCGCTACGACAAGCCGCAGCACTGGCCCGCGCTGGTGCTGGACCTGACTGATTTATCGGACACCGTGGTGGTGCGCCGGGTGCTGATGCCCGAGAATTACCTGACGCCCGAGCAGTTGCGCGGTCCCTTCGGACCGGCGGGCGAACTGAAGATTTCCGTGCCGATTGAAGTGACCGGCGTTCAAGTCAACGGCTACCAACTCGACAAGTTCTTTCCCTGAAGGATGACATTCATGGCAACCCCTGTTCTGGTCTGCGGCTCGATGGCGTTCGACACCATCGCGGTGTTTGAAGGCCGCTTCAAGGAACACATCCTGGCCGACCGCATCCAGTCCCTGAGCGTGTCGTTCCTGGTTCCCAGCATGCGCAAGGAATACGGCGGCTGCTCCGGCAACATCGCCTACAACATGAACCTGCTGGGCGGCAAGCCCGTGCCGGTGGCCACCGTGGGCGAAGACGCCGGTGAATACCTCGAGCGCCTGGACGGTCTCGGCATCGACACCAGCCGCGTCAAGGTCGTGCCCGGCACCTTCACCGCGCAGTGCTTCATCACCACCGACCTGGACGACAACCAGATCACCGCGTTCCACCCCGGCGCCATGTCCTTCTCCGCCAGCAACGACCTGAGCGGCGCCAAGGCCGCCTGGGGCATCGTCGCCCCGGACGCCAAGGAAGGCATGTTCGCCCACGCCGAGCGCCTGCATAAGCAGGGCATCCCGTTCATCTTCGACTTGGGCCAGGCCATGCCGCTGTTCGACGGCGCCGACCTGGAGCGCATGCTCGACCTGGCGCAGGCCCTGACGGTGAACGATTACGAGGCTGGCGTGGTCGAGCAACGCACCGGCCGTAGCATGGCCGACATCGCCGCCAAGCTGCAGGCGGTGGTGGTGACCCGCGGCGCCGAGGGCGCCACGCTGCTGACCGACGGCAAGACCATCCAGATCTCCCCGGTGCGCGCGGCCCAGGTGGTCGACCCCACCGGTTGCGGCGACGCGCAGCGCGGCGGCCTGCTCTACGGCCTGACCAGCGGCTGGAGCTGGGAAGACAGTTGCCGGCTGGGCAACGTCATGGGCGCCATCAAGATCGCCTCGCGCGGTCCGCAGAACCACGCGCCCACGCGGGCCGAGATCGACGCTCTGCTGCACGCCACCTACGGCATCCATCTGCCGGCCTGAACTCCCCGTCGCCCGCCCGGGGCCGTTTCGGGAACCTGAAGCGGCCGGGATGGTCGAATTGCAGACGAGAGACCGGCCGCGGCGTGAGAATGCCGCGGCCGGTTTGCAAATCCGTTTTCCGCCCGTGGCGGTGAGTTTCAGTGTGTTGCACGTTAGGCTGCCGTCCTGTCTGGGCAGGGTATGATCGGATCGTCGGCAGTGCCCGATCGAGGAGTCCAAATGAACCAAAGCAAAACCTTTTCCTTGTTGACGCCGCGTACTGGCCGGTGGTTGGCCGTGGCTGCCGTCGTGACCTCGATGGCTGTCCTGGGCGGTTGCGCCAATCGCAGCGCGTCCAGCGGTGTGTATAGCTATGATCAAGCCCAGCGCGAGCAGATCGTTCGCACGGGCACCGTAACGGGCGTGCGCCCGATCGTCATCCAGAACGACAAATCCAGCGGCGTCGGCATGCTGGCTGGCGGCGCGCTGGGCGGCGTGGCGGGTAACGCCGTCGGCGGCGGCACGGGCCGCACCATCGCTACCGTTGGCGGCGCCATCCTGGGCGCCCTGGCGGGCAATGCGGTGGAAAACCAGGTCGGCAAGAATTCCGGCTACGAAATCACGGTTCGTCTGGATAACGGCGAAACCCGAGTCGTGGCCCAGGAAGCCGACGTGCCGATCAGCGTCGGCCAGCGGGTGCAGGTCATCAGCGGCGCCGGCCCCACGCGCGTCACGCCGATGTAAAAGGCTGGGTCCCCAGCCAGAAGAAAAGCCCGCGAAAGCGGGCTTTTCCGTTTTGGGCGGTCGTTGCGGCGCGGTCAACGAGGTAGGGGACGGGTGGCGCGCGGAAATCTGTCGTTCCGCTGCAACGCAGCACCCGGTGTTTACCCGCAAGCGTTACGTTTACGCGCTTTTTATAGCGATTTGGTCTGTAAGTTTCATGGCGATTCGACGCTTGTAATGCCATGATTGCATCCGTGAGCGATCTCGCCGCCTGATTTTGATGTAACCAAGTGCATCGGCGCGACCCTCCAGGATGCTGTAAATGTCAGTCGATTTTCAGCGATTTTTTGTATACTCGCCGTCCTGTATCTCGGGGCGGGGAATATTTTGCCGACGAGGCAATGTAACGCCGCACTCTCTATGCATACCGAGCAAGAACTCCACACCAAGATCGGCTCCATCGTCGAGTCGATCGTCATGAAGAAAGTCACTCCCGATACGCAACTGATTGCCACTGGCCTGGTCGACTCGCTCGCCGCCGTGGATATCACGCTGGCGGTCGAGGCGGAGTACGGCTGCAGCATCCCGGCTCCCGAGATCGCGGAGCATCTGCAGTCGGTCCGCACGCTCGCCGGCTATGTCGCTGCCAATATTTAGCAATACCCGCCTGTTGTCCCACGTCGCAGCGGCCACCACGGCGGTGGCGCTGGCGTATGGGGCTTTCTGTGGCGCGGATGACGTCTTGTCCAACATCGTCCATCCGGTTTCGACGGTGGCGGCGTCCAAGAGCAACTACCTGCCCAATCTGGGGCCGGATTGGGGCACGCAGCACGTCAACCTGACCCGCCTGGGCAACGCGCTCAGCGACGGCACGCTGGTGGTGCTCGGCTCGTCCGAATTGTCCAGCCATGACCTGCGCTTTGTGCCTTACCGTTTCTTCCCCGAAGAACTGAAGGTGCCGACGCTGGCCTACGGCCACGCCATGTTCCAGTCGTATGGCATCGTCAGCGTGCTGGAGTCGGTGGCCGATTCGCTGACGCCGAACACGCGGCTCGTGATCATGGTGTCGCCGGCCTGGTTCGCCTCGGGCGGCCAGTTGCCGCGCAGCGCGTTCGCCGAACACGTCACCGGACCGGTCTGGGATCGCCTCTGGGACAAGCCCAGCACGCGCGAACAAATGCAGACCTGGATCAGCGACAACGCCAATTGGGGGCTCTTGTGGTTGATCGCCAATGGCCAGGTCGCCGAACTCAAGGACAAGCTGTCGCTGTGGTGGAACGCGCGCAAGGAGCCCGCGCCCGACCGTCCGCGCAGCAAGCTGTCGGTGCCCGCGCATCGTTTCGTGTCGTGGCCCTCGTCGGCCAGGCTCAATGCCGGCCAATGGTCGCGCCTGACGCACGAGGCGCGCGAAGTCGAGCACCAACTGGGCGGCAACAATCCCTACGACGTGCGCGACGATTACTACAAGCAGTACCTGGCGCCGCTGTATTCGCCGGCGCGCAACGAGTTCGCCAACGTCGATCCGCTCACCCGCACCGAGCTGGGCGACCTGTCGCGTGTCATGGCCTTGCTGCAACGGCGCAAGGTCAAGGCGTACTTCGTGATCCAGCCGTTCAATCCCAAACTCATCCTGGACGTCGAGCGTTTCGACCCGGTGGTGGCCGCCATCACCGGCATGTGCCAACGCTACCAGATGGGTTGCCTCGATATGTACAGCATTCCCTTCGAACCGGGCATGGTGCGTGATGACATGCATCTGGCCGAGCTCGGTTGGGCGATGGCGGACCAAGGCATAGCGGAGTACTTTTCCCGATGACCCCCCAACAGAAAACCGATGCGACGCCGGACGGCGCCGCCCAGGGGCCGGATGCCCGCAAGGCGGCCAAGGCCTGGGGGCGCCGCTTCTTCTGGCATCTCTGCCTGTATGTCGGGGTGATCCTGGTGTTCGTGCTGCAGGCGCAGCCCACCACGGGTAGCGGCGGACCTATCAAGGTCGAATTCCAATATCAACAGTTCTGACCGCAGCATGGAATTGTTCGCAAGCTTGAGCTTCTTCGGCGGCGCCCTGTTCGGCGGGCTGGGTCTGTTGGCGTATCGTTCGTTCGGCATGCCGCTGCGCATCGGCTATCGGCACGTCATCGGCGTGATCTGCCTGGGCGTATGGATGGCGGTGTTCTGGGCGCGTCCCTACCAGCCGATCGCGCTGCTGGCCATTTCGGGCAGCGCGTTGTGGGCCATGCGGCGCAACTACATCCCGACCTGGCTGGCTGTCATCATCACCATGACGCCGCTGCTGCTGGTCAAGACCGGCGTCTCGCACCTTGGCGCGATGCTGGGCCTGTCGTTCGCCACCTTCCGTGCCATCGACGTGCTGCTGTTCGCGCCGCGCAACGAGCGCGTGTCGCCGCTGGACTACTTCATCTACCTGTTCTTCCCGCTGACGCTGCTGGCCGGTCCGATGTACCGCTGGCGCTCCTTCCAGGCCGACCTCAAGCGCGGCTACGAAGGCGTGAACCTGAACACCTGGCTGGCGGGCCTGGAATTGATCATGCTGGGCGTGATCCAGAAGTTCGGCCTGGCCGAACTGATCTGGCGCTACGGCCTGTCGACCCTGGACGCGCACGACTACTCGTTCACCGGCGTGGCGCTGAACGCCTCGCTCTACAGCGCCTACCTGTTCTTCGATTTTGCCGGCTATTCCACCATGGCCATCGGTATCGGCATGCTGTTCGGCTTCACCCTGCCGATCAACTTCCGCAACCCGCTGGCGACGCTCAATCCGCAGGACTTCTGGCGCCGTTGGCACATCAGCCTGTCCGAGTGGCTGCGCGACGTGGTGTTCATGCCGATCTACAAGGCGCTGAGCAAGACCTCGTTCTTCTCGCGCCACCGGATGGCGGCGCAGAACATCGGTATCTTCGCCACGCTGTTGGCGATGGGCGTATGGAACGGCCTGTCGCTGCACTACATCGTCAGCGGCCTGATGTTCGGCGCGTACTCGGTGGGCCACAACCTGCTGATCAACGCGGCGCGTACCCGTCCGGCCCTGCAGGCCGCGCTGGCGCGGCCCGTCATGCGTTTCCTCGGACGCGTGCTCACCCTGATCCTGGCTGCCCTGGCGCTCTACGTGTTCAGCGGTCGCAGCCCCATCTGATGCCCGGAGTTTCGGCATGCGTTTCGACCTGAAGACCTTCCAGTTCGTTGACTCCGCGCGCGCGCCCGACGCGCTCGCGGTGGTCGGCGCCGACCGCAGCCTGACCTGGGCGCAACTGCGCGACGAAGCCACGGCCTGGGCCGACGAGGCGCGCGCGCATGGCGCGGCGCCGGATGTGCCGGTGGCCATCTACGGCCACAAGGAAGCCTCGTTCTTCGTTGCCATGGTGGGCGCGCTGCTGATCGGCGCGCCGTTTGTGCCCGTCGACACCATCTATCCGCCGGAGCGCCTGCGCCGCATTGTCGAGATCGTGCGCGCCGCGGCCGTGTACGATGCGGCCGCGCGCGGCTTCGAGCCGGGAGAGGGCGCCGAGCTGGCCGAGCGCGGCCTGGCCTACGTCATGTTCACGTCCGGCAGCACCGGCGACCCCAAGGGCGTGCAGATCGGCCGCGAGAGCGTGGGCCTGCTGGGCGACTGGATGCTGGGCAGCTTCGGCCTGGGCGATGCGCCGGTGTTCATGAACCAGGCGCCGTTCAGCTTCGACCTGTCGATGTACGAGGTGTTCGCCACGTTGGCCGCCGGCGGCACCTGCGTGCTGAATTCGCGCGAGCAGATTGGCGCGGCCGCGACCTGGATGAGCCGGCTGGCGCAGCAAGGCGTGACAACCTGGGTCTCGACCCCGTCCTTCGCCCACCAGCAACTGGCCAACCGCGATTTCTCGCCGGTCACGCTGCCGACGCTGGGTACCTTCCTGTTCTGCGGCGAACCGTTGCCGGCGGCGCTGGCGAAGAAGCTGCGCCAGCGTTTTCCGGACGCCGTGATCCTGAACACCTACGGGCCGACCGAGGCCACCGTGGCCACCACCTGGATCGCCATCACCGACGCGGTGCTGGCGGCGCATGATCCGCTGCCCGTCGGCCATGCCAAGCCCGATTGCGAACTGCGCATCGAGGATGGCGAGATCTGCATCATCGGCGACCACGTCATGCGCGGTTACCTGAACCGCCAGGACCTGAACGAGGTCAAGCTGTTCGTGGCCGAGGACGGTCGCCGTGGTTTCCGCACGGGCGACCTGGGGCAACTGGACGCGGACGGCCTGCTGTTCTGCCGCGGCCGCATGGACGACCAGATCAAGCTGAACGGCTATCGCATCGAACTGGCCGAGATCGACGAGGCCCTGCATGGCCTGCCGGGCGTGGAAGGCGGCGCCTGCGCGGTGCTGCGGCGGCCGGACGGCACCGCGGTGCGCCTGATCGGCTTCGTTGCCGGCGTGGCCGCCGAGCAGGCCGAAGCCAGCCTGCTGGCGCAGGATGCATTGACAGGGTGGAAGGACAAGCTGGGGCAGCGCCTGCCGCCCTATATGGTGCCGTCCGAGCTGGTGGCGTGCGCGGCGCTGCCGATGTCGAACAATCACAAGATCGATCGCAAAAAGCTGATCGATATCTACGCCGCGATTCCGGCGTAAGGCGCCGCCGCGCGGCGTGCGCCAGGGACGGCCCGGTCAGTTCGCCGGGCCGTTGTCGTTTCACACGCCCATCATGCTGTAGCTCAGCCGCGCCAGCACCATCAGCAGGACCTGCGCCACGATCAGCAGCACCAGCGGCGAGAAGTCGATCGAGGTGCGCGGCAGCAGCCGCCGGATGGGATCCAGCATCGGAGCGGTCAGCGCCTGCAGCATCGGCATCATGGGCGCCATCGGGTTGACCCACGACAGCACCGCCTGGATCAGGGTCAGCCACACCACCAGGTTCAGCGCCCACTTGAGCGCCATCAGCAGCGCCGACAGCATGGCCGAGGGCAGCAGCACCGCGGGAATCAGGGCGCCGATGGCGACCAGCCAGATCAGCACCAGGTACACCAGCGCGGCCAGCCAGGTGGCCACCAGGCTGGTCCAGTCGATCTTGTTGCCCGCCGGAATGATCTTGCGCAGCGGCAGCACCAGCCAGTTGGTGGCCTGGTAGATGACGCGCGCCAGCGGATTGAAGGGATGCAGCCGTATCGCATGCATCCAGGCGCGGGCGATGAGCGCGGCGCCGAACAGCGTGAACGCGATTTCGAGCAGGAAGCGAAGAATTTCACCGAGCATGGGCGCGATCTACCTAATGATGACGGCTTTTATTGTCTCACGGCAATGCGGCAACGGTGGCGCCCGAGCCGTGCGAATACGTTTTCTTTCTTGGGGTGGGGGCGAATAAAAACCGCCTGGCCGAAGCCAGGCGGTTTGAGGTACTGCTACCGTTGTGACCGGTCCGATTACGGACGGCCACCCGTCGGGAACGGCCACGACGCGGCGGGGTTCAGCGCGGTCTTCGCGCCCGGGGCAGCGGCCGTGGACGGCGGCGTGGCGGGCTTCTTCGGAGCGGCTTTCTTCGCAGCGGGCTTCTTGGCAGCGGCGGGCTTCGCGGCAGGCTTGGCAGCCGGCTTGGCGGCAGGCTTCTTGGCAGCCGGAGCCTTCTTGGCTACGACTTTCTTGGCAACCGCCTTCTTGGCGGGGGCCTTCTTGGCAACCGCCTTCTTGGCGACGGCCTTCTTGGCTACCGCTTTCTTGGCGGGGGCCTTCTTGGCAACCGCTTTCTTGGCGACGGCCTTCTTGGCAACCGCCTTCTTGGCGACGACCTTCTTGGCCGCTGCCTTCTTGGCTACCGGCTTCTTGGCCGCGACTTTCTTGGCGACGGCCTTCTTGGCTACCGCTTTCTTCGCGACCTTCTTGGCGGCCGGCTTCTTGGCGGCAACCTTCTTCACCGCCGGCTTCTTGGCGGCGACCTTCTTGACGGCTACCTTCTTGACGGCAGCTTTCTTGGCCGGGGCGGCCTTCTTCGCTACTGCCTTCTTGGCGGCGGGCTTCTTCACCGCTTTCTTTACGGCTTTCTTGGCTGTTGCCATGGTCATGCTCCTTAGGTTCAGGGGTCCCAGAACTTAAACCCGTGCCCCGATCCGCCAACAAGGCGAACCGTGCCCGGGCTATTCATCGGCGCATGCCGCTGTTCTGTGCGAGCAACAGCTACTACGGTTTGCGCTAATGAATTCGGCACAGCCATTTGATATGGCCCCCGCTCCTTTGGCGCGAGCCATTTCAAATGGCGCCGGTGGGCAGTCTGATCACAGACCGCCTACCGCTTGTTCTACGTGTTCGAAAACACCCTGACCTGGGAGATCGCCCTCAAGGCCTGGCGCGAACGCAACGCTCTTGCAAGAGCGTGCCCGCGCCGGGCCCGAAGGCGAACTGCGTTACTCCCAGCTCAGCGTGCCACCGGTTTGGTATTCGATCACGCGAGTTTCAAAAAAGTTGCGTTCCTTCTTAAGATCGATCATTTCCGCCATCCACGGGAAGGGATTTTCTTCCTGCGGGTACAGCGGTTCGATACCGATTTGCTGGCAACGACGGTTGGCGATGAAGCGCAGGTAGGATTTGAACATGGGAGCGTTCAAGCCCAACACGCCACGCGGCATCGTGTCTTCGGCGTAAGCGTATTCGAGTTCGACCGCTTTGCGGAAGAGTTCTCGAATTTCTTCGCGGAATTCCGGCGTCCACAGATGCGGATTTTCCAGTTTGACGGTGTTGATCAGGTCGATGCCGAAATTGCAGTGCATGGATTCATCGCGCAGGATGTACATGTACTGCTCGGCCGCGCCGGTCATCTTGTTCTGGCGACCCAGCGCCAGGATCTGCGTGAAGCCAACGTAGAAGAACAGGCCTTCCATCAGGCAAGCGAAGACGATCAGCGACTTCAGCAGCGTCTGGTCGGCTTCGGGCGTGCCCGTCTTGAAGTTGGGGTCCGCGATCGCGTCGATGAACGGAATCAGGAACTCGTCCTTGGCGCGGATGGACGGCACTTCGTTGTAAGCGTTGAAGATCTCCGCTTCGTCCAGGTCCAGGCTTTCGACGATGTATTGATAGGCGTGCGTGTGGATGGCTTCCTCGAATGCCTGGCGCAGCAGGAACTGGCGGCATTCGGGCGCCGTGATGTGGCGGTAGGTGCCCAGCACGATGTTGTTCGCGGCCAGCGAGTCGGCCGTGACGAAGAAACCCAGGTTGCGCTTGACGATGCGGCGTTCGTCCTCGGTGAGCCCGTTCGGGTTCTTCCAGAGGGCGATGTCGCGCGACATGTTGATTTCTTGCGGCATCCAGTGGTTCGCGCACGTGGCCAGGTATTTCTCCCATGCCCACTTGTACTTGAACGGCACCAACTGGTTGACGTCGGTCTGGCCGTTGATGATGCGCTTGTCGGCGACCTTCACGCGTTGCGAGGTGGCGCTGCCGCTGGCCGCCAGGCCGGCCGCATGCTGCGGCGCGGCCGGGGTCGGCATGGCGGTGTCGCCGAACACGCCGGTCGCCGCCCGGACTTCGGGCGCAGCCTGCCCGCCCGCCGCGGGCGCGGGGGCTTGTGCAGGTTGCGTGGCGAGGGTGTCGTCTTCCCAATTAATCATGATTCATTCTCCGGAGGCGGTTATTGGCAGGCTTCGCACTCTTCGAAGCCGGGGTCGCCCGGCCGCATGGTGCAAACCGCCCCGAGAACTTCGGGTTCCGGCAAAACAGGTGCAGCGGACACGGGAGCCGCGGTGGACTGGCCACCGGCGCTGACGGCGTTCAGTTCGCCGCCGCGTCCCGTCGACTTCTCGGCGCTGGTGGCGCCAAGGGTACGCAGGTAATAGGTCGTCTTCAGGCCACGCTTCCAGGCCAGCTTGTAGGTGTCGTCCAGCTTCTTGCCGGAAGCGCCGGCCATGTAGATGTTCAGCGACTGGGCTTGATCGATCCACTTCTGGCGACGCGAGGCGCATTCCACCAGCCAGCTCGGTTCGACTTCGAACGCGGTGGCGTAGAGTTCGCGGAGTTCGGAAGGTACGCGATCGATGCGGGACAGGCTGCCGTCGAAGTACTTGAGGTCGGCGACCATGACTTCGTCCCAGAGACCGAGTTTCTTCAGGTCACGCACGAGGTAATCGTTAACGACCGTGAACTCGCCGGAGAGATTCGATTTGACGTACAAGTTCTGGAAAGTGGGTTCGATGCACGCAGATACACCAATGATATTGGAAATAGTCGCGGTTGGGGCGATTGCGATGCAATTGGAGTTGCGCATGCCATGTTGTTTGATGCGCGCGCGCAACGCATCCCAATCGAGCGTGCTCGATTCATCGACCTCGACATGACCGCCGCGTTCGTCACGCAGCATCTTCAACGTGTCTTGCGGCAGGATGCCACGCGACCACAGCGAGCCTTCGTACGATTGATAGCGGCCACGTTCTTCGGCCAGCAGGCTCGAGGCCCAGTAGGCGTGATAGCACACCGCTTCCATCGAACGATCGGCGAATTCGACGGCGGCTTGCGATGCGTACGGCACGCGCATCATCTGCAGGCAGTCCTGGAAACCCATGATGCCCATGCCCACCGGACGATGGCGCGCGTTGGAGTTGCGGGCCTTGTCGACGGCGTAATAGTTGATGTCGATGACGTTGTCGAGCATGCGCATGGCGATGCTGACGGTGCGCTTGATCTTCTCGTGGTCGAGTTCGAAACCGCCGCCAGCGGCCGGCTTCATGTGCGCGACCAGGTTCACCGAACCCAGGTTGCAAACCGCGATTTCGGATTCGTTGGTGTTCAGCGTGATCTCGGTGCACAGGTTCGAGCTGTGGACCACACCGACGTGCTGCTGCGGCGAACGGATGTTGCACGGATCCTTGAACGTGATCCACGGGTGGCCGGTTTCGAACAGCATCGACAGCATCTTGCGCCACAGGGTCAGCGCCGGCATCTTCTTGAACAGCTTCAGGTCGCCGCTGGCAACGCGCGCTTCATAGCCGACGTAGGCTTCTTCGAAGGCCTTGCCGTACTTGTCGTGCAGGTCGGGGCAGTCGGACGGCGAGAACAGGGTCCATTCGCCGCCTTCCATGACGCGCTTCATGAACAGGTCGGGAATCCAGTTCGCCGTGTTCATGTCGTGGGTGCGACGGCGCTCGTCGCCGGTGTTCTTGCGCAGTTCGAGGAATTCCTCGATGTCCAGGTGCCACGATTCCAGGTAGGTGCAGACCGCGCCCTTGCGCTTGCCGCCCTGGTTCACCGCCACGGCGGTGTCGTTGACGACCTTCAGGAACGGGACCACGCCCTGGCTTTCGCCGTTGGTGCCCTTGATGTGGCTGCGCAGCGCGCGCACCGGGGTCCAGTCGTTGCCCAGGCCGCCGGCGTACTTGGCCAGCAGGGCGTTTTCCTTGATGGCGTCGTAGATGCCTTCCAGGTCGTCGGAGACGGTGGTCAGGTAGCACGACGACAGTTGCGAGTGCAGAGTGCCCGAGTTGAACAGCGTCGGGGTCGAGCTCATGAAGTCGAACGACGACAGGATCTCGTAGAACTCGATGGCGCGGGCTTCGCGATCGGTCTCGCGCAGCGCCAGGCCCATGGCCACGCGCATGAAGAACACCTGCGGCAGTTCGATGCGGGTGCCGCGGATGTGCAGGAAGTAGCGGTCGTACAGGGTCTGCAGGCCGAGGTAGCCGAACTGCAGGTCGCGCTTGGCGTTCAGGGCCTTGCCCAGCTTGGTCAGGTCATAGCTGGCCAGGTCGGGCGACAGCAGGCCGCCTTCGATGCCGCGGGCGATGAAGGTGGGGAAGTATTCGGCGTAGCGGGCGGCCATGCCGTCCTGCGAGACTTCCTCGCCCAGCACTTCCTTGCGGATCGTGTGCAGCAGCAGGCGGGCGGTGACCTGGCTGTAGGCCGGGTCCTTCTCGACCAGCGCGCGCGCCGACAGGATGGCGGACTTGAACACTTCGTCGACGGGGATGCCGTCGTACAGGTTCTTGACCGTTTCCTTCAGGATGGCTTCGGAGTCGATGAATTCGGCCAGGCCTTCACCGGCGGCGACGATGGTGGCGCGCAGTTCGGCGATGTCCAGCGGACGGCGGACACCCGCGTCCGTGACATGCAGCACGTTTTCCTGGGGCACGGCGTCGGCCTTCTGCTGGCCTTCGGCGGCCGCGGCGGCGGCGCGTTCCTGGGTGCGCTTTTCGCGATAGAGCACATAGGCGCGGGCGACGTCATGCTGGCCCGAACGCATCAGCGCCAGTTCGACCTGGTCCTGGATGTCTTCGATGTGGAAGGTGCCGCCGCCCGGGCGGTTGCGCACCAGCGCGTTGACGGCCTGGGTCGTCAGTTGTTCAACCAGCTCGCGCACGCGGGCCGAGGCTGCGCCCTGGCCACCGTTGACGGCCAGGAAGGCCTTGGTCATGGCGATGGCGATCTTGCCGGGTTCGAACCCGACCACCGAGCCATTGCGGCGGATGATGTTGTAGCTGGCCCATTGCCCGCCGTTGGCGTCGGCCGGGGAATCGGTTTGAGAGGGCGGCACGGCCGAAGGCCGGGTCACAGAGGCGATCGTAGTCTGCATGGAAGCTCCTGTGCGAAAAGCGCGTAGATAGCGACATGACGACGTCATGTCAGGTACGAAATTTGGATCTTATTGAGGGGGGCGCAACGCTTGGACGGACGAATCCGCATGGCGTGGCCGACGAGTATCAGCGGTTAGGCGACCACAACATATAGTGTAGCACCCCTCGTTGGACACTAATTCTAGTGATCGAGTACGACAGCTACAAGAAGAAGATAGGATCAGGTTCCCAAAACATTGTTACTAAATGCACTGGGCGCGCCTAGCAAGGCGCGCCCAGGAGAATGCCGCTCAGCGCGAGTGTTTATGCGGTTTTCCGCAGGGGTACATCGCGCGGGGCAGGCGCCGTATAGCTTTGCATCAAGCGGGCCAGCTCCGTCCTGTACTTCTCGACGTTCGCAGCCTTCACGTGGCCGAAGCCGCGGATGGTTTCTGCAAGGGCGGCGATTGTAGCCGCTCGCGCCAGGTTGTCGCGATTCAACCCTGCGAGCAACTGGTCTATGGTCTGGCGGTATTCGACCACCAGGGCCCGCTCCATCTTGCGCTCGGCCGTGTGGCCGAACGGATCGAACCAGGTGCCGCGCAGGCGCTTGAAGCGGGTCAGCAGCTTGAGCGCGGTCATGGTGCGCGGGCCGAGCGTCAGCTTGCGCGGCACGCCGGTGCGCGGGTCCTTGCGCGCGAAGATCGGCGGCGCCATGTGGAAGCGCAGGCTGTAGTCGCCTTCGAACTGGCCCTTGAGCTGGGCCTGGAAGGCTTCGCCGGTATAGAGGCGGGCGACTTCGTATTCGTCCTTGTAGGCCATCAGCTTGAACAGGCCGCGCGCCACCGCCATGGCCAGGCGCGGCGTCCTGGCGTCGGGCGCCAGCTCGCGTTCGCGCGCGGCGACGCGTTCGACCACGTCGCGATAGGCCTGCGCGTAGGCGGCGTCCTGGTAAGCGGTCAGGTCCTCGACGCGGCGCGCCACGGCGCGCTCGAACGTTTCCGGCACATGCAGTTGCACCACCTGGGCGCGCGGGCGCAGCGCGCCGTCCAGCGCGTCGGGCTGGTGCGCGGCCAGGCGGCCGCTGTCGAACGCCGCGCGGTTGGCGGCCACGGCGACGCCGTTCAGTTCGATGGCGCGATTGATGGCGGCCTGCGACAGCGGCACGCCGCCGCGCTGCCAGGCGTAGCCCAGCATGAACATGTTCGACAGGATGCTGTCGCCGAACAGGGCCAGCGCGGCCTCGTGCGCGTCGATGGCGGCGGTGTGGTCCTCGCCCGCCGCGTGGCGGATCTTGGCCAGCAGCGCTTCCGGCCGCAGGGCGGCGTCCGGGTTGCGGGTGAAATCGGACACCGGCGCGACATAGGTGTTGACGGTGACCTGGGTGTGGCCGCGGCGCAGCGCGCCGAGCGAGTCGGGCGCCACGGCGGCGACCGGATCGCACAGGATGGCGGCGTCGGCCTGCTGCCAGTCCAGGCGCACCGGGCCGGCGGCCGCGCCCGCGGGCGCCAGGCGGATGTGGCTGACGACCGTGCCGCCCTTCTGCGCCAGGCCGGTCAGGTCCAGCACCGCGGCCGACAGGCCTTCCAGGTGCGCGGCCATCGAGACGATGGCGCCGATGGTGATGACGCCGGTGCCGCCCATGCCCGCCACCAGCAGGCGGTAGGGACGCTCCAGCGCCGGCGGTTGCGGCAGCGGCAGTTGCTGGATCAGGCGTTGCAGGCGCTCCTGGTCGGCCTTGGGCGCGGCGCTCTTTCTGGGCTTGCCGCCCATGACCGAGACGAAGCTGGGGCAGAAGCCTTCGGCGCAGGAGTAGTCCTTGTTGCAGCTTGACTGGTCGATGGCGCGCTTGCGGCCGTAGGGCGTTTCCAGCGGCACCACCGACAGGCAGTTCGATTTCACGCCGCAGTCGCCGCAGCCTTCGCACACGGCGCTGTTGATCAGCATGCGGCGGGCCGGATCGGGGAACTGGTTCTTCTTCCTGCGGCGGCGCTTTTCGGCGGCACAGGTCTGGTCGTGGATCAGCACGGTGACGCCGGGAATCTCGCGCAGCTCGCGCTGCAGGGCGTCGAGCTCGCGGCGGTGATGCACCTTGATGCCGGCGCCCAGGTCCACGCCCCGGTATTTCTCGGGCTCATCGCTGGTGACGACGATGCGGGCGACGTTCTCGCCGCGCAGTTGCTGGCAGATCTGCGGCACCGAGATCGGGCCATCCACCGGCTGGCCGCCGGTCATGGCGACGGCGTCGTTGAACAGGATCTTGTAGGTGATGTTGGCCTTGGCGGCCACGGCCTGGCGGATCGCCAGGTAGCCGGAGTGGTAGTAGGTGCCTTCCCCCATGTTCTGGAAGATATGCGGCATCCTGGTGTAGCGCGACAGGCCGATCCAGTCGACCCCTTCGCCGCCCATCTGGGTCAGGCCGCCGGTGTCGCGGTCCATCCAGGCGGCCATGTAGTGGCAGCCCACGCCCGACAGCGCCTGGCTGCCTTCCGGCACCTTGGTCGAGGTGCTGTGCGGACAGCCGGAACAGAAATAGGGGCGGCGGCGCATGCCGTCGGCGTCGTTGGACAGCATGTCCTGGCAGTCGAAGGTGGCCAGGTCGACGCCGGGCTGCAGGCCGGCGCTGCGCGACAGCCATTGGGCCAGCGGCCGCGCCAGCAGCGACGGGCGCAACTGGCCGGCGGACGGCACCAGCGTCTCGCCGTCGAAACCCTTCTTGCCGACCACGGTGGCGCGCTCGGGCAGGTTGAACAGCAGGTCCTTGAGCTGGGTCTCGACCACGGCGCCTTTTTCCTCGATCACGAGGATGTGCGAGAGGCCGCGCGCGAACTCGAGCATGCGTTCGGCGTCCAGCGGCCAGGTCAGGCCCGGCTTGTAGATGCGCACCGGCGCGTTGGCGGTGACGGTGTCCACGCCCAGGCGCGTCAGCGCTTCCATGGCGTCCAGGTGGGCCTTGCCGACGGTGACGATGCCGACGGTGGCCTTGGGCGCCGGACAGGTGAGGCGGTCGATGCTGTGGCGGCGGGCGAAGGCGGCGACCGCCTTCATGCGCAGGTTCATGCGGGTTTCGACCGCCAGCGACAGGAAGTCGCGGGCGGAGTATTCCAGCGCTTCCGGCGGCAGGTCGGGATCGGCCGGCATGTCGTAGTGGCGCACCGGCGCGGGGGTGAACGAGTGACCGCTTTCGATGGTCTCGGACACGGCCTTGAAGGCGACCCAGGCGCCGGAGTGGCGCGACAGGGCCCAGCCCCACAGCGCGAAGGTCTCGTATTCGTCGATCGAGGCCGGGTGCACGATGGGCATCTGCCAGCCGATCAGCGAGGCTTCGCTGGCGTGCGGGATCGAGGAGGAGACGGCGGTGTGGTCGTCGCCCACCACCACCAGCACGCCGCCATGGCGCGAGGCGCCGGCGGCATTGCCGTGGTGCAGGGCGTCGCCGGCGCGGTCCACGCCGGGGCCCTTGCCGTACCACATGGCGAAGACGCCATCGACGTTGCGGTCGGCGCGCATGCCGGCCTGCTGGGTGCCCATGACGGCGGTGGCGGCCATGTCTTCGTTGATGCCGGGCAGGAACGAGATCTGGTTGGCGTCCAGCGCCTTCTGCGCCTTCCACATCGCCATGTCGACGCCGCCCAGGGGCGAGCCGCGATAGCCGGAGACGAAGCCGGCGGTGTTCAGGCCGCGCTCGCGGTCGATGCGGCGCTGCGTCAGCATGATGCGCACCAGGGCCTGGGTGCCGGTCAGGAAGATGCGGCCGGTCTCGCGGGTGAGGTTGTCGGCGAGCTGGTAGTCGAGGTCCAGCGTGGGCTCGGGGGCGGGGGTGCCGTCCATCATGAATGCTCCTGTAGTCGGCACCATGATAGGTTCGCGAGGCATCGGGTTTATTGCGTTTTCGGATCGTGCTATCCCTATAATTCGCAATGAATATTTCGTGTTCGCGGAATTTCGACCCAAACAGGAGACAAAACGATGGACAAGACCGATATCGGCATCCTCAAGGCCTTGCAGGAGGATGGCCGGGCCTCGGCGCAGCAGCTTTCGGACAAGGTGGGGCTATCGGCGGCGCCGGTGTGGCGGCGGGTGAAGGCGCTGGAGGCCAGCGGCGTGATCCAGGGCTACAGCGCGCAGGTGGATCGCAGCAAGGTGGGGCTGGGCTGTATGTTCGCGCAGATCAGCCTGGAGCGGCATTCGGCGAACACGGTGGAGAACTTCGAGCGGTCGGTGCGGGATGCGCCGGAGATTCTCGAGTGCTATGCGGTGACGGGGGATTCGGATTTTCTGCTCAAGATTCTTGTGGAGAGTCCGGAGGCTTATGACCGGTTCTTGCATCGGTTCTTGTTCAATATGCCTGGGATTCGGCAGACGCGGACGATTGTGGCGTTGCGGGAGATCAAGCATGAGTTGAAGTTGCCTTTGTAGGGGGGGCTTCTATGTGGGCTCTTGTGGCGGGTTGGGTTCTTTAGTCGCGGGAGCCGGGGCAGGCGGGGGATGGCGGGGCTACGATTGCGGTCCGGAGCGTTCGCTCCGGACTGCCCCGGGCTCAACCTCGTCCGCCTTCGGCTCCCTTGTATCTTGATCCCTGGGATGGTTAGCTACCATTCCATGAGAGGCAGGTGAGTTTCTTTGGCTCCCGAGGGACTTAACCCTGTTCCGTAGACCAAACCCCTGTCTCTCACCTCTGACGCCATCGCGGACACTGGACGGTAGCCTAGGGCTGATTGACCCTGCATGCACAAGGTAAGTGGGCGCAGTTGGCATACTTTCTTGTATGAGGGGGTATGAACGATGATCTATCTGGGTATTGATGTCTCCAAGCTGAAGCTGGACTGCACGTTGTTGCTGGATCCAGAGAACGACAAGCGCAAGAGCAAGGTTGTGCCTAATAGTCGGGACGGAGTGCACGAACTGGTTCGATGGTGCGCCAAGCACGGGGTGGGAGCCGACCAGGCCCATGCCGTGCTGGAAGCCACGGGCCCGTATCACGAGCAGGCCGCCACGACGCTGCATGACGGCGGCATCGCGGTGTCGATCGCCAACCCGGCCAGCGTGCACGACTTCAGTCGGGCAATGGCGATGCGCTCCAAGACAGATGCACTCGATAGCCTGGTGTTGGCTCGTTATGGCGTGGCGATGAGGCCTGGTGCTTGGCAGCCCCCGCCGGCACATGTGCGCGAGCTACGCGCCTTGATTACCCAGCTGGACGCGCTGTCCAAGGATCGGCTGCGCACGATGAACCGCCAAGAGAAGATCGAGGCCAGTTCGGCCTCGGAGCTGGTGGAGCGTTCGATCAGTGACACCCTGAGCTTCTATGACAAGGAGATCGCTCGCCTGGAGAAGGCCATCGATGACCACATCGACCGGCACCCTGACCTGAAGGACGACACCAAGCTGTTGTCCTCCATCCCCGGGGTCGGCCCGAAGGTGGCCAGAACCATGCTGCGAGTGATGCGCATGCACCAGTTCAAGTGCGCCGAGGATCTGGCGGCATATCTAGGCCTGGTGCCGGTGCGGAGACAGTCGGGCACGTCGCTACGCGGGCGCAGCCGCATGTCCAAGGCAGGTCCCGCTGATGTACGGGCCAAGGTGTATATGGCCGGCGTTGTTGCTTCCAAACACAACCCCCATGTGCGGGCGTTATATCAACGGCTGCTGGCGGCGGGCAAGACCAAGATGTCGGCGCTGGGTGCTTGCATGCGCAAGGTGGTACATCTGTGCTTCGGTGTGCTCAAGACGCGGCAGCCTTACAGACCTGACTACGCTTTTTCTACTTGACGGCCAAGACGGTATCTACGGTTTCCGCCGGGCGCATCTACACGCCCCGCCATCCCCCGCCTGCCCCGGCTCCCGCTTTTGATGAGACTTAACGGCCGGGCTTTGGGGCGGGTTGTGTGCTTGGCGTTTTTGCCGTCAATCTGGGGGGAGGGAGGGTCTTGCGGGGTCGCCAAAAAGCGGCCGCGCGGGCGGCCGCTTTTTGGCATTTGGGTGTCTTGTGTCGAGGCGGCGGACGCTGCGCGCTGCTGGAGAGAGGCGTTGCTCGGGGGGGCAATGGCGCGGCGCGATCGTGATGGGAGGGGCTGGTGAATCCTGCGTCATCGCGCTTGATTCGATGGGCGCAATCTTTTGATGGTCTCTATATTGCGACGCCCTCTATATATAGAGGGCGTTTCTTTATTTGCTGCGGGCGGTTACTGGGGTTGGATGCCGGAGATCTTGATCCACTCCTTCCAGCGGGCGGTGTCTTCCTTGACGAAGGTGTCGAAGCGGGCGGTGTCCATGGCTTCGGGGGTCAGGCCGAGGGCGCGGAGTTTGTCGGCGGTGGCGGGATCGTTGACGGCGGCCTGGGTGGCGGCGTTCATCCTGGCGACGATGTCGGGCGGGGTGCCGGCGGGGGCGGAGATGCCGAGCCAGCCGGCGACGACGAAGTCGGGAAAGTAGGTCGACATGGTGGGGACGTCGGGCCAGGCGGGGTGGCGCTGGGCGGCGGTGACGGCGAGGGGGGCGAGGCCCTTGCCGTCGATCTGGCCCATGGCGGTCAGGTAATCGACGAAGGCGAAGCCGATCTGCTTGCCGCGCAGGTCGGTGATGATCTGGGTGATGTTCTTGTAGCCGGCGGCGCCGATGTTGATGCCGGCGCGTTGCTTGAACAGTTCGGACGGCACTTGCGAGGACGAGCTGTAGTAGCCGAAGAAGACTTCGCCGGGATGCTTCTTGGCGTAGTCGACCAGCTCGGGCACGGTGCGATAGGGGCTGTCGGGGGCGACGATGCCGACGGTGCCGAAGGTGCCGAGCATGCCGATCTGCACGAAGTCCTTTTGCGCGTCGTAGGGCAGGCGCTTGTAGAGGAACTGGTTGGCGGCGTGGGTGGAGTTGGTGGACAAGAGGAAGGTGTAGCCGTCGCCGGCGGCGTTCTTGGCGGCATTGGTGCCGACGATGCCGCCGGCGCCGGGGCGGTCCTCGACGATGACGGTCTGGCCGGTCTGCTTGCCCAGGAACTGGGCGAAGGTGCGGGCGGTGAGGTCGGCGGCGCCGCCGGCGGCGGATGGCACGATCAGCGTGATGGGTTTCTCGGGCCAGCCGGCGGCGTGCGTGGTGGCGGCCAGCAGCAGGCTGGCGGCGGCGAGCGCAGGGCGCAGGAAGGCGCGGGGCGCGAAGGCGGTGAGGGTCATGCTTGTCTCCTGGGGCGGCGCTGGCGCCGTCATGTTCTATGGCTTGCGGTGTGCTTCATGGCTCGCTGGACGCGGGCCGGGTGGATCTGTCTGGCGGTCGTAGGCGGATGTCGATGGTTGAGGATGTATCAGGCGTCAGGGGCGTCGCGGGTCAGCCGAACTGTTGGCGATACCAGCCGAGGATCGCGTCCGCGCTGGCCTGCCATGCGTCGCCGTACATCATGCAATGGGGCTGTCCGGCGAGGACGGCATGGGAAAAGCCGAACAGTCGCGCGATGGCGCGGTCCTGGCCGGGCGGATGGCGGTCGTGGGTATCCAGGCCGGCCTCCAGGCACAGGCCGGGGGCGGTAATGGCGGCGGGATCGACGGGCACGCGCAGCAGGTAGCGGTCGTTGAGCACGCGCGGGCTTTCGGGATTCAGGCGTTGGGTGACGGCGCTGACGTCGCGCGTCGGCGAGGTGGCCAGGAAGCGGGCGCGGATCTCGCTGGCGGCGGGCGCGGCGCGCACGGCGTCGGCGGGCACCGGCGGCAGGCCCAGCGCGCCGGGCAGGTTGGCGGGCGGCGAGGGCGCCATCAGCACCACGCCGGCGACGGCGCGCTGGCTGGCGGCCAGCAGCGCGGGCAGGGCGCCCATGCTGTGGCCCACCACGACGATGGGCGCGTCCAGCAGGTCGAGCGCGCTGACGACATCGGCGGCCAGGTCGGCGATGCCCGTGTCGACGAAGCCGGGTGGCTGCGGCAAGGGGCCGTGGCCGCGCAGGTCGATGGCTGCGCAGGCCAGGCCGGCTCGGGCGAAATAGTCCAGGTAGTGCGCGTAGCACCAGGCGCCGTGATAGGCGCCGGGCACGAGCAGCAGGCCGGGCCTGCCGTTGGGCGCGGCGGCGGTCAGCAGCCGGCCCTGGCCGGCAGCGCGGGCGGGCAGCCGGTCGGCGAGGCTGAAGTCGAGCGGATCGACGGCCTGGGCGCGGGCGGGGGAGAGAGTCGCGGTAGTCATTGCGGCCATGTTAAGTGCCGCCCTATGATGAGAAAACTTTATTTTTCCTATGATTTGATAAGTTCATCAAATCAGGTGTCCCGATGCCCGCCTTGCCCGAACTTTCCATTGCGCACTACCGCCACTTCCTGCTGGTGGCCGAATTGCGCAGCTTCCGCGCCGCCGCCGCGCGCGCCTTCCGCTCGCAGCCGGCGCTGTCGCTGTCGATCCGCGAAATGGAGCAGCGCCTGGGCCAGCCGCTGTTCGAGCGCGGCAATGGCAACGCGCTGACTCGGTTCGGCCAGGACTGCCTGCCGCTGGCGCGCGAACTGGTCGAGCACCACGACCGCGTGGCCGGGACGCTGGCGGGGCTGGCCAGCAACGAGGCCGGCACCCTGACCATGGCCTCGGTGGCGACGGTTGCGACCCATTGGCTGCCCGAACTGGTGGCGACCTACCGCGAGCGCTACCCGGCGGTGGCGCTGCGCCTGTTCGACGACAACTCCGAAGGCGTTGAGCGCATGGTGCTGGCGGGCGAGGTCGAGCTGGGGGTGTGCAGCCCGGTGCTGCGCGACCGGCGGCTGGCGTTCGAGCCGCTGCTGCGCGATGCCTTCGGACTGGTCTGCCATCGCGGCCATCCCCTGGCGGGGCGCAAGTCCGTGACCTGGCGCGAGATCGCGGGGCTGCCGCTGGTGGGCACGGTGGCGCACCGGCAATTGGCGGACTATCCGCAGGCCGCCTTCATGATGGAGCGTCAGGTGTTCGTGTCCAACATGATGTCGCTGCTGGCGATGCTGGAGCGCGGCGTGGGCGTGACGGTGCTGGCGCGGCTGGGGGTGCCGCCGGATTCTCCCGGTCTGGTTTTCGTGCCGCTGGCGCGGCCGCGCATCGAGCGCGAACTGGGCATCACGCGGTTGGCCGGCCGCAGCCTGTCGCCGGCCGCGGCGCGCATGGAGGAAATGCTGCGCGCCAAGGCCGCGCGCGGCGCCCGCAGTGTCGCTTGAAACCAACGCATTTTTGCGCGTTGAGCCCTTAAAACACGGGGTTTCCGGCAAGGACTGTTGCGCAATTGCACACGCCGCCGATCGTCGTTGATTCTTCACCTGCGCATCTTTAGAGTGCGTGATGTTTGCTGCGCGAGGGGCGTGCCGGTTTGAGCGGCGCGGCGCGTCGACAGACGTGTTGAGGAATTCATGAGCAGTGTGTATTTGCGTTCGGCGGGCGTGGCCTGCGCCCTCCTGATCCTGGCCGGCTGCGCCGCCAGGAAACCCGCCTCCATTACCGAGGCCCAGCCGGAAGCGGCGCCCAAGCCGGTGGCATGCGTGCCCGCCAAGAGCGGCGATCCCATGGTCGGCACCTGGTATTCGAATTCCAAGCCGAAAGGCGTCAGCGGCGATTTCCAGGCCCTGACGGTGCTGTATGCCGATGGCCGCATGGCCTATGAAACCCAGTTGAAGATCGGCCGCAAGACGCGTCCGGCGCTGCGCGAGACCGGTTGCTGGAGCGTGGTGGACGGCGTCTACACGATGCAGACCACGCAATCGAACGGCGAGATCGTCGACGCCGCCGATCCGATTTACATCAACCGCTACCGTGTCGAGAAGGTCGAGCAGGCCAAGCTGACGCTGCGCGAGCTCAAGAGCGGCGGCCAGATCGTGACCGCGCGCCGCATGCCGCAGGGCTATCGCCTGCCGTATTGATCCCTGGGGTGGCCGGCGATTCCGCGTTCCGTCGCGCGGACGGAATCCGGGCGCCGGCGTCGCCAAGCGGGCGCGGCTGCGGTAAGGTGCGGACTTCGTCCTCCATTGCGCCGCCGGCCCTCCATGCCCGCCCTGTCATCCGAAGCGCGCGCCATCGCGCTGCTTGCACTGGCCGCCTTCGTCAGCGCCAGCGCCTTCCGTATCTGTGATCCCATGCTGCCCCAACTGGCGGCCGAGTTCGGCGCCAGCACGGGCCAGGCCGCGCGCGCCGTCACCGCCTTCGCGGTGGCCTACGGCGTGCTGCAGATGTTCTTCGGACCGGTCGGCGACCGCTACGGCAAATACCGCGTCGTCAGCGTGGCGACGTTCGCCTGCGCACTGGGCAGCGCCGGCGCTTTCCTGGCCGAGACGCTGGACGTGCTGGTGTTCTGCCGCGCCCTGTCGGGGGCGGCGGGCGCCGGCATCGTGCCGCTGTCGATGGCCTGGATCGGCGACACCGTTCCCTATGAGCGTCGCCAGGCGACGCTGGCGCGCTTTCTGACCGGCACCATCCTGGGCATGGCGGCCGGGCAGTTGGCCGGCGGCCTGTTCGCCGATACCCTCGGTTGGCGCTGGGCCTTCGCGGCGCTGGTGGGCGGCTACCTGGTGGTGGGCACGCTGCTGCATCGGGAAGTGCGGCGCCAGCGCGCGCTGGGACTGGGCGTGGTCGATCCGAACGCGCCGCGCCAGGGGTTCGTGGCACAGGCGCGGCTGGTGCTGGGCACGCCATGGGCGCGCGTGGTGCTGGCCACGGTGTTCATCGAGGGCCTGCTGGTGTTCGGCGCCCTGGCGTTCGCGCCGTCCTACCTGCATGAGCGCTTCGACATCTCGCTGACGGCGGCCGGCGCGCTGGTGGCGGTGTACGCGGTGGGCGGGCTGCTCTATACGGTGGTGGCGGGCCGCATCCTCAAGCGCCTGGGCGAACGCGGCCTGGCGGTGGCGGGCGGGCTGGTGCTGGGCGCGGCCTTCCTGTCGTACCTGCTGGGGCCGGTGTGGTTGTGGAGCCTGCTGGCCAGCGTGCTGGCGGGCTTCGGCTACTACCTGCTGCACGCGACCTTGCAGACCAACGCCACCCAGATGGTGCCGTCGGCGCGCGGCACGGCGGTGGCCTGGTTCGCCTCCTGCCTGTTCATGGGCCAGGCGGCGGGCGTGGCGCTCGCCGGCTCGGTGGTGGACGAGGCCGGCGCGGCGGTGCTGTTCGGCGGTTCGGCCGTGCTGCTGCCGCTGCTGGGCGCATTCTTCTCTTGGGCCTTGAAGGCGCGACCCCAGGCCGTCTAGGATGCCCGCAGCCGTGCGGCGCCGGGACGGCAACCGGCCCATGAGGCGAAAAAAAGCCCCGAACGGCCAGGCCGGCGGGGCTTTTTCGCGGAGGGAAGTCCGATCAGATGGCGGCCAGGCGCTTGAGCACGGTGTCCTTGCCCAGCAGGGCCAGCACCGCGTCCACCGCGGGCGTCTGGGTCTGGCCGGTGACGGCCACGCGCAGCGGGATCGCCAGTTGCGGCATCTTCAGGCCGCGCTCGGCCAGCACGGCCTTGATCAGCGCCGAGATGGCCTCGCGGGTCCAGTCGGCGCCCTGGGCGCGCTGGGCGAAATCGGCCAGCGCCTCGCGCGCGGCGGCGGTCAGGTGCTGCTCGACCAGTTCCGGCGAGGCCGGCTTGAACTCGCCGCAGAACAGCATGGCGCCGTCGGCCAGTTGTTCCAGGGTCTCGGCGCGGTCCTTGAGCAGGCCCATCACGCCCGGCAGGTCGATCTTTTCCGGATAGCCGCCGCGATGGGCGACGCGCGGCGCCACGCGTTCGGCCAGTTCGGCGTTGTCCATCTGCTTGATGTAGTGGGCGTTGACCCAGTTCAGCTTCTTCGGGTCCCACTGCGAGGCCGACTTGGACAGGTGGCGGGTGTCGAACCATTCCACCAGTTGGTCGCGGCTGAAGAGTTCGTCGTCGCCGTGGCTCCAGCCCAGGCGCGCCAGGTAGTTGATCATGGCCTCGGGCAGGTAGCCCTCGTTGTCGTACTCCATGACGTTGACCGCGCCGTGGCGCTTGGACAGCTTTTCGCCGTCCGGGCCGAGGATCATGGGCACGTGGCCGTATTCGGGCAGGGTGGCGCCCAGCGCGCGCAGGATGTTGATCTGGCGCGGAGTGTTGTTGACGTGGTCATCGCCGCGCAGCACGTGGGTGATGCCCATGTCCCAGTCGTCCACGACCACGCAGAAGTTGTAGGTGGGGGTGCCATCCGGGCGCGCGATGATCAGGTCGTCCAGCTCGGTGTTGTCGAAGCTGATGGGGCCCTTGACCATGTCGTTCCAGGCGGTGGCGCCGTCCTGGGGGTTCTTGAAGCGCACCACCGGCTTGCGGCCTTCGGGCACCGGCGGCAGGGTCTTGCCGGGCTCGGGGCGCCAGGTGCCGTCGTAGCGCGGCTTGTCGCCGCGGGCGCGGGCGGCCTCGCGCATGGCCTCGACTTCCTCGGGCGAGCTGTAGCAGTGGTAGGCGGTGCCGGCGGCCAGCATCTGCGCGACCACTTCACGGTAGCGGTCCATGCGCTGCATCTGGTAGAACGGGCCTTCGTCCGGCTGCATGCCGAGCCAGTCCATGCTGTCCAGGATGGCCTGCACCGCTTCCGGCGTGGAGCGTTCGACGTCCGTGTCTTCGATGCGCAGCACGAAGGTGCCCTTGTGGTGGCGCGCGAAGGCCCAGGAGAACAGCGCGGTGCGGGCGCCGCCCAGGTGCAGGAAGCCGGTGGGCGAAGGCGCGAAGCGGGTGCGGATGGGGGAGGAGGCGTTGGAGGTCATAGGTGGCAATGATAGCGGCTGCGGCGCCACGAAGCGGCGGCGGACCGGGCCTGGATCAAGCGGACGTGGGGGTTGTCTTGTTACGATGGACGCTATTTTAGATTAGTGCCTGTTCCCGCCATGCTGCGACACGCTCTTGCCCCGATGTTCGAACCCGGTTCGCTGGTGATCGTCGCCGATCGGCCGCTGCCGGCGGCGGCTTCCCTGTCGCCCGGGCTCAAGGCGAAAACCACGGTGGTGGCCTGCGACCCCGGCGCCGCGCCCGACCTGCCGGAGACGCTTCAGGGGCTGGCCGCTGGCGAGCGGCCCGATCTGGCCCTGGTTTGCGTTTCGCCCGCCGTGCTGCCCGAGACCCTGCGCCGGCTGTCCCCGCTGGCCCCACGCTCGGTCATCCTGTTGCCGCACGAGCTGCCCGACCCGTATCCGCGCGGCACGCTGGCGCTGTGCCGCGCCTGGGCCGAGGAAAACCGCTGTGAACTGCTGGGGCCGCGCTCGTTCGGCGCGCAGCGCCCGCATGCCGGCCTGAACCTGAGCCAGCATCCGGTGCTGGCGCGCGCCGGCCGCGTGGCGCTGCTGGCGCAGTCGCGCTCCATCATGGCCGCCGTCATGGACTGGGCCGAGGACGTGCATATCGGTTTTTCCACCGCCGTGTCGCTGGGCGACGAGGCGGTGGTGGGCCTGTCCAAGGTGCTGGACTACCTGGCCAGCGATCCTCGCACCGACAGCATCGTGCTGTACCTGGAAGACGTGGGCCCGGCGCGCGAATTCATGAGCACGCTGCGGGCCGCGGCCAGCGTCAAGCCGGTCATCGTGCTCAAGGCCGGCCGCGCCGACACCGACAGCGCCGACGCCATCTTCGACGCCGCCCTGCGGCGCGCCGGCGCGGTGCGGGTGCGCTACTTCGTGCAACTGTTCTCGGCGGTCAAGGTGCTGGGCTACACGCGCCGTCCCAAGGGCCGGCGCGTGGCGCTGATCTCCAACGGCAGCGGGCCTCCCCAACTGGCCATGGACCTGATCGGCCCCGACGCCGCGGTGCTGCGGGCCGACCTGGCGCCGGCCACGCAGCGCGCGCTGGCGGCGATGCTGGAGCCGGACGCGGCCAGCGCCAATCCCGTCATCACCTACGTGCCGCTGACGCCGGAACGCATCCGCGCCATCCTCGACGTGGTGCTGGATGACGCGGGCGTGGACGGCGTGCTGGTGCTGTTGGCGCCCGACGCGCTGGCCGACATGCCGGCGGTGGCGCGCGAGCTGGCGCAGATCGCGCCCAAGGCCAAGAAACCGGTGGTCACCTGCTTCATGGGCGACGCCGGCATGCGGCCGTTGCGGCGCATGCTGGACGACGCCGGCACCTCGGCGTTCCGTACGCCCGAGTCCGCCGCCGACGCCTTCGGCGTGCTGGCCACGCATCATTACAACCAGCAGTTGCTGCTGCAGACCCAGCCGCCCGAGCCGGCCACCCACGTGCCCGACCTGGCCGCCGCGCGCGAAATCCTGGCGCGGGTGCGGGCCGATTGCCGGCGCGAGTTGAATACGTCCGAGGTCCGCGCGCTGCTGTCCCTGTTCTACGTGCCGCTGCGCGACATGCCGCTGGACGTGGCGGCGGCCGAGCCCGAATCCCGCCCCATGGCCATCCGGGTGCGGCGCGATCCACAGTTCGGGCCGGTCATCCGCTTCGGCGCCGGCGGCCCGGACGCGGTGCTGTCGCAATCGGATCGCGGCATCGACCTGCCGCCGCTCAACGGCTTCCTGGCGCGCCAGATGATCGAGCGCAGCCGGCTGTGGCGCCGGGTGCTGGCGCCGCGCGTCGGCCACCTGGCCGCCGAGGCCTTGCAGCAGGCGCTGGTGCTGGTCTCGGAGATGGTGTCGGAGCTGCCGGACATCGAAACGCTCGACATCGATCCGCTGTATGCCGGCGAGACCCATCTGCGCGCGGGAGGCCTGCGCATGACGCTGGCCGAGAAGCCGGGTTGCGAGACGCCGCAGACCGCCGGCTATCCGCACATGGCGATTCACCCGTACCCGGCGCGCCTGGTGCAGGTGCGCCGTTTCGCCGATGGCATCCCGTGGGTGCTGCGGCCCATCCGCCCCGAGGACGGCCAGCCGCTGCAGGATTTCATCCGCGGCCTGTCGGAACGCTCGCGCTACATGCGTTTCGTGTCGATGATGCGCGAGCTGACCCCGCGCATGGTGTCGCGCTACACCCAGGTGGACTACCACCGCGAGCTGGCGCTGGTGGCCGCCACCCAGGTGCCCAACCCGGCCAACCGCGGCCATCCGCACGAAGTGCTGGTGGGGTTTGCGCACTACCTGCGCAACCCCGACGGGCGCGGCGCGGAATACGCGCTGGTGATCGGCGACGACTGGCAGCGGCGCGGCCTGGGCCGCCAGTTGATGACCGCGCTGATCGACGCGGCGCGCGAGCAGGGGCTGGAATACATCGACGGCCTGGTGCTGTCGACCAACCGGCCGATGCTGGCGCTGATGACCAGCCTGGGCTTCACCAACGATCCGGATCCGGAAGACCCGACCATGCGGCGGGTCTGGCTCAACCTGCGCTGAGCGCCGCGGCCGGCGCGTGCCCGCGCCCGGCCGCGGCCATGCCGGCTTCAGGCCGTCTTGCGCGCGGCCTGCGCCGGCCGCAGCCGCGTCGCCACTTCATCCACCGACAGCACGTCGCCGAAGAACAGCAGCCAGCCATGCAGGGCGTTTTCGTGTTCGGCCGGCGTCACCGCGGCCAGCGCGTCGTCCACCATGATGGTGCGGAAGTCGCGCATCATGGCGTCGCGCGCCGTCGATTCGCAACAGACGTTGGTGACCGTGCCGGCGATCAGCAGCGTGTCCACGCCGCGTCCGCGCAGCAGCGGCTCCAGTTCCGACGAGCCCGTGGCCATGGCGCTGTAGAAGCGCTTGGTCACGCGCAGGTCGCTGTCGGCCGGCCGCAGGTCCGGATGCAGCGCGAAACCCGGCGCATCGCGGCGCAGGGTTTCCAGGCGCAGGGCGCTGCGCTCGGGCGTCAACATCACGCCATGGTGGTGCGACCAGAAGGCGTCGGCGTTGTCGGACGCGGTCTGCACCCAGACCACCGTGCCGCCGGCCGCGCGCACCGCTTCGCACAGGCGGTTGACCGGCGCGATGATGTCGCGCGCCGCGGCGCATTCGCCCAGGTACCCGGGCAGCGTGAAGTACTGCTGCATGTCGATCACCACCACCGCGGTGCGGGCGCCGGGCAGGCTGTCGTAGGGATGCAGGCAGCCCTGGCGGGCGATGACGCGGTCCTGCACCCATTGCGGAATCTGCATGGCGGCTCCTTATCCGTAGCGCCGCGCCACGGCGGCTTCGATGCGGTACACCACCAGGTACATGACGCTGGAGATCAGCGCCAGCATGGCGATGGCGGTCATGACGATGTTCAGCTTGAAGACCTGGCTGCCGTTCATGATGAGAAAGCCCAGGCCCGAGTCGGCCGACTGGAATTCGCCGACGATGACGCCCACCAGCGCCAGGCCGATGTTCATCTTCACCGCGGCGATCAGGGTCGGCACGCTGCCGGGCAGCACCACCTTGGTCAGCACCTGCCAGCGGCTGGCGCCGAAGGTGCGGGCCAGCTTGACCTTGTTCAGGTCGATGGCGCGAAAGCCCGCATACACCACCATGATGGTCACGAACACCGCGATCGCCACGGCCATGCCGTAGACCGCGTAGTCCGACCCCAGCCACAGGTAGAAGATCGGCACGAAGGCGATCTTGGGCATGGCGTTGGCCACCACCAGGAACGGATCGAGCACCTTGTACAGGAAGTCCGACCACCACAGCGCGGCGGCCACGATGATGCCGATCACCATGCTGAGCGTGAAGCCCACCAGCGTGGCCGACAGCGTGGTGGCGATGTGGTGCGCCAGGTTGCCCTGGCGCCACAGCTCCAGGAAGGTCGGCCACAGCGCGCTCGGATAGCTGGTCAGCAGCGGGTTGAGGATGTGCATGCGCGGCAGGATCTCCCAGGCGCACAGGAACACCACCAGCAGCAGCGCCTGGGCGATGCGGATGTTGCGGCGGCGGGCGCGGTCGCGCCGCAGGTAGTCCAGGTACTTCTGGCTGGGCGCGGGCACGGCGCGCAGCGGCACGGTGTTGGCGATCGGGGCGTTCACGGCTCAACCCTCCACATGGACGTCCAGCTCGTCCCAGAGCTGCTTGAAGTAGGCATTGAATTCCGGCCGCGAGCGGGCCTGGAACGGCGTCGGCCGCGCGCCGTCGCCATAATGGATGCGGTACTGGCTCTTGAGCCGGCCGGGGCGGCGCGACAGCACGATGACGCGGTCGGTCATGGCGATGGCCTCGCCGATGTCGTGGGTCACCAGCACCACCGTCTTGCCCTCGCGCCGCAGGATGTCGACGACCTCGTCGGAGATCGCCAGCCGGGTCTGCGAATCGAGCGCCGAGAACGGCTCATCCAGCAGGATGACGTCGGGCTCGGTCACCAGCGTGCGCGCCAGCGCCGCGCGCTGGCGCATGCCGCCCGACAACTGGCGCGGCGTATGCGACAGGAACGCGCCCAGCCCGCACTTTTCCAGCAGGTGCACGGCCCGCGCTTCGCTGCGCGCATCGCGCCGGCCCTGGATCTCGGCGCCCAGCATGACGTTGTCGAGAATGGTGCGCCACTCGAAAAGGTAGTCCTGCTGCAGCATGTAGCCGATGCGCGGATTGGGTTCGGTGACCGCCTGGCCGTCGATCATCACGGTGCCCGAGGTCGGCGCGTGCAGGCCGGCGATCAGCGACAGCAGCGTGCTCTTGCCACAGCCGCTCTGGCCGATCAGGCTGACGAATTCGCCGGGCGCCAGCGCGAACGACACCTGCGACAGCGCTTCGGTCTCGCCTTCCGGCGTGAAGTAGCTCAGGCAGACATCGCGCAGTTCGATCTTGGCGGTGGCCGGGTCCGGCTTGAGGTTGTGGACGACGGCGCTCATCACGGCACCTTCCTGGCGAAGTCCGCCACCACCACATCCTCGTATTTGACCCGGGCGCCGTCCTTCATTACCGCGCTGGCGACCAGCATGTCCTGCAGCCGGTTCATGGCCTCGGCCGTCACCAGCGGCGTGGTCTTCCAGATCTGGTACTGCTTGTAGCGCTCGATCGCGTCGGTCACCGCGGCCGCGTCCATGCCGGGGAAGTAGGTCATGATCTGCGGCGCCAGCGTGGCCGCCGGCGTGTCCTTGACGTATTTCTCGGCGCGCGCCACCACATTGGTCCAGGCCTGGATCACCTTGGGGTTGTCGCGGATGTACTTGTCGGTGGCGGTGAAGACCGTGTAGTCCACCTGGCCGACCTCATGGCCGACCGAGGCCACGATGTAGCCCTTGCCGTTGCGCACCAGTTCGCCGGCCTCGGGCTCCAGGAAGATGCCGTATTCGCCCTGGCCCGCCATCCAGGCGCCGGCGCGCGCCGGGATGCCGATGTTGTTGAGCAGCTTGACGTCCTTCTGCGGGTCCAGGCCGTGCTTGCGCAGCGCGGTCTCCAGGAACACGATGGGGTTCGACCCGGGCCGGAAGCCGATCACCTCCTTGCCCTTGAGCATGCTCCAGTCGAATTTCTCGACCGGCTTGCGCGCCAGCAGGAAGAAGCCGTCGGTGGCGGTCAGGCCGGCGAAGATCTTCGGCTTGACCGGCGATTCGCTGTTCTGCACGTAGATCGAGGCTTCGGGGCCGATCAGCACGATGTCGGCGCTGCCCGAGAGCAGGGCGGTCATGCCCTTGTCGGTGCCCTGCGAGGTCTTCATGGACACGTCCAGCCCGGCGTCCTTGAAATAGCCCTGCGACAGGGCGACGTACTTGGGCACGTAGAGGATGGAGCGAACCACCTCTTCGTAGCGTACCTTTACCGGGGGATTGAGGGCTTCGCCGTGGCTGGCGAAAGGGGCGAGGACGGCGGCAAGCAGCGCCGCCGCCAGGCGAGGCAATGGCAAGGGCTTCACGGGACTTTCTCCTGCGTCTATATGCCTCGCCGAAACCCGGCGCGGCACGGCCAATGGGATGGATCGACTGCAACAACAGGGAAGCCCGAGGCGATTGCGATCGGGCCAATACGGCTTGGATTGAATACTATATTCAACAATCGCGAGCGACAAGCGTTTTGGTATTGGCGTTTTTCTCTATGGACGAGCGAAGTCGCGCCCCGGAAAATTCGAGGCTGGAATACCACTTGGTATACAAAGCAGGGAATCCCCGTGCGAACGGCCCGGCGAATCCGGGCCCCGGGGGAAGGCGGCGCCGCGCGCCGCCCGCGTTACACCAGCACCTGGTTCAGAAAGCGCGAGATGTCCGCCACTTCCTCGGCGCAGACCGAGTGCGGCATGGGGTAGGTGTGCCAGCGCACGTCGTAGCCCAGGCGTTCCAGCTCGGCCCGCGAGGCCTCCGCGCGCGGCAGCGATACCACCGGGTCATACAGGCCGTGGGCCAGGAAGATCGGGGTGCGCTGGTTGGCCGGGGCGCGCTCGGCCTCGGCGCTGTCCAGCAGCGGCAGGTAGCCCGACAGGCCCATCATGCCGGCCAGCTTGTCCTGCAGCCGCAGGCCCGTGTGCAGCGTCATGGCGCAGCCCTGCGAGAAGCCCGCCAGCACGATGTTCGAGGTCGGGACGCCGCGCGCGTTCTCGCGCGCGATCAGCTTGTGGATCGCGGCTTCCGAGGCGCGGATGCCCTTGGCGTCTTCCACCCGCACCAGGTCCATCACCAGGATGTCGTACCAGGAGCGCATCGCCATGCCATTGTTGATGGTGACGCGTTGCACCGGCGCATTGGGGAAGACGAAGCGCACGCCCAGGCCGGCCGGCAGGTCCAGCTCCGGCACGATGGGCGCGAAGTCGTTGCCGTCGGCGCCCAGGCCGTGCAGCCAGATCACGGCGTGCGTGGGATTGGAGGCGGTTTCGATCTCGATGCAATCGAGCAGGTCGGTGGGGGCGTTCATGGACGGCGGGCGCAATCAGTGGGTGAGGGTCTTGAGGGCCTGGAACAGGGCGCGATAGTGCTTCTTCTGCGGTTCCTGGCCTTGCAGCAGCACGGCGTTGGCTGCCTTCTCCTTGCGGGCGGCGCGGATCACCGCGCGTAGCTGCTGCACATCCGCCTGCGGATTGTCGTTCAGCAGCTTGGTCAGGGCGTCGTCGTCGTCGAGCAGCCGGTCGCGCAGGGTTTCCAGGCGGTGCATGGCCGCGGTTTCCTCGCGCGAGCCGTTTTCCCAGACATCGAGCTGGGCGCGGATCTCGTCGGCGGGGGCGTCGCGCATCAGCTTGCCCACGAAGTGGGTCTGGCGGCGCCGGCCTTCGCGGCTGGTGGTGCGCTGCGCCTCGCGGATCGCTTCGTAGAGGCGTTCGGCCAGGGGCAACTGCTTGAGGCGTTCGGGGGACAGTTCGATCAGTTGCTTGCCCAGGTCCAGCAGGGCGTGCATTTCACGCTTGACCTGGGACTTGCTGGGACGATCGTAGCCGTTCTCGTCGTAGCCGTCGGAGGATTCTTCTTCGATGTGGGAATTCATGGAAAACTGCGCAATGACAGACTTGGCTATGATAACCGTCTCTGCAAATTGGACAGCAATGGTCAAATCCTCCTCCTCCTTGCCGCTGGCGGCCAATCACGCGCGTTTTTCCGAACTCGTCGAGCAAACCCTGGCCTACGCGCGACAGATCGGCGCCTCGGATGCCGCGGCCGAAGTCTCCGAAAGCCTGGGCCTGTCGGTGTCGGTGCGCAAGAACGACATCGAGACCGTCGAACAGACCCGTGACCGCTCGCTCGACCTGACGGTCTACGCCGGCCAGAGCCGCGGCTCCGCCTCGACCTCCGACTTTTCCGAAGCCGCGCTGCGCCAGACGGTCGAAGCCGCCTGGCACATCGCCCGCCACACTGCCGCCGATCCGGCCGCCGGCCTGCCCGACGCCGACCAGTTGGCCACCGAATTCCCCGACCTCGACCTGCATCGCGCCTGGACGGTCTCCACCGAGGAAGCCGCCGAACTGGCCCTGCGCGCCGAGCGCGCCGCGCGCGAGGTCGATGCCCGCATCACCAATACCGACGGCGCCACGGTCGGCACTTACGAAGGCCAGTTCGTCATGGGCAACACCCGTGGCTTCCTGGGCGGCTATCCGTATTCGCGCCACAGCCTGTCGGTGGCGCCCATCGCCGGGCGCGGCAACGGCATGCAGCGCGACTACTGGTACACCTCCGAGCGCGACCCCGCCAAGCTGGCCACGCCCGAGGCCGTCGGCCGCTATGCCGCCGAGCGCACGCTGTCGCGCCTGTCGGCGCGCCGCATCCGCACCGGCAAGTTCCCGGTCCTGTTCGAGGCGCCGCTGGCGCTCGGCCTGGTCGGCGCCTTGACGCAGGCCGCCAATGGCGGCGCGCTGTACCGCAAGGCCAGCTTCCTGCTCGACGCCCTGGGCAAGCCGATCTTCCCGGAACACATCAACCTGACCGAAGACCCGCACATCCGCGGCGCCATGGGCAGCTCGCCGTTTGACGACGAAGGCGTGCGCACCCGCAAGCGCAACGTGGTGTCGGCCGGCGTGCTGGAAGGCTACTTCCTGTCCTCCTACACCGCGCGCAAGCTCGGCATGCAGACCACCGGCAACGCGGGCGGTTCGCACAACCTGGTATTCAGTTCCACGCTGACGCGCCGGGGCGACGACTTCGAAGCCATGCTCAAGAAGATGGGCACGGGCTTCCTGGTCACCGAGCTGATCGGCCAGGGCGTGAACTACGTGACCGGCGACTACTCGCGCGGCGCATTCGGCTATTGGGTCGAGAACGGCCAGATCCAGCACGCGGTGCAGGAAGTCACCATCGCCGGCAACCTGTCGGACATGTTCCGCCAGATCGTCGCGGTGGGCGCGGACACCATCTCGCGCGGCACCAAGACCACCGGCTCGATCCTGATCGAGCAGATGGCGATCGCGGGCACCTGATCCCGGGTGCGAGCGCGGCCAGCGCCCGCCTGCGCGGGGCCTGGCCGGGCCACTCTTTGCAATCCTTGACCGCTCGGGAATTCCTCTAGCCGTCAGCGGCGATGGCACCGTGTAATATCCGGCGGGTATTGCTCAAACTGGTATCGCTGTAGAGGAGCAAAGAGATGCAACGACGTTCATTCTTGAAGCAGGCCGGCCTGGGCGCCGTGGCGGCGGGGGCGGCGGTCAGCGCTCCCGCCCTGGCGCAGGATTCCCCCTCGATCAGTTGGCGCCTGGCGTCGGGCTTCCCGGCCGCGCTGGACCTGCGCTTCGGCGCCGGCGAGATTTTCCGCAAGTTCGTCTCCGAGGCCACCGGCGGCAAGTTCAGCATCAAGCAACTGGCCGACGGCGAGATCGCGCCCGCGGTGGAGCTGATGGACGCGGTCGGCGCCGCCAAGGTCGAGTGCGCTCACGTCTCTTCGGGCATCTATTTCGCCAAAAACCCCGCCTTCTGCTTCGATTCGGCGGTGCCGTTCGGGCTCGACGCGGGCCAGATGAATGCCTGGATGCTCGAAGGCGACGGCTTGCGCCTGACGCGCGAACTGTTCAAGCCGCAGAAGATCCTCAACTTCCCCCTCGGCAACACCGGCTCGCAGATGGGCCTGTGGTCCAACCGCGAGATCAAGCGCGCCACCGACCTGAAAGACCTGACCATGCGCGTCGATGGCCTGGCGGCGCAGGTGCTGGCGCACCTGGGCGTGGCGCCGCAGCAGGCCGGAGCGGCCGCGCAGGCCGGCGACGGGAAGGGCGCCGAAGCCGCCAAACCTGCGGAGGGGGCCAAACCTGCGGAGGAGGCCAAGCCCGCCGAAGGGACCAAGCCCGCCGAAGGGGCCAAGCCCGCCGAAGGGACGAAGCCTGCCGAAGGGACGAAGCCCGCCGATGGCGCCAAGCCCGCCGATGGCGCCAAGCCCGCCGATGGCGCCAAGCCCGCCGAGGCCGCCGCCAAGACGGGGCCGGACGCCGTGGCCGGGGCCGGCGCCTACGACGATGGCAAGCTGGGCCTGAACAAGGCTGCCAGGTTCTACTACGGCCCCAGTTGGTGGGCCGCCAGCGAGCAGTTGTCTCTCTATATCAATGAAGAGGCCTGGGCCAAGCTGCCCAAGCACTACCAGGCGGTGGTCGAAGCCGCCGCCCTGGCCGCGCATGCGCGCACCACGGCGGCCTATGCCGCCCGCAATCCCGCCGCGCTGGCCCAACTGGTCGCGGCCGGCGCGCAGGTGCGCGCCTTGCCGCGCTCGGTCATGGACGCCGCGTTCGAGGCGTCCCTGCAGGTCTACAAGGACTTGAGCGAAAAAGACCCGAAGTTCAAGGCGATCCATGACAACTACATGGGTTTTCGCGATAGCGCGATGCCCTGGTTCCGCCTGACCCGCGGCGCCTACGACCAATACCTGGGCGTGGCGCTGTCGGCCCGCAGTTGATGGCAGGTCCGTGTGCCGAATGGCATTCGGTAGGAGGTGGGGTTTTCGCTGATAACCCCGTGTTTTTTACAAAAAAATGGGCGGTTTTACGCCTTTTGTTGAACGGCATTCGAGTTTCGGCCTGATACAAAGGAGTAATATCCCGGGTCTTGACGCGCAAACGTGACGCCTTCAGGCGCCATTGGACGTCAATCCGGCGGGAACATCCTGGCCTGGATAACCAACATTCCGAGACAGACTTTAAGGTGGTATCAACCATGCAATCCAAGACCAAGAAGCTGCTGGCCGCGCTGATCGCCGCCGGCATCGTCCCGGCTGCCCATGCGGCCGACCTCAAGCTGGGCGTGGCTGAAGCCCTGTCCGGCGGCGCCGCCCAGTACGGCGCGTCGATCCGCAACGGCTTCCAGCTCGCGGCCGACGAGATCAACGCCGCGGGCGGGATCAATGGCAACAAGATCGTGCTGGTGGTCGAGGACGAGCAGGGCAAGAAAGAAGAAGCCATCAACGTCTTCAAGAAGCTGATCTTCAAGGACAACGTCCTGATGGTGTTCGGCCCGACGCTGTCGAACTCGGCCCAGGCCGCCGACCCGATCGCCCAGGCCGCCAAGACGGTCGCCTTCGGCACCTCCAACACCGCCGACGGCATCACTTCCATCGGCAACTACGTGTTCCGCAACTCGGTCACCGAAGCCGACGTGCTGCCCGCCACCATCTCCACCGTCAAGGCCAAGACCGGCCTGAAGAACGTGGCCGTGCTGTACGGCAACGACGACGTCTTCACCAAGAGCGGCTACGACAACTTCAAGAAGGCCCTGGAAGACCAGAAGATCCCGGTCACCACGACCGAAACGTTCGCCAAGGGCGACGTCGACTTCAAGGCCCAACTGACCAAGATCAAGGGCACCAACCCCGACGCCATCGTGCTGTCGGCGCTGCTGGCCGAAGGCGCCCCGATCATGGTGCAGGCCCGCCAACTGGGCATCAACGTGCCCGTCATCGGTGGCAACGGCATGAACTCGGTCAAGATCTTCGACCTGGCCCCCGGCGGCGCGTCGAACAACCTGTGGATCGGCAGCCCGTGGTCGATCGAGAACAAGGCCCCCGAGAACGTCAAGTTCATCGACGCCTACAAGGCCAAGTTCAACGGCGCGCCCGACCAGTTCGCCGCGCAGTCGTACGACGCCATGTACATCGTCGCCCAGGCCCTGAAGAACACCAAGATCACCGGCGAACTGGCCAAGGACCGCGCCGCCCTGCGTGACGCGCTGCCCTCGGTGCAATGGACCGGCGCCACCGGCGCCTTCAAGTTCCGCCAGGCCACCGACCGCGCCGGCAAGCCCGCCGGCTACGACGCCGACCAGGCGCCGATCGTCAGCGTGACCAAGGACGGCAAGTACGTCATCGAGAAGTAAGCAATCCGCATCCCCGCGCGGGGGGATGCGCCTTGCGGACCGCGGCTGGCCGCGGTCCGCAAGGCGCTTTTTATCGTAGGACTCCCCAGGAATAGAACGGCTCTCTCAGGGCGGCAGGTCCACGCAATGCGCGGCGTGGAAGGCCTTACACAGGCCTGCCCCGGGTCCCGAAGCCGAGCCTGGCGAGCGGCAAGTCCACGCGGGGGGCGCGGCGTGGGGGCTCTTTTTTTTGATTTGGAATATGTCCCATCATGTTGGAACAACAATTCGTTAACGCCTTGTCGCTGGGCTGTGTTTACGCACTGTTCGCGCTGGGCTTCACGCTGGTATTCGGCGTGCTCGGGGTGATCAACCTCGCGCATGGCGCCGTCTTCATGGTGGGGGCCTACGCGGCGCTCTCCGTGGTGCAGCATTTCGGCCTGCCCCTGTGGGCGGCGCTGATGGTGGCATTTTTCGTCGCCGGCTTCACCGGGGTCATCATCGACTACCTGGTGCTCAAGCCGCTGCGCAAGCGTAATGCTCCCCACCTGATCCCCATGATCGCCACGATCGGCGTGGGCATCATCCTGAACAATGGCGCGCAAGGCATCTTCGGCGCCAGCAACCTGCGCTTCCCGCACGGCACCGTGCCCGAGGAAGTCATCGAGATCGCCGGCCTGCACCTGACCGTGATCGAACTGGGCATCATCTTCCTGTCATTCGCGCTGATGGCCCTGCTGATGTTCGTGATGCGTCGCACGCAGTTCGGCCGCGCCCTGCGCGCCATTGCCGAATCGCCCAAGGCCGCCTGGCTGCTGGGCATCAACGTCGAAAAGCTCTTCATCACCACCTCGTTCGCCGCCGCCGCTTTGGGCGGTGTCGCGGGCGTGCTGATCGGCCTGTACTCGAACGCGCTGTTCCCGCTGATGGGCCAGCCGATGCTGCACAAGGGCATCGCGGTCATCATCCTGGGCGGCATGGGCGACATTCGTGGCGCCATGCTGGGCGGGCTGTTCCTGGGCTTCGCGGAAGTGCTGTCGGTGGCCTACATCGGCTCCACCATGCGCGACGCGGTGGCATTCGGCCTGCTGTTCCTGATCCTGCTGGTGCGCCCGCAAGGTCTGTTCGGCAAAGTGGTTCAACGCAAGGCTTGAGTATGAGCGGATTCGAAAACTTCTGGGCCATCTATGGCAACCTGGTGCTGACGCTCGGCACCAACGCCCTGCTGGCCCTCTCCATCTGGCTGACGCTTGCCTGCGGCATGCTGGCCATGGCCAATGCGGCCTTCATGGGCATCGGCGCCTACGCGGCGGCGTTGCTCACCATGAACTACGACGTCTCGTTCCCGGTCGCGCTGGCCGGCGGCATGGCGGCGCCGGCCCTGGTGGCGGCGTTGATCGGCTTGCCGACCTTGCGGCTGTCAGGGGTCTACCTCGCCATGGCCACACTGGGCTTTGGCGAAGTGGTGCGGGTGACGGTGCTGAACACCGAGTCGATCACCGGCGGCGCGCTGGGCCTGAACGGCATTCCGCAACTGACGCAGTGGTGGCACGTCATCCTGGCGGTCGTCATCGTGCTGTTCGTGCTGTGGCGCGTGCGCGCCTCCAAGATCGGACGCGCCTTCGAGGCCATCCGCGGCGACGAGACCGCGGCCGGCCTGATGGGCATCGACGTGCGCGCCAACAAGATGCTGGCCTTCGTGGCGGGCGCCATGATCGCCGGCCTGGCCGGCGCGCTCAATGCGCACCTGACCTTCTTCATCGGCCCCAACGAATACGGCTTCGACCGTGGCGTGGAAATCCTGACGATGGCCATCCTGGGCGGTATCGGCGGCCTGGCCGGCCCCGTGCTGGGCAGCTTCATCATCACCGTGCTGCCCGAGCTGCTGCGCGGCTTCGCGGATTTCCGCCTGGTCATCAACGGAGTGATCCTGGTGGTGATTGTGCTGTTCCTGCCGCAAGGCATCTGGGATCCGGCGCGCTTCAAGCGCTGGATGCGTCAAGGAGGCAAGCGCCATGCTTGAGCTGACCTCCGTTTCCAAGAGCTTCGGCGGCCTGCACGTGCTGCATGACGTCAGCCTGTCGGTGCCCGAAGGCGCGATCTTCGGCCTGATCGGCCCCAACGGCGCCGGCAAGACCACGGTGTTCAACCTGATCACCGGGCTGCTGCCGCCCAGCGGTGGCGGCATCGCCTTCAATGGCGAGAGCCTGCTGCGTCGCAAGCCGCATGCCATCACCCGCATGGGCATCGCCCGCACCTTCCAGAACATCCGTCTCTTCAAGGAGATGACGCTGCTGGAAAACGTGGTGGTGGGCGCCTACCGCCACATGAACTACGGCTTTCCCAGTCTCTTGCTGGGCCTGCCGGGCTACCGCGAGCATGAAAAGCGCGCCCGCGAGCGCGCCCACGAGCTGCTGACGTGGATGCGCCTGGACCACAAGGCCAACGACCTGGCCGACAACCTGTCGTACGGCGAGCAGCGCCGCCTGGAGCTGGCGCGCGCGCTGGCCACTGAGCCCAAGCTGCTGCTGCTGGACGAGCCGGTCGCTGGCATGAACACCGGCGAGCGCGCCGAGCTGATGCGCGAGATCCTGGCGATCCGCGACCGCGGCTACACCATCCTCATGATCGAGCACGACATGCGCTTCGTGATGGGGCTGTGCGAACGCATCGCGGTGCTGAACTTCGGCAAGATCATCGCTTGCGGCGGGCCTGAAGAGATCCGCAACAACGAGCAGGTCATCGAGGCCTACCTGGGCCGCGAGGACGACGACGATACCGACAACGCGGAGGCCGCACAATGAGCAGCGCAATGCTGGAAGTCCGCGGACTCGAGGTCAACTACGGCCACATCGAAGCCGTCCGCGGCATCGACCTGGACCTGGAAGCCAAGGAAATCACCGCCCTGGTCGGCGCCAACGGCGCCGGCAAGTCGACCACGCTGCTGGCGCTGTCGGGCCTGCTGCCCAAGGCGCGCGGCAAGATCCTGTTCGAAGGCGAGGACGTCACCAACCTGGCGCCGCACCAACTGGTGGCGCGCGGCATCGTCCAGGTGCCGGAAGGCCGGGCCATCCTCACCACCATGACCGTGCTGGAGAACCTCGAGCTGGGCGCCTACCGCCGCGGCCTGAAGAACATCGACTCGGACCTGGAATACGTCTTCAACCTGTTCCCGCGCCTGAAAGAGCGAATCACCGGCATCGCCGGCAACCTCTCCGGCGGCGAACAGCAGATGCTGGCGATCGGCCGCGCCCTGATGGCCAAGCCGCGCTTGCTGCTGCTGGACGAGCCGTCGATGGGCCTGGCGCCGATCGTGGTGCAGGAAATCTTCCGCTCGCTGCGGGCCATCAACGCCGACGGCCTGACCCTGTTCCTGGTCGAGCAGAACGTGCGCCAGGCGCTCAAGATCGCCCAGCACGGCTATGTGCTGGAGAACGGCGCCATGGCGCTGTCGGGCACCGGCCGCGGCCTGCTCGGCCATCCGCGGGTGCTGGAAGCCTACCTGGGCGCCTGATCCGCGCGGCGCGGACGGGAGCAGGAGCGCGCGGGCAGGGTCACTGGCAGCGCGCAATTGCGTCCCTTTTAAAAATGCGACAGTCGTTCCCCCGGGAACGGCTGTTCATTCGCCTGGATTCGGCCACGGCTGCCCATTTTTTGAGCATCCGTGGTAGAATTTCAGGCTTTCCCTCATTTTGACCATTGCACGGGCGGGTAATAACGCTTAGGCGGGACGTCGATAGGGACACGGATGGGCTAAAACCCGATGGGCTAAAACCCGATCGGCTGAAATCTGGCACTGAAACCCAGTTGCTGGAAAGATGCCGGCTCCATTGTCTAGTTGAGGGAAAAAGCCTGGCTGGATCGTCCAGTCAGAGACCATTTTTCATATCTAGGAACCATCATGAAGACCTTTGTGGCCAAGCCGCATGAAGTCCAACGTGACTGGTTTGTGATCGACGCCAAGGGCAAAGTCCTCGGTCGTGTGGCCAGCGAAGTCGCACGTCGTCTGCGTGGCAAGCACAAACCTGAATTCACGCCGCACGTTGATACCGGCGATTACATCGTCATCATCAACGCTTCCGATATCGTCGTTACCGGTACCAAGGCGAAGGACAAGAAGTACTTCCGCCACACCACGTACCCGGGCGGTATCCGCGAAACGAACTTCGAGAAGATGCAAGAGCGTTTTCCCGGTCGCGCCATTCAGAAGGCCGTCAAGGGCATGCTGCCCAAGGGTCCTCTGGGCTACGCCATGATCAAGAAGCTGAAGGTCTATGCCGGTGCCGAGCACCCGCACACCGCCCAGCAGCCCAAGACGCTGGATATCTAAGGAAACGCCATGATCGGTAACTGGAACTACGGAACCGGCCGTCGCAAAACTTCGGTGGCTCGCGTTTTCATCAAGAAGGGCACCGGCAAGATCGTCGTCAACGGCAAGCCCGTCGACGAGTTCTTCGCCCGTGAAACCGGCCGCATGGTCGTGCGCCAGCCGCTGGAACTGACCGGCCACCTGGAATCGTTCGACATCAAGGTCAACGTGCACGGCGGCGGTGAAACCGGCCAGGCCGGCGCAGTCCGTCACGGCATCACGCGTGCCCTGATCGACTACGACGCGACCCTGAAGCCCGCGCTGTCGCAAGCTGGTTTCGTGACCCGCGATGCCCGCGAAGTCGAACGCAAGAAGGTCGGCTTCCGCAAGGCGCGCCGTCGCAAGCAGTTCAGCAAGCGTTAATCGCTGCGAAGAAAGCCCGCCTCGTGCGGGCTTTTTTTTACATCCCGGGGCCCAGGCCCCGCCCAGGCCCGCGGAACTCCGCGGGCTTCGTCCGGTCGGACATCGGTCGCCGCGCGGTTTCCGGCGTGGCGGCAAGGCCGGTTGTCCGAGCGATACAATCGAGCCTCGTTCTACGAAGAGCACACATCATGGCCCAAGCATCGAACTCCCGTATCAAGGTTGGTATCGTCGGCGGCACCGGTTACACCGGCGTCGAACTGCTGCGCTTGCTGTCGCAGCATCCCCATGTGGAATTGACCGCCATCACGTCCCGCAAGGAAGACGGGCTGCCGGTGGCCGACATGTACCCGAACCTGCGCGGCCGCGTGCAGATCGCCTTCTCCGCGCCGGAAAAGGCCACGCTGACCGACTGCGACGTGGTGTTCTTCGCCACGCCCCACGGCGTGGCCATGGCCCAGGCCCAGGAACTGATCGCCGCCGGCACCAAGGTCATCGACCTGGCCGCCGACTTCCGCCTGCAGGACGTGCCCACCTTCGAACGCTGGTACAAGATTCCCCATACCTGCCCGGACATCCTGGCTGAATCCCAGTACGGCCTGGTCGAGCTGAACCGCGAAGCCATCTCCAAGGCGCGCGTCATCGGCAACCCGGGTTGCTACCCGACCACCGTGCTGCTGGGCCTGGCGCCGCTGCTCGAAGGCGGCAAGCAACTGGTCGATGCGCAGACCCTGATCGCCGACTGCAAGTCGGGTGTGTCCGGCGCCGGCCGCAAGGCCGAAGTCGGCTCGCTGTTCTCCGAGGCATCCGACAACTTCAAGGCCTACGGCGTGGCCGGCCACCGCCACCATCCCGAAATCGTCGCCCAGCTCGAGAAGATCGCCGGCGGCAAGGTCGGCCTGACCTTCGTGCCGCACCTGGTGCCGATGATCCGTGGCATGTACTCGACCATCTACGCCCGCATCAAGCCCGAGGCGCGCGACACGGACTTCCAGGCCCTGTTCGAGCAGCGCTACGCCGACGAGCCGTTCGTCGACGTCATGCCGGCCGGCAGCCTGCCCGAGACGCGCTCGGTGCGCGCTTCCAACAACCTGCGCATCGCGCTGTCGCGTCCGGGTGGCGGCGACCAGCTCATCATCATGGTGGTGCAGGACAACCTGGTGAAGGGCGCGGCCGGCCAGGCCGTGCAGAACATGAACCTGATGTTCGGCTTGCCCGAGACCGTCGGTCTGGACCAGGTCGCGATCCTGCCCTGATGCGCCGCCGGGCCGGCGGCAAGTCCGCCGGCCCGCTTTCCATGTCCAACGACTCCCGCGACACGCCTCGAATCCCCCGCCTCGGCCTGCGGCTGGCTGCCGGCGTGCTGGCCGGTGTCGTGGCGGGCGGGGCGGCGGGCTATTACTACGCGCGCGGCGTCTATCAGCCGGTGGATGCCGTGGTGCTCAGCGCCGCCCAGGTCGAGACGCGCGACGAAGCCATGCGCCAGCAGTCGGTGCAGTTGCGCTACCTCCGCGGCCAGCTCGATACCGCGGATGGCGAACTGGTGATCGAGCGCTCGGCGCGCCAGGAGCTGGAGACGCAGTTGCACGCGGCCCAGGCCGAGGTCGGCCGGGTGCGCGACCAACTGGCGTTCTATGAGCAACTGCTGCCGCCGGGTCCGGAGGGCACCGTGGATATCCGTGGCGCCCAGATCGACCGCGAAGGTGGCGGCCTGCGCTACAAGGTGTTGCTGATGCGCAGCGGCCGCAACGGCGGCGCCCAGTTCACCGGTACGCTGCGGTTCCAGGCCACCGGCACGCTCAAGGGCGAAATCGTCACCGTCGATCTGGCGCCGATGCAGGTCAAGGCCGAGAGCGGCCCGGTGCCGGTCAGCGGCGAAACCACCACGGCGGCGTCGCTGGCGTTGCAGTTCGACCAGTACCAGCGCAGCCAGGGCGTCCTTGCCGTGCCCGAGGGATTTGTCCCCGAAAGCGTCACCATCAGCATCCTGGAGGGCGATGTGGTCCGTGCCTCCCGCAGCGTCAAGCTCGAACTTTGAGTCCGGCGGCGCCTGCGCTATAGTGACTACATGCGAGCGGCGCAGCCGCTCATCGGAATACGGCCCCAGCGGCCAGGAGTGAATCATGAATGCAGTGACCGAAACCGTCGACCTGCAGGCCGCCCCGCCTGCTCCCCTGGTGTTCACCGACTCGGCGGCCGCCAAGGTCAAGGACCTGCTGGCCGAGGAAGGCAACCCCGAGCTGAAGCTGCGCGTGTTCGTGCAGGGCGGCGGCTGTTCGGGTTTCCAGTACGGTTTCACCTTCGATGAAGTCGTCAACGAAGACGACACCGTGCTCGACAAGGCCGGCGTGCAACTGTTGGTCGACCCCATGAGCTTCCAGTACCTGGTCGGCGCCGAGATCGACTACAAGGAAGACCTGGAAGGCGCCCAGTTCGTCATCCGCAATCCCAACGCCAGCACCACCTGCGGCTGCGGTTCGTCGTTCTCGGTGTAAGCCTCGCGTCTTCGCGCCGGGATGACGGCGCGAACCGGGCGTCCGGCCGACAAAAAAAAGCCCTCCGGTTTTCCGAAGGGCTTTTTGCTGGGCGCGGGCCGCGTGTCAGGCGGGATATAGCGCGCCCAGGATACGCGGGCCGCGGGCGCCGGTGACACTGGGCAGACCGGCCGGCTGGCGCGCCAGGAAGGCCTGCGCCAGCCAGGCGAAGGCCAGCGCCTCGACCTGCTGCGCCGGGACGCCCAGTGCGTCGGTGGCATGCACCGGGCGCTGCAGGCAGTACGCCAATTCGCGCATCAGCCCCGGGTTGCAGGCGCCGCCGCCGCATACATAGAGTTCGCGCACGTCCGCGCCGGCGGCGTCGATGGCGTTGGCGACGGTGCGCGCCGTGAGACGCTGCAATGTCGCCTGCACATCCTGCGGCGCCGGCTTGGGACCGTCATAGGCCGCCAGCCGATCGTCCAGCCAGCGCATGTTGAAGAGGTCGCGGCCGGTCGATTTGGGCGGCGGCAGCGCGAACCAGGGTTCGCTCGCGATCAGTTGTTCCAGCAGCGGCGCCAGCACCTGCCCGCTGGCGGCCCAGCGGCCGTCGGCATCGTAGGGCCGGCCCAGGTGCCGCTGGCACCAGCCGTCCAGGAACACGTTGGCCGGGCCGGTGTCGAAGCCGCGCGGCGCCTGGCCGGGCGCCAGCAGCGTGACGTTGGCGATGCCGCCCAGGTTGAGCACCGCGCGGCCTTGCGGCGCGCCGAACACGGCCGCGTGAAAGGGCGGCACCAGCGGCGCGCCCTGGCCGCCAGCGGCCACGTCGCGGCTGCGGAAGTCGGCCACCACGTCGATGCCGGTCAGCTCCGCCAGCAGGGCGGGCGCGTTCAATTGCACGGTATAGCCGCTGTCGGGGCGGTGGCGCACCGTCTGGCCATGGGCGCCGATGGCGGCGATGTCCTGGGCCCGCAGGCCGGCGGTGGCCAGCAGGTTCACGCTTACCTGCGCATACAGGCGCGCCAGTTCGTTGGCGGCGAGCGCGGCGCGGGCCAGCTCGTCGTCGCCGGCCTGGTTCAACGCCAGGAATTCGGTGCGCAGCGCCGCCGGCATCGGCAGGCTCGCGCTGGCCAGCAACTGCGGTGGCTGGCCGTCGCGCAGGCGCGCCAGGACGCCGTCGACGCCGTCCACGCTGGTGCCGGACATCAGGCCGATGAAGTGCGGGGGTACGGTCATGTCGGGGCTGCCTGGAAAAAAAAGCGGCCCGGCATCGAGATGCGCGGGCCGCCTTGCGGGTGCGTCATGCAGGTCCGCCTCAGCGGCTGGCCACGTTGGTCAGCGCGTCGGGCAGGGTCTGCTGGAATTCGGTGAGCAGTTGGATCTGCTGCTTGTACGGCGCCACGGCCTGGTTGAAGGCGCGGATCTCGGCGGGCTCCAGGGCGCGGGCGACGGGCAGGTCGACCGACAACGGGTCGATCGGCTGGTTGTCGACGCGGAACTCGTAGTGCAGGTGCGGACCGGTGGCCCAGCCGGTGGCGCCGACGTAGCCGATCAGTTGGCCCTGCGAGATCTTGGTGCCCTTGGTGATGCCTTCGGCAATGCGGCTCTGGTGCGCGTACAGCGTCGAGTACTTGCCATGGTGCTTGATGATGACCACGTTGCCGTAGCCGTTCTGCCAGCCCGAGAACTCCACCGTGCCGTCGGCCGTGGAGTGGATCGGCGTGCCCGAGGGCGCGGCGTAGTCCACGCCCTTGTGGCCGGTCCAGGTCTTGTGGATCGGATGCATGCGCATGCCGAACGTCGAGCTGATGCGGCTGAACTTCAGGGCGGTGCGCAGGAAGGCGCCGCGCAGGCTGGTGCCGTCGAAGTCGTAGTACGAGCCGGTCTTGTTGTTGTCGGCGCTGAACCAGACGGCGGAGTAGGTCTTGCCGCCGTTGATGAACTCCAGGGCCAGCACGCGGCCGGCGCCGGCGTAGCGGCCGTCGTGCGAGCGCACTTCGTAGACCACGCGGAACTGGTCGCCCTGGCGCAGGTCGCGCAGGAAGTCGATCTTGGCGCTGAGGATGTCGGCCATCTGCATGGTGACCGAATCGGGGATGCCGGCGGCATCGGTGGCGCCGAACAGCGAGGAGCGGATCGTGCCCACGGCGACGCGGGTCTGGCGATCGGTGCTCTCGGTGATTTCCTCGGCCTTGTAGCCGTTGTCGGTGCGCGCCACGTGCAGCATGCGGGTGACGACCTGGCCGTCCGCTTCGTTGCCGGGGGTGTGGATGTAGCGCAGCCAGATCAGGTTGCCTTCCGCGTCGGTCGCGGCCTGCACCGAACGGCCCGGGTACAGCTTGTAGATGCTGCGCGCGCTGGCGTCGTGGGTGAGGAAGGTCTGCAGGTCCGGGGAATCCAGTTCCAGGCGCTGCAGCACCGCGGCCAGCGTGTCGCCCGCGCGGATGCGGGTTTCGCTGATGTAGGGCGCGGCGCTGGGCGTGCTGACTTCGACCTGGTCGGTGGTCAGCGGCAGGATGCTCTGGATGACGCGGGTGGGGGGGATTTCGCTGCGGTCGGGTTGCTGCACCATGCCCAAGGCGGCGGCGCCAGCAAACAGACCCATGGCGGTGACGAGGAGAGTGCGGCGGAAAAGGCCCGAGCGATGGGGCTTGGGTTCGACGGGCGCAAACACGGCAGCAACTTTGCGCTTGATGCTACTCGCCAGGTCGTGGAGGCCACGATTCATCGTGAAGATACCCTCTCAGGTGGCATGAGCTCGCAGGGTGCGTGACACGAACGGCCCCCGCGCGCCACGTTTTCCGGGGCAAGGGCTGGCGCGGGGCGCATCTTGTGAACAACGGGTGGTAACCGGACGCGCAACTGCGTATATATGACAGTTGCGTATGATTAGGGCGGTATCCTAGCTGATTCGGCTAGAATTTTCGATAGTTTTCGTCACTTTTTACACCTTTTTATCGGCTGAAGCCGTCGCGGCCCCCCTAAAAATGTCACCTTCTGAAGCCCCCATCACCCCCGAAGTCGAAGCCGATCTGCGTATTGCCAAGCGCGGATGCGATGAGCTGCTGGTCGAGTCCGAATTCGCCCGCAAGCTGGCCCGCAGCCGCGCCACCGGCGTGCCGCTGCGGATCAAGCTGGGGCTGGACCCGACCGCGCCGGACATCCATCTGGGGCACACCGTGGTGCTCAACAAGATGCGCCAGTTGCAGGACCTGGGCCACGAGGTCATCTTCCTGATCGGCGACTTCACTTCGACCATCGGCGACCCCAGCGGCCGCAACAGCACCCGCCCGCCGCTGACGCGTGAGCAGATCGAGGCCAACGCCAAGACCTACTATGCGCAGGCCAGCCTGGTGCTGGATCCGGCCCGCACCGAGATCCGTTACAACTCCGAGTGGTGCGACCCGCTGGGCGCGCGCGGCATGATCCAGTTGGCGTCGCGCTATACCGTGGCGCGCATGATGGAACGCGAGGATTTCACCAAGCGCTTCAAGGGCGGCATCCCGATCTCGGTGCATGAATTCCTGTACCCGCTGATGCAGGGGTACGACTCGGTGGCGCTGAAGTCCGATCTGGAGCTGGGGGGCACCGATCAGAAGTTCAACCTGCTGGTCGGCCGCGAACTGCAGAAGGAGTATGGACAGGAGCCGCAGTGCATCCTGACGATGCCGCTGCTGGTCGGCACCGACGGCGTCGAGAAGATGTCCAAGTCCAAGGGCAACTACATCGGCATTTCGGAGTCGCCCGATTCGATGTTCGGCAAGCTGATGTCGATTTCCGACACGCTGATGTGGCGTTACTTCGAGCTGCTGTCGTTCCGCTCGCTGGAAGACATCGCCGCGCTGCGCCAGGAGATCGACGGCGGCCGCAATCCGCGCGACGCCAAGGTCATGCTGGCCCAGGAAATCATCGCCCGTTTCCACTCGGCCAAGGCGGCCGACGACGCGCTGGCCGCGTTCGAGGCGCGTTTCCGCGACGGCGCGATTCCGGAAGACATGCCCGAAGTCAGCATCGGCGGCGCGCCGGTCGGCATCCTCAAGCTGCTGCGCGAGGCGGGGCTGGTGGCATCGGGTTCCGAAGCCCAGCGTAACGTCGAGCAGGGCGGGGTGCGCGTCAATGGCGACCGGGTCGAAGACAAATCGTTGCAACTGCCTGCGGGGACTTACGTCGTCCAGGTGGGCAAGCGCAAGTTCGCGCGTGTTAAGTTGAACCCATAATCGCGAAGATTTTGATACGCTGGAGGGACGTTCAAGGCTGGGATGCCTTCGCAGCACTTCAAGGAGCACGACATGAAACTTTCGAGTTTGTCTTTTTCCGATCACGAGTCGATTCCGGAGCGCTACGCCTTCGGCAAGATCGATGCGCAATCGCACGTCGCGCTGGCTGACAACTACAACCCGCAGTTTTCCTGGGACGACGTCCCGGCGGGTACGCAGTCGTTCGCCTTGATCTGCCACGATCCGGACGTTCCCTCCAAGCCCGACGACGTCAACCAGGAGGGACGCGAAGTCCCCGCCGACCTGCCGCGCGTGGATTTCTTCCACTGGGTGCTGGTCGACCTGGCGGCCGACATGCGCGAAATCGACGAAGGCGCCTTTTCCAGCGGCATCACGCCGCGCGGCAAGGGCGGCCCGCTGGCGCCGCTGGATGCCCGCCAGGGCATCAACTCTTACTCGTCCTGGTTCGCCAACGACCACGACATGAGCGGCGACTATTTCGGCTATGACGGCCCGTGCCCGCCCTGGAACGACGCGCTGGTGCACCGTTACGTGTTCACGCTGTACGCGCTGGACGTCCACACGCTGAACCTGCAGGGTGCGTTCACCGGCGAGGACGCGCTGCGCGCCATCCAGAAGCACGTGCTGGCGCAGGCGTCGCTGACGGGCACCTATACGCTCAACCCGAAGCTGGCGCCCAAGCAGATCGGGGCGACCTCGGCGTCCTGATTGCCGCGATCAGCAAAAAGGGCCGCATCAATGCGGCCCTTTTTTATTTCCGAGATGTCCGTCGGATGCGCCGCGCCCTCAGACGCCGGCGCGTTTCAGGCGCAACAATGCCACGCCGAAGGCGACGAACACCGAACCCACGGCCCGGTTGATCCAGCGCACCGCGCGCGGCTGCTGGAACAGGCGGCGGGCGCGGCGCGCCAGCAGGCCGTAGGCCAGCAGCGAGGGCAGCGACAGGCCCATGAAGATGCCCGTCAGGATGAAGAACTGCGGCAGCAGCGGTTCGGCCGCGTTCAGGAACTGCGGGAACAGCGCCGTGAAGAACAGGATGGGCTTGGGATTCAGGCCGGCGACGAAAGTCGCTTCGAGGTACAGCGCCAGCGCGCCGCGCGGCGGGCGGCCGGCGCTGTCGGGCGGCGGCCCGGCCACGCTGCTGCGGCCCAGCAGATGGCGCAGGCCCAGGTAGATCAGGTAGGCGGCGCCGGCGATCTTGAGCGCGGCGAACAGCAGGGCGGACGATTGCAGCACCACGCCCAGGCCCAGCATGGCGGCGGCGGAGAGCAGGAACAGGCCGGTGACGTTGCCCAGCGACGAGGGCAGCACCGCGCGCAGGCCGCCGGCGGCGCCATTGCGCATGGCCAGGATGCTGGCGGGGCCGGGGGTGACGACGCTGACGGCGGCGGCCAGGGTGTACGCGACCAAAGTCTGGGTTTGCATGAAAGTTTCTCAAGTCGGGTTGAGTGCGTTTTCCAGCCGAGGAGGAATGCCGGAAATTTCGCGCCCTTGGCGGGAATTTTGCCGCCATTCGGGGCATTTTGGCGACAGGGGAAGCGGCGCGACGCGGTAAACTATCCGTCATTATCCGGGTTTACCCACCCGGGCGCAGTTTCCTCCTCTCTTACCGCCTCAGGAACCCCCCGTCATGTTTGACCGCAACCTCACCCTCTCCAAGGCTGACCCGGACGTCTGGGCCGCCATCCAGAAGGAAGACGTTCGCCAGGAACAGCACATCGAGCTGATCGCTTCGGAGAACTACGCCAGCCCGGCCGTCATGGAAGCCCAGGGCACGCAGCTCACGAACAAGTACGCCGAAGGCTACCCGGGCAAGCGCTACTACGGCGGTTGCGAATACGTCGACGTGGTCGAGCAGTTGGCCATCGACCGCCTGAAGCAGATCTTCGGCGCCGAAGCCGCCAACGTGCAGCCCAACTCGGGTTCGCAGGCCAACCAGGGCGTGTACATGGCCGTCCTGAAGCCGGGCGACACCGTGCTGGGCATGAGCCTGGCCGAAGGCGGCCACCTGACGCACGGCGCGTCGGTCAACGCCTCGGGCAAGCTGTACAACTTCATCTCGTACGGCCTGGACGAAAACGAAGTCCTGAACTACGCCCAGGTCGAGCAGTTGGCCAAGGAACACAAGCCCAAGCTGATCGTCGCCGGCGCCTCGGCCTACGCCCTGCACATCGACTTCGAGCGCATGGCCCGCATCGCCCACGACAACGGCGCGCTGTTCATGGTCGACATCGCCCACTACGCCGGCCTGGTGGCCGGTGGCGCCTACCCCAACCCGGTGCCGCACGCCGACTTCGTCACCTCGACCACGCACAAGTCGCTGCGCGGCCCGCGCGGCGGCGTCATCATGATGAAGGCCGAGTTCGAAAAGGCCGTCAATTCGGCCATCTTCCCCGGCATCCAGGGCGGTCCGCTGATGCACGTCATCGCCGGCAAGGCCGTGGCCTTCAAGGAAGCGCTGGAACCCGAATTCAAGACCTACGCGCAGCAAGTGGTCAAGAACGCCAAGGTGCTGGCCGACACGCTGGTCAAGCGCGGCCTGCGCATCGTTTCGGGCCGCACCGAAAGCCACGTCATGCTGGTGGACCTGCGCTCCAAGGGCATCACGGGCAAGGAAGCCGAAGCGGTGCTGGGCCAGGCCCACATCACGGTCAACAAGAATGCCATCCCGAACGATCCGGAAAAGCCCTTCGTGACCAGCGGCATCCGCCTGGGCACCCCGGCCATGACGACCCGCGGCTTCACCGAAGCCGAGGCCGAGCTGACCGCCAACCTGATCGCCGACGTGCTGGACAACCCGCGCGACGAGGCCAACATCGCCGCCGTGCGCGCCAAGGTCAACGAACTGACCTCGCGCCTGCCGGTGTACGGCAAGAAGTAATGCGACGGCGGATCTTTTCCGCCCGTGGCTGACAAGGACGGCTCCGCGAGGGGCCGTCCTTTTGTTTTCAGGCCAATGGCGCTTGCGCGCCGGCGGTCATCGTGGCAAAAATAATAGGGACGAATTTGTCATAGTCGACGCGGACAGACTGTCGCATCGTTACAATATCGGCGAATTATTGCTTTCCGTGTTTTCAGGGATCACACATGCGGTGTCCATTTTGCGGCAACTCCGAAACGCAGGTCGTCGACAGCCGTGTCTCGGAAGAGGGCGACGCGATCCGCCGCCGGCGCCGTTGCCAGTCCTGTGACAAGCGCTTCACCACTTATGAGCGGGTGGAGCTGGCGCTGCCTTCCGTGGTCAAGCGCAACGGCAGCCGCAGCGACTACGATCCCGCCAAGCTGCGCGCCAGCCTGAGCCTGGCGCTGCGCAAGCGCCCGGTCAGCACCGAGGACGTGGACGCGGCCGTGGCCCGCATCGAGGAACAACTGCTGGCCAGCGGCCTGCGCGAAGTGGCTTCCGGTCACATCGGCGAGCTGGTCATGAACGAGCTGCGCAAGCTCGACAAGGTAGCCTACGTGCGCTTCGCCTCGGTCTACAAGAGCTTCGAGGACATCGGCGAGTTCGTCGAGGCGATCCGCGAGATGCAGGGGCCGGTGCTGCCCGGCAAGCTGCGCAAGGAATGACGCCGTCGCGCGGGTCGGCCTGTCGCAGCCCGGCTTGTCGCGGCCCGGCCTGACGCAGCCGACCTGACGCAGCCGACCCCGACGCGGCCTGACCCGTAGGCGGCCGCCGTGGCGCTACCGGCGCCCTGCCGCCCGGCGCGCGCTATGGCGCCACCGTCCGCGCCATGCTGGGCGTCTGCGGCTGGAACCGGCGCCACACGCGGCGCAGGTGCTGGGCCGAGCCGAAGCCCGATTTCTCCGCCACCAGCTCCAGATTCAAGCGCGTTTCGCGCAGCATGTCGCGCGCCAGCGTCACGCGTATCTGATACAGGTAGTCCATGGGCGTGCAGCCTGCGTGCTCGCGGAACAGCCGCGTCAGGTGGCGCGGGCTGGTGTGGGCCTGTTCGGCCAGCGACTGCGCCGACCACGGCGCCGCCGGGTTGCGCACCACCGCGTCCTGCACGCGGTGCACGCCCGGATGCATGTGGTTGCGGTGTTCAAGCCAGGGCGACAGCGCCGAGTCGGTGCCGGCGCGGCGCTGGTACACCACCATGTCGCGCGCCACTTCGCTGGCCACGCGCGGGCCGCAATGGCGCGACACCATGTGCAGCGCCAGGTCGATGCCGGCGGTGATGCCGGCGCTGCTGACCAGGTTGCCGTCCTCCACGAAGATGCGGTTGTCGTGCACCCGGGCGCTGGGATCCAGGTCGGCCAGTTGCGCCAGGCAGCTATGGTGGGTAGTGCATTCGCGTTGACGCGTCAGGCCGGCCGCCGCGGCGAACAGGGCGCCGGCGCAGACCGTCATCAGCGTGAAGCCGTCGGCCGGATGGCGCTGCGCCAGCCAGTCGATGATCAGACGGGCCTCGGGCTCATCCAGGCGGATGTGCTTGCCGACCACGCCGGACACGATCACCAGCGCCTCGGGCGGCAGTTTCTCGGGCAGCGGCTGGATCCGGGCCAGGTGCAGGCCGGGAATGCCGCTTTCGACTTCGGTGGACGGGCCGCAGAAATGCTGGGCGAAGGCGTCCGGGCACAGCTTGTTGGCGACCCGGAACGCCTCGGCCGGCCCGGCCACGTCGAGCAGCACGATTCCCCGGGGCAGGACGAAGTGCACGGGAATCATGGCCATGCCGTCCTATTGCGCGTCGGCGAAGACGTCGGCGGCGCGGGCGATGCGGGCGAAGCGGCCCTGTAGCACCAGTTCGGTTGCGTCGCGGATCTCGGCCGGCGTGTAGTGCTTGCCCGACGGACTCTGCATCGCGAAGGTCAGCGTGGCGTCGGTCGGGAACACCACCTTGAAGCCGTCATCGCTGGCGTGGCGCGTGGTGGTCTCGCAGCACTGTTCGGTGCGGATGCCGCTGACGATGATGCCTTCGATGGCGTGCTTGCGCAGCCAGTCCCGCAGCGTGGCGCCGTCGGCGTCCTTGGCGTAGAGCGAGGAATGCACGGTCTTGTGGAACACGGCGTCGGGGGCGATGCGCAGTTCCTTGAGCGTCTTGACGTGGCCGGAAGCCAGCGAGAACGGGTTGGCCGGGTCGTTGGCGGCGCTGATATGGAACACCTGCAGCACCGGGATGTCGCGGGCGCGGGCGGCATCGATCAGGCCCTGCAGTTGCGAGACGAATGCCGGGTATTCCGATTCGTCCCAAAACGGACGCTGGCGGAAGGAATTCTGGACGTCGATGACGATCAATGCTTGTTTCATGGCGGCGGGCTCCGTGCCGTGGAATTTCGGGAGGTACGTGGCGTATTGTGGTCCTGCCCCGGCTCCCGGGCGAGGCCGTCCCGAGACCAGCATCGGCCCAAAACGGACATGGCTTTCGGGTCGCTTGAATCATCATAGCGCGCCGGCCCGCGACGGCGGGCGTGGCGTGCCGGCGATCCGCCGCGGACATACAATCGCTGCATGATGAAGAACCCCAGCGAATCCGACGACCTGTCCTGGATGCGGCGCGCCCTGGCCCTGGCGCAGACCGTCATGTACTCGACCGCGCCCAACCCTCGGGTGGGCTGCGTCATCGTGCGTGACGGCCGGGTGCTGGGCGAAGGCGCGACCCAGCCGCCCGGCGGCCCGCACGCGGAAGTCTGCGCCCTGCGCGATGCCCAGGCGCGCGGCGAATCGGTGGCGGGGGCCACCGTCTATGTCACGCTGGAGCCGTGCAGCCATTTCGGCCGCACGCCGCCGTGCGTCGACGCGCTGCTGGCGGCCGCGCCGGCGCGCGTGGTGGTGGCGATCGGCGATCCCAATCCGCTGGTCAACGGCAAGGGGCTGGCGCGGCTGCGCGAGGCCGGCATCGCCGTCACCACCGGCATTTGCCGCGAAGAGGCGCTGGCCCTGAATGCCGGTTTCATCTCGCGCATGAGTCGCGGGTTGCCCTGGACCTGGCTCAAGATGGCGACGTCGCTGGACGGCCGCAGCGCGTTGCGCAACGGCCTGTCGCAATGGATCACCGGGCCCGAGGCGCGCGCCGACGGCCATCACTGGCGCGCCCGTAGTTGCGTGGTGCTGACCGGCATCGGCACCGTGCTCAAGGATGATCCGCAACTGACCGTGCGCAGCGTCCAGACGCCGCGCCAGCCGCGCCGGGCGGTGGTCGACGGCCGTTTCGAGATTCCCGAGGACGCGCGGCTGTTCGACGGCGGCGAGGTCATCGTGTTCACGGCCCGCGCCGACGCCGCCAAGCAGGCGCGGCTGGAGGCCCGCAACGTGCGGGTGGTGGCGCTGCCCGACGAGACGCCCGACCGGGTCGACCTGCCGGCGATGATGCGCTGGTTGGCCGCGCAGCAGTTCAACGAAGTCCACGTCGAAGCGGGGGCCGGCCTGAGCGGCGCGTTGGTCGCGGCCGGCTGCATCGACGAGCTGCTTATCTATATGGCGCCGATGTTGCTGGGCGACGCCGCGGGCCTGGTCAAGCTGCCTTTGCTGGAACGGCTGGACGCAGCTCCGCGCTACGAGTTCATCGAAGCCGAGCGGGTGGCGGCCGACCTGCGTGTGCGGGCGCGGGTGCCCGAGCATTGGCGCGGGCTGCTGCGCAGGGTCGAACTGCCCGCCGCCGGGTAGCCGCGGGGGCGTCGATATTCAAAGGCCGTCCTGGCGCCGCTTGCCGCCGCCCGTCGGCGTGCCATTGCGCCAGGCCCACAGCCCGGCGCCGAGCGCCGCCAGCGCCAGCAGGCCGCCAGCGAGCAGGATGCCCGGATGCTGCTGGCGCGCGCGCTCCCAGGCCTTCCACGCCTGGATGTAGTGAAAGCGCGCGGCCGACTGGAAGTCCGGCTCCGGACATTCGCGGCCGAAGGTGGCGCTGAAGGGCACCTGGGCGCCCTGGTCGACATAGCGCAGGTACAGGGCGGTGGCCCGTTCCGGCGTGTCGTCGATGACGTAACGGGCGCCTCGGCACAGCACCGCCGCGAACGCCTGCGAGCGGGTCGGCAGTTCGTCGGCGGCTTTCATCGCGTAGTCGGCGGCGATCTGGCGGTAGTGGTAGCGCACGTTGGGCCGGGCCTCGCTGGCCGCATAGCGCGCGCGTTCCTCCTGGGTGACGAAGGGGCCGGGCAGGTCGGCCTCGGCCCGCTGTTGCGACGTTTCCATCGGCATGCCGGCATCGGCGCGGGGCTCGCGCCACCAGGGGTTGGCATCGCGGCCGGCGCCGGCGGAATAGTTGCCTTCATAGACGGCGTAGTCGGGGCCCTGTTCGTAGCCCATGATGCGCATGCCGTCGCGGCGCGCCAGGGTGGCGGCGGTGTACCAGGCCTCGGCGCGGGAGGTGCGGCCCCAGGCGTTGCCCGCGGCCCGCAGCGCTTCGCCGTATTGCGCGGCGCGCTGGCGGACATCGGATTCCCGGATCGTCCAGTTGCCATCGGCATAGTCGAGCGTGGCGAAGCGGGGATCGGAGTCCGCGGGGAAGTAGGGCAGGGCTTCGGCCACCCGGTTTTCGCGCACCAGCCGCCGTGCCAGCAACTGGCGCAGGCGGTCGTGCACGGGCGGCTGGTTCAGCCGGCTCCATTCGTAGAACTGGTCGGTCGTGTAGCGGCTGAAGCCCGGTGGCCGCGATGGCGCGGGCGGGGGCGGCGGCAGCCGGTCGACATAGGCCTTGAGCTCATCGGTCGTCAGCACGCGTTCGGCCACGTAGGCCGCGTCGTTCCAATAGGGCGAGAGCGGCCAGCCCTCTTCCGGCGGCGGGGCGCCATCGCCGGCCGCCGCGGCCCGGTACAACTGGTCCAGGGCTTCGACGTATTGGCCGCGCGACAGCGACAGCACGCCCTGTTCGCCTTTGAGCAGGGCGCCGGCCTCCGCCTCGACGCTGCCGTCGCCGCGCGGAAATGCGTCGACCGCGCGGGCGTAGGCCTGGGCGGCCAGTTCGTTGTCGCCGCGCCGGATCGCCAGCTTGGCGCGCACCCACCAGGCCAGCGCCGTGTCGAGCCGGGAGGCCAGGGCTTGCGCCAGGTCGTAGCGGCCGACGCGGTAGGCCAGCGCCGCGACCCGGTCGGCGTTGTCGATCCGTCGCGGGTCCTGTGTCTGCAGCGCGGCCACCAGCGATTGCAGCGCGGGGTTGGGCGTGACGTTGGGCGTGCCGTCGGCGGCGTCGGCCAGGCTCAGGCGGCCGGTCGCCTCGAAGTTGGCGAAGGGGTCGCGCGCGCTGTCGGGTTTGCCGTCGACGATGTCGCCCAGTCGGGCCAGACCGTACGCCACCAGCAGGCGCTGGCCGACCGGGTCCTCGATCAGGCGGATGGCGCGCGTCGGCGCGGCCAGCGCCCAGTCGGCCATCAGGCGCAACGATTCGCGGCCGCTGACTGAACCGCGCGCGGCCTGGGCGGCATACAGGCGCACGGCCTGCTGCAAGTCGCGCGGCGCGATCGCATCCATGCAGGGCGAGGCGTTGAACAGGTCTTCGTAGGCGCATTGGCCGAGGCTGCCGGACAATGACAGGCGCGCTTCCTGGCCGTAGCTGGCGACGGCCAGGCCCAGGGGGTCGGGCGCGCCTTGCCGCGCCAGTTCGCGCACCCGGGCATAGGCCCGCGCCGGGTGATCCGTCGCCGGCGTGGTTCCGATGTCCCCGATTTCGGCCAGCAGATAGGCCGCCCAGACGCGGCGGGTCGCGGCCTGCTCCGCTGGCAGCGCCAGGATGGCCAGCAGGCGCTGGCGCGCGCGTTCCAGGCGCGGTTCATCCGGCGCCTGGGCGGCGCTGCGGTAGTCCACCGCGGCGGCGGCGTAGAGCCGCGCGGCTTCCGGCAGGCCTGCGCCGGCGGCATAGGCCTGGTCGCCGTCGGGACGGGCGCGCATCGCCCGCGCCTGTTCCCGTTGCGCTGGCGTCAACGCCGTGTCGAACGCTTCAGGAATGGCGTTGGAGCGGTAGCTGCCGTCGGGCAGCAAGGGTGATTCGTTGGCCCGCAGTGTGTCCGTGGCCGGCAGCAGCCGCGCCGCCTCGTACGCGAACGAGTTGGCGGGCGTGCCCTGCAGCGTGCCGGCGCGGTCGTCCAGCAATTGTGGCGGGAAGTCCGGGCCGCAGGCGATGACGATGCCGGCGCCGGCGGCGCAGGCCAGCAGCAGCGCGGCGGCAAGCGATTTACGGTTGTACATGGAAGCTCGGGGTTGCGGAGTCACAGCGGATCCATCCAATGGCGCGTTCGGCGCCGGCGCGCAGCAGTCCGTCCTGCGCGCGGCGAAGATAGCTGCCCTCGCGGTCGTATTCAAGGGTGTAGCCGTTGATGCCGTCGGCGGCGTTGCAAGTGGCGTCGAGCCGCACGGTAAACGGGAGCGCGGTGTCGGCGTTGCCGCGGTTGGCCAGGCGCACGTCGCGCGCGCCGCCGGCGGCGGGCGCGGCGGCGGTCACTTCGAGCTGCGGCGTCAGCGGCTGGCGCGCCAGCACGGCGCGCCAGGTCGGCAGGCTCCAGGCTCGCGTGTCGGCCTGGGTCGGCAGGCGGAACCAGACGATGCCGCTCAGTCCCGTCGGGCGATCGTGGTCGAGCGTCGCGACGAAGGCCGCCATCGCGTCGGGCGTGACCAGCAGTTCGGCCGAACGGCCGCCCGGCATCAACGCCGGGCGTTCGCTTTCGACCGCGGCGATCCTGCCTCGTTCGTCCCAGGCGACGCGGCTGCCATAGGAAGGCAGCGCCACGCGCCAGGGTTTGCCGGCATGGCGGGCGTAGGCATCGAGCCAGGCGCGGGCTCGCCTGGCGTCGAACAGGCCTTGCGTGGGGTTCTGCACGGCGTGGACCTGCAGCACGGTTTCGTCCGGCACCGCCAGCAATGCGGGCAGCGCGGGACTGTCAAGCCAGGTCGGCAGGGCGGTGATCGATAACGGCAGGCTGGCGCCGAGGCGGGTCTTGAGCTTCGCCAGCAAGGCGGCATAGTCCGGCAGCTTCGACGTGGCGCAGTCGTAATCGATTTCCAGGCCAGCCAGCGTGACGCCGGCCCGGCCCCATGCCGCCAGCGCGGCGGCGGCGCGATCGGCGATGTCGGCGGCGGGCAAGTCGTTGACGCGGCCATCCAGCCGCAACACCAGCACCACGGGTCGTTGTGACGCGGCCAGCGCGGCCAGATCGGGCGCCGCGTCGAACCAGGCGCCGTCGGCGCGCAGTTCGGCCGCCAGCACTCGCCATGACCGCACGGCATCCGCGCCCTCGGCCAGCGCGCTGACCAGCGCCGGTGTCCATTGCCGTTGCCAGACATAGGCGTCGTTGGGCAGGGGTGGGACGGCGCGTTCACACGCGGCCAGCAATAGCACGCCGCACACAGCCGCCAGACGCCGCCAGCGCATCGGCGCGCGGACGATGCGGAGCCCTTGCATGAGGGGGCGCGGGCGGGGCGGCATGATGGGATCGAAAGCGTTTTAAGGCAGTGTCGTGCGCGGTTTCGCGGATGCGTGATTCTATCCTTGACGCCGCTAGGGGTATTAGCACTCTCGATGCCTGGCTGCCAACCCACCGCGTGATAGCCGCGGACCATCGGCCGTATAGCGTTTGCCCGCGCGGCTCGTGGCGGGATGGCAGCAAGTTTGGGAGCGATTCTTGCGTGTCTGTCTCGAAGCATCCCACAGCTTTTTTTTACCGCGTGAGCACAAATGAATTGCCACAAAACCGTCAATTCGGCTTAAGCTAGGTCATGACTTGGCGCTACGCGCGCATGGCTTGCTCCATAACCCGCCACGCGCCCTCGTCACCACGGATTCCAGTGTCGCGTACCGGCGCTTTTCACAAACCGGACCGATACGTCGCTGAACGCAGTCGCCTTGCGCCGTTCAGACCGTTCGCTGCCATCGCATAGCGGACGCACCGGCCTTGTGTGCCGGATCATAAGAATCCACCGGGATATCTCATCCCTTCAAATCATTGCTGACCATTTCGTACGTGGCTGCGTCATGCGCCCGTTCTACAGCGATATGCTGAAGGCGAACGAGTGAACTTATTCACGTTGGTTGCAATCCCTGACGGAACTTGTGTCTCAAGGGTGCAGCCTAAACGGAAGGGGCCCGATCGTGCTCATGGTCGATGTGTGGCGAAAGCAACATACGACCGTGCCGAAATTGCTAATAGCGAGATTGACTAGTCACGCCGAAGCACTGAGGCACACAATGGGGACACGTAGGGACGTCATGGCTTTTTCGCGTGTTGTAGGAGGTTTCCGTGCAAAACATCGTCGAAGGCTTCAAGTCGCAGTATGCAAGAGAACAGGAATCAGAACTCTCTCTCGAGGAGTATCTGGATCTCGCCCGACGCGACCCGATGGCATACGCCAGCCCGGCCGAGCGCATGCTGGCCGCGATTGGCGAACCTGAAATCGTGGATACGCGCAACGACCCACGTCTTTCCCGTTTGTTTTCCAACCGGACCATCCGGCGCTATCCAGCGTTCCAGGAGTTCTACGGCATGGAGGACGTCATCGGGCAGATCGTGGCGTTCTTCAAGCACGCCGCGCAGGGACTGGAAGAGCGCAAGCAAATCCTCTATCTGCTGGGGCCCGTCGGCGGCGGCAAGTCGTCCATCGCCGAGCGCCTCAAGGTGCTGATGGAGCGCTTCCCCATCTACGCGCTCAAGGGCTCGCCGGTGAACGAGTCGCCGCTGGGCCTGTTCCACCCGGAACGCTTCGGCGACACGCTCGAAAAGGAATACGGCATTCCGCGCCGCTACCTCACGGGCATCATGTCGCCATGGGCGGTCAAGCGCCTGAAGGAGTTCGACGGCGACATCTCGCAGTTCCGCGTGGTGCGCCTGAACCCGTCGGTGCTGCGCCAGGTGGCGATCGCCAAGACCGAACCGGGCGACGAGAACAACCAGGACATCTCGTCGCTGGTCGGCAAGGTCGACATCCGCAAGCTCGATCGCCATTCGCAGGATGACCCGGACGCCTACAGCTATTCCGGCGGCCTGTGCCTGGCCAACCAGGGGCTGCTCGAGTTCGTGGAAATGTTCAAGGCGCCGATCAAGATGCTGCATCCGCTCTTGACGGCGACGCAGGAAGGCAACTTCAAGGGCACCGAGGGTTTCTCGGCGATCCCGTTCAACGGTTGCATCCTGGCGCACTCGAACGAGTCGGAATGGCAGACCTTCCGCAACAACAAGCACAACGAGGCTTTCCTCGACCGTATCTATATCGTCAAGGTGCCTTACTGCCTGCAGGTGTCGGAAGAAGTCCGCATCTACGAGAAGCTGCTGCATCACAGCTCGCTGTCGACGGCGCCGTGCGCGCCGGGGACGCTGGACATGATGGCGCAGTTCTCGGTGCTGACCCGGCTGAAGGAGCCGGAGAATTCCAGCATCTACTCGAAGCTGCGCGTCTACGACGGCGAAAGCCTGAAGGACGTCGATCCGAAGGCCAAGGCGTTGCAGGAGTACAAGGACTACGCCGGCACCGACGAAGGCATGAACGGGGTCTCGACGCGCTTCGCGTACAAGATCCTGTCCAGCGTCTTCAACTACGACCAGACCGAGGTGGCGGCCAATCCGGTGCACCTGATGTACGTGCTGGAGCAGCGCATCGGGCGCGAAGACTATCCGGAGGAAATCCGCCGGCGCTACCTGGAGTTCATCAAGGGCTTCCTGGCGCCGCGCTACGCCGAGTTCATCGGCAAGGAGATCCAGACCGCGTATCTGGAATCGTATTCGGAGTATGGGCAGAACATCTTCGACCGCTACGTCACGTTCGCCGACTGCTGGATCCAGGACGAGGAATTCCGCGACCCGGAAACCGGCGAGAGCTTCGACCGCAGCGCCCTGAACGACGAACTGGAGAAGATCGAGAAGCCGGCCGGCATCGCCAATCCGAAGGACTTCCGCAACGAGATCGTGAACTTCGTGCTGCGGGCGCGCGCCAACAACAACGGCCGCAACCCGACCTGGACCAGCTATGAAAAGCTGCGCGAAGTGATCGAGAAGAAGATGTTCTCGAACACGGAAGACCTGCTGCCGGTGATCTCGTTCAACGCCAAGGCGTCGGCCGAGGACAAGTCCAAGCACCAGAGCTTCGTGGATCGGATGGTGGAGAAGGGCTACACGGAAAAGCAGGTCAGGCTGCTGTGCGAGTGGTATCTCCGTGTGAGGAAGTCTTCCTGAGCGAGGTGAATCATGAATTCACTGATCGATCGCCGTCTTAACGGGCGCAACAAGAGCGCCGTTAACCGGGAGCGCTTTCTGCGGCGTTACAAGGACCAGATCCGCAAGGCGGTCCACGGGATGATCCGCGACCGCTCGATCCAGGACATGGATCAGGGCGGCGAGATCAACCTGCCCGCCCGCGATATTTCCGAGCCGACCTTCCGGCACGGCGCGGGCGGCGACCGGGAAATGGTGCATCCGGGCAATCGCGAGTTCGCCAAGGGCGACACGTTCGACCGGCCTCAGGGGGGAGAAGGCCAGGGCGGCTCCGAACCCGGCGAGGGCGAGGCGGTCGATCAGTTCACCTTCAGCCTGTCGCGGGCCGAGTTCCTCAATCTGTTCTTCGAAGATCTGGAGCTGCCTCACCTGGCGCGCACCCAATTGGGCGAGGTCAGCCAGAAGAAATGGCAACGCGCCGGCTATACCACCACCGGCTCGCCCAGCATGCTCAGCATCAGCCGCACGCTGAAGTCGTCGCTGGCGCGGCGGGTGGCGCTGAGCGTGAAGGCGCGCGCCGACCTGGAAGACGCGGAAGAACGCCTGGCCAAGGCCAAGGCGGCGGGCGCGCCCGCCGACCAGATCAAGGCCCTGGAGCAGGACGTCGAGGACTGCCGCGAGCGCCTGGCGCGCGTGCCGTTCCTGGACGACCTGGACCTGCGCTACCGCAACCGCGTGTCGGTCGCGATCCCGATGGCGCGCGCGGTCATGTTCTGCCTGATGGATGTGTCCGGCTCGATGGACGAGGGCAAGAAGGACCTGGCCAAGCGCTTCTTCACGCTGCTGTACCTGTTCCTGTCGCGCAAGTATGAGCATGTCGACCTGGTCTTCATCCGCCATACCGACAATGCCGAGGAAGTGGACGAGCAGACCTTCTTCTACGATCCCAAGAGCGGCGGCACCATCGTGCTGTCGGCGCTGGAGCTGATGCGCGAGATCGTCGAGAAGCGCTATCCGCCCTCGGCCTGGAACGTGTATGCGGCACAGGCCAGCGACGGCGACTCGTTCGGCGCCGACGCGGGCAAGAGCGCGCGCTTTTTGGCCGAGCACCTGCTGCCGGCCACGCGCTACTTTGCCTATATCGAGGTTCCCGACTCGCAGGAGGCGCGCAAGAGCAGCCTGTGGGCGGAATATGAACAGAAGCTGGCGCCGCATTTCGTGATGCGGCGGATTTGCGATCGCGGGGAAATCTATCCCGTGTTCCATGACCTGTTCAAGAAGGAAACCGCATGAATGCCATCCTGGGCGCACTGGTGGAGCCGGAATCGGCCGACAGCCCCCGGCCGTTGTCGCAAGGTTCCGAATGGACGTTCGAACTGATCCAGTCCTATGACGACGCGATCTCGCAGGTCGCGCGCGAGTACGGGCTGGACACCTATCCGAACCAGATCGAGGTCATCACCTCGGAGCAGATGCTGGACGCGTACGCGTCGGCGGGCCTGCCCATCGGCTATCCGCACTGGTCGTACGGCAAGGAGTTCATCCGCAACGAGCAGTACTACCGGCGCGGCATGCAGGGCCTGGCCTACGAGATCGTGATCAACTCCAACCCCTGCATCGCGTATCTCATGGAAGAGAACTCCATGACGATGCAGGCGCTGGTGATCGCGCACGCCTGCTACGGCCATAACTCGTTCTTCAAGGGCAATTACCTGTTCCGCCAGTGGACCGACGCCGACGGCGTGCTGGACTATCTGGTGTTCGCCCGCAAGTACGTGATGGACTGCGAGGACCGCTACGGCATCGACGCGGTGGAGGCGCTGCTGGATTCCTGCCACGCGCTGTCGCACCATGGCGTGGACCGCTACAAGCGGCCGACGCCGATCTCGTACAAGGAAGAGGCCGCGCGCCAGGCCGAGCGCCAGGAGCACGCGCGGCTGCAATACAACGACCTTTGGCGCACGCTGCCGCGGCTGGAGGCCGACAAGGACGAGCGGGTCGCCGCGTCGGTGTTCCCGCCCGAGCCGGAAGAGAACCTGCTGTACTTCATCGAGAAGTATTCGCCCAAGCTGGCGCCGTGGCAGAAGGAACTGGTGCGCATTGTGCGCAAGGTGGCCCAGTACTTCTATCCGCAGACCCAGACCAAGGTGATGAACGAAGGCTGGGCCACGTTCTGGCACTACACCATCCTGAACCGGCTGCACGAGAAGGGACTGGTCAACGACGGCTTCATGATGGAGTTCCTGCAGAGCCACACCAACGTGGTCAGCCAGCGCGGCTTCGACGAACGCGGCTACGGCGGCATCAACCCTTACGCGCTGGGCTTCGCGATGATGTCGGATATCCGCCGCATCTGCGAAAAGCCCACCGACGAGGATCGCCGCTGGTTCCCGGACATCGCGGGAGGCGATTGGCTGAAGACGCTGGACTTCGCCATGCGCAACTTCAAGGACGAGTCCTTCATCTCGCAGTACCTGTCGCCGCGCCTGATCCGCGAGTTCCGCTTCTTCGCGATCTCGGACCACCAGGCCAATCCCAAGCTGGAAGTCGCCGCCATCCACGACGACGACGGCTACCGCGACATCCGTCGCCTGCTGGCCGCGCAGCACAACCGCGACAACCAGGTGCCGGACATCCAGGTGGTGCGCTTCAACCGCGACACCGACCGCTCGCTGGTGCTGCGCCACCTGAAGAGCCGCGGCCGGCCGCTGGCGGCAGAGGACGCCGAGCAGGTGATGAAGCACCTGGCGCGGCTGTGGGGCTTTCGCGTGAGGCTGGAGGAAACCGAGCCGGACGGCACCGTCGGCTCGTACCGCGAGCAGGATCCGTCCAACGCGTGAGGGGGCGGCGGGCGGCCTCGGCGCCGTCGTCGCCCGGCAGGCCGGGAGGCTCGTGGTAAAAAGGGGACGCAATCGCGTCCCCTTTTTCTTTTGCCGCGCCGCCAATGCAGCTTTCTTGCCGATCTGCTAGAATCGCGGATTCGCATTTTTCGGAATGCGTACCAGATCAGGACAGGTGGCCGAGTGGTTGAAGGCGCACGCCTGGAAAGCGTGTATACGTCAAAAGCGTATCGGGGGTTCGAATCCCCCTCTGTCCGCCAAGAATTCAGAAAGCCGCCGGTGATGCACCGGCGGCTTTCTGTCGTTCAGGCCTGAGGCTCTGCTGCCTTTCGCTGCAGCGCGTGACACACCTGCAGGTTGCGCTCGACGAAGTCATCCCAGTTGACCTTCGCGGCGAAATGCAAGCGGTATTGAACGTCTATGCGGCAAATGTCGGGTCTTCTATCATAGATTGTGCAGTGAGCGTGGGCCTCGTTGAAGTGACGACACGTTCCGTCGCCTCGATCCAGGTATCGGGTTTGTGGCGCTACGGATACGTGTTGGCAGCAACGGCCGCAGCCGTTGCACGGGAAGGGATAATTCACTTTGCCAGGGATGCCAGCCACCGGCGCGTACTGGCGGTATTACCCATTTCGAAAGGCAGGCTGATGCCTTCTTTTTCGACGGCTCGCGCAATGATGACCCCTCTGGCGGCTTCCGTTTGCGCCGCGCCCAGGTCGGCAGCGAATAGCTCGAGCCCGTCCGTATCGATATTCAGGTCGATACGGGCGATCTCCGTCAGATATTCGTCAAGCTGAGCGTTGAGCACTTCAAACTGCCGTAACGTCAAGGCATGGCTGCTGCGGTCAAGGAATTCCCACACCTTTCGCATCATGCTGCTATGCGTGAGGAAGTGGTGCAGACCCATGGTCACTAGGCTGGTGACCAAGGCGCCGGCAAAGGCGGCTAATTCGGTGCCGAAGGGGAAACCTAATACAGGCAGCAACTGCGCGTAAACCAAGCTGCCGATGGCGGCGGCTACACCTGCTGACAATAGCCCAAGAACGGCTTGGCCCAGTTCCGCACTGGACAGTTTATCGGGGTTGAACATCCACAACTTTATGGCTGAGACCAGCTGTGTCCACATTTCGCGAATGACCTTGATTGCGTTCTTGGCCGTTGTGGCGAAGATATTCAACAAGGTTGTGGTGAGACTGCTCAGAATCCCTCCGAACATGCCGTCCTTGAATGCGGTCAGAAATTCCTTGAACTGCCGCTGGATGCGGGTCCAACAGGCAGCCAGCGTGGCGCGTACATGATCTAGGAATACCTCTAGGGAGAAGTCCAGGCTCAGCTTTTTGATCATTGCAGGCAATGCCTCGCGCAACTCGAACCAGATCTCGGCCGCTATTAGTCCCAACATCTGGCGAGTGCCTACCTGCACTCCCGCACTGCCGGAGGCTTGGATAGTGTTACCCCAGAATTTACTGCTGCTGTAGTAAGTGCGGCTGATCGTGCCCTCGTACTGTTTGCGTGCTGTTCGGTCCTTTTTGCGCATTGCGGCGGGATCGACCGCTTGCAGTTCCCTGATCTTGGCGCCTCTCTGCTTGATCCGGTCTTCCAGTTGGTGAGCTTTGTGTGACTGTTCGGGCGTATTCCTTGGCAAATTGGCGAGCCTTTTCTTATCTCGTTCCTGAGCGTTCTGCTCGTTGGCGATGTGCCCAGGCAAGCGATCAAGAAAGTCGGTTACGGATAGCGCTTTCTTTGAGCGGTTGACGCTTCTGTGCGTCGAGTTCAGATTGGTGCGATGATTCGCCAATTCGGGACCAGACAATTCAGCAAGCACTCGGCCGGGATCGTCGTCGATAGATTTCGCCGATATTGTGTGATCCAGGTCCCGGATGCCTTTCTTCGCGGGCATCGTTTTCCGCGTGTACGAATCAGTCAAATTGCCGGATGCCTGCAGCTTGGCGTCTGCCGCGCCTTTTGATGCATAGTTGTCGGCGTTGTGATATTTGTCGGGATTGTAAAGCTCCCGGTGCTCATATCGGTCTTGCTCTTTGCTGGTAGCGTAGACGCCCTGCCGTGCGTTGTTAATCGTGTCGACGTTGCCTCCGTGCCGATCCTGCAACAGAAGGAAATCCAACCCAAAACTCGTAGTCAAACTCCGAACTACGGTTTTTTCCAAATCTTCGAGCCATGGTGACTTGCTGGCGATTGCGTGCATAACTCTCTTTTTTCAAGTAGACGTCATGCTCGGGCATGACGCCTGGATGGGTACAGTTCCGGCAAGGCGTGGATGTTCAGGAGAATTGAGCGCTCTGCTGCTTGGCTGTATCGATCGCTTCGTCAATTTTTTCCTCGTTAAGGACGGTGAAGCCGTTCTTGTCCTTGGCCAGTTGTGGCACACCGTTTTCATCCACGGCCGTCTGCCCAGAGGTTTCGTTGAGTTTGAAGAGGGGGGTCGTGATGATATTGGTGAGAATGGCAGCCAATGCATAGCCGTTTTCCACGATTTCGAGTACACGCGGGCCTAGTTTTTCCATTTCACGATCCTCGTCGACGCCCCGGCCTCGGATGCTTTCGATGAAGATGCCGACGTCCTTGAGGTCTTGGAAATAGCGTTGGAATTGGGCGTAAGTGGAGCCGATCGTCCACCGCAGTTTTTCGGCATATCGTTCGGTTCTGCCCAGATGTCGGCCGGCCAGTTTCAGCTTGGCAACGGCAGCCTCCACTTCGCTGGACACCTTCCGTGCGTTCTTCAGGGCCTCTTCGCCATGGCTGTCGTAGGCCCAGCCCGCTATTGCCAGGACGGGACCGGCGACGGCCGCGCCTAGAATTGCCGTTCCTCCAGCTACGCCCAAGCCGCCGGCCGCCAGCGAACCGCCACCCAGTGCGGCCAAGGTGGCGTTGGTGGCAGCGGCGCCTGCCAATGAGGAAATCGCCGTTCCCGTAGATGCGGCGCCAAGGGCCATCACCCCACCGTATACCGCAAACCCGGCAGCGGCTCCTGCAACGCCTGCTCCGGCGATGCTTCCCAGAACGCCTACCGCCGAATAGCTGTAGGTCTCGATTTTTTGAAGATCCCGCTTTGGAAAGGTGATCTTCAGTTTGTCTTGGGTGCCCGCATTGATCTGCTTGATCAGCGAGTCGGCAAGCGCCTTGAATTCGCTGAAACTGTGACCGATTTCGAGTTCCAGAGTACCCAACTGTTCCAGTGCCGATTGGGTATTTTTCTCTTGTTTGTCGAAAATCTGGCGTTGGCCATCATACGTTTCTTTGGCCAGCTTGACGATATCGTCCGCTTCGGAGTGCTTCTGATGACCGTCATAACCTTTCTTGACGCCGAAGCCGGCTGCGGCGAGGGCGGCGGCGCCGATGATAAGGGGAAGGGGCAAGGTATCAACCTCTTTTGATGGTTAAAGGGATTCAAAAATTACGGCGTCGAGACTGCTTGCTGCTGGGCATAATACTTGTGCGGTGTCGGAGGAATAGAACAGCTCACAATGCCAGCCACCTAGGTGCAGATATTTATAATTAAATCAGACAAAATTAAACTATATAATTCAAGTTTTTGCACGCATTGGGAGTGATTATCTTGTTCCGTCACAAGCAAAGGTCCGGGCGTAGTGCGTCCATCTTCCCTTTGGGTCGTCATCGCAGTCCTCAGTCGTGAGCGTAGTCGGCAAACTGGTGCCACTCGACTGGGACATCCTTGATTTGTTGTGGCAGCAGGGTGGCTGGGTGCTTTCTCAACAGGTACACGAACAGCTGAGGCCTCGATATGGGTATACCGCGGCCGTGGCAAAAACTATTCAGCGAGCGTTGCGTCGGTTGTTCGAGGCGGGATACATCGACGCGCGTGGCCGCGGCAGCGCGCGTAGCTGGTGCTGTCTGCCTGGCAACATGCCGAGCAAGGCTGAGATCAAGAGCGTGGAGTTGGCCGTGGCGCTATTGCAGTTGGAACGGTTCGCAGCCAATCTATTGCCTCCCGAACCTCTGCGCATCTTGCGTGAGCACTGCAATCGCAGCCGCGACCTGTTGCAGAGCCATCCGACCTATCCGCGCTATTTGCAGGGGCGCGCCTGGTTGGGTAAAGCCGCGCTTATTGATTCCGGATACCCCCTTATTCCGCCACCGCTGGATGCGGATATCATGCAGGCGCTGACTGATGCGCTGTATCGCAGCGAGAAACTGATCCTTCGTTATCAGAATGGTGCGCTACCGGCGGAGGTGTCCAGCAGTTATCAGATATCGCCGCTTGCCCTGATAGAACGAGGCGGCGTGCTGTATCTAGTGTCCTGCCGACGCTCGAGAGGAAGTGGCCGCTATACGCGTTATTTGCATCGCGTCGACCGTATTGCCAGTGCACAGATCATCAACGTGCCTGCTGACCCGGATCCCGATTTCGACCTAGAGCGTTTTTTGCGCCAAGAACACACGCTGCTCTTTTTTCCCGAGCCTCCCCAGCGCATCACCTTGAGGGTGCGCGAACACCGTTTCCGCAGTCGACTGCGTCATTATCGTTTTTCGGAAGACCAGATAATCAAGGAGACGACCGATGGCTTTGAATTGACTGCCATCGTGCGTCCTTCGTTGACGTTCAAGCAATTCATTCTGAGCTTGTCTCCCGACGTGATATTGATCAAGCCAGTGACGCTGCGCAAAGAGCTTCGGCAGATCGTCGAAGCAAGCGCGGCATCCTATGCCAATGGGCATTTTCAGGGAAATCTTGTTTCATCTGACAAATGACCATTCGAAACCGATTAGTCCGTCGATGCGCTGGACCCCATCCAAGGTCATGGGCGAGGTGGTGGCAAGGGGAATGTCCTGTATGCCTGCCTCTACTAGCGTGCGTCTGAGCGCATCACTGGTAACGCCAGCAACCACGAGGGCGGCGGGAGGAATGATTGCGTTGGCAGTTGCATCGCGCAGCAGCGTTCCAAAATCGGCAGTGTCGGCGCCGGAGATGACCACCGCCAGCAAGTGACGCATAGTCAGCTCACGCACGGCTTTCCATCCATCGATATCTTGATAGCCTTCGCACGGCGTCCATGCCAGTGCGGCCAGTGCCCGGACAAGTGTCCTCAGTGTGCTCTCCCAACTGGACGATGAGGTGGATATCCACACGCCTTTGCGTTTAGCCGGCAGGCTGCTGATGCGGCCGCGACAAATGGCAAGCGCTGGACGGCCCGCTTGATGTGCGACGTCCATTGCTTGTATCGGTCCGAACGTATTCCAGAATGCATGTTCCTGATTGCCTGTCAGCGCGCCGATGTCGACCAGGAACACCGTCAGGGCCTGCGCCATCGGAGTTTCGCCGCCGTGCCAATAGAAATCGGGCAAGAATCTGTTGAGATGTTCGGCGAGTGCCGCTATTTCCTGGTCGGGCACTCCCCAACCCTCAATGAAGATGGATGCTTTGCAGTAATCCGTACGCGATTTGGCGACTAGCACGAGTGACTCCTCTCAAGATAATGAAAGGGCAGTCTGAGTGTGTGTCTGGACAATTGCTGTCCAGACACCCCGCTTTCCCTGGCCGTTGTGCATTAAAGGCTTTGGGGCGCGTGGAAGCGTGTGCCCGTTGGTTCGTCTCGGGTGAAATTGAAAGCGCGACGAAAGCTCGATTGCGCGTTGCCGTAGGCGGATGTTTCAACGCCGCGATGGGTGTTTCCGTCGATTGCAACAAGGGCGACGCCCGGGATACCCACTCCTACACTCGGCCTGCGTTTCATGCCCCGCCGGGCGCAGTCCGAGCAGCCCGTGCTGGTGCGCGTGAACCGTGAGTGCGTGCGTGCCGCGCGTGCGTTTTGCTGTTCGCGCCACCGGCTTGCCCGCTTTATCCAGTTTTGACGGGTGAGGCTGACCATGTTCGAGTGGTTTCAACGCAAGTTTTCTGCCTGGTCGCCGGAGCACAGGCGGGTGGTGGCGAGTTTTCCGGGGCAGGGCGTCGCGTCGGGGCCGCGGGCGCCGGGCGTCGCGACCGGAATGACGGTGGCGTTCTTCACGCCCGACCGCATCTATGAAACCGAAAAGAACCGCCTGCTGCGGTCGGCCGAACGGCTGGGCTTGCCGGTCGACGCGCAAGCCATCGAGCCGGCCGGATCGTGGGTGCGCAACGCGTCCTTGAAGCCGGGCGTGCTGTTGGGCATGCGCAGGAAGCACGTCGGGCCGATGCTGTACGTGGATGTCGACGCGGTATTCCATCGCGACCCGTGGCCGGCGCTGGCCACGCTCGATTGCGATATCGCGGCGTATTACGAGCCGGACGGCCACCTGCTGAGCGGAACGCTGTTCATCAACCACACGCAGGCCGCGCTGGCGCTGCTGGAGGAATGGGCCGCGGCGTGCGCCGCGTCGCCCGATGAGTGGGATCAGTTGGTACTGGAGCGCCTGATCGCGCGGGATGCGGCCTCGGACGCGCCGCGTTTCCGGGTGGCGGTGTTGCCGGTGGCCTATTGCTGGATCTTCGACAAGACCGACAACGCGCCCTGCGCCGAGGTGTACATCGAGCACCTCCAGGCCAGCCGCGAGGCCAAGCAGCGCAAGCGCGCGTTCGGCCGGGTGGGGCGCGCCGTCCGGCGCCGCCGCGACCGGGTGCGCGAGGTGGAGCGGATCCTGTTCGGGCGCAAGCAGGCCTGGTAGCAGCGCGCGGCCTTCAAAGACCCATCAAGCCAGCCATGTCCGGCGCGGCGACGCGCTGGAGCTGGAACGTCTGCCGCGTGCGGAATCCCAGCCGTTGATAGAGCGCGATGGCGGTCGTGTTGTCGTCGCGCACATGCAGGAACGGGATGTCCCCGCGCAGTCGGATGTCGCGCCGCAGGCGGTTCATCAGGCGGACGGCCAGGCCCTGGCCACGGCAGTCCGGATCGACGCAGACGGCGCTGATCTCGACATAGCCCTCGAGCTGCATGCGTTCGCCGGCCATGGCCACCAGCCGGCCGGCGCGGCGCACGCCGAGGTAGCGGCCTGTCTCGATGTTGCGGAGCCCGAACGGGCCGGGACGCGTGGCGGCCGCCAGCGCCATCATGTCGGCGACGTCGCCGGCGTGCAGCGGCAAGGCGTGCAGCGCGTCGTCATCCACCGCGGGGGCCGGGGCCTCATCGACCATCTGGAAAAACGAGAACAACGTTTCCGACCGCAGACCGTCGACGGGCGGCAGAGCGGCCAGGGTCTGCACCAGGACAGCCTGGTCGGGGGCCATGAGCCGTTCCAGCGCCGCGAAGGCTTCGCGCGTGGTGTTGCGCAGGGCGGCGAAGGGCGCGACGTCGGGCTGGTAGCGCGCGGCCAGGCCGTCGCCCTGGCGCAGGTGCGCCTGGCGTTCGGCCAGGGCGAACCAGGCCGGGTTGTCGAGTCGGGATTGATCGGGGTGTGGCATGGCGGATCTCGCTTGCAGGGGGGCCGGCCACCACGCTTGGAGGAGGGCCGGCAGGTCAGGTCTGCAGGCATTCTAGACAGCGGGAAGGGAGGCAATCTATAGTCGTAAATGACAATATTTGAGCCATTTACGACATGCGTCTGTGCATTCTCGCCCTGGATGGGGTGTTCGATACCGGCCTGACGGCGCTGCTCGATACGTTCGACACCGCCAATGAACTGGCGGCGCTGCAATCAGATGCGCCGGCGCCGTTCGAGGTGACCGTGGCGGGGGTGGGCAAGCGCATTCGCACCGCGTTGGGACTGTCGATGGCGGTGCAGCCGGCCGGCGGCGTGGCGCGCCCGGATTGGGTGGTGGTGCCGGCGCTGAACGCCAAGACGCCGCCCAAGCTGGTGGCCGCGCTGGAGCGGCCCGACGTGAACCGGGCCAAGGCGCAGTTGCGGGCGTGGCGCGCGCAGGGGATCGGCGTGGCGGCGGCGTGCATCGGCACTTTCGTGGTGGCCGACAGCGGCCTGCTCGACGGGCGGGACGCGACCACGACGTGGTCGCTGGCGCCGCTCTTTCGTGAGCGTTATCCGGCCGTGCGGCTGGACGACTCGCGCATGATCGTTGCCGGCGATGGCATGGTGACGGCGGGGGCGGCGATGGGGCACCTGGATTTGGCACTGTGGCTGATGCGGCAGGCCAGCCCGGAACTGGCGGCGACGGTGGCGCGCTTCCTGCTGATCGACAATCGTTCCTCGCAGGCGCAGTACATCATCCCGGACTTCCTGGCGCATGCGGATCCATTGGTGGCGCGCTTCGAGCGCTGGGCGCGCGAGAACCTGTCCAGCGGGTTTTCGTTGCAGCAGGCGGCGGGTGCGTTGCGGGTGCACGCAAGAACCCTGCAGCGGCGCACCGAGCTGGTGCTGGGCAAATCGCCGCTGGCCTTCGTGCAGGACCTGCGGGTGCAGCGCGCGCGTCAGTTGGTGGCCAACGGCTGCGACCTGGACAGCGTGGCCGCGCAGGTAGGGTATGCCGACACGTCGACGCTGCGCAGCCTGTTGCGCAGGAAGCTCGGGCGGGGCGTGCGGGAGCTGCGGCGCGACCTGGGCGCCTGATGCGTGCGCGATGCGCGGCTGAGCATCGTTCGGGCCGGCCCTGGCGCATCCAGGGTTTTTTGATCGCGCCAGCGCGCTTTGGTCTACGCTAGCTCTCTGTTCCCGGAGAGTTCCATGTCCAAGATCACTGTTGATTTCGTGTCCGATGTCGCCTGCCCCTGGTGCGCGGTCGGGTTGGGCGGCCTGTTGACCGCGATCGAGCGGGTGGGCGACGAGGCCGAGGTCGAGCTGCATTTCCGGCCGTTCGAGCTGAATCCCGACATGCCCAAGGGCGGGCAGAACACCATCGAGCGCCTGATGGCCAAGTATGGCTACAGCCGCGAGCAGGTGCAGGCCAATCGCAAGGTGATCAGCGAGCGCGCCGCGGCGGTCGGGATGCGCATGCGCATGGGCGACGACAATCGTTCGTTCAATACCTTCGATGCCCATCGCCTGCTGCACTGGGCCGGCCTGGAGGGCCAGGGCAGCCAGACGGCGCTGAAGAAACGCCTGCTGGAGACCTATCACTACGACAACCAGGACACCAGCGACGTCGAGGTGCTGGTGCAGGCGGCGGCGGACGCCGGGCTGGACGCGGCCCAGGCGCGCGCGGTGCTGGCCTCGGGCCGCTACAGCGAAGAGGTGCGCAAGGAAGAGGCCGAATGGCGCGACCGCGGCATCACTTCGGTGCCGTCGGTGATCCTGAACGGCAAGTACCTGGTGTCCGGCGGCCAGCCGGCCGACGTGTTCGAGCAGGCGCTGCGCCAGGTGGCACGCGAGGGGTGAGCGATGGGCGGCACGACGCGGTCTGCATGACCGGGAGACCGCCGCGTCATTGCCGCGCGACGGCCGTCCCGGGCTTTTCCATGCGGCGGCCGGCTCAGGCTTTCACGATCGGCGCGACGTCCAGCACGTACATCTGGCGTTCGCCTTCGTGCACTGAATCCACGCACACCTGCGTGCCGTCACGGCTCCAGCGCGGGTGCAGGTCACAGCGGTTTTCCTTGGACAGCGAAGGATCGGCGTAGAAGCTGCCGAGGTCGTGGCGCTGCCCGGTGCGCATGTCGTAGAGGAACAGGATGCGCTCGTGGGTGAGCGGATCGGGATAGGTGTCGCTCAGCAGCCAGCGGCTGTCCACCGGTGAAAACGTCATGTGGCCGTTCTCGGTGAGGACGCCGTCGCCCACCACTTGCACCTGGCCGCCGTCGGCATCTTCGTACAGGTGGTAGTGGATGCGGCCGGCATGCGGTCCCCAGACGATGATCGAGCGGTCGTCGCGCCAGAGCGGATGCGAGATCTGGTATTCCGATTTCTCGTAGTCGAAGGTGCCGACGGCGGCCGGGTCGAAGTCGTCGGCCAGCTGCGGCAGCGGATGATCGGAACACTCCAGCAGGCGCATGTCGCTGCCGTCCGGGTTCATGGTGATGAGGCGGTGCAGGAAGCAAGTCTCGTCCTCGACGCGCTCGGTCCAGCGATGCAGGAACAGGATGCGCGTCGACGAGGGGTTGACCTCGATGTGGCTGACCCAGTGGATGGCGCGTTCCATCGAGGCGCGCGGATGGAAGTTGCGCAGGTCGGCGTAGCTGACCAGCAGGCGGTGGGCGCCGCTGTCCAGATCGAGCGTGTGGATGCCGTCGTCGGCCGGCGCGTTGGCCACCGGCGCGGGCCCGTGTTCGCTGTAGCCGATGGTCTGGTGCGTGATGTAGAGCCGGCGGTAGTCCACGCACAGCGCGTAGCGGCTGTCGGGGGCGGCGACGTAGATCGGCAGCGGCAGGTAGCGCGTCTGGCCGGTGACGAGGTTGTGGACCGCCGAGCGGAATCCGGGATAGAAGCCGCCATCGTCGTCGCGCCGGCAGTTGTAGATCAGCTGCGGCTCGGCCTGGCCATCCAGCCACTGCAGCTGGCAGCCCATCTGCCAGTTCCAGGCGGTGGTGGCGCCGACGGCGTGGTAGCGCTCGCCGTCGTGCAGGTCGAAGTAGCCGACCTCGGCGCGCAGTTCGGGCGTGAGCCGGGCATCCTTGACGGGCACGCGGTTGGCCAGCAGGTAGCGGCCGCCGCGATCCCAGACGGTCTTGTTGTAGTAGCCGAAGAAGTGATGGCCTGGCGGGCCGCCCAGGCGGCGGCAGGCGATGGCGGGAGTGGTCATGCGGTTCGTCTGTCTATGAAAAATGGGTTCAACCAGCGCTGATGTGCTCGGCCTCGATGACCTTGTTCCAGCGGGCGCGTTCGCGTTCGACGAAGGCGCGCGCCTCGGCGGGACTGTTGCCCACCGGCGTCATGCCCAGGTGCTCGAGGCCGGCGCGGAACTCGGGGTCGGCGTAAACGCGGCGTAGGTCGGCGCTGAGCTTGTCGATCAGCGCGTCGGGCACGTCCCTGCCGGCGGCCAGGGTGGTCCAGGAGGTCACGGTCAGGCCGGGCAGGCCGGCCTCGGCGGCGGTGGGGACGTCGGGCAGCGCGGGAGATCGCCTGGCGCCAGTGATGGCCAGCGCCTTGAGCTTGCCGGTCTGGATGTAGCCGATGGTGGTGGGCACGTTTTCGAACAGTAGCTGGATCTGGCCGCCGATCAGGTCGTTGATGGCGGCGGAGCTGCCGCGATAGGGAATGTGCGCGATCGGGGCCTGCGCGGCCATTTTGTAGAGTTCGCCTACCATATGCACCGAGGAGCCGACGCCGGCCGAGCCGAAATGCAGGTTGTCGGGGCTGGCCTTGGCCTGGGCGGTCAGTTCGGCCAGGGTGTTGGCCTGGAGCGTCGGACTGGCCACGACCACGTGCGGCATTTCGGCGACGATGGTGATGACCTTGAGGGCGTCTGCCGGGCGGTAGTTCAGATGCTTGTAGACGCCGTAGGTGGCGTGCAGGCCGATGGAGCCGAGCAGCAGGGTGTAGCCGTCGGGGTCGGATTCGGCGACGAATTTGCCGCCGATGTGGCCGCCGGCGCCGGGCCGGTTCTCGACCACGACCGGCTGGTTGTAGAGCTGGCCCAGGTACTTGGCCAGCAGCCGCCCCTGGATGTCGGAGCTGCCGCCGGCGGTGAACGGCACGATGATCCGTAACGGGCGGTCCGGATAATTGCCCTGGGCCTGGGCGGCGAACGGCAGGGCCGCGCTCGCCAGGGTCAGGCAGAAGGCTTGCAGGACGCGGCGGCGCCAGGGATGGCTTGAACGCATGGTATTTCCCCTACAGCGGTTGGTTTTGGGTCGGGATGCGGGTGGGAGGCACCTTAGGAGCCACGAGTGTAGGAGTCGCTAAGTATTTGAAAAAATTCTTTTTTCGGCATAGTCTATGCAAGTTTGCTATACCCTGTGACCCCATGAGCCGACCGCTGAATTTCCGTCAGATCGAAGCCTTCCACGCGGTAATGCTGGCCGGCACCACCACCGGCGCGGCGCAGATGCTGCGCACCACGCAACCGTCGGTGAGCCGCCTGCTGGCGCAGGCGCAGCAGGCCAGCGGCCTGAAACTGTTCGACATGGAGCGCGGCCGCCTGCGGCCGACGCGCGAGGCCAAGGACCTGTTCGATACGGTCAAGCGGCACTTCGTCGGCCTGGAGCGCATCGAGGACCGCGTGGCCGCCATGCGCCGCAGCGGCAGCGGGGTGTTGCGGCTGGCCTGCACGCCGGCGCTGGGCCTGGGCATGCTGCCCGGGGCGGTCGAGGAATTCGCGCAGCGCTATCCCGACGTGCACATCAACATGCAGACCGTGGGCAGCCAGTATCTGCGCGAGGGGCTGCTGCACGGCACCTACGACGTGGTGGTGACGACCGTGCCGCTGGACGGCGCGCACCTGGCGCTGCAAAGCCTGCACGAAAGCGCGGCGGTCTGCGTGATGCGGCCGGACCATCCGCTGGCGGCGCTGCCGGCCATCGGCATCGCCGACCTGAACGAGCGCCGGCTGCTGGTGCTGAACGCCGACGACGACGTCTACCTGCAGTTGCGCGGCGCGATGCTGGCGCACCAGGTGCAGCCGGTGTCGGAAATCGAGACCACCTATTCATCGACGATCTGCGCGCTGGCCGCGGCCGGCACCGGCCTGGGGATCGTCAATCCGTATATCGCCGATGTCTTCGCGCAGCAGTTGGCGATACGGCCGTTCACGCCGAAGCTGCCGGTGCGCGTCTGCATGGCCTATCCGGCGCAGACTGCGCCTTCGGTGGTGACCGAGGCCTTCGTCGACATCCTGACGCGGCGCTTCCACGATATGGCCGAGCCCGCCTGAGGCCAGCTCGGCGGCCGCCGGGGAACGGCGGCGCCATCGGTGTTACTCAGCATGCGGCGCGCCCTGCGCCAGAAGAACAAGGAGACAGTCTTGAAGCTCGCCGCCATCCCTTGGGTTCCGGGTATCCGGCCCCGCCCGCGCGCCGCCGGAGCGGCGCGATGACGCCGCGCGCGGGACGCACGCTGGGGCTGGAGATGGAAATGGCGGTGGCGCGGCGCGATTCCGGCGCCAGCCATGCGGTGGGCTGCTACTTCGAGGCGTTGGCCGCGATCAAGGCGGCGCGCGGCGAGGCGCCGGATCTGTCGCGCATCGGCGAGCGCGTCGTGGGCTTGTCGGTGGCGGCCGGCGAGAGCGGCCTGGACAACGGCTTCAATCTGCTCGAGACCGCGTTCGCGCCGGTGTCCGAGGACGACGGCGGGCTGGCCGAGCTGGCGCGGCGCGCCACGCGGGAGCTGCACGACGCCTGCCGCGCGCTGGAGGCGGAAGGCGCGGTGCTGCTGAATGCGTCGGAACATCCGGACTGCACGCTGGACCCGTCGTGGTACGCGACGGTGCACGTGCCTCGGCCGATCTACCGCGAGCTGGTGGGCCATCGTGAATGGCTGCATCGCGTGGGGATCGATGCGAAAGCCCAGAACAGCCCCTGCACGTCGGTGGACGTGACCCAGGCGGCGCGCGCGCTCAATGTGGTGCTGGCGCTGGCGCCGGCCAGCATCGCGATCTTCGCCAATAGTCCGCTGGAGAACGGCCGCTCGACCGGCCTGAAGGAGAACCGGCTGACGGTGTGGGATCGCATGTTCCGCCATTCGCGCTATGCCGGCGACCACCACTTGCAGCGCCTGCCCGAACGGCCGTTCGTCGACCTGGGCGATTATTTCCGCTGGATGTTCGCGCCCGGCACCGCCAGCCGCTGCCTGCCGCTGGCGACGGAGGAAGGCTACAAGTCGGCCACCGGCGTGTACCTGCGTGGTTCGCCCTGCCTGTCGGCGTTCCTGGCGTCGGATGGCTGGCCGGGCCTGCGCACGGACACCGGCGAGGACGTCACCATCGCGCCGCAGGGCGCGCATTTCGAGTATTCGCAGTTCGCGCATTTCCTCGATGCGCGGTGGCGCTATCGGCTGGCGACGCCGCCGTCGCTGGAGGCGCTGCGCGAAGCCTGGCGCCGGCCCGGCGGCATCGAGGAGCTGTACGCGCGCCTGGGGGCCAGCGGCTATATCGAAGGCCGCGCGCCGGGCGCTGGCTTCGCCGACGCGCAATTGCTGCGCGAGGCGGGGCGCGAGGTCGCGGCGACGCTGGTGATGGCGCCGTCCGCGTTGCAATTGGGGTTGATGCGCAACCTGCCACAAGCCGAGGATCTGCTGCGGTCTTGGGGCTGGCTGCGGCTGCGGGCCATGCGCGCCGACGCCATGCGCGACGCGCTGCACGATCCCGCGGTGCATGCGCTGGCCGGCGAGGTGCTGGCGGTGGCCGAAGGCGGGCTGGCGCCGCGGGAACGCCATTGGCTGGGTTATGCGCGCTATGCGGTGGACGCGCGCAGCAGCGGCGCAGACCGGCTGCTGCGCCTGTGGCGCGAGCTCGAGGGCGATCCGCGCCGCCTGGCCAAGGTCTGCGAGGCCAGGGCGGTGGTGCCGCTCTGAACGTGCGAGTCCCCGGCCGGACCGGCGCGGTTCAGGCCAATTGCGGCATCAGTCCCGGCCCGGGGGGCGGGACGTTGTCCAGCAGCGCCAGCAACTGCCGTTGCAGGCCGTCCGGCGCGGCGCCGGTGCGCAGCGCCTGCTTTTCGCTGTCGGTCAACAGGCCCGCCAGGTCCGCCAGGCTGTCGCATTCCATCGAGTAGGCCTGATGCGTGCGCACCGCGATCTGCTCCAGCGACTTCCAGGCCGACAGCATGTGGGCCTGGTGCTGGACCTCGTCGCTGATGTTCGAGGTCAGCGTGCTGATGCCGCCGTGGAACACCGGCAGCGCGTTCGGCCCGGCCGTCCATATCTTCTGCTTGTCGGCGAAATCGGCGCCGGCCTGGTCGGGGTGGCTGGTGATCAGGTTGACGAAGAACGACTTGATCTTGCCCAGCACGCCGGGCGTCGGCGCCTGCGGCGGGCCGCCGTGCATGATCTGGTAGGCCTTGCCGTTTTCGTCGAAGGTCAGCAGCAGGGTGCGGGCCTGCGTCTGGCCGAGCGAGTCACCGGTCAGGGCGGTGGGCACGCCCTGCGCGTCCTTCGGATGGGTGAAGACCTCGGACGGCATGTTGCTGCCGATGCCGCCATCGGCGTAGACCTTCTTGCCGCCGTCGGCCGTCTCCACCGACACCGCCTTGAACGCGATCGGGAACGACATCGACATGCGCGCGGCATAGGCGATCGGCATGTCCGGCGCGCTGTCGGCGTCGAAGTATTCCTCGACCTGGTCGGTCTTGTTCCAACCGGTGAGCGTCAGCTGCTTGAACTTGTCGGGCGCCAGCGTGTTCAGCAGCTTCAGGTCGCCGAACGTGATCATGCTGTCCTTGTGTTCCTGCTCGAAGTCCGGGAGCTGCTGCAGGCGGCTGAGGCGTTCGAGCTGGCGGTCGCTCAGCTGGCCCTGGCCGGCGAGCGCGACCAGCTTGTCCTGGAACGCATGGGTGTTCCAGTGCGTCGTCAGGTAGTCGTGCACGCTGCGCGCGGTGGTCTGGTCGACCACCTTCAAGGAAGCGACGGCGGGCGCCAGGCCGCCTTCCATCTTCAGGTCGGGATAGATGCGCGCCAGGTCGCTGCCGCCCTTGAGCGCATCGAGCATGCCCGGGCGGAACAGGGCGTCGGCCGGCCCCTGCTCGAACTGCGCGGCGCTCAGGCCCGCCGCCAGGCAGGTGGCGGTGAGGGCGCCGGCGGACGAGCCCGACAGGTGCTTGAGGCCGGCCAGCATGCCGGTCTTTTCCATCTGGTCCAGGCCGGCGCTGTAGCCGATGCCCTTGGCGCCGCCGCCGCGCAGCGCCATATTCTCGAGCTGCGGCGCGGGGCGGATGACGACGTATTTGTCGCCGCGGGGAATGATCTGCGGACGGGTGTCGGCCTGCGGCAGGTTGGACATCAGTTCCGAGCGGGCCGCATCCACTTTCAGCCGGTCCAGCGCCATGGCGGCGGACTTGCCGGCGGATTTCATGGCGCTGGCGAAGTCCTTGCCATCGACCGAGCCGTCCTGCCTGCGCGGCAGCGCGTCGAAGGAGCGCTGGACGATGGACTCGAAGCGCGTCTGCACGTCGCCGGCGAAGCTCTCGATGCCCTTGGGGCCCATCATGTTGGCGAGCGCGCTGGTCTCCTGCATGAAGTACTGTTCGAACGAGCGCTTGGCCGCGTCGACGTGGGCGGCGTCGGTGTCGGGCGTGACGAACAGGCCCTTGAGCTGGCCCAGCAGCGAGGTCGGCGCCTGTGCCGGTGGTTGCCATACGGAGGCCGCGGCGCTGTTCTGGATGGCGCTGGAGATACCGTTCATGCGAGTGCCCCCGGTGCGGCGGCGCCCATGGCGCCGGCCGATATGCCAAAGGAGATCTGCGCGCCTTCCAGCGCCAGGTCGCGCACCAGGGCGCGCGTGTCCTGCGCTTGCGCCACCTGGTATTGCAGCCAGCGCGGCCAGGTGTCGTCATCGAGCCGGTGCAGCGCGATCCGGCCGGTGCCGGTCACGAACTGGCGGCTGTCCAGGCCCATCACGTAGGCGTGGCCGAGCAACGCGTTCTGGTTGATGAGCAGCGCGCCCTTGATGACGGCGCGGCGCAGGCTGCCCTGCAGCGTGGCGGCGTCGTGCACGAAGAAGTCGGTGAGCAGCCGCTGGTTGTCGGGATGCAGCGTGACGCGGCCGGGTAGGTCGTCGAACAGCAGATCGAACTGGCGCGCGCCGCTGGGCAGCGTGTCCAGTCCGCAGGCCTGCGCCAGCCGCGCCAGGTCGCGCTCGGCCTGGCGCGCGTCGCCTTGCGGGCCGCGCGGAAGCGTCGCGGGCGGGGTGGCGTCGGGATCGGGACGGGCCAGGCGGTCGAGTTCGCGCAGCAGCGCGTCGGCGATGTCGTGCAACGCCTGGGTGTCGCAGGCCGCATATAGTGGCAGGCTCAGGCTCGGACCCAACTCCGGCGAGATGCCGCCGATCAGGCCGGCGCCCAGGCGCGTATCGAAGCTGCGGCGCAGCAGCGCTTCGCCCTGCGGGTCATCGAAGCCGGGCGCGTCGTTGAAGGCGTGGCGCCAGGCGGTGAGCACCACGCTGCCGTCTTGCGCGTTGCGCGTCATGCCGAGTTGATGATGGTCGTCCAGCGGGACGGCCCATTGCGCGGGCTGTTCGGTGTCGCTGGAATCGACATGCGCCTGCGCGTATTGGGCCGCGGCCCGCGCGAAGTCGGAGAGGGAGTTGTGCGCCATGGGAAGCTCGCGAAGTGGGAATCACCCCCTGAGTAACAGCTCCATGCCTTCCGGTTCCGTGCCGGGGCCTGGGATTCGCGCGGCGCGGGTGCCATAATGTCGGCTCATCCATCTTGCGCTTCGAGCGGCCGCGCCCGCGTGGCCCCCTGTTACCGTGTCAGACCCTCAATTCGCCCAAGTGCTTTCCGAACTCGGCCAGGCGCTGGGCATTCCCGCGCTGGCGCCCGCGGAGGGTGGCCTGTGTCAGTTGGCATTCGATGGTCGCCATCTGGTGCAATTGATGGCGCATGGCGCGCGCGGCCAGATCCTGTTGTCGTGCGCGGTCGGCGGGGGCAGGATGGACGGCGCGCTGGCGCTGCTTGCCGCACAGGGCAACTTCCTGCAGGCCGGCGGCGGCGTGGTGGCGTGCGCGGCCCCTGACGGCCGCATGCACCTGCAGTTGGGCCTGCCGCGCGAGCAATGCGGCGCGGATGCGCTGCTGGCCGCGATCGATGCGCTGCTCAACCAGGTCGAGGCCTGGGAGAAGCGCGCCGCGCGCGCCGAGCCGGGCGCTGACGCGCCGTGGCGCAATCCCGCCTTCATGATGCAATCGGTCTGAACCCGCGTGGCGGGCGCCGGGGCCGGCTTAGCTGGCTTTCTGGATCACGCCCTTGAGCGAGTCCGCGATCTGCTTGGTGATCGTGCTCTGGATCTCGATCAGCATGGTCCATTGCTGCACCTGTTGCTGCATCTTCAGCATATCTGCTTGCGACACGCTGCCGTCGGCGTTGGTGCGCAGGTTGGACAGCGTCGTCTGCAGGTTGCTTTCCTGCGACCGGATGCTGTCATAGATCGTGCTGTTCACGCTGTTGAAATTCAGGCCGGACGAGCCGGTCAATCCGTTCAATGCCATGATGCGTCTCCTAGCGATTAAGGGGGGAGAAAGGGGCGGACGGCGCGGCGCCGGCATCCCGGGGGTCAAGCTGCAGCGCGGCCAGCACCTCGCGCGCGGCGGCGGCGGCCTGTGCCACCGCCTGGTATTGCTGGAACGCGACCGGCACCAGGCCAGAAGCCAGGCGCTGGTTGGCGCTTTGCTCCAGTTCGGCGAGGCGCTGCGCCAGCGCGGCGCGCAACGCGGCGCCGCCAGGGGCGGCCAGGCGTTGTTCCAGTTCGGTCAGGGCGGTCGTATCGGTCATGGCGGCAGAGTCGGTTGGGATGTCAGCGCGTCACGATGGCGCTGCGCGGGCCTTCGAAAATGATTCGGGTGTTCTCCACGGCGACCAGGCGGTACTTGCGGTAGACGCCGCCCACCAGCAGCTTGCTGCCGTCTTCCAGCACGATGAAGGGCTGAGGCCCGCCGACCACGCTGCGGATCACGAACGGCACGCTGTCGGCCGCCGGCGAGGCGCTGGCCGCGGCCAAGCGGGCCACGCCGAGATGGGCCTGGTTGAATTCGTTCAGCACGTCCTGCAGTCGGACCTGCTGATCGTCGTCGAGCGCGCCCGCGGCGATTTCCAGGTGGTCGGGCTTCCACGCGAGGGTGACGCCGGATAGGCCGGCGTCCACCAACTGGCTGGAGAGGGCGTCGCTGAGTTGCTGCGTCAACGCGATGCCATTGCCCAGCACCGTCATGCCGGGCAACTGCGCCCGCAGGGTATCCAGCGCAGACGCGCGTTCGCGCGCGCTGCTGGCGATGCCGACGACATTCAGGCGGCCGTCGCCTTCATACCGCGGGTCATAGCGCACATTGAACGCGCGCAGGGCCGCGCGGGCGGTGCGCACCACCTCGTCCTCGTTGCTGATGCGCAGGGCGGGCATGGGCCAGATCTGCGACAGCGCCGAGGCCACGGCGTCCTGTTCGGCGGCGTTGCGCACCCATCCCGACACCGTCACCACGCCGTCGCGCGCCATCGAGACGTGCAGGCGCGAGGCCAGGCCCATGCGCTCGAACACCGCCGAGATCTGCCCCACGGATTTCTCCGCGGCCGCCAGGCGCGGATCCACCTGCGGCGCGCGGGTGGCGCTGGATTGCGGCATCAGGGTCAGGGCGATGGCCACGAAGATGGTCAGCACGACCGCGGCCAGGCCCAGCACCATGGGCCAGGAGTCGCGCTTGCGACGCCGACCCTGCGCAGGCGGCAGCGGCAGGCGCCGCTCCAGTTGACGCTCTTCTTCGCTGGTCGGCGCCGCGCCCGCAGGCGGGGGAGGCGATGTCGCCGTGGCGGGAGCATCCGGCTCGGCCGCGCCGCGCGCCAGCGCATCGTTGGCGGCATCGGGGGCGTTGGCCCAGGGGTCGCCGCGCCGGGCCACCGTGATCCAGACCGGACCCAGCGGCACCGGCCGGTTGAACGGCGTGCCGGGCATCCCGTTGGGCGCGCCGTCGTCCAGCGACAGGTCCCAGCCGCCTTCGCCGATGCGCACGCGCGCGGCGCGCGGACCCATGCCGTCGTCGGCCAGCACGATGTCGCAGGCCGGGTCGGCGCCCAGCACCGCGCCGTCCGCGACCTGGCAGCGGGCATCGCGATGCAGCCCGGACAGTACGCGCAATTCCAGCGCTTCGCTCATGAGGGGGCTCCGGTTGCGGGGGCGTTCACAGGTCCACCCTGGCCAGCGGCTGTACGTTGATCTCCTGCGTCAGCTCCTGGTAGGACAGCACCGGCAATTCGTACAGGTCCTGCTCGATCATCTTGCGCAGGTAGCGGCGGATGTCCATCGAGGTCAGCAGCACGGGCTTTTGCGCGGCGGCGGCCAGGTCGCCGGTGGCGCGCTTGATGTTGTCCACCAGCTTGCGCGAGGCATTGGGATCGAGCGCCAGGTAGCTGCCGGCCGAGGTCTGGCGGATGGCGCCGCGCACGGTCTCTTCGACATTGGGCGCCAGCAGGTAGGCGGGCAGGATGTTCTGGCCGCTGGAATACTTGTAGCTGATATGCCGCTTGAGCGAGACGCGCACGTATTCGGTCAGCAGCACCGAGTCCTTCTCTTTCTGGCCCCATTCGATCAGCGCTTCCAGCACCGCGCGCAGGTTGCGCACCGAGATATCCTCGGACACCAGCCGCTGCAGGATCTCGGCGATCTTCTGCACCGGCATCACGCGCAGCGCTTCCTTGACCAGATCGGGGAAGCGGTCTTCCATCGCCGTCAGCAGGAAGCGCGTCTCCTGGATGCCGATGAAGTCCGACGAGTATTTCTTCAGCACGAAGGCCAGATGCCAGGTCAGCACCTGGTGCGGGTCCAGGAACGGAATGCCGGCGGCCGACAGCGTCAGCGCCAGGCCGGCGTCGACCCACAGCGTGGGGATGTTTGGCAGGAAGCGCTTGTCGGTTTCGTAGGGCACCTGCAGCGCCTGCAGGTTCTGTTCCGTGTCGCGCACCAGCACCGCGCCCGGCCGCAGCTTGCCTTGCGATACCGGCACTTCGGACAGCAGGATGTTGTAGGTGTCTGCGGGCAGCGCGTCGTTGAAGCGCAGTTGGATGCCGGGGAACGGCACGCCCAGGTCGAAGTAGAGCGCGCGGCGGATCTTCAGCAGTTCCTCGTTCAGTTCATCGGCGTCGAAGCTGCGCTGCAGCGCGGCGGCCACGTCGATCATCAGCGGCAGCGTGGGCGCGAATTCTGCGCTGCCGTCGGCGCGCGGCCTGGCCTGCGGCTTCTGGCCGTCGGCCGCCAGCGCCGGGATCTCGGTGATTTCGCCGGTCTTCTCGTCCACCACCTTGCGCGTGCCGCGCAGCAGCACGAAGCCGATGGTGCCCACCACCGCCGCCAGCGCCAGGAAGGTCAGGGTGGGCATGCCGGGGATCAGGCCCATGCCGACGGCGATGGCGGCGGCGATCAAGAGCGCGCGCGGCTGCGCCAGCACCTGGGCGCCGATGTCCTTGCCGACGTTGGAGGGGCCGTCGCCGGTCTGCACCCGGGTCACGATGATGCCGGCGCAGATGGCGATGAACAGGGCCGGAATCTGCGCGATCAGGCCGTCGCCGATGGTCAGGATGGAATACACCTGCACCGCTTCGCCGGCGGACAGGCCGCGCTGCATGGTGCCGATGAGAATGCCGCCAAGCAGGTTGACCGCGACGATGATGAGGCCGGCGATGGCGTCGCCCTTGACGAACTTCATGGCGCCGTCCATGGCGCCGTACAACTGGCTTTCCTTTTCCACCACCGAGCGGCGCTTGCGCGCCTCGTCCATGTCGATGGTGCCGGCGCGCAGGTCGGCGTCGATCGACATCTGCTTGCCGGGCATGGCGTCCAGCGAGAAGCGCGCCGCCACCTCGGCCACGCGCTCGGCGCCCTTTGTGATCACGACGAACTGCACGATGGTGAGGATCAGGAACACCACCAGGCCGACGATCAGGTTGCCGCCGACCACGAAGTTGCCGAAGGTCTCGATGATGTGGCCGGCGTCGCCCTGCAGCAGGATCAGGCGGGTGGTGGCGATCGAGATGCCCAGGCGGAACAGCGTGGTGACCAGCAGCACCGACGGGAATGACGAGAACGCCAGCGGCGACGGCAGGTACATGGCCACCATCAGCAGGATCGCCGACAGCGTCATGTTGGCGCCGATCAGCACGTCGACCAGCGTCGTCGGCAGCGGCAGGATCATCATGAAGATGATCGAGACGATCAGGACCGCCAGGACGATATCGTTGCGGCTGGTGGCGGCGGCGACGACGCGGTTCAGGGCTTGCATGGGTCGGCTCACGTCGTTTCCGCTTCGGTGGGCGCGGCCGCCGGGGCGGGGCGCAGGGCAACGTAGGCGCGCATGGCCGCGGCGGCCTCGTCGCGCCGCTCCAGGGCCAGCAGGGCCTGCGAGCGGATCAGGTGGAACGGCGCGTCGACGCCGCCCTGCATGGCCAACTGGTCCAGCGTCGACAGGGCCGCGTCGGGCTTGCCGGCGCGCAATTGCGCCAGCGCCAGGGTGGCGAGCTGGCGGGCGTCGGCCTGTCCCAGGGTGCGTAGCGCGTTCAGCACCACCGCGGTCTTTTCGGGCCGGTTGTTTTCCAGGTAGACATAGGCCAGCAGGCTGAGCAGCTCACGGGCGTCGGGGGGCAGGGGCATGGCGGCGGTCATCCCTGGTACAGCGCGCTGCGGTACATGGCGACCAGGTCGCGCAGGCCGGCCTCGTCCTTGAGCAGCCGCACGGCGCGATTCAGCGCCCGGGCATCCTCGGGATTGTGGTCCTGGCTTTGTTCGGCCGCGGCGGACAGGCCTTCCAGCGTCGCCTGCAGGGCCTGCGCGAACTTGCCGGGCAGCAGCAGGTCGCGGTTGGCGACCGTGGGGCGCAACTGGCTGTCGAGGTAGCGGTCGATGTTCGGCGTGTCGAGCAGTTGGGCCAGTTGCGCCTTGACGCCCTCCGCCGGCGGGGCCAGTTCCTGGCGTTCGGGCAGGTGCTGGCCGGCGGCCTCGCGGCCGGCGTAGGTGATGCCGTCCAGTCCCCGGTCGAAGGCGAAGCCGCTGATGCGCATATCGGACATGGTGCGAGGGTCTCCGTTTCAGGGTCAGTTGGCGCGCGCGTCGTCGAGCCAGCGCGCCAGCGTGTCCGCCGCGCGTCGCAGCTCGGCGGCGTCGGCCTGGTCGGCGGGCAATCGGGTCAGCGCCAGCAAACGGGGAATGCCGTCCTGCTCGCGCAGGGCGGCCTGCACCGGGTAGCCAGCCAGGCGCGAATGGTGCGCCCGCCGCCAGGCCTGCAGCAGGCGCGTCGGGGCGTCATAGGGCACCGGATCCGAGACGTAGACCAACACTTCGCCGTCGGCCGCCTCGATGACGACCCGACGGCCCGAATCCAGTTGCAGCGCCAGGTTGCCGTGCGGCCCCAGGGCGAGCCGCCCCAGGCCGATGGTCTCGCCGAAGGCGCCCAGGGCGCGATCCAGGCTGTTCATTCGTATTCCTCGTCGATGGCCGCGTCCAGGGCCAGTTGCGCCGCGCCCAGGACGGACTGGCGGGCATCCGGGTCGGGGTACATCGGCAGCGGCAGGTCCTTGAGCACCGCGCGCACGCCGCCCAGGAAGGTGATGCGCGCGGCGACGCTGTCGGCGCCGTGGCTGGCGGCCAGGGCCTTGAAGCGCGATTCGGAGATCCACTTCTCGTTGCTGACGTTGACCAGGTCGCGCATCAATTGATCGGCCGTCAACGGCTTGCCGTGCTCCCGCGCCATCTTTTCACCCAGTTCGCCGCAGCCGTCCAGCACGGTGACTGCCACGCCCAACTGATACAGATCCTGCATCAGCGCCTGCAGCCGGTCCGGGCTGGTGGACGGCCGCGCCGCGGCCAGGTCCTGGCCGAGGGCCTGGATCAGTTGCTGCAGGCCGCGGCCCACGTCCTTGCCGCCGAAGCGCTCCAGCGCCAGCGTCAGGGTCTTGGCCAGCGACGCTTCGCCGAGCACTACGTCCTGGTAGGTGCGCTGGAAGTCGGCCACGCCGCGGGCGTCGTCGGCATAGCCGGCGGCCGCGCCGATGGTGTTCAGGCTGGCGCGGATCTGCGGGCCGCTTTCCAGTTCCAGGTCGGCCAGCGCCTCGCGCAGGCCGTCCAGTACGTCCTCGGGCGCGCCGTCGCGTTCGCCCTGGCGCAGCGCGTATTGCAGCCCAAGGTACTGGCCGGCGGCATCGCCGAAGGCCCGGGCGGCGGCCTGGCGCGGGTCGGCCTGGCCGGCCAGCAGATGACGCGCCAGCTCGATCAGCTTTTCCTGCGCGTCGGCGTCGTGCGACTCGGCCAGGTAGGCCACGATGGCCTCGGCGCTGAGCATCTGCAGCGGGGCGTCGCGGCCGATCTTGCGTTCCGCGTGGTGCTTGTCCTCGGTCTTCTCGGCCATGTGCAGGCTGAGTTCCTCGGCGGAATCGGCCAGCGAGACCTCGCCGTCGACGGCCGTGGCGGCCTGGCCCAGCATCGTGCCGACCTGCTGCTGGCCGTTCTGGGGGGCGGCTTGCGAGGTCGTGGACGAGAAAGCGGAAGGGGGCAGGCCGGCGTCGATACGGTTCATGAAGGCGCGAGGAACGGCGGACGAAGGCCGCGCACAGTCAGGGGTAGTAACGGATGGGCGGGGAAAGTTCCATCATCGGCTGATGGAACCGAGGCAGGGGTTTGGTTACCAACACGGCATGCGGGCATTCCGGGGCGATCGGCAGCGGAATGCGAAGGTCTTTCAGGGTTAACCCGGGTTTCGCGCCCAAGGCGGCGGGCCCGTCGGCGCAAGGAGAGCGAATATGTCCACGGTAAGCGGTGCGGGTGCCAGCGGTATTGCGGGTATGGATTTTCAGGGCATGGATCTGGAAACCGCCCTGCTGGCGGTGCAGAACCAACGGGCGCAATTGCTGGAGAATTCGCTGCGGCAGCAACTGGATTCGGTCAACGCCCGCAATGCGCAGATGGCGGGCTTGAACGAGTCGATCACCGCCAAGGGCGCCGAGAACAACAAGCTGGAGGCGTCCAATGTGTCGATGCAACAGCAGATCGCCGAGCTCAAGGATCTGCAGGGGCGGCTGGCGGCCAGCAAATGTCCCAATCCCGAAGGCTGGTACGGCCTGTCCTGGGGGCAGGGCGATGACAAGGCGCTGTCCCACGCCACCCTGGACCAGATCAAGCAGGCCGGGCTGACCGTGCCGGCAGGCGCCGATGCGCCGCGCGACGTGGATCGCAACGGCACGATGGATGCCAAGGGCCGCGTGGTGCAGGACTGGGTCGACCAGATCTCGGCCAAGGTGGCAGGCCTGGAGGCCAGCATCAAGGAAAACACCGCCAGCATCGAGACCAACAAGAACGAAATCGCCACCGCCAAGAACCGAGTGGACGCCCTGGGTAATACCCAGCAGATGGAAATGCTGCGGCTGCAGGGATTGACCAACAAGCGCAATGAAGCATTCGACGTGATGACGAACTTCGTCAAGAAGATGCAGGACAGCCGTTCGTCCATCATCGGCAACATGCGTTGAGGGCAAAAAGGCGGCATGGATGTGGAACTCGCGCGACGGCCCGGTTACTCAAGCTGCATGCGGGGCCGGTAACTGCCGGCGCCAGGGGAAAACCCGAGGCCACTGCCGCCGGAACCCCTTACCAATTGGAGATAGGCATGAATTCACCCGTGGGCGGCGCGAACGGCGCCGGCAGCATCGGCGGCATCGACATTTCGGGCATGGACCTGGAGACCGCCCTGATGGCGGTCCAGAACGAGCGCGTCAAGTTGCTGGATGCCCAGTTGCAGAACCAGATCAAGGAAGTGCAGGGCCGCAACGAGCAGATCGCCAAGCTGAACGAGGCCATGAACAGCCTGAACGCGCTCGCGGGGTTGTTCAAATCCGGCAAGGACGGCGCGACCAAGATGCAGGATGGCGACATTCCGGACTGGAACAAGGCGGGCACCGCCAATGACAACCGCTACAACCAGATGCGCGACGCCATGTGGAAGGCGATGGGCGATGCCGGCATGGACCTGAATACCGACAAGTACCAGTTGCAGGTGGACGGTGGCATCAGCAAGGTCACCAAGGGCAGCCTCGATACCGCCATCCAGGCCATCAAGAACAAGGTGGATGCGTTGTCGAACACGCAGCAGATGGACATGACGCGCCTGCAAGGCATGACCAACAAGCGCAATGAGGCGTTCGATGTGATGACGAACTTCCTCAAGAAGATGCAGGACAGCCGTTCGTCCATCATCGGCAACATGCGTTGACCAGCCCCACTCATTTTTCTCCATCCCGGAACCGCGCCATGAGTCTCAAGAAAACCGCCGAACAGATCCACGCCGAAGCCGAGCGCGTGCTGGATGACGCCCGCCGAACCCTGGAGCGGGCCGATGATTTCTACCGTGACCAGGGACTGGATCCGGAGAAAGTGCGTGCGGTGACGGCCGCCCGCCTGGGGCCCAAGGAACGGGAGCAAGCCGAGACCCTGGTGCGGCAGGATCTGGAGGCCATCGAGGCCGAAGTGGCGCAGGAAATGGCGCGCCAGCGCTTCGCCAGCGCGCCGGCCTCGGGCGGCGTGAAGAAAATCCGCCCGATGGTTTAAGTCCCAAGGCCGTCCCCCCAAGGAGATCCCGATGAGTCTGACTCCGGAAGAGAACGCTGCGCTGACGCAGAACCTGACCGCGGCCATGGAAGAGGCCACCGGCGGCCTGGCCAGCTACCTGCGTGCGGGCGGCAAGCTCGGCGATGTACTGGGGCTGACGGGCGCCGAACTGCAAGCGATGTACTCGCTGGGTCACGCCCTGTACGAGCAGCAGCGCTACAGCGAGGCCTTCAAGGTGTTTTCCGCGCTTGTCACGTATGACCATACCGAGCCGCGCTACGGCCTGGCACTGGCTGCCGCCAACCGTATGCTGGGACGCCACGAGGATGCGCTGCGCCAGTACCTGCCGGCCATCATGGCGGATCCGCTGGACCCCGCGCCGCTCTACTACAGCGCCGAGTCGCTGGTGGAGATGGGCCGCACCGACGAGGCCATCGAGGCGTTGGATACCGTCGATGCCCTGTGCGAAGGGCAGGAGCGGCACGCGGCCGTGGCCGCCAGGGCCAGGATGTTGCGCGGGGCGTTGACGGGGCCGCGGGCCTGAAGCATGTCCCGCGCCGGTGGCGCTGGATAACCAGTTGAGGGAGTCACTCCATGAACATCAATTCCGCGGGCGGCGCCGGCGCCAATCTGCCGCAGAATCTCGACGACTTGGCCTCGTCGCCCGACGTTATCAAGAGCGTTCTGGAGAACGCGCAGAAGATCGCTTCGGAAAACGAGGCGATCAAGCAGAAGCTGCTGGGCGCCATGGGGGCGGCCGGCCCGGTCGATCCCAAGGATCTGGCGCTGATCAGCGCCGAGATCGGCCAGAAGCTGCAGGACACGCTTGGCGGCCTGCGCGGCCTGCAGGCGCCGGAGGTGCCGCGGGGCGCCGACGCCGGCGACGCGTTCAACGCCCTGTCGCGGTTGAGCGAACAGGACGTGCAGACGGATATCTATGCCTTCATGGCGTTGTTCCAGCAACTGGCGCAGACCATGCGCAGTTCGGCCCGCGAAATGCGCGCCAACGAACTGCAGGCTCAGGTCGACACCCTCAAAGGGGCCGCGCAGGAAATGCGCGATGCCGCCAAGGAACGCATGATCGGCGCGATGACGCAGGGCGCGTTCCAGATCGCGGGCGGATTGTCGCAGATCGGCTCGGGGGCGATGCAGTTGCGTGTGTTGAACAAGGGCGGCGATGGCGCCGAGTCGCGCGCCCGCAGTTACTCGGACACTGGTGGCGGCCTGTCTGGCGTGGCTGGTGGCATCGGTACCATGATCAATGCCGCCCAGGAGCAGAAGGCGGCCGAACACGATGCGCGCCGTTCCGAACTGGAGGCTCAGTCCAAGGTGCACGAGTCGGGCATGCAGCAGGCTGGCGAGATGGCGCAGCAGATGATGGACGTGATCCGCGACGTGCGTGACAAGCTGGCGTCGATCGAACAGTCCCGCATGGAAACGAACCGCGGCATCGCCCGCAATATCTGAGTCCGCTAACCACGGGGAAGCCGACATGACTTCGATCTCTTCCAATCCCGCCGGCATCGGCGCCGGGGCGTTGCCGGGCAACGAAGGAATGCCGCCGGACGCCGGCGCGCAGGCGGCCCAGGCCACGGCCCGGGTGCGCGAGCTGCTGGACGCCTTCGTCGGCATGGCTGGTTCGCTGCCGACCGGCAAGGCGGCGGGCCAGCCAGCCGGCAGCGATGGCCTGTTCAATGGCAACGGCGCGCCGACGCTGGAGCCGCCGGCGCAGTCGTTCTCCGCCAACGACATGATTGACCTGCTGCGCAGCATCCGTTCCAAGTCGGACGAGGCACAGATCTCGAGCGCCAAGGAGAACCTGGCGACAGCGCGCACCAAGATGGAAAAGAACAATGAGGCGCAACTGCAGAAGATCCAGGACTACGTCAAGAAGTGCGAGGAGGCCGCGAGCAAGGGCATCCTGGGCAAGATCTTCGGCTGGATCGGCAAGATCGCCGCGCTGATCTTCTCGGCCATCGCCGTGGCCGTGCTGGCTGCCGGCGCGGTGGCCTCGGGTGGCGCCGCCACGCCCTTGCTGGCCCTGGCCGTGATGGCGCTGATCAGCTCGACGATTTCATTGGCGGACCAGATTTCCAAGGAATGCGGCGGGCCGGAAATCAGCCTGAGCAATCTGATGACGACCATCGCCAGCAAGTTCCTGCAGGCCTGCGGCGTCGACGAGGAAACCGCGCAGCGCATCGGCAAGGTGGTGGCCGGCGTCATGGGCTTGGCCTCGCCCGCGCTGCTGATGATCGAACCCGGACTGCTCGGCAACCTGGCGGGCGGCGTCGCCGAACTCGCGGGCGCCGACAAGACCACCACCATGGCTTTGACGATGGCCTTTTCCCTGGCGGCTACCATCGCCGTCGGCGCCGTAACTATCGCGGCATCCGGCGGGGCGTCCGCCGTCAGCACGATGGCGCGGGTGGTAAGCGCCGCCGGCCAGATCACCCAGGGCGCGACACAGGTGGCGCAAGGCTCGATCAATATTTCCGTGGCCAAGACCAAGAACGAAGCCGACAACATCCAGGCGGACAAGAAGGAAATGGACGCCTATGCCCGCAAGCTCCAGGCCAGGATGGAAGAGGCCCAGGAGGAGATAACCAAGGTGATCAAGCAGATGGAAGACGGCCTGCGCCTGGTGTCGCAGATGATCAACGGCGCCGCCGACAGCATGTCCCAGATCACCGCCAACATCGGCAAGCGGATGGCGGTCTGATGCCGCAGCCGCAACCGAACCCGCATCGAGGAATGGAAATGGCCGATAGCGCAATGGAACGTGACGAGTTTGGCGAGGCGCTGTACCGCGGAATGGAGGCACTGCCGTCCAACGCCCGCCTGACGCCGGAGCAGCTCGAGGTGGTGTATGCGCTGGCCTACGCCCACGTGGCGCAGGAACACTACGCGCAGGCACTCCCGGTCTTCGCGTTCCTGGCGCAGTACGGCCCGACGCGCAAGCACTACCTGATTGGGTTGGGGCTGTGCCTGCAGATGCTGGGGCGCGCGGAAGAGGCCGTCACCATCTATTCGCTGGTACTGACGCTCTATCCCGATTCGTTGCCCACGGCGTTGCGGATCGCAGAGTGCCAATTGGCATCGCGCCAGTTCGATCAGGCTCGACGCACCCTGCAACTGCTGAGCGCGGCAGACGCGCCGCCGCAGGTGCGAGCGCGAGCCGAGGCATTGTTGCAACTCTCTTCGCGCGAGGCCGCGTCATGAAAGATGAACGATAGCGCCGCTCATTCCGTGTCGACCTCAGCGGATCAAGCCGTCTCCCAGGAGACGGCTGTTGTGCTTTCTGCGGATGACGCCCGTCTGCTGGCCGAGGTCGGCTTCCTGGCCGCGGGCGCGGGCGACAGTGCCCGCGCGGAGACCATATTCAACGCCTTGCGCCGCCTGCGGCCCGACCGCGCCTATCCGGTGGTGGGGCTGGCGGTGGCATGGATGAATGCCAGTCGCGCGCCGGATGCGGTGCGTCTGCTGGAAAGCGTGGTGATGGCCGATCCCGCCGAGCGGATCCTGCTGGACGCGTGGCGCGGGTTCGCACTGCAACTGGCCGGCCGCCGCGCGGAAAGCACGCGTCTGCTGGAAACGTTGGCCGAGGGCGGGACCGAGGGCGCGCGCCTGGCGCGCGCCCTGTTGGGGCTTGCCCCGGCCGACGGCTGAGGCGGGAACCGGTGATTTTTCGATCGATATTCTGGAACTAGGGACCATGGAAATCACAGCGCTCGCCGCCACTTTGCCGCCGTTGGCGAACACGCCAGGCGTACAGCCGTCAGAGCTTGCCGCCCAGCGGTTCGCCGCGATCATGAACGCGCCCGAACCGCAGGCGCCCGCGCTTACCGGCCTGCAGGCCGCGCTGCAGACTGCCTTCACGCCCGCGGTCGACGCCGCCCCGGCCACGCTCGGCAACCAGATCCTGGCCAGCCTGCGCAACACCACCACCGAGTATTCGGAAAAGTGGCAGAACATCTCGGGCCGCCTGGACGCCATGTCGTCGGCGCCGGCGATCGCCGACATGCTGCGGCTGCAGGCCGACCTGGTGCAGGTGTCGGTGCAGTACGAACTGGTTGGCAAGGCCGTCTCGCGCACCACGCAGAACATCGATTCGCTCGTCAGGATGTCCTAATGCACGCCGTTTCAACCCTGTCTCTTCCCGTCGCGTCCGATCGCGGCGCGGCCTCGGCGCTGTTGCGGCTGCGCTGGCTGGTGCTGGGCCTGGCCTTGCTGCTGGCCGCCTGCGGCTCGCGCGTGGAATTGTTCTCGGCCGCCAGCGAGAGCGAGGCCAACGAAGTCCTGTCGGTGCTGCTGGATGCCGGCATCGCCGCGCAAAAGGCCACCACCAAGACCGGCGTGGCGGTGTCGGTGGATGGCCAGCAGGTGGCGCGCGCGCTGGACATCCTGCGCGCCCGCGGCCTGCCGCGTGAACGCTTCGACGGCATGGGGCAGATCTTCCGCAAGGAGGGCCTGGTGTCGTCGCCGCTGGAAGAACGCGCGCGCTATATCTACGCGCTCTCGCAGGAACTGACCAACACCCTGTCGCAGATGGACGGGGTGCTGGCCGCGCGGGTGCACGTGGTGCTGCCCGAACGCGGCGGCGTCGGCGAGAACACCACGCCGTCGACCGCGGCGGTGTTCATCAAGCACCAGGCGGGCTACAACCTGGACGCCCTGCAGCCGCAGATCCGCAAGCTGGTCACGCACGCGATTCCCGGGCTGACCGAGGACCGCGTGTCGATCGCGCTGGTGTCGGCGCAGCCCGCCGCGGTCTCGGGCGGCGGACACGCCACGCGGCAGGTGCTGGGCATCGAAGTGGGCGAGGGCTCGTCGGTCACGCTGCTGGCATGGCTGGCGCTGCTGATCCTGCTGGTGCTGGCCCTGGCCGGCGCGCTGGCCTACGTGCTGTGGCGCTACGGCGTGCCGGGCCGGACCCGGCCCGAGCGCCGCGAACCCGTGTCCGAGGCCCGCTGACGATGGCGCCCGCATCGGCGGCGCTGGACCGCAGGCTGGTTGAATTCAACCAGTTGCCCAGCCGCACGCTGCACCCGAGCCGCCACGCGGTCTACGCGCCGCCGGCCGCGCTGGCGGCGATTGCCGCCGCGCCCGCGTTGGCGCCGGCATGGCATCGGCATTGGTCGCGCGAGATCCTGGACGCGCTGGGCCTCTGGCAACGCCCGGTGACCGATCCCGATCGTCCCGAACTGGCGCTGGCGCTGCTGGCGCCGGACGCGCTGGCGCAGTGCGCGCGCCGGCTGGGCGCGGTGCTGTGCGGCCCGCGGTTGCGTCGCGCCATCGCCGGCGACGAGGTGAGGGCGCTGATCGCGCATCTGGGCGCGGACCTGCTGGAATTCACCCGCCGCACCGCCACGAGCCTGCATGACGGCCTGGCCGACAGCGCCGCCTGGACGCTGGCCGAGACCACCGCGGCGGTGGACGCGCTGGGCCAGGGCGCGCTGCGCGCGGCCCTGAGCGGCGCCGGTCCCGAACTGGCGCGACGCGCCGAACTGAAACTGCCCGACCTGCCCGCGCCGCCCGCGCCCCTGCCCGCGCCGCAGGCGCTGGCGCTGGGCCTGTCGCTACTGAAGAAAACGGAGCCCGCATGGCTTTCCTCATTCCCCGCGATCCGCTGACGCCGCGCGCCGCGGCCGGCCGTGTCGACCCCGCCGCGCGCGTGTTGCGCGGCGCCGAGCTGGCGGCATGGGCCGATGCCGAACAGTTGCTCGCGCAGGCGCGGGCGCGGGCCGACGAGATCGTCGGCGGCGCCCAGGCGGCATTCGAGGCCGAGCGTCAGCGCGGTTACGAAGAGGGTCGCGAGGCGGCGCTGCTGGACCAGGCCGAAAAGATGATCGAAACCGTCGGTCGCACGGTCGAGTATTTCGCCGGCGTCGAGAACGAGATGGTGGAACTGGTGATGTCGGCCGTGCGCAAGGTGGTGGATGGCTTCGACGACCGCGAGAAGGTCATGGTGGTGGTGCGCAACGCCCTGGCGGTGGTGCGCAACCAGAAGCAGATGACCCTGCGGCTGAACCCGGCCGAGGTCGACACGGTGCGCGAACAGATCAACGACCTGCTGGCCGCCTATCCTGGCGTGGGCTATCTCGACATCCTGGCCGACGGCCGGCTGGCGCGCGGCGCCTGCATCCTCGAAAGCGAGATCGGCATGGTCGAGGCCAGCCTGGAAGGACAACTCCAGGCGCTGCGCCAGGCCTTCCAGCGCACCTTGGGAAGCCGGGTATAGCGATGCGCCAGTTCGACTACATCTCCGAAATGATGGAGCTGGCGCTGCAGGACACGCCGACGTTGCGCATCAAGGGCCGCGTGACCCAGGTGATCGGCACCATCATCAAGGCGGTGGTGCCGTCGGTGAAGGTGGGCGAGGTCTGCATCCTGCGCAATCCCGGCGAGAACTTCGAGATGAAGGGCGAAGTGGTGGGCTTCGCGCGCGACGCCGCGCTGCTCACGCCGATCGGCGACATGTACGGCATCTCCACCGCCACCGAGGTCATCCCCACCGGCCGGGCCCACATGGTGCCCGTGGGCCCGGGGCTGCTGGGGCGGGTGTTGGACGGCCTGGGCCGGCCGCTGGACGAGGCCGAGCTGGGCCCGCTGGAGGCCAGCAAGTTCTATCCGGTGTTCGCCGAGGCGCCGGATCCGCTCAAGCGCCGCATCATCTCGCAGCCGCTGGAGCTGGGCGTGCGCGCGCTGGACAGCGTGCTGACCTGCGGTGAAGGCCAGCGCATGGGCATCTTTGCCGCCGCCGGCGGCGGCAAATCGACGCTGATGGGCATGCTGGTCAAGGGCGCGGCGGTGGACGTGACGGTGGTGGCGCTGATCGGCGAGCGCGGCCGCGAGGTGCGCGAATTCCTGGAACACGAACTGGGCCGCGAGGGCCGGCGCAAGAGCGTGATCGTCTGCGCCACCAGCGACAAGTCGTCGATGGAGCGCGCCAAGGCCGCCTATGTGGCTACCGCCATCGCCGAGTATTTCCGCGACCAGGGCAAGCGCGTGCTGTTCCTGATGGACTCGGTGACGCGCTTTGCCCGAGCCCAGCGCGAGATCGGCCTGGCCGCAGGCGAGCCGCCGACCCGCCGCGGTTATCCGCCATCGGTATTCGCCACGTTGCCCAAGCTGATGGAGCGCGCCGGCATGAACGAGCATGGCTCGATCACCGCGCTGTACACCGTGCTGGTGGAGGGCGACGACATGACCGAGCCGATCGCCGACGAGACCCGCTCCATTCTCGACGGCCACATCGTGCTGTCGCGCAAGCTGGGCGCGGCCAACCACTATCCGGCGATCGACGTGCTGGCCTCGGCCAGCCGCGTCATGAACGCGGTCATCACGCCCGAGCACAAGCGCGCCGCCGGCCGACTGCGCGAATTGATGGCCAAGTACCAGGAAGTCGAACTGCTGGTGAAGATCGGGGAATACAAGCGCGGCGGCGACGCCGTGACGGACGAGGCCATCGACAAGATCGGCGCGATCAACCAGTTCCTGCGGCAGCGCACCGATGAGCGGGCCACGCTGCCCGAGGCGTTGGCGCAGATGACCGGCATCGTGGGGACGGCATGAGCGTGTTCGACGAATTGCTCGCCATCAAGCGCTTTCGCGAAGGCCAGGCCGAGATCGCGGTGTCGCGCCAGCGCCTGCGACACGCCGAGGCCGAGGCCGCGCGCCAGGCGTCCGAGCAAGCGCTGGCGGATTTCCGCGATGAGTCGGAGCGGCGTGAGCGCGCCATGTACCGCGACCTGTGCAGCCGGGTGGTGCGGGTGCGCGAGATCGAGAGCGTGCTGCAGGGCGTGGCCGGCCTGCGCGAAGGCGAGCGCCAGCGCGAGCAGGCGCTGGACCAGGCCGCGCAACGCCTGCGCGACGAGGCCCAGGCGCTGGCCGAGCGCCGCGACCAGCACCAGCAGGCCGTGCGCCTGACAGGCAAGTTCGTGGAACTGGCCAGCATCCACCTGGCCGAGCACCTGAAGGCGCTGGAGCACAAGGAAGACATGGAAATGGAAGAAGCCGCCTCGCTGTCGCGCGACCGCGAGGACTGGGAACAGCACGAGGAGTTCGAGCCGTCATGAGCATCGACCGCCGCATCGGCCTGGATACCGCGATCGCCCAGGGCTCGGGCCTGGCGCAACCGGATGCGCAGAGCTCCGGCCGCCAGGCCAGCGACGCCGACAGGCGCGCCTTCGAGCAGGCCATGGCGCGCGGCAAGGACGAGCCGTCCGCCGCGCCGCCTTCCGCGCCCTCGCCGTTCTCGCTGTTCGGCGCGGCCCGGGCCGATGCGCCCGCGCCCGCCAACGCGACATCGCAGGCCCTGGCGCAGGCGCTGCAAGGCAGCGCCGAACAACTGCTGGTGGCCGATGGCAGCCAGGGCCGGCGCCAGGTGCGAGTGGAATTGAAGGACGACGTGCTGCCCGGCGTCAGCGTGTCGGTCTATGAAGACGGCGGGCGCGTCATCGCCGAATTCGTCTGCGCCAACGAAGCCTCGCGTGAACGCCTGGCCGCCATGGCGCGGCCACTGGCCGAGCAGTTGGCCGACAGCCTGGCGCGGCCGACGCGCGTGCGTGTCGGCACCGATGACCCGGAAGACCCCTGCCTGCTGGAAGCCGACGCCGATGCGCCGGTCCGTTGATCCCTGGAACCCATGACCGCCAGTACGCCTTTTTCCCCGTCCCCGCCGTCGCTGCCGCGCCTGTCCGCCAATGAAGCCCGGGCCCGCACGCTGATCGCGCGCCATGGCGCCGACCTGCAGGTCACGCTCGCGCCGTTGGCCGGCGCCGACGCCGAGCCCGCGCAATGGCGCCTGGGCTTCACGCCCGGCGTGGCCGAGGCCCTGCGCCAGTCGGCCACGCTGTCGGCCGACCTGGAATGGGCCGGCGCGCGCTTGCGGCTGGGGCTGCCCGCCAGCGCCGCCGACGCCTGGCTGGCGGCGCGCCTGCCCGACGTCGACGTCGGCGCGCTGCCGCCGGCGCTGGTGTCGACCGCCATCGAGACCCTGGTGGCCGAAGTGGTCGCAGGCCTGGCCGAGGTGTCGCCGGGCGGCCCGCTGCGCGTGGTGGGCCGCGATGGCCCGGCGTCGGCGCTGGCGCACGGCTGGACTGTCGCGGCGCGCCATCCCGTCAACGGCGCCTCGATCTACGCCACGCTGGACACCGACGGCCTGGGCCTGATGCTGCTGGCCGGTCTGGTCGGGCGCGCCGCGCCGACGGCCAACGAGATCGACCTCGATGCCGTGCCGGTGCGCATCCGCGCCTGCCTGGGCTGGACCCATCTGACCGCGGCCGAACTGCGCGGCCTGGCGCCGCGCGACACCCTTTTCCTCGACCACTGTCTGGTCTCGCCCGACGGCGAACTGTGGCTGGGCGCCGACGGCCAGGGGCTGCGGGTGCGCCGCCAGGATTCCTCATACCTCGTTACCCAAGGCTGGACTTCCCTCATGACCGAGACGCCGCAACCGCCCCAGGATGCCGAAGCGGGCGCCCAGACGCCGCTCGATATCGATGCCATTCCCGTCCGACTGACTTTCGAACTGGGCGAGCGCCAGATCACGTTGGGCGAGCTGCGCAAGCTGCAACCCGGCGAGACCTTCGACCTGGAGCGGCCGCTGGCCGATGGCCCGGTGCTGGTGCGCGCCAACGGCGCGCTGGTGGGCAGCGGCGAGCTGGTCGAGATAGACGGCCGCATCGGCGTGACACTGCACCGGCTGGGCAAGGCGGGCGCATGAACGGCGCGGATCCGATCAGCCTGGCGGTCGTGCTGGCGCTGTTGGCGCTGGTGCCGCTGGCCGCGGTCATGACCACCTCGTTCCTGAAGATCGCGGTGGTGCTGACGCTGGTGCGCAATGCCCTGGGCGTGCAGCAGGTGCCGCCCAACATGGCGCTGTACGGGCTGGCGCTGATCCTGTCCGCCTACGTCATGGGGCCGGTGGTGATGCAGATCGGCGACGAGCTGCGCGCGCCGCCCGCGGTGGTGGCGCCCGGGGCGCCGCAGCCGGACCGGCTCGAAGGCATTCTCGACGCGGTGGCGCGCGGCGCCGAGCCGATGCGCGGCTTCATGCTCAAGAACAGCCGCCCCGAGCAGCGCGATTTCTTCCTGCGCACCGCGCGCGGGCTGTGGGGCGAGCAGCAGGCCCGTAACCTGAAGGAAGACGACCTGCTGGTGCTGATCCCGTCGTTCCTGCTGTCGGAGCTGACCGCCGCGTTCCAGATCGGCTTCCTGCTGTACCTGCCGTTCGTCATCATCGACCTGATCGTCTCCAACATCCTGCTGGCGATGGGCATGATGATGGTGTCGCCGGTCACGATTTCCATGCCCCTGAAGCTGTTCCTGTTCGTCATGGTCGACGGCTGGACGCGGCTGATCCAGGGCCTGGTGCTGTCCTACACCTGAGGCCGCCATGGGAACCGTCGACCTCGTTTCGTACATGACCCGGGCGCTCTACCTGGTGTTGTGGCTGTCGCTGCCGCCGATCGCCGTCGCCGCGATCGTGGGCACGCTGTTTTCCCTGTTCCAGGCGCTGACGCAGATCCAGGAGCAGACGCTGTCGTTCGCCATCAAGCTGATCGCGGTGTTCGCCACGATCCTGCTGACGGCGCGCTGGCTCAGCGCGGAGCTGTACAACTTCACGATTTCCGTGTTCGACCTCTTCTATAAGATCCACTAGGAGCGGCCGGCCACCATGATCTCGGGCATCACCTACGTCGAAGCGAAAGTCTTCCTGGGCACGCTGGCGCTGACGCAGCCGCGCATCCTGGCGCTGTGCGCGATGCTGCCCCTGTTCAACCGCCAGTTGCTGCCCGGCATGCTGCGCTACGCCATCTGCGCCGCCATCGGCCTGGTGCTGGTGCCGGCGCTGGCGCCGCGCTACGCCATGATCGACCTGGGCGCGGTGGAATTGGCGCTGCTGGTGGCCAAGGAAGTCTTCATCGGCCTGGTGATGGGGTTCCTGGTGGCGATCCCGTTCTGGATTTTCGAGGCGGTGGGCTTCGTGGTCGACAACCAGCGCGGCGCCAGCCTGGGCGCCACCATCAACCCGGCCACCGGCAACGATTCCTCGCCGCTCGGCATCCTGTTCAACCAGGCCTTCATGGTGTTCTTCCTGGTTGGGGGCGGCTTCATGCTGATGCTGACCATGCTCTACGACAGCTTCCGCCTGTGGGACCTGTGGGACTGGGCGCCGACCCTGCGGCGCGAGAGCGTGCCGCTGATGCTGGACCAACTGGGCCGCTTCCTGCGGCTGACGCTGTTGTTCGCCGCGCCCGCCATCATTTCGATGTTCCTGGCCGAAGTCGGGCTGGCGTTGGTCAGCCGCTTCGCGCCGCAGTTGCAGGTGTTCTTCCTGGCGATGCCGATCAAGAGCGCGCTGGCGTTGCTGGTGATGGTGCTCTACATGAGCACGCTGTTCGAGTATGCCGCCGAGGCCACGGGCCATATCAGCTCGGCCTTGCCATTCCTGGACAACCAATGGCGGGCCCCATGAGCGGCGAAAAGACCGAACAGCCTACCCACAAGAAGCTGCGCGACGCGCGCCAGAAAGGCGATGTCGCGCACAGCAAGGACTTCACGCAGACGCTGCTGGTGCTGGCGCTGTTCGGCTACATGCTGGGCAATGCCCACGGCATCGTCGAGGCCCTGGGCCGGCTGATCCTGATTCCGTCAACGCTGGTGGGGCAGCCGTTCGAGCAGGCGCTGCCCGTGGCGCTGGAGGCCGCCCTGCGCGAAGCCGTCTACCTGGTGCTGCCGTTCGTGCTGATCGTGCTGGTGATTGGCATGTTCTCCGAATTCCTGCAGGTGGGGGTGGTGCTGGCCTTCGAGAAGCTCAAGCCGTCGGCCAAGAAACTCAACGTGATGAGCAATCTGAAGAACATCTTCTCGAAGAAGAATCTGGTCGAGCTGCTCAAGTCCATCATCAAGATCGCCTTCCTGTCGGCGCTGGTGACGCTGGTGGTGCGCGACGCGCTGCCGGAATTGATGGCGGTGCCGCACAGCGGCCTGGCGGGCCTGGAGGCGGGCGTGGGCGGCATGATGCGCGCGCTGATCGTGAACATCGCGGTGGCCTATGTGGTGATTTCCCTGGCCGATTTCGTCTGGCAGCGCATGCAGTACCGCAAGGGGCTGATGATGAGCAAGGAAGACATCAAGCAGGAATTCAAGGAGATGGAGGGCGACCCCCACATCAAGCACAAGCGCAAGCACCTGCACCAGGAGATGGTGATGCACGGCGCGGTCGCCAGCACGCGCAAGGCGTCGGTGCTGGTGACCAACCCGACCCACCTGGCGGTGGCCATCTACTACGAGCCCGACGAGACGCCGCTGCCGGTGGTGCTGGCCAAGGGCGAGGGCGCGCTGGCCGAGCAGATGATGGCGGCGGCGCGCGAGGCCGGCGTGCCGGTGATGCAGAACATTCCCCTGGCGCGCGCGCTGATGGCGTCCGCGCAGCCCGACCAATACATCCCCAGCGAACTGATCGAGCCGGTCGCCGAAGTCCTGCGGCTCGTCAGGAAGCTGGCCGGCAATCCGGACGACCCGACATGAATGCACCCCAGCATCCCCTGATAGCCGCCTACGCGGCGCGGCACGGCCTGCCGCCTTCGACGCGCGCCGATGGCCGCCTCACCGTGGTGGTCGACCAGACCTACCGCGTGCATCTGCAGCCGGCGCGCGATGGTTGGCTGGCGATGAGCGCGCGCCTGTGCGCGCTGCCGGCCAGTGACGTCGACCGCGACCGGCTGGTGACGGAAATCGGCAAGCTGGCGGCGGGCATGCTGGCGCGGCACGCGGCCGCCTGCGTGGTCGATCCGCAGGATCGCGCGCTGTGGTTGCAGCAGTCGCTGCAGCCCGGCAGCGGCGAACTGGCGCTGGAAGAAGCCATGGGCGCATTCGCCAATGCGCTGTCCTTTTTGGCCGGCGCCGTGCGGCGGCTCACATGAATACGCGTGACGGGCATGCCGCCCGAGGAGAGAGAGTGTTGAAGCGGATGATTCTGGCGACTGCGTTGTCGCTGGGCCTGGCGAGCGGCGCGCAAGCCGCCCCGAACTGGCCGAACGTGCCCTACAGCTACTATGCCCGCGACGAGAACCTGCAGACGCTGCTGCGCGAATTCGCGGGCGGCTTCAGCCTGTCGTTGCAGCTCGGACCCAACGTCACGGGCACGGTCAACGGCAAATTCAACGCCAATACGCCGACCGAGTTCATGGACCGGCTGGGCGGTGTCTACGGCTTCAACTGGTTCGTCTATGCCGGCACCTTGTTCGTCAGCCGCACCAACGACATGAAGACGCGTTCGGTCAGCGCCATGGGCAGTTCCATCAGCGCCCTGCGCCAGGCCCTGCAGCAGCTCGGCGTGCTGGACCCGCGCTTTGGCTGGGGCGAGCTGCCAGACCAGGGCATCGCGCTGGTGTCGGGCCCGCCGGGCTACGTCGATCTGGTCGAGCGCACCGTGGCGGCCTTGCCGATGGGCGCCGGCGGCCAGCAGGTGGCGGTGTTCCGGCTCAAGCACGCCTCGGTCAACGACCGCACCATCAGCTACCGCGACCAGAAGGTGGTGACGCCGGGCCTGTCCACCGTGCTGCGCAACCTGATCACGGGCGGCGGGGGCGGCGCGAATAACGAAACCCTGGCCGCGATCGCGGCGCCGCTGCGCGACAATCCGCCGGCGTTCCCGCAGGTCGGCGGCGATGGCGGCGCGGCGCCGGCCGGGCAGGCCGGCGGCCAGCCGGCCGCGCCCGCCAGCGCGGGCAAGACGGGCCTGCGCCTGCGCGAGCCCACCGTGCAGGCCGATGCGCGCCTGAACGCCATCATCGTGCAGGACATCCCGGACCGCATTCCCATCTACCGCAGCCTGATCGAGCAACTCGACCTGCCCAGCACGCTGGTCGAGATCGAGGCCATGATCGTGGACGTCAACTCCGACCTTGTCAGCGAGCTGGGCGTGACCTGGGGCGCGCGCGCCGGCTCCACCACCTTCGGCTATGGCAACCTGGGCCTGAGCCCCAGCGGCGGCCTGCCGTTGGAAAGCGGCGCGGCGCTGTCGCCCGGCACCATCGGCGTGAGCGTGGGCAACACCCTGGCCGCGCGATTGCGGGCGCTGCAGACCAAGGGCCAGGCCAACATCCTGTCGCAGCCGTCGATCCTGACGGCCGACAACCTGGGCGCCATGATCGACCTGTCGGATACCTTCTATATCCAGACCCGTGGCGAGCGCGTGGCCACCGTGACGCCGGTGACCGTGGGCACGTCGCTGCGCGTGACGCCGCGCCATATCGAATCGAAGAACGGCGCGCGCGTCGAACTGACCGTGGATATCGAGGACGGCCGCATCCAGGAAGAGCGCCAGATCGACAACCTGCCCACGGTCCGCAAGAGCAACATCAGCACGCTGGCCATCGTCGGCAACGACCAGACGCTGCTGATCGGCGGCTACAACAGCAGCCAGAATTCCGAGCAGGTCGACAAGGTGCCGATCCTGGGCGACATCCCGGGCCTGGGGCTGCTGTTCTCCAACAAGTCCAAGACCGTGCAGCGGCGCGAGCGCCTGTTCCTGATCCGCCCCAAGGTGGTCGCGATCAACGGCGAAGTGGTGGCCACGCCCGGCGCGGCCGGCACCGGCCCGATGCTCAACGCCACCTGGGGTGGCGACCGCATGACGGCGGGCCAATACCTCGACCTGGTGCAGGGCCAGCGCACCCGCATCGTGTTCGGGCCGAACGTGGAGCTGCGCCGCAGCAGCGGCCCGGTGCGCGCCTCGGAATGGCTGGATGGCACGCCGACGGCCACGCCGGTGCTCGAAGGCAAATCGAACGCGCAGCAGGGGCCGGTGATACAGGTCGAGCCGGTGGCGGCGCCGGGAACGGGCAGGGCGCCGTAGTGGCGGGCGGCTCAGTCGTCGAGCCGCAGCCCCTTATGGGCCAGCTTGTCGCGCAGCGCCGCGCGTGCGCGAGACAGGCGACTGCGCACGGTGCCGACGGGCACCGTCAGCAGGGCCGCGGCGTCTTCGTACGAGATTTCGTCGATGCCGACCATGAGCAGGATGTCGCGCATGTTCTCGGGTAGCTCGTCCAGCGATTCCTGCAGCAACGCCAGGGTCTGGCTCTGCTCGAGCGCGCGGTCGGGGGGCAGATCGCCGCTGGCGTGCTCGGCCAGCACGCTGTCGCTGACGAAATCGTGGCGCCGCTCCGGCGCGCGCGACAGGTAGTTGCGCACCAGGTTGAGCGCGATGCCATAGAGCCAGGAGGACAGTTGCGATTCGCCGCGAAAGCTGCGGTAGGATCGGGCCGCTTCGACAAAGGCCTGTTGGGCCAGGTCTTCGGCCTCGGTGGTGTTGCCGATGTGCTTGATGATGAAGCGCTGCAGCCGGGTGGAGTGTTCCCGCACCAGGTCGCGCAACAGGTATTCCTCGCCCGTGTCCCACCCCTGCCCTTCGCCGTCAGCGCGAATGGGCGGCAAATCCGCTTCCGGGGAAGCGGCTGTGCAATCGCTGGGGTTGGTCATGGGAGGCGAAAAGAAACGTGTATGAAGCTACAAGTTACTACCGGCGTGCCGCGAATTATCGCAGCTTACGCGTGTCACAATATTTCGAAAATCGAAATCTTGCGGCAAAAATCGCGTTTTTGATGTCAGAAATGTAAAAACAAGTAAGCAGCGCGCGGCATGATTCCGCATGCCGGAATCCGGGGGGGGCGGCGGTCTGGCGCCGGCCTTAGCCGGCCTTGAGCATGTCGCGCAGCCAGGCGGCGGCGGTGCCCAGGGAGACCGGGCTCTGGCCGGACTGGGCGGCTTGGTCGAAGCGGGCCTGCATGGCCTGGTCCAGCGAGCTGCGGCGGGCGGCGTCGAGGCTGGCGGGCGCCACGCCCGCGTCGGCACAGGCTTGCTGGAAGGCGGGCGCGCCGCTGGTGGCGGACAGGGCCAGACGCGTGAGGAAATCGACGCCCGACAGCGCGTCGCGCGAGGTCTGCGCCATGTCGAGCGCCTGCGCGACGGTGCGCGCGGACAGTGGCTTGCCGGGGTTGGGTTCCAGGCCGAGTTCGCGCGACACCGCGCTGGCGATGCCCTGGCCAAAGGTGCGGGCCAGCGCCTGCGCGAACATTTCGGTGGTGTCGACATTGGGCGCCACCCATGCCACGCTGCGCCCGCCGGGCGTGGCGCCCACGCCCAGGACCTGGAGTCTTTCGCCCGCGACGTCGACATACACGTCCTGCCCGCTCTCCGCCGCCTTGGCGAAGGCTTCGAGAGAGAGGAACGGCGATGAAGGGGTAACCGATGAAATTGTCATGCAGCCAATAAATCCGGCGTGTCCGAGATCGGGCCCATGGGAGATTCAATAGCCCCTGTGGTTGAGTAACCCGGTTGGCGCTTTAGTTCCCTCGCCACGGCACGTAGCCGGATTTTATGCCATTGCGCGGATTCCGGCCTTGGAGTGGCAACAGGGCGTTACCGGGCCTCGTAGACTTCGTCGGCCGCCAGCAGGATATCCACGGGCGGATCGAAGCCGATCACGCGCGCGGTTTGCAGGTTCAGCGCGATCTTGGCTGGGTCGATCCAGACCTGGCTCAGCTCGCGCGCCTTGGCGCCGTTGAAGATGCGCGCCATGGTCTCGGCATAGAACAGCCCGACGTACGAGTAGTCCGCCTGGGCCAGGCTCAGCAGCAGTCCGTGCTTGACCTCTTCCGAGCCCAGCATCGAGAAGCTGGGCACGCGCGCCTGCCGCAGTATTTCGGCCACCGTATCGATCGACACCGGCGTCACGCCGCGGTGCACCGTGACATAGGCCGCGTCGATCTTCGGCGCCAGCTTGGCATAGCATTCGAGTGCGTTGCGGGTCGCGGCCTCGGGCGCGATGCCGTTGGACGGCGCGTTGCAGGTCAGCACCTCGAAGCCCTGCTCGCGCGCCACCTGCTCGACCGCGTCGACGGCGCTGTAGGTGCGGCCTTCAGGGCTGTCTTCGTAGACCAGGCCGAGCCGTTTGAACGGCACGATTTCGTGGAACAGCCGGACCTGCCGCTGATAGCGCTCGGGCTGCACGCGGGCGTGCAGATTGTCCAGCCCGCTGTCCTGCGCCGAGCGGGTGATGCGGGCGCCGACCGCGTCGCTGGTCGAGGCGACGATCGTCGGGACCGGCGCGCCCATGCCCGCCATGTCCTGGCCGGCCCACGTGCCCATGGCGATGATCAGGTCGATGTCCTTCTTTTCCTCCAGCCGCTGCTTGATCGCGGCGCGCACCGCCGGCCGCTGCGCGGCGTCGAAGTTGCCAGGCTGCCACCAGGCGTCGCGCACGAATTCGAGCGTGTCGCTGCGGGCGTTGTCGGCCAGGTATTCCCACATCTGCTTGCCATTCAGGCCGTCGGGAATGGTCGGCACGGTGATCCAGCCCAGCTTCTGCAGGCCGTCCACGGTGACCCGCAGCGTGCGGGGGTATTCGCTGTAGTCGCCGCTCTCGAAATAGCCGATGCGCCATTTCTTGCCGTCGGGACGCGGCACCGGCTTGGTGGGAAAGACCTGGGGCGCGGCGGCCGCGCCTGCCGTGGGTTGGCTGGCCGGGGGCGACGCCGCCTGGGCCAGGCTCGCGGCGGGCGCCAGCAGGGCCAGGCTCAGCAATAAGGTGGGCAACGAGGTCTTCATGGGCGGCGGATCACGATCAAAGTGATGTCATCGGATTGTTCCGCGCCGTCGGCAAAGGCCTGCACGTCTTCCAGCAGACGCTTGGCGAGATTGGCCGCCGGCACGGGGGGATTGGACAGCACGGCCAGCAGGCGCGGATCGCCATACTGCGCATTCTGCGGGTTGACGGCCTCGGTGATGCCATCCGTGTAGCCCACCAGCATTTCGCCCGGCGCCAGCACCGTCGACAGGCAGCGGTAGGTCAGGTCTTCCTGCACGCCGCAGGCCGGGCCGCTGCGGCCTTCCAGCAGCCGCACCACGCCGTCCGCGCCCACCACCGCGGGCGGCAGGTGGCCGGCGTTGGCCCACTTCAGTTCGCCCGTGGTCATGTCGAGCACGCCGATCAGCAGCGTGACGAACATCATGTTCGGGTTGTTCTCGGACAGGCGGTTGTTGATCTTCTGCATGATCAACGCCGGGTCGGTCTCGTCCTCGGCGGTGGCGCGGATCAGGGTGCGGGTCACGGCCATGAACAGCGCCGCCGGCACGCCCTTGTCCGACACGTCGCCAATGGCCAGGCACAACCGGCCGTCGGGCAGCGTGAAGTAGTCGTAGAGGTCGCCGCCCACTTCCTTGGCCGGCAGCATCACGGCGTTCAGGTCGATCTGCTCGCGCGTAATGGGCGACAGCGGCACCGGCAGCAGGCCGAGCTGGATCGCGCGGGCGATGTTCAGCTCGCTCTCGAAGCGCTCGCGCGCGGTGGTCTCGCGCATCAGGCGGGCGACGTTCTCGCGCAACTTGCGGTCCATGAACAGGAACGACGCCGCCAGCCGGCCCACTTCGTCCTTGTGTTTGTCGGGCAGGGCGGCGATGTGGGCGGGCACGGCCGATGCCGCGGTCAGGTCCTGTTCGGGCAGCAGCCGCGCGTAGTGGGTCAGCGTTTCCAGCGGCCGCACGATCCGCGCGGCCACGAGCCACGCGCACACCAGCGCCACCAGCATCATGCCGACGAAGATCAGCGCCTGGCGGTTGAGCAGTTCGCGCGCCGGGGCGGTCAGGTCGCTCTCGGGCACCACCGCCACGACGGTCCAGCCCAGCGGGGCGAAGCGCGCGCTGTCGATCTGCCAGGGGCCGTCGCCGCCCTCGAAGCGCAGGCTCTGCAGCTTGCCGCCGCCATCCTGGCGCGCCAGCAGCGCGCGCAGGGTCTCGCCGCTGCCGTCCTTGGCGTCCAGCAAGCCGGCGCGCGCCTCGGGCGGCGGCACGATCATGCGGCCGTCGTCGGCGGCGATGAAGATGAAGCCGGACTGCGCCAGGGTCAGTTTCGACAAGGTGTCGCGCACCGAATTCTCCAACTGCTCGCGGCGCGTCTGGATCTGCTCGATCACGTCCTGGGCGCTGTCGGAAATGGCGAATACCCAGTTCCAGGGGCGGAAATAACCGAAATACGCATAGCGCGTCTCGCCATCGCCGCGCTGCGCCGACGGCGGCCAGCGGTAGATCGCGAAGCCGTAGCCGGACGTGCGGCTCTCTTCCAGCAGCGCCTGCGCCAGCGGCCGGTTCTTGAAGTCGGACAGCGACGACAGGTCGCGGTCGATCATGTCGGGATTGCCGCTGGCCAGCACCTGGAAGTCGGCGTCGTAGACGAAGGCGTGGCGGCGGTCGTCGAGCTTGAGGTGGTTGATCCAGGCGCGCGCCATGCCCTTGGCGGCGCCGGGCGTCATGATGCCGCGCTCGGCCAGGTCGGCGTAGGTGCCGAGCGCCGCGGCCACCACGGTGCCGCTCTGCATCAGTTGGCGCCGGCCGCTGCGCACGGTGGAGATCTTGTCGGCCAGCAGCGCGCCCCAGCGGGCCTCGGCGTCGCGCAGTACCAGTTCCATGACGTTGCTGACGGCGTGGCGCTCGCTGTTCATCACCGTGCGGGTGACGTTGCGCTGCGAGGTCAGCATCACGAATGCCGCCACCGCCAGGAGCAGCGCTACGACCAGTAGAAAAATCTTGCTACGGAGCGAGCGCAACGACATGGGGGCAATGGGCGGCGGATGAGGTAAGGGCGTGAAATAGGATGCAATTTGCATTAATTGTAAATACCATTAGTGCCCGTGTGTAAATACTTTGCGACGGCGTGGCCCCATGCGTAGCGAACCAATACAAGTAGTGCTCGATGGGTTGCGTCGTCGCCCGGTACTGGAAGTCACTCTGGCCTGTCTGGCCGTGCTGCTGCTGGCGCAGGCACTGATCGGCGCGCTGAGCCTGTCGGCGTTGAACCGGCTGGTGGTGGACACCACCGCCGACCGCGTCGAAGTGGTGGCGCGCCGCGTCGCCGGCAATATCGAGAACGGCCTGCGCCTGGGCAAGCCGCTGGAACAGTATTTCGGCCTGCGCGACACCTTGCATGATGGCGTCGCGCGCTCGCGCGGCGTGCAGGGCGCGGCGGTGCTGCTGGCCGACGGCCAGGCCGTGGCCGCCGAGGGCGAGCTGCCCGAAGACGCCACGCAACTGGCGCGCACGCTCGACGCCGGCGGGCCGCTGGCCGCGGGCTTGGCGCGTCGCGGCTCGGGCGCGCTGGTCGCAGTGGACGACGACCGCGTGACGGTGGCCGTGCCGCTGGCCGGCGCCGGCGGCAAGAGCGTCGGCGCCGTGGTGCTGTCGGCAGCCAAGGACGGCGAGGCCAGCCGCCAGCTCATCATCGACAATCTGCAGGTGCTGCTGGTCGTCACGGTGCTGGTCGGGCTGGGCCTGGCCGCGGTCTTCAAGTACATCGTGCCGCTGACCTCGCTGGCCGCGGGCGGCCGCGCGCGCTTCGTGGTGCCGCTGCTGGCGCTGGTGCTGGCGCAGGGCGTGTATGCCGCCTACACCATTTCCACGTTCCGCAGCGGTTGGCTGGAAGTCACGCGCAACAACGTCGGGCTGCTGGCCGAGGGCCTGCAGCGCGACCTGAACCGCGTGCTCGGCTACGGCCTCGAGGTGAACCGGCTGCGCGGCGTGGAAGCGCCGTTCACGCGCCTGGCCGGCACCTTCCCGGCGGTGGCGCAGATCGAACTGGCCGATCGCGACGGCCGCGTGCTGTATGGCGCCGACGCGCACGGCGCGCTCGACGTGTCGGCGCTGCCGGCGGCCCGGCCGCAGGCCGATGACCTGACGCTGGTGTTGCCGCTGGGCGCGGCGCTGGCGGATCCGAAGGCGCAGGGCGACCTGGTGCTGCGCTTGTCGAGCGACGTCATCGCGGCGGGCGTGCGCAGCCGCGCGCTCGATGCCGTCACCGTGGTGGCGGTGGCGCTGGTGGCCGCGATCGAAATGCTGTTGCTGCTGGCGCTGCTGATGAACCGCGCTTTCGCCGCGCGCGCCACGCTGCCCGATGGCAGCCGCGTCGGCCCGGACGACGCCTCCGAGGTGGGCCGCATCGCCCGACCGGTGATGTTCGGCTTCCTGTTCGCGTGGGCCCTGCCGCTTGGCTTCCTGCCCCTGTATGCGCGCAGCCTGTCCGCGGGCGGGCTCGACCTGCCGGCCAATCTGCTGCTGGCGCTGCCGATCTCCGTGGAAATGGGCTGCGGCCTGCTGACCTCGCTGCTGGCCGGCCGCCTCACCGACCGCAAGGGCTGGCAGGTGCCGGTGCTGGCCGGCCTGGGCGTGTCGGCCGCCGGCATGCTGGCGTGCGCGACCTCCACCAATCTGTTGATGTTCAGCGCCGCGCGCGGCCTGGTGGGCCTGGGCTATGGCCTGACCTGGATGGGGCTGCAGGGCTTCATCGTCACGCGCAGTCCGGCGCAATATCGCGGCCGCAACATGACGGGCGTGATCGCCGGCCTGTTCGCCGGCCACCTGTCCGGCGCGGCGGTGGGCGCGATGCTGATGGAACAGGTCGGTTTCCGCGCGGTGTTCGCGGTCGGCGCCGTGATGCTGGTGATGCCGCTGGCCGGCGTGCTGATCCTGATGCGCCCCTACATGGACCGCGGCCGCCAACTGGCCGCGCAGGCCGCGGGGCGCGCCCGCGCGCATCTTTCGGATACCTTGAAGCTGCTGTTCACCCGCGACTTCGGCCTGCTGCTGGTCGGAAGCGTGATTCCGTTCTCGATCGCGCAGGTCGGCCTGCTGTCGTTCGCGCTGCCGCTGTACCTGGAGGCCGAGGGAGTGGCCGCGTCCAGCATCGGCCGGGTGCTGATGATCTACGGCCTGTGCGTCATCTACGTCGGGCCGCTGATGGGCCGGGTGGTGGACCGCAGCCGCATCAAGAAGAGCTGGATCGTGCTGGGCGGCCTGGTCGGCAGCCTCGGCATGCTCGGGCTGTACTTCAACAGCGGCCTGCTGGCCGCGGCCGCGGCGGTGCTGCTGCTGGCGTTGGCCAGTTGCTTCGCCGGCGCGTCGCAATCGCCCTACATGCTGGCGCTGCCGGACGTGCAGCGCTACGGCGCGGCGGGCGCCACCAGCGTCATGCGCGCTGCCGACAAGCTCGGCCAGATGGCCGGGCCGCTGGTGGTCGGCGCCATGTTCGGCGCCGCCGGCATGGGGGCGGGGCTGGCCGCGACCGGCGTGATCTACCTGATCGCGACTTTGCTGTTCCTGTTGTTCGCGCCGGCCCGGCCGCGTGAAGAGACCGCCTGAGCGCGGCGGCTGGCCCGCGGTTCGCGTCAGGTCGTCACCGTGGCGCTCGTGCCGCGCCATTCAGCGCGCCGCGCCGGCGCTGGCCAGCGCCACCGGCACGCGCGCGCTCAAGCCCGTCAATAACTGGGCGGCGATGGTGCCCGCCGCCATCGCGACTTCTTCCACCGGCAGGCCGTCCGCGCCCCACAGCGTCACGGGCGAGCCGATCGCGGCGTGCGGCACGGGGCCCAGATCCACCGCCATCATGTCCATGGAAACGCGGCCCAGCAGCCGCGTGCGGATGCCGGCCACCACCACCGGCGTGCCGGTGGGCGCGTGGCGCGGGTAGCCATCGGCGTAGCCGCAGGTGACGATGCCCACGGCCATCGCCGTGGGCGCGAGGAATGCGCCGCTGTAGCCGACGCCGGCGCCGGCCGGCACGCGCTGGATGCCTACCACCTGCGAATGCAATGACATCGCTGGCCTCAAGTCCAGTTGGGCCGCGCTGCGGTGGGCGAACGGGCTGGCGCCGTACAACGCCAGGCCTGGCCGTACCCATTGCGTGGCCGCGGCGCGCGCCGCATGGCCAAGCATCGCGGCGGAATTGCTGGTGGACACCGGTCCCGGCAAGTCGCGGATGACCTCGCGAAAGCGCGCGTCGGCGCTGTCCACGCCATCGGCCTCATCGGCGCGGGCATAGTGGTTCAGGTGGCCGACCTCCTCGACCAGGCCACGCGCGGCCAGGTTGCGCGCCTGCTCGAACGCGGCGCGGTAGTCGTCGGCGCTGAAGCCGGTGTGATGGATGTCGCCGGCAAAGCGCAGCCAGACCGACGGCCGCTCGGCCGCGGGCGATTGCGCCAACCAGTCCAGTTGCGCGGCATGCGTGATGACCAGATGCAGGCCCGGCGTGTCGAGCAGCAGCGTGTCGGCCTGCGAATAGAGGCCGCCGTAGACCAGCACCGGGCCGTCCCAGCCCAGTTGGCGGCAGGCGCGCGCTTCGTCCAGGTGCAGCACAGCGAGCCCGTCGGCGGCGCGCAGCGCGGGCAGCACGCGCGCCAGGCCGTGGCCGTAGGCGTCGGCCTTGACGGTGGCCCACAGGCGCGGCGCGGCGGCGCCCGACGCGGGGGCGCGGGGCAGGGTGGCGCGCAGGCGCGCGAGATTGTGGGCCACCGCGCCCGCGTCGACGCGGGCGTACAAGGGCCGGGCAAGCAATCCTTCTGGACGATAGGGAGCGTTCACGGGCGGCATCTGGGCGAGGTCCGCGCGCGACCGGCGCACGGGGCTATGCATGAGTGACAGACGACCGGGTTTCGTTCGGTACTTTCTGTCTATGCACTGCTGGTTGTCGATAGCGCGTCTTGATCGAACGCGCCAGGCAGGGTCACGCGGCGCGCATCACGAGCGTCAGGCGGTTCTCATTGCCATTGCGGGCGTAGCGCAGGTCGTGCAGATAGTGCTGCATCAGCCGCACGCCGTGGCCGCCGATGTCGGCGTCATCGAGCGTCGCGGCCAGTGGGGGCGGCGGGGTCTTGGTGGGATCGTACGGACGGCCATTGTCGATTATCTCCAGCGAGATCCATTCGTCGTCCTGGCGACAGGCTAGGCTGACGTGGGCGGGATCGGGGGCGAGCAAGGGATCGTCGAAGGCGTAGGAAACGATGTTCGTCAGCGCTTCGTCCAGACTCAAGGACAGACCGAAACTCAGCTTGGGCGACCACGCGTCGCGCTCGGCAATGGCCTCGAGCCATTCAATGGCGCAGGCGACGGCGCGGGCGTCGGGAACGAGGTCAAGCGTATCGGGCTGAGGGGGCATGGTCGCCTTGCGTTCAGTGGTACACGTGCAGGTGGAAGTATGCCCGATTGCGGCCCGCTGGCGGAACGGGTCAGCCACTGGCGCGTGTCGTTCCACGTTTGCGTTTGGCTGCGCCGGCGCCTCGCGTATCATCTCGGCATCGCGCCGCCGCCCGCAAGCGCCGGGATCCGGGGCGTCGGTCATTTACCGGGAACCACTATGAATCTCGCAATCGAGAAGGTCGGGGAAGTGTTGGTTGTCTCGCCCGAAGGCCAGATCAACAGCGGCAACGCCGCGGGCATCGAAGCCGACCTGTTGTCGCACGTCGAAAAAGGCGAACGCCGTTTCGTGCTCGACATGTCCAACCTGAACTACATCTCCAGCGCCGGCCTGCGCGTGGTGCTGGTGCTGGCCAAGCGCCTGAAGCAGGCTTCGGGCGCGCTGGCGCTGTGCGCGATGCAGCCGCATGTGCGCGAGGTGTTCGACATCAGCGGCTTCCTGGCCATCCTGACGGTGGTCGACACGCGCCAGGACGCGGTGGCCAAGGTCGCCTGATCGCGGCGCGCGCCGGCGCGGCGCGCGCCGGCGCGGCGCGTGCCGGTCATTGCTTGTGGTTTTCGTATGACGTGTCCAGCACGTCATCTTCGGGCGTGATGATGCCGGGGTCGCCGGGCGCCTCGATGGCGCGGCCGCGGCGCGGCATGCCCGCGACGACCTCGCTCTGGTCAGGCATGGGCAGGATGCCGGTGCCCTTGCGGGGATCGACTGACGGCTTTGGCTCCGGGGCGGTGTCCGGTTTGCTGCTGGCGGCGGAGGAATCGATGACGGTTTTCAGCATGATGACGGCTCCGGTTGTGGGCGTCCCAGGATGGCGACGCGCCGGGGATTCCTCTTCATGTTAGGGCCGCGCGCGGCCCTTGCGGCGGGTTGCGCTGTCACGTTTGCAAGGGGCTGTTGCAGGGCCCCGACCTTATAATGCCGAGCGCCTCGCGGCGTCGCGTCACCACGCCCGGTTTTCCTCATTTTCATCCGCCACCTTGACCGAATCCGTCGAACGCTCCGTCCACGCCGAACTCGTTGCCGTCCTGGTCGCCGTCACCAACGGCGAGCCGCGCGTGCTGACCACCGACGATGCGCGGGCCCTGCCGGCGGGGCCCTTCGAGTTGTCGCACCGCTCGCTGCAGGCGGGCTTGCGGGCCTGGGTCGAGACCCAGACGCACCATCCGCTCGGTTACGTCGAACAGCTCTACACCTTCGCCGATGGCGACCGTTCCGACGAATCGGGCGCGCGCGTCATGTCGGTCAGCTACCTGGGCCTGACGCGCGAGGCCGGCGAGACCGGCGTGGCGCAGGTCGGCTGGCAGGACTGGTACCGCTATTTCCCCTGGGAAGACCGCCGCGCCGGTACGCCGGCGCTGGTGGACGAGCTGATCGTGCCGCGCCTGCAGGCCTGGTGCGACGACACCGGCGATGGCGCCTTGCGCCAGCGCCGCCGCCAGCGCGCCGCCATCACCTTCGGCCTGGACGGCGCCGCCTGGAACGAGGACATGGTGCTGCAGCGCTACGAATTGCTGTTCGAGGCCGGCCTGGTGCCGGAAGCGGCGCGCCGCCGTTCGGAGGCGGCCGCCGCGCCGCTGCCGGGCGAGCCCATGCGGCATGACCATCGCCGCATCCTGGCCACCGGCATCGCGCGGCTGCGCGCCAAGATCAAGTACCGGCCGGTGGTGTTCGAACTGATGCCGGCGCAGTTCACGCTGCTGCAGTTGCAGTTGGCGGTCGAGGCCCTGGCCGGACGCGGCCTGCACAAGCAGAATTTCCGCCGCCTGATCGAGCAGCAGGCGCTGGTGGAAGAGACCGGCGAAATGGCCACCGGCACGGCGGGACGCCCCGCCAAACTGTTCCGCTTCCGCCGCGACGTGCTGCTCGAACGCGCCATCGCGGGCAGCAAGCTGCCGCTGTCACGCTCGCTGTGACGCTTGACAAGGCCATATACTCATCTTTAGCATAAGTGCATGCGCATTATTTGCGCGCCTTTTTTTAACCACAAAATACTCAAAATGAGCATTATTGCTGAAGCGCCCGTTGCCCGTTTGGCCATTCCCTCCCTGCCGGATGTCATGCTCGAGCCGCTGGTGCGCGCGGCGTTGCTTGAAGACCTGGGGCGGGCCGGAGACCTGACCACCGACGCCATCGTGCCGGCCGACGCCGTGGCCGAGACGCGCCTGGTGGCGCGCCAGGAAGGCGTGCTGGCCGGGCTGGACCTGGCGCGGCTCGCTTTTCGCACGCTCGATCCCGCCATCGAGTTCGAGGTTGCCCACCGCGACGGCGCCGACCTGGCGCCGGGCACCGAAATCGCGCGGATTCGCGGCAACGCCCGTGCCATGTTGACCGCCGAGCGGGTGGCGCTGAACTTCCTGTGTCACCTGAGCGGCGTGGCGACGGCGACGGCGTCGATCGCGCGGGCCATCGCCGGCCACGGCGCCCGCGTCACTTGCACCCGCAAGACCATGCCGGGCCTGCGCGCGGTGCAGAAATACGCGGTGCGCGTGGGCGGCGGCAGCAACCATCGCTACGGGCTCGACGACGCCGTGCTCATCAAGGACAACCACATCGCCCTGGCCGGCGGCATCGAGGCCGCGGTGGCGCGCGCCCGCGCCGGCATCGGCCACATGGTCAAGATCGAGCTGGAAGTGGACACGCTGGCGCAGTTGGAAACGGCCCTGGCGCTGGGGGTGGACGTGGTGCTGCTGGACAACATGAGCCTGGACCAATTACGCCAGGCCGTCGCCATGGCGCGCGGCCGCGCCATCACCGAGGCCTCAGGCCGCATCACGCCCGAGACCGCGGCCGCGGTGGCGGCCACCGGCGTCGACCAGATCGCCGTGGGTTGGCTGACCCACAGCGCCAAAGTGCTGGACATCGGGCTGGACGCCTGAGGCCGGCGCGATACGACAGGCAAGCCTCATGAAACGCGCGCTTCGATCCTCGTTGCTGTTGTCGGCCCTGGCGCTCGGCGCCTGCGGCAATCCGCCGTCGGGCGACACGCCCGGGGACGCGACCTATCCCACGCACCCCATCACCATCGTGGTGACCTTCCCGCCCGGCGGCGGCACCGACCTGCTGGCGCGGCGCCTGGGCGCCAGCCTGCAGGAACAATTCGGCCAGCCAGTGGTGGTCGAGAACCTGCCCGGCGCCAGCGGCAACATCGGCGCCCGCGCCGTGGCCGAGTCGGCGCCCGACGGCTACACGCTGCTGATGGTCAACAGCTCGTTCGCGATCAACCCTGGCGTCTACCGCAACCTGGGCTTCGCGCCCAAGCGCGACTTCGCGGCGGTGATCAACGTGGCCTTTGTGCCATCCGTGTTCGTGGTGCCGGCGAACTCGCCGCTGCACACCTTGGACGATGCCCGCGGCGCCGCGCGGCCGGAGCGGCCGCTGCCGTTCGCCTCGTGCGGCAATGGCACGCCGCAGCACCTGGCCGGTGAGATGCTGGCGCGGGCCACCGGCGCGCCGCTGCAGCATGTGCCCTACAAGGGTTGCGGACCGGCGTTGACCGACGTGGCCTCGGGACAGGTCGGCATGGGGGTCGTCACCGCGTCCAGCGCCGCGCCGCTGATCGCGGCGGGCCGTCTGCGGGCCTTGGCCGTCACCTCGCCGCAGCGCTCGCCGCTCTTGCCCGAGGTCCCCACGGTGGCGGAGCAGGGCGTGGCGGGCTACGCGCTTGATCAATGGCATGGCCTGCTGGCGCCGGCGGCCACGCCGCCGGCGGTGGTGGCGAAGTTGAATACGACGCTGGCCCGCATCATGCTGCGTCCGGACGTGCAGGCCGCGCTGCGCGAGCAGGGCTTCACGCCGACCACCAGTTCGCCGCGCGCGTTCCAGGACATGATCAATGCGGACATTGACCGCTATACGGCGCTTACCGAGGCGATCGGGCTGCGCGCCGATTGACGGGCAGGGCGGACGGCCGGGCCGCCCGTTTCCGCGCCTTGATGGTCAGCGTCCCGACCTGACCGGCAAGACGGCGCGCGGCGCTCAGGCCGCCGCGCGGGCGTGTTGCTCCAGTTGTTCCTTCAGCCCCGGTTGCAGCTTGAGCTGGCGCGCCAGCTCGTCCAGGTAGGCGCGCTCCATGTAGCTTTCCTCGTCCACCACCAGCAGGCTGGCCAGGTACATCTCGGCCGCCATCTCCGGCGTCCTGGCCGATTGCGCGATCTGGGCGGGATCGAGCGGGCGCGACAACTCGGTTTCCAGCCAGCGGCGGTCCTGCGCGTCACTGGACAACTTGGCCAGCTCGGTTTCGAGCAGGGCGCGTTCCTCCGGGCCGATGTGGCCGTCGGCCTTGGCCGCGCCGATCATGGCCGTGAGCACCGCGGTGCTGTGCTGTTCGGCCTCGGGGGCCGGCAACCGGTCCAGCGTCTGCGGCGGGGCGGCCGGCGCGCCGGCCTGGTTGCGTTGCCAGTCGCCATAGGCGCGGTATGCCAGGGCGCCAAGCGCCGCCATCCCGCCATACATGGCGACCTTGCCGCCGATCTTGCGGGCCTTTTTGCTGCCCAGCAGCAGGCCGAGCGCGCCCGCGCCGAGGGCGCCGCCGCCCAGGCCGGTCAGGAACGAACCGCCCTTGCCGCCGGTGGCGTTCTGCACCTTGGCGCCGGCGTCGGCCAGCAGGCCCTGGCCGGATTGCAGCAGTTGGTCGAGAAGTTGTCTGGCGCTCATGCGGGTTTCCTGGTGAATGCAATCGATCTTGCGGACAGGCTATCCGACCGCCGTCTCGTCCAGAAGTTCAGCTTACAGTCAGAAATGGATGTTGCGTCGGGGCGTGGCCCGGGCGACGGATGCTACAACCGGGGTTGGGGCGGCCATGCGCGCCGCCCGCAACGCGAGGAATTCCGCCCATGACTATCCACGTGCGCCAGAACGCGCCCAAGACCCTGCAATTCACCGCCACGGCCGAAGGCCACGACCTGCCGCTGGACATGCCGCAGCCACAGGGCGCGGGCCCGGATCCACACGACTACTTCGATACGGCGCTGGGCGGCTGCAAGGCCATGACACTGATGGTCTACGCGCAGCGCAAGGGGCTGCCGCTGGAATCGGTGGGGGTGGACGTAGTGCGCGACGCCAGCGAGGAGCGCAAGGGCGTCTATCGCCTGACCGCCAAGCTGACGCTGCATGGCGAACTGTCGGACGCGCAGATCGATGAGCTTCTGGCCGTGGCCGAGAAATGCCCGATCCACAAGCTGATGACGGCGGTGGACGTGCAGGTCTCGACGCTGATCGTGCGGCCGGCCTGAGGGGCCGGCGGTCCCGGGCCAGCGGCGCTGCCGCCGCCGGCCCGCCTGGCCGGGCGCGGCGCCCGGCCAGGCAGGTCTTACTCTTCCATGCCCGGAACGATCGTCGAGAAACCGGCGTCCACGTGGGTGATTTCACCCGTGACGCCGGCGGCCAGGTCCGACAGCATGAATGCGGCGACGTTGCCGACGTCATCGATGGTGACGTTGCGGCGCAGCGGCGCCTGGGCCTCGACGAACTTCAGGATGGCCGAGAAGTCCTTGATGCCGCTGGCGGCCAGCGTCTTGATGGGGCCGGCCGAGATGCCGTTGGCGCGGATGCCGCGCGGACCCAGCGCCGTGGCCAGGTAGCGCACGCTGGCTTCGAGCGAAGCCTTGGCCAGGCCCATGGTGTTGTAGTTGGGCACCACGCGTTCGGCGCCCAGGTAGGTCAGCGTCAGCACCGAGCCGTTGCGGCCTTCCATCAGCGGCAGCGCGGCCTTGGCCATGGCGGCGAAACTGTAGGCCGAGATGTCGTGGGCGATGCGGAAGCCTTCGCGCGACAGGCCGTCCAGGAAATTGCCGGCGATGGCTTCGCGCGGGGCGAAACCGATCGAGTGCACCAGGCCGTCCAGGCCGTCCCAGCGCTTGGCCAGCTCGGTGAAGGTGGCTTCGATCTGGCTGTCTTCGGCGACGTCGCAGGGCAGCACGATGTCGCTGCCGAATTCGGCGGCGAATTCGGCCACGCGGTCCTTGAAGCGGTCACCGACGTAGGTGAAGGCCAGTTCGGCGCCCTGCTGGTGACAGGCGCGCGCGATGCCGTAGGCGATGGAGCGGTTGGAAAGCACCCCGGTGACCAGGATGCGTTTGCCGGCGAGAAAGCCCATGTGAGGTTCCTTTGATTTTTTTCCTGCTGGAGACCGCCTATTTTAAGGAGTTTGGCGGCCTCGCGGACAAAACGGCGCGGCGCCCGGGTGGGCGCCGCTGCGAAAGACGGATCGGCGGGGGAGTCAGCCGCGGGCGTTGGTGCCCGGCACGCGCAACTGGGCGCCGATCTTGAGGGCATTGCCCTTGAGGTTGTTCAGGGCGCGCAGCGCGTCCACCGAGGTGCCGTACTGCTTGGCCAGCGAGAACAGCGTATCGCCCTGGCGCACCTTGTGCGTGCGCACGTTGGGACGGGCGGCCGCGCCGCGCGCGGCGGGGGGCGCGGCCTTGCCGCGCGGCGCCGGCGCCTTGCTGGTGTTGACCGGGGCAGAATCGAGCGCGCCGACCGGCGCGGCCAGCGAGGCCAGTTGCACGCCGCCGGCGCCGGGGTCGCCCGGCACCAGCAATGACTGGCCCGAGGCCACCTTCTGGCGCGAGCCGATGTCGTTGGTCTCGCGCAGCTTGGCTTCGGTCACGCCGAAACGCTTGGCGATCGAGGCGTACGATTCGCCGCGGCGCGAGTGGTAGACCTTCCAGGCGCTCAGGTCGCCCTTGTAGTTGGTCAGGTTGGCGTTGAAGATCTCGACGCGGTCAGCCGGCAGCAGCAGGGTGGGGGCGTGGTCGCCGCGGATCACGGGCCGGTTGAACGACGGGTTCAGCGCCTTGAATTCGTCCAGCGGCATCTCGGCCAGCTTGGCGGCGATCTCCAGGTCGATGTCGCTATTCTTCTGCACCGTCACGAAGTACGGCGTGTTGCCGACCGGCGGCAGCGCCACCGCGTAGCGCTGCGGGTCGGCGATGATGTTCTTGATGGCCTGCAGCTTGGGCACGTAGTTGCGGGTCTCGTCCGGCATGTTCAGGGACAGGTAGTCCGTGGGCTGGCCGGCGGCCTCGTTCTTGGCCATGGCGCGCTGCACCGAGCCTTCGCCCCAGTTGTACGAGGCCAGCGCCAGGTACCAGTCGCCCTGCATCTCGAACAGCTTTTCCAGGTAGTCCAGCGCCGCGTTGGTCGAGGCGATGGGGTCGCGGCGCTCATCGCGCCACCAGTCCTGCTTCAGGTTGAAGTGCTGGCCGGTGGCCGGCACGAACTGCCACAGGCCCGAGGCCTGGGCGCGCGACAGCGCGGTCGGGTTGTAGGCGCTTTCGACGAAAGGCAGCAGTGCCAGCTCGGTCGGCAGGCCGCGGCGGTTGATCTCGTCGACGATGAAATACAGGTATTTGCCGGCGCGCTCGGCCATGCGCTGCACCGCCTCGGGGTGGGACGCGTAATAGTCGGTCCACTGCTGCGAGAGGTCGGTGTTCAGGTTGGGGATGGCGAAGCCGCGGCGGATGCGGTCCCAGGCGTCGACCGGCGGATTGGTCAGGTCGACCGTGCGGGACGTGTCGCGGGCGATGTAGCGCCCTTGGGAGTTGGTGGTGAGGTTCTTGCTGTCGTGGGATTTGGTTCCTGCGCAACCGGCGAGGACTGCCAGCAGAAGCGGCAGAAGGAGTCGGGAGAAATTCATCGGGCGGTCACTTGAAATCGTTCTTCCATTCACGAAGGGAGGCAAAAACCTCTACCGGCGTCGGGTGGTCGTGGCCGGCCCAGTTGCCTGCGGCGCGGACGACGTCAGCTTGCTGCGTGCGCAAAAACGGATTGGTCGCGCGTTCCTGGCCGATGGTCGACGGAAGCGTGGGGAGACCTTCTGCGCGTAATTGCCGGGCCCGCTGATACCACTGTTGCAGGGTGCGGTTGGCGGGTTCGACCGCCATGGCCCAGCGCAAGTTCGCTAGAGTGTACTCGTGTGCGCAAAAAACCTGTGTATCTGGCGGTAAAACAGAAAATTTTTCCAAGGAATCAGACATTTGCGCGGGGGTACCCTCGAAAAGCCGGCCACAGCCCCCGGCAAACAGGGTGTCTCCACAGAACAGCACAGGCTGTTTTCCCGCGGCCCGGCCGGTGTACGCGATGTGGCCCGCGGTATGCCCCGGCACGTCCAGCACCGTCAGGTCCAGGTCCAGCTCCGGCAGCACCACGCGGTCGCCCTCGGCCAGGGGAACATCGCAGCGCGGCAGCTTTTCGCGCGCCGGGCCATATACGGTGATATCGCCAATGCGGGACAATTCAAGCACGCCGCCCACATGGTCGCCATGGTGGTGCGTGAGTAGAATGGCGCGCAGCTTCAGGTCTTCACGGGCCAGCCATTGCAGTACCGGCCCGGCTTCGCCGGGGTCGACCACGGCGGCCAGGCCGTCGCGGACGATGGCCCAGATATAGTTGTCGGTGAAGGCGGGCAGAGGCAAGACCGCGGCGTTGCGCTCACGGCCGCCTGCGGGGGCGGTCAAGGCTTGCATGGGATTCGAAGGAATGAAGACGTGGCAGAAGAAACTCCGCCGATTGTAGAACTGGCCGAATGGTTCCAGACTCCGCCAGGGCAATACGCCCTGGCCTGGGAGCGCGCGCAGTTCGACGCGGCCGTGGCGGACGTCTTCGGATATTACGCCTGGCAGGTCGGCCTGGCCGACCTGAATCTGCTGCGCGCGAACCGCATGCCCTTCAAGGGCTATGTCGGCACGGAAACCCCCGCGCCCGAGAATATCGCCGCTTGGCAGTCGCGCGTGGTGCTGGCCCAGCCCGAAGCGCTGCCGTTCGAATCGCAGAGCGTCGACCTGCTGATCCTGCCGCACGCCTTCGAATGCACCAGCGAGCCGCACAACGTGCTGCGCGAGGTCGAGCGGGTGCTGGTGCCGGAAGGGCGGGTGGTGATCTCCGGTTTCAATCCCTGGAGCATGTGGGGCGCGCGCACCCGCATGCCCGGCATGGAGCCCTGGCTGCCGCAGCCGCCGTCGTCGCAGGTCTCCCTGCCGCGCCTGAAGGATTGGTTCAAGCTGCTGTCGCTGGAGGTCGAGCAAAGCCATTTCGGCTGCTACGCGCCGGCCTGCCGCAGCGAGAAATGGCTGCAGCGCTGGGGCTTCCTGGAATCGGCCGGCGCGCGCTGGTGGAGCCTGGGGGGCGCGGTCTACCTGGTGTCGGCCGTCAAGCGCGTGGCCGGCATGCGTATTATCGGCCCCGCCTGGAAAACCAAGCCCAAACGCGCCCGCGCCGCGTCGGTGGTGGTCAACCGCCAGGCCGGCGACGGCTTCGACCGCTCCTGAGCGGCGGGCCGGATTCATATCGAAAGAACAAGGACATACAAGCAGCGCCATGCAGGACAACAACGCGAACGACCAGAAAGTGGAAATGTGGACCGACGGCGCCTGCAAGGGCAATCCCGGTCCGGGCGGCTGGGGCGTGTTGATGCGCGCCGGCGCGCACGAAAAGACCATGCACGGCGGCGAGGCCCAGACCACCAACAACCGCATGGAACTGCTGGCCGTGATCGAGGGCCTGCGCGCGCTCAAGCGTCCGTGCACGGTCACCATCCACACCGACTCCCAGTACGTCATGAAAGGCATGACCGAATGGCTGGCCAACTGGAAGCGGCGCGGCTGGATGACGGCCGACAAGAAGCCGGTCAAGAATGCCGAGCTGTGGCAGTCCCTGGACGAGCAGGTGCGGCGTCACACCGTGTCGTGGCGCTGGGTCCGCGGCCACGCCGGCGACCCCGGCAACGAGCGCGCCGACCAATTGGCCAACCAGGGCGTCGAGTCGGTCCGGCGCGCTTGAACGACCCGCCGGGCGGCGCGGCGTGCCGCCTGGTGTCCGTCAATGACTGCGTGTTTTCACCGATGCGGATGCGCGGGCGTGGCCGCCCGCATCGGGAAATACCCTGGGTCGGCCGGTTTAGTGCTTTCAGCGCGCTTCAGGATTGTTCCAGGTTGTAAATCCGGTGCTAAAGTGCCAACCCTTGATCCTGTTCCTGCGGCGCCGTCCCAGCGGGGGATGCCTGGCACGCGCCGCGATACCGCCACATTCGCATGAAAAAAGCTGCATTGCTGGCCGCCATCGCGGCAGGAGTGGCCGCGGGGGCCGCTCTGGGCGTATTCGTGCCGCGCTGGCTCGCGCCGGCCGCCACGCCGGCGGCCAGCGCCGCCGCGCCCGCCAAACCCGTCTCCAAGGCGGCTCCAGTGCGGGTCGAAGTCTCCGCCGTTACGGAAATTCCGTTCGCCCGCGGCCTGTCGGCGGTGGGCAGCCTGCGCTCGGATGAGGCCGTGATGCTGCGGCCCGAAGTGGCCGGCCGCATCCAGTCGATCGAGTTCAAGGAAGGCCAGCCGGTCAAGCGCGGCCAGGCGCTGATCCGCCTGGACGATTCCGTGCCGCGCGCCGAACTGGCGCAGGCGCGCGCCAACCTGGCGCTGGCGCAGAGCCACTATCGCCGCGCCGTGGCGCTGCAGGCCAAGGGCTTCGTCAGCCAGCAGGCGCGCGACGAGTCGGCCAGCACGCTCAAGGTGCAGGAGGCCGCGGTGGCGCTGGCGCAGGCGCGGCTGGACAAGATGACCATCAGCGCGCCGTTCGCCGGTTTCGCCGGCCTGCGCAGCGTGTCGGTCGGCGACTACGTGAACCAGGGCCAGGACCTGGCGCCGCTGGAAGCGATCGACCCGCTCAAGGTGGATTTCCGCGTGCCCGAGATGTATCTGAGCAAGGTCGGCGTGGGCCAGCAGCTCACGCTGCGGCTGGACGCCTTGCCTGGCCAGGAACGTCCCGGCCTGGTGTATGCCGTCAGTCCGCTGGTCGACGCGGGCGGGCGCTCCATTCTGCTGCGCGCCACCGTGGCCAACGCCGATTCGCTGCTGCGTCCGGGCATGTTCGCGCGCGTGCAGTTGCTGTTCAACCAGGACAAGGCGCTGGTCGCGCCCGAGGCGGCGTTGTCGCCGTCGGGCGAGACCCAGTACGTATACCGCGTCAAGGACGGCGTGGCCGAGCGCCGCGAAGTCACCATCGGCGAGCGCCGCGAGGGCAAGGTCGAGATCCTGACGGGCGTGGCGGCTGGCGACGAGCTGGTGGTGTCGGGACTGCAGCGCGTCACCGATGGCGGCCCGGTGCAGATCGTAAAAAACGGCGCCTGACGCCATCTTCCCAGCGAACGGCGGCCCCTCATGCGTATCTCGGAAACCTGTATCCAGCGGCCAGTGTTCGCGTCGGTGCTGTCGCTGGTCATCGTGCTGATCGGGCTGATCTCGTATTCGCGCCTGACGGTGCGCGAATATCCGAAGATCGACGAGCCCATCGTGTCGGTGGACACGACCTACAAGGGCGCCTCGCCCGAGGTGATCGAGTCGCAGGTGACCAAGCCGCTGGAGGACCAGTTGGCGGGCATCGAGGGCGTGGACGTGATGACCTCGCGCAGCCGCTCCGAGCGCAGCCTGATCAACATCAAGTTCAACCTGTCGCGCAATCCGGACGCGGCGGCGGCCGAGGTGCGCGACAAGGTCTCGCGCGCGCGCCGCTTCCTGCCCGACGAAATCGACGAGCCCATCATCGGCAAGGTCGAGGCCGATTCGCAGCCCATCATCTACATCGCGGTCGAGTCCGGCGCGTATTCGGCGATCCAGACTTCCGACTACATCAACCGCTACATCAAGACCCGCTTGTCGGTGCTGCCCGGCGCGGCCGAGGTGCGCGTGTTCGGCGAACGCCTGCCGTCCATGCGCATCTACGTGGACCGCGACAAGCTGGCCGCCTACGGCCTGACGGTGCAGGACGTGGAGTCGGCGCTGCGCAGCCAGAACGTGGAGATCCCGGCCGGCCGCATCGAGTCGCGGGCGCGCGAGTTCTCGGTGGTGTCGTCCACCGACCTGCAGACGCCGGCGCAGTTCGAGAACGTCATCGTCGCCAACGTCAAGGGCTATCCGGTGCGGCTGCGCGACGTCTCCAAGGTCGAGATCGGCGCGGCCAACGACCGCATCCTCTCGCGCTTCAATGGCAAGCCGGCCATCAACATCGGCGTGACGCGCCAGTCCACCGCCAACCCGCTGGAGCTGTCCAAGGCCGCGCGCGAGGAAGTGGCGCGGCTGAACGAGAACCTGCCCGCGGGCATGAAGCTGACCATCGCCTACGACTCGTCGGTGTTCATCGAGCGCTCCATCGACTCGGTGTTCCACACCATTGGCGAAGCCATCGTCCTGGTGGTGCTGGTGATCTTCTTCTTCCTGCGCAACCTGCGCGCCAGCATCATTCCCATCGTCACCATCCCGGTGTCGCTGGTGGGCGCCTGCGCGCTGATGTACCTGTTCGGCTTCTCGATCAACACGCTGACGCTGCTGGCCATGGTGCTGGCCATCGGCCTGGTGGTGGACGACGCCATCGTGGTGCTGGAGAACATCTACCGCCACATCGAGGACGGCATGCCGCGCAAGGAAGCGGCGCTGCGCGGCTCGCGCGAGATCGGCTTCGCCGTGGTGGCCATGACCATGACCCTGGTGACGGTGTACGCGCCTCTGGCGTTCGCCACCGGCCGCACCGGACGCCTGTTCATCGAGTTTGCGCTGGCGCTGGCCGGCGCGGTGCTGGTGTCCGGCTTCGTGGCGCTGACGCTGACGCCCATGATGTGCTCGGTGCTGCTGCGCCACCAGAGCAGCCACAGCCGCTGGTACAACCTGATCGAAGGCTGGCTCAACGCCATGAGCAACGGCTACCGGCGGGCGCTGGCGCTGTCGCTGCGCCATCGCTGGGTGGTGGTGGCGATCGGCCTGGCGGTCGCGGCCGGCAGCGGCGTGCTGTTCAAGGTGGTCAAGAGCGAGCTGGCCCCGGTCGAGGACCGCGGCGTGGTGTTCGGCATCGTCAGTGCGCCGGAAGGCGCGACGCTGAACTACACCCTCGACAGCATGCTCGGCATCGAGCAGTTCTACGCGGCCATTCCCGAGGCCAGCGGCAGCCAGGTCACGGTGGGCTTTCCCACGGTGACCGACGGCACCGCCATCCTGCGCCTCAAACCCTGGGAAGAGCGCGGCCGCCGCCAGCAGGCCATCACCCAGGAGCTGCAGCCGCTGTTCTCGTCGCTGCCGGGCGTGCGCGCGTTCCCGACCAATCCGCCGTCGCTGGGCCAGTCGGCGCGTTCCAAGCCGGTCGAGTTCATCATCATGAGCCAGGCCTCGTACGCGGAGCTGTCGCGCCTGACCGAAGTGTTCCTGGCGGAGCTGCGCAAGTATCCCGGCCTGCTCAACCTGGACACCGACCTGCGCCTGAATACCCCCGAGCTGCGGGTGCGGGTGGATCGCGACAAGATGGCCGACGTCGGCGCCAACGTCGACACCGTGGGCCGTACCCTCGAATCGATGCTGGGCGGGCGCCAGGTGACCCGCTACAAGGACCAGGGCGAGCAGTACGACGTGATCGTGCAGGTCACGCCGCGCGACCGCGCCACGCCCACGGATATTTCCGGCATCCACGTGCGGGCGCGCGACGGCAGCATGGTGCAACTGGACAACCTGGTGGCCGTGCACGAAGGCGTGTCGCCGCAGTCGCTGAACCACTTCAACCGCCTGCGCGCGGTCAAGATCGACGCCGCCGTGGCCCCCGGCTACGCGCTGGGCGAGGTGCTGGCCCACATGCACCAGGTGGCGCGCGAAGTGCTGCCCAACACGGTCGTGACCGACCTGGACGGCCAGTCGCGCGAGTTCCGCGATTCGTCGGGCAGCATCTACCTGGTGTTCGCCATGGCGCTGGCCTTCATCTACCTGGTGCTGGCCGCGCAGTTCGAGAGCTGGCGCAACCCGTTCATCATCATGCTGTCGGTGCCGCTGTCCATGACCGGCGCGCTGCTGGCGTTGTGGCTGACCGGCGGCACGCTGTCGATCTACAGCCAGATCGGCCTGATTACGCTGGTGGGTCTGATCACCAAGCACGGCATCCTGATCGTCGAATTCACCAACCAGCTGCGCGACGAGGGCAAGGCGCTGTTCGAGGCCGTGACCGAGGCCAGCGTGCTGCGCCTGCGGCCGATCCTGATGACCACCGGCGCCATGGTGCTGGGCACCGTGCCGCTGGCGCTGTCCTCGGGCGCGGGCGCCGAATCGCGCCAGCAGATCGGCTGGGTCCTGGTGGGCGGGCTGATGCTGGGTACACTATTGACCTTGTTCGTCGTGCCGGTGGCCTACACCCTGATCGCCACCGCACGCAGGAAACCCGGCCCGGCCGGCAGCGCAGCGCATCCCCCGGCCGGCCCGGCGGATGGCCAGGCGCCGTCGGCGCCCGCGGCCCAAGCGTCGGAATAGCTTTATGCGCCAGATCATCTTTGACACTGAAACCACCGGGCTGGATCCCGCCCAGGGACACCGCATCGTCGAAATCGGCTGCGTCGAACTGGTCAACCGGATGGCCACCGGCAACAACCTGCACATCTACCTGAACCCGGACCGCGACAGCGACCCCGAGGCGCTGGCGGTGCACGGCCTGACCACCGAATTCCTGTCCGACAAGCCGCGCTTCGGCGACGTCGCCGACGAGTTCGTCAAGTTCATCCAGGGCGCCGAGCTGATCGCGCACAACGCCGCGTTCGACGTGAAGTTCTTCAACGCCGAGCTGGCCAAGACCGGCCGCGGCCCGATCACCGAGTACTGCGAAACGGTCACCGACTCGCTGCTGCACGCGCGCTCGCTGTTCCCGGGCAAGCGCAACTCGCTGGACGCGCTGTGCGACCGCTTCGGCATCTCCAATGCGCACCGGACGCTGCACGGCGCCTTGCTCGACTCGCAGTTGCTGGCGGAAGTCTGGCTGGCCATGACCCGCGGCCAGGACGCGCTGCTGATCGACGTCGACGACAACGACACGGGCGCGGGCGGTGGCGTGGTGCTGGCCAGGTTCGACGCCTCCGGCCTGCCGGTGGTCAAGGCCAGCGAGGCCGAACTGGCCGAGCACGAAACCTACCTGGCGGCGCTGGACAAGTCGGTTGGCGGCGAGTGCGTCTGGCGCAAGCTCGAGGCGCCGGTGGCGGCCGCCTGAAAGTTTTTTCCCGGCGACTTGCACACTTTCAAAAAAGCGTGCTAATATTTCGCCTCTTTCGGGGTGGTTAGCTCAGTGGTAGAGCACTGCCTTCACACGGCAGGGGTCACTGGTTCGAACCCAGTACTACCCACCAAAGACCCTCGAAGCGCATCGCCAGGCTTGAAAGCCGGCAGACGCGACTCGAGACCGGTGCAAGCGCTTTGCTCAAGCAAAGACGCAAACCCGAACGACAATGAAGCCAACCTTAGCGGGTTGGCTTTTTTGTTTTGCGCGCCGCCTTGATATGCCGCAAGCGCGACCGCCCGATTTGCGCGCCATCGTGCCCCGGGTTGTCTATGATGAAATCTGAAGTCGCAAATTTCGGCCCAAAGCTCGGCCTAAAGCGCGAGCCTAAAGCGCGAGCCCAAAGCGCGAGCCCAAAGCGCGTGGTCGGGCCGCGGCAACCGGATGTGGATGCAAAAGCAAGAGCAAAGGCAAACGCAGGCTGAGACGCGAAACGTGTCGTTTACCGGGAGACCTTCATGCACCCCAGCACCAACACCATGTTGATCATCATCGTCACGGGCGTGGCGCTCATGCTGCTCGGGTTTGGATTGCGCGACCGCAACATCGGCATGGGGTTGATGGGCATCGGCCTCATCACGGCCATCGGCACCATCATCTACAAGGCGTACATCACGTTCTATTGACGCCGCCGGGCGCGTGGTCCTGCGCGGTTCAGGCCTTGGGCGCGGCCAGCCGCGCCGCGCGCGCCAGCAGCGTGTCGAGCTGGTTGGCGAAGGCCTTGCGGTCCGCCTGGCTGAACGAAGACGGTCCGCCCGTGTCCACGCCGCTCGCGCGCAATTCCTCCATCATGTCCCGCAGGGCCAGCCGTTCGCGGATGGTCTCCGGCGAATAGCGTTCGCCGCGCGGGTTCAGCGCCATGGCGCCTTTTTCAAGTACCTGCGCCGCCAGCGGGATGTCGCCCGTGATCACCAGGTCGCCGGCCGCCGCGCGTTCGGCGATGTGGGCATCGGCCACGTCGAAGCCGCGCGGCACCTGCACCGCGCGTATCAGCGGGGAGGGCGGCGTATGCAGCGCCTGGTTCGCCACCAGGGTCAGGGGCACCTGCCAGCGCTGCGCGGCGCGGAACAGGATGTCCTTGATGACCCCGGGGCAGGCGTCGGCGTCGACCCAGATATGCATCAGCCCAGGGCCTTCTGCAAGGCCTCGGCGATGATGTCGTTGGTGCTCAGGCCGCGTTCGGCGGCCGCCGCGCGCAACTGGTCCGCCTGGGCCTGCGACAGCTTCAGCGGAAACGGCACCAGGCCGGCGGCCTGGTCGAGCTTGCGCTGTTCACGGCGGTCGGGCACCTGCGAGGCGGCGCCGAAACGGTCGGGCGTGCCGGCTTGCTTGAGTTGGCCGGCCAGTTTCAGCGCCTGGTTCTTTTGCAGATCGAATTTGTTCATGGATATTCCTGATTGGGAGCGCCATCATAAGCGCAAGCGCCGTCAGCGGGGTTTGGCATTCTCCAGCGCGGCCAGGCCTTCTTCCGCGCCGTCGTGCAGCGGCACGGTCAGGCCGCGCCGGGCGTTGGCGACGTTTACCTGGGCGCCCTGGGCCGAGCCGGCCGCCAGCAGGTCCTGCCCGGTCTGGTAGACCGCCCGCACCACCTGCAGGGCTTCGTCGCGGGTCAGCGCCGAGGTGGTCAGCAGCAGCGCCGCGGTGCCGATGGTGGCGACCGGGTCGGGCTGGTTCGGATAGGTGCCCGCCGGGATATCCAGCGGCATCAGCCCGTTGTCCTGCGCGGCCAGCGCCTGGACCGCGGCCGGATCGAGCGGCAGCAGTTTCAGGTGCGCCTGGGTCAACGCGTCGCGCAGGGGCGTGGCGGGAATGCCGATCACCTGCGCCGCGGCATCGATCGCGCCGGCATTGAGCGCCGGCAGCGAGGCGGTGAAAGGCGTGGGAATCGCCTCGTAGTCGCGTCCGGCCTGCAGGCCATGCGCCGCCAGCACCGCCTCCAGCGTGGCCCGCACCGCCGAACCCTCCGCGCCGAGCGCGATCTTCCTGCCTTTCAGGTCGCGCACGCCGCGCAGGCTGGCGTCGTCGCGCACGACGATATGCACCATTTCGGGATAGAGGCTGCCCAGCGCGCGCAGGCCGGCGAACGGACCTTGCGAGGCGAACGGGCCGCGGCCCTCGTACGCCAGTTTGGCGGTGTCGGCCTGGGCCAGCCCGACCACGGCGTCGCCGCTGCGCAGCAGGGCGATGTTTTCGGCGCCGCCGCCGGTGATCAGCGGCGTGACGCGGATCTGGCGCGCCTGGCCCACCGCGCCCAGCGCCCGCGCGAAGGTGACGTACTCGCCGCGGTCGGGGCCGCCGGCCAGCGGATAGCCTTGCTGCATGCGCGCCAGCCGGCCGTTGATGCGGGCGACGGAGCGCTCCAGTTCCTGCTGCACCACGTGCTGCGCCGTGCTGGAGGCGTTGTAGGCGACCGAATGAGTGATCTGGTCCAGCGTTTCGAGCAGCCGCTGCGTCACGGGCGGCGGCGCGCCGGTATCGAGCGAGGGCGCTTCGGCGGCCTTGAAGCCGGCGGGCGTCACCAGCTCCCAGGCCTCGGCCGCTTTGCGGTAGATGGCGCTGGCATGCGCAACGATCCGGTCGCCGGCCTGGTTGCCGCTGGATTTCACGCCGCTGATACTGCGCGGGCCCGCGCCCAGCAGCGTCACCAGCGCGGCGGCCCCAGGCTGGTCCCAGGCGCCCAGCGCGATGTCGCGCGTCACTTCCAGCCGCAGGTCGTAATAGACCACGCGGCGGGTCTCGCCGGCCGGCGCATTGCTGTCGGCGGCGGACCCCATGCGCTTGATTTCATCGATGCGGAACAGGTCCGCGCCATAGGTGGCGGCCAGGCCGCGTTCGACATCGGCGCGCAGCGTATCGACGTCGGGGGCGCGGCCGCAGGCGGCCAGGAGCAGGCACAGGGCCAGCAGGAAGAAGCGCTTGAGCATGATCACATCCCTCCCACGAACGGCAGGGAGATCAACGAGGTCAGGACGATCACGTTGAGGATGTCCACCAGGAACGCGCCCGTCACCGGCACCACGATGAAGGCCTGCGGCGCGGGGCCGTGGCGCCGCGTCAGCGCCTGCATGTTGGCGATGGCGGTGGCGGTGGCGCCCAGCGAAAAGCCGCAGAACGCGGCCGACATGATGGCGGCCTCGTAGTCGCTCCTGAGCAGGCGGAACACCACCCAGGCCGAATACAGCGCGCAGAACAGCGTCTGCACCGCCAGGATCAGCGCGAGCGGCCCGGCCAGCCGCGCCACGCTGCCCAGGTCCAGCGTCATCATCGTCATGGCCAGGAACAGCGACAGCGTGATGGTGCCGATGATCTCGGTGGCGCGGTCATCCAGCTTCAGGCCCAGCCGCTCGCCGCCGTTGCGGATCAGCACGCCGGTCGCCAGGCACCAGAGGAAATTGGGCAGGCTGACCGGCGCGCCTTCCACCAGCGTGGCCAGGTAGCCGCCCGCCACCAGGCAGACGAAGGCGGCGGTCATCGAGGTGATGAACGAGGCCGCCGTCGATGGCGGTTGCGTCCCGGTCAGGTCGGGCGCCTCGTGGCCCGCCGTCGCGCGGCGATCCAGGCTGCCGGCCAGCTTGTGGCGGCGCATCAGCCATTCCGCCACGGGGCCGCCGACCACGCCGCCCAGCACCAGGCCGATGGTCGCCGCCGTCATGGCCAGCGCCATGACGTCCTGGATATTGTTGACGTCGGCAAAACGGGTGGCGTAGGCCGCGCCCGTGCCGTGGCCGCCGACCAGTGTGATGGTGCCGCCCAGCAGCCCCATCAGCGGATGCATGTCGAGCAGCCAGGCCATGCCCAGCCCGACCGCGTTCTGCAGCACCAGGAAGGGGATCAACGCCAGCAGGAAGGCGATCAGCCGCGGGCCGCCCTTGGCCAGCAGCTTCAGGTTCGCCGTCAGGCCGATGCAGCCGAAGAACAGCAGCAACAGGGTCGGTTTGATGCTGGTTTCCAGGGACACGGCGTGGCCGCCCCAGGTCGATAGCGCGTAGGCGCCGATCGCGAACAGCAGACCGCCGACGATTGGGTCCGGGATGCTGTAGCGCGCCAGCACGCCGATGCGGGTGGTCAGGACGCGGCCGATGGCCAGCACCAGGCAGCAGGCCAGCAGGGATTGGACGGGCGAGAGTGAAATCATGGAAACCTTCGTGCCTCGCGGGGCAACGGACGAGAGAGGCGGGCGCGCGTGGCCCCCCGGGGGAGGTCAGAGCGGAAAGGCGCGCGCCATGTAACTGGCCTGCGGGCCATAGCCCTCGAGCTTGACGGCCAGATCGCGGCCGCCGCCGGCGACCGGCGCATAGCCATGACGCAGCCAATAACCCACGGCCGAGCCCAGCGACACCAGGCTGGCGCGTCGCAGGCCCGCCTGCGTGGCGTGCCCGGCCGCGGTGCGCAGCAGGGCCTGGCCCACGCCCAGGCCCTGCGCCGAGGGCGCCACGGCGCAGTCGTGCAGGAACCAGTGGTCGGCGGGCTCCGGCAGCGTGGTCAGCGGCGCGTCCAGGGTCGGCGGCAGACCGGCGTCCCACGGATACGAAACCAGATAGCCCAGCAGCCCGTCCCGCGGCGTGGCGGCTTGCGCCACCCAGCAGTGCGCCGGGGCCAGCGCCAGCCGGTTCAGGAAGAAATCAGCGCTTTCCAGGAGGAACCCCGGATAGGCGCCGGCCTGGACTTCGAGGATGGCGTCCACGTCGCCGGCCAGCATGGGGCGGACTCGATATTGCATAACACCCTGTGAAAACAAGAACTTCCCGCATTTTACCGACGCCCGGAAGGCGTCGCTTCACGTCTCTTAACAAATCGGGGACAGAGATTTACGCGACTTTATATCTCTGCCGGCCACGCTGCCTAGAATTGCCGGAATGCGACCAGTCTTATAGCCAGGGCATTTGATGAAAATTCGACGATGGCTTGCGCATACTGCCCGGCATAACGTCCCGCATTCCAATTTCAGAGCATCATGCATATCCAATTCCGGTCCGAGCCCCAGGGGCAGCAAGTCCTGACCAAAGCGTTTCCCATGGAAGCGGTCTGGGGGACGGCGGCCGCCAATGTGCCGTACGACGCCTGCGTCACCTGCGTCATTCCGTGCCTGAATGAATGCGAGAACCTGCGCGTGCTGCTGCCGCTGCTGCGCAGCCGGCTGTCGGCGTTGTGCTCCGGCTGGGAGATCATCGTCGCCGACGACGGCAGCACCGATGGCACCGAGGCGCTGATGGCCGAATGGTCCCAGTACGATGGCTTCCGCTACGTGCAACTGTCGCGCAATTTCGGCAAGGAAGCCGCGCTCAGCGCCGGGCTCGAAAGCGCCACCGGCGACGTCGTGATCTGCCTGGATGCGGACATGCAGCATCCGCCCGCCCTGATCGAGCAGATGCTGGCCCGCTGGGCCGCCGGCGCCGAGATGGTCTACGCCGTGCGCGAAACCCGCAGCGACGAGTCCTGGGTCAAGCGCACCGGCGCCCGCTGGTTCTACAAGCTGCTGAGCGGCGCCCGCGGCGTGGACGTGCCGGCCCACGCCGGCGACTTCCGCCTGATGAGCCGCAACGTGGTGGACGCGCTGAACGCGCTGCCCGAGCGCACCCGCTTCATGAAGGGGCTGTACGCCTGGGTCGGTTTCAAGGGCGAGGCGCTGCCTTACACCCCCGACGAACGCATGCACGGCGACAGCCGCTTCGGCAGCATGCGCCTGGCGCGGCTGGCGCTGGACGGCCTGACCGCCTTCACCACCTGGCCGCTGCGCCTGGTCAGCCTCGTCGGCGTGCTGTTCGCCGTGCTGGCGATGGCCTACGCGGCGTACCTGGTGATCGATTTCCTCGTGTCCGGCAACCCGGTGTCCGGCTGGACCACCATCGTGACGGCCGTGCTGTTCTTCGCCGGCGTCAATCTGATCTCGCTGGGCGTGGTGGGCGAATACGTCGCCCGCATCTTCGACGAGGTCAAGGGGCGCCCGCTGTTCGTCGTGCGCCGCCGCCAGGGGCAGGCCGCCCGCGCCGACAAGGTCGCGCACTGATGGCCGCCGCGATGCAACAGCCGGCGCGTTCCGATTGGATCCCGCCGGCGGGCAGGTTCCTGCTCGCCATCGGTTTCTGGCTGGCCTTCCTGGCCTGGGTGCGGCCCCTGACGCTGCCCGACGAGGGCCGCTACGCCGGCGTCGCCTGGGACATGCTGCGCAGCGGTTCGCACATGGTGCCGCTGCTCGACGGCATGCCTTATTTCCACAAGCCGCCGCTGTACTACTGGCTGACCGAGTTGTCCTTCACGGTGTTCGGCGTGCACCCCTGGGCCGCGCGCCTGCCGTCGCTGCTGGCCTCTTGGGCCGCCATTGCCGGGCTGTACGCCTTCGTGCGCCGTTACCGCGACGCCGCCAGCGCGACGCTGACCGCGCTGGTGCTGGCCACCGTGCCGTTCTTCTACGGCGGTTCGCAATTCGCCAACCTGGACATGCTGGTCGCCGGCATGATCACCCTGTGCGTGCTGGCCGCGGCCGACACCGTGCTGCGTGTCGAGCGCGGCGAGGCCTATCGCTGGATGTCGCTGGCCGCCGCCGCGCTGGCCGGCCTGGCAGTCCTGGCCAAAGGCCTGATCGGCCTGGTGCTGCCGGGCGCCATCCTGTTCGTGTGGCTGGTCTGGAGTCGCCGCTGGCGTGGCCTGGGGGCGCTGGTCTGGCCGCCCGCGTTGCTGGTGTTTGCGGTGGTCGCGGTGCCGTGGTTCGCGCTGATGCAGATCCGCTATCCCGGGTTCTACGACTACTTCTTCGTCTACCAGCATTTCCAGCGCTTCGCCGCCTCCGGTTTCAACAACGCCCAGCCGTTCTGGTTCTACCTGCCCGTGGTGGTCGGCCTGAGCCTGCCGTGGTCCCTCTGGGGCGGCGGCATCCTGCGCAAGGCGTTCTGGGCGGAGGGCCCCCAGCGCGACCTGCGGCGCCTGGCGCTGATCTGGTTCGTGGTGGTGGTAGGCTTCTTCTCGCTGCCCAACTCCAAGCTGGTCGGCTACGTGCTGCCGGCGTTGCCGCCGCTGGCCTTCCTGCTGGCGGAAGTGATCGTCGCCGCGGCGCGCCAGAAGAGCGACGTCCTGACGCCGCGCCTGGTGCGCATCTGCGTGGCCGTCGGCGCCGGCATCTGTGTGCTGGCCATCGGCATCGCGGCCCACTCCGCCCGTGGCAGCGCCGGCCCGCTGGCCGCGCAGATCCGTTCGCTGGCTCAGCCTGCCGATACCTTCGTGTCGTTGCACACCTATCCGTTCGACCTGGCGCTGTACGCCAAGGCGCCCAACCCGACCTGGGTGGTGGACGACTGGCTCAATCCGGAAGTGCCGGTGCGCGACAACTGGCGCAAGGAACTCTATGACGCCGCCAAGTTCGAGCCCCAGGTGGGCAAGCAGGTGCTGATCAGCGCCGACGAATTCCACGCCCGCCTGTGCGCGGCGCCCGATGGCGCCCGCTACTGGGTCTGGGGCACCAAGTCGGACGCGGGCAGCTACCGCGCCCTGGCCGGCCTCGAACCGGTGGCGAACAGCGTGAAATACGTGATCTGGCAGGTGGTCTCGGACGCCGCGTTCAAGCAGCGGGCTTGTGGCGGAACGCCCAAAGCCGGCTCGTGATGAAGGTGGCCACCGCCAGGCCGATCAGGATGAGCGCCAGCAGGATGTCGTAGCGGATGGCCGTTACCCGCAGCAACCAGGCGTAAGCGGATTCATTGATGATGAAGCCCGCGGCTGAAATGAAGAAGAAACGACGTACTGCTATGGTCCAGGGTGTCTTCGAATGTCTGAACGTGAGCCGATAGTGTCCGCTGAAGGACACCACGAACGCCACCAGCCAGCCGATCAGGTTGGCCAGGAGCGGGGCCGCGCCCAGGCCTTCGACGCAGGCGACCGCGACGCCCCAGTGGGTGGCGGCCGCTGCGCATCCGACGAAGACGAACAGAATGACTTGCTGAAGCAGGGCGCGCATGTGGGGCGTGTCGATGAAAAAAAGCGGGGTGAGGACTTGACCAAACGCATAGTGATTTGCGGTGACGATTTTGGCATGAATGCCGATATTGATGAAGGCATGATCGCGCTCGCCGGCATGGGCCGGCTGAGCGCGGTCAGTTGCCTGTCGCTGGGACCGACCTTCCGCGCCAATGCGGCGCGGCTGGCGGCGCAGGACGCCGATCTCGGCTTGCACGTGAACTTCACCGAGCCCTTGGGCAATGGTTTCGATGCCGACCTGCCGCCGCTGTCGAAGTTGATCCTGCGTGCCTATCTGCGGCGCCTGGATGCGGCCTGGGTCGACCAGCACCTGGCGCGCCAGTTCGACGCCTTTGAGGCAGCCTTCGGCCGCGCTCCCGACTACGTCGACGGCCATCAGCACGTGCACCAGTTGCCCGTGATCCGCGAACGCCTGCTGGTCATGCTCAAGCAGCGCTACGGCGCCCGCATGCCGTGGTTGCGCCAGACGGCGCCTGGCATGCTTTGCGGCATTCCGCTGAAGGAATCGCTCAAGGCGCGCATCATCGGCGCGCTGGGCGCGGCCGAACTGGGCCGCCGCGCCAACCGTGAAGGCCTGCGCACCAACCGCCGGCTGCTGGGTGTCTACGGTTTCGAGGGGGGCAAGCGGCGCTATGCCGACCTGCTGCAGAACTGGCTGTTCAATGCCCGCGACTGCGATCTGCTGATGTGCCATCCGGCCAAGGACAGCCAGGGCGGCAGCGCCATGGCGCGCCAGCGCCGCGCCGAATACGATGTGCTGGCCTGCCCCAAGCTGGGCGACTGGCTGGCCGCCAACGGCGTGCGCATTTCGCGCCTGCCGCACACCGCGCGCTAGGCGCGTCGTGCGCCAGGGCGTCCACGCTTGCCGACATCAGGCACGCGTCAGGCTCTGCAGCAGCCAGGCGCCGGCCGGTCCCAGCGGTCGGCGGGTCGACCACACCGCGTCCACCCGGATCTGGCGCGGCCACCCCGGCACCGCCAGTTCCACCAGTTGCCCGCGGCCGAAGCGCTGCAGCATCCAGCGCGGCAACTCGGTCCAGCCAAATCCCAGCGTGGCCATTTCCAGCAGCATCAGGTAGCCCGGCGCCGACCAGGTCGACTGCGACGGCGCGGGGTCCTTGTCGTCCAGCTCATAGGTGCTCAGGCGCAGCTCGCGCTCGGTCTTCAGGTGGTCCCGGGTGACCCCCGACAGCGTCGCCAGCGGATGGCCGCGGCCGACGCACAGCACGATCTCCGACGCTTCGCGCAGCGTCGCGTGGGCCATGTCGGGCGGATAGCTTTCCTGCGCCGCCATCAGCCCCAGGTGGGCGCGGCCCTGCTGCACCAGCGCGACCACGTCCTCGTATTCCGCGATCAGGCACTCGAAGCGCAGCGCCGGATAGCGCTGGTCGATCTGGCTGAGCATGTTCTCAAAGGTTTCGGACTGAAACGTATCCGACAGCACCACGGTCAGGCGCGGCTCCAGTCCGGCGGACAGTTGGCTGGCGCTACGGTTCAGGCGGTCGTTGGCCGCCAGCACCTGCAAGGCCTGGCCCAGCAGCACCTGGCCGGCCTCGGTCAGCGCCGGCTGCCGCTGGCTGCGGTCGAACAGGGTCACGTTCAGGTCGACCTCGAGGTTGGCGATAGTCTCGCTGACGGTGGATTGGCTCTTGCCCAGCTTGCGGGCCGCCGCTGAAAAGGTGCCCTCGGCGGCCACCTGGGCGAAGGTGGCCAGGGATTCCAGGGAATGGCGCATGGATGGGTGTTGTATCGGAATTTCCGATGGATTCTATCTTTATCGTACCGGAAATATCGTCGAAAATCCCCCGGTCACTGAAACAAACGACCTCAGAGGTGGGTCATGACGCAAGCCAAGAAAACCATCAAGGAGCGCTTCATCCACGCTTTCCTGTTCGAAATCCTCGCCATCGGCCTGTGCGCGCCGGTGGCCGCCTGGGCCATGGGCAAGTCGCTGTTCGAAATGGGCGTGCTGACCGCCGTGATCGCCTGGATCGCGCTGGTCTGGAACATGATCTACAACGCCGGCTTCGACCGCCTCGAAAATCGCCTGGGCATCACCCGCAACCTGCGCGTGCGCGTGATCCACGCGTTCGGCTTCGAGCTGGGGCTGATCCTGATCGTGATCCCGCTGGCCGCCTGGTGGCTGAACATCAGCCTGTGGCAGGCCTTCGTGCTGGACATCGCGCTGGTGCTGTTCTACCTGCCGTACGCCTTCTTCTACAACCTGGGCTACGACCGCGCCCGCCCGCGCGTCATGGCCTGGCTGGCGCGCGGCGCCAAGGACGCCGCCGCCCCGGCCGCGAGCGCTACGCGTCAATCACCTTGCGCGTAAACATCTCCAGGTAGTCCATCAGCGAATCCGCGCCCTGGATGGCCGCCGCTTCGTCGCCCGTGGCGATGCCGGCGGCCATGGCCATGTGGCGGCGCGCGCCCTCGGCGATGTCGCCCTCGTGCTGGTAGGCGTACCAGAAGCGCCGGCACTGGATGATCAGCGGTTCCACCGCATTCACGGCCGAGACGTTGCGGCAGGCGCTGTGGCAGACGTGGTCGAGCAACTGGTCGGCCTGCATGTAGTCGTCAAGGTTGCCGCCCTCGGCCGCGCGCACCATCTGCGTCGCGCATTCGACAATCTGGGCGCGTTGCGCCGGCGTGGCGCGGCGCGCCGCGCTGGCGGCGATCAACTGCTCCAGCGCCCGGCGGGTCTGGATCAGGTCCATGTGGTCGGCAAGCTGGATCATCGAGACCCGCAGGCCGCGCCGCGGTTCCTGGCGGATCAGGCCGGCCGCCACCATGCGCAGCAACGCTTCGCGCAGCGGGGTGCGGCCCAGGCCGGTCTTTTCGATCAGATCCGCTTCAACGACCGCGCTGCCCGGCTGCAATTGCAGGGTGGCGATCATGCTTTCGATCTGGTCGTAGGCGACGTCTGCCGCGCGCCTTTTGGGTTCTGCTCCTGCCATCAACGGTTGTTTTCCTTCGTTTTGCGCCACTGCGTGTAGGCCAGCCATTCGCCGACGAACCCGCGCCGGAAGAACGACACGCACAACACGAAAATCAACCCGATGACGATGGTGACGACATCGCCCAGGGTGGCCAGGTAGTTCTGCAGGCTGACGACCAGCGTGGCGCCCACCACGGGGCCCCACACGGTGCCGATCCCGCCCAGCAGCGTCATCAGCAGGACTTCGGTGGAGGTGGCCAGCGACACGTCGTTGAGCGCCACCAGTTGCAGCACCAGCGCCTTGAGCGAGCCGGCCAGGCCGGCCACCGAAGCCGACAGCACGAACGCCAGCAGCTTGCAACGATCCGTATCGTACCCCAGCGAAATGGCCCGCGGCGCGTTGTCGCGGATGGTCTTAAGCACCTGTCCGAAGGGCGAATGGATGACCCGGTAGACGAACAGGAACCCCAGCACGAACACGCCCAGCGTGAAGTAATACATGTTGGTGTCGGCGCTCAGGTCCACCAGGCCCAGGAACTTGCCGCGCGGAATGCCCTGCATGCCGTCCTCGCCGCGCGTCCAGCGGACCTGCACCGCCATGAAGTAGGCCACCTGCGACAGCGCCAGCGTGATCATGGCGAAGTAGATGCCGGTGCGGCGGATCGCCAGCCAGCCGATGGCATAGCCGATGGCGGCGGCCATGGCCACGCCGCACAGCATTGCCAGCTCGGGCGGCAGGCCGGCCGCGCCGTACAGGATCATCATTTCGCCGGCGGCATAGCCGGCCCAGCCGAAGAAGGCGGCATGGCCGAACGACACCAGGCCGGTGAAGCCGGTCAGCAGGTTGAAGGCCAGCGCGAACAGCGCGAAGCACAGCACCTTCATCACGAACACCGGATAGACCACTTGCGGGAACCACGGGACCAGCAGCGCCGGCACCAGCAGCAGCGCGAGGATGCGGATGGAAAGAGGGAAGCGCGACACCTTATTTCTCCTTGCCGAACAGGCCCGCGGGGCGCGTCAGCAGCACCACCGCCATCACGATGAACACGACCACGGTGGACGCTTCGGGGTAGAACACCTTGGCCAGGCCCTCCAGCAGGCCCAGCGCCAGGCCGGTGACGATGGCGCCCATGATCGAGCCGAGGCCGCCGATCACCACCACCGCGAACACGATATTGAGCAGGTTGGAGCCCATCAGCGGGTTGATCTGCATGACGGGCGCGGCCAGCACGCCCGCCACGCCGGCCAGCGCCACGCCGAAGCCGTAGGTCAGCGTGATCATCACCGGCACGTTGACGCCGAAGGCCTGCAGCAGCCGGGCGTTCTCGGTGCCGGCGCGCAGCAGCGCGCCCAGGCGGGTGCGCTCGAACAGGTACCAGGTCAGCAGGCACAGCAGCAGCGACGCCACCACCACGAAGGCGCGGTACGCCGGCAGGAACATGAAGCCCAGGTCGAAGCCGCCCTGCAGGATCTCGGGCGGCTCGTAGCCCACGCCGGAGATGCCGTAGAAGTAGCGGAACCCGCCTTCCATCATCAGCGCGATGCCGAAGGTCAGCAGCAGGCCGTACAGGTGGTCCAGATGGTAGAGCCGCTTGAGCAGCGTCTTCTCGATGACCACTCCGACCGCGCCGACAATCAGCGGCGCCAGCACCAGGGCCGCCCAGAAGTTGATCTGCGCGCCCGGGCCCAGCAGTTGCGGAAGCTGGGTGAAGCCGATCCACGCCAGGAACGCCGCCATCATGAACTGGGCGCCGTGGGTGAAATTGACGATGTTGAGCAGGCCGAAGATGATGGCCAGCCCCATGCTGAGGATGGCGTAGAAGCAGCCGTTGATCAGCCCCACCAGCAGTTGGGCGAGCAGGGCGGGAAGCGAGATGTCGAACATAGTGGGCGGCGATCGGACACGGGACGCGTCGGTTTGCGGGAGGCGCGCGTTGCCGCGCGCCGCGGGCGGATCGAACCGGCGCCGGGCGCAAGCCGCCCGGCGCCAGCGGGCGTCAGGACTTGTTCAGCGCGCAGGCGGCCTGCGGCTTGGGAAAGACCTCGTCGCCCTTGAGCACCGACTTCACGTGGTAGTAGTCCCAAGGCGCCTTGGACTCGGCCGGCGCCTTCACCTGCAACAGCAGCATGTCGTGCACCAGCGCGCCATCCGCGCGCAGCTTGCCGTTGCGGATCACGGCGTCGTTGATGGTCATCTCGCGCAGCTTGGCCATGACCGCCGGCGCCTCGTCGGTGCCGGCCGCCTCGATCGCCTTCAGGTAGGACAGCGTGGCCGAGTAGACGCCCGCCTGCGAGGCCGTCGGCATCTTCTTGGCCTTCTCGAAGAACTTCCTGGCCCAGGCGCGCGAGGCGTCGTCGTAGTCCCAGTAGAACGCCTCGGTCAGGTACATGCCCTGTGCCTTGGCCAGGCCCATGCTGTGCACGTCCGAAATGTAGGTGAGCAGCGGCGCCACGATCTGCTTCTTGGTGATGCCGAATTCGTTGGCCTGCTTGACCGCGTTGACGGTGTCGTTGCCGGCGTTGGCCAGGGCGATCACGTCGGCCTTGGAGGCCTGCGCCTTCAGCAGGAACGACGAGAAATCGTTGCCGGGGAAGGGGTGGCGCGACACGCCGACGACGCTGCCGCCGTTCTCCTGGATGACTTCGGTGGCGTCCTTCTCCAGCGAATGGCCGAAGGTGTAGTCGGCGGTGATGAAGTACCAGCTCTTCTTGCCTTCCTTGACCAGCGCGCGCGCCGTGCCGGCCGCCAGCGCGTAGGTGTTGCTGGTCCATTGCGCGTTCAGCGGCGAGCACTTCTCGCCCAGGATCGCCGTCGACAGGCCCGCGGACGGCATGGTCACGCGGTTCTTCTGGCGCGCGATCTCCATCACGGCCAGCGCGGTCGACGCGGTGGGGAAGTCGGTGATCATGTCGACCTTGCCCTGGTCGAACCATTCGCGCGCCAGGTTGGCGGCGACGTCGGGCTTGTTCTGATGGTCGGCGGCCACCACCTCGACCGGCTTGCCCAGCACCTTGTTGCCCATCTCCTCGGCCGCCATGCGCGCCGCGATCACCGAGCCGTTGCCGGCCAGGTCGGAATAGACGCCGGACAGGTCGGTCAGCACGCCGACCTTGACGATGCCGTCGCTGATGCCGGTCTCGGCGTGGGCGGCGCCCGCCAAGCCGATGGCGCACAGCGCCGCTGCAATTCGATTCAATTTCATCTGACTACGCTCCGTAGGGGAATGGGGGGACTGCGGTCGGAAGCAACACGGGAACTGCAATGACGGGGAACTGCGCGCGACGGCCTTCAGATGCCGAGCAGGGTGTTGAGCCGGTCCTGCGACCGCTCGACCTCGGCCCGCTCGATCACGGCGGCCACCTGGCCATGTTCGATGACGTAATGGCGGTCCGCCAGGTGCCGGGCGAAGCGGAAGTTCTGCTCGACCAGCACGGTGGTGTAGCCGCGCTCCTGCAATTGCCGGATCACCCGGCCCAGCGCCTGCACGATGACGGGCGCCAGGCCTTCGGTGATTTCATCGAGCAGCAGCAGGCGGGCGCCGGTGCGCAGGATGCGCGCCATCGCCAGCATCTGCTGCTCGCCGCCCGACAGCCGCGTTCCGGGGCTGTGGGCGCGTTCCTTCAGGTTGGGGAACATCGTGTAGATCTCTTCCACCGACATGCCGTCCGGTCCCACCGAGGGCAGCAGCATGAGGTTCTCCTCGGCGGACAGCGAGGCGTAGATGCCGCGCTCTTCGGGGCAATAGCCGATGCCCCGGCGCGCGATCTTGTGCGGCGGCAGGCCGATGGTTTCCTGGCCTTGCACCTTGATGGAGCCGCTGCGCCGGCCCACCAGGCCCAGCACCGACTTCAGGGTCGAGCTGCGGCCCGCGCCATTGCGGCCCAGCAGCGTGATGCACTCGCCCGCCTTCACGTCCAGGTCGATGCCGTGCAGGATGTGCGATTCGCCATACCAGGCGTGCAGATCGCGGATCTCCAGCATGGACCGCGCCGGGGTCTTGTCATTCATCTTCCGCTCCCATGTACGCTTCGCGCACCGCGGGGTTCGCGGACACCTCGGCGTACGGACCCTCGGCCAGGATCTCGCCGCGTTGCAGGACGGTGATGGTGTCGCAGATGTCGGCCACCACCTTCATGTTGTGTTCCACCATCAGGATGCTGCGGCCGGCCGAGACCTGCTTGATCAGGTGCTTGACGCGGTCCACGTCCTCGTGGCCCATGCCTTGCGTCGGCTCATCCAGCAACAGCAGTTCCGGCTCCAGCGCCAGCGTGGTGGCGATCTCCAGCGTGCGCTTGCGGCCGTAGGGCAGGTCACCGGCGGCCACGTCCAGTTGCCCGCGCAGGCCGACCTGGTCGAGCAGCTCCTCGACCCGCGCATGCAGCCGCTCCAGCGAGCGCTCCGAACGCCAGAAGCAGTAGTCCACGCCCAGCTTGCGCTGCAAGGCCACGCGCACGTTCTCGCGCACCGACAACTGCGCAAACACCGCCGAGATCTGGAACGAGCGCACGATGCCGCGCCGCGCCGTCTGCGCCGGCCGTTCGCCGGTGATGTCGACGCCGTCGTAGACGATCTGGCCGCGGGTCGGGATGTGGAACTTGGTGAGCAGATTGAAGACCGTGGTCTTGCCGGCCCCGTTGGGACCGATCAGCGCATGGATCGCGCCGCGCCTGACGCTCAGGTTGACGTCGTTGACCGCCACGAAGCCGCGGAATTCCTTGGTGAGGCCCCGGGTCTGAAGGATGATGTCGCTGTGCATGGTGTCCGAGAGGCTGGCGGGAGGATGGCGCGCCCCGGCCCTGCGGGCGCGCCGGTCCTGCTTCGGGCTGGGTCGTTTACTTCGACTGGTATTGCCGCGGCCGCTTGGCCAGCGCCGCTTCGATGATGCCGGCGCAGCGCTCGCGCTCGGCGCCCACCAGCGGCAGGCGCGGACGACGCACGTGCTCGTTGCCGACGCCGGCCAGGGTCTCGGCCAGCTTGATGTTCTGCACCAGCTTGGTCGAAACATCCAGGTGCAGCAGCGGCGTGAACCACTGGTACAGCGCCAGCGCTTCCTGCCACTTGCCGGCCTTCATCAGGTCGTACAGCGCCACTGTCTCGCGCGGGAAGGCGGTCACCAGGCCGGCCAGCAGGCCGTCGGCGCCCAGCGCCAGGGCTTCGAACGACAGGTCGTCGACGCCGATGAACAGTTGATAGCGGTCGCCCAGCTTGTTGCGCAGGTCGGTCACGCGGCGGATGTCGTCGCTGCTTTCCTTGATCGCCACCAGCCATTGGCAATCGGCCAGCTCGGCCATGTGCTCGGGCTTGAGGTCGACGCGGTAGGCGACCGGGTTGTTGTAGATCATGCAGGGCTTGGCGGCGGCCTCGGCCATGGTGCGGATGCTCTGCATCGCCTCGCGCGCATCGGCCACGTAGATGAGCGACGGCATCAGCATGAAGCCGTCCACGCCCAGGTCCACCGCCGCCTTGATGAAGCGCAGCGCCTCGCGGGTGCTGGTTTCCGACACGTTGGCCAGCACGGGGATGCGGCCGCCGCTGACTTCCACGGCGCAACGCGTCACCGCCAGCTTTTCCTCCAGCGTCAGGGTGCTGGCTTCGCCGAGCGAACCGCAGGTGACGAGGCCATGCACGCCGTTGTCGATCAGGAAGCCGAAGTGCTTGCGCATCGCTTCGAAGTCGAGGGTTTCGTCGGCATGGAACTTACTGGTTACGGCAGGAAAGACGCCCTGCCAACGCACGTTACTCAACTGGATTCTCCTCGGATGGCCGGCGCCGCGAAGGAAGGGCGGCGGGTGGGAGAAAGTCTAATATCCGTTAAATATATTTAGAAGATATTTTGATATGGGAGTTTCCCGAGAGCGGGTTTCCCCGGGGAGGACGGTGTGGGCGCCCGAAGGCGCAGGGGAATGGGCGGGAAGGGAGCCAGCGGAATGCCGCGCGCGCCCGCGGGATCGGGCGTGCACGCCCGATCCCGCGGGCGCGACGGATGGCTCGGCCCGTGGTGGCGCGGCGCGAGGGTCAGCCGGCCTTGCGTTGATAGGCGCGGCTGGCGTCGCGCATGAAGGTCTTCACGGCGTCGTCGTATTGCTCGCCGCTGCGGAACGCGCCCGAATGCGTCGCGCCCTCGATCTTGACCAGCCGCTTCAGTTCGGGCGCCACTCCCCGGGCGGCGGCGTAAAGCTCGTCGCTCATGGTGTGCGGCACTACGCGATCGGCGGTGCCATGCATGAACAGCATCGGCGTGTGGAGCTGCGCCAGCGTCTGCACCGAGTCGAACGGTTGCGTGACCAGCAGGCTGGCGCCGGGCACGCGGCCCCACTTCATGGTGGACAGCATCGCGCTGATGCTGGTGAAACTGGATTCGACGATCAGCCCGGCGAAGTCCGGTTGCTCCGGGCGCGCCGCCAGGTTGATCGCAATGGCGCCGCCCAGGCTGTGGCCATAGACGAAGCGGCGCGCCGGGTCCGGTTGCAGGCGGGCCAATTCCTTCAAGCCGGCCATGGCATCTTCCAGCGCGCTGGCCTCGGACGGCAGGCGCGGCGTCGACGCGCCGAAACCGCGGTAGTCGATGGCCAGGATCGAATAGCCCTTGCGGGTCCAGCCGTCGATGCGGAAGGCGCTGCCGTTCAGGTTCCAGCGCGCGCCATGCAGATACAGCACGGTGGGCGCGTCGGCCTGCGGGCTTTGCCAGTACCAGGCCCGAACCTTGTCGCCGTTGGCCAGCGCCAGGTCGTAGACCTGCGTGCCCTTGGCCGGCTCGCGCCACCAGGTCTGCGGCTCGGATTGCGGCGAGAAGATGGTCTGGCGCTGCCAGGAGTCGAGCTGCGAGCAGCCGACCACGCTGGCGGCGGCGAGCACGGCGGCGCCGATCAGGCGGCGCAGGGTGAGGCGGGGCAGGGCGGGCATGGAGGATATGACCCGCGCCGACGGGCACGGTTCCGCCGCCAGCATACAACGGCGGTTGTTGACGGCTCGCGTCAAGCGGTATCCGGATGCATCTCGCGCGCCAGTGCCAGCCAGGCCTGGGCGGCGTGCGAAAGATAGCCGCCGCGTCGCCACACCAGGCCCATTTCCCAGTCCGTGCCGGGATCGCGCACCGGCACCCGCGCCACGCCCGCATGCCGCTCCTCGTTGGCCTTCAGGCGCGGCAGGAAGGCGACCCCCAGGCCGGCCATGACCAGCGCCGCGATGAAGTCGGTCTGGCCGCTGCGGGCGGCAATCGCCGGGGTGAAGCCGGCCCGCTGGCAGGCATCGAGGATGACGCGGTTCAGCGCGAAGCCGGTCTCGAACAGGATGAAGGGCGAGTCGCGCAGTTGTTCCAGGTCGATGGCGGCGGCGCGCGCGCCAGCATGGTCGGCGGGCAACAGCGCGATCAACGGCTCGCGCGCCACCGGCTGCCAATCGAGTTCGCCGGATTCCGGGCGCAGCGACGCGGCCAGCTCGATTTCGCCGGCCATCACCATTTCCTCGAGCCGATGGCCGCCATGTTCCAGCAGGCTGATCTCGATCTGCGGATAGCGGCTGCGAAAGCGCGCGAACATCGGCGCGAACAGCGCGTTGCTGCCCAGTGGCGGCAGGCCCAGCCGCAACACGCCGCGTTTCAGGCCGCGCAGCTCGTCCAGCTCGGCGTAGAGATCGTCGCGTTCGGCCAACATCTTGACCGCGCGCCGGTAGACGATCTCGCCTGCCTCGGTCAGCCGCGGCGGCTGCGCCTGGCGGTCGAGCAAGGGCATGCCGATTTCATCCTCCAGTTGCCGCACGGCCTTGCTGACCGTGGGCTGGGTGGCGAACACGACCTTGGCCGCCTGGGAAAAACCGCCCTGGCGGACCACCTCCACCAAGGCGCGCAAGGGGCGCAGATCCATAACTATGCCTGATTGGAATGGGTTGAATTCATCAAATTCATTTTATCTATGCCCTGGCCAGGCGTAAAACGTTTCCATCCCAAGGAATTTCACCCATGTCTCGCCCACGCTATCCCGTTCTCCTGCGCAGCCTGCTGCGCCGCAGCCGCTTGCTGCAGATCGTCCTCATCACCCTGTTTTCCCTGTTGGGCCAGATGCTGGCCAATGCCGCCGGCCTGCCGGTGCCGGGCGGCGTCATCGGCATGGCGCTGGTGCTGGCGTTGCTGGCTTCGGGCCTGCTGCGCGTTCGCAACGTGCACCGGGGCGCGAGCTGGTTGCTGGGCGAGATGCTGCTGTTCTTCGTGCCCGCGGTGATGTCGTTGCTGGACCACCGCGAATTCCTGGGCGTGCTGGGCGCCAAGCTGTTGGCCGTGATCCTGCTGGGCACAGCGCTGGTCATGGCGGGCACAGCGCTGACGATCGACCTCTGCTACCGATGGATGAACCGCCATGCGGGCTGAATTCAACCTGCTGTTCTGGCCGCTGGCCACCGTGTTGGCCTATGCCTGCGCACGCCTGTTCTATCGCCGCTATGCGTACTGGTGGACGTCGACGCTGGTGGTGGCGCCGGCCCTGTTGCTGATGCTGGCGTTGCTCCTGCATACCGGCTATCGCGACTACATGTCGGGCTCGCACTGGCTGATGCTGATGCTGGGGCCGGTGATCGTTGCCTTCGCGCTGCCGCTGTACGAGCAGCGCGCGCTCATCCGCCGCTACTGGCCGGTGCTGGCGGCGGGGGTGGTGGTCGGCAGCGCCATCGCCGGACTCAGCGCCTGGTTGCTGGGCAGCCTGCTGGGCCTGCCGCCGGATCTGCGGCTGAGCCTGTTGCCGCGCTCGGTGGCCACGCCGTTCGCGGTGGCGGTGTCGTCGCACGTCGGCGGCGTACCCGACCTGACCGCGGTGTTCGTCATCGTCACCGGCGTCTTCGGCGCGGCCATCGGCCAGCTCATGCGCCGCTGGCTGCCCCTGCGTTCAGCCCTGGCTCGGGGCGCCCTGTTCGGCATGGGCGCCCACGGCGCCGGCACGGCCAAGGCGCGCGAACTGGCGGCGGAAGAGGGCGCGGTGGCCGGCCTGGTGATGGTGATGGCAGGGCTGTTCAACGTTCTGGTCACGCCCGCCGTGGTGGTGGCGCTGCGGGCCTGATCCGGCCGCGTCACTGGAAGGCTTCCAGCGCCACCGGATACAGCGAGGCCACCAGCAGCAGCGCCATGCTGACGTTGAAGGCGCGGATCGCCCACGGCTTGTGCAGCACGCGCCGCAGTGCGGTGCCGAAGGTGACCCAGATGCCGATGCTCGGCAGGTTGACGATGCCGCACACCACCGTGGCGATGACCAGGTTGGCGAAGAAGCCGGCCTGCGGCGTATAGGTGGCGATCACGCCGACGGCCATCACCCAGGCCTTGGGGTTGACCCACTGGAAGGCGGCGGCCTGCAGGAAGGTCATCGGCTTGCCGCTGACGGCGCCATCCTCCATGCCGCCCGAGTTGGCGATCTTCCAGGCCAGGTACAGCAGGTAGGCTGCGCCCACGTATTTGAGCACCGTGTAAAGCTGCGGCACCTGTTGGAACACTGATCCCAGCCCCACGCCCACCAGGAAAATCATCAGCGTGAAGCCGAGGTTCACGCCCAGCAGGTGCGGCATGCTGCGGCGAAAGCCGAAGTTCAGGCCGGACGCGGCCAGCATGACGTTGTTCGGCCCCGGCGTGATCGAACTGACCAGGGCGAACATTGCCAGGGGACCCAGCAAGGACAGGGAAGCGAGCGGCACGTCGGCCAGGCTGGCGGGGAACAACGTCATTTCTTGACTCCAATGAAACAGGGCTGCGGCCGGTCCCCGTGGCAGCCCTGGCCGCAGCCTTGCCATGGCGATGCGGCGGGGCGGTCCGCGGGGCTTGCGGGCTGATGCCATTGCTGTCACTCTACGCATAGTTATCGGTACAGTACCGGTACACTTATACATGTCACTTCAACCGCTGGCCTGGTGAAATCCCCATGACAGTTACTTCGCCTTCCATGCCCTGGCAGCCGGTGCGCCAGGCCGACGCCACGCTGGTGGCGCAATTGGCCGACGGCCTGGCCCGGCGCATCGACGAGCAGGGCTTGCGGCCGGGGACGCGCTTGCCGTCCATCCGCAAGATGGCCGAGCAGTCCGGCGTCAGCCGTTTCACGGTGGTGGAAGCCTACGACCGGCTGGTGGCGCGCGGTCTGGTCCAATCGCGGCGCGGCGCCGGCTTTTTCGTGCGCGCGCGCAGCGGGCCGCTGGCCCCGGTCGCCGTGCCCGCTTCCACGCAGAATTTCACGCCGCCGGCGCGGGTCGATATCGCCTGGCTGCTGCGTAGCATGTTCCGCGAGGGCGGCGGGCCAGGCATGCCGGGCGGCGCCGGCTTGCTGCCGGCCGACTGGCTCGATCCCGAAATGGTGGCGGGCGCGGTGCGTGCGGTGGGCCGCTCGGTGCGCGGCCATCTCGTTTCCTACGGCCATCCGCAGGGGTTTTCGCCGCTGCGCCAGCAGATCGCCGCCTCGCTGCAGAGCGACGGCGTGCCGGCCCATCCCGAACGCAATCTGCTCACCACAAATGGCGTCACCCATGCCCTGGACCTGATCGCCCGCCTGTTGGTGCAGCCCGGCGACACCGTGCTGGTCGAGGATCCGGCCTGGTTCGTCATCTTTGGCCGCCTGGCCGCCTTCGGCGCCCGGCTGATCGGCGTGCCGCGCGGTCCCGACGGTCCCGACACCGCCTTGCTGGAGCAGTTGGCGGCGCAGCACAAGCCGAAGCTGTTCATCATCAACAGCGCGGTCCACAACCCCACCGGCCACACTTTGTCGGCGGGCGCCGCCTACGACATCCTGCGCATCGCCGAGCGTCACGATTTCATGGTGGTGGAAGACGACACCTACGGCGAGCTGCATCCGGGCGGCGCCATGAAGCTGGCGGTGCTGGACCGGCTCAATCGCGTGATCCTGGTCAGCGGCTATTCCAAGATGCTGGCGGCCAGCCTGCGCGTGGGCTATCTGGCCGCCAATCCCGACATCCTGCAGAAGCTGGCCGACCTGAAGATGCTGGCCGGGTTGACTTCGCCCGAGCTGGGCGAACGGGTGGTGCACCGGGTGCTGATGGAAGGACAGTACCGGCGCCATATCGAGCGCGTGCGGCTGCGGGTGGACGAGGCCCGCCAGCGCTGCCTGAAGGGCCTGCAGAAGCTCGGCCTGACGATCCGGCACGAGCCGCAGGCAGGCATGTTCGTGTGGGCCGATTGCGGGCGCGACAGCGAGGTGCTGGCTCGCGCCGCCGCCGACCAGGGCATGCTGCTGGCGCCCGGCACGCTGTTCTCGCCATCCCAGGGGCCGTCGACCATGTTGCGGTTCTCGGTGCCGATGGTCGATGACCGGGGCGTGTGGAATATGCTGGAAAAGCTTTTCGCCTGAAACGGCTCCTACAATAATACGCAGTCATCCCCATCAAGGAATCGCCATGTCCGCACCCATCAAACCCCTCACCGAGAATTTCGCCGTCGCCCCGCAACTGGGCCCCGACGACATGGCCGACGTGGCCGCCGCCGGCTACAAGAGCGTCATCATCAACCGTCCCGACTTCGAGGGCGGCCCCGACCAGCCGACCGCCGCCGACGTGTCCAAGGCCGCCGCCGCCGCCGGCCTGAAAATCGAATACCAGCCGGTCGTCGGCAGCGCCATGACCGCCGCCGATGTGGTCCGCTTCGCCGAACTGCTGCGCACCCTGCCGGGCCCGGTGCTGGCCTACTGCCGCACCGGCACCCGCTGCACCAATCTGTTCGCCGCCGCCCAGCAACTGGGTTGACGCGCATCAAGGACCCCGGGTTCGCTTGATGTGAACCTGGCGGGTTTCCGGTAGCATGGAGCTTCCTCTCAAACAGGAGCAGGCAAGATGTTCAAGAAGATCCTGATTCCCACCGACGGCTCGCCGCTGTCGGCCCAAGCCGCCAACGCCGGCATTTCCTTCGCGCGCTCGGTGGGCGCTGACGTCGTCGCCCTCTATGTGACGCAGCCGTTCGCCGCCACCATCGGTTTCGACGGCATGGCCGCGGCCTACGCCATCACCGACGAAGACTACGAAAAGGCCTCGGCCGAGCAGGCCGACAAGTACCTCAAGCAGATCACCGACCGCGCCGACACCGCCGGCGTGAAGTCCGAGGCGCGCGCCGTGTCCAACTTCAACGTGGCCGACGGCATCGTCCAGGCCGCCGCCGACGCCGGTTGCGACCTGATCTTCATCGGCAGCCACGGCCGCAGCGGCCTGTCGCGCCTGCTGCTGGGCAGCGTCACCGCCAAGGTGCTGTCGCTGGCCAGCACCGCCGTGCTGGTGTACCGCGTCAAGGAAGAAAAGAAGTAAATCCGGCCTCGTTGCCCGTGTCAGGCCGCTGTCAGGCCTCCCGGCGCCGATGCCGGGCCCGGCCCCTCCTGGCGAGGGGCTTTTTCTTGTCCGCGCCATTCCCTATGACCCATATGGCTAAAGCTTGTAAACCGGCCCGCGGCGCGTAATATTTACGGATAAGTGCGGGCGCGGTTTCGCAACACCCGAGCACACCTCTCAACGCGGCATGGCGCCCGCCGCGGCAGTATCCGGTCGGACCTGCCGCCTACTCCTGGTGATTACTGCAAGGAACGAGGCCATGACTCGCAAGACGCCTATCGAGCTATACCGGAACATCGGCATCAGCGCCCACATCGACGCGGGCAAGACGACGACCACCGAGCGCATCCTCTTCTATACCGGTATCACCCACAAGATCGGCGAAGTGCACAACGGCGCCGCCGTGATGGACTGGATGGAGCAGGAACAGGAACGCGGCATCACCATCACGTCCGCCGCCACCACCGCCTTCTGGAAGGGCATGGGCGGCAATTATCCCGAACACCGCATCAACATCATCGACACGCCGGGCCACGTCGACTTCACCATCGAGGTCGAGCGCTCCATGCGCGTGCTGGATGGCGCGGTCATGGTCTATGACGCGGTCGGCGGCGTGCAGCCGCAATCCGAGACCGTCTGGCGCCAGGCCAACAAGTACCGCGTGCCGCGGCTGGCCTTCGTCAACAAGATGGACCGCGTCGGCGCGGACTTCCTGCGCGTGCAGCGCCAGATCAGCGAACGTCTCAAGGGCGACGCCGTGCCGGTGCAACTGCCGGTGGGCGCCGAGGACGGCTTCGAGGGCGTCATCGACCTTGTCAAGATGAAGGCCATCATCTGGGACGACGCCAGCCAGGGCGTGCGTTTCGAGTACCGTGACATTCCACCGGCGCTGCAGGCGCAGGCGCAGGAATGGCACGACAAGATGGTCGAGAAGGCCGCCGAGGCCAATGAAACGCTGCTGGAGAAATACCTGGGCGGCGAGGCGCTGACCGAGGCCGAGATCAAGCAGGGCCTGCGCCAGCGCACGGTCGCCAACGAGATCGTGCCGATGCTGTGCGGCAGCGCCTTCAAGAACAAGGGCGTGCAGGCCATGCTGGATGCCGTCATCGACTACCTGCCGTCGCCCGTCGACGTGCCCGCCATCAAGGGCCACGACGAGCGCGACCATGAAATCGAACGCCATCCCACCGACAAGGAACCGTTCTCGGCGCTGGCCTTCAAGATCATGACCGACCCGTTCGTCGGCCAGTTGGTGTTCTTCCGCGTCTACTCCGGCGTGGTCAAGTCCGGCGACTCGGTCTACAACCCGGTCAAGGAAAAGAAGGAACGCCTGGGCCGCATCCTGCAGATGCACGCCAACGAGCGGCGCGAGATCACCGAGGTCTATGCCGGCGACATCGCCGCCGCGGTAGGCGTCAAGGACGTCACCACGGGCGATACGCTGACCGATCCGGCGCACGTCATCGTGCTCGAACGCATGGTGTTCCCCGAGCCGGTCATCTCGCAGGCGGTCGAGCCCAAGACCAAGGCCGACCAGGAAAAGATGGGCATCGCCCTGGGCCGGCTGGCGCAGGAAGATCCCTCATTCCGCGTGCGCACCGACGAGGAGTCCGGCCAGACCATCATTTCCGGCATGGGCGAGCTGCACCTGGAAATCCTGGTCGACCGCATGAAGCGCGAGTTCGGCGTCGAGGCCACGGTGGGCAAGCCGCAGGTGGCCTATCGCGAGACCATCCGCAAGACCTGTGACGAGGTCGAAGGCAAGTTCGTCAAGCAGTCGGGCGGCCGCGGCCAGTACGGCCACGTGGTGCTCAAGCTCGAGCCGCAGGAGCCTGGCAAGGGCTACGAGTTCGTCGATGCCATCAAGGGCGGCGTGGTGCCGCGCGAGTTCATCCCGGCGGTGGACAAGGGCATCCGCGAGGCGCTCAACGCCGGCGTGCTGGCGGGCTATCCGGTGGTCGATGTGAAGGTGACGCTGTTCTTCGGTTCGTACCACGACGTGGACTCGAACGAGAACGCCTTCAAGATGGCCGGTTCGATGGCCTTCAAGGAAGGCATGCGGCGCGCCGACCCGGTGCTGCTGGAGCCGATGATGCAGGTCGAGGTGGAAACGCCCGAGGACTTCACCGGCAACGTCATGGGCGATCTGTCGTCACGCCGTGGCATGGTGCAGGGCATGGAAGACATCGCCGGGGGCGGCGGCAAGGTGGTGCGCGCCGAGGTGCCGCTGGCCGAGATGTTCGGCTACTCCACCTCGCTGCGCTCGCTGACGCAGGGCCGCGCCACCTACACGATGGAGTTCAAGCACTACGCCGAAGCGCCGCGCCAGGTGGCGCAGGAAGTGATCGCGGCCCAGGGTTCGGGCCGCTGAATTCCGATCGGCTCGGAACAAGGGCCACCCGTGCGGGTGGCCCTTTTTTCATGTCGGCGCTACGTGTGCCTCATGCCGGCGCGGCGGCCCCGGCCGTCGTCGCCCGCACGCGCGAGGACGCCAGCTTCACGCCCAGCAGGATCATCACGAAGCCGTAGGCATGGAACAGTTGCGGCGCCTCGCCCAGCAGCGGCCAGGCCAGCAGCGCGGCATACACCGGCACCAGGAACATCGACAGGCCCGCGGTGGCGGGGCCGGCGCGGCTGATCAGGCGGCCGTAGACGTAATACGCGCCCAGGCTGGGCACCACCGCCAGGAACAGCAGGACCGCCGCCAGCCGTGGATCGCTCCAGGGCGGGGTGGCGCCGGTGGCGGCTTCGATGCCGGCGAACGGCGCCAGCGCGATCGCGCCGCCCAGCATCATCGCCGCCAGCCGCGCGCCATCCGGCACCGCCGGCTGCGCCAGGCGCTTCTGCAGCACCGTATAGAGCGCCCAGCCGGTGGCGGCCAGCAGCACCCACAGGTCGCCCTGGCCGAACGCCAGCCGCGCCAGCGCCCAGGCGTCGCCGCGCGTCAGCACCACCAGCACGCCGCCCAGCGCCAGCGCCAGCCCGGCGGCGCGCAGGGGCGAAAGGGGCTTGCGCCAGATGACTGCCTCCAGCAGCGCCACCAGGATCGGGCTGCATGAGAAGATCAGGGCGATGTTGGTGGCGCTGGTGCTTTGGGCGCCGATGTACTGCGGCGCCACCGCCACGCCCATGCCCAGCACCGCCAGCGGCAGCAGCGTGGGCAGGCCGCGCCACAGCGCCCGGCGATGCCGCAGCAAGGCCGGCGCGGCCAGCGGCAACAGGATCAGGAAGGCGATCAGCCAGCGGCCGAAGGCCAGGAAAACGGGGGGAAGGGCGGCGTCATGGGCCCAGCGGGCGGCCACCATGTTGGAGGCGAAGAGCGCCGGTGCGGCCAGGAGCATGGCGGTGCCGGACAGGCCCAGGCCGGTTCTTGCGGGGACTGCTGCTGCGTGAGACATGATTTCCCGCCGCGCGGATCGGCGCGCGGCACACTGCGGTGGACTACACCGGCGTCGGCGCGGGGTTGTGCCACGGCGCGGGCGCTGGATCCGACGGGCGGGGTAATGCCCGTCTTGATGGAGAGTCTACGGCCGGGTCGGGAAAATAGGTTTCCTGATTCCCGCCAATTTGGCGGTATTGAAGGAATATATATCCTCTAGAATCAGGTTTTGCAGGGATAGTCTCTTCTACGGATTTTCCGCCGTGTCCACCCCACCCAAAATCGACGAAACCGACCGCAAGATCCTGCGCGCCCTGCGCGCCGACGGCCGCCTCACCAACCTGAAGCTGGCCGAGCAGGTCGGCCTGTCGCCGACGCCCTGCTGGAACCGGGTCAGGGCGCTGGAGGACGCGGGCGTCATCGAGGGCTACGCGGCCCTGTTGAACCAGAAGGCGCTGGGCCTGCCGGACACGGTCATGATCGAGGTCACGCTCGAGCACCACGACGACGACACGCTGGCGCGCTTCGGCGAGGCGATCACGCGGCTGCCGCAAGTGGTGGAGGCGTTCCTGGTGACGGGCGAATACGACTACCTGATCAAGGTCGCCGTGGCCGGCACCGAAGGTTATGAAGAGTTCCTGCGCAAGCGGCTCTACAAGCTGCCCGGCGTGCGGCACAGCCGCTCGACCTTCGTGCTCAAGCGCCTCAAGCACACGCCGTCGGTCGAGCCCTGACGACTCGCGCCGCTCAACCGCGCAGGAACGATTCGATGGCGCCGTTGAAGGCGCGCGGATTGCCCAGGTTCATGCCGTGCGACGAGCCGGCAATGTCCACCCGCCGCGATTGCGGCAGCCAGCTCTCCAGCGCGTCGAGCACGGCGGGGTAGGGATCGGGGCTCAACGCGCCGCCGATGAGCAGCGTCGGCAGTGTCAGCGAGGCGATCTCCTGCGGACTCAGCGAGGCCGGGGTCTCGCGGGCCTGGCCGAACAGCGTGCCGGCGTTGTCGCGCACCATTTCCTTGAACCAGGGCACCATGCGTTGCCAGGTGTCCGGTCCGGTCACTGTGTCCACGAACAGCGCCAGGCCTTCTTCCACGGCGCCGTCGCGGATGAGTTCGAGCGCCCGCTGGCGAAAGCCGCCCCGGGCGTCGTCGCCGCCAGGCAGCGGCAGGCCGGGGTCGGCCAGCGTCAGGCTGCGCAGTGCGTCGGGGCGGGCCAGCGCGGCTTCCAGGGCCACGCGGCCGCCGCGCGAATGGCCCACCAGATGGGCGGGACCGCCCGCCACCTTGTCGATGAACGCCAGCACGTCGGCGCCGTGCTGCGCCACCGAGAAACCGTCGCCTTCGCCATCCCAGCTTTCGGGCCAATAGCGGCGCAGGCATACCGCCAGCACCCGGAACGAACGGCCCAGCGGCGCCATCTGCGATTTCCAGTAGCGACAGTCCGACAGCGAGCCGTGCACCAGCACCAGGGGCGCCCCTTCGCCGTATTCGGTGTAGGACATGGCATAGCCGCCGATATCGGCGCTTTGCAGGGGCAGGACGGGTTCGGAACGCATCGGGTCGGGGTCGGGAAAGCCAGCCGGGCATTCTAGCCGTTTCACTCCCGCGGCAGCGGCACGCCCGCGTCCGCGGCGGGGGCATTCGCCGGGCTGATAAACTCGATTCCCGATCTTTTTGTCCTGAACGGAGTTCGCCAGATGTCCCTCGCCACCCCCGCCGATCTTCCCGAGTCCGCCCAACGCGTCGCCCGCCTGCTGGCCGAGATGGGCCATGACAAGCCGGTGGTGGTGCTACCGCAGACGGGCAAGACCTCGGCCGAGGCGGCGGCGGGGCTGGGGTGCGAGGTGGCACAGATCGCCAAGTCGATCATCTTCCGCCGGGCCGCCGATGACGCGCCGGTGCTGGTCATCGCCAGCGGTATCAACCGCGTCGATGAGTCCAAGGTCGCCGAGCAGGTCGGCGCGCTGGCCAAGGCGGACGCCAAGTTCGTGCGCGAGATGACCGGTTACGCCATCGGCGGCGTCTGCCCGATCGGTCACGCGGTCAAGCCCGTGATGCTGCTCGACCAGGACCTGTTCCAGTACGACAGCCTGTGGGCGGCGGCGGGGCACCCGCACGCGGTCTTCAACCTGACGCCGCGGCAATTGGCCGCCATGACCGGCGCGCCGGTCGCCGACGTGGCGCAGCGCGCCTAGCGCAGCCTGGAAAGCCCCGCGCCATGGCGCGGGCAGACGGACGCCGCCGCAGGGTCAGTGCGGATCGGCCTCCAGATCGTCGATCAGCACCTGCAGCCGTCCCCGCGAGCAGGCCTCGACCCGGCCCCGCACGCCATACACGGCGGCCAGCGAGGCCGGCGTGATGACGTCGGCCGGCGCGCCCGCGGCGACCAGCCTGCCGCCATGGATCATCACCGCCCGGTCGGCGTGCTGCAGCGCCACGTTCAGGTCATGCAGCACGATCACCGTGATCAGCCCGTGGTCGGCGGTTTCCTGTTTCAGCAGCCGCATCACATGGAACTGGTAATTCAGGTCCAGCGCCGACAGCGGTTCGTCCAGCAGCAGCACGCGCGGCCGCCGCACCAGCGCCTGCGCCAGCCCCACCAGCTGCTTCTGGCCGCCGGACAGCGCGTCCAGGTAGGACAACGCCAGATGGCCGATGCCCAACCTTTCCAGCAGCCGGTCGATCCCGTGCAGGTCCGTCGGCGGACCCTCGGCCTCACTGGCGCGGGCCGCCACCAGCACCGATTCGAACACGCGCAGGTGCACGGCGGCCGGCAGGCTTTGCGGCAGATAGACCAGATGGCGCGCGCGGGTGGCGAAATCCATCCGCGCCAGCTCCAGGTCGTTTAGTCGCGCCCGTCCGGCGCGCACCTTCACCAGTCCCGCCAGCGCCTTGAGCAGCGTCGATTTGCCGCTGCCATTGGGGCCCAGCAGGGCCGAGACCTCGCCAGCGCCCAGGCGCGGCAAGGACAGGTCGTGCAGCACGTCCGTGCCGCCATAGCCGGCGCTGATGCCGTCGATCGCCAGCGCCGGCGCACGCGTGGCGCCCGTCATGGCAGCCTCCGGCGCAGCACCACCGCGACGAAGAATGGAATGCCGATCAGCGAGGTGACGATCCCGACCGGCACGATGACGCCGGGCGCGAGGTTCTTGGACGCCACCGAGGCCAGCGACAGGATGACGCCGCCCACCAGCGCGCTGCCCGGCAGGAAAAAGCGGTGATCCTCGCCCACCAGCCGGCGGGCGATATGGGGCGCGATCAGGCCGATGAACCCGATGGTGCCGACGAACGCCACCGCCAGCGCCGACAGCAGGCTGACGCGCGCCAGCGCCGTCACGCGCACGCGGCGCACGTCCACGCCGAAACTGGCGGCGCGTTCCTCGCCCAGCCGCAGCGCGGTCAGTTTCCAGGACTGGCGCATGGCCAGCGGCAGCGCCAGCGCGAACGCCAATCCCAGGGCGGTGACCGTGGTCCAGCTCGAGCGCGCCAGGCTGCCCATGGTCCAGAACACCAGGCTCTGCAGCGCCTCGGCGCTGGCGGTGAACTGCACCAGCGACACCAGCGCGTTGAAGGTGAACACCATGGCGATGCCGAACAACACCACGCCCGAGGTGTTGATGCCGCCCCGGCGTGCCACGCCGTCCAGCAGCAGGGCCGCCAGCATGGCGAACAGGAAGGCATTGCCGGCGATCAGCCAGCCGTCGGGGATGCCGGGCACGCCCAGGTGCAGCACGATGGCCAGCGACGCGCCGAAGGCGGCCGCCGACGACACGCCCAGCGTGAATGGGCTGGCCAGGGGATTGTTCAGGATGGTCTGCATTTCGGCGCCCGCCAGGCCCAGCGCCATGCCGACCAGCGCGGCCATCAGGGCGTAAGGTAGCCGGATATCCCAGACGATCACGCGCAGCGTCGGATCGGCCGACGCCGGCGCGCTCAGTGTGCGCCACAGTTCGCCCCAGCCCAGGCCCGAGGGGCCGAGCGTGAAGTCGAGCAGCAGCCCAATGCAAATCGCCGCCAGCAGCAGGGCGATGAGCCCCGCGCGGCGGCGCAGGATGTGCCGGTAGGCGGCGACCGCTGAAGCGGCTTGCGCCATTACTGCAGCAGTTGCAGGCGGCTCTTGGCCGTGTTGGCGGCCGGCGTGGTCGGGTAGTCGCGCACGATGCGCTGCAGCGTGGTCTTGGCGCCGGCGCGGTTGTTCATCTCGATCTGGCTGCCGGCGATCACCAGCAGGGCGTCGGGGGCGCGGGCGTTGTCGGGGGCCTTCTGCACCATGGCGTTCAATTGCTCGATGGCGCCCTTGAAATCCTTCAGCGCGTAGCGGCTGCTGCCCAGGTAGAACTGGGCGCTGGGCGCGAGCTGGCTGGCGGGGTAGAGCGCGGTGAAGGCGGCCAGCGATTCGGACGCCTCCTTGTACTGGCCCTTGCGGAACAGGTCGATGGCGCCGTCGTAGGCGGCCTGCTCCTGCGGGTCGCCGGCCGTGGCGCCCGGCGGGTTGGCGCCGCCTGGCGCGCCGCCCGGCTTATTGGCGCTGGGCTGCTGGCGCGACACCAGTTCGAGCTGGTCGCGCAATTGGGCGATTTCCTGCTGCAGCGCCTGGATCTGGTCGGCCAATTGCAGTTTGGCCCGTTGGCTCTGCTCGTTCTGTTGCTGCACCTGCTGGCGCAAATCCAGGATGGCCTTGCGGGCCTCATCATCGGAGAAAGCGTGGGCGGGCGCCGTCAGGGCGGCCAGCACCAGGCCAGTGGCCGCCATCAGGGGACGCAGGGACAGAACGTTATCGCGCATGAAAATTCCCGGGGGATAAAAACAAACGTCGGGACGGCCGGTTGACCGTCCCGACGCGTGGTGGGGCACTTAACTATACGAAAAGCTTAACGCTGATAAACGATATCGGCGCGGCGGTTTTCCGCAAAGTCGGCTTCCGACGAGCCAGTCGCCTTCGGCTTTTCTTTACCGAAGCTGATGGTTTCGATCTGGTTGTCGCTGACGCCCAGCAGGGTCATCATGCGACGCACGGCGTCGGCACGGCGCTGGCCCAGGGCCAGGTTGTATTCGGCGCCGCCGCGTTCGTCGGTGTTGCCTTCGATCTTGATTTTCTGCTGCTGGTGCGAAGCCAGGTAGCGGGCGTGGGTTTCCACCAAGCCGCGGTACTGGTCGGACACCGTGTAGCTGTCGAAGTCAAAGTATACCGAGCGCTGTTGCGCCAGGATGCTTTGGGGATTGAAGGGATCAAGGATCTGGCCGGAGGCCGAGGATCCTTGGCCAGCGCCTCCGCCCTGACCCGCTTTATCGTCGAGAGGGACGGAGCTGCAAGCTGCCAGGGTGGCGGCCAGAGCGGCGATGGTTAGGCTTTTGGCAATGCGCGACTTCATGATAGTTCCTTTGCAAAGAGAGTCACACGTGTTATCGGGTAAATGGGCCCCAAGTCGGTTCACGTATTTCCCCATTCAGTACCGAAAGCGTCTGCCGTACGCGGCCATCGCTCGAAACGCCCGCAAGCACGCTACGGCCGTTTTGAATCGCGGCGTAGAGGACTTGCATGCCGTTCGGCGCGAAGCTTGGCGACTGATCGTCACGACCATCGGTCAACAAGTTCTCCGAGCCGGAGGACAGGTTCAACGATGCGATCCGGAACGCGCCGTCGCGTCTGGCAACGTACAGCAGCGTCGATCCATCTGGGGAAATTCGGGGTGAGATGTTGTAACCACCATTAAACGTGAGGCGGCGAGCATCGCCACCGTCCAGGCCGGTTTGATAGATTTGCGGCCCGCCGCTGCGGTCACTGGTAAAGATAATGGAACGGCCGTCCGGCGTAAAGCTCGGCTCGGTGTCAATCCCGGGAGAACGCGTAACTCGCTTCATATTCGAGCCGCCGGCCGCGCTAACGATGTAAATTTGCGACAGACCGTCACGCGTCAGGGCCACGGCAAGCTGGGTGCCGTCGGGCGACCAGCCGGGGGCGCTGTTGTTGCCCTTGAAGTTGGCGACCGGCACGCGGGCGCTGGTGGCCAGGGTGTGCACGTACACCACCGGCTTGCCGGATTCGAAGCTCACGTACGCCAGCTTGGAGCCATCGGGCGACCAGGACGGCGAGATGATCGGCTCGCGCGAACGCAGGGCGACCTGCGGATTCTGGCCATCGGCGTCCGCCACCTGCAGTTCATAGGTGGCGCCTTGCTTGAGCACGTAGGCGATGCGGGTCGAGAACACGCCGCGCACGCCGGTGATCTTTTCATAGATGCGGTCGGCGATCTGGTGGGCGACGCGGCGCAGTTCCTGCTCGGTGCCGGAGAACGCGACGCCATCCAACTGGCCCTTCTTGACCGTGTCGGCCAGGCGGTAGCGGACGTCGTAGCGGCCGTCGTTGCCGCGCACGATGCTGCCATAGGCGATGAAGTCGGCGCCCTTGGCGCGCCAGTCGTCATGGGCGATGGGCGAATCGACGTTCAGGCCCGAACCGGCCGCGTTGATGAGGCGGAACTGGCCGGTGCGGGTCAGGTCGGCGCGGATCACTTCGGCCAGGGCGCGGCCGTGGGCATCATCCACCGCGAAATCGGCGATGGCGACGGGATATTGGGTGGCGCCGGTGCCGGAGATATCGACACGCAACTGCGCCTGGGCGGGCCTGATGGCCATCAGGCAGGCAAGCGCCAGCAGCAACAGGCCGAATCCATACGATCGCCAGAGAACGAGGGGGGAAGCTCGTCGGCTATGGGCGGGAGTCATAATCAGCAATCTCCTGTCAATCATACATTCTGTACACAACGTCAATGATGGGCTCGTAGCGGCCGGTCGAAGGCTTGGGGAAGGGGTTGCAACGGCGGATGCCGGTCTCGACAGCGCGGTCGAAGCCCGGGTTGCCGGAGGAACTGGTCAGCGTGACCCCGTTAACCTTCCCGTCAGAACCTAACTGTACCCGGTATTGGGCCGTCGGATTGTCCGATCCGCTGCGCGGCGGCGGCGGGTAGGCCACGCCGGGCTGCACGCAGGCGCGCACCTTGGCGCCGTAGCCGCTATCGCGCCCGCCACCGGCCTGGTTGCGGTCGGCGGTGCCGCCGGGAATGCCGGCCGCGCCCAGGGCGTCGTTGCGGAACGCGTCCTTCAGGGCCTTGTCGGCAGCGGCCTTCTTGGCGGCTTCTTCCTTGGCCTTCTTCTCGGCGGCGGCCTTTTCGGCGGCAGCCTTGTCAGCCGCGGCTTTCTCGGCAGCGGCCTTCTCCGCTGCGGCCTTTTCGGCGGCGGCTTTCTCGGCCGCCTTCTTGGCGGCGTCGTCCTTGGCCTTCTTTTCGGCGGCAGCCTTCTCGGCAGCGGCCTTTTCGGCAGCGGCCTTTTCGGCGGCGGCCTTGTCCGCAGCGGCCTTCTCGGCGGCCTGGCGTTCCTGTTCCAGGCGCTTCTTTTCCTTCAGCTCGGCCTGCTTGCGCTCTTCCTCCAGGCGCGCCTTTTCCTTGGCGGCCTCGGCGGCCTGCCGTGCCCGCTCTTCCTGCTCCTTCTTTTTCTTGGCTTCCTGCAGCGCGATTTCCGGATCCACCTCGTCAGGCTTGGGCTGGGCTTGCGGTTCCGGCTTGGGCGGCGGAGGGGGAGGCGGCGGCTCCGGCGTCTTTTCCGGTTCCGGCTGGGGTTGCGGCTTGGGCTGGGGCTTGGGCGGTTCGGGCTGTGGCTGCGGCGGGGGCGAGACGGGCGAATTGCCGTCGGCCCACAACTGCACTTCCACCGGCCCCGGGTTTTCGGTGCGCCAGTTCAGGTTGAAGATCAACACGGCCAGCAGCAGCGCGTGCACCAGCAACGCCAGGACCAGGGCGATCCGGTTGTCGTTGTTGGGCGGCGTGGCCGGGGGGCCGCTGTGGTGTCGAATGATGGGTGGCGTCATGAGCGTTGCAAGCCGGCGGCGCCGGCGGAGGACGTCGCGTTAGCGTTTCTTCGCGGTAGCGGGCTGGTTGCCGCCGGCGGATTGGTCCACCAGCAGGCCCAGGCGGGTGATGCCATTAGTACGCAGTTCGTCCATGACCTTCACGACCGTCTCGTACGGCACCTTGCCGTCGGCCGCGATCACCACCGGCGTTTCCGCGGTGATGCGCGAGCGCACCTGCGCCACCAGTTCGGGGCGGGCGATGTTCTGCAGCGTGGCGCCAGGCTCGCGCATGCGCAGCGCGATCTTGCCGTCTTCCGAAATCTGGACTTCCAGCGGCTTGACCGGGACATCGGACGCCGCGCCCACCGAGGGCAACTGGATCAGGCCCGGCGTGATCAGCGGCGCGGTCACCATGAAGATGACCAGCAGCACCAGCATCACGTCGATGTACGGCACCACATTGATGTCGGCCTTCATGCGGCGGCCGGATCTGCCGCGCGAGCTTACCGAGGGCATTAGCGCACCTGCCGTTGCAGAATGTTCAGGAATTCATCGACGAAGCTGTCGAAGCGGATCGAGATGCGGTCGATGTCGTTGGTGAAACGGTTGTAGGCGACCACCGCGGGGATGGCGGCGAACAGGCCGATGGCGGTGGCGATCAGCGCTTCGGCGATGCCGGGAGCCACCGACGCCAGCGTGGCCTGCTGCATGTTCGACAGGCCGATGAAGGCGTGCATGATGCCCCAGACCGTGCCCAGCAGGCCGATGTAGGGCGAGACCGAACCCGCCGAGGCCAGGAAGTTCAGGTGCGACTCCAGGGCGTCCATTTCGCGCTGGTAGGCGGCGCGCATGGCGCGGCGGGGGCCGTCGAGCAGGGCGGTGGCGTCGGTGCTGGCGTTGCCGCGGCGGGCCTTGAGGAATTCGGTCATGCCGGCGTCGAAGATGCGGGCCAGGGCGCCTTGCTCGTCGCGGCGCGAGGCCACGGCCTGCTGCAGCATCGACAGGTCGCCACCGGACCAGAAGTCATCCTCGAAGCGGCGGGTCTGGGCATGGGCACGCTTGATGGCCAGCCGCTTGGCGAAAATATAGGTCCAGGACATGATCGAGATGCCCAGGAGCATCAGCATGATCAGTTGCACCGGCACGCTGGCGTGCGAAATCAACGAAAGCAACGACATGTCGTTGGTGGCTTGCATGGTTATTCCTGAATTGATTCCAGTTTGGCGCGGACGTCGGCCGGCAGTTCCACCGGCCGCATGTTGACGGCATCGACGCAGCAGACTTGGATATTGCCTTCGGCAAGCAGTTCCCCGTCCCGTTCTGCGCGCTGCGCGAAGTGTATCGAAGCGCGGCCCAGTCGTGTGACCCGGCTGCGTATGGTAAGCAAATCGTCCAGTCTGGCCGGCTTGCGGTACGACATGTCCAGCGAGCGGACGACGAACAGCCGTTGCTCGCTGGCGGCCAGGCCGGACTGGTTGACCCCCAGGTCGCGCAGCCACTCGGTGCGGGCGCGCTCCAGGAATTTTAGGTAGTTGGCGTAGAAAACCACCCCGCCCGCGTCCGTGTCTTCATAGTAGACGCGGACCTGCAGGCGGGATTCGGCGGACTTCGGAACGGTCACGATGCGGGCTTCGATGATGCGGGTCGGGACGCGAAAAGTCCGTAGTTGCTATAAGGTTTACAGCGTGTCGAGTTTCGTCAGCACGGCTTCAAGCGCGGACTCTACCGGAATCTTGGCCGCTTCGGTTTCCCGACGGGCCTGCAATTCCACCACACCGTCGTTCAGGCCGCGTTCTCCAACTGTTACACGGAGCGGCGCGCCGATCAATTCCCACTCGGCAAACATCACGCCGGGGCGGGCATCGCGGTCGTCCAGGATGACGTCCACGCCGCGCGCCAGCAGCGATTCGTACAGTTTCAGGGAGGTGTTACGCACGGTTTCGCTTTTGCCCCAGCCGACCGGGCAGATCACCACTTCGAACGGTGCCAGGGCGCGCGGCCAGATGATGCCGCGCGCGTCGTGGTTCTGTTCGATGGCGGCGCCGACGATGCGGGTCACGCCGATACCGTAGCAGCCCATCTCCAGGACGGCTGGCTTGCCGGTCTCGTCCAGGAAGGTCGCCTTGAGGGCTTCGGAGTATTTTTTACCCAGATAAAAAACGTGTCCCACCTCGATGCCGCGCTGGATCGACAGCGTGCCCTTGCCGTCCGGCGAGGGGTCGCCGGCGACCACGTTGCGCAGGTCGGCCACCAGTTCGGGCTCGGGCAGGTCGCGGCCCCAGTTCACGCCCTGGATGTGGAAGTCTTCGCGGTTGGCGCCGCAGACGAAGTCGGCCATGTTGGCCACGGTGCGGTCGGCGATGACGTGCACCGGGCGCGCAGTGCGCACCGGGCCCAGGTAGCCCGGCTTGCAGCCGAAGTGTTCGACGATCTCGGTCTCGGTCGCGAAACGGAAGCCGGCCAGGCCCGGCAGCTTGCCGGCCTTGATTTCGTTCAGCTCGTGGTCGCCGCGCAGCAGCAGCAGCCAGATGTCGACCTTGCCCTTGTCGCCGTCGGTGGCCAGGACGATCGACTTGACCGTCTGCTCCAGCGGCAGGCCCAGCAGGCGGGCCACGTCCTCGCACTTGGCGGCGCCCGGGGTGGCCACGTCGGCCATCGCCTGGGTGGCCGCGCCGCGCGTGGGGTACAGGCTGGGCGCTTCGGCCAGCTCGATGTTGGCGGCGTAGTCGGAGTCGGCGTTGTAGACCAGCAGGTCCTCGCCGGTGTCGGCGATCACCTGGAATTCATGGCTGCGGGTGCCGCCGATGGAGCCGGTGTCGGCCGCCACCGCGCGGAATTCCAGGCCCAGGCGGCCGAAAACGCGCATGTACGCGGCGTACATGGTGTCGTAGCTCTTCTGGGCGCCGGCTTCGTCGCGGTCGAAGGAGTAGGCGTCCTTCATGGTGAATTCACGGCCGCGCATCAGGCCGAAGCGGGGACGGCGCTCGTCCCGGAACTTGGTCTGGATGTGATAGAAGTTCACCGGCAGTTGGCGGTAGCTGTGGATCTCGTTGCGGGCGATGTCGGTGATCACCTCTTCCGAGGTGGGCTGCAGCACGAAATCGCGCTGGTGCCGGTCCTTGATGCGCAGCAGTTCCGCGCCGTACTGTTCCCAGCGGCCGGATTCCATCCAGAGTTCGGCGGGCTGGACCACCGGCATCAGCAGCTCGATCGCGCCGGCGGCGTTCATTTCCTCGCGGATGATGGCCTCGACCTTGCGGATGACCTTCAGGCCGAGGGGCATGTATGTGTAGATGCCGCCCGCCAGCTTGCGGATCATCCCGGCCCGGGTCATGAGCTGGTGGCTGGCGACTTCCGCTTCGGAAGGGGCTTCTTTGAGGGTGTTGATGTGGTAGTTGGATGCGCGCATGTTTAAAGGTGGCAGCAGATACGTATAATCGACTGTAATTGTATTGAATTCGGTGGGGGTGGCCCATGCTTGACCGCGAAGGCTACCGCCCCAATGTCGGCATCATTCTCGTCAATAGCAGAAACGAGGTCTTTTGGGGCAAGCGTATCAGGGAACATGCCTGGCAGTTCCCGCAGGGCGGCATCAAGTACGGCGAAAGCCCGGTGCAGGCCATGTATCGCGAGCTCCATGAAGAGGTGGGCCTGAAGCCCGAGCATGTCCGTATTTTGGGGCGTACACGCGATTGGTTACGTTATAACGTGCCCGATCACTTCGTCCGGCGTGAGTGGCGCGGCCACTATAAAGGACAAAAGCAGATTTGGTTCTTGTTGCGCCTGGTGGGACGTGACAGCGACGTATGCCTGCGCGCGACGCAGCATCCGGAATTCGACGCCTGGCGCTGGAGCCAGTACTGGGTGCCGCTGGATGCCGTGATCGAGTTCAAGCGGGACGTCTATACCCAGGCGTTGAACGAGTTGTCGGCAATCCTCTTTCGGCGTCACCACGAAACCCGCTACCTGCGTCAGCGCGTGCATGGGCAGCGGGCGGCAGAGAACTTGCCCGAAGGAACGGACGGTCATGCGCATATTATTGGTTGAAGATGAACGGGACATGGCGTCCTGGCTGATGCGCGCGCTCGCGCAGAGCGGATTCGTGCCGGACCACGCGGCCGACGCCCGCACGGCCGAAGCGTTCATGGCGGGCACCGAGTACGACGCCATCGTCATGGACCTGCGCCTGCCCGACAAGCACGGCCTGGTGGTGCTGCGCGAGATGCGCAACCGCGACGACCGCACCCCGGTGCTGCTGCTGACCGCCCAGGGCGCGCTGCAGGACCGCGTGCGCGGTCTCAACCTGGGCGCCGACGACTTCCTGACCAAGCCGTTCGCCCTCGAAGAACTTGAAGCCCGCCTGACCGCGCTGGTGCGCCGCAGCCGCGGCCGCCAGCATCCGCGCCTGCAATGTGGCTCGCTGTCCTACGACAGCGAAAGCCGCGCCTTCACGCTCGACGGCTCCCTGCTGTTCCTGACCCCGCGCGAGCACGCCGCCCTGGCGGCGCTGCTGACGCGCAGCGGCTATCCCGTGGACAAATCGCAGTTGTTCGGCAAGGTCTTCACCCACGACAGCGAAGCCAACCCCGACGCCATCGAGGTGGTGCTGCACCGCCTGCGCAAGAAGCTGGCCGGCAGCGACGTGCGCATCGTGACCGTCCGCGGACTGGGCTACATGCTGGAAAGCGTGGCCAGCGAAGCCGCCGACTCCTGACTCGCTCGTGAGCCTCCGGATTCCAGGGCTGCCGCGAGTCGGCATCCGCGCGCTGCTGATCATCCTGCTGCTGCCCGGCGTGGTGGCGCTGCTGGTCATCGACAGCCTGAACGACTACCGTACCCTGTCCGAGATCACCAACGAGGCCTACGATAGCGCCCTGCTCGAACCCGCCCGCGTGCTCGAGAGCAGCCTGGAGTTCGCGCCCGACGGTTCGCTGCAAGTGGCCACGCCGCTGTACGCCCAGGTCATGCTGGAATCGCGGGCCGGCCTGCGCAAGTATTTCCGCATCGAGCAGATCGACCCGCCCCTGCCGGATGAGTCGCCGGTGCCGGCCGAACAGGGCAAGACCCTGTTGGGCATGCCGGAACTGCCGCGGCCGCCCACCTGGCCGCGCTCCAATGGCCTGCCGGTGTTCTACGACGGGGTCTACCGCAACGATCCGGTACGGGTGGTGTCGCTGGTGCGCGATCTGTACTACCAGGGCGTCCACCGCCAGGTGCTGGTGCTGGTGGCCGAAAGCACGGGCAAGCGCATCGAGGCCGAAGACAGCGCCCGCCGCCAGGAAATCCTGCGCGACGCCCGCATGCTGGCGCTGGTCGTGTTGTTGGTCTGGTGGGGCGTGTCCTGGGCCCTGAAGCCGTTGCGGCGGCTGCGCGCCGACATCCGCAACCGCCGGCCCGAAGACCTGACCCCGCTCGACGCCTCGCGCGTGCCGAGCGAAGTGGCGCCGCTGGTCGACGCCGTCAACCACCACATCGCCCGCTACCGCCGCGTGCTGGACGAGCAGTCGCACTTCTTGGCCGACGCCTCGCACCAACTGCGCACGCCGCTGGCCATCATGCTGACCCAGGCCCAGTACGCCCTGCGAGAGCGCGACCCGGCCCGGGCCCAGGAAGGGTTGCGCGCCATCGTCGACCAGTTGGGGCGCACCCGCCGCCTGACCGAGCAGTTGCTGTCGCTGGCGCATGCCAACCAGGCCGACCAGGTGCCCCGCCAACTGCTCGACCTGAACGCTGTCTCGCGCGAGGTGGTGCTGCAGTACCTGCCGCTGGCGCACGAGAAACAGCAGGACCTGGGGTGGGTGCAGGCCACCAACGAGCAGGGCCACGAGGTCGAGGTCCCGGTCTCCGGCAACGAGGCCGAGCTGCACGAGGCCCTTTCCAACCTGGTGCACAACGCCATCCACTACGCGCCCGTGGGGGCGCGCATCACGGTCTCGGTCGGCCGCCACGGCGATCGCGCCGAAGTGGCCGTGTCCGACAACGGCCCGGGGCTCGATCCGGACCTGCGCGCGCGGGCTTTCGCCCGCTTCGAGCGGGTCGGCACGGACAAACCGGTCACATCCTCCGGTTCCGGCCTCGGATTGGCGATCGCGCGCGCCTACGCCCGCCGCAACGATGGCGACATTGATCTGCGCGACGGCGAACCCAACGCGCAGGGCGGCGTCGGCCTGGCCTCCGTCGTGTGGCTGCCCCTGGCCACCACCGTGTCGCAATATCCCCGGCCCGCCGAAGTGCCCTTCACCGGCGACCAGTAATCGCCAAAGCTTTCAATCTTTCTCCCTGGCCTTCATAGCGCCGCTCGTGGATTCCCATCAGGGATAACCCCCGAATTCAGGGACTCGACAGCGCATAGAAAGCGAATTAGCAGGTTCCATCCTTAACCTGCGAACCGGCCTGTTGTTGAAAAGGCCGGGTGGCGCTCGTTCCGGGCGGCATCCCAGGGGCCCGCACGGCCCTGCTTCAGGAGGATGGAAGTGCAAAAAACAATTAATAGAAAGGACTATTACGGCGGCGCCCTGATGGTCCTAGTCGGATTGGGGGCGATCTACGGTGGTACGGACTATCACATTGGAACGCTCAGCCACATGGGCCCCGGGTTCTTTCCCGCGGCATTGGGCGGCCTGCTCGCATTGACGGGGATCCTGATCGCCATCTCGGCACGCTCCGGCGAGGCCACGCCGCCGGCGCCGGGCGACGGCCACGCGCATGGCCTGCCGGATTTCCGCGGCAGCGCCTGCATCCTGCTGGGCACGCTGGCGTTCCTGCTGCTGGGCCACTATGGCGGCCTGCTGCCAGCGACCTTCGCTATCGTCTTCATCTCCGCCCTGGGCGACCGCAAGAACACGGTCAAGCAGGCGTTCGTACTGTCGCTCGGCATGTCCGTGATCGCGGTGGTGGTTTTCTGGTGGGCGCTGCAACTGCAGCTGCCGCTGTTTCGCTGGGGTTGATGCGTCATGATTTCTCAAGCTTTGACCGACCTCTGGTACGGCTTCGGCGTCGCCTTCCAGCTCCACAACCTGATGTGGTCGTTCTTCGGCGTGCTGGTGGGTAACCTCATCGGCGTGCTGCCCGGCATGGGCGCGCTGTCGGCCATCTCGATCCTGCTGCCGCTGACTTACGTGATGCAGCCGGTGCCTGCCATCCTGATGCTGGCCGGCATCTTCTACGGTTCGCAGTACGGCGGCGCCATCGGCGCGATCCTGCTCAACCTGCCTTCGCACCCGCCGCACGCGGTGACGTGCCTTGACGGGTATCCATTGACCAAACAGGGCAAGGGAGGAACGGCGCTCGGCATCACGATGATCTGCTCGTTCTTCGCGGCCTCGGTCGGCATCATCGTCATGATCTTCGCCTCGCCGCTGCTGGTCGAAGTCGCCTTCAAGTTCGGCCCGACCGAGATTTTCTCGATCATGCTGCTGGGCCTGCTGGCCGGCGCCACCATGTCGCGCGGTTCGCCGCTCAAGGGCGTGGCCATGACGCTGTTCGGCCTGATGTGCGGCGTGGTCGGCACCGACGTGAACACCGGCACCATCCGCTTCTCGTTCGGCCTGCTCGACCTGTCCGACGGCCTGGAACTGGTGGCGATCTCGATGGGCCTGTTCGGCGTGGCCGACTTCCTGATGAGCGTCAACCGCATGACCATCATCGGCAGCGGCGCCAAGCTGCGCCTGCGCGACATGCGTCCCAGCAAGCAGGAACTGAAGACGGCCTTCTGGCCGATGGTGCGCGGCACCGCCGTGGGCACGCTGTTCGGCGCCATGCCCGGCACCGGCCCGACCATCACCACCTTCGTGGCCTACGCGCTGGAACGCAAGATCTCCAAGACGCCCGAGAAGTTCGGCACCGGCATGATCGCCGGCGTGGCCTCGCCCGAAGCCTCGTCGCACTCGAAGACGCAGGTCGACTTCATCCCCACGATGAGCCTGGGCATCCCCGGCGACGCGGTGATGGCGCTGATCCTGGGCGCGCTGCTGATCCAGGGCATCCAGCCCGGCCCGCAACTGATCACCGAGCATCCGGACATCTTCTGGGGCCTGATCGCCAGCTTCTGGGTTGGCAACGTGCTGCTCATGGTGCTCAACGTGCCGCTGATCGGCGTCTGGGTCAAGCTGCTGCAGGTGCCTTACCGCTACCTGTTCCCGTCGGCGCTGTTCTTCATCGCGGTGGGCGTGTTCAGCACCCAGAACAGTCTCTTCCAGATCTGGGAAGTGCTGGCTTTTGGCGTGATCGGCGCCGTCCTGATGACGCTGGAATTCTCGGTCGCGCCGATCCTGCTCGGCTTCGTGCTGGGGCCCATGGTCGAAGAGAACTTCCGCCGCGCCTTGCTGTTGTCGCGCGGTGACCTGGCGGTGTTCATCGAACGTCCGATCAGCGCCTGGTTCATCGGCGCCAGCGCGCTGCTCATCCTGCTGCAGGTGTGGGCCTTCCTGCGCCGCGGCAAGAACAAGAACAAGCCGCAGGTCACCCAGGCCGCCTGACCGGCTCCGCGTTCCGCGTGTCAGACACGGCCCGGCGTTCACGCCGGGCCGTTTGATTTGTGCGCCGTCTTCCCCCATGCTTGCGATTTCCCGAGCCTGTCCGGATCTACGCCATGCATATCCTTTTCGCCTGCCCCCTGCACGACCCCGACGTCTGGGTCCCGCGCCTGCAAGCCGCCATGCCCGGCTGTCGCATTTCGGTCTGGAATCCCGATGGCCCGCCCTCCGGCGCCGAGGTCGCCCTGGTGTGGAAGCCGCCGGCGGAACTGTTCCGGCACGAGACCCGCATCGAGACGCTGTTCAATCTGGGCGCGGGCGTGGATGCCTTGCTCAAGATGAAGGAAATCCCGCCGCACGTGCGCATCGTCCGCCTCGAGGACGCGGGCATGTCGGTGCAGATGGCCGAATATGCGCTGTACGCGCTGCTGCGCGTGTCGCGCGACTTTCAGGCCTTTGACGAATCGCAGGCGCGCCAGCACTGGGATACCCGCGAAGGCACGCGCCAGGCCGACTGGCCGGTGGGCGTGCTGGGCCTGGGCCAGGTGGGCGCGCGCGTGGCGCAGACGCTGGCCGAGTTCGGTTATCCGGTGGCGGGCTGGTCGCGCACGCCGCGCGAGATCCCCGGCGTGGAGTCCTTCTCCGGGCAGGACGCGTTGCCGGCCTTCCTGGCGCGCACCCGCTTCCTGGTGAACGTGCTGCCTCTCACGCCCGACACCCGTGGCATCCTCAACCGCGACACGCTTGGCCAACTGCTGCCCGAGGCGCACCTGGTCAACGTCGGCCGTGGTGAACACCTGGTCGAGGACGACCTGGTGCGGATGCTGGAAGAGGGCGAGATCGCCGGCGCGACGCTCGACGTGTTCCATACCGAGCCGCTGCCCAAGGACCATCCGTTCTGGCGCGATCCGCGCGTGCATGTCACGCCGCACATCGCCGCCCGCACGCTGCGCGACGAAAGCATCGAGCAGATTGCCGGCAAGGTCGCCCGGCTGATGCGCGGCGAGCCCATCACCGGCGTGGTCGAGCGCGAGCGCGGCTACTGAGCGGCAGGCGCCGTGGCGCCTTGCTTCTCCAGGCGCTGGTAGGTGGGGGGCAGGCGCTGCGACAGGAAATCCAGCAGGGTGCGCACCGCCGGCATCATGCCGCGCCGGGACGGATAGATGCAGTGGACGATGCCTTCCGGCGACTGCCACTGCGGCAGGACCGGCACCAGTTGGCCGCGCCGCAGTTCCTCCTGGGTCGCGATCGACGGCAGCAGCGCGATGCCGCGGCCGCGCACGGCGGCCTCCACCAGCACGATGAAGTCGTTGCACGACAACTGCGGCTTGAGTTCGATATGCACCTCTTCGCCCTTGTCGTTGCGCAGCGGCCAACGCACCTCATTCTGCGGATCGCTGAAGCTCAACGTCGTGTGCGAGGCCAGGTCCTGCGGGGTGTCGGGCGCACCGTGGCGCTGCAGGTAGCCGGGGCTGGCCACCAGCGTGCCGCGCGCGGTGCCCAGGTGGCGTACCACCAGTTCGGCATCGGTATCGAGCTTGGTCCTCACGCGCAAGGCCAGGTCCACGCCTTCGCGGATCAGGTCGACCCGGCGGTTGGTCACCAGCAGTTGTACCGAGATTGCCGGCCAGGCATCGAGGAATTCCGGCAGCAGCGGCGCCAGCACGTCTTGCGCGATTGACACCGGGCAACTGACCACCACCGGCCCCGCGGGCTGGGACTGCAACTGGCGCATGGCATCGTCGGCCGCGCGGGCCGAGGCGGCCATCTCCCGGCAGTAATGCAGGTAGCGCTCGCCGGCTGCGGTCAGGCGCAGGCGTCGGGTGGTGCGCTGCAAAAGCCTTACCCCCAGGCTTTCCTCCAGGTGCGAAATGCGGCGCGACAGGCGCGATTTGGGGATATCCAGCGCCCGCGCGGCGGCGCTGAAACCGCCCTGCTCGACGACTTGGGAAAAGTAGTAGAGGTCGTTTAGGTCTTGCATGATTGTTCTATACCTGGAACGAATAGTTCATCATACATGGGTTTATGTGAATAATTAAGCGATCTACAGTGACGTCATGCATTCAGGACGCGCGCTTTTCGCGGTCCGCACTGGAGATCACGTTATGAAAACCCTTGTCATCCTGTCCTCGATTCTGGGCGAGCGCTCGCACAGCAAGCAATTGGCCGACCATATGGTTGCCCGCGTCAAGCAGGCCGATCCGGCCGCCGTCGTCACCGTGCGCGATATCGGCGCCGAGCCGCTGCCCTATTTCGACGGCGCGACCGCCGGCGCCCTGTTCACGCCGGCCGACGCCCGCAGCGTCGAGCAGCAGCGTATCGTCGAACGCAGCGACGCGCTGGTGGCCGAGCTGATGCAGGCGGACCGCATCGTGTTCGCCGTGCCGGTCTACAACTTCACCCTGCCGGCGCAGTTCAAGACCTACCTGGACCATGTCGCCCGTGCCGGCGTCACGTTCCGTTATACGCCGGAAGGCGTTCCCGAGGGCTTGGTGAAGGGTAAGCAGGTGTTCGTGCTGACGGCGCGTGGCGGCAAGGCCGAAGGCACGCCCAACGACACCATGACGCCGTACCTGCGGCAGATGCTGGGCTTCCTGGGCATGAACGAGGTCACGTTCATCGCCGCCGAAGGCATGGCGATGGGCGAAGTCGCGGCGCTCGAAGGCGTGGCGCTGGCGCGCCAGCGCATCGACGCCCTCGACCTGGCCCCGGCGCGAGGCGCACTGCAGGCGGCTTGATGCAATGAAAAAAGCGGCCCCGCGGGGCCGCTTTTTTTCACGTCGAGCGGGAGGTCAATCGCGCAGGCGCTTGATCAGGCTGGACGTATCCCAGCGGCCGCCGCCCATTTTCTGCACATCGCCGTAGAACTGGTCCACCAGCGCCGTCAGCGGCAGCCGGGCGCCGTTGTGGCGCGCCTCGGCCAGCACCAGGCCGAGATCCTTGCGCATCCAGTCGACCGCGAAGCCGAAGTCGAACTTGTCGTCGACCATGGTGCCGCCACGGTTCTCCATCTGCCAGCTTTGCGCGGCGCCCTTGCTGATGACATCCAGCACCAGTTTCATGTCCAGGTCGGCGGCCTGGCCGAACGCCACGGCTTCCGACAGACCTTGCACGATGCCGGCGATACAGATCTGGTTGACCATCTTGGCCAGTTGTCCGGCTCCCGGGGGGCCCACGCGCGTCACCGCGCGGCCGAACGCCTGCGCCACGGGCTTGATGGCATCGAACACCGCCTGTTCGCCGCCGCACATGACCGTCAGCACGCCGTTGACGGCGCCGGCCTGGCCGCCGGACACTGGCGCATCGATGAAATTCAGGCCCAGGTCCTTGGCTTGCGCGTACAGCTCGCGCGCCACGTCCGCCGAGGCGGTGGTGTGGTCCACGAACACCGCGCCCGGCGCCATGCCGGCGAATGCGCCATCCGGCCCGAGGGTGACGCTGCGCAGGTCGTCGTCATTGCCGACGCAGGCAAACACGATCTGCGCGCCCGCCACGGCTTCGCGCGGCGTCATCGCGCTGTGGCCGCCGAATTCGCTGGCCCAGGCCTGCGCCTTGGACGGCGTGCGGTTGTAGACGGTGACGTCGTGCCCGGCGCGGGCCAGATGGCCGGCCATGGGCAGGCCCATCACGCCCAATCCGAGGAATGCGACTTTCTGGGCCACGACTGCGTCGTAGCTCTTGGTACCGATCGATGCCATGCAGGGAACTCCGCGTTGGAAAGGAAAACCTGAGGCAGTAACCTTAACGCAATCAAAAGCCGGCGGCGAGTCCGTCGCGACGGCTGTCGCTGGCGCTGACGTAGCCATCCACTGCCGGGTCGCCCAGGCGCCAGATGAACTGGCCGGAACCGAAATCCATGTACGGGTCATCGATGCCTTCGAGCACGTGGCCGCGGGCGCGCAGGCCTTGCGCCACGGCGGCGGACATCGAGGACTCCACATCCACCGCCAGCCCCTGGTTCCATTTCCAGCGCGGCGCGTCGCAAGCGGCCTGCGGCTGCTGGCCGTAGTCGAGCATGCGCACCAGCGTCTGTACCTGGCCTTGCGGCTGCATGTTGCCGCCCATCACGCCGAAGCTCATGACCGGCGCGCCGTCGCGCATCAGGAAGCCCGGGATGATGGTGTGGAAGGGGCGCTTGCCACCCGCCACCGCGTTGGGGTGGTCGGCTTCGGTGCTGAAGCAATGGCCACGGTTCTGCAGGCTGACGCCGGTGCCCGGCACCACCACGCCCGAACCGAACCCCATGTAGTTCGATTGGATGAAGCTGACCATCATGCCGCTGCGGTCGGCGGCGGTCAGGTAGACCGTGCCGCCCTGCGGCGCATGACCGCAGGCGAATGCCTGGGCGACATTCGGATCGATCAGCCGCGCGCGTTCGGCCAGGTAGTCGGCGCGCAGCATCTGTTCGGGCGTCACGCGCATGTGGCGCGCGTCCGCGACGTGCGCATAGACATCGGCGAACGCCAGCTTCATGGCCTCGAGCAACAGATGCTGGGTGTCGGGATGATCGATCGGCCGCGCCGCCAGGTCGAAGTTCTGCAGGATCCCGAGCGCGATGAGGGCGGCGATGCCCTGGCCGTTGGGCGGAATCTGGTGCAGCGTATGGCCGCGATACGCCTGGCTGACGGGCGTCACCCATTCCGGCGCGTAGTCGCGCAGGTCGGCCAGCGTCATGGCGGCCTCGTGGGCCTGCGCATGGGCCACCAGCTTGTGGGCCGTTTCGCCTTCGTAGAAATCACGGCCGCCGCTGGCGGCGATGCGCTTGAGCGTCGCCGCGGCGCCTTTCAGCGTGAAGTGCTCGCCGATGTGCGGCGCCCGGCCCCGCGGCAGGAAGTGTTCGGCGAAACCGGGTTGCGGCTGCAGCACGTCGGCTTGTGCGGCCCACTTCTGGTGCACCATGGGGCTGACGGCGAAGCCGCGCTCGGCATAGTCGATGGCGGGCGCCAGCACGTCGGCGAACGACACGCGGCCCAGTTTTTCATGCAGCGCGGCCCAGCCGGCCACGCAGCCCGGCACCGTGACGCTGTCCCAACCGCGGGTCGGGATCATGCCCTGGTGCCGGCGGCGGAAATAGTCGGGGCTCCAGGCTGCCGGCGCCGGGCCCGAGGCATTCAGGCCATGCAGCTTGGAGCCGTCCCAGACGATGGCGAAGCAATCCGATCCCAGGCCATTGCTGACGGGTTCGGTCAGCGTCAGCGTCGCGGCCGCGGCGATGGCCGCATCCACCGCGTTGCCGCCGCCGGCCAATACGCGCAGCCCGGCCTGCGCCGCCAGCGGCTGCGAAGTGGCCACGATGTTGCGGGCGAAGACCGGCGTACGCGTTGTGGGATAGGGGTTGTTCCAGTCGAAATTCATCTCGAATCATCGCGTGGGGGTAAACCCGTAGCTTAACGTAGATGCCGGCGTTTGCATCCACACTCTGTATTGCGTTGTAGCAACTCGTTTCTGGTAACGCGTACGGTTGGCGCCGGCGCAACCGCGAATCCAAATAAAAACCCCCGGCAAGCCGGGGGTTCGGGTGGGGAGCGAAACCGCCGCGCAACGCGGCGGCGCCGTCCTCAATCTTCTTCGACGAAGGTCTCTTCGCGCTTCTTGCGGATCGCCGGCAGGGCCACCAGGATCACCAGGAACACCGCCACGGCCAGCAGCGAGGCCGACAGCGGACGCGTCACGAAGGTGCTGAAGTCGCCGCGCGACAGCAGCAGGGCGCGTCGGAAGTTCTCTTCCATCATGGGGCCGAGCACCAGGCCCAGCAGCAGCGGCGCGCCTTCGCACTTCAGCTTCGACCAGACATAGCCCACGATACCGAACATGGCCGTCGTGAAGATGTCGAACGAGTTGTAGTTGAGCGAGTACACACCGATGGTGCAGAACACCAGGATCGCGGGGAACAGGATGCGGTAGGGCACCTTGAGCAGCTTGACCCACAGGCCGATCAGCGGCAGGTTCAGCACCACCAGCATCAGGTTGCCGATCCACATCGAGGCGATCAGGCCCCAGAACAGCTCGGGGTGGCTCGTCATCACTTGCGGGCCGGGCTGGATGTTGTGGATCGTCATCGCGCCGACCATCAGCGCCATCACGGCGTTGCCCGGGATACCCAGGGTCAGCAGCGGGATGAACGAGGTCTGCGCGGCCGCGTTGTTGGCCGATTCCGGGCCCGCCAGGCCGGCCGGATGGCCCTTGCCGAAGCGTTCCGGATTCTTCGAGATCTTCTTTTCCAGCGTGTACGACGCGAACGACGACAGCACCGCGCCGCCGCCCGGCAGGATGCCCAGGGCCGAACCCAGGGCCGTGCCACGCAGCACGGCGGGCGCGGATTCCTTGAATTCCTGCTTGTTCGGGTACAGGGTGCCGATCTTGTCGGTGATGTCGACGCGGTTTTCCTTCTGCTCGAGGTTGGTCATGATTTCGGCGAAGCCGAACACGCCCATGGCCACGATGGCGAAGTCGATGCCGTCCTGCAGTTCCGGCACGCCGAAGTCGAAGCGGGCCACGCCCGAGTTGACGTCGGTGCCGACCATGCCCAGCAGCAGACCCAGGATGATCATCGCGATCGCCTTGGGCAGCGAGCCCGAGGCCAGCACCACGGCGCCGACCAGGCCCAGGCACATCAGCGAGAAGTACTCGGCGGGGCCGAACTTGAAGGCGACTTCAGCCAGCGGGGGCGCGAAGGCGGCCAGCAGCAGCGTGGCCACGCAACCGGCGAAGAACGAACCCAGGGCGGCGATGGCCAGCGCGGCGCCAGCACGGCCGTTGCGGGCCATCTGGTGACCGTCCAGCACGGTCACCACCGCGGACGTTTCCCCTGGCAATGCCACCAGGATGGCCGTGGTCGAACCACCGTACTGGGCGCCGTAATAGATACCCGCCAGCATGATCAGGCCGGCCACCGGCGGCAGCACGTACGTGATCGGCAGCAGCATCGCAATGGTCGGGACCGGGCCGATGCCCGGCAGCACGCCGATCAGCGTACCCAGGACGCAGCCCAGCAGCGCGTACAACAGGTTCTCGGGCGTGAACGCCACCGAGAAACCCAACATCAGGTTGTCAAACAATTCCATGACCGGTTGCTCCTCAGTTCATGCCCAGAAACGACGGCCACAGCGGGAAAATCAGCCCCAGCCCCTTGACGAACGCCAGATACGAGAACACCACCAGGAAGATGCCGTTGGCGACGGCGACCTTGAGGCTGAACTCGTGGCTGGCCAGGCTGCTGAGTACCACCAGCAGGAACACCGAGATATAGATGCCCAGCAGTTTCAGGACCAGGCCATAGACGACCACGGATCCGACCACGAGGAACACGATGCGCCAGTCGAACTTGTCGACGTGGGTTTCCTGGGCCTTCTTCGACATCGAGCCAAGCAGCACGATGGCACCCAGCAATGCGAGAACAATGCCCAGCCAGAAAGGAAAATACCCGGGGCCCATCCGGGCGGCAGTACCCATTTGGTAGCTGCTGGCTTGCCAGGCGAATCCCAGTCCAAGGGCGATGAACATCACCCCCGACCAGAAGTCCTGTCGATTGCGTAGCTGCATGATTGGTTGGCTCCTGTTTACAGCATGTAGATAAAAAGAGGTTTGTGGTCCGCCGCACTGGCAGAAAGCCATGTGACAGGCACAAAAAAGGCACGACTCGGTGCCCGGTGTTCTTCTGAAAGCTTCGGCGCGGCTTCTTGAAAGGGCGAATGGTAATGGACGCCCGCAACGATGCAAACCCTGTAAGCTAGGTGAAAGCCTGGGGTTTTCCCTAAAATTGGGGAACTCCCGATCCCCAGATGTAACGGGGCGGGCAGATTGAGGGTTGTTTGAAAGCTAAGTGAAAGTTGATAGAAAGAAATGCGAAAGCGGGGCCGCTTGATCTGCCGCTTGCCGGGCGCGAGGGACTTTTCTAGTTGTGCCTGATCGGGTATGTTGCCCGCCGCCGGCAATGCCGCCTGCATTTCCTACTGAATATTGCCGTGTTTCTCACCTTGCGTGAAGCGGCCCGATTCCCCACTGGATGGTTTACGATAGCGCCCATGCTGCAAGACCTAGACCAACTCGCCGCCCGTATTGGGCAACTGGTGCAACGCACCCGGCAACTGCATGCCGAGCGTGACGCATTGCGTATGCGCCTGAATGAAACCGAAGCCGAGCAGCGTGTGCTCAAGCAGCGCGCCGCCGAGCGTGAGGCCGACATCGCCGTGCTGCAGGGCAAGCTGCAAGACAACGACGGCGCCGTCACCGCGATGCTGGAGCAGGCGCAGAAGGCCGAAGTGGCCCTGCGCGAACAGCTCGCTCGCGAAACCGCCGAGCGCCAGTCGCTCGAGGCGCGCTTCGCGGCCCGGGAAACCGAAATGCAGGGCACCCTGCAGAGCCGCGACACCGAACTACAGCGCCTGCGTGTGGCCGCCGCCGCGGCCCGCGAGCGCATCGACGCCGTCCTGGCCCGTCTGCCGGGTGCGCCGTCCGGAGAGCAACACTGATGGAACGCGTAGACGTAACAATCCTCGGGCGTGATTATTCGCTGGCGTGTTCGGCCGAGGAAAAGCCCACGCTGTTGGCCGCCGTGCGCCACGTCGACCAGCTCATGCTGCGCATCCAGGGCACCGGCAAGGTCTCCAGCAACGAACGCATCGCCGTCATGGCTGCGCTGCAGGTCGCTGGCGAGCTGCTCGCCATGAAAGCGCCGGATGGTCCGCTGGGTGGTTTGGCGGTCGGCGACTTCAAGCGTAGAATCGAGGACATGAACGCAGTCCTCGACGACGCGCTGTCAGGGCAAGAAAAGCTGCTCTGACGTTCATAAGCGGTTTTCACCCCGTTTTTTCAAGTTTTTCAGTTTGTCCCTGCCGTGTCCGTGACCTGGCCATACATTCTCTGAACCTATGTCTTATGGCATATTGGTTGCGGGAGTGCAGAGCTGGAGCGATTGTCTCTCGTAGACGAACCCGACGCTCTTCGGAACGCGACCACCTTGAACCTCAGGGTTCGAGATGCCGGCCTTGACGGCACAGGCGGGGCATCTATCCCAGCGGACCTGCCATGAGCGCAGGTCCGCGCCGGGCGCCTCCCCCATCGTCCTCCCTCATAGGACCAGTCCATGTTGAAATCCCCCGTTTTTTCGCTGACCAAACTTGGCGCGGCGTGCGCGGCCGTGGCCGCTCTCTCGCTGGCGCAGCCTGTTTTTGCGCAGGCACCGGCGACGGCTCCCGCCACGGCGGAATCCGCCGCCAACCGGTCGCCGGAACTGACCTTGCAGGCCACTGCGTCGTCCGAGGTCAAGCAGGACACGGTGCGCATCTCGCTGTCGGCCGAGACCGAAGCGGCGGATCAGCCCACCGCCGGCAAGAAGCTGACCGAGATGCTTGACGACGTGGCCAAGCGCGCGCGCGACACCAAGGGCGTCGACGTGCGCACCGGCAGCTTCAACGTCTGGCCCAATTCCACCAGCAGCAGCAAGGGCAAGACCAGCACGACCTGGCGTGGCCAGGGCGAGATCATTCTCGAATCGAAGGATTTTGCCGCCGCCGCCGCGCTGGCCTCGAAGCTGTCCGACAAGACCGCCATTTCCAACATCAGCTTCTCGCTGTCGCGCGAGGTGCGCGAGGCCGAGGAGCGCAAGCTGCTCAAGGAAGCCGCGCAGGCCTTCAAGGATCGCGCGCTGGCCGCGGCCAACGCCTTCGGTTTTTCGGGCTACCGACTGAGCAAGCTCGAACTCGGCGGCGCCGGCGGCGTCACGCCGATGCCGCGCATGATGGGCGCCATGGCCAAGGACGCCTCCGGCGGCGCAGGCTACAGCGCGGACGTCCCCCTGGAAGCAGGGGACGTCACGGTCAGCATTTCGGTCAACGGGACGATCGTTTTGCAGTAAGCACGAACATGATGGCGCCCAGGGCGACCATCGGCAGGGACAGCCACTGTCCCATGCTCAACCCGCCCGCGAGCAGGCCCAGGAAGTTGTCCGGCTCGCGGGTGAATTCCACCAGGAAACGGAACGTTCCGTAGCCCATCAGGAATACCGCGCTCACCTGGCCCAGGGGGCGCGGCTTGCTCGAAAACCACCACATCAGCGCGAACAGCACGATGCCTTCCAGCCCCAGCTCATACAGTTGGGACGGATGGCGCGCGATGCCGTCGCCGCTGCTCGGGAACACCATCGCCCACGGCACGTCGGTGGGGCGGCCCCACAACTCGCCATTGATGAAATTGCCCAGTCGGCCAAAGCCCAGCCCCAGCGGGATCAGCGGCGCGATGAAATCGCTGACGGCGAAAAAGGGCAGGCCCTTCTTGCGGGCGAACAGCAGCATCACCAGGATCACGCCGATCAGCCCGCCGTGGAACGACATGCCGCCTTCCCACAGGTAGGCCACTTCCAGCGGATGCGCCAGGTAATAGCTCGGCTTGTAGAACAGCACATAGCCCAGCCGTCCGCCCAGCACCACGCCCAGCACGCTGTAGAAGATCAGATCCTCCAGGTCGCGCACGTTCAGCGAGGTGGTATGGCCGCGCGTGATGCGGCGCCGGCCCAGGACGTATACCAGCGCGAAGCCCACCAGGTACATCAGCCCGTACCAATGGATGGACAGGGGCCCGATCTGCAGGGCAACGGGGTCGAATTTTGGATATTGCAGCATGTTCCGCCCGACACAATGAAGTTGAATGATAATAACCGGCGAGCCCCGCGGTAGATCGGCATGCAAGCCCAGGCATGTCGGTGTATCCCGAGACTCGCCCGCGAGCGAGCTGGCTACCCACCCGGGCGCGATCGCCATGTCCGCGCCCTGACGGCCGACAGGAGACAACAGACCATGTCGCACAACGAACGTTCCCGCCACATCACGCACGGCGTCGCCCGCGCGCCCAACCGCGCCATGTATTACGCGCTGGGCTACCAGGAAGCCGACTTCGACAATCCCATGATCGGCGTGGCCAATGGCCATTCGACCATCACGCCGTGCAACAGCGGCCTGCAGCGCCTGGCCGATGCCGCCATCGAGGCCATCCGCGGCGCCAAAGCCAATCCGCAGGTGTTCGGCACGCCCACCATTTCCGATGGCATGTCCATGGGCACCGAGGGCATGAAGTACTCCCTGGTGTCGCGCGAAGTCATCGCCGACTGTATCGAGACCGCCGCGCAGGGCCAGTGGATGGACGGCGTGGTGGTCATCGGCGGCTGCGACAAGAACATGCCGGGCGGCATGATCGCCCTGGCGCGCATGAACGTGCCGGGCATCTACGTCTATGGCGGCACCATCAAGCCGGGCCGCTATCAGGGCAAGGACCTGACCATCGTCTCGGTGTTCGAAGCGGTCGGCGAATACACCATGGGGCGCATGGACGAGGCCGACTTCAAGCAGATCGAGAAATGCGCCATCCCCGGCTCGGGTTCCTGTGGCGGCATGTACACCGCCAACACCATGAGCTCTGCCTTCGAAGCCATGGGCATGAGCCTGCCGTATTCCAGCACCATGGCCAACGAGGACGAAGAGAAAGTCGTCTCGGCGGCCGAGTCCGCCCGGGTACTGGTGCAGGCCGTCAGGCGGGGGCTGCGTCCGCGCGACATCATCACGCGCGAGTCCATCGAGAACGCCGTTTCCGTCATCATGGCAACGGGCGGCTCGACCAATGCCGTGCTGCATTTCCTGGCCATCGCCCACGCCGCCGAGGTGCCCTGGACCATCGACGACTTCGAACGCATCCGCCAGCGCGTGCCAGTGCTGTGCGACCTCAAGCCGTCCGGCAAATACGTGGCGACCGACCTGCATCGCGCCGGCGGCATTCCGCAGGTCATGAAGCTGCTGCTCAACGCCGGCCTGCTACACGGCGACTGCATCACCATCACCGGCCAGACCGTAGCGCAATCGCTGGCCGACGTGCCCGATACGCCGCGCGCCGATCAGGACGTGATCATGCCGCTGGACCGCGCCCTCTATCCCCAGGGCCACCTGGCCATCCTCAAGGGCAACCTGTCGCCGGAAGGCTGCGTGGCCAAGATCACCGGCCTGAAGAACCCGGTCATCACCGGACCGGCGCGGGTCTTCGATTCCGAGGATGACGCCATGGCCGCCATCATGGCGCGCCAGATCCGTGACGGCGACGTGGTGGTGATCCGCTACGAAGGGCCGAAGGGCGGACCCGGCATGCGTGAAATGCTGGCGCCGACTTCCGCGCTGGTGGGGCAGGGCCTGGGAGAAACCGTCGGCCTCATCACCGACGGCCGCTTTTCGGGAGGCACGTGGGGCATGGTGGTGGGCCACGTGGCACCCGAGGCCTTCGTCGGCGGCCCGATCGCGCTGATCCGCGAGGGCGATTCGGTTACCATCGATGCCCACAAGCTGCTGTTGCAGCTCAATATCAGCGACGAAGAAATGGCGGCTCGTCGCCAGGCCTGGGTCCAGCCCAAGCCGCGTTATACACGCGGTGTGCTTGCCAAGTTCGGCAAGCTCGCCAGCACCGCGAGCCGTGGGGCGGTAACCGATGCATTTGATACGTAGTCTGTTGGCGGTCGCCGCCGGCCTGCTGGCCGCCGGCGCGGCCCAGGGGCAAACCACCGGCCTGGATCTGGCCAAGAGCAAGGCCTGCATGGCCTGTCACCAGGTCGACGTCAAGCGCGTCGGACCGCCGCTGGCCAGCGTGGCCGAGCGCTACGCCGGGCAGGGAGATGCCATGGTGGATTACCTGGCGGGCAAGATCCGCGGAGGCGGCCGCGGCGCCTGGGGCGCCGTGCCGATGCCGGCGCAAACCCACGTCAGCCAGGAAGACGCCCGCCTGCTGGCCGAATGGATCCTGACGCTGGCGCCGGCCAAGAAGTAGTCGTATCGTCTCTGGAAAGTTTCAGGAAAGGAATCGTCATGGCTGAACAACCCTCCCCGGGCAATGAAGTCGCCGTTCTGGGCGGCGGCTGTTTCTGGTGCGTCGAGGCGGTCTTCACCGACCTGCGAGGCGTCAAGAGCGTGCTGCCCGGCTACAGCGGCGGACACGTCGACAACCCCAGCTACGAGCAGGTCTGCGGCAAGGACACCGGCCACATCGAAGTGGCGCGCGTCGAATTCGATCCCGCCGAGCTGTCGTACAGCGACCTGCTGCGCGTCTTCTTCGCCACCCACGACCCGACCACTCCGGGGCGCCAGGGCAACGACATCGGCCCGCAGTACGAATCGGCCATCTTCTGGCAGAACGACACCCAGCGCGAGCAGGCCGAGGCCGTCATCGCCGAGGTCGAGGCGCAGAAGGTCTACGACGCGCCCATCGTGACCAAGCTGCTGGCGCCCGCGCGCTTCTGGCAGGCCGAGGACTATCACCGCGATTATTTCGCGCTGCATCCCGAGCAGGGCTATTGCCAGTTCGTGATCGCGCCCAAGGTCGCCAAGTTCCGCAAGCAGTTCCAGGATCGCCTGAAGAAATAAGGCAGGCGAAAAAAAACCTCGCGCAAGGCGAGGTTTCAAGGCCGGCGCCAGGTACGTGGGTACCGGCGCTGGCGGGGGAAGCGGTCAGTCGACGGCTTTCACCACGCCGCGGCGCATCTGGTCCAGCTCGATGGACTCGAACAGCGCCTTGAAATTGCCTTCGCCGAAACCGTCGTTGCCCTTGCGCTGGATGATCTCGAAGAAGATCGGGCCGATCTGGTTCTCGGTGAAGATCTGCAGCAGCAGGCCGCCGTCGGGGGCGCCATCCAGCAGGATGCGGTTCTTCTGCAGGCGCGCCACGTCCTCGCCATGGTTGGGCAGGCGGCGATCCAGCAGCTCGTAGTAGGTTTCCGGCGTATCCAGGAACACCACGCCGTTGGCGCGCAGCGCCTCGATCGTGCCGTAGATGTCCTCGGTGGCCATGGCGATGTGCTGGATGCCTTCGCCGCGGTACAGGTCCAGGTATTCCTGGATCTGGCCTTTCTCCTCGGTGCCTTCCTCGTTGATGGGAATGCGGATGTTGCCGCACGGCGAGGTCATGGCCTTGGACTTCACGCCCGTCACCTTGCCCTCGATGTCGAAGTAGCGCACCTCGCGGAAGTTGAACAGGCGCTCGTAGAACTCCGACCACTCGGCCATGCGGCCCTTGTGCACGTTGTGCGTCAGGTGGTCCACCAGCGTCAGCCCGGCGCCGCGGTGGTTCAGGTCGGCCTGCGCGTTCTGCGGATCCACCGGCACGAAGTCGACGTCATAGATGCTGATGTCGCCGATGCCGCCATGGCCTTCCTTGCCATTCCAGCGGTCCACCAGGTAGATCAGCGAATCGCCGATGCCCTTGATGGCGGGAATGTTCAGTTCCATCGGACCGCTGTGCGAGTCGAAACCCCACGCGCCCAGTTCCAGCGCGCGCTTGTACGCCGCGGCCGCGTCCTGCACGCGAAAGCCGATCGCACAGATCGACGGGCCGTGCAGGCGGGCGAAGCGCTGCGCGAAGGAATCGGGTTCGGCGTTGATCAGGAAATTCACGCCGCCCTGGCGGTACAGCGTCACGTCCTTGTGGCGGTGCTTGGCGATTGCCTTGAAGCCCAGCAGTTCGAACACCTTGCGCAGCGCGGCGGGGTCCGGCGCGGCATATTCGATGAATTCGAACCCGGCGGTGCCCATCGGGTTGTCCCAGGGTTGGAAAGCGCTGCTCATGAGTCTGCTCCCTTGAGTCGTTATAGAGGCGACTTGTCGTTCAAGTCTAGGATGAAGATTGTAGGGAGGAAAGGCAGGCAGACAATTGCAAACATGTCGCGAAAGGGGCAAGGTTGAGCAATAATATTGCCCAGGATAAAAAATATGGGGCTGAAAATGTCTGACATGGAGCTGGATAGGACAGATATAAGGATCCTGGCCGAATTGCAACGGGATGGCCGCCTGAGCAACCAGGAGCTGGCTGATCGCGTCTCGCTGTCCCCAAGTCCCTGCCTGCGGCGGGTGCGGCGGCTGGAAGAGAAGGGCTTCATCAAGAAGTACGTGGCGCTGATCGACGCCGAGAAGGTCGGACTGGGCCTGCTGGCCTACGTCAACATCCGCCTGAACAAGCACAGCGGCTCCAGCCACGCACCCATGAGCGATTTCGCCCGCGACGTTCAGCTCTGGCCGGAAGTGGTCGAGTGCTACGCCATGTCCGGCGACATGGACTACCTGCTGCGCATCCAGGTCGCGGACCTCGCGCACTTCTCCAAGTTCGCCATGGACACCCTGATGCGCCATCCGGCGGTGGTCGACATGCGCTCGTTCTTCGCGCTGCAGCAGATCAAGGAAACGACAGAGTTGCGGCTGTAGCGGAGCGGGATGCGTCCGTTCGTGTCTATCAGGCCTTCTATATCGGCCCCTCCATATAGGATGTCTATATATAGAGAGACCAGAGCGCGTGGCCGTGGGCGGATGTTCCCCGCCCACGGCGCCTCCTTATATAGGCCGCGATCAGGCGAAACCCTCGGCCAGGTCCACTGCACCTGGGCGTAGGGGCGAAAACGGATATGGCCCTATGGAGAACCGAGACGCCTCTATATAGAGTGGAGATGTATATCCATCTCGGCGCGCTACAGGGGTGCCGTCAGCCGCGGGGTGCTTCGCGCAGGGCTCGGGCCTGGTGATACGCATTCCATGTAGAGCAGATGGCGCAGAACGGATGGCTTTCCCATGGCAAATGCGGGGTGCGTCCCCGGAAATCATCATCTTTCTGCAAAACGAGTGTCATGCCGGCGTGACAAGCCAAAATTCTGTGCTATAGTCTCGCTCCTTCGCAGTTCACGCAGTTTTGTGAGCCGCGAAGCCAGGCAAGTGCAACGGATTTGACGCCACGGCGACGAATCTGCCGCAGGGCAGCAAGGCGGTGAGTCAGCGATGATTCTCTCGAACCGGCGGTCAGCGAATTTTGCGTAAGTCGGTGCAAATCAGGCAGAAGCCAGTTGCACGATCTGCAAAAATTGTGCTATAGTCTTGGGCTTGGCTGGTGACGGCGAATCAGGGTTTACCCGATAGGGTGGTCTGAGCAGCGTTGCAAGCCGACTGGGCGGTAACCAACCTCTGGAGCGATCCGGGGCTGCTGCAAAGTGAAGCGATTCACAGAACGGCGGGGTTGCAAGATAGGATGCAAATTAGGCAAAAGCCGGTTGCATAATCTGCAAAAGTTGTGTTATAGTTTCAGGCTTGGCAGTTACCGAAAAATTAGGGTTAACCCTGATATTTCGATAGCTGCTAAAGAGAAAGCCGGGTGCGAACCTGGTGAGACCTGAAGAGGTCGTAGGCAAGGCAGCGAAGTGAAGCAAGCAACGCTGACTTGACAAACGATAAAAACTTCTTCATAATCTCGTTTCTCTGCTGCTGACACGGCGATCGACGCGAAAGCGAAATCGCCGAAGAAAGCAGAAGATGCAGTAAGTAGTACAGAATTTGGCAGTACCGCTCTTTAACAATTAAACAGCCGATAAGTGTGGGCGCTTGATGCGAGTGCATAGTGACTGGTTTTAAAACCCGTCACAAGCACAATGAAATCAAGTGCTCACTAGAAGTGAAGTACCTTAGATGTCAAGTCTAAGCACATACCTCACTTCCTTTGAGTAGCGACGTATGACTCGGTTCTTCGGAACTAAGAAATACGAAACAAATACAGAGATTAAACTGAAGAGTTTGATCCTGGCTCAGATTGAACGCTAGCGGGATGCCTTACACATGCAAGTCGAACGGCAGCACGGACTTCGGTCTGGTGGCGAGTGGCGAACGGGTGAGTAATGTATCGGAACGTGCCCAGTAGCGGGGGATAACTACGCGAAAGCGTAGCTAATACCGCATACGCCCTACGGGGGAAAGCAGGGGATCGCAAGACCTTGCACTATTGGAGCGGCCGATATCGGATTAGCTAGTTGGTGGGGTAACGGCTCACCAAGGCGACGATCCGTAGCTGGTTTGAGAGGACGACCAGCCACACTGGGACTGAGACACGGCCCAGACTCCTACGGGAGGCAGCAGTGGGGAATTTTGGACAATGGGGGAAACCCTGATCCAGCCATCCCGCGTGTGCGATGAAGGCCTTCGGGTTGTAAAGCACTTTTGGCAGGAAAGAAACGTCGTGGGTTAATACCCCGCGAAACTGACGGTACCTGCAGAATAAGCACCGGCTAACTACGTGCCAGCAGCCGCGGTAATACGTAGGGTGCAAGCGTTAATCGGAATTACTGGGCGTAAAGCGTGCGCAGGCGGTTCGGAAAGAAAGATGTGAAATCCCAGAGCTTAACTTTGGAACTGCATTTTTAACTACCGGGCTAGAGTGTGTCAGAGGGAGGTGGAATTCCGCGTGTAGCAGTGAAATGCGTAGATATGCGGAGGAACACCGATGGCGAAGGCAGCCTCCTGGGATAACACTGACGCTCATGCACGAAAGCGTGGGGAGCAAACAGGATTAGATACCCTGGTAGTCCACGCCCTAAACGATGTCAACTAGCTGTTGGGGCCTTCGGGCCTTGGTAGCGCAGCTAACGCGTGAAGTTGACCGCCTGGGGAGTACGGTCGCAAGATTAAAACTCAAAGGAATTGACGGGGACCCGCACAAGCGGTGGATGATGTGGATTAATTCGATGCAACGCGAAAAACCTTACCTACCCTTGACATGTCTGGAATGCCGAAGAGATTTGGCAGTGCTCGCAAGAGAACCGGAACACAGGTGCTGCATGGCTGTCGTCAGCTCGTGTCGTGAGATGTTGGGTTAAGTCCCGCAACGAGCGCAACCCTTGTCATTAGTTGCTACGAAAGGGCACTCTAATGAGACTGCCGGTGACAAACCGGAGGAAGGTGGGGATGACGTCAAGTCCTCATGGCCCTTATGGGTAGGGCTTCACACGTCATACAATGGTCGGGACAGAGGGTCGCCAACCCGCGAGGGGGAGCCAATCCCAGAAACCCGATCGTAGTCCGGATCGCAGTCTGCAACTCGACTGCGTGAAGTCGGAATCGCTAGTAATCGCGGATCAGCATGTCGCGGTGAATACGTTCCCGGGTCTTGTACACACCGCCCGTCACACCATGGGAGTGGGTTTTACCAGAAGTAGTTAGCCTAACCGCAAGGGGGGCGATTACCACGGTAGGATTCATGACTGGGGTGAAGTCGTAACAAGGTAGCCGTATCGGAAGGTGCGGCTGGATCACCTCCTTTCAGAGCTTAGTGCTCGTGTTAAGCGTCCACTCTTATCGGTTGTTTGATATAGCTGGGATCGGTTGTGGGCTTGGGTAGAGGGACTCCTCCCTGTGTCCATGACTTCTGACTACTGATCCGGGAAGGTTTTGGGTCTGTAGCTCAGTCGGTTAGAGCACCGTCTTGATAAGGCGGGGGTCGTTGGTTCGAATCCAACCAGACCCACCAAGTATTCGCAGGTAGAGATGCCGTGGATATGGGGGTGTAGCTCAGCTGGGAGAGCGCCTGCTTTGCAAGCAGGATGTCATCGGTTCGATCCCGTTCACCTCCACCAAGACCTGCGCCTGGTGGGATGTAGAGGCTAACTCATAGCGTCGTGCGGATAATATCTGCCCGGTCTTATGAGTTGGGTTTTACTCAACAGCTATATTCGTTCTTTAACAATCTGGAAGAAGCACAACGAAATGTGCTCATCGAGTAATCAGCTTGCTGATGAAGATGGGTACGGGTTGTGATTGCATTAATTTTGTTCCAAGTTCTCAAGACTGGGGTGAATAACCTCAGACTGCTTTGAAACTTATGAACGGCACAAACGCTAATACTCAGGTCCTATAGCCTACAGCGTTATAGGATCAAGCGACTAAGTGCATATGGTGGATGCCTTGGCGATCACAGGCGATGAAGGACGTAGTAGCCTGCGAAAAGCTGCGGGGAGCTGGCAAACAAGCTTTGATCCGCAGATATCCGAATGGGGAAACCCACTCCGCAAGGAGTATCCCTGACTGAATACATAGGTCAGTGGAAGCGAACCGGGTGAACTGAAACATCTCAGTAGCTCGAGGAAAAGAAATCAACCGAGATTCCGAAAGTAGTGGCGAGCGAAATCGGAAGAGCCTTCACGTTTTAGCATGCAAGATAGTCGAACGGAATGGAAAGTCCGGCCGTAGCAGGTGATAGCCCTGTAGACGAAATTTTGTGTGTGGAACTAAGCGTGAGAAAAGTAGGGCGGGACACGTGAAATCCTGTTTGAAGATGGGGGGACCATCCTCCAAGGCTAAATACTCGTGATCGACCGATAGTGAACCAGTACCGTGAGGGAAAGGCGAAAAGAACCCCGGAAGGGGAGTGAAATAGATCCTGAAACCGTATGCATACAAACAGTAGGAGCCTCCTTGTGGGGTGACTGCGTACCTTTTGTATAATGGGTCAGCGACTTACATTCAGTGGCAAGGTTAACCGAATAGGGAAGCCGTAGCGAAAGCGAGTCCGAATAGGGCGATTCAGTCGCTGGGTGTAGACCCGAAACCAGATGATCTATCCATGGCCAGGTTGAAGGCACGGTAACACGTGCTGGAGGACCGAACCCACTAATGTTGAAAAATTAGGGGATGAGCTGTGGATAGGGGTGAAAGGCTAAACAAATCTGGAAATAGCTGGTTCTCTCCGAAAACTATTTAGGTAGTGCCTCAAGTATTACTGCGGGGGGTAGAGCACTGTTATAGCTAGGGGGTCATGGCGACTTACCAAACTATGGCAAACTCCGAATACCCGCAAGTACAGCTTGGGAGACAGAGCACCGGGTGCTAACGTCCGGACTCAAGAGGGAAACAACCCAGACCGCCAGCTAAGGTCCCAAATTATCGCTAAGTGGGAAACGAAGTGGGAAGGCATAGACAGTCAGGAGGTTGGCTTAGAAGCAGCCATCCTTTAAAGAAAGCGTAATAGCTCACTGATCGAGTCGTCCTGCGCGGAAGATGTAACGGGGCTAAGCGATAAACCGAAGCTGCGGGTGTGCACTTTGTGCACGCGGTAGGAGAGCGTTCTGTAAGCCTGCGAAGGTGGCTTGTAAAGGCTGCTGGAGGTATCAGAAGTGCGAATGCTGACATGAGTAGCGATAAAGGGGGTGAAAAGCCCCCTCGCCGTAAGTCCAAGGTTTCCTGCGCAACGTTCATCGGCGCAGGGTGAGTCGGCCCCTAAGGCGAGGCAGAGATGCGTAGCTGATGGGAAGCTGGTTAATATTCCAGCACCATCGTACAGTGCGATGGGGGGACGGATCGCGGAAGATCATCAGGGTGTTGGATGTCCCTGTTGACGTATCGAAGATGGCGCTTAGGCAAATCCGGGCGCGTAAATCAAGGGTACGGCACGAGCGAGCATTGCTTGCGAAGTGATTGGAAGTGGTTCCAAGAAAAGCCTCTAAGCTTCAGCTGTACGAGACCGTACCGCAAACCGACACAGGTGGACGGGATGAATATTCCAAGGCGCTTGAGAGAACTCAGGAGAAGGAACTCGGCAAATTGATACCGTAACTTCGGGAGAAGGTATACCCCGGTAGTGTGAAGCGCCTGCGCGCTTAGCATGATGGGGTCGCAGAGAATCGGTGGCTGCGACTGTTTATTAAAAACACAGCACTCTGCAAAGACGAAAGTCGACGTATAGGGTGTGACGCCTGCCCGGTGCCGGAAGGTTAAGTGATGGGGTGCAAGCTCTTGATCGAAGCCCCGGTAAACGGCGGCCGTAACTATAACGGTCCTAAGGTAGCGAAATTCCTTGTCGGGTAAGTTCCGACCTGCACGAATGGCGTAACGATGGCCACACTGTCTCCTCCTGAGACTCAGCGAAGTTGAAGTGTTTGTGATGATGCAATCTACCCGCGGCTAGACGGAAAGACCCCATGAACCTTTACTGTAGCTTTGCATTGGACTGTGAACCGGCCTGTGTAGGATAGGTGGGAGGCTTTGAAGCGTGGTCGCTAGATCACGTGGAGCCATCCTTGAAATACCACCCTGGTTTGTTTGCGGTTCTAACCTTGGTCCGTTATCCGGATCGGGGACAGTGCATGGTGGGCAGTTTGACTGGGGCGGTCTCCTCCCAAAGTGTAACGGAGGAGTTCGAAGGTACGCTAGGTACGGTCGGAAATCGTGCTGATAGTGCAATGGCATAAGCGTGCTTGACTGTGAGACTGACAAGTCGAACAGGTGCGAAAGCAGGACATAGTGATCCGGTGGTTCTGAATGGAAGGGCCATCGCTCAACGGATAAAAGGTACTCTGGGGATAACAGGCTGATACCGCCCAAGAGTTCATATCGACGGCGGTGTTTGGCACCTCGATGTCGGCTCATCTCATCCTGGGGCTGTAGCCGGTCCCAAGGGTATGGCTGTTCGCCATTTAAAGAGGTACGTGAGCTGGGTTTAAAACGTCGTGAGACAGTTTGGTCCCTATCTGCCGTGGGCGTTGGATACTTGACGGAGCCTGCTCCTAGTACGAGAGGACCGGAGTGGACGTACCTCTGGTGTACCGGTTGTCATGCCAATGGCATTGCCGGGTAGCTAAGTACGGAAGAGATAACCGCTGAAGGCATCTAAGCGGGAAACTCGTCTGAAGATTAGGTATCCCGGGGACTTGATCCCCCTGAAGAGTCGTTCGAGACCAGGACGTTGATAGGTCGGGTGTGGAAGCGCAGTAATGCGTTAAGCTAACCGATACTAATTGCTCGTGAGGCTTGATCCTATAACACTGATGGTTATGACCTGGTGGTATAGCGTTCCAAGTGTCGTTCAATACAAAATCTGGCTGCCCCGTCAGCAGCCAGCCAACACCAATTACACCCACTGTGCGTTGATCATCGAGTCATACTCTGATCGCCACACGTTGCGCTTCTTCCAAGATTGGAGCGGTTGTCCTCAAAGACAATCTCTCAACCCGTTACGCCTGACGACCATAGCAAGGTGGTACCACTCCTTCCCATCCCGAACAGGACAGTGAAACGCCTTTGCGCCGATGATAGTGGACGGACGTCTGTGAAAGTAGGTCATCGTCAGGCTTTTATTGCTCAAAACCCCGCAGGCTACGCCTGTGGGGTTTTGTCTTTTGGGGCGCGCCACACCCTGAAAAGACACTCCCAAAAGAAACCCCCATGCGGCTTGCGCCGCACGGGGGTTTTTGTTTTCTACATAGCGCCCGCGACGGAATCCCAGGGCGATCCTGTCATTGATCGTTGTGGTTTCGACTCCTGAAAATCGCTTGCGATAAGCCCCCGCAGCGAGCCTGCAACCCGCGCCAGCATTGAATGTGCCCAAATAACAACGCTCGTGGGGCGGCTGGCTTTGTGCGGTAAGATTGACCGAGTCAATTGTTGGAGCGTAATCGTGAGTGATACCCAGACCCCCGCGCCCGGTACGGCATTAGACCTGCGCACGCTGACCCATGTCGCCTATGGTTTGTTCGCCCTGGGCTTTCTGACCAGTGGTTTCCTGGGCATCGCCACCCTGGCGGCTGTCGTGCTGATGTACCTGAAGCGCTCGGACGTCGCCGGCACCGTTTATGCCACCCATTTCGACTGGCTGTTGCGCACGTTCTGGTGGGCGTTGCTCTGGCTGGCCATCAGCAGCCTGGCGCTGATCATCTACATTGGCTGGATCGGTGTAGTCGCGACGGTAGTGTGGGGCTTGTATCGCCTGATCAAGGGCTGGCTGGCCCTGCTGGAAGGCGCTGCGCCGACCTCCTACGCCTGATTCCGGGCGCTCGCACTAAAAAGCCGGCTGACGCCGGCTTTTTTTCGTTCGGGACCACGCCGTGGCGTTGACGCGCTGGCGGCAGAACTATCTGGATGGGCGATCGCTCGCCATTGACTGTCTCGCGGCCATCACAGGGTAAGGCGCGAACGCCGCGAGGGGCCTTTTGGAGGTAGTGGCGAGCGTCATGTTGCTGCACGATGAACCGCGCGGCTTGGCGGCGTTGGTGCGTATGGCGCAGGTGTTGCTGGACCTGGCGCAAGGGCCGCAGTTCAGCAATGCCGAGCTTGATGTTGCGGCCGATGACCAGCGCGCTGGCGAGTTGCTTCGCCTGTTCGATAGGGCGCGGCCCCACGACCATATATCTACTCGCAGGTATCTTCGCGTATGGCCCCACAGCGATCGACGGCCTTGACGTTTCGCGCCTGCTTGCTCGATGAAGCGCAGATCGTCGCGTGCCGAGCATGGCGAGCCATGAGAGATCGCGGACCTTTGCTGAGCAGCATTGCGTTCAGGACGCCGACCCGTACGCGCGGCTGCCACGACAGCGTGAGGGTGCTCATGCATCTCGATCGAGACCGCAATGATGTTGCCCACGCGATTCGACGCGACAGCGTTCGCATGCAAGATGGATGAGGTGGGGAGGAAGGCCGTGCCCATCGCGGGTATGGGACTGGCTGGACAAGGCGCAAAGCCTGTGGCGGCGGGGATCTTCGGAAGTCGGGTCCGCCCGGCGTTCTAGCCAGGGCGTCGCGACAGTATCGAGGCAGGGACGTACAGGGTACGCCCTTTGCCTGCTTACTTCAGATGTGCGTTGACCAGTTTGGTCAGTTCGAACATCGTGACCTGATCCTTGCCAAAGATCGGGCGCAGCTTGGCATCGGCGTTGATGTTGCGCTTGTTGCTCGCATCTTGCAGGTTGTGCTTCTTGATGTATTCCCAGATCTTCTTGGTGACCTCGGTGCGCGGCACGGCTTCCGAACCGATCACAGCGGCCAGTTCGGCGCTGGGAGTCAGGGGCTTCATGAATGCAGCGTTCGGCTTGCGCGCGGTCGCGGGTTTGGAGGTTGTGGCCATAATGCGGCGCTCCTTCTCTGGCTGTTGGAAAAATTGTCCTGCGGCCGGAGCATAACGTGTCTCTCCCGTAAAGACAAAGGCATTTATCCTCTGTAGCAACTAAAATATCCCCACTGTCCCCCCTCTCACGTCATTCTGTAACCTCCTATGTACGCACGTTCTCCTTTGGAATCAATTCGCCTGTTCCATGACGAATTGACGGCGCTGCGGCGCGACTTGCATGCCCATCCCGAGCTTGGCTTCGAAGAGGTCCGGACGTCCGGGATCGTCGCAGGTGCGCTTGAGGCGCTTGGAATCGAGGTGCATCGCGGAATTGGCAAGACCGGCGTGGTGGGCGTCATCCGCGGCAAACGCTGCGACAGCGGCCGCATGATCGGCCTGCGTGCCGACATGGATGCGCTGCCGATGACGGAGGACAACGAATTCGGGCACAAGTCGACCAAGCCGGGCCTTATGCACGGTTGCGGCCACGACGGCCATACTGCTGTGCTGATCGGGGCGGCGAAGTATCTGGCGCAGACGCGCAATTTCGATGGCACGGCCGTGCTCATCTTCCAGCCGGCCGAGGAAGGACGCGGTGGCGCCAAGGCCATGATGGAGGACGGGTTATTCGATACCTTTCCGTGCGATGCCATCTATGCCTTGCACAACTGGCCGGGCTTGAGGCCCGGCACCATCGGCATCAATCCGGGGCCGATGATGGCCGCGGCAGACCGCTTCGAGATCCTGATCACAGGCCGTGGCGGCCACGGCGCGCATCCTTATCAGACGATTGACCCGGTCACGATCGCCGGCCAGGTCATCACGGCATTGCAGACCATCGTGTCGCGCAACGTCAATCCGCTGGATTCCGCGGTGGTGTCGATCGGGTCCCTGCAGGCGGGCCACCCTGGCGCGATGAGCGTGATCCCGCGCGAGGCGCGGCTGGTGGGCACGGTGCGCACATTCCGCAAGTCGGTGCAGGAGATGGTCGAGACGCGCATGCGCGAGCTGGTGACGGCGATCGCCGGCGCCTTCGGCGGCACGGCCGAACTGACTTACGAACGCATCTATCCCGCGACCCTGAACACGCCACAGCATGCCAACCTGGTCGCCGACATCGCCACCGAGATGATCGGCAAGGAAAACGTGGTGCGCGATCTGGTACCGTCGATGGGGTCGGAGGATTTCTCCTTCATGCTGCAGAGCAAGCCCGGCGCCTACTTCCGCCTGGGGCAGGGCGGCGCCGAATCCGGCTGCGTGCTGCACAACTCGCATTTCGATTTCAACGATGCCGTCATTCCCCTGGGCAGCGCGATGTTCTGCGCGCTGGCCGAACGGGGCATGCCCCTGGCAGATTAAGAAGCCTCTACATGTCCACGCAAAACACCAATCAACTGATCATCACCCGCCCCGACGACTGGCACCTGCATCTGCGCGACGGCGCGGCGCTGGAAGCGGTGGTTGCGGATACGGCGCGGCAGTTCGCCCGCGCCATCATCATGCCCAACCTGAAGCCGCCGGTAACCACCACCGAGCAGGCGCTGGCCTATCGCGGCCGCATCCTGGCGGCGTTGACCAAGGCGGGCGGCGATGCGGGCGCCTTCACGCCGCTGATGACGCTGTACCTGACTGACAATACCTCGGCCGAGGAGATCTTCCGCGCGCACGAGTCGGGCCAGGTCTACGCGGTCAAGCTGTATCCCGCGGGCGCGACCACCAATTCCGACGCCGGCGTGACCGACTTGCTGGGCAAGTGCGCCAAGGCGCTGGAAGCGCTGGAAAAGTGCGGCATGCCGCTGTTGGTGCATGGCGAAGTGACGGATCCGTCGATCGACGTGTTCGACCGCGAGGCGATCTTCGTGGAGCGCGTGATGAAGCCGCTGCGCCGCGCGTTTCCGGCCTTGAAGGTGGTGTTCGAGCACATCACCACCAAGGAAGGCGCCGAATACGTGCGCGATGCCGAGGGTCCTATCGCGGCCACGATCACGCCGCAGCATATGCTGTACAACCGCAATGCGATTTTCCAGGGCGGTGTGCGGCCGCATTGGTACTGCCTGCCGATCCTGAAGCGCGAGACGCACCGCTTGGCGCTTGTGGAGGCCGCGACCAGCGGCAGCCCGCGTTTCTTCCTGGGCACCGACAGCGCGCCGCATGCGCGCGGCCTGAAGGAGCATGCCTGCGGCTGTGCCGGTTGCTATACCGCGCTGCATGCGATGGAACTGTACGCGACCGCGTTCGATGCGGTCGGCAAGCTGGATAAGCTGGAAGGATTCGCCAGCTTCCACGGCCCTGATTTCTATGGGCTGCCGCGCAACACTGGCAAGCTGACGCTGGTGCGCGAAAGCTTCCAGATTCCGGACGAGGTGCCGTTCGGCAACACCGCGCTGGTCCCGCTGGCCGCTGGCGAGACGCTGGCCTGGCGCGCGTCGGTCTGAGCGCGGCGACCGCCCTCCGACTATATATAGAGGGCGGTGCGGAAAGCGCCGCGGGCGCTGCGGTAACGGGACTGGATCAGAGGGCGCTTTCGCGGCGCGCCTCGAGCAATTCCCAGCGCGCGAACTTTTCCTCGAGTTCGCTTTCCAGCTTGGACAGCTCGCTGTTGATGCGTTCGACTTCGGCGGGCGCATCGCGGTAAAGGCTGCCGTCGGCGAGCTTGCCGGCCAGTTCGGCTTGTTGCGCTTCGAGCGCGGCGATGGCTTCGGGCAGGCCTTCGAGTTCGCGAAGCTCCCACGAATTCATCTTGGCGGCGCGGGCCGGCTTGGGCTTGGCGGCCTTGGCGCGGGCCGCGGCTTCGTCGGCCGCGCGCGCCGCCTTGGCTGCGTCTTCCTGCGCCGCGGCGACCGGCGCCGGGGCGGGGCGCTGGGCTACCCATTCGTCATAGCCACCGACGTAGTCGCGCCAGTGGCCGTTGCCTTCGTAGGCGATGGTCTGCGTGACGACGTTGTTCAGGAAGGCCCGGTCGTGGCTGACCAGCAGCACGGTGCCCGAGTATTCCTGCAGCAGTTCTTCAAGCAGTTCCAGCGTTTCGATATCGAGGTCGTTGGTCGGTTCGTCCAGCACCAGCACGTTGGCCGGACGCGCGAACAGGCGCGCCAGCAGCAGACGGGCGCGTTCGCCGCCCGACAGGCTGCGCACCGGCGAACCGGCGCGGGCGGGCGAGAACAGGAAGTCGCCGAGATAGCTCATGACGTGCTTGCGGGTGCCGCCGATCTCGACCCACTCGCTGCCCGGACTGATGATGTCGACCAGCGTCGCGTTCTCGTCGAGCTGGGCGCGCATCTGGTCGAAGTAGGCCACCGACACGTTGGTGCCCAGGCGGGTCGTGCCGCTGTCCGGCTGCATCTCGCCCAGGATCAGCTTTAGCAGCGTGGTCTTGCCGGCGCCATTGGGGCCGATGATGCCGATGCGGTCGCCGCGCAGGATGGTGGTGGAGTAGTCGTCCACCACGATCTTGTCGCCGAAGCGTTTGCCGACATGGTCGAGTTCGGCCACGAGCTTGCCCGAGCGCTGGCCCTCGGCCAGCGCCAGCGACACGTCGCCGACCCGTTCGCGACGCTCGGCGCGTTCGACGCGCAGGCGTTCCAGGCGGCGCACGCGGCCTTCATTGCGGGTACGGCGTGCCTCCACACCCTTGCGGATCCAGACTTCCTCCTGGGCCAGCAGCTTGTCGAAGCGGGCCTGTTCGAGGCGTTCGGACTCCAGCCACTGGGCCTTGCGCTCCTGCCATTGCGAGAAGTTGCCGGGGAAGCTGAGCAGCCGGCCGCGGTCCAGCTCGACGATGCGGGTGGCCACGGAATCCAGGAAGCGGCGGTCGTGGGTGATGATGACGGCGGCGCCCTTCCAGGTGCGCAGCATTTCTTCGAGCCAGGCGATGCCGTCGAAGTCGAGGTGGTTGGTGGGTTCGTCCAGCAGCAGCAGATCGGGTTCTTCGACCAGCGCGCGGGCCAGCGCGACGCGCTTGCGGGTGCCGCCCGACAGGCCGGCGATCTGGACGTCCGCAGGCAGGCCGAGCTTTTCCAGCACGGCGCGCACGCGCGAGGGGCGCTGCCAGTCTTCATGGTCGCCGTCGACATTGCAGACCACGTCGAACACGGTGGCGTTCTCGTCCAGTTCCGGTTCCTGTTCGACCGTGGCCACGCGCAGGCCCGAGCTGCGGGCGATGTCGCCATCGTCCGGCACGGTGCGGCCGTCCAGCAGCCGCAGCAGCGAGGACTTGCCGGCGCCGTTGCGGCCGATGAGGCCGATGCGCTCGCCGGCCTGAATGGCGAAGTCGGCGTGGTCCAGCAGCGGGTGGTGGCCATAGGCCAGCTGGATGTCGGTCAGGGTGATGAGCGTTGCGAGGGCCATGTGGGTCGGGTCGTTCTTGCGGCGGATAAGCGGATCAGACCGGTATTGTCGCAGGAACCCGCGCCGCTGTTCGGGGACGGAGCGGCGACCTGTACTAGAATACGCACCGCAAGGCGGGTCGGGCGATCGCGGTGGATGCGAGTCCATCGAGGAAGGTCCGGACTCCACAGGGCAGGGTAGCGGCTAACGGCCGTCCGGTCGCGTCTTCGGACGCGGTCGAGGAACAGGGCCACAGAGACGAGTCTGCGGGGCGGGCGCGCCAGTCGCGCACCGATACGGCCATCTCCGTATCGCGCCGGTCGGCAACGGCCGGCGGCATCGCAGGGTGAAACGCGGCAACCTCTACCCGGAGCAACATCAAATAGGCATGCGTGCGGCTTTCGGGTCGCGAAGGGCGGCTCCGTCCGAGCATGCGGGTAGATGGCTACAGCGGCTCAGCAATGATCCGCGCAGAGGAATGATCGTCCGCCAGGGAAACCTGGTGTACAGAATCCGGCCTATAGACCCGTCTTGCATTGGATTTCCGATCGACGCGTGGCGCCGCGGCGCTTTTTTCTCGCCGCGATATCCGCCACCTGGCGCGCAACGCCCGCCAGTCTTCGGCAAGCGGGCCGGGTAAAACAATGCAAAGGCATTGTTAGCCGCCACTTCTTAAGAAGCACTTTTAGATAGTGACGCAACCTCCTGATTTATTGGGAGGTTTTTCTTTTTGCGTATTTACAAGTTGCTCTAAGTCCTTGTTGTGATTGAAAAAATTGCAACCGCGCGCTTGACCGCCCCATTGCCATACCGTAGAGTGGGAAATAGTAGGAAATTGTGCAATTAAGTGGGGTAAAAGTGGTGTTTCAGGGAAGCAGCGCGCTCACGCTGGATGCCAAGGGACGGATCTCGATTCCGACCCGGCATCGTGACGCGCTGATGGCGCAGGCCGAAGGCCGCCTGACCCTGACCCGCCACCCAGACGGCTGCCTGCTGGTGTACCCGCGGCCCGAGTGGGAAAAGAAGCGCGAGCAGATTGCCGCCTTTCCCATGACGGCGCGCGCGTTGCAGCGGCTGTTGCTGGGCAACGCTCAGGACGTGGAACTGGACGGCTCCGGCCGCGTCCTGATCGCGCCTGAACTGCGCAACGCTTCCGGTATGACGCGCGATGTGATGCTGCTCGGTCTGGGCGCCCACTTCGAGCTGTGGGATGCCGCTACCCTGGCCAGCCGCGAGGCTGAGGACCTGGCCAAGGGTATGCCGGATGTGTTGAATCAGTTTTCGTTCTGAAAGAGTTATGGAATTCGAACATCGGCCCGTCCTGCTGGAGCCGACGGTGGACGCGCTGTTGCTGGCCGATTTCGGCGGCAAGGGCGCGGCACGGTCGCACGCCCAGGACGAGCCGGCCGCGGCTACGCGAGCGGAACGGGGTGTCTTCGTGGACGGCACCTTTGGGCGCGGTGGCCACAGCCGCGAGCTGCTCGGCCGCCTCGGTCCGGCGGCCCGCCTGGTGGTGTTCGACAAGGATCCCGAGGCGATCGCGGTGGCCAATGCGTTGGCGGCGGCGGATTCCCGGGTGACGGTGGTGCATGGGGGCTTTGCCACCATGGCCGAAGAGTTGCGGCAGCTCGGCATCGACAAGGTCGATGGCGTGATGCTGGATCTGGGGGTGTCGTCGCCTCAGATCGACGATGCCGAGCGCGGTTTCTCGTTCATGCGGGACGGCCCGCTCGACATGCGGATGGACACCACTCGTGGACCCACGGTGGCGGATTGGCTGGCGCAAGCCAGTGTGGATGAGATGCGGGAGGTCATAGCGGATTATGGCGAAGAACGGTTTGCTTTTCAGGTTGCAAAGGCGATTGCTGCTCGCCGCGCAACAAGGCCGCTGCGCACCACGCTCGAGCTTGCCGAGTGCGTCGCCAGCGCCGTCCGCACGCGCGAAAAGGGGCAGCATCCGGCCACACGCACCTTTCAAGCTCTACGGATTTACATCAATCGGGAACTCGAAGAGCTCGCGCGCACCCTCGCGTCAGCTCTAGACCTGCTTGCCCCGGGGGGGAGGTTGGCGGTGATCAGCTTTCATTCGCTTGAAGACCGTATGGTCAAGCAGTGCATCGCGGCGGCGGCTCGTCCGGCAGCCGCGCATGCGCGCCTGCCCCTGCGCGAAAGCGAAATGCCCCAGCCGGTGTTGCGTTCGCTGGGACGCGTGCTGGCCGAAGACGATGAGGTCTCGGCCAACGCCCGCGCCCGTTCGGCCGTGCTGCGCGTCGCCGAACGCACCGCCACGCCCCTGCCCGCCGAGGGCGGCATGGCGTTCGTGAAAATCGGGTCGCTGCCGGGCAGCGATCTGGCTCCGCCGCCTCGTCGCGGCGGCAAGGGAGGGCGCCGCTGATGGGTCGCGTCAACCTGATCGTTGCGGCTTTGCTGATGCTGTCGGCCATTTCCCTGGTCACCAGCCGGTATCAGTCGCGCCAGCTCTTCGTCGAGCTGGGCCGCGATCAGGCGCAGGAGCGCGACCTGGAAACCAACTGGCGGCGTCTGCAGTTGGAGCGCGCCGAGCTGGCGCGCAACGCCCGGGTTGACGTGATCGCGCGCGACAGCCTGAAGATGATTCCCATCGTGCCTGACCGCACGCTCTATCTGAATCAGGCGCCGGTGCCGGCCAGCGGAGGTGCCCAATGAAGCGCGTTCCGTTCTTCGACAATCCGGTGCTGCGCGGGCAACTGCCGACCTGGCGCGCGCGTCTTGTGCTGATCCTGCTGTTTGGCGGTTTCACCGTGCTGGCCGGCCGCGCGTTGTTCCTGCAAGGGTTGTCCACCGAATTCCTGCAGCAGCAAGGCGAGCGTCGCTATGAGCGCACCCTGACGCTGTCCGCCACCCGCGGCAAGATCATGGACCGCAACGGCGCGGTGCTGGCCTCCAGCGTGCCGGCGCGCGCCATCTGGGCCATTCCCGAGGATCTGAAGCAGGCGACCCCGAGCCAGCTGGACTCGCTGGCCAAATTGCTGGAAACGCCGATCGCCGACTTGCGCCGCCGGGTCGAGGAAGACAAGAACTTCGTCTACCTGAAGCGCCAGGTCTCGATGGACGTGGCCGACAAGATCAAGCAGCTCGGCCTGCCGGGCGTGCACCAGCAGCCCGAGACCCGCCGCTACTACCCGGACGGCGACGTGATGGCCCACGTGGTGGGTTTCAACAGCGTCGAGGACCAGGGCCAGGAAGGCGTCGAACTGACCTTCAACCAGCAATTGTCGGGACGCCCGGGCAGCCGCCGCGTCATCAAGGACCGGCTGGGCCGCGTCATCGAGGACGTGCAGGCCGTGACGCTGCCGGTGGATGGCCGCGACCTGCGGCTGTCGATCGACACCCGCCTGCAGTACCTGGTGTTCAAGGAACTGAAGGACGCGATGGACAAGCACCAGGCCAAGGGCGCCACCGCCGTGGTCGTGGACGTCCATACCGGCGAGATCCTGGCGCTGGCCAACGTGCCGACGTTCGACCCGAACAAGCGCGAGACCTTCCACGGCGCCAATCTGCGCAACCAGGCCATTACCGACACGTTCGAGCCGGGCTCGATCATGAAGCCGTTCACCGCCGCGCTGGCGCTGGACCTGGGCCGCATCACCACCTCGACCCTGTTCGAGACCGGCAACGGCCGCTTTACGTATCAAGGCAGCACGATCAGCGACGTCAGCCGCAACGGCACGCTGGACGTGGCCGGCGTGCTGCGCAAGTCCAGCAACATCGGCATGACGATGATCTCCGAGAAGCTGGAATCGCGCGAGATGTGGGACCGCTTCACCGAACTGGGCCTGGGCCAGGCCCCTCAAGTGGGATTCCCCGGCGCGGCCCCTGGCCGCCTGCGCCCCTGGGACCGCTGGCGCCTGATCGAGAAGGCCACCATGGCCTATGGCTATGGCCTGTCGGTGTCGCTGCTGCAAGTGGCGCGCGCCTACACCGTGTTCGCCCGCAATGGCGACATGGTGTCGCTGACCCTGGTCAAGCGCGACAGCGATCCGACCAGCGTCAAGATCTATACGCCCAAGACCACCGCGCTGGTGCGCGGGATGCTGGAGGCCGCCACCGGGCCGGACGGCACCAAGGCCGCCCAGGTCCAGGGTTACCGTGTGGCCGGCAAGAGCGGCACCGCGCGCAAGATTGTCGACGGCAAGTACAGCACGCAGCGGTATCGCAGTTCGTATGTGGGCTTTGCGCCGGTGTCCGATCCCAAGATCGTGGTGGCCGTCTCGATCGACGAGCCCACGGTCGGTGGTTATTACGGCGGCGCGATCGCCGCGCCCGTGTTCTCCCACATTGTCGGCGGGAGTCTGCGGCTGATGGGGGTGCGGCCGGACGCGCCCTTCGAATCGACAATTGTTGCTGGTATCAAGGAGCCAGGCAGATGAGCGCCAAAGGCTTCCTCTCATCCCCCGCCGCCACGGTCGAACAAGCCGTGGCGTGGTTGCATTCGCGCGTGTCGTTGACCGCGCACCTGAAGCTGGACTCCCGCGAGATCGAGCCGGGCGACGTGTTCGTCGCCTGCCCGGGCCTGTCCAGCGACGGCCGTCTATATATAGAGAAGGCGTTGGCGCTGGGCGCCAGCGCAGTGCTGTTCGAGGCGCCCGCGACCGAGGCCATCGAGGCCGCGGCCGCCGCCGGCGATACGCCGATGCTGCCGGTGACCGGCTTGCGCGCCCTGCTGGGCGAGCTGGGCGACACCTGGTACGGCCGGCCGTCGTCGACCCTGGCCGTGGTGGCCGTGACCGGCACCAATGGCAAGACTTCGTCGGTGCAATGGATCGCCCACGCGCTGGGCCGCAACGACAAGCCCTGCGGCACCATTGGCACCTTGGGCGCCGTGCTGCCCGACGGGCAGACGCTGGGCGGCCATCTCACGACCCCGGACGTGCTGACCGTGCACCGCCTGCTGGCCGCCATGCGCGACGCCGGCGCCAAGGCGGTGGCGATGGAAGCGTCTTCGATCGGCATCGAGCAGGGCCGCATGGATGGCGTGCGGGTGGCGCTGGCCGCCTACACCAACCTGACGCGCGATCACCTCGACTATCACGGCACGATGGAACGTTACGAGGCGGCCAAGGCCAGCCTGTTCCGCTGGCCGGGCCTGAGCGCGGCGGTGGTGAACGCCGACGATGAAGCCGGGCGCCGCCTGATCGCCTCGCTGCCGGCGGACCTGTCGGTGATGGGCTACAGCCTGAGCGCGGACCCGGCGATTCCCGCCGCGATGCGCGCGCGCGACCTGCAGGCCACCGCGCAAGGCCAGATCTTCACGCTGGTGTCGCCGCATGGCGAGGCCCAGATCGTGACGCGCCTGCTGGGGGCGCACAATGTTTCCAACCTGCTGCTGGTGGCGGGCGTGCTGTACAAGCTGGGCCTGCCATTCGCGCAGATCGCGCGCGAACTGGCCGCGACCGATCCGGTCGATGGCCGCCTGCAGACCGTGGAACCGGTTGCCGCCAGCACGCAGGCCCACTCGGGCCGTGGCGCGCTGGTGGTGGTGGATTACTCCCACACCCCAGATTCGCTGGCGCGCGCGTTGATGGCATTGCGTCCGGTGGCGCAGGCGCGCGCCGGCCGCCTGGTGTGCGTGTTCGGTTGCGGCGGCGACCGCGACGCCGGCAAGCGCCCCGAGATGGGCCGCATCGCCGCCGAACTCGCGGACCACGTGGTGGTGTCCAGCGACAACCCGCGCAGCGAGTCGCCCGAAGCGATCGTGGCGCAGATCCTGGCCGGCATTCCGGCGTCGGCGGCGGTCGAGGTGCAGGTCGACCGCGCCCGCGCCATCATGCAGGCCATCTGGGCCAGCGCGCCCGAGGACGTGGTGCTGCTGGCTGGCAAGGGCCACGAAACCTATCAGGAGATCGCCGGCGAGAAGCTGCCGTTCGACGATCGCGAATGGGCGCGGCTGGCGCTGCTGCTGCCGCTGGTCAAGGGCGTTTCCACGGATACGCGGCGCATCGGCGCTGGCGAGCTGTTCGTGGCGCTGGTGGGCGAGAACTTCGACGCGCACAACTACCTGGACCAGGCCGCCGAACGCGGCGCCTGCGCCGCGGTGGTGGCGCACGCCGTGCCGGAATCGAACCTGCCGCAACTGGTGCTGGGCGATACCCGCGTGGCGCTGACGCGCATCGGCGCGGCCTGGCGCGCCCGCTTCACGCTGCCGGTGGTGGCTGTGACGGGCAGCAACGGCAAAACCACCACCAAGGAAATGATCTCGGCCATGCTGGCGGTCTGGCGCGGCGAGACAGGTCGGCTGGCCACGGCCGGCAACCTGAACAACGACATCGGCGTGCCGCTGACGCTGCTGCGCCTGCGTCCGGAGCATCGCGCGGCCGTGTTCGAACTCGGCATGAATCATCCGGGCGAAATCGCCCAACTGGCTGCCATCGCGGCGCCCAGCGTGGCGTTGGTGACCAATGCCCAGCGCGAGCACCAGGAATTCATGCACTCCGTGGAAGCGGTCGCGCTGGAAAACGGCGCCGCCATCTCGGCGCTGCCGGCGGACGGCGTGGCCGTCTATCCGGGCGACGAGGCTTACTCGGCCATCTGGGACAAGCTGGCCGCTCCACGCCGGGTCTTGCGTTTTGGCCTGCAGCCCGGTCTGGACGTCTATGCCGAGCAGATCCTGGCGGACGTCGATTCGACGCGCTGCCGCGTGGTGACCCCGATGGGCAGCGCCGACTTGACGCTGCCGGTGCCCGGCGTGCACAACCTGCGCAATGCGCTGGCGGCGATCGCCAGCGCCATCGCCGCCGGCGCGCCGCTGGATGCCGCCGTGCGCGCGCTGGCCGGCTTCAGCCCGGTCGCGGGCCGGATGCAGCACAAGAAATTGAGTGACGGAACGTTGCTCATCGATGACACCTACAATGCCAACCCCGACTCGGTTCGCGCGGCCATCGATGTGCTGGCCCGCATGGCCGGCACGCGTGTCCTGGTTCTGGGCGACATGGGCGAAGTCGGGGACAACGGCCCCGCCATGCATGAAGAGGTGGGCAATTACGCGCGCGAGCTTGGCCTCGATGCGCTCATCACGCTAGGCGATGCCAGCCGGGCGGCCGCGGCCGCCTACGGCACGGGCGCGCACGCCTGCGCATCGGTAGACGAAGTCGTTGCCGCATTGCGCGGCCTGCACGCGTCCTGCGTATTGATAAAGGGATCGCGCTTTATGCGCATGGAGCGGGTAGTGACGGCTTTTATTTCGAATGACGGGCAAGCGTCCAAGGGGCAGGGGGACAACCATGCTGCTTGAGATCGCCCGTCTGCTTTCCGATGATGTGCGCGCGCTGGGCGTGTTCGAGTACATCACGCTGCGCGCGGTGCTGGCGTGCGCCACGGCGCTGCTGATCGGCCTGGTGGCCGGCCCGCGCGTGATCCGCAAGCTGACCGAGATGAAAATCGGCCAGGCCGTGCGTTCGTATGGCCCGGAAAGCCACCTGGTCAAGACCGGCACCCCGACCATGGGCGGCGTGCTGATCCTGATTTCCATCGCCATCAGCACGCTGCTCTGGGCCGACTGGACCAACCGCTTCGTCTGGGTGGTGCTGCTGGTGACGTTCGGCTTTGGCTGGATCGGCTGGATGGACGATTACCGCAAGGTGGTCTATCGCGATCCGGAAGGCATGCCGGCGCGCCAGAAGTTCTTCTGGCAGGCAACCATCGGCCTGGTGGCCGCGGTCTACCTGGCGTTCGCCGTGTCGGCGCCGGCCAACACCGAATTGTGGCCGCTGTTCAAGGCCTGGGTGGGAAGCGGCTTCACGATGTCGCTGCCGACGCGCGCCGACCTGATCGTGCCGTTTTTCAAGACCGTCAGCTATCCGCTGGGCGTGCTCGGCTTCGTGGCGTTGACGTGGGCCGTGATCGTCGGCACCAGCAATGCCGTCAACCTGACCGATGGCCTGGATGGCCTGGCGATCATGCCTACCGTGATGGTTGGCAGCGCGCTCGGCATCTTCGCCTACGTGGTCGGCCGCGTCGACTATTCGAAGTACCTGCTGTTCCCCTACATCCCCGGCGCCTCGGAATTGATGGTGCTGTGCGCGGCGATCGGGGGCGCGGGGCTGGCATTTTTGTGGTTCAACGCGTATCCGGCGCAGGTCTTCATGGGCGACGTCGGCGCGCTGGCGCTGGGCGGCGCGCTGGGCACCATCGCGGTCATCGTGCGCCAGGAGATCGTGCTGTTCATCATGGGCGGCGTGTTCGTGGTCGAGACCCTGTCGGTGATGATCCAGGTGACGTGGTTCAAGTACACCAAGCGACGTTATGGAACAGGTCGACGCATATTCCGCATGGCTCCGCTGCATCATCACTTCGAAGTGGGCGGCTGGAAGGAAACCCAGGTGGTCGTGCGTTTCTGGATCATCAGCATGATGCTGGTGCTGATTGGCCTCTCTACCCTGAAGTTGCGATGAATACGATGGAAACCTCCCGCGCCGACGCGCCGCTTGTCCTGATCCTCGGATTGGGCGAGTCGGGCGTGGCCGCCGCACGCTGGAGCGCCCGCCAGGGTGCCCGCCTGCGCGTGGCCGACACGCGCGCGGAGCCGGGTGGACTGGACGCGTTGCGTGATGCGCTGGCGCAGGCCGAGGTCGAGTACCGCCTGGGCTGCGATACGTCTTTCGACGTCGCGTTGCTGGACGGCGTGAGCCAGATCGTCGTCAGCCCGGGACTGGCGCCCGAAGGCGCGCCGGCTGGCGATCTGCTGCGCGAGGCCAAGGCGCGCGGCATCGAGATCATCGGCGAGATCGAATTGTTCGCGCGGGCGCTGGCCGAACTGGCCGAGACCCGCGAATATCACCCACGCGTGCTGGCCGTGACCGGCACCAATGGCAAGACCACCGTCACCGCGCTGACGCGCGATCTGGCCGAGGCCAGTGGCCTGTCGGTGCTGGCCGCCGGCAACATCAGCCCGGCGGCGCTGACCGCGCTGATGCAGGCGCTGGATGCCGACGATCTGCCGCAGGTGTGGGTGCTGGAGCTGTCGAGCTTCCAACTCGAGACCACGCATACGCTGATGGCCGACGCGGCCGTCGTGCTCAACGTGACGCAGGACCATCTGGACTGGCATGGCGGCATGGACGCCTATGCGCGCGCCAAGGCGCGCCTGTTGAAGATGACGCGCATCGCCATCGTCAACCGCGATGACCCCCATACCGTGGACATGGTGCCGTCGCTGGCTGCCATGCCGGTGCGCAGCTTTGGCCGCGACGTGCCGGAACTGGTCGGCGACATGGGCCTGGAGCTCGGGCAGGGCGTGGCCTGGCTGGCCGCGGCCGAGCCGGTCGATTTCGACGAGCCCGTGGCGCCTGTGCGGCGCAAGAAGGATGCGCCCGAGCCGACACGCGCCAAGGGCCGCATGAGCCGCCTGATGCCGGTCGATGCCTTGCGTATCCGCGGCATCCACAATGCCTTGAACGCACTGGCCGCGTTGCAGTTGGCGCGTTGCCTGGATCTGGGCTGGGGCCCGATGCTGCGGGCCCTGCGCGAATACGCCGGCGAGCCGCATCGCGCCGCCTTCGTGCGCAGTATCGGCGGCGTGGACTACATCAACGACAGCAAGGGCACCAACGTTGGCGCCACCGTGGCCGCGCTGGAAGGCATGGGCCAGCCGGTGGTGCTGATCGCCGGCGGCCAGGGCAAGGGCCAGGACTTCTCGCCGCTGATCCCGGTGGTGTCGCGCCACGCGCGCGCCGTGTTGCTGATTGGCCAGGACGGCCCCGAGATCGGTCGGGTGCTGGCCGCCACCGGCGTCGACTGCATCGCCGTCGAATCGCTGCGCGACGCCGTGCGCCGCGCCGCTGACCTGGCGCAGGCCGGCGACGTGGTGCTGCTGTCGCCGGCCTGCGCCAGCCTGGACATGTTCCGCAATTACCCGCACCGCGGGCAAGTGTTCGTGGAAGAGGTCGAAGACCTGGCCCGCGACCGGGGAGAGGTGGCATGAGCCTGATCGCCGATCTCACCGCCAGCGTCAACGCCGTACGGCCCGGCCGTACCCGCATGCGCAATTTCGACATGCCGCTCGCGATTGCGGCGTCGACCTTGCTGCTGCTCGGCCTGCTGATGGTGTATTCGGCGTCGATCGCGCTGGCCGACGGCCCGCGCTATGCCTCCTATGGCCGCTATTACTTTGTCATCCGCCATGGCCTGTTCGTCACCGCCGGCCTGGTGGCGGGCGCCGTCGTGCTGGCGATTCCGATCCGCGTGTGGCAACGCCTGGAGGTGCCGCTGTTCGTGGTGGCAATGGTGCTGCTGGTGGCGGTGCTGGTGCCCGGCATCGGCCGCGAGGTCAACGGCGCGCACCGCTGGATCCCGCTGGGTCCGCTGAATTTCCAGCCGTCGGAACTGATGAAGCTGGCCGCGCTGCTCTACGCCGCCGACTACACCGTGCGCAAGCAGGAACACATGCAGGCCTTTGCCCGCGGCTTCCTGCCGATGGCGTTCGCGCTGGCCGGCGTCGGCATGCTGCTGCTGCTCGAGCCCGACCTGGGCGCCTTCATGGTGATCGTGGCGATCGCGATCGGCATCCTGTTCCTGGGCGGCATCAACGGCAAGTACTTCAGCAGCCTGCTGGCGGTGCTGGTCGGCACCTTCCTCATGCTGATCTGGTTGTCGCCGTGGCGCCGCGCGCGCCTGTTCGCCTACCTGGATCCCTGGAACGAAGACAACGCCTACGGCAGCGCCTACCAGCTTTCGCATTCCCTGATCGCCCTGGGGCGCGGCGAATGGCTGGGCGTGGGGCTGGGCGCCAGCGTCGAGAAATTGCACTACCTGCCCGAGGCCCATACCGACTTCCTGATGGCGGTGGTGGGAGAGGAACTGGGTTTCGCCGGCGTGATGCTGGTGATCACGCTGTTCGCCATCATCGTCTACCGCGGTTTCGACATCGGCCGCCAGGCCATTGCCATGGAACGCACGTTCGCGGGCCTGGTGGCGCACGGCGTGGCGATGTGGTTCGGGGTGCAGGCCTTCATCAACATGGGCGTGTGCCTCGGGCTGTTGCCGACCAAGGGCCTGACGCTGCCGCTGATGAGCTATGGCGGTTCGGGCGTGGTGATGAACCTGTGCGCCCTGGCCATGCTGATCCGGGTGGACGTGGAAAACCGCATCATGATGCGCGGAGGACGGGTATGACCGCGTCGTCGCGCACCATCCTGATCATGGCCGGCGGCACCGGCGGCCACATCATGCCCGGCCTGGCCGTGGCCGACGTGCTGCGCCAGCGCGGCTGGCGCGTGCTGTGGCTGGGCAACCCGGACAAGATGGAAGGCAAGCTGGTGCCGCCGCGCGGCATCGAACTGGTGCCGCTGCGTTTCGCCGGCGTGCGCGGCAAGGGCGTGACGGCGCTGCTGAAGCTGCCGTTCCTGCTGGTGCGCGCCTTCGCCCAGGCCTGGGCGCGACTGTCGTCCGTGCGTCCGGACGTGGTGCTGGGCATGGGCGGCTATGTCGCCTTTCCGGGCGGCGTCATCGCGACGTTGCGTGGCACGCCGCTGGTGGTGCACGAGCAGAACGCGGTGGCCGGCACCGCCAACAAGTGGCTGGCCAGGATGGCGCGCCGCGTGCTGAGCGGGTTCCCCGGCGTGCTGCCCAAGGGCGAGGCCATGGGCAACCCGGTGCGCGCCGACCTGTGCGCCTTGCCCGATCCGGCGCGGCGCTATGCCGCCCGCAGCGGCCCGTTGCGGCTGCTGGTGGTGGGTGGCAGCTTGGGCGCCCAGGCGCTCAATACCACCGTGCCGCAAGCGCTGGCTCGACTTCCGCAGGCGGACCGTCCGGTGGTGGTGCACCAGGCCGGCGAGCAACATTTGCCGGCGCTGCAGCAGGCCTACGCCCAGGCGGGCGTGACGGCCGACTGCCGCGCCTTCATCGACGACATGGCCGGCGCCATGGGCGAGGCCGACCTGCTGGTCTGCCGCGCGGGCGCCATGACGGTGTCCGAAGTGGCCGCCGTCGGCGTCGCGGCGCTGTTCGTGCCGCTGCCCCATGCCATCGATGATCATCAAACCGCCAACGCGCGCTTCCTGAGCGACGCGCAGGCCGCGTGGCTGCAGCCGCAGAACGCCTTCAGCCCCGAGTGGCTGGCGGACTGGCTGGGCCAGCGTTCCCGCCAAGAACTGCAAGCCGTCGCAGAACGGGCCCGCGCGCACGCGCGCCCGGAAGCGGCGGCGCATATCGCCGACGTCTGTGAACAAGCAGCGGGGCGTTCATCATGAAACACAGAATCCAGCATATCCATTTCGTAGGCGTCGGCGGTTCCGGCATGAGCGGCATCGCCGAGGTGCTGCTCAACCTGGGCTACACCATCAGCGGTTCCGACCTGAACGAGTCGGCCGTGACGCGCCGCCTGGCCGGCCTTGGCGTGAATATCGCCATCGGCCACGTCGCCAGCAATGTCACCGGCGCCGACGCCATCGTCACGTCGACCGCGGTGGCGGGCGACAACCCCGAGGTCATCGCGGCCCGCGCCGCCCGCATCCCGGTGGTGCCGCGCGCCATCATGCTGGCCGAGCTGATGCGCCTGAAGCGCGGCATCGCGGTGGCCGGCACGCATGGCAAGACCACCACCACCAGCCTGGTGGCCAGCATCCTGGCCGCCGGCGACCTGGATCCGACCTTCGTGATCGGCGGGCGCCTGAATTCCGCCGGGGCCAATGCGCGCCTGGGGCAGGGCGACTACATCGTGGTCGAGGCCGACGAATCCGACGCTTCGTTCCTGAACCTGCTGCCGGTGATGGCCATCGTGACCAACATCGACGCGGACCACATGGACACCTATGGCCACGACGTGGCCCGCCTCAAGAGCGCGTTCATCGAATTCACCCAGCGCCTGCCGTTCTACGGCAGCGCGGTGCTGTGCACCGACGACGCCAACGTGCGCGAGATCATGCCGTTCGTGTCGCGCCCCATCACCTCGTATGGCCTGAACGAAGACGCGATGGTGCGCGGCTACGAAGTGCAGGCCGACGGCACGCGCATGCGCTTCAATGTGCAGCGCAGCCACCGCGACACGCTGCTGCCGCCGCTGCAGGTGGAGCTGAACCTGCCGGGCCTGCACAACGTGCGCAACGCGCTGGCGGCGATCGCGGTGGCGACCGAGCTGGGCGTGGCCGATGAAGCCATCCGCGACGCGCTGGCCTCGTTCAAGGGCGTGGGCCGCCGCTTCACGCAGACGGGCGAATTCCCGGTGCCGGCCGCGCATGGCGGCGGCACCTTCACGGTGATCGACGACTACGGCCACCACCCGGTGGAAATGGCCGCCACGCTGGCCGCCGCCCGCGGCGCCTGGCCCGACCGCCGCATCGTGCTGGCATTCCAGCCGCATCGCTACACGCGCACCCGCGACTGTTTCGAGGATTTCGTGCGCGTGCTGGGCACGGCCGACGCGGTGCTGCTGACAGAGGTCTATGCCGCCGGGGAGCCGCCGCTGGTGGCCGCCGACGGCCGCGCCCTGTCGCGCGCCCTGCGCGTGGCCGGCAAGGTCGAGCCGGTGTTCGTCGAGGACGTGGCCGACCTGCCGCAGGCGGTGGTCGATTTCGTGCGCGACGGCGACGTGGTGATCGTCATGGGGGCGGGCTCGATCAGCAAGGTCCCGGCCCAAGTTGGAGAATTGGCATGAGCGCGAAATTCGGCAAGGTGGGTGTGTTGTACGGCGGCCGTTCCGCCGAACGCGAAGTGTCCCTGATGTCCGGGGCTGGCGTGCACCAGGCGCTGCTCAGCGCAGGCGTCGACGCGCACCTGTTCGACACGGGCGAGCGCAGCCTGGCCGAGCTGGCCGCCGAGGGCTTCGAGCGCGTGTTCATCGCCCTGCATGGCCGCTTCGGCGAAGACGGCTCGATCCAGGGCGCGCTCGAATTGCTGGGCATCCCCTATACCGGCAGCGGCCCGCTGGCCTCGGCCCTGGCCATGGACAAGACCATGACCAAGCGCGTGTGGCTGCAGCATGGCCTGCCCACGCCGGAATTCGAATTGCTGGACGCCGACACGGAACTGCGCCTGGTGCCGGACCGCCTGAGCCTGCCGCTCATCATCAAGCCGCCGCACGAGGGCTCGACCGTGGGCATCACCAAGGTGGTGGGCTATTCCGACATGAAGGAAGCCTACGCGCTGGCCGCCAGGTTCGATGCCGAGGTGCTGGCCGAGCAGTTCATCCAGGGCCGCGAGCTGACCGTGGCGGTGCTGGGCAGCGGCAAGACCGCGCGCGCGCTGCCGGTGATCGAGATCGCCGCGCCCGGCGGCAACTACGACTACGAGCACAAGTACTTCTCCGATGACACGCAGTACTTCTGCCCGGCCGCGTTGCCGCCGGCCGTGGCCGAGGAGGTCGCCGACATCGCGGTGCGCGCCTATCGCGCGCTGGGCTGCGAAGGCTGGGGCCGCGCCGACTTCATGCTGGATGCCGACAACCGCCCCTGGCTGCTTGAAATGAATACCTCGCCCGGCATGACCAGCCATTCGCTGGTGCCGATGGCGGCCCGCGCCACCGGCATGAGCTATGCCGAGCTGTGCGTGGCGATCCTGGCCGACGCCTCGTGCAAGTTGCACAGCGCCGCTCGCAATACTTGACCCGGACATTCTGTGTGGAACGACGCTCGCACGACCAACCTGATCGCCAACACGCTTGCCGTGCTGGCGGTCTGCGCCATGCTCCTGGCGGGCGTGGTGTGGGTGGCGCAGCGTCCGTATTTCACGCTGTCGGCCATCGAGCTGGAGTCCACGCCGGACTCCGAGCTGCACTATGTCTCGCCGGGCGCGGTGCGTGCGGCGATCGCGGGGCGCTTCAAGGGCAACTTCTTCACGGTGGACCTGGACGACGCGCGCGAGATCTTCGAGTCGGTGCCATGGGTGCGCCACGCCACCGTGCGGCGGATCTGGCCGAATGTGCTGCGCGTGCGCATCGAGGAGCAGCAGCCGCTGGCGCTGTGGAACGAGAACCAGATGATCAACACCTGGGGCGAGGCGTTCACGGCCAACACGGGCGAAGTGGACGACGAGACGGTGCTGCCGCAGTTCTCCGGGCCCGAGGGCACCGAGTCGCTGGTGGTGCAACGCTACGCCGAGCTGGCGCGCTGGTTCGCGCCGCTCGATATGCATGTCAAGCAGCTGGAGCTGAGTCCGCGCTACGCCTGGCGCGTGGTGCTGTCCAACGGCATGCTGCTGGACCTGGGCCGAGATCCGGGCGCCGATGCGCCGGATCCGCACGGCCTGCCCGGCGCGCTGCCGTTCGCGGCGCGCATTCAACGTTTTGTTCAGGCCTGGCCGGCCGTGGCGGGGCGCCTGGAAGGGCGCACCATCACGCAGGCCGACCTGCGCTATCCCAATGGTTTCGCCCTGGCGCTGGCCCCGTTGCCCGCGTCGGCAAACAAACCCAAATCCACACCGAAACCTCCCAAGAAACGCTAACGCCATGACCCGTGACATCAAGGACCTTATCGTCGCCCTCGATATCGGCACCAGCAAGGTGGTGGCTGTGGTGGCTGAAATCCTGCCCGAAGGGCGATTCGAAGTGCTTGGCCTCGGCCAGCACGAATCGCGCGGCATGCGCAAGGGCGTGGTCGTCAATATCGAGACCACTGTGAATTCGATTCAGCGCGCGCTTGAAGAAGCCGAGCTGATGGCAGATTGCAAGATCCGAGACGTCTACACCGGCATTGCCGGCAGCCATATCCGCAGCTTCAATTCCAGCGGCATGGTCGCCGTCAAGGACAAGGAAGTCACCGCCACCGACGTCGCCCGCGTCATCGAGACCGCCAAGGCGGTGAACATCCCGACCGACCAGCAGGTGCTGCACGTGCTGACCCAGGAGTTCATCGTCGACGGCCAGGAAGACATCCGCGAACCCATCGGCATGAGCGGTCTGCGGCTGGAAGTGCGCGTGCACATCGTGACCGGCGCCGTCAGCGCCGCGCAGAACATCGTCAAGTGCGTGCGCCGCTGCGGCCTGGAAGTGCAGGACCTGATCCTGCAGCCGCTGGCCTCCAGCCTGGCCGTGCTGACCGCCGACGAAAAGGAGCTGGGCGTCGTCCTGGTGGACATCGGCGGCGGCACCACCGACGTGGCGATCTTCACCGGCGGCGCGATCCGCCACACCGCCGTGCTGCCGATCGCCGGCGACCAGATCACCAACGACATCGCGGCCATGCTGCGCACGCCGACGCCCGATGCCGAGGAAATCAAGCTGCGCTATGGCGTGGCCAAGCAGGTGCTGGCGAGCCCGGACGAGTCCGTGGAAGTGCCGGGCCTGGGCGACCGCGGCCCGCGCCAGGTCAAGCGCCAGGCGCTGGGCGCCGTGATCGAGCCGCGCGTCGAAGAACTGTTCACGCTGGTGCAGCAGGTGGTGCGCGACTCCGGCTACGAGGACCTGCTGGCTTCCGGCGTGGTGCTGACCGGCGGCTCGGCGCAATTGCCCGGCATGATCGAACTGGCCGAGGACGTGTTCCTCAAGCCGGTCCGCGTGGCGGTGCCCGAATACGAAGGCAGCCTGGCCGACGTGATGCGCAATCCGCGCTTCTCGACCGTGATGGGGCTGTTGCAGGAGGCGCGCATGCAACGCGTGCGCGGCCGCAAGGTCGCCGCGCAGACCGGCAATTTCAAGAGCCTGCTGGCGCGCATGAAGGAATGGTTCATGAATTGAAGAGGGGGGCAGGTTGGGGCCTGCTCCTTGGCACGATCCGCGGCGGTAGGGCGGGCCGGGCCAGAAAGGGGAGGCGTCTCAAACCCGTTGCGGACCAAAGCAGTCGGCTTCGGCTTTGAGGCGATTCACAAAATATAGGTTGTTGGGGAATTTTTGTGATTTGCAAAATCGGACTTGTGAGGGAGTCATCATGATGAACTTTGAGATGCTTGAGAACAACACCAAAGGGACCGTAATCAAGGTCGTTGGTGTGGGCGGTGCGGGCGGCAATGCCGTCGCGCACATGATTCGCAGCGGCGTGCACGGCGTGGATTTCATCTGCGCCAACACCGATGCGCAGGCACTGGCGGCGACCAACGCCCCGGTGCAGATCCGCCTGGGCCGCACCGGCCTGGGCGCGGGCGCCAAGCCCGAGCAAGGCCGCGCGTCGGCCGAAACCGCGCGTGAAGAGATCCGTGCCGCCCTGAACGGCGCGCACATGGTCTTCATCACCGCGGGCATGGGCGGCGGCACCGGCACGGGCGCAGGTCCGGTCGTGGCCGAAGTCGCCAAGGAGCTGGGCATTCTGACGGTGGGCGTGGTCACCAAGCCCTTCTCGTTCGAAGGCAACAAGCGCCTGAAGATGGCCGAAGACGGCATTGCCGAACTGGCCAAGCACGTGCATTCGCTCATCGTGGTGCTCAACGAGAACCTGTATGAACTGATGGACGAGGACGCGACGCAGGAAGACTGCTTCCGTTCGGCCGACGACATCCTGCACAACGCGTGCGCGGGTATCGCCGAAATCATCAACGTCGAAGGCAACGTCAACGTCGACTTCGAAGACGTCAAGACGATCATGGGCGAGCAGGGCCAGGCCATGATGGGCACGGCATCGGCTTCGGGCGCTGACCGCGCCCGCGTCGCCGCCGAGCACGCCATCGCCTGCCCGCTGCTGGAAGGCGTGGACCTGAACGGCGCGCGCGGCGTGCTGGTCAACATCACCGCCAGCCGCTCGCTGAAGATGCGCGAAACGCGCGAAATCATGGAAACGATCCGCAGCTACGCTTCGGACGACGCGACCGTGATCTTCGGCACCGCCTACGACGAATCGATGGGTGAAAACCTGCGCGTGACCGTGGTTGCGACCGGCCTGGGCCGTGCGCAGGCGCGTCCGCAACTGGTGCAGAGCACCGCTGAAGTGCTGCGCACCGGCACCGACAACATGCCCATGGGCACGATGCCGGCCGCCGGTCAGGGTGATTACCGCAATCTGGACATGCCGTCTGTCATGCGCAACCCGCGCAGCCAGGCGTCGGCCCAGGTGCGCGCGCTGGAAAGCTCGGGCATGGATCATTTCGACATCCCCGCTTTCCTGCGTAAGCAGGCGGATTGAACCTGGAGCCTGGTTTCAGGCTCTATATGCACTCCCTCATCTCCGGCTTGCCTGTCCCCGCGGGCAGGCCGGAGGCGGAGCGGTCTGTGTTTTGATTGTGTGACGTGAATCGGGGACGGTTTTATCGGTCGGTCCTGACGCTTTGATGGCGTTGAGAACCGGACAGAGTTACAATACGTCAGTTACGCCGGCAATCTCTTGTCATCTTGCCGGCTTCCTGGCTCAAAATACCTTAGTCTCATGTTCCGACAGCGCAGCATTCAGAATCTCGTCCGCACGACAGGCGTCGGCGTCCACTCCGGACGGCGGGTCGAGCTCACCCTGCGTCCGGCGGCGCCCAATACGGGCATCGTGTTCCACCGCGTCGATCTGCCCGAAGTCGTCGACCTGCCCGCGCAGGCCACTGGCGTGGGCGATACGCGCATGGCGTCCGTCCTGCAGCAGGGCAACGTCCGCGTTTCCACGGTGGAGCATCTCATGTCGGCGCTGGCCGGCCTGGGCATCGACAACCTGCATATCGACCTCACTGCCGAAGAAGTCCCCATCATGGACGGCAGTGCGGCAACCTTCGTGTACCTGTTGCGCTCGGCGGGCATCGTCGAGCAGAACGCGCCGAAGCAGTTCATCCGCGTGTTGAAGACGGTGGAAGTGCGCGAGGGCGAAGGCCGCAACGAGAAGTGGGCCCGGCTCGAACCCCATGAAGGGTACGCGCTGGCCTTCTCGATCGACTTCCGCCACCCGGCCATCGACTCGACCGCGAATTTCGCCGAAATCGATTTCGCCACCCATTCGTACGTGCGCGAGATCGCGCGCGCGCGCACCTTCGGCTTCGTCAACGAAGTCGAGGCGCTGCGTTCGATGGGCCTGGCCCGCGGCGGCAGCCTGGATAACGCCATCGTCATGGACGAATACCGGGTGCTGAACAGCGACGGCCTGCGCTACGATGACGAATTCGTGAAGCACAAGATCCTGGACGCCATCGGCGACCTGTATCTGCTGGGCAAGCCGCTGGTCGCGCGCTATGTGGCATGCAAATCGGGCCACGCGCTGAACAACCAGTTGGCGCGCGCGCTGCTGGCGCAGCGCGATGCCTGGGAAATGGTCACCTACGAATCGCAAGCCGAGGCGCCGCAGGCGTTCCGGCACGAATGGCAACTGGCCTGAGGCCGGTCGACTGCTGATGGCCGGTGCGCCGGGGGGCTGTCCCCGGCTGGCAGCCGGCCAATTTCATTTGGATGGCATCCCAAGGGGGCACGCCTCGTCCCGCTGGCGCCATCCCCGCGCCCGCCGCAGGGTCATCCCGTCCGGCAATGTGGCCATCGATGTCACCCGAAAGGCGGGCATCCGGACAAGCCCGGCTATCTCAGCTACTCTTGTGGTGCTTCAATAGCCTGGCCACCGCGTCGGCCAGCGGGCCGGGACGCAGGTTGTCATGCAGGGTTTCGAAGGCGCCCAGGGCGGCATCCCCCAGCGGCTGCGCCTCTTTCGGCGGCAGCGGCTTGCGGGCCCCGGGCTTGGGCAGGCCGGCTTGTACCTTCACCGCAATTTCGTTAAGGTTCCAGCCTTGGTCCGCCAAAGCCTGCGCGATGCGCGGGGCAAGTTGGCGCATCTTCGCCGCGTGCGCGGCGCTGGGCACCACCAGTTGAAGGCGCTGGTTTTCCAGCTTGCCGACCTGGCAGACGGAGCCCAACGGGGCGGGCAGGATCGCCGCCACCGCATATTGGATTTGCAAGTGCTTGCGGGCGGTTGCCAGTACGCCGGCGCCCCGCATGTCATGACCCAGCCATCCCAGGGCGGTATTTTCCCCTCGCCGGCTGGAACTGGAACGTTGACGGTATGAAGTGGGTCTATTCATCCCGGCTCTGAGAATTAGGAAGCAAACCTTGAAAATCGTGATTATGCACGCCCGCGACGGGCGGGACGGGCATTTCACCCTGGGAGGCGCGCATTTGGCGTTGTTTCTGGGGGGCGCGCTGATGACGGCCGCCATCTTCGGCGCCGCCCTTCAGCGCTACATTACACCCATCCTGCCCGCCGTACACACCGTTGGCTGGCCGCTGTCCGAACAACCGGGACGCGATGCGGACTTCCTGCGGGGCAACATGAACCTGCTGGCCGCCAAGGTGGGCGCGCTGCAGGCCAAGCTGGCCAGCATCGACGGACTGGGCCAACGGGTGGCCAAGGTGGCTGGCGTGGCCTACACCGATCCCGAGGTCGCCAAGCAACTGGCATCGGCCCCCGCCGACGCCCAGCATGCCCCCGAGGCCACCCAGGTGATGGACGACCTGTTCACCGAGGGCACGCCGCCCAGCGCCGCCTCGGCCGAGGCCCTGGGCCGTCAGTTGGACGAGATCCAGGAACGGCTGGCCCTGCAGACCGACAATCTCAAGCTGCTGGACGCGGCGCTGACCCGGCGCTCGGCCGACCAGGCCCGCATGCCGACGGCGATGCCGATCACCGATTACCCCTATCTCAGTTCTTCCTACGGCTGGCGCCGCAACCCCGTGACCGGTCGTTCGGCCATGCACGAGGGGCTGGACTTCGCCGCGCCGCCGGGCACGCCCATCCTGGCGGCCTCCGGTGGCGTGGTGCTGGAAGCAAGATTCCATCCCGGCTATGGCAACATGGTCGAAATCGATCATGGCGATGGCCTTATCACACGCTACGCGCATGCTTCCTCGCTGATGGTCAAACAGGGTCAACTGGTCGACCGCGGCCAGCAGATCGCCCGGGTGGGCTCGTCGGGGCGATCCACCGGACCGCACCTGCATTTCGAAGTGCGGCTGGCCGGCCAGCCGCTGGATCCGCGCCTGTTCCTCGGCCCGCAGCAGAACGCTCCGCCGACGGTGGCGCAGGCCGGCGCGGACAGCGCCGCGCGCTGACGCCCGATCCGGGCTACAGTGCCACCCTGGCCATCGGTTCAGGCTCTTACGCGCCAGGTGCGTTAAACTGGTTCGTTTCCCAGCGGACCCCCGCTCAACCAAATAAATCAAGTCACGGGTGACGCCGCCCTGGCCCCATGCGGGCGCGGCGGGGCTCGTGCGGCCGACATACGCATGGTTTCTCTGCTCAAAAAACTCATAGGCAGCCGCAACGACCGGCTGCTTAAGCAGTATCGCAAGCTGGTAACCCAGATCAATGGGCTGGAGCCCAAGATCTCCGCGCTCTCCGATGCGGAGCTGGCGGCCAAGACCGCGGAATTCCGTTCCCGCCATTCCCAGGGCACGTCGCTCGACGACCTGCTGCCCGAAGCCTTCGCCGTGGTGCGCGAGGCGGGCAAGCGGGTGTTCGGCATGCGCCACTTCGACGCGCAGTTGCTGGGCGGCATCGCCCTGCACAGCGGCAAGATCGCCGAAATGCGCACGGGCGAAGGCAAGACGCTGATGGCCACGCTGCCGGTCTACCTGAACGCGATCGCCGCCAAGGGCGTGCACGTGGTCACGGTGAACGACTACCTGGCCCGCCGCGACGCCGAATGGATGGGACGCCTGTATCACTTCCTGGGCCTGTCCACGGGCGTGGTGGTGCCGCAGCAGCCGAACGAGGAAAAGAAGGCCGCCTACGCCGCCGACATCACCTACGGCACCAACAACGAATTCGGTTTCGACTACCTGCGCGACAACATGGAATACCGTGTTGAGGATCGGCGCCAGCGCGGCCTGTTCTACGCCATCGTCGACGAAGTGGACTCGATCCTCATCGACGAGGCGCGCACGCCGCTGATCATCTCCGGCCAGGCTGAGGACCACACCGAGCTCTACATCCGCATGAACGCGGTGCCGCCGCTGCTGACCCGCATGGCCAGCGAGCCCAAGCCGCAGGAGCCGGAACCCGAGGGCGACTACTGGGTCGATGAAAAGAGCCAGCAGGTCTACCTGTCGGAAGCCGGCCACGTCAACGCCGAAGGCATCCTGGCGCGCCTGGGCATCCTGCCCGAGGGCGAGTCGCTGTACGACCCGCGCCACATCGCGCTGATGCATCACCTGATGGTGGCGCTGCGCGCCAACACGCTGTTCTTCCGCGACCAGCAATACGTGGTGCAGGATGGCGAAGTCATCATCGTCGACGAATTCACCGGCCGCCTGATGGTGGGTCGCCGCTGGTCCGACGGCCTGCACCAGGCGGTCGAGGCCAAGGAAGGCGTGAAGATCCAGCACGAGAACCAGACGCTGGCGTCGATCACCTTCCAGAACTACTTCCGCATGTACGAGAAGCTGTCCGGCATGACCGGCACGGCCGACACGGAAGCGTACGAATTCCAGGAGATCTACGGGCTCGAGACGGTCATCATCCCGACCAACAAGCCCATGATCCGCAAGGACCAGAACGACCAAGTCTTCAAGACGGACGGCGAAAAGTACAACGCCATCCTCGAAGACATCCGCGATTGCCACGAGCGCGGCCAGCCGGTGCTGGTGGGCACCACCAGCATCGAGAACTCCGAACTGCTGTCGGGCCTGCTGAAAAAGGCCAAGCTGCCGCACGAGGTGCTGAACGCCAAGCAGCACGCGCGTGAAGCCGAGATCGTCGCCGAGGCCGGCAAGCCGGGCCACATCACCATCGCCACCAACATGGCGGGCCGCGGCACCGACATCGTGCTGGGCGGCAGCGTCGACAAGCAGGTCGACCTGATCCGCGCCGACGAGTCGCTGTCCGAAGCCGAAAAGACCGCCCGCATCGAAAAGGTGCGTGCCGACTGGAAGCCGCTCAACGAGCAGGTCAAGGCTGCGGGCGGCCTGCGCATCATCGGCACCGAGCGCCACGAATCGCGCCGTATCGACAACCAACTGCGCGGCCGCGCCGGCCGCCAGGGCGACCCGGGTTCGTCGCGCTTCTACCTGTCGCTGGAAGATTCGCTGATGCGCATCTTCGCGGGCGACCGCGTGCGCGCCATCATGGAACGCCTGAAGCTGCCCGAGGGCGAGCCGATCGAGGCCGGCATGGTGACGCGTTCCATCGAGACCGCGCAGCGCAAGGTCGAAGGTCGCAACTTCGACATCCGCAAGCAACTGCTGGAATACGACGACGTCGCCAACGACCAGCGCAAGGTGCTGTACGCGCAGCGCAACGAAGTGCTGGAAGCGGCCAGCGTCAGCGCCACGGTCGAGAACCTGCGCGACGCCGCGGTGGTCGACCTGTTCAACACCTACGTGCCGCCGGAATCGGTGGAAGAGCAGTGGGACATCCCGGCCTTGCAGAAGGCGCTGGAGGCTGATTGGCAGATCCACCTGCCGTTGACCGAGATGCTCGAGAAGGAAGCCAACCTGACCGACGAGGATCTGCGCGAGCGCGTGATCGCGGCGGCGCGCGACGTCTACCAGGGCAAGGTCGACCAGGTCGGCGCCGAATCGTGGTCGCAGTTCGAGCGTTCGATCATGCTGCAGGCGATCGACACGCACTGGCGCGAGCACCTGTCGGCGCTGGACTATCTGCGCCAGGGCATCCATCTGCGCGGCTACGCGCAGAAGAACCCCAAGCAGGAATACAAGCGCGAAGCCTTCGAACTGTTCTCGGGCATGCTGGACCGCATCCGCGACGACGTGGTGCGCGTGCTGATGACGGTGCGCGTGCAGTCGTCCGAGCAGGTCGAGCAGGCCGAGGCCGAAGCGGCCCAGCCGCACGTGCAGAACGTGCAGTACCACCACTCCGACTACGACGAGGCCCTGGCCCAGTCGGCCGACGACGCGGGCGCCCAGCCGGTGCGCAACGTGCTGCCCAAGGTGGGCCGCAACGATCCGTGCCCGTGCGGCAGCGGCAAGAAGTACAAGCAGTGCCACGGCAAGCTGGTCTGAGCGGATAACGCCATGCTGCATGCCGTCGGCCAGACCGAGTTCGACCACGCCGTGGTCATGGTGCGGGACCGCCTGGATGCGCTGGCGCCGCACTTCGAGCGCCAGGGCTTCCACCTGAGCGACAAGGCGGTGCACAACCTGGGTTCGTGCAACCGCCTGATCGTGCTCGAAGGCACCTACGTCGAACTGCTGGGCTGGCCGCCCGGCGCGCCGCCGGCGCGCAAGGAAATCGCCGATTCGCCCTTCGGGCTCGAGGCGCTGGTGTTCCGCACCTACGATGCCGAGGCCACGCGCGAGCGCCTGCTCGCCGCCGGCTTCGCCGTCAATCCGATGCAGGAGCTGTCCCGTCCCGCCATGCTGGACGGCCGGGAAGTCGAGGCCCGTTTCCATACCGTGCGTTTCGCCGAGCAGCCGCTGCCCGGGATCCGCATGTATTTCTGCCGTCACCTGACGCCCGAGTGCGTCTGGTCGCCTGAATTGATGGCCCATCCCAACGGCGCCCGCAGCCTGCTGCGCATCGACGCCCGCGCGGCTCAGCCGCGCCAGGTGGCCGAACGGCTGGCCCTGGTGGCAGGGGTGACGGCCGAGGCCGCCGCCGGCGGTTGGGACGTGCCGCTGGCCAACCTGCACATCCACGTGCGGGAAGACGCCACGGCCGTGACCCCGGTGCTGTCCACGCTGACGTTGGAAAACCGCGACGGCGCTCACTACACGCTCGACACCGGCGTCTGATCCCGCCTTCCGCGCGCAGTCGCCGCGCGGGCTTTTTCTTTGGTTGACCTCCCGTTCCCAATTTTTGGGGGCGGAGCCTTGCTTCGCGCTTGCGGGCAAACCCGGGTTGTCCGGCAAAGTGTATGCACTTTAGTATGCACTTTATCCCCATCGCGGAGCGCCCCGGCGGCCGACACCCTCATGACCTCATCCCGACCCGCAGCCCGCACCATGGCCGGCCAGGCCGAGCTGTACAACGCCGTCAAGGCGATGGCGGTGAGTTTCGAGTTCAAGCCGGGCGAGCGCATCAACGAAGTCGAACTGGCCAGGCGCCTGAACGTGAGCCGCACGCCGCTGCGCGAGGTGCTCAACCAACTGATGGTCGAGGGCTTCCTGACCCGTTCGGTGAACCGCGGTTTCATCGCGCGGCTGCTCGACGCCAAGCAGATCCATAGCCTCTATGAATACCGCGCGGTGCTCGAGGCCGGCATTGTGCGCGCTGCCTGCGAACGCGCCACCGACGAGGAACTGGCGGCGCTGCGCGCGTTTGTCGAACGCTCGCGCGACGTGCCCGAGGACAGTGACGCGACCCGCCTGCTGGAATTGGACGAGGCGTTTCACCTGACGCTGGCGCGCTATTCGCGCAACGAGGAATTCGTGCGCGCGCTGGAGAGCGTCAACGCCCGCATCCATTTCGTGCGCTGGATCGACATGCAGCAGGGCCGTCGCAGCCACACCCAGGGCGAACACTTGCGCATCGTCCAGGCGTTGGAGCGGCGCGACATGGATGCCCTGCCGGACATGATGCGCAGCCACATCGGCCGGCGGCTGGACCAGATCACCGATGTCATCCGCACCGGCTTTTCCACGATTTACATGCGGGACCAGGCCGAACCCGCTGTCGCAGCGCCGGCCAACACCACAACAGCAGGGGAAAACACATGACCTACACAACGATGCGGCGCGCCTTGGCGGCCGTCTGCGCGCTCGCCGCGCTGGGGGGCGGGCTGGCCGCCGCGCCCGCCCGGGCGGAAGAAAAGCCGCTGATCCTGGTGGTGCCGTATCCGCCCGGCGGCAGCACCGACATCCTGGCCCGCATCCTGCAGCCACGGCTATCCAAGGAACTGGGCGGCCGCGCCGTGGTGGTGGAAAACCGCCCGGGCGCCGCCAGCCAGATCGCCACCGCCTTCGTGGCGCGGGCCGAGCCCGACGGCAGCACGCTGCTGGTCAGCTTCGACAACCACGGCATCAACCCGGCGGTGAAGCCCAAGCTGCCCTACGACACCTTCAAGGACTTCGTCGCCATCACCCAGACCGTGCGCTTTCCGCTGGTGCTGGGCGCCAATCCGGGCGTGCCGGGCGACAACCTGAAGGAATTCCTGGCGGCCGCGGCCAAGCAGCCGCCCAACAAGTTCAACTATGCCTCCACCGGCGTGGGATCGCTGAACCACCTGGCGCCCGAAGAACTCAAGCGCCTGTCCAAGGTGGAGCTACTGCACGTGCCATATGGCGGCGGCGGACCGGCCATCCAGGCCGTGGTGGGCGGCCAGGCCAACATGACCTGGTTGAGCTTCGCCGCGCTGCGCGGCCAGATCCAGGCCGGCAAGATCAAGCCGCTAGCGGTGGCCGGCGAGAAGCGCCTGCCGGACCTGCCCAACGTGCCGACGGTGGCGGAGTCCGGTTTTCCGGGCTTCGTCGCCTATTCGTGGAGCGGCATGTTCGCGCCCAAGGGCACGCCGGAGGCGACCGTCAAAAAGCTGACGCAGGCGTTCAACACGGTGCTGGCCGATCCGGACGTCAAGAAGAAGCTGGAAGAGGCCGGCTTCGAGATCGTGGCCTCGAACGGCCCGGCGCTGGATGCCTACGTGAAGGCGGAATACGACCGCTGGAGCAAGTTCATCAAGAGCAGCAACATCAACCTGGATAACTGAGCGGCCGGTGGCGGCGCGCCTTCGCGCGCCGCCCGGTCCGCGCATCGCGTGGAGAAGACATGGATACCTTGACTGGCGCCGAAGCAATGGTGCGGATGCTGCAACACAACGGCGTCAAACATATTTTCGGCCTCTGCGGCGATACCAGCCTGCCGTTCTACGACGCGCTCTACCGGCTGGATCATGGCATGCGACACATCCTTACCCGTGACGAGCGCAGCGCCGGCTACATGGCCGACGCCTATGCCCGCGTGACCGGCAAGGTGGGCGTGTGCGAAGGGCCCAGCGGCGGCGGCGCGACCTATCTGCTGCCGGGGTTGGTGGAGGCCAACGAATCGTCCATTCCGGTGCTGGGCATCACCTCCGACGTGGCGGTGGGCTCGCGCGGCAAGTACCCGCTGACCGAACTGGACCAGGAGGCACTGTACCGGCCGTTGACCAAGTGGAACCGCACCATCGATCGCGCCGACCAGATCCCCGGCATGGTGCGCGCGGCGTTCCGCGCCATGACCACCGGCAAGCCCGGCGCGGCGCACCTGTGCTTTCCGTATGACGTGATGAAGCAGCAGGTCGATGGCGCCGACGTCTGGGCCCAGCCCGAGCATGCGCAGTTTCCGTCGCTGCGCTACGCGCCGGATCCGTCGGACGTGGCGCGCGCGGCGCAGCGCCTGGTGGGCGCGCGTTCGCCGGTCATCATCTGCGGCGGCGGCGTGGTGATCGCCGGCGCCAGCGGCGCGCTGCAGGAACTGGCCGAGAGCCTGAAGGCGGCGGTCTGCGTGACGGTCAGCGGCCAGGGCAGCCTGGCCGACACCCATCCGCTGAACGCGGGCGTGGTGGGTTCGAACGGCGGCGTGATGGCCACGCGCGACGTGGTGGCCGCGGCCGACGTGGTGCTGTTCGTCGGCTGCCGCGCGGGTTCGACCTCGACCGAGCACTGGCGCTTCCCGAACCGCGACGTGCCGATCCTGCACATCGACATCGATCCGATGGTGATCGGCGCCAACTACCTGACCGAAGTCGGCATGGTGGGCGACGCCAAGCTCGCCCTGCAGGCGCTGGGTGCCGAGGTGCAGGCGCGCCTGGCGCACCGGCCGTCCGACGCCGTCGATGGCGCGGTGCTGGCGGGCCGCGCCAAGGCCGCGCGGCGCGCGCAACTGGAGCCGCTGGCGAGCAGCCTGGAGGCGCCGATCCGCCCCGAACGCGTGGTGCAGTCGCTCAATCGCCTGCTGCCCGACGATGCCGTGGTGTGCGCGGATCCCGGCACGCCGTGCCCGTACTTCTCGGCTTACTACGACGTGTCGCGGCCCGGCCGCCACTTCATCACCAACCGCGCCCATGGCGCCTTGGGCTTTTCGATGTCGGCGGCGCTGGGCGCCTGGGTCGGCCGGCCGAACGCCAAGTGCGTCTCGGTGATGGGCGACGGCAGCTTCGGCTTCACGGTCGGCGAGCTCGAGACCATCGTGCGCCACAAGGCGCCGCTGCTGATGATCGTGTTTTCGAACTCGGTCTATGGCTGGATCAAGGCCAGCCAGAAGGCCGGCTACGACAAGCGCTACTACAGTGTGGACTTCGACCGCACCGACCACGCCCGCATCGCGGAAGCCTATGGCGTGAAGGCCTGGCGGGTCGAGGATCCGGCCAAGCTGGACGCGGCGATCAAGGCGGCGATGGAGCATGACGGCCCTGCGCTGATCGACGTGGTGGCGCAGCCGCTGCAGGACGCGGCGGCGCCGGTCAGCCAGTGGATGGGCTGAGAACCCGGCCGGGAAATATGCAGCGGGGCCTTGGAAGGCCCCGCTTTTTTTCGGGATGCCGGTTGCGGCGGACGGCGTCAGTGCGGCGCGGGCGTGGGCACCAGATGGTTGACGCCGGTGCAGAGGTCGGCCTGGTCGACCCCGTAGATATGCAGGGACACGGCGACGCCCGGGCCAGCGTTGCCGAGGCGGTGGATCTGATGCAGGCCCGGGGCGGCGGTGCCGACATCGCCCGGCCGGCGACTGATCTCGCCGCAGGCAATGGCCGCGGCGGCGGCAGGGTCCCAGCGGTAGTGGGTTTCGGCCAGTTCGCCTTGCAGGACCTGGTAGGTGCACCAGGTCTTGTGGCCGTGCACCGGGCTGAACTGCCCCGGGCGCCAGATCAGGTAGGCGACGGTGAAGGCGCCATGCGGATCGGCGTAGGCGATATGGCGGGTGTAGGTGTCGGCGCGGCCGGCGCGCAGGTCTTCGGGCAGGCCGCGCAGCATGTCGCCGGCATTGGCGACGCTGCTGGCCAGCTCGCGCAGCAGGCCGCGGGCCGCGTTCATCTGGGCGACCTGCACCGATTCGCACAGCGAGCGCAGGTCTGCGGCGGCAAGTTGGACGGAGGTCATGGGCGGGCCCCTGAATGACGAGGTTTCATCTTAGGGATTTGCGCTGGAATGCCTTTGCCAAATTCGGCCGCCGGGGCCCGAACATTAGAAAAAAATTCCACCCCTGCCGCGGCCTGCCGCTCCTATACTGATCCGCTTCACGGCATCACTCTGGAGAGTCAGGCATGGATCTGGGGATCAGCGGCAAGACGGCATTGGTATTTGGCGGCAGCCGCGGCATGGGCCGTGCCTGCGCCCTGCAGTTGGCGCGCGAGGGCGTGGCGGTGACGATCGCGGCCCGCAACCCGCAGACGCTGGAGCAGGCGGCCGCCGAGATCGCCCGCGTCGCGGGCATCGGCGTGGGCTGGGTCTCGGCCGACCTGACGCTGGACAAGGGCCGCGACGCCGCGCTGGCCGCGTGTCCGCACCCCGACATCCTCATCAACAACGCCGACGGCCCCATGCCTGGCGATTTCCGCGATTGGAGCCATGAAGACTGGATCGCGGCGCTAGATTCCATGATGCTGGGCCCCATCGACATGATCCGCCGCGTGGTCGACGGCATGATCGAACGGCGCTTCGGGCGCATCGTCAACATCGTCTCGCGCAGCGTCAAGGCGCCGCACGCCGAGCTGGGACTGTCCAACGGCGCCCGCGCCGGCCTGATCGGCTTTGTCAGCGGCCTGGCGCGTCAGACCGTGCGCCACAACGTCACCATCAACAACCTGCTGCCGGGCGCCTTCGCCACCGACGCGCAGGCGCGCCATATCCGCGGCATGCTGGAAGAGGGGGGCAAGACCTTCGAACAGCTTTGGGACGAGCGGGGCCGCGCCAGCCCGGCCGGCCGCTATGGCCAGCCCGAGGAACTGGGAGCGCTGTGCGCCTACGTCTGCTCGGCGCACGCTGGCTACATGACGGCGCAGAACATCCTGCTTGACGGCGGTGGCTACCCCGGCACGTACTGAAGCCACGGCCGCTTAGGGTGTTCCACGGCTGGACGCGGTCGGGGCGTCAGGGCAAGATTGCGGCGATATCGCTTGAGGAACCCCCATGGACCAGACGGACATCAAGATCTTGGCGTTGCTGCAGAAGGACGCCACCTGCTCGGTCGCCGAGATCGCCGAGCAGGTCAATCTGTCCGTCACCCCCTGCTGGCGCCGCATCCAGAAGCTCAAGGACGATGGCGTCATCGCCCGCAACGCGATCCTGCTGGATCCGCGCGCGCTGGGGCTGAACCTGACCGTGTTCGTCTCGATCAAGACCAGCCAGCACAACGAGAAATGGACCCAGAGCCTGATCAATGCGGTCATGGCGCTGCCGAACGTGGTCGAGTTCCACCGCATGGCCGGCGACATCGACTACCTGCTCAAGGTGGTGGTCGAGGACATGGCGGCCTACGACCGCTTCTACCGCCGCCTGATCGGCGCGGTCGACCTGCTGGACGTCAGCGCCAGTTTCTCGATGGAAGTGATCAAGAGCACCACGGAATTGCCGCTGGACGCGCTCTAGGCGCGGGCGGCCGACGCGCTCCGTGCGGGACCGTCCCCAGGGGGGCGGCCGGTGGCAATCGGGCCCCGGCGCCGATGCGCAATTTTTTTCCCTGGCGCCGCCCTCCGGCGAATACAAATTTCTTTCGGGGTGTTGCGCGCGGCCCATCTCGCAATTCTTTTGCGCGCCAGGCGGCGTAGCATATCCGTCATTCCCGCCATGGGAATGAACCCGGGATATCAGAGGACCCTATGTCGTTGGCAGTACCCGCCGGCTGCGCCGGACTGGCGAAGACGCAACCCGCGTCGGTGGAAGATCTTTTGGTGGGATGGAACGGCACCGACGACCTGTGGGTGTTCGCCTATGGTTCCCTCATCTGGCATCCCGGTTTTGCCTGGCGCGAACGGCGCCTGGCCACGGTGCGCGGCTATCACCGCTCGCTTTGCCTTTGGTCGCACGACCACCGCGGCTCGCCCGACAACCCCGGGCTGGTGTTCGGCCTGGATCGCGGCGGCTGCTGCCGCGGCGTGGCATTCCAGATTGCCGCCTGCGACGTGCCGGAGGTGTTCGAGGCGCTATGGCGCCGCGAGATGGTCACCGGCGCCTACACGCCGCGCTGGCTGGCCTGCCACACCGAACAGGCGCCCGTGCGCGGACTGGTTTTCCTCTTGAACCGCGCCTGCCAGGAATACGCCGCCGACCTGAGCGACGACCGCCTGCTGGCATCGGTGCGCAACGCGGTTGGGCATTCAGGCCCGTGCCTGGATTACGTGGTGGAAACCGAAAAGGCGCTGCGCGCCCACGGCATTGACGATTGGCGCCTGGGCGAGCTGGTGCGCCGCCTGGGCATGCAGCCCTGCTGAAGGGCGGCGCGCCCGAGGCCGCCGAAGCGCCTTGCGGCGGGCGCCCGGGGCCGTTCCGCGGCGGCGCGCCGGGCCGTCAGAAGGCCCAGCGGCCGAACATGAACAGCACGTTGCCCGCGCCGCGCGAGCCGGGGATGTAGGTGGCGTACAGCATGGTGTCCTTGTAGCCGGCCGAGACCAGCGGCAGCACGCCGGGGAAGGGCACGTAGCTCATGATGTCGTGGCGCGCGGTCAGGAAGACCGTATAGCCGGCGCCCAGCCGGAAGTTCTCGCTGACCCGTCCGATCTTCAGGAAACCATAGCCGGCGATCGGCTCGACCTTGCTGTGCGAGTCCAGGAAGGCCATGGCGTACAGGCCCTGCCAGTCGCCGTCTTCGTCGTAGATGCTGCGGCCATAGCCGCCGCCCCAGGCCAGCTCGTTGAAGCTGTTGATCTTTTCGCGGCTGTACATGGCGCGGTTGTGCCACGCGTAGCCGCTGAAATAGAGGTCGTTGCCGCCTTCGGTCCAGATCTGGTCGAGGCGTTGACAGGCGGATTGGGCCCACGAGGGAAGGTTATCGCAGGCGTGCGCGGCGGCGCTGAAAGTGGAGAGCAGCAGGCAAAAAAGCGCTGCCCGGAAACGGGCGGTCATTGCGGGGACAGAAAATGATGACAACCCCGTTACTGTAACGGAGCGGCCGTCATATTGACTGTCATGTCGCTGTCAAACGAGTGTTCAGGACATCCGGTGAAACATTCGTGCGCGGGTCCGTTGCGGACGCGCTACAGCAGGAAAATCGTGGCCAGGCCCAGGAAGATGAAAAAGCCCAGCGAGTCTGTCGCGAAGGTCAGCAGGACCGAGGATCCCATGGCCGGATCCTTGCCGAAACGGGCCCGCACCATCGGCACCAGCACCCCGACCGACGCGCCGACCAGCATGTTGCAGACCATGGCGGCCATCATCACCAGCGCGATCGACAGGGAGTGCGAAATCACCCAGGCGAACAGGGCCGCCACCAGGCTGCCGCACAGGCCCACCATGAGGGTCACGAACAGTTCACGCTTGACCAGTTGCCACAGGTTGCGCCCGGTGATCCGGCCCATCGCCAGGGCGCGGATGATCAGCGTCATGGTCTGGTTGCCCGAGTTGCCACCGATGCCGGCGACGATGGACATCAGAAACGCCAGGATCACGATCTGACTGACCGTGCCCTCGAATTGCGAGGCCACGAACGAGGCCGTGGCGGCGGTACAGAGATTGAACAGCAGCCAGGGCGCGCGGTTGCGCAGCGCGGTGCTGACCGGGGCGAAGATGTCCTCTTCCTGCAGACCGGCGCGCGACAGGGCCTGCTCCTGTGAGTCTTCGCGCATCACGTCGACCACGTCCGCAATGGTGACGCGGCCGATCAGGCGGCCCTGGTCGTCCATCACGGGCGCCGACACCAGGTCGTAGCGTTCGAATGCGCCGGCGGCGTCGGCGTCGGAGTCGAGCGGGTTGAGGGTCAGGAAGTCGGCGTTCATGACCGCGCGCACTTCGGTTTCGGGTTCGCTGACCAGCAGGCGCGACAGCGGCAGGATGCCTTGCAGCTTGTCCTGGCGGTCGACCACGAAGATCTGGTCGGTGTGGTCGGGCAGTTCGTGCAGGCGGCGCAGGTAGCGCAGCACCACTTCGAGCGTGACGTCCTCGCGCACCCGGACCATTTCGAAGTCCATGATGGCGCCGACGCTGTCCTCCGGATAGCCCATCGCTTCCAGCAGTTGCGCGCGCTCTTCCTCGGTCAGGCCTTTCTGGACCTCGGCCACCACGTCCGGCGGCAGGTCGGGCGCCAGGTCCGCCAGTTCGTCGGCGTCCATGTTGCCGGTGGCGGCCACCAGGTCCTGGCGGTCCATCGCCTCGATCAGCGACTCGCGCACCCAGTCCTCGACCTCGAGCAGCACGTCGGCGTCGTGCTCGGGGCTGACCAGCTTCCAGATCGCCTGGCGTTCATCCTTGGGCAGCGACTCGAGGATGAAGGCGATGTCCGCGGGATGCAGGCCGTCCAGCAGGGTCTTGAGCTCGGCCTCGTGCTGGCGGTGCACCAGGTCTTCGACCAGGTTGGCCTTGGCGTCGCCTTCTTCCTGGCGATGCACCAGGTCGGCCACCAACTGTTGGCGGCGCAGGCGCTCCTGGACTTCCGCCAGGGCGTGCTGCGCGTCTTCCGGGTCGAGGCGGCGGGGCGTCGCGGGCGGTTTCTGCGCGGCGGCGGACTGCGTCATGCGATACGGCTCAAAGAATGGGGAGAGGGCGGCTGCGCCGAGCTTCGTCGGTGGCGACGTAGGTCAGCGTGGCTTCGGTGACCTTGACGACTTCGGCATCCAGGCGCTGGCGCTCCGCGTAGACCTCGACCGAGACGGTGATGGAGGTCTTGCCGGTCTTGACGATGGAGGCATAGAAGCTGAGCAGGTCGCCCACGAACACGGGTTGCTTGAACTGGAACGCATTGACGGCGACGGTGGCGACCCGGCCGGCCGCGCGGCGGGCAGCGGGAATCGAGCCGGCGATGTCGACCTGGGACATGATCCAGCCGCCGAAAACGTCCCCGTGGATGTTGGCGTCCGCCGGCATTGGCATGACGCGCAATACCGCGTCGCGATTGGCGGGCAAAGTCGTGAAGGGGGTTTTGGTGCTGGAGGTCATGCGGCCGGCTCCAATGCAAGGCAACCAGCCGATTATGCAGGAAAAACGTGGCGCCGGCGCGGGCCGGCGCCACGTCGGGACGCTTTCTCGAAGCGCCCGCGGATCAGGACGCCAGCTTGACGATGCCGTAGCCGCCGACCAGCAGCCAGACGTACAGGATCAGGCCCAGCGCCATCACGCGCGGACCGGCCTTGCGGATGTTGGCGAAGCGCGTTTCGATGCCCAGCGCGGTCATGGCCATGGTCAGGGCGAAGACGTCCAGGCGGCGGATGGCGGCGACGACGTCGGCCGGGATGATGTTCAGCGAGTTGATGATGGCCAGGGCCAGGAAGCCGACCGCGAACCAGGGAATGGGCAGCTTGGCGCCCTTGGCGTTGCCGCCGGCGTGGCTGGCGGCGCTGCGCAGGTACAGGCCGAGGACCAGCAGCACCGGCACCAGCAGCGCGACGCGGGTCATCTTGACGATGGTGGCGACTTCCGTGGTGGCGGGGTCGATGTTGCTGGCCGCGCCCACCACCTGCGCCACTTCGTGGATGGTGCCGCCGATGTAGATGCCCAGCGCCTGGGTGTCGAAAGGCAGCCAGCCGGCGTGGTACAGCACCGGGTACAGGAACATCGACAGCGTGCCGAACAGCACCACCGTGGCCACCGCCACGGCGCTCTTGTGCGGCTGCGCCCGCAGGGTCGGCTCGAAGGCCAGCACGGCGGCCGCGCCACAGATGGCGCTGCCGGCGGCCGTCAGCATGGCGGTGTCGCGGTCCAGCCCGAGCAGGCGCTGGCCGACCCAGGTGCCGATCAGCAGCGTGCCCACCACCACCGCCACCGAGACCGCCAGGCCCGGCAGGCCGACGGCGGCGATCTGCTGGATGCTGATGTTCAGGCCATAGAAGGCCACGGCGATGCGCAGCAGGCGGCGCGCGGTGAAGTTGACGCCCACGCCCCAATCGACCGGCATGGTGCCGCGCAGGAAGTTGCCGTACAGCATGCCGCACACGATACCGACCACCAGCGGCGAGAAACCGAGCTGGCGGATGGCGGGCAGGTCCGCCAGTTGCATCACCGCGGCCGACATCAGGCCGACGAACAGCACGCCGTTGAGCTTGTCGCGCCAGGGCGTGGCCGCGGCGGCCGCGGCGGGCGGCGCGGCAGGGGCGGCATGGTGGGGGGCGGTGGTGCTGGCGGTGCTCATGGCGGGCCTTCGTGCATATCTAAATAACTAGGCGAAATATTAATTTCATGGTCGTTATTTGAAAAATTTTCATTTTTGATATGAAATATCGGAAATTCTGATAATACGGCTGCCGCCGCCCGGACCGCCCATGACCCCCGATCAATTGCTCACCTTCGCCACGGTGGCCGATGCCGGCAATATCAGCCGCGCGGCGCAGCAACTGCACCTGTCACAGCCGGCCGTGTCGGGCCAGTTGCGCGCCTTGCAGGAATGGTTCGGCGAGCCGCTGTACCGCCGCAGCGGCCACGGCATCGCCCTGACCGAAGCGGGCGAGCGCCTTGCCGAGCAGGCGCGGCAATTGCGCCAGGTGTACCGCCAGGCCCAGGCGGTGCGGGAGTCCTGGCGCGGCCTGGAGACCGGCGCGCTGCGCCTGGGGGCCAGCACCACGCCCGCCAGCTACCTGTTGCCCGCCCTGGTGGCGGATTTCCGCCAGGCGTTTCCGGCGGTCAGCCTGCACCTGTCCGATGGCAACACGCGCGAGATCGTGGAGCGCCTGCCCGCGCTGGACCTGGCGTTCATCGAGGGCGACGTGCCGACGGGCCTGCCGGCCGATACCGCGGTGCACGCGTGGCGGCAGGACGAGGTGGTGGCGATCGTGCGGGCCGATCACGCGCTGGCCGGCAAGGGCGCGGTGACGCTGCGCGACCTGGCGCAGTCGGCGCTGGTGATGCGGGAACCGGGCTCAGGCGTGCGGCGGCTGGTCGAGCGCGCGTTCGCCGACGCCGGCCTGGCGCCGTCGATCGGGCTGGAACTGGCGGGGGTGGAGGGGGTGAAGCAGGCGGTGCGCGCCGGGCTCGGCGTGGGCTTCGTGTCGGCCATGTCGATGCGGCACGAGGATGGCGCGTTGGCGGCCTTGCGGCTGTTGCCGCGTCCGCTGACGCGCACGCTGAGCATCCTGGTGCCGCACGCGGATGCCGCCGCCCGCGCCGCCCAGCGCTTCCTGGCGATGTGCCAGGCGGTGCGGACGGCGCAGGCGGGCGACTTCTAGCGGCGCGTCAGGCCTTGGCCAGGCGCTTGAGCGCCAGTTGCACCCAGTAGGTGCCGCCCAGCGGCAGCAGGTCGTCGTTGAAGTCGTAGCTGCCGTTATGCAGCATGCAGGGGCCCAGGCCATGGCCGGCGGCGCGGTGGTCGCCGACGCCGTTGCCGATCCAGACGTAGCAGCCGGGCAGTTCCTGCAGCATGAAGGCGAAGTCCTCGGCGCCCATGGTGGGCTGCACGTGGTCGTTGACCTTGTCGGCGCCGACGATGTCGCGCATGACGTCGGCACAGAACGCGGCTTCGTCGGGATGGTTGATGGTGGGCGGGTAGTTGCGCTGGAAGGTGAACTCCACCTCGCAGTCCATGGCGGCGCAGGTGTGGCGCGCGATCTCTTCCATACGGCGTTCGATCAGGTCCAGCACCTCCAGCGTGAAGGTGCGCACGGTGCCGCGCAGCTCGGCGTGATTGGGCACCACGTTGTCGGCGCTGCCGGCGTGGATCTGCGTGATGCTGAGGACCGCGGCGTCGAGCGGATTGCGGTTGCGCGTGATGATGGTCTGCAGCGATTGCGCCAGTTGCACCGCCGCCATCACCGGGTCGATGCCCAGGTTGGGCATGCCTGCATGGGTGCCCTTGCCCTTGACCACGATGGAGAATTCGTTGCTGGAGGCCATGATGGGGCCGGCGGTCACGCCGAACTGGCCGGGCGCCATGCCGGGCCAGTTGTGCATGCCGAACACGGCTTCCATCGGGAAGCGGGTGAACAGGCCGTCGTCGATCATGCGCTTGGCGCCGCCGCCGCCTTCCTCGGCGGGCTGGAAGATCACATACACCGTGCCGGCGAAGTCGCGGTGCTGCGACAGGTAGCGAGCGGCGGCCAGGAGCATGGCGGTATGACCGTCGTGGCCGCAGGCGTGCATCTTGCCGGCGTGCTTGCTGGCGTGGGCGAAGGTGTTGGCTTCCTGCATCGGCAGGGCGTCCATGTCGGCGCGCAGGCCGACGGCGCGTTCGCCGGGACGGTCGCCGCGGATGATGCCGACCACGCCGGTGCCGCCCAGGCCGCGATGGATTTCAATGCCCCATTCTTCGAGCTTGGCCGCGACCACGTCGGCGGTGCGGAATTCCTCGAACGCCAATTCGGGATGCGCGTGGATGTCGCGTCGGATCTGGGAGATATCGTCGCGCCAGGCAACGATGGGATCGAGCAGTTTCATGGAAAGAATCAGGCGGAATATGGGAACGCAACAAGGTTATCATCAATCAAAAACCAATTTAATGGAGACAAACACCATGACCCGTCCGTGGCTTGCCCATTACCCGAAAGGCGTGCCCGCCGATATCTCCATCGACGGCTACACCTCGCTGACCGACCTGCTGGACCGGGCCTGCAAGCAGTACGCGACCCGCATCGCCTGCACCGCCATGGGCAGCGACATCACCTATGCGGAGCTGGACGCGCACGGCCACGGGTTCGCCGCCTGGCTGCAAAGCCTGGGGCTGCCCAAGAGGTCGCGGGTCGCATTGATGATGCCCAACGTGCCGGCCTACCTGGTGGCGCTGCTGGGCACGCTGCGAGCCGGACACGCGGTGGTCAACGTCAATCCGCTGTATACCCCCGATGAACTGCAACGGCAGTTGCAGGACAGCGGCGCGGCGGTCATCGTCATCCTTGAGAATTTTGCCCACACGCTGCAGAGCGTGTCGGACCGCGGCCAGCTCAAGCACGTGGTGGTGACCGGGCCGGGCGACCTGCTGGGCGGCCTGAAGGCGCCGCTGGTGAACCTGGCGGCGCGCTACATCAAGAAACTGGTGCCGGCGTGGCACATCGAGGGCGCGCAGATGCTGTCGAAGGTGCTGGCCTCGGGGGCGGGCCTGCCGTTCACCGCGCCGGCCATTTCGATGGACGATCTGGCCGTGCTGCAGTACACCGGCGGCACCACCGGCGTGCCCAAGGGCGCGATGCTGACGCATCGCAACCTGACCTCCAATGTGATGCAGATGGAAGCGGTGGCCTCGCCCGCGCTGCATGACCTGGCGGCGCGGCAGGTCACGATCCTGAGCGCATTGCCGCTGTATCACGTGTTCGCCATGACGGTCTGCGGCCTGTACGGGCTGCACGCCGGCATGCGCAACGTGCTCATCATCAATCCGCGCGACCAGCCGTCGCTGATCGGCGCGTGGCGCAAAACGCCCATCAACGTGTTCCCGGGCGTCAATACGCTGTTCAATGCGCTGGTCCACAACGAGGACTTCGCCAAGCTGGATTTCTCCGGCCTGCGGCTGACGCTGGGCGGGGGCATGGCGGTGCAGCAGGCGGTGGCCGAGCGCTGGCTCAAGGTTACCGGGCGGCCGCTGGTCGAAGGCTATGGCCTGTCCGAAACCTCGCCGGTGGCCACGGTCAATCCGACCGATACCGATGCGTATTCGGGCTCGATCGGGCTGCCGCTGCCCTCCACCGACGTCGCCATCCTGGATGACGAGGGCCACGAGGTGGCGCTGGGCGAGCGCGGCGAGGTCTCCATCCGCGGGCCGCAGGTCATGGCGGGCTACTGGCAGAAGCCGGAAGAGACCCGCCAGGCGATGACCGCCGACGGCTTCTTCCGCACCGGCGATATCGGCATCATGGACGACAAGGGCTATACGCGCATCGTCGACCGCAAGAAGGACATGATCACCGTGTCGGGTTTCAAGGTCTATCCGAACGAGGTCGAGGCGGCGGTGTCGCAGATGCCGGGCGTGCTCGAATGCGCCGCCATCGGGGTGCCGGACGGGCATTCGGGCGAGGCCGTCAAGGTCTTCGTGGTGAAGAAGGATGCCTCGCTGACCGAGGCCCAGGTGCAGCAGTGGTGCAAGGACAAGCTGACCGGCTACAAGCGGCCGCGCTTCGTCGAGTTTCGCGACGAGTTGCCCAAGAGCAACGTCGGCAAGATCCTGCGGCGCGAACTGCGTCCGGACGCCGAGGCCGCGGCGCCGCAGGGCCAGGCGGCCTGAGCGCGCGCGGCGTGGGGACGGCCGGGCCTCAGCCCGGCTGGTCCAGGTGGGGGGCGATCATCTCGTGCAGGGCGCGCTCGATGTCGGGGTTGCCGGCCACGACGCGTCCGCCGATGGGCCAGGAGTCCTGCTGGTGCATGTCGCTGCAGGCGCCGCCGGCTTCGCGCACGATCAGCGTGCCCGCGGCCACGTCCCAGGGCGCCAATCCCATTTCCCAATAGCCGTCATAGCGGCCGCAGGCGGTCCATGCCAGATCCAGCGCGGCCGCGCCCATGCGCCGCACGCCGCGGGCTCGGTTGATGGCGTCATGCAGCATCGGCATGTATTGGCTGGCGAAGGAAAAATCACGGAAGGGAAAGCCCGTCGCCAGCACGGCGTCGTCCAGCGTGCGGGTGCGCGAGCAACTGATGCGCCGGCCATTGAGCCAGGCGCCCAGGCCGTACACGGCGGTGAACAGTTCTTCGCGGCAGGGATCGTAGACCACGCCCGCCACGGGCGTGTCGTGCGCCAGGCGTTCGGTGGGGGACACCGCCGTGCCGGCATGCGCGATGAGCGCGATCGAGACGGCGTAGTGCGGAATGTCGTGCAGGAAATTGGTGGTGCCGTCGAGCGGGTCGATATACCAGGTGGCGGCGCCCTGCGCCTGGCCGCCGGTCTCTTCGGCGACGATGCCGAACTTGGGCGTGCGCGCCTGCAATTGTTCGATGATCGCGGCCTCGGCCTCGCGATCGGCCTGGGACACGAGATCGTTGCGCGCCTTGCGATCGATCACGAGGTCGGCGCGATGATGCGCGTAGGATTGCAGGATGGCCGCGCCGGCGTGGGCTGCCGTGACCGCGGCGTCAAGCGCGGCGCACAGGTCTACGGGCGAGGCGAGCGAGCGGGGCGGGTCATAGGTTTCCATGAAACCAGTGTAAGCCCAGCCATGCGTCAAATCCGTGGCGACGCGGCAAAAGCCCGCGTGCCCGTGGCGCATATCCAACGCAGCCGGCTGCGCCAGCCGATAATCCTTCTTTTCCGATCGCCGCCGTTTTCATGTCCTCGTCCTATGCGCCCCTGACCCCCGCCGTCGCTGAATTCGATGCCCAGGGCCAGCTGTACAGCCCGGTCTATGGCGACGTCTATCACTCGCCGTCGGGCGCGTTGGGCCAGGCGGAACACGTTTTCCTGCGGGGCAACGGCCTGCCGGAACGCTGGCGCGGTCGCGGCGCCTTCACCGTCTGCGAGACCGGTTTCGGCCTGGGCCTCAATTTCCTGGCGTTGTGGCGCGCCTGGCGCGACGATCCACAGCGTTCGCGCACCCTGCACGTGGTGTCGCTGGAGGCGCATCCATTCGGCGGCGAAGACCTGCGAGCCTTGCTGGCGCGCCATGCGCCCGAACCCGTGGCTGCGCTGGCGACGCAACTGGCGGCCCAGTGGCCGGCCTTGCTGCCCGGCCTGCACCGGCTGGAATTCGAGGGCGGCGCGGTGACGCTGACGCTGGGTTTCGGCGACGCGCAGGTGTTGGCGCCGCGGCTCGCCGCGCGAGTCGATGCGTATTTCCTCGACGGTTTCGCACCCGAACGCAACCCGCGCATGTGGCAGGCCGCCTTGCTCAAGGACCTGGCGCGGCTGGCCGCGCCGCAGGCCACGGTGGCCACCTGGGCCTGCACGGGTGAACTGCGCCAGGCCCTGCGCGATGCGGGGTTCGACGTGCGGCGGGCGCCGGGCTATGGCGGCAAATGGCACATGACGGTAGGCGCGGTGGCGGTCGGCGCCGACGCCGCGCCGGCCGCCACGGCCGACCCTGGCCGCCATGCGCTGGTGGTGGGGGCGGGCCTGGCGGGGGCGGGCATTGCGCAGTCCCTGGCGCTGCGGGGCTGGCGGGTAACAGTGCTGGATGCGGCGCTGGCGGGGGGCGCGCTGGCCCATGCCGGCCACACCGCGGCTGCGCTGACGCCGGTGCTGGCGCGCGACGACAATGCGCGCGCGCGCCTGTCGCGCGCCGGCAGTGCACGCGCCCGGGCGCGTTGGGCCGGGCTGGCCGGCGGCGCCGCGCCGATCCGGTGCGGGACCGTGCAATTGGAACGTGATGCCGGGCGCGCCGCCGCGCTGGAGGAAACCCTGTCGGTGCTGGCGTTTCCGCGTGACTGGGTGCGCGCGGTCAGCCGCGACGAGGCCAGCGCGCTGGCCGGATTGCCGCTGGCGCGCGGCGGTATTTTCTTCGGGCAGGGCATGCTGGTGCAGCCCGCCCAGTTGATTCCGGCCTTGCTGGCGACGCCCGGCGTGCGCGTGGCGGTGGGGACGGTGGCGCGGGTGACGCCGGACGGCACGGGTTGGCGCGCGCTCGACGCCGCCGATGCGGAGCTGGCGCGGGCCGATGTCGTGATCCTGGCCAACGCCTTCGGCGCCCAGGGTGTGCTGGCGGCCAGTGGCCTGCTGGCGCCGCTGCCGCGGGTAGCGCAGATGCATGCGCTGGCAGGCGAGGTCACACTGATTCCGGCCGCGGCGCTGGGCGGCGGTCCGCGTTGCGTGGTCGGGGGCGAGGGCTACCTGTTGCCGGACACTGGCGCGGGTTGTGTGGCGGGCAGTACGTACGTGCATGGCGCCAGCGAGGCGTGTATCGGCGCCGAAGGCCAGCGCGTGACGTTGGACAAGGCGGCGGGATTGCTTAGCAGCGGCGACTTTCCCGCCTTCGACGCGCTCGTCCCTGGCACGCTGCCGGGCTGGGCGGGGTGGCGGGCGGTGTTGCCGGGGCGCCTGCCCGCCGTGGGCGAGCTGGCCCATGCGCCGGGGTTGTGGTTGGCGGCGGGCTACGCGTCGCGCGGGTTGTCCTGGTCCGCGCTGATGGGGGACCTGGTTGCGGCCCGGCTTTGCGGCGAGCCGTCACCTCTTGAAACCGATCTGTCCCGGTTGATCGCCCCACGCTGAAAAAAACTTCCGGGGCGTGCAGAACCCGGAGCGGGGTGGCGTAGAATTGTGGCAAATGCCAGGATTTGGCGCCAAATGAACCCGCGTTGGGCGCAGGTTTGGTGTTCCGGTGGCGCTCTGGCGATGACTTGCGGGGGGCCAGCCGGGGGCTTTGCGACCCCTTTTTTCGGATGATATCGCCATCCAAAAGAGGGACTGAGTTTATTTCAAAGCTCAAATCCGTCAAAATAGCGTCTTTTGATGGTTTTTGGCTTAAGCCGGGGGATGCTCTGTGCCGCCCAAGTTCGACTTTGCCCATACTACCCAGCTCGACAACATCGAGCTGCTGACGTCCCGCCCCAGTCGCATCGATTTCGACGCGGGCGATGGGTTGCACCTGGTAGTCGAGGCGCATGCGCCTGGTGTGTTCCGCCTGCGCTGCGGCGAGGCGAACCACCTTACCGATGACAAACCCGGCGCGCGCGCGCGCGCCGTGGCCGAGATGCTGCTCGCGCGCCAGGAGGCGGTGGGCGAGGCCGCCATCGCCCCGCGCGAAGGCGGGGACGGTTGGCGCATCACCCAGGGCGACGTGGCCCTGGAGCTCCAATCCAACCCGGTGCGCTTTGCGCTCTACCGCAATGAAGAGCGGGTGTTCGAGTCCGAGGTTTCCGCGCATACGCCCGCATTCGGGCACAACGCGCTGGACCAGGCCGACGCCGCGGCCTGGACGGCGGGCTTTACCCTGCTGCCGGGCGAGCGCGTGTACGGTCTGGGCGAAACCCCGGGCGATCTGAATCGCCGCGAAGAATCCGTGGTCTCCGACGATCCCGAGCATCGCGCCCTGCCGCTGGCATGGAGCCCGCGCGGCTGGGGGCTGTACGTCAACACGATGCGCCGCGTCGAGCACGCGGTTGGCACGGCGCCGGCCGATTCGGCCTACGTCGTCAGCGTCGACGACGTGGTGCTGGATGTGTTCCTGTTCGCCGGCGAGCCCGCCGAAATCCTCAACCAGTACACCGCCCTGACCGGCCGCGCCGGCCAGCCGGTGCTGTGGGCGATGGGCGCGTGGCTGCAGCAGGCCAGCGGCGAGATGCCGACACAGACCGTGGCCCTTCTGGGCCGCATGCGCGAAAACCAGATTCCGGTGGATGCCGTGACCCTGGCGCAGCCGGCGGCCTGGGGCTTCCAGGCCGACAAGACCGTGTTCGAATGGGACGCCCAGCGCTTCCCCGATGCCAAGCAGATGCTGGCGCTGTTCCACAAGCACAACGTGCATGTGGCGGCGTCGGGTTTCCCGGGTGTCATCAAGATCAGCCCGCTGTTCGAGGAACTCGAAGACCGCGGCTGGCTGCTGACGCGCGAAGATGGCTCGGCGCAGGTGTTCGACGGCAATGCCGCCACCTCGGGCCAGCCCTACGGTCTGCTGGACCTGACCTACCGCGACATTTACAACCTCTGGGTCGAGCGCCATCGCCAACTGGTCGAGGACGGCCTGGACGCGCCGGCCTGCGACGCCCAGATCGCCATTCCCGATGGCGTCTCCGCCCGCAACGGCGAGACCGGCCCCGCGCTGCGCAGCATGTATCCGCTGCTGGTGCGCCGCGCGTTGTTCGACGCCGTCGCCGGCCTGAAAGTGCCGCCCGAGGGCGTGGTGCCCAGCACCGACCTGTTCCCGGCCGCGCAACGGCTGCCGTGGCAGGTTGGCCCGCAGGTCGACAACACCTGGGAAGGCCTGCGCCATACCCTGCGCACCGCGCTGTCGATCGGCGCCTCGGGCCTGCCGGTCCAGGTGCACGGCATTGGCACCGGTTCGCGCGGCACGGCCGACATGACGCCCGAGCTGTACCTGCGCTGGCTGACCGCCGGCGTGTTCTCGGCCAATTTCTCGTTCCAGGGCGTCGCCGGCCTGCTGCCGTGGGACTTCGGTGACGAGACCCTGGCGCACGTCAAGACCTGGATGCAGTGGCGCTACCGCCTGGTGCCCTACGTGCTGGGCGCCATCGAGGACGCGGCCCGCACCGGGCTGCCGGTGCAGCGCTCCATGGCGCTGTCGTTCCCCAACGACCCGCATGCCCACGAATGGGACCTGCAGTACCTGCTCGGCCCGGCCCTGCTGGTGGCGCCGATCACCGCGCCGGGCAAGCAGGTGCGGGTGTACCTGCCCAAGGGCGAGGCCTGGTGGGACCTGAACACCGGCCATCGCTACGAAGGCGGCACCACCTGGACCATCGATTGCGAGCTGGGCCAGTTCCCGGTGTTCGGCCGCGAAGGGCACATGCTCTGTCTCGGCCCGGCCGCGCAGCACACCGGTGAATTCAATTCGGCCCGCATCCTGGACGAGGTCTGGATGTTCGGCATGCCGGTGCACAACCCGGTGGTCATGCGCAACAAGATCCGCGTCATGCAGATGCAGGGCTCCAGCTACATCAAGGGGCTGGAAGGCCTGCGCATTTCGCCGTCCGAGGGCCTGGAGGTCAAGCGCCGCGGCGCGGAAGTCCGTATTTCGCGCGCTCGCTGAGCCAGGCGGGGCCGGTTCGCCGGCCGCCGATGAAAAAGGGCAGTCAGGAAGGCTTTCCTTCCCGACTGCCCTTTACGTCTTTGCGCGGACGCATCTTATATTACTGTTAGTTATTAAAAATGGAAAAAACGGTCGTTCTCTTTAGAAGAGAAAAGATACAAAATCGCTTGCCATGATTCAGATCGAGAACCTATCCAAGACCTACGCCACGCCGCACGGCCAGTTCCAGGCGCTGCGTGGCATCAACCTGCACATCCAGCAGGGCGAGGTCTTCGGCATCATCGGCCCCAGCGGGGCCGGTAAAAGCACGCTGGTCCAGTGCATCAACCTGCTGGAGCGTCCCAACGAGGGCTCCATCGCCATCGGCGGCCAGGCGCTGACCGGGCTGAGCGAGGCGCAACTGCGCGCGCAGCGCCGCCGCATCGGCATGGTGTTCCAGGGCTTCAACCTGCTGTCGCGCCGCACGGTGTACGGCAACGTGGCGCTGCCGCTGGAAATCGCCGGCGTCGCCAAGAGCGAGATCCCGGCCCGCGTCGAACGCCTCCTGGCGCTGGTGGGCCTGGAGCACCTGCGCGACCGTTATCCCAGCCAGATCAGCGGCGGCCAGAAGCAGCGCGTCGGCATCGCGCGCGCCCTGGCCAACAATCCGGACGTGCTGCTCAGCGACGAGGCCACCTCCGCGCTCGATCCCGAGACCACCCACAACATCCTGGCGCTGCTGCGCGACATCAACCGCAAGACCGGCGTGACCGTGGTCATGATCACGCACCAGATGGAAGTGGTGCGCGAGGTCTGCGACCGCGTGGCCGTGCTGTCGCAGGGCGAAGTGGTCGAGATGGGCAGCACCCGCGAAGTGTTCGCGCAGCCGCGCCACGAAGTGACCCGCGCCATGGTGTCGGCCGCGACCGCGTCGGACCTGACCGACGCCACGCTGGCCGCCGTCAAGCAGCGCATCGAGGCGCTGGCCGCCGCCAAGCCGGGCCAGGCCGTGCGCCTGCTGCGCCTGTCGCTGACCGGCACCGACGCGTCGGGTTCGTTCCTGTCCGACCTGTCGACGCAGTATTCGCTGGACGTGGGCCTGGTGCAGGCGCGCGTCGAAGACATCCAGGGCGTGGCCGTCGGCACGATGTTCGTGCTGGCCCAGGGCGCGCCCGCCGCGGTCAAGGACGCCATCGCCGCGTTGACCGCCCGTGACATCACCGTTGAAGAAATCGCTCATGAGCCCGCAACTGATCGACCTGCTTATTACGTCGCTGCTTGACACCCTGCTGATGGTGGGCGTGGCCAGCGCCATCGCGGTGCTGGTCGGCATTCCGCTGGGCGTGATCCTGACCGTCACCGCGCGCGGCAACATGCTGGAGAACCAGGCCGTCAACCACGCGCTGGGCGCGGTCATCAACGCCACCCGCTCGGTGCCGTTCGTGATCCTGATGGTCGCCATCATTCCGTTCACGCGCCTGGTGGCGCAGACCTCGATCGGCACCACCGCCGCCATCGTGCCGCTGTCGGTGGCCGCGATCCCGTTCATGGCGCGCATCGCCGAGAACGCCATGCGCGAAGTCGATCCGGGCCTGATCACGGCCGCGCGCGCCATGGGCGCCTCGCCGATGCAGATCATCATGAAGGTGCTGCTGCCCGAGGCGCTGCCCGGCCTGATCGCCGCCACCATCGTCACCGTGGTCAGCCTGATCGGCTACTCGGCCATGGCCGGCGCCATCGGCGGCGGCGGCCTGGGCGACCTGGCGATCCGCTACGGCTACCAGCGCTTCCAGTCCGATGTGATGGCCGCGGTGGTCATCGTGCTGATCGTGCTGGTGCAACTGATCCAGAGCCTGGGCGACCGCTACGTGCGCCGCATCTCGCATCGTTGAGCACACCGAACATTCTTCTCCTCCTTCCGACATCCGGGAAATTCGCAACATGAGCATCAAGGTTTTGAAGTCGCTGGCCGCGTTCGCCCTCGGCGCCGCCGTATTCGCCCAGCCCGCGCTGGCCCAGGACAAGCCCCTTAAGGTTGGCGTCACCGCCGGCCCGCACGCCCAGATCTTCGACGTGGTCAAGCAGGAAGCCGCCAAGCAGGGCCTGAACATCCAGGTGATCGAGTTCACCGACTACGTGCAGCCCAACGTCGCGCTGGCCTCGGGCGACCTGGATCTGAACAGCTACCAGCACCAGCCGTACCTGGACAACGCCAACGCCGACCGCGGCTACAAGCTGGTCAGCATCGCCAAGACCGTGATCTTCCCGATCGGCATCTACAGCAAGAAGATCAAGTCGCTGTCCGAGCTGAAGGAAGGCGCCCGCATCGCGCTGCCGAACGACCCGACCAACGGCGGCCGCGCCCTGTTGCTGCTGCAGGCCAATGGCCTGATCAAGCTGCGTCCGGAAGCCGGCCTGAAGGCCACCCCGATCGACGTCATCGAGAACCCGAAGAAGCTGCGCTTCATCGAACTGGACGCCGCCCAGTTGCCGCGTTCGCTGGACGACACCGACGCTTCGGCCGTGAACACCAACTTCGCGCTGGAAGCGGGCCTGAACCCGGCCACCGACGCCATCGCCCAGGAATCGCCCAACTCGCCGTACGCCAACGTGCTGGTGGTGCGTGAAAAGGACAAGGACCGTCCCGAGTTCGCCAAGCTGGTCAGCATCTACCACAGCCCGGCCGTGAAGCAATTCATCGAGACCAAGTTCAAGGGCGCGGTGGTGGCTGCCTGGTAAGCCAGGTCGCCTCCCCGATGCAGAACGGCCGCGCAAGCGGCCGTTTTCCATTGAGGCGGGCCGAACGGCTGTTTCACGGTCCCGCCGCGGCGCGCGGCGGGTCGCGTGCACCGGCGCCGCTGGCGGACAGCGATCGCCAGTTCCGGCGTGAAGGCATCCTGGCCTCTATTTTTTGACAAGGTCCACGAAATCAGCCATAATTTCGGGCTTCGGTCGGGCTGATAGCTCAGTCGGTAGAGCAGCGGACTTTTAATCCGTTGGTCGCGAGTTCGAGTCTCGCTCAGCCCACCACCCCGAATTCTCGCTTGAGCCCAAGCTCTCCATCCCCCGGGGAGCTTGATGCCATGGCACCCAAAGACGCCGCTTTCGAAGCGGCGTTTTTTTTTGCGCGGCTCCTCGCCTGGAGCCGCGCCGGTATCCGAGTACCGGTGCTCCCCGGCGGGCCGCTGCGCGGCGCGCCGCTTCAGGATTCGCGACCGACCCTTGGGCTCTGATCGAGCCGTCTCCCGCCGATCGACCGATCTGGCCGCAATGGCCATCGTGGTGTGCGGGGCGATTCCGCAGCCGTTGTTGATCGGCCACTTTCTTGCGGATGAATCAGATTCCCGGGAAAGAGCGGTTTCCTTTTATCTGAATATCACGCCATCTGAGCAGCTCGACGGAAATAATTCGAGCTGAAAATATCATTATTGGAAATGGCTTCGGATAATATAAGACCAAGCCGCGGTTTTATAAATATCTATGTGTTTTATTTGTCCTGCTTCCCGCAATAATAATTATTAGAGTGCGGCGTGCGCATTGACATTCGATTGCTCCATCGAAATTAATACCTATGGCGTTACGCATGATGCGTGTGCCGCAAGTGCTCTAATTCATTAGCCAAATCGCCTAGATTCTCGAGAAGGAATCGTGCCGGCGGGGTTATTTCCTTGCTGAATGCACGTAGCGATTTCAATTGGAATCGCGGGATTTCATCCAGGTGGAAATAATGGCTTGCAGGGCCGTTTTTTTGTTGTCGTAATAATGAAAAAATATAAAACTGAAATGCAGGCGGGTTGCAATGCCGATTGGCAAACGCACCGATGCGCAACGATTGTCGTGTCCGTAATGGATGCGGGTACGTCATGGTCGTCCTGATGTCCGGGGCGGGCCGATCCCGGTCATGGGTAGCAATGCGCTGGTGCGCGGGCGCCGTCGTCGCGATGGCCCTGGTCGCGACGGGCGGCACGGCCGGGGCCGGTGTGACCGGCGGCAAGACAGCGTCGGTTGGCGCACCCGCGGGTGCCTCCGGGCCCGGGGAGGCTCCCATCACATTGCAGGCCCTGGTCGAGGCGGCGATGCGCGGCCATCCGCTCGCGCGTGGCGCGCAGCAAGAGCTGGACGCGGCCAAGGTCGACGTGGACGCGGCCCGGCGGCGCTGGTGGCCTTCGGCGTCCCTGGTCATGGAGTCGCACTCGACTTCCGTCAACTCGCCCGCATCGCGGGGCGCCCAACTCGAGCAGACGCTATGGGATGGCGGCCAGATTAATGCCAATATCGATCGGGCGCGCGCGGATGTGAGCAAGAGCGAGGCGCGGGTCACATGGCAGCGCCAGCAACTGGCGCTGCAGGTCATCGGCGCCTGGCAGTCGCTGATCAGCGCCCGAGACCGGATTGCCATTTCCGAGGCAACCATGACCCGGCTGCGCGGCTACGAAGCCCAGATGCGCCGCCGGGTGGCGGCCGATGCTTCGCCGGCGGTCGACATCGAATTGGCGCTGTCGCGCCTGCGGCAGACGGAAGTCGACCTGACGACGGCGCGTTCCGCCCTGCGGCTGGCGGCACAACGGATCGAGCAATTGTCGGGCGTGGCCGGGCTGGACGCTGAGGCCGACACGCTGGCCGCGTGGCCCGACGCGCAGCAGGTCAAAGACGTTTCGGCCCGTTTGCTGGCGGAAGACGTCGGCGCCCAGGCATGGGACAGCGCGGCCGTGAAAATGGCCCAGGGCGATGTGGCCGTCATGCGGGCCCAGCTCGACGCCAAGTCGGCGCAACGTTGGCCGACGGCCTACCTGCGCGTCAACCGCCCATTGGGCGATGCCTATCCGGGCGCCCGCACCGACCGTGGCGTATCGGTGTTCGTGGGCCTGCGCTACACGCCGGGCGCGGGGTTCTCGACCGGTGTCGAGGCCGATGCCCTGCGCGAGCGCGTGTCGGCGGCAAGCATGGCCGTGGACGCGGCCTGGCTCGAACAGCGCGAGGCGATGCTCGGCGATATCGATCAGATCGCGGCGGCCGAGAATCAGTTGGCGGCGCTGGAGAGCGCCGTCACCGGCTCGCAGCACGTGCTCGACTCCTATTCCCGTCAGTTCACCGCCGGACGCAAGACCTGGATCGACCTGTTGAATGCCGTGCGGGAACTGGCGCAGAACCAGTACGCCCGGGCCGACTCGCAGGCCGCGCTGGCCGCGGCCGCCTATCGCCTGCAGGTGCGCCTGGGCGCGACGGAGCTGGCGCCGTGAGCGCCGTCCCCAAGATGGAGCCGCTGGAGTCGCTGGCCTGGGCATTGAACCGGCTGGCCACGTTGCAGGGCGCGGTGCTGGATCCGCTGCAATTGCGGTCCGGCCTGCGTCAATGCGCCGGCGTCCAGCATCCCGCCGAGTTGCTGGTTCTGTTGTGCCGCCTGTTGGGGGTGGGGGCGCCGCAGGGGTTGCGGCGCCCCGATGCCGCGCATTTGCCGCTGCTGTGCCATCTGCCGGACGGCCAGTGGGGCATCGTGACCGACCTGGCGCCCACGGGCGACTGGATGGTGGCATGCGGCACCGTCACCCAGGCGTTCGCGAGCGCCGCGCTGCAAGACCGCTGCACGCGGATGCAACTGGCGCCGGCGGGTTCTTCCGCGGTCAGCGGCCATCCGGTCGGGCCGGCTCCGGCCGAGACCTTCCGCTCGCGTCGCAACGCGGCCATCCGGCCGTACCGCGGCGCGTTGATCGAAGCGTGCGTGGGCTCCGTGATGGTCGGCCTGCTGGCGCTGGCCACCTCCATGTTCTCGATGCAGGTGTATGACCGTGTCATACCCACGCGTGGCGAGTACACCCTGTTCGTGCTGGCGACCGGGGTATTGATCAGCGTCCTGATCGAACTCGCCGTCAAGATCGCCCGGGCCCGCGTGATGGATCACGTGGTGGTCGGGGTCGACGGCATGCTTTCGCGCGACATCTTCCATCGCCTGATGTCGCTGCGCATCGATCAGGTGCCGGCTTCCGTCGGTTCGCTGGCGGCGCAGATCCGCGGCTACGAACAGGTGCGCGCGTTCTACACCGCGTCTTCGTTGTTCGCGCTGGTCGACTTGCCGATGGCCTTGGTGTTCGTGGCGATCGTGATGGCGCTGGCTACGCCGGCGGTGGGCCTGGTGTTGCTGGGGTTCGCGCTGGTCGCGCTGTTCATCGGCCTGGCATCGCAGCGCCGGATCGCGCGCCAGGCCAAGGAGGGCGCGGCGTATGCCAATCTCAAGACGGGCCTGCTGGTGGAGGCCGTCGAAGGGGCCGAGACCATCAAGGCCGGCGCGGGCGGGTGGCGCTTCCTGTCGCGCTGGCTCGATGTCAGCGCGCGGACCATCGCCAACGATCTCAAGATGCGCCACTTGAGCGAAAACGTGGGGTATCTGGGCGGCTCCATCCAGCAACTCAGCTATGCCTCGTTGATCGTCGTGGGCGCCCTGACGGTGATGCACGGCGAGATGACCACCGGCGCCCTGATCGCCTGCTCCATCCTGAGCGGCCGGATCCTGAATCCGATCCTGGCGGTGCCGGGCTTGATGATCCAGCGCGCGCATGCGCTGGCCGCCGAGGACGGCCTGGAAAAACTCTATCAACTCAAGACCGACAACCACGGCGTGCGGCGTCCGCTGGCGCCGGAGCGGATCGAAGGACGCTTTGCGCTCGAAGACGTGTCGTTCGCCTATGGCGACAATCCCGTGGCCCTGCGCGTGCCGAACCTGCGTATCCAGCCGGGTGAAAGAATCGCGGTGGTCGGGCCGATCGGGTCGGGCAAGTCGACACTGCTGCGCGTACTGACCGGCATGTACGTGCCGCAATCCGGGCGCGTACTGCTGGACGACCTGGATCTGTCGCACATCAGCCGGCTGGCGTTGAGCCGGCAGATCGGCTACCTGCAGCAGGACCATCGCCTGTTCCAGGGCACCCTGCGCGAGAACCTCCTGATCGGGCTGCCCGATCCCGGCGACGAAGAGATCCTGCGCGCCATGCGCCGCACCGGCATGGATCGCATCGTGGCCGCGCATCCGAAGGGCCTGGACCGGCCCATCGTCGAAGGCGGGCGGGGATTGAGCGGCGGGCAGCGGCAACTGGTGGCGTTCACCCGCCTGGTGCTGTGCCGGCCGCGGATCATCCTGCTGGACGAGCCCACCGCGTCGATGGACGACGACCAGGAGCGCCGTTGCCTCGGCGTGTTGGCCGAAGAGGCGCGGGCCGGCGCGACGCTGGTGGTCGTGACCCACAAGCCCAATGTGCTGCCGTTGGTCGAGCGCGTCGTGGTCATGATCGGCAACGGCATCGTCAGGGACGGCCCGCGCGATGCGGTATTGAAAGACCTGGAGGCCGCCCGGCGCGATGATGATGCCCGGCGCGCCGCCGGAGCCTCGCTGGGCGTGGCGGGAGCGCAGGCATGAGCCGGCTGATCATTGATTCCCGCTCGCGCGGCAAGGGGAATGCCCTGGCGCCGATGTTGCCCGCGGACGGATCGGATGGGGTCTCGCTGGCCACGCCGCCGCGCCGGGCGCGCTGGTGCATGCGCGCCATGTTCGCCGGCCTGTGCGCGTTGCTGGCCTGGGCCGCGGTGGGCAAGATCGACCAGGTCACGCGGGCGCCCGCCCAGATCATCGCCGCCGCGCGCACCCAGGTGATCCAGTCGCCCGATGGCGGCATCATCACCCAACTGCATGTCAGCGAGGGCGACGTGGTCCATGCCGGCGACGTGCTGGCGACGCTGCAGGAAGAGCGGGCCCGCGCCGCCGTCAGCGACAGCAACGCCAAGGTGGCGGCGCTGCGGATCACGCTGGCGCGCCTGCATGCCGAGGTCTATGGCACCCCGCTGGCGTTCCCCTCGGATCTGCAGGATTACAAGGACTACATGCGCAATCAGCGCGACCTGTACCAGAAGCGCCGCACCGCGATCAAGGAAGACCTGGCGGCGCTGCGCAACATGCTGTCGCTCGCGCGCCAGGAACTGTCGATCAACCGCAAGCTGGTGGCCACGGGCGACGTCAGCCAGGCGGAGATCCTGCGGCTGCAACGCGCGGTCGCCGACATCGAGGCGCAGATGACCAGCCGGCGCAACAAGTATTTCCAGGACGCGCAGGCGGAAATGACCAAGGCGCAGGAAGACCTGACCAGCCAGACTGAGCAGTTGCGCGACCGCAACCAGGTGCTGGAACAGACGCGGCTGATCGCCACGGCCGATGGCATCGTCAACAACATCCGCGTCAACACGATAGGGGGCGTGGTGCGTCCCGGCGAGACGGTCATGGAAATCCTGCCGACCGGCGGCGACCTGCTGGCCGAGGCGCGGGTCGGACCCGCCGACATTGCCTTTGTCCAGGTGGGCCAGAGCGCCAACGTGCGCATCGATGCCTATGACTCCTCCATCTTCGGCGTCATGTCGGGCGAGGTGAGCTACATCAGCCCCGACGTGCTCCAGGAAGAGACGCGCCAGGGGCCTTCGCATTACTACCGCGTCCGCATCCTGATCCGGGAAGCGGAGTTCAAGCGCCATTCCTCCGAACAGATCCAACTGCGGGCGGGCATGACCGCCACCGTGGACATCAAGGCGCGCGAGCGCACGGTGCTTCAGTACCTCGCAAAGCCCATCACCAAGGGGTTGCAGCAATCGCTGGGTGAACGCTGACCTGCCTTGTCTTGCCGGGCGTGACAGGCCCGGGATTTTGATTCTCCTTTTGTGAAACCACCGCCATGAAAAATCGATTCAGGACGCTCTCCACCTTTGCCAAAGACGGCCGCATTCCGCTGAACTTCAAGCTCTCCGACGTCAAGGCCATGGCGATCGTCGGTGTCGACGTGGTCGCGCTGATGAAGGATGGCAGCCGAGTGCTGTTGCCCGGCCTGGCAGTGAAGATCCTGGAGCGCCCCTCGCCCGAATTGCAGTTCGATGACCAATCGCTGTCGGGTGCGGAGCTGTTCTCCAAGGTGGATATCGACAGCACCGCGCTCAAGGACGCCGCCGAGGCGCTGCAGGTGCCGATCTCCGAACCCACGACGCAAGAGACGCTCGGCTTCGCCGAGGAGGCGGCGGCCGTGCCGTCGGACAGCGCGCAGGGCGCGCCCAAGGAGGATGGCAAAGGCACGGGGGAACCCTTGGCCTGGTACCAGGAGTACGGCTGGATGTTCGGCGTGGTCGGCCTCGTTGGCCTGGCGCTGGGGCTGTCCAGCCAGAAGGGCAAGAGCAAGGGCAAGGAAGAAGACAGGCCGGCCGCGCCGGCGCCCGCGCCAGACGCCGGGGAGCAGCCGGAGGCTGGCGGGAGCACGCCGTCGCCGACGCCGGACCCTGACGGCGACACGCCGGCAAAGCCGGCCGTCACGGTCACGGGGGGCCTCGCGGCCGGGGTGTTCAACCATGCGCAGACGCTGTCGATTTCGCTGTACGACGGCCAGGGGCAGTCGCTGGGCGAGGGCGACCTGGTGCTGGGACCCGGCGGCCAGGTGCTGTCCTACCGCGCCGAACTGCCATCCGACTATGTCGGCCTGGTGCGCGTGGTGGTGTCCGACAAGGCGCGCGACGGCCAGGGCTATATCGATGAATATCGCCAGGCCTTGGCGCTGGCCCAGGGGATGACGGCGGAGCAGGCGGCGCAATTCGCCGCGACGGATTTCCCCACGCTGAGCGCAATCGGCTACCGCGCCGAGGGGCAGACCGAACTGTCGATCTCGGTGACGCCGCTGACCGAACTCGTCACGCGCCTGGTGGGCGCGCCGGCCGATCCCTCCGCGCCGCTGGACGGGGTGTCGGCCGAGCAGGTCAACGCGATGGCGGCCGCGGTGACCAAGCTCATGTCGCAGTTCACCAGCGATGCGCAGCTCGTCGACATCCTGGGGCCGGTGGTGGCCATCAATGCCGACACGTTCGCGCAGGCGTCGGTCGCGGCGCAGGCTTATGGCAAGGTGCTGGCGGCCCTGGCCGGCATGGATTCGGTGTCGGGCGCGCTGGGCAACACCCTGCAGCTTCTGGCCGGCGGCCTGGCGCCGGATGCCGATGGCGCCTTGCGGATCGCGCCGACGATCGAGGGCGCGGTCCTGCTGGCGGCCATGCAGGAAGCCAATGTGCTGCTCGGCAGGCTGGTCGATCCCGCCCTGTTCGATACCTTCACGTTGCCGCAGATGCCCTGGGCGTCCGTGGCGGCGACGTTCACGGACGCGGAGGCGTCGCCCCTCCCCGCGCTCGATGCGCTGGGCAAGGATGCGCAGCCGTCGGTGACGGTGTCATGGACCGGCAGCGCCGACCGCATCAGCGCCGGCCAGCGCGTCGAGCTGCATCTGCTCGATGGCCGCACCATCCTGTCGCGCGTGTTGACGGCGGAGGACGTGGCCGCCGGCAGCGTGGTGCTGCGGGCCGGGGACTACGGCGAGAACACATTGGGCGAGGACGGCGCCAAGCGCTTGTTCGCTGCAATCGTCGACGACCAGGGCGAGTTGATCGCCGGATCCGACCTGCGGACCTATGGGTTGGTCAGCGTGGAGGTCGATGAGATCACCGGCCTGAGCGCCGATACCGGCGTTTCGCCCAGCGACTTCATCACCAATCAGCCGGTGCAGGCCGTGTCCGGCCACTATCTCGGCACGTTGGGGCCCAACACCCATATCGAGGTGTCGGCCGATGGCGGCAAGACCTGGGTGGAGGCCGAGGCGACGCCCGCCGCTGATGGCGCGAGCGGCGGCACCTGGGTCTCCGGCTTCCTGCGGCTGGACGGCGAAGGCGAGGACGCGCGGCTGCTGACGCGTGTGGCGGTGTCTGGTGTCGACGGCGAGCAGCCGTTGACGCTGCCCGGCGCCTCGCATGCATTCGTGCTGGACGTCACGCCGCCGGACGCCCGCGTGGCTTCCATCGACAGCATCAGCACGCCGTTCGCGGGCGCGGTGCTGCCGGGCGGCTTCCTGTTCACGCAGCCGGCGCAGACGATCCGCGGCAAGGTGCTTGGCACGGTGACCAGTGACGACCGGATCATGGTGTCGATCGACGGCGGCGCCACGTGGACCGTGGGCGAGCTGTCGGCCGACGGCGCGTCATGGAGCGTCGCGGTGGGATTCTCCAGGTACGGCGCGGGCGACATCCTGGCGCGCATCAGCGACGTGGCCGGCAACACGACGGAAACCGTGTCGCACCCGTACCAGTACACCGAGCCCACGCTGGTCGGCATACAGCCGACCCAGGCCGCGCAGATCGTCATGGTGGCCGACGACGTCGGCGATCCATCCACCGATCCCTACGATTTCGTGGGCGCGCTCAGTTCCAACATGAGCACCGACGATCGGCGGCCTTCCTTCAGCGGCACGCTCAGCGCGGCGCTGGAAGGCGACCAGGTGCTGGTGCTGGCCGATAGCCTGAACGGCGGAGCCGAACGCTTGCTGGGTTACGCCAACGTGGCGCCGGCCGGCGAGGGGCAATTGCCGCAATGGTCCTTCACGCCGGTGTCGGACATGGCGTTTGGCAGCCATCACGTCGTGGTCAAGGTGTTCTCGCCGGGCCTGGATGCGTACGCGCCGGTCTATCCCGAGGGCGTCGATGCCGATGCGCCGGACGCAACGTCCAACTGGGGCTCCTGGGACGTCAACGTGCAGTCGCTGTCGTTCGACGGCGTGATCGTTCCGGGCGTGACCGAAGTCAACCTGTTGGAGACCACGAGTCCCGTGACGGACTACACCCAGCCTATCCTGACGGGCGCGCTGGGCAGCCTGCCCGCGCCAGGCGAGTACGTGGCCATCTACGACGCCCTCAATGGCGGCGCGCCGACACTGGTGGGCAAGGCGGACGTCACGCCTGCCAGCGAAGGCTCGGGAGCGACGTGGCGCTACGAATTCCCCGCTGACGGCGAACTGAGGGATGGCGTCCACCGGCTGCGCGCCGTGGTCGAGCGCGCCGGGCCGGAGGATGGGGCGCCACAGGCCCTGCTCAGCGCGGCTCCGCCTGCCGTCATCGTAAGCACCGAGCTGCCCGAGCAGCAGGTGGTGATCGACCAGGTCATGGATGACGTGGGCGTCTACACGGGCCTGATCGTCAGCGGCGCTTCCACCGACGACACGCAACCTTCGCTGTCCGGGACGCTGTCAGGCCCGTTGCTCGCCGGACAACGCCTGCAAGTCCGCGTGGAGGACGTCAACAATCCCGGCCGGTCCTTCTCCTACCAGCCGCAGATCGATGAAACGGGCCTGGCCTGGTCGCTGCGGATCGATCCCCCGCTGGCCGAGGGCAACTATCGCCTGATGGCGGGCGTGGTGAACGGCGGCGACGCCATGGGACCGCGGCATGCCGAATTCGATCTGCGTATCAACAGCCTGACCTTCAGCGAGCTGGATGACGCCGCCGGCCCCATCAGGGGCAATGTGTTCGACGGCGACGGTCCGTTCCTGACCGACGACCATGCGCCGGTGCTGCGCGGCCAACTGGGCACCGCGCTGGGAGAGGGCGAGGCGTTGCAGATCGTGGCGGCGCAAGCAGGGAAGGAGACGGTGCTGGGCCAAGCTTCGCTGATCGAGCGCCCGCAGGGCGGATTCACCTGGCAACTGGAGCTGGGCGGGTCGCAAGGCGGCGCGGGTGAGTTGCCGGAAGGGCATTCCACCTTGTCGGTGCGAGTGCTGGACACGGCCAGCGGGCAGATTCGTCTGGCGGTGGACCGGGAAATTGACTTCGATGATGGCACGCCCACGGGGGTCGTCAACATCACTGAGGTTCGTGACCAGATTCCCGGCAACAGCGGCTTCGTCGGCGCGCTGGCTCCCGGTCAGAGCACCGATGATCGCCGGCCGCTGATCTCGGGCGTGCTGCTGGAGGGGAATACGCTGCCGGCATCGCGCGCGGTGCAGATCGTAGACTCCGTGAGACAGCCCGATGGCAGGGTGGTCGAGAACGTACTGGGCCTGGCCACGCTCAATGCCGACGCCGCCGACGGCAGTTGGCGCTTCACGCCGCCCGGAGGCCTGGAACTGGGTGACCATACGTTCTCGGCCCGGATCGTCAACCGGGCCAACGGGCAATTGGGACCGGTGGGCCAGACATTCACCGCCAGGGAAAGCCAACTGACCATCAACGCGGTCCAGGACAGTGTCGGTGCGCTGCAGGGCAATCTGCTGGATGCGAAGCTGTTCGCCCAGCCGCCCTTCACCGACGACGTGCGCCCGCAGTTGTCGGGCAGGCTGGGCATGCCGCTGGGGCCGAATGAGCGCGTCGCGGTCTATGATTCGGTCGATGGCACCGCTGCGGTCCTGCTGGGCGTGGCGACCGTGGCGGACACCACCTGGAGCTTCCAGCCAACCGCGGGTTTGAGCAACGGCGCGCACGGGTTCCAGGTCAGGGTGGAGCGGATCGTCGCCGGTGCAAGGCCTCAGGTCCTGCTGTCGGATTCGACGGTTCCCATCACGATCGACGCCGTCGCCCAGCCGGTGACGGCGGTGGTGCTGACGGTGAACGTAACCGATCGCGTGGGCGCCGATGGCTCGCAGGTGGGGCCGGTCGGCTTTCGCGCCAGCACCGACGACCGGAGGCCGGTCGTCAGCGGCACTCTGAGCGAGGCGGTGGGGGCGAGCCAGCAAGTGCAGGTGTTCCTGTCGCGCGAGGACGGCGCCATGCGCCGCCTGGGCGCGGCAACCCTGAACGGCGTCAACTGGACCTACACCCTGACCGAAGCATTGCCGGATGGGCTCGCGACGCTTCACGCGCGAGTGGTGGCGGTCAATTCGGGGCTGACCAGCAATACGCTGGCGACCTCGGTGAACGTGAACAGCATCCAGGTGTCCGAAGTGGTCGAACCGACCACGGGTGTCAATGTGCTGGGCCGGGATGGCCATGGCACCGCCGACAACCAAGTGACGCTGCGTGGCCAGCTCGGGGCGCCGCTGCTGCTGCCGTCGGAGCGGGTGACGATCTACGTGAAGGGCGAGGGCGCCGCCCTGTTCACGCCGGTTGGCGTGGCGAAGTTCGAGGCGAACGGCACCGACTGGACTTTCAGCCTGCCGCAAAGCAATGGCGCGCCGCGAGTCTGGCAGGAGGGACGCTACGAGGTGTCGGCGCGTATCGAGGATGCCTCCACGCGCGCGGTGCGGGCGGTGACGAAGGTGGGCTTCACGGTCGACACCCAGGTTCCCCAGGAACACGCGGAAATCGTCGGCTACGAAGACCACGCCGGGCCGCTGCAGGCCCTGTTGACCCAGGCGGGCGTCAGCACCGATGACACTCGCGGCATCGTGCGCGGCAAGCTCGACAAACCGATCAACGCCGATACCCGCCGCGTGGTGTTGTATGACCGTATCGACGGTCAGATGGTGCGGCTGGGAGAAGCCTTGGCCACGGACACCGAGTGGACTTTCCAGAACCGGGAACCGCTTGGGGCTGGTGTCCATACGTTCCTGGCGCGAGTCGAGAATATCGTACTGGGCAAGGAGGGCGATGCCTCGTCGGAATTCACCATCCATGTGCAACAGGTAACCCTGGACTCCATCGCGGATCCGGCGCACCTGGACCAGAACATCCTGCTGCCCGGGGTCGATGGCGCCTCGAAACAGGGGAAGTTCGTTTTTGGCGGTCACCTGGGCGCGCCGCTGGGAGAGGGCGAAGTCCTCAAGCTGGTTATCGACGATGCGCCTCGCGATGGCCATGTCACGTTCGATCAGGCCAGCCTGACGTGGTCGGGCACGCTGGCCGATGACGAAGTCCTCGGGGATGGCGCCCATGTCATCGCGGTCCAGGTCACGGACCATGACGGCGCCGAACTGCGGGCGGTGTCGGCATCGCATACGGTCTACATCGACGGTGGCGCGCCCACCGAGACCGCGACGATCAGCCAGGCCCGCGACATATACGGGGCGGGATCCTCATTCACGGGCGCCAACGCCACCGGGGTGCCGTCCGACGACGCGCTGCCACAGCTCAAGGGCAGTGTTTCCGCGCGGCTGGCCGGGGGGCTGAGCGTGGCGGTGTACGGCCGCTTGCCCGGGCAGGCCGATCAGGTCCTCCTGGGCTATGCCACCGTGGATGCGAATGCCGAATGGACGTTCCAGGTCGACCGGGAGCTTCCCTTTGGCGACACGGTATTCAATGCCCGCGTGGTCAACCGGGCGGATCCTCAGGCCCTGCAAGGCCCGCTTTCGTCGGACTTCGTCGTGCACCAGCAGTCCGTGAGCATCACGGCGCTGATCGATGACCAGGGGGATGTCCGCGGAGATCTGTTCGCGCTTGAATCCCTCGGGGCAAACGGACGCCCGGTCCTCATGCGCACCGACGACGCGCGTCCGACCTTGAAGGGCCATCTGGCCCAGCCGCTCGGCAGTGGCGAGGTGCTGGCGATCTTCCGAGGCAGCAACAGGCTCGGCGAGGCCCAGATGGACGCCGACGGAGTGTCGTGGTCCTTCACGCCGCAGGCGGACGTGGAGGCGGGCAGCCAGCGCTTCAGCGCCGTGCTGCTGACGTCCGACGGGGTGTCGCGCATGTCGGCGCAAACCCCGGAAATCACGGTGTCGACGCTGCGGCCGGGTCATGCGGTGGCCATCACGTCGGTGCTGGATTCGAACAATCTGCTGGGTACGTGGGACCGGACCGCGCGCGGGCAGGAGGTGCCGCGGCGCGAGGTGGTGACGACGGCGGTGCTCGACGATACGCGTCCGCGCTTGTCGGGCACTTTGGGGCAGGCGCTGAACGCCTTCGAGGTGCTGCGGGTCTACGCCGAGCATGACGGTGTTGTCCAACTGCTGGGCACGGCCAATACCGACGGCCTGACCTGGTCGTTGCGGCCGCCGGTATCGCTGCCGGCCGGCGCAAGCCATATTTACGCGGCCATCGAGAACAGAGGGGATAGCTTCGGCGCGGTGCGGTCGGATACGGTCGATGTCAACGTGCTGTCGCTCTCGCCGATATCGGTGCAGGACCTGTCGGCGCAGGGCGCTGTCGAAACGCTGCGTCCGATCCTGCGGGCCAGGGTGAATACGGATAGAACGCAGGGACTGTCGGTGCGCGTGCTGGTCGATGGTGACGCGGCAGGCGAGGCGTCCGTCGGCGCGGACGGCGCGTGGACGTTCCAACTGCGCGCGGACCTGGCGACGGGCATGCACCGGGTCGAATACGTGTTGCTCGATGGCGGCGTGCCGGTCGAGGCGGTACGGAGCCTGGCGCCCGTTAATGTCATGGTGAGCGGCGCCGACGCGCCCGCGTTCGGCGTCACCTTGACGACAGGCGCCGAGCCCATCTTCACCGACCGCGGCTTGACGATGCTGACCGGCACCACCACCGAGGCGGTGACGCCGGGCATGGGCGTCATGGTGTCCATCGACGGCAAGGACGTGGGGTTGGCCGGGTTCGATGCCTCGGGTACCAATTGGTCCTACACGCTGTGGGCGCAGTCGCCGGGCGCCCACCAGGTGGCTGTCAGACCGGTCAATCTGGCGACGCTGGCGCCGGCCCCGGACAGCGAGGCGCGGACCACCGTCTACCAGAATGCGATCACGATCGACGCGCCTGACAACGCGCAGCTCCTGGCGGACGGCGGACTGGTGGCGTTGATCGGCAGCGGCGACCTGATGTTGTCCGGCCACCTGGCGAGCGAGTTGCCGGCCGGGACCACGCTGCAGGTACGGCGCGATGGCGTGGCATTGGGAAGCGCGACGCTGGAAGGCAAGAAATGGAGCTATGCGCTGACGTCTTCCGATCAGTTGGCGGGGGATCATCAGTACAGCGTGGTGGCGCTGCCAGCGGGCGTGGATGCCGGGGATGCCAGCGTGGCGCCCGCGTTGTCGGCGCAGACGGCGTTGACGCTGGTGGCGGCCGGAAGCGGGCCGAGTCCGGATCTGTTCGCGTCGATCACGGGGCTGATCGACGGCCAGCGGCCGGGCCAGTTGAGCGCCAATTCCACCATCGAGGGCCAGATCGCGACATTGCGCGGCACCGTCAGCACCGCTTTGGGTGGACAGGATCAGATCGTGGTCTACGGACAACCGCAGGACGGCGAGCGGCAGCGGCTGGGCGTGGCCCGGATGTTGACCGACACGACCTGGGAGTTCCGGATAGGCGAGGCCCTGCCGTCGGGCTCCTACACGCTGAGCGCGATTCCCGAGAACCGGTTGACGGGGATCGGCAACGACATCGCCGCGGCGATAGCCAATTTCCAGGTCCAGCATCTCACCATCACCGAGCTGAACGACCAGACGGGGGCCTTGCAGGGCAACCTGCTGGATCAAGATCCAGGCTCGCGCCTGACCGACGAGGCCACTCCGCTCATCAAAGGCACATTGAGCGCGCCGCTGGCCGAGTTCGGGCAACGCCTGCGCGTGTCGGATACCTTCAATGGCGCCACCTCCGAGCTGGGCCAGGCCGTGATCGACAGGGCCGACCCGCTGAAATGGTCCTTCCGGCCGGATGCGCCGCTGCTGGACGGCCGGCACGTCCTGTCGGTGGAAGTGGTGGGGGCCACCACCGCCATTGCCGAGACCGGGGACAGCGTGTCCTTCCGCAAGGACAGCAGCACGCCCGCCCAGACCGTGTCGATCGTGACCGTGCGCGACGATGACGGCCCGGTCGTGGGCAATGTGCCGATGGGTGGGGACATCGACTTCCGGCGTCCGCTGGTTTCCGGCAGGCTCAGCGCGGCGTTGTCGAACGCGCAGGTGTTGCGCCTCTGGCAGGATGACGGCCAGGGCAACGTCAGTTACCTGGGTGAGGCCACGGTCACCGGAACCAATTGGCAATGGCGCAGCGACGTGGACATGGCGCTCGGCACCGTCAATCTGTTCGCGACAGTGGACAACGCGGCGCGGGCGGGTACCACCTATACCGCGCAGGATAGCGCGATCCATGGCAGGCCTTCGCCCACCTTCAGCTTCCACCTGCAAGGGCTGGAGGGCATCGAGGTCAAGGACGCCAAGGGCGTCGTGGTGGGGCAGAACACCAGCGAGCGGCAGTTCACGATCAGCGGAGCGCTGGCCGCGCCGCTGGCCGATGGCGAGTACGTGGAAGTCCGCGACGGCGCCCAGCTCCTGGGACGCGCCAGTGTTCAAGAGCAGCAGTGGCATTTCGACATCGAGGTGCCGCTGGGCAATGGCCAGCACGACTTCAAGATCTCGATCGGCGGCGCCGGCAACAGCCCCACGACGCCGTTGGTGTTCGAGACGCTGGCCGTCAACGTGCATGACGCCGCGCCGGACCCCTTGCAGGCGGGGTTGATCGAGGCCGTGATCGCCCTGTCGACCGGGCAGGTGCTGTCGGCCGACAGCCGTTTCGACACGCTTGCGGCGCAAAGTGTCCGGCCTGGCCAGAGCCTGGATGGCAAGCGGGTCGGGATCTTCGGCACGCTGGCGCGGGAGCCGCGCGCCGGCGACCTGGTGCAGGTCTTCGACAACGACGTGCTGCTGGGCGCAGCCGCGGTTGTCGGCACGCGCTGGCGTTTCAACGCGCCGCCCTTGTCCGAGGGCGAACACACGTTCTCGCTGCGCATCAACGAGCAGCCGGTGCCCGCGCCGGATCCGGTGCATGCCGCAGCCTATCCGGTCGTGGTGCTGGGTGACGACGCCATCCGCATCGATGCGCTCGCCAGCCGCGTGGATCCGGCGCAAGCCTTGAACGGATCGTTGTCTCACGGCTTGGGACGGGACGAGGTCCTGGGCGTGTACCGCACGCTGAACGGCGAAACCGTGCGGCTGGGCGATGCCACGGTACAGGGCGCCGCGGACAAGGACGGCCGCTTCGCGTGGTCGTTCACCCCTGCCGCGGGCATGGGGCTGGGCGTGGGCGCACAGACCCTGACCGTGCAGGTCGAGGGGCCGACGCACACGCGCGTTGCCGCGGCGCAGGCGCTGCCCGTGCTCATCGACGAGGCTGCCATTGCGACAGCGGCGACGATATTGTCCGTGTCGACGCCCCAAGCCAGCGGATTGTCCGGCGTGGAGTCTGGCGCGACGATCGCCAGCGCCGCGCTGGTGGTGAGCGGGGCGCTGGACCGCGGTCTGCTGGGCAGCGAGCGGGTCGTCCTGTATGACGGCGATACCCGGATGGGCTACGCCAGCGTCCATGCCAATGGCCGCAACTGGACCTACGTGTCGCCAGGGCTGAACAATGGCTCGCACACGTTGACCGTGGCGGTGGAGAACGAACCGGGCGTCAAGGGGGCAACCTCGCAGCCGTTCGCGTTGACCATCGCCGCCCCTGCGCCGGGCCAGGTCGTCACGCCGGTCAGCGTTCAGAACGGCGACGCGGCGCTGGGCAGCGCGGTGCAGCTCGATACCGGCGGGTTCTCGGTATTCGCGTGGAATATGGGGAGTGCGCAGGCGACCAATATCAACAACATCTGGGCGACTTCCACGGCCAATCCCGCTGGCCAGGGGCAGTTGCCGGAGCTTAACTTCAGGGGGTACAACAGCGCGCTGCTGCCGGGTGTGCCGTATGCCACCATCGCCAACTACGTTGGCAGCGGCTGGTTCCACGTCAGCCCCGAACAGGCCGGCATCTGGACATTCCGATCGCCGGTGGTGGACGATTTCGAGATCGTCAGCGTCGATGGCGACCGGGTGATGGTCGGCCGCGAGTATCTGCGAAATGGCATCCAAGGCGACGTCAGCCTGGATGCGGGCTGGCACTACCTGCGGGTCGATACCGGCAATACCGGCGGGGTGGGGTCTTGGGTGATGCAATGGCGCCGCCCAGGCGAATCCGAGTTCAGCGTGATCCGCGACGTGCAAACCGGTCCGACCGAGCAGGGCGTGGCCCTGGGGGCGAAGGACACGGCGCACCACGTGAAGCTGGACTATACGTTGAGCGCGCCCCTGGGCAAGGACGAGACGTTGCAGGTGGTGGACTTGACGGCGCATCGAACGGCAGAGGGGCTGCGCGTGCAGTTCTGGAACCTGCCCCAAGATGCCAACCGCAGCTTCCCGGACGCATTGGCGTTGACCGCGACCGTGGCGCCGGTGGTGTCCCGCATGGCCGACAACCTGCCCTACGATTGGCGGCACGCGTTCGACAGCGGCGTGACCATGTCCGACGCTTCGCTGATCGGGCGGGCGACGGGTTGGTTCCATGTCGCACAGGCGGAGGCCGGCACCTGGCTGATCCGCAGCACGACCCGGGACGATCAGGTTCAGCTCAAAATCGACGGCTACACCCTGCTGTCGCCCGACAGGGGAATGCCCCACGGGCAGTATGCCTCCCTGCACCTGGAGGCGGGATGGCACTACCTGGATTCCACGCTGTTCCAGCAGGGGGTCCTGAGAGATGACTGGCACGTCAGCGTCATCAAGCCTGGAGAGACCGCCTTCGCGCCGCTGACCGGATTCGCGCAGTTCGAGTCCGCCGTGTTGGGCAACGCGGTCAACGAGGCCGGGGACCCCACCGCCTTCTCCTTCCAGGCCCAGGTCGACGATGGCCAGAGTCATACCTTGTTGGCGACCGTGACCCCGGCCGGCGCGGACGGGCCGGTGTCCGACCCGATGACGCATGGCGAGCCCGGCATGGTGTTCCTGGCCAATGGCGCCTTCGGCATCGTCGACAAGAAAGTCGAGGTCACGGGCGACGGGCAGTTGGTCGATTTCGCGCGCAGCCACGGCACGATCAACGCGGTGGATCTGGACGCCGACAAGGCGGCCCATGAGCAGGGCAACACCCTGGTCATGGACTCTACCGATGTGCGGCTGATGTCGGATGTCGGGTCGGCCATGTCCCTGAGCAACGACGGCTTGTTGAACGGCGCGTTCCGCCAGTTGGTGGTACAGGGAGGCGAGCACGATGTGCTGCAGTTCGGCCAACTGGGTGGCGCGCGGTTCTGGACGGAAAGCGGCCAGATCAAAGGGAACGACGGAGCCGATTACACGGTGTTCACCGAATCCTCACTGGCGCTGCAGGTGATCGTGGACACCCACGTCGCGCTTGCGCTGGACAGCGCGCTGCATTCCAGCGCCCATCCGGTCATCTGAGAGGGTTGTGATGCAAAGTCAATCTTCGTCAAACATCAACTACTGGCCGGGCTTCGTGGACGCCTTCTCCAACCTGGTGCTGGCGCTGGTCTTCGTGATCGTGATCCTGGCCATGTCGCTGGGGATGTTCAGCGGCATCATGGCCAAGATGGCGATCCAGCGGGCGCTGGTCGAGCAGCGCCTGGATGAATCGCGGGCGGCCTCGGCCTCGCTGGCGGGGGATGGCACGGGCGGAGCGTCGGCGGGCGGCAAGGATCCCGCCGCGCGGGCTGTCGCGCAGCCGCAGGCGCGCGACGGGGGCGATCAGGCGCAGGACGCACATGCGGAGGAGGCGATGGATGCCTCCGATAGCGCCGACGATGTAAAGGCGCAGGCCTCGCCGCCCGCGCAGCCGGCATCGGCGCCGCCTGGCAACGACCCGCGGCCTGAACAGACGGCGGAGGCAGGCGGTGACGCGCCGGGCATGCCGGCCGCCGTTCACGCCGAGCCCGCTTCCAGCGCCGATGTCGGAGCCGTGTCCGGTGGGCGCGAAGGCGCGGCGCGGGACGATGCCTCCCCCAGGCGGGAGGCGCAGGCAAGCGCTGCCGCCGCCAGGGAGGAGGATGCCCTGGAGCATGCGACCTTGCGCCGCGAGAACGATGCCCTGCGGCAGGAACTGGCTGCCTTGCGCAAGAAGCAGGCTGCGCTGGAACATGGGGCGGGGAACGGGGCGGGTCGCAACGAGGCGGGAGCGGGCAAACAGAAACCGGTCGACAAGTTCGGGCCGACGATGCCGCAGGAAGACCGCCGTTTCCGCCAGCAGATCGAGGACGACCTGCAACGCACGCTCAAGGAGTTCGAGGCGCGGCGCGACAGCGGCGCCAGCATCGACGTGGTGATCTATGTGCCGAATTACGCGCTCACCGAAAACAAGCGCACGGCTTTGTTCTATCTCATTTCTATCAAGGACTATTTGATGAAGCGGAAAGTGGCGCCCGGGCAGATCCGGATGCACATGACCCCGGCGCCCGCCGGGCAGAAAGACATGACGGTCTCCATGTCCGTCGAGCCTTGAGGAGCCGATCATGATTCGTTTCCGATCAATACGCTGGCAAGTGGCGAAGGTGCTGTCGCCGCTGATCTGCGCGGCGGTTGCGTCAGCCATCTGGCCGGACCTGATCAAGCTGGCGCTGGGATCAGGCCATGCCATCACCTTCGTGATCCTGACGGGTATCGCGGTGGGCACCCTGCTCATCGTCAACCAGAGCCTGCGGATCAACACGCGATGGGATGCCCTGAGGCGATTCATCGCCGAGGTCGAGGGCCAGGGCAAGGACTGGCGCACGCTGCCTTATGTCAAGACCACCCTGGGCAAGGTGCTGCTGCGCCAGGAAACGCTGGCGCTGGGGCAGGAGGCCCTGGAAAAGGACGTACAGGACCTGCGGGTGCGCGTCTATCAGGCCCAGATATTGCCGGATTTCCTGGTCGGCCTGATGGTGGCGCTGGGCCTGGTCGGCACGTTCATCGGCCTGATCTATACGCTGGGCGATGTCGGCGGGATGCTGGCGGAACTCAACACGAACTCCGTCGATGGGTCCCAGGTCGAGCAGGTCTTCGGGCGCCTGGTGGCGCAGTTGCAGAGTCCGCTGACCGCCATGGGCACGGCCTTCGCGGCATCGCTCTTCGGCCTGGTGGGCTCGATCCTGCTGGGCCTGATGATGGTGCTGCTGCGGGGGCAGATCGAGGATTACATCCGCGCCGTCCGCAAGTTCATGCTGGAGTGCCTGGACGTTCGCAACCAGCGCCTGAGCATCATGCCTGGCGACGTGGTGAACGAGCAGATGCTGGCGCGCCAGGTGCACCACCTGGGCGAACTGGTCGAGCGGCTGGCGCAGCGCCAGGCCGAGACGCTGCAGTCGCACGAGGCCTTGCAGCGGCAATTGGCGCAGGCGCGCGAACGCGACGAGCGTGTGCAGGCGCAGATCGAGGCGCGCTTCGAGCAGATCGGCGACTGGCAGGACGCGGCGATCGCGCAGGTGAACACCGTCAAGGCGCGCTCGGACTCGATCGACGAGGCGCTGACGCTGCTGATCGAGCGCGGTGGCGCCGTGGTCGGCGCGGTACGGGCGTTGGCGGATGCGTCAACCGAGGAGTCGGCCGAGCTGCGCCGCGCCGCCGGCGTGCTGGCGGAGCTGGGCGACGCCCAGAAGGCGCAGAGCCAGGTGCTGGATCAATGCGCGCAGGGGCTGGCCCAGGCGCCGCGGATACTGGAAACGCTGCAGGCCTGGAATCAGGCGGTGAATGCGCACCAGGATGCGCGCCTGCAGGGGTTCGAGACGCAGTTGCAGATGATCCGGGCGTTGCTGGAGCGCAGCCCGGTCGGCGGCGCCTGATTGCCGGCGCGTCCACGCCGCCTGGGGCGGCGTGGATCAGAGCGGCAGCAGCGCCGTTGCCTCGATTTCCACCAGCATGCCATCCAACGCCAGCCGCGGCACCGGGATCAGGGTGCAGGCAGGCGCCAGGTGCACGCCCCAGCGTGACTTGATCTCGTTTGAGAAGAGCGCCAGGCGCTCCTGGCTGTGGTCGACCACCAGCACGGTCAGCTTGGCGACGTCGAACAGGGTGGCGCCAGCCGCCTGCAGGGCGGTCTGGACGTTGTCCAGCGCCTGGCGCACCTGGGCCAGGAAGTCGGGCGACAGCTCGCCCCGGGTGTTTTCGCCGCCCTGGCCGGCGGCGAACACCAGCCGGGCGGGCGTGTCGGCCACGGCGACGTGCGAGTAGCCATTGGGGCGGGGGTCGTACAGGCCGGGCGGGTTGATGAAGGCGAGCGAGGACAGGGCTGGGGTGATGCGGGACGACATGCGAAGGCTCCGTGGACAAGCGTATTGACGAAGCCGCAGTATCAAACCTCAACCGTGGTTGAGGTCAAGGCGGCGGCCGCCGCCATCACTTGTCGGCCGGGCCGACGGATCAGGACAAGGTGCGCGGCGGCATCGCCGACAGGTCGGCCAGGCTCAGGCCGCAGCCCCGGGCGCGCTCGGCCAGGGTGGCGCTTTGTTCCAGCGCCCGCTTGCTTTCGAGCAGCAGCACGTCGAGCTGTTCGTCCAGCGATGACGCCATGGCCCAGGCCCGCTCGGTGAATTCGACGGAGAAGGCGTCGACACAGGCCTTGCAGATGGCCGTGCCGTTCCGTTCCAGCAGCGGGGCGCCTTGCGCCAGCGTCGAGAGGCAAAAATGACAGGCGAGGGCGCGGCTCATGCGGGGGGGCTCGTGGTCGGGGGAAGGCCGGCCGCAGGGGGAGCGGGGCCTGACCTTCTGGACAACGGCCGATCGGGCGCAGTCTTAAATCGGCGCGTCCGCGTTACCGACCCTTTCAGTTCACGTAGGCGGGGCTCAATGGCGCGGAGATGGCCTGGGGCGTGACGTCGATCACCGTCCCGGCCGGCAGCTTGAAGAATGCGGCGGTGGCCGCCAGGCGCTTGGCCTGTTCCTCCAGTGACGAGGCCGCCGCCGCCGCTTCCTCGACCAGGGCGGCGTTCTGCTGGGTGACGTCGTCCATCTGCGTCACGGCGCCGTTGATCTGGTCGATGCCGACGGACTGCTCGGTCGAGGCCTCGGTGATTTCCGCCATGATCTGGGTGACGCGCTGCACCGACGCCACGATTTCCTGCATGGTGTCGCCGGCGGCGCGGACCTGGTCGGCGCCGCTTTCGACGTTGCTGGAGGACTGTTCGATCAGGTCCTTCACTTCGCGGGCGGCCTGGGCGCTGCGCTGGGCCAGCGTGCGCACCTCGCCGGCGACCACCGCGAAGCCCTTGCCCTGCTCGCCGGCGCGGGCGGCCTCGACCGCCGCGTTCAGGGCCAGGATGTTGGTCTGGAAGGCGATGCCGTCGATCACCGACACGATCTCCGAGATGCGGCGCGAGCTTTCCGAGATGCGGGCCATGGTCTGGACCACCTGGCCGACCGCCTCGCCGCCGCGCAGGGCGATGGCGCGGCTCTCGGCCGCCAGGGTGTTGGCCTGGTGCGCGTGCTCGGTGTTCTGCTTGACGGCCGTGGCCAATTCTTCCATGGACGCGGCGGTCTCTTCCAGCGACGCGGCCTGTTCCTCGGTGCGGGCCGACAGGTTGGTGTTGCCCGAGGCGATTTCGGCCGCGCCGGTGTTGATCTCGGTGACGCTGCGGCGCACTTCGCTGACGGTGCGGGTCAGGCTCTCCTGCATGCGCTTGAGCGCCGTGAACAGCACGCCGATCTCATTCTTGGAATTGACCGTGACGCGCTGGGTCAGGTCGCCGGAGGCGATGCGGTCGAAATGCACCGCGGCGTCCCTGAGCGGTTGCAGCACCTGGCGGCCGATGAAGCGCCAGCAGCCCAGCGCCAGCGCGGCGGCCAGCGCCAGCATGATGATGGTGGACAGCTCGGCCCGTTCGTAGCGCAGGTCGGACGCGGTATTGATCTCGGCGCTGCGGCGTTCGGTGTGCGCCAGGAAGGCGGTCACGCGTTCGGCGAAGCGGGCGTCGGCGCCGCGGGTGTCCACCACGGCGGCGGCATAGCCATCGGCGGATTGTTTCTGCAGCGCCTGCTCCAGCGCTTCGATGCTGCGCACATAGGCGGTGAAGACGGTGTCCAGTTCGCTGGCCAGCTTCAGGCCGGCCTCGGTGCTCTTGGGCACGCGCTGGTAGATGGCGAAGTGCTTGCGCGCTTCCTGCAGGTACTGCGTGGCCTGGTCGACGCTGCCCTGGGCCTGGCTGCCCTTGCCGGACACGATGTCCAGGTAGGCGGCGACCAGCATCAGCCGGCTGCGCAGCAGCAGCGTCTGCGTTTCGTACAGCGGCCGGGTCTGCTCGGCGGCGACCGAGTTCAGGTCGTCCACCGCGACGTCGGCGTCCCGCGCATAGATCCAGCCCATGCTTGTGGCCGTTGTCAGCGCCAGGAGGAAGATGGCCATCACGGCCAGCAGGCCGGTGCGTATCTTCAGGTTCTTAAGCATGGTGGGGGGCTCCTGTGTCTGTCTTGGGGCTGACCCGTCAAAGCGTGGTCGCGGAAAATCCGGCAGACTGTAAATTTGAATTACAAATTTAACAATTGATCATTTTTCATCCCGGCATTCTGCTTTTGGCAACGCTGCGGTACGGCCTGGCTTTCCCGCGCGTTGGCGGGCGTCGCGGCAGGGTCAGAACAGTTGAGGGGCGTCGCTGCGGATGAAGCGCAGGAAGCGGTGCGCGGCGTCCGACAGGGGGCGCGAGGCGTGCGTCTGGAACTGCAGTTGGCCGGCGTTGAGCAGCGCGTCGTTGATGGGCCGGCAGATCAGCCGCCCGCTTTCGAGGTGCTCGACGGCGGTCAGGCGGGCGCACAGGGTGACCGCGTCGCTGGCCAGGACGTAGTGGTAGGCCGCGCCCGGCAGATTCGAAGTGAAGGCCGGTGACAGCGTGACGTTGTACAGGCTGCAGGCCATGTCCAGCACCTGCCGCAAGGCGCTGCCGCCATCCGGCAGCGCCAGCGGATAGGCCGAAAGCTGCGTGATGTGCAGCGATTCGCAGGCGGCCAGCGGGTGGCCGGGGCGCATCACCGCGACGATCTCGGCGGGATGCGAATAGATCACGGCGATGTCCTTTTCCGCCGTGTGGCTGTAGGTGACGCCGATGTCGGCCTGCGCCGAGCGGACCCGCTCGGACACCAGGCCGGCGTCGAGGATGTGCAGCTTGAAGCGGATGGTCGGGTGTTCGGCCTGGAAGGCGGCGAACTTGCGCGGCAGGGCGTAGGCGGCGAAGCCGGGCGCGCCGGCGATCTTCACGGTCTGGGTGTAGCGGCCGTTCTGGCCATCGATTTCGGCATAGGTGCGGGCGGCATCCGCCTCGACGCGGCGCGCGTGGTCGGCCAGGATGCGGCCGACTTCGGTGACCCGCATGCCCTTCGGGTGGCGTTCGAACAATTGGTTGTGCAGGCGTTGCTCCAGGCCGGCGATCTGGCGGCTGACGGCCGAGCTGACGACATTGAGCCGCGCGGCGGCGCCATTGACGGACCCTGTGTCGACGACAGTGAGAAAGTAACGAAGCGCGGTGCTGTCGAATTGGAATCGCTTCATTGATGTGCGTGCCGTAAATCTCAATGTCGAGTCCGGGCGGCTGGCAACCGCTATGAACGGCGCGGGAGGCGGCGGTCCTTGGGATGGCCGCGCGCCGTGCCGTCTTGTGAACGCCACGGCCAACGGCGTCGGACCACGCAAGCGAGGGTGGGTTGCGCCGCGGAAAGAGCGCTTTCCGGGAGCCCGGCGCGCTGCAATGCCAGCCCCGGGGCCTGTGGGCCAGGCGATTGGGCCAGTGGTGGAATTTATTCCAGCAACACCTTTTGCCACAATCGCAAATTTATCAATATTGCATTCTAATTTCGGCAATAAGCCCTGGCACAGCGATTTACGGCCCTGCGCAGGCCCCAGACGCAAAAAAAGCGCGCCCGAAGGCGCGCTTGAAAGCAGCGTGCAAGCGTTGTGGCGCGTCAGTCGATCACGAAGCCGCCGGGGCCGGCCTGGCCGAGCAATTCGCGCGCGCACTGCACCGCTTCATGCGGCGTGGCCACGGCCAGGAACGGCATGCCGAAGGCGCGCGCCATCTTTTCGCCGCGTTTGCGGATCTTGTCGAGCGCGTCGGCGTCGCGTTCGACGGCGATGAACGCGCGGCAGCGGGCCTTCAGCCGCGGCATGTTGGCGGTCTGCCAGTCGATCATCGCCTTGCGGTCGCCGTGGCTGGCCTCGGTGCGCATGTCGGGCACCACCATGACGAAGGTCTCGGGGTTGTCGACCAGCATCTCCATCTCGCGGATCCAACTGGCGGAATAGCCGGCCGGGGCGCCGCCGTGCTTGGCGGTGACGATGGGGAAGTGGGATAGGTCGTGGAAGAAAAACTGGTCGCGGTTCATTCGAATTCTCCGATGGAAAGGGCGGGCGCGGCCTTGCGGCAGCCGCAGCCGCCGTAAAGCACCAGGCTGTAGGAGTCCAGCGCGAAACCGCGTTGCCTGGCGATATCACGCACCAGTTGCGCCATTTCGGGGTCGCTGGACTCCAGGATCCGGCCGCAATGGCGGCAGACCAGGTGGTCGTGGTGTCCCTTGTCATTCAACTCGTACACGGTGCAGTGCGAGTCGAGCTGAGTTCGTTTGAGCAGTCCGGCGTCTTCGAGTTGCGTGATGACGCGATAAACCGTGGCCAGGCCGATGCTGCTGTGTTCCGAGATGAGGTTGCGGTAGATGTCCGCCGCGCTCATGTGCTGGTCCGCGTGCTGGTGGAAGATGTCCAGGATCTTCAGGCGCGGGAAGGTGGCTTTGATGCCGGCCACGCGCAGGCGGGTATGGTCCATGTAGATTCTCCATGCCGGGGGCGATGCCCGAATGATGAGAATGATGTACATTTTCAAGTGGCCCCGCTAACGGAATTCCGTCAACCTGTAGCTCAAATCTGCCAACCATGCGCGTGACCGTGGTCCACAACGCCTTGCCCGATGTCCTGCTGACCCCGTTCAGCATGCGGCATCCGCGCGCATCCAAGGGGCTGTCGGTGCCCGACCACGTGCACAACGAGGGCATGCTGGTGCTGGTGCATGAGGGTCTGGTGATGGTGCAGTCGGGCGCCGAGGTCTGGACGGTGCTGCCGGGCAGCCTGGGCTGGATTCCGCCCGGGGTCTCGCACGCGGCGCGCTGGTTCGGCGAGGCGCGCGGTTCGTTCCTGTACGTGCGGCCCGACGCCTGCGCCCGGCTGCCGGATCATTGCCGCTCGTGGCCGTCTTCGCGCCTGATCGACGCGCTGATGGAGCGCTTTACCACCAGTGCGCCCGGCGAGCTGTCCGAGGCCTATCTCGAACAACTGTTCGAGGTGTTGCTGGTCGAGGTCAAGCAGCGCGAGCATGCCCCGGTGCTGCTGCCGATGCCGGACGATCCGCGCCTGCAGGACCTGGCCCACACCCTGCTGGGCACGCCCGAAGACCCCTCCGGCATCGACGAATGGGCGCAGCGGCTGAACATGTCGACGCGCACCCTGATGCGCCGCTTCCGCCAGGAAACCGGCGTCACGCTGGGCCAGTGGCGCCAGCAGGCGCGCCTGTTGCGCGGGCTGGAAATGCTGTGCCGCGGCGGCTCGGTCACCGAAGCCGCGCTGTCGGTCGGCTACGAGAGCACCAGCGCCTTCATCGGCAGCTTCCGCGCCGCCTTCGGCATGACGCCCACGCGCTACCTCGCCGGCCGGGAGTAAGCCGCCAGGCAGGGGGAGCCGTCGCGCCGCTGGCTGCCGTCCAGCCCTGGCCAGCCTTTACGGATCTTCACTTTTTCCCGACAGATTTGCGGATCTTCGCGGATGCCCTTTGCCTACCATGGCGGCAGGGTAGGACAGGTCTTCTCGTCCTGCCCGCCATGCATCAAGGGTGTTCCATGACTTGCCAACCTTTCCTCGCTTTCCCGCCGGCCGGGAGCGCCGGCGCCGTCGCGGCTCCGACGGCTGTCCTCGCCTTCGCCCACGTCCTGGCGCGCCTGCTGGCGGCCACGCGCGCCGCCTGGCAGCTCGACGCCGCCGCCGGGAGCACGCCGTGACGACCCCGCGTACCGGCGCGCTGCTGATCCACGGCCTGGGCGGCACGGAATTCGACATGGGCTCGCTTCACAAGGTGCTGGCGCGCGCCGGGGTGCAAACCCATGGCGTCACGCTGCCTGGGCACGCGGGGCGGCCCGAGGACCTGCTGGACGTGCGGGTCGAGGACTGGATGGACGTCGTCACCCGGCGCTATCGCGAGCTGTGCGAGCAGTACGAGGTGGTGCACGTCATCGGCATGTGCCTGGGCGCCCTGCTGGCGGTCGAACTGTGCAAGCGCGAGTCGCACACCCGCGGCGCGCTGGTGTCGCTGTCGGCGCCGGTTTTCCTGGATGGCTGGAGCACGCCCTGGTACCGCGGCCTGCGCTATCTGCTGTATCACGTGCCGGGTGTGCCGCGACGCATCCGGGTCGAGGAAGAAGACCCCTACGGCGTCAAGAGCGAACTGGTGCGGGCCTTCATCAAGGCGGGCTTTGCGCGCGGCGACGGCTTTCACTACCAATGGGTGCCGCTGGCCTGCGTGCGCCAGGTCGATCGCCTGCGCGGCATGGTCAAGCGCGGCCTGGAGCGGATGCGCTGCCCGACGCTGGTGATGCACGCAGTCGAGGATGAGCTGACCAGCCCGCGGTCGGCGCGGCTGCTGGGGGCGCGCATTCCCGGCGCGTCGGTGGTGCTGCTGCAGGACAGCTATCACATGATCTGCGTCGATCACGAGCGCGAGCGCGTGATGCAGAACGTCCTGAGTTTCCTGGGCAAGGACCCGGGCATCGTGCGCGTGCGGCGTCGCGACAATGCGCCGCGGCTCGCGCGGGGGCAGGAGGCGCAGGCGGGCGCAGAGGGCATGCTGGTCGCCGCCCGCTAGGGCGGCAGGCGAATCAGGCCGCGGCCGGCTGGTCGGGCTGGTTGGGGTGCGACGGGCCTTGGGGATCGTTTTCCGCGTCGGGCCGCGGCGGCACCGCGGGCAGGCCCAGCGCCAGCCGCAGTCGCTGGCAGTCGGGATTGGGCGAGCCGTCGGGCATCCAGATGTCGAACTCGCGGCAGGGCGTCGGGCGGTTCTCGTAGATGGCGCAGTGGATGCCGGGTCGGCCCAGTTCGCCGCGCAGCGAGATGCAGCGGCCGCCGCCCATTTCAGTGCCCTTCATGCAGGCGCGCAGCGGGCTCATCTGCGTCACGAGGTCGAGCGGCACCTGGCCGCCGTTTTCGCCGGCCAGCTCGCCGATATAGAACGACACCCGGAAATGCGAGCAACAGGCGCCGCAGTCCAGACAGGGATTGGTGGCGGGGTTGCTGTCGCCGGCCAGCAGGGCGGGCGACACCAGGGTCAGGGCGGCTGTCTCGAGCAGGGACATGGCGGGGATCCGAAAGCCTGTCCGGTCCCGGCATGACGCAAAACGGGCTTGCATGCCGCAAGCCCGCCTGGCCGATCCGGGACGCGCTCGGGCACGGCCGGCGCGGGATCAGGGTGGGAAATAGTAGCTGGATTCGGCTTGCGGCCGCTACGACTTTTTTTGGGGACGTTGCTGCGGTAGCATCGGAAACCCGATAGCCGCCAGGACCCTTTCCCATGACCGCCAACTCCGACTTTTCCGACGGCCTCGCCCGTTGCGCCTGGGTCGACACGTCCGCCGAATACATGGCGTACCACGACAACGAATGGGGCCGCCCGCAAGGCGACGACCGCGCCCTGTTCGAGCAATTGTGCCTGGAAGGATTCCAGTCGGGCCTGAGCTGGCGCACCATCCTGAACAAGCGCGAGGCCTTCCGGCGCGGCTTTGCCGCGTTCGAGCCGGCCAAGGTCGCGCGGTTTGGCGAAAAGCAGGTGCTGGCGCTGCTGGCCGACGCCGGCATCGTGCGCCATCGCGGCAAGATCGAAGCCGTCATCAACAACGCCCAGCGGGCGCTGGAGATGATCCAGCGCGAAGGGTCGCTGGGGGCGTTCTTCTGGCGTTTCGAGGCGCCGCCGGGATCCCCGTCCACGCGCGGCGCGTCGACCTCGGCGCAATCCGAGGCCTTGTCCAAGGCCCTCAAGAAGCTGGGGTGGAAGTTCGTTGGCCCGACCACGGTGTATGCCTTCATGCAGTCGGTCGGCATGGTCAACGACCATCATCCCGACTGCCACTGCCACGGTCTCAGCGAGCAGGCGCGCAAGGCGTTCCGGCGGCCGGCGAACCGGCGGCCGGCGTAAGGTGGCTGGCGTAAGGTGGCTGGTCCAAGGCGGCCGACACAAGGGGGGCTGGCACGAGGCGGCCCGTTGGCTAGGCGCCTGTGCATAACGTGGCGGCGGGCCGGCACGCATCGCCGGTCTCCTGCGGCGCCTATCCGGCAGCGGCCGGCGCCTTTGCATCCTGCGCCACGGCGGCCGCGCCCGGGATGCAGTAGCGCCCTTCGCGGTAGGCCCAACTGGGCCAAAGCGCGTGCGCCAGCGCCTCGTCGGCCAGCGCCGGGTCCAGCGGCGCCGGGGCATAGTCTTCCGGCGCGGTGTAGCGGTACTGCACCGGGGTCTTGTTCGGCGCCAGCACCAGCAGGTCGTTTTCCTTCAGGTAGCCATAGGTGTTGTCGTACTGCATGATGGCGCGGCCCGGCGTGCTGCGGGTCAGGTCATGGCCGAGCATCGGGTGTTCGGTATCGACGCCGATCAGCGACAGCAGCGTCGGCGCCAGGTCGATCTGGCTGATCAGGCGGTCGTCGCGCCGCGGTTCGATGCCGGCGCCCAGGATCACGGCGGGAATATGGAAGTGGCGCACCGGCACCAGGCTGGCGCCGAACACGCGCGAGTCGTGGTCGGCGGCGATCAGGAAGACCGTGTTTTCCCAGTACGGTGCCGCCTTGGCGCGTTCAAAGAAGCGGCCCAGGGCCCAGTCGGCGTAGCGCACGGTGTTCTCCACCGTGGCCGGGTTGCCTTCGGTCTGAATGCGGCCCGCCGGGTATTCCCAGGGCGAATGGTTCGAGACGCTGAAGGCCAGCGTGAAGGTGGGCTGGTCGCCGTCCTCGCGCAGCAGCCGGTCGAGCTGGTTGAACATGTCCTCATCGGACGCGCCCCAGGTGCCGACGAAGGCGGGATCGACAAAGTCCTCGCGGTCGACGATCTGGCGAAAGCCGTTGCCCAGGAAGAAGCCCTTCATGTTGTCGAAGTGCGATTCGCCGCCGTAGATGAAGCGCGAGTGGTAGTCGTGGCGGCCCAGCAGGTCGGCCAGCGAGAAGAAGCCGCGTTGCGAGCGCGGCAGCTTGAGCACGGCCTGCGCCGGCGTGGGCAGGAAGCCGGTCACCACCGCCTCCAGGCCGCGCACCGAGCGCGTGCCGGTGGCGTAGGCGCGGGTGAAGGTCCAGGCGTCGCGCGCCAGCGCGTCCAGTTCGGGCGTCAGATCCATGCCGCCCAGGCCGGCGCTGTACTGCGCGCCCAGGCTCTCTTCCAGAATGATGACCAGGTTGAGCGGCCGCGCGGTCTTGCGGCTGGCGGGCTGGCGATGCAGGCTGGGGTATTCCGCGTTGGCCGGCGGATAGGGCAGGCCAGCCCGCGTCAGTACGCGGCGCTGCATGTCATCGTCGTCCATGCCGCCGTACACAGCCGAGGCCGACTTTTCGTTTTTCATGCTGTAGACGGCGTAGAACACGTTATAGAGCGAGTTCAGGGCCAGGGTGTTGAGCATGCCGTCGGAACTGTAGGCCACCGACGACGGGTTGATCGGCCGGTGGCCGAGGGTGCCGCGGATCGCCAGGATCACCACCGCCAGGAGCGCCAGGCTGGCCAGCGGCATCTGCCACCAGGCCAGTTGCGCGTCGGGCTCGGCGTGGCCGAACAGCGCATAGCCGCCCCAGCCGATCAGCCCGAGGGCGCCAAAGCCGCCCAGCAGCGCGCCCTTGTAGCCGCGCCACAGCATGCCCGAGACTTCGCGCGGGTGCTTCAGGTATTCGACGAACAACCGGTTGGGACGGGTGTCGTATTCGAGAATGAAGGGCGGCGTGGCGACTTCCAGGAACGCCAGCAGGATGAACGCGACCAGATACCAGATGCCGGCGGCGGTGGCGGCGAACGGCAGGTGGCCGAGCCACGGCGACAGCACGATCGGCAGCGCGCCCAGCACGCCGATCTGGTGCGCGTCGATGCGCAGCCCGCCCAGCAGCAGGGGAGCCAGGCCGCCGGCGTTGCGCACGCGCTGCCATTGCCAGGCGGCCAGGGCCAGGCGGCTGAGGGTCAGTAGCGCGAAGGCCGCCACCACGAAAATCAAGCTCGAATGCCGCATCGGGCCTCCAGGTAATACTACTGCGCCGCCGCCAGGACGGTTGCCGGTCGATCGCCGCGCATTTGAACAGGGCGGGCGTCAAAAAAACGGTGGAAATCCTTCCGTGCGGGGGCAAACGGCGGGATCCCGCGGGGGCGGCTTTGTAACTTTTGCCGACCGCGCTCTATGACACGGAAAAATCCGTACACATTATGGGGCCCGCAAGCTTAACCCGCCGCGCGCGGCGCGCTACCCTTTAGGGTAAATAGGGCCGGTGCATCGGCGCTCCGGCGGCAACGGCAAGGATAATAACGATGACGCGCAAAACAAAAATAGCGGTCGGGATTGTGGGCAGCCTCGTCGTCCTGGTGGCGGTGCTGGTCGTGCTGGTCGCCACCTTCGACTGGAACCGCGCCCGGCCGATGATCAACGAACGCGTCAGCGCGGCCATCGGACGGCCGTTCGCCATCAATGGCGACCTGACCGTGATATGGTCGCGTGAATCGGACGAGAGCGGTTGGCGCGCATGGGTGCCATGGCCGCACATCGTGGCCAACGACATCAGCGTCGCCAATACCGAATGGGCCAGGGTGCCGGAGTTCGCGACCCTCAAGCGCGGTGAGTTCAGCCTGTCGCCGCTGCCGCTGCTGGCCCACCGGGTCGTGATCCGGCGCATCCAGTTGACCGAGCCCGCCGCCGACCTCGAGCGCCTGGCCGACGGTCGCGCGAACTGGGTCTTCACCCTGCCCGAGACCGGCGAGCCTTCGCCGTGGGTGCTGGATATCAATGAAATCGGCTTCGACAAAGGCAGCGTCGGCCTGTCCGATGCGATCCTGCAGGCGGACCTGACCGTGCTGGTCGATCCGCTGGGCAAGCCCGTGCCGTTCGCCGACGTGGCCGGCGCGGCCTTCGTGCCCGAAGACGCCGCCGCCGCGGCGCCGCGCGACTATGTCTTCGGCTGGAAGGTCGACGGTAAATTCAAGAACCTTCCCACCAAGGGCGAAGGCAAGGTCGGCGGCATGCTGGCGTTGCAGGATCCCAAGCAACCGTTCCCGGTGCAGGCCGACGTGTCGATCGGCGGCACCAAGGCGGCCATCACCGGCACCCTGACCGACCCGGCCAACCTGGGCGCGCTGGACCTGCGTCTGAAGCTGTCGGGCGGCTCGATGGCGCAACTGTATCCGCTGACCGGCGTGACGCTGCCCGACACCCCGCCGTATTCCACCGATGGCCACCTGGTGGCCAGGCTGCGCCACGCCGGCGGCGCGGTGTTCGAATACCGTGATTTCAATGGCCGCGTCGGCAACAGCGACCTGCATGGCGACGTGACGTTCTCGCTGGCGGCCCCGCGTCCGAAACTGACCGGCAAGCTGTCGTCCAAGCAGTTGCGCATGGCCGACCTGGGGCCGCTGATCGGCGTGCAGTCCGGCAAGCCCGCCCCGGCCCAGGACAAAGCCAAGGACGCCCCCGCCAAGCCGCCCAACGGCAAGGTGCTGCCGACCCAGGCGTTCCGCACCGACCGTTGGCGCGACATGGACGCCGATGTGGCGCTGGAGGCCGGCCGCATCGTGCACGATGCCAAGCTGCCGTTGACGGACCTGACGGTGCACTTGATCCTGCAGGACGGCCAGCTCACGCTCGATCCGCTGCGCTTCGGCATGGCCGGCGGCAACATGGCGGCGACCGTGCGGCTGGACGGATCCAAGGCGCCGCTGACGGGGCGAGTCGAGATGCACGCGCGGAGATTGCGGCTCAAGCAACTGTTCCCGTCGGCGGAGTCGATGCAGAGCGCGCTGGGCGAATTGAACGGCGACCTGGCGCTGTCGGGCACGGGCAATTCCGTGGCCGCGTTGCTCGGCTCGGCCAGCGGCGATGTGAAGATGCTGGTCAACGATGGCGTCATCAGCCGCAGCCTGATGGAGATTGCCGGCCTGAACGTCGGCAACTACGTCGTCTCGAAGCTGTTCGGCGACGACGAGGTCAAGATCAACTGCGGCGCGGCCGACCTGGAGATGAAGAGCGGCGTGATGACGCCGCGCGTGTTCGTGTTCGACACCGAGAACGCGCTGATCAACATCACCGGCACCACCGACTTCAAGAACGAGAAGCTCGACCTGGACATCACGCCCGACAGCAAGGGCTTCCGCATTTTCTCGCTGCGTTCGCCGCTGTATGTGCGCGGCACCTTCGGCAAGCCGGACGTGGGCGTGCACGTGGGGCCGCTGGCGGCGCGCGGCGCGGGCATGGTGGCGCTGGGCGTGATCCTGACGCCGGCGGCGGGTCTGCTGGCGCTGATCGCGCCCAGCACCTCCGACGACAACTCCTGCGGCACGCTGCTCAAGCAGATGCGCACCCCGCCCAAGGCGCCGGCGCCCAAGGGCAAGTAGGCGGCGTCAGCGCGGCAACGCCATGCGGGCGCCGTCGCGCGCCTGGTTGTCGGCGACGCAGACCGCGTTGCGGCCGTGGTTCTTGGCGTAGTAGAGGGCGCGGTCGGCGCGCTGGATCACCTCGTCCAGCGTGGCGCCGTGCTCCGGGTAGCAGGCCACGCCGGCCGACAGCGTGATCGGCGCGGGCAGGCCGGTTTCGGTGCCGAGCGCCTCCAGCTTCTGGCGCAGTCGCTCGGCCGTGGCCACCGCGGCCGCCAGCGGCGCACCCGGCATCAGCATCACGAACTCCTCGCCGCCGCTGCGCGCGACCGTGTCGCCGCTGCGCGACCCCTCGATCAGCAACGCCGCCAGCACCTGCAGCGCGCGGTCGCCGGCGGCGTGGCCGTACAGATCGTTGACGTTCTTGAAGTGATCGATGTCCAGCGCCACGATGGCCAGCGGCGTCTCGGCGGCCTGCAGCAGCGCCATGGCTTCGTTCAGGCCGCGGCGGTTCAGCAGCGACGTCAGGGTGTCTGTGGTGGAGGCGCGGCGCAGGTCGCGGATCTTGTGCTGGATCGAGTTCAATCCCATCAGCAGCGCGCGCTTGAGCTGCGAGGCTTCGAAATACCACGAACGCACTTTGCGGATGCGCTCGGCCGAGTCGGGGTCCTGCATGTGCTTGGCGATGCTGGCCAGTTCCCCGAGCGGGCGGGCGATCCAGCGCGACAGCAGCCAGATCAGCAGGATCGAGATCAGCAGCAGCGGCAGGGTGTTGCGCGCGGTCGCCATCAGCAGGTCGTTCAGGGGCAGCAGGGTGCTGGCCACCGGCCGCTGCGCGACGATGGTCCAGCCGGTGCTGGGCACCGGCGCGAAGCCGGCCAGGATCTCGGTGCCCGTCGCGTCGGTGAAGCGCGCTTCGCCGGTTTCGCCGCGCAGCGCCGCGGCCAAGGCGGTCTTGTTCGCGGACATGCTGCCCAGGCGGCTGCGGTCGGGGTGATAGATCAGGGTGCCGTCACGCGCCAGCACATACAGCAGCGAGTCGTCGCGGTTGAAATGCTGGCCGAGCAGGCGATCCAGCACGTTGTCTTCGTGCAGGTAGAGCGTGCCGGCGATATAGCCGAGATAGCGGTAGTCGCGCGAGAAGATCGGATGGGTGTACAGGATCAGCCAGCGGCCGGTGCTGGCGCGGAAGGGTTCGCTGATGAACGGCCGGCGCGTGCTCAGGGCGGTCCGGGCGGCGTCGCTGGTCATCTGCTGGCCCATCAGTTGCGGGTAGGAGGTCGACACCGCCAGCACTTTGCCCTGCGCCGACACCACGAAACTGGAATTGAAATGGCCCAGTTGCTCTTCCTGGCGCCGCGTCTCCGACGACATCAGTTCCGGGTGGGTATCCATGTCGGCCAGCATGTCGGCGCTGTAGGCCAGGTGACGCCGCAGGTCAGCAAGGAAATATTCCGTGGTGGCGGCGAGCTTGGCGGCATAGACACGGTTGCTTTCGAGCGCGTTGTGCAACAGCAGGTCGCGTTGCACCAGGTAGCTGGCATGCAGACCCGCGGCCAGCACCAGGAAGATCGACAGCAGGCTGATCCATAGGATGAGACGCCGGAGGTCGAGGCGGAGCATGGAAGGTAGGACCGTCAGGCGTGGGCGCGGCCTGGGGGCGGGCCGGCGAGCGCATCCCAGGCGCACATCGCCTGGCGCGCGACCGCTTGCAAGGTCTTGCGGCTGGCGCCGTCGCGCGCCTGGATCGACATTCCGTGCAGGATGGTGGTGTAGAACGCGGCCAAGCCTTTCAGGTCGGTGCCGGCGGGCAATTCGCCGGCGGCGGCGCCGGCGGTCAGGCGGGCCAGGATGCGGCCTTGCATTTCGCGCCGATTGTCGCCCAGGAACACGCCCACGCCGGCGTCGGTGTCGGCGCCGGCCGGCGCGCCCAGCACGATCAGGCAGCCCGGCGGAGCGCCGGGGGTGGTGAAGCGTTCGGCAGCCGCCAGCAGCATGCCGCAGATGCCCGCGCGGGCGGTGGGGGCGTCGGTCAGCGCGCGGCGCGATGCGGCGCCGTCGGTGTCGCGGTAAAGCTGCACCGCTTCGCGAAATAGTCCCTCTTTTGAGCCGAATGCGCCATAGAGACTGGGCGAGTTGATGCCCATCGCGGCCGTCAGATCGGTTAGCGATGCTCCTTCATATCCCTTCGACCAGAAGACTTCCATGGCCTTGCGCAAGGCCTGGGCCCGGTCGAAGTTCCTGGGGCGCCCACGTTCTGCCATGACCCGGATTTTACCCGCGAGAGTTATTTTGTGTTGATTGATAAAAAAATCGTTGACGGCCGGTTGGCGGCAGTCGATGATATTTGTACTGAACACTACAAATTATGGTGAACCCATGCAGAACCTGATCGGAAAAGTGGCTTTCGTGAGCGGCGGCAGCCGTGGCATCGGCGCGGCAATCGTGCGCCGCCTGGCGTCGGAAGGCGCGGACGTGGCTTTTACCTACGTCAGCGCCTCGTCGCGCGACACGGCGCAGGCGCTGGCGCGCGAACTCGAGGCAGAGGGACGACGCGCGCGAGCCATCCAGGCCGACTCGGCCGATCCGGCGCAAGTGCGGCGGGCGGTGGAGCAGGCCATCGGCGAACTGGGCCCGGTGGATGTGCTGGTGAACAACGCCGGCATCTTCCTGGCCGGCCCGCTGGACGAGGTCACGCTGGAGGACTATGACCGCACGATGAACATCAACGTGCGCGCGCCGTTTGTCGCGATTCAGGCGGCGCAGGCCTCGATGCCGGACGGCGGCCGCATCATCAACATCGGCAGTTGCCTGGCCGAACGCTCGGGCCGCGCCGGCGTGACACTGTACTCGGCCAGCAAGTCGGCGCTGCTGGGCATGACGCGCGGCCTGGCGCGAGACCTGGGCGCGCGCGGCATCACCGCCAACGTGGTGCATCCGGGTCCGATCGACACCGATATGAATCCGGCCGATGGCGAGCGTGCGGGCGACCTGGTGGCGGTGTTGTCGTTGCCGCACTATGGCGAAGTGCGCGACATCGCCGGCATGGTGGCGTTCCTGGCCGGCCCCGACGGGCGCTACGTGACGGGCGCGAGCCTGGCGGTGGACGGCGGGTACGCAGCCTGATCCGGCGCTCCCTGCGCGGCATGAGGCCAGGGCGAGGGCGCCCGCGTCGAAGGGCCCGCGTCTTTTTTTGGGGTCTATCTGCAATGGACTTGCACAATTAAAAAAAGGTCCCTATAATCTCGCTTCTTCGCTGGTCAAACACAACAAACGCAGCGGCGACAACGCGAAAGCGGCGTTTACCGAGTAGTGGTTGTGATTGAACATGCAGGGCTGTTAGCTCAGTTGGTAGAGCAGCGGACTCTTAATCCGTAGGTCGAGTGTTCGAGCCACTCACAGCCCACCAAAATTTCGAAGGCCGTCGACGTTAATCGTCGACGGCCTTTTTCACGTCGACGGCCTTTTTCATTTTCCGCGCGCCGGTGACTTTCCAGGCCTGTGGGCGCCTGCGGGCTTGCCCCCCATGGCTCGGGGCCGGCCGCTGCCGCTGGCGTCGCGCTAGAAATCCTGCGCGATCGCGCTCGCGCTGATCCTGGCCTGCGCGATGGTGTCCGTGGCCAGGGCGTCCCAGGTGTGTTCGACCATCAGGCGCCGCACTTCCTTGACGCCGATGAACTTCAGCCAGAAGTCGAGGTAGTCGGCCTGGTGCGCGAAGCCGGGGCTGGCGGGATAGGCGATGGGGTCGTGGCCCTGGCCGCGGACGTGGATGACCAGGGCGCGCGGGATGCTCAGCATCGGGCCGTATGCCCGCCCATCGAAGCTGAACAGCATGCCGCGCTGGCTGACCAGGTCGATCAGTTGCTTGAGCTTGTACGGATAGTCGAAATTCCACATCGGCACGCCAAGCACGATCCGGTCGGCCTGCTGAAAGCGCCGGGCGAGTTCGGTGATGCGGGCCCAGATCGTGGCCTCGGCATCGTCCAGCGGGGCTTTGGCGACGCCCTTGTACTTGGCGCCGATCGCCCGGCTGTCGAAGTCGGGCAGGTCTTCTTCCCACACGTTCAGGGTGTCGACCTCGAGTTCGGGGTGAGCCTGGCGACAGGCGGCCAGGAACGACTGGGCGATGGCGATCGACGCCGAGCGGGCGCCACGGGGGGAAGATTCGATGTTCAAGAGACGCATGCTGCAAAGTCCGGATGGGGCGAGCGTCGTAAGTTTGGTTGCCAGTCGGCCCGCCAGGGGAAATACGATTGCAAATGCAATCGTTAGGCGGGCAATTGTATCGTTGCCCGATGGAATTGCAAACGCCATCGCGGGACGGCCTGTGGGGCGGTATCACGGCGCGCCGCCGGGTCCGGGCGCCGCGAAGTACGCCATCGGCGGGCAGACAGGATTAAGCCTGGACTGAATGGTGATTGCATCCTGGCTAAATCACCGCGAGCGATGTCCTCTCTATAGTGAGGGCATCGAATCCAAGGAGTGCCCCCATGCCTGTAATTGCCCCGTCCGCCGCCTATCCCCGCGCGGTGCTGTTCGATCTGTTGACCGCGCTGCTGGATTCCTGGACGGTGTGGAATGCCGCGGCCGGCTCCGAGGCGCGCGGCCGCGCCTGGCGCGCAGAGTATCTGCGCCTGACGTATGGCTGTGGCGCCTACCAGCCCTATGAGCAATTGGTCGAGACCGCCGCCGCGGCGGTGGGGCTGCCGGCCAGCGCGCCGGCGGCGCTGGAGGCGGAGTGGGACCGGCTGCCGGTCTGGGACGGCGCGCGCGAGCTGCTGCGGGCGCTGCGTCCGCACTGCCGATTGGGCGTGGTCACCAACTGTTCGCGACGCCTGGGACATCGCGCGGCGGGTCTGCTCGGAGTGGACTGGGACGTGGTGGTGACCTCGGAAGAAGCGGGCTTTTACAAGCCGGATCCCCGGCCCTACGAACTGGCGCTGGCACGGCTGGAGGTGCCGGCCGCGCAGGCGGCGTTCGTGGCCGGCTCAGGCTACGACCTGTTCGGCACCAGCAAGGTGGGGCTGCGCACCTATTGGCACAACCGCGTGGGCCTGGCCTTGCCCGAAGGCGCGCCGGCGCCCGAGGCGCAGTCGCCGCGACTGGATGACGCGTTGCCGTGGCTGGCCGGGTTCGGCGCGGGCGCGGCGGTGCGCTAGCCGGGGGCGGTACAAACTGTTGCGCGCTCGCGATTCCCGCAGCGGGCGGGACAGGCCTTAACATGGTCCCTGCCGGCATCCGCCGGCGCACCGACAGGATCGTGGAGGTTGTCATGCAATCAAGAACAATGCTCAAGCGTATCGCTGTAGTCGCGGCAATGGGTGTGCTGGTGGCGGGGTGTGCCACGCAACAGCAGACCAACACCGCGGTGGGGACCGGGGCGGGCGCGGCCGTGGGGGCCGGCATCGGCGCCCTGATCGGCCATGGCACCGGCGCGGCGGTCGGGGCCGGCATCGGCGCCGTGGCCGGCGGCCTGATCGGCTACAACTGGAAGGTGGTGAAGGAAGACGTGCAGAAGTCCGGCGCGACCTCGCTGGGCATCGACGTGGTCGAGATGCCGGATGGCAGCCTGAAGGTCAACATCCCGAGCAACGTGTCGTTCGATACCGACAAGACCGACCTCAAGCCGGCGTTGCTGCCGGTGCTGGACAGCGTGGCGCGCTCGCTCAACCAGCATCCCGAATTGCGCGCCAAGGTGGTGGGCCATACGGATAGCACGGGCGCGCTGGCGCACAACCAGACCTTGTCCGTGAACCGGGCGCGCAGCGTCACGGAGTATCTGTCGCGGCAGGGCGTGGCGGCGACGCGGCTGACGATCGAAGGGCGCGGGCCCAACGACCCGATCGGCGACAACGCCACCGCCGACGGCCGGGCGCTGAACCGCCGGGTCGAGATCTACCTGTACGCAGTCAAGCAGTAGTAGCATGCGGGCGCCGCGCCCATCATGCGCCGACGGCATGCCGACGGCCGTGATGGCGCCGGGCCGTCGCCGACGCGAACGGCGCGGCGCTCTTCCCTGGCTTTTCCTGGAGTTCGCCATGAGCATGTTTCCCCCTGCCCGCATCGGCACCGATATCGCGATCGCGGCCCTGTCCGGTTGGCAGGCCGTCGCGATGCGCGACGCGATCGAAAAGCGCTTCCGTTTCGCCAATTTCAACGCCGCCTTCGGTTTCATGGCGCGAGTGGCGATGTTCGCCGAGAAGCTGAACCACCACCCCGAATGGACCAACGTCTACAACCGGGTCGACGTGATGCTGACCACGCACGATGCCGGCGGCGTGACCGAGCTGGACGTGCGCATGGCGCAGTTCATGGACGAGGCCGCCGCGCAGATGGGCGCGACCGCGCCGAAAGCGGCCGCCTAGACGGATCAGCCTTCGCGCGTGCCGGAGGGGTCGCGCTGATGCGCGATCAGGCGGTCGAGCATGTCGCCGAGCTGGCGCTGTTCGTCGGCGCTGAGGCAGCCGAAGATCTCCTGGTTGCGGCGCGCGATCAGATCGATGATGCGCCGGTAGTGGGTATCGCCCGCGGCCGTCAGCGACAGCACCACGCCGCGGCCGTCGGCCGCCGAGTCCTTTTTCCTGATCAGTCCGCGTTCGACCAGGGCCTGCGCCGAACGGCTCGCCTGGCCCTTGTTCAGGTTGGCGGCCAGCGCCAGGTCGTTGACCGAGAGCGGCGCGTAGCGGCCGATCGCGGCCAGGCAGCGCGCCTCGCCCAGCGGGATGCCGCAGTCTTCCAGATAGGCACGATTCGTGTCGCGGTCGGTGATCTTGTTGATCACGTGCAGGCGGTAGGTCAGGAATCGTTCGAGGGCGGGCGTGGTCACGTCGGGCGATCGGCGGTGGCGGCGGGATAGTGTGCCACAGGGGCGGCGCTGGCCGCCTCGGCCTGCGCCAGCAGGGTGGTTGCGGCCTCGGCATCCGGCAGGCGCGCCAGCGCCGACAGGCCGAGGATCGACAGGAACAGCGGCGCCTGCGTGGGGCCGACGCGAGTCAGGGCCTGCGCCATCAGGGTGTACACCCGGTCCAGTTCATCATTGCTCATGCTTGTGGCTCCCGGGGCGAGGGGGCGATCATCGGATAGTAGGGGGCCAGCGCGGCGCGCAGGACGCGCTCGTCCGCCATGGCCCAGCGGCCGAGCACATAGCCGTCCGGCCGCAGCAGCCAGACCGTGCCGGGCTGCGCGCCGAAGCGCTCGCGCAGGTGGCGGTGCGGGTCGCGCCAGGCGTCAGGCGCCGGTCCGTCGACGACGATGGCCTGCAACGGACTGGCGCTGTGCCGGGTGATGGCCGCGAGCGTGCGCAGGGTCTGGGCGGCGCGGGCGTCCGCGGCGCAGGCCAGCAGCACGAAACCCTGGCCGAAACAGGCGCTGAGGTAGCGCGGCGACGCGTCGGCGTCGGCCAGCAGCAGGTCGGGCGCGGGCTGGCCGGGGGCTGCGGCGAGTGGCTGGCCTTGCGCGCCGTCAGGCAGGTTCAGCGGCGAGCCGTCATACGAGATGGGGGCGGATTGACGCGGATTGATCAGCGGCCGGGCGCGTTCGTCGGTCAGGGCCAGCCGCAAAGCGGCCTCACGCATCAGGCGGAAGCCGAAATCCGGCGGCGCCATGAACTCGGTGCTCTTGGCGCCGTAGGCCAGATTCTGGCGGGTGGCGTGGACGCGCTCGCCGCTGTAGCTGTCGAGCAGGTCCTCGCAAGCCTGGCCGCGCAGCACCCAGGCCAGCTTCCAGGCAAGATTGCCGGCATCGTCCAGGCCGGAGTTCAGGCCGCGCACGCCGAAGATCGGCACCAGGTGGGCGGCGTCGCCGGCGAACAGCACGCGGCCGTGACGGTAGCGTTCCAGCGTCAGGCATTTGGCGTTGTAGAGCGAGATCCAGAGCGGCTTCCATGGCGCGGTCTCGCCGATCATGTCCAGATGGCTCTGCACCCGCGGCAGCACGTTCTCCGGCTTGACCGCCTCGGCGGCATCCTCGTCGTCGCGGATCTGATAGTCGACGCGCCAGACGTTGCCGGGCTGGCGGTGCATCAACAGGGTGGCGCCGGGATTGGACGGCGGATCGAACCAGGCCAGTCGTTCGACGGGGCGGTCGGACGCCTGTTCGATATCGACAATGACGTAGCGGCCGTCGTACTGCATGCCCTTCAGCTTCAGGCCCAGCGCGTCGCGCACGCTGCTGCGGCCGCCGTCGCAGGCCACCAGCCAGTTGGCGCGCACGGTGTGATGCTGGCCGTCGATCTCGGCCTCGACGTCGACGCCGTCCGGGCCCGGACGCACCGTGACGGCCCGGGCCGACCACTGCAGCACGGCCTGGCCGGGCTGGCGCAGCATGGCCTGGTGCGCGTATTCCTCGACGAAGTACTGCTGGATGTTGACCATCGGCGCGAAGCGCTGTGTCGGGTCGTGCGGCATTTCGAAGTGCAGCACTTCGCGGTCGCGGTAGTAGCTGCGCCCGCCGCTCCAGGGCAGGCCGGTGGCTGTCAGCGCCGCGTCGGCGCCAGCCCAGCCCAGGATTTCCTGCGAACGCCGCGAGATGCAGATGGCGCGGCTGCCGCTGCAATAGCCGTCGTCGGCCTCGAGCGTGAGCGAGGCGATGCCGTAATGCGCCAGCAGCGCGGCCAGGGTGAGCCCGACCGGACCGCCGCCGACGATCAGGACGGGGACGCGGGCTGGGAGTGCCATGCTGTCTCCAGGATATTAGTTGTTTGCGCAACTATATCGTCGGATTGGTTGTGTGCGCAACCATTTGGCCGCGGCAAAAAAAACCCGCCGGGGCGGGCGGGTCTTGTCGGCGCGCGACAGCGCTCAGTTGCGCACGTAGTAGATGCGCATGGCCTGTTGCTTCTGGCTGCCGTCCATGACGCGCAGCACCACGACCTTGGGAGTGAAGCCGTCGGGCAGCTTCAACTGGCCCAGCGCGTAGTCGTAGCGGTCAACGTTGAGCGTGGGGCCTTCCGGCGTGATGGTGGCGGCGCGGCCGTTGGGGTAGCTGCCGTCGATGGAGAAGGTGAGCGTCCCCTTGAATGGCGCGCCATTGCGCTCTTCGCGCATCACCAGCACCTGGTAGTCGAGCTGGCCGGGCTGGCGCTTGAAAGTGGCCGAGCGGATGCCCAGGTTGCCGCCGCGGGGGTCGGGCGGCATGGCGTCCTGGAACAGCACCAGTTCCTTGTTCAGCGTTTCCAGCCTGGCGCGGGCGTCGGCCAGGTCGGCGGTGAGTTTGTCATGGCCGGACTTGTTGGCGTCGCGTTGCTGCGTGGCCTCTTCGAGTTGGCTTTGCAGGCGCTGGTTCTCGAGCTTGGAGGCGCTCAGTTCGCTGTGCAGTTGTTCGGATTGCTCGACGGTCAGCCGCTGCGGGCCGTAGTTGGTCTGCAGGAAGAGCACGCCGCCCGCGCCCAGGGCAATGCCCACCAGCAGCAGGACCAGCCAGCGCGGCATGCGGCGCGTGCGTTGGCCCGGTTGGTAAACGGAGGGCTTGAATACGGCCCGTTGCGATCTTCCAAACATCCCCATTCCTAGAAAACGTCCTGTGTGTTGCCTGACCCTGCGCCGCGCGCACCAGTCAAAGCGTCAGAGAATACCCGGTTAAGCCGGGGCGATGGGCGCGCGGACAAGCCTCGTTGCGCACCTTGATATTGTGAAATATGTGGGCATTGGCCGGACTCACGGCGCGTCGCGGCGGAGTTCGGCGTCCAGGTCGGCCAGCCGCTGGGGGGTGCCGATGTCGGCCCATCGGCCGGCGTGGCGGGCGCCACGGACGCGGCCCTGTTCCATGGCTTGCCGGAGCAGGGGCGCGAGCCGCGCGGCCGTGCCGCGGGCAATCCCCGCGAATAGCATGGGATGGTAGACGCCGATGCCGGAAAAGGTCAAACGGGCCTCGCCGCCGTCCTCGACCCGGCCGTCGGCCGTGAGGGTGAAATCGCCGGCCGGGTGTTGCGGCGGATTGTCGGCCATCAGCAGCCAGGCGCCGGCGGGCGGGAGCGCGGTCGCCAGGGCCGGCGCGGCGGCGGGGTCCCAGTCGCACCAGATGTCGCCGTTGATCACCAGGAACGGGTCCGGCCCCAGCAGCGGCAGGGCCTGGGCGATGCCGCCGGCGGTTTCCAGGGCGCTGGCCTCGGGCGAGTAGCGGATCCGCAGGCCGAAGGCTACGCCGTCGCCCAGCGCGCGTTCGATCTCGTGGCCGAGCCAGGCGTGGTTGATGACCACGTCCTGTAAGCCGGCCGCGGCCAGCCGTTCGAGGTGCCAGGCGATCAGGGGCTTGCCGCCGACCGGCAGCAGCGGCTTGGGCAGGCGGTCGGTCAGCGGGCGCATGCGTTCGCCGCGGCCGGCGGCAAGGATCATGGCGCGCATCAGAAGGTGTATCCGACGCTGACCTGGCGGTCGTCGAGCTTGTCCAGCAGGCGCAGCAGGGGCGTGAAGACGCCGTAGCGCTGTGCCACCTGGCGCACGTAGCCGTTCACCCGCGGCATGTGGGCCAGGTAGTGGGCCTTGCCGTCGCGGTGGTTCAGGCGGGCGAAGACGCCCAGGATCCGCAGGTTGCGCTGCAGGCCCATCCATTCATAGGCGCGGTGGAATTCGGCGAAGTCGGCGTCGACCGGCAGGCCGGCGGCGCGCGCCATTTCCCAGTAGCGGATGGCCCAGTCGAGCTGCTGCGGCTCTTCCCAGGTGGTGCGGGCGTCGGTCACCAGCGACGCCAGGTCGTAGGTGATGGGGCCGGCCAGGGCGTCCTGGAAGTCGATGACCCCCGGGTTGGGGCCGTATTGCGGCTGGTCGCAGAGCATCAGGTTGGGCGAGTGGTAATCGCGGTGCACCAGGACGGTGGGCTGGTTGCCGTTGCTGGCCGAGAGCAGGGCGAAGATTTTTTCCAGGGCCTGCGCGGTCTTGTCGTCGAGCGTGGCGCCGTGGTGCTTCTGCACGTACCACTCGGGGAACAGCTTGAGTTCGTCGGCCAGCCGCCCGGTATCGTAACGGGCCAGGCCGGTGGTTTGGGCCTGCTGCAGGCGCACCAGCGCCGCCAGGGCGTCGCGGTACATCGATTGCAGGCGGGCGTCGTCCACGCCGTCCTGGATGCGCTGGTAATAGGTCTGCTCGCCCAGGTCGGACAGCAGCAGCAGGCCCTGGTCGAGGTCCTGCGCGATCACGTCGGGCACGTTCAGGCCGGCGTCGCGCAGCAACTGGTCCACGTGCAGGAACGGGCGGCAGTCCTCATGCTGGGGCGGCGCGTCCATCACGATCAGGGTGCGGCCGGCGGCGTCCAGGCGGAAATAGCGGCGGAAACTGGCGTCGGCGGAGGCGGGGCGCAGGCTGTCCACCGCCAGTCCCAGGGCGGCGGGCAGGCCTTGCAGCCAGGCGCGGATCTGCTCCAGGCGGGGGTCATGATCGTTTTTCAAGGAAGATCCGTGTCAGAAGGGCAATATTGCGGAAAATTGGGTTGCGCGCACATAAGGCTGGGCGTCTGGCGCGGCTTCTCTATAATACCGGCTCGTTTCCGTTAGCATGGGCCCCTGCCGGGCGCCATCGCCTGGTTCCCCCATCGTCAAAAAGGGCTGTTTTCACTCGTGCGCAAGGTTCGGTGGTTGATCCTATCTGCTATCAGCGTCGCCGGGGCCGTTCAGGCCCAGGGCAGCCAAGGCTCGGCTCCCGCGTCGACGTCGATCACGGCGGCTCCTGAGCTGCGCACTTCCCCCGGGCTGCGGGTGCACCGCCTGCCGGACGGGAACATCCCGGCCTATATGGAAGCGGACACCATCGAGGGTGATCCGGATTCCGACCTGACCCTGACCGGCGCGGCCCAGGTCCGCCGCATCGACGGCGTCATCAAGGGCGATCGGATCAACTACCGCAAGGATACCGGTGAGGTGGACGTGCAGGGCAACGCGCGCATGATGCGCGACGGCACCCTGGTGACGGGGCCCAACGCCAAGTTCAACGTCGACAAGTACTCCGGCGAAGTCGAGAAACCGAATTTCTGGCTGGGCGCCACCGGCGGCTTCGCCGTGGCGGAACACGCCGACATCTTCAGCAAGTCGCAGATGCGGCTGCATACGGTCACCTACAGCGGCTGCTCGTGCGAGACGCCGTCGTGGTACATCAAGGCCAAGACGGTCGACATCGACTTCGATGAAAACGAAGGCGTGGCCCGCAATGGCGTGCTGTACTTCAAGGACGTGCCGATCCTGGCGTCGCCCTACATGACCTTCCCGGTCAAGAAGGAACGCAAGTCGGGTTTCCTGATGCCGACTTATGGCACCACCAGCAAGGGCGGTTTCGACTTTTCTCTGCCGTACTACCTGAACATCGCGCCGAACTATGACGCGACGATCCAGCCGCGCTACTTTTCCAAGCGCGGTTTGCAGTTGGGCGGCGAGTTCCGCTACCTCGGCGCGAGCTACGCTGGCAGCTTCTACGGCGCTTATTTGCCGAACGACAACGTCAGTGGCGAAGACCGCTGGATGTACTGGTGGCGCCATCAGCAGTTGCTGGGCAACGGTTTCTACGCCGACTGGGACGTGGCCAAGGTCTCGGATAACGACTACTTCCGCGATATTTCGCAACTGGGCCTGAACCAGGCGTCCACCACCTACCTGCCGCAGCGCGCGCGGGTGGGCTGGTCCTCGACATACTGGAGCGCCTATGCGCAGGTCTACAAGTACCAGACCCTGCAGGATCCGGATGCGCTGTTGACGCCGCCCTATGACAAGCAGCCCGAGCTGTACCTGCGCGGCGCCCGCTACGACTGGGGCGGCTTCGACGTGGACTGGACCTCGACCGCGGTGCGTTTCAGCAAGCCGCTGTTCCTGGGCAATCGCAACGGTCCCAACGGCGACCGCCTGCAGACCTACCCGACTGTGTCATATCCGATCGTCCGTCCGGGCTGGTTCGTGATTCCCAAGGCCGGGGTCAATTACACCCAGTACCAGACGGATTGGTATCACGGTGACTGGCTCGGTTTGAACTCGGGCACGGCCAATGCCGGCACCTCGTTCGGCTACCCGCGCTCGCAGTCGCGCACGGTGCCCATCATGTCGCTGGACGCCGGCCTGATCTTCGAGCGCGACACCACGTTGTTCGGCAAGGATTCGATCCAGACCCTGGAGCCGCGGTTGTACTACCTGCGTGTGCCGTACCGCGACCAATCCAAGATTCCGGTCTACGACACATCGCTGTCCGACTTCAGCTTTTCGCAGGCCTTCGAGGAGAATATCTACACCGGTGGCTGGGATCGCATTTCCAACGCCAATCAGTTGACCGCCGCGCTGACCACGCGCTGGCTCGATGCCTCCACCGGTTTCGAACGCGCGTCGCTGGCCGTGGCGCAGCGACTGTATTTCGCCGACCAGCAAGTGACGTTGCCCGGCGAGACGCCGCGCGAGAACGTGCGCTCCGACTTCCTGGTGGGCGCCAGCGCCGCTTTGACCGACACGTTCTCGACTGACGTGGCGGCGCAGTACAACCCCTACGACAACCGCTGGTCGCGCGGATTGCTCAGCGGCCGTTGGTCGCCGCAGCGCCTGACGACGGTGGCCTTGGCCTATCGTTATCAGCGTGATCCGCAGCCGGGCGTGGCTTATCAGCCGCAAGGGCAGAACCAGATCAGCCTGGCAGTGCAATGGCCGTTCACCAAGCGCTGGTACGGCGTGGGCCGCGTGGACTATTCGCTGCGCGACGGTCCGTCCAGCACGGTCAGCGGTACCAACGACTCCCCGCGTATCACGCAGGCCATCGCCGGCCTCGAATACAAGGGCGATTGCTGCTGGGTTGGCCGGATGGTGTTCCAACGCTACGCCGTGTCCGCCACCGACGCCAACACGGCGCTGTTTTTCCAGTTGGAGTTGACCGGACTGGGTTCCCTGGGAACCGATCCGATGAACCTGCTGAACAGAAGTATCCCCGGTTACTCGCGCATCACCCCGCCTGCGCCCACCGGGACCACATTTGAAAGGTATGAATGATGCGTAGGTTGCACTCTTTGCGTCGCTTCTCCGGCAACGCGCTGTTGCTGGCCGTTTGCGCCGCTTTCTCCGCCGCGCACGCGGCCGAGCCGAACGCCAAGGGCGCCAAGAATGCGCCGACCACGCAGAAAAGCGCGCCGCCCGCCGGGGAGCAGTTCGTCGACGGCATCGCCGCCGTGGTCGACAAGGACGTGATCACCCTGCGCGAATTGCGCGATGCGTCGCTGCGCATTGCCGGCGAACTGAAGGCCCGCGGCATCCAGGTGCCCGACGACAAGACCTTGCAGCACCAGGTATTGCAGCGCCTTATCATGGAACGGGTGCAGCGCCACGAGGCCGACCGTCTCGGCATCCGCGTCGATGATGCCCAGGTCGACCAGGCCATCAAGACCATTGCCGACCGCAACAAGATCAGCCCGGCCCAGTTGCGCCAGGAAATCGAGAAGTCCGGCACCTCCTGGGACAGTTATCGCAAGTCCCTGAAGGACGAGATCCGCTCCGATCGCCTGCGCCAGCGCGCGGTCGACTCCACCATCGTCATTTCCGATGCCGAGGTCGATGCGTTCCTGAGGGACCAGCGCCGCAATCCGGCGTTCGGCGCCGCGCCCCCGTCGGCGCAGCAGGCCCAGCCGCAACCGGCGCCGGAAGCCGCGCCCGAGCAGGCCGCCGCGCCGGCCGGTCCGATGCTCTACGCCGTGGCGCAGATCCTGGTGCGCGTGCCGGAAGGCTCGTCGCCCGATCAGGTCGCCGCGTTGCGCAAGAAGGCCGAGGACCTGCTGGCCCGCGCCAAGCGCGGCGATGACTTCGCCAGCCTGGCGGCCGCCAATTCGGACGGCCCCGAAGCCCTGCAAGGCGGCGTGATGGGCGTGCGTCCGCTGGACGGCTGGCCCGACCTGTTCGCCAAGGCCCTCGGCAATCTGCAGAAGGGCCAGGTGTCGACGCTGCTCCAGAGCGGCAACGGCTTCCACATCCTCAAGGTGATGGACCGCGGCACCGCGCAACCGGCGCCCAGCCGCACCGCCCGCGCCCCCGCTCCCGCGCCGGCACCGCAGCCGCGTCCGCAACCCCAGGCCCAGGCGCCGCAAGGTCCGGTCGAGGTGATGCAGACGCATGCGCGCCACATCCTGATCAAGACCTCGACCGTCATGAGCGACGAGCAGGCCCGCCAGCGCCTTGAACAGGTGCGCCAGCGCCTGGTGGCGGGCGATGCCAAGTTCTCGGACATGGCGCGTCAATACTCACAGGACGCGACCGCGCCGCAGGGCGGCGACCTCGGCTGGCTCAATCCGGGCGAGACCGTGCCGACCTTCGAGGCAGCGATGAATGCGCTGAAGCCGGGCGAGATCAGCCAACCGATCCAGACGCCGTTCGGCTGGCACCTGATCCAGGTCGAAGAGCGCCGCCAGCACGACGCCACCGACGACCTGGCCCGCATGCGCGCCCGCCAGACGCTGTTCGAGCGCCGTGCCCAACCCGCTTTCGAAGATTGGCTGGATCAGTTGCGCGCCCAGGCGTACATCGACAACCGGCTGGAAAAGCAGGACCGTATCAACCAGAACAACCGCTGATCGCAGCCCGGGTTTTTCATGTCTCAACACCAGGCGCGCAAGCGCTTTGGCCAGAACTTCCTGACCGACGAGAGCGTGGTCGAGTCGATCGTGCGGGCGGTCAGTCCCGCTCGCACCGACACCGTGGTCGAGATCGGGCCGGGCCTGTCGGCGCTGACGCGGCCGCTGCTCGAGCGGCTCGATCACCTGACCGCGGTCGAGATCGACCGTGACCTGGCGGCGCGCCTGCGCAAGCAGTTCGAGGAAGGTCGCCTGACCGTGGTCGAGGCCGACGCGCTGACGGTGGATTTCTCGCAGTTCGGCGCGGGGCTGCGGGTGGTAGGCAACCTGCCCTACAACATCTCCAGTCCGCTGCTGTTTCATCTGATGACCTGGGCCGACCATGTCCGCGACCAGCATTTCATGCTGCAGCGGGAAGTGATCGACCGCATGGTCGCGCAGCCCGGCAGCGGCGATTTCAGCCGCCTGTCGGTGATGCTGCAGTCGCGCTATCGCATGCACAAGCTGTTCGACGTGCCGCCCGAGGCCTTCGATCCGCCGCCCAAGGTGGTGTCGGCCATCGTGCGCATGGTGCCGTTGCCGGCCGAGCGCCTGCGCCCGGTCAGCGCGCGCGCCTTCGAGACCGTGGTGGCCCGCGCCTTCTCGCAGCGCCGCAAGATGTTGCGCCGGGTGCTGGCCGACTGGGCGCCGCAGGTGCCTTGGGAAGCGCTGGACATCGCGCCCACCGCGCGCGCCGAGGATATCTCGGTGGATCGCTACATCCGCCTGTCGGATGCGCTGGTCGAGGCCGGCGTGCTGCAGGGCGGTTGATGCCGTACCGCCGCCAGGCAAGCAAAAGCCCGCGTACAGCGGGCTTTTTTTCGTCTTGAGCCGCCTCAGGATGAAAGCGCTCCCTTGAGAGGAGGCAGCAAGCCGGGCGCGCGGCTACAGCATGCGCTTCTGCGCGGCCATCCACAATTGCATCACGTCACGGGCGCGGTCATGCAGCAGGCGTTCGGCATCGGCCAGGGCTTGCTGCAAAGTGATGGGGCCGGGCGCCAGGCTGAAGGCGGCGCTGATGCCGCCGGCGTGCAGCGCTTCGTAGCCTTCACCGAGGGAGCCGGCCAGCGCCACCACCGGCACGCCGGCCTGGTGTGCAATGCGGGCCACGCCCGCCGGCGTCTTGCCGCGCAGGGTCTGCGCGTCCATGCGGCCTTCGCCAGTGAAGGCGAGCGTAGCGCCTTCCATGGCCTGCGCCAGGCCGCCGAGTTCGGCGACGATCTCGACGCCGGGCCGGAAGTGCGCGTTCAGGAACGTCTTGGCGGCGAAGCCGAGGCCGCCCGCGGCGCCCGCGCCGGCATCGTGGCGGCGGTCGCTGCCCAACTGGCGCGCGCAGATGTCGGCGAAGTGGCCGAGCATGGCGTCCAGCGTCTGCACCTGTTCGGGCGTGGCGCCTTTCTGCGGACCGAAGACGTGCGAGGCGCCCTGCGGGCCGCACAAGGGATTGTCGACGTCGGAGGCGATGACGATGCTTGTCTTCGCCAGCCGCGGATCGAGGCCGCGCATGTCGATGCTGGCCAGTTGACCCAGCGCGCCGCCGCCCGGCGGCAGGCTGCGGCCGTCCTGATCGAGCAGGCGCAGGCCCAGCGCGGTCAGCATGCCGGCGCCGCCGTCGTTGGTGGCGGAGCCGCCCAGGCCCAGGATGATGCGTTCGGCGCCGGCATCCAGCGCCGCCAGGATCAATTCGCCCACGCCATGGCTGCTGGCGCGCATCGGATCGCGCTTGGACGGCGCGATCAGTTCGAGGCCGGCGGCCGCGGCCATCTCGATGATGGCGGTGCCGTCCTCGAGCAGGCCCCATACGGCGTCGACCTTGTGACCCAGGGCATCGTTGACCGTGCGCTCGCGCGCCTGGCCGCCTGCCGCCGCCAGCACCGCCTCGACCGTGCCCTCGCCGCCGTCCGCCATCGGAATGCAGACCGTCTGCGCGCCGGGACAGGCGGCCTTGACGCCGCGCGCGATGGCCGCGGCCGCGTCGGGGGCGGAGACGCTTTCCTTGAAGGAGTCGGGTGCGATGACGATTTTCACGAGGTCGGCCACGGTGCGTTGAGGGGCGGGATGTCGATCATGATACCCGCGTGTCCGCCGCCGTCGTACCATAGCGCTTTCGTTGTTCATGTGAGAGTGGATCGCCATGCCTGTATTGCGCCGCACCAAAATTGTCGCCACCCTGGGCCCCTCGACGTCGACGCCGGAACGCATCGACGCCATGATCAAGGCCGGCCTGGACGTGGCGCGGCTGAACTTCTCGCACGGCAGCGCCGACGACCACCGCGAGCGCGCCCGCCTGGTGCGCGAGAGCGCCGCGCGGCAAGGCCGCTTCGTCGCCATCATGGGCGACCTGCAGGGCCCCAAGATCCGCATCGCGCGTTTCACCGACAAGCTGGTGCAGTTGCAGGTGGGCCAGCCGTTCACGCTGTCGCGGGTGCATCCGAAGGACGCCGGCACGGCCAGCATCGTCGGCATCGACTATCCCGAGCTGGTGACGGACTGCCGCGTCGGCGACGAGCTGCTGCTCGATGACGGCCGCGTGGTGCTGGTGGTCGACCGCGTCGAGGGCGACGAAGTCCACACCACCGTCACGGTGGGCGGCCCGCTGTCCAACAACAAGGGCATCAACCGGCGCGGCGGCGGCCTGTCGGCGCCGAGCCTGACCGACAAGGACCGCGTCGATATCAAGCTGGCGGCCGAGATGCAGCTCGACTACGTGGCGGTGTCGTTCCCGCGCTATGGCAGCGACATTGACGAGGCGCGCGAACTGCTGCGCGCCGCCGGCAGCGAAGCCTGGATCATCGCGAAGATCGAGCGCGCCGAAGCGGTGGCCGACGACGAGGCGCTGGACGCGCTGATCCGCGCCAGCGACGGCGTGATGGTGGCGCGCGGCGACCTGGGCGTGGAAGTGGGCGACGCCGAACTGGTCGGCATCCAGAAGCGCATCATCCAGCATGCCCGCACCCTGAACAAGGTGGTGATCACCGCGACCCAGATGATGGAGTCGATGATCTCCAGCCCGATGCCCACGCGCGCCGAAGTCTCGGACGTGGCCAACGCGGTGCTGGACTACACCGACGCGGTGATGCTGTCGGCCGAAAGCGCCTCGGGTTCGTATCCGGTCGAGACGGTGCAGGCCATGGCGCGCGTCTGCCTGGGCGCGGAAAAGCATCCCACCAGCACGCAGTCGCACCATCGCCTGGGCGAGACCTTCACGCGCTGCGACGAAACCATCGCGCTGGCGGCCATGTACGCGGCCAACCATTTCCCGGGCGTCAAGGCCATCATCGCGCTGACCGAAAGCGGCCACACGCCGCTGATCATGTCGCGCATCCGCTCGGGCGTGCCGATCTACTGCTACAGCCCGCACAGCATCACGCAGAACCGCGTGACCATGTTCCGCGGCGTCTACACCATCCCGTTCGCGCCGTCGGACTACGAGCCGGCGGATCTGAGCAACGCCGCCATCGACGAGCTGAAGAAGCGCAATCTGGTGAAAGCGGGTGACTGGGTGATCCTGACCAAGGGCGACTTCTACCGCGACAGCGGCGGCACCAACGGCATGAAGATCCTGCTGGTGGATTGAGCGGTCTCGCGGCGCGCGGCGCCTGTAGGCAGGCCCGGCGCGCCGTCGCGGCAGCGTGGCTGGCGGCCGGCGCCGTTCAGCCGAAGAACCAGTAGCACACGCCGATGGCCGCCAGCACGCCGGCCAGATCGGCGACCAGCGCGCAACCCACCGCATGGCGCGCGCGCAGGATGCCGACCGAACCGAAATACACCGCCAGCACGTAGAAGGTGGTTTCGGTGCTGCCTTGCACCACCGCCGCCAGCAGCGCGGGGAAGCTGTCCACGCCGAAGTGCGTCATGGTTTCGAGCATCATGGCGCGCGCCGCGCTGCCCGAGAACGGCTTGACCAGCGCGGTCGGCAGCGCGTCGACGAAGCGCGTGTCCCAGCCGGCATTGGCGGCCAGCCAGCGGATGCCGTCGAGCAGGAAGTCGAGCGCGCCCGAGGCCCGCAACACGCCGACCGCGCACAGCATCGCCACCAGGTAGGGCAGCAGGCTCTTGGCGATGTCGAAGCCTTCCTTGGCGCCTTCGATGAAGGCCTCGTAGACCGGCACCTTCTTGCAGGCGCCGACGATGAGAAAGGCCAGCAGGATGCCGAACAGCGCCAGGTTGCCCATCAGCGACGACAGCGCGGCGATGGCGCTGGCCGACATGCTGGCCAGCAGCGCCATGAAGCCGCCCAGCAGCAGCGCCGCGCCGCCCAGCCACAGCATCACGACCGGATCGAGCAGCCGCAGGCGCTGGCACGCCGCCACCGCCAGGAAGCCGGCCAGCGTCGAGGCGCTGGTGGCCAGCAGGATGGGCAGGAACACCAGGGTCGGGTCGGCCGCGCCCTGTTGCGCGCGGAACATGAACAGCGTCACCGGCAGCAGCGTCAGCGACGAGGCGTTGAGCACCAGGAACAGGATCTGGGCGTTGCTGGCGGTGTCGGGCTTGGGATTGAGCGCTTGCAGTTCGCGCATCGCGCGCAAGCCGATGGGCGTGGCGGCATTGTCCAGGCCCAAGCCGTTGGCGGCGAAGTTGAGCGTGATCAAGCCGATCGCGGGGTGGTTGCGCGGCACCTCGGGCATCAGGCGCGCGAACAGCGGCCCCAGCAGCCGCGCCAGCCGTTCCACCAGACCGGCGCTTTCGGCGATGCGCAGAAATCCCAGCCACAGCGTCAGCGTGCCGAACAGCAGCACCATCACCTCGACCGACACCCGCGCCATGTCGAACAGGCTGGCGACCATGGCGCGGAACACGTCCGGGTCGCCGATGGCCAGCCAGCGGTACAGCGCGGCCGCGGCGGCAGTCAGGAAGAAGCCCAGCCAGAGTTTGTTCAGCATGCGGTGTGTGCCCGGATAGCGAAGGGAATGCGCACCAGCGCGGGGAGGCCCATTGTCGCAGAGTCGGACCCATGGGGTTTGTCCCCGATGGCCCAATTCTGGTACTTTGCCCTGATATGCCCAGTGGCATCGAACGAGAGAGAGCACATGGATTTCAACGCCTGGCGCCGGCGCCGCATCTCCGAACCCGCATACCGTTGGGCCCGCAACGCGATGCCGCCGCTCTCGGCCACCGAACGCGAGGCCATCGAGGCCGGCGACACCTGGTGGGAAGCCGACCTGTTCACCGGCAATCCCGACTGGCGCAAGCTGCTGGACGTGCCCGCCGCCGCCCTGACGCCGGATGAGCAACGCTTCATCGACGGCCCGGTGGCGCAGTTGTGCGCCATGCTGGACGAATGGGACATCACCTGGCATCGGCGCGACCTGCCGCCCGAGGTCTGGGCCTTCCTGAAGGCGCAGCGCTTCTTCGGCATGATCATCCCCAAGCGTCACGGCGGCCTGGGCTTCTCGCCCTACGCCCACTCCGAGATCGTGCGGCGCATTTCCGCCTATTCCATCACCGCCGGCGTGACGGTCATGGTGCCCAATTCGCTGGGGCCGGGCGAGCTGCTGATGCAGTTCGGCACCCAGGCCCAGCGCGATTACTGGCTGCCGCGGCTGGCTGACGGCCGCGAGGTGCCGTGCTTCGGCCTCACCAGCCCCGAGGCCGGCTCGGATGCCGCGTCCATGGTGGATACCGGCGTGGTCTGTCGCCAGGTGGTGGACGGTCGCGAGCTGATCGGCGTGCGCCTGAACTGGCACAAGCGCTACATCACGCTGGGGCCGGTGGCCACGGTGCTGGGGCTGGCGTTCAAGATGTCGGATCCCGACGGCATCCTGGGCGGCGCGCGCGACATCGGCATCTCGGTGGCGCTGGTGCCGACCGACGCGCCCGGCGTCGAGATCGGCCGCCGCCACCTGCCGGCGATGCAGGTGTTCCAGAACGGACCCAATCGCGGCCGCGACGTGTTCGTGCCGCTGGACGCACTGATCGGCGGCGTCGAGCGCGCCGGGCACGGCTGGCAGATGCTGATGAGCGCGTTGGCGGCGGGGCGCGGCATTTCCTTGCCGTCGCTGTCGGCGGCGGCGTGCGTGATGAGCGCGCACGCCACCGGCATGTACGCCCGGGTGCGCGAGCAGTTCGGCATCCCCGTTGGCAAGTTCGAGGGCGTGCAGGAAAAGCTGGCCAGCCTGGCGGCCAACGCCTACCTGGTGGAAGCGGCCCGGCGCCTGACCTGCGCCGCGCTGAACCAGGGCGTGAAGCCGGCGGTGGTGTCGGGCATCATGAAATACCACGCCACCGAGCGCATGCGGGTGTCGGTCAACGACGCCATGGACGTGCATGCCGGCCGCGCGGTGATCGACGGACCCAGCAACTACCTGGGCGCGCTGTACCGGGCGGTGCCCATCGCCATCACGGTCGAGGGCGCCAACATCCTGACGCGCAACCTGATCATCTTCGGCCAGGGCGCGATCCGCGCCCACCCCTACCTGATGCCGGAGATCCTGGCGCTGGGCAATCCCGACGAAGAACGCGGCATGGAAGTGTTCCACGACGTGTTCTGGCGCCACCTGCGCCATACCGGCATGAACACGCTGCGCGCCATCGGCCGCGCCTGGACCGGCGGCCTGCTGGCGCCGTCGCCGGTATCCGGCCCCACCGCCGGCCACTACCGTCGGCTGGGCCGCTATGCGGCCGGCTTCGCGCTGCTGGCCGACGCCGCGCTGGCGCGCCTGGGCGGCGGCCTCAAGCGCCGCGAGATGATCTCGGCGCGGCTGGGCGACATCCTGGCCGAACTCTATCTGTTGTCGGCGGTGCTCAAGCGCTGGGAAGACGAGGGGCGCAAGCACGACGACCTGCCGCTGGTGCGTTGGTGCATGGCGCAGGGCTATGCCGAGATCGAAAAACGCATGGACCAGGTGTTGTCGAACCTGCCTGGCCGGCCGTTGGCCTGGGCATTGCGCGCCGCCATCCTGCCGTTGCGGCTGGCCAAGGGGCCGGACGACGCGCTCAGCCGCGAATGCGCGGAGCTGCTGCTCAAGCCGTCGCCGACCCATGCGCGGCTGGCGGCCGACCTGCAACGTTCAGCGGGCGCCCAGGGCGATGAGGATCCGCTGGCGCTGCTGACCCGCGCCTTCGCCCTGGTCGACGCGGTGCAACCGATCCGTGACCGGCTGCGCCAGTCGGGCGTGCGCGATTGGCGCGAGGCGCACCGGCACGGCGCCATCACGGCGACGCAGGCGGCGCAGTTGGAAGAGGCCGAGGCGATCGTCGCGCGGGTGCTGCAGGTGGATGATTTCGCGCCGGAAGAATTGTCGCCGGGTGAGGCGGGCGCGGCTGAGGCCGCTGGGCATGGCACGCGGATGGCATCCGCGTCAGCCGTGGCGCCGCGTCCAGCGGCGGTGTCCGAGGCGCGCGGCGAGACCGATCCAAAGCCGGACGCGGGCGCGGATCCGCGCACCGCGCCGCGGGACGATCAGTCGTCCTGATTCGGATCCATGCCCGGGAACAGGATTTCGGTGAAGCCGAATTTCGAGAAATCCTGGATCCGGGAAGGATAGAGCCGGCCGATCAGGTGGTCGCATTCGTGCTGCACCACGCGGGCGTGGAAGCCCTCGGCCTCGCGGTCGATGTCGCGGCCGTAGGGATCCTTGCCCTGGTAGCGGATGTGGCGGTAGCGCGGCACCAGGCCGCGCAGCCCCGGCACCGACAGGCAGCCTTCCCAGCCGTCTTCCATGTCGTCGGACAGCGGCGTGATGACCGGATTGCACAGGATCGTCTGCGGCACCGCCGGCGCGTCGGGATAGCGCTCGTTGCGGTCGAAGCCGAAGATGACCAGTTGCAGGTCGACGCCGATCTGCGGCGCGGCCAGGCCCACCCCTTGCGCCGCCGCCATGGTCTCGAACATGTCTTCGATCAGGGCGTGCAGCTCGGGGGTATCGAAGCGCTCGACCGGCGGCGCGACGCGCAGCAGCCGGGGATCGCCCATTTTGAGGATGGAGTGGATCATGGCGATGGCGGGTGGGTTCAGTCCACTCGTCCTTTCTTCTGGATGAACTCGATCTTGTAGCCGTCCGGGTCCTCGACGAAGGCGATCACGGTGGTGCCGTGCTTCATCGGGCCGGCCTCGCGGGTGACCTTGCCGCCGCGTTCCTTGACCTTGTCACAGGCTTCGTAGGCGTTGTCGACTTCCAGGGCGATGTGGCCATAGCCGTTGCCCAGGTCGTACTTGTCGGTGTCCCAATTGTGGGTCAGCTCGATCACCGCGCCTTCCGATTCATCCTGGTAGCCGACGAAGGCCAGCGTGAACTTGCCGTCCGGGTAGTCGTTGCGGCGCAGGACGCGCATGCCGAGCACGTTGGTGTAGAAGTCGATGGACTTGTCGAGATTGCCGACTCGCAGCATGGTGTGGAGCATACGCATGGTGGAATTCCTTAAGCGATGAGAGGTGGCGGGAAACCCTGGACGTGGGGTTCCCCGGTTATGCCGAGGTCTTGCAGCGCGCCGCCCATGGCGTCGACCGCAAGCCGCATCTGGTCGGGCCCGAAGGCGCCGATGCAACCGACCCGGAAAGTGGGCAGTTCGGTGTTGGTGAAATTGCTGAGCACGAAGCCGCGCTGCTTGAGCGCGTCCACGAACAGTTGCAGGTTCCAGGTCGGCGCGTCGGGCGCATGCACGTTGACGACGATCGGGCCCTGCAGCGCGGGCGGCAGGTAGGGGCGGAGCCCCAGGCCGGCCACGCCGTCGTAGAGGGTGCGCATGTTGGCGGTGTAGCGCGCCAGCCGGGCTTCGCGGCCTTCATGATGATACAGCTCCAGCGCCACGGCCAGCGCCGCCAGCGTCGGCGCTGGCGGGGTGAAGCGCGGGCCGGCGTTGGGCGCCAGGGTGTGCTGGTAGATGTCGGCCAGGTCCAGAGACCAACTGCCGGCGTTGCCGCGCGCGGCCTCCAGGCTGTCGCGGCGGCCCACCACGAAGGCGGCGCCGGGCAGGCCTTCCAGGCATTTGTTGGCCGTCAGCACCACGGCGTCCACGGCGGGCAGGGCGCGCATGTCGAGCGGCAATGCGCCGAACGCCGAGACCGCGTCGACGATGACGCGGCGACCCAGCGCGTGGGCGATGCGGGCCAGTTCCGGCACGTCGTGGCAGATGCCGCTGCCGGTCTCGCTGTAGACCAGCGCAACGTGCGTCAGGCTCGGGTCCTGCTCCAGCGCCTGTGCCACGGCCTGCGGGTCGACGCGGTCACGCGCGCCCACGTACAGCGGCACGGCGACGCGGCCGGCCTCGGCGGCCAGCTTCTGCAGGCGGCCCGCGTAGGCGCCGGTGGACGGCACCAGCAGGCGGCCGCCGGACGGCACCAGGGTGCGGATGGCGGCTTCCACCGCGAAGTGGCCGCAGCCCGGCAGCGCCAGCGCCACGTGCGTGTCCGCGTCGGCCTCGGCCACGCGCAGCACGTCGGCGCAGACCTGGCGGTACAGCGCGCGGAATTCGTTGTCCCAGGGCGCATAGTCCTGCGCCATGGCGGCCTTCACCCGCGCATCGGTCGTGACCGGGCCGGGAATCAGCAGAAGCATGGTGTGTCTCCGTGGGTGCTCATGCGAGGCTTCTTTTAGTGGGAACACGCCCCTGGGCCGGTTGCGCGGGCGTCTCTCGCACCGACCCTAGAATTGCGGCAGCGAGGCGGGGTCGTGGCGCCGCAGCACGTTCTTGGCTTCCTCGAAGTCGGGCAGGATCTGGCCGACCTCGCGCCAGAAATCCTGGCTGTGGTTCATTTCGCGCAGGTGCGCCAGTTCGTGCGCGATGACGTAGTCGATGATGGCCGGCGCGAAATGGATCAGGCGCCAGTTCAGCATGATGTTGCCGTCGCTGGTGCACGAACCCCAGCGCGTGGCCGCCGACGACAGGCGCCAGCGGCGGATCTTCAGGCCGCTGATCTGCAGGAAGTGCGCCAGCCGGGCGCCGAACCAGGCGCCGGCGCGCTGCTGCAGCCAGGCCTGGGCGGCGTCGCGGATGCGGCCCTGGTCGGCGTCGGCCGGCAGCGCCAGCCACAGCGTGTCGCCGTCGGCCGGGGCGTCGGCATCGCCGGACAGGCGGGTCTGGCGGCTGTCGCCGCCCACGCCCAGCACGATGCGCTTGCCCAGGTAGGGCAGCTCGCCGCCCGCCTGCCAGCGCGTGTGGGCCATGGCGAGCTGCTGCTTGCGGGTGTGCCATTCGCGCAGCTTGGCGACGATCCAGCGGGATTTCTCGCGCACCGCGTCGTCGATCTGCGCCAGCGTGACCCAGTTGGGCGCCGTGACGCGCAGGCCGTCGTCGGTGATGACGAAGCCGATGCTGCGGCGGCGCGAGCGCAGCAGCACGAAGCCGATGGGTTGCGGATCGGTGTCCACCTCGCGCCAGCGCGCGCCGGGCGGCAGCGGATCGGGGCAGGGGGTGGGCACGCGCGCGGCGGCGTTGGGCGACAGCGTCAGCAGCGGTTCGCCGGCCGGCTTGGGCGCGGAAGAGGCAGGAGGAGGGAACAGCGGCGCGGGCGGCGTGGCCACCGGCGCCTTGGGCGGCGCGGGAGACGCGCTCAAGGGCGACGCGTCAGCAGACGCGTCGGAGTCTTGCACGTCGAACAGGAGTTCGAGCTGGTCAGTGCTGGGCATACCTTTCTGGATTGAGACGCCGCATTTCCCCTTCGATCCAGTCCTGCACTTTCTGGTTCAGTTCCTCGGGGGAGATTCCCTTCGATTCTATCGCGGGTCCGATGGACAGCGTAACCATGCCCGGATATTTGACGAAGGCATTGCGGCGCCAGCATTCGCCGGCATTGTGCGCCACCGGGATGACCACCGCGCCGGTGCGCGAGGCCAGCAACGCGCCGCCCATCTTGAAGCGCGCGGTCTTGCCGGGCGGCACGCGGGTGCCTTCCGGGAACAGCAGCGGCCAGCGGCCTTCGTCCAGCCGGACCTGTCCCTGCTTGACCACCTGCTCGAAGGCGTCGCGGCCCTTGGAGCGGTCGATGGCGATCATGCGCAGCAACGCCAGGCCCCAGCCGAAGAACGGCACCATGTGCAGTTCCTTCTTGTAGACGAAGCAGACTTCGCGCGGCATGTAGGCCGGGAAGAACAGCGTTTCCCAGGCCGACTGGTGCTTGGACAGCAGCACCGCCGGGCCGTCAGGCAGGTTTTCCCAGCCCTTGACCTGCCAGCGGATGCCGCAGAACACCTTGGCGCCCCAGATCGCCAGGCGCGGCCAGCCCACCGTGAGCTTGTAGCGCAGGTGCAGCGGCAGCGGCGCCCACAGCACGCAGGCGAAGGCATAGGGGATGACCGTGATGGCCAGGAACAGGAAATAAAGGAGCGAGCGCAGCCGGGCCATCAGTTGTCCTGGAGCAAGGCGTCGACCACGGCCGACAGGTCGTCGCAGACCCGCGTGTTCTCGGGCAGGCCGCCCTTGGCCAGCGTCTTCTTGCCGTTGCCGGTCAGCACCAGCCACGGCGCGCAGCCGGCAGCGGTGGAGGCCTGCAGGTCGCGCAGCGAGTCGCCCACGGCCGGCACGCCGGCCAGGTCGACGTCATAGCGGTGGCCGATCTGCTCGAACATGCCGGGACGCGGCTTGCGGCAGGTGCAGTCATCGTCCGGGCCGTGCGGGCACATGAAGACGGCGTCCACGCTGCCGCCGACGGCGGCCAGCTCGCGCCGCATCTTGGTGTGGATGGCGGTCAGCGTGTCCATGTCGAACAGGCCGCGCGCCAGGCCGGACTGGTTGGTGGCGACCACCACCGTCCAGTCCGCCTGCGTCAGGCGGGCGATGGCCTGCAGGCTGCCGGGCAGGGCGATCCATTCGTCGGGACTTTTGACGAAGGCGTCGCTGTCCTGGTTGATGACGCCGTCGCGGTCGAGGATGATGAGCTTCACTGTGCCAGCCTGGAAATGTCAGCGACCTGGTTCATCAGGGTGTGCAACTGGCCCAGCAGCGCCAGCCGGTTGGCGCGCACCGCGGGGTCTTCGGCCATGACCATGATGTCGGCGAAGAAAGCGTCCACCGGCTCGCGCGCCTGCGCCAGCGTGCGCAGGTTGGCGGCGAAGTCGCCGGCGGCCAGTTGCGCCTCGGCCTGCGGACGCAGCGCGGCGATGGCGGCGGCCAGCGCCTTTTCGGCGGGCTCGACCAGCGCGGCGTCATTGACCGCGCCGATCTCGCCCTCGGCCTTCTTGAGCAGGTTGCCGATGCGCTTGTTGGCGGCGGCCAGGCTGGCGGCTTCGGGCATCTGCGCGAAGGCGGCGGCGGCGCGCACGCGCTCGCCCACCTGGTGCAGCGGCGGCGTCAGGGCGATGACGGCCTCGACCGCGTTGCGGTCGTGCTCGTTGATCAACTGGTTGCGGTAGCGTTCGTAGATGAAGGCGCGCACTTCCGCCAGCGTGTCGGCGGGGATCTTGCCGGCCGGGAAGGTGGCGGCGGTGGCGGCCAGCAGGCCGTCCAGCGACAGCGGGCCGTCCTGGTTGAGCTTGAGCCAGCCGCCGGCGGCCAGTTGCTCGAAGGCGCTGATCAGGCCCAGCGCGGCGCGGCGCAGGCCGAAGGGGTCGCGTTCGCCGGTGGGCGCCAGGCCAATGGCCCAGATGCCGACCAGGGTCTCGGCGCGTTCGGCGATGAACAGCGTGGCGGCGGTCAGGTCGTCCTGCGAGACCGGCGTGTCGTAACGGTTGCGGTACTGGGTGCGCAGCGCCTGCACGACGCTGTCCGGCTCGCCGTCGCCGGCGGCATAGTAGGCGCCCATGATGCCTTGCAGCTCGGGGAACTCGCCCACCATGTTCGAGCCCAGGTCGGCCTTGGCCAGCAGCGCGGCGCGGTCGGCGGCGGCGACGTCGCCGCCCAGCTTGCCGGCCACGTCGCGGGCGATGGCGCGCACGCGCTCGACGCGTTCGAGCTGGGTGCCCAGCTTGTTGTGGTAGACGATCGAGCCCAGTTGCTCGACGCGCGCGGCCAGCGGCGTCTTGCGGTCGGTCTCGAAGAAGAACTGGGCGTCGGCCAGGCGCGGGCGCACCACGCGCTGGTTGCCTTCGACGATGTTCACCGGGTTGTCCGTGCGCATGTTGCTCACGATCAGGAAGCGGTGCGTCAGGCGGCCGCTGGCCGGGTCGAACAGCGGGAAGTACTTCTGGTTCAGGCGCATGGTCAGGATCAGGCATTCCTGCGGCACTTGCAGGAACTGTTCCTCGAACTCGCCGACGTAGACGGTGGGGTGTTCGACCAGGGCGGTGACTTCATCGAGCAGGGCGGCCACTTCGGGGTCGTCGCCCAGCGTGGCCGACAGGCGGCCGGCGTGGTCCAGCAACTGGCGCTGGATCTCGTCGCGGCGGCCTTCGAACGAGGCCACCACGCGGCCCTTTTCGGCCAGGGTGGCGGCGTAGGCGTCGGCATCGGCGATGGCGATGGCGCCGCTGCTCATGTAGCGGTGGCCCAGCGTCTCGCGGCCGGCGGTCAGGCCGAGGGCGGTCACGGGGACCACGTCGGCGCCGAACAGCGCGATCAGGCCGTGCGCCGGGCGCACGAACTTGACCGTGGTCTCGCCGTCGGCCAGTTGGTAGCGCATGACCTTGGGGATCGGCAGGCCGTCGATGGCCGCGTCGATGCCTTCCTGCAGGCCGGCGGCCAGCGCGGCGCCGGGGGCGGTGCCGCGGGCGACCAGGTAATCCTGCTTGCCGTCGGATTCCCGTTCCAGGGTGGCCAGGTCGATGTTTTCCAGGCCCTTGGCGGCCAGCTTCTTCTGCAGCGCCGGGGTGGCCTTGCCGTCTTCGGTCAGGCCGATCTTCACCGGCATCAGCTTTTCGGCGTAGGCCTGGTCGGGCGCCTGGGCCAGCACGGCCGACAGGCGCACCGCCAGGCGGCGCGGCGTGGCGTAGGGCTCGACGGCGCAGCCGTCGGCCAGCAGGCCGTGGCGCGCCAGCGTGGCGCGCACGCCCTCGGCGAAAGCCTGGCCCAGCTTCTGCAGGGCCTTGGGCGGGAGTTCTTCGGTCAGCAGCTCGACCAGCAGGGGGCGGATGTTCGTCGTCATTTATGCAGCCTCCCCGGCGGCCTTGTCGCGGCCCAGCATGGGAAAGCCCAGTCGTTCGCGGGAATCGTAGTAGGCCTGCGCGACGGCGCGCGACAGGTTGCGGATGCGGCCGATATAGGCGGCGCGCTCGGTCACGCTGATCGCGCCGCGCGCGTCCAGCATGTTGAAGGTGTGCGCGGCCTTGAGCGTGGCTTCATAGGCCGGCAGGGCCAGCGGCACGTCCATCAGGCGCTTGGCCTCGGCTTCGTAGTCGTTGAAGTGCGCGAACAGCATCTCGGCCGACGAGTATTCGAAGTTGTAGGTGGATTGTTCCACTTCGTTCTGGTGGAACACGTCGCGGTACAGCACGCGGCGGCCGTTGGCGCCTTCGGTCCAGACCAGGTCGTACACGCTCTGCACGTCCTGCAGGTACATGGCCAGGCGTTCCAGGCCGTAGGTGATCTCGCCCGTGGTCGGGGTGCAATCCAGGCCGCCGACCTGCTGGAAGTAGGTGAACTGGGTCACTTCCATGCCGTTGAGCCACACTTCCCATCCCAGGCCCCAGGCGCCCAGCGTCGGGTTTTCCCAGTCGTCCTCGACAAAACGGATGTCGTGCTGGGTCGGGTCGATGCCCAGCGCCTTGAGCGAGCCGATGTACAGGTCCAGGATTTCCGGGGGCGCGGGTTTCAGCACCACCTGGTACTGGTAGTAGTGCTGCAGGCGGTTGGGGTTCTCGCCGTAGCGGCCATCCTTGGGGCGGCGCGAGGGCTGCACGTAGGCCGCGCGCCAGGGCTCCGGGCCGATCGCCCGCAGGAACGTGGCGGTGTGCGAGGTGCCGGCGCCGACTTCCATGTCGTAGGGCTGCAGCAGGGCGCAACCCTGCTTGTCCCAGTATTCCTGGAGCGTAAGGATGATTTGCTGAAAGGTGAGCATAGGATTCTTGGAATTCGATCGCCGGGCGACGTCTGCCGTGGGCGTGGGAAACCGGGCATTTTAACTGGCCCGGGGCGGCCCCGGGGGCGGACCCCGGGATTGCGGTTACATCCTGGCCGTTACATCTCGGACGAGGCGTGCTCCAGGCGGACACCGGCGGCGCGGCGCCCTGCGGCTGTCCGGCATTGGTCGTATCATTCCAGGTTGACCAGTCTTATATAAAACCAACATCCCCAAAACCCCGGAAGGAGCATCCGCATGTCTGACCTGATCAAGGTGGAAGTCGCCGACGGCATCCAGATCATCACCATCAATCGCCCCGAGGCCAAGAACGCCATCAACCTGGAAACCGCCCAGGCCATGGCCGCCGCGCTGGATCAACTGGACAGCCGCGACGACGTGCGCATCGGCATCCTGACGGGCGCGGGCGGCACGTTCTCGTCGGGCATGGATCTGAAGGCCTTCGCCAAGTCGGGCCAGCGTCCGTACGTGGAGGGCCGCGGTTTCGCCGGCCTGAACGAAGCGCCGCCGAAAAAGCCGCTGATCGCCGCGGTCGAAGGCTATGCGCTGGCCGGGGGCTGCGAGATGGCGCTGGCGTCCGACCTGATCGTGGCCGCCAGCAACGCCAAGTTCGGCCTGCCCGAAGTCAAGCGCGGCCTGGTGGCCGGCGCCGGCGGCATGCTGCGCCTGCCGCGCCGCCTGCCGTACCACATCGCCATGGAAGTGATCCTGACCGGCGACATGCTGGGCGCCGAGCGCGCCTACGGCTTCGGCCTGGTCAACCGCCTGACCGAGCCGGGCGGCGCCCTGGCCGGCGCGCTGGAACTGGCCCGCGCCATTGTCGAGAACGGCCCGCTGTCGGTGCAGACCGCCAAGAGCATCGTGGCGCAGTCCGGCGACTGGACCCAGGAAGAGATGTTCAGCCGCCAGCGTCCGTTGATCGCCCACATCTTCTCGTCGGCCGACGCCAAGGAAGGCGCCACGGCTTTCGCCGAGAAGCGCAAGCCCGTCTGGCAAGGAAAATAAAATAAGCTGCACCCCATCGCGCGCGGCCGGTTCGCCGGCCGCGTTTTCACGTTTCCCTCCGTAACCCGCATATCGCCATGTCCGTCCTCATCAAAGAAGAAGACTTCATCCAGTCGATAGCCGATGGCATTCAGTTCATCAGCTATTACCACCCCGTCGACTACATCCGCCACCTGGCCCGCGCCTACGAGCGCGAGGAAAGCCCGGCCGCGCGCGACGCGATGGCGCAGATCCTGACCAACTCGCGCATGTGCGCCGAGGGCAAGCGCCCGCTGTGCCAGGACACCGGCATCGTCAACGTGTTCCTGAAGGTCGGCATGGGCGTGCGCTTCGACACCAAGCGCACCCTGCAGGAACTGTGCGACGAAGGCGTGCGCCGCGGCTACCTGAACCCGGACAATCCCCTGCGCGCCTCGGTGCTGGACGATCCGCTGTTCGCCCGCAAGAACACTCGCGACAACACGCCCTGTATCCTGCACGTCGAGCTTGTCCCGGGTGACAAGGTCGACGTGCAACTGGCTTCGAAGGGCGGCGGCTCGGAAAACAAGTCCAAGTTCGCCATGCTCAACCCCAGCGATTCGCTGGTGGACTGGGTGCTCAAGACGGTCCCGACCATGGGCGCCGGCTGGTGCCCGCCGGGCATGCTGGGCATCGGCGTCGGCGGCACCGCCGAAAAGGCCATGCTGATGGCCAAGCAGTCGCTGATGGAAGACATCGACATGTACGAACTGCTGGCCCGCGGCCCGCAGAACAAGCTCGAAGAGCTGCGCATCGAGCTGTACGAAAAGGTCAACGCGCTGGGCATCGGCGCCCAGGGCCTGGGCGGCCTGACCACCGTGCTGGACGTCAAGATCAACACCTTCCCGACGCACGCGGCCTCCAAGCCCGTCGCCATGATCCCGAACTGCGCGGCCACCCGCCATGCCCACTTCGAGCTGGACGGCTCGGGCCCGGCGCGCCTGGACCCGCCGTCGCTGTCGGAATGGCCGGAAGTGCACTGGGCGCCGGACTACAACAAGTCCAAGCAGGTCGACCTGAACACGCTGACCAAGGAAGAGGTCGCCAGCTGGAAGCCGGGCCAGACCCTGCTGCTGTCGGGCAAGATGCTGACCGGCCGCGACGCCGCGCACAAGCGCATCCAGGACATGCTGGCCAAGGGCGAGCCGCTGCCCGTGGACTTCACCAACCGCGTCATCTACTACGTCGGCCCGGTCGATCCGGTGCGCGACGAAGTGGTGGGCCCGGCTGGTCCGACCACCGCCACCCGCATGGACAAGTTCACCGACATGATGCTGGAGCAGACCGGCCTGATCGCCATGATCGGCAAGTCCGAGCGCGGCCCCGTCGCGATCGAGTCGATCAAGAAGCACGGCTCGGCCTACCTGATGGCCGTGGGCGGCGCGGCCTACCTGGTGTCCAAGGCGATCCGCGGCGCCAAGGTGCTGGGTTTCGCCGACCTGGGCATGGAAGCCATCTATGAGTTCGACGTGAAGGACATGCCGGTGACCGTGGCGGTTGACGCCCAGGGCACCTCGGTCCACACCACCGGGCCGAAGGAATGGCAGGCCCGGATCGGCAAGATCCCGGTCGCCGCCGCGTAAACGGGCGACAGGAACGCGAAAAGGGCGCCGGTGACGGCGCCCTTTTTTATCCCCGGGACGATTCGCGGCCTGCCGTCGGCGCGGGCGCCCGTGGCCGCCCGATCAGGGCCGGTCAGTAGCGCACGTACTCCAGCGCCGATTGCGAGGACGCCGGCGCGCGGGGCGCCGCGGCCCGCGCCGACGCCGCTTCGCGCGCCGCCTCGGGTCGGTCCTGGGTTTCATAGGCGCTCTGCAGTTCGTGCGCCGCCTCGGCCGTCATCTGGGTGATGTCCTCGGTGACTTCGCCCAGCTTGGCCGATTGCGCCAGCGAGACTTCCACCACTTCGCCCATGATCTCGGTGACCCGCCGCGACGATGTCACGATGTTCTCCATGGTGGCGCCGGCGGACTGCACCTGTTCGGCGCCGTTGCCGATCTGCTGGACCGAGGTGGTGATCAGGTCCTTGATCTCCTTGGCCGCGGATGCGCTGTTCTGGGCCAGGCTGCGCACTTCCGCCGCCACCACCGCGAAGCCCTTGCCGTGCGGGCCGGCGCGCGCCGCCTCGACCGCGGCATTGAGCGCCAGGATATTGGTCTGGAACGCGATGCCGTCCATCACGCCGATGATCTCCGAAATGCGCTTGGAACTGTCGGTGATGGCGCCCATGGTGGCCACCACGCCGGCCACGGTCTTGCCGCCTTCCTCGGCGACCTGGCAGGCGTCGCGGGCCAGCGTGTTGGCCTGGCTGGCGCGCTCGGCGTTCTCGGTCAGGCCCTGCACCGCCACGCGCAGCGTCTGCGCGGCGGTGAAACGCTTGGTGATGTCGGTGGCGAATTTCACCACCTTGAAGGGCCGGCCCTCGGCATCGAAGATCGGGTTGTAGCTGGCCTCGATCCAGACGCGGCGGCCGCCCTTGCCGATGCGCAGGTATTGGCCGGTGTCGTATTCGCCGCCGCGCAGCTTGCGCCAGAATTCCTTGTAGGCGGGGCCGCGGACTTCCTCGGGCAGCACCAGCATGCTGTGGTGGCGGCCGCGCAGTTCGTCTTCGCGGTAGCCCATGGCGTCCAGGAACAGGTCGTTGGCGCGGATGATGGTGCCATCCAGCTCGAACTCGATGATGCCCTGCACCTTGGAGATGGCGGCAAGCTGGCCCTCGGTGTCGGCCTGGCGGCGCTGCTGCTCGGTCACGTCGGTGGCGTACTTGACCACCTTGAAGGGCCGGCCGGAGGCGTCGAGGATCGGGTTGTAGCTAGCCTGCAGCCAGACGTCGCTGCCGTCCTTGTGGATGCGGCGGTAGCGGCCCGCGTCGTACTCGCCGCGCTTGAGCTTGGCCCAGAAGGCCTGGTATTGCGGGCAGTCGCGTCGATCGGCTGCGACGAAGATGCGATGGTGCTGCCCCAGCAGTTCGTCGAGCGTGTAACCCATGGCATCGAGGAAATTCTGGTTGGCCATGAGCACATGGCCGTCCAGGTCGAACTCGATGACCGCCTGCGCCTTGTGGATGGCCGCGATCTGCCCGAGAAGATCCGCATTCCGTGTGTCGCGCGTGCGCCGAAACAGGCGCCGGAACACGCGCCTCAAGGGTCTGGTCACTGGCATGGTGGCTCGCTCGGCGCAATAGGGAGTGGATCGGACGGTGGCCGAAATCATAAGGTCAAAACCCTGGCCGAATGTGAGCCTTCATTCGTTATATCGTCTGATAAGTGAGATCCTCAATCACGTTAGCGGATCCGCGTCGACACGAATTCCGCGATGGCCCGTGGCGATTTTCCCAACACCTCGCGCAGCACCTCCTCGGTGTGCTGGCCCAGCAGCGGCGGCGCGCGTCGGTACACCACGGGGGAGTCCGAGAACCGCAGCGGGCTGGCCGTCACCGGCGCCGCGCCACCCCCCGGGTGCGGCAGGTCGCGGCGCAATTGCCGCGCCTGCGTCTGCGGGTGGGCGAAGGCCTGGGCGATATTGTTGATCGGGCCGCAGGGCACGCCCACGGCCTCCAGTTTGGCGATCCAGTCATCGCGCCGGCCCTGGCGCATGATGTCGGCCAGCAGCTCCACCAGCAGCTCGCGATTGGCCACGCGCAGCCGGTTGGTGGCAAAGCGCGGATCGTCCCCCAGCTCCGGCGCGCCGATGGCCTTGCAATAGGCGCGGTACTGCGATTCGTTGCCGGTGGCCACGATCAGATGGCCGTCGCTGGCGGCGAAGACCTGGTAGGGCACCACGTTCTGGTGCGCGTTGCCGGCGCGCGTCGGCGCCACGCCGGAATTGAAGTAGTTGGAATTCTGGTTGGCCAGCAGCGCCACGTGGCTGTCGAGCAGCGCGATGTCCAGGTGCTGGCCGAGGCCGCTGCGGTGGCGTTCCTGCAAGGCCGCCAGGATCGCCACGGTGGCGTACATGCCGGTGACGATGTCGGTCACCGCCACGCCGGCCTTCTGCGGTCCGCCGCCGGGCAGGTCGTCGCGTTCGCCGGTGATGCTCATCAGGCCGCCCATGCCCTGGATCATGAAGTCGTAGCCGGGGCGGCGCGCGAACGGCCCGTCCTGGCCGAAGCCGGTGACCGAGCAGTAGATCAGGCGCGGATTGATGGCCTTCAGGCTGGCATAGTCCAGGCCGTACTTGGCCAGCCCGCCGACCTTGAAGTTCTCGACCAGGATATCGCTGACCGCTGCCAGTTCTCGGATCAGCGCCGCGCCATGCGGCGTGGCCATGTCGGCCTCGACCGAGCGCTTGTTGCGGTTGGCGCTGAGGTAATAGGCGGATTCGTTGGTGTCGACGCCATTGCCGTCCTTCAGGAAGGGCGGGCCCCAGGCGCGGGTGTCGTCGCCGACGCCGGGGCGCTCGATCTTGATGACGTCGGCGCCCAGGTCGGCCAGGTTCTGCGTGCACCACGGGCCTGCCAGGATGCGCGACAGGTCCAGCACGCGGATGCCGTCCAATGCGGGCGGGCGCGTCATGATTGCACCTCGGCGGCGCCATGGCTCATGACGATGATGTCGCGTTCGACGGCGCGGGCGATGAAGCGGATCTGGCCGTCCGGCATGCGCCACATATCGCATTGCAAGGTCTCGCCCGGATAGACCGGCGCCGAGAAGCGCGCATCCAACCGGGTCAGGCGGGCGGCATCGTAGTCGCACCAGGTCTTGACCAGCGCGTGCGCGGCGATGCCGTAGGAGCACAGGCCATGCAGGATCGGCTTGGGATAACCCGCCTGATGCGCGACCTCGGGGTCGGCGTGCAGCGGATTGCGATCGGCATTCAGGCGGTACAGCAGCGCCGCCTGCGGCGGAATGCGCAGTGCGCAACGGCGTTCCGGTTCGCCTTGCGGTGCGGCGGGCAGCGGCTCGGGGCTGGCGTCGCCCTGGCCGAAGCCGCCGTCGCCACGGCAGAAGGTGCTTTGCCGCAAGGTGGCCAGGTGCGTGCCGGCGCTGTCGTGCAGCGTGCGTTCGGTGACCACGATCGCGCCCTTGTCCGCGCCCTTGTCGATCACGTGGGTGACGCGGCTCCTGCCGATCACGGTGCCGGACGTGGGCAGGGGCGCGTGCACCGCCAGCCGCTGCTCGCCATGCACCAGCCGGACCCAGTCGATGCCGGCGCGCGGGTCGCTCATCCAGAAGCCCGGATAGCCCAGCACCACGCTCATGGTGGGAAAGGCGCGCAGGTCTTTCTCGTACACGTAGCGCAGTTGCCGCTCGTCTTCCGGATCCTGCCCCAGGCCGATGCCCAGGGCGTACAGCATCGTGTCCTTGTCGTCGTAGTGCTGGCGCACGTCGTCGAAGCGCCAGTGCTTCACGGTTGCGTAATCGAGTGGCATGGCGGCCTCAGATGGGATCCCAGTCGATCACGTCGGGCGAGCGCTCCAACGCGTAGAAATGCTTGCGCATGGCGGGCACGGCGATCTCGCCGATCAGCTCGGGCGTCCAGCCTTCGCCATGGTGCACGCTGCGCAGCGGCCGCGGCTGGCTCATCAGCATGATCTCGTTGGCGCGCACCGCGAACACCTGCGCGGTGATGGCGCTGGCCGCGTCGCTGGCCAGGTACACCGCCATGGGCGCGACCTTGTTGGCCTCCATCTTCTTCAGCTTTTCGACGCGCGCCTTCTCCTCGTCGGTCTCGGCGGGAATGGAGCTGGTCATGCGGCTCCAGGCGAACGGCGCGATGCAGTTCGAGCGCACGTTGTAGCGCGCCATGTCCAGCGCGATCGACTTCGACAGCGCGACGATGCCGAGCTTGGCGGCGGCATAGTTGGCCTGGCCGAAATTGCCGATCAGGCCGGACGTGGATGTCATGTGCACGAAGGCGCCGGATTCCTGCTCGCGGAAATACGGCGCGGCGGCGCGGCTCATGAAGAACGAACCGTTCAGGTGCACGTCGATGACCTGGCGCCACTCCTCCTCGCTCATCTTGTGGAATACGCGGTCGCGCAGGTTGCCGGCGTTGTTGACCACCGCATCGATGCGCCCGAAGGCGTCGATGGCGGTCTGGATGACGCGGCTGGCGCTGTCGTACGCGGCCACGCTGTCGGTGTTGGCGACGGCCTGTCCGCCCGCCGCGACGATCTCGCTTGCCACGGCCTGCGCGGGGCCTTCGCCGCCGCCCTCGCCGGTGAGCGAGACGCCGATGTCGTTGACCACGACCTTGGCGCCCGCCTGCGCCATGGCCAGCGCGATGCCGCGGCCGATGCCGCCGCCCGCGCCTGTAACGACCACTACCTTGCCGGAAACAATACCGCTCATTGGGGCTTACTCCAGATGCCGCGGCGCGCGCCGCGTGGGAAACAGTTCCGCGTCAAACCGTATGGTTTACGGGGTTGCCCCATGGTATGGTCGTCACGGCATTCGAAGAATTCAAAATTAGAAATGCCCCCCTTCTGTGTGGTGGAACATGAGACATGATCTGACTGACCTGCGGCTCTTCGTGAACGTGGGGGAAACGCTCAATCTGACCCGCGCGGCCGAACGCACCTTCCTGTCGCTGCCCGCCGCCAGCGCGCGCGTCAAGCACATGGAAGAGGCCTTCAAGGCGCGGCTGCTGGTGCGCATGGCGACGGGCGTGGCGCTGACGCCCGCTGGCGAGGTGCTGCTCAAGCACGCCAACGCGGTGTTTCGCCAGCTCGAATGCCTGAACGCCGACCTGCAGCCCTACGCCAGCGGCCTGAAAGGGCGGCTGCGGCTGCTGGCCAACACCACCGCCACCAATTCCTTCCTGGCGGATGCGCTGTCGACCTTCCTGGCCGAGAACCCCGACGTGGACGTCGAGCTGGAAGAGAAGATCTCCGGCGACATCGTCATCGCGATCCGCGCGGGCGCCGGCGACCTGGGGCTGGTGGCCGGCAACATCGACGTCGAGGGCCTGGATGTGACGCCGCTGTTCCGCGATGAGCTCACCGTGGTCACGGCGCTGAACCATCCGCTGGCGGTGTCGAAGTCCGCCCATTTTGCCGACCTGATCGATGCCTATCAGTTCGTCGGCATCCATCCCGACAGCGCCATCCAGACCTTCCTGGAGGACATCGCCAGCGGCCTGGGCAAGCGCATCTGCCAGCGTGTGCACGTGGGCAGTTTCGAGGCCGTGTGCCGCATGGTCGAAGCCGGCGCCGGCATCGCCGTGGTGCCGCGCGCCTGCGCGGCGCGCTACAGCCGGCCCGATGCCTTGCACGTGTTGAAACTGGAAGATCCCTGGGCCCTGCGCGACCGCCTGCTGTGCCGCCAGCGCGGCCGCGACCTGCCCAGCTTCGCCGAGTGCTTCATCGAACACGTGCAGCGCGCGGCGCGAGGACAGTAGCCGCGGCGGGGGCGGTGTCGTGCCGCGGCGAGCGTGGCGCTCCGCCCGGGTTGACGGCTTGACGGGCCGCATGGCCGTCGCCGTGGCGCCACATCGGATGCGCGATAGTGTCCGTTCAGCGAACACGGCTTCGCGGCGAAAGAGGGGCTTTTGAAAATGTGTAGCGGCAAAAGCGGCCGCGCGGCAAATAATAAAAAAAGCCCCGGCCGCGCCTGACGCGCAGGCAGTAGAAAAATGGGGCCGGCAGGCGGCAAGGCACCGCGTTGTTCCGGTGTGGTTTGCGGCCGCGCCACCGACAAGAACGAGACTCAGGAGACTGCCTTGCTAGATCCTCAACGCCGCCGCGTGATCGCGGGGCTGGGCGCTGCGTGCGCCACGACGTTGCTGCCCACCTTCGCCCGCGCCGCCGCCTGGCCCGGGCACGCCGTGACCTTCATCGTGCCGTTTCCGGCCGGCGGTCCGGTGGACACCACCGCGCGCTTCACGGCGCAGCCGCTGGGCCACCTGTGGTCGGTGCCGACGGTGGTGGACAACCGCTCGGGCGCCGGCGGCATCGTTGGCGCGCAGTTCGCCGCCAAGGCCGAGCCGGACGGCTACAACTTCTTTTTCGCTTCCATCCATCATGCGGTGCTGCCGAGCCTGCGCGGCGACCTGACCTACGACATCACGCGCGATTTCGTGCCGGTGGGCATGGCGGCGGTGTTCCCCATCGTGCTGGTGGTGAATCCGTCGCTGCCGGTGAATACGGTGAGCGAACTCATTGCCTATGCCAAGGCGAATCCGGGCAAGCTGTCGTTCAGCTCCTCCGGAACGGGCGGCGGCACGCATCTGGCGGGCGAGCTGTTCAATGCGATGGCGGGCGTGAAGATCCAGCACATTCCTTACCGGGGCAGCGCGCCGGCGATGCAGGATCTGCTGGGCGGCCAGGTGCAGGTGATGTTCGCGGACGGGCCGTCGGCGGTGCCGCATCTGAAGACGGGCAAGGTGCGCGCGTTGGGGGTGGGGAATCCGACGCGGTCGAGCATGCTGCCGGACGTGCCTACGATTGCCGAGTCCGGCGTGCCGGGGTACGAGGCGTATTCGTGGAGCGGGGTGCTGGCGCCGAAGGGGACGCCCGCCGACATCGTGGCGCGGGTCAATGCGGACATGGTGAAGGTGTTGTCGGATCCCGCGACGGCCAAGGCGATGGTGGCGGCGGGGGCGGAACCCAAGCCCGGCAGCCCGGAGGCGTTTGGCGCGTTCGTGCGCGGCGAAGTCCTGAAATGGCGGGAAGTGATCAACAAGGCGGGCATCAAGCTGGAATAGGCGCCGTAGCACGCTGCGCAGGGGTTCCCGTCCCCGCGCGGTCCGGTGGCGCGTCCCCCCGCCGGGAACGCCAGCATGGCGAACCACGAAACTTTGCATTACATTTGCTGCCGATGCGCGCTCAGACGGCGCAACGCTCCAGCGTTCGGCAGTTGAACACGCTTGGTCTTCCCCGGGCGCTGGCTTCCATATGATTGCCGTGCCGCGGGATTCTGGCGGTTGTCCCCTCCGGGTCATCCTGGTACTGGGCAGGGCGGAAGCAAGGGGAAATTCGTGCTCCAAGGCAAATCCGGGCTTGTGGCCCACTGTGACGCGCCGGCGTCTTCGACCGTTCCGACGTCAGACCGCTACGATTTCGCGCCTGCGGTGGCCAGCTTGCGGTCGGCCGCAAGCGTCATGCTCGCGGCCGGCAGCGCCGCCCTGGCGCTGGCCCTTTCGACCGCGGCGGCGCCCGCCTTGGCCGCCTGTTCCGCCAGCGACACGACGGGTTGCGGCGCGCCCGGCGGAGCGGGTTATCCCGGTCGCGGCGGCGCTGGCGGCAATGGCAATGGCCAGGGGGGCGGCGCCAGCGAGCTCGGCCCGGGCAACGTGACCGTGCAGGTGCCGGGAAGCTGGGGCGGCTCGGGAACGGGTGGCGCGGGGGCTGCCGGCGACGCAGGCAACGCGACCGCCAACGCACCGGCACAAATGTTCCCGGGGTCTGGATTGGCCATCAACGCGCCGATCGCGGGCGACGCCGGCAATGCCGGCCGCGACGGCACCAATTTCGGCGGCGGTGGCAATGGCGGCAATACCGCGCTTCAGTACCTGGGCAACGATATCACCATCAACAATTCGGCGGCGGCCGTGGGCGGCGCGGGCGGCAATGGCGGCAATGTCTTCAACACGGGCAGCGGCAACGGCGGCGGCGGCGGCGGGGGCGGCAGCGGCTTGACGTCGGCCGGGGTGGTGGCTTCGGTCAACAATAACGGAACGATCACCGGTGGCGCTGGCGGCAACGGCGGCAGCGGCGGCTTTGGCGGCGGGGGAGGCGCCGGCGGCGACGGCCTGCTCGCGGTTGGCGGCAACGCCACCATCACCAATACCGGCAGCATCACTGGAGGCGCGGGCGGCAGCGGGGGAGCGGGTAATTCCGGCGCGGGGGCGGACGGGGCAGGCGGGGCCGGCATCAATCTTGCCGGCTCGCGCAATGTGATCCTCAATGTCGGCACCATCGCCGGCGGCGCCGGCAATGGCGGCGGGGTCGGTATCGTGACGCGCGGCATGGACACGATCGTCAATGCGGGCACCATCACCGGCGCGCTCAATGGCCCCGCGGGCACCCGCGCGGCGGCCATCCAGTTCGGCGGCACGGGCAACACGTTGACGCTGCTGACGGGCTCCAACATCGTAGGCGGCCTGTTGTTCGATGCGGGGGCGACCGCCACCATTTCCGCGAGCCACGCCGGGCTGACGCTGGGCAACGACGTGATCCTGACCGATGCCGCGTCCGGCGTCGCGTTCTCTTCGGCCACAAGCGGCCTGACGTTTGCGGGCGTCATCTCCGGCGCGGGCTCGGTAAGCGTCCAGGGCAGCAGGGTCCTGACGATGACGGGCGTCAACACCTACACGGGAACCACCACCGTCGACAGCGGCGCGACGCTCGCGCTTACTGGCGGCGGCAGCGTGGCGGCATCCAGCGGGGTGACGAGCAACGGAACGCTGGACATTTCGGCGACGACGAGCGGCGCGTCCGTGGCCAGCCTTGCGGGCGGCGGGAGAGTCGCGCTCGGCGGCCGCACCCTGACCCTGACGAACGCGTCGGGCGTGTTTTCGGGCGTCATCGACGGCGCCGGCGGACTGGTGCTCAGCAGTGGCACGCAGACGCTTTCGGGGGTAAACACCTACACCGGCGCGACCACGATCAACGGCGGCACGCTGGTGCTCACCGGCGCGGGACGGCTGTCCGCGGCCTCGGCCGTCTCGCTCATGGGCAGCGGCGCGACGCTCGACCTGTCGGCGGCATCGGGCCAGACGCTGGCCGGCGTGTACGGGGTGGCCGGTTCGCGCCTGCTGGCCGGCGCCAGCACGCTGACGCTCGGCGCGGCCACCGACAGCGTCTATGAAGGCGAGCTCACGGGCAGCGGCGCGTTGGTCAAACAAGGGACCGGCATGCTCGTGCTCAATGGTTCGAATGCCGGATTCACGGGCGCGACGACTGTCGCTCAGGGCAGGCTCCAGGTGGGCGATGCCGGCCATGGCGGCGCGGTGCTGGGCGGCGACGTGGCGGTCGGGGCGCAAGGCACGCTCGGCGGGCACGGCACGATTCTCGGCGATGTGACGAACGGCGGCATGGTGTCGCCCGGTGGATCCATCGGCACGCTGAACGTGGGCGGCAATTACACCCAGGCGTCGAATGCGACCTTGGCCATCGAAGTCAGTCCGACCGAGGCATCGTTGCTGAAGGTCGGTGGCAGCGCCACATTGAACGGGACGCTGGCGATCACATACGCGCCGGGCACCTATTCGGCCACGCGCTACAACGTGGTGAGCGCGGCCAACGGCATCAGCGGGCGCTTCTCGTCGGTAACGGGTTCGCTGGCCTCCGGCGCGGACCTGAACGGCCTGCGCTCGTCGGTGGCCTATGGCGCCAACGAGGTCGCGTTGCTGCTGAGCAATCCGGCCGCGGGCATGCCGGGCGACACGCCGGTGATCATCGCGCCGACCCGCACCAGCATCTATACGGCGCTTGGCAGTGCCGCGTTGATGAGCGCGCAGTCGGCCACGGCGGCGGTGCTCGAACGCGCGACGCGGCGCGCCGTCGCGTCCGGGCCAGCCGACGCGACGGATGCCGTTTCGGTCTGGGCGAACGCCACGGGACGGCATGGCCGGCTGTCCGGCTCGGGGGGGCTGCCCGGCTTCCAGGAAAACCAGTACGGCTTTCTCGCCGGCGCCGACAAGCGGGTGGATCGCAACACCTTCGGCCTGGCGATGGGCTATTCGCATGCCGAGCTGTCGGAAGAGAGCACGGAAAGCGCCGGCACGCGCGACACGGTGCGCCTGGCCACCTATGCCAGCCGCGACCTGGGGCCGGTCGATGTGACGGGCATGCTCGGCTACGGCCTGCATTTCCTGTCGCAGAAGCGGCCCTTCGAGAATGTCGGCACGGCCAAGGGCGATCATGTCGGGCAGGAATTCACGGCGGCGGCGCAAGTCAGCAAGCCCCTGGCGCTTGGCGGACTGGTCATGACGCCCCGGCTGGGATTGCGTTATGCCTATTTCCACGCCAACAGCTTTGACGAAGGCGGCGCGAGGGGCCAGAACCTGCATGTCGGCTCGGACACCGCCCGCAGCCTGCAGCCCTACGTCGGCATGACCTTCGACACGGCGTTCGAAAGCGCGCAGCGGCCGTTGAATCTCCAGTTCCGTGTGGCCTACGCCCACGAACTCCTTGATACCGGCCGCGCGATGACGGTCGTGTCGCAGGACGGCACGCGCTTCGCCGCGCCGGGCGCCGATCTGTCGCGCGGATTCCTGACGTTCGGCGCGAGCGTCGGCTTGCCGCTGACGCGGCAACTGGACGTGTCTCTTGCCTATGATGCGCTCGTCAACACGTCCCGCGCGTCGTCGCAGGCGGGCAGCGTCAGGATGAGCTATCGCTTCTGACTGTCAGCGCAGCAGCGCTTGCCTGGCTGCCTGGTATTCCGCTTCGAGCAGATTCACCAGCTCGTGTACCGCCAGCACTTCCTGCGCGGCGCCCACGCCCTGGCCGGCGCTCCAGACGTCTTTCCAGGCTTTGGGGCGAGTGTTCTTGTCCAGGTTCGGGGGCGGGGCGTCGTAGTCGGGAAGCCGGGCGGGGTCCAGTCCCACGGCGCGGATGCTCTCGCTCAGATAGTTGGCGGGCACCCCCGAGAAGTACGGGGTGTAGGTGACGTCGGCGGCCTGGGCGCGCAGGATCATTTCGCGGTAGGCGTCGTTGGCCAGGGATTCGCGGGTGGCGATGAAGCGGGTGCCCATGTAGGCGAAGTCGCAGCCCAGGGCCTGGGCGGCGAGGATGTCCTTGCCGTGGCTGATGCAGCCGGACAGGGCCAGGGGACCAGCGTAAAAGGCACGGATTTCGTTGACGAGGGCGATCGGGTTGAGCCGGCCGGCATGGCCGCCGGCGCCGGCGGAGACCAGGATCAGGCCGTCGACGCCCGCCTCCAGGGCGCGGCGGGCGTGGCGCACCGTGGTGACGTCGTGGTAGACCTGGCCGCCGTAGGCGTGGACGGCGCGCACCACCGCTTCGGGTGGATGCAGCGAGGTGATGACGAGCGGCACGCGGCGCTCGGCGCAGATGGCCAGGTCGCCCTGCCAGCGGGCGTTGCTGGGATGGACGATGAGATTGACGCCATAGGGCGCGATCACAGCGTGCGGCGCCGCCCGGCGCGCGCGCGCCAGCCTGTCCTCGATGCGCGTGATCCACTCGTGAAGCTGCTCCTGCGGCCTGGCGTTGAGCGCAGGGAAGGTGCCGATGATGCCGGCGCCGCATTGCGCCGCCACCAGGTCCGGGCCGGAGACCAGGAACATGGGGGCGCCGATGATGGGCAATCGGGTCTGCATGCGCAATGCGGTTGGCGTCATAGGCGGTGTTCCCTGAAAGTCAGTTGGCCTGAATGTTGGCGCTCTGGATCACATCGGCCCACAGCGCATATTCACGGTCGATGCGCTGTTGCAGCGCGGCGCCGTCGCCGGTGTTGATGGTGTAGCCGCCGTCGGTCATGGCGCGGCGGAAGGCGGGGTCCTTCGACACCTCGGACAGGGCGCGGGTCAGGCGCGCCTGCACCGCATCGGGCAGCTTGCGCGGGCCGACCAGCGCGTACCAGCCGACCACCTCGTAGTCCTTCATGCCGGCCTCGATCATGGTGGGCACGTCCGGCAGCTCGGGGTTGCGGGTGCGCGAGGTGACGGCCAGCGCGCGCGCCTTGCCGCTCTTGATGAACGGAATCGCGGTGCTGGTGATGTCGAACATGAAAGTGATCTTGCCGCTGACCACGTCCATCATCGCCGGCGAGTTGCCGCGATACGGCACGTGCAGCATCGGCACGCCGGCCTGCTTCTTCAGCAGTTCGGCCGACAGGTGGTTCGACGCCCCGATGCCGGCCGAGCCGAACGACACGGCATCGGGATGGGCGCGGGCGTAGTCGACCAGCTCGCCCACGCTCTTGGCCGGGGCCTGCGGGCCGATCAGCAGCACGTTGGCGTAGTCGACGACCAGGCCGATCAGCGAGAAGTCCTTGCGCGGATCGAACAGGGTACTGCGCTGGACCAGCGGCGACATGGTCAGCGTGGGGCTGGCGGCAAAGCCCAGCAGGTAGCCGTCGGGCGGCGCCTTGGCGGTGGCGTCGGAGGCGATCATGCCGCTGGCGCCGGCGCGGTTCTCGACCACGACCGCCTGGCCCAGTTTGTCGCCCAGGTACTTGGCGAAGACGCGCGCGGTGGTGTCCACGGGGCCGCCGGGGGCGTAGCCCACCAGCAGGCGGATGGGGCGGTCGGGGTAGGCGCTGTCGGCGGCGGCGCTGGCGCCGGTCGCCATGGCCGCCACGGCGGCGGCCGCGGCGAGCAGGGTCTTGATGTTCACGCTCATGTCTCCTTGTGGAATGAGCCGGTCGCGGAGCGGAACAGCGGGGCCGCGCCTACGCCAGCCTTTCTTTCAGCGGCTGCTTGAGGATCTTGCCGCTGACGGTGGTGGGAATCGTGTCGATGCAGTGGATCTGCGCCGGCCGCTTGTACGGCGCCAGTTGGGCGCGCAGGTGCAGCATCAGCAGATGGGTGTCCAGGCGCGCGTCGGCCAGGGGTTCGACGAAGGCGATGACCTCCTCGTTGTGGTCCTCGGTGGGGCGGCCCACCACCGCCGACAGGCGCACGCCGGGAAAGGCGTTGATGACCGCCTCCACCTCGATCGGGTAGACGTTGAAGCCGGACCGGATGATCAGGTCCTTGGAGCGGCCTGCGATGTAGAGCGCGCCGCGGTCGTCCAGGTAGCCGATGTCGCCGGTGTTGAGCCAGCCGCCGGGCAGCAGCGCCTGCGCGGTCTGCGCCGGGTCGCGGTAGTAGCCCAGCATCACGCCGGGGCCGCGGATCAGGATGTCGCCGCGTTCGCCCGGGCGCGGCGCGTCGTCGTCGGGACAGCCGATGCGCAATTGCACGCCGTCCACCGCGAAGCCGGCGCTGCAATCGGTCGGCGGGGCGTCGATGTCGGTGATGAACATGGAGCCGGCGTATTCGGTGATGCCATAGCCGTGATGCATGGCGACGCCGAAGTAGCGTTCGGCGTCGCGCTTGAGCGTCGGGTCGAGCGCCGCGCCGCCGGTGTAGAGATAGCGCAGCGCCGGGGCGCGCAATTCGGCGCGCGGCGGCGCGGCCGCCAGCATGCGGTTGAACATGGTCGGCACGCCCTGCAGGATGCTGACGCCGGGGTGGGCCAGCGCCTTGAAGGCGTCCTCGGGATCGAAGCGGCTGCGCAGCACCAGGCTGGCGCCGCCGTGCAGCGTCGCCATCAGCACGGTGGCGATGCCGAAGATGTGCGACAGCGGCAGGGCGGCGTAGCCGATGTCGCGTGGCGTCAGGCGGCGCGACGCGGCCGAGACGCCGGCGAAATGCAGCAGGCCGCGATGCGGCACCATGACGCCCTTGGGCGCGCCCGTGGTGCCGGACGTGTAGATCACGGTGGCGACCTCGGCGGCCTGGGCGCCGGTTTCGGGTTGGGTAGGAGAATCCGCGCGCCGTGCCCGCACGCCTGACCCCCAGGCGGCGGCATCGGCGGGTTGCGCACCGGCCGCGTCGGCATGGGCGGCGGCGGCGCCGGAAACCCCGCTGGTGTAGAGCGTGATCTCGGGTTGGGCGTGGGCGCTGATGGCGGCGATTTCCCGCGCCGACAAGCGCGCGTTCACGCCAACCGGCCAGGCTCCGATGATGCCGCAGCCGAACAACGCGGCGATCATGGCGGCGCAGTTCTCGCCGACCATCAGCACCCGGTGGCCCGGGTTCACGCCCGCCGCCGCCAGCCAGCGCGCCGCGTCCTCGGCGCGTTGCCACAGTTGCGCATAGGTCAGGATGCCGCCGCCTTCCTCGTACAGGCAGATGGCGTCGGGCTGGCTGCCGGCCTGGCGGGCCAGCAACTGGTGGATGCGGGTGAGCGGTTCTGAGTGCGACATGGTTGCTGCGGTCGGAGTCAAAGCGTGGCGGCGGTGCCGAGGATGGCGGTGGCCTGGCTGGACAGCGTGCCGCCGTTGCCGTGCACCAGCGCCAGTTCGGCGTTGGCCACCTGGCGCGCGCCGGCCTCGCCGCGCAGTTGCCGCACGGCCTCGATCATGATGAAGACGCCGTACATGCCCGGATGCACGCAGCACAGGCCGCCGCCGTTGGTGTTGACCGGCAGCCGGCCGCCGGGCGCGATGGCGCCGTCGGCGATGAAGTCCTTGCTCTCGCCCTTGGCGCAGAAGCCCAGGTCCTCCAGGAACAGCAGGGTGTTGATGGTGAAGGCGTCGTACAGCTCGACCACGTCGATGTCCTGGGCCGAGACGCCCGCCATGGCATAGGCGCGGCGGCCCGATTCGCTGGCGGCGGTGACGGTCAGGTCCTCCATCGACGAGATCTGCCGGTTCCACACGGCGGTGGCGTTGCCCAGCACGTAGACCGGCGGGCGCGGCAGGTCGCGGGCGCGGTCGGCGCGCACCAGCACATAGGCGCCGGCGCCGTCGGTGACCAGGCAGCAATCGCGCACGCTCAACGGGTCGGACACCATGCGCGCGGCCAGGATCTGTTCCAGCGTGGCCGGCTCGCGCAACTGCGCCTCGGGATTGAGCTGGGCCCATTGATTGGCGGCCAGCGCGACCTGCGCCAGGTGTTCGCGGCGGGTGCCGTACTGGTGCATGTGGCGCGCCGCGGCCAGCGCATACGACGACAGCGGGCTCAACGGGTCGTACGGCGTCTCGTAGGGTTGCGGATCGAACTGCTTGCGCACGCGGCCGATCTCGGCGCGGCTCAGCGTCGAGGTGCGTTGCGTGTTGCCATAGCAGACCAGCACCGCGTTGCATTGGCCCGAGGCCAGCGCGTGCAGCGCCGGCAGCAGGTGCGCCACGAAGCTGGAACCGCCCAGCATGGTGCTGTCGATGAAGCTGGGGCGGATGCCCAGGTGCTCGATGACCGGCATCGCCCACATCGGCGCCGCCACGCTGGCGGTGCAGAGGCCGTCGATGTCGCGCATCGACAGGCCGGTGTCGGCCACCGCGCGCTGCGCCGCCTGCACCAGGATTTCCATTTCGGTGTAGCCGTGGGCCTGGCCCAGGCCGGCATGGCCGACGCCCGCCACCGCGACGGCGCCGCGCAGATCGTTCAGCGTCATTGCGCCTCCTTGTTGGGAACAAAGACCAGCAGGCCGCGGCCTTCCGTCACGGCCACCTGGGCCCGCACCGCCATGCCGATGCGCACGGCGTCGGGCGCCACGCCCTCGACCCGGCTCATCAGGCGCACGCCTTCGAGCAGGTCGACCAGCGCCACGTTGTAGTCGCCGCCCGCCTCGGGCTTGCGCCGCACGGTGGTGGTGGAATAGACGGTGCCGCGCCCGTCCGGCGTGCGCCAGGACAACTGGTCCGCGCCGCAATGCGGGCAGAGCATGCGGGGATAGAACACGGCGCGGTCGCAGGCGTCGCAATGCTGGATCTGGAAGCGTCCCTGATCGAGCGCCTGGCGGTATTGCGCCTCGACGCCTTCGGTGGCGGGTGGGTCGGTTGCTGTCATTGCATGGGTTCCGGATGGACGAGCCGCCAGTGTCGGGGCTGGCGCCGGCCGGTGCCATTCTTCATTGCTGAAGCAGGCCTTTTGCCGGCCCGTAGTGCCCGTTCGCGATGGCCCTACACCGAGGCAAAAGCCCGCCTTCGGCAACCGCAGATTGTCCGGCGCCGGGTCGGCATGGCTAGATAGCCGCCAAAGGAGGTAGGCCATGAATCTGACCTGGACGCCGGAAGAGATCCGGTTCCGCGAAATGGTGCGCGCGTTCGCCGCCGACCGGCTGCCGCGTGACATCCGCGACAAGGTGCGCCGGCACCAGCGGCTGGAGCGCGATGACTACGTGCGCTGGCACAACATTCTGGCCGACCAGGGCTGGGGCGCGCCGAACTGGCCCGTCGAGCACGGCGGCACCGGCTGGAACGCGCTGGAACGGCTGATCTTCGAAGTGGAATGCTTCAAGGCCGGCGCGCCGCGCCTGTTGCCGTTCGGCCTGTCCATGATCGGGCCGGTGCTGATGAAGTACGCCAGCGCCGAGCAGCAGGCGCGCTTCCTGCCGCGCATTCCACGGGTGCAGGACTGGTGGTGCCAGGGCTATTCCGAACCGGGTTCGGGGTCGGACCTGGCCTCGCTCAAGACCCGCGCGGTGCGCGATGGGGATGAATACGTGGTCAACGGCCAGAAGACCTGGACCACGCTGGCGCAGTACGCCGACTGGATGTTCTGCCTGGCGCGCACCGACCCCGAGGCGCGCGCCCAGCGCGGCATCTCGATGCTGCTGCTGGACATGCGCGCGCCGGGCGTGAGCGTGCGTCCGATCCGCACGCTCGACGGCGGGCACGATGTTAACGAAGTGTGGCTGGAGAACGTGCGGGTGCCGGTCGCCAACCTGGTGGGCGAGGAGAACCAGGGCTGGACGTATGCCAAGTACCTGCTGGGCCACGAACGCACCGGTATCGCCGGCCTGGGCCATTGCCATCGCGAACTCGGCATCCTCAAGGACATGGCGGCCCGCGCCACGTCGCGCGGCCGGCCGCTGCTGGCCGACAGCCGCATGCGGGACCGCATCTCGCGTATCGAGGTCGACATCATGGCGCTGGAAATGCTGTTGCTGCGCGTGGCGGCGAGCAATGGCGGCACGCCCGGCCCGGAGGCCTCGGTGCTGAAGATCCGCGGCTCCGAGATCCAGCAGGACCTGGCCATGCTGCAGATGGAAGTGGCCGGCCCCGACGCCTGGCCGTACGACCCCGAATGGATGCTGGCCGAGGCCGCGTATCACGGCCCCGGGCCGGAGATGGCCGCGGCATCGGGCGCGGGCTATGCCGACATGCGCAAGACCTCGATCTACGGCGGCACCACCGAAGTGCAGAAGGGCATCATCGCCCGCCTGGTGCTGGGCCTGTAATCCGCCAATCCGGACGCCCGCCTGGATTGCAAGACAGGCGCGCGCCGCAAGGAGCACGACACATGGATTTCCTCTATACCGAAGAACAGCGCATGCTGGCCGACAGCCTGCGCCGCCTGGTGGACCAGGCATGGACCCGGCCTCGGCGCCGCGCCCGCGAGGCCGCCGGCCGGCTCGATCCGGCGGCCTGGAGCGCGCTGGCCGAGCTGGGCGTGCTGGGGCTGAACATTCCGCAGGAAGCGGGCGGCTTCGGCGAAGTGCCGGCCAGCCTGCTGCCGGTGCACCTGGAACTGGGGCGCGGGCTGGTGGCCGAGCCGGTGATCCCGAGCGCCGTGATGGGCGCGGCCCTGATCGGTGCCTGCGACGCCGCCGCACGTGAGCGCTGGTTGCCCGCCATCGCCTCGGGCGAGCAGGTGGTCAGCGTGGCGTACCAGGAACCCGGACGCCGCTACCAGGCCGATCCGAATGACTGCCGCGCAACGCGCGACGGCAACGGCTGGCGTTTGGACGGCGCCAAGCACCTGGTGTGGCATGGCGCCGCGGCCCATGCCTGGTTAGTGAGCGCGCGGGCCGACGACGGCGCCACGCTGCTGCTGGCGGTGCCGGCGGATGTCACTGGGGTACGCGTCACCGACACGCCGACGCTGGACGGCGCGCGTTGCGCCCGCCTGGATTTCGACGCGGCATCGCTTGGCGCGGACGCGCTGCTGACGCGGGGCGCGGCGGCCGACGCGGCCCTGGCGCAGGCGCTGCAATGGGGGACGGCGGCGCTATGCGCCCACGCTGCGGGCGCGATGGAGCGGTTGCTGGAGATCACCGTCGACTATCTCAAGACGCGCAAGCAGTTCGGCCAGCCGCTGGCCGCGTTCCAGGCCTTGCAGCACCGCCTGGCGGAAATGCTGGTGGCCAAGGAACTGGCGCTATCGATGGCCTACGTGGCGGTGGCCGCGCTGACCGAACCCGACCCGGCGCAGCGCCGCCGCATGCTGGCCTCGGCCAAGCTCGAAATCGCGCGCGCGGGCCGGCTGGTGGCGCAGATGGCGGTGCAATTGCATGGCGGCATGGGCATGACGGACGAGCTGGAGGTGGGCGACTACTTCAAGCGCCTGACGGTGGCGGACCTGTTGCTGGGCGACAGCGCCGAGCAACTGGCGGTGCTGGAGGAACTGGCATGAGCCATGACCGCTACACCGAGATCACGTTCACGCTGGAGCAGGGCGTCGGCGTCATCACCCTCAATCGCCCGGAGCGCCTGAACAGTTTCACTGCCGTCATGCACGCCGAACTGGCGCGGGCGCTGGACGCGCTGGAGGCGCACGCCGGCTTGCGCGGCGTGATCCTGACCGGCGCCGGCCGCGGCTTCTGCGCCGGCCAGGACCTGGGCGAGCGCAAGCCGGCCGAGGACGGTTCGCGCCGCGACCTGAGCGAGAACCTGGAAAAACTGTACAAGCCGCTCATCCTGCGGCTGCGCGCGCTGCCGGCGCCGGTGGTGTGCGTCATGAACGGCGTGGCGGCCGGCGCTGGCGCCAGCCTGGTGCTGGCCTGCGACGTGGTGTTCGCGGTGGAGTCGGCGCGCTTCATCCAGGCCTTCAGCAAGATCGGCCTGCTGCCGGACGCCGGCGGCACCTGGTTCCTGCCGCGCCTGGTGGGCTCGGCGCGCGCCATGGGCGCGGCCTTGTTCGGCGAGGCCGTCAGCGCGCGCCAGGCCGAGGCCTGGGGGCTGATCTGGCGCGTGGTGCCGGATGCGGACCTGGCCGCGACGCTGGCCGAGGTCCGCGCCACCCTGGCGGACGGGCCGACGCGCGCCTACGCCGCCACCAAGCAGGCGCTGCATGCGTCCAGCGGCAACACGCTGGCGCAGCAGTTCGACCTGGAATGCGCCTTGCAGCGCGAGCTGGGCTACACCGACGACTACCTGGAGGGCATGCGCGCCTTCGCGCAGAAGCGCGCGCCGGCGTTCACGGGGCGCTAGGGCCTGCGTCAGGCCGCCGCCGGCTGCCGGATCTGCTCGATCAGTTCACGCGCGCAGCCGGGCAGGGCGTCGATGTCGCGCACCAGCAGCTTGCGTTCGCGCACCACCCAGGGCTCGTCCAGCTCCACTACGCGCAGCTTCATCTCCGCGCCGTAGCGGCGCGCGGCCGAATCCGGGATCACGCCGACGCCGACGCCCGCCTGCACCATCCGGCAGATGGAATCGAAGCTGTAAAGCTGGATGCGTTGCGGCAGGCGCTGGCCGATGCGCTCGAGCTGGTCGCGCAGGAACGCCACCAGGGTCGAGCCCTCATGCATGGTGATGAACGGATAGCGCACCGCGTCGGCCAGCTTGACCTTGTCCTGCTCCTGCAGCGGATGGCCATTGGGCACCACCAGCACCAGCCGGTCGGTGCTGAAGTGGATGGTCTGCAGTTCGGGCGCGTCGACCGGCCCGGCGACGATGCCCAGGTCGGTGGTGCCGTCCAGCACGCCGCGCACGATGTCGCGCGTCAGGCGTTCCTGCAGGTCGACGGTGACGCCGGGATGGCCCGCCAGGAAGCGCGCCAGGATGTCGGGCATGAATTCGGTGACCGCCGTGGTGTTGGCGAAGATGCGGATGTGGCCGGCATCGCCGTCGGCCTGCTCCTGGAAGTCGTGCTTCAGGTGATCGACCTGGCGCATGATGACCCGCGCGTGCTGCAACAGCCGCTGGCCGGCCGGGGTGATTTCCACGCCGCGGCTGTCGCGGTACAACAGACGGGTGTTGAGCTGGTTCTCCAGCGCCTTGATGCGCACGCTGACCGCGGCCAGCGACAGGTGGGCGCGCTTGGCGGCCTGCGTCAGGCTGGGGGATTCGGCGATGTGGATGAACAGGCGGAGGTCGGCGAGATCGAAGTGCATGGCGCCTATATTACGGCGGCGGGCGCCGGGCGCACGATTCAGGCGCCCCAAAGCCGGCCTTGAGGAAAAATGAATTCACAGTGTCCCCGCCATGCGGGATGCTAGCCACCAGATCAATCATCAGAGGAATATCGGCATGACATCGACAGACCCGGCCGGCTGGATCGGCAGCGGCGAGCGCCAGGCGGACGCGCTGGACCCCGGCCATGCGGCGCGCATCGCCGCCACGCTGGGCGGCCCCGCGCCCGCCGTGGGCGACCCCTTGCCCCCCTTGTGGCAATGGGCGTTCTTCATCAGCACGGTCGCGGCCGATGGCTTGGGGACGGATGGGCACCCGGCCCGTGGCGGCTTCCTGCCGCCGGCGCAGGACCGCAACCGCATGTGGGCCGGCGGCCGCGTCGAATTCCGCCAGCCGCTTAGGGTGGGCGTGCCGGCCGAACGGGTCTCGGTGGTGGCCGACGTCAAGGAAAAGGCCGGCCGCACCGGCGCGCTGCTGTTCGTGACGGTGCGCCACGAGTACCGCCAGGACGGCGAGGTGGCCATCCTGGAAGAGCAGGACATCGTCTATCGCCAGCCCACGCCGCCCAAGCTCGCCGGCACCGAGCCGGCGCCGCAGGCCCAGTGGCGCGACACCATCGAGCCGACCTCGGTGCTGCTGTTCCGCTATTCGGCCGTGACCTTCAACGGCCACCGCATCCATTACGACCATCCCTACGTCACCGCCACCGAAGGCTATCCGGGCCTGGTGGTGCACGGCCCGCTGATCGCCACCGAGATGGTCGCCGCCTTCCTGCGCGCCCACCCCGGCGCGCGCCCCACGCACCTGTCGTACCGCGGCCTGCGGCCGCTGATCGCGCCCACGCCCTTCCAGGTCGCCGGCCGCATCGACGAGCCGGGTCTGGCCCGGCTCTGGGCCGAGCAGGACGGCACGCTGGCCCACCAGGCCGAACTGAGGTTCACCGCATGAGCACGCCAGCCCCCCGCCCGCTGGACGGCATCACCGTCGTCAGCCTCGAGCACGCCATCGCCGCCCCGTTCTGCACCCGCCAGCTCGCGGACATGGGCGCACGCGTCATCAAGATCGAACGCCCCGGCGCGGGCGACTTCGCCCGCGGCTATGACGAGCGCGTGCGCGGCCTGTCGTCGCACTTCGTCTGGACGAACCGTTCCAAGGAAAGCCTGACGCTGGACCTCAAGCGCGACGAAGCCGGCGACATCATGGAACGCCTGCTGCAACAGGCCGACGTGCTGGTGCAGAACCTGGCGCCTGGCGCCGCCGCGCGCCTGGGGCTGTCGTTCGAGGCGCTGCACGCCAGGCACCCGCGCCTGATCGTCTGCGACATCTCCGGCTATGGCGAAGGCGGCCCCTACCAGGACAAGAAGGCCTACGACCTGCTGATCCAGAGCGAAAGCGGCTTCCTGTCGGTCACCGGCACCGCCGACGACCCGGTCAAGGCCGGCTGCTCCATCGCCGACATCTCGGCCGGCATGTACGCCTATTCCGCCATTCTCAACGCGCTGCTGCTGCGCCAGAAGACCGGCCTGGGCAGCCGCCTGGACGTCTCCATGCTCGAGAGCATGGTCGAGTGGATGGGCTTCCCGATGTACTACGCGTTCGAGGGCGCGGCGCCGCCGGTGCGCGCCGGCGCGGCCCACGCCTCGATCTATCCCTACGGTCCGTTCCCCACCGGCGACGGCAATACCATCATGCTGGGCCTGCAGAACGAGCGCGAATGGCGCGTGTTCTGCGCCCAGGTGCTGCGCCAGGCCGAGCTGGCCGAGGACCCGCGTTTCGCCACCAACTCGCTGCGCACCGCCAACCGCGAGGCCCTGCGCGCGCTGATCGTCGCGGCCTTCGCCGACCTCAGCGTGCAGCAGGTCACCGACCGGCTGGAAGACGCGCAGATCGCCAACGCCCGGGTCAACGACATGGCCGGGGTCTGGGCCCACCCGCAATTGCGGGCGCGCGACCGCTGGAGCCAGGTCGACAGCCCGGCCGGCGCGCTGCCGGCGCTGCTGCCGCCGGCCAGCAGCAACGCCTTCGCGCCGCGCATGGCGGCGGTGCCCGCCGTGGGCCAGAACACGGATGCGGTGCTAGCATCACTGGGATACGCGCCCGAACAGGTGGCGCGATTCCATGCTTCGGAGGTGGTGTGATGCATTCCGTCGTTCGTACCGCGCTGTTCGTGCCGGCCTCCCGTGCCGAACGCATCCCCAAGGCCCTGGCCAGCGGCGCCGATGCCGTCATCGTCGACCTGGAAGACGCGGTCGAGCACCTGGCCAAGGCCTCGGCCCGCGAAGCGCTCTGCGACTTCCTCGGCACCCAGCCGCAGGCGCGGGTGTGGGTGCGGATCAACGACGCCTCCACCTCGTGGCACGACGACGACCTGAAGGCCTGCCGCGGCAAGCCCGCGGTGGCCGGGATCCTGCTGCCCAAGGCCGAAAGCCTGGCGCAGGTGCGCCACGTGGCGCAGGCGGGGCTGCCGGTCATTCCGATCCTGGAAACCGCGCGTGGCATCCTCAACGCCGCCGAGGTCGCCGGCACGCCCGGCGTGGCGCGGCTGGCGTTCGGCAGCCTCGACTACGGCCTGGACCTGGGCCTGGCGCCGGACACCGCCGGCGCCGAAGCCGTGCTGGACCACGCCCGCGTGCAGGTGCTGCTGCAGACCCGCGCCGCCGGGCTGGCGCCGGCGCTGGACGGTGTGTTCCCGGGGGTCGAGGACCACGCCGGGCTGTCCGCCGCCGCCGCGCGCGCCCAGCAGATGGGGTTCGGCGGCATGCTGTGCATCCATCCCGCGCAGGTGCCGGTGATCCACGCCGCCTTCGCGCCCGATCCGGCCGAGCTGGCCTGGGCCCGCCGCGTGGTTGACGCGCATCGCGACAAGGCCGCCGGCACCTTCATGCTGGACGGCAAGATGGTGGACGCGCCCGTCATCACCCGCGCCCGCCGCGTGCTGGCGCAGGCCGGCGAAGCCAGCGCCGCTTGATCCCGTCCGGCGGTGTCCGGCCTACAATCCGGCAAATCTTTCCGCGGACGGTCTCATGAGTGCAGCGCTTTTCATCGGGCATACCTACATCGACGTCACCGTGCTGGCCGACGAATGGCCCACCGGCGACGAGAAAAGCGTGGCGCGCGACTACGCCGTGTCGTTCGGCGGCAATGCCGTCACCGCGGCGTTCGCCTGCGGCAAGCTGGGCACGAAGCCCGACCTGATCTGCTCGCTGGCGCCGGACTGGCTCGGCCACATGTATACGGACATGGCGGCCGCGCACGGCGTCACGCTGCACGGGCGCCAGGTGCGGCGCTCGTCGCTGTCGTTCATCATGCCCAACCATGGCAAGCGCGCCATTGTGCGGGCGCGCGATGCCGACTACCTGAACGATTTTCCGCGCCTGGACGTCAGCGGCTACCGCGCGCTGCATCTGGACGGCCACCAGCCCGACGCCGCGCTGCACTATGCGCGCGCCTGCCGCCAGGCCGGCATCCTGACCTCCCTCGATGGCGGCGGCGTGCGCGAGAACACCGACGAACTGCTGCGCCACATCGACGTGGCCGTCTGCGCCGAACGCATGTGCGAGCAGTTGGACCTGTCGCCGCATGGCTTGCTGGACCTGCTGAAACAGCGAGGTTGCCGCATCGGGGCGGTGACGCTGGGCGAGCGCGGCATGCTCTGGTACGACGAAACCGGCGCGGTCGACACGCTGCCGTCGCTGGACGTGCCGGCCGATCGCATCATCGATACCTCCGGCGCGGGCGACGTGTTCCACGGCGCCTATGTCTGGTCGTACGTCAACCGGCCCGAGCTGGCCTGGAAGGAACACTTCACCTTCGCCCGCGCCGCTTCGGCGCACAAGATCCAGCACCTGGGCAACGAGGCCGGACTGCCCGGGGTGGACGACGTCGAACGCGCCATGCTGGCGTTCGCGCCCAAGGCGTGACGCGGCCGCAGGGCCGATCTTCACGGTAATCAGGAAGAGGGCGGCAACCGCGCCGCCCGGCGCGGTTCAGTCCAGTCGTTCGATCGGCTGGTCGGTGATGTCGCCGAGCCAGGCGTCGAGGCCGCGGCCGGCCAGCGTCAGTGTCGGCGCCAGGTCGCGCAGCGGACGCAGCACGAAGGCGCGCAACTGCATGCGGGGGTGCGGCAGGATCAGGCGCTCGTGCGCCATGGCGGCGTCGCCATGCAGCAGCAGGTCCAGGTCGAGGGTACGCGGCGCGTTGCGGTAGGGCCGTTCACGGCCATGGCGCAATTCCAGCGCCTGCAACAGGTCCAGCAGGTCCAGCGGCGCCAGCGTGGTGTCCAGGGCCGCGACCGCGTTGACGAAGTCCGGGCCAGTGGCGTCCACCGGCGCCGTGCGATAGAAGGGCGAGGCCGTCACCGCGATGATGCCGTCGGTGGCGGCCAGCTCGGCCAGCACGCTGCGCAGCGTTGCCGCGCTGTCGCCCAGGTTGGCGCCCAGCCCGATGTAGGCGCGCACGGGGGCGGCCATGGCCTTATTCGGCGCTGCTGGCATTGCCGGCGGCGGGGCCGCGCGAGGAGGGGCGACGGCGCGGCCGGCGCTTGTGCGCGGCCGGCGCCGGGCCGTCGCTGGCGTCGCGCGGCAGGCGCGAGACTTCCTCGATCATGTCGGCGCGGGTGGCGTCATCGGCGTTGGCCAGGTCCATCCACCACTGCGCCAGCACGCTGTCGAACTCGCCGGCGGCGGCGCGCAGTTGCAGGAAGTCGCAGGCGGCGCGAAAGCGCGGTTGTTCGATCATGCGGAAGATGGTCTTGCCCATGCGGCGCTCGAAGCGCGGCTGCATGAACCAGATCTCGCGCATGTCCGACGAGAAGCGGCGCTGGATCGCGAGCTTCTCGGTCTGCTCGTCGAGCACCGAGTCGGCGGCCTGCGACAGCGCCGGGATGGTGTGTTCGCCCTGGGCGCGCAACTGCTTCCAGCGCACTTCCACCTGCTGCCACAGCAGCGCGGCGAACAGGAAGCTGGGGCTGATGGTCTTGCCGGCGCGCACGCGGGCGTCGGTGCGTTCCAGCGCCAGTTCCACGAAGTGTTCGCCGCCCGGCTGTTCCAGCACCACGTCCAGCAGCGGCAGCAGGCCGTTGTGCAGGCCGTCGGCGCGCAACTGGCGCAGGCAGTCCATGGCGTGGCCGCAGGTCAGCAGCTTGAGCATCTCGTCGAACAGGCGCGAGGCCGGCACGTTCTCGATCAGGTCGGCCATGGTGCGGATCGGCTGGCGCGTGGCCGGGTCGATCGTGCCGTTCAGCTTGGCGGCGAAGCGCACCGCGCGCAGCATGCGCACCGGATCTTCGCGGTAGCGCTTGGCCGGGTCGCCGATCATGCGGATCTGGCGCTTTTTCAGGTCGGCCACGCCGTTGTGGAAGTCGATCACTTCCTCGTTGTGCGGGTCGTAGTACAGCGCGTTCATGGTGAAGTCGCGGCGCGCCGCGTCTTCCTCGTGCGTGCCGAAGACGTTGTCGCGCAGGATGCGGCCGTGCGCGTCGGTTTCCTGGTCTTCCGAGGCGGGGGCGCGGAAGGTGGAGGTCTCGATGATTTCCTGGCCGAACACCACGTGCACCAGTTGGAAGCGGCGGCCGATGATGCGGGCGCGGCGGAACAGCGGGCGGATCTGTTCGGGCGTGGCGTTGGTGGCGACGTCGAAGTCCTTGGGTTCCAGGCCGACGATCAGGTCGCGCACCGCGCCGCCGACGATATAGGCTTCATAGCCATGCTGGCGCAACACCTCGCATACCTTGATGGCGTGGCGCGAGACATTGCGGCGGTCGATGCCGTGCTTGTCGCGTCCGATGCGCAAAGGCCCCCGGGCTGCCGGCGCGAACAGTCGGCCGACGAATTTTTTTATGGTTTCGGTGATCATTTAGGACTTGGCATCTATGACGTGGTCGAACAGATCGATCACTTGCCAGCCGCGTTCCTGGGCGATGGCGCGCAGGGTGGGGCTGGGGTTGGCGGCGATCGGGCGGGTCACCTTTTCGAGCAGCGGGACATCATTGACCGAATCGCTATAGAAAAACGATTCGGGGAAATCCGCAAGCCCCAGGCCCATGGCGGCCAGCCAGTCGTTCACGCGCACCACCTTGCCTTCCTTGAAGCTGGGGGTGCCGAGGATGCGGCCGGTGTAGCGGCCGCGCTGGACTTCGGCGTCGGTGGCCACCAGGTGGGGGATGCCGAAGGCGCGGGCGATGGGGGCGGTGACGAAACTGTTGGTGGCGGTGACCACGGCGCACAGGTCGCCGGCTTCCAGGTGCGATTCGACCAGCGCGCGCGCGGCGGGGGTGATCGACGGGCGGATGACCTCGGCCATGAAGGCCTCGTGCCAGGCGGCCAGGTCGAACGGCGCGTGCGCCGCCAGCAGGCCCAGCATGAACTCGGCGGCCTGTTCGGCGGTGAGTTCGCCGCGGTTGTAGCGGTCCATCAGGTCGTCGTTCTGGCGGCGGGCCTCGTCCGGATCGCCGGCGCGGCCGGTGCGCGCCAGGTAGTCGGCCCATTGGTAGTCGCTGTCCAGCGGCAGCAGGGTGTGATCCAGGTCGAACAGGGCGAGACGTCGGGAGGTCATGTGCGTTGTGAATCCGGGTCTGCGAGCATGGCGCGCAGCAGGGGCAGGGTGATGGGACGGCCGGTGGCCAGCGAGTATCGGTCCAGCGCGTCCAGCAAGGCCGCCAGCTTGCGGATGTCGCGCTCGTGGTGCGTCAACATCCAGTTGATGATTTCGGGCGCCAGGTGCAGGCCGCGTTCGGCCGCCTGGGCCGCCAGCGCCGCCAGCTTGTCGGCGTCTGACAGCGGGTCGAGGCGGAACACCAGGTCCCAGCCCAGCCGGGTGCGCAGGTCTTCGCGCAGCGGCATCGACAGCGTCGAGCGGTCGCCCGCCACGGCCAGCGCGAAGGCGCGGCCGGTGGCGGCCGATTCGCGCCAGCGGTTGTACAGGGCAAAGAGGCCCGCCTGGCGGTGCTCGTCCATGAGGTGCACGTCGTCCACCGCCACGAACTTGGGCATGGGCGACTTGGAATCGGCCTCGGCCAGCACGCGCAGGATGTTGGCGCTGTTGGCCGCTTCGATGTAGACGGCGTCGGGGCGCGCGGTCAGCGCGCGCAGCAGGTGGCTGCGGCCGCAGCCGGCCGAGCCCCAGATGTACAGCGCGCGGCCGGGAGCGAGCGTGCGCACGGCCGCCAGCGCCTCTCCGTTGGGACCGGCGATGAAATTGTTCAGCGAGGGCGCTGGCGCGGGAAGAACGTCGAGCAGCAGCTGGCGGTTCATGAGAGGTTATCGATCAGGCGGGTAGAGCCAGGCTCCGGGGTGAGCCCATGGCCGGCGGCGGCGTTGCCCGCCAGAAACTGGCAAAATCGCTATCGGCCAACCCTACACTTTAAACCACCCGGGGCGCCGGTGTCGCGTCCAAGCCCTTTGCCTGGCTTGGGTTTGCGCCAAAATGGCGCCGCGCCGGGCCGGAGCCGTCCCGCCCGCCGCCGGCGGCTTTCGCCGGGCGCTGGCCAGGACCGGGCCGCAACATCGTAAAATGCAGGGCGTTCCACCCCAATTCCCAGCAATTGTTACATATCCCACGGCATTTCTCATGACGAATCAACCCAAAGCTCCCCTGACCTACCGTGACGCCGGTGTCGACATCGACGCGGGCGACGCCCTGGTCGACCGTATCAAACCGCTTGCGGCGCGCACCATGCGTCCCGGGGTGCTGGCCGGTATCGGCGGCTTTGGCGGCCTGTTCGAAGTGCCCAAGCACTACAAGGAGCCTGTGCTCGTTTCCGGCACCGACGGCGTCGGCACCAAGCTGCGCCTGGCGTTCGACTGGAACCGCCACGACACCGTCGGCATCGACCTGGTGGCGATGAGCGTCAACGACATCCTGGTGCAGGGCGCCGAGCCGCTGTTCTTCCTGGATTACTTCGGTTGCGGCAAGCTTTCGGTGGACACGGCGGCGTCGGTGGTGGGCGGCATCGCCAAGGGCTGCGAACTGTCGGGCTGCGCCCTGATCGGCGGCGAAACCGCCGAAATGCCGGGCATGTACCCCGACGGCGAATACGACCTGGCTGGGTTCGCGGTGGGCGCGGTCGAGAAGTCGGCCATCATCGACGGCAAGTCGATCAAGGTCGGCGACGTGGTGCTGGGCCTGGCGTCCAGCGGCGCGCACTCGAACGGCTACTCGCTGCTGCGCAAGATCCTGGAGCGCGCCGGCGCCAAGCCCGACGACGACTTCCACGGCCAGCCGCTGGTCGACGTGGTCATGGCCCCGACCCGCATCTACGTCAAGCAGGTGCTGGCCGCGCTGGCCAAGCACGGCGCCGCCATCAAGGGCCTGGCCCACATCACCGGCGGCGGCCTGCTCGACAACGTGCCGCGCATCCTGCAGGACGGCCTGTCGGCCCGCCTGCGGCGCGACAGTTGGGAAATGCCCAAGCTGTTCCAGTGGCTGCAGGAGCAGGGCGGCGTCGAGGACACCGAGATGTACCGCGTCTTCAACTGCGGCATCGGCATGGTGCTGGTGGTGGATCCGGCCCAGGCCGACGCGATCGCCGCCACGCTGCGCGAGCAGGGCGAAACCGTCAGCAAGCTGGGCGAGATCGTCGCCCAGACCGAAGGCATGCCGCAGACCGTGGTGGTCTGAGCCGGCTGGCCTTGCAATGAAAAACCCGCACTGGTGGCGGGTTTTTCTTTCGCAGTCCGGCTAGAAGAACTTGACCCGGCCCGCGTCCTCGCGGAATGCTTCTCCCGTATCCAGGTCCGTGCGCCAGATGGTGTCGTGAACGGACAGAAAGCCACGCACCTCCCGGTTGGCGTCCCGCGCCTCGCGCCAGGCCGTCTGGAACCAGGCGAGGTAGGTCTCCGTCATCATTTCGCGCAGTTCATCGCCGAAATCGTCGTCCTCGTTGTCCATGGCTTCGGTCAACGCGGCGTCGACATCGGGCGGAATCAACGGGTACTGCAATGCCAACCGCAGGCCCCGTCCACAGTAGCCGGAACGCGTGTTCAAGGGAATCGCGACGGGAGTGAACGACTCCCAGTCGTACTCGAAGTGGATGGCGTCCACGGTTTCCCTGGAAACGCCCTGGTCCAGCGTGAACGGGCGTTCGCGGAGCAACCGCTGGATTTCGCCGATCAAGGCCTCGTTCTGCCTGCGCAGCCCGGCGGCAAAAGACTGGTTCGCTTCGTTGATTTCCATCCGTTCGATATCCCGTGGTCAGGCGCTGCCGCAAGGGCCGGCTGCGGCGAAAAGGTCAGGCGCGAAGGCGGGCAGCCTCTTGCGTCAGGATGCATCGTCCAGCGCCGTGGCCACCGCGTCGATGGTCCGCGCCACCGCATCGGCCGCCAGGCAGTCGACGATGACGCGCTCGGGCTGGGCGCGCAGCCAGGTGATCTGGCGCTTGGCCAACTGGCGGGTGGCGGCGATGCCCTGTTCGCGGGCTTCCTCCAGGCTGATCTCGCCGTCGAGATGGGCCCACATCTGGCGGTAGCCGACGCAGCGCACCGACGGCAGGCCCGGGTGCAGGTCGGCGCGTGCATGCAGGCCGCGCACTTCTTCCAACAGGCCGCTGGCCAGCATCGCGTCGAAGCGTTGTTCGATGCGCGCGTGCAGCGCGGCGCGCGCCGAGGGTTCCAGGCTGATGGTCAGGTAGCGGTGGTCGTCGTCGCCGGCGGCGGCGCGCTGGCGGCCGAGCAGCGCCGACATGGGCTGGCCCGACAACCGGCAGATTTCCAGCGCGCGCTGGATCCGCTGGCTGTCGTTGGGCGCCAGGCGCGCGGCGGTGACGGGATCCAGCCGCGCCAGCTCGGCGTGCAGCGCCGGCCAGCCGTCGCGGGCGGCGCGCGCTTCCAGCTCGGCGCGCAAGGCCGGATCGGCCTGCGGCAGGTCGTCCAGGCCGTCGCGCAGCGCCTTGTAGTACATCATGGTGCCGCCGGCCAGAAGCGGAATGCGGCCGCGCGCGCGGATCGCGTCGATCAGGCGCAGCGCGTCGGCGCGGAATTCGGCCGCCGAATACGACTGTGCCGGGTCCCGGATATCCAGCAGGTGCTGGGGCACCTGCGCCTGTTCGGCCGGCGACGGCTTGGCGGTGCCGATGTCCATGCCGCGGTAGATGGTGGCGGAATCGACGTTGACGATTTCCAGCGGCCAGCGTTCGGCCAGCGCCAGGGTGGAGGCGCTCTTGCCGGCCGCGGTGGGGCCGGCCAGGCAGATGACGAGGGGAGGGGCGGACACGGACAAGGCCTATTGCCCGCGCAGGAACAGCTTGTCCAGGTCGGACACCGACCACTGCACCCAGGTCGGCCGGCCGTGGTTGCACTGGTCGGCGCGCTCGGTGGCCTCCATCTGCCGCAGCAGGCCGTTCATCTCTTCGATCGTGAGCTTGCGGTTGGCGCGCACCGAGCCATGGCAGGCCATGGTCGAGAGCAGTTCGTTGCGCTGTTCGGTCAACAGGCGCGACACCCCCACGCCGGCCAGGTCGCGCAGCACGGCGCGGGCCAGCGTCTCGATGTCGCCGCGCGCCAGGATGGCGGGCACCGAGCGCACCGCGATCGACGTGGGGCCGGACGGCCGCATCTGGAAGCCGAGGTCTTCGAGCTGTTCCTCGAATTCCTCGACCACCGCCACATCCTTTTCCTGGGCGTGGAACACCACCGGCACCAGCAGGTCCTGGCGCGGCAGGCTGCGCGCGTCCAGCGCCTGCTTGAGTTGTTCGTAGACCACGCGCTCATGGGCCGCGTGCATGTCCACCAGCACCATGCCGCGGCGGTTCTGCGCCAGGATGTAGATACCGTGCAACTGGCCCAGCGCCATGCCGAGCGGGTGTTCCTCGTCGGCCGGCAGCGTCGGCGCGGGGGCGGCCTGCGGCGCCAGCGCCGTCACGTCGCGCAGCGGCTCGACGCGCGCGGCGGTGTCTTCGGTCAGGGGGCGATACAGCGATTGCCAGTCGGCGGCGGGAATCCCGGCCGGCTCGGCGTGCAGGCGGAACGGCACCTGCGTATGCGGGCGCTGCGGCGTCGGCGAGGGCCGCAGGCCGTAGGCGGGCGCGGCGCCCGGGCTGGCGGCGGTATAGCCGGGGCGAGGCGTGTCGGCCGGCGCGGAGGCGGGCAAGCCGCCGGGCGCCGTGGGCGCTGATGGCGCCACGGTCTCGAATCCGTCATCGTCATCGCGCGGCGCCGCGGCCGGCGCCACCGCCGACGATCCGCCCGTCTGCGCCAGCGTCTGGCTGACCGCGTGGTTGACGAAGCGGTGCACCGCGCCACTGTCGCGAAAGCGCACCTCGTGCTTGGCCGGATGCACGTTGACGTCGACCGCGGCCGGGTCGATGTCCAGGAACAGCACGTAGGCCGGCTGGCGGTCGCCATGCAGCACGTCGGCGTAGGCGGCGCGCAGCGCGTGGCTGACGGTGCGGTCGCGCACGTAGCGGCCGTTGACGTACAGGTACTGGCGGTCGGCGCGGGCGCGGGCCGCGGTGGGGCGGGTGATCATGCCTGCCAGGCTGACCGTGCCGACGCTGTGCGACAGCAGCAGGCCGTGTTCGGCGAATTCCGCGCCCAGCACGTCGCGGATGCGCTGCGGCGGTTCGGCCGGCAGCCACTGGCGCTGCGCGCGGTCGTGGTGGAACAGGCGGAAGGCGATCTGCGGATGGGCCAGCGCGATGCGCTCCATGGCGTCGACGCAGTGGCCGAATTCGGTGGCTTCCGAGCGCAGGAACTTGCGCCGCGCCGGCACCGCGTCGAATAACTGGCGCACGTCCACGGTGGTGCCCGGCGGGCCCGAGGCGGGGGTGACCTGCATGCTGCCGGCCTGGATCTGCCAGGCATGCTCGCCATCGCGCGTGCGCGAAATAATGGAGACCTGCGCCACCGAGGCAATCGAGGCCAGCGCCTCGCCGCGGAACCCCATGGACGCGACCGATTCCAGCTCGTGGAGGTTGCGGATCTTGCTGGTGGCGTGGCGCGCCAGCGCCAGCGGCAGCTCATCCGGTGGAATGCCGCCGCCATCGTCGGTCACGGCAATGCGGCGGATGCCGCCGCCCTCCAGGCGCACCTCGATCGCGCGGGCGCCGGCGTCGATGGCGTTCTCGAGGATTTCCTTGAGCACCGAGGCGGGTCTCTCGATCACTTCGCCCGCGGCGATCTGGCTGATCAGCAGATCGGGCAGCGCAAGAATGGAGCGGCGTTCTGTCATGGGGGGGTCCGGTGTAGCCATAGGGAGGATTTTAGCCTCTGGATACGGTGGGCTATAGTCGTGGCCTGATTCCCCTTCCGCCTTCAGGGACGTATTGATGCTTGAATTTTTCCAAATGGTGCTCCACATCGACCAGACTCTCGGGGTCTGGGTCCAGCAGTATGGCGTGTGGGTCTATCTGGTGCTGTTCCTGATCGTTTTCGCGGAGACCGGATTGGTGGTGCTGCCGTTCCTGCCGGGCGATTCGCTGCTGTTCATCGCTGGCGCCTTCGGCGCCACCGGCAGCCTCGATCCGGTGTTGCTAGGGGCGCTGCTGATCGTGGCCGCCATCACCGGCAACAGCGTGAACTACGCCATCGGCCGCTACATCGGGCCGCGCGTGTTCTCGATGAACCTGCGCTTCCTGGATCGTGGGGCGCTGATGCGCACGCACGCTTTCTATGAGAAGCACGGCGGCAAGACCATCGTCATGTCGCGCTTCATTCCGGTGGTGCGCACGTTCGCGCCGTTCGTGGCCGGCGTGGCCGACATGCCGTTGTCGCGCTTCCAGCTTTTCAATGTGCTGGGCGCACTGCTGTGGGTGGTCAGCCTGGTGGCGGCGGGCTATTTCTTCGGCAATATCCCGCTGGTGAAAGAGCACCTGAACACCATCGTCCTGATCGGCCTGGCCGCGGCCATCGTGCCGGTGGTCGGCGCGGCCCTGTTCAAGCTGCTGCGCGCGCGCCGGGGCGGCTGACCGCGGCAAACCGAGCCTGGCCACCCCGGAAATGGAAAAGCGACGGAATCAGAACATCGCGGTGACGCTTAGCTGGTAGGTCCTGCCAGGCGCGGTGCCCAAGGCGATATCACGCAGATCCTGCTCCGAGGTCGTCGTCATTTTTCTATTGCTGGCGTATTCCCAGTATCTGCGGTTGGTGAGGTTGTAGACTCCCATCGCCACTGTCAGGTGTTTCTTCACGTTGTAGTAGGCCGTCAGATCGAAAATGCTGTATCCGGGTACGCGCAGGTAGTTCTTTTCGTATTTTTCGGAATATTCCTCGAATGAGAGGCTGCCATTGTTCGGGAAATTCTGGCGGACAGGGTCGACGGCTTGCTTGCCCTTGACGAAGGTGGCGGTAAGGCTCGCGCCGTAGCGGTTTTGGGGGTCATCCCAGGCCAATGATGCAATGGCCTTGACAGGCAACACGCTGTCCAGCTCCACCCAGCCATCACCCGAATACGATGATTTCGATTTGCCCTGGTTGTATCCCACGGCAAAAGTGCTGCTCAGTCCATGAGCGGCGCCGAACAGCGCGCCATAATCGATCCGGGTGACGACCTCTGCGCCATAGATGTATGCCTTGTCGCGGTTCTCCGCGATGGTGAGGCTGGAGATCGACGCCGGAAGCCTGGCCAGCAGGCTTTGCACGCCCGGTTTCGGCGCGCCTGTCTGGTAGTCCCTCAAGGCGTATTTCCGGTTATAGATGAAATTGTCGTAGCTGTTGTAGAAGACATTGCCGCGCACCGTAAGGCCACGGGCTGCCTTGCCAACCACCCCTAATTCAAACTGGTTGCTGGTTTCGGACTTGAGGTCGGAATTGCCCACCATGGCGGGCGAGGCGCGCCCAATCCTGGGGTGCAGCCAGATTCCCGCTATCTGGCTGCTGGTGGGGTAGGAGACTCCGCGTTTGTACTGCAGGTAGGTATTGAACCCCTGCTTGGACGCATACATGACGGTCAACGAAGGCAATAGCTTCCCGTCCGTAAACGTCTTGCCATGTATCTGGTTGATTTCCGCCAGCGTCAATGCGCCCAGCGCGTTGTCGTCGGACGGGGCCTCAAAGCCCTGCGGGTTGATTTTGTGCCGCGAGTATTTCAGTCCCGGCATCACCGAAAACGCGCCGATGGTGATGGTGTCGCTCAGCCATACATTCGTGTCATAGGTTCTGTTGTTGCCCTGCGGCTGCAAGGTGGGATAGTCCGCGCCGACTTGGTCAAACGGCCGGGAAAAATCCGTTATCGAGAAATTCACGCCGTAATTCAATGCCTGGGCGCCATAGTCCTTGGTGATTTCGCTTTGCAGGCCATAAGTCTTGGTGTTCATGTTGGAGAAAGTCGAAACATTCTCCAAGGGGTTCTCCGTCTCCATTCCGGTCGACCACGACCTGGATGAAGTGACGGTGTCCTGCGCTGAAACGGTGTCATCGCCAACGCGCGTTTGCTGATAGAAGACCTTGCTTTCCATCGTATCCATGAGCGAGTTGTTTCGCGGCGTGAAAACGTGCGCCAGGCTGATCGAGTCGCGTTGCGTGGAATTCCGTTGCCTGCTTGCGCCGACAACGCTTTCCTGGGGGGCGCGGCTGTTCAGCTTTTTATACATGGGCGCGCTTTCGCGGCTGGACTTGCGATAGAAATCCAGGGTGCCTATGATCCGGCCGCCGCCGCCGGTGTCGATCACGCCGTTGATCAGCGCGGCATCGGAATGCCAGCGCATCGGATAACTATCCAGATAGCCGCTGTTGTTCCGCGTCTGCCTGCCATCACGTCGGCTGTAGGCGAACAATGCCCTGGCGCTGTCATTGCCGAACGCGGTGGTCACGCCGTTGTGCCAGCCATGATCGGAGGTGTCGAACTCGCCGGTGTATTCCAGGTAGCTGCGTTTACCGTCCGTGAGATAGGCGTCCGGTGATTTGCTGACGAATGACACAGAGCCGCCGACCACGTTCTTGACCGTGTTCTGGCGCGATCCGGAAGCGATGTTCACCTGGCCGTACAGATAGGGATCGATGTAATCGCGGCCAATGCCAAAAGTGTCTTCACCGCTGGAGACCGCGTAACTGCGCCCGGTGGCGTCCGGCAAGGGGATGCCATTGACATCCAGCGCCACCCGGTTGCCGTCCAGGCCGCGAATGTTGTAGCTGCTGTAACCGCCACGGTCAAAACCCGATTTGCCGTTGCGGGACCCGCTGTTCACGCCCGATGCGCTGATCAGCGGTTGGTAGCGCATGATGGTGCCAAAGTTGTTGCCACCCGTCCTTTTCAGCTCATCGGCGGAAATGGATTGCGTGGTGACATCTTCCGGCCTGATGGTTGCGCTAACAGTGATCGGCGAAAAAATCTTCAGCCCATCACGAGCGTCGTGCCTGGCCTCGCCGGGCGTGGCCTCGTTCGGGACGGTCTGGCCATAAGAGCTTGTGGACAACAGGAGGGCTGCCGCCAGCGATATTTTCGTGCGTTTCATGTTCCAGAATCCCTGCATGATGAATACAGGATTGCGCTGGAACGCAAGGCGGAGCGGATAGCAGGCGGACGGCCATGGATCTTTCCAAAAGATGGCCGCTAATCTACCGGGGTCGCTTTCCGGTATCTGTATGGATCCGTCTGAAACTCCGGCGACAAGTCTCGTACTTGCCGGCATATAGGATGGTGTAACCCGACGCTGTTGATAGCCGCACCGTATTCAAGCCGCAGCCAGATCATCCGAAGGCAATGATGGCGCGCCGCAAAAGAAAAGGGCCATGCGCAGGCATGGCCCAATTCGTATCCGGCATGGTCTTAGCTGACGTCGCCGAGCCGCGCCAGCGGCGGGTTGGCGGTGAAGTAGCGCTGGATGCCCGTCAACATGGCCTGCGCCAGTTTCTCCTGGTGCGCCGTGGTCTTGAGCAGCGCCTCTTCCTGCGGGTTGCTGATGAAGGCGGTTTCGACCAGCACCGACGGGATGTCCGGCGCCTTCAACACGGCGAAGCCGGCCTGCTCGACGCTGTTCTTGTGCAACCGGTTGATCTTCTTGATCTCGTCCAGGAAGGCGTTGCCGACCTTGAGCGAGTCATTGATCTGTGCGGTGGTGGACAGGTCCAGCAGCACCTTGGCCACCTGGCGGTCATGGCTGCCCAGGTTGACGCCGCCGATCAGGTCGGCCGCGTTTTCCTTGTCGGCCATCCAGCGCGCCTGGGCGCTGCTGGCGCCGCGCTGCGACAGCGCGAACACCGAGGAACCGTTGGCCGAGGGCTTGATCCAGGCGTCGGCGTGGATCGACACGAACAAGTCGGCGTGCACCCGGCGCGCCTTCTGTACGCGCACGTGCAGCGGCACGAAGAAGTCGTCGTCGCGCGTGAGGTAGGCGCGCATGTAGGGCTGGGCGTCGATCAGCGCCTTCAGGCGCCGGGCGATGCGCAGCACCACGTCTTTCTCGCGCAGGCCGCTGCCGCCGATGGCGCCCGGGTCCTCGCCGCCGTGGCCGGGATCCAGCGCGATGGTCAGCATGCGTTGCTTGCCACGGCCGGCAGAGGCGGGCGGCGACTTCGGCACCGGCAGCGGCGCGGCCGGCTGCTGGCCGCGCACGCGGGGCGGTTCGGGCGGGTCGGCGCGGGTGGCCGGATTGCGCTGGATGTCCTCGAGGATGCGCGCCAGTGGATCGTCGGCGTCGGGACCGCTCTTGTTCAGGATGGCGACCAGCGGGTCCTGCGCGATCTTGGGATACAGGTCGAGCACCAGGCGGTACTGGTAGTCCGCCACCGGCTTGAGCGTGAAAACCTGGGGCGCCACGGCCTGCTTCAGGTCGAACACCAGCCGCACCACGTTGGGCCGGTTCTGCGCCACGCGCAGGCTCTGGATATAGGGATCGTCGGGGCGGACCTTGGACACCAGGTCGTTGAGCGCTGCGCTCAGGGTCAGTCCCTCGATATCGACCACCAGGCGGTGGGGATTTTCCAGAGTGAACTGTTCAGCCTTGAGCTCGCTGTCCAGCTCCAGCGTGACGCGGGTGTATTCGTCGGCCGGCCAGGTGCGCACGGCCAGGATGGTGGCGGCCTGCGCCAGCCGCGGCACCACCGGCAGGACGAGCAGGGTGGCGGCGACGCTGATCAGGCGACGTCGGGTGGCGCCTGCCGCAGGGAGGGCGCCGTGTCGGGCGGGGGGACAATCGCGTTCAACCATGTTTGTCCTCGAGCGGTGTGCGCGGTCAGCGTGACATCGCGTCCTTGGCCGGCGTACGACAGGGAAATCTGCAGGTCGGGAGGGGGCAAAAGGCCCTCGGCCCGTTCCGGCCATTCAATCAAAACGACCGCATCCTCACGCAGCAAATCCCGGAATCCGGCGTCCAGCCATTCGCGCGAATCACTAAATCTATAAAAATCAAGGTGATAGAAGTATAAGTTAGAAACTTTATAGGATTCAAGCAGCGCGTAGCTGGGACTCTTGATTCGGCCTGTGATGCCGCATTCCCGCAACAATGCCCTGGAGAAGGCCGTTTTTCCTGTCCCCAGGTCTCCCTGAAGATGGATACATGCGCCTGCCAGCCCGGTTTCGCGGCCGGAGACAAGCGGGGCGAGCTGTCGCGCCAGCGCCTCTGTGGCGGCTTCGTCGGGCAGGTGCAGGGTCAGGCTGCGAAGGGGAGCGGACATGGCGCGGGTCGCGGGGCGAGTGGTAAAAGGTCAGGATGGGAACACGGTTCGAACGCAATTATAGGAATTCGGGTTTCTGCTAATCTTATAAGTGATTGCTATTCTCAAATACGTCCGGCCAGGCGGGTTCCGCCGGCCGTGACGGACGCCGCCACGGAGCAGTAAGCGCCATGAAGACCCGCATCGAAAAAGACACTTTTGGCCCCATCGAAGTCCCCGAGGATCACCTCTGGGGCGCGCAGACGCAGCGTTCGCTGCATTTTTTCGCGATCTCCACCGAAAAGATGCCCGAGCCGCTGGTCATTGCGATGGCGCGCCTGAAGCGCGCGGCCGCCAAGGTCAACGCCGACCTGGGCGAACTCGATCCCAAGATCGCCGACGGCATCATCCGCGCCGCCGATGAAGTCATCGCGGGCAAGTGGCCCAACGAATTCCCGCTGTCCGTGTGGCAGACCGGCTCGGGCACGCAAAGCAACATGAACATGAACGAGGTGCTGGCCAACCGCGCCTCGGAACTGCTGGGTGGCGTGCGCGGCGAAGAACGCAAGGTGCACCCCAACGACCACGTCAACCGCGGCCAGTCGTCCAACGATACCTTCCCCACCGCCATGCACGTGGCCGCCGCCGTCCAGGTCGAGCACCACCTGCTGCCGGCGCTGAAGACCCTGCGCGCCACCTTCGCCGCCAAGAGCGCCGAGTTCTACGACATCGTAAAGATCGGCCGCACCCACCTGCAGGACGCCACCCCGCTGACGCTGGGCCAGGAACTGTCCGGCTATGTCGCCCAGCTCGACCTGGCCGAACAGCAGATCCGCGCCACGCTGCCGGGCCTGCACCAGTTGGCCATCGGCGGCACCGCCGTCGGCACCGGCCTGAACGCGCACCCGCAGTTTTCCGCCAAGGTCTCGGCCGAACTGGCCCACGCCACCGAAACCGCCTTCGTCTCCGCGCCCAACAAGTTCCAGGCCCTGGCCTCGCACGAAGCCCTGCTGTTCGCCCACGGCGCCCTCAAGTCGCTCGCCGCCGGCCTCATGAAGATCGCCAACGACGTGCGCTGGCTGTCCAGCGGCCCGCGCTCCGGCCTGGGCGAAATCAGCATCCCCGAAAACGAACCCGGCAGCTCCATCATGCCGGGCAAGGTCAACCCGACCCAGTGCGAAGCCATCACCATGCTGGCCGCCCAGGTCATGGGCAACGACGTCGCCATCAACATCGGCGGCGCCAGCGGCAACTTCGAGCTGAACGTCTACAAGCCCCTGGTGATCCACAACTTCCTGCAGTCCGTGCGCCTCCTGACCGACGGCATGGCCAGCTTCGACAAGCACTGCGCCGCCGGTATCCAACCCAACCGCGAACGCATCGCCGAACTGGTCGACCGCTCGCTGATGCTGGTCACCGCCCTGAACCCCCACATCGGCTACGACAAGGCCGCCCAGATCGCCAAGAAGGCGCACAAGGAAGGCCTGTCGCTGAAGGAATCGGCCCTGGCCCTGGGCTACGTCACCGAAGCCCAATTCGCCGAATGGGTCGTCCCCGGCAGCATGACCAACGCCGGCAAGTAATCCCGCCGCAAAAAAAAGCCGCCCCAACTGGGGCGGCTTTTTTTTGCGCGCCGCGCTTGATGGCGCGGCCGCACCCCGCCACTGACCGACTACCTCGCCACCTACAGGAGGATGTGGCCCCTCTGCGTCGCCCCAATCTCTCATCGCGCCGCACTGCGCGCGCTGTCATTGCTGCCATTGCGCGCCGTCCGCGCAAACGCGCAGCGCACACCGCCCCGACACCCACAACCACGTATGCCAGGTCCGGCCGCCCGCGCGGCCGGCCCTGGCGGGCAACGCACCCCCTTCCCTGTCCCTCGGCCCAGCGCGACATTTCTCAAACCCCGTAGCCCCTCGCGGCGGCGTTGGGCCGAGTGAGCAACCTCGATGCGCCCGAGGGAATCCGAAGGAGTCGCCGAAGGCGAAGACGAGGATGACAACGGGGCAGTCCGGAGCGAACGCTCCGGACCGCAATCGTGGGCGCTCACTCGGCCCAACGCCGCCGCGAGGGGCGACCCACGAAGAAAGCACCCGCCGCAAAAAACCCCGAGCCGCGCAACCAAGGAATCCCCTAAGCGCTCCCCACCAACAACACCCAAGCAGGAATCGTCACAGCAGAAAACAACGTCCCCAGGGAAATGAGCACAGCCACCATCCTCCCATCTCCCCCCATCCGCATCGCCAGCACATAAGCCGCCGAAGCCGTCGGCAACGCCGCGAACAACAACAGCATCCGCGCCTCCAGCGGCGCCAGCCCCAGCAACCTGGCCACGCCCAGCGCCACCAGCGGCAACGCCACCAGCTTCACCGCCAGCATCCACGCGATCAACCCGCCATAGCCCTTGCCCCCTTCCCACGCCAGGCTGGCGCCCACGCACAGGATCCCCAGCGCGATCGCCGCCGCGCCCAGCCGCGCCAGCACCGTGTCCACCGGCCCCGGCAGATGCAGCCCCGCGAGATTGCACGCCAGCCCCGCCAGGGTCGACACCACCAGCGGATTGCGCGCCAGCTCGCGCAGCAGGTTGCCGCCGTTGTGGCGCGCCAACCCGTACACCGCCGCCACGTTGGCCATCGGCACCGCGAAGCCGATGATCAGCGCCATCACGGTCTGTCCGGGCGTGCCGCCCAGGCTGGCCGATAGGGCCAGTCCGATATACGTGTTGAAGCGGAAGCCGCATTGCGCCGAAGATGCCAGGCCGAGCGAGGAGGGCTTGAGGACGAGGCCCGCCAGCCACGACAGCGCCACGCCAGAGAGGAGCACCGCCGCCGTCGCCTGCAACAGTATTGCGGCATTGCCCGCGCTGATCGGCGTGCGCAGGATGGATTGGAACAGCAGGGCGGGGAACAGCACGAAGTACACGAGGCGCTCGGCGCCACCGAAGAATTCGCGCGAGAAATTGAGTTTGTGCCGCAACGCCCAACCCAGCGCGACCAGCATGAAATCAGGGAAAACCAGCAGTGCGACCGACATGTCGATAATGTGTTTTTCGAGCGCGTCGGCCGGGGATCGGCTCGCTATGCGATCGTAAGCATTTGCTGCTATTCTCCGTCATTCTGGCGGGCGCGTGTGCCACAAGCAACTCAAAACAGCACGGCTTTCTGCCCTGCATACCAAGCGATGCGCCCCCACCGTTAACTGCTGACTCGTCTACAGACGGGCGCGCCACAAAACGGTCCGTTCACATGCGGGCTCGCACATTAGGAGGAAACACACACATGAATAAAGTTCGCTCCCTGGCTATCGCTGTCGCGTTGGCCGCCGGCACGATCGGCGCTTCGGCCGCGCATGCCGCCGACAACTACCCCAACAAGCCGATTCGCGTCATCGTCCCGTTCGCGCCCGGCGGCTCCACCGACATCATCGCGCGCCTCGTGACGCAGCGCATGAGCCAGGAACTGGGCCAGCCGATGGTCGTCGAGAACAAGGGCGGCGCCGGCGGCGCCATCGGCGCGGCCGAAGCCGCGCGCGCCGCGCCGGACGGCTACACGCTGTCGATCGCCACCGTCTCGACGATGGCCGTCAACCCGGCGTGCCGCCCCAATGACCTGCCCTACGATCCGATCAAGGACTTCCAGGCCGTCACCAACTTCGCCAACACCGCCAACGTGGTCGCCGTGAACCCGAAGTTCCCGGCCAAGGACTTCAAGGGCTTCGTCGAAGAACTGAAGAAGAACCCCGGCAAGTACTCGTACGGCAGCTCGGGCACCTGCGGCGTGCTGCACCTGATGGGCGAATCGTTCAAGATGGCCACCGGCACCGACATCGTGCACGTGCCCTACAAGGGGTCGGGCCCGGCTGTGGCTGACGCCGTCGGCGGCCAGATCGAAATCATCTTCGACAACCTGCCGTCCTCGATGCCGCAGATCCAGGCGGGCAAGCTGAACGCCATGGCCATCGCCTGGCCCGACAACATCGCCTCGCTCAAGGGCGTGCCCAACTTCAAGGAAGCCGGCTTCCCGGTGCTGAATCAGCCGGTCTGGTACGGCCTGCTGGCGCCCAAGGGCACCCCGATGGACGTCGTCAACAAGCTGCGTGACGCCGCCGTCGTGGCCCTGAAGGACCCCAAGGTCATCAAGGCGCTGGACGACCAGGGCTCGGCCCCGTCGGGCAACACGCCGGAAGAGTTCGCCAAGGAAATCAAGGAACAGTACGACTGGGCGAAGGACGTCGTGAAGAAGCAGAACATCAAGCTGGATTGATGGGGCAACGGCGCGGCTTTTTTGCCCGCCGTCCGCCACCGGCCTGAGCAAGAGGCGCCCCGCGGGGCGCCTCTTGCTTTGTGGCGCGAGGGACCCGCGCCGGCGCGGTCAGCGTTCCAGCGCCGCCTGGCTTGCTTCGCAGGCCGCGCGCAATCGATCGATCAGGTCGCGATGCACCGCCGTCAGCGGGTCCTGGCTGCGCGTCAGTACACTGATCGGCACGCCCAGCGTGGGTGACAGGCGCCGCAGGCGCATGTCGGGCCGCAGCATCGCCTGGGCGGTGATGGCGTCGACGATGGCATCACCGGCGCCGGCCTGCGCCAGCGCGCAGGCGACGTAGTGAGTCTGCACGCGGATCGCGGCGGGCGGGTCCACGCCCTGCGCGTCCAGGGCCATCCGCAGCAACGCGCCGGCGGCGTCGCTGGCGTCCAGCAGGATCAGGCTGTCGCCGGCGATGTCGGCCAGCGCCAGCGGGCCGCCGCCGGGGCCGCGGCCCAGGTGGACCAGTTCGGTCTGGCCCAGTTCGGTGCGCGTCAGGCCCGGCGTCTCGCCGGTGTCGAAGGTCACCGCCAGGTCCAGCTCGCGTGTCAGCATGCCGCGCACCAGCTCGCTGCTGTGATAGGTGTGGATATCGAAGGTCAGGCCGGGTTGCGCATCGCGGCTGTCGCGCACCACGCCGGGCAGCAGGCCCAGGCCCAGCGCCGGGGCGCAGCCCAGCCGCAGGTGCGCATGGGGCCGGTCGCGCAGGCTGGCGGCCAGCCGGCGCACGCTGTCCAGGTCCTGGTTCAGGCGCGCCACTTCGGGCGTCAGGATGTCGGCCTCGCGCGTGGCCACCAGGCGGCCCTTGACGCGTTCGAACAGCTTGAAGCCCAACTGCGACTCGGCGCTCGCCAGCAGCTTGCTGGCGGCGGGCTGGGTGATGTGCAGCGCCGCGGCGGCCTGGGTCAGGGAGCCGGTGCGGCGGATGGCTTCGAAGATCTCGATGTGGCGCAGGCGCATGGAGCAACGGGGGATATCGGCGCAATCCCGCATTCTACGGCGCGGCGGCGCGCGTGCGACAGCGGCGCGGGTCTTGTCTATCATGGACATCCAAGCCGGGCGTCCGGCGTCATCCTGGAGCCCGTCCCATGCGTGTGTGCCGTTCCCCCGCCGCTTTCCTGATCGCCGCCGTCCTGGCCGTGGCGCCCTCGGCCTGGGCGCGTACGCCGACCGCGGCCGAGGACCTGAATCCGGAAGCCGCCAGCGGCAGCCAGGCGCGCACGCTGGTGCGCGCAGCGCACTTCATGATGGTGTCGGCCAATCCGCTGGCGACCGCGGCCGGCGATGAAATGCTCAAGCGCGGCGGCAGCGTGGTGGATGCCGCCATCGCCACGCAGTTGGTGCTGAACCTGGTCGAGCCGCAATCCTCCGGCATCGGCGGCGGCGCCTTCATGGTGGTGTATTCGGCCAAGGACCGCGCCATCGTCACTTACGACAGCCGCGAGACCGCGCCGGCGGCGGCGCGGCCCGATCGCTTCCTGGATGCCGAGGGCAAGCCGCTGCCGTTCGCGCAGGCGGTCAACAACGGCATGGCCGTGGGCGTGCCGGGCCTGCTGCGCGGCCTGGAGATGGCGCACAAGCGCCAGGGCAAGCTGCCGTGGGCCGACCTGTTCCAGCCCGCCATCCGGCTGGCCGAGCAGGGCTTCGCGGTGTCTCCGCGCCTGCACAAACTGCTGGCGGGCAACAAGGAATTGCCGCGTCAACCGGCCGCCGCGGCCTATTTCTATGCGCCGGACGGCAGCGCCTGGCCGGTTGGCCACGTGCTGAAGAATCCCGCCTTCGCCGCCACGCTGCGGGCCGTGGCGCAGGGCGGCGCGGACGCCTTCTACCAGGGCGATATCGCCCGCGACATCGTGGCCGCGGTGCATGCGCATCCCAAGCCGGGCGACCTGGCGCTGGCCGACCTGGCGGGCTATCAGGCGCGGCAGCGCGAGCCGGTCTGCGGCGCCTATCGCGGCTACGAGCTGTGCGGCATGGGGCCGCCCAGCAGCGGCCCGATCGCGGTGCTGCAGATGCTGGGCGAACTGGAGCAATATCCGATCGGCGATTTCGCGCCTGGCAGCGTCGAGGCGGTGCATTATTTCGCCGAGGCCGGCCGGCTGGCGTTTGCCGACCGCGACTTCTACGTGGCCGACCCGGATTTCGTCCGTGTGCCGGTGCGCGCGATGCTGGAGCCGGCGTACCTGCGCGCGCGCGGCGCGCTGATCCGGCCCGACCGCAGCATGAAGGTTGCGCTGCCCGGCGACCCCGAAGGCAAGCTGCTGTCGCTGGGCCGGGACAACGCCCTGGAGCAACCCTCCACCAGTCATCTGGTGGCGGTGGACGCGGACGGCAATGCGTTGTCGATGACCACCACCATCGAGAACGAATTCGGCAGCAAGATCTTCGTGCGCGGCTTCCTGCTGAACAACGAGATGACGGATTTTTCGTCGTCGTTCAAGGATCCCGAAGGGCGGCTGGTGGCCAACCGCGTCGAACCCGGCAAGCGCCCGCGCAGCGCCATGGCGCCGATGATCGTGCTGCGCGACGGCAAGCCTTACCTGCTGGTGGGATCGCCAGGCGGCAGCGCTATCATCAACTACGTCGCCAAGACCATCTTGGCGGTGCTCGACTGGAAGCTCGACATCCAGGCCGCGGCGGCCCTGCCGAACCTGGGCAGCCGCAACAAGGAGACCGAGCTGGAGAAGGGCACCGCGCTGGAAGCGCTGGCGCCGGCCCTCGAGCGCATGGGGCATCCGGTGAAGATCACCGAGTTCCCCAGCGGCATCCACGGCATCGTGATCGATGCCGATGGCTTGCAGGGCGGGGTCGATCCGCGCCGTGAGGGGTTGGCCAAGGGCGGTTGAGGGTTTTCAGTCGTGACAGGCCGCTCGGCGTTCGAGGCGCCCGGCCCCGCAAGGGCGGGGCCGGGCGCAACGGCTCATTCCAGCGCCGAAGGATCCAGCCGCATCTTGTCCTCGCGGCTGCGCGCCAGGTAGGTCACGCCCCACATCGCCACGCCCAGCAACAGCAGCCAGCCCGCCACCTGGTACTGGATCAGGTCGCGCCCGGTCAGCGGCGTGACCAGGAACAGGCAGGCGGCCGCGCCCAGCCACGGCACGATGCGGTTGATGCGGAAATGCTCGTGCTTGACCTGGTCGCGGCGCAGCACCAGCACCGCCACGTTGACGAAGGCGAACACGCCCAATAGCAGCAGCGCCGTGGTGCCGCCCAGGGCGCGGATGGCCTCGGAATCGGCCAGCGCCACCAGGATGATCAGGCCGAAGGCCAGCGCGGTGGTGAACAGGATGGCCGTCCACGGGGTCTGGTTGCGGCGATGCACGTGCGCCAGGAAGGCCGGCAGCACGCCCTGGCGTGACATGCCGTACAGCAGGCGGCTGGCCATCATCATGTTGATCAGGGCCGAGTTGGCCACGGCGAACATCGAGATCACCGGCATGATGTATTCCACCGGCAGGCCGGGCGCGGCGCGCTTGACCACCAGCACCAGCGGCGTGCTGCTGCTGGCCAGTTCGCCCACCGGCACCAGCGCCACCGCGCAGATCGACACCAGTACGTAGATCACTGCCGTCAGGCCCAATCCGGTCAGCATCACCTTGGGGAAGATGCGGCTGGGATTGTGCGTTTCCTCGGCCATGTTGACGGAGTCCTCGAAGCCGACCATGGCGAAGAATGCCAGCGCCGTGGCCGAGGTGACGGCCAGGAATACGCTCTTGTCTTCCGGTGTGTCGAAAGCGATGACGCGCGAGAAATCGGCCTGGCCTTCCGACATGGCATAGAAGCCAAGCAGAATGACCATCAGCAGGCCCGACAGCTCGATCAGGGTCAGGACCACATTGGCCCGCACGCTTTCGGACGCGCCGCGCAGGTTCACCAGCATCACCAGCGCCATGAATCCCAGCGCGCCCACGGTGATCCAGGTCTTGCTGGCCTCGACGCCGAAGGCCGCGAACAGGTTGGCCGCGAAAGCCTGCGACGCCGTCGCGGCCGAGGTCAGGCCCGAGCACATCACGGTGAAGCAGACGATGAAGGTCAGGAAATGCACGCCGAACGCCTTGTGCACGTAAAGCGCGGCGCCCGCCGCTTTCGGGTACTTGGTGACCAGTTCCAGGTACGACAGCGCGGTCAGCAGCGCCACGCCGAAGGCCACCAGGAACGGCAGCCAGGCCGCGCCGCCGACTTCCTTGGCGACCTGTCCGGTCAGGGCGTAGACGCCGGTGCCCAGGATGTCGCCGACGATGAAAAGCAGCAGCAGCTTGGGGCCCATCACCCGCTTGAGCGGGGCGTTCTGTTGCGGCTCGCCGCTGGAGGCGTTCGTGGCCATAGTCTTTCTCCTTGTTCTCGTTCGATGGGGGAGTCGCGCCAGGGCAACGTCGAGGGAGCGGGCCTGCTGCGCGGATGTCGCCGCGCGTCGCTCCCCCGGAGCCCGCCGGGAGGGGCGGGCCGGTGTGATGGGGAAAAGTCTAAATCGGCCGCGCGCGCGGCAGTGCAACAGTCATGCAACGAATTGTCTGTGCATGCAAGACATGCAAGCGCGTGTAGGGAAAGGCGGCAATCCCGGGTGCGATTGCCGCTTGGTCGGGCATGAAAATGCCCGCGCGAGGCGGGCGGGAAGGCGCTCGGAGCGGGGGGCGCAGCCCTGGCCGCTATGGCTGGGACGGCGCCAGGTCGGGCGGCAGGCGGCGCAGCGTGGCGGGCGTGCGCGACAGCTTGATCGGCGAACCGACGCCGCGGTAGTCGCCCTGTTCCAGCACCATGCCGCGATGCTTCGTGTGCGGATGGGCCAGCGCCTGGTCCACGGTCTGCACCGCCGCGGCCGGCACGCCGGCGCGCAGCAGGCGGTCCGCCAGCGCCGCGGCGTCGTGCTGCGCGAGCAGCGCGGACAGGTCGTCGCGCAGGGCCTGGCGGTGCGCCAGCCGGTCGGCGTTGGCGGCATAGCGCGGGTCCGTCGCCAGCGCCGGCGCCTCCAGCACCTGCGCCAACTGCGCGAACTGGCGGTTGTTGCCGACCGCCAGGAAGATCGGGCCGCTGGCCGTGGGCAGGGTTTCGTAGGGCGCGATGTTCGGATGCGCGTTGCCGCTGCGGCCCGGCGTCTTGCCGCTGTAGAAGTAATTGGGCGCGTGCGGATGCAGCAGCGACAGCGCGCAGTCGTACAGCGTGATGTCGAGGAACTGGCCCAGGCCGCTGCGCACGCGTTCGTTCAGCGCCAGCAGGATCGCCACTGCCGCGTTCAGGCCCGTCACCATGTCCACCACCGGCAGGCCGACGCGGGTGGCGTCGCCATCGGCCTCGCCGTTCACGCTCATCAGTCCGCACATGGCCTGCGCGCAGGCGTCGTAGCCCGGCAGGCCGCCCAGCGGGCCATCGGCGCCGAAGCCGCTGACGCGGCAGTGGATCAGTTTCGGGAAGCGTTCTTTCAAGGTGTCGTAGCCCAGCCCCCATTTCTCCAGCGTGCCTGGCTTGAAGTTCTCGACCAGCACGTCGGCGTCGGCCAGCAGGTGGCGCAGCAGTTCCTGTCCGGCCGCCTGCGACAGGTCCAGCGTCATGCCGCGCTTGTTGCGGTTGACGCCGACGAAGTACGACGCGGTATCGCCCAGGAACGGCGGGCCCCAGCCGCGCGTCTCGTCGCCGCCGGGCGGCTCGATTTTGAGCACGTCGGCGCCGTGGTCGGCCAGGATCTGGGTGCAATAAGGACCGCCCAGCACGCGCGACAGGTCGATCACTTTGCAGCCGGCGAGGGCGCCGGCATCGGGAAGCTTGGGAGCCATGGAGCCTCTGCGGTCAGTCGATGGAAACGTTGGCGCTCTTGATGAGCGTGCGCCACTTGGGCACTTCGGCCGTGATGAAGCGGGACAGTCCCTGCGGCGTCTGGTCCTGGGCGCGCACGATGCCCTGGCTGCGCAGCGTCTGTTCGATCGCGGGGTCCGACAGCGCGGCCTGGAATGCCTGGTTCAGTTTGGCCACGGTCTCGGGCGGGGTGGCCTTGGGCGCGACGATGCCGAAGAACACGCTGACGTCATAGCCCGACAGGCCCTGTTCGGACAGCGTCGGCAGGTCCGGCAGCGCGTCCGAGCGTTGCGCGCTGGCCAGGCCGATGGCGCGCAGCTTGCCGGCCTTGATGTACGGCAGCGCCGTCAGGATGTCGGTGAACGACATCGACACCTGGCCGCCCAGCAGGTCGTTGAGCGCCGGCCCGGTGCCCTTGTACGGGATGTGCATGATGCGCGTGCCGGCCATCTGGTTGAACAGGATGCCGGCCAGGTGCGAGGACGCGCCGTTGCCGGACGAGGCATAGCTGAGCTTGTCCGGGTTCTTTCTGGCGTAGGCGATCAGTTCCTGCGCGTTGTTGGCGGGCACCGACGGGTTCACCACCAGGATGTTGGGCAGGTGGCCGATGCGGATGATGGGCGCGAAGCTGGTCTCGGGGTTGTAGCCCTGGTTCTTGTACAGGCTGACGTTGATGGCCAGCGGTCCCGAGGTGCCGAACAGGATGGTGTAGCCGTCCGGCTTGGCGGCGGCTACGTATTCGGAACCGATGTTGCCGCCGGCGCCGGCGCGGTTCTCGACGATGACGGTCTGGCCCAGCGGCTGCTTGAGCTTTTCGGCCAGGCGGCGCGCCAGCGCGTCGGTCGGGCCGCCGGGCGGGAACGGCACCACCAGCGTGACGGGGCGCGACGGATAGGCGTCGGCCGCCAGCGCGGGAGGGACGGCGGCGATGGCGGCGGCCGCCAGCAGCAAGGGGGTGAACAGGCGTTTCATGGTTGTCTCCAGTGGTGGGCGCGCCGGCTGTGCCGCCGGCGTCGGGGGCGCCAGGCTACAGCGCGTGTTGCAGGATGCCGCGGCAGGCGGCGCTTTCGTCGGGGGGAATGGCGTAGGGATCGCGCGGCGCCAGGCGGTGCTGCAGCACCTGGTCGGCCAGCAGCGCGCGGCTGGCCAGGCCCTCGCCGGCGGCTTCCCAGCGCAGCGCCGCCATCGACACCGCGTGGTACAGCAGCGAGGCGGCCTGGCGCGCCAGTTCGGCGTGGTCGCCCTGCGCGGCGTGTTCGGCCAGCGCATAGGTCCGCTCCAGCGCATCGGCCTGGGTGGCGGCGAGCGCGGACGGGCAGGGCAGGCCGTCGGCCAGCAACTGGTCGAGATGGCGGCGCAGCGCGGGCAGCGAGCCTTCCTTCTTGATGGCGCGCAGCACGTCCAGCGCCACGATGTTGCTGGTGCCTTCCCAGATCGAGCCCAGGTGCGCGTCGCGCACCAGGCGCGGCTCGGTCCATTCCTCGATATAGCCGCAGCCGCCGCGCACTTCCATGGCGTCGCCGGTGACCTTGCGCGCATCGCGGCAGGCGCGGAACTTGATCAGGGGAGTCAGGATGCGCGCCAGCGCCGCATCGCCCCGGCCCTGGTCGGCGTCGGCCAGCGCGCGGGCGGTCTGGAACATGACGCTGCGGGCCTGTTCGGCCCATACCGTCATTTTCACGAGCTGGCGTTGCATCAGCGGCATGTCGATCAGGCGCTTGCCGAACGCGCGGCGGTGCTGCGAGACGTAGGTGGCCTCGGTGACGGCGCGGCGCATCAGGCCGGCCGCGCGCATGCCGTTGGACAGGCGCGAGTTGTTGATCATGTCGGCCATGTGCTTGAAGCCCTTGCCGCGCTCGCCCACCAGCCACGCCACCGCGCCTTCCAGCCGGATTTCGCCGCTGGCCATGGAGCGGGTGCCCAGCTTGTCCTTGAGCCGCAGGATGCGGTAGTGGTTGTGCGTGCCGTCGGCCAGGTCGCGCGGCAGCAGGAACAGCGACACGCCCTTCAGGCCGGGCTCGCTTTCGCTGCGCGCCAGCACCATGGCGAAGCCGGCGTCGGGATTGGAGCAGAACCACTTGTCGCCGTGGATGCGCCAACTTCCGTCATCCTGGCGCGTGGCCGTGACCTCGGTGGCGCTGACGTCCGAGCCGGCGCCCTGTTCGGTCATGAACATGGCGCCCTGGCGCAGGGCGTCGAAGTCCTGGCTGGTGACCTGCGGCAGCACCCGCTCGACCAGCGCCGGGTCGCCGAACTTGCGCAGCGTGCGCGCCAGCGAGTCGGTCATGCTGACCGGGCAGCACAGGCCGAACTCGGCCTGCACGAACAGATGGCTGAGCGCGTACTTGGCGGCGGCCGGCATCGGTTCGGGCCAACCCAGCACGCCGCCGCGATGCGACAGCGCCGCCAGGCCGAATTCGCTGTAGGCCAGGCGTTCCAGCTCGATATAGGCCGGATGCTTGTCGATGCGCGACTCGTCGGCGCCGGCGCGGCTGCGCACCGACAGGGTGGGGGGATGCTTGTCGGCGGTGGCCGCCAGCTCGTCCATCAGGCCGCCGGCCAGTCCGCCCAGGCGGTCCAGGTGCGGCAGCAGGTGCGCGTGCAGCGCGGCCGGCAGGTAGCGCCGGGCCAGCGGCGCGGCGTACGGATCGGCGCGGAACAGGTTCAGGCCGCGCGCGTCCGGGACGGGCGTGGCGGCGTGGGCGGGGGCGACGGGGGGCTGGGCGGGGGTATCCATGGCGGCATCCTGCGCAAAAGGGGAGTTTCCGGCATGGTGCGATGATGGATTAATCTATACAAATACCGTTTTGGTGTAGACCTATCCAATAAAAATATGGATCTCGGGCGCCGTCGGCAGGCGCGCCCCGGGAGGAGACCGATGGACCTGGATCCGCGCTTGTTGCGCTATTTCATCGCCGTGGCCGAAGAACGCCATTTCAGCCGCGCCGCCGCGCGCCTGCACATCTCCCAACCGCCCTTGAGCTACGCCATCCGCCAGCTCGAGGACAACGTCGGCGCGCGCCTGCTGGCGCGCACCAGCCGCCACGTCGAACTGACCGCCGCCGGCCAGGTGCTGTACCGCGAGGCCCTGACGCTGCTGCGCCAGGCCGAGGACGTGCGCATGCTGGTGCAGCGAGTCGACGCCGGCCTGCGCGGCCGGCTGCGCATCGGCTTCGTGGGCTCGATGCTGTACCGCGGCCTGCCGGCGCTGCTGGCGTCGATGCGGGCCGAACTGCCGGACGTGGAACACGTGCTGACCGAATTGAATTCGCACGACCAGATCGAGGCGGTGCGGCGCGGCGAGCAGGACCTGGGCTTCATCCACGCCAACCCGGTGCCGGCCGGGGTGGCGGCGCGCGACCTGCTGGCCGAACCTTTCGTGGTGTGCCTGCCGCAAAGCCATGCGCTGGCCGGGCGGCGTTCGTTGGCGTTGGCGGACCTGGCCGGCGACGATTTCGTGTTCTTCGCACGCGCCGCTTCACCCAGCTATTACGAGACCGTGCTGTCGCTGTGCGTGGCGGCGGGCTTCATGCCCGTGGTCCGGCACGAGGTGCGCCACTGGCTCAGCGTGGCCTCGCTGGTGTCGCAGGGGCTGGGCGTGTCGATCGTGCCGTCGTGCCTGTCGCGCAGCGGCCTGGCGGGCACCCGGTTCATCGCGTTCGAGCACGAGGCGCGCTCGGTCAGCCAGGTGATCTGGCCGGACGAGGATCGTTCGCCGCTGCAGGAAAAGGCGCTGGCGCTGGTCGAGCGCCAGTTTCCCGCAGCCGAGGCGGGTCAAGCAAAACGCCGGCACGGTGGCCGGCGTTCATGAGGCGGGCGGCGCCCCGCCGGGGAATGCGGATGCCGGTGCTGTCCTAGCGGAACACCACGGTCTTGTTGCGGTTCAGCAGGATGCGGTGCTCGACGTGGCTGCGCACGGCGCGCGACAGCACCAGCGACTCGATGTCGCTGCCGACCTGGGTCAGGTCCTGCGCCGTCATGGTGTGGTCGACGCGCTCGATGTCCTGGTCGATGATCGGGCCTTCGTCCAGGTCCGAGGTGACGAAGTGGGCGGTGGCGCCGATGATCTTGACGCCGCGCGCATGCGCCTGGTGGTACGGGCGGGCGCCCTTGAAGCTGGGCAGGAAGCTGTGGTGGATGTTGATGGCGCGGCCATTGAGCGCGCGGCACATGTCGGCCGACAGGATCTGCATGTAGCGCGCCAGCACCACCAGGTCGATCTCGTAGCGGTCCACCAGCGCCAGCACCTGGCGTTCCTGTTCCGCCTTGGTGTCGGGCGTGACGGGCAGGTGGTGGAACGGGATGCCGTAGGACGCCGCCAGGCTGGCGTAGTCGTTGTGGTTCGAGACGATGGCGGCCACTTCGGCATGCAACTGGCCGCTGTGCACGCGGAACAGCAGGTCGTTCAGGCAGTGGCCCTGCTTGCTGACCATGATCAGCAGGCGTTCCTTGCGACGCGCGTCATGAAGCTGCAAATCCATGCCGTACTCGGCCGCCATCTCGTCCAGCCGGGCGCGTAGCGCGTCCGGGGCCGCGCCGGCCGGCAGGTCGAAGTGCACCCGCAGGAAGAAGCGGCCGGTCTCTTCGTCACCGAACTGCTGCGAATCGAGGATGTTGCAACCCGATTCGAACAACAGGCCGCTGACGCGGAAGACGATGCCGGTGCGGTCGGGGCAGGACAGGGTCAGGATGTAGTCGTTGTGCTGCATGATTCAGTGGGAAGAATGAGAAGAAGCGTCGTCCGCCAGGCGCGCCAGAGTTTCCTCGGCCAGTGCCAGGCTGGAAGTCAGCCCGGGCGATTCTATGCCAAACAGGTTCACCAGGCCGGGCACGCCATGGGCGGCCGGGCCGGCGATGACGAAATCGGCGGCCGGCTCGTGCGGACCGGAGATCTTGGGGCGGATGCCGGTATAGCCCGGCGCCAGGGCGTCGTCCGGCAGGGCCGGCCAGTAGCTGCGCACGGCGGCGTAGAAGACCTCGGCGCGGGCCGGGTCGATGGTGTAGTCCTCGGTGCCGACCCACTCGGTGTCGGGGCCGAACTTGGCCTGGCCGCCCATGTCGAGCGTCAGGTGCACGCCCAGGCCGGCGTGTTGCGGCACGGGGTAGATCAGGCGCGAGAACGGCGCGCGGCCGGACAGCGTGAAATAGCTGCCCTTGCACAGGTAATCGGTGGGGATGCTGGCGGCCGGCACGCCCTCGATGCGGCGCGCCAGCGCCGGCGCCTGCAGGCCGGCCGAATTGATCAACACGTTGCAGCTCAGGCTCATGGCGTCATCGCCGCCGAACTGCAGATCGAAGCCGCCTTCGGGGCGCACCCGGCCGGACACCAGCGGGGTGTGGAACACGCACTGGGCGCCGGCGTTCTCGGCATCGCCCTGGTAGGCCAGCATCAGCGCGTGGCTGTCGACGATGCCGGTGGACGGCGACACCAGCGCCGCCGTGCAGCGCAGCGCCGGTTCCAGCCGCATGGCGTCTTCGCCGGAAATGAACTGCAGATCGTCCACGCCGTTGGCGCGGGCGCGCTGCGCGATGCCTTCGAGCTGGGCGGCCTGCTCGGCGCTGGTGGCCACGATCAGCTTGCCCAGCCGCTTGTGCGGAATGCCGCGCTCGGCGCAATAGGCGTACAGCAGATGCTTGCCGCGCACGCACAGGCGGGCCTTGAGGCTGCCCGCCGGGTAATAGATGCCGGCGTGGATGACTTCGGAATTGCGCGAACTGGTGCCGGTGCCGATCGCCTCGGTGGCCTCGGCCACCAGCACCTCGCGGCCCGACTGGGCCAGGGCGCGGGCGATGGCCAGGCCGACCACGCCCGCGCCGATGACGACGCAATCGATGTCGGCGCTCATGGCTTCCCGCCTCCCGCACGGGCGCCGGCGGGCGTCAGGTCGAAACCGCCCGCGTGGAAGACCAGCGGCGGTTCGCCGCTATGGCCGCAACGTTCGACTTCTCCCACCATGATGACGTGATCTCCCTCGACATAGCGGCTGCGGTTGTGGCATTCGAACCAGGCGGCGCAATGGCCGTCCAGCATCGGCGTGCCGCCCGGCGCGTGGTGCACGGTCAGGCCGGCATAACGGTCCGGCGTCTTGCCGGTGGCGAAGCGCCGCGCCAGCGCAATCTGGTCGGCGCTCAATACATTGACCACGTAGCGCTGGGACTGCTCGAAGGCGGCCAGCGACGAGGAATTGCGCGACAGGCTCCACAGCACCAGCGGCGGATTCAGGGACACCGAATTGAACGAGCTGACCGTCAGGCCAATGGGGGCGCCATCGAGGCCGGCGGTGGTCACGACCGTGACGCCGGTGGCGTAGCGGCCGAGCGCGGTGCGGAAGAAGGCAGCGTCGAAATCAGGGGAGGAGGCTGGCATGCAATTGAGAAATGGGGCGGGCGCCGTGGCCGGCGCCCGGCGGCGTCAGGGCGACAGGCGCTCGATCTTCCAGCCCTGGCCGTCGGCGACGTAGCGCAGACGGTCGTGCAGGCGCGAGGGCCGGCCTTGCCAGAATTCCATCGAGGTGGGCTTGAGGCGGTAGCCGCCCCAGTGCGGCGGGCGCGGCGGCTGGTCGCCGTAGCGGGCGCGGAATTCCTGCTCGCGGGCTTCGAGTTCGGCGCGGGTGATGGGCTGGCTCTGGCGCGAGGCCCAGGCGCCGATGCGCGAACCGGCCGGGCGGCTGTTGTAGTAGGCGTCCGATTCCTCGGCAGGCACTTTTTCCACCACGCCCTCGATGCGCACCTGGCGCTCGAGCGGTTGCCAGAAGAACAGCAGGCAGGCGCGCGGCTCGGCCAGCAGGTCGGCGCCCTTGCGCGACTCGTAGTTGGTGAAGAACGTGAAGCCGTGTTCGTCGAAACCCTTGATCAGGACGATGCGGGCGCTGGGCTGGCCGGCGGCGTCGACGGTGGCCAGGGTCATGGCGTTGGGCTCGGGCACCTTGGCGGCCAGGGCCTCGTCGAACCAGCGGGTGAACTGCTCGAACGGGGACGCGGCGGCCTCGCTTTCCAGCAGCACGTTCTTTTCGTAGCTTTGACGCAGATCGGAGACAGACATGGGACGTTTGATTCAGCGTTGATAACAAGCAGTTTATACCGCCGAAGAAACGCTCCCCTCATTGACCCCGCGCAGGGGCTGGGCAAGTTTTTGCGCCGCGAGGGCCTCCGGCGCCTTTCGGCCGGCCCTGGCGGCCCCGCGCCGGGCTCGCTTCAGGCGCCCTCGGGCAGGGTGTGGCTGTCCTGTTCCAGGCGCCGGGCGATGGCGTCCAAGCGGGCGTCGTGGATGCCGGCGGCGCGCAGGGCCTGGGCGGTCTGCACCACGTAGTCGGTGCAGGGGCCGTAGCGGCCGGCGGCCCGCCGCACGATGGCCAGCAGCTCGGCCTCGGGCAGCGCGCGGATGTAGGCCGGGTTGTCGCGGTTCATGATGAAGACCAGGGCGCGGACCGGGCCGGCCTCGGTGCTGCAATTGATCCAGCGGGGCAGGTAGGCGCCGGTGGACATTTCCCGGTCCCACAGGGCGGGGAAATAGGTCGGCACCTGCCGGCCGGCCAGGCGGTAGACCACGCCGCGGCAGGAGCCGCCGCGATCCAGGCCGAACACCAGCCCGGGGCATTCCGGCGTGCCGCGGTTGACCCGCGACCACAGGCACAGCGCGCGGTGGTGGCCGCGCAGAGTGGCCAGGCGGCGCTCTTCGAAATCGAAGTCGGGGCGCCAGATCAGTGATCCGTACCCATATACCCAGACGTCCTCGCCGTCGCGCCAATGGCGCAAGGCATCCTGCAACGATGCCTGCCGTTCTTCAGGGGTCCACAGGCGAAAAGGCAGGCTGGCGCCGGCCACGGGAGGAGAAGACTGCATGTTCACGACTACGGTTTCCGGTCAGGCTCGAGCGGGGGGTTGCGATTGACCCACCCCCCGGCCATCAGGGCCACGGAATAGGCCCAGAACAGGGGAGCGACGCCAATGACCGCACCCAGCGCGCCGAAGGTCAGCGGCAGGGACACCTGGGAACCGTTGATCAGCGCCATCCGCAGCCCCACGGCTTCAGCGGCGCGGCCGGGCGGCGAATGCTGGTGCAGTAGTGAAAGCATACTCGGTTGGCAGCATCCCAGCGCAAGCCCCAGGATGAAGGACAGCACGATCAGGACGCCAACGTCGGTGAACAGCGGGTAAAGCATGAAGTCGATGGCGGCGGTGGCCATCGCCACCCGCACCAGCGTCCAGGAACGCACCCGGCGCTGGATCAGGGGCAGAACCAGGCGGATGATGAACGTTGCCGCCGCGAAGGACGCAAGAATGACGCCGATGGTGGTGGCGGACAGGCCGATGGCAACGCCGAAGATGGGCACCACGAACAGATGCGTGTCCCAGGCTCCGGACAGGATGGTGTTGACCATCAGGATGCGGCGCAGCGCGGGCACCGCCAGCAGCTCGGTCACGCGGCGGCGCTGCGCTTCCTTGGCGCCGGCCAGTTGCGAATCCACCGCCTTCAATTGGTGCCGCAGCGCGTACAGGCCGGCGGCCGACAGCAGCGGGCCCAGCGTCAGCAGGCCGAAGGCCAGCCGGGTGCCGAGATGGTCGATCGCCAGTCCGGCGATCAGCGGACCCGAGAAACCCGAACCGGCCAGGGCCAGCGACATCAGCGAGAAATTGCGCAGGCGCTGGGTCGGCTCGGCATGGCCCAGCAGGTCCTGCGTGGCCACCTGGTGCAGCATGAAGCCGATACCGATGCAACAGGACGCCACCAGCAGCGCGAACTGGGTCTGCGACAGGAACGGCAGCGCCGTGCCGACCGCCACCAGCGTGGTGCCGATGACCAGCGGCCGGACGATGCCGACCCGGTCCACCCAGCGGCCGGCGCGCACCGAGAACAGCATGGGCAGCACCGCGAACACGGCCACCAGGGTGCCGACCTTGAAGGTCGACAAGCCCATCTGCAGCGCCGTCAGGGACACGGTGATGCGTCCACCGGTCAGCGCCACGTGGTTCAGCATGGCCAGCACGCACAACAGCGCCGCCCCGGAAAACTCCGGGGCGGCGCTGTTTGAAGAGGGGGAGGGGGGCGGATTGGACACGGATACGGCTTAACTGCATTCATTCTGTCCCTATCGTCGCCCTATGTCGAGGCGTGGTTTTTTTGCGTCGCCGCATTTCGCGATCGCCAGTGGCGACAAGATAGGCGCCATCTATGGCCCATCTGGGATAGGGATGCGGCAAGATGGCACCATGTTGGCGGCACGGTTCCATAGAATGGAAACGCTAATGCGCCGCAACAGATGTATCGTTCGTGCAACGGAACAATTTTGCCCGCCCCGGACCCCATGCCGGGGCCTTTACCGTTTTTCACCCTTTCGCCACAGATTGGCCATGCTTTGACGCAGCCCCCCGTTTAGGATGAGCGGGCAGTATGGGTACGCACAGCCGGCCCGATCCGTATCGAGTTATTCGAGTGGTGGACGATGCCTCCGCCGCCTCCTCCGAACTGGTTCAATGAAAAAGCCTCGTAGCAAAGTCCAGCGTTACGTCCTGATCGCCGTCGTTCTCCTGATCATCGCCTTTGGCGTCCGCGCCGCCTTCTTCTCGTCGCCGCCGCCGCCTACTTTCGCCGTGGCCGAGGTCGTCCGCGGCAACCTCGAAGACAGTGTGCTGGCCAGCGGCACCATGGATGCCATCGAGCGTGTCAGCGTCGGCGCGCAAGCCACCGGCCAGTTGAAGTCGCTCAAGGTGGCGCTGGGCGATCGGGTGACCCGAGGCCAGTTGGTCGCCGAGATCGACGACCTGACCCAGCAGAATGAATTGCGCAATACACAGGCCGCGCTGCAGACGCGCCGCGCCGAGCGCGCCGCCAAGGTCGCCACCCTGAAGCAGGCCGAGCTGGCGTTTCGCCGCCAGCGCCAGATGCTGGCGGCCGACGCCAGTTCACGCGAGGCGTATGAATCTGCCGAGGCCACGCTGAGCGTGACGCGGGCGGAGATCGCCGCGCTCGACGCCCAGATCGTCCAGGCCGAGATCGAGGTCGACAAGGCCAAGGTCAACCTGGGCTACACCCGCATCGTGTCGCCCATCGACGGCGTGGTGGTGGCGGTGGTCACCAAGGAAGGCCAGACCGTCAACGCGATCCAGAGCGCGCCCACCATCATCAAGGTGGCCCAGGTGGCCACCATGACCATCAAGGCGCAGATCTCGGAGGCCGACGTGACCCGCGTCAAGCCGGGCCTGCCGGTCTATTTCACCATCCTGGGCGAGCCGGACCAGCGTTACCACGCCACGCTGCGCGCGGTGGAGCCGGCGCCGGATTCGATCCAGAAGGACGATGCCACCGCGTCGCTGACCTCTTCCAGCTCCACCTCCACCAGCGCGGCCGTCTACTACAACGGTCTGTTCGACGTGCCCAACCCGGACGAGAAGCTGCGCATTTCCATGACCGCGCAGGTTTCCATCGTGCTGGGCGAGGCCCGCGACGCCGTGGTGGTGCCGGCCTCGGCCCTGGGCAAGCGCGGCCAGGACGGCCGCTATGAGGTCCGCGTGGTTGGCAAGAACAACCAGACCGAGACCCGCCAGGTCAGGATCGGCATGAATAACAACGTGCAGGCGCAGGTGCTGGAAGGCCTGGAGGTGGGCGAGCGCGTGGTGTCGGCCGACGCCGCGCCGGTGGCCGCCGCGGCGGGACGCTGACATGGCCGAACCGTTGATTTCGCTGTCCGGGGTCCGGCGCGAATTCCCCGCGGGCGAGCAGACCATCGCCGTTCTCAAGGACATCAACCTGACCATCGAGGCCGGGGAAATGGTGGCCATCGTCGGCGCGTCCGGTTCGGGCAAGTCGACCCTGATGAACATCCTGGGCTGCCTGGACCGCGCCACCAGCGGCGACTACCGCGTCAGCGGCCGCAGCACGGGCGAACTGGATCCGGACGAGCTGGCCGAGCTGCGCCGCGAGCATTTCGGCTTCATCTTCCAGCGCTACCACCTGCTGTCCGACCTGACGGCGCAGGGCAACGTCGAGGTGCCGGCCGTCTACGCCGGCAAGCGCCGCGAGGCCCGGCTGGAACGCGCCGCCGACCTGCTCGAGCGCCTGGGGCTCGGCGAACGCACCGGCCACCGGCCTGGCCAGTTGTCCGGCGGCCAGCAGCAGCGTGTGAGCATCGCGCGCGCGCTGATGAATGGCGGCGACATCATCCTGGCCGACGAGCCGACCGGCGCGCTGGACACGCACACCGGCCAGGAAGTGCTGCGCATCCTGGAGGAACTGAACGCCGCCGGCCACACCATCATCCTGGTCACCCACGACATGAACGTGGCGCGGCACGCGCAGCGCATCATCGAGATCAGCGACGGCGAGATCGTCTCGGACCGGCGCAATCCCGACGTCCCGCGCATCGAGGTCAAGCGCGAGGAGGCGGCGCCGCTGCCGCCGCGGCCGGCCTGGCAGGCCTACCTGGACCGCTGCGGCGAAGCGCTGCGCATGGCGCTGCTGGCCATGAACGCGCACCGCCTGCGCACCTCGCTGACCATGCTGGGCATCATCATCGGCATCGCCGCGGTGGTGTCGGTGGTGGCGCTGGGCGAGGGTTCGCGCCAGAAGATCCTGGAAGACATCAGTGAGATCGGCACCAATACCGTCGAAGTGTTTCCCGGCAAGGACTTCGGCGACGAAAAGGCCCTGACCATCCGCACCCTGGTGCCGGCCGATGCCGAGGCCCTGTCACGCGAGTCCTACGTGGACAGCGTCACGCCCGAGGTCTCCACCAGCAACACGCTGCGCTATCGCAACGTGGCGGTGAATGGCTCGATCCAGGGCGTGGGCGAGCAGTATTTCCGGGTGCGCGCCGTCAAGCTGGCGCAGGGCAAGTTCTTCGACGCCACCAGCGTGGCGCGGCGCGCCCAGGAAGTGGTGATCGACGAGAGCACCCGCAAGACCCTGTTCGGTTCGCACACCGACCCGATCGGTCAGGTGGTGTTCCTGGGGTCGATGCCGGCGCGGGTGATCGGCGTCACCAAGAAGAACGACACGGTGTTCGGCAACAACGAGACCTTGAACGTGTGGATTCCCTACACCACGGCGCTGTCGCGCGTGCTGGGGCAGCAGCACCTCAAAAGCATCACCGTGCGCGTCAACGACGCCGCGCCGCCGGCGGCGGCCGAGCAGGCCATCACCAAGGTGCTGCTGCGGCGCCACGTGGTGAAGGATTTCTTCGTGTTCAACACCGACGCCATCCGCAAGACCATCGAGCGCACCACGGCCACCATGACGCTGCTGGTATCGCTGATCGCGCTGATCTCGCTGATGGTGGGCGGTATCGGCGTCATGAACATCATGCTGGTATCCGTGACCGAGCGCACCCGCGAGATTGGCGTGCGCATGGCGGTGGGCGCGCGGCGCAGCGACATCATGCAGCAGTTCCTGATCGAAGCCGTGCTGGTCTGCCTGATCGGCGGCGCCGTGGGTATCGCGCTGTCGCTGGGCCTGGGCGTGCTGGTCTCGAAAGCGACCGGCGGGTCCTTCCGCATGATCTATTCCACCGCGTCGATGGTGGCGGCATTCACCTGCTCGACCCTGATCGGTGTGCTGTTTGGTTATCTCCCGGCGCGCAACGCGGCGCGCCTGGATCCCGTCGAGGCCCTGGCCCGGGAATGAGAACGATGAAAGCTGTTTCCCTGATCCGCAAACCCGCCGCCCTGGCTCTGGTGCTGGCCCTGGCCGGCTGCGGCGGCCTGCTCAAGAGCGAATACGAAACGCCGCGGACGCAGTCGCCGGCCGCCTGGCTCCACGGCACGGGCGCCGACGCGCCGGCCAACGCGCTGGCCGCTGGAGGCGCCTGGTGGCGCAATTTCAACGACCCGGTGCTGGACGGCCTGGTCGATGGCGCGCTGGCGCGCAACAACGACCTGGCCGCCGCCGCCATCCGCGTGCGCCGCGCGCAATTGCAGGCCGGACTGGCACAGGACCAACTTATCCCGCAACTGTCCGGCACCGGCAACGTGACGCGCGCGCGCAACCTGCGCGGCGAACGCGAAATCACGCGCACCAACAGCGCCGAACTGTCGATCGGCTACGAGGTCGACCTGTGGGGCAAGCTGTCGCGCCAGCTCGACGCCGCCGAGTGGGAAGCGCTCGCCAGCGAGCAGGACCGCCAAAGCTCCGCGCTGTCGCTGGTGGGCACCACCGCCACGCTGTATTGGCAGACCGCCTTCATCAACCAGCGCATCGCCAGCAGCCTGGAGAGCATCGCCTACGCCCGCAAGACGCAGGAACTGGTGCGCGCGCAATACGCCGCCGGCGGCGCCTCGGCGCTGGAAGTGGCCGAGGCCGAACAGACCGTGGCCAGCCAGCAGGCGGCGCACGCGCTGCTGGTGCAGCAACGGGTGGAATACGTGAACGCGCTGGCGATCCTGTTCGACGGTCCGCCCGACCGCACCATGGCCGACCCGCAACGCCTGCCGCAGTACCCGCTGCCGCAGGCGCGCGAAGGCGTGCCGGCCGAACTGCTGGGCCGCCGTCCCGACCTGCGCGCCGCCGAACTGCGCCTGCGGGAGTCGCTGTCGAACATCGACGCGGCCCGCGCCAGTTTCTACCCGACGCTGACCCTGACCGGCGCGCTGGGCAGCTCCAGCCCGACGCTGTCGAATGTGCTGCAGAACCCCGTGGGCACGCTGACGGGGGCGCTGACGCTGCCGTTCCTGCAATTCAACCGCCTGAACCTGAACCTGAAGGTCTCGCGCGCGGATTTCGACGAACGGGTGGTGAGCTTCCGCCAGGCGCTGTACCAAGCCATGGCGGATGTGGAAAACGCGTTGTCGAACCGGACGCAGTTGCGCCTGCAGGCTGAGCAGTTGGACGCGTCGCTGAAGGCGGCGCGCGAGGCGGAGCGCCTGTACGAGGTGCGCTACCGAGCCGGTTCGGTCTCGTTGCGGTTCTGGCTGGACGCGCAAGAGAAGCGGCGCGCAGCCGAGATCGCGCGGGACGAGAATGCCCTGAATCGGTTGGTGAATCAGGTGAAGGTCTATCAGGCGCTGGGAGGGGACGATGCCGTCGTCATGGCCGGTGCTGGCGCGGTGGACGGCCGATGAGCGGATCGCGCCCATAGCGCGTTGAAAAAAGCCCCGGCGTCGGCGCGCGATATCGCCGGCGCCAGCGCTGAAATCCGATCGCGTCCGATCCTCCTGGCCGCGTCAACTTCGATATTGGCTCGGGCAGTTCGCAAGCTGACCCGCAGCGCTTCGGCCTGTTCCCGAATCGTCGCCTATGCCGTCAGATTCGGACGGTTTCACCTGATGCAATAGAAGACGGAAAGCAGCGTCAGCCGACGCTGAATCATGAAGGCCGTCGCTACAATCGATTGACCGCGCAATACCCCGCCAGACTGATCACGTTCACCGCAACGTACGATCACCGTCACCGAAATACTCAGAATGAACTTGCGACTGCTGAAGTACTTCGCTGTGTTGGCCGACGAGTTGAACTATCGCCGCGCCGCCGAACGGCTGCATATTGAAATCTCGCCGTTGTCTCGGGCGATTCAATCGCTGGAAACCACCTTGGGGGTGTCTCTTTTTGTGCGGTCCAACCGGGGCACCCTGCTCACGCCGGAGGGGGAAGCGCTACGGGAGCACATTCCGGCCATATTCAGCGCAATCGGTCAGGCGCGCGACAGCGTCCTAGGCGTGGCCGTTGGCAATCGCGGCGCGCTACATATTGCCCTGTCAGAAGGAATGAACCCGACGCGATTGGCCGCGTTGATGGCCGGTTGCCGCGCGGACGAGCCGCGCGTGGTCATCCATTTTTCGGAGGTGCCGTTCGCCCAGCAACTCGCAGGCCTGGACCAAGGCCTTTACGACCTGGGTTTCGCTCCATCCGACCACGTGGGCCGCGGCATCGTGGCTGAACGAGCCTGGCAAGACCCGATCCATGTGATTCTCCCCACCGGCCACCCGCTGCTGGCGATGGAAGTGATTCCATTGAGCGCGGTTCTCAGGCATCCCCTGGTGCTTGGCGATCCGAAGTATTGCGAGGGATGCCGCCGGCAAATCGACCGCTTGATCAGTAAGGGTTCGGCCCAACCTCTCGTGGCGGCGCAGGTGCAATCGACCTATCTCATGCTTTCGATGGTGGCCGCTGGCGTCGGCCTCGCACTGGTGGGCGCTTCCCAGGCCCTTTCAAGCTGGGAACTCGGCATCCTCAGCCGTCCGCTGGCCGAGCCGGCGGCGTTGACGACCTGGCTCCTGCGCTCAACCCGCGTCGCACGCCAGAACGTGACGCGCTTCGTTGAGCGGGTGATTGCCATGCGCGAAGACACCTCTCCACCTTCCCGCGCGCGGTAAACGGCCACTATCGGTGCGTGAGCCTGGCTCGATCACATCCACACGTTACCTTTTGGGCCTATCACGTTGCCCATAAGGCAACGTGATAGGCCTTTCGCCGTTCTAGATTGAAAGATCCAATTCCCTGCCTTTGTAGCGCTTTTGGAAAAGAAGTCAGGGGCGTCAATTGCTGGAATCAATCAGGAGCTGCTTGTGCAAGTATCCAATTCAACGCTGTCAGGTCCGAGCGGCCCGCTCGGTTTCAACTATTCGTCGACGCGGTTCACCACCGACGCGAATGGGGAGGCCCGCTTCACCGAAGTCATGGGTTCTGCGAAGCAAAAATATATCGAAAGCCCCCCCGCATCGAAGGCCGTGACCCTGTCTGATAAGGCGGTGGCGCTGTCAGGCCAGGAGACCGAAGATGAGGATGCAGATCTCAGCTTGTTGGCGTGCTGGACACCGGAAGCTCTGGCGCGTTTCGCAAATAACTATACAGAGGCCGAACGGTATCAGAAGCTCGAGATTATGGTTTTCAATAGCGCATACACGCCAGGGCACGATTGCAGCGAACTCACGTCGGAGGGCGGTCCCATATATTATGGGACCACGAGAATTCTGGTCACGCCCGAAAGGGAGGCCGCGTTAAAGCGGCAGCACGATACATTTGCAGCTCAACAGGAAGCCTTGTATGTCACCGAAATGAGTAAGGGGAGCTCGGCTATGGATATCTACAAGAAGATCGGGAAGCTGATTTTGGCGCAGCCGGATGATTTTGCCTATAAATTTGGAATTAGTGTCAAATATCGCGAAAGAATGGATGCTCTTACCGCGGCTTATAACAGTGCGCATAATAGCCAGTTTGGCAGGCATGTCGATCATTCCTCATCTAGTATGCCACTCTCGAATGAGTCAAAGGTTGACGCATTGGTGAAAGCGAAGACTAGTCTTGCGCATAATTCCGTATTGCAAAAAGCGAGTGATCTAGAGCGGCAGCGGCAACAGATATTAATGGACCTGCTTCATGGGAAAGCAGGCTTTAGGTCTAAATCTGCATCCAGTCACCGAGTGTAGGTTGTAAATTTAAAAGTCCTGTGCCCGGGCTGTTTTTTGAAAAAATTCTTGGCAGAAGTGGTGCTTGATGATTTTCATCGGGCATTTTTATTTCGTAATCTGGCCGGTTTTGCCTGATTTATAAGGTCACGCGTGTTCCAAAAATAGCAATATGCGAGTTCATGGCTGCGTTCAAATTGAGGTGGCAGGTCGTCAACCTGCTTCACCCTGCATGTTGACCAAGTTTTTGAAGCATAAGTCATCCCAAGGGTGAGTTCGGCATCAGTCGATGATTGATGCATAGTCAACGTACCCCATGGAGAGATTTCATGAAAAATCGATTGTTGCATGTTTCGGTTGTTGCTTCGCTTTTGTTCTCCGGCAGCGCGTTTGCCGGTGATTATGTGTGGTCCACCTATAAGAGTGGTGACTATGTGTCGAGAAGAGGGGGAACCGCCACGGTTGTGTATCAACCCAGCAATTTTCTTGTCTCGCCACTGGGGAAAACCGTCACTGGTGTGCAAGTTCAGCTTCAAGATAGTTCCCAGGCAAACGTATCAATGGAGGTTTGCTATAACGGCCCGATCGATTGCTATCCCATAACCTACAGTGGACAAATCTATAAAATGTTTAATGGCAGGCCGGCCGATAAGCCGTTCACGGTAAGGTATACCGGTACTGGTCTTGGTCCGTATCCACGCTACGTTATCGCCACGATGGTGGTCTATTACGGCGATTAACTAACTCCTTGAGTGGCGACTCGTAGATCTGGCGTTGAGTTGTTGTCGAAGCTATTCGCGTCGATTTCGGACTATGTGATCGATGCGAATTACTGACACTCCGGGCCTTCCGCTCATTCAAATCACACGTGTCGGCCATACCTATCGCATGGACAGCCAGTCCATACCCGTGCTGCGTGACGTGGCATTCGAGGTCCATTCCGGTAAAACATGCGCGATGCTCGGGGCTTCCGGTTCCGGCGAGAGCACGTTGCTCAACCTCCTGGGCTTGCTCGAGTGGCTTTCGGCGGACCGGTTCCTACCTGGGGAACCCCGCTAGGGGGGCAACTCCCGGCAACAGAAAAACTTCATCAGGTTGAACTAGCCATTGCGGGGCGAATTGCTGCCTATCTGCGCGGTGGGTACCGCCTTCGGGTGGGTTGCCCGTACGTTACCTTTTCGGTCTGGCGCGTTTCTCATAAGGCAACGTCATGGGCCACTCGCCGTTCTAGATTGAAAGATCCAATTCCCTGTCTTTGTGGCGCTTTTGGAAAAGAAGTCAGGGGTGTCAATTGCTTGAATCAATCAGGAGCTGCTTGTGCAAGTATCCAATTCAACGCTGTCAGGTCCGAGCGGCCCGCTCGGTTTCAACTATTCGTCGACGCGGTTCACTACGGACGCGAATGGGGAGGCCCGCTTTACCGAAGTCATGGGTTCTGCGAAGCAAAAATATATCGAAAGCTCCCCCGCATCGAAGGCCGTGACCCTGTCTGATAAGGCGGTGGCGCTGTCAAGCCAGGAGGCTGACGACGCGGATGCAGACCTGAGCTTGTTGGTGTGCTGGACACCTGATTGGTTGGCTCGTTTTGCCAATCAATATACAGAGGCCGAACAGTATGAACAACTAAAAACCTGGGTTTTTAATGATTATTCTCCTGGATTTGATTGTTCTGATTATATTAACGGAGGAGATTTATATTATGCAACAACTAGAATTCCGGTTACTCCTGAAAGTGAGATGATAGATAAAAAACAATCCAATGCATTTGTTGCTGACCTGAAATCGATGTATGCAGTCGAGATGAGTAAAGGCAGCTCAGCGATGGATATCTATAAAAAAATAGGAAGATTGATTCTGTCCCAGCCGGATGATTTCGCATACAAATTCGGATTCAGTGTCAAGTTTCGAGAGAAGGTGGAGTCTATGCCTCAATGGGGAGGACATGGCGATCCGTTCGAGGGGGGCGGCGGTTCTTTCTCCTTCAAATATGACCCGCCAGGCGAATCAAAGGACGGGGCCCTGATGCAGGCTAAGGATGGGTTTTCACGCAGAATGTTGCTACAGATGGCGCATGATATGGAAAGGCATAGGCAATATATCCTGATGGATTTGCTCTATCGTAGTGTGAATCAAAAGCCGACGTTGATATCTGGTCTTTGAATGTAGATTGTTGTCTCTGGATTTGTTCTGCTGTAATTCTCATGGAAGATATGGTGCCCGATTAATATCGTCGGGCGTTTTTTTAGACAAAGTGCGTTGATGGCGATTTTTTTATGTGCTGAAAAGCTGCTGGTAATGATTTGGTCGATGTCTCTGTGGTCTGACCTATTTGGTCACTAGTGTTCCAAAAATAGAAATATGCGATGTTCTTTATGCGCTCCAATTGAAGGACAGGTTTATCCAATCTGTTCACCTTGTGCGTTGATAAGGCGATAGCGGTAGAAGCCATCCCGCGGGTGAGTCCGGCATCAGTCAATGATTGATGTGCTGTCTGTATTTTGTGGAGAAATCTAATGAAAAATAAGTTGCTGCGTTTTTTGGTTGTTGCTTCGCTGTTGTTCTCCGGTAGTGCGTTTGCCGGTGATTATGTGTGGTCCACTTATAAAAGTGGCGACTATGTGTCACGAAGAGGAGGCACCGCTACTGTTGTTTATCAACCTAGCAATTTTCTTGTCTCACCAGTAGGAAAGAAAATTAAAGGCGTTCAAATTCAAATTCAGGATAGCTCACAGGCAAATGTGTCGGCGCTGGTTTGCTATAACGGTGGGGTCAGTTGCGCCTCGTTATCCTCGAGTGGGCAGATATCCCATTATTTTGACGGAAATTCTGCTGATAAGCCGTTTTCTGTAACGTATACCGGGACAGGTGTCGGGCCATATCCTCGTTATATTCTTGCCACGATGGTGGTTTATTACAACGACTAAGAGAGTTGTAATGGATAGCGACTTATCTTCAATTTGACGATAAGTCGCTATAAAGAGATATAAGTCGATTCTGGACCTTGTGACTGATGTGGATTGCAGATTCGTGGGGCCATCCGCTCATTCAAATCACACGTGTCCGCCATGCTTATCGCAAAGGCAGCCAATCAGTAAGCGTGCTGCGCGATGTGACACTTGAGCTCCACCCCGGCGAAACCTGCGCGCTGCTTGGGGCGTCCGGTTCCGGCAAGAGCACCTTGCTCAATATCCTGGGCTTGCTCGACCGGCCGTCGGCCGGCCAGTTCCTGTTTCGCGGAAGCGACATGCTGGCTATGGACGAGAACGCCCGCGCCTGGGTTCGCAATCGAGAGATCGGGTTTGTTTTTCAGTCCTTCAACCTGTTGCCCCGTATGAACGCCCTCGATAACGTTGCCTTGCCACTGTTCTATCGTGGTATCCCGCGAGCCCAGGCGCGGGCCACGGCCATGGATTGGCTTCGTCAAGTTGGATTGGCCGATCGCGGCGGGCATCTCCCTGCCGATCTCTCCGGCGGGCAGCGCCAGCGGGTCGCCATTGCCCGCGCCTTGGTCGGCAATCCCTCCGTCATTCTTGCGGACGAACCGACCGGTAATCTGGATCAGGCTTCAGCCGAGAGCATCATGGCCTTGCTCATGGGGCTGAACCGCGAGCGGGCGGTCACGATCGTGATGGTGACGCATGATGCCAACCTGGCTGGCCGCTTCTCGCGCCAGATTCATATGCGCGACGGTGTACTGCATGAACCCTGCCACTGCGACGAAAGGCGTTGATTTCCGGTGTTCCGGTGCATGCGCGGTCTATCGCTGACGCAAACTGCGCTGCAAGCGGCTGACAGCCTGCGCCAAATGGGTCGCAGGGCCTTGTTGGCTTTGCTCGGCATCATGGTCGGCAGCACCGCCATCATCGCGCTCCTGAACATCGGGCATAGCGCCGCCGAACAGGTGATGCGCATGTTCAAGGACATGGGTACGGACGTCCTGGTGGTGACTTTCCCGGTGACGGGCGCCAAGCCGCGCGCGCTGCCCCGCGCGTTGGATGCCGGCGCGTTGGCGCAAGCCGTGCCGGGCATCCGCCATGCGGCGCCCCTGTCGGTCTACAACGTGCCGCTGCGTTTCCCGGGACGTACGATGGTTCCCAGGATCGTAGGCACGACGCCGGATCTTGCCGCCGCGATGAATCTGCGCATGGAGCGCGGCCGTTTCCTGTCGCCGTTCGATCGTCATGCCACATTTGCCGTCGTCGGTGCGGAAATCGCGCGTGAACTGGGCAGTCCGGCGCATCCGCTCGCCCTGGGTGCCTCGCTGCAAATTGGCGGCTACTTCTATCAGGTCATCGGCGTCACGCGCAGCATGAAGGGGAATCCGCTGATTCCGGTCGATGCGGACCGATCGGTGATCGTTCCCATTGAAGGGCTGCACCGATTGTTTCCCAAGCCTGAACTCGGCGCCATCCTGGTCAGGGCGACGCCTATGGCCGACCTTGTGGAAACGGCCAGCGCGCTGCGCGGGTATGTCGGCACGCAGGTGCCCGGCAGGGAGGTCCAGGTGGATATTCCCCGGCAGTTGATTGATGGTCTCGAGCGTCAGTCCCGAACCTTTTCATATCTGCTCGCGGGACTGGGCGCGATCTCATTGCTGGTGGGCGGCGTGGGCGTGATGAACGTGATGCTGATGAGTGTTTCCGAAAGGCGGCGCGAGATCGGCGTTCGCTTGGCGCTCGGGGCGACCCGGCGCGACATCCGCCTGTTGTTCCTCGCCGAGGCGGGTCTGTTGGCCATTGTGGGCGCGGCGCTGGGCGCAGTGTTCGGCGTTGGCGCGGCCTACGCTTTTGCGCGCTACTCCGGTTGGGATTTCGTGCTGGCGCCCGCATCCTTGCCCTTGGGGATGGGCACGGCGCTGCTGACGGGGTTGTTCTTCGGTTGGTATCCGGCCGTCGCGGCTTCGCGGCTGGAGCCTGTCCAGGCCTTGCGCGATGCGTAGTGCGGCGCGGATGCTCATCGTGGCGCTTGGGTTGGCGGCGCTGTCACCCGTGGCACGCGCGGGTGATGAGCCGTTGCCGTCTCGCCCGGCCATGCGGTATCAGGCGCCGGCCGTGTTGGGCGAAGGCGTCGTCGATCTGACCTTGACCGATGCCGTCTTTCTCGGCTTGCGCGCCAATCGCGGCATACGCAGCGCCTACCTGACCCGCGTGGCGCAGAAGTTCGACCTGCGCGTGGCCGAGGATTTCTTTTCGCCCAAGCTTCTCGTTACCGGGCAGATCACCGGCAACCGCAATCAGGACGATCGTTCGCGGCAGGGGGTGCTTTCGCCCGCGGCGACGATGGTAGGCGAATTCGGCACGCGTTTCAGCCTGGGTTGGACCAGCCAATTGAGCAAGGCCAACCGGGCGGGAGGGTTCCGCGACGACGGCGTCACGCTCGCGATCATCCAACCCTTGCTGCGCGGCGCGGGCCGCGAGGTGGCAACCGCGCCCTTGCGCATGGCGCGCTTGATCGAGCAAAGCAATCGGCTGACTTTGCAGGATTCGGTTTCCCAGACCGTTACGCAGATCGTCCAGGCCTACTGGCAATTGATGCGGGCGCAGGAGCAAGTCACCATTGCCAAGGCGGCATTGCAGCGTTCCCAAGCGCTTCTGGAGATCAACCAGGCGCTGATCGCAGCCGGACGCATGGCGCGGGTCGACCTGGTGCAGACGGAGGCCGATGTGGCCGCCCAGGAGTTCAATGTCGAGAATGCCGATAACGATCTCAACGCCAGCCGATTGATGTTGCTGCAACTGCTGGCCCTGGATCTGCGCAGCCGGATCCGGGCCAGCGACAGGCCCGGGAAAATGCCCTCGACGCTCAGCGTGCAGGATGCCCAGCGCATCGCGTTGACGCACCAACCGCGGTATTTGCAGCAGGTGATCGCCCGGGAACAGGCCGATATCAATCTTGCGGTCGCGCGCGACAACCGCCTGTGGGATGTTTCCCTGATGGGCGGCGCCAGCCAAGGGCGGACAAGGCGATCGAGCCATTCGGAGGCGGTGTCCGATCGCCATTGGGACGGGTATGTGGGTGTCCAGGTCCAGATACCGATCGGGGACCTGAGCGCGCGACAGGCTGCCGTCCATGCAAAAGCCGACGCGGACAACCAGGCGCTGCTGCTCGAAGACGCCGAACAGCAGTTGGCGCTGGACGTGAATAACGCGGTGCGGGAACTGGCCTCTCGATGGCGCCAGTACGAAATCGCGGGGCGCGTTCGCGATCTTTCACGCAAGAAGCTCGAGATCGAACGCCAGAAACTGCAGGCAGGACGATCGAGCAATTTTCAGGTGCTGGCCTTTGAAACCGATCTACGCGGGGCGGAGAACGCCCGACTCAATGCCTTGATCGGCTATCTGGATGCACAGGCGCAGTTGGACCTGAAGCTTGGCATGACATTGCAAAGTTGGGGTATCTCGCTGAATGACTAAGCTCTCTGCCTATAAATCCGGCCTGATGGCGGCGGGCGTGGCCCTGCTTGCCGTCGCGGCGATCGCCTTTGCATGGCATCGACCGCCTGGCGGCAGGGCGCAAGATAAACCCTCGCCCTGGACATTGGTTTCGCCACGGCCGGTCGAGATTCGTCTGGGCGTGGCGGGAAAGATCGTTCCGGAGCAGATCGTCACAATCACAGCGCCCTTCGATGGCAATATCAAGTCGCTTGAGGTGTCGGAAGGGCAGCGGGTGGAGGCGGGCCAGCGCCTGCTCGAGATGGATGTGACCGAACTCGACATACAGCGACGCCAGGCGCTGAGCGAACAGATCAAGGCGCGCAAGCTCCTGAGCGACATCGACCACTGGGAGTCTGGCCCTGACGTCGCCCGCGCTCGTCAAACCCTGTCGAGCGCGCGTCTCAGTCTGAGCGACACGCATCAGAAGCTGGTTGAGACCAGGCAGCTCTATGAGCGCGGAATCGTGCCCCGCATGGAGCTGGATGCGTTGATCCAGCAGGAAAAGATGCAATCCCTGTCGGTGGCCTCGGCAGAGGCGGAACTCGCCGACGCCCGGGAGCGCGGCAAGGGGCAAGCGCGGCAACTCGCGGAAATGGAGGTGGCCAATGCCACGGCCCGGCTCAATGCGCTGGCCGATGAGGCCTCCGGCGTGGTGGTGGCGCCGTTTTCGGGTGTCGTGATCCGGGTCCCGGGCAACGGCGATGGCAGGCGGGACGCCGCCGGAGAGCCATTGTTGGCGGGCGCCAAGGTTGGGCAGGGCCAGGGGCTGTTGGCCATTGCCAACGTCGCGCGGGTCCATGTCGTGGCCAAGGTCGACGAGACGGATCTGAATCGGCTGCGTCCAGGCCAGCCGGTGGAAATACGTGGCGAAGGATTCAGGGACCTGGCGCTTTCCGGCGAATTGGAATCGATCGGGGTGCAGGGACTCGAGGGAGACTCGCAGGCGGGCACGATGTATCGGGTAGTGATTGCATTGCCGCCGCTGACGGCGGCGCAACAGGCGGTGGTGCGGCTGGGAATGACGGCGAGCGCCTCGATCGTGATATTTCATGATGAGCAGGCGATGGTGGTGCCGGCCACGGTGATTCGTACTGACGCGGGAAAGAGCCTTGTCCGGTTTCGTGAATCGGCAAGCTCCACCGAGCGGTCGATCGTGGTCTCGGCCGGGCCTGCCACGCCGGACGGGGTGGTCGTGACGGGCCTTTCACCGGGTTATGTCCGGGATGAATGGCAACCTTCGCCGTGAAAGGACCCGGGGGGATCGCCCGACGCGCGCCCATATAAAATACCCCCCATGACCGCCCCAGAAGAAAAAGCTGACATCGCCCGCCGCTTCGGCAGCCTGTCCCGCCTCTACGGCCCCGAGGCTCCCGCCCGCCTCCAGAACGCCCACATCGCCGTCGCCGGCCTGGGTGGCGTAGGCTCGTGGACGGTCGAAGCGCTGGCCCGCTGCGGGGTCGGCGCCCTGACGCTGATCGACCTGGACCACATCGCCGAATCCAACGTCAACCGGCAGATCCACGCCTTGACGCAGACCCTGGGGCAATCCAAGGTGGATGCCATGGCCGAACGCGTCCTGGCCATCAATCCCGAATGTCGCCTGACCCGTGTGGACGATTTCGTTTCTCCGGAAAACGTCGCGCAAGTGCTGCCCGGCCCCTATAGCGCCATCATCGACTGCACCGACCAGGCCGCCGCCAAGATCGCCATGATCCTGCATGCGCGGGCGCTGGGGATTCCGATGCTGCTGTGCGGCGGCGCCGGCGGCAAGACCGATCCGCTGGCGTTGCGCGCCGGCGACCTGTCGGCCGCGGTCAATGACGCCTTGCTGTCCAAGCTGCGCAACAAGCTGCGGCGCGAGCATGGGTTTCCGCGGGCGGCGGACAAGAACGGCAAGGCGCTCAAGCGCGTGCCGAAGATGGGGATTCATGCCCTGTGGTTCGATCAGCCCGCCATCCTGCCCGATGAATGGACGCGGCAGGCCGAGGCCGAGGACGATATGGGCGCCTCGGCGCAGGCCGTGGCGCCGCAGGGGTTGTCCTGCGCCGGCTATGGCTCGGTGGTCACCGTGACCGCCGCCATGGGCATGGCGGCCGCCAACGAGGCCTTGCGGCTGGCGTTGCAAGGCTAGCTGGGCGGCGACGGCCCGTCACGGAACGCCGCCGCGCCCGGGTCACAGCGCCACGAACACCACGCCGTCCTCGATCCTGACCGGGTAGGTCGCCAGGTTGTCGCGTAGCGGCGAACAGAGCGCGCGGCCGTCGCGCACGTCGAAGCGGCCCTGGTGCAGCGGGCACTCGATCTCGTGGCCCGTCAGGAAGCCGTCGCACAGGCGCGCATTGCCGTGCGTACAGAGGTTGTCGGTGGCGTAGACGTTGCCTTCCACGCCGTACAGCGCGATCTCGCGGCCGCCCGCCTGCACGGCGATCACGTCTTCGTCCGGCACGTCGGCCAGCGCGATGGCCTTGATCCAGTTCGTACTCATGTCTTGGTGTCCTGGTCAGATGGGGTAGATCAGCGAATTCGGGATCAGCTCGCTGTCGAAGATGCACAGGCGCGACTCGAACTTCAGCCCGTCGGGCGTCCGCCGGATCACGTCCAGGTAGCGGCCGACGTTGTAGACCGTGGTCAGTTGGTTCGGCTTGGTGCGGAACACCGCGTAGTTGGCTTCCGATTCGATGCGGTCGCCCCGCACCGACAGCACGCGGGGGGCGCCGACCACGTGACGCTGGTAGTAGGGGTCGTGGAAGATGGTGTCGGTGGCGCCGTAGATGCGGTCCTTGAGCATGGCGCGGCTCTCGAACGACATGGTCGCCAGCGGATAGCCGCGTTCGTGGTTCTCGCGCGGCAGCACCTTGTAGACGCAGTCCTCCAGGAAGAAGTCGGGCCATTGCTCCCACTGTTCGGCGTCGAGCGCGGCGGCGTAGTCGGCGTACAGCCGGGTCAACTGGTAGTAGAGGGGGAAGTCCAGCATGTTCACGCCTCCGCTTCCATCACGCGGCGCCAGTAGGCGTACATGCCGCGGATCAGGGTTTCGGTCACCATGTGGTCGGTGTTCTCGGCGGTCTTGCCGCCCAATTCGGCCACGCTGCGGTGCCAGGGCTTCTGCGCGAAGCCGGATTGCGAGAACTCGATCACTTCGCCATCGTCCGCCGAGACGAAGCCGGCCGGGCCGAACAGGTTGGCCTGGCGCAGGCGGCGCTGTGTCATCTCGGGGGTGTCGTCGGCGAAGCCGAAGTGGGTCCAGACGAAGTCGAAGGCGTCGTGGCCGACCGGCTGGATGTGGCGCGTGGACAGCGAGTTGACCTGCTGCTGGATGATGACGCTGGGGAACAGCGTCATCAGCACGGCGGTGGGGCCGTTCCACCAGGGTTCCGGCACGATGTCCAGGAAGCGGTCGTCGTTCAGCGTCATCTGTTCCTTGAAGCTGGACACGCCGCTGGTGACGCTGCCCTTGCCGCCCTGGCCGCGGGTCGAGATCATGGCTGCGTGGCGGAAGTGGCGGTCCATCTTCAGTTCGGAGCGGTTGTCGGCGCGCCACAGGCCGAAGGTGACGAACCAGGTGTGCAGCAGGCCGGGGTGGTAAGGGTCCTTGATGTTCTCCTGCATCAGCTTCCAGTTGCCCGGGATGCGCTGGCGGCTGTAGCCGTGGATGACCAGTTGGCGGCCGTCGAAGACGCGGTCGAAGTAGTGCAGGATATCCGGGCCCAGGTAGTCCTCCAGCGGCTCGACGTCGTGATCGAACGAGGCGAACACCACGCCGTTGCGGCAGGCCACGGCCAGCTTGGTCAGGCCGTGATCTTCCGGCTTGAAATCGGGCGGCATGCCGCCATTGACGCGGCCGTCCTGCTTGACGCCGCGGCGGAACGGCACGCCGATCAGGTTGCCCTGCAGGTCGTAGTTCCACTGGTGGTAGGGGCAGACGAACTCGCTGCGGTTGCCGGAACGTTCGCGGCAGAACTGCACGCCGCGATGGGCGCAGACGTTCTCCACCACGCGCACCTGACCGTCGTTGTCGCGCAGCAGGATGACGGAGCGCTCGCCCACGGCGGTGCGCTTGAAGTCGCCGGGATTGGGGATTTCCGCTTCCAGGCCGACGTAGCTCCAGTGGCCGCGATAGAAAAATCGCTCCAGCTCGCGCTGGTGCAGGGCGGCGTCGGTGTAGACGCCGAAGGGAATGCGGTGGCTGCCGTTGCCCTGCCAGGGGGGCATGAACGACAGCGGCTGTTCGCGGGCGGCGCTGGCGGGGCAGGCAGAGTTGGCGGCGGCGCCGGCGATCGTGTCCGGCGCGGTATCCAGGGGCGCGTTCATCGGCGGCCTCCGGCGAGGCGGCCGCGCCTACAGGGCGTGACGGGGGGATGGCGCATGGTTGTCTCCTTCATCCATCGGGGCCGGCGCGACTTGGGCGCAGGCGTTTGTTGCATCATCGGCCAGGGTGTGAAATAAATAAATAGAATCTGGATGATGACAACAATCACCAAAATAAATATTGGTGGAGACAAGCATGAACCTGCAAGACATGGACCTGAACCTGCTGGTCGTGTTCAACGAGCTGTGCAAGCACGGCCGGGTGTCGGCGGTGGCGCAGAACCTGGGCATTTCGCAGCCGGGGGTCAGCAACGCGCTGGGGCGGTTGCGCAAACTGCTGGGCGACGAGCTGTTTCTGCGCACCTCGCGCGGCATGGTGCCCACGCCCTATGCCGAGGCGCTGGCGCAGCCGATCGCCGATGCGCTGGCGGCGCTGCACGGCACGCTCAACGCGCGCGCCAGCTTCGATCCGGCGCGCAGCGAGCGCGCCTTCGTCATCGGCGTCAACGACGTCGGCGAGACCTACTTCCTGCCGCGCCTGATGCGGGCGCTGGACGACGCCGCGCCCGGCGTCACCATCCGCACCGTGCGCACTACCTCGATCGACGTGAAGGACGAGATGGAGCGCGGCCGCATCGACCTGGCGATGGGCTTTTTGCCGGGCCTGAAACACGGTTTCTTCCAGCGCCGGCTGTTCCGCCAGCCCTACGTGTGCATCTTCCGCGAGGACCATCCGCTGGCGCGCACCGGCGTGTCGGCGCGGCAGTTCCGCGCCGCCGAGCATGTCGCCATCGTCTCCGAAGGCACCGGCCACGGGGTGGTGGACCAGGTGATCGAGCAGGCCGGCATCCGCCGGCGCCTGCGGCTGACGGTGCCGCACTTCATGGCGGTGGGGCCGGTGCTGCAGGCCACCGACATGATCGCGGTGGTGCCGCGGCGCTTCGCCGATTGCGCCTGCAAGCCGTTCGGCCTGGCCACCGCGCCCTGTCCGGTGAAGATCCCGGAGTCCGTCATCAATGTGTTCTGGCACGCCCGCAACCATCGCGAGCCGGCCAACCAGTGGCTGCGGCAGGTGGTGGTGGAGCAGTTCGCGGATTAGGGGGGCGCGTACTCACCGCCCGGCGCGCCGGGGTTCAGGTTTCGCGCAGCGTGACCGTGAACCAGCCGCGCAGGGCGTTGGACAGCCGGATTTCGTCAGCGGCGTGCAGGTCGGCCAGGGTCAGCACGCGTTCGCTGACGTTGCCGGTGTCCAGCAGTTCGGCGCGCTGCACGCCGGGCAGGCAGCCGCTGTCGACCGGCGGCGTGTACCAGTCGCCATCCAGGCGCAGGTAGACGTTGCTGCGGCTGCCTTCGCACAGCTCGCCGCGTTCGTTCAGGTAGACCAGGTCGAAGATGTGCGGATGGGCCGGCAGCCACTCGATGGTCTTGGTGTACCAGGGCCGATAGGTGGTCTTGTAGCGCAGCAGCGGTTCGGACGAGCGCAGCGCTTCGGGCGCCAGCATGATTTCCTGCACCGCCGGCAACGGTGGCAGCATGGCGGTCTGGATGTGGCGGCTGCCGTCGCGCGCCACCAACAGGCGCAGGCGGTGCGCGCCGGGGGTGTTCAGGCTGAGCGAAGCGATCATGATGTCGCTTTGCACCGCGTTGCCGCCCCAGGTGTAGCCCAGCGCCTTGCAGGAATGCTCCAGGCGATGCAGGTGGCGCGCCAGCAGCGGCACGCGGCGCTCGGCGTCGACCAGGATGGTCTCGATCAGTTCAGGTTGCATGCGGGCTCCTGGTAAACGGCGGGCGAAGGAGGGCGGGGCCGGGATCTATCCTACCCCGCGGACGCGGATTGCGCACTCAGGCGCGCAGGATGCGGGCCTTCCAGTGGCATTCCTGCCATTCCTCGGCCGGATCGGAGTCGTGCACGATGCCGCCGCCGACGCTGTAGACGCCATGGCCGGCCGCGTCCAGCACCAGCGTGCGGATCGCCACGTTGAGCGAGAAGTCGCCGTCCGGCGCCAGCCAGCCGATGCTGCCGCAATACAGGCCGCGCGGCGCGGCCTCCATTTGCCGGATGCGGCGCATGGCGGCGACCTTGGGCGCGCCGGTGATGGAGCCGCACGGGAACAGCGCGCGCAGCACGTCCTCGAGCGTGGCGTGCGGCGCCTGCGCCGACACGGTCGAGGTCATGGTCCAGACCGTGGGATAGCGTTCCAGCGAGAACAGCGCCTCGACCTTGACCGAGCCGGGCTCGGCCAGCCGGCCCAGGTCGTTGCGCAGCAGGTCGACGATCATCAGGTTCTCGGCGCGGTTCTTGTCGCTGGCCAGCAGCGCCCGGCCCAGCCGCTGGTCCTCGGCCGGATCGGGGTGGCGCGGCGCGGTGCCCTTCATCGGCCGGGTGGTCAGTCGCGCGCCGCGGCGGGTCACGAACAGCTCTGGCGAGAACGACAGCACCGTGCGCGCGCCGTCCTCGATATAGGCGCCGTGCGCCACCGGATTGCGCGCGGCGATGCGGCGATACAGCGTGGCCGCGTCGCCCTGGTATTGCACGTCGAGCGGCTGGGTGTAGTTGACCTGGTACAGCTCGCCGGCGCCGATCAGCGCGCGGATGGCCTCGATCTGGCGCGTGTAGCCGGCCTCGGTCATGCGCGGCGCGGGAATGCTGAGGGCGGCCGGGGGGCTGTCGGCCGCCGGCGGGTCCCACGGCGTTTCGTCGATCTGGCGCTCGAACACCAATGCCGTCAGGCGCGCCCGGCCGTCATCATGCGGCGGCGTCCAGGGACCGGCGGGCGCGGGCCGGGTGGCTTCGGGCAGCAGCCATTCTCCCAGCTCGTAGTCCAGCAGCAGCGCGACCCAATGTCCGCGCCGGCGTGCCGCGTCGATGGCGGCCAGCGCGGGGCCGACCTCGGCCGCCGCGCGCGCCTCGATGCGGGCCAGGAAGCCGTCCAGCCGCAGCGCGCGGCCGGCCAGCCGGTCTTCAAAACGACAATGCATGACTCTCTTTACTGTTGCGCCAGGAACTCCGTCAGCACCCGGCCCGTGTGGGAGTGGTCGCGCAAGGTCATGACGTGTTCCGGCGACCCCTGCGCCACCAGCTTGCCGCCGCCGGTGCCGCCCTCGGGGCCCAGGTCCAGCAGCCAGTCGGCCTCGGCGATGACGTCGAGATTATGCTCGATCACCACCACCGTATTGCCGGCTTCCACCAGGCGGTGCAGCACGTGGATCAGCTTTTCCACGTCGGCCATCGACAGGCCCACGGTCGGCTCGTCCAGCACGTACAGCGTGTGCGGGATGCGCGAGGCGCGGCCGGTCTTGATCAGGCCGTCGGTCAGGCGGGCCTTGGACAGCTCGGTCACCAGCTTGATGCGCTGCGCCTCGCCGCCAGATAGCGTGGGCGACGGCTGCCCCAGCGTCAGGTAGCCCAGGCCGACGTCCTGCATCAGCTGCAGCGGGCGATGGATCTTGGGATGGGCGGCGAAGTACTCGATGGCGTCATCGACTTCCATGGCCAGCAGTTCGCCGGCGTTCTTGCCGCGCATCTGCACGCTCAGCGTGTCGCTGTTGAAGCGCGCGCCGTTGCAGGCGTCGCACGGCACCTTCACGTCGGGCAGGAAGTTCATTTCGATGGTGCGCATGCCCTGGCCTTCGCAGATCGGGCAGCGGCCGTCGCCGGTATTGAACGAGAAGCGCGCCGAGGTCCAGCCGCGCATGCGCGCTTCGCGCGTGTCGGCGAACTGCTTGCGCACGTCGTCCCAGAAACCGACGTAGGTGGCCGGGCACGAGCGCGGCGTCTTGCCGATCGGGGTCTGGTCGACTTCCAGCACGCGGTCGATCGCTTCCCAGCCCTTGATGCTTTCGCAGCCGGCCCAGCCGGGCGCCTTGCCCTGCGAGACGGCCTGCATCAGGTTGTCCAGCAGCACTTCGCGCGCCAGGGTCGATTTGCCGGAGCCGGACACGCCGGTGACCACGCTCAGGCGGCCGACCGGGATCTTGGCGTCGACGCTGCGCAGGTTGTGCAGGCGGGCGCCCTTGATCTCGATCATGGGAGTGTCGGCTTCGACCGGGCGGCGGCCCTGCAGCGGGTGCTGCAAGGGCTTGGCCAGGTAGCGGCCGGTGACGGATTCGGGCGCGTCGATCAGGTCCTGCGCGCTGCCCTGCGCCACCACGCGGCCGCCGCGGATGCCGGCGCCGGGGCCGATGTCGATGATGTGCGAGGCGCGGCGGATGGTGTCGTCGTCATGCTCGACCACCACCAGCGTGTTGCCGTTGCCTTCCAGGCGCGCCAGCGCGTCCAGCAGGATGCGGTTGTCGCGCGGGTGCAGGCCGATGGTGGGCTCGTCCAGCACGTAGCAGACGCCCTGCAGGTTCGAACCCAACTGCGCCGCCAGCCGGATGCGCTGCGCCTCGCCGCCCGACAGGGTGGGCGCGGCGCGGTCCAGCGCCAGGTAGTTCAGGCCGACTTCCTGCATGAAGTTCAGGCGCCCGCGGATCTCGGTGAGGATGTCGCGGGCGATCTCGCCTTCGCGGCCGCGCGCCACCAGTCCGGTGAAGAAGGTGTGCGCGTCCGACACCGGCAGCGAGGCCAGCTCGGCGATCGACTTGTCACGCCAGCGCACGGCGCGCGCGACCCGGTTCAGGCGCTGGCCGTCGCACTGCGTGCAGACCGTGGCCTCGCCTTCGTACCAGGCGTTCCAGGCGGTTTCCTCGCCGGTCTGTTCTTCGTCGAAGCCCTGCAGTTGCAGGCCGGTGCCGAAGCAGCCGGTGCACCAGCCATGCTTGGAGTTGTACGAGAACAGGCGCGGGTCGGGCTCGGGGAAGCTGGTGCCGCACGAGGGGCAGGCGCGCTTGACCGAGAAATGCTGCTGCTGCAGTTCGCTGTTCAGCGCCTCGTGCAGCTTGTCCACCGGCCACACCACCGACATCACGCCCTGGCCGTTTTCCAGCGCGCTCTTGACCGCGGCGCGCAGGTCGGCCTCGTTGGCCGGGTCGACCACCACGTCGGCCACCGGCAGTTCGATGGTGTGTTCCTTGTAGCGGTCCAGGCGCGGCCACGGCGCCACCGGGATGAATTCGCCGTCGACCCGCAGGTGCGTGTGGCCCTTGGAGCCGGCCCACTTGGCCAGGTCGGTGTAGTAGCCCTTGCGCGCGGTGACCAGCGGCGCCAGCAGGCCGATGTGCTCGCCCTTGCGCTCGCGCAGCAGGCGCGCCACGATCTGGTCGGTGTTCTGCGGCTCCACCGCGACGTTGCAGTCCGGGCAGTACTGCGTGCCCAGCTTCACGTACAGCAGCCGCAGGAAATGGTGGATCTCGGTCATCGTGGCCACGGTCGACTTGCGGCCGCCGCGGCTGGTGCGCTGTTCGATGGCCACGGTCGGCGGGATGCCGAAGATGGCGTCCACATCCGGCTTGCCGGCCGGCTGCACGATGGCGCGGGCGTAGGCGTTGAGCGATTCGAGATAGCGGCGCTGGCCTTCGTTGAACAGGATGTCGAAAGCCAGGGTCGATTTGCCCGAACCGGACACGCCGGTGATCACGGTGAACTTGTCGCGCGGGATCTCGACGCTGACGTTCTTAAGGTTGTGTTCGCGCGCATTGCGGATCTCGATCGCCATGTTGTCCTGGCGGCGCTTGCGCATGACGGATTGCAGCGGCGTGCCTTCGCCGGCGCCATAGGCGGCGGTCGGCTCGGCGATGCGGGCCGTCAAGCCGGCCTGCTCGGCTTCCTGCGCGTCGATGTCGCTGCTGACCACCACGTCGGCCGGCAGGATGCTGACTTCGTAGTCGCGCAGCGCCGCGCCGGTGTGCGAGGCGGGGTTGGCCATCAGGTCCTGCGGCGTGCCGACGCCGATCACCAGGCCGCCGGCGTCGCCGCCTTCGGGGCCCAGGTCGATCAGCCAGTCGGCCGCGCGGATCACGTCCAGGTTGTGCTCGATGACCAGCAGCGTGTGGCCCGCGGCCAGCAGCTTGCGGAAGGCGCGCATCAGGCGCGCGACGTCATCGAAGTGCAGGCCGGTGGTGGGTTCGTCGAACAGGAACAGGCTGCCCTTCTTGGCGACCTTGGCGGTGGAGATGCCGCTGCGCGCGGCTTCGGCCAGGTGGCCGGCCAGCTTCAGGCGCTGCGCCTCGCCGCCCGACAGCGTCGGCACCGGCTGGCCCAGCCGCACGTATTCCAGGCCGACGTCGGCCAGCGGCGCCAGACCCGTCTGCACGTCGCGCAGGCCCTTGAAGAACTCCAGCGCCTCGCTCACGGTCATTTCCAGCACCTCGTCGATCGAGGCGCTCTTGCCCAGGTGCTCGACGCGCACTTCCAGCACTTCCGGGCGGAAGCGCTTGCCGTCGCAATCGGGGCAGCGCAGGTAGACGTCGGACAGGAACTGCATCTCGACGTGCTCGAAGCCGGTGCCGCCGCAGGTCGGGCAGCGACCGTCGCCGCCGTTGAAGCTGAAGGTGCCGGCGGTGTAGGCGCGTTCCCGCGCCAGCGGCGCCTGCGCGAACAGCTTGCGGATCGCGTCGAACGCGCCCACATAGCTGGCCGGGTTGGAACGCGCGGTCTTGCCGATGGGGGTCTGGTCGACCATGACGACGTCGGCGATCTGCTCGGCGCCCAGCAGGCGCTCGAAGGCGCCCGGCGCTTCCGACGGCTTGCCCTTCTGCTTGAGCAGGGCGGGGAACAGCACGTCCTGCACCAGCGTCGACTTGCCCGAGCCGGACACGCCGGTGACGCACACCAGGCGGCCCAGCGGCAGCTCGACCGAGACGTTCTTGAGGTTGTGGGCGCTGACGCCTTCGAGCAGCAGGCGCGGCGTGTTGGCCGCCACCGGCATGGGGCGCGGCGCTTCGACGCGCTGGCGTCCGCCGAGATAGTCGCCGGTCAGCGTGCGGGCCGCGCGCAGCTGCGCCGGCGTGCCGTCGAACACGATCTGGCCGCCGCGTTCGCCGGGGCCGGGGCCGATGTCGATGATGCGGTCGGCGGCCACCATGACCTGCGGGTCGTGCTCCACCACCACCAGCGTATTGCCGGCGTTGCGCAGCCGGTGCATGACCTCGACCACGCGGTGCATGTCGCGCGGGTGCAGGCCGATGGACGGCTCGTCCAGCACGAACAGCGTGTTCACCAGCGAGGTGCCGAGCGCCGTGGTCAGATTGATGCGCTGCACTTCGCCGCCGGACAGCGTGCGGCTCTGGCGGTCCAGCGTCAGGTAGCCCAGGCCGACGTCGCACAGGAACTTCAGGCGCGCGCGCACCTCGGTCATGAGCAGGTCGGTGGCGGCGTCCAGCGCGCCTTCGAACGACAGCTGGTCGAAGAACGCGCGAACCCGTTCGATCGGCAGCAGCATGACGTCATGGATCGACAGGCCGTCCAGGTTGTCGAGCTGCGCGCGGCTCCAGTTGGCGCCGACCGGCATGAAGCGCTTGTAGCGGCCGTCTTCCGGCGGCAGCACGCTGTCGGCCTCGGCCTTGGTGCCCAGGCGCCACAGCAGCGCATCGGGCTTGAGGCGCGCGCCGTTGCAGGTGGGGCAGGGCGTGTAGCTGCGGTACTTGGACAGCAGCACGCGCACGTGCATCTTGTACGACTTGGTCTCGAGCCAATCGAAGAAACGCTGCACGCCGTACCACTGGTGCTTCCAGGCGTCATTGCCGCCCTTCCAGTCGGGCGTGCCGTACAGCACCCAGCGCTTGTGCTCCTCGCTCATGCTCTTCCACGGCACGCCCAGCGGGATGCCGGCGCGCGGCGCGTACTTCTGCAGATCGTCCTGGCATTCCTTGTACGAGGGCGTGGTCCAGGGCTTGATGGCGCCTTCCAGCAGGGTCTTGTTCTCGTCCGGGATGACCAGGCCGAAGTCGATGCCGATCACGCGGCCGAAGCCGCGGCAGGCCTCGCAGGCGCCCAGCGGCGAGTTGAACGAGAAGCTGCTGGGCAGCGGGTCGGTGTATTCGATGTTGCAGTCGGCGCAGTGCAGGCGGTCGCTGTACTTCCAGATGTGCGCGTCCGCGCCCTCGGCGTCCATGACGTACACGGCCAGGTGGCCGGCGCCCATGCGCAATGCCGTATCCAGTGCTTCCATGACGCGTTCGCGTTCGGTGCCGGCGAAGCGGAAGCGATCCTGGATCACGTGCAGGATGCGGCGTTCCTCGGTGGCGGCCTTGGCCTTGCCCTTTTCCTTCTTGGCGCCCTTGGCCGGCGCGGTGGCGTTCGGCACGGCGGTTTCCTCGGCGTGCACGCGGGTGTAGCCCTGCTGCTCGAGGAAGCCGCGCACTTCGTCTTCGGTGAAGTTGGCCGGCACGGCGATGGGGAAAGTCACCACCAGGCGCGGATCGCCGGCCGCGGCCGAGCGCTCGGCCAGCGAGCGGTAGATCGATTCCGGCGTGTCACGCTGCACCACCTTGCCACAGCCACGGCAGTGCAGGCGCGCGCCGCGCGCGAACAGCAGCTTGATATGGTCATTGAGCTCGGTCATCGTGCCGACCGTGCTGCGCGAACTGCGCACCGGATTGGTCTGGTCGATGGCGATGGCCGGCAGGATGCCCTCGATGCGGTCCACCTGCGGCTTGTCCATGCGGTCCAGGAACTGGCGCGCGTAGGGCGAGAAGGTTTCCACGTAGCGGCGCTGGCCCTCGGCGTAGAGGGTGTCGAAGGCCAGCGAACTCTTGCCGGACCCCGACACGCCGGTCACGACCACCAGTTCGCCGGTGGCGATGGTCAGGTCCAGGTTCTTGAGATTGTTCTGGCGGGCGCCAACGATGCGGATTTGGGAGCTCATGGACGGTATCGTAGCCTGAGGGAGGGGGCGGCCCCGGACGACGGCCAATGGCTGGTTCCGGGCGCGGCGATGTGGAATAATTGCCTATATCGTGAGGCATGTGTCCACAATGTGGTCAAACATGCGCGACGAAGCTGTACAAATAAACAGTATCGCAGATTCGTCTGAAATTAGCGCGGTTTGCCGAGTGCTTTCCGCCGGCGCGTTGTTAACGCAGCGCATCTACCCGAGGTGGGGGCGGTTGTGTCGGAATCCAAGGTGGCGGGCGCGGCCGCGTTCGCGAAGTTCATGACGGTGTTGCAGGCGGTGGCCGACGCGCCCCGGCCGCCCACGGCGGCGGCGCTGGCGCGCAGCAGCGGCTATCCGCGGCCGACCGTCTACCGCATCGTGGCGGCGCTGGCCGAGCAGGGCATGGTGGCCGAAGCCGACGGCGCCTATCGCCTCGGACCGCGCCTCCTGGCCCTGGCCAGCCGCGCCTGGTCGCAGTTCGACCTGCGCGCCGCGCTGGCGGCCGACCTGCAGGCGCTGCGCGACGCCACCGGCGAGACCGTGCACCTGGCGGTGCCGGCCGGCGCCGAAATGATCTATATCGACAAGCTTGAAAGCCCCGGCCCGGTGCGCATGGCCTCGCGCGTGGGCGCGGCGGTGGCGCTGCATTCGAGCGCGGTCGGCAAGGCCTACCTGGCCGCGCTGGACGAGCCGGCGCGCGAACACCTGCTGCGCGACCTGCCGCTGGAATCGCGCATGCCCGGCACCGTGGCGAGCCTGCCCGCGCTGCGCGCGGCGCTGGCCGAGACGGCGGTGCGCGGCTACGCGCTGGACAACGAGGAAAACGAGCCCGGCATCGTCTGCTACGGCGTGGCGCTGCGCGATGCCGGCGGCCAGCCGGTCGCATGCGTCAGCGTCAGCACGCTGATGTTCCGGCGCAGCGACGATCCGCAATCGGCCTATATCGAACCCCTGCTGCGGCTGCGCGATGCGGCCGCCGCCAAACTCGCCGTGCTGCCATCCGGCGGCGCCTGAACGATCCATCCCGAAAGGAATGCCATGACCGCTGCTCCCCGTGCCTCGAAACTCGACGCCTTGCTCGCCGCCCGGGTCGTGCCCGTGCTGCGCTACCAGGATGCCGCCACCGCGGCCTACGCCGCCGAGGTGGCCGTGGCCGCCGGCTGCACCACGCTGGAACTGACCTGGACCATTCCGGGCGTGACCGACCTGGTGCGCGCGCTGCGCGACAAGCACGGCCCCGCGCTGCTGCTGGGCGTGGGCACGGTGCTGGATGAAACCCAGGCGCGCGAGGCCCTGGTGGCCGGCGCCGACTTCCTGGTGTCGCCGGCACTGGCCACCGAAATCGTCGACCTGGCGCATGCCGCCGACGCCCTCTGCCTGCTGGGCGCCTTCACGCCCACCGAGGTGCTGGCCGCGCGCCGCGCTGGCGTCGATGTGGTCAAGGTGTTCCCGGCCGACACCGGCGGCCCCAAGCATCTGGCGGCGCTGAAATCGGTGTATCCGGACACGGTGTTCTGCCCCACCGGCGGCGTCACCGCCGAGAACATGGCCGCGTATTTCGCCGCCGGCGCGGGCCTGGTCGGCATCGGCAGCAACCTCTATGACAAGGCCGCCTTCGCCGCGCGCGACACGGCCGCCCTGGTGGCGCAGATCACCCGCACCCGTGAGGCCGCCCATGGCTGATTTCGATATCGTCGCGCTAGGCGAACCGCTGGTCGAACTGAACCAGACCAGCCAGGACCAGCGCCAATACCTGCAAGGCTTTGGCGGCGACACCTCCAACGCCGTCATCGCCGCCGCCCGCCAGGGCGCGCGCTGCGCCTACCTGACGCGCGTCGGCGATGACGCCTTCGGCGCGCAGTTCCTGGCCTTGTGGCGCGACGAGGGCGTGGACACCTCGGGCGTCGAGGTCGATGCCGCTGCGCACACCGGCCTGTACTTCGTGCAGCACGGCCCCGACGGCCACGCCTTCAGTTACCTGCGCCGCGGCTCGGCCGCCAGCCTGATGACGCCCGCCAGCCTCGACGGCGGCTTGATCGAACGCGCCCGCTTCCTGCACGTCTCCGGCATCAGCCTGGCGATCAGCACCAGCGCCTGCGACACGGTCTTCGCCGCCATCGCCCGCGCCCGCGCGGCCGGCGTGCAGGTCAGCCTGGACTCGAACCTGCGGCTGCGCCTGTGGCCGCTGGACCGCGCCCGCGCCGTGCTGCGCGAAGCGCTGTGCCACGCCGACCTGTTCCTGCCGAGCATGGACGACATGCAGCACCTGACCGGCAACGACGACCCCGAACGCACGCTCGACTGGATCCGCGACGCCGGCGCCACCGGCGTGGTGGTGCTGAAGCTGGGCAAGGACGGCTCCATCATCGACGACGGCAAGACCCGCACGCCGGTCGCGGCCCTGCGCGTGGACGCGGTCGACGCCACCGGCGCCGGCGACTGCTTCGCCGGCAGCCTGCTGGCGCGCCGCTGCCAGGGCGACGATTGGGCCGACGCGGTGCGCTATGCCAACGTGGCGGCGGCGCTGTCGACGCTGGGCTATGGCGCGGTCGACCCGTTGCCCCGCGCCGAGCAGGTGCTGGCGAAGCTGCGGGGTTGAGGCCTTGGGCTGAAGGGGGTGCCAACGATTGGGGCCGGCACCCACCGCCGGCGCCATGGGCGACCCGTCGACAATGACCTGCCGGCACCGCGCGGGCCGCCCTCCCGCCAGTTTCTCCGGGCCGTTTGTCTAGCGCTGGCGTGCCCGGCCGCCCAAACAAAAATCCCCGCCGGTTCGCACCAGCGGGGATTTTTTCGATCGGGCCGCATGCCAGGAACCTGGCGCGGCGGGCGGGTCATTTAGACGCGCTTGATCTTTTCCAGCATCTTGAACACACCCTTGGGCGACTTGACGAACAAGCGCTTGAAGGCCTTGCCCAGGCAACGGCGTTCCAGGGTGTTGCGACGCACGCGTTTGCGTTCAGCCATGTTGATTCTCCTGTTGAATTTGCGGAAATCGAATTAGCGGGGCGAAGCCGCCTTCAAGCTTGGCTTGCGGGTGTCTTCGACCCGGCCGCACAACCGGAAACTGGGCTGGCGGGGAAATTGGGTAACTCGGCATTCTAGCCTGAAAGTGGCGAGGGCGCCAATTTGGGGGGGCTTGCCTGGAGACCCGGTAACGTCAAAAAATAGGGGCGCATTTAACTTGGTAAGCCCCCTTTCGGTCCGCTCCGTGTGCAGGACATGCATCGACAGGCCAACTAATTGGCCCCTTCGCACACGCGAGAGCCCCATCATCCCGACGCAAGACACCGCGTAAGCCTCAAAAGGCCGCCCGCGCGGCCGGTTTGAGGCGGACCCCGCAAGATCCTCCGCTCCACTCCTGATAGTCACCAGCACGCCAAGCAAGCCGACCGCCCCAACGCCCGAGGCTAAGTCTCATCGTGAGCGCGTGGCGGGATCGGCGGGGATGGCGGGGCGTGTAGATGCGCCCGACGGAATCTGAAGGGAAGGCCGAAGGCCTGGACGAAGATGAGGAAGGGGCAGTCCGGAGCGAAGGCTCCGGACCGCAATCGTAGCCCCGCCATCCCCGCCGATCCCGCCACGCGCGGCGCAAGAACCCCGCATCGCCCAAAAACAAAGACTACTCAGCCGGCCCCAACTTAGGCCGAATGAAATCCATGAACGCCCGCGTCTTGGCCGGCTGAATACTCGACGGATACACCACGTAGATCGAAATCGGATCCACCGACCACCCCGGCAACACCCTTCGCAACGAATTGCGCTTGATGATCGGATCCAGCGCCTGGCAATGCGGCATCCGCGTGATCGCCAGGTCCAGCCCCGCCAGCGTCCCCGCGATGCTCATGTTGTTCGCCGCCAGATGCCCGCTCACCGGCACCTGCTCGCTCACCCGCCCATTGTGCAGCGTCCAATGCGAATGCGCGTCATCGATCGTCGTGCGCAGGCATTGGTGCCGCGTCAGGTCCGACGGCGTCTTCGGTTCGCCGAAGCGTTCCAGATAGCGGTCCGAGGCATAAAGATAGTTGTCCAGCGACACCAGCTCCTGCACCACCGCGCCATCGCTGCGCGGCACCGGCGCGCCGCCATTGCCGTTGCCATTGTCGATGCTGGCAACCGGATAGTCGCTGTTGCGGCCGAATCGCAGCACGATGTCGAACGGCGTGCCCTGGGCGTCCGACGCCGTCATCATGCTCAGGTCGAACTCGCATTCCACCTCCGGATAGCGATCCGTGAAATCGTTGATTGTCTCCGGCAGCAGCCAGATCGCCAGGCTGTAGGGCATCGACACCCGCAGATTGCCCGACGGGCCGCCCGACAGCGCCTGCAGCTGCTCGTGCGCCAGGCGCGCCTCGTCGATCAGGCCCTGGCAGCGGCTCATGTAGGCCGCGCCGGCCTCGGTCAGGTCCAGGCGCCGGGTGTTGCGGTTGATCAGGCGCAGCCCGATCGCCCGTTCCAGCTCGTTGATACGGCGTGACAGCGTCGAGGTGGGCATGTTCAGGGCCCGGGCGGCCAGGCTGAAGCTCTTGCGCTTGGCAACCTCTACGAACAAGGCGATGTCATTGAGCTGGACGGTCGAAGCTTCCATAGGCATTCCGGTTTGGGCCGCCCGAGTTTACGCCACTCCGGCCAGGCACCCAATGACCAGGACCGTCGCCTAGGATAAGTCTGGAAATCCATGGATTGTCAGATTTGATTGCAAATTTGCATGCCATGGCATCAGTTGGCGCGGGCATATCCCCTACACTTCAGGCGAAAACAACACAGACCAAGACCGCAGCGGTTATCCGGAAATCGCAAAGGGGCCCAGTTCGCATGACCGACACGCCGACGTTCTTCACCGTTCTGACGCCCACCTACAACCGGGCGGGCACGCTGCATCGGGTGTATGAATCGCTTTCCCGCCAGACGTTCCGGGACTTCGAGTGGGTGATCGTGGACGATGGCTCCACCGACAACACGCACGAGGCCGTGCTCGACTGGCAGCAGCGCGCCGATTTTCCCATCCGCTATTTCTGGCAGAACAACCAGCACAAGAAAACCGCCTTCAACTGCGGCGTGCGCCAGGCGCGCGGCGAGCTGATCGTCGCCCTGGACAGCGATGACGAAATGCCGCCCGAATCGCTGGCCACCTTCAAGGCCGCCTGGGAGGCTATTCCGCCGGCCCGCCGCGATTCGTACGTGGCCGTGACCGGTCTTTGCGCGCGTCCCGACGGCAGCATCGTGGGCGACCGCTATCCCCAGGACGTGTTCGACAGCACCGCGGTCGACGTGTATTTCCGCTATCGCATCAAGGGCGAGAAGTTCGGCTGTATGCGCACCGACATCCTGCGCAAGTTTCCCTTTCCCGAGGACGTGGCCGGCTTCGTCCCCGAGAGCCTGGTGTGGTGGGCGATCGCTCGGGCCGGCTACCTCAGCCGCTTCATCAATCAGGTGGTGCGCACCTACCACGACACCCCGGGCGGCCTGAGCCAGGGCGCGGTCTCGGTGGGCAACAACGCCCAGGGCCTGTACCTGCTGGCCTGGGACATGCTGCAGCATCACCTGGAATTCTTCCGCTTCCGGCCGCGTGAATTCGTCATGGCCGCTGCGCGCTACACCCGCTTTCGCCTGCACCTGAAGCACTCCGGCGTGCCGACGGCGGTGCAGGCCTACCGCCTGACCAACCCGTGGGCGCGCCTGATGGTCGGCGTGATGTGGCCGCTCGGGTACGCGCTGTACCGCCGCGACCGGCGCCGCGGCGTGGCCTGAGCCGCGGCGGCCCGCGGCGATCGCTACGCCGAGGCCGGCGCGGCGTGGCCCAATCCCAGATAGACCTCGACCACGCGCGGATCCTCCGCCACCTGCGCGGCCGGACCCTCCAGGGTGACGGCGCCGGTTTCCAGCACATAGGCGTAATCGGCCACCTGCAGCGCGGCGCGCGCGTTCTGTTCGATCAGCAGGATCGACACGCCCATGCCGCGCAACTGCTCGACGATGCGGAACACTTCGCGCACGATGCGCGGCGCCAGGCCCAAACTGGGTTCGTCCAGCATCAGCAGGCGCGGCTTGGCCATCAGCGCGCGGCCCACCGCCAGCATCTGGCGTTCGCCGCCGGACAGCGTGCCCGACAGCTGCGCGCGGCGTTCGCGCAGCCGCGGGAACAGGTCGTAGACCTCGGCCAGCGTCTGGTCCTGGTCGCGCAGGCCGCGGCGGAAGCGGTCGAAGGCGCCCAGCATCAGGTTGTCCTCCACCGACATCTCGGCGAACAGCTCGCGTTTCTCCGGCACCAGGTTCATGCCGGCCGCCACCATTTCCTCGATCTCGGCGTGCTCCTGGCGCTTGCCGCCGAACACGATCTCGCCGCGCGAGGGCAGCACGCCCATGATGGCCGACAGCAGGGTGGTCTTGCCGGCGCCGTTGGGGCCGATGACGGTGACGATCTTGCCCTCGTCCACCGACAGGCTGACGCCCGAGACGGCCTCGACCTTGTCGTAGGCCACGCGCAGGTCGCGCACTTCCAGCAGTTTCGCGCTCATCATTCCACTCCGCCCAGATAGGCTTCCAGCACCGCGGGGTTGTGCTGGATCTCCGCCGGCAGGCCCTCGGCGATCTTCTCGCCGAAGTCCATCACCACCACGCGATCGACCAGGCCCATCACGAAATCCATGTCGTGCTCGACCAGCAGGATCGCCATGCCTTCGGCGCGCAGCTTCTTCAGCAGCTCGGCCAGTTCGCATTTTTCCTGATAGCGCAGGCCGGCGGCCGGTTCGTCCAGCAGCAGGATGCAGGGATCCGACGCCAGCGCCCGCGCGATCTCCAGGATGCGCTGCTGCCCCAGCGCCAGCGAGCCGGCCTCGTCGTGCAGGTGTTTGCCCAGGCCGACGCGCTCGACCTGGCGCGCCGCCTCGGCCAGCAGGCGGGCCTCCTCGGCGCGGTCCAGGCGCCAGGCGGCCGGCAGCACGCCGCGATGGCCGCGCAGGTGGGCGCCGATGGCGACGTTCTCCAGCACGCTCATGCGGCCCAGCAGGCGCACGTGCTGGAAGGTGCGCGACAGGCCCAGGCGGGCGATGCGGCGCGCGCCGGCGCCGGCCACCTGCTGGCCCAGTAGCGTGACCTGGCCGGAGGTGGGCGTGTCCACGCCCGAGATCTGGTTGAACATGGTGCTCTTGCCGGCGCCGTTGGGGCCGATCAGCGCCAGGATCTCGCCGGCGCGGATCTCCAGGTTCATGGCGTTGTTGGCGACCAGGCCGCCGAACTTGCGGGTCACGTCGACCGCCTTCAGCACCACCTCGCCGCGCGGCGGCATCGGCTTGCGCGGCAGCGGCTCGGCCTGGCTGTCGATCTGGCGCTGGCGCTTGCGCACCGGCACGCAGCGCGCCAGCACCGGCCACAGGCCGCCGCGGAAGCGGTGCAGCAGCAGCACCATGCCGAAGCCGAACACGATCACCTCGAAGTTGCCGGTCTGGCCCAGCAGCTTGGGCAGCCAGTCCTGCAGCCATTGCTTGAGCACCGTGAATACGCCCGCCCCGACCAGCGCGCCCCACACCTGGCCGGCGCCGCCGATGACGGTCATGAACAGGTACTCGATGCCCATCTGCAGGCCGAACGGGTTCGGATTGACGAAGCGCTGCATGTGCGCGTACAGCCAGCCCGAGGCGCAGGCCTGCAGCGCGGCGATGATGAAGATCACCATGCGCGAGCGGGCCGTGTCCACGCCCATCGATTCGGCCATGACACGGCCGCCCTTGAGGGCGCGGATGGCGCGGCCCTCGCGCGAATCGAGCAGGTTGCTGGTCGACCACATGGCCACCAGCAGGAAGGCCCAGATCAGGTAGTAGATCTCATCGCCCTGCGTCAGTGCCCAGCCGAACAGGTGGATGGCCGGCACGTCGGGGATGCCGGTGTGGCCGCCCAGGCCCTCGACCGAGCCGAAGGCGAAGTACAGCGACAGGCCCCAGGCGATTGTGCCCAGCGGCAGGAAGTGGCCGGACAGCTTGAGCGTGATGGCGCCCAGCAGGTAGGCCACCACCAGCGTCAGCAACAGGCCGGCCAGCAGCGTCAGCCAGGGCGAGGCGCCGAGCCACGCCAGCCAGGCGGGCAGGGCGTCGGCGCGGGTGGTGAGCAGCGCGGTGGTGTAGGCGCCGACGCCGACGAAGGCCGCCTGGCCGAAGCTGGTCAGGCCGCCCACGCCGGTCAGCAGCACCAGCCCCAGCGCCACCATGGCGTACAGGCCGATGTAGTTCAGCAGCGTGACGTAGAACGGCGGCAACGCCAGCGGCGCGGCCGCCAGCAGCGCCAGGAACACAAGGACGAGGTGGCGCGGGGTCATTCTTCTTCTTCCTCGACGTGGTGGCTTTTCAGGGAGCGCCAGAGCAGCACGGGGATGATCAGCGTGAAGACGATGATCTCCTTGTAGGCGCTGGCCCAGAACGAGGAGAAGGCCTCGATCAGGCCGACCAGCACGGCGCCGGCGGCGGCCAGCGGGTAGCTCACCAGGCCGCCGATGATGGCGCCGACGAAGCCCTTCAGGCTGACCATGAAGCCGGAATCGAAATACATGGTGGTGATGGGCGCGATCAGGATGCCCGAGACGGTGCCGATCAGCGCCGCCAGGAAAAACGTGGCCTTGCCGGCGAACACCGGTGAAATGCCCATCAGGCGCGCGCCGAGCCGGTTGAAGGCGGCCGCGCGCAAGGCCTTGCCGTACATCGAGCGCTCGAAGAACTGGTACAGCACCACGATCAGCAGCGCCGACACCGCCACTACCCACAGCGCCTGGCTGTTGACGTTGACCGGACCCAGCGCCAGGCTGGCGTCGCTGAACGGCGCGGTGCGCGCGCCTTCGGCGCCGAAGGCCAGCAGGCCCAGGCCGACCAGCGCCAGGTGCACCGCGATCGACACGATCAGCAGCACCAGCGTCGAGGCCGAGGCGATCGGCTGGTAGAACAGGCGGTACAGCTGCGGGCCCATCGGCACCACCAGCAGCAGCGTCAGCAGCGCCTGCACGGCCATCGGCAACTGCGCCAGCGGCAGGCGGTAGAACAGCGCGGCCAGCAGCAGGGGATACACCACCTTGGCGATGATGCGCCACAGCGGCGCGCGGCGTCCCGGCCGCCTGCCGCGCGCCATCAGGTCGGCCACGGCTTCGGCCAGCGCGAACGCCAGCAGCAGCCACACCAGCAGCACCGGCTTGCCGGCCTGCAGCGCGGCCATGGTGAGCGCGCCGAAGGCGACGAACTCGCCCTGGGGGATGAACAGCACGCGGGTAACGGTAAAGACCAGCAGGATGGACAAGGCCAGCAGCGCGTAAATGGCGCCGTTGGTGATGCCATCCTGCCCGAGTATCAGGGCGATCTGAGCATTCATCGGTACTTCCGGATAAAACGGAAAAACACTGCAGGGGTTTTATCCCCCCGAAGCGCTGCGCGCCTCCCCCCGGGGGGCATGCCTGCGGACCGGCAAAGCCGGCTCCGCGGCATCTCGATGGGGCAGCGTTCAAGGGGGGTTACTTGACTAGCGTCCAGTTGCCGTCCTTGACGGTGATGAGTTCGCGGCCGCGGTCGTCGAAGCCGCTGTGGTCGGCGGCGCTCATGTTGTAGACGCCCTGGGTGCCGACCAGCTCGCGGGTCTGCTCCAGCGCGTCGCGCAGCGCGCTGCGGAATTCCTTGGTGCCCGGCTTGCCGGCCTTCTCGGCCAGCGGAATGGCCTTCTCCAGCAGCAGGCCGGCGTCGTAGACGTTGGCGCCGAAGGTGGCGGGCTTGGAGCCGTTGAGCTTTTCGTAGGCGGCGATGTAGTCGCTGGCGACCTTCTTGGACGGGTTGCTGTCGGGCATTTCCGGCAGCACCAGCATCAGGCTGGCGGCCAGCACGGTGCCTTCGACCTTCTTGCCGCCGAGCTTGAGGAAGTCGGGCAGCGCGGCGCCGTGGGTCTGGTAGAACTTGCCCTTGTAGCCCTGGTCGAACAGCGTCGCCTGCGGCAGCACGCTGGCGGCGCCGGGGGCGGCCACCAGCACGGCGTCGGGCTTGGCCGCCAGGATCTTCAGCGCCTGGCCGGTGACCGAGCTGTCAAAGCGCAGGTAGCGTTCGTTGGCGGTGATCTTGATGCCCTTTTCGGCCGCCAGGCCGGAGAACACCTTGTACCAGTTCTCGCCATACGGATCGTTCAGGCCGATGAAGCCGACCGTCTTGATGCCGGTCTTGGCCATGTGGTCGACCAGCGCGCGGGCGATGATGTCATCGTTCTGGGTGGTCTTGAAGACCCACTTCTTCTGCTCGTTCATCGGCAGCACCACGGCGGCGGTGCCCACCGGCGCCAGCATCGGCACGCCGGCCTCGGCGGCGAACTGGATCACGCCCATGGCGTTGGGCGAGCCCGACGGCCCGATCAGGGCGTCCACGTTCTGTTCGGTGATGAGCTTCTTGAAGGCCGTGACCGAGTTGGTGGAATCGCTGGCGTCGTCCAGCGAGATGTATTCCACGGTCAGGTCGCCGATCTTCTTGGGCAGCAGCGGCACGGTGTTCTTTTGCGGGATGCCGACCAGCGCGGTGGGGCCGGTGGATGAGGTGACCACGCCGACCTTGACCTGGGCCAGGACGGGCAGGGAGACCAGCGTGGCCAGCACGGCGGCGGCCAGGGGGAGTTTCTTCGACAGCATGGCAAAACCTCCGGATAGGGGGCAGAGTGGGTGCGGCTGGAAAACGGAGAAAACGGATACCGCGGAAATTGCTTTTGGTTTCAACTTTCTGGCACTGCACTGTAGACGCGGTCTGCGTGCTTACCTATCCGTCAAAACCCGAAGCGGATGCGTGGGACGCCGGTCAGATGGTGATGGAACTGACGCTGGCGCCGCCGCAGACGAACAGCGTCTGGCCGGTGACGAAGCTGTTGGCGGGGTCGGCGAAGAACATCACCGCCCGCGCCACGTCGTCCGAGCGTCCCAGGCGCTTGACCGGGATGCCGTTGGCAAGCTGCTTTTCGCGTTCGCTGCCGGGTTCGATCACTTCGTAGAACATGTCGGTCTGGATCGGGCCGGGCGCCACCACGTTGACGGTGATGCCAAAGGGGGCCAGTTCCAGCGACCAGGTGCGCGCCATGCCGACCATGCCGGCCTTGGTGGCCGAATAGGCGGTGCGGGTGGGCAGGCCCAGCGCGCCGCGCGAGGACATCATGACGATGCGGCCGAAATGGCGTTCCTGCATGCCGGGCAAGGCCGCCTGCACCAGGCTGATGGCCGCGCCCAGGTGGATCTGGGTCAGGCCGTGCAGTTCCTCCTGGGTCACCTGCGGCAGCAGGTTGGGCCAGATGACGCCGGCGTTGTGGATGACATGGCTGACCGGAAAGCGCGCCGCGATCTCGGCGCCGGCCTGGGCCGTGGCGTCGGCGTCCAGCAGGTCGACCTGCACGTTGTGCAGGCGCGGGTGGCTGAAGTCGGCGGCGCGGCGCGCCATCGAGATCACTTCGTAGCCCGCGTCGAGCATGCTGCGGCAGATTTCGGCGCCGATGCCGGCGCTGCCGCCGGTGACGATGGCGACGTTGGTTTGCGTCATGGTGAATCCCCCTGTGTTCTGTTGTTCTTGACGGCCGCTCAGGCGCGCGGCGCCAGCGCCAGCACCCGCAGCGGGCTGCCCGAGCCGCTGCGGATCTTGAGCGGCGCCGAGAAGATCACCGCGCCGGTGGGCGGCAACTGGTCCAGATTGGTCAGGCACTGCAGGCCGTAGCGGTTGTTGCCGTGCATGAAATAGTGGCAGGGGTAGGGCGGATTCAGGTGATGGGCCTGGCCGGCGTCGGTGCCCACCGACTCCGTGCCGAAGCCATGCACGTCGCGTTCCTTGATCAGCCACGGCACCACCTCGGCGTCGGGGCCGGGCGAATGCGCGCCATCTTCCCGCATGTTCAGGTATTCGGCCGGCTTGGCGCGCTTGGACCAGTCGGTGCGCATCAGCACCCAGGAACGGGCCGGGATGCGGCCATGCTGTTCCTCCCACTTCTTGACGAAGTCGATGGTCAGCAGGAAGTCCGGGTTGTCGCGCGCTTCGGCCGAACAGTCGATGACGCAGGCGCCGGCGATGAAGGCCTCGACCGGGATGGTGTCCACGGTGTTGTCGGGCTGGTCTTTGCCGGTGACCCAGTGCACCGGCGCATCGAAGTGGGTGCCGGTGTGCTCGGAGCACGAGAAATTGTTCCAGTACCAGGCCGGGCCGCGCTCGTCGTAGCGCGAGATTTCCTCGATGCGGAACGGCCAGGCCTGGCCGAATTCCGGCGGCAGCACGATGGTGGGGAATTCGGGCGTCAGCGTCTCGGTCAGGTCCACCAGGCGGATGCGGCCCGACACCAGTTCGGTCATGAATTGGGCAAGTATGGGTTGGCTCATCTGTTGCTCCTTTGGTTTTCGTGTCGGGGCGTCAGGCGCCCAGTTCCCGTTCCAGTCCCTTGGGGTTCTCCGCCAGCCGCGCGCGGAATTCCTGCGCCACGTCGCCGACGTACACGTCCTCGACGCCATCCTTCAGCGCACGCACGATGGCGCTCGCGATGGCCGCGGGCGCCACGCGCGGGGGCGGCGTGCGCTGCTCCCATTCGTGGTCGACCGGGCCGGGAAACACGTTCACCACCCGCACGCCGGCCGGCCGCATTTCGGCGCGCAGGCACTGCGCCAGCGACAGCGCGGCAGCCTTGGAGGCCGACCACATGCCGCGCGCCGGCAGGTTGAGGTGGGCGTAGATCGACAGCACGTTGACCCAGGCCGTGGCGTTGTTGACGCCGTCGGCGGCGCGGCCGCACAGCGCTGGCCCGAAACCCTGCGCCAGCCGCATCAGGCCCAGCACATTGACGTCCAGGGCGTCGCGCGCGGTGTTGACGTCCTTGCGGCCGAGCAGGCCGCCTTCGCGTTCCAGGTCGGCGGTGTTGACCAGGATCTCGACCTTGCCGCCGATCGATGCGGCGGCGCGTTCGACCGAGTCGCTGTCGGTCACGTCCAGCGCCAGCGCCTGCACCCGCGGATCGGCCGCCAGCGCGTCGAAGCCGGCGTCGCGGCGCCAGGCCTGCGGATCGCCCAGGAACACGGTCGGGCAGCCGGCGTCGAGCAGGGCGCGCGCCACCGCCTGGCCCACCGCCGACTTGCCGTCGGTGACCAGCGCCCGGCGGAATTTCGGATCGCACGAGGTCTCGCGCAGGGTCTTGTCGTCTTCCATATTGGGCGTATTCCTTTCGGGCAGGGCGATCATCACGGCCTGGCCGCCGCGGTCGAGCTTGAGCGCCAGCCGCACGCGGGCGCCGTCGGCGCAATCCTGGTGCACGTGCGCCACCACCGACGGGCCTGCGTCCATGCGCACCGTGCCCACGCGCCACGGCAGGCGTTCACGGAAATAGAGGTCGTTGCTGTGGTGCAGGGTGGTGCTGACCAGCAGTTCCCCATGCGGGTCCACCGGCCGCCAGGGCAGGCGTTCCGACAGGCAATGGCCGCAGACCTCGCGCGGCGGGTACTGCACCGCGCCGCAATCGGAGCACGTCTGCAGCTCGAAACGGCTTTCGGCGGCCGCGGCCGTCAGGCCCAGGGCGGCGCGGCTGCGGGCGCCCGGCGGCAGGGTCGGCTGGCGCGTGCGCGCCACCGGGTTCTTGCGCGGCGGCTTGGCTAGCGGCTCGGTCATGCGGCGCTCCTGGCCAGGATGGCCGCGGCGGTGCACAGCCCGCGGTCGTAGTTGATCATGCCGAAGCCGCTGACCAGGCCCAGGCGCGCGTCGGCCACCTGCGTGCCGCCGGCCGTGCCGGTCAACTGGCGCAGCGCCTCGACCATGCCGAGGTAGCCGCCGGCGGCGCCGGCCTGGCCCACCGACAACTGGCCGCCGTTGGTGTTGAAGGGGAAGCTGCCGTCGATGGTGAAGGTGTTGGCGCGCACGAATTGCGGCGCCTCGCCCTTGGCGCAGAAGCCCAGGTCTTCCATCTGCATCAGGTTGATGACGGGGTAGTCGTCGTAGGCCTGCAGGAAGTCCATGTCGGCCGGCGCCGCGTCCGCCATGCCGTAGAGTTCGTCGATGTCCATGGTCCAGCCGCCGCGGGTCTGGATCGGGTCCTCGATCCAGGCGTTGTGGCGCTCGATGGTGGACAGGATGCGGGCGTAGGGCAGGTTCAGCGCCCGCGCCCGGTCTTCGCTCATCACCAGGAAGCCGTCGGCGCCAGCGCAGGGCATGACGCAGTCGAACAGGTGGATCGGGTCGGTGATGACGCGCGCGTCCAGGTATTGCTTGAGCGTCAGCGGCTTCTTCATCAGCGCGTGCGGATAGCGCAGCGCGTTGTCGCGCTGCGCCACGCAAACCTTGCCGAAGTCCTCGCGAGTGGCGCCGGTGCTGCGCATGTAGTGCGCGGTCAGCAGCGCGAAGCTGGCGTTGGGGCCGCCCGCGCCATAGGGGTAGACCGCGTCCTGGGCGAAGCGCGAGAACTGGCTGACGGTGTTGCGGAACGAGTCGACCTGGTTGGTGTCGCCCGCGATGCAGGCGACGATGCCGGCGTCGCCCGCCTGCACCGCGCGCGCGGCGCGGCGCAGCGCGGCCACGCCGCTGGCGCCGCCCATGGGGATGTGGTCGAGCCAGCGCGGGCTCATGCCCAGGTGCTGGGTCAGGCCCACGGCGGTGTCCGGCGCCAGCGTGAAGCTGGACACGCACAGGCCGTCGACGTCGGTCTTGGCGATGCCGGCCTGGCGGATCAGCGCGCCCAGCGCGCGGCCCAGCCACCAATGCGCGGCATGGGTGGAATAGCGCTCGTACGGAATGCTGACGGGCAGGGCCGCCACCACGCCGTCGTAGCGGGCGCGCGGCGGGGTCATCGGGCCGGCTCCTGGCGCTTCTTCATCGCGGTGGTGTCGACGCAGTTCGTGCTGCCGGGCAGCGTCGGCGCCAGCGCCTTCATTTCGCCGCGCTGGATCTTGTTGGTGGTGGTGAGCGGCAGGCTGTCGACGAAGGCGACGTAGCCGGGCGCCTTGTAATAGGCCAGTTGTTGCAGGCTCCACTGCACGATGTCGCGGGCCGCGTCGGCGCGGGCGGCGGCGTCGGCGGGCGCGGTTTCCGCCACCACGCAGGCCAGCACCTCGTCGCCGCGCACCGGGTCGGGCACGGCGGCCACCGCCACGGCCTTGACCAGCGGATGCTGCAGCAGCACGCTTTCGACTTCCACGGCGGAGATGTTCTCGCCGCTGCGGCGGATCACGTTCTTCTTGCGGTCGACGAAGCGCAGCGCGCCGTCGGCCTCGCGGCGCACGATGTCGCCGGTGTGGAACCAGCCGTCCTCCCAGGCCTGCGAAGTGGCCTCGGCGTCCTTCAGGTAGCCGGCGAAGAAGCCGTAGCGCGGGTCATCGCCGGCATGGCGCACCAGCAGCTCGCCCGGCTCGCCGGCGGCGGCCTCGCCGCCGTGATCGGCGACGATGCGCACCAGCACGTCATCCTCTTCGCGGCCGAAGCAGCTGCTGCCGATGTGGCGCGGCTCCTGGTTGGCGATGATGACGGCCCCGGCGCCGGTTTCGGTCATGGCCCAGGCTTCCAGCAGCGGAAAACCGAAGCGTTCCTCAAAGGGCTGGTGCAGCTTGCGGTCGACGCCCGCGCCGAAACCGAATCGGATGGCTGGCTGCCTGTCCCGCGCGGACGGCTCGGCCTTCATCAGGATCGCCGGCATCACGCCCAGGTAGTGCAGCACGGTGGCGCCGGATTCGCGCACGCTGTCCCACCAGGTCTTGGGATGGAAGCGGTCCAGTGGAATCAGGCAGCCGCCGGTCAGCACCATGGCCATGGCGGAATAGGCCATGGCGTTCATGTGCACCAGCGGCAGCGGCGTCAGCATGCGCTCCTCGCCGGGGCGCAGCTCGGCCAGGCCGCCGATGCGGGCGTACCAGCCGCCCGCGTGCAGGAAATAGCGGTTCGGCAGGATGCAGCCCTTGGGACGGCCGGTCGTGCCGGACGTGTACAGCAGCGCGCACTCGGTCAGTTCATCCGGCTCGCCCGCCAGCGGCGCGGGGAAGGGCGCGGCGGGCGGGGCGTCGTCCGGCCCCATCACGCGCAGCGGCTGGCCGGCGCGCTCGGCGGCGGCCAGCAGGTCGGCGTGGCGTTCGGGCAGGGCCACCGCCAGCGCGATCTCGGAATGGCCGGTCAGGTACTCCAGTTCGGCCGCGCGCAGATCGGGGTTGATCGGCACCACCGACACGCCCAGCGCGTTCAGCGCGAACCAGTGCAGGAAGAAGGCGGGGCGGTTTTCCAGCAGCAGGCCGGCGCGGTGGCCGTGGCCGTAGCCGGCGCGGGCATAGGCCGTCCGCAGCGTCTCGATGGCGGCGGCAGCCTGCGCATAGCCCAGTTCGCCGGCGCCGATGCCGTAGATGTCGGCGGTTTCCGGCAGGATGCACAGGAAGGGCCGGGCGCCGTGCCGGGCCGCGGTGTCCAGGAAAGCCTGGTGGACGGTGGTGCTCACAAGCCGCTCCTACATGAACAATTGGATGTTGCCGAACGCGGCGTCGCAGTTCACCAGGTCGACGCGCTTGAGGCGGATACGCAGCGCGCCGTCCTGCTCGACCAGGTGATGGGTGGCCCAGCCGGCGTACAGCGTCTGCGCGTCCTGCCGCGTCTCCACGTAATGGAAGGCGGTGCGCACCACGTGGCGGCCCTGGTCCGGCGCCGAATCGGGATGGTCGTGTTCGACCGTGGGCGCCTGTAGCAGATGATGGCAGCGGCTCTTGGGCTGCTGCGAGAAGGTGCGCTGGCCGGCCAGGCGTTCGACCCGCACGCGCAGCAGCAGCTTGTCCTCGTACATGAGCGAGGCGTGCAGGCGGGCGTCGGTCTGGCCGTGGGCCAGCGGCATCCAGTAATGGCCGTCCTCGGTGTACAGATCCAGCCAGTCCTCGAAGCGCAACTCGTCGAGCAGGCGCGCCTCGGCGTAGACGAAATCGATCAGGTCGCGGTCGCTCAAGCTCATGCCTGCTCCGTCATGTAGCGGCCCCATGCGCGGTATTGGTTGCGCATCTGCCATTCGTTGGTGCCGTTGGTGGTGACGTTCTTCTGGCCGATTTCGGCGGGGTCGTACAGGCGGCCGACGTTGACCCAGTCGCGGGCGCGCGATTGCAGGCCATCCTGCGCGCGCTCGTACATCTCCAGGTCGTCGTGGCCGACCACCGAGGTGGGCGCGTTGATCAGGCGGTTGTACATGAGGGTGCGTTCCAGCAGCAGGTCGGGCGCGCCGACCAGGCGGAAGGTCCACGACTCCACCAGGGTGCGGTCGGCGGCGATCGGCTTGAACACGCGCAGGGTCTGGATCGGGCCCTTGACCATGATGTTGGGGAAGTACACGGTGTTGTGGCGCACGTCGCCCAGGATCTGGCGGGCGCGTTCCTCGCCATAGGCGGCGACCATCGACTCCCAGTAACCCGGAACGCCCGAATAGGCGGCGTGGATCGAATCGGACACGCCGGTGTGTCCGTGGCCGTTTTCCCAGACGCGGATGCCCATGTTCTCGAAGAACTCGTAGGGCGAGATGAATGGCGCGAACAGTTCCACCGCCATCGGCTTGGGCGTGCCGGCCGGGGCCTGTTCCCAGACCTTGACCGCGGTGCCGGCCGACGACTCGTGCGCCACCATCGGATGGCAGGTGTCGGTCTGGTTGTCGAGCAGCATCTTCCAGTTGCAGCGGTGCATGTAGCGCAGCACGCCGCCGGCCACTTCCAGCCGGCCCTCGGGCGAGCGGTCGACCATGTTGTCCAGCGTCGACAGCGCGTCGCCGAAGAAGTCCTCGAACGACTGGCCGTTGGGATTCAGGCGGCAGAACACGAAGCCGCGGTGGTTGCGCACGTCTTTCACCGCCGCCATGCCCTGGCTGGCCTCGCACTGCTCCAGGCCGGTGTTTTCATAGCCTTTTTTCAGCGGGATCGACAGCAGGCTGCCGTCGGTCTTGAAGGTCCAGGCGTGGTACGGGCAGCGGAAGAACTTGCCGGTGTTGCCGCAGGCGTCGCCCGCCACCATGGTGCCCTTGTGCGGGCAGCGGTTGTGCAGCACGCGCACCGAACGGTCGCTGTGGCGCACCATCACCACCGGCTGGTTGCCGACGGTGGTGGTGATGTAGTCGCCGGGGTTGGGCACCTGGCTGTCGTGGCCGACGTAGACCCAGGTGTTGGCGTATAGCCGTTCCATCTCCAGGTCGAACAGTTCGTCGTCGATGAACAGGTCCTTGTGCACCTCGGTCTCGCGCAGCAGGGCGCGGATGGCGTCGGGGTTGTCGCGGTATTTGGCCATGGGAGTCTCCTCTTGTCGCGCCCGGCCCTACAGGTCCAGCACCAGGCGCGCCGACTTGGCGCGCGAGATGCAGATCTGGATGATCTTGCCGCTGGCTTTCTCGGTATCCGACAGGTAATAGTCGCGGTGGTCCGGCTCGCCCTCCAGCACGGTGGCCTGGCACACGCCGCACTCGCCGCGCTTGCAGTCGTACATCGGGTCGCAGCCTTCTTCTTCCATGACGTCGACGATGGTCTTGTCGGCGGGAATCGTCAGCACCCGACCGGACTGGCGCAGCTCGACCTCGAAGGGCTGGTCGCCCGCCTGTGGCGCGGCGGTCGCGAACAGCTCGAAATGGATGTGGGCGTCGGGCCAGTGGCGGGCGCGCGCTTCCTGGATGACGGCGTCGATCAGGCCCTTGGGGCCGCAGACGTACAGGTGCTGGCGCGGGCTGGCGGCGTCCAGCAGCGCCTTCAGGTCGAAGCGGCAGGAAGCGTCGTCGTCCGCATGCGGCACCAGCGCGTCGCCGGCCAGCGCCTGCAATTCCGGCAGGAACGCCAGTTGGTCGCGGCTGCGGCCGCTGTAATGCAGTTCGAAGGCGCGGCCGGCGGACTTGAGCGCCGCGGCCATCGACGCCACCGGCGTGATGCCGATGCCGCCGGCGATCAGCACCACTGGTTCGTCGCCAGCCGGACCCTCGTGCAGCGGGAAATCGTTCTTCGGTCCTTCGACGCTGAGCGTGTCGCCCACCGCCAGGCCATGCATGTGGCGCGAGCCGCCCGCGCTGGCTTCTTCCAGCCGCACGCCCAGGCGGTATTCGACGGGTTCGGCGAAGCGGCCGGCTTCCGGCGTCAGTTGCACCAGCGAGTAGCAGCGCGGTTCGCGCAGGCCCGGCACGCTGACCTTCAGGTGGGCGCCGGGGCCGAAGGCGGGCAGGGCGCCGCCGTCTTCGCGCGCCAGGCGCAGCGAGCGGATCAGCGGCGATTCCTGGCGGACTTCACGGACGATGAGTTTCAGGGTTTGCACGGCGTTCGTCTCTATCTCGATGTCAGGCGGCCAGTTTCTCGGCCAGTTGGCGTTCCATGGGGCCGCATTTCTCGTCGGCCAGCGCGGCCTGGCGCAAGGCGCGCAGCGAAGCCGCCGCATCGGGCCGGCCCGCCAGTTGGGCGGCGGCCGCGATCAGTTGACGGTACTTGCCGCCGCCGCGCGCGTGGGTGTCGCTGTAGCCCTTGACCAGGCGGCGGCAGTTAACGGTCTCGACCGCCAGGTCGTAGTCGCGCGGCGCCAGGCTGGCGATCAGGTCGAGCCATTGGGTCAGGCCCTCGGATTCGATCTGGTGGCGCAGCGTGCGGCGGCGGAAACGCCGCATGCCGGCCAGCGTGTACAGCATCAGGAAGCCGCCCAGCGTGCCGCTCTGCATGCGGCGTCCCTTGCCCAGGCGGCGTTCGACGAAACCGCCGAAGGCCTTCGACCGTTCGAGCCAGCGGCCCAGCCCGGCCGGCAGCGTGCCGCAGATTTCCTCCAGCCGCGGATGCATGAATTCGGTGGTGTAGACCAACTGGTCCGGCTTGGCGCCAACCTCGGCGCGCACCCGCTCGAAGCGGCTGCCGCGCGTCTTCAGGTCGGCCACGCGGATCACGTCGTCATAGGCCATGGCGGTGGCCAGGTAGCGCGCGGCGGCACAGGTCAGCGCCCATTGCTTCGATTCGCCGCCGTGGCGCGCGTCGAGTTCGCGGATCGCGGCCATGCGGGCCAGGTAGTCCTCGGCATAGGCCAGGTCCTGGAACTCGATCTGGCGGCGCGCGCCGGCCGTCAACATCGGCTGCGCACAGGCGGGGAAATCGCGCGTGATGCGATCCAGCAAGGCCTGCGCCTTCGGGCTGGCGGCGCGTTCGGGCACGACGGGCTGCGGGCGGGTCAGATCAATCGCGGCCGGCTGCGCGGGCGCCTGGTCGGCGGCCTCGAAGCCGAGCGCGAAGGCGCGCAGGCTGGCGTCCACGCCGACGCCGGCGCGGCGCACGGTCGCCTCGAAGTCGTCGCGCGAGAACGGCAGCGCGCCGCTGCCGGCGACGGCGCCGAACAGGCTGGCGCTGATGACGCTGCCGGCGCGGTCGGCCAGGTCCTGCAGGTCGAAGCAGAGGAAGCGGCGGGCCGCCGCGCGGCCGGCCTCCAGCACCTTGTTGGGATCGGCGATGCCGTTGCCCGGCGCCGATTTCTCGCTGACCGCGTAGCTGCGGTGCGACGAGGCGATCAGCACGCTGCGGTCGGGCGTCACCAGCCCGCGCTGGATGGCGCGGCCGCCTTCCATCAGTTCGGCCGCCACCACCAGATCGACGTCGCCCGGCGTGGGCATCAGCGCCAGCGCGGGCGGGCGGCCGGCGCGGGCCACGTCGGACTCGGGCAGCAGCTCCAGGTAATAGATGGTGGCGCCGGTGCGCTGCGCCACGCCCGGCACCGAGGTGGTCTGGGCCCACCAGCCGGCGTGCTCGGCCATGTCGACGATCCAGTCGGCCAGCACGCCGCCGCCCTGGCCGCCCATGGCCAGGATGGCGATCTTGATGGGAGTGCCTTGCTGCAATGCCACCGGGTTCATGGGGCGGGTCCTCACAGGGCGAATTTGGCCAGGCGCGCTTCGCGGCGGCGCTGCAGGTAGCCGATCACGCCCTGGCGCAGGCGCGCCAGGAAACGGTCGCGGCCGCTGGGGTTGTGGACGATGTCGGCGCGGTAGAACGACGGGCACAGCACGGCGGCGTGCGCCACTTCGCCGCAGTTGCCGCAGCCGACGCAACTGCTCTCGACGTGGGCGACCGGATCTTCCTTGAGGGGATCGCCGCTGTCCTTGACCGTCAGCGACGGGCAGCCGGACAGCCGGATACAGGCATGGTCGCCGGTACAGACGTCGGGGTCGACGCCGAAGCGTTCCTTGACCACGCGCTTGCCGGCCTTGACCGCCTGGTTGAACAGCGGCTTGATGCGGCGCTGCTTGTTCAGCATGCATTCCGACTGGGCGATGATGACCTTGGGGCCCTTGATGTCGGTGGTCAGCGCTTCCTCGATGGTGGCGCGCACCTTGGCCACGTCATAGGTGCGGTCCAGCGTGCGCACCCACTTCACGCCCACGCCGCGCACGGCCTGGTCGATGGGATTGTTGGTGGAGCGGTCCGGATTCTCGGCGCGCGAGGACAGGATGTCCTGCCCGCCGGTGGCCGAGGCATAGAAGTTGTCGACGATGACGATGACGCCGTCGTACTTGTTGAACACCGCGTTGCCGATGCCCGAGGCCAGGCCGTTGTGCCAGAAGCCGCCGTCGCCCATGATCGAGATGGGCCGCTTGGCCGCGGGCACGTTGAAGGCCGCGGCGCTGGACGCGCCCAGGCCGTAGCCCATGGTGGTCGCGCCCAGGTTGAACGGCGGCAGAATCGAGAACAGGTGGCAGCCGATGTCGCAGGAGATATGGTGCTGGCCCAGCTTTTCCTGCGCCAGCGTCAGGGCCGAGAAGATCGGCCGCTCCGGACAGCCGGTACAGAAGCCGGCCGGGCGCGGCGGCACCACCGCGGCCAGTTCCGCGACGTGCTTGTGGAAGGTGATGGGCTGTTCGGCCGGACGCGGCGCGGGCTTGGGCCGGGTGATCTCGGTGACCTGCAGCGCGGGCTCGGCGGCGCCGGCGTCGGCGGCCACGGCTGGATGGGTCTGCAGCGATTCGGGGCGTTCGCGCTTGAGGAATTCGCGCAGGCCGTCGCGCATCACCTGGGTGGTGTATTCGCCCGCCATCGGCAGCACGTCCTTGCCGGACAGCTTCGTATCGACGCCGGCCTTGCGCAGCACCGCGTGCAGGGCCTGTTCCAGGTAGTCGGGCTGGCCTTCCTCCAGCAGCAGCACGGCGCGCTTGCCGCGGCAGAAGTCGATGACCTCGTCCTCGATCACGGGGTAGGCCACGTTCATCACATACAGCGGGATGCGGCTGTTGCCGAAGTTGTCGGCCAGGCCCAGCAGTTGCAGGGCGCGGATCACGCCGTTGTACAGGCCGCCCTGCAGGATCAGGCCGATGTCGTCCTGGTCGCCGTCGAAGTGCTCGTTGAGCCTGTGCTCCTTGATATAGCGGATGGCGGCGGGCCAGCGTTCCTTGATCTTTTCCTGCTCGTGCAGGAACGAGGCCGGCGGCAGCACGATGCGGCTGGTGTCGCGCGCCGGGCTTTCCAGCGCCTGGGCCAGCGAGAACGCCGGCCGCTGGTTGTCCTTGGCAATGAAGCGGCCGTGCACGTGGCAGCCGCGGATGCGCAGTTGCAGCATCACTGGCGTCTTGCTGGCCTCCGACAGCGCGAAGCCGTCTTCCACCGCCTTGACCATGCTTTCCAGGTTAGGGCGCGGATCGAGCAGCCAGATCTGCGATTTCATGGCGAACGCGTGCGAGCGTTCCTGCATGATGGACGAGCCTTCGCCGTAGTCTTCGCCGACGATGATGAGCGAGCCGCCGGTGACGCCGCCCGAGGCCAGGTTGGCCAGCGCGTCGGAGGCGACGTTGGTGCCGACGGTGGATTTCCAGGTGACCGCGCCGCGGATCGGGTACATGACCGAGGCGGCCAGCGTGGCGGCGGCGGTGGCTTCCGAGGCGCTGGCCTCGAAGTGCACGCCGAGTTCCTGCAGGATGTCGTTGGCGTCGGCCAGCACGTCCATCAGGTGCGAGATGGGCGAGCCCTGGTAGCCCGCGACATAGCCCACGCCGGACTGCAGCAGCGCCTTGGTGACCGCGAGAATCCCCTCGCCGCGGAACTCCTCGCCCGCGCCGATGCGCAACTGCTGGACTTCTTTCTTGAAAGACCTTTCAGCCATCTCGAACTCCTCCACGCGGACCGGCATCCGGGTCCCGAAGCCATGCTGCTGCGCAGCACGCCCATGTCACGAAATTTCGCTCTGAAAAATACTTTAGGAGTCAACGTTTTAGCTGTCAACAAAAAAGATGAAATTTCATGGAATCAAAAAAATATCACGCGAAAACAAGGGTGTATATACTGGTTGTTCTCTATCCGAGTGCTCGTGAAAACGCGCTTTGATGGTGCAAAAACGGGTCGCGATTCGGGGTATACCCTGTGCTGCGCAACAGCATTGCGCCGTGTCATGGCGCAGGCGCGCGCCAACGTGGTGCAATGCGCCTGCCGGCCTCGGGTCGCCTATTCAATATTGATGCGTGGGAGCGGAACAACATGCGGTCGGACAAGCACGGCGGCGGTACCCAGGACGGCGGTGCGCGGTTCGTCGATGACTACCTGGCCTATCTGCTGGCGCAGGCCAGCCAGCGCATCTCGGCGGAGTTTCATCAGCAGGTGAAAGCGGCCGGCCTGTCGGTGACCGAATGGCGGGTGCTCGCCAGCCTGGAAGGCAGCGCTGGCGAAACCATCGGCGACCTGGCGGTGCTGGCCATCACCAAGCAACCGACCTTGAGCAAGGTGGTGCAGCGCATGGAAACCGAAGGGCTGGTGACGCGCACCGAAGTGCGCGCCGACCGCCGCCAGACGCGCGTGGTCATCACCACCAAGGGCCGCCATCTGATCGCAGCGCTATGCGAGCAGGCCATGCAGCATCAGAAGGCGGTGCTGGCGCCGTTCGGCGAGGATCAGGCGGTCCTGCTGATTGACATGCTGCGCCGCCTGATGGCCGAGCACGTGCCGCTAGACCTGCCGCTGGACGCCGACGAATAGGGCGGCGCGCGCGGGCAGGGCGGCAAACGAGCCCCGATCCGGGGTGTCGGGATGGGGTGCCCCGACCGAACGCTGTTTACATACAGGGCCAGCGATTTTTTTGTCATATTTTTATACGTCCCTAAATATGTTCTCCCTCTGAAAACCCCCTCCGGTACGCATAAACCCTTAATTGACGCGGGTCTTGGGGCTAGGCAATATCGCGCCGGTATTCAGACTACAGTCAGGAGTTGAACCTATGCGCCGCACTTTGATTGCCATCGCGATCGCCGCCGCCGTGGCCGTGCCCTCGATCGGGCAGGCCAAGACCTTCCGTTGGGCCGCCCAGGGCGACATCCTCACCTTCGATCCGCACTCGCAGAACGAAGGCATGACGATTGCCGCCAACAGCTACGTCTATGAACCGCTGGTGGACTACGACAAGGACTTCAAGGTGGTGCCGCGCCTGGCGACCGAGTGGGAGCAGGTTTCGCCCACGCTGTACCGCTTCAAGCTGCGCCCCGGCGTCAAGTTCCACGACGGCGCCGCCTTCACGGCCGACGACGTGGTGTTCTCGGTGCATCGCGCCATGGCGCCCACCTCGAACTACAAGGCCTACACCACCGGCATCAAGGAAGCGCGCAAGATCGACGACCTGACGGTCGAGATCGAGACCACCGCGCCCAACCCGGTGCTGCTGCGCCAGTTGCCCAACGTGTTCATCATGAACAAGGCCTGGTCGGAGAAGAACAACATCGCCAAGCCGCAGGACTTCGTCAACAAGGAAGAAACCTTCGGCGCGCGCAACACCAACGGCACCGGCCCGTACAAGCTGAAGTCGCGCGAAGTCGACGTGCGCACCGTGTTCGAAGAGAACAAGGACTGGTGGAACAAGGCCGGCAAGGTCGGCAACGTGACCGAAGTGGTGTTCACGCCGATCAAGCAGAACGCCACCCGCACCGCCGCGCTGCTGTCCGGCGAGATCGACTTCGTGCTCGATCCGGCCGCTCAGGATCTGGACCGCCTGCGCCAGTCGGCCAAGGTGGTCGAGGGCAACGAGTACCGCACCATCTACCTGGGCCTGGACCAGAAGCGTCCCGAGCTGCAGTATTCCAACATCAAGGGCAAGAACCCGTTCCAGGACATCCGCGTGCGCGAGGCGCTGTACCGCGCCATCGACGTCGACGCCATCAAGCGCGCGGTGATGCGCGGCCTGTCGGCGCCGACCGGCACCATGATCGCGCCGCAGGTCCACGGCTGGGCCGAGTCGCTGCACAAGCGGGTGCCCTACGATCCCGAGAAGGCCCGCGCCCTGCTCAAGGACGCCGGCTACGACGGCACGCTGAACTTCACGCTCGACTGTCCCAACAACCGCTACATCAACGACGAAGCCATCTGCCAGGCCGTGGTCGGCATGTGGGCCAAGGTGGGCGTGAAGGCGACCATGAACGCCATGCCGCGTTCGACCTACTTCCCCAAGGTGCAGAACTCCGACACCAGCGCCTACCTGTTCGGCTGGGGCGTGCCGACGTTCGACGCCATGTACACGCTGCAGAACCTGATCCGCACCAAGGGCGAGGGCGCGGACGGCATGTACAACCTGGGCAACTACAGCAACAAGGACCTTGATGCGATCATCGACCGCATCAAGACCGAAACCGACGCGGCCAAGCGCGACGCCGACATCCGCAAGGTGCTGGAAGTGCACGCGCAGGAATTCGGCCACATCCCGCTGCATGACCAGGTCATTCCCTGGGCCATGCGCAAGAACGTGTCGGTGATCCACCGCGCGGACAACCGCCTCGTTGCCGACTGGGTCAAGGTCGACTGACCCCGCCCTTCCGGCTAACCAGACAGCGAAGCCCCGCGGGGCTTCGCCGTTTTGCCTTTCCCGCCTATGTTTGCTTTCATACTGCGTCGCCTGTTGCAGGCCGTAGCGGTGATGCTCACCGTCGCGCTGCTGGCCTTCGTGCTTTTTCAATACGTCGGCGACCCTGTCACCATCATGCTGGGGCAGGACGCCACCGATGCCGAGCGCATCGAACTGCGTGAGCGCCTGGGGCTGAACGAGCCCGCCATCGTCCAGTTCGGCCACTTCGTGGCCAACGCCGCGCAGGGCAATTTCGGCATTTCGCTGCGCCAGAGCGAACCCGTTTCGAGCCTGCTCAAGTCGCGCCTGCCGGCCACGCTGGAGCTGTCCCTGGTGGCGGCCCTGCTGGCGCTGGTGGTGGGCGTGCCGCTGGGCGTGTACACCGCGCTCAAGCGCAACAGCCTGCTGTCGCAGCTTCTGCTGGCCGGCTCGCTGCTGGGCGTGTCGTTGCCGACCTTCCTGATCGGCATCCTGCTGATCCTGGTGTTCTCGGTGCAACTGGGCTGGCTGCCCAGCTACGGCCGCGGCGATACCGTGGCGCTGGGCTGGTGGACCTCCGGCCTGTTCACCGCCAATGGCTGGAAGCACCTGATCCTGCCGTCGATCACGCTGTCGCTGTTTCAGATGACGCTGGTGCTGCGGCTGGTGCGCTCCGAAATGCTGGAGGTGCTGCGTTCGGATTACATCAAGTTCGCGCGCGCCCGCGGCCTGAAGCGGCGCGCCATCCATTTCGGCCACGCGCTCAAGAACACCATGGTGCCCGTCATCACCATCACCGGACTGCAACTGGGCGGCATCATCGCTTTTGCCATCGTGACCGAGACGGTGTTCCAGTGGCCCGGCATGGGGCTGCTGTTCATCCAGGCGGTGCAATTCGCCGACGTGCCGGTGATGGCCGCGTACCTGTGCCTGATCGCGCTGGTGTTCGTGGTGATCAACCTGATCGTCGATCTTCTGTATTTTGTCGTGGACCCCCGCCTGCGCTCCGGGCTGACCCGCGGCGGAGGTGGCCACTGATGCGTGCCGTTCTGAAACGCTGGTGGGACAGCGACATTGCCTGGGCCTGGCGCCGGGCGCCCGTGGCCATCGTCGCCACCGTGCTGCTGGCGGCCCTGCTGATCGGCTCCTTCGGGGCCGGCTGGGTGGCGCCGCACAATCCGTTCGACCTGACCAAGGTCGAGCTGCTGGACGCGCTGCTGCCGCCGGCCTGGTCGCCCAACGGCCAGTCGACCTATCTGCTGGGCACCGACAGCCAGGGCCGCGACCTGTATTCGGCGATCCTGTACGGCACCCGCGTGTCGCTGCTGATCGGCCTGGCTTCGGTGCTGCTGTCGATGCTGATCGGCATCGTGCTGGGGCTGATCTCGGGCTACGCGGGCGGGCGCATCGATGCTTTCATCATGCGCATCGCCGACGTGCAGTTGTCGTTCCCGGCGATCCTGATCGCGCTGCTGATCGACGGCGTGGCGCGCGCCGCGGTGCCGCGCGAGCTGCACGAGATCATCGCGTTCCCGGTGCTGATCGGCGCCATCGCGCTGGCCGGCTGGCCGCAGTACGCGCGCACGGTGCGCGGCTCGACCCTGGTGGAGAAGAACCGCGAATACGTGCAGGCGGCGCGCGTGATCGGCGTGGCCTCGCCCGTGATCATGTTCCGCCACGTGCTGCCCAACGTGCTGGGGCCGGTGCTGGTGCTGGCCACCGTGCACCTGGCGACCGCCATCATCACCGAGGCGACGCTGTCGTTCCTGGGAGTGGGGGTGCCGCCGACGGCGCCGTCGCTGGGCACGCTGATCCGCATCGGCAACGATTTCCTGTTTTCCGGCGAATGGTGGATCACCATCTTCCCGGGCGCGGCGCTGGTGCTGCTGGTGTTGTCGGTCAACCTGCTGGGCGACTGGCTGCGCGACGCACTCAACCCGCGCTTAGGGTGATGGCCCACCCCCGAAGCGCTGCGCGCTTCCCCCTCAAGGGGGCATGCTGGCGGACCGGCGAAGCCGGCTCCGCGGCATCCCGATGGCCCCGTCGGCATTTCATCGGCCTCGGGGGCGCTGTACGTGGAACACGAATTTGAGAAATACCTATGAGCGCATTACTTGAAGTCCGCAACCTGCGCGTGGAGTTCCCCACGCGTCGCGGCACGCTGCTGGCCCTGGACGACGTGTCCTTTTCGATCCAGGCGGGCGAAGTCCTGGGCGTGGTGGGGGAATCGGGCGCCGGCAAGTCGCTGACCGGCGCGTCCATCATCGGCCTGCTGGAACCGCCTGGCCGCATCGCCGGCGGCGAGATCCTGCTGGCGGGCCGGCGCATCGACAACCTGCCCGACGAGCAGATGCGCCGCGTGCGCGGCCGCGAGATCGGCGCGGTGTTCCAGGACCCGCTGACCTCCCTGAATCCGCTGTACACGGTGGGCCGGCAACTGGCCGAGACCATCGTGACGCATCTGGACATGAGCTGGTCGCAGGCGCGCAACCGCGCGGTCGAGCTGCTGGCGGCCACCGGCATCCCGGCGGCGCGCGAGCGCATCGATCACTACCCGCACCAGTTCTCGGGCGGCATGCGCCAGCGCGTGGTGATCGCGCTGGCGCTGGCGGCCGAGCCCAAGCTGGTGGTGGCGGACGAGCCGACCACGGCGCTGGACGTGTCGATCCAGGCGCAGATCATCGAGCTGCTCAAGCGCCTGTGCCGCGAGCAGGGCACGGCGGTGATGCTGATCACGCACGACATGGGCGTGATCGCGGAAACGGCGGACCGGGTGGCGGTGATGTACGCGGGACGCGTGGCCGAGATCGGCCCCGTGCGCGACGTCATCCACCAGCCGCGCCATCCGTACACGATGGGGCTGATGGGATCGATCCCGTCGCTGCAAGGACATGCCGAGCGGCTGGTGCAGATCGACGGCAGCATGCCGCGGCTGAACGCGATTCCTCCGGGCTGTGCCTTCAATCCGCGTTGCGGGCGGCGCCTGCCGCGTTGCGGCCAGGATCGGCCTGAATTGATGCCGGCGGGCACGTCCCGAGCGGCCTGTTGGTTGCATGAAAGCGAAGTCGAGGTGACGCCATGAGCACGCCGTTGGTGCAGGTGAAGGACGCGGCGCGCTGGTTCGATGTGTCGCCGCCCTGGCTGGAGCGCAAGCTGGCGGGCAAGCCGCGGGTGATGCTGCGCGCGGTCGATGGCGTGTCGTTCGAGATCAATCGCGGCGAGACCCTGGCGCTGGTGGGCGAGTCGGGCTGCGGCAAGTCGACGGTGGCGCGCATGCTGGTGGGGCTGTATGGGCTGACGCGCGGCGATATCCGTTTCGACGGCCAGCCGCTGTCGCGCATGGCGGAGCCGGGCGGGCGCGAGCTGCGCAAGCGGCTGCAGATGATTTTCCAGGATCCGTACGCGAGCCTGAATCCGCGCTGGCGCGTCGGCCGTATCATCGCCGAGCCGATGCTGACGCACACGAAGATGACGCCGGCCGAGCGCACGGCGCGAGTCGGCGAGCTGCTCCGTCAGGTGGGGCTGGATCCGGCCGACCAGGGCCGCTATCCGCACCAGTTCTCGGGTGGGCAGCGCCAGCGGATTTCGATCGCGCGGGCGCTGGCGGTGAATCCGGAGTTCCTGGTGTGCGACGAGCCGACCTCGGCGCTGGATGTGTCGGTGCAGGCGCAGGTGCTGAACCTGATGAAGGACCTGCAGCGCGAGCTGGGGCTGACCTATCTGTTCATCTCGCACAATCTGGCGGTGGTGCATCACGTGGCCGATCGGGTCGGGGTGATGTACCTGGGGCGGATGGTGGAGGTGGCGCCGCGCGATGAGCTGTTCGCGCGGCCGCGGCATCCATATACGCGGATGCTGCTGGCGGCGATTCCGGATATCGATGGGGCCGGCAAGCCGCGCACTGCAGTGGCGGGGGAAGTGCCGAATCCGTTGAATCCGCCGTCGGGGTGCACGTTTCATCCTCGGTGTCCGCATGCGAATGAGCGGTGCAGGGGGGAGGCGCCGGTGGGGCGGATGGCGGGGGGGGCGGTGGTGGCTTGCCATGCGGTGGAGGAGGGGCGGATTGCGGGGTGATCTTTTGCTGTCTTAGTCCTGCGGGTTGTTTGGGTTCTTGAGGCGTCTGTCGCGGCGGTCGGCGGGGTGTGCGGGGCTACGATTGCGGTCCGGAGCCTTCGCTCCGGACTGCCCCTGCGTCATCCTCGTCCGCCTTCGGCTCCCTTGTATCTTGATCCCTGGGATGGTTAGCTACCATTCCATGAGAGGCAGGTGAGTTTCTTTGGCTCCCGAGGGACTTAACCCTGTTCCGTAGACCAAACCCCTGTCTCTCACCTCTGACGCCATCGCGGACACTGGACGGTAGCCTAGGGCTGATTGACCCTGCATGCACAAGGTAAGTGGGCGCAGTTGGCATACTTTCTTGTATGAGGGGGTATGAACGATGATCTATCTGGGTATTGATGTCTCCAAGCTGAAGCTGGACTGCACGTTGTTGCTGGATCCAGAGAACGACAAGCGCAAGAGCAAGGTTGTGCCTAATAGTCGGGACGGAGTGCACGAACTGGTTCGATGGTGCGCCAAGCACGGGGTGGGAGCCGACCAGGCCCATGCCGTGCTGGAAGCCACGGGCCCGTATCACGAGCAGGCCGCCACGACGCTGCATGACGGCGGCATCGCGGTGTCGATCGCCAACCCGGCCAGCGTGCACGACTTCAGTCGGGCAATGGCGATGCGCTCCAAGACAGATGCACTCGATAGCCTGGTGTTGGCTCGTTATGGCGTGGCGATGAGGCCTGGTGCTTGGCAGCCCCGCCGGCACATGTGCGCGAGCTACGCGCCTTGATTACCCAGCTGGACGCGCTGTCCAAGGATCGGCTGCGCACGATGAACCGCCAAGAGAAGATCGAGGCCAGTTCGGCCTCGGAGCTGGTGGAGCGTTCGATCAGTGACACCCTGAGCTTCTATGACAAGGAGATCGCTCGCCTGGAGAAGGCCATCGATGACCACATCGACCGGCACCCTGACCTGAAGGACGACACCAAGCTGTTGTCCTCCATCCCCGGGGTCGGCCCGAAGGTGGCCAGAACCATGCTGCGAGTGATGCGCATGCACCAGTTCAAGTGCGCCGAGGATCTGGCGGCATATCTAGGCCTGGTGCCGGTGCGGAGACAGTCGGGCACGTCGCTACGCGGGCGCAGCCGCATGTCCAAGGCAGGTCCCGCTGATGTACGGGCCAAGGTGTATATGGCCGGCGTTGTTGCTTCCAAACACAACCCCCATGTGCGGGCGTTATATCAACGGCTGCTGGCGGCGGGCAAGACCAAGATGTCGGCGCTGGGTGCTTGCATGCGCAAGGTGGTACATCTGTGCTTCGGTGTGCTCAAGACGCGGCAGCCTTACAGACCTGACTACGCTTTTTCTACTTGACGGCCAAGACGGTATCTACGGATTCCCTTGGGCGCATCTACACGCCCCGCACACCCCGCCGCCCGCCGCGACAGACTTGCGTCAGCGGCTCATGACGGGTGCTGGGGCGACTGGTGTGCTTGGCGTGTTTGCCGGCACCGTCGTGGGGGGAGAGGGTCTTGCGGGGCAGCTGCAACGGGGCCGCGCGGGCGGCCCGTTGCAGCGTCTGAGGGGTGGGGCGTCGAGGTGGTGCTGGCTTGCTCGCTTGCCCGCTTTTTTGGCGGGGCGGTGTCGCGGGAGAGTGGTTTTGGCAAAGGGCTTCTTTTGGGAAGCCCTTTTTGCTTGGTGGCGGGCGGCTCATTGGGGCCTGCCGCCTGCCTTCCGGTTCAGTGGCGGTGACCCGGATCGTTGTGGTCGTGAGCGTGGTCGTGGGCGTCGTCCTCGTCCTCGTCGTCGTCTTCCTCATCCGGGTCGGGCAGGGGTTCCTCGGTCAGGGCGAAGGGCAGGACATCTTCCAGGTTGTCGGACCAGGCGGATTCCTCGCCGTCGTGGTCGAGCTTGATGAAGCGTTCGCCTTCGTTCAGCGAGATCTGGATGGCCCAGAGGTAGAGGCAGTCGTAGGTGTCGTCGCCGGTCGGGGGCAGGCCGCCGCGGTTGCCGAGCAGGCGGGCGCCGGGGCCGCCGAGCTGGACGTGGGTCTGTTCTTCGTCGGGCTCGGCGTTTTCGTCAATGGGCACGCCATAGGTGACCCATTCGGTGCCTTCTTCGCCCAGCACCACTTCGGCCAGGACGGGCTTGCCCAGGTAGGCGCTGAGGGCGTCGGCGGTCTTGGCGAGCATGTCCAGCTCGGTCGCGCTGAAGTGGGTCAGGGAAGGCGGGGGCGTGGCGGAGGCGGACATGGGGGTTCCTGGCGCGATGATGCCGCGGGGACGGCGTTACGAAGAAAATGCAGACGCTATTGTCTCGCGATCGCGCGCGGCTTGCATCGGGCGCTTGGATTACGCGGCCTTCAGGCGGCCGCCGGGGCGCGCTTGCGGGCGCTGTCGGGTGACTGGCCGGTCAGGCGCTGGAACATGGCGATGAAGGCGGACGGCGTGCTGTAGCCGAGTTCGCGCGATACCACCTGTACTGACTGGCCGGCGTCGAGCATTTCCAGCGCGCTGACCACGCGCAAGCGTTGGCGCCACTCGTTGAACGACATGCCCAGGTGTTGCTGGCAGTGGCGCAGGAGGGTGCGTTCGGTGATGCCGGCGGTGGCGGCCCAGTAGGCGGCGCCGCGCTTGTCGCCGGGCTGGCGCTGCAGGGCGGTCAGGATGGGGGCCAGCACGGGTTCGGTCGTGGACGGCAGGTAGCTGGCGTAGACCGGGGCGACGCGGATCTGGTCGATGACCACTTGCGCCAGGCGCCGGTCGTCCGGCGTATCTGGATAGGCGATGCCGCGCCGTTCGAAGTCGGCCAGAATGGCGCGCATGACGGGACTGATCTCCAGCGTGCAAGGCCTGGCGGGCAGGTCGGCGCAGGCGGCGGCCGGGATGTCGATGCAGGCGTAGTGCACTTCCCCCTGGTTCTGGCAGCAGTGCGAGACGTGCGGCGGTATCCAGATGGCGTAGTGGGGCGGCGACAGGTAGGTGCTGTCCTCGATGCCGATTTCCATGATGCCGGACAGGGCGAAATTCAGTTCGCCCCAGGGCGAGCTGTGGCGCTGTATGCGCGAGTGCGGCAGGAAGTGCAGGATGCGGCAGGCCAGCGGATAGGGGCGGCCCGGGCCAAGGCTGGGCGGGGCGGCGGCGAGGTCCATGTCCGAAGTTCACTGGTGGTTGTCGGTTTTTCATTATATACAGTGAGTCGGACAGGTCCTACACTGGCCGGCCGTTATCTGCTTTTGGTTTTATCCCCATGACGCGCGCCGATGTTTCGCCCACTCCCGCCCGCTATCTGCTGTTCCCGCTGCTGGCGGCGCTGATCTGGTCGGTCAACATGATCGTGACCAAGATGGCGGCCGGCGTGATCGCGCCGGCCGCCATCGGCTTTTACCGCTGGGCGCTGGCGGGGCTGCTGCTGACGCCGTTCGCGCTGCCGGCCGCCTGGCGCCAGCGGCGCGCGCTGTGGCCGTACCTGCCCAAGTTCGCGGTGCTGGGCGGCCTGGGCATGGCGTTGTACCAGGGCCTGGCCTACGTCGCGGCCGGCAGCACCACTGCCACCAACATGGGCATCATCACCGCGATGATTCCGTTGCTGACCATCGCGGTCGGCGCCGTGGTGTTGCGCGAGCGTCCCTCCCTGATGGCGCTGCTGGGCGGCCTGCTGTCGCTGGCGGGGCTGGCGTTGCTGATCGGCGAAGGCGATCCGGCGCGCCTGTTGTCGGTGGGCGCGAACCATGGCGATGTGCTGATGGGCGTGGCGGCGTTGGCCTACGCGCTGTACGGCGTGCTGCTGCGGCGCTGGGGTTTGCCGGCCGGGCCATGGGTGTCGCTGTACGTGCAGGTGGCGTTCGGCGTGCTGTTCCAGTTGCCCGCCTTTCTGATGGCGCCGGCCTCGCCGCTCAATGGCGATAATCTGCCGCTGGTGCTGTATGCCGGCCTGTTCCCGTCGCTGTTCGCGCCGTTCCTGTGGATGCAGGGCGTGCGCCACCTGGGGCCGGCCCGCGCCAGCGTGTTCCTGAACCTGATGCCGGTGGCCACGGTGGCGATCGCGGCGCTGTTCCTGGACGAGAAACCGCACCTGTTCCACATTGTCGGCGGCGCGATGGCGCTGGCCGGCGTGATGCTGGCGCAGATGCGGGCGCCCTTCGCCGGGGCCCGCCGCGCGCGGGCAACCTCGTAGGGCGCCACGCGCCTCAGTCGGGCACGGGCTTGCCGTGCCAGTACCGCAGGGCGTGTTCCACCGCCACCCTGGCCGGCACGCGCAGGCCGTGGCCCGCGCCCAGCGCGAAGCGCCGCGCCAGTTCGGCGTCGATCAACGACTGGCCGACCGGCAGGAAATGGTCGGAGTCGAGCAGCGCGGGCTGGTCATAACGCTTCCAGACACGCCGGCCGTGCTCGATGATGGGCGAGGCCTCGGGCTGGCGCGGCCGTGTCGGCCAGGCGCGTTGTTCGGCCAGGTGCAGCATGGTGCAGACGTCAAAGCCGACGCCCAGCAGCAGGATCTCGGCGTCGGCGCGCAGCAGCTTTGCCAGCGGCGAGGTTTCGCCCAGCGGGTCGTCCAGCCGGTGGTTGGCGGTCAGCGCGTCGGCGCCGGCGCCGACGGCCGCGAACGAGCAGGTGGGATGCAGGCTGCGCACGGCGCCGGGCCAGGTGCGGAACAGTTCGGCCACCGCGCCCATGCCACGCGTGGGCGTGATGGCGGGATCGTAGGCCGGCATGTGCTCGCACAGGGTGTCCAGCCAGGCGGCCGGCACCGGCGGCGCCTGCCATTGCGCGGGATCGGTCAGGTCGGAGGAGTGCGCCGGCATCGCCACCAGGCCGTCGGAACCGACGCAATCGAGCAAGGCCTGGATCAGCGCCACGGGACCGCCCGCGATCCAGCCCAGGGCGCGCAGCGAGGTGTGCACGAGCACCGTGGCGCCGGGGCGCAGGCCGCCCTCGCGCAATTGCGCCGCGAGGCTGTCGCGGGTGGCGGGAAACGGGGTGCGGGCCAGCAGGTCGGCTTCGGTCATCGGGGTGGGCAGGGCGCCGCGAAAGGCGTCATGGAACGGACACAAGCCGTAAATATAGCCTTGCCACCCGCGCGCGGACCCCGCCCGCACGCCTGTCCGGGTTCCGGCCTACAATCAGCGATTCATCAGCTTTCTTTCCCTATACGAGCCCATGGCCCAATACGTCTACACCATGAACCGCGTCGGCAAGATCGTGCCGCCCAAGCGGCAGATCCTGCGTGACATCTCGCTTTCGTTTTTTCCTGGCGCCAAGATCGGCGTGCTGGGCCTGAACGGCTCGGGCAAGTCGACGCTGCTGAAGATCATGGCGGGCGTGGATCGCGAGATCGAAGGCGAAGCCATCCCCATGCCGGGCCTGAACATCGGCTACCTGCCGCAGGAGCCGCAGCTCAACCCCGAGCACACGGTGCGCCAGGCGGTTGAGGAAGGCCTGGGCGCGGTGGTCACCGCCAAGAAGCGCCTGGACGAGGTCTACGCGGCCTACGCCGAGCCCGATGCCGACTTCGACGCGCTGGCCGCCGAACAGGCCGAGCTGGAAGCCATCATCGCGGCCGCCGCCTCCAGCGGCGCCGACGACATCGAACACCAGATGGAAATCGCCGCCGACGCGCTGCGCCTGCCGCCCTGGGATGCCATCGTCGGCAACCTGTCCGGCGGTGAAAAGCGCCGCGTGGCGCTGTGCCGCCTGCTGCTGTCCAAGCCCGACATGCTGCTGCTGGACGAACCCACCAACCACCTGGATGCCGAAAGCGTCGAGTGGCTGGAACAGTTCCTGCACAAGTTCCCGGGCACCGTCGTGGGCGTGACCCACGATCGCTACTTCCTGGACAACGCCGCCGAATGGATCCTCGAACTGGACCGCGGCTACGGCATTCCCTGGAAGGGCAACTACAGCTCGTGGCTGGAGCAGAAGGAAGACCGCCTCAAGCAGGAAGAGGCTTCCGAATCGGCCCGCCAGAAGACCATCAAGAAGGAACTGGAGTGGGTGCGCCAGAACCCGAAGGGCCGCCAGGCCAAGGCCAAGGCGCGCCTGGCCCGCTTCGAGGAACTGTCGTCCTATGAATACCAGAAGCGCAACGAGACCCAGGAAATCTTCATTCCGGTGGGTGAGCGCCTGGGCAACGAGGTCATCGAGTTCAACAACGTCAGCAAGGCCTACGGCGACCGCCTGCTGATCGACAACCTCAGCTTCAAGATTCCGGCTGGCGCCATCGTCGGCATCATCGGCGCCAACGGCGCCGGTAAATCGACGCTGTTCCGCATGATCGCGGGCCGCGAGCAACCGGATTCGGGCGAAGTGAAGATCGGCCAGACCGTCAAGCTGGCCTACGTCGACCAGTCGCGCGACGCGCTCGAAGACAAGAAGACCGTGTTCGACGCGGTCGCCGACGGCGCCGACGTGATCACCGTGGGCAAGTTCGAGATGTCCTCGCGCGCCTACCTGGGCCGCTTCAACTTCAAGGGCGGCGACCAGAACAAGGTGGTCGGCCAACTGTCGGGCGGTGAACGCGGCCGCCTGCACATGGCCAAGACGCTGATCGCCGGCGGCAACGTGCTGCTGCTGGACGAACCGTCCAACGACCTCGACGTCGAAACGCTGCGCGCGCTGGAAGACGCGCTGCTGGAGTTCCCCGGCAGCGTCATGGTCATCAGCCACGATCGCTGGTTCCTGGACCGTATCGCCACGCACATCCTGGCTTTCGAGGGCGATTCGCAAGTGGTGTTCTTCGACGGCAACTACCAGGAGTACGAAGCCGACAAGAAGCGCCGCCTGGGCGAAGAGGGCGCCAAGCCCAAGCGCCTGCGCTACAAGGCGCTGAAGTAAGCCGGCCTGCCAGGCGGTCCGAAAATCCCGGCCATTGCGCGCCGGGATTTTTTTTCGGATGATAGAATCAAAAAGTTCATCATTTGATGCGAATTTTTGCTCCAATCATTGCAAGGAGGCCAGTGTGCGCACGACTGTGACGCTCGATGACGACCTGCTCGAATTGGCCCGTACCTATACGGGCGTCCAGGAGACATCGGCGCTCGTAACGCGAGCGTTGACCCAGCTCGTGCAGAAAGAGGCCGCGAAGCGGTTGGCCAAGCTTGGTGGTAGTTCGCCCAAGTTGAAGCCTATCCCGCGGCGGCAGACGGAAACCTGCAATGATCCTGGTTGACACTTCCATCTGGATAGACCATTTATCCGACGGCGAGCCATATCTGGTGCGCTTGCTCGAGGAAGAAAGTGTATTGATGCACCCGTTCATCGCGGGTGAATTGGCGCTGGGTTCGTTGGGCCGACGTGATGTCGTATTGGGTGCGATGTCGCTATTGCCTCAAGTCGTGCGTGCGAGTCATGACGAAGTCATGCACTTTCTTCATAGCGCGAAATTGTTTGGAAAGGGCATCGGCTATGTGGATTTACACTTGTTGGCGTCCACGCGACTGACACCTGGCGCTGCGCTATGGACCAGGGACAAACGGCTGCGGGCACTCGCCAACACCTTGAGCCTGGCGGTTGATCCCCCGAGATATCATTGAATGAAGCGGTTTGGCGTGATGGTCATACCGTATCGTCGATACCGCCTTCAACCTCAGGAGACCTCCCATGCTGCTGCAAGCCTCCGATTCCACGCTGCTCATCGTCGACATGCAGGGCCGCCTGATGCCCGTGATCCACGACGGCGACGCGGTGTTGGCGGCCAACGCCAAGCTGGCGCGGGCCGCTCGGCTGCTGGATGTGCCCGTGGTCGCGACGGAACATCACAGCAAGATGCTGGGCGTCACGGTGGCGCCGCTGGCCGAACTGGTGCAGTCCACGTTCCAGAAGATGCACTTCTCCGCCGCGCGCGAGCGTGGCTTCGAGGCCTGGCTGCCGGCGGCGCGCAAGACGGTCCTGGTGACCGGCTGCGAAGCCCACATCTGCGTGTTGCAGACCGTCATCGGTTTGACCGAGCTGGGCTACAAGGCGGTGCTGGTGGCCGACGCGGCGGGCTCGCGCAAGCCATCCGACCATCATGCCGCGCTGCGCCGCGCGCGCGCCCACGGCGCCGAGATCGTCACGTCGGAAATGGCCATTTTCGAGTGGCTGGAGACTTGCGAGCATGCACGCTTCCGCGACGTGTTACGTCTGGTCAAATAGCGGCCCGTTCCAGCAACACTGTCCCTGGGAAGCGCAAGGATTCCCTCGCCGTTTGACACAATTCCTGGGCAAACTTCACAGCGCGGGGCGGGATATTTTGCGATCCTGAAGGCTCTAAACCCACAAGGGGCATCGTGCGCTCGCGTCTGGATCTTGGTGCGACCCCGGGGACAAGAATAGGAGCCTCATCATGAAAATCGCATCTCTTTCCAAAATCTGTGTCGCTGTTGCCATGGCCGCGGCCATGGCGGGTTGCTCGTCGTGGGACAGCATGAGCCATCGCCAGAAAAGCACGGTGGGCGGTGCGGCGCTCGGCGGTGTGGCGGGTGCCGTCATCACCAACGGCGGCATTCTCGGCACGGTGGGTGGCGCCGCCATCGGTGGCGTCATCGGCGATCAGGTGGGCAAGCACTAAGCCGCGGACGAGGCAGTCGCCAGCGTCGGCTGGCGTGCCGAGCCCACACGCAAAAACGCCCGGCATCGTGAACTGACCCCCGAAAGTTGGATATTGATCCGACCTTCGGGGGTTTTTACATGGCGAAGTATGAAGAGCAATTCAAGATCAAAGTGGTGCAGGCGTACCTGCAAGGCACGGACGGCTTCAAATCGGTGGCGCGCCGATACGAAGTGCCGCACTCAATGGTGCGGCGCTGGGTCGGGAGTTTTCGAGCGCATGGCGTTAACGGGTTGCGCAGGCAATCTGGCTCGTACAGCGCGGCCTTCAAACAATCGGTGCTGATCAAGATCCGGCGCGAAGGTCTGTCGGACACGCAGGCAGCGGTGTTGCTGGGGATTCGTCATACAGGGCACATTACGAAATGGCGCGCCCAGTATGATGCTGGGGGTATAGAGGCGCTGGCGCGCAAGCGCCGAGGAGCAAGCATGCCGCATAAGTACCCCCAGAGCCGGTGTCCAAGGACATGACCAAGGAAGAACTCGAGCAAGAGCTGGCCTATCTGCGCGCGGAGAACGATTACCTAAAAAAAATGAAGGCCTTGATCGAAGCGGAGAAGACCCGGGCGCTGGTTGGAAAGCGCAAGTGGTCCAAGGATTAAGGCCCAAGCATCCGCTGGCACTACTGCTACGCGTCGCCAAGCTGTCGCGCAGCACGTTTTATTACCACCTGAAGTCGTTCGGAGCCGTGGACCCGTACGCCGAGCTCAAGCAGCGCATCAGCGCGGTCTACGCCCGTCACAAGGGCCGCTACGGCTACCGCCGGATTACGGCGGTCTTGCGCCAGGCCGGTGAGCTAGTGAACCACAAGACCGTGCAGAAGCTGATGCAGGCGCTAGGCTTGAAGTCGCTGGTGCGCGCCAAGAAGTACCGGTCCTACCGAGGCCAATCACACCACGTGGCGGCCAACGTGTTGGCGCGCGACTTCGAGGCGGCGCGTCCGAACCAAAAGTGGGTCACCGATGTGACCGAGTTCAACGTACGAGGCGAGAAGCTGTACCTGTCGCCGGTGATGGACCTATACAACGGCGAGATCGTGGCCTACGAGACCAGCCGCCGGCCGGTGTTCAAGCTCGTGGGCAGCATGCTGAAGAAGGCGCTGGCGCGGCTGCTGCCGACGGAGCGTCCAGTGCTGCACTCCGATCAGGGCTGGCAGTACCAGCAGCAGAACTACAGGCGGATGCTGGCAGATAGATCGGTGACGCAAAGCATGTCACGCAAGGGAAACTGCCTGGACAATGCCGCTATGGAAAGCTTCTTCGGCACGCTCAAGGCTGAGTTCTTCCACTTGAATCGCTTCGAAAGCATCGAGCAGTTGCAAGCCGGCATTCGACAGTACATCCGTTACTACAATCACGATCGCATCAAGCTCAAGCTAAAAGGCCTGAGCCCGGTGCAATACCGAGCTCAGGCCTTCGGGCTTTAGCTGACTGTCCAACTTCTGGGGGTCAGTTCATCGCCGGGCGTTTTTTTGCGTGCGTTGCGCGCGCATCCGGCGCCGGCCAGCGGCGCGCGGAGAACGCGTCAGGACTCGCTTTGCGGCATCTCGATCTTGACCTCGAGCACTTCGAGGGTGTCCTGGCGTTCCAGGTGCACCTTGATGTCCTCGGGGTTGATTTTCACGTATTTCGAGATCACGGCGATCAGTTCCTGCTGCAACTGCGGCAGGTAGTCGGGCGAATCGCCACGGCCCCGCTCGTGGGCCAGGATGATCTGCAACCGTTCCTTGGCGACGGAAGCGGATGTTTTCTTTTGACCAAGCAGAAACGACAGGAAGGACATTGCTTACTTGCCTCCGAACAGGCGTTTCAGAAAACCCGGCTTTTCGTAGTCGGTAAAGCGCAGGGCCTTGTCTTCGCCCAGGTAGCGGGCCACGACGTCCTTGTAGGCCTCGGACACGTCGGTATCTTTCAGGTGGATGGCGGGCAGGCCCTGGTTCGAGGCCTGCAGCACGGCTTCGGACTCGGGGATGACGCCGATCAGCTTGATGCGCAGGATGTCCTCGATGTCGCCCAGCGACAGCATTTCGCCGTCGACCACGCGCTTGGGGTTGTAGCGCGTGAGCAGCAGGAATTCCTTGACCGGCTCGCCGCCCTCGACGGCGCGCTTGGACTTGGCCGCCAGGATGCCCAGGATGCGGTCGGAGTCGCGCACCGACGAGACTTCGGGGTTGGTCACGACCAGCGCGTCGTCGGCGAAATAGGCCGCCATCAGCGCGCCCGTCTCGATGCCGGCGGGCGAATCGCAGACGATGTAGTCGAAGCCCATTTCCTTCAGGTCGTTGATGACCTTTTCCACGCCTTCCTGCGTCAGCGCGTCCTTGTCGCGCGTCTGCGAGGCGGGCAGGATGAACAGGTTTTCAAGCTGCTTGTCCTTGATCAACGCCTGGTTCAGCGTGGCTTCGCCCTGGATCACATTGACGAAGTCATACACCACGCGACGCTCGCAGCCCATGATGAGGTCGAGGTTGCGCAGGCCGACGTCGAAGTCGATGACAGCGGTCTTGTGGCCCCGCATCGCGAGGCCCGCGGAAAAACTGGCGCTCGTCGTGGTTTTACCCACGCCGCCTTTGCCGGAAGTCACCACAACAATGCGTGTCATGACGATCAAACCCTTATGTTCGAATAAATCGCGTTATCGTAAAGCAAAAAGCCCGTGTAAGGCTTCTTACAGAATGTGTTGAACGGGCACGGCCCGTTCGAGACTGACAGAGTATTGCGTTGCAGGACCGTTTCGCGCTGGCGCGGTCTTGCGCCAGTCCGGCCGGCATGGATCCCGGGCAGGGCATCTCAGGCTTTCAGGGCCTCGATGCGCAGGGTGTCGCCATCCAGCCGTACCAGCGCGGGCTGGTTGTGCAGCGAGCGGTCGAGCTTGTCTTCGACCACGCGGTACACGCCGGCCACGGCCAGCAACTCGGCATCCAGGTGCGTGGTGAAGATGCGTGCCGACGTGTCGCCGCGCGCGCCGGCCATGGCCTTGCCGCGCAGCGGTCCGTACACATGCACGTTGCCATCGGCGATGACCTCGGCGCCCTGGCTGACCATGCCGATCACGACCAGGTCGGTGTGGCGCGCGTAGACGCGCTGGCCGGAACGCAGCGGCCGGGTGATGACCAGCGCCGACGACGATTGCGGCGCGGCCGGCGTCGGGCTCGGCGCCGACGTGGTGCTGGCGGCGGCGCGCTCGGGCAGCGGCTCGGCGGCGGGTTTGCCGGCAGTCTTGTCCGCGGATTGATCGGCCGTCTTTTCGGTTGCCTTTTCCGTTGCCTTATCGGCCGGCGCTTCGGCGGCGGGCGTGGGGGCGGGCGCGATCTCGACGGCGGCGGCCGGCACCGACGGCACCGGCGTGGCGACGTCGTTGGGCGGCGCGGTGTCGATCACCTGTGTCGGACGCGCGGCCGGGGTCGACAGCTCCACCGGCGTCAGGCCGGCGGCGCGGGCCGCGGCCAGGTTGGCGCCTTCGGCCACCACGCCGATAGGGGGCAGGTTGTGCCCGCGCAAGGCGGCGACCAGCGCGGCCCAGTCGATGGCGTCCTCGACGCGGCTGGCGTCGATCACCACGGGTTCATTCTCGAAGAAGCTGCCGGCGTCGGCCATGCGCTTGGCCAGCGCGGCGTTCAGGCGTTCGGGGTCGGCACTGTGCAGGACCACCCGGATCGCATACAGGGTGGCGCTCTTGAAGTCCAGGGCTAGGGATTCAGTGTTCATCTTGGTTGGGGCTGGCGGCTCGGGGCGCCGGGAAGGGGCGCGCGCAACCGTCTGCGGAATGTCGGGCATGATAACCCGCCCAGGCCCCGTTCAATCGGTCGGCCAAGGGTAAAAACCCCCCAGGTTGCGGGTGGCTTCGGCGGCGGCGGCCACCACCAGCGCAGCATGCTCGCGTTGCAGCCGAGGCGTCGGCATGGTCAGCGTGACGGCGCCGGCCAGGGCGCCCGTTTCATTGAAGACCGGCGCCGAGATGCCGGACAACTCGGGCATGCGGTCGCCCTCCAGCACGACCACGCCGCTGTGGCGGATGGTCTCGTACGGCTCGCCGGCCGCGCCGGCGAAGGCCATCAGCACGCGTCCGCCCGCGCCCCGTTCCAGCGGCAGCAGGTCGCCGGCCTTGATGTGGTCGCGCACCGGCTGCGGCGAATCCACCCGATACAGGCACAGGCGATGGTCGCCCTGGCGCACGTGGAACGCGGCGCTTTCGCGGGTCACGCGGGTCAGTTCCCGCAGCACCGGCATCACCACCCCTTCCAGCGAGAACGACGCCGCATACACGGCGTGCAGCCGCGCGATCTCCGCGCCCAGTGCGTATTGGCCATCCGCCGTGCGCTGCACCAGGCGGCCATGTTCCAGCGAGGCCAGCAGGCGCAGCACGGTGCTCTTGTAGAGCTGGGTGCGCTCGGCCAGTTCCGCCAGCGACAGCGAGGCGTCGCCCGCGCGGAAGGCGGACAGCACCGACAGCGCGCGATCGACCGCGGCGGCGCCGCCGGGCGCGGCGTGCTGGTCGGCGAGGGAGGGCTGGCTGGCTTTTCTCGGCATGGCGAAACGGCCTTTCGGGCAGGCAGGGTTGACACCCGGAATCCGGATGGGGAATAATTTATAGAACGAAGTTCTATCTTATAGAACGATAAGGAGAAAGTCAATGCCCCAGATTCTAGTCAGCGAGGTCGGCCCCCGGGATGGGTTGCAGAGCATCGCCGCCGTCATGCCCACGCCCGCCAAGCTGCGCTGGATCGGCGCGCTGGCGGCGGCCGGCCTGCGCGAAATCGAGGTCTGCTCGTTCGTGCCGCCCAAGCTGCTGCCGCAGATGGCCGATGCCGCCGAAGTGGTGGTGGGCGCGCGCGAACTGCCCGGCCTGCACGTCGCGGCGCTGGCACCCAACCTGCGCGGCGCGCAGGCCGCCTTCGAGGCCGGCGCGGCCAAGGTCACGCTGCCGGTGTCGGTGAGCGAGGCCCACTCCCTGGCCAACGTGCGCAAGACCCACGCGCAGATGCGTGACGAAGTCGCGGCGGTGGTGGCGCTGCGCGATGCCCGCTTTCCTGGCGTGACGCTGGAGGCGGGGCTGTCCACCGCCTTCGGCTGCACCCTGGCCGGCCGGGTGCCGGAAGCCGACACGCTGCGCATGGCGGTGGCCATGGCGCAGTTGGGCGTTGACGAGGTCGGGCTGTCGGACACCACCGGCTACGCCAATCCGGCGCAGGTGCGTCGCTTGTTCAGGGCGCTGCGCGCCGAGCTGGGCGCGCGCGCCGGCGGCGCCCATTTCCACAACACCCGCGGCCAGGGGCTGGCCAACGTGGTGGCGGCGCTGGAAGCCGGCGTCGACACCTTCGACGCCAGCCAGGGCGGCCTGGGCGGCTGCCCCTACGCGCCCGGCGCCACCGGCAACATCGTCACCGAGGACCTGGTGTTCCTGCTGGAGTCCATGGGCCTGGATACCGGCATCGACGTCGACGCGCTGATGGCGGCCCGCGCCGCGCTGCGCGACGGGCTGCCGGGCGAACCGTTGTACGGTCACGTGCCCGACGCGGGCCTGCCGAAAGGATTCACCTACGCGCGGGAGGCCGCATGAGCACGCATGACGCACATCCAGCCAGCGACGAACCGGCGCTGCCGCTGACAGGCGTGCGGGTGGTCGAATTCACCCACATGGTGATGGGCCCCACCTGCGGCATGATGCTGGCCGACCTGGGGGCCGAGGTCATCAAGATCGAGCCGGTGCAGGGCGACAACACGCGCCGCCTGAAAGGCTCGGGCGCGGGTTTCTTCACCATGTTCAACCGCAACAAGAAGAGCCTGCCAGTCAATCTGCAGGATCCGCGCGGCATCGAACTGGTGCTCAAGCTGATCGCCACCGCCGACATCGTCAGCGAGAACTTCAAGGCCGGCACCATGGCCCGGCTGGGGCTGGACTACGCCACGCTGTCAAAGCTGAACGAGCGCCTGATCTACGTCTCGCACAAGGGCTTCCTGCCCGGTCCCTACCAGCACCGCACCGCGCTCGACGAGGTGGTGCAGATGATGGGCGGCCTGGCCTACATGACCGGCCCCGAAGGACGCCCCCTGCGGGCGGGCGCGGCCGTCAACGACATCATGGGCGGCATGTTCGGCGCCATGGGCGCCATGGCCGCGCTGCTCGAGCGCCAGCGCACCGGCCGCGGCCAGGAAGTGCAGAGCGCGCTGTTCGAGAACAACGTGTTCCTGGTCGGCCACCACATGATGCAGTACGCCGTCACCGGCAAGCCGGCCGCGCCCATGCCCAGCCGCATCTCCGCATGGGCGGTGTACGACGTCTTCACCGTCAAGGACGGCGAGCAGATATTCCTGGCCGTGGTGTCCGATACCCAGTGGAAACTGTTCTGCGACGCCTTCGGCTTTGCCGACCTGGCCGCCGACGCGCGCCTGGCGGGCAACAACGACCGGGTCGAGGCCCGCGCCTGGCTCATGCCGATCCTGCGCGAACGCCTGGCGTCCGAGCCGGCCGCCGCCATCGCCGCCCGCTTCGAGGCGCACGGCCTGCCTTACGCGCCTATCGCCAAGCCGCAGGACCTGTTCGCCGATCCGCACCTGGCCGCCACCGGCGGCCTGGCCGAAATCGCCCTGCCGCAAGACGGTGCGGGCAGCGGTGCGGGCAGCGGCGCGGCCAACGCGCATGCCAAGGTGCCGCTGCTGCCCATCACGCTGGGCGGCCGCCGCCCCGGCGTACGTATCGATCCCCCGGCATTGGGCGCGCATGGCGCCCAATTGCTGGAAACCCTGGGGCTGAGCGCGACGCAGATCGCGGCCCTGACCGAAGCGGGCGTCGTCGGGCCCGTGAACTGACCCGGCCGGCCCCGGCCGTCCCGCTACGCATCCCATCTGGAGACAACCTCATGCAAGTCCTTTCGCGCCTCATGCCGCGCCGCCTGGCCGCGGCCGCGATCGCCGTCGCCACCCTGGCCGGCGCCGCGCCCGCCATCGCCGCCTATCCTGAACGCCCCATCAACCTGGTCGTGCCGATGCCGCCGGGCGGCGGCACCGACGTCGTCAGCCGCCTGCTGGCCGAGCGCCTGGGCGTGGCCACCGGCTGGAACCTGGTGGTGCAGAACAAGCCCGGCGCCACCGGCAACATCGGCATGGACTACGTGGCCCGCGCCCAGCCCGACGGCTACACCGTCGGCATGGGCCAGGCCGCCAACCTCGCGATCAACCCTGCGCTGTACCCGAAGATGCCCTTCGACCCGAAGAAGGACTTCACCCTGGTCGGCCTGGTGGCGGCCCAGCCGGTGGTCCTGGTGGTGCGCGCCGACTCGCCCTACAAGACCCTGGCCGACCTCGTCGATGACGCCAGGAAAAAACCCGCCGCTTCACTGCGCCTGGCCTCCGCCGGCAACGGCACCATCGGCCACATGTCCGGCGTCATGCTCGCGCGCCGTGCCGGCGTCGAGTTCCTGCACGTCCCCTACAAGGGCGCCGGCCCCGCCGTCACCGACCTGGTCGGCGGCCAGACCGACCTCTACTTCATCACCCCGCAGACCGCCTTCCCCCTGCTCGCCGCCAACAAGCTGCGCGCCCTGGCCGTCACCTCCAACGCCCGCCTGGCCGCCTTGCCCGACGTCCCCACCGTGGCCGAATCCGGCTACCCCGGCTTCGAAGCTTCCGCCTGGACCGGCCTGGTCGGCCCCGCCGGCATGTCCGCCGACATGGTCAACCAGCTCAACGCCCGCATGCAGGCCGTCCTCAAGGAACCCGCCGTCATCAAGCGCCTGGAAGACGAAGGCAGCCAACCCCTGGGCGGCACCCCCGCTGACTTCGAGGCCTACATGAAAAGCGAAACCGCCAAGTGGGCCGACGTAGTAAAGGCCGCCAACATCAAACTGGACTGAAAGAGGGCGGGGGGCGTCCCCGCCCCCAAGCAACCACCACGCCCCCTCCACGCAGCGCCCATCGCCCCGACGCCAGACACCACGTATGCCAAAACCGGCCGCCCGCGCGGCCGATTTTGGCGGGCCCCGCAACCCTCTCCAGAACCCCAAGGTCCAGCAGCACTCCATGTCTCCACACCGGTAGCGCCTCGCGCGGCCTACGAAGAACCCTCCCTGCTGGCCATGAAAAAAGGCGCCCGAAGGCGCCTTTTGCATCACTCGGCAGAGCAACCCACGTTCACCCCTGCGCCCAAGAATCCCGCAACGTCACCACCCGATTCAGCACAGGCTTCTCCACCGTCGACTCCTTCAAGTCAGCCGTGAAATACCCCAGCCGCTCGAACTGCCACGTCGCCCCCGGCGTCGCCACCGTGCCCGGCTCCAGCCACGCCGTCACCGTCTCCTTCGAATTCGGATTCAGGCAGGCCAGGAAATCCTTGTCGCCGCCGTCCGGCCGCGGATCCGCGAACAGGCGGTCGTACAGGTGGATCTGCGCCGGCACCGCATGCGCCGCGCTGACCCAGGTGATATTGCCCTTGACCTTGACGCTGTCCGCCCCCGGCGTGCCGCTGCGCGTCTCCGGCAGGTACTCGGCCTGCACCTCGACCACCTCGCCGGCCTCGTTCTTGGTGAAGCCCGTGCAGCGCACCACATAGCCATACTTCAGGCGCACGAGGTTGCCCGGGAACAGGCGGAAATACTTCTTCGGCGCTTCCTCGCGGAAGTCATCGCGCTCGATCCACAGTTCGCGCGACAGAGGGAACTCGCGCAGTCCGGCCTCCGGATCGTGCGGATTGCGCGGCGCCGTGCAGATCTCGGTCTGGCCTTCCGGGTAATTGGTGATGACCAGCTTGAGCGGATCCAGCACCGCCACCGAGCGCGGCGCGATCGGGTCCAGGTCGTCGCGCACGGCCTGCTCCAGCAGGCTGTAGTCGATGCGCGAATCCGACTTCGACACTGCCGTGCGGTCGCAGAACAGGCGGATCGAGGCCGGCGTGTAGCCGCGGCGGCGCAGGCCGAAAATGGTCGGCATGCGGGGATCGTCCCAGCCATCCACGTGGCCTTCGCGCACCAGTTGCAGCAGCTTGCGCTTGCTGGTGACCACGTAGCTCAGGTTCAGGCGGGAGAACTCATATTGGTGCGGCAGCGGCCGGGCCAGCTTGCCCAGTTCGGCCAAGCGTTCCAGGATCCAGTCATAGAACGGGCGCTGGTCCTCGAACTCCAGCGTGCAGACGCTATGGGTGATGCCTTCCAGCGCGTCCTCCACCGGATGCGCCCAACTGTACATCGGGTAGATGCACCACTGGTTGCCCGTGCGGTGGTGAGTGGCGTGGCGCACGCGGTACATGACCGGGTCGCGCAGGTTGATGTTGGGCGACGCCATGTTGATCTTGGCGCGCAGCACCAGGCTGCCGTCCGGATGCTTGCCGTCGCGCATCTCGCGCAGCAGCGTGATCGACTCGGCGGCCGGGCGGTTGCGCCAGGGCGAGTCGACGCCGGGTTCGGTCAGGGTGCCGCGGTTGGCCCGGATCTCGTCGGGGCTCTGTTCATCGACGTAGGCGTGGCCGGCCTCGACCAGCGCCTCGGCGAACTCATACATATAGCCGAAGTAGTCGCTGGCGAAATACAGGTTGTCGCGGCCGTCGGCCTTCCAGTCGAAGCCCAGCCAGTGCACGGCCTCGATGATGGCGTCGACGTACTCCTGGTCTTCCTTCTCGGGGTTGGTGTCGTCAAAGCGCAGGTGACAGACGCCGCCGAAGTCGCGGGCGAGGCCGAAGTTCACGCAGATGCTCTTGGCGTGACCGATGTGCAGATAGCCGTTCGGCTCCGGCGGAAAACGGGTGCGGATCTTCGCCGGATCGGGTTCGCCCTGCTGCTGCACGGAGGCCGGCCCAGGCTTGCCCGCCCAACGCTTGCCCTGGAAGCGGTTGGCTTGCAGGTCGTCTTCGACGATGTTGAGCAGGAAATTGGATGCGGCGGGGGTCGGCGTCGTGGCGGAGGTCATTCTTGAAAGAATAGGAAAAAGCAGCGACAAAGCGTCAATTTTGCCACGTTCCCGGGACAAGCCATTTTTGGCTCGCTGCAAGCGGTTTCAAACTGGCCCCCATTGTCGTGTAACTGGCTCTACACTACGGGCCATCATGGATATCTCCACCCTTTCCCTGGCCCGCGCGCAATTCGTGGCCAGCCTGAGCTTCCTGGCGCTGTTCCTGGCCGTGGCCCTGGCGCTTGCGTGGGTCCTGCTGTTTTTCAAGATACGCGCCCGCGTCTCGGGGCAGGGCGGCTGGACCGCCGCCTACCGCTTCTGGGTGCGCATTTTCGCCCTGTCCTTCGTGCTGACACTGGCCGCCTGCGTGCCCGTGCTGATCCAGCTCGGCAGCCTGTGGGCCGGCCTGATGGACAAGATCGGCAACGTCGCCGGTCCGCTGCTGGGCTACGGCATCCTGTCGGTCTTCATCCTCAAGTCGTGTTTCCTGGGCGTCATGCTGTTCGGCCAGCGCCGCGTGTCCGACGGCGCCCACACCCTGGCGGTGCTGATGGTGGCCGTGGGGCAACTGGTGGCGCTGTTCTGGGTGCTGGCGCTGCAATCGTGGATGCAGACGCCGGACGGCGCTGTGCTGGTCGATGGCCGCTACCAGGTCTACGACTGGGTGGCGGTGGTGCTGAACCCCTCGGTCGGCTGGCGCATGGCCGTGGTGGTGGTGGGCTCGGCCCTGGCGGCCGCCTTCCTGATGATGGGCGTGACCGCCCTGCAGGCCCTGCGCCGTCCGCTGGACGACGGCGAGCGCTGCACCTTCAAGACCGGCCTGGCGATCGCCGCGCTGGCTTCCGTGCTGCAATTGCCGGTGGCCTCGGGCGCCGGCCAGATGGTGGCGCAGTACCAGCCCGCCAAGGCCGCCGCCGCCGCCGGCTACTGGGAAAGCGGCGCCGAGCCGCGCCTGGTGCTGTTCGGCTGGCCGGACGCCCGCAACCATGTCAACGTGGCCGACTGGACCTGGAACAACGCTGGCGGCATGTGGTTGCACCGCAATGAAGACGGCACCTACCAGGGGCTGGACAAGTATTCCGGCATGCTGCCGCCGGTGGCGCTCACCTTCTGGTCGCTACGGGTGGCCGCGGGGCTGGGCCTGCTGATGCTGGCGGTGTCATGGGTCACGCTTCTGTTGACCTGGCGCCGCGGCATGGATGTCGCGGCGGTCCCGCAATGGTGGCAGCGCGTGCTGTGCGGCATGATGTTTTCCGGCGGTATCGCCGTCGTGGCCGCCTGGTGGGTGTCCATCATCGGCCTGCAGCCCTTCGCGGTCAACGGCACGATCACCCAGACCGAGGTGCTGGGCCCCATGTCTTCCAGCACCGTGCTGTACGGCCTGGTCGGGTACGGCCTTCTGTACGCGTTGCTGCTGGCCGCCTTCGCCGGCATGCTGTTCCATGCGGCGCGCTACGGCGTGGTGCCGGTGCGCAAATTGGGCGGGGGAACGCCATGATCGCCATGCTCGCCGCCTCGCAGGGGCTCAGTCCCGATGATCCTTCCTTCTGGATGCCGTTGGCGTTCATGGGCCTGCTGTTCGTGGTGGTCGCTGCCGGCGTGGTGCTGGATGGCTTCGACCTGGGCGTGGGCATCCTGCTGCAGCTCGCGCCCGAGCAGGAACGCGGCCGCATGATGAGCCTGCTGAGCCCCTGGCGCGACGCCAACGAATTCTGGCTGCTGTTGGGCATGGGGCTGTTCGCTTCCGCCTTTCCATTCGCCTGGGGCGCGGTGCTGGGCAAACTCTACGGGCCGCTCACCTTCATGGTGCTGGGCGTGGTGCTGCGCAGCGTCTCCTTCGAATTCCGCATCCGCGCCCGCAACGAGGCCAAGCCGCGCTGGATCTTCGCCTTCTGGGCCGGTTCGCTGATGACCGCCTTTGGGCAGGGCATGCTGCTAGGGCGCATTGCCACTGGCTACCAATCCGACGCCGGCTATGGCTGGTTCGCGCTGTTCGTCGGCCTGTGCGCCGTGGCCGCCTATGTGCTGCTGGGCGCGTCGTGGCTGGTGATGCGGGTCGACGGCGAGCTGCAGCGCCGCGCGGCCAACTGGGCGCGGCACGCGATCCGCTGGACCGCGGTCGGCATGGTCGCCATCGCCGTCACGCTGGGCCTGGCCAACGCCGGCATCTTCTACAAATGGAGCAACATCGCCCACCTGAGCCTCGCGGCCACCGTATGGGTGCTGATGCTGGCGGGCTTCGTTGCCGCCGAAATGCTGCTGGCGCGCCTGCCGGGCCGCGCCGACCGCTTCAGTTGGCTGCCGTTCGTGCTGTGCGTGGCGCTGTTCCTGCTGATGCTGAGCGGCCTGGCCTACAGCCTGTTCCCCTATCTGATCCTGGACGACATGACGCTGTGGGACGGCGCTGGCGCGCTGGGCTCGATGCGCCTGGTGATGGCCGGCGCGGTGGTGGGGATCCCGGTGGTGCTGGTGTTCAACATCCTGGCCTATCGCTCGGTGTTCGGCAAGGAGCGCGCGCCCGTGCCGCTGTTGCCGCCGCCGTCGCCTTGATGCCGCCGGGGGTGAGGCGACGGCGGATGGCCATGCCATCCACTGTGGCGCGCCGCCGCCGTCGGCCGCCCCGGCTCCCGGGGATGCCGCGCCAAGCCCGGCCTTACAGCACCGGCCGCGCCACCCGCTGCAGGATTTCCTCGCCGTAGGCTTCCAGCTTGCGCGCGCCGACGCCGCTGATGTGGCTGAGCGCGTCCATCGAGTCGGGCTGGGCCAGCGCAATTTCGCGCAGCGTGGCGTCGTGGAAGATGACGTAGGCCGGCACGCCGTGGCTCTTGGCCACTTCGCCGCGCCAGGCGCGCAGCGCCTCGAACACCGGTTGCAGTTCGGCGGGCAGGTCGATCGCGGCGGCCTTGGCGCGGCTGCCGCCGGTCTTGCCGGAGCGGGCTTTCTTTTCGGATTCGCGCCGCAGCATCAGTTGGCGCTCGCCCTTGAGCACGGCGCGGCTGCCTTCGGTCAGGGCCAGCGTGCCGTAGCCTTCGTTGTCGACGGTCAGCAGGCCCTGCGCCAGCAACTGGCGCAGCACGCCGCGCCAGGCGGTATCGCTGAGGTCTTCGCCCACGCCGAACACGCTGAGCGTTTCGTGGCCGTGCTGCCTGGTGCGGTCGGTGACCTTGCCGCGCAGGATGTCAATGATGTGGCCGGCGCCGTAGCGCTGGCCGCGTTCCTTCCACAGCCGGTACACGGCGGACAGCACCTTCTGCGCCGCCACCGTGCCGTCCCAGGCCTGCGGCGGGTCGAGGCAGACGTCGCAGTTGCCGCAGGCCGTGATGTGCTGGCCGAAGTACGCCAGCAGCCGCACCCGGCGGCATTCCACGGTTTCGCACAGGCCCAGCATGGCGTCCAGTTGCTGGCCAAGGCGGCGGCGGTAGGCGTCGTCGCCGGGGGATTCGTCGATCATGCGGCGCTGCTGCACCACGTCCTGCAGGCCGTAGGCCAGCCAGGCGGTGGCGGGCAGGCCGTCGCGGCCGGCGCGGCCGGTTTCCTGGTAGTAGCCCTCGACCGACTTGGGCAGGTCGATGTGCGCCACGAAGCGCACGTCGGGCTTGTCGATGCCCATGCCGAAGGCGATGGTGGCGACCATGACCACGCCGTCCTCGCGCAGGAAGCGCGCCTGGTTGGCGGCGCGCACCTGGGGGCTGAGCCCGGCGTGATAGGGCATGGCGTCGATGCCCTGGTTGCAGAGGAATTCGGCGGTTTCCTCGACGCGTGCCCGCGACAGCGCGTAGACCACGCCGGACTCGCCCTCGTGCTCGGTGCGGATCATGTCCAGCAACTGCTTGCGCACCTCGTTCTTCTCGACGATGCGGTAGCGGATGTTGGGGCGGTCGAAGCTGGAGACGAAGTGGTGCGCGTCGGTCAGCGACAGGCGCTGGGCGATCTCGTTACGGGTCTCGGCGGTGGCGGTGGCGGTGAGCGCGATGCGCGGCACGTCGGGCCAGCGCTCGTGCAGCATCGACAGGCCCAGGTACTCCGGCCGGAAATCGTGGCCCCATTGCGACACGCAGTGGGCCTCGTCGATGGCGAACAGGGCGATGTTGCCGCGTTCCAGCAGTTGCAGGCAGCGGTCGGTCAGCAGGCGTTCGGGCGCCACGTACAGCAGGTCCAGCTCGCCGGCCAGGAAGGCCTGTTCGACGTCGCGGGCCACGCGCCATTCCTGGGTCGAATTCAGGAACGCGGCGCGCACGCCCAGCTCGGTCAGCGCGTCGACCTGGTCCTGCATCAGCGCGATCAGGGGCGAGACGACGATGCCGGTGCCTTCGCGCACCAGGGACGGGATCTGGTAGCAGAGCGACTTGCCGCCGCCGGTGGGCATCAGGACCAGCGCGTCGCCGCCGTCGATGACTTGCTGGACGATGGCTTGCTGGTCGCCGCGGAAGGATTCGTAACCGAAAACGCGCTGCAGGACTCCGAGGGCGCGCGTGTCAGACATGGGGGTAGGCCGTGAGCATCATGGCGGGGATTTTAAGCCGCAAATCCGGCGACCCGGGCGCGCGGGGGCATTTTCGTCCACCGGCCCGGCCGCGTCACCAGCTCAGCCAGGTGCCGCGCATGAAGGTGTCCACCGGCATGCTGAGGTTGGCGCGCCACTCGTAATTGCCCGAAATGATGTCGCGGTCGGCGCCCACCGCCAGCTTGACCTTGGGCGCCACGAACATGCTGTGGCTCAGGCCGACCCGCTGCTCGGCCAGCGCCGAACCTTCGTGCAGGCCCGAATAGGTGCCGCTGAGCGTGCCCCAGCCGGTGATCGGCACCCCGGCGGTCAGGGTGTTGCGGGTCTGCGGGGCCGCGGCCACGCCGCCGGAATAGGTCGACAGGTCGCCGAAGCCGGCGTCGATCTGCTCGTTGGTGTAGCCCAGGTTGACCGCGTCGGCCACGTCCACGCTGTAGCCGAAGCGGTAGCGCCAGGCGCTGGCGGCATCGAACGAACTCTGGGTGGCGCCGGCCTGGAAGGTGCCGTAGTCGCCGGCGGCGTAGGTGGTGCCCATGCCGCGGGTGGTCAGCGACGGCGCGCTCTGCATCTGGCCTTCAAGCGTCAGCACCGGCGTCAGCCCGTAGCGCACGGTGCTGTTGCCGACCGAGGCGCCATAGTCGACCGCCCCGGAAGTGGCCGACGGATCCATGCGGTTGAGCCGGCCGAGTGAGGACGAATAACCGAAGCTGCCCTCGGCCAGCGGCGCCGTGGTGCTTGGCAGGTTGGAGATCTGCAGGCCGCCGACCGGCGCGCTGCTGCCCCAGGCGGGCGCATTGGCGTTGATGTTGCCCACCGAAAATGACGGACCGGTGGTGTTGCGGTAGACCCAGTTGCGGTCGCCGCCGTAGCGCAGGCCGTCCTGGCCGCTGACCGAGGCGAACCAGGGGCGGCTCGGCCGCGATACGCCGGAGATCACGACCACGGGCACCCGAGGTATGTCCCCGCTTTCCAGGTCGAAGGAGTAATCCGGCGCATCGGCGGGCGCCGCGGCCGTCTGGGTCGCTTCGCACCCGAGCGGGCCAGCCGCAGCATCCCCCGACAGGCTGGGTCCCGTCCCCGGAATTGTTTCGTCCTCGCCGCCGCCCGCCACGCTGGTGTCCATGGCCGGCTCGGCGCCCTGGAGGTCGCAGGGTGTCGGGTCCAGCGGCACCGCCCGCGACGCCATCGAGGGCGCGGGCCGCACCGGCACCGGCTGCACCGGCGACAGGGCGCCGATGCCGCGCGCCACATAGGCCGGGGCCGGCGGGGGAGACGAGGGGGCGGCGGGCGCGCCGGACGCGGGGATCAACGGGCTGGCCAGGCCAGCCGTCAACGCCGTGTGCAGCAGCCGCCTGCGCCAGGATGCAGGGGCGACCATAACCAACAGTGTAGAAAGGGGACGTTGCCCCAGCTGTAAACGATTTTTAGTAAACCGGACCAGCGTATGCGGGGCAATGTCCAGTATTTTAGGGCCAGTCCCGGCTGGCGGCGATGTCGGCGGCAACGGGTCGGCATCGCCGGCAAACATCGTGCAACAGGTATATTTCAGATGATTTCCCGGCTCTTGCCGCCAGAGGCGGTCGGCTCCACTATGGCATCCATGGACAATCACCACACCAAGCTGCTGGTCGTCGACGACGATCCGGCCCTGCGGCAACTGCTGGCCGACTACCTGAACCGCCACGGCTACGACACGCTGCTCGCGCCGGACGCCAGCGACCTGCCGTCGCGCATCACCCGCTACGCCCCGGACCTCCTGGTGCTGGACCGCATGCTGCCCGGCGGCGACGGCGCCGACGCCTGTCGTCGCCTGCGCGAACAAGGCGAAGATATCCCCGTCATCCTGCTGACCGCCCGCGACGAGGCCGTCGATCGCATCATCGGCCTGGAGGCCGGCGCCGACGACTACGTCGGCAAGCCTTTCGATCCGCGCGAACTGCTGGCCCGCATCGAGGCAGTGCTGCGGCGCAAGCGCGGCCCTTCCGCGTTGACCAAGGACGCCCCGGTTGCGTTTGGTCCCTTCCTGTTCGACCCCTCCACCCGCCAGTTGTCGCGCGACGGCACCGTGGTCAAGCTCACCGGCGGCGAAATCAACCTGCTCGAAGCCCTGGTGCGCAACGCCGGCAAGCCGCTGTCGCGCGAACGCCTGCTGGCGCTGGCGCGCGACGACGACGCCGGCGAGCGCAACGATCGCGCCATCGACATCGCCATCCTGCGCCTGCGCCGCGTCATCGAGGACGATCCCAAGCAACCCCGCTGGATCCAGACCGTCTGGGGCATCGGCTACCGGTTCTCGCCCTGATGCGCTTCTCCGCCGGCTTTCTGGTGCCCCGTTCGCTGCGGGCGCGGCTGATCCTGCTGATTCTCGGATCGGTGTTGCTGACACAGGCGGCGACGCTGGTGACGGTCTCGTACTTCCGCCACAAGTTCATGGAAGACGTGGCCATCGGCTACATCACCACCACCATCCGCACCTTGCGCGCCGCCGTGTCGCAAGTGCCCGCCGAAGATCGCGCCGACTTCGTGCGCGCCGCCTCGCAGAACCAGTGGCGCCTGTGGTCGCGGGTGCTGCCCGCCGAGGCCAAGCTGCAACGCTTCAATGGCCGCCGGCCGCCGCCGCGCAATGCGCAGCATCCGCCGCCTCCGCCGCCGCCACCACCGAGCGCCCAGATCCAGGGGCCGCCGTTGCCGCCCGAGATGCGCGGCGACGAGCGTGAAGTCGAACGCGAAGAACGCCACGCCGAACGCGAGCGTGAACGCGAAGAGCACATCCGCCGCTACAAGCCCGAACCCGACGACATCCGCCGCGACCTGCGCGGGCTGGTGCAGCAGCTCAACGAGCGCCTGAACGATGGCACCCGGGTGGCGCTGTCGCGCGGCCCCACGCCGGAGATCTTCATCTCGCTGGCGCCCAACCCGGCCAGCGAGGATGCGCCGCGCCTGCGGGAGTGGCTGGTGATCCCGCTGGACCGTCTGGACCCGCCCGTGGCCACGCCTTTCATCGCCGCCTGGCTGGGCGGCCTGGGCCTGTTGCTGTTGCTGGCGGTGGGGTTTTCCTGGCACATCACCCGCCCCATCACCCGTCTGGCCGACGCCGCCGACCGCCTGGCCGCGGGCCAGCCGCAGCGGGTGGAGCCTTCCGGTCCGCACGAGACCCGGGTGCTGGGCGAACGCTTCAACGCCATGCTGGACGCGCTGTCCGAATCCGATTCCGTGCGCCGCACGCTGCTGTCGGGCCTGCCGCACGACCTCAAGGGACCGCTGTCGCGCATGTGGCTGCGCATCGAGCTGGCCGACGATTCGGCCCTCAAGGAAGGCCTGCGCACCGACCTGCAGGACATGCAGCATATGGTCGACCAGTTCATCGGCTTCGTGCGCGGCACCGATCCGGCTGCCTACCGCTATGCGTCAATGGCGCTGCCCGACTGGCTGACCGAGCGCGTCAATGCCTGGCGCGGCGCCGGCACCGACGTTACGCTCAAGACCGCTGGCGGCGATGACGCGCTGGTCGTGCACGGGGACGCAGTGGCGCTGGGGCGCCTGCTCGACAACCTGATCGGCAATGCCCTGAACCATGGCGCGCCGCCCGTCGACATCGGCCTGCGGCGCGAGGACCGCTACGCGGTGCTGGATGTCTCCGACCATGGCCCTGGCATCGTGCCGGAGCGGCGCCTGGAGGCGCTGCGACCCTTCAGCCGGTTGGACGACGCCCGTACCCGCACCGGCAGCGTCGGCCTGGGGCTGGCGCTGGCCGAGGCCATCGCGCGCGCGCACGGCGGTTCGCTGGAACTATTGCAGGCCGAGTCGGGCGGGCTGTGCGTGCGGGTCAAGCTGCCGGTCGTGGACGGCGCCTGATTCCGCCCCGGGGGCGTTTTGGGCGCGGACCCCGCCCCGGGCCCAGCGGTTACGGTACGATGCAGCATCCCGCTCAGTATCCAGTCGTTCCCGCACCATGGCCATCCAGTCCGATTCGCTTTCCTCCCGCCCCGACGCGCCTCGCATCGTCGCGCCCCAACCGGCGTCGCCCAACGAGGAGTCGATCGAACGCGCCCTGCGGCCCAAGGCGCTGGAAGAATACGTCGGCCAGCGGCGCGCGCGCGAACAGCTCGAGATCTTCATCGCCGCCGCCCGCAAGCGCGGCGAGGCGCTGGACCACGTGCTGCTGTTCGGCCCGCCGGGCCTGGGCAAGACCACGCTGGCTCACATCATCGCGCATGAAATGGGCGTGCAACTGCGCCAGACCTCCGGCCCCGTGCTCGAGCGCCCGGGCGACCTGGCCGCGCTGCTGACCAACCTGGAAAAGAACGACGTCCTGTTCATCGACGAGATCCACCGGCTGTCGCCCGTGGTCGAGGAAATCCTCTACCCCGCGCTGGAGGATTTCCAGATCGACATCCTGATCGGCGAGGGCCCGGCCGCGCGCAGCGTCAAGCTCGACCTGCAGCCATTCACGCTGGTCGGCGCCACTACCCGCGCCGGCATGCTGACCAATCCGCTGCGCGACCGCTTCGGCATCGTTTCGCGGCTGGAGTTCTACAACGCCGACGACCTCGGCCGCATCGTCACCCGCAGCGCGGGCCTGCTCAACGCCACCATTACTGCCGACGGCGCCGCCGAAGTGGCGCGCCGCGCCCGTGGCACGCCGCGTATCGCCAACCGCCTGCTGCGGCGGGTGCGCGACTACGCCGAGGTCAAGGCCGGCGGCACCATCGACGCCGACGTCGCCGGCCGCGCCCTGGCCATGCTGGAAGTCGATCCGCAGGGCCTGGACCTGATGGACCGCAAGCTGCTCGAAGCCATCATCCACAAGTTCGATGGCGGCCCGGTGGGCGTGGACAGCCTGGCCGCGGCCATCGGCGAAGAACGCGACACCATCGAGGACGTGATCGAGCCCTATCTGATCCAGCACGGCTACCTGCAACGCACGCCGCGCGGCCGCACCGCCACCCTGACCACCTGGCGCCACCTGGGCCTGACGCCTCCCGCCGGCGCGGCCAGCAGCAGCGGCGACCTGTTCGGCAAATAAAATCCGACTTTCTTCGCGTACAAAGGACTGTTTACATGCTGCCCGAACTGCCCTCATTCGACGACGTCGCGCGCGCCAGCGAGCGCCTGGCCGGCAATGCGCACCGCACGCCGGTGCTGACCTCGACCACGGCCGACGCCATCGCCGGCGCCTCGCTGTTCTTCAAGTGCGAGAACTACCAGCGCATGGGCGCGTTCAAGTTCCGCGGCGGCTTCAACGCCATCGCCCGCCTGACGCCCGAGCAGCGCGCCGCCGGCGTGGTCACGTTTTCGTCGGGCAACCACGCCCAGGCGATCGCCCTTGCCTCCAGGCTGCAGGGCGTCAAGGCCACCATCATCATGCCGCTGGACGCCCCGGCGGCCAAGCGCGCCGCCACCGAAGGCTACGGCGGCCAGATCGTCACCTACGACCGCTACACCGAGGACCGCGAAGAGATTGCGCGCCGCATCCAGGCCGAGACCGGCGCCACGCTGATCCCGCCGTACGACCACGAGGACGTGATCGCGGGGCAGGGCACCGCGGCCAAGGAACTGTTCGAGGACGTGGGCGAGCTGGACTACCTGTTCGTGTGCCTGGGCGGCGGCGGCCTGCTGTCGGGGTCGGCGCTGTCGGCATTCGCGCTCAGCCCGCGCTGCCTGGTCTACGGGGTCGAGCCGGAAGCCGGCAACGACGGCCAGCAGTCGCTGCGCAAGGGCGAGATCGTCCGTATCCAGGCGCCCAAGACGCTGGCCGACGGCGCCGCCACCACCCATCTCGGCAACCTGACCTTCCCCCTCATCCAGAAGTACGTGCGCGACATCGTCACGGTGACGGATGACCAACTGGTTTCGACCATGAGGTTCTTCGCCGAACGCATGAAGATGGTGGTGGAACCCACCGGCTGCCTGGCGGCCGCGGCCGTGCTCCAGGGCGTGGTGCCGGTGCGGGGCGCGCGCGTTGGCGTCATCATCAGCGGCGGCAACGTCGATCTTCCGGCCTACGGCAAGTTGCTGGCGGGCTGACCCGGAGGCGAGGCGCCGGCGGGATATCGTCCGGCGCTTTGGCCGCCTGCTTGCGGAGGCGGCGCACGCAGGGCAGAATCGGGCCTGAATCCTGAAGAACAGGGGCTGCTCCATGCGTATCCTTGTCATCGGCGGCACTGGCTTCATCGGCCGTCATCTCATCGCCCGGCTGGCGGGCGGGCAGCACCAGATCCTGGTGCCCACCCGCCGTTATGGCCAGGGGCGAGAACTCCAGATGTTGCCCACCGTCACCCTGCTCGCCAGCGACGTGCATGACGACGACGCGCTCGACCGCCTGGTGAGCGGTTGTGACGCGGTCGTCAACCTGGTGGGCATCCTGCATGGCAATTCGGGCCGGCCCTATGGCTCCGATTTCGCGCGGGCCCATGTGCACCTGCCGCAGCGCATCGCGCGCGCCTGCCGCCGCCAGGGGGCGCACCGCCTGCTGCACGTCAGCGCGCTGGGCGCCGACTCCAACGGCGCCAGCATGTACCAGCGTTCAAAGGGCGACGGCGAGGCCGCCATCAAGCAGGAGCTGGCCGACTGGCGCGAGGGCGGCTGGACGATCTTCCGCCCGTCGGTGGTGTTCGGGGCCGACGACAGCTTCACCAACATGTTCGCGCGCCTGGCGCGTTGGCTGCCCGTGCTGCCCCTGGCCGGCGCACACGTGCGCATGCAGCCGGTGTTCGTGGGCGACGTGGTGACGGCGATGCTGGCGACGCTGGGCAACACCCACACCTGGGGCAAGACCTATGAACTGGGCGGCCCGCAGGTCTACACGCTGGGCGAGATCGCGCGTCTGTGCGCCGGTTGGGGCGGCAACCCGCGCCCGGTGGTCAGCTTGCCGATGGGGCTTGGGCGGATGCAGGCCATGCTGTTCGAGTGCCTGCCGGGCCAGCCCCTGATGTCGCGCGACAACCTGGATTCCCTGCGCCACGACAATATCTGCGGCGCGCCGATGGCGCCCGAATTGAACGTGGTGCCGACGGGGCTGGAAGCGGTGGCGCCCGGCTACCTGGCGCAGGCGCGTTAGCCGGCGCCGCGTCACGCGGGCTTCGCCCGGGCGCTTGTGGCCCGGAACCGAGCCGCGGGCCTGTTCAGCGCACCAGCGCCTTCAAGGCCTGCTTGATGCCGTCCGACACGCCCACGCCTTCGGGCAGCGTCTTCAGGGCCGACAACGATTCCTTCTCGGAGTACCCCAGCGCCAGCAAGGCGTTCAGGATGTCGGACTGGTTATCCTGCACCGGATGCGCGGTGGCGCCGATGTCCGCGCCCAGCTTGCCGCGCATTTCCAGCAGCAGGCGTTCGGCGGTCTTCTTGCCGATGCCGGGCACGCGGGTCAGGCGGCCCGATTCCTGCAACGTGATGGCCTGGGCCAGGTCGGCCACCGACAGGCCGGAAAGCACCGACAGCGCGGTGCGCGCGCCGATGCCGCTGACCTTGATCAGTTCACGGAAGGCGCTGCGTTCGCCCGCGGTGGCGAAGCCGTAGAGGATGTGGGCGTCTTCGCGCACCGTCAGGTGCGTGTACAGCGTGACGCGCGCGCCGGTTTCCGGCAGCGAGTACAGCGTGCTCATGGGCACGTCGATGTCGTAGCCCAGACCGTTCACGTCCACGCAGACGGTGGGCGGCAGTTTCTCGATCAGGGTTCCGGTGATGCGTCCGATCATGGTGGCAATGGCCTGGCAAAAGAGGGGGGCCGCGTCAGTCGCGGCGGATGCGGGGATTCTATACGGGTCCGCGCGAAGCGGGGGCGCGGGGCTCAGCCGAGCAGGCGGCCGTTGCGCAGGCGGGTCTTGCCGCTCAGGCTCAGGCGCGTGCCCAATTCCGTCAGCCGGTCCTGCAAGGGGCCGACGTGGGCGTGGCAGATGGCGCAGGCCAGCGCGTCGGCCGAGTCGGGGGCGGGGGTGCCGTCCAGCGCCAGCAGGTGCTGCACCATCATCTGCACCTGTTCCTTGGCCGCGCGGCCGGTGCCGACCACGGCCTTCTTGATCTGCAGCGCGGTGTACTCGTGCACCGCCAGCGAACTGTCGGCCAGCGCGCACAGCGCCGCGCCGCGGGCCTGGCCCAGCAGCAGGGTCGAGGCGGGATTGGTGTTCAGGAAGACGATTTCCAGCGCGGCCACGTCGGGCTGCGTGTCGCGCGCCACCTGGCGCAGGTTGTCCAGGATGACCTTGAGGCGTTCGGACAGCGTCAGCGCCGGCGGCACCACGATGGTGCCGCTGGCGACATAACGCAGGCGCGGGCCGTCGGCATCGATCACACCGAAGCCGGTGCGGCGCAGGCCGGGATCGATGCCGAGGACGCGCATCAGTGGCGGAAGTGGCGGGTGCCGGTCAGCACCATGGCGATGTCATGCTCGTCGGCCGCGGCGATGACTTCGTCGTCGCGCACGCTGCCGCCGGGCTGGATCACGCAGGTCGCGCCCGCGGCCACCACCACGTCCAGGCCGTCGCGGAACGGGAAGAAGGCGTCCGACGCCACCGCCGAGCCCTTCAGCGTCAGGCCGGCGTTCTCGGCCTTGATCGAGGCGATGCGGGCCGAGTCGATGCGGCTCATCTGGCCGGCGCCGACGCCCAGCGTCATGCCGCCGCCGACGAACACGATGGCGTTGGACTTGACGTACTTGGCGACCTTCCAGGCGAACGCCAGATCGTTCATTTCCTGTTCGGTGGGCTGGCGCTTGGTCACGACCTTCAGCGCGTCGCGCGGCACGTTGTAGGCGTCCGGACTTTGCACCAGCCAGCCGCCGCCGACGCGCTTGACGTCGAAGGCGTTCTGGCCCGTGCCCATCGGCACTTCCAGTACGCGCACGTTCTTCTTGGCGGCCAGGATGGCCAGCGCGGCGCCGTCATAGGCCGGGGCTAGCAGCACCTCCAGGAACTGGGCGCTGACGGCTTCGGCGGTGGCGGCGTCGACCGGGCGGTTGAAGGCGATGATGCCGCCGAAGGCCGAGGTCGGGTCGGTCTTGAAGGCCTGCTGGTACGCGCCCAGCGTGTCGGCCGCGACCGCCACGCCGCAGGGGTTGGCGTGCTTGACGATGACGCAGGCGGGCGCCTCGAAGCTGCGCGCGCATTCCCAGGCGGCATCGGCGTCGGCGATGTTGTTGTACGACAGTTCCTTGCCCTGCAGTTGGCGGTAGTTGCCCAGCAGGCCGGCCGGACGCTGCGCGTCGACGTAGAACGCGGCGGTCTGGTGCGGGTTCTCGCCGTAGCGCAGGGCCTGTTCCTGTTTGACCTGCAGGGTCAGGGTGCCGGGCCATTCCTGGCGCGCCGGCACGGCGTCCTGCGCCGGTTCGGCGTCGGTCAGGCTGGTCAGGTAGGCGGCGATGGCGCCGTCGTAGGCCGCGGTGTGGGCGTAGACCTTGGCGGCCAGCGCCAGGCGCAGGCCGTACGAGGTGCCGCCGCCCTGGTCCATTTCGGACAGCACGCGCGAGTAGTCGACCGGGTCGATCACCACCGTCACGCCGCCGGCCTCGGTGCCGTGGTTCTTGGCGGCGGCGCGCAGCATGGCCGGGCCGCCGATGTCGATGTTCTCGACCGCGTCGGCGAAGGTGCAGTCGGGCTTGGCCACCGTTTCGCGGAACGGATACAGGTTGACCACCAGCATGTCGATGCGATCGATGCCGGCCGCCTTGATGGTGTCCATGTGCTCGGCGCTGTCGCGGCGGGCCAGCAGGCCGCCGTGGATCTTCGGGTGCAGCGTCTTGACGCGGCCGTCCAGGATCTCGGGCGAGCCGGTGTGGGCGGCCACTTCGGTGACGGTCAGGCCGGACTCGGCCAGCAGCTTGGCGGTGCCGCCGGTCGACAGCAGGCGCACGCCGCGCGCGGCCAGGGCGCGGGCAAATTCAACGATGCCGGTCTTGTCGGACACCGAAAGCAGGGCGGTTTCGATTTTCATGGTGAGGGACGGGAGTGGGGCGCGGGCGCCTGTCTCGCTTCAGGTCGGGATGGGAAATCTGTCATGCGGGGCGCGCCAGCCGGCCCGCCCGCGCGGCGATGCGCTATACCTGGATGTTATGGGCCAGCAGTTTCTTGCGCAGGGTGTTGCGCGTGATGCCCAGCATTTCGGATGCCCGCGACTGGTTGCCGCCGGACCGTTCCAACGCCACTTCGAGGACCGGGCGCTCCACGCAGCGCATCACCATGTCCCACATGTCGTGGGGCTCGGATTCGCCCAAGTCTTCGAAATAGCGCTCCAGGCTGGCGCGCACGCATTCTTCCAGGACATCTTTCTTGCTCATCGGAGTACAGATATTTTTATGTTGGTGGTGAGGCGGTTATGCCGCCAGCAGGGCTTTCGCGACAGGCGCCGGGTTGGGGTTGCCGTCACGGGAAAGATTGAGGAACCATTCCGACACCGCCCGCCACTGGTCGCGGGTGTTGTCGATGAGGTTCATGCGGTCGCGGAACGAGTCCGCGCCCGGCAGGCCGTCCAGATACCACCCTATGTGCTTGCGCGCCGTGCGTACGCCGGTGTGTTCGCCATAGAAGCGGTAGTGGTCGTCGAGATGTTCGAGCAGCAGTTCGCGCATTTCCCCATAGCTGGGTGGGGCCAGTGTTTCGCCCGTGCGCAGGTAATGGTCGACCTCGCGGAAGATCCAGGGACGCCCTTGGGCCGCCCGGCCGATCATGACCGCGTCGGCGCCAGTGTAATCCAGGACGCGCCTGGCCTTTTCGGGCGAGTCGATGTCGCCATTGGCGATCAGCGGGATTTTCAGCTCGGCGCGGACGGCGCGGATAGTGTCATATTCCGCCTCGCCCGTATAGAGGTCGGCGCGGGTGCGTCCATGCAGTGTCAGGGCGGCGATGCCGGCGTCCTGGGCCAGTCTGGCCACGCGCAGGGCGTTGCGGCTGTTGCGGTCCCAGCCGGTGCGGGTCTTGAGGGTGACCGGCACCCCCAGCGGCGCGCAGGCCTCGACCACGGCGTCCAGGATGCGGGCGATCAGGTCTTCGTGGCGCAGCAGGGCCGAGCCCGAGGCCACGTTGCAGACCTTTTTCACCGGGCAACCCATGTTGATGTCGATGATGCGCGCGCCCTTGTTGGCGTTGAACACGGCGGCCTCGGCCATCATGGCGGGGTCGGCGCCGGCGATCTGCACCGAAATGGGGGCGATCTCGCCGTCGTGGTTCAGGCGCCGCGAGGTCTTGACGCTGTCCCACAGCTTGGGGTTGCTGGCGGCCATCTCCGAGACGGCGTAGCCGGCCCCCAATTTCTTGCAGAGCTGTCGGAAAGGACGATCCGTCACGCCCGCCATGGGCGCGACCAGAACGTTGTTGGGGAGAGTCCACGGGCCGATGCGCATGGTCACATTTTAACCGGCTCGATCGAACCCTCTTTTTTCGTCCGCAACAGCTTGGTAACAGGCCGACGAAAAAAGGGGAGGATCAGGCCCGGAAACCCTGCAGCAGATGGCGCGCCAACGGCGCCCGCAGCGGCGCGGCCAGATCCAGGCCCAGCAAGGCCAGGCCACAGGCGTGTTCTACCGGCGCCAGGCCGGTGGCGAAGATGCGCGGCATCAGGTCGGTGACGCCGGCGGTGATGAGCCGGTCGACCTGGCGCGCGCGGGCGAAGTCTTGCAACGCCTGGGTGGGATTGGCGTTCGGCTGGGCCAGCCAGCCGCCCAGGGACTGGGCCAGCCGGGCGGCGTCGCGCAGTCCCAGGTTGAGTCCCTGGCCGGCCACCGGGTGCAGCGTCTGCGCCGCATTGCCGATCACGGCCACGCGGCCCTGCACCAGGCCGCGGCGCGCGCTCAGCGCCAGCGGGAAGACATGACGCGGCGCCTGGCACGTCAGGCGGCCCAGGCGGTCGCCAAAGGCCGCCGTCAGCGCGTGCGAGAAGGCGGTGTTGTTCAGCGCCGCCAGTTCGGCCGCGCGCCCGGGCGCGCTGCACCAGACCACCGAATAGGCGTCCGCCGTCTGCGGATGCGGCAGCAGCGCCAGCGGCCCTTCGGCGGTGAAGCGTTCCCAGGCCCAGCCACGGCGCGGCAGGCTGGCGTGGGTGGTGGTCAGCAGGGCGTGCTGACCGTAGTCGCGGCGCACGTCGCTGCCTCCGGCCCCGTCGGATTGCACGGCGATGCGGCAGCTAAGGGCGGTGTCGCCCTGGCTGATGCGCACGCCGTCGGCGTCCTGGCCGTCGACCACGGCTGGCGGACCGGACAGCAGCGTGACGCCGCTGGCGGCCACGCATTCCTCCAGTCTGGCGTGCAGCGCCGAGTAGGCGACCACGCAGCCGAGCTGTGGCACGTTGAAATCGGTGTTGCGGATCACGCTGCGGCCAAGCCGGCCGCGCTGGGAAACGTGGATATTGAGGATGTCCGCCGCCTTGGCGGGCCAGGCGTGCAGCGATTCGAGCAGCACCCGGCTGCCATGGTTCATCGCCAGCACGCGCGGATCGGCCGCGGGAATGGCGGCGGCTGGCGTCGCGGCGGCCGGGCTGGCGCCTTGCAGCAGGGCGATGCGGGAGGGGTTCGGCGCCACGCGCGCCAGCATCAACGCCAGGACACGCCCCACGGGGCCGGCGCCGAGAATCGCAATGTCGAAGGCGGAGATAGTCATGTCGCGATTTTACCTGTCCACTACAATCCGAGTCTGCCGGCGCGGCTTGGCGCCCGGGACCCTTCACCGGTTGATTGATATGACGCAGCTCGAGGCTTCTTCTTCGCTGTCCGCCGCAATCCCGCGCCGCCCTCGCGGCAAGGTCGCTGTCGGCCTGCTGGCCTGTCTGTTCGGCTGGCTCGGCGCTCATTGGTGGTACCTGGGCCGGCGTTACGCCTGGCTGGTGACGACGCTGTCCCTGCTCAGCCTGTTCTGCGCGTTCCGCTACTACCCGGTCTGGTACGACAACCCGGCCTTTTTCCTGGTGTTCATTCCCATGATCGACGGCTTCATCGAGAGCGCGGTGTTCTCGCTGATGCCCGACGAGAAGTTCGACCGCCGCTACAACCCCGGATTGCCGCCGTCCCCCAGGACCGGCTGGGGGCCGGTGCTGGTGGCCATCCTGGCCTGCCTGGTGGGCGCCACCGTGTCGATGTTCGCGATCGCGATGGTGGTGGTCTACGTCTGGGTGGCGATGGGCTGGCTGGACGGCCTGACGCTGTAGGTCCGGGGCCGCCCTCACGAGCGCGGCCGACGCCATGCCGGCCTGCGCGCGCCGCTCGCTCATTCGCGCATCAGCGCCTCGATCTCGCCGGCCTGCACCGGCACGCCGCGAGTGATCAGCTCGCAGCCCTCGTCCGTCACCAGCGCGTCGTCCTCGGTACGGATGCCGATGTTCCAGTAGGCCTCGGGCACATCGTCGGCCGGACGCACATAGATGCCCGGCTCGATCGTCAGCATCATGCCGGTTTCCAGCTTGCGCCATGGGCGTTCCGCGCCGGCTGCGCCGCCCGGCTGGCGGTAGTCGCCCACATCGTGCACGTCCAGGCCGAGCCAGTGGCCGGTGCGGTGCATGTAGAAACGGCTGTAGTCGCCCGACTCGATCACGCCGTCCAGCGACCCCTTCAGCAGTTTCAGGTCCAGCATGCCCTGGGCCAGCACCCGCACCGCGGCTTCATGGCCGTCGTTCCAGCCGCGGCCGGGCGCGGTTGCCTGGGCCGCGGCCTCCTGCGCCGCCACCGTCAGGTCGTACAGCGCGCGCTGCGGGCCGCTGTAGCGGCCGTTGACCGGAAAGGTGCGGGTGATGTCGCTGGCGTAGCTGTCGACCTCGCAGCCGGCGTCGATCAGCACCAGGTCGCCATCGCGCAGCACCGCCTCGCCGGCAGGGTAGTGCAGCACGCAGGCATTGGCGCCGGCCGCGACGATGCTGTTGTAGGCCACTGCCTGAGCGCCATGGCGGCGGAATTCATACAACAGCTCCGCTTCCAGTTCGTATTCGCGCATGCCGGCGCGCGTTGCTCGCATGGCGCGCGCATGGGCGCCGGCGGAGATCTTGGCCGCCCGCCGCATCGCGGCGATCTCGCTGGGGTCCTTGATCAGCCGCATTTCGGCCAGGATCGGCCGGATGTCCTGTTGCCGCATGGGAGGCTGATGGCCGCCGCGGCTGGCCTCGCGCGCCGCCGCCAGCCAGCGGTGCAGGCGGCCGTCGGTACGCTTGTCGCCGGCCAGGGGCGCGTACAGGGTGGGCTGGTCCAGCAGCAGTCGGGGCAGCAGTTCGTCGAGCGCGTCCAGCGCGTGCGCGTCGTCGAAGCCGAAATGCTCGGCCGCGGCCTCCGGGCCGAAGCGCCGGCCTTCCCAGATCTCGTGCTCGATATGGCGCGGACGGCAGAACAGCAGCGCGCGGTCGGTGGCGCCCGCGATCAGCACCAGCCAGGCGCCGGGCTCGGTGAAGCCGGTCAGGTAGAAGAAGTCGCTGTCGTGCCGGTAGGGGTACTCGGCGTCGCGGTTGCGCATGGCTTCGGGCGCGGTGGCCAGGACCGCGATGCCGCCGCCATCGGCGCGCATTCGCGCCATCAGGCGCTGGCGGCGGGCGGCGAAGGGAGCGATATCGGTGGGAGGCAGGCTCATGGGCAAGGGGGCGCAAGGCCCGGCGGGAAGCTGTGGTGCCGTTTACTTTACCCGTCGTGCCGCCGATGCGACAGTCTGGCGGCATTCCCGCGCCCGACGCATGGATTCACTGGACTGTCACGGACGGGCTGCTACAATCGCGGCACTGTCATTGGGGAGTAGCCATCCTTTGTCCCCAAAGGAGTTAGCGTCAACAGACTTGGTGGTTCGGTGCCGCGTAGCGGTAGCCAGAACTCCATGGCGCTAACGGTCTCCATGTCGCGGCCCGCCCGCGCATGGATCAGCCAGGCGAGACCTTTGGCCGCGTTGCGTTCACCCTGGCCGGGCGAGCCGCAATGTCGCGCCAATTGGTTTCTGCTCGTCCGGCTCGTCTATATGTTGCTCACCCTTTTCCTGTTTTTCCTGTCTGCGGCGGTGATCTACCTCGCCTGCGAATTCTTCGTCAATGGCGTCGAATGGGTCGGACACCGCTTCCAGCTCGGCGCCACCGCGACCGGCACCGTGCTGGCCGCCTTCGGTACCGCCCTGCCGGAAAGCGCAGTGACCTTCATGGCCGTGGTGTTCGGCGACACGCCCGAACAGAAAGATATCGGCGTTGGCGCAGCCATGGGCGGGCCGCTGGTGCTGGCGACGCTGGCCTACGCCGTGGTCGGCCTGGCCCTGTGGCGTGCGCGTCGCGGCCAGCCCGCGCAAGCCGACTGTATCAACGCGGACCAGCGCCGGCTGGCCCGCGACCAGGCCTGGTTCATGGGCATCTTCGTCTTCAAGGTCGGGCTCGGCCTGCTGGCCTTTGCCTGGAAGCCCTGGCTCGGCATCCTGTTCCTGGCGACGTACGGCCTGTACATCAAGCGCGAACTGAGCAACGACGAAGACTGCATTGACTGCGAAGACCTCGAGCCGCTCAAGCTGCGGCCGCGCGACGACAATCCGTCGATGTTCTGGGCCGCGACCCAGACGCTGCTGGCGCTGGTCGTGATCGCCGGCGCCTCGCACGTGTTCGTCAACCAGATCGAGGTGCTCGGCATTGCCATGGGCGCCTCGCCGCACGTGGCCGCGCTGCTGCTGGCGCCCGTCGCCACCGAACTGCCCGAGATCATGAACGCGCTGATCTGGGTGCGCCAGGGCAAGGAGCGCCTCGCGCTGGCCAACATCTCCGGCGCCATGATGATCCAGGCCACCATCCCCAGCGCGCTCGGCATCTTCCTGACGCCCTGGCTGCTCGACGGCCCGCTGCTGGCCGCCGGCCTGTTCACCATGCTCTCCATCGGCCTGCTGTGGCTGCGCTTCCGTCGCGCCGGCATGAGCGTGCCGGCGCTATCCGCGGTGGGTGGTTTCTACGCCTTGTTCGCGGCCTACCTGGGCTGGCACTTCTACGCCTGACGAGTCGGGAAGGGTTTGAAGGCGCGGGACGCAACCGCCCCGCGCCTTTTTTGCACCGAAGAGGCTTTTTCTGCCCAGAAACCTTGTCCATCAGTGGAAACCCGCGTAAAATCTTGCCCGTTATCCATCCCAGGAGCAGTCTTCGTGAATACCGATTCCGGCGAAAGTAGTCGATCTTGCATCGACGTCGCTGTTTGACAGGACCACGCAGAACTCCATCTGCCGCAGCCTGTTGAGCAGGTTGCGGTTGTATCCCAAGCCCCGGGCTTCTTGCCGGGCAGCAGCGCAAGCCCACGGCTTGCCGGGATTCTCCCCAACGTAAACCGCCAGAACCGCCGCTAGTCGCAGCGCCCGCGTTCGTGCACGCCTTTTTCGTGCCCGCCCGCCATGCGCCGTGTGCCTGCGTGCGCGCGTATGCGCGAAAGCCGCTCCCCATTACGCAATGGAGGCCGCTATGCGTTTCTTCGACTTGTTCCTGCGCCGCGCCGGCGTGGACCGCGCCACCGCCATGGGCCGCCGCCGCGGCACTTCGCGCCTGACGGTCATCTGCCCGCGCGATGAACTGGGCGCCCTGCGCAAGCAGATCTGCCTTGACTTCAGCGCGGCCGGACTCGACGTGTCGCAAGTGCAGATCGACCAGGGCCGCGACCCCGGCATGGCTTCGGCCTGCATCACCGTGAACTGCCCGCCTGAGCTGCGCGGCGAACTGATGTCGCAAGCCCGCCGGCTCAGCGCCAACCCCGCTGTGCGCCACGTGCATTTCGGCGCGCAACCGCTGGCGGCCTGACGCCGCCGTCCGCCAATCCAGGAGAGACCATGCCCAGTGCCTTAGACCCCGAGCCTCGATTGCGCCTTGTGCGCGGCGCCGGCCTGCCTGTCTGACCCGTCCTCTCCCTTGCGAGCCGACTGGCCGGATAGTCACCCGGTCTGTACGGAATCCGCAGCCCTGAACCCCCGGCCAGGCCCGCTCCGCGCGCGCCGGTTCAGCCGGCCCCGGTTCTTCCGCTAGTTTCCCGTTCCGCCTTCCGCACCCGGCGCGCCTCGACGCGATCCGGACACCGGCAACATCGCCCCGGTGCCTGCGCACGCCTGTACGTGGCGGAAACGGCCTGCTTTGCGCGGGCCGCGGCCCCGTGCTGCCCGCGCAAAGGCATGGCGGCGGGCAGCCCGTGTCTTCCAGAACAACACCAATAACTGGAACACTCCGATGTTCAAATTCCTGAAGACCTTCTTTTCCTCCGCGGCCGGGCTGCGGCGATCGGGGCGCCATTTTCGGCGTTCCCCCATGCTGGAGCAGGGCGGCGCGCAACTTGCCACCGCGGCCGATTCTTCTGATGCCGCGCGCCGCGCCAACCGTCGCATGCTCGATGTGGCGCGCATGGATTTCGATGCGCTGTTCTCGATGTTCCGCAGCGGCCGCGGCGGCCTGTCCGAAGTCCAGGCCGATGAGGCCCGCGCGCGCTATGGCGCCAACGAAGTCGACCACGAAAAGCCGCTGACCTGGTACGCCCATCTGTGGCAATCGTTCCGCAACCCCTTCAACCTGCTGCTGACCGGCCTCGCATCGCTGTCGTGGGTCACCGACGTGTACATGGCCGAGCCCGACGACCAGTCCTGGAAGGGCGTCATCATCATCGGCTCGATGGTGGTGATCTCCACACTGTTGCGCTTCGTGCAGGAGCGCCGCTCCAACCGCGCCGCCGAGGCCCTGAAGGCGATGGTGCAGAACACCGCCACGGTGCTGCGCAGCGACGCCGCCGGCATGGGCGAGGGCGATGCGCGGCGCTTCTTCGGCGCCACGCTGCACGCTTCGGGCTCGCGCCAGATCGAGGTGCCGCTGGCCGAACTGGTGCCGGGCGACGTGGTGCTGCTGTCCGCGGGCGACATGATCCCCGCCGACTGCCGCATCCTGGGCGCCAAGGATCTGTTCGTGGCCCAGGCGGCCCTGACTGGCGAATCGCTGCCGGTCGAGAAGTACGCCATGCAGCGCGTCGAGACCGCCAACGCGCTGGAACTCGAGAACATGGCCTTCATGGGGACCAATGTGGTCAGCGGCTCCGGCACCGCCCTGGTGGTGGCCACCGGCGCCGGCACCTACTTCGGCCAGTTGGCCGGGCGCGTGACGCAGACCTCGCGCATGCCGACGCAGTTCCAGCAGGGCATCAACCGGGTCAGTTGGGTGCTGATCCGCTTCATGCTGGTGATGGCGCCCATCGTGCTGCTGATCAACGGCTTCACCAAGGGCGACTGGCTCGAGGCGCTGCTGTTCGCGCTGGCGATCGCGGTCGGCCTGACGCCGGAAATGCTGCCGATGATCGTCACGGCCACGCTGGCCAAGGGCGCGGTGCGGATGTCGCGGCGCAAGGTGGTGGTCAAGCGCCTGGACGCGATCCAGAACCTGGGCGCCATGAACGTGCTTTGCACCGACAAGACCGGCACGCTGACGCAGGACCGCATCGTGCTCGAACGTCACACCGACGTGTATGGCGCCACCAGTGACGACGTGCTGGCCTACGCCTATCTCAACAGCTACTACCAGACCGGCCTGAAGAACCTGCTCGATGTGGCCGTGCTGCGTCACGCCGAGGTGGAACGCAAGCTGGACCTGGCCGCGCGCTACCGCAAGATCGACGAGATTCCGTTCGATTTCTCGCGCCGCCGCATGTCGGTGGTGGTCAGCGAAACCGAGAACGGCCGCGAGCACCACGAACTGATCTGCAAGGGGGCGCTGGAGGAAATGCTCTCCGTCTGCAGCCGCCTGCGGATCGGCAAGGACGTGCATCCGCTGACGGACGCGCGCCGCGCCGACATCCGTCGCGTCACCGCCGGCCTGAACCGTGACGGACTGCGCGTGATCGCCGTGGGCGTGCGCGAGCTGCCGCCGACCCAGCAGGCCTATGGCGTGGCCGACGAGGCCGAACTGGTGCTGGTCGGCTACATCGCCTTCCTCGATCCTCCAAAGGAATCCACCGGCCCGGCGCTGGCCGCGCTGCGCGGCTCCGGCATCGAGGTCAAGGTGCTCACGGGCGACGTCGAACTGGTGACGCAGAAGGTCTGCCGCGAAGTCGGCTTCGAGGTCCGCAAGGTCTGCCTGGGCGCCGACATCGAGGCCATGGACGACGACCGGCTGGCCGTGGCGGTGCGCGAGGCCAATGTGTTCGCGCGCCTGACGCCAGCGCACAAGGAGCGCATCGTCCGCATGTTGCGGGCCCAGGGCAACACCGTGGGCTTCATGGGCGACGGCATCAACGACGCGCCGGCCCTGCGCGCCGCCGACGTGGGCATTTCGGTGGACTCGGCGGTGGATATCTCGAAGGAGGCCGCCGATATCATCCTGCTGGAAAAGAGCCTGATGGTGCTGGAGGACGGCGTGATCGAGGGCCGCAAGACCTTCTGCAACATGCTCAAGTACCTGAAGATGACGGCCAGCTCCAATTTCGGCAACGTCTTCTCGGTGCTGGTGGCCAGCGCGTTCCTGCCCTTCCTGCCGATGCTGCCGATCCACCTGTTGTTGCAGAACTTGATGTACGACATCTCGCAGACCGCGATCCCGTTCGACAATGTCGACGAGGAGCTTCTGAAAAAGCCGCAACAGTGGGATCCCGCCGGGCTGGGCCGCTTCATGGTTTTCTTCGGCCCCATCAGCTCCATCTTCGACATCACCACCTACGCGCTCATGTGGTACGTATTCCAGGCCAATGCGCCCGAGCACCAGACGTTGTTCCAGTCCGGCTGGTTCGTCGAAGGGCTGTTGTCGCAGACGCTCATCGTGCATATGATCCGCACACGCAAGATCCCGTTCCTGCAAAGCCGCGCCGCATGGCCGTTGATGCTGATGACGGTCATGGTGGTCGGGCTGGGCCTGTTCCTGCCGTTCTCGCCGCTGGCCGAGTACTTCCAGTTGCAGGCGCTGCCGTGGAGCTACTTCCCCTGGCTGGCCGGCATCCTGCTGAGCTACTGCGTGCTGACCCAATTGCTCAAGGGCGTGTGGGTGCGCCGCTACGGCTGGCAATAGTCACTATTGATACACCTGGCGGTGGGCAGGCGCCCACCGTCGATTCAATACCACCGGCGGTGGCGGTGCCACCCCGGATTCTGGAGATAAGCATGAAAATCTCGACTGTTGCCACGACGCTCGTGGCGGGCGCGGCCAGCCTTCCCCTGACGGTCTGTGCGGCCGGCGATGGCCCGGGCGTCCAGCTCTACGGCGTGGTGGATGCGGGCATCGCCACCACCCACACCTCCGGACAGGGCACCCACAATGGCATCCTCAACGGCGGCCTGACCGATTCCCTCTGGGGCCTGCGCGGCACCGAGGACCTGGGCGACGGCTGGAGCACCCGTTTCCAGCTTGAAAGCGGCTTCGACCCGTCCACCGGCAAGCGCGCCGATGACGACCGACTGTTCAACTACGGCGCCTGGGTCGGGCTGGCCCACGACAGCTACGGCGACCTGCGCCTGGGGCGCCAGTACACCGTCGGCAAGACCTACGGCAATGCGCTGGAGCTGGCCTCCTGGAAGGAGATGGGCATGGGCGCCACCTTCAAGGCCTCGGACAACTACCAGTTCAGCAACCTGGTCAACTACTACACGCCGACCTGGCAGGGCTTCCAGGCGGGCGTCGGCTATTCCTTCGACGCCGACGACGGCGACCGCTTCAAGACCGCGGCCAACAGCCGCGCCCTCAGCCTCGGCCTGAAGTACGAGGACGGCCCCTTGCTGGCGGTCGCCACCTGGGACCAACTGCGCCTGGCCGAGCCGGTCGAGGGCAGCAACGGCCGGCCGCAGGCGGTGCAACTGGGCGCCTCCTACGACTTCGAGGTGTTCAAGGTGTCGGCGGGATGGTCGCGCCAGCGCAACGGCTACGTTGGCCTGGACGGCGGCGATCCGGACAACCTGGGCCGGAACCTGGGGCCGGCGGCCTTTGCGCGCGGCGGCACCGTCGACGCCTGGCTGCTGGGCGCCAGCATGCCGGTCGGCCACGGCACGGTGGTGGTGCAGTGGTCGCTGGCGCGTCCCGACTGGAAATGGGAGGATGGTTCGAGCGCGCGCAATGCGCAATTGGTGACATTGGGGTATACGTATGACCTGTCGCCGCGCACCACGCTCTATGCGTTCGCCGGCTACGCGTCCAATTACACCCTGGACAACCAGTTCGACCCTGGCCATTCCCACACGTCGCGCTTCGGTACGGGTATTTCGCACCGGTTCTGAGCCGTACAGGGGGCGGCCGGGTCTACTACAATCGACCCGGCTGCGTGTTACGGCCCGCCACGCCCCCGTCGGCATTTTCCGGATGACCCGCATGGACAGTCTCGAATGGCTCATACCCTGGGAGTTCTCTCCCACGCTGGTGGCCTCCTTCCTGGTGGCCATCGTGCTGTTCGTGCGCGGCCAGCGCGTGCACCACGTGACGGGCGCGCGCCGCGCGCTGTTCTGGCTGGGCATGGTGCTGCTGTATCTGTCCATGCACACGCGCCTGGACTATTACGCCGAGCGCATGTTCTTCATCCACCGCATCCAGCACCTGGTGCTGCATCACCTCGGCCCGCTGCTGGTGATGGCGGCCTTCCCCGGCCAGGTCATGCGCGCCGGGCTGCCGATGTCGTGGCGCATCCGCCTGCGTGATTTCCTGCGCACCGGCGCAGGCCGGGCCACCGTGGCGGTGCTGACCAACAAGATCTTCGTGCCGGCCCTGTTCGTGTTCCTGGTGCTGGTCTGGCTGATTCCGTCGGTGCAGTTCTATTCCATGCTCGACTGGCGGCTGTACCGGCTGATGAACTGGTCCGTGGTCATCAGCGGCTTCATGTACTGGAACCTGATCCTGGACCGCCGTCCCGCCCCGCCGGCCGCGATGACGCCGGGCGGCCGGGTGATCTCGCCGATCCTGACGATGCTGCCGCAGATGGTGGCGGGTGCGGTCATCGCCTTCACAGAAAGCGACATCTATCCCCTGTTCGAATTGTGCGGTCGCGCCATTGCCATGTCCGCGCAGACCGACCAGACGATCGGTGGGCTGACCATGTGGATCCCGGCGGCGCTGGTCGAGGTGATCGGCCTGATGGTGGCCCTCGGGACCCTGATGCGGCTGTCGGCCAAGGGTCGCCTGCGCAAGGCCGACCGCGACGCCATGGCGCGCGCCCGGGGGCGCCGCGCGGCTTCCGCCTGAGCGCCGCTCCAAAAGCGTCGCGAGCGCCGCAGGGGCGCTCGCGTCGGGTCTGGCGGGCGGGCGCCGGCCGCCTTATTGCGGCAGCAGGCCGTGGTACTTCCGGCCCAGCGCCACCGTGGCCTCGAACATGCCGGCCTTGTTGCCACAGTCGTAGCGCGTGCCTTCGTAGCGGTGCGCGTACACGGCGCGCTCGCGCATCAGCGAGGCGATGCCGTCGGTCAACTGGATCTCGTTGCCGGCGCCGCGCTTGGTCGAGCGCAGGTGGTCGAAGATCGCCGCTTCCAGCACGTAGCGGCCCACCACCGCCAGCGTCGACGGCGCATCCGCGGGGTCGGGTTTTTCCACGATGTGGGTCACGCGCTCGGTGCGGCCGTCGGCATGGCTGCTGTCGGCCTGGGCCGCGACGATGCCGTACTTGCGCGTGTCTTCGCGCGGGACATCCTGCACACCCAGCACGCTGGCGCTGCGGGCCACAGCCACATCCACCAGTTGCTTGATGGACGGCGTATCGGCGTCGATCAGGTCGTCGGCTAGCAGCACGGCGAAGGGTTCATCGCCCACGGCCGGGGCGGCCGACAACACGGCATGGCCCAGACCCAGCGGCGCCGACTGGCGGATATAGAGGCAATTGACGTGGGCGGGTAGAATGCCCCGCACCATTGCCAGAAGCTCATGCTTGCCCTTGCTTTCGAGATCGGATTCGAGCTCGGGAGCGGAGTCGAAATGGTCTTCGATGGCGCGCTTGTTGCGGCCGGTAACGAAGATCAGGTCGGTGATGCCGGCGGCGACGGCTTCTTCGACTGCGTACTGGATCAGCGGTTTGTCGACGACGGGAAGCATTTCCTTGGGCATCGCCTTGGTGGCGGGCAGGAAGCGCGTACCCATGCCCGCGACAGGAAAAACAGCTTTACGGACGGGGCGCATTTAAACCTCATAAGGGGCGATCGATGAAACATTTTAAGCGCATCGCTATCATAGGTTCATGAATCGCAGAAAAATGCCATCCATTTGCTCGATTGCGCAGCGGGGCGCGATCGCCGGACTCTGTGTCGCCCTGGCCGCGCCGGCCCTGCCGGTCACGGCCTGGGCCCAGCCCGTGGGCCTGCCCTCGATGGGCGCGGCTTCCTCCGCGGAGCTCTCGCCGATGCTGGAACGCAGCCTCGGCGAGGCGATCATGTCGCAGGGGCGCCGTGACCCGACCTATGTCGATGACCCCGAACTGAGCCAATATCTCACCACCATGGGGCGCAAGCTGGCGGCCTTCGCGCCCGGCGCGGTGCCCGAAGTCGAGATGTTCGGCGTGCGCGATCCCGAGATCAACGCCTTCGCCATGCCGGGCGGCTTCATCGGCGTGAACACCGGGCTGATCGTGTCCTCGGGCAGCGAATCGGAACTGGCGGCGGTGCTGGCGCACGAAATCGGCCACGTGGTCCAGCGCCACATCGCGCGCGGCATGACGCAGCAGAGCCAGAACAGCATGGTCATGCTGGCCAGCCTGGCGGGTGCGCTGCTGGCAGCGCTGGCCGGCGGCGGCGGCAACCTGGCGATGGGCGTGGCCGCGTTCGGCCAGGCCGCCGCCATCAACCGCCAGCTGGGCTTTTCGCGCGACGCCGAGCGCGAGGCCGACAGGGCCGGTTTCACCATGCTGACCAAGGCCGGCTACGACGCCGAAGGCATGGCGCAGATGTTCTCGCGCCTGATGAACGCCTCGCGCCTGAACGAAGGGGCGGGCGGCGGCTCCTGGGCCAGCACCCACCCGCTGTCTATCGAGCGGATGTCCGACGTGCAGAACCGCGTGCGCTCGCTGCCGCCCTCGCGACACGTCGACAGCGACGATTTCTGGTACGTGCGCGCCAAGATGCGCGTGGTGCAGGGCCGCGACGCGGTCAGCCTGCGTTCGGCCACGCAGCAACTGCAGGACGAGGCCCAGGCCCTGTCCGGGGTGCGCCGCTCCGCCGCCTACTACGGGCTGGCGTTGCAGGCGTTCCAGCGCAACAACCTGGACGAGGCCGAGCGCCAGTTGGGCCTGGCCGCGGCCGACGGCCGCGAGTCGGCGCAGATGGCCAGGCTCTCCGTCGACATCGCGCTGGCGCGCAAGGACAACCGGCGCGCGCTGGACCTGGCGCAGGCCGCCACCAAGCGCTGGCCCGAACAGCGCGCGCTGGGCATCGCCTACGCCTCGGCGTTGCAGAGCAACGGCCGCCATGCCGAGGCCCAGGACTACCTGCGGGCCAAGATCAAGCAGTGGGGCAGCGACGAGCCCAGCCTTTACCAGATGCTGGCGCACAGCGAGGAGCGCACCGGCAAGCCGGTGCAGGCGCGCCGCGACCTGGCGCGTTATTACGTCCTGACCGGCGCCTTCGCGGCGGCGGAATCGCAGTTGCAGCAGGCGCGCGGCATGTCGAGCGATTTCTACGAGCAATCGCAAATCGACGTGCAGATCAAGGAAGTCAAGGACAAGCTGGCCGAAGAACGCCAACTGTTGGAACGCTTCAAGTCGGGCTGACGCCGTAGGCGGGCCGCCGACGCCTTCCGGCGCCTACAGCCCGGTCTCGAAGAAGCGCCCGAGCCGTTGCGGCAGCCAGCCCAAATGGGCCGGAAAGGCGCCGGTCGGAAAGCCGGCGTGGCCGCCATCGGCGGGCTGGTGCAGCAGGATGGTGGGCGAACACTCGTCCGGCTTGGGCAGCGCGCTGGCTGGAATGAACGGATCGTTCAGCGCATTCAGCACCAGCGTGGGCACCGAGATGCGCGGCAGCCACGGCTTGCTGGACGCCCGCGTCCAGTAGTCCAGCGCATTGCGGAACCCGTGCATCGGCGCGGTGTAGGCGTCGTCGAAGTCGCGCAGGTCACGCGCGTGGGCGATGCGCATCACGTCAATGGCGCCGGGGTAGCGATGGGCCTTCTCCAGCACCTTGTGCTTGAGGGTCTTGAGGAAGTGGCCCGTGTACACCTTGCGGTTGAAGAACCCCGTGGACAACGTCTTGCCGCAGGCCACCAAGTCCAGCGGCACCGAGACGCCCGCGCAGGCGGTCAGCCAGCCGGTGTCCTCCTGGTGCTCGCCCAGGTATTTCAGCAGCGCATTGCCGCCCAGCGATACGCCAACGGCGTGCCAGCGCGCATGCGGGATGCGGTTGCGTACCGTGTTCAGCAGGAAGCCGACCTCGGCTGAATCACCCGAGTAGTAAGCCCGCGCCAGGCGGTTGGGCACGCCGGAGCAACCGCGAAAGTGCGCGATGACCACGATCCAGCCGCGCGCCCGGAAATGGTGCGCGATGGATTGCGCATAGCGGCTGTTGCTGCCGCCCTCCAGGCCGTGGAACAGCAGCAGCGCGGGCGTGTCGGCCGTCTGCGGCAGCGACTTCCAGTCGGCGTCGGTCATCCAGCGCGCGGCGGCGGTCTTGCCGTTGGCCACGGGCTGTTGACCGCTCACGGGCGCGCCGTTGGCGGCCTTGTGCGGGAACAGCCCCGGCCCGGTCCAGTCGAAGTCGACAAAATCGGTGTCGGGCGTCTCGACCCGGTCGCGCACGAAGGCGATGCGGTGGTACTGCGCGAACAGCGCGGCGTACACCGTCTGGGCATCGCCTCCGGGCAGCCAGGACGGAACAGGGCAGGGCGTTGTGTCGAAACGTGCAGCAGCCAAAGTCGACCCGGATCAGTGCAGCATGTCGGGCACGTCGTGCAAGTCGAGCACCCCGGCTTCAGTGGGCGCCGACGAGGCGTGGTGCATGACCATGCGCCAGCCCGTGGGGCCCTTGTGATAGATGTTGGTGGCGTAGCAGTTGGCGAACTGCGTGCCTTCCCGTGTGCGCACCGCGACCTGCTCGACCAGCACGTGCACCGCGCACATCATGCTCAGCATGACCAGCGGGCGCAGCGGCCGGATGTGCAGGGGACCGTTCGCCAGCACGTGTTGCCAGGACTCGTGCACAGCCGAGTGGCCGACGACGCGCAGGCCTCCCGGGTGGATGCAGACGACTTCCTCGTCGTCCGCCCACACTTGCATCAGGCGGACGGTGTCCCCCTGCTCAAGGGCTTCGTAGAACGCGTGTTCTGCTTCTTCGGGCGTGGCGAACATGATGGCGGGGCGGATGGCTGTTGAGCGGCGATTCTCAGTGGTGGCCGTGCAGCACGGTGCCGGGCTTGAGCTTGTACTCGGCGCCGCAGTAGGCGCAGCGCGCCGAGCCGTTGCGGGCGACGTCCAGGAATACGCGCGGGTGCATGCTCCACAGCGGGGCCTTCGGACCCGGACAGAACACAGGCAGGTCTTCGGCGCCGACTTCGATGACTTCGTGGGGGGCGGCGGCCGGGGCAGCGGCGGTCATGGAATTTCCTGAATAAAAAATACCGGTAAATCGGTAGGTTGGGGCAGTAATGTCACCCTGTTGGGCAGGGCGGCGTGGATCAGACTTTGCTCAGCCAGTGATGGTACTTCGGGTTGCGGCCATTCACCATGTCAAAAAACGCTTTCTGCAGCTTCTCGGTGATGGGGCCGCGCCGGCCCGAGCCGATCTGGCGGTTGTCGACCTCGCGGATCGGCGTGACTTCGGCGGCGGTGCCGGTGAAGAAGGCCTCGTCGGCGATATAGACGTCGTCCCGGGTCAGCCGCTTGGTCACCACGCGCAGGCCGAAATCGGCCGCCAGGGCGTGGATGGTGGAACGGGTGATGCCGGTCAGGGCGGAGGCGATCTCGGGTTCGCACAGCACGCCGTCCTTGACCAGGAAGAGGTTTTCGCCGGAGCCTTCGGCCACGAAGCCTTCGGTGTCCAGCAGCAGGGCCTCGTCGTAGCCGTCCTGCAGGGCCTCGGTGTTGGCCAGGATCGAGTTGGCGTAGGTGGTGGCAACCTTGGCGCGCGGCATGGTTACGTTGACGTGCTGGCGGGCGAACGACGACACCTTGACCCGGATGCCCTGCGACAGGGCCTCTTCACCCAGGTAGGCGCCCCAGGGCCAGGCGGCGATCGCCACGTGCACCTTGGCGCCCTTGGGCGACACGCCCATCTTTTCGGGGCCGTAGAACACCAGCGGGCGCAGGTAGCAGGATTCGAGCTTGTTCTCGCGCACCACCATCCGCTGGGCCTCGTTGATCGTGTCGCGATCGAACGGCATGGGAATCTGGTAGATGTGCGCCGAGTTGAACAGGCGGTTGGTGTGGTCTTCGAGGCGGAAGATGGCGGTGCCGATCTCGGAGCGGTAGGCGCGCACGCCTTCGAATACCGACAGGCCATAGTGCAGGGAGTGCGTCAGGACGTGCGTGGTCGCGTCGCGCCAGGGCACGAGCTTGCCGTCATACCAGATGAAGCCATCGCGGTCAGCCATCGACATGGTCTGCTCCCTCAATAAACCTGAGGGCCGTATTGTATCAAGCGACGAGGTTACAATAATGGTCCATTCGTGCACCGGCACGGTGCCTGCGGGAGTCCGCAGGCCCGGCGGGCGAGCAGCTTGTCGTGCGGTTCCTTCCCCACAGAGTGTCCATGTCGTTCCGTTCGAATCCCCAGGGGCTCGCCGTTGTCCTCTGAGTCAGCGTTTCCCGAAACCGAAGACCCCCGGGAGGTCCGTCAGGAGCGCGTGGCCGCCTTCCGCGCCGGCGTGCATGCCATCGTGCCCGCCCTCATCGCCACGGCGACGTGGGGCCTGGTGACCGGCGTGGCCATGGTCAAGTCGGGCCTGACCGAGTCCATGGCGCTGGCGATGACCCTGTTGCTGTACGCCGGATCGGCCCAGCTCACGTCCCTGCCGCTGATCGCCACCGGTGCGCCGTTGTGGCTGATCTTCGCCGCCGGCTGCGTGGTCAACCTGCGCTTCCTGATCTTCGGCGCGGCGTTGCAACCCTATTTCCGCCACTTGTCCTGGCCCAAGCGCCTGGGGCTCGGCTATTTCACCACCGACATGGGCTTCGTGTTGTTCATGCCGCGCTTCGGCGATGCCGCCGAGCGTGGCACCCGTGAACAGCTCTGGTACTTCATCGGCACCATTGCCCCGGGCTGGTTCGTCTGGCAGACCTCGTCGATCGTCGGCATCTACCTGGGTACCATGGTGCCCACCGGCTGGTCGCTGGATTTCGCGGCGGTGCTGGCGCTGCTGGCCATCACGGTGCCGCTGGCCAATTCCAAGCCCATGCTGGTCTCGATGCTGGCCGCGGGCGTGGTCGCCTGGACCGGCCAGGTGCTGCCGCTGCGGCTGGGCCTGGCGGCGGCGGTCATCGCCGGCGTGGTGGCCGGCATGTGGGCCGAACGCTTCTTCAAGGCGCGCGCATGACCCTCTGGCCTTCCGAAATCTATGTCTACTCCGCCATTCTGCTGCTGGCGTTGTGCAGCGTGCTGACGCGCGCCGGCTTCATGCTGTTCGGCGACTATATTCCGCTGCCCGATGGCGTGCGGCGCGCCCTGCGCTATGCGCCGGCCGCCGCGCTCACCGCCATCGTGGTGCCCGATCTGCTGCCCTGGAAGGCGGGGCTGGGCCCCATTTTTGACTACAAGCTGGTGGCGGGCATCGTGGCCATCCTGGTCTTTCTGCGCACCCGCAGCGCCGTGCTGGTCATCGTGGTCGGCATGCTGGTGCTGTGGGGCCTGCGCTGGCTGGCGGGTTGAGGCCGGTCAGCCCAGCGCGGCGGCCGCTTCCATTTCGGACTTCAGGCCACTGAGGAAATAGCGCTTCAGGATCAGTCGGGGCAGCAGCCGCAGGGCCGTATTGCGCAGGCCGAAAGCGAATGCCGAGGTCGGCACGTAGACGGGCGCCAGCTTGCGGCTGCGCTGCTGCAGGCTGTTGATCACGGGCCGCAGCCGCCGTTCGTGGGCCGCCAGCGCCTCTTCAAGCGGCAGCCGGCCCAGTTCCTGGGCCAGCACGTAGGCGCCAGCCAATGCCATCCCCGCCCCTTGCCCAGAAATAAGGGACAGACTGTGCGCGGCGTCACCCGCCAGCAGGATGCGGCCCCGATGCCAACAGGGCACCTCTACCAGCGCCAGGTCGTCCATGACGATGGGGGTGTCCTGCGCCAGCATGGCCAGTTGCCGGCCGACTTCCGCGTGCGTGCCGCGGGACAGTTCGCGCAGCAGGCCAAGCCGCTGCGGCGCCTCGACCCAGCCGTGTTCATGGCTGCGCCAGACGTGCAAGGCCGCTTTGCGGCCGCCGCCGAGCCCGTGGTATTCCACCTGGTGGCCGGGCGCCGCGTAGGACACGAAGTCCCGCGCCATGCCGGTGTCGTCCTCGGTGTCGTAGGCGGCGTAGCGATAGCCCAGCGTGGACAGCGGGGGATCGTCGGCGCCGAACACCTGGGCGCGCAGCGCCGAGCGCACGCCGTCCGCTCCGATCAGGAGGGCGGCGCGCAATTGGCTGCCGTCCGACAGCGTGATGTCGACGCCGCCGAGGTCCTGGGCACAGTGGGCGACAGTGGTCGCCAGGCGGATCTCGGCGTGATCGCGCACCGCCTCATGCAGGACCTGCACCAGGTCCGTGCGGCGCAAGGTGATCCAGTCCAGATCCTTCAACAATTCGCGATAGCGGATCCGCATGACTTCGCGGCCCCGGCGATCGCGGTAGATGTTTTCGCCGATCTCGCGCTCCACCGCGCGCAGCGCCGGTACCAGGTCCATGCGGCGCGCGGTCAGCAGGCCCGGGCCGGACAGGCCCATCATGTAGCCGCCGTCGCGCAGATGCGCGGCGCGTTCCGCGATGACGGCGCGCCAGCCGTGCCGCGTCAGCCACCAGGCGCAGGCCAGCCCGGCAATACCGGCGCCGGCGATAACCACGGTGCGTTCAGACATGTTCGTTCTCCGGGGAAAAAGGCGGCGCCAGGCGCCGCATCAGGGCAGGGAGGGCGAGCACCCCGGCAGCGCCGAAGGCCGCCGCCGCGCCGAAGCAGACGCCATAGCCCCAGTGCTGCGCCAGCCAGCCGGCGGCCACGCCGCCGATCGTGGCGATCATGGCGTCCGCGCACTGGAACAGGGTGAAGTCGACGCCGGCCTGCGCTGGCGAGGCCCGGCCCATGAGGAACGCGTACAAGGCCACGAAGCCGGTTGCCGCCGTCGCCGCTTTCAGCAACGCCAGCGCCACCAGCCACTGCGTGCCGGCATGCGGCAGCCAGGATGACGCCAGCACGGCGGCCAGGAAGATGGCCAGCGCCGTGGTCTGCAGGGCCAGGGCCACGACTACCGCCCGCGCCGCCGCGAGGCGCTGCAGGATCAAGGCGCCGAGCAGGGTGCCGGCCAGGCCCGCCACGACCGCGCCGGCGCCATTGATCCAGCCCACCGACGCCAGCGGCACGCCGCGGTCGAGCAGCAGCAGGGGCGTCATGCCATAAGCCAGCCGGGAGCCGGCCTGGAACACGATCGTGATGATCAGGCCCAGGCGCACGTCGCGACGGCCCAGCGCATGCGCCAGGCTGGGACGGTGCGCGGACGGGTGGGCCGCGCGCGCCGGCTCGCGCACCAGCGCGAATGGCAGCGTCAACAGCAGGACAAGTCCGCCCATGGTGGCCGCCGCCACGCGCCAGCCGTGGCTGCCTGCCAGGACGACGAACAGCCCGGCGCCCAGGAACATGCCCAGGTAGCTGGAGCCGACCTGGGTGGCGTTGCCCCAGCCGCGCCGGTTCTCTGCCAACTGTTCGACGGCGAACGCGTCGCCGGCGATGTCCACCGTGGCCGCGGTCAATGAGATCAGGCCCAGGATGGCCAGCAGCACGGGCATGGAGGGCTGGCCCAGGCCCGCCAGCAGGAACAGCAGCGCGGCCAGCAACCATTGCCCGGGCAGCACGATGAGGCGGGTGCGCCGCTCGGCCTGCCCCGCGGGCAGCCGGTAGCGTTCGATCCAGGGGGACCACAGGAACTTCAATGCCCAAGGCAGGAACGCCAGGTTGGCCAGGCCGATCTGGGCCAGCGGCGCGCCGCCGTCGCGCAGCAGCGCGGGCACGCCCTGGAAGGCGATGCCGCTCACCAGGCTCTGGGCCATGCAGATGCCGCCGATGGCGGCGATCACCTGCGCCGTCGGCAGGCGCGCGGGCACGTCTGGGCGCATGAAGCCGATCCTAGTATTCGAAGGCGAGGTTCAGGCCGACCGTCCGGCCCGGGTCGAACTGGGCGAAGTTGCCCATCGGCCCGCCGGCGAAGGCGAAGGCGCGGTAGCGCTTGTCGGTGAGGTTGTTGGCATACAGCGTCGCCTCGACCTGCGGTCGGATGCGCCAGGCCAGGCTGAGGTCGACCAGCGTGTAGGCGTCCTGGCGCAGGGTGTTGGCGATATCGAAGAACTGCGCGCCGATGCGCCGCACGGCCAGGGTCGGGGACAGCCGCCCGATGCCTGTGTCGAAGCGGCCGCGGGCGCTGGCGGTCAGGCCGTAGCCCGGCGAGAACGGCACCCGGTTGCCGTCGCAGCCCTGGCAGGCGGAGGCATCGCTGAAGCTGCGGAACGTGGTGTGGTTGACGAAGCCGTCCAGGCCCAGCGTCCACTGCGCCGAGACGTCCCAACCCAGGTCGAACTCGACGCCCGTGGCGCGGGTATTGCCGACGTTCTGCAGGTGCTGCTGCCCCAATCCGCCGACGTAGAGTTGCGCGTCGCGGATGTCGGTGCGGTAGACGGCGGCGCCCAGGCGCAGCGTGTCGCCGTCATGGCGCGTGCCGACCTCGTAGCTCAGGCCTTTTTCCCTGCCATAGGGGCGGGCATCGCTGGGGTTGGATGGCGCCAGGTTGTAGCCGCCTGGCTTGTAGCCCTGCGCGGCGTTGGCGTACACGCGCCACTCGGGCGACAGCCGGTAGCCGACCGACAGTTTGCCGAGCACGCTATTGCCCGCACTGGCGCCCGAACCGCCGAATGGCGTCTGGCCGAAGGTGGAGAAATCCAGCGTCTGGCCGTCATAGCGCGTGGCGGCCTTGTCGCGGGAATAGCGCAGGCCGGCCGACAGGTCGAGCGCGTCGGTGGCGTGCCAGGTGGCGTCGGCATAGGCGGCGAGCGATTCGCTGGTGTTGCGCGAGTCGGACTGGTGCGTGTCCAGCGGCATCGGCCCCTGCATCTGGTTGAACACTGCGCGCGATTGGGTGACGCGCTGGCGATACAGGCCCAACACGCCGTCGACGGCGCGCTTGCCGGTGGTGGACAGGCGCAGCTCCTGCACCTGCTGGCGCCAACGCTCGGGCTGACTGGTGTAGCTGGGGCCGATGGGGTAGTGGCGCTCGTAGTGCAGGGCCTGCCAGGCCGCCACCGCGTTCAAGCGCCAGCCGTCGAAGTCGTAGCGGCCGGTCAGCGACTGGCTGTTGCCGCAGCGCTTCTGGTAGAAATCCGCCAGCGACGCCGGCATGCCCGGCGCGGTGTACGCGTGGCTGGCATGGAGATCGTCGAACGGGACGTAGGCGTCCTGGCTGGCGCGGGTGCATTCGCCGCTGACGGCCAGGCCCAGTTCCCACGGACTGCCGGCGGGCGCCAGCCGCAGCCGCGCGGCGCCCGCATTGGCCGAGGCCCCGCCGACGTGGCTGGCGCCGGTGGCGGAGTTGTCCAGCCGGCCGGGCGCGTCGTTCGCCACGGCGGTGACCGACCCGTACAGCAGGTTGTCGACCAGCGGCCCGCCGCCGCTGGCCTTGAACAGGTACCCGTCCCGGCTGGCGACGCCGGCGCTGGCGCGGAAATAGGGGGCGTCGGCCGGTTGCCGCGACACGATGTTGAGGACGCCGCCCATGGCACTCTTGCCGTAGAGCGTGCCCTGGGGGCCCTTCAGCAGCTCGATGCGGTCGACGTCGGTCAGCAGTTGCGAGGTGAACGTCGGCAATTGCGGCACGCCGTCCACGTAGACCGTCAGGGCGGGGTTGTAGAAGTCCTGCGCGGAAGTGATGCCGCGTACCGAGATCACCGGGTACAGGAACGAGCCGCTGCTGGACATCTGCACGCCGGGCAGCACGCGCGACAACTGCATGGTGTTGTCGACCTGCGCGGCCTGCAGCGCCTCGGCCGGCACGACGACCACGGCGCCGTTGACGTCGCGCAGCGATTGTTCCTGCTTGCTGGCGGTGACGGTGATGGGAGCGAGCTCGCTGACGGACTGTGCCGCGGCGGGCGCCGCGAAGGCGCACAAGGCGGCCGCCAGGGCGGTGTGTCGGAAAGGGAACGCAGTCGTCATGGTGTCGGCCCGGGCTTTCGGTAGAATCATTAATGAGAATTATTGTTGTTTGATGGGCGTCGCGCTGACGTTTTCGGTGCCGCCGTTGTTCAAATCGGGGTCTAAATTTGGATTTCGCCATCGGCGCTATCGCGCCCCCCGCCGCCGGGCCTATCGCGCGCGCCGACCATCCGTTGCTGTCGGCTGTGGCCATGCCGCCCGAGTGGATGACGATGCTGCGCATGGAGTCGCGTGACGACGACCTGGCCCTGACCGTCTGGAGCGGTACGCCCGCGGTCGGGCTCAACGTCAACGCCGAAGGCCCGCCGATGTTCTGCATCGCGGTTTTCCTGGATGGCCGTGCGCGCATGTCGATCCAGGGGGGGGAGCCGTTGGCGGTGGGGCCGGGCATGGCCGTGGTGCAAACCGGCGAGCGCGGGACACGCGGCTGGTTTCACATGCCGGGCAGGCAGAATGTCCGTCTGGTGGACATTCGTTATTCACCCGCCGGGCTGCTGCGCGCCGGCGGCAGGCCGCTGGCCGCGCTGCGCGGCGCTTTCGTGCTCGATCACAGCGTGCCGGCCACGGGATCGCTGATGGCGGGCTTTCCCGCGCCGCCAGGCTTGTTGCGGCTGGCGGCGGACGTACTGGACTGCCGCCACGAAGACGCCACCGCGCGCCGCTTGTATATGCGCGCCAAGGCGCTCGAAGCCCTGGCCATCGTGCTGGAAACCATGAGCGACGCGGCCGCGGAGCCGCCGGTGGCGCCGCGCGAACGGCGCCTGCTGGCGCAGGCGCGGCGCCTGATAGAAGCCCGCTACGGCGAGGAATGGACGGTATCGCGGCTGGCGCGCGAGGTTGGCCTGAGCGAAAAGAAGCTCAAGGCCGGCTTTCGCCAGGTCGCCGGCCGTTCGGTCCATGCCTATCTGATATCGGTCCGGCTGGACGCCGCGGCGTCCATGCTGGAGGCCGGTTACAGCGTCACCGACGCCGCGCTGGCCACCGGATTCGGCAACCTGAGCCATTTCAGCAAGAGCTTCCGTCAGGCCAAAGGAGTCGCTCCCCGGCAGTGGCTTGACCGCCCCGGCGTCCGGCTGCGCTAAAATTAAGTTATCCACAGCAATCCGGGCCTGGTACTGCCCTCATAAGTATCGAAACCAGAATGCGCCACCTGGCCTGCAAGGCAGGGTGCCGATTGCCCGCGACGCGCTTGCGCTTCGGGTGGTTCGCACGTGGCCGCGCGAGCGTGGCGCGCGTTCCGGTTGTCCCGATGCATATGCAGTGCAGTGCTTGCAGCACTCTCGTTTTGTTCTTTTTCACTGGTCCCGGTACTTGCCTAACCCTGATGACTGAATCCACTCAATCCGCAGCACCCACCGCCGAAGCGCCCGCGCCGACGCCCACGTTCTCCGACTTCGGGCTGCATCCCCTGCTGTTGCAGTCGATCGCCGAAACCGGCTACACCACGCCCACCCCGATCCAGGCGCAAGCCATTCCCGTCGTGGTCGAGGGGCGCGACGTCATGGGCGCGGCCCAGACCGGCACCGGCAAGACGGCGGCCTTCACGCTGCCGATCCTGCATCGCCTGATGCCGCTGGCCAACACCAGCGCCTCCCCCGCCCGCCATCCGGTGCGCGCGCTGATCCTCACGCCCACGCGCGAGCTGGCCGACCAGGTCTACGAAAGCGTCAAGCGCTACAGCAAGCAGACGCCGCTGCGTTCCGCGGTGGTCTTCGGCGGCGTCGATATCGGTCCGCAGAAGGAAGCGCTGCGCCGTGGCTGCGAAGTGCTGGTGGCCACGCCCGGCCGCCTGCTCGACCACGTCGAGCAGAAGAACGTGAACCTGAGCCAGGTCGGCATCCTCGTGCTGGACGAAGCCGATCGCATGCTGGACATGGGCTTCCTGCCCGATCTCGAACGCATCATCCGGCTGCTGCCCGCGCAGCGCCAGGGTCTGCTGTTCTCGGCCACCTTCAGCAACGAAATCCGCAAGCTCGGCCGTTCGTACCTGAACCACCCGGTCGAAATCGAAGTCGCGGCGCGCAATGCCACGGCCAACACCATCACGCAGATCGCCTACAAGATGTCGGGCGACCAGAAGCGCGCCGCGGTGGTGCACCTGGTGAAGTCGCGCGGCCTCAAGCAGGTCATCGTGTTCTCGAACACCAAGATCGGCACGGCGCGCCTGGCGCGCGAGCTCGAGCGCGACGGCGTCAAGGCCGAATCGATCCACGGCGACAAGACCCAGGCCGACCGCATGAAGGCGCTCGAAGCCTTCAAGGCCGGCGAACTTGAAGTGCTGGTCGCCACCGACGTGGCGGCGCGCGGCCTGGACGTGGCCGGCGTGCCTTGCGTCATCAACTACGACCTGCCGTACAACGCCGAGGATTACGTGCACCGCATCGGCCGTACCGGCCGCGCCGGCGCCACGGGCGAAGCCATCGCCCTGTTCACCGGCGACGAAGAGCGCTTCCTGCTCGACATCGAAAAGCTGATCAAGCGCGAAGTGCCGCGCGGCACGCTGGAGCTGCCCGCCGACCTGGTCGCGCGCAGCCATCATGGCCATGGCCGCCGCGAAGAGCGCGCCGCGTCGCCGCGAGAAGGCGGCCGCGAGCGTGGCCGTTCGTCGGAACGCCGTTCTAGCGGCGGTTCGTCGCGTCAGCCGGTGGACGATTTCTTCCTCAAGCCCTACGAGCCGTCGACGTCGTCGGCCCCGGCCGAAGAGCCCGACGCGCCGCGCCAGGGCGGCAACTCGTCCGCGCCCAAGCGCCAGATCGCCGTCCTGCTGGGCGGCAGCCGCAAGTAGTGGCGTCGTCGCGCACCCGCATTCCGGATGCGCGACGCGCGGATAAAAAAAGCGCCGGGGGCGCTTTTTTTTTGCCTGCGGGCCGTTCAGGCGGCGAGCAGCCGGGGCAGGTCGGGGAGCGCCGAGGTCACTGCGGCGCTCTGCGCGTCCAGGCTTTCCAACAGACGTTCCAGATGGCCGATGTGCGGCAGCATCGGGCCGTAGAACACCACGCGGCCGCCGATCTGGATGAGCAGAGTCGGGAAGTTCTCGACGTCGACTTCCCCCAGCAATTCGGCATGATCCTCGATGTCGATCCAGGCGAAGACATGCTGCGGCAGCTCGCTGGACAGCGCCCGCAGCTTGGGTTTGTATTCCTCGCAGGTGTCGCACCAGGCGGCGCAGAAACAGGCGACCAGCCAGGCATCGGGCGAGGCCGCCAATTGGGCGCGCAGGGCGGTGAGGTCGGAGCCGGGTACAAGTAATGTCATACGAGCGCATGGGGGCGTGTTTGACTATCATACCCGGGATGACCACCTTCCTTTCGTCCTGCGATGACCGCCTTGCGCACTGATTCCCCGCCGCCCGAAGCCGGCCGCTTCGCCCGTGCCGCCACCGGCGTCGGGTTGGCGTTCAAGCGCGCCCTGGTGTCGCAATGCCATCCAACGATGCTGTTCGCGGTGCTGCTGCCGTTCCTGATTGCGCTGGTCGGGGTGGTGCTGCTGTTCTGGCTGTTCTGGACGCCCCTGACCGACTGGCTTGCCGCCCAGGCCTCGCATTGGGACTTCATCAACCGCACCGAGGAATGGCTGCTGGCGATGGGGCTGTTCTCGCTCAAGATCTACCTGGTGCCGGTGATCGCGGTGTCGATCCTGCTGCCGCTGTCGGGCGTGCTGGGCCTGGCGATCGCCGCCGTTTTCGTCATGCCGCTGGTGCTGCGCCACGTGGGCCACCGCGAGTACGCCGGCCTCAGCCGGCAGGGCAAGCTGGCGACCTCCGTCAGCGTCTGGAACGCGATCTGGGTATCGGGCGCGTTCGTGCTTGGCTGGCTGTTCACCATGCCGTTGTGGCTGGTCCCGCCGATGGCCTTGATCCTGCCGATCTTCTGGTGGACCTTCGCCTTTTCGCGCATGATGCGGGTCGACGCCATCGTCGAACACGCCAGCCCGGCCGAGCGCAAGCTCATCCTGGAGCGCCACAACGGCGGCTTCTGGATCATCGGCCTGATCTGTTCGTTGCTGAACCTGCTGCCGCCTGCCTGGATTATCCTGCCGGTGTTCTCGGCACTGGTCTACGCGCACTACGGCCTGGACGCGCTCCAGCGGCTGCGCCAGGAACGCACCATCGACGTCGCCTGACGCGGCGCCTTCGCCTTCATTCAACCGCCAATCTCTGGAACCGGACATGGCTGCAGAATCCGCCTCCCGCCGTATCGGCCTCATCATCGTCGGCGACGAAATCCTGTCGGGCCGCCGCCAGGACAAGCACTTTTCCAAGGTCGTCGAGCTGCTCGGCGCGCGCGGCATGCAACTGGCCTGGGCGGAGTTCCTGCCCGACGACCGTGACGTGCTGGTTGCCGCCTACCGGCGCAGCTTCGCCACCGGCGACGTGGTGTTTTCCTGTGGCGGCATCGGCGGCACGCCGGACGACCATACCCGCCAGGCCGCCGCGGCGGCCCTGGACCTGCCGCTGGCCCTGCATCCCGAGGCCGAGCAGGCGATCGCGCTGCGCACCGCCGAAATGGCGGCCAAGGGGCAGGGCACGGCCGACATGAGCGCGCCCGAGAACCAGCAGCGGCTGCAGATGGGCGTGTTTCCCGAGGGCTGCGAGATTGTGCCCAATCCGTACAACAGGATTCCGGGCTTCTTCATCCGCGACCATACCTTCGTGCCGGGCTTTCCCGTGATGGCCTGGCCGATGCTCGAATGGACCCTCGATACGCGTTATCGTGCGTTGCAGCATACGCGCCGCCACGCGGAGCATTCGTTCCTGGTGTTCAGCATGCCGGAATCGCGCATCACGCCGGCCATGCAAACCGTCGAGAGCCGCTGGCCCGGGGTGCGCGCCTTCAGCCTGCCGAGCGTCGGCGAAGCCGGCGGCACGCCGCACATCGACCTGGGCGTGAAGGGCGAGCCCGAGGCGGCGGCCGAGGCATTGGCGTTCCTGCGGGCCGAAGTGCTGCGCCTGGGAGGCAAGCTGGCGCCACCCGCGGGTTGAATCGGGAGCGCTAAGGAAAACGGGGCATGTCCCCGTTTCCAAGGCCAAAAAACGATTGCCAAACGGCCCGGTAAATTTCACAATACGGGAAAGAACTGTTTGCTGCGTTGCCGCAAGTCTGGTCTCTTTCGGTGGCGCCGCGCTTGCCCTTCCTTTCCTATGTCCCGTCCTTCTTCCACCCGTAATGCCCTGGACGCCGAGGCCGATGGCGCTTCGGGCAGTCCCATCGCCATTCAGGTCATCGAGCGCGCCATGCGCCTGCTCGATGCGCTGGCCGCGCAGCCCGAACCCGTCACGCTCAAGGAATTGTCCGCGACCACCGGCCTGCATGCCTCGACCGCGCACCGCATCCTGAACGACCTGGTCGTGGGACGCTATGTCGAACGTGTCGACAACGGCCTGTATCAGTTGGGCATGCGCCTGCTGGAGCTGGGCTCGCTGGTCAAGGGGCGGCTGAATGTGCGCGAGGCGGCCATTTCGGCGATGCGGTCGCTGCACAAGCTCACGGGTCAGACGATCAACCTGTCGGTGCAGCAGGGCGACGAAATCGTCTACATCGACCGCGCCTGGAGCGAGCGCTCGGGCATGCAAGTGGTGCGCGCCATCGGCGGCCGCGCGCCCCTGCACCTGACCTCCACCGGCAAGCTGTTCCTGTCCACCGGCGACGCCCGCCAGGTGCGCGCCTACGCCTTGCGCACCGGCCTGGCCGGCCATACGCGCAACAGCCTGACCGATCTCGACCGCCTCGAACGCGAGCTGGCGCTGGTGCGTCGCCATGGCTACGCCCGCGACAACGAGGAACTGGAGCTGGGCGTGCGCTGCATCGCGGCGGGCATTTTCGATGACACCGGCAAGCTGGTCGCCGGTCTGTCGATCTCGGCGCCCGCCGAACGCTTGCAGGACGACTGGATCAAGGCCCTGGTGGACACGGCCGCCAGCATTTCCGAGGCGCTGGGCTACGAGCCCTCGGTATCCAGCGGCTTCAACGGCCTGGGTATGGCGGCGGAAGCGATGCGCACCTGATCGCCTGCGTTGCCGCGGCCATGAAAAAGCCCCCCGGTTTCAGCAACCGAGGGGCTTTTTCATGGCCGTGGCGAAACTATCCGCCAGGCGCGATGCACAGCGCAGGTCCCGCCCGGCGGGGCCCGCCCTGAATTACTGCTGTTCGACGCCGGCCTTCTTGAACAGCTCGGCCCACTGCGGGACCTGCTGCTTGACCTTGGCGTCCAGGGCCTGCGGGTTGGCGTCGGCGGTCAGCACCGTGGCGCCCAGTTGCTTCATGCGTTCCTGGAACTTCGGATCCGCCAGGCCAGCCTGCAGGCTCTTGACCAGCTTGTCGACCACCGGCTTGGGCGTGCCCTTCGGCACCCACATCCCATGCCAGATACCCACTTCGAAACCCTTGAAGCCGGACTCGTCCATGGTCGGCAGCTTGGGCAGGGTGGGCACGCGCTGCAGGCTGGTGACGGCGTAGGCCTTGACCTTGCCGCTGTCGATCTGCTGCGTGGTGTTGGTGGTCTGGTCGCACAACAGGTCGACCTGCTTGCCCAGCAGGTCGTTCATGGCTGGCGCCGTGCCCTTGTAGGGGATGGTCAGCAGTTGCACGCCCAGGGCCTCGACCAGCATGGTGCCGCACAGGTGGCTGGCGGCGCCGATGCCGGCGTTGGCCAGCGAGACCTTGTCCTTGTTCTTTTTGACGTAGTCGGCCAGTTCCTGGATGTTGTTGGGCGGGAAGTCGGAGCGCGCGATGATGGTCATGGGCACGTCGACCACCAGGCCGATCGGCTCGAAGCTCTTGTAGGGGTCGTACCCCGGGTTCTTGTAGAGCGACGGCGCGGTCGAGAAGCCGGCGTGCATCAGCAGCACGGAATAGCCGTCCGGCTGCGACCGGGCCACCTGCGTGGTGCCGATCGTGCCGCCCGCGCCGCCCTTGTTTTCGACCACGACGGTCTGGCCCAGCGAATGCCGCATGGCTTCAGCCAGCGAACGCGCGACGTTGTCCGTCGGACCGCCGGCGGCGAAAGGCACCACCATGTTGATGGGGCGTTCCGGGAATTCCGCGTGGGCGGCGCCGGCCGCGAGCATGGCGCTGGCCGCGAGCAGGGCCGAAAGCGTGCGGGGGATGAGGGTCATGAAGTCTCCAATTGCAGGGTTTTGCTTGCTGCGATGTGTTTTTGACCGCTGACTTATCGTTTGTGTTTATCTGTCATCAGCGTGCAAGCAGTGTAGAAAAGAATTGATACGCCGTCATGTCCGGTATTTCCCGAATCATGGGAAATGCTTGCGTTGGATCAATCCTGCACCGGCGCCTGCACTGTTAATGTGCAAATAGTTGTTGCGTTGCACCAATATTGCTTGACAAGGTTTTTTAGGCCCGTAGAATATCAATTGTGCAGTGCATCAAACGGGCCGGCGGTAGCTTGTAGTACCAGTTTCCGCGCACGTTCCTTATTTCGTCGCAGACACCATCCTTACTCGCCGGACAGCCTCCGGCTACCCCTAAAAGGAGCAATTCTATGAGCGCTATCCCGCAACAAGTCCTGGACCGTCAAAAAGCCAGCATCAACACTTTCGTGGCCGCCCAGTCGGCCGTGTTCGCCGGCTTCGAAAAGCTGGTCGAGCTGAATCTGAAGGTCGTGCGCGCCACCCTGGACGAAGTCGCCCAGAAGTCGCAGCAAGCCGCTGAAGTGAAGGACCCGCAGGAAGCCGCGGCGTTCGCCTCCGGCCTGCTGCAGCCGGGCGCCGAAAAGGCCTTGGCCTACACCAAGCACGTGTATGACATCGTCGCTGGCGTGCAGGGCAATCTGGTCAAGCTGACTGAAGAACAGATCGCCGAAGGCCAGCAGCAACTGAGTGAAGCCGTCGAGCAGTTCTCCAAGAACGCGCCGACGGGTTCGGAAAGCGCGGTCGCCCTGATCAAGTCCTCGCTGGCCACCGCCAACAGCGCCTACGATTCCCTGACCAAGGCCGCCAAGCAGGCCGCCGAGGTCGCCGAGTCGAACCTGAATGCCGCCGCCAACGCAACCTTCAAGGCCGCGACGGATGCCGCCGACGCCGCCACCAAGGTTGCCAGCCGTAGCCGTCGCAGCGCCTGAGTATTTGGCGCGTGATGCTGCGCAAATCGCAGTAATGTAGTACTGTTGAGTGACAGAGCAGAGCTGGAATTAGGGCCACCCTTCGGGTGGCCTCTTTTTTTGCCCGTTTTCCGGGGCGCGCCGGCGTTCAGCGGGCGACGGCCCGCACGCACTCGCCCACCAGGGCCGGGCCGCGGTAGATCAGGCCGGTATATAGCTGCACCGCGTCGGCGCCAGCCTGCATTTTCTCCAGGGCCTGGCGGCCCGACAGCACACCGCCCACGCCGATGATCGCCAGGCTGTCGCCCAGGCGTTCCTTCAGCCTGCGGATCACCGCCAGCGACAGTTCATGCACCGGCGCCCCGGACAGGCCGCCCGCTTCCTCGGCGTGCGCCAGGCCGGTGACCGCGTCGCGGGATAGCGTGGTATTGGTGGCGATGACGCCGTCGATGCCATGGCGCGGCAGCGCGTCGGCGATGGCGTCGATCTGTTCGGTGGTGAGGTCGGGGGCGATCTTGACCGCCATCGGCACACGATGCTGGTGCTGGTCTTCCAGTGCGCGGCGCTTGTCCGCCAGTTGCGCCAGCAGGGCCGACAATTCGTCGCCGCCTTGCAGGGCGCGCAGATTCTTGGTGTTGGGCGATGAGATGTTCACCGTGACGTAGTCGGCGTGCGGGTACACGCCGGCCAGGCCGATCAGGTAGTCGTCGGCCGCGCGCTCGATCGGGGTGTCGGCATTCTTGCCGATGTTCAGGCCGAGGATGCCGCCCTGCTTGCGCCACTGGCTGCGCTGCACGTTGGCCAGGAACGCGTCCAGCCCCTGGTTGTTGAAGCCCAGGCGGTTGATCAGCGCGTTGGCGCGCGGCAGGCGGAACATGCGCGGCTTGGGGTTGCCCGGCTGTGCCCGGGGAGTTACCGTGCCGACCTCGACGAAACCGAACCCCAGATTGCCGAGCGCGTCGATATAGGCGCCGTTCTTGTCCAGTCCCGCCGCCAGTCCGATGGGGTTGGCCAGCCGCATGCCCATCAAGGTGCAGGGCGCCTTGGGCTGGGCGTGCAGCAGCTTGCGCGTGGCGCCGCAGTCATAGGCCCGCTGCAGTCCCGACAAGGTGACTTCGTGGGCGGTTTCCGCGTCCATGGCGAACAGCGCCGGGCGGGCCAGGGGATAGGCGTGGAAGAGGATCGACATGGAGCGGGATTGTAAAGCGTCTTTGGCCCGCCCTGCGGGCCAGGCTCGGTCGCGGATCAGGCCTGGGGACCGGACGCGGCGGGCGCGGGCGGCTCTCCCCAGGCGCCGTCGACCAGATACTGGGCGGGATGGAAGCTGGCCTTGTACGACATTTTCTGGCTGTCGGCGATCCAGTAGCCCAGGTAGAGCCACGGGAGATTGAGCGTGCGGCATTGCTCGATCTGCCAGAGGATGCTGTAGGTGCCCAGGCTGCCCGGCACGTCGGGGTCGTAGAAGGTGTAGACGGACGACAGGCCGTCGTCCAGCACGTCGATGATCGAGACCATCATCAGCACCCCCGCGGGATCGCGGAATTCGACAAGGCGGGTGTTGACGCGGCTGGTTAGCAGGAACTGCGCGTACTGCGTGCGGCTGTCCTCGTCCATGCCGCCGCCGGGATGGCGCCCCTGCTGGTAGCGGGTATAGAGCCGATAGTGTTCTGGCGACCAGGCCAATTCGGCCACGAACGACTGCAGGTTGCGATGGTCTCGCCACGCACGGCGCTGGCTGCGGTTGGGCGCGAAGCTGGCGGTGTCGACCCGCACCGGCACACAGGCGTGGCAGTTGTCGCAGTGCGGGCGGTAGGTGAACAGGCCGCTGCGTCGAAACCCTTGCTCGACCAACTGAGAGTAGGTGCCGGCGTTGATCAGGTGGCCGGGTGCGGCGACCTGCGACCGCGCCTGGCGTCCCGGCAGATAGCTGCAAGGGTAGGGAGCGGTCGCGTAGAACTGCAGCGTGGAGAAAGGTAATTCTTTGAGCTGGCTCATGTGGAATCCCGGCGTCCGGCGCCAAGTCCGTGACGGGGACCACTACATATTAACGCCTAACACGGCCGGTGATGTGCGGGGAGGGCGGCGCGTGGCGCCACCCGGCGGGGAGGCCGTCAGGCCGGGGCGCCCGGCGCCAGGGGCAGCAGCCGCCCCCCGCTGTCCAGCCGTCCCGGACCCCAGGTCAGCGGCGGTTGCGCGGTGGCGGCGCGTATGTGCTCCAGGAAGCGCGAGCGCGGCACCGGCCGCGCGCCCAGGCTGGCGAGATGGCGGGTCTGCTGCTGGCAGTCGATCCATTGCACGCCCTGCGCGCTGACGTAGCGCACCAGGTAGGCCAGCGCGACCTTGGAGGCGTTGGGCACGCGCGTGAACATCGATTCACCGAAGAACATGCGGCCCAGGTTGATGCCGTACAGGCCGCCGGCCAGTTCGCCGTCGATCCAGGTTTCGATGCTGTGGACGTAACCTGCCCGGTGCCAGTCGAGGTAGGCCTGCCGCATGGCGGCGGTGATCCAGGTGCCGGGCTGGCCATCGCGCGGCGCGGCGCAGTGCGCCATCACCGTGGCGAATGCCGTATCGACCCGCACCTCGATGCGCGGCGCGGCCTCCTGCTCTTGGCTGGCGATCTGGCGCAGCAGCTTGCGCAACGAGTGCGAGGGCGCGAAGTCGCGACAGGCCAGCACCATGCGCGGATCCGGGCTCCACCACAGGATCGGCTCGCCCTCGGAATACCAGGGAAAGATACCGTTCGAATAGGCCTGGATCAGGCGCGGCGTGGACAGGTCGGCACCGGCCGCCAGCAGGCCGTCCGGATCCGTCAGGGCGAATTCAGCCGGTGGAAACGGCGTGTCCGCGGCAAGCCAGGGCAGCTTCAACGGTGCGATTCTAGGGTGTAGTGGTGAGGGCCGAACGTGCCGCGCCTGCGGTCCTCGAAATAGCGTTGCAACGTGGTCGCCACGGTGCGGAACGCCAGGTCGTCCCAGGGAATGTCGGCCTCGTCGTAGAAGCGGGCTTCCAGGCTTTCCGGGCCGGGATCCAGCTCGGGGCCCAGCACCTCGGCCAGATAGAAGACATGCACCTGCTCGATCTGCGGCACGTCGATGATGGTGTAGATATCGCCCAGCCGGATGCGTGCGCCGGATTCTTCCAGCGTTTCGCGGCCGGCGCCTTGCGCGGTGCTCTCGCCCAGTTCCATGAAGCCGGCCGGCAGCGTCCAGGTGTTGTAGCGTGGCTCGATGGCGCGCCGGCACAGCAGCACGCGGTTGTCCAGAACCGGCACCGTGCCCACCACCAGCCGCGGATTCTGGTAGTGGATCGCGCCGCAGTGGTCGCAGATGTCCCGTTCGCGGTTGTCGCCCTCGGGCACCCGGCGGTTCACGGGCGAGCCGCATTGGCTGCAGAAATTCGCACGGCGCGGCGCGGGGAAGTATTCGAGGGGCGATTTGGCGGTCATGGCTACGATTCTAACGGCTGTGGCGCCGGCTGGCGCGCCGCGCGGGCGCCATCGGCGCGCGGGTGCCGAAGCGTTCTTCCAGGTGTTCGACGAAGGAACGCACCTTGGGCGAGAGGAAGCGCCGGTGCGGATAGGCGGCGTACATGGAAATCGGGGTGTGGGCGTAGTCCTGTAGCAGCGCGGTCAGGCGGCCGGCGCGCACGTCCTCGCCCACCAGGAATTCCGGCTGCAGGATCACGCCGTGCCCGGCCAGCGCCGCGGTGCGGAGCACGTCGCCATTGTTGGCGCGCAGGGCGGCGTTGATCCGCACCAGGTGGGTGACCCCGTCCTTCTCGAAATGCCATTCGTTGCCGGTGCTGGCGTAGGCGTAATGCAGGCAGCGGTGCTGTTTCAGGTCGTCCGGTGTCTGTGGCACGCCATGGCGTTCCAGGTAGGCGGGCGCGGCGCACACCAGCAACTGCTGCGGCGCCAGCGGTCGCGCCACCAGCGACGAATCCTGCAGCGGGCCGATACGCACCGCGACGTCATACCCATCCTCTACCAGGTCGACGACGCGGTCGTTCAGGTCCAGGTCGATGATGACGTCGGGATAGCGCAGCAGGTATTCGGCGATGGCCGGTCCCAGGTGCAGGATGCCGAACGAGACCGGCGCGCTGACGCGCAGGCGTCCGCTGGGCGCCTGGCCCTCGGCCTGCAGCGACAGCTCGAGGTCGGCCACTTCCGCCAGGATCGGCCGCACCCGCTCGTAGAAGGCGCGGCCGGCGTCGGTCATGCTGAGCTTGCGGGTGGTGCGGTTCAGCAGCCGCACGCCGTATTTTTCTTCGAGGTATGCGATCTGGCGCGTGACCACGGAGCGCGCCTGCCCCATCTTGTCCGCGGCGGCCGCGAACGAGCCCGGTTCCACGACTCGGGCAAAGGTCTGCATGGCAGTGTGGGTGTCCATGATTGTTACCTAATGGGGAACAATAAGTTGCGATTTTGCATGTTTATCTTTGTTTTTGGAATCGCAAGAATAGCGGCCATGAAGAATCTTCCCGTTCTGGGCGATTCGCTCACGGAGAATGCAATGATCGATACCCGTACCGCGCCTTATGCCGCGTTCCTGCTCCGCATCGCGCTGGGCGTGATGTTCCTGGCCCATGGCCTGACCAAGCTACTGGTGTTCACCCTGCCGGGCACCGCGCAGTTCTTCGCCAAGATCGGCTTTGCCGGCTGGCTGGCGTATCCGGTGACCTTCTTCGAGATCGGCGCCGGCGCGCTGCTGATCCTGGGCGTGTGGCCGCGCTGGATCGCCGTGATCGCGGCGGTGCAGTTGTTCGTCGCTTCCACCGTGCACTTTGGCAACGGCTGGGGCTTCAGCAACCCCAACGGCGGTTGGGAATATCCGGTGTTCCTGTCGGTGGCCGCGGCGGTCCTGGCGCTGCTGGGTGACGGCAAGTTCGCGCTGCTCAAGAGCGGTCGCGGCTGACCGGCTCGCGCACCAAACTGTCAACTGGATTGGGCATCGCCCGGCAGGCGGCCGGCACCTAGAATGGGCCGGCCGCCTTGGCTTTTCTGGAGATTCCATGTCGTTCATCACGCGTGTCTTCGGCGCAGTCCTGTTTGCCGCCGCCCTGTCGCCCGCCGTCCAGGCCTCGACCGAACAAGAGGCCGCCAACAAGGCGGCCGTGTTGGCCTTCTATGAGAAGGGCCTGAACCAGAAAGACGCGGACGCCGCCGTGAAGTATCTGGGCGACCGCTACATCCAGCACAATCCCAACGCGGCCGACGGGCCCGACGGGTTCCGCAAGTTCATCGCCTTCCTGCGCGACAAATATCCGCAATCGAAAAGCGAGATCAAGCGCGTCTTCACCGACGGCGATTATGTGATCCTGCATGTGCACGCGGTGCGCGAACCGGGCACGCGCGGCAACGCCATCATCGACATCTTCCGATTGGAGCGCGGCAAGATCGTCGAGCACTGGGACGCGGTGCAGCCAATTCCCGAACAGTCCGCCAACAGCAACGGCATGTTCTGAGGCGTGAGGCTTGCCGCTGGCGCGCCGTCTTGCGCGAACGCGCCGGATCAGGCGGTTGGATTGGCCTGGAAACCCAGGACGTTCGGCACTTGGGCGTGTTCGATCAGGCGCAGTGGCGCCGGGCCGTAGATACCCGGCAGCGCGATCCGCAGTGCTCGCGCAGGGGCCAGGCGATCGATGGCGTCCAGCAGGGCGGCGCCGTCTTCCGTGACGAGTCGCTCCATCAGGGGCGGCAGGTCGCGGTCCAGCACCACGCCGGGGCCCTGCGGCGCCATGGCGTACAACTGGCCGGCGTCATCCAGCCACCAGCCGCTTACCGCGCTCACCGCCTGGCCGGTGTGCGTGAGCAGGGCGCGGCCGGCGTCATCGAGACGCAGCACGTATGGCGCGGCATCGAGCCGCAGGAAGACGCGCTGAGGGCCGTTCTGGAAAAACCAGCGGCCTGCGTCGTCGCGTTCGTAATTGCGGTCGATGAAACCCTGGATCTGGGCATTGGTGATGGACTCGCCGGGCCCGCCCGCGGCGGCCTGCCCTTGCGGATGCAGACGCCAGCGGCCGCGCGGATCCAGCGACAGCCAGCCGAACACCGCAGGCACGTCGGGCCAGCGGGCGATGGCGTCTTTCACCGAGGCATCCATGGTCAGGGGCGGATGATGATGGGGGGCGGGTTGATGATGATGGCGGGCGCGGGCATGGCCGGCACCAGCACCGGCTGGGGGGCGTAGCCGTAGCGGTAGTCGTCGCGGCACTTGCGCTTTTCGCGGTAGTCGCCGTTGCGCTTCCACTTGCGCTCGACTTCACAGGCGCCGTCCCAATACTTCTCTTTATACTCGCCGCGGCCATGGCCATGACGATGGTGGTGGCGGTCGGAGTCCGCCTCCGCGGCCAGCGGCGCCAACGTCATCAGCGTGGCCGCGGACAACGCCAGTAGGGTGGAGGAAGCGCGCCGCGAGGTTTGATTGTTGTACATGGGATCGTCGTCAAATGAAAACGGCGTCACCTTAGCAACCAAACGATTGACTGGGCGTAGGGATGGGTAACGAGATGCTGGGGAGGAAATACTGGAGGCGCAAGCCGGAATCGAACCGACGTACACGGATTTGCAATCCGCTGCATAACCACTCTGCCATTGCGCCAGTACTGCAAGAAAAAAGGAAGCTCGGTATAGGCCGGTGCTTCCTTTTTGTATTTGGAGCGGGAGACGAGTCTCGAACTCGCGACCTCAACCTTGGCAAGGTTGCGCTCTACCAACTGAGCTACTCCCGCGTGGGCACTGCGTTTGATGAACCTGTTTTGTCGGTCTCTTTTGAAAGAGGCCGTGTCCACCAAAGACAGCGATTATACACAGTTTTTAGGACTTGTGCGGGTCTGCCCGGGCGTCCGAGAAAAAAAGTTGCCAGATGGTGTCGAGCGCGGCACCTTGCGGGCGGCGCGGCCGCGTCGTGCACTCCGGCTGGATGCGGGGCAATGACGATGCGGGCATCGAAGCGCACATCACGGCAATGTCGGGGGAGGCGACAGGAATCTGTCGAGAAGGCAAGCGGCGCCGATCAAGCCGATGGCGATCCGTTTTGGTCGGGAGATCCGGCGGTTGTTCCAACAATGCGGCGACGTTCGTGAAACGGCGCATCTGCTGGAGCGGGAGACGAGTCTCGAACTCGCGACCTCAACCTTGGCAAGGTTGCGCTCTACCAACTGAGCTACTCCCGCGCGGATACTGCTGTACTGCGAAGAGGCGAGAGTATACCGTAATTAGCGGCCAGGGCAAGCGGACGCGGCGCGAGGGAGCGCATGGCATGCGGCATCATGGCCCAGACCCTATGGCGATTCTTGGCGCTTTTGCGCCGCGGTTGCAGGCGGCACTATGTGGGTGTGCGGCGATGTCGTCCGCAATTCCCTCTACAAGGTGTCCGTGACATGACCCAGCGTCTGAATTACTTCCAGGTTTCCGCCGAACTTTCCAAGCATTACCTCGACTTCAGCGCCGCGCTGAAGAAGAAGGCCGTCATCCGGGAATTCAATGATCTCGTGACGATCCGCGCCTCGCAGCTCAACGGCTGCGGCTTCTGCCTGGACATGCACATCAAGCAGGCCAAGATCGGCGGCGAGCGCGAGCTGCGCTTGCACCACATCGCCATTTGGCGTGAATCCACGCTGTTCAGTCCGCGCGAGCGCGCCGCGCTGGAATGGACCGAGGCGTTGACCGCGCTGCACCCGCACGGCGTGTCCGATGCGGTGTACGAGCAGGTCCGCGGCCAGTTGTCCGAAGAGGAAATCTCGGACCTCACCTTCCTGGTGGTGGGCATCAATGGCTGGAATCGTCTGAACGTCGCCTTCCGCACCGAACCGGGTTCCGCCGACGCGGCTTTCGGTCTGGATAAGGCTGGGTTGAGGTAAGCCGGATTGAAGGGGGCGGCGGCGCCTTGCCCGCGGGCGGCTACGCGCGTGCCGTCGCTACATCAGTTCCAGGATGCGGCGGCCGAGTTGCTCGGCGCGCTCCTGGGACTCGATGTTGGTGAAGCTCATCAGCAGGCCGGCGCCGCACGGCGCGCGGGTCGTCCAGCGCGACAGGGCGTGCGCGTAGATGCCGTGCTCGACCATGCGCTGCGCCAGCGGGCGGTCCGTCTGGTGGCCCTGCATCCGCACCAGCAGGTGCATGCCGCCCGGTTGCGGATTGATCGGCATGGCGGGGCCGAAGACCTTGGCCAGCCCCGCGGCGGTGGCGTTGCGGCGCTCTGAATAGAGCCGCCGCATGCGCTGGATGTGGCGCGCGAAATGACCCTCCAGCATGAACGCGCTGACCAGCGCCTGGGTCAGGCCCGGAATGCCGTTGCCGAGCACCCGGTTCACGTCCTCGAAGCGCCGCACCTGGGCCTCGGGCACCACCAGATAGGCGAGGCGGATGCCGGGAAACATGACCTTGCTGAACGTCCCGGCATAGAGCACGCGCCCATGGCGGTCCAGGCTCTTGAGCGCCGGCAGCGGCCGACTGACGTAGCGGTACTCGCCGTCGTAGTCGTCTTCCACGATCCAGCGCTGATTGCGCTCGGCCCATTCCAGCAGCGCCTGGCGGCGCGTCAATGACAGCGTCACGCTCAGCGGGCTCTGGTGGGCGGGCGTGACGATCGCGGCGCTCGCCTCTGGCGCCTGCGCAATGCCTTGCGACACCACGATGCCTTCGGCATCGACTTCCACCGGCGCCAGCGCCAGGCCCGAGTGCTTCAACAGTTCGCGCGTCGGCGGGTAACCAGGGTCTTCCACCCAGACCTCGTCGCCGGGCTGCAGCAGCGCCTGGATCACCAGGTTAAGGCTCTCGCGATAGCCGGACGTGATGAACACCTGCGCCGGCGAGCAGTGGATACCGCGCGCGACCTGCAGGTGCGCGGCAATCGCGGTGCGCAGCGCGGGCAGGCCATCGGCCGGCGGGTAGGACAGGTCGGCCGCCTGCGTGGCGCGCAGGTGACGGGCGCCGAGCCGCGCCCAGATCTTGCGCGGAAAGGCGTCCAGCGCCGGCAGGCCCATCTGGAACGGCAACAGCGTCGGCGGCTGGCGCCAGGTGTCGGGGTCCGCCTTGTCGGGTGGCGGCAGCAGCCGGGGCGCGGCCTGCGCCTGCAGGCCGGGGGTGACCACGGTGCCGGCCTGGCCGCGCGGCTGCACATAACCTTCCGCGTGCAGCAGTGAATAGGCCATCTCGATGGTGCCGCGCGCCACGCCCAGGTCCTTGGCCAGTGCGCGCGCGGACGGAATGCGGTCGCCCGGCTTGAGGGTGCCCTGGGCAATCGCGCCGCGAAAGCGCTCGTAGACCTGCCGGTACAGCGGTTCGTCGCCGGAAGCGGCGGGCGGCAGGCTGGCAAGGGAAACGGGCGTCATGGCCTAGTCGAAAGGTCAATTTATGGTTCTTCAAATTATGGCATGGCTTCCCTAGCATCATGGTTGTGCCTGCCCTGGCGGCGGGTGGTTTCTTTCAAGACAGGATCCTCATGAGTCAACCGGACATCCGCTCTATCGAATCAGCCGAGGCGCTGCGCGCCTGTTTTCCAGTCATGCGCGAATTGCGCCCGCACCTGGCCGACGAGCGTGATTTCGCCGAACGCGTCGCGCGCATGCGCGACGAGCGCTACGCCTTGCTGGCGGTGTGGGAAGGCGACGCGCCCGTGGCGCTGGCCGGCTACCGTTTCCAGGAAAACCTGATCTACGGCCGCTTCCTCTATGTCGACGACCTGGTCGTCACCGAGCGCAGTCGCGGCGGGCGCCATGGCGCCGCCCTGCTGCAGGCGCTCGAGCGCATGGCGCGCGAGGCTGGCTGCGCCAAGCTGGTGCTGGACACCGGGCTGGCCAACGCGCTGGCGCAGCGCTTCTACTTCCGTCAGGGATTGCTGACCGGCGCGATGCGTTTCAGCAAGGTGCTGGGGGAGCAAGCGGCATGAGCGTCCTGCGTTTGACGTGCAGCCCGCGCGGCGCGGAATCGGAAAGCCACCGGCTGTCGCAGTTCATCGTCGACGGCCTGGCGCGGGCCGATGCCGCGCGTGGCCGCGACCTTGTCGAGATCGACGCCAACCGGTTGCCGCATGTGGATGCCGAATACGCGTGGGCGCTGGGATCGCCCTCCGACCCGGACGGCGATCCCGCCGGATCGTTGCATCAGTCCGACCACCTGATCCAATCCCTGGTCGATGCCGACTACGTCGTCATCGCCACGCCGATGCACAACTACACCGTGCCGTCGGCGTTGAAGGCGTGGATCGATCACGTGGTGCGTGTGCGCAGCACGTTCAGCGTGACGCGCGAAGGCAAGGTGGGCGTGCTGGCCGACAAGCCGGTGTTCGTGGCGGTGGCGTCGGGCGGTTTGTTTTCCGGGTGCGAGGCGCGCCAGCCGGATTTCCTGACGCCCTACCTGAAGGCGGCGCTGGCCACCATCGGCCTGAAGCGCCTGACGTTCTTTTCGGTGGAGGGCACCGCGATGGGCGGGCAGGCGCTGGAGGCGGCCCGGCTGCGGACCCAGGCGGAGATCGCGGCGTACTTCGCGGATGCGGCTGACGCCCTGGCCGCGGTTGCCGTCCAGGCGCCGCGCGGGGACTCCCTTTCCGGCACAGATAGGCCCTAGGCGTCCAACCACACGTCTTCGTAGCCCTGGTCGTCGATGATGAACTTCGCGCCTGGCGGCAGGCGCAGGTAATCGACGACCCGCGGCAGCAGCGTCGCCAGGTGCGCGGTGTGAAGGGGCTGGTAGAAGTCGTCGGCGTCCGAGTATTCGCCGGCGTGGATGAACCAGCTGACGGTGCCGCCGCGCGGCAACGCGATGCGCGTGCCGTAAATCGGCATGGCGCCAAGGGTATGCAGGGCGACCGCGATCATCTCTTCCGGCGCCATGCCCTGCATGCCGTATCGGGCGCAGATCTCGTCCTGTGCCGCCGTTCGCGGGGGTGTCGTCATGGGTGTCGTCATGAGTGTCGTCATGCAGGCCATTTCCGGTTGTTCTCGCGAATGTGTGATTGTCGCCGCGGAAATGAAAAAAGGGCCCGCAGGCCCTTTCTTGCAACATGCGCAGTGTGAAGACACTGCCCATAAAATCTGGAGCGGGAGACGAGTCTCGAACTCGCGACCTCAACCTTGGCAAGGTTGCGCTCTACCAACTGAGCTACTCCCGCATGGGTCCGCAATCTCTGGCTTGGTGAAAATTCCACGCAGTGCCAGTGCAAACCATTTCTTATTGCCAACCACTTTCGTGGTTGCCTGATCAACTTGGTTATCGATCAGAAGGCGCGCATTCTACATGATTTTTTTCGATCGTGCTTGCCGCTGGCAGATTGCCGTGGCAGGCGGATCGCGCTGAACTTCGCGTGGCCAAGGCTGCAACTGAGTGCTGTCTGGCTGCCAAGCTCAATCAAGTAATATGAGCGAAGACAGAAAATATAGCATACCCGGTAGTATCCATGTCAAATTCCTCTGCCACCGCGGCTGTCCTCACTCCCGAGGCGCGGGACCTTTCCGCCTTGAACACCCTGGGCCTGGCGTCCACGGCCCCGGCCTGCGTCACGCTCGACGATGTGGCGCAACTGCCGGCCCTGTCGGCCCTGGCCGCGCGGCACGACCGGCTGCTGGTGCTGGGCGGTGGCAGCAATGTGGTGCTGCCCGAGGCCGTGCCGGGCCTGGTGGCGCGCGTGGCGCTGCGGGGCGTGCGCCTGCTGCGGGCCGAGCCTGATGCTTGGCTGGTGGAGGCGGCAGGCGGCGAGACCTGGCACGACTTCGTCGCCGAGTGCGTGAGGCAGGGCTGGGACGGCCTGGAAAACCTGGCGTTGATCCCCGGCACGGTCGGCGCGGCGCCGGTGCAGAACATCGGCGCCTACGGGGTCGAGCTGGCCGACCGCTTCGACAGCCTGACGGCCTGGGACGTGCAGGCGGGCCGGTATGTCGACCTGAGCGCGGCCGATTGCCGCTTCGCCTACCGCGACAGCATTTTCAAGCACCAGCCGCCCGGAAGTTGGGTGATCGTGGCGGTGCGCTTGCGCTTGCCGCGGCCCTGGCGGCCGGTGTTGTCGTACCCGGACCTGCAGCGTCATCCCGGCCTTATGGAAGAGCCGTCGGCGCGCGCCATCTTCGAGGCGGTCTGCGCGATCCGGCGTGCCAAGCTGCCGGACCCGGCGGTCACCGGCAACGCCGGCAGTTTTTTCAAGAATCCCATCGTGTCCGCGGCGCAGCGCGAAGCGCTCGTCTCCCGTTATCCCGGCCTGGTGTCGTATGCGCAGCCGGACGGCAGCTACAAGCTGGCGGCCGGCTGGCTGATCGACCAGTGCGGCTGGAAGGGGCGCAGCCTGGGCGCGGCCGGGGTGCATGACCGGCAGGCGCTGGTGCTGGTGAATCGCGGGGGCGCCACCGCCGCCGACATCCTGGCGCTGGCGCGCGCGATCCAGGATGCGGTCGCCGAGCGCTACGGCGTGGCGCTGGAGCCGGAGCCCGTGGTGGTGTGACCTGGTGCTGCATGAAAAAAGGACCCTCGCGGGTCCTTTTTTTCTGGGCGCTAAGGGATCAGAGTCCCAGCACCGCCTGCATGTCGTACAGGCCGTTGTGCTTGCCTTCCAGGAAGCGGGCGGCGCGCAAGGCGCCTTCGGCATAGGTGGCGCGGCTGGCCGAGCGGTGGGTGATCTCGATGCGTTCGCCGATGCCGCAGAACGACACCGTGTGATCGCCGACGATATCGCCGCCGCGCAGTACCGAGAAGCCGATGGTGCCCGGCTTGCGCACGCCGGTGTCGCCGTGGCGGCTCCAGGTGGCCACGTCGGGCAGGGCCACGTCCCAAGCCGAGGCGATGGTCTCGCCCATCTTGAGCGCGGTGCCCGAGGGGGCGTCGACCTTGTTGCGGTGGTGGGCCTCGAAGACCTCGACGTCATAGCCCGAATTGAGGATGCGGGCGGCCATGTCCAGCAGCTTGAGCGTGGCGTTCACGCCCACGCTCATGTTGGGCGCGAACACGATGGCGGTTTTCTGCGCGGCCACTTCGATGGCGGCGCGGCCATTGTCGTCGAAGCCGGTGGTGCCGATGACGGCCTTCACGCCCAGCCTGGCGCAGACCTGCAGGTGCTCCAGCGTGCCTTCGGGGCGGGTGAAGTCGATCAGGCAGTCGGCGTTGGCCAGCGCGCCCAGGTCGTCGGTGATGGCGACGCCGGTCTGCTGGCCGAGCGGGGCGCCCGCGTCCTGGCCCAGCGAGGGCGAGCCCTTGCGGTCGAGCGCGACCGCCAGTTGCAGGCCGTCGGCCTTCAGGACGGCGTCGATCAGCATCTGGCCCATACGGCCGCTGGCGCCGGCGATAGCAATACGCATGAAGAAAATCCTTGGGTTAGCGCAGCGGCTCGGGCGCGTTGCCAGGCTGGCCGGGGTATTGGTTCATCGGGCTGGTGGGGGCGGCGGCGTCGCGTTTCTTCTGCTCTTCTTCCTGCTTGAGCCGGGCCTCGTCTTCGCTCAGGCGCTTGTCGGCCTTTTCATCGGCGGCCGCGCTGGGCGTGTTGATCTGGTAGGGCTGCAGGTCGGGCTGCTTGTCGCCTTCCCAGCGGGTCAGCCGGTCGTTCTCGAACCAGACCGTGAACTTGCGTTCCTGGGCCTCACCGTAGCCGGGCTTGTAATAGTAGGGGTAGTCCCAGCGGTTGGCGTGCAGCACGCTGGTCAGGGTGGGGCTGCCCAGCGCGAAGCGGACCTGTTCGCGCGTCATGCCCGGCTGCAGCAGCGCCACCTGCTCCTGGGTGATCCAGTTGCCTTGCTGGACACCGGCCTTGTAGGGGAAGCCCCACTTGTCCCCCGTGCAGCCGGCAAGGGCGACGGCCAGGGCGGCGATGGCCAATCCGGTCTTGAGCGAGCGGGAAGGAATTCGTGCAATCATGGACACTACGCGCCCCTATTATTTGGAAGCAGACAAAACCGTTATCATAAAGGTTTCATAAGGATAGTTCTGCGGGGCGGCAGGAATTCTGGGGAGCCGGCTCGCGGTTACCGAGTATCCTTGCCCATGCCAACGCGGACGGAGAGCGATTACACCATGAGCGACCAAAGCGAACTGAAAAACATGGGTTTGAAGGCGACTTTCCCGCGCCTGAAAATTCTTGATATCTTCCGTAAGTCGGACCAGCGCCACCTCAGCGCCGAGGACGTCTACCGTGCCCTGATCGGCGAAAACGTCGAAATCGGCCTGGCCACCGTCTATCGCGTGCTGACCCAGTTCGAACAGGCCGGCATCCTTGCCCGCAGCCAGTTCGACAGCGGCAAGGCCGTGTTCGAGCTCAATGACGGCGACCACCACGATCACCTGATCTGCACCAACTGCGGCAAGGTGGTTGAATTCTCGGACCCGGACATCGAAAAGCGCCAGCAGAAGATCGCCAAGGACAACGGTTTCGCGCTGGAAAGCCACGCCATGGTGCTGTACGGCATCTGCGGTAGCTGCCTGAAAGGCCGCTGAGCTTTCTTCGCCTCGGACCTGCCCACGGCCGCGCTCGCCGTGGGTAGTTGAAAGCAAAAGCCCCTTCTATAGGAAGGGGCTTTTTTTATTCTCGGACTGAATCCGGCTGCGGACCATCGCGATACGGCTGTCGGCACAAAGGCAGCCGGCGCCCGGTTTTTCTGGAGGCGCACGCGCCCCGGATGTGCTTGCGCCGCATCAGGCCCGCGAGGAGCGGGTTGCCTGGCCCCTGCAGGCTCAGGCCGGCGCGCGGCCGACGCCGGCCAGCATTTCGCGGGCGTGTTCGCGGGTGGTCGCGGTGAGCTTGATCCCGCCCAGCATGCGGGCGATTTCCTCGACCCGGGCGCCGTCGTCCAGTTCCTCGATGCGCGACCGGGTGGTGCCGCGCGATTCGGTCTTGCTGACCAGGAACTGGTTGTTGCCGCAGGCCGCTACCTGCGGTAGATGGGTGACGCACAGCACCTGGTGGCGCTCGCCCAGTTCGCGCAGCAGTTTGCCGACGGCTTCGGCCACCGCGCCGCCGACCCCGCTGTCGACTTCGTCGAAGATCAGCGTCGGCACGCGCGCGGCGCGGCTGGCGATGACCGACAGCGCCAGCGAGATACGCGACAGTTCTCCGCCGGAAGCGATCTTGGCCAGTGGCCGCGGCGTGGTGCCGGCGTGGCCGGCCACCAGGAATTCGACCTGCTCGTTACCGTGCGCCGACGGCGCGGCCGCTGCCAGCGTGGGCTCGAACTTGCCGCCTTGCATGGCCAGCGTCTGCATGGCCTGGGTGACCTGTTTGCCGAGGTCCTTGGCGACCTTGCGGCGCGCCGCCGTGAGCTTGGCGGCGGCGGCGTCGTACTGCGCCTGCGCCACCTGCGCCTGGGCGCGCAGCGCGTCGATGTCGGCGGCGGCCTGCAGGGCCGAGAGTTCGGCGTGCAAGCTGTCGCGCAGCGCGCACAGCCCGTCGGGTTCGGTGCGGAACTTGCGCGCCGTCTCGAATACCGCGCTCAGGCGCGCCTCGACGTCGGCCAGCCGGCGCGGATCGAGATCGACGCGGCTGACGTAGTTGTTCAGGTCGGACACCGCTTCGCTGATGGCAATGCGAGCCGATTCGAGTTCGTCGTAGATGCCCTGCAGGCCGGTGTCGTGCCGCAGCATCTGCTGGATGCGGTGGTTGGCCGCGGTCAGCCGGTGGTGGGCCGAGTCGCCTTCGCCATCGAGGGCGTCGAGGATCTGGGTGGCGCCGTCCAGCAGCGACTGTGAATGCGACAGGCGGGTGTGCTCGGATTGCAGCGATTCCCATTCGTCCGGGGCGAGCCCGAGGCGATCGAGTTCGTCGACCTGCCATTGCAGCCGCTCGCGTTCGGCGGCCAGGCCCGCCGCGTCCTTTTCGGCCAATTCCAACTGGCGCGCCAGCGCGCGCCATTGCTTCCAGGCCTGGCCCACCGCCTGGCGCAGGTCGCCGTGGCCGCCATGCGCATCCAGCAGGTCGCGCTGAGCCTCCGCACGCATCAGGCTTTGGTGCGCATGCTGGCCGTGGATGTCGACCAGGCTGTCGCCCAGTTCGCGCAATTGCGCGACCGTGGCCGGGGTGCCGTTGATGTAGGCGCGGCTGCGGCCCTGGGCGTCGATCACGCGACGCAGGGCCAGTTCATCGTCGGCATCGATCTCGCGTTCGGCAAGCCAGGCGCGCAGCGCCGGCGGCGTGTCGAAGACGGCGGTGATGTCGGCGCGCGCGGCGCCTTCGCGCAGCACGCTGACGTCGCCGCGCTCGCCCAGCGCCAGCGCCAGCGCGTCGATGAGGATGGATTTTCCTGCCCCGGTCTCGCCGGAGAAGACGGTGAAGCCGGGACCGAAATGGATCTCGGTCTGCTCGACGATGACGAAGTCGCGGATGTGCAGGGTGCGCAGCATGTCGGGGCGCTTACTACTCTACGTTGTCGGTGGCCTGCGGCATCAGGTTCCAGTGCAGCTTGCGGCGCAGGGTGGAAAAGAAGCTGTAGCCTTCCGGATGCACGAAGCGGATGGTATAGGGCGCGCGCTGCACGACGATGCGGTCGCCGGGCTGCAGGTCGGACCAGGTCTGCATGTCGAAATGCACGCTGGCGCCGACCTCGACCCGGCCCATGGCGGTGAGCGTCATGTTCAGCACGCCGGTGTCCGGAATGACGATGGGGCGGTTGGACAGGGTCTGCGGCGCCACCGGCACCAGCACCATGGCGTTCATGCCGGGGTGCAGGATCGGGCCATTGGCCGACAGCGCGTAGGCGGTCGAGCCGGTGGGGGTGGCGATGATCAGGCCGTCGGCGCGCTGGGTGTACATGAAGGCGCCGTCCAGTTCGACGCGCACTTCGATCATGCCGCCGCGTCCGGCGCGGTTCAGCACCACGTCGTTCAGCGCCGAGGCCGCGTACATCTGCTGGTCGCCGCGCCAGGCGCTGCCTTCGAGCAGCATGCGTTCCTCGATCTGGAAGTTGCCTTCCAGCACGCGCGTCAGGGCGCCATGCGCGTCCTGCACCGGGATGTCGGTGATGAAGCCCAGATGGCCATGGTTGATGCCGACCACCGGCACGCCGTACGGGGCGAGATGGCGCGCGGCGCCCAGCACCGTGCCGTCGCCGCCCATGACCACCGCGAGCGAGGCGTCCTGGCCGATCTGCGCGTAGGTGGCGACGGGATATTCCGTCAGGCCGGTGTTGCGAGCCGTGTCGGCATCGACGAGCACCTGCCGCCCGGCCTGCGTGAGCGCGTGCGCGAGCGCCCTTAGCGGAGTGGCCAGGCCGGCGTCCTGGTATCTGCCGATCAGCGCGACGGTAGGAAAGTGCATGGTGGCAAGGCGAATCAGAAAAAGCGAAATCGGTCCGGAATCGGGCCTGTTAGCCGATTATATGGGGCCGCATATTGGCTTGCGGGACAAAAATCGCCTTAATTGGAAAAGATTCCCTAAAATAGCCGCTATGGATGACCGCGCACGCGCATTACTGAAAGCGTTGATCGAACGCTATATCGCCGATGGGCAACCAGTCGGCTCGCGGACGCTATCGAAGGTTTTCGATCTGTCGCCCGCCACCATCCGCAACGTCATGGCGGACCTGGAAGAGCTGGGCCTGATCCACAGTCCGCACACCTCCGCGGGGCGCATTCCCACGCCCCGCGGCTACCGCATGTTCGTCGATTCGCTGCTGGCGGTGCAGTCCTACCAGCTCGAACCGCACAACATGGGCGAGATGCTGGCCGCGGCCGAGCCCACCCGCGCGGTCAATGCCGCCGCAGCGCTGCTTTCCAACCTGACCCAGTTCGCCGGCGTGGTGCTGACTCCCAAGCGCGCCCAGGTGTTCCGCCAGATCGAATTCATCCGGCTCTCGGACAAGCGGGTGCTGCTGATCATCGTCACCCCCGACGGCGACGTGCAGAACCGCATCCTGTTCGTGCAGCGCGACTACGCCGAGGCCGAATTGCTGGAGGCCGGCAACTTCTTCAACGTCCACTTCGCCGGCAAGTCCTTCGACGCGGTGCGGCGCACCCTGTCCACCGAACTGGCGCAGTTGCGCGAAGACATCTCGCGGCTGATGCAGGCGGCGGTCGAGGCCAGTGCCGAGGCCGCCGAGGACGGCGATGCCGTGGTCATCTCCGGCGAGCGCAAGCTGCTGGACGTCACCGACATCGCTTCCGATATGGACCGGCTGCGCAAGATGTTCTCGCTGTTCGAGAAGAAGACCGACCTGCTGCAACTGCTCGACGTGTCCAGCCGCGCGCAGGGCGTGCAGATCTACATCGGCGGCGATTCCCAGTTGGTGCCGATGGAAGAAGTCTCGGTCATCACCGCGCCCTACGGCGTGGACGGCAAGGTGGTCGGCACGCTCGGCGTGATCGGCCCGACCCGCATGGCCTACGAACGGGTGATTCCCATCGTGGACATCACGGCGCGTCTGCTGTCCAACGCCCTCAGCCACAACCAGTAGTTCCATTCGAACCGACATCCTCCTCGCGGAGGAAGGGGAGTTTTTGTGTTTCTTCGCCTGTTCAAGTATCTCTGGCCTGAACGCTACCTGCCCGAAGCCGAGCAGGACGACCCTTTCAATGAAGACCCGCCGCCGCGCGCGCCGGGCAAGGTCGGCGTGCTGCTGGTGAACCTGGGCACGCCCGACACACCGGGCAGGAAGGACATCCGCAAGTACCTGGGCGAGTTCCTGTCGGACCCGCGTGTGATCGAGATTCCGCGCTATCTGTGGAAGCCGATCCTGCACGGCCTGGTGCTGACGCTGCGTCCCAAGAAACTGGAGCCGCGTTACGCCGGTATCTGGCTCAAGGACGGCTCGCCGCTGATGGTCTACAGCCGCCGCCAGGCCGAAGGCGTGCAGGCCGCGTTGACCGCGGCCGGGGTCGAGGCGGTGGTGGAGCTGGGCATGCGCTACGGCAACCCGTCGATTCCCGACGCCATCTCGCGCCTGCGGGCGCAGGGCTGCGAACGCATCCTGACCGTGCCGCTTTATCCCCAATACGCCGCCAGCACCACCGCCACGGTGGTCGATGCCGTCACGCGACATGCCGGCCGGCTGCGCGACCAGCCGGAAATGCGCTTTATCAAGCGATTCCACGAGGACCCCATCTATCTCGATCCGCTGGCCGCCAGCATCGAAGCGTACTGGCGCGAGCATGGCAAACCGCAGAAGCTGGTCATGAGCTTCCATGGCCTGCCGCGCTACTCCATCGAGCTGGGCGACCCGTACTACCGCGACTGCATGGAAACCGCGCGGCTGCTGGCGCAGCGCCTGTCGCTGCCGCGCGAGCAGATCGAGGTGACCTTCCAGAGCCGGTTCGGCACGGCCCGCTGGCTCGAGCCCTACACCGAACCGACCCTCAAGGCGCTGGCCGCCTCGGGCGTCACCGAGGTGGATGTGGTGTGTCCGGGATTTGTGGCAGACTGTCTGGAAACCCTGGAAGAGATCAGCCTGGAGTGCCGCGACGCCTTTCTCGGCGCGGGCGGCAAGCAGTTCCGTTACATCCCGGCGCTGAATGATGATCCGGCCTGGATCGCAGGGTTGGCCACCCTGGCGGAACGCCACTTGCGGGGATGGCCCACACATTCACGGACTTGAAGGAGAGGGCGCATGCACCATGATCCCAAGACGGGCAAAGTTGTGAAAAAGGGGGACGTCAGCACCCCGGTGGACGAGGATCAGGTCGAGCACGAGCTGGACGAGGCACTGGCCGAAACCTTCCCCGCCAGCGATCCCATCGCGATCAATCCGGAACCGGACGATGATCCACGCGTCGACCGCGCCCTGAAAGAGAGCTTTCCCGCCAGCGACGCTGCCGCCCCGGCGCAGCCGCACAAGAAATGACCTGTCCCTGACATCGTCCGGAGTGTCGAAAATGCCGACTGCCGGAATCTTCGTGGTTGGAGCCGATTTTCAGGCACGACTTTCCGGATTTTCATGGGTGGCTGCCGGTTGCCCCGGCGGTGCGCGACGGGGAATATTTGCTTTCCCGGGCTTGAAATAGGGGTATTGGCCCCCATTCATGTCTGCGAAAGCCATTCTTTTTGGAGGATTCCCCATGACGGCACCCAACGAGCCTGTAGATCAGACGCCCGGATTCGGCGACGACGCCGATGCGGCCCCCGCCGCCCAGGACGCCGCGCAGGCCGAGCTGAACGAGTTGCGCGCCCAACTGGACGCGGCCCAGGCTACCGTCAATGAGCAGCAGGACCAGCTTCTGCGCATCCGCGCCGAGGCCGAGAACGTGCGCCGCCGTGCCCAGGAAGAAGTGTCCAAGGCACGCAAGTTCGGCATCGAGTCGTTCGCGGAAAGCCTGGTGCCGGTCAAGGACAGCCTGGAGGCCGCGCTGGCCCAGGCCGACCAGACCGTGGACACCCTGCGCGAAGGCGTCGAGGTCACCCTCAAGCAGCTCGCGGCCGCCTTCGAGCGCAACATGCTCAAGGAAATCGCGCCGGTCCAGGGCGACAAATTCGATCCGCACCTGCACCAGGCCATTTCTTCGATTCCGGCCGAACAGCCCGCCAACACCGTGGTTCAACTGCTGCAGAAGGGCTACGCCATCGCCGACCGCACCCTGCGTCCGGCCCTGGTGGTGGTGTCCGCCGGCCAAGGCTGACCGGACCGCGCGCCATGACCGACCCCAGGTTCGATCCGGCCCAGGTTTTCGCTGTGTTCGGCATGCGGCATGTCGACACCGCGGGATTCGACGAGGCCGTGGTCCAGGCGCCGGGATCGGACTTGCGTTGCGTGTTCCTGTGGGGCCAGGATTGCTATAACTGCAATCTTTTCAAGCAGGCGGCGTTGCTGCACCAGGACACCCTGCTGGGCCTGGGCCTGACCTGGTTCGAGGCCGATGTCTACGCCGACGAACCCCTGGGACGCCGCTTCTCCCTGCATGGTGTCCCCACTTTTGTGCTTTACCGTGCCGGAAAACGGCTCGGCCGCATCACCGGTTGGCCCGGATTGCCCCAGTTCACGGCGGCGATCCGGCGCCTGCAGGAAACCCCGGCGGAAAATTCCAGCCAGGCGTCTTGAAAAACCCTGTGGGCAGCCCCAGTTATGTGGGGACAGGAAATTTCTCTCCAATTTCATAGATTTATCCAAGGTAACCCGACCATGAGCAAAATTATTGGCATCGACCTGGGCACGACCAACAGCTGCGTGGCTGTCATGGACGGCGGTCAGGTCAAGATCATCGAAAACGCCGAAGGCGCCCGTACCACCCCGTCGATCGTCGCCTACATGGACGACGGCGAAACCCTGGTGGGCGCGCCCGCCAAGCGCCAGGCGGTGACCAACCCCAAGAACACCCTGTACGCGGTGAAGCGCCTGATCGGCCGCAAGTTCGAGGAAAAGGCGGTGCAGAAGGACATCAACCTGATGCCCTATGCCATCGTCAAGGCCGACAACGGCGACGCCTGGGTGGAAGTGCGCGGCAAGAAGATGGCGCCTCCCCAAGTGTCGGCCGACGTGCTGCGCAAGATGAAGAAGACCGCCGAGGACTACCTGGGCGAGGAAGTGACCGAAGCCGTCATCACGGTGCCGGCCTACTTCAACGACAGCCAGCGCCAGGCCACCAAGGACGCCGGCCGCATCGCCGGCCTGGAAGTCAAGCGCATCATCAACGAGCCGACCGCGGCCGCGCTGGCCTTCGGCCTGGACAAGACCGAAAAGGGCGACCGCAAGATCGCCGTCTATGACCTGGGCGGTGGCACGTTCGACGTGTCCATCATCGAAATCGCCGACGTCGATGGCGAAAAGCAGTTCGAAGTGCTGTCGACCAACGGCGACACCTTCCTGGGCGGCGAAGACTTCGACCAGCGCATCATCGACTACATCATCGGCGAGTTCAAGAAGGAACAAGGCGTTGATCTGTCCAAGGACGTGCTGGCCCTGCAGCGCCTGAAGGAAGCCGCCGAAAAGGCCAAGATCGAGCTGTCGTCGAGCCAGCAGACCGAGATCAACCTGCCGTACATCACGGCCGACGCCTCCGGTCCGAAGCACCTGAACCTGAAGATCACGCGCGCCAAGCTGGAAGCGCTGGTCGAGGAACTGATCGAACGCACCATCGAACCCTGCCGCGTGGCCATCAAGGACGCCGGCGTGAAGGTTTCCGACATCGACGACGTGATCCTGGTCGGCGGCATGACCCGCATGCCCAAGGTCCAGGAAAAGGTGAAGGAATTCTTCGGCAAGGATCCGCGCAAGGACGTGAACCCCGACGAAGCCGTCGCCGCTGGCGCCGCCATCCAGGGTTCCGTGCTGTCGGGCGACCGCAAGGACGTGCTGCTGCTGGACGTCACCCCCCTGTCCCTGGGTATTGAAACCCTGGGCGGCGTGATGACCAAGATGATCCAGAAGAACACGACCATCCCGACCCGGTTCTCGCAGACCTTCTCGACCGCTGATGACAACCAGCCGGCCGTGACGATCAAGGTGTTCCAGGGCGAGCGCGAAATCGCCGCGGGCAACAAGGCCCTGGGCGAGTTCAACCTCGAAGGGATCCCGCCGTCGCCGCGCGGCATGCCGCAGATCGAAGTCACGTTCGACATCGACGCCAACGGCATCCTGCACGTGTCGGCCAAGGACAAGGGCACCGGCAAGGAAAACAAGATCACCATCAAGGCCAACTCGGGTCTGTCGGAAGACGAGATCCAGCGCATGGTCAAGGATGCCGAGGCCAACGCCGAGGAAGATCACCGCGTCGCCGAGCTGGCCCAGGCCCGCAACCAGGCCGATGCGCTGGTGCACGCCACCCGCAAGTCGCTGACCGAGTACGGCGACAAGCTCGAGGCGTCCGAGAAGGAAAGCATCGAAGCGGCCATCAAGGCGCTGGAAGACACGCTGAAGGACGGCGACAAGGCCGCCATCGACGCCAAGGTCGAAGCCCTGTCGACCGCCTCGCAGAAGCTCGGCGAAAAGATGTACGCCGACATGCAGGCGCAGCAAGCGGCCGGCCAGCAGCAGGCCGCCGACAACGCGAAGCCGGTGGACGACAACGTCGTCGACGCCGACTTCAAGGAAGTCAAGCGCGACCAATAATGGCCGGGCGCTGACCTGCCTCTGCCGCCCGGTAGCCGGAGAAATCCGCCTACCGGGCGAACTCATTCTGTAGCACTGAAAAGAAGGCTCTCCCCCGAGCCCACCGATCATGGCAAAACGCGACTATTACGACGTCCTGGGCGTGGCGAAAAACGCTTCGGACGACGAACTCAAGAAGGCCTATCGAAAGCTGGCCATGAAATACCATCCGGACCGCAATCCGGACAGCAAGGAAGCCGAAGAGAAGTTCAAGGAAGCCAAGGAAGCCTACGAGGTCCTGGGCGATGAACAGAAGCGCGCCGCGTACGACCGCTACGGCCACGCGGGCGTCGATCCCAACGCCGCGGGCATGGGCGGTGGCGGCATGGGCGGCGGGTTCGCCGACGCCTTTGGCGATATCTTCGGCGAGATCTTTGGCGGTGGCGGCGGTGGCCGTCGCGGCGGCGGTCCGCAGGTGTATCGCGGCGCCGACTTGAAGTACGCGCTGGAGATCACGCTGGAGCAGGCCGCGGCCGGCTTCGACACCGAGATCCGCGTACCGAGTTGGGAAAACTGCGACACCTGCCACGGTTCCGGCGCCAAACCCGGCACCTCGCCCAAGACCTGCCGCACCTGCGGCGGCTCTGGCGCGGTCCGCATGCAGCAGGGCTTCTTCAGCGTGCAGCAGACCTGCCCGACCTGCCACGGCAACGGCAAGGAAATCACCGACCCGTGCGTGGCCTGCGATGGCGTCGGCCGCATCCGCCGCAACAAGACCCTGCAGGTCAAGATCCCCGCCGGCATCGACGACGGCATGCGCATCCGCTCCAGCGGCAATGGCGAGCCGGGCATCAATGGCGGCCCGCCGGGCGACCTGTATGTGGAAATCCACATCAAGCAGCACAAGATCTTCCAGCGCGACGGCGACGACCTGCACTGCGAGCTGACCATCCCGTTCACCACGGCGGCGCTGGGCGGTGAATTGCAGGTGCCGACCCTGGGCGGCAAGGCCGAGATCTCGATCCCCGAGGGCACGCAGTCCGGCAAGACCTTCCGCCTGCGCGGCAAGGGCATCCGCGGCGTGCGCGGCAGCTATCCGGGCGACCTGTACTGCCACGTGGTGGTCGAGACGCCGGTGCGCCTGAGCGACGACCAGAAGAACATCCTGCGCCAGTTCGAGGCCTCGCTGAACGACGGGGGCGACCGCCACTCGCCGCAAAGCAAGTCCTGGACCGATCGCGTCAAGGAATTCTTCAGCTGAATCGGCTGACCTGACTCCCGCCATTGCGGCGGACCACGGCCCAGGGTCTGGAGGTATCCGGACCCTGGGCCGCTTTCATTGCGGCAGGCGGCACGACGTCGGGGCGAAAAAAAAACCGCGGCTTGCGCCGCGGTTTCACTACGGGTACTGCTATTTCTTGCTTCAGACTTCGTACTGCTGACTACGGGTGCTGCTAACTACGGGTCTTGCTAACTACAGTTGCTGCCTCTTCCAAAACAGACTTCGTACTGCTACTACAGGTCCTGCTACTTCCACTGCTACAGTTCTGCCGCCGTTGCCGGAAAAAACCGACCCCGAGCCATGATGCCGCCCGGGGCCGGCCGGGCTACAGCAAGCAGCTCACCGGGTGATCGGCGGGTATTCGAGCTCGCCGAACGTGTATTGGCCGCTGGCCTTGGCCTGGGCGAGTTCCTGCTGGACTTCGGCGCGGCTCTTGCCGGCGGCGGGCGCTGCCACGACCGGCGGGTATTGCAGTTCGCCGAAGGTGTATTCGCCGCTGGTCTTGGCTTGTTGCAACTGGGCCTGCACTTCCTGCGAGCTCAGGCTGGCGGCCTGGGGCAGGGCGGGGGGGTAGTCCAGTTCGCCAAAGGTGTATTGGCCGCTGACCTTGGCCTGTTGCAGTTCGGTCGCCACCTGGGCGCTCGACTTGGCTTGTTCGACACCGGCGGCTTGCGCGCCAGCGCCAGCCAGGGCTAGGGAAATCAGAAGGGTAGTCGTCAGGGTTTTCATAATGACCTCCAATGTTGTTAGACGGGGCCGAATCCGGCGGCCCTCCGTCGTGGTTCGTTGTTTGTTCCCGATGACTGAATTGTGCGCGTCATCCCACCTGGGATAAACCCGTATATCTTGAAAACATCTTTCCAAATGGATGGGTAATAAACATTTGGATAAGATATTTCCCCGTCTATGGCATGGTTATGCAGGTGTCCCGTCCCCATGAACGGCGCGAGATGCGCTTTGGGGCAAAAAAAACCCCTGCCGAGGCAGGGGGCTTGGGATGCCAGGAAGACCTGGCTTCAGGGCGTCTTTTTCTTGAAGTCGCCGGCGACCGCGGTGCTGAAGCCGTCGGGACGCAGGTACTTGCGCAGGGCGGCGTTGACCGTGTCGGGCGTGAGCGCGCTGATCTTCTTGTCCATCTCGGCCGACCATTCGAAGGTGCGACCGCGCTGCAGATAGTCGAGCCAGGTGCCGGCCAGCACGTCGTCCTGGGCGCGGGCCAGGTTGCGGTAGTTCAGCAGCGCGGTGATACCGTCGGAAATCTCCTTGTCGCTGAAGCCGTCCTTGAGCACGCGGGCCAGTTCCTCGCCGATGGCCTTTTCCAGGCGCTCGCGGTTCTGCGGCGCGTAGATGGCGTACATGGTCCAACTGGCGCTGGGTTCGAACGACGAGACCGACAGCGAGCTGCGCACGTTGTAGGACAGACCCTCGGTTTCACGCACACGGTTCCACAGGCGCGAGGTTTCCGAGGCGCCGAACAGGTAATTGGCCAGGTACAGGGCCGGGTAGTCCGCGTCCGTATCCTGCAACTTCAGCGGCATGCGCGAGATGTAGAACGCATTGGCCTTGTCCGGGGTCTCGATGTCGAACTGCTTGGCGGGGATGTCGCGGTACGGATTGCCGACACGGGTGTAGGCGGGGGCGCGCTTCCAGCCGGCCAGGCCATCCTTGACGGCCTTTTCGACGGCTTCGGGCTCGAAATCGCCCACGGCCGAATATTCGATCTTGCCGGCGCCATAGAACTTGGCGTGGAACTTGACCAGCGCATCGCGGTTCAGCGCGCGCACGCCGGCCAGCGATTCCTCGAACGTCGGCACGTAGCGCAGGTCGTCGGCGGGCCACGGATTGTCCTGGCGGGCCAGGGCGCGTCCGGCCAGGGCCTGCGGTTCGGTCATGGCGTTCTGGATCGAGGTTTCGAGCTGGCGCTGGTATTCCTCGAGCTGTTCCTTGGGGAAGTTGGCGTTGCGCACGATGTCCAGCGCCAGGCGGGTCAGTTCGGGCAGGTTTTCACGTTTGGTCGACATGGCGATCTTGAGCGTGGTGCCGCCACCGCTGAAGCCGAGCTCGGCCTGCAGCTTGTCGAGGCGGTCCTGGATGTCCTGGCGCGACAGCTTGGCGGTGCCGCGCGTCAGCAGGTCGGCCACGGCGCTGGAGTTCACGCGCTGGCCGAGCAGGTCTTTCTCGTTGCCGAACTGGATCAGCATCTGCGCCTGCACGCGGTTGCCGCGCGTGGCCTTGGGCAGCAGCGCCAGCTGCACCGGCCCGTTGGGCAGGTCGAGCGTCTTGCGCTGGGTCAGGCGGTCGATGTTCTGCGGGGTGGGATCGAAGGCGGACGCGGCCTTGAAGTCGGGATCGCCCTTGTAGTCCTTGAACACCGCCGTCAGATCGACGCGCTGGGTCTGCGGCGCGCGCACCGGTTTGTCGGTCGGGATGTAGCGGCCTTCGATGCGGTTGCTTTGCACCAGGTAGGTGGTGGCGGCCCGCTGCACCTCAGCCAGCGTGGCCTTGCGGGCGCGGTCGCGCTGCAGGAAGAACAGGCGCCAGTCGCCGGCGGCGATGGCCTCGGATAGCGCCACGCCGACCTGTTCGGGATCGCTGTAGGTCTGCTCCCAGGAGGTCAGCCATTTGCTGCGCGCGCGGTCCAGTTCCTGCTGGGTGAAGGGCTTCTTGCCGAGATCTTCCAGCGTGCCGGTCAGCGCCTTCATGGCGGCGTCCTGGTTCTTGCCCGGGGTCAACTGGGCGGCGAACATGGCCAGGCCCGGATCCAGGTTTTCCATGGTGAAGCCGAACACGCCCGAGGCCAGCTTGGTCGGCACCAGCGCGTGGTAGAGGCGGCCCGACGGCGTATCGGCCAGGATGGTGGTGGCCAGGTCGAACGGCACGAAGTCGGGGCTGCCGGCGGCCGGGATGTGGTACATCGCGGCGACCAGCGGCGTGCCGCCGGTGCGGCGCAGCGTGACGGCGCGTTCGCCGTCCTGGGCCGGCTCGACGGTGTATTCCGGCGGCAGCTTGCGCTCGGGCTTGGGCAGCTTGCCCAGCGTGGCCTCGATGTCGGCCAGCGTGGCCTGCGGATCGAACTTGCCGGCCACGATCAGCACCGCGTTATCGGGCTGGTAGTACTCATGATAGAACGCGCGCAACTGGCCGATGTCGACGTTTTCGACGTCGGAGCGGGCGCCGATGGTGTTCTTGCCGTAGCTGTGCCACTGGAACGCGGCCGCCTGCATCTTCTGCATGAGGATGCGGAAAGGGCTGTTCTCGCCGCTTTCCATCTCGTTGCGCACCACCGTCATTTCGGAATCGAGGTCTTCCTTGGCGATCAGGGAATTGACCATGGCGTCGGCCTGCCAGCCGAGGTACCACTTGAGGGTGTCGGGATTGGCGGCGAAGCTGGCGAAATAGTTGGTGCGGTCGCTGGAGGTCGAGCCGTTGGCCTGCAGGCCGCGGCGCGAGAATTCGCCCATGGCGTTGCGGGTGGTGGAAGTGCCCTTGAACAGCATGTGTTCGAGCAGGTGGGCCATGCCGGTCTGGCCGTAGTTCTCGTTGCGCGAGCCGACCAGATAGGTCATGTTGACCGTGGTCGAGGGCTTGGATTCGTCGGGCACCAGCAGGACGCGCAGGCCGTTGCTGAGGCGGTATTCGGTGATGCCTTCAATCGAGGCGGCCTCCGTGACGCCGGCCGGCAGGCTGGCGGCTCCGGCCTGGAAGGCCAGGAAGGATGAGAACAGCAGCGCGCCCAGGGGGCGCGGCAGCTTCGATATGGACAGGCGCATGGCGGACTATTCCTTTGGCATGGCAGAATCCGTTGGAGTGTATACGGTGTGAATGGTTCAGGGCTGCGCCCCTGGCGCGCCGGCCCGTCGTTCCGTCCGGAAAATCTTGTATGTCGCTATCCCTTGAAATCGAGACTCCCCGCCTGGTGCTGCGGCAGTGGCTGGCGGCCGACCGCAAGCCGTTCGCGGCCATGAACACCGATGCGCGCGTGACGCGCTACCTGTTGCCGATGACCCCGCCGGAAAGCGACGCGCTGGCCGACCGGCTGGCCGCCGGCATCGATGAATACGGCTGGGGCTTCTGGGCCGTCGAGGCGCCGGGCGTGGCGCCGTTCATCGGGTTCGTAGGCATCAAGGCGCTGGCGCCGACGCTGCCGTTCGCGCCGGGCGTGGAAATCGGCTGGCGCCTGGCGGTGCCGTACTGGGGCAGGGGCTATGCCAGCGAGGCCGCGCAGGCGGCGCTGCGGGTGGGGTTCGAGCAGATCGGCGTGCCCGAGATCGTGGCGTTCACGGTGCCGGAAAACGAGCCATCGCGCGCGGTGATGCGGCGTCTGGGCATGCGCGAAGACGCACAGCGCTTCGAGCATCCGGCGGTGCCGGACGGCCACCCCTTGAAGACGCACGTGCTGTACCGGCTGGCGCGAGAGGCGTGGCATGCACAAAAAAAAGGTGACGCAGGCGCAGGCAGGGAGCCGTTTGCCGCTGCATAAGCGTCGGCCGGCCCCGTCATGCCGGGATGTTGCGATGCAACATCCTGGCGTGGCGCGGCCGATTTGAGATCGGGACGGGCGCGGGTGTAAGCTTTGCGGAACGTAGTTGCTGTTGTCGACGGGATGCGCGACAGCCGTCTACAGGTTTCCCGTCCAACGCCAGCCGCCGCCCCGCCGGGCCGCGCCGGTCGCATGCCGGATCGCGCGTCCCCGCCTCGCGGGCGACGACGGTGCTTGTTGTTCGCGCCTTCGCCGCCGGCATCCTGCCGGCGCATCTTTCGGAGGAACGACCCATGCTGACCGAGATCGTCACGCGTGCCTTGTCCCAGTTGACCGGCAGCCCCATGAGCGGCGACCGCATCAAAGGGCAGTTTCAGTACGCTTATGCCAGTGATGACGGCCAATTCGTGGCCATACTGACCCATGACATGACCACCTACGTGGTGGACCTGAGCACGCAGCGCTATTTCGCCGAGTGCGGAGGGTCGCCGCGAGGCTTTGCCGGGCACGTGCTCGAGATGGAGGGCGCCGAGGCGCGCCAGCATCCGTGGCCCGCGGCCAATGACCTGTTCGACCTGGACATGGATGCGGACGAATTGTCCTGGCGCCAGTGTCCCGGGATGCGCAGCATGGCCGACAGTGCCAGCCGATCTGTGGAGAGCCGCGCCGCCTGAGAGTGGCCAGAAGCGGCAGTCCCCTCACTGAACCGGCGAGATCGCCGGTTTTTTTTATCTTGCGATCGGGGTGGCTCGCTACAATCCGAAGCATGACTTCCCACGCTGATAACCGCGCCCCGGACGGCGCCATCCTGGTCGACTGCACGCACGAACGCCATGCGGACCAGATTCTGGCCATCTTCAACGAGGCCATTGCCACCTCGACCGCGCTGTATGACTACAGGCCGCGTCCGCGCGAGGCGATGCTGGGCTGGTTCCAGGCCAAGGCCGGCGGAGGTTTTCCGGTGGTGGGGTTCGAGAACGCGGCGGGCGAGCTGATGGGGTTCGCCAGCTACGGCACGTTCCGCGCCTGGCCGGCCTACAAGTATTCGGTCGAGCATTCGGTCTACGTCGACGGCCGCTTTCGCGGGCGGGGCTTGGGCGAGGCGCTGATGCGCGTGCTCATCGAACGCGCCCGCGCCAACCAGGTGCACCTGATGATCGGCGGCATCGACGCGGCCAACCTGGGCAGCATCAAGCTGCACGAGAAGCTCGGATTCGTGCATGCCGGCACCATCCGCGAGGCCGGCTTCAAGTTCGGCCGCTGGCTCGACCTGGCGTTCTACCAATTGACCCTGGATACCCCGGCGCAGCCGGTGGACGGCTGAGCGCGTCGCCGGGACCGCGTCTTGCTGCGTGGCCGTCGCGCTACTTCGACAGCACCCGCATCGCCTGCTCCAGTCCGGCGACCGTCACGGGGTACATGCGGTCCTGCATGATGTCGCGCATCAGCGCGATCGACTGACGGTACTGCCACGACGCGGTGGGCTCGGGATTGAGCCACACGGACTTGGGCCAGGCATCCAGCAGCCGGCGCATCCAATGTGCGCCCGGTTCCTTGTTGTAGTGCTCGACCGAGCCGCCCGGCTGCAGGATCTCGTAGGGGCTCATGGTGGCGTCGCCGACGATGATCAGGCGCCAGTCGGGGTTGTACTTGCGCAGCACGTCCCAAGTGTCGAAGCGTTCATTCTGGCGCCGGCGGTTGCTCTGCCACAGGCTTTCGTACGGGCAGTTGTGGAAGTAGTAGACCTCGAGGTTGCGGAACTCGCTGCGCGCCGCGGAGAACAGTTCCTCGACGCGGCCGATGTGGTCGTCCATGCTGCCGCCGACATCCAGCAGCATCAGCACCTTGACCGTATTGTGGCGCTCCGGGACCATGCGCAGATCCAGGTGGCCGGCATTGCGCGCGGTGCTGGCGATGGTGTCGTCCAGGTCCAGTTCGAGTTCGGCGCCTTCGCGCGCGAAACGCCGCAGGCGGCGCAGCGCGACCTTGAAGTTGCGCGTGCCCAGCTCGACCTGGTCGTCGTAGTCCTTGAACTGGCGCATGTCCCAGACCTTGACCGCGCTGCGGTTGCCGGCCGACTGGCCGCCGACGCGGATGCCTTCTGGGTGGTAGCCGCCGTTGCCGAAGGGCGAGGTGCCGCCGGTGCCGATCCACTTGCTGCCGCCGGCGTGGCGTTCCTTCTGCTCTTCCAGGCGTTCCTTGAAGAGCTCCATCAGTTTGTCCCAGCCGTGCTTCTCGATGGCGGCCCTTTCTTCTGGCGTCAGGCTCTTCTCGAACTGCTTGATGAGCCAGTCCAGCGGGATGTCCTTGCCGGCCGGCAGCGCGGCCTCGATGCCCTTGTAGTAGGCGCCAAAGGCCTTGTCGTAGCGGTCGTAGAGCGATTCGTCCTTGACCAGCGCGGTGCGCGCCAGGAAGTAGAAGTCGTCCAGCGTCGGCGTCATGACGTCCTGGCGCAGCGCGTCCACCAGCGTCAGGTATTCCTGCACCGAGACCGGCAGCTTGTGTGCCCGCAGGTGGTAGAAGAAGTCGATCAGCATGATGGCCGCGAGGAGGGCGTCAGCGGCGCTGGGTGCCGCGGGTCATGGCGGCGAGCCGTTCCAGCAGGTGCACGTCCTGTTCGTTCTTGAGCAGGGCGCCAGCCATCAGCGGCACCGCCGTGGCGGTGTGCGCGTCGATCTGCGCCGCGCTGACGTCCTCGGCCAGCAGCAGGCGCAGCCAGTCCAGCAGTTCGGAGGTCGACGGCTTTTTCTTCAGGCCGGGCGCGTCGCGCAGGCTGAAGAAGGTGTCGAGCGCCGCGCGCAGCACGTCCTGCTTGAGTTCGGGGAAGTGCACCGCGACGATGTCGCGCATGGTCTCGCGGTCGGGGAAGCGGATGTAGTGGAAGAAGCAGCGGCGCAGGAAGGCGTCGGGCAGGTCCTTCTCGTTGTTGGAGGTGATGATGACCAGCGGGCGGTGGCGCGCGGCGATGGTCTGGCGCGTTTCGTACACATGGAATTCCATGCGGTCGAGTTCGCGCAGCAGGTCGTTGGGGAATTCGATGTCGGCCTTGTCGATCTCGTCGATCAGCACCACCACCGGCTGCTCGGCCTCGAAGGCCTGCCACAGCGTGCCCTGCACGATGTAGTTGCGGATGTCGCGGACCTTTTCGTCGCCGAGCTGCGAGTCGCGCAGGCGCGACACCGCGTCGTATTCGTAAAGACCCTGATGCGCTTTGGTGGTGGACTTGATGTGCCACTGCAGCAAGGGGCGGTCCAGCGCGCGCGCCACTTCCTCGGCCAGCATGGTTTTGCCGGTGCCGGGTTCGCCCTTGATCAGCAGCGGGCGCTGCAGTGTGAGCGCGGCATTGACGGCGAGCTTGAGGTCATCGGTGGCAACGTAGCGATCGGTGCCATCGAAGCGTGTTTGCGGTGCGGAAGGAGCGGTCTGGGCAGCGGACATGGATCGGCGGACTTCTCGGGGTTGATGGGGATCAAGGCCATTTTTGGGTATTAATCCTAGACAATTATCGTACAATCAGGCGGTTTTGCAGTTGGGTTCGACCCGCAACGTGTTTGCCGGGGGCCTTTTCGTGTGAGCAGGCCCTAGTCCTCAAGCCATACCAAGAAGAGCCATCCCAATGAAGTTGCGATTCTCTCTGAAGTACTCGGTTTCCCTGCTGGCCGCATTGGCATCCTGTGCGATCACCGGCCAGGCAGCAGCTGCGGATGCAGCGCCGGTCGGTAATGTCCAGAACGCCCGCGACAAGGTTTCCATGTGCATCGGTTGCCATGGCATCGAAGGCTACAAGGCGACGTTTCCCGAGCTTTATCACGTTCCGATGATCGCTGGCCAGAACGCCAAGTACATCGAGACCGCCCTCAACGAGTACAAGAAAGGCGCGCGCAGCCATCCCACCATGGATGCCATTGCCGGCAGCCTGTCCGACCAGGACATCGCCGACCTGGCCGCTTACTACTCGAACCTGAAATAACCGGGGGCAATCACAATGAACCGCATCATGCTTGCCCTTGCGGGCGCGACGCTGGCCATTTCGGGCGCGACTGCCCAGGCCCAGGACCTGGCGGCCGGCAAGGCCGTCTTCGACAAATTCAATTGCGCCTCGTGCCACGGCGCCGATGCCAAGACAGCGGTGGACCCGGCCTATCCGACGCTGGCCGGCCAGCACGCCGACTACCTGGTGCATGCGCTCAAGGCCTATCGTCGCGGCGCCTCGGGCAGCGCGGCCACGGCCAACGTGCGCAAGAACCCCATCATGGGCGCCTTCGCCACCCAGCTCTCCGACCAGGACATCAGCAATGTGGCCGCCTGGCTGGCGTCCCTGCCCAGCGACCTGGGCGTGCGCAAGTAGCGGGACGGTCCGGCCCGCATGTAAAAAACCCTCGGTCTCCCGAGGGTTTTTTACATGGGCTTTCGCATTGCGTAAGGCTAGCGCTCGGCGCGCTGGCGGATCAGGTCGATGTAGGTATCGCTGTCCAGCGGAGTGCCCAGGCGTTGCGCTTCCCAGACGACCCGGCCCAGGCATTCCATGATCTCGTGCGCGGCCTGGTGCGCATCGGTGCGCGCCACCAGGCGCTGGTAGGCGCTGCGGATGCCGGGCGGATGGTCGATCGACAACTGCTCGGCGATGGCCAGGTGCATCGACAGGTGCAGGAACGGGTTGGTGCGGCCCTTTTCCACCGCGTATTCGGCGGTCATGGCCTCGGGGCTTTCGAGGTCGCCGTGGTATTCCGGATGCTCGATGATCCAGTCCAGGGCCATGGCCTCCAGCGGGGTCAGGACCTCGTTGGCGCGGTGCTTGCGCCAGGTTTCGATGAAGAATTCGCGGACTTGGTCGCGGGAGGGGTTGAACATTGTCAGACGGATGCCATGCTGGCCAGAGAGGGCTTTATTTTACCGCCCGCCGCCACGGCGCCCGCCCGCCGGCCGCAATGCGATATAGAATTGGTTGCTATCCGCTATCCAGTGTGCGTTTCGCCAGGGCCGCGCGGCCCGCGGACCACACGCCAGCCGATGCGGCGCGCGTGCAGAAAAACCACTCGGAGCAAATGGAGCATTCATGTCCTATCAACATATCAAGGTGCCCGCTGGGGGCCAGAAGATCACGGTCAACGCTGATTTCTCGCTGAATGTGCCGGATCAGCCCATCGTGCCCTACATCGAGGGCGACGGCACCGGCGCCGACATCACGCCCGTCATGATCAAGGTGGTGGACGCCGCCGTGCAGAAGGCCTACGGCGGCAAGCGCAAGATCCACTGGATGGAGGTCTACGCCGGCGAGAAGGCCACCAAGGTCTACGGACCGGACGTCTGGCTGCCCGACGAGACCCTGGACGTGGTCAAGGACTACGTGGTGTCGATCAAGGGTCCGCTGACCACGCCCGTGGGCGGCGGCATCCGTTCGCTGAACGTGGCGTTGCGCCAGCAACTGGACCTGTACGTCTGCCTGCGCCCGGTGGCGTATTTCAAGGGCGTGCCCTCGCCGGTGCGCGAACCCGAGAAGACCAACATGGTGATCTTCCGCGAGAACTCGGAAGACATCTACGCCGGCATCGAATACATGGCCGAAAGCGAGCAGGCCAAGGAATTGATTCAGTTCCTGCAGACCAAGCTCGGCGTCAAGAAGATCCGTTTCCCCAACACCTCGTCGATCGGCATCAAGCCGGTGTCGCGCGAAGGTACCGAGCGCCTGGTGCGCAAGGCGGCGCAGTACGTCATCGACAATGACCGTACCTCGCTGACCCTGGTGCACAAGGGCAACATCATGAAGTTCACGGAAGGCGGCTTCCGCGACTGGGGCTATGCGCTGCTGCAGAAGGAATTCGGCGCGCAACTGATCGACGGCGGCCCGTGGTGCAAGTTCAAGAACCCCAAGACCGGCCGCGAGATCATCGTCAAGGATGTCATTGCCGATGCGTTCCTGCAGCAGATCCTGCTGCGCCCGGCCGAATACGACGTCATTGCCACCCTGAACCTGAACGGCGACTACATTTCCGACGCGCTGGCCGCGCAGGTGGGCGGCATCGGCATCGCCCCGGGCGCCAACCTGTCCGATTCGGTCGCCATGTTCGAGGCCACCCACGGCACGGCGCCCAAGTACGCGGGCAAGGACTACGTCAATCCGGGTTCGGAGATCCTGTCGGCGGAAATGATGTTGCGCCACATGGGCTGGACCGAGGCGGCCGACCTGATCATCTCGAGCATGGAGAAGTCGATCCTGTCCAAGAAGGTCACGTATGACTTCGCCCGGCTGCTGGAGGGCGCGACGCAGGTGTCGTGCTCCGGTTTTGGCCAGGTCATGATCGAGAATATGTGACCGGGATTATCGGGCTCGTCACCGGAAAGCCCGTGAGCCGCAAGGCTTGCGGGCTTTTTCACGGCCAACCGTTGTGAAGATCTAGATCGAAATGGGGGCAGTCCTTAGTCGCAATATACCAAAACAAGACAAAAAGAATCAGAGTGTTATTGTTGCAGCAGTATAATTTCGCCGTTCAGAAATGCTGCATTTTTCCCTCCACCGCTGATACTCTTGGCTTGGTTTTGCTGCCCCGGTTTCGCTGATATTCCCCTGACATGGCCCAGCCCGCTCCCAATATGCCACCCTATGATGCCTTGGCGTGCGTCCGCAACCTGCGCGACGCCAGGCGGGTAGCGCTATTGATGGCTCCCAGGTTGGGTGACACGCTGTTGATGATGACGATGGCGTTCAACCTTGCCGCGCACGGACGCCAGGTGACGGTCTTCGGCGATTTTGCCTATGGCCTGCGCAGTTGGTTCCCCGGCATGGACATCAGGCCGTCGCTGCCGCGGGAGCAGGCGCCGGCCGCGCTGGCCGACTACGATTGCGCGGCGCAGATGCACGTCGGCTGGCCATATGCCCTGCATGATTGTGCCGCGTCCTATTTCTATTACGACGCCCATGTCGTGATCACCGGCAAGGGGTTCATCAAGCTCAACCAGATCCGTGACTACTGCCGTGATGCGCTGGGGTTGTCGCTGGCGGGCACCGATATCGGCCTGCGTCCACCTGTGGCGGGCAGGCACCGGGCGTTCGAGAAAAGGGTTGCGGTGCATCCGTCGTCCACTGGGGCGCAGCGTTGCTGGGCGCCCAGGCACTTTGTCGAACTGGGGTTGCGCCTGCAGCGCCAAGGCTACGAGCCTGTTTTCATCCTGGCGCCTCATGAGCGCGCCGAATGGACCTGCCTGACCGACGCCGGCCTGGCGATCCAGCAGTCTCCCTCCCTGGCCGACGTGGCGGCATTCATTCATGAGTGCGGCTGGTTCATCGGCAACGAGTCCGGCATTGGCCATCTGGCCTCCAGCGTGGGCGTGCCGACGCTGACGCTGACGGGCAGACCCACCCGGACCAAGGCCTGGCGCCCGGGTTGGTCAATGTCGCGTATCGCGTATCCCGTTTTTATCCCGGGCGGCCGCTGGCGTGATCGCTTGTGGCGCGAATGGCTGCGGCCGGGCAGCGTCATGTCGGCTTTCGAAAGCCTGACGCGGGACTACAAGAAGTCCATGGCCGCCGCAAAGGTCGTTCGATCTTGATCTAGACCCGGCGCGACAGCCGTGCGTGACGGTCTGCCGGATCCGCATAACCCATCTCGTCCCTGTGCGCCGAAGGCTCCTCTCCCCCTGAAGTATCGACTGGCCCTTCCAAAGGTCGAATTGAATCCCATGATGTCCATTCCATGTCTGCGCGGTGTTGCGCTCCTGACACTGCTGATTCCCGCTTTGGCCTTGACCAGTGCCGTAGGTGGGCCCGTCATCCTCTATCTGACTGCGTTGATCGCCCTGGTGGCGATGGCCGCCAATCTGGTCCAACGCTCGGAACCCTTCGCGCTGAAGGAAATGTCGGCGATGATCGTGGCGCTGACGGCGCCACTATTGGCGATGTTGATCAGCAGCGTCTACCTGGGCGTCTGGAGTTCTTCCGAAATTGAAAAGCTGCTGCGCTTCGCCCTGGCGGTGCCGGTCTGCTGGATGTTGTTGCGAGCGCCCCGCAATTGGTTGCAGCAGGTGCAGTGGAGCCTGCTGTTCGGCGCTTTCGCCGGATCGCTGATGCTGGTGTACATCATCCACGAACCCAGCCTGGGCCGGGGCGCGGTGTCCGAATATGGCGGGCGCTACAACGCGGTGGCATTTGCCGACCTGACGATCTTCTTCGGCCTCGCCTCCGTGTTGACGCTGCCCTGGCGGTTATCGCCCTGGCCCAGGTTGGAAGCCGGGTTGAAAATCGCCGCGGTGCCGATCTGCTTGTACGGTGTCTGGGTCTCGCAAACGCGCAGCAGTTGGGCGCTTTTGCTGGTGTTCGCACTGGTTTATCTGCTGACCAAGCGGCAATGGCAGCGCCGCACCAAGCTCATCTTCGTGGCGGCCTTGGTCGTGATCATGGCTGCGGGAGCGGCGTTGTCCTGGAACAGCAAGGAAAGCCGCTGGAAGAATATGGTGTCGGACGTGAGCCGCTATGAGCAGCATGACCGCGATACCTCGGTTGGCATCCGCATTCAGCTCTGGAAGGCTTCCTGGCTGATGTTCCGCGAAAGCCCGCTGGTTGGCGTGGGCGTGCCCAATTTCCGACCGGAGCTGGTCAAGTTGCAGAAGCAGGGCATCGTGACCGAGCTGGTCTCGACCGATTATGGCGAGCCTCACAACGACATGCTGGGCGCGTTGGCAGGATACGGGCTGTTGGGGCTGCTCAGCATGCTGGCGCTCTACCTGGTGCCCGCCGCGGTCTTCTGGCGCCGCTCCGCCAGCGATGACCCGGTGGTGCACGTGGGCTCACAGATCGGCATGCTGTTCTGCCTGGGCTATTTCGTCTTCAGCTTGTCGGAGATGATGTTCCGCAACATGCGCAGCGTGCCGATCTACGCGTTGACGGTGGTGGTGCTGTATGCCCTGACATCGGCCCGTACCGGGCTGGCGCAGCAGCGTCTGGCGGCGAAACGATAGCGGATCCGGCGGCCCGTCGTAGCCGCATGTCGCCCCGCAAAGCAAGGCCCTGGCGGCCTTGCTTTTTTTTGTGCGCGCGGGGCGCATTCCAAATGCCTGCCGGGTTTGACGCAGATCAAGCCAGTCTCCCCTCGCCGGTGAAAACCCTGGCGCTCCCCCTTATCCTGATCAGACGCAACAGATAAATAGTCACATTTTACTGTCTTTGGTTTCCGACGGCGGTGGGTATGGAGAAGAGGGTCTATGAAGAATTCAAGCTTGCGCAGGGAGCTGCTGTGGTTCGTGCTCGCGATCGGGGTCGCGGTGCTGGCCCTGGGAGGATGGGATGCCTGGGAGCGGCGCGCCGAGATGCTGGCCGAGCGCAAGACGGAACTGCGCAACGTGCTGGACCTGGCCGCCGGCATCGTGCGCAACGGCAAGCAGCGCGCCATCGACGAGCGCCTCTCGCCCGAGCAGGCCAAGCACAACGTGGCGCAGCGCCTGGCGCAGTTGCGCTATGGCGCTGACGGCTATGTCGGCGTGTTCGACGACAGCTACACGCTGCTGGTGCATCCCGACGCCAAGCTGGCCGGCACCAATGTGCGCGCGGTCAAGGACAGCGACGGCCTGCCGATCTTCGAGAATCTCTACGCGCAGGGCAAGGCGGGAGGAGGCTTCGTCCAATACCACTTTCCGCGCCCGGGCGCCGAAGAGGCGCTGCCCAAGGCCAGCTACGCCGTCTACGACCCGGAATGGGGTTGGCTGATGTTCACCGGCCTGTACGTGGATGACGTCGACGCCGCCTTTCGCGCGACGCTGTGGCGCCAGGGCGGCGTGACGCTGGTGCTGCTGGTGGTACTGCTGGCGGCGGCGCTGCGGTTCTTCCGTTCCCACATCATCCGTCCGCTGGACGAGGCGGTGGTGGTCTGTGAGCGGGTGGCGCACGGCGACCTGTCCAGCATCATTTCGCGCCATCATCGCGGCGAGATCGGCCGGCTGTTCGAAGCCATGGCCTTGATGCAAGAGCGGCTGGACGTGGCGGTGCGCACCATTGTGCACTCCACCGGTTCGATCGCGGCGGCCTCTCGCCAGATCGCCGCCGGCAGCATGGACCTGCACGACCGCACCGAGAAACAGGCCGCCGCGCTGGAACAGACGGCGGCCAGCGTCGAGCAGATAACGGCCACCGCCAAGCAGAGCGCCGACCACGTGCGCGAGGTCAGTTCGCTGGCAGGCCAGTCGGCGCAACTGGCGCGGCAGGGCAGCGAAGAGACCCAGCACGCGATCGACGCGATGCGCGAAATCTCGCAGAGCTCGCAGCGGATCGACGAGATCATCCGGCTGATCGACGAAATCGCGTTCCAGACCAATATCCTGGCGCTCAATGCCGCGGTGGAGGCCGCGCGCGCCGGCGAACAGGGGCGCGGGTTCGCCGTGGTGGCGGGCGAGGTGCGGGCGCTGGCGCAGCGCTCGGCCACCGCCGCCAAGGAAATCAAGACGCTGATCGAGGCGTCGTCGGATTCCGTCGAGCGCGGCAGCCAGCGCGTCGCGCAGGCCAGCGCCACCATGAGCAGCGTGCTGCACTCGGCGGCGAGCAGTGCGCCGTTGATGGGCGAGATCGCCACCGCGTCGTCCGAGCAGAGCGTGGGCATCGAGCAGATCAACCAGGCGGTGACGCACCTTGACAGTGTGACGCAGCAGAACGCGGCGCTGGTCGAGGAGTTCGCGGCGTCGGCCTCCACCTTGCATGATCAGGCCGACGACCTGGCGCGCGCGGTGGCGGTGTTCAAGCTGTCTGCAGCCTGCTAGGGGAGCCCTGCACCACGCTCATGGCCCGCTGCAGACGCGGGGTCAGCTCGCGGCTGGCGCCGGTCATGGGCAGGCGCAGTTCGTCGGCGATCAGGCCTTGCAGGGCCAGGGCGCGCTTGATCGGCGCCGGGTTGGGTTCGGCGAACAGCAGGCGGATCAGGCCGCGCAGCGGTTCGAACAGTTCGCGCGCCGCTTCGACGTGGCCGTCGCGCGCCAGTTGCATGACTTCGACGAAGCGCTCGGGGAACAGGTGCGCGGCCGCCGGAATGGCGCCGCGCCCGCCCGCCAGGCAATGGTCGAGCAGCGCCATGTCCTCGCCGCAGAGGGCCGCCAGGTGTCCCCGTGCGTTCAACGCCATCAGCACCGGCGCATTGCATTCCTTGACGGCGCGGAAATTGGGCAGCAACGCCAGCGATTCCATGGTTTCGACGGTCATGGTGACGCCGGCGCGCTTGGGAATGTTGTAGAGGATGATGGGGCGCTCTGTGGCCCAGGCGATCTGCCGGTAGTGCCACAGGATGCCCTGCTGTGACGGGCCCAGGTAGTAGGGCGGGGGAACCAGGTAGCCGGCGGGCGCGTACTTGTCCAGGCGGCGGATGGCGGCGGCCACGCCGCGCGTGTCGACGCCGCCCGCGCCGAACACCAGCGGCAGGGCGTGCGGATCGCGGCGGATGGCCTCGATCATCTCGATCTTCTCGGGGATGGAGAGCAGGTTGCCTTCGCCGGTGGAACCGAACAGCACCAGGCCGGCCACGCCGGCGTTGCGGTAGTAGCGCGCCAGCGCCTGGGCGGCTTCGCAATCGACGTAGCCACCGCGCATCGGCGTGACCATCGGCAGCCAGAGGCCTTCGAAAGCGGGAGTGAGCGGGGTATCCATGGCTTATTGCACCGTGATGGCGGTCGCGGGGCGCAGCGGGCCGAATTCGGCCTGGGGCAGGCCGCACATCACCGCGTGCATCAGGGCGTCGACCTGGTTGCGGTCGCAATGCAGTTGCAGGATGCTCTGGCCATGGGCGTGATCCACCGACAGCACGTATACGCCGATCCGTTCGCCCAGTTCGCGGTGCAGGGCCAGCCGGACCTTCAAGGCGTCCAGCGTGTCGATCCTGACGGTCAGGGAAACCATCTGCGCGGGTTGCGGCGCATGGGCCGGAGCGGGACGTTCAAACGAGGCGTACGTGCTGCGTTCTTGGCGGGGAATCATGGCGGTCGGGGGGCGCAGCCGTGAGGGCGGGCTCGCGCGTATCCGGTTGGTTGATGACGATTCCACTATAGAAAGCGGGCCGTAAAACCTGCCGATAAATGCGGGCGAGACGCGTAAAAAGCGCGTCAACGCCCGGGCGTTTCAGAAGGTCTTGGTCAGCGACAGCAGGCCGGTGGCGCGGCCCATGTAGCGGCCGCGGCTGTTGGTGTAGACGGCGCGGTCGGCGTCGGTGTCGATATAGGCGATCGAGATCGCCAGGCCCTGCCCGAAGTCCTTGGTCAAGCCCAGTTTCCAGTCGGTGTAGGCGCCGTCGGTGACGTTGCGGACCGTCTGGCGGCCGACGTGGGCGTTGACCGTCAGGCCCCAGAACCCGGTGTCGAAGTTGCCGCTCAGGTCGAAATACTGGCTGTACTTGCTGTCGGCGAAGCCGAACAGATTGGTCATGGCGATCGAATACTTGAACAGGACCGGGCCGTAGCCCAGGCCGGCATACAGCTCGGTGGTGTCGGGGCTGGTGTAGCCCGACGGGTAGTCGCCGGGGTAGTAGTACTGCAGCACGCCCAGGTCGAACGGCACGTCAGGCGCCAGGTTGCCCTTGTAGCCGCCGTAGAAGTCCATTTCGACCGGCGCCGAGACCTTGCTGTTGCTGTCGTTGAGCCAACTGATGCTGGAGTTCCAGTTGCCCAGGTACAGGCCGCTGGCGTGGGTGAAATCGAAGCCGCCCTGGATCGCGGGCTGGTTGTTGGTCTGCATCAGGCCGCGGTAGCGGTACTGGCTGGCCAGGGTGACGTTGGCGGTCAGCGAGTACTCGGGAGCCGGCTCGCCGGCGGTGGGCGCATCGGCGGCGTGCACGGGGGCGGCAAGGGCGAACAGCGCGAGCGCGGCCAGGGTGTTGCGGGACATGGAATTCTCCTGTGTTGGACGGGATCGCCACAATAGGAGAAGCGGCATAAACGGCGAGACAAGACTCGCGCGGCGCGCGTAAAAGGCGCATCAATGGCGCGGCAGGTCGCGTCTGCCCCGTGCGCCGCGCGGCAACACAACGCGCCGCGCGGCCAAGCCTGGCTCATTCGAGCGCTTGCGTGCGGCTCCCGCCGTCAGCCCGCGAAGCGGTAGCCCACGCCGATCTCGGTCAGCAGGTAGGCCGGCTGCGCCGGATCGGCCTCGAGCTTCTGCCGCAGGTGCCCCATGTAGATGCGCAGGTAGTGGTTGCTTTCCACGTGCGATGGGCCCCAGACCTCGCGCAGCAGTTCGCGGTGGGTCATGACCTTGCCGCGATGGGCCAGCAGCGCGGCCAGCAGGCGGTATTCCATGGCGGTCAGGTGTACGTGCTGGCCGCCGCGCTCGACCACGCGCCTGGCGAAATCCACGCGCACGTCGCCGAAACTGATTTCGGCGGCGCTGCCGGCGCCGCCGCGGGCATGGCGCCGCAGCAGCACGCGCAGCCGCGCCAGTAGTTCGCTGACGCCGAATGGCTTGGTCAGGTAGTCGTCGGCGCCGGCGTCCAGCGCCGCCACCTTGTCGGCCTCGGCGGTGCGCGCCGACAGCACCAGCACCGGCACTTCGGTCCAGCCGCGCAGTTCGCGGATCAGGGTCATGCCGTCCTCGTCCGGCAGGCCCAGGTCCAGGACCACGGCGTCGGGCTGGCGGGTGCCGGCCTCGATCAGGCCGCGCTTGACGGTATCGGCTTCAAAAACCGCGCAGCCCTCGCTCTCCAGGGCCTGGCGCACGAAGCGGCGGATATTGGCGTCGTCCTCGATGATGAGGAGGGTGGGCTGAAAGTCGAACATGCGATGGACTCAGGCGATTTCGGGTTGGATCTGGGGCGGCGTGCCCAGCGGCAGCGTGAAGACGAATTGCGCGCCGCTTTGCTGGCCCGGCGCGTGTTCGACCCAGATGCGGCCGTGGTGCGCGCTGACGATGGCTTCGCACACCGCCAGGCCGAGGCCGACGCCGGGGGTGGCGGATTCGCGTTCGCCGCGGGTGAATTTCTCGAAGATGCGGCGTTCGGCGCCGGGCGCGACGCCGGGGCCGTTGTCGCAGACCGCGACGCGCAGCTCGCCGTCCTGCGCCACGGCGTGCAGGCGGATGGCGCTGCCGGCTGGCGTGTACTTGGCGGCATTTTCCAGCAGATTGCAGAGCACCCGTTCGATCAGCACGCCGTCGCATTCGACCAGCGGCAACCCGGACAGGCTGTCGACCGTGACCCGATGCGCCGCCAGCGCTTCGCGCATGGCGGCCAGCGAGGCGCCGACCAGTTCCTCAATCGACTGCCACTCCAGCCGCAGCGGGGTGTCGCGGCTCTGCAGCCGCGCCATGTCGAGCAGGTTGGCGACCAGCGCGTGCATGCGCTGCGCCTGGTCGCGCATGGCGCGGATGGTGTCCTGGATGTCGGCCGGCAGCGCGTCCTGGCGCCGCGTCAGCGTGTCGGTCATGCCGACCAGGCTGGTGAGCGGCGTGCGCAGGTCGTGCGAGACCGCGGCCAGCAGTGAGTTTCGCAGCTTCTCGGATTCCATGCTGACCAGCGCCTGCTGCGCCACTTCCACGTAGTGCAGCCGTTCCAGGGCGATGGCGATGAGCGTGGCGTAGGCCTCGATCTGGCGGCGCGAGTCGGGCTGCGAGAACAGGCTGCGGCGCGGCGCCGCCAGCGCCAGCACGCCGCGAGTGCGCATCGGCGCCTTCAGCGGCAGGTACAGCAGGTCGCTGTTGGACAGCGTGGCGGTGCCGGCGCCCGCCGGCTGGCCGTGGTCGTAGACCCATTGGGCCAGCGCCGATTCCAGCGGCGGCATGTCGTCGGCGGCGGGCGAGGCCAGCTTCAGGCGGTCGTCCAGGCCCAGGATATAGAGCGCGCAGCGCGAGCCGAAGGTGGCGTGCACGAAGGCGCCGGCGGACGCGACGATCTGCTCGGGCAAGAGCGCCGATGACAGCTCGCGCGCGAACTCGTACAGGCTGCGGGCGTCGGCCTCGCGCTTGACCGAGGCCTGGGCCTGCAAGCGCAGGCCGGCGGTGAGCTGGCCGATCAACAGGCCCACGGCCAGCAGCACGCCGAAGGTCAGCAGGTACTGCACGTCGGACACGGCGAACGAGGCCAGCGGCTGCACGAAGAAGAAGTCGAACAGCCCCACGCTGACGACCGAGGCCAGCGCGGCCGGGCCGCGGCCATGGCGCAGCGCCACCGCCACCACCGCCAGCAGGAACAGCATGACGATGTTGGTCTGGTGCAGCGCGGGGAACGCCAGCGCCGACAGCGCCGTGGCCACTGTGCAATAGCAGAGCGCCCAGGCATAGCCGGCGAGCGCCTGCGGGCCGCGTTCGTCGGCCGCCTGTCGGCCGCGGCGCCCGAGCGTCAGCGGATCGCGGCCCGGCACGCTGGCGGCGGGCAGCGGCGGGGCGCCCAGGCGGATGATGTCGATCTCGGGGCAGCCGGCGGCCAGCATGTCGGCGAAGCTGTGGCGGCGCCACAGCCAGCCGGGGCTGATGGCCGCGGTCAGCAGCGCCGACAGCGACAGCCGCAGGCGCTGCAGGCCGCTGGCGCGGGTGCGGCCGACGATGGCCTTGGTGATGTTGTGGCGGCGCACGTAGCGCACCACCGCGTCGACCATGTCGCCGCCAGCCAGGGTTTCACAGCGCGCGCCGAGCGAGTCGGCCAGCGCCAGGCTGCGTTGCAGCCGTTCCTGCTCGGCCTGCGGCGGCGGCGCGGCGCGCGGCACGTCGATGGTGACCACATGCAGGTCGCATTCGAGCTGCTGGCTCAGGCGATGGGCGCTGCGGATGACGTATTCGGCGTCGGCGTCGGGGCCGATGCAGGCCACCACGGCTTCGCGCGTGCGCCACACCGGCTCGATGGCGCGGTCGCGGCGATAGGCCTGGACGTCGTCGTCGACGTGGTCGGCGGTGCGGCGCAGCGCCAGTTCGCGCAGCGCGATCAGGTTGCCCTTGCGGAAGAAGTTGCGGGTGGCGTGGCGCGCCTGCTCGGGCAGGTAGACCTTGCCTTCCTTCAGCCGGCGCAGCAGCTCGTCGGCCGACAGGTCGACCAGGATGACTTCGTCGGCGGCGTCGAAGACCTCGTCCGGCACGGTCTCCCAGACCCGCACGCCGGTGATGCTGCCGACGGCCTCGTTGAGGCTGTCCAGGTGCTGTACGTTGAGCGTGGTCCAGACGTCGATGCCGGCCGCCAGCAGTTCCTGGATATCCTGCCAGCGCTTGGCGTGGCGCGAGCCGGGCGCGTTGGAGTGGGCCAGTTCGTCGACCAGCACCAGGTCCGGGTGGGCGGCCAGCGCGCCGTCCAGGTCGAATTCCTTGAGCGCGTGGCCCCGGTAGGCGACGTCCTTGAGCGGCAGTACCGCCAGGCCCTCGAGCAGGGCGGCGGTTTCGCGGCGGCCGTGCGTTTCGACGATGCCGGCCAGCACGCGGGCGCCCTGCGCGGCGTGGGCGCGGGCGGCCACCAGCATGGCGTAGGTCTTGCCGACGCCAGCGGATGAGCCGAAGTAGACCCGCAACTTGCCGCGCACCGCCTGGCGCGCGGCGTCGTCGAGGTCTTTCAAGAGCGCGTCCGGATCGGGACGCTCGTCAGGATTGTCGGCCATGAACGCGCAAGCGAAGTGGGGGAGCGGCTGGCAATACTATACGCCGGCGTGTCATTTCACCGGCGCCAGTTGGTCCAGCGCCAGGTTGAGCTGGAGCACGTTGACGACCGGGGCGCCCAGCACGCCCAACCAGGGCTTGGAGGTGCTAGCCTCGATGAGGGCATCGACCTTCTCACGCGGCAGATGGCGGGTACGCGCCACGCGCGCGGCCTGGTAGGCCGCGGCGGCCGGGCTGATGTGCGGGTCCAGGCCGCTGCCCGAGGCCGTGATCAGGTCCACCGGCACTGGCGTGGGATTGTCCGGGTCGGCCGCCTTCAGCGCCGCGATGCGCGCTTGCACGGCCTCGGCCAGGGCAGGATTGCGCGGGCCCAGGTTCGAGCCGCCGGAGTTGGCGCCGTTGTACGGCATCGGCGAGGTGGCCGACGGCCGGCCCCAGAAGTACTGGGGGGCGCTGAACGACTGGCCGATCCATTCCGAGCCGACCACCTTGTCGCCCTGGCGGATCAGCGAACCCGACGCTTCATGCGGGAACACGGCGGCGGCGATGCCGGTGGTCAGGAAGGGGTAGGCCAGGCCGGTCACCAGCGACAGGGCGGCGAACACGACCAGCGCGGGGCGCAGGATGCCGCCTTGGCGCGGCAGGGGAAGAGCTTGTTTCATGAGGAGTTCCTTTCCAGTGACGAGCGCGGGTCAGACCCAGCCCAGGGCGGCCAGCACCATGTCGACCAGCTTGATGCCGGCGAACGGCACCAGCAGGCCGCCCAGTCCGTAGATCAGCAGATTGCGGCGCAGCAGGACCGAGGCGCCCAGCGGACGGTAGCGCACGCCCTTGAGCGCCAGCGGGATCAGCACGATGATGATGAGCGCATTGAAGATCACGGCCGACAGGATGGCCGAGGCCGGCGTGGCCAGGCCCATGATGTTCAGCACGTTCAACTGCGGGTACACCGTGGCGAACGCCGCCGGGATGATGGCGAAGTACTTGGCCACGTCGTTGGCGATGCTGAAGGTGGTGAGCGCGCCGCGCGTCATCAGCATCTGCTTGCCGATCTCGACGATCTCGATGAGCTTGGTGGGATTGGAGTCCAGGTCCACCATGTTGCCCGCTTCCTTGGCGGCCTGGGTGCCCGAGTTCATCGCCACCGCGACGTCGGCCTGCGCCAGCGCCGGCGCGTCGTTGGTGCCGTCGCCGGTCATCGCCACCAGGCGGCCTTCGCCCTGGTAGGCGCGGATCAGCTTGAGCTTGGCTTCCGGCGTGGCTTCCGCGAGGAAGTCGTCGACGCCCGCTTCGGCGGCGATGGAGGCGGCGGTGAGCTTGTTGTCGCCGGTGATCATCACCGTCTTGATGCCCATGCGGCGCAGCTCGGCGAAGCGCGACTGGATGTCGGGCTTGACGATGTCCTTGAGCTCGACCACGCCCAGCGCGCGGTTGCCGTCGCTGACCAGCAGCGGCGTGCTGCCGCGGCGCGCCACGTCCTCGGCCAGGCGCAGCACCTGTTCGGGAACCGTCGCGTCCTGCTCGGCCAGCCAGGCGCGCACCGCGTCGATGGCGCCCTTGCGGATCATGCGGTCGTTCAGGTTGACGCCGCTCATGCGGGTCTGGGCGGTGAAGGGCACGTATTCGGCGTCCGAGGCGCGCACGGCGGGGGCGTGAATGGCCTTGTCGGCCAGCGCCACGATGCTGCGGCCTTCCGGCGTTTCGTCGGCCAGCGAGGCCAGGCGCGCCGCGTCCGCCAGTTCGCGCGGCGATACGCCGGGTGCGGGCAGGAAGGTCGAGGCCTGGCGGTTGCCGAAGGTGATGGTGCCGGTCTTGTCCAGCAGCAGCACGTCGACATCGCCGGCGGCTTCCACGGCGCGGCCCGAGGTGGCGATGACGTTGGCGCCCATCATGCGGCTCATGCCCGCCACGCCGATGGCCGACAGCAGCCCGCCGATGGTGGTGGGGATCAGGCACACCAGCAGCGCCACCAGCACCGTGACGGTGACGGTGGTGCCGCCGCCGGCGGCCGTGACCGAGTAGATCGAGAACGGCATCAGCGTCGCGACCACCAGCAGGAACACCACCGTCAGGCCGACCAGCAGGATGGTCAACGCCAGCTCGTTGGGCGTCTTCTGGCGCTTGGCGCCTTCGACCATGGCGATCATGCGGTCCAGGAAGCTCTCGCCCGGGTCGGCGGCGATGCGCACGAAGATCCAGTCGGACAGCACCCGGGTGCCGCCGGTGACGGACGAGAAGTCGCCGCCCGATTCGCGGATGACCGGCGCCGATTCGCCGGTGATGGCGCTTTCATCGACCGACGCGACGCCGGCGATGACCTGGCCGTCGCCCGGGATGGTTTCGCCGGCTTCCACCAGCACCACGTCATTGCGGCGCAGCAGCCCGGAGGCCTGCTTGACGGCCTGGTTGCGCCACAGCGCCGGCTCGGCGCGGGCGGCATCCTCGTCGCGGAAACCCTTGAGCAAGCGCGCGTCGATGGTGGTGCGCAGACCGCGCAGGGTCGCGGCCTGCTGCTTGCCGCGGCCCTCGGCCAGCGCTTCGGCGAAGTTGGCGAACAGCACCGTGAACCAGAGCCACACCGAGATCGCGAGGATGAAGCCCGCGGGCGCCTCGGCCTGGCCGCGCAGCGCCATGATCCACAGGATGGTGGTCAGGATGCTGCCCACGTAGACCACGAACATCACGGGGTTCTTGAGCTGCGCGGCGGGCGAGAGCTTGCGCAGGCTGTCCAGCAGCGCGGGGCCGACCAGCGCCCCCGACCACATGCCGAACTTGCGTTCGAGCGGCGCGGCCGACGGCGCGCGGGCGGCGCCGCCGCCGGCGCCTTGGGTTGGCATATCAATCTTGGCCATTTTCTTTCCTAGCCTGTTGCATTCAGGGTTGCAGGTGTTCCGCGACCGGGCCCAGGGCCAGCGCGGGCACATAAGTCAGGGCGCCCACCAGCAGCACCGCGCCGATCAGCAGCACCACGAAGAGGGGGCCGGTGGTCGGCATGCTGCCGGGCCCGGCGGGCAGGCGGCGCTTGGCCGCCAGCGAGCCAGCCATCGCCAGCACCGCGACGATGATGGCGAAGCGGCCGAACCACATGGCGATGCCCAGCAGCACGTTGTAGAAGGGCGTGTTGGCGGACAGGCCGGCGAAGGCGCTGCCGTTGTTGTTGGCGGCCGAGGACAGTCCGTACAGGATCTCGGAGAAGCCGTGGATGCCGGGGTTGAGCACGCCGGCCTGGCCGGCCGTCACCGACACCGCCAGCGCGGTGCCGCCGAGCACCAGCAGCGGCGTCGCCAGGATGACGATAGAGACCATCTTCATGTCGTAGGCCTCGATCTTCTTGCCCAGGTACTCGGGGGTGCGGCCGATCATCAGCCCGGCGATGAAGACGCCGAGGATGGCGAACGCCAGCATGCCGTAGAGGCCGGAGCCGACCCCGCCGTAGACCACTTCGCCCAGCTGCATCAGCAGCATTGGCGACAGTCCGCCCATGGCGCTGAGCGAATCGTGCATGCCGTTGACCGCGCCGCAGGAGGCCGCCGTGGTGATGGTGGCGAACAGCGAGGTGGCGGCGATGCCGAAGCGGGTCTCCTTGCCTTCCATGTTGCCGCCCGGCGAGAGCGCGCTCATGGCGCTGTCGACGCCTGTTTGCGCGGTCATCGGATTGGGCTGTTGTTCGTAGTAAGCCGTGGTCAGCGCGAATACGACGAACAGCACGGTCATGGCCGCCAGAATGGCGACGCCCTGGCGCCGGTTGCCGACCATTTCGCCGAAGCTGAAGCACAGCGCCGCCGGGATCACCAGAATCGCCAGCATCTCCAGGAAGTTCGACAGGGCCGTCGGGTTTTCAAAGGGATGCGCGGAGTTGGCGTTGAAGAAGCCGCCGCCGTTGGTGCCCAGCATCTTGATCGCTTCCTGCGAGGCGACCGGGCCCATGGCCAGCGTCTGCGTCTGGGTGACCGCGGGGTCGGTCACGGGCTGGCCCTTGGCATCGAGCACCGGCTGCCCGTGGGCGTCCACGCGCGGTTGGTCATAGTGCAGGGCTTCGACCGTCTGCACGTCCTGATAGGGGCTGAAGTTCTGGATCACGCCCTGGCTTACCAGCGCAAGCGCCAGCACCAGCGACAGCGGCAGCAGCACGTACAGCGTGCTGCGCACCATGTCGGCCCAGAAGTTGCCCACCGTGGCCGAGCAATGGCGAGCCAGCCCGCGGATAAGCGCGAACAGCACCGCAATGCCGGTGGCGGCCGAGACAAAGTTCTGCACCGTCAGCGCCAGCATCTGCGTCAGGTAGCTCATCGTCGATTCGCCGCCATAGCCTTGCCAGTTGGTGTTGGCCACGAAGCTGATGGCGGTGTTGAGCGAGGAATCGGGCGAGACGGCGCCCATGCCGGCCGGGTTCAGCGGCAGCAAGCCCTGCAGGCGCTGCAGCGCGTAGACCGCCACGATGCCCAGGATGTTGAAGGCGAGCACGGCCAGCGCGTAGCGCTTCCAGCCCATTTCGGCTTGCGGGTCGATGCCCGCCAGCCGGTAGATGCCACGTTCCAGCGGGCGGCCCCAGGCGGTCAGCCGGGATTGCCCGTTTTCCATGGCGACGCGGATATAGCGCCCGAGAAAGGGCGCGATCGCGAGCAGGACCGCCAGGTACACGACCAGCAGTCCGATGAATTCGGCAGTCATCAGAACTTCTCCGGTTTGAACAGCGCGACCAGCAGGTACACGAACAGCAGCGCGGACGTGATGCCGCTCAGCCAGTAGAGCCAGCTCATGGTTGCTCTCCCGAGGACAAGGCTTCGCAGAACGAGACCAGGGCGTAGGTCAGCCCGGCCATGACGGCGAAGATCGCGATATAGATGGCATCCACGTTTTTCCTCCCGGGAGCGGCGCTCCCTTCGAACGACGGGCCCGGGCGGCAAAAGGGGATGCGGACCGCGCGGGCGAAGTGACCAATCAGGACATCGGCAGGTTACGGAGCAGGGGGTAAAAACGGGGTATAGCTTTGGCGGGGGGGTGTAAACGGAACGTAAAGACGCGCTGTCATCCTCCGGTTCGTGGATGCGCCGTCATGGCGCGGCGCGGGTGCCCGGAAGCGGGCAGCGGGGTCGGCGGTAGTTGAGGCTGGCTCAAAATGGGTCCCGCCGGCAGCCTCTGGAATGCGGGTTGGGGCCGAATAAATCCCAATATTTAGAACACGAGCCTTAAAATGCACTACTGTGGTGCATGGAATATGTAAATGAATGCGCCGAATTAGGGCATTCCCCTAGTGTGGCATTCCCGCATCTGGTGCAGAATCTCTTCCCATGCAGGTGAGGAGACAAAGCCCTGCATGGGCAATTACCGGCGGCACCGGTACATAAAAAAGTAGCAGTACTCAAGAAAAGCAAAACGCACAACGGCTGGCACCAGGCAGTGCCGGCCGTTGTCGCATAAAAAGCCCGTATTCCGCACGCCAGGGTTTTTTCCAGCGCCGCGTTTCGCGTTATTCCCCAGGTTTCGCTCACGCCAGCTATGCCGGAATCCCGCGCTTCCTCCAAACCCGTCCCCACGCGCTACTGGCGCCGCAACGTGCGGCTGATCGTGCTGTTGCTGGCCGTTTGGGCGGCGCTGACCTTTGTCCCGTCCTATTTCGCCCGCGGCCTGTCGTTCGACTTCATCGGCTGGCCGTTTTCGTTCTGGATGGCGGCCTACGGCGCGCCGCTGGCCTATCTCATCCTCATCGGCATCTACGCGCGGATCATGAACCGCGCCGACCAACGCTCGGAAGAGGGCAAGGGGGACGCCTGATGCCGTTCGGCGGAGACACCCCGCAGCAATTCAGCATCCGGCTGCGCCGCATCTACGTGCTGTATACGGCTGGCTTCGCGCTGATGATTCTGCTGATGGCGCTGGCCGAGATCCTGGGCCTGCCGCGCAACTGGATCGGCTATGTGTTCCTGCTGGTCACGGTCAGCCTGTACGCGGGCATCGGCATCGTCTGCCGCACCTCGGACCAGGTCGAATACTACGTGGCTGGCCGGCGGGTGCCGGCCTTCTACAACGGCATGGCCACCGCCGCCGACTGGATGTCGGTGGCCTCCTTCATCGGCGTCGCGGGCACGCTTTACCTGACGGGCTACGGCGGGCTGGCCTACATCATGGGCTGGACCGGCGGCTACGTGCTGGTGGCGATGCTGCTGGCGCCGTACCTGCGCCGCTTCGGGCAATACACCATTCCCGATTTCATGGGCGCGCGCTACGGCGGCAACCTGCCGCGGCTGGCTGGCGTGGCCTGCGCCATCCTCTGTTCGTTCACCTACCTGGTGGCGCAGATCTATGGCGTAGGCATCATCACGACGCGCATGACCGGCATTTCGTTCGAGCTGGGCATCTTCGTGGCGCTGGGAGGCATGCTGGTCTGTTCGTTCCTGGGCGGCATGCGCGCCGTTACCTGGACCCAGGTAGGCCAGTACATCATCCTGGTCATCGCCTACCTGGTGCCGGTGGTGTGGCTGTCGATCAAGCATACCGACATGCCCGTGCCGCAATTGTCGGCTGGGGCGGTGCTGCAGCAAGTGACCGAGAAAGAGGTCTATCTGCAGAACGATCCGGCCGAGATCGAGGTGCGCCGCCTGTGGCAGGAGCGCGCCGACGAAATGGCGCAGCGGGTGCGCGACCTGCCCGAGTCCTGGGCGCTCGAGAAGGACAAGCTGCGCAGCCGCCTGGCCCAGCTCAATGCCGGTGATGCGCCGATGGTCGAGATCCGCTCTGTCGAGCGCGAGCTGGCGGCCTTTCCGCCCAATGTCGAGGAGGCCAGGATCGCCTGGTCTCAGGCCAAGGCCTCCTTCGAGGCGCGTGCCGCGCCACTGACCCCGCACGCCGAGCCATTTCCTTCCGAAGACCCGCAAGAGCGGCGCAACATGCGCATCAATTTCCTGGCGCTGGTGCTGTGCCTGATGCTGGGCACCGCGGGCATGCCGCACATCCTGATGCGGTCATACACGACTTCGTCGGTGATCGAGGCGCGCCGTTCGGTGTGCTGGTCGCTGCTGTTCATCCTGCTGCTCTATTTCATGGCGCCGGCGCTGGCGCTGCTGGTCAAATACGAGGTCTATACGCAGGTGGTGGGGTCGAATTTCCTCAGCCTGCCGAACTGGGTGCATGCCTGGAGCGCGGTCGACAGCAACCTGCTGGATGTCACCGATATCAATCGGGACGGCGTGGTGCAGTTGAGCGAGATCAGTATCGGCGCCGACGTGGTGGTGCTGGCCATGCCCGAGATCGGCGGGCTGCCCTATGTGATTTCCGGGCTGGTGGCGGCGGGCGGACTGGCGGCCGCGCTGTCCACCGCCGATGGCCTGCTGCTGACGTTGTCCAATTCGCTGTCGCACGACATGTGGTACCGGATGGTATCGCCGCGCATGTCGGCGGCGCGGCGGGTGATGGTGTCCAAGATCCTGCTGCTGGTGGTGGCGTTCGGCGCGGCCTGGGTGGCGGCGCGCAAGCCGGCCGACATCCTTTTCATGGTGTCGGCGGCGTTCTCGTTCGCGGCCTCGTCGTTTTTCCCGGCGCTGGTGATGGGCGTGTTCTGGCGCCGCGCCAACAAATGGGGCGCCACGCTCGGCATGGCGGCGGGCCTGCTGGTGACCTTCGCCTACATGACGCACACGCATCCGTGGCTGCGCGAGTGGGTGCTGGGGATTTCGCGGACCCAGCCGGTGGACCTGTGGTGGGGCATCCAGCCGATCGCGGCGGGCGTGTTCGGCGCGCCGGTGGCGTTCCTGACGATCGTCGTGGTGTCGCTGCTGACGCCGCCGCCGGATCGCGCCACGCTGGCGCTGGTGGATTATCTGCGTCATCCGGGCGCGCCGAAGCCGCCAACGGAGAACGGCACGGTCTGAAACGGAGGCAGGCGCCGGGTGGCCCGGATATACGCCCGGCGCGGGCCGGATCCGGGCTCGCGTCCGGAACGGCTCAGTGCGACACGGACTTCGAGAAGACGTTCATGACCACCACGCCGGCGATGATCAGGCCGATGCCGACCAGCGCCGGGGTGTCCAGGTGCTGCTTGAAGAATAGCGCGCCGATCAGGGAGATGAGCACGATGCCCACGCCCGACCAGATGGCGTAGGCGATGCCGACCGGCACTTCGCGCAACGTCAGCGACAGGAAATAGAACGAGATCATGTAGCCGAACACCGTCACCACCGACGGCACCAGCCGTGAAAAACCTTCGGAGCTTTTCAGGGCGCTGGTGGCGAAGATCTCGGCGACGATGGCGATGCCCAGGTAGAGCCACTTCATTTGCGCGGCCCCTCGGATTGGCGCAGCAGCACCAGCAGGGCGCCGGCGCCGCCTTCGCGCTCGGGCGCCTCGGAAAACGCCAGCACCTCGTTCTTCTGCACCAGCCAGGTGCGGGCCTTGTCTTTCAGCACCGGTTCCAGGCCCTGCGAGCCATAGCCCTTGCCGTGCACGATGCGCACGCAGCGGATGCCGTGTTCCTGGCATTCGTCCAGGAACGACAGCATGGCGTGGCGCGCCTGTTCCACGCGCAGGCCGTGCAGGTCGAGTTCGGCGCCGGCGCGCCACTGGCCGCGGCGCAGGTTGCGCGCGGTGTCGGGCGCGGCGTCGCCGCGCACGAAGGCGGTGCCGCCTTCGGACAGCAGGTGCGTGATTTCGCCGCCGTCCGAGACGCCGGCATCGGCGCGCGTGGCGGTTTCGCCCAGCGCGTTGGCGCGGCGCAGGGCCGGGGCTGGTTGCGGCACCGGCTTGTGTTCGGCGCGCGCGACCTGCTTGATCGGCTTGACCGTCTGCATGCTGCGCCGGAACGCGGCCATGTCGTCGGCCGGATCGGCGTCCGCGCCGGGCGCCGGCGCGGTTTTCTTCAGCGCCGCCACGCGCTGGGCGAGGGCGGCGCGCTCCTGCTCGGCCTGCAGGTCTTTCTTGAGGCGTTTCAGGTCGGCCGCGCCGACCTTATTGCCCCGCATTCTCCAGCCACCGTTGTGCGTCCAGGGCGGCCATGCAGCCCGTGCCGGCGCTGGTGATGGCCTGGCGATAGACGTGGTCCTGCACGTCGCCGGCGGCGAACACGCCCGGCACCGAGGTCATGGTGGCCATGCCGGACAAGCCGCTCTTGGTGACGATGTAGCCGTCCTTCATTTCGAGCTGGCCCTGGAAGATCTCGGTGTTGGGCTGGTGGCCGATGGCGATGAAGGCGCCGGTGGCCTTCAGGTCTTCGGTGGCGCCGGTGTCGACGTGGCGCACGCGCACGCCGGTGACGCCACTGTCGTCGCCCAGCACTTCTTCCAGCGTGTGGAACAGCTTCAGTTCCATGTTGCCGTTTTCGACCTTGCTCATCAGCTTGTCGACCAGGATCGGTTCGGCGCGGAACTTGTCGCGGCGGTGGATCAGGGTGACCTTGCGGCAGATGTTGGACAGGTACAGGGCTTCCTCGACGGCGGTGTTGCCGCCGCCGACCACGACCACGTCCTGGTTGCGGTAGAAGAAGCCGTCGCAGGTGGCGCAGCCGGACACGCCGCGGCCCATGAAGGCCTCTTCGGACGGCAGGCCCAGGTACTTGGCCGAGGCGCCGGTGGCGATGATCAGGGCGTCGCAGGTGTAGACCTTGCCGGTGTCGCCGGTCAGGGTGAACGGCCGCTTGGACAGGTCGACCTTGGCGATGTGGTCGAACAGCATTTCGGTGTTGAAGCGCTCGGCGTGCTTCTGGAAGCGCTGCATCAGGTCCGGACCCTGCACGCCGTCGGCGTCGGCCGGCCAGTTGTCGACGTCCGTGGTGGTCATCAGTTGGCCGCCTTGGGCCAAACCTGTAACAAGGACGGGGCTCAGATTGGCGCGTGCCGCATAGACGGCCGCCGTGTAACCGGCGGGGCCGGATCCGAGTATCAAAACTTTAGCGTGCGTAGGCGTGGACATGGGCGGGTATCTTTAGGTTAACGCCCAATTATAATGAGCCGCATGCCGCGTATCTCGACTGCTTCTCCGCGCGCTTCGCGCAACACCCGCAACGGGCCCTCGCCACTGCAGACGCGTATCTCCGCGTTGCTGCGCGAAGCCCGCTGGATCCTCTTCGCCGCCCTGGCGGCCTGGCTCACCCTGGTGCTGGCCACCTGGAGCGCCGCCGACCCGGGCTGGTCGCACTCCGTCCCCGCCGGCGTCATCCACAACAAGGGCGGGACCCTGGGCGCCTACCTGGCGGACATCCTGCTGTACCTGTTCGGTTTCTCCGCCTGGTGGTGGGTGATCCTGCTGCTGCACCGCGTGCGGGCGGGTTACCGCCGCCTTGCCAGCCATCTTCGTGTTACCAATGGTAAGCAGCCTGAGGTGTTGCCGCGGGTCCACTGGGAAGAGGGCATCGGTTTCTTCCTGCTGCTGGTCGGCTCGCTGGGCATGGAAGCCCTGCGCCTGGCCAGCCGCGGCACCCACCTGCCGGGCGCCTCGGAAAGCGCCAGCGGCGCCGGCGGCGTCATCGGCCACACCCTGGCCGACCTGATGGGCCGCAGCATCGGCTTTACCGGCAGCACCCTGGCCTTTTTGGTGATGCTGGCGATCGGCCTGAGCCTGTTTTTCTCGTTCTCGTGGCTGACCGTGGCCGAGCGCGTCGGCACCTGGATCGAAGGCCTGGTGCGTCGGGTGCGCAATTCCTACGCCGCGCGCGAAGACCGCAAGGTCGGCGAGGTGGCCAAGGCCGTGCGCACCGAGCAGGTGGTGGCCAAGCAGGAAAAGCTGGTGCACGAACAACCGGTGCGCATCGAGCCGGCGATCACCGTGGTGCCCAAGTCCGAGCGCGTCGAGAAGGAAAAGCAGCAGTCGCTGTTCTTCGCGCCGCCGCCGGGCGGCGAGGGCGACCTGCCGGCCATCAGCCTGCTGGATCCGCCGCTGGCCAACCAGGAAACCGTGTCGGCCGAGACCATCGAGTTCACTTCGCGCCTGATCGAAAAGAAACTGGCCGACTTCGGCGTGTCCGTCACCGTGGTGGCGGCGCAGGCCGGTCCGGTCATCACGCGTTACGAAATCGAGCCGGCCACCGGCGTCAAGGGCAGCCAGATCGTCAACCTGGCCAAGGACCTGGCGCGCGCGCTCAGCCTGGTCAGCATCCGGGTGGTGGAAACCATTCCGGGCAAGAACCTGATGGGCCTGGAACTGCCCAACCCGCGTCGCCAGGTGGTCAAGCTGTCCGAGATCCTGGGCTCGCAGACCTACCACGCCAGCCATTCGGTGGTGACCATGGCGCTGGGCAAGGACATCGCCGGCAATCCGGTGGTGGCCGACCTGGCCAAGATGCCGCACCTGCTGGTGGCGGGCACCACCGGGTCGGGCAAGTCGGTCGGGATCAACGCCATGATCCTGTCGCTGCTGTACAAGGCCGACGCCTCGCACACCCGCCTGATCCTGATCGACCCGAAGATGCTCGAAATGAGCGTCTACGAAGGCATTCCGCACCTGCTGGCGCCGGTGGTCACGGACATGCGCCATGCCGCCAACGCGCTGAACTGGTGCGTCGGCGAAATGGAGAAGCGCTACCGCCTGATGAGCAAGATGGGCGTGCGCAACCTGGCCGGCTACAACACCAAGATCCGCGACGCGATCAAGCGCGAGGAGCCGATCCCGAATCCGTTCTCGCTGACGCCCGACCAGCCCGAGCCGCTGTCGCCGCTGCCCACCATCGTGGTGGTCATCGACGAGCTGGCCGACCTGATGATGGTGGTGGGCAAGAAGATCGAAGAACTGATCGCCCGCCTGGCGCAGAAGGCGCGCGCGGCCGGCATCCACCTGATCCTGGCGACGCAGCGTCCCAGCGTGGATGTCATCACCGGGCTGATCAAGGCCAACATTCCGACCCGCATCGCGTTCCAGGTGTCGTCCAAGATCGACTCGCGCACCATTCTCGACCAGATGGGCGCGGAGACCCTGCTGGGCCAGGGCGACATGCTCTACATGCCGCCGGGCACCGGTCTGCCGGTGCGTGTGCACGGCGCCTTCGTCAGCGACGATGAAGTGCACCGCGTGGTCGAAAGCCTGAAGGCGCAGGGCGAGCCGAATTATGTCGAGGGCCTGCTGGAAGGCGGGCTGGACGGTGACGGCGGCGAAGGCGCCAGCAGCGTCACCGGCATCGGCGGCGACGCCGAGTCGGACCCGATGTACGACCAGGCCTGCGAGGTGGTGCTCAAGCATCGCCGCGCCTCGATCTCGCTGGTGCAGCGCCATCTGCGCATTGGTTACAACCGTGCGGCGCGGTTACTGGAACAGATGGAGCAATCGGGTATCGTGTCGGCGATGCAGTCCAATGGCAACCGGGAGATCCTGGTGCCCGCCGCCGCTCGAGAGGAAGCATGATGAAGACGTTTCGTGGCCTGGCCGCCGGCCTGGTCTTCTGCCTGGTCCCGGCGTTGACGCCGGCCGCGGCGATGGCCGCCAGCGCGCAGGAACAGTTGCGCGCGTTCGTGGGGTCGGTGACGGCGGCGACGGGCGCGTTTTCCCAATACACCGTCAATACGCAGGGGCGCACGCAGCCGGCGCAGACGGGCGTGTTCTCGTTCCAGCGGCCGGGCAAGTTCAAGTGGTCGGTGCAGAAGCCCTATGAACAGTTGGTGATTTCCGACGGCAAGCAGGTGTTCCAGTTCGATCCGGATCTGGCGCAGGTGACCGAGCGCAAGGTGGATGCGGCCATCGGGACGTCGCCGGCGGCGATTCTGTTCGGTTCGGGATCGCTGGAGCAGTCGTTCGATGTGTCGGCGCTGCCGTCCAAGGATGGCATCGATTGGCTGCGGGCGAAGCCGCGCACGGCGGATGCGGGGTTTTCGCGCGTCGATATCGGGATGAAGGACAATCTGCCGGTGCGGGTGGAGCTGCTGGATTCGTTCGGGCAGACGACGCGGGTGGATCTTTCCGGGATCGTTCCTAATCCCAAGCTTGGGGAGGGGGAGTTTCGGTTTGTGGCGCCTAAGGGCGTGGATGTCGTCAAGATGTAGGGAGTCCTGCGGCGTCTGTGCTGACTTGCCTTTGAGTTCTTGAGTATTTCTTTCTTGGTTGGTGCAGTGGTTGCTTCGTAGGCCGCCCGTCACGGGGCGCGCAGGCGGTGAGCGCGCCAACGATTGCGGTCCGGAGCGTTCGCTCCGGACTTCCCCGTCCTCATCTTCGTCCAGGCCTTCGGCCTTCCCTTCAGATTCCGTCGGGCGCATCGACGGCGCGCTCACCGCCTGCGCGCCCCGCGCCGGGCTACCAGTTTCGAGAAATGACGCGCTGCTGGACCTCGGGGGGCATGGGAGAGGGTTGCGTTGCCCGCAAAAAACGGCCGCGCGGGCGGCCGTTTTTTGCATACGTGGTGGCTTGCGTCGTGATGTTGATCGCTGCGCGCTTGCGGCGCGGTGTGGGCGGTGTACTTGAGGCGCGCAGCGGATGGCTTGGGCCAGGAGGGGCGCCCGGCCGCCCGGCCGTCCGAAGGCCGGGCAGCCCCCTTGGGGGGCAGCTAGCTCACGCAGTGAGCGCGGCGTGGGGGCGTTTGTACGCCACACAATCAATTTCTACTTTCGCATCCACCATCAGCGGCGACTGCACGCAGGCGCGGGCGGGGGGATTGTCGCCGAAGTATTCCTTGAAGACCTTGTTGAACGAGGGGAAGTCGCGGGCGTCGTCGAGCCAGACGCCGCAGCGCACGACGTGTTCGGGGCCGTAGCCGGCTTCCTTGAGGATGGCGAGGACCTGCTGGATGGCCTTGCGCGACTGGGCGACGGTGCCGCCTTCGATGACTTCGCCGTTTTCCATCGGGACCTGGCCCGAGACGTAGAGCCAGCCGTCGGCGGCGACGGCGCGGGCGAAGGGCATGTGGGAGCCGCCTTGGCCGGTGCCGCCGGCGACGCCGTAGCGGGTGATGCCGTTGTTGTCGGGGGTGGGGGTGGTGCTGCTCATGTCAGGGCTCCTGAAGGGCGGGGGTTGAGGCGGCGAAGCTGGCGCGCAGGTCGCCGTTGCGGGGCAGCCAGCGGCCGGCGCGGTCGCCTGTGGGTTGGCCGTGGCGGTAGGACAGGACGCCGTTGACCCAGACGGCCTCGATGCCGGCGGCGGTCTGGACGGGGGCGGCGAAGGTGGCGCGGTCGATAACGGTGGCGGGGTTGAACAGCACCAGGTCGGCGTGAAAGCCTTCGCGCACCAGGCCGCGTTCGGCCAGGCCGAAGCGGGCGGCGGACAGGCCGGTCATCTTGTGAACGGCTTCGGGCAGCGGGAACAGGCCGACGTCGCGGCTGTAGTGGCCCAGCACGCGCGGGAAGGCGCCCCACAGGCGCGGGTGCGGCATGGGGTCGTTGGGCAAGCCGTCGGAGCCGACCATGGTGAGCCGGTTCGACAGCACGCGGCGCACGTCGTCCTCGTGCATGTTGTGGTAGACGGCGCCGGCCGGTTGCAGGCGTTTCGCCGCTTCCAGCAGCGTCACGTTCCAGTCGGTGGCGATGGCGGACAGTTTGCGGCGGGCCTGTTCGGGGTGTGGCACCGACCAGGTGATGTCGATGTCGAATTCGTCGGTGACCTGCTTGAGGTCGAGCGTGGACGAGCTGGCCGAGTAGGGATAGCAGTCGCAGCCCACGTGCTGCATGCGGCCGGCGTTCTCCAGCTTGAACAGCACTTCCTTGGTGCGGCCCCAGTTGCCGGCGCCCGCGCATTTCAGGTGCGACACCACCACCGGCACGCGGGCGTGCAGGGCGATGTCGAAGGCTTCCTGCATGGCTTCCAGGATGGCGGCGAATTCCGAGCGCAGGTGCGTGGTGTAGAGCGCGCCGAATTCGTCCAGGACTTCGGCCAGCAGCTTGACCTCGGCGGTGTCGGCCTCGATCGCCGAGCCGTAGGCCAGGCCGGTGCTCAGGCCGATGGCGCCGTGCGCCAGGGCTTCGCGCAACTGGTCGCGCATGGCCATCACTTCGTTGCGCGTGGCGCTGCGGTCGAGACGGTCCATGTGGTTGTTGCGCAGGGCCGTGTGGCCGACCAGCGCGGCGACGTTCACGGCGGGCTGCGCGGCCTCGATGGCGCGGGTGTAGTCGGCGAAGGTCGGGTAGGCGAAGTCTTCGCGCTGGCCCAGCAGATTCATCGGGTCGGGCGGCTCGCCACGCAGCGAGACCGGCGAGGCGCTGATGCCGCAGTTGCCCACCACCACCGTGGTCACGCCCTGGGACAGCTTGGGCAGCATGCCGGGCGTGCGGATGACGTTGGTGTCGTCGTGGGTGTGGACGTCGATGAAGCCGGGCGCGAGCGCCAGGCCGGCGCCGTTGATGATCTGCGCCGCCGGCCGGCCGGACAGGTCGCCGATGGCCGCGATGCGGCCGCCGGCCAGCGCCACGTCGGCGGTGTATTCGGCGCCGCCCGAGCCGTCGAGCACGCGGACATTGCCGATGAGGGTGTCGTACATCTTGGTTTCCAAATTCAATCGCCCAGCGGCAGCCGGTTGGGGCCGCCGCGATGTTCGTCCAGCGCCAGCTTGATGCGGCGCAGGCGTTCGCGGTTTTCTTCCTGGTTCAGCATGGCCAGCTCGGTCGACAGCAGGTCGATCGCCAGCATCATGGCGTAGCGCGAGGCCGAGGGCTTGTAGATGAAGTCGGTTTCGTCGGTGCGGATCGGCAGTACCACGTCGGCCAGCTTGGCCAGCTCCGAGGTGGCGTCGGTGACGGCGACGATGCGGGCGCGGTACTGCTTGACGATGCGCGCCGCGCCGACGATTTCGGGCGTCAGGCCGGAGGCCGACAGGATCACCACGGCGTCGCGCTCGTCGAGCGTGGCGGCCACCATGCGCAGCAGCACGGCGTCGCTGTACACCGCGATCGGGTAGCCCAGTCGCACCAGGCGCGACTGCACTTCCTGCGCCAGCACGGCAGAGGCGCCGCCCATGCCGAACACGTAGACCATGCGGGCGCCGTCGACGATGGCGGCGGCGGCCTCGAACAGCGGCTCGGTGAAGGTCGGCAGGTGGGCGCGCAGGGTGCTTTCGATGTCGGCATAGATACGCGCGTAGAACGTGCTTTCCTCGGCCGGCGTGCTCTGGTCCAGGAAGCGGCTGCCCACGGTGCTGGCCTGCGCCAGCTTCATCTTCAGGTCGCGGGTGTCGTCGCAGCCCACGGTGCGGGCGAAGCGCGAGATGGTGGCGATGCTGACGCCGGCCTTGGCCGCCAGTTGGTCCACGGTGGCGCTGGCGCTCCAGATGATGTTGTCCAGGATGGCGTCGGCGACCTTGCGCTCGGTCACGCTCAGGTCGTCCCGGCGGCTGCGGATCTGGAAGACGATGTCGCGGATGATGTTCATGTGGTGTTCCTGGGTCGGGGCGGGCGAGGCGCTACGCGGCCAGTTCGGCGTCGCCGAGGCGCGAACAGGCCGCGAAGTGGCCCGGTCCGACGTTGACGTCGCGCGCCTCGGTCGTGGCGCAGGCATCGATGGCGTGCGGGCAGCGGGTGCGGAAGACGCAACCCGACGGCGGGTTGACCGGGCTGGGAATGTCGCCCTTGAGCAGGATACGCGAACGCGGCGCGCGCGGATCCGGCACCGGCGCGGCCGACAGCAGCGCGCGGGTATAGGGATGGCGCGGCCGCGCGTAGACCTCGCTGGTCGGGCCGCGTTCCATGACGCGGCCCAGGTACATCACCACCACCTCGTCGCACAGGTAGTCGACCACGGCCAGGTCGTGCGCCACGAACAGCATGGTCAGCCCCAGGTCGCGCTGCAGGTCCTGCAGCAGGTTCAGCACCTGCGCCTGCACCGACACGTCCAGCGCCGACACCGGTTCGTCGGCCACGATGAAGTCGGGCTCGACCGCCAGGGCGCGGGCGATGCCGATGCGCTGGCGCTGGCCGCCGGAGAACTCGTGCGGATAACGGCGGCTGTGGTCGGCGTTCAGGCCGACGCGTTCGAGCAGTTCGCCGATGCGGGCCGCGCGGCGGTGCTGCGCGAGTCGATGGGTGTCGAGCGCTTCGCCCAGGATCTCGGCCACCGTCATGCGCGGGTTGAGGCTGGCATAGGGGTCCTGGAACACGATCTGCATGCGGCGGCGCCACGGCAGCATCTCTTTCTCGGACAGCCTGGTGATGTCCTGGCCGTCGAACAGCAGGCGGCCCGCGGTGGGCGCGAACAGGCGCAGCAGGGCGCGGCCGGTGGTGGTCTTGCCGGAGCCGGACTCGCCCACCAGGCCGACGATGGTGTTGCGCGGCACGTCGAAGCTGACGCCGTCCACCGCCCGCACCACCGGCGCGTTGCGCGCCTGCGAGGTCGGGAAGTGGACCTTCAGGTCCTCGATGCGCACCAGCGGTTCGGCGGCGCGCGCGGGTTGGGGGCTTGCGGTCATAGCGGGGTCACCTTGATGCAGCGGGCGCGGTGCTGGTCCTGCACCGCCACCAGTTCGGGCACGTCGCGACGGCAGTTGTCGTCGGCCAGCGCGCAGCGCGGCGCGAAGGTGCAGCCGGCCGGCAGCGACAGCACGCTCGGCACGTTGCCCGGGATGGCGCGCAGGCGCTCGCCCGAGGCCAGCAGCGCGGCGGTCGGCAGACAGGACAGCAGGCCTCGCGTGTACGGATGGGTGGGCTTTTCGAACAGGTCGTAGACGCCGGCGTCCTCGACCACGCGGCCGGCGTACATCACCGCCACGCGATGCGCGATCTCGGCCACCACGCCCAGGTTGTGGGTGATGAACAGGATGCTCATGTTCATCTCGGCCTGCAGTCGGCGCAGCAGGTCCAGGATCTGGGCCTGCACCGTCACGTCCAGCGCGGTGGTGGGCTCGTCGGCGATCAGCACAGCCGGGTTGCAGGCCAGCGCCAGGGCGATCATGACGCGCTGGCGCATGCCGCCCGACATCTGGTGCGGGTATTCGTTGACGCGCCGGTCGGCCGCCGGGATCTCGACGCGGTCGAGCATGTCGCGGGCGCGCTTCATGGCTGCCGCTCGCGATCCGCCTTCGTGCTGCAGCACGGCTTCGGCGATCTGGTCGCCCACCGTGTACAGCGGGTTCAGGCTGGTCATCGGCTCCTGGAAGATCATGGCGATCTCGGCGCCGCGGATGCGGCGCAGCGTGGCCGGCGAGGCGTGGGCCAGGTCGTGTTCCTGGCCGCGGCGGTCGCGAAAGCGGATCTGGCCCGCTTCGATGCGGCCGGCCGGCTTGGGCAGCAGGCCCATGATGGACAGGCTGGTGACGGATTTGCCGGAGCCGGATTCGCCGACGATGGCCAGCGTTTCGCCGCGGGCCAGGTCGAAGGTGACCCCGTCCACCGATTTGGCGACGCCGTCGCGGCTGTGGAACCAGGTCTTCAGGCCTTCCACCGACAGCACGATGTCTCGGGTGCTTGCGGTCATGATTACAGCTCCTTGCGCAGGCGCGGATCGAGCACGTCGCGCAGGCCGTCGCCGACCAGTTGCAGCGACAGCACCGACAGGACGATGGCGATGCCGGGGAAGATCATGATCCAGTCGGCCGAGCCCATGTACTGCTGGCCGGCGTTGATCATGGTGCCCCAGGTGGGGATGTCGGGCGAGACGCCCACGCCCAGGAACGACAGGCCGGCTTCGGCCAGGATCGCGTAGGCGAAGATGAAGGTGCCTTGCACCAGAATGGGCGACAGCAGGTTGCGCAGCACGTGCACGGTGACGATGCGCCAGGTCGACACGCCCAGCGCGCGGGCGGCCTCGACGAACGGCAGCTCGCGGATCACCAGCGTCGAGGCGCGCACGATGCGGGCCAGGCGCGGCGTGTAGACGATGCCCAGCGCGATCACCACGTTCACCAGCGACGGTCCCAGCGCGGCCACCAGCGAGATCGCCAGCAGGATGTCGGGAAACGCCATCATGGCGTCGATCAGGCGCGACACGAACTTGTCGGCCGAGCGGAAGAAGCCGGCGATCAGGCCCAGCGCGATGCCCAGCACGCTGGACAGGATCACCACCGAGAATCCCACCATCAGCGACAGCCGGCCGCCGTAGATGACGCGGCTGAACACGTCGCGGCCAAAGTCGTCGGTGCCGAACCAGTGCGCGGCGCCGGGTGCCTTGAGGCGGTTCATGATGGACAGCTTGAACGGGTCGTAGGGGCTGACCCACGGCGCCAGCAGCGCCGCGGCCACCAGCACGATCAGCACGAGCAGGCTGATCAGCACGGTCTTGCGGGCCACCAGCAGGCGCAGCACCTGCCAGCGGTCCGCGCCGGCGTTAACGGTAGTTGGACTAGTCATTTCGGTCGTTTCGTTCGCAACACTTCCAAGCGGGGCCACCGCGGAGCCGGCTTTGCCGGGCCGCCCATGGCGCCCCTGTGAGGGGGAGGCGCCGAAGGCGGGTCGTGGGTGGGTTCATCATCAATAACGGACGCGCGGATCGACCAGCAGGTACAGCAGATCGATGAACAGGTTGATCAGCACGTAGATGGCCGCGATGATCAGCAGCGCGCCCTGGATGACGGGATAGTCGCGGCGCAGCACGGCCGACACCACCAGGCTGCCCACGCCGGGCAGGCCGAACACGGTCTCGGTGACGACGGCGCCGCTGATCAGCAGGGCGGTGGTCAGGCCCAGCACCGTCAGGATCGGTATCAACGCATTGCGCACGGCGTGCTTGAGGATCACGCGGCTTTCCGGCAGGCCCTTGGCGCGGGCGGTGCGCACGTAGTCGTCGCGCAGCACGTCCAGCATGCTGGCGCGGATGAAGCGGGTGATCAGCGCCGAGTTCACCAGCCCCAGCACCACCGCCGGCAGCACCAGGTGCGACAGCCGCGTCGCGAACGAGGCGTCCGGGCCGCCGTAACCCGACACTGGCAGCCAGCCCAGCTTGACCGAGAACACCTGCATCAGCAGCAGCCCGAGCCAGAAGCTCGGCACGCTGGAGGTGAACATCGAGAACGACAGCACCGACTGGTCCAGCGTGGTGCCGCGCTTGACCGCCGACAGGATGCCGACCGGCAATGCGATCAGCGTGGCGATGCACAGCGACATCAGCGTCAGCAGCAGGGTCGGTTCGGCGCGGTCGGCCAAGGCCGCCAGCACCGGCTTGTTCATGAAGATGGATTGGCCCAGGTCGCCCTGGACCAGCTTGCCCAGCCACGACACGTACTGCACCGCCAGCGGCTGGTCGAGCCCCAACTGGTGCTCCAGCGCGGCGATGTCGGCCTGGCTGGCCTGGGGGCCGAGCATCACGGCGGCCGGGTTGCCGGGCGTGACGCGGATGATGACGAACACGATGGTCGCGACGATGAACATCACGGCCACCAGCCCGACCAGCCGGTTCAAGAGATAACGCAACACAGTGGCATCCTAAGGATCGGCGCGCCGATGCCGGCGCTGTGGTTCAGGCGGGGCGGGCCCTGAGCGGACCGCCCCGCGGCCTGGCTTACTTCTGCGCTTTCCAGGCGTTCCAGAAGAACGGCCACGGCGCCGGCTTGACGCCTTGCAGCGACGGCGAACGGGCCGCCTGCGCATTGAAGTCGCCGACCTTCACGAACGGCACTTCGTCATACACGGCCTGCTGCACGTCGGCCCAGCGCTTGACGCGTTCTTCCTGGGTGCGGGCCTGGTTGAAGGCATCCATCACCTGCGCGCGGCGCGGCGTGTCCCACCAGCCCGGCGCGTCCTTGGACGGGAAGTCGATCAACGCGGGTTCGGGCAGGAACACGCTGTGGGTGATGAAGATGTCCCACACGGCCGGGTCCTGGCGGCGCTGCGTCAGCGTGGCCCAGTCGACCACCTGCATGTCGACGGTGAAGCCGGCGGCCTTGAGGTATTCCGCGGCCACCAGCGCCATCTTGTAGTGGAACTCGTACTGCTGGCTGGTCAGGATGCGGACCTTCTTGTCGGCTACGTTGGCGCTGTCCAGCAGCTTCTTGGCCGCGGCGGCGTCGCCCTTGTTGTAGACCTTGCCGCCCAGCGACGTGGCCCACGGGTAGCCTTCCGGATACAGGTCGCCGTTGAGCTTGTAGAAGTCCTTGTTGCCGAACGCCGCGAACAGCATGTCCTCTTCGTTCAGCGCCAGTTGCACCGCCTGGCGCACCGCCAGGTTGGACATGATGCCCTGCTTGGTGTTGAGCACCAGGCGCGGCCAGCCGAAGGGCTTGAGCATGATCGGGTCGGAGCGGCCGCCCTTGAGCTTGTCCAGCGCTTCCACCGGCAGCGAGTCGACGTAGTCGAACTGGCCCGCGGCGGCGGCTTCGGAACGGGTGTTGGCGTTGGCGACCGGCACGAAGCGGATCTCGTCCAGGTATTGCTTGCGGGCGCCGCCGTAGCCGTCGGGCTCGCCTTCGCGCTGCTTGTAGCCCTCGAAGCGGGTCAGTTGGATGTACTGGTCCGGCACGCGCGCCTTGAGCTGGTAGGGGCCGGTGCCGACGATCTCGGTCAGCACCGGGGCGATCTTCCCCTTGGGCATGATCACGGCGGCGGCATTGTTCATGGCCAGCAGCGCGGTCAAGGGGGCGTAGGGCTGCTTGAGCGTGATGCGGATGGTGTTGGCGTCGGGCGCCTCGATGTTGGCGATGACCTTGGCGGCCATCTTGCCGCGCGTGGCGGTCTCGGTCCAGCGCTTGAGCGAGGCCAGCACGTCCGACGAATCCATCTTGGAGCCGTCATGGAAGGTGATGCCCTGGCGCAGCGCGATGGTGTAGACCAGGCCGTCCGGCGTCACCTCGGGCATCTTGTCGGCCAGCAGCGGCGTCAGGTTCCACTTGGCGTCGAAGGTGTACAGCGTTTCGAAGAAGTGCTGCGTCAGGATGCCGACCAGGTCGGCGGTGCTGCTCATCGGGTCGAGCGTGGGCGGCTCGCCGATGGTGGCGACGGAAATCGTGCCTCCCTTGACCGGCGTGGCACAGAGGGCGGGGGACGACAATGCGGTCAAGCCAATTGCGCCGGCCACGAGCAGGCTTTTCAGCCCACCGCCTTGCCGGGAGGAGGTGCGGAAGTTCATGATTCTCTCTCCAGAGGGTCAAAAACAGGTTGTCGCGTGATTCAGTGAAAGGCCGGTAAGGCGCCGGATGCCCGAGTTCGTTCTTGCCCCCCGGGCGCGGGGCTTGTCGGTAGCGCAACGGAGCGCGCGGCCGCGCCGCGCGCAAAGGCTCAGAAAAAGGTGTCCGCGACGTCGATGACGCGGTACTGCTCGTCCACCAGCAGGACCTGGCGCCACTTGTCGAACGTCAGGCAGGGATGGGAGATGTCGAAGGCGATCATGTCGCCAACCTGGATGTCGTCGTTCTCGCCGATCTGCATGAACGCGTGCTGGTCCATCATGGCGGTGAGCTTCCATTGGGACGGCGCGGCGCCGGGCGCGTTTTGCCCGGGACGGAAATGCAGCGAAGGCGTCGGCAGGCCGGCGTCGAAGGCGGCGTCGCGCTTGCCCATGGCCACGATGGCGCGGCCAGGCTCGGGCAGCGACTGCACGTAGGCCCAGACCTGCAGCGCCGGCTGCAATCCCGGCTCCATCTTGTGGGCGACGGGATTGTTGGCATTGATGCGCTCGGCGGCCGAGCGGTAGACGCCGACGTCGTGCGACAGGTAGCAGCCGGGGCGCAGCACGACTTCCAGCGGCGCGCCGATATCCAGTTGCGAGAATTCCTCGGCCACCACGTCGAACCAGGCCGAGCCGGCGCCGGAGATCAGGGCGGGGCCGTTCTTGCGCAGGCGGCCGGCGGTCGCCAGGCCGCGCAGCGCGTCGGTGGCGCGGCGCAGGAAGGCGCGGATCGCGGTTTCCTCCTGCAGCACGCCTTCGTAGACTTCGATGCCGGCCAGCGCCAGCCCGGGCCAGCGGCCGATTTCCTCGACCACGGACTGCAATTGCGCGTCATCGCGCACGCCGGTGCGCCCGCCCTTCGGGCCCAGTTCGATCAGGACCGGCAGCACCAGGCCCTGCTCGCCGAAATAGCGGCCCAACTGGGCGGCGTTGGCGGCTGAGTCGACGATGCAGAAATAGGTGAACGCCGGATCGCGCAGCAGCTTGGCGATCAAGGCCATGTTGGCGCGGCCCACCAACTGGTTGGCCATCAGCACCCGGCGGATGCCGTGGTTATAGGCGGCCGCCACCTGCGGCGCGGTCGCCAGGGTGATGCCCCAGGCGCCGTTGTCGATCTGGCGCTGGAACAGCGCGGGGCTCATGGTGGTCTTGCCGTGCGGCGCCAATTTGACGCGGTAGGCTTCCATGAAGCGCTGCATCCATTGCAGGTTGTGCCGCACCCGGGCCTCGTACAACACCGCCACCGGCAGGCTGACGTCCTCGGCCAGCAGGTTCCAGTTCAGCGCCGCCACGCCGGCGTTGGTACAGGCGGCGGGAAACGCGCCCAGGCCCTTGCCGTTGACGTCCAGGGGAGCTGCGGTGGTGGAGGAATGAGGCATGGCGCGATTCTTCTATGGAAAATATTTACGGTAAATCCGTTTTTTTCAATTATCCTGAAAGAAATTTACAAGCGGCAGTTGGGAGTTACCCGTAGTTGGCGACCGCCATGGCAGACGCCGGCAGGCGCCGGCCAGGCGAACCGACAGGCGGCTGCACTCTCGCGGCCATTGGCGCGACAATAGGAAATCCGCGGCGATGCCTGTTTGCCGCCCCCCAACAAGGAAGATTCATGCTGAAAGTCGCTTTGGGCCAGTTCGCCGTCAGCCGCGTCTGGGAAGAAAACGCCCAGGTGTGCGTCGATCTCATGGCGCGCGCCCGGGATGGCGGGGCCGGCCTGCTGGTGCTTCCCGAGGGCATCCTGGCGCGTGACATCACCGATCCGCAGATCGTGCTGAAGGCCGCCCAGCCGCTGGATGGCCCCTTCATGACGCGGCTGCTCGAGGCCAGCCGCGGCTCCTCGCTGGCCACCATGATGTGCGTGCACGTCCCGACCGGCGACGGCCGGGTCTGGAACACGCTGGTCACGCTGCAGGACGGCCGCATCGTGTCGCAGTATCGCAAGCTGCACCTGTACGACGCCTTCACCATGAAGGAATCGACCAACGTCACGCCCGGCAACGACATTCCGCCGCTGCTGGAGATCGGTGGGCTGAAGGTCGGCCTCATGACCTGCTACGACGTGCGCTTCCCGGAACTGGCCCGGCGCCTGGCGCTGGACGGCGCCGACCTGCTGGCGCTGCCGGCGGCCTGGGTGCGCGGCCCGTTGAAGGAAAAGCACTGGGAAGTGCTGGTGACGGCGCGCGCGCTGGAAAACACCTGCTACGTCGCCGCCACCGGCGAGTGCGGCGAACGCAATATCGGCTGCAGCATGGTGGTGGATCCGCTGGGCGTGGTCACTGCCCAGGCCGGCGAGGCCCCGGCGCTGGTGTTCGCCGACATCGATCCCGAGCGCCTGGCGCATGCCCGCAAGGTGCTGCCGGTGCTGGCCAACCGCCGCTTCGGGACCCCGGAACTGGCCTGAAGCGACGGTTTCTCGCGGGGCTGCCGGGTGGGCCGCCGCACGCGGGTTCCCGGCCGTGCCGCCCGGGGCGCGGGGCGGCCGGACATGTTGTAATACTGGCTTGATTTCCTTGCCGTCTTCCCCCATCTGCTGCCAATGAGCAACGATCTCTTCGCGGCCGATCCCGCCCATCGGCCTTACGTGCCCCTGGCCGAACGCCTGCGCCCGCGAACGCTGGCCGACGTCGTCGGCCAGTCGCACCTGCTGGGGCCGGACAAGCCGCTGCGCGTGGCCTTCGAGTCGGGCCGCCCGCACTCCATGATCTTCTGGGGCCCGCCGGGCGTGGGCAAGACCACGCTGGCGCGCCTGATGGCCGACGGTTTCGATGCCCAGTTCATCGCCATTTCCGCCGTGCTGGGCGGCGTCAAGGACATCCGCGACGCCGTCACCGTGGCGCAGGTGGCGCAGGGCCAGGGCCGCCGCACCATCCTGTTCGTCGACGAGGTGCACCGCTTCAACAAGGCGCAGCAGGACGCGTTCCTGCCCTACGTCGAAAGCGGCCTGTTCACCTTCATCGGCGCCACCACCGAGAACCCCTCGTTCGAGGTCAATTCGGCGCTGCTGTCGCGCGCCCGCGTCTACGTGCTGCAATCGCTCACGCCCGAGGAACTGCAGCAACTGGTCGACCGCGCCATCACGGCGTTCAACGACGGCCACGAAGAGGGCGCGCGCATCCACATCGACGCCGACGCGCGCGAACAGTTGGCGGCCTGGGCCGACGGCGACGCGCGCCGCCTGATCAGCGCGGTCGAGGTGGTGGCCGAATCGGCGCAGGCCGCCGGCCGCGACACGGTCGACGCGGCCTGGCTCGAGATCTCGCTGTCGCAGAACCTGCGACGCTTCGACAAGGGCGGCGACGCCTTCTACGACCAGATCAGCGCGCTGCACAAATCGGTGCGCGGCTCCAACCCCGACGCCGCGCTGTACTGGTTCTGCCGCATGATCGACGGCGGCGCCGATCCCAAATACCTGTCGCGCCGGCTGGTGCGCATGGCGGTCGAGGACATCGGCCTGGCCGACCCGCGCGCCACCGACCTGGCGGTCAACGGCGCCGACATCTATGAACGGCTGGGTTCGCCCGAGGGCGAGCTGGCGCTGGCCCAGGCGGTGGTCTACATGGCCTGCGCGGCCAAGTCCAACGCCGTCTACAACGCCTACAACCAGGCGCGCAAGTTCGCCGCCGAGCACGGCAGCGCGCCGGTCCCGATCCACCTGCGCAATGCGCCCACCAAGCTGATGAAGCAACTGGGGCACGGCAAGGCCTACCGCTACGCCCACGACGAGCCGCATGGCTACGCCGCGGACGAGCAATATTTCCCCGATGGGCTCAAGCCTTCCTTCTACCGGCCGACCGATCGCGGCCTGGAGGCTAAAATCCAGCAGAAGTTGGCATTCCTGCGCGAGCTGGACGCGCAGGAACGCGCCAAGAAACGGTAACGGGCGCCGCCCGTTGCTTCCCGCAATCTCACCGACATCACCATGCTAGACCCGATACTGCTGCGCAAAGACCTGCAAACCGTCGTAGACCGCCTCAAGAGCCGTGGCGTGTCCTTCGACACGGAACGGTTCAACGAGCTGGAGTCTCGCCGCAAGGCGGTCCAGACCGAAACCGAATCCCTGCAAGCCCGCCGCAACGCGCTGGCCAAGCAGATCGGTCAGCTCAAGGCCAAGGGCGAGGACGCGAGCGCCGTCATGGCCGAATCGCAGGCCGTGCCCGAGCGCCTGAAGCAACTGGAAGAAGAGCTGGCCGCCCTGCAGCAGCCGCTCAACGAGCTGCTCATGTCGGTGCCGAACCTGCCGCACGCCAGCGTGCCGCTGGGCGAATCCGCCGACGACAACGTCGAAGTGCGCCGCTGGCTGCCGGCCGCCGCGGGCGCCGATGGCAACCCGCCCGCGCTGCCGTTCGAGCCCCGCGACCACGTCGCGCTGGGCGAACCGCTGGGCCTGGATTTCGACACCGCCGCCAAGCTGTCGGGCGCGCGTTTCTCGTTCATGCGCGGTCCCATCGCCCGCCTGCACCGCGCGCTGGCGCAGTTCATGCTCGACCTGCAGACCGGCACGCACGGCTACACCGAGTGCTACACGCCGTATATCGTCAACGCCTCGACGCTGTACGGTACCGGCCAACTGCCCAAGTTCAAGGATGACATGTTCGCCGTGTCCAAGGGCGGCGGCGACGACGACCCCAAGGTCGACGAGCACGGCAAGCCGTTCGTGCGCGAAGACCAGTACCTGATCTCCACCTCGGAAATCACCCTGACCAGCGTGGTGCGCGACACCATCCAGGCGGCCGCCGACCTGCCGCTCAAGCTTACCGCCCACACGCCGTGCTTCCGTTCCGAAGCGGGCAGCGGCGGCCGCGACACGCGCGGCATGATCCGCCAGCACCAGTTCGACAAGGTTGAAATGGTGCAGGTCACGCAGCCCGACCAATCCTACGAAGCGCTGGAGGACATGGTCGGCCACGCCGAGCGCGTGCTGCAATTGCTGGGGCTGCCGTACCGCGTGATGCTGCTGTGCACCGGCGACATGGGTTTCGGCTCGGCCAAGACCTACGACCTGGAGGTCTGGCTGCCGGCGCAGAACACCTGGCGCGAGATCTCGTCGGTGTCCAACTGCGAAACGTTCCAGGCCCGCCGCATGCAGGCGCGTTTCCGCAACGCGCAGGGCAAGCCGGAATACGTGCATACCCTGAACGGCTCCGGCCTGGCCGTGGGCCGTGCCCTGGTGGCGGTGCTGGAAAACCACCAGCAGGCCGACGGCAGCATCGTGGTTCCGCAGGCGCTGCAACCTTACATGGGCGGCCTGACGGTATTGAAGCCCTGACGCCCGGCTGAGCGATCCGGCAATAAAAAAACGGAGCCCGCGGGCTCCGTTTTTTATTGCCGCTCGGCGTGGGCACGCCGCTTGCTGAGGATGCAAGTCGGCCACATGGTGGATGGGGCGGAAAACGCGGCCTATTTATGATCGAGACATATTCCTGTCGTCTCGATGGATTATGTTGGCGACGCCAGTACTTGATTTTGATGTGAGCAATTGTGTATTTTCAATAAAAGGGCCGGATAGTTCGGCACAATACACCTGCGTTCAACGCGCTTCATTCACATAAATAACAAGGAGTTGTCCATGACTTCAAGAATGATTGGAGATTTTCGTGTGAGATGCTCTGTGGCTCAAGATGACGAGCAGGGCTACCGTGTGCAGATATGGACCCGCCGGGTAGGCGGAACCGCGCCGGAAAAATGCTGGACGGTGCCCGGACAGGCGCCGTTCAACAGCTTGCACGAAGCGGAACAGGAAAGCCGGCAATTGTTTGAAGAAATAAACGGCGTTCGTTTCAACGGTGAACCGGAGTTTGCGCATGCGTCCGCATAATGGTTGGTGGCGGGCGTCGAGTGCTCCGCGTCGTTGGATCGATCTTGTTCAGGAAGCGCCGCGTTGGGCCGCAGGCAAGCCCGTCGCGGTGCCGCAGCAGCCGCCCGCCGTCACGGCGGGCAAACCCGTCCAGGCCCCTGTCGCCTGACGTGCCTTCCGTGGGGTACCGGAAATTACCCTGTGGAAAAAAGGCCACTCGCAAGAGTGGCCTTTGTATTTATTGCGGTGGGCTGGGAGCCCGGCGGCATCAACGATGCCAGCCGCCGCGGCCGTGATAGTAGCCGCGATCGGGGCCGCGCCAGTGGCCGCGCGGGCCCCAGTAGCCGCCGCCGCGGATATAGACAGGGGCCGGATAGACCACGGGGGGCGCCACATAGACGGGCGCCGGACGGTAGTAGACGGGGGGCGGCGGGGCGTAGACCGGCGCCGGCGCCACGTAGACGGGCGCGGGCGCGGCGTAGACCGGAGCCGGGTATACCACCCCGGGCACGCCGATCGAGATGCCGACATCCACCCGGGCCAACGCGACGCTGGAGATCAGCAGACCCGCGACACCTGCCCCTGCGATGAGCCATTTTTTCATGTTGCACCTGCCTGCTGCGTGACGCAGCAAAGTTGAGTATTCGTTGACGCTATTTTCGGTCTTTTCGGATCGGCAGGGGTAAGCGGGCGGCCCTCAATAGCGACAATCCGCAACGGGGGCGGGGCGACGAACGTTCCCCATGCTGCGTCGCGGCAGGCCGGCTTCACTCTGGTAAACCCCCGTCTGAAATCGACTGAAATAAGGTGGAATGCGGTGAAGCGGGGGCGGCGAGTTACAGGCAGTCACGATCCTGGGGCCTGATTTCCCCTGGCAGCAACACCGGTGCGCCAGCGCCAGTCGGTTGGCGGCCTGGAGCGGACTGGCAGGGCCGGCGGACGCCTAGGCCTCTTGCGGCTGCTGGCAGCGGAATTCGACCACCCACACCCAGGGGTTGGCGGCCCAGGCGTGCGCGCCATAGCGTTCGCACCAGGTCAAGGCAAAGGCCGTCTGCAGGGGAACGCCGGGCAACAGCGCCGACGATTGGTAGAGCGCCTGGGTGCCTTCGGCGCGCGCGTCGGCGTCCGACAATTTTTGCAGGCGCTGGATGCGCACGCCCACGATTACGGCGGTGGCGAAGGGCTTGCCGGATTCGTCTTCGAGCGTGATGCTCTCGCCCGACCGGCCATAGGGGCAGGTGACCCAGGGCGAGGTTTTGCGCAATTCGGTCGCGCCTTCGCGGGTCGGGCCCATGGCCACCCATTTGCCGGAATCCGCCGCATCGGCATACCAGGCGGTCGTCAGCTTGGTGGGCTGCGGTTTGACGATGCGCCGGGTTTGCACCTTATAACCATCCAGGATGGCTTGCTTGAGCGGCTCGCTGAATTGGAGTGCTTGCCTTTTCATACCTGTTGTTCCCCTCACGTTCGACGCTTGCATACCAGCAGTGCTGTGGCCGCGTCGACACGTGCCAACATGGCGGGTTATCCGAAACCTCGCATGGAACAGTATGACGCGTGGCAATCGCCGTGTCAGGCAAACGGTTACTAGTGTGTCTTTTTGAATACGTTCCAAGGTTGTTTGTATACTCGACGTATGAATACTGACCTGCACGATCTCAAGCCCGGTTACTACTGGTACACCATGGCCAACGACCCGCTGGCCGTCATCCACATACACGACGACGGCGGCGCCACGTTGATGGGCACCGACTATCGCCTCGGCGCCGAAGGCGTGGCGGACATGATCCGCCAGGGCCAGCGCTTCTTCTGGATCGAACCGCCGCAGCAGGCCTGATCCGGCGCGGCCGCCCGACGCGGGCAGGCGAGGCCGAGGACCTATCCATGACCGACATGTTGTTAAACGACGTTCGACTGCCCGATGGCGCGGCGGTCGACGTAGCGATATCCCGCGGCCGTATCGAACGCGTCGGACCGAATCTGCAGGCGCCGGCCCATGTGGCGCGGGAAGCGGGTGCCGGCCTGCTGCTGCTGCCCGGTCTGGTCGAGGGGCACACGCACCTGGACAAGACCACCTGGGAATCCCCCTGGTATGTGAATCAGGTGGGGCCGGCGTTGACCGACCGTATCGACAACGAGCGGGCCTGGCGCGCCGCCAGCGGCCATGACGCCGCCAGCCACTCGCGCGCGTTGGCGCTGGCCTTCCTGCGCGAAGGCACTACGCGCATCCGCAGCCACGTCGACGTCGATACCGATGCCGGACTGCACCATCTGGAGGCGGTGCACGCCACCCGCGAGGCACTGGCCGGCCTGATCGAGATCCAGACCGTGGCGTTTCCGCAGTCAGGGTTGCTGGGGCGGCCAGGCACGGCCGCGCTGTTGGACTTGGCCCTGGCGCAAGGCGCGGATGTGCTGGGCGGGCTGGATCCCTGCGCCATCGACCGCGACCCGGCACAATCGCTCGACGTGCTGTTCGGCTTGGCGGACAAGCATGGCAAACCCCTCGATATCCACTTGCATGAGCCCGGCGACCTGGGCGCGTTTTCGCTCGACCTGATCCTGGATCGGGTGCAGGCGCTGGACATGCGCGGCCGTGTCGTCGTCAGCCATGCCTTCTGCCTGGGCGGTGTGGATGCCAGGCGTCTGGATGGGCTGCTCAAGCGGCTGGCCGCGCTGGAGGTGGCGGTATTGACCACCGCGCCGCCGTCGCGGCCAGTTCCGCCGTTGCGTGCCTGCCGCGAGGCCGGCGTGACGCTGTTCGGCGGCAACGACGGCATCCGCGACACCTGGACGCCGTACGGCAGCCCCGACATGCTGGCGCGTGCCATGATGATCGGGTTGCGCAACGACCTGCGCCGCGATGACGAGATCGGCTGGGCGTTCGATTGCGTCAGCGGCGCCGCGGCGCGCGCCTGTGGCTTCGCCGACTACGGACTGACGCCCGGCGCCCGCGCCGACCTGGTGCTGGTGGCGGCCAGCGGCGTGGCCGAAGCCGTGGCGCAGCGCGTCCCGCGTCGCCTGGTGATTTCGGGCGGTGCGGTGGTGGCGCGTGACGGCCGCTTGCTGGATAGCGTGGCGGCGTAGGCGTCGCCTCGCCGTCAGCGGTCCGCCGCCGCCTGGCTCTGCGCCAGTTCCACGAATACCCGCATCAATTCAGAGCGCACGCCGGAGCGCGGCCAGAGCGCGCCGACCGTGCGCACGGGGCATGGCGCCGGCAGCGGCCAGCGCCTGACTGGCGCCGACGCGCCAGTGGTGGCCCAGTCGGGCAATAGCGCCACCCCCAATCCTTCCGACACCAGCTTGGCGATCGAGTCGATGCCGTCCAGCTCGAAGCGCACGTGTGGCCGCAGGTCACGGGCGCGCAGGTAGTCGTCGGCCATGCGGCCGCCCACCACGCTGCGGTCGTAGCGGATATAGGGCTCGCGCGCGATCACCGCCAGCGGGTCGCGCACCGCCATGTCGGCCGGCGTCACCAGCACCAGCGGTTCGCGCCGCAGGTCGCGCCAGACACAGGACTTGGGCAGCGCGAACAGCGGATGCACCAGCAGCGCGCCATCCAGTTCGCCGGCCAGCACCTTGCTGTAGAGCAGGGTGGTGGGCGCCGGTTCGATGTAGATCTCGATGTGGGGATAACGCGCCGCCCAGGTGCGCAACACCGGCGGCATGATGCCGGTGAGCGCGGTGGGCGTGGCGCCCAGGCGCAAGGGGCCGGCCGGCAGGTCGGACTCGGTTGCCGCCGAACGCAGGTCGCGCAGGTCGCGCAGCACGTTGCGGGCGCGCTCCAGGATGCGGGTGCCGGCGGCGGTGGGTTTGACGGTGCGGCCCGAGCGGGCGATCAGCGCGCTGCCCATGTCGGCCTCCAGCGCGCGCAGGCGCTGCTGCACGGTGGCCGGCGTCAGCCCCTGGTGGCGCGCGGCCTGCGCGATGGAGCCCAGTTCCACCACATGTACATAGGTCTGCAGGAATCTCGAATCCATCGGCGGGCGCTCATAGAAGATGCTTTTTACATATTCTAAAGATGGATGAAGATAATTGTTTGTTTCTTTGATGGCGGCAAGAATGCGCTTGAGCGTTGCGCCAGCGCAAGGCGCGCCGGCAGCGCGACCCGCACTATTCCCGTTATCAGGAGCCAGCCGTGCCCATCATTGAATCCATCGACGTTTGCGCCGCCGCGGTGCCCTTGGACAAGGTCACCTCGTTTTCGAACCGCACCGTCTCCACCCGCCACTACGGACTGGTCAAGGTCCGCAGCGCCGATGGCGTCGAAGGTATTGGCTTCTGCTACGTCGGCAGCGCCGGCGGCGCGATCTTCGAGGCCGCCGTGCAGAGCCTGCTGGCGCCGGTGCTGCTGGGCAAGGACTCGCACGCGGTCGAAGGGCTGTGGCAGGCGATGTACCAGGAAGCGCTGCTGCAAGGGCGCCAGGGCACGGTGATGCGCGCGCTCAGCGCGCTCGACATCGCGCTGTGGGACCTGAACGCCAAGACGGCGGGGCTGCCGCTGCACAAGTTCCTGGGCGCGGTCGAGCTGGAGTCGGTGCCGGCCTATGCCAGCGGCGGCTACTACCTGGATGGCAAGACGCCGCAGCACCTGGGCGAGGAAATGGCCAGCTACGTGGCCAAGGGCTTCTCCGCCGTCAAGATGAAGACCGGGCGCCTGTCGCCGCGCGAGGAAGAGGCGCGGCTGAAGGCGGCGCGCGAGGCCGTCGGGCCGGATGTCGAGCTGATGATGGACTGCAACAACGCCTGGCAGGACGTGACCCAGGCCATGCAGTACATCCGTCGCTTCGAGCAGTACGAGCCGTACTTCATCGAGGAGCCGTTCGGCCCCGATGACATCGACAGCCACGCCAAGCTGGCGCGCCTGACGCACCTGCCCATCGCCACCGCCGAGATCGGCTATGGCCGCTGGTATCACAAGGAGCTGCTGGACAAGGGCGCGGCCGGCATCCTGCAGACCGACGCGGCGGTGTGCGGCGGCATCACCGAATGGAAGCGCATCGCGGCGACCGCGGCGAGCTATGGCGTGGTGGTGTGCCCGCACTGGTTCCACGACGTGCACGCGCCGCTGGTGGCCGCCACGCCCAATGCGCGTTATGTTGAATTTTTCTGGGACGACCAGGTCCTGAATTTCCGCAAGCTGGTGGACCGCCAACTGACCCACAAACAGGGGCGTGTGGTGCTGCACCAGGAGCCGGGGCTGGGATTCGGTTTCGATGAACGCATGGTCGAGCGCTACGGCAAGTGGACCCGCGTCGGCCGCTGACAGGAGAGTTTTCATGAGCACACGCGCCGCAGACCGGCCGCAAGGCGTCTATTCCCCGGTCCTCACGCCCTTCAACGCGGACCTGTCGCCCAGCGTGCCGCGCTTCGTCGGGCATTGCCGCGCCCTGCTGGAACAGGGCGCGGGGCTGGCGATCTTCGGCACCAACTCCGAGGCCAATTCGCTCAGCGTGGCGGAAAAGCGCCATCTGCTGGATGCGTTGCTGGATGCCGGCCTGCCGGCCGCGCGCATGATGCCCGGCACCGGCGCCTGCGCGTTGCCCGACGCGGTGGAGCTGACCCGTCATGCGGTCGAGGCCGGCTGCGGCGGGGTGCTCATGCTGCCGCCGTTCTACTACAAGGGCGTCAGCGACGAGGGCCTGTTCCGCGCCTTCGCCCACGTGATCGAGCGGGTCGCCGACGAGCGCCTGCGCATCTACCTGTATCACATCCCGCCGGTTTCGGGCGTGCCGATCAGCCTGGGCCTGATCGATCGGCTGCTGGGCGAATTTCCCGGCATCGTCGCTGGCATCAAGGACAGTTCCGGCGACTGGAACAACACCGCGGCCATGCTGCGCGACTTCCAGCCGCGCGGCTTCGACGTGTTCGCCGGCACCGAAACGGTGTTGCTGGAAACGATGCGGGCCGGCGGCGCGGGTTGCATCACCGCCACCGGCAACGTCAATGCAAGCCCGATCGTCGCGTTGTACCGGTCGTGGCGCGAGGCCGGCGCCGAGGACCGGCAGCGCGCCTTGAACGAGGCCCGCGCCATTTTCCAGTCGTACCCGATGATCCCGGCCATGAAAGCCGCGATCGCGCAGCGGCGCAACGATCCGGTGTGGGCCACGGTCCGGCCGCCGCTGGTGGAGCTGGACGCCGCGCAGTCGGCGCAACTGGCCCAGCGGCTGGCGGCCCCTGCCGCCTGACCGCGCCAGCAGGACCCGCAGGACGCCGCGGCCCAGCCGGCCGCGGCCGGCAAGGCTTACCAACAGTCGCCGGGCATGGACCCGGCGCGCGAGGAGACAACCATGCAACGCAGGGAATTCATTACCGGCGCCGCGGCGCTGGGGGCGGCGCTCGTCCTGCCGTCGGCCAGGGCGCAGCAACCGCTGCCGCCGGGCCCGGTCAAGATCGTGGTGGGATTTCCGGCGGGCGGCGGCACCGATGTGCTGGCGCGCCTGCTGGGCCAGAAGCTGGGCGTGATGTGGGGCATCCCGGTGATCGTCGAGAACCGCGCCGGCGCGGCCGGCATCATCGCCGCCGAGCAGGTGGCGCGCCAGCCTCCCGATGGCAACACGCTGCTGATGGCGCACGTCAACAGCCACGGCATCGCGCCCGGCCTGCAGCCCAGGCTGGCCTATTCGGCCGAGCGCGATTTCTCGCCGATCGCGCTGGTGGGCAAGACGCCGACGCTGCTGATTGGCGGCGCGGCGCAGCCGGCCAAGACCCTGCCCGAGCTGGTGGCGCTGTGTCGCGCGCAGCCCGGCAAGATCATCTTCGGCTCGGCCGGCAGCGGGTCGGCGCAGCATCTGGCGCTGGAGATCTTCAAGGCCCGCGCCGGCATCGACGTGCTGCACGTGCCCTACAAGGGCTCGGCGCCGCTGATGAACGACCTGCTGGGCGGCCACGTGCAGTACTGCTTCGAGGGCATGACCACGGCCACGCCGCTGATCCAGTCCGGCAAGGTGCTGGCCTTGGCCCAGACGCTGCGGCAGCGTTCCAGGAGCCAGCCCGACGTGCCGACGGTGGCCGAGCAGGGCTATCCCGGGTTCGAGGCCAGCATCTGGTTCGGCATGGTGGGCCCGGCCAACATGCCCGCCGACATGGTCGCGCGCATGAACCAGGACATCGACCGCGTCCTGGCCATGGCCGACGTGCAGGAAAAGCTGGCGCAGGTCGGCGCGGAAGACGGTGGCGGCAGCGTGCAGCGCTTCGCCGACTTCATGCGCGACGAGCAGCGCAAGTACGCCAAGACCATCCAGGACGCTAAGATCGTGGCCGAGGGGTAGGGGCAGGACTTGCGGCAAGAAGGCAAAGAAAAAGGCCAATCCCGGGGGATTGGCCTTTTTTTGAATACTGGCGGAGAGGGTGGGATTCGAACCCACGGTACGGGGATACCGTACGCCTGATTTCGAGTCAGGTACATTCGACCACTCTGCCACCTCTCCGTGGCTGGATTCCGCAACGGTGAAATTCCAGTGGCCGGTTCAGGGCGAGCCCATCAGCGGTTCCTGGTTTCCCACGATCAGATTCCTGGTCGGAAGAATCTGCGTTGTCGGAGCAGCGAAGCCCGCAATTCTACAGCAAAAAAAATTTTTGTGTAAAGCCTTTCGATGTTGGGCGCTTCAGACGGTTTCCCCGGCTTCCCGCATGGGTAATCTTTGCGCAGAATCGGACTGTCTCGAATTGCACGCTTCGCGCCGATGAATCTGATCCTCATCCTGTTGCTGGCCGCCGTCCTGTGCGTGCCGCTGACCCAGCGGCTGGGGCTGGGCGCGATCCCGGGCTACCTGCTGGCCGGCGTGCTGGTGGGGCCGTCGTGCCTGAAGCTGGTGACCGACGTGGGCGACATGGTCAATGTGTCGCAGTGGGGCGTGGTGATGATGCTCTTCATCATCGGCCTGGAACTGGCGCCCCGGCGCCTGTGGGCCATGCGTCATGAAGTGTTTACCCTGGGGGCGTCGCAGATGCTGGCCTGCGGGCTGCTGCTGGGGCTGGTGTTCGGCGCCGCGCTGCGCCATCTGGCCGGCATGGGCTGGCAGGCGGCGGTGCTGTGCGGGCTGTCGCTGGCCCTGTCGTCCACCGCGGTGGCCATGCGGCTATTGGAGGAGCGCGGCCTGACGCGCACGCCGATGGGGCGCTCGGCGCTGGGAGTGCTGCTGTTCCAGGACATGGCGGCGATCCCGATGCTGGTGGCGGCCGGACTGCTGGGCAGCGGTGCCGCATCCGAGCCGTCCTTCAAGGAGGCCTTGATCGCGGTGGCAGTGGTGGCGGTGGCCTACCGGCTGCGGCTGCTGGGCTGGGCCGCCAAGGCGCAGTTGAAGGAGTTGTTCACGGCGGCGGCGCTGCTGATGGTGATCGGCACCGCCCAGTTGTTCAACTACGCCGGCCTGTCGGCCGGCCTGGGCGGCTTCCTGGTGGGGGTGCTGATGGCCGAGTCGCGCTATCGCGACGAACTGGAAAACGCCATCGAGCCGTTCAAGGGCCTGCTGCTGGGCCTGTTCTTCGTCGCGATCGGCATGTCCGTGAACCTGCACGTGGTGGCGGATCACTGGGCTTTCATCCTGGCGGGCGTGACGGCGCTGCTGCTGGTCAAGGCGCTAGTGCTGTATGGCTTTGCGCGGTTCCTGGGCCTGCCGCGCTATCACCGCCTGCTGTTCGCCATGGTGCTGGCGCAGGGCGGCGAATTCAGCTTCGCCATCTTCAACGAAGCCTGGAGCAACCGTTTGATGGACCTGGACCAGCGCGACGTGCTGGCAGTGGTGGTGGCGGTGTCGATGGGCGTGGTGCCGATCCTCATCAAGCTGCTCGAGCGAGTGCCGGAGCGCCTCGGGGGCATGGCGGACCTGCCGCCGCCGCCGCCCGCCGAGACGGCGCAGGACCGGTCGGATTCCGCGCCGCCGCCGGGCCAGGCGGAGCCATCGGATTCCCCATCGCCGCGGCCTTGACCCCGCGCCGCGTGGGGGCATGGCATGATGGGCGCCTTGCCGGGCAGCTACACTTGACCCTGTTTTTCAGCCCGTGTTTCGCCCACGGCGCCGACCGGCATGTTCCGGTCGCCGCCCGCCTTCCGCGCCCCGCCACAGGAGAACATCTATGCTCAAAGGAAAAGTCGCAGTCGTCACCGGTTCCACCAGCGGGATCGGCCTGGGTATCGCCACCGCGCTGGCCGCGCAGGGCGCCGATATCGTCCTGAACGGCTTCGGCGACGCCGCCGAGATCGAAAAGGTGCGCGCCGGCCTGGCGGCCCAGCATGGCGTCAAGGTGCTGTATGACGGCGCCGACCTGTCCAAGGGCGAGGCCGTGCGCGGCCTGGTCGACAACGCGGTGCGCCAGATGGGCCGCATCGACATCCTGGTCAACAACGCCGGCATCCAGCACACCGCGCTGATCGAGGACTTTCCCACCGAAAAGTGGGATGCCATCCTGGCGCTGAACCTGTCGGCCGTGTTCCATGGCACCGCCGCCGCGCTGCCGCACATGAAGAAGCAGGGCTTCGGCCGCATCATCAACATCGCCTCGGCCCACGGCCTGGTGGCTTCGGCCAACAAATCCGCCTACGTCGCCGCCAAGCACGGCGTGGTCGGCTTCACCAAGGTGACCGCGCTGGAAACCGCCGGCCAGGGCATCACCGCCAACGCCATCTGCCCGGGCTGGGTGCGCACCCCGCTGGTCGAAAAACAGATCTCGGCGCTGGCCGAAAAGAACGGCGTCGACCAGGAAACCGCCGCGCGCGAATTGCTCAGCGAAAAGCAGCCGTCGCTGCAGTTCGTCACGCCTGAACAACTGGGCGGCACGGCCGTCTTCCTGGCCTCCGATGCCGCCGCGCAAATCACCGGCACCACCGTCTCCGTCGATGGCGGCTGGACGGCGCGCTGATCAAAGGAACCTTCGAATGCTGTTTCTGCTTTCCCCCGCCAAGAAGCTGGACTACGACTCGCCGGTGCACGTCGAGACGCACACCCAGCCTTTGTTCGTGGACCAGGCCGCCGGCCTGATCAAGGTGCTCAAGACCAAGACCGCGGACGACATTGCCGAACTGATGAGCCTGAGCCCGGCGCTGTCCGAGCTCAATGTGCAGCGCTATGCGCATTGGAAGCGCACCTTCACGCAGGCCAATTCGCGCCAGGCCGTGCTGGCCTTCAACGGCGACGTCTACGAGGGCCTGGAGGCTTCGACCCTGTCGGCCAAGCAACTGGACTGGGCCCAGGAACACGTGGCCATCCTCAGCGGCCTGTACGGCGTGCTGCGGCCGCTCGACCTGATGCAGCCCTACCGCCTGGAAATGGGCACGCGCTTGGAAACGCCCAAGGGCAAGAACCTGTACGAGTATTGGGGCAGCGGCATCGCCGAGTACCTGAACGAGCGCCAGGCCGGGCAGAAGGCGCCGGTCATCGTCAACCTGGCTTCCGAAGAGTATTTCAAGTCGGTCGACCTGAAGGCGCTCAAGGCGCGTGTGGTGCAGTGTGTGTTCCAGGACTGGAAGAACGGCGCCTGGAAGATCATCAGCTTTCACGCCAAGCGCGCGCGCGGCCTGATGGCGCGCTACGCCATCCTGCACAAGGTGTCCAAGCCCGAAGGCCTGCACGGCTTCGACCTGGAGGGCTACAAGTACGACGCCTCGGCCTCGACCGAGGACAGGCTGGTGTTTCGCCGCAAGCTCTGAGCGGGACGCGGGTAGCGCGGAAAACCGGCCCCGAAAGGGCCGGTTTTTTTGTTCCCGCGAAGCGCGGCGGCTCGATTCAGGCTGGCGCCGCGACCGGCGGCGCGTGCTGCGGATCGGCCAGCGCCAGCAGTTCCTGGCGGATCATGTGCGCGGCCTTGATCATCTGCTTGACGGGATAGACCAGCGCCGCCTGCTCGCCTTCGGTGTCGAACTGGGTCGGCAGGTCGGCGGGGGGCGGCGCGCGGTTCTCGTCGAGCAGGTCGACCATGCCGGCCAGCGCCCGTTGCACCGCCTCGGGCGTAGCCGGCAGCGCGGCCAGGATGGGAATGGCGGCGGTGATCTGCGAGGCCAGCACGTGGTTCTGGATCAGCAGGTTGTTCAGCTCGGGCACGCTGACCTGGTGCGACTTGGGCTCGCTCATCATGCGGTAGAAGGCCTCGGCGAAATTGCTGAAGGCGATGTGCACGTTCTTGCGCGCCAGGCGCCAGGCCAGGTCGGCGTCGGTGACCGCCGGGGTGGCGTCGGCGGCCGCGCCCACCGGGGCGCCATGCGCCTGCATCGCTTCCACGTAGCGCATGCCGGCCACCAGGTATTCCCGGTTGGCGCGGGTGGCCGCCGCGGCCAGCGGCTTGAGGTAGCGCGCCTCCCACCAGGGCAGGATGTAGCTGCACACCAGCGCCAGCGCGCAGCCGATCAGCGTGTCGATGGCGCGTTCGCCGATCACCGCCATCGACACCGTGCCGGGCGAGACGAAGTGGAACACCAGCACCACGAACAACGTATTGAAGATGGCGCTGGCCATGTAGTTCAACTGCACCATGCTGTTGCCCATGATGCAGGCGCCCAGCAGCACCGCGAACAGGATGGCGGGCTTGTCGGTGACGTTGAACAGCAGCAGCGCGCAGAGGCAGCCGATCAGCGTGCCCATCAGGCGCCAGCCGTTGCGCTGGCGGGTCAGCGCGAAGCCCGGCTTCATGATGATGACGATGGTCAGCATGATCCAGTAGTTGTGCGCCGAGAACGCCGGCGACAGCCAGCGGCTGGCCAGCGTCATGGCGATGGCGGCCGCCGCCGTCACGCGCAGGGCGTAGCGAAAGTTCGGCGAATCCAGGCGCAGGTTGCTGGTCAGCAGGCCGAATCGGAATTCCTGGCGCGAGATGAAGCGCGTCAGCGATTTGTTGATGCGCAGCACGTCGGTGGGCTTGGCGTGGGGCGAGGCGGCGGTGTGGTCGGCGAGCCGGTCGACGATGCGGGCCGAGTTGCGCAGCCGGCGCAGCACCTGCACGATCAGCGCCAGCATTTCGGGCTCGCGTTCGCCCAGGCCCTGTTGCTTGAGCTGTTCGATCTCGTATTCGATGGCGCGCAGTTCGGCCTTGGCGCTGCTGCGGTACTGCACCTTGCGGCCGCGCGACACGTCCAGCGCAATGCGGTTCAGCTCCAGCGACATCTTCACCAGCGCGTCGCGCATGAACATCAGGCAGTCGTTGCCGGCCAGCGCGCGCCGCAGGGCCGCATAGTCGGTGTGGGTGGCCACCAGCGTGTCCAGCAACTGCAGCATGTCGACGAACATGTTCCAGAGCATCACGCGGTGGCGGTCGCCCAGGCCCTTGCCGCGGGGCAGTGCGCGCAGCACCATGTCGCGCGCGGCCTGGTGCTTTTCGGTCATGACCGACTGGCGCTGGATCAGGGTGCGATAGGCCTCGTCCAGGTCGGCGGTCTCGTCGTAGAAGGCGGCGCGCGCGGCGACATAGTCGGCGGTGGCGAACAGCGCCACCGACATCGCCTGTTGTTCTTCCCGCAGCCAGAACAGCCGTGAAAATCCCAGACTGAACGCTACGTAGAACAGCGCCCCGCCCAGCGTCGCGGCGGCGTGCGCCAGCACCTCGTGCGGTTCCAGCGGCGAATGCATGGTCAACGTCATCAGCAGCAGGCCGGCAAAGCCGATCAGGCCGCCGCGCTTGCCGAACACCGTGAACATCGAATAGACGAAGCACTGCGCGATGACCACCAGCCAGATCAGCACCGGGTTGGTCGAGGCCAGGCCGGTGATGATGACGGTCAGCGTGCCCAGCGCCGCGCCGCCCAGCATCTCGTTGGTGCGGTGCCGCTGCGGCCCGCCGGGTTGGTCGATGATGGCCAGGCATTGCGCCCCGAAGGTGGCCACCAGGCCGGTGGTGTAGTGACCGAACAAGCCGCCCAGCACCAGGACCGGCAACAGCATGCCGACGCCCTGCCGCACTCCGCCGAAGAAGTAGTGGCTGTAGAGAAAACGGCGAATGCTGGCAATGCGCAGATCCATGGGCGGCGGGACTCGAATCCGGGTGACGCGTCAAGTATAGAGAGGCCGGTCGCGTTTTAGGGGCCAGATGGTTACCAGACTTTCCCGCATGGCGCGGCGCGACTTCCGTGCAACGTCCGCGAAACCTCGATTTGCTACGTTTGACGCAACGCGGTAAATTGCTCCACTTGCGCCGGTCTGCCTATCCGAAACCGGCGCGATGAGGCGGATGGCCAGGGTCACCTCCCAGCCATCCTGCAGCAGACCTATTTGCCGTTGGCCGCGCCACAAGCGTGTGTTGCCAAGGCTTCCATTTCGACCTCCAGCGTCCCCCAGGGGCGTTTGCACTGCGTTCTGTCGAACGTATGTCGGGTCGGCAGGGTGTCCGGGTGGCGTGGCTCCGTGAGCCGCTAAGCGCCGGATCATGTTGCCGTAGCCGGCATGGGTTCCGTTGCCGCCGTATCCGGGCGCGCAGCAGTCAGGGTTGCAGGGCCGGTTTTGAAAGGAATGACAACATGGAAATGAATGGCGCCGATATCGTCGTGCGCTGCCTGGCCGATGAAGGCGTGGAACACGTTTTCGGCTACCCTGGCGGCGCGGTGCTCTACATCTACGACGCGATTTTCAAGCAGGACAAATTCCAGCATATCCTGGTTCGTCACGAGCAAGCCGCCGTGCACGCGGCCGATGCCTATTCGCGCTCGTCGCAGAAGGTCGGCGTCTGCATCGTGACCAGCGGTCCGGGCGTGACCAATGCCGTCACCGGCATCGCCACCGCCTACATGGACTCCATCCCCATGGTCATCATCAGCGGGCAGGTGCCCACTGCGGCCATTGGCGAGGACGCCTTCCAGGAATGCGACACCGTCGGCATCACCCGTCCCTGCGTCAAGCACAACTTCCTGGTGCGCGACGTCAAGGACCTGGCCGAAACCATGCGCCGCGCGTTCTACATCGCGCGCACCGGCCGTCCCGGCCCGGTGCTGGTGGACATCCCCAAGGACATCACCGTCGCGCAGTGCAAGTACACCCCGCCCAAGGGCGAGATCTCGATGCGTTCCTACGCGCCCGTCAACAAGGGCCACCAGGGGCAGATCAAGAAAGCCGTGCAGATGCTGCTGGCCGCCGAGCGGCCGATGATCTACACCGGCGGCGGGGTCATCCTGTCGAACGCCGCGCCCGAGCTGAACAAGCTCGTGTCGCAACTGGGCGCGCCCTGCACCAGCACCCTGATGGGCCTGGGCGGCTTCCCGGCCAGCAGCGGCCAGTTCGTGGGCATGCCCGGCATGCACGGCACCTACGAGGCCAACATGGCGATGCAGCACTGCGACGTGCTGCTGGCCATCGGCGCCCGCTTCGACGACCGGGTGATCGGCAATCCCAAGCACTTCGCCCAGAACGCCCGCAAGATCATCCATATCGATATCGACCCGTCGTCGATCTCCAAGCGCGTGCGCGTGGACGTCCCGATCGTCGGCAACGTCAAGGATGTGCTGGCCGACCTGAGCGCGCAGTACGAGGCCGCCTCGGCCGAGCACAAGCCGGCTTCCATCGCCAAGTGGTGGGACCAGGTCGAGACCTGGCGCGGCAAGGAATGCCTGAAGTTCGCGAATTCGGACGAAGTCATCAAGCCGCAGTTCGTGGTGGAAAAGCTCTGGGAAGTGACCGGCGGCGACGCCTTCGTCACCTCCGACGTGGGCCAGCACCAGATGTGGGCCGCGCAGTACTACAAGTTCGACAAGCCGCGCCGCTGGATCAACTCCGGCGGCCTGGGCACCATGGGCGTGGGCCTGCCGTACGCCATGGGCGTGCAGATGGCCAATCCGGGTCATGACATCGCCGTGATCACCGGCGAGGCCTCGATCCAGATGAACATCCAGGAACTGTCGACCTGCGCCCAGTACCGCCTGACGCCCAAGATCGTCTGCCTGAACAACCGCTTCCTGGGCATGGTCCGGCAGTGGCAGCAGATCGACTACGGCTCGCGCTATTCCGAGTCGTACATGGATTCGCTGCCCGACTTCGTCAAGGTGGCCGAGGCCTACGGCCACGTGGGCCTGCGCATCGAGCGCCCGGCCGACGTCGAGCCGGCGCTGCGCGAAGCGTTCAAGAAACACAAGGAGCGCCTGGTCTTCCTGGACTTCATCACCGACCGCACCGAAAACGTGTGGCCGATGGTCAAGGCCGGCCGCGGGCTGACCGAAATGCTGCTCGGCTCTGAAGACCTGTAAGGAGGCCACCATGAAGCACGTGATTTCCGTCCTCCTCGAGAACGAGCCCGGCGCGCTGTCGCGCGTGGTCGGCCTGTTCTCGGCGCGGGGCTACAACATCGAGACCCTGACCGTGGCGCCCACCGAGGACGCCACACTGTCGCGCATGACCATCGTCACGACCGGCTCGGACGAAGTCATCGAGCAGATCACCAAGCACCTGAACCGCCTGGTGGACGTGGTCAAGGTCGTGGACCTGACCGAAGGCGCGCACATCGAGCGCGAGCTGATGCTCGTCAAGGTGCGCGCGGTCGGCAAGGAACGCGAGGAAATGAAGCGCATGGCGGATATCTTCCGCGGGCGCATCATCGATGTGACCGACAAGTCCTACACCATCGAATTGACCGGGGTGCAGGAAAAAGTACAGGCCTTCCTGGAAGCCCTGGACCGCAGTGCCATCCTGGAAACCGTGCGCACCGGCGTGTCCGGCATCGGCCGCGGTGAACGGATTCTGAAGATTTGACCGGCCTTCCAGGCCAAGCCGCACCCTACATACGAACCAACGAATATCCAAGATATCTGGAGCACCCCATGAAAGTTTTCTACGACAAAGACTGCGATCTCTCCCTCATCAAAGGCAAGACCGTTGCCATCATCGGCTACGGCTCGCAAGGCCACGCCCACGCCCAGAACCTGAACGACTCGGGCGTGAAGGTCATCGTCGGCCTGCGCAAGGGCGGCGCCTCGTGGGACAAGGCCGCCAACGCCGGCCTGCAGGTCAAGGAAGTGGCGGAAGCCGTCAAGTCGGCCGACATCGTCATGATGCTGCTGCCCGACGAGAACATCGCCTCGGTCTACAACAAGGAAGTGCACGCCAACATCAAGGCGGGCGCCGCCCTGGCCTTCGCCCACGGCTTCAACGTCCACTACGGCCAGGTCGTGCCGCGTGAAGACATCGACGTCATCATGATCGCCCCGAAGGCCCCCGGCCACACGGTGCGCAACACCTACAAGCAGGGTGGCGGCGTGCCCCACCTGGTGGCCGTGTACCAGGACAAGTCGGGCGCCGCGCGCGACGTGGCCCTGTCGTACGCCAGCGCCAACGGCGGCGGCCGTGCCGGCATCATCGAAACCAACTTCCGTGAAGAAACCGAGACCGACCTGTTCGGCGAACAGGCCGTGCTGTGCGGCGGCACCGTCGAACTGATCAAGGCCGGTTTCGACACGTTGGTGGAAGCCGGCTACGCGCCCGAAATGGCGTACTTCGAGTGCCTGCACGAACTGAAGCTGATCGTCGACCTGATCTACGAAGGCGGCATCGCCAACATGAACTACTCGATCTCGAACAACGCCGAATTCGGCGAGTACGAGACCGGCCCGAAGATCGTGACGGACGAAACCCGCAAGGCCATGCGCCAGTGCCTGACGGACATCCAGACCGGCGAATACGCCAAGAAGTTCATCCTGGAAAACGCCGCCGGCGCCCCGACGCTGACCTCGCGCCGCCGCATCAACGCGGAATCGCAGATCGAAGTGGTGGGCGGCAAGCTGCGCGCCATGATGCCCTGGATCGCCGCCAACAAGCTGGTGGACAAGTCCAAGAACTGATTCCGGTTTCCGCGCGGGGTTTGCGCCCCGCGCGCGCCGGCCGAAAGCGGCATGCCTGGCGAGGGCATGCCGTTTTTATTTGCGCAGAAAGTGCGCGAAGGCGGGCGCGCCGCGGGAAGCGCGGGCGGGCTTTGCGCGCCGGCGGGGCCGGATCGCGGCGGGCACGGCCCTTGCTGCGGCCCGTTGCGGGGCCAGATGAGTTAACCTTTCAATGTCTGTCGTAAGTAATTGAGACCATGCCCAATTTTTCCATGCGCGATTCCGAGAACCGCCACCGAAGCATCTACCTGCTGCCCAACGCATTCACCACCGCGGCGTTGTTCGCGGGGTTCTATGCCGTGGTGCAGGCCATGAACAACCGCTTCGAGGTCGCCGCCATCGCCATTTTCGTGGCCATGGTGCTGGACGGCATGGATGGCCGGGTGGCCCGCCTCACCAACACCCAATCGGCCTTCGGCGAGCAATACGACTCGCTGTCCGACATGACCTCGTTCGGCGTGGCGCCCGCGCTGGTGATGTACGAATGGATCCTGAACGACCTGGGCCGCTGGGGCTGGCTGGCGGCGTTCGTCTACGTGGCCGGGGCCGCGCTGCGCCTGGCGCGCTTCAATACCAATATCGCGGTGGTCGACAAGCGCTATTTCCAGGGCCTGCCGAGCCCGGCGGCGGCGGCATTGGTGGCCGGTTTCGTCTGGCTGGCGGTGGACAACAAGCTGCCGATCCACGACAGCGTGATGGCCTGGGTCGCGTTCACGCTGACCATGTACGCCGGCATCACCATGGTGTCCAACGCGCCGTTCTTCAGCGGCAAGAGTTTCGCCCTGGGCCGCAGCGTGCCGTTCTGGGGCATCCTGCTGGTGGTGGCGGTGTTCGTGTTCGTCTCCAGCGATCCCCCGGTGGTGCTGTTCGGCCTGTTCGTGCTGTACGGCTTTTCGGGCTGGGTCATCTGGGCCTGGCGCTGGAACCGCGCCCGCCGGCTGCAGCAGGAGCGCCGCGGCCAGTCGTCCTGAGCGCGTCGCCCGCCAAACGAAAAACCCGCCTGGATGCAGGCGGGTTTTTTCATGGTGGCATCAGCGCCACATGAAGCGGTCATCGTCGTACATCGGGTCCGGGCCGGGATGGAAGTGCGTCACCCCGTTGCCGTCGCGGCCCATGTAGACGTACATCAGCGAATTCCAGACGCTGTTTTCCTTGTAGCGGTACGACCAGATCACCTCGCGTTTTTCGCCCAGGCCGGCCTGGTCGATGCGGGCCGGCGGGCCGAACTCGCAGCGCACGCGCTCGGGGCTCCATTGGCCTTGTTCCAGCACCTTGAAGTGGGCGTCGGTCAGCAGCGGCATGACGCGGTCGACGCGGCCGTCGGCGCCGACGTTGGCGCCCCAGGCATACTGGCCCATGGGTTGCTGCGTCCAGATCACGCGGCGGCCGCCGTTGGCCTGCGGGCATTCGAAGTTGGGGCGGCCGAACTGGGCCTGGACGTCGGCCAGGGGCGTGCCGGGGGCGACCTGGGCCAGGTTGGCGCAGGCGCCCAGGCTGGCGAGGGCCGCAGCGGCCAGGGTGGTGCGGGCAAGTTTGTAATAATTCGACATATTGTTGCTCCTGTGGCCTCCCGTCGAGTCGGCGGCGCGACTCACGGCGGCGGGGCGGTGGCGTCACTGGGGTAATTCTAGCGAATCGGCTATAATCAGCAGGCTTTATCAAGTGTATTGATTTTGCAAGATGCTTTGCGCCGGCAACGGGGCTGGCTGGAGCGGGAGCAAATAAGGCGCCAAACCTTGTTCTCCGGCATTTCCAGGGTGGTCCCGAAGCAGCAGTGAGAACGCAACAACGCTTATCGCCGGCCGCGATTTTTTTCCAAACCACGTCAGGGCGCCTCGGCCCTGTCGCATGTCCGAAGAGGTCATCAATGTCTGTAGCTGACATCAAGAAATCCGATATCGTTGCGCAGTTCCAACGCGCTCAAGGCGATACCGGCTCCCCCGAAGTCCAGGTGGCTCTGCTCACCGCCCGTATCAACGAACTGACCGGTCACTTCAAAGAACACATGAAGGACCATCACTCGCGCCGCGGTCTGCTGCGTATGGTCAGCCGTCGCCGCAAGCTGCTCGACTATCTCAAGGGCCGCAATCCCGATTCGTACCGCGCACTGATCGAAAAACTCGGTCTGCGCAAGTGATCGACGGGGCTGGCTCCCCATGACGCAACCGTGGTCGGTGCGACGCATGTCGCGACGGCCACGGTTTTTCATTTGTAAGGAATAATCGTCATGTTCAATAAAGTGACTAAATCGTTCCAGTACGGCCAGCACACGGTCGTCCTGGAAACCGGCGAAATTGCTCGCCAGGCCTCCGGCGCCGTGGTGGTGTCGATCGAGGACACCGTTGTCCTGGCCACTGTCGTGGCCTCCAAGAAGGCCAAGCCGGGCCAGACGTTCTTCCCGCTGACCGTCGACTACATCGAAAAGACCTACGCCGCCGGCCGCATCCCCGGTGGTTTCTTCAAGCGCGAAGGCAAGCCGTCCGAGAAGGAAACGCTGACCTCGCGCCTGATCGACCGTCCCCTGCGTCCGCTGTTCCCCGAAGACTTCTACAACGAAGTCCAGGTGGTCATCCACACGCTGTCGGTCAATCCTGAAATCGACCCCGACATCCCCGCGATGATCGGCGCCTCGGCCGCGCTGGCCATCTCCGGCATCCCCTTCAACGGCCCGATCGGCGCCGCCCGCGTGGGCTACATCGATGGCCAGTACGCCATCAACCCGACCGCGTCGCAACTGAAGTCCTCGAAGCTGGACCTGGTGGTCGCCGGCACCGAAAACGCCGTGCTGATGGTGGAATCGGAAGCCGACCAGTTGTCCGAGGAAATCATGCTGGGCGGCGTGGTCTACGGCCACGAGCAGATGCAGGCCGTCATCAACGCCATCCACGAACTGGTCAAGGACGCTGGCAAGCCCGATTGGGACTGGCAGCCGCCCGCCAAGGACGAGGCCCTGATCGCCGCCGTCACGTCGGCCGCCCAGGAAGGCCTGAACGCCGCCTACCAGATCCGCGAAAAGCAGGCCCGCACCACCAAGCTGCGTGAAGTCTACGCCGACGTGTCGGCCAAGCTGAACGCCGCCGCCGCCGAAAAGGGCGAGCCGGCGCCGGACGCCGTCACCGTCGACAACATCCTGTTCTCGCTGGAATCGGCCATCGTCCGTGGCCAGATCCTGAACGGCGAACCGCGTATCGACGGTCGCGACACCCGCACCGTGCGTCCCATCAGCGTGCGCCTGGGCGTGCTGCCGCGCGCGCACGGCAGCGCCCTGTTCACCCGTGGTGAAACCCAGGCGCTGGTCGTGGCCACGCTGGGCACCAAGCAGGACGAGCAGATCATCGACGCGCTCATGGGCGAGTACCGCGATCGCTTCATGCTGCACTACAACATGCCTCCGTTCGCCACCGGCGAAACCGGTCGCATCGGCGTGCCCAAGCGCCGCGAAATCGGCCACGGCCGCCTGGCCAAGCGCGCGCTGATCCCGCTGCTGCCGGCCCCGGAAGACTTCCAGTACACCATTCGCATCGTGTCGGAAATCACCGAGTCCAACGGCTCGTCGTCGATGGCTTCGGTCTGCGGCGGCTCGCTGGCCATGATGGACGCCGGCGTGCCGGTCAAGGATCACGTGGCCGGCGTGGCCATGGGCCTGATCCTGGACGGCGGCAAGTTCGCCGTGCTGACCGACATCCTGGGTGACGAAGATCACCTGGGCGACATGGACTTCAAGGTCGCGGGCACCGAAAACGGCGTCACCGCGCTGCAGATGGACATCAAGATCCAGGGCATCACCAAGGAAATCATGCAAGTGGCGCTGGCGCAAGCCCGCGAAGGCCGCCTGCACATCCTGGGCAAGATGAAGGAAGCGCTGGACGGTTCGCGTGGCGAGCTGTCTGCTTTCGCCCCGCGCATGCTGACCATCAAGATCAACCCCGAGAAGATCCGCGACGTGATCGGCAAGGGCGGCGCCACCATCCGCGCGCTGACCGAGGAAACCGGCACCCAGATCGACATCTCCGACGACGGCACGATCGTGATCGCCAGCGTCGACGAAGCGCAGGCCAAGGAAGCCCAGCGCCGCATCGTCGAGCTGACCGCCGACGTCGAAGTGGGCCAGATCTACGACGGCTCGGTGCTGCGCCTGCTGGACTTCGGCGCCATCGTGCAAGTGCTGCCGGGCCGCGACGGCCTGCTGCACATCTCGGAAATCGCCAACTACCGCATCGCCAACATCAACGATGTGCTGAAGGTCGGCCAGCAAGTCCGCGTCAAGGTCATCGAGGCCGACGACAAGGGCCGCCTGCGCCTGTCCATCAAGGCCATCGGTGGCATCGAGCAGCAGCAACCCGCCGCTGAAGCCGCCCCGCAAGCGGAACCGCAAGCCGAGTAAGGCCTGCCTTTCCTGCTGGAGCAAACGGCGCCGCGAGGCGCCGTTTTTTTTTGCCCAGGCGCGGCGCTGATTCATCTCCTTTCGTCTTTGAATCCCCGGTATCTCCCATCTTCGCACGGCTTACGGTAAAGTCTTGCGCGTGACACGAGCGCCGGCGCGGCGCAAGCCGGCAAGGCGCCAACAGGGGGGGATTCGGATGGATCGAGCATGACGCGAGGGCGAGGATTCGCCGCGGCGGCGGCCGTGCTGGCGGGGACGCTGCTGGCGGGATGCATGTCCGCTCCGGGACCGGGCCAGGGCTCGCCCAAGGGCGAGGGCATGTCGGCCGACCAACTGGTGCAGACCGATTTCAACCGTACCGTCACCCTGGAAGTGCGCGACAACCTCGCCAGCCTCTACAGCCTGCTGGACAAGCTCTACCGGCGCAATCCGCGAGAATGGCGCAAGACCGGCGCGCCGGATCACGCCACCGCGGTCTCGCGGGTCAAGCATGCGATCGAGGTGCGCATCCCGCCCGCCGACCTGGCCGGCCTGCACGACATCCAGATCCTGGCGGTGTCGCTCGATCCCAACTACAGCGGCGACCGCGTCGGGGCCTTCATCTACGGCCTGGCCGACACCATCATCGCCGCCCACAATGGCAAGACCCGCCTGTACGCCACCGACGCGCTGGACGGGCAGCGGGTCTACAATGCCGCACGGAACGTCGAGGCGGCGGCCTGGCTGCTGGCGTCACGCCGCAACAACCAGGGCGAACCGCTGCTGCTGGCCAACGAGATGTCGCCGCAGGCCACCAACCTCAGTTTCGAGCGCGAGTTCGGCGCCATCATCGGCCGGCTCGACCTGATCGCCAACCTGCTTGGCGAGAACTCGCGGCGCATCGGCATCAACTATGCGCAAGGGCTATTGCTGTTCAATTTCCTGCCGGTGCGCTAACAGGATTTTTCCACCGTGATCGATATCGCTTCCATCCAGACCGCCCGCGAGAACCTGCGCGGCCAGGTGCTCAAGACCCCGTTCACCCTGTCGCGCACGCTGTCCGACATCTTCGGCGCCGAGATCTGGCTGAAATTCGAGAACCTGCAGTTCACCGCCAGCTTCAAGGAGCGCGGCGCGCTCAACCGCATGCTGACGTTGTCGGACGAGGAACGCCGCGCGGGCGTGATCGCCGTGTCGGCCGGCAACCACGCGCAGGGCGTGGCCTATCATGCGCAGCGCATGGGCGTGCCCGCCGTGATCGTGATGCCGCGCTTCACGCCCACGGTGAAGGTCGCCAACACGCGCCGCTTCGGCGCCGAGGTGGTGCTGGCCGGCGATACCTTCGACGACGCCAAGGCGCATGGCTACGAGCTGGCCAAGCAGCGCGGGCTGATCATGATCCATCCCTACGACGACGAGGCCGTGATCTCGGGCCAGGGCACCGTGGCGCTGGAGATGCTGGAAGACCAGCCGCAACTGGACACGCTGGTGATCGCCATCGGCGGCGGCGGGCTGATTTCAGGCATTGCCACCGCGGCCAAGGCGCTCAAGCCGGGCATCGAGATCATCGGGGTGCAGACCGAACGGTTTCCCGCCATGTACGCCGCGGTCAAGGGGGTGTCGATGCCGGATGGCCAATACACCATCGCCGAAGGCATCGCGGTGAAATCGCCGGGCGGGCTGACGCAGCCCATCGTCAGCCGGCTGGTCGATCACATCGAACTGGTCAGCGAGGCCGACATCGAGCACGCCATTGTGGTGCTGCTGGAAATCGAGAAGACCGTGGTCGAAGGCGCGGGCGCGGCCGGCCTGGCGGCGCTGCTGCGCGCGCAGGAGGCGGGCAGCGAGCGCTTCAAGGGCAAGCGCATCGGCCTGGTGCTGACCGGCGGCAACATCGACCCCCTGATGCTGGGCGAGCTGATCGAGCGCGGCATGGTGCGCGCCGGTCGCCTGGCCCGCATCCGCGTCGACCTGCGCGACCTGCCGGGCGCGCTGGCGCACGCCACCAAGCTGATCGCCGACGCCCAGGCCAATATCACCGAGGTGCATCACCAGCGCGCGTTCACCTCATTGCCGGTGCGCAACGTGGAAGTGGATTTCGTGCTGCAGACGCGCGGCCCGGAGCATATCCAGGAAGTGATCGACATCCTGAACGCGGCCGGTTTCGCGGCCAGCAACCACGATCATTGAGTCAGGCGCGGCCCAGTTCCGGGTCGCGGCCCACCTGGTTCTTCAGCCGGTACAGCCGCTCGCGATGCAAGGTCGCGGCCAGCGGTTCGGGCTCGCGCCCCAGCGCCACGTAGTCCGCCGGAATCTGCGCGATGGCCTCGCGCATGCGGTCGGCGCCGTCCTGCCACCATTGCGCCAGCATTCGGTCCGGGTTGTACACGTCCAGGCCCTGCCGGCGCAGCTCCGAGCGGTTGAAGTCCTTCAGGTTCCAGGTCAGCACCTGCACCACCGGCGTCTGCGCCAGGCCGCAGCGGGCGCGGCGCGCCAGGCCGGCGGCGATGACGTGAAAGTCCTTGGGGTCGCTGTAGCGCAGCGCGGCTTCGTAGACCTCGGTGTCGTGCTCGATGGCCTGCGGGAAGCGGGCGTTCATCTCGACCCAGAACTCGGCCATCACCTGGGGCGGGATGTCCCAGATGCGGCAGGCGTTGCGGCGCCATTCCTCGCCGATGCGCTCGGTCCAGACGGGCTGGAACACGCCGGCCTCGGCCAGGCGCAGCAGCAGGCGGCGCAGGATGCCGGACATGAGGACGCAGGCGTCCAGGACGATGAAGGGCGGGGTGGCGGTCGGAGTGGTCAAGGCTGGCAGTGTGTTCGCAGCGGCCGGGACGCGGCCGCGACCGTGCAGTGTAAGCGCATCCGCCGGAACCCCAGGCTTCAAGGCTGCATCGCGACCTCCAGCGCGCGTTCCAGCGATGCCCGGATCATCTCGCCATGGCCGAACTGCGGGAAGGCTTCGTAGCTGGCGTCGGCGCCCGCGGACCTCAGGCCCTGGGCCATTTCGCGCACGGCGGCGCGCGGATCCTCGCCCGCGGCGGGCACCGCACCGCCGGGCAGGGGACGGTTGGGATCGCGCGGCTTGGTGCCGAGCAGGATGGCCACCCGCTTGCCAGCAGCCCTGCGGGCGTCGAACCGCCGCCATTCCCCGACCAACGCGCCGTCGTGCCACCAGGCCGAGGGGTCGCCGACGATGTAGCGGGCGAAGGCCTGCGGTTGCGTAAACAGCACGTGCAGCGTGAAGAGCCCGCCGTACGAATGGCCCCACAGGTATTCGCGTTGCGGGTCGATGGCGGCGCGTTCGCGCACCAGCGGTTTCACTTTGGCGCGGATGAACTCCAGGAAAATGTCGGCGCCGCCGCCGACGCGGCCGCGCACCACGGGGTCGGGCACGGGCTTGCCATTCACGAATACCGGCGGCGTGTAGTCATAGGCTCGCGACACGACGTCGTTGCGGGTATCGACGTCGTAGCCCAGCGCCACCAGCACCGGCGTGCGGCCCCGTCCCAGCGTGTCCAGGTCGGCTGGTGTCAGCGTGGCCAGGGCGGCGTTGCCGTCCAGCATGTAGAGCACCGGGCTGCCCCCGCCGTCGGGCGCCTTTCTGGGGATGGCGATCTGGATGCGGTAGTGGCGCTTGCCGTCGTCCGAATCCAGATTGTGCGTTTCGTACCGGTACACCGCCGAGGGATGGTCGGCCACGGTTTCTCCCAGCAACTGCATGCCGGGGCGCGGCGGGGCGTCGGGCGTCGCCGCAGGCGCTTGCGCTTGCGCCGCCGTGGCCAGGATGCACGCCAGCACGGCGGCGGAAATCGGACGCGGGATCTTGTTTTTCATGGAAGGCCTACCAGGTGTAGTTCAGGTTCGCCGAGATATTGCGCCGCGCACCGTAGTAGCAACTGGCGCTGCCCGAGCAGCTTGCCAGATATTCCTTGTCGGTCAGGTTGCTGGCGTTGAGGGAGAATTTCAGGCCTTTCAGGCTGGGAGAGAGCGCGCCCAGATCGTAGCGGATGGCGGCGTCGATCAGATTCACCGACGGGCTGCGGTACGTGTTGGCGGTGTCGCCGTAGCTGCTGCCAATATGGCGCAGGCCCGCGCCCAGGCTCAGGCCCGGGGCGATCTCCTGCGGCAGGCGATAGTCCGCCCACAGGTTGTAGCTGTGGCGCGGCACGCGCGGCAGTTCGTTGCCCTGCTCCGTGCCATTGCTCTTGGTGACTTCGCTGCGCATCAGCGTCGCCGAGGCGATGACCGTGATGTGGTCGGTCAGCGCGAAGTTTCCTTCCAGCTCCAGGCCGCGGACGCGGCCTTCGCCGGTCTGGACCTGGCACTGGCTGCCGTTGCACAAATGCGTGGGATCCGGGTCTGGCGTGGTGATGTTCTGCTGCTTGATCTCATACGCGGAGAAAGTGATCATGCTGCGCGAACCTGGCGGTTGGTACTTGATGCCGATCTCGGCCTGTTTGCCCTCGGTCGGTTTGAAGGGCCGATCCTCGTAGCCGACCCCGTTTACCGGTTCGAACGAGGTGGCATAGCTGGCGTAGGGCGCCAGGCCGTTATCGAACAGGTAGACCGCGCCGGCGCGCCATGTGGTGGCTTCGTCTTCGTAATGCGTCTTGGCGCCGGTGGCGCGCACCAGCGAGTTGTCCCGCGACCAGTCGTGGCGCACGCCCAGCGTGGCGGCCCACTGGCCCCAGCGGATCTGGTCCTGCGTGTAGATGCCGGTCTGCTCGCTGTCGCTGCGCCGGGTGGGCGTCATGGCGCCCATGACGACGGGGCTGCCGTAGACCGGGTCGAAGACGTCGAGCGATGAAGCCTTGCCTGACGCCTGCGCCACGCGGATGGTCTGGGTGCGATAGTCCAGGCCCGTGAGCAGGGTGTGTTCGGTGCGGCCCAGGCCGAAATCGAATTGGGCGTTGTTGTCGACCGTGAAGCCTTCCGAGCGAATCCGGTTGCTGGACGCCGTGCGCCGCAGTGTGCGGCCGTCGGCCTGCAGGTCGCCCTGGCGCGAGACGCCTGCGTTGTCGGTATCGACTCGCATGTAGCGAAGTTTCTGGCCAAGCTTCACCTGGTCGGTCAGGGCATGGCTGAATTCATAGCCGATGGCGTATTGGGTGCGATCGTAGCGGTTGAAGCCGGGTTCGCCCAGGAAGCGGCCAGAACCGAAGCGGCCATGGTCCGTCGCATAATAGGTGCCGTGGGAAGGCAGGAACTGGTAGGTGCTGCCGCCGCGGTCCTGCTGATAGTTGGCCAGCAGGGTCACCGAGGTGCGGGCTGACGGCCGCCAAGTCAGGCTGGGCGCCAGCATCACGCGGTTCAGCTTGACGTAGTCGACCTGGGTGTCGGAGTGGTAGGCGGTGCCCACCACGCGGTACAGCCATTCGCCGGATTCGTCCATCGGCCCGCTGACGTCGGCGTTCAGGCGCGCCAGACCGTAGTTGTCGGTGCCGACCCCGATCTCGCCGCGCGCGTAATCGGTGGGCCGCTTGCTCACCGCGTTGACGAGCCCCCCGGGCGCGATCTGGCCGTACAGCACCGACGAGGGGCCGCGCAGTATTTCGACCCGCTCCAGGCCGAAGCCGTCGAACTGGGTGGCCGAGGCGGTGGCGCCGCTGCTGCTGCCCGGCGGACGCAGGCCGTCCAGGTAGAGGTTGTTGGCGAAGCTGCCCGTGCGGAAGCCGCGCACGGAAATCTCGTCGACGCGGCTGTCCACGCCATACGAGCCGACCGAGACGCCGGCGCTGTAGCGCAGGGCGTCGGCGGTGTTCTTCGCTCCTATCATGTCCATCAGCTCGCGGTTGACCACGGACACGGATTGCGCGGTCTCGATGAGCGGCGTGCCAGTCTTGGTACCCACGCTGCTGTCGAGAGCCAGCGGGCCGATGTCGCCCATGCCCTGGCCGGTCACCGTCACGCTGGGCAACAGGGCCGGGCCTGCGCCCAGGGGTTCGGGCGCGCGTTCGATGCGGTATCCCTCGCCATTGACGTTGGGCACCGCGCGCAGATTGCTGCCTCGCAGCAACTGCCGCAGCGCGTCCGCCACCGATCCCTGCAGGTGCATGGCAGGCGCCTGTTTGCCTGCCGTGAGCGGCGGGGCGCTGATGATGGTGATGCGAGCGGCTTGGCCCAGCCGCAGGAGCGCGTCCTGCAAGGACAACGCCGGCAGCGTGATGTCCACGGTGGCGTTTTCCGCTGCCCGCGCGGGCAGCGTCGTGGCGAGCGCGACGGCGCACAGAAGCAGGCAAAGCGTGGCTGGCTTGAAGCGGCGGATTCGGCCGCCCTCGGGAGGGAATCGTTGGGACATCGGTAAGGGTTCTTCGGTTGGGACCCGCGCAGCGGGTTTCAACTTGTCCTAACGAGCGGGTGCCGGGAATCTGCCGAAACTTACATTTTGTTTCTCATCATGCCGGTTCCACGCGAACCCAGTAGCGCGTGCGGTATCGCACCCGCAGGCCTAGCGTGATGGCCAGCGCCTCCAGGACCTGGTCCGTGTCCTTGAGGCGAAAACTGCCGTTCACGCGCAGGGCAGCCACGCGCTCGTCGCACTGGATCAGGCCCGGCCGATAGCGCGCCAGTTCTTCGGCAAACGCCTCCAGCGGCATATCGTCAGCGATCAACATGCCGTGCACCCAGGCGAACTCGCGCCCGGCCCAGCCTGTTTCGTCCTCGATGCGGTGCGCCGAGAAGCGGCGCACGTCGCCGGCGCGCAGGGTCAGGCCGAGATCGCCTCGGGTGGTGAGAACGGCCTGCCCCGCATCGAGCGCCACGCGGGTCAACGGGCCTTGCGTGCGCACCACCAGGTGAGCGCGGGTTGGCACGATACAGCCACCGCGCGTCAACACGCGCGGCGCCGAGTCCGCGGCGCGGGTGTCCAGCATGATCTCGCCGTCGTGCAGTTCGATGTCCAGGCGGCCTCCGTCCTGCCTCAGGTCCAGCGCAGTGCCGGTGTTCATCATCAGCGCCACAGCGTCGTTCAGCGTCAGGCTGCGCTGTTCGCCGGTGGCGCTGCGGTAGGCCGCGAGCCAGCCCGCCTCCCGGGCCTGGCGGTAGAGCAGCGGGCCGCCCACTGCAATGCCCGCGCCGGCCGCCAGCAACTTGAGCGTGCGCCGGCGCGTGTGGCGAAAGTCGATGGCCCCGAGCGCGGCGGCAGCGGCATCGCCGCTTGCGGGCACGGCGTCCTGCAATAGCTCGAAGCGCCGCCAGACTTTGGCGTGCCCGGGCGAAGCTTCGTACCAGCGCAGCCAGGCCTGCCGCGTGGCGGCGCTGCCGTCCTGTTCCAGGCGCACCAGCCAGCCGGCCGCCTGCGCGACTACGTCGGGTTGGCGTCTAGACATCGAGCGCGTGATAAAGGCGTTGCCAACCCTGGACCATGTCTTTCTGCACCATGTTGACCGTGATTTGCAGGCGGTCCGCGATCGCTTCGTAGGGCAGGCCCTGTAGGCGCGCCAGCAGGAACACCTCGCGCATGCGCCGCGGCATGCGGTCCAGCGCCGCGCACACGGCCAGCAATTGCTGCGACACCTGGGCCAGCATTTCGGGCGACGGCGAGAGTGGTTCGGGCTGTTGCGCCAACGCGGCCAGGTAAGCGGCCTCCAGCTCACGGCGCCGGTGGCGGTCGATCAGCAGGCGGCGGGCGATGGCGGCCAGGTAGCCGCGGTTCCAGCCGCGTGATTCCAGGTAGGTCTGGCGCAGCAGGCGTTCAAAGGTGTCCTGCACCAGGTCCCAGGCGTCGGCCGGGTGTCCCGTCTGGCGCCGCATGAAGGCGAACAGCCAGGCGCGGTGCTCGCGGTACATCGACGCGACCACGTTGCGGTCGGCCGCCTCGGGAGTTGAGGGCGCTTCCACGTTGAAGAAGAACTTATGCAAATAAGAATCAGACGCAATTCTAACTGTTGCATGCATGCCTGGGAAGCGGGCCGGGGGCGGACGTTCGCGGGGAAGAGGAATGCGGTTGCGGCAAAGGGCGCGCAAAGGCGGGCCGGTGGTGGTTCAGGGGTGGTGCCCGAGACCGGAATCGAACCGGTACGGCCTCGCGGCCGAGGGATTTTCGTACCACTTCGACTTTCGCCGCCGGCGCGCGGAGCGCCGTTCGTGGTCTGGAGCACGCCTTCACCATAGCCTTGCGGCCTTAGGTGCCCGCCGTCTGCTCTCTACACCTTCCCGGTTCTTTCGATCCGGGCTTGGCTCGGCGTTGGCTCGGAACAAGTCCAGGGCATTCGCCGAGTTTGACGGGCTACACCTCTGGAGTTTCCTCCGGAGGGCTCAAATGGATTCAAGTCCCTTGTGTCTACCAATTTCACCACTCGGGCATTGGGGTTCCGACAGGAAACCGCAATGGGATACCTGGGTGTGCGGCGCGAGCGCGCAGCGGTATCCGGCGGGCGTGACTATACCACTCGCGGGCAGGCGGCCCGTCATGCAAGGCCGCCCCTGTGGAAAACTCAGCCGATGAAGCGCACCGTCTGGCGGGCGCGTTCGTCCACCTCCAGGGTGAAAACGTCGGGCCGAGCGTAGTGGCCGACCACGTCGAAGTCATAGCGCGCGCGCACCAGTTCGTCGACATCGATGGTTGCCGTCAGCAGGCCGGTCTGGCCGTGCAGCGGGCCGGCCAGGACGTCGCCCAGCGGTCCGACGATGAGCGAGCCGCCGTTGATGAGTGGACGCTGAGGATCCCAGCCGGGCACGTCCAGGCCCAGCTCGGCGGGCGAGGGTTGCACCTGGCAGGCGCTGATGACGAAGCAGCGGCCCTCGTGGGCGATGTGGCGCATCGAGCATTGCCAGATGTCGCGTTCGTCGACGGTGGGCGCGCACCAGATCTGTGCGCCCTTGGCGTACATGGCGGTGCGCAGCAGCGGCATGTGGTTTTCCCAGCAGATGGCGCCGCCGACGCGGCCCGCGGCCGTCTCCAGCACGGGCAGGGTCGAGCCGTCGCCCTGGCCCCAGATCAGCCGTTCGGTGCCGGTGGGCATCAGCTTGCGGTGCCTGGCGGTCAGGCCGGTGGCCGGATCGAAGTACAGCGCGGTGCAGTACAGCGTGCTGCCGGCGCGTTCGATCACGCCGATCACCAGGCTGGCCCCGGTGCGTTGCGACAGCGCGGCCAGCGCGTCGGTCTCGGGGCCGGGTACATCGATGGCGTTCTGGTAGTAGCGGGCGTAGGCGTCGCGCCCTTCGGGCAGGCGGTAGCCCAGCCGGGTGCCGAAGATCTCGCCCTTGGGGTAGCCGCCCAGCAGGGCCTCGGGCATGACCACCAGCGCGGCGCCAGAGGCGCTGATCTCGGCCTCGAAGGCCAGGATCCGTTCCAGGGTGGCGTCCTTGCCTTCGGGCGAGGCGCCGATCTGCAGCGCGGCGACGGTGGTGGCGGTCATGGGGGTTCCTTTTTCACAGAGGAGTCGATGCGTCCTAGTGTCGGGGGCGGCCTAAAATCAATCAATCCTGCCTGGCGATAAATGATATGAACCAGATCGATATCGAGTCGACCGACCTGAACCTGCTCAAGGTGTTCGAGGCGATCTACGACGAGGGCGGCGCGGGCCGCGCCGCGCTGCGCCTGGGGGTGACCCAGTCGGCGGTCAGCGCGGCGCTGGCGCGGCTGCGCGCGCTGTACGCCGACCCGCTGTTCGTGCGCACCGGGCGTGGCCTGTCGCCCAGCCTGCGGGCGCGCGAGCTGCGGCCGATCATCGGCGAGGCGTTGGACAAGTGCCGGCAGAGCCTGTCGCTGGCGCGGCCTGGACCGGCCGGGTTCGCCGGGCGTTCGGTCACGCTGGGGCTGTCGGACGACTTCGAGATCGCGCTGGGGCGCGAGGCCATCGCGGCGCTGGCCGAGGCTGCGCCGGGACTGCGTCTGATCTTTCGCCAGACCCACAGCCGCCTGGCCGCCGACATGCTGATGGCGCGCGACGTCGACCTGGTGATCGCGTCCGGCGGACTGATCGCGCCCGCATTGCAGCGCGTGACCGTTGGGCAGGGCGACTATGCCTGCCTGGTCGATCCGGCCAGCCTGGCGCCGGGCCAGGATGCGTTGTCCGTGGACGATTTCACCCGGCGTGCGCACGTGCTGGTGTCGTCGGGCGGATTCATCGGCGTGGTTGACGAGGTGCTGCACGCGCAGGGATTGACGCGGCGGGTGCTGGCGGCGACCACGCACTTTGCGGCGCTGGCGTTTCTGCTGCGTGGCGGCGACGCGCTGGCGACCCTGCCGACCCACGCGGCGCGCGGCCTGGCGGCGGTCACGGGGCTGCGGCTGCTGCCGTGCCCGGTCGCCATGCCGGGCTACGCCATCGAGATGGGCTGGCGCGCCGATGCCTTGCGCGATGAGGCCGTGGCGGTGGCTCGCCTATCCCTGCTGGGCCTGCTGCAGGGCTACGGTTGGGCCGCGGCGCCTGGCGCCCGGTGATTGACCGGTGACGCGTTTATAGGCGCGGCTGAAGGCGGCTTGGGAGGTATAGCCGAGGCGCTCGGCCACGGTGTCGATCGGCAAGCGCTCGTGGGATAGCCATTGGCTGGCCAGGCGCATGCGCAATTCGGTGGCGTAGCGCAGCGGCGGCGTGCCGATGGTGGCCTGGAAGCGTTGCGCGAAGACCGATCGCGAGACATTGCATTGCGCCGCCAGTTCTTCCACGGTCCAGTCGCGGCCGGGCTGGCGATGCAGGGCCAGGATGGCGCGCGCCAGCCGCGGGTCGCGCAGGGCGGCCACCAGGCCGGCGGCATCATCGCAACCGCTTTCGATCCAGCCGCGCACGATCATGGCGGCCACCACTTCCGCCAGGCGCGCCAGGATGCCGGCAAAGCCGATGCGTCCGGCGCAGATTTCGCGCTTCATGGCGTCCAGCAGCGCCAGCGCGCCCGGGTAGCGTTCGCTGGCGGCGTCCACCAGCATCAGGCCAGGCATCAAGGGGCCGAGGCCCCGCATGCCGCCCAGGTCGAACGCCATGCAGCCATAGAAGAGCACGGCGCTGGGCGTGTCGTGCGTGCTGGGGCAGGTGTCGACGCCGCTGACCTGCTCGCCCAGCGGCGCCGCGGCCACCTCGTCGATATCGCGCACCGGGGCGCGCGGGTCGGATAGCAAGTGATGGGCGTCGCCCTGGGGAATGAGCACGGCGTTGCCCGCGGACAGCGGATGCAGCGCGCCGTCGGCGCTGCGCAGCACGGCGTTGCCAACCGCCAGATAGTGGAAGTAGGCGTGGCCGGGGCGGGCGCGGAAGCCCAGGCCGACCGGCGCGCCGACCTGGATGCGGCGGTATTGCACGCCGCGCAGGCGCATGCCGGTCAGCAGTTCGCTGATCAGGTCGGACGAAAGCGCAAAGGCATCCGTGGCATTCATTCAGGTGTTTAGGTCAAAAATCAAAGATTATTCATCATAGATTATCCTGGATGCCATCCCTAGACTGGCCGCTGTGATGTTTTCCTGAGGATGTTCTGCGATGAGTCATGGTGTCTGTGAAGCGGTCTGCGATGGCCGCATGTCGCGCGTGGCGGATGCGCCGCCCGCCTGGATGGCGGTGTTTTCGCTGGCGATGGGGGTGTTCGGTTTGCTGACCGCGGAGTACCTGCCGGCCAGCCTGCTGACGCCGATGGCGCTCGACCTGGGAGTTTCCGAGGCGCTGGCCGGGCAGGCGGTGACGGTGACGGCGGTGGTGGCGTTGTTTGCCGGACTGCTGGTGCCGGGGCTGACGCGCGCGCTCGACCGGCGCGTGGTGCTGCTGGCCTTCAGCACCCTGATGGTGGCCTCCAATCTACTGGTGGCAATGTCTTCCAGCCTGGCGGTGCTGCTGGCGATGCGTATTTTGCTCGGCGTTGCGCTGGGCGGTTTCTGGAGCATGGCGGCGGCGGTGGCCATGCGCCTGGTGTCGCCCGCCTTGCTGCCGCGCGCGTTGTCGATCATCTTCAGTGGCATTGCCGTGGGGACCGTGGTGGCGGTGCCGCTCGGCAGCTATCTGGGCGGCAGGTATGGCTGGCGCAGCGCCTTCGTCGCCGCGGCCGCGGTTGGCGTGGCGACGCTGGCGTTCCAGTGGCTCACGCTGCCGCGGCTGGCGCCGGGTCGGACCGCGCGGCTGCGCACGGTGCTGGAGGTATTGCTGCGTCCCGGCATCGCCGTGGGCATGTTGGGATGCGTGCTGGTGCACACCGGCCACTTCGCGCTGTTCACCTACATCCGGCCGTTCCTTGAAACCACGACAGGCGTCGGCGCCGACGGACTGGCCTTGATGCTGCTGGGTTTTGGCGTGGCGAATTTCGCCGGCACCCTGCTGGCGGGATGGTTGCTGGGCCACAGCGCCCGCGCCACGCTGGTGCTGATGCCCGCGCTGGTGGGGGCGGCGGCCCTGGCGCTGGCCTTGCTGCCGACGACCGTAACGGGACAGGCGCTGCTGGTGGCGCTATGGGGAATGGCGTTCGGCGGGGTGCCGGTGGCGTGGTCGAACTGGGTGGCCAGCGCGGTGCCCGACCAGGCCGAAAGCGCGGGCGGCATGGTGGTGGCGTCGGTGCAGTCGTCGATCGCGGCCGGCGCGGCGGCCGGTGGCGCGATGTTCAGCGCCAACGGCATCGTCGGCGTGTTCGTGGCCGCCGGCATCCTGATGCTGCTGGCGGCGCTGTTGATCGCATTGCGGGTGCGCATCCACGCGCCTGGACGCGGCCCCGGTCCGGCAGTGCATCTTTGAGACCTACGCCGCCTGAGGCCGGCGCGGGACGAGGCCGCGCCAGCCGTGCGCGCGACTGCGCCGACGGTATCATGTGCCATCCTCGTTTTGGCAACCCGCCGTACGGTCATGGTCCCTGCATCGACTCCGCTTCTCGACCGCCTGCTTGCCGACGGCGTCATTCGCCCGGATCACCACGCCGCCGCGCGCCAGCGTCTGGGCGAGGGCGGCGCCGAACCGTGGACGTCGCTCGGCGAGGCGTTGTTCTGGCTGGTGGACGAACACATCGTTTCCGACGAGGATCTGGCGGCCATCGGCGAGCTCTCCGTGACCGAAGCCGCCTTCGCCGGCAACGCCACCCGTCGCCAGGCACTGGCCGAGATGGACGCGCTGATGCAGCGCAAGCTTGAAGAATATGAACGGCAGGTGCGCCGGGTCGCGCTCAAGCGTGCTTTTCCCGGCCCGCGCCGGGCATGGCTGGGCGGCGGCGTGATCGCGGTGGCCGCGGCGGGATGGTATCTGTTCGCGCCGGCCACGCCGCCGCAGTGCGATGATGCCGATGTGCAGAAAACCCTGCGCGCCAGCCTGTTTACCTCGCGCCTCCAGCAGATGTCCCGCAATCCGCTGGCCGGGGGAGCGGCGCCGGCCGACCTGTACCTGGCGACGTTTTCGGATGTGAACGAAATCGGCTACATCAAGCCGGAACGGTCGCGCGGCTGCGCCGCGACGCTGAAGGTCGGCGAGGCCACGTCGGTCCTGGCCTACACCATCGGTCCGAACGACAAGGGCGAGATGATGATCGCCGGCGCGGATCCGCGCGTGGTGCGGGCCCGTTACGGCCAGCTCGATGCCGATGGCAAGCCGCGCGATGTGGGCCAGCCGGCGGGCGCGGCAAGGCTCGCCGCCGCCTTCGAACAGGGCGTGGCGGCGTTCGACCAGTTGGCCCGGGGCGCGGCGCGCAAGGCAGCCCAGGACCGGCAGCGCGAACGCATGGGCCTGCCGGCGGAAACCGACACGCGCGCCGTGCGCAATATCCAGCCGCTGGGCGACTGCAAGGATCTCGGCGGCGGCAGGTGGTCATGCCGCCTGCAGGTCGAGTACCGCGACCGCCTGATGTCCACCATCGGCCGCGCCGACTGGCAGGTGTTCGAAGGCGACTTCGAATTCCTGCAGGAAGGGGACGCGTGGCGCGTGGGCGAGCCGTTCACGCGCCAGTACATGGATGCGATCGTGCGCGGCCGGATGGCGGAGCTGAAGGGCGACGAGGCGGCGGCGCGGCTGGAGCAGATCCAGCGCCAGCGGCCGCAGGCCGCGCCGACGGCCGAGTCGGCGCCATCCGTGGGAGCCTTGGCGCCCGCCAGGACGGGCGGCCGCGAGCATCGCGGCGACGGCGCCGTCATCAACAAATAGGACGGGTTGTGGTTAGTCCCGCGCGCGCTCAGGCCGTGATGGCGTCCGGTTCCCGCCGGCGGGCGAAGACGAACACGTGGTGGTATTTGTCGCGCATCGGATGGCGCGGCTGTTCGACGCCGGCGATCGGCGGCACGAAAGGCGTGAACAGGCCAAGCGCGTCGATATGTACCGGGAAGGGCGCGCGTTCGGGCGTGTCGTTGTAGCCCAGGACGAGCAGGCCGCCCGGCTTGAGCACCGCATGGCATTGCGCAAGCATGCGCTCGTAGCCGGCCTGTTCGTTCAGGCCGTAGCCGATCAGGCCGTTGGCGATCACCACGTCGAAATAGCCCGGCTCGTAGAGCGCCGCCATCTCGGTGGCGCTGCCTGTCAGGTGGCGGCCAGGCACGCCGTAGCGGGCCTGTTCCGGATCCATGTCGAGCGAATGGAATTCCGGCTTCAGCAGCCGCGGATAGTGCCAGGTGTATTCGCCCATGCCCAGGAAGAGGCAGCGCCCCGGGCCTTGCGGGCCGTCCGCCTGGCGGTTGAGATAGCCGAAGATCTGTTGTTCCAGGAAGGCCCGGTTCGGCGCCCGCAGCGGAAACTGCACGCCGCAGCGCGCGGCCAGGGCCGGAGACAACCGGAACAGGCCTGATTTGAATGCGTCTTTGAGTTTGGGCATACGGATCGCGCCTGGCTGTGTCGCCGGTTCTTTGACCGGGTTCGCCACCGCGAGCCGCCCGGAATGCGCCAGATAGTAGACGAAATCGTTTCTATTCAGGAGTTGTTCAGTTGTTAATGATATTTGCGCAACATGGGCGCGAGCGGACACGTCCTGGACCGTGGTGACGGCGGGCGGCTCGGGCAAATCGAGGGGGATGGGGACGGTGGGCGGTCTTCTGGCGGAAGCGGTGGGATTCGAACCCACGAAGGGTTTAACCCCTTGCCGGTTTTCAAGACCGGTGCAATCGACCACTCTGCCACGCTTCCTGCTGCCGCAATGTCCTGCGGAGACGGCAATCCGGCCGCCAGGCAAACACTCTACCCGACGACAACGCGACTTGCCGTAAAGGGCGCAATAATAATCCATTTGCTGCGAAGGAGGCACGCGATGCACTGTGTAGAAATCTCCCGCCCGGGCGGCCCCGAGGTGCTGGTTCCCGCCGAACGTCCCACGCCCGAGCCCGGCAAGGGCGAAGTGCTGATCAAGGTCAGCGCTGCGGGCGTCAACCGTCCCGACGTGTTCCAGCGCAAGGGCAACTACGCGCCGCCGCCCGGAGCGTCCGACCTGCCGGGCCTGGAAGTGGCCGGCGAGATCGTCGGCGGCGACCTGGCCGGCAGCGGCTTTGCGTTGGGCGACAAGGTGTGCGCCCTGGTGGCTGGCGGCGGCTATGCCGAATACTGCGTCGCGCCCGCGGCCCAGTGCCTGCCGATTCCCAAGGGCCTGTCCGATATCGAAGCGGCCGGCCTGCCGGAAACCTATTTCACGGTCTGGAGCAACGTGTTCGACCGCGGCGGCCTGGCCGACGGCGAGATCCTGCTGGTGCACGGCGGCGCCAGCGGCATCGGCACCACGGCCATCCAGTTGGCCCGCGCCCTGGGCAACACGGTCTACGCCACTGTCGGCAGCGACGATCGCGCCCGCGCGGTCGAGGCCCTGGGCGCCGCGCGCGGCATCAATTACAAGACGCAGGACTTCGTCAAGGAAGTGAAGGACGCCACCGGCGGCCGCGGCGTCGACGTGATCCTGGACATGGTGGCCGGCGATTACATCGCCCGCGACATGCAGTGCCTGGCCGACGACGGCCGCATCGTCATCATCGCCCAACTGGGCGGCGCGCAGGCCAATGTCGATACCAGCCAGGTCATGCGCCGCCGCCTGACCATCACCGGCTCCACCCTGCGGCCGCGCCCGGTGGCCTTCAAGGGCGCCATCGCCCGGGCGCTGCGCGAGCGCGCCTGGCCCCTGCTGGAGCAGGGCGCGATCAAGCCGATCGTGCACGCCACCTTCCCGCTGGCCCAGGCCGCCCAGGCCCACGCCATGATGGAAGGCGGCGAGAACATCGGCAAAATCATCCTGACCGTGTAAGAAACGCGCGGCGTTCGGCGCGGCGCCGCGCAACAGGATACAATCACGGGTTTCGCCTGGAATTATTTCCAGGCCAGCCCGTGGGCGGGTGCTTTTCCCCCGGGTTCACCCACTCTGACATTTGCGCCATGACTTCAGTCGAACACCGCGCCCGCCTCGTGCTGGGCAACTGGAAGATGCACGGCAACCTGGCCGAGAATGCCGCGTTGCTGACCGAACTGCGCGCCGCGGATGCCGCCAGCCATTGCGAAATCGGCGTCTGCGTCCCGTTTCCGTACCTGGCGCAGGCCGCGTCGGCCCTGACCGGCAGCGCCGTGTCGTGGGGCGCGCAGGACGTCAGCGCCCACGACAAAGGCGCCTACACGGGCGAAGTCTCGGGCGCCATGCTCAAGGAATTCGGCTGCCGTTATGCGCTGGCCGGCCACTCCGAGCGCCGCGTGCTGCATGGTGAAACCGACCAGATGGTCGCCGACAAGGCGCGCGCGGCCCTGGCCGCCGGCCTGACCCCGGTGGTGTGCGTGGGCGAGTCACTGGCCGACCGCGAGGCCGGCAACACGCTGGCTGTGATCGAGCGCCAGCTCAAGCCGGTGCTGGCGCTGGGCGCCGAGGCCGTCTCGCGCATGGTGCTGGCCTACGAGCCCGTCTGGGCCATCGGCACCGGCCGTACCGCCAGCCCCGAGCAGGCGCAGGAAGTCCACGGCGCCATCCGCGCCGCCCTGGCAGCGCTGGGCGCGGCCCAGGTGCAAGTTTTGTACGGCGGCAGCGTCAAAGCTGCCAATGCCGCCAGTTTGTTCGCCATGACTGATATCGACGGAGCCCTGGTCGGCGGCGCGTCGCTCGTGGCCGAAGAATTTTTGCGAATCGCCGCCATCTAAGTTTCCGTTCCGGAGTCTGTAATGCCCTTGATGCTCAAACTTCTGCTGGCCGTCCAAATGATCTCGGCGCTGGCTATCATCGTGCTGGTCCTGCTGCAGCAGGGCAAAGGCGCCGACATGGGGTCCGCGTTCGGCAGCGGCTCGTCGGGCAGCCTGTTCGGCGCCACCGGCGCGGCCAACTTCCTGTCGCGCGCCACCAAGTGGGCCGCGGTGGTCTTCTTCGCCTCCACGGCCGGCCTGGCCTATGTCAGCCACAAGGGCACCAGCGGCCCCGCCGTCGACTCCGGCGTGATGCAGAACTTCCCGGCCGACCGTTCCGTGCCGCAGGTGCCGGGCGCCGCGCCGGCCCAACCGGGCGCGGGTGCCTCGTCGGTGCCCGGCGCTTCGTCCGTCCCCGGCGCCGCTTCGTCGGTGCCTGGCGCCGGTTCGGCTCCTGCCCCGGCCCCGGCTGCCAAGCCGGACGCTTCGGTGCCGTCGGCGCCGGCCGCCGCGGGCGACAAGCCGGCCGAGGCGCCTGCCAAGTAAGCGTCCCGCCCCAATGAGAAAGGCCGGCTATCGCCGGCCTTTTTTCATGGCGTTCCGTCCTGGAACGCTGGTCTTGCGCGGAAGGCGTTCAGGCGCCCGGCAGCATGTGGCGCGCTGAGACGGCGAGGATGCGCTCGGCGGACTCGCGTAGCTGGCGCGCTTCGCGGTAGGCACGCAGGGACACGACGGCATCGTAGCGGCGCGCGCTGCGCGGGCCGGCGAGCAGCGTGGGACGGCGGGTCAGGATCGGGGATATCAGACGTTGCATGGTGGAGCCTTGTACGGGCCTGAGGCCCTGTTGTGTATGACTGGCATCGTAAGCCGGCCGGACATGCGCGCCAACGAATTCCCTTTCATATGAATATCCGGGGGGAACTCCCCGGGAACGGCCCGGGTGTGCGCATGGCCACGCCAGTATTGCCTGTCCACATGACAGATTGATGCCAGGTGGGGCGCGACGCGTCAGGGCGGGTTGCCCGGTGGCGGCGAAGGCTTGAGCGATATGGCGGGACGGATTCACGCGAATCGCCAATTGCGTGATAGAATGTTCGACTTTCCAGGAAAGCACGACTTTTCTGGCAAAAGTTAGCCGACGTGGTGAAATTGGTAGACACGCTATCTTGAGGGGGTAGTGGCGAAAGCTGTGCGAGTTCGAGTCTCGCCGTCGGCACCAGGAATCAAGAAAAGCCCGCTGAAACGCAAGTTCCAGCGGGCTTTTTGCATTTTGCTTTTGCAGCGCTTGTCGCCGTGCGCGCGGCTTTGGACGGGACGGTTTCCGTGCCCCTGTCAAACCTTTCATTTAGCTGTTATTAACCCGTCATCTTGGACAGCGATCATGCCGGCAGGCTGGGTCGCGGGTGAGCCAGTCGATAACAGCGACATTGACAGGAAAACTGATGAGTTCTTCGGACCAGGACGACATCCCGTCCAACCCCTCCAAGGCACCGCATTTCAACGAAGTGGTACGACGCGCCGTTTCGCGCCGCGGCTTTCTCAAGGCCGGCCTGGGCGCCAGCGCGGTCGGCTTCATGGGCGCGGGCCTGACGGCCTGTGGCGGCGATGACGACGATGATTCGTCCAGTGGCAATCCTGGCTCCAACCCGGGCGGCGAGACGCCCGCCAAGCCGGTCGAGCTCAATTTCAAGGCGGTGCCCATCAGCACCGCCGATACCGTGGTGGTGCCCGAGGGCTACCAGTTCGCCGTGATCAGCCGCTGGGGCGATCCGCTCTTTGCGGGCGCGCCGGCGTTCAAGGCCGACGCCAGCAATGGCGGCGACGACCAGGCCCGCCAACTGGGCTACAACCACGACGGCCTGCACTTCTTCCCGATCGACGGCAGCGATAGCGTCAACGGCAGCAGCGTGGAAGGCCTGATGGTCACCAACCACGAATACACCACGCCGGAATACTTCTATCCCGTCGGCGTGCAGCCCGGCAACGCGCAGTGGAACCTGGACTGGGTGCGCAAGTCGCAGCACGCGCATGGCGTGTCGGTGCGTCACTTGCGGCTGGCCAATGGCAAGTGGGAAGCGGTGCTGGATTCGCCGTTCAACCGCAGCGTCAATGCCAACGTCGCCATGCAACTGGTGGGCCCGGCCGCGGGCAACCGCCTGGTGCGCACCAATGCCGATCCGACGGGCACGCGCTGCTTCGGCACCTTCGGCAATTGTGGCAACGGCTACACGCTGTGGAACACCTACCTGACGTGCGAAGAGAACTTCACCGACTACTTCGGTGTCGGCACGGCGGATCCGGCCACGGTGAACTACCCCGACGCCGAATACCGGGCGCACATGGAGCGCTACAAGGGTTCGGGCAAGACCTCCAGCAGCTCTTACCGTTGGGACCACTACGACAACCGCTTCAACTGGGCGATGGAGCCCAACGAATACAACCGTTGCGGCTGGGTGGTGGAGATCGATCCGTTCGATCCGAATTCCACGCCCAAGAAGCTGACCGCGCTGGGCCGCTTCAAGCACGAGAACGCGGCGATGACGCTGGCCGACGACAAGCGCGTGGTCGTCTACATGGGCGACGACCAGGTCAGCGAGTACATCTACAAGTTCGTGTCCGACGGTAAGTACGACCCGGCCCGCCCGGCGTTGAACCGTCTGTTGCTGGACAAGGGCACGCTGTACGTTGCGCGTTTCCTGGACGGCGCCGCGCAGGGTGACGCCATGGGCGTGGGCGAGTGGATCCCGCTCAAGCTCGACACGCCTGCGCAGGCCGGCGGCACGCTCGGCGCGCTGTTCAATCAGGACATGGGCGAGCTGCTGGTCAAGACGCGCCAGGCCGCCGACGCGGTGGGCGCGACGCCGATGGACCGGCCCGAGTGGATCACGACCCACCCGACCACCCGCGAAGCCTATGTCACGCTGACCAACAACAGCTCGCGCGGCAGCGGCAGCGCGCGCTATCCGGGCGGCCCCAACCATCCGGGCGCCAATGACGCCAACCCCCGCACCGGCAACCAGTACGGCCAGATCGTGCGCTGGCGCGAGAAAAATGGCGACCCGGCGTCGCTGAGTTTCGAATGGGACATTTTCGTGCTGGCCGGCAACCCGACGCTGTATCCGCGCACCGATCTGCGCAGCGGCTCGGCCAACGTCACGGCCGACAACACCTTCAACAGCCCCGATGGCCTGGCTTTCGACAAGCGCGGCCTGCTGTGGATCGAGACGGACGGCAACTACTCCAACACCGGCGCCTACGCCGGCCAGGGCAACAACCAGATGCTGGTGGCCAACCCGGCCACCAAGGAGATCCGCCGCTTCATGACGGGCCCGGTCGGTTGTGAAGTGACCGGCCTGACCTGGACGCCCGACCAGAAGTACCTGTTCATCAACATCCAGCACCCGGGCGAAGGCCCGAGTGTGACGGATGCGCAGAACAATCCGCTGATGGCGTCCAAGTGGCCCGATGACGCCAGCGCCAGCCGGCCGCGCCCGGCCACGGTGGTGATCTGGAAGCAGGACGGCACCGCCGTCGGCACCTGAGGCCGCGAGCGCGTCCGCGGGGCTGTCCCGTGGCCGTCGGCATGCCTGATGACGTATCGGCCGGCGCCTTGTGCGCCGGCTTTTTCTTGCGCGGGCGTCGTGCGCGCCTATGGGCGCGGACGGTGCGCGGGCGCGGAACGCCGCTATCGCAGGTGGTGGCCGAAGACGATGGCCGCCACCACGAAGGTGATGGCGCCCGCCGCCGCCAGCCAGTTAGCTCGCCTGGCCGCCAGGGCGTCGCGCCGCGCCATGCCGATCAGCGCCGCGACCAGGGACCACAGCGCCGTGAACGCCAGCAGGGTCAGCGTGTAGACGAAGTTCGACAGATCGTACCCGCCGCCTCCGATGGAGGGATGGCCGGCGCTTCTCGGCCAGAGCAGGGCGACATGCCAGCCCACGATCACGACGAACACGGCAAGCCAGATCTGGAATCGTCGGTCTTTCAGCATCGATGGGATCTCCGGGTTGGCAGGCGCCTAGTCTGACACCGATGCGCCAGCGCCGAAACCCGCCGGCGTGCGGGCACCGGGCGCCACCGCCACCACCTTGCATGCGAGCCGCAGGTCCCTGCGGGCGGCGTTCACGCCATGGACAAGGGTGTTTATTTGCAACAATAGTTATATATAATTAATTATTAATGGTTAATAGTTTTTATAAATCAATCAAATAGGCATTTCCGGTCCGCCGGCTGCCGCAGGAGCTTTCATGCAGGACTCCCATTCCCCCTCACGCACCCTGCGCAGCACGGGCGGCCTGATCATGCTCGGATTCACCGTGGTTCTCTGCCTGATGGTGTTGCTGACCGTGGTCGGCATCACCCAGGTGAACCGGATGAATGGCGCGTTGACCGCCATCAACGACGTCCATGGCGTCAAGCAGCGCTACGCCATTACCTTCCGCGGCAGCGTCCATGACCGTTCGATCGCGCTGCGCGACGCGGTGTTGGCCAATCCCGCCGAGCTGCATGCATTGGTGGCTGACATCGAGCGCCTGAAGCGCCAATATGACGAGGCGGCCGTGCCGATGGACGCCCTGTTCGTGCAGGGCGCCGATGTGTCAGACCAGGAACGCGAGACCCTGGCCGGCATCAAGGACGTCGAGACGCGCACGCTGCCCGTGGTGCAGCGCCTGCTGACGGCGCTGGAGCGGGGCGATACCGCCCAGGCGCGGCCCTTGCTGGACCAGGCGCGGCCGCTGTTCGTGCAGTGGCTTGCGGCCATCAACCGCATGATCGACCTGGAAGAGCGCCTGATGAAGGATCAGAGCGACATGGCGCGCCGCGTGGGGATCGACTTCCAGCAACTGATGCTGGCCCTGACCGGCGCCGCCATCCTGCTGGGCGCGGGCCTGGCCTGGCTGATTGCCCGCCGCATCACCCGCGCTTTGGGCGCGGAACCGGCCGCGCTCAAGCGCATCGCGCAGTCCGTCAGCGCCGGCGACCTGGCCAGCCCGATCGCGGTCAAACCGGGTGACGAGAGCAGCATCCTGGCGACGCTGGCGGGCATGCAGCGCAACCTGGCCTCGGTGGTCGGCGGCGTGCGTCAGCATGCCGACGCGGTGTCGGTGGTGAGCGTACAACTTGCCGAGGGCAATGCCGACCTGTCGACCCGCACCAGCGACGAGGCCCGCGCCCTGCGCCAGACCGCCGACTCGATGGAAGAGCTGACCGGCGCGGTCAAGCGCAATGCGCACGACGCGCAGGAAGCCGGCGTCATGGCGGGGCAGGCCATGGATGCCGCGCGGCAAGGCAGCCAGACCATGCATGCCGTCGTCGACACGATGGAGCATCTTTCCAGGGCATCGGCGCAGATTTCCGAGATCACGTCGGTGATCGAGGGCATCGCGTTCCAGACCAACATCCTGGCGTTGAACGCCGCGGTCGAGGCCGCGCGCGCGGGCGAGCAGGGCAAGGGCTTTGCCGTGGTCGCCAGCGAAGTGCGCTCGCTGGCGCAGCGCTCGGCCACCGCGGCCAAGGAAATCAACACGCTGATCAGCCAGTCGGCCGAAACCGTGCGCCAGGGCGTCGAGCGAGTCGGCGCCGCCGGGGAAACCATGGATCTGATCCTGGACTCGATCACCCAGACCACCGCGACCATGCACGGCATCGTGCAGGCCTCGGTCGAGCAGACCGGCCGCATCGAGCACGTGGCGCGGGTGATCGCGCAGTTGGATGAGGACACGCAAAAGAATGCGCAGCGCGTCGAGGAAGCCTCTGCCGGCGCCGAAGCGTTGCGCGAGCAGGCCGCCGACCTGCGGCAGGCGGTCTCGGCGTTCCGCGTGGGGGGAGCGAGCGCCACGGCCGGGGCCCGTATCGCGTCAGCGGGCAACGGACGGCTATTGCCGGTGTGATCGCATCGCCGCCGCCGGCGGGCGGCCCAGGCGGTCGACGCCAGCGCCATCCTCCCCCTCGAGGGCCATTCGCCACAAAACTGGAACAGTTTGTTCCGGGGAAAAGCGCCTTTTTGTGGCCCGGAAAGGTGGCCGCTCGCGGCCTCGGCCGTTAGAATTTGCTCACTCCTCACCCTCTATCTACCAGTCGAAAGGCATATCCTCATGAGCAACGCATATATCGACGCACTGAAGAAGCGCCGCACGCAGTATTCGCTGGGCCGTAACCTGTCCGCCTCGAAAGAGGAACTGGCGACCCTGATCCAGGAAGCGATCAAGCACAGCCCCTCGTCGTTCAATTCGCAGAGCTCGCGCGCCGTGATCCTGTTTGGCGCCGAAAGCGACAAGCTGTGGAACCTGGCCATCGAGGAAGTGCGCAAGGTCGCTCCGGCCGAAGGCTTCGACAAGACCGAAGCCAAGCTCAAGAGCTTTGCCGCTGGCGTGGGCACCGTGCTGTTCTTCGAAGACCAGGACGTGGTGCGTAGCCTGCAAGAGAAATTCGCGCTGTACGCCGACAACTTCCCGGTGTGGTCGGAACAGGCGGGCGGCATGGCCCAGTTGTCGGTCTGGACCGCGCTGGCCAACGCTGGCGTGGGCGCCAGCCTGCAACACTACAATCCCCTGATCGACGCCGCCGTGGCGCGCGAGTGGAACGTCCCGGCAAGCTGGAAGCTGCGCGCGCAGATGCCGTTCGGCTCGAACGAAAACGGCTTCGGCGAAAAGGGCTTCATGGACGACGCCGAGCGTTTCCGCGTGATCGGCTGATCCGGCGGGCGCCTGGCGCGCCCGGCTTCGGACCGCAAGACCCGCACATCCCGTTCACGGGGTCTGCGGGTTTTTTCATGCAATGCGTGCGCCCGGCATGGGTCGGGAAAACCCGCGGGCCCTGCGGACACGCCAGCGGCCTGGGGCCTGCCGGGGCTGCGGACAGGCATAATCCGAGGTTTTGTCCGTATCCAGAAAGGCCCTGCCGTGACCGACGCCGTACCCATCAGCCAAGCCGACTACGACCTGCCGCTCGAGACGCTGGAGGCCCATCTGCTGGCGCAGCGCCAGCGCGCCGCCGACGTGGTCAACGCGGCCACGCGCACGTGGACCTGGATCCGCCATGGGTCGTTTGTCGCGTCCATCGTCATCGTCGGCATCGAGAAGCTGACCACCGGCAAGGTGGGCGCCCATACCGCCGTGTTTGCCAGCGTGATGCTGTTGATGGCGCTGAGCTTCATCGCCGCCGCCAAGACGCGCCGCATCATCAAGGGCCTGGGCAACGGCCAGCCCACGCCCAAGTGGGTGCTCAAGCGCATGATCCGCAAGACCATCTTCAAGGGCGCCGCCAGCCTGAAGGGATCGGCGCGTTTTTATGCGGACCGCTTCGTGCTGGATCAGAATGGCAGCCATTTCGAGTCCGCCTACGAGAACGACAAGATCGAATTGATCGCGCTGACGCCGGATTATCTGCAGATCATTCCGGTGCAGCGCCAGGACGTGCCGGACGAGGTGTATTTCATTCCGCTGGCGCAGGTCAGCCAGCCCGAGGAACTGCTGAAGTTCCTGGGCGGCAAACCGAATTACGTGGATGCGGCCTGAGGGCCGGAGCGGGTCTACTCGTAGGCCCGCTTCTGCGTTGACCACTTGAACGTGCGCTTCCACTTGCCGCCCTGCTGGCGCAACTGGATGTCGAAGTAGCCGCCGGTCTTGCCCGGCAGCATCACCAGCGCGTTGCTGGCGTCGGATTCGTCGTGTTCGCGCGTGCCGTCCGGGTTCCAGTCGCCGGCGATGCTCTTGACGAACGACATGGGCTGGGCGAACACCACTTCCAGGGCCGCGCCCTCGATGCGGAACAGGTACAGCGCCTCGAAGTCGGCGCCGCCGCCAGCGTAGCCTTCGCTCCAGCCGGCGCGCAGGCCGAAGGCGGTGGCGTCGGGGGAGATCCGGTAGGGCGCCAGGTCGAAGCGCTTCCAGCTTTCAGGCGTGGACAGCATCGGCGCGCCGGCATCCTGCATCGCCAGGTCCATGGGCGGGTCGATGTCGGTGTCGCTCCAGTCCGTCGGCGTCGTCACCGGCGCCTCGGTGCGGGCCACCAGCCGGGGCGCCGCGCCGGGCGCCGATTCGAATACCCCGACCCACACTTCATTCTTGTCCTGGTCGCGCGACAGGTTGGCGCAATCGCCGCCGCCGAACTGCTTGAGCCGTTCCGCGCGTTCGGCGCTGGCCGCCAGGCACACCAGCGCGACATAGGATCCGGGGCGCTGCGGCCAGGCCTTGGCGCCGGCCACGAGCAGGCGCTTGGGATTCTGGCCGGGCGCGAGCTCCTGCAGCAGGAACGCGTCGCTGAAGCCCGGCGGCAGTTGCGCGCCCAGGCCGTCGGGCCGGGGCGCGCCGCTCATCTGGCTGTCGTACATCTTGCGGGCGTCCTGCGTCTTGATGGCGCCGGGCACCTGGTCCAGGGATTGCACCCGGGTGTCGGCGCGCGCCATCGGGGCGTGCAGGGCAAGGGCCAGCGGGCAGAGCAGCAAAGCGGCGCGGATACGCATCGGCGTGGCCCGGCGGCGAGCCGGGCGGTAGTGGGGTTGCGCGATTATCGCTGAACGCCGCTGACACGCCGCCGTCGGCGTCAGTCTGTTTTCCAGCTCCCCCTTCTTGAAGATCGCGCGGCCCTCGGCGCAGGCGAGGTAATCGATGAAGGCCTGCGCCCGCGGGTTGGCAGGGGGGGGCGTGGCGCGCGGGCGGCGCAGCTTCCGCCTGCTGTGAACGTTGGGGGCGGCCGCGAATATTCCCTCGATTCGGTCTATAGTCCCTGCCCAATGGCGATGAACCGAGCAGAGAGCGATCGATGGACAAGCGACTAGAGCTGGAACCCGCGGCGATTCAGGAAGGCGCGGCGCATGCCACCGGGCCGGCCGGCCCGGCCCCGGGCACGCCAGACGCGGTCGCGATCGAGATCGAGGCCGATCCGACGCTGGGCTACGCGTCGATCCAGAACGCGGTGCCGGTCCTGCGCTCGCTGCGACTGATCAACCGCTCGCAGGAGACGTTCGAGGACGTCGAGGTCCACATCCGTTGCAATCCGGCCTTCGCGCAGCCCGTGCGGCTGCGCTTCGACGCGCTGGTGCCGGGCGAAATCCGCCGCATCGCGCCGCTGGACCTGACGCCCGACCATGCCTACCTGGCCGAGCTGCAGGAGGCGCAGCGCGCCGCCATCGAGGTGACGGCGCAGGCCGATGGGCGCGAAGTGGGCCGGGCCTCGCAGGCTGTGGCCGTGCTGGCCTACGACCAGTGGGCCGGCACGCGCGCCCTGCCGGAACTGCTGGCCGCGTTTTCCATGCCCAACAACCCGGCCGTGGATGTCTTGATCGGCAAGGCCGCCCGGCTGCTGCGCGAGCAGCACAACGACCTGACCATGAACGGCTACCAGTCCAAGAGCCGAGACGTGGTCTGGAAGCAGGTGTCGGCCATCTACAGCACGCTGGCGGCCGAATCGCTGCATTACGCCGAGCCGCCCGCGTCGTTCGGCGTCGACGGCCAAAAGATCCGCACGCCCGACCGCATCCTGGAGGCCCGCGTGGCCACCTGCCTGGATCTGGCGATGTTGTTCTCGTCCTGCCTGGAGCAGGCCGGGCTGCGCCCCGTGATCCTGATGAAGGAAGGCCACGCCTGGGTGGGCGTGTGGCTGCATCCGGCCTGCTTCGCCGATCCGCTGACCGACGACGTGCAGGCCGTGCGCAAACGCGTGGACAGCGGCGAATTCCTGGCGTTCGAAACCACGGGCATCGCCCAGCATCCGAATTTCCGGCCGTCGCTGCGGCTGGCGTTGGAACAGGGCGCGGCCCACCTGCGTGAAGACGAGGCTTTCCGCTATGCCATCGACGTGCATCGCGCACGCGAATTGCAGATCAAGCCGCTGCCGTCGCGCGCCGGCGCCACGGCGCCGGAGGGGGGCGACGCCACCGAGGCGCCCGCAGCGATCGAGCCGACGCCCGACCTGCCGCCGCTGGACCCGGAATTCGTCATCAGCCTGGAGCCGGCCGACGACAGCCCCGAAGGCCGCCTGGCCAAATGGAAGTCGCGCCTGCTGGATCTGACGCTGCGCAACCGGCTGCTGAATTTCAAGAACACCAAGTCGACGTTGCCGCTGGTGGCGCCCGACCTGGGCCGCCTGGAAGACGCCATTGCCGATGGCAGCGAGTTCCGAATCCGTCCGTTGCCGGCAGCCTTGATGGAGGGCGGCGATCCGCGCGTGGCGCAGGTGCATGTCGACCGTGGCGGCCGCGCACCGCTGGACGACATGGCGCTGGAGGCCCTGGGCAACCAGGAGCTGATCGCGCGCGTGCCGCAGGAGGCGCTGGATGCCAACCTGCTGACCCTCTTCGGCGCCGCGCGCACCGGGCTGGAGGAGGGGGGCGCCAATACGCTGTACCTGGCGATGGGCATGTTGCGCTGGACCGAGCATCCCGCCGCCGAGAGCGCCCACCTGGCGCCGCTGATCCTGATGCCGGTGTCGCTGCAGCGCCAGTCGGTGCGCAGCGGTTTCCGGCTGCTGCGGCATGACGATGAGACCATCATCAATCCGACCTTGTTGCAGATGCTGCGCAACAACTACGAGCTGCGCATCCCCGGCCTGGACGTGCTGCCGACCGACGACAAGGGCGTGGATGTGGCGCGAGTGCTGCAGGCGTTCCGACTGGCGGTGCGCGAGATCGCCGGTTGGGAAGTGCTGGAGCAGGTGCATCTGGGGATCTTCTCGTTCACCAAGTACCTGATGTGGAAGGACTTGCAGGATCGCAGCGGCCAGCTCAAGGCCAACCGCGTGGTGCGGCACCTGATCGACCATCCCGGCCAGGCCTTTGCGCAGGAGCCCTGGGATCCGCGTTTCGAGCGCCTGGACGACAGCTACCGGCCGCAGGACCTGTTGACGCCGCTGCTGTCGGATTCCTCGCAATTGAAGGCGATCTGCGCGGTGGACGCCGGCCGCGACCTGGTGCTGGAAGGCCCGCCCGGCACCGGCAAGAGCCAGACCATCACCAACCTGATCGCGCACCTGCTGGCGCGCGGCAAGACGGTGCTGTTCGTGTCGGAGAAAATGGCGGCGCTGGAGGTGGTGCACCGGCGCCTGGCCAACATCGGGCTGGCGCCGTTCTGCCTGGAGCTGCATTCGTCCAAGGCGCGCAAATCCGAAGTGCTGCAGCAGCTTGGCCGGGCGCTGGAACTGGGTGGCCAGCGCACCAGCGAGGAGTGGAACCGCGAGGCCGAACGCCTGGGCGTGCTGCGCCAGGAGCTGAACGGACTGGTCGAAGCGCTGCACCAGCGTCACGCCAATGGCCTGACGGTCTATGACGCCATCGGCACCTGCATCCTGCACGCTGGCCGGGAGGCGTCGCCGATGTACTGGCCCGATGCCCAGGCGCACGACGAGAAGGACCTGGAGCGGCTGCGCGAGGCGGCGCGGCGCATGTCGACGTTGTCCGGCGAGCTGGGAGCGCTGCACGGCCACGCGCTGGCGCACATCGGCATGACCGAGTGGAGCCCGAGCTGGCAGGACGCGCTGCTGGCGGCGGCTCAGGCGCTGGACGAGGCGGTGGACGCGTTCAAGACCTGCGTGGAGGCCGCTGGCGAGGAACTGGGCGTGCCGGCCGCGGGCTTGAGCCTGGACGCCTACGCGCGCCTGGACACGCTGATCGACGTCCTGCTGGCCGCGCCGCAGGTGCCCGCCGGCCTGGCCGCGCAGGCGCATGACCCGGCCGCGCGCCTGCGGGTGCAGGCCCTGGCCCGCCATGGCCTGGCGCGCAATGCGCATTGGGCCGAGGTCGGCGCGCAATGGCAGGCGCGCCTGGCGGACCTGGACGCGGCGGCGCTGCGGGCGCAATGGCAGGCCGCCTGCGCCGCCTGGTGGCCCAAGTCGGTCTTCGCCAGGCGTGGGGTGTGCAAACGCCTGGCGGCGCTGCGCGTCGATGCGCGCCGTCCGGACGACGCCGCCATTGCCGCGATGCTGGAACCGCTGGCGCGGGTCAACGCCGAGGACCGCGAACTGGCGGCGCTCAAGGCCGATGCCGAGCGGCTGTTGCAGAATGACTATGCCGGCCTGGACACGGATTGGGAGCAGGTCGGGCGCCACGAGCAGTGGGCCGAACGTTTCGCCGAGGCGGTCACGCTGATGGCCGGCGACCCGGCCACGGCGTCCGCGCTGCGCACGCGCCTGCAGCCGCTGGTGGGCGAGAACCGCGCCTTGCTGCAGCCGGGCGCCGCGCTCGGCCAGCGCCTGCTCGACGCCCGCAACGCGTGGCGCGGGCTGCGCGATCAACTGGCCGTGGTGGAGGCGCTGGCGCATCCCGCCGCGCCGTTGGCAGGCCTGCCGCAGGACAGCGGCGCGCTCGAACGCCTCCAGGGCGTGCTGGCCGGATGGCGGCTCAACAGACAGAGCCTGATGCCGTGGTGCGTCTGGCGCCAGGCGCGCGAACAGGCGGTTGGCATGCAGTTGCAGGGGCTTGTGGCCACGCTGGAGGCGGGGCGCGTGCCGCTGGCCGGGGTCGAGGCGCATTTCGAATTCAGTTATCGCAACTGGTGGGTCAAGAAGGTCATTGACCGGTCGTCGTTGCTGCGTTCGTTCTCCAGCGCCGACCACGATCGCAAGATCCGCGAGTTCCGCCTGGCCGACGACCGCTTCCAGCAGCTCACCTCGGCCTATATCGCGGCATTGCTGGCCGGCAAGGTGCCTGCCAACAATGCCGTCCTGGTCAGTCCCGACAGTGAGCTGGGCCTGTTGCGCCGCGAACTGCAGAAGAAGACGCGCCACGTGCCGGTGCGCCAGCTCATGCAGCGCCTGCCTTCGCTGCTGCCGCGCCTCAAGCCCTGCCTGTTGATGTCGCCGCTGTCCGTCGCGCAATACCTGGATGCCGGTCACTCGCAGTTCGACGTGGTGGTGTTCGACGAGGCCTCGCAGATTCCGGTGTGGGATTCGATCGGCGCCATCGCGCGCGGCCAGCAACTGGTGGTGGTGGGCGATACCAAGCAGTTGCCGCCCACCAGTTTCTTCAGCAAGTCCGCCAACGATGACGACGGCGCCGGCGACGATGGCCAGGTGGAAGACCTGGAGAGCATCCTGGACGAGTGCCTGGGCGCCGACATGAACCGCCTGCGGCTGCAGTGGCATTACCGCAGTCGCCACGAAAGCCTTATCACGTTCAGCAACGTGACCTACTACGATTCGCAGTTGATCACCTTCCCGTCGCCGGTCACCGACGACGTGGCGGTGCGGCTGGAACGCGTGGCCGGCGTCTACGACCGCGGCGGCAGCCGCAGCAACCGCGCCGAGGCCGAGGCCATCGTCCAGGGCATTGAGCAGCATTACCTGGATCCGGCGCGCCGCCGCCAGAGCCTGGGCGTGGTGACGTTCAACCAGCCGCAGCAGTCGCTCATCGAAACCCTGCTGGACGCGCGCCGGCGCGCCAATGCCGCCCTGGACAAGGCGATTTCGGCGCAGGCGCGCGAGCCGCTGTTTATCAAGAATCTTGAGAACGTGCAGGGCGACGAACGCGACGTGATCTATTTCTCGATCACTTATGGTCCGGACGCGGCCGGCAAGATGACGATGAACTTCGGCCCGCTCAATGGCGAAGGCGGCCATCGCCGCCTGAACGTGGCGATCTCGCGGGCCCGCGAAGGCGTGGTGATCTACAGCACGCTGCTGCCGCAGCAGATCGACCTGTCGCGCGTGCGCGCCGCCGGCGTGCGCGACCTGAAGCATTACCTGGAGTTTGCGTTGAAGGGGCCGCGCGCGCTGGTGGAACAGTCGCTGCCCACCGGCCGCGAACCCGACAGCCCCTTCGAGACCCAGGTCATCAAGGTGCTGCGCGAGCGCGGCTGGGTGGTGCATCCGCAGGTCGGCTGCTCGGGCTACCGCATCGACATGGGCGTGGTCGATCCGCGCGCGCCTGGCCGCTACCTGCTGGGCATCGAGTGCGATGGCCGCGCCTACCACGCCGGCGCCACCGCGCGCGACCGCGACCGGCTGCGGCAAGTGGTGCTGGAAGGCCTGGGGTGGCGCCTGCACCGGATCTGGTCGACCGACTGGTGGATCAATCCCGAACGCGAAGTGGAAAAGCTGCTGGCGCGCCTGGAGGCGGAACTGGCGCGCGAGGAGGAGGAGGCCGCGCCGGAACCGGAAGTCGCGCCCGAGGCGCCGGACGCCGCGGACGACGACGTGGCATTCAGCATCACCACCGAGGGCGAGGCGCAGCCGCGCCAGGCCGATCCGGCAGGCGCGCCGGCGAGTGGCATCGAGACCTACGCGGTGGCCGCGCTGCCAGCGGGCGATGCGCAGGCGTTCTACGTCCAGGCCAGCAACGCGCGGCTGAGCGCCGAATTGCGCCAGGTGATCGAGACCGAAGGCCCCTTGCCGGAAAGCGTGCTGCATCGCCGGGTGGCGCGGGCCTGGGGCCTGGAGCGCACCGGCACGCGCATCGTCGAGCGCCTGCGGCAACTGACGCCGGCAGACAGCGGCCGCACGCAAGAAGGCGAGGTCACGTTCCTCTGGCCCGCGGGCACGCGGGCGGCGGACTGGGCGGGCTTTCGCGGCGCGGGCGACGATGAGGCCTCGCGCCGCCGCGTCGACGACGTCTGCCTGGAGGAACTGGCCAACGGCGTGCTGCGGGTGCTGGCCATGACCGGCAACGCCCCGCGCGCGGATGTGATCAAGTCGGTCTGCCGCCTGCTGGGCCAGTCGCGCACCCCGGCGGACGCCGAGGCGCGGTTGGGCCTGGCGCTGGCGGCGCTGCTGGCGCAAGGCCGGGTGCGCGAGGAGGCGGGGATGCTGCGGGTGGATTGAGGCGCCGCGGCGCGCCGCGGGCAAGAAAGAACGCCGCAAAACTCCGCATCACTGCGTGCAATGTTGCGGTTTGCGCGACGCGTAAGTGTCAGTCTGTAATCACACGGCGGGACGCGAGCGGCCCGCGCCGCGCCATTCGTGGCGCCGCCGCAGGGGCGGCGCGGGGCGGACGCAGCCTTTGGTGTCAGCTTGTGTTCAATCGGACGGCAAGATTTTGATACGTCAGTGGGCAGGACCCGCCCATTTCGTCCATGGCGCGGACGTAGAATCGCGGTTTTCATCAGTGCCACACGGCTGATAGGAACAAACCATGAAGAAAACGATTCTCCTGGCGTCGGTCTGCGCCGCCTTGCTGCAGGCTTGCGCACCGGTTTCCCACACTGGCGAAGGATCTTCCACCATGTCCACCTCTTCCTCGACGCCCGCCGCCAACGCATTGAGCCTGCCGGCCTACCACTGGCGCCTGGCGTCCGCCACCGATGCCTCGGGCAAGGCCATCCCCGCCTTGCAGAAGGGCATCGAACAACCGCTGCGCCTGTCGTTCTCGGCCGATGGCATGAACATCCGCGGCGGCTGCAACACGCAGTTCGGCGGCTACACGTATAAGGACGGCGTGCTGCATGTCGCCAACCTCGCTTCGACGATGAAGGCGTGCGAACCCGGCCTGATGAAACTGGATGCCGAGATCGGCCAGCGCCTGAAGGGCGACCTGCGCGCCACGCTCAGCGGCGAGTCCACCGAACCGGCCCTGGAACTGGTGGCGCAGGACGGCAGCGTGCTGAAGTTCGTCGGCGAGCCGACGCCGGAAACCCTGTACGGCAGCGCCGGCGAGATCATGTTCCTGGAAGTGGCGCCCAAGCGCGCCGATTGCAGCCATCCCATGATCCCGCGCTACCAGTGCCTGATGGTGCGCGAGCGCCGCTACAACGAGGCCGGTGTGCAACTGCCGCCGCAGGAGGACTGGCATCCGCTGTACCAGTCGATCGAAGGCTACGATCACCGCGACGGCGTGCGCACCGTGCTGCGCGTCAAGCGCTACGACTGGAAGAACCCGCCGGCCGACGCGCCCTCGAAGGTGTACGTGCTGGACATGGTGGTCGAGCAGGACGCCTCGGGCAAGAAGAAGTAAACGCCGGCCGTGCCCATTCGGGCGCGGTGTCTCAAGCGGCTCCCCGCGCGCCGCGATCGCGGAAAGGGAAGGGAAGGAGGCGGATTGAACGCCTTCATCAATAATGATTACAATTCCCATTCCCGAAATACTCAAGGCGCTGACGCGACGGCCATGTCGTCCACGGAATCCCTGGAACACCGCGAGCTGGGCAGGCTGTACCGCGACCATCACGGCTGGCTGCGTGGCTGGCTGCTGCGGCGGCTGAACGTGCCGGCCGAGGCCGCCGACCTGGCCCAGGACACCTTCCTGCGGCTGCTGGCCTCGCCGGCATCGATGGCGCAATTGCAGGGCGTGCGGCAGCCGCGCAGCTTCCTGGCCACGGTGGCGCAACGCACGCTGGTCGACCACATCCGCCGCCAGGTGCTGGAACGGGCCTGGCTGGAAACCCTGGCGCAGCAGCCCGAGGCCAGCGCCATTTCACCCGAGACCCGGGCCATCCTGCTCGAGACCATCCGCGAGATCGACGCCATGCTGCACGGCCTGGGCGACAAGGTGCGGCGCGCCTTCCTGATGTCCCAGTTGGAAGGGGCCAGCTACGCCGAGATAGCCGCCCGCCTGGGCGTGACGGTCAGTTCCATCAAGAAGTACATGGCGCGCGCCACCGAGCATTGCCTGGTGTACGCGCTGGCCCGGCAGTAGGCGGCCATGGCGGACAAGACCATCGCCGCGGCGGCGCAATGGTACGCGCGGCTCTGCGCAGACGACGTCAGCGCGGCCGACGTGGCGGCGCATGGGCGCTGGCTGGCGGCCGATCCCGAACATGCGCGCATCTGGGGCCAGGTGGAACGGCTGCGCGGCACGCTGGGAGCCGCGCCGGCGCGCCTGGCTGCGGACACGCTCAATCGTGCCGACCAGCACTTCTCGCGCCGCCGCGCCGCGCTGCGCAACGGGCTGGGCGCGGTGGCGCTGCTGGGCGCCGGCGGCCTGGCGGCCTGGCGCACCCTGCCGACGGAGCGGATGCTGGCCGACTACCGCACCGGGGCGGGCGAGCGCCGCGAACTGCGGCTGGCGGACGGCACCTTGCTCTGGCTGGACAGCGCCAGCGCGGTCGACGTGACCGTCGACGCCGGCCAGCGGCGCATCTTCGTGCATGCCGGCGAGATCCTGGTCGATACCGACAACGTCCGTCCCGGCCTGCCGCCCTTGCGCGTGCGCACCGCGCACGGCGCGGTGCGACCCTTAGGCACGCGTTTCATCGTCACGCGGCAGGATGACCTGACGCGGGTCGCGGTGCTGCGCCATGCGGTGGCGCTGGAACCCGCGACGGGCGGCGCGCCCGTGATCCTGAAGGCGGGCGAACAGGGCACGCTTGCGCTCGCGGGGGCGCAGGCGGCCGGCGCCATCACCGGCGAACCCGACGCCTGGACGCGAGGCCTGCTGGTGGTCGACAACTGGCGCCTGGACGATTTCGTTGCCCGGCTCGACCGTTATCGGCCCGGGCTGTTGCGATGCGACGATGCCGTGGCGGCGCTGCGCCTGTCGGGGGCCTTTCCCGTCGACGACACCGACCAGGCGCTGGCCGCCGTGACGCGCGCGCTGCCCGTGAACATAGCGCGCTTTACCCGTTATTACGTCCGCATCGTCGCCCGCCACTGATTTTTTTCGCTCGGCATTGTCCTTTTTCCGCGCTCGTCCGACTTAGCAGGGATTACGTCGGATCTGCCACACGGAAACCTGAGTCCATGCCTTCTGTACCCTCGCTTCGTCACTCCGCCACACTCGCGCCCCTGGCGCGCGCCGTTGTCATCGCGTTGACCGTCCTGGGCGCTGCGCCGTCCGCGCAGGCGCAGGCCGTTCCCGGCGCGCAGGCGTCGCGTCACTATGATGTGCCGCCCGGTCCGCTGGGCCTGGCGCTGAGCCGGTTCGCCGCCCAGGCCGGGGTGGTGCTGTCGTTCGACGCCACGCTCACCCAGGGCCGCCAGAGCGCCGGCCTGCGGGGCGACTATGGCGTGGCCGCGGGCCTGGCGGCGATGCTGTCGGGCACCGGGCTGGAGGCCGTCAACCAGGGCGGCAACCGCTATGGCCTGCGCGCCGCCAATGCGCAGACCCTGGCGCCGGTCGAAGTGCTGGGCGCGCGCGAACCCGCGCCCAGCGAAGGCACCGATTCCTACACGGTCGGCGTGTCGAACACCGCCACCCGGCTGCCGATGACGCTGCGCGAGACGCCGCAGTCGGTCTCGGTGATGACGCGCCAGCGGCTCACCGACCAGGGCCTGAACACGCTGGAAGACGCCATCGTCAACACCCCGGGCCTGACCTTCAAGAAGAAGGGCTCGGCCGACGACAACGAGAAGGGCCTGTATGCGCGCGGCATGGAGATCACCAACATGCAGGTCGACGGCGTGCCGACCCACAAGGACTTCAATGCCCTGGGGCTGGACACGGCGCTGTATGACCGCATCGAAGTGGTGCGCGGTTCCACCGGGCTGCTGAGCGGGGCGGGCAATCCGGCCGCGTCCATCAACCTGGTGCGCAAGCGGCCGACCCGCGAGTTCGAGGCCGGCGTGGGCGCCAGCATCGGGTCGTGGGACTACAAGCGCACCGAGTTCGACCTGGGCAGCCCGCTGGATGCGTCGGGCAAGCTGCGCGGGCGGCTGGTGGGCGCCTGGCAGGAAGGCGGCTCGTTCATCGACCGCGTCAAGCAGGATTCGCAACTGCTGTATGGGGTGGTCGAGGCGGACCTGACCGAGCGCACCCTGCTGACCCTGGGCGCGGAATACCAGCGCAAGAAGTGCACGGCGTGCTCGTACTTCGGCTTTCCCGCGTACTACGCCGATGGCTCCAAGACCGATTTTCGGCAACGGTTCAATTCCGCCACCAACTGGAGCCGCCAGGAACGCACGCGCTACAACGTCTTCGCCACGCTCGACCACGAGTTCTCGTCATCGTGGAAGGGGTCGCTGACGCTGTCGCGCACCGGCGACGACAACGACCGCACCTATGGCTGGTTCAGCAGCAACGGCTGGGCCAATCCGCAGACCGGGCAGGGCGCCTCGGTCTGGGTCGCCAAATGGCCGATCCCCAAGACCCAGAACGCGCTGGACGCCAGCCTCAGCGGCGCCTTCGACGCGCTGGGCCGCCGCCACGACCTGGTGCTGGGCGTGAGCCTGTCGCGCACCCGGGGCGACTACGACACCTATCCGCTGTGGACCGCGCCCGGCTATGACCCGGTCATCCCGGACGTGCGCGCCTGGGATGGCGACATGCCGCAACCCCAATGGCAGGCGACGGGCAAGCGCTACTACACCGAGAAGCAGAACGCGGTCTATGGCGCATTGCGCCTGCGGCCGACCGACGCGCTGTCGGTGATCCTGGGCTCGCGCATCACCTGGTGGGACCAGCAGGCCTCATACACCTACAACGACGGCTCGGCCTATCCGGACAACATGCGCGAGCAGGGCGTGTACACGCCGTATGCCGGCGTGGTCTACGACCTGACGCCGACACTGTCCGCCTATGCCAGCTACACCAGCATCTTCCTGCCGCAGCAGGCCCAGACCGTGTCGGGCAGCGGCGTCGCGCCGATCAAGGGCAATACCTACGAGATCGGCCTCAAAAGCGCCTGGCTGGACGGCCGCCTGAATGGCGCGCTGGCGCTGTTCCGCACCCGCCAGGACAACTACGCCATGCTGGACGGCGACAAGCTGGCCCCCAATGGCGATAACGCCTATGTCGCCGCCAACGGCGCCGTGCTGCGCGGCGTCGAAGCCGAGCTCAGCGGCGAGCTCGCGCCCGGTTGGCAAATGCAGTTGTCGTACGCCTACGTCGACCGCCGCCTGCCGACGGGTTTCTCGACCCAGGTCGGGCTGCCGCGCCACATCGCCAAGCTGTACACCACCTACCGCCTGCCGGGCGACTGGAGCGCCCTGACCGTGGGTGGCGGGGTGCGCTGGGAAAGCCAGAGCGGCTTCACCAGCCGCGGCCCCGGCGGGCAGCAGTTCGATTCCTCGCAAAGCAGCTATGCGCTGGTGGACCTGATGGCGCGCTACCAGTTCAACCGCCAATGGTCGGCCACGCTGAATCTGAACAACGTGCTGGACAAGAAGTACTACGCCAGCACCAACGTCTACAGCAATTACTACGGGGCGCCGTTCAGCGCGATGCTGGGGGTGAATTACCGGTATTGAACGGCTTGTCTTGCAATACGCGAGTTATCGGCCTTCCAGCATCAGGCGCGTGCGTTCTTCGGTCGATGGATGGCTGGAAAGCCAGTTCGGTGTGGTGCCGGCCACTCTGGACTGCGCCGCCAGGTCTTGCAGCAGCTTTGCCAGCAACGCAGGGTCCTTGCCGGTCTTGCGCATGAGCGCGACGGCGGTCGCGTCGGCATCCCGCTCGAAATCGCGGGAGTAGGACAGGTCCAGCAGCCCCGTGCCCAGCACGCTGGCTTGGTGCAGCAGGCTGGAGGCATCACCGGTCAAGAACAGCGCCACGGTCGACAGGCCCGCCAGGCGGCCAAGACGGCGTATGCCGTGGCGGTGCTGGATGTGGCCGAGTTCATGGGCCAACACGCCCGCAAGGGCCTGGGCTGTTCCGGCCAGGCGCGCCAGTTCGTCCGTGACGATGACGGGGCCGCCCGGCAGCGCCATCGCGTTGGCGCCCACCAACGGGCCGCCTTGGCGGAACAACAACTGCGGTGGCGTCGCGCCCAGGTCGGCGTGCGCCACGAGTTCATCGAATACGGCCTGGATGGCCCGCCGGGTGTCGGGGGCGAGTTGGCTGGGGCGCAGCACGAGGCGATCGAGTGTATGCAGGACGTTGGCGCCGATGCGCGCTTCGGTAGCGGGGGGAACGGTGCGTGCAAGGCTGTCGCCCAGCCAGGGAATGGTCCAGCGCAGGCTGACGACGAACGCCAGGGTAGCCAAGGCCGCCAGTCCGAGCGCGGCCAGATTGAGGCGCTCCAGGCGATGCAGCAGATGGCTGCGGCGGCCGAGCAGGCGTTCCAGGCGGTCGACCTGGTCGTTGTCATCGGTTTCGAAGACGCTGTCGTCGGGCAGCGTGGCACGCCGGGCTGTCGTGCCGATACGGCTGGACCATCGCAGCACGCCGGCCGGCAGCGTGCGGCGCGCCTGGCCGTGCAGCAACGACACGGAGCCATCCGCCTGCCATTGCAGGCTCGCCGGATGGCTGGCCGCGCTGCCGGCGGCGTAGAGCCGGCCGTGGATGATGACCGATACGGCGTCGCCTGGCGACGCCGGGGAGCCCGCCGCCGGCTCATCCGTGTGGTCAGAGGGCCGAGACACCGGCAAAACCTTCGAGCTGGCTGAACTCGGCACCGAAGGCGCCGGGGACATGGGCCAGTTGCCGTGACACGAATTCATCCAGGCCAGGCGCCGCCAGCACGGTGATGCGCTGCGTCACGTAGCGATACTGGCGCACGCGCGCCCAGGGGTAGGCCAGCCCCAGCGTCAATATGCTGGCCGCGATGCCGGACAGGGTGATCCAGGTGTAGCGCCAGGGCGCCACGGCGCTGTGCAGCCGGTGCCTGCCTTGTAGCGTGCATCGGTTGAGAATTTCATTGTGGGCGCAGGCGCCGTAGTACAACGCGGCTACGATCAGCGCGGCGTAGAGTGTCGCGAGCAGAACGGGGAAAACGGAGAGGAACATGTGCGGTCCGGCCGAAGGATGGCGATGCGACGGGTCGGTAAGCCCCCGCAGCATTTCGCTAAACGAGAACTCGGGATTTGCGGCCTGACCGACCCATTGCGCGGCCAACATTCCGACCAGGCAGACGACTATGAATATGCCCATGCCGCGCAGCAACCCGGCATACAGGATCGCCAGGCGAGGGGCGCTGAAGAAGGCGGCGTAGCCGTAACGGTGGCCTCCCGCCACATAGCTGGCACGTTGTTGCGTGGCCAGCGGGGTCAGCAGCCCGAGCGTGAAGATAGAGAGCAGCGGCAGAAATACGAAGACGAGCAGCGCGCGTCCGTAGCTGCCCTGGAAGCCGAACCGCACGTTGCTCCAGGAGGTCATGTACGCGCGGAAACCCAGGCTGGCATTGACCAGCCATGGTACGGCCAACAGGATGAAAAGCGATAGCAGCCGTTCGGCAAGCGGCCATACCGCGCCGATGAGCGAGACAGCGGCGATGATTGCAATGGCGAGCAGGCGCCCTTTGAATATCTGCCCGCCCGTGGCGTGATAGTCGAACCCGGCGCCCGCCAGGTAGGTGTGGCCGCGGAACCAGCGCATCGTCCTGACCTTGGCCCAGGCCGACCAGATGCCCAAGGTGCATAGCGTCAACAGGACATTCACCGCCCACACGCCAAAGTAATCACGCGCGCGGCCGCGGAACTGCAGCGGCAGCGCTTGTGACGCTTCGTCGGGCGCCGATGGGAGGGGGTGCGTGCCGCTGGCAGCGTGGGTGCCCGCAGGGGCGGGGGAGGGAAATTGCGACATCGGACTATCTCGGGAACGGCTAACGAAGGGCTTCGCGGATCGTAGCGATGCAGGCTTCGGCGATGCCATCGGATAGGTCTGCTATTGAGACGCGGTCCTCGCGGTTTAGGATAGGTCCGCCAGGTTGCCCGGGACGGGACGCGCCATTCAGTACACTTGCCGGTGCGATGATCTCCGGGCGGTTGCCTCCCGCGAGGCGCGCCGCAGCCACGCGGGCGGGGCGTCCGCCCTTGCGCCAACGATATTCCACGGATTCCCTGCCATGCCCGCTGCCCACGCCACGCTTGCCACCGCGCTGCGCACCCCGGTCGTCTCCGCCGACGACGCGGAAACCCTCGACGGCTTTTTCAAGCGGCCTGAGGTGCGCGCGTTCTACGAAGATGCCTTGGCGTCCGCGCACACCGCCGCCAGCCTGCGGTTCTGCGCCGAACTGCTGCCGTCCCTGCACCCCAGCCGGGCAGCGGCGCTGGCGCTGATGTGCGGCTCGCTGGTGGAGGACGGCGCCGATCCCGTGCTGCTATTCCCCGCGTTGCAGGCGTTGCTGGGCCCGTGGTTGCGGACCCTGCGACCGTATTGCGCGCTGGAGGTCGAGGACGACGACGCCGAAGTCGAGGAAGCCGACCGCCTGGCCTGGAAAGAGGCGGTGGCGCGGCTTGAAGCCATTCCCGAGGACCGGCGCTGGGAACTCGATGCGCAGGTCGCCGCCATCGACACCCTGGTGCTGCCGATGATGGCCATGCTGATGCGCGACCAGCGCAATCACCAGGCCTTCGTCGCCGACGCCGAACTGATGGACCTCCTGTACGCCATGACCACGCTCAACGACAACGTGCCGTTCGAGCAACTGCACTACCTGTGGCTGGCCTCGCGCATCAGCTACGAGGAAGAGCTCGTGGTGGTGTTGCCCACCTCCGGCACGGGCTTCGTGGCGCGGGCGCACGGCATCAATAACAATTTCCACGCCTTCACGCTGTTGCAGAACCTGATGCGCGACCACGTCCAGGCCCTGGGCGTGCGCCGCGAGATCGCCGCGCGCGAGCCCGACGCCGAGCGCGACAGCGCCGATTTCCAGTGGCTGCAGGCCGATGCCTATGCGCAGGGAAAGCTGGTCAACGACATGCGCTTTGCCTGGGGCGAGGCGGCGCTGCGCGACAACCTGGCCAGGCACGGCAAGCGGGTGCTGATCGCGCTGGAGACCGAGGACGGCATGCAGCGCAACTGGTCTGGCTTCAACGGTGCGATCCATGATGCGCAGCAGCCGTCGATGACGTTCGTGCGCTATCTGACGGCGGATGAGGTAGTGGCGTATCTGACCTGAGCGGCAGGCGGCGGCGCCGCGCCAACGAAGGCGGCGGGCGGCCGGCACGACGCGGTGCAACAGATGAGCGACGGATGTTTCTCTTGTCTTGCGCAGCGCTTTTCATCCACATAGTATTGAAACTCATTTTTATTTGAGTTCCTCAAGACGCTCGCCGGTCGCTCGCGTCGGAATGAAGTGGATCGTGACTGCAGCCTATCCCCTGGTCTCGGCCGTCAAGGCGCTCTATGTCGACCATCACGGTTGGCTCACTGCCTGGCTGCGCCGCCGGTTGGGATGTCCGGAGCAGGCGGCGGATCTGGCCCATGACACTTTCCTGCGGCTGCTGACGGCCAGGGTTCCTCCCGCCGAACTGGTCGAGCCGCGGGCCTGGCTGACCACGGCCGCGCGCCGGCTGATGCTCGACCGCCTGCGGCGCCAGCGCGTCGAACAGGCCTATCTCGAAGCCATGACGCTGGCGGCGGATGCCTTGCCGCAAGGGGCGCCATCACCCGAGGCGCTGATGAGCGCGATACAGGTGGTGGAGCAACTGGCAGCCGCGCTGGCTGCGCTGGCGCCGAAAGGGCGCGAGGCGTTCCTGTTGCATTACCTGGAAGACCACAGCCAGTTGGTGGTGGCCGAGCGTCTCGGAATCTCCGTGCGGATGGTGCAGAAGTATCTGGCGCAGGGGTTGCTGCGTTGTCACCGGGTGCTGGCCTGATGATGGCCGGGCGATCCGGTCGCCAACCGGAAGCCGCCGCATGAGGCGCGTGCCGATCCCCGATGCCATCGCCGAACAGGCCGCCCGGTGGGTCGTGCGCCTGAGTTCTGACGACGCGGCCGAGCGCGACGCCGCGCAGCGCGAACTGGAGGCGTGGGTGCGGCAAAGTCCCGTGCACGAGGCGGCGGTGCGGGGCATGCGACTGGTGGTGGACCGGATGCAGGATCTGCGCGGCTCGGCGGCGCAATCGGGGGCGAAATCGGGGGCGAAATCGGGGGCGCCGGCGCGAGCGGGATTCGAAGCGGCGTTTGCCCATTCGGGCAAACGCTGCGCGAGCCGGATGCTGTTCGCGATCGGTGCGGCGTTGCTCGTGGCCGCGGCGGGCGGGATGACACTGCGGGTGTATCCCGCGTCCTATCTGATGGCGGATGTGCGCAGCGTGACCGGCGAGTGGCGCGTCGAGCTGCTGGAGGACGGTTCGCGCGTCACCCTGGCCGGTGACAGCGCGGTAAACCTGCGATTCGACCGCCAGCGCCGGGAGCTGGAATTGGTGCAGGGACAGGCGCTGATCGAGGTGGCGAAGGACGCGCTGCGTCCCTTCGTGGTGCGCACGCGCGAGGCGCGGCTGGTCGCGCTGGGTACGCGCTTCGCAGTGGATCGGCATGACGGCGTGACGAAGCTGGCAATGATCGAATCGCGCGTGCGGGTGGAGGCGGCCGGCACGCCACCGACGCAGGCGCTGGTGGTGCGGGCCGGGCAGCGCGTGGTGGTTACGGCGCAGGGCGTCGGGCCGATTGCGGCGGTCGATCCCGGCCAGGTGGAGGACGCCTGGAGATTCCATCAGTTGGCGGCGCGGGACCAGCCGCTGGCGGACGTGCTGGAGGAGCTGAATCGGCACCGGTCCGGCCGCATTTTCTATGACGAGGCCGCCTTGGCGGGGATCCGCATGACGGTGGTGTTGCCACTGGACGATACGGGCCGGGCGTTGCGATTGCTGGCCGAGAGCGTACCCGGCCTGACGCTGCGGTTCGCCTCGTCCTATTTCGTGTGGGTGGGGAGGACCGGTGGCGAAGCCGCCCGCTAGTCCGGGAAGATTCCCTGCGATGGGTGGTTCGTGTTTTGGAGTCCGGCGCGTCATGTCTTCTGAATGGCGATGATCCGGGACGTATCGATAGGTCCCGACGCCCGAGCTAAGGACCACGATCATGCACAAGCTCCACCCGGCAGGCCAGCGCCGCCGTTTCCGATTTTCACCGCCGCCGCAGCCCCGCGGCCTGCCCCCCGCTGCCCGCCTGGTGCTGGCCGGGTTGGGCGCGTCGATCGCGCTGATTGCCCAGGCGCAGCGCGTCGACAGGCAATACGACATTCCCGCCGGCTCGCTGGCGGACGTCTTGAGCCGTTATGCGCAACAGTCCGACATCGCGTTGTCGCTGATTGCCGAACAGGTGGCCGGTCGCGAGAGTCCGGGGCTGCATGGCCGCTACGCGCTGGAAGAAGGCTTCGCGGCGCTGTTGCGCGGTAGCGGCCTGCAGGCCCGGCGCAGCGCATCCGGCTATGTGCTGGTGGTGTCGCCGGGAGCCGTGACCCTGGCGCCGGTCGAGATCGAGGGCGATGCGGTGGCCGGGAAAGAGGTCTATGCCGCGCCACGTTCATCCGTGTATCTGTCCAGCCGGGACCTCGACCGTTTCGGCCGGGTGTCGGTCGGTGATCTGCTGGCCGGCATACCGGGGGTGCAGGTTGGCGACAGCCGCAACGGCGGCGCGCTGGACGTCAACATCCGCGGCATCCAGGGGCAGAGCCGGGTGGCGGTGCGGGTCGATGGCTCCGAGCAGGCGCTGGACGTGTACCGCGGATACGGAGGCACGGCCCAGCGCAGCTATATCGACCCGGACCTGATCAGCGACGTGACCGTCAACAAAGGTCCCTTCGTGACGTCCGGCGCCATCGGCGGTTCGGTGGAAATGCGCACGCTGGGCGTGCGGGACATCCTCACGGAAGGCAGCCGGGTCGGCCTGCGCCTGAAGGGCGAGTTATGGAACAACGGCGTGGCGCCGCCACATCGTGGCGTCAATCCGCCATCGTCCTCCACAGGGGAGCCCTCGGCGAATGATCTGAGTGCCGTTCCGCACGATAGCCATGGCAGCCTGTTCGGGTCGCGCGCGGAATCGGGCAGCCTGGCGTTTGCCTATGCCAACGACCGCCTCGACTTCGTGGCGGCCTACGCGCACCGCAACCAGGGCAACTACTTCTCGGGCAAGAAGGGGCGGGAGCGTTATCGCATGTACTACCCGGGTGGTCGCTACGAGATGAACAGCGTGGCCAAGTCCTACAACCCTGGCGAGGAAGTGTTGAATTCGTCGGCCGAAACCGAGTCGACGCTGTTGAAACTGACGCTGCGACCCGCCGAAGGCCACGCATTGGAACTGGGCTATCGCCGCTACGACGGCAAAATCGGCGAAATCATGCCGTCGGACATCATCCGGTCCGGCACGGCGGGCATCACGCAGTATCCGCTGGGGGAAATCGGTATCGACACCTATACGGCGCGCTATCAGTTCCAGCCGGCGGACAATCCGCTGCTGGACCTGGGCGTGAACCTGTGGATGACGGATGCCAAGACCAGCCAATTGACCTCGGTGTGGGCGCCGGCGTCCCAGGCCTACGTGACGGATCGCCGATGGACCCGGCAGGCCGACCGCCGCATTGGCGGCGATCTGTCCAATACCTCGCGGTGGCGCACGGCGCGCGGCGATGTCAGCCTCAACCTGGGCGGCTCATTCCAGGTCGAGGATCTCCGGCCGCAGCGCAGCGTGGTGACGACGCAGCAGGACATCGACGGCAACCGCGTGCTGCGCGATGCCTCGCGCCGGGAGTTCAGCCTGAATGGCAAGCTGGAATACCGGCCGGTGGCGTCGCTGACGTTGTGGGGCGGCGGCCGCTACAGCCATTTTGACGTCAGGGACCGCGGCGTGTATTCCACTGCCATCCGCGAACCGCGCTCCTATCGCCCCATCATGGTGAAAAAGCCGGGTGAGTGGTGGTGGCCGGGCAACTTCGGTTACCAGACGTGGTGGCCGGACGAGCAAGGCCTGTACACGGACGCCACCGACCCGCGCCTGCATAACGGCATCGTGTTTCAGGACAGCAACCGCCCCGAGGTCGGCGTGCCGTACGACGACTTCGGGGCGGGCTCGACCCGCGTCTATGACGAGGATGTGAAAGAGGTCGTCACCGGCTATGCGCATGCCCCCAGGCTGCGCAGCCGCGGCGGCGGCTTCGCCCCATCGGTGGGCCTGAACCTGGAACTGGTGCCGGACACTTTCGTCTATGCCTCGTACACCCAGGGGCTGCGGTTGCCATCGCTGTTCGAGACCAGCCTTGGCACGATGAGCCTGTCACCGGGCAGGGGGCTCAAGCCAGAGCGTTCCAATAGTTGGGAATTCGGCGCCAGCACGGTGCGTGGCAACCTGTTGGCCGATGGCGACACGGTCGCCGCCAAGGTGGTCTATTTCAACAACAACATCAAGAACTACATCGTGCGCTACTACGACTATGACGGGGTGGAGGAGCTGACCGAAAAGGCATTGCAGATGCGGAACACCGACCGCTACAAGACCAGCGGATTGGAATTCCAGTCGCGCTATGACGCCGGGCGGGTGTTCGCCGATCTGGCGGCCACGTATTACCTGAAGACCGAGACCTGCGACGCCGCCTTCGCGCAGCACTTGCGTGACAACCCCAGCGCTATGCGGCATACGGAAAACACGCCGACGTGCACCCCTGGCAGTTTCATGGGTTCGTATACCAACGCTCAGAATCCGCCCAGGCTGGCCTTGAGCCTGACCGCCGGCCTGCGCTTCTTCAATGAAGCGCTGACGCTGGGCGGGCGCATGGCCTACACCTCGGGCCCCACGGTCAAGGCCGACGAGCCGTGGCAGGAAACACCGACGACGAAACAGCTCGTGTACCACCCCGTGACCCTGTTCGACCTGTTCATGACCTACCGGCTGCGCGAACGGGTGATGGTGAGCCTCTCGGTGCAGAACCTGACGAACCGTTATTACCTGGATCCGCTGGCGCAGAGTTTCATGCCTGCGCCGGGCCGGACGGTACGGATCGGCATGCAGACGCGTTTCTGAGCGCGCGGCGTCCGGGGGCGGGCAGTCCGCACGCGAGGCCTGCCCGCGCCGGCATCTATACCAAGGTATACGCCTCATGATCTGTTCGGAACGCCGCCCCGGACCTACACTGCCGCCTGTTGCAACCCTATAGGAGCCCGCCGTGGAAGACGACGGAAGTACCAGAACCCACGGCGCACGCCGGGTCTAGCGGGTCTGCATTTTTTTGTCAGCCGCCACGCCCGTCCGGGTCGATCCGGAGCCGCGACGGCTTGCATGCGCCATCCGAACCCCTGCGGGCGGAATCGCCCGTTTCCAGGAGACGCGCATGCTGTTCCATACCCTTTCCCCCAACCCCGTGCGCCGCGCGGCCCCCGCGCCGGCCTTCATCAACCTGACGTTCTACGGCAGCCCCGCGGTGCTGGCCCTGATCCGCAAGCGCCTCTACGAGGAACTGCGGCAGCGGTCGGAAACCGTGGCAGACGTGCGTTACTCGACCGACGGCGAACAGGCCTGCACCGCCATCAGCCTGCGCAGCGACAGCGGCAATCCCTGGCCCGTGATTACCTGGCTCAGCGACCTGTGCCGCGAGCTTGGCGTGCATACGCTGCGTGTCGGCGTGGCGCCAGCGCCGCGCGCGCAGGCGCCGGCCGTTCCCGTCCCGCATTGATTCCGCCTTACCCGATTTTCAATTTCCACCAAGCCCGCGCGGGCCGTGGACGGGGGACGCTCGCGCCGTGAAAACGGCGGGCTCCCACCGGCGGTGCGCGGGTGGGAGCAGCGAACATGAAGCAAGTCCAAGAAGCCTCGTTGCCGGCCCCGCGCGGGCCTCGCAGCGAGAAGACCCCCGCGGCCGGCGCCGCGTCGGGCAAGAACCGCACGATGCCGGTGGCGCGACATGCCGGCCTGTCGGTGCACGAAAGCCTGCAGACGCTGCAGACGCAACGCGCCGGGCTGAGCGACGCCGAGGTTGCCGCGCGTCGCGCGGTCGACGGCCTGAACGAGGTCGCGCACGACAAGCCCGCGCCGGCCTGGCTGCAGTTGCTGCGGGCGTTCCGCAACCCCTTCGTGCTGGTGCTGCTGGGCCTGGCGGCGGTCTCGTACCTCACCGATATCCAGTTCGCCGCGCCCGCCGACCGCGACTGGACCGGCATCGTCATCATGCTGACCATGGTGACGGTCAGCGGCCTGCTGCGCTTCATCCAGGAGTACCGCTCGGGCCGCGCCGCGGAGAAGCTCAAGTCCATGGTGCGCAGCACCGCCACGGTGGTCCGCCGCGACAGCCAGTCCAGCGAGCCGGTGCGCCGCGAACTGCCGATGAACGAACTGGTGCCTGGCGACATCGTCGAACTGCAGGCCGGCGACATGATCCCGGCCGATATCCGCCTGCTGCAGTCGCGCGACCTGTTCATCAGCCAGGCCATCCTGACGGGCGAAGCGCTGCCGGTCGAGAAGTACGACACGCTGGGCAATGTCAGCGCCAAGCGCGCCGAGGCGCAAGCGGGCGAGAACGCCGAGTTGCTGGACCTGGCCAACATCTGCTTCATGGGCACCAATGTGGTCAGCGGCACCGCCACCGCGGTGGTGGTGGGGACCGGGCCGAATACGTATTTCGGCTCGCTGGCCAAGAACGTGGTGTCGACCAAGCGCGTCGAGACCAGCTTCGACCGCGGCGTCAACAGCGTGTCGTGGCTGCTCATCAAGTTCATGCTGGTGATGGTGCCGATCGTGTTCGTCATCAACGGCGTCACCAAGGGCGACTGGGTCACCGCGCTGACCTTCGCGCTGGCGGTGGCGGTGGGGCTGACGCCCGAAATGCTGCCGATGATCGTCTCGGCCAACCTGGCCAAGGGCGCGGTGGCGATGGCGCGGCGCAAGGTGGTGGTCAAGCGGCTCAACTCGGTGCAGAACTTCGGCGCGATGGACGTGCTGTGCACCGACAAGACCGGCACGCTGACGCAGGACCGCATCATCCTGGAGCATCACTTCAACGTTGACGGCGACGTCGACGACCAGGTGCTGCGCCTGGGGTGGCTGAACAGCGCCAACCAGAGCGGCCAGCGCAACCTGATGGACCGCGCCATCCTGGCCCGGGCGCGGGAGCTGCGCGGCTGGGACCGCAGCGCGCATCACGAGAAGGTCGACGAGATCCCGTTCGACTTCGTGCGCCGGCGTCTGTCGGTGGTGGTGCGCAGCGTCGACGGCGGCCTGGAGATGATCACCAAGGGCGCGGTCGAGGAAATGCTGGCGGTCAGCACGGGCGTGATGATCGACGGGCAGGAACGTCCGTTGGACGCGGCCATGCGCAAGCGCCTGCTGCGTAGCGCCGAGGCCTACAACTGCGATGGCTTCCGGGTGCTGGTGGTGGCCTCGCGCCGCCTGGAGGACAGCGGCCGCACGCAGTTCCAGGCCAGCGACGAAAGCGGGTTGGTGGTGCGCGGCTTCCTGACGTTCCTGGATCCGCCCAAGGATTCGGCGCAGGCCGCGATCCGTGCGCTCAACGACTACGGCGTGGCGGTGAAGGTGCTGACCGGCGACAACCCCATCGTGGCGGCCAAGGTCTGCCGCGACGTGGGCCTGGATCTGGGTGACGACGACGCGCGGGTGCTGCTGGGCGCCGACATCGAGCAGATGGATGACGTGACGCTGTGCCGCCGCGCCGAAACCGCGGTGCTGTTCGCCAAGCTGACGCCGCTGCAGAAGTCGCGCGTGGTCAAGGCGCTGCAGGCCAACGGTCACACCGTGGGCTTCCTGGGCGATGGCATCAACGATGCCCCCGCGCTGCGCGACGCCGACGTCGGCATCTCGGTGGACAGCGGCGCCGACATCGCCAAGGAAACCGCCGATATCGTGCTGCTGGAAAAGGATCTGATGGTGCTGGAGCAAGGCGTCATCAAGGGGCGCGAGACCTTCGGCAACATCCTCAAGTACCTGAACATGACCGCCAGCTCGAACTTCGGCAACGTGTTCTCGGTGCTGGTGGCGTCGGCGTGGCTGCCGTGGGAGCCGATGCTGTCGCTGCAACTGCTGATCCAGAACCTGGTGTACGACATCTCGCAACTGACGCTGCCGTGGGACCGCATGGACGATGAGTTCCTGAAGAAGCCGCGCAAGTGGGAAGCGGGCAACATCCAGCGCTTCATGCTGTGGCTGGGGCCCACCTCGTCGGTGTTCGATATCACCACCTATTTCCTGATGTGGACGGTGTTCGGCGCCGGCGCGGCCTATGCCCTGCATGGCGGCGACGGCGGCCAGACCATCATGAATTCGGGCTGGTTCATCGAGGGCCTGGTGTCGCAGACTTTCGTGGTGCACATGCTGCGCACCCGCAAGATCCCGTTCCTGCAGAGCACGGCGTCGCTGCCGGTGCTGTTGTCGACCACCGCCGCGATCGCGCTGGCATGTTGGCTGCCCTTCTCGCCGATCGCCGAGTCCATCGGATTCGTGTCGCTGCCGCCCATCTATTTCGGCTGGCTGGCGCTGACCATCCTGGGCTACATCGCGCTGACGCAGCAGGTCAAGACCCTCTACATCCGCCGCTACGGCCGGTGGTACTGACATGCCGGGAGAGACGACATGGAAAAGGCTTTCGAGGAAATGCGCAAATTCTCGCGTGACATGCACGCCTACGAGATCGAACGGGCCGCCTTCCGTCAGGCGGGGCAGGCGCCGGACTTGCCGGATGGCCCGCTGATCCCGCTGCGGCTGCTGGTGCCGATGCTGCTGGCGTGGACATTGGGCGTGGGCGGGATCCTGTGTTTCCTGCCCTGAAGGGAGGGAGGATCGGGCGGCCGGGCGCCGCCCGATTGTCTCAGGCGACGCGGTGCAGCGCCTGGATCACGCCGAGCGCGATCCAGATGCCGACGAGCACGGCGCCGCGGACGATCCAGAGGACTTTGATGGACGGTTTCATGGGGACGCTGCCAGTAGGCGTTGGCGGGGCGGCGCGGCCGAAGGACGCGCCCGGGAGGGATCCGAAAATTATAGGAACCGGCCCCCGCGCGGGCGAGCCGCCATTGGGATGGCGGACCTATACCTTGGTATATGCCGGCTTTCCGAAAGTGCGCCACGGCCCGCGCCTGTCTCTACAATGGCAGCTCGCGGCGCGGGGCCATCGGGGCCCGGCGCCGGCGTCCATTCAACGAGGTGGCAGCGCCATGTTCCTCAAGCCGGCCAGGTATCTGAAACAGCGTCCCCGCGCGGGCGTTGCGCTGCTGGTGGCGCTGATGGCGATAGTGTTCCTGGCGGACACCTTCACCCGCCTGGAAATCGCCGTGGCCGTGTTCTACGTGGCGGTGATCCTGGCGGCGCTGAGCTTCCTGCCGAGACAGGGCGTCACCCTGGTCGCGGTGGCGTGCGCGGCGCTGACGCTGCTCAGCCTGTACCTCACGCCAAATGGCGGCGCACTGCGCGAACTCGGGCTGATCAACGCGCTCATCAGCATTGCCGCCATTGGCGTGACCACCTACCTGGCGCTCAAGCGGGCGGCGGCCGAGGACGCGGCATTCGAGGCGCGCACGCAACTGGCGCGCATGGCGCGCATTCACAGCCTGGGCGAGCTGACCGCGTCCATTGCTCACGAGATCAACCAGCCGCTGGCGGCCATCGCCACCAGCGGCAGCGCCTGCCAGCGCTGGCTGGAGCACGATCCGCCCAACATCGAAAGGGCCTTGCGCGCGCTGCAGCGCATGACCGGCGACGTGCATCGCGCCAGCGAAGTGGTGGCGCGCATCCGCCGCGACGCGCGCAATGCCGCGCCGCAACGCGAGCGGCTGGACCTGGCCGACGTCATCGGCGAGGTGCTGGAGCTGGCCGGCGGCGAGCTGGCGCGCAACGAAGTGGTGGTGTCCACCCGCATCCAGGAGCGCGTGCCGGCGGTGCTGGGCGATCGCGTCCAGCTTGGGCAGGTGCTGGTCAACCTGGTGCTCAACGCCATCGAGGCCATGCAGCAGACCCCGGCGGGCGCCCGCCAGTTGACGCTACGCCTGTCGTGCCATGAGGCGGGGCAGGTGCAGTGTTCGCTGACGGACTCCGGCCCGGGCCTGACGCCGCAGGCGCGCGAACGCCTGTTCGACACCTTCTGGAGCACCAAGCCCGAAGGCACCGGCCTGGGGCTGACCATCAGTCGCGGCATCATCGAAAGCCATGGCGGCCGGTTGTGGGCCGAACCCGCCGCGCGCGAGGGCGCGGTGTTCTGTTTCATGCTGCCAGCGGCGGCCGAGGATGAGTCTTCATGATCGCAAGCACGCGGCCCGAGCCCGCCACCATCCACATCGTCGATGACGACGCCTCGCTGCGCGAGTCGCTGGAGGACCTGATGCATTCGGTCGGACTGCCCGTGCGCGGCTATGGGTCGGCACGGGAGTTCCTGGACGCCGATCCGGGCACCGGCCCAGCCTGCCTGGTGCTGGACGTGCGCCTGCCGGGGCAGAGCGGCATGGACCTGCTGCGCAGCCTGCAGCAGGCGCGGCGGCGCATGCCCGTGGTGATGATCACCGGCCACGGCGACATTCCCATGTCGGTCGCGGCGATGAAGCTGGGCGCGGTGGATTTCCTGACCAAGCCGTTTCGCGACCAGGACCTGCTGGACACCATCCACGCGGCGGTCGAGAAGGATCGCGCGCAACTGGCAAGCGCATCGGGTTCTGATGAGGTCCAGGCCCGCTGGGATACTTTGACCGACGGCGAGAAGGCGGTGATGGAGCGGGTGGTGCGAGGCATGCTGAACAAGCAGATCGCGGCCGAACTCAATGTCAGCGAGATCACGGTCAAGGTGCGGCGCGGGCGTGTCATGCGCAAGATGCAGGTGCGCACGCTGGCGGACCTGGTACGCGCGGGCGGGCAACTGGGCGGTTAGCGCTCATTGGGCTGGCGCTCGTCGAGGCGCAATGCCTGGAGACGAAGGGCTCGCCCCGTCATCGGCAGGCGCCATGCGCCGCGAGCGGGCGGCCGGCCCGCTTCAGTCCGGCTTGCCCGGCGGCTGGGCCGCGGCGCGCCACAGGTCGAGGAAGTGGCGCTTTTTGAGCGGATCCAGGTACACCAGCAAGCCCACGCCCAGCGCCACCGGCCGCACGCCCGCCGCCGGCACCACCGAGGCGCCGACCGGCCGCATGCCGGACTGGCGCGCGAGCATGTCCTGGCCGCGCGGCGACAGCAGGTAGTCGAGAAAGCGCGCGCCCAGGTCGGCGCGCGGCGCCTGCCGTGGAATGATGGCCGAGCGCGACAGCATCAGGGTGTAGTCCTGCGGGTAGATGATGGCCAGCGGCGCGCCCTGGTCGATGCGGTGGCGGGTATAGGATTCCAGCAGGTTGTAGGCCAGCGTGATCTCGCCGCGTTCGAGCTTGTCGAGCGCATGCTCGGTCGATTCGTGCACGCTGACGCCGTTGCGGCCGAAGGCGGCCAGCAGCGCGCCGGCCAGGCTGTCCAGGCGCGCGTCCTGGGTGGCGGCCAGGTAGCCGATGCCGCTGCCTTCGACGTCGTAGGTCGAGATCCGGCCGGCCAGCGGCTGGTCGGGCGCCTGCAGCAGCGCCAGCAGCTCGCGGCGGGTGCGGGGCGCACGCGCGGCGTCGAGCGTGCGGGTGTCGTAGACCATCACGATGGGGTCGGTGCCGATACTGAAGACCTCGTCGCGCCAATTGGCCCAGGCGGGCAGGGCGCGGGTGTCCGGCGACACGTGCGGCTGCGCATGGCCGTCGTTGACCAGCTTGGTCTGCAGGTCCATGGCGCTGCTGATGACCAGGTCGGGGCCGGCCTTCTCGCCCGGCGCCTGCGCGGCGCGGGCGGCCACTTCGGCATACAGCGCCTGGGTCGACAGTTCCGTGTATTCCAGGCGCACGCCAGGATTGAGCTGGCTGAAGTCCTCCAGCACGCCGCGAAACACCCGCACGCTGTTGGAGGCGTGCAGCACCAGCACGTGCTTACTGTCGGCCGGACCCAGCGTCAGGCCGTCGGCGCTGGTCTCGGCGGCGGGGCTGGCGCTGGCCAGGAGCAGGGCGGCGCCGGCCGCGGCCAGGCGCGCGAGCAGGGGAAATCTAGGCGTCATGAACGTTGGCGGGCAGGTAGACGACGGCTTCGAGGCCGCCGCCGGGGCGATTGCTGAGACTGAGCCGGCCCTGGTGGATATCGACCACGCGCTTGACGATGGACAGTCCCAGGCCGGCGCCGGGCGTGCGTGGATTGGGGCCGCGCGAGAAACGCTCGAAGGCGCTTTGCGCCAGCGCGGGCGGGATGCCGGGCCCCTGGTCGGCCACGGTGATGCGCCAGCCGGCGTCGTCGCGTTCGAGCCGCACGTCGATGTGGCCGTCCGCCGAGGCGCCATGGCGCAGGGCGTTGTCGACCAGGTTCTTGAAGGCCTCGCGCAGCATCAGGCTGTCGCCCGCGATGCAAGGCGGCGCGTTCTCCTGCGCGGCGGGCAGGCGCAGCCGCACGTCGGGCTGCGGGTCGGCCTGCGGCACGGTGTCGTAGACGGCCTGCGAAAGCAGCTCGGCTAGGTCCACGGGACCGAACTTGCGCACGTTGCTGCGGTGGATGACGCTGGCGTCGCTGAGCAACTGGTTCACCAGCCGCGACAGCTTTTCGGCGTTGCGCAGCACCGCCAGCAGGCTGCGGCGCTGTTCGGCCGGGTCTTCCTCGTCCAGCGCCACTTCCATCTGCGCGTGCAGCGCGGCCAGCGGCGTGCGCAACTGGTGCGCGGCCTCGGCGATGAACAGGCGCAGGGTGTCGAGGTTCTCGGACAGCCGCGCCATGAAGCCGTCGAGCGAATGCACCAGCGTGTCCAGTTCCTCGGGCACCGGCGCGGCGATCGGATGCAGGTCGGCGGCGCTGCGCGCGGCCAGCTCGCGTTCGATGCGCTGGATCGGCGACAGCGAGCGCCGCAGGCCCCAGTAGGCCAGCGCCAGCGCCGCGGCGGTAAAGCCGATCAGCGCCAGCGTGCCCTGCCACAGGATGCGCTCGGCCAGCGCATTGCGCGCCTCGCGCGTCTGCGCCACCTGGATCAGCGCGGTCTCGGTGGCGCGCGGGCCGGCGATCTTGCGCTCCATCCACGCCACCCGCACGGCCTGGCCCTGGTAGTCGGCGGTGAACAGTTGCGGCGCGGCGCCGGCGTCGGCGCCGTGAGCGGGTGGAGCGGACAGGTCGGCGTAGCCGGAGATCAGCGCGCCGTCGGCCGCCGCCACGCGATAGAACACGCGGTCGCGCGGCGCCTGCTCCAGCAGCGCCAGGGCGGCGTAGGGCATGTCCATCTGCCACTCGCCCTGCACCAGTTGCAGGCTGTCGGCCATCGACAGCGCCGAGGCGCGCAGCAGTTGGTCATAGGTGGTGTCGGCGTTCTGCTGCGCATAGCCGCGCACCAGCAGGTAGAGCGCGCCCAGTCCCACGACGAACAGCCCCAGCAGCATCGCCAGCAGGCGCCGGCGCACGGAAATACGGCGGGACCGCACCGTTTCAGTCCCTTGGCGCCGCGGTGGCGTCGGCATCCCCGGCCGCCGTCAGCAGATAACCCGTGCCGCGTTGCGTCTCGATGCGCAGCGGCGAGCCTTCCAGCTTCTTGCGCAGCCGCGCGATGTAGACCTCGATGGCATTGGGCGCCGCGTCGTCATCGAACGCGAACAGCTTGTTGGCGATCTCGGCCTTGCTGACCGCGCGGTTCATGCCTGCCAGCAGAATTTCGAGCAGGCTGTATTCGCGCTTGGGCAGATCGATGCGCTGCCCCGCCAGGCTGACCTGCCGCGCCGCGCTGTCGATCACCAGTTCGCCAAACCGCAGCACCCCCGCCGCCTGCACGCCGGGCCGCCGCAGCAACGCCCGGCAGCGCGCCTCCAGCTCGCGAAAGTCGAACGGCTTGGCCAGGTAATCATCGGCCCCCGTATCCAGCGCATGCACCCGATCCTCGATATCGATGCGCGCCGTCAACGCCAGCACCGGCGTCTTGCTGCCCCGATCCCGCAGCCGATGCAGGATCTCGAACCCCGACATGCGCGGCAATCCGATATCCAGGATCACCAGGTCAAAGGTCTCGTACTGCAACACCCCATCCGCGTTCAACCCATCATTCTGGCAATCAACGGCATGCCCAAGACGACGCAGCCGACGCACAAGCGCGTCGGCCAGGTCCTCATCATCTTCGATCACCAGAATCCGCATGCGCGAGATTGTCGCATAGCGTCCCACGCCACCAATGGCCCCCGCCGCCACATCCGTCCCCCTGTAACGCCCTGTCATAGCACTCCGCTCCCAACCAGCGCGCAGCGCACACCGCCACGCAATCCCCCACCGCGTATGCCGTTTGGGCCGCCCGCGCGGCCCAAAAAGGCGGGCCGCCACCACTCCCCCATGCCGCCGAGGTCCAGCAACGCATCAAACCCAGAAACCGGTAGTCCGGGGCGGGGTGGGTGTCGCGGAGCGCGCCGTCAGATGCGCCCGACGGAAACCGAAGGCAGCCGCCGAAGGGCGGCCACGAGGTTGAGGCAGGGGGGGGCCGCCTAGGCAAGTCCGGAGCGAAGGCTCCGGACCGCAATCGCAGGCGCGCTCCGCGACACCCACCCCGCCCCGGACGGCCTACATCTCCTTTAGCCCCCCACCAAACCCCATCCACCCGACCCCGGCCCTCCCAAAAAACGACAGGTTCCAGACAGCTTTTCTTCCTAGTCTTCCGCCCCAGCGCCCCACCGGCGTGCAAATAACAACGAGCCCGGAGATACCCCCTCATGCTTTTGACCCTGCTTGGCTTCGGCATGGTGATCACGTTCATGACGCTGATCATGACCAAGCGCCTCTCGCCCCTGGTGGCGCTCATCCTCGTCCCCATCCTCTTCGCCCTGCTCGGCGGTTTCGGCGCCGGCATCGACAAGATGATGCTCGATGGCATCCGCAAGATCGCGCCCACCGGCGTCATGCTGATGTTCGCCATCCTCTACTTCGGCGTGATGATCGACGCCGGCCTGTTCGACCCCATCGTCGGCCGCATCCTGCGCGCGGTGAAGGGCGACCCGCTCAAGATCGTGGTCGGCACCACCGTGCTGGCGCTGGTCATCTCGCTGGACGGCGACGGCTCCACCACCTACATGATCGTGGTGGCCTCGATGCTGCCGCTGTACCGCCGCCTGAAGATGAACGCGCTGTCCATGACGTGTCTGGCGATGCTGGCCAGCGGCGTCATGAACCTGACGCCATGGGGCGGGCCGACCGCGCGCGCCGCCAGCGCGCTGCACGTGGACGCCGGCGACATCTTCGTGCCGCTGGTGCCGGTGATGGGCGTGGCCATCGTCGCGATCCTGTTGCTGGCCTTCTTCCTGGGCCTGCGCGAACGCCGCCGCCTGGGCGTGCTGTCGCTGCCCGAGGGCGCCTCGCTGCACGCCGGCTACGACGAGGACGGCCCCAAGAACCTGCCCGAGATCGAGGTCGACCACGACCTGCGCCGTCCCAAGCTGCTGTGGGTCAACGCCGGCCTGACGCTGGCGCTGATGGTGAGCCTGGTGATGGGCGTGCTGCCGCTGCCGGTGCTCTTCATGATCGCCTTCGCGATCGCCCTGATCATCAACTACCCGAACCTGGCCGAGCAGCGCCGCCGCGTGGCGCAGCATGCCGGCAACGTGCTGTCGGTGGTGTCGCTGATCTTCGCGGCGGGCATCTTCACTGGCATCCTGTCGGGCACGGGCATGGTGGAAGCCATGTCGCGCAGCCTGCTGGCGGTGATCCCCGACGCGCTCGGACCGTACCTGGCCGGCATCACCGCGCTGGTCAGCCTGCCGTTCACCTTCTTCATGTCGAACGACGCTTTTTATTTCGGCGTGCTGCCGATCCTGAGCGAAGCCGCGCAAGGCTATGGCATCACGCCGGTGGAAATGGCGCGCGCCTCGCTGATCGGCCAGCCGGTGCATCTGCTCAGCCCGCTGGTGCCGTCGACCTACCTGCTGGTGGGCCTGGCGGGCGTCGAGTTTGGCGACCACCAGCGCTATTCGCTCAAGTGGGCCACGATGGTCTGCCTGGTGATGCTGGCGGCCGCGCTGGCGTTCGGCCTGTTCCCCCTGGTCGGCTCCGTCGCCTGACGGCCGCGCTTTCCCACGTTTCTTGAAAGGAGCACGTTCATGGCTTTGCGCATTGCTTACGTCACCAGCGGGATGGGCCACACGGGCACCGCGATCTGCCAGGCCCTGCACCGCGCCGGTCACCGCGTCATCGCCGGCTGCGGGCCGCGCTCGTCGCGCAAGGATCACTGGCTGAAGGAACAGAAGTCGCTGGGCTACGACTTCATCGCCTCGGAAGGCGACGCCACCGACTGGGCTTCGACCGAGGCGGCCTTCGCCAAGGTGCGGCGCGAGGTCGGGGAGATCGACGTGCTGGTCAACAACGCCGGCGCCATGCTCGACATGCGCTTTCGCCAGATGAGCCACGCCGACTGGTCGGCCGTGCTGCGCAGCAACCTGGACACGCTGTTCAACAGCACCAAGCAGGTGGTCGACGGTATGGCCGAGCGCGGCTGGGGCCGCATCATCAACATCGGCTCGGTCGCCGCCGAGAAGGGCCAGATCGGCCAGATCAACTACGCCACCGCGAAGGGCGCCGTCATCGGCTTCACCCGCTCGCTGGCGCAGGAAGTGGCGGCGCGCGGCGTCACCGTCAACCTGGTGTCGCCGGGCTTCATCGCCGACGACACCGTCAAGGCCTTCCCGCCGGCGCTGCTGGACCGCATCATCGAAAGCGTGCCGGTGGGCCGCCTGGGCACCGCCAAGGACCTGGCCGGGCTGTGCGCCTGGCTGGCTTCTGACGAGGCGGCGTTCGTGACGGGCGCGAACTATGCGATCAATGGCGGCGTGTATATGAGTTGAGGGGGGCTTGGCGAGTTTGCTGTCGGTGGTGTCGTCCGGACCTAAGGCAATCGGTGATCACTGTGGGGAATGGCCCGCCTGAAGGGCCATTCCTTTTCCCGAGCTACACGTCGAGCTGGTCGAACTGGATGCCGAGGGCTGCCGCGATGCGCTCACGCGTGCTCTTTCGAGGATTGGCATCGGGGGCTTCCATCGCCGCGTAGCTGGGTTGACGTATGCCTAGCCGGGTGGCCATGTCGATCTGGGTGATCTCCAGGTACTCGCGCCACGCGCGTACGATGCTCCAGCCATTTCCGCTCATCAACGCGACGACCTCATGGGGAATCGAGCCATCCGCGGGCACCCGCGCAGGGCGCCGGGTCTGGCGCGATTTCTTGCCGGTCAACGCCAGGTATTCCGCGTAGGGAAGGACGACGAACGCAGGCTTGCCGTCGGACTCGAGAATAGTGGGGTGCAGGCGCATGGAGGTTCCACGGTTGGTATCAATAGGTATTGTCGTCGCGTCGCTTCACTTCCTGAACGTCAATGATGCGAACGGCGGTTGCGACATCAAACAGGACGCGGTACGCGCCGATCCGCAGACGGAAGCCATATTGGTGTTGGCTGAGTGCCTTGATGTTGTGCATGGCCGGGAAGGCTTCCAGTTTGGCGACTTCTCCAAGGATGCGTCGTTGATCGCTGACGGGGAGTTTCAACAATTGCCTGACGGCCTTCTTTGCCCAGTTGATGACGTACACAACAATGCGGAGCCTGTCCAGTATATAGCTTAATCTATATAGGTTTACGCCCTGCCAAAGCAAAAGAAGCAGGAACCTGAGACTTTCTAAGGTTCCTGCCCACACGTATCAAGCTTGTTGCGTGTTTCTAGGACAATCGACTGATTCTTCGCCGAGCGTCTGCGGCGCGAGAATGTCCACGGCGGCGCTCACCCCCGATTGACCGACACCCCGCCATCCACCAGCAATGCCGTGCCGGTGGTGAAGCTGGACGCGTCCGAGGCCAGGTACAGAGCCGAGCGCGCGATCTCGGCCGGCGTGGCCAGGCGCTTGAGCGCGTGCAGGCCTTCGATGTAGCGGCGCGCCTCGGGCGAGTCCATCGAGGCGCGGCCCATCGGCGTGTCGGTGCCGCCGGGCAGCAGGGCGTTGGCGCGGATGCCCTGGGCGCCGTATTCCACGGCGATGGCCTGGACCAGGCCGATCAGGCCGGCCTTGCTGGCGGCATAGGCGCCCATGCCCGGAAATCCCGCGGTATGGCCGACGAACGTGGACGTGAAGACCAGCGAGCCGCCGCCGCGCCGCAACAAGGCCGGGATCTGGTGGCGCGCGCCGAGGAAGGCGCTGCCCAGGTTGGTGTCCAGGATGGTGCGCCACTGCGCCGGCGTAACCTGGTGCAGCGGCATGGCGTCGCCGGTCATGCCGGCATTGTTGAAGGCGATGTCCAGGCCGCCGTAGTGGGATTCGGCGGCGGCGACGGCCGCTTCGGCCACCGCCTCGTCGCGCACGTCGCCGGCCAGCGGCACGGCGCGGCCGCCGTCGCGTTCGATGTCCGCCACCAGGCGTTCCAGTTCGGTTTGGCGCCGCGCCACCAGGACCAGGTCCGCGCCCTCGCGCGCGAACAGCTTGGCCGTCTCGTAACCGATGCCCGAACTGGCGCCCGTGATGATGGCGACCTTGCCGATCAGTTGCTGCATGATGGTTCCTCCTGGAAGAAATGAGCCGCAACGATAGGCAGACCGCGTCGGTCGCGCTATCCGGTTCTTGCGTTTTCGGCGGGTCGGGCCTGAAGGGGCGGTTCTGGCGTCTTCTCAGGCCGCACCGGCGAGGCGGTCGCGCTGGCATGCGGCCGCGCCTGGGCCGTGCCACAATCGGCGCTGGTCGATCGAATACAGAGGAACGCCATGAGAGTCCGGTCCCGCCGCGCCGCCCTGGGCGCGGGCGCAACGGCTTTGCTGCTGTTGGTCGCTTGCGGCAAGAAGACGGAATACCCGCCCGAAGTGCAGCGCGCCACCTACGGTTCCTGCCTGGAAGCCTTCAAGGCGAAGGCGCCGCCCGCTATCGCCGCCAGCGACGTCGACGCCAAGGCCAAGGGCTATTGCCAGTGCGTGATGGATGGCCTGCAGTCCAAGGTGCCGGTGAAGGATTTTCTGCGCTATGACGAGCTGCTGGCCACGCACGTCAACAACGCCGAAAGCGAGAAGCTGGGCGCGCAGGTGATGGCCGTGGTCAATGTCTGCCTGAAGCAGATCCCGGGTCCCTGAACGCCGGGGCCCGCCGGCCGCGCCATGTCGTTCAACGGTGGGACGACGCCACTTGCGGCACGCGGACGCGTGGCGTGGCCCTTCGTTGTGTTCGACGTGATGGGGCGCTAGCGGTCCTGCGCGAGGATGCCGCGCAGCGCCTGCCGCAGCGCGGCGTGAGCGGCCAGGTCGGCCGGGCGGTGCTTGCGCTCGGCCGCCGCCGGATACCTGCCCAGGAAATTGCCATTGCGCCGGTCCGTGGCCGGCCGCACCGGCCGTGGCGCGAAGCCGCCGCCGCAATTCGGGCAGACGTTGCCCAGCACCTCGTCGGCGCAGCGCGCGCAGAAGGTGCATTCAAAGCTGCAGATGCGGGCCTCGGTCGAGGCCGGCGGCAGGTCGACGTCGCAGTGTTCACAACTAGGGCGCAATTCGAGCATGAAAGTCTCCTTCGGGCGGACTGGTGGCCAGCATACGCGGACAGCGGGTGGGCGCCCACGCCGCCTCCGGACAGGTAACGGGCGGAAACGGCCATGTCCGGGACGCGTCTGCTGGCCGGCGGGCGCCTGTACACTCGGGCATCTCCACTTTGCGGAATCCGCCATGGCAGGCAGCAGCTTCTTCGCACTGTTCGACGACATCGCCACCATCCTGGACGACGTCTCCGTCATGACCAAGGTGGCGGCCAAGAAAACCGCCGGGGTGCTGGGCGACGACCTGGCGCTGAATGCGCAGCAGGTCTCGGGCGTGCCGGTCAATCGTGAACTGCCGGTGGTGTGGGCGGTGGCCAAGGGCTCGCTCATCAACAAGCTCATCCTGGTGCCGTCGGCCCTGGTGATCAGCGCGTTCGCGCCGTGGGCCGTGACGCCGCTGCTGATGGCCGGCGGCCTGTTCCTGTGTTTCGAGGGCGTCGAGAAGCTGGCCCACAAGTTCCTGCCGCACGGCGAGACCGCCGAGGGCTATCACGCCGCCCGCGCCGAGGCGCTGCAGGACGCCGCGGTGGACATGGTGGCGTTCGAGCGCGACAAGATCAAGGGCGCGGTGCGCACCGACTTCATCCTCTCGGCGGAGATCATCGCCATCACCCTGGGGGCGGTGGCCGGCGCCGATCTGCTGCGCCAGACGGTGGTGCTGGCCGGCATCGCCCTGGTCATGACGGTGGGGGTCTACGGCCTGGTGGCGGGCATCGTCAAGCTCGACGACCTGGGCCTTTACCTGAGCGCCCGCCGCGCCGCGCTGGCCGCCTGGTTCGGCAAGCGCATCGTGGCGGCCGCGCCCTACCTGATGAAGACCTTGTCGGTGGTGGGCACCGCCGCCATGTTCATGGTCGGCGGCGGCATCCTGACGCACGGCATCGCGCCGCTGGGCGCGGCCATCGAACACGTCGCGGCGGCTAGCGGCGGCGGCCTGCTGCCGCCCTTGGTGTCGACCCTGCTCAGCGCCCTGTTCGGCATCGTTGCCGGGGCGGTGACGCTGGGCGTGGTCGCTGGCGTCAAGCGCCTGTTGGGCAAATAGCGGCGCCGCGATCCCGCGATGAACACGCGGGGGCGGCCCGCCGTGCCGCCGGCGCATGCGCCGAAGCGGCGCCGCATGCGCCGGCGCCCGATCAATACGCCAGCGACGCCTGCAGGTACACCGTGCGCGGCATGCCCACGTACTTGCCCGCGTTGTTGTCGGTGGAGCGCGTGAAGTAGCGCTTGTCGAACAGGTTCTTCACCCCCAGCGCGAGGTTCAGGTTGTGCATCTGCTTGCCGAAGTCGTAGGCGGCGCGAACGTGCACCGTGCCGTAGCCCGGAATGTCGCCGTAGGCGCCGTTGGCGCTTTCCTCGGTCTGGTAGCGGGCGCCGGGGTCGGGCGCGCCGGGCGACCGCTGCTTGGACTGCAGGAAGGTGTCGACGTTGAAGGTCCACTGATTGCGCGTGTAGCGCGCGCCCAGCGAGGCCACGTTGCGCGAATAGAAGGGCAGGTCGCGGCCCTCGAACACGCCGGCCTTGTAGGTGGCCTGGGTGTAGGTATAGGTGCCGTACAACGACAGGCCCGACAGCGCCGCCGACAGTTCGCCCAGGTCGTACGACAGCCCGGTCTCCAGCCCGCGGTGGCGGGTGGCGCCCAGGTTGGTCCAGGCGTCCGAACCGCCGTTGGTGCCGCCGCGCAATTGCAGTTCGTCGTCGAAGTCGATGTTGAACAGCGTCAGCTCGCCCTTCCAGCCGCCGCTATTGAAATGCGTGCCCACTTCATAGGTGGTGGCCTTTTCCGGATGCAGGCCGTTGGTGGTCGAGGCGATCTGGAAGTACTGCAGCGGGCCGAATGACTGGCCGGCGTTGGCGAACACGCTCCATTGTTCGCTGACGTGGTAGACCACCGACAGCGAGGGCAGGGGTTCTTCGGACTTGATGCTGGTATGGGTCCTGGCCGCGGGATTGGACTTGTCGTTCAGGAACGAGTCGATGAATTCATAGCGCAGGCCCGGCGTGATGGTCCAGTTGCCCACGTTGATGGTGTCATCGATGTAGACCGCATGCGCCGTGGTGCCGCCGGTGCGGTACTGGTACTGCGGATTGGGCGCGTTGGGCGCGTCGAAGCCGCTGTCCGGCACGTAGAACGCGGTGCGCGAGGCGCGCTCGTCGCTGGCTTCCTTCAGGTAGCGGTAGCCCACGCTGATCTCCTGCGTCACGTCGGCGCCGCGAAACAGGCGCGAATAGCGCGGCTCGATCGCGAAGGTGTGATAGTTGCGCGGGTTGAAGGTCAGGCGGCGCTTGCCGGCGTTGGCGCCGGTGCCCTCCGTCTCGATACTGCTGCCGCGGAAGCTGTCGGTGTAGTAGGTGAGCAGCTCGAACTTGTTGATGCCGTCATCGTGGTTGTAGCGGAACGAGGCGTCGGTGCGGCGGCCGGTGAAGTTGTCGTAAGGCCGGGTGGACTGGAACGGGTCCTCGGAATACTGCCGGGCGGTCAGCCCGCCCGGCATGCCGGCGCGGCCTTCATAGTGATGCAGCGCGGCCGACACGCTGTCGTCGGCGCCGATGCGATAGGTGCCCTTGAGCATCACGTCATCGATGTCCACGCGGTCGTTGCTCTCGCGAAAGCCGTTGCCGTGCGTGCCGGAATAAAGCAGTGCGCCGCCCAGGCCGCGTTCGTTGGTGCCGCCGATGAATGCGCTGGGCGAGGTCTTCACGCCGCCGTGGCTGTACATGTCGGTCTCGACCGTGGCGTCGGCGGTGAAGTCCCGCGGAATCGCGCGCGTCACGAAGTTGATGATGCCGCCCACGTTCTGCGGGCCATAGCGCACCGAGCCCGCGCCGCGCACCACGTCCACCGCCGACAGGTTGCCCAGCGACACCGGCGCCATCGACAACTGCGGCTGGCCGTAGGGCGCCACCGCCAGCGGAATGCCGTCCATCAGAATGGTCGAGCGCGGCGACAGGCGCGAGGTCAGCCCGCGCACGCCCACGTTCAGCGACACATCGCTGCCGCCCGTGCCATTGCTTTCCTGCACCTGCACGCCCGGCACGCGGCGCAACACATCGCGCACGTTGGTCGCGCCGGTGTCCTGGAACGACGAACGCTCGATGATCGTGCGCGCGCCGCCATGTTCAAGCACCTTCTCTTCATTCGGGTTTTCCAGCCAGTCGCCCACGACGCTGATCGCGCCCAGGGTGTTGTCGGCGGGCGCGGCGTCTGCCGCGGTCTGCGCCTGGCTGTGGGCGGCCAGCGTCAGCATGGCCAGCGCGAGCGCCAGGCGTCGCGGGGGAAAAGGAATCGGCATCGGAAGTCCAGGAAGCGGGGGAGGGCGCGCGTCATTAATACGAGCGTCAATCACATTGAGAATCTTTACTGGTTCGGCGCGGACCACTACCAGGGGCGCTCACGAGCCGAGTCGGACCTTGCCCGACCGGCCCGAAATATAGCAAAAATTGGCGCCAATCCAAACGCGGTAAATTGGGGTCGTGGCAAAAACACGCCATCGCCCGCCAGGCCCGTGCGCCCGATGGCGCGCGCCGGCATCGCGTCGAATCCGTATAAGATGTGAAATTGGCGCCAATTTTTAGCGGGAACAATCATGGACACACTCGATCAGCAATTGCTGGGTCTGTTGCGCGCCGACGCTCGCGCAACCGTCGCGACCCTGGCCAAGAAGCTCGACGTATCAAGGGGCACCATCAACAACCGCATCGCCCGCATGGAAGACGAGGGCATCATCGTCGGCTACACCGTCCGGCTGCGCCCCGAATCCCAACCCGACCAGATCGGCGCCTGGATGAACATCGCCGTCGACGGCAACGAAACCCGCCGCGTCGTCAGCATCCTCCTGGGCGACCCCGCCGTCGTCGCCCTGCACGACACCAACGGCCGCTGGGACCTGCTGGCCGAACTGCGCGTCGCCAACATCGAGGAAATGTCCCGCGTCCTGGATCGCGTCCGCCTCATCAAGGCCATCTCCGCCACGGAAACCAGCATCCACCTGAAAAGCTACAAGCTCGATTGAGCCTCGCCGCCCATCTTTGCGACCGTCCCTCCCAGAGCGCAAAATCGCCGCTCTTGTCTCTGCCCTTCCTGTTGACGACGCCTACGTCATCTCCGCAAACCCGGACGTCGACGCCGCACCGCTGAACGCCCAAAAAGGCCGCCCGCGCGGCCGCCTTGGGCGACCCCGCAAGATCTTCCTACTCCACACAACATCGCCACGAAGCCCAAGCACGTGCCACATCCCGGCGGCGTCTCGAAACGCGCTGACGCAGCGGGGTGGCCGGGCCGGGCGGATGGCGGGGCGTGTAGATGCGCCCGAGGGAATCCGTAGATACCGTCTTGGCCGTCAAGTAGAAAAAGCGTAGTCAGGTCTGTAAGGCTGCCGCGTCTTGAGCACACCGAAGCACAGATGTACCACCTTGCGCATGCAAGCACCCAGCGCCGACATCTTGGTCTTGCCCGCCGCCAGCAGCCGTTGATATAACGCCCGCACATGGGGGTTGTGTTTGGAAGCAACAACGCCGGCCATATACACCTTGGCCCGTACATCAGCGGGACCTGCCTTGGACATGCGGCTGCGCCCGCGTAGCGACGTGCCCGACTGTCTCCGCACCGGCACCAGGCCTAGATATGCCGCCAGATCCTCGGCGCACTTGAACTGGTGCATGCGCATCACTCGCAGCATGGTTCTGGCCACCTTCGGGCCGACCCCGGGGATGGAGGACAACAGCTTGGTGTCGTCCTTCAGGTCAGGGTGCCGGTCGATGTGGTCATCGATGGCCTTCTCCAGGCGAGCGATCTCCTTGTCATAGAAGCTCAGGGTGTCACTGATCGAACGCTCCACCAGCTCCGAGGCCGAACTGGCCTTGATCTTCTCTTGGCGGTTCATCGTGCGCAGCCGATCCTTGGACAGCGCGTCCAGCTGGGTAATCAAGGCGCGTAGCTCGCGCACATGTGCCGGCGGGGCTGCCAAGCACCAGGCCTCATCGCCACGCCATAACGAGCCAACACCAGGCTATCGAGTGCATCTGTCTTGGAGCGCATCGCCATTGCCCGACTGAAGTCGTGCACGCTGGCCGGGTTGGCGATCGACACCGCGATGCCGCCGTCATGCAGCGTCGTGGCGGCCTGCTCGTGATACGGGCCCGTGGCTTCCAGCACGGCATGGGCCTGGTCGGCTCCCACCCCGTGCTTGGCGCACCATCGAACCAGTTCGTGCACTCCGTCCCGACTATTAGGCACAACCTTGCTCTTGCGCTTGTCGTTCTCTGGATCCAGCAACAACGTGCAGTCCAGCTTCAGCTTGGAGACATCAATACCCAGATAGATCATCGTTCATACCCCCTCATACAAGAAAGTATGCCAACTGCGCCCACTTACCTTGTGCATGCAGGGTCAATCAGCCCTAGGCTACCGTCCAGTGTCCGCGATGGCGTCAGAGGTGAGAGACAGGGGTTTGGTCTACGGAACAGGGTTAAGTCCCTCGGGAGCCAAAGAAACTCACCTGCCTCTCATGGAATGGTAGCTAACCATCCCAGGGATCAAGATACAAGGGAGCCGAAGGCGGACGAGGTTGAGCCCGGGGCAGTCCGGAGCGAACGCTCCGGACCGCAATCGTAGCCCCGCCCTCCGCCCGGCCCGGCCACCCCGCGTCAAAAGAACCACAGCCCTAGCCGCCCGACCCATCCCCCCGGGGCAAGGTCAAGAACCACCCGTTAGGGATTCCCCCCGCTTGCCCCCACCCACACCTGGTTCCTAAAATTGGCGCCAATTTAGTCAACCATACCCGCCCGCAACACCCCCCCCGGCACACCCCGCCCGGGAATCGAGGAAACCATGCAGTCCACCGCAGCACCCGCCCTGGCCCCCGACGCCGCCCGCGCCCGCGCCATCTACGACCTCGGCCACAGCACCGTCTTCGCCTCGCGCATCGACCCGCGCTTCTCGTACTGCATGTACGTCCCCCCGCACATCGACCAGGCCAAACACCCCATGGAGCTGGTCGTCATCATGCACGGCACCGGCCGCGCCTTCGTCGAATACCGCGACGCCTTCGCCGAATTCGCCCGCTGGAACGACTGCATCGTGCTGTGCCCGCTGTTCCCCGTCAGCCCGCTCGGCGACGGCAACCGCGACGGCTTCAAGCAACTGATCGAAGGCGACATCCGCTACGACCACATCCTGCAAGGCATGGTCGCCGAAGTCGGCGAGAAATTCGGCCGTGACTTCAGCCGCTTCGCCCTGTTCGGCTATTCCGGCGGCGGCCAGTTCGTCAACCGCTACACCCTGCTGCACCCCGAAACCCTGTGGGCCACCTCGATCGGCGCGCCCGGCTCGGTCACACTGCTCGACCCCACCCAGGACTGGTGGGTCGGCGTGCGCGGCGCCGAGGCCCGCTTCGGCAAGGCCGTCGACATCGAGGCCCTGCGCCAGGTCGCGGTGCACATGATCGTCGGCAAGGCGGACCTGGAGACCTGGGAAATCACCCACCGCGAAGGCGGCAAGTTCTTCATGCCCGGGGCCAACTCCGCCGGCGCCACGCGTCCCGAGCGCCTGGAATCGCTGCGCCGCTCGTTCGAGGCGGCTGGCGTCAAGGCCGTGCTGGACGTGGTCGACAACGTGCCCCACGACGGCCTGAAGTGCGTCGGCCAGGTGCAGGACTTCCTGGCCGCCGAACTGCGCAAGCTGCGCAATGAATAACGTCGACAACCCGATCGGCGGGCGCGCGAGCGCCTGCCTGCCGCGATAGGAGAGGGCCATGCTGCGTTTCGCGCTATCCCGTATCGTCATGGCCATTCCCACACTGCTGATCGTGGCGGTGGCGGTGTTCGTCATGATCCGCCTGATCCCGGGCGACCCCGCGCAATTGCTGCTGGGCGACCTGGCCACGCCGGCGGCCCTGGCCGACCTGCGCGCGCGGCTGGGCCTGGACCAGACCTGGCCGACCCAGTTCGGCATCTGGTTCGGCAACATGCTGCACGGCGACCTGGGTTCGTCCATCAACACCGGCCAGCCCGTGCTGCCGCTGGTGTGGGACCGTTTCCTGATCAGCGGCCGCGTGGTGCTGGTGGCCGTGCTGTTCGCCGCCCTGGTGGCCGTGCCCGCCGGCATGATCGCCGCGTGGAAGCAGAACAAGGCGCCCGACCTGATCCTGGTCGGCACCGCCACGCTGCTGGTGTCCATTCCCACCTTCTGGCTCGGCCTGCTGCTGCTGATCTTCTTCGGCCTGAAGCTGCAATGGCTGCCGGTGGTGGGCTACGTGTCGATCGGCGAAGACTGGAAGGCCGGCCTGCTGTACCTGGCCATGCCGATCCTGACGCTGTTCCTGCACGAGATCGGCGTGCTGATGCGCATGGCGCGCGCCAGCACGCTGGAAGTGCTGCGCCTGGACTACATCACCCACGCCCGCGCCAAGGGCCTGTCGGAATCCGCGGTGCTGATGCGCCACGCCTTCCGCAACGCCTTCGGTCCCACCTGGACCCTGATCGGCCTGGTGCTGGGCAACCTGCTCGGCGGCATCGCCGTGGTCGAAACCGTGTTCACCATTCCCGGCCTGGGCCGGCTGCTGGTGGATTCGATCTTCGCCCGCGACTATCCCGTGATCCAGGGCTGCCTGCTGTTCGTCGGCGTGATCTACGTGATCGTCAACCTGCTGATCGACCTCTGCTATCCCATCTTCGACCCGAGAGTGACCGCCGAATGAAAAAGCGAATTGCAGCTAACGCGCTGATAGGCGGCGTGATCGTGGCGGCGATGCTCGTCGCGGCCATCATGGGCGCCTTCTGGACGCCGCACGACCCGCTCAAGATCAACTTCGTGGCGCGGCTCAAGCCGCCCGGCGGCGATTTCCTGCTGGGCACCGACGAGTTCGGCCGCGATGAACTGTCGCGCCTGCTCGCCGGCGCGTCCAGCAGCGTCTGGATCAGCCTGCTGACGGTGGGCTTCGCCATCATCGCCGGCACCATTGTCGGCACCCTGACCGGCTTCGTGCGCGGCTGGACCGACCGCATCATCATGGCCTTCAACAACGCCCTGCTGGCCTTTCCCGGCCTGCTGCTGGCGCTGGGCCTGCTGGCCGTGGTCGGCGCCAACAAGTACGGCATCATCCTGGCGCTGGGCCTGGCCTATACGCCGTCGGTGACGCGCATCGTGCGCGGCACGGTGCTGTCGCTGCGCGAGAAGGAGTTCATCGAATCCTCGCGCGTGCTGGGCAACTCCGAGCTCTACACCATGGTGCGCCACGTGCTGCCCAACTGCGTCGCGCCGTTGACGGTGCTGGCGACCTCGATGTTCGGCTGGGTGATCCTGGCGGAAAGCGCGCTGTCGTTCCTGGGCCTGGGCGTGCCGCCGCCCGCGCCCACCTGGGGCAACATGCTGGCCGCCGCCCGGCCGTTCATGGCACAGGCCTCCTATCTTTCCATTCTTCCGGGCCTGGCCATCGCGCTCGCGCTGCTCGGGATCAACCTGCTGGGCGACGCGGTGCGTGACCGTCTCGATCCCCGCATGAGGGGCGTGCAATGAGCGCACTGGTTACCGTATCGAATCTGTCCCTGACCGTCGGCCGCGGCGGTCGCGAGATCGTCAGCGGCGTGTCCTTCGAGGTGGCGCCGGGCGAAATGGTCGGCATCGTCGGCGAGTCTGGCAGCGGCAAGACCCAGGCGGCGCGCGCCATCATGGGCTTGACGCCGCCGCCGCTGGTGGTGGCCGGCGGCTCGATCCGCTTCGAGGGCGTGGAAGTCACCCAGGCCCGCCCGGCCGAGCTGCGCAAGCTGCGCGGCGCGCGCATCGGCATGGTGTTCCAGGAACCCATGACCTCGCTCAATCCGTCCATGCCCATCGGACGCCAGTTGGACGAGGGCCTCAAGCTGCACCGCCGCGACCTGTCGACGGCGCAGCGCCGCGAACGCATCCTGGAGATGCTGCGCCGCGTCGGCATCCGCGATCCGAAGGCCGCCGTCGAGGCGTGGCCGCACGAGTTCTCGGGCGGCATGCGCCAGCGCATGATGCTGGCCTCGGTGATGCTGCTGGAGCCGGCGCTGCTGATCGCCGACGAGCCCACCACCGCGCTTGACGCGGTGGTGCAGCGCGACGTGCTGGAACTGATGGTCGAGCTGACGCGCGAGCACAACACCGCTGTGCTGATGATCAGCCACGACCTGCCGATGGTGGCGCGCTACACCGAACGCATGGTGGTGATGCAGCATGGCAAGGTGCTGGAAACCGGCACCACCGCCGGCATCCTCGAGCGCCCGCAGCATCCCTACACCCGCAAGCTGCTGGACGCCATGCCGCGCCGCCTGCCGGCGCGGCCGCCGATCCAGGAAGCGCCGATCGTCGAGGTCAGGAACCTGGTGGTCGATTACGCCGGCCACCAGCGCCTGTTCTCGCGCACCGGCGCCAAGCGCGCGCTCAATGGCATCGACCTGCACGTCAAGCCGCGCGAAGTGGTGGCGGTGGTGGGCGGCTCGGGGTCGGGCAAGACCACGCTGGGCCGCGCCATCGCCGGCCTGCTGGCGCCGACATCAGGCCAGATCCTGTTCCGCGACCAGCCGGTCAGCCGCCGTTCCCCGGCCTGGCGCGACTACCGCCTGAACTGCCAGATGGTGTTCCAGGACCCGTATTCGTCGCTCGACCCGCGCATGACCATCGGCGAGCTGGTGGGCGAGGGCCTGCGCATGCTGGTCGACATGCCGGCCGCCGACAAGCGCCGCCGCGTCGACGAAGTGCTGGCCGAAGTCGGCCTGGGCTCGGAATACGCCAAGCGCTTTCCGCACGAACTGTCCGGCGGCCAGCGCCAGCGCGTGGCCATCGCCCGGGCGGTGGTGCGGCGGCCGTCCTTCGTCATTGCCGACGAGCCGGTGTCGGCGCTGGACGTGACGGTGCGGGCACAGGTGCTGGACCTGTTCGCCGACCTGCAGGAGCGCCACGGATTCTCGTGCCTCTTCATCAGCCACGACCTGGGCGTGGTGGAACAGGTGGCCGACCGGGTGGTGGTGATGCGCGACGGCGGCATCGTGGAGCAGGGCACGCGCGACACGGTGTTCGATCAGCCGCGCGAGGAATACACCCGCAGCCTGCTGTCGGCGATTCCGGCCCTGGAATCGACCGAAACCGGCGGCGTGCGCCTGCGCTGGCGGCTGGACCAGCCGGAGCCGTCGCGAGTTACGGCCTGAGGGGACGGGTCCGCGCCGGGCGGAAGTTCCGTTGCGGCGCGGACTTATGCATAAAATACGCGGTTTGGATTTGATTCACGGGAGTGGTCCATGCCGAAAGCGGCGGCGACACAGCCGGGCCTGGTTGACCGTATTGCCCTGGATATTCAGTCGGGGGTATACGGCCCTGGCGCGTGGCTGAAACAGATCGATCTGCAGGAACGCTACGGCGCCAAGCGCCTGGACGTGCGGCGGGCGCTCGATCAATTGACCGCCAAGCGGCTGATCGCCCACATCCCGAACCGGGGCTATCACGTTTATACGATGGACCCCGATCAGCACCTGCAGATCCGCGACATCCGCGTGCTGCTGGAAACCGGCGCGGCGGCCGACCTGATGCCCAACGTCACGGCGGCCAAGGTGCGCGCCCTGCGCGCGCTGGCCGAGCGGTTTTCCAAGCTGTTGCAGGACGGCACCCTGCTGGAGCAGTACGAGGTCAACCTGGCGTTTCACGCCGGGATGTACGACATGTGCTCCAACCGCGAATTGGCGGCGCTGATCCAGGAAACCCGGGCGCGCGGCCCGGCGGCCCCCGCCAAGGAATGGGTGACGCGTTCGCGCATCGAGATCTCGGCGCGGGAGCACTTCGACATGGTCGAGGCGCTGGAAGCGCGCGACGTCAAGCGCCTGCAGAAGATCATCGCCCAGCACGTCGGGCAGGACATTTCCTGACCCCCCGTGGGCGCGATGGCCCGGTTTTCGCGGCGGCCTTCCTGAAAAGGAGGCCGCCGCGGTCATTTCGGGGCCGTCTTCAGGGATACCCCGGATACCGCCCCAGCCGCAAGTCTTCATAATGGGCAGCTATTTTTGGCGCCAATATAGTTATGAATCCGGCGCCGCATGCCCCCGGGGGATTTCCACAATGCACCACCTTCCTGTTTCCCGAGCGCTCGCGCTCAGCCTGGCCCTGGCCGCCGCGGGCGCGGCCCAGGCCGCTACCCTGACCATCGCCCAGCCGGCCGACATCCGCTCGACCAATCCGGGCGTCAACCGCGACAACACCACCGACGGCGTGGTGCTGAACATGGTTGAGGGCCTGGTGGGTTACCGGGAGAACGGCACGGTGGCGCCGCTGCTGGCCAAGTCGGTCGACCTGTCCGAAGACGGCCTGACCTATACCTTCAAGCTGCGCGACGGCGTCAAGTTCCACAACGGCGCCACGCTGACATCGGCCGACGTGCTCTGGAGCTGGCAGCGCTACATGGATCCGAAGACGGACTGGCGCTGCCGCAGCGACTTCGACGGCCGCAACGGCCTGAAGGTCACGGACGTGACTGCGCCGGACCCGCAAACGGTCGTCATCAAGATCGACCGCAAGTCGGCGGTGTTTCTCGATTCGCTGGCGCGCACCGACTGCGGCATGACGGCGATCCTGAGCAAGGATTCGGTCAACGCCGATGGCTCGTGGAAGCAGCCGGTCGGCACCGGCCCGTACCAGTTCAAGGAATGGAAGCGCGGCGAGTACGTGCTGCTGACCGCGTTCAAGGACTACGTGTCGCCCGGCGCCGGCGACAAGCCGGACGGTTACGTCGGCGCCAAGCGTCCGCTGGCCGACGAGGTCCGCTTCCTGGTGGTGCCGGACCCGTCGACCGCCAAGGCCGGCCTGGTGTCGGGCGCGATCGACGCGAGCCAGATCACCATTACCGACGTGGCCGAGCTGAAGAACAATGCGGCGGTGTCGGTGATGAGCCCGCACGACGCCACCAAGCACACGCTGCTGTTCCAGACGCAGGATCCGGTGCTAAAGAACGTCAAGCTGCGCCAGGCGATCGCGGCGGCGCTGGATATTCCGCAGGTGGTGGCGGCGGCTTCCGAAGGGCTGGGGCAGTTGAACAATTCGGCGGTGTATGCCGGCTCGGCCTATTACCAGGAAGCCGAGAAGCGCACCTACAAATACGATCCGGCGCGCGCGCAGCAGTTGCTCAAGGAAGCGGGCTACAAGGGCGAGCCGATCGTGATCTACGCCAACAAGCGCGCGCATGTGCCAAGCTACCAGGTGGCGGTGATTGCGCAGGCGATGATGCAGGCGGTGGGCATCAATGCCAAGATCGAGGTGCTGGAATGGGCCACGCAGTTGGACCGCTACAACACGGGCAAGTACCAGATCAGTTCGTTCACGTTCTCGTCGCGGATCGATCCGGCGCTGAGTTTCGAGCAGTTCGCGGGCGACAAGAGCAAGCAGCCGCGCAAGGTCTGGGATGATTCCGAGGCGCAGAAGCTGATCGATGAGAGCTTCCTGGAGTCGGATCCGGCGAAGCGGCAGAAGCTGTTTGACCAACTGCATGCGTTGATGCTGGAGCAGACGCCTTTGTTGGTGCTTTATAACGGGGCGGATGCTTGGGCGACCAACAAGCGGGTGCAGGGGTTTTCGGTCTGGGAGGGGAAGCCGCGGGCCTGGGAGACCAAGATCGTTGGCAAGTAAGTCGCTTTTTTCGGGCGGTCTCTTTTTGGGGCCGTCCGGGGCGGCGTTGGCCTGGCGTGCGCGGGGCTACGATTGCGGTCCGGAGCGTTCGCTCCGGACTTCCCCTTCGTCATCTTCGTCACAGCCTGCGGCTGTTCCTTCAGATTCCCTCGGGCGCATCTACACGCCCCGCGCACGCCAGGCCAACGCCGCCCCGGACTCCACCGTTGAAGCTTGACGGTTGCCGGGGCGGTTTTTTTCTATCATGTGCTGCAATGCAAAGAGGCCGCTTTTCGCGGCCTCTTTGCTTGGCGTTGCGCGGGTTACTTCGCCACGCGCTCCACTTCCCAGGCGCGCGGCTTCTTGACGGCCCAGGGGGTGTAGCCCTGGATGTCGCTGCGGAAGGCGCCGATGTCCAGGCCGTTGTAGAGCGGGATGCTGGGGACGTCGGCCAGGAACAGCTTGTGCAGCTGGTCGAAGGAGGCCTGGCGCTTGGCGTGGTCGGTGTCGACCGAGGCGGCGTCCAGGAGCTTCTGGGCGTCGGGATTGTCCCAGACCTTGCGCGGCTGCTTGGCCTTGTCGCCGGTGACCATTTCGTAGTTCAGCGCCGCGTCCAGGCGGGCGGAGTACGGGAAGGTCATCATCTGGTAGGTGCCGGCGTTGTAGCGGTCGAGCTGGGTGGCCCATTCGGACACGGACAGCTTGGCGTTGATGCCGACGGCCTGCAGCATGGCCTGGATGATGACGGCGGAGTTGTACGACTGCGGGTAGCGCTTGGTGGTGATGAGCTCGATCTCCTGGCCCTTGTAGCCGGCTTCCTTGAGCAGCTTCTGGGCCAGCGCCGGGTCGTATTTCCAGCCTTCCTTCTGGGTGGCGTCGTGGTAAGGCGAGACCAGCGGGACGATGGAGTTGTTGGGCTTGGCCAGGCCTTCGGTGACGGCGGCGGCCAACTGGTCGTAGTCGATGGCGTGGGCCAGGGCCTGGCGCAGCTTGGGATTGGACAGCAGCGGGTCCCTGGTCTGCAGCAGCAGCGCGGTCATGCTCATGACCGGCGCGTAGGCGACCTTGACGTTGGGGGTGCCTTGCAGCACCGGCACGTCATTGTTGGAGACGTCCTCGATGATGTCGATGTTGCCGCGTTGCAGGGCGGCCTTGGCGGTGGAGTCGTCGGGCACGATGACGAAGCGCACTTCATCGACCAGGGGGCGCTTGGAGCCGGTGTAGCCGTCGCGCTTGCCGTCGCGGTTGGCGTAGTCGGCGAACCGGGTCAGGCGCACATATTCCCCACGCTTCCATTCGGCGAAGACGAAGGGGCCGGTGCCGATGGGCTTGTCCCAGGTGCCGTCGGCCTTGACCGAGGCTTTCTGCAGGATGCCGGTGCCGCCGCAGTCGGCGCGCGCCAGCGAGGCCAGGAACAGGCTGCTGGGTTTTTCCAGGTGGTAGACCACGGTCTGGGCGTCGGGCGCCTCGACGCCGGTGACCTTGACGGTGCCGCGGCCATCGAATTCGCTGGCGCAGCGCCAGCCGGCGTTGGCGGCGGTGTAGTGCTGCCAGGTCCAGAGCACGTCGGCCGAGGTCAGCGGCGCGCCGTTGTGGAACTTGACGCCCTGGCGCAGCTTGAAGGTGTAGGTCTTGCCGTCGGGGCTGATGTCGATGGATTCGGCCAGCAGGGGGCGCACTTCGGCATCCTCGCCGTAGGCCACCAGACCCTCGACGATGTGCAGCACCACCGCGTCGCTGTTGCTGTCGCGGTTCACGCCGGGCTCGGTCGAGCGGATGTCGGCGGTGAACGAGATGCGCAGCGGCGCGGGCGCCTGGGCCAGCGCGGAGCCTGCCAGCGCGCCCAGCGCCAGGGCAACCGCGGTATTCAGGAGTTTTGTTTTCATCGATGCGTTTCCAGGGGTTGCGAGGGCGGCCGGGGGGATCCGGCCGCCGCCGGCGGTCAGTGGACCGGGAAAGCTTCAGGCCGCGGCCAGCAGCTCGGGATCGGCGTCCAGGCTGTAGCGGGTAAACGTGCGGTTCAGCGCCGGCAGGGGCGCCACTTCCATCAGGCCGGCGGCCGGCTCCATGACGACCATGGCGACGGTGGCCGACAGATTGTCGTGGCTGCCGGGGCGCGGCGGGCGGCAGACCGAGTAGGGCGTGCCGAAGTCGTCGAACAGCGCGCGCTTGAGGTCTTCGCGCGTCAGCTTGTCCTTTTCGTTCAGCAGGCGGCGCACGCGCCAGTCGCGGTAGGCGCTCTCCGGGGTGCTGGCGCGGCCGGTGTCGCGCAGCTTGCCCAGGGCGACTTCGCTGACCCAGTGGTTGGCGTGCACGATCAGGTCGTCGGCGCCCGGGTAGATCGGGAAGGCTTCATCGGTGGTGCACTCGTAGTCCACGCCGAAGCCGGCGGCCATGCCGATCATGATGTTGTTCGAGCACGACTTCTGGGTGGTGCTGACGGCCTTGATGGCCAGCGCGAAGTGCTCCTGCTCCAGCACCTTGCGGCGGATCAGCGACAGCGGCACGCCCAACTGGCGGAAGTCGCGGTCGGATTCCAGGTAGTTGGCGGTGATCGACACGCCGGCGCTGTTCAGGCCGCTGCGGGCCAGTCCGCCGGCCTCGACGAAGGTCAGAATGTCCGGGCCGTTGTCGTTGCGCACGCGCAGCACGATGGCGGTCTCGGCGCATTCGGCGCGCCAGTCCCAGTTCTGCCCATGGATCAGGCGGCCGTTGGCCGAGCGGGTCGGCAGGATCAGGGCGCCGGTGCAGCCGTCGCCCGGTTCGAGTTCGGCGGCTTTCTTCTTTTCGGCGCGGGCCTTGGCGATGACTTCGGTGCGGGCGTTGACCATCACGATGTCTTCGAAGGGCACGTTGGCGCCGGCGGCGATGCCGCGCATTTCCTCGAGGTAGTGCGGCGCGAAGTTCTCGATCTCGCGGGCGAAGCTTTCGATGAGGCGGGTGCGCGCCATGGCGTCATAACCCAGATCGACCAGCGTCTGGCCGTACATGGCGGCGCTCTTGCGCACGCGGTCGGCGGCCTGCTGGCCATAGGCGCGGCCGCGAGCCTCGGGGGTACCGGAGACCGATACGAAGGGGAATTGGGTGATCTGGGTCATGGACGGATAGCGGCGCGCGGCGCCGTGAGGTCGGGGAAGGGGAGAATGTTGCAAAAATATTAGCTTATTTTGGCGCCAATATTACCGAGGGTTTGCCCGAGGATGAAGCGCTGGCACGACGTGAGCGCAGACCGCCGCCCCATTGCCGGGGTGCCGCCCGCCGGGCGGGCAGACAGGCGTGTCGGCAGGGGCGCGCGGCATCGTCAGGGGCGCGCCGCGTGTTCGCGCGCCAGATCGCCGCAGCGCGCAAAACCGGCGCCGGCGGCGCGCAGATGGTCGAGCAGCCGCTCGACCATCTGCAGCCGCGCGGCGCGTCCCACGCCGTTGTCGGCGCGCGGGTGCAGCGTCAGGCAGGCGTAGCCCTCGGCGGCCAGCAGGGCTTCGCCCTGTTCGGCCAGGTGCGCATAGGCGCGGTCCTGGGTGACGCGGCGGCTGAAATGGCTGGCGTCACACAGGCCTTCGCTCCAGGGCAGTTCAACCATGCCCGGCGCGCCGTCGGCGTCCAGCGCGTAGGGCGCGTCGTCGTCGATGGCGCTGCTGTCATAGCGGTAGCCCAGCTCGCGCAGCAGTGGCAGGGTGCGCGGGCTGAAGCCGCCGCCGGTCCAGCGAAAGCCCTGCGGCGCCTGGCCGGTCAGCGCCGCCAGGCGGTCGCGGCCGCGTTGCAGCACCTCGGCCTCGCGCTCGCCCAGCGTGGCCAGGTCTTCGAAGGCGTTGCCCTGCGAGGCGGCCTCATGGCCGTCGCGCAGGCTCTGGTCCAGCAGGTCGCGGCAGCGTTCGGCCTCGAAGGCCGGCCAGAACAGGGTGGCGCGGATCTGCTGGCGCCGCAGCATGTCCAGCACCCGCGCCAGGCCGCCGCCATAGGTGTAGCGGCCGTGACCGTCGCGGCCGTGCAGCTCGTGTTCCGGGCGGGCGGCGGCTTCGGGGCCGATCCCCTGCACGTTGAGGGTGACCAGTACGGTCTTGGTGGCCATCATGCGGTTCTCCAGGCGTCGGGGCGGGCCAGGCAGTGGCGGGCCAGCGCATCCAGCGTCATGCAGTGCACGTCCGGCTGGGCGCCGACGTAGGCCAGGAAGCGGTCCATGGCGGCGGCGCGGGCCGGCGTGCCGGAGCCGCCGGCGGCCTTCGGGTGCACCGTCAGGTGGATGTAGCCCTCGGCCTGGCGCAGCGCCTCGAATTCCTCGATCCAGTTGTCGCAGGCCTCGGCGGCCAGGCTGTGGCCGGTGAAATAGAACGGATAGTCATCCAGCGACACCGTGTTGTTCGGCAGCATGACGAAGTCATCGTTGCCGCCGGCCGGCAGGTAAGGGCGGTCGCGGTCCTTTTCGCTGGCGTCGTAGCGGTAGCCGAGCCGCCGCAGCGTGGGCAGGGTGCGGTGGCTCTTGCGGCCCGACGGCGAACACCAGCCCACCGGCGTCACGCCCAGCCGCTGCTGGATCAGGCTGTGGGTCTTCTCCAACAGCGCGGGTTCGTCCTCGCCCAGGTCCCAGGCTTCGTGCAGGTAGCCGTGGGCGGCGATCTCGTGGCCGGCGGCCAGGATGGCGCGGAAGGTGTCCGGGTAATGCTCGACGTCGTAGCCGCAGGCGAAGAAGGTCGCCGGCATGGCGTGGCGCGCCAGGATCTCCAGGTGGCGCGGCACGCCGCGGCGGATGGCGTAGCGGCCGGCGGTATGGATGCCCCCGCTGGGGAACTGCTTGCGGCCGACCTCGACGGCGGGGCCGTCGACGTGCACGGTCACGCACACCACGGCCCGCACCGGCGGGGCCGATGGCGCGCGCCGGCGCTCGGCGCGCAGTTCATGGTCGAGCGCCAGCCAGGGATTGGCGTCGGCGTCCAGCGGGACGCCATAGGGAATGGCTTGCATCAGGTGGCCTTGATATTGGCGTTCTTGATCAGGGTGCGCCATTTCTCGCTTTCGGTGGCGACGAAACGGCGCAGTGCTTCCGGCGTGCCGCCGTGCAGTTCCAGCCCGTTCTGCGTAAGCTGGGCCAGGGCGGGTTGCTTGAGCGCGCTCTGCACCGCGCCGTTGAGCGTCTGGACGATGGCCGGCGGCGTGCCGGCGGGCACGAACACGCCGTTCCAGCCGATCGCCTGATAGCCCGGATAGCCGGACTCGGCCACCGTCGGCACGTCGGGCAGGGCGGGCGAGCGAGCGGCGGACGTCACCGCCAGCGGCCGCGATTTGCCGCCCTGGATGAACTGCTGCTGGTTGATCACCACGTCCATCAGCACCGGGAACTGGCCGCCCAGGAAATCGTTGACCGCCGCCGCCGCGCCCTTGTAGGGTACGCCGGGCAGGTCGAGGCCGGCCGTGGCCTTGAGCAGTTCCATGGCCAGGTGCGCCGAGCTGCCGTTCTGCGTGATGCCGTAGAAGTACTTGCCGGGGTTGGCCTTGATGAGGGCGACGAACTCCTGCAGGGTCCTGGCCGGGAACGACGGGTGCACCACCAGCACGTTGTTGTAGTAGCAGACCATCGAGACCGGCTCGAAGTCCTTGATGGGGTCGTAGGCGATGTTCTCGTACAGGCTCTGGTTCACGGTGTGGGTGCCGGTGGAGCCGAGCGCGACGGTGTAGCCGTCGGGCGCCGAACGCGCCGCCTGCTGGGTGCCGATGATGCCGGCCGCGCCGCCCTTGTTGATCACCACCACGCTCTGTTTGAGCGCTTCGCCGATGCCCTGGGCCAGAGGCCGCGCCACCAGGTCGGTGCCGCCGCCCGCCGGGAACGGCACGATGAACTGGATCGGGTGTTCCGACGGGTAGCCGGCCGCGCGGGCCGCGCCGGGACGGGCGAGCGCGGCGCCCGCCAACGAGGCGGCCGACGCCGCCATGAATTGCCGGCGGCTGATGCCGCCGGGCCTGCTGCTGGACTGCTTCATGCGATTTCCCCTTGGATGTGCATGCCGGGCGAGGCGGGCCGCGGACTTTTTGCTGTCTGCTGGTCTGCTGCTTAAGTATCATTATTCGATAAAAAACAATCTTCACCAATTAGTTTTTATCTATAAATGATAAAAATAACGAAGTTGATAGTATGAGTCGAAGTGCCGCGCTTGGGCTGATAGCCGTGGGTTATGGCGCCGCGGGGTTCCCGGATCGCTGTGATACGCTGCGCCGATTCCGCCTCGCCCGATGTCCGCCGATTCCATGTCCACCCTGAAGCGCGCCCTCGCGATCCTCGACCTCTTCAGCCTGGCCACGCCGGTGCTGACGGCCGAAGAGATCATCTCCAAGCTGTCCTACTCGGCGCCGACCGGCTATCGCTACATCCGCGACCTGTCGGACCTGGGCTACCTGCTGCGCATGACGGGCGGCGGCTACAAGCTGGGGCCGCGCATCATCGAGCTGGACCATCTCATCATCGACGGCGATCCGGTGCTGGGCGTGGCCCGTCCGATCATGCGAGAGGTCGTGGACCAGGTCGGCGGCGACGTGCTGCTCAGCGTCATCCACGGCCTGCGGATCCTCAACATCCACCACGAGCGCGGTCCCGACGCGCTCGGCATCCCGCACGGCCGCGGCCGCGCCCACCCGCTGTTTCGCGGCGCCACCGCCAAGACCATCCTCGCGTTCCTGCCGCGCAAGGACCAGCGCAAACTCTACGAAGGGCATGCCGCCGACGTCGAGGCCGCGGGCCTGGGCGCGACGCAGGCCGAGTTCATCCGCCACCTGGACGAGATCCGGGTGCGGGGGGCGTATCTGGGGGTGGGCGAGATTTCGCCGGAACGCGCCGGCATCGCGGTGCCGGTGTTCCAGGAAGACCGGCGCATCTTCGGCGCGCTGACCGTGACCTTCCTGGCGACCCGGCTCAACACCATCGCGCAGGACAAGACCACGGCGCTGCTGCAGGCGGCGGCGCGGCGCATCGAGTCCCTGGCGCTGGCGTCCCGCATCAAGGAACAGGCCCCCGCGCCGTAGGCGTCGGGGGCCTGTGGGCGCCGCGCGGGCAGCGCGGCGTAGCGGTCACTACTGCTGCTGCTGCTGTTGAGGTTGAGCCGCTTGCGGACTGGCCGCCGCACCTTCGTTGGCCCGTTGCGCCGGCGCCTGCGGCGCGCGCACCGGCGAACCCATCGCCTGGAACAGCGCCGCCGTTTCAGTCAGGCGGGCATTGGCGTATTCCACTTCCCGCACCCGCGCCGCGACGTAATGCTGTTCGCTGGCGTACGCGGTGTAGGGCGCCAGGGCGCCCAGGCGCACGCGGTTGGCGGTGTTGCGGTGCGACTGCTCCGCGGCCCGGCGCGAGGCCTCGGCCGACGCCAGCGCCTGACCGTCCGCCTCCAGTTGCGCCAACGTGTCGGCCACGTCGCGGAAGGCGGTCAGCACGGTCTGCTTGTATTGCAGCACCGCCGCCTCATAGCGCTCCTTGGCGGCGCTGCGTTCGGCCAGCAGCGCGCCGCCGTGGAAGATCGGCTGCGTTAGCGACGCGCCCACCGCCCAGATCGAGCCCGCGCCCGACAATGCCGTCGGCCAGCTAAAGCCGCCTTTGCCCATCGACGCCGACAGCGACAGGCTGGGGAACAACTGCGCCGTGGCCACGCCCACGTCGGCCGCCGCCGCGCGCAGCACGGCCTCGGCGACGTGGATGTCGGGCCGCGCCGCCAGCAGTTCGGACGGCACCAGCACCGGCACCTCCTCGGGCACGGCGATCATGGCGAAGGCCAGGTCCGGCGGGGCCTGATCCGGACTGCGGCCCATCAGCACCGCCAGCGCGTGGCGCGTGGCCTGCCATTGCGCGCGCAGGCCCGGCAGCGAGGCTTCCAGCGTGGCGGCGTCCTGGTCGGCCTGCAGCGCGTCGTTCTGCGAGGCCGAGCCCAGTTCGTAGCGGCGCTGGGTGTCGCGCGCCACTTGGCGCGCCAGCACCACCTGCTTTTCGGTCAATGCCACCCGCTCGGCCAGCGAGGCCGAGGTGATGGCGCCGGTGACGATGTTGCCGGCCAGGGAACGGCGCGCCGATTCGAGCTGATAGGCCTGCTGTTCCACCTGGGCCGCGCGCGACACGTTCTCGAAGCGCGCCGCGCCGAACAGGTCGAGGTCGTACTTGGCCTGGACCTGGCCGGTGAAGACGTTGTAGAGCGCCGTGGGTTGCGGCAGGTTCGGCATGGTCAGCGCGCGCTTGCGAGAGACGTCGGCGCCGGCATCCACCGATGGCAGCAGCGACGAATTGACCTGTCCGCGCAACTGTTCGCGCGCGCCGGCCAGATTGCGCTCGGCCGCGGCCAGGTCCGGGCTGTTGGCCAGGCCTTCTTCCACCATGGCGTTGAGCGCGTCCGAGCCAAAGCGTTTCCACCACTCGGGCACCGGACGGCCGTCGCGCGCATAGCGCTGGGCCACGCCCTGCGCCGGCGCGCCGGCGGCGGGCAGCGCTTCGACGCCGTATTGCGCGGGCTGCGCCATCGCCGGCGGCTTGCTGTCGGGGGCGAAGGCGCAGGCGCCCAGCGCCAGCAGCAGCGGCAGGGTGGCCAGGCGCCAGGCCGGGGTCGGGAGACGGAGGGACATCGTCAGGCTCCTCGTTCTACGTTGTCGCCGGCGTGGGCGCCGGGCGGCACGCCTTCGGGCTCCTCGCGCTCGTCGTGGCGCACGCGGAACCAGGCCGCGTACAGCGCGGGCAAAAAGAACAGCGTCAGCACCGTGGCGCTGGTGATGCCGCCCATCAAGGCCGTGGCCATGGGGCCGAAGAAGTTGCTGCGCAGCAGCGGGATCAGCGCCAGCACCGCGGCCGCCGCCGTCAGCGTGATGGGGCGGAAGCGCCGCACCGTGGCGCCGACGATGGCGTCCACGCGCTTGTGCCCGGCGCTGATGTCCTGCTCGATCTGGTCGACCAGGATTACCGAGTTGCGCATGATGATGCCGAACATCGCGATCACGCCCAGCATGGCGACAAAGCCGAACGGCTTGCCGAACAGCAGCAGCGCGGCCACCACGCCGATCAGGCCGAGCGGCGCGGTCAGCACCACCATCAGCACGCGGGCGAAGCTCTGCAACTGCACCATCAGCAGCGTCAGCACCGCCACGATCATGATGGGCATCTGCGCGTTGATGGACGACTGGCCCTTGGCGCTTTCCTCGACCGGGCCGCCGACCTCGATGCGGTAGCCCACCGGCAGTTCGGCGCGCAGCGCGTCCAGCTTCTTGTCGATGGCGTGGGTCACGTCGATGCCCTGCGCGCCGGCCTTGACGTCGGCCTGCACGGTGATGGTGGGCTGGCGGTCGCGTTCCCAGATCACGCCGTATTCCAGGCCGTAGCGCACCTGGCCCAGGCTGCCCAGCGGCACCGGGCCGTTGGGCGTGGGCATGGCCAGCGTGGCCAGGCGGCCCGGATCGACCCGCTCGCTGTCGGGGGCGCGCAGGCTGACGTTGATCAGCTTGTCGCGTTCGCGGTATTGCGTCACGGTGTAGCCCGACAGCGTCATCGCCAGGAAGCTGGAGATGTCGTTGGAGCTTACGCCGACCTCGCGCGCCTTCTGCTGGTCGATGTCAAAGCGCACCGAGCGCTCGGACGGTTCGTCCCAGTCGAACTGCACGTTGACCGAGCGGCTGTCGGCGCGCACTTCGGCGGCCACCTTCTCGGCCACCTGGCGCACCTCGGGGATCTTGTCGCCGCTCACGCGGAACTGCACCTGGAAGCCCACCGGCGGGCCATTTTCCAGCCGCGACAGGCGGCTGCGGATCGCCGGGAACTGCTCACGCAGCACCGGCTCCAGCCAGTGCGCCAGCTTCTCGCGGTCTTCCACCGAGTTGGCGGTGATGACGATCTGGGCGAAGTTGGGCGTGGCCAACTGTTGGTCCAGCGGCAGGTAGAAGCGCGGCGCGCCGGTGCCGACGAAGCTCACCGAATGGGCGATCTCGGGCCGGCCGTTCAGCACTTTTTCAAGCCGCTCGACCTGGCGCAGCGTGGCCGCGAACGAGGCGCCTTCCTGCAGCCGCACGTCCACCAGCAGCTCGGTGCGGTCCGAGCTGGGGAAGAATTGCTGCGGCACCAGGCCGAAGCCGGCCATCGACAGGATGAACACCAGCACCGTCGCCAGCAGTACGCGCCAGCGCCGGTCCACGCACCACGCCACCCAGCCGCGCAGGCGCTGGTAGAAGCGGGTGTTGTAGATATCGTGCTCGTGGTCATCGGGCAGGTGCGCTTCGCGCTTGCGCTCGGGCAGCATGCGGTAGCCCAGCAGCGGGATCAGCACCACCGCGGCGAACCAAGAGGTGATCAGCGCGATCGCCGACACCTGGAAGATCGAGCGGGTGTATTCGCCGGTGCTGGACTTGGCCAGCGCGATCGGCAGGAAGCCGGCCACCGTCACCAGCGTGCCGGTCAGCATCGGGAAAGCGGTGCTGGTGTAGGCGAAGGCGGCGGCGCGCGCGCGGCTCCAGCCCTGTTCCAGTTTCACCGCCATCATCTCGACCGCGATGATGGCGTCGTCCACCAGCAGGCCCAGCGCCAGCACCAGCGTGCCCAGCGAGACCTTGTGCAGGCCGATGCCGAACATGTCCATGAACAGCGCGGTCACCGCCAGCACCACCGGAATCGAGATCACCACCACCATGCCGGTGCGCAGCCCCAGCGACACCAGGCTGACGATCAGCACGATGGCCACGGCCTCGGCCACCGAGCGCAGGAATTCGTCCACCGAGAACGACACCGCCTTGGGCATGCTCGACACCTCGGTCAGCGTCAGGCCGGCGGGCAGGCGCGCCTTGAGCTCGCCGAGCTTGGCCTCCAGGGCCTTGCCCAGGTGCACCACGTCCTGGCCCGGCTGCATGGTGATGCCGATGCCCAGCACCGGCTGGCCGCGCGTGCGCATCTGCTCGGCCGGGGGATCGTCGTAGCCGCGATGGATGGTGGCGATGTCGCCCAGCCGGATCGACTTGCCGTTGACGCGGATCAGCGTCTCGGCCAGCGCCCGGGTGTCCTGGAACTGGCCGCTGGGCCGCACGAAGATACGGTCGTCGGCGGTGGTCAGGGTGCCGGCGCTGGACACCGCGTTCTGGCTGTTGATGGCCTCGGCGATCTGCTGCGGCGACACGCCCAGGCGCGTGAGCTGCGTGTTGCTGATCTCGATGTAGACGTGCTCGGGCTGCTCGCCGAAGTAATCGACCTTGGCCACGCCCGGCACGCGCAGCAGCACCGTGCGCAGATTGTCGGCGTAGTCGCGCAACTGCGCCGGCGAGAAACCGTCGCCGGCCAGGGTGTAGATGTTGGTGTAGACGTCGCCGAACTCGTCATTGAAGAATGGCCCCTGCACGCCTTGCGGCAGGGTGGCGCCGATGTCGCCGACCTTCTTGCGCACCTGGTACCACTCGTTGGCCACCTCGCTGGCCGGGGCCGAGTCCTTCATGGTGAAGAAGATCAGCGATTCGCCCGGGCGCGAGTAGCTGCGCAGGAAGTCGGTGGACGGCGTTTCCTGCAGCTTCTTGGCGATGCGGTCGGTGACCTGTTCCTGCACCTGCTGCGAGGTGGCGCCGGGCCACAGGGTCTTGATGACCATCACGCGGAAGGTGAAGGGCGGGTCTTCCGACTGCGCCAGGCGCGAATACGACAGCACACCGAACAGCGTCACCAGCGTGATCAGGAAGATCACCAGCGGCTGGTGCCGCAGGGCCCAGGCCGACAGGTTGAACTTGCCTTCCTCGTGGCGGTGCGCGGCGTTCTGATTCTCGGGAACCGGCGCGCTCATGATGCGAAGTCCTCGGGGTGCAGCGGCGGCACCGCGCGGACCTTTTCGCCGGCCGACACGGCGTGCACGCCTTGCCACACCACGCGCTCGCCGGCCTGCACGCCCTGCGACAGGGTGACGCTGCGCGCGTCATAGCGCAGCACCTGCACGCGGCGCAGCTCCAGCGTGTCTTCCTGCGGCTTGACGATCCAGACGGCGGGCTCGGTGCCGTCATGGAACAGCGCCGTCGCCGGCACCGTGTAGGTGGTGGCGCCGTTGGCCTGGCGGTTGTCGAAGCTGATGTTGGCGGTCATGCCCAGCCGCACCTCGGGCGAGGGCGACTCCAGCGTCAGCTTGGCGCGATAGGTGCGGCTCTGCGGATCGGCGGCCGGCGCGATCTCGCGCAGCACGGCGCTGAAGGTCTTGCCGGGCAGCGGCGCCAGGGTGACGGTGGCGCGCTGGCCGATGGCCAGCCCCGCCAGCACGCTTTCGGGCACGTCGCAGAGCGCGTCGACGTCGCCCGACCAGGCCAGGTTGTAGACCGCCTGGCCGGCCGCCACGTTCTGGCCGGTGTCGGCCTGTTCGGCGGTGATGACGCCGGCATGGTCGGCCACGAGAGTGGTGTAGTTGAGCTGGTCGGCCGACAGCGCGGCCTGTTGCGCCGCCTGATCGCGTTGCGCCAGCGCCGAGGCGTAGGCGTTGCGGGTCTGTTCGAGCTGGTTGGCGGCGATCAGGTTTTCGCGGGCCTGGGCGCGGTCGCGGTCCAGTTGCTGCTTGGCGTAGTCCAACTGGTGCTGGGCGGCCGACAACTGGGCGCGGGCGGCGGTGGCGTTCTTGGTGGCGTCGGCGGGATCGAGCCGGGCGACCACCTGGCCGGGCTTGACCGTGTCACCCAGGCGCACCTTGCGTTCGATGATCTTGCCGCCCACGCGGAATGACAGCGGCGTGCTGTAGCGCGCCTGCACCTCACCCGGCAGGGTCCAGGCTGGCAGCGCGGCGTCGGCCTTGGCCGGCATGGCCACCACCGGACGCGGCGGCGGCGCCTCGGCTTCCTTGCTGCCGCAGCCGGCCAGCGCCAGCGTCAGCGCCAGGGCGAGCGCCGGCCAGCGGCGGCGCGGGGAAAGGCGGGAAGACGCCGCGACGGCGGCGGGATTGCGCGCGGCGACGGGCGCGCAAGAACCTGAAGAATTCACGAAACACCTCGCGACGCGGGCAGGAGGAGGGGGGCGGGACGCGAGGCGGCAGGCCGTTCCAGGCCGGCGGGACACCCTGGCAATCCGATACGGGATGGATTCTAATGCGGCTATGTATTCAAATACAAGTATGAATCTGAAATCGTTCCAGATGATAGAATCGGCGCATGTCAAAAGTCCGCCTTACCCGAGAGCAAAGCCGTGACCAGACGCGCCAGCGTCTGCTCGATGCCGCGCAATCGATCTTCCTGACCAAGGGTTTCGTGGCGGCCAGCGTCGAGGACATCGCCGAGCTGGCCGGCTATACCCGCGGCGCTTTCTATTCCAATTTCGCCAGCAAGTCCGAACTGTTCCTGCAGTTGCTCAAGCGCGACCACGAAAACGTCATGGGCGACATGCGCGCCATCTTCGAGGCCGGCGAAACCCGCCAGCAGATGGAAGACAGCGTGCTGCACTACTACAGCAATCATTTCCGCGACAACGAGTGCTTCCTGCTGTGGATGGAAGCCAAGCTGCAGGCCGCCCGCGACCCCGAGTTCCGGGTCGGCTTCATCGCCTGCATGGGCGAGCTGCGCGACGCCACCACCGAATACATCCGCCAGTTTTCCGAGCGCGTCGGCACGCCACTGCCGCTGCCGGCGCGTGAGCTGGCCATCGGCCTCTTGGCGCTGTCCGACGGCATGCAGTTCAGCTTCGCCTTCGACCCGCAGAACGTCAGCGCCGAGACCACCGAGTCGGTGCTGGAGGGATTCTTCCGCCGCGTGGTGTTCGGCGAACGCGACCCCGGCTAGGGCCCCGCGGGCATTGTCACCGCCAGCGGCGGCATGATAGTAATAACGGCGGCGCGCCGGCTGGACTGAGGGGGCCAGCGCCGTTGCCTTGCGCATCCCTCGGGCGAAAGGAGCGGCAGCATGTCTTCAGAAACCCGACCATCCACCATCAATCGCCCGGTCTTCTACACGGCGGCGCTGTTCACGCTGCTGCTGGTGGGCTTCGCCATCGCGACGCCCAGGACCGCGCAGAACCTGTTCGAATCGATCCAGGGCTGGATCCTCGGCAACGCCAGTTGGTTCTACATCCTGGTGGTCGCCATCATCCTGCTGTCGGTGGCGTTCCTGGCCATCAGCCGCTATGGCGACATCAAGCTGGGGCCCGACCACAGCGAGCCCGACTACCGCAACTTCACCTGGTTCGCCATGCTGTTCTCGGCGGGCATGGGCATCGGCCTGATGTTCTTCGGCGTGGCCGAGCCGGTCATGCACTTCATGTCGCCGCCGGTGGGCGAGGGCGCCACCGCGGCCGCCGCGCGCGAATCCATGAAGATCACCTTCTTCCACTGGGGCCTGCACGCCTGGGCCATCTACGCCGTGGTGGCGCTGACGCTGGCGTTCTTCAGCTTCCGCCATGGCCTGCCGCTGACGCTGCGGTCGGCGTTGTATCCGCTGATCGGCAACCGCATCCACGGCCCCATCGGCCACGCGGTCGACATCTTCGCCATCATCGGCACGGTGTTGGGCGTGGCCACCTCGCTGGGGCTGGGCGTGGCGCAGATGAACAGCGGCCTGAACCATCTGTTCGGCATTCCCGTGGGCGTGATGCCGCAGATCATCCTGATCGTCATCACCTGCGGGCTGGCCACGCTGTCGGTGGCCAGCGGCCTGGACAAGGGTATCCGCATCCTGTCCGAAGCCAACATGGTGCTGGCGGTGATCCTGCTGCTGTTCGTGCTGGTGGCCGGCCCCACCGTGTTCCTGCTGCAGACCTTCGTGCAGAACACCGGCGCCTACCTGTCGGACATCGTCAACAAGACCTTCAACCTGTATGCGTATGAGCCGACCGACTGGATCGGCGGCTGGACCCTGTTCTACTGGGGCTGGTGGATCGCCTGGTCGCCGTTCGTGGGCCTGTTCATCGCCCGCATCTCGCGCGGCCGCACCATCCGCGAATTCGTCAGCGGCGTGCTGCTGGTGCCGGCCGGGTTCACGCTGTTCTGGATGACCGTATTCGGCGACACCGCCATCCACTTCATCCTGGTCGACGGCATCAAGGGGTTCGCCGACACCGTCAAGGATGACAACTCGCTGGCCCTGTTCGCGTTCTTCGAGCTGTTGCCGTGGAGCGGTGTGATATCGATCTTCGCCATCGCCATGGTGGCGGTGTTCTTCGTCACTTCGGCGGATTCGGGCGCGCTGGTGGTGGACCTGCTGGCCTCGGGCGGCGCCGACCGCACGCCGGTGTGGCAGCGCATCTTCTGGTCGCTGTCGATGGGCGCGGTGGCCATCGCGCTGCTGCTGGCCGACGGCCTGACGGCGCTGCAGACGGCCACCATCGCCAGCGCGCTGCCGTTCTCGGTCATCCTGCTGCTGTCGCTGTGGGGGTTGTTCAAGGCGCTCAAGCTCGACGCCACCAAGCGCGGCATCCGCTACCAGTCGCTGACCCTGTCGCGCCCGGCGCGCGGCGGCCAGTCGTGGGAACGGCGGCTGCGCAACATGGTCATGATGCCGCGCCGCGCCCATGTGCTGCGCTTCATCGCGGACGTGGTGACCCCGGCCCTGGAAGACGTGGCCGATGAACTGCGCAAGCAGGGCTACGCGGTGGCGGTCAAGGAAGGCGACAGCGAGGGCGGCGTGGTGCTGGAAGTGAACCACGGCGAACACCTGGACTTCTTCTATTCGGTGCAGCCGCAGGCCTTCGTGCGGCCCAGCCTGACGCCCGAGGAGGCCGCCGACGAAGAGGAGCGCAAGTACTTCCGCGCCGAGGTCCACCTGCGCGAGGGCGGGCAGGACTACGACATCATGGGCTGGAGCCGTGATGCCGTCATCGGCGACATCCTCGACCAGTACGAGCGCCACCGCCACTACCTGCATATGGTGCGCACTTAGGCTAGCGCCCGCCTGTCGCGCGGCGCCGATCCCTGGCACCGGAAGCGCGCTACCCGCGTCCCGTCGCAACACGTTTCCCCGCAAACCGCCGGCTTTCGCCGGCGGTTTTTTCTTGCCCGTTTGCGCCGATAGGTTTCCTCAATCCTCAACATTACTTTAGGTTTTTTGACTTCGTCTGATTTTTCTAGGATTATCCAAGCCATTCCTTTGATAAATAGCGAGAGAATCATGAAGGCGAAATCGGGTGCATGGGTCGCCGGGGTGCTGGCCCTGGCGGTGGTGGCGGGGGGCGGGCTGTACTGGAAATTCGGCGGCGCGCAGCACAAGGGCGGCTGGGCCATGGCGCCGGCCAAGGTGGCGGTGGCGCCCGTGTTGCAGGCCGACTTCCCGGCGGCGCTGTCGGGCATCGGCTCGATCGAGGCGACGCGGCAGGTGCTGGTGCCGGCCGAAGTCGATGGCAGGGTGGCGCAGATCCTGTTCACGCCCGGCGAGCGGGTACGCGCCGGGCAACTGCTGGTGCAACTGAACGACGCGCCCGAGCAGGGCGAACTGGCGCGCCTGCAGGCCCAGGCCAGGAACGCCCGGGCGTTGCTGGAGCGCACCCGCCGCCTGGTGCCGCTGCAGGCCGCGACCCGCGAACAACTGGACCAGGCCCAGGCCGACTACGACCAGGCCGCCGGCGAAATCAAGCGCATCCAGGCGCTGATCGAACAGAAGCGCGTCAAGGCGCCGTTCGACGGCGTGCTCGGCGTGCGCCGCGTCAATCTGGGCCAGTTCGCCCGCGCCGGCGATCCGCTGGTGTCGCTGACCGACGCGACCAGCGTTTACGCCAACATCACCCTGCCCGAACAGGCGCTGGGCGCGCTGCGCGCCGGCCAGCCGGTGACCGTGACGGTCGACGCCCACGCCGGACGGGTCTTCGAAGGCGCCGTCACCACCATCGAGCCGCAGGTCGACCCGGGCTCGCGCACCGTGCGCGTGCAGGCCACGCTGGCCAATGCCGACGGCGCGCTGGCGGCGGGCATGTTCGCCCACGGCCAGGTGGTGCTGCCGCCGCGGCCCGGCGTGCTGACCGTGCCGGAAACCGCTGTCAGCTACAGCGCCTACGGCGACTCGGTCTATGTGGTGACGCCGCCCAAGGCCGGCGACGCATCGGCGCCGCCGACCGTGACCCAGGCCTACGTGCAGACCGCCGAGCGCGCCAGCGGCCGGGTGGTGGTGACCAAGGGCCTCAAGCCCGGCGACCGCGTGGTGACCTCGGGCCAGTTGCGCCTGCATAACGGCGCGCCGGTCGAGATCAGCGCCCAGGACACCGTGGCGCTGGACGCCGCGCCGCACTCCGTGGCGCAAGCCCGCTGAACCCGCGGAGCCGATCATGAAGTTTACCGATCTGTTCGTGCGCCGGCCGGTGCTGGCGCTGGTGGTCAGCACACTGCTGCTATTGATGGGGCTGCGCGCCCTGAGCGGCCTGCCGATCCGCCAGTACCCGCTGACCGAAAGCACCACCATCACCATCACCACGCAGTACCCGGGCGCCTCGCCCGACCTGATGCAGGGCTTCGTCACCCAACCCATCGCGCAATCCGTCGCCACGGTCGAAGGCATCGACTACCTGTCGTCGTCCTCGACCCAGGGCCGCAGCGTGATCACGGTGCGCATGAAGCTCAACGCCGATTCCAACAAGGCCATGACCGAGGTCATGGCCAAGGTCAACGAAGTCAAATACCGCCTGCCGCAGGACGCCTACGACCCGGTGCTGGTCAAGTCCGCCGGCGAGGCGACGGCTGTGGCCTACGTGGGGTTCTCCAGCTCGACCATGTCGCTGCCGGCGCTGACCGACTACCTGTCGCGCGTGGTGCAGCCGCAGTTGTCGTCGATCGACGGCGTGGCCAGCGTGGAACTGTACGGCGGCCAGAAGCTGGCGATGCGCGTCTGGCTCGACCCCGACCGGCTGGCCGCGCGCGGCATCTCGGCCGGCGAGCTGGCCGAGGCCCTGCGCCAGAACAACGTGCAGGCCGCGCCCGGCCAGGCCAAGGGCCTGTATGTGGTGTCCAACATCAAGGTCAACACCGACCTGGTCAACGTGGCCGAGTTCCGCGACATGGTCATCAAGCGCGAGGGCGACGCCATCGTGCGCCTGGGCGACGTGGCCACGGTTGAACTGGGAGCGGCCTCGACCGACTCCAGCGGCCTGATGGATGGCGAGCCGGCCGTGTACTTCGGCCTGAACGCCACGCCGGTCGGCAACCCGCTGGTGATCGTCAAGCGCCTGAACGAGCTGCTGCCCAATATCAAGCAGAACCTGCCGCCGGGCACCAGCGTGCAGGTGCCGTTCGAGCTGGCGCGCTTCATCAGCGCCTCGATCGACGGCGTGGTGCACACGCTGATGGAAGCCATCGTCATCGTGGTGGCGGTGATCTTCCTGTGCCTGGGCTCGCTGCGCGCGGTGCTGATCCCGGTGGTCACCATCCCGCTGTCGATGCTGGGGGGCGCGGCCATCATGGCGCTGTTCGGCTTCAGCGTGAACCTGCTGACGCTGCTGGCCATGGTGCTGGCCATCGGCCTGGTGGTGGACGACGCCATCGTGGTGGTCGAGAACGTGCACCGCCATATCGAGGAAGGCAAGTCGCCGGTGCGCGCGGCGCTGATCGGCGCGCGCGAAGTGGCCGGCCCGGTCATCGCCATGACCATCACGCTGGCGGCGGTGTACGCGCCGATCGGCCTGATGGGCGGCCTCACCGGTTCGCTGTTCAAGGAATTCGCCTTCACGCTGGCGGGGGCGGTGGTGGTGTCGGGCGTGATCGCGCTGACGCTGTCGCCGGTGATGAGTTCGTTCCTGCTCAACAGCCACGTGTCCGAGGGCTGGATGGCGCGCCGCGCCGAGCGCTTCTTCAATCGCCTGGGCCAGGCCTACGGCCGGCTGCTGGATGTGTCGCTGCATCACCGCTGGGTCACCGGCCTGCTGGCGGTGGCGGTGATGGCCAGCCTGCCGTTCCTGTACAACGCCGCCCAGCGCGAATTGGCGCCGGTCGAGGACCAGTCCACCGTGCTCACCGCGATCAAGTCGCCGCAGCACGCCAACATCGACTACGTCGAGAAGTTCGGCAAGAAGTGGGACGACGTGATGGCGACGCTGCCCGAGCAGAAGGGCCGCTGGCTCATCAACGGCTCGGACGGCGTCTCCAACAGCATCGGCGGCGTCGATTTCGTCGACTGGCACGAGCGCAAGCGCTCGGCCGACCAGATCCAGGCCGACATGCAGTCGATGGTCAACCAGATCGAGGGCAGCAACATCTTCGCCTTCCAGTTGCCGCCGCTGCCCGGCTCGACCGGCGGCCTGCCGGTGCAGATGGTCATCATGAGCGCGGCCGACTATCCGGTGGTGTACGAGGCCATGGAAAACCTGAAGCAGGCGGCGCGCGCCAGCGGCCTCTTCATGGTGGTCGACAGCGACCTGGACTACAACAACCCGGTGGTGCAACTGAAGGTGGACCGCGCCAAGGCCAACAGCCTGGGCGTCACCATGAAGGCGGTGGGCGACACGCTGGCGGTGCTGGTGGGCGAGAACTACGTCAACCGCTTCGGCATGGACGGCCGCTCGTACGACGTGATCCCGCAGAGCCTGCGCCAGCAGCGCATCTCGCCCGAATCGCTGGCGCGGTACTACGTCAAGAGCGCCAGCGGCGCGCAGGTGCCGCTGTCGAACTTCGTGTCGGTGTCGATGGGCGTCGAGCCCAACAAGTTGACCCAGTTCAACCAGCTCAACGCCGCCACCTTCCAGGCCATCCCGATGCCGGGCGTGACCATGGGCGATGCGGTGCAGTTCCTGACGCGCCAGGCGCAGCAGTTGCCGGCCGGCTTCAGCTACGACTGGCAGTCGGACGCGCGCCAGTTCAGCCAGGAAGGCTCGGCGCTGATGATCACCTTCATCTTCGCCATCATCGTCATCTACCTGGTGCTGGCGGCGCAGTACGAAAGCCTGCGCGACCCGTTCATCATCCTGGTGAGCGTGCCGCTGTCGATCTGCGGCGCGCTGATCCCGCTGGCGCTGGGCATGGCGACCATCAACATCTACACCCAGATCGGGTTGGTGACGCTGATCGGACTTATCAGCAAGCACGGCATCCTGATGGTGGAGTTCGCCAACGAGATGCAGGTCAGCCACGGCCTGGACCGGCGCAGCGCCATGGAGCACGCCGCCCGCATCCGCCTGCGGCCGATCCTGATGACCACCGCCGCCATGGTGGTGGGCCTGATTCCGCTGCTGTTCGCCAGCGGCGCCGGCGCCCACAGCCGCTACAGCCTGGGGTTGGTGATCGTGGTCGGCATGCTGGTCGGCACGCTCTTCACGCTGTTCGTGCTGCCCACCGTCTACACCGTGCTGGCGCGCGACCACCGCGCCGCCAACGACACGCCGCGCGCCCGTGAACTGGCCCGGGCGCAGGCCGAGGACGCGCTGCCGGTGGCAACGTCGCGCCCGGCCGAATCGCATTGAGGAACCGATCATGAAACATCCCGACCTGTCCAAACGCCTGCGTCGCGGCACCCTGGCGCTGCTGGCCGCGCTGGCCACCGCCGGCTGCGCCGTCGGTCCCGACTATCAGAAACCCCAGGCCGCGCCGGTGGCGCTGGCCAGTCCCGAGCAGGCGCTGTTCTCCACCGACCGGGTGCAGCAGGATTGGTGGAAGCAGTTGCAGGATCCGCAGTTGGACCGCCTGGTGGTCCTGGCGCTGCAACGCAACCACGACATCCGCATCGCCCAGGCCCGCCTGGCCGAGTCGCGCGCGGTGCTGGATGAGAAGGAACTCGACCAGTTCCCCACCGTGACGCTGGGCGGGCGCTTCGAGCGCAGCCTGTCGCAGGCCAATCCCGGCAACGCGGGCGAGCGCAACCTCGCCAAGAGCTACCGCGCCGGCTTTGACGCCGCCTGGGAGATCGACCTGTTCGGCCGCCTGCGGCGCGCGGCCGAGGGCGCGGCGGCGCGCAGCGAGGCCCAGGCCGCCGACCTGGCGCAGGCCCGCATCGTGGTGGTGGCCGAGGTGGCGCGCAACTACTTCGAGCTGCGCGGCGCCGAACAACGCCTGGCGGTGGCGCGCGCCAACCTGGACAGTCAGCGCGACAGCCTGCGCATCATCCAGGCCATGGTGTCGGCCGGCCGCGGCGACGAGGGCGACCTGGCCAGCGCGCGCGCCGAACTCGAAACCGTGCAGGCCAGCGTGCCGCCGCAGGAAACCGCGCGGCGCCTGGCGCTGTACCGCCTGGCGGTGCTGGCCGGGCTGCGGCCGGTGGAACTGGGCGAACTGGACGCGGCCACGCCGCAGCCGCCGCTGGCGGCGCGCCTGCCGATCGGCGACGTCGGCGCCTTGCTGTCGCGCCGTCCCGACATCCGGGCGGCCGAGCGCAACATGGCGGCGGCCAGTGCCGACGTGGGCGTGGCCACCGCCGAGCTGTATCCGCGCATCGACCTGGGCGGCTTCCTGGGCTTCGTGGCCCTGCGCGGCGCCGATTTCGGCAGCGCTTCCAGCCGCGCCTTCAGCGTGGCGTCCGGCGTCAACTGGCCGGCCTTCCACCTGCCTACCGCGCTGGCGCGCAAGCGCGCGGCGCAGGCGCGTTCGGTGGGCGAGGTGGCGCGCTACGAACAGACCGTGCTGCAGGCGGTCGAGGAACTGGAGGGCGCGCTGACGCAGTATGGCCAGACCCAGCAGCGGCTCGGTAATCTGGCGCAGGCGGCCGCCCACAGCGCCCGGGCGGCGGAACTGGCGCGCCTGCGCTACCGCGAAGGCGGCACGCCGTACCTGACGGTGCTGGACGCGCAGCGCACGCAACTGCGGGCGCAGGACGCGGTGGCGCAGGCCGAAACGGCCTCCTACACCAGCCTGGTCGCGCTCTACAAGGCGCTGGGCGGCGGCTGGGAGGCGCCGTCGGAAACCGAGACCCCGCGAGCGCAGTCGCCCGCGCCCGCGCCGGCCGGCTGACTGACGGGCGCGGTTCGTGGCACCATAAGGGCTTGGCGCCCATCCGATCTTCCATGTCCGACGACACTCTGTCCCATCCCATTTCCTGGCAACCGCACCAGCCGGCGGACCGCGTGCTCATGACGCTCAAGACGCGCGGCCCGCAGTCGGTCGCGGTCATCGCCAAGGCGCTCGACGTCACGGCCGAGGCGGTGCGCCAGCAGATGGCGCGGCTGCACGCGGATGGGCTGGTGGATTCCGAAAGCCGCAGCGCGGGGCGCGGCCGCCCCACGCAGATCTGGTTCCTGACCGATGCCGGCCAGCGCCGCTTCCCCGACACGCACGCCGACATGACGGTGCAGATGATCAACGCCGTGCGCCAGGTGTTCGGCGAGGAAGGCGTTGACAAGCTGATCGCGGTGCGCGAGGCCGCCATGCTGGCGACCTACCGGCAGGGGCTCGAGGGCGCGCAAGACCTGCCGCAACGGCTCGAATGCCTGGCGCGGGTGCGCTCGGCCGAGGGCTACATGGCCGAGATGCGCCGCGACGGCGACGACTTCCTGTTCATCGAAAACCACTGTCCGATCTGTGCGGCGGCCCAGGCCTGCATGGGCTTTTGCCGCAGCGAACTGGAATTGTTCCGGCAGGTGCTGGGGGATGAGGTGCGCGTCGAGCGAGAAGAGCACATCCTGCTGGGCGCGCGCCGCTGCGCCTACCGCGTCAGCGCGCGCGCCTGATCGCCGCGGCCGCCGCACCCCGCGGCGTCAAGGCCGGGCCGCGTCAGGACGCCGGCGATGCGCCGTCGTCCCATCCCCCCAGCGCCTTGTACAGATCCACCGCATTGACCAGCCGGCGCTGCTGCAGCCGGATGTACTCCTGCTCGGACTCGAACAGGCTGCGCTGGGCCTCCAGCATCTCCAGGTAGTTCGCCACCCCGCGCGCATAGCGCCGCTCGGCCAGCCGCTGGCGCTCGCGGTCGGCGTCGCGCACCTTGCGCTGGGCCTCGATCTGGTCGCGTAGCGCGTCGCGCGCCGACAGGGCGTCGGCCACGTCGCGGAAAGCCGCCTGGATGCTGCCTTCGTACTGCGCCACCGCGATGTGCTTGCGGGTCTCGGCCAGCGACAGGTTGGCGCGGTTGCGTCCAGCGTTGAAGATTGGCAGCGTCAGCCGCGGCGCGAAGGTCCAGCCGCCGGTGCCGCCGCTGAACAGATCCGAAAAGCGGTCGGCGGTGGTGCCGATGTCGGTGGTCAGCTGCACCGAGGGGAAGAACGCCGCGCGCGCCGCGCCGATGTCGGCGTTGGCCGCGCGCAGCGCCTGCTCCGCCTGGCGCAGATCGGGGCGGCGCGTCAGCAGTTCGGACGGCAGGCCGGCCGCCAGCGGCATCAGGCTCTGGCTCTCCAGTGGCGCCGGATCGACGCCGAGCGGCAGCGCGAAATCGCCCGCCAGCAGGCCCAGCGCGTGCCGCGCCAGGCTGGCTTCGCGGGTCAGCTCGGCGCGCGTGGCGCGCGAGCTCTCCACCAGCATCTGCGCGGTGCGCAGGCCGATGGCGGTCTCCAGCCCGGCGTCGTAGCGGCGCCGGGTCAGCTTGAGCGAGGTCTCGCGCAGCGCCAGCGTGTCGTCGGTCAGGCGCAGTTGCTCGGCCAGCGAGCGCTGGTTGAAGTAGGCCGTGGCCGTTTCCGCCACCAGCGCCAGCGTCGCGGCGCGGTGCGCCTCCTCGCTGGCCAGGTAGCGCGCCAGCGCGGCCTCCGACAGGCTCCGCACCCGGCCGAAGAAATCCAGTTCGAAGGCGGTAATGCCGACGGCGGCGCGATAGCGGCTGGACACCGCCGTGCCGGACTGGCCCGGTTCGGTAAAGCGGCCGCGGCTGAATTCGCCGCTGGCGTCGATCGCCGGCAGGCGCTCGGACTGCTGCACGCCGTACAGCGCGCGCGCCTCCTCGATGCGCAATGCCGCCACCCGCAGGTCGCGGTTGTTGGCCAGCGCGGCCGTGATCCAGGCCTGTAGCGCCGGGTCGTTGAAATAGGCGCGCCAGTCCTGTGGCGCGGCGGCCTGGCCGGGCTGCGCCGGCGTGTCGTACCGCGCCGGCACCGGCGCCGCGGGGCGCTCATGGGTGGGCGCCAGCGAGCAGCCGGACAGCGCCAGCGCCAGCAGGGTCATTGCCACGGGTTTCATGGCGTCGTCTCCAGCGGTTCGCGGCCCTCGGGGCGCGCGGGGCGGGCGCGCATGCCGACCATGCGCCCCACGATGAGAAAGAACAGCGGCACCAGGAACACCGCCAGCACGGTCGCGGTGATGATCCCGCCCAGCACGCCGGTGCCGATGGCGGCCTGCGCGCCCGAGGCGGCGCCGCTGGCCAGCGCCAGCGGCAGCACGCCCACGCCGAAGGCCAGCGAGGTCATCACGATCGGCCGCAGCCGCAGCCGCGCCGCTTCCAGCGTGGCGGACAGGATGCCCTGGCCGTCGCGCACCAGGTCCTTGGCCACTTCCACGATCAGGATCGCGTTCTTGGCCGACAGGCCGATGGTGGCGATCAGGCCGACCTTGAAGTAGATGTCGTTGGGCATGCCGCGCACGGTCACCCCCAGCAGCGCGCCGATCACGCCCAGCGGCACCACCAGGATCACCGCCAGCGGGATCGACCAGCTTTCGTACAGGGCCGCCAGCGCCAGGAACACGATCAGCACCGACAGCGCGAACAGCACCGGCGCCTGGTTGCCGGACAGCCGCTCTTCGTATGACTGGCCCGACCAGTCGAAGCCGATGCCGCGCGGCAGCTCGGCCGCCAGCGCCTCCATGGCGCGCATGGCCTCGCCGCTGCTGTGGCCCGGCGCCGCCGAGCCGTTGATGGTGAACGACGGGAAACCGTTGTAGCGGTTCAGTTGCGGCGGCCCCATCGACCACTTCAGCGTGGCGAACGCCGACAGCGGCACCATCTGGCCCTGCAGGTTGCGCACGTGCAGGCGCGAGATGTCGTCCACATCCACGCGACGCTTGCCGTCGGCCTGCACGGTCACGCGCCGCACCTGGCCGTTGAGCATGAAGTCGCCGATGTAGTCCGAGCCATACATCACCGCCAGCGCGGTGTTGATCTCGTCGATCGGCACGCCCATGGCCTGCGCCTTGTCGCGGTCGACGCGCAACTGCAGTTGCGGCGCCTCTTCCTGGCCGGCGAACACCACGTCCGTCAGCGCCGGATGCTCGGCCGCCGCCGCCAGCAGTTTCTGCCGCGCCTGCGTCAAGGCCTCAAAGCCCAGGCCGCCGCGGTCCTGCAGCCGGAAGTCGAAACCCGAGGTCGAGCCCAGGTCCGGCAGCGGCGGCGAGTTGAGCGCGAACACCATCAGGTTCTTGCGGTCGGCAAAGGCCTCGTTGATGCGCTTGACCACCGCATCGACGTGCAGCGAGGCATCGCGCCGCTCCTTCCAGTCCTTGAGCGTGACGAAGAACATGGCCGAGTTCGGGCCGCTGCCGTACTGGCTGAAACCGTTGACCGAATACACGTACTGCACCGGCTCGTGCTCCATCATGTAGCGCTCGACGTCCTTGACCACGGCCATGGTCTCGGCCTGCGGCGAGCCTTGCGGCAGGATCACCATGGCCATGAAGCTGCCCTGGTCCTCGTCGGGCAGGAACGACGACGGCAGCCGCGCGAACAGCAGCGCCGCCACGCCGATCACCAGCGCGTAGGCCAGCCCGAAGCGCGCCGGCCGTGCCAGCACGCCGGCCACGCGCGCCGTATAGCGCGTGGTCAGGCGCGCGAAGGCGCGGTTGAACCAGCCGAAGAAGCCGCGCTTCTCGTGGTGGCCGGCCGGGATCGGTTTCAACAGGCTGGCGCACAGCGCCGGCGTCAGCGACAGCGCCAGGAAGGCCGAGAAGGCGATCGACACCGCCAGCGTCACGGCGAACTGGCGGTAGATGTTGCCCACGGCGCCGTCGAAGAACGCCATCGGCACGAACACCGACACCAGCACCACCGTGATGCCGACGATGGCGCCGCTGATCTGGCCCATGGCCTTGACCGTGGCGTCATGCGGCGACAGGCCTTCCTCGGCCATGATGCGCTCGACGTTCTCGACCACCACGATGGCGTCGTCCACCAGGATGCCGATGGCCAGCACCATGCCGAACATCGTCAGCACGTTGATCGAATAGCCCAGCCCCAGCATCACCCCCAGCGTGCCCAGCAGCGCCACCGGTACCACCAGCGTCGGGATCAGCGTGGCGCGCAGGTTCTGCATGAACAGGTACATCACGCAGAACACCAGCGCCACCGCCTCCAGCAGCGTTATCAGCACCTTCTTGATCGATATCTCCACGAAGGTGGAAGTCTCGTACGGAATGTCCCAGCTCACGCCCGGCGGGAAATACTGCGCCAGCTCGCGCATGGTCTCGCGGATGCGGCGGGTGGTCTCGACCGCGTTCGAGCCAGGCGCCAGCTTGATGCCCAGGCCGGTGCCCGTCATGCCGTTGACGCGCGACAGGTACATGTAGTCGGTGCCGCCCAGTTCCACCCGCGCCACGTCCTTCAGGCGCAGGGTCGCGCCGTCCGGCAGCGCCCGCAGCGGGATGTTGGCGAACTGCTCGGGCGTGTGCAGCGATTCGCCCGCCACGATGCTGGCGTTCAACGGCGCATCCTTGGGCACGGCCTGGTTGCCGAGCTCGCCGATGGTGACGCGCGCATTGTGGCTGCGCAGGGCCGAGACGATATCGCCCGGCGTCAGCGACAGGGCGGTGAGCTTGGCCGGATCCGGCCAGATGCGCATCGCCGCTTCCGCGCCGAACGACTGCACCTTGCCCACGCCCTCGACCCGCCGCAGCGCCTGCAGCACGTTGGAGGCCGCCAGTTCACCCAGTTGCATGTCATCGAGGCTGCCGTCGGACTTCAACGACACCACCAGTTGGATGTTGTCCGCCGCCTTTTCCACCCGCACGCCGTCGCGCCGCACGGATTCCGGCAGGCGCGGCTCGACCGCCTTCAGGCGGTTCTGCACTTCCACCGCCGCGATGTCGGGGTTGGTGCCCTGCTTGAAGGTCAGGTTGATGCTGGCCCAGCCGGTCGAGTCGCTGCTGGACGAGGTGTACATCAGCCCCGGCGCGCCGTTCATCTCGCGTTCGATGATGGCGGTGACGGCTTCCTCGACCACCTTGGCCGAGGCGCCGGGATAGCTGGCGCCGATGTTGACGACGGGCGGAGCGATGTCCGGATACTGCGCCACCGGCAGCGCACGGATCGACAACAGGCCGATCAGCGCGATCAGCAGCGAGATCACCCACGCGAAGACGGGGCGATCGATAAAGAAACGCGCCATGGCGGTTTACCTTTTTTCGTTATTTCCCGCGGTCGCCGCGGGCGCGCTCGGCGCGGCCCGCTCGACCGGTTTGATTTTCTGGCCGGGGGCCAACTGCGCGGCGTTTTCCACCACCACGCGCTCGCCGCCTTTCAGCCCCTCTGTGACGACCCAGTTCGGGCCCAGCAGGCGGTGCGCGGCCACCGGCACGCTGCGCAGCTCGCCGTCGTCGCCGGCCACCAGCAGGTGCGCGCCATCGGCGTTGCGCAGCAGGGCGTTGCGCGGCACCAGGAAAGTGTCGCGGTTGACCGCCTGCTCCAGCCGCACCCGCACGTACATGCCCGGCAGCAGTTCGCGCCCCGGGTTGTCGAACAGCGCGCGCATGGTCACGTTGTCGGTGCCGGGATCGACCGCCAGGTCGGCGAACGACAACGTGCCGCCCTGGCCGTACTCGGAGCCGTCCGGCAGCAGCAGGCGCACCCGCATCTTGTCGGGCGCGACGCCTTGCAGGGCGCCGGCGCGGATCTGCTTCTGCAACTGCATGACTTCGGCGGCGGGCTGCGAGAAATTGACGTAGATCGGGTCGAGCTGCTGCACCACCGTCAGCGGCGTGGCCTGGCCTTCGCCCACCAGCGCGCCCTCGGTGACCAGGGCGCGGCGCGCGCGGCCATCGATCGGGGAGGTGACCCGGGCGTATTCCAGCCGCAGCCTGGCGCTTTGCAGGTTGGCCTTGGCCAGGGCCACCTCGGCGCGGGCCTGGCGCTCCTCGGCCACGCTCTCGGCGTGGTCGCGTTCGCTGATGGCGCGGTCCGACACTAGGTCGGCATAGCGGCGCAACTTGTCGGCGGCGGCGGACAGGTTGGCCTGGGCGCGCGCCAGCGAGGCCGCCTCGGAATCGTAGGCGGCCTGCAGCGGCGCCGGATCGATCTGAAAGAGCGGCGTGCCGCGCGTCACTTCCTGGCCTTCTTCATACAGGCGGCGGGTGACGATGCCGGCCACGCGGGCGCGGACCTCGGCCTCGCGGTAGGGCTCCAACCGGCCGGGCAGCTCGCTGGCGACGGCGGTGGGCGTGGCCCTGGCCACGATGACGCCGACTTCGGCGGGGGCCTTGGCGGCTTCGGGCGTTTCCTGCTTCGAGCATGCGGAAACAAGAACCAGTACGGAGGCGAATGCGAGCGTTCTGAGGGGAACTCGGTGCGTCATTTCTAAAAATTATTGTGAGGCGCCCGTTGCGGGCGAGAGCGGGAGAATCGCGGGTTTTCCCTGTGGGGTCCGCAGTCTATCATTTAATCCGTCATGCTTGATTAATTGTTTTGTTCGAAAGTATGCTGGCGGCTGCATACTTCTTTACAGTGCGCAGACGGCGGCCCCCGCAAGGCGGGCCGCCGTTTTCATGTCCCCCCTTCAACCCTTTTTCCACAAGGAGATCCCTGTATGGCCCGCAAGACGAAAGAAGAATCCCAACGCACCCGCGACCGCATCCTGGACGCCGCCGAACACGTGTTCCTGTCCAAGGGCGTGGCCAGCACCACCATGAGCGATATCGCCGATTTCGCGGGCGTGTCCCGGGGCGCCGTCTACGGCCATTACAAGAACAAGATCGATGTCTGCATCGCCATGTGCGACCGGGCCCTGGGGGAAGCGGTGTCGCTGACCCGCGTGTCGACCGACGGCGAGGCGCTGGAAGCGCTCTACGCGTCGATGCGCCAGTACGTGCAGATCTACGCCGAGGAAGGCTCGGTTCAGCGCGTGCTGGAAATCCTCTACCTGAAATGCGAGCGCAGCGACGAGAACGCGCCCCTCCTGCGCCGTCGCGACCTGTGGGAACGCCACGCCCTGCGCACGTCCGAGAAACTGCTGCGCGCCGCCGTCAGCCGCGAAGACCTGCCGCCCGCCCTGGACGTGCGCCTGTCCAATGTCTACCTGCATTCCCTGATCGAAGGCGTGTTCGGCACTATCTGCTGGTCCGATCGCCTCAAGGGCGATATCTGGCCGCGCGTCGAGCGCATGCTCCGCGCCGCCATCGATACCCTGCGGCTGTCGCCGCAACTGCGGACGCCGCAGGCCGCTTGACCCCCTGGACGCGGCCGGCCCGTTCGCCCGCGTCCCGATGCCGCGCTGGCCGCCGCCACGCCAGGCCGTGCCCCTACAATCCGGCCATGACCCTCAAGCAACTCGAAGCCTTCTATTGGGCCGCCACCTGCGCCAGTTTCGCCGTGGCGGCCGAGCGGCTGCACCTGTCGGTGTCATCGCTGTCCAAGCGCATCGTCGAGCTCGAGGACGCGCTGGGCCGGCCGTTGTTCGACCGCAGCGGCCACAAGGCGGTCCTGACCGACGCCGGCCAGCGGCTGCTGCCGCAAGCGCGCGAACTGCTGGCGGCGGCCGACGGCATCCGCGCTTCGCTGGCCGAAGCCCCGGGACTACGCGGCCGTTGCCGTTTCGGCGTGGGCGAACTGACCGCGCTGACCTGGCTGCCGCGCCTGATCGGCGTGGTCCGCGCCGCCTATCCCGACCTGGTGCTGGAGCCCTATGTGGATATCGGCCAGGTGCTGGAGCAGCGGGTGGCCGACGGCGAACTGGATTTCGCCGTCATCGCCGGGCGTTCCTCGCGTCCCAACATCGCATCCGCGCCGATCGGCGAGGCTGTGTTCGCCTGGGCCGCGGCGCCTGCCGCGCTGGCGGGCGCGACCCGCATGTCGCCCGGCCTGCTGGCCCGGTTGCCGCTGGTGACCCTGCCGGCGGGCGCGGGCACCACCCGCATCGTGGACGATTGGCTGGCCGGACGCGACGTGGCCGGCCAGCGGCTCTGCTGCAACAACTGGGGCGCCATCGCCGGCCTGCTGATCGAGGGCACCGGGGTGGGACTGCTGCCCAGCCATTGGGCGCGGGCGTTGCAGGACGAGGGCAGCCTGCGGGTGCTCGATTGCGATCCGGCGCCAGCGGCATTGCCGTATTCCTTTCAGTACCGCCGCGACGACACCCGGCCGCTGGTGGGAAAACTGCGGGAATCCGTGCTGGCGGCGGTCGACTTCTCGGCGCCTTGCCGCCTGCCTTGAGACCGCGGGGCCGGCGGCGCGCGGGCGACCTGTCCGCAAGGCGGTCGCCGCGGGCGCGTTTGGACGGCTGACTGCCCGCGCTCTATACAATCGTGGCGCGCCTGGCGCAGAATCCAAACAAGAACGTGCGCAACGGGGGGATGGGCCCGGCGATGCAGCACGGCTCGGGGTCTGTTCCCTCACCGCCAGGCGGCGCGCCGTCCGGCGCGGGGGGAAGCAGGCCGCCTGAATCGACGGAGATCATTCATGCGTAAACTCTGCCTCGCCATGGCCATGGCGGGAATGCTGGCCAGCGGGCTGGCCCAAGCCCAGTCGACTCTGCGGGTCGGCCTGCAGGACGACCCGGACGTGCTCGATCCGACCCGCGCCCGCACCTTTGTCGGCCGCATCGTGTTTGCCTCGCTGTGCGACAAGCTGGTCGACATCACGCCGGACCTGAAGTTCGTGCCGCAGTTGGCGCAGTCCTGGAGCACCAGCCCGGACAACAAGACGCTGACCTTCAAGCTGCGCACCGATGCCGTGTTCCATGACGGCACGCCGATCGACGCCGCCGCGGTCAAGGCCAACCTGGATCGCGCCCGCACGCTCCCCGACAGCAACCGCAAGAGCGAGCTGGCCACCGTGGCCAGCGTCGACGCGCCCGACGCCAGCACCGTGGTGCTGCACCTGTCCGAGCCCGACGCCTCGCTGTTGTCGCAGTTGTCCGACCGCGCCGGCATGATGATCTCGCCCGCCTCGTTCGACAAGGATCCTGGCGGCAAGCCGGTGTGCTCGGGCCCGTACCAGTTCAAGGAACGGGTGCAGAACGACCGCATCGTGCTGGAGAAATTTCCCAAGTATTGGGACGCCGCCAACTATCACTTCGACCGTGTCGTCTTCACGCCGATCCCCGACAACACCGTGCGCCTGAACAACCTGCGCGCCGGCGACCTCGACATCATCGAGCGCGTGGCGCCCAGCGACGCCAAGGCGGTCAAGGACGACGCCAACCTGCGCCTGGCCCCCGTCACGGGTCTGGGCTTCCAGTCGATCTCGGTCAACCTGGGCAATGGCGCGCGCGCCAACAACCCGCTGGCCAAGGACAAGCGCGTGCGCCAGGCGCTCGACCTGGCCATCGACCGCGACGTGCTCAACCAGGTCATCGGCGAAGGCCAGTACCAGCCGGCCTACCAGCCGTTCCCGCCGGCCAGCTTCGCCTACAACAAGTCGTTCGAGCACGCCGGCCGCGATCCCAAGAAGGCCCAGGCCCTGCTCAAGGAAGCGGGTTTCGACCGCGTCAAGTTCGAGATCACCTTCGGCAACAACACCACTATGCAGCAGGTGTTCGAGCTGGTGCAGGCCATGGGCGCCGAAGCCGGTTTCGACATCACCCTGCGTCCGGTCGAATTCGCCTCGCTGCAATCGTCGCTGGCCCGCGGCGATTTCGAAGTCGGGCAGAGCGGCTGGTCGGGCCGGGTCGATCCCAGCGGCAACATCCACCAGTACCTGAGCTGCAAGGGCAACCTGAATGACGGCAAGTTCTGCGACGCGCAGGCCGACAAGTTGCTCGGCGAGGCTCGCGCCGAGCCGGATACCGCCAAGCGCCGCGCCCTGTACGACCAGGTGCTGTCGGTGATGCAGGAGCAGCGTCCCATCATCTACCTGTTCTACCTGCCGTGGACCTTCGGCACGCAGAAGAAACTGGAAGGCTTCGTGCCGTATCCCGATGGCCTGATCCGCCTGAAGGGCGTCAGCCTCGCCAGGAAGTAGGCATCGAGCCAGACGCGGGACCCGGTGGCGGGTCCCGTTTTTACTTGTCTCTCGCGGCCGCCGGCCTCGCGCCGTCCGCAACAGGATCGCACCATGATGTTTACGACTCGCCCGGAAATCCTCGGCACCTTCGGTGTCGTGACCTCCACCCATTGGCTGGCCAGCTCGGCCGGCATGTCGCTGCTGGAGCGCGGCGGCAACGCCTTCGACGCCTGTGTCGCCTCGGCCTTCGTGCTGCAGGTGGTCGAGCCCCACCTGGTCGGCCCGGCCGGCGAAGTGCCGGCGGTGTTCTATTCCGCGCGCACCGGCCGCGTCGACGTGCTGTGCGGCCAGGGCACCACGCCCGCCGCCGCCACCCTCGAGCGCTACCGCGCCGAAGGCCTCGGTCTGATCCCCGGCAACGGTCTGCTGGCCACCGTGATCCCCGGCGCGTTCGACGCCTGGATGCAGTTGCTGCGCGACCACGGCACGATGCGCGTGCGCGACGTGCTGGAACCGGCCATTTACTACGCCGAGCACGGCCACGCGCTGATGCCGCGCATCTCCAACACCATCGCCGGCCTGAAGGACTTTTTCCAGGCCCACTGGCCCACCACCGCGCAGGTCTACCTGCCTGGCGGCAACGTGCCCGAGGCCCGCAAGCTGTTCCGCAACCCGGCGCTGGCCGCCACCTGGACCCGCGTGCTGCGGGAAGCGGAACAGGCCGGCGCCGACCGCCAGCGCCAGATCGAGGCCGCCCGCGACGCCTTCTACCGCGGCTTCGTCGCCGAGGCCATCGACAAGTTCGCGCGTGGCACCGAGGTCATGGACGAGAGCGGCCAGCGCCATCGGGGCGTGATCACCGCCGACGACCTGGCCGGCTGGTCCGCCAGCTACGACCAGCCCGCCACCTATGACTACCACGGCTACACCGTGGCCAAGGCAGGCGCCTGGAGCCAGGGGCCGGTGTTCCTGCAGACCCTGGCGCTGCTCAAGGACATGGACCTGGCCGGCGTCGGCCCGACCAGCGCCGAGTTCGTGCACCGCGTCACCGAGGCCATGAAGCTGGCTTTCGCCGACCGCGAGGCCTACTACGGCGATCCCGCCTTCGTCGACGTGCCGCTGGCCCAATTGCTGTCGGACGACTACAACGACGCGCGCCGCGCGCTCATCGGCGAGCAGGCCTCGCAGGACCTGCGGCCCGGCGTGATTTCCGGCTTCGAGGCGCAGGTGGCGCGGGTGATGGACACGCTGCAGCGCCTGTCCAAGGTGTCGGCCCCCGGCAGCGCGACCAACGAACCGACGCTGGCCGACATGCGCGCCTCGGTCAAGCGCGGCGACACCACCCACGTCGACGTCATCGACCGCTGGGGCAACATGATCTCGGCCACGCCGTCGGGCGGCTGGTTCCAGTCCTCGCCGGTGATCCCGGAACTGGGTTTCGGCCTGAACACCCGCGCCCAGATGTTCTGGCTGGAAGAGGGCCTGCCGGGCACGCTGGCGCCGGGCAAGCGTCCACGCACCACGCTGACGCCGTCGCTGGCGCTGCGCGAGGGCCGGCCCTATCTCGCCTTCGGCACGCCGGGCGGCGACCAGCAGGAGCAATGGCAACTGCTGTTCTTCCTGCGCCACGCGCACCATGGCCTGAACCTGCAGGAAGCCATCGACCTGCCGATGTCGCACACCATGCATTTCCCCACCTCGTTCTACCCGCGCGATCGCAAGCCGGGGCACCTGGCGGTGGAAAGCGGCTTCGGCGCCGAGACCATCGCCGCGCTGCGCGCCCGCGGGCACCACATCGAGGAAGTCCCGCAGTGGTCGGTTGGTCGCCTGACCGCCGCTTCGCGCGACGCCGACGGCCTGCTGCACGCGGCCGCCACGCCGCGCCTGATGCAGGCCTACGCGGTCGGCCGCTGAGCCGCGTGCCGGCGCGTCCGACAGGCGCGCGCCGGCACGGTTGCGGCGATTTGCCGCCATGGGCTATCTTTTGTCCATGACGCCTATCCAGCAGAGCCCGGCGAACGGGGCTCGTCCCCTCGCGGGACACGAACCTCTCTTCATCGTCCTGAACACCGGCTCCGGGCGCGGCGACGCGCAAGTGCTGCAGGACATCATCCGCCGCGTGCTCGACGAGGCCGGCCGGCGCTACCAGTTGATGCCAATCGACGATCCATCGCGCCTGGTCGACACCGCCCGCGAGGCCGTGGCCCTGGCGCGCGAGGCTGGCGGCATCGTGGTCGCGGCCGGCGGCGACGGCACGCTCAACGCCGTCGCCGGCCAGGTGCTGGGGCAGGGCGTGCCGTTCGGCATCCTGCCGCAAGGCACCTTCAATTACTTCGGCCGCCGCTATGGCATCTCGCAGGACACCGAAGCCGCGCTGCGCGGCCTGCTGGGCGGCGAGCTGCGGCCGGTGCAGGTCGGCCTGCTCAATGGCCGCCTGTTCCTGGTCAACGCCAGCCTGGGGCTCTATCCGCAACTGCTGGAAGATCGCGAGGCCTACAAGCAGCGTTTCGGCCGCAGCCGCCTGGTGGCGCTCTGGTCCGGGCTGGTGACGCTGCTGCGCGCGCCGCGCCAGCTCAGCCTGCGGCTCGAGTACGAAGGCCGGGCGCGCGATCTGCGTTCGCCGACGCTGGTGGTCGGCAACAACCGCCTGCAACTGGAGCACATCGGCATAGACCCCTCCGAACTCGATCGCAACCGCCTGGTGGCCATGGCCGCCCGGCCGGTGGGCACGCTGGCGCTCTATGGCCTGCTGTTGCGCGGCCTGTTCAGCCGCTTGGGCGAGGCCGAGCATGTGGTCAGTTTCGCCTTCGACCGCCTGAGGGTCTCGATTCGCGGGCGCCGCCGCGTCAAGGTCGCCATGGACGGCGAGATATCCTGGATGGACACGCCCCTGGAATTCAAGGTGTCCGATACGCCGCTGCCGCTGGTGGTGCCGGTCGACGCCGAAGAGGAGCGCCCATGACGCGCATCCTGCAATTGTCGGACACCCACTTCGGCACCGAACGCAAGCCGGTTGTCGAGGCCGCGCTGGACCTGGCGCGCGCGCTCGCGCCGGACCTGGTGGTGATCAGCGGCGACATCACCCAGCGCGCCCGCCGCGGCCAGTTCGCCGCCGCCCGCAAGTTCATCGAGCGCCTGTCGCTGCCGGTGCTGGCGGTCCCTGGCAACCATGACATTCCGCTGTTCAATGTGTTCGCGCGCGCGCTCAACCCCTACGGCAACTACAAGCGCGCGCTCGGCGCCGTGCTCGAACCGGTCTATGAAACCGCCGGCCTGCTGGCCATCGGCGTCAACACCACGCGGCCCCGCCGCCGCAAGGATGGCGAGATCTCCGACGCCCAGATCGCGCGCGTGGCGCAGCGGCTGCGCCAGGCCCGGCCCGGCCAGTTGCGGGTGGTGGTGGCGCATCACCCGGTGCGCGCCAAGGTCGAGTCCGATCGCTTCAACCTGCTGATCGGCCGCGAGCGCGCGCTGGCGGCCTGGGCCCAGGCCGGGGTCGACCTGATCCTCGGCGGGCACATCCATCTGCCCTACGTGCTGCCCGCCAGCGCCGACCCGGGCGTCATGGCCGGCTGGGCGGTCCAGGCCGGCACCGCGTGCTCGCGCCGGGTGCGCGGCAACATCCCCAATTCAGTCAATGTGATCACGCGCGAGGGCGAGGGCGAGACCCGGGTCTGCCACGTCGAGCGCTGGGACTACGCCGCTGGCGCCCATGCCTTCGCGCCGGTCGACAAGACCCTGGTGGCGGGGTAGGGCGTGGCAACGGGAATCGGGACGGAGTGGGCGCCATGATCGACGCCGGGGCGGCATGGATTTCGTTCCACGCGCTGTCGTTGTTTCTGCTTTTGCCTTTGGGCGCGGCGCTCGTGGCGGTGGCGCTGGCGCGCGCCTGCATGCGGGCCCGGCCCGCCACGCGCCTGGCGGCGGGCGCGGGCGCCGTGGCGTTGGCCGGCGCGCTGTTCCTGGGGCTGGCCTTCGCCGTCACGCGGCAGGGGCCGGTGGTGGAATTCGACAGCGCCCTCGCCGCAGCGCTCAGCATGTCGCTGGGCGATTCCCTGCTGTGGCTGCTGTCCTGGTTCACCACACTGGGCGACCGGAATGTGCTGACGGTATTCGCAGTCCTGATGACCCTCGCGCTGCTGGCGCGCCGCCAGTGGGAATTGGCGGCTTTCTGCGCGGCCGCCACGGGCGGCGGCGGCCTCATCAACCGCCTCCTCAAGCAGGGTTTCGAACGCGTGCGGCCCGAGCATGATCATGGTTTCGCCACCGCCTTCGGTTGGAGCTTTCCCAGTGGCCATGCCTCGGCCGCCATGGCGGTGTACGGGGCCGCCTGCTATCTGGCCTGGCGCCTGGCGCCCGCCTCCTGGCGGTTGCCGGCAGCGGCCCTGGCGGCGGCGCTGGTGACGGCGATCGGCCTGAGCCGCGTGCTGCTGCAGGTGCATTTCGCCAGCGACGTGGTGGCGGGCTTCGCCGTCAGCTTCGCCTGGCTGGCGTTGTGCGTGGCCGCGGCCGAACGCCTGGGCGGCTCAGCGCGGCGCGATCAGGGCCTCCAATAGCCGCGCATCCGGCCCGCCGCCGGCCGTTGGCCGCAGCGGCGCGCAGGCGTAGCGTCCGCCGGCGGTGGCGATCGCCAGGTCCAGCCGGCGCGCCCGCTCGGGCGGCGGCGGCTCCAGGTCCACGATCAGCTTGCCGGCCACGGGCGCGGTGACCTCGCCGTCGCTGAAGCGCTCAAGGGTCCGATCGATTTCACGTTCGCGCGGCAGGGCCAGTACGATGGTGTCGGACTCCGCCAGCGCTTCGCGCGCCGAGGTCGCCAGGGTGGCGCTGCCGCGGAAGTCCTCGCAACGGTCCGGGTCGATGTCGTAGACGGTCAGGGCGATGTCCGGCTCGGCCGCAAGCAGGCGCCGCGCCGCCTGCGTGCCGGTGCGGCCCATGCCGACGATGCTGATGCGCAGGCTCATGGCTTCGGCACCGACCAGGTGCTGACGATATGGGCCAGCGGCTCATCCGAACCCGCGGCGGTCAGGATAACCTCGCCCGCGGACAGGCGGCCCACCTTGAGCAGCCGCGCCTCGGCGTGGATCGCGCCGGCCGGGCTCTTGCGCAGGAAGTTGATGGTCAGGCTGGCCGTGACCGCGTGGGCCTGGCCGGTGGCGCCGACCACCGCCGCATACATGGCCAGGTCGGCCAGCCCCATCAGCATCGGGCCGGCGACGATGCCGCCGAGCCGCTGGTGGCTGTCGCGCGCGGGCAGCACGGCCAGCGCGGTGCCGCGGCCGATGCGCTGCACTTCGATCCCCAACAGTAGCGAAAACGGATGTTGCTCGGCCAGCAGCAGCCGGAAATCGGCCAGGCTGATCAGCGGCGCGTCGGTGTCGGCGCAGGGCAGGGTCGTGGCGGTCATCGTTGTTCCAGGGCGTGGCAGTAGTGATCCAGCAGGACGTCGGCCTGCTGGCCCAGCGATTTCAGGCGGCGGGTGTGCAATAGCAGAAGCAGCCCGATCAGGTAGGTGAAGACATTCATCTGCTCGACCTGCACTGCCTCGGCCGTCCAGGACTTGGTGCGGGCCAGGGCCTGGCCAAGCACGTCGACGCACAGCCGCAGCCGGCCGTTGAGCCGTTCGTCCATGTCGCGCCCCAGCCCGCGCGGCCCCAGCCCCTGGAACAGGTACAGCCCCAGCGAGAAATCGGTGCGGCGCTCGGCGTAGTAGCCGAAGAAAGCCTGGATGGCCTGGCGCGCGGCGGACGCGGGCGCGCCGCCGGAGGTCGCGCCCAGCAGATGGGTGTGCAGGCGTTGCAGCGATTCGTCCAGCAGGGCGCCGTACAACGCCTCCTTGCCCGCGAACCAGGGGTAGATCGCGCCGGTGGTGCAGCCGGCCTCCTTGGCGATGGCGCGCAGCGTGGTCTTTTCCAGCCCGTCGCGCTCGAATACCCGCTGGGCGGCGTCCAGGATCATCTGCCGGCGCAGCGCGCTCAGGCGTTCATTGCGGTCGCTGCGAGGAGTGACGGTGGTCATGGCCAAGGAAGCGAAGGGGTGACTATGTTGCGAAATAATATCGCCGCTTTATTTAAATAACAACGTTATCCAGGCTGACGGCGCCACTGTCGGGAAGGCCGCCCGGGCAGACCGGGAAGCGGTCTTGCCGAAGAGGTTATTCGGTCTGGAAAGACATATGAAAGAAACCCGACGCGATCCCTTCATTTATTAGGGCCAGGGCTGAAAGTCGCATGGATACGTGGTCGTTCGCAAAACGCAGGGTTAGCCCTATGGGGAGTTGGTCTGATGTTGCAATATCCCAACAGGGCTGTCGCAAACCTGCACTTTTCTGGTGTCGACCATAGCCAGCCCCCCCGATTTTTGATGCAATAGCGTCAACTTCCCTTCGCGGAGTTAGGGGGGCGGCAGGCTGGTTTGCTGGATTGCTGCTCTTGTCACTCAAATCAACGGAGATTTCTTAAATGAAAAAGACTCTGCTCGCTGCCGCCCTGCTCGCCGGTTTCGCCGGTGTCGCCCAGGCAGAAACGTCTGTCACCCTGTACGGCATCATCGACACGGGTATCGGCTACAACAAGATCAGCGGTGCTGGCGATGCCAAGAACGGCAGCCGTATCGGCATGATCAACGGTGTCCAGAACGGTTCGCGCTGGGGTCTGCGTGGTTCGGAAGATCTGGGTGACGGCCTGCGCGCTGTTTTCCAACTGGAATCGGGTTTCGACTCGGGTAACGGCAAGTCGGCTCAAAACGGCCGTCTGTTCGGCCGTCAAGCCACCGTCGGTCTGGCCAGCGACAGCTGGGGTCAACTGGACTTCGGTCGCCAAACCAACATCGCGTCGAAGTACTTCGGCTCGATCGATCCGTTCGGCGCCGGCTTCAACGTCGCCAACATCGGTACCGGCATGAGCGCTGCCAACACGCAACGCTACGACAACATGGTCATGTACCAAACCCCGTCGTTCAGCGGCTTCCAGTTCGGCGTTGGTTACTCGTTCAGCGCTGACGAAGGCAATGCCGACAGCTCGACCAAGGCTGACCCGGCTCGCGTTGGCTTCAAGACCGCCGACAACGTCCGTGCCATCACGACCGGCCTGCGCTACGTCAATGGTCCCCTGAACGTCGCTCTGTCGTACGACCAGCTGAACGCTTCGCACAACCAAGCTCAAGGTGAAGTCGACGCGACGCCCCGTTCGTACATGATCGGCGGTTCGTATGACTTCGAAGTGGTCAAGCTGGCCCTGGCCTACGCTCGCACCACCGACGGCTGGTTCGCCACGTCCAACCCGGCCGGCGCTTCGGGCTCGATTACCGTTGACGGTACGTCGCGCAAGCTGGGCTTCGGTGCCAACCAGTTCGCTGATGGCTTCAAGGCCAACTCCTACCTGCTGGGTCTGTCGGCTCCGATCGGCGGCGCTTCGAGCCTGTTCGGTTCGTGGCAGCGCGTTGACCCGTCGAACAACAAGCTGACTGGCGACGATGCCACGATGAACGTGTTCTCGGCCGGCTACACCTACGACCTGTCCAAGCGTACCAACCTGTACGCCTACGGTTCGTACTCGAAGAACTACGCGTTCAACGACGGCGTCAAGGCGACCGCTGTTGGCGTGGGCCTGCGTCACCGCTTCTAATCGAAAGCAGGGCGCAAGTCCTGCCTAGATTCTTAGTGCATGAGCGGGCTTCGGCCCGCTCATATGAAACCACCCTTCGGGGTGGTTTTTTGTTTGCGATCAGTCTGTTTTTTTACGGTAATTCGCGACCGCTGTGCGGGCGTTTTATCGTGCTGGTGGCGCGGGCGTGGCGCGATTGCGGTAAGCTGTTTGCTTCCCCTCAAAGATTGCGATTGTTCCACTGGAGAAATGCAGTCTTTCACCCGCTGTTCACGCTACAGAGTTCAGCCGGAAGTAACCGCGCGAATGCTACAATCCTAAGGTTTGCGCATTTGACGGACGCCTGAATGAACCTGCAACAGTATTTCCCCGTCCTGCTGTTTATCGTAGTGGCCACCCTTATCGGGTTCGCGCTTCTGACGGCCGGCTCCCTCCTTGGCCCGCGGCGTCCCTACGCCGAGAAGCTATCCCCCTATGAGTGCGGCTTCGAAGCGTTCGAAGACGCGCGCATGAAGTTTGACGTGCGCTACTACCTGGTGGCGATCCTGTTCATTCTTTTCGACCTGGAAATCGCGTTCCTGTTCCCGTGGGCCATCGCCCAGGGCACGGTTGGAATCGTCGGCTTCTGGACGGTCATGGTTTTCCTCGCCGTGTTGACCGTCGGCTTCATCTACGAATGGAAAAAGGGCGCGCTGGACTGGGAATGACCCGCCGGGTTATTTCATCACCGCACGCTATCAGAGACGAATATGGCTATAGACGGCATTCTCAAGCAAGGGTTCATCACAACCAGCGCCGATAAGTTCCTTAACTGGGCGAAAACCGGCTCCATGTGGCCCATGACCTTCGGCCTGGCCTGTTGCGCGGTCGAGATGATGCACGCGGGCGCGGCCCGCTACGACCTTGACCAGTTCGGCATCATCTTCCGCCCCAGCCCGCGTCAGTCCGACCTGATGATCGTCGCCGGCACGCTGTGCAACAAGATGGCGCCGGCGCTGCGCAAGGTCTACGACCAGATGCCCGAACCGCGTTGGGTGGTGTCGATGGGCTCCTGTGCCAATGGTGGCGGTTACTACCACTACTCGTATTCCGTGGTGCGCGGCTGCGATCGCATCGTACCGGTAGACGTCTACGTGCCGGGCTGCCCGCCCACGGCCGAGGCGCTGGTCTACGGCTTGCTGCAGATGCAGAACAAGATCCGCCTGACCAACACGATTGCGCGCTGAGTTTGCGCTCCGGTCCGCGGCCGCCGCAAACGCCGCCGCAGGACCCCGCGAAACAGCGTATCGGTTCACCTAAGCGTACAAGATGATGACCAGGCTCGAAACCCTGAAAAACAATTTGCAGACCACCCTCGGCGCGGACATCGCGCTGACCGAGGCGCTGGGCGAACTGACGCTCGAAGTGCCCGCGGAGCAGTGGTTCTCCGTCTGCAACAAGCTGCGCACCGAAGCCGGCCTGCGCTTCGAAATCTGTATCGACCTCTGTGGCGTCGACTACCTCACCTGGGGCAACGGCACGCGCCAACTGCCCGAGGAAACCAACGCCAAGGTGCACCGCGCGCGCTTCGCCGTGGTCGCGCACCTGCTGTCGGTCGAGAACAACTGGCGCCTGCGCGTGCGCACCTGGGCGCCGGACGACGAGTTCCCGATGGTCGCCTCGCTGATGGAATGCTGGCCGGCAGTGGGCTGGTTCGAGCGCGAGGCGTTCGACCTGTACGGCATCGTCTTCGAAGGCCACCCGGACCTGCGCCGCATCCTGACCGACTACGGCTTCATCGGCCACCCGTTCCGCAAGGACTTCCCGCTCTCCGGCACCGTCGAAATGCGCTACGACCCGGAACAGAAGCGCGTCATTTACCAGCCCGTCACGATCGACCCGCGCGAGATCACGCCGCGCGTGGTGCGCGAAGACACCTACGGCTTGGGACGTTGAATCATGGCAGAAATCAAGAACTACACGCTCAACTTCGGCCCGCAGCACCCGGCCGCCCACGGCGTGCTGCGCCTGGTGCTCGAGCTGGACGGCGAAGTCATCCAGCGCGCCGACCCGCACATCGGCCTGCTGCACCGCGCCACTGAAAAGCTGGCCGAGCACAAGACCTACATCCAGGCGCTGCCCTACATGGACCGCCTGGACTACGTGTCCATGATGTGCAACGAGCACGCCTACGTCATGGCCATCGAGAAGCTGCTGGGCGTCGAAGCCCCGCTGCGCGCGCAGTACATCCGCGTCATGTTCGACGAGATCACGCGTCTCTTGAACCACCTGATGTCGCTGGGCTCGCACGCGCTCGACGTGGGCGCCATGGCGGTGTTCCTGTACGCCTTCCGTGAACGCGAAGACCTGATGGACTGCTACGAAGCGGTCTCGGGCGCGCGTATGCACGCGGCCTACTATCGTCCGGGCGGCGTCTACCGCGACCTGCCGGACACCATGCCGCAGTACGGCGAGACCAGCAAATACCGTGGCGAGAAGGAAGTGCGCGTCATGAACGACGCGCGTTCGGGCTCGCTGCTGGACTTCATCGAAGACTTCACCAACCGCTTCCCCGCCTGCGTCGACGAGTACGAAACCCTGCTCACCGACAACCGCATCTGGAAGCAGCGCCTGGTCGGCATCGGCGTGGTCGATCCCGATCGCGCCAAGGCCCTGGGCTTCACCGGTCCGATGCTGCGAGGCTCGGGCGTGGCCTGGGACCTGCGCAAGATGCAGCCCTACGAAGTCTACGACCTGCTCGATTTCGACATCCCCGTCGGCGTCAACGGCGACTGCTACGACCGCTACCTGGTCCGCATCGCCGAAATGCGCGAGAGCAACCGCATCATCCGCCAGTGCGTGGAATGGCTGCGCAACAACCCGGGCCCGGTCATGATCGAGAACCACAAGATCGCCCCGCCCAAGCGCACCGCCATGAAGACCAACATGGAAGAGCTGATCCATCACTTCAAGCTCTTCACCGAAGGTTTCCACGTGCCCCCGGGTGAAGCGTTCGCCTCGGTGGAGCACCCCAAGGGCGAGTTCGGCATCTACCTGGTGTCGGACGGCGCCAACAAGCCGTACCGCCTGAAGATTCGGGCCCCCGGCTTCGCCCACCTGCAATCGCTGGACGAAATGTCGCGCGGTCACATGATCGCCGACGCCGTCACCATCATTGGTACGCAGGACATCGTTTTCGGCGAGATCGATCGCTGATCCGCCAGACAGTCACGAGCACGCCCGCATAACCCGGATTCAAACTATGCTGCTTTCCGAACAGGCCTACCAGAAAATCGACCGAGAACTCGCCAAGTTCCCGGCCGACCAGCGGCAGTCCGCCATCATGGCCTCTCTTGCCATCGCGCAGGAAGAGAAGGGCTGGTTGGCTACCGACATCATCGAAGATGTGGCCAACTACATCGGCGTTCCGCCCATCGCGGTCCAGGAAGTCGCCACCTTCTACAACATGTTCGACGTCAAGCCCGTCGGCAAGACCAAGATCGCGGTCTGCACCAACCTGCCCTGTGCCTTGCGCGACGGCGAACGCGCCGGCGACTACCTCAAGCGCAAGCTGGGCGTGGACTACCGCGAAACCACCGCTGACGGCCAGTTCACCCTGGTCGAAGGCGAGTGCATGGGCGCCTGCGGCGATTCCCCCGTGCTGATCGTGAACAACAAGCATATGTGCGTGCGCATGACCGAAGAGAAGCTGGACGCGCTGGTCGCGGCCCTCAAGGCGCAAGGAGAGTCGGCATGAACGCGCCCGACATCTACAAGCAGTTCGCGCAGGGCCTGGAGCCCAACCCGCTGAACGACCTGTCCAACTCGATGTGCCTGCATGGCCGCCACATCAAGCCGCAGATCATGGCCGACGTCGACGGCGCCAACTGGCGCCTGGCCGACTACGTCAAGCGCGGCGGCTACGAAGCCCTGCGCAAGATCCTCACCACCGGCATGAAGCCGGAAGACGTCATCGCCGAAGTCAAGGCGTCGGGCCTGCGCGGCCGCGGCGGCGCGGGCTTCCCGACCGGCCTGAAGTGGAGCTTCATGCCGCGCGCCTTCCCGGGCCAGAAGTACCTCGTCTGCAACTCGGACGAAGGCGAACCCGGCACGTTCAAGGATCGCGACATCCTGCGCTTCAATCCGCACATCGTGATCGAAGGCATGGCGATCGCCGCCTACGCGATGGGCATCAGCGTCGGCTACAACTACATCCACGGTGAAATCTTCGAAGTCTACGAGCGCTTCGAAGAGGCCCTGGAAGAGGCGCGCGCCGCCGGCTTCCTGGGCGACAAGATCCTGGGTTCGGAATTCAACTTCCAGTTGCACGCGTTCCACGGCTACGGCGCCTACATCTGTGGCGAGGAAACCGCGCTGCTGGAATCGCTGGAAGGCAAGAAGGGCCAGCCGCGCTTCAAGCCGCCGTTCCCGGCCAGCTTCGGCCTGTACGGCAAGCCCACCACCATCAACAACACCGAAACCTTCGCGGCGGTGCCCTGGATCATCCGCAACAGCGGCCAGGCCTACCTCGAAGTCGGCAAGCCCAACAACGGCGGCACCAAGCTGTTCTCGATCACCGGCGACGTCGAGCGTCCCGGCAACTACGAGATCCCGCTGGGCACCCCGTTCTCGACCCTGCTGGAACTGGCGGGCGGCATGCGCGGCGGCAAGAAGCTCAAGGCCGTGATCCCCGGCGGCTCGAGCGCCCCGGTGCTGCCGGCCGACATCATGATGGAAACCACGATGGACTACGACGCCATCGCCAAGGCGGGTTCCATGCTGGGTTCCGGCGCGGTGATCGTCATGGACGAGACGCGCTGCATGGTCAAGTCGCTGCTGCGCCTGTCGTATTTCTATTTCGAGGAAAGCTGCGGCCAGTGCACGCCGTGCCGCGAAGGCACCGGCTGGCTGTACCGCATGGTGCACCGCATCGAAAACGGCCACGGCCGTCCGGAAGATCTGGACATGCTGGACAACGTGGCGGGCAACATCATGGGCCGCACCATCTGCGCCTTGGGTGACGCCGCCGCCATGCCCGTGCGTGGCTTCCTCAAGCATTTTCGCGACGAATTCGCGCACCACATCGAGCACAAGTCGTGTGTGGTTCCGCAATATCTGTAGGTCTCAGGAACAGCAATGGTTGAACTAACCGTCGACGGCAATACGGTGGAAGTGCCCGAGGGCAGCATGGTGATGCATGCGGCCCAGAAAGTCGGGCTTTACGTGCCGCATTTCTGCTACCACAAGAAACTGTCCATCGCGGCCAACTGCCGCATGTGCCTGGTCGAAGTGGAAAAGGCGCCCAAGGCGCTGCCCGCCTGCGCCACCCCCGTGACGAACGGCATGGTCGTGCACACCTGCTCCGAGAAGGCTCGCGCCGCTCAGAAGTCGGTGATGGAATTCTTGCTCATCAATCACCCGCTCGACTGCCCGATCTGCGATCAGGGCGGCGAATGCCAGTTGCAGGACCTGGCCGTGGGCTACGGCGGCTCTTCCTCGCGTTACCAGGAAGAAAAGCGCGTGGTGTTCCACAAGGACCTGGGCCCGCTGGTTTCCGCCGAGGAAATGAGCCGCTGCATCCACTGCACCCGCTGCGTGCGCTTCGGCCAGGAAATCGCCGGCGTCATGGAACTGGGCATGCTGGGCCGTGGCGAGCACTCCGAGATCACCTCGTTCGTCGGCCGCTCGATCGAGTCCGAACTGTCGGGCAACATGATCGACATCTGTCCGGTGGGCGCGCTGACCTCCAAGCCCTTCCGCTACAGTGCCCGTACCTGGGAACTGGCCCGTCGCCGTTCGGTCAGCCCGCACGACAGCCTGGGCGCCAACCTGGTGGTCCAGGTCAAGGGCGACCGCGTGATGCGCGTGGTGCCGTTCGAAGACGAAGCCATCAACGAATGCTGGATCAGCGACCGCGACCGCTTCTCGTACGAAGGCCTGAACAGCGAAGACCGCCTGTCCGCCCCGATGATCAAGGGCGCCGACGGCAAGTGGCAGGAAGCTTCCTGGGCCGACGCCCTGGCCGCCGTGGCCCAAGGCCTGTCGCGCGTGCGTGACAGCTTCGGCGCCGGCCAGATCGGCGCCCTGGCGTCCGAATACGCCACCACCGAGGAATACGCGCTGCTGGGCCGCCTGGTCCGCGCGCTGGGCTCCGAGAATATCGACTTCCGCCTGCGCCAGACCGACCCGGCCTTCGACGCCGCGCTGACCGGCGCGCCGTGGCTGGGCATGCCCATCGCCGAACTCGACAACCTGGACCGCGTCCTGGTGGTCGGCTCGTTCCTGCGCAAGGATCACCCGCTGATGGCCCAGCGCCTGCGCCAGGCCGCCAAGCGCGGCACGCAGATCCTGATGGTCGACAGCGCCGCCGACGATCCCCTGATGCCGGTCGCCGGCCGCCTCACCGTGGCCCCGTCCGAGCTGCCGCGCGCCCTGGCCGAAGTGGCCGTGGCCCTGGCGCAAGCCAAGGAAGCCGCGGTGCCGGCCGAGTTCGCCTCGGTCGCCCCGGGCGAGAACGCCAAGATCATCGCCGCCAGCCTGGCGTCGGGCGCCAACACCGCCGTGCTGATGGGCAACCTGGCCGTGGCCAGCGCCCAGGCCTCGACCCTGGCCGCCAACGGCCGCGCCGTGGCCGACCTGGCCGGCGGCAAGTTCGGCTTCCTGACCTCCGGCGGCAACACCGTCGGCGGTTACCTGGCCGGCGCCATCCCGGGCAAGGGCGGCAAGAACGCCGCCGCCATGCTGGCCGAGCCGCTCAAGGCCTACGTGGTGCTGCACGCCGAGCCGCTGCTGGATGCCGACAATGGCCAGCAAGCCATCGCCGCGCTGCGCGGCGCGCAGTTCGCCGTGGCCCTGACGCCTTACCGTTCGGCCGCCGCCGAATGGGCCGACGTCATGCTGCCGGTGGCGCCGTTCACCGAAACCTCGGGCACCTTCGTCAACGCCCAGGGCCTGGCCCAGAGCTTCAAGGGCACGGTCGCGCCGTTCGGCCAGACCCGTCCGGCCTGGAAGGTCCTGCGCGTGCTGGGCAACGTCCTGCACCTGGCCGGCTTCGATGACGAAACCTCCGAGTCCGTGCGCGATGCCGCGCTGGCCGGTGGCGTCGAAGGCCGCCTGTCCAACGACATCAAGGCCCCGCTGGGCCTGGGCCAGCCCCTGACCGGGCTGGAACGCGTCGCCGACGTGCCGATCTACCGCAGCGACGCCATGGTGCGCCGCTCGGAACCGCTGCAGGCCGCGCCGGCTTCGAAGCAGCCCGCCGCGCGCATGAACGGCAACACGCTCACCAGCCTGGGCCTGACCGCCGGCGTCAAGGTGCGCGTGACGGGCGGGCAGGGCGCTGTCGAGCTTGAAACCGTGCAGGACGACGCCGTGGCCGATCGCGCCGTGCGCATCGCCGCAGCCTTTGAAAATACCGCAGCCCTGGGTGGCGCATTTGGTCAACTCAGCGTGGAGCGTGCCTGATGGAATGGCTCAATGTTCTTGAAAGCCACGGAACGGCATTGCTCGGTCCGACGGTCTGGATGGTTCTCTGGACGATCATCAAGATCGTGGTCATCGCCGTGCCCATCATCCTGTGCGTCGCCTACCTGACGTACTGGGAGCGCAAGATGATCGGCGCCATGCACGTGCGCATGGGCCCGAACCGCGTCGGTTTCAAGGGGCTGCTGCAGCCGTTCGCCGACGTGTTCAAGCTGCTGACCAAGGAAGTCGTGGTCCCCAGCCAGGCCAACAAGGTGCTGTTCGTCGTGGCTCCCGTGGTCACGCTGATGCCGGCGCTGGCCGCCTGGGCGGTGGTGCCGTTCGGCCCCGACGTGGTCCTGGCCAACGTCAACGCCGGCCTGCTGTACATCATGGCCATCACGTCGATCGGCGTGTACGGCGTGATCGTCGCCGGCTGGGCCTCGAACTCGAAGTACGCGTTCCTGGGCGCGCTGCGCGCCTCGGCCCAGATGCTGTCGTATGAACTGGCCATCGGCTTCGTGCTGGTGACGGTGCTGCTGGTGTCCGGCAGCCTGAACATGTCCGAGATCGTGCATGTGCAGAACCGCGGCTGGTTCGCCGACAAGGGCCTGACGTTCCTGTCCTGGAACTGGCTGCCGCTCTTGCCGCTGTTCGTGATCTACGTGATCTCGGCCGTTGCCGAAACCAACCGTCACCCGTTCGACGTGGTGGAAGGCGAATCGGAAATCGTGGCCGGCCACATGGTCGAATACTCGGGCATGGCGTTCGCGCTGTTCTTCCTGGGCGAATACGCCAACATGATCCTGCTGTCGTGCATGGCGTCGATCATGTTCCTGGGCGGCTGGGCTTCGCCGATCGACATCGCGCCGCTGACCTGGATCCCGGGTTGGATCTGGCTCGGTCTCAAGACGTTCGTCGTGGTTTCGTTGTTCGTGTGGTTCCGTGCGTCGTTCCCGCGTTACCGCTACGACCAGATCATGCGTTTGGGCTGGAAGATCTTCATCCCGCTGACCGGCGTTTGGCTGGTCATTGTGGCGATCTGGATGCAGACGCCCTGGAACATTTGGCGCTAAGCCGCCAGGCAGAGGCAGGATATGGAAGCGATCAAAGATTTCTTCGGCAGCTTGATGCTGGCCGAACTGCTCAAGGGCATGCGCCTGACGGGCAAGTATTTCTTCAAGCGCAAGGTCACCTTGCGCTACCCGCAGGAAAAGACGCCGACCTCGGCGCGATTCCGCGGCCTGCACGCGCTGCGCCGCTACCCCAATGGGGAAGAGCGCTGCATCGCGTGCAAACTGTGTGAAGCCGTGTGCCCCGCGCTGGCCATCACCATCGAGTCGGACCAGCGTGACGACGGCACCCGCCGCACCACGCGCTACGACATCGACCTGACCAAGTGCATTTTCTGCGGCTTCTGTGAGGAAAGCTGCCCCGTGGACTCGATCGTGGAAACGCACATCCACGAATACCACGGTGAAAAGCGCGGCGACCTGTATTTCACCAAAGACATGCTGCTCGCCGTGGGCGACCGCTACGAAGCCGAAATCGCCCGCCGCCGGGCCGAAGACGCTCCCTACCGTTGAGCCCAGGGTCCTGATCCATGACTTTTACCACTGTCCTGTTTTACATACTGGCCGCCGTGCTGGTGATCGCGGCGTTCCGCGTGATCACCGCGCGCAGCCCGGTCACCGCCGTCCTGCACCTGATCCTGGCGTTCGCCAACGCGGCCATGCTGTGGATGCTGCTGGGCGCCGAGTTCCTCGCGCTGCTGCTGGTGCTGGTGTACGTGGGCGCCGTGATGGTGCTGTTCCTGTTTGTCGTCATGATGCTGGACATCCGCATGGATGCCCTGCGCCAGGGCATGAAGACCTACCTGCCGCTGGGCCTGGTGATCGGCCTGGTGATGGTGCTGGAAATGGCCTTCGTGCTGGGCTCGACCTGGTACGGCTCGGGCCCGCAAGCCCCGGTCGCCGGCGACTACAACAACGCCCGCGCCCTCGGTGAAGCGATGTACACGCACTACATCTACGCCATCGAAGTCGGCGCCGCGCTGCTGCTGGTCGGCATGGTCGCCGCCATCGCGCTGACCCTGCGCCGCCGCCGCGACGTGAAGTACAACGACCCGGTCGCCGCGGTTCGCGTGCGCGCCAAGGACCGCTTCCGCATGGTGAGCATGCCCGCCCAGAGCGAGCGCGCCCAGGCCCAGAACGGCACCGCCGCGCCCCAAGGAGAAAAACAATGACGCTGACGCTGGCCCATTATCTGATCCTGGGGGCGATCCTGTTCGCCATCGGGATCTTCGGCATCTTCCTGAACCGCCGCAACCTGATCATCCTGCTGATGTCCATCGAGCTGGTGCTCCTGGCCGTCAACATGAACTTCGTGGCGTTCTCCAGCTGGTTCGGCGACACCGCCGGCCAGGTGTTCGTGTTCTTCATCCTGACCGTGGCCGCCGCTGAAGCGGCGATCGGCCTGGCCATCCTGGTGCTGCTGTTCCGCAACCTGAACACGATCAACGTTGACGAACTCGATCGCCTGAAGGGCTGACGGGGTATTGGAAGAAAATGTCTAGCTCACCCAATCTCTACCTGCTCATCGCGCTGGCGCCGCTGGCCGGAGCAATCCTCGCGGGCCTTTTCGGCACCGGGTTCCTGGGCCGTCCGATCGGCCGCCGCGCCTCGCACGTCATCACCATCCTGGGCGTGCTCATCTCCGCCATCGGTTCGGTGGTGGTGCTGGGCGACGTGCTCAACGGCCTGCGCTTTGACGGCGCGGTCTACACCTGGAGCCTGATCGGCCAGACCAAGCTGGAAATCGGCTTCCTGATCGACCCGCTGTCGGCCATGATGATGGTCGTGGTGACCTCGGTGTCGCTGATGGTGCACATCTACACCATCGGCTACATGGCCGACGATCCCGGCTACCAGCGCTTCTTCTCGTACATCTCGCTGTTCACGTTCTCCATGCTGATGCTGGTGATGTCGAACAACATGGTGCAGCTGTTCTTCGGCTGGGAAGCGGTGGGCCTGGTCTCGTACCTGCTGATCGGTTTCTGGTACACCCGCCCGACCGCGATCTTCGCCAACATGAAGGCGTTCCTGATCAACCGCGTCGGCGACTTCGGTTTCGTGCTGGGCATCGGCCTGCTGTTCGCCTACGCCGGCACCATGCACTACGGTGAAGTGTTCGCCCAGGCCGACAAGCTGTCCAAGCTGACGCTGCCCGGTTCGGACTGGATGCTGCTGACCGTGGCCTGCATCTGCCTGTTCATCGGCGCCATGGGCAAGTCGGCGCAGGTGCCCCTGCACGCCTGGCTGCCCGACTCGATGGAAGGCCCGACCCCGATCTCCGCGCTGATCCACGCCGCCACCATGGTGACGGCCGGCATCTTCATGGTCGCGCGCTTCTCGCCGCTGTTCGAGCTGTCGGACACCGCGCTGTCGTTCATCATCGTGATCGGCGCCATCGGCGCGCTGTTCCTGGGCATCCTGGGCATCATCCAGAACGACATCAAGCGCGTGGTGGCGTATTCGACGCTGTCGCAGTTGGGCTACATGACCGTCGCGCTGGGCGCCTCGGCCTACTCGGTGGCGATCTTCCACCTGATGACGCACGCGTTCTTCAAGGCGCTGCTGTTCCTCGGCGCAGGCTCGGTCATCATCGGCATGCATCACGACCAGGACATCCGCAACATGGGCGGCCTGCGCAAGTACATGCCCATCACCTGGATCACCTTCCTCTTGGGCACGCTGGCCCTGGTCGGCACGCCGTTCTTCTCGGGTTTCTACTCGAAGGAACACATCATCGAGGCCGCCGGCGCCGCGCACGTCTGGGGCGCCAGCTTCGCCTACTACGCCACGCTGATCGGCGTGTTCGTGACCTCGCTGTACTCGTTCCGCGTGTACTTCCTGGTCTTCCACGGCAAGGAACGCTTCGACACCAGCGACCACGGTCATGGCCACGGCCACGACGCGCACGGCCATGACGACCACGGTCACGACGACCATGGTCACGGCCACCACGGCGGCAAGCCGCACGAGTCGCCCTGGGTCGTGACCCTGCCGCTGATCCTGCTGGCGATCCCGTCGGTGCTGATCGGCGCCTGGGCGGTGGATCCGATGCTGTTCGGCAAGTTCTTCAACGGCGTGATCACGGTGCTGCCGCAGCATCCGGCCATGCACGAGCTGCACGAAGAATGGCACGGCTGGGTCGCCTTCGGCCTGCACGCCTTCCAGACCCTGCCGTTCTGGCTGGTCGTGGCCGGCGCGGTCATCGCCTGGTACTGCTACCTGATCAACCCGAAGGTCCCGGCCGCGATCAAGTCGAGCCTGTCGGGCGTGAACAAGGTGCTTGAGAACAAGTACTACGTCGACTGGGTCAACGAGCAGATCATCGCCCGCGGCCTGCGCTGCCTGGGCCGTGGCCTGTGGCAGACCGGCGACCGCGGCATCATCGACGGCCTGCTGATCAACGGCAGCGCCCGCGTGGTGGGCTGGGTGTCGGCGATCAGCCGCCACCTGCAGTCCGGCTTCATCTATCACTACGCGTTCGCGATGATCATCGGCATCATGGCGCTGGTGACTTTCTTTGTGCTGATTCCCCAATGATGGCAAGCGAGATGGCATCCAACACTTTCCCCTGGCTTACGCTTGCGATCTTTGTCCCGATCGTATTCGGCCTGCTGGTGCTGGCGGTGGGCCGTGACGACCGTCCCGGCCTGACGCGCGGCCTGTCGCTGATCGGCTCGATCGCCGGCTTCCTCGTCACGATCCCGCTGTACACCGGGTTCGACTCCAAGACGGCTGCCATGCAGTTCGTCGAGAAGACCTCCTGGATCGAAGCCTTCAACGTCAACTACCACCTGGGCGTTGACGGCATTTCGCTGTGGTTCGTGCTCCTGACCGCGTTCATCACCATCATCGTGGTGCTGGCCGGCTGGGAAGTCATCACCAGCCGCGTGTCGCAGTACATGGCCGCCTTCCTGATCCTGTCGGGTCTGATGGTGGGCGTGTTCTGCGCGCTGGACGGCATGCTGTTCTACGTGTTCTTCGAAGCCACGCTGATCCCGATGTACATCATCATCGGCGTCTGGGGCGGACCGAACCGGGTGTACGCGGCCTTCAAGTTCTTCCTCTACACCCTGATGGGCTCGCTGCTGACGCTGGTGGCCTTCGTCTACCTGTGGAACGCCTCGGGCGGTTCGTTCGACATCCTGACCTGGCAGCAGACCAAGCTGGGCTACACCCCGCAGATCCTGATCTTCGTGGCGCTGCTGGCGGCCTTCGCCGTCAAGGTGCCGATGTGGCCGGTGCACACCTGGCTGCCGGACGCCCACGTCGAGGCGCCCACGGGCGGCTCCATCGTGCTGGCCGCGATCATGCTGAAGCTGGGCGCCTACGGTTTCCTGCGCTTCTCGCTGCCGATCGCGCCCGACGCCTCGCACAGCCTGGCCGGCCTGATGATCACGCTGTCGCTGATCGCCGTGATCTACATCGGCCTGGTGGCGATCGTGCAGGACGACATGAAGAAGCTGGTGGCCTATTCGTCGGTCGCCCACATGGGCTTCGTCACCCTGGGTTTCTTCATCTTCAACACGGCCGGCGTCGAAGGCGCCATCGTGCAGATGATCTCCCACGGCTTCGTCTCGGGCGCCATGTTCATGTGTATCGGCGTGCTCTATGACCGCATGCACTCGCGCCGCATCGCCGACTACGGCGGCGTGGTCAACGTGATGCCGCGCTTCGCCACGTTCTTCATCCTGTTCTCGATGGCCAACAGCGGCCTGCCGGCCACCAGCGGTTTCGTCGGCGAGTTCATGGTGATCATGGGCGCGGTCGAGCACAACTTCTGGATCGGCCTGCTGGCGGCCACCGCGCTGATCCTGGGCGCTTCGTATTCGCTGTGGATGGTCAAGCGCGTGGTCCTGGGCGATGTCGCCAACGATCATGTGCGCGAGCTGACCGATATCAACCGCCGCGAATTCGTGATTCTTGGCGTGATGGCGATCGCCGTGCTGTACATGGGGATCTATCCCAAGCCCTTCACCGACGTGATGCACGTGTCGGTCGAGGCCCTGCTGCAACACGTTGCCGTCTCGAAACTGTAAGACAAGACAATGATGCAATCCCAAATCGATTTCGCCCTGGCGACACCGGAAATCCTCCTGCTGGTTTTCGGCCTGGCTATCCTGCTCGTCGACGCGGTCAGCAATCACCCCGAGCGCAAGCCGACGTTCCTGCTGACCATGCTGGCGCTGGGCGTGCTGACCGTGGTGTCGGCGCTGCAGTGGAAGAACGGCGTCACGGGTTCGACCTTCAACGGCCTGTACGTCACCGACGAGCTGTCGCACCTGCTCAAGATCGCCTCGTACATCGCGGTGGCGGTCACGCTGGTCTACGGCCGCGTCTACGCCCAGTTGCGCGACATGATGCGCGGCGGCGAACTGTACGTGCTGACGCTGTTCGCCCTGCTGGGCCAGATGGTGATGATCTCGTCGGGCAACCTGATCTCGATCTACCTGGGCCTGGAACTGATGTCGCTGGCGCTGTACGCGTTGATCGCGCTGCGTCGCGACAACGTCGTCGCCACCGAAGCCGCCATGAAGTACTTCGTGCTGGGCGCGCTGGCCTCGGGCTTCCTGCTGTACGGCATGTCGATGGTCTACGGCGCCACCGGCCACCTCGACCTGGCCGAAGTCTCCAAGGTCATCGCCGCCGGCAAGGCCGAGAAGCTGGCCCTGGTGTTCGGCATCGTGTTCCTGGTTTCGGGCCTGGCGTTCAAGCTCGGCGCCGTGCCGTTCCACATGTGGGTGCCGGACGTCTACCAGGGTTCGCCGACCGCGGTCACGCTGATCCTGGGCGGCGCGCCCAAGCTGGCGGCCTTCGCCATCACGCTGCGCCTGCTGGTCGACGGTCTGCACGGCCTGGCGGCCGACTGGCAGCCGATGCTGATGATCCTGGCGGTGCTGTCGCTGGCCATCGGCAACCTGACCGCCATCGCGCAGACCAACTTCAAGCGCATGCTCGCCTACTCGACCATCTCGCACATGGGCTTCGTGCTGCTGGGCCTGATGTCGGGCTCGGTGGTCGGCAAGCCGGAACTGGCCTCGTCCGCCTACGGCGCGTCGCTGTTCTACATGCTGACCTACGTGCTGACCACGCTGGCCAGCTTCGGCATCGTGCTGCTGCTGTCGCGCCAGGGTTTCGAGTGCGAGCACATCGACGACCTGAAGGGTCTGAACCGCCGCAGCCCGTGGCATGCCGCTATCGTGCTGCTGCTGATGTTCTCGCTGGCCGGCATCCCGCCGCTGGTGGGCTTCTACGCCAAGCTGGCGGTGCTGCAGGCGCTGGTCAGCGCCGGCCACGTCACGCTGGCGGTGGTCGCGGTGGTGTTCTCGCTGATCGGCGCGTTCTACTACCTGCGCGTGGTCAAGGTCGTGTACTTCGACGAGCCGGCGGCCGATGCCGCCCCGATGGCGGCCACCTGCGGCCAGCGCGGCGTGCTGTCGGTCAATGGCCTGCTGATCCTGGTGCTGGGCCTGTTGCCGGGCGGCCTGATGGCCCTGTGCGTGCAGGCCATCCGCAGCTCGCTCAGCCTGTAAGCGAAGCGGGCCATGAACCAGACCCTGGCGGTATGGCTCCTGATCGCGCTGGCCCTGGTCAGCGCGAACCTGCCCTTCCTGACGGAGCGCGTGTTCGCCGTGCTGCCGTGGAAGCAGGGCGGGGCCGAAGCCGTCAAGCCGTTCTGGATGCGCCTGGTCGAAGTGCTGGTGTTCTACCTGATCGTGGGCGCCCTGGGCTTCACGTTCGAGTCCGCGCTGGGCAACCGCTTCGCGCAGACCTGGGAGTTCTACGCCATCACCTTGAGCCTGTACCTGGTGCTGGCCTATCCCGGGTTCGTGTACCGCTATCTGTTCAAGCGGCATCCGCGCCTGCGGACCTGACCGGCCGCGCCACGCAATATCCGAAAACGCCCCGCAATGAACTGACCCCCAGAAGTTGGACAGTCAGCTAAAGCCCGAAGGCCTGAGCTCGGTATTGCACCGGGCTCAGGCCTTTTAGCTTGAGCTTGATGCGATCGTGATTGTAGTAACGGATGTACTGTCGAATGCCGGCTTGCAACTGCTCGATGCTTTCGAAGCGATTCAAGTGGAAGAACTCAGCCTTGAGCGTGCCGAAGAAGCTTTCCATAGCGGCATTGTCCAGGCAGTTTCCCTTGCGTGACATGCTTTGCGTCACCGATCTATCTGCCAGCATCCGCCTGTAGTTCTGCTGCTGGTACTGCCAGCCCTGATCGGAGTGCAGCACTGGACGCTCCGTCGGCAGCAGCCGCGCCAGCGCCTTCTTCAGCATGCTGCCCACGAGCTTGAACACCGGCCGGCGGCTGGTCTCGTAGGCCACGATCTCGCCGTTGTATAGGTCCATCACCGGCGACAGGTACAGCTTCTCGCCTCGTACGTTGAACTCGGTCACATCGGTGACCCACTTTTGGTTCGGACGCGCCGCCTCGAAGTCGCGCGCCAACACGTTGGCCGCCACGTGGTGTGATTGGCCTCGGTAGGACCGGTACTTCTTGGCGCGCACCAGCGACTTCAAGCCTAGCGCCTGCATCAGCTTCTGCACGGTCTTGTGGTTCACTAGCTCACCGGCCTGGCGCAAGACCGCCGTAATCCGGCGGTAGCCGTAGCGGCCCTTGTGACGGGCGTAGACCGCGCTGATGCGCTGCTTGAGCTCGGCGTACGGGTCCACGGCTCCGAACGACTTCAGGTGGTAATAAAACGTGCTGCGCGACAGCTTGGCGACGCGTAGCAGTAGTGCCAGCGGATGCTTGGGCCTTAATCCTTGGACCACTTGCGCTTTCCAACCAGCGCCCGGGTCTTCTCCGCTTCGATCAAGGCCTTCATTTTTTTTAGGTAATCGTTCTCCGCGCGCAGATAGGCCAGCTCTTGCTCGAGTTCTTCCTTGGTCATGTCCTTGGACACCGGCTCTGGGGGTACTTATGCGGCATGCTTGCTCCTCGGCGCTTGCGCGCCAGCGCCTCTATACCCCCAGCATCATACTGGGCGCGCCATTTCGTAATGTGCCCTGTATGACGAATCCCCAGCAACACCGCTGCCTGCGTGTCCGACAGACCTTCGCGCCGGATCTTGATCAGCACCGATTGTTTGAAGGCCGCGCTGTACGAGCCAGATTGCCTGCGCAACCCGTTAACGCCATGCGCTCGAAAACTCCCGACCCAGCGCCGCACCATTGAGTGCGGCACTTCGTATCGGCGCGCCACCGATTTGAAGCCGTCCGTGCCTTGCAGGTACGCCTGCACCACTTTGATCTTGAATTGCTCTTCATACTTCGCCATGTAAAAACCCCCGAAGGTCGGATCAATATCCAACTTTCGGGGGTCAGTTCACAAGGGGCGTTTTGCTTGGATGCGGTGTTGCCGCTGATTGCCGATTCTGTGGCGAATTGCCATCAAGTCGCGGCATCCTCGCGTTAGCGCGTCCGATTTCCCCTGCAGGATCGAACTCAATCAACTTTCCCATCCAGAATCGCAACCTGTCTTAAACAGGAATGGTTGTCATTCACCTCCGGGAGAGCTTGATCTTGAAACTCGAAGACTCATACGCGCTGAATTCACTGGCCGGGTCGCTGGCCGCCGCGATCGCGGTGCCCGCGCTGTTCGTCAGTCCCCATGCGATGGCGCAATCGAGCGCTCCCTTGCTGGCTCCGGTGCAGGTGGAGGGAGAGGACGCCTCGCCTTATCAACCGGACAGTGTCCAGTCGCCCAAGATGACTGCGCCGCTGCTGGATACGCCGCGCTCGGTGCAGGTGGTGCCCAAGCAGGTGATCTCCGACCAGTCCGCGACCTCGCTGCAGGATGTGCTGCAAAACTCGCCAGGCATCACCTTCGCCGCGGGCGAGGGCGGGCGCGCGGGCGGCGACCTGCCCGTCATCCGTGGCCAGAATGCCGCCAGCAGCCTGTTCCTGGACGGCGTGCGCGACGTCAGCATGCAGGCGCGCGACACCTTCAACCTGGAACAGGTCGAGATCATCAAGGGACCGGATTCGGTCTACGCCGGTCGTGGCGGCGCCGGTGGCAGCATCAATCTGGTCAGCAAGGCGCCCAAGGCCAAGGATGCTATCGAGGTCACCGGGCAGATCGGCACCGACAGCAACTACCGCGGCACCCTGGACAGCAACTGGCGGCTGGGCGAAAAGTCGGCCTTCCGCCTGAACCTCATGGGCACCAAGGGCGACGTGCCGGGTCGCGACAAGGCGGTGAATTTCTCGCGCTGGGGGGTGGCGCCGTCGCTGACGCTGGGGATGGGCACGCCGACCCGCATCACGCTGAGCTACTACCATTACCAGAACGACAGCATGCCGGACTACTCCATCCCCTACGATCCGCGGACGGGCCAGCCGGTGACGGAAACCATGGGGATCAAACGCAAGAACTTCTACGGCCTGGCCAAGCGCGATTTCATGAAGACGCGCGATGGCATGGCCACGGTCGATTTCCAGCATGATTTCTCCGACAAGCTCAAGCTGCGCAACGTGGTGCGCTATGGCCGCGAAACCGCCGACTATCTCGCCACCCAGCCCGACCTCACGCTCGCCAACCTGCCGGCAGGTATCGTCAACCGGCCTGCCTATGGCAGGTACTACACCACCAAGGCATTCGCGAACCAGACAGACCTGAGCGGCGAGTTCCTGACAGGCGCGATCAAGCATGGCTTCGACCTGGGGTTCGAATACACCAGCGTCAGACAGACCATGGCCTACAACAACGATCAGGTTCTGAAGTCGGACGGGATCACCAAGTGCCCGGCCGACCTGACGCAGACCTCTCTGCGCGACCCCGACCCGAACGTGGCCTATCCCTGCCGCACGGTTCGCAGTTGGCCGGCGCCCTACGCCACCGACACGCTGGCGCTTTACGGCTTCGATACCCTCGAGCTCGACGAACACTGGCAGGCCAGCATCGGGCTGCGCTGGGACAACTACCGTACCCACGGCCATGACAGGAAAGAGCAGAGCTATCGCCGCGCCGACAACCTGTTCAACTATCAATTCGGCCTGGCGTACAAGCCGGTGCCCGCGGGCACGATCTATGCCTCGTACGGCACGTCTTCGACGCCGTCCTCGTTGGCGGGAGCCACCGCGTCGGACATCCTGAGGAAAAGCTCGGACGAGGCGGCGGCGCCCGAAAAGAGCCGCACGGTCGAGGCGGGCGTCAAATGGCAGGTGCTGGACGAGCGCCTGACGCTGTCGGGCGCGGTGTTCCAGGATACGCGCACGAACACCAACATCGAGGTGATGCCGAACGAATACGAGCAGGCGGGCCGGACCCGCGTGCGCGGATTCGAGCTGGGCTTCTCGGGCGCCATCACGCCGGCGTGGAACGTCTATGGCGGCTATACCTTCCTGGACAGCAAGCTGATCCGCGGCGGACGCAAGGACGTCGGCGCGGAAGGCCGCGACCTGCCGAACACGCCGCGCAACGCATTCAGCCTTTGGACCTCCTACAAGGTGCTGCCCGAATTGACGCTGGGCGGTGGCGCCTACTATGTCGACAAGGTCTACGGCAAGGCGGATGCGAGCGTCGACGCGACGGGAGCGCCCAAGGCGCGCTGGGTGCCGTCGTACTGGCGTTTCGATGCGATGGCCAAGTACAAATTCAGTCCCAATGTATCGGCGCAACTCAATGTGTTGAACGTGTTTGACCGGACGTTCTACACACGCGCCCGCCCAAGCAACCATGCCGCGCTCGGCACGGGGCGGGCGGCGCTGCTGTCGGTAAGTTTGCGTTATTGACCGCTGCCGCCAGTCAGGAAAGCCATCCTTCGGTGGCTTTCCGCTGGGCGCGCCGCGATCAGCTTTCGAACCAGTTCAGCACGCCGTCCAGGCCCGAGACGTTCAGCGCGTAGCGCGTCTGCTGCCGCACCAGCGGCTTGGCGTGGTACGCCACCGGAAAGCCCGCGGCGCCCAGCATCTTCAGGTCGTTGGCGCCGTCGCCCATGGCGATGATCTGCTCCTTGGTGGCGCCGTGGGTGCGGGCGAACTCGCGCAGGTAGACGGCCTTGGCGTCGGCGTCCAGGATGTCACCCAGCACGCGGCCGGTCAGCACGCCGTTGTCGATCTCGAGCGTGTTGGCGTGCGCGCTGTCCAGCCGCAGGCGCTCGCGCAGGCGGTCGGTGAAGAAGGTGAAGCCGCCCGACACCAGCAGCACCTTGATGCCCGCCGCCTGGGCGGTGGTGATCAGCCGCTCGGCGCCCGGGTTCAGGCGCAGTTTCTCGGTGTAGACCTGTTCCAGGGCCTCGGCCGGCACATTCTTGAGCAGCGCGACGCGGCGCCGCAGGCTTTCGGCGAAGTCCTTGATCTCACCGCGCATCGCGGCCTCGGTGATCTCCGAAACCTTGTCCTTGACGCCGGCCACGCCGGCGATCTCGTCGATGCACTCGATGTTGATGAGCGTCGAGTCCATGTCCATCGCCAGCACCTTGCAGTGCGACAGCTTCAGGCCGGCCGGCACGAAGGCGGTGTCGATGCCATGGCGCTCGGCCCACGCCACCACGTCGGCGCGGGTGGCGTCGTCGTGCTGCACGTCGAGCAGGCGAGCGGCCGTGGCGCTGATGCGGGCCACGCCTTGCGCCTGCGCCAGCGCGGCGAGCTGTTCGGCGTGTTCGACCGTCAGGCCGGGGGATTGGACGACGAGGTGATGGATAGTCATAAAAATGCGAAGGTCGGGGCGGGTTACTTCAAGGCGCGCAGCACGGCGCGCACGGCGTCGGCGCGGGCCGGGATCTGCGCGGCCTTGATCTCAACCCGCAATTTATCCTGTCCGGCGAGTTTGATGTGGCGTTGCCGCTGCACCAGCTCGATGATTTTCGCCGGATCGACGCTGGTCTTGGGGCCGAACTGCAGCAGCGCCTGGGTTTCGCTGGCGTCGATCTTGACGATGCCCAGCGGTTGCGCGGCCAGGCGCAGGCGGTGCGTGGTCAGCAGCGTCTGCGCCGCCTCGGGCAGCTTGCCGAAGCGGTCGATCAGTTCTTCCTGGATCTGGATCAGGTCGTCCTCGTCGGCGGCGTGGGCCAGGCGCTTGTAGACGCTCAGGCGCGCGTGCACGTCGGCGCAGTAGTCGGACGGCAGCAGCGCCGGCGCGTGCAGGTTGACCTCGCAGGCCAGGTTGAAGGGCGCGTCCAGGTCCGGCTCTTCGCCGGCGCGCAGGGCGCGCACCGCTTCGTTGAGCATTTCGTTGTACATCGAGAAGCCCACTTCCTGGATGTTGCCCGACTGCGAATCGCCCAGCACTTCGCCGGTGCCGCGGATCTCCAGGTCGTGCATGGCCAGGTAGAAGCCCGAACCCAGTTCCTCCATGGCCTGGATCGCCTCCAGCCGCTTCTTGGCGTTGCTGGTGATGGCGTCCTCGCCCGGTGTCAGCAGGTAGGCGTAGGCCTGGTGGTGCGAGCGGCCGACGCGGCCGCGCAACTGATGCAACTGCGCCAGGCCGAAGCGGTCGGCGCGGTGGATCACGATAGTGTTGGCGCTGGGCACGTCGATGCCGGTCTCGATGATGGTGGTGCACAGCAGCACGTTGTAGCGCTGCTGGTAGAAACCCTTCATCACCTGTTCCAGGTCGCGTTCGGGCATCTGGCCATGGGCCACCGCGATGCGGGCCTCGGGTACCAGCTCTTCGAGGCGGGCGCGGCGGTTGTGGATGGTCTCGACCTCGTTGTGCAGGAAGTAGCACTGGCCGCCGCGCTTGAGCTCGCGCAGCAGCGCCTCGCGCAGCGTGCTGCCGTCCTCGCGCCGCACGAAGGTCTTGATCGCCAGGCGCTTCTGCGGCGCGGTGGCGATGACCGAGAAGTCGCGGATGCCCTCGAGCGACATGCCGAGCGTGCGCGGGATCGGCGTGGCGGTCAGGGTCAGCACGTCGACCTCGGCGCGCAGCGCCTTGAGCGCTTCCTTCTGGCGCACGCCGAAGCGGTGTTCTTCGTCGATGATGACCAGCCCGAGGCGCTTGAACTTCACGTCCTTGGACAGGATCTTGTGGGTGCCGATGACGATGTCGACGCGGCCGTCGTTGATGCCTTCGATGGCCGCCGACACTTCCTTGGCCGAGCGGAAACGCGACAGCTCCACCACGCGCACCGGCCAGTCGGCGAAGCGGTCGGAGAAGGTCTGCGCGTGCTGTTCGGCCAGCAGCGTGGTGGGGCAAAGCAGGGCGACCTGCTTGCCGTTGGCCACGGCCAGGAACGCGGCGCGCAGCGCCACCTCGGTCTTGCCGAAGCCGACGTCGCCGCACACCAGGCGGTCCATCGGCCGGCCCGAGGTCATGTCGGCGATCACGGCCTCGATGGCGGCGGCCTGGTCGGCGGTCTCCTCGAAACCGAAGCCCTCGGCGAAGGCCTGGTAGTCATTGAGCGGCAGGTTGAAGGCGAAGCCCTCGCGCGCGGCGCGCTGGGCATACAGCGCCAGCAGTTCGGCGGCGGTGTCGCGCACCTGCTTGGCGGCCTTGCGGCGCGCCTTGTCCCACTGGCCCGAGCCGAGCTGGTGCAGCGGCGCGGCTTCCGGATCGGCGCCGCTGTAGCGGGCGATCACGTGCAACTGCGACACCGGCACATACAGCGTGCTGCCGTTGGCGTATTCGAGATGCAGGAACTCCATCTCGCCTTCGCCCATGTCCATGTTGACCAGGCCGTGGTAGCGGCCGATGCCGTGCTGGGCGTGCACCACGGGGTCGCCGGCGCGCAGTTCGGACAGGTCGCGCACCATCGCTTCGACGTTGCTGGCGCGTTCCTGGTCGCGTTTGCCGCGCCGGCCGGTGCTGGCCAGTCCCGGATAGAGGTCGTTCTCGGTCAGGAAGGCCAGATTGGCCTGCGGCAGCTCGAAGCCGGTGGCCAGCGGCGCGGCGACGATGCCGAAATGGGCGTCGGAAGCCAGGAAGGCTTCGATGCTGTCGGGCTGCGCGTCGGGGGTGACGCCGAACTCGTTGAGCATCTGCACCAGCGTTTCGCGGCGGCCGGCCGAGTCGGCGCACAGCAGCACACGGCCTTGCGGCTTGCCGACGTGCGTGCGCAACTTGGCGATCGGGTCTTCGGCGCGGCGCGCCACGCTCACGTCTGGCGCGGCGCGGAAGTCGGGATGGGGCTGGCCGGCGGCCAGCGCCAGGCGGCGGAAATCCTTCAGGCGGGCGTACAGCGTCTGCTCGTCCAGGAACAGCGCCGACGGCGGCAGCACCGGGCGCTCGCGGTCGCTTTTCAGGAAGCCGTAGCGGCTGCCGGTGTCCTGGTGAAAGCGCATCATGGCGTCGTCGATGTCGCCGACGGTGACGGTGATGGCGTTGTCGGCCAGGTAGTCGAACAGCGTCGCGGTCTCGTCGAAGAACAGCGGCAGGTAGTACTCGACCCCGGCGAAGGGGATGCCGTTGCCGATGTCCTTGTAGGGCAGGGCGCGCGACGGGTCGCCTTCGAACACTTCGCGGAACCGCGCGCGGAAGCGGTTGCGCGAATCCTCGTCCATGGGGAATTCGCGGCCCGGCAGTAGCTGTACCTCGCGCACCGGATACAGGCTGCGCTGGGTGTCGACGTCGAAGCTGCGGATGGTCTCGATCTCGTCGTCGAACAGGTCCAGGCGGTAGGGCAGCGCCGATCCCATCGGGAACAGGTCGATCAGGCCGCCACGCAGACAGAACTCGCCGGGCGCGGTGACCTGGGTGACGTGGTTGTAGTTGGCCAGCGTCAGTTGCGCGCGCAGCGCCGCCTCGTTGAGCCTGTCCTTCTGCTTGAAGGAAAAGGTGTAGGCTGCCAGGAACGACGGCGGCGCCAGCCGGTACAGCGCGGTGGTGACCGGCACCGTCAGCACGTCCACCGTCTTCATCATCAGCGAGTGCAGGGTGTGCAGGCGCTCGGAGATCAGGTCCTGGTGCGGCGAAAATGCGTCGTACGGCAGCGTTTCCCAGTCGGGTAGCTGGCGCACGCGCAGGCCGGGCGCGAACAGCGCGATTTCCTCGGCCAGGCGCTGCGCTTCCAGCGGCTCGGCGGTCAGCACCACCAGCGGCGCCGCGGCCTGCCGCGCCAGGTCGGCCAGCAGCCAGGCGTCGCCCGAGCCGGGCGGGCGCGGTTGCGCATAACGCGTGCCGGGCTTGAGCGCGGCGAGAGTGGGGGCGGTCGCGGGAACGGGCGGCGCTGCCGTGGCGGAGGAGGTGGGAGCGGGCATCAGGCTGGGAGCAGGCATCAAGCGGAAGATTATAAAATCACCGAACCATGTCTGACTCAATCATCGCAATCGTTCCCGCCGCCGGCGTCGGCGCCCGCGCCAGCCGCCCCGGCGCTGAGAGCGTGCCGAAACAATACCGTCCGTTGGCCGGACAGCCCATGCTGCGCCACGCGGTGGCCGCGTTGCTCGCCGACGACCGCGTGTCGCAGGTGCGGGTGGCGGTGACGCCTGGCGACGGCTGGGTCGACCAGGCCCTGGCCGGCCTGCCGCGCACCGTCTGGCGTGCCTGCGGCGGCGCCACTCGCGCCGATACCGTGGCGGGGGCGCTCGCTGAAAGCGGGGTTTCCGACGCGACCTGGGTGCTGGTGCACGACGCGGCCCGCCCTGGCCTGCCGGCCGCGGCGCTGGCGCGCCTGATCGACGCCTGCCTGGCGGACCCGGTCGGCGGCCTGCTGGCGCTGCCGGTGGCCGACACCGTCAAGGCCGGCCACGAGCGCGTCGAGCGCACGCTCGACCGCAACGGCCTGTGGCTGGCCCAGACGCCGCAGATGTTCCGCGCCGGCGCGCTGCGCGATGCGCTGACGGCTGCCGCGGTCAATGGCGTGGCGGTGACCGACGAGGCCTCGGCCATCGAGGCCGCGGGCTACGCGCCGCTGCTGGTGCCCGGCGCGATGCGCAATTTCAAGGTGACCTGGCCGGACGATTTCGAACTGATGGAAAAATGGCTATGAGTATTCCTTTTCGCGTCGGACAGGGTTTCGACGTGCATGCGCTGGTCGAGGGCCGGCCGCTGATCATCGGCGGCGTGACCATTCCCCACAGCCACGGCCTGCTGGGCCATTCCGATGCCGACGTGCTGCTGCATGCGATCACCGACGCCTTGCTCGGCGCCGCGGGCCTTGGCGATATCGGCCGCCATTTTCCCGATACCGACCCGGCCTTCAAGGGCGCGGACAGCCGCGTGCTGCTGCGCGAGGCCATGGCGCGGGTACGGCAGGCCGGCTGGACGCCGGTGAACATCGACGCCACCCTGCACGCGCAGGCGCCGAAGATCGGCCCGCATGCGCCGGCCATGGCCAGGAACATCGCGGCCGACACCGGCCTGGCCGAAAGCGAGGTCAACATCAAGGCCAAGACCAACGAAGGCCTGGGCTACCTGGGCCGCAAGGAAGGCATCGCGGCGACGGTGGTGGCGCTGCTGGCGCGGGCCTGAAAGGCGCCTGGCTGACCGATGCTTGAACGAATGGCGCGGATATCTCCGCGCCATTTTTTTGCGCGCATGCGTTGTTTTATTCGCACGGATAGCCGCGCGGATACATGTCCATAATAAATTAACAAAACGCAAAAGAGGCCGTGAGCCGCGCCCCTGCTGCGGTTCGGCCAGGATTGCCCTTGGTTTCGGCCGCCAGCGCCCGGAACAGGCCGTGCTTTCGTCTTGCGGGTGCATTTGAACTGGAATACGCTGCCGCTACTCAACGTCTGAATAATAGGGACACTGGAAATGCATGTACGTGGCGCTGCCTTGTTTCTGGCCCTCGTCGCCTTTGGTTCGCCTGCACATGCAGAATTCGAGCAGCAGCTCGGCCCGCTTTCCGGGGCTGTCCGATCCCAGATGCTGCAGGGCTGGACCGCGGGTGTCGAGGATGGCTGGTTCACCTTGCGCAACCGGGCGGCGGCCGGCAGCGAACAGACGCTCTATCTCAACGTGGGCGAGGCGCCGGAAAGCGGCCGCGTCACCGACGTCAATGTGGTCCTGAACTCGACCAACCCCAAAGCCTCGATCGGCGTCGTGTTGAACAACCGCCCGCGCAAGGCCCTGTGCCTGCTCGAGCTCACGGCGGCCAAGCAGACCATCCTGTTCTGTCTGAACGGCGACAAGCGTCGCGATATCGCCAATGTGCCCAACGTGGCCAAGCTGGACGGCTCCGACCGGATCAAGGTCGTCGAAGTGCCGGGCGCGGCGCGCTTCATCGTCAATGGCCAGAAGATCGGCGATATCGAGAACGAGCCCGCGCTGGGCTCCGAAGTCGGCATCATGGCCTATGACGTCGGCACCTTCGGGATCGCGGACTTCGCCATCGCCACCAACGTCGCTGCCAACACCGGCCAGGGCGGTGGCGCGCAACCGCGTCAGCAGCCGGCGCGCGCGCCCCAGGCCTCGCCGGATTCCGGCGCCAGCAGCGGCCTGCCGGGCTCGGGTCCGTATCCGCGCTTTGGCGGCGACTCGCTGCGCATCGTGGCGGTGTACATCGGCATCATGCGCAGTATTTTCATGCATGAGTTCGGCCACGCCTTGATCGGTGAACTGGAGCTGCCTTCGACCGGCGCCGAGGAAGACGCGGTCGATATCTATTCGGCGCTGCAGATCGTCGAACCCACCATGTACCCGTCCAGCGACAAGGACACCAACGCCATGGCCCAGGGCGCGGCCAAGTACGCCGCGCTGCAGTGGTACTACAGCGGCAAGGTGGCCGAGGCCCAGGGCGCCGGCAATTCTCCCTGGCAGGACGAGCATACCGGCGACCTCAAGCGCTTCCGCAACATGCTGTGCATCATGTACGGCGGCAACCCGGGCGTGTTCGAATCGCTGGTCGAGCAGGTTGGCTTCGAAGACCGCACCAAGTCGCGTTGCGCCGACGAGTTCACCAAGCAGAACCGCGCCTGGCGCCGCATCCTGGCGCCGCATACCCGCGTCGGCACCTGGTCGCCCGACGGCCAGCAGCCGGCGAACGCGCCCGGCGCGCCGGTGAACGTGACCTTCGAGCCGTCGTCGCGCCGCATCGGCAACCTGTTCGCCAACAACCTGTCCGAAGCCATCTCTAAAGACATCAAGCTGCTGGGCCAGACCTACGTCCTGCCGCGGCCGGTCAACGTGGTCTTCAAGGACTGCGGCAAGCTCAACGCCTGGTACAGCCCGCGCGAAGGCTCGATCACCATGTGCTACGAGCTGATCGAGAACATCGCGGTGATGATCTCCGACATCGAGATGGGCACGGTCGGCGGCGAGCCCAAGCAGGGCGGGGCGGCGCCGCAGCGGTCTCCGCAGCAGGCGCCGCAACCGCCGCGCCAGCAGCCGCCCGCCGGCCAGCCGCAGCGCGCGCCCGGCAACGGCGGCTTCGACGAACTGCAGGACAGCGGCGTGCCGCCGACGACGCTGCTGTTCTCGGCGCCCTACAAGGGCCCGACGCCCAACACCCATCCGCGCGCCAAGGTGATCACCACCAAGGACGTGGTGGCCCTGCTGACCGATGAAAAGAACAAGAACTTCCTGGTGATCGATACCAGCGGCCTGCGCGAGACCATCCCCGGCGCGTTCCCCCTGAGCGACGCGGGTTCGGATGGCGCCATTACGGACCAGATGCAGGAAGCCTTCGATGGCTGGCTGCACAAGAAGACCGGCACCGAGAAAGAGCACAACGTGCCCCTGATCATCATGGGCGCCGGCATGAATGATCGCTCTTCCTATAACGCCGCGCTGCGCGCCGGCATGATGGGCTGGCCTGTCTACTGGTACCGAGGCGGCATGGAGGCCTGGGTTGCCAACGGCCTGCCGACGACCGCCGTGAAGTCGCAGGGGCAGTAAGACGCTTCGCGGGGCGGCGCAACGGCCGTCCGGTAAATGAAAAAGCCCGCCTGTTCGCACAGGCGGGCTTTTTCATTGTTTCGCGCGAAGGCGCGCCAGGCTTACTTGCCCTGGGCGGCCAGCGCCAGGGCGGCGGCGTTGACCACGGAGGCGATGCGGCCGGCGTCGCGCAGTTGTTCCGTCGACAGGCCGTCCTTCTTCAGGTTCTCGTAGTGCGAAGCGACGCAGAAGTGGCACTTCCCGATGATGGAGGCCACCAGCGCGAACAGCTCGAAGCGCTTCTTCTCGACGCCGCCGTGGGTGGCGTAGGCATTCATGCGCAGTTGCGCCGGCAGGCTCTTGAGCTGCGCGTCGCCGGTCATCTCGACGTACGGGTACCAGGTGTTGTTCATGCCCATGAGCGCCGACGCGGTCAGCGCGGCATTGGCGTCAGCTTCCGACAGGCCGCTCTTGAAGGCTTCGACCAGCACCGGGCTGCGCGCAGCGTAGGCGGCCGACAGGGCGGCGCCGACGGCGTCTTCCGGGGCCAGGGTCGAGCGGGCGATCACGGCGTCCAGATTCAGGCGGATGTCCTTGGCCCAATCCGGTAGTTGTTCCTTAATGGTCGTCAGAAATTCCATAGTTTTTACCTATAATCTAGCGCAGTTAAAGCCCGGCGAAGGACCTGCGGGCAGGTCCCTCGGCCGGGCTGGAAATTACAGCGTGGCGCCGCCAACCGTACGGTTGCACGGGCACAGCTCGTCGGTTTGCAGGCCGTCGAGCAGACGCAGGACTTCTTCCGGGTTACGGCCGACGTTCAGGTTGTTCACCGAAACGTGCTGGATCGTGTTGTCCGGGTCGACGATGAAGGTGGCGCGCAGGGCAACGCCAGCGCCCTTTTCACGCACGCCCAACTGGTCGATCAGGGCGCCGGTGGTGTCGCCGAACTGGTAGTGACCCAGCTTGTTCAGGTCCGGGTGCTCACGGCGCCAGGCCAGCTTGACGAATTCGTTGTCGCTCGAGCCACCCAGCAGGACGGCGTCGCGGTCTTCGAAATCCTTGGCCAGCTTGTTGAAGCCGACGATTTCGGTCGGGCACACGAACGTGAAGTCCTTCGGGTAGAAGTAGATCACCTTCCACTTGCCGGGGAACGAGCTTTCGGTGATGTCTTCGAAAGCCGAGACGCCGTTTTCTTCGTGTTGGTTGAAGCCGGGCTTGACGCCGGTAACCTTGAAGGGCTCGAGTTTGTCGCCAACAGTTTTCATGTTTACTCCCAGTAGTTGTTGGTGGAATTAAGGCGGTGCCTCAAACCATAAATTCTACGCTATGGATTATCGTTGTCTAATTGATAATTCCTAAACTTCGCTTTGGGCAGCTCTATGCGGGCGGTCAGGCCGCCACCCTCGCGCGGCAGCATGCGCAGGGCGCCGCCGACGTGCTTGAGCAGGCGTTCGACGATGGCCAGGCCCAGGCCGGCGCCGCTGACGCCGGTGCGGGCGGCCTCGCCGCGTGAAAAGGGACGCAGCAGACGATCGACATCTTCGGGGGCGATCCCGGGGCCGCGGTCGGACACCTCGATCACGATCATGCCGCCCTCAGCTTGCAATGTCATGACCAGATGGGCCATCCCGTCGCTCGAGCGGCCATAGCGGCGCGCGTTCTCGATGAGGTTGCTGACGATGCGCTTGAGGTCGAGCGCGGTGATGCGGGCGCGCAGCCCGGGTTCGAGCGTGGCCTCGAGCTCGCCACCCAGTGACGAAGTATGACTGCGTTCACGCTCGTACAGCTCGGCCAGCACGGCCGAGATATCGGTGGCCAGTTGCGGCAGGGTGCCGGCGGGGCGGGCATATTCCATCAGTTGGCCGATGCTGTGGTCGATCTGGCCGAGGTCTTCGTCGATGGCCTGGCGCGCGTCTTCCGAAACCCCGCTCAGTTCGATTTCCAGGCGCATGCGCGCCAGCGGCGTTCGCAGGTCATGGGAAATGCCGGCCAGCATCAGTTCGCGGTCGGCCTCGGCCTGTCGCAAGTCCTTGGCCATGCGGTTGAACGAGGCGTTCAGGTCGCGGATCTCGAGCGGGCCCTGTTCGGGCAGGGGCGCCGGCGTTTCGCCACGCGACAACACCTGGGCCGCGCGCGCCAGTCGCGACAGGGGCCGGTTGACGAAACCGACGCTGACGGCCGCGCCCACCAGGGATAGCAGTAGCGCCGTGGCGCCCCATCCCAGCCACTCGATGCCGCCGGTCAGGCCAATCTGCTCGCGCTCGAATACCAGCCAGTAGAGATCCTTTTCGATCTGGAAGCTGACCCAGAAGCCCGGCACCTGGTTCACGCCCCAGGCGATCTGGGTTTCCGGGCCGAAGCGCGTGCGGATGTGCTGCGCCACGCGCTGCCAGTAATCGTCGTCGGGAAGGGCCTCGGCGAAGTCGGTGACCTCGCGCGGATAGACCTGGATGCCTTCGTTGGTGGCCAGGTCTAGCAGGAGCTTGCTGCGTTCGCCGTTATGGGAATAGATCAGCGCGGTGCGCGTGATATTGACGGCCGTGATCACCCGCTGCGCCATCTGATTGGCGCGCGGCCCCAGCTCCATGCTGAAGAAGACTTGTAGCCACGCCCCCAGGCTGACCAGCATGAGCGCGGCCAGCAGCAGGAACGTGCGGCCGAACAAGCCAAGCCGCAAACGTGAAGTCAGGTTCCTGAAGGTTCTGCGCAAGCGGGGCACGAGGCTGCGCTCCTGCCCGGGGCGGGCGTGTCGATCAACTACCACCGTCCGGCACAAACACGTATCCGAGACCCCAGACGGTCTGGATGAATACGGGCTTGGACGGATTCGGCTCGATCAGCTTGCGCAGGCGCGAGATCTGCACGTCGAGGCTGCGGTCGAAGGCTTCGTATTCGCGGCCGCGGGCCAGTTCCATGAGCTTGTCGCGCGACAGCGGAATCTTCGGGTGGCGGGCAAACACCTTGAGCACCGAGAATTCGCCAGTGGTGATGGGCACCTGTTCGCCGTTGCGCGTGAGCGTGCGGGTCGACAGGTTCAGCACGTAGGGGCCGAAAGCGATGGATTCGTTTTCCTGGCTGGGGGCGCCGGGATGTTCCTCGGTGCCGCGGCGGCGCAGGATCGCGTTGATCCGGGCCAGCAGCTCCCGGGGGTTGAACGGTTTGGACAGGTAATCATCCGCGCCCATCTCGAGGCCGACGATGCGGTCGATTTCTTCCGCCTTGGCCGTCAGCATGATGATGGGGGTATTGTCGTGGCCACCGCGCAGCCGGCGGCAGATGGACAGGCCATCTTCGCCGGGCAGCATCAGATCCAGCACGAGCAGGTCGAAGTGCTCGCGTTGCCAGAGTTTGCCCATCTCTTTGGCGTCTTCGGCAACGAAAACGTTGAATCCCTGCTCGGACAGATACCGACGCAGCAAATCGCGCAAGCGCGGATCATCGTCAACGACGAGGATTTTTCGGGTGGGGGTGGTGTTTTGCGTGTTCATGGCCGGAAATGTAACAGTGACAAGAACCAGCGGCTAGTGGGCGTTCACAAGATATTACACATTGCGAACCATGGTTGAAATCCCCCTTACATACGGGGTGAATGCCCCGGTATTTCGTACAATCTGCATCTATGGAACTAAACCTGCTGGCTCTTGAAACCTCTTCGTCGCGTTGCGGCGTGGCCCTTTTGCGCGTCTCCCACGGGCGGCTGGAGGTTGCCGTCCGCGAACACGAGGGCTCCCAGGAGCATGCGGAACGCCTCCTGCCGATGGCCAACGAGCTACTGGCCGAGGCTGGCCTGGCGCCCGCCGCGCTGCAGGCGGTGGCGTTCGGCCAGGGGCCCGGCGGCTTCACGGGATTGCGCGTGGCCTGCGGCGTGGCCCAGGGCATGGCCATGGGCCTGGGCATCCCGGTATTGCCGGTGGTCTCGCACCAGGCCGTGGCCGCGCAGGCAGGCGGCGGGCCGGACGACGCCATCGTGGTGGCGCTGGACGCCCGCATGAATGAAGTCTATCTGGCGGTGTACCGTCAGGGCGCCAGCCCGACGGGCGAGCCCGCCTGGGACACCCTGCAGGCGCCGCTGCTGATCGCGGCCGCCGAGGTGGTCCCCTGGACGGCGCATCACCTGCCGGCCTGGTCGCGCTCCGCCGGGCAGCCGCTGCGGGCGCTGCTGGCGGGCGACGCCTGGGATGCTTACGCTGGCGAAATGACGATTCCCGCCGGCTGGCGCCGCGCCGCCGAGGCGCGGCGGCCCGAGGCCGCCAGCGTGGCGCGCCTGGCGCGCCTGGCCTGGCAGCGCGGTGAAACCGTGCCCCCGGAGCTGGCCGCGCCGCTGTACGTGCGCGACAAGGTTGCCTTCACCACGGCCGAACGCCTGCGCGGCGAGGGCGGCAATCCCAAGGCGCAGTCGACGCTGGCGCCGGCCTGCCCGCAACCGCTGACCGACGCGGATCTGGACGAGGTCGTGGCTCTGGAGGCCAACGTCCAGGCCTTCCCCTGGACCCGCGGCAATTTCACCGACGCGCTGGCCGCCGGCTATGGCGCGTGGACGCTGCGGCGCGCGGGCCGGGTGGCGGGTTTCTGCATCCTGATGTTCGCCCCCGACGTGGCCCATCTGCTGGTGATCGCCGTGGCCCGAGACCTGCATCGGCAGGGGCTGGGCAGCGTGTTGCTCGACTGGTGCGAGCAGCAGGCGCGCGAGCGCGGCCTTGAAGGCGTGCTGCTGGAAGTGCGTCCCTCCAATGTGTCGGCCGTCGAGTTCTACAAGGCTCGCGGCTACCTGCAGATCGGTCTGCGACGCGGTTATTACCCGGCCGAGAAGGGCGGACGCGAGGATGCGCTGGTGATGCAGAAGCGCGTGGATGCGCCTGTCTCCGCGGCGTCCGCGGGAGCGTCGGCGTGACGGCGCCCAATACCGTGCCGGCCTCGTCCGCGCCCCGCGTCAATCCGCTGCAGCGCCTGTGGCTGCGCGAGCTGGGCATGGAGCGCCTGTGGTTGCGGCCGACGCCGCAGCCGGTGGCCGCGCCCGCGCCGCAGGTCGTTGTTTCCAAAAAAGATTCCCCGGCGGTCGAACAGGCCGGCCGGGCTGCGGCGCCCGCGCCGGCGCGCGACGTTGCCGCGCCGCCGCCGGCAGTGGCGCAGGCCCAGGCGGCAGTGGCGCAGGCCCAGGCGCCCGCCGCCCGGCCAGCCGGCCCGGGACCGGGCCTGCGCAATGGTCCGCCGCCGAAGCCGGTCCCCAAGGCGGCGGTCGAAGAGGCCGCGCCGGTGGTCATTCCGGTCGCCGAAGCGGTTAAGAATGCCAACCTGGATGAATTGCGCGAGCAGGTGCTGGCCTGCACCGCCTGTGGCCTGTGCGGCGGCCGGCGCCACGCGGTGTTCGGCCACGGCGGCCAGCCCACGCGTTGGCTGGTGGTGGGCGAGGCGCCGGGCGAGCAGGAAGATCGGCAGGGCCAGCCCTTCGTTGGCCGCTCCGGACAATTGCTGGATGCCATGCTGTCCGCCGTCGGCATGAGCCGCGAGCGCGACGTCTTCATCGCCAATGTGATCAAGTGCCGTCCGCCGGGCAACCGCAATCCCAAGCCCGAGGAAATCGCCGCCTGCAGTCCCTACCTGATGCGCCAGATCGCGCTGCTCAAGCCCGAACGCATCCTGGTGCTGGGCCGCTTTGCCGCCCAGACGCTGCTGGGCACGGACGCCACCATCGGCAGCCTGCGCGGTCGCGTGCACCAGATGAAAACGGACGAGGGGCGCGAGATTCCGGTGGTGGTGAGCTATCACCCGGCCTACCTGCTGCGCAGCCCGGCCGAGAAGGCGCGGGCCTGGCAGGACCTGAAATTGGCGGCCCGGCAGTCATAGGCCCGCGATGTCGCGCAGACCCGGGGGGCGCCGGGCCGGGGCCGCGCGGACGGCCCGCCGTCTGATTCAGCGGGTGTGCGAGTCCAGCGCGTGACCGTGGCCTTCCTGGCCGATCTGGTCGTGCAGTTCGGGATTGGCCGCCAGGTTGCGCTTGCTCCAGCGCATGAATACCACCATCAGCACGGCCACCACGGTGCCGAAGATCACGATGATGATGTTGATGGGCAGTTGCAGCCATAGCAGCAGCGTGTACACGGCCACCATCAGCAGGATGTTGAGCTGCTCGTTGAAGTTCTGCACGGCGATCGAGTGGCCGGCCGACAGCAGCACGTGGCCGCGATGCTGCAGCAGGGCGTTCATCGGCACCACGAAAAAGCCCGCCAGCCCGCCGGTCAGCAACAGCAGCAGGTAGACGCTCCAGGGCGAATAGACCAGCGGCATCAGCAGCACCACCAGGCCCATGGCCGCGCCCACCGGCAGCACCGATAGCGCGCGGCGCAGCGGAATGCGGCCGGCCAGGATCGAACCCACCACGGTGCCCAGGGCGGCCACGCCCATCAGCATGGAGGCCTTGTCGAGCTGGTAGCCCAGGTGGCTGCGGCCCCATTCGATGACGATCAACTGCAGCGTGGCGCCGGCGCCCCAGAACAGGGTGGTGACGGCCAGCGAGATCTGGCCCAGCTTGTCCTTCCAGAGGACGCGGACGTAGCCCCAGAAGGTGCCCATCAGCTTGATGGGGTTCTTCTGCTGCGGCGGATAGCGCACGTGGGTGTGCGGGATCAGCAGGTTGCACAGCGCTGCCAGCAGGTAGACGAAGGCGATCACCAGGATGGCCGCCTCGGCCGGGGTGTGCACCAGCTTGCCGATGAAGGAATGTTGCAGCAGTGCCGTGGAGACGGTGTTCGAGATCAGCAGGCCGCCGAGCACGGTGCCCAGGATGATGGAGAAGACGGTCAGGCCCTCGATCCAGCTATTGCCCTTGACCAGCATGCTGGGGGGCAGCATTTCGGTGACGATCCCGTACTTGGCGGGGGAGTAGGCGGCGGCGCCGATGCCGACCACGGCGTAGGCCGCGCAGACCAGATAGGTCTGGTATTCAGGCGCCACGCCGATGCTGGCGTAAGAGAACATCAGCAGGCAGCCGGCCACCTTCAGGGCGTTGGTCGAGAACATCACGCGGCCCTTGGGGTACGAGTCGGCGATGGCGCCGACGAAGGCCGCCAGCACCACGTAGGCCAGCGCGAAGGACCATTTCATGATCGGGGCCAGCCAGTCGGGGCCGTGCAGTTCCTGTATCAGGGCGATCGCGGCGATGAATAGCGCGTTGTCCGCCAATGACGAGAAGGCCTGCGCGGCCATGACCAGATAGAAACCTCGTTTCAAGAATGTCCCCGTACTTTGACCTGAGCCCGGTCGGTCTGCGTGAAAATTATGCGTCTTGCGAAAAAGTGTCAGCGAGTATAGCCCGTGCCAGGGGGAGGGCTATTCAGCGTTTGCCCGCGGGTTGCGGCGGATCAGTCGCGCGCCCGCCGAAGGGGCGGGCAGTCCCCGGCTTGACCTTTGCTCACGTTTGGGGACAGACTGCCTGCGGTATCATACGACCCATACGCAAGCCGGCCCTACACGGGCCGGTTTGCAATCTGTGCGGCAGGTCCGTTAACGCCTTTCGTTCAACCCACCCCGTCGTCATCGTACTGTGCGTCTTACTCAGCTCAAACTCGCCGGCTTCAAGTCCTTCGTCGATCCCACCGTGATTCCCGTGCCCAGCCAGTTGGTGGGCGTGGTGGGCCCCAATGGCTGCGGCAAATCGAACATCATCGACGCGGTGCGTTGGGTGCTCGGCGAGGCCAAGGCCTCGGAGCTGCGCGGCGAGTCCATGCAGGACGTCATTTTCAACGGCTCGGGCAACCGCAAGCCGGCGGCCCGCGCGTCGGTCGAAATGGTGTTCGACAACAGTGAAGGCCGCGCGGCCGGGCAATGGAGCACCTACGCCGAGATCGCGGTGCGCCGCGTGCTGACCCGCGACGGCACCAGCAGCTACTTCGTCAATAACCAGCAGGTCCGCCGCCGGGACATCCACGACATCTTCCTGGGCACCGGCCTGGGCGCGCGTGGCTATGCCATCATCGGCCAGGGCATGATCAACCGCCTGATCGAGGCGCGCCCCGAGGAACTGCGGGTGTTCCTGGAAGAGGCTGCCGGCGTGTCGCGCTATAAAGAGCGCCGCCGCGAGACCGAAAACCGCCTGTCCGACACCCGCGAGAACCTGACCCGCGTCGAGGACATCCTGCGCGAACTGAACAGCCAACTGGAAAAGCTGGAGGCGCAGGCCGAGGTCGCCACCCGCTACCGCGAGCTGCAGGCCGATGGCGAAAAGAAGCAGCACGCGCTGTGGTTCCTGAAGGAAACTGGCGCGCGCGAAGAGCGCGCCAGGAAAGCCCAGGAAATGGCCCAGGCCCAGAACGAGCTGGAAGCCGCCATCGCCGGCCTGCGGGCCGGCGAGGCCGCGCTCGAATCCCGGCGCCAGGCCCATTACGCCGCCAGCGACGCCGTCCACACCGCCCAGGGCGCCCTGTACGAGGCCAACGCCCAGGTCAGCCGGCTGGAGGCTGAAATCCGCCACGTGGTGGATTCCCGCAACCGCCTGCAGGCCCGCCGCGATCAGTTGCAGCAGCAGATCGCCGAATGGACCAGCCAACGCGAACACTGCACCGAGCAGATCGCGCAGGCCGAGGAAGACCTGGCCGCCGGCGCCGCCCGCACCGAAGAGGCGCGCGCCGCCGCCGAGGATGCCCAGGCGGCGTTGCCGGCGGTCGAGCAGCGCGTGCGCGAGGCTGCGTCCGGTCGCGACGAAATGCGAGCCGCGCTGGCCCGGGTGGAGCAGAACCTGGCCCTGGTGGCACAGACCCAGCGCGACGCCGACCGCCAGATGCAGGCCCTGGAGCAGCGCCGCGAGCGCCTGCAGCAGGAACTGCGCGAATTGCACAGCCCCGATCCGGCGCGCCTGGAACAACTGGCCGGCGACCGCCTCGCCGGCGAAGACCAGCTCGAGGAGGCGCAGGAAGCGCTGGCGACCCTCGAAGCCCAGGTCCCGGACGCTGATGCCGAGCGCAGCCGCGCCCAGGCCGCCGCCCAGACCGAAGCGCAGAACCTGGCGCGCCTGGAAGCCCGTCTGTCGGCGCTGGTGAAACTGCAGGAAGACGTGCAGAAGCAGGGCGCGCTGGAGCCTTGGCTGGCCAAGCACGAGCTGGCCGGCCTGCCGCGCCTGTGGCAGAAGCTGCATATCGAACCGGGCTGGGAAACCGCCCTGGAAGCCGCCCTGCGCGAGCGCATGGCGTCCCTCGAGGTGCGCAGCCTGGACTGGGCCCGCGCCTTTTCCGAGGACGCGCCGCCCGCCCGCCTGGCCTTCTACCAATTGCCGGTCGCTGCCCCGGCGCCGGCGGCCCCCGCCGGGCTGACGCCGCTGGCCAGCCTGCTGCGCATCACCGACCCCGACCTGCGCACGCTGCTCAATGACTGGCTGGGCGGCATCTACACCGCCCCCGACCTGGCCCAGGCGCTGGCCACTCGCGCCACGCTGCCGGCCGGCGCCGCCTGCGTCGTCAAGTCGGGCCATCTGGTGGATGCGCACAGCGTACGCTTCTATGCCCCGGATTCCGAGCAGGCGGGCCTGCTGGCGCGCCAGCAGGAAATCGAAAACCTGCAACGCGAGATCAAGGCCCAGCAACTCATCACTGACCAGGCCCGCGCCGCCGTCGCCCGCGCCGAGGTGGCCTGGCAGCAGGTCAGCCAGGCTATCGCGCCGGCCCGCCAGCGGGTCGCCGAAGTCACCCGCCGGGTGCACGACATCCAACTGGAACACTCGCGCCTGCAGCAGCAGGCCGAGCAGTCCGGCCAGCACGCCGCGCGCCTGCGCCAGGACCTCGAAGAGATCTCTGCGCACGAGGAAGACCTGCGGGCCACCCGCGAAGAGGCCGAAGCCCGCTTCGAGGCGCTCGATGAAGAGCTGGCCGAGCACCAGTCGCGCTTTGCCGACGCCGAAATGGATGGCGAGACCCTGGCGGCCCAGGCCGAAGCCGCCCGCGCCCGCCTGCGCGAGCTCGAACGGGCCGCGCAGGAAGCCGAATTTGCCGAACGCGGCATCCAGGTCCGCATCACCGACCTGCAGCGCAACCGGCAACTGGCGGCCGACCAGAGCCAGCGTGGCGAGGTCGAGCTCGAGCAATTGCTGGCCGACCTGGTCGACCTGGATGCCTCGGCCTCCCAGGCCGGCCTGCAGGATGCCCTGGAATTGCGCGCCGAGCGCGAAGAGGCGCTGTCGCGCGCCCGCCAGGAGATGGAAAACCTGGCGGCCCTGCTGCGCGGCGCCGACGAAGACCGCATGCAGCAGGAGCGCACGCTCGAACCGCGCCGCGCCCGTATCACCGAGCTGCAGTTGCAGGAGCAGGCGGCGCGCCTGGCCGAGGAGCAATTCACCGAACAGCTCAACGCCCGCGAGGTCGACCGCGAAGCCCTGGCCCAGGACCTGGCCAACCAGCCCGACGAATGGCGCCGCGCGAGCTGGCTGCAATCGGAAGTCACTCGCATCTCGCGCCAGATCGAAGCGCTGGGCTCGGTCAACCTGGCCGCGCTGGACGAACTGAACACCTCGCGCGAGCGCAAGGGCTTCCTGGACGATCAACACCAGGACCTCATGACCGCCATCGAGACCCTGGAAGACGCGATCCGCAAGATCGACCGCGAAACGCGCGACCTGCTGCAAGAGACCTTCAACGTCGTCAACGGCCACTTCGGCGAGCTGTTCCCCAAGCTGTTCGGGGGCGGCGAAGCCAAGCTGACCATGACCGGCGAGGAAATCCTCGACGCCGGCGTGCAGGTCATGGCGCAGCCGCCGGGCAAGCGCAACAGCACCATCCACCTGCTGTCGGGCGGCGAAAAGGCGTTGACCGCCACCGCGCTGGTGTTCGCGCTGTTCAAGCTGAACCCCGCGCCGTTCTGCCTGCTGGATGAGGTGGACGCGCCGCTGGACGACGCCAACACCGAGCGCTACGCCAACCTGGTCGCCAACATGAGCGAGCAGACCCAGTTCCTGTTCATCTCGCACAACAAGATCGCGATGCAGATGGCCAAGCAACTGATCGGCGTCACCATGCAAGAGCAGGGGGTTTCGCGTATCGTTGCGGTAGACATAGATTCGGCCGTCCAGATGATGGCCTCCGAAGCGGCATAAACCCAATATTCAGAATGGCGCCGGCTTCATGGCGCGGGATTTACACATGAGTGATTTGCAGATCGGGCTGATTGCCCTGGGCGTCTTGCTGATACTGCTGGTGCTGGGCTTCAACTGGTGGCAGGACCGCCGCGTCCGCCGCAAGATGCAAAGCCATTTCCCCACCTCCGAGCAGGATCCGCTGCTGGGGGCGGGGGCGGCCAACGCCGCGGGCGGCGCGCCGGTGCGCCGCGAGCCGGGCATGGGCGACGCCCCCAAGGCGCACCCCGAGCAGCCGCGGCCGGTCGACCCGGGCAGCGATGCCGATGACACCGAGGAACCCGATCCCGCCTGCGAGGTGGTCATCGAGATCAACTTCGCCGAGCCGGTGCGCGGCGCCGACCTGCTGCCCTACATGCAGAGCCTGCGCCAGGTGGGCCGCAAGCCCATGCGCGTGTTCGCCGAGACCGACCAGCGCCGTCACCGCGCGCGCGTGCACAGCGGGGAGTCTTATGCCTCGATGCAGCTTGCCGTGCTGCTGGCCAACCGCAGCGGTCCCCTGACCGCGATCGAATGGTCGCAGGCATGGGCCCGCGCCCAGGACATGGCCGAGCGCTTCGACGCCACCATCGAAGGCCCCGACCAGCAAGCCGTGCTGGAACAGGCCGCGCGCCTGGACGATACCTGCGCCGCGCTGGATACCCAGGTTGGCCTGACGTTGCTGCTGGGCGCCGCCCAGCCTGCTGCCGAGGTGCTGAGCGTCGCCCGCGACGCCGGCTTCGTCGCCGATGGCAACCGTCTGGCCTGGCCGGCGGAGAATGGCGTGGCCCGCTTCACCCTGGCGCGCGCCGACGGCGCCGCCTTCGACGCCGGCATGGGCGGTATCGAGCGCCTGTACCTGTTGCTCGATGTGCCTTGCAGCCCGGCCGACAGCCGCGCCTTTGGCCGCATGGTCGACGTGGGCCGCGAGCTCGCCGCCCGCCTGCGCGCCGATCTGGTCGATGACCAGGGCAAGCCCCTGGCCGATGGCTCGGAAAGCGTCATCGACGAACGGCTGCAGGTGCTGTTCGGCCAGTTGGAGCAGGCCGGCCTGCCCGCAGGCAGCGAGCGCGCGCAGCGGGTGTTTGCATAATGAGCAAGGCCGGAGGGACCCCCGCGGCGGAAACCGCGGCGCGCCTGCGCGCGGAAATCGAGCAGCACAACGTCCGCTATTACGTCTACGACGACCCGTCGATCTCGGATGCCGAGTACGACCGGCTGATGCGAGAGCTGCAGGACCTGGAAGCCGCGCATCCGGAACTGGTCACGCCCGAATCGCCCACGCAGCGGGTCGGCGCGGCGCCGGTCTCGGCCTTCGGCAGCGTGCGCCATGCGGTGCCGATGCTGTCGCTGGGCAATGCCTTCGACGAAGAGGACGTGGTGGCGTTCGACCGCCGCGTTACCGACACGCTGCGCGGCGCCGGCCTGCTGGGCCCGGCGCAGCAGGCGGAATATTTCTGTGAATTGAAGCTCGACGGCCTGGCGATCAGCCTGCGCTACGAGGACGGCCGGCTGGTCCAGGCAGCCACGCGGGGCGACGGCCAGACGGGCGAGGACGTCACTTCCAACATCCGCACGATCAAGGCGATCCCGCTGCAGTTGAGCGGTCCGGCGCCCAAGGTGCTGGAAGTCCGCGGCGAAGTGCTGATGAACCGCGCCGATTTCGAGAAGCTCAACGCGGCGCAGGCCAAGCGCGACGAAAAAGTCTTCGTCAACCCGCGCAACGCGGCGGCTGGCAGCCTGCGCCAGCTCGACCCGCGCATCACCGCCAAGCGGCCGCTGCGCTTTTTCGCCTACGGCTGGGGCGAGGTGCAGGGCCTGCCGGGCAGCCAGAGCGGCCTGTTCGACGAGGCGCCGGCCGGCGCGGCGGAGGCCGCCGCCACCTTGCCCGAGAAATCGCACGGCGCCATGCTCGATTGGTTGGCCGCGCTCGGCCTGCCCGTCAACGTCAAGCACAACCATCGCGCCACCGGCGCCGAGGGCCTGATGGCCTTCTACGCCAAGGTCGGCGCCTTGCGCCCCGAGCTGCCCTACGACATCGACGGTGTGGTCTACAAGGTGGATTCGCTGCCGGCGCAGAAGTTGCTGGGTTTCGTGGCGCGGGCGCCGCGCTTCGCCCTGGCGCATAAATTTCCGGCCGAAGAGGCCACCACCACGCTGTTGGACATCGAGGTGCAGGTCGGCCGCACCGGCGCGATCACGCCGGTGGCGCGGCTCAAGCCGGTGTTCGTCGGCGGCGTGACCGTCACCAACGCCACGCTGCACAACGAAGACGAGATCCGCCGCAAGGACGTGCGCATCGGTGACACCGTCATCGTGCGGCGCGCGGGCGACGTCATCCCGGAGGTGGTGGGGGCCGTGCTCGAAAAACGTCCCGCCGACGCGCGCGAGTTCGTCATGCCCAAGGCCTGCCCGGTCTGTGGCTCGGCGATCGAGCGCCTGGAGGATGAGACCATCGCCCGCTGCACCGGCGGCCTGTTCTGCGCCGCGCAGCGCAAGCAGACCCTGTGGCATGCCGCCAGCCGCAAGGCGCTCGACATCGAGGGCCTGGGCGAGAAACTGGTGGAACAACTGGTGGACAGCGGCCGCGTCAAGTCGCTGGCCGACCTGTTCAGCCTGCGTCCGCTCGAGCTGGTGGGGCTGGACCGCATGGGCCAGAAGTCGGCCGACAATCTGGTCGAGGCCATCGACAAGGCCCGCGCGCCGGCGCTGGGACGCCTGCTGTTCGCGCTGGGCATCCGCCACGTTGGCGAGACCACGGCGCGCGACGTCGCGCGGCATTTTGGCAGCATCGAAGCCATCATGGATGCCGATGAGGATGCGCTGTCCTCGGTGCCTGACGTGGGGCCGGTGGTGGCGGGTTCGATCCGCCGCTTTTTTGCCGAGCAGCACAACCGTGACGTCATCGACCAGCTCAAGGCGCAGGGAGTGCATCCGGTGGCCGAAGCCGTGCCGCAGGACACCACGCTGGCAGGCAAGACCTTCGTGCTGACCGGCACGCTGCCCAATTGGACCCGCGAGGAAGCGTCCATGCGCATCCAGGCCGCGGGCGGCAAGGTCAGCGGCTCCGTGTCCAAGAAGACCGCCTATCTGGTGGCGGGCGAAGACGCCGGCAGCAAGCTCACCAAGGCCCAGGAATTGGGCGTTACGGTGTTGGATGAGGATGCGCTGAAGGCGTTGCTGGGCGTGTCCTGATCGCGCCGGGGCCGCGCGCCGGCCCGTTCCCCCGCTCTGTCAAACAGGCCGCCCGCCCTTGGCGCACGGCCTGTTTTCATTTCCGGCCCGGTCGCCACGATGCCATGTCGACATCTGCCGGAAAAAAAACTGCCCGCGCAGGGCGGGCAGTTCTTTCGGGGGAAGACGGAAGACGCCAGATTTACTGGATCTTGGCCTTTTCGCGCAGTTCCTTCTGGTAGTCGGCCAGGGTTTGCTGGCGCAGCATTTCTTCCAGTTGCGGACGGACCTGGTCCAGCGGCGGGAATTCGACCGGGCGGGTGTCGTCGACCATGATGATGTGCCAGCCGAACTGGGTCTGCACCGGCTTGTCGACCAGTTGGCCCTTCTTGAGCTGGGTCACGGCCTGGGCGAACGGCTGGACGTAGTTGGTGGGAGGGGCCCAACCCAGGTCGCCACCCTTTTCGGCGCTGCCGGGATCCTTGGAGTTCTTCTTGGCCAGGTCGTCGAACTTGCCCTTGTTGCTCTTCAACTGGGCCAGCAGGTCGTTGGCGGTTTTTTCGTCTTCGACCAGGATGTGACGGACCTTGTATTCCATCTTGCCGGCCTGTTCTTTCTTGATCTTCTCGTATTCAGCCGTGACCTTGGCGTCCGACACCGGGTGCTTGGCCAGGTAGTCGGCCATCAGGGCGCGGACCAGGATGCCCTGGCGGGCCAGTTCGATTTCGGTCTGGACGTCGGCCTGCTTGGCGATGCCGCCGGCTTCGGCCGCTTGCACGAAGACCTGGCGGTTGATCATTTCCTGCTTGACCTGTTCACGCAACTGGGGCGAATCGGTGGCGCCCTGGCTGACCAGCAGCTTGACGAATTGATCCAGGCTCTTCTGCGGAATGGCCTTGCCGTTGACGGTGGCGACGTTCTGGGCAAAAGCGGGCACGGCGATGACGCAGGCGGCGGCCAGCATGACGATGCGTTTCATGAATATCCTTTTACTTTCTATTTGGGAGCCTGGGCGTCTAGCGCAAGCGCATGAATCGGATAGGGGATCAAATCTTGCAAATGATGATACACCAGCCGATGTCGCGCCACGGGGTTCAGTCCTGCAAAACAGGGCGCCACGATGTGCACGCGATAATGGCCGGCGCCGTTTTTACTGCCTTCGTGACCGGCATGCAAATGCGATTCGTCCTGGATCTCGAGGGAAACCGGTTCCAGGATGGCCAGGCGCTCCCGGATCAGGGTGATGCGGTCGGTGGTCTCTGACATGGGGTCGATCGTAAAGTTCCGGCGCGCCGGGGGCGCGCCGTGTGGGGAAAGATGCCTCGGCGCCGCGGCGTCAGGCCTTGGGCGGGGTGGTGTCGTCAGCCTGGATATGCTTGCCCAGCCAGAGGGACTGGCCGATGACGAAGACGATCATCAGGCCCATCAGGCCGAAGGCCTTGAAGCTGACCCACTGGGATTCGGTGAAATGCCCCGAAAACGCCACGTAGAGATTGATGGCGCCGGCGAACAGGAAAAAACCAGCCCAGATCAGATTGAGCTTGTCCCAGGCAGCGTCTGGAAGCTGGATCTGTTTTTCCATGAGGCGGCGGATCAGGTTGCGGCCGAACAGCAGGCGGGCGAACACCAGCGCGCCACCGAACAGCCAGTACAGCACCGTCGGCTTCCATTTGATGAAGACGTCGCTGTGCAGCCAGATGGTGGCGCCGCCGAACACCAGGATCACGGTCAGGTTGATCCAGTGCATGGCTTCGGTCGGCCGGCCGGTGACCTTGAGCCAGACGATCTGCAGCACCGCCGCCGCCATGGCCACGCCGGTCGCCACGAAGATATCCGTGAAGCGGTAGGCCAGGAAGAAAAGAAACAGCGGAAAGAGGTCGAACAGGAACTTCTTCATTCTTCTATGGGTTCGAACGTCATCGACAGGGAATTGATGCAGTAGCGCAGGCCGGTGGGCTCGGGGCCGTCGGGGAAGACGTGGCCCAGGTGCGAATCGCAGACGTTGCACAGCACCTCGGTGCGCACCATGCCATGCGAGGTGTCGCGCTCCTCGCGCACCAGTTCCGGGTCGAGCGCCTGGAAATAGCTGGGCCAGCCACAGCCGGCGTCGAACTTGGTGTCCGACGCGAACAGCGCCGTGCCACAGCCCACGCAGCGGTAGATGCCCGGGGTGAAGGTATTCCAGTAGCGCCCGGTGAACGCGCGTTCGGTACCCTTTTGGCGGGTGACGACGTATTCTTCCGGGGACAACTGGGCCCGCCATTCGGCGTCGGTTTTGCGTACTTTGTCCATATCAGCTCTTGGAGTCCCGATGCCCGAAATGGTTCGGGCATAATCCCGCCCCATGTTAATCGAGTTTGACCAGGCGATTGTATCGACGCCCCAGGCGGAAGTGTTGCGCGGGGTGAGCGTGGCGCTGGGCGGACGCCGGGTCGGCATCGTCGGCCCCAACGGCGCCGGCAAGAGCACGCTGGCGCGGCTGGTCAACGGGCTGGTGCTGCCGACCTCCGGCAGCGTGCGCGTCGGCGGCCTGGACACCCGGCATGAACTGAAGGCGGTGCGCCGCCAGGTGGGTTTCGTGTTCCAGAACCCCGAGAACCAGATCGTTTTTCCGATCGTGCGCGAGGACCTGGCGTTCGGCCTGAAGCACCTTGAGCCCGACCGCGCGCAACGCGAGGCCCGCATCGAGGCCGCGCTGGGCGCCCTGGGCGTGGCGCACCTGGCGGATCGCACCAGCCACACGCTGTCCGGCGGCGAGCGCCAGTTGGTGGCGCTGGCGGCGGTGCTGGTGATGCGGCCCGGGCTGGTGGTGTTCGACGAACCCACCACCCAGCTCGACCTGCGCAACCGCAATCGGGTGCGCGACGCCATCGCCGCCATGCCGCAGGACGCGATCGTGGTCAGCCACGACCTGGCGCTGCTGGAAGATTTCGAGCGGGTGCTGGTGATCCAGGATGGCACCATCGCCGCCGACGACGAGCCGGCCGCCGCGCTGCGCTGGTACCGGAATCACTGCGCGTGATCGAACCCCTATATATTCCCGGCGACTCGCCACTGCACCGGCTGCCCGCCGGCCTGAAGCTGCTGGCGCTGGCCGCGGCCGGCGCCGGATTGTTCCTGGTGCGCGATCCCGCCCTCCTGGCGGGCGCCTGCGCGGTCGCCGGCCTGCTGCTGTGGTGCGCCGGCGCCACGCCCGGCGGCGTCTGGCGCCAGGTGCGCGGCCTGGTCTGGGTGTTGCTGGCCGTCGGCGCCTTCACGGCCTGGTTCCAGGGCTGGCGCGAGGCGTTGACGGTGCTCTTGCGCATCGCGGCGATGGTCGGCCTGGCACTGGCGGTGACGCTGTCGACCCGCAGTTCGGACCTGATCGCCGTGTGTGAACGGGTGCTGATGCCGTTGCAGCGCGTCGGCCTGCTGGACGCCGGCAAGGTGTCGCTGGCGTTGGCGCTGGCGTTGCGCTTCGTGCCGGAGATCTGGCGCAATTTCCACGAGATCCGCGAGGCCCAGGCGGCGCGCGGACTGGGTGCCAACCCGGTGGCGCTGATCGTGCCGCTGGTGGTGCTGACGTTGAAGCGCGCGCAGGAAGTGGCCGAGGCCATCGACGCCCGCAGCGTGTGACTGTCCAACCTCATCCCTGATTCCCTGTCCCACTAGATAGAAAGGGCATTGCCATGAAATCCAATAACACCGTGCTGGTGGCACTGTTCGCCGCGCTGATCGTGGTGCTGAGCCTGATTCCGCCGATCCCGCTGCCGGGCATTCCGGTGCCGATCACGCTGCAGACACTGGGCGCGATGCTGGCCGGCGCCATGCTGGGGCCCGGGCGCGGCGCGCTCGCCTGCCTGCTGTATCTGGCGTTGGCGGCCATCGGCCTGCCGGTGCTGCCGGGCGGGCGCGGCGGCCTGGGCGCGTTCTTCGGGCCGACCGGCGGCTTCCTGGTGGGGCTGGTGGCGGGCGCGTTCGTGACCGGCTGGCTTGCGCGTCGCCTGACGGGCAGGGCGGCGGGATTCGGCGGCCAACTGGCCGGCTGCGCCATCGCCTGCGTCCTCGGCGGCATCGTGGTGGTCTATGCGTTCGGCGTGCCATGGCTGGCGACGGTCACCAAGATGGGGCTGGCCAAGGCCGCGGTGGCGGTGGCGGTATTCGTGCCGGGCGACCTGATCAAGGCCGCGCTGGCGGCGTGGGTGGCGACGCGGGTCGAACGGGTGTGGCCGATGCGCGGCCGCTGAACGTCGCGCCGGCGGGCCATGTCCAAGGGAATCCCCCAACTGACGCCCGCGAGCCTTTCAAGTACAAGTTCGCCATTAACGAATGCGTTTGCTGAATTGTGGTTTCTGTAGCACGTCAGGGATTTACCGTAGTTGCGCGAAGTCATCTGATACTGTTTTAACCCTATAATATTTTTTTCTGTATAACTTTAACTAGGCTCGCTTCCGCCTCGTCCGGGGCAAAAAAAGAGCCACCACAGGAGACAAAACATGCGCAAGCACTTCGGCTTGTCCGCGGCCGCCGCCGCCGTTGCCCTGACCCTGCCGCTGCTGGCCAGCGCCCAGGTCAAGGTGGGTGTGACGGTGTCCAGCACCGGCCCCGCCGCATCGCTGGGCATCCCCGAGCGCAACACGGTCGCGCTGCTGCCCAAGGAAGTGGCGGGCCAGAAGATCGAGTGGATCGTCCTGGACGACGCCACCGACACGACCCAAGCCGTCAAGAACTCGCGCAAGCTGGCGTCCGACGACAAGGTCGACGTGCTGATCGGCACGTCGGTCACGCCGGGCTCGCTGGCCATGGTGGACGTGGCCGCCGAAGCCAAGGTGCCGATGATCAGCGTGGCCGCCAGCGCCAAGATCGTCGAACCCGTGGACGACAAGCGCCGCTGGGTCTTCAAGACCCCGCAGAACGACGCCCTGATGGCCGGCGCGCTGGCCGACGCCATGTCCAAGTCCAAGGTCAAGACGCTGGGCTTCATCGGCTTTGCCGACGCTTACGGCGACGGCTGGCTGGACGTGATGCAGAAGGCCGCCAAGGCCAAGGGCATCGAGATCGTCTCCATCGAAAAATACAGCCGCACCGACACCAGCGTCACGGGCCAGGTGCTCAAGCTGATCGGCGCCAAGCCCGACGCCATCCTGATCGCCGGCGCCGGCACCCCGTCCGCGCTGCCGCAAAAGGAACTGAAGGCCCGCAACTACGGCGGCACCATCTACCAGACCCACGGCGCCGCCAACAACGACGTGCTGCGCGTCTGCGGCAAGGACTGCGACGGCATGTACCTGCCCGCCGGCCCGCTGCTGGTCGCGGCCCAGCTGCCCGACAGCAACCCGGTCAAGAAGTCGGCGCTGGCCTACGTCGAGACCTACGAGAAGGCAAACGGCGCCGGCTCGACCAACACCTTTGGCGGCCACATGTGGGATGCCGGCCAATTGGTGGTGGCGGCCTTGCCCGCGGCCCTGAAGACCGGCGCCAAGCCGGGCACGCCGGAATTCCGCGCCGCCATGCGCGACGCCCTGGAAAACGTCAAGGACCTGGCCGCCTCGCAAGGCGTGTTCAACATGTCGCCGACGGACCACGCCGGCTTCGACGAGCGTTCGCGCGTCATCGTCAAGGTCGAAGGCGGCAAGTGGGTCTACCAGCCCGGCCTGTAATCTCCCTGGATTGCCCGATCCAAGGGCGCCCCTTGCGGGCGCCCCATGCTTCGCACCGGCCTCTCCGGCCGGTGTGTCGTATCAGTGTTCCGGGCGGGGTCGGAACACCAAGAATCAATAAGGTTGTTAGATGGATTCCTCAATTGCGCTGATTCTGCTGCAAGACGGTATCGTCAACGGCGCCATCTATGCCCTGCTGGGCATGGCGCTGGTGCTGGTGTTCGCCGTTACGCGCGTCATTTTCATTCCCCAGGGCGAGTTCGTGGCGTTCGGCGCCCTGACGCTCGCGATGCTGGTGGACGGCAAGGTGCCCGGCACCGCCTATCTCCTGCCGCTGCTGGGCGTGGTGTGCCTGGCGCTCGAGCTGCTGCGCGCGCTGCGGACCCGCAGCGCGGCTGGCCTGCCCAAGGCCGTGTTGACCTGTCTCGTCGTGCCGCTCGCGTTGCTGTGGCTGACGACCACTTATACCGCCGCAGGCAATTCGCTGTGGCTCAACATGCTGCTGACGCTGCTGCTGGTGATCCCGATGGGCCCGATGGTCTATCGCATCGTCTACCAGCCGCTGGCCGAGGCCACCGTGCTGGTGCTGCTGATCGTGTCGGTGGCGGTGCACTTCGCGCTGACCGGCCTGGCCCTGGTGTTCTTCGGCGCCGAAGGCTGGCGCACGCCCGCGTTCGTGAGCGGCCAGGTCGACCTGGGCTTCACCACCTGGTCGGCGCAGAGCCTGTTCGTGGTCGCGACCTGCGCGCTGCTGATCATCGCGCTGTGGCTGTTCTTCGGCAAGACGCTGTACGGCCGCGCGCTGCGCGCCACCGCCGTCAACCGCCGCGGCGCGCGCCTGGTGGGCATCAGCACCACCATGTCGGGCAGCCTGACCTTCACGCTGGCCACCGCCATCGGCGCCATGTCCGGCATGCTGATCGCGCCCATCACCACGGTCTACTACGACACGGGCTTCCTGATCGGCCTGAAGGGCTTTGTCGGCGCCATCATCGGCGGTTTGGCCAGCTACCCCGTGGCGGCCGCCGGCTCGCTGCTGGTGGGCGTGCTGGAATCGTTCTCGTCCTTCTGGGCCAGCGCCTACAAGGAAGTGATCGTCTTCACCTTGATTATCCCGGTTCTGGTCTGGCGTTCGTTCAGCACCCATCACGTGGACGAAGAGGAGTAAACGCCATGAACCGCATTCTGCTTGTCGTCTTCATCGTCGTCCTGGCGGGGCTGCCGCTCTTGCCGGTCACGCCCGAGTTCTGGGTGACGCAACTGAACTACATCGGGCTGGCCAGCCTGGTGGTGCTGGGGCTGGTGCTGCTGACCGGCGTCGGCGGCCTGACCTCGTTCGGCCAGGCCGCGTTCGTCGGCCTGGGCGCGTACACCACCGCCTATCTGACCACGCAATACGACGTGTCGCCCTGGCTGGCGCTGCCCGCCGGCCTGATCCTGACCGCCGTGGTGGCGTACCTGCTGGGCGCGATCACGCTGCGTCTGTCGGGGCACTATCTGCCGCTGGGCACCATCGCCTGGGGCCTGTCGCTGTACTTCCTGTTCGGCAACCTGGACTGGCTGGGCAAGCATGACGGCATCGCCGGCATCGAGCCCATCAGCATCTTCGGCATGTCGCTGGCCAGCGGCCGCCACATCTACTACCTGATCTGGGTGTTCGTGCTGCTGGCGCTGTGGGCGACCCGCAACCTGTTGAACTCGCGTCCGGGCCGCGCCATCCGCGCGCTCAAGAGCGGCGCCGGCATGGCCGAGTCGATGGGCGTTAACACGGCCGCCTACAAGGTCGTGATCTTCGTCTGGGCCGCGCTGCTGGCCTGCGTCTCGGGCTGGCTCTACGCGCACATGCAGCGCGCCGTCAGCCCCAGCCCGTTCGGCATCAACTACGGCATCGAGTACCTGTTCATGGCCGTGGTCGGCGGCGCCGGCTACGTCTGGGGCGCGCTGCTCGGCTCCAGCGTCATCCTGGTGCTGAAGGACCAGTTGCAGAACCTGCTGCCCAAGCTGCTGGACACCAACGCCAACTTCGAGATGATTGTCTTCGGCGTGCTGCTGATCCTGATGCTGCAATACGCCCGCAACGGCCTCTGGCCGATCCTGGCGGGCTGGTGGGGCAGCCTCACCGGCGCCGATGGCTCGCGCCGCAACCTGGCGCCGCCCAAGCCGGCGCCGGCGCTGCCGCTGCGCGCGCGGCCGCAGGCCGGGCAGGTGGTGCTGGAAGTGGATGCCATCCGCAAGGAATTCGGCGGCCTGGTCGCCGTCAACGACATCAGCTTCAAGGTCCGCTCCGGCGAGATCATGGGCCTGATCGGCCCCAATGGCGCCGGCAAGAGCACCACCTTCAACCTGATCAGCGGCGTGCTGCCGGTGACGCGCGGCAAGGTCACCTTCATGGGCGAGCGCATCGACAGCCGTTCGGCGCGCGAGATCGCCAAGCTGGGCGTGGGCCGCACCTTCCAGCACGTGCAGTTGCTGCCGGGCATGACGGTGCTGGAAAACGTCGCGCTGGGCGCGCACCTGCGTTCCGACGTGGGCGTGTGGGCGGGCGCCCTGCACACCGACCGCGCACGCGAGGCGCAACTGCTGCACGAGGCCGCCGAGCAGATCAAGCGCGTCGGCCTGGGCGAATACCTGTACGAACAAGCGGGCAACCTGGCGCTGGGCCAGCAACGCATCCTGGAAATCGCGCGGGCCCTGGCCAGCGATCCGGTGCTGCTGTTGCTGGACGAGCCGGCCGCCGGCCTGCGCTACAAGGAAAAGCAGGACCTGGCGCGCGTGCTGGAACAGTTGCGCGCCGAGGGCATGAGCATTCTGCTGGTGGAACACGACATGGATTTTGTGATGCGCCTGACCAACCACCTGGTGGTGATGGATTTCGGCACCAAGCTGGCCGAAGGCGTGCCGGCCGAGGTGCAACAGAACCCGGCGGTGCTGGAAGCCTACCTGGGCGGCATCGACGACGACCTGCCCGAAGCCGACCAAGCCAAGCCGGTGTCCGCGGGAGGCGTGCAATGACGACGTCCAAACCCGTTCTTGAAGTCAGCAACCTGTCGGCCCGCTACGGCAAGGTCGGCGCGCTGGCCGGCGCCACGCTGACGGTTCCGGCCGGCAGCATCGTCACCGTGATCGGCGCCAACGGCGCCGGCAAGTCGACCATGCTGAACGCCATGATGGGCTCGCTGCCGCAGACCGGCCACGCGGCCGGCTCCGTGCAATACGCGGGCACCGATGTGTCGAGCTGGCCGGTCGAGCGCCGCGTCGCCGCCGGCATGTCGCTGGTGCCCGAGCGGCGCGAGCTGTTCGGCAGCATGTCGGTCGAAGACAACCTGCTGCTGGGCGGTTTCCGCCGCTACCGCGCCCGCGAAAGCGGCTGGCGCGACACGCTCAACGAAGTCTTCGACCTGTTCCCGCGCCTGCGCGAACGCCGCGCCCAGCAGGCCGGCACGCTCTCGGGCGGCGAGCGCCAGATGCTGGCGGTCGGCCGCGCGCTGATGGCCAAGCCGGCGCTGCTGATGCTGGACGAGCCCAGCCTGGGCCTGGCGCCGCGCATCGTGCGCGAGATCTTCCACATCATCGCGCGCCTGCGCGAGACCGGCGTGGCGATCCTGCTGGTGGAACAGAACGCGCGCGCGGCGCTGCAGGTGGCCGACTACGGCTACGTGCTCGAGACCGGCGAAGTCATCCTGCATGGTCCGGCGCGCGAGCTGGCCGGCGATCCCAAGGTGATCGAGAGCTATCTCGGCCTGGGCAAGGGCGCGGAGCAGGCCGAGGCCTGATCTCCGCCGCGAGGCGGACGTGTCAGTCCGCCTCGCGCTTGAACACCTCGACCACCCGGAAGCGCTCGCACACCAGCAGCATGTCTGGCGCGTAGCCGCCATTGCGGTCGAAATAGGCGATGTGTCCGGTGCGCCAGACGTCGTAGGGGCCTTCACCCTCGGCCACGGCGAAGGCTTCGTCCACTTCGTCGAAGCGCTGGATCACGATGCTGATCGTCTCGATGGCGCAGGCTGGACGGCGGCGGCCATCCAGCACCACGTCGCGCCGGCCCGGCTCGGGCACCGGTTCCTTCTCGCCGAAGTCGCGCAGCGCGCCGCAGGTCGCGGTCTTGGCGCCCGACAACACCAATGCCAGCAATTCATCGGCCAGCTCGGGCGAATCGCCGAACTGGAAGGTCACGGCGTTCTCGTAAGGGGCGGGCGGTTTCATGCCGGCAGCGTCCAATGCAGAATCAATTCCTGGCCCATCGCGGGGTCGGAGGTGGAGGGAGCGCCGGTTTCGATGCGTCCTGCCAGGCGGCGCAGGAAGCCGGGCGCGTCGTCGGCGCGCACGCTGAAGTCGTACCAGCCGCCGCTGGCGGCCAGGTTCCAGGCCAGGGTGGCGCCGACGCCGGGCGCCAGCGCCGGCTCGTGGTGGCCGGCGTAGCCGTAGGCGTTGGCTTCGACCTGGAAGCCGCGCGGCAATGCGCCCGGGTTGTGCAGTTTCAGGCGCAGCGTCGGCCCGGAGGCATCGCAGATGGCCTCGACCGACAGCGGCTCGGCGTCCGCGTGCAGCCGGCCCGCGACATGACGATGGAAGCCATTGGGGCCAAGCAGCCAAAGATCGTAGCGGCCGTCGTTGCCCGTCACCGGCCAGTTGGCTTCCAGATGCTTGCCGGCCTCGAGGGTGTAGCGGCGCGGGCCGTCCTCCAGGCGCAGGCGGTCGTACACATGCAGCACGGCGCCGGCGGCGCCGCTGTTGTCCATGCGCAGCGCGATGCTGTCCTTGCCCGCGCTGGCCTGCACCGACAGCGCATAGGGCAGCGCGCGCGACGGCCGGGTGCCGGCCGCCTGCCGCGCCAGGGCGGGCCGTGCGGGCGCGGGCGGGGTGACGGTGCCCGACAGCGCGGCGGCCTGGGCCGCGCGCGTGGCGGTGGCCGGCAGGCCACGGGTCAGGTCGGCCTCGTCGGGCGTGGCGAAATCGAAGATCGACGTCAGGTCGCCGCAGACGGCGCGGCGCCACGGCGAGATGTTGGGTTCGGCGACCCCGAAGCGGCGCTCGACGAAGCGCAGCACCGAGGTGTGGTCGAACACTTCCGAGTTGACCCAGCCACCCTTGGTCCAGGGCGACAGCACGTACATCGGCACGCGCGGCCCCAGGCCGTAGACGCCGTGCAGGTGGGCGGCCGTATCGTCCTTTTCGGCGCCGGTGACGATCTCGTGGTATTCGCCGGCGGTGTCCACGGTGGACGCGCCCGCCAGCCGGCCGTCAGGGCCGCGCGAGGGAGGCGCCGGCGGCGGCATGTGGTCGAAAAAGCCGTCGTTCTCGTCGAACATCAGCAACAGGACGGTCTTGCTCCAGACCTCGGGATTGGCGGTCAGCGCGTCCAGCACCCTTGCCGTGTAGTCCGCGCCCTGCGCAGGGCTGGAAGGGCTGGGATGCTCGGAGCCGGCTTTGGTGGCGCAGATCCACGACACCTGCGGCAGCGTGCCATCCCGCACGTCCTGGCGCAGTTGGTCCAGGCTGCGCGTGGTCAACGCCTTGTCCTTGAGCGCGGCCAGCGAGCCCGGCACGCCGTGGTAGGCGTCGCGGTAGGCCTTGAAGCCCGCGGTCGGATTGAGCGAGTAGTTGTCCGCCATGTCCTGGTAGATGCGCCAGCGGATGCCGGCGCGTTCCAGCCGCTCGGGATAGGTGGTCCAGGTGTAGGCGCCGGCGGGGTCGCCGCCGCCCAGCTTGTTGTAGGTGTTGCCCAGCGCCGGGCCGTGGCCGCGGCCCAGGCCGTCGTTGGTGCCGGTCCAGACGAACAGGCGGTTGGTGTTGGTGCCGCCGGTGAACGAACAGTGATAGGCGTCGCACACGGTGAAGGCGCGCGCCATGGCGTACTGGAACGGCATGTCCGCCTCGGTGTAGTACGCCATCGAATGGTTCTTTTTGGCGGCCGGCCACTGGCCCATGCGGCCGGCGTCCCAGGCGTCCTGGGCGTTGGACCAGGTGTGCGGGGTGCTGGCCACGCGCATGGCCTCGTAGTCCGCGCCGGTGTCGAGCCGGAATGGCAGTACGCTGCGCGGCGCGCCCTCGTCGGGGCGGCCGTTGTACTGCGCCCAGACCGTGCGGCGTTCGAAGTCGGGGCTGGCGGGCACCGGGATCGGAAAGCGGTCGCCGAAGCCGCGCACCCCGGCGAGGCCACCGAAGTAGTGGTCGAACGACCGGTTCTCCTGCATGAAGATGACGATGTGTTCGACGTCTTCAATCGTGCCCTTGCGGCGGTTGGCGGGAATCGCCAATGCGCGGCGGATGGAGGCGGGCAGCAGCGCCAGGGCGCTGCCGGCGCCGGCGATCGCGGCGCCGCCGCGCAGGAACTCGCGTCGGGATTGCATGCTGGGTGTCCTTGCAGGGTATCCTTGTCACGCGGCGCCGCCCCGGTCGGGACGGCGCATTCCATGGCGCCGCGGGGCGCTTACTGCTTGCGGGTGCTTTCGGCGTAGTCCATGTACAGCTTGTGGGCGCGGCGCGCCAGCGGACCGTATTCCAGCTTGCGGTCTTCGACGCGGTTCACGTGCACCACCTTGCCGTAGTTGCCGGACGAGAAAACTTCATCGGCGACCTCGATGTCGGCGCGCGTCAGGCTGCGTTCCTGCACCTCGACGCCGTCGGCCTTGAGCAACGCCAGCACGCGGCGGCGCGTGATGCCGTTCAGGAAGGTGCCGTTGTCCACCGGGGTCGAGACCACGCCGTCCTTGGCGATCCACAGGTTGCTGGAGGCGAACTCGGCGACATTGCCGGCGCCGTCCAGCATGATGGCGTTGTCGAAGCCCTTGTCCATCGCCTCGCGGATGGCGCGCTGGCCGTTGGGGTACAGGCACGAGGCCTTGGCGTCGGTCGGCGCCATGTTGGGCCAGGAACGCGCGAAGCTGGAGAAGCAGGCGGCAAAGCCCTGGTCGCCCGGCATCGGCACCTTGAACACGTGCAGCACGAACTGGGTCTTGTCGGCGTCGGGCAGCAGGAAGCCGTCGGCGCAGAAGAACATCGGCTTGATGTAGAGCTCGCTGCCCTCGGGGAACTTGGCCACCGCCTGCAGGCACAGCGCCTGGATTTCCTGCCAGGTGATCTGCGGCTTCATCAGCATCTTTTCGGCCGAGCGCACCACGCGCTGGCAATGCAGGTCCAGGTCGGGCGTCAGGCCGCGGAACGCGCGCGCGCCATCGAAGACCATGCTGGCCATCCAGAAGGCGTGGTCGGCGGGGCCGAGCAGTTTGGGGTTTTCAGGGGTCCAGTGACCGTTGTGCCAGAACAAGGCATCCATGATGGGTTTCCTTCGCGGGTATCGGGTGGCGCGACAATGGCGCCGAAACGTCAGGATACATGAGGCGCGGACCGCTTACTCCTTGTCCAGCGCCGCCTGCACCCGTTCGGCCGCATCGGCCGGCATCCATTGCCGCCAGACCGGTCCGTACTGCTTGAGGAAGTAGCGCGCGGCCTCCTCGGGTTCCTTGCCTTCGTTCTCGAGCCAACCGAGCGTGGCGTCGATGGCGTCGCTGGGAATGGTGAGCTTGGCCAGGAACGCGGCAAGCTGCGGCGCGTCCTTGGCAAAAGCGCTGTTCACGCCCGTCACCACGGGGTTCGGCTTGAACTCGGTGGCCACCGGCTTGGCGCACTTGGGATCGGTCAGGCAGGTATAGGCGGTCTGGTCGAAGGCCGGCAGTTCCAGCTTGACCAAGTCTAGCGCGCCGACCAGCGCGGTGGGCGTCCAGTAATAGAAGACGATGTCGCGCTTGCGCTTGTAGGCCGACAGGATGGCGGCCTTCTGCGCGGCGCCGGAACCGGGCGCGAAAAGGCTGTAGTCGCGGTCCAGGCCGAGCGCGCGCAACAGGTTGTCGTTCAGCGTGCCGCAGGCCCAGCCGGCGGGGCAGCCGTAGATGCGGCCGCGGCCCGGGTCTTCCGGATCGGCGAAGACCTGCTTGAAGCGCGCCAGGTCCGCCGCCGACTTCAAGTCGGGATGGCGCTGCACGGTGTAACGCGGCACGTACCAGCCTTCGCCGGCGTCGTAGACATGCCCCAGGCCCTGCACGCGGCCGCTGGCCAGCGCCTTCTTCCAGGCCACCTCGATCTGCCCTGGCCACACCTCCGGCGTGACGTCGACGTCGCCGCGCTGCAGGGCGGCCAGCATGGGCAGCGTCTCGCCGATCTCGACGCTGGTCTTGCAGCCGTAGCCGTGTTCCATCACGTAGCGCTCGATGCCGGCCAGCACCAGGTTGGATTCCCAGTTCAGGCCGCTGAAACGGACCGGGCGGTCGACCTCGCAGACCGGCTTGGCGGCGTGGACCGCGGCGGGCGCCAGCAGGGCGGCGGACAGCGCCAGGGCGCCGGCGAGCAAAGGCTTCATGCGCATGATGGAGCACCTTTCTGATTACGTGCCGGTCATTGTAAAGGTCCCATGCAATCGGGGCCGCGTTCAGCGGCCCCGAGGGTCAGGCAGGCGATGCGGCTGGCGGCCGCGCGGATCAGGCGCGCGCGGCGCGCCGCTTCTCGATCAGCGCGCCGATCTCGCCGACGATGCCGCGACGGAAGGCCAGCACGCAGATCACGAAGATCAGGCCGATCACGATGGTGACCGACTCGCCCAGGCGCAGGAACCAGTCGACGCCGGTCAGGCTGGCCATCATCTGGCCGAAGTCGCCCACTTTGTTCTCCAGCAGCACCACGATGAACGCGCCGAGAATCGGTCCGGTCAGCGTGCCGAGCCCGCCGATCAGCGTCATCAGGATCACCAGGCCCGACATCTGCCAGGTCGCGTCGGACAGCGTGGCCGACACGAACACCAGCGTCTTGGTGGCGCCCGCCAGGCCGGCGATGGCGGCCGACAGCACGAAGGCCAGCAGCTTGAAGCGATCGACGTCGTAGCCCAGCGAGACCGCGCGCGGCTCGTTCTCGCGCAGCGCCTGCAGCACCTGGCCGAACGGCGAATGCACCGTGCGCCAGATGATGAAGTAGCCGATGATGAACACGCCCATCACCAGGTAGTACAGGTTCAGGTCTTTCGACAGGTCGATGATGCCCAGCAGCGTGCCGCGCGGCACGCTCTGCAGGCCGTCTTCGCCGCCGGTGAACTTGGCCTGCAGGAAGAAGAAGAACACCATCTGCGCCAGCGCCAGCGTGATCATGGCGAAGTAGATGCCGCTGCGGCGGATCGCCAGCGCGCCCATCGCCAGGCCCAGCAGCGCGGCCACCGCGACGCCGAACAGCAGTCCGATCTCGGTCGGCACGCCCCACACCTTGAGCGCGTGGCCGGTGGCGTAGGCGGCGCTGCCCAGGAAGGCGGCGTGGCCGAACGACAGCAGGCCGGTGAAGCCCAGCAGCAGGTTGAAGGCGCAGGCGAACAGGGCGTAGCACATGATCTTCATGGCGAAGATCGGATACACCCCGACGAAGGGAAGAATGGCCACCACGACGGCCAGGACCGCATAGCCCAGGAATTGACGATTCATTTCTCTTTTCCGAACAGCCCGGCCGGGCGGAGCAACAGGACAATGGCCATGATGATGAAGACGACCGTGCTGGACGCTTCGGGCCAGAACACCTTGGTCAGGCCCTCGATCACGCCCAGGCCCAGGCCGGTGACGATGGCGCCCATGATGGACCCCATGCCGCCGATCACGACCACCGCGAACACCACGATGATGAGGTTGGACCCCATCAGAGGCGAGATCTGCAGCACCGGCGCCGCCAGCACGCCGGCAAAGCCCGCCAGCGCCACGCCGAAGCCGTAGGTCAGCGTGATCATGCGCGGCACGTTGACGCCGAAGGCTTCCACCAGTCGCGGGTTCTCGGTGCCGGCGCGCAGCAGGGCGCCGAGGCGGGTGCGCTCGATCACGAACCAGGTCGCCAGGCACACCACCACCGATGCCGCCACCACCCAGCCGCGGTAGTTCGGCAGCACCATGAAGCCCAGGTTGGTGGCGCCGCGCAGGGCGTCGGGCGTCGGATAGGGCTGGCCCGACACCCCGTAGAAGCTGCGGAACAGGCCCTCGATGAGCAGCGTCAAGCCGAAGGTCAGCAGCAGGCCGTACAGGTGGTCAAGCTTGTAGAGGTGCCTGAGCAACAGCTTTTCGATGATGATGCCGAACAACCCGACCACCAGCGGCGCCAGGATCAGCATGACCCAGTAATTCAACCCCAGGTACGACAGCCCCATCCAGGCCAGGAAGGCGCCCAGCATGTAAAGCGCGCCGTGCGCGAAGTTGATGACGTTCAGCAGTCCGAAGATAACCGCCAGGCCGAGCGACAGCATGGCGTAGAACGAACCGTTGACCAGTCCCAGCAGCAACTGGCCGAACAAGGCCTGTATGGGGATGCCGAAAATATCAGTCATCTTGTGAAAATCCTGCGCGTACGAAGGGAAGCGGGCAAATTCAGGATGCGACCCGGCCGCGCGGGCCGGGTCGCATCAAGGGATCGCATCGACGGGAATTACTTCTTGACCAGCTTGCAGGTCGACTCGGACAGCTTGGTGTAGACCTCGTCGCCGGGCAGCGTGGCCACGACCTTGTAGTAGTCCCACGGGCCCTTGGATTCGGCCGGCGTCTTCACCTGCATCAGGTACATGTCGTGGATCATGCGGCCGTCTTCGCGCACGTAGCCGCCCTGGGTGAAGAAGTCGTTGATCTTGTTCGACTTCATCCACTTCATGAGCGTGTCGGCATCGTCGGTGCCGGTGGCCTTCACGCCGTTCAGGTAGAACGTGACCGACGAATAGTCGCCAGCCTGCAGCATCGACGGCTTGCGGCCCACCTTGGCTTCGAATTTCTTGGACCAGGCGCGCGAGGCGTCGGATTGATCCCAGTACCAGCCGTCGGTCAGGTACATGCCCTTGGTGGCTTCCAGGCCGAGCGAGTGGACGTCGTTGATGAACACCAGCAGGCCGGCCATCTTCATGGTCTTGGTGACGCCGAATTCATTGGCGGCCTTGATGGTGTTGATGGTGTCGCCACCGGCGTTGGCCATGCCCAGGATCTGTGCCTTGGAAGACTGCGCCTGCAGCAGGAACGACGAGAAGTCGGAGGCGCCCAGCGGAGCGCGCACCTGGCCCTTGATCTCGCCGCCGGCGGCCTTGACCACGGCCATGGTGTCGCGTTCGAGGGCGTGGCCGAAGGCGTAGTCGGCGGTCAGGAAGAACCAGCTCTTGCCGCCATCCTTCACCACCGCCGAACCGGTGCCGCGCGCCAGCGCCACGGTGTCGTAGGCGTAGTGCACGGTGTACGGCGAGCACTGGGCGTTGGTCAGGTCGGAAGCGCCCGCGCCAATGGCGATGAAGGGCTTCTTCTTTTCAGCCGCCACGGCCGCCATGGCCAGGCTGGTGGCCGAGTTGGTGCCGGCGATGATGACATCGACCTTCTGCTGGTCGAACCATTCGCGCGCGCGGGCCGACGCCACGTCGGCCTTGTTCTGGTGATCGGCCGACAGCACTTCGATCTTCTTGCCGTTGACGTTGCCGCCGAAGTCCTCGATCGCCATGCGGACCGCTTCCAGGCCCGCCTTGCCGTCGATGTCGGAATACACGCCGGACATGTCGGTGATGAAGCCGATGCGGATGACATCGTCGGAGATGCCTTGTGCCTGGGCGGTCGCCCCGGCGAATCCCAGGCCCGCCATGGCCAGTGCAGCAGTGATGGTGTGCAGCTTCATGGGATGACTCCTCTTCCCTTTGGTATATGGGATGCCGGGAACCCGGCGGATGACAGGTTATTCAGACGCCCAACAATTCGTTGAGCGTGTCCTGTTTTTCTGAAAGTTCGGACGCTTCGAAATGCTCGACGATCTGGCCATGCTCCATGACGTAGAAGCGATCGGCCAGCGGCGCGGCGAAGCGGAAATTCTGTTCCACCATGACGATGGTGTAACCGCGCTGCTTGAGCGCGGTGATCATGCGGGCCAGCGCCTGCACGATGACGGGCGCCAGGCCTTCGGAGATCTCGTCCAGCAGCAGCAGGTTGGCGCCGGTGCGCAGGATGCGCGCCACCGCCAGCATCTGTTGTTCACCGCCCGACAGTCGCGTGCCGGGCGAATGCCGGCGTTCCTGCAGGTTGGGGAACATGTCGTAGATTTCGGCCAGCGACATGCCGCCGCCGAGCGAGCCGACCACGGGGGGCAGCAGCAGGTTCTCTTCGCACGACAGGCTGGCGAAGATGCCGCGTTCCTCGGGGCAGTAGCCCACGCCCAGGTGGGCGATCTTGTAGGTCGGCAGGTCGATGGCTTCGGTACCATGGATGCGCACCGAGCCCTTGCGCGAGCCGGTCAGGCCGAGGATGGCGCGCAGCGTGGTGGTGCGGCCGGCGCCGTTGCGGCCCAGCAGCGTGACGACCTCGCCTTGCCCCACGCGCATATCCACGCCATGCAGGATATGCGATTCCCCGTACCAGGCCTGCAGGCCCGAGATTTCCAGTGCCGGGGTGCTCATGCGTGCGCTCCTTGGAGTTCGCCGTCGGTGGTGCCCATGTAGGCCTGCATCACGGCGGGATGGCGGGACACTTCGGCGTAGGTGCCCTCGGCCAGCACGGCGCCGCGCGCGAGCACGGTGATGGTGTTGGCAATCGAGGACACGACGTTCATGTTGTGCTCCACCATCAGGATGGTGCGGCCGGCGCTGACGCGCTTGATCAGTTGCGTGACGCGGTCCACGTCCTCGTGGCCCATGCCTTGCGTGGGCTCGTCCAGCAGCATCAGCTCGGGTTCCATCGCCAGCGTGGTGGCGATCTCCAGCGCGCGCTTGCGGCCATATGGCAGGTTCACGGTGGTCTCGTTGGCGAAGGCGCCCAGGTCGACCTGTTCGAGCAGGGCGCGCGCCGGTTCGTCCAGGGCGGCCAGGCGTTTGGTGCTCTGCCAGAAGTGGAACGACAGCCCGGTCTTGCGCTGCAGGCCGATGCGCACGTTCTCCAGCACGGTCAGGTGCGGAAACACCGCCGAAATCTGGAACGAGCGGATCACGCCGCGCCGCGCGATCTGCGCCGGACGCTCACCAGTGATGTCGATGCCGTTGAACTTGATGGTTCCCGAAGTGGGAGAGAGAAACTTGGTCAGCAGGTTGAAGCATGTCGTCTTGCCCGCGCCGTTCGGCCCGATCAAGGCATGAATCTCGCCTCGCTTGATACGCAAATCGACCCCATTGACCGCGACGAAACCGCGGAATTCCTTGGTGAGGCCTTTTGTCTCCAGGATCGTGTCGTCCATGTCCGCTGCACCGGCGTTGTATTTATATGGACCCTGCCCGGCGTCATGCGCTGAGCCCCCGCGGGGTATTGAAAATCATGGAAACACCACGGTTTTCTATAAGAGTTGCCGGCGAGTATGCGCACCTCCGAATCAAAATTCCATGAGGGTTTGTCATAGGTTTTGCGGTGCGGAAAGGTGAATTGTCAAATGGCGGACAATTCGCATGGCCACTGGGCGAAACCCTATGCCGGGACCCGATGCGTTGCAGCAAAACCGTATTGATGGTCATCAATCCGTCATTGAACGCCGCCTCGGGGAAAACCCGGTTTTGCAACTGCGCGAACGAATATCCGGCGGGTTCGCGAAAGGGGCGGCGAGCCTCTCAAGCGGGGGTTTTATCTTTGTATTCGCAGAGATCGGAAATGCCGCATTGCGGGCATTTCGGTTTGCGTGCCACGCATACATAGCGGCCGTGCAGGATCAGCCAGTGATGCGCGTCCTGCAGATACTCGCGCGGCACGAATTTCTCCAGCTTCAGTTCGACTTCCAGCACGTTCTTGCCTGGCGCCAGGCCGGTGCGGTTCGAGACCCGGAAGATGTGCGTATCGACCGCCATGGTCGGCTGGCCGAAGGCCGTGTTCAGCACCACGTTGGCGGTCTTGCGGCCGACGCCGGGCAGCGCCTCCAGCGCCTCGCGCGTCTGCGGCACTTCGCCGCCGTGCTGTTCGATCAGGATGCGGCAGGTGGCGATGGCGTTCTTGGCCTTGGTGCGGTACAGGCCGATGGTCTTGATGTAATCGGACAGGCCTTCCTCGCCCAGCGCCACCAGGGCCTGGGGGGTGCCGTATTGCGGAAAGAACTTGCGGGTGGCGATGTTCACCGACTTGTCGGTGGCCTGCGCCGACAGCAGCACCGCGATCAACAGTTGGAAGGGGGTGTCGTACTCGAGTTCGGTGGTGGGCTCCGGGTTGGCCGCTTGCAGGCGGGCAAAGATTTCTCGGCGTTTGGCGGCGTTCATGGGCGCGGGGCGTTGCGGCGGGCACGGGCACGGGCCAGCGCGGATTCGATGGCGGCGCGCTTGCGGTCTTCGGTTTGCGCGTCGGCGGCGGGGGCGGCGGGCGCGGCGGCCGCCGTGGATTCGGGCGCCATCAGGCGGGCGTTGTCGGCGGCCAGTCGTGCCATGCGCGCCTGATGGTGGCGGTGGCGCTGGCGACCGGCGGCCGCGTCAGCGGCGCTCCAGGCGCGACCGGCCGGCACCATCTCGATGCAATCCACCGGACACGGCGCCACGCACAGGTCGCAACCCGTGCACCAGTCGGGCAGCACGGTATGCATGTGCTTGTTGGCGCCGACGATGGCATCGACCGGACAGGCCTGGATGCACAGCGTACAGCCGATGCAATGCGCCTCGTCGATGCGCGCCACCAGCAGCGGACCGGGTTCGCCGCGGCTCAGGTCCAGCGGCAGGGCGGGGGTTTCGAGCAGCGCCGCCAGCGCGGCGATGCCTTCGTCGCCGCCCGGCGGGCAGCGGTTGATCGGGGCGGCGCCCGCGGCGATGGCCTCGGCATACGGCTGACAGCCGTCATAGCCGCACTTGGTGCATTGCGTCTGAGGCAGCAGGGCGTCGATGCGATCGGCGAGTGAACGACAGGACATGGCGGGCAACGGAAAAAGCAAAAGGGCCCGCGAGGGCCCCCGTGGACGGACGGTGAAAGGCCTCAGGCCGATTGCCGGATGAATTCCGCGATTTTAGGACAGATCATTTCGCGCCAGCGGCGGCCCGAGAAAATCCCGTAGTGGCCGCAGTTGGGCGCGGTGTAGTGCATCTTGCGGTCGGCCGGAATGTTCTTGCACAGCTTGATGGCCGCGCGCGTCTGCCCCTGGCCGGAGATGTCGTCCAGCTCGCCCTCGATGGTGAACAGCGCCACTTTCTTGATGTCGGCCGGGCGCACCAACTGGCCGTCGACTTCCCAGGTGCCGTTCGGCAGCGCGAATTCCTGGAACACCATGCGGATGGTGTCCAGGTAGAACTCGGCCGGCATGTCGAGCACGGCGTTGTATTCGTCGTAGAAGCGGCGATGCGCCTCGGCGTCGCTGTCGTCGCCGCGCAGCAGGTCCAGGTAGAAGTCGTAGTGCGACTTCATGTGCCGGTCGGGATTCATCGCCATGAAGCCGGCATGCTGCAGGAAGCCCGGGTAGACCTTGCGGCCCGAACCCGGATAGCGCGGCGGCACAGGGTGGATGACCTGGTTCTCGAACCACGAGTAGGGCTTGGTGGTGGCCAGGCGGTTCACTTGCGTGGGCGACTGGCGCGGATCGATCGGGCCGCCCATCATGACCATGCTGCGCGGCTGGCAGGGATCGTTGGCCGAGGCCATCAGCGACACGGCGGCCAGCACCGGCACGGTGGGCTGGCATACCGAAATGACGTGCACGTCCGGTCCCAGGTGGCGGATGAAGTCCTGCACGTAGCGCACGTAGTCGTTCAGGTGGAACGGGCCGGCCGACAGCGGCACCATGCGGGCGTCGATCCAGTCGGTGACGTAGACATCGTGGCCAGGCAGCAGGGCGCGCACGGTGTCGCGCAGCAGCGTGGCGTGGTGGCCGGACAGCGGCGCGACCAGCAGCACCTTGGGATCGCCCTGCGGCGCCTGCCGCACGTCGCGGTGGAAGTGCACCAGGCGGCAGAAGGGCTTGTCCAGCACGACCGATTCAGTGACCCGGACCGACTTGCCGTTGATTTCCGTGGCGGGCAGGTTCCAGGCGGGCTTCTGGTATTCCTTGCCGATGCGCGTCATCAGCTCGTATCCCGCGGCCATCTGGCGCGAGATCGGGGTGTAGGCGAGGGGGCTGTAAGGGCTGGAGAACAGCTGGGAACCGGCATCCGTGAATGCAGCGAACGGAGTCAGGAAGGCGCGCTGCATTTCGTGCAATTGGTACAGCATTTGGGGGAAGTCCTTCTGGGTCGTGCGTGTGCCCCGATTATTGCGCCGGGGAGTAACGGTATTTCCAATTTGTCTGACGAAAGCGCCTGAAAACCGGATTTTGTGTTGCGAAAATGCGACCCGTCATCCCTTGCGCACCAGTTTAGGGCGAAATCAAGGGGCGCCGGCGGGATAAAAAGGGGGATTTTCGCCCTAGGCCGGACGGGCCAGGGGCCGATCCGACAGGGGCGGGGAATCACCAGTAGTTTTCCACCGCGAGGTTGCCGGGAACGCCGCGGCGGCCCGGCTTGAAACCGCGTTCGCCCAGCAACTTGCGGGCGTCGGCCAGCATCTCCGGGTTGCCGCAAAGCATGATCTTGGCTTGCTCCGGGGCCAGCGGCAGGCCGGCCAGGCGTTCCAGTCCGCCATCGGCGATCAGGGTGGTCAGGCGCGCCTGCGGCATGCCGGGCAGGGCCTCGCGAGTGGCGATGGGCAAATAGATCAGCTTGTCCGGTTCGGCCTCGAACAGGTCGCTCAGGGACGGATCATTGCGCCAGCCTTCGATTTCCTCGCGGTAGGCCAGCTCCGCCGCGGTGCGCACGCCGTGCACCAGGACGATGCGGCGATAGGCGCGCCAGACGGCCGGGTCGCGCAGGATCGACAGGTAGGCCGACAGGCCGGTGCCGGAGGCCAGCAGCCAGAGGTCGCCGCCGGGCGCGAAGCGCTCCAGCGTCAGGAAACCGTAGGGCGCTTTTTCGACATAGAGCGCATCGCCCGGCTGCAGCCGCGCCATGCGCGGGCTGAACAGGCCCTCGGGCACCACGATGGAATAGAACTCCAGCCAGGGCTGATGCGGGGCCGACACCATCGAGTAGGCGCGCCACAGGGTGGGCGGGCCGGCGGGATCCTCGGCGCCAGGCAGACCGACCCGGGCGAACTGGCCCGGCTGGAAGGCATACGCGTCGTCGCGCGTGACGCGCACCGAGAACAGCTTGTCGGGCACCCAGGTATGAACGTGGGTAACGGTCTGGCGCGTGTATTTGGAATCGTCGGTCATCGGGGCATCGCGCGTCGCGAGGCCTGGGCGGCCCCGCGCTCGCGGATTATTTTTCCAGGTATTGCAGCTTGTCCTGCTTGCCGTTCCATTCGTCGGCGTCGGGCAGCGGCTTCTTGGCGCGGCTGATGCTGGCGAACTCGGGCGAGAGTTCTGCGTTCAGGGCGATGAAGTTGAGCTGGTCCTGCGGCACGTCTTCCTCGGCGTAGATGGCGTTGGCCGGGCATTCGGGGATGCACACGGCACAGTCGATGCACTCGTCGGGGTCGATCACCAGGAAGTTCGGACCCTCACGAAAACAGTCCACCGGGCATACGTCGACGCAATCGGTGTACTTGCACTTGATACAGTTTTCGGTGACTACGTGGGTCATTCTCAGGAACTCCGGGCAGGCGGCATGTGTGTCTTGTTGGGCGGATTTTACCCAATGCGGCGCCAAACCGCCGCCAATACCCGTGTTGACATCGTGGCGCATTGGGGTATCGCGGGGCCCCGCTGTGCTATGGTGTCGCGAAACGATACGCGTAATCATGATAATCACCTCGCTGCTCGACACCGACCTGTACAAATTCAGCATGATGCAGGTGGTGCTGCATCAGTTTCCCGCTGCCCAGGTCGAGTACCGTTACAAATGCCGGACTCCGGGGGTCAACTTGCGCCCCTACCTGGATGAAATCCGCGAAGAAGTGCACCAACTGTGCCAGTTGCGCTTCACCGAGGACGAACTTAAATATCTGGGCGGCTTGCGTTTCATCAAAAGCGACTTCGTCGATTTCCTCGAACTGTTCCACCTGCCCGAGCGCTGCATCAGCATCCAGGAGGGCGAGGGGCCGGGCGAGATCAGCATCGAGGTCAAGGGCCCGTGGCTGCACACCATTCTCTTCGAGATCCCGGTGCTGGCCATCGTCAACGAGGTCTACTTCCGCAACACGCGCAAGAACCCGGATTGGGCAGAGGGCCGCAAGCGCCTGCAATCCAAGATGCATCTGGTGCTGGACGACCCGGCGCTGGCCGATTTCCGCGTGGCCGAATACGGCACCCGGCGCCGCTTCTCCAAGGTCTGGCACGAAGAGATCGTCTCGACCATGAAGGCCCAGATGGGTCCGCATTTCGCGGGCACCAGCAACGTGCTGCTGGCCAAGCAGCACGAGGTGCTGCCACTGGGCACCATGGGCCACGAATACCTGCAGGCCTGCCAGGCGCTCGGTCCGCGGCTGCGCGATTCGCAGGTGTTCGCGCTGGAAGTGTGGGCCAAGGAATACCGCGGCGACCTCGGCATCGCGCTGTCGGACGTCTATGGCATGGACGCCTTCCTGCGCGACTTCGACATGTATTTCTGCAAGCTGTTCGACGGCGCGCGGCACGATTCGGGCGATCCCTTCGTCTGGGGCGAACGCTTGCTCGAGCACTATCGCAAGAACCGCGTCGACCCGCGCGCCAAGACGCTGGTGTTCTCGGATTCGCTGACCTTCCCGCGCGCCATCGAACTGGCGCGCCAGTTCGCCGGGCGTTGCAAGGTGTCGTTCGGCATCGGCACCAACCTGACCAACGACCTGGGCCACGAACCGCTGCAGATCGTCATGAAAATGGTCCGCTGCAACGGCCAGCCGGTGGCCAAGGTGTCCGACGCGCCTGAGAAGACCATGTGCGACGATCCCGCCTACCTGGCCTATCTGCGCCAGGTGTTCCAACTGCCGCCCGCCTAGCGGGCCTCGGCCCGGGCAGGGTAAAGTTCGCCATTCTTCGCATTGTTCAACCCGCAACTCGTCATTAGGGGAATATTCATGAGCAGCATCAAGCGCTTCCACGTCGCCAAGCGCCTGTCGGACATGGCCGTCTACAACGGCGTCGCGTACCTGGCGGGCCAGGTGCCGGACGATTCCACGCTGGACATCACCGGCCAGACCGAGCAAGTGCTCGCCACCATCGACCGCCTGCTGGCCGAAGCCGGCACCGACAAGACCAAGATCCTGATGGCCCAGATCTACGTGGCCAACATGAAGGAATTCGACGGCATGAACAAGGCCTGGGACGCCTGGGTCGCCGACGGCAACTCGCCCCCGCGCGCCACCGTCGAGGCCCGCCTGGCCAACCCCGACTTCAAGGTCGAGATCGTCGTCACCGCCGCCGTCGCCTGATTGGCGCGGCCGCGCGATGAAAAAGCCCTCCGGCAGGCCGGGGGGCTTTTTCATTCCTGGACGCGCCGCGTGGCGTCACGGCGCGCCGACCGCCAGGAGGAAGGGCGCTATGGAGCGCGCAGCGGCGGACCTGGGCCGGCCCGCTGTCGGCGGCAGGGCTGTCTCAAGCCGCTGTCAGCAGCAGGCCGGCGAGCAGGCCACCGACTTCCTCACAGCGCGCCAGCTCAGCCGGGGCCACGGTCTTGGGGGCGGCGATCTGTTGCGGCGTCTGCGCGCCCAGGTTGACGATCAGGGGCGGAGCCGCGGCCCGCAGGCGCCAGCCGGTGCAGATGCGCTCCACCTGGCGCGCCGCGCCGGCGCCGTCGCTGCCCGCGCTGATCAGGCAGGCGTAGGGACGGCCGGCAATGCGGTCCAGCGCGTCGTAATAACAGCGGTCGAAGAATTCCTTCATTTCGCCGCTCAGGCTGGCCAGGTTCTCCGGCGCGCAGAACAGCAAGCCGTCGCTGGCCAGCACCTCGTCCGCCCCCGCGTGCGCGGCGCGGCGCAGGGTCACCGCCAGTTCGTCCGGCTGTTCCAGCAGCGCCGCCGCCGCGGCCGCGCCCCGGGCGGCGGCCTCGGCCATCTGGCGGGCCGCGCCGGTGCGGGAATGCCACACGATCAGCAGCCGTTTCATGCGTAGCGCGCCAGGGGATCCTGGCGGTAATAGGCCCGCAGCAGGCCGAACCATTCCGGCAGCGCCTCGGCCATCGGGTGGGGATCGACGAAGAAGTGCTCGGAGCTGACGGCGAAGAACTCGGCTTCGTCGGTGGCGGCGTAAGGGTCGAGTGGCAAGCGCCCGTACCAGGCGTCGGCCTCGGCGCTTTCCGGATCGACGTCATGCGGAATGGCGGCCTCCACCGCGTCGACCGCGGCGATGAAGCGATCCAGGCTGTCGTCCAGGATGCGGCGCCATTCGCGCGGCTTGATATCGCCGTGCGCCGCCAGCGACGGCATGCCGTCGGCAAAGCCCGATTGCAGGTCGAGCTTGTGCGCGAACTCATGGATCACCACGTTGAAGCCGCCTTCGGACAACTGCGTGTCCTCCCAGGACAGCACCAGCGGACCGCCGTCCCAGGCCTCGCCGGCGGCGTCTTCCAGGTATTCGTGCATCACGCCGTCCTCGTCCATCTGCTTGCGCGGGATGCGAAAGCCCGCGGGGTACACGATGATCTCCTCCCAGCCCTCGTATAGCGCGGGCGTCAGGTTCAGGATCGGCAGGCTGGCCTGGGCCGCGATCGACAGCCGCATGAAGTCGGTCACTTCCAGCCCCTGCGCGCCATTGATCGTCTTGCTGGCCAGCAGCCAGGCCGAGCGCGCCAGCAACTGCGCGGATTCGTCGGCGTCCAGCGCCGCCAGGAAGGGGTGGGCGTCCAGCACCTGCCGCCAGAGGTCGGGTGCGATCCGGGCCCGCATCTGCGCCACCTCGGCGGCGCGCGCGCCCCGGCCCTTGAGCCAGCGCAACATAAGCTTGGGTTCCTTGAATATGTGCCCGGCGTTGGCCGGGGTTTTCAGCATTGATTCCTAGTGTAGAGTGTCGGAATCCTCGATTACCGTAACCGCAATACGCCCGCGATGTCCGCCCCGCCCGTTCCTGATGCGCCTTCGCCTTTCGACGCTTCCTGGCGACAGGAGGCGGGGGCGGGCCTCGACGCCGATGGCCTTGCGCTTATCGACCAGGCGGTGGCCTGGTCGGTTCCCCGTTTCGAGGGCCAGCAGGCCCTGACGGGCGAACCGCTGGCCTCGCACGGCGCCGGCGTGGCGCGGATCCTGGCGGGCCTGCATACCGATGCGGCCACGCGCGCGGCGGCCCTGCTGGCGGCCCTGCCGACCGACCTGACCGCGCCGGCTCCCGCGCTGCGCAACGACCCGGTCGCCACCGCCTTCGGCGCCGAGGTCGCCCGCCTGGTGCAGGGCACCCGGGCCCTGCTGCGGTTGGGCGTGGTGGCGCGCCAGGCCAGCGACGCGGCAGCGGAGACCGGCTCGCAGAAGGAAATGCAGCGCAAGATGCTGCTGGCCATGGCGGCCGACCTGCGCATCGTGCTGATGCGCCTGGCCTCGCGCCTGCGGACCCTGCGCTGGCACGCCGAAAGCAAGACCCCCTGTTCGACCGACTTCGCCCGCGAGACCCTCGACCTGTACGCGCCGCTGGCCAACCGCCTGGGCATCTGGCAGATCAAGTGGGAAATGGAAGACCTGGCGTTCCGCTTCCTGGAACCCGACCGCTACAAGCAGATCGCCCGCCTGCTCGAGGAAAAGCGGGTCGAGCGCGAAGCCTTCATCGCCGGCGCCATCGAGCGCCTGCAGACGGCGCTGGCCAAACATGGCATCGAAGCCGAGGTCAGCGGCCGGCCCAAGCACATCTACAGCATCTGGAACAAGATGCGGGTCAAGCGCCTGGATTTCTCGCAGATGTACGATCTGCGCGCGCTGCGCATCATCGTCGACGACGTGCGCGCCTGTTACATGGCGCTGGGCATGGTGCACGAGATGTGGACGCCGCTGTCCGACGAGTTCGACGACTACATTTCGCGGCCCAAGCCCAACGGCTACCGTTCGCTGCACACGGTGGTGGCGGACGATGACGGCCGGCCGTTCGAGGTGCAGATCCGCACCCGCGAAATGCACCAGTTCGCCGAGTACGGCATGGCCGCGCACTGGCGCTACAAGGAAGCGGGCGCCAAGGGCGGGCAGGTGGCGGCGTCCAGCGAATACGACCGGCAACTGGCCTGGATGCGCCAGTTGCTGGCCTGGAACAGCGATGTCGAGGCGGGCGAGGCGCCCGTCGCCGACAAGCCCGACGCGGCCAAGTCCGCCGCCAAGTCGGGCCCGGGCAAGAGCCGCCATGCCGCCGCGCCCACACCGACGGACGAACGCATCTACGTGCTGACCCCGCAGGCGCGCGTGATCGAGTTGCCGGCCGGCGCCACGCCGGTCGACTTCGCCTATCACCTGCACACCGACCTGGGCCACCGCTGCCGCGGGGCGCGGGTCGATGGCCAGATGGTGCCCCTGCAGACGCGCCTGGCGACCGGCCAGACGGTCGAGATCATCTCGGCCAAGTCGGGCGGCCCGTCGCGCGACTGGCTCAACCCGCAACTCGGTTTCCTCGCCAGTCCGCGCGCCCGCGCCAAGGTGCGCATGTGGTTCAACGCCATCGAACTGCAGCAGCGCATCACGCAAGGCCAGGCGCTGGTCGAAAAGGAACTGCAGCGGCTCGGCAAGACCGCCGTCAACCTGGAACAACTGGCGCAGAACCTCGGTTTCGCTCGCGCGGACGACCTGTATGTGGCGGCGGCCAAGGAAGAATTCAGCCTGCGCCAGATCGACGCCGTGTTCCAGCAGCCGGCGCCCGCCGCCGAGCCGCAACCGGCCGCGCTGCGCCACGCCAGTGCCGGCAGCGCCGAGAAAAGCGGCAAGAGCGGGGTGCTGGTGGTGGGCGTGGGCTCGCTGCTGACGCAGTTGGCGCGCTGCTGCCGGCCCGCGCCGCCCGATGCCATCGCCGGCTTCGTGACGCGCGGGCGCGGGGTGTCGATCCACCGCAGCGACTGCCACAGCTACCTGGCGCTGGCCGCGCGCGAGCCCGAGCGGGTGATCGAGGTGGCCTGGGGCGAGACCCCCGCGGACACGTTCTATCCGGTCGACATCAGCGTGCGCGCGCACGACCGCTCCGGCCTGCTGCGCGACCTGTCCGAAGTGTTCGCGCGCCTGCGCTTGAATGTGGTGGGCGTGAACACCCAGAGCCGGCAGTCGCTGGCCCATATGGTGTTCACGGTCGAAGTGCGCGGCGGCGAATCGCTGGCGCGCGCGCTGGATGCGCTGGCCGAAGTGCCGGGCGTATCGTCGGCGGTGCGCCGCTAGCCTGCGACGCGCAAGATGGGCCGCCCCGGGGACGGGCGGCTCGGAAGAGGGCGCCCATGCATGGCCGTTGCCCGGGGCGCCCCGCAATGGACCACCCGGGCCCATCGCGGCCCGGGAATATCAGTGATCCAGGTTCTCGTGGGCGCGTTCGCGCATGAAGAACGACGCCACCAGCCCCAGCGCCACGCCGAACATCACGTAGTAGGCCGGCGCCATCGGCGAACCGGTGGTCTTGATCAGCCAGGTCACGATGAACTGGGCAAAACCGCCAAAGATCATCACCGCCACGTTATAGGCCAGCGACAGACCCACCGAGCGCACCCGCGCCGGGAACAGCTCCGCCATGACGGTGCTGAACACGCCGAAGAAGGCCGACACGAACACGCAGACCACGATCTGCACGGTCAGCAGGCGGCCGATCGACGGCGCGTCCGACAGCCAGTGATACAGCGGGTACAGCACCAGCAGATAGCCGATCAGCGAACCGATCACCAGCGGGCGGCGGCCGACGCGGTCGGACCAGGCGCCCATGAACGGCGTCAGCAGCACCATCAGCGCCGCGCCCGCCATCTGCACCAGGAAGGTCTGGTTCAGCGGCAGCTTGAGGATCTGGGTCGAGTAGGTCACCAGGTAGGTGAAGGTGATGTAGATCGACACCGTCGCCGTCACCACCAGCCCCACGCCGATCAGCGTCTCGCGGGTGTGCGTGCGGACCATCTCGCCCAGGCTCAGGCGCTGCACTTCGCCGCGCGCGGCGGCCTGGCGCTCCTCTTCCTTCATCTGCTTGAAGGCGTCGGTTTCGTCGATGTTGCGGCGGATATAGATGGCGATCGGCACGATCACCAGGCCGAACGCGAACGGCAGGCGCCAGGCCCAGGCCGCGATCTGCTCCTGCGTGAAGAACTCGGTGATCAGCGTGCCGCAGGCCGCGCCGAGCAGCAGCGCCAGCATCTGCCCGGCCATCTGCCACGAGCCGTAGAAGCCGCGCCTGCCGTTGGGCGCCATCTCGATCAGCAGGGCGGTCGAGGTGCCGAACTCGCCGCCAGCCGAGAAGCCCTGCAGCAGTCGCGCGATCAGGATGAAGATGGGGGCCAGGATGCCGGCCGCGTGATAGGTGGGGGCCACGGTGATCAGGGCGATGGACACCGCCATCAGCGAGGTCACCAGCACCATGGCCGCCTTGCGGCCCTTCTTGTCGCCATACAGGCCCAGGATGATGCCGCCCACGGGACGCATGAAGAATCCGACGCCGAAGATCGCCGTGGTCATCAGGATCGCGTTCAGTTCGCTGCCGGGAACGCTGGGGTCGGTGGGGAAGAACAATTTCGAGATGATCGGCGTCATGAACGCGAACACCAGGAAGTCGTACCATTCGAGGGCATTGCCGATGACTGCCGCCACGATGTTGCGCGTGGGAACTGCTTTGTGCTGCACGGATTCTCCTTGGGGGGCTTGCTGTGGTGAGGCCGTCATTCTAGGCCCAGGCGACGCGCCCCGCCGGCCGCGGGGGCGGGACGCGGACGCGTCCTGGCTTTACACTGCTGCTTTTACCCGAGAGAGTTGCTACATGAACGCGCGCACCTGGCTGGAGACGCTGGTCGGTTTCGACACCACCAGCCGCAATTCCAATCTTGCCCTCATCGAGACCGTCCGTGATTGGCTCAAGGGCCAGGGTGTCGATGCATGGCTGGCGCACAATCCCGAGCGCACCAAGGCCAACCTGTTCGCCACTCTGCCGGCGCAGGACGGCAACCAGCAGGGCGGCATCGTCCTGTCGGGCCACACCGACGTGGTGCCGGTCGATGGCCAGGACTGGAGCACCGATCCGTTCAAACTGGTCGAGAAAGACGGCCTGCTGTACGGCCGCGGCAGTTGCGACATGAAGGGCTTCATTGCCGGTTCGCTGGCGCTGGTCCCGGAATTCCTGGCCATGCCGCGCAAGAAGCCAATCCACCTGGCGTTCTCCTACGACGAGGAAGTCGGCTGCGCCGGCGCGCCGTACATGCTGGCCGACCTGCACGAGCGCGGCATCCGCCCCGAAGGCTGCGTGGTGGGCGAACCCACCGGCATGCAGGTGGTGGTGGCGCACAAGGGCATCAACCTGTTCCGCTGCAAAGTGCACGGCAAGGCGGCGCACTCGTCGCTGACCCCGCGCGGTTGCAACGCCATCGAATACGCCGCCCGCCTGATCTGCCGCATCCGCGACCTGGCCGACAGCTTCAAGGCCAACGGCCCGTACGACCAGTTCTACGACGTGCCGTTCTCCACCATGACCACCAACCAGATCCGCGGCGGCATCGCGGTCAACACCATTCCCGAACTGTGCGAATTCACCTATGAATTCCGCAACCTGCCGGGCATGCAACCCGACCAGATCCAGGCGGAAGTCGAGAAATACGTGCGCGATGAGCTCTTGCCGCGCATGAAGGCCGAATTCGACGGCGCCAGCATCGAGATCGAGACCGGCGCCGCGGCGCCGGCCCTGGAAGCTTCCGAGGAAGCCGCCATCACCCAACTGGTGCGCGCCCTGACCGAGGACCGCGCCACCCGCAAGGTGGCCTATGGCACCGAAGCCGGCCTGTTCCAGGGCATCGGCATTCCCACGGTGGTCTGCGGCCCCGGCCACATCGAGCAGGCGCACAAGCCCAACGAGTTCGTCGCGCTTGACCAGTTGGCCGCCTGCGAGACCTTCCTGCGCCGCATGGGTCAGTCGCTCTGAGGCGACGGACCGCGGCGACCGGCCGGGCCATTCTCCCCGGAGCCCCCGGGGGTACCCGGCGGGCTCGGGTGCAACCCCCGCTGTGGCCGGCGTCAGGTAAAATGACGGGTTGCAAACCGGATTTGCGGGCGGCAGACGCTGGCCGTGATACCGGGGGAGATGCTTGGTGAAACCTTACGATTTTCCGGATGCCCAGGGCCATTTCGGCCCTTATGGCGGTGTTTTCGTGGCAGAAACGCTGATGCACGCGCTCGACGAGCTGCGTGCCGCCTATGACCGCTACCGTGTCGATCCCGCCTTCCTGGAAGAGTTCAACTACGAACTCAAGCATTTCGTCGGCCGTCCCAGCCCCGTCTACCACGCCCGTCGCTGGTCCGACCTGGTGGGCGGCGCCCAGATCTGGTTCAAGCGCGAAGACCTGAACCACACCGGCGCGCACAAGGTCAACAACTGCATCGGCCAGGCGCTCCTGGCCAAGCGCATGGGCAAGCCGCGTGTCATCGCCGAAACCGGCGCCGGCCAGCATGGCGTGGCCACGGCCACGGTGGCGGCCCGCTACGGCATGGAATGCGTGGTCTACATGGGCAGCGAAGACGTCCGTCGCCAGGCCTCCAACGTCTACCGCATGAAGCTGCTGGGCGCCACGGTGGTGCCGGTCACGTCCGGCTCGCGCACCCTGAAGGACGCGCTCAACGAAGCCATGCGCGACTGGGTCACCAACATCGAGAACACCTTCTACATCATCGGCACGGTGGCGGGCCCCGACCCCTACCCCCGCATGGTGCGCGATTTCCAGACCGTCATCGGCAATGAATGCCTGACGCAGATGCCCGAGGCCATCGGCCGCCAGCCCGACTACGTCGTGGCCGCGGTCGGCGGCGGCTCCAACGCCATGGGCATCTTCCATCCCTACATTCCCTACGAGAACGTGCGCCTGATCGGCGTCGAAGCCGCCGGCGAAGGCATGGACAGCGGCAAGCATGCCGCGTCGCTGGCCGCCGGCCAGGTCGGCGTGCTGCACGGCAACCGCACCTACGTCATGCAGGACGCCGACGGCCAAGTCCAGGAAACGCATTCGGTCTCGGCCGGGCTGGACTACCCCGGCGTCGGTCCCGAGCATGCCTGGCTCAAGGACTCCGGCCGCGCCGAATACGTCGGCATCACCGACGACGAAGCGCTGAAGGCCTTCCACGATTGCTGCCGCATCGAAGGCATCATGCCGGCGCTGGAGTCCTCGCACGCCATCGCCCAGGCCGTGAAGATGGCCGCCACGCTGCCGCGCGACGCGGTCATCCTGGTCAATCTGTCGGGCCGTGGCGACAAGGACATGCATACCGTCGCCGAACGCGCCGGTATCGAACTCTGATATGACGACAACCCGCTCCGATCGCATTGCCGCCGCCTTTGCGCGCACCGCCGAATCCGGCCGCGCCGCGGCGCTCATTCCCTACATCGCGGCCGGCGATCCGTCGCCCGCCGCCACCGTTCCCCTGATGCACGCGCTGGTCGAGGCCGGCGCCGACGTCATCGAACTGGGCGTGCCGTTCTCCGATCCCATGGCCGACGGCCCGGTGATCCAGCGCGCCGCCGAGCGCGCCATCGCGCAGGGCGTGGGCCTGGGCCGCGTGCTCGACCTTGTGGCCGAGTTCCGCCAGCGCGATACCGCCACCCCCGTGGTGCTGATGGGCTATGCCAACCCCATTGAACGCATGGGCCAGGCCGAATTCGCCCGCCGCGCCGAGGCCGCGGGCGTGGATGGCGTCCTGGTGGTCGACTATCCGCCCGAGGAAGTGGTCGAATTCGCCGGAACGCTCGGCCGCCATGGCATCGCTCCGATCTTTCTCCTGGCCCCCACCTCGACCGACGCGCGTATCCAGGCCGTGGCCGCCGTGGCGCGCGGTTACGTCTACTATGTGTCGCTCAAGGGCGTGACGGGAGCCGGTTCGCTCAACACCGACGACGTGGCCGAGCGCGTGGCGGTGATCCGCCGCCATGTGCGCGAGATCCCGGTAGGCGTGGGCTTCGGCATCCGCGACGCCGACAGCGCGCAGCGCGTGGCGCGCGTGGCGGACGCGGTCGTCATCGGCAGCAAACTGATTGAAACCATGGAGCAGGCGGTGGCCAACGCCTCCGCTGCCCAGCAAACCGACGCCGCAGTCGCCGCCGCCAGCGGCTGGCTGCGCACCATCCGGCAGGCGCTGGATCAAGTAAAACGACCGAGCGCGTCGGCCTGAGCGGCCTGGCGCGACTTCCTTACGGGATGAACAAACAATGAGCTGGATCGAAAAACTCCTGCCGCCTCGCATCAACAAAACCAGCGACAGCGGCGCCCGCCGCGTGCCCGAAGGCCTGTGGGTGAAATGCCCGTCGTGCGAAACGGTGCTGTACAGCGAAGACCTGGCGGCCAACCTGCACGTCTGCCCCAAGTGCGATCACCACATGCGCATCGGCGCCCGCGCCCGCATCGACTCGCTGCTCGACATGGAAGGCCGCGTCGAAATCGGCCAGAGCACGCGCTCGGTCGATTCGCTGAAATTCAAGGACACCCGCAAGTACCCCGAGCGCCTGGCCGAAGCCGTCAAGCAGACCGGCGAAACCGACGCGCTGGTGGTGGTCAGCGGCTCGATTCGCGGCGTGCCGGCGACGCTGGCGTGCTTTGAATTCGAGTTCATGGGCGGCTCCATGGGCTCGGTGGTCGGCGAGCGCTTCGCGCGCGGCGCCCAGGCCGCGCTCGACAACAAGACGCCCTTCATCTGCGTGGCCGCCTCGGGCGGCGCGCGCATGCAGGAAAGCCTGTTGTCGCTGATGCAGATGGCCAAGACCAACGCCATGCTGACGCGCCTGTCTGCCGCCGGCCTGCCGTTCATCAGCGTGCTGACCGATCCCACCATGGGGGGCGTGTCCGCCAGCTTCGCCTTCATGGGCGACGTGGTCATCGCCGAGCCGAAGGCCCTGATCGGCTTCGCCGGTCCGCGCGTGATCGAACAGACCGTGCGCGAGAAGCTGCCCGAAGGCTTCCAGCGCGCCGAGTTCCTGCTGCAGAAGGGCGCCATCGACATGGTCGTGGACCGCCGCCAGTTGCGAGAGGAAATCGCCCGCCTGCTGGCGCTGTTGACCAACCAGCCGGCCGACGTCGTCACCGCCGCCTGATCCCGTTTCCCCGGGCTTTCGGGCTTGGGGGGCAGATGAAAAAGCCGCCGCGCACTTGTGCCGGCGGCTTTTTCATGGCCGTTTGTTCAGCCCTCTGACAGCGTCATTTTTTGTGCGCCGGGCGGAACAATGTTTTCCATGATTTCTGTTGCCTTATTGCGACATATTGCGAGCCTTCTGGCCCGGTTTTTGCTATGTTCTGTAGTACTGGATAACACTCGTGAATTGCGCCGAGATGTCATCCCAACAAAATACGGAGTTGCTCCCAATGCAGTCGACGAAGAAGAAAATGCTTGTCCGCCTTGTCGGTTTGGCCCTCGCCGGCGCCGCGACCATCGCCAGCGCCCAGTCGTCCGAGGGTACGCAGGGCGGCGTGAGCCTGCACTATGGCGTGGGCGACCACTATCAGCGCTTCACCCTGAATTACGAAACGCCGTCGGTGTGGACCTATCAGTTCGGCGGCAACTGGGGCCGCCTGGATCTGACGCCCGAACTCGGCGTGTCTTACTGGTGGGCCGACGGCGACCGCTCGCCGAGCAATGTGTGGCAATTGAACGCCATCCCGATGTTCCGCTGGTGGACGGGTGAGCGCTTCTACCTCGAAGCCGGTATCGGCGCCACCGTGTTCTCGCGCACCCGCTTCGCCAACGAGAACATCAGCACCGCCTTCCAGTTCGGCGACCACGTCGGTCTGGGTTTCCTGCTGACGCCGAACAACCGCATCGGCGTGCGCTATTCGCACTTCTCCAACGCCAGCATCAAGCGCCCGAATCCCGGCCTGGATACGGTGCAGCTGACCTATACGTACCAGTTCTGATCGCGGCGCGATCCGGCCTGACGAAAAAACCCTCGGTGACGAGGGTTTTTTTTGGGCCATGTTCGCGCCATATCCCGGCGCCATGTTCCGCCGGTGTGTTCCGGCGCCATGCCCGGGCGGCGTGGTCGGCTGGCAAATAAAAAAGCCCCCATCATTCGATGGGGGCTTTTGCTTGCGCGGCTTGCCTTTAGTGGCGGGTTTCGACCTGAACCAGGGGTTCGTTCGAAACCGGGGCCACCGGCTTGCGCTCGCGGCCCAGGCGGACCGGCGTGTGCGCCGCGGCGATGCGCAACTGCGTCTGCGCGTGGCGCTCGGGGTCGGTTTCCACCCACTGCAGGCCGGCGGCGTTGACCACTTCGTGCAGGGCCTGGGCCTTGGCCGAAGGAGCCGTCGCCGGCACCACGATGGGCTGGGCGCTGGCCGGCGCCGCCGCCACAGGCGCGGCGGCTACCGGTGCCGGCGTGGCTTCCGGTTCGACCGGCGCGGCCGTCACGGCAGGTTCCACCACCGGCTCGACCGCGGCGGCTTCCACCGGGGTCGCGACAGGCGCGGCCGGCTCGGAAACCTCGCTGGCGGGCTCGACAGCCACCGGGGCGATCGGCTCGGGGGCCGCAGCCTGTACGGGCTGCTGGGCCTGCGGTTCGTGCGCGGCGGCGGATGTCTGTTCGACCTGGGCCGGTGCCGGCGTGATCTCAGCCTGGACGGCTTCGGCTTGCTGTGCCGGCGCCTCGGCTTGCGGGGCGGGGGCTTCGGCCGGCGCGGCGGCCACCGGGGCGGCGACTGGCGCGGGGGCGGCGGTCACGTTCTCGGCGGGCTCGCTGGCGTCTTCCTCGGCGCCGTCTTCCAGTTGCTCGTCGCTGCCTGCCACGCCTGCCTCGTCCGGGCTGCGGCGGCCACGACGACTGCGGCGGCGGCGGCGCTTGCGTTCCGGGTCGGCGCCGGCTTCGGCGCCTTCGACGGCGGGCACGCCATCGGCGGTCTGCTCGACGGCTTCGGCCTGGGCGTCGGCGGGCTGCTTGGCTTCAGGCAGCGCGGTGGCGACCGACTGGGCCAGCGCGGCGACCATGCTTTCCTGTTCGCTCATCGGCGCGTCGGCCTGGCCTTCCTCGCGGCGGTTGCGGCCACGGCCGCGACGGCGGTTGCGACCGGCGCCGGCATCATCGCCAGCGGCTTCCGGCGCGATGTCGGGGCGGTTCGAGGCTTGCGCGGCTTGCATGGCCTGATCGCGTTCGCCACGCTCGTTGCGGTTGTGACGCTCGCCGCGTTCCTGGCGTTCACCACGTTCGCCTTCGGGGCGGCGGTTGCCGCGAATGTGCGGACGGCCGCCTTCGCTGCCCTCGGCGCCTTCGGCGCGGGACTCACCGCGACGGTTGCGGTTGCGGTCGGAGCCGTGGCGTTCGCCGCGGCGTTCCTGGCCATCGTGGCCGCTGCGGCCCTTGCCGCGGGCCGGCGACGCGGCGCGCTTGGCGCTGGTCTCTTCCTGGGCGGCGGGCGCGGCCTTGGCGGGCTCGCTGTTGCCGGTCAGCCAGCCGAACAGGCGCTTGAGCAGGCTGGGGCCGCCCGATTGCGCCGGCGCGGCCGCGGGGGCGGGCGCCGGGGCAGGGGTCGACATGGGAGCCGGCTGCGAAGGCGTGATGCCCTTGACCAGCGCCTCCGGACGGGCCTTGATCTCGCTTTCGCGCGGCTGCCAGGGGGCGTCGGTGGCGGGAGCCTCGACCAGCTCGAAGCTGGTCTTCACTTCTTCCAGGCGCGGATCGTCGTGGCGCAGGCGCTCGATGTGGTGATGCGGGGTTTCCAGGTGCTTGTTGGGGATCAGCACCAGGTTGACCTTCAGGCGGGCTTCCATCTTGGTGATGTCGGCGCGCTTTTCGTTCAGCAGGTAGGTCGCCACGTCGACCGGCACCTGGGCGTGGACCGCCGCGGTGTTTTCCTTCATGGCTTCTTCCTGCAGCAGGCGCAGGACGTGCAGGGCGCTCGATTCGGCGTCGCGGATCACGCCGGTGCCGTTGCAGCGCGGGCAGGTGATGTGCGAGCCTTCGTTCAGGGCCGGACGCAGGCGCTGGCGCGACAGTTCCATCAGGCCGAAGCGCGAGATCTTGCCCATCTGGACGCGGGCGCGGTCGAAATGGAGGGCATCACGCAGGCGCTGTTCGACGGCGCGCTGGTTCTTGCTGTCTTCCATGTCGATGAAGTCGATGACGATCAGGCCGCCCAGGTCGCGCAAGCGCAGTTGGCGGGCCACTTCGTCGGCGGCTTCCGAGTTGGTCCGCAGGGCGGTTTCCTCGATGTCGGCGCCACGGGTCGAGCGGGCCGAGTTGACGTCCACGGACACCAGCGCTTCGGTGTGGTCGATGACGATGGCGCCGCCCGAGGGCAGCGTGACCGTGCGCGAGTAGGCCGTTTCGATCTGGTGTTCGATCTGGAAGCGCGAGAACAGCGGGATGTCGTCGCGGTAGCGCTTCACGCGCTGGACGTTGTCCGGCATCACCACGCTCATGAACGCGGTGGCCTGGTCGGCGATCTCGTCCGTGTCGATCAGGATCTCGCCGATCTCGGGCGAGAAGTAATCGCGGATGGCGCGGATGACCAGGCTCGATTCCAGGTAGATCAGGATGGGCGCGGAGTTGTCGCGCGCGGCGCCGTCGATGGCGGTCCAGAGCTGCAACAGGTACGACAAGTCCCATTGCAGTTCTTCGACGTTGCGGCCGATGCCGGCGGTGCGGGCGATGATGCTCATGCCCTGGGGCAGTTCGAGCTGCTCCATCGTGTCGCGCAGTTCCTGGCGGTCCTCGCCCTCGACGCGGCGCGAAACGCCACCGCCACGGGGGTTGTTGGGCATCAGGACCAGGTAGCGGCCGGCCAGCGAGATGAACGTGGTCAGGGCGGCGCCCTTGTTGCCGCGCTCTTCCTTTTCAACCTGGACGATCAGTTCCTGGCCTTCGCGCAGGGCGTCCTGGATGCGGGCGGTGCGGACGTCGACGCCTTCCTTGAAGAAGCTGCGAGCCACTTCCTTGAAGGGAAGAAAGCCGTGGCGGTCTTCGCCGTAGTTGACGAAGCAGGCTTCGAGGCCGGGTTCGATCCGGGTGATGACACCTTTGTAGATGTTGCCTTTGCGTTGTTCGCGGCCGGCAGTCTCGATGTCGAGGTCGATGAGTTTTTGCCCATCGACGATAGCGACGCGTAATTCTTCCTGGTGCGTCGCATTGAACAGCATGCGCTTCATGAGAGGGTTTCTCCGTTGTCATGACGCGCCGATATCGGCGCGTGACCTCGGGCCACTCGGGCTGCGGCTGAAGCGGGCAAGAAGATGCGGACCGTACCTGGGCGGCGCCCAGGCGTATCCGCCGCGGGTCAGGCGGGCACGTCGTGCCGTGGGGCACGGGGTTCTTTCAGCAGGAGGGTCAGCTTCACTGAATGTGGTTTGACGGAAATGTGCTGTGAACGGCAGTTGCGGCCGGATTGGTTGCCGACGCGCAGCTGGTGCTTTAAATATGCGACGATTCTTGCAGTGCTTCAAGCCGCTTGCGGCAGGCAACGGACCTGCTGGGACAGCGGGCAAAATGAATGCCACACCACTATCCGGCAGGGCGCGGTTGCGCCGGCGACCAAATGACCCAGGGGTTGAATGAGCAGGCAGTACAATGGCGGCCCACGCGCTCGACGGAGTTGCGTACTTGAGTTGCATCTCTACGCCAGCGGCTGATTCAGCCCCTTAAGGCTGTCCCGATTATATGTCGCTTTCCGCAATGCGCAAAGAAACTTCCTCCCCTATGGCCACCCCCTCCGTCCGCATGGTGGAAGTGGGCGCCGAGCATGCCGGCCAGCGCCTGGATAACTACCTGATGCGCCTGTGCAAGGGCGTCCCCAAAACCCATATCTATAAGGCCATCCGCGGCGGCGAGGTCCGGGTAAACAAGGGACGTATCTCGGTGGACTATCGGGTCGCGGAAGGCGACATGGTCCGCATTCCGCCGCTGCGGCTGCCCGACCCGGGCAAGCCCAAACCGGTGCCGGCCGCCGAATTCCCGGTGGTGTTCGAGGATGACGCGATGCTGGTGGTGGACAAGCCCGCCGGTGTGGCGGTCCACGGCGGCAGCGGCGTTTCCTTCGGCGTGATCGAGCAACTGCGCGCCGCCCGCCCCGAGGCCAAGTTCCTGGAACTGGTGCACCGGCTCGACCGCGAAACCTCCGGCCTGCTGATGGTCGCCAAGAAGCGCAGCGCGCTGCTGGCCCTGCACGCCATGCTGCGCGAGGGGCGCAGCGACAAGCACTATTACGCGCTGGTCGAGGGCGACTGGGTCAACGACCGCCAGCACATCAAGCTGTCGCTGTCCAAATGGACCACCCAGTCGGGCGAGCGCCGCGTCAAGGTCGATCCCGACGGCCAGACCGCCCACACCATCATCACGCTCAAGCAGCGCTTCGGCCGCTACAGCCTGGTGGACGCCGAGCTGCGCACCGGGCGTACCCACCAGATCCGCGTGCACCTGGCGGCCAGCGGCTTTCCCATCGTGGGCGACGACAAGTATGGCCATGACGAGGTCCGCGCCGAGTTCTCGCGCATGGGTTTTGGTCGCATGTTCCTGCATGCCCATCAATTGACGCTGAATCACCCGTTGACGGGGGAGCCGATGACGCTGACGGCCGAACTGCCGCCCGCCTGTCGGAAAATACTGAAACAACTGGAGTCGGTCTGATATGTCGTATTCGCTGGTCGTTTTTGACTGGGATGGAACCCTCATGGATTCCACGCACAGCATCGTGGCCGCCATCCAGGGTGCCTGTCGCGACCTGGAGCTGCCGGTGCCATCGGCCTCCGACGCCAGCTGGGTCATCGGCCTGTCGCTGGAAAGCGCGCTGCGCCGCGCCGTGCCCCAATTGACCCAGGCGATGCTGCCGCGCTTCCTGGAGCGCTACCGCACCCATTACCTGCTGCGCGATCCAGAATTGCGCCTTTTCGATGGCATTCCCGAGTTGTTGACGGCGCTGGCCGAGCGCGACGTGCGCCTGGCCGTGGCCACCGGCAAGAGCCGGGTGGGCCTGACCCGCGCCCTGGCCGCGACCGGCCTGGGCCCCATGTTTGACGCCACCCGCACCGCCGACGAGACCTTCAGCAAGCCGCATCCGGCCATGCTGCACGAGCTGATGAGCGAGCTGGACGTCGATCCGGCCCGCGTGGTGATGGTGGGCGACACTTCTCACGACATGCAGATGGCGACCAATGCCGGCGTGCATGGCCTGGGCGTGACCTACGGCGCGCATACCCTGAAGGAACTTGAGGGTTGCGGTCCGCAGGCGGTGCTGGATAGCGTGCCGCTGGTGCGTGACTGGCTGCTCAGCCGGACCCTGGCGGCGGCGGCCTGACGATCGCAGGCGCGCCGGGGAACGCTGCGAGAGCGGGGCGGTCTATTGCGGATCGCCGCCGGCCACGCCGGCGGAATATCATGGGGTCGCGAAACGTCCACGGTTTGAGCGGGGCGGCAGCGACGCGACTCGCCGCGCCGGCCCCCTAGGAGATTCCCATGCTGATACGCAAGCCCCATGACATCGTTCCTTCCGACATCACGACCGAAGCGGTCTGGCGGTCGCGTCGCGACCTGATCCTGCGCGCCGGCGTGGCGGCGGCGGGGCTGGGGTTGCCGTGGGCGACGCGCAGCGCCTTCGCCCAGGGCCCCGGTGCCGGCGCCCTGGCGGGCCAGCCCAATGCGGCGTTCAGCGTCATGGACAAGCAGACGTCTTTCGCTGATATCACGTCGTACAACAACTACTATGAATTCGGGGTCGACAAGGGCGAGCCCGCGTCCAACGCCGGCAAGCTGCAGACCCGGCCCTGGACGGTCAGCGTCGAGGGCGAGGTCGGCAAGCCGCGCACCTTCGATATCGACGAACTGCTCAAGCTCGCGCCGATGGAAGAGCGCGTTTATCGGCTGCGCTGCGTCGAGGGGTGGTCCATGGTGATTCCCTGGATCGGCTATTCGCTGTCGGCGCTGCTCAAACAGGTCGAGCCCACCGGCAATGCCAAGTACGTGGAATTCGTGACCGCCGTGCAGCGCGAGAACATGCCGGGCGTGCGCGCCGCCATCCTCGACTGGCCCTACATCGAGGGCCTGCGCATCGACGAGGCCATGCACCCGCTGGCCATGCTGGTGTTTGGCGTTTACGGCAAGGTGCTGCCCAACCAGAATGGTGCGCCCCTGCGGCTGGCCGTGCCCTGGAAGTACGGCTTCAAGTCGGGCAAGTCGCTGGTCAAGATCCGTCTGGTGGAAAAGCAGCCCGTCTCCTCATGGATCAAGGCCGCGCCGCAGGAATACGGCTTCTACGCCAACGTCAATCCCACCGTGCCGCATCCGCGCTGGAGCCAGGCCACCGAGCGCCGCATTGGCGAGGACGGCCTGTTCTCGCCCAAGCGCAAGACCTTGATGTTCAACGGCTATGCCGAGCAGGTTGCGTCGCTCTACCAGGGCATGGATTTGAAGGCCAACTATTGAAACCGCCCGTGGCCGAGAGTGCTGGCGCGACCCCGGCGCGCAAGCCCCAGTGGTCGGCGCGGGCTGTCGGGCGCGTCAAGCCCTGGCTGTTCCTGTTGGGCCTGGCGCCGTTCGCGCGCTGGCTCTGGTTGGGCTTCACCAATGGGCTGACCGCCAATCCCGTGGAATTCCTGACACGCTCGTCGGGCACCTGGACGCTGGTGTGCCTGCTCGTGACGCTGGCGATCACGCCGCTACGGCGCCTGACCGGGCAGCCGGCGCTGGTGCGCCTGCGCCGCATGTGTGGCCTGTTCGCGTTCTTCTATGGCGCCATGCATTTCATGGCCTGGGTCTGGTGGGACCGCGGCTTCGATCCGGCCGCCATGTTGCAGGACATCGGCGAGCGGCCCTTCATTACCGTGGGATTTGCCGCGTTCGTGCTGATGGCGGCGTTGGCGGCCACCTCCACCCAGTGGGCCATGCGCAAGATGGGCAGGCGCTGGCAGCAACTGCACCGCGCCATCTACCTGATCGGCCTGCTGGCGGTGCTGCATTACTGGTGGCACAAGGCCGGCAAGAACGACCTGTCAGAGCCGATCCTGTATGCCTCGGTGCTGGCGCTGCTGCTGGGCTGGCGGCTGGCCGCCTGGTGGCGCCGTCGCGGGGCCTGAGCGGCATGCGCCATCCGGTTACAGTATGGCCAGCATGATCGCCGCGGTCTCGGCGTCGGGCTGGCCGTCGTGGCGGGCAGGGCGGTAGTGCATCTGGAACGCTGCCAGCACGTTGATGGTGGCGCGGTCCAATGTGCCGCTCTGTGGCGTGGTGTAGCCCAGCCGCTGCAGTTGCTGCTGAAACCAGGCGACGTCGGGTGTGCCCTGGGCCTGCAGGCGCGCCAGGTGTGCGGCGGCGCCGGCTTCGTCATACCAGCGGCCGATGCCGGCTGCGGCCAGTTGCTTCCAGGGGAATAGCGGGCCGGGGTCGACCTTGCGCTGGGGCGCGATGTCGCTGTGGCCCACCACGTTCTCGGGCGCGATACCGTGGCGCTGGATGATGTCGCGCAGCAAGAGGGTCAGGGCGCGGATCTGCCGGTCGCCGTACGCATGCCACTGCGGCTTGCCGTCGGTGCCGTCGGTCCAGCCCGGGTTGACAATTTCGATGCCGATCGACGTGCTGTTCATGGCATTCAGGCCATACCAGGCGCTTTCGCCGGCGTGCCAGGCGGCGCGGGTTTCGTCGACCAGCCTGTGGGCGCGGCCGGAGGTTTCGATCAGGTAGTGGGCGCTGACCTTGCCCTGCGACAGCAGCTTCATCGATACGGCGTCGTCGGTCGAGGTGTAGTGCACCACGACGAAACGCACCCGGCTGCTCTGGCTGACCGCGGTAACGGAGGTGTCCAGGTTCAGGCCGGCGGGGCCGCGCTGGGCGCAACCGGCCAGGGCCGCGAGGGCCAGGCATACTGCGGCAAATCGGATCATCGTCAGCGGGCCAGGTACAGGAACAGGGTGGGCATTTTGTCCAGCGATGGGGCGGGCTGTTTTTTCCAGTCGGCGATGGTGCGCGTGGCGATCCATTCGTCCGCGGTGGTCAGCGCGCGGGCCACGCACAGCTTGGTGTCGCCCTTCAGGCTGGCCAGCAGCGTTGCGAACATGGCGGCGTTGCGGTAGGGGGTCTCGATCAGCAATTGCGTCTGGTTGTGTCGGGCCGAGTGCTGTTCCCAGGCCTTGAGCTGCCTGGCGCGTTCGCCGGCGTCCACGGGCGCGTAGCCGTGGAAGGCGAAGCGCTGGCCATCCAGGCCGCTGGCCATCAGGCCCAGCAGGATGGAGGAGGGGCCGACCCAGGGCTTGACGACGATGCCCAGCCGATGGGCGGCGTCCACCACCTTGGCGCCAGGGTCGGCAACCGCGGGGCAGCCGGCTTCGGACACCAGGCCGATGTCGGCGCCGCGGCGCACCGGCTCGAGCCAGGCGCCGATCTCGGCCGCGTCCGTCCTGTCGCTGAGCGTGTGGATGGTGATTTCCTGCAGCGGCCGGGTGGTGCCCACCAGCTTGAGGAAGGCGCGCGCCGTTTTGGCGTTCTCGGCGATGTAGGTGTCCAGGCTGCCGGCCCGGGCGCGCGCATCGGCGGGCAGCCAGCTTTCCGGGGCGGCCTCGCCCAGTCCCACCGGGATCAGGTGCAGCGAGCCGCTCATGCGGGCGCTCCCGGCGCCGCCAGCGCGTCGAGCCCGAACTCGGCCAGCATGGTGGTCAAGGTGATCAGCGGCAGGCCGATGATGGCGGTCGGATCGTCGCTCTGGATGCTTTCCATCAGGGCGATGCCCAGGCTTTCCGCCTTGGCGCTGCCTGCGGTATCGTAGGGTTCCTCGGCGCGTAGGTAGGCGTCGATGGCCTGGTCGCTCAGGCGCCGGAATTTGCACCGCGTCACGATATCGGCTTTTTCCACGCGATGACCGTCAGTCACCGCCAACGCGCTGTGAAATTCCACGATCTGCCCGGAAAGTGCGCGCAATTGCGCCTGGGCGCGCGTAAAATCGCCCGGCTTGCCAATGGGTTGGCCGTCTACCGTGGCCACCTGATCCGATCCGATGACGACGCTGCCGGGATGCCCGCCGGCCACCGCCATGGCCTTGGCCACCGACAGGCGCAGCGCCAGCGCTTCGGGTGATTCGCCTGGCTGTGGCGTTTCGTCCACATCGGGCGAAATGGCGGTGAAGGGCAGGCGCAGGCGGGTGAGCAGTTCTTTGCGGTAGCGCGAGCTGGAGGCGAGGATCAGACTGGGTTGTGAGGGCATTCGATATTTGACGCTGGGACGTAAGTCACAGTATTATCTAACGTTTTGCGGCATTTTTGCAGGGCAGCATGACTTTTGGGCGGGGCGCAACCCCCACTCATGGGCGGGGCGCAACCCCGCGTCAGTCATCGGTTTTGCGCCCTGGGATGGTCGCGAATGCACGGGATGTGCGGGTTGTGCGCGAATGCGCATTTCCGGCGGCCTCGTGCGAAAGGACAGAACATCAAGCCCATCGACGCATTCGCATTCGCCCATTCGGGCAAGGAAGCGCAAGGCACCATACCTCTTGTGCGGTTGACGCGCGCGGTTGACGGGCTTCCCGAGCAACCGGCGGGTGAGGCCGGCCTCGTGACGTGGTCCGTGCGTGGCGAGATGGGCAAGGCCGGGCTGCTGCAAGGTCAGCCGCTCCTGCACATTCATGTGCAGGCGAATCCGGTCGTGGTGTGTCAGCGGTGCAATGAGCCGTTCGCCTATCCGGTGGACAGCGAGGTCCTGCTGCAACTGGTCAAGTCCGAAGCCGACCTCGACGACGGCTTTACCTCGGGCGATCACGCCGCGGGTTTCGACGACGAGGATGAGGACGGCGAGGAAGCAGGAAACGCAGGAAAAGGTTTTGTGTCCAACCAGCCTGAAAAGGTGGTGGGTTCGCATCATTTCGATCTGTTGGCCCAGATCGAAGATGAGCTCATTCTGAGCGTTCCGTATGTGCCCAAGCATGATGTATGCCCGGGCGCGCAGGCCAAGGACAGCGAAGCTCCCCAAGAGCCCGTTGTCAAGCGTCCGTCGCCGTTTGCGGTGCTGGAACAACTGAAGCACAAAGATTGAGATCAACATCGGGCCGCATCGCGTACAATGCGCCCCGTTTCTAGGAGTCATCATGGCTGTTCAACAAAACAAGAAGTCCCCGTCCAAGCGCGGTATGCACCGCTCGCACGATTTTCTGGTGAATCCGTCGACGGCTATCGAACCGACCACGGGCGAAACGCACCTGCGTCATCACATCAGCCCCAACGGCTTCTACCGTGGCCGCAAGGTCCTGAAGACCAAGGCCGACGAATAAGGCCCCCGGGCCGAACTCGTACTCGGACCAATTCGGCTGAGCGCTGATACCTGGCACCCGTGATACGCATCGCCATAGACTGTATGGGCGGAGACTTCGGTCTGCCCGTCACGATTCCGGCTGCGATCGAGTTCGCCCGGCAATTCCCGGATACCCGGCTATTGCTGGTCGGGCTTCCCGACGCCATCGAAGCGGCGCTCTCCGAGCACCGCGGCGTCGAGCGTGATCGTTTCGAGATCGTGGCGGCTTCCGAAGTCGTCACCATGGACGACCCGGTCGAGGTCGCCCTGCGCCGCAAAAAAGATTCCTCCATGCGCCTGGCCGCCCAGTCCGTCAAGGACGGGAACGCCGACGCCTGCATTTCCGCGGGCAACACCGGCGCGTGGATGGCCATTTCACGCTATGTGCTCAAGACGCTGGACGGCATCGACCGGCCCGCGATCGCCACGTCCATTCCGAACCAGACGGGCCGCGCCACCACGGTGCTGGACCTTGGCGCGAATGTGGACTGCACGGCCGAACACCTGCTGCAATTCGCCATCATGGGCGCCGCGCTATCGCAGGCGGTGGACCATCGCGACAACCCCACCGTGGGTTTGCTCAACATCGGCGAAGAGGTCATCAAGGGCAACGAGGTCGTCAAGGAAGCCGCCGAGCTGCTGCGCGCCAGTCCCCTGAACTTCTACGGCAACGTGGAAGGCAATGACATTTTCAAGGGCACGGTCGACGTCGTCGTCTGCGATGGCTTCGTCGGCAATGTCGTGCTCAAGTCCGTGGAAGGCCTGGCCAAAATGCTGTCCAGCGTCATTCGCGAAGAGTTCAAACGCAACCTGATCACGCTGCTGGCCGGCGCCGTGGCCAAGCCGGTGCTGAACCGCTTGCGCAACCGCGTCGACAATCGCCGTTACAACGGCGCGGCGTTGCTGGGGCTGCGTGGCGTGGTCATCAAGAGCCACGGCTCGGCTGATGTCTACGCCTTCGGTTTCGCGCTGCAACGGGCGCGCGAAGCCGTCGTGAGTAAACTGCTGGAGCGCACCGCGCAGACGGTCGCGCAGCTCAACCAGCGCGTCCAGTCTGCCTCGAGTGCTCCGGCGCTCGAGCCGGGCGCGGCTGGAGACACCGCTTGATGGATACCGCAATGAAATATTCCGTGATCGCGGGCACCGGCAGCTTCCTGCCGGAACGCGTGGTTTCGAATGACGCCCTGGCTGCGGAACTGGCGACGCGCGATATCGCCACCTCCGACGAGTGGATCGTCGAGCGCACGGGCATCCGCCAGCGCCACCTGGCCGAGCGTGGCGTCACCACCAGCCAGTTGGCGACCGAGGCCTCGCGCCGCGCGCTGGCCGACGCGGGTGTGGACGCCTCCGAGGTCGATCTGATCGTGCTGGCCACCTCCACGCCCGATTTCGTGTTTCCCAGCACCGCCTGCCTGGTGCAGGCCAACTTGGGCGCCAAGGGCTCGGCGGCCTTCGACGTGCAGGCCGTGTGCAGCGGCTTCGTCTATGCCCTGACCACCGCCGACAGCTTCATCCGTGCCGGCCGCGCGCGTTGCGCCCTGGTGATCGGCGCCGAAGTGTTCTCGCGCATTCTCGACTGGAACGACCGCAGCACTTGCGTGCTGTTCGGCGACGGCGCGGGCGCCGTGGTGCTCAAGGCTTCCGACAAGCCTGGCATCCTGGCCGCCCAGTTGCATGCCGATGGCAGCCAGATGAAAATCCTCAGCGCCGCGGGCAACGTGGCTTATGGCGACGTCACCGGCGATCCGTTCCTGCGCATGGACGGCCAGGCCGTGTTCAAGCAGGCCGTCACGGTGCTGGACCGCTCCGCCCGCGACACCTGCGCCGAAGCCGGCGTCGACATCAGCGAAGTCGATTGGCTGGTGCCGCACCAGGCCAACGTCCGCATCCTCAATTTCCTGGCGCGCAAGCTTGCCGTGCCGGTCGAGAAGGTTGTCATCACCGTCGACAGCCATGCCAATACTTCCGCTGCCAGCGTGCCGTTGGCGCTTGACGCCGCGCGCCGCGATGGCCGCGTCAAGCCGGGCCAGCTCGTGCTGATGCAGGGCGTGGGCGGCGGATTCACCTGGGGTTCGGTACTGGCCCGCATGTAAGGGCGTGTCCGGCCGGGACGCGGACTGCCGCGCCCGCCCGGATGTCGCGCCCGACATTCCACAGACTCTGAATCACTCCACACGGTCGAACATGAAAATCGCTTTTGTCTTTCCTGGCCAGGGTTCGCAGGCAGTCGGCATGCTGGATGCCTGGGCCGATGTCGCTGCCGTGACCGATACCGTGGCGCGCGCCTCGCAGGCGCTGGGCCAGGACCTGGGCGCACTGATCGCGCAGGGTCCCATCGAGCAGCTCAACCTGACCACCAATACCCAACCCGCCATGCTGACGGCCGGTGTCGCGTTCTTCGCGGCCTGGCGCGCGGCGGGTGGCCGCAATCCCGACGTCGTCGCCGGCCATAGCCTGGGTGAATACGCCGCGCTGACCGCCGCGGGCTCGCTGGCCCTGGAAGATGCCGTGCGCCTGGTGCGCGTGCGCGCCGACGCCATGCAGGCCGCGGTGCCCGTCGGCACCGGCGCCATGGCTGCCATTCTCGGCCTGGACGATGATGCCGTGCGCGCCGCTTGCGCCGCGGCGGCCCAGGGCGAGGTGGTCGAGGCCGTCAACTTCAACGCGCCGGCGCAGGTCGTGATCGCCGGCCACAAGGGCGCGGTCGAGCGCGCCTGCGAGCAGGCCAAGGCCGCGGGCGCCAAGCGCGCGCTGCTGCTGCCGGTGTCCGCGCCGTTCCATTCCAGCCTGCTCAAACCTGCCGCCGATGTGCTGGCGGACGCGCTGGCTGCGGTCAACGTGGCGGCGCCGCAGATCCCGGTCATCAACAACGTCGATGTCGCCTCGCCGACGGAACCCGGGGCAATCCGGGATGCGCTGGTGCGCCAGGCATGGCATCCTGTGCGTTGGGTGGAAACACTGCGCGCCATGAAGGCGCAGGGCGTGACCCACGTCATCGAGTGCGGTCCCGGCAAGGTGCTGGCCGGCCTGACCAAACGCATCGACCCCGAGCTCACCGGCCTGGCCATCACGGATCCGGCCTCGCTTGAGGCCGCGCTGGCCGCGGTCAACGGAAATTAAGACCATGGAAAACACTTCGATCGAACTGCAGGGCAAGATCGCCCTGGTCACCGGCGCGACGCGCGGCATCGGCCGCGCCATCGCCCAGGAGCTGGCCGCCCGTGGCGCCGTGGTCGTCGGCACTGCCACTTCCGAATCCGGCGCTGCCGCCATCACCGAGGCGCTGGCGCCGTTCGGCGGCCGTGGCGTGGTGCTGGACGTGACCAACGCCGAAGCCTGCGACGCGCTCATCGACGCGCTTGGCAAGGAAGGCGGCGGTCCGCACATCCTCGTCAATAATGCCGGCATCACCCGCGATACGCTGGCAATGCGCATGAAAGACGACGATTGGTCCGCGGTCATCGACACCAACCTGGCGTCGGTCTTTCGCCTGTCGCGCGCTGTGCTGCGCAATATGATGAAGGCCCGTTGGGGACGCATTATCAATGTCACCTCCGTGGTGGGCTCGAGCGGCAATGCCGGCCAGGCCAACTACGCCGCCGCCAAGGCCGGCGTCGCCGGCATGTCGCGCGCGCTGGCGCGCGAGCTGGGCAGCCGCAACATCACCGTCAATTGCGTGGCCCCGGGTTTCATCGACACCGACATGACGCGCGCCCTGGGCGAGAGCCAGACCGCGGCGCTGCTGCAGCAGATTCCGCTGGGCCGACTGGGCTCGCCGACGGATATCGCCCATGCGGTGGCCTTTTTGTCCGGGCCGCAGGCGGGTTACATTACCGGCACCACCCTGCACGTCAACGGCGGGATGTACATGCAATAAGTCACGAAACGCGCGGGCGGCCCAGGCCGCCGCGTCAGTGCCGGGGAACCGGTACGGCAACGCGCGGTTCATCCGGAAACGCCGCACACCGGTTTTCCTGCGCCCGGCGGGCGACAGATCAACGTGCGCGGTGTTATTTTTGTCACGGCCTGGCGTTTGCAGTACTCTGCGCTTGGCTATAATTCGCGGGATTTTTCCCATTTGGAGATCTGCATGGAAAGCATCGAACAGCGCGTCAAGAAGATCGTCGCTGAACAACTTGGCGTGAACGAAGCCGAGATCAAGAACGAATCCTCCTTCCTTGACGACCTCGGTGCCGATTCGCTCGACATGGTCGAACTGGTCATGGCGCTCGAAGACGAATTCGAGACCGAGATCCCCGACGAAGAGGCCGAAAAGATCACGACCGTGCAACAAGCGATTGATTACATCAATTCGAACGGTAAGCAGTAAGCTCAGCCTATATCCTTCCGGTTGCCCCATGTCCGGGGCCGGCCGGGAACCGGGGCGGTTTCAGGAATTTGCCGTGTGGTCCACGCGCGGGAAGGGCATTGACGCCCGACCCGCTATTGCGTGTGCCGCACGCGCAGTGCATCCCGAAAACCGCCTTTCTTTTGTCTGTTTGAGGAGTCATCCGTGAAGCGACGTGTCGTCATCACTGGCCTTGGTATCGTTTCGCCTGTTGGCAACGACCTGACCACCGCTTGGGACAATATCGTCAACGGACGTTCTGGCATCAGCCGCATCACCCGTTTCGATCCCTCGGCCATCACCACGCACATTGCAGGCGAAGTCAAGGACTTCGACGTCAGCACCTATATCTCGAGCAAAGAAGCCCGTCAGATGGATACCTTCATCCATTACGGCGTGGCCGCCGGGATGCAGGCCTGGCGCGACAGCGGCCTGGAAGTCACCGAAGCCAACGCCGAACGCATCGGCGTGATCGTCGGCTCGGGTATCGGCGGTCTGCCGCGCATCGAGGAAACCCAGGTCGAATACATGGCCAAGGGTCCGCGCCGGATCTCGCCGTTCTTCGTGCCGGGTTCGCTGATCAACCTGATCTCCGGCCATCTGTCCATCGCCTTCGGCATGAAGGGCCCCAGCTACGCTGTCGTGTCCGCCTGCACCACGGGCCTGCACAGCATCGGCGACGCGGCCCGCCTGATCGAGTACGGCGATGCCGACGTCATGCTGGCCGGCGGCGCCGAGTCGACCGTGTCGCCGCTGGGCATTGGCGGCTTTGCCGCGATGCGCGCGCTGTCGACCCGCAACGATGATCCTCAGACGGCTTCGCGTCCCTGGGATCGCGACCGCGACGGCTTCGTGCTGGGCGAGGGCGCCGGCGTGCTGGTGCTGGAAGAATACGAACACGCCAAGAAGCGCGGCGCGCGCATCTATGGCGAGTTCGCCGGCTACGGCATGAGCTCGGACGCGCATCACATCACGGCTCCCGACAAGGACGGCCCGCGCCGCGGCATTCTCAACGCGCTGCGCAACGGCGGCCTGAACCTGGAAGACGTCCAGTACGTCAACGCGCACGGCACCTCGACGCCCCTGGGCGACAAGAACGAGAGCGACGCGTTGAAGCTGGCGTTCGGCGACCACGCCAAGAAGCTGGTGGTGAACTCGACCAAGTCCATGACCGGCCACCTGCTGGGCGCGGCCGGCGGCATCGAGGCGGTGTTTACGACCCTGGCGGTCTACAACCAGGTCTCGCCCCCGACCATCAACATCTTCAACCAGGATCCCGAATGCGACCTGGACTACTGCGCCAACGAGGCGCGGCAGATGAAGATCGACGTCGGCCTGTCCAACTCGTTCGGCTTCGGCGGCACCAACGGCTCGATGGCCGTTCGCCGGGTCTGATTTGGAAGGCCCGGGCCAGGGGCGCTGGACTTATCGCGTGCCCGTCCTGCGGCCACGCGGCGTCTTGGCGCTGCCGGGTCTGGGGCTGGTGGCCGCGGCTGCCAGTCTCGTCGCCGCCGCCTCGTGGCACGGCAACGCCTGGACGGCCGCCGCCGTGTTGATGTCATTGGCGCTGGCGGCAGGGCTGTTACACTCGAGCCGTCGGAGCCTGTCCCCGGTATCGGCCCTGCGTACCGCGGCCGGTGGCGGCCGCTGGCAGGTGCGCCTGCCGGGCGGCTGGCGGGATGCGGTGCTGGTACAACAGCGCCGCGGACCTGCTTGGCTTTCGCTCACCCTGCAGCCCTTGCCCCCCGGGAGTATGGCCTTTAACGACCAAAATGTAACTTTCACCGTCTGGCAACCGACGTTGCGACCCGACGACTGGCGGCGGCTGTGCCTGCTGGCCGGCGCGGCGCGGCAGACGTCCCGGACGGTCCGCCTGCGGGAGGCTACATGAGCGAGCGCGAAGTCGACGCCGAGCTTGTTGCGCGCGTCCAGCGGGGCGACAAGAAGGCGTTCGACCTGCTGGTGCTCAAGTACCAGCGCAAGATTCTCCGTCTGCTGGCCCGCATGATCCGCGACCCCGCCGAGATCGAGGATGTGGCCCAGGAAGCGTTCATCAAGGCCTACCGGGCCTTGCCCCAATTCCGGGGCGAGAGCGCGTTCTACACCTGGTTGTATCGTATCGCCATCAATACGGCCCGAAATTGGCTCGCCTCCCAGGGCAGGCGGCCGAGCGCGCCCAATGCGATAGAAACGGAAGACGGTGAAACTTTTAACGAAACCGACAACCTAACCGATATAAGCACGCCGGAGTCGATGGTTGCCAGCCGCGAGATCGCCGAGACGGTGAACGCGGCTATCGAGGAGTTGCCCGAGGAATTGCGCACCGCAATCGTCCTGCGTGAAATCGAAGGTATGAGTTACGAAGACATCGCCCAGAGCATGGACTGCCCCATTGGTACGGTGCGCTCCCGCATATTCCGTGCGCGGGAAGCCATTGCGACCAAGTTGCGTCCCTTGCTTGGCACCGATGTCGAGCGTCGCTGGTAAGGAGTGGCAGTCATGCAGACTACAGCAGCCAAGTCCGTCGTTTCTTCGGATGCCGCCTGGGAGGAATCCGTTTCCGCCTGGATGGACGGTGAAGAAACCGACGATATTCTCCCCGGCCTGTTGACCCGCGAAGGGCGACAGACCTGGGATACCTATCATCTGATCGGTGATGCCCTGCGCAACAGCGACCTGGCGCTGACGCCCAGCGCGAACTTCCACGCCCGCCTGTCGCGGGCGCTGGATGCCGAACTGCCGATCGTGGCGGCGCCTCGGCGCCGCTCGCCGCTGCGCATGGGGCTGTCGGGCCTGGCGGTGGCGGCCGCGGTTGCCACGGTGGCCTGGGTCGCCCAGCCCTACCTGGCGGGCGGTTCCTCCGGCACCGAGACGCGCGTGCTGGCCGACGCCAGCGTCAGCGGCAGCGCCGATACGTCGGGCCTGAGCGACTACCTGGAGGCCCATCGCCAGATGGCCGGCCCCAGCGCGGTGCGTCAGGTGTCGTTCGACGTCGGGGCGGGGCGCTGATGGCCCTGGTGCTTCCGACCCGTTGGCCGGCGCTGGGACGGGCTGCCTCGTGGCAGGCTCACCGCGCCGGCTGGTTCGCCGCTACGCTCCTGACCGCATTCCTGGCCGCGCATGACCCCGCGCGCGCCGCCGACACCGCGCCCGCCCCGCAGGGTGATGACGTGGTCCAGTTGCTCTCCCGCATCCAGCAGGCCGCGCGCAAGCAGGACTACGCCGGCGTGTTCATGTATCAGCAGGGCGAGATGATCCAGTCCTCGCGCCTGGTGCACGTCCTGGACGGCACCGGCGAGCGCGAGCGTCTCGAGATCCTGGACGGGCAGCCGCGCGAATACTTGCGGCACAACGAAGATGTGCAGTGCCTGATCCCCGAGCGCAAGACGGTTTTGATCGAGCGTCGCCGCGGCGATCGCTTTCCCGGCCTGTTGCTGGGCGATCCGGCCAACCTGACCGACCACTACAAGATCCGCACCGAATCGGCGCTGCATCGCGTTGCCGGGCGCGAATGCCGCCTGATCACTATCGAGCCGCTGGACAAGTTGCGCTATGGCTATCGCCTCTGTGCCGACGTCGAGACCAATCTGCTGTTGAAGGCCCAGACCCTCAACGCCGCCCGCGGCGTGGTCGAGCAGGTGTCGTTCACTTCGCTGCGCCTGGGCGCCGAGGTCGATCCCAAATCGCTGTCGTCGCGCTGGAACACGCGCGACTGGAAGGTGCTCGAGCCCTCCATGAAGACGGTCGACCTGGGCGCCCTGGGATGGCGCATTCCGGCGCCCAAGGGGTTCACGGTCGTCATGCAGGTGGCGCGCTCGATGGGGCGCGGCGCGACGGTCAATCAGATGGTGCTGTCCGATGGCCTGGCGGCCATCTCGGTGTTCATCGAACCCTACGACAGCCAGCGCGGCCATCATCCGCCCCCTGGCGCGGCGCAGCGTGGATCGATTACCGTCTATGGCACGCGCATCGCCGATTATTGGCTGACGGCCGTGGGCGAAGTGCCCGTGGCGACGCTGGAACAATTGGCGCAAGCGACAGAATACGTACCCGTGGCGAATGCTCCGGCGGCCGGCTCCAAGTAATGGGCGGCCTCTGCGGCAAGAAGTGATTTCGGAGCAATCTATGAAAGCAATGATGGTGTCGAACCCCGGCCTGCGCCGCTTCCTGGCGGCCGCGACGGCGGGGCTCCTGATAGCGGCCGCCTTCGCGCCCGCCTCGCAGGCGCAGACCGCTGCGGCCGAAACGCCCACCCCGACGGTGGCGTTGCCTGACTTCACCGGCATCATTGAAAAAGCCGACCCGGCGGTCGTCAACATCCGCACCACCGCCACCGTGCCGATCCGTGGCGTCGGCCCTGGCGGCAACGATCCGGCGGAGCTGTTCCGCTGGTTCTTCGGCCCGGATTTCCAGCCGCCGGGCCAGCAGTCGCCCAATCCGCGCCAGCGTCCGCAGCCGCAGCAGCCTGAGGAGCGTACCGTGCCGCGCGGCGTGGGCTCGGGCTTCTTCATCTCCGAAGACGGCTACATCATGACCAACAATCACGTGGTCAGCGATGCAACCGACATCTACGTCACCCTGACCGACGGCCGCGAATTCAAGGCCAAGGTCATCGGCACCGACGAGCGCACCGACGTGGCGCTGATCAAGATCGAAGCCAAGGACATGACGCCGCTGGTGATCGGCGATCCCAAGAAACTGAAGAAGGGCCAGTGGGTGCTGGCGATCGGCTCGCCGTTCGGCCTGGATTCCACCGTGACTTCGGGCATCGTCAGCGCGATCGGCCGCGATACCGGCGAATACCTGCCGTTCATCCAGACGGACGTGGCGGTCAACCCGGGCAACTCGGGCGGCCCGCTGATCAACCTGGCGGGCGAAGTCGTGGGCATCAATTCCCAGATCATCTCGCGTAGCGGCGGTTTCATGGGCATTTCGCTGGCCATCCCGATCGATGAAGCGATGCGGGTGGTGGACCAGTTGCGTGCCACCGGCAAGGTCACGCGCGGCCGAGTCGGCGTGCAGATCGGCGAAGTCGGCAAGGACGTGGCCGAGGCCATCGGCCTGCCCAAGGCCGAGGGCGCGCTGGTCAGCAGCGTCGAAGTGGACGGCCCGGCCGAACAGGCCGGCGTGCAGCCGGGCGACGTGATCCTGACCTTCAACAAGGAACCGATCAAGCGCTGGTCCGATCTGCCGCGTATCGTTGGCGAAACCAAACCCGGCACGCGCGCCGACATGGAAGTGTGGCGCAAGGGCAAGAAGATGACCCTGTCGGTCAAGGTCGGCGAGATTCCGGTCGACAAGGCCGCCCCGGGCAAGAAGGGCGCGCCGCCCGCGCCGGAAGTGACCAACGCGCTGGGCCTGGGCGTGATCGACGTGCCCGCCGACGTTCAGAAGAAGCTGCGCATCAAGGGCGGGGTGCAGGTCAAGGTCGCCGAAGGCGCGGCAGCCAAGGCCGGCCTGCAGGAAGGCGACATTGTGTTGGCCCTGAACGACACCGACGTCACCGGCGCCAAGCAGTTCGCCGAGCTGGTCGGCAAGCTGGACAAGGGCCGCGCGGTCGGCCTGCTGGTGCGTCGCGGCGAGCAGACCCAGTGGGTGGCGGTGCCCGCAAGCAAATAAGGCGCAAGACCGGCTAAAATGGCTGATTGCCGCAAGAGGGGGCGCCTGGCGCCCCCTCGTTTTTGCCCGGCCCTCCCGCCAGATGCCGTCCGCAGCCCGCCGCAAGCGTGGCCCGGCGGCGGGCGTGCCGGCCGAGTGGCCCCAACCCGTCAGCCGTGCCTACCCTGGTGGCGGCGTCTTCCGGCAGTTTGCCGAATGTTCCGTCCCTTTTAAATTCAAGCATGCAGCATATTCGCAACTTCTCCATCATTGCCCACATCGATCACGGCAAATCGACCCTGGCCGATCGCCTGATCCAGCGCTGCGGCGGATTGGCGGATCGCGAAATGTCGGCCCAGGTGCTCGACTCCATGGAGATCGAGCGTGAGCGCGGCATTACCATCAAGGCCCAGACGGCGGCCCTGCACTACAAGGCGCAGGACGGCAAGATCTATAACCTGAACCTGATCGACACCCCGGGGCACGTCGACTTCTCGTACGAAGTCAGCCGCTCGCTGTCGGCGTGCGAAGGCGCGCTGCTGGTGGTCGACGCCTCGCAGGGCGTCGAAGCGCAGACCGTGGCCAACTGCTACACCGCCATCGAGCTGGGCGTGGAAGTGCTGCCGGTGCTGAACAAGATGGACCTGCCGCAGGCCGATCCGGACAGCGCGCGCCAGGAAGTCGAGGACGTCATCGGCATCGACGCTTCGCAGGCGGTGCTGGCCAGCGCCAAGACCGGCATGGGCATCGACGAGATCCTCGAGTCCATCGTCGCGCGGGTGCCGCAGCCCAAGGGCGATCCCGATGCGCCGCTGCAGGCGCTGATCATCGACTCGTGGTTCGACAACTACGTTGGCGTGGTGATGCTGGTGCGCATCGTCAACGGCATGCTCAAGCCCAAGGACAAGATCCTGCTGATGGCTTCCGGCGCCACCCACCTGTGCGAGCAGACCGGCGTGTTCACGCCCAAGTCGCAGCAGCGTCCGCACCTGTCGGCGGGCGAGGTGGGCTTCATCATCGCCGGCATCAAGCAGCTCGAGGACGCCAAGGTCGGCGATACGGTCACGCTGGCGAGCAAGCCGGCCGCCGAGCCGCTGCCCGGCTTCAAGGAAGTCAAGCCGCAGGTGTTCGCCGGCCTCTATCCGGTCGAGAGCTCCGAATACGACCAACTGCGCGATTCGCTCGAGAAGCTCAAGCTGAACGACGCGGCGCTGATGTTCGAACCCGAAGTGTCGCAGGCGCTGGGCTTTGGCTTTCGCTGCGGCTTCCTCGGCCTGCTGCACATGGAAATCGTGCAGGAGCGCCTGGAGCGCGAGTTCGACATGGACATCATCACCACCGCGCCGTCGGTGGTGTACGAGGTCGAGCAGCGCGATGGCTCGGTGATCACCGTCGAAAGCCCGTCGCGCATGCCGGAAATCGGCAAGATCGCCGACATCCGCGAGCCGATCGTGAAGGTCACGCTGTTCATGCCGCAGGACTACGTCGGTCCGGTGATGACGCTGTGCAACAACAAGCGCGGCGTGCAGATCAACATGAGCTATCACGGCCGCCAGGTGCACCTGGTGTACGAAATCCCGCTGGCCGAGATCGTGCTGGACTTCTTCGACAAGCTCAAATCGGTGTCGCGCGGCTACGCCTCGATGGACTATGAGTTCCTCGAATACCGCTCGGCCGACGTGGTGCGGGTGGACCTGCTGATCAACAACGACCGCGTCGACGCGCTGGCCGTGATCGTCCACCGCAGCAACGCCCGCCATCGCGCCCGCGACGTGGTGACGCGCATGCGCGGCCTGATTCCGCGGCAGATGTTCGACGTGGTGATCCAGGCGGCCATCGGCGCCGAAATCATCGCCCGCGAGAACGTCAAGGCGCTGCGCAAGAACGTGCTGGCCAAGTGCTACGGCGGCGACATCTCGCGCAAGAAGAAGCTGCTGGAAAAGCAGAAGGCCGGCAAGAAGCGCATGAAGCAGGTCGGCACGGTGGAAATTCCGCAAGAGGCCTTCCTGGCCATCCTGCAAGTGGAAGACAAATAGAACCCGAGAAGGCGGTTAGCTGATGAGTTGGAACTTTGCCCTGATCCTGTTTGTTCTGCTGGTGCTGACCGGCATTATCTGGGCGCTCGATCTGGCCGTATTGCGGCGCGGCCGCGAGCGCCGGGCGCAAGAGGCGATGGCGCAGTACGACGCGGCGCTGATCGGCGATTCGCAAGAAGCCGAGCGCCTGCGGCGCGAGGCCGGCGACAAGGCCCGCCGCGTGCCGTGGTGGATCGAATACGCGGTCAGCTTCTTCCCCGTGATCCTGTTCGTGTTCGTGCTGCGCTCGTTCGTGGTGGAACCGTTCCGCATTCCGTCGGGCTCGATGCTGCCGACGCTGCAATCGGGCGACCTGATCCTGGTGAACAAGTTCAGCTATGGCCTGCGGCTGCCGGTGATTGACAAGAAGGTCGTCGAGATCGGCAAGCCGCAGCGTGGCGATGTGTTCGTGTTCCGCTATCCGGTGGATCCGGACGTCGATTACATCAAGCGCGTGGTGGGCCTGCCTGGTGACGAAATCGCCTACCTCGACAAAAAACTGTACGTGAACGGCCAATTGGTGCCACATACGCGCGACGGTGACTATTTCGAACCTGATCGTGTCTCCTATATTGCACAATATAAGGAGAAATTGGGCGAAGTTAGCCACAATATCCTGCTTGATGAGAGCCGGCCGCAGGAATATCGCCCGCAGTACCAATTTCCCAACCTCGGGAACTGCCAATATTCCCGCGATGGGGTACGCTGCAAAGTACCCGAGGGGCAATACTTCGCCATGGGCGATAATCGGGATAACAGCGCCGACAGCCGATATTGGGGTTTCGTGCCGGAATCCAATATCGTCGGGAAGGCCTTCTTCATCTGGATGAATTTCAGCGATCTCAGCCGCATTGGCCGGTTCAACTGATTATGTCGCTAGCCACGCTAGAAAACCGGCTGGATCACCACTTCGGTGACCCAGCACTGCTTGAACAGGCGCTGACCCACCGCAGCCATGGGGCGCGCCACAACGAGCGCCTGGAGTTCCTCGGGGATTCCGTGCTCAACTTCGTCGTCGCGGCGATGCTGTTCGAGCGTTACGCGAAGATCGACGAGGGCGATCTGTCGCGCCTGCGCGCCAACCTGGTCAAGCAGGCTTCGCTGGCGGACATCGCCCAGCGCCTGGAGCTGTCCCAATACCTGCGCCTGGGCGAAGGCGAACTGAAGAGCGGCGGTTTTCGCCGGCCGTCGATCCTGGCCGACACGGTCGAAGCCCTGTTCGGCGCCGTGTTCCTGGACGCCGGCTTCGACGCCGCCCGCCGCGTGATCGTGCGTCAGTACCAGCCGGTGCTGGCCTCGGTCGACCCCAAGACCCTGGGCAAGGACGCCAAGACCTTGCTGCAGGAATTCCTGCAAGGCCGCAAGCTGGCCTTGCCCGTGTACACCGTGGTGGCCACGCATGGCGCGGCCCACAGCCAGCAGTTCGAGGTCGAGTGCGCCATTCCGGCGCTCGAGATCAAGGTGAACGCGCCCGGCGCAAGCCGCCGCGCGGCCGAGCAGTCGGCCGCCAAGCTGGCGCTGGAGGCCGCGCAGGCCATCAGCCCGGCGTCCAAGGCCGCCCGCAAGTCGGGCAAGGCGCGCAAGACCGCGCAGTTGTCGCTGCCCGTGGCAGTGTCCCAAGAGACTAAATGAGCGATACCCCTTTCCGTACCGGTTTCGTGGCCATCGTCGGCCGCCCCAATGTGGGCAAGTCCACGCTGACGAACGCGCTGATCGGTTCCAAGATCTCCATCGTGTCGCGCAAGGCGCAGACTACGCGCCACCGCATCCACGGGGTGCTGACGCGCGACCACGAACAGTTCGTGTTCGTGGATACGCCGGGCTTCCAGACGCGCCATGGCGGCGCCATGAACCGCATGATGAACCGCGTGGTGACGCAGGCGCTGGCCGACGTCGACGTGGTGGTGCACGTGGTCGAGGCCGGCAAGTGGTCGGAGGGCGACGCCAAGCTGCTGCCGCTGCTGCCTGCGCCGGAGCGCACCATCCTGGTGATCAGCAAGATCGACGCGCTCAAGAACCGCGATGAGCTGTTCGCCTTCGTCTCGAAGATCATGGCGTTGCATCCGTTTGGCGCCGTGGTGCCGGTCAGCGCCACCAAGAACCAGCAGCTCGACCAGTTGCTGCAGGAAATCGCGGCGCGCCTGCCGGAAGGCGAGCCGATGTTCGAGGAAGACACCCTGACCGACCGGCCGATGCGCTTCATCGCCGCCGAACTGGTGCGCGAGAAGATCTTCCGCCTGGTCGGCGACGAACTGCCCTACGGCTGTACGGTCGTGATCGAGCAGTGGGAAGAGACCGACAAGGGCGCGCGCATTGCCGCCTGCGTCGTGGTGGAGCGCGACAGCCACAAGCCGATCCTGCTGGGCACCGGCGGCATGCACATGAAGCGCATCGCCTCCGAGGCGCGGCAGGACATTGCCAAGCTGCTGGACAAGCCGGTGCACCTGGAGATCTACATCAAGGTGCGCAAGGGCTGGTCCGACCGCGAGAGTGCGCTGCGCGACCTGGGCTATGAGTAAACGGGCGCCTCGCGTCCAGGATCGCCCGGGATACATGCTCCACGCCACCGCGTGGCGCGAGACGTCCCTCATCGTTCAGACTTTCTCGCGCGACCACGGCTGTGTGGCCATGGTCGCCAAGGGCGCCAAGCGCCCGTATTCGGTGCTGCGTCCGGTGCTGTCGGCGTTCCAGCCGCTGCTGCTGTCGTGGACCGGCAACGGCGAGGTCAAGACCCTGACCCGCGCCGAGATCATGGGCGTGCGTGCCCTGAACGGCACCGCGCTGATGTCGGCGTGGTACATGAATGAACTGCTGTTGCGCCTGTTGCCGCGCGAGGATGCCCATCCGCTGCTGTTCGACGCCTACGACATGGCGCTGCAGCAGTTGTCGGGCGGCACGCGCGCGGCGGGCGCCTTGCGCCGCTTCGAATGGACGCTGCTGCGCGAGACCGGCTACGGCGTGGATGAGGCGGAACCCGATTTCGACGATCCCGTCATCGAGCCGGCCCTGCGCCGCGACCTGCGCGAACGCCTGGCCGAGAACCTGGCGGGCCGGCCCCTGGCCACGCGCCGGGTGCTGATGGACCTGCAGCGCATCTGAACCCGCGGCGCGCCTGCCATGACCTTCACGCTCAAGCAGGTCGAGACCTTCCGCACCGTCTATGAAACGGAAAGCGTGACCGCCGCGGCGCGGCGGCTCGATGTGTCGCCGGCCACGGTCAGCGCGACGCTGGCCGCGCTCGAGGCCAGCATCGAATTGCGGCTGTTCGAGCGCGTGCGCCAGCGCATGCAGCGCACGCCCGAGGCCACGCTGCTGTACGAGGAGATCCGCCGCCTGAACGTCGGCCTGGAAAGCCTGGGCCGCAAGATCCGCGCGATCCGCGGCGCGGCCCAGCCGCGTCTGCGCATCGGCTGCATCCATGCCTACAGCGGGGCGGTCGTCAGCGATACCATCGCGCGCTTTCGCGAGCGTTATCCGGACACGCCCCTGTATCTGCAGATCCGGGATTCGAACACACTGCGCGACATGGTGGTGTCAGGCGAGCTGGACTTGGCCGCCGTGGCGGATGAGTCGGAGCTGGAGGGCCTGCGCGGCCATCGCCTGGCCAGCCTGCGGGCCGTGACGGTGTTCCCGGACGGTCATCCGCTGGCGCGCCTGGAGCAGGTCGGACTGGCGCAACTGGCCGAGGTGGATGTGATCGCCCTGAATGCCGAGGATGCCTCGCGCCAGCGGCTGGACGCGCTGGTGCTGCAGGCCGGCCTCGGCCTGCGCGTCGCGATCGAGACGCCGTACTCGAGCACGGTGTGCCAGCTTGCGCTGGCCGGCCATGGCGTCGGCATCGCCAACCCCGCCACCGCGGTGGGGCTGGAAGCCGCGGGCTTGTGCCACCGGCCGCTGGCTGCGCCGGTGCATTTTGAATGCCACATGATCCTGCATGGCAGCCGGCCGCTGTCGGAGGCTGGCAAGTACTGGGCGACCTGTCTGCGCGCGGCGTTGGCGCCGTTGGTGGAACGCTACGGTGTCAAGCGCGGCTGACGGGCTCGCGGTCCGCGCAGCCGTTGCCGCCGCCTAGCCGCGGCGGCCGTCCGCCGTCAGGATCAGCACCACCGACGATTCCGCATCAAGCTGGCCGGCGCGGCGCAACCGCGTGACCGCCGCAAGCGCGGCGGCCGATGACAGTTCCGTGGCCAGGCCCAGGCGCTCCAGCCGCTGCTGCGCCTGGGCGGCGGCGGCATCGGAGACCTCGACCGGCGAGCCGCCCGAGCGCGCCAGCGCTTCGAGCGATTGCAGGGTGACGGTACCGCCGGCGATAGAGTATTGATCGGTGGCCCCTTCCCACAGGCCGCGCGCATCGCCCGCGGCGCGCGCCCGCGACAGGCGGGCGAACGGTTCCACCGCATGCAGCCGCGGCAGGCGCGGGATGCGGCCGGCGCGCAGCAATTGCTGCCAGCCCATCAGAATGCCCCACAGCAGGTCGCCGCGCGCGGTTGGCACGACGATGTCGGTGGGCAGTCCGCAGCGGTCGAACAATTCCTGCGCGATTGGTTTGTAGCCTTCGACGCCGTAGGGATGCGTGCCGACCGGCGGGTTGAGATAGTTGGTGCCGGCGAAAGCGCCCTGGTTGCGGCACAGGTCGGCGACATGGGGCCAGCGGCCCAGGCTGTCGTCGAATGCGGTCAGGCGGGCGCCGAAGCGCTGCATGGCCTCGCGCTGCAGCGGCGGGCAGTTGCGGGTGATGGCGATGTCGGCCTGCAAACCGGCGGCGGCGCAATAGGCCGCCAGCGAGACGCCGGCATTGCCGCTGGAAGCCGCGGCCACACGCGTGGCGCCGGCCAGCCGGGCGCGCGACACCAGTTGCGCGGCCATGCGGTCCTTGTGGCTGCCGGTGGGGTTGGCGCTCTCGCATTTGAGCCAGAGCCGTCCCACGCCCTCCGCCTGCGCCAGCGCGGGCGCATCCAGGCAGGGCGTGGCGCCTTCGCCGAGCGTGACGGGGCCCAGCACCGGCAGGTCGATTGCGTCGCCGGAGCCTGCGGCGTACTGGCATTCCAGCGACGCGGGATGGCCGGCCTCCAGGCAATGCGGGCAGCCTTCCGGGTAGTCGGCGGGCGGCAGGTGGCTGTCGCAGCGGATGCAGCGCAGGCCGGACAAGCGGGGGTTCATCAGCATGGGTCAGTACAACGAGGCAAGGGAGTCCAGGGGAAGGGCGGGGGCGACCTGCAGCAGGCAGTCGCCGTCGTCGCTGCGGGCGATGGCGCGCAGGCAGACCACGGTGCCGGCCTGCGGGCTGGCGAGAGCGCGCGCGGGCAGGTCGGGGCGGGCGGGTTCTATGAGCTGGCCGATGGTCTGGCCGGCGGTCACGGTCTGGCCCAGATCGACGGCGGGAATGAACACGCCCGGTTCGCGGCTGCGCAGGGTGGCGGCCGGCGCGTCCAGGTCGTGCAGCAACGGCGCCGGCTGGCGCGGCGTGGCGGCGGCCAGCAAGCCCAGTTCGGCCAGGCAGCCGAGCAGGCCGTCGCGGCAGCGTTCCACCAGCGCGCGGGTGGTCTCGCCGCCGCCGCCGATTTCCGCGCTCAGGCGCAGCACGCCCAGGCGGCTGGCGGCGGCAGGCATCGAACCGGATTCGCGGCCGCGAAAGAACACGCAATGCGGCAGGCCGAAAGCGCGGGCCAGGGCCGGCAGGCGTTCATCATAGGCGTCGTCGCCATAGCGGGTGATGACCGAAGACGGCAGGTAGCGCAGCGATGCGCCTCCGCTGTGGATGTCCACCAGTGCCTGGATGCGCGGCAGCAGCCGCGCCTCCAGGGCGGCGGCCACGCTCTCGGTATAGCCGCGCGCCGGCGCGCCGAGAAAGGCGCGGTTCAGGTTGCCGCCGTCGGAAGGCGACAGGCGCGTGCCGGCCAGCGAGGCCTCGGCGTTGGCGGCGGGCAGCAGGTAGACCGTGCCGCGCTGCAGGACGCCCGGCAGCAGTTGCCAGAGCTGCAGGATGGCCGCCTGGCCTTCCCATTCGTCGCCATGCACGCCGGCCATCAGCGCCACGGCCGGCCCGGGGCCGGCCTCGATCTTCAGCACCGGGATGGTGACGCGCCGGTAGGCCGACGCGTTGGTGGCGGCGGCGCAGGTGAAGTCTTCGCGGCTTACCTGGATCATGGCGTGGCCTCCGGTCGCGGGCGAGGGTGTGTCAATCCAGCGTGGTGCCGGCGGCCTTGATGAGGGTTTCCCATTTGGGCAGTTCCTTCTGGATCTGGGTCTGGACGTCGGCGGGCGCGCCGCCGAGCGGCTCCTGCGAGCGGCTGCGCAGTTCGCGCGCGACGGGTTCCGCGCGCAGCGCGGCGTTCATCGCCGCGTTCAGCCGCGCGATGACGGCGGGCGGCGTGCCGGCCGGCGCCACCAGCGCGCTCCAGGCCGATTGCTCGTAGTCGGGATAGCCTTGCTCGGCCACCGTCGGCACGTCCGGATTGGATGCCGCGCGGGCCTTGGTGGTGACAGCCAGCGCGCGCAGGCGGCCGTCCTTCAGATTGCCGATCAGGGGCGGCAGATTCTCCATCATCGAATCGACGTGGCCGCCCAGCAGGTCGGCCAACTGCGCGGCCGTGGCCTTATAGGGAATCTGCCGCACCGCCGCGCCGGTCTGGGCGATGAAAAGTTTGACGCCGACTTCGCTGGTGGTGCCGGGATCGGCCGACGTCATGGTCAGGCGGTCGGGCTGGGCGCGGCTGGCGTCGATGAAGCTCTTGAGATCGCGGTAGGGTGAGGCCGCATTGACGACGATGACGTTGGGGGTTTCGGCCACCAGGCCGATCGGCGTGATGTCGCGGTCCAGGTCATAGAGCTGCTGCTTGAAGAGATAGCGATGCAGCACCAGCGTGCCGACGTGGGCGTAGCCGATGGTGTAGCCGTCGGCCGCGGCGCGCACCAGCGCCTGGGTGCCGATGCGGCCGCCCGCGCCCACGCGGTTTTCGATCACCACCGGCTGGCCCAGCACGCGGCTCATTTCCTGGCCGACCAGGCGGGCGGTGATGTCGGCGTTGCCGCCGGCGGCGGCCGGCACGATCATCGTGATGGGCCGTTCCGGGTATTCGGCCAGCGCGGGCTGCGCGGTCAGGCAAAGCAACAGGGCGGCAAGGCTGGCGGAGCGTTTCATGACGGTTCCCGGGACGTTGAGGGCTGCGCTATTGTGCGGCGGCCGCGCGGGGAATCCGTTTGGTTTTATCAGATGGTTGTTCGATAAAAGCTAAGGCTGGGGTGGCGGCTGCCGATCGGCCTTGCGCCCCAGTCCGTAGCCGAGCGCCGCCGCAGCCAGCGCGCACAGCGCGCCCAGGAGGGCGATCAGCGCCACGCCGTGTCCCAGCGCATCGACCCCTGCCTTGACCCAGCCGCTGGCCGCGTCGCCAGCGCGGTAGACCACGGTGTCGATGACGTTCTTGGTCTTGTATTTGTCCTCGGGCGAGACCGCGGTGAAAAGCATCTCGCGTCCGGGTTTGACCAACGCGTATTCGCCGGCGCGCCGCAGGATCATGGCCACGGCAAGCACCGCGAACACCGGGTAGGCCGCCAGCGCCAGGAACGCCAGTGCCATGGCCAGCGGCACCGCCGCCATCAGGAATCGCACGCCCAGCCAGGCGGCGACGCGGCCGGTGAGGAATAGCTGCGACAACAGCGCCAGGGCCTGCACGATGAAGTCCAGCGTGGCGAAGACGCGGATGCGCTGCGCCCTGTCCGGGAAGGTTTCGGCCACCAGCCGCGCCTGCTCCATGTACAGGAAGGTGCTGAGGGTGGCCAGCAGCAGCACCAGCACGGCGATACCCAGCAGGTAAGGCGACTGGAATACCCGTGCCAGCCCCGCCAGCATGGCGCCCGGGATCGGGCGCGCCAGTTCAGCGGTCTCGGCTTCGGAGCGGGTCGCGGCGCGCCAGCGCAGCAGCCAGCGCTTGAGCGGCAGGGTGGCCGCCAGCAGCAGCGCCGACAACAGCAGCAGGCCGGCCGTGCCGAGCGTGCCCGCCAGCAGGCCGCCCAGCAAGGGGCCGCACAATCCCCCGGCGCTGGCGCCGGCGGCGATGAAGGCGAACAGGCGCTTGGCCGACGCCATGCGGAAGACGTCGGCCATCAGGCTCCAGCCGAGCGAGACCACGAACAGGTTGAAGACCGACAACCACACGTAGAAACTGCGCGCGGCCCAGACGCCATCGGGCTGCCAGTGGAACAGCGCCGCGTAGCCCGCCATGGTGGCGGCGAACACCGCGTAGGCCCAGGTCACCAGCGTGGCGCGCGGCACCCGGCCCGACAGCCAGCCGAACAGCGGCACCACCGCCAGCATGGCCAGGAACGTGGCGCTGAACAGCCATTGCAGTTGGTCAACACCGGCCTGGATGCCCAGGGTCTCGCGGATCGGCCGCAGCATGAAATAGCCGCAGAACAGGAAAAAGAAGAAGGCGAAGCCGCAGGCGCCCGCCGCCACCTCGCCGGGTTGGAGCCCCAGCGCTTGCGCCGCCCGCTGGCGCCAGGAGCCGGCGGCGCGCATGGCTTCAGCCCAGCAGGGCGGCGATGCGTTCGCGCAGCGCCGCGTCCGGTTGCGGACCGAAGCCGGCCCGCGCGTTGTCCACCATGTTGGCCGGCTTGGAGGTGGCGGGGATGACGGCGGTCACGGCGGGATGGCCGATGATGAATTTCAGGAACAACTGCGCCCACGAGGTGCAGTCGATTTCACCGGCCAGACCGGGCAGCGGCCGATCCTTGACCTGACGGAACAGCGCGCCGTCCTGGAACGGGCGGTTGATCAGCACCGCGACGCCATTGGCCTGGCAGGCCGGCAGCAGGCGCTTTTCGGCGTTGCGCGCGCCCACCGACAGATTGATCTGCAGGAAGTCGGGCTTTTCCTTTTCGACCAGCTCGGTCAGTTCGTCATGGGCGGCGTCGGTGTAGTGCGTGATGCCGAGGTAGCGCGTTACGCCCTGCTGCTTGAGTTCGCGCAGCAGCGCCAACTGGTTGCGGGTGTCGATCAGGTTGTGGACCTGGATCAGGTCGAGCTTCTGCGTCCGCAGCGCGCGTAGCGAGTTCTCGATCTGGCGCCGGGCCGCCTCGTGGCCCTGGGTGCTGATCTTGGTGGCCAGGAACACCAGCGGACGCCGGTCCGGCTCGCGCGCCAGCAGCGCTCCGGTGACGGCTTCGGCCTGTCCGTAGCTGGGGGCGGTGTCGATCAGCGAGCCGCGCGCCTCCAGCAAGGCGTCCACGACCTGCGCCAGCGGCGCCATGGCGGCCGCGTCCGAGGGCGACACATTGAAGGTGTCGGCGGTGCCCAGGCCGATCACCGGCAGCATGTCGCCGGTGGCCCCGATCGGGCGGGTCAGCATCGGCCGCTGGAGGCTCAGGGCGCTTGCCGTCCAGGGCTGGGCCAGCAGGGATGCGCAGGCGGCGGCCTGCAGGAATCGACGGCGATCAGGCATGGCTCGCTCCAATGAAAAAGGGCCTGCATGGTTCATGCAGGCCCTTGTGACTGTGACAGCCGCGCGCTTACTCGCGGTTGCCGCCGAAGATGCCCAGCAGCATCAGCAGGTTCGAGAAGACGTTGTAGACGTCCAGGTAGATGGCCAGCGTGGCGGACACGTAGTTGGTCTCGCCGCCGTTCACGACGCGCTGCAGGTCGACCAGCATGAACGCCGAGAAGATCACGATGGCCAGCACCGAGATGGTCAGCATCAGCGCGGGCAACTGCAGGAAGATGTTGGCCAGGGCCGCCACCAGGATCACGACCGCGCCGATGAACAGGAATTTCTGCAGGCCGGACAGGTCGCGCTTGATGGTGGTGGCCAGCGTGGCCATCGTGCCGAACACGATCGCGGTGCCGCCGAAGGCCGTCATGACCAGTTGCGAGCCGTTGCTGAAGCCCATCACGAAGCCCAGCAGGCGCGACAGCATCACGCCCATGAAGAACGTGAAGGCGAGCAGCAGGACCACGCCGAGCGAGTTGTTCTTGTTCTTCTCGATGGCGAACATCATGCCGAAAGCGCCCACCAGGAACACGATGGCGGACAGGCCCGGGCTGGCGCCCATGACGCGGTTGATGCCGGTGTACAGGCCGACGGCCGCGCCCAGCACGGTCGGAATCAGCGAGAGCGCCAGAAGCCAATAGGTGTTGCGCAGGACTTTGTTGCGCACGACCTCGCCCGGCGCGCCGGCGAGGGTGCCGGAACGGTTAAAGGGGGACGGACGATATTCGTTCATGGAGGACTCCTGTGTACGGCAGAAATTGATTTGCCTAGAAGGCTTAGATGCCAAGGATACCTTACAGTTCCCTGAAGAATCCAGTTTTCAGAAGAATTAGCGCGCAGGGCGGGCAGGCATGACCCTGTTATGGGGATGGTCAAGCCGGTTTCAACCGGGCCTGACGTCCTGCATCACCCGCGCCACGATACGCGGCAGTTCCTCATCCATGCGCGCCTGGATCTGTTCGATGGCGTCGGCCAGGGCCTGGCGCATGACCTGTTCGACTTCCGCCTGCAGGCGGGCGGCCAGCACCGAGGCCTCTGCCGGTGCGGCGGCCGGGGCGTCGGGCGCGACTGCCGCGGCGAGGGCCGGAAGGGCGGGCGTATCGGCCGCTTCAGCCAGACGCGGCGCGTCGGCGCCGTCCTGAGCGACATCCGTCAGCAGCGGGAAGGCATCATCATCCCGGGCGAGGTCGGTCAGCAGCGGAAAGGCGTCGTCATTCGGGGCAACGTCGGTCAGCAGCGGGAAGGCGTCGTCATTCGGGGCAACGTCGGTCAGCAATGGGAAGGCGTCGTCATCCTGGGGCGCGTCGGTCAGCAGCGGCGCTTCCGGAGGCGACAGCGTGGGTTCGGCCCGCTGGGTCAGGGTGGGGATGCCGGGGTCGGAAGGGCGGTGGGGCATGGGGGCTCCCGAGGGTCGAGATGGCGCCGCTGGGGGCGGCGCGGGAGGCGGGGAGGGCGGTCAGGCGCCCTGCTGTCGTTGGCTCAGGTCGTGGCTTTGTGGCGTGTGGCCGGCGCCCTGATAGACGCGCCAGCGCTGGCGCGCGGCCTGCTTGTCGTCGGGATCGTCCGAGACGATCTCGAGCAGCCGCTCGAAGGTCTCGAAGCCCGGCGGGCAGTCGTCGTCGAGATTGAGCAGCCAGGGCGAAGGGCCGTCGCCGGCGGCCTGCGCCGCCTGCTGCGGATCGCCGGCGGTCAGGACGACGGGCGTCTCGGCCGCCAGCGGATCGTTGGCCAGGACGTGCGGCACGAACGAGGTGTCATCGAAGGCCCACAGCATGCGGTCGAACTGCGCCAGGCGCGAGCCCTCGCGGCAATACACCACCAGCCGCTGGCCCGCCAGGTAGCGCTTGCGCACCACCTGGCAGGCCATGCGCAGGCGGTCGGGCGCGCCAAAGGCGAAGTCGATGCGCGTCATGCCGGTTTCCGTGCGTGCGGGGTCAAGCCTGGTCCAGCAGGAACTGCATCAGCAGCGGCACGGGTCGGCCGGTGGCGCCCTTGTCCTTGCCGCTCTTCCAGGCGGTGCCGGCGATGTCCAGATGCGCCCAGCGATACGACTTGGTGAAGCGCGACAGGAAGCAGGCGGCCGTGACGGCGCCGGCGGGGGGGCCGCCGATGTTGGCCAGGTCGGCGAAGTTGGACTTGAGCTGGTCCTGGTAGGCGTCGTCCATCGGCATGCGCCAGGCGGTGTCCAGGGCCTGGCGGCCGGCGGACGAGAGGGCCTCGGCCAGCGCGTCGTCCTTGGTGAACAGGCCGGTATTGACATGGCCCAGGGCCACGACGCAGGCGCCGGTCAGGGTGGCGATGTCGATGACGGTGGACGGCTTGAAGCGCTCGGCGTAGGTCAGCGCGTCGCACAGCACCAGGCGGCCTTCGGCGTCGGTGTTGAGGATCTCGATGGTCAGGCCGGCCATGCTGGTGACCACGTCGCCCGGCTTGTTCGCCTTGCCGCTGGGCAGGTTTTCGCAGGCCGGGATCAGGCCGATCACGTCCAGCGGCAGTTCCAGTTCGGCCAGTGCGCGGAACGAACCGAGCACGCTGGCCGCGCCGCACATGTCGTACTTCATTTCGTCCATGGTGGCCGCGGGCTTGAGCGAGATGCCGCCGGCGTCGAAGGTGATGCCCTTGCCGACCAGCACGATGGGGCCTTCGGACGCCTTGGCGCTCTTCTTGGCGGGCTTGCCGGCATGGCGCAGGACGATGAAGCGCAGGGCTTCCTCGGAGCCGCGCGCCACCGACAGGAACGAGCCCATGCCGAGCGCTTCGACCTGCTTGCGGTCCATAACCTCGACCTTGAGCGACTTGAATTCGCGCGCCAGGCGCTTGGCGGTGTCGCCCAGGTAGGTGGGGGTGCAGATATTGCCCGGCAGGTTGCCCAGGGTGCGGGTCAGTTCCATGCCGTTGGCGATGGCGGCGCCTTCGCGCAGGCCCTTCTGGACCTGGGCGGCGTCGGCACGCTCGACGATCTGCACGATCTTCTTGAGCTTGGGACGGGCGTCGCGGTCGGGCTTGCCGAAGCTGGCGTCGTAGTGATAGGTGGCGCTGCCGGCGGCGATGGCGGCGCTGCGGGCGCGGGCAACCAGGGGCACGTCGGCGATCGGGTTGGCGGCCAGGGTGGACACGCCTTCGGTCAGTTGGGCCGCGACGCAGGCGGCGGCGAAGGCCTGTTCGGCCGAGGCGTGGGCGCGAGCCGAGTATTCGTCCTGCTTGCCCAGGCCGACCAGGACCACGCGCTGGGCCGACACGCCCGGCAGGGAACGCAGCACCAGGGTCGAGCCGGCGCGGCCGCGGAACTCGTTCTTGGCGACGGCGCGCACGGCGCCGTTGGAGGCGCGGTCGATCAGGTCGGCGGCGGGGCTCAACACGCCGTCGGCGAAGACCCCGACCGCCAGCGCGGCGGTCTTGATCTGGTGCAGGGAAGCAGTGGTCTGTGTGCTAAATTCCATGAGGGTTTCCCGTGTGCGTCTGTATGATGCGGTCGATTATCCCGCATATTCTCCCATGTCTCTATTCAAACGCTCTGTCGTCAGCGAGATCACCAGTCACGCTGGCGTTGTCTTTTCCACGTTGCTCATCGTATGGCTCAGCGTGCTGCTGGTGCGCCTGCTCGGCGAGGCGGCGGGCGGCAACATCGGGGCGGACGTCGTGCTCGTGCTGGCCGCGCTGTCCACCATCACGGCGCTGCCTACCATCCTGGCAGTCTCGGTCTTCATCGCGGTGCTGACCACCGTCACGCGTAATTATCGGGAATCCGAGATGGTGGTCTGGTTCGCCAGCGGCCTGTCGCTGGCGGACTGGCTCAAGCCGGTGCTGCGCGTCGCCATTCCCGTGGCCATCGCGGTGGCCGGCCTGACGCTGGTGGCCGCGCCCTGGGCGTATCGCCAGATCGGCGAATACCACGAGCGCTTTGAACAACGCTCCGACCTGTCCAAGGTCACGGCGGGCCAGTTCGCGGAATCGGCAGGCGGCAACCGTGTGTTCTTCGCCGAGGATCCGGCCAAGCCGACAGACGAACTGGGCAATGTGTTCGCGCGCGAAACCGGACCGGAATGGCTCAGCGTGCTGACCGCCAGCAGCGCCCACAGCGAAACGCTGCCCAATGGCGACCGCTTCCTGGTGCTGGGCGAGGGGCATCGCTACGACCTGAAGCCGGGCACGCCCGAGATCCGACTGGTGCACTTCGAGAAATACGGATTGCGCCTGGAAAGCAAGGGCGGCGATGACCCCGTCGCTTCCGCGCGCGCCGCCGCCGAACGCTCGGCCAAGGCTCGCACCACGCCGCAACTGATGGCCGACAACACCACCAGCAGTTGGTCGCAGGTGATGTGGCGCATCTCGCTGCCGCTGGCCGCGCTGAACCTGGCGTTGCTGGCAATCCCGCTGGGCGCCGTGAACCCGCGACTGGGCCGCTCCGGCGACCTGCTGATTGCCGGCCTGGTGGGGCTGCTGTATATGAACTTGATCAACCTGTCGCGTGCCTGGATTTCCAACGGCAAGCTCAGTTTCGGCGTGGGCACCGTGGCGATCCACCTGGTGGTGGCCGCGTTTACGGCGTTCCTGCTGATGCGCCGGTTGCGCGTCAAGGCGCCCAGGAACAGCTAGCGGTCCCACCCGCGGCCCGATCCATTGGCGGGGGGATAGGCAAGGCGGGCCGCCGACCGCGGGGGCCCGTGATCGCGCCGCCGCTGCCGCCTTCAGGGCAGGTATTTCATCGTCCCGCGCTTGCCGGCCAGCAGGTCGGCATTGCGCAGCACCGACTTGCGGATGAATTCCCACAGCACCGTGACGCGCTTGAGCTTGCGCAGGTCCTCGTGGCAATACATCCAGAACGAGCGCGTGATCTCCACCTCCTTTTCCAGCACCGGCTTGAGCCGCGGATCCTGCGCCGCGATGAAGCAGGGCAGGATGGCCAGCGACTGGCCTTGCAGCGCCGCGTGGTACTGCGCCACCACGCTGGTGCTGCGCAACACCACCCGGCTGGCTGGCAGCAGGTCTTCCAGGTAGCGCAGGCGCTCGCTGAACAGCAGTTCGTCGACATAGCCGATGAAGCTGTGGCCGGCCAGGTCGGCGCGGCCGCGGATCGGCGGATGGCGCGCCAGGTATTCGGGCGTGCCATACAGGCGCAGCGTGTAGTCGCACAGCTTGCTGCATACATAGGGGCCGCGCTGGGGGCGCTCAATGGTGATGGCCAAGTCGGCCTCGCGCTTGGACAGGCTGACGAAGCGCGGCACCGGCAGGATGTCCAGCGTGATGTGCGGATAACGCCGCTGGAAATCGGCCGCCAGCGGCGTCAAGACGTAGCTGCCGAAGCCCTCGGTGGCGCCGATCCGCAGGTGGCCGGACAGCGCCTGGCCGATCCCCGACAGCGTCTCGCGGGCGCTGTGCACCGTGCTTTCCATTTGCTCCGCGTGCACGAACAGGCGCTGGCCGTCCTCGGTCAACACGAAGCCGGCGCTGCGCGATTTCTCGAACAGCAGCGTGTCCAATTCGGCTTCCAGGGCGCGGATGCGCCGTGACACGGTGGTGTGCTCGACCCCGAGCTTGCGCGCCGCGGCGCTGACGCGCTGCGTCCGCGCGACCTCCAGGAAGTACCGCAGGCTGTCCCAATCCAGCACGTTATCCGCCCCTGATAAGGTTGTGCATTGATGCACAAGGAATGTGCATTTCTGGTGTTGCTTGTTGATTTTCACACATCTACACTGGGTCGGCAGCCCTGGGGGAATGCTCCGGGAGCCGCACGCCGCGAAGACGGCGCCATAACGCATAAAACTCAGGAGACAAATCCATGGAATTGCACGCACGCGGGCTGGCCGCAGGCTTGTGTCTGGGCGCAGCGCTGTTGGGGCAGGCGCACGCGGCGGATAAACCGCCGGTGAAGATCGGCATCCTGACCGATATGTCGGGCACCTACGCCGGCATGGGCGGGCCCGGTTCGGTGGCGGCGGCGCAATTGGCCATCGACGATTGCCTGGCCGCGGAATGCAAGGGCATGAAGATCGAGCTGGTGTCGGCCGACAACCAGAACAAGGCCGACGTGGGGGCGGCCAAGGCGCGCGAATGGTTCGACCGCGACGGCGTCACCGCCATCGCCGACCTGACCAATTCGGCCGTGGCGCTGGCGGTGCAGGGCATCGCGCGCGAAAAGAACAAGGTCGTGATGTTTTCCGGCCCGGCCACCACGGCGCTGACCAACAAGGAATGCTCGCCGGTCGGATTCCACTGGATGTTCGACACCTATTCGCAATCCGCCGGCGGCGCCAAGGCCACGGTCAGGGCGGGCGGCAAGTCCTGGTACTTCATCACCGTCGACTACGCCTTCGGCCATTCGCTCGAGGCCGACACGGCCAAGGCGGTCAAGGCGCTGGGCGGCACCGTTGCCGGCAGCGTGCGCCATCCGCTGAACGCGCCGGACTTCGCCTCCTACCTGCTGCAGGCGCAAAGCTCCAAGGCGCAGGTGGTGGCGCTGGCCAATGGCGGCCAGGACACCGTCAACGCCGTCAAGCAGGCGCGCGAGTTCGGCATCGTGGCCGGCGGCCAGCGCCTGGTGTCGCTGCTGATCTTCCTGTCCGACCTGCGCGCGCTGGGGCTGGAAAGCGCCCAGGGCCTGTCGTACGTGGACGGCTTCTACTGGGATTACGACGACGCCACGCGCCAGTGGTCGACCCGCTTCGAGAAGGCCTTCCGCGGCCTGAAACCGACCATGACGCAGGCCGGCGTGTATTCCAGCGTGCTGCACTACCTGCGTTCGGTGGCGGCCTCGGGCAGCACCGACGGCAAGGTGGTGGCCGACAAGATGCGCGCGTTGCCGATCAAGGATCCGATCATGCGCAACGCTTCGATCCGGCCCGACGGCCGCGTGATCCACGACATGTACCTGTACGAAGTGAAGAAACCGTCCGAGTCCAAGGGCGGCTGGGACTATTCCAAGCTGGTGGCCACCATCCCGGCGGCCGAGGCCTTCCAGCCGCTGGCCGATTCGGCCTGCCCGCTGGTGCAAAAGTAAGGCGTGGCGCGCCGTCCGGGCTCGCCCGGCGGCGCGCGCGAGAGATCCAAGAACGCGGATTCCATCCGCATCGACAATGCAGTGTGAGGAGCATCAAATGAGTGAAGTCCCCCGCGTTCCGCTATTGATCGGCGGCAAGCTCGTGCAGTCCAAGACCACCGAATGGCGCGACGTGATCAACCCCGCCACCCAGGAAGTCGTGGCCAAGGTGCCGTTCGCCACGCGCGCGGAACTGGACGAGGCCATCGCCAATTCCAAGGAAGCCTTCAAGACCTGGCGCAACAGCGGCCAGGGCGCGCGTATGCGCGTCATGCTGAAGTTCCAGGAGCTGCTGCGCGCCAACACCGCCAAGCTGGCCGAGATGATCACCCGCGAGCATGGCAAGACGCTGCCCGACGCCGAGGGCGAAGTCGGCCGCGGCCTCGAAGTGGTCGAGCACGCCTGCTCGATCGCCAACCTGCAACTGGGCGAGTACGCCGAGAACGCCGCCTCGGGCATCGACGTCTACACGCTGATCCAGCCGCTGGGCGTGTGCGCGGGCATCACCGCATTCAACTTCCCGGTGATGCTGCCGTGCTTCATGTTCCCGATCGCGGTGGCCTGCGGCAATACCTTCGTGCTCAAGCCGTCCGAGCAGGACCCCAGCTCGTCGCTGTTCCTGGCGCAACTGGCGCTGGAAGCCGGCCTGCCGCCGGGCGTGCTGAACGTGGTGCATGGCGGTCCGGAAACGGCCAACGGGCTGTGCGAGCATCCCGACATCAAGGCCGTGTCGTTCATTGGTTCGACCCGCGTCGGCACCGAGATCTACAACCGTGCTTCGGCGGCCGGCAAGCGTTGCCAGTCGATGATGGGCGCCAAGAACCACTGCGTGATCCTGCCGGACGCCGATCCGGAAGTCGCGCTGAACCAATTGCTGGGTGCCGCGTTCGGCGCCGCCGGCCAGCGCTGCATGGCCTCGTCGGTGGCCGTGCTGGTGGGCGAGGCCCGCAACTGGCTGCCTGATTTCGTCGAGCGCGCCAAGAAGCTCAAGGTCAACTCGGGCATGGACCGCGCCGCCGACCTGGGCCCGCTGGTCTCGCCGAACGCCAAGAAGCGCGTCGAAAGCCTGATCCAGAAGGGCGTGGACGAAGGCGCCAAGCTGCTGCTGGACGGCCGCAACCTGAAGGTCTCCGGCTTCGAGCAGGGCAACTTCGTCGGCCCGACCGTGTTCGACGGCGTGACCGAGAACATGACCATCTACACCGAGGAAATCTTCGGCCCGGTGCTGTGCGTGGTCGGCGCGGAAACGCTGGAAGAGGCGGTGGAATTCATCAACCGCAACCCCAACGGCAACGGCGTTGCCCTGTTCACGCAGGACGGCGGCGCGGCGCGTTACTTCCAGAACAACATCGACGTCGGCCAGGTCGGCATCAACGTGCCGATCCCGGTGCCGGTGGCGTGGTTCAGCTTCACCGGTTCGCGCGGATCCAAGCTGGGCGACCTGGGCCCCAACGGCAAGCAGGCGGTGCAGTTCTGGACCCAGACCAAGACCGTCACGGCGCGCTGGTCGGCCCACGCCAAGACCGTGAACACCACGATCTCGATGCGCTGAAAAAGGGACGCCTTGTCCTAAGCTTATATTAATAAGTCATATAACAAGGCGTCCTTATTACTTATAATTGGCCCGTCTATCAGGGGCCAATTCATGAACCTGCAGCAATTTCGTTTTGTGCGCGAAACCATCCGGCGCGACTTCAACCTGACCGAAGCCGCCCGGATGCTCTATACCTCACAGCCGGGCGTGTCCAAGGCCATCATCGAGTTCGAGGATGAGCTCGGGATCAAGATCTTCGAACGCCACGGCAAGCGCATCAAGGGGCTGACCAAGCCCGGCCTGGCCGTGTCGCAGGTGATCGACCGCATCATGCGCGAGGTCGACAATCTGAAGAAGGTCAGTGACGAATTCGCCCGCCGCGACGAAGGCGGCCTGGTGATCGCCTGCACCCACACCCAGGCGCGTTACCTGCTGCCGCGCGTGATTCCGGCGTTCCGCAAGCAGTTCCCCAAGGTGCACCTGTCGCTGGCGGAAGGCAGCCCGGCGCAGTTGGCCGAGATGGTGCTGCACGAGCAGGCCGACCTGGCGCTGGCGACCGAGTCGCTGGCCCTGACGCCGGGCCTGGCGACATTGCCCGTGTATGCCTGGGAGCACACCGTGGTGGTGCGGCCCGATCATCCGCTGGCCGAGCTGACGTCCAGCGCCGCCAAGCGCCTGTCGCTGGCGCAACTGGCGGAATACCCCATCGTGACCTATGACCGCGCCTTCACAGGCCGCAGCACGATCGACGAGGTCTTCGCCAACCAGGGGATCCATCCGGACATCGTCCTGGAAGCCATCGACGCCGACGTGATCAAGACCTACGTCGACGTCGGGCTGGGCATCGGCATCATCGCCGGCGTGGCCTATGACCCGCGGCGCGATTCCAGCCTGGTGGGCCTGCCGGTCGGCCACCTGTTCGGCACGCACACCACCCGCGTCGGGGTAAAGGCCGGAGTGTTCCTGCGCGATTACGTCTATACCTTCCTGGAAATGCTGGCGCCTTCCCTGACGCGCGCGGTCGTGACCGAGGCCGTGCAGGGAACGCCGAAGTAGGCTGGGCCATGACGAGCGCCGTGGAAGTCGGACGAGAAGAAGCGGTTCCCTTGGTGGGGAGCCGCTTTTTTTTCATTGAAGCGGGGGCGGGGAAGGGCGCGGACAAGGTGTCTCGCTATCCCTTTTCATAAGCTCATAAAAAATATTAAATAAGAACCGATCTCATTTGGGTTGACTAAAAAATAGGAATCATTATCATTACATCCAGTCTCAACGACCCAGTGAGGTTAAACATGACGGCAGGATTGAGTGCAGTGGTAGTGGGCGCCGACAGGCTCGGCAACATTCCGGATCTGCTCAAAGGACACAACATCTCGATCACGCACCACATCAGTGGTCGTGATCCCTCGCATCAGAAGAAGACGCTGCAATTGCCCTCGGGCACCCAACTGGTCATCTTGCTGACCGATTTCCTCGGCCACAACGTCATGAAGACCTTCCGCAATGCCGCGCAGCGTGGTGGCATCCGTGTCGTGGCTTGTCGCCGTTCGGTATGCAGCATGCAGCAGGCCTTGCAGCAATGCGGCCTGTGCAGCCGGGGCGCCGCGGTCCACTGACCCTGCCATGCCACGCCGGCGCCAACACTGAAAACTGGGGAGGCCGAAAAGGCCCGCGGCTCAAGGCCGCGAAGAGGAATGCAAAACGCCGCCAGACTGTAAAGTCCGGCGGCGTTTTGCTGTCTGTGTCGGATTGCGTCGGCCCATCGCGCCGTTTGGAGGATAGCCGCGTCGCGGCCGGCGCGTCACACTACAAGCGCGGTCAGTTGGCCGCGCGGGCGCTGGCCACCAGGCTGTTGTCCAGGCGACGGGCGCCGTTGTAGCGCTTGCTCCAATAGGCCATGGTCATGTTTTCGACCCGCACCACGCCGCCAGCGCTGGGCGAGTGCACGAAGCGGTCGTCGCCCAGGTAGATGCCGACGTGCGAGTAGCGGCGACCCAGGGTGTTGAAGAAGACCAGGTCGCCGGCCTTGAGCTCGTTCTTGGCGACCGAAATGCCTTGCTGTGCGATTTCGGCGGCGTTGCGGGGCAGCTTCAGGCCCAGCGAGCGTTCGGCGGTGTAAGCGACCAGGCCGCTGCAGTCGAAACCGGTATCGGGGGAGTTGCCGCCGAAGCGGTAGCGGATGCCCAGGTAGTTCAGGGCTTCGCTGACCATCGCGTTGTCGCTGTTGACTTCGCTGTGGTTGCGTTGGCGTTCGCGCTTGAACTTCTGCACCACCAGCATGCCGATGGGATCATCGGCGGTGGCGACCCATTCCGTCTCGTAGGGATCGATCTCGGACGTATAGGCGGTGGATTTTTGAGAGGTGTTTGCACAACCCGCCAGACCCGCGACGCACGCCGCCAGCGCCAGCAAACGCAGACCGCGGTTTGCCTGGCCAGAGGATGAATTCAGTCGCGCGCTTTTGGAGTGTCGATGCATTCGCCTGGGGAAGGTCGCCGCCTGTTTCGCAATTTTCGGGCAATAAAGCGTCAAAAACGCTAAAAAACACCTGAATAGCTGAAATCAAGCAGCCAACCAACAGATATGTTGTCTACAACTTCGCGGGGATTCTACCAAACTTTTAAGACTGGTTCGTTACTGTAACCAGCCCGGCGCCCGTGAGGCGTAGACGCGTGGCAGAATTTTTTGACCTGCGGCAAGCCTCGTGCAAGGTTTGCCCACCAGAATGACCAAAGGATTCGAAAAGAAAGCAATCAGCCATACGGCGTATGCACAATAACAGGAGACAAAAATGCAAAAAACCCGGGATTTCCATTACCGCTCGGTGCACGACCGCGACGCCTTCTGGCGCGAGCAGGCCGGCCGGGTGCACTGGGATACGCCGTTCGAGTCGGTCCTGGATTTTTCCCGGCCGCCTTTCGCCAGGTGGTTCGTGGGCGGGACGACCAACCTCTGTTACAACGCCGTGGACCGCTGGTTGCCGACCCAGGCCGACAAGCCGGCCCTGATCTGGGTCTCCACCGAAGTCGAGCGCGAGCGCATCTACACCCGCCAGGACGTCTATGACGAAGTGAACGCGGCCGCCGCGATGCTGCAGGACCTGGGCGTGGGACGCGGCGATCGCGTATTGCTCTATATGCCGATGGTGCCCGAGGCGGTCTTCACCATGCTCGCCTGCGCCCGCATCGGCGCGGTGCATTCGGTGGTGTTCGGCGGTTTCGCCTCGGTCAACCTGGCACAGCGTATCGACGATGCCGCGCCCAAGGTGGTGGTGTGCACCGACGGCGGCTCGCGCGGCGGCAAGGTGGTGCCCTACAAGCCGCTGCTGGACCGGGCGCTGGCGCTGTGCAAGACGCCGCCGGCCTCGGTGGTGGTGTTCGACCGTGGCCTGGCGCCGTTCGAGCCGGTCGCCGGCCGCGACCTGGACTACGCCACCCTGCGCGCTGCGCAGCGCGGCGTCCACGTGCCGGTGACCTGGCTGGAGTCGTCCGAACCCAGCTATATCCTGTACACGTCCGGCACCACCGGCAAGCCCAAGGGCGTGCAGCGCGATACCGGCGGCTATGCGGTGGCGCTGGCGTCGTCGATGGAGTATCTGTTCGACGGCAAGGCCGGCGACACGTTCTTCTGCACCAGCGACATCGGCTGGGTGGTGGGGCATTCCTACATTGTGTATGGCCCGCTGATTGGCGGGCAGGCGACCGTGCTGTACGAAGGCACACCGGTGCGCCCCGACGGCGCCATCCTGTGGAAGCTGGTGGAGCAGTTCGGCGTCAACACGCTGTTTTCGGCGCCGACGGCGGTGCGGGTGCTCAAGCGCCAGGACCCGGCCTTGCTGCGCAAGCATGACCTGTCCTCGCTGCGGGCGGTGTACCTGGCGGGCGAGCCGCTCGATGAGCCCACCGCGCAATGGATTTCCGATGGCCTGGGCAAGCCCATCATCGACAACTATTGGCAGACCGAGTCCGGCTGGCCCATTCTGTCGGCGCAGCCGGGCGTGGAAAAGGTGCCGACGCGCTTCGGCAGTCCATCGTTCCCGGTCTATGGTTTTGATGCGCGCATCGTCAGCGAGTCCAGCGGCGAGGACCTCGGACCCGACCAGAAGGGCGTGGTCGCCATTGTGCCGCCGTTGCCGCCGGGCGCCATGTCGACCATCTGGGGCGACGACGAGCGCTTCGTCCAGACCTATTTCACGTCGATCCCGGGGCGCCAGGTGTATTCGACCTTCGATTGGGGGCTGGTCGACGCGGATGGGTATTGGTTCATCCTGGGACGCACCGACGACGTGATCAACGTGGCCGGCCACCGCCTGGGCACGCGCGAGATCGAGGAGTCGGTCAACAGCCATAGCGGCATCGCCGAGTGCGCGGTGGTGGGCGTGGCGGACGCGCTCAAGGGGCAGGCGGCGATGGCCTTCGCCGTGCTGAAGAATCCCGCGGCGGCGGAGACGGCGGAGGGCGCAAAGCAACTGGAAGCGGATATCATGCGGCTGGTGGAAGATCAGCTGGGCGCGGTGGCGCGACCGGCCCGCATCCGGTTCGTGGGCGCGTTGCCCAAGACCCGCTCGGGCAAGGTGTTGCGCCGCGCCATTGTCGCGGTATGCGAAGGCCGTGATCCCGGCGACCTGACCACGATCGAAGATCCCACCGCCCTCGAACAGATCAAGGAGTCGCTGCAATGAATACCAAACCCGTGCTGACCGCCGAAGACGTCAAGAAGATCCTGGCCGCGGCCGAAGCACACGCCCAGCAGAACAAGTGGGCCGTCACCATCGCCGTATCCGACGACGGCGGTCACCTGCTCGGCATGCTGCGACTGGACGACGCCGCGCCCATTTCCTCGCACATCGCGCCGGCCAAGGCCAAGACCGCGGCCCTGGGCCGCCGTGAGTCGCGCGTCTACGAAGAGATCATCAACAACGGCCGCTATTCCTTCCTGTCGGCGCCGCTGATCGAAGGCATGCTGGAAGGCGGCGTGCCGATCGTGGCCAACGGCCAGGTGGTGGGCGCGGTCGGCGTGTCGGGCGTGAAGTCCACCGAAGACGCCCAGATCGCCCAGGCTGGCATCGCCGCGCTGGGTCTGTGAGCCAGGAAACGCCGCGGCAGGCGCCCGATGGCGCCGCCGTCTCCGCCGGCGGGGCGGCGGACAGGAGTCCGCTGAACCCCGGCGTGGCCAAGCGCGAAGTCTGGGCCTGGGCCATGTACGACTTCGCCAATTCCGGCTACACCACCGTGATCCTCACGGCGGTGTTCAGCACCTATTTCGTCGGCGTGGTCGGCGGCCGCGCGCCGTGGGCCACGCTGGCCTGGACCGCGGCGCTGTCGCTGTCCTATCTGCTCATCATGCTGACGATGCCCACGCTGGGCGCGCGCGCCGACGCGCGCGCCGGCAAGCGGCGCCTGCTGTACAGCAGCACGATCGGCTGCGTGGCCGCCACGCTGGTGCTGACCCAGGCCGGGCCGGGCGATGTATGGCTGGCGCTGGCCGCCATCGTCGTCTCCAACTATTGCTACTGCGTCGGCGAGTCCGTGGTGGCGGCATTCCTGCCCGAGTTGGCCAAGCCGTCGGCGCTGGGCCGGGTGTCGGGCTGGGGCTGGAGCTTCGGCTACTGCGGCGGCATGCTCACCCTGGGCCTGTCGCTGGTGGTGGTGAAACTGGCCGAGGCCGACGGCCTCGACGCCGAACACTTCGTGCCGCGCGTCATCCTGGTGACCTGCGCGGTGTTCGCGCTGGCGGCGCTGCCGTCGTTCTTCCTGTTGCGCGAGCGCGCGCGGCCTTCCGGCGAACCGCAAGCGGCGCTGGCGATGCTCAAGCGCCTGGCCTACGCCTGGCGCGAAACCGGCCAGCATTTTCCCGAGTTCCGCCGCCTGCTGATGTGCATCGCCTGCTATCAGGCCGGCATTTCGGTGGTGATCACGCTTGCCGCGGTGTATGCCTCGGAGGTCATGGGTTTCACCACGCCGCAGATCATGCTGTTGGTGTTCACCGTGAACATCGGCGCCGCGGCCGGCGCGTTCTCGTTCGGCTATGTGCAGGACCGCATCGGCCACAAGCCGGCGCTGGCGATCACGCTGTGCGGCTGGATCCTGATGGTGCTGGTGGCCTACGCCGCGGTGACGGCGCCGGTGTTCTGGGTGGCCGCGACGCTGGCCGGCCTGTGCATGGGCACGACGCAGAGCGCGGGCCGCGCCATGACCGGCGCGCTGGCGCCGGCCGGACGCCTGGCCGAATTCTTTTCGCTGTGGACGTTCGCGGTGCAACTGGCCGCGGTCATCGGCCCGCTGACCTACGGACTGGTGACCTGGGCCACGCATGGCAACCACCGGCTGGCCATTCTGGTGACCGGCCTGTTCTTTGTCGGCGGCCTGATCCTGCTGTCGCGCGTGGACATGGCGCGCGGCCTGGCGCGCCGCGCCGCATGACGGCGCGGGCGTTCGCCGCAACTGATATTCTTATGAAGTCCCGGACAATCGCTGCGCCTGATGGCGGCGCGATGTCCGGCGGGTTGCGTATTGCGCTGTCAGTTGTCGATGCCGTTGCCGCCATGTTTGGCGCGCGTTCCCGCGGGATACGGGCTTATGGCCCGTATTTTGCGTAAGGTGCCCGTAAGAGCGCGGCGATACGGTTGCGAGTGGGCAGTCAGATAAAAACGGCATCAACAACAGAATCACAGATTGGAGACAAGATCATGTCGAATGCTATTGAGTCCGTACTGGTGGAAACCCGGGTGTTCCCGCCGCCGGAGCGCGCGGCGCAGGGCGCCGCGATTCCCAGCATGGACGCCTACAACGCGTTGTGCGCGCAGGTCGAAAAGGATTTCGACGGTTTCTGGGCCGGCCAGGCCCGCGACAACCTGCAGTGGACCAAGCCGTTCACCGAGGTGCTGGACGAATCCAACGCGCCGTTCTACCGCTGGTTCGGCGACGGCGAACTGAACGTTTCGGCCAACTGCCTGGACGTGCACCTGACCAACGGCAACGCCGACAAGACCGCCATCATCTTCGAGTCCGATGACGGCAAGGTCGTCAAGGTCACCTACCGCGAACTGCTGGCGCGCGTGTGCCGCTTCGCCAACGGCATCGCCAAGCTGGGCTACAAGAAGGGCGACCGCGCCATCATCTACATGCCCATGTCGATCGAGGCCGTGGTGGCGATGCAGGCCTGCGCCCGCCTGGGCGTGACGCATTCGGTGGTGTTCGGCGGCTTCTCGGCCAAGAGCCTGCAGGAGCGCATCGTCGACGTCGGCGCCTCGCTGGTCATCACCGCCGACGAGCAGGTGCGCGGCGGCAAGACCATTCCGCTCAAGCCGGCGGTGGAAGACGCCATTGCCATGGGCGGCTGCGAAGCCGTCAAGCGCGTCATCGTCTATCGCCGCACCGGCGGCAAAGTGGCCTGGAACGAAGGCCGCGATCTCTGGATGCACGACGTCGAGGCTGGCCAGGCCGACACCTGCGAGCCGGTGCCGGTCAATGCCGAGCATCCGCTGTTCATCCTGTACACCTCCGGTTCCACCGGCAAGCCCAAGGGCGTGCAGCACTCGTCCGCCGGCTACCTGCTGTGGGCGCTGCTGACAGTCAAGTGGACCTTCGACGCGCGCAAGGACGACGTCTACTGGTGCACGGCCGACGTGGGCTGGGTCACCGGCCATACCTACATCACCTACGGCCCGCTGGCCGCGGGCCTGACGCAGGTGGTGTTCGAGGGCGTGCCGACGTTCCCCAACGCTGGCCGCTTCTGGGACATGATCGCGCGCCACAAGGTCACCACCTTCTACACCGCGCCGACCGCGATCCGCTCGCTGATCAAGGCCGCCGAGGCCGCGCCCGAGACCCATCCTTCCAAATACGACCTGGGCAGCCTGCGCATCATCGGCACGGTGGGCGAGCCCATCAACCCCGAAGCCTGGATGTGGTATCACAAGAACGTCGGCCGCGAGCGCTGCCCCATCGTCGACACCTGGTGGCAGACCGAGACCGGCGGCCACATGATCACGCCGCTGCCGGGCGCCACGCCGACCAAGCCGGGCTCGTGCACCCTGCCGCTGCCGGGCATCGCCGCCGCCATCGTCGATGAGACCGGCGGCGACGTCGACCAGGGCAACGGCGGCTTCCTGGTGATCAAGCGTCCGTGGCCGGCGATGATCCGCAACATCTGGGGCGACCCGGAGCGCTTCAAGAAGAGCTACTTCCCGTCGGAACTGCGCGGTTATTACCTGGCCGGCGACGGCGCGCAGCGAGATGCGGACGGCTACTTCTGGATCATGGGCCGCATCGACGACGTGCTCAACGTGTCGGGCCACCGCCTGGGCACGATGGAAGTGGAATCCGCGCTGGTCGCGCACGAACTGGTGGCCGAGGCCGCCGTGGTCGGCCGTCCCGACGACACCACCGGCGAAGCCGTGGTGGCTTTCGTGGTGCTCAAGAGCGCCCGTCCCGAAGGCGCAGAGGCGCAGGCCATCGCCAAGACGCTGCGCGACTGGGTGGCCAAGGAAATCGGCCCGATCGCCAAGCCCAAGGACATCCGCTTCGGCGACAACCTGCCCAAGACCCGCTCCGGCAAGATCATGCGCCGCCTGCTGCGCGTGGTCGCCAAGGGCGAGGAAGTGACGCAGGACGTGTCGACGCTGGAAAATCCCGCCATCCTGGAACAACTGTCCAAGCCGCTGTGACGCGGCGCGCGCCGTCCGTCATGCGGACGGCGCGGACGGTTCCCCGCGCGACGGGAGCATAATGCGAGATGCCCATGCCGGTTTGCCGGCATGGGCATCGTCGTTTTTTCCTTCGCCACTTTCACTGGAGACGCCGCCGTGAGCCGCAGCAGTTTCGATCGCGCAGGGCTGGCCCTGATGTTCAGCACCATCCTCGTGTGGGCGGGGAGCTGGATCGCGATGAAGCTGATCGTGCCGTACATCGGTCCGTTCGATTTCGTGGCGCTGCGCTACGTGACCGGCGCGCTGGTGCTGTTTGCGCTGGCCGCCGCCACCCGGCGGCCGTTGGGCCTGCCGTCGTGGAAGCTGACCTTGCTGATCGGCCTGACCCAGACCGCGGGTTTCCAGGGCTTCGTGCAGACTGCGCTGGTATCCGGCGGCGTCGGCAAGGTGTCGTTGATGGCCTATACCATGCCGTTCTGGGTGGTGCTGTTCGCGTGGGGCCTGCTGGGCGAGCGGCCGACGGCCCGCCACGGCGTCGGCATCGGCCTGGCCGCGATCGGACTGGTGCTGTTCATCGAACCCTGGCACGGCGTGGGCGAAATGCGGCCGGTGCTGCTGGGGTTGGGCAGCGGCCTGTGCTGGGGCGTGGGCACGGTGCTGTCCAAGCGCATGTTCGAGCGTCACGCGCCCGACGTGATGACCTTCACGGCCTGGCAGATGCTGTTCGGCGGACTGGTGATGACGCCGGTGGCGTGGCTGGCGCCGCAGATCCCGGCGCAGTGGGGCTGGCAACTGTGGACCGGCATGGTCTATATCGTCCTGATCGCCACGGCCGCCGGCTGGCTGCTGTGGCTGCAGGTGGTGCGGCGGGTTCCGGCTTCGATTGCCGGCCTTTCCAGCCTGGGCGTGCCGGTGGTGGCGATGCTGATGGCATGGGCGGTGCTGTCCGAGCGTCCGTCGCCGGTCGAGCTGGGCGGCATGGCCCTGATCCTTGCCGGCATTTTTGTCGTTAGTCGCGCGGCGCCTGCCGCGCGCGCGGGCTGATCGGCCCGTTAACCGGATTCCGTTCTCCTTCAAGGAAGCTTCATGATCGATTTGCGCAGTGATACCGTCACCCGGCCGTCTCCGGCCATGTTGCAGGCCATGGTCAGCGCGCCGCTGGGCGACGATGTGATGGGCGATGACCCCACGGTCATTCAGTTGCAGCAGGCAGTTGCCGAGCGCGCGGGCAAGGTCGCGGGCCTGTTCTTTCCGTCGGGCACGCAGAGCAATCTGGCCGGCCTGATGGCCCATTGCGAACGCGGCGACGAGTACCTGGTGGGCCAGCAGGCCCATACCTACAAGTACGAGGGCGGCGGCGCGGCGGTGCTGGCCAGCATCCAGCCCCAGCCCATCGAGCACGCCGAGGATGGCTCTCTGCCGCTGGAGAAGCTCGCTGCCGCGCTCAAGCCCGAAGGCGATCCGCACTTCGCCCGCACCCGGCTGCTGGCGTTGGAGAACACCTTCCATGGCAAGCTGATTCCGGCGGATTACGTGCGCGCGGCGACCGACTGGGCCCGCGGCCATGGCCTCGCCACACACCTGGACGGGGCCCGCGTGTTCAACGCCGCCGTCGCCAGCGGCAAGCCGCTGGCCGAGATGTGCCAGCCATTCGATTCTGTGTCGATCTGCTTTTCCAAGGGGCTGGGGGCGCCGGTCGGTTCGGTGCTGGTGGGCAGCGCCGAACTGATCGCCCGTGCGCGCCGCTGGCGCAAGGTGCTGGGCGGCGGCCTGCGCCAGTCGGGCGTGCTGGCTGCGGCCTGCCTGTACGCGCTGGAACATAACGTCGAACGCCTGGCGCAGGATCACGCCAACGCACGCCTGCTGGCCGACGGCCTGCGCGGCATCACCGGCGTGCGGGTCCTGAGCCAGGACACCAACATGGTGTTCGCGGAATTCGAGCCGGCGCGTTGTGATGCGCTGACCGCCGCGCTGGCTGCCGATGGCATCCTGATGCGCGCGGTCTACGGCGGGCCGACGCGCCTGGTGACGCATCTGGACGTGTCGAGCGCGGACGTGCGCCGGGTGATCGAGGCCGTCGCTCGCCATCTGCGATGACCGATAGCGTAAGGCGGGCTGGCTCGCAAGGGACCGCCCATGCCGGCATGCCTCCCGCCGCGTCGGGTCAGTCGCCGGCGCGCAGCACCTGCGCCAGCACGGAGAACAGCTCGTCGATCTGCGCGGGCTCGATGACCAGCGGGGGCGACAGCAGCATGGTGTCGCCGGCCGCGCGGATCAGGCAGCCGCGTTCCAGGCAGGCCTGGTGCACGGCATAGCCGCGCTGGCCCGGCTTGCCCGCGAGCGGCGCCAGTTCGATCGCGGCCAGCAGGCCGATGTTGCGGATGTCCACCACGTGCGGCAGGCCCTTGAGGCCGTGGGCCGCATCCTCCCAATAGCGCCATAGGTCGCGGCTGCGCTGGAACAGGCCGTCGCGGCGGCAGATGTCCAGCATTGCCAGCCCGGCCGCGCAGGCCACCGGGTGGCCCGAGTAGGTGTAGCCGTGGGCCAGCTCGATGGCGTTCTCCGGGCCTTGCATGAAGGCGTCGTAGACATGCTGGCGCACCAGCGTCGCGCCCATCGGAATGGCGCCGTTGGTCAGCCCCTTGGCGCTGGTGATGAGGTCGGGCGTGACGCCGAAATGCGCCGAGGCGAAGGCGCCGTCGACGCGGCCGAAGGCGCAGATCACTTCGTCGAAGATCAACAGGATGCCGTGCCGGTCGCAGATCTCGCGCAGCTTCTGCAGGTAACCGCGCGGCGGCACCAGCACGCCGGTGGATCCGGCCACCGGTTCGACGATGACAGCGGCGATGGTGGAGGCGTCGTGCAGCGACACGATGCGCTCGAGCGCATCGGCCAGGTGCGCGCCCCAGTCCGGCTGGCCGCGGCTGTAGGCCATCCGCTCGCGGTCGTAGGTATGCGGCAGATGGTCCACATAGGGCAGCAGGTTGCCGAACGGCTTGCGATGGCCGCCGATGCCCGAGACCGACAGGCCGCCGAACCCCACGCCGTGATACGAGCGTTCGCGGCCGATCAGGCGCACGCGTTGGCCTTCGCCGCGCGCGCGGTGGTAGCCCAGCGCAATCTTGAGGGCGGTATCGACGGCCTCGGATCCGGAGTTGGAAAAAAACACGTTGGAGAAACCGGCGGGCGCCTCTTCGCACAGCTTTTCGGCCAATTCGAACGCCAGCGGATGGCTCATCTGAAACGACGGCGCGTAGTCCAGCTCATAGGCGGTGCGGGCGATGGCCTCGACGATTTCGGGCCGGCGATGGCCGGCGTTGACGCACCACAGGCCCGCGATGCCGTCCAGCACGCGGCGGCCGTCGGGCCGGATGTAGTGCATGCCCTCGGCCGCGCTGAAAAGCACCGGATCGCGCTTGTAGCGACGGTTGGCGGTGAAGGGCATCCAATAGGCGTCGGCGTTGAGGGGAGAGGACAGATGAGGCGTGGGCGAGGGCATGGGCTTGCTGCTTCAAGGAAGTTCAGGTGCGACCATTTTGTATTAATAATAAGAAAAATACAATTTAGGGGGCAGAAAAGACGGAACGGCGGTTCGGGAATGCAGGTTCAGGATTGCCGCAGTGAGGTCGAAAGGTGTTCGCGCATGAGTTGCGAGGCCTTTTCCTGGTCGCCGGCTTCCAGCGCGGCGATGATGCGCAGGTGTTCGTTGCTGGAGTCCACGAAGCGCGCTTCGCGGTGGAACGCGGCGTGTTCTTCCAGGCGGCGCAATTGATTCTGCTGTTGTACGGCCTGCAGGATGTAGCGGTTGCCGGAGCAGCGCGCGAGCATTTCGTGGAACGCGGCGTTCAGGCCGAAGAACTCAGCGGCCGAGATCCCGGCGTCGTCGCGCTGGATCAGCGCCTCGTGCGCGGCGCGCATGCGCTCCAGGGCATTACGGTCGAGCCGGAACGTTGGCTCCAGCAGGCCGGCGCATTCGATCGTCATGCGGAAGCGGTAGCTTTCGTCGAGCGCCTCGCGGTTCTCCAGCGAGGGCGCGAATTGCCAGCCGTGGCCCTTGCGCTTTTCCAGCAGGCCGTCGGCCGACAACTGCAGCAGGGCCTTGGCCAGCACGCTGCGCGGCGCGGGATAGCGCTGCAGCAGCTCGCGCTCGGTGAACTGGTCGGGCAGCACGCGGGTGGCGCGGTCGGCGATCAGGCGGCGGTAGAGTTCGTCCTGGGTCGGACCCGCGCCGGCGATGGCGGGCGAGGCCTGGGCGGCGTTTTCGGCCACGGTGTAGCCGCTGTTGGGACGATGCGTGATCAGCCCCTGGGTAGCCAGCAGCCGCAGCGCGCCGCGCACCGGGGTACGTGATACCTCATAGCTCGCCGCCAGCGCTTCCTCGGACAAGTGGGCGCCAGGCGCGTAGCGCCGCGCCACGATGTCCTGCGCGATCAGGCGCGCCAGGTCGACTTGCAGCGCAGTGGGGCGGGCGGGAGCGGCAGGAGGCATGGAGGAGCGCGGGAACGGCGGTGCTGCAATGGTAACGGACAGACGCGGCCTCAGCCATGATGCGCGCGACTGTCGCCCGGCGCCTGGTCTCGGTCCCGCATGCCATAGTCGCGCAGCACCTGCGCGACACGCAGGCGATAGTTGGCGAACACGCCGCCCCGTCCCGCTTCCTGGGCGTGGCGATGCGATTCCAGCGAGCGCCAGCGCCTGACCGCGTCCTCGTCGCGCCAGAACGACAGCGACAGCAGCTTGCCTGGGGTCGTCAGGCTCTGGAAGCGCTCGACCGAAATGAAGCCGTCTATGGTCTTCAGTTCATCGATCAGGCCCGCGGCGATGTGCAGATAGGGCGCGGCATTGCCGTCGGCGGGCTCGACTTCGAATATCACGGCGATCATGGGGTGGGCTCCTCGGTGAAATCAAATTGGGGAATGCGCGCGTTGGGCAGGGGGCGGTAGCGAAAGCGCGCCGCCAGGGCGGCGCCATCGATGCCGGCCTTCAGCAGGTGAACGAGCGCGCCGGCCGCATCGCGCCGTGCCGCGTCGCGGCCCGGGCAGGCATGACTCTGTGCGCCGAAAGTCCAGTGCGCATCGGGTTGCGCCATGGCGGCCGCGGCCAGCACCAGCAGCACGGTCTCGTCGGCCTCGATGCGCTGGCCGTCCAGTTCAATCGGGCCGGCCAGGAAGCGGCGGGTGTTGTGGATGGGCGGGTCGTGCCGCAGCGTCGCATCGACCATTTCCCAGGCCTGCGCCCGCGTCAGGTCCACGCCGGCTCCCAGGCGCGCGGCGCGCAGCAGCGCATTGCCCAGCAGGCCGGCGCCGGCTTCGCAGGCCTGGAACAGCAGGCCCGCCAGGTTGGCGGCCAGCAGCATCGGATCCAGGCCGGCCTCTGCGCCCAGGACGCGCAATTCGCGCAAGGCCGGGTTGGCGGCGGGGTCGTCCAAATGGGCGCGCAGGCGCGCCAGCAGGCGCTCGGCCGCCGCGTGTCCGGCCGCCGTCCGGTCCTCGGCGGCGGAGGGCGGCAGGGCTGCGAGGAACGCGCCGATATCGTGTGCGCATTCCGCGGCCACGGCGCCAGACAGGCCGATGGCACAGGCTTGCGCAAAAACCGGGGCGGCGTGCAGGCAGCGGTCGACGCCGCTGGCCGAGCGTGCGTCCAGGTCCAGCCGTTGCCAGTCGGGCGCGGGGGCCAGCGGCGCCTGTCGCGCCAGGAAGCCGCTGAACAATGTCTTGAGACGGCGCTGCCGCGGACCATCGTTCATCCGCAGGAAGCGGCCGAACAGCAGGCCGGCGGGACCCGCGGCGATTCCCTTGGGCACTGGCTCGGCGAGGGGGCGCACACGGGCGGCGGGATGGCGCATGATGTCGCGGATCAGCCTTGGATCGCTGGCCACCCACAGGCCCAGCCGAGTGTCCCGGTAGAGGGGGCGATCGCGGGCCAGCGCGGCGTAATAGGGATAGGGATCGACGTGCGTGACCGCCTGCAGCGGATCGGTAGGAAAGGGCGTGGACATGGGCGGCGCGGCTGGCTCGGGGACTGCCAGTATCACCGCGTCGCGCCAGCGACGATTCGGCCGGGTCGAACTATGCCTGCGCGGTGTCCGCCAGCAGCGCGGCATAGCCGGCGCGCGAGTCCGGCCATTGCAGCGCCAGGCCGCTGGTCCGCAGACGGGCGTTGCTGAGCTTCTTGCTGCCGACCCCATTGGGCGCGGGGCCGTCGCCAGGCGCCGGGGCGCCGATCATCCGCGCCAGCTCGGCATAGAGTTCATGCAGCGGCAGGGGCGTGTCGTCGCAGCCGATGTAGACCGGCAACGCATCGGGCAGCAGCGCCACGTGCGCGATGGCGGCCGCGGCGTCGTCGATGTGGATGCGGTTGGCCCAGTGCGGCGGTTCGAGCGGCGCGCTGGCCTTGCCCGTCCGCAGCCGTTCGATCAGTTGCAGGCGGCCGGGGCCGTAGAGGCCGGCGAAGCGCAGGGTGGTGTGCGGGATCGCGTGCGCGGCCAGCGCCGCTTCCGCCTCGAGCAGGATGCGGCCGTTGAAGCCTTGCGGCGCGGGCGGCGTGTCTTCATCGACCCAGTCGCCGCGATGTTCGCCATACACCGCGCTGGAGGACACGAACACGACGCGCTCGACCTGGCGCGTGTCGAGCGCATCCAGCACGTGGTTCAGGCCGTCGACGAACACGGCGCGATAGGCGGCGGGATCGCGCGCGCCGGCCGTGGCGACGTGGATCACGCGGGTGATGCCGGCCGGCAGCGCCGGCAGGCTATCCGGTTGGCTGATGTCGCCCGCCAGCCAGCGGATGCCGCTGGCGTCGTCGGCCGGCGGGTGGCGGCGCAATGCGTAGACCGTGTCGCCGCGCGCCAGCAGGCGGCGCGCGGCGCGTTGGCCGAGATCGCCGCAGCCGATGAAAAGCACGCGTTCAGCCATGGCCGCCGACGCCTGCTACATGCCGCTGTAGACCGGCCCCTCGCCGCCCTGCGGCGCCACCCAGACGATGTTCTGGGTCGGGTCCTTAATGTCGCAGGTCTTGCAGTGCACGCAGTTCTGCGCGTTGATCTGCAGGCGGTCCTCGCCATGGTCGTCCTTGACGAACTCGTAGACGCCAGCAGGACAGTAGCGCGATTCCGGACCGCCGTACTTGGCGAGGTTGACCTGCACCGGCACCGAGGGATCCTTCAGCGTCAGGTGGACGGGCTCGTTCTCGTCGTGGTTGGTGTTGGAGATGAACACCGAGCTGAGCTTGTCGAAGGTCAGCTTGCCGTCGGGCTTGGGGTAATCGATGCGGGCGCACTGCGAGGCCGGCTGCAGGCAGGCGTGATCGGGCTTACTGTGGCGCAGGGTCCACGGCATCTTGCCCTTGAACACCAGTTGCTCGATGCCGGTCATCAGCGTGGCCACGGTGCGGCCCTTCTTGAACCACTGCTTGAAGTTGCGCGCCTTGTTCAGCTCGGTGTGCAGCCACGAATTCTTGAAGGCCTCGGGATACGCGGCCAGTTCGTCGTGGCGGCGGTCGGCCACCAACGCGTCGAACGCGGCCTCGGCGGCCAGCTTGCCGGACTTGATGGCGGCATGGCTGCCCTTGATGCGCGAGGCGTTCAGGAAGCCGGCCTCACAGCCGACCAGCACGCCGCCGGGGAAGGTCAGCTTGGGCAGCGACAGCAGGCCGCCCGCCGTGATGGCGCGCGCGCCATAGGCGATGCGCTTGCCGCCTTCGAAGGTGCCGCGGATGGCGGGGTGGGTCTTGTAGCGCTGGAATTCGTCGAACGGCGACAGCCAGGGGTTGGCGTAGTCCAGGCCGACGATCATCCCCACCGCCACCAGGTTGTTGTCCAGGTGGTAGAGGAACGAGCCGCCGTAGGTGTCGGAATCCAGTGGCCAGCCGGCGGTGTGGATCACCAGGCCGGGCTTGGACTGAGCCGGATCGACTTCCCACATTTCCTTGATGCCGATGCCGTAGGCCTGAGGGTCGCGGCCATCGTCGAGCTTGTAGCGTTCGATCAATTGGCGGCCGAGCTGGCCGCGCGCGCCTTCGGCGAACACCGTGTAGCGCGCGTGCAGTTCCATGCCGGGCTGGTAGTGGGCGGTATGGCTGCCGTCGCGGGCCACGCCCATGTCGCCGGTGGCCACGCCGCGCACCGCGCCGTTCTCGTCGTACAGCACTTCGACCGCCGCGAAGCCGGGGAAGATCTCGACGCCCAGCGCCTCGGCCTGCTCGCCCAGCCACTTGACCACGTCGCCCAGGCGGACGATGTAGTTGCCTTCATTGTGGAAACAGGGCGGCAGCAGCCAATTGGGGGTGGCGCGCGCGCCGTTCTCGGACAGGAACAGGAATTTGTCCTGCGTCACGGGCACATTGAGCGGGGCGCCCTTGTCTTTCCAGTCGGGAATCAGTTCGGTCAGCGCCAGCGGATCCATCACCGCCCCGGAAAGGATGTGGGCGCCCAGTTCGGCGCCTTTTTCCAGGACGCAGACGCCGATTTCCTGATTCTTTTCAGCGGCCAGCTGCTTCAGACGGATAGCGGTGGCCAGGCCGGCGGGACCCCCGCCAACCACGACCACGTCATATTCCATCGACTCGCGTTCAGACATTGCAAAGCTCCCCGTATGTATTCCATATATGGCTGGAAGTATTATCGGCGATTGTATTGCAGGCGGAGACCTTGCACGTCTTCGCATTTCCATCAGACATCAGGAGCAATTGGTGAACCCGGACACTCTGTCTGCGCGGATTCTGGCGGTGGGCGACACCCACCAAGTGGATTTGCCTTTGCGTTGGGGCGATTCCGACGCCTTGAACCATCTCAACAACACGCTGTATTTCCGCCTCATGGAAGAGGCGCGCATGCAGATCCTCTATGACGCGGGCTTCGAATTGCCGGCCGATGACGGCGCCATCCTGGCGCATGCATCCTGTGATTTCCTGCGCCCGTTGACCTATCCGGCGACGGTGCGGGTGACGCACAAGGTGACGCGCATCGGTCGTTCCAGCGCGGAATTCGAGCTGCTGCTCGAGAAGGTCGGCGATGACGCGGGTCCCTATGCCCGCGGCCGCAACGTGCTGGTGTGGATGGATTACGTGGCCAATACGTCCGCTCCGTGGCCGCCCGAAGTGCTGGCGAAAATGGCCACGCAGTTCCAGCCGGCCGCCTAGGCGCGGGGGCGGTGGCGGTCCGACTTCGATGCGGCGTTTGAAACGACGCCCGCATTTGCCGGCCATGCCGTTAAAATCCAGGACAGAACCACAATACGAATGACAGGGCGCGCCACCCTCGGCGCCGCGAACCAGCAGGCATCGGGCCCGGCCGCGATGCCGCCGGACCGCGAAACCGGCAGCCGCGCCCCAAGTAAAAACAGGGTCCACCCAGGATCGCCGGCCTCCTTCTCGGGGCAAGCGGTCCGGCAAGGCGGGCGGATCCTCTTCAGTTCGACCTTAACTAGGAGTTGGAGCGATGGACAAGGTTTTTGCAAGCGCCCAGGAGGCGCTGGCAGGCATCGTCAAGGACGGCCAGATGATCGCCGTCGGCGGTTTCGGCCTTTGCGGCATTCCCGAGGCCCTGATCGCCGCGCTGCGCGATTCGGGCGTGAAGGATCTCACTTGCATCAGCAATAACGCGGGCGTCGACGGCTTCGGTCTGGGCCAGTTGCTCAACACGCGCCAGGTCCGCAAGATGATCGCGTCGTACGTGGGCGAGAACAAGGAATTCGAACGCCAGTTCCTGTCGGGCGAACTCGAGCTCGAATTCACGCCGCAGGGCACGCTGGCCGAGAAGCTGCGCGCCGGCGGCGCCGGCATTCCGGCGTTCTTCACCCGCACCGGCGTGGGCACCATCGTCGCCGATGGCAAGGAAATCCGCGAATTCGACGGCCAGCAATACGTGATGGAACGCTCGCTGGTGCCGGACGTGTCGCTGGTCAAGGCGCACATCGCCGACCGCAGCGGCAACCTGGTGTTCCGCAAGACGGCGCGCAACTTCAATCCGAACGTGGCGATGGCCGGCAAGTTCACGGTGGTCGAGGTCGAGCAGATCGTCGACACCGGCAGCCTGGACCCTGACCAGATCCACCTGCCCGGCATCTATGTGCACCGGATCGTGCTGAACGCCAATCCGGAAAAGCGCATCGAACAACGCACCACTCGCCCGGCCTAAGGAGAACACGACATGGCATGGTCCCGCGATGAAATGGCGGCGCGCGCCGCGCGCGAGCTGCAAGACGGTTTTTACGTGAACCTGGGTATCGGCCTGCCGACCCTGGTGGCCAACCACGTTCCCAAGGGCGTCGAGGTCTGGCTGCAATCCGAAAACGGCCTGCTGGGCATCGGCCCCTTCCCGACCGACGCCGAGGTCGACGCCGACCTGATCAACGCCGGCAAGCAGACGGTCACGACGCTGCCCGGCTCGTCGATCTTCTCGTCGGCCGACTCGTTCGCGATGATCCGCGGCGGCAAGATCAACCTGGCCATCCTGGGCGCGATGCAGGTGTCCGAAAAGGGCGACCTGGCCAACTGGATGATCCCGGGCAAGATGGTCAAGGGCATGGGTGGCGCGATGGACCTGGTGGCCGGTGTCGGCCGCGTGGTCGTGCTGATGGAACACGTGGCCAAGAAGAAGGACGGCACCGAGGACATCAAGCTGCTGCCCGAATGCAACCTGCCGCTGACGGGCGTGGGCGTGGTCGACCTGATCATCACCGACCTGGGCGTGATGGAAGTCACCGACAACGGCCTGAAGCTGCTGGAAACGGCGCCGGGCGTGACGGTGGACGAGATCCAGTCCAAGACGGCCGCCAAGATGGACGTGTCGGCGGTCAAGTAATCCGCCGCCAAGGCATCATGAATAACGCCCCGCAAGGGGCGTTTTTCATTGAGGGCCCGCCAGGCGTGGCGGGCAGGGCGCCCCGGGGCGTGGCGTTCAGGCCGCTTCGCGCAGCAGCATGCCGACGTGCGGGATGCCATCCTCGATGTACTCCTCGGTCACCGGCACGAAGCCGTGCCCGCCGTAATAGCCGCGCAACCGGGCCTGCGCGCCCAGGTAGACCGGCTGGCCCGGCCACAGTCGCGCCACTTCGTCCTTGGCGCGGCGCATCAGCTCGTGGCCCAGGCCCGTGCCGCGTGCCGCCGGCGCCGTGATGACGCGGCCAATGATCGCCTGGCCGTCGTTCAGCGCGGGTTCGAGCAGGCGGCAATAGGCCAGCAGCGCGCCGTTTTCCCAGGCCATCAGGTGTTCCGTCTGTCCCTGCAGGTCCTTGCCGTCCATGTCCAGGAAGACGCAATCCTGTTCCACCACGAAGACCTCCGAGCGCAGGCGCAGGATCGCGTAGAGCTCGGCCAGGGTCAGTTCGGCGTGGGGTTTGCAGGTCCAGAGGGGCATTTGAAAAGTCCGAAATGCGGGGAAGAAGGGCTGGGATCAAGCGTACATCAAACCGGCCCCGTTTCTTTTGAAGCACTGTTACATAAATTCACGGGTATACCCTTAGTATGAAAATGAATTTTCTTATCTAAAATTTGCGTGTAAACAGATTTACACAAACCTTCGCTACGTTTCCCCCTCTTTCTCGATGAACAAGGCCGCACTCACGATCGCTGATCGGATCGCCCGGGCCCAGCCCGCGCTGAGCCGCACGCAGCACAAGATGGCCGAGTACGTCCTGGCGCACCAGTTCCGCGTCGCCACGATGACCATCGACGAATTCGCGACGGCGGCGGGCGTGTCGGTCGCCACCGCCAACCGTTTCGCGCGCGCCCTGGACCTGCCGGGTTACCCGCAATTCCGCGCCGAACTGGCACGCGGTTTCGAGGCGGCGCTGGAGCCGGTCGAAAAATTGCGCACCGAACTCGCGCATTCGGCCAGCGCGGTGCAGATATTCGCCGCGACCCTCGAAGAAGACATCCGCAACGCCCAGCGCAACCTGCAGAGCCTGGATGCCGCCGCCTGTGAGCAGGCGGTCGATGCCATCCTGGCCGCCGACCGCGTCTTCATCATCGGTTTTGGCGCCAGCGGCTTCCTGGCCGGCATGCTGCAGCGTGGCCTGTGCATGCACCTGCATTCCGTCGAATCGCTGGCCGGCCCGGGCGGCGTATCGCACGCGGCGCGCCAGATGTCGCGCATGACCAGCAAGGATCTGGTCATCGCCATCGGCTTTCCGCGCTACCTGGCAGACACCGTGACCCTGGCGGGCGCCGCCAAGCAGGCCGGCGTGCCGGTGCTGGTGCTGACCGACAAGCCCACCTCGCCGCTGGCGCCGACCGCGTCGGTGGTGCTGTACGCGGTGTCCACGCGCCAACTGATTCCCAATTCCGAAACCGCCGCGCTGGGCCTGATCGAAGCCCTTTCGGCGGCGGTGGCCTATCGGGCCAAGAATTCCGTCGCGGCCGCCGCTGGGGTGACCCAGTCGGTGATGCCGTGGCTCATCCATGGAGTAGGTAAACGATGATTCAACCCGTGATCGCGATTCACGGTGGCGCCGGCGCGATGTCCCGCGCGGCCATGTCGCCCGAGAAAGAGCAGGAATACCTGAGCGCCCTCGAATCCATCCTGACGGCCGGCCAGGCCGTGCTGGCCCGTGGCGGCAGCGCGCTGGACGCCGTCACCGAAGCCGTGCGCCTCCTGGAAGATTGCCCGCTGTTCAACGCCGGCCATGGCGCCGTGTTCACCAGCGCCGGCACCCATGAACTGGACGCCGCCATCATGGACGGCGCCACGCTGCGTTCGGGCGCCATCGCCAATGTCAACTGCGTGCGCAACCCGGTGTTCGCCGCGCGCAAGGTCATGGAAACCAGCAAGCACGTGTTGTTCGTGGGCGAGGGCGCCGAAGCCTTCGCCAAGGACGCCGGCCTGGAAATCGTCGACCCCTCGTATTTCTCCACCGAGGCGCGCCGCGAGCAATTGCTGCGCGTGCAGCGCGAAACGCCGGAAGCGGCGGTGCTGGACCACGACGGCCAGGCCATGGTCGCGCGCGGCCAGCCGGCGCCGGCCGATCCGCTCGACGCGGACAAGAAGTTCGGCACCGTGGGCGCCGTGGCCGTGGACGCGCAGGGCAACCTGGCCGCGGCCACCTCCACCGGCGGCATCACCAACAAGCAGGTCGGCCGCGTCGGCGACGCGCCGCTGATCGGCGCCGGCACCTACGCCAGCAACAAGACCTGCGCCGTGTCCACCACGGGCACGGGCGAGATGTTCATCCGCATGGTCGCCGCCTATGACGTGGCGGCCCAGATGGAATATTGCGGCGCCTCGCTGGAAACGGCGGCGGACCGCGTCGTGATGGAAAAACTGCCCACCATCGGCGGCAAGGGCGGCCTGGTGGCCGTTGACGCCCAGGGCAATGTGGCCTTGCCGTTCAACACGGAAGGCATGTACCGCGGTTACGCCCGCGTCGGTGAGAAGCCGGTCACCGCCATCTATCGCTGAGCGGCGACGGGCTTCGTTTTTGTCAGTTTTAGGGATTACTAGAGATATGGTTGATCGCGCAAACAGCCTGGCGCTGCCGGATAACCGCGTGGTCCAGGTCGACGACCTGACGGTGCGCTTCGTGGGTTCGGAGCGCACGGTCGAAGCCGTGCGCAACCTGTCGTTCCATGTGGACCGGGGCGAGACCCTGGCCATCGTGGGCGAATCGGGATCGGGCAAGTCGGTGACGTCGCTGGCGCTGATGCGCCTGGTGGAGCACGGCGGCGGCCGCATCGCCCAGGGCAGCATGGCCCTGCGCCGGCGCAACGGCTCCGTGATCGACCTGGTCAACGCCAATCAGCGCGCCATGCGCAACGTGCGCGGCGCCGACATGGCCATGATCTTCCAGGAGCCGATGACGTCCCTGAACCCGGTGTTCACGGCCGGCGACCAGATCGCCGAGTCGATCCGCGAGCACCAGGGCATGGACGCCGCGGCCGCGCGCGCCGAAGCCCTGCGCATGCTGGAACAGGTGCGCATTCCGGAAGCCAAGTCGGTGCTGGACCGCTACCCGCACCAGTTGTCGGGCGGCATGCGCCAGCGCGTCATGATCGCCATGGCGCTGGCCTGCAAGCCGGCGCTGCTGATCGCCGACGAACCCACCACCGCGCTGGACGTCACCATCCAGGCGCAGATCCTGCAACTGATCCGCCAGTTGCAGGAAGAAATGCACATGGGCGTGGTGTTCATCACCCACGACATGGGCGTGGTCGCCGAAGTGGCCGACCGCGTGCTGGTCATGTACCGCGGCGACAAGGTCGAGGAAGGCCCGTCGGCGTCGGTGTTCGCCACGCCCCAGCATGCCTATACCAAGGCGCTGCTGTCGGCCGTGCCGAAGCTGGGCGCGATGCAGGGCACCGACCTGCCGGCGCGTTTCCCGCTGCTGCAGGTGGACGGCAAGGCGCAGCCGGTGGCCGAACCCGGCGCCACCAGCACCCAGGAAGTGCCGGCCGCGCGCCGCGAGCCGATCCTGAGCGTGCGCGACTTGGTGACGCGCTTCGACCTGCGCGGCGGCATACTGAGCCGCGTGCAGCGCCGCGTGCACGCCGTGGAGAAGGTCAGCTTCGACCTGTACCCCGGCGAGACGCTGTCGCTGGTGGGCGAATCCGGTTGCGGCAAATCCACCACCGGCCGCTCGCTGCTGCGCCTGGTGGACAGCCAGGGCGGCGAGATCCGCTTCGGCGGGCGCGACATCGTGCGCCTGAAGACTTCCGAACTGCAAGCCTTGCGCCGCGACATCCAGTTCGTGTTCCAGGATCCGTTCGCCTCGCTTGATCCGCGCGTCACCGTCGGTTTCTCGATCATGGAACCGCTGCTGGTGCACGGCGTGGCCAAGGGCAAAGAGGCCGAACAGCGCGTGGCAGAACTGCTCGAGCGCGTCGGCCTGCCGCCCGAAATGGCGCAGCGCTACCCGCATGAATTCTCCGGCGGCCAGCGCCAGCGCATCTGTATCGCGCGCGCCCTGGCCCTGAACCCCAAGGTCGTGATCGCGGACGAATCGGTGTCGGCGCTGGATGTGTCGATCCAGGCGCAGATCGTCAATCTGCTGATCGACCTGCAGCGCGACATGGGCATTTCGTTCCTGTTCATTTCTCACGACATGGCCGTGGTCGAGCGCGTCAGCCATCGCGTGGCGGTCATGTACCTGGGGCAGATTGTCGAGATCGGTCCGCGCCGGGCCATCTTTGAGAACCCGCAGCACCCCTATACCAAGAAGCTCATGGCCGCCGTGCCGATCGCCGATCCGGCGCGCCGCCACATGAAACGCACTTTGCTGTCCGATGAAATTCCCAGCCCGATCCGCAAGCTCGGCGACGAGCCGGTGGTGCAACCGCTGGTGCAGGTAGGAACCGATCACTTTGTCGCCCGCCACGCGGTCGGCGGAGCGTATTGAGTCAGTTGTCGTACTTGTTTTTCTTCCACCAAACCCCCTAATTCCGCACAGGAACCAGGAGTTGCAATGATGAAAGTTCTGCGCCCCACCAAGCTGATGGCCGCCGCCGCGGTGGCCTTCGGCGTGCTCACCTCGCCGCTGGCGCATGCTGCCAAGGACGTGACGTTTGCCGTCTCCATCGCGCTGGAAACGCTCGACCCGTACAACACCAACAGCACGCTGAACCAGGCGGCCGGCAAGGCCTACTACGAAGGCCTGTTCGAGTTCGACAAGGACCTGAAGGTCCAGAAGGTCCTGGCCACCGACTACACCGTCAGCGAAGACGGCCTGGTGTACACCTTCAAGCTGCGCGATGGCGTCAAGTTCCATGACGGCACCCCGTTCAACGCCGAAGCCGTCAAGATCAACTTCGACCGTCCGGCCAACCCGGAAAACCGCCTGTCGCGCTACATCCAGTTCAGCGTCATCGAGAAGATCGAAGTGATCGACCCGCTGACCGTCAAGATCACGCTGAAGAAGCCGTTCTCGGCCTTCATCAACGCGCTGGCCCACCCGGCCGCCATGATGATCTCGCCGGCCGCCCTGGCCAAGTACGGCAAGGAAATCGGCTTCCACCCGGTTGGCACCGGCCCGTTCGAATTCGTCGAATGGAAGCCCGCCGAATACCTGAAGGTCAAGAAGTTCGACGGCTACTGGAAGAAGGGCTACCCGAAGGTCGACACCCTGACCTTCCGCACCGTGACCGACAACAACACCCGCGCCGCCGTGGTGCAGACGGGCGAAGCGCAATTCGCCTTCCCGGTGCCGTTCGAGCAGGCCGCCGTGCTGTCCAAGAACGACAAGCTGGACGTGGTCGACCACAAGAACTCGATCATGGCCCGCTACCTGTCGATGAACGTGCAGCAAAAGCCGTTCGACAACGTCAAGGTGCGTGAAGCCATCAACTACGCCATCAACAAGGAAGCCCTGGCCAAGGTCGCTTTCTCGGGCTACGCCACCGTCGTCGACGGCGTCGTGCCGACCGGCGTCGACTTCGCCCACAAGACCGGCCCGTGGCCGTACGACATCAAGAAGGCCAAGGCCCTGCTGGCCGAAGCCGGCTACCCCAATGGCTTCGAAAGCCAGCTCTGGTCCGCCTACAACGACGGCACCTCGGTGAAGGTGGTGCAGTTCCTGCAGCAGCAACTGGCGCAAGTCGGCATCAAGGTGTCGGTGGAAGTGCTGGAATCGGGCCAGCGCGTGCAGCGCGTGCAACAGGTGCAAAAGCCTGAAGACGCCAAGGTCCGCATGTACTACGCCGGCTGGTCGTCCTCGACCGGCGAAGCCGACTGGGGCCTGCGTCCGCTGCTGACCACCGCCGCGTTCCCGCCGGTGCTCAACAACGTGTCGTACTACTCGAACAAGTCGGTTGACGACGGCATCCAGCAGGCCCTGGCGACGACCGACCGCGCCAAGAAGACCGAGATCTACAAGACCGTTCAGGAAACCATCTGGAAGGACGCCCCGTGGGCCTTCCTGGTGACCCAGAACAACCTGTACGTCAAGTCGAAGAACCTGTCGGGCGTGTACGTGGAACCGGACACCTCGTTCTGGTTCGGCGACATCGACCTGAAGCAGTAAACCGGCGGTAACTCACGGGGCCGTTCGGCCCCTTGCAAGGCCACATACGGCGGGGACGCGGTGTCCCCGCCGATGTTGCAGGAATTTCAATGCTGACCTACATCGTCAAACGTCTTTTGGGCATGATCCCCACGCTGCTGCTGGTGGCCGTGGTCGTGTTCCTGTTTGTGCACATGCTTCCGGGCGACCCGGCGCGACTGGCCGCGGGCCAGGAGGCTGACCAGCAGACCGTCGAACTGGTGCGCAAGGAACTGGGGCTGGATCTGCCCCTGCCGCAGCAGTTCGTGCGCTACTTCAGCCACATGCTGCAAGGCGACCTCGGCACTTCGCTGCGCACCAAGCGTCCCGTCTCGACCGAAATCGCCGATCGCTTCATGCCCACGCTGTGGCTGACGATCGCCAGCATGGTCTGGTCCGTCACCTTCGGCATGATCATCGGCATCGTGTCGGCCGTGTGGCGCAACCGCTGGCCCGACCGCCTCGGCATGACGCTGGCGGTGTCCGGCATCTCGTTCCCCGCGTTCGCGCTGGGCATGATGCTGATGCAGATCTTTTCCGTGAACCTGGGCTGGCTGCCGACCGTGGGCGCCTCCAGTTGGAAACACTACATTCTTCCGTCCATCACGCTGGGCGCGGCGGTGGCCGCGGTGATGGCGCGCTTTACCCGCGCTTCCTTCGTCGAAGTGGTGCAGGAAGACTTCGTGCGCACCGCCCGGGCCAAGGGCCTGAGCGAGCGTCGCGTGGTCATCAAGCACGCGCTGCGCAACGCGCTGATTCCGGTCGTCACCATGATGGGCCTGCAGTTCGGCTTCCTCCTGGGCGGCTCGATCGTGGTCGAGACGGTGTTCAACTGGCCCGGCCTCGGCCGCCTGCTGGTCGACGCCGTGACCCAACGCGACTATCCGGTGATCCAGGGCCTGGTGCTGCTGTTCTCGCTGGAATTCATCCTGATCAACCTGATTGTCGACGTGCTCTATGGCGTCATCAATCCCAGCATCCGTTACAAGTGAGGCGGCCATGAGCAATACGACACCCGCCGCAACCGTTGCCGCCGCCGTGCCCAAGAACGACGTGCGCACGCCCGCCACCGAGTTCTGGCGCAAGTTCAAGAAGCAGAAGCTGGCCGTGGGCGCCGGCGTCTTCGTCCTGCTGCTGGTCGTGGTGGCGATCCTGGCCCCCTGGATCGTGCCGTTCGACCCGGAGAACTTCTTCGACTACGACGCGCTCAACGCCGGTCCGTCCTGGACGCACTGGCTGGGCGTGGATTCGCTGGGCCGCGACATTTTCAGCCGCATCATCATGGGCGCGCGCATCTCGCTGGCCGCGGGCTTTTTGTCCGTCGCCATGGGCGCCATCGTCGGCACCTTCATGGGCCTGATGGCCGGCTACTATGAAGGTTGGTGGGAACGCATCACGATGCGCGTCTCCGACGTGCTGCTGGCGTTCCCCGGCATGCTGCTGGCCATCGGCGTGGTCGCGATCCTGGGCTCGAGCATGGTCAACGTGATCGTGGCCGTGGCCGTGTTCAGCGTGCCGGCGTTCGCCCGCCTGGTGCGCGGCAACACGCTGTCGATCAAGCAGATGACCTACGTCGAGGCGGTCAAGAGCGTGGGCGCGTCCGACTGGACCATCATCATGCGCCACATCCTGCCCGGCACGATCTCGCCGATCGTGGTGTACGGCACGATGCGTATCGGCACCTCGATCATCACCGCGGCCAGCCTGTCGTTCCTGGGCATGGGCGCTTCGCCCCCCACGCCGGAGTGGGGCGCGATGCTGAACGAGGCGCGTGCCGACATGGTGATCGCCCCGCATGTGGCGATCTTCCCGGCGCTGGCGATCTTCCTGACCGTGCTGGCGTTCAACCTGCTGGGCGACGGCCTGCGCGACGCGCTCGATCCCAAGATCGACCGCAAGTAACCGCCAAGCGGATGATGGCCGCCGCGCCGGCCGCCCTTCGGGGCGCGGCGCGCCCCATCGATCCCCTTGCCGCCGCCCGCGTCCGGGCGCCCGCCTCGCGGCGCGCGCCACGGTCGCGCGGGACGGCGGCATTTTGCATTCTGGAGCGTGGCGACACGCATCGACAAGCATGGACAAACAAGCGCTGGACCAACCCCGCATCGGCAAGCTGCAAGCCGGCGCGCTCGATTCGATCTGCGACGTGGGCGACATCACCGTTGGCCACAGCACGCTGGACGACGGCGCGCTGCAGACCGGCGTGACCGTGGTGCGCCCGCATGGCGGCAACCTGTTCCTGGACAAGGTGCCGGCCGCCGCCACGGTGCTGAACGGCTTTGGCAAGAGCACCGGCCTGGTCCAGGTGCAGGAACTGGGCGTGCTGGAAACGCCGATCGCGCTGACCAACACCTTCGGCGTGGGCACCGTGGCCAACGCCCAGATCCGCGCGGCGGTGGCGGCCACGCCCGAGATCGGCCGCGGCATGTCGACGGTCAATCCGCTGGTGTTCGAGTGCAACGACGGCTATCTGAATGACATCCAGGCCATGGCGGTGCAGGAATCGCACTACGTCCAGGCGCTGGCCGCCGCGGACAAGCGCATGGCACAGGGCGCGGTCGGCGCGGGCCGTGGCATGTCGTGCTTTTCCTTCAAGGGCGGCATCGGCTCGGCCTCGCGCGTGGCCGCGATCCAGCCTGGCCTGCGCTACACGGTCGGCGCGCTGGTGCTGGCCAATTTCGGCCGCCTGCCCAACCTGACCGTGGCCGGCCGGCCCTTCGGCCGGCGGCTGGCGGACCAGTTGGACCGAGGCCTGGCGCAGGCGGGCGAGAACGCCGCCATCGTGCCGGAAAAGGGCTCCATCATCCTGCTGGTGGCGACCGACGCGCCGCTGGACGCGCGCCAGTTGCGCCGCCTGTCGCTGCGCGCCGGCGCCGGCCTGGCCCGCACCGGCTCGGTGTTCGGTCATGGCAGCGGCGACATCGCGCTGGCGTTCTCCACCGCCTACACCGTGCCGCAACAGGCCGAGCGGCCGATGCCGGCCATCGCCATGCTGCACGAGACCCGCATCGATCCGCTGTTCGAGGCGGCGGCCGAGGCCTGCGAGCAGGCCATCATCGCCGCGCTGTGGCAGGCCGACGGCGTGTTGGGCCGCGATGGCCATCAGCGCGCCGCCATCCGCGACGCCGCGCCCGACTGGCGCCAATGGCTGGCGGACACCGAATTCTGAATCCTACGAAGGCACTCTCCATGAAGATCCTGATTTCCACCGATATCGAAGGCGTCGCCGGCGTCTTCCACGCCGAACAAGTCCGCGCGGGCAACGGCGAATACGAGCGCGCCCGCGCCTGGATGACCGCCGAGGCCAACGCGGCCGTGCAGGGCGCCATCGCCGGCGGCGCCGAAGAGGTCCTGGTCAATGATTCGCACGGCGGCTTCCGCAACCTGCTGCCGGACGGCATCGACGAACGCGCCCGCCTGGTGCTGGGCAAGCCGCGCTACCTGGGCATGATGGGCGGCCTGGAAGAGGGCTGCGACGCCGTCTTCATGATCGGCTACCATTCGCGCTCGCAGGGGCGCGGCATCCTCGCGCACACCATCAACAGCTTCGCTTTCTCGCGCGTCTTCATCAATGGCATGGAGCTGGGCGAGGCCGGCCTGTACGGCGCGCTGGCCGGCGAAATGGGCGTGCCCGTCATCCTGGCCACCGGCGACGACGTGTTCATCGCCGAGACCACCGACTTGTTCCCCGGCGCGCAGTGGGTGCAGACCAAGGTGGCGCATGGCCAGGGCAGCGGCGTGACGCTGTCGCCGGCGGCCTCGCGCCGCGCGATCGCCGCCGCTGCCGAGACGGCCGTGCGCAACTTGAAGGGAACGACCCCCACGCCGCGCCCGCAAGGCGGGCTTGCTGCCCCCCAGGGGGGCGTTTCCACCTCGGGGCGGCCCAGCGGTGGAAAGGCAATTCCGTTCCGCATCCCCGCCCCTATAGAATGCCGGTTGCAGACGCAGTCGTCGGCCCTGGCCGACCTGTTCTGCATGTGGCCCACGCTGGAGCGCGTGGACGGCGTGACGCTGCGGTTCACCACGGACAGCATGCAGGCCGCCATCCGCACGCTGAACAGCCTGGCCGCCATGTCCTTCATGTTGCGCTAAGGAAACCCATGTCCAGCACCGACACCCGTATCGCCCAACTGCGGCAGGCCATGCGCCGCCGCGGCCTGTCCGCCTATATCGTGCCGTCCTCGGATCCGCACCTGTCCGAATACCTGCCGGCGCGCTGGCAGGGCCGGCGCTGGCTGTCGGGCTTCACGGGGTCGGTGGGCACGCTGGTGGTGACCGCCGATTTCGCCGGCCTGTGGGTCGACAGCCGCTACTGGGTGCAGGCCGAGGCGCAACTGGCCGGCACCGGCGTGCAACTGATGAAGATCGCCGTCGCCACCACGCCGGGCCATGTGGACTGGCTGGCCGCCAACACCCGCGCCGGCGATGTCATCGGCGTCGATGGGCAGGTGCTGGGCCTGGCCGCGTTCCGCGCGCTGTCGGTGGCCGCCGCCACGTCCGGCGCCACGCTGGAGATCCGCGCCGACCTGCTGGACGATATCTGGACCGACCGGGCCGGCCTGCCGTCGGCCGCGATCTACGAACACGTGGCGCCGCAGGCCTGCGTCACGCGCGCCGACAAGCTGGCCCAGGTGCGCGCCGCCATGCGCGCCCATGGCGCCGACGTGCATTTCATCAGCACGCTCGACGACATCGCCTGGCTCTTCAACCTGCGCGGCGCCGATGTCGACTACAACCCGGTGTTCGTCGGCCATGCGCTGCTCGGCCTGGACCATGCCACGCTGTTCGTGGCTGACGGCAAGATCGACGCCGCGCTGCGCGCCACGCTGGCCGCCGATGGCGTCGAAGTGGCCGATTACGCCCAGGCCGCCGACGCGCTGGCCTCGCTCGAACTCGACCAGAAGCTGCTGATCGATCCGGCGCGCGTCACCTGCGGCGTGTTCCACGCGATGGACCCCGCCGTGCCGCGTGTCGAGGCCATCAACCCGTCCACGCTGCTCAAGTCGCGCAAGACCGACGCTGAACTGGCCAATGTGCGCCAGGCCATGGCGCAGGACGGGGCGGCGCTGTGCGAATTCTTCGCCTGGTTCGAGGGCGCGCTGGGCAACGAGCGCATCACCGAGCTGACCATCGACGAACAGATCACCGCCGCTCGCGCCCGCCGGCCGGACTACGTCTGCCCCAGCTTCGCCACCATCGCCGGCTTCAACGCCAACGGCGCCATGCCGCACTATCGCGCCACGGCCGAATCGCACGCCACCATCGAAGGCGACGGCCTGCTGCTGATCGACTCCGGCGGCCAGTACCTGGGCGGCACCACCGACATCACCCGCGTGGTCGCGGTAGGCACGCCCAGCGCCGACCAGAAGGTCGATTTCACGCTGGTGCTCAAGGGCATGATCGCGCTGTCGCGCGCCTCGTTCCCGCGCGGCACGCCGTCGCCGATGCTGGACGCCATCGCGCGCGCCCCGATCTGGGAGGGCGGCGCCGAATACGGCCACGGCACCGGCCACGGCGTGGGCTACTTCCTGAACGTGCACGAAGGCCCGCAGGTCATCTCTTATCGCGCGGTTCCCGGTCCGCACACGGCCATGGAACCGGGCATGATCACGTCCAACGAACCGGGCATCTATCGTCCTGGCCGCTGGGGCGTGCGCATCGAGAACCTGGTGGCCAACCGCGCCTGGCTGACGTCCGAGCTGGGCGAGTTCCTGTGTTTCGAGACGCTGACGCTGTGCCCGATCGACACGCGCTGCATCGAACTGTCGCTGCTGCGCGCGGATGAAATCGCGTGGCTCAACGACTATCACAAGACCGTGTTCGAGCGCCTGTCGCCGCTGGTCGAGGGCGAAGCGCTGGCCTGGCTGGAACGCCGCACCGCGGCGATCTGACGGTCGCGTCCTGCAATGACAAAAGGCCCCAACGGGGCCTTTTGTCATTGCGCTTGCGGCGTTGCGCCTTCGCGCGGCGCTCAGGCCGACGCGCTCTCCGGCGGCGTCTCGCGGCGGCGGTAGAGCAACCGGGCGCCAAGGTAGCAGCTCAGCGCCAGCAGCACGCTGTAGATCAGCACCGACACCACCGAGGTCGTGTATGACGCGGCTGTGCGTATCAACTGGCTCCAGGTCATGGACCAGATGATCAAAAGCGCCAGACCGATTCCCAGCACCTGGGTCAGCCAGAACGCGAAAGTGCCGTGGGCGATGGCGCGGCCCATGCCTGCCGCGCCCAGTGCTTGCGGCAGGTTGCGCAGGCAGACCCATGCGGCCAGCGCCAGCAGCAAAGCGGGCAGTATCCAATAGCCGATCGCGTATTCCAGCATGCCGGCCGATCCCGCATCGGGCATGAAGTACAGGCCGATCACCAGCGCGACGTGCAATTGCCACAGCAGCAGCGTCAGCGCGGCGATCCACGCGGCGTGGCGCCGCTGCAGGAACGGCGCCTGCGCTGCTACGGGGGTGACGCTCCAGGCCGCGATGCGCACCGCCAGCCAACTGCCCAGGATGGTGAGCAGGATGGCGCACAGCTTGGGCGGCAGGGCCATCAGGAGCATGCGGCGGACGCCGTAATAGCCGAAGGCCTCGTCCACCCATTCCTTGTGCCTCACGATGAGCGTGTAGAAACCGTGCTGCAGCAACGCCAGCCCGGTCGAGATCAGCACGAACAGCACCAGCGAGACCGCCAGCAGCACGGCCACCATCCTGCCCGGGCGGTCGACGTCGCCCGCGTTGTGCCGGCGCAGCCAGCGCTGCGTGGCTCCCCAGGTGGTCAGGCCGACCAGGATGCAGCCGGCGACGATGTTCACGACCGTGCTCGCCAGCATGTCGGGCCGGGCAAACGCCTCGCGCGTCAGCGCGGCCAGCGGTCCGGCGCTTATCAGGTAGAGCTGGACCAGGATGGCGCCCAGCAACTGCAGGCCGACGGCGGCGGTGGTCAGGCGCCTGGCCAGCGCGTTCGGGTGTGCGGTCGGAAGGTTCATCGCAGGGGCCTCGGGACAAGAAAATCGGGGACGACCATAGCATGATGGCCACCGTCACGGCATTTCGGTCCTGCGCGCGAGTGCAGCCAAATGTTACGCCTGGCCGCTAGGGGAAAACCCAGACAAGTTCCGCCTCCCGGCTATAATCCAAATTTCCCGCACGCGCCCGCTCGTCCCGGGCGCTTATTACGATGACCAAATACGTATTTGTCACCGGCGGAGTGGTGTCTTCCCTGGGCAAGGGCATCGCCGCTGCGTCGCTCGCCGCCATCCTCGAGTCGCGTGGTCTGCAGGTCACCATGCTCAAGCTCGACCCCTACATCAACGTCGATCCGGGCACCATGAGCCCGTTCCAGCATGGTGAAGTGTTCGTCACGGAAGACGGCGCCGAGACCGACCTGGACCTGGGCCACTACGAGCGTTTCGTCTCCGCCCGCATGCACAAGGTGAACAACTTCACCACCGGGCAGATCTACGAATCGGTGCTGCGCAAGGAGCGCCGGGGCGACTACCTGGGCAAGACCGTCCAGGTCATTCCGCACATCACCAACGAGATCCAGGACTTCATCGCCCGGGGCGCTGACGCCGCCTGGAACGGCAACACCGACGTCGCCATCGTCGAGATCGGCGGCACCGTGGGCGACATCGAATCGCTGCCCTTCCTGGAAGCCGCGCGCCAGATGAGCCTGCGCATGGGCCGCAACAATGCCGCGTTCGTGCACCTGACGCTGGTGCCGTTCATCGCGTCCGCCGGCGAACTCAAGACCAAGCCCACCCAGCACTCGGTGCAGAAGCTGCGCGAAATCGGCATCTACCCGAACGCGCTGCTGTGCCGCGCCGACCGTCCCATCCCGGACGACGAGCGCGCCAAGATCTCGATGTTTTCCAACGTCCCCCTGGATGCCGTCATCTCGGTGTGGGACGCCGACTCGATCTACAAGATCCCGGCCATGCTGCACAAGCAGGGCGTGGACAATATCGTCTGCGAAGCGCTGGGCCTGACCCCGCCGCCGGCCGACCTGTCCATGTGGGACAACCTGGTCGAGGCGCTCGAACACCCCGAACACCAGCTCACCATCGGCATGGTCGGCAAGTACGTCGACCTGACCGAATCGTACAAGTCGCTGACCGAAGCCCTGGTGCACGCCGGCATCCACACGCGCTCGAAGATCAACATCGAGTACATCGATTCCGAAGACATCGAAACCCGCGGCACCGACCAGCTCAAGCACCTGGACGCCATCCTGGTGCCGGGCGGCTTCGGCAAGCGCGGCACCGAGGGCAAGATCGCCGCCATCCGCTACGCCCGTGAAAACGGCGTGCCGTACCTGGGCATCTGCCTGGGCATGCAACTGGCCGTGATCGAATTCGCGCGCCACGTGGCCGGCCTGGGCGGCGCCAACAGCACCGAGTTCGATCCGTCGGCGCCGCATCCCGTGGTGGCCCTGATCACCGAATGGATGGACCGCGAAGGCAAGGTAGAGAAGCGCGACAACTCGTCCGACCTCGGCGGCACCATGCGCAAGGGCGCGCAGCGCGTGCCGATCAAGCCGGGCACCCGCGCCCAGTCGATCTACGGCGACGAAGTCAACGAACGCCATCGCCACCGCTACGAAGTCAACAACGTCTACGTGCCGCGCCTTGAAGAGGCCGGCATGGTGATCAGCGCGCGCACCCCGACGGAGAACCTGCCGGAAATCATGGAACTGCCCGACCACCCCTGGTTCGTCGGCGTCCAGTTCCACCCGGAGTTCACGTCCACCCCGCGTGACGGCCACCCGCTGTTCTCCAGCTACATCCGCGCCGCCATCGAGCAGAAGGCTCGCCGCGGCCAGGGGGCGTAATGGCGGTCGGCGGCACCGAGCCGCGCATCTGCGCCGCCCGGGCCGCCGGCCCCGTTCCCGCCGTCGCTCCTGGCGGACAATGCGCCGCGGCCTCGCGCCGCGGCGCTGCTTTCGGATACAACCACTTAGCATCGGACAGGCACGGCCCCGCCGTGTTGCGCGACACTGCCCGTGTCTCGCTGTCCGGCGCCGCGACCCCATCAATGCAACTGTCCTGAAGGAACCCCATGAGTGCCTATCTCATCGCCGACGTCACAGTGACCAAGCCCGCGCAGTACGAGGATTACAAGCGTCTGTCCACGCTCGCCATGCGCGCGTACGATGCCAAGATCCTGGTGCGCGGCGGCGAATCCCGGCACCTCGAGGGGCGTGAGCCCGGCCGCACCGTCGTCATGGAGTTTCCGTCCATGGCCGCGGCCCAGGCCTTCTACGACTCCTGGCAGTACCGACGCGCCCGCAATGCCCGTGAAGGCGCGGCCGTGATGAATATGTTTATCGTTCAGGGAATGTAAAGTCATGAGTGCAATCGTCGATATCATCGGCCGCGAGATTCTGGATTCGCGCGGCAACCCGACCGTCGAATGTGACGTGTTGCTGGAATCCGGCGCCATGGGCCGCGCGGCCGTGCCGTCGGGCGCGTCCACCGGCGCCCGCGAAGCCATCGAGCTGCGCGACGGCGACAAGGGCCGCTACCTCGGCAAGGGCGTGCTGCGCGCCGTCGAGAACCTCAATACCGAAATCTCGGAAGCGCTGATGGGCCTGGACGCCCAGGAGCAGACCTTCGTCGATCGCACCCTGATCGAACTGGACGGCACCGAGTCCAAGGAACGCCTGGGCGCCAACGCCATCCTGGCCGCCTCCATGGCCGTGGCGCGCGCCGCCGCCGACGAGTCCGGCCTGTCGCTGTACCGCTACTTCGGCGGCAGCGGCCCCATGAGCATGCCCGTGCCGATGATGAACGTCATCAACGGCGGCGCGCACGCCAACAACACCCTCGACCTGCAGGAACTGATGATCCTGCCGGTGGGCGCGGGCAGCTTCCGCGAAGCCCTGCGCTGGGGCGCCGAAGTCTTCCACATGCTCAAGAAGCTGATCCACGGCCAGGGCATGTCCACCGCGGTGGGCGACGAGGGCGGTTTCGCCCCCAACGTGGCCAGCCACGAAGCCGCGATCCAGTTGATCCTGAAGGCCATCACCGAAGCCGGCTACGAGCCGGGCACGCAGATCGCCCTGGGCCTGGACTGCGCCAGCTCCGAGTTCTACCGCGACGGCAAGTACACCCTGGCCGGCGAAGGCGGCATCTCGCTGTCCTCGCAGGAATTCACCAACCTGCTGGCGACCTGGTGCGACAAGTACCCGATCATCTCGATCGAAGACGGCATGGCCGAAAACGACTGGGAAGGCTGGAAGCTGCTGACCGACCAGCTCGGCAAGAAGGTGCAACTGGTGGGCGACGACCTGTTCGTCACCAACACCAAGATCCTGCGCGAAGGCATTCAGAAGGGCGTGGCCAACTCGATCCTCATCAAGATCAACCAGATCGGCACCCTGACCGAGACCTTCGCCGCCATCGAAATGGCCAAGCGCGCCGGCTACACCGCCGTCGTCTCGCACCGTTCGGGCGAAACCGAGGATTCGACCATCGCCGACATCGCCGTGGCCACCAACGCCATGCAGATCAAGACCGGCTCGCTGTCGCGTTCGGACCGCATGGCCAAGTACAACCAGTTGCTGCGCATCGAGGAAGAACTGGCCGAAGTCGCGTCGTACCCCGGCCTGGAAGCCTTCTACAACTTGCGTTAATGTAAGCGGGCCGCGGCACGCGCCGCGGCCTCGTTAGCGCCACGACTGCTGAGGGTTCCCGCGTATGCGCCTGTTGTTCCTGGTGCTGTTCGTGCTGGTAGGGCTGATCCAGTACCCGCTCTGGCTGGGTAAGGGCGGCTGGCTCAAGGTCTGGGACCTGCAACGCCAGGTGGCGGCGCAGCGCGAGACCAACGAAGGCCTGCGCGCGCGCAACGCGGCCCTGGAGGCCGAAGTCCGCGACCTGGAAAACGGGTCGGGCGCCATCGAGGAACGGGCCCGCGGTGAACTGGGCATGATGCGCGACGGCGAAGTCTTCGTGCACATCCTGCCGCAGAACACCCAGCCGCCCGCGGGCGGCGCGTCGCTGGCCACCGAGGCCGCCACCCGCCCGGCCGCTCCGGTGCGTGCGAGCGCGCCGGCCACGCCCGCCAGGCCGGCCCCGGCCGCCACTTCCGCCACGCGGCCGGCCAATGCCCGGCCCGCCAACGGCACCGCCACTCCCCAACGCTGATCCGCCACGCGTCCGGGCAATGCCCGGACCCGCCAACGGTCCCGTCATACTCCAGTGCTGATGTCCGCCCCACCCGGTCCGTTCACGGGCAGTGGAGGCCGCGGCACGCCCCGGCCACCATGCCGGGCGGATACGGCTGGGCGCCGCGCCAGTCCACGGGATGGCTGTGCATTTCCACCTCGAGTTCCATCCCGATCGGCGCGAGACCGATAGCCCGCGCCGCGGCCGCGTAGCTGCCGTCGGCTCCGGCCAATGCCGCCAGCAGTGGGCGCAATGGCGGCAGCAGGGGACGGTACAGATAGGTCAGCCGCAGCCTGAGCGTATTGGCCCGGAAGATGCTGCGGCTGTCCGGCAAGTCGGGCCGGCGCGCGTATTGCAGCGCCTGGTAGGCGTTGTCGATGGCCTGCAGGCCGGCGGGTGCATCGGTGCGCAGCCCCGGCCGGGCATGATCGCGGAAGGCCTGGGCGTCGGGCCGCAGGATCTCGATACGCCATGGGGACGCGCCTACTTGCCCGGCGATGCGCGCCTGGGCGTGGGCCTGACGGCGGCGGGCGCCGGCTTGGCCGCCGGCGCCGGCGTGCAGCGGCAGCAGGGCCTGCTGGAATGCCGCGCGGATGTGGACCGGATCGCCGTGGGTCGTGGCGCCGGCGCGGGCCGCCTGCAACAACGCCAGGTGGACGATCTGGCGTGTCAGTTGCCAGCGGACGGCCTCGACCGTGCCCAGCGCCAGCAGCAGCATCAGGGCGGCGATCAGGGTGAACTCGAGGGCGGCGGCGCCACGCTGCAGCGGGCGCGCGGCGCGGGAGCGCGAGGCGACAAAAAAGGCGGTCATGGCCGGCCAGTGTGGCGCGGGCATGACCGCCTGTCGATTCGTACAAGCCGAGGCAGGGACCCCGGCGCGGTTCAATGCACGGTGGGCGGCGCGTCGCCGTTGGCCGGCTGGCTGCCGGTGAACAGCGCGGCGCAATCGACCGCGTCGAAGACGTAGGGCTTGCCGCAGAAATCGCAGGCCACGTCGACCTGGCCGCGTTCGGCCAGGATGTCGTCGACTTCGGCCTGGCCCAGCGAGCGCAGCATGTTGGCCACGCGTTCGCGGGTGCACGGGCAGTGCCAGCGCACCGGCAGCGGATCGAACGCCACCAGCGTTTCTTCCCAGAACAGGCGGTGGATCAGGGTGTCGATCTCGGTGGTCAGCAGTTCGTCGCGCTTGAGCGTGGTGGCCAGCGCCGTGGCGCGGTCCCAGGTCTCGGTGGCAGCCTGTTCGCTGAGCGTCGTCGTGTCCGAGCCGCCGTGGTGGGGCAGGCGCTGGATCAGCATGCCGGCGGCATGGTCGGCGTCGGCGGCCAGCCAGAGACGGGTGTCGAGCTGCTCGGAGGCCTTCATGTAGTGCTGCAGGGCTTCGGCGACGGTTTCGCCTTCCAGCGGCACAATGCCCTGGTAGGCCTGCTGGCCGGGCACTTTGTGCTGGGGGTCCAGCACCACAATGAAGCGGCCATTGCCGCCCGGGTTCAGCAGACTTTGCATGTCGCCATCGGTCGGCACGTCATGGCCTTCGCGCACCTTGACGGTGGCGCGCAGGCTGAGGTCGGAGCGGCATTCCACCACCAGCAGGGCGATCGGGCCGTCGCCCTGGATCTGCAGCACCAGCGAGCCATCGAACTTGATGTTGGCGGCCAGCAGGGTGGAGGCCGCCACCAATTCGCCCAGCAGGTGGGTGATGGCGGGCGGGTAGTCGTGGTTGGCCTGGACGGCCTTCCAGGTATCCGTGAGGCGCACCGCTTGGACGCGGACGCTACGGTCTTCGAGGAGGTATTTCTTGAGCTGATCGGTCATGGAAGAATGTTAGCCGATCGGACGGCCGATTCCCCCTGTCGGCGGCAGGGGTGTCGGCGGTTGCCGGGGCGTCCCCGGCGGCGGGCTCAGGCCAGACGTTTCAGGGCCGTCTTGTAGTGTTGGCCGCGCGCCACGTAATGGGCGGTGTTCTTGTGCAGGTTGGCGATTTCCTCGTCCGACAGTTCGCGCACGATCTTGCCGATGCCGATGACCAGGGAATTGTCCGGAATCACCCGGTCTTCCGGGATGATGGCGCCGGCGCCGATCAGGCAGTTGCGGCCGATCACGGCATTGTTCAGCACGATGGCCTGCATGCCCACCAGCGCGCCTTCGTGGATGGTGCAGCCATGCAGCATGGCCTGGTGGCCCACGGTGACGTTCGGGCCGATGCTCATGGGACAGCCGGTATCCACGTGCAGCACGCTGCCTTCCTGGATATTGGTGCCCTGGCGGATCAGGATGGCGTCGTTGTCGCCGCGGATCGAGACGTGTGACCAGATGCTGACGCCGGCCTCCAGCGTGACGTTGCCGATGATGTCGGCGCTGTCGGCCACGTAGGCGGCCGAATCGATGCGGGGAATGAGGTCGTCGAGCTGGTAAATGGGCATGCCCTGTCTCCGGGTGCGGCGGCGGATCTCTGCGGACCCGCCCGCGTCATTGGGGCCTGGACGCCCGCGCGCGTTCTTCTTCGCGCTGGCGCAGGATGCGACGCTGGATTTTACCGGTGGTGGTCATGGGCAATTCTTCGACGAATTCGATTTCCTTCGGGTACTCGTAGGGCGCCAGGCGCTCGCGCACGTGTTCCTGCAGGTTCTCGATGATGTCGCCGCGGTCGCGCTGGGCGAATTCCGGCGTCAGCACCACATAGGCCTTGACCACCGTGCCGCGCTCGGCGTCCGGCTTGGGCACCACCGCGGCATTGGCCACGGCCGGGTGCCCGACCAGGCAGCTTTCGATCTCGCCGGGGCCGATGCGGTAACCGGACGACTTGAACACGTCGTCGGCGCGGCCGGCGTACCAGAGATAGCCGTCAGCGTCGATCCGGGCCAGGTCGCCCGTCAGGCACCAGTCGCCCTTGAACTTGGCCTGGGTGGCGGCTTCGTCGCGCCAGTAGCCCAGGAACAGGACCGGGTCGGGAAAACCGTGGATGTCGTAGCGATTCACGGCGATCTCGCCGGTTTCGCCAGGCGCCACCGGCTGGCCGGCGTCGTCCAGCACCGCGACCCGATGGCCGGGGTAGGGCCGGCCCATGCTGCCCGGTTTGGCCGGCCAGCGCTTCTGGCTGTTGCCGACCACGTAGTTCATCTCGGTCTGGCCGAACATCTCGTTGGGTGTCACGCCCAGCGCCGACTGGCACCATTCGAATACGGTCTCGCCGACGCTTTCGCCGGCGCTCATGATGGACCGCAGCGCCAACTGGTATTGACTGCGAGGCTCGGGCACCGCCTTCATCATCATCTTCAGCGCGGTCGGGAACAGGAAGGTGTTGGTGACCTGGTAGCGTTCCAGCAGCTCGAAGGCGCGCTCGACGGAGAAACGGCCGCGGGTGCCGACGATGGGATGACCGAAATACAGCGTCGGCAGCAGCGCGTCCATCATGCCGCCGGTCCAGGCCCAGTCGGCGGGCGACCAGAATACGTCGGCGGGCCGCGGAAACCAGTCCTGGGAAGCGACGAAACCCGGCAGGTTGCCGATCAGCGCGCTGTGCGGCAGCAGGGCGCCCTTGGGGGCGCCGGTGGTGCCGGAGGTATAGAGCAGGATGGCCGGATCCGACGAACGCGTCGGCACCGGCTTGAATTCACTGGGTTGGCGCGCCAGCAGGCTGCGCCAGGGCAGGACGCGCTCGTCGGCGAAACCGATGCCGATGATCTGTTGCAGGTTGGGGCAATTGTCGCTGACGGCCAGCAGGTTGGCGCTGGAAGCATGGTCGACGATGGCGACGCGGGTTTCCGAATCGCACAGGCGGCTCTGCAGGGCTTCGGGGCCGAACAGCGCCGACAGCGGCAGCACCACCGCGCCCACGCTGTAGATGGCCATGTGGGCCACCACGGTCTCCGGGCGTTGCCCCAAAACCACACCGACCCGGTCGCCGCGGCCCACGCCCATCTTGACCAAGCCATTGGCCAACTGATTGGCGGCCTCGGCCAGCCGCGCATAGGTCCAGACCTCGCGGTTGCCGGCTTCATCTTCGTAGTAGATGGCGATGCGCCGCGCATCCGGACTACTGGATGCCCAGCGGTGGCAGCACGCTTCCGCTATGTTGAACTGGGTGGGAACCAGCCAGCGGAATGTTTGGTAGAGCACCTGATATTGGTCGTTCATGGCCCTATGTTGTGAGCATGTTGCAGCGTGAACGGGTCAGTTTTTGCCCGTTGCCCCAATTGCAAGCATGACCTAGAGGGCCGTGAACTGCAATATCCGCGTTGCGTAACGGGGACGTATAAGGGTTATCACGGGTGTTTGCCCTGCCGGCGCAGCGCCGACGGCAGCGCCGGCAGGGACAGCGAACGGGGTTTGCGCGGCGTCGGGTCGGCCTGGCGCTCGGCCTGGATCGCGGCCCAGTCCAGCAACTGCAACTGGCCGTCATGGGTCTCGGCCAGGGCCGACAGGCTTTCCACCCAGTCGCCGTCGTTGCAGTACAGGATGCCGCCCACGTCGCGCAGCTCGGCCTTGTGGATGTGGCCGCACACCACCCCGTCCAGGCCGCGGCGGCGGGCCTCGCCGGCCAGCGCTTCCTCGAAGTCGGTGATGAACGACACCGCGTTCTTGACCTTGTGCTTGAGGTACTGCGACAGTGACCAGTAATGCAGTCCCAGGCGGTGGCGCAGGCGGTTGAAATGATGGTTGATCCACAGCGCCAGTTGGTAGAGGCCGTCGCCCAGGTGCGCCAGCCAGCGGCTGTGCTGGATCACGCCGTCGAACTGGTCGCCGTGCAGCACCAGCAGGCGCAGGCCCTTGGCCGTCACGTGCACGTCTTCGTCCAGGATCTCGATGTCGCCAAAGGCGTAGCCGGCGAATTCGCGCGCGAATTCGTCATGGTTGCCGGGGATGAACACCACCCGGGTGCCGTTGCGGGCCTTGCGCAGGATGCGCTGGATCACGTCGTTATGGGCCCTGGGCCAGTGCCAGTGCTTGCGCAGTTGCCAACCGTCGACGATGTCGCCGACCAGGTACAGGGTGTCGGAATCGTTATGCTCGAGGAAATCCAGCAGGAATTCCGCCTTGCACCCGGCGGTGCCCAGGTGAATGTCGGAAATCCAGAGAGCGCGCCAGTGCGTGGGGCGGATTTCGTTCACGGTGCTGTCCATGGGGGCTGTCGTCATGCCTGGGAATGAAATCACCCCGCGATGACCGTGACATGAAAAAAAAGTGACGCTGTTGTGACTGCCGCCTCCGTTTCGGCGGCGGCGGCCGTCAAACAGGCGGGATCAGCCGCGCAGATGGCCCAGCATGTCGTGCACGTCGTGGGCCATGATGGCCAACACGCAGACCAGGCCCAGGTAGGCGCAGGTATAGGTCAGCTTGCTTTCCAGCGTGGTGCCGTAATAGGCCTGGTTCTCGGGTAGCGTCGGGTCGTACTTGAAGGCCCGCAGCACGTTCGGAAAGGCCAGCACCGCCACCAGGATCAGGATCGGGCTGGGACGCCAGAAGAACAGGGCCACCAGCACCGGCACGCCCACCAGCCAGATGCGCGGCGACAGCACCGCGGTGATGCGGCCGCCGTCGAAAGGCGACAGCGGGATCAGGTTGAACAGGTTGATGAAAAAGCCCGCGTACGACAGCGCCAGCAGCAGGTCGCTGCCGGTGCTGCGCGCCGCGAAATAGCAGGCCAGCGACGCTACCGTGCCGGCCAGCGGCCCGCCCAGGCCCACATAGGCCTCGGTGTCGGCATCGTGCGGCATGTCCTTGAGCTGGATCCAGGCGCCGACGAACGGGATGAAGACGGGCGCGCCCACGTCCAGCCCGCGCTGGCGCGCCGCGATGTAGTGGCCCAGTTCATGCACCAGCAGCAACAGCACGAAGCCGGCCGCGTAACGCCAGCCGAAGACGAAGGCGTAGACGGCCACCGACAGCAGCATGGTGCCGCCGGTGGCGAACAGCTTGCCGAATTTCAGGTATTTGATACCGGAAAACAGCAGCAGGAGCAGCTTCATTGCTCAGGGTTGCTGCTGTTCGGCCTTCTTGCCGCGGAAACGCTTCCACAGCCCGCCGCCCAGCGCCGCGGCGGCCAGGATGCCGACCTTGGCAAACTTGGCCAGGAACGCCGCGATCACGGCGAACAGGCCCAGCTTCTTGGCGGCGACGCCCGCGACCAGCGCGGCCAGCCCGTATTCGGCGACCTTGTCGGTGGACGAGTTGAAGTCGGCGTAGCGCTTGCCCTCGACGTACTTCAGGTTGTCCAGCAGCGTCAGCACCGCGGTCTTGTCCTTCGGCACCAGGTTCTTCTGCGTGATCAGGTCCAGCGTGATGTAGCCGTCGCGGCCCAGCGCGTAGGTGTTGTAGTTGACGGTGGGGTTGTCGTTGGCCGTCTCGCCCTTGTGCTTGACGGCGACCGACCAGACCAGGCGCTGGGTGTTGCTGTCGTACTTCGGCGCCTCGACCCAGCCGTCCATCACCAGTTCGGGAAAGCCGCGCTTCTTGCGTTCGACGTTGGATTCCTCGGTGCCGTCGCGCAGGCTGTCCAACAGCTCGTTGACGTTCCAGTTTTTGGCGTCATCGTCCTTGATGTAGCCGGCCTTGTCGAAGTTGATGGTGATGACCCAGTCGTCATCGTCGCTCTTGGGCATGACCACGCCCAAGAGCGAGGGGTCCTTGCCATTGCCGTAGGCTGCCATCAGGCGGTCGGCCTGGAGGCGCGGCACGAAGAACATGGATTCCGGCAGGTGCACCACGGCCTGGTCGCCCAGCTTCACATCCGCCGGGCCTTCCTGGGCGGCCGCGTAGGCCGCTTTCATCGCGGCTTCGATCTCCTGTTGCGCGGCGGCATTCTGGGCCGAGGCGCCGAACGGCAGGAACAGGAGGGCGCTGGCGGCGGCCAGCGACAGGCGGGAAAGGAATGCGCGCATGATTAGTTATTGGAGCGTCTATGAAAGGGGCCCCATTGTCTTTGCGCGCGACTTTCAACTTTCTGAAAGCCTGCGCCTAATTCGCCGCATGATTTTGCCAGTTGTAAGCAGGTATGTTCAGCGTGTGGTCAGGCACCTGACTCAAGGCTCGCTCACCGGGTTTTCTTGCGCTGCGGCGCATTGCGCAGGCGCGTGCCAAGCAGGCGGTCATGCAGAAACTGGCCGTCGGGATCGAACCACGACCAGACGAAGATCGTGAACGGCGCGGCCACGATGAACATGTCCATCGACGGCCAGCCGGTGGCGCTGGCGGCGGCCCAGACCACGGCGGCGCCGGCCAGCACCAGGGGCCAGGCCAGCACATAGCGCAGGATCAGGCGGGCAGTGGAGGGCGGATTGCCGTCGCGATCGACCAGGCGGATATTCCAGGTCTTCATCGGCAGCGTCTGGCCGCGGCGGCGCCAGCACAGCACGAAGTAGGCGCCGATTGCCACGAACAGCCAGGCCTGGCGGACGGGCCGCAATTCCAGGGCGTTGCGGCTCTGGGTCAGGGTGTCCATCAGATAACCCGCCAGGAAGACCACGCCGAACAGCAGCACGGCTTCGTACATCATGCAGGCGAACCGGCGCAGCCGGTTGGGGGTCTGGTCGAGGGAGGCGTCGGTCATGGGCCGGTATTATCCGACAAAGCCACCGCCTGGTGGGTTGACGATTTCCCGGTGCCGGCCATAAAAAAAACCCGCCGGTAAGGGCGGGTCTATAAAAGGGGCTATGCAGCCCCCAAGGGGAAATCGTTCAGGCCCGAAGGCCTGGGTCCTGCTCAGGCGGCGGAGTGCGCGTTCTTGGCGCTCGTCTTGCCAGCCAGGGCACGGACGCCGTGGGCCAGCTTACGCAGGCCCGCGGCCAACGCACGCATCGGGTGCGGGCGGAACTGTTCTTCAATGGCCTGGAGCATCAGTTGACGCTCGAGTTCGTCGGTCAGGCGGATGGTGTTGTTCGGGTTGATCACAATAGCCTCCACGGGCTTGCACTGTTGTTTAGCTACTAGGGATAACCCGAATTATAGGGTTAACCCTGAAACTGTGCAAGCACCTGGTGCGCATTGGCAACACCCTGGTGCTGATGATGCCCCAAATCGGCGCTGCGGGGCACCATAAGCAAAGATACGGGCGCGATGTTGCGGCGCTTTTACAACGCGCGGGCCGTGGAAATAGGATGACGCCCCGGGGACGAACCGCCCCGGGGGTGGCGGGGATGACGTCAGGCGTCGCGGTAGCCGGCCGCGACCAGTTCGAAGCCGAACAGGCGGCAGTCCAGCGCGCCGTTGTGCAGCGGCACGCGGCGCCTGGGCTTGAGGCGCATCTGGTTGGGCAGGGTCAGGTCGCTGGTGATGATGTGCAGTTGCCAGCCGGCGAAATTGCGCTTCAGGCACGCGGCCCAGTCGCGCCACAGGTCGGCATCCTGTTCGGTGGCCATGCGCTCGCCGTAGGGCGGGTTGGTGACGATCCAGCCATGATCCGCCGGCGCCTGTATTTCACGGGCGTCGCCCACTTCGAAGCGGATGGTGTCGGCGGTGAGCCAGGCGCGCTCGGCGTTGTTGCGGGCGAATTCGACCGCCTGTGGATCGAGGTCGTAGCCCACCAGCGGCGCGTCCAACTGCGGCAGGATGCGCGAACGCGCGTCGTCCTTCAGGTCGCGCCAGCGGTAGGCGTCGTGGCCGCGCAGGCGCTCGAAGCCGAACGGGCGCGAGATGCCGGGGGGCACGCCCAGGGCGATCCAGGCGGCTTCGATCAGGATGGTGCCCGAGCCGCAGAAAGGATCCAGCAACGGCGCGGCCGGGTCCCAGCCCGCCAGCGCCAGCATGCCGGCGGCAAGGTTCTCGCGCAGCGGCGCATCGCCCTTGTCCAGGCGCCAGCCGCGCTTGAACAGCGATTCGCCCGAGGTGTCCAGGTACAGGGTGGCGGTGTGGCCGGTCAGGAACAGGTGTACGCGCGCGTCGGGGCGGACGGTGTCGATGCTGGGGCGTTCGCCTTCCAGCTCGCGCAGGCGGTCGCAGATGCCATCCTTGGCGCGCAGGTTGCAGTACTGCAGGCTCTGCACCGGACTCTTGATCGCCGAGGTGTCCACGCGCAGAGTCTGTTCGGCGCCGAACCAGCGCTCCCAGGGCGTGTCGCGGGCCAGATCCAGGATGTCGTCTTCGTGCGAGATCTCGGCGTGCGCGACCTGCACCAGGATGCGGGTCGCCAGGCGCGAATACAGGTTGGCGCGCTGCACGCCCGCCCAATCGGCCGTGAAGGAACAGCCGGCGCGGCCGGCTTCGGCATCTTCGTAACCCAGGGCCTGCATCTCGGCCGTCAGTGCTTCCTCCAGGCCTTGGGGGCAGGGGGCGAACACCTTGAAGCGCTCGGCCTGGCGCGGTTCGCGCGGACGGCGTTCGCGCACCTCGACGGTCGGGGCGCGACGATGTGGCGCGTCGGCGCCGTGCGCCGGGCCGGCGTCGACCGGCGCCTCGTCGTCGTAATCGGGTTCGGGCGCGAATTCGGGCGCGGGGCCGTCGTCCTCGAATGGATCGTAGAAGCGGCCAGCGGGCGTGGCGGGGGCGACGTACTTGTCGTCCAGGCGCGGGGCGCGCTGCGGCGTACGGCCCGGTCGCGGCGCCGGCGCGGCATCGCGGCGCGGGCGGTCTCCGCGCGGGCCATCGCCACGGCGCGGGCCGTCGCCGCGTTCACGATCGTCCGGCCGGCGCGCGGCGCGGGCGGCGGCCTGGCGCTGCTGGTAGCCCTCGGGGTCCTTCTGACGCTCGATGTTGTCCTTGGCGCGCTCGTTCTGGGCGACCAGGCGGGCGCGGGCGCCGGTGCGCACCCGCTTGGGGGCGGCTTCGGCGTGCGCGTCGCGCGCGGTTTTCTTGATCGTCAGCGTCTTGCGCGGGCGGTCCTGGTCATCAGCGGACATACGAATCCTGGCGAATGTGCAAAGGGTAGGGGGAATCAGAAGGGTTTGACGACGACCAGCGCCACCACCACCAAGAGCAGCAAGACGGGAACTTCGTTGAACCAGCGATAGAACTTGTGCGAACGGGTGTTCTTGCCCTGTTCGAATTTACGCAGCATGACGCCACAGGCGTGATGGTAGCCGATGACGAGCAGGACGAAAAAGAGCTTGGCGTGCATCCAGCCGTTGCCGGGGCCGACGCCGATGCCGTAACCCAGGTACAGCCACATGCCGAGCGCGACGGCGACGACCGCCAGGATGGTGGTGAAGCGGTAGAGGCGGCGCGCCATGCCGAGCAGGGTGACCTGCACGGCCGAATCCGATTGCTGGGCCAGGTTCACGAAGATGCGGGGCAGGTAGAACAGGCCGGCGAACCAGGAGGCGATGAAGACGATGTGGAAGGTTTTTACCCAGAGCATGGACATGGTGGGGGCGGTCTTTGTTTTCTTGGGGAAGGGGGATTGTAATTGCTGGGGGCTGGGGGGGCTTCGTAGGTCGCCCGTCGCGGCGGCGGTTTGGGGGGCGGGCGCCCACGATTGCGGTCCGGAGCGTTCGCTCCGGACTGCCCCTGCCTCAACCTCGTGGCCGCCGTTCGGCGGCTGCCTTCGGTTTCCGTCGGGCGCATCGAGGTTGCCCGCCCCCCAAACCGCCGCCGCGACGGGCTACGGGTTTCGAGAAATGATGCGCCACCAGACCGGTGGGGGGCTGGAGAGGTTTGCGGGGCCCGTCAAGGCCGGCCGCGCGGGCGGCCGGTCTTGACTTACGCGGTGGATTGTGTCGGGAGGGTGTTCGCTGCGCGGTGGTGGACAGGTGCTTGCTTGGCGCGCAGCCGCGAGGAAGGGAGAAGAGCGGCCCCGGACGGTTTTGCCGTGATGGGGCCGTGGGGCGTGCAGCTTGTCGCTTCAGATCTGCGCTTGTCGCTTCGGATCAGATCCGCGCGTGTCGCCTCAGATCACATACAGATCGACGTACTCGTGGACCGGCATCGCTTCCAGCTTTTTCTGGTCCAGCGAGGCTTCCAGGATGCGGGCCTGTTGGCGGGCGGGGAAGATGCGGGCCAGGTTGGTGCGGAATTTCGCTTCCAGCAGGGGGATGCCGTCGGCGCGGCGGCGCTTGTGGCCGATGGGGTATTCGCAGACGACCTCGTCGAGCTGGGTGCCGTCGGTGAACCGGACGGTGAGGGCGTTGGCGATGGAGCGCTTGTCGGGGTCGTGGTAGTCGCGGGTGTAGGCCGGGTCCTCGACGCAGGTGATCTTGTCGCGCAGGGCGTCGATGCGCGGGTCGGCGGCGACGTCGTCCTCGTAGTCGGCGGCGGTGAGGCGGCCGAACAGGAGCGGCACGGCGACCATGTACTGGATGCAGTGGTCGCGGTCGGCGGGGTTGTTCAGCGGGCCCTTCTTGTCGATGATGCGGATGCACGCCTCGTGGGTGCGGATGGTGATGCTGGCGATGTCGTCGGTGCACTTGCCCAGGGACTTGAGGCGGTCGTGGATCTGCATGGCGCATTCGACCGCGGTCTGCGAGTGGAACTCGGCCGGGAACGAAATCTTGAACAGCACGTTTTCCATGACGTAGCTGCCGTAGGGACGCTGGAACCTGAACGGCTGGCCCTTGAACAGCACGTCGTAGAAGCCCCAGGTCTTGGCGGACAGCACCGAGGGGTAGCCCATCTCGCCGGTGCGGGCGATCAGCGCCAGGCGCACGGCGCGGCTGGTGGCGTCGCCGGCGGCCCAGCTCTTGCGGCTGCCGGTGTTGGGGGCGTGGCGGTAGGTGCGCAGGCTCTGGCCGTCGACCCAGGCCAGCGAGACGGCGTTGATGACTTCGTCGCGGGTGAGGCCCAGCATCTGCGCCACGACGGCGGTGGACGCCACCTTGACCAGCACCACGTGGTCCAGGCCGACCTTGTTGAAGGAGTTTTCCAGCGCGATGCAGCCCTGGATCTCGTGCGCCTTGATCATGCCGGTCAGCACGGCGCGCATCGTCAGCGGTGGCTTGCCGGCGGCGACGGCGGTGCGCGACAGCCAGTCGGCGGTGGCCAGGATGCCGCCGAGGTTGTCGGAAGGGTGGCCCCATTCGGCGGCCAGCCAGGTGTCGTTGAAATCGAGCCAGCGGATCATCGCGCCGATGTTGAACGCGGCCTGCACGGGATCGAGTTGGAATTGGGTGCCGGGCACCTTGGCGCCGTGCGGGACGATGGTGCCGGGAACGACGGGGCCCAGCAGCTTGCGGCACGCCGGGTATTCCAGCGCTTCCAGGCCGCAGCCCAGGGTGTCGATCAGGCAGTTGCGAGCGGTCTCGTAGGCCAGGCCGCTCTGGATTTCATAGTTGAGGACGTAGTCCGCGATATCGACCAGGACCTGGTCGGGCTCGGGACGGACGTTGGAGATCGGGGCAGACATTGGGTACCTCTCCTGAGTGGATACAGGCGGCACTGGGCCCGCGCGGCGCGGGGGAAGGCGTCGGCAGGCCCATGTCGTCGTCCTACTTGCGCTTGTCGAGCGGCACGAACTTCTGGTCTTCCGGTCCGACGTAGTTGGCGGTCGGGCGGATGATCTTGTTGTCCACGCGCTGCTCGATGATGTGGGCCGACCAGCCCGCGGTGCGCGCGATCACGAACAGCGGGGTGAACATGGCGGTCGGCACGCCCATCATGTGGTAGCTGACGGCCGAGAACCAGTCCAGGTTGGGGAACATCTTCTTGATGTCCCACATGACCGTCTCGAGGCGTTCGGCGATGTCGAACATCTTGGTGCTGCCGGCCTTCTTGGACAGCTTCTTGGCCACTTCCTTGATGACCTTGTTGCGCGGGTCGGACACGGTGTAGACCGGGTGGCCGAAGCCGATGATGACTTCCTTGGCCTCGACGCGGCGGCGGATGTCGGCCTCGGCTTCGTCCGGCGTCTCGTAGCGCTTCTGCACGTCGAAGGCGACTTCGTTGGCGCCGCCGTGCTTGGGGCCGCGCAGCGCGCCGATGGCGCCGGTGATCGCCGAGTACATGTCCGAGCCGGTGCCGGCGATGACGCGGGCGGTGAAGGTGGAGGCGTTGAACTCGTGCTCGGCGTACAGGTTCAGCGAGATGTGCATCGCCTTGACCCACTCGTCGCTCGGCTTCTCGCCGTGCAGCAGGTGCAGAAAGTGGCCGCCGATGCTGTCATCGTCGGTCTGCACGTCGATCACGCGGCCGTTGTGGCTGTAGTGGTACCAGTACAGCAGGGCCGAGCCCAGGTTGGCCATCAGGCGGTCGGCGATGTCGCGCGCGCCGGGCAGGTTGTGGTCGTCCTTCTCGGGCAGCACGCAGCCCAGCACCGAGACGGCCGTGCGCATCACGTCCATCGGGTGGCTCGCGGCCGGCAGGGCCTCGAGCGCATCCTGCAGTTGCACGGGCAGGCCGCGCAGCGAACGCAGCTTCTGCTTGTAGGCCGCCAGTTCGGCCTTGTTGGGCAGCTTGCCATGCACCAGCAGGTGGGCGATTTCCTCGAACTCGCTGGTGTGGGCGATGTCCAGGATGTCGTAGCCGCGGTAGTGCAGGTCGTTGCCGCTGCGGCCGACCGTGCACAGCGCGGTGTTGCCGGCGACCACGCCGGACAGCGCGACCGATTTCTTGGGCTTGAAGCCGGCCTTTTCTTCCGGCTTGGCGGCCGGGGCGGCGTCCGCGGTGGTATCCGTTTTGGCAGCCTGCTTCTTGGGAGCCGTGCTCATGTCTCTACTCCTTTCCTTTCGCGGTGGTCGATGCAATGGGGAGGCGGGGCGCCGCGGGGTCGCCGTGGCGCCGGATGCGGTGGCGCGCGTCAGGCCTTGCCTTTCTGGAACAGGGCGTCCAGGCGCGATTCGAATTCGTGGTAGCCGATGCGGTCGTACAGTTCCTCGCGCGTCTGCATCAGGTCGACCACGTTCTTCTGGTGGCCGTCGCGGCGGATGGCGGTGTAGACGGCCTCGGCGGCCTTGTTCATGGCGCGGAAGGCCGACAGCGGGTAGAGCACCATGCCCACGCCCACGCTCTTGAGTTCTTCCACCGAGAACAGCGGCGTCTTGCCGAATTCGGTGATGTTGGCCAGCACCGGCACCTTGACCGCCTTGACGAAGCGGTCGTAGGTCGGCAGGTCGTAGGCGGCTTCGGCGAAGATGGCGTCGGCGCCGGCTTCGACGCAGGCCAGGGCGCGCTCGATGGCGGCGTCCACGCCGTGCGAGGCAATGGCGTCGGTGCGCGCGATCAGGTAGAAGTCGCTGTCGGTGCGGGCGTCGGCCGCGGCCTTGACGCGGTCGGCCATCTCTTCGGTGCTGACGATTTCCTTGCCCGGGCGATGGCCGCAGCGCTTGGCGCCGACCTGGTCTTCGATGTGGCAGGCGGCGGCGCCGAACTTGATCAGGCTCTTGACGGTGCGGGCGATGTTGAACGCCGACGGGCCGAAGCCGGTGTCGATGTCGACCAGCAGCGGCACGTCGCAGACGTCGGTGATGCGGCGCACGTCCGTCAGCACGTCGTCCATGGTGTTGATGCCCAGGTCGGGCAGGCCCAGCGAGCCCGCCGCCACGCCGCCGCCCGACAGATAAATGGCGCGGTAGCCGGCGCGCTTGGCCAGCAGGGCGTGGTTGGCATTGATGGCGCCGATGATCTGCAGCGGGCTTTCTTCGGCGAGCGCGCGGCGGAACAGGGCGCCGGCGGATTCGGGTCTGGACATGGGGAGTCTCCGTTATAGGGGCCGGGTGTCGTCACGTTGCCCCGGCTGGGATGGCTGGGTCTGCGCGCCCGCGGCGTGTGGCCGTGCCGGACATCGGGTTCCGGCGCCTGGCCACGACCTTACCGCGGTCGCGGAACGAAAATCTGTCCCCTTCGCGACAATTCATTGCGCGGGCGCAAAGAGACAGGTTTGCGTTCCGCGGGCGGCGCATCCGTTGACGCGCCGTCCGCTTGCGAATTGGGCCCGCGTCAACGGGCCCAATTCTGCTTGCTGGCTGCTTACTTCAGCAGGTCCTTGACGCCGTCGCGCTCTTCGAGGAGCTCTTTCAGCGTGAAGTCCAGGCGCTCACGCGAGAAGGCGTCGATTTCCAGGCCTTCGACGCGCTTGTATTCGCCGTTTTCGGTGGTCACCGGCACGCCGTAGATGATGCCTTCGGGGATGCCGTAGGAGCCATCCGACGGGATGCCCATCGTGACCCACTTGCCGTTGCTGCCCAGGACCCAGTCACGGACGTGGTCGATGGCGGCGTTGGCGGCCGAGGCGGCCGACGACAGGCCACGGGCCTCGATGATGGCGGCGCCACGCTTGCCCACGGTGGGGATGAAGGTGTCGCGGTTCCAGGCGTCGTCGTTGATCAGCTTGGCCAGCGATTCGCCGCCGACGGTGGCGAAGCGGTAGTCGGGGTACATGGTGGGCGAGTGGTTGCCCCACACGACCAGCTTCTCGATGTCGGCCACGGCCTTGCCCGACTTGGCGGCCAGTTGCGACAGGGCGCGGTTGTGGTCCAGGCGCAGCATGGCGGTGAAGTTCTTGGCGGGCAGGTCCGGCGCCGACTTCATGGCGATGTAGGCGTTGGTGTTGGCCGGGTTGCCGACCACCAGGACCTTGACGTTGCGGCTGGCGACGTCGTTCAGGGCCTTGCCCTGGGCCGTGAAGATCTGGGCGTTGACCGACAGCAGGTCCTTGCGTTCCATGCCGGGGCCGCGCGGGCGGGCGCCGACCAGCAGGGCCACGTCCGCGTCCTTGAATGCCGTGCGCGGGTCGCTGTGGGCGGTGACTTCCTGCAGCAGCGGGAAGGCGCAGTCATCCAGTTCCATGATGACGCCCTTCAGGGCCTTTTGCGCTTTCTCGTCGGGGATTTCGAGCAGTTGCAGAATGACGGGCTGATCTTTGCCCAGCATTTCGCCCGAGGCGATGCGGAACAGCAGTGCGTAACCGATTTGGCCGGCGGCGCCGGTGACGGCGACACGCAAGGCAGGCTTAGACATGGACGTTCTCCGTAATGGTGTGGCGAGAAAATAATCTCACCAATCAGTGTAATCCGTTGAACGGCGAAGACGGCCCGCGCGCGAGGGGGCGGATGTGTCGCCGGACAGCCAGGAATCCTAGAACTAATTTACGGGTGCGTCAATTGATCTTATATCTTATATAAGACATAAGACGTTGGACAGCGTCACCCCCGATATGCCACAATAGAGCGTTTGTTCGAATGCGCCGCAGCACCGCCGGCTGCGCGCCTGTATCAGGCCAGAATACCGGCACCGCAGCAGCGCACGCGAATGGAAACCGCATCGTTTGCGCTGCCTTCCATTCTCCGGATGAACATGACACTTCCAAGACGATCCATGGCAGACCCCCGGCCCGAAACTCCCCTACGCACTCGCGCCGCCCGTCCGACGGGCGAGGGGGCCGCTTTCAGTCCGCTGTACCGCCAGATCAAGGACCTGCTCGTGCAGAGCCTGGACCGCGGCGAATGGAAGCCCGGCGAACTCATCCCCAGCGAAATCGATCTGGCCGCCCGTTTCCAGGTGAGCCAGGGCACGGTGCGCAAGGCGGTCGACGAGCTTGCGGCCGAGCATCTGCTGCTGCGCCGCCAGGGCAAGGGCACCTTCGTCGCCACCCATCATGAAGCCCGCGTGCGCTATCGTTTCCTGCGCCTGGCCCCCGACGAAGAGGGCGAGGCCGTGCGGGCGGAAAGCCGCATCCTCGAATGCCGCCGCTTGCGCGCGCCGGCCGAGATCGCCCGCGCGCTCGACCTGCGGGCCGGCGAAACCGTGATCTCGATCCGCCGGCTGCTGTGCATGGGGCAGGTGCCCACCGTGCTTGACGACATCTGGCTGCCCGGATCCATCTTCCGCGGCCTCACCCAGGAGCTGCTGACCGCCAACAAGGCGCCGCTCTATGGCCTGTTCGAATCCGAGTTCGGCGTCAGCATGGTGCGCGCGGACGAAAAGCTGCGTGCCGTGGCGGCGCCGGCCGAAGTCTGTACGTTGCTTAATGTTGCCGCCGGCGCGCCGTTGTTGCAGGTGGATCGCGTGTCGTACACGTATGGTGACCGCCCCATGGAAATCCGACGGGGCTTGTACTTGACCGATCGATACCACTACCGCAATAGTCTGAATTGATGAGCTTTTTACCTACGATTTGATACCGACCCATTCTCTGGGCGAAAATACTGTGTTTGCCCGCAAGGGCCACGGCATTAGCGCCGTCACGATTCCCTAGTTCCGAAACACCGAGGCCGTCATGTCCGACACCGCTGCCAAGCCACGTCCGCAGTTTCGCAATATTGGGCTTGCCCAAGTTGCGTTCTCCTATCGCCTGCCCCTGGCCGGCAAGCTGTCCATCCTGCACCGCATCAGCGGCATATTGCTGTTCCTCTGTTTGCCCTTGGTCATCGTTCCGCTGTTCGCAGCGAGCGTGGCCGCGCCGCAGTCGTTCGCATGGATCGCTTCCTTCGCGGCCAACCCGATCGTCAAGCTTGTCTTTCTGGTCCTGATCTGGGGCTACCTGCACCATTTCTGTGCCGGCATCCGCTACCTGCTGCTGGATCTGCACCTGGGCATCGACAAGCTGTCGGCCAAGAAAAGCGCCGGCGTGGTCTTCGGTGTCAGCCTGGCGCTGACGCTGGTGTTCGGTCTCAAACTGTTCGGAGTGCTGTAAATGGCCGCCGCTAAAAACTACGGACCCAAGCGCCTGGTCGTCGGCGCCCATTATGGCGTCATGGACTTCATCATTCAGCGTGTCACCGCCGTCGTCATGGCCGTGTACACGCTGGTGCTGCTCATCGGCATCCTGACGATGCCCGCCTTCACGTACGAACACTGGGTCAAGCTGTTCAATTTCTACGTGGGCTTCATTCCGGTTGGCCAGATCCTGGCCTCCCTTGCCTTCTTTGCGTTGGCCTGGCATGCCTGGATCGGCGTGCGCGACATCTGGATGGACTACGTCAAGCCGGTGGGCCTGCGCCTGCTGTTGCAAGTGCTGACGATCCTCTGGTTGATCGGTACGGTCGTTTACTTCGCGCAAATCCTCTGGAGCATCTAAGCCGTGGTCTCTGTCATGAAATCCTTGCCGCGCCGCCAGTTTGATGTGGTGGTCGTTGGCGCCGGCGGAGCCGGCATGCGTTGTTCGCTGCAACTGTCCCAAGCGGGCCTGTCCGTTGCGGTGCTGTCCAAAGTGTTCCCCACGCGCTCGCACACCGTTGCCGCGCAGGGCGGCGTGAGCGCCTCGCTGGGCAACATGAGCGAAGACAACTGGTACTGGCACATGTACGACACCGTCAAGGGGTCTGACTGGCTGGGCGACCAGGACGCCATCGAGTTCATGTGCCGCGAAGCCCCCAACGCCGTGTACGAGCTCGAGCACTTCGGCATGCCGTTCGACCGCAACCCCGACGGCACCATCTACCAGCGTCCGTTCGGCGGCCACACCGCCAACTTCGGTGAAAAGCCGGTCCAGCGCGCCTGTGCCGCTGCCGACCGTACCGGCCACGCGCTGCTGCACACCCTGTACCAGCGCAACGTCGCCGCCCGCACCCAGTTCTTCGTCGAATGGATGGCGCTGGACCTGCTGCGCAACGAAGCTGGCGACGTCGTGGGTGTGACCGCCCTCGAAATGGAAACCGGCGAGATCTACATCCTGGAAGCCAAGACCACGGTGCTGGCCACCGGCGGCGCCGGCCGCATCTGGGCCGCTTCCACCAACGCCTTCATCAACACCGGTGACGGCCTGGGCATGGCCGCCCGCGCGGGCATCCCGCTGCAGGACATGGAATTCTGGCAATTCCACCCGACCGGCGTGGCCGGCGCCGGCGTGCTGATCACCGAAGGCGTGCGCGGCGAAGGCGGCATCCTGCTGAACAAGGATGGCGAGCGCTTCATGGAGCGCTATGCGCCCACGCTGAAGGACCTGGCCCCGCGTGACTTCGTGTCGCGCTCGATGGACCAGGAAATCAAGGAAGGCCGCGGCTGCGGTCCGGACGGCAGCTACGTGGTGCTCAAGCTCGACCACCTCGGCGCCGACGTCATCAACAAGCGCCTGCCCTCGATCCGCGAAATCGCCATCAAGTTCGGCAACGTCGACCCGATCAAGGAACCGATCCCCGTCGTCCCGACCATCCACTACCAGATGGGCGGCATCCCGGCCAACTATCACGGCCAGGTGCTGACGCGCGAAAACGGCGAGAACAAGATCGTCAACGGCCTGTACGCCATCGGCGAATGCGCCGCGGTGTCGGTGCACGGCGCCAACCGCCTGGGCACCAACTCGCTGCTGGACCTGATCGTGTTCGGCCGCGCCACCGGCAACCACATCGTCAATTCGCATCCGGAACGCCAGCACGCGCACCAGCCCGTGCCGCAGCAGGCCGTCGAATTCTCGATGGATCGCATCAACAAGCTGGAGTCGCGCACCTCGGGCGAGAAGACCCAGGACATCGGCAACGCCATCCGCTTCTCGATGCAGCGCCACTGCGGCGTGTTCCGCACGCTGGAGTTGCTGAACGAAGGCGTGACCCAGATCGAAGACCTGGCAAAGCAAGCCGACAACATCTACTTCAAGGACAAGTCCAAGGTGTTCAACACCGCGCGCGTCGAGGCGCTGGAACTGGCCAACATGACCGAAGTGGCCCGCGCCACCATCAAGTCGGCCGCCAACCGCACCGAAAGCCGGGGCGCCCACGCGCTGGACGACCACCCGACCCGCGACGACGAGAACTGGCTCAAGCACACGCTGTGGTACTCCGAAGGCAGCCGCCTGGATTACAAGCCTGTGCAGATGAAGCCGCTGACGGTCGAGTCCTTCCCGCCCAAGGCGCGTACCTTCTAAGTCCGGATAGAGCCTACTATGAGCACCAAGAGAATCGTCAAGTTCGAAATCTACCGCTACGATCCGGACAAGGACGAGCGCCCGTACATGCAGAAGCTGGAGGTCGAACTCCAGCCGACCGACAAGATGCTGCTCGATGCGCTGGTGCGCATCAAGAACGACGTCGACGACAGCCTGGCCCTGCGCCGCTCGTGCCGTGAAGGCGTGTGCGGTTCGGACGCCATGAACATCAACGGCAAGAACGGCCTGGCCTGCACGACCAACCTGCGCGAGCTGAAGGAACCGATCGTGCTGCGCCCGCTGCCGGGCCTGCCGGTGATCCGCGACCTGATCGTGGACATGACGCACTTCTTCAACCAGTACCACTCGATCCGCCCGTACCTCATCAACGACACGCCGCCGCCCGAGAAAGAGCGCCTGCAGTCGCCCGAGGCGCGCGAAGAGCTGGACGGCCTGTACGAGTGCATCCTGTGCGCGTGCTGTTCCACTTCCTGCCCGTCCTTCTGGTGGAATCCGGACAAGTTCGTCGGCCCGGCCGGCCTGCTGCAAGCCTACCGCTTCATCGCCGACAGCCGCGACGAAGCCACCGGCAGCCGTCTGGACAACCTGGAAGATCCGTACCGCCTGTTCCGTTGCCACACCATCATGAACTGCGTCGACGTCTGTCCCAAGGGGCTGAACCCGACCAAGGCCATTGGCAAGATCAAGGAACTGATGGTCCGTCGCGCGGTCTAGTAGTTTGGTGTATTTAAGGTGTAATGATGAGCAGGCTTACTGAACTGGAACGGGCGCGTCTGCGTTGGCGGGCGCGCCGGGGCCTGCTCGAAAACGACTTGATCATCACCCGGTATCTCGACGCCTACGAGGCCGAGCTTACCGACGATGACGTGACGGCATTGACGCAGCTCTTCGAGTTGGGAGACAACGATCTTCTCGACCTGCTGCTGGCCCGCAAGGAGCTCGAGGGCGCGCTCGACACGCCCCGGCTCCGCGGCATCATCGGCCAGATGCGGTCGCTCTGATTAATTGAGAGGAAAAAACATGAACCTGTCTGACAAAAAAGCCACTCTGTCCTTCTCGGACGGCAGCGCACCCATTGAGTTCCCTGTCTACAAGGGCACGGTCGGTCCGGATGTGATCGACATTCGCAAGCTGTACGGCCAGACGGGCATGTTCACGTTCGACCCCGGCTTCATGTCGACCGCGGCCTGCGAATCGGGCATCACGTACATCGACGGCGACAAGGGCGAGCTGCTGTACCGCGGCTACCCCATCGAGCAACTGGCCGTCAATTGCGACTTCATGGACATCTGCTACCTGATCCTGAACGGCGAACTGCCGAACCAGGAACAGAAGGCCGACTTCGATTCGCAAGTGACCCATCACACGATGGTCAACGAACAGCTCCATTTCTTCCTGCGCGGCTTCCGTCGCGACGCCCACCCGATGGCCGTCCTGACGGGCCTGGTGGGCGCGCTGTCGGCGTTCTACCACGACTCGACCGACATCACGAACCCGCAGCATCGTCACATCTCGGCCATCCGCCTGATCGCCAAGATGCCGACGCTGGTCGCGATGGCGTACAAGTACTCGCAAGGCCAACCGTTCATCTATCCGCAGAACGACCTGTCCTACACGGGCAACTTCCTGCGCATGATGTTTGCCACGCCGTGCGAAGAGTACAAGGTCAACGAAGTCGTCGAGCGCGCGCTCGACCGCATCTTCATCCTGCACGCCGACCACGAGCAGAACGCCTCGACCTCCACGGTCCGCCTGTGCGGTTCGTCGGGCACCAACCCGTTCGCCGCCATCTCGGCCGGCGTGGCTTGCCTGTGGGGCCCGGCTCACGGCGGCGCCAACGAAGCTTGCCTGCAGATGCTCGAAGAACTGCAAGCCAACGGCGGCATCGCCAAGGTCGGCGAGTTCATGGAGAAGGTCAAGGACAAGAACTCGGGCGTGCGCCTGATGGGCTTTGGCCACCGCGTCTACAAGAACTACGACCCGCGCGCCAAGCTGATGCAGGAAACGTGCAAGGAAGTGCTCTCGGCCCTGGGCCTGGAAAACGACCCGCTGTTCAAGCTGGCCATGGAACTGGAACGCATCGCCCTGGAAGATCCGTACTTCGTGCAGCGCAAGCTGTACCCGAACGTGGACTTCTACTCGGGTATCGTCCAGCGCGCCATCGGCATCCCGACCTCGCTGTTCACGGCCATCTTCGCGCTGGCCCGCACGGTCGGCTGGATCGCCCAGTGGAACGAAATGCTGTCGGATCCCGATTACAAGATCGGCCGTCCGCGCCAGTTGTTCACCGGTTCGGTCACGCGCGACGTGCCCCCGATGGACAAGCGTTGATACGCCGCCACGCTTGACCAGGAAACCGCCTTCGGGCGGTTTTTTGTTGTCCGCTCGCTCCTCGGCCTGTTCCCCCGATGGCCGCCCCGCCGTCGCGGTGATGCGGTTTGGCGTTTATCATCCCTGCCATGATTCCAATAGCGCTGCCCTCAGCGGGCTTCTACATTTTCGTTTCCCTGGGTTTTCTTGCCGGCCTGGTGCTGCTTGGCTGGGCGCTGGTGCTGGTCGCCAGCGGCGGCGCGCGCCGCACGGTTCGCAAATACTGGAAGACCTCCGGACTGCTGTTCGTGGTGCTGCTTGTCCCCTTTGCCTTCTATGCCTGGGTCCAGACGGTCATCTGGCAGATCGAGCGCGAAGGCGCGCGCCGCGAGGCCGCCCGCAACGTCACCCTGGAAGCGCCGACGACGGTAGGCGGCACCGCCATGCCCGCGGGCACGCGCCTCAAGCTGCAGGACGAGGGCGAGCTGGAAACCTACGTCGAAGCCGAGTTTCCGCAGCCCGTGGCCATGTACGGCGTGCAGGCGTCGCGGGCGCAACGCTATCTGGACGCCGAGTACGACAGCGAAACCTACGCCCTGCGCGGCCGGCATCCGCGCAGCGTCCTGCTGCGAGGCGCTGGCAGCCAGACGGTGCTGGGCTGGCAATGCGACGCCACCCAGGACATTGAATTCGACGTGGCGAAGGATGGCGCGATGATGGCGCTGAACAAGTGCGTGCTGGGGCCGGGCAACCGAGTCGACACGCTGGATCTTGCGCCCGGCTCCATCGTGTATGGATCGAGCGGCACCGTCTACACGGATGGCTCGCGCGATCCGGATCAATGGCGTATCGAGGTCAAGGACCCGGTGGCGGTCAAGGTGTTCGGGCTGCCGTTGAGCGAGCCCCGGCTTTACCTGGATGGCGAGCGGCGCCTGTTGCGCGTCAGCGATGCCGAGCTGGCCTGCCCGACGACGTTCGGCGGCGTCCGTTATGCCGCCGGCACCCAGGTGCAGTCGATGCGGCGCGGCCGCGGCGATGCCCGCGAGCCGTTTCCGGGTGTGCTGGTGCTGAGTCCCTGGAACGGCGACGTCGCCCGGCGCGATGGCCAGCCCGATGTGCCCGAAGGCATGTCGGTGAGGCAGACGCTGTCCGGCGAAGTGATCGACGTGGTCCGGAACGACGCCGTCGGCGTGTTCCACTTCGCGACCATCACCGTCGGCGACGACACGCCACAGCCGACCCGCGCGCGCTGTCCCTGAGACGGGCGGGCCGCGTGGATCGCGGCGCGCCCTACACGCCGATGCCGCGCGCCATCAGCACCGCGAACAGCGGCAGCAAGATGAACAGGTGCGATTCGATCATCACCCACCGGCGCGCGCGCTTGATCTGAGCGGCGTCCGGCACGAAAGCGGGCAGCTGGCGCGCCTGCTTGGCCCAGCGCAGGAAGGCCAGCGTGGGCGGGATCGAACAGAGGCCGATGATGACGAACAGCGTGATCTTGGCGTGGAACCAAGGGTTGCCCATGTAGAACGCGGCCCCCTTGACCCCCAGTGTCAGGCGCAGCACGCCGGTGGCCAGCACCAGGATCGCGCTCAGCAGATACAGGCGGTCATAGACCACCAGGCGCTTGAGCGTGGCCGGTGTCAGGTCGGGGCGCAGCAGCACCGCTTCGGCGGTCAGCACCACCACCAGCACGAAGATGGCAAGGAAATGAAACCAGGCCAGGAAGGCGTCGAGCAGCATAGGGTCGGGCTCCGGTAGGGAAGGGGCGAGGGGAGTCTCTGCTGCGTTTTTACCATTGGCCCGTCGCCGCGCACTATCGTGGCATCAAGCAGGACAGAAAAAAGGACGCCCCGCGGGGCGTCCCTTGCCATGTCGCTCAGCGCGATGCGATCAACGGCGCTTCTTGGCGGCCTCGGCGGCTTCCTGCTGCGCATCGACCACGGCCAGGGCGGTCATGTTGACGATGCGGCGCACGGTGGCGCTGGTCGTCAGGATGTGCACCGGACGCGCGGCGCCCAGCAGGATCGGGCCCATCGCGACGCCATTGCTGCCCGTCATCTTCAGCATGTTGTACGTGATGTTGCCGGTGTCCAGCGTCGGCATGACCAGCAGGTTGGCGCGACCCTTCAGGGTGCTGTCCGGGTAGGCCAGCACGCGGATCTTTTCCGACAGGGCGGCGTCGGCGTGCATTTCGCCATCCACTTCCAGGTCGGGCGCGCGGTCCTGCACCAACTGGCGCGCGGCGGCCATCTTGCGCGACGACTCCGTGACGCGGCTGCCGAAGTTCGAGTGCGACAGCAGGGCGATCTTGGGCACCACGCCGAAACGCAGCATCTCGTCGGCGGCCTGGATGGTGATGTTGGCGACTTCCTCGGCCGACGGGTTCTCGTTGACGTGGGTGTCGGTGACGAACAGCGTCTGGTCGGGCAGCATCAGCACGTTCAGGGCGGCGTAGGTCTGGCCTTCCTTCCTGCCGATGATTTCGTCGATGTACTTGAGCTGGTTGTCGTACTTGCTGGCCACGCCGCACAGCAGCGCGTCGGCATCGCCGCGGCGCAGCAGCATCGCGCCGATCAGCGTGTTGTGTTTGCGGATCATCGCCTTGGCGATGGCCGGGGTCACGCCTTCGCGGCCCTTGAGCTGGTAGTACGCGTTCCAGGTTTCGTTGAAGCGGCTGTCGTCTTCGGGATCGACGATCTCGAAATGCTGGCCGGCGACCAGGCGCAGGCCGAACTTCTTGATGCGCATCTCGATCACGGACGGACGGCCGATCAGGATCGGGAACGCCAGCTTTTCATCGGCCACGGTCTGCACCGCGCGCAGCACGCGCTCGTCTTCGCCGTCGGCGTAGATGACGCGCTTGGGCGCCTTCTTGGCCTGGGCGAACAGCGGGCGCATCAGTTGGCCCGAGTGGTAGACGAAGCCCATCAGCTTCTGGCGGTAGGCCTCAATGTCCTCGATCGGACGGGCGGCCACGCCGGAGTCGGCGGCGGCCTGGGCCACGGCCGGGGCGATCTGCACGATCAGGCGCGGGTCGAACGGCTTCGGGATGATGTAGTCGGGACCGAACGACAGCTCCTGGCCGGCGTAGGCGCGGGCCACTTCATCGTTCTGCTCGGCCTGGGCCAGCTCGGCGATGGCCTTGACGCAAGCCAGCTTCATTTCCTCGGTGATGCGCGAGGCGCCGGCATCCATGGCGCCGCGGAAGATGAAGGGGAAACACAGCACGTTATTGACCTGGTTCGGGTAGTCCGAACGGCCGGTGGCGATGATGCAGTCGGGGCGCGCGGCCTTGGCGACTTCCGGGCGGATCTCCGGCTCCGGGTTGGCCAGCGCCAGGATCAGCGGACGGTCGGCCATGGTCTTGACCATGTCGGCGGTCAGCACGCCGGCGGTCGAGCAGCCCAGGAACACGTCGGCGCCGTTGACCACGTCGGCCAGCGTGCGCGCGTCGGTCTTCTGCGCGTAGCGCTTCTTGTTGGCTTCCATGTTTTCATCGCGGCCGTCCCAGATCACGCCGCGCGAGTCCACCACGTAGATGTTCTCGCGCTTGACGCCCAGGTGCACCAGCAGGTCCAGGCAGGCGATGGCGGCGGCGCCGGCGCCCGAGCAGGCCAGCTTGACCGTGCCGATGTCCTTGCCCACGACCTTCAGGCCGTTCAGGATGGCGGCCGACGAGATGATGGCGGTGCCGTGCTGGTCGTCGTGGAAGACGGGGATCTTCATGCGTTCGCGCAGCTTCTTCTCGATGTAGAAGCACTCGGGCGCCTTGATGTCCTCGAGGTTGACGCCGCCGAGCGTGGGCTCGAGCGCGGCGATGATGTCGACCAGCTTGTCGGGGTCGTTCTCGGCCAGTTCGATGTCGAACACGTCGATGCCGGCGAACTTCTTGAACAGGCAGCCCTTGCCTTCCATGACCGGCTTGGCGGCCAGCGGGCCGATGTTGCCCAGGCCCAGCACGGCGGTGCCGTTGGTGATCACGCCCACCAGGTTGCCGCGCGAGGTGTACTTGGACGCGGCGTCGTCGCCCTGGTCGAAGATGGCCATGCACGCGGCGGCCACGCCGGGCGAGTACGCCAGCGACAGGTCGTCCTGGTTGGCGAGGGTCTTGGTCGGGGTGACCGAGATCTTTCCGGGGGTGGGATAGGCGTGGTAATCCAACGCCAGTTTGGTGAGGGTTTCGTCCATGGGATACAGCCTTTTCGGCGCTAACTGTAGGTAAAAAGCGGAAAGCAAAAAGCGGGCTCGCGGCCCGCCGTATTCTTTGGGAAATGCTTAGGGAACACCCGTATTTCAACAGAAAGCGGCGCGAATTGGTTGCTGCAGCGCAGCGATCGTCCGATTTTGATCAAGCCGGCGCGCCTTGTGATGACGCCGGTGAAAAAGGAGAAAGCCCCGGTTCGGGGCTTTTCTCCTTTTCTTTCAGGGTGTTATTGCGCCCAGGGCGGCGTGGCGCGATCGGCTGCGCCCAGTTTGCGGCGCAATGCGTCGGCTTGCTCCTGCCGGCCCAGGCTGTCCAGGGCGTGCAGCACGATCCAGTCGGCGCTGACTTCGAAGAAGTCGCGCAGGCGAGCGCGGGTGTCGCTGCGCCCGAAGCCGTCGGTGCCCAGCGTGCGGTAGGGCGCGGGCACCCAGGCGCGGATCTGTTCGGGCACGGCGCGCACGTAGTCGGTGGCGGCCACCACCGGCGCATCGCTGCCGCCCAGGCAGGCGCGCACCCAGTCCGCGTCCGGCGCGGCGGGCAGGCCGAGCGCGCGCGCGCGTTCGGCCTCGCGGCCATCGCGCGCCAGTTCGGAGAAGCTGGTCACGCTCCAGACCTCGGCATCCACGCCGTATTCCGCGTGCAGGCGCTCGGCGGCGATTTCCGCTTCGCGCAGCATGGGGCCGGCGCCCAACAGGCGCACCGCCGCCTGCTGGCGCGCCGGGCGCAGGCGGTACATGCCGCGCAGGATGCCCTCGGCCGCCGCGCCGTCCCGCGGCAGGTCGGGCTGCGCCAGGTTCTCGTTGGTGACGGTCAGGTAGAAGAATTCGTCGCGCTGTTCGTCCAGCATGCGGCGCATGCCGTACTCGACGATGACCGCGACTTCGTAGGCGTAGGCCGGATCGTAGGCGCGGCAGTTGGGCACGGCCGCGGCCATGATGTGGCTGGAGCCGTCCTGGTGCTGCAGGCCTTCGCCGCCCAGCGTGGTGCGGCCGGAGGTGGCGCCGATGAGGAAGCCGCGCGTGCGCTGGTCGGCCGCGGCCCAGATCAGGTCGCCGATGCGCTGGAAACCGAACATCGAGTAATAGATATAGAAAGGCAGCATCGGCAGGCCGTTGACCGAGTAGCTGGTGCCGGCCGCCGTCCACGACGAGATCGCGCCCGCCTCGGTGATGCCTTCTTCCAGGATCTGGCCGTCGCGCGCCTCGCGGTAGTACAGCACCGACCCAATGTCCTCGGGTTCGTACAGTTGGCCTTGCGCCGAATAGATGCCGATCTGGCGGAACAGGTTGGCCATGCCGAAGGTGCGCGCTTCGTCGGCCACGATGGGTACGATGCGCGGGCCGACCTGCGGGTCTTTCAGCAGCGCCGTCAGCATGCGCACGATGGCCATGGTGGACGACATCTCCTTGCCGTCGGCGCTGAGCGCGAAGCGCGCCCATTGGTCCACCGCCGGCGGCGCCAGGCGCGGCGCCTGGGTCTGGCGGCGCGGGATGTGGCCGCCCAGCGCGGCGCGGCGCGCCTGCAGGTGGCGCAGCTCGGCGCTGTCTTCGGCCGGGCGATAGAACTTGAGCGCCAGGCAATCGGCATCGGAGATCGGCAGGGCGAAGCGGTCGCGGAACGCCAGCAGCGCCTCGTCGTCCAGCTTCTTCTGCTGGTGGGTGGTCATCTTGCCCTGGCCGGCCGTGCCCATGCCAAAGCCCTTCTTGGTCTGCGCCAGGATCACGGTGGGCTGGCCGCGATGATGCGCGGCGCGGTGGTACGCGGCATGGATCTTGACCATGTCGTGGCCGCCGCGGTGCAAGCGGTCGATGGCCTCGTCGGTCCAGTCGGCCACCAGCGCCGCCAGTTCCGGATTCTGGTTGAAGAAGTGGGCGCGGTTGAAGGCGCCGTCGTTGGCGGCGAAGGTCTGGAACTGGCCGTCCACCGTGTTGGCGAAGGCGCGCGCCAGGGCGCCGTTGGTGTCACGACGCAGCAGGGCGTCCCAGTCGCTGCCCCAGACCAGCTTGATGACGTTCCAGCCGGCGCCCGCGTACAGGGTTTCGAGTTCGTCGATGATGCGGCCGTTGCCGCGCACCGGGCCGTCCAGGCGCTGCAGGTTGCAGTTGACGACGAACACCAGGTTGTCGAGCTTTTCGCGCGCGGCCAGGGTCAGCGCGGCGATCGACTCCGGTTCGTCCATCTCGCCGTCGCCGAAGATGCCCCAGACCTTGCGGTCGCTCGCGGGCACCAGCGAGCGGTGTTCCAGGTAGCGCATGAAGCGCGCCTGGTAGATCGCGTTGATGGGACCGATGCCCATCGAGCCGGTGGGGAACTGCCAGAAGTCGGGCATCAGCCAGGGATGCGGATACGACGACAGCCCGCGCAGGCCGCGCGCGGTGGCGGTGATTTCCTGGCGGAAGTGGGCCAGGTCGTCGTCGCTGAGGAAACCCTCCAGGTAGGCGCGGGCATAGACGCCGGGCGCCGAGTGCGGCTGCATGTAGACCAGGTCGCCCGGGCCGTCGGCCGTGGTTGCGCGGAAGAAGTGGTTGAAGCCGACCTCGAACAGGTCGGCGGCCGAGGCGTAGCTGGCGATGTGGCCGCCCAGTTCGCCATGGGCCTGGTTGGCGCGCACCACCATGGCCAGGGCGTTCCAGCGGTTGATGCGGGCGATGCGTTCCTCGACCGCCAGGTTGCCGGGAAAGGGCGGTTCCTGGTCGGCGGGGATGGTGTTCAGGTAGGCGGTGCGCGTCTGGCTGTTGGCGCGCAAGCCCAGGGCGGCGGCGTGCCCCAGCAGGTTGTCCAGCACATAGCCCGCCCGTTCGGCGCCCGAGGCCTCGACCAGGGATTGCAGGCCGTCGCGCCATTCGGCGGTTTCGGCGGGATCGGCATCATGCCGGGGGGCGGTCCCGGCGGGGGAATGGCTGGCGTCGCACATGATGGTTTTGTCTCCTTTGTAAGCGCCATGCTAGTCCTATCGCTGGGGCATGGGTAATCAAAATGCCGGGAGGAAATCGTGGTTTTCAGCATAATCATTTGACGATTGGCGTGTCGGCGGCAGGATCTGCCGCCTTCGGCCGCTTACCGGTGGTGACCACCTGCTGGACGCCAAGGCGCTAGAATTCGCGCTTCACAAAAAACAAACCGGCAACCAGACAGGGCGGCAACGCCCTGATAGCCGGGGCCGTCCCGCCCTAGCGGCGGGATCGCGTCCCGGCCAGTAAAGGGAGACTTCAATGACTCAACCTACCAGCGTCCCGGCAGAGGTCACGCTACCGGAACTGACATTCCGCGGCGTGCTGCTGGGCGCAGTCATCACCATTATCTTCACCGCCTCCAACGTGTTCCTGGGGCTCAAGGTCGGCCTGACCTTCTCGTCGGCGATCCCGGCGGCGGTCATTTCCATGTCGGTGTTGCGCCTGTTCAAGGACGCCAACATCCTCGAGAACAACATGGTGCAGACGCAGGCCTCGGCGGCCGGCACGCTGTCGGCCATCATCTTCATCCTGCCCGCGCTGGTCATGATGGGCCACTGGCAGGGCTTTCCGTTCTGGCAGACCCTGGGCATCTGCGCGGCCGGCGGCATGTTGGGCGTGATGTTCACGATTCCGCTGCGCCACGTGATGGTGGTGCAGAGCGACCTGCCGTACCCGGAGGGCGTGGCGGCCGCCGAGATCCTGCGGGTGGGCAGCGCCGAGCGCGCCCAGGACGCGGCCGAGGATTCCGCTCGGGCGCCGGCCAGGCCGGCGGCCACCGGCATGGGCGACATCGTCAGCGGCGGCGTGGTGGCGGTGGCAGTCAGCTTCGCGGCCAGCGGCCTGCGGGTGTTGGGCGACGGCGTCAGCGGCTGGTTTTCGTTGGGCGGCGCGGTGTTCCGGCTGCCGATGGGTTTTTCGCTGGCGCTGCTGGGCGCGGGTTACCTGATCGGCATCGTGGCGGGCCTGGCCATGCTGACGGGGCTGGTGATCTCGTGGGGCATCGCGGTGCCGATCCTGACTTCGATGGCCCAGATTCCCGCGGACATGTCGCTGGCGAAATTCGCCACCGGGCTGTGGTCGTCGCAGGTGCGGTTCATTGGCGCAGGCGTCATCGGCGTGGGCGCCATCTGGACGCTGGCGACGCTGTTCATGCCGATGGCGCGTGGCGTCAAGGCCTCGTTCTCGGCGTTGACGCGCACCGGCGCGGCGCGCGCGGGCAAGGCGCCGCGCACCGAGCGCGACCTGTCGGCGGGCTGGATCTCGGTCGTCACGCTGGTGCTGGTGGCGGTGCTGGTGATCACGTTCCAGGTGTTCCTGGCGGACGCGCCGCTGACGGCCGCCGCGGTCTGGAAACTGGTGGCCTACGCCGTGCTGTTTGCTTTCGTCTTCGGTTTCCTGGTGGCGGCGGCCTGCGGCTACATGGCGGGTCTGGTGGGCACCTCGACCAGCCCGATCTCGGGCGTGGGCATCGTTGCCATCGTGCTGGTGTCGCTGTTGCTGCTGGCGCTGGGCGGCGACCTGCTGGCGGTGCAGAACGGCGTGCAGATGACCATCGCGCTGGCGATCTTCAGCACGTCGGCGGTGGTGGCGGTGGCCTCGATCTCCAATGACAATCTGCAGGATCTGAAGACCGGCTGGCTGGTCGGCGCGACCCCGTGGCGCCAGCAGGTTGCGCTATTGATCGGTTGCGTCCTTGGCGCGGCGGTGATCTCGCCGGTGCTGGACCTGCTGTACAACGCCTACGGCTTCGCCGATGCGATGCCGCGCGCAGGCATGGACCCGTCCCAGGCGTTGTCGGCGCCGCAGGCCACGTTGATGCTGGCGATCGCGCGCGGCATCTTCACGCATCAACTGAACTGGACCATGATCCTGATCGGCATGGCGGTGGGCGTGGGCCTGATCGTGGTGGACGAGATCCTCAAGCGCACCTGCAAGGTCGCCCGCATCCCGGTGCTGGCGGTGGGCATCGGCATCTACCTGCCGCCGACGGTGGCGGCGCCGATCGTGGTCGGCGCGCTGCTGGCCTGGCTGCTGGAGCGCGCGCTGCGCCGCCGCGCCGCGGCCGCCGGCAAGGACTATGAATCGTTCGCCGACGCCGCCAACCGGCGCGGCGTGCTGATCGCCTCGGGCCTGATCGTGGGCGAGAGCCTGGTGGGCGTGGTGATGGCCGCCATCATCGGCGCCGCCGGCACCGATGCGCCGCTGGCGATCGCGGGCGAGGAATTCGCGCGCACCGCCTCGTTCCTGGGGCTGGCGGTGTTCGCGCTGGTGGCGGTGCTGTTCTGGCGCCGCGTGACGCGGCTGGCGCGGCCATAGGCCAGGCGTTGCGCCAGGCACGGATCGAAAGGGCATGACGCGCGCGTCATGCCCTTTTTTCATGCCGGCCGCAGCAGGTCGGCCAGGGTTCGGGCGATGACCTTGGTGGCCCGCCGCAGGTCTTCCAGCACCACGCGTTCGTCGTTGCGCTTGGCGTGCGACTCCAGCACGGTGCGCGGGCCGGCGCCGTAGATCACGCCGGGAATGCCGGCCTCGGCGTACAGGCGCACGTCGGTGTAGAGCGGCGTGCCCATGGCGGGGATCGGCTCGCCGAACAGGTCCTGGCCATGCTTGCGGATGGCGTCGACCAGCGGCTGGTTGCCGGGCAGCGGCCGCATGGCGTTGGCCAGCAGCAGGCGCTTGATCTCGACGCGCAGGCCGGGCGTGGCGGCCGCGCCTTCTTCGATGATGCGGCGGATGTCGGCCTCGACCTCGGCCGCGTTCTCTTCCGGGATCATGCGGCGATCCAGCTTGAACACCACCTTGCCGGGCACCACGTTGGTGTTGGTGCCGCCTTCGATGCGGCCGATGTTCAGATAGGGGTGGCTGATGCCCTCGACCCGCGAAGTGATCTCGCGATAGCGCGCGTTCTGCGCGTACAGCGCGTTCATGATCGCGACCGCGCCCTGCAGCGCATCCACGCCGGTGGCGGGAATAGCGGCGTGCGCCATCTTGCCGTGCACCGTGACCTCCATTTGCAGGCAGCCATTGTGGGCCGTCACGACTTCATAGCTGAAGCCGGCCGCGATCAGCAGGTCGGGTTTCGTCAGGCCCTGGCGCAGCAGCCAGCCGGGACCGAGCAGGCCGCCGAATTCCTCGTCGTAGGTGAAGTGCAGTTCGACCGCGCCATGGCTCGGGCGCGCCACCGCTTCCAGCGCGCGCAGCGCGAAGGTGAAGCTGGCGAAATCGCTCTTGCTGACCGCGGCGGCGCGCCCGTAGAGGCAGCCGTCCTCGATCTCGGCGCCATACGGATCGTGCTCCCAGCCGTCGCCCGGCGGCACCACGTCGCCGTGGGCGTTGAGGGCGATGCGCCGGCCGCCAGCGCCGTATTCGCGGCGCACGATCAGGTTGGTGATGGACTCCATGCCGTAGGCGCGCACTTCGTCGGCGGGCACGGGATGGGACTCGGCCGGCAGGCCGAAACCTTGCAGCAGTTCGGCGGTGCGGACGGCGTGCGGGGCGTTGTTGCCCGGCGGCGTGTCGGTCGGCACGCGCACCAGTTCCTGCAGGAAGCGCACTTCTTCATCGAAGTGGGCGTCCACCCAGGCGTCGAGTCGGGCGTAATCGGTCATGGTTCAGCTCGTTGCTTCGTTGGCGAGATCGTCGAGCAGCCGCTGCATTGCCTGCGCGGCCAGCTGCATGTCGTGGTTGGTGGTGGATTCGAGCGGGTTGTGGCTGATGCCGGCGTTCTGGCCGCGCACGAACAGCATGGCCTGCGGCATGATCTCGTGCAGCTTCATGGCGTCGTGGCCGGCGCCGCTGGGCATGCAATGGACCGGCACGCCGAGCGCTTGCACCGCGCGTTCCCAGCGCTGCTGCCAGGCCGGCGCGCTGGGGGCGGCGGCGGCGCGCATGGTTTCCTCGAGCGTGTAGCGCAGGCCGCGGCGCTGGCAGATCGCCTCCAGTTCGGCCAGCACGTCCTTGGCCAGCGCATCGCGCTGCGGATCGCTGGGCGCGCGCAGGTCGAGGCTGAAGCGGCATTCGCCGGGCACCACGTTGATCGAGCCATTGGGCACTTCCAGCATGCCGACGGTGCCGACCGAATCGCCGTCGCGCGCGGCGCGGCCTTCGACGAACACGATCAGCTCGGCCGCGGCCACGGCGGCGTCGCGGCGCCGGTCCATCGGCGTGGTGCCGGCATGGCAGGCCGTGCCGTGGATCCGCACGCGGTAGCGCACGCAGCCGTTGATCGACGTGACCACGCCGAGCGGCAGGCCCATTTCATTGAGCACGGGGCCTTGTTCGATATGCACTTCGACAAAGCCCAGGTAGCGGGCCGGATCGCGCTTGAGCTTGGGAATGTCGTCCACGCACAGCCCCGCGTGCGCCATGGCGTCGCGCATGCTGATGCCGTCAGCGTCCCGCTGTTCGAGCCAGCGCGGCTGGAAGTCGCCGATCAGCGCGCCGGAACCGAGGAAGGTGGCCGGATAGCGCTGGCCTTCCTCTTCGGAAAAAGCGACGACTTCGATCGCGTAGGGCAGGCGCCGACCCTGGCGGTGCAGCGCGCGCACGCAGGCCATCGGCACGAAGATGCCGAGGCGACCGTCGTATTTGCCGGCGTTGCGCACCGTGTCGTAATGGCTGCCGCTCATCAGGATGGGCGCGTCGGCGCGGTTGGCGTGATAGCGGCCGACCACGTTGCCGACCGCGTCAATGCCGACTTCGTCGAAGCCGCAATCGCGCATCCAATGCGAGATGCGCTGGGCGCAGGCGCGGTGCGCGTCGGTCAGGTAGGTGACGGTGAGCTGGCCGTTCTCGGCGTAGCCCGGATCGCTGTGCGCGCTGAGCTTTTCCTGCCAGTCCCAGATGTCGTTGCCCAGGTCCGGTTCGACGCCGAAACGGTCGTAAAGCCGCACTTCGGCGTCACGGTGCAATTGGCGCAGGGCCTCGCGGCGTTCGTCGTCCGGCGCGTTGTGGCGGCGGCGTTCGAGCGCCTGGCGCCATTGCCCGTCTTGCGGGCCGGCGCCGCGCGGGCCGTATTGGGACAGGATGAAGGGAAAGCCGAAACGCGCGGCATAGTCGGCGGCCAGCGCGGCGGCGTCCGCCGCCGCGTCGAGCATGGCGACGGGCTGAGCGCGCAGCAGCGCCAATTGCGTGGCGGCGTCAGTGTCGTCCACCGCGCGCTGCAGGGCCAACTGTAACTGCGCCACGCTGTGCACCGGGCGCGCCCGCACCGCCTGTTCGGCGGCCCAGGGCGCGTGGGGATACAGGTCGGCCAGCATGGCGGCGGCGTCTTGCGGCGCGGCGTCGTTGAATCGGGCGAGGGTAGGGGCCATGGTTGCGCGGTTCAGGCAGCGGGTTGATAGGGGTGGCGCGCCTGCCAGTGCCGGGCGATGTCCAGGCGGCGGCAGACCCACACGCGGTCATGGCGCGCGATGTGATCCAGGAAGCGTTGCAGGGCGACGATGCGGCCGGGCCGGCCCAGCAGGCGGCAATGCATGCCGATACTGAGCATCTTGGGCGCCTCGTCGCCTTCCGCGTAGAGCGCGTCGAAGCTGTCTTTCAGGTACTGGAAGAACGGATCGGCGTGCGAATAGCCCTGCGGCAGCGCGAAGCGCATGTCGTTGCAGTCCAGCGTGTAGGGCACGATCAGTTGCGGCGCCACGCTGCCGTCGCTCTTTTGCACGCGCATCCAGAACGGCAGGTCGTCGCCGTAGTAGTCGCTGTCGTATTCGAAGCCGCCGTAGTCCGCCACAAGGCGGCGCGTGCGCGGGCTGTCGCGGCCGGTGTACCAGCCCAGCGGGCGGGCGCCGGTCAGTTGCGTGATGGCCTCCATGCCCAGGCGCATGTGCTCGCGTTCGGTGGCTTCGTCCACGTTCTGGTAGTGCACCCAGCGCCAGCCGTGACAGGCGATCTCGTGGTCCAGCTCGACCAGCGCCGCTGCCAGCTCGGGGTGGCGCTGCAGTGCCATGCCGACGGCGAACACCGTCAGCGGCAGGCCGCGCTTTTCGAATTCACGCAGGATGCGCCAGACGCCCACGCGCGAGCCGTACTCGTAGATGCCTTCCATGCTCAGGTGGCGTTCCGGGTAGCTGGCCGGGTTGAACATCTCGGACAGGAATTGTTCGGATCCCGCGTCGCCATGCAAGACGCAGTTTTCGCCGCCTTCCTCGTAATTGAGCACGAACTGCACCGCGATGCGGGCGTTGCCGGGCCATTGCGCATGCGGCGGGTTGCGGCCGTAGCCGATCAGGTCACGCGGGTAGGGCTGGGTTGAGTCGTAGGTGCTCATGACAAGGCGGGCGTGGACATCGTGTTCGACACGATAAGGTAAACCGCATTGTCTGTATACAATTTATGTACATCATTAGTGATGACCCTAATACGTCAGGCAAGTCCGATCGCCCTGAAGCGAACCACCCGCCGGCGTGCGCCGCCGGCGGGTGGTTCCTGGGTATCGGCAAGAGCGGTTCAGCGCAGGTCGCCGCAGGGCCACCCGCTGGCGCCATAGCCGCCGTCAGCCGTTGCGGTAGAGAAAGCTGTAGGCGTTGATCGCCGGCACCCCCCCAAGATGCGCATACAGCACCCGGGAACCGGCGGGGATTTCCCCGCGCCGCACGATGTCCATCATGCCCTGCATCGATTTGCCCTCGTAGACCGGGTCGGTCATCATCCCTTCGAGCCGCGCGCACAGGCGGATCGCCTCGTTGGTCTCGGCCGATGGCAGGCCATAGGCCGGGTAGGCATAGCGCGTATCCAGCACCACGTCGCCGTCCGTGATGGGGCGCTCCAGGCCCACCATGTCGGCGGTGCGGCGCGCGATGCGCAGGATCTGCGCGCGGGTCTGGTCCGGCGTGGCCGAGGCGTCGATGCCGATGACGCGGTCGGCGCGGCCGTCGGCGGCAAAGCCCACCACCATGCCGGCCTGCGTGCTGCCAGTGACGGCGCAGACCACGATGTAGTCGAACTTGAAGCCCAGCTCGGCCTCCTGCCGCCGCACTTCCTCGGCGAAGCCGACATAGCCCAGCCCGCCCAGCTCATGGTCGGAGGCGCCGGCCGGAATCGCGTACGGCTTGCCGCCGCGCTTGCGCACGTCCTCCAGCGCCTCTTCCCAACTGCGGCGGAAACCGATGTCGAAGCCCTGGTCCACCAGGCGCACGTCGGCGCCCATCAGCCGGCTCATCATGATGTTGCCGACCCGGTCATAGACCGCATCCGAGTAGTCCACCCAGTTTTCCTGCACCAGCACGCAGGCCAGGCCGAGCTTGGCGGCCACGGCCGCCACCATGCGGGTGTGGTTGGACTGGATGCCGCCGATGGTGACGAGCGTGTCGCAACCCTGTTCCAGCGCCTGGGGAATCAGGTATTCCAGCTTGCGAAGCTTGTTGCCGCCGAACGCCAGGCCGCTGTTGCAGTCCTCGCGCTTGGCGTAGATCTCGACCTTGCCGCCGAGGTGGGCGGACAGGCGCTCGAGCTTTTCGATGGGGGTGTCGCCGAAGGTCAGGCGGTGGCGGGGAAAGCGTTGCAGATCCATGCGGGCTCCTGGGGGAAGGGGGATCCGGGCGGGCCGCCGCGGATGGAAAAATCATAGGAATCCGCCAGATTGTTGGTCAATTGCGTATTTTCTTGGCTTCTTCCTTTTAAATTTTTAGGAAATTCGATTTTTGGATTTAATATTTATAAATAAAAAATAAAAACCAAATTAAATTTTATAGGGACATATTAGATGGCCGCCATCGCCGGGCTGGATCGCATCGACCGCCAGATCCTGCGCCTGCTGCAGCAGGACGCCCAGATCACCAACCTTGATCTGAGCGCGCGCGTGCATCTCAGTCCCGCCGCCTGCCTGCGGCGGGTGGAAAAGCTCAAGGCCGAGGGCATCATCAGAAAGACGGTGGCGCTGCTCGAACCGGCCGAGGTCGAGATGGCCACGCTGGTGATCGTCGGCGTGGTGCTGGATCGCTCCACGCCGGAGTCCTTCACCGACTTCGAGCAGGCCGCGCGCGGCATCAGCGGCTGCCTCGAGTGCCATCTGGTGGCGGGCGAGTTCGACTACTTCCTGATGCTGCGCATCCGCGACCTGGAGCGCTTCAACAAGCTGCACGCGGGCGAGATCATCAAGCTGCCCGGCGTGCGCCAGATCCGCACTTTTTTCGTGCTGAAAGAGATCCTGTCGACCACCGAACTGCCGCTCTGACGAGGCAATTGCGCAACACCTCGCGCACGGATCGAAAAAAATGCCGCAATGCGGCATTTTTCGTTCGCGGAATTTGCGGGCGCGTAGACGGCGTAATTGCAGGGGTTGCATGGACATTCCAACGCCGCATGAAACCATTCCTGGCGCGCTTTTGCGTCACGCAATCGCAAAAAGACGCCCGTAAACTCAAAGGGTTATACTTTCATGCATACGGCTTTCAAGGCTTGTACGCGCCTTCTGCCCCTGCTATCCGCTAAACGGGAAGCCCGTGTCGCGGAAGGTTTTCCTGCATCGTAATCGAGTGAAGCACTCGTAAAGGTGAAGCGATTATGTCTTCGGAAATAGAATCCCTATCCACGTCTTACTTGTTTGGGGGAAACGCCCCCTACGTTGAGGAGCTTTACGAAGCCTACCTCGACAACCCCGGTTCGGTACCTGACAACTGGCGCGAATACTTCGACCAGCTGCAGCACGCTCCCGCCACCGACGGCCAGGAATCCACCCGCGACCAGGCCCACGCTCCCATCGTCGAATCGTTCGCCCAGCGCGCCAAGGCCAATGCCTTCGTGCAACGCGCCGCCGAACCCGACCTGAGCGTCGCCTCCAAGCAAGTCTCGGTGCAATCGCTGATCGCCGCCTACCGCTCGCTCGGTTCGCGCTGGGCCGACCTGGATCCGCTCAAGCGCCAGGAACGTCCGCCGATCCCCGAACTCGATCCGGCCTTCTACGGCCTGACCGAAGCCGACCTGGACCAGACCTACTCGGCCACCAACACCTACTTCACGACCGCCAGCACCATGACGCTGCGCGACATCCTGAAGGCGCTGCGCGACACCTACTGCCGCAGCATCGGTGCCGAATTCACGCACATCTCCGACCCCGCCGCCAAGCGCTGGATCCAGGAACGCCTGGAAACCACGCTGGGTGCGCCGACCTACACGGCCGAAGAAAAGCGCCACATCCTGCAGCAACTGACCGAGTCCGAAGGCCTCGAGCGTTTCCTGCACACCAAGTACGTCGGCCAGAAGCGCTTCTCGCTGGAAGGCGGCGAAAGCTTCATCGCCTCGATGGACGAAGTGGTGAACCACGCCGGTGAAAACGGCGTCCAGGAAATCGTGGTCGGCATGGCCCACCGCGGCCGCCTGAACCTGCTCGTGAACATCATGGGCAAGATGCCCGGCGACCTGTTCGCCGAGTTCGAAGGCAAGCACGCCGAAGGCCTGACCGACGGCGACGTGAAGTACCACAACGGCTTCTCGAGCGACCTGTCGACCCGTGGCGGTCCGGTGCACCTGTCGCTGGCGTTCAACCCGTCCCACCTGGAAATCGTCAACCCCGTGGTCGAAGGCAGCGCGCGCGCTCGCCAGGAACGCCGCGGCGACGCCGAAGGCAAGCAAGTGCTGCCGGTGCTGGTGCACGGCGACGCGGCCTTCGCCGGCCAGGGCGTGGTGATGGAAACCCTGAACCTGGCCCAGACCCGCGGCTACGGCACGGGCGGCACGCTGCATATCGTCATCAACAACCAGATCGGCTTCACCACGTCGGATCCGCGCGACTCGCGTTCCACGCTGTATTGCACCGACGTCGTCAAGATGATCGAAGCGCCGGTGTTCCACGTCAACGGCGACGATCCCGAAGCCGTCGTGTTCGTGACCAAGCTGGCCCTGGACTACCGCCTGCAGTTCCGCCACGACGTCGTGGTCGACATCGTCTGCTTCCGCAAGCTGGGCCACAACGAGCAGGACACCCCGTCGCTGACGCAGCCGCTGATGTACAAGCGCATCGGCCATCACCCCGGCACGCGCAAGCTGTACGCCGACAAGCTGACCACGCAGGGCGTGCTGTCCGAGGGCGAAGCCGACCAACTGGTCAAGGACTACCGCCAACTGATGGAAGACGGCCAGCGCACCATCGAACCGGTGCTGACCGACTACAAGAGCAAGTACGCGATCGACTGGTCGCCGTTCCTGGGCGCCAAGTGGACCGACCAGGCCGACACCGCCGTGCCGCTGGCCGAGCTCAAGCGCATCGGCGAGCGCATCACCACCGTGCCGGAAGGCTTCACGGTGCACCCGCTGGTCGCCAAGCTGCTGAACGACCGCCGCACCATGGCCAAGGGCGAAATGAACCTGGACTGGGGCATGGGCGAACACCTCGCCTTCGCCACGCTGGTGTCCTCGGGCTACGCCATCCGCATCACCGGCCAGGACTCGGGCCGTGGCACGTTCACGCACCGCCATGCCGTGCTGCACGACCAGAACCGCGAGCGCTGGAACGACGGCACCTACATTCCGCTGCAGAACGTCTCGGAAGGCCAGGCCCCGTTCACCGTGATCGATTCGGTGCTGTCCGAAGAGGCCGTGCTGGGCTTCGAATACGGCTACTCGAGCGCCGAACCCAACACGCTGACCATCTGGGAAGGCCAGTTCGGTGACTTCGTCAACGGCGCCCAGGTCGTGATCGACCAGTTCATCAGCTCCGGCGAAGCCAAGTGGGGCCGCCAGTCGGGCCTGACCCTGATGCTGCCGCACGGCTACGAAGGCCAGGGCCCCGAGCACTCGTCGGGCCGCATCGAGCGCTTCCTGCAGCTTTGCGCCGACAACAACATGCAAGTGATCCAGCCGACCTCGGCCTCGCAGATCTTCCATGTGCTGCGCCGCCAGATGATCCGTCCGTTCCGCAAGCCCCTGGTGCTGTTCACGCCCAAGTCGCTGCTGCGCAACAAGGACGCCGGCTCGCCCCTGACCGAACTGGCCGGCGGCAGCTTCCGCCCGGTGATCGGCGAGGTCGACGAGGCCATCGACGCCGCCAAGGTCAAGCGCGTGCTGGCTTGCTCGGGCAAGGTCTACTACGATCTGGTCAATGCCCGCCGTGAACGTGGCGCCGACAACGTCGCCATCGTCCGCGTCGAGCAGTTGTACCCGTTCGCGCACAAGTCGTTCGAAGCCGAACTGCGCAAGTACCCGAAGGCCACCGAAGTGATCTGGGTCCAGGACGAGCCGCAGAACCAGGGCCCGTGGTTCTACGTTCAGCATCACGTGTACGAGAACATGGTCGAAGGCCAGAAGCTGGGCTACGCCGGTCGCGCCGCGTCGGCTTCGCCGGCCGTGGGCTACCTGGCCAAGCACCAGGAGCAGCAGAAGGCGCTGATCGAAGCGGCTTTCGCGCCCAAGTTCAAGGCCATGCTGACCAAGTAACCCAACCCGATGCACGCGCGGCGTGCGGCAAGTTGCAGAAATCCAATTTCGAACTTTGCCCGCGCCGTGCGGTCCAGAACACACACTCTACGGAATAAACAAAATGGCTATCACCGACGTCGTCGTCCCCCAACTCTCCGAATCCGTTTCCGAAGCGACCCTGCTGACCTGGAAGAAGCAGCCCGGCGCTGCCGTCGAAGCGGACGAAATCCTGATCGAAGTCGAGACCGACAAGGTCGTGCTGGAAGTGCCGGCCCCCGCCTCGGGCGTGCTGGCTGAAATCGTCAAGGGCGATGGCAGCACCGTGACCTCGGGCGAAGTCCTGGCCCGTATCGACACCGCCGGCAAGGCCGCCGCCACCCCGGCCACCGCCCCCGCCGCCGAAGCGCCCAAGGCCGCCGCGCAAGCCGCCGCCGCCCCGGCCGCTCCCGCCTCGACCGCCGCCGCCGGCGTGGCTTCGCCCGCCGCCGCCAAGATCCTCGCCGAAAAGGGCGTGGACGCCGCCAGCGTCGCCGGCACCGGCCGTGACGGCCGCGTCACCAAGGGCGACGCCCTGAACGCCAGCGCCCCCGCCGCCAAGGCCGCCCCGGCCAAGGCCCCGGCCGCCCCCGCCCCGACCACGCTGTCGCTGGACGGCCGTCCGGAACAGCGCGTGCCGATGAGCCGCCTGCGCGCCCGCATCGCCGAGCGCCTGCTGCAATCGCAACAGGAAAACGCGATCCTGACCACGTTCAACGAAGTGAACATGCAAGCGGTCATCGATCTGCGCAACAAGTACAAGGACAAGTTCGAGAAGGAGCACGGCATCAAGCTGGGCTTCATGTCGTTCTTCGTCAAGGCCGCCGTTGCCGCGCTCAAGAAGTTCCCGCTGATCAACGCCTCGATCGACGGCAAGGACATCATCTACCACGGCTACTTCGACATCGGTATCGCTGTCGGCAGCCCGCGTGGCCTGGTGGTGCCGATCCTGCGCAACGCCGACCAACTGTCCATCGCTGAAATCGAAAAGACCATCGCCGACTTCGGCCGCCGCGCCGCCGACGGCAAGCTGGGCATCGAAGAGATGACCGGCGGCACGTTCTCGATCTCCAACGGTGGCGTGTTCGGCTCGATGCTGTCGACCCCGATCATCAACCCGCCGCAATCGGCCATCCTGGGCGTGCACGCCACCAAGGATCGCGCCGTGGTGGAAAACGGCCAGATCGTCATCCGTCCGATGAACTACCTGGCCCTGTCCTACGACCACCGCATCATCGACGGCCGCGAAGCCGTGTTGGGCCTGGTCGCCATGAAGGACGCCCTGGAAGATCCGCAGCGCCTGTTGCTGGACCTGTAATCTCGGCGCCCTGAGCCCGGCGCCCGCGCGACCTGTGTGTCGGCGGCGCCCGGCCGGCCCCACGGGCCGGCTTGCGCGGGCCGGGGCGAGTTTCACTCCCTCCTCATTCGCGAGAACACTATGTCCAAACAATTCGACGTCGTCGTCATCGGCGCGGGCCCCGGCGGCTACATCGCCGCCATCCGCGCCGCGCAGCTCGGCATGTCGGTGGCTTGCATCGACGCCTGGCAGAATGGCCAAGGCGGCCCGGCTCCCGGCGGCACCTGCACCAACGTCGGTTGCATCCCGTCCAAGGCGCTGCTGCAATCGTCCGAACACTTCGAGCAGGCCAACCACCACTTCGCCGAGCACGGCATCGAAGTCAAGGGCGTCAGCCTGAAGCTCGACACGCTGATCGGCCGCAAGAACTCGGTGGTCAAGCAGAACAACGACGGCATCCTGTACCTGTTCAAGAAGAACAAGGTCACCTTCTTCCATGGCAAGGGCGCGTTCGCCGGCCAGGTCGAGGGCGGCTGGGCCATCAAGGTCACCGGCACCGCCGAGGAAGACCTGGTTGCCAAGCACGTGGTGGTCGCCACCGGTTCGTCGGCGCGCGAGCTGCCCGGCCTGCCGTTCGATGAAAAGGTCGTGCTGTCCAACGACGGCGCGCTGAACATCGGCGCCGTGCCGAAGACGCTGGGCGTGATCGGCGCCGGCGTGATCGGCCTGGAAATGGGCAGCGTGTGGCGCCGCCTGGGCGCGGAAGTCACCATCCTGGAAGCGATGCCGGAGTTCCTGGCCGCCGCCGACCAGCAAGTGGCCAAGGAAGCCCTGAAGGCCTTCACCAAGCAAGGCCTGAACATCCAGATGGGCGTCAAGATCGGCGAGATCAAGGCGACCGCCAAGTCGGTGACCGTGCCCTACGTCGACGCCAAGGGCGCCGAGCAGAAGCTGGTGGTGGACAAGCTGATCGTCTCGATCGGCCGCGTGCCCTACACCGGCGGCCTGAACGCCGATGCCGTGGGCCTGAAGCTCGACGAGCGCGGCTTCATCGCCGTGGATGGCGACTGCAAGACCAACCTGCCCAACGTCTGGGCGGTGGGCGACGTGGTGCGCGGCCCGATGCTGGCGCACAAGGCCGAGGAAGAGGGCGTGGCGGTTGCCGAGCGCATCGCCGGCCAGCACGGCCACGTCAACTTCGACACCGTGCCGTGGGTGATCTACACCTCGCCGGAAATCGCCTGGGTCGGCAAGACCGAGCAGCAGCTCAAGGCCGAAGGCCGCGAGTACAAGGCCGGCAGCTTCCCGTTCCTGGCCAACGGCCGCGCCCGCGCGCTGGGCGACACCACCGGCTTTGCCAAGGTGATCGCCGACGCCAAGACCGACGAGGTCCTGGGCGTGCACATCGTCGGTCCGATGGCCTCGGAACTGATCTCGGAAGCCGTGACCATCATGGAATTCCGCGGCGCCGCCGAAGACATCGCCCGCATCTGCCACGCGCATCCGACGCTGTCGGAAGCCGTGAAGGAAGCCGCCCTGGCCGTCGACAAGCGCGCCTTGAACTTCTGATCCGCCACGCTGCGGCTCTGCCAAAGGGGGCGGGTTTTCGGACCCGCCCTTTTTTTCTTTTGCCTGTGTCATCTCCATGAACGTCCGCGAATACTACGAACACGCCCTGGCCGAACGCGGCTACAAGCCCGATGAAGCCCAGAAGAAGGCGATCGACCGGCTGCAGCGCTATTACGACGAGTGGGTCAAGTTCAAGGCGATGCGCTCGAACGCCCTGAAGAAGCTGCTGAACCGTCCCGATGTGCCGCGTGGCGTCTATCTGTGGGGCGGGGTGGGGCGCGGCAAGAGCTTCCTGATGGACGCCTTCTATGCCACCGTGCCGGTGGTGCGCAAGACGCGCCTGCACTTTCACGAATTCATGCGCGGCGTGCATCGCGAACTGGAGGAAGTGAAGGGCATGCAGGATCCGCTGGACGAAGTGGCCAGGCGCGTGGCCAAGCGCTACCGCCTGATCTGTTTCGACGAGTTCCACGTGTCGGACGTGGCGGATGCGATGATCCTGCACCGCCTGCTGTTCAAGCTGTTCGAGTACGGCACTTCGTTCGTGATGACCTCCAACTACGAGCCGTCGACGCTGTATCCCGACGGCCTGCACCGCGACCGCGTGCTGCCGGCGATCGAGCTGATCCAGGCGCGCATGGACGTGATGAACGTGGACGCCGGCGTCGACTATCGCCGCCGCTCGCTCGAGCAGGTGCAGTGCTACCACACGCCGCTGGACGAGAGCGCGCAACAGGCCTTGCAGCAGGCCTTCGACAGCCTGGCCGACACGCCACCGCAGGAGCCGCTGCTGCATATCGAGCATCGCGAGATCCGCGCGCTGGCGCTGGCCGGTTCGGTGGTGTGGTTCGACTTCGCCACGCTTTGCGGCGGTCCGCGTTCGCAGAATGATTACCTGGAGCTGGCCAATCGCTTCCATGCGGTGATCCTGTCCGGCGTGCCGCGCATGGGGCCGCGCCAGGCTTCCGAGGCGCGCCGCTTCACCTGGCTGATCGACGTGTTCTACGACCATCGCGTCAAGCTGATCATGTCGGCCGAATGCGAACCGGAAGAGATCTACACCGAGGGCGCGCTCGCCAACGAGTTCCATCGCACGGTATCGCGCATCCTGGAAATGCAGTCGCGCGAATACCTCGAGTCGGAACGCCGCCTGACTGCAACGTTGTAGTTATGCCGCAAGCGTCCGCCCGCGGGGGCGGACGTGGCGCAATTTGCGTCATTTGCATTGGTAATGCAAGTCATTATCAATTAACATCCGAAGACTTCTGGTCCCGCGCCGCAGTCTTCCCGTGTCTTCCCCCCTCCTTTCGTCTCCGGCCTCCTGCGCCGATGCGCCCGCCACGCAGGTCGACGGCCTGTACCGGGACCATCGGCCCTGGCTGTTCGGCTGGCTGCGCCGCAAGCTCGGTTGCGCGCATCGCGCGGAGGACCTGGCGCAGGACGTGTTCGTGCGCGTGATCCAGGGCCGCAAGACGGTTCGCGCCGGCGAGGCTCGGGCGCTGCTGACCACCATCGCCAAGGGGCTGGTGATCGATCATCAGCGTCACGCGGCGCTGGAACATGCCTATCTGGCCTATCTGGCCGACCTGCCCGAGGCCCATGCGCCGTCGCCCGAGACACAGGCCGAGCAGATGCAGGCCCTGATGCGACTTGACCGCCTGCTCGACCGGCTGCCGCCCAAGGCGCGCTCGGCGTTCCTGCTGTCGCAGCTCGACGGCCTGACCTATCCCGAAATCGCCCAGCGGCTGGGCGTGTCGCTCAGTTCCGTGCAGCAGTACATGGTGCGCGCCATGTCGGCCTGTTATGCCGCGCTTTATGACTAGCGCCGCCATGCCGCCCGATGCCGTGGTGCGCCAGGCCATCGCCTGGTGGGCGCGCCTGCAGTCGGGCATAGCCGATGCCGGCGAGCGCGAGGCCTGTCAGGCCTGGCTGGCGCAGGATCCGGCGCATCGCAAGGCGTGGGAGCGGCTGGAAGCGATTGGCCGCGATGCGCGCCGCGTGCCCGCGGCGCTGGCGCATACGGCGCTGGACGGCCCGGCGACGCCCGGCCGCCGCGTGGCCCTGCGCAATTTGCTGACGCTGGCTGGGGTGGGCGTGGCGGGTTGGGCTGGCTACCGGCATGCGCCGTGGCAGCGCCTGGCCGCCGATCTCAGCACCGGCATCGGCGAACGGCGCGCGGTGGCGGTGGCCGACGGCCTGCACGTCACTCTGAACAGCGACAGCGCGCTGCGGCTGGCAAGCGGCGCGCGCGGCATCCACCTGTTGCGCGGCGAGATCCTGGTGAGCGCGCAGGCGCGACCAGGCGCCGCCCCGGTGCGCGTGGACACCGGCCACGGCGTGCTGCTGGCGGACAACGCGCGTTTCGACGTGCGCCGCACGCCGGGTGGCGCACAGTTGGGTGTCTACGAGGGCAGTGTCGCCTTGCTGCGCGATGGCGCGTCGACGCAGGCTGCCGAAGCGGGCGAACGCCTGAGCTACGACGACCTGGGCGGGGTCGAGCGGCAGGCGGCCGATCCGGATCGCCTGGCCTGGGTCGACGGTCTGGTGGTGGCCAAGGACTGGCGCCTGGACCATTTCGCCGACTACCTGGCGCGCCAGCGAGTCGGCGTGATACGGGTGGACCCGGCGGTGGCGGGCCTGCGGCTGTCGGGCGTGTTCCCGCTGGACGACGCCGAGCGCGCGCTCCGGGCGCTGGAGCCGGCGCTGCCCATCGTGGTGACGCGCCACACACAGTACTGGCTGCAGGTCGGGCCACGCGCGGCCTGAGCGTTACAAATTTCCTGATCGATGCATTGCAGGTTTTCCTTCCTGGTACGGAAAGGCAGAGATAGAGACCTACGTACAAGGGAGTTTTTCGTGTCCGCTTCATCTTGCCCGCGCCTGGGCGCATCCTTGACCGCCGGCCGTCTGGCCGTGCTCGCCGCCACTTGCGCCGGCGCCTGGCTGGCCGCCGCGCCCGCCGCCTGGGCGCAAGCCTCGCCCGCCGCGGCCCAGGCGCCGCGCACCTATCAGATCGCCGCTGGCCCGCTGGGCGATGCGCTGACCCAATTCGCGCGCAGCGCGGGCGTGGTGCTGTCGTTCGATCCGGCGCAGGTGCGCGGCTTGCGGTCCGAAGGCCTGAACGGCGCCTATCCGGTGGGCGCCGGCTTCGCCCGCATCCTGGCTGGCAGTGGTCTGCAGGCGCGGGCCCAGGCCGGCAATTCCTGGACGCTGGTGGCGGCGCCCTCCGGCGACACGCTGACGTTGGCGCCGGTGACGGTGTCGGCCAGTTCCCTGAGCGCCTTCGCGCCGACCGTGGGCTACGTGGCCGGCGCCAGCGTCAGCGCCACCAAGACCGACACTCCGCTGATCGAGACGCCGCAATCGGTGTCCGTGGTCACGCGCGAGCAGATCGCGGAGCAGGGCGCGCAGACGCTGAACCAGGTGTTGCGCTACACGCCCGGCGTGGCGACCGAAACGCGCGGCGCGACCGCCACGCGGCTGGACCAGTTCAGCGTGCGCGGCTTCTCCGCATCGACCTACCTGGACGGCCTGCGTGTGTTCGGCGGGCGCGATGCCTTGCCGCAGGTGGACGCCTATCGTCTGGAGCGGGTCGACGTGCTGAAAGGGCCGGCCTCGGTGATGTACGGGCAGGGCGGCCCCGGCGGCGTGGTCAACCAGGTCAGCAAGCGGCCGCTGGAAGAAGCGCTGCATGAAGTCGAGCTTCAGGTTGGCAACTACGATTACCGGCGCGCCAACTTCGACTTCGGCGGCCCGCTGGACGCAGAGGGCAAGTACCTGTACCGCCTGGTGGGATCGGGCTACATGTCAGACGGCCAGATCGACCACACCAAGGAGCGCCGCTACTTCGTCTCGCCGGCCTTCACCTGGAAGCCCAACGGCGACACCTCGCTCACCGTGCTGACGAACTTCCAACGCGATCCCGACATGGGGTCGTATGGCGCTGCGCCGCCGATGCGCACGCTGCTGTCGGCGCCGGACGGCATCCGCCTGTCGCCACGCTACTACGATGGCGACGCCAATTTCGAGAAGAGCGACCGCAAGAGCTATTCGCTCGGCTACGTGCTGGACCACCGCTTCAGCGATGCCCTGAAGGCGACGCAGAGCCTGCGCTGGACCCATTCCGACGCCAAATACCGCAGCATCTATGGCGCGTCCAGCCGCTTCTACGGCTACACCGACAGCCGTTACCTGTACCAGCAGCGTGCCGCGATCGCGACCGACGTCGAGGTCGGCGCGCTGACCATCGACAACAACCTGCAGGCGCGCTTCGATACCGGCGCCTTCGGCCACACGGTGCTGCTGGGCTTCGACTACCAGCATGTCAAGACCGACACGCTGTCCGGCTTTGGCAGCGCGCCCGCGCTGAACGTGATGAACCCGGACAACCACCAGGACATCCCGGTGCCGGCGTTCTCCACCGACGCCACCACCAAGCAGTACCAGACCGGCCTGTACTTCCAGGACCAGATCAAGATCGACCGCCTTTCGGTGCTGCTGGGCGGACGCTACGACTGGTCGCGCAACGTCGGCGAGAGCACCGCCATCGCCACTGGCCGCACCACGCCCTCGTCGTTGCGCGCGGAGGCCTTCACCGGCCGTTTCGGCGTGATCTACAACTTCGACAACGGCGTGGCGCCGTACTTCAGCTACTCCGAATCGTTCGAACCGCAGTCGGGCACGGGCTGGAACAACGCGCCCTTCAAGCCGATCGAGGGCAACCAGTACGAGGTCGGCATCAAGTACCAGCCGCCGGGCAGCGCGACGTTGCTGTCGGTGGCCGCGTTCGACATCCGCCGCGAAAACATGCTGACCACCGATCCGGACCCGACGCATCTGTGCGGCACGTCCAACGCGCGCTGCCAGATCCAGTCCGGTGAATTGCGTACGCAGGGCATCGAGCTGGAAGCCAAGACCGAACCGCTGCGCGGGCTGACACTGATGGCGGGCTATTCGCTGCTCGATAACGCCTATTCCAAGGCCAATCCAAGCACCTCCGGGCTGAACCTGAAGGGCAAGGCGCCGGTGGGCGTGCCCTCGCAGCAGGCTTCGGCCTGGGCCCGCTACCAGTTGCAGGGCGGTGCGCTGGCCGGCCTGGGCGTGGGCGGCGGCGTGCGCTACATCGGGTCGTCGTACGGCGACGAGGCCAACACCATGAAGGTGCCGTCAGTCACGTTGTTCGACCTGATGCTGGACTACGACCTGGGCCGCGTGTCGCCGTCGCTCAAGGGCATGCAGGTGGCGCTGAACGTGCAGAACCTGTTCGACAAGGAATACATCGCTTCTTGCTCGGGCGATTCCTGGTGCTGGTACGGCTACCAGCGCTCGATCAAGGCCAGCCTGCGTTATCGCTGGTAGGCCGGACGGCCCGTTCGCGGCGTAGCCGTGGACGGGCAGGCACGCAAAGCCTCACATCGTAGTGAGAATGGTTATAATTCAGACCCTTGCCGAGAGAGAGCCGTCGCGGGGCGGTTCCAGGCCGGCATTCACAACAGGAAGATCGACAATGAAATTCGCAAGGACTTTGGCAGCCATCGCGCTGCTGGGCAGCGCCGGCGCGGCGCAGGCGCACTTCGTCTGGCTCGAGCGGGCCGACCAGGGGGCGGCAAAGGCGTACTTCGGCGAATGGGCGGACGACCTGCGTGAAAAGCGCGACGGCCTGCTGGGCAAGGTCCTGGTGGCGCCGGTGGTGACCGGTGCCGATGGCAAGGCGCTCAAGGCGTCGGCCGAGGGCGCGGATTTCGTCGAGTTCGCCGCCAGCGGCAAGGGCGACGTGCGCCTGTCGCAGCCGATCCAGTTCAAGGACACGCTGATGCAGTACGGCGCCAAGGCCGGCCGCGAAGACACCCAGGGCAAGCTCGACCTGGAACTGGTGCCGGCCGCCGCGGGCAGCAACACCTTCGTGCTGCAGTTCAAGGGCAAGCCGCTGGCCAAGACCGAGGTCACCGTGTTCGGCCCGCCCAAGTGGGAAAAGCGCTTGCGCAGCGACGAGAACGGCCGCATCGAGATCACCACGCCGTGGCCGGGCCAGTACGTGCTGGAAGCCGCCCACGTCGAGGACAAGGCCGGCGAGGCCGATGGCAAGGCCTACGCCAGGATCCGCTACGTTTCCACCCTGACCTTCAACGTGACCAAGTGAAAGCTCCCGCAGCCGGCGCAGGCATGATGCGCTACCGTCTGGCCGTGGCCTCGCGGGCCCTGGCCGCCATCCTCGGCGGCTACGGCCTGGCCTCGGCGGCCGCGGCCTGCCTGGCCGTCTGGCTGCCCATGCAGCGCGCCGACGCCGTCGTCACGGCGCAGATGTCGGCCTTCGTGGTCTACACCTGTGGCGTCATCTGGGTGTTCGCCACCCGCAACGCCTGGCGCGCCTGGGCCGGCATCCTGTTGCCGGCGGCGCTGTTCGGCGGCCTGTTCCTGATCGGTCGCATGGTGGGGGGCGCATGAAACCCAGCACCGGAAAAGCGCAAGGCGAAGAGGGCCTGCGCCAATCCATGTCGTGGCTGCACACCTGGTCGGGCCTGATCTTCGGCTGGGTGCTGTTCGCGATGTTCCTGACCGGCACGCTGTCGTTCTTCCGTCCCGAGATCACCCGCTGGATGCAGCCCGAGATCCAGGCGCAGGCCGCGCCCACGCTCGAATCCGTGGCCATGGCGCAGCGCTACCTGGCCGAGCACGCGCCCGACGCCAAGCGCTGGTTCATCACGCCGCCGACCGATCGCGAGCCGCTGATCCAGCTACTGTACCAGGTGCCCAAGCCCAAGCCGGGCGAACGCGGCTTCGTGCGCGCCAAGCTTGATCCGCGGACCGGGCAGGCCGTCAGCGGGCGCGAAACGCGCGGCGGCGACTTCTTCTACCGCTTCCATTTCGAACTCGAGATGGCGTTCCCGTGGGGACGCTGGCTTGCCAGCATCGCCGGCATGTTCATGCTGGTGGCCATCATCAGCGGCATCATCACGCACAAGAAGATCTTCGCCGACTTCTTCACCTTCCGCCCCAAGAAGGGCGGCCAGCGGGCCTGGATGGACGGCCACAATGCGCTGTCGGTGCTGGGGTTGCCGTTCCACCTGATGATCACCTTCAGCGGCCTGGTGCTGTTCATGGCCATGCTGATGCCCGCCGGCATCATGGCGGTCTATGAAAACCCGCGGCAATATTCGGATGACGTGTTCGCGGCATTCAAGGTCACGCCGCCGCGCAACGAGGCGGCGCCCCTGACGGCGCTTGCACCGTTGGTAGAGCAGGCGCAGCAGCGCTGGCATGGCCGCGTGGGCCGCGTCACGGTCAACAATCCCGGCGATGCCGGCGCCACGGTCACCGTCACCCGCGATGCGGCCGATGGCGTGTCCTACGGCCGCCTGGCGCCCTACATGCGATTCGATGGCGTCAGCGGCGCCTACCAGGAAGGGCAGGACGAACTGAGCCCCACCGTGCGCACCGCCGGCGTGGTCGTCGGCCTGCACCTGGGCCTGTTCGCCGAGCCGCTACTGCGCTGGTTCTATTTCCTGGTCAGCCTGGCGGGCACGGGCATGGTCGGTTCCGGCCTGGTGCTATGGATCGCCAAGCGCCGCCAGAAGGCGCGCCCCGGTGCGCGCGAGGCCTTCTCGCTGCGCCTGGTGGACGGTTTGAATGCCGGCACCATCGCCGGCCTGTTCATCGCGGTCGCCGCGTTCTTCTGGGCCAACCGGCTGGTGCCGGCCGACCTCCCGGGTCGCCAGTTGTGGGAAGTGCGCGCGTTCTTCGCCGCCTGGGGCCTGTCGCTGGCATACGCGTTCCTGTTCCCGAAGCGCAAGTGGGTGGATCTGCTGAGACTGGCCGCTGTTTCGCTGGCGCTGGTGCCGGTGGTCAATGCCTTGACCACTTCGCGTCACCTTGGCGTGTCGCTGGCGGCGGGCGACTGGGTCATGGCGGGATTCGACCTGACCTGCCTGGCGGGCGCGTTGCTGCTGGGCTGGATAGCGCGCAAGGCTGCCCGGGCGCGCAAGGCGCCGGCCAGGGGCGCTGCCAAGACGCCCGTCCGTGCTCGCGCCGCCACGGCCGCTGAAGCGTCCGCGCCCGCCGCGGCGCAAGTGCAGGCCCGGACCCGTCCCGCCGAGTCATCCGTCCCGACGCCGCCGCATTCCCCTTCCGAAGCCGCCTATGAATCGAGGTGATACGCCATGACGCTCGCCGCCTTCTGCCTGGCCTATGCGGGGTTCTCCGCCCTGTGCCTGGGCATGGACCGTCACTACGAAGACCTGTTCGACCGCGCTTTGCCACGCCGCCATCGCGTGCCGTTGCGGGTCTTCGGCTGGCTGGCGCTGGCCCTGTCGCTGTGCGCCTCGGCCGCAGTCTGGGGCTGGAGCTATGGCACGGTCGAATGGATCGGCATCCTCAGCATCGCCGGCCTGCTGCTGATCTGGTTCCTGACCTTCCGGCCGCGCGCCGCGCTGACGGCCGGCGGGGTGTGCGCGCTGGCCGCGCCGCTGCTGGCCGTCCTGTAACCACGGCGTCGCCCGCGCGGCACGTTACACTGGGCGTTTCACCAAGCAAACGCCTGCATCGTCCATGAACACCCGCGTCCTTACTGGCATCACCACCTCCGGTACCCCCCACCTCGGCAACTACGCTGGCGCGATCCGCCCGGCGGTCCAGGCGAGCACGCAACCGGGCGTCGACGCGTTTTTCTTCCTGGCCGATTACCACGCCCTGATCAAGTGCGACGACCCGGCCCGCGTGGCCCGTTCGCGGCTTGAAATCGCCGCCACCTGGCTGGCGGTCGGGCTCGATCCCGAGCGCGTGACCTTCTACCGCCAGTCGGACATCCCGGAGATCCCCGAGCTGAGCTGGCTGCTGACCTGCGTCACGGCCAAGGGCCTGATGAACCGCGCGCACGCCTACAAGGCCTCGGTCGACCAGAACGTGGCCAAGGGTGTGGATCCCGATGACGGCGTGACCATGGGCCTGTTCTCGTATCCGGTGCTGATGGCGGCGGACATCGTCATGTTCAACGCCAACAAGGTGCCGGTGGGCCGCGACCAGATCCAGCACCTGGAAATGGCGCGCGACATCGCCCAGCGCTTCAACCACCTGTACGGCCGCGAATACTTCACGCTGCCCGAGGTCGCCATCGAAGAGGACGTGGCCACGTTGCCGGGCCTGGACGGCCGCAAGATGTCCAAGAGCTACAACAACACCATCCCGCTGTTCGAGGGCGGCGCCAAGGCGCTGCGCGCCTCGATCATGCGCATCGTCACCGACTCGCGCGAACCGGGCGAACCCAAGGACGCCGAAGGCTCGCACCTGTACACCATCTACCGCGCCTTCGCCACGCACGAACAGGCCGCGGCCTTCCGCAAGCAACTCGAGGAAGGCCTGGGCTGGGGCGAGGCCAAGCAGGCGCTCTACGATCACCTGGAGAACCTGCTGGCGCCGATGCGCGAGCGTTACTTCGACCTGATGGCCAACCCCGGCCGCATCGAGGACGTGCTGCAGGCCGGCGCTGCCAAGGCGCGCAAGCTGGCGGTGCCGATGATGCGCGAGCTGCGCGAGGCCGTGGGCCTGCGCAACCTGAACGCGCAGGCGCCGGGCAAGGACGCGCCGGCCAGGAAGGAAAAAGGCAAGGGCGCGCGTTTCGTTAGTTTCCGTGACGAGGACGGCGGCTTCCGTTTCCGCTTCCTGGCCGCCGATGGCGAGGAGCTGCTGTTGTCGCAACGCTTTGCCGATCCGAAGCAAGCCGGCGCGCTGATGCGCCGCTTGCAGGCGGAGTCCCCCGAGGCTCTGTTGCAAGCCACGGCTGAGGGCCTGACTGCGGTACTGGACGGCGTCACCGTGGCGACGGCGCCGGCCGGCGCCGTCGGCGACGCCCAGGCGCAATTTGCGAAGACGCGCGACGCGTTGCGCTCGATGGCTCAGGAATAACGCCGCGCAGGCGGCAAGACAAGGGCGGCGCCATTGCGCCGCCCTTGTCGTTTTTGTTCTCCAGGAAAGGCTTGCCGCGCGTCGTCGCCGTTAGCGTGCGTTGGCGGAAACGATGCGGCCGTCGCGCACCTGGAATCGTTGCGCGCTGCCCTGGCCCGCGATTTCCAGCATGTCGCCTTCGGAATAGCCTGTCACGTTGGGGCAGTCGAGCCACTCGGGGTTGATGAACGGAAAATACTTGAGCGTGCCGCTGCCCTGGCTGACGAAATCGAACGTGGTGTTGGCCACGACTTCCGGATCCCATTGGCTGGCATCGAAGGTCAGCGCACAGCCGGCGCCGATGCGGTAGGTGATGCTGGCGCCCATGCTGGCGAATCCCAGCGCGCCCACGTGCAGTTGCGCGCCGTTGGCCAGCTCGATGACCCGGTTGCCCAGGCGTTCCAGCGTGATGTGTTTGAAGGTGACTTCGGCGCCATCCACGGTCAGGTGGGCATATTGGCCGAGAGTGACCTCGTTGTAGGCGCCGCTCGGGCTGGCTTCCTTCTTGGTGATGATTGCCGTTTCGTTGGCGGCAAGCGTAATTGTGTTGCGCATGGCGGGACGGATCTCCGGTGTCTCTGGTATGGCGCTGTTTTTCTTGTGCTTCGACCTGATAGACGTTTGCGCCGCAGCTCGCCTGATCATGGGTTTGCTTCCGCCGTGCGTGCCCGATCCGCCGGCTTATTATTTAGACACAATTCGATATTTTCTCTTATTTTTGTTGCGTCCGGCTTGAGACAACGCAAGGAGGGGCGGACTTTGAGGGAAAGTCCTTAGTTGAATGACAACCGTGAATGACAACCGGCGCATGTGCGCCGGTTGGTGAGACTTGGGCTGGCCGCCTGGCCGGCTCCTGCGGGGAGCGGCCAGGGGAGGGGCTCAACGCTTGAGCTTGGCGAATGCGTCGGCCATGGCGCTGTTCATTGCGCCGCTGCCGCCGGCGTTGCCGCGGCCGCCGTCGCCCTGCGGGCGGCGGCCGCCACGATCGCCGCCCTTGGGGGCGTCAGCGCCGCGCCGGGCGGGCACGGCGGCGTCGTTCATGCGCATGGTCAGGGCCACGCGCTTGCGCGCCACGTCCACTTCCAGCACCTTCACGCTGACGGTCTGGCCCACGCGCACCACGTCGCGCGGATCCTTCACGAACTTCTCGGCCAGCGCCGAGATGTGGACCAGCCCGTCCTGGTGCACGCCGATGTCGACGAACGCGCCGAAGTTGGCGACGTTGGTCACCACGCCTTCGAGCACCATGCCGGGGTACAGGTCGTTGAGCGTCTCGACGCCTTCCTTGAACTGGGCGGTCTTGAACTCGGGACGCGGATCGCGGCCGGGCTTTTCCAGTTCGGCGAAGATGTCGCGCACCGTCGGCAGCCCGAAGCGCTCGTCCGTGAAATCAGAGGGCGACACGCCCTTGAGCGCGTCGCGCTGGCCGATGATCTGCTTCACCTCGGCCTTGATCTTGGCCACGATGCGCTCGACCACCGGATACGCCTCCGGGTGCACCGACGAGGCATCCAGCGGATTGTCGCCGTTGGGAATGCGCAGGAAGCCCGCGGCCTGCTCGAAAGCCTTGTCGCCGAAGCGCGGCACCTTGCGCAGTTGTTCGCGGGAGGGGAAGGCGCCGTTCTCGTCGCGCCAGGCCACGATGTTCTTGGCCAGCAGCGAGTTCAGGCCCGACACGCGCGCCAGCAGCGCGGCGGAGGCCGTGTTGACGTCCACGCCGACCGCGTTCACGCAGTCCTCGACCACCGCGTCCAGCGAACGCGCCAGTTCGCGCTGGTTGACGTCGTGCTGGTATTGGCCGACGCCGATGGCCTTGGGATCGATCTTGACCAGCTCGGCCAGCGGATCCTGCAGGCGGCGCGCGATCGACACGGCACCGCGCAGCGTCACGTCGAGATCGGGGAATTCCTGCGCGGCGGTTTCCGATGCCGAGTACACCGAGGCGCCGGCCTCGGATACCACCACACGCGTGACCTTCAGGTCGGGGAAGCGTTCCTGCATGTCGCCCACCAGCTTCTCGCTTTCGCGCGATGCCGTGCCGTTGCCGATCGCGATCAGGTCGACCTTGTGGCGCGCGACCAGCGCGGCCAGGGTGTTGATGGTGCCCTCGCGGTCGCGGCGCGGCTCGAACGGGTAGACAGTGGTGGTGTCGACCACCTTGCCGGTACGGTCGATCACGGCCACCTTGCAACCGGTGCGGATGCCGGGGTCCAGACCCAGCACGGCCTTGGGGCCGGCCGGCGCGGCCAGCAGCAGGTCTTTCAGGTTGGCGGCGAACACACGGATGGCCTCGGCCTCGGCGGTCTCGCGCAGGCGGCCGATCAGTTCGCTTTCGAAAGCCGTCACCAGCTTGACGCGCCAGGTCCAGCGGCAGACTTCGCCCAGCCAGCGCGCGCGCGGCGAGGCGTCGAGGGCGAACAGGCCATTGCCCAGCTTCAGGAAGCTGGCGATGCGCGCCACGCAGGGATGCGGGGTTTGCGCTTCGAGTTCTGCTTCCAGTCCCAGGCGGATTTCCAGCACGCCTTGCTGGCGGCCGCGCAACAGCGCCAGGATGCGATGGGACGGCAGCGTGCGCAGCGGCTCGTTGAAGTCGAACCAGTCGCGGAAGTTGGCGCCTTCGGTTTCCTTGCCGTCGACCATCTTGGAATACAGATAGCCGGTGGACCAGAGGTGCTCGCGCATGTCGGCCAGCAGGTCGGCGTTCTCGGCGTAGCGCTCGGCCAGGATGTCGCGGGCGCCGTCCAGCGCCGCCTTGGCGTCGTTGATCGAGGCTTCGGGATTCAGGTACTGCGCGGCCAGCGCGGCCGGGTCGCAGGCCGGGTCGGCCAGGATGGCGTCGGCCAGCGGCTCCAGGCCGGCCTCGCGGGCGATCTGGGCGCGCGTGCGGCGCTTGGGCTTGTACGGCGCGTACAAGTCTTCCAGGCGCTGCTTGGTGTCGGCGCTGGCGATTTCCTGCTGCAGTTCGGGCGTCAGCTTGCCTTGCTGCGAGATCGATTCGAGGATCGCGCCGCGGCGTTCTTCGAGTTCGCGCAGGTAGCCCAGGCGCACTTCCAGGTTGCGCAGGACGGTGTCATCCAGGCCGCCGGTGGCTTCCTTGCGGTAGCGCGCGATGAACGGCACGGTGGCGCCGTCGTCAAGCAGTTCCACCGCCGCGGCGATCTGGGAGGCGCGTGCGCCGAGCTCGGTGGCGAGCTGGGCAACGATGCGGGCATTGTCGACGCCGGCGGCGACGTTCGTGATAACGGAAGTTTCAGACATCTCGATACGACGGCAAAAAAGGAAAAACAAGGGGCGGATTGTGCCATAAGCCGTTGTTACAGAACGTGCCAGGGTGGACACATCCGTCCCCATGGGACGGGACGTTTGCGACGCGTTGGGCGGAAAAGCGCAGCGCCAGCGGGTATCATTTGGTCCTTTCCCACCCATTCTGGGTCTGGCGCCCCGACCGTCCACCGGCACGGTCGCCTTCGACGCCAGGCTGTATCCATGCTGGACCTGGACATCTCCGAATTCTTCGCCGAGGACGGCCCGCTCGCGTCGGCCTTGCCCGGCTACAAGCCGCGCCCTTCCCAAGTGGAACTGGCCCAGGCCATCGGCCAGGCCATTCAGGACCGCGCCACGCTGGTGGCCGAGGCCGGCACCGGCATCGGCAAGACCTGGGCGTATCTTGTACCCGCCTTCATCCAGGGCGGCAAGGTGCTGATTTCCACCGGTACCCGCACGCTGCAGGATCAACTGTTCACGCGCGACCTGCCGCGGGTACGGGCGGCGCTGGCGGCCCCGGTGACGGCCGCGCTGCTCAAGGGGCGCGGCAACTACGTCTGTCACTACCATCTTGATCGCCTGCAGGGCGACGAACGCGCCTTGAAGTCGCGCACCGAAATCCAGCAACTGCGCCAGATCCAGGTGTTCGCCGGCATTTCCAAGACCGGCGACCGCGGCGACCTGGCCCAGGTGCCCGAAGACGCCGACATCTGGCAGCGTGTCACCTCGACCCGCGAGAACTGCCTGGGCCAGGAATGCCCGCGCATCCGCGACTGTTTCGTGGTCAAGGCTCGCCGTCAGGCGCAGGAAGCCGACGTGGTGGTGGTCAACCACGCCCTGTTCATGGCCGACCTGGTGCTGCGCGAAGAGGGCGTCACCGACCTGCTGCCCGAGGCCGACACCGTCATCTTCGACGAAGCGCACCAGTTGCCCGACACGGCCACCCGCTTCCTTGGCAGCAGCGTGTCGACGCACCAGTTGCTGGATTTCGGCCGCGCGCTCGAAGCCGCCGGCCTGGCCTATGCGCGCGAAGCCACCAAATGGAGCGACGTCGCGCGGCACCTGGAAACCGCCACGCGCGAATTGCGCCTGGTCTGTGCGCCGCTCGAGCGTCTGCCGGGCCGCAAGGCCACGTTCGAGGCCATTCCCAACGCCGATGAGTTCGATGCCGCGTTCGCGGTGTTGCGCGAGGCGGTGGACATCGCCACCAACGCGCTGGGTTCGGTCGCCGAGCGCCATCCCGACCTGGTGGCCGCCGCCCGCAGCGGCGCTGAAATCGCCGTGCGCCTCAAGCGCTGGGCCACGCCGGGCCGCGACGGCGCCGGCTTTGACGACGAGGGCTGGGGCCGCGACGACCAGGCGCCGGCATCGGCCCCGCAACCGGCGCTGGGCGATGGCCTGTCCACGCCTGCCGCGATCCTCGAAGGCGCGGCCGCGGCGGTGGAATGGACCGGCCCGGCGGTGCGCTGGGTCGAGCATGGCCAACACCATGTGCGGCTGCATTCGGCGCCGCTGTCGGTGGCGCAGGCATTCTCCAAATACCGCAAGCCGGGCCAGGCCTGGATCATGACTTCGGCCACGTTGTCGGTGAATGGCGAGTTCACGCACTTCACCGGCCAACTGGGCCTGGATCGCGCCCGCACCGGCAAGTGGGAGTCGCCCTTCGATTATCCCGAGCAGGCGCTGCTGTTCGTGCCGCGCGGCATGCCCGAGCCGCAATCGCCGCAGTTCCTGGACCGCTTCGTGCAGACGCTGCTGCCGCTGCTGGAAGCCAGCCCGGGCGGCACGCTGGTGTTGTGCACCACGCTGCGCGCCGTGGACAAGGTCGCCAACCTGCTGGCCGACGCCTTCGACGACGCCGGCCACGACTGGCCGCTGCTCAAGCAGGGCGAGGGCACGCGCCGCGACCTGCTGGACCGTTTCTGCAAGCTGACGCACCCGGTGCTGGTGGGCAGCGCCAGCTTCTGGGAGGGCATCGACCTGCCGGGCGACGTGCTGACGCTGGTGGCGATCGACAAGCTGCCGTTCGCTCCACCGGACGATCCGGTGATCGAGGCGCGGCTGCGGGCCTGTCGCGCCCACGGCGGCAATCCGTTCTCGGAATACCAGTTGCCCGAGGCCGCGATCTCGCTCAAGCAGGGCGCTGGCCGCCTGATCCGCACGGAATCGGACTGGGGCGTACTGATGGTGGGCGATGCCCGCCTGGTCGAGAAGCCCTATGGCAAGCGCCTGTGGCGCGGCTTGCCGCCATTCGCGCGGACGCGCGAACTGGAAGAGGTGCTGGCTTTCTACCGCCGCAAGCAGGAATAGGGCGGGCTGGCCAGGCAGAAGCGGACCGTCCTGACTCGCACCGCGCGAATAGGACCCAAGGACGTCGCCGGACAAAAAAAAGCCCCTCGAGAGATCGAGGGGCTTCCCATACTGTCGGTGTTCAGTTGAACGGATTCCACCAGCTCTTGTCGGCCTTCAGGCCCTTGTCCTTGAACGAGCTGTTGGGAAAGTTCTTGTCGAGCACGCGCTGCGCGTCGTTTTTCAGTTCGGTCATGCCGAGCTTGTCGTAGGACTGCACCATCAGGTAGAGCGCTTCCTCGGTGGCGGGGGCGCCCTCGAAGTCGGTGATGACGGTCTGCGCGCGGTTGGCGGCGGCGATGTAGGCGCCGCGCTCGTAGTAGTAGCGGGCCACGTGTACTTCGTTCATGGCGATGGTGTTGACCAGCCAGGCCACCCGCTTGATGGCATCCGGGGTGTACTTGCTGTCCGGGTAGCGCTTGATCAGGTCATTGAACGCGTCATACGAGGCGCGCAGGCCCTTGGGGTCGCGTTCGGCCGGATCCTGGCCGGTGATGTTGCTCATGAAGGCGCTGGCCGGCGTGAAGTTGATCAGGCCCTTCAGGTACAGCGCGTAGTCGGTGCCGGGATGGTTGGGGTAGAGCTGCTGGAAGCGGTCGATCGCGGCCAGCGCCTGTTCGTTTTCGCCATCCTTCCAGTTGACGTAGGCCAGCTCGAGCAGGGCCTGCTGGGCGTAGACGCCGAAGGGATAGCGGCTCTCGATGGCGGTCAGGCGCTCGCGCGCTTCTTTCCAGCCGCCCGAGGAGATTTCGGCCTTGGCGTCGGCGTAGAGCTGCTCGGCGCTCCAGTTCGTGGTCTTGTCGTACTTGCTGTTGGTCGAACCGCAACCGGCGATCGCGATGACGGCAAATAGCGCGATAACCACGCGCAAAACCGACCCGCTTCGGGAGGCGGGGTTCAAGGGAGCTGCGGAGTGGTGAATCACGAGAATCGTATCCTTGGTGTTAGCATGGCAGGCTGATTATATGATTTGTCTCCATGTCCGATACAGCCATCAGCGCAGATCTCGTTTCCGACGATGAGCTCCTGAGCCTTTCCGGCGAAAACCCGCGCGGCGAACCGCAATTTGTAACGGTGCCTGCGGGCACCCGCGCCGACCGGCTGGACAAGGTGCTGGCCGGACTGTTGACGGACCATTCCCGCAGCCGGCTGCAGGGCTGGATCGAGGCCGGCAACGTCCACGTCAACGGCGCGCCCGGCAAGGTCCGCCAGACGGTGGGGCCGGGCGACGAAATCACGGTCTGGGCCCAGCCGGCTCCCGAGACGCTGGCTTTCGCCCCCGAACCCATCGATTTCCCCGTGGTCGATGAAAGCGCCGACTGGATCGTGGTGAACAAACCCGCCGGCCTGGTGGTGCACCCCGGCGCCGGCAACTGGAGCGGCACGCTGCTCAACGGCCTGCTGCACCGCTATCCCGAACTGGCGCAGGTGGCCCGCGCCGGTATCGTTCACCGGCTGGACAAGGACACTTCGGGGCTGATGGTGGTGGCGCGCAATGAAATCGCGCAGACCCATCTGGTGCGCCAGTTGCAGGCGCGCAGCATGGGGCGTGAATACGTCGCCCTGGCGCACGGCTGGCTGGTCCGCGCCGGCAAGGTGGACCGCCCGATCGGCCGCGACCCGCGCGTGCCGGTGCGCATGAGCGTCGAGCGGCCCGTGGCGCCGAAACCCGCCATCACCCACTATGCCCCCGCGCGGTGCGGCCAGGTCGATCCCGGCGGCCGCGTCACCGAGGTGGTGTGCCGCCTGGAAACCGGCCGCACCCACCAGATCCGGGTGCACCTTGCCAGCCTCGGGCATCCGCTGCTGGCGGATGCGATCTACGGCGGCAAGAACATCGCGGGCGCGCAGCGGCAGATGCTGCACGCCCGCGCCCTGCATTTCGATGATCCGGGCGGTCGCGGCGAGGTTCAGTTCGCCGCCCCCGTGCCGGCGGACATGACCCTGGTCCAGGAAGCGATCGCATGGAACGCGTGATTGAAGGCTTGCCCGTGGTGACCGGCCCGGCGTGGGCCGGCGTCAACTATTTCTGCACCACCCGCGCCGGCGGCGTGGGCGTGGCGCCGCACGACACCCTCAACCTGGGCCGCCGCGCCGGAGACGATCCCGATACCGTGGCCGAGAACCGCCGCCGCTTGCGCGCGGCGCTTCCGGCCGAGCCGCTGTGGCTGCGGCAGGTGCATGGCAGCGACGTGGTCGACGCCGACGCCGCCGACCTGCCCGACGAGCCGGCGCTGGACGCCAGCGTCACCGCGCGCCCGGGCCGCGTGCTGGCCGTAATGGTGGCGGACTGTCTGCCGGTGGTCATCGCCGACGCCGACGGCAGCGTCCTGGGCGCGGCCCACGCTGGCTGGCGCGGCCTGTCCGGCGGCGTATTGGAAAACACCCTGGCCGCCATGCGCGCCAAGGCCCCGGCCGCTACCGCCTGGCGCGCCTGGGTCGGCCCGGGCATCGGGCCGGAAGCCTTCGAGGTCGGTCGCGACGTGCTGGACGCCTTCCTGGCGGACGATCCCGCCACGGAAACCTACTTCCGGCCGCGTCCGGGCGTTTCGGGCAAATGGCTGGCCGACCTGGCCGGCCTGGCCGAATTCCGCCTGCGCCGGGCCGGCGTGCAGGATGTCACGCTGAGCGGCCTGTGCACCGTGGCGGACGCCGGACGCTTCTTTTCCTACCGTCGCGACAGCGAGACCGGCAGGATGGCTTTGCTGGCCTGGCTCGACCCGGTCTGATCCAACGCAAAGCGGCCGCGCCCGCGGGCGGCTAGGCTTGCTGGCCTCATTGAATACCCGCATTGACAGTGCTGAACCCGACATGCAACATCAATCGGGAAGTCTCGATAACAAGGTGTCGAAGTGAATGCCAATCTCTCCGCCTCAGGGCCCCTTCCGGTGAGCGTGGCTCCGGACGTCCTGGCCGATATCCAGGCTGAATTCTCGCGCGAATGGCAGCGCCTGTGCGACGACGCCCGTCGCGGCGCGCTGGCTCCGCCGGCCGACCGGCGTTTCGCTGGCCAGGCCTGGGCCGCCAATGGCCAGCACCTGCTGATGGCCCATACCTATCTGCTGTCGGCCCGCGCCATGTCGCGCATGGTCGATGCCGCGCAGGTCAGCGAGCCGATGCGCGACCGGCTGCGTTTTTCGATCATGCAGTGGGTAGACGCGCTGTCGCCCTCGAACTTCCTGGCCCTGAACCCCGACGCCCAGCAGTCCATCGTCGAAAGCGCCGGCCGCGCCCTGAACGAGGGCCTGGCCAATCTGCTGGGCGACGTCAAGAAAGGCCGCATCACCCAGACCGACGAGACGCAGTTCGAGATCGGCCGCAACGTGGCGGTGACGCCCGGCGAAGTGGTGTTCGAGAACCGGCTGTTCCAGCTGATCCAGTATGCCCCCGCCACGGCCACGGTGCACGAGGTGCCGCTGGTGATCGTGCCGCCGAACATCAACAAGTTCTATATCCTCGACCTGCAGCCCGATAACTCGTTCGTGCGCCATGCGGTCGAACGGGGTTTCACCGTTTTCCTGATCTCCTGGCGCAACCCGCTGGCCAGCGATACCGACGGCGTCGATCGCGCCACCTGGTCCGACTATCTCGACGACGCGGTGCTGCGGGCGCTGCGCGTGGCCAGCGACATCACGCGCCAGCCGCAGGTCAACGCCCTCGGTTTCTGCGTCGGCGGCACCATGCTGGCCTCGGCGCTGGCGTTGGCCGAGGCGCGCGGCGAACATCCCGTCGCGGCGTTGACGCTGCTGACCTCGCTGCTCGATTTCCATGACACCGGCATCCTGAGCGTGTTCGTCGACGAGACCCACGCCTTGCTGCGCGACCACCAATTGGGCGCCGGCGGACTGATGCCGGGCCGCGACCTGGCCACCACCTTTTCGTTCCTGCGGCCAAATGAGCTGGTCTGGAACTACGTGGTCGGCAACTATCTCAAGGGCCAGAAGCCGCCGGCCTTCGATCTGCTGTTCTGGAACGGCGACAGCACCAACCTGCCGGGGCCGTTCTTTTCCTGGTACTTCCGCAACACGTATCTCGAGAACAATCTCAAGGTGCCGGGCCGCGCCCAGGCGGCGGGGCTGCCACTGGACCTCACGCGACTGTCGATGCCGGCGTATATTTTCGGTTCGCGCGAAGATCACATCGTGCCGTGGGTCTCGGCCTATGCCTCGACCCAGGTGCTGCGCGGTCCGCAGCGTTTCGTGCTGGGCGCGTCGGGCCACATCGCCGGGGTGGTCAACCCGCCGGCCAAGAAGCGCCGCAGCTATTGGGTGGCCGAAGGCGCCGGCGCCGAGGGCCGCCCCCTGCCGGGCGATCCCAACGCCTGGCTGGCGCAGGCGCAGGAAAAACCAGGAAGCTGGTGGCCCGACTGGGCGGACTGGCTGGCCGGGCATTCCGGCAAGCAGGTCAAGGCTCGGGCAAAATCAGGTAACGCCAGATACCGGCCGATCGAGCCGGCGCCTGGCAGGTATGTGAAGGTCAGGGCCACCTGAAACCGCGCTTGCGGTGGGCCCCGGGCCAATAAGAAGTAGAAGAAGTAGAAGTCAATCAACGAGGCGTCCGTCGCACACAGGAGGAAGTCCAATGAGCGGAAAACTGGCTTACGTTACAGGCGGGATGGGCGGGATCGGCACCTCTATTTGCCAGCGCCTGGCCAAAGAGGGCTTTCGCGTCGTGGCAGGCTGCGGCCCGAGCCGCAATTACCAGCAATGGCTGGATGAGCAGGCGGCGCAGGGATATACCTTCCATGCTTCCGTCGGCAATGTGTCCGACTGGGATTCCACCGTCGCCGCCTTCGAGCGCGTCACGGCGGAACTTGGCCAGGTCGATGTGCTGGTCAACAACGCGGGCATCACCCGCGATGGCCTGTTCCGGAAAATGACCGCCGACGATTGGCGCGCGGTCATCGACACCAACCTGAACAGCCTCTTCAACGTGACCAAGCAGGTCATCGACGGCATGGTCGAGCGGCAGTGGGGGCGCATCATCAACATCAGCTCGGTGAACGGCCAGAAGGGCCAGTTCGGCCAGACCAACTACTCCACGGCCAAGGCCGGCATCCATGGCTTCACCATGGCGCTGGCCCAGGAAGTCGCGAGCAAGGGCGTCACCGTCAACACCATCTCGCCCGGCTACATCGGGACCGACATGGTGCGCGCCATCCGCCCCGATGTGCTCGAGAAGATCGTCGCCACCATCCCGGTGCGTCGCCTCGGCACGCCCGAAGAAATCGCCTCGATGACGGCATGGCTGGCTTCCGATGAATCCGGCTTTTCCACCGGCGCGGACTTCTCGCTCAACGGCGGCCTGCACATGGGCTGACGCATCGCGGGCTGCCCTCGGGCGGCCGTTCCAGGCCGCGGCGCTTCGGGGAGAAGGCGCCGCGGCATTACACTTCACCCTATTCGAAGTCTTAGAGATCGCCCGATCCGGGGACAACCATGACGCAAGCACAAACCGGCGCCAGCCTGCGCCTGATTAAAAAGTACCCCAACCGTCGCCTGTACGACACCCGGACCAGCACCTACATCACCTTGGCGGATGTCAAGCAACTGGTCCTGGCCAACGAAGAATTCCAGGTTGTCGACGCCAAGAGCGCCGAGGACCTCACCCGCAGCATCCTGCTGCAGATCATCCTCGAAGAGGAGAGCGGCGGCATGCCCATGTTCTCGTCGAACATGCTGTCGCAGATCATCCGTTTCTACGGCCACGCGATGCAGGGCATCATGGGTTCCTACCTGGAAAAGAACATCCAGGCCTTCATGGAAATCCAGCAGCGCATGGCCGAGCAGTCCAAGGGGCTGTACGGCAGCCAGTTCGGCCCCGAGGCCTGGACCCAGTTCATGAACGTGCAGACGCCGATGCTGCAGAACATGATGAACAACTACATCGACCAGAGCAAAAACCTGTTCGTCCAGATGCAGGACCAGATGCAAGACCAGACCCGGGCCATGTTCTCGAACTTCCCGTTCACGCCGGGCGGTTCGCAAGGCGGCGGCCGCAAGCCGTAGCGGATCCTCCGGACTCGCGGCCTGGCCGCGGTCGAGAAAACCAGCCAGCCGGCGGCGCGATTGCCCGCCGGCTTTCTTTTGGCTTGACGGTACGCAAGCATCCTCTTGTTTCGGACCATTCCGATTCAGGGTGATGTCAGATTTTTTCGTTACATTAATGCAAACGGTTCTTGTTTATGTTTTGAACACCGTCGTTTCAATCGAGCTTTGAGGATGACCCACATGATGAAGAAAGCCTTGGCGCTGGCCATTGTCGCTTTGAGCGTGTCCGCCGCCCAAGCGGCCGAATACCCCATCGGCAAGCCCGTTGAAAAAGGCGGCATGGAAATCGGCGCGGTCTACCTGCAGCCGATCGAAATGGACCCGCCGGGCATGATGCGTCCCGCCAAGGATTCCGACGTCCACCTGGAAGCCGATATCCACGCCACCGCCGGCAACCCCACCGGATTCCCGGAAGGCGAGTGGATGCCCTACCTGGTCGTGAACTACGAGATCCAGAAGGTCGGCAGCCAGAACGTGCAAAAGGGTGAGCTCATGCCCATGGTGGCCAACGATGGCCCGCACTACGGCGAGAACATCAAGCTCGAAGGCCCGGGCAAGTACAAGCTCAAGTACACCATCCTGCCGCCGACGGCCAACAAGATGAACCACTTCGGTCGTCACATCGACAAGGAAACCGGGGTGGGCGACTGGTTCAAGCCGATCGAACTCGAATACGACTTCGTCTACGCCGGCACCGGCAAGAAGGGCGGTTACTGATCGTGCGTCGCCTGTCTCGCGTCATCTGCGTGCTGCTGGTTGGCCTGGCTGGCATGGCCGGCATGGCGCCCGCGCAGGCGGGCGAACTGCCTACCTTCACGTTGACGTTCAAGCCCAATGGCACCTTTGAGCCGGCCACGCTGGAAGTGCCGGCCGGCCGCTTCAAGATCGAACTGATCAACGAAAGCAACGAGCCGGTGGAGTTCGAGAGCATTCCGCTGCGCAAGGAGAAGGTGCTCGGCCCCGGGGTCAAGTCGTTTGTGGTCATCACCATCTCGCGACCCGGCGAGTATCCGTTCTTCGATGATTTTCACCAGGCGGTCAAAGGCACCCTGATCGTCAAGCCCAAGGAATAGGCGGCCGCACCACATGGAACAGGTTCTTTTCATCGTCTGGCGCGAAAGCGTCGAAGCCATGCTGGTGGTGGGCATTCTGTACACCTGGCTGCGCGCGACGCCGGAAGGCAAGCGCGGACTGAAGTATCTGTGGGGTGGCGTTGGCGCGGGGCTGGCCCTGGCAATCGCGCTGGCGCTGGTGCTGCTGGGCGTATCGTCGTGGCTCAGCGACGAAGGCCAGGAATGGTTCCAGGCAATCATGTCGCTGGCGGCCTGCGTGCTGGTGGTGCAGATGGTCGTGTGGATGAAGAAGCACGGTCGCACCCTCAAGAGCGAGCTCGAAAGCGGCGCCCGCTCCTCGGTGGCCCACGACAACTGGTGGGGCCTGTTCGTCCTGGTGGCCATCGCGGTGGCCCGCGAAGGCAGCGAAACCGTGGTGTTCCTGTACGGCACCGTCGCGGCGGGCGATGGCGGCAGCGACATGCTGATGCTGGCGCTGGCCGGGGTGGCCGGTTTCTTGGTGGCGCTGCTGACCTTCTGGCTGCTGCAACTGGGTGGCAAGCTCATCACCTGGCGTCGTTTTTTCCGCGTGACCGAAATCCTGTTGCTCTTGCTGGCCGGCTCGTTGCTGGTGGGCGGCCTGGATCACCTGATTTCGCTGGACGTGCTGCCGACCCTCGTCGACCCGGTCTGGGACAGCTCGTGGCTGTTGAGCGACAGCACCGGCGTTGGCAAGATTCTGGCTGATTTCGCGGGCTATCGCGCCTTGCCCGCCCTGATTTCGGTACTGTTGTGGGTTGCGTACTGGATCGTGGTGTGGACGTTGCTGCGCTGGGTGGGCGGCAAGTCCGCGCCGGTCGCGGTCACCCGCGCCGCCTCTTGAGCGCCGATTCCAACGTGTCTATCGGACTGAATTAATGAAGGTTTGACCATGGCAGCTGCACTCGGGAGGGCAACCTCCCGTATCGCCGACTTTCTTCGAGACCATGCCCCTCTGTTGCGCAAGCTGCAGTGGGGCATTGTTGCGATATACGCGTTCCTGCTGATCGTGCCGGCCATCATGCCGCTGCCGGACAATTCGGCGTCGGTTTTCAACAACCTGACCATCGTGGCCCAGTTCGCCTTCTGGGGCGTGTGGTGGCCGTTCGTGCTGATCTCCATGCCGATCCTGGGACGCGCCTGGTGCGGCTGGTTCTGTCCGGAGGGCATGCTCACCGAATGGGCCAGCGAACGCGGCCAGGGGCATGCCATTCCCAAGTGGATGCGCTGGGGCGGCTGGCCCTTCGTGGCCTTCGCGCTCACCACCATCTACGGCCAATTGGTCAGCGTCTACCAGTATCCGCTGGCGGTGCTGGCGGTGCTGGGCGGTTCGACGGTGGCGGCGATGATCGTCGGTTGGCGCTATGGCCGCAGCAAACGGGTCTGGTGCAAGTACCTCTGTCCGGTCAACGGCGTCTTCAACCTGCTGGCGAAGCTGGCGCCGTGGCACTTCAAGGTCGACGAGGAAAAGTGGCGCCATCCGGTCATCCGGATCGAACCCATCAACTGTGCGCCGCTGGTGCCTTTGCGTCACATGAAGGGTGCCGGCGATTGCCACGTGTGCGGCCGGTGCAGCGGCTATCGCGGCGCCATTGCGCTGACGCCGCGCTCGCCCGAGGAAGAGGTCGTCAGCGTCACCGATGGCGAACCGTGGCAGACCGCGCTGCTGTGCTTCGGCCTGATGGGCATTGCCATGGGCGCCTTCCTCTGGAGCGCCAGTCCGTGGTACGTGACCGCCAAGCAGTGGGCCGCGACCTGGCTGGTCGAGCATGACATCATGTGGCCTCTGATGGACAACGCGCCGTGGTTCATCCTGACCCACTATCCGGAAGTGAACGACAGCTTCTCCTGGCTCGACGGCGCCGGCATCATGATGTTCGTGGTGGGCGCGACGATCTGCATCGGCGGCGCCAGCTTCCTGTCGCTGTGGATCGCCGACCGGTTGGCGCCAGCGGCGCCAGTGGAGGGACAGCCCGCGGGCGGCTGGTTCCGCCCCGGATTGCACAAGTTGGCGCAGGGCCTGATTCCCTCGGCCGGCATCGGCGTGTTCCTGGGCTTGTCGGCCACCACCATCAACCTGCTCAAGCACGAGGGCGTGCGCGCCGCGTGGGCGGCGCCGGTGCGCTTTACGCTGCTGACGCTGGCCGTGCTGTGGACCCTGCGCCTGTTCGCGCGGTTGCTCAACCAGCGCCCGGTAAGCCTGGCGCGCAAGGGCGCGGCGTGGCTGGTGCTGGCCGCCGGCCTGGCGCCGTTCTGCTGGGCCTGGGTGCTGTTCTTCGCCATCTGGTGACAGTGGCAGGGATGCGATGCGGCCGTTGGGGGGCCGGTGCCGGGGGCCGGCGCGGCATTATCCCGGCCGCGGGAGCGTCCCTTGGCCCGGCGTGGTGCGATAAAGTGGAGGGTCTATTTTCCTCCCCACGGCAACCTTCCCTCCAGCCCATGGCCACCTACGCATTCCGTCTTCTCAACGTCTTCGCCTCCAGCACCTTCACCGGCAACCCCCTCTGTGTATTCGAAGACGCGCGTGGCATGGACGATGCCACCATGCGCGAGCTGGCGGCGCAGTTCAATCTTTCCGAAACCACTTTCATCCTGCCGTCCGACGTGGCCGATGCGCGGGTGCGCATTTTCACGCCTGGCTTCGAGATGGGTTTCGCGGGCCATCCGACCATCGGCACGTCGCAAGTGGTGCGCGACCTGCTCAAGCGCGGCGATGCGTTGACGCTGGAATTCAAGGCCGGCGTCGTGCCGGTCACCGCGCAGGGTGACGCCTGGACTTTCACCGCGCCTTGCCCGAATGGCGTGCGCACGGCGGCGCCGACGCTGCCGGCCGCTGATATTGCCGCACTGATGGGGCTGGACCTGGATGACCTGGCGGATGATCCCCTCTGGGTGGATACGGGCGCGGACCAGCTACTGGTGCCGCTCAAGAACGTCGACGCGTTGCGGCGCGCGAATCCGGATGCCTCGCGGCTGGATCGCTGGCAGGCCAACAGCCTGGGGCGCAAGGTCTGCTATATGTTCGCCTTCGACCCGAATCGCCAGCAGGACGGGCGCGATGTCGTGGTGACGCGTTATTTCTACGCCAAGCCCGGCGGCGGGGTGCAGGAAGATGCCGGGACCGGATCGGCCTGCGCCAACCTGGGCGGCTGGCTGCGGCATCGGCAGCATGCGCTGCCCGCCAGTTTCCTGGTGGAGCAGGGCGACCAGATGGGCCGTCCTTGCCGGTTGCTGCTGGATGTGCAGGCCGATGGCCGCATCCAGGTGGGCGGCCGCGCGCTGGAGATCGGGCGCGGCACGGTGGACGTCTGAGTGTGCGCGCGGGTCCGGCATGACGGGGCTGTGCCTGTCAGGCGGGCCGGGGTGCTGCTGGCGGCAAAGCGGTCCGGTGCGGACTCTGGACTGTCGGCTTCCCGCGCGCAATGAAAAACGGCGCCTGTGTGTGAGCACAGGCGCCGTTTTTCATTGCATGGCCATCAAGGCCCGGCGGGTTACTTCTTGTTCTTGGCCGGGTCGACCTTGATGTTGTTCATCACCTGCTTCACGCCTTCGACGCCGCGGGCGACGGTGGCGGCGTGGTCGGCTTCGGCGGCGGTGCCGACGGTGCCGGTCAGCTTGGCCACGCCATCGGTGGTTTCAACGGCGATGTCCAGCGCGCTCAGTTGCTTGTCGGCCACAAAGGCGGCCTTGACCTTGGTGGTCACGGTCGCGTCGGAGGCGTATTCGCCCACGGATTGCTTGGGCTTGCCGTCATTGGCGGCAAAGGCCATGGAAGTGAAGACAGCGCCCGTACCCAGTGCGGCGGCGGCGATCAGCTTGCGAAATTCCATAGTTGTGCTCCTTGTGTATGTGGTTTTCAGCGCGTTCAGGACGCAACGGCTAAGCGAAAGTTCTTTGGGTGCGATGTTCTTCTTCTATTTCTTGCGGAATGCGCCGCCCAGAATGGACAGCAGCGCCAGAACCAGGAAGACGAAGAACAGGATCTTGGCGATGCCCGCGGCGCCGGCGGCGATGCCGCCGAAGCCCAGGACCGCCGCGATGATCGCAATGACGAAGAAAACTACGGCGTAGTGCAACATGTCGGCTTCTCCTGGTGGCGCGGGATCAGGGGTTGCGATCGAAGAAATCGCGCACTTCCTTTTCCGCCTGTTCCTTGGTCTTGCCGTAGCGCTCCTGGATCAGGCCAGCGAGGCGTTCGGCGTTGCCTTCGGTGCGGGTCAGCTCGTCGTCGGTGAGTTCACCCCAGGCCGCCTTGGCCTTACCGGTCAGTTGCTTCCACTTGCCAGCGATGATGTCGTTGTTCATGGTGACCTCTCTTCGTTAGTGGCGAACGCAGCGGCTTATGGCCGATAAGCTCTGTATTCGCGGTTGAGTTGGGCACTGATCAGCTTGGATTCAAGGTACAGGGCGGCGACGAGGGCTGTCAAAGGGGCGCTGTGGGTAAATGTAACGGCCGGGGACGGGGCAAACCGTGCGTCTTATGACGGTCAGGTAGCGCAGGCGTACCAGAGCGGGAGTTACATCTGAGCAACCTATTGAGCCCTTTTGAGCGGGGCTGGTAACGGGACCTGTACGGCCGATTCGCATAAAAGCGGTGGCGCGTGATGCCTCGCGACGGGTCACCGACGCTGGCCCCATGCCCGCTGGATCGGTATAGTCGGGGCAGGCTCCGCGGCCGGTTCCGAGACCGGCGCGGTCTGGCGACATCACTCACGAGAGGGCACGCATGACCCGACGATTCCTTGGCACGATTCTGCTGGCGCTGGCCACGATGGCCGCGCTGGGATGCGCCCATGTGACGGACCACTATCAGGCCGCGGCGCCCGTCTCGGCGCCGCACGGCTAGGGCCAGGGCTACGATCGGGCGCCAGGTCCGGTGGGGCGGCGACCCGCCGCGGCCATCCAAAAGAAACGGGGCGCTTTCGCGCCCCGTCTTCATGCGATTTCCGGATCGGGATCAGCTTTCGCGGATGCGTTGGGCGATGTGTTCCAGCGCCTCTTCCACCTGGTCCACGAGGATCAGGCAAAGATCGCCCGCCTGCAGGCGAGCCAGCGCCGTGTCGATCGCCAGGAACTCGCCGTGAATCTCCTCGATGTGGCGGGCGCGGCTGGCGTTGACCAGGCCTTGCTGTAGCAGGGCCAGCACTTCGCCGTCGGCGCGGCCGCGTTGGCATTGGTCCTGATACAGCAGCACGTCGTCGAAGGCTTCCCCGAGGATCTCGGTCTGCATGCGGATGTCTTCGTCACGGCGGTCGCCGGCGCCGCTGATGACCACCGCGCGGCGCTTGGCGGGCATTGCATCGACCGCACGTACCAGCGCCTGGATCGCATCGGGGTTGTGGCCGTAGTCGGCAATCACGGTGGCGCCGCGATAGTCGAACACGTTGAAGCGGCCGGGCGCGGTCTGGGCGTCGTTGACAAAGGTGGCCAGGCCGCGGCGGATGATGCTCCAGTCCAGATTCAGCGCCCAGGCCGCGGCGATCGAGGCCATGGCGTTCTCGACCTGGAACACGATGGTGCCGTTGCGCGTGAGCGGGATCTCGGCCAGCGGGAAACGGGTTTCCTCGCTGCCCTGGGCCGCGACGATCGCGTCGCCGTCGCGGTACACCACGCGCAGGCCCTGGGCCCGGTGCGTCGACATGATCGGGTGGTTGCGGTCTTCGGCGAAGTAAGTAATGGAGCCGGGGCAACTGGAGGCCATCTCCGCCACGATGGGGTCGGCCGCGTTTAGCACGGCGGTGCCGCTCGGATGCACATGCTGCACGATCACGCGCTTGACCACGGCCAGGTCCTCGACGGTGCTGATGTACCCCAGGCCGAGGTGGTCGCCCATGCCGATGTTGGTGACGATCGCGACGTTGCAGCGATCGAAGGCGAGGCCCTCGCGCAGGATGCCGCCCCGTGCGGTTTCGAACACCGCGGCATCGACGTCCGGATGCATCAGCACGCTGCGGGCGCTGCGCGGGCCGCTGCAGTCGCCGGTGTCGATGCGCAGGTTGTCGACGTAGACGCCGTCGGAGTTGGTCATGCCGACGCGGTTGCCGGCCACGCCGAGGATATGGGCGGTCAGGCGCACCGTGGTGGTCTTGCCGTTGGTGCCGGCCACCGCCACCAGCGGGATGCGGCCATCCTCGCCATCGGCGAACATATTGGCGATGATGGCTTCGCCCACCGCGCGGCCCTTGCCGAACGAGGGATTCAGGTGCATGCGCAGGCCGGGCGCGGCGTTGACTTCGACCACGCCGCCGTTCTGCTCTTCGAGCGGGTAGTGCACGCTTTCGGCCACTACGTCGACGCCGCAGATGTCCAGGCCGATCATGCGCGCGGCCGAAACGGCGCGCGCCGCCATCTCCGGATGGACCTCGTCCGTGACGTCCGTTGCCGATCCGCCCGTGCTCAGGTTGGCGTTGTTGCGCAGGAAGATCAGGGTGCCCGGCGCCGGCACGGAGTCGGCGTCGAAGCCCTGCTTTTTCAGCGTCGCGAGCGCGATGTCATCGAAGCGGATCTTGGTCAGCGAAGTGGCATGGCCATCGCCACGCAGCGGGTCGGCGTTGACTTGCTCGACCAGTTGGCGGATGGTGTGCACGCCGTCGCCGGTGACCTGCGGCGGATCGCGGCGCGAGGCCGCGACCAGCGCGCCGCCCACCACCAGCAGGCGGAAGTCGTGACCGGGGATGTAGCGTTCGACGATGACTTCGGAACTGATTTCCTCGGCCACTTCAAAAGCCTGGATCACGCGTTCACGCGTCTCGATATTGACCGCCACCCCGCGGCCCTGGCTGCCGTCGCGCGGCTTGACCACCACCGGGCCGCCCAGCTCCTGGGCCGCGGCCCAGGCGTCTTCGGCGGTGGTGACCGAGCGGCCCAGCGGCACAGGCACGCCGGCGGCGTCCAACAGCATCTTGGTCAGGTCCTTGTCCTGCGCGATCGATTCGGAGATGGCGCTGGTCAGGTCGGTCTCGGCGGCCTGGATGCGGCGCTGCTTGCTGCCCCAGCCAAACTGCACCATGCTGCCTTGCGTCAGGCGACGGTACGGAATGTTGCGGGCGGTGGCGGCGTTGACGATGGAGCCGGTACTGGGACCGAGGCGCACGTCCTCGTCCAGCTCGCGCAGGCGCTTGAGGGCGTCGGCCAGGTCGAACGGCGTGTCGTCCAGCGCGGCCTGCACCAGTTGCTGCGCCAGGTCCATGGCGAGGCGGCCGACTTCTTCCTCGCTGTATTCCACCACGACCTGGAACACGCCGGGTTCGGTGGTGGGCGAGGCGCGGCCGAACGTGACCGGGCAGCCGGCGTAGGCCTGCAGCGTCAGCGAGACGATCTGCAGCACGTGCGCGATCGAGACCGCGCCCTGGTGGCCTTCGGGGCGCAGCAGGCCGGTCTGAGGCAGGCGCGCGCGCAGGCGGGCTTCGAAGTCGGGCAGGTTGTCGATCGAGCATTCGGCGTCGGCGCACGACACGATGGCCTCGATCGCCGTGTTCTTGCTCCACAGGTTGGGGCCGCGCAGCGCTCGGATACGGGAAACTTCCATGGCAGGTATTCCTGTCTAGCTTGCGCGCGCCGCGGCGGGCCGCCGCGGCGCGCGCGATGATGTCAGTGTTGCTGGATCCAGCGGCGGACGAGATCGATGGTGGGGCCGGAGAAGGCTTCGTCGGATTGCAGCAGCACGAAGTCGCCCGCCGCAATGCCGGCGAGCTGGCTCTCGATGGCCCTGCCGTGATCCGGCTCGTCCAGGATCTGCTTGACGCGGCTGCCTTGCTCCAGCCCCTGGCGCAGCAGCGCGCGGGCCTGGCCGGCGGGGCGCTTGCTGGTGACAGTGGTGTCGTCATACAGCACCACGCGGTCGAACGCATCGCCCAGCAGCTTGCCTTGCTCGATCAGGTCCACGTCGCGGCGGTCGGCGCCAGCCGAATAGACGGCGGCGCGGGTGGTCGCTGGGAACTGGTCGATGGCCGTGATGAGCGGGCGCAACGCGGAGGCGTTGTGGACATCGTCCACCACCACGGTGCTGCCGTTGCGCTCGAACAGGGTGAACTGCCAGGGCGCGTCGGCCTGGTCGATGTCGAAGGTCTCGATGCCGGCGCGGATGAGTTCGACCGGGATGTCCAGCGCCCACGCGGCGCCGACGGCTGCCAGCACGTTCTCGACCTGGAAGGCGACGCGGCCGCCATGGGTCAGCGGGATCGCGGCGACGTCGGCCAGGCGCTCTTCGTGCGCGCCTTGCGCCAGCACGATGGCGCCGTCGCGCACGAACACCGCGCGGCCCTCCTGTTGCAGGTGGGCGGTGATGGCGGGCAGGGCGGGATCGATGCCGAAGAAGATCACGGCGCCGTCGGACAGCTCCGCCATTTCCACCACGCGCGGATCGCGCGCGTTGAGCACGGCGGCGCCGGTCGGCAGCACCACGTCGACCTGGGTGCGGAACACATTGAACATGCGCTCCGTTTCGTTGATGTCGAAGTCGCCGAGATGGTCCGCGTCGTCGATGTTGGTGACCACGCCGACCTGGCAGCGGTCATACGCCAGGCCCTGGCCGAGGATCACGCCGCTGTCGTTCTCGATGACGGCGGCGTCGACGTTGCGGTTCATCAGCACGCGGGTGCCGGACGCGAAATCGGCGCGGTCGCCCTTTTGCACCAGGCGGCGGTCGAGGTACAGGCCTTCGCTGCAGGCCAGGCCGGTGCGCTTGCCCGACAGGTGCAAGAGGCGCGCGATCAGGCGCGCGACCACGGTCTTGCCGTTGGTGCCGGTGACGCCGACGATGGGAATGCGGCCGGCATCGCCTTCGGGGAACAGGTGCTCGACGATGGCGTGGCCGACCGGGCGCGGGGGGCCGTCGGCCGGCTTCAGATGCATCAGGAGACCCGGGCCGGCGTTGACTTCGACGATGGCGCCGCGCTGCTCGTCGAGCGGGCGCGAGATGTCCTCGGCCACCAGGTCGACGCCGGCGATGTCCAGGCCGACCACGCGGGCCGCCAGGGTCACGGTAGCGGCGACGCTGGGGTGCACGCGGTCGGTGACGTCGAAGGCGACGTTGCCGCTGCGCTGCACCAGCACGCGCTGGCCGTCGGCCGGCACGCTGTCTTCGGACAGGCCCTGGCGGGCGATTTCGAGGCGCGCGGCCGAATCCAGCCGCACCGGATTGAGCGGGTGGTTTTCGGTGCGGCCGCGGCGCGGGTCGGTGTTGATCTGGTTGTCGATGAGCTCGGTGATGGTGGATTTGCCGTCGCCGGTGACCCAGGCCGGCTCGCCGGCCGCGGCGGCCACCATGCGGTTGCCGACCACCAGCAGGCGGTGTTCGTTGCCGAGCACGAAGCGCTCGACGATGACGCCGCTGCCCTCGTCGACGGCGACGCGGTAGGCGGAAACCACTTCCTCGCGCGTGGTCAGGTTGGTGAACACGCCGCGGCCGTGGTTGCCGTCATACGGCTTGACCACCACCGGCAGGCCGATGTCCTCTGCGGCCGACCAGGCGTCGTCCTCGCTGTCGACCAGGCGACCCTCCGGCACCGGCACGCCGCAGGTCGATAGCAGTTCCTTGGTCAGGTCCTTGTCGCGCGAAATGCCTTCGGCGATGGCGCTGGTGCGGTCGGTCTCGGCCGTCCAGATACGGCGCTGGCGCGAGCCGTAGCCGAATTGCACCAGGTTGCCTTCGAACAGGCGGATGTAGGGGATGTCGCGGTCGTCGGCGGCATCGACGATGCAGGCGGTGCTGGGGCCCAGGCAGTGCTTGTCGACCAGCCGGCGCAGGCGCGCCACGGCGGCGTCGACGTCGAACGGACGGTCTTCGATGGCGGCCATGACCAGATCGCGGCCTTCGTTCAGGGCGGTGCGGGTGACCTGTTCCTGCCAGGCGCGCACGACGACCTTGTAGACGCCGCGGGTGGAGGTTTCACGGGCCTTGCCGAAGCCGCCGCGCAGGCCGGCCAGGTTCTGCAGCTCAAGGGTGACATGTTCGAGAATGTGGCCGGGCCAGGTGCCTTCCTTGACGCGGGACAGGAAACCGCCCCGCACGCCCGGGCTGCAGCGGTGCTCGATCAGGGTCGGCAGCCAGGCGGTCAGGCGCTCGTAGAAGCCGGGGATCGTGTTGGAGGGATAGTCCTCCAGTTCGCCGATATCCACCCACGCCTCGAGTACCGGACGGTACGTCCAAATGTTCGGGCCGCGCAAAGCCACGACATCGAGGAATTCAATGTCTTTCTTTTTCATGTTTTAATTTACTTGAGAAGCAGGTTGGCACGCGCGGACGCCCCTATGCAAGACCGCGAATTTATTGGGGTTGCGCCTTAAGAATAATGCCAACGAGTGGGGGATCCCAGATATTCCTAATTAGAAAAATCGGCTGATACTATACGACGCCTTCAAAGGCGTGAACTCGTTGTGTTGTAAGGAAGGGACACGTTGCCAACCCGGGGTTGGCATGCCGTCGCCGCCTTGTAGGGCAGAGTCCTGGCCCGGTATGCGTTCTAATGAAAAAAACACACCTGCTTTCCGGCCTAGCCGAAGCCTTTCCTGCCCGCTGGCGGGATGACATCCGCGCGGAACTGGCGCAGGATGAGACCCTGCTGGCCTGGCTTGAAATAGACCTGGACCAGCGGCTGAAGTTCCAGCCCGGCCTGGTCGCCGTCACCGATCGCCGCCTGATCGCCCGCAATGCGGCCGATACCGGCTGGGAATCCTGGGCGTACGGCCCTCAACTGTCCCTGAATCTTTCCGACCACGCTGGCGCGGCCGTGCTGGAGCTGCACGACGACACCGCGCGCCTGGGCATCTGGCGCTTCACGCTGGCCTGCAATCCGGCCGCGCTGCGGCTGCTGGGCCAGTTCGAGGCCCAACAGGCAATCCGCCTGTCCGGCCAGCCACAAGCCGAGGCGGGCGAACGCCAGTGCACGATCTGCAACAACGCCATCCCGGCTGGGCAGGACGAGTGTCCGGTCTGCAACCAGGAGCAGGCGGCGCCCTCGACCACCTGGGCGCTGCTGCGCCTGTGGCGCTTCGCGCGGCCGTATCGCGGGCCCTTGCTGGCCGGTTTCCTGCTGACCCTGCTGGGCACCGCGGCGACCCTGGTGCCGCCGTACCTGACCATGCCGCTGATGGACGACGTGCTGATTCCGTTCCAGAACGGCGCGCCCATCGATTACAGCAAGGTCCGCCTGTACCTGGGCGGGCTGCTCGGTTCCGCCATCCTGGCGTGGGGCCTGGGCTGGGCGCGGACCTACATCCTGGCCTGGGTCAGCGAGCGCATTGGCGCCGACCTGCGTACCACCACCTATGAGCACCTGCAGCAGTTGTCGCTGGAGTATTTCGGCGGCAAGCGCACCGGCGACCTGATTTCCCGCATCGGCAGCGAGACCGACCGCATCTGCGTGTTCCTGTCGCTGCACCTGCTGGACTTCGCCAACGACATCCTGATGATCACCATGACCGCGGTGATCCTGGTGTCGATCAATCCGTGGCTGGCGCTGGTCACGCTGGTGCCGCTGCCGTTCATCATCTGGATGATCCATGCGGTTCGCGACCGCCTGCGCCATGGCTTCGAGAAGGTCGATCGCATCTGGTCGGAGATCACCAACGTGCTGGCCGATACCATTCCCGGCATCCGCGTGGTCAAGGCCTTTGCCCAGGAGAAGCGCGAAGTGGCGCGTTTCCGCGAGGCCAACAACCGCAACCTGGAAGTGAACGACCGGGTCAACACCACCTGGTCGCTGTTTTCGCCCACCGTCACGCTGCTGACCGAGGTCGGGCTGCTGGTGGTGTGGATCTTCGGCATCTGGCAGGTCTCGCAGAAGCAGATCACGGTGGGGGTGCTGGCGGCGTTCCTGGCGTACATCGGGCGCTTCTACACCCGCCTGGATTCGATGAGCCGCATCGTGTCGGTGACGCAGAAGGCGGCCGCCGGCGCCAAGCGCATCTTCGACATCCTGGATCACGTCTCGAGCGTGCCGGAACCCCAGAACCCGGCCAAGCTGCCGCAGGTCAACGGCCGCATTGAGTTGCGCGACGTCGGTTTCCGCTACGGCAACCGCCAGGTCATCCGCGGCCTGGACCTGAGCATCGCGCCCGGCGAGATGATCGGCCTGGTCGGGCACAGCGGCTCGGGCAAGAGCACCCTGATCAACCTGATCTGCCGCTTCTACGACGTGTCGGAAGGCGCGATCCTGGTGGACGGCGCCGACATCCGTTCGGTGCGGGTGGCCGACTACCGCCGCAACATCGGGCTGGTGCTGCAGGAGCCCTTCCTGTTCTTCGGCACCATCGCCGAGAACATCGCCTACGGCAAGCCGGACGCTACCCGCGACGAGATCGTGGCGGCGGCCCGCGCCGCCCATGCCCATGAATTCATCCTGCGCTTGCCGCATGGCTACGATTCGCTGGTCGGCGAGCGCGGCCAGGCGCTGTCCGGCGGCGAGCGCCAGCGCATCTCGATCGCGCGCGCGCTGCTGATCGACCCGCGCATCCTGATCCTGGACGAAGCGACCTCGTCGGTCGACACCACCACCGAGAAGGAAATCCAGAAGGCGCTCGACAACCTGGTGCGCGGCCGCACCACTATCGCCATCGCCCATCGCCTGAGCACCTTGCGCAAGGCTGATCGGTTGGTGGTGCTGGACCGTGGCCAGATCGTGGAGCAGGGCCCGCACGAGGAACTGATGGCGCGTGAAGGCGCCTACTACCGGCTGTATCAGGCGCAGGCGCGCCAGAACGAGGCCGATGCACAGTCCTCCGGCGGCGAAGACATGGCCGCCGTGGCCTGAGCGAGATAACCGTCATGACGCTTCCCGTTTTTCAACTGCGACGCAATGCGTTCGGGCGTTTGGTGTTCCAGGGTGCCGACGGCGTCGCGCACGAAGGCGTGATTCCGGTGCGGGCCTTTCCGATCAGCGAGGCCGATCGCGGGCTGTCGCTGGTGACCGGAGAAGGCCGCGAGCTGCTGTGGATCGAAAGGCTGGCCGACGTGCCCGCCGCCGAGCGCGCGCTGATCGAAGAGGAACTGGCAGGGCGTGAATTCATGCCCGAGATCCGCAAGCTCGCCAGCGTGTCGACCTTCGCCACGCCCAGCGTCTGGAAGGTGGAGACCGACCGCGGGGCCACCAGCTTCACGTTGCGGGGCGAGGAGGACATCCGCCGCCTGAGCCCGCAGACGCTGCTGATCGCCGACAGCCACGGCATCTTCTATCTGGTGCGCGACATCCTGTCGCTCGACAAGCACAGCCGCAAGCTGCTGGATCGCTTCCTCTGACCGCTCAGTCCGGGGCCGCGCGCTTGAACGGCGTGTGGGTCTCGAGCTCGCCCAGGTAGTCATCCACCGCGGCGGTTTCCTCATCCAGAAATTGCTGGATCGCAGCCGCGAAACGCGGGTCGGCGACCCAGTGCGCCGACCAGGTGGGCGTGGGCAGCAGCCCGCGCGCCATCTTGTGTTCCCCTTGCGCGCCGCCCTCGAATCGCGACATGCCGTGGGCGATGCAGTAAGCGATGGCCTGCAGATAGCAGGTCTCGAAATGCAGCCCCGGCACGTATTCCGTCGCCCCCCAATAGCGCCCGTACAGCGTGTCGCCGCCCGCCAGGTTCAGGGCCGCCGCCACCGGCTGGCCGTCGCGCTCGGCCAGGATGAGCACGAAGGCGTCGGGCTGGTCACGGTAGGCGCGCAGGAAGAATTCGCGGCTCAGGTACGGCGGGTTGCCGTGGTTGAAGTAGGTATGGCAATAGCACTGATAGAAGAAGTCGAGGTCGGCGGCGTCGATCTGCGCGCCGCGTAGCCAGCGGAACGTCAGCCCGGCCTGCGCCACCTTTTTGCGGTCCTGGCGGATCTTCTTGCGCTTGTCGTGGCTCATCGTGGCCAGGAAGGCGTCGAAATCGGAGTAGCCAGGATTGGTCCAGTGGAACTGCACGCTTTCGCGCACCATGAAGCCGGCCTCGCGCAGGGCTCGCAGGTCCGCGGTGGCCGGAAACAGCAGGTGCAGCGACGACACCTGGATCTCTTCGGCAAAGGCGACCAGCCCGCGCACCAGCGTGTCGCGGTCTTCGTCGCTGCCGGCCAGCAGGCGCGGGCCCGAGACCGGGGTGAACGGCACGGCCGCCAGCAGCTTGGGGTAGTAGCGCAGGCCGTGACGCTCGAAGGCGTCGGCCCAGGCGTAGTCGAACACGTACTCGCCGCGCGAATGCGATTTCAGGTAGAGCGGCACCGCGCCCGCCAGCGCGTCGTCGCGCCACAGCATCAGATAATGGGGCGACCAACCGGTGCGCGGCGCGGCACAGCCGGAATCGTGCAGCGCGTGCAGGAACGCATGCCGCAGGAACGGCTGGTCCCCGGCCAACGCATCCCATTGGCGGGCGTCGATGCGCGACAGGTCGGTCTCGATGGTCAGGCGTAGCGGCGAATCCATGAACGAATGATAAAGTCTTCAGTGGCGCATGGCGCGCGGCGCGGGATGACCGCGCATGGTTATTGTCTTGCGGGCGGCGTTGTTCCGTCCCGCACCGGAAATCTTCATGGACAGCAATTCGATCCTTCCCGTGAACGGGAGCGATCCGCACGAACCCGGCACGCCCTGTCTGCGTGCCCAGGCCCTGCAGGCGCTGGCCGCCACCGGCTGGGCCGACAAGCTGGCGCGGGTGCGCGCCATCGGCGAAGATGCCCCGCTCGATAGCGTGCGGCGCTACGCGACGCCGGATGGATTGCCCGGGCGGCCCGCCGCGCCGGTGCTGGTGGCGCCGTCCGAGGTGCCGCAGCGTTCCATGGCGACGCTGGAGGGCCGCGCGGCGCTGCTGCACGCGCTGGCGCACATCGAATTCAACGCTGTGAACCTGGCGCTGGACATCCTCTGGCGTTTCGCCGGCATGCCGGATGCGTTCTACCGCGACTGGCTGCGCGTGGCGCGCGAAGAGGCTACGCATTTCGACCTGCTCAATCAGCGGCTTGCCGACCTGGGCCATGCCTATGGCGACTTTCCTGGCCACAACGGCTTGTGGGAGATGGCCGAACGCACTTGCGGCGACCTGCTGGCGCGCCTGGCGCTGGTGCCGCGCACGCTGGAGGCGCGCGGCCTGGATGCGTCGCCGCTGATCCGCAACAAGCTGGCCGGCGCCGGCGATGCGCGGAGCGCGGCCATCGTCGACATCATCCTGCGCGACGAGATCGGCCACGTAGCCATCGGCAACTATTGGTACAAGCGGCTGTGCGCCGAGCAGGGCAGGGAGCCGGTCGCCTGCTATGCCGAGCTGGCCAGCCGCTACAACGCGCCGCGGCTGCGTGGCCCTTTCAACATGGAAGCGCGCCGCGCGGCGGGTTTCGACGAGGCCGAACTGGCCGCCTTGCTCGACAAACGCGCCGTCATGGGCGAAGCCGAAGACAGCCAGCGCCGCCCCGACGGCGGCGCGGCCAACGCATCCGCAGGAGCGCTTTCTCGATGACCTTTCGTCGCGCCATTCCCCTGGCCGCCATGCTGGCGTTGTCCGCGCCCGCCGCGCACGCCGCCGACACCTTCGCCGCTTGCCTGGCCGGATTGCGCGCCCCCGCCGCAAAGGCGGGCGTGTCGGGCGCCACGTTCGACCGGCATACCGCCAGCCTGTCGCCCGACATGGCGGTGATCGGCCTGCTGGATGCGCAGCCGGAATTCAAGACGCCGATCTGGGACTACATGGCGGCGCTGGTCGACGACGAGCGCGTCGCCGACGGCAAGGCCGGCATCGAGCGCTGGCGTGCCGAACTGGACCGCGCCGCGGCGCGCTACGGCGTGGACCCGGCCACCATCGCGGCCGTATGGGGCGTGGAGAGCAATTATGGCCGCACCCTGGGCGGACGGCCGCTGCTGACCTCGCTGTCGACGCTGTCCTGCTTCGGGCGCCGCCAGGCGTACTTCCGCGGCGAGTTCTTCGCCGCGCTCAAGATCGTGCAGGACGAGCGCATCGACCCGGACAAGCTCAAGGGTTCCTGGGCGGGGGCGTTCGGCCAGACCCAGTTCATGCCGTCGACCTATCTGCGGTTGGCCGTCGACTTTGACGGCGACGGCCGCCGCGACCTCATCGACAGCGTGCCCGACGCGCTCGCCTCCACGGCCAACTTCCTCAAGCGCGCCGGCTGGAACAGCGGCCTGGACTGGGGCTACGAGGTGATCCTGCCCGCTGGCGCGAACATCGCCGGCGCGGGACGCAAGAACAAGCGTCCGCTGTCGTTCTGGCGCGGCCAGGGCCTGACCCGCGCTGACGGCAAGCCGTTGCCCGGGGGCGATACGCCCGTCGGGCTGCTGTTGCCGGCCGGACCGAAGGGGCCGGCGTTCCTGGTGACCCGTAATTTCGATGCGCTGTATTCCTACAACGCCGCCGAAAGCTATGCGCTGGCGATTGCGCACCTCTCCGACCGCCTGCGTGGCGGCGGCCCGCTGGCGCAGGCCTGGCCGACCAATGATCCGGGGCTGTCGCGCGCCGAGCGGCGCGAATTGCAGCGGCTGCTGATCGCCCGCGGCTATGAGCTGGGCGAACCCGATGGCATGATCGGCGAGCGCACCCGCGAAGCCCTGCGCGCGGCGCAGCGCGAACTCGGCCTGCCTGCCGACGGCCGCGCCGGTCAGAAGGCGCTGAAAGCCCTCAAGGCCTCCCAGGCTCCCCTGGCCTCGCCAGCCCCGCGCGGCGCGGGCTGAGGGCCGGAACGACAAGCTTTGCAAAGATCGCCGGTTGCCGGCCTTTGGATGACCACATCGGCGCCGCCACGGGCCTATACTGGATTTCCGATTTTCCTGGAGAACGGCGATGAGTCTATTGGATACCTTGGCCTCGATGGCCGGCGGCGGCCAGCAAGGAGGTTCCGCCTCGCTGCTGCCCGCCCTGATCGAACAACTGAGCAAATACCCGGGCGGACTTTCCGGCCTGATCGCCAGCTTCCAGCAGGGCGGCCTGGGCGAGATCGTCGCGTCCTGGATCGGCAAGGGCCAGAACCTGCCGGTCAGCGCCGACCAGCTCGGCCAGGTGCTGGACCCGGGCGTGGTCAACGAACTGGCCGCCAAGACCGGCCAGGACACCGGCTCGGTGCTGGGCTCGCTGTCGTCGCTGCTGCCGCAACTGATTGACAAGGCCACTCCCGAAGGCGCGGTGCAACCCGGCCAGTCGCTCAATCCCGCCGACCTGCTGGCGTCGCTGTCGGGGCTGTTCGGCAATCGCGGCTGAATCCCGGCATGAGCCTGAACGCGGTGCGCGGCAGCACGCGTTGTTGACTCCCGCCGGTGGCGGCCGCTGCAAAAAAAATGGCCGACCCGTGAAGGTCGGCCATTTGGCGCTATGGCGGAAATTTGGTGGAGCCGGGGGGAATTGAACCCCCGTCCGCAAGCCCTCCGCAACCAGTTCTACATGCGTAGTCGATCTATTTGGTTTTAACCCTGGACTTAGCCAACCGACAGGCCGGACCAGAGCGATTCACGTAATTTAAATTTGAACCGTGTGACCCCAGTTCAAACCGATTCCTTGTGAATGTCGCTGCTGCGGTTCGAGGGTTGCCCCCCTAGGAAGTTGCCTTCCTCCGCCTGACCCAAGGACAGATCAGTGCAGCGGCTCACCGCTTAAGCGGCGAGAGCGAAACGCTCGTCGTTGGCGTTTGTAGTGTTCCAGTGGTTTAACGAGCGTACTGGTGCTCGGCATGCCCTGAGTTGTTTCGCGACCCACGTCGAATCCGGATCGGCCCCAAGAACTTCTATTGTACTGGTAAACGCGATAGCCCGCTGCGTTTCCGCGCCCGCCCGCCCGGACGTGGCGCGAATACCGCAATGTGGCCTAGGCGTTGGCGCAGGCTGCCTTGCCGGCAGGACGGGCGCGCGAGGCCGCCATGAGCACGAACGCCAGGGCGACGGATACCGCGACGATGACCGCAGCCGCCCAGCCGAGCGAGGCCAGGCCGTACTGGTCGATTACGTGGCCGCCGACCACGGCGCCCAGCCCGATGCCGATGTTGGCGCCCGAAATGTTGAGCGACGCGGCGAAGGCGGGCGCTTCCGGCGCCGACTTCATCAGGCGCACGTGGCAGACGATGAACAGCGCCGCCTGGGCGATGCCCCAGATCGTCAGCGCTACGGCCAGCAGGCCATGCGATTGCATCACCGGCGCCACGAAGGCCAGGCCGACCGCCATCAGCGACGAGAACAGCGCGGTGGCGCCCAACGGGCTACGGTCGACCATGCGCCCGCCCAGGGTGTTGCCGATCAGGCCAACGGCGCCGAACGCCATCATGGTCCAGCCGACGATCTGGCCATTGAAGCCGGCCAGGCGCTCCAGCATGTCCGCCAGGTAGGTGTAGGCGGTGAACATGCCCGTGAACACCAGCAACGACAGCAGCACGTGGCCCACCACGATCGGGTTGCGCAGGATGCGCAGTTGCGTCACCAGTTTCACGTTTTCGGCGCGGATGCGGGTGCTGGGGAAGGCCAGCAGCAGCAACAGGGCCTTGGCGAACGCCACCGCCGAGAGCACGCCGAAGGCCGCGCGCCAGCCGAAGGCGTCGGAGATCAGCACGCCAATGGGAATGCCGAACACCGTCGCCGCGACGATGCCGAACGCCACCATCGAGATGGCGCGGCCGGCGCGGGCGGGGCCCACCAGTTCCACCGCGGTGGCGCTGGCCAGCGACCAGAACACCGGCAATGCCAGCGCCGGCACGAAACGGGCGACGGCCATGACCCAGATGTTCGGCGCTGCCGCCGCCAGGGCGTTGGACAGGCCGAACAGCGCCAGCACGCTGATGAACAGTCGTTTGCGCTCGATGTTGGCCATCAGCGCGGTCAGCAGGGGGCCGGTGGCAGCCACCGTGAAGGCGAAAAGTGTCACCAGCAGACCGGCCTGGGAAACCGTGACATCCAGATCGCGGGCCAGGCTGGGCAACAGGCCGACGATCAGGAATTCGGTGGTCAGGATGGTGAAACCGGCGGCCGAAAGTAGCAGGATGGGTAAAAGCATGGGCAATTCCAGGTGCGCACGAAGCTGTGAGGCAACGCGCGGTGGACGGATTGATGGTCTAAAAGGTCTAGGTTGCGCGCCGGGGAGACGTCGGCGCGCGGGCGCATGAGGGTGGCAAACCGTCGATGCGTAACGAGAGTCGCCGTGCGGGCTTCGCCGCGCGGCGCCCGGCTTTGGCCGGGAAAGGCAATCGGGAGGCACCCGCATTGCCTTGCATTGAAGACACTTTAATTCACCGGCGGCCGGGGATAAACCCTTTTCAGTCGGATAAATTGTTCGGTCAGGCCAACTAATCCGGCCGTGCCGCTGTCATCCCGGCCCGCATGCCGCCAGGCTGGGCGGCGATGCGGGACATGGGAGATCAGCGAGGATGACGGCGCCTTAACGCAGATCGCGCGGCAGCAGCGGCTCGATTGCCGCCCACAGCTCGGCCGGGGTGTTGGCGCAGGTCTCGGCTTCCCAGGTGCTGATGTTGTCTTCTTCGCCGACGTATCCATAGGCGGCGGCGACCGCCGGCATCCCGGCCGCGTGCGCCGCCTGGATGTCGCGCAGGTCGTCGCCGACGTAGACGCAGCGGTCGGTGGCGAAACCGGCCTCGCGCGCGGCATGCTGCAGCGGCAGGGGATGCGGCTTGGCGTGGGCGGTGGTGTCGCCGCAGACCAGCACGGCGCTGTCGCGGGTCAGGTTCAGGTGTTCGACGATCGGCAGGGTCAGGTAGGTAACCTTGTTGGTCACGATGCCCCAAGACAGGCCGCGCTGGCGGATATCGGCCAGCAGCGCCTCGATGCCCGGGAACAGCTTGCTGTGGACGGTGGAGCTGGCGGCGTAGTCTTCGAGGAATTGCAGGCGGGTCGGCTCGTATTCTTCATCGCCCGGCTTCAGCCCCAGCGCCACGCGCAGCAGGCCGCGCGCGCCCTGTGACGCGACCGGGCGCAGCGTTTCGTAGGGCAGGGGTTCCAGTCCCCGGCGGGTGCGCTGCTGGTTGGCGGCGGCGGCCAGGTCGGGGGCGGTGTCGGCCAGCGTGCCGTCGAAATCAAACAGGATCAGGGCGCTCATTTGCGGGTAGCCATCAGGTAGTTGACCGAGGTGTCGGACGTCAGCGAATAGATCTGCGTGATCGGGTTGTATTCCATGCCGCGCATGCCCACCGGTTCCAGGCCGGCGCCGCGGGCGGCTGATGCCAGTTCGCTCGGCTTGATGAACATATCGTAGGTGTGGGTGCCGCGCGGCAGCAGGCGCAGCACGTATTCGGCGCCGATGATGGCGAACAGGAACGACTTCGGATTGCGGTTCAGGGTCGAGAAGAACACCCAGCCGCCCGGCCTGGTCAGCGTCGCGCAGGCGCGCACAATGGAGGCCGGGTCCGGCACGTGTTCCAGCATTTCCATGCAGGTGACCACGTCGAATTGGCCCGGCTGCTCGGCCGCCAGTTGTTCCACCGGCACCTTGCGGTACTCGACCTTCACGCCCGATTCGAGGCCGTGGAGCTTGGCGATCTTGAGCGACTTGTCGGCCAGGTCGATGCCGGTGACCTCGGCGCCCGCGCGGGCCATGGCTTCCGACAGGATGCCGCCGCCGCAGCCGACGTCCAGCACCTTCTTGCCCGCCAGGCTGCCCACGCTTTCCTGGATCCATTCCAGACGCAGGGGGTTGATGGCGTGCAGGGGCTTGAATTCGCTTTCGGGGTCCCACCAGCGGCTGGCCAGCGCGGCGAACTTGTCCAGTTCGGCCTGGTCTGCGTTGACGGTGGCTTGGGCGGAATCGTGGGTTTGGGGGCTCATGGGCGGTCCAGCATAAGACGGCTCTATATATAGAGGGTCGGCGGCGCCCGCGGGCGCCGGAGCGTTTGCACCGGATTAGTGCAAGCCGGGCGAAAAAAAGGGCCTCGCGATGCGAGGCCCTTTATTGTAGCTAGTCCGGCAATTACTTGCGGCTACCCACGATTTCGATTTCAACGCGACGGTTCTGGGCGCGGCCTTCCTTCGTCTTGTTGGAAGCGATCGGGTTCTTCTTACCCTTGCCTTCCGTGTAGATACGGTTCGGATCGATGCCCTTGCTGACCAGGTAGGCCTTGACCGAAGCGGCACGGCGCTCGGACAGCTTCTGGTTGTAGGCGTCCGTACCGATCGAGTCGGTGTGGCCGACGGCGATGATGGTTTCCAGCTCGATACCGCGAGCTTGCTGGGCGACTTGGTCCAGCAGTTGACGGCCTTCTGGCTTCAGGGTCGACTTGTCGAAGTCGAAGAACGTGTCAGCGTTGAACACGACCTTGGCCGCCATCGGGGCCGGCTTCGCCTTCTGTTGTGCAACCGGAACGCCGTCGCAGCCGGGGATGCCGGTGGCCGGGGTCCAGAACGCATCGCGCCAGCACAGTTCGTTCGTACCGTTCTTCCAAACGTTACCGAACGGATTGCGCCAGTTGTCCACCGTCTGGGGATAGGTCTGGGCCGAGGCTACACCCGAGGCCGTGACGGCGGCGAAGGCGAGCGCCAGAGCGAATTTGGAGGGTTTGTTCATGTTTCTCCTCGTTGAGCTTGAAGCTGGATAAGTGACTCGCAGCGAACCCCCGCCGCATATCAGGAAAACGGGGCCAGTATAGCAACGCCAAGAGCTGGTTCAAAGGAATAGCTACTGGGTTTCCTGCGTGCTGGAAACAATCTTAAGGCATTTGGGGGGCTTTGGCTTCCCTGGACAGCCGCATTGGTGCTGGATATGACGTTTTCCGCGCTCCATCCGTTTGCCATGTTGGTTTTTGACAACAGGCTCGCGGGACCTTGGCGAACGCACCGGTGCCGCTTGCCGCCGACATCCGGTTGCGGGGCCGCGCCGATGGCCGCTCGGGGCCCTTGGGGCCGCGATCCCAATCGAATGATAGAATTTCCTGTTTACCCGGCCCGGGTTCCTCCTTACACGATTCTGTCGTTATATATATGGATTCCTTTGCCAAGGAGACGCTTCCGGTATCGCTGGAAGAAGAGATGCGCCGCAGTTACCTCGATTACGCGATGAGCGTGATCGTCGGGCGGGCGCTACCGGATGTGCGGGACGGGCTCAAGCCCGTCCACCGGCGCGTGCTCTACGCGATGCACGAGCTCAACAACGACTGGAACCGCGCCTATAAGAAGTCCGCGCGTATCGTCGGGGACGTCATCGGTAAGTACCATCCCCACGGCGACCAGTCCGTCTACGACACCATCGTCCGCATGGCGCAGGATTTCTCCATGCGCTACATGCTGGTCGACGGTCAGGGCAACTTCGGTTCCATCGACGGCGACAACGCCGCGGCGATGCGTTACACCGAAATCCGCCTGGCCAAGATCGCCCACGAGCTGCTGGCGGACATCGACCAGGAAACGGTCGACTTCGGTCCCAACTACGATGGCAGCGAGCAGGAACCCCTGCTGCTGCCCTCGCGCCTGCCGAACCTGCTGGTCAACGGCAGCTCGGGCATCGCCGTCGGCATGGCCACCAACATTCCGCCCCACAACCTCCAGGAAGTGGTCGACGGTTGCCTTTACTGCCTGCGCAATCCGGCGTGCTCGGTCGATGAACTCATGGAGATCATCCCGGCGCCGGACTTCCCCACGGGCGGCGTCATCTATGGCATGTCCGGGGTGCGCGAAGGCTACCGCACCGGCCGCGGCCGCGTCATCATGCGCGCCAAGACCCACTTCGAGGACATGGAGAAGGGCAACCGCCAGGCCATCGTGGTCGACGCGATCCCTTACCAGGTCAACAAGAAGACGCTGCAGGAACGCATCGCCGAGCTGGTCAACGACAAGAAGATCGAAGGCATCTCCGACATCCGCGACGAGTCCGACAAGGACGGCATGCGCCTGGTGATCGAGCTCAAGCGCGGCGAAGTGCCCGAGGTGGTGCTGAACAACCTCTACAAGAACACGCAACTGCAGGACACCTTCGGGATGAACCTGGTGGCGCTGGTCGACGGCCAGCCCCGCCTGCTCAACCTGAAGCAGATGATCGACTACTTCCTGCAGCATCGCCGCGAAGTGGTCACCCGCCGCACCGTGTTCCAGTTGCGCAAGGCCCGCGAGCGCGGCCACGTGCTGGAAGGCCTGGCCGTGGCGCTGGCCAACATCGACGACTTCATCGCCATCATCAAGGCCGCCCCGACGCCTCCCGTCGCGCGCCAGGAACTGATGGCCAAGTCCTGGGATTCCTCGCTGGTGCGCGAAATGCTGTCGCGCGCCGACGGCGACACGCCGGGCGGCCGCGCGGCCTTCCGTCCGGACGACCTGGGCGCCGAGTTCGGCCTGCAGGGCGACGGCTTGTACCGCCTGAGCGACACCCAGGCCCAGGAAATCCTGAACATGCGCCTGCAGCGCCTGACCGGCCTGGAGCAGGACAAGATCGTCGGCGAATACAAGGACGTCATGTCCGCCATCGCCGACCTGCTGGACATCCTGGCCCGTCCCGAGCGCATCACCACCATCATCGGCGAAGAGCTGCAGGCCATCAAGGCCGAGTTCTCCACCGGCGCCAAGGACACGCGCCGTTCGGAAATCGAGCTGAACGCGACCGAACTCGACACCGAAGACCTGATCACGCCCACCGACATGGTCGTGACGCTGTCGCACGGCGGCTACATCAAGAGCCAGCCGCTGTCCGAGTACCGCTCGCAGAAGCGCGGAGGCCGCGGCAAGCAGGCCACGGCGATGAAGGAAAACGACTGGATCGACCAGTTGTTCATCGCCAACACCCATGACTTCCTGCTGTGCTTCTCGAACCGCGGCCGGGTCTACTGGCTCAAGGTCTGGGAAGTCCCGCAAGGCACGCGCAACTCGCGCGGCAAGCCGATCGTCAACATGTTCCCGCTGGCCGAAGGCGAGAAGATCACGGTGGTGCTGCCGGTCAAGGAATTCAGCGAAGACCACTACGTCTTCATGGCGACCTCGCGCGGCACGGTCAAGAAGACCCCGCTGTCCGACTTCTCCAACCCGCGCAAGGCCGGCATCATCGCGGTCGACCTGGACGATGGCGACTACCTGATCGGCGCCGATCTCACTGACGGCAAGCACGACGTCATGCTGTTCTCGGACGCCGGCAAGGCCGTGCGCTTCGACGAGAACGACGTGCGCCCGATGGGCCGCAATGCCCGCGGCGTGCGCGGCATGATGCTCGAGGACACGCAGAACGTGATTGCGCTGCTGGTGGCCGGGGATGAAACGCAGAGCGTGCTGACGGCCACCGAAAACGGCTACGGCAAGCGCACCCCGATCACCGAATACACGCGCCACGGCCGTGGCACCAAGGGCATGATCGCCATCCAGACCAGCTCGCGCAACGGCAAGGTGGTCGGCGCCGTGCTGGTGATGCCTTCGGATGAAATCATGCTGATCACCACCGGCGGCGTGCTGGTGCGTACCCGGGTCGCGGAAATCCGCGAAATGGGCCGCGCCACGCAGGGCGTCACCCTCATCAACGTCGACGACGGCAGCTCGCTGTCCGGCGTGCGCCGCGTGGTCGAGAGCGACGCGGACGATGACAGCGAAGACCTGGACGATGGCCAGGAAGAGGGCAACGGCGACGCCGCTGCAACGGATTCGACGGAACCTACGGAGCAATAATGGCCCGCCCCTGGAACTTCTCGGCAGGCCCCTCGGCCTTGCCCGAGGTGGTGCTGCAGCAAGCCGCTGCGGAAATGCTGGACTGGCACGGCAGTGGCATGTCCGTGATGGAAATGAGCCATCGCGGCAAGCACTTCGTGCAGATCTGCGACGAAGCGGAAAGCGACCTGCGCGATCTGCTCGGCCTGTCTCCCGACTACGCGGTGATGTTCATGCAGGGCGGAGGTTCCGGGGAGAACGCCATCGTTCCCATGAATCTCATGGGACGGCGCGGCACGCCGGCGGCCGACTTCGTCGTGACCGGCCACTGGTCGTCGCGTTCCCACAAGGAAGCCGGCCGCTACGGTGACGCGCAGGTCGCGGCCACCAGCGGTCAGGCGATACAGTTGGACGGCCGCGAGCAGGCGCCGTTCACCTGGGTGCCGCCGGTCGACACCTGGAAGGTGCGCAAGGATTCAGCGTACCTGCACCTGTGCAGCAACGAAACCATCGGCGGCGTCGAGTTCCTGGATTGGCCCGACACGGCCGCGCTCGGCGCGCCCGACGTGCCGCTGGTGATCGACGCTTCCTCGCATTTCCTGTCGCGTCCGATGGACGTCAGCCGCTGCGGCATGATGTACGCCGGCGCCCAGAAGAACGCCGGCCCGGCCGGCGTGACCATGGCCATCTGCCGCCGCGACCTGATCGGCCACGCGCTGCCGATCTGCCCGTCGGCGTTCGACTACGCCAACGTGGCCGCCGAGCATTCGCGCTACAACACGCCGCCGACCTTCGCGATCTACATCGCCGGGCTGGTGTTCAAGTGGGTCAAGGCCAATGGCGGCGTGGCCGGCATGGAAGCGGCCAACAAGGCCAAGGCCGAACTGCTGTACGGCTACCTTGATAGCACCAGCTTCTATCGCAATCCGATCCACGCCCCCGTGCGCTCGCGCATGAACGTGCCGTTCGTGCTGCGCGACGAATCGCTCAACGACGCCTTCCTGCAAGGCGCCGACGCGGCCGGCCTGACCCAGCTCAAGGGCCACAAGAGCGTGGGCGGCATGCGCGCCTCGATCTACAACGCCGTGCCGCTGGCCGCCGTGGCCGCGCTGGTCGAGTACCTGAAGGAATTCGAGCGCCGCTATGGATGACGATCTGCAGCGCAAGCTGCGCCCCTTGCGCGACCGCATCGACGCGCTCGATGCGCAAATCCTGGATTTGCTGTCGCAGCGCGCCCGCGCCGCGCAGGAGGTGGGCGAGGTCAAGCACGCCGCGCACGCCGACGGTCCGGTGCTGCGTCCCGAACGTGAAGCCGAAGTGATCCGGCGCCTGCAGCAACTCAATCCCGGTCCGTTTCCGGCGGCCGGCGTGGCCTCGGTCTGGACCGAGATCATTTCGGCCTGTCGCGGCCTGGAGCGCGGCATGACCGTCGCCTACCTCGGGCCGCAGGGCTCGTTTTCCGAGCAGGCCGCGCTGGAGCATTTTGGCCACGCCGTGCAGAAGCTTCCCTGCGTGTCGTTCGACGAAGTCTTCCGCGCCGTCGAGGCGGGGCAGGCCGACGTCGGCATGGTGCCGGTCGAGAACTCGACCGAGGGCGCGGTCAACCGCAGCCTGGACCTGCTGCTGAACACGCCGCTGCGCATCCTGGGCGAGCGTTCGCTGGTCATCCGCCATTGCCTGATGTCGCAGTCCGGCAACATGGACGGCATCAAGACAATTTCCGCGCATCCGCAGGCGCTGGCCCAGTGCCAGGGCTGGCTGACACGCAATTACCCGGACCTGGAACGCGTGGCCGCGGCCAGCAATTCCGAGGCCGCGCGCGTGGCCGCGTCCGACCCGACCATCGCCGCCATCGCCGGCGAGGTGGCGGCGCCGGCCTGGAACCTGCAGGTCGTCAGCGCCGGCATCCAGGACGATCCGCACAATCGCACGCGCTTCCTGGCCATCGGCAACATCGAGCCGCTGGTCAGCGGCAAGGACAAGACCAGCCTGATCCTGGCGGTGCCGAATCGCGCGGGCGCGGTCTACGAGATGCTGGCGCCGCTGGCGGCCAACGGCGTGTCGATGACGCGCTTCGAATCCCGCCCGGCCCGCACCGGCGAGTGGGAATACTATTTCTACGTCGATGTCCTGGGACATCGCAACGATCCGAATGTCGCGCTCGCCCTGGATACCCTGCGGGCGCAGGTTGCCTACCTGAAAGTGCTGGGTTCCTACCCGGCGCCGTGAGTCCTCCATGACCAACACTTCCAAGCCTCTCGCCGCTCCCGCGCACGTCAGCGCCATCGCGCCTTACCAGGCAGGCAAGCCCATCGAGGAACTGGCCCGCGAATTCGGGCTGGATCCGGCCGGGATCGTCAAGCTGGCCTCCAACGAGAACCCGCTGGGCATGCCGCAGTCGGCGCGCGCCGCCATGCTGGCCGCCGCCGAGTCGCTGGCGCGCTATCCGGACCCCAACGGCTTCGACCTGAAGGCCGCGCTGGCCGCGCGCTACGAAGTGCCGATGAACTGGATCACGCTGGGCAACGGCTCCAACGACATCCTGGAAATCGCCGCGCTGGCATTGCTGGAGCCGGGTACGTCGGCGGTCTACGCGCAGCATTCGTTCGCGGTCTATCGCCTGGCCACGCAGGCCCGCGGTGCGCGCCACATCGTGGTGCCGGCCAAGGACTACGGCCATGACCTGGACGCCATGTTCGACGCCATCGCCGACGACACGCGCCTCTTGTTCATCGCCAACCCCAACAACCCCACCGGCACCTTCGTGCCGGGCGAGCAGGTGGCCGCGTTCCTGGAGCGCGTCCACGCCGCCCACGGCGATCGCGTCACGGTGGTGCTGGACGAGGCCTATAACGAATACCTGGAACCGCAATTCCGGTTCGACAGCACCGCGCTGGTGCGCCGCTATCCCAACCTGATTGTCTCGCGCACCTTCTCCAAGGCCTACGGCCTGGCCGGCCTGCGCGTGGGCTTCGCGGTGGCGCAGCCGACCCTGACCGACCTGCTCAACCGCGTGCGCCAGCCGTTCAACGTCAACACGCTGGCGCAGGCCGCCGCCGTGGCTGCGCTGGGCGATGCCGCCTACCTGGAACAGGCGTACACGTCCAACAAGGCCGGCAAGGCGCAGTTGTGCGAAGCCTTCGACCGCCTCAAGCTGCGCTACGTGCCCAGCTACGGCAACTTCGTGCTGGTGCACGTGGGCGATGCGCCGCGCATCAATCTGGCGCTGCTCAAGCGCGGCGTGATCGTGCGCCCCGTGGCTGGCGACGGCCTGCCCGAGTGGCTGCGCGTGTCCATCGGCCTGCCGCAGGAAAACGCCCGCTTCATCGACGCGCTGACCGCCATCCTGTCCGAATGAACGGCGCTTCCTCCAAGCCGAATCAGGGGGCCGCTGGCCCCCTGATTCCTGTGTTGGCCGTCGTCGGCGTGGGCCTGATTGGCGGTTCCTTCGCCGCGGCCTTGCGCCGGGCGGGGCAGGTGGGACGGGTGCTGGGCGTGGGCCGCAATGCCGCGTCGCTGGCGCGCGCGGTGGAGCTGGGCCTGATCGACGAGGCTGTCAGCGCCGAAGAGGCCGCCGCCCGCGCCGACCTGGTGTTCCTGGCCACGCCCGTGGGCGGCCTGCAGGACATGCTGGCGCGCATGCTGCCGCATCTGCGTGACGCGACGCTGCTGACCGACGGCGGCAGCACCAAGGCCGAGGTGGTCGATGCCGCCCGCCTGGCGCTGGGCGCGCGCATCGGCCAGTTCGTGCCGGGCCATCCCATCGCCGGCGCCGAGCGCAGCGGCCCCGATGCCGCCGATGCCGGCCTGTACCAGGGGCGTTGCGTCATCCTGACGCCGCTGGCCGAGAATAGTGCCGCCGCCATCGCCCTGGTGCGCGATGCGTGGCGGGCCTGTGGCGCGCAAGTGATCGACATGGAGGCCGGCGCGCATGACCGGGTGCTGGCGTCGGTCAGCCACCTGCCGCACCTGCTGTCGTCGGTGTACATGGAACAGGTCGCCACCGCCGAGGACGCCGCCACGCGGCTGGCGCTGGCCGGCAGCGGCTTCCGCGACTTCACCCGCATCGCGGCGGGTTCGCCCGAGATGTGGCGCGATATCTTTCTATCCAACCGCGACGCCATGCTGGCGGAGCTGGCGGCCGTGCGCGCCGTGCTGGACCGCGCCGAGCGCGCGATCGATGGCGGCGACGGCGCGGCCTTGCTGGCATTGCTGGACACGGCGGCGCAGGCGCGCCGCAATTGGCGCAAGGAGTAATCGACATGGGCGCGTTGCCTTTCCTGGATCTGCCGCGCGTGCGGCGCGCGCAGGGCGTCATGGCCTTGCCCGGCTCCAAGAGCATTTCCAACCGCGTGTTGCTGCTGGCAGCCATCGCCGAGGGCGAGACCGCCATCACGGGGCTGCTGGATTCGGATGACACCCGCGTGATGCTGGCTGCCCTGCGGCAGTTGGGCGTGGCGGTGTCCGAGCTGGCCGAGGGCCGCGTCACCGTGCGCGGCGTGAGCCGCTTTCCGGTCGACAGCGCCGACCTGTTCATGGGCAACGCCGGCACCGCCATCCGGCCGCTGACGGCGGCCTTGGCGCTGATGGGCGGCGACTACCGCCTGTCCGGCGTGCCGCGCATGCACGAGCGTCCCATCGGCGACCTGGTCGATGCGCTCAAGGCGCTCGGCGCCCGCATCGACTACCTGGGGCAGCCTGGCTACCCGCCGCTGCATATCGGCCGCGGCGAGATCGCGACGCCGGCCGTGACGCAGGTGCAGGGTTCGGTCTCCAGCCAGTTCCTGACCGCCTTGCTGATGGCCGCGCCGCTGCAGGCCGGCCAGAGCGGCCAGCCGGTGGTGATAGAGGTGCTGGGCGAACTGATCTCCAAGCCCTACATCGAGATCACCCTGAACCTCATGGCGCGTTTCGGCGTGACCGTGCAGCGCGACGGCTGGAGCCGCTTCACCATCGCCGGCGGCGCCCGCTACCGCAGCCCGGGCCGGATCGCGGTCGAGGGCGATGCCTCCACCGCGTCGTATTTCCTGGCGCTGGGCGCCATCGGCGGCGGTCCGCTGCGGGTGACCGGCGTGGGCGCCGACAGCATCCAGGGCGACGTCAAATTCGCCGACACGCTGGCGGCCATGGGCGCCAGCGTGACCTACGGCGACGGCTGGATCGAAGTGACCGGCGTGCGCGTGGCCGAGGGCAGTCGCCTGAAGGCCTTTGACACCGATTTCAACCTGATTCCCGACGCCGCCATGACGGCCGCCGCGTTGGCGCTGTACGCCGATGGCCCCTGCCGCCTGCGCAACATCGGCAGTTGGCGCGTCAAGGAGACCGACCGCATCCACGCCATGCAGACCGAGCTGGAAAAGCTGGGCGCACGGGTGGAGTCGGGGCCGGATTGGCTGAGCGTGACGCCACCCGCTGAGGGGGGCTGGCGCGATGCGCACATTGGCACCTGGGACGACCACCGCATGGCGATGTGCTTTTCGCTGGCCGCGTTCGGCCCGGCGGCGGTGCGCATTCTGGATCCGGGTTGCGTCAGCAAGACGTTCCCGGGTTACTTTGATGTCTACGCCGGCCTGGTGTCGGCGTAGCGACCACGGGCTCCGGCCCATTTTCCCTACATGACTTCGACTGATCCGATCGTGACTTCCGCTGCTCCCGTCATCACCATCGACGGCCCGACCGCCTCGGGCAAGGGCACCGTCGCCCACCGCGTCGCCAAGGCGCTGGGCTGGGCGGTGCTCGACAGCGGCGCGCTCTACCGGCTGACCGCCCTGGCTGCGATCAACCGGGGCGTCGACGCGGCCGACGAGCCCGCCGTGGCTCGCGTGGCCGAGACGCTGGACGTGCGTTTCGACGGCCCTCATGTCTACCTGGAAGGCGCCGATGTCGGCCATGAGATCCGCCGCGAGGCTGTTGGCAATTTCGCTTCGCGCGTGGCCGCGTTCCCCGGCGTGCGGCAGGCACTGCTCGAGCGCCAGCGCGCCTTTCGCCTGCCTCCCGGGCTGGTGGCGGACGGCCGCGACATGGGCACGGTGGTGTTCCCTGATGCGTCCCTGAAGGTGTTCCTGGTGGCCGACGTGGTCGCACGGGCTGAGCGGCGGCGTAAGCAGTTGATCGAAAAGGGAATTTCTGCTAATCTAGACGACCTTTTGCGGGACATGCGTGAGCGGGATGCCCGCGACACGCAACGCGCCACGGCGCCGCTTGCTCCCGCAGCGGATGCACACGTGCTGGATTCGTCGAATCTGACGATTGCGGAAACCGTGCAGGCAATACTGGATCTCTGGCAGGCCCGCCCGACCGACTGATCGGGCAGCCCCCCGCCAATCGTTTTTTTTATCGGCCCTGTCCTGGCCAGGCGACACCCCCACGGGACACCCCGCAAGGGCAAACCGGCAGGCAGGTATTTTGACTCCACTGTGGCGGGCAATCCGCTGCGGTGTGTTTTTAACGGCCATTTCGGCCCAATGGATTTCAACCCCATGTCTTCCGTTTCCACTACCGCCACCGGCGGCGAAAGCTTCGCCGACCTTTTCGCCCAGAGCCTCAAGAGCCAGGACATGAAGTCCGGCGAGGTCATCAGCGCCGAAGTCGTGCGCGTCGACCACAACTTCGTCGTCGTCAACGCCGGCCTGAAGTCCGAAGCGCTGATCCCCCTGGAAGAGTTCCTGAATGACCAGGGCGAGCTCGAAGTGCAACCCGGCGATTTCGTCTCGGTGGCCATCGATTCCCTGGAAAACGGCTACGGCGACACCATCCTGTCGCGTGACCGCGCCAAGCGCCTGTCGGCCTGGCTGCAACTGGAAAAGGCCCTGGAAAACGGCGAGCTGGTCACCGGCACCATCACCGGCAAGGTCAAGGGCGGCCTGACCGTCATGACCAACGGCATCCGCGCGTTCCTGCCGGGTTCGCTGGTGGACCTGCGTCCGGTCAAGGACACCACCCCGTACGAAGGCAAGACCCTCGAATTCAAGGTCATCAAGCTCGACCGCAAGCGCAACAACGTCGTGCTGTCGCGTCGCCAGGTGCTGGAAGCCAGCATGGGCGAAGAGCGCCAGAAGCTGCTCGAAACCCTGCACGAAGGTGCGGTGGTCAAGGGCGTGGTCAAGAACATCACCGACTACGGCGCGTTCGTGGACCTGGGCGGCATCGACGGCCTGCTGCACATCACCGACATGGCCTGGCGCCGTGTGCGTCACCCGTCCGAAGTCCTGCAAGTGGGTCAGGAAGTCGAAGCCAAGGTCCTCAAGTTCGACCAGGAAAAGAGCCGCGTCTCGCTGGGCGTCAAGCAACTGGGCGAAGATCCGTGGGTGGGCCTGGCTCGCCGCTACCCGCAAGGCACCCGCCTGTTCGGCAAGGTCACCAACCTGACCGACTACGGCGCGTTCGTTGAAGTCGAAGCCGGCATCGAAGGCCTGGTGCACGTCTCCGAAATGGACTGGACCAACAAGAACGTCGATCCGCGCAAGGTCGTGACCCTGGGCGAAGAAGTCGAAGTCATGGTCCTGGAAATCGACGAAGACCGTCGTCGCATCTCGCTGGGCATGAAGCAGTGCCGCCAGAACCCGTGGGAAGAGTTCGCCACCAACTTCAAGCGTGGTGACAAGGTCCGCGGCGCCATCAAGTCGATCACCGACTTCGGCGTGTTCGTCGGCCTGCCCGGCGGCATCGATGGCCTGGTTCACCTGTCCGACCTGTCGTGGACGGAAACCGGCGAAGAAGCCGTGCGCAACTTCAAGAAGGGCGACGAGATCGAAGCCGTGGTCCTGGGCATCGATACCGACAAGGAACGCATCTCGCTGGGCATCAAGCAGCTGGAAGGCGACCCCTTCAACAACTTCGTTGCCACGTTCGACAAGGGCGCCGTGGTTCCGGGCACCATCAAGTCGGTCGAAGCCAAGGGCGCCGTCGTGACGTTGTCCGTGGACGTCGAAGGCTACCTGCGCGCTTCCGAGATCTCCTCGGGCCGCGTCGAAGATGCCACCACCGTGCTGACCGCCGGCGAGAACATCGAAGCCATGATCGTCAACATCGACCGCAAGACGCGTTCGATCCAACTGTCGATCAAGGCCCGCGACAACGCCGAAACCGCCGAAACGATCCAGCGCATGTCCGACGCCAGCGCTTCGTCCGGCACCACCAACCTCGGCGCGCTGCTGAAGGCCAAGCTGGACCAACAGCGCAACGACGGTTAATTCGTGACCAAGTCGGAGCTGATCGCCGCCTTGGCGGCCCGCTATCCTCAGCTGGCCGCCCGCGACACCGATTACGCGGTCAAGACCGTGCTCGATGCGATGACCCAGGCCCTGGCCTCGGGCCAACGCATCGAAATCCGCGGTTTTGGCAGCTTCTCGCTGTCGCAGCGGTCTCCCCGCATCGGCCGCAACCCGAAATCCGGCGAACAAGTGCTGGTGCCTGGTAAACAGGTGCCGCATTTCAAGGCGGGCAAGGAATTGCGCGAGCGGGTGGACTTGGTCGGCGGCAACGACGAGGACGCTCAATCCTCTGGATCGAGCGAACCGATGCCGTCCATGGCTGGCTTGCACGCCATGCATTGACGGCACGGCCAGCAGGCCGCCTTCGGGCGGATCGGACCGCGAGCAAAGCCCCTTGAGCAATCAAGGGGCTTTGTTTTTGGGCTTCCCGCCAGCAGGCTTGGCGACCATCGAAGGCGTGCCTTTGATGGTCGATACACGAGGTGTGGAGGTCGCTTACAATTGACCCTCTCGAATTCTTAGGAGCATGCGTCATGCGCTACCTTGTCTGGGCCCTGCGATTGCTCGTGTTCGTGGCGGTATTGATGTTCGCGTTGAAGAACACCGATCCCGTCGCCGTGAAGTTCTATGCCGATTACGTGGTGCAGGACGTGCCGCTGATCGTCGTCATGCTGGTGGTGTTCGTGGTCGGCGCCCTGTTCGGCCTGCTGCTGACCGTGCCCGCCGCCATGCGCCGCCGCCGCGAGGCCATCCGCCTGCGCCGCGAACTCGACCGCGTGCAGGCCGCCGTGGCCGGCACCACGCCGGCCGTGCCGCCGGAAGCCGTCGCCCCGATGTCGCCGCTGTGACGGCGCCGCGCCATCCGCAGGCCTTTCTTTTCCGCATTGAATCTACGCAAGAGCCCGCATAGTGGATTTTGAACCTTGGTGGTTGATATTCGTGCCGGTGTTGTTCGCGCTGGGCTGGTTGGCCGCGCGCTTCGACATCCGGCAGATGCTGCGGGAGACCCGCAGCCTGCCCGATTCGTATTTCCGGGGCCTGAACTTCCTGCTCAATGAGCAGCCCGACCGCGCCATCGACGCGTTCGTCGAGGTGGCCAAGCTCGATCCCGAGACGACCGAACTGCACTTCGCGCTGGGCAGCCTGTTCCGCCGCCGCGGTGAAATGGAGCGCGCCATCCGCGTGCACCAGAGCCTGCTGAACCGTTCCGACCTGCCCGCCGCCGAGCGCGAGCACGCCCAGCATGAACTGGCGCAGGATTTCCTCAAGGCCGGCATGCTCGACCGCGCCGAAAGCGGCTTCGAGCAGCTCAAGGACACCCGCTATGCCTTGCCGGCGCTGCGCTCGCTGATCCGCATCTACGAATCCGAGCACGACTGGCCGCGCGCCATCGAGGCCGTCAAGACGCTGCATGGCCTGGTCGACGAGCCGGTGCCGCAGATCGTGCATTACTACTGCGAGCAGGCCGCGACCGCACTGGCCGCCAAGCCGCCCAATGTCGATGCCGCGCACGCCGCCCTGGATGCCGCCGATCACGCCCTGTCGACCGCGGATGCCGGCATGTCGAGCAAGGGCGCCATGGTGCGCACCGCGATGCTGCGCGCGCGCCTGGCGCTGATCGAGCAGGATCCCAAGCGCGAGCGCCTGTACCTGGAGTCGGTCATGACCGACGCCCCCGAGTACGCCGGCCTGGTGGCCGAGCAGTTGCTGGCCAACTACCGCGCCGCGGGCCAGGCCGAGGCCGGGCTGGAGTTGCTGCAGCGCCAGTACGCCCGCCATGCCTCGCTCGACCTGTTCAATGTCGTGTTCCGCGAGCTGCGCGTGCAGCAAGGCTCGGCGCCGGCCTGGGCGTTCGCCCGCGGCGCGCTGCGCAGCCATCCCTCGCTGCTCGGCCTGGACCGGCTGCTGGAGGCCGAACTGGCCAACGCGGAAGGCGCCACCGAACAGGGCCCCGTGCCCGGGGCCGACCTCACGCTGCTGCGCAGCCTGATCCACAAGCATACGCAACGACTGGACCGCTACGCGTGCCGGAGCTGCGGTTTTCAAGCGCGCCGTTTCTACTGGCAATGTCCTGGCTGCAATGCCTGGGAAACCTACGCGCCGCGTCGTCTGGAAGAACTTGAATGAGCCAATTTCCCGCCGAATCCATTTCGCATAGCCGCGTGCTCGTGGTGGGCGATGTCATGCTGGACCGTTACTGGTTTGGCGAGGTGGAGCGTATTTCGCCCGAGGCGCCGGTGCCGGTGGTGCGCGTCGCGCGCCGCGAGGACCGCCTGGGCGGCGCCGCCAACGTGGCGCGCAACGTCGCCGCGCTGGGCGGCCATGTCACGCTGGTGGGCGTGCTGGGCGAGGACGAGGCCGGCGACAGCGTGCGCCGCCTGGCCGCCGAGGCCGGCATCCAGGCCGACCTGATCACCGACCTGAGCCTGCACACCACGCTGAAGATGCGCGTGCTGGGCCGCCAGCAGCAGTTGCTGCGCGTCGACTTCGAGCAGCATCCGGCGCAGGAAGCGCTCGACAGCATCGATGCCGCGCTGGCGCGCCACCTGGCCAACCACGACATCGTGGTGCTGTCGGATTACGCCAAGGGCGTGCTGACGCGGGTCGAGTCGCTGATCGCGCTGGCCCGCAGCGCCGGCATCCCGGTGCTGGTCGATCCCAAGGGCGATGACTATTCGCGCTATCGCGGCGCCACGCTGGTCACGCCCAACCGTTCCGAAATGCAGCAGGCCGTCGGCCGCTGGAATTCCGAATCCGAACTGACCGATCGGGCGCAACGCCTGCGCGCCGATCTGGACCTGGAAGCCTTGCTGGTGACGCGTTCCGAGCAGGGCATGACTTTGTTTACCGACACGGGCCGCGAGCACATCGACGCGCAGGCGCATGAGGTGTTCGATGTGTCCGGCGCGGGCGATACCGTGCTGGCGACGCTGGCCGTCTCGCGCGCCATCGGCCTGCCGTGGGCGGATGCCATGGGCTGGGCCAACCGGGCCGGCGGCATCGCCGTGGGCAAGCTGGGCACGTCCGTCGTCACCGCCGCCGAACTGGCAGGAGAACTCTCATGATCGTCGTTACCGGAGCCGCGGGCTTCATTGGCAGCAACCTGGTTCGCGGCCTCAATCGCCGTGGCATCGAAGACATCATCGCGGTCGATGACCTGACCGAGGGCGACAAGTTCGTCAATCTCGTGGACTGCAAGATCGCCGACTACCTGGACAAGGACGACTTTCGCCGCCGCGTCGCCGATGGCAGCCTGCCGCAGATCCGCGCCGTTCTGCATCAGGGCGCCTGCTCGGACACCACCGAGCGCAACGGCCGCTACATGCTCGACAACAACTACCGCGTCACGCTGGAATTGTTCGAATTCTGTCAGGCGCGCCGCATTCCTTTCCTGTATGCCTCGTCGGCCGCTGTCTACGGCGGTTCATCGATCTACGTGGAAGATCCGGCCAACGAAGGCCCGCTGAACGTCTACGGCTATTCCAAACTGCTGTTCGACCAAGTGCTGCGCAAGCGCATGGACTCCCTGACCGCCCAGGTTGTCGGCTTGCGCTACTTCAACGTCTACGGTCCGCACGAGCAGCACAAGGGCCGCATGGCCTCGGTGGCCTTCCACAACATGAACCAGTTCCTGGAACACGGCCACGTGCGCCTGTTCGCCGGCTGGGATGGCTATGTGGACGGCGGCCAGAGCCGCGACTTCATCTCGGTCGAGGACGTGGTGGCGGTCAATCTGCACTTCCTGGACCATCCGGAGCAGTCGGGCGTGTTCAATTGCGGCACGGGCCGGGCCCAGCCGTTCAACGACGTCGCCGCGGCGGTGGTGAATACGCTGCGCGCCGAACGCGGCGAGGCGCAGTTGACGCTGGCCCAGTTGGTCGAGCTGGACCTGATTCGTTACATCCCGTTCCCGGATGACCTCAAGGGCCGTTACCAGAGCTACACCCAGGCCGACGTCAGCCGCCTGCGCGCGGCGGGCTTTACCGCCCCCATGCGCGACGTGCAGACCGGCGTGGCCGAGTACGTGCGCTACTGGCGCGCGCGCAAGTAGGCCGATAACGGCCGCCGCCGGCCTGTGGCCGTGCCGACTTGAAACAGAGCCGCCTTCCGAGGCGGCTTTTTTTGGCCTACGCAGTTGCCGAGGTGGATCAATCCATGCACAGCGCAACCGCCGGGCGCGGCGCGCGGGCCATGATCCGGAGGTGGCGCGGCAACCGTTGCGCCACGCCTTTTCCGGAGACCTGTCCATGAATCCCTTCCTCCATTCCACCGTTGCCCGCCGCCTGCCCGCGCTGCCGTGGCGCCGTCAACGACCCGTCGCCGCGCGGCGCGGTACGCCGGTGTTGCGCCAGGCGCTGGGTGCGGCCCTGCTGGTCGTCGGCGTGGCGCACGCGCCGGCGCAGGCGCTGGATCTGAACGATGCCACCGTGCAGCAGCTCGAGGGCATCCGCGGCATCGGGCCGCGCACGGCGCAGATCATCGTCAGCGAACGCGACCGCGCCGGCAAGTATGAATCGCTGCAGGACCTGGCCGACCGGGTACGCGGCATCAGCCAGAAGAAGGCGGAGGCCCTGGGGGCCGCCGGCCTGACGGTTGGCGCGGCCGGCGCCGAGCCGAAGGCCGCGGGCGCGAAACCGGCGGTCCCGGCGTCGGCCCGGTCCGCGGCAGGGGCGGGCGCCGCCAAGGGCGCCCCCGCGGGTGTCGGGGCCAGGCCCGGCGCGGCCCAGGCGGGCAAGCCCGCCGCGCCAACCCGGCCTTGACCGGCGCCGCCTCGGCCTGCCTGCGTTGCCATGTCCGCCGCCATGGCCGGGGCGGATTCGGGCCTTGCCCGGCGCCTGGCGGGGCTGGCGCCGCCAGGCACGGAACCCCTGGCGCGAGCGCGGCTTTTGGCGACGCGTCGCGCCGGGCGGGGTTATCATCGGCCCCATGACTACTACCTATCCCACTATCGAGCAGACCGTCGGCAACACGCCGTTGGTGCGCCTGCAGCGCATTCCCGGCGCCGCAGGCGCGGCGCGCGGCAACGTTATCCTGGCCAAGCTGGAAGGCAACAATCCGGCCGGCTCGGTGAAGGACCGGCCGGCGCTCTCCATGATCAAGCATGCCGAGGAGCGCGGCGACATCAAGCCGGGCGACACACTGATCGAGGCGACCAGCGGCAACACGGGTATCGCGCTGGCCATGGCCGCCGCCATGCGCGGCTACCGCATGATCCTTATCATGCCCGACAACCTGTCGGTGGAGCGCCGCGCCGCCATGACGGCCTATGGCGCCGAGCTGATCCTTACGCCGGCCGACAAGGGCGGCATGGAATACGCCCGCGACCTGGCCACGGAAATGCAGGCCGATGGGCGCGGCGTGGTGCTGGACCAGTTCGCCAATCCGGATAATCCGCGCGCCCACGTCGAGACGACCGGCCCGGAAATCTGGACCCAGACCGACGGCCGCGTCACGCACTTCGTCAGCGCCATGGGCACGACCGGCACCATCATGGGCGTGTCCACCTATCTGAAGTCGCGTAATCCGGCGGTGCAGGTGGTGGGCGCGCAACCGGCCGAGGGGTCATCGATTCCCGGCATCCGCAAATGGCCGGAAGCCTACCTGCCCAAGATCTTCGACCGCAGCCGCGTGGACGCCTACGAGTCCATCGAGCAGGCCGAGGCCGAAGCCATGGCGCGCCGCCTGGCGGCTGAAGAGGGCATCTTCGGCGGCATTTCGTCGGCCGGCGCGCTGGTCGCCGCCCTGCGCGTGGCCGAGCGCGTGAACGACGCGACCATCGTCTTCATCGTCTGCGACCGCGGCGACCGCTACCTGTCCACGGGCGTCTTCAACAACTGACGCCTTGCACGGGGCCGCTTCGCCCCAGGAAAAACGCCCCACGTCCCGGATGCCATCCGGAGCGTGGGGCGTTTGCGTTGCGGGCCCGATCGCGCGGCGCCGCGCCCGTCCAGTCCTTATTCGGGCTGGATGTTGGCGTCCTTCATCACCTTGATCCAGCGTGCGCTTTCGGCCAGGTTGAAGGCTTCGGCTTCCTGGTAGCTCATGGTGCTGGGCAGGGTGCCTTGCGATTTCAGCGCCTCGACCACCTTGGGCGATTGCGACGCCTCGATCATGGCCTTGTTGAGCTTGGCGATGATGGGTTCGGGCGTGTCCTTGGGCACCCACATGCCGTACCAGGTGACGATGTCGAAGCCGGGCAGGCCATTCTCGGCGATGGTCGGGACGTCGGGCAGCTCGGCCAGGCGGGTCTTGGTGGTGACGGCGATCGGGCGCACCTTGCCGCTCTGGATCAGGGGCAGGGCGGGCGCCAGCGGTGCGTACATCAGGTCGACGTGGCCGCCGGCGACGTCGGTCAGGGCCGGGCTGCTGCCGCGGTAGCCGACGTGCGAGATGGAGGCCTTGGTGGTGGTGTTGATCAGCTCACCGGCCAGGTGCGGCAGCGTGGCCACGCCGGGCGAGGCAAAACTAAGCGAACCCGGCTGGGCCTTGGCCTGCGCGATCAGCTCACCGAAGGTCTTGAACTTGGAGTCGGGCGGCACCACGGCCACCATCGGCACCGTGCCCAGCACGCCGACCATGCGGAAATCCTTGATCGGGTCGAAAGTCAGGCTCTTGAACTGGGCGGGGTAGATGCCCTGCACCGACGGGTTCATCAGCACGGTGTAGCCATCGGCCGGCGCGCGCGCGACCTGGGCGGCGCCGATGGTGCCGCTGGCGCCGGGACGGCTTTCGATCACCAGCGGCTGGCCCAGGATTTCACCCATGCGCACCGCGATCACGCGGCCCACCACGTCGGTCGGGCCACCCGCGGCCCACGGCATGATTACGCGGATCGGCTTGTCGGGATAGGCGTCCTGCGCCTGTGCGCCAGCCAGCGGCAGGGCCCCTATGGCGATCGCCGAGCATGCCGCGGCGAGCAAAGTGCGCTTGTTCATCTGCTGTCTTCTCCTACAAAGGTGAGGTTGGCCGAGGGCAGGGCCGCGTACAGCAGCGCCTTGACCTCTTTCAGTTGCTGGCCAGTGGTGGCTTCGTTCTTCTGCATGCGCCCCAGGGGGCCGGCCACCACGATGGCGAAGGGTTGTTCATAGGCGCGGAACCCGAGCGAGATGGACATCACGTCCTCGACGTTTTCGCCCAGGGAACGTTGCCAGCCGCGCTGGATGCCGGCCTGCAGGTCGCGCTCGAACGCGGCCTGGCTGGTCAGGGTGGTTTCGGTGTACGAGGCGAAGCCGGGATAGGTCTTGAACCATTTCTGGCGCTCGTCCTCGGACAGCACCGAAAGCAGGGCCTTGCCCGAGCTGGTGGCGTGCACCGCCTTGAATCCGCCGGGCTGATGCGAGAAGCGGATGGTCTGCTTGGACTCGGCGACGATCAGGTACACGACCTTGTCGTCTGCAAGCTTGGCCAGCAGGGCGGTCTCGCCGGTGATGTCGCGCACCCGCGCCAGCACCGGTTCGATCACGGCGTTCAGCGGATCGCTGCGACAGATCAGGGTGGCGACGTGGATCAGCTTCTGCGTCGGGTAGTAGCCGTGCTTCTTGCCGATCTCGTACAGATAGCCGCGCGCCACCATGGTCTTGAGCAGACCATGGCAACTGGACAGCGGAATCTCCATCTGCGCGGCGATCTCGCTGTACAGCAATGGCTTCTGCGCCTCGGCGAAGAGGTTCAGAACATCCAGGACTCATGCGGCTGTTTTCACATCCATGATGTTATTATCCTATATGTGATAAATTTGTGTCAAATTCTTAATTCATGGCCAAGGAGCCGCGCCACATGAGATGGAAGAACCGTCCCGAGGGATCGAACTGGGGAGACTTCGGCCCTGATGACCAACGGGGTTGCCTGAATTACATCACTCCCGCGAACGTGATGAAGGGAATCCAGGAAGTCCGCGAGGGCCTGAGCTTCTGTCTGTCGCTGCCGCTGGACTATCCCGGCGGCAACGGCGTCAATGTGCGCCGCCATCCGCCCAAGCTGCGGCCGACCGAGCGCGACGGCGACCAGTACCTGAACTTTCCGCTGGGCCGCCTGCGTCCGGGATGCGTCGATGTGCTGAGCGACGACATCGTCGAGATGAGCCTGCAGTACTCGACCCAGTGGGATTCGCTGGCGCACGTGGGCGCCTTGTTCGACGCCAATGGCGATGGCCTGCCCGAGCGCGTCTACTACAACGGCTACCGTCCCAACGAACACGTGGTCGGCCCGGTGGACTACGACGTCGACAATGGCTTCGCCAAGACCGACCTGGGGCGTGGCGGCGCCTCCCATGCCAAGAAACTGGACATCACCCACCTGGCTGAATCCTGCCTGCAGAGCCGTGGCGTCATGGTGGACCTGGCCCGGCATTATGGCCGCGAGCAGAAGTCGGTGGGCTACGACGATCTGATGCGCATCATCGAGGCCGATGGCATCGAGATCGAGCAGGGCGATATCGTGCTGTTCCATACCGAATTCGGCGATGCGCTGCTGGAAAAGCAGCGCCAGCCGGACCACCACACCCTGCACGAGATCTGCGCCGGGCTGGATGGCAGCGACGAGAAGCTGCTGCAGTGGATCACCGATTCCAAGGTGGCCGCCATGGCGTCGGACAACCACGCGCTGGAGATCTACCCGACGCAGAAGCCGAACGCGTGCTGCGCGGCATTGCCGCTGCACCACCACTGCATCTTCAAGCTCGGCCTGCCGATCGGCGAGATGTGGTATCTGGGCGCGCTGGCCCGCTGGCTGACCGCCAACGGCCGCAGCCGCTTCCTCCTGACCGCGCCGCCGCTGAACCTGCCGGGCGCGGTGGGTTCGCCCGCCACGCCGGTGGCCACGGTATGAAGCCTGCGGCGGCGCGGGCGCGGCGGGCACCGGCCCCTCAGCGGCCGACGCGCGCCTCGATTTCGCTGGCCAGATCTGCCACGGCAGTGGCGTAGAAGTAGCTGCGGTTGTACTTCGTCAGCGCGAAGAAGTTGGGCGTGCCGACGCGGTATTGCGCGGTGCCGCGGGCTTCTTCCACCAGATCGACCACGCCCATGGGCTGGCTGCCCCAGCCGTTGGCCGAGGCGCCGGGCTGCAGGCGCGCGCCGGCCGCTGTCAGGGTGCCCCAGGTCTGCTTGGGTTCCAGGCCGCCGTCCACCAGCGCGGTGGGATCGGCCGGCAACGTCACCGGCGCGAATACCGGCAGTCCGCGTTGCCAGCCGTGCTGCGACAGGAAGCTGCCGACCGACATGATGGCGTCGCGGGTGTTGTTGGTCAGGTCGATATGGCCGCTGCCGTCGCCGTCCACCGCGTAGTGTTTGATGCTGGTGGGCATGAATTGCGGCATGCCGATGGCGCCGGCGTAGGAGCCACGCGTTTCGAGGTCGAGCTTGCCGGTCATGGCCAGCGTCAGGAAGTCGGCCAGTTGGCCTCGGAACATGGTGGCGCGCTCGGGCTTGGCCGGGTCCGGATAATCGAAGGCCAGCGTGGTCAGCGCGTCCAGCACGCGGAAATTGCCCATGTTGCGGCCATAGAGCGTTTCAACGCCGATGATCGAGGCGATGATCGGCGCCGGCACGCCAAAGCGCTGCGCGGCCTGGTTGAGTTGGTCGCGATGCTCGTTGTAGAACTCCACGCCCCAGCCGATGCGCTTGGGCTCGACGAAGCGCGAGCGGTAGGTCAGCCAGCTGCGCCAGATCTTTTTCCCCGGCGGTGACGGCGCGATCAGGCGCGCCACGGTGGCGTTGTAGCGCGTGCTTTCGAGCGCCGAGACCATCGGCTGCAGCGGCAGATTGCGTTCGACGGCCAGGCTTTCGACGAAGCTGCGCACCTCGGGGCGCAGGACGCCGCTGGGGGTGAGGGCGGCCGGGCCGTCGTCCGCCAGTTCGGGGCCGGGGGGCGGCGCCGCGGGTCCGATGCGGATGGGGGCGGGGTTGCCGGCGGTGGCCGCGGGGGCCTGGACGGCGGAGGGATTCGAGGCGGTGGGAGCGGTGGTGGAACAGCCGGCCAGGAGGGCCGACAAGGTGCCGAGTTGCAGTAATCGCCGACAGGTGAACATAATCTTCCTTATGGAGACCATGTATCTTACCCACCCGGCATGCCGCTTGCATGAAATGGGCAGTTGGCATCCGGAGAGCCCGCAGAGGCTGGACGCCATTTCCGACCAATTGCTTGCCAGCGGCCTGATGCCCTATCTGGATGACCGGCAGGCGCCGCAGGCGTCGCGCCATGACTTGCTGCGGGTGCACACTGTCCAGTATCTGGACGATTTGCGCGGACATACGCCCGAGCAAGGGTATTACCCGATAGATCCCGACACCCTGATGAATCCGCATACCTACGAGGCCGCGCTGTACGCTGCCGGCGCAGGGGTGGCGGCGGTCGACGCGGTGATCGGCGGCGAGGCCCGCACGGCTTTTTGTGCGGTGCGTCCGCCCGGGCACCATGCCTGCCGCACGCAGGCGATGGGCTTCTGCTTCCTGAACAACGTGGCCATCGCGGCCCGCCACGCCATGGACTTCCACGGCCTGTCGCGGGTGGCGATCGTCGATTTCGACGTGCACCACGGTAACGGCACCGAGGACGTCTTCGCGGGCGATGAGCGGGTGCTGATGTGCAGCATTTTCCAGCATCCCTTCTTTCCCAACAGCGGCACCGAACATCCGGCGGCCAACATGGTCAACGTGCCTGTAGCCGCCTATACGGCGGGCGCTGCTGTCCGTGCCATCGTCACGGACACCTGGCTGCCACGGCTGGAGGCGCACCGCCCGGAACTTATTCTGATTTCGGCCGGTTTCGATGCCCACCGCGAGGACGACATGGGTCAAATGGGGCTGGTGGAGGCCGACTATGCATGGATCACCGAGCAGCTCGTGGAGGTGGCGGAACGCCATTGCCAGGGGCGCATCGTCAGCACGCTCGAGGGCGGTTACAACCTGTCCGCCCTGGGGCGCAGCGTCGTGGCCCATATACGGGCGCTGGCGAAGCTGTAGAATCAGGAAAAAATTGTGCAATGCGATCCCGGCGGGTCGTTGATCCGCCGGGAATTTATTTCCATTTGGAGGCAGCGGGATGAAGGTGTTGGTACCTGTCAAGCGCGTCGTTGACTACAACGTCAAGGTGCGCGTCAAGTCTGATCAGACCGGCGTGGATATCGCCAATGTGAAGATGTCGATGAACCCCTTTGACGAGATCGCCGTCGAGGAAGCCACCCGCCTGAAGGAAAAGGGCGCCGTGGCCGAAGTCGTGGCGGTTTCTTGCGGCGTTGCGCAATGCCAGGAAACCCTGCGCACCGCAATGGCCATCGGCGCCGACCGTGGCGTGCTGGTCCAGACCGACGCCGAACTGCAACCGCTGGCCGTGGCCAAGCTGCTCAAGGCCCTCGTCGACAAGGAACAGCCGCAACTGGTGATCCTGGGCAAGCAGGCCATCGACGACGACGCCAACCAGACCGGCCAGATGCTGGCCGCGCTGCTGGACTGGCCGCAAGCCACGTTCGCCAGCAAGGTCGAGCTGGCCGATGGCAAGGCCACGGTCACGCGCGAAGTCGACGGCGGCCTGGAAACGCTGACGCTCAAGCTGCCGGCCATCATCACCACCGACCTGCGCCTGAACGAGCCGCGTTACGTCACGCTGCCGAACATCATGAAGGCCAAGAAGAAGCAGCTGGACACCGTCACCCCGGAAGAACTGGGTGTCGATCCGGCGCCGCGCCTGAAGACGCTCAAGGTCAGCGAGCCGCCGGCCCGCAAGGCCGGCATCAAGGTGGCCGATGTCGCGGCCCTGGTGGACAAACTCAAGAACGAAGCGAAGGTGGTTTGAGATGACGACGCTGGTTATTGCCGAACACGATAACGCCCAGCTCAAGGGCGCAACCCTGAACGCCGTCGCCGCCGCCGCCAAGATCGGAGGCGACGTCCACGTGCTGGTCGCCGGCGCCAATGCCCGTGCCGTGGCCGACCAGGCCGCGCAGGCGGCTGGCGTGTCCAAGGTGCTGCTGGCCGACGCGCCGCAACTGGCCGACGGCCTGGCCGAGAACGTCGCCGCCCAGGTGCTGGCCGTGGCCTCCGGCTACAGCCACATCCTGTTCCCGGCCACCGCCTCGGGCAAGAACGTCGCCCCGCGCGTGGCTGCCAAGCTCGACGTGGCTCAGATCTCCGACATCATCGGCGTGGAATCCGCCGACACTTTCCAGCGCCCGATCTACGCCGGCAACGCCATCGCCACCGTGCAGTCGGCCGACCCGGTCAAGGTCATCACCGTGCGCACCACCGGCTTTGACGCCGTGGCCGCGCAGGGCGGCTCGGCTGCCGTGGAAGACGTCGCCGCCGTGGCCGATTCCGGCCTGTCGAGCTTCGTCGGCCGCGAAGTCGCCAAGAGCGACCGTCCCGAACTGGCCGGCGCCCGCGTCGTCGTGTCCGGCGGCCGTGGCCTGGGCAGCGCCGAGAATTTCAAGATCCTGGATCCGCTGGCCGACAAGCTCGGCGCCGCCCTGGGCGCTTCGCGCGCCGCGGTCGACGCCGGCTACGCGCCCAACGACTGGCAGGTCGGGCAGACCGGCAAGATTGTTGCGCCGCAACTGTACGTGGCCGTCGGTATCTCGGGCGCCATCCAGCATCTGGCCGGCATGAAGGATTCCAAGGTCATCGTCGCCATCAACAAGGATCCCGAAGCGCCGATTTTCGGCGTGGCCGATTATGGCCTGGTGGGCGATCTGTTCCAGGTGGTTCCCGAACTGACCGGCGCGCTGTAAGCCGACGCGCCCCGGCGTTAATGCCAAAAGCCCGCGGACATTATGTGTCCGCGGGCTTTTTTATTGCACCTGACAAACGAAACTATTTGATATTTATAGTGGGAATCTTTTGATCTTTGGAAAGATTCTGATAATGTATGCCGCGCGCAGCTAGGATTCGCGCAAGTGCTTGGCCGGTACATAACGAAGGAGATTCGGGATGGAATGGTTATTTGACACTCTGCGGAAATACCCTGAACTGGCAATATTCCTTACCCTCGGGCTGGGGTATTGGATAGGCGCCAAGAAGATATTCGGATTCAACCTGGGGGCGGTGACCGGCACCTTGCTGGTCGGTGTGCTGGTCGGCCAGCTCAATATCACGATCGCCCCGATCGTCAAACAGGTTTTCTTCCTGCTGTTCCTGTTCGGCCTGGGCTATGGCGTCGGGCCGCAATTCTTTCGCGGCATGAAAAGCGATGGCCTGCCGCAAGTCATTTTCGCCGTGATCATCTGCGTCATCTGCCTGCTGGTGACCTGGGGCACTGCCGTGGGCTTCGGCTTCGATGCCGGCACCGGCGCGGGGCTGCTGTCCGGCGCGCAGACCATTTCGGCGGTGATGGGGGTGGCGACCGATACCATCAACGGCCTGGGCATCGACGCGGCCACCAAGAAGAAATGGATCGACAGCATCCCGGTGGCGTACGCGGTCTGCTACATCTTCGGCACGGTGGGCAGCGCCTGGCTGCTGGCCTCGCTTGGCCCCAAGCTGATGCGCGTGGACATCGTCAAGGAGTGCAAGGAGTACGAAGCCAAGATGTCCGGCGGGGCGGATTCGATGGAGCTGTCGGGCTATCGCAAGTTCATTTCCCGCGCCTACAGGCTGGACCATCCCGAATTCGTCGGCAAGACAGTGGGCGAGATTGAATCGCGCTTCGTCGAGGCGCGCGTATTCATCGAACGCATCCGCCGCGGCGACCAGATCCTCGACGCCGATTCCACCACCGTGCTGCAGGCCGGCGACGTGCTGGGCGTGGCCGGCAGGCATGACGCGCTGGTGCTGCAGGCGGCCGGGATCATCGGCACCGAGGTCGAGGACCGTGACCTGATCAACCTGCCCGCCGAGATTGTCGAGGTGGTGCTCACCAACAAGAACCTGGCCGGCAAGACCGTCAAGGAAATATCCGAAATGGAACAGGTGCGCGAGCTGGGTCGCGGCGTGTTCCTGCGCAAAGTGGTGCGCGGCGGTCACGAAATGCCGGTCAACTGGGGCCTGAAGCTCGACCGGGGCGATCGCCTGTTCATCCTCGGCGCCAAGCGCGACGTCGAACGGGTGGTGAGCAAGGTGGGCTACGTGGACCGCGCCACCGAGCAGACCGACATGGTGTTCGTGGGCTTCGGCATCCTGCTGGGCGGCCTGTTTGGTACGCTGGTGCTGACGGTCGGCGGCATTCCCATCACGTTGTCGACCTCGGGCGGCTCGCTGATCGCCGGCCTGATCTTCGGCTATCTGCGGTCGGTGCATCCCACCTTCGGGCGAGTGCCGGAACCGGTGCATTGGTTCCTGACCTCGGTCGGCCTGACGGCCTTCGTGGCGGTAGTGGGCATCAGTTCCGGGCCGGGCTTCGTGCAGGGCTTCCAGCAGCTCGGCGCCAAGCTGTTCATCGCCGGCATCATCGCCACCAGCGTACCGATGATCCTGGGGGTGTACATCGCCCGCTACGTCTTCAAGTTCCACCCGGGCATCGTGCTGGGCGTGTGCGCCGGGGCCCGCACCACCACGGCCGCCATCGGCCAGATCACCGAGACCGCGAAGAGCCAGGTGCCCGCCCTGGGCTACACCGTGCCCTACGCCATCGGCAATACCCTGCTCATCATCTGGGGCATTGTCATCGTCATGCTCATGACCTAGCGGGATTCCCGCCCGCGCGCATGCGGGCGGGCCTGCGGATTCCGGGGGCCGCGCCCCCGGCAAGCGCCTGTCAATCGCAAAACAGGAGTACTGAATAATGGCTTCCACCGCGCCTCTCACCGTCAGCCTGGCTTCGGCCCTCAAGACCACCCGTTCGCGCCAGCGCGACCTGGAGCAACTGTCGCCCTTCGAATTGAAGGACTACCTGATCACGTTGGCCAAGGAAAGTCAGCAGACCGCCGTGCTGACCATGCTGAACGCCGGGCGTGGCAATCCGAACTGGATCGCCACCGAGCCGCGCGACGCTTTCTTTCTGCTGGGCCAGTTCGCGATGAAGGAAGCGCGCCGGGTGCGCGACGACGTCATCCTGGCGGGCATGCCGCCCAAGAAGGGCTGCGCCGACCGCCTGCGCAAGTTCCTGTCCAAGAACAAGGGCGCGGCGGGAGCGGACTTCCTGGCCGGCGTCCTGGAGTATGGCGTGAAGGTCAAGAACTTCGTGCCGGATGAGTGGATCCACGAGCTGACCGACGGCATCATCGGCGATAACTATCCGGTGCCGCCGCGCGCACTGGTGCACCTTGAACAGATCCTGCACGACTACCTGATCAAGGAAATGTGCGATGGCCGTCCGCCCAAGGGCAAGTTCGACCTGTTCCCGGTCGAAGGCGGCACGGCGGCTATGTGCTACATCTTCGATTCGCTGATGCAGAACGGCCTGCTCAAGCAGGGCGACACCATTGCGCTGTTCCTGCCGACCTTCACGCCGTATATCGAGATCGCGCATCTGGAGCGCTTCCAGTTCAAGATTGTCGCCATCAATGCCAGCAGCGTGCGCGCTGATGGCACCCACGACTGGCACTATCCCGCCTCGGAAATCGCCAAGCTGGAGAACCCCAAGATCAAGCTGGCGGTGACCGTCAATCCCAGCAATCCGCCGTCGGTGGCTTTCAGCCCGGTAGAGATGAAACAGATCGTGGGGTTGATCCGCAAGAATCCGGACCTGGTGCTGGTGACGGACGATGTGTATGGCACCTTCGTGCCCAACTTCCGTTCGCTGATGGCCGAGGTGCCGCACAACACTATCTGCGTGTATTCGTTCTCGAAGAACTTCGGTTGCACCGGCTGGCGCCTGGGCGTGATCGCGATCCACGAGAAGAACACCATGGACCGCCGCATCGCCGAATTGCCGGCATCCTGGAAAAACCGGCTGAACAAGCGCTACGGCGCCATGACCATGGAGCCCGAGAAGCTCAAGTTCATCGACCGGCTGGTGGCCGACAGCCGCAATGTGGCGTTGAACCACACCGCCGGCCTGTCGTTGCCGCAGCAGGTGCAGATGGGCTTTTTCGCGCTATCTCATCTGCTGGACCTGAAGGACGCGTACAAACACCTGACCATGCAGATCGTGCGCGCCCGCCGCGATGCGTTGTGGCGTGGCCTGGGGGCGCCGTTGCCGCCGGAAGATCCGATGCGTGGCTGGTACTACGTCGAGCTGGACTTCATGGTGTGGGCCAAGAACACCTATGGCGACGCCTTCTGCAAGTACATGGCGTCGAACTACGAGCCGGTCGACTTCCTGTTCCGCCTGGCCGAGAAATCCGGCGTGGTGCTCATGGATGGCGGCGGCTTCGGCGGCCCGCCGTGGTCGATCCGCATTTCCCTGGCCAACCTGGACGATGGCGACTATTCCAAGATCGGCAAGCATATGGTCGAGGCCGCCACGGAGTACGTCGAGGCCTGGAAGGCCGGCCAACTGGTGCGTTCTGGTCCGACCGCCGGCAAGGGCCAGAAGGTCAAGCCCGCCGCCGCCAAGCGCAAGGCCGCCGGCAAGCAAGCCGCCAAGAAGGCGGTGAAGCAGGCGGTCAAGCAGGCCGCCAAGGCCGAGCGTTCCGCCACCAAAGGGGCGAAGTAGTCGCCATCGTCGGACATCCAGGGTGACATGACCTCATGACGTGCTCAGTCGGGTTTTTCAATAACGTGCCCATCGCGGTGCTGTTCCTGACGGTGGGGTTGGGATACCTGATCGGCAAGCTCAAGGTCGGGCCGATTCAGCTGGGGGGCGTGTGCGGCACGCTCATCGTCGCCCTGCTGATTGGCCAGACCGGCTGCCAGATGCGCGGCGACCTGAAGGAGGTCGCGTTCGCCCTGTTCATCTTCGCCATGGGCTATTCCGGCGGGCCGCAGTTCTTCGCCAACCTGAACCGCTCCAGCCTGCGCTACATCGTGCTGCCGGTCATCGAGGCGCTGCTGGTGCTGACCGTCGTGCTGCTGGCGGTGCCGCTGTTCGGGCTCGACGCGGGCACGGCGGCGGGGCTGGCGGCGGGGGCGGCAACCGAGTCGGCCGTGGTCGGGACCGCGGCGGAGGCGCTCAAGCACCTGGGTCTGCCCGACGCCGACGTGCAGCGCATGGAGGCCAATATCGCCACCGCCTACACGCTGACTTATCTGGTGGGCCTGATCAGCATCGTGTTCTTCACCAGCCAGGTGGCGCCAGCCCTGTTGCGCATCAACCTGCGCGAAGCCTCCAAAGCGCTTGAGGAAAAACTGGGCGGGGGACCGGGCGAGCCCGACGAGAACCTGCTTCCGACCCTGCCGCGGCTGGTGGGCCGCTCGCACGTGGTCAAGGACGCGGACGGCAGGACGGTGGGGGAGGTCGAAGCCGAATTGGGCGGACGCACCGCCATCAGCCGCATCCTGCGCAATGGCGAGGCGATCGCGCCCACGCCTGAGGACCGCCTGGCCACCGGCGACATCGTCGTCGTGCTGGGCCTGCGCCGCTTCGCATTGCGGGCCGGCTCGGTCGTCGGGCCGGAGATCCAGTTGCCGGAGGCGCATGCCGATGACCTGCAGTTGGCCGAGCTGCAGGTCATCGTCAACAGGAAGACGGCCAATGGCCGCACCCTGGGCGAATTGGCCAAGGGGCCGCGCGCGCAGCGGGCGCGGGGCGTGTTCCTGCAGTCGATCCAGCGGTCCGGTCATATGCTGCCGCTCACGCCTGCCACCGTGGTGCAGTATGGCGACCTGGTGACGCTGGTGGGCGCCGAGCCCGAGTTGTCGCAGGCCGGCGCGGGGCTGGGCAACGAGCTGCGGCGCAGCGGCGTGACCGACCTGGTGTTCCTGGCCTTCGGCATTCTCGCGGGCTTGATGATCGGCGCGCTGGGGGCACGCCTCTGGGGCATTCCGGTGTCGCTGGGCAGCGGCGGCGGCGCCCTGGTCAGCGGCCTGGTGTGCGGCTGGATCAACGCCAAGCGGCCCGCATTGGGGCACATGCCGGACCAGGCGGTGCAATTGCTCAAGGATCTGGGGCTGGCGGTGTTTGTCGCCTGCGTCGGCCTGTCGGCCGGGCCGGAGGCGGTGTCGCTGATCCGCGAGCACGGCGCAGTGCTGCCGCTGATCGGCCTGCTGGTATCGCTCGGGCCGGCCTGCCTGTCGCTGTGGGTCGGGCACAAGCTGCTCAAGATAGAGGGGCCGCTGCTGGTCGGCGCCATCGCGGGCCAGCACGTCAGCACGCCGGCGATCAGCGCCATCCTGGGCGCCAGCGGCAGCGCGGTGCCGCTGCTGGGCTACACCGTGACCTACGCCATCGCCAACGTGCTGTTGCCGGTGCTGGGGCCGATCATTGTGTCGCTGGCGCATCACCTCGGTGGATGAGGCCGGCAGGGCGCGTTGCCCCATGAGGCGGAGCGAGGGTTTAACATAGGCTAGGGAAACTACCGAGACCGCCATCGACCGCGCCATGCGTGTCGCCCAAGGCGGCATCCCATCGCACCCCGCCGCCCCCGCCGTCACGGGCGCAGGCTCATGGAGACAAGATGCCCTACCTTACCCCGCTGCAGGATTTCCGCTTCGCGCTGAAGGAACTGGCCGGCCTGGACGACGTCCTCAAACTGCCCGGATTCGAAGAGGTGACGCCCGATCTGGTGGACGCCATCCTGGAAGAGAACGGCCGCTTCGTCGAGCAGGCGATCGCGCCGCTGAACGTACCCGGCGATACCCGCCCGCCCGTCTGGAACGACGGCCATGTGACCGCGACGCCAGGCTACGCCCAGGGATTCAAGGACTATGCCGCCGGTGGCTGGCAGGGACTGCAGCATCCGCAGGCCTGGGGCGGCCAGGGGCTGCCCAAGCTGGTCGCGGCCGCGCCTGGCGAAAACATCCAGGCCGCCAGCCTGGCGTTTTCGTTGTGCCCGATGCTGACCGACGGCGTGATCGAGGCCATCCTCACCGTCGGCTCGGAAGAACAGCGCAAGAAGTTCGTGCCCAACCTGATCGGCGGTAAATGGACTGGCACCATGAACCTGACCGAGCCGCAGGCCGGCTCGGACCTGGCCCAGGTCGCCACCCGCGCGGTGCGCCAGGAGGACGGCAGCTATCGCCTGTCGGGCCAGAAGATCTTCATCACCTACGGCGAGCATGACCTGGCCGAGAACATCATCCACCTGGTGCTGGCGCGCACGCCGGACGCGCCGCCCGGGGTCAAGGGCATCTCGCTGTTCATCGTGCCCAAGTTCCTGGTCGGCGCCGATGGCGCCCTGGGCGCGCGCAACGACGTCTGGTGTGCCTCGCTGGAGCACAAGCTGGGCATCCATGGCAGTCCCACGGCCGTGCTGCTGTATGGCTCGGGCAAGGGCGAGGCGGGCGAAGGCGCGGTCGGCTATCTGGTGGGCGAGTTGAATCGCGGCCTGGAATACATGTTCATCATGATGAACGCGGCCCGCTATTCGGTCGGGCAGCAGGGCATCGGCGTGTCCGAGCGGGCTTACCAGCACGCGCTGGCCTATGCGCGCGAACGGGTGCAGGGCAGGGCGGTGGAAGGTTCCTCCGCGGCGGTCGCGATCGCGCGCCATCCGGACGTGCAGCGCATGCTGCTGACCATGAAGGCGCTCACCGAGGCGACGCGCGCCGTGTCGTACGTGACCGCCGCCGCGCACGACAAAGGCACGCATCACCCGGATCCCGAGCAGCGCGCCCGCAACCGCGCGTTCTACGAATACATGGTGCCCATCGTCAAGGGCTTCTCGACCGAATCGGCGGTGGAGGTAGCCTCGCTCGGCATCCAGGTGCATGGCGGCATGGGCTATATCGAGGAGACCGGGGCCGCGCAGTATTACCGCGACGCGCGCATCCTGCCGATCTACGAGGGCACCACCGCGATCCAGGCCAATGACCTGGTCAGCCGCAAGACGCAGCGCGATGGCGGCGCCACCGCCTACGCCGCCATCTCGGCCATGCGCGAGACCTTGCGGGCGGTCGAGGCCGAGTCGTCGCGGGCGGCCGCCGCCGACCGCGACGGCCTGCGCCTGCTGCGCGACAACCTCGACAGCGCCATCCAGGCCTATGAGTCGGGCGTGGAATTCATCCTTGAACAATCCGCGGCGAATATCCGGGCGGTGTACGCCAGCAGCGTGCCGTACCTGATGCTGGCCGGCGTCGTGCATGGCGGCTGGCAGATGGCGCGCGCGGTGCTGGCGTGCCGCCGGCTCCTGGCGGGGGGATCGACCGATCCGTTCCATCGCGAGAAGCTGGCGACGGGATTGTTCTACGCCGCCCACATCCTGCCGCGCGCCCTGGCGCTGTCGGCGGCGGTGCGCGCCGGCGTGGTGGCGGACGCCTGCGGCGCGGCCGCGAATATTGCATAAGGTTATATGTCTTGCGTATTTCCCCTGCAACAGGTTTGATGGAAGAATCGTTTCCAGGGGCGGCACAGGCCGCCGCCGAAACGTTTTTCAGGCCGGCCGCCGGACGTGGCGGCCGGTCGATTCCGTAACCTGAATCCGCAAGCAGGAGACACCATGAGTCATCTACGCCTGGGCGACACCGCGCCCGATTTCGAACAGGAATCCTCGGCCGGCCCGATCCGTTTCCATGAGTATCTGGGCAATAGCTGGGGCGTGCTGTTCTCGCATCCGGCCGACTTCACGCCTGTCTGCACCACCGAGCTGGGCTACACCGCCAAGCTGGCCGACGAATTCGCCAAGCGCAACGTGAAGGTGCTGGCGCTGTCGGTGGACGGCACCGACTCGCACACCAAGTGGATCGAGGACATCAACGACACCCAGTCGACCAAGGTCAATTTCCCGATCCTGGCCGACAAGGACCGCAAGGTGTCCGAGCTGTACGACATGATCCACCCCAACGCCAACGCCACGCTGACGGTGCGCTCGGTCTTCATCATCGACCCGAACAAGAAGGTGCGCCTGATCATCACGTATCCGGCCAGCACCGGCCGCAACTTCAACGAGATCCTGCGCGTCATCGACTCGCTGCAACTGACCGACAGCCACAGCGTGGCCACGCCGGTCAACTGGGAAGACGGCGACGACGTCATCATCGTGCCGTCTCTGCAGGACGAAGCGGTGATCAAGCAGAAGTTCCCGAAGGGCTACAAGGCGGTGCGTCCCTATCTGCGCATTACGCCCCAACCGAATAAGTAAATAAGAAATCCGTGCGCAAGGCGGTGCGTCACCGCTTGCCCGGATTCTGGCGCTAGCCACCCGCAAAGCCGCGTATTCCCTGGGAATGCGCGGCTTTTTCACAGGGGGCGGCGGCCGCGCTATATGCCTGGGAGCGATGAGCAATCAAAGAATGATTCGTTCCGTTCAGAACAGGCCCCCGGCAAACTTGCTTCCACATTGCCAAACACGCGAAGGGAGCAGGGAATGTCTTTCAGGAAAGCCGGATGGTTGGCCGCCTTGGCCGCAGTGACGATGTCTCTCGCCGCGATCGCGCCGGCGCAGGCGCAGCAGAAGCAGACTCTTTTGAACGTGTCGTACGACCCGACGCGCGAACTGTATCGCGCCATCGATGACGCCTTCATCAAGCAGTACAAGGAAAAGGCCAACGTCGACCTGACCATCCGTCAGTCGCACGGCGGCTCCGGCCGCCAGGCGCGCTCGGTCATCGACGGCCTGGAAGCCGACGTGGTGACGCTGGCGCTGGCCTACGACATCGACGCCATCGCCGACCGCGGCCTCTTGCCCGAGAACTGGCAGGCGCGCCTGCCGCAGAACAGCTCGCCCTACACCTCGACCATCGTGTTCCTGGTGCGCAAGGGCAATCCCAAGCACATCAAGGACTGGGACGACCTGGTCAAGGACGGCGTGCAGGTGATCACGCCCAACCCCAAGACCTCGGGCGGTGCCCGCTGGAACTATCTGGCCGCCTGGGCCTACGCGCTGGAAAAGAACGGCGGCAGCGAAGAGAAGGCGCGCGCCTATGTCGGCGAGCTGCTCAAGCACGTGCCGGTGCTCGATACCGGCGCCCGCGGCGCCACCACGACCTTCGTCGAGCGCGGCGTGGGTGATGTGCTGCTGGCCTGGGAAAACGAAGCCTTCCTGGCGCTGGAGGAACTGGGTCCGGACAAGTTCGACATCGTGGTGCCGTCGCTGTCGATCCTGGCCGAGCCGCCCGTGGCCATCGTCGACAAGATCGTCGACAAGAAGGGCACCCGTGCCGCGGCCCAGGCCTACCTGGAATTCCTCTACACCCCGGCGGCCCAGGAGATCATCGCCAAGAACTACTACCGGCCGATCGACAAGACCGTGGCCGCCAAGTACGAAAGCAAGTTCCCCAAGGTCAAGCTGGTGACCATCGACGACAAGATCTTCGGCGGCTGGCGCAAGGCGCAGAAGGACCACTTCAGCGACGGCGGCACCTTCGACCAGATCTACCAGCCGCAGAAGAAGTAAGCGGACAACCAGCGGACGACGGCCATGACTTCAGCCTCGATTCCGACGGCAAAGGGCGCGCAGGCGCCTTTTGCCGTTCGGCGCAACAGCCCGGGCGTGCTGCCCGGTTTCGGCATTTCCATGGGCTACGCGGTGCTGTACCTGAGCGTGCTCGTGTTGATTCCCCTGGCGGCGCTGCCGATCAAGAGCGCCTCGCTGGGCTGGCAGGGCTTCTGGGACGCGGTTACGGCGCCACGGGTGCTGGCCTCCTATCAGCTCACCTTCGGCGCCTCGCTGCTGGCGGCGCTGGTGAACCTGGTGTTCGGCACCATCGTGGCCTGGGTGCTGGTGCGCTACCGCTTTCCCGGCAAGAAGATCCTGGACGCGCTGGTGGATCTGCCGTTCGCGCTGCCCACCGCCGTGGCCGGCATCGCCCTGACCGCGCTGTACGCCGAAAAGGGCTGGCTGGGCGCGCCGCTGGCCAACTGGTTCGGCCTGAAGGTGGCGTTCACGCCGCTGGGCATCGTGATCGCGCTGATCTTCATCGGCGTGCCGTTCGTGGTGCGCACGGTGCAGCCGGTGCTGGAAGACATCGAGCGCGAAATCGAGGAGGCCGCCGCCAGCCTTGGCGCCGATCGCTGGCAGACCATCCGCCGCGTGCTGCTGCCGACCCTGTTGCCGGCGCTGATGACCGGCTTCGCGCTGGCGTTCGCCCGCGCCGTCGGGGAGTATGGCTCGGTGGTTTTCATCGCCGGCAACATGCCGATGGTGTCCGAGATCACGCCGCTGCTGATCATCGCCAAGCTGGAGCAGTTCGACTACGCCGGCGCCGCCGCCATCGCCACCGTGATGCTGGTGCTGTCGTTCGTGCTGCTTTTCGTCATCAATCTGCTGCAGGGCTGGCAGGCCCGTCGCGGCCTGGGGAGACAGGCATGAGCTTTGTTGACCGTCCCGCGCACCTGACCGAGCCGCGCTGGGTGCGCGGCATTCTGCTGTTCCTGGCGCTGGGCTTTCTGGCGCTGTTTCTGTTGGTGCCGCTGGCCGCGGTGTTCTACGAAGCATTCCGCAAAGGCTGGGCGCTCTACCTGGAAGCGATCGTCGAGCCGGACGCCCTGGCCGCGATCCGCCTGACCTTGCTGGTGGCGGCGATCGCCTTGCCCGTCAATCTGGTGTTCGGGGTGGCCGCGGCCTGGGCCATCACCAAGTTCCAGTTCCGCGGCAAGCAGTTCCTCATCACGCTGATCGACCTGCCGTTCTCGGTGTCGCCGGTGGTGGCCGGCCTGGTGTTCGTGCTGCTGTTCGGCACCCAGGGCTGGTTCGGCGGCTGGTTGCAGGCGCACGACCTGAAGATCGTCTACGCCGTGCCCGGCATCATCCTGGCCTCGCTGTTCGTGACCTTTCCCTTCGTCGCGCGCGAGCTGATTCCGCTGATGCAGGCGCAGGGCAGCGAGGAAGAACAGGCCGCGCTGACGCTGGGCGCGAACGGCTGGCAGATCTTCTGGCGGGTGACGCTGCCGAACATCAAGTGGGGCCTGCTGTACGGCGCCATTCTCTGCAATGCGCGGGCCATGGGCGAGTTCGGCGCGGTCTCGGTGGTGTCGGGCCAGATCCGCGGCCTGACCAACACCATGACCCTGCATGTGGAGATTCTCTACAACGAATACCAGTATTCGGCGGCATTCGCGGTGGCCTCGCTGTTGGCGCTGTTGGCGTTGGTGACGCTGGTGGCCAAGAACGTGGTCGAGTGGCGCAACGCGCGCTACCTGAAGGCGGCGGAGCTGCCGGTCGAGTATCCCGGGCCGGCGACGGCCATCAAGCCGGCCGTCGCCTGACGCGGCCGGCCAGACGGAGACAAGCATGAGTATCGAGGTTCGCAATCTATCCAAGCGCTTCGGCCAGTTCCGCGCGCTCAATGACGTATCGCTGCACATCGAGACGGGCGAGCTGGTGGCGCTGCTGGGGCCTTCGGGCTGCGGCAAGACCACGCTGTTGCGCATCATCGCCGGGCTGGAATCGGCCGACACGGGCAGCGTGCTGTTCGCCGGCGAGGACGCCACCGCGGTGGACGTGCGCCAGCGCCAGGTCGGTTTCGTGTTCCAGCACTACGCGCTGTTCAAGCACATGACGGTGTTCGAGAACGTTGCCTTCGGCCTGCGCGTCAAGCATCGCTCGCAGCGGCCGCCGGAAGACCAGATCCGGCGCAAGGTGCATGACCTGCTCAACCTGGTGCAGCTCGATTGGCTGGCCGACCGCTACCCGGCGCAACTGTCGGGCGGCCAGCGCCAGCGTATCGCGCTGGCGCGCGCGCTGGCGGTGGAGCCGCGCGTGTTGCTCCTGGACGAGCCGTTCGGCGCGCTCGACGCCAAGGTGCGCAAGGAGCTTCGCCGCTGGCTGCGCCGCCTGCACGATGAGCTGAACGTGGCCAGCGTGTTCGTCACCCATGACCAGGAAGAAGCGCTGGAAGTGGCCGACCGCGTGGTGCTGATGAACGCCGGCAGGATCGAACAGGTCGGCACCCCGCGCGAGGTCTGGGAGGGGCCGGCCACTCCGTTCGTCTACGGCTTTCTGGGCGATGTCAATCAATTGCAGGGCGTGGCGAGCCGCGGCGTCTGGGAAGGCGCCGGGCTGTCGTTGCCGGCGCCTGAACTGGCGCAGGCCGAGTCGCAACGCGCCACCGCCTACGTGCGGCCGCACGAATTCGATATCGAACGCTATCACGCTGGCGGCGCCGGCATCCCGGTGCGCCTGTCGCATGCCTACCTGGCCGGCCCCAGCGCCTACCTGGAATTGGCCAGCCAGGATTCCGACGCCGTCATCGAGGCCGAGGTGCCCGAGCATCTCTATCGCGAACTGGCGCTGCGCGATGGCGATATCCTGCTGGCCCGCCCGCGCCGGGCGCGTGTCTTCGCGGTGCAAGCATGACGGCCGCGGATCTCGCCGCCGGCCTGGCGCCGGCCCTTGCGGTTCGCTGGCACGAACTGATCGCGCGGCTGGCGGACGCGCGCCAGCGCTATCCCGACGCGGCGCTGGCCTCGTCGCTGGCGGCCGAGGACATGGTGCTGACGCACGCCATCTACAGCGCCGGCCTGGACCTGGAGGTCTTCACGCTGGACACCGGCCGGCTGCACGCGGAAACGCTGGGCGTGCTGGACGCGGTGCGCGAACGCTACGGACGCGAGATCACCGTGTATCGACCCGAGTCCGGGGCGGTCGAGCGCCATGTGGCAGAGCACGGCGCCTATGCCTTCTACGAGAGCGTCGAGCTGCGCAAGGCCTGTTGCCAGATCCGCAAGGTCGAGCCGCTCAAGCGCGCGCTGGCCGGACGCGGCGCCTGGATCACCGGGCAGCGGCGCGCGCAATCGACCACGCGCGGTGAACTGCACCTGGAAGAGGACGACGCCACCTTCGGCCTCTACAAGTTCAACCCGCTGGCCGAATGGCGCGAAGAGGATGTCTGGGGCGTGATCCGCGGCCTGGGCATTCCCTACAACCCGCTGCACGACCAGGGCTATCCGTCCATCGGCTGCGAGCCCTGTACCCGCGCTATCCGCCCGGGCGAAGACCTGCGGGCCGGGCGCTGGTGGTGGGAGTCGTCGGACTCCAAGGAATGCGGCCTGCACGCAGGCAACCGGGTCATTGGCATCGTCGCGGAAACCACGCGCGCCTGACGCCCGTCACGTATCAAGAATTCGTTTTAGGGGAATACCTATGTCCGCAGTGATTCAACGCAGCCACCTGGACTGGCTGGAATCGGAAGCCATTTTCATCATGCGCGAGGTGGCGGCCGAGAGCGAGAAGCCCGTGTTGCTGTTCTCGGGCGGCAAGGATTCGGTGGTGTTGCTGCGCCTGGCCGAAAAGGCGTTCCGGCCGGGGCGCTTTCCGTTCCCGCTGATGCACATCGACACCGGCCACAATTTCGACGAGGTCATCGCCTTCCGCGACGCGCGTGCGGCCGAACTGGGCGAGACCCTGATCGTGCGCAGCGTCGAGGACTCGATCAAGCGCGGCAGCTTGGTGCTGCGGCGCGAGACCGATTCGCGCAACGCGGCGCAGGCCGTGACGCTGCTGGAGGCGATCGAGGAATTCGGCTTCGACGCCTGCATCGGCGGCGCCCGCCGCGACGAGGAAAAGGCGCGCGCCAAGGAGCGCATCTTCTCGTTCCGCGACGAGTTTGGCCAGTGGGACCCCAAGGCCCAGCGCCCGGAACTGTGGAACCTGTTCAACACCAAGGTGCACCGCGGCGAGAACATGCGGGTGTTCCCGATCTCCAACTGGACCGAGCTGGACGTCTGGCAGTACATCCAGCGCGAACAGCTGGCGCTGCCGTCGATCTACTTCAGTCACGAGCGCGAGGTGGTGCGGCGCAAGGGCCTGCTGGTGCCGGTCACGCGCCTGACGCCGCCGCAGGACGGCGACACGGTCGAGCGCCTGTCGGTGCGTTTCCGCACCGTGGGCGATATCTCCTGCACCTGCCCGGTGGCCTCGGATGCCGCCGATACCGCCGCCATCATCGCCGAGACCGCGGTGACCGATATCACCGAGCGCGGCGCCACGCGCATGGACGACCAGACTTCCGAGGCCTCGATGGAGCGCCGCAAGAAGGAAGGCTATTTCTGATCGCACGAGTGGCCGGCGCCTGGCCGGCCGACAGGGGACGCATATGAACGCAGTAAACGATTCTTTTCTTTCGGGCGCCGGCACGGGCGTGCTGCGCCTGATCACCGCGGGATCGGTGGACGACGGCAAGTCGACGCTGATCGGCCGCCTGCTGTATGACAGCAAGGGCGTGTTCGCCGACCAGCTCGACGCCATCTCGCGCGCCAAGTACAAGCGCGTGGCCGAGGGCGGCATCGACTTCTCCCTGCTCACGGATGGCCTTGAGGCCGAGCGCGAGCAGGGCATCACCATCGACGTGGCCTATCGCTACTTCTCGACTCCGGCGCGCAAGTTCATCATCGCCGACGCGCCCGGCCACGAGCAGTACACCCGCAACATGGTGACCGGCGCATCGACCGCCGACGTGGCCGTGATCCTGATCGACGCCACCCGCGCCGCCGATGGCAAGCTGCTGCCGCAGACCAAGCGCCACAGCACCATCGCCCGCCTGCTGGGCATCCGCCACATCGTGGTGGCCGTCAACAAGATGGACCTGGTGGATTGGGACCCGGCCGTGTTCGAGCGTATCCGCGCCGCCTATGCCGACCTGGCGGGCAAGCTCGGCATCGCTCACTTCGACGCGCTGCCGTTGTCGGCGCTGAACGGCGACAACGTGGTGACGCGGTCGGACAAGACGCCTTGGTACTCGGGGCAACCGCTGCTGACGTTGCTGGAGTCGCTGGATCTGAGCGGCGACGGCGGCGCGGGTCCGCTGCGCTTTCCGGTGCAGTGGGTGGCGCGCCACGATGGCAATCGCAAGGACGATTTCCGCGGCTATGCCGGCCGCATCGCCAGCGGCGTGCTGCGTCCCGGCGACGAGATCGCGGTGCAGCCGTCGGGCGTGACCGCGCGCGTGCAGGAAGTGCGGTTGTTCGATCGGGCACTCGATGAAGCGGTGGCGGGCGACTCGGTCACGCTGGTGCTGGACCGCGACGTCGATGTCTCGCGCGGCGACGTGATCGTGCACGCGGCGGCGCCGGCGCAGGTCGCGCGCGAATTCGAGGCGGAGCTGTGCTGGCTCGATGCGCAGGCGCTCAACCTCGCGCGCAAGTATCTGCTCAAGCATGGCACGCGACTGACGTCGGCGAAGATCCGCGCGGTGCTCTCGCATCGCGACATCCACGAACTGCAGGAAGTGGAGAACACCGAAGGCACGCTGCGCATGAACGACATCGGTCGCGTCGCGTTCACCACGCGCGAGTCGTTGGCGGTCGATCGATACGCCGATGTGCCCGCCACCGGCGCCTTCATCCTGATCGACGAAGCCACGCATCAGACCGCGGCGGCGGGCATGCTTCGGTAAACCGCAAGTCGGGGCGGGAAGGGCCCGCCCCGTACCGGTTTTTGGGTGTTGTTTTTATTCCAAACCCAATGCCGGCGCGGGTTTCCGGGCGATATCGCAACATGAAATCGAATTGTCCGGACGCCGTCTTCGTCTTGCGGTAAAGTGGGGCTGTCTTACGAAAAGGCTTTTGGTGCTTGTCAAAACCACTGTGTTTTTGTACAGTTGTTTTCATGGCACGCACCGATCATTCTTTTCCCGCCGGTTCTGGGTCCCCGGCTGCCGCCCCCGCCGCCTTGCGCGGTCGGGGTGCGGTTACTAATGTTCGGCATCGCTTCCAGAAAGACGATCGCGTGCAGGTCGACGATGGCTGGTCCGCTTCGGGCCTCCCGGCCGATTTCGTTGATGCCGTCCCCAATACTTCCGTCATCCCCATCCTGCCCGACGTCCGCCGGGCGCCCGCAGCCCCCAAGACCACCGTCACCGCCGAAGAAGCCCGCAAGATCCTGTCGCGCAACGATTCGCCCGACATCCCCTTCGACGTGGCCGTCAATCCCTACCGTGGCTGCGAGCATGGCTGCGTCTATTGCTACGCCCGTCCCACCCATTCCTACCTGGGCTACTCCCCCGGCCTCGATTTCGAGACGCGGCTGGTGGCCAAGGCCAACGCCGTAGAGGCGCTGCGGGCGGAAATCAGCCGTCCCGGCTACAAGCCGTCGCCCATCAACATCGGATCGGCCACCGACGCCTACCAGCCCATCGAGCGCGACTGGCGCCTGACGCGCGGCATGCTCGAGCTGATGCTCGAGACCCGCCACCCCCTCACCATCGTCACCAAGAACGCCCTGGTGGCGCGCGACCTCGACCTCCTGGCGGCGTTGGCCGAACAGAACCTCGTGGTCGTCTACATGAGCATCACCACGCTGGACGCCGACATGGCCCGCACGCTCGAGCCGCGCGCCGCGGCGCCGTGGCGCCGCCTGGAGGCCGTGCGCAGCCTGACCGCCGCCGGCGTGCCGGTCGGCGTGCTGGTGGCGCCCGTGATCCCGTTCATCAACGATGACGCCATGGAACACATCCTGCAGGAGTCCAAGGCGGCCGGTGCGCACTACGCCAGCTACACCGTCATCCGCCTGCCCTGGGAAGTCAAAACGCTGTTCGAGGACTGGCTCAACGCCCATTTCCCCGACCGTGCGCAGCGCGTGCTCCACCGTATCGAAGACCTGCGCAACGGCCGCCGCAACGATCCCAACTTCGGTTCGCGCATGCGGGGCACCGGCATCTGGGCCGACCTGCTGCGCCAGCGCTTCGCCGTGGCCACCCGCAAGCTTGGCCTGAACCGCCACCGGCTTGCCCTCGACTGCGACCGTTTCCTGGCCCCGGCGCCCGCCGGTGGTTCGGCCGCCTTGTTCCCGCCAGCCGCTGCCGGCGCTCCCGTTTTCCCATCCCCGGCTGACGCGAAAGCGTCTTCAGGGGTCCCTTTTGCCAGTGCCTTGCCGGTTGCCGGCGCCTACGGGCGCGGCGCGCGCCAGTTGCGCGCGATGGTCGCCGGGCAGTTGTCGTTGTTCGATTGACCCACGGCCCAGCCGTGGGTCGCCGCCGCGGCGTGTCGCCGCGGTTCTTGATCGCGTTATTAGGAGTTCCTCATGAACACCGCTCAGCTTTCCGTCCTGCCGGATGATCTCGCCGTTGTTTCCCTGACACCGCTGCGCCGTGCGGCGCAACGCGCCCGCGCCATCTATGCGCGCTTCGCGGGGCTGGCCATGCCCGGGTCGGCCACGCCGGCGAGCAGCCATGCGAGGGGCGCCGTATCCATCGATCTTGCGGTGCCCGCCGCTGACGGCGTGGCGACGCCCGCGGAAGTCGAGCCGCGCAAGCGGGCGGGCACGCTGCCCGGCCGGTGGCCGTTTCCGCCGGCGGCGGTCGACGCCCTGCCGGTCGGCAACGTCGTCCAGGCGCCCCGCGAGCGCAGCCTGGGCAACGCCACGGTCGAACCGGTGTCGGATCAGGTCAGCGTGAAAAGCATGGTCGTGGACGTGGTGCTGGTGCTGGCGTGGGGCGCGATGATTCCCGCCCTCATGTGGTTGGGCGTGGCCGGCGGCTTTTGAGAGCAGGCCGGCGCCGGAGTCCGAAACCGGCAGGATGGCTGCACGGAAGGTGGCGCCGGTTCCAGCACCGGGCCGGGGCTTTTCAGGTCGAGCCCAGCAGCACGACGCCCGCCAGGATCGACAGGCAGCCCGCAAGACGGCCGGGGCCGACTTTCTCGCGCAGCAGGAACATGCCTGCCAGCGTGCCCAGCATCATCGACATTTCCCGCGCCGGCGCCACCAGGCTCAGCGGCGCGCCATTGCGCAGCGCATACAGCACCAGGATGTAGCCCAGTGGCGACAGCAGTCCCACCGCCAGGGCCAGATGCCAGTGGCCGCGCATCAGTTCCCACGCCTGCGCGCGGCGCTTTACCATGTGCGGGGTCATCATCGCGGTGCGGGTGACACAGGTGAACCAGTCGAACAGCACCGGGCTGATCAGCAGCACCTTGACGCCATAGGCATCCACCACGGTGTAGGCGGCGATGAACAGGCCGATCACCATGCCCCAGCGCACGCCCACCCAGGCCTGCGCGTTGCGGAAGATCGCCAGCCGTCCCTGGGTGGCGATCAGCAGCACCCCGATCACCACGCAGAGCATGCCGGCAATGCCGGTGGCGGTGGCCGGTTCGCGCAGCAGCAGGAAGGCGCCAGTCGTGGAGAGCAGGGGGCCGGTGCCCCGGGCGATCGGGTACACCACAGACAGATCGGCCACCTGATAGCCGCGCTGCAGGCACAGGCTGTAGCCCAGATGCAACAGGCTGGATGTCAGGATCGCCCCCACCACGGGCCAGGTCCAGGTCATGCCGTCGTGCAGCAGCACCCAGATCACCCACGGCGCATACAGTACCGAAGCGCACAGGCCGTAGGCGAACACGAACGGAGCGCCCACCATGGCCGCGCGCTTGGCAAGCAGATTCCACGTTGCGTGGGCCATCGCCGCCAGGACGACCAATAACAGGGACGAGTACGACATGAGGGGAACAGCGTCTTATGACGTGTTTGTTACAGAAACCGCTAGGGTACCGCAAACCTGCGGGCAGGGCGCCATGTTACCTGAGGCATCCGCCAATTTTTGGTGTAGAATCATTGGTTTGCCAAATCTCATCCTCTGCTTGCGGTACATGGCCTGGCCTTTTTGGCAGGCGTGAACAACATCGAACGGCAAAGCGCTTTAGTCCGCAAAGGCATGATGATCTAGGAGTTCTCAATGAACCTTATCGCTATCCTGGAACAGGAAGAGATTGCCCGCCTGACCGGCGGCCAAGCCAAGCCTGAATTTGCTCCCGGTGACACCGTCATCGTGAGCGTGAACGTCGTTGAAGGCACCCGCAAGCGCGTGCAGGCCTTCGAAGGCGTCGTGATCGCCAAGCGCAACCGCGGCCTGAACTCCGCGTTTACCGTGCGCAAGATTTCGTCGGGTGAAGCCGTGGAACGTACGTTCCAGCTCTACTCGCCGCAAATCGCCGGCATCGAAGTCAAGCGCCGCGGCGACGTGCGCCGCGCCAAGCTGTACTACCTGCGCAACCGCTCGGGCAAGTCGGCGCGTATCAAGGAAAAGCTGGTCAGCAAGCAAGCCTCGGCGGCTTGATCGCTTATCGGCACACGGCCCCACCAGTGTCGGACGCACACGCCATCCAGCGTTTTCGTTCGGCACGGGTTTCCGGGTTAAAAAGGCACCTGCGAGGGTGCCTTTTTCTTTTTTGAAAAGCCGTATGTCTGATTCCTCGTCTTCCGCTCGGCCGCGACGGCCATTGGCGCGCCCCGGATTTGATCCGGCGTCGCAACCCTGGGTCGTCGCCAACGATTCCCTGCCGGCGGTGCCGTCCGGCCTGCTCACGCCCGACCAGCTGCGCGGCACGCTCAGCCAGCCTTCCACCTGGACGCTTGAGCTCTCGCGCGACAACGATCTGCGCTATCCCGGCCGCGAAGGCGCGCCGGTGCCGGCGGCCGTGCTGATTCCGCTGGTGACCCGTGATGACGGCGTGCACATCATGCTGACTCAGCGCGCGGCGCATTTGCATGATCACGCCGGCCAGATCAGCTTTCCGGGTGGCCGCATCGAGACCAGCGACGCCACCCCGATCGCCGCGGCGTTGCGCGAGGCACAGGAGGAAACCGGGCTGCCGGCCAACCACGTCGAGGTGTTGGGCAGCATGCCGCCGTACCTGACGGCCACCGGTTTCTCGATCATTCCCGTGGTGTCGCTGGTGACCCCGGGCTTCCAGTTGGCGCCGGACGCGTTCGAAGTGGCCGAGGTGTTCGAGGTGCCGCTGTCTTTCCTGATGGACCCGGCCAATCACCGCCTGTACGAGGCGCGGCTCGAGGATGGTCGGGTGCGCCACTATTACGGCATGCCCTATGGCCGCCACTTCATCTGGGGCGCCACCGCCGGCATGCTGCGCAACCTCTATCACCTGCTGCGCAACGGCTTGCAGCCGCGTTGACAAGGCGGGCGCGCGATTGCTGCGCCCCTCGTGCGCCGCCTCGTGGGTCGCTCAATACCGCTGTTGTCCCGCCAGGTTCTCGTCCAGGATGCGCAGATATAGCGCGTAGCGGGCCGGATCGATCGCGCCCGCGTCCAGCGCCGCGACCACGCCGCAGCCCGGCTCATGGCGATGGGTGCAGTTGTAGAAGCGGCAGGATTCGATCGGCTGGGTGAACTCCGGAAAGCCGCGGATGATGTCCTCGCGGCTCAGGTGTTGCAGGCCGAAGGCCTGGAACCCCGGCGAGTCGATCAGGTCGCCGCCCGGTGCGGGCAGGTGATAGAGGCGGGTGCTGGTGGTGGTGTGCTTGCCCATGTCCAGCGCGGTCGAGTGCTCGCGGGTGGGCGCGGCGGCGTCCGGCACCAGCGCGTTCAGCAGCGTCGACTTGCCCATGCCGCTCTGTCCCAGCAGCAGGTTGGTGCGGCCGGCCAGGCGCGGCGCCAGCAGCGTGTGGACCTTTTCGGGTTCGAGCGCGCTCAGTTCGATGATGTCCACGCCGAGCGCGGCGATTGGCGCCAGGCGGGCGCGGGCCGCGGGCAGGGCGTCGACGATGTCGGTCTTGTTCAGGATGATCAACGGCGCGATGCCGGCGCTCCAGGCGCCGGCCAGCGCGCGGCCGGTGAGATCGTCGGAGAAGGTCGGCTGCACCGCCACCACGATCAGCAACTGGTCGACGTTGGAGGCGAACTGCTTGGACCGCATTTCGTCGGAGCGGTACAGCAGATTGCGCCGCGGCAGGATCGCATCGATGGCGCCCTCGTCCAGACCCTGGGGCGTGATGCGGACGCGGTCGCCGACTGTCGCGCCGGCTTTCTTGCCGCGGGGGAAGCACTTGCGCAGGCTGCCATCGGCCAGCTCGACGGTGTAGTGACGGCCATGCGCCGCGATGATGCGGCCTTCGTTGGCGGCGTCGCCGCGCCCGCCCGCCTGGGGCGCGTCCTGGAAGGCGGTCTTGTTCCGGTCGTTCATGCTCATGCCGCGGGCGCCGTCAGGTGGCGGATGCGCACGGCGGCGGGGGGGTGGCTGTCGTAGAAGGCGGAGTGCACGGGATCGGGCGTCAGGGTGGCAGCGTTGTCGTCGTAGAGTTTGACCAGGGCGGAGACAAGGCGATCGGGCGAGCTCTGCTCGGCCGCGTAGCGGTCGGCCTCGAACTCGTCGCGGCGCGAATACCAACTGGCCAGCGGCGTGAAGACGAAGGTGAAAACGGGGATGGCCAGGAAGAACAGCAGCAGCGCCATGGCGTCGTTGCGGCCGCCCAGTTGGGGCAGCACCCCCAGGCCGACGTAGAACCAGGGTTGCTGGGCGACCCAGCCCAGGATGGCGAAAAAGCCCAGCGCGGCGGCGAAGCTGAAGACGATGCGCTTGATGATGTGGCGCTTGGCGAAATGGCCCAGTTCGTGGGCCAGCACGGCCTCGATCTCGTCGGCGTTCAGGCGCGCCAGCAGCGTGTCGAAGAACACGATGCGGCGCGAGCGGCCGAAGCCGGTGAAATAGGCGTTGCCGTGGGCGGAACGGCGCGAGCCGTCCATCACGAACAGGCCGTTGAGCGCAAAGCCGCAGCGCTGCGCCAGGCGCTGGATACGGCCGGCCAGCTCCGGATCGGACAGTGGCGTGAATTTGTTGAACAGCGGCGCGATGAACATCGGATAGACGATGAGCAGCGCCAGGTTGAACACCGTCCACAGCGCCCAGGCCCAGATCCACCAGTACTGCCCTGCGCTGCCCATCAGCCACAGCACCGCGGCCGCCAGCGGTAGCCCCAGCACCGCCGCCACCAGCAGCCCCTTGGCCGCGTCGGAGATGAACAGCTCGGGCGTCATGCGGTTGAAACCGAAGCGGGCTTCCAGCTTGAATTGCCGCCACAGCGTGAAGGGCAACCCCAGCAGGCCCAGCAGCAGCGCCACGGCCACCAGCAGCAACATCTGGCGCAGGAAGTCGTTGCTGGTAAGCTGGCCTACCCACAGGTCGATGACCTGCAGGCCGCCCATCAGCGTCAGGCAGATCAGCAGGATGGCATCATAGGTGCGTTCGAACATGCCCAGCCTGACCCTGGCGACCGTGTAATCGGCGGCGCGCTGATGGCTCGCCAGGCCGATCCGGTGGGAGAATTCCGGCGGCACCTGGTCGCGATGGCGCGCCACGTGGCGGATCTGGCGACTGGCCAGCCACATGCGCACGGCAATATCGGTCAGCAGGAAGGCAACGAACAGCAATGTGAACATGGGCGATGCGGCCGGCTCAAATGGGTATGTGCGAAAATCGCGGGTTTGAAAATCGCGTCTTTTATAGGCAAATTATATGGCTGTGAACGAAAACCGCCTGGTCTGGCTCGACATGGAAATGACCGGCCTGGACCCTGAAAAAGAACGCATCATCGAGGTCGCCGTGGTGGTGACCGAGGCCGACCTGACCGTGGTCGCCGAAGGCCCCGTGCTGGTTGTGCACCAGTCCGACAGCCTGCTCGACGCCATGGACAACTGGAACAAATCCACTCATGGCAAGAGCGGCCTGATCGACAAGGTCCGCGCATCGACGATTTCCGAGGCGCAGGCAGAGGATACGCTGTTGGCGTTTCTTGCGCAGCACGTGCCGGCCGGCAAGTCGCCTCTGTGCGGCAACACCATCAGCCAGGACCGCCGGTTCATGTTTGCTTACATGCCGCGCCTGGAACAGTTCTTCCACTACCGCAACCTGGATGTCAGCACGCTCAAGGAACTGGCGCGCCGCTGGGCGCCGGCCGTGTACAAGGGTTTCGAGAAGAAGAGCCGTCACGAGGCGTTGGCCGACATCTATGAATCGATCGACGAACTGAAGTATTACCGCGAACACTTCCTGAAGGTGTAAACCGCCCCGACGTGGCGGCCTCGCCCGCCAATCGCCATGCCAAGCTCCCATCCCGTCGCCCGGATCCGGGCCGCCGAGCGCCAGGCATTGGCCGAGGGCCGGCGCCTGATGCCGCTGGCGGGCGCCGCCGCGGCCCGCTTCGTGGCCGCGCGCGTGCCGCCCGGCGCCTCGGTGCTGGCGCTGGCCGGGCCCGGCAACAATGGCGGCGATGCCCTGGTGGCGGCGACGGACCTGCGGCAAATGGGGTTTGAGGTGCGGGTCGTGATGCCCAAGGGCGCGCAGGGCCTGCCCGCCGACGCCGCCCGCGCCTACGCGGGCTGGATCGCCGCAGGCGGTTCGACCGAAATCGCCCTCGACTCGCAGCGGGCGCCGGATCTGGTCATCGATGGGCTGTTTGGTATCGGCCTGAACCGTCCCCTGGGGGCTGATTGGCAGGCGCTGGTCGATCAGGTCAATGGCTGGGGAGTGCCGATCCTGGCGCTTGACGTGCCCAGCGGCCTGGATGCCGACACCGGGGCGAGGCTGGGGCGCCCGATCCTTGCTCGTTGGACACTATCTTTCATCGCCCGGGCCAGGGGCCTCACTCAGCCCGGCGCGGCGCTTGCCGTTGGCGAATCCCATGTTGACGCGTTGGGCGTGGCGATACCGCAAGCCGGCGACGGCGGCTGAGCCGCTGTCTTACGCCGGACGTCCGCCGAAGCGCGTGGCGATGTCGGCGGCCAGTGGCGCGTAGCGTTCGTTGTCGCGGCCGGCCAGGGCGCCCAGGTGGGCTTCCGAGGCGTCGAACACCTGCCAGTAGATGCGGCCGCAGAGCTCGCGCGCCGCGTGGCCGGGCCAGTTATCCGGCAGCATCGGGCCGGGTAGCTGCGGATCGTGCAACACGATCCGGCGCCAATTGTGCAGCAGCATGACCCGCGCGATGAACGCGTCGGAAGGCGTTGGCGGCGTTTCCAGCAGTTTTTCCAGTGGCCCGAAATTCCGGCTGAACTGCCGGTATTGCTCGGCCACGTCTTCCAGGTTCCAGCATTGCGACGCGAGGCTCGCGATCGGCAGCCCGCCGGCGCCCGCCAGATCGCGCGCCGACAGCACCAGCGCCTTGTCCGGAATGCCCAGCTTTTCGAGGATGTCGTGCGCCGCGCGCGCCTCGGTGTGCGGATGGGCGAACAGCCCGGGCGCGACCATGCCGAATCCTTCCCACACCAGCTCGCGACGCAGTTCCGCGCGCTCGGCCAGGCCATTGCCAGTGCGCGGTAGCGCCACCAGCGTCCATTCTCCGCTCCACTCCCGCGGCGCGCCTTCGTAAATGCGCTGCGACGCATGCGCCGTGTGGCGCAGGCCCTGCTCGGAGATCAGATACAGGCTGCGGCGGCCATGCCGTTCGGATTGCAGCCAGTTCTGCGCGACCAGCCGGAACACGCTGGTGCGCAGCAGGCGCTCGTTGATGCCCAGGGGCGCCAGCAATTCGATCAGGTCGCCGAGCCAGATGGCGCCGCCATGGGGCGCCAGGGCGTCCCCCAGCAAGCTGACACAAAGCGATTTGGCGCGCGGCGGATCACTCTTGATGAGGCGTGACAGGTAACGGTCCAGGGGCGACTGAGGGTTTGCCATAAGGGGGGCCGCAAGGGGCCGATATCGGGATCCTCAATATGATACATAAATCCAATGTGATACAGATTTGAGTTTGACAATGGATTTTTTGTATTAAATAATCCGCCTATGACATGACGGCCCTGCGCGGCGTTTGCTTTGCGCTATCGCAAACCGTCTCAAGGAGACAAAACATGTACGCTCAACTCGTCGAAACCGGCGTCAAGCAGGTCAAGACCGCGGACCAGCTCGAAGGCCGTGAACAGACGTTCCAGCGCCGCATCGACGAAGGCGTGCGGATCGAGGCCAAGGACTGGATGCCCGAGGCCTACCGCAAGACCCTGGTGCGCCAGATCTCGCAGCACGCCCACTCCGAAATCGTGGGCATGCTGCCCGAAGGCAACTGGATCACGCGCGCCCCGTCGCTCAAACGCAAGGCCATCCTGCTGGCCAAGGTGCAGGACGAAGCCGGCCACGGCCTCTACCTGTACAGCGCCGCCGAGACCCTGGGCGTGTCGCGCGACGACCTGATCGACGACCTGCATGCCGGCCGCGCCAAGTACTCCAGCATCTTCAATTACCCCACGCTCAGTTGGGCCGATATCGGCATGATCGGCTGGCTGGTCGACGGCTCGGCCATCATCAACCAGATCCCGCTGTGCCGTTGCTCCTACGGTCCCTACGCCCGCGCCATGGTGCGCGTCTGTAAGGAGGAGTCCTTCCACCAGCGCCAGGGCTACGACCTGCTGATGCAGATGTGCCTGCACGGCACGCCCGAACAGAAGGCCATGGTGCAGGACTCGCTGAACCGCTGGTGGTGGCCGGCGCTGATGATGTTCGGCCCCTCCGACGCCGACTCCCCCAACAGCGCCCAGTCGATGGCCTGGAAGATCAAGCTGTTCTCCAACGACGAACTGCGCCAGAAGATGGTCGACCAGACCGTGCCGCAGGCCGAATACCTGGGCCTGACCATTCCCGATCCCGAACTGAAGTGGAACGCCGAGCGCGGCCACTACGACTTCGGCGAAATCGACTGGGCCGAGTTCTACGCCGTGCTCAAGGGCAATGGCCCGTGCAACCGCGAGCGCCTGGCGGCGCGCGTCAAGGCGCACGAAGACGGCGCCTGGGTGCGCGAGGCGCTGGTCGCCTACGCCGACAAGCAGGCCGAGCGCAAGGCGGCCTGAGCCTTGGCCGGGCGGCGCCCGGCCTTCCAACTCCTTACCCATCCAATACCCGGGGCGCCACGCGCGCCCGGCATCCGAGGATATCCATCATGAGCAAAGACTGGCCTCTGTGGGAAGTGTTCATCCGCAGCCAGCACGGCCTGGCGCACAAGCACGTCGGCAGCCTGCACGCGCCCGACGCCGAAATGGCGATCAACCACGCCCGCGACGTCTACACCCGCCGCAACGAAGGCCTGAGCATCTGGGTGGTGCGGGCTTCCGACATTTCCGCCAGCAGCCCGGGCGACAAGGATCCCTTGTTCGAGCCGGCCAACAGCAAGGTCTACCGGCATCCTACGTTCTTTCCGATGCCTGAAGAAATCAAGCACATGTAAGGCGGCGGGGGAGACATGGACAAGACTTTCTTCGAATACCTGCTGCGCCTGGGCGACACTACGCTGATCCTGTCGCAACGCCTGGGCGCCTGGACCGGCCACGGCCCGATCCTGGAAGAGGACCTGGCGCTGACCAACACCGCGCTCGACCTGCTGGGCCAGGCCCGCATGTGGCTGACGCTGGCCGGCGAGGTGGAAGGCGCCGGCCGCGACGAGGACGCGCTGGCCTATCTGCGCGATGCCCATCAGTTCCACAATGCGCTGCTGGTCGAACGGCCCAACGGCAACTATGCCGACACCATGGCGCGCCAGTTCCTGTTCGACGTCTGGCACTACTTCCTCTTGCAGCGCCTGGCGCAATCGTCGGACGAGCGCGTGGCCGGCATCGCCGCCAAGTCGCTCAAGGAAGTGACCTACCACGTGCGCCGTTCGTCGGACATGGTGGTGCGCCTGGGCGATGGCACCGAGACCAGCCACGCCAGGATGCAGGCGGCGATCGACGACGCCTGGCGCTTCACCGGCGAGCTGTTCACCGACGACGCGATCGACCAGGACATGGCGGCGCGCGGCATCGGCTGTGAGCTGGCCGCGCTGCGTGCGCCGTGGGAACAGCATGTGCGCGAAGTGCTCGAGGAAGCCACGCTGACCGTGCCGGAGGCGGCCGCGGCCGATCACCCGGCCCACCGTGGCGGTCGCCAGGGCCGTCACACCGAGGAACTGGGCTACGTGCTGGCGGAAATGCAGTACCTGCCGCGCGCCTATCCGGGAGCCAAGTGGTGAACGCCGTCGCGCCCGCGTCCATCGAGCAGGTCTACGCCTGGCTGCAGGAGGTCCCCGATCCGGAGATCCCCGTGCTGTCGGTGGTGGACCTGGGCGTGGTGCGGGACGTCGCGTTCGAGGGCGACGCCTGCGTCGTCGTCATCACGCCGACCTACTCCGGCTGCCCCGCGATGCGCGAGATCACCGAAGACATCCGCCAGGTGCTGGCGCGCCACGGCATCGGCGAGGTGCGCGTCGAGACGCGCCTGTCGCCCGCCTGGACCACCGACTGGATGAGCGAGAAGGGCCGCGCCGCGCTCAAGGACTATGGCATCGCCGCGCCCGCGCAACAGGCCATCGACATCTCGGGCATCAGCCGGCGCAATGCCGGGCCCGCCATCGAGTGCCCGCGCTGCGGTTCGCGCGACACGCGCCTGGTCAGCAATTTCGGATCGACCTCGTGCAAGGCGCTGTACCGCTGCGTAAGCTGCCGCGAGCCGTTCGATTACTTCAAGACTCACTGAGAGTGGTTTCGAGAATGAGCCTGAACCAATTCCACCCCCTGAAAGTGGCCTCGGTGGCGCGCAACACGCGCGACGCGGTGGTCGTGACATTCGACCTGCCCGACACGCTGGCCGATGAATTCGCCTTCCTGCCGGGCCAATATTTGACGCTGCGCACGCAGCTCAACGGCGAGGAACTGCGCCGTTCCTATTCGATCTGTTCGGCGCCGCGCGACAAGCTGCTGCGCGTGGCGATCAAGAAGGTCGACGAGGGCGTTTTCTCGAGCTGGGCCAACCACGAGCTGCAGCCGGGCCAGACCCTGGAAGTGATGGCGCCGGCCGGCAACTTCACCGTCGACTTCTCGCCTGAAAACCAGCGCCACTACGTGGCATTCGCCGTCGGCAGCGGCATCACCCCGGTGTTCTCGCTGGTCAAGACCGCGCTGTCGACGGAGCCGAACAGCAAGTTCACCTTGTTCTTCGGCAACCGCGCCTCGTCGGCCGTGCTGTTCCGCGAAGAGATCGAGGACCTGAAGAACCTGTACATGGACCGCTTCTCGCTGGTCTACGTCATGAGCCGCGAAACCCAGGATATCGAGCTGTTCAACGGCCGTCTGGACGGCGACAAGGTCGACCAGTTGATGTCGGCCTGGATGAGCCCCGAGGATATCGACTACGCTTTTGTCTGCGGTCCGCAGACCATGACCGAGAGCGTGGTCGAGCGACTGCAGGCCCGCGGCATTCCGAAGGCGAACATCAAGTTCGAACTGTTCGGCGCCCCGAAGGGGCCGCGCGCGTTGCGCACGGGGCAGGACGCCCGCCAGGCGCCCGGCAAGGGCCAGTGCGAGGTGACCGTGGTGCAGGACGGCCACAGCCGCAAGTTCGTGATCGACAAGAACAAAGACAGCGTGCTGGATTCGGCGCTGGCGCAAGGCATCGAGCTGCCGTATTCGTGCAAGGGCGGGGTGTGTTCCACCTGCCGCTGCAAGGTGGTCGAGGGCGAAGTGGACATGGATGCCAACTTCGCCCTGGAAGACTACGAAGTGGCGCGAGGCTTTATCCTGAGTTGCCAGAGCTTTCCGGTCAGCGACCGCCTGGTGATCGACTTCGACCAGGAAACCTGACCCGGCGCGCGCCAGTCAGACCCCCATTCCATTTGGAGAGACGCAGTGTCCCAGAAATTCTTCGAACGCCATCAGCCCCTGCTGGAACAAGCCCTGGCCGCCGCCGCGCTGCGCGGCTACTGGAGCCCGTTCGCCGAGTCGCCCAGCCCCCGCAACTATGGCGAGACCGCCAATGACGACGGCCGCGCCGCCTTCGAGGCGCTGCGCGGCAAGCCGTTCCCGCTGAACCTGCATGACGCCGACGGCACCGTCGGCGGCGAAAAGTCGCCCTACGGCTTCGACCTGGGCATCACCTATCCGCACGTGCCCGCCGCCAAGCTGGTGGCCGCATCCAAGCGCGCGCTGCAGGACTGGCGCCGCGCCGGCCCGCAGGCCTGGGTGGGCGTGTCGCTGGAAGTCCTGGCGCGCCTGAACAAGCTGAGCTTCGAGATGGCCTACGCCGTGCAGCACACCACCGGCCAGGGCTTCATGATGGCCTTCCAGGCCGGCGGCCCGCACGCGCAGGACCGCGGCTTCGAGGCCGTGGCCTACGCCTGGCAGGAAATGTCGCGCATCCCCGGCGTCGCCATCTGGGAAAAGCCGCAGGGCAAGAACGATCCCATCCGCATGGAAAAGCACTTCACCGTGGTGCCGCGCGGCGTGGCGCTGGTGATCGGCTGCTCGACCTTCCCGACCTGGAACGGCTACCCCGGCCTGTTCGCCAGCCTGGCGACCGGCAACACCGTCATCGTCAAGCCGCACCCGGGCGCGATCCTGCCGCTGGCGCTGACCGTCAAGGTGGCGCGCGAAGTGCTGCAGGAAGCCGGCTTCGACCCGGACGTGGTGCTGCTGGCCGCGCATACCGCCGAGGAAGACACCGCGCGCCAGCTCGCGCTGGATCCCGCGGTCAAGATCATCGACTTCACCGGCAGCACCGCCAACGGCGACTGGCTGGAGAACAATGCCCGCCAGGCGCTGGTCTACACCGAGAAGGCCGGCGTCAACCAGGTCATCATCGATTCGGCCGCCGATCTGAAGGGCGTGGCGCGCAACCTGGCGTTCTCGCTGGCGTTGTATTCGGGCCAGATGTGCACGGCGCCGCAGAACATCTACGTGCCGCGCGACGGCATCCAGACGCCGGAAGGCCGCGTCAGCTTCGATGAGGTCGCCGCCGCCCTGGGCGCCGCGGTCGACAAGCTCGGCGCCGACGCCGCCAAGGCCGTCGAGCTGACCGGCGCGATCCAGAACGAAGGCATCGTCGAACGCATCGAGAAGGCGCGCGCGCTGGGCCTGCCGGTGGTGGCCGACAGCAAGACGCTGACGCACCCGCAGTTCGAGAACGCCCGCGTGCGCACGCCGCTGCTGCTGCGCACCGAGGCCGGCAACCCCGCCATCAGCCAGGAATGGTTCGGCCCGATCGCCTTCGTGGTCGCCACCGATTCCACCGCGCACAGCATCCAGATCGCGCGCGACAGCGTGATCGAGCACGGCGCGCTGTCGCTGTCGGCCTACACCACCAGCAACGAGGTGGCCGAGCAGGTGCAGGAAGCGGCGGAAGAGTCCGGCGTGTCGCTGTCGCTGAACCTGACCGGCGCGGTGTTCGTCAACCAGACCGCGGCATTCAGCGACTTCCACGGCACCGGCGCCAATCCGGCGGCCAATGCGGCGCTGTCCGACTCGGCCTACGTGTCCAACCGCTTCCGCGTGGTGCAGACGCGCCGCCATATCTGAACGGTGGAACGGGACATGACCTACCAAGACATCCAATTCGAACTGGCCGACGGCATCGCCCGCCTGACGCTGAACCGTCCGGACAAGCTCAACAGCTTCACCGCCAACATGCACGCTGAAGTGGCGGATGCGCTGACCCGCGTCGAGACCGAGGGCGCGCGCGTGCTGGTGCTGACCGGCGCCGGCCGCGGCTTCTGCGCCGGCCAGGACCTGAGCGAGCGCAAACCCGCGCCCGACGGCACGCCGCCCGACCTGGGCGAGACCGTCGACAAGTTCTACGCGCCGCTGGTGCGGCGCCTGAACGCGCTGCCGATGCCGGTGGTGGTCGGGGTCAATGGCGTGGCGGCGGGGGCGGGCGCCAACCTGGCCTTCGCCGGCGACATCGTCATCGCCAAGGAATCGGCCAACTTCATCCAGTCGTTCTGCAAGCTAGGCCTGATCCCAGACACGGGTGGCACCTTCGTGCTGCCGCGCCTGGTCGGCCGTGCCCGCGCCATGGGGCTGGCGATGCTGGGCGACAAGCTCAGCGCGCGCCAGGCCGAGGCCTGGGGCCTGATCTGGCAATGCGTGGCCGACGACGCGTTCGACACGACCCTGGAAAACCTGGCGCAACATTTCTCGCGCGCGCCGACCAAGGGCCTGGCCTTCACCAAGCGCGCCTTGCAGGCCAGCCTGGGCAATGACCTGGCGACCCAGTTGGACCTGGAGCGCGACATGATGCGCGAACTGGGCCGCAGCGCCGACTACGCCGAAGGCGTGGCCGCGTTCCTGGGCAAGCGTGAACCGCAGTTCAAGGGGCAATGATGAGCAGCACGCACGTTCCGCCCGTGGAGGCGCCGACCGATCCGCAGGAACTGGCGCAGGCCGTGGGCACGGTGATGTATGCCGGCGACGCGGCCTCGCAAGGCCTGGACATGAAGGTCGAGGAAATGGCGCCCGGCTATGCGCGCCTGACCATGCGGGTCCGTCCCGACATGCTCAACGGCCACAAGACCTGCCATGGCGGCTTCATCTTCGCGCTGGCCGACAGCGCCTTCGCCTTTTCCTGCAATTCGCGCAACGTCAGCACCGTGGCGTCGGGCTGCACCATCGATTACCTGGCCCCCGGCTTCGAGGGCGACCTGCTGACCGCGGTGGCGCAGGAGCGCTCGCTGGCCGGGCGCACCGGGGTGTACGACGTGACGGTCACCAACCAGGATGGCCGCAATGTCGCCCTGTTCCGTGGCCGATCCTATCGCATCAAGGGGCAGATCGTCGGCACGCCGGCCGAGGCTTGAACGCGTCAACCAACCAGAGACAAGACCACCGGCCGAGGCGGGCGCGCGGCGCGCCCCCCGGATCGGAGGATGCATTCCAGGAGAGAGATAACCATGTCCAACACCATGAGCAAGCCGGGGCTGGACCCCATCGAGCATGCCAGCCAGGATGAGCTGCGCGCGCTGCAGCTCGAGCGCCTGAAGTGGTCGCTCAAGCACGCCTACGAGAACGTGCCGCACTACAAGAAGGCGTTCGACGAGATCGGCGTGCATCCGGACGACCTGAAGCAGTTGTCCGACATTTCGAAGTTCCCCTTCACCACCAAGAAGGAACTGCGCGAGAACTATCCGTTCGGCATGTTCGCGGTGCCGCGCGAGCGCATTTCGCGCATCCACGCCTCCAGCGGCACGACCGGCAAGCCGACCGTGGTGGGCTACACCCAGCGCGACCTGGATAACTGGGCCAACCTGGTGGCGCGCTCGATCCGCGCGGCCGGCGGCAAGCCCGGCGACACGGTGCACGTGGCCTACGGCTACGGCCTGTTCACGGGCGGCCTGGGCGCGCATTACGGCGCCGAACGCCTGGGTTGCACCGTCATCCCGATGTCCGGCGGGCAGACCGAAAAGCAGGTGCAACTGATCAACGATTTCCGTCCGGACATCATCATGGTCACGCCCTCCTATTTCTGCAATATTCTGGAGGAGCAGCGCCGCCAGGGGATTGATCCGCGTCAAAGTTCGCTGCGCATCGGCATCTTCGGCGCCGAGCCCTGGACCGGGCAGATGCGCGCCGATATCGAGGCCGAGGCCGGCATCGACGCGGTCGACATCTACGGCCTGTCCGAAGTGATGGGCCCGGGCGTGGCCAGCGAGTGCGTCGAGACCAAGGACGGCCCGGTGGTGTGGGAAGACCACTTCTACGCCGAGATCATCAATCCGGATACGGGTGAGCCCGTGGCGGACGGCGAGCCGGGCGAACTGGTGTTCACCTCGCTCACCAAGGAAGCGATGCCCATCATCCGCTACCGCACCCGCGACCTGACCCGCCTGTTGCCGCCCACCGCGCGCAGCATGCGCCGCATCGGCAAGATCACCGGCCGCAGCGACGACATGCTGATCGTGCGCGGCGTGAACATGTTCCCGACCCAGGTCGAGGAACTGGTGCTCAAGATCGCGCAACTGGCGCCGCATTATCAGTTGGTGCTGTCGCGCACCGGCAACATGGACGAGCTCGAGATCCTGACGGAAGTCCGCGCCGAGTTCTCGACCCTGTCGGACGCCGAGCGCGCCGCGCTGGGCAAGCAACTGCAGCATGCGGTCAAGACGCACATCGGCGTCAGCGCCCGCATCCAGGTGTCGGACGCCGGCCACGTCGAGCGCACGCTGACCGGCAAGGCCCGCCGTGTGATCGACAAGCGTCCCAAGGGCTGAGCGCGCTGCGGGTCCCGCCGCCGGCAACGGGCGCGGCGGCCACATCGCCATGAAAAAGCAGCCCTCGGGCTGCTTTTTTTCGCGCCGTCGCTGCCCGTCGGGCGCGCCGTCAGGCCTGCCGCGCCACGTCGCGCACGATGTGGCGGTACCAGAAGTGCAGCAGCGTGGCCGACAGCGCCAGACCGACCATAGCCATCAGCCACATGCTGCCCGCCCCCTGCGGCGAGCCGGGCACCAGGATCTCGCGCAGCCCGTCCAGGCCACCGCGCCCCGGTCCGAAACCGAACCACCAGCCGCCGACCAGGCCGACGCCGGCCAGTGCCACCGTCTGCAGCAGCAGCGGCACCACCGCCACCTTGTAGGCGCGCAGCAGGTAGGAGTTGATGCACTGCATGGAGTCGAACAGGTGGAACAGCGGCAGCACCGCCAGCAGCGTGGTCGCCACCGCGGCCACCTGGGAATTATCGGTGTAGGCCGCCAGGATCAGCGGGCGACCTGCCAGTAGTACTACCGCGGTCAGCAGGGCGCCCATCAGCCCCAGCGCCAGGCCCGCCATGCCGGTGCGGTGGGCATGCGCGAGGTTGCCCGCGCCGATCGCCTGCGCCGTCAGTGCGGCGGTGGCCACGCCCAGTGCCATCGGCATCATGTAGCACAGCGCGGCCAGGTTCGACATGATCTGGTGGCCGCCAGTCACGAAAGTGCCCTCGCGCGCCACCAGCAGGGCCATGAACGTGAAGGCCGAGACTTCCACCAGATACGAACCGCCCATGGGGATGCCCAGCCGCAGCAGTTCTTTCAGCGTCTTCCAGTCGGGCCGGCCGACGTGCAGGTGGAAGCGGCGGTAATAGCGGTCGTGGGTGATGACCCACAGGCCCAGCCCCAGGCTCATCCACGAGACCACGGCGGTGGCCAGCCCGGCGCCGGTGGCGCCCATCGCCGGCAGGCCCAGGCTGCCGTAGATGAACAGCCAGTTGAAGAAGGCCTTGAAGCCGATGGCGGTGAGATTGATCGCCATCACCAGCTTGGGCCGCGACACCGAGGTGCCGAGCGCGTAGATGGTGCGGAACACCAGCGCGGCCGGCAGTGCCAGGATCAGCGCGCGCAGGTACGAGGCGATGCGCTCGCGCACCCCGGGATCGACGTTGCCGGACATCGACAGCCAGAAGTTCGGGAACAGCATCAGGATGGCGCCCACCGCTGACAGGCCCAGCGCCAGCCACACGCCCTGGCCCCAACTACGGCCGACTTCGCGATTGTTGCCGGCGCCGAAGTGCTGCGCCAGGATCGGGATGAGGGCGTGGACCACGCCCATCAGGCCCACGAACACGGTGATGTAGATCGACGCGGACAGCGCCATCGCCGCCAGGTCGTTCGCGCTGGCGTGGCCGGTCATGGCGGTATCGAGGACGCCGAACGAGATGCCGGCCCATTGGCTCACCAGGACCGGCCACGCCTGTTTGGCGATGTTGCGCAGGGTGGCGCCGAAACCGGGCGCCGCCGGTTGGGCAGGCGTCATCGGGTGGGGCCGACTCGCAGCAGGCGGAACACTTCCTGGCGATCGGCGCGGCGCCCGCCTTGCCACAGCACGTCGGCGCTGTCGCTGTAGGCGGCGGTGTTGTCGCGCAAGCTCTGGTTGGTGGTCTGCTGCAGCACCAGCGTGCACTTCGAATCGAACGTGAACGTCAGGTTGTTGAAGATCAGGAACGAGGCGCGCTGTCCGCTGCCCAGGCTCAGGCCGCGCACGCATTCGCCCGGCCGGATGTTCTGTTCGATCGCCTGCGCCAGTTCGCCGGATACCGTGCGGTAGCTGCGGGCGTAGTCGACCGCCGGCTGCCACAGCAGCACCAGCAGGATCCAGGTGACGGTCAGGCCGCCGGCCGACAGCACGGTGCCGCGCCACAGCGCCTGGGGCTTGACCCGCAGGCGCCAGACCACCAGCGCGATCCAGCCGATGGTGAAGGCCACGCCCAGGGCGAAGGCGGTCCAGGAAATGACGGGTTCGTAGCCGGTGGTCTGGCGGCCGATGTTGCGGGCGATCTGCGCCGGCCAGTGAAAGTGCAGGGCGATCCAGCCGAGCCACGCGGTGGCGGCGGTCAGCGAAAAACACATCACGGCGAACCAGTCCAGCGTGTTGACCACGCCGCGCCGCAGGGTCGGCAGCGAGAACGCCCCCAGCACCGCGCAGGGCACGGCCAGCAGCACGTATTCGGAGTCGCTTGCCTCGTCCAGCCCGAACAGCACCAGGGCCGAGCAGATCAGCAGCATCAGCGGCACCCAGATGTGCGGCGCATAGATCCAGGCGCGCCAGCGCCAGATGGCCAGCAGGGCCAGCGGCCAGGTCGGCCACAGGTACCAGGGCAGGTCGCGCAGCGTGCGGCCCACATCGTGCAAGGTGGGCACGGCGAAGGACGCCAGGTTCCAGGTCTTCCAGTTGCGGATCCAGTATTCGCTGCTCTGGCTGGCCGGGATCCACCAGGCCAGGATCAGGACGGCGGCGACCAGCGCGGCCCAGGGCAGCCAGCGCTTGCATTTCCAGAGCGGCCCGCGCGGATAGAACGCGAGCAGGGCGGCGACCATGATCGGCAGGGCGCCGATCCAGCCGCGCGTGAGGAAGCTGGCCGCCAATGCGATGCCCAGCGTGGTCGAGCCGGTGACGGGGCGGTCCACGGTGCGCGCCAGCGAATAGAAGGCCAGCGCCTGGCACGCCATGATGGCGGGCACCACCGTGGTTTCATGGGTGCGCTGCAGGATGCCGACCGTGGCCAGCAACAGCAGCAGGGCGGCGTCGGCCAGCATGCGGCCGTAGTCGCGCGGCTCCGGTTCGCCACCGAAGGGCAGCGCCAGCGGCTGGGCTTCGGCGCGGCGGCCGAGCAGGTAGGTGCCGTACCAGACGCTCATGGCCGTCACGCCAAACCACAGCAAATTGGGCAGGCGACCGGCGGTGATGTCGCCGATGAGGGGGCCGAACAGCCAGATGCTGATCGCGCCGATCCAGGTGATCAGCGGACCTTCCTCGGCATGCGCCAGGTGCCCCACTTGCGGCAGCAGCCAGGTGATCCCGCCTTCGCGGATGGCGGTGATCATCGTCGCCAGCCCGACCGCGTCGTCGGTCTTCCACGGGTCGCGCATGAACAGGCCGGCGACGATATACGCCAGGGCCAGCCCCAGCAGGATCAGCCTGGGCAGTTTCGCGGTGGCCACGGACGTCAGCCGGGCCGGAGTGGAAATGGAAAGTGGGGACACGGGCGTTAATGTAACCGAGAGATCGGGAAGCGCCAGCCCCCGGGTTGCCGACGGGCAGGGTCAGGGGAAAAAAAAGCAGCCCGGAGGCTGCCTTTTTGCTGTGACTCCCGTAGGAGCGACAGGATCAGGAAGCGGACTTGACCGTGCCGGCGGTGCGGGCGAAACGGGCGCGGAACTTTTCCACGCGGCCGGTTTCGACGATACGCGTCTGGGCGCCCGTGTAGAACGGGTGCGATTCGGAGGTCACGTCGCACTTGAAGAGCGGGTACGTCTTGCCATCGAGTTCGATGGTTTCACGCGTCTGGACGGTCGAGCGGGTGATGAACTTGCTGCCCGTTTGCAGGTCGGCGAAGACGACTTCGCGGTATTCGGGGTGAATGCCTTCTTTCATGGTGCTTTCCTAGGACTCCCAAGGGAGTCATGTCAAAAGTTAGGGTCGCCAGCACGAACCGCTTTCAGGCGTTCTTGCCACGTATCCGAAAAGTAACTGTGCATTCTAGCATGGGAATCGCCGGCAGCGGCACGCAATCCGGGCGCTCTGTCAGGGAGTGCCCGGCTTTTCATCTGGGGACGGATGGTATCGCCGATCACAGATCGGTGCGCAGTTTCCAGATTTCCGGGAACAGCACCACTTCCAGCATGCGCCGCAGGTAATCCACGCCAGAAGTGCCGCCGGTGCCGCGCTTGAAGCCGATGACGCGCTCGACCGTGGTGACGTGGCGGAAACGCCACAGGCGGAAGGCGTCTTCCAGGTCGGTCAGCTTTTCGCCCAGTTGGTACAGGTCCCAATAGCGCTCGGTGTCGCGGTAGACCGTCAGCCAAGCCTGCTCGACGCCTTCCGAGGCCTGGTAGGGCTGGGTCCAGTCGCGCTCCAGGCGGTCGGCGGGGACCGCCACGCCGTGCCGCGCCAGCAGGCGCAGCGATTCGTCATATAGCGACGGCGCTTCATAGGCACGCTGCACCTGCGCCAGCAGGTCGGCGCGGTGCGCATGCGGCTTGAGCATGGCGGCGTTCTTGTTGCCCAGCAGGAATTCGATCTGGCGGTACTGGTAGCTCTGGAAGCCGCTGGAGCGCGCCAGATAGGGGCGCAGGGCGGAGTACTCGGGCGGCGTCATGGTCGCCAGCACGTCCCAGGCATGGACGAGCTGTTCCATGATCTTGCTGACCCGCGCCAGCATCTTGAATGCCGGTTGCGGACGGTCCGCCGCCAGATTGGCGATGGCGCCGCGCAGCTCGTGCAGCATCAGCTTCATCCAGAGTTCGCTGGTCTGGTGCTGGATGATGAACAGCATTTCGTTGTGCTCGGGCGACAGCGGGTGCTGCGCGCCCAGCAGTTCGTCCAGGTGCAGGTAATCGCCGTAGGTCATGTCGCGCGTGAAATCCAGTTGCGCTTTTTCCTCGTGGACGATGTCTTCGGGGCGTTGGGCTTGGCTCATGCGAGGCCTCCCTGGCAGGGCGGGGCGGCGCGGCGGGCGGACGCGGGCAGGCTGCGCCAGCCGGTGAACGGCAGGCGGGCGCAGGCCAGCGCCATGCGCGGGTGGAGCGGTGTGGTCATGATCTTGCTTCTCGAATGGGGACGGCCGGGCGGGCGGCGTGCAGGTCGCGCCGCGTTGCGCACGGCCGGCCCGTGGCCGGTGTTTCAGCCCAATTCGCGCAGGACGGCGCGCACCGGGCTGGCATCAGCCTGGATCAAAGCCAGCGGCAGTGCGATCAGTTCGTAATCGCCCTGCGGCACATCGTCGAGCACCAGATTCTCCAGTACTCGCATGTCATGCCGCAGGATGGCGTGATGGCTGTCCAGGGTCTTGCTGGATGCGGGGTCGATGCTGGGGGTGTCCAGCCCGATCAGCATGACGCCGCGTTCGGCCAGCCATTCGATGGTCTGGGGCGCGTAGGCCGAGAAGTCGTCCGTCCACCATTCCTGCGCGGCGTGCTTGGCGGTGCGCACCAGGATGCGCGGGGGCAGGTTGTCGGCGGCGTGGAGCAGGTGCTCCGGGGTGATCAGCGGCCCGCAGTCGATGGCGTGGATGACGCGACAGGGGCCAAGAAAGGGTTCGAGCGAGACCGCGCCGATGGCGGCGCCGCCGTTCTGGTAGTGCAGCGGCGCATCGGCGTGCGCGCCGACGTGCGGCGACATCGTGATTTCGCTGACGTTGACGGGACAGCCGGGCTCGAGCGACCACTTCCATTGCTGGCGATACGGGGTATCGCCAGGAAACACGGGCGAGGCCGTGGAGACGGGAGGGGAGATATCCCACAGGCGTTTCATGGAAGGCGCGCGGTCGCGGAAGCGGAAATTAGGTTAAGCCTAAAACAATATCGGGCCGTAGTCTAACGAATTCCCGCCGCACGCGCAGCCCGTCAGAGGCGACCGTGTTCCGCCATCGAGGAGACGTCGTCGCCAGCGACGATCAGGTGGTCGACCAGGGCGATGTCGACCAGCGCCAGCGCCTGCTTGAGGTGGCGCGTGAACGCCAGGTCCGCCGCGCTGGGCTGGGCCAGGCCGGATGGGTGGTTGTGGGCGATGATGAGCGCCGCCGCGTGATGGCGAAGGGCCTCGCGCACCACCTCGCGCGGGTACACCGAGGCTTGGGACAGCGTGCCGCGGGCCAGTTCGCCGCTGGCGATCAGCCGCAACTGGCTGTCCAGGTAGAGCGCGATGCAGTGTTCGACCCGGCGGTGGGCCAGCGTAACTTTGCAATATTGTTTCACTCGCGACGGATGGTCGAGGGTGCTGGCGAGCGTCAGTTCCTCCTCGATGGCGCGCTTGGCCAGTTCCAGGATCGCCGCCAGGGCGCAGGCCTTGGCCGTGCCCAGGCCGGGCACGGTCAGCAGCTCTTCCGGGGTGGCTCCCAGCAGCCCGCGCAGGCCGCGGAAGCGGTCCAGCAACTGGCTGGATAGATCCAGCACGTTCAGCCCGGGCACCCCGGTGCGCAGGGCGATGGCGAGCAGTTCGGTATTTTGTAACGCCGAGGCGCCCAGGCGCAGCAGGCGCTCGCGGGGACGGTCGTGTTTCGACACCCGGACAGACAATTTCATAAGAGGCTCTAAAATCAGGATTCACTTACTGTCTGAATACGGTGGCAGATCTTGAGCATCGCCTCTAACGAAATGAATGTTTTGGTCCGTCCGGACTCCTACCTGACGCTGCACTACCGCATCACCCTGGCTTCGGGGCCGGGCAAGGATTCGGTCTTCACCGATACCTTCGACGGTCGTCCTGCCACGCTGCAGATGGGCAGCGGCCAGTGGGCGCCGGGCCTGGAAACCGCCTTGCTGGGCAAGGCCGAGGGCGACCGCTTCAGCGTCACGCTGGAGCCCGCCGACGCCTATGGCGATCGCAACCCCGAGCTGATCCAGCGCGTCACGCGCAAGATGCTCGCCGAGCACGCGGGCGCCGACGCCACGTTCGAGCCCGGCGACCTGGTCGAGTTCGCGGCGCCCAACGGCGGCCGCTATTCGGGCGTCCTGAAGGAAATCAACGAGGAATCGGCGTTGTTCGATTTCAACCACCCGCTCGCGGGCATCAGCTTGCGGGTCGACGTGGCGCTGCTGGGAGTCCTCTGATGAGCCAGGCTGTCACCGCCGCCGGCGCCGAAGTCCTGCTGGCGCAGCCGCGCGGCTTCTGTGCCGGCGTCGATCGCGCCATCGACATCGTCGAGCGCGCGCTCGAACTGCACGGCGCGCCGATCTACGTGCGCCACGAGATCGTCCACAACCGCTACGTGGTCGAAGACCTGCGCGCCAAGGGCGCCATCTTCATCGACGAACTCGACGATGCCCCCACGGGCGCCATCGTGGTTTTCTCGGCCCACGGCGTGTCCAAGGCGGTGCGGGCCGAAGCCGAGGCGCGCGGGCAGCAGGTGTTCGATGCCACCTGCCCGCTGGTGACCAAGGTGCACATCGAAGTGGCACGCATGCGCGCGGCCGGCCGCGAGATCATCATGATCGGCCACAAGGGCCATCCGGAGGTCGAAGGCACGCTGGGCCAGGCCCAGGGCGGCATGTACCTGGTCGAGACCGTCGAGGACGTGGCCGGCCTGCAGGTCACCGATCCCGAGAACCTGGCGTACGTCACGCAGACCACGCTGTCGGTGGACGACGCCGCGGCCGTGTCCAAGGCGCTCAAGGCGCGCTTTCCCAGCATCGTCGAGCCCAAGAAAAGCGACATCTGCTATGCCACCCAGAATCGCCAGGACGCGGTCAAGGTGCTGGCGCCCGAATGCGACCTGGTGCTGGTGGTGGGCAGCCCCAACAGCTCCAACTCCAACCGCCTGCGCGAAGTGGCGGACCGCAAGGGCGTGGCGTCCTATCTGATCGACGGCGCGCATTCCATCGACCCGGCCTGGCTCGAGGGCCGCAAGCGCATCGGCGTGACCGCCGGCGCGTCGGCGCCCGAGATCCTGGTGCAGCAGGTGATTGCGCGGGTCAAGGAACTGGGCGCCGTGTCGGTGCGCACCATGCCGGGCCTGGAAGAGAACGTGGCCTTCCCGTTGCCCAAGGGCCTGTCGCGCAAGGCCGCGCAGACCGAATCGCTGGAATAGGCGCGACGCCCCTGGCGCGTCGTCCGGAACAAGAATCGAGGAGACTTCATGCAGTTGTACAGCTATTTCCGCAGCTCGGCCGCCTATCGTGTGCGCATCGCGCTGAGCCTGAAGGGTCTGCCGTACGAATACCTGGCTGTGCACCTGCTCAAGGACGGCGGCCAGCAGTTGTCGGCCGACTACCGCCAGGTCAATCCCACCGCCCTCGTGCCCACGCTGGTCGATGGCGACGCCGTCATCGGTCAGTCGCTCGCGATCATCGAGTACCTCGAGGAAACGCATCCGCAGCCCCCGTTGCTGCCGGCGGACGCGATCGGCCGCGCGCGCGTGCGCGACCTTGCGCTGGGCATCGCCTGCGATACCCATCCGCTGAACAACCTGCGGGTGTTGAAGTACCTCAAGCACACGCTGGGCGTGGACGAGGCCGCCAAGACGGCCTGGTATCAACACTGGGTGCGCCAGGGGCTGGAAGCCCTGGAAGCGCAATTGGCCGGCTCGGCCGCCACCGGCGCGTTCTGCCATGGCGACACCCCGACCATCGCCGACCTGTGCTTGGTGCCACAGGTGGCCAACGCCCGCCGTTTCGAATGCGACCTGAGCGCGATGCCCACGGTCGTGCGCATCGACGCCGCCTGCCGTGCCTTGCCGGCCTTCGAGGCCGCCGCGCCGGGCAGGCAGCCCGACGCTGAATGAGCCGCGGGCCGGCCGGGATGTCTTCCCGGCCGGCCCGCCGCATGCCTGTCGATCAGGCTCAGCCCAACTGCACCGGCACGAAGATCTTGTCTTCGCCGCGCTGCACCAGCAGCGCCACCGTCTTGCCAGCCTTGGACAGCGCGTCCTTGACCTGGCCGATGTTGTGCACCGGCACGCCATTGAGCGACAGCAGCACGTCACCCGGCTGGATGCCGGCCTTGGCGGCCGGTCCCGCCGACTGCTCGATCAACAGACCCTGAGCGCCCGCCGCTTCCTGCTCCTGCGGCGAGAGCGGGCGCAACGCCAGGCCGAGCTGCCCCTTCTGCACGTCGCGGCTGTCGCCGGCGGTCTGGGTCCGGTCCTTCGGCACGCCGCCCAGCGTCGCCACGACTTCTTTGGGGGCGCCGTTGCGCCACAGGTCCAGCGTGATCTTCTCGCCCGGCGTGGCCAGCGTGATCAGCGACGCCAGGTCGCCGGACGACACGATGTTGCGGCCGTTGATCTTGCGCACCACGTCGCCCGGCTGCAGGCCGGCCTTCTCGGCTGCGCTGCCTTTCTCGACGCTGGAGACCAGCGCGCCGGACGGCGTATCGAGCTTGAACGAGTTGGCCAGGTCTTGGTTCACCTCCTGCACCGTCACGCCCAGGCGCGCATGCTGCACCTTGCCGTGTTCCAGGATCTGGTCCTTGATCTTGTACGCCACGTCGATCGGGATCGAGAACGACAGGCCCTGGAAACCGCCGGTGCGGCTGTAGATCTGCGAATTGATGCCGACCACTTCGCCGCGGTCATTGAACAGCGGGCCGCCGGAGTTGCCGGGGTTCACGGCCACGTCGGTCTGGATAAATGGCACCGATGTGTCGTCCGGCAGCGAACGTCCCTTGGCGCTGACGATGCCCGCGGTGGCGGTGTTCTCCAGGCCGTAGGGCGAGCCGATGGCCAGCACCCATTCGCCCACCTGCAACTGGTTGACGTCGCCGACCTTCACCACCGGCAGGTTCTTGGCGTCGATCTTGATGACGGCCACGTCGGTCTGCGGATCGGCGCCCAGCACCTTGGCGCGGAATTCGCGGCGGTCGGTGAGCTTGACGGTCACTTCCTTGGCGCCCTGCACGACGTGGGCGTTGGTCAGGATGACGCCGTCGCTGCTGACGATGAAGCCCGAGCCTTCGCCGCGGATCGGCACCTCGCGCGACGGCATGCCGCCGCGCGCGCCGGGGATCTGGCCGAAGAACTGGGCGAACGGGTCGTCGTCGTCGTCGTCGGACACTTTGCGGGTGCCGCTGATGCTGATGTTGACGACGGCGGGGCCATAGTCACGCGTGATCTGCGCAAAGTTGGGAGCGCCCATGGGGGCGCCCGGCGTGGAGGCTCCTGGTGCCGCGGTGGCGGCCACGGCGGACGGCGCGCTGGCCGCCATCGAAATGCCGCCGAACGCGGCGGTAGCGCCGGCGCCGCCAATGGCGCCGGCAGCCAGCAGCGCCAGCACCAGGCGCGAGGGGTTCATCTTCGAGGTCTTCATGTCGGCTCCTGCGTCATGTTTGGGGACATGGCGCTATCTTCGGGCCTGACACTTAGGTGAATCTTAAGTTGCCGACTGCGGCGGCGGAAACACCACCCGGGCCCGCAGGCCCGGACCGCCGGGAACGTCCTCGAGCGTGATGATTGCGTCATGGCGTTCGGCGATCGCGCGGGCGATCGCCAGGCCCAGGCCGCTGCCGGGCTGGGTGTTGCCGTCCAGCCGGTAGAAACGGTCGAACACGCGGGCGCGCTCGGCCGGCGGGATGCCCGGGCCATTGTCGTCGATCAGCAGCCGGGCGCCGTCCGCCGGCGTGTCGAGCCGGATCGCGATATGGCCGCCGGCGGGGGTGTATTTGATGGCGTTGTCGAGCAGGTTGCGCGCCAGCAGCACCAGGTCGTCGCGGCGTCCGCGCACCATGGCCTGCGGCGCGCCGTGCAGCTCGATGCCGATGTCCTTGGCGTTGGCCGCGGGCAGCGTCTCGGACAGGGCCAGGCGCACCACGTCGGCCAGGTCCACCGTCTCGGCGGGCGGCTGTTCGGCGTGGTTCTCGTGGCGCGCCATCGACAGCAATTGCTCCACCAGCCGCGTGGCGCGCTCGATGCCCGCCGCCAGCCGTTGCTCGGCGACGCGGCGGCTGGCATCGTCGCTCGCGCGGCGCAGCGATTGCAGTTGCAGGTTCAGCGCCGCCAGCGGCGAGCGCAGCTCGTGCGCGGCATCGCCGACGAATTGCTTCTGCTGCGCGAAGGCGCCGCGCATCCGTTCCAGCAGCAGGTTCAGTTCCTGCATCAGTGGCCGGATTTCATCGGGCAGGTCGGGCACATTGATGGGCGAAAGGTCCTCGGGCCGGCGGGCGGCCACCTGCGCCCGGGCGCGCTTGACGGGCCGTAGCGACCAGCTCACCACGCACCAGACGATCAGCATCAGCAGCGGCGCCGCCGCCGCGATCGGCGCGACCGTGCGCCAGGCCAGCGCGCCCGCCATGCGCTTGCGCACCTGCATGTCCTGCGCCACCTGGATCACCTGGAACGGCGTGGCCAGCGAGTAGACGCGATAAGTGCTGCCTTCGACTTCGGCGTCTGCGAAACCCAGGACGATCTGGTCGGGCAGGGGGCGGCGCGAGCGCGAATTGAACACGCGCACGCCATCGGGCGTCCAGATCTGGATGATGAGGTCGTCGGCCATCGGCGTGGCCGACCCCTTGGCGTGTGCCGGTCCCATCCGCAGCAGCCCGTCGCCGGTGCCGAGCGACAGCGCGGTGCGCTGCAACAGCGAATCGAAGATGTCGTCGGCCTGCTGCAGGGTGCTGCGATAGGCGATGACGCCCTGCACCAGGGCGCCGACCGCGATCGCGGCCAGCAGGAAGAACAGCAACCGGGCCCGCAGCGAATAGCTAAGCGGAATGCTCATGTTTTGGGAATGACATAGCCGACGCCTCTCACGTTCTGGATCAGGTCCTGACCGAGTTTCTTGCGCAGGCCATGAATATAAACCTCGACCGCGTTGCTGCTGACGCTGTCTTTCCAGCTATAAAGCTTTTCCTCGAGCTGGGCGCGCGAGAAGATCATGCCGGGGCGGGCGATCAGCGGCTCCAGCACCGCCCATTCGCGCGCGGTCAGCGGCACCGGCGTGCCGTCGACCGTGGCGGCGTGCGATTGCGGGTCGATGACGATGCCGTCGTGCTCGAACACCGGCTCGGCGCGCCCGGCGCTGCGGCGGATCAGGGCGCGCATGCGCGCCAGCAGCTCATCGAGATCGTAGGGCTTGACAATGTAGTCGTCGGCGCCGGCGTCCAGACCCGCTATGCGGTCGCTGACAGCGTCGCGCGCGGTGGCGATCAGGACGGGGGTGCGGTCCTTGCGGCCGCGCAGGTCGCGCAGCAGCGACAGGCCGTCGCGGCGCGGCAGCCCCAGGTCCAGCAGCACGAGGTCATAGGGATCGGTGCGCAGGGCCAGTTCGGCCGCATGGCCGTCCTTGACCCAGTCGACGGCGTAATGTTCGGCGCGCAGGCAGTCCAGCACGCTTTCACCGATCATGGTGTCGTCTTCGACGAGAAGGATGCGCATGATAGTCGTCGCCGTGTGGTGTCCAGCGGATTGGACGTGCGCGGCGAGGCCGGAGTTCCCGCAAGGGCGGGGCTGCGGGCCGAGGGCCGTTGCGCCGCGCCAGGCGGAAATGAAAAAAGCAGCCCGCGGGGGCTGCTTTTTGAATTCTGGTGCCGGCAATAGGAGTCGAACCTACGACCTTCGCATTACGAATGCGCTGCTCTACCAACTGAGCTATGCCGGCAAGACCATTTGCTTCGTTTCCGGCAAGCCAGAGCTTCAGCAAAACATCTTTTTCTTCGCCATTTCATGCCCTGTTTATGGGGCCTGATTTGGAAAGACCGAAATCATATCAGAGTTTCTTGGCGATGGGAAACTTGCGATGCGTGTGGCGCGAAAAAAGGTCCGATTTGCACACTTCGAATTTTTCCTTCATAATCTCGTTTCTTAGCAGTTCCCCGATAGCTCAGTCGGTAGAGCGACGGACTGTTAATCCGCAGGTCGCTGGTTCGAGCCCAGCTCGGGGAGCCAAAGAATTCAGGGCCACTCACGCAAGTGAGTGGCCCTTTTGGTTTTTATTGCTTTGGTTTTGTCGCGCGCGTTCGCGCGGGGTGCTGTGCTTGTTACCCGTCCTGATCGTTGCGGACTTGCTCCCGGAGGCGTGGCGCGCGTAAGATTTGTTATGTAATAACATTTCTTTTTGGTGGGTGTCATGCGGATAGGCAACGAAGAGGCGGGGCCGGGGCCCTGTGCGGGAGCGGATGGGCGGGCGGATGCGCGCTTGCCGGTGACCGTGTTGTCGGGCTTTCTCGGCGCGGGCAAGACCACCTTGCTCAACCATGTGCTGAACAACCGCGAGGGGCGGCGGGTGGCGGTCATCGTCAATGACATGTCGGATGTCAATATCGATGCCCGGCTGGTACGCGAGGGCGGCGCGGCGCTGTCACGGGCGGACGAAAAGCTGGTGGAGATGAGCAACGGCTGCATCTGCTGTACGTTGCGCGAGGACCTGTTGATCGAGATCCGCCGCCTGGCTGCCGAGGGGCGCTTCGATTACCTGTTGATCGAGTCCACTGGCATCTCGGAGCCGCTGCAGGTGGCCGAGACCTTCACCTTCCGCGATGAGGACGGCCTGAGCCTGTCCGATGTGGCCAGGCTGGACACCATGGTCACGGTGGTGGATGCCTTCAATTTCCTGCGCGACTACGCCAGCCATGACCGTCTGGCCGCGCGTGGCGAAACGCTGGGCGAGGAAGACGAGCGCACTGTTGTCGACCTGCTGATCGAACAGGTCGAATTCTGCGATGTCATGGTGTTGAACAAAACCGATCTCATCACGGCGGACGAGCTGGAGCGGCTCGAGGCGATCCTGCGCCAGCTCAATCCACGCGCCGACGTCGTGCGCGGCGAGTTCGGCCGGGTGCCGCTGGCGCGCGTGCTGGACACGGGGCGCTTCGATTTTGAGGAGGCGGCGCAGGCGCCCGGCTGGCTCAAGGTGTTGCGCGGCGAGCACACGCCCGAAACCGAGGAATACGGTATCGGCAGTTTCGTGTTCCGCGCGCGTCGCCCGTTTCACCCGCAGCGCCTGTGGGATTGTTTTCAAGAAGAGTGGCCCGGGGTGGTGCGCTCCAAGGGCTATTTCTGGCTGGTGACGCGGCCCGCGTTCGCGGCCTCCTGGTCGCAGGCCGGCCCCGTCTCGCGGCATGGCGCGGCCGGGTACTGGTGGGCCGCGTTGCCGCGCGATCGCTGGCCGGAAGACGCCGAGTCGCGCGCCCGGATCGTGGCCGATTGGGATCCCATCTATGGCGACCGCTGTCAGGAGCTGGTGTTGATCGGGATTGGCATGGATCAGGAGGCGTTGACGGCGCGGCTGCAGGCGTGCCTGATGACGCAGGAAGAAATGACCCGTCCGGCGACCGAATTGGCTACGATTCGGGATCCGTTCCCCGTCTGGGGCGCGGCGCAATAGCGAGGGCGGGCAAAAGTCCGTGGGGTGATGGCAGCGGAAGGCGACAAGCGCATCGGCGTGACGGTGATTTCGGGGTTTCTGGGCAGCGGCAAGACGACGCTGCTCAACCGCCTCCTGCGCGAGCCGGCCTATGCCGACGCCGTGGTCATCGTCAATGAATACGGCGACATCGGCGTGGACCATCATCTGGTCCGCCTGGCGCAGGACAACATCGTGCTGATCGAGGGCGGCTGCCTGTGCTGCGTGGTCAGCGGCGCGGTGGCCGACACCCTGCGCGAGCTGTTCATGCTGGCGCTCAATCGCCGTATCAAGCCGTTTCGCCGGGTGCTGATCGAGACCAGTGGCCTGGCGGATCCGGCGCCGGTGCTCTTCACGCTCAAGCACGACCGCTTCCTGGCCGAGCGCTATGCCTACCGGGGCGCCATGGTGGTGGTCGATGTGCGTCACGGGCCGCTGCAGATGGAGACTCAGCCGGAGGCGCTGCGGCAGTTGGCCTTGGCCGATACCGTCGTTCTCAGTAAATCCGATTTGGCGGATGTTGCGCAAACGCGCGCGGTGGAGCAGGCCGTGGCCGCGGTCAATCCGGGCGCGCGGCGCTGCGTGCAGCGCACCGATGCGCCATTGGTCGGCGCGTTGCTGGAGGGGCCTGACACGCAGGCGCGGCGCGATGGCGCCGAGCTGGCGGGCTGGCTGCGGGCGTTCGTCAAGCCGATGGTCGGGCGTCATGCGCAGGTGGCGAGCTTTTCGCTGGCGCTGGTCGCGCCGATCGGCCGAGCCGCCTTTCTGGCGGGTGTGTCCCGCGTGCAGGAGCGGTTCGGCCCGGCGTTGTTGCGGATGAAGGGGCTGGTCTGCTTCGAGGGCGAGGCTTTGCCCTGCGAGGTTCATGGCGTCCATGGCGAGCTCTATCCGATCCGGCCGTTGCCGCAGTGGCCGGACGACGAGCGTCTGTCGCGGCTGGTCTATATCGTCAGGGGCGCGGACGTTGATGCGGTGCGGGCCGAAGTGTGCGCGGCGCTGGGCCAGTTTCCCGCATGAGGGGCCGGTCGCGGCGCTGCTCGCGGGTGGTGCTTGCCGATTGTCTTGAAAGGGCTGGGTGGCCGTCATTTCATTGCGGAAAATGCATGGAAATACGGTATAACCAGAAAGTCTGATGCAAGAATCGAGACAATCATGGACCGATTGAAAGCGATGCAGGTATTCGTGGAGGTCGCCGACAGAGGCAGTTTGTCGGCGGCGGCGGTTCATCTGGATATGTCGCGCGCGATGGTGTCGCGCTACCTGGCCGAAATGGAGCAGTGGGTCGGCGTGCGCCTGTTGCATCGCACCACCCGCCGCCTCAGCCTCACGCCTGCCGGTGCCGAGACGCTGCCACGTTGCCGGCAGATGCTCGACATGGTGGGCGACCTGCGCAGCGCGGTATCCACGCCCGAGGATACGCCGCGCGGCCTGTTGCGCATGACCACCAGCATGTCGTTCGGCTCGCGGCATCTGGCGCGGGTCATCACCGACTACGTCAAGTTGCATCCGGGCACCTCGGTCGACTTGATGCTGGTCGACCGGACGGTCAATCTGGTCGAGGAACGGGTCGACCTGGCGGTGCGCATCACCAATGACCTGGATCCCAACCTGATCGCGCGCAAGCTGGCCGTCTGCCGTTCCATCGTCTGCGCTTCGCCGGACTACCTGCAGCGCGAGGGCGAGCCGGGGCGGGTCGAGGATCTGTCGCTGCGCAATTGCCTGACCCATTCCTACTTCGGCAAGAGCCTGTGGCGTTTCGAGCGCGAGGGTGTGCCGGTCGATGTGCCGGTCAGCGGCAATATCAGCGCCAACGAGGTATCGGTGCTGCTGCAGGCTGCGCTGGAAGGCGCCGGCGTCGCCATGTTGCCAACGTACTACGCCGCCGAGTACGTGGCGCAGGGGCGCCTGAAGGCCATCCTGCCGCAGGCCAGGCCACAGGAACTCGGCATTTATGGCGTCTATGCGTCGCGCCGGCAGATGCCCCTGATCCTGCGCTCGATGCTGGATTTCCTGGTGGAGCGTTTGGGGCCGGCGCCCTGGGATCAGTCCTAACGTGTTATCGGGAGCCCGCGTTTGGCGGCGCTGGGTTGAGGGCAGGGTATATAGCGGTATAATTTAGCTGCTGCCTCGACGGACCGGGCGCTGTGCATCAGGGCCTTTGTCATCGTCCGCCAGCATGTAGTCTTGGAAAATATCTAAGAATCGTGGTTCCGGCGCATTGGGGTTCGGGCTTGTCAGGCCAGTGTCCTGCACGGCCGGGCGCCAGGAACACCAGGGGAGAGGCGCGCCGGATTTTCCGGATGGCGGCCGCAGGCGCAGTGTGCCATTGGCCGATGCCTGACGATTCAGGTCCTTGATCTCGAATACCGCAATATCGATTACCGCAATGTCGGTTGCCGCGGCTATAGCGCCAAATGATGGCGTGTTCCGCAGGCGCGTTGGCGCTTTTGCCAGCTTCCAGATTTTGCTTGAACAAGTCCGTCGCTGATGGATTTGTCCCCGCCATGGCCGGGGCGCTGCGCGCAGCCCTCTTGAATGGCGTGAGTATCGCCGCGCGAGCCCGCGGCGGTTGGTGGTAAATACAGGATTCTCGTGAGAAATACGCAAATCAGCGCTGTCTGTAGCCGTTCCGCCCATGGTGTGGTTCGGCTGGCTGCGCGGGCCGCCGCCTCGCGCGGGCTTGCCTTGGCCGATGACGCCCTGCATATCTTGAACGTATTTGTTTTCAACATGCCGGCCGCAAATGAAAAAGGCCCGGCGCATTCGCCAGGCCTTGATCAATTTGGTTGCGGGGGCAGGATTTGAACCTACGACCTTCGGGTTATGAGCCCGACGAGCTGCCAGACTGCTCCACCCCGCGTCTGAGAAATGAATAGTAGCCTTGTTTTCAACCTAACGCAAGTTAGCCCTTTTGAATTTGAATCTCGATGAACGATAGCGAGGCGATACTCGTGCTGGAAACCGCGCTGCTTTGCGCGGTGCAGCCGATGCAACTGTCCGAAATGCGCAAGCTGTTCGGGGACGATGAACAATTCGACAACAGCGCCTTGCGCACGTTGCTGGAAACGCTGCAGAACAACTGGGCCGATGGCGGCCTGGAATTGGTGCAACTGGCGACGGGGTGGCGTTTCCAGAGCCGCCCGCACATGCAGCGCTACCTGGAACGGCTCAACCCCGAAAAACCGCCGAAGTATTCCCGCGCGGTGATGGAAACACTGGCCATCGTGGCCTGGCGCCAGCCGGTGACGCGGGGCGATATCGAAGATATCCGCGGCGTGACGGTGTCGTCGAACATCGTGAAGGCGCTGGAGGATCGGGGCTGGATCGAGGTCATCGGCCACCGCGATGCGCCGGGCCGTCCGGCCCTGTTCGGCACTACGCGTCAGTTCCTCGATGATCTCGGCCTGCGCGCGCTGGACGAATTGCCCGCGCTGGAATCCACGCATGCCGCCGCCGCGCTGGCGGGCCTGGACCTGGGCGAAGTGCAGCAGTTGGCGGATGCCGCCGACGCCGCCGAAGGCGCCGATGCCGCCAATACCCCAGATCTCGTCGAAGGCGCGGAAACCGCAGGCGCAACGGAAGCCGCCGAGCATGCGGAAGGGCGGCAGGCGGTTGCCGAGGCCGATGTGCAAGCCAGTATTCCAGGGGCGGAATTGTCTGTTTCGGACGACGACGCCCCCATGGCGGCGGATGATGGCGTAGAATCCCCCCTTTCGCGCTCAGAAGAAGACGCGATTCCCGCCGACGATTCCACCGTCCGGGCGCAAGCCGAAAGCTTGTCCGATGCGCCATCCGTGGGCATCGAGAATGCCGGGCGCTTCGATGAAGCCGATGCGCCGGGCGTGGATGTCGCCCAAGAGGCGCATGGCGGGTTGTCAGAAAATCCCGCACAGACTGGCAGTTCCGACGCGCGCGCCGAATCCGGCGCCGCGGATGAACTTGTCGAGCACGCGGAAAGCGCGAAGCCGACCGAACCGATAGACGAGGCCGAACCCCTGGCGCCTGGCGCCGGGCCGTTTGAGCCTGATACCGGCTCCGCCGTGGCGGAGCCTGCCGAGCCGGATTCCGCTCAGCCCGAGGCTGAGCGCGGACCGGCTTCCCCAGATGATGATGCGCCTGCCCCCGGCAGGCCTCCCCAAGTTTGAAATTCGGAGCTGTCCCAGTGACAACGAATACAGCAATGCAGGACGACAATCCCCGTCCGGATGACGCCGTTTCCAATGCGCCCGCGGAAGCCTCCGCCAGCCGTGAGCCGGCCGCCGAAGGCGAGGCCCGTGGCCGTGGTCGCAAGCTGCGCACCCCGTTCCGGCGCCGTCGCGGCGACGCCGCCGCCGAGCAGGCGCCGGCTGCCGAAGGGCATGCCGCCACGCCCGCCCAGGCTGCTGCCGACACCCCGGACAGTCGCGGGGGCGAACAAGAAGCCGAGCAGGCCCTGTCGTACCTGGACACCGCTGACCGCATGGAGCAGCGCCTGGGCAAGTATCTGAACAGCGAAGCGGTGATGCCGAAGCTGCACAAGGTGCTGGCCGATGCCGGTATCGGTTCGCGCCGCGAGATGGAAGAGCTGATCGTCGCCGGCCGCGTGTCGGTCAACGGCGAGCCGGCCCATATCGGCCAGCGCGTGGCCCCGAACGACCAGGTGCGTGTCAATGGCAAGCCCATCATGCGCACCAACACCAAGAAGCCGCCGCGCGTGATCCTGTATCACAAGCCGGCCGGCGAGATCGTCAGTCATGATGATCCGGGCGGCCGCGCCAGCGTGTTCGCGCGTCTTCCCAAGCTGCGCACCGGCAAGTGGCTGTCGGTGGGTCGGCTCGACCTGAATACCGAAGGCCTGCTGATCTTCACGACCTCGGGCGACATGGCCAACCGCATCATGCACCCGCGTTACGGCACCGAGCGGGAATACGCGGTGCGCGTCCTGGGCGAGATGGACGAGGCGCAGCGTCAGTCGCTGGTCGATGGCATCGAGCTGGAAGATGGCGTGGCCGCGTTCGGCGCGCTCGACTACCTGGGCGGCGACGGCAGCAACCGCTGGTACCGCGTGACCCTGCAGGAAGGGCGCAACCGCGAAGTGCGCCGCATGTTCGAGGCGGTGGGCGTGACGGTCAGCCGATTGATCCGCACCCGTTTCGGCGACGTGGTGTTGCCGCGCACGCTGCGCCGTGGCCGTTGGGAAGAACTCGACGCCTCGCTGGTCACTGCGCTGATGGTGCAGTTGGGCTTGTTGCGCGAAGACGACGAATCCGGCGGCAACCGCCGCCGTTCCAAGCAGCCGCAGTCGCATGACAGCGCCTTGCCCCCCGGCTTCGGCACGATGGAGCGCAATGGCATGAACGGCGCCCGTATTGGCCGCCGCGGCAAGATCCAGGGCGGCCGTGCCGGCAGCGCCGGCCAGGTGGCGGCGTGTCCCTCCGATCCTTTCGGCACCGGTCTGATGATCGCTGGCGGTTACGCCAACGGTCACCCCCTGGCGGGCGAATCCGCCGGCAACCGCAAGGGTGGCAAGGCCGCGGGTGGTCGCGGCGCGGGTGGTGGCGGCAAGCCGGGCGGTCGTGCGGGTGGCAAGGCGGGCAGCGGCAAGCCGCGCGGCGCGCGTGCCGCAGCCGCCAATGGTCCGGCCGCGGCAGCGGGTGGGGTGGATGCGCCTTCGGGTGCTGGTCGCAAGCCCGCGGGAGGCAAGCCTGGCGGCAAGCCAGCGGCCGCGCGTGGCGGCAATGCCGCTCGCGGCGGCAAGCCGACGGGTGCCGGCCGTGGCGGCAACAAGGCTGACGGCCCGCGCGCGGGTGGCGGTGGCTCGAACGGCGGCAACAAGGGCCCGGGCGCGGGCGGCAAGCCGCGTGCGGCCCGCAATGCGGCGTCGCCCCGTGGCGATGACTGGCAGCCTCGCGGCGCGTCGGCCCATGAATCGCGCCTGGGCGTGATGGGTGGCCGGGGCGGCCGGGGCCGCTAAACCCGCGCCGTAGCGGCGTCCGCGCGGCGCCGCTGGCTCGATCCGTCCCACATAAACGTAAGCCCGTGACGAATCAGGCGTTTTTCCAGTTTATCTGGTAAAATCAATGGTTTTCATGGCTTCGCGTCTGTCGGTCCGCGCCGTTGCTTTGCCGCTCATGCGGCGTTTTTCATGGATGCGCGGGTTGTAAGGCTATAGGGCTACGGGTCGCTGACGGGTCGTCAGGTGGGTCGTTGCCCGGTTTCATGGCGGGTCCAGGTGGTCGCGGTGGTTTGCGGCGCAGGTGGTCTCGGTGAAACAGGTGTGGGCTGGCTGGCCCTCGCGAAGTTGGCGGGCGCGCTGCAAGGGTGGCGCGAGCCGAAATTTAGGTCGCAATATAGGGCACTGCCCAGCATTGCTCCTTACGTGCAGTAGGGTGGCGGCTGGGCACTGTGCAATACGGTGGGCTGGGCGTGCAGCCCATTTTTTTTGAGTATATGGCTGATTTATTCGCATTGACCGAAGAGGCACTGGCCGGCATGGACGTCGAACTCGTTGACGTCGAACGTGCCGCGCTGGGCCTTTTGCGCGTCACGATCGATCGGGTCGGCGGTGTGCGCATCGAAGACTGCGAGCAGGTGTCCCGCCAATTGTCGCGGGTGTACGAGGTCGAGAACATCGACTACAAGCGGCTGGAAGTCGGTTCGCCGGGCGTTGACCGCCCGCTGCGCAACGAGGCCGACTTCCGCCGTTTCGCAGGCGAACGCATCGAGATCAAGCTGCGCGAGGCATTGGACGGACGCAAGGTCTTTTCCGGTACGTTGACCGTGCCCGAGGACGCGCCCGCGGCTTCGGACGCCGCGGCTGGGATGCACAAGACCGTGTTCGGTCTCGAATTTGAGGCAAAAAAGAACGAAGTCCAGGTGTTGAATTTCACGGTCGAGGATATCGAGCGTGCAAAACTGGATCCCGTTCTGGATTTCAAGGGCAAAAAGCGATGAGTCGCGAAATTCTTCTGTTGGTCGATGCCTTGGCGCGTGAAAAGAACGTCACGCGTGATGTCGTGTTCGGGGCGCTGGAAAGCGCGCTGGCCTCGGCCATGAAAAAGCGCTTCAAGGATGATGCGGACATTCGTGTTGCCATCGATCGTGAAACCGGTGACCACGAAGGTTTCCGCCGCTGGCTGGTGGTGCCCGACGAAGCGGGCCTGCAAGAGCCCGACAAGCAGGAAATGCTGTCGGACGCGGTCGAGATCGTGCCCAACATCCAGGTTGGCGAATACATCGAGGAACCCCTCGAGCCGATCGAGTTCGGCCGTATCGGCGCCCAGGCCGCCAAGCAGGCGATCCTGCAGAAAATCCGCGACGCCGAGCGCGAGCAGGTCCTGAACGACTTCCTGGATCGCGGCGAAACCATCGTGTCCGGCACCATCAAGCGCATGGACAAGGGCGACGCCATCATCGAGACCGGCAAGATCGAAGCGCGCCTGCCGCGCTCCGAAATGATCCCGAAGGAAAACCTCCGGGTCGCCGACCGCGTCCGCGCTTTTGTCCTGCGCGTCGACCATGCGGCCCGCGGCCAGCAGGTGATCCTGTCGCGCACCTCGCCCGAGTTCATCCGTCAGTTGTTCGAGAACGAAGTGCCCGAGATCGAGCAGGGCCTGCTCGAGATCAAGGCCGCGGCGCGCGACGCCGGCGTGCGTGCGAAGATCGCCGTGGTGGCATACGATAAGCGTATCGACCCGATCGGCACCTGCGTCGGCATGCGCGGTTCGCGCGTGACCGCCGTGCGCAACGAGCTGGGCGGCGAGCAGGTCGACATCGTGCTGTGGTCGGAAGATCCCGCGCAGTTCGTCATCGGCGCCCTGGCGCCGGCCAACGTCGAGTCCATCGTGGTGGACGAAGACAAGCACGCGATGGACGTGGTGGTCGACGAGGAAAACCTGCCCAAGGCGATCGGCGCCAAGGGCCAGAACGTGCGCCTGGCGTCCGAGCTGACGGGTTGGCAGATCAACATCATGACGCCGGAAGAAAGCCTGAACCGCCAGGAAGTCGAGCGTTCGGGCCTGCGCACCACGTTCATGAACAAGCTGGACGTCGATGAGGAAGTCGCCGACATCCTGATCGACGAAGGTTTCACCGGTATCGAGGAAATCGCCTACGTCCCCATGCAGGAACTGCTGGAGATCGAGGCGTTCGACGAAGACACCATCAATGAGTTGCGCGCCCGTGCCCGCAATGCGCTGCTGACCGAGGCCATCGCCCAGGAAGAGCGTCTTGAAACGGCGCAGGATCTGCTCGAACTCGAAGGCGTGACGCCCGAACTGGCCGCCAAGCTGGCCGAGCGTCAGGTGCACACGCGTGATGATCTGGCCGAACTGGCGACGGACGAGCTGGCGGAAATCGCCGGCCTGACCGAACAGGAAGCCAGCGACCTCATCATGCGTGCCCGCGCCCATTGGTTCGATGAAGAATAACCAAATGGACACGGGTCTGCGGCGGATGGCCGTCAAGTCCGCCGCAAGTTCACGTTGTTTGTAATAGCTGCATATAGGGAAGAGAGAGCCTAATGTCGAGTAACACCGTCGCCCAGTTCGCTACCGAGCTGAAAATGCCTGCCAATGTGCTGCTGGAACAGCTGCGCTCGGCTGGCGTTGACCTCAAATCGGTGGACGATTCCGTCACCGACAGCGACAAGGCGAAATTGCTCGAATCGCTGCGTCGCGCCCACGGCGCGACCGAAGGCAAGAAGATCACCCTGACGCGCCGCCAGACCTCCGAGATCCGCCAGGCAGATGCCACCGGCCGCTCGCGCACCATCCAGGTCGAGGTTCGCAAGAAGCGCGTGTTCGTCAAGCGTGATCCCTCCGAAATCGCCCTGGAGCAGGCCGCCAGCGCCCGCGCTGAGGAAGAATCGTCCGTCGAGGAAGCACAGCCGGTGTCCGCACCCGTCGTGCCCGAAGCGGTCAAGCCGGCCGAACCGCGCGAAGCCACGCCCGTCCAGGCGCCGGCTCCTGCCCCGGTGCAAGAGCCCGCTGCTGTCGAAGCGCCCGCACCGGTAGAAGCGGCCGCGCCTGTTGAACCCGTCGCGGCCGAAGTGCCCGCCCCCGTTGCGGCTCCCGCCGCCGAAGTCCAGGCCCAGCCTGAACCGGAACCGACGCCGGCGCCTGCTCCTGCCGAGCCCGTGGCCGAAGAGGCCAAGCCCGAAGTCAAGACTGAATCCACCGAGCCCAAGGCTGAAGAAGCCAAGCCGGAACCCGTTGTGCTAGCCAATAAGTCCGAACCATCGTCCTCTCAGGCCGCCGCGCCTGTCGCCCAGGTGCCGCCTGCCGCGAAGTCTGAACCCGTGAAATCCGCCGCCAAGCCGGTCGAGTCCGCTGCGCCCGCCGCCAAGGTCGGGAATCGCGCCGACAACCGCCGCGCCGGCCCGCCGCTCGCCGCCTCCGCCACCGGCGCTGGCCGCGACGAGGCCCGCCGTGCCGCCGAGGCCGAAGCCGCCGCCCTGCGCGAGATGCTGAACCGTCCGCGCAAGGTGCTGCGCGCTCCCGAACCGGAAGCGCCCGCCGCCGCGGCCGCCCCGATTTCGGGCACGCTGCACAAGCCGGCGGGCAAGGGCGCTGCCGCGCCTGGCGCCAAGAAGGATGCCAAGCCCGCCGCGCCCGGCACCAAGAAGACCATCAAGACCGCCGAAGTCGCTTCGACGTGGTCGGATGACGCGTCGCGCAAGAAGCCGGCCGACAAGCCGGCGGCGCCGGCCAGCCGCGACGGCTGGCGTGCCGGCGGCAAGGGCGGTGGCAAGAGTGGCGGCCGTGGTGGCCGCAACCAGCAGAACGACCGCCGCAACGAGCCCGCGCCGCAGGAATTCATCGCGCGTGAAGTGCACGTGCCGGAAACCATCAGCGTGGCCGACCTGGCCCACAAGATGTCCGTCAAGGCTGCCGAGGTCATCAAGCAATTGATGAAGCTGGGCCAGATGGTTACCATCAACCAGGTGCTGGACCAGGAAACCGCCATGATCGTGGTCGAGGAACTGGGCCACGTGGCGATCGCCGCCAAGCTCGACGACCCGGAAGCCTTCCTGGACGAAACCGCGAGCGTGTCGGAAGCCGAACAACTGCCGCGCGCGCCGGTCGTGACCGTGATGGGCCACGTCGACCACGGCAAGACCTCGCTGCTGGACTACATCCGCCGCGCCAAGGTCGCCGCGGGCGAAGCCGGCGGCATTACGCAGCACATCGGCGCCTACCATGTGGAAACCGAGCGTGGCATGGTGACCTTCCTGGATACCCCGGGCCACGAGGCGTTCACCGCCATGCGTGCCCGTGGCGCCAAGGCCACCGACATCGTCATCCTGGTCTGCGCGGCCGACGACGGCGTGATGCCGCAGACGCGTGAAGCCATCCACCATGCCAAGGCCGCGGGCGTGCCGATGGTGGTGGCCATGACCAAGATCGACAAGCCCAGCGCCAACCCCGAGCGCGTCAAGCAGGAACTGGTCGCCGAGGAAGTGGTGCCGGAAGAATACGGCGGCGATGTGCCGTTCGTGCCGGTGTCGGCCAAGACCGGCGAGGGCATCGACGCGCTGCTCGAGAACGTGCTGCTGCAAGCCGAACTGCTGGAACTGAAGGCGCCGGTCGACGCGCCCGCCAAGGGCCTGGTGATCGAAGCCCGCCTGGACAAGGGCCGCGGCCCGGTCGCGACCATCCTGGTCCAGAGCGGCACGCTGAACCGTGGCGACGTGGTGCTGGCTGGCGCCAGCTTCGGCCGCGTGCGCGCCATGCTCGACGAGAACGGCAAGCCGATCCAGGCCGCCGGTCCGTCGATCCCGGTGGAAATCCAGGGCCTGACCGAAGTGCCGGCCGCCGGCGACGAACTGATGGTGCTGTCCGACGAGCGCAAGGCGCGCGAAATCGCGCTGTTCCGCCAGGGCAAGTTCCGCGACGTCAAGCTGGCCCGCCAACAGGCCGCCAAGCTGGAATCGATGTTCGACAACCTGGGCGAAGGCACCCAGACCCTGGCGCTGATCGTCAAGACCGACGTCCAGGGTTCGCAGGAAGCGCTGGTGCAGTCGCTGACCAAGCTGTCGACCGACGAAGTCCGCGTGCAAGTGGTGCACGCGGCCGTGGGCGGCATCTCGGAAAGCGACATCAACCTGGCGATCGCCTCGAACGCCGTGGTGATCGGCTTCAACGTCCGCGCCGAAGCCAGCGCCAAGAAGCTGGCCGAGACCAACGGCATCGACGTGCGCTACTACAACATCATCTACGACGCCGTGGACGAAGTGAAGGCAGCCATGTCGGGCATGTTGGCGCCCGAGAAGAAGGAAGAAGTCATCGGCCTGGTCGAGATCCGCGAGGTCTACAGCATCTCCCGCATCGGCAACATCGCCGGTTGCATGGTGCTCGACGGCCTGGTGCGTCGCGATTCGCAGGTCCGCCTGCTGCGCAACAACGTGGTCCAGTGGACCGGCCAGCTCGATTCGCTGCGCCGCTTCAAGGACGACGTCAAGGAAGTCAAGTCGGGCTTCGATTGCGGTCTTACGCTGCGCGGCAACAACGACATCCAGGTGGGCGACCAACTGGAAGTCTTTGAAATCAAGGAAATCGCGCGTACGCTGTAAGGCGTCGCGAGGCATTGCTTCTAATGAGCCGTCACAAGTCCAAAGCCATCCCCGGTCGCAATCTGCGACTGGCCGACCAGATCCAGAAGGATCTGGCCGGGATCATCCAGCGCGAGATCGACACGACCCGCGCTGGCTTGATCACGCTCTCCGGTGTGGAACTGTCGACCGACTACGCGCATGCCAAGGTGTATTTCACGGTCCTGGGCGCCGAGCCCGAGGCCGCGACCGCCTTGCTGAACGAGAAGGCCGGCTGGCTGCACTCGCAGCTGTACAAGCTGCTGCACATTCATACTGTCCCCACTTTGCGTTTCTTCCACGACGAGCAGATTGCCCGTGGTATCGAAATGTCGATCCTCATCGACCGCGCAAACCGGCCCGGCCCGCACTCGGGCGTGCCCGACGAACCTGAAGACCAGTCCTGATCGGGCTGTCGTCACTGCTTTAATTTCCGGATTCCGACGATGGCTAAACGACGCGGGCTTGCGCTCGACGGTGTGCTGTTGCTCGACAAACCCGTAGGTTTGTCGAGCAACCACGCGCTGCAACGCGCCAAGCGTGCCATGGACGCGGCGAAAGCCGGCCATACCGGCACCCTCGACCCCTTCGCCACCGGCCTGCTGGTGTGCTGCATGGGCCGGGCAACCAAGATTTCCGGCGCGATGCTTGACGCCGACAAGGCTTATCGCGCTACGCTGCAATTTGGCGAGGAAACCGATTCGGGCGACCTGACCGGCAACGTGGTGGCTACCGCCGCGCCCGGCTTCGTGGTCGAGGAACAGGCGCTGCGCGATGCGCTGTCACGTTTCTCGGGCACGATCGAGCAGATTCCGCCCATGTATTCGGCGCTCAAGCGCGACGGCAAGCCGTTGTACGAATACGCGCGGGCCGGCATCGAGCTGGAACGCCCGCCGCGGCAGATTACGATTTACCGCATCGAGCTGCTGTCCCTGAACGGGACGCAGGCAGAGATCGATGTGGCTTGCAGTAAAGGCACATACATCCGGACGCTGGCCCAGGACATCGGGCGCGCGCTGGGCTGTTACGCCCACCTGGCGGCGCTGCGGCGCACGCACGTCGGGCCATTTTCTCTGGAACGCGCCGTTGCGCTGGATGCCTTGCAGGCGATGCCAGACCCCAAGCAGGCATTGCTTGCACTGAACGAATTGCCGGCGGGCTTGCTGCCCGCCACCACCTTAAAGGACTCGCTATGACTCGCGCCTTGCGCAACGTCGCCATCATCGCCCACGTGGACCACGGTAAAACCACCCTGGTCGACCAGCTGCTGCGCCAATCCGGCACCTTCCGCGAAAACCAGGCGCTGACCGAACGGGTCATGGACTCGAACGACCTGGAAAAAGAACGCGGCATCACGATTCTGGCCAAGAACTGTGCCGTTGAATACGAAGGCACGCACATCAACATCGTCGACACCCCGGGGCACGCGGACTTCGGTGGCGAAGTCGAGCGCGTGCTGTCGATGGTCGACGGCGTGCTGCTGCTGGTCGATGCCGTCGAAGGCCCGATGCCGCAGACCATCTTCGTGACCCGCAAGGCGCTGGCCCTGGGCCTCAAGCCCATCGTGGTGGTCAACAAGGTCGACCGTCCGGGCGCCCGCACCGACTTCGTCATCAACGCCACCTTCGACCTGTTCGACAAGCTGGGCGCGACCGACGAGCAACTGGACTTCCCGGTGGTGTACGCCTCGGGCCTGTCCGGCTACGCCGGCCTGACCCCGGACGTGCGCGAAGGCGACATGCGCCCCCTGTTCGAAGCCATCCTGCAGCACGTGCCGCAGCGCGACGACGATCCCAACGGCCCGCTGCAGATGCAGATCATCTCGCTGGACTACAACAGCTACGTCGGCAAGATCGGCGTGGGCCGCATCAACCGCGGCCGCATGCGTCCCGGCATGGAGGTGGCCTACAAGTTCGGTCCCGAGGGCCAGGGCGGCCGCGGCCGCATCAACCAGGTGCTGAAGTTCCACGGCCTGGAGCGCATCGTGGTGGATGAAGCCGAAGCCGGCGACATCGTGCTGATCAACGGTATCGAAGACCTGGGCATCGGCTGCACCGTGACCGACCCCGTGACGCAGGACGTGCTGCCGATGCTGCGCATCGACGAGCCGACGCTGACCATGAACTTCATGGTCAACACCTCGCCGCTGGCGGGCCGTGAAGGCAAGTTCGTCACCAGCCGCCAACTGCGCGACCGCCTGGACCGCGAGCTGAAGTCGAACGTGGCGCTGCGCGTGCGCGACACCGGCGACGACACCGTGTTCGAAGTGTCGGGCCGCGGCGAACTGCACCTGACCATCCTGCTGGAAACGATGCGCCGCGAAGGCTACGAGCTGGCCGTGTCGCGTCCGCGCGTGGTGTTCAAGGAAGTCGACGGCGTGAAGTGCGAGCCGTTCGAGTCGCTGACCATCGACGTCGAAGACGCCCACCAGGGCGGCGTGATGGAAGAGCTGGGCCGCCGCAAGGGCGATCTGCAGGACATGCAGCCGGACGGCCGTGGCCGCACCCGCCTGGAATACCTGATCCCCGCCCGCGGCTTGATCGGTTTCCAGAACGAGTTCCTGACGCTGACGCGCGGCACCGGCCTGATGAGCCACATCTTCCACGAATACGCGCCCATCAAGGAAGGCTCGATCGGCGAGCGCCGCAACGGCGTGCTGATCAGCCAGGACAACGGCGACGCCGTGGCCTACGCGCTGTGGAAGCTGCAGGATCGCGGCCGCATGTTCGTGAACCCGGGCGATGCGCTGTACGAAGGCATGATCATCGGCATCCACAGCCGTGACAACGACCTGGTCGTGAACCCGATCAAGGGCAAGCAGCTGACCAACGTGCGCGCCTCGGGCACCGACGAAGCCGTGCGCCTGGTGCCGCCGATCCAGATGTCGCTGGAGTACGCCGTGGAATTCATCGACGACGACGAACTGGTGGAAATCACGCCCAAGTCGATCCGTCTGCGCAAGCGCTACCTGCAGGAAAACGAGCGCAAGCGCGCCGCGCGCGAATCCGCCGTGTAAGGCGGGGCGGGGTTCAGGCCCCGCGCGCCTGGCAATCGGAAAGCCGCACACCCTTCGGGGTGCGCGGCTTTTTTTCATTCGGGGCCGCGGGCTTGCCTGCGGCGCTGTTCAAGCGGTCGACGGCGTACACGCTGCCGACCAGGCGGCGCAGCGGCGGCCGCCCGTGCGCCGGCACGCGGCGTCAGGCGTGCTGGTGCCGGTATTCCTGCGTCTTGCCGCCATAGCCATAGGCCGCCGCGCGCGCGTCGATCACGTGCACGTAGGAGCATTCGTGCAGCTCGCCAAGGATCTCGCCGAAGGCTGCGTAGATTTCCTGGATGAAGCGGGCTTTCTCGGCCTTGGTGTTGGTCTCGTCGGTGACGCTGATGTCCAGGTGGAAGGCGTTCCTGCCCAGTTCCGACAGCGGGCGCGCGCCGATGAACCATTGGTCGTGGGGGATGTGCTGCAGCGTGACGGCGATGACGGGCAGCTTCTTGCCGAGCACCGACTGGGTCAGGCCGACGACCGAATCGACGAGGCGGCGGTTGCGGGCGGCGTCGGGCTGGCCGGAAACGTGGACGACGATGTGGGGCATGACAGGCTCCTTGGGTGAGGGGAATGGAGCCAGTGTAGGGACGGCATTGACATCGGAAAAGCGGGAATTTACGATTCCTTCCATCGTTTAAGCCGTTGGATAAGCCATGTCCGGATTCGATCTCGACCAGTTGCGAACGTTGGTGGCCGTGCTGGATGCGGGCAGCCTGACGGCGGCCGCGCCCAAGGTGTTTCTGTCGCAGTCATCCGTCAGCGAGCAGATGCGCAAGCTGGAGGAGCGGGCTGGCCAGCCGCTACTGATACGCGGCAAGTCTGGCGTGGTTGCCACCCCCGCCGGCGAACGCCTGCTGGCGCATGCGCGCGCCATCCTGGCGCTCAGCGACGAAGCCTACCGCGACCTGCGCGGCGTGGCGCTGCGTGGAGAGTTGCGGCTGTGCATCACCGACTACTTCCGGCCTGGCGACGTGGCGCGTCTGCTGCGTCGCCTGAACGAGCAGTATCCCCAGGTGCGCATGCACGTCACCATCATGAAAAGCGGCGCGATCGAGGCCGCTTACGAACGCGGCGAAGTCGATGTCGGCATCTCGATGGTGATCCTGGAGCGCGGCGCGTCGAAAGGGCGGGCGTTGGGACCCTTGCTGCGGCGTGAGTCGCTGCTGTGGATGGGGGCCGAGGGCGCGCCGGCGCCGCCGGAGCCGTTGCCGTTGCTGGCGCTGCCCGAGACCTGCGCGTTGCGCCAGTACGCCGAGCGGTTGCTGGCGCGGCGCGCCGTGCCCTACGCGGTGGCGCACGTGGCCTCGGGCGTCGCGGGGTTGCAACTGGCGATCGGTGCGGGGCTGGGCGTGGCCTGCCTGAACGAGTCGGCGCTGGCGCCAGGCATCGGCCGCCTGCAGGCGCCCGGCCTGCCGCCATTGCCCGACGTCGAATTCCGACTGTTGCCGGCGCGGCCGGGCGAAGGTGCCTTTATCGGCCAGGCGCGCGAGGCGATCGAGCGGGCGCTGCGGTGAGCCAGTCTGGAGGCGGCGGTCAGGAGGCTGTTTGTTGCGGGGCGCGCATCAGCCAGTGCAGAAAGTCGCGGCCCGGACCCGCCAGTCCGACGATGGCGCCGATGGGCTGGAAGGCGCCCGGTGATTCGATCCGCACGCGCTGAAAGTGGCCATGTTGCAGATACCAGCCGGCCAGCGTCAGCGGCACCATGGCCAGCGCCTGCTGTGCCTGCATGACGGCGATCAGCAGTGGCATGGGCGGCGCGGCGCTGGCCAGGCGGCATAGCCGCGGGACTACGTCGGCGCGTTCAAAGAAAGCGGTGAAGACGGCGTGGATCGCCAGTTCCGGGCGGGGCTGGATCCAGAGCTGGGTGGCGACCTGCGCCAATGTCGGCGCGGTGTCGCTGGCGAGCAATGGATGGCCGGGCGTGGCGACGATGACGGCGTCATCCCGTTGCAGCGGCACGAAGTCCAGGCCGGTCGGCACCGCCTCCGGGCGCCGGCACAGCAGCATGTCCAGATTGCCCGCAGCCGCCAGCGGCAGCAACTGTTCGCGGCTGCCTTCCTGCAAGTCCACCTGCAGGCCCGGATGGGCGCGCATGTAGGCGGGCAGGTGTTGCGCCAGCAGCCCGCTGCTCGCTGCCGGGATGGCGCCCAAGCGCAGGCTGCCGGAGGCTCCGCCGCGCAGGGCCGCGACCGAGTCGGTCGAGGCGCGCAGCGAGGTGAGCATGCCGCGTGCGCAATCGGCCATCAATTGACCGCAGCGGGTGGCGCGCATGCCGCGCGCATGACGTTCGAACAGCTCCACGCCCAGCAGGGATTCGATGTCCGCCAGGGCATGGGTGGCGGCCGGCTGGCTCATGCCGATCTGAGCGGCGGCCTGCTGCAGGCTGCCCAGTTCCGCAACCCCGGCCAGCAGTTGCAGGTGGCGCAGGCGTCCCTTGGCCAGCAGCCGGGCAAGCAGGGTGGCGGGGGCGACGTCCATGGGTGTGGAATTCCGGATCTTGATATTCAAGATTCGAATATATGGGTCCGTTAATGTATTTGAAATAAGGATATGCCCTGGCCAGAATGACGTGACGCCGGCTACCGGTTTCCACGCAAGGATTCGCCGTTCCATGAAGTCCCGTCTGTTGCATGCTTTCGTCTGCGCCGCACTGGTCGGCGTTTCGTTCCTGGCGCACGCGCAGGGCGTCTATCCCTCGCAGCCGGTGCGCCTGATCGTGCCGTTCGCTCCCGGCGGTTCCACCGATGTCCTGGCGCGGGCGGTGGCCGATGGCCTGCGCAAGGAACTGGGCCAGAGCGTGGTGGTGGAGAACCGCGCCGGCGCCGGCGGCCTGATCGGCACCGAGGCGGTGGCGCGGGCCGAGCCCGATGGCTATACGCTGGGCATGGCCACCGTCAGCACCATGGCGGTCAATCCGCTGTTGTACGGTACGGCGCGCGTCGATCCGGCAAAGCAACTGACGGCGGTGGGTTCGGTGGCCAACGTGCCGGTGGTGTGGATGGTGAACCCGGCCTTTCCTGCGACGGATTTCGCACAGTTCCTGGCCGAATTGCGGGGACATCCCGGCAAGTATTCCTTCGGTTCGCCCGGCGTGGGATCGCTCGGTCACCTGAACCTGGCGGCCATGAATGCGGACCTTCAGGTCGAGGTGTTGCACGTGCCCTACCGGGGCATGGGCCCCGCATTGACGGCCGCCGTGGGCGGCGAGGTGCAGGTGCAGCAGGACCAGTACGCCTCGGCCCAGTCCTTGATCAAGGCCGGCAAGCTGCGTCCGATCGCGGTGGCCGCCCCCGCGCGATTGCCGGGCCTGCCGCAACTGCCGACGCTGGCCGAATTGGGCTACCCGCAATTGAATGCGCTGGGCCAGACCTGGTTCGGCCTGGTGGCGCCGGCGGGCACGCCCGACGCAGTGGTGCGGCGTCTCAATGACGCGGTGCGCCGGGCGCTGGCCGAGCCGGCGCTGGTGCAGCGGCTGGCCACCCTCGGCGCCGAGCCTGATACCGGCACGCCGCAGGAATTCACCCAGCGCATCGCGCAGACGCTGGCCGCCAATCGCAAAATCATTGAAACTGCCGCCATCAAGCTCGACGAATGACGTTTTGCCGCCGCCGGCGACGTACCGTGGCCGGCGCCCCCAGATCCTGTAGACCGCCACTGGAGACACGATGGGAGCCATCGATATTCTTGCCCCGTTCATCGACGCGCGCAGCGACCGCTACGCCGAGTTGAGCGACCGCATCTGGAGCCTGGCCGAATTGCGCTACGACGAGCACAAATCGGCCGAACTGCACATCGCCATGCTGGAAGAGGCCGGCTTTCGCGTTACCCGCGACGCGGCCGGCATTCCGACGGCGTTCGTCGCCGAGGCGGGCGCCGGCGGCCCGGTGATCGGCATCCTGGGCGAGTACGACGCCCTGTCGGGCCTGAGCCAGGAGAGCGGCGCCTATGCCTGCCAGCCGTCGCCGGAAACGCCCAATGGCAACGGCCACGGCTGCGGCCACCACCTGCTGGGCACGGCGGCGCATTTCGCCGCGGTGGCGGTCAAGGAATTCCTCGAGCGCAATGGCCTGCCGGGCCGTATCCGTTTCTATGGCTGCCCGGCCGAGGAGGGCGGGTCGGGCAAGACCTTCATGGCGCGCGCCGGGCTGTTCGACGACCTGGACGCGGCGCTGACCTGGCATCCGGCCTCGCACACCGGCATCTTCCACCAGTCGTCGCTGGCCAATATCCAGGCCTATTTCCGCTTTCGGGGCGTGGCGGCTCACGCGGCCAATTCGCCGCACCTGGGCCGCAGCGCGCTGGACGCGGTGGAGCTGATGAACGTGGGCGTGAACTACCTGCGCGAGCACATGGTGCCGGACGCGCGGGTGCACTACGCGGTGACCAACAGCGGCGGCATCTCGCCCAACGTGGTTCAGGCCCGCGCCGAGGTGCTGTACCTGGTGCGCGCGCCGATCAATTCGCAGGCCGCCGAGCTGTACGAACGGGTCAAGAACGTGGCCCGCGGCGCGGCGCTGATGACCGGTTGCGAACTGGAGATCGTGTTCGACAAGGCCTGCTCCAACTACATTCCCAACGGCGTGCTGAACCAGGTCATGTACGCCAACATGCAGGCGCTGCAAGGCCCGGCCTACACAGAAGGCGAACAGCAGGCTGCGCGCCGCATGTGGGACGCGATTTCGGCCGACGACATCGACAACGCCGGCAAGAACCTGGGCGCGGTGCTGCGCAATCCGACGCCGCTGTTCAGCGGCGTCGCGCCTTACGAACCCGGCAAGCATGAAATCAGCTATGGATCGACCGACGTCGGCGACGTCAGTTGGGTGACGCCCACGGCACAGTGCTGGGGCGCCTGCTATGCCTACGGCACGCCATTCCATTCCTGGCAGATGGTGGCACAGGGCAAGTTGTCGCTGGCGCACAAGGGCATGGTGCATGCGGCCAAGATCATCGCGGCCACGGCGGCGGATCTCTATCGGCAGCCCGGGACGCTGGCGCGCGCCAAGGAAGAGCTGTTGGAAATGCGCCGCGGCCAGCCGTATGTCTGCCCGATTCCGGCGGACGTGCTGCCGTCGTTCATGCGCAAGTAGGGGCGCTCGGGCGGCCGCGATTCGCGGCCGCCCGGCATTGCCGGGTGCGTCTTTCCCGGCCAGCGGCCGTCAGGCCGGCAGCGAGGGCGCGTATTGCGCTTCCGTGCTGACCTTCTGGTGGAACTCGACCACCTTGCGCACGACCTTGCGCGGATCGTCCTCGATGATGAAAAGATCCAGGTCATGCGCGCCGATCATGCCGTTGCCGAGCACCTGGCCCCCCAGCCATTCGACCAGGCCCGACCAGTATTCGCTGCCCACCAGCACGATGGGCGCGGGCGGGACTTTGCCGGTCTGGATCAGTGTCAACGCTTCGAAGAGCTCGTCCAGGGTGCCGAAGCCGCCCGGCATCGCCACGTAGGCGAAGCTGTGCATGAAAAAGGTGGCTTTGCGTGAAAAAAAGTACTCAAACGATAGACTGATGGTTTGATATTCGTTGTTGTGCGCTTCGTGCGGCAGGCTGATGTTCAGCCCGATGCTGGTGCCGCCGGTTTCGAACGCGCCCTTGTTGGCGGCTTCCATGATGCCGGGGCCGCCGCCCGCGATGATCGCAAATCCCGCCTCGGCCAGGGCGGCCGAGATTGCCACGGTGGTTTCGTAGTGGGGGGAGTTGCGGCTGACGCGCGCACTGCCAAAGACACTGACCGCCGGCCCGATGTTCGCGAGCTTTTCGGCCGCCGTCCGTATCTCTGACATAATCAGCGGAATTTGTTTTTCGGCGGGCGTCGCCGCAATTGTTGCCGCAGTTGTTGCCATATCTGCCTTTGTAACCATGAAAAAAACCTTATTGCTGGTCGACGGTTCAAGCTACTTGTACCGCGCTTTTCACGCTATGCCTGATTTGCGCAATGCGCAAGGCGAACCTACGGGTGCGCTGTACGGCGTGGTCAATATGTTGCGCAAGCTTGTATCCGACTATAAGGCAGAGTATGCCGCATGTATTTTCGATGCGCGTGGCAAGACCTTCCGGGACGATCTGTATCCGGAATACAAGTCGCACCGCCCGCCCATGCCGGAAGATCTGGCCGCCCAGATCGAGCCCATCCATCGCGCCGTGCGCGCGCTGGGCTGGCCGGTGCTGGCGATCGAGGGCGTCGAGGCCGATGATGTGATCGGCACGCTGGCCTGCCGCGCCGCCGAGCGCGGCGTGCACACGGTGGTGTCCACCGGCGACAAGGACCTGGCGCAGTTGGTCAACAGCCATGTCACGCTGGTCAACACCATGAGCGGCGAGGTGCTGGACGAGGCTGGCGTGGTCAACAAGTTCGGCGTGGCGCCGGACCGCATCGTCGACTACCTGATGCTGGTGGGCGATACCGTCGACAACGTGCCGGGCGTGACCAAGGTCGGCCCCAAGACGGCCGCCAAGTGGATCTCCGAATTCGGTTCGATCGACAAACTGGTCGAGGGCGCCGAGGGCATCAAGGGCGTGGCCGGCAGCAACCTGCGCGAAGCCATTCCCAATTTCCCGCTGACGCGCCAGCTGTTGACGGTCAAGTGCGATTGCGACCTGACCGGGTACGTCGACAGCGTCGACGACCTGACGCCGCGCGATCGCGACGACGCCACCCTGACAGAACTCTACGAACGCTACGGTTTCCGTACCTGGCTGCGTGACCTGACCGGCGACGCCGAGCGCGTGCCGACGGGCGACGCCCGCGTGGCGGCCGAAGTGCCAGCCGCGCCGACGGAACTGGATTACCGCATCATTGACGACTGGGCTGCGTTCGATGCCTGGATGGAATTGGTGGACAAGGCGCCCCTGGTGGCGCTGGATACCGAGACCACTTCGCTGGACGAGATGCAGGCCAAATTGGTCGGCCTGTCGATGGCGGTGGCGCCGGGCGTGGCCTGCTACATTCCGGTGGCGCATCGCGGCCCCGACGGCGCGACGCAATTGCCCAAGGCCGAGGTGCTGGAACGCCTGCGTCCGTGGCTGCAGAATGCCTCGCGCGCCAAGCTGCTGCATCACGCCAAGTACGACACGCATGTGTTCGCCAACGAAGGCGTCCGCCTGGCCGGCATTGCCGAAGACACCATGCTGCAGGCCTATGTGCTGGAGTCGCATCGCGGCGTCGGCCTGAACGACCTGGCGCAGCGCTACCTGGGCCGCAGCGGTGTCTCGTACGAGGACCTGTGCGGCAAGGGCGCCAAGCAGATCGGCTTTGATGAAGTGGCGGTGGACAAGGCCGGCCACTACGCCGCCGAAGACGCCGATTTCACCTTGCAATTGCATCAGGTGCTGCGTCCGCAGGTGGCGGCCGACGCCGGACTGGAACGCATCTACCTGCTGGAAATGCAGGTGTCCGCGGTGCTGACCACGATCGAGCGCAATGGCGTCAAGGTCGATGCCGCCGAACTGGGCCGCCAGAGCCACAAGCTGGGCCAGGAAATGCTGCAGCTCGAGCAGAAAGCCTACGAACTGGCCGGCCAGCCCTTCAATCTGAATTCGCCCAAGCAATTGGGCGAGATCCTGTTCGGCCGCATGCAACTGCCGGTGGTGCGCAAGACCGCCGGCGGCGCGCCGTCGACCGACGAGGAAGTGCTGAGCAAGCTGGCGCAGGACTATCCGCTGCCGCAGGTGCTGCTGGAGTACCGCGGACTGTCCAAGCTCAAGTCCACCTACACGGACAAGCTGCCGCGCATGATCAACCCCGACACCGGCCGCGTGCACACGCATTATTCGCAGGCCGCGGTGATCACCGGCCGGCTGGCTTCGTCCGATCCCAACCTGCAGAACATCCCGGTGCGCACCGAGGCCGGACGTCGCGTGCGCGAGGCCTTCATTGCCGAGCAGGGCATGCTGCTGTCAGCCGACTATTCGCAGATCGAGCTGCGCATCATGGCGCACGTGTCGGATGACGCCAACCTGCAGCGCGCCTTCGCGGCCGGCGAGGACATCCATCGTGCCACGGCGTCGGAAGTGTTCGGCGTGGCGCTGGCGGACGTGTCGTCCGAGCAGCGGCGCGCGGCCAAGGCGATCAACTTCGGCCTGATCTACGGCATGGGTGTGTTTGGCCTGGCGTCCAACCTGGGTATCACGCGCGACGCGGCGCAGGCCTATATCGACCGCTATTTCGCCCGCTATCCCGGCGTGGCGATGTACATGGAGAACACGCGCCGCGTGGCGCGCGAGCAGGGCTACGTCGAGACCGTGTTCGGGCGCCGCCTGCAACTGCCGGAGATCCGCGGCGCCTCGGGCCCGCGTCGGCAGGGCGCCGAGCGCGCGGCGATCAACGCGCCGATGCAGGGCACCGCGGCCGACCTGATCAAGATGGCCATGGTGGCGGTGCAGGACTGGCTCGAGGCCGAAAAGCTGCGGACGCGCATGATCATGCAGGTGCACGATGAACTGGTGCTGGAAGCGCCCGACTCGGAACTGGAGCTGGTCAAGGAAGCCCTGCCGCGGCTGATGTGCAACGTGGCCGAGCTGCGCGTGCCGCTGGTGGCCGAGGTGGGCGTAGGGAAGAACTGGGAACAGGCGCACTGACCCCCGGGACGAGCGGCGCGCTCGGGAAGCGCCGCTCGTCCCGGAGTCCCTCGTATCGGGCCGTTCGGGGCGCGCAGCGATCCGGCGGCCCATTTCCGCTTTTGTAGCTGCAACAATATAATGTTGCGCTTCCCCTGACCATATACGTCCCCCAAATGCTGCTGCTCTGGGTCCTGCTTGCCACCGTCACCGGTGGCCTCATCGCCGTCCTTGTCGCCAGTTGGCTGGCCTACAAGGTGTTCGCCCATTACCTGCATCACATGGTCAGTCTGTCGGTGGGGGTGCTGCTGTCGGTGGCGTTGCTGCACCTGTTGCCGGAAGCCTTTGAAAGCGGGGTGGCCGATGCCCATGTGCTGTTCGGGCTGATGCTGGCGTCGCTGATCGGTTTTTTCGTGCTGGAGAAAATCGCGCTGCTGCGCCACAGCCATCACCACGAGGGCGACGGGCATCACCATCATCATGGTCATGACCAGCACGAGGCGGGACGCGGAGGCGTGCTGATCCTGATCGGCAGCTCGCTGCATAACCTGTGCGACGGTGTGCTGGTGGCGGCGGCCTTCCTGACCGATCCGTTGCTGGGCGTGCTGACGGCGGCCTCGATCATCGTGCACGAAGTGCCGCACAAGCTGGGCGACTTCGTCGTGCTGCTCAATGCCGGCCTGGCGCGGCGCCGCGCTTTTGCGCTGATCCTGTTCACCAGCTTGTGTTCAGCCTTGGGCGGCATAATAGGTTACTTCGTGCTGCAGCAGGCCCAGGATTGGGTGCCGTACGTATTGGTGGTTGCCGCCAGCAGCTTCCTCTACATCTCGGTGGCCGACCTGATGCCGCAGATGCACGAACGGGTATCCCTGGCCGATGCGGTGCCGCAACTGCTGCTGGTGGGCGTGGGTGTCGTGCTGATCTACAGCGTGACGACCCTGATGCATCACGGGCATGAGCACGAGGCGGGCGCCGGCGCGGCACGCGCGGAGCACGTCCACACACATTGAGGCGTGGCGGTCGCGATACCCGGCTTTGCTTCCGATCCTGGCCGGTCCTGTCGCGCTCGCCCCGATGGCGAACCGCGGCGCGCCGGCTCCGCGTTGATCCCTACACAGGAGTTCGCCATGAGTTTTTCCGCCGCCGCCGGCAACGTCGCCCCCACCGTGATCCACACGGACGCCCAGGGGCTGGTTCACGGGGATTTCCAGTTGCCCGTGGCCGATGGATCCATCAGCGCCTATTACGCCGCCCCCGAGGGCAAGCGCGACCTGCCCGTGGTGCTGGTGGTGCAGGAGATCTTCGGGGTGCACGAGCACATCAAGGATATCTGCCGCCGCGTGGCCAAGGCCGGTTACCTGGCCGTGGCCGCAAACCTGTACGAGCGCCAGGGCGATGCATCGACCTATACCGACATTCCCAAGCTGATCGCCGAGATCGTCAGCAAGGTGCCCGACGAACAGGTGTTCGCCGACCTGGACGCCAGCGTGGCGTGGGCCGCGCAGCATGGTGGTGACCCGAAGCGGGTGGCGGTGACGGGGTTCTGCTGGGGCGGGCGCCTGACGTGGATGTACGCGGCGCACAATCCGAACGTGAAGGTGGGCGTGGCCTGGTACGGCAAGCTGAGCACGGGGCATGGTCCGTTGATCAAGCGCTATGCGTTCGATGTGGTGAACGACCTGCATGCGCCGGTGCTGGGGTTGTATGGGGCCAAGGATGCCAGCATTCCAGTGTCGGATATCGAGATCATGAAGACGAAGCTGGCGGCGGGCAATGAGAATGCCCGGCGGTCGGAGTTCGTGGTGTATCCGCAGGCGGATCATGCATTCATGGCGGATTACCGGGCGAATTATCAGGCGGAGGCGGCCAGGGATGGGTGGGGGAGGATGCTTGAGTGGTTCAAGCGGTACCTTTGAGGGGGGATTGTGCTCTTGGCGTCATGAGAAGCCGCTGCGCGTTTGCGTGGCGGTTTTTTTTGGGGCGTTGTTGCTTTCGTAGGCCGCCCGGCGCGGGTGGCGCATGGGTGGGCGCGCCTGCGATTGCGGTCCGGAGCCTTCGCTCCGGACTTCCCCGTGCTCAACCTCGTCCGCCTTCGGCTCCCTACGGTTTCCGCCGGGCGCATCTGACGGCGCGCCCACCCATGCGCCACCCGCGCCGGGCTACCGGTTTCGAGGCATGGGGCGCTGCTGGACCGCGGCGGCATGCGAGAGGTTTGCGGGGCCCGCCAGGATCGGCTGCGCGGGCAGCCGATCCTGGCATACGCGGTGTGGGGCGTCGGGGCTTGGCTCGCTACGCGCGGGCGGAGGTGCGTGTGCTCGGTGGCTGCGTGTCGTGAAGAGAGACTTGTTGCCCTACCACATAGCGTTGATGAACGATGCGAGCGCGATCACATGTGGGCATGCTGCCGCCTTGTGACACAAGTGCCTCAAGCCGGGGTCGCCCCTTCGCTGGCAGCCATTGTGGGGCGTCGAAGGCGGGGCAGCCCCCTCGGGGGGGCAGCAAGCGCGCGAGGCGTGCGCGGCGTGGGGGCCGCCCCGCCGCCCGGCCGCCCGAAGGCGGGGCAGCCCCCTCGGGGGGCAGCAAGCGCGCGAGGCGTGCGCGGCGTGGGGGCCGCCCCGCCGCCCGGCCGCCCGAAGGCGGGGCAGCCCCCTCGGGGGGCAGCAAGCGCGAAGCGCGCCGCGTGGGGGCCCTAATTCCCCGCTTCGCGCAGCCGGCTGGGGAGGAGTTCGCCGTGGCGGGCCAGGAGGGGATAGGCGGCGGCGCCGACCAGGTGGGAGTTGATGCCCTTCATGTCGCGCAGGATGTCGAGATAGAGGGCGCCGACTTCGGCGGCGTCGACCTGACCGCCCTTGATTTTCTGCAGGTGGGCGTCGGCCGCCTGCGTTTCGATGGTGCGGAAACGCGACTTTTCACCGGCCAGGGCGCGGGCCTGGCGCAGGTCGTCGTTGACGAAGAGGGCGGCGGCCTGGCGTTGGTTGGCGATCAGTTCGCCCAGCGTGTCGTCGAGGCTGGCGCGTTGTTCGGGAGAGAAGGTCCAGCCCTGCTTGCGCAGCTTGGCGATGTGGCTGAGCAGGCCATGGTGGGCGATGTCGCCTGCGTGGCCGATGTTGCTGATGAAGGCGAGGATGTCGTCCATGCGCTGCACGTCGTCGCGCGTCATGTTTTCCTGGTCCAGCGTGGCCAGGTAAGTGGTGATGGCGCTTTCGAGCTTGTCCAGGGCGGCGTCCAGTTGGCGCGCCTGCACCATGCGGTGGCGGTTGTCGCGCTTGAAGCCGGCGCGGGCGTACAGCAGCAGCGTCTGCAGCATATCGGCCATGCGCAGCGCTTCGCGGGCGGCGTTGCCAAGGGCGACTGCCGGCACGTCGTGGGCCCATTCGTCCAGGTATTGGGGGCGGGACGGGTCGTTGGGGTCGGTGCGTTTGGGCAGCCAGCGGGTAAGCAGGGCGGCGTAGGGGGCCAGCAGCGGCAGGAACGCCAGCGCGATGACGGCGTTGAAGAGCGTGTGGAAGTTGGCGACCGCGCGGGCCGGGTCGCTGGACATATCGCTCATCAGCGGTTGCAGCCAAGGCAGCAGCACCAGTCCGGCCAGCACGCCCAGGATGCGGGTCAGCAGGTTGCCCAGCGGCAGGCGGCGGGCCGCGGGGTCGTCGCCGGTGACGCCCTCGATCATGGGGTTGATGGCGGTGCCCAGATTGGCGCCCAGCACCAGCGCGAAGGCGACGTGCGGCGCCACCATGTGGTGGCTGGCCAGCGACATGACCAGCACCACAACGGCGACGCTGGAGTGGGCGGCCCAGGTGAAGGCGGCCGACAGTAGCACTGCGGCGACCGGCTGGGTCGCCAGGGCGTCCAGGATCATGCCCAGCATGGGGGCGGTTTGGAACGGCTCGAACAGTTCGACGAGCTGGTGCAGCGACAGCAGCAGCAGGCCCAGGCCGATGAAGACCCGCCCCAGGTCGCGGGTGCGGCCCGGCGGATAGCGGCGGAACATCCAGACGCCTGCCAGGATCAGGATGGGCGCCAGCGAGGTCAGGTCGAACGACAGCAACTGCACGATGAGGGTGGTGCCGACGTTGGCGCCCAGCATGGCGGCCAGGGCCGGCACCAGCCCGACCACGCCGCCAGCGGCGAAGCCGGTGATCATGAGGCCGGTGGCGGTGCTGCTTTGCAGGGCGGCGGTGATGCCGAGGCCAGCGGCGAAGGCTCGCAGGCGGGAGCCAAGGGCGCGGCCCAGCGCGGCGCCCAGGGCGGCGCCGAAGGCGCGCTGCACGCCCGTCTGGACCATGTGCACGCCCCAGAGCAGCAGGGCGACGTAGCCGGCGAAGTCAAGCAGGGTGATGAGTCCGGACATCCTGGGGCAGTTCCATTCTTTTTATGACAAGAAATAATTCTGTAATGATCGCATGCCGGGGCGGGCGGGGAAACCCGTGCCGTGAATACAGCATACGCCCCGCGGGGCTTTGCTGCGCAGGGCCGGACCTTGCGCGTATCATTGCCGGATCATTCTTGGATGCAGGGGATTTCCGGTGGCCGTTTCCGTCTTCGATCTGTTCAAAATAGGCATAGGTCCGTCGAGTTCCCATACCGTCGGCCCCATGCGGGCCGCTTTGTTGTTCGCCCAAGGGCTGGAGCGCGACGGCCTGCTGCCGCGGGTGGCGAACGTGCGCGCCGAACTCTATGGCTCGCTGGGCGCCACCGGCAAGGGCCACGGCACCGACAAGGGCGTGTTGCTGGGCTTGATGGGCGAGGCGCCCGATACGGTCGACCCGGCCGCCATCGCCGGCATGATCGCGTCGGTGCGGGCCAGCCGCCAGCTGCCGCTGCTGGGCCACTATCCGGTGCCGTTCGTGGAAAAGGAACACATGATGTTCTACCGCCGCGAGGCCATGGCCGAGCACCCGAACGGCATGAAATTCCACGCCTTCGACGCTGAAGGGCAGTCGCTGCGCGAGGCCCGCTACCTGTCGGTGGGGGGCGGCTTCGTGGTGACGGCGGGCGCCTCCAACAGCCAGGTCATCGCCGCGCACGACCAGTTGCCGTACCCGTTCCGCACCGGCCGCGAACTGCTGACCATGTGCCGCGAAAGCGGCCTGAGCGTGGCGCAGCTCATGATGAAGAACGAGCTGACCTGGCGCGAGGCCGGCGAGGTCGCGGGCGGGCTGGACCGCATCTGGCAGGTGATGCAGGACTGCGTGTCGCGCGGCTGTGGCATCAATTACCCCGAAGCCGATGGCGAACTGCCGGGTCCGCTGCGGGTGCGCCGCCGCGCCCCGGAGCTGTACCGCAACCTGACCCAGCGCGCCGAGCGCACGCTGTCCGATCCGCTGTCGGTGATGGACTGGGTCAACCTGTACGCCATGGCGGTGAACGAGGAAAACGCCGCGGGCGGGCGGGTGGTGACGGCGCCGACCAACGGGGCCGCGGGCATCATCCCGGCGGTGCTGCACTACTACGACCGTTTTGTCCCCGGTTCCAACCGCGAGGGCGTGCGCGACTTCCTGCTGACCGCGGCGGCGGTGGGCCTGCTGTACAAGTACAACGCCTCGCTGTCCGGCGCCGAAGTCGGCTGCCAGGGCGAGGTCGGCGTGGCCTGTTCGATGGCGGCCGGCGGCCTGGCCGCGGCGCTGGGCGGCTCGGTCGAGCAGGTCGAGAACGCGGCCGAGATCGGCATGGAGCACAACCTGGGCCTGACCTGCGACCCGGTCGGCGGGCTGGTGCAGATTCCCTGTATCGAACGCAACGCGATGGCCTCGATCAAGGCGGTCAACGCGGCCCGCATGGCGCTGCGCGGCGACGGCCAGCACTACGTGTCGCTGGATTCGGTCATCAAGACCATGCGCGAGACCGGCGCCGACATGAAGACCAAGTACAAGGAAACGGCGCGTGGCGGCCTGGCGGTGAACATCGTCGAGTGCTGAGGCGGGTCCGCCCCCAACAAAAAGCCCCTTGATCGCTCAAGGGGCTTTTTTCATTGCCGAGCCGCTTCACGATGAGAGCGCCCCGGGGGGACGCAAGCCGAAGGCGCGGCGTGGAGGCTTTTCCCAGGCCTGTGCCCGGATCAGATCACGCGGGCGTTCTGCAGCGCGGCGATGCGGGCCGGGATCGGCGGGTGCGAGGCGAACATGGCCGCCAGGCCGCCCTTGCCGGTGATGCCGGAAGCTTCGAACGACTTGGGCAGCTCGCCCGGCTCCAGGCCGCCCAGGCGGGCCAGGGCGCGGATCATGGGTTCGCGGGCGCCCATCAGGTGGGCCGAGCCGGCGTCGGCGCGGTATTCGCGCTGGCGCGAGAACCAGGCCACGATGATCGAGGCCAGGATGCCGAAAATGATCTCACAGACGATCACGGTGACCATGTAGCCCGGGCCGAGGCCGCGTTCGTTCTTGAACACCACGCGGTCGATGAAGTAGCCGACCACGCGCGCCAGGAACACCACGAAGGTGTTGACCACGCCCTGGATCAGGGTCAGCGTGACCATGTCGCCGTTGGCGATGTGCGCCACTTCGTGGGCCAGCACCGCGGCCACTTCCTCTTCGCTCATGCTTTCGAGCAGGCCGGTGGACACCGCCACCAGCGAGTCGTTCTTGAAGGCGCCGGTGGCGAACGCATTGGGCGCGCCGTCGTAGATGGCGACTTCCGGGCGGCCGATGCCGGCGCGATCGGCGAGCTGGTGGACGGTGTCCAGCAGCCAGGCCTCGCGCTGGCTGCGCGGCGCGTTCGGATCCAGCACCTGGGCGCCGGTGCTCCATTTGGCCATGGGCTTGCTGATCAGCAGCGAGATGATGGCGCCGGTGAAGCCGACCACGACCGAGAAGATCAACAGCGCCTGCAGGTTCAGGCCGTTGGCGGTCAGGTAGCGGTCTACGCCCAGGATGCGTAGCGTGGCCGACAGCACGAGCATGACGGCCAGGTTGGTAATGACGAAAAGGATGATGCGTTTCATGCTTTTTTTGTTCCTCAGCGAGCGGGACTTGTGCGGGATTGGACTGTGCCGCGGCGCAGCAGTTCCCCGACTGCCGGCGCCGCCCCGGTGACGGAGAGTATAGTATCGCTTTCCCCTATTTCCCCCTCACTTTCACCTGAGCGCTGACCCCCAAATGCAGGCACTTTGGATGTTGCTGGCGTCCGCCATGTTCGCCATCATGGGGTCGTTCGTGAAGCTGGGCACCGAGCACGGCGCGACGCTGCCGCAAGTGGTGCTGTTCCGCGGCCTGCCGTCGGTGGTGCTGCTGCTGATCTGGGCGCGCGCCGGGCGCCAGTCGATCGTGCCCACCAGTTGGAAACTGCACCTGTGGCGCAACCTGTCCGGCGTCACTTCGATGTGGCTCGGTTTCTTCGCCATTTCCCATCTGCCGCTGGCGACCGCCACCAGCCTGAACTACACGGCGCCGCTGTTCATCGCCTGCTGGATGCTGGGATGGGGCGGGGCGCAGCGCGACCCGGTGCGGATCGCGGCCGTGGCCCTGGGTTTCCTGGGCGTGATCGCCGTGCTGCGTCCCAGCATCAACGAAGACCAGTGGCTGGCGGCCCTGCTGGGCCTGGGGGCCGGCGCCATGTCGGCGATCGCCATGATGCAGATCCGCCAGCTAGGCCGTATCGGCGAGCCGGAATGGCGCACGGTGCTGTTCTTTTCGGTGGCGGTGTGCGCGTCCAGTTTCGCCGGCCTGGGCTTCGAGGGCTGGGGCCATGCGGACTGGACCGGCTACAGCTCGCTGCTAGGCGTGGGCGTGACCGGCCTGTTCGGCCAGTTGGCCATGACGCGGGCGTTCGGCCTGGGCTCGGCGCTGCTGACCGCGGCCCTGCAATACAGCACGATCATCTTCGCGGCCCTGCTCGGCATGGGTTTCTGGGGCGATACCCTGGACGGCCTGGCCTGGGCCGGGATGGGCCTGATCATTTCGGCGGGCCTGCTGTCGGTCTGGCGCACCATGCGTGACCCCAAGCCGACCTGATCCCGCCAACCCGACCCTATCAGAGGAGAATTTCCGATGACGATGACCCTGATTTCCGCGGCCGACCTGGCCACGCACCTGGGCGCGGCGGACGTGCGCGTGTTCGACGTGCGCCACGACCTGACCAATCACGCGGCCGGTCGTGAGGCCTATGCCGCCGGCCATATTCCCGGCGCCCGGTACCTCGACCACGAAACCGAGCTGGCGGCCCCCCGGACCGGCAGGAATGGCCGCCATCCGCTGCCCGACCGCGGCCAGTTCGGCGCCTTGATGGCGGCGCACGGCGTCACGCCCGAGACCCTGGTGGTGGCCTATGACGCCAGCGGCGGCATGTACGCCGCGCACCTGTGGTGGATGCTGCGCTGGCTGGGTCACGACCGGGTCGCCGTGCTCGACGGCGGCTGGCAGGCCTGGCAGGCGGCCGGGCTGCCCACCTCCACCGAGGCGGCCGCGCCGGTGCAGGCGGGCGCGCCGGTGACGCCGGCGGCGCCGCTCGTGGGCAGCGTGGATGCGCAGGCGGTGCTGGACAACATCGCCCGGCCCGCGTTCACCGTGATCGACGCGCGCGCCGCCAACCGCTATCGCGGCGAGGTCGAGCCGATGGATCCGGTGGCCGGCCACATTCCCGGCGCGCTGAATCGTCCGAACGGCCAGAACCTGCAGGCCGACGGCCGGTTCAAGGACGCGGCGCAATTGCGCGAGGAATTCACCGCCCTGCTGGACGGCCGCGACCCCGCGGCCATCGTGCACCAGTGCGGCTCGGGCATCACCGCGTGCCACAACCTGCTGTCGATGGAAATCGCCGGCCTGGCCGGCTCGCGGCTTTATCCGGGCTCGTGGAGCGAGTGGTGCAGCGATCCGTCCCGGCCGGTGGCCAAGGGCGAGTGAGCGCGCCGGCCGGCCCGGCCGCAAGCCGGGCCTGAAACCGCGCCGTCGTATTCCGACGGCGCGGGTGGCGGCCTTACCAGACCGCCGCCAGCTTGACCCGTCCGGAGACGCTTTCGGCGATCTCCAGGAAGTGGTCCAGCGGCGGCGTGGCCAGCCCTGGCACCTTGGCCATGTCGTCCCAGCGCCTCAGGCGGATCGCATCCGGCGCGCCCGGCATGCTGGCGAAATCCACCGCCTGGCCCGCATCGAAGCTGCCCCCCTGAAGCGCCAGGCTGCGTTTCGAATCCTCCGAAAGCGACGCTTCATACTGCGGCTCCACATAGCAGAGGTAGCGCTTGGCCTCCACGTGCAGCCGGATCGGATCCAGCACCGCCGAACTGAACAGCCCGCGCAGGAACGGCAGCACGAAATATTGATGCTTGTCGTCGATGCCGCGCAGGGTGGGCGTGTCCGGATGGTCCGCGATCAGGTGGCCGAGGTCGTGCAGCAGGCAGGCAGTGATCAACTGGGCATTGGCGCCATGGCGTTCGGCCAGCGTCGCGGTCTGCAGCGCGTGGCGCAGGTGGCTGACGGATTCGCCATGATAGGAACGGTGCCCGCGTTCCAGGAAAAGCTGTTCGATGTCCTGCAGGGTCAAGGCCATGGTTGTCTCCTGAGTGGCCGCAAGGGGAAGAGGCGGGGCAGTGATCCCACGGATCAGCCGGCTGCCGGCGCCATCTCCAGAAAGCGCGCGATGAGCTGCACCGGTTGGCGCTCGCGCAGGCAGTACAGGTATTCATGCATCACGACATCGGCGCCCTCGATGTCCAGGGCCGCCAGTTCGGGATGGGACGGGATTTCGCGTGACGGGATCAGGCTGATGCCCAGTTCGCACAGGATCGCCTGGCGGATCGATTCGCGGCTGCCGATTTCCAGCGTGCGCTTGACCGTCACGCCGGCCGCCTGCAGGGCTTCTTCGGTCAGCTGGCGCGTCATCGATCCGGGTTCGCGCAGCAGCAGCGCGTGGTCGGCCAGGTCGGCCAGCGCCACCTTGCCGCGCCGCGCCAGCGGGTGGCCGCGATGCGTCACCACGCGGATCGGATCCGCCGCGATCATGCGGCGGTACAAATGCTTGTCATCCATCAGAAACGAGGACGTGGCAATCTCGATACGATAATCATGCAGCGCCTGCAGCATGCTCTGCGAGTTGCCGATGGCCACGGTCAGGTCGATGCCGGGGTAGAGCTGGTTGTAGCGGCGCACCGTGTCCATGATGTAGTACGGCCCGGTGGCGCCGATGCGCAGGTTGCCCTCGCGCAGGTCGCTGGCGTCGCGCAGCCGGAAATCGATCTCGGTTTCCTGCTGCACCAGCTTTTCGACCATCGGCATCAGGCTGTGCCCGGCATCCGACAGTCGCATGCCGCGCCCCTGGCGATGGAACAGCTCGACGCCATAGCGCGATTCCAACTGGCGCAGTTGCCCCGTCACCGTGGGTTGGCTGACGCCCAACTGGGCCGCGGCCTTGGTGACGGTGCCGCAGCGAGCCACGGCATAGAAGGATTTCAGTTCGGCGACGAGCACGTTGGGCAGGGCCTGTAAACGGATGAATCGGTGGACGGATTGCGCAAGACCGCCAGTACACCAAAATAATTTGATGTTTTTATTACTGCATTTACGCGAAGTGTCATAAACACTCAATACGCGCCTTCCATACTGCCTTCGTTCCCAGACCGGAGGCCCCATGGCCCAACAGCTCCAACGCGATACCAACACTGTTCCGACGGGCGCTACGCCCCAGCCCGGAGCGCAGCGCGGGGGCTTTCTTTCGGTCAGCAATCTCGTCAAGCGCTTCGGCAGCCATACGGCGCTGTCGGATGTGTCGCTGGATATCCGCGCCGGTGAACTGGTGTGCCTGCTGGGCCCCTCGGGCTGCGGCAAGACCACGCTGCTGCGCGCCATCGCCGGCCTGGAGCGCCAGGACAGCGGCACCATCCTCCTGTCGGGCCGTGACATCTCCCATGCCGAGCCCCAAGAGCGCGACTACGGCATCCTGTTCCAGTCCTATGCGCTGTTTCCCAACCTGACCGTGGCCCAGAACGTGGCGTATGGCCTGAGCGGCAAGCGCGCCCATCGCAAGCATGTGGCCGACCGGGTCGAGGAAATGCTGACGCTGGTGGGCCTGGCCGGCGCTTCCCATAAATATCCGGGCCAGATCTCCGGCGGCCAGCAGCAGCGCGTGGCGCTGGCCCGCGCCCTGGCGCCGTCGCCGTCCCTGCTGCTGCTGGACGAGCCGATGTCGGCGCTGGATGCGCGGGTGCGCGAACATCTGCGTATCGAATTGCGCGCGCTGCAGAAACGCCTGTCGATCACCACGCTGATGGTGACGCACGACCAGGAAGAGGCCATGGTCATGGCCGACCGCATCGCCGTCATGAACGGCGGCGTCATCGAACAATTCGGCACCCCGCGCGAGCTGTATCGCCAGCCGGGTTCTGCCTTCATCGCCGATTTTGTGGGCGAGGCCAACTGGCTGCCGTTCGAGCGCATCGATGCGCACCACGCCCGCGTCGGCCGCCAGGAACTGGCGGTGGACGAGGCGCTGGAGCGCAACGTCGGCAAGCTGTTCGTGCGGCCCGAGGCGGTGCGCGTGAGCGTGGCGCGTCCGGAGCAGCCCAACACCATGCTGGCCGACGTGCTGGACGGTGTGTTCCTGGGCCGCGGCTACCGCCTGGCGCTGCGCCTGGAAGGCGTGCCCGGCGCGACCGTGCACTCGATCGTGTCCCCTGAAACCGGAGATGCCCTGCTGGGGCCTCACGCTGCCAGCCGTTGCTGGGTGGAGCTGCCGCGCCATGCGATTCGCGCCTACGCTTGATCCGGCTGCGAGCCCCGTCCCCGCCGCCATGTCCGTGCCCACCGACACGTCCGTCGCCCCCGTTGCGGCGTCATTGGGCCGCCGGCCGCTGCCCGCCTGGGTCGGCGCCTTCGGGCTGACGCTCGGGCAGGGCGCCCTGGCGCTGGGACTGGCACTGTTCCTGGCCCTGCCGCTGGTGGCGATCCTGGCCAAGTCGGTCACCGATGCCAATGGCGATTGGGCCGGCCTGTCGGTGGTGCTGGGCATCATCGGCGCCGACGGTTTCCTCGGCATGGTCGGGCGCAGCCTGACGGTGGGCGTGGTCACCATGATGCTGGTGGTGCCATGCGCCTATGCCTTCGCCTACGCCCTGACGCGCAGCCGCATTCCTGGCAAGGGCCTGCTGCGCACCATCGCGCTGCTGCCGCTGCTGGCGCCGTCGCTGCTGCCGGGCATCGCGCTGGTCTACCTGCTGGGCAACCAGGGCCTGCTGAAAGGCCTGTTCGGCGGCGCGACCATCTATGGCTTCTGGGGCATCGTGGTGGGCGAGGCGTTCTATACCTTCCCGCACGCGCTGATGATCCTGCTGACCGGCCTGACGCTGGCCGACGGCCGCCTCTATGACGCGGCGCGCGCCATGGGCGCCGGGCCGTTGCGCACCTTCATGACGGTGACCCTGCCCGGCACGCGCTATGCGGTGTTCTCGGCCTGCTGCGTGGTGTTCACGCTGACGGTGACCGACTTCGGCGTGCCCAAGGTGGTGGGCGGCGACTACAACGTGCTGGCGATGGAAGCCTACAAGGCGGTGGTCGGCCAGCAGAACTTCCCCAAGGGCGCCGCCATCGGCATCCTGCTGCTGTTGCCGGCGCTGCTGACCTTCGTGCTGGACCGCCGCCTGCGGGCCCGCCAGGGCGCCCAGTTGAGCGGTCGCGCCCAGCCCTATGCGGCCGGCGCCAACCGTCGGCGCGACACGGCCTTCCTGCTGCTGGCAGGCGCCATGGCCGGGTTTCTGCTGCTCATCATCGGCGTGGCGGTGTGGGCCTCGTTCGTGAAGATGTGGCCCTACAACCTGTCGCTGTCGCTGCGTTCTTACGACTTCGACAACATGGATGGCGGCGGCTGGCTGGCCTGGCGCAACAGCCTGGAACTGGCCTTCTGCACCGCGCTGATCGGCACGGTGGTGGTGTTCCTGGGCGCCTGGATGATGGAAAAGGTGCCGGCCCGCAGCGCCTCGTCGCGCGGCCTGCGCGGTGTGCTGGGGATGCTGGCGCTGATGCCGATGGCCGTGCCCGGCCTGGTGCTGGGCCTGGGCTACATCTTCTTCTTCAACGGCGCCGCCAATCCGCTCAATATGCTGTACGGCACCATGCCGCTGCTGGTGCTGTGCACGGTGGTGCACTTCTACACCAGCGCGCACCTGACGGCCGCCACCGCGCTGAACGCGCTGGACCCGGAGTTCGAAGCCGCCTCGGCCTCGCTCAAGGTGCCGCGCCTGACCACCTTCCTGCGCGTGACGCTGCCGATGTGCCTGCCGGCCGCGCTGGACGTCGCCCGCTACCTGTTCGTTTCCGCCATGACCACCGTGTCGGCCGTGGTGTTCCTGTACAGCCCGTCCACGGTGCTGGCCGCCGTCGCGGTGCTGAACATGGATGACGCCGGCTTCATCGGCCCGGCCGCCGCCATGTGCACCGTGATCATGGCCAGCTCGGCGGTCGCGGCGCTGCTGCTGCACCTGGCCAGCCGCGCCCTGGTGGCGCGCAGCCAGGCGTGGCGCCGGCCCGCGACCCTTTGATTTGAATACTCAGCAAGGAAGACCCTCATGACTGTTTCGCCTCTGCCCGTCCGCCTGGAAGCGGTGATTTTCGATTGGGCCGGCACGCTGGTCGACTTCGGTTCCTTCGCGCCGACCAAGGTGTTCGTCGACGCCTTCGCCGAGTTCGGCATGGAAGTCACGCTGGAGCAGGCCCGCGGCCCGATGGGGGTGGGCAAGTGGGACCATATCCGCGCGCTGTGCGACGAGCCCGCCATCGCCAACCAGTACCAGGCCCGGTTCGGCCGCCTGCCGACCGACGACGACGTCACCGCCATCTATGAGCGCTTCCTGCCGATGCAGTTGGACAAGGTGGCGCAGTACTCGGCGGCCATTCCCGGCGCGGCCGAGCTGCTGCGCGCGCTGCGCCAGCGCGGCCTGAAGATCGGCTCATGCTCCGGCTACCCCGGCAGCGTGATGCGCCGCGTGGTCGAGCGCGCCGCCGGCGAAGGCCTGCAGCCCGATTGCATCGTCGCCAGCGACGACGTGCCGCGCGCGCGCCCGGCGCCGGCCATGGCGCTCAAGAACGTGGTGGAGCTGGGCCTGACGGATGTGGCCGGCTGCGTCAAGGTCGACGACACCGCTCCCGGCATCGAGGAAGGCCGCCGCGCCGGCATGTGGACCGTCGGCCTGCTGCTGTCGGGCAATGCCGCCGGCCTGACGCTGGACGAATACCTGAGCCTGGACGACAACGGCCGCCAGGCGGCCCGCGAGCGCGCCGGCCGCGAACTGTCGGGCGCCGCGCCGCATTACCTGATCGACACCGTGGCCGACCTGCCTGGCGTGATTGCCGATATCGAATCCCGCCTGGCGGCGGGGCAGCGACCCTGAGGCTGCCCACGCCGGGAATCCTGACCCAACCTTTTTTCGCAACGCTCCGCGGCGGGCATGGGCCGGCCGCGGCGACCCGACTCACCCTTTTTCCGCTCACCCACGGAGTACCCTCATGAAACGCTTCACGCTGCTTGCCTTGGCCGCCGCTTTCGCCGGCATCACCGGCGCCGCTTCCGCCGAGACCACGCTGACCGTCTACACGGCGCTGGAAGCCGACCAGATCAAGGCCTACCAGGCCGCCTTCGAAAAGGCCAACCCCGACATCAAGATCCAGTGGGTGCGCGACTCCACGGGCATCATCACCGCCAAGTTGCTGGCCGAAAAGAGCAACCCCAAGGCCGACGTGATCTGGGGCCTGGCCGGCACCTCGCTGGGCCTGATGGACAAGGAAGGCATGCTGCAGCCCTACGCCCCCAAGGGCCTGGGCCAGATCGCCGCCAATATGCGCGATGCCAAGGCCGAGCCCACCTGGGTCGGCATGGACGGCTTCGCCGCCGCCATCTGCTTTAACACCGTCGAAGCCGAAAAGCAGAAGCTGCCCAAGCCCGAATCGTGGCAGGACCTGACCAAGCCGGTCTACGCCGGCAAGATCGTCATGCCGAACCCGGCCTCGTCGGGCACGGGCTTCCTGGACGTCAGCGCCTGGCTGCAGATCTTCGGCGAAGAAAAGGGCTGGGCCTACATGGACGCCCTGCACAAGAACATCGGTTCGTATACGCACTCGGGCTCCAAGCCGTGCAACATGGCCGCCGCTGGCGAATTCCCGATCGGCGTGTCGTTCGACTACCGCGCCGCCAAGCTCAAGGCCGACGGCGCGCCGGTCGAAGCCGTGTTCCCGTCGGAAGGGCTGGGCTGGGAAGTCGAAGCCACCGCCATCGTCAAGGGCACCAAGAACCTGGAAGCCGCGCGCAAGCTGGCCGACTTCTCGGCCAGCCGCGAGGCCAACGAACTGTACAAGGCCAACTTCGCGGTGCTGGCAATTCCCTCGATCGCCACGTCCAATCCCAACCTGCCGGCCGACCTGACCAAGCGCATGATCAAGAACGACTTCGTCTGGGCCGCCACCAACCGCGATCGCATCATCGCCGAGTGGACCCGCCGCTACGACGGCAAGTCCGAGCCCAAGAAGAAGTAATCGGGCCACCGCGGCGGCCACGCCGCCGTGGCAGGGGAGGCGCCCGGGCGGGCGCTTCCCGTGCAACCTCTCTGCCTCGTTTTCCAAATGAAAAAATTCGACGTAGTCGTGGTCGGCGCCGGCATGCTCGGCATCGCCCACGCCTGGGCCGCCGCCAAGCGCGGCCTGTCGGTGGCCGTGATCGAACGCAGCCGCCAGGCGCATGGCGCGACCATCCGCAATTTCGGTCAGGTGATCGTCACCGGCCAGGCTCCCGGCATGATGCTGTCGCACGCCCGGCAGGCGCGCGAGCTGTGGCTGGACCTGGCATCCCAGGCCGGCTTCCATGTGCGAGCCAACGGCGCGCTGGTGCTGGCGCGCGACGCTGGCGAGGCCGACGTGCTGGACGAATTCGCCCGGACCCGCCTGCAACAGGAAGGCTATCGCGCCGAGCTGCTGTCGGGCCGTGAGGTGGCAAAGCTGTATGACGGCCAGCTGGCGCACCACTGCGCCGCGCTGCGCGGGCTGGACGACCTGCAGATCTACTCGCGCGAGGCCTTGCCGGCCATCACGCGCTACCTGGCCGATTCGCTGGGCGTCGAATTCGTCACCGGCACCCTGGCGCGCGCCGTCGAGCAAGGGCAGGTCGCGACCACCGCGGGCGACTTCGCCGGTGCGCACGTCTTCGTGTGTCCCGGCCATGACTACCTGACGCTGCTGCCCGAACAGTTCGCGCCGCTGAACCTGGAGGTGACGCGCCTGCAGATGCTGCGCGCGGCCTTCGAGACGCGTCCGATGGCGCTGGACCGCCCGCTATTGACTGGCCTGTCCTGCGTGCACTACGGCGCCTTCTCCGACCTGCCGTCGGCGCTGGCGCTGCGCGCGCAGATCCAGGCGCGCACGCCGATGCTGCTGGAAAACGGCATCCACCTGCTGATCAGCCCCACGCCTTATGGCGAGCTGATCATCGGCGACTCGCACCGCTACGGCCAGGATGCCTTCCCGTTCAACGACGAGGCGGTCGACAACGCCATGCTGGACCTGGCGTCGCAGGCGCTGGGGGCGCGGCTGCGGGTGCTGGAGCGCTGGCAGGGCGTCTATGGCACGCACGGCCCCGCGCCGTTCTCCGTGATGCCGGTGGATGCCGCCACCACGGTGGCGGTGATGCATTCGGGCGTGGGCATGACGGTCGGGCTGGCGATCGGGGAGCGCACGGTCGCCGCCGCCCTCGGCCGCTGAGCAGCCGCCCCGGCAAAAAGAAAGGGCTCGCGATCGCGAGCCCTTTTGCGTTGGCGGAGCGTGTCCTCAGAGCCGCTCCTGCATGATGCGGCGGTACCACTCATGGAAGTGCTGCATGCCGTCTTCCATCGGCGACTGGTACGGACCGGTCTCGTTCACGCCGCGCAGCATCAGCGCCTTGCGGCCGGCGTCCATGCGCTCGGCGATCTCGTCGTCCTCGATCGCCGTTTCCATGTAGGCCGCGCGTTGCGCCTCGACGAACTCGCGCTCGAAGGCGGCGATTTCCTCGGGGTAGTAGAACTCGACCACGTTGACCGTTTCCTGCGGGCTCTTCGGGTACAACGTCGACAGCACCAGCACGTGCGGATACAGCTCGATCATGTGGGTCGGGAAATACGTGACCCAGACGGCGCCGAAATCCGGCGCGTCGCCGTCGCGGAACGACAGCAGGCGATCGTGCCATTGCTTGTAGACGTCAGAACCCGGCTGGGCCAGCGCGTTATGCACGCCGACCTTCTGCAGGCTGTACCAGTCGTTGAACTCCCAGGTCAGGTCGTCGCAGGTGACGAAGCGGCCCAGCCCGGGGTGGAACGGGCCGACGTGGTAGTCCTCCAGGTACACCTCGATGAAGGTCTTCCAGTTGTAGTTGCACTGGTGCACTTCGACGTGGTCCAGCACGTAGTCGCCGAAGTCGAACTCCGGGCGCGCGAACAGCGGCGCCATGTCGGCGGCCGGGTCGCGCGGGCCTTCGAACAGCAGGCCATGGCAATCGCGCAGGCGGAACTTCTGCAGGTTCATGCACGGCGTGGTGTCGAACTGCGGCGCGCCCAGCAGCTCGCCCTGGTTGTTATAGGTCCAGCGGTGCAGCGGGCAGACGATGTTGCCGCCGGTGGCCTTGAGGCTGCCGTGCGAATTGCAATGGCCGGTGACGTCGCCGGCCTGGCCGCCCAGCATCAATGCCTGGCGGTGGCGGCAGACATTTGAGATGAGGTCAACGCCCTGCTGGTTGCGAACCAGCACGCGCCCTCCATTTTCCTGGGCCAAGGTGCGCCAATCCCCGATTTCGGGCACCAGCTTCTGGTGGCCGACGTACAGCGAGGATTGCTTGAAAATGAGTTCTTGCTCGCGGGCAAAGAGGGCTTCGTCAAAGTAAGCACTGACGGGTAGCTGGGTGCGAGCTGGCACAACATGTGCCATCCGACCGATGTCGGTCATGATTCCCTCCGCTCGGATGAATATTTCCCCCAACGCCGTGCCCACTCAGTACTGCGTACGCGGTGGGCGGGCTGCCCTCAAAGGGGGCCTCTTTCTTGGGGCGGCCCGGCGTTAAAAAGCCAGGACGGCTTGAGCTTCACCACGCCCTAGCTGTTCGGAAGGGGATGGTTAAATCCGTTCTGGCGCGAAGAAAAATCGGTGTCTGGCCGATCAAGTAAGCCGTCAATTGTACCCCAACCCCATACGCCCCGCCCGTGAAGATCGGTGAAGCTTGGTGAAGATCCGGCCCTGGCGGTTTGACCCCGCGCAAATCGTGATTAACCCTTCGCGCCGTAGGCTTTTCAGACCAGCCTGCGGGTGGCGGGATGGCGTCGCAACAGCCAACTGCTGCCCGCGGACAAAGCGAACACGGCCAGCGTCAGCAACGGCACGACCCAGGCATCGCGACGTCCGCCGCCGATGGCGCCGGCCCGGTGCGCCACATCCAGGAACACCGGATGGATCAGGTAGACCCCGAAGGTCAGCGGGGCCAGCGATGCCAGCCGCGGCAGGCGCGGCGACGAGACGATGCACTGGAACGCCGCCAGCGACATGAACGGCACGGTCAGGCTGAAGTAATCGTAGAAATAGGTGTCCAGCGTCCGGTTGCTGGACATGGTGTGCACGCCCAGTGCCGTGGCCGCCACGCTCACGGCCAGCACCAGGGTCGGACGCGGCACGCGCAGTTCGCCATCGAAGATCTGGCGGCCGGCGACGAAATAGCCCAGGTAGGGCAGGAACCAGGTCAGGAAGAAGCCGGGCTGGGCGCCGAGCGCGCGTCGGTAGAGCGCATCCAGGATGGCCAGGCCCAGAATGCCCACCACCCAAAGCGAACGCGCGCGCGGCGTGCTGCGCACGTACAGCAGGCGCACCAGCGGCGCGAACAGGTACAGTCCCACGATCATGTACAGATACCAGAGGTGGTAGTACGGCTCACCCTGGGCGACCTTGCGCGGCCAGAACGAAAAGTCGACGTGGCCGTCGTCCCACCAGTCCAGCCCGGTGCGCCAGGCCAGGTAGAAGAGGGTCCAGAACAGCAGCGGCGCGCAGATCCGCGTGACCCGCTTGCTGTAGAACCGCCTCGCATCCTGCGGCTTGTCGGGATCGAGCAGCAGGGCGCCGCTGACCATCACGAACACGGGCACACACCAGCGGACCGCGGAGTCATACAGATTGGCGGCCAGCCAGGCGCCGTTGCCGTAGGCAGACGGGTCGCTGACGATCAGGGCGGCGCTGTGCAGCAACACCACCGCCGCGGCGGCGAGCCAGCGGGCGGAATCCAGCCGGGCGTAGCGGTCATCGGTCAGTGGCATCGGGCTCCCTGGCGAAGGTGAGTCGGGCGGGGCCGGCGCGGCGGCCATCCTCGCTTTTCACCTTAGCAGCCAGGCCGATACGGGTTCTGTATCCAGGGGTTAGGGGGCGCATGAAAAACCGACAGGGCCTGCGAGGCGCTGTCGGTCGGCGGCCCCGGCGGCGCGGGCGCCCGGGCCCGCGCGGCGGCATGAACGTTTTGTCACGAAACGGATGCGACCGTCATTGCAGGACGATGTTGGCCTGCTTGATCAATTGCGACACGATGGGCTGTTCACTCTTGACCTGCCTGTCCAGTTCGGCGGCGCTGCCCGAGCGCGGCTCGATTCCCATGTCGAGCATGCGCTTTTGCACCGCCTCGTCCTTGAGCGTCTCGGCCAGCGCGGCCTGCAGTTTGTCCAGCACCGGCGCCGGCGTGCCCTTGGGGGCCACGAAGCTGAACCAGGCCGTCATGTCGAAGGACGGATAGCCTTGTTCGGCCAGCGTCGCCAGCTTCGGTTCGGTGGCCAGGCGGCTGGGGCTGGTGATCGCGAACACCTTGACCTTGCCGGCCTCGGCCTGCGGCATGCCGGTGGCGACCATGTCGAAGAACAGGTCCACGTCGCCGCTGATCAACGCCGGCAGGGCCTGGGTCGCGCCCTTGAAGGGCACGTGCAGGATGTCGATGCCGGCGCGTTCCTTGAACAGTTCGCCCGCCAGGTGCGACGAAGTGCCCGCGCCGAAGGTGGCGAAGGTCAGCTTGCCCGGATTCTGCTTGGCATAGGCGACCACGTCCGCGGTGCTGTTGAACGGGCGCTTGGGGCTGGACAGCAGTACCAGGGGGCCAATCCCGACCATGCCGATGGGCGCGAAGCCGTCGGGATCGTAGGGCAGCTCCTTATACAGATAGCGGTTGGTGACCAGCGTGGAGTTGGTGGCCATCAGGATGGTGTAGCCGTCCGGCGCCTCGCGCGAGACGAAGGCGGCGCCGATCGACGTGCCGGCGCCGGCCTTGTTCTCGACGATCATGGGCTGGCCCAGCGTCTTGGCCATGCGTTCGGCCAGCACCCGCGTCAGCACATCGGTGGCGCCGCCCGCCGGGAACGGCGAGACCACCTTGATCGGGCGGGACGGATAGGTATCTGCCTGGGCGCCCAGCGCGGCAATGCTGAGCAGTAGACCCGCCAGGAACGGGTAGCGCTTGCGAATCATGTTTTCCCCTTGAAATCGCGTGCTTGAGTGATAGGTCGGGCCCGGCTCGGCCCGGTCCGCGTGCCGGTGAAGGCGGGCGGGCAAGGCTTGCCAGGTCTCCATGGATGTTTTAAATTCCGATAAATGGAATTTAGTTTTGTTATTCGGAATAAACTATAAAAACGAAGCGAATAGAAATGCAATCTTTTTCTGACCCCAAGCGCATCCCCCATCCCGCGGCCAAACCCGACCAGAAGCTGGCGCTGAGCGCGCCCGCGCGCCGCAAGCGCGCCGGCGCCGTGGGCGAGGGGCCCGTGTCGCCCGACTTCATCACCGCGCTGGCGCGCGGCCTGGAAGTGCTGCGCTGCTTCCGGCCCGGCGTGGCGGCGCTGGGCAACCTGGACCTGGCGCGCCTGACCGGCCTGCCCAAGCCCACCATCAGCCGCATCACCTACACGCTGACCGAGTTGGGCTACCTGCGCTATCACCCGGACACCGGCAAGTACTCGCCCGGGTACGGCGTGCTGGCGTTGGGCTTCGGCCTGTTGGCCGGGCTGGAAGTGCGCGAGCTGGCCAAGGCCTCCATGACCGACCTGGCGCGCGAAACCGGCGGCGCGGTGGCGCTGGGCGCCTTCGACGGCGACGCCATGACCTATGTCGAGGCCATCCATGGTTCGTCCGCCCTCTACCTGCGCCTGCCGGTGGGCTATCGCGCCAGCCTCGACAGCGCCATGGGGCGCGCCTACCTTGCCAGCCTGCCGGCGGCGGCCTGCGCCGACGTGCTGGAACGATTGGGGCCGGCCGCGCCGGCGGCTGCCGCGATCGAGCGCGCCCGCGCCGAGTTGCGCGACACGGGTTGCTGCTTCGCGATCGGCGAGTGGCAGTCGGGCATCAATGCCGTGGCGGTGCCATTCACGTCCGTGACCGGGGAGGGCGTGTTCGTCATGAGTTGCGGCGGCCCCGAAGGCCTGCTGCCCGAGGCCGGGTTGCGCACCCAGGTGGCGCCGGCGCTGCGGGCCGCCATCGCGGGCCTGGCGGGCGCTCCCGCCTGAGCGCAAAGGCGCGGCGTGGCGCGACCGTGGTATCTCGTACAATTCACGGATTGATCCACCCCTAGTGCCCCCGGAGGCCCGTTTGGCCAAACCTTCTCAAGCCGATCCGCAGACCGACGACCGTCCCTTGCCCCAGGATTTCGAAACGGCCCTGGCCGAACTGGAATCGCTGGTCGCGGCCATGGAAGACGGTTCGCTGCCGCTGGAGCAGTCGCTGGCCGCCTACCGGCGCGGCGTGGCCCTGACCCGCGTCTGCCAGGAGCGCTTGGCGCAGGCCGAACAGCAGGTCAAGGTCCTGGAGGGCGACTTGCTGCGCCCGCTGGATGCCGCCGCGCTGGATGACGAATAAGAATCGGATGAAGCAAATACAACTCGCTTTCCCGGAGTGGCTGCAGGGCCGCGTGCGGCATGTCGAAGACGTTCTCGACGACCTCCTGCCGCCTGCCGACGCCGTGCCCGCCCGCCTGCACGAAGCCATGCGTTACGCCGTGCTCGGCGGCGGCAAGCGGGTGCGGGCCGCGCTGGTCTACGCCGCCGGCCAGGCCTGCCCGGTCAGCGGCAGCGTGCTGGCTGTCGAGGCCTCGCTGGACCGCGCCGCCGCGGCGGTGGAACTGATCCACGCCTACTCGCTGGTGCACGACGACCTGCCCTGCATGGACGACGACGTCCTGCGCCGCGGCCGTCCCACCGCCCATGTGCAGTTCGACGAAGCCACCGCCATGTTGGCCGGCGACGCGCTGCAGCCGCTCGCCTTCGAGCTGCTGGCCTCCATGCCCATCGCCCCGGCCCTGATCGTGCAGGCCACGCAGTCGCTGGCGCGCGCGGCGGGCAGCCAGGGCATGGCCGGCGGCCAGGCCATCGACCTGCTCAGCGTCGGCCACCGGCTCTCGCGCGACGAGCTGCAGCAGATGCACAGCATGAAAACCGGCGCCATGCTGGCCTGCAGCGTGGCGCTGGGCGGCATCGTCGCCGGCGCCAGCTCGGCCTCGCGCCAGGCGCTGGACGTCTACGCCCAGGCCATCGGCCTGGCGTTCCAGGTGGTGGACGATATTCTGGATGTGACCGCCGATTCCGCCAGCCTGGGCAAGACGCCGGGCAAGGACGCGGCCGAAAACAAGCCGACCTACGTTTCGTTGCTGGGGCTGGACGAAGCGCGCGCGTTCGCGGGCGAGCTGCGCGAAGCCGCGTTGTCCGCGCTCGAGCCGCTGGGCGACGCCGGCAAGCGCCTGGCCGAGCTGGCTGATTTCATCGTCCTTCGAGACCGCTGATCCGTGACCCGTCCGGGCTGGCCGCAGGCCGGGCATACGAACCCCATACAAGCATGACGACAGAATTACTGGACCGCATCCAATCCCCGGCAGACCTCAAGCGCCTGGATCGTCGCGAGCTCAAGCGCCTGGCCGACGAGTTGCGCGGCTTCGTGCTGGAGTCGGTCTCCAAGACCGGGGGCCACCTGTCGTCGAACCTGGGCACGGTGGAGCTGACGCTGGCCCTGCACCAGGTCTTCGACACGCCGCATGACCGCATCGTCTGGGACGTGGGCCACCAGTCCTATCCGCACAAGATCCTCACCGGACGCCGCGCCGGCATGGCCAAGCTGCGCCAGCAGGGCGGCATCTCGGGCTTTCCCAAGCGCAGCGAATCCGAATACGACGCCTTCGGCACCGCGCATTCGTCCACGTCGATCTCGGCCGCGCTGGGCATGGCGGTGGCCTCGCGTAACGCTGGCGTGCAGCGCCAGCACATCGCCGTGATCGGCGACGGCGCGATGTCCGCCGGCATGGCCTTCGAGGCCATGAACAATGCCGGCGTCACCGCCAACATCAATCTGCTGGTGATCCTGAACGACAACGACATGTCGATCTCGCCGCCGGTGGGGGCGCTGAACCGCTACCTGGCGCGCCTGATGTCCGGCCGCTTCTACGCCGCCGCCAAGAACGTCGGCCGCGCCGTGCTGCAGCACGTGCCGCCGGTGCTGGAACTGGCGCGCCGCTTCGAGGAACACGCCAAGGGCATGGTCACGCCGGCCACGCTGTTCGAGGAATTCGGCTTCAACTACGTCGGCCCGATCGACGGCCACGACCTCGACGCGCTGGTGCCGACGCTGCAGAACCTGAAGGCGCTGCAAGGCTTGCAGTTCCTGCACGTGGTCACCAAGAAAGGGCAGGGCTACAAGCTGGCCGAGGCCGATCCGGTGCTGTACCACGGGCCGGGCAAGTTCGATCCCGCCGTCGGCATCCAGCAATCGAAGGCGCCGGGCAAGCGCACCTTCACCCAGGTGTTCAGCGACTGGCTGTGCGAGATGGGCGAACAGGATGCGCGTCTGGTCGCCGTCACTCCGGCGATGCGCGAGGGCAGCGGCCTGGTCGAATTCGAGAAGCGCTTCCCGCAGCGCTACTTCGACGTCGGCATCGCCGAACAGCACGCCGTGACGTTCGCCGGCGGCGTCGCCTGCGAGGGGCAGAAGCCGGTGCTGGCGATCTACTCGACCTTCCTGCAGCGCGGCTACGACCAGTTGATCCACGACGTGGCGCTGCAGAACCTGGACGTCACCTTCGCGCTCGACCGCGCCGGCATCGTCGGCGCCGACGGCGCGACCCACGCCGGCAACTACGACACCGCGTTCCTGCGCTGCGTGCCGAACATGGTGGTGGCCACGCCCTCGGACGAAAACGAAGCCCGCCTGCTGCTGTCCACCTGTTATCAGTATCCCGGCCCCGCTTCGGTGCGCTATCCGCGCGGCGCGGGCTGTGGCGCGCCGGAAACGGCCGGCCTGGACACGGTCGAGCTGGGCCGCGGCGTGGTGCGGCGCAAAGGGCGCAAGATCGCCATCCTCGGTTTCGGCACGCTGCTGCAGCCGGCGCTGGCGGCGGCCGAAAAACTGGACGCCACCGTGGCCGACATGCGCTTCGTCAAGCCGATCGACCGCGCCCTGATCCTCGATCTGGCTGGCAGCCACGACGCCCTGGTGACGATCGAGGATGCCGCCATCATGGGCGGCGCTGGCAGCGCGGTGCTGGAGGTGCTGGCCGCCGAAGGTGTCGCGATCCCGGTGCTGCAACTGGGCTTTCCCGACGAGTTCATCGACCACGGCGACCAATTGGCGCTGCTGGCCGGTATCGGCCTGGATGCCGCCGGGATCGAGCAGTCGATCCGGGCGCGCTACGCCTCGCTGCTGGCCTGATTGCCCGCACCCACGGACCGGCCCCGGCGGTTTGGTCCGTGTGGCGAAACAGTGTGTTCCGGCCCCGCCAGCCTACGAATGAAAGGGTTTTCCCTGGCGCTGGCGGGACTTTGGGCGATAATGGCCCCCTCCTAAAGATTCCTGGGTCTGCGTGTTCACGCCACGCTCGTCGCCCAGACTGGTAAGCCGAAATGAATTCTCCGATCGACCCCGCCATCGTGATGCCCGACGTCCAGAGCTCGACGGACACGCGGCACATCCCGATCCAGCGCGTGGGCATCCGTGGCGTGCGCCACCCCATGCTCATCGAGAACGCCGACGGTTCGCCCCAGGGCACCGTGGCCAACTGGACCCTGACGGTGGCGCTGCCGCCCGAAGAAAAGGGGACGCACATGTCCCGCTTCGTGGCGCTGCTGGAAAAGTACCGCAGCACCCCCATGACGCCAACGCTGTTCCGCGCCATGGCGGCCGACATGCTGCCGTTGCTGCACGCCGAGCGCGGCGACATCACCGCGGCCTTCCCGTACTTCATCAACAAGTCGGCGCCGATCTCCGGCGTGCAGAGCCTGCTGGACTACGAAGTGCAGTGGATCGCCCGCGCCCAGGGCGACCAGGTCGAGTTCGAGCTGGTGGTGCAGGTGCCGGTGACCAGCCTGTGCCCGTGTTCCAAGGCCATCTCCGAATACGGCGCGCACAACCAGCGCTCGCACGTGACGGTCTCGGCCATCCTGGAATCGGACATCAGCATGGATGGCGTCATCCGCCTGATCGAAGACGAAGGCTCGTGTGAGCTCTGGGGCCTGCTCAAGCGGCCCGACGAGAAGTACGTCACCGAGCGCGCCTACGACAACCCCAAGTTCGTCGAAGACCTGGTGCGCGACGTGGCGGCCCGCCTGAACGCGCACCCCGGCATCGCCCGCTACCGAGTCGAGGCCGAGAACTTCGAATCGATCCACAACCACTCGGCCTACGCCGTGGTGGAAGGCTGAGTCCTCCGTGCGGCATCCGGCGGCCAGCGACTGGCCGCTCATTGCGCGACTGGCGGGATGGGAAGCGCGGCTGGCCGATCACCTGGCCGGCCGCGGTCGTTTGGGCGTCGCGCTCTATGAGTTCTTCCGTTTCGGCGTGAAGCAGGGTTGGGCCTGCCTGTTTGGCGGCCTGATGTGCGCGCTGCTGCTGGGCACGCACTGGTGGTATCCCAAGGACGCCTGGCTGGCGCGCTACGATTTCCTGACGCTGGCGGCGCTGGCGATCCAGGCCGCGCTGCTGGCCCTGCGCATGGAAACCTGGGACGAGGCCAAGGTCATCCTGATGTTCCATGTGGTCGGCACCGGCATGGAACTGTTCAAGACAGCGGCTGGCTCCTGGATCTACCCCGAGGCGAGCGTGCTGCGCATCGGCGGCGTGCCGCTCTTCACCGGCTTCATGTACGCCGCGGTCGGCAGCTACCTGGCGCGGGTCTGGCGCCTGTTCGACTTCCGTTTCCGTGCCCATCCGCCGCTGGCGGCGACCGTGGCGCTGTCGGTGCTGATCTACGTGAACTTCTTCGCGCACCATTTCATTGTCGACTTCAGGCTGGCGCTGTTCGGCCTGACGGCGCTGCTGTTCGCCCGCACCTGGGTCTATTTCCGCATCTGGCGCGACTACCGCCGCATGCCGTTGCTGCTGGGCTTCGTGCTGGTGGCGCTGTTCATCTGGTTCGCCGAGAACATCGGCACCTTTGCCAACGCCTGGCGCTATCCCAACCAGTCGCAAGGCTGGGAGCTGGTGTCGATCAACAAGCTGGGTTCGTGGTTCCTGCTCATGATCATCAGCTATGTGATGGTCAGCGTGGTCAGCCGGCCCCGGGAGATCGGCGTGGCCGATATGCCGCGCCCGGCAGGGGCGAATAACGCGTCCCCGATTTCCTGACCGCCCCTGGCTTGCGTCCAACGGTCCGATCGGCGATAATCGAGAGCTTTCTTGCTCGACCGCCCATGTTTTTTGGGCAGCGGGCTGCCCCTTGCAAGCCATACGCCTCGAAGAAAAAGACCAGTGATAGAGAAAGCACTGGAAAGCCGGAACTGACCGCGAACGCGATGCGTGCGCGGACTGATGACGGTGTCAGGCGAGCGGCAGGCAAGACATCCTCAAGGAGTTTTACTCATGCGTCACTACGAAGTGGTGTTTATCGTTCACCCCGACCAAAGCGAGCAAGTGCCCGCCATGGTCGAGCGTTACCAAGCGCTGGTCACGGGCCAAGGCGGCTCGGTGCACCGCCTGGAAGACTGGGGTCGCCGTCAACTGGCCTACCCGATCCAGAAGCTCGTCAAGGCTCACTACGTCTGCCTGAACATCGAGTGCGGCCAAGCCACGCTGGATGAGCTGGAACACTCGTTCCGCTACAACGACGCCGTGCTGCGCCACCTGGTCATCAAGACCAAGAAGGCCCAGACCGCTCCCTCGATCATGATGAAGTCGGTCGAGCGCGAAGAAGCCCGCAAGGCTTCGGCGGAAGCTGTCGCGGCTCAGGCCGAGTAAGCAGGGCTCAGGCAGAGCCCATCCCATGAAGTCCCCTTGGTGCCTGGCAGGATGAACAAGCTGGAACTCAGCGCCCGCGTTCTCGAATGCGAGCCTTTGCGCCACACTCCCGCCGGTCTGCCAGCCCTGGAAATGGTGCTGGCGCACGAATCCGAGGTCATCGAAGCCGGCCATCCGCGCCGTGTCGAACTGACGATCTCGGCCGTGGCACTGGGCGATCTGGCGTTGCTGTTGCAAGGAACGGCGCTGGGGTCCGAATTGCTGGTGCAGGGGTTTCTGGCCCCCGTGCGCAAGGACTCGGTGAAGTTCAAGCTGCATCTGCAGCAGGCGCGCAAGATCGGCGGCAGCGCAGGACGCGATCCGCTGGTGGCTTGACAGGGAAGGGCAACGGGCGCGAGAGCGCCTTCTGAATACGGATAGGTTACGGGGAGTCGGGCCCGATCAAGGCAGACCCGGTCCCCTCAAACATAGAGGCACATATCATGGCTTTCTTCGGAAAACGCAAGGAAAAACGCAAATTCACGCAGCAGAACCCGCTCTTCAAGCGTCGTAAGTTCTGCCGCTTCACCGCCGCCGGCGTCGAAGAGATCGACTACAAGGATCTGGACACCCTGCGCGACTTCGTGCAAGAAAACGGCAAGATCATCCCGGCTCGCCTGACCGGCACCAAGGCAATCTACCAGCGCCAGCTGGACACCGCCATCAAGCGCGCGCGCTTCCTGGCCCTGTTGCCTTACACCGACAACCACAACTAATCCGGGGCACTGAAATGCAAGTTATTCTGCTCGAAAAAGTCGTCAACCTGGGTAACCTCGGCGAAGTCGTCCGCGTGCGTGATGGCTACGCCCGCAACTTCCTGATCCCCCAGAAGAAGGCCCGTCGCGCAACCGACGCCGCCCTGAAGGAATTCGAAGCCCGCCGCGCCGAACTGGAAAAGATCCAGGCCGAGAAGCTGGCCGCCGCCCAGGCCCTGGGTGAGCGCGTCAACGGCTACCAACTGAAGATCGTCCAGAAGGCTGGCGTCGACGGCCGTCTGTTCGGCTCGGTGACCAACGCCGACATCGCCGAAGGTCTGAAGAAGGCCGGTTTCGAAGGCATCGAAAAGGCCCAGGTGCGCATGCCCAATGGCCAGCTCAAGGCCATCGGCGAGTTCCCGATCCAGGTCGCCCTGCACGCCGACGTCGTCGTCGACGTCACGGTGCTGGTCGAAGGCGAACTGTCGTAAGCCTGACCCCGCGGTAGAAAAAAGCCGGCCCGCGTGCCGGCTTTTTTTCTTTGCGCCTTGTTGTTCCTCGCTTTACCCATCGCCATTTGCGTGTAGTCTTGCGGGCTGCACGCTTGTCTCCCACGCTGTTTCGTCCGAGGACCTCTTGACCCCGCCGCCCGTCCATCACAATGCCCCCCCCGGATTGCGCGCCTGGCTCGACAGCGTGGATGCCGAGCGTGAGCCGTCGGTGCGCGATGTGACCATCGACGGGGTGCGCTGCATCATCAAGCGCCGGCGTCCGAGCCTGGCCAGCGGTGTGAGCTACGTGTTGCGCTATGCGCGCGCGCTGTTCCTCGGCCTGGGGTGCAAGCTGTTCCTGGGCGAATTCCCGCGGCCCGGCATCCTGCTGCGCAACGGTCTGGAACACGAGGCCCGGCGCCTGAAGCAGTTGCTGCAGGCCGGCTGTCGCGTGCCCGAGGTCTGGTGGCAGGAGCAGGGTCTGCTGGTGCTGGAATTCGTCGGCGAAGACCTGGCGGACCTGATCCGCAACGAGGACACCACCTCGCGCCTGTGGCTGACACGCGCCGCCGCGACCGACCTGGCCGCCTTCCACGCCCGCGGGCTGTGGCATGGCGGCGCGCAGATTCGCAACATCACCCTGCAGGACGGCGAGCTGTGGCGCATCGATTTCGAAGAGAACATCGGTTCGACGCTGTCTCGTCCGCTGGCCCAGGCCTATGATCTGTTCCAGATGCTGGCCTCGCTGGTGTCGTTGCGCAAATTGCCCGACGACGTGGGCCGGGCGCTGGGTAAACTGGCGCTGGACGTCTATTTCGAATGCAATCCCGACCCCGAGGTCAAGGCCCGCCTGCGCCGCCTGACCCGGGTGCTTTCCTTCATCGCCACGCCGCTGCGGCCCCTGCTGGGCCGCCTGCCGTCGCGCGATGTGCAGGGTTTCTTCCGCGTCGCGGATATCCTGCAGCCGTTATTATTGAAGCCATGAACACACCTGCCGATTCCCAGCTTGAATACCTGCGCGTTCCCCCGCATTCCATCGAGGCGGAGCAGTCGGTGCTGGGCGGCCTGCTGCTGGACAACGCAGCCTGGGACCGCATTGCCGACGTGCTGGTCGAGGAAGACTTCTACCGCCACGACCACCGTCTCATCTGGCACCACATCGCCCGGCTGATCGGGCTGGCGCGGCCGGCCGACGTCATCACCGTGCACGAATCGCTGGTCAGCGCCGGCAAGGCCGAAGACGCTGGCGGCCTGGCGTATCTGAACGCGCTGGCGCACAACACGCCGTCCGCCGCGAACATCCGCCGCTATGGCGAGATCGTGCGCGAGCGCGCCATGCTGCGCAAGCTGGTGTCGATCGCCGACGAGATCTCCTCGGCCGCCATGAACCCGCAGGGCAAGGAAGCGCGCCAACTGCTGGACGAGGCCGAGTCCAAGGTGTTCCAGATCGCCCAGGAAGGCGCGCGCGGCGCCGCCGGCTTCCAGGAAATCCAGCCGCTGCTGACGCAGGTGGTGGAACGCATCGACGAGCTCTACCACCGCGAAAGCACCTCTGATGTGACCGGCGTGCCCACCGGCTTCACCGATCTCGACAAGATGACCTCGGGCATGCAGGGCGGCGACCTGATCATCGTGGCCGGCCGTCCGTCGATGGGCAAGACCTCGTTCTCGATGAACATTGGCGAACACGTGGCCATCGAAGAGGGCCTGCCGGTGGCGGTGTTCTCGATGGAAATGGGCGCGGTGCAGTTGGCCATGCGTATGCTGGGGTCGGTCGGCCTGCTCGACCAGCACCGCATGCGGACCGGCAAGCTGATCGCCGAGGACTGGCCGCGCGTGACCCACGCGGTGCAGCTAATGCAGGACGCGCAGGTCTACATCGATGAATCGCCCGCGCTCAGCCCGATGGAAGTGCGCGCCCGCGCGCGCCGCCTGGCGCGCCAGTGCGGCCAGCTCGGGCTGATCATCATCGACTACCTGCAACTGATGTCCGGCAACGGTTCGGGCGAAAACCGCGCCACCGAAGTGTCGGAAATCAGCCGTTCGCTCAAGGGCCTGGCCAAGGAGCTGAACTGTCCGCTGATCGCGCTGTCGCAGTTGAACCGAAGCCTGGAGCAGCGTCCCAACAAGCGTCCCGTGATGAGCGACCTGCGCGAATCGGGCGCCATCGAACAGGATGCCGACGTGATCCTGTTCATCTACCGCGACGAGGTCTACAACCCGGATTCGCCAGACAAGGGCACCGCCGAGATCATCATCGGCAAGCAGCGTAACGGCCCCATCGGCACGGTGCGCCTGACCTTCCAGGGCTCGAGCACGCGCTTCCTGAACTTCTCCGGCGCGCAGCCGCGCGACATGTATTGAGCGTGCGCAGCCGCCTGGCCAGAAAGAAAAGCCGCGCCCGAGGGCGCGGCTTTTTCATGCTGGCGTGCCGGAATCATTCTTCCGTTTCGGGCCGCTTGCCGTAGCGCGCGGCCAGCACGCCGCAGACCATCAACTGGATCTGGTGGAACAGCATCAGCGGCAGCACGATGGCGCCTACCGCGTGGCCCGCGAACAGCACTTGGGCCATCGGAATGCCGCTGGCCAGGCTCTTCTTGGAGCCGCAGAACAGCAGCGTGATGCGGTCGGGCAGGTTGAAGCCGAACATCCTGCCGGCCAGCGCAGACAGGCCCAGCGCCAGCGCCAGGATGACGGCGCAGCACGCCACCAGGCCCAGCAGCGCCGGGATCGGCGTGGAGCGCCACAGGCCCTCGTTGATGGCTTCCGAAAACGCGGTGTAGACCACCAGCAGGATCGAACCTTGGTCGACGAATTTCAGCATCGCCTTGCGCTTGTGGACCCACGCGCCGATCCAGCGACGCGCGAACTGACCCAGCACGAACGGCAGCAGCAACTGCAGCATGATCTTGCCGACCGCGTCGAACGAAATCGGCGCGCTGCCGGCGTTGGCGACCACCGTGCCGACCAGCAGCGGCGTCAGGAAAATGCCCAGCAGGCTCGAGGCCGAGGCGCTGCAGACCGCCGCCGGCACGTTGCCGCGCGCCATCGAGGTGAAAGCGATGGCCGACTGCACCGTGGCCGGCAGGCAGCACAGGAACAGGATGCCGAGGTAGAGCTCGGGCGTGACCAGCGGTTCCAGCACCGGCTTGAGCGCCAGGCCCAGCAGCGGGAACATCAGGAAGGTGGCCGAGAAGATCGTGAGGTGCAGCTTCCAGTGCGTCAGGCCGGCGATGATGGCTTCGCGCGACAGGCGGGCGCCGTGCAGGAAGAACAGCAGGCCGACCGCGATGTTGGTGATCCAGCCGAACACCACCACGCCCTGGCCATGGGCGGGCACGATGCTGGCGATGATGACGGTGCAGATCAGGTAGAGGGTGAAGCGATCGGGCAGGAGACGGACAAGACGTGACATGGAGGGGGTAGGGGCAATGACGGAAAGCGGCGGCGCGCCAGGGCGCCGGAATCGGGGCGTATTGTAGTAGACCTCGGGCGCGTGCCGCCCTATGGCGGGCCGGGCGGGTGTCCGCCTGCCGGCCCCGCCGTGGGCGGTCAGGGCGTCATGGCCAGGGCCAGGTCGAAGGCGGCGATCAGCGAGGCCTGGTCGGCCACGCCCTTGCCGGCGATGTCGAACGCGGTGCCGTGGTCGACGCTGGTGCGCACGAACGGCAGGCCGACGGTGACGTTGACGCCGTGGTCCACGCCCAGGTATTTCACCGGGATCAGGCCCTGGTCGTGGTATTGGGCCACCACGATGTCGAACTCGCCGCGGCGGGCCCGCATGAAGACTGTGTCGCCGGGCCACGGACCGCTGGCGTCGATGCCCTCGTCGCGTGCCTGACGGATGGCCGGCTCGATGATGTCGATGTCCTCGCGGCCGAACTTGCCGCCTTCGCCGGCGTGCGGGTTCAGGCCAGCCACCGCGACGCGCGGATGGGCGATGCCCATCTGGCGGCAGGCGCGGTCGGCCAGGCGCATGGCGGTCAGCTCGGCCTCCGGCGTAATGCGCTCCATGACGTCGGCCAGGGCGAGGTGGATGGTCACCAGCAGCACGCGCAGTTCGTCGTTGGCGAGCATCATGGCGAAGTCGTCGGTGCCCGAGCGCTCCGCCAGGATTTCGGTGTGGCCGGGATAGTCGATACCGGCCTCGTGCATGGATTGCTTGTTCAGCGGCGCGGTGACGATCGCGCGGATGCGTCCGGCCTGGGCGTCATCGATGGCGGCGCACACGTACTCGTAGGCGGCGCGTCCGGCCGCGGCGTTGACCTGCCCGAAGGGCAGGTCGGGCGGCAACGCGCCGCCACAGGCGATGACCTCGATGCGGCCGGCATCGCCGCTGGCCAGGCCGGCGTGCGCGATTTCCGTGATCTTCAGGCGCGCTCCCAACGCGCCTGCGGCGCGGCGCAAGGCGCCGGCGTCACCGTATACCACGCAAGGCGCGTTCAGGCCCTGGGCGCAGGCCTTGACGACGATTTCGGGGCCGATGCCGGCGGCATCCCCCATGGTGATGCCCACGGGTGGGGGAGTGTTCACGATGTGTTCCTGGATTACTGCTTGGCGCCCTTTGGCGGTTCGATCTGGCCACATTCGAACGTGACCGTTGCGCGCTTGGAGCCCAGGCCCGTGGCGTGGTTGGACGTCACAGACGGCTTTTGCAGCTTGCGCCCGATGGACTGGCAGTACTGGTCGGCGCGCTGCAAGGCCTGGTTCTTGATTTCGACCCACGTCAGCAACTGCGTGCCGGAACTGTAGGTGACGCTGTAGCCATTCTTGCCCGTGGGCGTCACCTCGCTCATGCTGGAACAGGCGGTCAGCAGGGCGAGCATGGCGGAGACGAAGGCAAGGCGTGCGAGCATGGGAGATCCGTAAAAGGCAATTGGCCACATTACAACATTATGCCGCCCCCGCCGCCCGCCGGGGAGGGCTACGGGGCGCCGACCGCGCTGCGGCGGTCGACCTTGCGGCTGAGCACGATGGAGGTCTGCGTCTGTTTGACGCCTTCGATCAGGCCGATGCGGTCCAGCAGCGCGTCGAGCTGTTCATGGGTTTCGCAACGCAGGAAGATCAGGTAGTCATGCGGTCCGCTGACCGAGGACACTTCCTCGACCTCCGGCATTTTCTCGAGTTCGCGGATGACGGCCGCTGGCGTCTTGGGCAGGACGCTGATGAAGCAGTAGGCACGCACCGCGGCTTCTTCGAGCAGGCGGCCGAGGCGCACGCCGTAGCCCGCCACGATGCTCTCGCGTTCGAGCCGGGCGATGCGCGCCACCACGGTGGTGCGCGCCAGCCCCAGCTTGCGCGCCAGGATGGCGGCGGGTTCGCGGGCATTGGCCTGCAGCAGGCTGAGCAGTTGCCGGTCGATGGCATCTAGGCGTTCTTTCATGCGCGGACCATACAGGGGCGATGCGGCGCAAGTCAATGCGCGGCTCAGCCGTCGGATTCGGGCGGAACGCCGCCTTGATAGACGCGCCCGTCGAAGGCAAAGCGCGTGATGGTCCGGGAGGCCGCGTCGAAGACCCTGTCGCGACGGGCGGCGTCCGGCTCTCGCGCCGGCGCCAGCGTGAAGCGGCACAGGTCCGCGGCGCTGTCGTAGCGGGCCTCGCGCACCAGGTCGCTGACGCCGAATTCCTGCACGTGGTGGGCGAACTCGCGCAACTGCTCCATCTCGTGGAAGGCGCCGTGCTCGCTGACCAGCCGCATGCCGAACTTGTGTTCTTCCTGGGCGGCGGGCGGGGCGGCCACCGGCGGCGCGGCGCTGGGCGCGTCGGCGGAACCGTAGTCGAAGCGCGCGCCGGCGTCGCGCATGGCCGCCAGCACGCCTTGCCAGGCCGACTCATCCAGCGTCAGGCGGGCTGCGATGCCCAGCAGCCGCTGCTGCCCGAGCGCGCGCGGCCGCGGGCCGCCCACGTAGCTGGACCAGGGCACCGCAGCGTCCAGGCCGGCCAGTTCGGCCATCTGCGCATCGCTGTATCCCAGCCGTTCCTGCAGCCGCCGCAGCGATGCCGCGTCGGGGGGCACATAGTCGTGGATCGTCTTCATGGGGCACGCTCCGTTTATGCCGCGCTATGCCCGATGCTAGCGCGCACGGCGGCGCTTGCCCAGCGGCCCGCTCCGCCCATGCTAGGATTTGCGCCGATATTCATTGCCAGGAGGGCTTTTCCCATGGACATCCAGGAACAAATCGCGGTCATCGTGCATACCATTTCGCATCAGGGCGGCCGCATCGACGCGCTCAACTCGGCGCTGCTGACGATGCTGCACCTGGCCAAGGGCTCGCCGGGCCTGCGCGAGGCGATCGAGGCGCAACTGGAGCAGAACTATTCCAGCCTGCTGGCCCGTTCGGAAAACCCGCAGTACGTGGCGGGTTTCGAGAGCGTGCGCGACCAGATCATCGCCGCGCTGAAGTAGCCGCGGGCCCCGGCGGTGTGCCGGAGTTACCCACAACTTCTGTGGACAAGCCTTGGGATAGTGCGGGCATAGAACGCTTTTTTTCTTTGATTACAACGGCTTGCAAAGCGCGATCAAAGGCGGCGCCAAAACCGCCTGTGTTCACCGCGCGACAGGGGCCGGCAGAGGTCCCGCAAGCCGGGTAATATGCCGCCCCATGCGGAATCAGTATCCATCGGAACACCGGAACCGTGGCCTGGCGGCCCGGGTCTCGGAAGCGGCAAAGCTGGCGGCGTTCGACCCCGGCAAACTCTCTCCCGAGGCGCGCCAAAGCTGGGAGCGCCTGGGCCATGGCTTCAAGGCCTGGCACGACTTCGACCAGCGTCATCCCATCCTGCGGCGGCTGGCCCTGCTGCCGTTCATCGGCTCCCTGTATCGCAAGGCGCGCCGCCGCCACGTGTTGCGCGCCAGCGGCAAGCTGGTCTTCTGAGTAGCGCGGTCAGCGGCGCCGGCGCCGCGCATACAGCCGGTAGACCAGCCAGGTCGCCACGCCGATCGCCACGGCCACCGCCAGCTTGGTTTCCACGCCGTGCAGGCGGCCGAGCAGGGACTCGATGGTCTGCCCGAATACATAGCCCACCAGGCTGAAACACACCGCCCAGATCGCGGCGGCGATGGCGTTGAGGACCAGAAAACGCAGCGCCGACACCTGCGAGACCCCCAGCGCCACCGGACCCACCGTGCGCAGTCCATAGAGAAAGCGCAACGCCAGGATGAAGCCATGCGGATAGCGGTCGACCGCCGCCAGCGCCTTGCCGAACGCGGGCTGGGCGCGGACCCGCCGCACGTAGCGATGCTCGCGGTAGCGGCGGCCCAGATAGAACAGGGCCTGGTCGGCGAGGAAGGAGCCGGCGAACGCGCACAGCATTACGTAGGGCAGGTGCAGCAGGCGCTGGTGCGACAGGAAGCCCGCCAGCACGACCACGCTTTCGCCCTCGAGCAGGGTGCCGCCCAGTACCGCCCACAGGCCGTAGTCGACGATGAATTGATGCAACTGCGGATTCATGGCTGGCGTTCGCCGACGATGCGCGCCAGGTTCATCAGCGCCCGCGCGATCTCGGGCGTGTGACGCTGTCCGCAACTGATGCGCAGGAAATGGTCGTAGCGCGTGCCGTTGGAGAACATCGCGCCCGGCGCCACGCGGATGCCCTGCCGCAGGGCGGCCTCGAAGACGTCCATCCCCGAGCGGCCGTCCGGCATCTCCAGCCACAGCAGCATGCCGCCGGTCGGCATGCTCAGGCGGGTGCCGCGCGGGAAATGCGCGGCGATGACTTCGGCGGTCTGCTCGCGCTGCGTCTTCAATTGCCGGCGCAGCCGCGCCAGGTGCCGGTCGTAGGCGCGCGATCCCAGGTATTCGGCCACCGCGATCTGCGCCAGCGGTTCGTTGGGCCGGCTCTGCGCGAATTTCAGCATGGCGATGCGGGCTTTCCAGCGGCCTCCCAGCAGCCAGCCCAGGCGCATGCCCGGCGCCAGCGTCTTGTGCAGCGACGAACAGTAGATGACGTTGCCAGTCGGGTCCCAGGACTTGGCCGCGGCCAGCGGCGTGTCGTCGTCGTTCAGCGCGCCATAGGTGTCGTCCTCGATCAGCGGCACCTGCTGGCGTTCGCACAGGGCCACCAGGCGCGCCTTCTCGGCGTCTGGCATGACGCAGCCGAGCGGGTTCTGGAAGTTCGGCACCACCACTACCGCGCGGATGTTGCCGTGGGTCTGGAATGCCAGGTCCAGCGCCTCGATCGACAGGCCGTGTTGCGGGCTGGTGGGAATTTCCAGCGCGCGCATGCCCAGGCTTTCCAGGATCTGCAGCAGGCCGAAGTAGGTGGGCGACTCGACCGCGATGGTGTCGCCCGGCCGGGCCACGGCGCGCAACGCCAGGTTCAACGCCTCGATGCAGCCGTGCGTCACGATGACGTCATCAGGCGTGGCGTTGATGCCGTTGGCCAGCGCGCGCCGCGCCAGCACCGTGCGCAGCTCGGGATGGCCCTGCGGCGGCACCGGGCTGACCAGCACCTCGGGCGACTGTCGCAGCGCGCGGATCATGGCCTGCTTCAGGTCTTCCATCGGATAGGCTTGCGGCACCGCCGCCGCGAGCGCGAAGTTGGCGCTCACGGGATGGGCCTCGCATTTGGCGATGAAATCCGACACGCGGTCGTGGATGCCGACGTACTGGGCCGCTCCCAGCGTCTGGCGGATGTCCGGTTCGTTGACGGGCGGGATGCTGTTGCGGCGCGGCTTGAGGACGAAGTAGCCGGAACGGGGGCGAGCTTCGATCAAACCGTCGTCCTCGAGCAGACGGCAGGCCTGTAGCGCGGTCGAGAGACTGACGTGATGGGTGCGCACCAGGGTGCGCACGGACGGCATGCGCTGGTCCGGGGCCAGGACCCCGGTCTGGATGGCGCGCCGGTAGTGGTTTGCCAGGCGTAGGTATAGCGGTTGCGGGTCCATGCGCCGATCATGCTCCCCTAGGTTGGATTGAGGGTAGGCACAGATTCACGCAAAGTACACCATAACAGGGTCGAAATCGAGAGGCTGCATCGGTACAGAAAGAGGGATTGTGTGGCTGTTGCGCAAAACAGGGCGGACGTAGTCTGAGGGGGTCAGATTGGAGATTCCCATGGCCCTGTTTTCCGCCCCCGAAACGCGTTCGCAACATATTGATCTGCTGCCCGGCGCCAGCCGCCAGGTGCGCCTGCGCGGTGGCGCGCTCATCGTCTGCGTCAGCGGCGGCCTGATGGTGGCCGAGCCGCCGTATCGCTCGGATATGCCGCCAGGCCGCTATTTGCCGCCGTCGATGCGTCTGAACGCGGGCGAAAGCCATCGTCTGCCGGAAGGCGGTCCCTTGATGCTGACGGCGGTCGGCCACGCGCAGGCGATCTGTCTGGATCCGCCCGGCCTGCTGGCGCGCGTCGCGGCCTTCGCAACGGGTTTTTTTGGCGCGGAGAGCAAAAATAATCAGCCCAATGCGCTGGGTGCGCTGCACAAGATTTCAAAATGATGTATGATTCACACATCAGACGCGGGGTGGAGCAGTCTGGCAGCTCGTCGGGCTCATAACCCGAAGGTCGTAGGTTCAAATCCTGCCCCCGCAACCAGCTTTCGAAGCCTTGATTTCATGCCGAAATCAAGGCTTTTTGTTTTTCCGGGCGCCCGTGTCCGGCGTGGTTTACCTCTTTTTTCGTCCCCGCTTGCCCTGCATCAAGCCGGCGTTCCAGTCCGGAGTTTCCCGGGGTCACGGGTCCGGACAGGCGGCGGACGCTGCGCTACCATGGCTCAAGCGCGCGAGTCCGCCGCACACGAGGAGGGGCCATGGGCACGGCAAAATACGATCATCCCGGCTATGTCGCCGATACCGGCAGCGAAGGCAAGTACCACGTGGGCATCTGGTGCCCGCACGGCTATCCGGCTCACATCCACATCGGGCGGCCCGCTGAACGCGGCGATCCCCAGGCGCTGCTGCGGCTGCGCATTCCCGATGGCGTGTTCCAGTCGTTGCCGGACGATCCCGAAACCCTGTGCCGCCGCGCGATGGGACAGGCGCTGGGGTCGGGTCTGCTGCGCTCGGTCGCTGTCGACGGCGAGTTCCAGGAATTGCGCTTCCAGCTCGATGCCGAACCCTGGTCCGGGCCGATGCAGGCCGCTGGCAACGCTTAGCGCAGTTACCCACAGCGACTGTGGACAAGCCTTGGGATAGGCGTTGCGCATGTCGCAATATCGCCGCAATATCAATGGCTTGGCCGTTGCGATGAAAAAATGCCCCATGCGGGGCTTTTTTTCATCCGGCTGGGACGGCGGCCGGAGGGGGCGCCGCCGCGTGCGACAATCGCAGCCCCGGCGGCCCGTCCCGCCCTGGCTTTTCCGAATTCCGCCGCCATGCATTCCAACCCGTATCCGCCCCCGGGCGCCCTGAGTCCATCCGCCAAGCGCGTGGCCGTTATCGGCGGCGGGCCGGCCGGCCTGATGGCGGCCGAAGGGTTGGCCGCGCGGGGGATGCAGGTCGATGTGTACGACGCGATGCCGTCGGTCGGCCGCAAGTTCCTCATGGCCGGACGTGGCGGCTTGAACCTGACCCACAGCGAGGCCGCGGCGCCGTTCCTGGCGCGCTATGGCGAACGCGCGGCGCAGATCGCGCCCTGGCTGCGCGCGCTGGACGCCGATGGCTTGCGGGAATGGGCGGCCCAGCTCGGGATCGAGACCTTCGTCGGTTCGTCGGGCCGCGTCTTTCCCGCCGAAATGAAGGCGGCGCCGCTGTTGCGCGCCTGGCTGGCGCGCCTGCGCGGCAGCGGCGTGCGTTTCCATATGCGCCATCGCTGGCTCGGGTGGCCGCCGGACCGGGCGCCGGGCGCCGCCGACCTGCGCTTCGACACGCCCGATGGCTTGCGCGCCTGCGCGGCCGATGCGGTGGTGCTGGCCCTGGGCGGCGGTAGTTGGGCAAAGCTGGGGTCGGATGGCGCCTGGCTGCCCGGACTGGCGGCGCACGGGATCGCCACGGCGCCGCTGCGCGCGACCAATTGCGGCTTCGAGGTGGCGTGGTCCGAACACTTCCGCCAGCGCTACGCCGGCCAGCCAGTCAAGTCCGTCACGCTGCGTTGCGTGGGAGAGGCGGGACCGGGACCGGCCCGCAAGGGCGAGTTCGTCGTGACGGCACACGGCATCGAGGGCAGCCTGGTCTACGCGTTGTCGGCGCCGCTGCGCGACCGCATCGAGGCGGCCGGGCAGGCGGTCGCCTTGCTCGACCTGGCGCCGGGTTGGACGCAGGAACGGGTGCTGCAGGCCGTGACCCATCCGCGCGGCGCGCGCTCGATGTCCAGCCACCTGCAGAGCCGGCTGGGGCTGACCGGCGTCAAGGCCGGCCTGCTGCGCGAGTGCGCCGGCGCCGACGATTTCCGCGACGCGGCGCGCCTGGGCCGGCTGATCAAGGCCCTGCCGCTCACGCTGGTGCGTGCCCGTCCGATGGACGAGGCCATCAGCACCGCCGGCGGCGTGGCGTTCGACGCGCTCGAGCCCGGCCTGATGTTGCGCCAGGCGCCGGGCGTGTTCTGCGCAGGGGAAATGCTGGATTGGGAAGCGCCGACCGGCGGTTACCTGCTGACCGCGTGCATGGCCAGCGGGGTGGTGGCCGCCAACGGCGTGGCGGCGTTTCTGGCAATGGTCGGCGCGCCGGATCAGGAACTGCCGGGATAGGGCGAGGAGCCCTGGGCTGAACGCGGCGCCAGATCGTTGACGACATGGCCGACGACGGTCGGGCCGTCGGGTTGCGTGGCGATGCCGATTACGCGGGTGATGGCGCTGGCCGGCATGCTGGTGCCCTGGCCCGGGTCCTGCACCAACTGCCAGATCCTGGCGTCGCCCGAGAAGGTTTCGCTTTCGGCGCTGTCGGTGGCATCGAGGCAGTCGCGGGTGAACATCGACCAGTCGGAGGCGCTGCAAGGCAAGCCGTGCGCGGTGGCCAGGCGGGCCAACGCCAGAGGCGCATCCGCCTGGCTCGCGGCGTGCTGGGCGGCCGCGCCCAGCGAGACGTCGAGCGACAGCCGGCGGAGAAACTCCACGACATTGTCTGTATTCATGCTTCGGTCTCCCTCTCTTTGGAGCGGTTCTGGCCGGCGGCGGGCGCACGCCGGAGATGGGTCAGCCGGGTCTTTGTCCAAGCATCGCGACCAGGGACTGCTTCAGGCGCGCGGAAAAAATAGGTACGGTGTGCGAGACGCCACTGCGATCGACACCCTCCTTGAGCTGGACCGATTGGCCCAGGAAAATCTCGGGGGCGGCGGCGATCTCGTTGTATCGCGCCAGCAACTGGTCGACCTGTTCCTGGGCGTCGGCCAGCGAGCCGCTGGCGGCCAACCTGCCGGCGGTGTAATTCTGCAGAATGCGGTGCAGATCGTCGATGAAGAGCGCCAGCGCAGCCTGCCCGCGGCATTGCGGCTGTTCCCAGCCCCATGCCTGGGGCGTGCCGCCCGCGTTTTCCGATACGTGTTTCTTGTTCATAGCGCATCCTAATCCATTGCCGCCAAATACGCGACAGGCGTACGGGGGAGGGGCGGACCCTGCGCAAACGGTGGTCTTTGCGGTATGCTGGCTGCGGTTTTCACGCCTCGACAAGGAGATGCCCATGAAGAACAAAGTGATTCTCGTCATGCTGCTTTCGATTGCCGCCATGTCGGCGGGGTGCAATACCGTGGCCGGCGCGGGCAAGGATATCCAGCGCGGCGGCGAGAAGATCGAGGGCGCCGCGACCAAATAAGGGTGCCGGGCGTTCCTCGCGCCCCCGGGCGCGGCCAGGGCCACGCAGAAATGTCGCGACATTTCGGGCGTGGCCTTTTTGCGGCCGCTGGCATAATCGCGGGAATCCGAATCCGATGGCAGGAAGAATCATGCGCAAGTCTGTATGGGTGGGTGTCACGTTGATGGCGTTGCTGGGCGGTTGCGCCAGCACGGGCGTTTACGAGGCCGATACCGTGCTGAAGGAAACCTTCAGCGTGGATACCAACTACCAGGCGGCGTTCCGCCGCGCCGGCGAATACGTGCGCACCTGCCATGTGAACGTGCAGCATCCGTACAACGTGGCGTATGCCTGGAAGCATGTCCTTGGCGAGAAAGGCGCGCCGGACGAAGTCCAGGTCTACAAGGTGGGGGAAACCGCCAAGATCCTCGAACTGATTTCCGCCGAGGCCGACGGCCCGGCCAAGGCCAAGGTCACCGTGACCGTGCTGGGGCAGGGCCGCTGGAACGCGGCCGAGATCGCCGCCGCGCGCACCTCCATCCAGACCGCCACGCCGGTCTGCCGCAAGGAAGACTAATGGACCCGCGCGCCCGGCAGTTGCGCGCCGCCGGCCTGCCGTTCGCGCTGCTGGCCGGCGCGTTCCGCTTCCTGGGGTGGCTGAACGGCGGCGCCGCGCTGGGGCTGGCGGCGTTCTCGCTGGGCATCGTCGGGGGCGATATCGCCGCGCCCGACCTGCAATTGCCGCTGCTGCTGTTGCTGGCCGGGCTGCTGCTGGCCTGCCTCGGGGTCTTGTTCGCCTACCTGGCGCAGGTAAGCCTGTTGCGCCAGGGCTACACCGGCCATGTGACCCGGGCGCACCTGCCGGCGCAGGTGCTGGCCATGCTCTGCTACCTCGTCAGCGCCCTGGCGTTCTGCGCCGGCTGCTGGCTGGCGACGGGGCAGGGCACGACGGATGCCGCGTCGCAGATGACAACCTACGCTCGACGCTGAGATTTCGAGGGTAAACCCGTGTGCGCAAAAGTGTTGGACATGCACTTGCGTTGGGAATAATATGCGCAGTGCGTATACAACCCCTTTCTTCGGGACCTGTCATGACCATTTCCCAGCAAGCTTTCCTGCGCGATGCGATGCGCCGCCTGAATCTCACGCGCGACGTGTTCGCGACCCGAATCGGCGTCAAACGCCGCGCGCTTGATACCTGGCTGCTGCCGGAGGGCTCGCAGGAGTTCCGCGCGATGCCGGAAGTGGTGCAGCGTTTCGTCAGCGAGATCGTGCAAAACGGCGTGCTGCTCGAAAAATATACGCAAAGCGTACAAGATGGCCCGCTGCGTGAGCGGATCGCGGTCGAGGGCAAGAACCAGTTGCTGTCGGTGGACCAGTTCACGCGCGAATCGGTCGAAGACCTGTTCCGCGTGGCCGACATGATGCAGCCCATCGCGCGCCGCCAGAAAGTGTCGCGCGTACTGGAAGGCGCGGTGCTGGGCAACCTGTTCTTCGAGGCCAGCACGCGCACCCGTGTCAGCTTCGGCTCGGCCTTCTGCCGCCTGGGCGGCTCGGTCTGCGACACCACCGGCTTCACCTTCTCGTCGATGGCCAAGGGCGAGTCCATCTACGACACCAGCCGCGTCATGAGCGGCTACGTCGATGCGATGGTGATCCGCCATCCCGACCAGGGTTCGGTGGCCGAATTCGCGCGCGCCACCAACATCCCGGTGGTCAACGGCGGCGATGGCCCCGGCGAGCACCCGAGCCAGGCACTGCTGGACCTGTACACCATCCTCACCGAGTTCTCGCGCCTGGGCAAGCTGCTCGACGGCGCGCACATCGCCATGGTCGGCGACCTGAAGTACGGCCGCACGGTGCATTCGCTGATCAAGCTGATGGCGCTGTACAAGAACGTCAAATTCTCGCTGGTGTCGCCCAAGGGGCTCGAAATGCCCGCCTACATCATCGAGCAGGCCAGCCGCAACGGCAACATCATCGAGCAGAAGACCTCGCTGGCCGAAGGCCTGGCGGGTGCCGACGTGATCTACGCGACGCGGGTGCAGAAAGAGCGCTTTGCCAACGAAGAGAACGAGGGCTACACGCCGGACTTCCAGATCAACCGCGCCATCATCGACGCGTATTGCGGCCCGGACACCATCGTCATGCACCCGCTGCCGCGCGACAGCCGGCCGGGCGCCAACGACCTGAGCGTGGACCTGAACCATGATCCGCGCCTGGCGATCTTCCGCCAGACCGACAACGGGATCCCCATCCGCATGGCCATCTTCGCGGTGCTGCTGGGCGTGGAAGGGCTGGTGCAACACTCGCTGCGCGATGTCACCTGGCAGCACCCGTCGCATATCGGCCCGGACGACTCGGTGTTCCACGGCCTGGAGTAAGGCGTTCGCGAGGCAGCGGGGCGCGGCCGTCATGACGGCCGACGCCGGCGATTTCAAGCATAATCCGCGCTGGTTTTTCCTGTCGCGTGTCGCTCCGAGACACGCCATGGAATCTTCGGTCGGATGGTCTTATGTCTTCGAGCAGTCGCACAGTCCCGTCTTCTCCTGATCCCGCCGGGCAGGCGTGCTACCTGAGCGCGTCCAATGCCCAGGCCTGGCAGGCGGTCTATTCGTCGGTCGATGCCTATACCCGCGGCCAGGTCGCGGCGGTAGTGTCCGACAGCGCCGACGAGCTGGTCGACGCCTTTTATTCCACCCTGCTGGCCGATGCCGAGGCCGGCCCGCGCCTGTCGCACGAAATTGTCGCCACCCGCCTGCACAAGGGCATGAAGGGCTGGCTCAAGGGCCTGCTGTGCGTACGCGAGCAGGGCGACATCGCGGCGCTGATGGCGGTACAGAAGAAGGTGGGAGAGGTGCATGCGCGCGTGCACATCCCGATCCACCTGGTGATGGCCGGCGCCCGCATCCTGAAAAACGAAATCGCAATGCGCCTGCGCGCCAGCGACCTGGACGGCGTGGCGGCCTCGGTCGCGACGCAGTACGTCTGCAATCTGTTCGACCTGGCGATCGAGCAGATGAGCCGCGCCTTCATGCGCGACATCAACCGCGGCGCCCGCAATGACGAGGCGTATCGGCTGTTCGCGTTGGGCCAGAACATTTCCACCGAGCGCGAGCGCCAGCGCGCCGCCCTGCTCGAATGGAGCCAGGCGGTGCTGATCGGCCTGCACTATCGCGCGCCGGAGCAGGTGTTGCCGCGCCTGGCAGCCTCCGAGTTCGGCCTGTGGCTGCAGCATAAGGGCGGCGTGCTGTTCGAGAGTGCGCCGGCGCTGCGGCAGATTACCGAGGCGGTGGAGCGGCTGGACGACGTGGTGCTGCCCGGCCTGCTGCAATGCGGCCCGGCGTCGCTGCCGGACCAGGTGCGCGAATTGCAGGAACTGGTGGCGCGCATCAAGCACCTGCTCAACGGCCTGTTCGACATGGTGGCCGAGATCGAAAGCGGCAGCGATCCGCTCACCAACGTGCTCAACCGCCGCTTCCTGCCGTCGGTGATCGGCCGCGAGATCCTGATCGCCACGCGCGAGCGCTCGACGTTCTCGGTGCTGCTGCTGGATATCGACCACTTCAAGGCGGTCAACGACCAGCATGGCCACGCGGGCGGCGACCAGGTGCTGCGCCAGTTCGCCGAGGTGGTGCATCAATCCTGTCGTTCGAGTGACTTCGTGTTTCGATACGGCGGCGAGGAATTCCTGGTGGTGCTGGTGGATACGGCGCGCGACGCGGCCCTGCTGGTGGCCGAGAAACTGGGCGCCGAGATCCGCCGGCACGCCTTCATGATTCCGGAAGTGGGCGCCTTGCGCATCACCGCCAGCATCGGCGTGGCGGCCTTCGATGGGCATCCGGACTACGCCTATCTGATCGACCGCGCCGACAAGGCGCTCTACCAGGCCAAGCAGTCGGGCCGCGATCGCAGCGTCGCTGCCTGACAGCGGTTGCGCGGCTTGCCAGCCGCCGTCCCGCCGCGCCATGAAAAAGGCCGCTTCCCCAGGAGCGGCCTGTCGCGGTGAAGCCGGAGCGCGGGGCTCAGATCTTCTTTTCGCCGCCCAGCGCGTCGACCAGCTCGGCCAGCATCTTGGCCAGCTCGCCCGTCATCAGCATCATGTCGGAGTCGAATTTTTCGTCGTCATTGGTGGCGACGGTGTCGTTGCCTTCCTTGAGCACGTCCAGCGGCGCGACGCGCTTGACGTCCAGGCCTTCGGTCAGCACGAACGAAATGCGGTCGGCCCAGGTCATGGCCAGGCGGGTGCATTGCTTGCCCGACTGGATGTGCCTGCGCACGTCGTCGGCGTCGATGGAGTGCTTGACGTAGCGGATGGCCGCGCCGCTTTCGCCGGACGAACGCAGTTCGGTGTCCTGGTCGATGCTGAAGTTGCTCGGCGCCTCGTCCTCGGCCAGCCAGCCGGTCATGGCCGAGGCGGGCGATTGGGCCACGTACAGGTTTTCGAGCGGGAACGGATCCACGCACTTGGCCAAGAGGCCGATGACTTCGTCGGCCTTGGCCGAGGCGGCGGCGTCGATCACCAGCCAGTGATTCTGCGGGTCGATCCACACGCGGGTGTCGCGGTACACGCTGAAGGCGCGCGGCAGCAGCTCGTCGGTGACGCGCTCCTTGATTTCCTTCATCTGCTTGCGGCCCGGCTTGTAGCCTTGCTGTTCTTCGATCTCCTGGGCGCGCGCCTTGGCGACCTGGTTGACCACGGTGCTGGGCAGCAGCTTCTTCTCGGCGCGCAGGTTCAGCAGGATCTGCCCGCCGACGACGTGCGCCAGCCCGCCGTTTTCGCGCGGCGGAACCCAGCCCAGGCTTTGCATTTCGAGGTTGTTGCCGGCTTGGTAGGCATGCCGCGCAAGCGTTTCTTCAAGCTGCTCGCCGGTCAGCGTCCACGGCGAGGAGAGACGGTAAATCTTGAGATTCTTGAACCACATGAGCGTCGGCCAAAAGGGTTGATTCTATACGACGCGGGCCGCTTTGCCGCAGCGGTGCAATACGATGGGGGCAGGCGACACGTTCTGTCACTGACAGGGGGGCAGCCTTGCGGTAATGTCCGCGTCACCCCTGTGCAATAGGAGAAGAAGCATGAAGATTGTCGGCGCCATCCTGATCGTGTTGGGCATCGCCGCCCTGGCGTATAAGGGCTTCAGCTACAAGTCCGAGGAAACCGTGCTGCAGGTCGGTTCGGTCAAGGCCACGGCCGAGACCGAGAAGTCCGTGCCGATTCCGATGTGGGCAGGGATTGCTGCGATCGTGGCCGGCGTGCTGGTCATCGGGGTGGGCATGCGCCGCTGAGGCGCGGCCCCGCGCAGTGCCCGGGCGGCCGAAGCGAGGCCGCCTTTTTCTTGCGCGAACGGAACGCGTCCGGAAAAAAAAAGCGGCCCGGCTCAATAGAGGCCGGGCCGGTACGGGAGCACACAATACCGCGTCATAAAAGGCTCGCGGGGAACGCGGTATCGGTGTCAGAACACTGGCCCTGCAATCGCCTGGCAGGGGGATCAATCGCCGGGCGAAGAGGCGCAAGGCCGTAATCTGAAGCGCCAGTCTAACGGCGAGGGTCTGACAGGGTCCTGAATCGAGCAGACGTCAGACCGTATCAGGTCTTTCAGCCGGCGCGAGCGCAAAAAAAAAGCTCCCAGGGGAGCTTTTGAAAGGCCGGGCAGGCGCAGCAGTCCCGCCCGGCGGGGGATGGTCGTTAGGCGTTGATGTCGTTGTCCTTGGTTTCGCGCACGAAGAGCGTGCCGATGACCAGGGTCATCACCGCAATGATGATCGGGTACCACAGGCCGTCGTAGATGTTGCCGGTGGCGGCCACCACGGCGAAGGCGACCGGGGGCAGGAAGCCGCCGAACCAGCCGTTGCCGATGTGATAGGGCAGGCTCATCGAGGTGTAGCGGATGCGGGTCGGGAACATTTCCACCAGCATTGCCGCGATCGGGCCGTAGACCATGGTCACGTAGATCACCAGGATGGTCAGCAGCACGACGACCATGACGTTGTTGCTTTGCGCCGGGTCCGCCTTGGCGGGGTAGCCGTGGCTGCGGATGGCGGCGGTCAGGGCCTTGTCGAGTTCGGCGGCCTTGGCCTTGAAGTCGGCCGGCGCCATGCCCTTGCCGTCGAACGAGGCGAACTCGTCGCTGCCGATCTTGACCTTGGCGACCGAGCCGGCCGGAGCCGCTTCGTTCTTGTAGTTCACCGAATTGCGCGCCATGAACGACTTGACCACGTCGCACGAACTGGTGAACGAGGCGGTGCCCACCGGGTTGAACTGGAACGAGCAGGTGGTCGGATCGGCGATGACGGTGACCGGGGCGGTAGCCTGCGCCTTTTCCAGCGCGGGGTTGGCGAAGTGCGTGATGCCCTGGAAGATCGGGAAGTAGGTCGCGGCGGCGATCAGGCAGCCCGCCATGATGATGGGCTTGCGGCCGATCTTGTCCGACAGCGCGCCGAAGATCACGAAGAAAGGCGTGCCGATCAGCAGCGCGATGGCGATCATGATGTTGGCGGTGTTGGCGTCCACCTTGAGCGTCTGCGTCAGGAAGAACAGCGCGTAGAACTGGCCCGTGTACCAAACCACGGCCTGGCCGGCGGTCAGGCCCAGCAGCGCCAGCAGTACCACCTTCAGGTTCTTCCACTGGCCGAACGATTCGGCGATCGGCGCCTTCGAACCCTTGCCTTCTTCCTTCATGCGCTTGAAGGTCGGCGATTCGTTCAACTGCAGGCGGATCCACACCGAGATGCCCAGCAGCACGACCGAGATCAGGAACGGAATGCGCCAGCCCCAGGCCTTGAAGTCGTCCTCGCCCATGAACGAGCGGATGCCCAGGATCACCAGCAGCGACAGGAACAGGCCCAGCGTCGCGGTGGTCTGGATCCAGGAGGTGTAGAAGCCGCGGCGGCCATGCGGCGCGTGTTCCGCGACGTAGGTCGCGGCGCCACCGTATTCACCGCCCAGCGCCAGGCCTTGCAGCAGGCGCAGAATGATCAGGATGGCGGGCGCGGCGATGCCGATGCTGGCATAGCTGGGCAGCACGCCCACCAGGAAGGTGGACAGGCCCATCAGCACGATGGTGACCAGGAAGGTGTATTTACGTCCGACCAGGTCGCCCAGTCGGCCGAACACCAGCGCGCCGAACGGACGCACCGCGAAGCCGGCGGCGAAGGCCAGCAGCGCGAAGATGAAGCCCGCGGTCGGGTTCACGCCGGAGAAGAAGTGCTGGGCGATGATCGCGGCCAGCGAACCGTACAGATAAAAGTCGTACCACTCGAACACCGTGCCCAGCGACGAGGCAAAGATGACACGGCGTTCATCCTTGGTCATCGGGCGCGGATCCGCGGATGGGCCGCGACCTGCCATGGTAGTTGTGCTCATGATGTCTCCTCGATTTTTCTGGCCGGCGGTTTTCCGCCGTGCTTGACCCTCCGCCGGCGGGGCCGACATCGAGCTATCGCAAGGTTGGGGCGCGAGGCTGACGAGGTTCTGACGGAACCCTTACCTGAATCTTAAATTTGAAACAAAAAGTAAAATTCCCTGGGAGGGCTAGGGATAGTCCTGGGGACGGAGCGGGGAACTTGCGTGGCGGCCAGCGCGGCGCGCGACCACGCCGGGCGGGAAACGCCTGGGCCGGCGCGAGGCGCCCGTCGGGGGGGGCAGGCGGGGTCGGCCGGCCTCAGTCGCCGAGGTCGTCGACGGGTTCGACGTAGAGCGGGAAGACGACGCGGATGCGCGTGCCCGGCAGGTTCGAGTGCGGCGTCGGGTGGTCGGTGACCACGACGGTGGCCTGGTGCTTTTGCGCGATCTCCCGGACGATGGCCAGACCCAGTCCGCTGCCGTCCGACAGCGTGCCGAGCACGCGGTAAAAGCGGTCGAACACGCGCTCGCGCTCTTCCGGGGCGATGCCGGGGCCGGAATCCTCGACCTCCAGCACGCCCTGGTCGCCTTGCGCCTGCACGCGCACCGTGATGTGGCCGCCGCGCGGCGTATAGCGCAGCGCGTTGTCCACCAGGTTGTTGAGCAGTTCCGCCAGCAGCAGCGGGTTGCCGTTGATCTCGACCGGGGTCTCCGAGCCTTCGAAGCCCAGGTCGGTGCCGAGCGACAGCGCCTGCGGCACCCAGTGCATCGCCTGTTCGTAGGCGATGGCGTTCAGGTCGGTGGCGGCCAGTCCGATGGCGCTGGGGTTTTCGGCCCGCGCCAGCAGCAGCAACTGGTTCACCAGGCGGGTGGCGCGCTCGGAGCCGGTCACCAACTGTCGCAGGCTGGCCTGCATCTCCTCGGGACTGGCATCGCGCAGGGCCAGCTCGGCCTGGGTGCGCAGGCCCGCCAGCGGGGTTTTCAACTGGTGCGCGGCATCGGCGACGAAGCGGCGCTGCGCCTGGACGTTGTCCGACAGCCTGTCGAGCAGGTCGTTCATGGCCGCGACCAGCGGGGCGATCTCGGAGGGGGCGGCGCGTTCGTCGATCGGCGACAGGTCATCCGGCCGGCGCGCCCGCAGCCGCTGCTGCAGCGCATTGAGTGGCGCCACGCCGCGCGACAGCCCGAACCATACCAGCAGCACCGCGATCGGCAGCACCACGAACTGCGGAATGATCACGCCCTTGATGATGTCGTTGGCCAGTTGGGTGCGCTTTTCGACCGTCTCGGCCACGATCAAGAGCGCCGGCTGGGTATTGGGCAGGTTCAGATCGACCCAGGTGAAGGCCAGGCGCACGCCGAAGCCGCGCAGGGTGTCGTCCTCGTACTGGACCTCGCCGGGGCGCGGCTGGCCGACGGAAGCGGGCAGGGGCAGGGCGCGGTCGCCGCCCAGGTATTCACCGCGGCTGCCGAGCGCCAGCCAGAACACGCTGTCGGTCTCGTCGGCGCGCAGCACATCGCGCGCTGGGTCGGTCATCCGCAGCACCGCGCGGCCATCCTGGGCGTGCACCTGGCGCGTCAGTACGTGCAGGTTGTTGGCCAGCGCGCGGTCGTAGGGCACGTTGGCGATGTTCTGCGCCACCACGTAGGTGATGGCGACGCTCATCGGCCACAGCAGGAACAGGGGCGCCAGCATCCAGTCGAGGATCTCGCCCAGGAGCGAGCGTTGCGGCGGCGCGAAGCTGGGGCCGCGGGCCCCGGCCTGCATCACATCCAGCGCTTCCTGGTTGAGCGCTTCCGGCTGTGGCGATTCAGCTTGCGAGGTAGGCCGCACCCTGGTCCCGTTCGAGGCAATAGCCTAGGCCGCGCACCGTCACGATCTTCACGCCGCTGGGCTCGAGTTTCTTGCGCAGGCGGTGCACGTAGACCTCGATGGCATTGGTGCTGACTTCCTCGCCCCATTCGCACAGGTGGTCCACCAGTTGGGTCTTGCTGACCATGCGCCCGCTGCGGGTCAGCAGGATTTCCAGCAGGCTGACCTCGCGCGCGGACAGGTCCAGCGTCTGGTCGTCGACCATGGCCACGCGCCCGGTCTGGTCGAACACCAGCCGGCCATGCTTGAGCAGCGTGGCGCCGCCGCCCGCGCCGCGGCGGGTCAGGGCGCGCACGCGGGCTTCCAGCTCGGACAGGGCGAAGGGCTTGGCCATGTAGTCGTCGGCGCCCAGGTCCAGCCCCTTGACGCGTTGCTCGATACTGTCAGCGGCGGTCAGGATCAGCACGGGCAGGGCGGAATTGCGGGCGCGCAGCCGGCGCAGGACCTCCAGGCCGGCCAGTTGCGGCAGGCCCAGGTCGAGGATCAGCAGGTCGAAGGCCTGGGCCGCCAGCGCCGAATCGGCCGCCAGGCCATCGCGGACGGCGTCGACCGCGTAACCGTTGTGGCGCAACGAGCGTGACAGGCCGTCGGCCAGGATGCTGTCGTCTTCCGCGATCAGGATGCGCATGGGCAGTCGAAAAGAAGAAGGGCGCCGGGTGAGCGGCGCACGCGTGCCGCCCTCGGTGGGATGCCGGGGCGGCGTGCCGGGAGCGCAATGGGGACATAGCGCCAGTTTTTTCCTCGATTCTGTCATACGGCATCGGGCTTGCCCACTCAGGGAATACGTGGAAAACTGTGGCACACTGGTTATTTGTACAGTACAATCCGATGCCATAATCTGCGCTATCGCTTTACCGATCACGCTTGAGCGCCACAGTTTGCACTGCCAGTTTTCTGGCAACAACTGTCAGGCAACGGCCCGATCACCCCTTGCGACAACCCGCGCGCTGACCGACACCCCGTGCCGCGCCCCGATACGTTACAGACCCAGACCTGACAGGACACTACATGGACGACAAAACCACCAAGGCCGCCGCTTCGGAAAAAGCCAAGGCGCTGGCCGCCGCGCTCTCGCAGATCGAAAAGCAGTTCGGCAAGGGCTCGATCATGCGCTACGGCGACAACGAGGTCTCGCATGACATCCAGGTGGTGTCGACCGGCTCGCTGGGCCTGGACATCGCGCTGGGCGTCGGCGGCCTGCCGCGCGGCCGCGTGGTGGAAATCTACGGTCCGGAATCCTCGGGCAAGACCACCCTGACCCTGCAGGTCGTGGCCGAAATGCAGAAGCTGGGCGGCACGTGCGCCTTCGTCGACGCCGAACACGCGCTGGACGTGCAGTACGCCTCGAAGCTGGGCGTCAACCTGGCCGACCTGCTGATCTCGCAGCCGGACACGGGCGAGCAGGCGCTGGAAATCACCGACGCGCTGGTGCGCTCGGGCTCCGTCGACCTGATCGTGGTCGACTCGGTTGCGGCGCTGGTGCCCAAGGCCGAAATCGAAGGCGAAATGGGCGATTCGCTGCCCGGCCTGCAGGCTCGCCTGATGAGCCAGGCGCTGCGCAAGCTGACCGCCACCATCAAGAAGACCAACTGCATGGTCATCTTCATCAACCAGATCCGCATGAAGATCGGCGTGATGTTCGGCAACCCCGAAACCACCACCGGCGGCAACGCGCTCAAGTTCTACGCCTCGGTGCGCCTGGACATCCGCCGCATCGGCTCGATCAAGAAGGGCGACGAGGTCGTCGGCAACGAAACCCGCGTCAAGGTCGTCAAAAACAAGGTTGCGCCTCCGTTCAAGCAGGCCGAGTTCGACATCATGTACGGCGCCGGCATCTCGCGCGAAGGCGAAATCATTGACCTGGGCGTGGCCGCCAACGTGGTGGACAAGTCGGGTGCGTGGTACAGCTACAACGGCAACCGCATCGGCCAGGGCAAGGACAATGTCCGTGAATACCTGAAGGAACACAAGGAACTGGCCATCGAGATCGAGAACCGGGTCCGTGAGAACCAGGGCATCGTCAGCCGCGCCGCGGAATTCGTGCCCACCGCTGAAGACGACAGCGACGAGTAATCGCGTCGTCGCGTCATCGGATAGCGCCGGGCTCGCCAGTCCGGCCGCCAGCGGCAGGCTCCCGTCCCGGGAGGCCTGCCGCTGGCACATAGAGGAAGCGCATGAGCTGGAAACCGCCCGTCACGTCCGCTGATCGCCTGCGCGCCAGGCTGGACGATGAATTCGAGACCGTGGCCAAGCCCGAGGGGCTGCGCCGCACGTCCGACCTGCGGCGGGCGGCCGAATCCACCGCGGCGTCGGGCCAGGATCCAGAGGGCGCGAGCGCCCCGGCGTCGCAGTGGCAGCGCAGCTCCGAACGGCGCGCGGCCAGTGGACGCGGCCGGCGTGGCAAGGACGGTGACGGCGATGGCACGGACGAAGGGGCGCGGACATCCGAAGACAAGCCCCGCACGCCCCCCAAGGGACCCTCGCTGAAAATGCGCGCGGTGGGTTATCTGTCGCGGCGCGAGCATGCCCGCAATGAGCTGGCGCGCAAACTCGCGCCCCATGCCGAAGACCCCGATGAGGTCGAGCGCGTGCTGGACGCGCTGGAAAAGGAAGGCTGGCTGTCGACCGAGCGGTTTGCGCAAAGCCTGGTGCATCGCCGCGCCTCGCGCCAGGGGGCGGCCCGCATCGTGCAGGAATTGCGCCAGCACGGCGTGGATGATGCCCAGGTGTCCGAGCTGCGCGAGCAATTGCGCGCCACCGAATACGAGCGCGCGCTCGAGGTCTGGCAGAAACGCTTCGGCGCCAGGCCCGAGGACCGCGCCGCCTATGCCAAGCAGGCCCGCTTCCTGGCCAGTCGCGGCTTTGCGCATGACGTCATCCGTCGCATCCTGGGGGCGGGCGACGACGACTGAGTCGGCCGCGTGCTTGGCGCGGCGCGCGCCGGCATGCGCCGGCCGCCGCGCCTGTTTTTCTGCCGCGCTTATTTTGCCGACTTGATGCCGCTGAGCGTTTTGAAACAAACGTCGCGCGTCAGCGTCAGGAATTCGTCGATGTACGAAGCGTCGGTATCTTCGCTGCGCACCGTCGCGTACAGCGTTCGCCACACACCCTGCGGGCCGAGGCGGCACAGGCGCAGCCAACCCTGGTTCATGTATTCGGTCAGGGCCCAGTTGGGCAGGGCCGCGACGCCGCGATTGCTGGCCACCAATTGCGCGATGATGGGCGTGAGTTCGGCCTTGCGGATCGCGGCGGGTTCGACATCGGCGGGATCCAGGAATGCCGTGAAAATGTCCAGGCGCTGCCTGTCCACCGGATAGGTGATGAGCGTCTGGTCGGCCAACTGGTCCGGCATGACGAACTTGCTGCCGGCCAGCGGATTCGATTCGGACACGGCCAGCACGAGCTCGTATTTGAACAGCGGCAGGTATTCGACGGCGTCCAGTTGCTGGGGATCGGACGTGATGACCAGGTCCAGATCGCCGCGCACCAGCGCGGGCAGGGGGGCGAACGAGAACGCCGCCGACAGATCCAGCGCCACGTCCGGCCATTGCGCGCGGAACGCGTCCAGCGCCGGCATCAACCACTGAAAGCAGGAATGGCAGTCGATGGCCAGGTGCAGGCGGCCGGTGCGGCCGGCTGCCAGCCGCTGCAATTCGCGCTCGGTGGCGCGGATGCGCGGCAGCACTTCGTCGGCCAGCGCCAGCACGCGCAGGCCCGCGGTGGTCAGGCGGGCGGGGCGGGTGCGGCGGTTCAGCAGCGGCGTGCCCAGGCGGGTCTCCAGATCGCGCAGTTGGTGTGACAGGGCGGACTGGGTCAGGTGCAGGCGGTCGGCGGCTTCCTGCAGGCTGCCGCCTTCACGGATGGCGGTCAGCGTTTCGAGATGGCGGATTTCCAGCATGGGGCGGCAACGGCGAGGATGAGGGTGTGAAGGGCGTGGCGATCCGCGGCCGGGACTGCCAGCCCCGGAGGGAGTGTGCTCACATTATATGAGGTTTTTTCATCTTATAAATGTAGACATTGATTTTGATTCATTTTGCTTTGGCGTCAGAATGGCTGGCACTTGAACAAATTTTGTCTGACGACGGGATTGCCATGACTACGATTCATAATTTGGGGTTCCCCCGCATTGGTGCCCAGCGGGAACTGAAGCGCGCTGTCGAAGCCTACTGGGCGGGCAAGCAGACCGGCGAAGCGCTGGAGCAGACGGGCCGCGAGCTGCGCGCCCGGCACTGGAAGGTACAGGCCGACGCTGGCGTCAAGTTCGTACCCGTCGGCGATTTCGCCTGGTACGACCAGATCCTGGAATGGACCACGCTGCTGGGCGCAGTGCCCGCGCGCTTCGGCCAGAAAGACAGCGAGCCGGTCTCGCTGGATACGCTGTTCCGCATGGGACGCGGCCGCGCCCCGTCGGGCAAGCCCGCCGCCGCCTGCGAAATGACCAAGTGGTTCGACACCAACTACCACTACATCGTGCCGGAGCTGGTGCCGGGCCAGAGCTTTCGCATCGCCCGTGAATCGCTGTTCGAGCAGATCGGGGAAGCGCAGGCATTGGGCCACGCCGTCAAGCCGGTGATCCCGGGGCCGCTGACCTGGTTGTTCCTCGGCAAGGGCGACGCTTTCGGCGAGGGCGCGGCCGATACGGCCAAGCTGCAACTGCTGGCCCACCTGGTGCCCGTGTACGAAGAGGTGCTGGCGCGCGTGGCCAAGCTGGGCGTGGAGTGGGTGCAGATCGACGAGCCGATCCTGGTGCTGGACCTGCCGCAGGCCTGGCGCGACGCCTTCAAGCAGGTGTACGCCACGCTGTCGACCAGCCCGGTCAAGCTGCTGATCGCCACTTACTTCGACGGCCTCAAGGACAATCTGAGCACGGCGCTGGCGCTGCCGGTGGCCGGCGTGCACGTGGATCTGGTGCGCGCTCCCGAACAACTGGCCGACGTGCTGGCCGGCCTGGGCTCGGACAAAGTGCTGTCCGCCGGCGTCATCAACGGCCGCAACATCTGGCGCACCGACCTGGACGCCGCCCTCGCCGCGCTGACGCCGGTCAGGCAGCAACTGGGCGAGCGCCTGTGGCTGGCGCCGTCGTGCTCGCTGCTGCACGTGCCGGTGGATCTGGCCAACGAAACCGAGCTGGACGCCGAACTCAAGAGCTGGCTGTCGTTCGCGGCGCAGAAGCTGGAAGAACTGAGCCTGCTGGGTCGCGCGCTGGACGGCGCGGCTGATGCCGGCGTGCAGGAAGGCCTGGCCGGGCAGCGCGCCGCCCTGGCCGCGCGTCGCTCGTCGAGCCGCATCCACAATCCCTCGGTGGCGCAGCGCATGGCCGAGTCGGCCAGCGTGTCGCGTGACCGCGCGCCATTCGCCGGCCGCATCGCCCGTCAGCAGGAGGAACTGGGCCTGCCGGCCTATCCGACCACCACCATCGGTTCGTTCCCGCAGACCGCCGAGATCCGTGCGCTGCGCCGCGACTGGAAGTCGGGCGCGCTGACGGACGCGGCCTACGAGACCGCCATCCGCAAGGAAATCGAGGAAGTGATCCGCTTCCAGGAGAAGGTCGGCCTGGACGTGCTGGTGCACGGCGAACCCGAGCGCAACGACATGGTGGAATACTTCGGCGAGCTGCTGGCCGGCTTCGCCTTCACCAAGAATGGCTGGGTGCAGAGCTACGGCTCGCGCTGCGTCAAGCCGCCGATCATCTTCGGCGACGTGGCCCGGCCCGCGCCCATGACCGTCGGCTGGTCCTCGTACGCCCAGTCGCTGACCGACAAGCCGGTCAAGGGCATGCTGACCGGGCCGGTCACCATTCTGCAGTGGTCGTTCGTGCGCGACGACCAGCCGCGCGAACAGACCTGCCGCCAACTGGCGCTGGCGCTGCGCGACGAGGTGGTGGACCTGGAGGCCGCCGGCATCAGCGTCATCCAGATCGACGAGCCGGCGATCCGCGAAGGCCTGCCGTTGCGCCGCGCCGACTGGCAGGCATACCTGGACTGGGCGGTGGACTGCTTCCGTCTGTCGACCGCCGGCGTGCGCGACGAGACGCAGATCCACACGCACATGTGCTATTCGGAGTTCAACGACATCATCGAATCGATCGCCGCCATGGACGCGGACGTGATCACGATCGAGACGTCGCGCTCCAACATGGAATTGCTCAAGGCGTTCGAGGACTTCCGCTACCCCAACGATATCGGCCCGGGCGTTTACGACATCCATTCGCCCAACGTGCCCGAAGTGGACTGGATGGTCGGCCTGATGCAGAAGGCCGCCGCCCGCCTGCCTAAGGAGCGGCTGTGGGTCAATCCGGACTGCGGCCTGAAGACGCGCGCCTGGCCCGAAACCGAAGCCGCGCTGAGCGGCATGGTGCAAGCCGCTCGCGCGCTGCGCGACGCCGCCTGAGCCGCCACGCTCGGGCCAGTCTCCCGGGTCCGGCAGCCCGGAACCCCTGTGTTGTGCGCGGGATGCACACCACAGGGGTTTTTTTCATTGGCGCTTGAACGAATTGGCGCCTTGTGGGTCAATAGGCAAAACATCCCTTCTGCTGGATTGTCGCCGTACCTATGATTCTCCAAGGCCCCTATCGGCCGGATCTGCTTGCCGCGGAGACGCTGCCCGATATTCTGGAAGCCACGATCCTGCGGTATCCCGCCGCCGCGGCCATTCATTGGCTGGATCAGACTCTCACCTACGAAGCGCTCGGGCGGCGCGCCGACCTGGCCGCGCACCACCTGATCGAGGCCGGCGTGCGGCCGGGCGACATCGTCGGCCTGTGCCTGCCGCGCGGCGACGACCTGCTCGTGATGCAGGCCGCCATCGCCAAGGCGGGCGCGGCCTGGCTGCCGTTCGAATCCGACACGCCGCCCGACCGCATGCTGGTTTGCCTGCAGGATGCGGGCGCGCGCGGCCTGGTTGCGGGCGGCGACGTGCGCCTGGACGGCATGATCACCTGGACCACCTGGGAGCTGTCGGTGGCGGTCGATGCGCCGCTGCGCCGGCGCGACGGCCTGCTGCCGGAGCACCCGGCCTACGTGATCTACACCTCGGGGTCGACTGGCAAGCCCAAGGGCGTGCCCATCAGCCAGGCCAGCATCTGCCATTTCCTGCGCAGCGAAAACGAAGTGCTGGGCGTGCGCCACGGCGACAAGGTGTACCAAGGGTTTTCGGTGGCCTTCGACATGTCGTTCGAGGAAATCTGGATCAGCTACCTGGTCGGCGCCACGCTCTGGGTGGCGCCCAAGATGCTGACCACGGATCCCGAGGCATTGCCCGATGCGCTGGTGCGCGAGGGCGTGACGGTGCTGCATGCGGTGCCGACGCTGCTGGCGCTGTTCGCGCGCGACGTGCCTGGCCTGCGCATCGTCAACCTGGGCGGGGAGATGTGCCCGGAATTCCTGGTGCAGCGCTGGGCCACGCCGGGTCGCCGGCTGTTCAATACCTATGGCCCGACCGAGACCACCGTATCGGCCAGCCTGGCCGAGCTGCTGCCGGGCCAGCCCGTGACCATTGGCACGCCGCTGCCCAACTACGGCATGCTGATCCGCGGCGAGGACGGCGCCGTGCTGCCGCAGGGCCAGACCGGCGAGCTCTGTATCACCGGCCCTGGCGTGGCCGGCGGCTATCTGGGGCGGCCCGAACTGACGGCCGAGAAGTTCCTGGCCAATCCGCGTCCGAGCGGCGACCACGACACCCGCATGTACCGCAGCGGCGACCTGGCGCGCATCGACGAAAACGGCCAGATCCAGTGCCTGGGCCGCAGCGACGACCAGGTCAAGGTGCGCGGCTTTCGTGTCGAACTGGGCGAGATCGAGGCCGCGCTGTACCGGCAGGCCGGCATTGGCGCGGCCGCCGTGGTGCTGCGCGACCTGGCGGGCATCGACCAACTGGTGGCGTTCCTGACCCCCGAGGGTGACGCGCGGCTCGATCCGCACGCGCTGCGCGCCGCGCTGGCCGCGGAGCTGCCCGCCTACATGATTCCGGCCCGCTTCGAGTTGGTGGCCGAGGTGCCGCGCCTGACCTCGGGCAAGATCGACCGCAAGGCGCTGAAGGCACGCGAGCTGGCCACCGCGTCCGAGCCCAGCGGCGAAGACGACACGCCGGTCTCGCCCGCCGAGCACGCCTTGTTCGAAGCCCTGCGGCCGTTGTTTCCCGGCCAGCCGCTGCGGCTGGCCAGCGATTTCTTCCGCGACCTGGGCGGCCATTCGCTGCTGGCCGCGCGGCTGGTGTCGTCGCTGCGCAAGCATCCGCAGTTTTCCGCGCTGACCATGCATGAGCTCTACCAGCATTCCGTGCTGGGCGCGTTGGCGGCGCGGCTCGACACGCTGGCGGCCGAATCGGCGGCCGCGGCGGCGCCGCTCCAGCCGACGCCGATCGAGCGCGCGCCGGAATGGCGGCGCTGGGCCTGCGGCCTGGCGCAGTTGGCGGTGCTGCCGCTCCTGATCGGCGTGCGCATGCTGATCTGGCTGACGCCGTTCTTCACGTATCACTACTTCACCGGCGACGAGGGCGACTCGGTCTGGCGCGCGGTGGCGTTGTCGATCGCCAGCTACCTGGCCTGCAACCTGCTCAGCTTCGGCGTCGCGGTGGTCTGTAAGTGGGGCATCCTGGGCCGGCTCAAGGCGGGCCGCTATCCGCTCTATGGCTGGACCTTCTACCGCTGGTGGCTGGTCGACCGCATCCTCGACATTCCGCCGGCGCACCTGTTGGCGGGCTCGCCGCTGCAGGCCTGGTACCTGCGGGCGCTGGGCGCGCGCATCGGCCGCGATACCGCCATCAGCCGCATTTCGGTGCGGGCGCCCGACCTGCTGACGGTGGCCGACGGCGTCAGCGTCGGCGCGGCGGTGAACCTGGAGAATTTCGAGGTCCACGGCGCGCACTGGGAGGTGGCGCCGATCACGCTGGGCGAGAACGCCTACGTGGGCTCGTATGCGGTGCTGCAGGGCGGCGTCACGATCGAGGCCGACGGCCGGCTCGAAGGGCTGTCGTCCCTGGCGGCCGGCGCGCGCATCCCCGCCGGCCAGATCTGGAGCGGCGCGCCGGCGCGGCACGACCCGCAGGCGCGCGCGCCCGAGCTGCCGCCGCGGCCGGTGCGCGAGGGGCGCTGGGCGCGGCTCGACATGCTGGCCTACGCCGCCGGCGGCACGCTGATCGCCGCGCTGTTCTTCATGCCCGTGTTTCCCAGCTTCGTGCTGATCGACTGGATCGACGCGCGCTGGCTCGACCTGATGGGCTCGCGCGTCTGGTGGCCGAATGCGTTCCTGGCCTATCTGCTGCTGGCCTTGCCGGCCAGCGCCTTGCTGCTGCTGCTGACCGTGCTGGTCTCGGCCATGCTGCGCTGGGCGTTGCTGCCGCGCTTGAGCGGCGGGCGCTGGCCGGTCTATGGCCAGATCTATCTGCGGCGCTGGCTCACCAACCAGATCCAGGAGTCCAGCCTGAGCGTGCTGCACGGCCTGTACGCCTCGATCTATGCCGGCACCTGGTATCGGCTGCTGGGCGCGAAGGTGGGGCGCGGCACCGAAATCTCGACCGCGATGGGCATCGTGCCGGACATGCTGACGCTGGGCCGCGACAGCTTCATCGCCGATGGCGTGATGCTGGGCGACGAGGAGGTCGACCGGGGCTGGATGACCATGCGACCCACCGTCATCGGCAATCGCAGTTTCGTGGGCAACGGCGCCTACGTGCCGGACGGCTCGGTGCTGCCCGACGACGTGTTGATCGGCGTGCAGAGCCGGGCGCCGGCCAATGCCCGCATGGCCAGCGGCCAGACCTGGCTCGGCAATCCGCCGCTGGCGCTGCCGGCGCGGGAGCAGGCGGCCGGCTTTCCCGAGCACCTGACCTTCCGCCCCAGCCTGGGCCGCAAGGTGGCGCGCGGCGCGGTCGAGCTGATGCGCATGATTCTGCCGCTGGCCGTGGTGATCGCGGTGGGCTACCTGACGGTCATGAAGGTCATCCCGATCGCGGCGCGCGACGGTTTCGTGGCGGCGTTCGACGAACTGATGCTGGCCGGCGTGCTGTATGGCGTCGGCACCTTCCTGTTTCTGGTGGCGCTCAAATGGCTGCTGATCGGCCGCTACCGACCGCACGCCGAACCAATGTGGACGCCGTTCGTGTGGAAGAGCGAGGCCGTGACCAGCCTGTATGAGTCGATCGCGGTGCCGAACTTCTTCAATTTCCTGCGTGCCACGCCCTGGCTGCCGCTGGCCCTGCGCTGCATGGGCGCGCGGATCGGCAGGCGGGTGTTCATGGACACCACCGACATCACCGAATACGACTGTGTATCAATTGGGGACGATGCCGTGCTGCATGCCTGGTCGGGGCCGCAGACGCACCTGTTCGAGGACCGCGTCATGAAGATCGGGCAGGTCCGTATCGGTAACGGCGTCAATGTCGGCCCGCGCAGCACCATCCTGTATGACACCCGGGTCGAGGACGGGGCCCGCCTGGGCCCGCTGACCCTGGTGCTCAAGGGCGAAAGCATCCCGGCGGGGCAGGCCTGGATGGGCAGTCCGGCCACGCCGTGGACACAACGCTGAGGCGGCGCGGCGCGATCTGCCCGGGCGACGGGCGTTCGCGCCGCGCATTTTGACCGTCGGGGCAGGGCGGGCTGCGCTATACTTTGAAGGTTTTGTTGCCGCGCACCATGCGCCGGCCGTCTTCGCCCCGCAGGCCCCAAGCATGCCCTTGCCACCGCCGGATTGTCCTCGCCAGCCGCTGCACACGCGTTCCATACGCGTGCAGTCGTATGCGCGCGATGACGGCAACTGGGACCTGGAAGCCGAGCTCATCGACGTCAAGGCGTACGATTTTCCCAAGCGCGACGGCGAGATGTTCAAGGCGGGGCAACCCATCCACCATATGCACCTGCGCATCACCATCGATGGCGATTTCACCATCGTGGCCGCGCGGGCCGTCTATGATGCCGCTCCCTATGGCGAGCACTGCATGGCCATCGAATCCGCCTACGCTGACCTGGTCGGCATGAACCTGCTCAAGGGGTTCCGCCGTCAGGTCAAGGAACGCTTCGGCCATGTCGAGGGCTGTACGCACATGACCGAGCTGTCGCAGGTGCTTCCCACCGCGGCGGTGCAGACCATGGCCAATCGCCGGCGGCAGGAAAGCAACCCGAACCGGCGTCCGTTCCAACTGGACGGCTGTCATGCCCTGAGCACCGACGGCCCGGTGGTGGCTGAGCACTATCCCAAGTGGTACACCGGGGGTAGCGCTGAGGCATCGGCCGATTCGACCTCCGATTCACCTTCTCTTTCTCATACGTCCTGACAGGTAACACATGAAAATCCACGAGTATCAAGGCAAGGAACTGCTGAAGCAATTTGGCATCCCGGTGCCGCGCGGGATTCCCGCTCTTTCCGTCGACGAGGCCGTGGCTGCCGCTGAAAAGCTGGGTGGACCGGTCTGGGTCGTCAAGGCACAGATCCACGCGGGCGGCCGCGGCAAGGGCGGCGGCGTGAAGCTGGCGCGCTCGCTGGACGACGTGCGCAAGCTCGCCTCCGAAATCCTGGGCATGCAACTGGTCACGCACCAGACCGGCCCGGAAGGCCAGAAGGTCCGCCGCCTGTACATCGAAGACGGCGCCGACATCCAGAAGGAATACTACGTGTCGCTGGTCACCGACCGCGCCACCCAGAAGGTCGCCTTCATCGCCTCCAGCGAAGGCGGCATGGACATCGAGGAAGTGGCCCACTCCACCCCCGAGAAGATCGTCACCGAATACATCGATCCGCTGACCGGCCTGTCGGCCGAGCAAGCCACCAAGATCGCCAACGCGATCGGCCTGCCCGCCGACTCGACCGCCCAGGCCGTGGACGTGTTCCAGAAGCTCTACAAGTGCTACATGGACACCGACGCCTCGCTGGTCGAAATCAACCCCCTGAACCGCGACAGCAAGGGCAACATCATCGCCCTGGACGCCAAGTTCAACTTCGACTCCAACGCCCTGTTCCGTCACCCGGAAATCGTCGCCTACCGCGACCTGGACGAAGAAGATCCGGCTGAAATCGAAGCCTCGAAGTTCGACCTGGCCTACATCCAGCTCGACGGCAACATCGGCTGCCTGGTGAACGGCGCCGGCCTGGCCATGGCCACCATGGACACCATCAAGCTGTTCGGCGGCGAGCCGGCCAACTTCCTGGACGTCGGCGGCGGCGCCACGGCCGAGAAGGTCACGGAAGCCTTCAAGATCATGCTCAAGAACAAGAGCGTGAAGGCCATCCTGGTCAACATCTTCGGCGGCATCATGCGCTGCGACGTCATCGCCGAAGGCGTGATCGCCGCTTGCAAGGCCGTCAACCTGAACGTGCCGCTGGTCGTGCGCATGAAGGGCACCAACGAAGAACTCGGCAAGAAGATGCTGGCCGAGTCGGGCCTGCCGATCATCAGCGCCGACACGATGGCCGAAGCCGCCACCCGCGTCGTCGCCGCCGTCAAGTAAAGAGAAAAAATCCAAGGATTCACAAATGTCGATTCTGATCAACAAGGACACCAAGGTCATCACCCAGGGCATCACGGGCAAGACCGGTCAGTTCCACACTCGCATGTGCCGCGAGTACGCCAATGGCAAAGCCGCCTTCGTGGCCGGCGTGAACCCCAAGAAGGCCGGTGAGGACTTCGAAGGCGTGCCGATCTTCGCGTCGGTCAAGGACGCCAAGGCCGACACCGGCGCCACCGTGTCGGTCATCTACGTGCCGCCCGCCGGCGCCGCCGCCGCCATCTGGGAAGCCGTCGAGGCCGAACTGGATCTGGTGATCTGCATCACCGAAGGCATCCCGGTCCGCGACATGCTGGAAGTCAAGAACCGCATGAAGGCCAAGGGCAGCAAGACGCTGCTGCTGGGCCCGAACTGCCCCGGCCTGATCACCCCGGACGAAATCAAGATCGGCATCATGCCCGGTCACATCCACCGCAAGGGCCGCATCGGCATCGTCAGCCGCTCGGGCACCCTGACGTACGAAGCCGTGGCGCAAGTCACCGAGCTGGGCCTGGGTCAATCCAGCGCCGTCGGCATCGGTGGCGACCCCATCAACGGCCTCAAGCACGTCGACGTCCTGAAGATGTTCAATGACGATCCCGACACCGACGCCGTCATCATGATCGGCGAGATCGGCGGTCCGGACGAAGTCAACGCCGCCCAGTGGGCCAAGGACAACATGAAGAAGCCGGTCGTCGGCTTCATCGCCGGTGTCACCGCCCCTCCCGGAAAGCGCATGGGCCACGCCGGCGCGCTGATCTCCGGCGGCGCCGACACGGCCGACGCCAAGCTGGAAGTCATGGAAGCCTGCGGCATCCGCACCACGCGCAACCCCTCCGAAATGGGCAAGCTGCTCAAGTCGGTGCTGTAAGGTTGTGCGCATGAAGAAGGCCCGCCTCGGCGGGCCTTTTTTTCGTTCCAGCCTAGGGAAATCCCGTGTCCATGATGCGGCCGGCGAAACATACGGAAAGCTGAACGAAACTATAATGAAAGAAATTCTGCACGTACCCAGCAAGAATGCCGTCGGGCTCGCACCAAGACGGTCAGTACGTCTTTTTGTCTTTTCCACCCATTCATTTGGTTTGTCCTAGGGGGATCACGTCCTAGGAAAGAGAGGTATGGAACTCAGTTCAGCGGCATTCTGGTTAGCGTTGCTCCAGATCATTTGGGTCAACATTCTGCTGTCGGGCGATAACGCCGTGGTGATTGCGCTGGCCGCGCGCTCGCTGCCGCCGGCGCAGCAAAAGAAAGCGATCGTGGTTGGCTCGGCCGCCGCGATCATCATGCGTATCGTGCTGACGCTGGTCGCCGCCAAGCTGCTGATGCTGCCGTGGCTCAAGCTCATCGGCGCACTGCTGCTGGTGTACATCGGCGTGACCCTGTTGCTGCCGGAAGGCGAGGAAGAGGGGGACGGCAAGACCCATGGCAATCTGCTGACCGCAATCCGCACTATCATGATCGCCGACCTGGTCATGAGCCTGGACAATGTGGTGGCCGTCGCCGCCGCGGCGATGGGCGACACCACGCTGCTGGTGCTGGGCCTGGCGATCAGTATTCCGCTTGTGATTTTCGGCAGCACGCTGCTGCTCAAGGTCATCGAACGCTTCCCGCTCATCGTCTGGGTGGGCGCGGCGTTGTTGGGCTTCATCGCCGGCGAATTGCTGGTGGGTGATCCCGCCCTACAGGAGCCGGTGGCGCGCATCGATGCGGCATTGGGCGTGACCCAGCACAGCTTCGCCCTCATGACCGGAGCGTTGGGCGCGGTGCTGGTACTGGCGATCGGCAAAGTTTTGCTGATGCGCCAGAAAGCTGACTGAAAGCTGAACTACAATAATACGTTGTTCCAAGCCCGCCGCCACGGCGGCGGGCCGGCCGGCACGGGGCCGGCCTTTATTTTGATAAATGCCTTCGGGGGTTCAAATTGCTTGAGTTTTTCCAGACGCTGAGTTGGGCAGCGGTATTCCAGATCATCCTCATCGACATCCTGCTCGGCGGCGACAACGCGGTGGTGATCGCGCTGGCGTGCCGCAACCTGGAGCCCAAGCAGCGCATGCAGGGCATCCTGTGGGGCACCGCCGGCGCCATCCTGCTGCGCGTGGTCCTGATCGCCTTTGCGCTGACCCTGCTGTCGATCCCGTTCCTGAAGGTGGTGGGCGGCCTGTTGCTGGTCTGGATCGGCGTCAAGCTGCTGGTGCCCGAGGATGATGCCCATGGCAACGTGAAGGGCGGCACATCCATCATCGCCGCCATCAAGACCATCATCATCGCCGACTTCGTGATGAGCCTGGACAACGTCATCGCCATCGCCGGCGCGGCCCAGAATGCTCACGCTGATCATCAGATCGGTCTGGTAATTTTCGGCCTGGTCGTGAGCGTGCCCATCATCATCTGGGGCAGCACGCTGGTCCTGAAGCTGATCGACCGCTATCCGCTGGTGGTGACTTTCGGCGCGGCGCTGCTCGGCTGGATCGCGGGCGGCATGCTGGTCACGGACGTGTTTGTCGAAGGTCAATTCGGCGTCCAGCCCACTGCGGTTAAAATCGGCGTAGAAATCTTCGGCGCCTTGCTCGTTGTTGTCCTTGGACGGTGGCTGGCAAGCCGCAAAACCGCCTCCAAGGAATCCGTACATGAGTCTGCGTAGATCCGCCGATCCCCAGCAATCCGAATCAGGCCTGAGCCTCCTGCAGGGCCTGTTCGTGCTGGCCATCCTGGGCGTCGTGGCGACGGTCATCGTCTCCCACTTCGTTCGATGACGCCTCGTGTCTCTGCCGCAACGCTTGGTCATCGCGACCCGCGCCAGCCGGCTTGCCCTGTGGCAAGCCGAGCATGTGCGCGATCGACTGCGCACGCTGTACCCGGCGTGCGCGGTTGAACTGCTCACCCTGACGACCCGAGGCGACCAGATCCTCGACCGCACCCTCTCCAAGGTGGGCGGCAAGGGGCTCTTCGTCAAGGAACTCGAAAACGCCCTGCTCGACGGCCGCGCCGATCTGGCCGTGCATTGTCTGAAGGACATGCCGGTCGATCTGCAGGCGCCGTTCGAACTGTGCGCCGTGCTCGATCGCGCCGATCCGCGCGATGCCTTCGTCTCCAATCGCTACGACACGCTGGCCGACCTGCCGGCCGGCGCCGTCGTCGGCACCTCCAGCCTGCGCCGCGAATCGCAGATCCGCGCGCGTTATCCGCACCTGGCGGTCAAGCCGCTGCGCGGCAACCTCGATACCCGTCTGGGCAAGCTCGACCGCGGCGAATACGATGCCATCGTGCTGGCCGCCGCCGGCCTGAACCGGCTGGGCCTGACGGATCGCATCCGTTGCCTGCTCGATCCCTCGGATTGCCTGCCGGCGGCCGGGCAGGGCGCCCTGACCATCGAGATCCGCGACGATCGCGACGATATGCGTGCCTGGCTGGCGCCGCTGAACGATGCCACCGCGACCGCGATCTCGCTGGCCGAACGCGCGGTGTCGCGCCGGCTGGGCGGCTCCTGTCAGGTGCCGCTGGCGGCCTATGCCGAAATCCACGGCGGCAGCCTGACGCTGCGCGCGCTGGTGGCGTCGCCCGACGGCACGCGCACCCTGCGCGCCGAACGCAGCGGTCCGGTGGGCCAGGCGCAGGCGATCGGCGAGGCGGTCGCCGCCGAGTTGTTCGATGCCGGCGCCCAGGCCATTCTCGACGAGCTGTTGCAAGACGCATCCCCCGAGGACTGATGGACAGGGCCGCCGCCCAAGCGCCGCGCGTGGCCGTGCTGACACGGCCCGCCGGTCGCAACGAGGCCCTGGCCGACCGCTTGCGCGCCGCGGGCTGGACGCCCTGCATCCTGCCCGCGCTCGATATCCACCCCCTGTCCGTCGCCGCCACGGACCTGCCGCGGCCGGCGGACTACGACATGGTGGTGTTCGTCAGCGGCAATGCCGCCCGGCAATACCTGGATCAACTGGCCCGAGCGGATGGTCCGGCGCCCTGGCCCGTGGGCGTGGCCGTCGCCACGGTCGGACCGGCCAGCGCCGCAGGGCTGGCGGGGCTGCCGGGTTTTGGCGCGAATACAACAGTCCTGCATCCCGGCGACCAGGCCGCCAGCCACGATTCCGAGGCGCTCTGGGAGGTCCTTTGCGGCCTGCCACGGCTGCCGTCGCGGGTGTTGGTGGTGCGCGGCACGCAGGGCCGGGACTGGCTCAGCGAACAATTGCAGTCACATGGCGTCTCCGTGACACGTCACGCGGCCTACCGGCGCCTGCCGGCACAATGGGACGAGTTCGAGCTTGCGCGCCTGCGGAGCTGGGCCGCGCAGGGCGTGCCGGCCACCTGGCTCATCACCAGCGGCGAGGGCGCGGACTCGGTGCGCGACCAGTTGCAGGCGGCCGGGCTGGCCGCCTGGTGGGGCGGTTGCGGCTTTGTCCTGACCCATCCTTCGCTGGCGCGGCGCGTGCCGTCGCCGGCATCTGATCCGGGTTCGCAAGCAATGGTAAAAATCTGCATGCCCAACGACGAGTCGATTTTCCAGGCTTTTGTTGCTGCTTGATTCGTTGCTTCGGACTGACACCGAATACAATCGCGTCATGACAGACAAGACTCCCGCTACCGATCCGGCCGTTAACCCGGCCGCCCCGGGCGCCAGCGCGCCCGCATCGGCCCCGGCCGATTCCGTCACGGCCCGTCCGGCCAAGCGCGGCAGTGGCCCCCTGGTCACTGCCCTCATCATCGTCATCCTGCTCGCCGTCGGGCTGGGCTATGCCCTGTGGCAGCAACGCACGCAGTTCGTCGCCGCCGGCCGTGAGGTCGCCTCGCGCCTGGACACGCTGGCCGCCGACGTGGCGCAGGCGCGCAAGGACACTCGCGAAGCCCTGGCCCTGGCGCAAGCCCAGGCCGGTCGCCTGGGTGACCTCGAAGACAGCGTGCGCGAGACCCAGAGCCAGTACAACGCCCTGCAACAGGCCTGGCAGAACTTCAACGACAGCGCGAGCGACGAACTGCTGGCCAACGACGTCGAGCGCCTGCTTACCATCGGCAGCCAGCAACTCCGGCTGGCCGGCAACGTCTCCAACGCCATCGTCGCGCTGGAAACCGCGCAATCGCGCCTGGCGCGAGCCGACCGCCCGCGCTTCTCCAGCTTGCAGCAGGCCATCAACGGCGACCTGGACCGCCTGCGCGCCGTGTCCACCGTCGACATTCCGGCCCAGTCAGCCCGCATCGAGCGCCTGACGGCCCTGGTCGGCAAGGCGCCGCTGCTGGTGCCGGACGCCGCCGCGCCCGGCATCGCCGCCGGCGAGACTCGCCCCGCGACCCCGGCCCCCGCCCCGGTCGACCCTCAGGCCGGCCTGCCGGCCGACGCGGCCTGGTGGCAGCGCTGGCGCGCCGAAGTGGCCTCGTGGCCGGGCCGCGCCGGCTCGGCGCTGGCACATGAGCTTGGCGGCCTGATCTCGATCCAGCGCGTTGACGAACCCGCGGCGCTGTTGCTGTCGCCGGAACAGGCCGACCAGGTGCGCGGCACGCTGCGCCAGCGCCTCTTGACCGTGCAACTGGCCATGCTGATGCGCCAGCCCGCGGTCTGGAAAAGCGAGCTCGACAACGTCGGCGCCACGCTGGCCAAGTACTTCGACACCCGTTCGCCTGACACGGTCGCGGCCCAGAACCTGGCCCGTGAACTGGCGCAGACCGATATCGCGGTGCGCATGCCCGACGTGTCCGACAGCCTGAACGCCGTGGCCGCGCTGCGCGCCGCCGGCTTCAAGACCAGCGATCAGGACTGAGGCCCATGCGTACCTGGTTCTGGACACTGCTGCTCGCCGTCATCGCCGTCGCCCTGGCGGTGGTGCTGCGTTCCCATTCCGGCAACGTGCTGCTGCTGGTCTGGCCGTGGCGCATCTCGATGTCGCTGACGCTGGCCGTGCTGCTGATCGTGGCCGCCTTCGTCGTGTTGTACGTCGGCCTGCGCCTGTTGGCCTGGCTGCTTGCCATCCCCGATCGCGTCCGCGCCTGGCGCGGCAAGCGCGCCCAGGCGCGCGATCACGAGTTGCTCGAGCGCGGCTGGATCGGCCTGCTCGAAGGCCGTTATTCGCACGCCGAAAAAGACCTGACCAAGTTGCTCGAGCAGACCAAGGTGCAGACCCGCCGCGTGCTGGCCGCGCTGTCGGCCGCCCGTGCCGCGCATGGCCTGGGGGAATTCGACCGCCGCGACCGCCTGCTGGCGACCGCGCAGGAGCAGGCCGGCACCGACCCCGGCCTGGTGGAAGCCACCGCGACGGTGTCGGCCGACATGCTGCTGGACCAGGGCCGCGCCGAGCGCGCGCTGGCCGTGCTGGCGCCGCTGGCCGACGGCGGCGCGCGCCACCTGCATACCATGCGCCTGCTGCTGCGCGCGCACACGGCCCTGCATCATGACGAACAGGTCTTCACGCTGGCGCGCGGCCTGCTGCGCCGCAATGCCCTGGCGCGCGCCGAGGGCGACCATCTGATCGACGTGGCCGGCGCGGCGCGCTTGCGTGCGGCGGCCGCCAACGACGGCTGGCGCGCCATCTGGAAAGACCTCAAGGCCGAGGAGCGCCTGCTGCCCGAGATCGCGCTGGCCGGCGCCGCCTCCTTCGAAGCGGCCGGCGAGGCCAACGAAGCCGCCAAGGTGCTCGAGGCCGCCATCGCCGTCAAATTCAACCCCGCCCTGGTGGCCGCCTACGCGCGCTGCGACGCCGAGCAGGTCTCGCGCCGGCTGGCCAAGGCCGAGACCTGGCTGCAGCAGCGTCCCACCGATCCAGACCTGCTGACCGCGCTGGGCATGCTGTGCCTGAACGGCCAGTTGTGGGGCCAGGCCGAACGCTACCTGCTGCGCAGCCTGTCGCGCCGTAGCGATGCGCAGACGCACGCGCTGCTGGGCAGCCTGTACGACCGTCTCGACCGCCCGGCCGATGCGGTGCGCCACTGGCGCCTCGCCACCGCCGCCAGCATGGCGCTGCCCGTGCTGGCTGCCGACGCGGCGCTGCCGGCGGCGGATACCGGCTCGGACCCGTACCGCCTGGACGCCGAGGGCGGGTACGCGGTCGGCCTATCGGATATCGACGCCGATATCGGCGGCGACTATCCCGCGTTGCCGCCGGCCGTGGCCGCGTCGGCGTCGGACTACGTGCTGGACCCGGACGCCCGCGCCAACAAGGAGCAGCAGGCGCGCGCGCTGGCGCCGGAAGATGCGCCGGTCGTCGGCGGCACCTCCGACATCGACGAATATTTCGACAGCGCGCCGATCCCGGCCGCGGCGTTCGACAGCCCCGTGCCGACGTATTCGCCGGCCCCGCCGGCCACTCCCAAGCCGGCCGCGCCCGCGGTGCCGGCCCCGACCACCAAGCCGCCGTTCAAGGACGACGGTTCGCTTTGATCCTCTTTCAGACTGACAAGGTTCCATCATGAGTTATGACCGCGTGTCCCCCGGCAAGAAGCTGCCGGAAGACTTCAATGTGATCATCGAGATCCCCATGAACGCCGACCCGGTGAAGTACGAGGTCGACAAGGAATCGGGCGCGATCTTCGTCGACCGCTTCATGCTGACGGCCATGCACTACCCGTGCAACTACGGCTATATCCCGCAAACGCTGTCGGAAGACGGCGACCCCGCCGACGTGCTGGTGCTGACCCCGTTCCCCATCCAGATCGGCGCCGTGGTGCGCTGCCGCGCCATCGGCGTGCTGGAAATGGACGACGAGTCGGGTGGCGACGCCAAGCTGCTGGCCGTGCCGATCGAAAAGCTCTACCCCCCGTACCGCAACATCAAGTCGTACGAAGACCTGCCGGCCGAAGACACGGCCCGCATCCAGCACTTCTTCGAGCACTACAAGGACCTGGAAAAGGGCAAGTGGGTCAAGGTCAAGGGCTGGAAGGGCGTTGACGCCGCCCACGAGGAAATCCTCAAGAGCGCCGAGCGCTACAACAAGGGCTGATCAGGCCTTGCGCCGCGCCGGTGTCGCACCGGCGGGCGCCTTCAGGCGGCGCGGCCGCGACGGCATGATGCCGATCGCCGCCGCGCCGTTGTCTTGCAGGCCCTGCAGATTCTGCGTCACCTGCGCCGCCGCCTCCTGAATGCGTTCCTGCAGCAGCGCCAGCCGCTTGGCGGGCGTGCGTGCCTCGGCGGCGATGAACACCAGGCTGCCCACCACCTTCTGGTCGGGCGTGAAGATCGCCGAGCCGATCCCCATCAGGCCCGGGTCGACCTCGCCGTGCGACACGCACACGCCGGCTGCGCGCAGCCGTTTGATGTTGGCGCGGAACGCATCCCAGTCCTCGCCCAGCCCGGCCTCGCGGATTTCGGCGGCGTGCCACAGCATCAGGTTGCGCAACTGGTAAGGCGGCAGATTGGCCAGGATGGGCTTGGCGGTGGCGCCGCGGAACATGGGGAAGGGGCGGCCGCGCGCGTAGCTGGATTCGATGGAATGGTCGGTCCAGTAGCGGTCTACGCACATGACTTTGTCGCCGTAGTAGCTGCACAACATCAGGTTGGCGTTGAGTTCGTCGCCCGTGGCGCGCATGACGTCGCGGGCCGCGCGCATCAGCGGGTCGTGCTGGCGCAGGTGCCGGTCCAGCTCGATGATGCGCGAGCCGAGCACGTAGGCGCCGCCGGCGGTCGGCGCCAGCAGGCCGCTTTCGGTGAGTGACTTGAGATAGCGGTAGGCGGTGGCGCGCGAGCACTCCAGATGCGCCATGACGTCCTCCTGGAACGCGGCGGTGGTGTCGTCGCGGAAGAGGTCGAGGATGGACAACATGCGATCGGGAGTGCTCATTGCTGCTGACGCGCCTAGTGAATGTGGAAGCCGCCGTTGACGTCGACCACGATGCCGGTTGAGTAGGAGGACAGGTCCGAGGCCAGGAACAGAATGGCCTGCGCCACTTCGGCCGGGGAGCCGAAGCGTTGCAGCGGAATGCCCTGTTTGAGTTCTTGTTCCCAATTTTCGCCGAATTTGCCGAGCGTCATGTCGGTCTCGATGATGCCCGGCGCCACGCAGTTGGCGCGCACGCCGCGCGGGCCCAGTTCGCGCGCCAGCGCCTTGGTGAAACTGATCACGCCGCCCTTGGAGGCGGCATAGTGCGAACCGCCCAGCAGGCCGCCGCCGCGCAGGGCGGCGGTCGACCCCAGGTTGACGATGGCCGGGCGTCGCCCGCTTTCCAGCAACTGGGGCAGGGCGGCGCGCGTCACGTTGTACGTGCCGGTCAGGTTGACGTCGATCATGCGGCGGAACTCGTCCTCGGGCAGGTCCCAGATGCGGGTCGCGGCGACGATGCCGGCGTTGTTCACCAGCACGTCGATGCCGCCCAGCGCCCGCGCCGCCTGCGCCACGGCCTGCTCGCAGGAGGCGCTGCTCGACACGTCGCAGTGCAGATTGACGCGGCCGCCGGCGAGGCCGGCGTCGGCGTGGTCGGGATAATCGCGGTCCAGCACCGCGACGCTGGCGCCTTGCGCCAGGAATTGCGCGACGATGGCGGCGCCGATGCCACGGGGGTTGGCGCCCCCCGTGACGACGGCGCGCTTGCCTGCCAGCAGGCCGGGCGCGCCGCCGCTCATGGCTTCACCAGCGCGCAACCGCCCTGGTCCAGCGGACGGAACGCCTGTTCGGCTGGGATCTTGCGAACCAGCTTGTAGTAGTCCCAGTCGCGCTTGGATTCCGACGGCTTCTTCACCTGGAACAGGTACAGGTCGCGCATCACGCGTCCGTCCTCGCGGATGCGGCCGTTCTCGGTCATGAAGTCGTTGATGGGCGTTTCGTGCATCTTCTTGAGCACCGCCTCCGAGGCGTCGGTGCCGGCCGCCTTGATCGCGTTCAGGTAGTGCAGGGTGGCGCTGTAGTTGCTGGCCTGCACCATCGACGGCATGCGGCCGGTGCGTTTGAAATAACGCTCGGACCACTGGCGCGCCTTGTCGTCCTGGTCCCAATAGAACGGCTCGACCAGGTTCAGCCCCTGCGCGTATTCCAGCCCGACGCTGCGCACGTCGACGATGCTCATGAAGAGCGCGGCCACGCGCTGCTTGCTGCCCATGATGCCGAACTCGAAGGCCTGCTTGATGCTGTTGATGGTGTCGCCGCTGCCGTTGGCCAGGCCGATCACCTGGGCCTTGGAGGCCTGCGCCTGCAGCAGGAACGACGAGAAGTCGGCGCTGGCGATGGGGTGGCGCACGCTGCCGACCACCTGGCCGCCCTTGGCCTTGACCACCGCCATGGCGTCGCGTTCGAGTGAATGGCCGAAGGCATAGTCGGAGGTGATGAAGAACCAGCTCTTGCCGCCGTCTTCCATGACGCCGCTGGCCACGCCGGTGGCGTAGGCGTAGGTGTCGTAGGTCCAGTGCATGCCGTTGGGCGAGCAGGCCTTGCCGGTCAGGTCGGCCGAGCCGGCGCTGGTGAAGATCACCACGCGCTTCATCTGGCGGGTCAGGTCCTGCACCGCCAGCGCGATGGCCGAGTTCGGCACGTCCAGGATCAGGTCGACCTTTTCGTTCTCGTACCAGCGCCGCGCGATCGAGACGCCGATGTCCACCTTGTTCTGGTGGTCGGCGGACACCACCTCGATGGGTTTGCCCAGCACCTTGCCGCCGAAATCCTCGACGGCCATCTTCACGGCCTCGACGCCGAACTTGCCGGACAGGTCGGCCATCATGCCGGACTGGTCGCCCAGCACGCCGATCTTGACGACGTCGTCGGATACCTGGGCCTGGGCCGACAGTGAAACGGCGCCCAGCGCGCAGGCGGCCAGGCAATGCTTGAAACGGATCTTCATGGTTTTGTCTCCTCGGGGGCTTGTATCTTGGCGCGCCGCCCTGTGCCGGGCGGTCGCGCGGGGTCTTGCCGGGGCGTGCCTATTCCAGCGTCTGGCCGGCGTAGGCGTCGATGAACAGGTTGGGTTTCAGGAAGAAGCTCAGCACCAGCGCGCCATGCGGAGCCCGGGCCACGTGGCGGTTGCCGCGCGGGCGCCAGACGTAGTCGCCGGCGCGCACTTCGCCTTCGGCGTCGACGATCGAGCCTTCCAGCACATAGGTCTGCTCGACCTCGACATGTTCATGCAGCGGCAGCTCGGTGCCGGGTTGCCAGCGGAACAGCGCGGTCAGCAGGCCGGACTCCTTGTCCTGCATCAGCACCTTCATGTCGATGCCTTCGACCTGCGTGGGCTTCCACGGCAGTTCATCCACTTTCAGGAAGCGCGATGCCAGTGGCGGCAGCGCGTTGGCCGCAGGGCAGCCAGGGGTTTCGAGGGCCATGATGTCTCCTAGCCAAAACTCGTTATGGAAGAAAAACTAAAAATCTTGTTATTGAGTGTTTAAAAATAGTCGCGTATATTGAGATTTATGTCAATCACGTTTTCCTGCAGGGACGGCGGATCGACACGAGCCGGGCCAGGGATGCCGAGCCTCGGGAAGCCTTTCCCGACGCGGATGTTCCGAGAGATCCGGCGCCTATAAGACAAGGAGACAAGCTTGAATCAGGACTATCTGGGCCAGACCTTCGGGTTGGCCGGGCGCACGGCGCTGGTGACGGGGGGCGCGCGCGGGCTGGGGTATGCGATCGCCGCCGGCCTGGGCCGGGCGGGCGGACGCGTGGTGATCAACGATCTGTCGCAGGCCGCCTGCGACGCCGCTTGCGCGCAACTGGCCGCGGCCGGCATCCCGGCGCGCAGCGCGGTGTTCGACGTGGCCGACGGCGCCGCCGTGGCCGCGGCCATCGCGCAACTGGAAAGCGATGGCGTGGCCATCGACGTGCTGGTCAGCAATGCCGGCAACCAGAACCGCAAACCGGTGGTCGAGATGGCGCCCGCCGAATGGCAGGCGCTGCAGAACGTGCACGTGAATGGCGCTTTCCATTGCGCCCGCGCGGTGCTGCCGGCGATGGCGGCGCGCGGCTTCGGCCGCATCGTGCTGATGTCATCCGTCGCCGGCCAGGCCACCATGCCGAACATCGCGGCCTACGCCACCGCCAAGGGCGCCATCGCGGCGTTTACCCGCGCGCTGGCGGTCGAGTATGGCGGCCAGGGCATCACCTGCAACGCATTGGCGCCGGGCTTCGTGCGCACCGACTTCACCCAGGGGCTGCAGGACAATCCGCAGTTCCAGTCGTTCCTGTCGACGGCGGTGCCGGTGGGGCGCTGGGCCACGCCTGAGGACATCGCGCCGGCGGTGGTGTACCTGGCTTCGCCGGGGGCTTCGTTCGTCAATGGCCACGTGTTGGCGATCGACGGCGGCCTGCTGGCCCGCATGTAGGAGGACGGCCATGAGCACCCAAGCGGTTCTGTCCGCCCAGGGGCTGGTCAAGCGGTTCGGCGGCTTCAATGCCGTCGACGGCGTGTCCCTGGCCCTGCGGGAAGGTTCCATTCATGCCTTGATCGGCCCCAACGGCGCCGGCAAGACCACCTGCTTCAACCTGCTGACCAAGTTCCTGACGCCCGACCAGGGCGCAATCCATTATCGCGGCCGCGACATCACCGCGCTGGCGCCTGAGCAGATCGCGCGCCTGGGCATCGTGCGCTCGTTCCAGATTTCGGCGGTGTTCCTGGGGCTGACCGTGCTGCAGAACATGCGCGTGGCGCTGATGCGCCAGCATGGCGACGGGATGCGGTTCTGGCGCAGCCGTCGCAGTGTCGATCGCCTCAACGACCAGGGCCTGGCCCTGCTGGAGGCGGTCGGTCTGGCGGGCCTGGCCGACACCACGGCGGCCCTGTTGCCCTACGGCCGCAAGCGGGCGCTGGAAATCGCCATGACGCTGGCCCTGGAGCCTGAAGTGATGCTGCTGGACGAGCCGATGGCCGGCCTCGGCCAGGAAGACGTGGCGCGTATCGCGGCGCTGATCCGGCGCGTGTCGGCCAATCGCAGCATCCTGATGGTGGAGCACAACCTGTCGGTGGTCGCCGACCTATCCGACACCATCACGGTGCTGGCGCGCGGCGCGGTGCTGGCGCAGGGCGACTACGCCACGGTATCGCGCGATGAGCGCGTCATTACCGCCTATATGGGCGCTGAAGAGGGGGACGACTGATGCTGTCGATCAAGGACCTCAACGCCTGGTATGGCGAATCGCATGTGCTGCACGGCGTCGACATCGACGTGCGGCGCGGCGAACTGGTCACGATCCTGGGCCGCAACGGCGCGGGCAAGACCACCACGCTGCGCGCCGTCATGGGCATCCTGGACAAGCGCCGCGGCTCGATCCTGTTGAATGGCCAGGAAACCGTGGGCATGGCGCCGCACCGCATCCCGCGGCTGGGCGTGGTGTATTGCCCGGAGGAACGGGCGGTGTTCCGCAGCCTGGACGTGACCGAGAACCTGCTGCTGCCGCCGCGCCTGGCCGACGGCGGCATGTCGCTGGATGAGATCTACACCCTGTTTCCCAACCTGCGCGAACGCAGCGGCAGCTCTGGCGGCAACCTGTCGGGCGGCGAGCAGCAGATGCTGGCGATCGCCCGCATCCTGCGCACCGGCGCCCAGTTGATCCTGCTGGACGAGCCCACCGAGGGGTTGGCGCCGGTGATCGTGCAGCAGATCGGGCAGGCCATCCGCACGCTCAAGGAGCGCGGCTTCACCATCGTGCTGGTCGAGCAGAATTTCCGCTTCGCCACCAAGGTGGCCGACCGCCACTACGTGATGGAGCATGGCCGCGTGGTCGACCAATTGTCGGCGCAAGAGGCGCGCAACGATCCCGAGCGGATCGCGCGCCGCCTGGGCGTCTGAGGGGAGAATCCTGTGTTCGAAATTTTTGGCGTGCCGTCCACGGCACTGTTCGGCCAGCTCCTGCTCGGCCTGATCAACGGTTCGTTCTACGCCTTGCTCTCGATCGGGCTGGCGGTGATCTTCGGCCTGTTGAACATCATCAACTTCGCCCATGGCGCGCAGTACACGGCGGGCGCGTTCCTGGCCTGGATGCTGCTGAACTACCTGGGCGTGAACTACTGGGCCGCGCTGGTGCTGGTGCCGCTCATCATGGCGGCGTTCGCCATCGTGGTCGAGCGCGTGCTGATCTCGCGCACCTACCGCATGGACCATCTGTACGGCTTGCTGCTGACCTTCGGGCTGGCGCTGCTGATTGAAGGTGGGCTGCGCCAGGCCTATGGCGTGTCGGGATTGCCATACACCATCCCCAAGGCGCTGACGGGCGGGGTCAACCTGGGCTTCATGTTCCTGCCGTGGTACCGCGGCTGGGCGGTGGTGGTGTCGCTGGTGCTGTGCCTGGCGGTGTGGGTGCTGATCGAGAAGACCCGGGTCGGCGCCATGCTGCGCGCGGCCACCGAGAACCCGACCATCGTGCGCTCGTTCGGCATCAACGTGCCGCTGTTGATCACGCTGACCTACGCGCTCGGCGTGGCGCTGGCGTCGGTGGCCGGCGTGATCGCCGCGCCCATCTACCAGGTCAGCCCGATGATGGGCTCGAACCTGGTGGTGGTGGTGTTCGCGGTGGTGGTGATCGGCGGCATGGGTTCCATCATGGGCGCCATCGTCAGCGGTTTCGGGCTGGGCATCATCGAGGGGCTGACCAAGGTGTTCTATCCGGAGGCCGCCAACCTGGCGATCTTCCTCATCATGGTGCTGGTGCTGCTGTGCAAGCCTGCCGGCCTGTTCGGCAAGCCGCTGCAGGTGCAGAACGTGCTGGCGGCCGAAGCCACGCGCGAACCGGTGCAACTGGGCCGTCGCGCCATGCGCTGGTGCATGGCGATCCTGGCGCTGGCTGCGCTGGCCGCGCCCTGGTTCGTCTATCCCACTTTCCTGATGAAGGTGCTGTGCTTCGCGCTGTTCGCCGCGGCGTTCAACCTGCTGGTGGGCTACGTCGGCCTGCTGTCGTTCGGCCATGCGGCCTTCTTCGGCGCGGCGGCCTATGCCACCGGCATTGTCATGAAGCTGCTGGGCGCCACGCCCGAACTTGGCCTGCTGGCCGGCGTGCTGACCGGCGGCCTGCTGGGACTGGCGTTCGGCGCCATCGCGATCCGGCGCCAGGGCATCTACTTCGCCATGATCACACTGGCGCTGTCGCAACTGGTGTACTTCATCGCGGTGCAGGCGGGTTTCACCGGCGGCGAGGACGGCCTGCAGAGCGTGCCGCGCGGCAAGCTGTTCGGTCTGGTCGACCTGGACAGCGTGATGCCGATGTATTACTTCACGCTGGCGGTGTTCGCGCTGGGATACGCCTTCGTGCTGCGGGTGTTGAACTCGCCGTTCGGCGAGGTGATCCGTTCCGTGCGCGACAACGAGCAACGGGCCCGCTCGCTGGGCTATTCGACGTCGCGCTACAAGCTGCTGGCGTTTACGTTGTCGGCCTCGGTGGCGGGGTTGGCCGGCGGGCTCAAGGTGCTGGTGTTCGGCGTGGCCTCGCTGACCGACGTGCACTGGCACGCCAACGGCGAAGTGGTGCTGATGGCGCTGCTGGGCGGCATTGGCACGGTGTTTGGTCCGCTGGCCGGCGCCTTCACCTTCGTGTCGCTGCAGAATTACCTGGCGCCGCTGGGCTCCTGGGTGCTGATCGTGCAGGGGGCTATCTTCATCCTGTGCGTCCTGTTGTTCCGCGACGGCATCATGGGGCTGGTGTCGCGCGCCTGGCTTGCCGTCGCCCGTTCGAAAAAGGAGTCGTGATGTTCCTGCATGTCGTAATGCTGCAATTGTCCGGCGCCGCCGATGCGCGCTTTCATGACCGGGTGCGGGGCTACTGCGACCGCATCCTGGCCGAATGCGACGGCGTGGCGGGCTATGCCTTCCGGCCCAACCAGGCCGGCCGTTCGGACGGACTGACCCACGCGGTGGTGGCGGCGTTCAGTGACGCCGCCGCCCACGACCGCTACCAGGTGTCGGCCGCCCACCAGGAAATGAAGGCCTACATGGCGGATTTCATCGAGCGCCTGGTGGTGTTCGATGGGGAAATCCCTACAATTTGCTGAATATTTCCGCCGTCCCGGAACGGGATACACTCGCGAATGATTTTTGCCATCGGACCGTTCCACCCGTCATAGGTTGATAGATCATGGACTACGTATTGCCTCCCCAGCCGCTGACCGCGGTTCCCGTTGCCGGCAGCGCCGCGCTGTTCCCGGTGCGCCGTGTCTACTGCGTCGGCCGCAACTACGCCGAGCACGCCAAGGAAATGGGCTTCACCGGCCGTGAAGATCCGTTCTTCTTCTGCAAGCCCGCCGACGCCGTGCTGAGCGTGGCCGACGGCGAAACCGGCAAGATGCCGTATCCGCCCAAGACCTCCAACCTGCACTACGAAATGGAGCTGGTGGTGGTGCTGGGCAAGGGCGGCCGCGATATCCCGGTGGAACAGGCCAACGACTGCGTCTGGGGTTACGCCCTTGGCCTGGACATGACCCGCCGCGATCTGCAGGGCGAGATGAAGAAGCAAGGCCGTCCCTGGGAAGTGGGCAAGGCCTTCGATCTGTCGGCGCCGCTGGGCCCGATCCATCCGCGCAGCGTGGTCGGCACGCTCGACAAGGGCGCCATCTGGCTCGACGTCAATGGCCAGCGCAAGCAGGCCAGCGACATCTCGCAGATGATCTGGAACGTGCCGGAAAGCATCGCCTACCTGTCGGGCCTGTTCGAACTGCAGCCTGGCGACATCATCTTCACCGGCACGCCGGAAGGCGTTGGCGCCGTGGTGCAGGGCGATGTCATCACCGGCGGCGTTGAGGGACTGGGTGAACTGCGGGTGCAGATCGTTTAAAGTACGCCCCGGAATCTTTTCCCCACATTTCAGGAGCGCAGCATGCGCAGCAAGATCGTGCTGACCGCCTTCGTCGTGTTCGGCTTCGTACTCGCCGGTTGCAATACCGTGGCGGGCATGGGCAAGGACATGTCGCGGGCCGGCAACGCCATCACCAACGCCGCCGACAAATAATCGTCAGGCACCGGTGATAAAAAAGCCCCTTGATCGCTCAAGGGGCTTTTTCTTTGGAGACGCCGTCCCGGGGAGGCGGCGTCCGCCCACGGCGGTGGGCGCGGCGTGGAGACTCAGCCGCGAGGGTTCACAGCACGTCCCCGGCGTAGTCCGCCAGGCGCGAGCGCTCGCCGCGCTGCAAGGTTACGTGGCCCGAATGCGGCCAGCCCTTGAAGCGGTCGACCACGAACGTCAGGCCCGAACTGCCTTCGGTCAGGTACGGCGTGTCGATCTGGGCGATGTTGCCCAGGCAGATCACCTTGGTGCCGGGGCCGGCGCGCGTCACCAGCGTCTTCATCTGCTTGGGCGTCAGGTTCTGGGCCTCGTCGATGATCAGGTACTTGTTCAGGAAGGTGCGCCCGCGCATGAAGTTCAGCGACTTGACCTTGATGCGCGACCGGATCAGGTCCATGGTGGCGGCGCGCCCCCAGTCGCCATTGCCTTCGCCTTCGCCCATGTTCAGCACGTCGAGGTTGTCTTCCAGCGCGCCCATCCAGGGGAGCATCTTCTCTTCCTCGGTGCCGGGCAGGAAGCCGATGTCTTCACCAACGGGCACCGTGACGCGGGTCATGATGATCTCGGTGTAGCGCTTGGTCTCCAGCACCTGGGTGATGCCGGCCGCCAGCGCCAGAAGCGTCTTGCCCGTGCCCGCCTGGCCCAGCAGCGACACGAAGTCGCATTCCGGGTTCATCAGCAGGTTCATGGCGAAGTTCTGCTCGCGGTTGCGCGCGGTGATGCCCCAGACGTTGTTCTTGCCGTGGGTGTAGTCGCGCAGCGTCGCCAGCACCGCCATCTTGCCGCTGACCTCGCGCACCTGGGCGTACAGCGGCATCTGGCCTTCGAAGTAGACGAACTGGTTGACCACGAACTGCGAACACAGCGGGCCGTGGATGCGGTAGAAGGTGGTGCCGCCCTGTTGCCAGGACTCGACGTCCTTGCCGTGCTTGTTCCAGAAATCCTCGGGCAACTGCATCACGCCCGAGTACATCAGGTCCGAGTCTTCCAGGACGTGGTCGTTGAAGTAGTCTTCCGCGGCCATGCCCAGCGCGCGCGCCTTCAGGCGCATGTTGATGTCCTTGGACACCAGCACGACTTCACGCTGCGGGTATTTTTCCTGCAGAGCGCGCACCACGCCCAGGATCTGGTTGTCGGCCTTGCCCATGGGCAGGTCCGACGGCAGGGTGCTGTGGATGGCGGTGGTCTGGAACATCAGGCGCCCGGTGGCGTCCTTGTTGCCCAGCTTGGCCAGTTCCAGGCCTTCGTCCAGTTGGGTGGCGTCCTGCACCAGGGCGTCGAGCGAACGACTGACCTGGCGAGCGTTGCGCGCCACTTCGGACATGCCCTTTTTCTGGTGGTCCAGTTCTTCGAGCGTCATCATCGGCAGGAAGATGTCGTGCTCTTCGAAGCGGAACAGCGAGCTGGGGTCGTGCAGCAGCACGTTGGTGTCCAGCACGAACAGCTTGCGCGGCTCGTTCTGGGCGCGCGGCTTGGTGCGCTTGGCCGGGGTCGCGGCGGGCTTGGCCTGGCGCGCCTGGGCGCGCGGCGCCGGTGCGGCGGGGGCCGGCGGCGGCACCTGGCGGGCCGGGATCTGGGCCTTGCGGGCGGGAGGGGCCATGCCGTCGAGTTCGGGCTGGACCAGCAGCTCGTCCTCGTCGTCTTCGGCCAGGACGGCCTGGGTGTTCGACCGCGCAGCGGCGGTCTTGGTGCTGCGGGCCTGCGCCCGGGCGTTATCGCCCGAGGGGAAGGTCAGGATGGCTGCGGGGCGGGTGGGCAACTTCGGAAGCGGCATATGCGTCACTCTCCAGTATGGGCCGGCTATGGCACCTGACGGGTATTCCTGTGCACGGCTAACCGATGCTCTTGGCGGCCTGCAGGACTTCCTTGGCGTGGCCCGGGACCTTCACCCCGCGCCACTCCTGCACCAGCACGCCATAAGCGTCGATCAGAAAGGTGCTGCGCTCGATGCCGCGCACCTGTTTGCCGTACATGTTCTTCTGCTTGATGACGCCGTACAGATTGCACACGGTTTCGTCGGCGTCGGAGATGAGAGGGAAAGGAAGCTCGTACTTGGCCTTGAAGTTCTCGTGCGACTTCAGCGAATCGCGCGAGATTCCGACCACCACGGCGCTGGCCGACAGGAAGTCGGCGTGCAGGTCGCGGAAATCCTGGCTCTCGGTGGTGCAGCCAGGGGTGTTGTCCTTGGGATAGAAGTACAGGATCACGGCGCGACCCTGGCACTGCTCCAGGCTGATCGGCCCGATGGTGCTTTCAGCGGTGAACAGCGGGGCGGGCTTGCCGATGATGGGCATCATCATGTCTGGGGGTCTCCGTTGGGGGGGATGAGGGCGACGACCACGCGCCGGCCCTCCGCCATCAGGATGTTGTAGGTGCGCGAGGCGGCGTGGGTGTCCATGATTTCCACGCCGATGCCGGCCGCCAACAGGGGACGCAGCACCTCGGGGCGCAGGAACTGTTGCCGGCCGCCCGTGCCGACCAGCAGCACTTCCGGCGCATTGGCCGGGCGGCTGGGGGTGGCTTCGGGTTCGTCCAGGAACGCCAACGGGTCGCGGACGGGTTCGGACAATCCGGCCGCCTGACGCAAGAGGGTGGGGGTGATGTCGGCCGGCGACTGAACGGGCCAAGGGGTAACTTCGCCTTCGGGGCCAAAAGCGACCGAGGAGGAAAAACGTACCTGGTTGACCTCGATATAACCGTCACCGTAGGCGGTGACGGTGTTCAGGGCGGCCGTCGCAGGATCGGTATGCAGCTTCAATAAATACTCCGGCTTTATGGCTCCGATAATAGCGCATCAGGATGGCCGTATGTTGCAAAGGGAATACCCCCACGCTTCACTCGCTGCGCTCGCTCTCTGCCCCCCGCGGGGAGGCTGCCCGCCGTTGGGGGCGGCCCGGCGGGAGGGCGGGCATTTTTGCCACCAAATTTGCCATCAAGCAGGCCCTATTTTTGTTCCATTTGCCGCCCAGGCGTCCTTGCGCTAGATTACAGGGTTTTGCTGCGCCGCAAACGTGTGCTGGCGCGGCTTTTGAGCCCGTTTCCCCTTCGCGCCCTCGCGCCCTGGATTTTTGCCCCTTCGCCCCCTAAGGATTCCCATCATGAGGAAGTTCTCTCGCATTGAGCGTTTGCCCCCGTACGTTTTCAACATTACCGGCGAGCTCAAGATGGCAGCCCGTCGGCGCGGCGAGGACATCATCGACATGTCGATGGGCAATCCGGACGGCGCCACTCCCAAGCACATCGTCGACAAGATGGTCGAGGCCACCATCCGCCCGACCACCCACGGCTACTCGGTGTCCAAGGGCATCCCGCGCCTGCGCAAGGCCATCTGCGACTGGTACCAGCGCCGCTATGCGGTCGAGTTCGACCCCGATTCCGAAGCCATCGTCACCATCGGCTCCAAGGAAGGCCTGGCGCACCTGATGCTGGCCACCCTGGACCGCGGCGACACGGTGCTGGTGCCCAACCCCAGCTACCCGATCCACATCTACGGCGCGGTCATCGCCGGCGCCAACATCCGCTCCGTGCGCATGACGCCGGGCGTGGACTTCTTCGAGGAACTCGAGCGCGCCGTGCGCGAATCGATTCCCAAGCCCAAGATGATGGTGCTGGGCTTCCCCAGCAACCCGACCGCCCAGTGCGTCGACCTGTCGTTCTTCGAGCGCGTGGTGGCCCTGGCCAAGGAACACGACATCCTGGTGGTGCACGACCTGGCCTATGCCGACATCACCTTCGACGGCTACGTCGCCCCCTCGATCATGCAGGTGCCCGGCGCGCGCGATGTCGCGGTCGAGTTCTTCACCATGAGCAAGAGCTACAACATGGCGGGCTGGCGCATCGGCTACATGGTCGGCAACCGCGAGCTGGTCGGCGCGCTGGCGCGCATCAAGAGCTATCACGACTACGGCACGTTCACGCCGATCCAGGTGGCTTCGATCGCCGCCCTGGACGGCCCGCAGGACTGCGTGAACGAGATCGTGGCGCAGTACCAAAGCCGCCGCGACGTGCTCGCGCGCGGTCTGCACGAAGCAGGTTGGAATGTGGAAATTCCCAAGGCGTCCATGTACATCTGGGCGCAGATCCCCGAACCCTACCGGGCGATGGGCTCTTTGGAGTTTGCCAAGCGCGTCCTGTCGGATGCGAAAGTGGCCGTGTCCCCCGGGATCGGCTTCGGCGAGTATGGCGACGAATACGTGCGCTTCGCTCTTATCGAAAACGAGCAGCGCACCCGCCAGGCGGTGCGCGGCATCAAGGATATGTTCCGCAAGGACGGCTATAGGTAAGGTCCCCCCCGAAGGTAGGCCCACCCCCGAAGCGCCTGCGGCGCTTCCCCCTCGAGGGGGCATGCCTGCGGACCGGCGGAGCCGGATCCGCGGCATCCCGATACGGGGGCAGCCGTTTTTTGCGTGGCTTGCGTGGCGTAGCGCCCGCATTATGGAGAAATGAAATGAATTCCCCTCAACGCCCGCCCGCCGAGGGCGCCGCGATGAATCCCATGAAAGTGGGCCTGCTCGGCCTGGGCGTGGTTGGCGGCGGCACCTGGACGGTGCTGTCGCGCAATGCGGAAGAGATCGCGCGCCGCGCCGGTCGCCGCATTGAAGTGACCCGCGCCGCCGTGCGCGACGTGCCCAAGGCGCGCGCCCGCGTCGGCGACACGCTGCCCGTGGACACTGACGTGCACGCGCTGGTGCGCGATCCCGAGATCGACATCGTGGTCGAGCTGATCGGCGGCGATACCCTGGCGCGCGAGCTGGTGCTGGAAGCCATCGCCAACGGCAAGCACGTGGTCACCGCCAACAAGGCGCTGCTGGCCAAGCACGGCAACGAGATCTTCGCCGCGGCCTCCGAGCGCGGCGTGATGGTGGCCTTCGAAGCCGCCGTCGCCGGCGGCATCCCCATCATCAAGGCCATCCGCGAAGGCCTGACCGCCAACCGCATCCAGTGGGTCGCCGGCATCATCAACGGCACCACCAATTTCATCCTGTCGGAAATGCGCTCGCGCGGCCTGCCGTTCGCCGACGTGCTGGCCGAAGCCCAGCGCCTGGGCTACGCCGAAGCCGATCCCACGTTCGACGTGGAGGGCGTCGACGCCGCGCACAAGCTGACGCTGCTGGCCTCGCTGGCCTTCGGCGTGCCGGTGCAGTTCGACCGCGCCTACATCGAAGGCATCTCGCAACTGGCCGCCGAGGACATCGAGCACGCCGAGCGCCTGGGCTACCGCATCAAGCTGCTGGGCATCACCAAGCGCCGCGCCGACGGTATCGAGCTGCGCGTGCATCCCGCGCTGGTGCCGGCCGAGCGTCTGCTGGCCAACGTCGAAGGCGCCATGAACGCGGTGCTGGTCAAGGGCGACGCCGTCGGCCCGACGCTGTACTACGGCCAGGGCGCCGGCGAAGAGCCGACCGCTTCGGCGGTGGTGGCCGACCTGGTCGACGTGACCCGCCTGCATACCGCCGATCCGGGCAACCGCGTGCCGCACCTGGCGTTCCAGCCGGACGCCATGGCCGACACGCCGATCCTGCCGATCGAGCAGGTCAGCACCTCCTACTACCTGCGCCTGCGCGTGGACGACCAGCCGGGCGTGCTGGCCGACATCGCGCGCCTCCTGGCTGACCGGTCGATCTCGATCGGCTCGATGATCCAGCAGCCCTCGCACATCGGCGGCGCGGACATCATCTTCCTGACGCACGAAGCGGTGGAAGGCAATGTCAACCAGGCCATCGAGCGCATCGAGGCCTTGCCGTTCGTGCGGTCCAAGGTCACGCGCCTGCGCGTGGAGCATTTGGCATGAGGAAGGCCCACCCCCGAAGCGCCTGCGGCGCTTCCCCCTCAAGGGGGCGCCGGCGGCGGCCCGGCGGAGCCGGCTCCGCGCGGCCTGGCCTGGCGGGACGCAGTGCATTGTGGAGTCAATGACATGAACTACATTTCTACGCGGGGGGGCATGGCGCCCCAGCCGTTTTCCGACATCCTGCTCGAAGGGCTGGCGCCGGACGGCGGCCTGGCCGTGCCGGAGCAACTGCCGCAGATTTCCGCCGAGACGCTGGAATCGTGGCGCGGCCTGCCGTACGCCGACCTGGCGTTCGAAGTGCTGTCGCGCTTTGCCACCGATATTCCGGCCGAGGACCTGCGCCGCCTGACCCGCGCCGCCTACACCTCGCAGATCTTCAACAGCGAAGACATCGTCCCGCTGCGCCCGCTGAACGACGGCCTGTCGCTGCTGGGGCTGTCCGAAGGCCCGACGCTGGCCTTCAAGGACATGGCCATGCAGTTCCTGGGCCAGGTGTTCGAGTACGTGCTGACCCGGCGCGGCACCACGCTCAACATCGTTGGCGCCACCTCGGGCGACACCGGTTCGGCGGCCGAATACGCGCTGCGCGGCAAGCGCGGCGTGGCCGTGTTCATGCTGTCGCCGCACGGCCGCATGAGCGCGTTCCAGCGCGCCCAGATGTACTCGCTGCAGGACGAGAACATCCACAACATCGCCGTGCGCGGTGTGTTCGACGAAGCGCAGGACATCGTCAAGGCGCTGGCCGGCGACCTGGCTTTCAAGGCCAAGTACCGCCTGGGCGCGGTCAACTCGATTAACTGGGCGCGCATCGCCGCCCAGGTGGTGTACTACTTCCACGGCTGGCTGCGCGCCACCGACAAGCCGGGCCAGCAGGTCTCGTTCACGGTGCCCTCGGGCAACTTCGGCAATATCCTGTCGGGCCACATCGCCCGCGGCATGGGCCTGCCGGTGCGTCGCCTGGTGCTGGCCACCAACGAGAACAACGTGCTGGAAGAGTTCTTCCGCACCGGCATCTATCGCCCGCGCCCGGCCGAGCAGACCTACGCCACCTCCAGCCCGTCGATGGACATTTCGCGCGCCTCCAACTTCGAGCGCTTCGTGTTCGACCTGGTCGGCCGCGATGCCGACCGCGTCAAGGCGCTGTGGGCCGACATGGCGCGCGACGGTTTCTTCGACCTGTCGGCGCTCAAGCCGCGGTTCGAGGCGCAGTACGGCTTCGTCTCGGGCGCCAGCTCGCACGAAGACCGCCTGGCCACCATCCGCTCGCTCTACGACCAGACCGGCGTGCTGGTCGATCCGCACACCGCCGACGGCGTCAAGGTCGCGCGCGAGCACGTCGAGCCCGGCGTGCCGATGCTGGTGCTGGAAACCGCCTTGCCGGCCAAGTTCTCTGAAACCATCGAGGCCGCCCTGGGCCGTCCGGCCACGCCGCCGGGCAACCTGGCAAACCTGGAATCCTTGCCGCAGCGCGTCGAAGTCATGGACTGCGACGCCGCCGCCGTGCGCCGCTATATCGAGGCGCACGCCAAGGTGTAAAGGCAACTTGCGGTTGTATGGGGTTGCAACCCCTCGCGGTGTGAACCGCGAGGGGTTTTTTACTTTCATACGCATTTTGGCCACATGCCGTCACTTTTTTTGGGCGCGCATCCGATACAGTGAATTCACCATTCACACTCGGAGAACACGCCCATGAACCTGAAGACCATGACGTTGGCCCTGGTGGTGACCGGAGTAGGGGTGCTGGCCGGATGCTCGTCGCCCTCGGTTATTCAGCAGCGGGACGGGACCTCGACCGTGACGCCCGACGAGCCGACCTATGACAAGAAATCCGGCATGTACGAGTACGACAAGGACGGCAAGAAGGTCCAGATCAACAAGGACGATGTGAAGTCCATCGAAGAGGTCAAGTAAGCCCTTCGCCGGATCCCGACGAAAAAAAAGCCCCGGCTCAGGCCGGGGCTTTTTGCTGGGCGAAAGCCGGGCTTACTTGCCCGCGTCCTCGGCGTGGTAGCGGCCCACGCGCTCGACTTCGTTCTTCGAGCCCAGGATCACGCTGACGCGCTGGTGCAGCTTGTCCGGCTGGATGTCGAGGATGCGCTGCGTGCCGTTGATCGCCGCGCCGCCGGCCTGTTCGATGAGGAAGCTCATCGGGTTGGCTTCGTACATCAGGCGCAGCTTGCCGGCCTTGCCCGGCTCGCGCGCATCCCAGGGGTACATGAAGATGCCGCCGCGGGTCAGGATGCGATGCACGTCGGCCACCATCGAGGCGATCCAGCGCATGTTGTAGTCCTTGCCCAGGGGGCCGGTGGAACCGGCCAGGCAGTCGTCGATGTAGCGCTTGACCGGGGCGGCCCAGTGGCGCATGTTCGACATGTTGATGGCGAATTCCTTGGTGTCTTCGGGCACGCGGATGTTTTCGTGGGTCAGCACCCACGAGCCCATTTCGCGGTCCAGCGTGAAGCCGACCACGCCGTTGCCGATGGTCAGCACCAGCATGGTCTGCGGGCCGTAGACGGCATAGCCGGCCACCACCTGCTTGTTGCCCGGCTGCAGGAAGTCGGCCTCACAGACCGGCGCGCCCGACACGTTGTGCGGGGCGTGCAGCACCGAGAAGATGGTGCCGATCGACACGTTCACGTCGATGTTCGAGGAGCCGTCCAGCGGATCGAACAGCAGCAGGTATTCGCCCTTGGGGTAACGGTTCGGAATCAGGTGGATGGTCTCCATCTCTTCCGAGGCCATGGCCGCCAGGTGGCCGCCCCATTCGTTGGCTTCGAGCAGGATCTCGTTGGACAGCACGTCCAGCTTCTTCTGCACTTCGCCCTGCACGTTCTCGCTTTCGAGGCTGCCCAGGACGCCGCCGAGCGCGCCCTTGCTGACCGCGTGGCTGATCGCCTTGCAGGCGCGCGCCACCACTTCGATGAGCAGCCGCACTTCGGGGGCCAGGGCCTGCGCGGAGCGTTGCTGCTCCACCAGGTATTGGGTAAGTGTTTTACGTTTCAAGAGGTTCTCCCTATGCTGCGAATTCTAAAGCCTTGGATACGATTTCCTGCACGTTGCGCGACAGCCCCTCGTGGCCGCGCACTCGCTGCAGGGCTTCCTGCATGGGACCGCGCAGGGCCGGCACGTAGCGCGACCAGTTGTCCAGCGCGCGCGCCAGGCGTGCGGCGATTTCCGGATTGAGCGCGTCCAGCGCCAGCACCTGGTCGGCCCAGAAGGCATAGCCGGACCCGTCCGGGTGGTGCATGCCGCGGGCGTTGTTCAGGCAGAACTGGAAAATCAGCGCGCGCGCCCGGTTCGGGTTGCGCAGCGTGAACGCCGGGTGCTTCATCAGTTCGCGCGCGGTCTGCACCGTGGTGTAGCGCGCCGCGGCCTGCAACGCGAACCACTTGTCCACCACCAGCGCGTTGTCGCGCCACTTGTCGTAGAACGCCGCCAGCGCCTGCTGCGGGAAATCGCCCTGGCCGTAGTTGATCAGGGCCGACAACGCGGCCATGCTGTCGGTCATGTTGCCGGCGTGCTCGTATTGCTGTTCGGCCAGGCGCTGCGCCTCGTGCTCGCCGGCCGCCATCAGGTGGCTGAGCGCCAGGTTCTTCATCGCGCGCTTGCCGGCCGGCACCGGCGCGGGGCTGTATGCGCCCGGCGTCTGGTTGTCATCGAAGGCCTGGCGGAATTCGGCCGAGAGTTGGCGGCCCAGCTCGGCGCGCAGGAAGTCGCGCGCCACCGCCAGCGCCGGCGGATCGACGGCCTGCATGCGTTCGGCCAGGGTCTTTTCCGAGGGCAGCGCCAGGGCGCGGGCGCGGTACGCGGCATCCAGCGCTGGGTCGGTCAACAGCGCGCGCCAAGCGGCGATGAAGGCCGGGTCGGCGTGCAGCGTGCGGCCGGCCTGGCGCGCCGCGGCCAGCGCCAGGATCTGGCGGGTGGCCAGTTCCTGGCCGGCTTCCCAGCGTGCGAAGGGGTTGCCGTCGTGGGCCGACAGCAGCGCCAACTCCTCGTCGGTCCAGTCGTAATCGACGATCACCGGCGCGGAAAAATCGCGCAGCAGCGACGGCACCGGCATTTCGTCGATGTCGTCGAAATGCCATTGCTGGCTCTGCGTTGTCAGTTCCAGCAGCGCGGTGTCCTTGACCATCCCGTCATGGCGCAACGGCAGGGCGCGGCCGTTGCGGTCCAGCAGGCCGATGGCGAAGGGGATATGGTAGGGCGCCTTGACGAAGCCGGCAGGGGCCTTTTTCTCGACGCCGACCGGCTGGCATTCCTGCGACAACGTCACGGTGCAGCGGCGGGCGGCGGCGTCGTGCGTCAGCCTGACCGTCACGCGCGGCGTGCCCGCCTGGCGGTACCAGTTGCGAAACACCGACAGATCGCGGCCCGGGTGCTGGCGCGTGTAGACGGATTCCATGGCGGCGACGAAGTCGTCGCAGGTCACGGCCTGGCCGTCGTGGCGGCGGAAATATTCGTCCATGCCGGCGCGGAAACCGGCCTCGCCCAACAGCGTGTGCTGCATGCGGATGACCTCGGCGCCTTTCTCGTACACCGTGGCGGTATAGAAATTGCCGATTTCCTGGTAGCTGTCGGGACGGATCGGGTGGGCCATCGGGCCCGCGTCCTCGGGGAACTGCGCCGCGCGCAGCGTCACCACGTCGTCGATGCGCTTGACCGCGCGGGCGCTCGCGGCGGCGGCCTCGTCCATGTCCTGCGCCATCATGTCGGCGCTGAATTCCTGGTCGCGGAATACGGTCAGGCCTTCCTTCAGGCTCAATTGGAACCAGTCGCGGCAAGTGACCCGGTTGCCGGTCCAGTTGTGGAAGTACTCGTGGCCGATGACGGATTCGATGCCTTCGTAGTTGGCGTCCGTGGCGGTATCCGCGTCGGCCAGTACGTAGGCGGCATTGAAAATGTTCAGGCCCTTGTTCTCCATCGCGCCCATATTGAAATCATGGACGGCAACGACCATGAAGCGGTCCAGGTCCAGTTCCAGGCCGAAGCGGGTCTCGTCCCAGCGCAGCGCGCGCACCAGGGAATCCAGCGCCCATTCGGTCTTGGTCTCTGCGCCCGGGTCGCTGTAGACCTGCAGCAGCACGTCGCGGCCGCTGGCGGTCTTGACCGTGGTTTCGCGGTGAGTCAGGTTGCCGCCCACCAGGGCGAACAGATAGCAGGGCTTGGGGAACGGATCTTCCCATTCGACCTCGTTGCGGCCGTCGGGCAGTTGCCGCGAGGCGACCAGGTTGCCGTTGGACAGCAGCACCGGGTAGGCCGGCGCGGCACGCAAGGTCACGCGGTAGCGCGACATGACGTCCGGGCGGTCGGCGAACCAGGTGATGCGGCGAAAGCCTTCGGCTTCGCATTGGGTGAAGAAATTGCCGCCCGAGACGTACAGGCCCATCAGCGTGGAGTTGGCCGAGGGCTTGCAGCGGCTGACGATCTCCACGCTGGCCTCGGCGGGCAGGCCGTACAGCGCCAGGCTGTGCTCGGACAGGTGAAAACGGTCGGCCGGCAGCGCCTGGCCATCCACCCCTACCGAGACGAGCTCCAGTTCTTCGCCGTCCAGCACCAGCGCGGCGTCGGCGCTGGCGTCCGCCTTGCGCCGGACCTGCATGACGCAGCGGACCTCGGTGCTGTCGGGCGCGAGGTCGAAGGCCAGGGAAACCTGCGGGATGTCGTAGGGGTAGGGCTGGTAATCCTTGCGGTATACGGTAACGGGCGTGTCTGTGCGCATGGGATTGCAGTCCTGTATGAACGAGAGTCCTATTGTAGTGTGAGGCCTGACAGACACAGGCGCCGGACGCACCCGCCCGGCGTAAACTTTTGGGGGACCGCGCGGTCAAAGCTCAGTATGATGGGCGCCGTCGCGCAATGAGGAGTTGCAAATGTCTCGTTCTTCCCCGTTCAATACCGGCCGTTGGGCGGCCGTCCTGGCTGTATTGGGGGCGCTGGTGCTGAGCGGATGTGCCACCCCCACCGTGTCGGCGCGCGTCACCTCCTTCCAGCAGTGGCCGACAGGCGTCGAAGGCCAGACTTACCAATTCGTGCCGGCCGAGCCAGCGCAGGCCAATAATCTCGAATACCAGTCATACCAGGACATGGTGCGCGCCGGCATCGGCGCGACCGGGCTGGTGGAAGCCCAGCCGGGCGCCAAGGCCCGTTTCGATGTCTCGTTCCGTTATGGCACGAGCCAGACGCAGGTGATGGTGCGGCGTCCGTACGATCCGTATTTCAATGGCGGTTATGGCTATGGCGGTTTCTACGGTCCGCGGCCGTGGGGCGGCTACTACGGCTATTGGGGCCCGGATTGGGTCGACGTGCCCATGGTGGTCCAGCGCAACACGCTCACGCTGCAGATCCACGACAGCCAGCGGGGCGGAGCCGAGGTCTACCGTTCCAGCGCCTTCATACTCAGCGAACGGGACAATTTCGTGCGGATGATGCCGTATCTGGTACGGGCAATATTTGACGGATTCCCCGGAAATAATGGCGCCGAGCGCGAAATCCAGTTCCCGGTCCAGTAGTTTTTGCCACGCCAAAAGACAGTCATAAAATAAAAAATGCGCACCAATTTGGTGCGCATTTATTTTTTCTTACTGAATAATAGGTTTTATTCTTTGATGAGGAAACTGTCGCGCGTGGCGCCGGATGCTTCTTCGGCGGCGAGCCAGCGGGGGGCCTTGCCACGACCGCTCCAGGTCTCCCCGGTTTGGGGATGACGGTACTTGGGCGCAACGGCGCGTTTGGCGGCGTTGGCCGGGCGGACAGCGGCGCCAGCCTTGCGGCGGCCGCTGGGGGTGGCACGGACGGGCTTGCCGGCGCCAAAGGCGGCGGCGATTTCTTCGGGGGTGATGTCGTACTCGCGCATCGACGTGATGATCGAGGCGATGACCGGCTTGCGGCGCTTGGTTTGGAGGACTTCAGCCTTCTTTTGGAGCTTGTTGATTTCCTTTTCGATCTTTGCTTGCAGAGCTGCGTAGGTTTCTCGGGCCATGGTTATTCCTGATTATGGAACTGCTTTAATCGCCGGCGGAGTTATGTTTATTTGTTGTGCTTCGCATAATACAGAATTTGACGTCCCTTTGCCGCTGTTTTGGTCTAATTACTTTGTATCAAAACGGCCGGAAAGTCTTTAGGCTAGCGGGTTTGCGCCATGAACAAGTATTGGGAATGATATTCCCAAATTTGGGACTAAATGAAACAACCGCCCGTTTGGTTCACAGGGCGGACGAATGCAACATTGCGTGTTGGGAAATGCGCGTTTTTGTTTCACGAAGCGAGCGGATGGGCAGAGGATGCCCACTTTTCAGTGTGTAGTAAGCCTGTAATTTTCGTATGCCGGGTCGATGCCGGCGGCAAATGCACGAGTTTCCACAAGTGGTAGGACGACTGGACGCGATCCCTATGACACGGGGGTTTCCAGGGGTATGCGGATTTTCATTCTCAGCCATCGGGAATGATATGCGCGGCCGTTTGCGGGGAGGACTTTTTTACGCCATTTTCATTTTGCTGTTGCGTTGTATGACAAGTTCGATAGGGCGTCCGGCCGGCGAGCAAAGGGGCTGGCGCCCGGGCAGAGGTTATTTTTTCGGAACGCCCCTCGCGGGTATGGGAGCGGTTCCAATTGGTTAACTTGATAGACAATAAACGGCGGCCGCGACGCCACCCCCTTGTCGGCGGTACGATATAGCCTTGAGCGTCCTGGCTGCCGCGTTCGTCGCGCCGGCGCCCCCGAACAGAGTCCTATGAAAATCATCGATCCCGCTATTGCATCCCTGGCCACCGCCAAATCGCTCCTGCTCGACCCGTGGGGGTTGACCGAGGCCGATATGGCGCGCGCCCTTGGCGAAATCTTCACCCACAAGGTCGACTATGCCGACCTGTATTTCCAGTACACCCGCAGCGAGGGCTGGAGCCTGGAAGAGGGCATCGTCAAGACCGGCAGCTTCTCCATCAGCCAGGGCGTTGGCGTGCGCGCCGTCAGCGGCGAGAAAACCGCGTTCGCCTATTCCGATTCGCTCTCGGCCGATGCCTTGCTGTCCTCGGCGCACGCGGTGCGCGGCATTGCCCGCCGCGGCGCCGGCAAGGTCAAGGTGGCGGCGCAGGTCGAAGCCGAAATGGGCCGCAGCCTGTATGCCGACATCGATCCGGTGGCGACCCTGAGCGCCCCCGAAAAGGTGGCGCTGCTCGAACGCGTCGAACGCATGGCGCGGGCCCGCGATCCGCACGTGATCCAGGTCATGGCCGGCCTGGGCGCCGAGTATGACGTGGTGCTGGTGGCGGGCAGCGATGGCCGCCTGGCCGCTGACGTGCGGCCGCTGGTGCGCCTGTCGCTGACCGTCATCGCCGAACGCAATGGCCGCCGCGAAATGGGCCATGCCGGCGGCGGTGGCCGCCTGGGGCTGGCATATTTCACGGACGAAATGCTGCAGGGCTACGTTGAGCGCGCCGTGCACGAAGCGCTGGTCAACCTGGAGGCGCGTCCGGCGCCCGCGGGTGAAATGACGGTGGTGCTGGGTTCGGGCTGGCCCGGCATTCTGCTGCACGAAGCCGTCGGCCACGGCCTGGAAGGCGATTTCAACCGCAAGGGTTCCAGCGTGTTCTCCGGGCGTATCGGTGAACGCGTCGCCTCCAAGGGTGTCACGGTGGTCGACGACGGCACCATTCCGGATCGCCGCGGTTCGCTCAACATCGACGACGAGGGCAACGCCACCCAGCGCAACGTGCTGATCGAGGATGGGATCCTGCGCGGCTACATGCAGGACACGCTGAACGCGCGGCTGATGAAGACCGCGGCCACCGGCAACGGCCGCCGCGAATCGTTCGCGCACCTGCCCATGCCGCGCATGACCAATACCTACATGCTGGCCGGCGACAAGGCGCCCGAGGAGATCATCTCGTCCGTCAAGCGTGGACTGTATGCGGCCAATTTCGGCGGCGGCCAGGTCGACATCACCAACGGCAAGTTTGTGTTCTCGGCCTCCGAGGCCTACATGATCGAAGACGGCAAGATCACCTATCCGGTCAAGGGCGCCACCCTGATCGGCAACGGTCCCGACGCCATGACCCGCGTCAGCATGATCGGCGACGACCTGAAGCTGGATTCGGGCGTGGGCACGTGCGGCAAGGACGGCCAGAGCGTGCCGGTGGGCGTGGGCATGCCTACGGTCCGCATGGAAGGCCTGACCGTCGGCGGGACGGCTTGACCGGTCGCCAGGCAGCCTGCGGGGCCGCCACGCCGCGCCGCAAACTGGCGTGACGGCCCGAAAAAAGTGTGCTAGAGTCTTTTCCCATGAAATTCGCTTCCCCCGCCTTTTACTTTTATTTTTTTGGTTTTCTGAAGCCGCTGGCGGAGGAAGGGAAGCGCTCAATCTGAAGTTTGGAAAGAATCCCCCCAAAAAAGCCGCCAGCGAACTGGCGGCTTTTTTTGTGCCGTCAGTTTGAGGAACCCCCCGGGATGCAATCCCGGTGGCGGGAAACCCAGGAGCAGTACCGTGTCACACAATACCGACGACCTTCGCATCCGAGAAATCAAAGAGCTCAATCCGCCCGCGCACGTCATGCGTGAGTTCGCCTGCACCAAGGAAGCTTCCGACACCGTGTTCGCCGCCCGGCAGTCGATGCACCGCATCCTGCATGGCATGGACGACCGCATGATCGTCGTGATCGGCCCGTGTTCGATCCACGACACCCGCGCCGCGATCGAATACGCCAAGCGCCTGAAGCCGGTGCGCGACCGCCTCAGCGCGGATCTGGAAATCGTGATGCGCGTGTATTTCGAGAAGCCTCGCACCACTGTCGGTTGGAAGGGGCTGATCAACGATCCGGACCTGGACGGCAGCTTCGACATCAACAAGGGCGTGCGCGTGGCGCGCGAGCTGCTGCTGGACATCAACAGCCTGGGATTGCCGGCGGGGTGCGAATTCCTGGACATGATTACGCCGCAGTACATTGCGGACCTGGTCTCCTGGGGGGCGATCGGCGCGCGCACGACGGAGAGCCAGGTGCATCGTGAACTGGCATCCGGCCTGTCGTGTCCGGTGGGTTTCAAGAACGGCACGGACGGCAACGTGAAGATCGCCGTGGACGCGATCAAGGCGGCGTCCCAGCCGCACCATTTCCTGTCGGTGACCAAGGGCGGGCATTCGGCCATCGTTTCGACCGCGGGCAATGAAGACTGTCACGTCATCCTGCGCGGCGGCAAGACGCCCAACTACGACGCCGCCAGCGTCGAGGCGGCCTGCCAGGACATGTCCAAGGCGGGCCTGGCCCAACGCGTCATGATCGACGCCAGCCACGCCAACAGCAGCAAGAAGCCCGAGAACCAGCCGCTGGTCATCGAGGACGTGGCGCGCCAGATGGAAGCGGGCGATGCGCGGCTGGTCGGCGTGATGGTCGAAAGCCATCTGCTGGGAGGCCGTCAGGACATGGTGCCGGGCGAACCGCTGGTCTACGGCCAGAGCATCACGGACGGCTGCATCGACTGGGACGCGTCTGTCGCCGTGCTCGATCGCCTGGCCCATGCCGTGCGTGAGCGCCGCCGGGTCGCGCTGACCTCCGGCAAGTAAGTCCTGATTGCTGCAAGCCGCCCCGTCCGGGCGGTTTGCAGCGCAGCAAGGCGGGCGGCGTAGAATATCCGGATTCCCCCATCCGAGAACCCGCTGATCATGAACGCTCCCTTGCACGCCGAATCGTTGCGCCGCGCGGTGCCGGCCGCTTGTCTCGAGGCCCTGCGCGCCCGTTTTGGCGACCGTTTCTCCGAATCCGCCGCGGTGCGCGAGCACCATGGCCGCGACGAGTCGCCGTATCCCGCGATGCTGCCCGACGCGGTGGTCTTCGCCCAGAGCACCGAGGAAGTCGCCGAGGTCGCCAAGCTGTGCAACCAACACCGCGTGCCGCTGATCCCCTACGGCGCGGGTTCGTCGCTGGAAGGCCACATCCTGGCGATCCAGGGCGGTATCAGCCTGGATCTGTCGCAGATGAACAAGGTGCTGGCCGTCAACGCCGAAGACCTGACCGCCACCGTGCAGGCCGGCGTGCTGCGCAAGCAACTCAATGAAGAGATCCGCAGCACCGGCCTGTTCTTTCCGATCGATCCGGGCGCCGACGCCAGCCTGGGCGGCATGGCCGCCACGCGCGCCTCCGGCACCAACGCCGTGCGCTACGGCACCATGCGCGAAAACGTCATGTCGCTGACCGTGGTCACCGCCGATGGCCGCATCGTGCGCACCGCCGGCCGCGCCCGCAAGTCCTCGGCCGGCTACGACCTGACCCGCATCTTCGTCGGCAGCGAAGGCACGCTCGGCATCATCACCGAAGTCACCGTGCGCCTGTATCCGCAACCCGAGGCCGTGTCGGCCGCGGTCTGCAACTTCCCCACGCTCGATGCCGCGGTGCAGAGCGTGATCGAGATCATCCAGATGGGCGTGCCGGTGGCGCGCGTCGAGTTCATGGACGCGGCCAGCGTGCGCGCCGTCAACCTCCACAGCAAGCTGACGCTGCGCGAGACGCCGCTGCTGGTGTTCGAATTCCACGGCAGTCCGGCGGGTGTGCAGGAGCAGGCCGAGACCGTGCAGGCCATCACCGCCGAGCATGGCGGCATGGATTTCGAATGGGCCGAGCGCCCCGAGGACCGCAGCCGCCTGTGGACCGCGCGCCACAACGCCTACTTCGCCGGCCTGCAACTGCGCCCAGGCTGCCGCGCCAGCACCACCGACGTCTGCGTGCCGATCTCGCGCCTGGCTGACTGCGTGCGCGACACCGTCGAGGAACTGGACCGCGCCAGCTTCCCGTACACCATCGTCGGCCACGTCGGCGACGGCAACTTCCACGTGCTGATGCTGCTGGACGCCGACAGCGAGCGCGAATGGCAGGAGTCCGAGGCCATCAACCACAACCTGGTGCGGCGCGCCATCGCCGCGGATGGCACCTGCACCGGCGAGCATGGCATCGGCCTGCACAAGATGCAGTTCATGGCCGAAGAGCATGGCGATGACGCGCTGGATCTGATGCGCAGCCTCAAGCATGCGTTCGATCCGAACAACATCCTCAACCCGGGCAAGATCGTTTCCTGGTGAGTCGTCCGAAGGGACGCGGATCAAGGCCGGCGGGATGACCCGCCGGTTTTTTTTCGGCCAGCGGGAACGGGCAGCCCGCGCGGCCGACGGGCGTTCTCAATGAGTGGGAATGGTGCGGGGGCGCGACGCGCTTGTCCACGCGATGCGCAGGGGCTTTACGGCTGGTTACTTCTGCGTGGCCGCGCGGCCGTTGGCTGTACGCAGGATGCGGGTAAATCCCGGCCTGCGTCCAGCCAGCGGTCGCGCTATTGTTGCGCTCATGAATTCACTGGTCGAAACCGGCCTGGCACAAGCGCAGGCGCCTTATTCGTTGCAGCAACTCGTCGAGGCGTTGTCGGCCGCGCTGCCGTCGCATTGCGTGCTGTTTCGTGAAGAGGACACGCGCCCCTACGAGTGCGACGGTCTGTCGCTCTACCGCGCACTGCCCGCAGTGGTGGCCTTGCCCGAGACCGAGGAACAGGTGCAGGCGGTGATGCGCATCTGCAAGCGCCTGAATGCGCCGCTGGTGGCGCGTGGCGCCGGCACCGGTCTGTCGGGCGGCGCGATGCCGCACAGCCAGGGCGTGCTGCTGGGCCTGTCCAAGTTCAATCGCATCAAGCACATCGACCTGGCCAGCGCGACCGCGGTGGTCGAACCCGGGGTGCGCAACCTTGCCATTTCGGAAGCCGCGGCGCCCTACGGGCTGTATTACGCGCCCGATCCGTCGAGCCAGATCGCCTGTTCGATCGGCGGCAACGTCGCCGAGAATTCGGGCGGGGTGCATTGCCTGAAATACGGCCTCACAGTGCACAACGTGCTGCGGGTGCGCATGGTCACGATCGACGGCGACGTGGTCGAGCTGGGCTCGGAGGCGCCGGACGCGCCGGGGCTGGACCTGCTGTCGGTGTTCATCGGCTCGGAAGGCATGCTGGGCGTGGTGACCGAGGTGACGGTCAAGCTGATTCCCAAGCCGGCCTGCGCCCAGGTGGTGATGGCCAGTTTCGCCAGCGTCGAGGCCGCGGGCAACGCGGTGACGCGGGTGATCGCCGATGGCATCATTCCCGCCGGGCTGGAGATGATGGACCGGCGCGCGACGCATATGGTCGAACCCTTCGTGCGCGCCGGCTACGACATGGATGCGCAGGCCATCCTGCTGTGCGAATCCGACGGCACGCCAGAGGAAGTGGCGCACGAGATCGCGCGCATGGAAGCCATCTTCCGCGCGGCCGGCTCGACCCGCTGCCAGGTGTCGGCCTCGGAGGCCGAGCGGCTCAAATTCTGGGCGGGGCGCAAGAACGCGTTTCCCGCCGCCGGGCGCGTGTCGCCCGATTACTACTGCATGGACGGCACGATTCCGCGCCGTCATCTCGCCCGGGTGCTGGGCGCCATCGAGCAAATGGAAGACGAGTTCGGCCTGCGCTGCGCCAACGTGTTCCATGCGGGCGATGGCAACCTGCATCCGTTGATCCTGTTCGATTCGAATAAACCGGACGAAGTGGAACGCGCCGAGAAGTTCGGCGCGGCCATACTCGAACTGTGCGTGCAGGTGGGAGGAACCGTGACTGGAGAGCACGGTGTGGGAATGGAGAAAATAAATCAAATGTGCGTGCAATTCTCTCGCGAAGAACTCGACGCGTTCCTGGCGGTCAAGCGGGCATTCGATCCGCCGTGCCTGCTCAACCCCGAAAAGGTCATCCCTACGCTGGCCCGCTGCGCCGAGTACGGCAAGATGCACGTACACGCGGGCGAGCTGCGCTTTCCGGATCTCGCACGCTTCTAGGACGTCCCTCCCATGGATTTCGTCCTGTCGGAATTGTGCGACCAGGTCATGACGGCTCGCGCCGGTCACAAGCCGCTGTTCGTCATGGGCGGCGGCAGCAAGGCGTTCTACGGCAACTACCGTCCAGTGACGCCGCAGGATGGCCATTGCCTGCTCGACATGACCCCGTATCGCGGCATCGTCAGCTATCACCCGTCGGAACTGGTGGTGACGGTCAGGGCCGGCACGCCGCTGGCGGAGCTGGAGGCGGCGCTGGCCGAACACGGCCAGATGCTGGCCTTCGAGCCGCCGCATTTCTCGCCCGCCGCCACCGTTGGCGGCTGTGTGGCCGCGGGCCTGTCGGGACCGCGCCGCATGAGCGCCGGCGCCTTGCGCGACTTCGTGCTTGGCGCGCAGTTGCTGGATTCGGACGGCCGTGTGCTGTCGTTCGGCGGCGAGGTCATGAAGAACGTGGCGGGCTACGACGTGTCGCGGCTGCTGGCCGGTTCGCATGGCATCTTCGGCGCGATCCTCGAAGTGTCACTCAAGGTCGTGCCTCGGCCGATGGAGGAACTGACGCTGGCGTTGCCGGCGACGCAGGCCCAGGCGCTGGCCAGCTTCGCCCTGTGGCGCGGCAAACCCTTGCCGATTTCGGCGACCAGTTGGGTCGGCGGCGCTGACGAGGAAGGCCAGATGCATGTGCGCCTGTCGGGCGCGCCGCCGGCCATCGCCGGCGCGCGGCAGGTGATCGGCGGCGATCCCCTGGCGCCGGAGGCGGCGCAGGCCTGGTGGACCGGCTTGCGCGAACAGACCCATCCGTTCTTCGCGCCGGGACAGCCCTTGTGGCGGCTGGCTTTGCCGCCGACGGCGGCAGCGATCGGCAGCGGGCAGGCCCTGCTGGAGTGGGGCGGCGGCCAGCGCTGGCTGTCGGGGGCGCGGGACGCCACCGAGCTGCGCGAACTGGCGCAACGGCTGGGCGGCCATGCAACGCTGTTCCGTCCGGCCGGCACGCGGCCGCCGGCCGACGGCGTGTTCCATCCGCTGTCGCCGGGCGTGGCGTTGATCACGCGCCGCCTCAAGCAAGAACTCGATCCGGCGGGGTTGTTCAATCCCGGCCGGCTGGTCCTGGAGCTATAGGCATCATGCAAACCAATCTGGCAGCCTGGGCCCGCGATACCGATCTGGGCAAAGAGGCCGATGCGATCCTGCGGCGCTGCGTGCATTGCGGCTTCTGCACGGCCACCTGTCCGACCTACCAGGTGCTGGGCGACGAGCTCGACAGCCCTCGCGGCCGCATCTACCTGATCAAACAGGTGCTGGAAGGCGCCGAACCGACGCAATCGACCCAACAGCATCTGGACCGCTGCCTGACCTGCCGCAATTGCGAAACCACCTGCCCGTCGGGCGTGGAATATGGGCATCTGGTGGACATCGGCCGCCAGATCGTCGAGGAGCGGGTGCCGCGGCCGTGGGCCGAGAAGGCCAAGCGCAAGATGCTGCGCCGGGCCATGCTGTCGCCGCTGTTCGGGCCGGCCATGCGCCTGGGGCAGGCGGTGCGCGGCGTCCTGCCGGAATCGCTCAAGCGCAAGGTGCCCGAGCGGCGTCCGGCCGGCGCGTTGCCGCAGGTGGAGGGCCACACGCGCCAGGTGCTGATGCTGGCCGGTTGCGTGCAGCCGTCGATGATGCCGTCGATCGACGCCGCCACCATCCGCGTGCTCAACGCCATCGGCATCGGCGCGCGCATCGCGCCCGGCGCGGGCTGCTGCGGCGCGGCCAGTTTCCACCTGGACGCGCAGGCGGCCGCGCTGGACCAGATGCGTGCCAACGTCGACGCGTGGTGGCCGCTGGTGCGCGATGGCGCGGTCGAGGCCATCGTCATGAATGCATCGGGCTGCGGCGCCATGGTCAAGGAATACGCCCATCACCTGCGTCACGATCCGGCCTACGCGCAGCGCGCCGCGGACATCGTGGCGCTGGTGAAGGATGTGGCGGAAATCGTCGCGCCGCAGGCCGATGAGCTACGCCAGCGACTGTCGGAAAAGCGGGTGCGGGCGGCGTTCCATCCGCCCTGCACGCTGCAGCACTGGCAGGGCCTGCGGCCTTTGTCGGAGCGGTTGCTGGCCGATCTTGGCTTCGAGCTGCAGCCGTTCGCTGAACAGCACCTGTGCTGCGGCTCGGCCGGGGCCTATTCGGTGCTCAATCCGGAGATCGCGCTGGCGCTGCGCGACCGCAAGCTGGGCGCCATCGCGCCGGCCGCGCCGGATGTGATCCTGTCGGCCAACATCGGTTGCATCGGCCATTTGCAGAGCGGCACCGGCACGCCGGTGCGGCACTGGATCGAAGTGGTGGACGAGCAACTGGCCCGCGCCTAGGCCGGCCGCCGCGTCGCGGGAATCCTCTGGAGCGCGCGTCGGGGAAAGACGCCGCGATGCGCACGCATCGCGGCGCCGGCGCATCATTCCACCGCCTTGACCATGTCTTCCAGCACTTTCTTGGCGTCGCCGAAGACCATCATCGTGCGGTCCATGTAGAAGAGCTCGTTGTCCAGGCCGGCGTAGCCCGAAGCCATCGAACGCTTGTTCACGATCACGGTGCGGGCCTTGTAGGCTTCCAGGATCGGCATGCCGGCAATCGGCGACTTGGGATCGTTCTTGGCCGCCGGGTTGACCACGTCGTTGGCGCCCAGCACCAGCACCACGTCGGTCTGGCCGAACTCGCTGTTGATGTCTTCCATCTCGAAGACCTGGTCGTAAGGCACTTCCGCCTCGGCCAGCAGCACGTTCATATGGCCCGGCATGCGGCCGGCGACCGGGTGGATCGCGTACTTGACCGTCACGCCGCGCTCGGTGAGCTTTTCGGCCAGTTCCTTGAGCGCGTGCTGGGCGCGCGCCACCGCCAGGCCGTAGCCCGGCACGATGGTGACGCTCTCGGCGTTGGTCATCAGGAAGGCCGCGTCGTCAGGGCTGCCCGACTTGACGCTGCGTTGCTGGCCGCCGCCCGCCGCCGCGGCCTCGCCGGCCTGGCCGCCGAAGCCGCCCAGGATCACGTTGAAGAACGAGCGGTTCATCGCCTTGCACATGATGTACGAGAGGATGGCGCCGGACGAACCCACCAGCGAGCCGGCGATGATCAGCATCGGGTTGTTGAGCGAGAAGCCGATGCCCGCCGCCGCCCAGCCCGAATAGCTGTTCAGCATCGACACCACCACCGGCATGTCGGCGCCGCCGATCGGGATGATGATCAGCACGCCCAGCACGAAGGCGATCAGCGTCATGATGATGAACGGAGTCCAGGCCTGGGTCAGCATGAACCACATGCCCATCGCCAGCATCAGCAGCGCCAGCGCCAGGTTCAGCATGTGCTGGCCGGCGAACACCACCGGCGCGCCCTGGAACAGCCGGAACTTGTACTTGCCCGACAGCTTGCCGAAGGCGATCACCGAGCCCGAGAAAGTAATGGCGCCGACGAAGGTGCCGATGAACAGTTCGAAGCGGTTGCCGGTGGGGATCAGCGTGCCGGCGGCGACGATGCCGAAGGCGTGCGGCTCGGCCACCACCGCGACCGCGATGGCGACCGCCGCCAGGCCGATCATGCTGTGCATGAATGCGACCAGCTCGGGCATCTTGGTCATTTCGACGCGCTTGGCCATCAGCGTGCCGATGGAGCCGCCGACCAAGAGGCCCAGCAGCACCCAGCCCAACCCGATGCCGGCGGTGCCGCTGCGCGCCAGGCCGACGATGAGCGCGCCGGTGGTCAGCACCGCGATCGCCATGCCGGCCATGCCGAAGGCATTGCCCAGGCGCGACGTTGTTGGATGCGACAGGCCCTTGAGCGCCTGGATGAAGCAGACCGACGCAATCAGGTAAAGCAGCGTGACGAGGTTCAGCGAGATCATTTCGCGTCCTCCTTGGCCGGCTTCTTCTCTTTCTTCTTGAACATCTCCAGCATGCGCCGCGTGACCAGGAAGCCGCCGAACACGTTGACCGCGGCCAGCGCCACGGCGAACACGCCCATGCCGCGCGCCAGTCCGCCTTCGGTCAGCGCCGCCGCCAGCATGGCGCCGACGATGATGATGGCCGAGATCGCGTTGGTCACCGCCATCAATGGCGTATGCAGCGCGGGGGTGACGTTCCAGACCACGTGGTAGCCGACGTAGATGGCCAGCACGAAGATGATGAGATTCATCAGGGTGGGGTTGATCGCTTCCATGCTGTCAGCTCCTGCGCGTCACATTGCCGCCTTCGCACACCAGGCAGGCCGCCACGATTTCATCGTCGCGCTGGATCGCCAGCGCGCCGTCCGCATTGATGATGAGTTTCAGGAAGTCGAGGATGTTGCGGGCGTAGAGCGCCGACGCGTCCGTCGCGACCAGGCCGGGCAGGTTGGTCAGCCCCACCAGGGTCACGCCGTGCTTTTCGACCACCTTGCCTTTTTCGGACAGCGGGCAGTTGCCGCCGCGCTCGACCGCCAGGTCCACCAGCACCGAACCAGGCTTCATGGCCGCGACGGTTTCGGCCGACACCAGCGTTGGCGCGGGCCGGCCCGGGATGAGCGCGGTGGTGATGACGATGTCGGCCTGCTTGCAGCGCTCCGACACCAGCGCCGCCTGCCGCGCCATCCAGGCCGGCGGCATGGGGCGGGCGTAACCGCCCACGCCCTGCGCGATCTCGCGTTCCTCGTCGGTCTCGAACGGCACGTCGATGAACTTGGCGCCGAGCGATTCGACCTGCTCGCGCGCAGCCGGCCGCACGTCGGAGGCCTCGACCACCGCGCCCAGGCGCTTGGCCGTGGCGATGGCCTGCAGGCCGGCGACGCCGGTGCCCAGCACCACCGCGCGCGCGGCCTTGAGGGTGCCGGCGGCGGTCATCATCATGGGGATCAGGCGGCCGTAGTGGTGGGCCGCCAGCAGCACGGCCTTGTAGCCGGCCAGGTTGGCCTGCGACGACAGCACGTCCAGGCTCTGCGCGCGGGTGATGCGGGGCGCGGCTTCCAGCGCGAAGCCGGTCAGGCCGGCCGCAGCCATCTGCGCGAGGCCCTCGGCGTCGAAGGGGTCGAGCATGCCGATGACCACGGCGCCGGCCTTCATCTGCGGCAGTTCGACCGCGGAGGGCGCGCGAACCTTCATGACCAGCTCCGCCCCCAGGGCCTCCTGGGCGCTGCCGAGCGTGGCGCCGGCGGCCTCGTAGGCTTCATCCAGATAGCGCGCCGCGATGCCCGCGCCACGCTCCACGACAACGGTGTGTTTGCCGCCCACGTACTTCTTGACGGTCTCCGGTGTTGCTGCGACACGGGTTTCCCCGTCTCGGGTTTCCCTTGGTATCCCGATGTGCATCGACGCCTCTCCTCAGAAGGTTCGCCGTAGTTATAACGGATATACGCCCCGGGGAGGAGTTTGCGCGCCGTCCAAAAGAAAAGCCCCATGGGGTTAACCATGGGGCTTTTGGGGCTCGCGCCCCGGTCATACCGGCCAGACTGACAAGGGGCTGCTGGCCGGCACTGGCGCGCAGGCGTCCGGCGTCAGGCCGTCTGTGCGCGAGTCCAGTCGATCAGCGCGGCGGTGAGGTCGCGCAGGTCTGCCTTGAGGCGGCCATAATTGGCCGACGGACGCAGGCTGACCTCGTCCATGTAGAGCTTGCGGTTGATCTCGATCTGCAGGCTGTGGCGGCCTTCTTCGGGGCGGCCGAAGGCGCGCACCAGTTCGACGCCCTTGTAGGGATCGTTCACTGTCACGTTGTAGCCGCGCTCGCGCAGCCAGGCCGCGATGAATTCGCGGAAGGCCGGGTCGCTGGTGCTGCCGTCGCGGTCGCCCAGCACGAAGTCGGGGTGGACCAGGCCGGGACGGTCGGTGGCGTAGGCACCGGCGACGCTGGGCATGGAGTGGCAGTTGATGTGCCAGACCTTGCCGAACTTCTGGTGGGCGCTGTCGAGCACCTGGCCGAGGGCGGCGTGGTACGGCTTCCAGCAGGCCTCGATGCGGTGCGTCACTTCCTCGACGCTCAGCTTGCGGTCGTACAGCGGCGTGCCGTCATCCAGCATGCGCCAGATCAGGCCCTTGCCCAACTTGACCTTGGGCGAGGCGTTGACCGCGCCGGGCCAGGCCTGGTCCAGCAGCAGTTCGTCGATTTCGTCGGGGGCGCGATTGGCGTCGATATAGGCGCGCGGAAAGCTCGCGGCGATCATGGGCACGCCCATGTCGATGGCGTCGCCCCACAGATCGTCAACCCAGGTGTCCTCGGCCGTGCGCAAGGCGCCAAAATCGACCGCGGGCGCGAAGTCGGGCGGGTAGGTGGTGCCGCTGTGCGGGGAGTCCAGCACCAGCGGGGCCGAGGGCGCCGAGTTCGGATATTGCTGCGGGAGGTCGAGCCGATAGGACAGGGGTTGGGTAATTCGCATATGGGGGTATTGCGTTCGTGAATCGGAGATCCCCGCGCGCCGCGCGGGCGCGGCGGGGATCGAAGATCGCTCAGTCGATCTTCACATTGGCTTCTTTGGCGATGCGCTTGTTCTTGGCGATCTCGGCCGAGATCTGCTTGGCAAACGCTTCCGGGCTGTTGGCGGCCGGTTCGGCGCCCAGCGCTTCCAGGCGCGACTTGACGTCGGCTTCGGCGCTGACCTTCTGCACGGCGGCGTTCAGCTTGGCCAGGATCGGGGCGGGCAGCTTGGCCGGGGCGACCAGGCCGAACCACGAGGCGTCGTTGACGGCGGGCAGGCCGACTTCGGCGAAGGTGGGCACGTTCGGCAGGCTGGCCACGCGCTTGGGCGAGGCGACAGCCATGGCGATCAGCCGGCCGGACTGCACGTGCGGCAGGGTGGACGGCAGGTTGTCATACATGACGTCGACCTGGCCGGCCAGCGCGTCGTTCAGCGCCGGGCCCACGCCACGATAGGGCACGTGCATCAGGTCGGTGCCCGAGGCCATCTTGAACAGTTCGCCCATCATGTGCGAGACCGAGCCGTTGCCCGCCGAGGCGTACGTCAGCTTGCCCGGCTGGCTCTTGGCCAGCTTGATGAACTCGGCCATGTCCTTGGCCTGCACCTTCGGGTTGATGGTCATGATGTTCGGCACGGCGGCCAGGTTCGAGACCGGCGTGAAGTCCTTCTCGCCATCGAACGGCAGGTTCGGGTAGATGGCCGGGTTGATGCCGTGCGTGCTGACGGTGGCGATGCCCAGTGTGTAGCCGTCCGGCGCGCTGCTGGCGACGAAGGCGCTGCCGATGGAACCGCCGGCGCCGCCGCGGTTTTCCACCACGACGGTCTGGTTCAGTTCCTTGCCGAGCTTGTCGGCGAACAGGCGGCCGACGATGTCGGTGGTGCCCCCGGGCGGGAACGGCACGATCAGGCGGATCGGCTTGCTCGGGTAGGCGTCTTCGGCATGGGCGATGCCCGAGGTCAGCGGCGTGGCCAGGGTCGCGGCGGCGACACACAGGCCCAGGACTACATTACGGCGTTGCATGAATTCCCCTATGAATTGGAACGCGGATGCGCAAAAGGCAGACGCAAACAGCAAGATTCTTTCGTGCAACCCTAGTTTGCACAAACGAAAGTTTCTCCTTAAGCTATGACTTTTTTTCATGCCTCTCTTTCGGCGGAGTTTCTTTTTGTAACTTCGCCTGCCGGAAACCCCGGTGCCGAGGCGCTATCCCATGAGACGGTTCTGTCCTTCCCTCACAGACCTGCAGGCTTTCGAAGTCGCCGCCAGGCATAGCAGCTTCACCCGCGCCGCCCAGGAACTGTGCGTCACGCAGGGCGCAGTGAGTAAGCAAGTGAAACACCTGGAGGAGTTCGTTGGCGTCGAACTATTCCTGCGTATCAGGCAAGGCCTGGTCCTGACCGAGGCCGGCCGCAGCTATCTGACCAAGGTGCAGGCCGGGTTGGGGCAGATCGAAGCCGCCACCGTCGAGCTGATCGCGCACCAGGGGCAGGGCGGCACGCTCAACCTGACCTGTATGCCGACCTTCGGCGCGCGCTGGCTGATTCCGCGTCTCACGGCTTTCATGCGGCTGCGGCCCGACATCCACGTGGAATTCCTGCCGCATCGCCAGGGCTATGACTTTTCCTCGCCCGAACTGGACGCCGCCGTCCGTTTCGGCGAAGGCATCTGGCCGGGCAGCGGCGCCGACTACATCGTCGGCCGCGAGATCCTGCCGGTCTGCAGCCCGCGCCTGATTCCGGGCGGCTGTAACACGCCGGCGGACCTGCTGGCCTACCCCCTGCTGCATCACACCTCGGCCCTGGAAGGCTGGCGCGACTGGTTCGAGCAGGCCGGCTGCGACAGCCGGCGCAGCCTCGAAGGAGCGCGCTTCGACCAGTATGCGCTGCTGTCACAGGCGGCAGCCGCCGGTTTCGGCGTGGCGCTGATCCCGCGCTGCCTGATCGAGGACGAACTGCGCGACGGCAAGCTGGCGGTGGCGATGCAGCTACCGATCCGCGCGCGCATGGGCTATTACCTGTGCTACCCGGACCAGAAGGCCAACCTGCCGACGCTGCAGGCGTTCCGGACCTGGCTGATGGAGGTCTCGCGGGCGGCCGAGCCGCAGCCGCAGGACGCGGCCAGCCCACAGTAAAATGGCATCATCATGAGTCAAACATCCACCAAGAAGGGCCGCGTTGTCGTCGGCATGTCCGGCGGGGTCGATTCTTCGGTCACCGCCTGGCTGCTCAAGCAGCAAGGCTACGAGGTCGTCGGCCTGTTCATGAAGAACTGGGAAGACGACGACGATTCCGAATACTGCTCCACCCGCCAGGATCTGCTGGACGCGGCCAGCGTGGCCGACCTCGTCGGCGTGGAATTCGAATACGTCAATTTCGCCGCCGAATACAAGGACCGCGTGTTCGCGGAATTCCTGCGCGAATACTCGGCCGGCCGCACGCCCAACCCGGACGTGCTGTGCAACGCCGAGATCAAGTTCAAGGCCTTCCTCGACCACGCCATGGCGCTGGGCGCCGAACACATCGCCACCGGCCATTACGCCCGCGTGCGCGAAGTGGCGGCCGAGGGCGGCGGATCGCGCTTCGAGCTGCTCAAGGCGCTGGACGGGTCCAAGGACCAGAGCTATTTCCTGCACCGGCTGAACCAGGCGCAACTGTCGCGCACCCTGTTCCCTCTGGGTGAGATCCACAAGACCGAAGTGCGCCGCATCGCGCACGAGATCGGCCTGCACAACGCGGCCAAGAAGGACTCCACCGGCATCTGCTTCATCGGCGAGCGGCCGTTCCGCGAGTTCCTCAACCGCTACCTGCCGACCGAGCCGGGCCCGATCCTGACGCCCGAGGGGCAGAAGGTCGGACGCCACGAGGGCCTGTCGTTCTACACGCTGGGCCAGCGCAAGGGCCTGGGCGTGGGCGGCGTGAAGGGCCGTCAGCGCGAGGACGGCACGGCCGAGGCCTGGTACGTGGCGCGCAAGGATCTGGAACGCAACGTGCTCTACGTGGTGCAGGGGCACGACCATCCCTGGTTGCTGTCCGGCTCGCTGCGGGCGCAGGACGTCAGTTGGGTGGCCGGGCAGGCGCCCGCCGCCGGGGAATACGGCGCCAAGACGCGGTACCGCCAGGCCGATGCGGCTTGCCGGCTGGGTGATACGACCGCCGCAGGCTTCACGCTCGACTTCGTCGAGCCGCAATGGGCGGTCACGCCCGGGCAATCCGCGGTGCTTTACGATGGCGATATCTGCCTGGGCGGCGGCATCATCGTCTAGACAACCCGGCCCGCCACGGGCCGCCGCCATACCGATAGCAGTTCCAGCCAGGCCCCGCGGGCGTCGCGTCCGCGGGGCCTGGCTCATGAAAAACGGCGCACGCCGACAACGAGGAGAGGGATGTGGATGTAACGATGGTGATTTGCCTGCTGGCGCTGGGCGCGGTAGCGGGTTTCGCGGCGGGCTTGCTGGGCATCGGCGGCGGTATGCTGCTGGTGCCGTTCCTGACGATGCTGTTCGCCTGGAAGGGCATGCCGGCCGACCTGGTGGTGCACGCCGCCATCGCCACCTCGATGACCTCGATCCTGTTCACCTCGATCTCCAGCGTGCGCGCGCACCAGCAGAAGGGCACCATCAAGTGGCCGATCGTCTGGGCCATGGCGCCGGGCATCATCCTGGGCGGCCTGCTGTCGGGCGGCGCGGTGTTCGCGGCGCTCAGCACCCTGTGGCTGTCGCTGTTCTTCGCGCTGTTCGTGGGCTATTCCGGCTGGAACATGCTGCGCAACAAGAAGCCCAAGCCGAGCCGCCAGATGCCCGGCGTGATAGGCACCAGCGCGGCCGGCGCCGGCATCGGCTTCCTGTCGGGGCTGGTGGGGGCGGGCGGCGGCTTCCTGTCGGTGCCGTTCATGGTCTGGTGCAACGTGGCGCTGCACAACGCGGTCTCGACCTCGGCGGCGCTGGGCTTTCCCATCGCGCTGGCCAACAGCATCGGCTACGTCGTGTCGGGCCTGAACGAGGGCGCGACCCGACCCGGCATGCTGGGTTACATCTACTGGCCGGCCCTGCTGGTGCTGGTGTGCGTCAGCGTCCTGACGGCGCCGCTGGGCGCGCGCATGGCGCACCGCCTGCCGGTGCAGACGCTGAAGCGGGTGTTCGCCTGCCTGCTGTTTGCGCTGGCGGCCTACATGCTGTTCAAGGCCGGCCAGGCATTCTCGGCCTGAGCCGGACGTGAAACCGGCCGCGCGAGGCGGCCGGAGCGTTGCGGGTGGGCGCCGGAGGCGCGTCAGGCCGTCTTGGGGATGGTGTCCACGAACGACTGGCGCTGCGACAGCTTGTCGTACAGGCGCGCCAGGTTGGGGTGGTTGGCGCGCCAGTCGAGTTCGGCGAAGCGCAGGTCCAGGTAGCCCAGGGCACAGCCCACGGCGATGTCGGCCAGGCTGTAGTTGATGCCCATGCAGTGGGCGTTGTCGCCCAGGCTCTTGTCCATGGCGTCCAGGCTGGCGCGGATCTTGCCGTACTGGCGTTCGATCCATTCGGGGCTGCGCTGCGCCTCGGGGCGCTGCTTTTCCTTGACGATGGTGACGCACGCATCCAGCAGGCCATCGGCGATGGCTTCCCAGCACTTGACGGCCGCGCGATCGCGGCCCGGCTGCGGAATCAGGCGGGCGACGGGGGACAAGGTGTCCAGGTATTCGACGATGACGCGCGAATCGAACAGGGCGCCGCCATCTTCCATGACCAGGCAGGGCACCTTGCCCAGGGGGTTGTACGTTTGGATCTGCGTGTCGGCGGACCAGACGTTTTCGAGTTCGAGCCGGTAATCCAGCTTTTTCTCGGCCATGACGATACGCACCTTGCGCACGTATGGACTGGTAAGCGAGCCGATCAGTTTCATGGATTCACAAGCGGAGTCGGAAAGCGGCCGAAGTATAGCAGGCCGCATGACGGCCAAACCGTCCGCGGGACGGAATCCCGTCCAGTTTGCCACAATGTTGCGCGGCCCTGAATGATAAAATCGCCGGGTTTTCCCATCCGCCGCTTTTTCTTTCCCAGACCATGCAAATCGCCGACCAGCTTAGCCAACTTAACGCCCTTTCGCCACTGGATGGCCGATACGCCTCCCGCGGCGACGCGCTGCGCGGGCTGCTCTCCGAGGCCGGCTTCATGGCCCACCGCGTCGAAGTCGAGGTGGCCTGGCTGGTGGCCCTGTCCGATGCCGGCCTGCCCGAACTGCCCGCCTTCTCCCAGGAAGCCCGCGCCCGCCTGCAGCAACTGGTGCGCGACTTCTCCGAGGCCGACGCCGCCCGCATCAAGGACATCGAACGCGTCACCAACCACGACGTCAAGGCGGTTGAATACTGGCTCAAGGAAAAGGTCGCCGACCACGCCGAGCTGGCCACCGCGGCCGAATTCATCCATTTCGCCTGCACCTCCGAGGACATCAACAACACCTCGCACGCGTTGATGCTGTCGCGCGCCCGCAGCGAAGTGGTGCTGCCGCGCCTGCGTGAAATCGCCGCCAAGCTCAACGACATGGCCGTGGCCCAGGCCAACCAGCCGATGCTGTCGCGCACCCATGGCCAGCCTGCGAGCCCGACCACGCTGGGCAAGGAATTCGCCAACGTCGCGGCGCGCCTGAACCGCGCCATCGCCGCGGTCGAAGCGGTCGAGCCGCTGGCCAAGCTCAACGGCGCCACCGGCAACTACAACGCCCACCTGTCGGCGTACCCTGAAATCGACTGGCCCGCCTTCAGCCAGCGCGTGCTCGCCGGCCTGGGACTGACCCAGAACCGCCACACCATCCAGATCGAACCGCACGACTGGATGTCGGCGCTGTTCGACGCCATCGTGCGCGCCAACATCATCGTGCTCGACCTGGACCGCGACATCTGGGGCTACGTTGCCCTGGGCTACTTCAAGCAGCGCCTGAAGGAAGGCGAGGTCGGTTCGTCGACCATGCCGCACAAGGTCAACCCGATCGACTTCGAAAACTCCGAAGGCAACCTGGGCCTGGCCAACGCCGTGCTGCGCCACCTGTCCGACAAGCTGCCGATCTCCCGCTGGCAGCGCGACCTGACCGACTCCACCGTGCTGCGCAACCTGGGCGTGGGCCTGGGCTACTGCCTGGTGGCGTGGGACGCCTGCATGCGCGGCCTGGGCAAGCTCGAAGTCAACGCCGCCGCGATCGACGCCGACATCGACGCCTGCTGGGAAGTGCTGGCCGAGCCGGTGCAGACCGTCATGCGCCGCTATGGCCTGCCGCAGCCGTACGAACAGCTCAAGGCCTTGACGCGCGGCAAGGGCATCACCGAGGAAGCCCTGCGAGAATTCATCCAGGGCCTGGCCCTGCCGGACGAACCCAAGGCGCGCCTGCTGGCGATGACCCCGCGTTCGTATATCGGCCTGGCCGCGGACCTGGCCCGGGCGGTATAGTCGCCTTGCCGCGCGCCGGGCGCGCGGCATTCTTGTTGTACTTACGGGAGATTGCAATGAAGAAGTTGTCCACGCTCGCCGCGCTGGCCTGTATGACCGTCGGGTCGCTGCTGGCGACCTCGGCCCAGGCGCAGTTCGCCAAGCCCGAAGACGCCGTCAAGTACCGCCAGTCGGCGCTGACGCTGATGGCATCGCACTTCGGCCGCATGACGCCGGTGATCAAGGGCCAGGCGCCCTACGACGCGGCCCAGATCAAGGCCAACGTCGAAGTGCTCAAGACCCTGTCGGCGCTGCCGTGGACGGCTTTCGGCGCGGGCACGGAAGGCGGCGATGCCCGTCCGGAAATCTGGAGCGACGCGGCCGGCTTCAAGCAGAAGCAGCAGGCGTTCCAGGACAACATCGTCAAGCTGTCGGCCGCCGCCGACGCCGGCGACCTGGACAAGCTGCGCGCCGCCTTCGGCGACGTGGGCGCGAGCTGCAAGGCCTGTCACGACGCCTACCGCAAGAAGAAGTAAGCCGGCCGCGCCCTCCGTGGCGCATCCGTCGCATGCGAAAAGCCCCTCGAACGAGGGGCTTTTCTTTTGGCGCGCGGTTTGGTTGTCGGGCCCTGCGCGAGCCGGACAGCTACGAGAACGACATGTCCGCGGCGATCTCCAGCGAGCGAATCCACAGCACCAGGCCGGTGACACAGGCGCCCAGGATCAGGGCGCGCAGCCAGATTGCGAACCCGTCCTGGGTCGGCGGGGTGCCGGCCGGGACGTCTTTCGGGTCGACATTGCCGGTGATGATGGCGCGCACCAGCCGCTTGCGCCGCACCAGCGCGTACCAGGCCACGGCCAGCAAGTGCAGGGCGACCAGGCCGATGATGACCCATTCGTTGAGCTTGTGCCACGAGGTCAGCAGGCTGGCGGTGGATTCGCTGACGTGACCGAACAGCGGGCCCTGGGTCATGATGTCGTCGGTAGTGAACAGGCCGCTCACGGCCTGGAAACCGATCACCAGCAGCAGCGCCAGCACCGACAGCGCACCCAGCGGATTGTGGCCGGCGGGCGCGGCCGCGCCCTTGAGGTAACTGGCCACCGCGCGCGGGCCGCGCACGAACTGCGCGAAGCGCGCATAGCGCGGGCCGACAAAGCCCCACAGCAGGCGGAAGATGATCAGGCCCAGCGCGACGCAGCCGAAGCGCACATGCCAATCCATGTACAGACCGCCCAGCTTGACGCTGACGAAGGCGCCGACGATACAGACGACGAGCGCCCAGTGGAAGAGGCGGGTGGGAAGGTCCCAGATGCGGATGGCAAGCCGGTTGTTTTGCATGATGGTCGGGCGATGACTGCGTTGCCTGCGACTTTATCACGCACAAATGAAGCCGCCGCGGCATGACCGCGGCGGGTTTGCGCTAGCTCAGCGAGCGGCGCGACGCACCGGTTCGATGCGGTGCACGTGCTCGTGACGGAAGCGGATGCGCTGGCCGGGCGCCTTTTGCGCGACTGCCCCGCACGGCACCACTTCGGTGGTGTACGTGGTCGTGCCGTCGATCGGCGCGTTGAAGATCACGGCGGCGCGAATGGCGGGGCCGTGGGCCGGTTGCAGATAAACGATGTCGCCGATGTGGATCGGCATGTTGTCCAGCTTGGTATGGGCCGGGCGTCGGATCAGGTCCGAGGTCGTGAAACGAGTATTCATGGTGTTGTTCTCTTTCAAGTTCTTGTTATGGGATTGCCGTGCATTGCATGCCGCGAGGACCGGGCGCGGGCGTTGTCGCGTCGCGTCCTGTTCGCGTGCCGAGTCATGCATGACACTAACGCATCTCCGTTGCCGGCGTTTTGCGCATTCTCATGGTTTGCGTTGCGCGTCACGCCGGTGGCGGAGGTACTGACCGCGGGCATGCGCCTGCGGCTTGTTGCCGGGCCGCGTCGGTCAATGACGGACGGCGTTCCTGGCGGGCGGTGGCGTTGGGTCGCCGCCGCGAATGGGTTACTGCGGGGTTACTGCGGGGTTGCCGCGGGTTTACCGCGCCGATAGGGCCGCGGATAAGGGTTTTCGATCAGGCCGAAACGATCAGGCCGAAATGATCAGAAAACTGCAATGTTTGTCGTAAGACGAAAACCTGGGCGGGATGATCTTGCCATTCATCATGATGGCATCAATCGAGTCTGCGTTGTTAGGGTTATCTGTCGCAGAACGGATAAAACCGGACCCAGGGAAGGATTTCTTGCAAGCGCCCGGCAAGCGGGCCGAATGCCAAATGCGTGGCAAAGCTAACAACCGAAAATCAGGCCAATATCGGGCCAGTCAGTTGGGCAACGATAACGATGCCAATCGGGCAGCTCTATATGAGCCAAATATATGAGCCACTTCCCGTACTTTTTCCAGCACTTTTCGGCTCAATCAATGATTCTATATCTAGTTCCGTGATTTTGCAAGGGTTTTTGGATGGGGCAGGCATGTCGCACCGAGAGGGAGCGCGGGCGAGGGGGCGTCGACACGCCTGCGATTCCCTGTCAGTGGCTGGTGGGGCCCGCCGCCTGTCGCTGGGCTTCGATGATCAGGCCTTCCAGCCGCGGCGACATCCGCAACGCGACCTGGGCGGCGGTCGAACCGTCCGGGCGCGTGTCGGTCTCCAGGGCCAGTTCGACGCGTTCGTCATCAAAGGCCTCGGGGGCGGCTTCGATCTCGACATAGCGCTCCAGCAGCGCGTCCACAGCCTTCTGGGCGTCGGCCAGCGCTTCCTGGCTCAGGCGGCCGGGGCGCAGGTACTGGTTGGCCACGCGCGCCAGGTCGCTCATGAAATACAGCAGCGCGGCGGCGCCGCGGCAGTCGGGCTGGGCAAAGCCCCAGGTGTCGGGGGAAACGTCTTGAGTCATTCCGTGGGATGGCTAGGAGGAAGGGCGGCCCTGGCGGGCCGGCAAACCGACATTCTAGGGGGTAACGACAGGCCCCGCCCGCCTGCCTGGGGCATACTGATGCCCCATGATCCGACGCGCCCATCCTGCCGACCTTGCTTTGCTGCCCGACATCGAGCGCTCCGCCGCCGAGCGCTTTCTCGGCACGCCCATGGCCTGGGCGGCCACGGGGGAAACCCTGCCAACAGCGACGCTGGCGCATGCGGCCGCAGCGGGATTGCTGTGGGTCGCGGCGGACGCCGGCGACCGGCCCGTGGGATTCGCGCTGGCGCAACCGATGGACGGCGACCTGTTTCTGTTGGAAATGTCGGTCTCCAGGCCTTGGCAGGGCCAAGGCCTGGGCGGCGGGCTGCTGCGCGCGGTGGTCGCGCGGGCGGCGGGGGAGTACGACTCGGTCGTCCTGACGACGGACCGGGAATTGCCCTGGAATGGCCCGTTCTACCGGCGGCACGGTTTTGTCGAAGTGCCCGCGGCGCAATTGACGCCGACATTGCGCGCGCGGCTGCGGGAAGAGGCGGCCGCGGGATTCGATCCTGCCCGCCGCTGCGCGATGCGTTTGGCGTTGCCCGATTGAGCGCGCCGGGCCGCCTGTGTCATATCGCTTCGATGGCAACAAAATCCGCCCGCCGGCGGCTGGCGGCGGATGCTTCGGGATAATCTGGCCGGGGGCACCGGCCGCGTGGCGGGCCGATAGCCGCGCGGCAACGGACTACGCAAGGAGCAAGGGCATGGCAATGCTGCGGATCTGCCTGGCCACCCTGGCGGCGGCCATGGCGCTGGCGCTGACGGCTTGCGGCAATCGCGAGCCGCAGGAGCGGGCCGCCTTCATCGGTCTGCTGCAGCAACGTATCGCCGCTGGCGCGCTGGCGCCGATCGGCGCGCTGAGCGAGGCCGAGTCGGACGCCATCGGCCGCTATCGCGATGCCTATGCGGTCATCACCGACTTCCAGGACGCCCTGGCCAAGACCGCGACGTCGCTGGGCCCGGTGCTGGCGGCCGAGCGCATTCAATCGGTCGACGACATCGTGCGGCGGCGCCAGGCGCTGAGCGACGCACGCGTGACGCTTGCCGACAGCGCTCGCGGCTTGCAGGCTGCCCGGGCCCGCGCCGACACGGCGCGCGGCGGCATGGAGCTGGCGCCGGATCTCGCGTCGGTCTACGACGGTGTGTACGACGAGGCGGTCACGGCCCCCGCGGCCGAGTTGCTTGACGCCGCGGGCAGGATGGACACGGTGGCGCGCGAGGCGCTGGGAGTGGCCGACTTCGTTGCCACCCATGCCGGCGACATCACGCTCGCGGACGGGCAGGCCAAGGTCGCCACGCCATCGCTGCAGCAGGAGCTGAATCGGCGGTTGCAGGGCCTGAATGCGCAATCCGGGGCGCTGGAACAGGCCCGCGCCGTGGTGGCGCGGCAGGCCCCTGGGCACCGGCCTCTCGACAGGCCGCCGGCAGGCCCTTAGTACAATGCGGGTCTCGCGGCGCATGCCGCGCCTTGGACGGAACATGAGCCAATCCTCAAGCTTGCATTACCGGACTTTCCTGCTCCTGCTGGTGGTGGTCTCCATCGCGTTCGGCTGGTTGCTGTGGCCGTTCTACGGCGCGGTGTTCTGGGGCGCCATCCTGGCCATCCTGTTCGCGCCGCTGCAACGGCGGCTGGTGCCGCGCATCGGCGGAAGGCGCAACCTGGCGGCCCTGATCACGCTGGCGCTGGTGCTGCTGCTGGTGATCCTGCCGCTGGTGGTCATCAGCGGTTCGCTGGTGAGCGAGGGCGCGAACCTCTACCAGAGCATCAAGTCGGGGCAGATCAACTTCGGCGCCTACTTCCAGCAGGCCATGGAGGCGTTGCCGCCTTCGGTACACGACATTCTGGCGCGCTTCGACCTGGCTGATATCCCCAGCCTGCAGGAAAAGCTCAGCGCGGGCGCGATGCAGGCCAGCCAGTTCCTGGCCACGCAGGCCCTGAGCATCGGCCAGGACACGTTCCAGTTCGTGATCAGCTTCGGCATCATGCTGTACCTGTTGTTCTTTCTGCTGCGCGACGGGCCGCAACTGGCCCAGCGCGTCAAGCGCGCGGTGCCGCTCAGCGACACGCACAAGCATCACCTGTTCCGCAAGTTCACCACGGTGGTGCGCGCCACGGTCAAGGGCAATATCGCGGTGGCGGCGTCGCAGGGCGCTTTGGGCGGCATCATTTTCTCCATCCTGGGCATCCAGGGGGCGCTGCTGTGGGGCGTCATCATGGGCTTTCTGTCGCTGTTGCCCGCGGTGGGCGCGGGGCTGATCTGGGCGCCGGTGGCGATCTATTTCCTGCTGACGGGCGCGACCATCAAGGGCGTGGTGTTGATCGCGTTCGGCGTGCTGGTGATCGGCATGGTCGACAACGTGCTGCGTCCGATCCTGGTGGGCAAGGACACCAAGATGCCCGACTACGTCGTGCTGATCTCGACACTGGGCGGCATGGCGCTGTTCGGCCTGAACGGCTTCGTCATCGGGCCGCTGATCGCCGCGTTGTTCATGGCCTCCTGGGACCTGTTCTCGCCTCCCGCCGAGGCCGTCGTCGAGCCGGCCGAACCGTCGCCCCCGTCCTCGCCCGAGAAGGCGGATTGAAGGCATTGCAGCCGGTCAAGCCGCCGTCAGCGCGGCCGGTGTAAGGTTGTGATGGCGCCGGTCTTCGCGGGCCGGCGCCACGCGCCAACGCCGCAGCCGGCCGCACGCCGGCAGCGCGCCTTTCCTTCTCTTACCAGGAGCACGTCGGATATGGACTGGAAACTGCACAAGTCGGGCTGGATCGAAGAACGCAACTTCGACATCGAACTGGCCGAAACCCCCGAGGGCTACCACGCCCGCGTCCGCGTCTTCGGCTTTCCCGTGCTGGAAGACACCAAGAACGTGTTCCCGAATGAGGCGCTGGCGGAAAAGGGCGCGCTGACCTTGCTCAAGAGCCAGTTCGCCGGCACGCCGGACCTGGAAGAAAAGCCGTAACCTTCATGCCCGAGGCTGTCGGCGCGACGCGCACGAGCTGCCTCGGGAGCGCCCGCCCCACGCCGTTCAGCGCAGTGGAAGGCGGCGCCCGCCGACGATCAGGTCGCGATCCTGGCGTGGTTCGGTGCGCACCTGGCCTTGCGCCAGCGCATTGACGATGTCCACGTCCGGACCGTGTTCGGACTTGCGGTTGCTCTTGGAGGACACGAGGCCCCACGTGTCGTCGCCCAGTCTTTGATAGGTGAGGAACGCTTCGTAGCCCCCCGCGCTGGCATCCGCACGCGGCGGTATGTACAGCACCAGGTCGTCATTGCCGAGGCCGGTGATGTCCGCGTGGATCAGCCAGCAGCGCGCGCCGCCCAAGGCCGGATTGTCGGCCGCGGCCTGTTCCGCTCGCACGCACCTGTCTGCCTCATAGGGATTTTCCGCCGCGGCGTAGCGCCACCAGGCATCCGGCACCGGGCTGCCCGGCGGATACGCCTGCAGGTTGGCCGGCTTGGCTGGGGAACGTTCCCGGGATGTGACTCGCGGCCCCCAATCATGGTACTGACCCTTCAGGGCGTCGGCGGCCGCCGTTGCAATCCTGGGGGATTGCGCCTGGGCGGCGCCCTCGGCCAGTTTGCGCATGGCTTGCCGGCCGTATTCGCCCCGGTCGCGCGCGGCCGAGAGATAGCTGAATTCTTCCGGCGGAATGCGCCCGTCGATCAGGCGTTGCACCTGGCTGTGGACCTCGATTCGGTCGGGGCTCAGCAGCGGCGTGTTCGCCAGGGCCAGCATGATGAGCGCGCAGAACGCCGCGACGATGTTGGTGCCGCCCAGGATCGTGTGGAAGCGCCGCGCCGCCAACGCCGCCCAGGCATAGCCCAACGCGTACAGCGTCAGCAGGATCGCAGCGTAAAGGCCCCAGATGCGTGGAACGGTCCAGCCGTACTGCTCGATGCGCACCACCAGGCCGTACAACGCCACCAGCGCCAGCGGCAGCAGGCCGATCGTCGCCACGCGCAGCACCGCGCGCAGGCGCGTGCCGAAGGGCGGGGCCTGCGGGCTGTCCTGCCAGGCGGAGTTGATGAGCTTGATCCACAGCGCGCTGAAGGCGATCAGCGCGCCGGCCGACAGGGCGCCCGCCTGCAGGTCCAGCGTCAGCCGGGCCGCCAGCGCCAGCACGAAGGCGATACCCACCAGCGCGACCAGCGGCAGCAGCCACGCGGTCAGCGTGAGCCACGAACGCTGCAGCGTGTCCGCCAGTTGCGGGCGGCGGTGCACGCCCACCAGGCAGACCGCCAGCACCAGCGGCATGACGCCAAGCAGGAAGCGGGTGGATTTGACGACCTGGCCGACCGCGGCGATGCCGATCATGCCGAACATGGCGCTGGCGGCCCAGAACAGCAGCCAGACCGCCAGGGTCAGGCCGCCTGCCAACGCCAGTTTGACGGTATTGCGCCACGCGGCGCGGAACACGGCGGGATAGTCCCAGCCGGGTCGGGATGGATCGAGCGCCTGGATCAGCGGCAGCAGCATGAAGCCGCTGGCGGCGGTGATCAGCGTCGCCAGCGACCGGGGGCCGCTGTCGGTGTAGGCGGCGGGCTGCCAGCCCTGCAGCGTCACCAGCCCGTAGGCATTCAGCGCCGGCAGGGCCACGCCGTAGGCCGCAAGCGCCAGCAGCCAGCGCCTGCCCGAACGCATGCCCGCCAGCATGGCGCCGGCCAGTGGCACCAGCCAGATCCATTGGATCGCGAAGAAGGTGGCGAACGGGTTGTGCCATGGCCACGCGCGGTTCAACAGCGCCGCATGCAGCGCCAGGGCCAGCAGTGCGCCGAGCGCGCCATGGATCAGGATGGTTTTCTCGGGCGCCGACAGGCGCGATGGGGTTGCCATGGGGCTAGAAGTCCTCGCTGCGCCAGACCTTCAGCACGCGGCCGAAGACCTCGAAATCCATGCCTTCGGTGATGTCCCAGGCATCGTACTTGGTGTTCTCGGATTTGGCCCGGACCACGAGGCCGGCGGCGGTGGGGATGCGCTGCAGCCGCTTGATGAAGCCTTCGCTGCCGACGCGAAAGAAGTAGATGGCGTCGTATTCGACGGCCTGCACGCCACGGTCGACGATCAGGGGATCGCCGGGATTGAACATGGGGCGCATGGAGTCGCCGAACCCGGTGACGATGCACAGGTTCTTCGAGGCGGAAAAGCCGCGCACGTTCTTCTGCAGCCATTCCGGGCTGACGTTCCAGCTCTGGATGACGCCAGGTTGGTCGCGCAGCTCCAGGCCGTTGCCCATGGCGCCGCCGGTGTCGAACTGCGCGATGAGGACGTTGCCGTGGTCGGGCCGGCCCAGCCGCGCGGGGTGAAAGGAGGCAAGCCGGCCCGTGGGCTCGTCGGCCACGGCATCGGGCGAGAGTTCGCGCCACAGCTCGGGGTGCGGCAGGTCCATCCAGTGGGCGGGCTGGCCCAGGCCGGCGGCCAGCCTGGCGGCCAGCGCGTCGCCGACCCGGCGCGGGTTTTTGTCGCGCCTGCCCTGGAACCCTTGAAGGATCTGGTCGAGGTATTTGCGACTGACGCCAGCGCGTTCGGCCAGGCGGTCGACGCCCCCGGCCTCGTGCACGGCGTATTTGAGGTTGTTCAGTCGTATCGAGCGGATGTCCATGGTAGCGATAGTAGCAATCCGCTACCCGAAAGTACAGTAGCGATTCGCTGTTGATTTTTCGGTAGCGACTCGCTACCATGACTTTCATCCCGGGCATAGTCGGGCCGACCGCAAGTCTTCGATCAAGCGGCTTGCGGCTTGTGCGGATACGACGGGGCTGGCCGCCACGTCCGTGGCGATGGGGGTGGGTGACCGGCATGTGGCCCATTCATCGCTACCCAGGTAGCGATTTTCACCCGCCAGCCTTTCCGGGGACATGACGAACGGCAAGCTTGCATCAAGGAAAAAAAGCATGGATAAGCGTCTTGGCGGGGAGGCATCCCGATGAAATATGCAACCGAAGTGCTGGACCTCATGGCGGCGGCGCCGGGGCGTCCGTGGCGCATGGCCGAACTGGTGCGGGGCGCGTCCGGCGCGCGCGAGCTGACGCGGCGCGAACGCAACGCAATGCGACAGGCGATCCTGCGCGTGCTCGAAGCCCTGCACGAGGGCGGCCAGGTGGCCCGCATCGAGCATGCGCGCAACTCGCTGACCTACGTCTGGGGCGAAGTGCGACGCGAGGGGGATTGCCTGCACGCCTGATGCGGCGGCAGAATGCATCCATGTCGTCGCGCTTCCGCCGACGATCCGTCCAGGCGCCGATGCGCTGGGATGCTGGAGAATCAGGCCCGCTTACCGCGGGCCTTTTTTATGAGAGGGTACGTTCGTGTGAACGCGCCGTCAGTTATCGGCGCAACGCAGTGCGACATGCCCGGATTGCTTCGGCGGCAGACGGTGCGCGACAATTCGTTCATGGCGTTGCGGTTCATATCGACGCCCCTTGCAGGCAGCAACAAGTACGCGGCGAGCACACCGAAAACACCGCAGGCAACAAGCGGATCGCGACAATCGAGCAGTAGCAAGTAGCAAGCAAACAGCAAACAGCAAACAAACCAGGCCCGCCTACAGCGGGCCTTATTTATGAGAGGGTACGTGTGCCCGGCCAACGCGCCGGAAGGCGGATGAATCGCCGGATGCGCGTCCCTCATGTTCTTCGCAGTTCTCCGATACAGGCTCGCCACTGGCGGGCCTTTTTCATTTGCGCGCCCCGCGTTCTCTTCGAGAGCGCGGGGCGTTTTGTTAGGCGCCGCCCGCAAGGCGGGGCCCAGCGGCCTGCCGCCTCGCCGTTCCTTCCATGACCGGGCCTTTCTCCCGCCCGCGGTGACCTGGAATGGCTCGAGGCGGCAGCCCGGTGGGCGACAGCCGGAATCCGCCGCAACCCGGCCGCACGCATCACGCAACGCGGCACCGCGCCGATGGCGCAGCAAAGTCGGCGTTCCGCCTCCAGGCCTCTGGATTCCCCCAAACCCGCCCTCGGGCATCTCAACACGACAAAGGAGCGACGCATGGCGAACAGTTCGGCCACCGGCGGCTACCTGGCGCCGATCGCCATTTCTCCGCCCCTGGAGGATGCCGAGCTCGAGGCGCTGTTTCAAGGGTTCATCGCCGGCGTGGCTGGCCTGCCCCTTGACCTGGTTCGTACGCGCTGGCCTGCCGCCGGCGTGGAACCGCCCGCGCAGACCGAGACCTGGTGCCTGATGGACATCCGGTCGCAAACCGCGGACGCCGGTCCGGTCGTCACCCACGACCCGGCCGGAGAAGGATCTGATTCATACGTTCGGCACGAACACATCGAGGTGCTTTGCTCGATGTTCGGGCCGCGCGCGCTGCGCCACGCGGCGCTGCTGCGCGACGGCGCCGCCGTGCCGCAGAACCGCGAGCCCTTGCTGGCGCAAGGCATGGCGGTGAGCGGCGCGGGGCCGATCGTGGCCATGCACGAACTGGTGAATCAGCAGTGGATACGGCAGTTCGACATGACCCTGCGTTTTGCGCGCCGGGTCACGCGCAGCTATCCGGTCCTGAATCTCCTGTCGGCGCAAGTCACGACGCATGCCGCGTCGCTGTCCCCGACGGACAACATCAACCACCTTGCAGATTAAGGGATTTACCATGGCTAATGGATTGCCGGTATCACGCCTGATCAACGTCACGATCAACATGTCGCCGCTCGCGGCGCAGGGCGCGAGCCTGAACACCGCCCTGCTGCTGGGCTCGTCCGCGGTCATCGACACCGGCGAGCGCATGCGCTCCTATGGCGGCATCGACGCCGTCGCCGCCGACTTCGGCACCAGCGCGCCCGAATATCGCGCGGCCCTGCTGTACTTCCAGCAGACGCCCCAGCCCTCGCAGTTGTACATCGGCCGCTGGGCCAAGGGCGCGACCTCGGCCACGCTGCGCGGCGCCGTGCTGTCGGCCGCCGAGAAGCAGATGTCGGCATGGACCGCGGTGACCGCGGGCGCCTTCACGCTGACCGTCGACGGCACCGCCAAGACGGTCAATGGCCTGGACTTCTCCGGCGCCACCAACCTGAACGGGGTCGCGTCGATCATCTCGACGGCACTGGCGTCGGCCTCGGTGCTGTGGAACGGCTCGCAGTTCGTCGTGACCTCTAACACCTCGGGCGCGACCTCGACGCTGGGCTACGCCACGGCCGCGGGCGCCGGCACCGACATCTCGTCGATGCTGGGCCTGACCGCGGGCAAGGCCTCGGCGCCCGTCGCCGGCATCGTCGCCGAAACCCCGGTGGACGCCGTGTCGCTGTTCCTGGACCGCTTCGCCAACAAGTTCCTGGGCCTGGCCTTCGCCGATGCCGACATCACCGACGCCCAGCACCTGGCCGTGGCCGGCCTGATCGAGGCCGACCAGCGCCACCTGTACGGCGTGTCGACCCAGGCGCCGCAGGTGCTGGACCCGACCCACCACGAGGACATCGCCAGTCAGCTGAAGGCGCTGAAGTACAAGTACTCGATCGTGCAGTTCTCCAGCGCCAGCCCGTACGCGGTGGCCTCGCTGCTGGGCCGCCTGCTGACGGTGAACTTCAACGCCAACAACACCACCATCACGCTGATGTACAAGCAGGAGCCCGGCATCGTCGCCGAGACCCTGAGCAGCAGCCAGGCCGACACGCTGGCAGCCAAGAACTGCAACGTGTTCGTCAACTACGACAACGACACGGCCATCATCCAGTACGGCGTGACGCCCAGCGGCATCTTCATCGACTCGGTCTACAACGCGATCTGGTTCCGCAACCGCGTCCAGACCGACGTCTACAACCTGCTGTACACCAGCCCGACCAAGGTGCCGCAGACCGACGCCGGCAACCAACTGATCGCCTCGGTGATCGAGGCCGCGTGCGAGGCCGCCGTCAACAACGGCTACCTGGCCCCGGGCGTGTGGAACTCGGCCGGCTTCGGCGCCCTCAAGCAGGGCGACACGCTGGCCAAGGGCTACTACGTCTACGCGCCGGCGATCGCCACCCAGTCGCAGGCCGACCGCGAAGCGCGCAAGGCCGTCCCGTTCCAGGTCGCCGCCAAGGAAGCCGGCGCCATCCATACCGTCGACGTTCTGGTCACGGTCAACCGCTAATCAGGAGTAGCAGATGTCTACCTATTCGTTCGCTGATATCAGCGCCAGTCTCGTGGGCCCGGGCGGGGCGATTTCGCTGGGCTCCGGCTCGGGCGTGGCCGATGAGGGCATCGCCATCGCCGCCAAGGCCGAGAAAAGCGCCATGACGGTGGGCGCCGATGGCGAGGTCATGCACACGCTGCGCGCCGACAAGAGCGGCACCGTGACGCTGAGCTACCTGAAGACCTCGCCCGTCAACGCCCAGCTGCAGGCCCTGTACGACGCCCAGTCGCTGGACAGCCGCCTGTGGGGCAAGAACCTGATCACCATCACCAACCCGGCCACGGGCGACGTGACGGCGTGCCGTTCGTGCGCCTTCAGCAAGAAGCCCGACCTGACCTACAAGAAGGACGGCGACGTGGTGAAGTGGACCTTCGACGCCGCGAAGATCGACACGATCCTGGGAACCTACTAAGCCATGTCGCAGGAACTTGATCTGAACGGCCACCGGTACTCCATCGGGAAACTGAGCGCCAAGCAACAGTTCCACGTGTCGCGCCGCATCGCTCCGATCGTTCCTACGCTGATCCCCGTGTTCGTCCGCCTCGCGGCGGGCGGGCGCGGGATCACCGAGGATCCGGGCGGCATGGCCGATGTCCTGCAACCGCTGGCCGACGGCCTGGCGGCGATGAAGGACGAGGACGCCGACTATGTGCTGGACACCTGCATGCAGGTGGTCCAGCGCCGGCAGGAGCATGGCTGGACCGCCATCTGGTCGGCAAGCCAGCGCGTGCCGATGTTCCAGGACATCGACCTGGCGGTGATGCTGCCGCTGGCGGTGCGCGTCATCGTGGCAAGCCTCGGGCCTTTTATTCAAGGGCTGCTTACCAGCCAGACCGGCAGCCCCGAGGCGACACAGGCTGGCTGAAGAGCCTGCCCGGTGGCGAGGACTGGTTGCTGGCGCCAGTCCTCGAGGGGCTCTGCAAGTACGAGTCCCTCAAGGACGGCACCCTGGACCTGGCCGACATCGCGCTGCTGAACGACGCGTTGTCGGTGCGGGCAGACAACAAGGCGGAAGCGTACCGCCGCCACATGGCAGAAAAAAATGGCTAATACAACCGTGCCCATCGACCCGTCGGGGTTGATCGGCATATTCAAGATCGACAAGGACGACCTGAAGGACCTCAAGCAGGCGATCGGCGACTCGCGCAAGCAGAGCCTGGCCGACGCGCTGGCGGTGTTCGCGGGGCGGGCCAAGAGCGTTGTCGACTTCGCCGAAAACAAGATCGCCCAGTTCGAGCAAGGCTATTTCGCCGCCAAGCTGGGCGGCACATCGGGCCGGGACATGCGGGCGCTGGAGGCGGTGGCGCAGGACTTCGGAGTCTCCGTCGAAGCGATGCGCAGCAGTACCCAGGCGCTGCACCGCAACGTGCGCGACGATCCCAGGATCGCGGCGCTGCTGGAACAGATGCACATCTCGTCGAGCGATGGCGCGGGCGCCCAGCGCAACAGCGCCGACCTGATGCTGGAGCTGAGCGACGCGCTCAAACGCATGGATCCGGCGCAGGCCCGGGCGACGGGCCAGAGCCTGGGGCTGGAACCAGGCGTCATGGAAGCCCTGCGCGATCCCGAGTTCGGGCAGCGCCTGTCGGTGCAGCGCGATGCCCAGGAAAACAGCACCGTCGAGGCGGCCGGTGAACGCGCCCATCAGTTGATGGGCACCATCCGTGAATTGAGCGGCTCCGTCAACGCGATGTTCGCGCAGGCGCTCCTGACGATGGGCCCGAAGCTGCAGGAGACGCTCGACGGCATTTCGGCCTGGTTCAAGGAGAACGGCCAGACGGCCGGCAAGCGGCTGGGCGAGGTCGGCAATTTCGTGCTGTCGATCATGTCGTTGCTGGGGCCGGTGATCAGCCTGATCACCTGGCTCGACGGGCTGACCGGGGGCTTGAGTTCGCAGCTCCTGGTGCTGGTCGGCGGCTTCCTGATGTTGGGCGGCGGTGGCGTGGTGGGGGCCTTGATGGGTCTGGTCTCGCGACTGGGCGGCATGCGCTCGATCATCGGCGGGCTGGGCACGCAGCTGGCCGCGCTGCCTGGCCGGATCAGCGGCTTTGTGAGCCGTGCCTGGACGGCGACCAGCAATTTCGTGGGCGGCGTGTTCGGCAGAATGACCTCGATGGGACGGACGGCCGTCACCCAGATGGGCAACATGGCCAGCGCGGTCTGGTCCTGGATGGGCAATATGGCCGCGCGCGGCGGCGCGCTCGTGGTCGACAGCGTCAAGGCGGCCGGCGCCACCGCGTTGCAATGGGGGCAGTCACTGTGGGCCTCCGCCAGTTCGTGGATCGGCCGCATCGTCGACGGCGCCAAGAGCCTGGCCCGCGGCGTGGCGATATCGCCGGTGGCGGCGGGAGTGGGGCTGGGCCTGTATCCCAGCACGCTCGGGGACGGCACGCTGAAGTCGCTGCAAGGCGACAGGGGTGTGGGTCTCGGGCAGCAGGAGCCGCGTGTCGACGGGGCCGCAGGCATCTGGCAACCGCCTCCCATGGACGGTGCCCGGATCGAGCCGTGGCGGGATTACCACTCCGGTTTCGCGCTTGGCGAAGCGGGTGGCGCCGCGCTGGCGCCGCCGGCCGCCGCCGCGCCGGTGTCGGTCAATGCCACCACCACCATCTACGTCAATGGGTCGGCCGATCCTGGCGCGACCGGAGCGGCCGTGGCCAATCAACAGAGCCGGGTCAATGCCGACCTGACGCGCAACCTGCAGGGTTCCTATGACTGACACGAATTTCACGGGCACCGACATGGTGGGCCTGCTGTCGAAGAAGATCGGCGACATCGTGGTGCAGGCGACCATCACCGAGTCGCACGACGATACGCTCAAGATCACCAGCCATCCGGTGGAGTCGGGCCCCTATGGCCGCTCGGCGATCAGCGACCATGCCTTCAAGCTGCCGCTGTCGCTGACCATGAAGTGTGCCTGGAGCAATGCCTCGTACGAGGCATTGCGCGGCGCCCGGGCCAGGGACGTGGCCAATGGCAAGGCGGCCGCCGACGACTACGCCACCGCGATCTATTCGCAGCTGCTCAATCTGCAGGAGTCGCGCGAGCCGGTGGATGTGATCACCAGCCGGCGCCGCTACAGCAGCATGCTGATCGAGAAGATCGCGGTCGAGAACAGCCGGGAGACCTCCGGCGCCGTGTTCGCGACCGTGACGCTGCGCGAAGTGATCGTGGCGCAGACCCGCAGCACCTCGCTGCCGCCCTACGCGCACCAGAAAGAGAAGGAAAAGACCGCGGACAGGCAGAACCTGGGCGTGAAAGCGTCCCGGCCCGCGGCCGCGCCCAACGGCGGCTCGCTGCATTGGAACTAGGAGATCCGCATGAACTACTTCGAGATACCTCTGTCGCCGATTCCGCAGGTGTTCGCCATCTCGCTGGGCGGTGACGACTACCGGCTGACGCTGCAGTATCGCGAGGGCTGGATATTGGACGTGGCCGATGACCTCGGCCAGCCGCTGGTGTCCGGCATTCCGCTGGTGACGGGCCTGAACCTGCTGGGGCAATACCGGCACCTGGGCTTTGCCGGGGGCCTGCGCGTGACCGGGGCGGAGTCGCCCGACGACGCGCCGACGGCCACCGACCTGGGCCGTGGCGCCAAGCTCTACTGGGTGGCGGACTGACATGGCGGACACGACCACAATGGAGCCGATCGCCGTATACGGCGATCCGGTCGATGACGATGAGGGCGTGCGCCAGTGGGGCCGGAAGGTGTCGCTGATCGTCGGCGACGAGGAGGCGCTGGATCTGTCGGCGCTGAGCTTCAGCTTCGGCATCAAGCGCAACGACGCCAAGTCCCCCAACACCGCCACCATCAAGGTGATGAACGCCAGCCGTGAAACCGCCAGCCTGGCGCAGCGCGAATTCACCCGAGTGGTGCTGCAGGCCGGCTATGAAGGCAATTACGGCGTGATCTTCCACGGCAACGTGGTGCGCGCCAAATGGGGCGGCTCGGGTGACACCGAGACCGTGCTGGAAATCACCGCGGCCGATGGCGACAAGGCCTACAACTTTGCGGTGGTCAACGCCACCGTGCCCAAGGGCAGCGACCGCGCCGACAAGGTGCGGCTGCTGTGCTCGGCCATGAACCCCTACGGCGTGCGCCAGGGCTACGTGCCCGACCTGGGCGGCAAGAAGTCGATCCGCGGGGCCGTCATGTCCGGCATGGTGCGGGACTACCTGCAGGATGTCTGCGGCAGTGCGAACACCTTGTGGAGCATCCAGGACGGCAAGGTGGTGGTGGTTCCCGAAACCGCCTATGTGCCGGGTTCGGTGCCCGTGCTGTCGCACGACAGCGGCCTGGTCGGCATGCCGGAGCAGACCGAGAAGGGCATCAAGCTGCGCATGTTGCTCAATCCCAGCATCCGCGTGGGCGGCCTGGTCAATCTGGACAACAGCCGGATCGCCGAGTATGGCTTCCAGGCCCGCTCCGAGGGCAAGGGCGCGAACGAAATCGATCGCAGCGAGCAGCGCCGCATCAGCGGCGATGGCTACTACTACGTGATGGAAGTCGAGCACCGCGGCAACACACGCGGCGACGAGTGGTACACGGAGGTCCTTTGCCTGGCCACCGACGCCACCCTGTTTCCCGGCGACCTGGGGCGGGCCGGCGCCGAGGGCGACGCCGCCCAGCCTGCCGCCGTCGTCAAGTAGCGCACGGCCAGGTCCAATCTCAGCAGGAAGATTCATGAACCGACTTGAGACTTTGAACGATCCGCAAGCCGCGATCGGCGCGGCGCTGCATGGCGCGCTGGCGCAGACCTGGACCGCCATGCCGGCGATCATCGGCGCCTTCGATCCGGTGGCGATGACGTGCACGGCGCAACCGGCCATCCGCGCGCGGGTCAAGACGCCCGAGGGCCGGCAGCACAGCATGGCGCTGCCGCTGCTGGTGGATTGCCCCGTGTATTTCCCATCGGGCGGCAATTGCACGCTGACCTTTCCGGTCAAGCCGGGCGATGAGTGCCTGGTGGTGTTTGCCTCGCGCTGCATCGACGCCTGGTGGCTGTCTGGCCAGGTGCAGGACCAGACCGAGATGCGCATGCATGACCTGTCCGACGGCTTCGTCTACGTGGGCGTGCGCTCGCAACCCCGTGTGCTGCCGGCGGTCAGCACCAGCGCGACCCAACTGCGCAGTGACGATGGCTCGACTTTCCTGGAGCTGGACCCGGCCGCCGGCAAGGTGAAGATCGTGGCGCCGGGCGGCTTCGACGTGGTCGCGCCGGTGTCCGAGTTTTCCGGACAGGTGCTGGTGAACGGCCTGCTCAGCTATCTGGCGGGACTGGTGGGCAGCGGCGGCCAGGGCAACACCGCCCAGATCACCGGCGTGCTCAACGTGATCGGCCAGATCCTGGCCAACGGCAAGCGGGTCGATGACACCCATACCCATACCGCGCAAGGCGCCAACGCGGTGACCACGCCACCCAACTGAGGATTCCTATGCGTTACCGAAAACTGGACGCCGATGGCGACTATTCATTCGGCTCGGCACGGGCCGATTTCCACCGCGATTCGGCCGAGGCCGTGGCGCAAGCGGTCAAGACCCGGCTGATGCTGGCGCGCGGCGAGTGGTTCCTGGACGCGACCGAAGGCATGCCCTGGAACGGCGAAGTGCTGGGCAAGCAGCCCCGCGCCAGCTACGACTGGGCCATCCGCCAGCGCATCCTGGGCACCGCCGGCGTCACCGACCTGGCCGAGTATTCGAGCCGGCTCGACCCGCAAACCCGCGGCCTGAGCGTGACGGCATCCATTTCAACCCTTTTCGGCACGGCCACTGTGCAGGCGGCATTATGACGATTCTTTCCACAGCCCCGGTCATCGACGCCGCGGGCATCCGTGCGCCGAGCTATGGCGAGGTGCTGCAGTATTTCAAGGAACAATATCGCGGCATCTACGGCGCGGATACGTACCTGGAGGCGGACAGCCAGGACGGTCAGTTACTGGCCGTGTTTGCCCTCGCCATTCACGAGGCCAACTCGGCGGCGATCAGCGTCTATAACGCTTTCTCGCCTGCCACCGCAGCCAACGCGGCGCTGTCGAGCAACGTGAAGATCAACGGCCTGGTGCGCGGCGCGGCGACGCGGTCCTCGGTGGACCTGCGCATCGTGGGGCAGGGCGGCGTCACCATCATCGACGGGGTGGCGATGGATGCCAACCGCGGCCGTTGGCAATTGCCGGCGAGCGTGACGATTCCGCCGGGCGGCGAGATCACCGTCACCGCCCGGAGCCAGGCGCTGGGCGCCGTGACCGCCCCGGCGGGCACTATCAACCAGATCGGCACGCCGACGCTGGGCTGGCAGTCCGTCACCAATCCGGCCGCCGCGACGCCGGGCGCGCCGGTCGAGAGCGACGCCGCCCTGCGCGTGCGGCAGGCCCGTTCCGTGGCGCTGCCGTCGCGCAGCGTGCTCGAAGGCACCATCGGCGCGGTTGCGTCGGTGCCGGGAGTCTTGCGCCACGCGGCCTTCGAGAACGATGGCGCGGTGGCGGACGCCCATGGGCTGCCGCCGCACAGCATCGCCCTGGTGGTCGACGGCGGCGACGCGGCGCTGATCGCCCAGGCCATCGCCGCCAAGAAGACGCCCGGGACGGGCACGCATGGCACCACCACGGTGGTCGTGACGGATATCTACGGCATCGCGCACCGCATCCGGTTCTTCCGGCCCACGATCGTGCCGCTGGCGGTCGACGTGCAACTGCGGGCGTTGCCCGGCTATACCACCGCCATCGGCGTCGCGGTGCAGCGGGCGGTGGCGGATTACGTCAATGGCGTTCCGATCGGCGGCGGCGCCAGCGCGTCGGTGGAGTGGGCCGACGCCATCTCGGCCGCCAATGGCGTGGCAGGCAATGGCACGTTCAAGATTTCCGGCCTGACCCTGCGCAGTCCCGCGGGCAGCGGCGCGCCCGACGTGTCGCTGGCCTTCAACGAAGCCGCCGCGGCGACGCCGGACGACGTGAAACTCACGGTGACCTGATATGGCCAACACAGACGACTACATCGGCCGGCTGTCGGCCTATCACCGCGCCAAGCCCCGGTTCAAGGCCACCGTGGCCGCGCTGTGCGACGCTGCGGCGGGCGTGCGCGAGCTATACGGCAGCATGCCGGCAGCGTTCGACCTGGACCTGGCCATTGGCGCCCAGCTCGATGCGGTGGGACGCTGGGTGGGACTGGACCGGAAGGTCAGAACGCCGATCTCCAATGTGTATTTCTCGCACGACATCGACGGCCTGGGCTTCGACCAGGGCGTGTGGCAAGGCCCGTTCGATCCGGACAGCGGCCTGACCGAGCTGGACGACGATACCTACCGGCTGCTGCTGCGGGCCAAGATCGGGGCGAATCATTGGGACGGCACGCTGGAGACTTCGGCCGCCATCCTGGACCGCATCTTCGGTGGCGGCACGCACGTGTTCATCCAGGACAACGGCGACATGTCGGTGGATATCGGCGTCGCCGGCGCGCCGCCGTCCGCGCTGTTCCTGGCGCTGCTGACCGGCGGATACATCCCGCTCAAGCCGGAAGGCGTGCGCATCAGTTACTACGTCATCCCCTCGGAAGAGGGGCCTCTGTTCGGTTTTGACGTTCAAAACCACTACATCTCCGGGTTCGACGGCGGACTCTGGGGTTCGCTTTTTGCCGGTTGAATAAGGACATTCCGTGGCTATCAATCAGATTCTTCCCTTCGGCACCGTTCCCGGCGCCAATGTGCTCGCGCCCGCCGACTACCAGGCGTTGGCCGCCCGGCTGGGCGGCTTCTCGGCCGGCACGGCCAAATCGAAGGAACTCAACACCGTCTGGCGCCAGGCTGCGTTCGTGGCTGCCATGATCGGCCAGTACATCGCCGACAAGGCCGGCCAGGACGTGCTGGACGACGGCGACCTGGCGGCGCTGCAGGCCAAGTTCGTGGCGGCGCTGGCGGCGTCGCCGGCGCTGACCGGGACACCGACCGCGCCGACGCCGGCGGCGGCGGATAAGAGCACGAGGATCGCGACGACCGCGTTCGTGAGCGGCAACTTCCCGCGGGTGTATTCGATCAATGCGCTTCCCACGCAGGATGTCGGCCCCATCATCGTCGCCGAATGCAGTGAGGTCTGGATCTGGGGTTCTTCTGCCATCCATACCGGTTATCGCTCGCCGCTGTGCGGCCAGATCGCCTACTTCCCCTTTTCGAAAGTGCCTTATGGATGGATGCGGGCCAATGGCGCCGCAGCGTCTGTCAGCGCTTATGGAGCGTTGGCGTCGGCCATCTACTGCGGCGATGCATTGAACGCGACCGCGCCGGTGGGGTACCGCTGCACCAACGCCGCAGATCCGATGAACACGCGCAGCACCACGGGTGCGTACATCGTCTTGCCCGATCTGCGCGGCGAGTTCGTGCGGGGATGGGACGACGGACGGGGGGCGGACGCCGGCCGCCAATTGGGATCCAGCCAGCGTGCTTCCCGCGTGATCGGAGCGGTCAGCAATCCTTCCTTCCCGTATCTGTCCCAGAACGGTGAGTGGCGTTTCAGCACCGATAACGGGAGCGTCTCGTTCAAGGTGGGCGATGCCTATACGGAAGGCTATGACATCACCAGCGGCTCTGGTTCCTTCCTGGCGGGCTGGTCGTACACGACTCTGGGTACCTCGGCGGCGCTGGCGTCCGTTCGCCCACGCAACCTAGCACTGTTCGCCTGCATCAAATACTAAGGAGATATCGCATGGAAAAAATGGTTTCGCAACTGAATCATGAGGGTTACTACGTGGGCCAGGTCACCGCAGACGAGTCCCCCTTGGAATCCGGCGTCTTCCTGATGCCGGGCGGTTCCATCGATATGGCCCCGCCTGCGCTCATCGAAGAGGGCAAGCGTTACCGGATTGTGGAGGGCCGTTGGGCCGCCGAAGACATTCCGAACCCTTCCCTCGCCGCTCCGCCGGAATCGCTAACGAAGGAGCAACTGGAGGCTGCGGCACGCGCTCGACGAGATTTTCTGCTGGAGCGCGCCGGACTGCGAATGGCCCCCCTGTCGGATGCTGTGGATCTTGGCGTCGCGACGGATGCCGAAAGAACCGCGCTGGCGGCATGGAAGGCGTATCGGGTGCAACTGAACCGCGTCTCCGGGCAGACCCACTACCCCGCGCAGATCGAGTGGCCTGTTGAGCCCATTTGACCGGCGCAAGCAAATCATGGCTCGCCTTGGCGAGCTTTTTTTGTCGGGTTCCGCCTGTCGCTGACTGGCATGGCGGCTCAGGAAGGCCGACTCGGCCTGCGTGTCCCGGGCATAGGAGAAAGGCAATAGACAACGGCAGAACGTATGCCGGTCCTGGCAATGCCTGCGGCAAACGGACGGCAGCGTCATCCACATTTGAATTGGTCCATCCGGCGCGCCCCTGCGGCGCCCGTGATGTTCACGGGAGGCAGCAATGCGCACCGTCGACAGGAGCGGTGTAACCATGGAACCGGCATCTACGGGTTTGGGCGGTTGGGCCGCCCTGAAAATTGCGCTGGCTTTCGGCATGCCGGCCGCGATGGCGGCGTTGATCGGCATGTTGCTGATGCCGCCGCGCACGCCGCGCGAATTCGTCGCGCGCACCGCCTGCACGGTGGTCAGCTCATTTCTGTTCGGGCCTTTGCTGGCGATCGGCATGATCGCCTGGATGCCCGACCTGATGTCCTCGGCCTACTGGATGGCGCAGCGCACGGGCCTGGGCGAGGACGGGCTGCTGGCCATGTTCTATGTGCTCGGCCCGTGCATGTTGCTGGCGGGATTGCCGGCCTGGTGGGTGCTGGGCGCTTACCTGCGCCTGACCGCCAAGCTGCAGAACCAGGACCTGGTGGACTGGGCGGTCGAGATCCGACGCAAGACGCTGGGCATGGAAACCCACGCAGACAAGGAGGGCAGGCATGACGCTTGACCAGATCATGGACGACGCGCTGCGGCCGGCGATGGCGCTGTTGCCCGCTCGCATGAACACGCCCGCGGCGGATTGCATGCTGCTGGCCATCGGCCTGCAGGAAAGCCGCTTCGTGCACCGGCGCCAGATCGGCGGGCCCGCCCGCGGTTTCTGGCAATTCGAGAAGGGCACCCGCGCCAGCCGCGGCGGCGTGTGGGGCGTGTTCCTGCACGCGGCCAGCAGGGATCACCTGGCCACGCTGTGCAAGGCGCGCAGCGTGGCGGGCGATCCGGATGCGATCTATGCGGCGCTGGAGTACGACGACGTGCTGGCCGCCGGCGTTGCGCGGCTGCTGCTCTGGACCGATCCGAAGGCGCTGCCGCCGGTCGGCGAAACGCAGGCGGCCTGGGCGCTGTATCTGCGCACCTGGCGGCCGGGCAAGCCCAAGCCGGACAGTTGGGCCGGCCTTTACCAGCAGGCCGTGACGGCCATCCGGACGCGGTCCGACAGGAGCACGGCGCATGTTGCAACAGTGGATTAAGCGGGGCCTCGGCGTGGTGGCGGCAGTGCTGGCGGGGCTGGCCGCCGTCGCCGGGGTGTATTGGCGGGGGCGGGCCATGGGCCGGGCGCAGGAACGCTCGGACAGTGAGGCCCGCCTCCAGGCGCGGGCGGGCCAGGCCCGCAAGGAGGCCAGGGATGTGCAGGAAAAAGTGGCTCGCAGCGATGACGATGTCGTGGCTGATCGGCTTAAGTCTGGCTGGGTGCGGGTCGCTCCCCCCGCGGACCGGGATTGAATATTGCGACCATGCCCGGCCGATATATTTCAATTCGGCGGCGGAAGTGGACGCGACGCCGGCGGCAATACGCCGGCAGGTGCTCGAGCATAATGAAATGGTTTCTCGGCTTTGTTTTTGAGGTAAATTGGGGACGCGATTTTTTCCACCTTCAGGGCGCTTTTTTTCCGGCGCCGTCGGGGCGATGGATGGTGTGCTGCGGTCTGGTTCTGCAATAATTTCTGGTTTTCCGTCCCCTCGGGCCGTCGGCCCGGATGACTGTTCCAGGAGAGGCGCAATGGGTCAGAGGGTGCAGTGTCGGCAAGCGTTTTGCCCCGTGCAAATGCGCGGCAGGGAAAAATAATATGGCTGACGGCGAAAGCCTGGTCGCCGCGCGGGTCCGCCCGAAGCTCCGGTATTCGATGCGAACCGGACTGCTGGTGCTGGTGTTCGCCTGTATTGCGCCGGCGCTGGCGGTGTCTTCGATCGCCGTTTATGAAAGCTACCTGATCCAGAAAGAGCGGATATTCCGCGACACCATTTTCCTGGCCCGCAACCTGACCGCGATTCTCGACCGGGAAATGACCGGCGTCGAAGCCGGCTTGCAGATGTTGGCGTCGTCCCCCGACCTGGTGGGGGGCGACCTGGGCGGATTCCACCAGCGCGCCCGCGAAGCCATCAAGTTCCAGATCGTCGACAGCTACGTGCTGACCGACAAGGAGGGCCGCCAGGTGGTCAACACCATGGTGCCCTACGGCACGCCCTTGCCGTCTTCGGGGGTGTCGCAGGAGCTGGCGCGGGTTTTCCGCGCGCGTGAACCCGTCCTGAGCAGCCTGTTCATCGGCGCGCTCAGCGGCACGCCGACCATCGCGCTGGGGGTGCCGGTGGTGCGTGGCGACGAGGTCATCTACAGCCTGAACGTGGGCCTCTCGCCCGACCGCATCGGCAACGTGCTGGGGCGGCGCGGGCTGCCGGACGGTTGGGTGGCTGCAGTGCTGGACAAGAACGGCACCATTATCGCGCGCACGCGCGATCCCGAGAAATTCGTGGGCCAGAAGGCGGTGCCGACGCTGGCGCGCGCGGTGCAGTTGGAGAACGAGGGTTCGCTGGAGTCCACCACCAAGGAAGGCACGCCGGTCTACACCGCGTTCAGCCGCTCGGGCCTGACCGGCTGGACGGTGGCGGCGGGCGCGCCGATGACGCTGGTGACGACCGACCTTTACCGCTCGATCGCCTGGCTGGCGCTGGGGACGGTGGCGGCGTTCGGGCTGGGGTTGTGGCTGGCCCTGCGGCTGGCCAATCGGCTGACGTCGGCGGTGCAGGGGCTGGTCGGCCCGGCTCTGGCGCTGGGCGAAGGCCGCACCGTCGAACTGCCTGGCACGCGGGTCAAGGAGGCAGAGGAGGTCGGCACGGCGCTGCTGCAGGCCTCGCGGATGCTGGCGCATGCGCAGCACTTGGCGCACTACGATCCCCTGACTGGATTGTGCAACCGGGTGCTGTTCGGCGAGCTGGTGCTGCGCGAGCTGGCGGTGGCGCAGCGCAGCGGCGCGACGTTCGCGATCCTGGCGATCGATCTGGACGGTTTCAAGGCGGTCAACGACCTGCATGGGCATGCCGCCGGCGATACCGTCCTGAAGGAAGCGGCCGACCGCATGGCCACCGCCATTCGCGTTTCGGACGTGGCGGCGCGGCTCGGGGGCGACGAGTTCGCCGTGCTGCTGCTCGGCGCCAACCAGGAAAACGCACAGGCGGTGGCCGAGTCCCTGGTCGAGAGCCTCTCTTTGCCCTACCCCAAGATCCGAGTCGCGGTCTCGGCCAGCGTTGGCATCGCCGTCTATCCGGATTCGGGCGTCACCATGCTGCAGTTGCTGGAGCGGGCCGACGTCGCGCTGTACCGGGCCAAGGGTCTGGGCAAGCGGCGGGTCGCGTCCGACGAGCGTTGACGCGGCCGCGCCCGGCGCATCAGGCGCCGTGGCGGGGCACGGCGGCGGGCGGCAGGGCGGTCAGCACCTCGCCCGATTTCAGGCGATAGCGCCGTTCCCCCAACGCGATCACGCGCTCTCCCTCCGAGGTCCTGAGAATGTAGTGGACCGTGATGGGCGGCCCCGTGCGCGGGTCGGCGTGCGAGAACACTTCGATCCGGTAGAGCCGGCCGGATGCCGTGGTGGCGAGCACGTCGCTCAGCCTGCGTACAGAGATGGTCATGCGGCGAGATCTCCTTCTTGTTGATATTCGATCGGTCGCGCCGCGTCGGCCCGCAATTGCCGTGCCGGCCCTCCCGCGGCGGGTTTTCCGTTTTCGCTACACTGCGTCGTTTTGGGCGCACGCCATGGCGCGGCGCCCGGGATGGACTTCGGGAAATCGGAAAAAAGCAATGCAATCTGCCCCCAGCCGCAATGCGGCGACATTGATGGGAGTGATGGCCGTGGTGCTCTGGGGCACCGTCGTCGGCCTGATTCGCGGCGTCAGCGAGCGTTTCGGGCCGATCGGCGGCGCGGCCCTGATCTATACGGTCGGTTCGGCATTTCTCGTCCTGTTGCTGGGATGGCCGCGGGTGCGTTCATTCCCGCGCCCCTACCTGGTTTCCGGCAGCCTGTTGTTCGTGGCCTATGAAATCTGCCTGTCGCTGTCGCTGGGATTCGCCGCCAACCGCGGCCAGGCGATCGAGCTGGGGATCGTCAATTACTTGTGGCCGTGCTTTACCGTCATCCTGGCGATCCTGATCAACGGCCAGCGCGCCAGCGTCTGGGTGCTGCCGGGCATTGCGCTGTCGCTGTGCGGCATCGTCTGGGTGGTCGGCGGCGACGGCGGCGTTTCCTGGTCGCGCGTGGCGGCCAATGTCTCCAGCAATCCCCTCAGTTATGGTCTGGCGTTCAGCGGCGCCGTCATCTGGGCCTTCTATTGCAACGTCACGAAACGCTACGCCGATGGCAAGAACGGCGTGGCGTTGTTCTTCATGCTGACCGCGGCCGTGCTGTGGATCAAATACGGATTCAGCGCCGAGCCGGCGCTGCCGTTCGCCTGGCCCGCCGTGCTCGAGCTGTGCGTGACGGGCGGCGCCATGGCGGCCGGTTACGCGCTCTGGAACGTGGGCATTCTCAGCGGCAATCTGACGCTGCTGGCCACGGCGTCCTACTTCACGCCCGTGTTGTCGACTTTTTTTGCGGCCATATGGCTGTCCACGCGCTTGACCATGACATTCTGGCAAGGCGTGGCGATGGTCACCGCCGGCTCGCTGATCTGCTGGGCGGCGACGCGCGGCAGGCCTGCCCGGGGCAAGTAGCCCCGTGGCAATCTCCTGGCTCATCGGTTGACGGGGATTCCGGAGGAACCCGTCGGCTCATTCCAGGACGATGGTCTGCGCCACGGCGTAGCCGAGCGGAATGAGCAACAGGGAGGCGAACAGCGAGCTGACGATCGCCGCCGATATTTTCAGCCACGGCTCGGGTCCCGCGCTCTGTATCGTTTGAACCACCAACGCGACGATACCCACAACCATCAAACAGCTGATTACCACTGCTACGTAAGTCATGATGTCTCCGTCCTCGCCTGATTAAAGGGATGCGGCGCCGCTACTGCGGTCTGTCACTACGTCGCTACGTTTAGTCTGATTGTGCGCCTGTATGCGGGGGTGTGGCGCTAGGGTTTTCCTGGCTCGGGCGCGTGCTGTGGCGTTTTTGCCGCGCACCGTGCAGCATGAAATCGGTGTGCGGCGCAGCATTTTTCCGCCCCCGCCGCGCCCGCGCTTTGCGCTACGATGGCGGCGTCCACCCACTCTCCAGATCGCGAAATGCCGCAACGACTCCGCCCGGGCACGCGCGCCACACTGCAGGTCAGGCAGTTGCTGCCGGGCGAATTCGCCTGGATCATCACCCTGCTGGATCCCGACACCGGCAATGTGCGCAGCACCAATTATTCCGAACGGCGCTATGCCAGCCAGGACGAGGCCTCCGCCGCTGGCAAGGCCGCCGTGGTGGAATTCCTGGGCAATAGCGATCCGAACGCCGGGACTTCCGCCAAGGACGGCAAGCCGTCCAGGTCCTGATATCCGGCCGGCCATGCCCGAAAGCCCTCGCTGGAGGGCTTTTTTGCGTCGGGCCAATGGCGGCCGGCGCGCCGGGCATGGCAGTTGCTGAGCAGCGGGCTGGCGCGATAGGCGCGCCCAGGAGATCCGCCATGTTCCCACCCGACCATCGCCCGCCGGACGCGCCCGACGACGTGCCGCCCGATGATCCGCCGTTGCCCGGCGATCCACCGCGGCCCGACGACCCGCGCCCCAATCCCAACCACGCGCCCGACGATCCGGGCGAGCCCGACGTCGTCCCGCCGCCCGATCCGCGCGCGCCGGGCACGATCGACCTGGCCTGAGCGCCACCAAATCCGATCCCACTTCCAAGGAGGCTTGCATGCGTTCGATCCTGTTATGGCTGCTGGGGGTACCCATTCCCATCATCATCCTGCTGGCGCTGTTCTGGCATTGAGCCAGTCCGGTCCCGCGCCACGGCGCGCAATGTGAACGAGGAATCACCATGGAAAATGCACTCTCGGCCAACCGGCCCTACGACGGCGTGCCGCCGGTGAGGGAATCGGCGGTGTCCGCCGTATCCTGGGCCGCGGTATTCGCCGGCGCTGTCATCGCCGCGGCCTTGTCGTTGGCGTTATTCGCGGGCGGCTCCGGCCTGGGCTTCCTGTCGATCTCGCCTTGGAGCGGGGAGGGCGTCTCCGCGCCCACGGCGGGCATCGGCCTGATCGCCTGGATGCTGTTCACCCAGATCGTGGCCTATGGCGTTGGCGGCTATGTCGCCGGCCGGCTGCGCACCAAATGGGCCGACGTGCATGGCGACGAGGTCTATTTCCGCGACACCGCGCACGGCTTCCTGGTGTGGGCATTGAGCGCTGTCGTGAGCGCCGCCCTGCTGGGCTCGGCAATTGCCACGCTGGCATCGGGCGCGGCCAAGGCCGGCGCTTCCGTGGCGGCGGGCGCGGGCGCAGCGGTGACGGCAAGCGCCGCCGCTGGCGCGGGAGCCGCGGCGGGCGGCATGGACGGCGCCGGCGATTACTTCACGGACGTGCTGCTGCGCAATGAACGGCCCGATGCCGGCGGCGATCGCGCCGCGGCCCGCGCTGAAGTCGGTCGCATCGTCGCCATGAGCCTGGCTCGCGGCGAAATGACCCCGGCCGACCGCGACTATGTGGCCCGGGTGATCGCGGCGCAGGCGGGCATCGATGCCGCCGCCGCGCAGCAGCGCGTGAACCAGACGCTGCAGCAGGCCCGGCAGGCCGCCGACGACGCCAAGCACAAGGCGCGCGAGGCCGCCGACGCGGCACGCAAGGCCGCCGCGGCGCTGGCGCTGTGGGGCTTTGCCTCCATGCTGATCGGCGCGTTCGTGGCCAGCCTGTGCGCGACCTGGGGCGGGCGGCGCCGCGACACGGTGTTCAAGCCATAATCGTGGCAGGCGAGGCGCGGGGCATCACGCCCCGCGCCGCCTCAAGGCAGCTTCTGCTGGAACATCCATTCGCGCCAGGGCCTGGCGGTCAGCAGCTCCGGCGCGATGCGGTGATCCATGCCCTGGTAGGTGACGAAGATCGGATGGCCGCCCGCGGCCGCCAGCGCTTCGGCCCAGATCCGGCTGCCCTCGTAGGGATTTTCCTGGTCGGCGGTGCCATGGACGAGCAGCGTGGGGACGCCCGCCAGCGGCTTGGCGAGCGAGCGCTCCGGTGGCACGCCCGACATGGCGACGATGGCGGCGAAGCGCCCGGGCGAGGCGACGGCGGCGTCCAGCGCGGCCGATGCGCCCATCGAGAAGCCGACGGCATAGATCCGTTTGGCGTCGACCGGATGGTGCCGGGCGATGTCCTCGACCAGCCGCATGACGTCAGGCAGGTCGGCGCCGGCCTTCGAGACCCGCACGCCATGGCGGTCCTTTTCATAGTTGGCGGTGCGGCCTGGTGTCTGCGGCACCAGTACATAGGCGGGAAAATCGCGGCGCGATTCGGCCGAGCCGAAGGCGCGGGTGAACGCGTTCAGCGGCAGCAGGTTGTCGGTGCCGACGCCGCCCGAACTGTGGAAAATCACCACCAGTGGGTATTTTTTGCCGCTTTCAGGCGCAACCGGCGAGACCAGGCGATAGGGCAGCGGGGCCTTGCCGGCGCGGGCGAATTCCGCCGGCGCGAAGGCGTCGATGGGGGCCTGCTTGAGCGTCTCGACGGTCTGCAATTGCGCGGCCGTGGGCGCGTAGCTGACGCTCGACGCCTGCGCGCCGCCTTGCGCGGCACAGGCGCGGCCGATGGTCAGGCCCAGGATCGCGGCGAGCACGGCGCGCGCGGCGATTCCAGCGATACCGGTGCTGATGATGACGCCTTGGCGGCCAGGCGTTGCCAGGGGGGCGGCCGGGGCGACAGGTCGGCGAGCTTGCGCGGGGCGCCGAGCCTGGATGCGGCTGGAAGGCATGTCAGATTCTCCCCATGAGAGCGTGGTGGGCGTGGTGCGCGAAGATTCTAAAAGGGCGCACCGCGCCGGTATGCGGGAAAAATGTGGGGAATATGTGGAAATGTGTGAAGGGCCCAAATGCGGGCCGCAGGCAACGTGGTCGCGAAAGTGATGTCGGGGTGGCGAGCCCTCGGCCTTCGATCTGGGCCGGCACGCTTTGGTTCGCACCCCCGGTCCCCCCCTGGTCCGCACCCCTGGTGCCGGCGCCCCAATGGAAAAAGGCCTTCACGCAAGTGAAGGCCTTTTTTGAATTCTGGTGGCGCATCCCTGATTCGAACAGGGGACCTGCGGATTATGATTCCGTCGCTCTAACCGGCTGAGCTAATGCGCCATCCTTATCGTCGCAGCATTCAATGAAAGCCAAGCAACGAAGAACGAAATTCTAGCACGGAATTTTTTAGGATTGCAAGTAGGGTGGCGGCCTTTTTTGTTCAGGCCGTGGGCGGCCCGCGACGACCGTGCATTCACCCTGTCAGGCATCCCGCGCCAGACGAATGCCGGAAAACTGCCAACGCGCTTCCGGCGGGAAGAAATTGCGGTAGCTGGGCCGGATGTGGCCGCGCGGGGTGGCGCAGGAGCCGCCCCGCAGCACGTACTGGTTGCACATGAACTTGCCGTTGTATTCGCCCACCGCGCCGGCATCGGGCTTGAAGCCGGGGTAGGCATCGTAGGCACTGGCGGTCCATTCCCAGGCGTCGCCGAACAACTGCGCCGGGCCGCTCCCCTGCCGGGCGGGGGCGGGGCGGGGATCCAGGTGGCCGTTTTCCAGCAGGTTGGCGCGGTTCGACCAAGCGCCGTCGGGCAGTTGCCGCGCCGCGTGCTCCCACTCGGCCTCGCGCGGCAGGCGCACCCGTGCCCAGCGCGCATAGGCGTCGGCCTCGTAGTAGCTGATATGCGTGACCGGGGCCTGCAATTCCAGCTCCTGCATGCCGCGCAGCGTGAAAACCCGCCAGTCATCGCGCTGGCCTTCCCAATAAAGCGGCGCGCGCCAGCCTTCCGCGCAGACCCGCTCCCACCCCAGCGACAGCCACAGTTCGGGCCGCTTGTAGCCGCCGTCGCGGATGAAGGCGAGGTATTCGTGCTGCGTCACCAGGCGGTCGGCCAGGTGGAAGGGAGCCAGCAGCACGTCATGCGCCGGGCCTTCGTTGTCGAACGCGAAGCCCTGCCCGTCGTGGCCGATGCGGACGACGCCGCCGTTGTAGCGGGTCCAGCCGGCGGGCGTGCCGGGTGGCAGCGCGGGCGAACCCGACGCGACGTAGGCGGGCTTGAGCGGGTTGGCGAACAGCAGGTGCTTGATATCCGTCAGGATCAGTTCCTGATGCTGCTGCTCGTGGTTCAGCCCCAGTTCCAGCAGGGCGTCGAAGGCCGGATCGTTGCCGCCCAGCCGCGCGATCAGCTCGTGCATGGCCTGGTCCACGTGCTGGCGATAGCGCATCACGTCGGCCAGCGGCGGCCGCGTCAGCAGGCCGCGCTGCGGCCGTGGATGCTTGGCGCCAATGGCGTTGTAGTAGGAGTTGAACAGCATCCGATACTGCGGGTGGAACACGGGGCAGGCCGGATCGAAGTGCGTCAGCAGGAAGGTCTCGAAGAACCAGGTGGTATGCGCCAGGTGCCATTTGACCGGGCTGCAGTCCGGCATGGACTGCACCTGACAATCCTCCGGACTCAGGGGGGCGGCCAGCGCCACGGTGGTGGCACGCACGGCATCGTACCGGTCGTGCTGGCCGGCCTGTCCGGCGGCATAGGGGCCGTTGGCCGGGTGGGTCAGCAGGCAGGCAGGTTCCATGGCGATCCTCCAGGGGCGGGTTGAGGGGGCGCGGTGTCAGGCACGCGCGCTGAATACTGAAAACCAGCCGCGCGCGTCCGACCAATGGTGGATGTCGTGGTATCCCGCGCGCTGTAGCAATCCGGTGAAGGCTTCGGGCGTGAACTTGTAGGAGTTCTCGGTATGGATGCGCTCCTGCGCCGCGAAGCGCCGCTGGCCGCCGGGCCAGGCCACCGTGACGGAACGGCGCGCTTCCAGGTGCATCTCGATGCGCGATTGGTCGCTGTTGAATAGCGCCACATGGCGCCAGTCATCGACATCAAAGTCGCTGCCCAGCAGGTCATTGACGTGGCGCAGCAGGTTCAGGTTGAAGGCCGCGGTCAGGTGCAGGGCGTCGTCGTAGGCCGGTTCCAGCACCTGCCTGGGCTTGACGCGATCGACCCCGACCAGCAGCCCGCCGCCGGCGCATTGCCGCTGGATCCGCCGCAGCATGGCCAGCGCGGCTTGCGGGTCGAGATTGCCGATGCTGGAGCCGGGATAGAAGAACAGGCGCTGCTCGGCGCCGATATCCGCCGGCAAGGCCAGCGCCTGGGAAAAGTCCAGGCCGATGGGCGTGATCCGCAGGTCCGGGTACGACAGGCGCAGCCGCCGCACCGCGGATTGGAGGTAGTCGGCGGAAATGTCGATTGGGACGTAATGGCGCGGCCGCAGGCTGGAAAACAGCCGCTCGGCCTTGACGCAGTCGCCCGCGCCCAGGTCGATCATGGCCTGCACCGGACCGATGTGGCGCGCGATGTCCTGCCCGTGCCGCGTGAAGATCTCTGCTTCGCAGCGGGTCGGGTAGTACTCCGGCAATTGCGTAATGGCGGTGAACAGCGACGAGCCGAGCGCGTCGTAGAGAAACTTGGGGTCGATATGAGCGGGATGATCCAGCAGTCCGTCGCGCAATTCCTGCTGCTCGGCGGTCATGGGCTGGGGTTGCGGCGCCAGGAACCGCGGGGCGGCGCCGGCGAGCAGTGCGGAAGGAGAGACCATGCGTTCAGTTCCTTTTTTGAGGCCGATGAAGCGCATTGCAAAAAACACATTGTGGCCGCCAGAGGGGTTCCGGTGTCAAGTTAAGCCACTGAAATGCAATGGACTTTTACGAAATTGGCGGGGGCGGAAAGGCCGTCCGCACTCGGGGACGGTACGTCTGGCCGTCGCCGTGCCGGGAGGCCTCAGCAAGCGGCGCGCCACTGAAATATCGGTTAACGGCTGGTTGCGAAAGCTCGGGCGCGCGGCGGCGGGAATGGCCACAATGTGGGCACGGTCTGGCGGCGAGCCGCAAGACTGTCTGAGCAACCCGCGACAAGGAGCGACTATGAATAGAAAGCACCAACGCGCCGAAATGGCCCTGCACCGCGATCGCGTGAGCGACAGCCTTCATGAGTTGCTTGCCGGTACGGAGGACCTGTTGCGTTCGACCGCCTCATACACTGGCTCTGAGATCGAAGCGGCGCGCGCGCGCCTGACGCGCCAGTTGGCCGAGGCGCGCGAATCCGCGGGCGAGTGGGAAGGCGTGGCGCGCGAGCGCGCCCGCCGCGCCAAGGCCTATGCCGATGAATACGTCCACGAGCACGCCTGGAAATCGGTGGGTGTGGCGACGCTGGTGGGCGTCTTGCTGGGCTGCTGCCTGCTGGCCAACCGGCGCTGAGCCCTCGCGCCATGAGGCCACCACCGGGCCTGCCCGCGCCGTTGGCGCGGGGGTGGCGCGCATGGCGAGGCGCCATGCGCGCGGCGGCGCTGGCCTGCTGCGCGGCCCTGCTGGCCGCCTGCGCCAGCGTGCCCGATGCGCAGGAACGCGCCGCCCGCAAGGCCCAGGCCGGCCTGTCCGCCGACGCGTCGCAGGCCAGTTACCGCCGCGGCCACGACATCGCGGCGGATCCCCGCAATGCAAGGAATGACTTCCTGGCGCGCCACCTGGCGGTCGAGGAAGCGGTCAGCGGCGCGCCGCTGTTGGCCGGCAACCGCGTGCGCCTGCTGGCCGACGGGCCGGGGACCTACCAGGCCATGCTGCGCTCGATCGCGCAGGCGCGGCGTTACGTGCACATGGAAACCTACATCTTCGAGGATGATGCGGAAGGGGCGCGCTTTGCCGAGGCCTTGATCGCGGCGCGCAATCGCGGCGCCGATGTCGCGCTGATGGTGGACGCGGTGGGCACGATCAAGACGCCCGACGCGCTGTTCCAGCGCCTGCGCGACGCCGGCGTGCAGGTCGCGGTCTTTAATCCGATCAGTCCCGTGAATGGCAGCCGCGCCGGCTGGTCGCCGAACCAGCGCAACCATCGCAAGGTCCTGGTGGTGGATGGCAAGGTGGGCTACCTGGGGGGCATCAATGTCAGCGCCGTGTACGCCTCATCGCCCGCCAGCGGCAGCGGCGCATCGGGCGGCGTGGGCAGCGGAGCCGACGCAAAGCGAACCGACGCCCAGGCCGCGCCCTGGCGTGATACGCATCTGCAGATCGAGGGGCCGGCCGTGGCCCAGTTGGAGGCGGTGATCCGGGACGGCTGGCAGTCGCAGGCCAAGGAGCCCCTGCGTGGCGGCGGCACGGCGATCGCGCCGCCCGTCGGGCCGACGCGTGTGCGTATCCTGGCCAACCAGCCCGATCGCAGTGACGGCTACACCGTCTATCTGACGCTCATGTCCGCGTTCGAGAGCGCGCAGCGCTCCATTCACATCACCATGGCGTACTTCGTGCCCGACCCGGCCTTTGTCGACGTGCTGGCCGCGGCCGCGCAGCGCGGCGTGGACGTGGCGCTGGTGCTGCCGGGCTTCAGCGATTCGTCGCTGGTGTTCAATGCCGGCCGCTCCCATTACGGCAAGCTGCTCAAGGCGGGCGTGAAGATCTACGAGCGGCGCGACGCGCTGTTGCACGCCAAGACCGCGGTGGTCGACGGCGTCTGGTCCACCGTGGGATCCAGCAACATGGATTGGCGCAGCTTCGCTTTGAACTACGAGGTCAACGCGGTGGTGCTGGGACCGGAGTTCGCGGCCGACATGGAAGCGCTGTTCCAGCGCGACGTGACCGAGTCGGTGCGCATCACGCCCGAGGCCTGGCGCGCCAGGGGCGTGGATGACCGCTTCATGGAGTTCTTCTCGCGCATGTTCGAGCGCTGGCTGTAGGCCGCGGCGAGCGCCATCGCGGCCCGGCCCGCGCTCAGGCCGGCGTCGCCTGGGGCGGATGCGCCATGACGTATTCCTGCGCCAGCGCGGTGCTGATGTCGTGGGTGGGCTGGAACGAATCGGCGCGCGCCATCGACCAGCCGGCGCGGAACACCTGGTGACGGAACTCGCCGCGCAGCAGTTCGCCCGGCGCCAGCTCCGGGAACAGCGCCGACAGCAGCCGGATCTCGCTCGATGAAATGCGGCGCGCGATATGGTGCGGGCGCAACTGGTTCGGATGCGTCAGGCCGGCGGCTGCCAGCAGCTCGGCCAGCGCGTGCAGCGTGTTCTTGTGGAAATTGGCTACGCGCTGGGCCTTGTCCGGCACCACCAGAGCGCGCTGGCGCAGCGGATCCTGGGTAGTCACGCCGGTGGGGCACTTGCCGGTGTGGCAGGCCTGGGCCTGGATGCAGCCGATGGCGAACATGAAGCCGCGCGCGGCGTTGCACCAGTCCGCGCCCATGGCCATGACGCGGGCCATGTCGAACGCGGTGATGATCTTGCCCGAAGCGCCCAGTTTGATGCGGTCGCGCAGGTTCACGCCGATCAACGTGTTGTGCACCAGGCGCAGCGCCTCGCGCAGCGGCGTGCCGACGTGGTCGACGAACTCGACCGGGGCGGCGCCGGTGCCGCCCTCGGCGCCGTCGACCACGATGAAGTCGGGCGTGATGCCGGTTTCCAGCATGGCCTTGACGATGGCGAACCATTCCCACGGATGGCCGACGCAGAACTTGAAACCGACCGGCTTGCCGCCGGACAGCTCGCGCAGGCGTGCCACGAACTTCATCAGGCCAATGGGCGAGTCGAAGGCCGAGTGGCTGGCGGGTGAGTTGCAGTCCTGCCATGGCGCCACGCCGCGCGCCTCGGCGATCTCGGGCGTGACCTTGCCGGCTGGCAGGATGCCGCCGTGGCCCGGCTTGGCGCCCTGCGACAACTTGATCTCGATCATCTTCACCTGCGGCGTACAGGCGTTCCTGACGAAGGCTTCCTCGGAGAAGGCGCCGTGCTCGTCGCGGCAGCCGAAGTAGCCCGAGCCGATGTTCCACACCAGGCTGCCGCCTGGCTGGCGATGATAGCGGCTGATGCCGCCTTCGCCCGTGTCATGCGCAAAGTTGCCTTGCCGCGCGCCTTCGTTCAGCGCCAGCACCGCGTTGGCCGACAGGGCGCCAAAGCTCATGGCCGACACGTTGAAGGCGGACATTGCGTACGGTTGGGTGCAGTCCGGGCCGCCCACGGTCACGCGAAAGTCGGTGTCGCCGATGTGGGTGGGCGACATGGAATGGTTGATCCACTCGTAGCGATCGCCGTACACGTCTTCCTGTGTGCCGAAGGGGCGCTTGTCGATCTCGCGCTTGGCGCGCTGGTACACGATCGAGCGTTGCGCGCGCGAGAACGGCGAGGCCTGGGTGTCGTCTTCCAGGAAGTACTGGCGGATCTCGGGGCGGATGAATTCGAACAGGAAGCGCAGATTGCCCAGCACCGGATAGTTGCGGCGGATGGCGTGGCGCGTCTGGATCAGGTCGTACACGCCCAGCAGGCCCAGCAGTACCAGCGGCACGGCGGCCCACAGCCACCAGTACGAATCCGTGAACACCAGGATGGTGGTCGCGGCGGCGGCCACCAGGGTCAAGATAAAGGCCGTGTAGCGGCCGGCAATCCATTGCATGTCCGTCTCCGTATTGCGGAATGCAGCAACCATACACCAGGGCGGCTGTAAAACCGGTAAACGCAAGGCGCGGCCCGGCGGCCGCGACCACCCCGTCCGCCATTGCGGAAACCGCGCCAATGCTGGCGTTGCGAGGCATGGACGAAAAAAAGCCCCCTCGGAAGGGGGCTGTTGCTGGAACAGTGTTTCTCAGCAGCTGGATGCCGACGGCGTTTTTTCCACCGCCAGGCCAAAAAGCGGACGCAGGCGCACGCCCAGGGCGCTGCCGGCAAACGCCGCCGGCAACCACAGCCAGGCATGCAGGCTGCCCGACAGGATGCCGCTGAAGTAGGCGCCGATGTTGCAGCCGAAAGCCAGGCGCGCGCCGTAGCCCAGCAGCAGGCCGCCGATGACCGCGCCGGCCAGCGAGCGCGCGGGCACCTTCCAGACCGGCGCGAACTTGCCGGCGGCGCTGGCCGCGGCCAGCGCGCCCAGCATCAGGCCGATGTCCATCACCGTGGTCACGTCCTGGCGTAGCGGCGCGCCCAGCGCGGCCTGCTTGCTCCAGTAGGCCCAGGTGGCCACGTCGCCGCCCATCGCGTCCAGCGCCTTGGCGCCCCACAGCGCGAACGCCGAGGTGATGCCCCAGGGCCGGCCGGCCAGCGCCAGCGTGGCGAAGTTCAGCGCCACCAGCGCCACGCCGCCCCAGATCAGCGGCCACGGGCCCTGCAGCAGCGAGGCCGGGCGCGCGGTGCGCGAGGCGAACGAGATCACGTGGCCATGGCGGCGTTTTTCCAGCACGGTGGCGATCCAGGCGATCAGCGCGAACACCGCCAGGTTGGCGATGATGGCGGGCGCCAGGCCCCAGGTCTTGATGAGCGAGGTCGGCGCCAGCGCGGGCAGGGTCGACCACCAGCCGAAGTGGGCGGTGGCGATGACCGAACCGATGATGAAGAACAGCAGCGTGACCAGCATGCGGGTATTGCCGCCGCCCACCGCGAACAGCGTGCCCGAGGCGCAGCCGCCGCCCAACTGCATCCCGATGCCGAACAGGAACGCGCCCAGCAGCACCGACAGGCCCGGGGGCGAGACCAGGCCGTTGACCGGCTGGCCGAACAGCGAGCCTTGCGCCAGGAACGGGAAGAACAGCAGCACGCCGATGGCCAGCATGAACATCTGCGCGCGCAGGCCGGCGCCGCGGCGGTCCGACACGAACACGCGCCAGGCCTGGGTGAAGCCGAACGACGCGTGGTACAGCGCCACGCCCAGCAGCGCGCCGACGATCCACAACGCGCCCTGGCGCCAACTGACGGTCTGGTTCAGGTACAGGGCGCCGGCCAGCACCAGCAGCAGCGCGATCCAGAGCGGCTTGCGGTTGATCTGGATTGGTGGCAGCGCCGAGGGCAGGGGCAGGGTGGAAGTGTTGGCGCTCATGAGAGAGTCCCGGGAATTCGATAAGGGAAAAGCAAACGGGCGCGTAGCCGCACCCGTTGTCGTGGATAAAGTCTAAAGGCGGTCAATAATTTCTCAAAGCATTTATTGGTGCTTTTTTAATAACTTTTGATTATATAAAGATGCGCGGCTCAGGAGATCGGATGCGCGCTGATCCAGGCTACCAGCAGGCTCACGGTCAGGACGGACAGCACCGTGGACACCAGGATGGCGCGCGAGGTGACGCGCGCGTCGCGCCCGTACATCTGCGCCAGCATGAAGGGGCCTGTGCCGATCGGCAGGGCGCTCATCAACACCGCCGTCCAGGCCCACAGCGGCGGCATGGAGAACACCTGGAACGCCAGCAGCGCCGTCACGGCCGGTTGCAGCAGCAGCTTGCCGGCCACCAGCCGCAGCACGCCTGGTCCCGGGCTTGCGGTCTCGGTCTGCGCCAGGAACAGGCCGATGGTGACCAGCGCGCAGGGGCTGGCGGATGCGCCCAGCAGCGACACGTAGCGATCCAGCCCCTCGGGCAGCGCCAGCCCGGTGCCGGCCCACGCCAGGCCCAGCACCGGCGCGGCCAGCAGCGGATTGCGCATGAGCGCGCGGCCGACCTTCACCAGCGTGGCGCCCAGGCCGGGCGCCTGCTGGCGGTCGAATTCGATCAGGGCGATGGCGAAACCGAACAGCACGCTGGCCGTCATCAATGTGGTGAAGGCCGCCGGCGCCAGGCTTTCGGCGCCAAACAGCGCCAGGCATAGCGGGATGCCCATATAACCGGCATTGGCGTAGGCCGCCGCCAGTCCTTCGATGCTGCGGTCGGTCAGGCCGCGCGGGCCGCGTTTGCGCGGCAGGAACGACAGCGCGAACGTGACGGCGATGCCGCCGGCGAACGCGCCGACAAAGCCCCAGTGCGCCATGTGCGCCAGGTCCACCTGCGTCATGGCGCGGAACAGCAGCGCCGGCAGCGACAGGTAGACCACGTAGCGGTTCAGGGCGTCGGTGGCGGCCGGCCCCAGGATGCGCCAGCGCGCCGCCAGCCATCCGGTCAGGATCAGCGCGAAGACCGGCAGGGCGGCGGTGATGACGGCATTCATGGCAGCGGCGGAAATGGGCGCGAAAGGGCGCTCATTCTACTTGCCGCACCGGCGCGGGCGTGCGCGCCGAACGGGTCACCAGCAGGATGCCGAGCGCGGCCAGGGCCATGCCGGGCCAGGCCAGCGGCGGGATCGGCTCGTCCAGCACCAGCAGTGCGATGACCGCGGTCGATGGCGGCACCAGGAAGAACAGCGCCGACACGCGTGACGCTTCGCCATGGCGCAGCATGGCCAGCAACAAGGAGATCGCGACCAGCGAATTGCCCACCACCAGGTACGCCAGCGAACCCAGCAACGGCCCGGTCCAGTCGATGCGCATCGGCTCCAGCCAGAAGGCCAGCGGCGCCGTGACCGCCAGGCCCACGGCGTATTGCACCGTGTTGGAGGTGACGGGGTGGGTCTGTACGCCAAAGCGCTTCTCATACAGCGTGCCGCTGGTGATGCAGAGCAGCGCGGCCATCGCGAACACCAGGCCGAGCGTCGAAGCCAGGTCGACCGAGGCCTTGGCGATGATGACCAGCGCGGCGCCCGACACGCCCAGTCCCAGCCCGGCCCAGCGCCGCGCATCGACGCGTTCGTGCGCGATCACCGGCGCCAGCAGCCCGATCAGGATGGGCTGTAGCGACGTGATCAACGCCAGCCCCCCGGCGGACATGCCTTGCTTGAGCGACAGGTAGGTGAAACAGAAGTAGCCCGCCTGCAGCAGCAGGCCGACCATGGCCAGGTGGCCCCAGGCGCGGGCGCCTTGCGGCAGCGGCGGCCGCAGCGCCAGCAGAAATGGCATCAGCAGCGCCACCACGCAGGCATAGCGCAATGCCAGAAAGGTCATGGGATCGGCATAGGCCAGCCCCACTTTCAGCACGACGAAGCCGCTGGACCACAGCAGCAGGAAAAGCGCGGGCGCGAATTTCAACCAGGCGGGCGTTGCGGCTTGCGGCATGATGGCAATCAGCTGCGGGAATGGGCCAGCCGCGATGGTACGCCTGTTTCGCCGACACGCCATCCCTGCGAAAATGTCGACAGTGGATTCATATTCAGCAGTGGCGCGAGGGAAAAAAATGGCCAACCAACAAAAGCCGACGGTACGTATCACCCTGGGAACCTGGGATCGCCTGCGCGACGACGCCTCGTCGGTCCGCTATGACGTTTTCGTGGTCGAGCAGAACGTGCCGCCCGAGGTCGAGATGGACGACGACGACGCGGTCTCGGTGCATGCGGTGGCCTACGCCGCCGACGGCACGCCGCTGGGCACCGGCCGGCTGCTGCCCGACGGCCACATCGGCCGCATGGCCGTGCACAAGCGGGCGCGCGGCCTGGGCGTGGGCGGCCAGTTGCTCGACGCCCTGATCGGCCAGGGTCATGGCGATGGCCACCGCATGCTGGTGCTGCACGCGCAAACCCACGCCAAGGGCTTTTACGAGGCCCACGGTTTCAAGGTGGAAGGCGAGGAGTTCATGGAGGCCGGCATCGCGCACGTCGTCATGACGCGGATGCTGGCCTAGGCGCTTGCGAGCGAACGATCGGCCGGCTGTCCAGGCTGGCCTGATCATTCGGGCCGCAAAAGAAAAAACCCCGGACGCATTCGCGAACGGGGTCTTTCTTGGCGCATCACGACAGGTACCTCGTGATGTAATAATTGGTGCCCAGGAGAGGACTCGAACCTCCACACCTTGCGGCACATGGACCTGAACCATGCGCGTCTACCAATTCCGCCACCTGGGCGCTGATGTCTTACCTTCCGCGTCGCTTTCCAGTTTGCATTCCATCTTTCGACTTCTTGCTACCGGCTGCGTTTCGTTTCGTGTTCAACAGCAGAGGAACGAGATTATGCATACTTTTTTGGAAGTGTGCAAGTCATGCAGCATTTTTTTCACTTTTTTTTCCATGCGGCCGGCTTCGCTATAGTGTCGCCCCATGTCACGCCCTGTTTGCCTGCGCTGTAAGCGCCCCGAATCCCATTGCCTTTGCGCCCTGATCCCGACGCTGACTCCGCGCACCCGCGTGGTGGTGTTGCAGCATCCGAGCGAGGCGCGCCATGCGCTGAACACGGCGCGGCTGGCGGTGCTGGGGCTGCAAGGCGCGCGGCGCCTGGTGGGCGAGCGCTTTCAATATGAGCAGTGGGCCGAGCCTGGGTATGCACCCTGCGTGCTGTTTCCCGGCGAGGGCGCGGAGGTATTGATTCCGGGGTGCGCCGCCGCGACGGGCGGGCCGGTGCAATTGATCGTGCCCGATGGCACCTGGACTCATGCGCGCAAGCTGCTGCACATCAATCCGCAACTGGCCGCGCTGCCGCGCGTGATGCTGCCGGCCGGCCTGACGTCGCGCTACCGGGTGCGGCACGCGGACATTCCGGGTGCGCTGTCCACCATCGAGGCGGTGACGCACGCACTCAATGCGCTGGAGGCGCCAGGTAATTTCGATGAGCTGCTGCGGCCGTTCAAGGCCTTGATCGATGGCCAGATCGCGGGGATGGGGGCGGACCTGTATGCGCGCCATCATCTGAACCGCAAGGTGCCTTGGCGCTGAAGGTTGTCCGATCGAGCAATACTGTCCCGGGGGGGGGCTAACGTTGGGGTGGGGGCATCACCATCCTTGTGATGGCCTTTGAATCTGGTCGCGGATGGGTCGGCACAGGGCAATTGATGCCGTGCAAAGCAGTTCACGCCAGACCATTCACGCAGCTCAAAGCAAAAACCCCGAAAATCTTGCGATTTCCGGGGTTTTCAACTTTTTTGCCAATGCTGTCTGTTTGATTTCACGGCGATGTTTTTTCATCGCAAACCCAAACAGCCTCAGCTGAAATTCCGTGGTGCCCAGGAGAGGACTCGAACCTCCACACCTTGCGGCACATGGACCTGAACCATGCGCGTCTACCAATTCCGCCACCTGGGCACTGAGACATTCCAGTCAGAACTTTGTGATACGCTGCCACTTCGATTGCATGAGGTTTTTATTCCCATGTATTTAAAGCGCATGTATTCAAAGCGTAATTGCAAAATCACTCTACAATCCGTCTGACCATTTCTGCTTCAGTGTTCAGCCTTGGGCGAACCACAGAAGCTGCGCATTATATACGGAAAAATTAGCTTTGGCAAAACGATCGAATAACGAATCGAACAACAACAGATCCACTCCGTTGCCGGAAGCGCCGCCAGACTTCGATCCCGATGTCCCGTCCCGTGAAGCCATCCTGAAAGCGCTGCGATCCGCGGGGGCGCCGTTATCTCCGGTGGAGCTCGCCGAGCGCATGGGCGTGGAGCGTCCTGCGACGATGGTGGGATTCGAGCGCCGCCTGGGCGCGATGGAGCGCGATGGCCAATTGATGCCCAACCGCAAGGGCGTGCTGCTGCTGGCCACCAAGCTGGACTTCGTGGCGGGCAAGGTGCTGGGCCACCGCGACGGTTTCGGCTTCCTGCTGCGCGATGACGGCGGGCCGGACCTGTTCCTGTCGCCGCGCGAAATGCTCAAGGTGCTGCACGGCGACCGCGTGCTGGTCAAGCCGTCGGGCGAATACCGGGGCAAGCCGGAAGGCACCATCGTCGAGGTCATCGAGCGCCGCACCAACAAACTGGTGGGGCGCTTCCTGCACGAGCATGGCTTGTCCATCGTGGTGCCGGAAGACCAGCGCATCAAGCATGACATCCTGATTCCGCCCAGCGATACCAACGGCGCCCAGCACGGGCAGGTGGTGTCGGTCGAGATCATGGAGCAGCCCACCCGCCATACGCAGCCGCTGGGCCGCGTGTCCGAGGTGCTGGGCGAGATCGACGATCCCGGCATGGAAATCGAGATCGCGGTGCGCAAGTTCGATGTGCCCGTCGAATTCTCCGAGGCCGCGCGCAAGCAGGCCGCCCGCCTGCCGGACGTGGTCCGCAAGGGCGACCTGAAAGACCGCGTCGACCTGCGCGACGTGCCCCTGATCACCATCGATGGCGAAGACGCGCGCGACTTCGACGACGCCGTCTATTGCGAGGCGGTCGAACTGGGCACGGGCCAGCGCAAGCGGCCGGGCTGGCGCCTGTTGGTGGCCATTGCCGACGTCAGCCACTACGTGCGTCCCGGCGACGCGCTGGACGATGACGCGCTCGAGCGCGGCACTAGTGTGTATTTCCCGCGCCGCGTCATTCCGATGCTGCCCGAGTCGCTGTCCAACGGCCTGTGCTCGCTGAATCCCGATGTCGATCGCCTGGTGCTGGTCTGCGACATGGTGATCCCGGCGTCGGGCGCCAAGGCCGGCACCGTTACGGCATACCAGTTCTACAACGCGGTGATGCACTCGCATGCCCGCACCACCTATACCAATATCTGGGCGGCGCTGCAGCAGCCCGGCGGCCCGGCGGCCCATGCCATGCGCGCCGTCATGCCGCAGGTGCAGAGCCTGTATGAACTGTTCCACCTGTTGTCGCAGAGCCGCAAGAAGCGCGGCGCGATCGATTTCGATACGGTCGAGACCAAGATCGTCTGCAACGAGCTGGGGCGCATCGAACAGATCGTGCCGTCGGTGCGCAACGATGCCCACAAGCTGATCGAAGAGTGCATGCTGGCGGCCAACACCTGCGCGGCCGATTTCATGACGCGCAGCAAGCATCCTGGCCTGTACCGCATCCACGAGGGCCCGACGCCCGAGCGCCTGCAATCGCTGCGCGAGTTCCTGCGCACGATGGGCCTGTCGCTGGGCGGGGGCGATACGCCCACGGCCAAGGACTACGGCGACTTCCTCGACTCCGTGCGCGGCCGTCCCGACTACCAGTTGCTGCAGACCATGTGCCTGCGCTCCATGCAGCAGGCCATCTATAGCCCGGACAACGTAGGCCACTTCGGCCTGGCCTATCCCGGCTACAGCCATTTCACCTCGCCGATCCGGCGCTATCCCGACCTGCTCACGCACCGGGTCATCAAGGCCTTGCTGGCCGGCCAGCGCTATGTGCCGAGCCTGGACGACCAGCCGGTCGTCATCGGCCGCACCCAGCGCGAGCACGAACACGCCATCTGGGAAAAGATGGGCCTTGTCCTGTCGGCCAGCGAACGCCGCGCCGATGAAGCCTCGCGCGACGTCGAGGCCTGGCTCAAGTGCTGGTTCGTCAAGGAGCGCGTGGGCGAGGACTTCAGCGGCACCGTCACCGGCGTGGCCAGCTTCGGCATCTTCGTCACGCTGGATACGCTGCACGTCGAAGGGTTGGTGCACGTGTCCGAGCTGGGCGGCGAATACTTCCAGTTCAACGATGCGCTGCACGAGTTGCGCGGCGAACGCACCGGCATGCGCTACCGCCTGACCGACAAGGTCCAGGTGCAGGTGTCGCGCGTCGACCTGGAGGCGCGCCGCATCGAGTTCCGCCTGGTGCAAGGCACCAGTTTCGACGCCCTGCGCAAGGCGTCCGCGCGTGGTCCGGACGAGGGTCCGCGCCGCGTCAAGAAGGCGGCGGCGCCCAAGCCGGCCGCGCTCAAGGGCCAGACCGCCAAGGAGCGGCGAGCCGAAGCCAAGAAGGCCGGCAAGCCGCCCAAGACCCCGCAACGCGCCGCGCCGGCCAAGAAGGCGGTGCGCAAGCGCCACTAAGGGGTAACATTGCGGCTATGGCCGGATACGTCCGGCGGCCCGCCCCCCTCTGGGGCGGGCATCCGTTTTTCTAAAGGTATTTGCATTTATGGCGTCGACCCAAGTCCTTGCCGGGTTTCACGCGGTTGTCGCGCGGCTGCGCCACGCGCCCGACTCGATCAAGGAAATCTACGTAGAAGCGTCGCGTCGCGACAAGCGCATGCAGACGTTCATCGAGCAGGTTGAGAAGGCGGGCTGCCGTCTGCATCCGGTCGCCATGGAGCGCCTCGATGGCCTGGCGCGCGGCACCCGCCACCAGGGCGTGGTGGCGCTGGCCGAAGAACGCCAGTTGGCGGTGGACGTGGATGAAGTGCTCGACGTGATCGAGGGGCCGCCGCTGCTGCTGATCCTGGACGGCGTGACCGATCCGCACAATCTGGGCGCCTGCCTGCGCACGGCGGACGCCGCCGGCGTGCATGCCGTGATCGCGCCGCGTGACCGCGCGGTGGGATTGAACAGCACGGTGCAGCGCGTGGCGTGTGGCGCGGCCGATACCGTGCCCTACCTGATGGTCACCAACCTGGCACGCACCATGCGCGGCCTGAAGGACCGTGGCGTGTGGCTGGTGGGCACCGACGACCAGGCGAGCGACGGCATGCACCAGATCGACGCGCGCCAGCCGATGGCCTGGGTCATGGGCGCCGAAGGCGAGGGCATGCGCCGCCTGACGCGGGAAACCTGCGATCAGCTCGTGAACATCCCGATGCTCGGATCGGTCGAGAGCCTGAACGTCAGCGTGGCCAGCGCCGTCTGCCTTTACGAAACCGTGCGCCAGCGTCGCGCCTGAACTGTCTTTTCCATCGCTATCTTCCTTCCCGCGCAGCCCATCATGCACCAGAACGGCTTTACCACCACGATCCTCCATTCCGACCGCCAGCAATCCGTCGAGCACGGAGCGGTGCACAAGCCCATGCATCCCTCGTCGGAGTTCGCCTACGCCGATGCGCGCGAGCTGGCCGCGGTGTTCCAGGGCAAGCCTGGTTTCACCTACGCTCGCCAGGGGACGCCGACCACCACGGCGCTGGAAGCGAAGATCAACCACATGGAAGCCGGCAAGGGCACGGTGAGCTTTGCCACCGGCATGGCCGCGCTGGCCGCCATTTTCACCACGCTGCTGCGCCGGGGCGACCATCTGGTGTCGAGCCAGTACGTGTTCGGCAACACCAACAGCCTGCTGGGCACGCTGCTGGAACTGGGCGTGGAGATCACTTTCGTGGATGCCACCGATTCGGCGCAGGTGCGCGCGGCGATCCAGCCCAACACCCGCATGGTGTTCACCGAGACCATCGCCAACCCCGGGACCCAGGTCGCGGACCTGGCGGTCATTGGCGAAATCTGCCGCGAGAAGGGGCTGGTCTACGTCGTGGACAACACGCTGACCTCGCCGTGGATGTTCCGGCCGTCGACGGTCGGCGCGTCGCTGGTCATGAACTCGCTGTCGAAGTACATCGGCGGCCATGGCAACGCGCTGGGCGGCGCGGTCACCGACACCGGCCTGTTCGACTGGGCAGGCTATTCGAACATCTACGACGCCTATCGCAAAGGCCCCTCCACCGGTTGGGGGCTGACCCAGATCAAGAAGAAGGGCCTGCGCGACATGGGCGGCACGCTCGCGGCCGAGCCCGCGCATCGCATCGCGGTGGGCGCCGAGACGCTGGCGCTGCGCATGGCCAAGCATTGTTCCAACGCGCTCGCGCTGGCGCGCTTCCTGGAAGAGCATCGCGGCGTGGCCAAGGTGCATTATCCGGGCCTGGCCAGCCATCCGCAGCATGCGCGCGCCGCGGCGCTGTTCGGCGCGCGCTTCGGCGGGCTGCTGGGCGTGGAGCTGGCCGACGGCGTGGACTGCTTCGATTTCCTGAACCGCCTGCGCATCGTGCTGATGGCCACGCACCTGGGCGACACGCGCAGCCTGGCGCTGCCTGCCGCGCACACCATCTACTACGAGATGGGCGCCGAGCGTCGCAAGCAGATGGGCATCGCCGATAGCCTGATCCGGGTGTCGGTGGGCATCGAGGATGAGACTGATCTGCTATTTGACTTCGATCAGGCGCTCAACGGCTGCCTGCAGGGATAATCGGGCGGGGCTTCGGCGCGGTGACGCGCCGGCCGTGACCTGCGCAGGAATCCATGCTCATACAGATCGCCGAAGTATTCACTCCCGACGAGGCGGCCGCCATCCGCCAGCGTCTCGATGCCGCCGACTGGGTGGATGGCAAGGTTACCGCGGGCTTCCAGTCTGCATCGGTCAAGCACAACCGCCAGTTGTCCGAGCAGCATCCGCTGGCGCAGGAACTCGGCAACCTGATCCTGCAGCGCCTGTCCGGCAACAACCTGTTCATGTCGGCGGCGCTGCCGCGCAAGATCTTCCCGCCGCTGTTCAACCGCTACGAGGGTGGCGAGGCCTTCGGTTATCACGTCGACAACGCCGTGCGCGGCATCGCCGGCACCGCCGAGCGGGTGCGCACCGACCTGTCGGCCACGCTGTTTTTTTCCGATCCCGATTCCTACGACGGCGGCGAGCTCGTCATCGACGACACCTACGGTCCGCGCACGGTGAAACTGCCCGCCGGCCACATGGTGCTGTATCCCGGCACCAGCCTGCACAAGGTCAACCCGGTGACGCGTGGCGCGCGCGTGAGCGCGTTCTTCTGGATGCAGAGCCTCGTGCGCGAGGACAGCCAGCGTGCCTTGCTGCTCGACATGGACGTCGCCATACAGCGTCTGAACCAGGACGCGGCCGGCCATCCCTCGATCGTGCAGCTCACCGGCATCTATCACAACCTGCTGCGCCGCTGGGCCGATGTGTGAGCGAATTTCGGGGCGTTGCGCCGGTGTCGCGCAAACCCCGAAATGCGCGTTTTTGTTTATTGCGAAAAGGCCTAAAAGCTAGTATTGGTGCGGCTTGACGTGAGGTTTTCGCTTGACAGCCGCTCTACGCCAAGGCCTAATACATGTCTGCGTCGCTGACGGTTCACGGGCTCGAAAGCCCTTGAAACCTAGGCGGCGCAGCAGTTTAAAAGTTGTGCTTTGCAGCGCAAGAAAAAGTTTATCCACTAGTCTGTTCGTCGTTTGTCGGGTCTACGCGCAAGTCGTGATGTCCAAGATGGCAGCCATGATGAACTGCACTCCCGGCAGACTCCATACCTTGTGAGGGGTACACCTGAATGAACAAAACCGAACTCATCGATCACATTGCCAGCAAGGCCGATATCTCCAAGGCTGCCGCCGGTCGTTCGCTTGACGCCCTGATTGGCGCCGTCAAGACCACCCTGAAGAAGGGCGGTACGGTCACCCTGGTGGGCTTCGGCACGTTTGCCGTGTCGGCTCGCGCCGCTCGCACCGGCCGCAACCCGCGCACGGGCGAAACCATCAAGATCAAGAAGGCCAAGGTGCCGAAGTTCCGTCCGGGCAAGGCCCTGAAGGACGCCGTCAACTAATTGACGGATCGGCGAATCGAGCGGGCGCGGCCTGCGTTGATTTGCCGACAGGTACGCGGTCCGGTATACTCCGGCCCGCGTATTGCTTTTGAGTACCCCGGCTAGCGTTTTCTCCGCAGTTCGTTCGCGGCGAAACCATCATCAGGACGGGTGCTTAGCTCAGTTGGTAGAGCGGCGCCCTTACAAGGCGTAGGTCACAGGTTCGACCCCTGTAGCACCCACCATCAGCAAGCCAAAACAGAAACCCGCACACGGTAACGTGGCGGGTTTTTTGTTTGCGCGCTTCGGGTTCGTGTTTCGGCTTCGTGTTTCGTTCGCATGCCTGGGTTGCGGTATGGGTTGCGTGCATTGGGAGCGCGCGTTGGTGGTGTGCGTTGGTGGCGTGTATTCCGGCGCGGGGTTGGCGCCGCATCAGGGTGTTACGCTATTGCAGACGAAATATGACGTGCGAATCATTCGCATTTAAGCTATGATCTTTGGCTTGTACCGGTCAGCCGGCGTGCGCTCGTTGCGCGCGTTTTTTCCTGGCTGGCCAGATAAGTTAATGCACCCTGGCTGATTCATGCCTAGCTTTCAACGTGGTTTGAACTCTTCACCGCCGTCTTCCCTTGGTATACGCATAGGCGCAGGCCTGGCGGTCGTTGCGCTACATGCCGCGGTGGTCTATGCCATTTACCTGGCGCCCGAGAACCGCCCTGAACTGGAGGAACCCGAGGCCATCATGGTCAGTGTGGTGGATGCGCCCACGCCGCAGATCGCCAAAGCCGAGCCCACGCCGGAAGTGCCGCAGCCGGTGACGGAACCGCCGCCCGAGCCGCAGCCCGAGATCGAGCCCGAAACCGAACCGGATCCCAAGGTGGAGCCGGAACCCGAGCCCGAACCCGAGCCGGTGGTCGAGAAGCCGCCGATGCCGGCCCCCAAGCCGAAGCCCAAACCCAAACCCAAGCCCCAGCCCAAGCAGGAAGTCAAACCCGAGCCCAAGCCAGAGACGCCGCCGGTGGAAACGCCGCCGGCCGGCGCCACGGAAGGCGCGCAGACCACCCAGGCCCCGCGCCAGGGTCCGCCGCCCGACCAGATCCTGCAGGAAACCCAGATCGAATACCTGGGCGCGCGACCGATGCCCAACTACCCGATGGCATCGCGCCGCATGCGGGAAGAGGGGCGGGTGGTGGTGCTGGTGGAAATCAATACCCAGGGGCTGGTCGAGCGGGCCACGATCGACGCGTCCTCGGGCTTTCCCAGGCTGGACGAGTCGGCACTGGCCGCCGCGCGCAAGGCCCGCATGAAACCCTATAGCCGCAATGGCGTGGCATATCCCGCCAAAGCAAAGATTCCGTTCGATTTCGTAATGAGGAACTGAGATGTCCAACGCAATGCACAGCGCCACCCTGGTGGCGCAGGCGGCCACCAGCCCGGCAGCGGCTCCGGCGGCCGCGGCACCCGCCGCCGCCGCGGCGCCCGCCGCCGCCGCGGCGCCCGCCGCCCAGCAAGCCGCGACCGCGGCCGGCGGCATCGTCCAGCAGGCCACCGGCGCCGTCCAGCAATCCGCGGATGCGCTGCACAGCGCCGCCGCGGCGCTGCCTGCGGTCGCACCGGCGCCCGCGCCCGTCCCCGACATGGGCTTCCTGCACTTCGTCGCCCAGAGCGACTTCGTCGGCAAGAGTCTGTTCATCATCCTGATCCTGATGTCGCTGGTGACCTGGTACCTGATCCTGGTCAAGGTCGGCAGCAACATCAGCATGCGTCGCCGCTCGGTCGATTTCCTCAACAAGTTCTGGAACGCCAGCTCGCTGGAGCAGGTCGAGCACGAGATCACCACGCACGGCGCGCGCGATCCGTTCTCGCATCTGGCCAGCCACGCCATGCATGCCCAGGCGCACCACAACAAGTTCGGCGCCACCAAGCTGGAAGAGGCGGGTTCGAGCAGCGATTTCGTCACCCGCACCATGCGCAAGGTGATCGACGAGGAAACCGCGAAGCTCGAAAACGGCCTGACGGTGCTGGCCTCGGTGGGGTCGACGGCGCCGTTCGTCGGCCTGTTCGGCACGGTGTGGGGCGTGTACCATGCCCTGGTCGGCATCGGCCTGTCCGATGGCGTCACCATCAACCGCATCGCCGGTCCGGTGGGCGAGGCCCTGATCATGACCGGCCTGGGCCTGGCGGTCGCCATTCCGGCGGTGCTGGCCTACAACACCTTCGTGCGCAACAACCGCGTCTACCTGTCGCGCCTTGACGCCTTCGCGCACGACCTGTTCGCCTTCCTGACGACCGGCCAGCAAGTGGCGCTGTCGGACAGCAAGGTGCGCGCCCTGCGCCGCCAGCACGGTAACGGCGCCGCGGTCCAACGCGGGAGCGAATAATGGCTTTTGGCAGCTTCGAGGGCAAAGGGTCCGGCACTCATACGGTTTCCGAGATCAACATGGTGCCGCTGATCGACGTCATGCTGGTGCTGCTGGTGATCTTCATCATCACGGCGCCGCTGCTGGCGCATTCGATCAAGATCAACATGCCTCAGGTGGCCGCCGAGCAGATCGAGGAAGAACCCAAGACCGTGGACCTGGCCATCGATGCCGGGGGCGCGCTGTTCTGGGACGAAAAGCCGGTCAATATCGACGACCTGCCCAATCGCTTCAAGTCGATCGCCGGCACCAAGCCGCAACCCGAGATCCGCATCCGCGCCGACCAGAACACGCGCTACGAGACGCTGGCCAAGGTCATGGCCTCGGCTCGCCGCTCGGGGATGACACGCATCGGCTTCGTCACCACGCCGCCCTCGAGCGGGGCGGCGGCAGAGGCCCCGGGCACCCCGGCGCCATCCGCCCGTTGAACGATTCCCAACAACGGGGCGCATTTCGCGCCCCGTTTTTTCCGGGATCGCGCTAGAATCGCGGCATGCGAGTTCTGGTAATCGAAGACGACACCACCCTGGGCCACGCGCTCCAGGAATTCCTGGCCGACCAAGGTTATGCGGTCGACTGGCTGACCGAGGGCGACCGGGTTCTGGGCGCACTGGCCGGCCAGCCGTATGACCTGATGCTGCTCGACCTCAATCTGCCCGGCATGAGCGGCCTGGACGTGCTGCGCCAGTTGCGCCAGGATGGCAACCAGGTTCCGGTGCTGATCCTGACCGCCCGCGACGGCATCGAGGACCGCGTCGCCGGCCTGGATGCCGGCGCCGACGACTACGTCACCAAACCCTTCGAGCTGCCCGAACTGGCCGCCCGGGTGCGCGCCTTCGGCCGCCGGCGGGCCGGACAGGCGCAGCCGTTGATCGAGGTCGGTCCGCTGGTGTTCGACACCGTCGGCCGCGAGGTGCGGGCCAACGGCCAGCGCCTGTCGCTGTCGGTGCGCGAGCTGTCCGTGCTGGAAATGCTGATGGCGCGCGTGGGCCGCGTGGTCACCAAGCGCCAGATCGTCAATTCGCTGTCCGCCTGGGACGCCGACTTCAGCGAGAACGCAGTGGAAGTCTATGTGTACCGCCTGCGCAAGCGCCTGGAAGGCACGGGCGCCAGCATCCAGACGGTGCGTGGCTTCGGCTACATGCTGGATGTGGAAACGGCCTGACGGCCCGGCTGGCCGCCCGAAGCCGGTTGGCCCCGCCAGCCCGCGGCGGCCTGACTCCCCATCCGCCCACAGCGAGGGCACCGCGTCATGATGTCAGAACGCATTCCTTCCGCTCCGCCCGCCCCACGCCCCTTGCTCCCGTCCCGCTCGCTCGCGCGGCATCTGGTCATCCGGCTGATGCCGCCGATCCTGTTGCTGGTGCTGCTGGACCTGGCCGCCACCTGGGTCATCACCCACAAGATCGACATGTCGCTGTGGATGCTGGAGGATTTCTTCTGGCTGATGGTGGTGGGGCAGGTGATGCTGATTGGCCTGTTCACCTGGGTGGTGGTGCAGGGCGTGCGTTCCGGCCTGCGCTCGGTCAATCATCTCTCCGAGGAAATCCGCCAGCGTTCCATCGACGACATGCAGCCGCTGGAAGTGGCCGGCGTGCCGGTCGAGATCGAACCGCTGGTCACTCACACCAACGATCTGCTGCTGCGGCTGGATGCCTCGCTGGCGGCGCAGCGCCGCTTCATCGGCCACGCCGCGCACCAATTGCGCACGCCGCTGTCCGGCCTGCGGCTGGAATCCGAACTGATGCTGGCGCGGCCCTTGCCCGACGACGTGCGCGCGCGCGCCGAACGCATCAAGGCGGTCAGTGACCGCATGATCCGGCTGGGCCAGCAACTGCTGGTGCTGGCGCGCGCCGATCCCAATGCGCGGCCGCAGGATAGTTTCGTGCGTATCGACCTGTGCGAATGGGTGCGGGCGCATGGCGCCGAATGGTTCCCGCGAGTGCGCGAAGCGCGCTATGAACTGGACCTGGTGGCGCCGGACGCGCCGATCTGGATCGACGCCGATCCCTTGCTGCTGGCTGAACTGCTGGGCAACCTGATCGACAACGCGCTGCGCTACGGCAACGCCACCGGCAAGATCACCCTGATCGTCGGCGCCAATCCGCCGTCGCTGACGGTGGAGGACGACGGCCCCGGCATCCCCCCCGAAGAACGCGATCGCGTGTTCGAGGCGTTCTATCGTTCGCCGTCGGTCACGGCCGGCGGTTCGGGATTGGGCCTGGCGATCGTGCGCGAGATCGCGCACGCCCACGGCGCCTGGTGGAAGCTCACCAGCCGGCCCGATTTTTCCGGAACGCGGCTTTCCGTCGTGTTTCCCGGCCCTCGCAAGGGGGCTCAACTCACTCGGCAAGAACCCACATCATGAGCCAGGGCTCGGTCAGCGTTCCTTCTTCTTCCACCGGTGGGGCGCCCGCCGGCCACGCCCCGTCCTCCCGCGCCGCCCTCGTCCTGGGGGCGCTGGGCGTGGTGTACGGCGATATCGGCACCAGTCCGCTGTACACCCTGCGGGCCTGCCTGACCGGGCTGAGCGTGCACACCGACCTGGAGCCGGCCCACTTGCTGGGCGTGCTGTCCATCCTGTTCTGGATGCTGATGGTGGTGGTGTCGCTGAAATATGTGACGCTGATCCTGCGCGCCGACAACCGCGGCGAAGGCGGCACGCTAGCGCTGCTGGAGCTGGCGGTGCGCAACCGGGACGGCAAGCTGCGCTGGATCCTGATCGTGCTGGGCATCTTCGGCGCGGCGCTGTTCTATGGCGACAGCATGATCACGCCGGCGATTTCAGTGCTGTCGGCGCTGGAAGGGATTGGCATCGTTTCGCACACGCTGGATGCGTGGGTGGTGCCGCTGGCGCTGGTGGTGCTGGTGGCGCTGTTCGCGATCCAGTCGCATGGCACGGGCGCCATGGGCAAGCTGTTCGGGCCGGTGATGCTGCTCTGGTTCGGCACGCTGGCCGCGCTGGGCGGCTGGCAGATCTGGCAGACGCCCGAGGTGCTGGCGGCGCTCAATCCGATGTGGGGCCTGCGTTTCATCGTCGAGTTCCCGTGGATCAGTTTCGTGCTGCTGGGCGCGGTGGTGCTGGCGCTGACGGGCGCAGAGGCGCTGTATGCCGATATGGGCCACTTCGGGCGCCCGGCCATCCGCAGCGCCTGGTTCAGCATGGTGCTGCCGGCGTTGACGCTGTGCTATTTCGGCCAGGGCGCGCTGCTGTTGCGCGATCCCGGCGCGATCCGCAATCCGTTCTTCATGATGGCGCCGGAATGGGGCCTGGCGCCGCTGGTGGCGCTGGCCACGGTGGCCACTATCGTGGCGTCGCAGGCGGTGATCTCCGGCGCGTACTCGGTGACGCGCCAGGCGGTGCAACTGGGCTTCTGGCCGCGCATGCAGATCCTGCATACGTCGGCGGTGGAGAAGGGCCAGATCTATCTGCCGCAGGTCAATGCGCTGCTGTTGTGCGCGGTGCTGGTGCTGGTGCTGGTGTTCCGCAATTCGGACAACCTGGCGGCGGCCTACGGTTTCGCGGTGACGGGGACGATGCTGACGACCTCGGTGCTGGCGTTCGCGGTGCTGCCGCGCGGCACCACGGGCGCCAAGCGCATGCTGTGGTTCGTGGTGCTGGGCCTGTTGCTGCTGTTCGATGTGCTGCTGTTCTCGGCCAACGTGTTCAAGATCCATGAAGGCGGCTGGCTACCGCTGGTGGTGGCGATCGTGGTGTTCACGCTGATGATGACGTGGCGCCGGGGCCGCCGGCTGCTCTCGGACATGCAGCAGCGCGATCGCCAGCCGCTCAAGGAGTTCATGGAGCAGTTGGAGGCCTATCCGCCGTCGCGGGTGCCGGGCACGGCGATCTTCATGACGATGAATTCGGGCAACGTGCCGCCGGCGCTGCTGCACAACCTCAAGCACAACAAGGTGCTGCATGACCATGTGCTGTTCCTGACGATCCGGGTAGCCGACGTGCCCTATGTGTCCGAGGACGAGCGCTTCACGGTGCAGAAGATGAGCGCGTCGAGCTGGGCGGCGACGATCAACTACGGTTTCAAGGAAGATCCGGATGTGCCGGAGGCGCTGCGGTTGGTGGCCGAGGCGTATCCGGAGCTGGATCTGGAGCCGATGCGCACGTCCTATTTCCTTTCGCGGCAGACGGTGGTGGCGGCCAGGAAGCCGGCGCTGTGGCGCTGGCGGCGGGCGGTGTTCTCGTTCATGGCGCGCAATTCGACGCGGAGCACGAAGTTTTTCAAGATTCCGGCGAATCGGGTCGTGGAGATGGGGATGCAGGTGGAGTTGTAGGCGTTGTTGGGCTGGGGCGGTTGTTGTTTGAGTTCTTGAGACGCCCGTTGGCGGCTGCTGGGGCGGGTGGTTTTCTTGGCGTGCTTGCCTACAGTTTGTTGGCAGGGGCGAGTATCTTGTGGTTGTTGCGTAATAAAAAAGCCCCTCGGTGTTGCCGAGGGGCTTTTTGTTGGGCGGGAAGAAGTATTACTTCTTCTTGGCCTCGTCCTTCAGTTGCGGCAGCGAGGTGCCGGAGGCGGAGAGCAGGCCGGTCTTCGTGTAGGTGAACAGCTTGGCGCGGGTGTCGACGATGTCGAGGTTGCGCATGGTCAGCTGGCCGATGCGGTCGGCGGGGGTGAAGGGGGCGTTCTCGACCTTTTCCATCGACAGGCGCTCGGGGGCGTAGGTCAGGTTGGGCGATTCGGTGTTCAGCAGCGAGTAGTCGTTGCCGCGGCGCAGTTCGATGGTGACTTCGCCGGTGATGGCGCGGGCGACCCAGCGCTGGGCGGTTTCGCGCAGCATGATGGCTTGCGGGTCGAACCAGCGGCCCTGGTACAGCAGGCGGCCGAGCTTGCGGCCGCTTTCGCGGTACTGCTCGATGGTGTCTTCGTTGTGGATGCCGGTGACCAGGCGCTCGTAGGCGATGAACAGCAGGGCCAGGCCCGGGGCTTCGTAGATGCCGCGGCTCTTGGCTTCGATGATGCGGTTTTCGATCTGGTCGCTCATGCCCAGGCCGTGGCGGCCGCCGATGCGGTTGGCTTCGAGCATCAGCTCGACCGGGTCGCTGTATTCCACGCCATTCAGGGCGACCGGCTGGCCTTCCTCGAAGCGGACGGTGACTTCCTCGGCCTTGACGGCGACGTCATCGCGCCAGAACGCCACGCCCATGATGGGCTTGACGATGCGGATGCCGGAGTTCAGGTGTTCCAGGTCCTTGGCTTCGTGGGTGGCGCCGAGCAGGTTGGAGTCGGTGGAGTAGGCCTTTTCCGCCGACATCTTGTAGTCGAAGCCGGCCTGGCGCATGTACTCGGACATTTCCGAGCGACCGCCGAGCTGGTCGATGAACTGCTGGTCGAGCCAGGGCTTGTAGATCTTCAGGTCCGGGTTGGTCAGCAGGCCGTAGCGGTAGAAGCGCTCGATGTCGTTGCCCTTGAAGGTGCTGCCGTCGCCCCAGATGTTGACGTTGTCTTCCTTCATGGCGGCCACCAGCATGGTGCCGGTGACGGCGCGGCCGATGGGCGTGGTGTTGAAGTAGGTGATGCCGGCGGTCGAGATGTGGAAGGCGCCGGCCTGCAGGGCGGCGATGCCTTCGGCCACGAGCTGCGCGCGGCAGTCGATCAGGCGGGCGTTCTCGGCGCCGTAGGCCATGGCCTTGCGCGGGATCTCGTCGTAGTCGGATTCGTCGGGCTGGCCCAGGTTCGCGGTGTAGGCGTAGGGGATGGCGCCGTTGTTGCGCATCCAGAGCAGCGCGGCGCTGGTGTCGAGGCCGCCGGAAAAGGCGATGCCGACCTTCTGGCCGGTGGGAAGGTTCGGGAGGATAGTGGTCATTGTTTGAGGTGAGACGCCAACGGGACTTTGACAGCAACGAGCCGCCAAACAAGAAATCTGTCCGCCATTTTAACGCGTTTGGGCGGTCCGGGCGGGGGGCCGGGCAGGGGGGCGGCCGGCGCTCCGGGCGGAGGGGGCGGCGGGCTCGAACAGGGCCGCCAGGTTCAACTGGCGGATCAGCTCGCCGGTGGCCGTGGCCAGCCGGGTGGCGGGGCGGTGGCGGGCGCTGGCCAGCACCAGATTGTTGGTGATGCCGGGCGCGACGATTTCGCTGAGCGACAGCGCGTGTTCGGCCGCCGGCCCGCGCGCGGCCGAACGCGGCAGGATGGCGTAGGCGTCGCCCTGCGCCGCCAGTTCGACGATGGTCTGCACCGCATCGACCTCGGCCGCCACCTGCAGGCGCACGCCCTGGGCGCGGCAGATGCTCTCGACCAGGGTGCGGATGGCATTGGGCAGGCTGGGCAGCACCAGCGGATAGGCGCCCAGCCCGGCCACCGCGACGCGCGCGGGCAGCGGCGGCTGATGGTTGGCCGCGGCCACCAGCACCAGGTTTTCCCGGAACAACGATTCATAGCCCAGTTGCGGCGACGGCGCCGGGTCGTACAGCAGCGCCAGATCGACGCGGCCGGCCAGCAGCCATTCGCGCATCTGCGCGCTCAGGCCTTCGGCCACGGCGATCGAGGCGTCGGGAAAACGGCGGCGGAAAGCCTGCACCAGGGGCGGCGTGAGGACCCGCGCGATGCGTGGCGGCAAGCCCACCACCACTTTGCCCGTCGGCGTTTCGCGCAGGGTCTGCAGGTCCTGCTTGGCGCGGTCGGCCAGGGCCAGCAGGGCGCGGGCATGTTCCAGAAAGCGCAGACCGGCCTCGGTCGGTTCGGCGCCGCGGCCGTTGCGGTAGAGCAGGTGCTGGCCCAGCTCCAGTTCCAGCAGGCGCACCTGGCGGCTCAGCGTCGGTTGGGCCACGTCGAGCATTTCGGCGGCGCGCGAGAAGCTGCGGCGCTCGGCGACGCGCACGAAGTATTCGATCTGCTTGAGGTCCATGGCGATTTGATATTTATATTTTCTATATCTGAAATCAAAGATATAGCATTGTTCGGCAGGCCGCAATCCGCGAGGATGACGTTTTCCCCGCTGGATCCCGCCGTGCCTAACTGCCGTCCTCCGCTTGCCACGCCTTCCCGTCCCCGCCACGCGCTGCCGGCCGGGGCCTGCGACACGCATTGCCACGTGTTCGGTCCGGCTGACCGGTTTCCCTATGCCGAAGGACGTTCCTACACGCCGCCCGACGCGCCCTACGCCAGGATGGCGGCGCTGCACGCGCACCTGGGCGTGCAGCGCGCGGTGGTGGTGCAGGCCAATTGCCATGGCGGCGACCACGCCGCCTTGCTCGACGCGCTGGCGCAAAGCCAGGGCCGCTATCGCGGCGTGGCGCTGCTGGGCGCGGACGCCACGCCGGCCAGCGTGCGCCGGTTGCATGATGGCGGCGTGCGCGGCGCGCGCTTCAATTTTGTGCCGCACCTGGGCGGCGCGCCCGATCCGGCCGTGTTCGACCACGTCATCGGGCTGATCGCGCCGTTGGGCTGGCACGTCTGCCTGCACCTGGACGGCGCCATGCTGCCCGAGCTGCTGCCGCGCCTGCGGGCGCTGCCGGTGCCGTTCGTGATCGATCACATGGGCCGCGTCAAGGCCGCCGACGGCTTGGACGCGCCGGCGTTCCGCGCGCTGCTGGACCTGGCGCGCGAGCCGCTCGCCTGGGTCAAGGTGTCGGGCATCGACCGCATCGCCTCGGGCAAGCGCCCCTTTGCCGAAGGCATTCCGTTCGTGCGCGCTCTGGTGGACGCGCTGCCCGAGCGTACGCTGTGGGGCACCGACTGGCCGCATCCGAACGTGGCGGGCGACATGCCCGACGACGGCGAGCTGGCCGACGCTTTTTTCCTGGCCTGCCCGGATGCGGAAACGCGCCGGCAGGTCCTGGTGGACAACCCGGCGCGTCTCTACGGCTTCCTGTAGCCGCGCCATCGCCCGATACCGGGCAACAAGAAAACACGATATCCCGAGGAGACAATCCATGTTCAAGAAATTCCTATTCGCCGGCCTGCTCGGCTTGGCCAGCCTGGCGCCCGCGGCGCATGCCGATGGCCCGGTGCGCCTGATCATTGCCTTCCCGCCGGGCGGCCCGGTGGACCTGGTCGGCCGGGTGCTGGCCGAACAACTGGGCAAGGAGCTCAAGCAGTCGGTCATCGTCGAGAACAAGGCGGGCGCCAACGGCAACATCGCCGCGGCCTACGTCGCCAAGGCGCCGGCCGATGGCTCGGTGCTATTCCTGACCAGCGTCGGCGCGGTGTCCATCAGCCCGGCCCTGTACAAGGACCTGCCGTATGACCCGGTGCGCGATTTCGCGCCGGTCTCGCGCGTGGTCAACAACGCCACCGTGTTCGTGGTGAACCCGGCCAACCCGGCCACCGACGCGGCCGATTTCGTCAAGCGCTCGCAGGCGGCCTCGCAGTCCGTGGCGATCGGCTCGTCGGGCATCGGCAGCATCCCGCACCTGACGCTGGAAATGTTCGCCGACGCCAGCAAGGCCAAGGTGCTGCACGTGCCCTACAAGGGCGCCGCGCCCGTGATCAACGACGTGCTGGGCAACCAGGTGAACGGCTTCTTCGGCGACGTGCCGGGCCTGATCGGCCACATCCAGAGCGGCAAGCTCAAGGCGCTGGGCATCGCCGCGCCGACCCGTCATCCGCTGCTGCCCGACGTCAAGACGCTGGCTGAGCAGGGCATCGCCGGCGTCGAATCGAACAACTGGTATGGCATCGTCGCGCCCGCGGCCACGCCGCCGGCCACGGTCGAGAAACTGAACCAGGCCCTGCGCGCCGCGCTGGGCAACGAGGCGGTGCGCGCCAAGCTGGAGAAGTTCGGCGCCCAGGCCGCGCCCAGCTCGCCGCAGGAACTGGCGGCGCTGATCGCGGCCGACCGCGAGAAGTGGGGTTCGCTGATCCAGCGCAAGAACATCCGTCCGGAGTGAGCATGAGCGATTGCCGAGTCTCGCCGGTCGTGCCGGGCACGCGCCCGGCCCTGGCCGAAATGGAAGCGCGCATCGCGGCCGCGCGCGGCCGCATCTCGCCGCTGTACCAGGTACTGCTGAACAGCCCCGCCGTGGTGCAGGGCTGGGAGGCGATGTTGACCGCGATCCGCCTGAACACCTCACTGTCGCCACGGGTGCGCGAACTGATCATCCTGCGCGTGGCGACCCTGAACAACGCGCCGTACGAGTTCGACGCGCACGTGCCGCACGCGCTGGCGGCGGGCATGCCGCAGGCGGTGGTCGACCAGTTGCGCGGCGGCCCGCAAGCGGACGCGGTGCAGGGGCTGGCGGCGGGCGAGGCCGACGTGCTGGCCCTGACCGACGCCATGACCCGCGACATCGAGGTGCCGGACGCGCTGTTCGCGCCGCTGCGTCCGCGCTACAACGATCAGGAACTGGTCGAACTGGCCGCGACGGTAGCCGCCTACAACATGGTGTCGCGCTTCCTGGTGGCGCTGCGCGTCGGGCACTGATAGGAGCTTTGCATGGACAAGACGGTATTGCTGGTGTCGCTGGGCGAGCGTTTCGACGCGGCGCGCGCGGCCGACATGGCGCAACGCCTGACCGAGGGCCTGGACGGCGTGCGGCTGCGCGCTTTCGCCGCGGTCGAAGAGGATGACACCTACGTGTACGTCGACGGCGACGCCGCCGCGCAGCCGGAAGTGCAGGCGCGACTGGCCGAGCTGTTCCCGGGGGCGCAGGCGCGCGTGCTGCACCTGACCCTGGACCTGGCCGGCGCTTCGGCCGGCTTGGATGCGCCCTGGCACTACGTCGTCGAGACCGACGTGCTGCCCGAGGCCGAGGCGGACCTGAATGCCTGGTACGACCAGGAACACCTGCCGGGGCTGGCCTCGGTGCCCGGCACCGTGCGCGCGCAGCGCTATGAATGCCGCGACCAGGGGCCGCGCTACCTGGCCTGCTATGACCTGGAGACGCGCGAGACCTTCGGCAGCCCGCCGTGGCTGGCGGTGCGCGCCACCGACTGGAGCAGCCGGGTGCGGCCGTCGTTCCGCAACACGCGTCGCACCATGTTCCAGAAGATTCTTTGACACAGAAGAACGAGGAGACAACGATGAGCAAGCGATGGGCGAGGGTTGTGCTGTGGGGCGCGCTGAGCGCGGCCGGGCTGTCGCTGGCCGCGCAGGCCGCGCCGACGCCTGCCGCGGCAGCGGCGGCCGACAAGGTCGAGCGGGTCACGGTGCTGCCGGGCAACGGCGCACGCATCGAGGTGCTGGTGCAGGGCCAGGGCCCGGCCCTGGTGCTGTTGCCGTCGCGCGGCCGTGGCCAGGAGGATTTCGATGACCTGGCGGCGCGGCTGGCGCAGGCCGGTTACCGCGTGCTGCGGCCCGAGCCGCGCGGCATCGGCGGCAGCAGCGGACCGATGAAGGACATCACGCTGCATGACTTCGGCAACGACATGGCGGCGGTGATCCGCGATGTCGCCAAGCAGCCGGCGGTGATGATCGGGCACGCGTTCGGCAACTGGGTGGCGCGCACCACGGGCGTGGACCACCCCGGCCTGGTGCGCGGCGTGGTGATCGTGGCGGCGGCGGCCAAGAAGTATCCCGCCGGCCTGAGCGAGCACGTCGACCGCAGCGCCGACCTGTCGCTGCCCGACGCCGAGCGCCTCAAGTCCATCCAATACGCGTTCTTCGCGCCGGGCCATGACGCCAGCGTCTGGCTCAACGGCTGGTACCCCGAGGTCAGCGAGAGCCAACGCCTGGCCGGCAAGGCCACGCGCCAGTCGGACTGGTGGTCGGGCGGCAGCAAGCCGCTGCTCGACCTGCAGGCGGGCGCCGACCTGTTCAAGCCGGAATCGACCCGCAACGAGATCCGCGACGAATTCGGCGAGCGCGTGTCGGTGGTGGTGATCCCGGGCGCCGGCCACGCGCTGGTGCCGGAAGCGCCGCAGGCGGTGGTCGACGCCATCGTGCGCTGGGAAAAGTCGCTCAAGCCCTGAATGCCGCGCCTGGCGCGGATACAAAAAAAAGCAGCCCCACGGGGCTGCTTTTTTCATGGGCGGGCTGCTTACTTGAGCTGGCCCAGCAGCAGGAACTCCATCAGCGCCTTCTGCACGTGCAGGCGGTTCTCGGCTTCATCCCAGACCACGCTCTGCGGGCCGTCGATGACTTCGCCGGTGACTTCCTCGCCGCGATGGGCGGGCAGGCAGTGCATGAACACGGCCTGGGGATCGGCGGCGGCCATCATCTCGGCGTCCACGCACCAGTCGGCGAAGGCGGCGCGGCGCTCTTCGTTCTCGGCCTCGTAGCCCATGCTGGTCCAGACGTCGGTGGTGACCAGGTGCGCGCCCTGGCAGGCTTGCATCGGGTCCTTGAACTGGCGCAGCACCTTGTCGGACGGCGAACCGATGCGGGCGGCTTCGAGCTCGTAGCCGGCCGGGGTCGACACGTGCAGCGTGAAGCCCAGCATCTCGGCGGCCTGCAGCCAGGTGTAGGCCATGTTGTTGGCGTCGCCGACCCAGGCGACCGTCTTGCCGGCGATGGGGCCGCGGTGCTCGATGTAGGTGAAGATGTCCGCCAGGATCTGGCAGGGGTGGAATTCGTTGGTCAGGCCGTTGATCACGGGCACGCGCGAGTGCGAGGCGAAGCGCTCGATGCGGGTCTGCTCGAACGTGCGGATCATGACGATGTCGACCATGCGCGAGATGACGCGCGCGGTGTCCTCGATGGGCTCGGAGCGGCCCAGCTGGGAATCGTTGGAGGTCAGGTTGATGACCGAGCCGCCCATCTGGTACATGCCGGCCTCGAACGAGACGCGGGTACGGGTGCTGGCTTTTTCGAACACCATCGCCAGCGTGCGGTCGTGCAGCGGCATGTGGGGTTCGTAACGCTTGAATTTTTCCTTGATCAGCCGCGCGCGGTCCAGCACGTAGGCGATCTCGGCGGACGAGAAGTCCTTGAACTGCAGAAAGTGCCGCAAGGGGCCGTTTTGAGTCGTGGGAGGAGTCATGGTGATGTCGCAGGTCATTGGGCCCGGACGGGCTCGTGGCCCGGGCGGGAGGTTGATTATGGATGTTCGGCCAGGAACTGTCGAATCAGCGGCGCCAGGATGTCTACGATCCGGTCGGCTTCGGCGCGCGACAGGACCAGGGGCGGCAGCAGGCGGATGACGCGGTCGCGGGTGACGTTGATCAACAGGCCCGCTTCCAAAGCGCGCAGCGCCAGCACGCCACAGGGACGGGCCAGCTCGATGCCCAGCATCAGGCCGCGCCCGCGCACTTCCGCCACGCCGGGCAGGCCGGCCAGTTCCTGCGCCAGCCGCGCCTTCAGGTGGCCGCCGACGCTGTGCGCGTTGTCCAGCAGGTTTTCCGATTCCAGCGCGTCCAGCACCGCCAGGCCGGCCGCGCAGACCAGCGGGCCGCCGCCGAAGGTGGTGCCGTGGCTGCCGGGGGTGAACACGCCCGCCGCGGGGCCGGCCGCCAGCATCGCGCCGATCGGCACGCCGCCGGCCAGGCCCTTGGCCAGGGTCATGACGTCCGGCACGATGTCGGCCCACTGGTGGGCGAACCATTTGCCGGTGCGGCCGATGCCCGACTGGACCTCGTCGATCATCAGCAGCCAGCCGCGCTCGGTGCACAGTTGTCGTACCTCTCGCAGGAAGGCGGCATCGGAGGGACGGATGCCGCCTTCGCCCTGCAGGGCTTCGAGCAGCACGGCGGCCACGCGCGGCTCGGCGTCGCCGGCGGCGCGGATCGCGGCGGCGTCGTTGTATGGCACCTGGATGAAGCCGGAGGGCAGGGGCTCGAAGCCCTTGCGCGCCTTGTCGCTACCGGTGGCCGCCAGCGTGGCCAGGGTACGCCCGTGCCAGGACGAATCCATGGTGATGATGTGGGCGTGGCTGTTGCCGCGCTGGTAGGCGTAGTAGCGCGCCAGCTTGATGGCGGCCTCGTTGGCCTCGGAGCCGCTGTTGTTGAAGACCACGTCGCGCATGCCGGACAGCGCCGCCAGGCGCGCGGCCAGCTCGGTCTGCTGCGGGACTTCGTAGATATTGGAGGTGTGGATGACGCGCGCGGCCTGCTCGCTGATGGCCGCGACCAGCCGGGGATGGGCGTGGCCCAGACAGGAGACGCCGATGCCCGCCAGCGCGTCCAGGTACTTGCGGCCCTGCGCGTCCCACAGCCAGACCCCCTGGCCGTACGTGAACGAGACCGGCAGCCGGGCGTAGATATTGGCCAGAGGCGAGGTCATGACGGGTCCTCCTGGGCATTTTTTCCCTGGGCGGAGCGCCTTTCGGGACAGGGCAAAGGATCAATCATATACAATTCGCGGCGCGGGGCGCATGTTTGATCACGCCGAAGATCCGGCCCAGTGAAGGGCGTCCCGTAGTGAAGAATCCATGGCAACTCGCGTCAGACAATTCGTAATTCATGGCGTTACCGAAAGCGGTAGCCGCTTTCGCCCCAGCGATTGGGCGGAACGGCTCGCCGGCGTAATGGCACAGTTCCGGCCCGCCGGCTGTGCGGGTAACCACCTCACCTATTCGCCCTACGTGCTTCCCGTCGTGATCGACGGCGTGCGCGGCATCGTGGTCGACCAGCGCTTGCGCGATCTCGAACCGCTGGCGTACAAGTTCGTGGTGGATTTCGCCCGCGACAACCACCTCAAGACGGAAGAACGCGAAATCTAGGCTTGCCGAAACCACAAAGCGCCCGAACCGGGCGCTTTTCCATTTCAGGCTTGCCACGTCAGGCCACGCCCCATTTGCCGGGGGCGGGTCGTCTCCTACCCGCGCGCCGCGCCCGCCTGCGGGCCGCCGCGCCGCGGTCCCCCTAGGTGCCGTAGCGGTCGAGGATCTTGCGGATGTCGCGCACGCCCGCGCCGTCCGGACTGAGCAGCGCGCGCGCCGTGACCGACTCCAGGTGATGTCCCAGCAGGTGCAGCACGTGCTTTTCGTCGCGCGCGCGCAGGCCGGCGACGATTTCGCGGTGCTCGCTGACCGCGCATTCGCTCGAATGCGGCCGGCCGTAAAGCGCCAGGATCAACGAGCAGCGCGACACGATCTCGTTGACGTAGCGGGCGTAGACCGCATTGCCCGACAACTCGGCCATCAGGATGTGGAATTCGCCGGACAGGCGGATCGACTCGTTGACGCTGTTGCGCGCGCGCGCGGCTTCTTCCTGCGCCACGTGCTGTTCCAGCCGCGCCAAGCCGGCCTCGGTGACGTGCTGCACCAGCCGGCGCGCCACGTCGCGTTCGAGGCAGCGGCGCGCCTCGAAGATGTCGTGGGCTTCTTCCAGGCTGGGGCGCGCCACCGCCGCGCCGCGATTGGGACGCAGGTCGACCAGCCCCTCGCTGAACAGGCGCGTCAGCACGCCGCGGACGATGGTGCGGCTGACGCCGAAACGCTCGCCGATGACGTCCTCGGGCAATTTGTCGCCCGGCAGCAAGGCCTGCTCGATGATCGCCTGCCGCAAGTTTTTGTATACGATTTCCGTGCGGTTTACGTCTTTCCGTGCGGGCTCCGCCGCGTCGGCAATGGGGGCCGTCATCTGGTGTGGATCTCCGATGCGTACGCGTTCCGGTGGGGGGAATCTGCCGGCGGAACCGCGCCGGTGCGCACTTTTCTAGGTGTGAAACAGCATACACCATCAGCCGCTAAGGGTTAGCGATAGCTTGAAGCGTCGGACCAATGGCGTACATTGTCGGCATAAATCGTATACAAACATTTATACAAAATTCAGGAATCCGTGGGTTTTGTAAGGGTGGATTTGTATACAAACCATCAGGGGTCCGATTCATGTCCGCAGCACCCGCCGTCCTTCCCGACCGCCTGGCCGTCACGCCCAGCCGCCTGCTGGTGATCAATGGCAACACCACCGCCGACCTGACCGCCAGCCTCGCCGAGCAGGCGCGCGCCTTTTTTGGCGACGCGGCCCGGGTGCATGCCGTGACGGTGCCGTTCGGGCCCGCTTATATCGCCAGCCGGGCGCAGGCCGCGGTGTCGGCCCACGCCGTCTGCGAAACCGCCGAGCGCGAGGCCACCCAGGCCGAGGCCGCTGGCGAGCCATTCGACGCCTGCCTGCTGGCCTGTTTCGGCGAACCCGGCATCGGCGCGGTGCGCGAGCGCCTGCGCATGCCGGTGGCCGGCATGGCCGAGGCCGCCATCCTGACCGCCCTGCAGCGTGGCGACCGCTACGCCATCGTGACGGTGGGGCGGCTGTGGCCGGGCATGCTGCGCGAGCAGATCCGCCAGCTCGGGCTGGAGTCGCGCTGCGCCGGCCTGCTGGCGCTGCCGGGCAATGCGCTCGACTACGTCACGCGCTCGCCCGCGACCATCGCCGCCGTGGGCCAGGCGCTGGACGACGCGGTCGCCCAGGGCGCCGACGTGGTCATCGTGGCCGGCGCCGCGCTGGCGGGTTTCCTGCCCAGCCTGCCGCGCCTGCCCGCCGTGCCCGTGATCGATTCCTATCGCGCCGCCCTGTCGCAGGTGCTGGCGCTGGCCACGCTCGAGCGCGCCCAGCGCCAGACCGCCGGCCACTGATTACCGCCGCCGGCCGTCCGCGCCGGCCTCCAGACGTATTCCATACCCACCTCCAAGGGAGCATTGCCATCATGAAGACGCTGCTGAAGTGGACCGCCGGGGCCGTGATCGCGCTATCGGCCATCACCGGGGCATCCGCCGCCAACACCCTGAAGTGGGGCGCCGCCCGCGACCTCGACTCGCTCGATCCGTATTCCTACGGCAGCACCTTCAACCTGGCGTTCCTGAACCACGTGTACGAAGCGCTGATCCGCTACGACGACAAGTTCAACATCACGCCGGCGCTGGCCGAGTCGTGGGAGTCGCCGTCGCCGACGGTGCTGCGCTTCCACCTGCGCCGCGGCGTCAAGTTCCACAACGGCGCGCCGTTCTCGGCCGACGACGTGGTGGCGTCCATGACCCGCGTGTCCGACGACGCCTCGCCGCTCAAGGGCAACCTGCCGGCCTTCAAGGCGGCGCGCAAGGTGGATGACTACACCGTCGACATCGAGATGACGCATCCGTACCCGCTGATGCTCAACGACCTGACCAACATCTTCATCTTCAACCGCCAGTGGCTGGTGGACAACAACAGCCTGAAGCCCACCGACGCGGCCAAGAAGATCGAGGGCTACGCCACCCACCACGCCAATGGCACCGGCCCCTTCAAGGTGGAGTCGTACCGGCCCGACACCCGCACCGTGCTGGTGGTGAATCCGGACTGGTGGGACAAGCCGCGCCACAACCTGGACCGCATCGAGTTCACGCCGATCGCCTCGGCGCCGACGCGGGTGGCGGCGCTGCTGTCGGGCGACATCAACTTCACCGAGAACGCGCCGCTGCAGGACCTGGACCGCCTGCGCGCCGCGCCCAACGTCAAGGTGCTGGCCGCGACCGAGCTGCGCACGCTGTATTTCGGCTTCAACCTGGGCGACAAGCTGGTCGGCTCCAACATCACCGACAAGAACCCGCTCAAGGACCTGCGCGTGCGCCAGGCGCTGTACATGGCGCTGTCGCCCGAGCTGCTGCAAAAGCGTGTGATGCGCGGGCTGTCGCGCACAACCGGCGCGCTGGTGGCGCCGTCGATCCCGGGCTATGACGCCCGGCAGGAGGAACGCCTGCCATTCGATGCCGCCCGCGCCAAGAAGCTGCTGGCCGAGGCGGGGTACCCCGACGGCTTTACGTTGTCGCTGCTGTGCTCGAACGACATGTTCGTCAACGAAGAGGAACTGTGCCAGGCCGCCGCCTCAATGTGGGCGCGCATCGGCGTGAAGGCTTCGCTGGCCAGCGGTCCGCGTTCGCTGCAGAACCCCAAGCGCTCGCGTGGCGAGTTCGACATCACCATCCACGGTTGGGCCAACGAGCCGCAGATCGACGCGCTGTCGATCCTGCTGCAGGTGATGCACAGCCGCACCGGCCCGGCCGGGGTCTTCAACTGGGGGCAGTGGGGCGATCCGGCGCTGGACGCGCGCATCGATGCCGCCGCCGCCGAGATGGACCGCCCCAAGCGCGTGCAGATGATGAGCGACATCCTGCAGACCCTGCACGACGACGTGCGCTTCCTGCCGCTGCACCAGCAGCCCATGGCCTGGGCGGTGGGCGCCAACGTCGGCGACGTGCTGCAGATGCCCGACAACAAGGCGCGGCTGTGGACGGTGCGCATGAAGTGATGGGCAAGGCGCCGCGTCCTGCATCGGCCGCGGCGCTCCTGGCTTGGAATGTCGAGATGCCCCCCAAGGGGCTGACAGGAGGCGCACATGCTGGCGTTCATAGTTAGGCGGGTCTGCAATGCGGTCGGCGTGATGCTGGCCGTGGCGTTGCTGGCCTTCGTGATTTTCCGTTTCGTCGGCGACCCGGTCGACATGATGCTCAACGAGCAGGCCTCGCAGACGCAGCGCGACGAGCTGCGCGAGCGGCTGGGCCTGAACGCCTCGGTCGGTATGCAGTTCGTGCACTTCGTCGCCAACGCGGCGCGCGGCGAGTTCGGCATTTCCTACCGCAACCAGCAGGATGTGTTCGCGCTGGTGGCCGAGCGCTTCCCGGCGACGTTCGAGCTGGTGATGATGGCGACGCTGCTGTCATTGGTGATCGGGGTGCCGCTGGGCGTGCTGACCGCCATCTACCGCAAGTCGCGCCTGGCGCAGGCGCTGCAGTTCGTCTCGATCCTGGGGATTTCGCTGCCCAGCTTCGTGGTCGGCATCATGCTGATCCTGGTGTTCTCGGTGCAGTTGGGCTGGCTGCCCGGTTTCGGGCGCGGCGACACGGTGCGCATCGGCGGCTGGACCACCGGCCTGCTGACGCCCTCGGGCCGCGCCGCGCTGGTGCTGCCGTCGATCACGCTGGCGCTGTTTCAGATCACGCTGATCATGCGGCTGGTGCGGGCCGAGATGCTGGAGACGCTGCGCACCGAGTTCATCAAATTCGCCCGCGCCCGCGGCCTGCCGGACCGGGTGGTGCATTTCCGGCTGGCGCTGCGCAATTGCCTGATGCCGGTCATCACCGTGACCGGCATGCAGATCGGCAACCTGATCGCCTTCGCGCTCATCACGGAAACCGTGTTCCAGTGGCCCGGCATGGGCCTGCTGTTCATCCAATCGGTCATGTTCGTGGACATTCCCGTCATGGCCGCCTATCTGGTGATCGTGTCCTTCATCTTCGTGGCGCTGAACACGCTGGTGGACATGATGTACGGCGTGGTCGATCCGCGCCTGCGCAGCCAGCACGTCAAGGGAGGCGCCAATGCTCACTAAACCGATGTCGAACGCGGGCCGCGGCCGGCTGGCGCGCTTCTTCCAGGGCGACCTGTGGTGGAGCCTGCGGCAGGATCCGGTGGCGATGGGGGCGGGCGTGGTGCTGATCGCCGTGGTGCTGCTGGCGCTGTTCGCGCCCTGGATCGCGCCGCAGAATCCCTACGACCTGGCCCAACTCGACCTGCTCAACGCCGAGCTGCCGCCGCGCTGGATCGCGGGCGGCGAGGCTCAGTTCCTGCTGGGCACCGACACCCAGGGGCGCGATGTCTGGTCGGCGATCCTGTATGGCTCGCGCATGTCGCTGGTGATCGGGCTGGCCACGGTGGTGCTGTCGCTGGCGATCGGTCTGCTGGTGGGGCTGGCGGCCGGCTATTTCGGCGGCTGGATCGACAATGCGCTGATGCGCCTGGGCGACACGCTGCTGAGCATTCCCACCATCCTGGTGGCGATCCTGGTGACGGCGGTGTTCCGGCAACTGCTGCCGCCGGGCCTGCGCGAGACGCTATCGGCGGTGATCCTGATCCTGGCGATCTCGATGACCAACTGGGTGCAGTACGCCCGCACCGTGCGCGCCTCGGCGCTGGTCGAGCGCGGCAAGGAATACGTACAGGCGGCGCGGCTGATCCGGGTCAGCCCGCTGCGCATCATGCTGACCCACATCCTGCCGAACACGCTGACGCCAGTGATGGTGACCGCGACCCTGAACCTGGGCCTGGCGATCCTGATCGAGGCCACCCTGAGCTTCCTGAGCGTGGGCATGCCGCCGACCGAGCCGTCGCTGGGTACCCTGATCCGGCTGGGCAACCAGTTCCTGTTCTCGGGGCAGTGGTGGGTGGTGGTGTTTCCCGCGCTGTACCTGAGCCTGGTGGTGCTGGTGGTGAACCTGCTGGGCGACTGGCTGCGCGATGCCCTCAATCCCCGCCTGCGCTGAGCGCGGCAAGAACACGGAGACAAGAGAACCATGGACAACGCAACCCTGTATACCCATGTCCGCCCGGCGGGTGGCGAAGCCACCTCGGTGCTGGTGCGCGACGGCCGCTTCGCGGCCATGGACGGCGCGGTGCCGGACAGCGTGCCGCGCGTCGATGGCGGCGGCGCGCTGCTGCTGCCCGGCCTGATCGACGCCCACGCGCACCTGGACAAGACCCTGTACGGCATGCCCTGGTACCGCAACGAGGTGGGCCCGCGCCTGATCGACAAGATCGAGAACGAGCGCGCCGAGAAGCGCCGCCTGGGGATCGATCCCTATCGCCAAGCGGCGCGGCAACTGGTGATGTCGGTGGCCGACGGCACCAGCCACATCCGCAGCCACGTCGACGTGGACACCGACATCGGCGTGGCGGCGATCGAGGGCGTGATGCGCGCCCGCGACCAGTACCGCGACCAGATCGACGTGCAGATCGTGGCGTTTCCGCAGAGCGGGCTGCTGATCCGCCCGGGCACGCTGGAACTGATGGAGCAGGCCCTGCGGATGGGGGCGGACGTGGTCGGCGGGCTCGACCCGGCCGGCATGGACCGCGACCCCAAGGGCCACCTGGACGCGGTCTTCGCCCTGGCCGACAAGCATGGCAAGCCGATCGACATCCATCTGCACGAGGCGGGCGAGCTGGGCGCGTTCTCGATGCAGATGACCATCGACCGGGTGCTGGCGCTGGGCATGCAGGGCAAGGTGACGCTGTCGCATTCGTTCTGCCTGGGCATGCCCGACGCGCAGGCGGTGCAGGGGCTGGTGGACGGGCTGGTGGAGGCGGGCGTGCACATCATGACGACCGGCTCGGCCTCGCGTCCGGTGCCCAATGTGGCGCGGCTGCACGCGGCCGGGGTCACCGTCTGTACCGGCAACGACGGCATGCGCGACACCTGGGGCCCGTACGGCAAGCCGGACATGCTGGAACGCACCATGCTGGTGGGCCTGCGCAACAACTTCCGCCGCGACGACGAACTGGCGCTGGCGCTACACGTGGCGACCTATGGCAATGCGTGCGTCATGGACCTGGCGGACTACGGCCTGGCGCCGGGCTGCCACGCCGACTTCGTGCTGGTGGACGCCGAGACGGTGGCCGAGGCGATCGTCTCGCGCCCGGTGCGCAAGCTGGTGGTCAAGCGCGGCCGGGTGGTGGCGCGCGATGGCCGCGCGCTGGTGGAGGCGCCGTGATGGCCGCTCGCGACGACGCCACGCTGCTGACCGCGCGCTGGGTGGTCGGCCACGAAAACGGCCGCCACTGCCTCTACGAGAATGGCGAGGTGGTGTTCCAGGGCGACCGCATCGTCTATGTCGGTCCGCGCTATCCGGGCCCGGTGGCGCGGCGCCACGACTACGGCCGCGCCCTGATCGGCCCGGGCTTCGTCGACCTGGATGCGCTGTCGGACCTGGACACGACCATCCTGGGTTTCGACAACTCGCCGGCCTGGCGCAAGGGCCGCATCTGGCCTGACACGTATATGCAGCGCGGCCCGTACGAGATGTATACGCCGAACGAGCTGGCGTTCCAGAAGCGCTATGCCTTCGCCCAGTTGATCCGCAACGGCATCACCACCGCGCTGCCGATCGCCTCGCTGTTCTACCGCGTGTGGGGCGAGACCCGCGAGGAATTCCTGTCGGCGGCGCGCACCGCCGGCGAACTGGGGCTGCGCGTCTACCTGGGGCCGGCCTATCGCAGCGGCCACACCTATGTGGACGGGGAAGGACGCATCCGCTGCCATTACGATGCGGCGCGCGGCATGGCCGGACTGGAACAGGCGGTGGCGTTCGCCGACGAGGTCGAGGGCCTGTACGACGGCCGGGTGCGCGCCATGCTGTCGCCGGACCGCATCGAGACCTGCACGCCCGAGCTGCTGCGCGCCTCGGCCGCCGCGGCGCGTGAACGCGCCATCCCGATCCGCCTGCATTGCTGCCAGTCGCGCCTGGAATACGACCTGGTGCTGGCGCAGCACGGCATGAGCCCGCCCGAATGGCTGCGCAGCCTGGGCTTCCTGTCCGAGCGCGCGCTGCTGCCGCACGGCATCTATGTGTCCGGCTCGCGCCAGATCGAACGGCCGGGGCAGGACCTGGAGATCATCCGCGACGGCGGCGCCACGGTGGTGCACTGTCCGCTGGTGTCGGCGCGCCACGGCGCCACGCTGGAATCGTTCGCCCGCTATCGCAAGCTGGGCGTGAAGATCGGCATGGGCACCGACACCTGGCCGCCGGACATGGTGCTGAACATGCAGGTCGGCATGATGCTGTGCCGGGTGATGGACCAGTCCACCGAGGCGGTGCGCTCGGAAGACTATTACGACGCCGCCACGGTGGGCGGGGCCGACGCGCTGGGCCGCGCCGACCTGGGGCGGCTGGCGGCGGGCGCCAAGGCTGACATCGTGGTGTTCGATTTTTCCCACGACCGCAACGGCCAGTTGATCGATCCGATCCAGACGCTGATGGTCGGCGGCAGCGGCCGCGACGTGTCGCAGGTGGTGATCGACGGCCGCTTCGTCATGGTCAATGGCCGCATTCCCGGCTTCGATGCCCGGCTGGCGCAGGACCAGGCGCAAGCGCAGTTGGACCGGCTGGTGGCGCGCTACCCCGACCGTACCTGGGGCCATCCGCCGGTCGACGAGATCTTTTCCTCCAGCTACCCGAGATTTCCCAGGAGCCCGTCATGACGACCGTTCCGAATCCCGCCGCGCCCACCCTGTCGGTGCGCGGCCTGTCGGTGGAGTTTCCTTCCCGCCACGGCCTCCTGGTGGCCACGCGCGATATCAGTTTCGACATCCAGCCGGGCGAGATCCTGGGCATGGTGGGCGAGTCCGGCGCCGGCAAGTCGCTGACCGGCATGGCCGTGATCGGCCTGCTGGAACCGCCGGGCCGCCTGGGCGGCGGCGAGATCCACCTGGCTGGCCGCCGCATCGACAACCTGCCGGCCCGCGCGCGTCAGCAACTGCGTGGCAAGGAGATCGGCTCGATCTTCCAGGATCCGCTGACCAGCCTGCACCCGCTGTTCACCGTAGGGGACCAACTGGTCGAGACCGTCCGCCACCACGACAAGGTGTCGGCCGCCGCGGCCCGCCAGCGCGCGCTCGAACTGCTGCTGGCGGTCGGCATTCCGGCGGCGGACCGTCGCATCGACCACTATCCGCACCAGTTCTCCGGCGGCATGCGTCAGCGGGTGGTGATCGCGCTGGCGCTGGCGGCGCGGCCGCGGCTGATCATCGCCGACGAGCCGACCACCGCGCTGGACGTGTCGGTGCAGGCGCAGATCACCGCGCTGCTGCGCCGGCTGTGCCGCGAGCAGGGCACCTCGGTGCTGCTGGTGACGCACGACATGGGCGTGATCGCCGAGACGGCCGATCGGGTGGCGGTGATGTACGCCGGCCGCATCGTCGAGATCGGCCCGGTGCTGGAGGTGCTGCGGCGCCCCGGCCATCCGTACACCCAGGGCCTGATGAACGCGATTCCCGGCCTGCGCCAGCGCGCCGCGCGTCTGAACCAGATCGACGGCGCCATGCCGCGCCTGCACGCGATGCCGGACGGCTGCGCGTTCCATCCGCGCTGCGGCCAGGCCGGTCCGCGCTGCGGCATGGACCGCCCGGCGCTGGCGTCCACTCCGTCGGGCGCGACCCTCAGCGCCTGCTGGCTGCACCAAGGAGGCGTTGCCCATGCCGCATGACCATGACATCCTGTTGCGGGCCGATGACCTGGCCTGCTGGTTCGACGTTTCGCCGCCCTGGCTCGAACGCACCCTGTCGCGCCAGCCGCCGCAGACGCTCAAGGCGGTGGACGGCGTGTCGCTGGCGGTGCCGCGCGGCACCACGCTGAGCATTGTCGGCGAGTCCGGCTGCGGCAAGTCGACGCTGGCCAAGCTGCTGGTGGGCCTGGTGGCGCCGACCCGCGGCACGCTGCGTTATGGTTGCAGCCGTACGGGCGGCGCGCTGCATCCGCAGATGATTTTCCAGGACCCGTATGCCAGCCTGAATCCGCGCTGGCGGGTGGGCGCGATCGTGGCCGAGCCTATCGTCACGCTAGGCCTGCGCGCCACGCCGGCGGACACGCGGCGCCGGGTGGAGGAGCTGCTGACTCTGGTGGGCTTGTCGCCGAACGACGCGTCGCGCTATCCGCACGAGTTCTCGGGCGGCCAGCGCCAACGCATTTCGATCGCGCGGGCGCTGGCGACGCAGGCCGAATTCCTGGTGTGCGACGAGCCGACCTCGGCGCTGGATGTGTCGGTGCAGGCGCAGATCCTGAACCTGATGGGCGATCTGCAGAAGGAGTTCGGCCTGACGTATGTGTTCATCAGCCACAATCTGTCGGTGGTGCGCCACGTGTCGGACCGGGTGGCGGTGATGTATCTGGGCCGGATCGTGGAGCAGGCGCCGGCGGACGAGTTGTTCGATGCGCCGGAACATCCGTACACAAGAATGCTGCTGGATACGATTCCAGATCTGGACTCCCCCAGGCGCGACCGCGAGCCGATGGGCGGCGAGGTGCCGAATCCGATTCAGCCGCCAAGCGGATGCACGTTTCATCCGAGGTGCCCGAATGCGAGGGCGGTGTGTCGGGAGAGGGCGCCTGAGGTGGCGGTTGTTGGCGGGCGTGAGGTGCGGTGTCATGCCGTGGAGTGGGCGATGTTGCGGGCGGCTTGATGGCTTTCCTGGTGGGGTTTGGGTGCGGGAGCGGGCTTCGTAGGTCGCCCCTCGGTCGCGCGGACCCGATGGCGGGCGCCCACGATTGCGGTCCGGAGCGTTCGCTCCGGACTGCCCCATCCTCATCCTCGTCCTCGCCTTCGGCGACTCCTTCGGATTCCGTCGGGCGCATCGAGGTTGCCCGCCATCGGGTCCGCCCGACCGAGGGGCTGCGAGCGTCTTGGCTTGTTGCGTTGCTAGACTTGTGTGCAGGGCATGAAATCTACAGGGCTGCCCATCGCGGCCGCGCGGGCGGCCACGCTGGGCGTCTGTGCATCTGAAAGTGGGGCGGGGGCGCTGTGCGCGGGCGGCGAGCGGTTTTCTGGTGGTTCCGCACGTCAGGGGGAGGGGCGGTGGTGGTCGGCGCGATGTGCACCGTATTGCTTGTGAGGATCTTCGCGCGCCGACCACAAACAGTCTTGGTGCCAACGATCTCTCAATAGCACTCGATTTCGCCGTTCCCACACGCGATAGCGTCATCATCCCGACGCAAGACCCCGCGTAAGCCCCAAAAGGCCGCCCGCGCGGCCGGCCTGGGGCGGGCCCCGCAAATCTCTCTCCCCACACCTCGATGTAGCAGCGCCCCATGTCTGGATGCCGGTAGCCTGTTGCGGCGGGGTGGGCCGGGTGGGGCGCCGTCGATGCGCCCGACGGAATCCGAAGGCAGTCGCCGCAGGCGACTACAAGGATGAGGATGGGGGGGCCGCCTAGGCAAGTCCAGAGGGGAGTGTCAGTATTTTTGTGTTTAAGGCATTAAACGCCTGGCCGAGGATCGGTCAGGCTTGTTGATGCTATCTCAGCGATACGGGTCGGTGAAGCGTTCGGCATAAATGATGGCGAACTGGTTCATGGCGGTTTTCCAATCATGAGTGGCACCTCCCCAGGCCTCGGTAATGTTGCGCAGTACCAACCAGAGCAGCTTGGTGGCCGCCTCGTCGCTAGGGAAGTGGCCCCGGGTTTTGACCGCGCGCCGCAACTGCGCATTGATGCTCTCGATGGCGTTGGTGGTATAGATCACCTTGCGGATGGCCGGCGGGAACATAAAGAACGGGATCACGCGGTCCCAGGCCCGGCGCCAGGCATCCACGATCGGCGAGTAGCGTTGCCCCCACGGCCCCCGCTCGAACTCTGCCAGGGCCGCTAGTGCTGCCTCGACGGTCGGTGCGGTGTAAATGGGCTTGAGCGCCGCTGCCACGGTGCGCCGCTCCTTCCAACTGGCATAGTCCAGGCTGGCGCGGATAAGGTGCACGATGCAGGTCTGCAGCGTCGTGGCTGGGAACACCGCGTTCAGCGCCTGCTCCATGCCCTTCAAGCCGTCGGTGACCGCGATCAGGATGTCCTGCGTGCCGCGGGTCTTCAGTTCGTTGAACACCTTCATCCAGAACTTGGCGCCTTCGGTCTGCTCGATCCACAAGCCCAGGATGTCGCGCGTGCCGTCTGGCAGCACACCCAGCGCCAGGTACACCGCCTTGTTGCGCACCACCCCATCCTCGCGGATCTTGACTCGTAGAGCATCGAAGAACACCACCGGATACATCGTCTCCAGCGGCCGGGTCTGCCAGGCGGTGACCTCGTCCATGACTGCGTCGGTCACCGAGCTGATGAACTCCGGCGAGACCTCAGTGCCATACTGCTCGGCCAGGAACCCCTGGATCTCGCGCACCGTCATCCCGCGTGCGTACATCGCGATGATCTTGTCGTCGAACCCGGTAAAGCGACGTTCGTGCTTGGGGATCAGGATCGGGGCGAAGCTGCCGTCGCGGTCCCGGGGAATGTTCACGCGCAGCGGGCCGTCGTCGGTAAGCACCGTCTTGGGGCTCTTGCCATTGCGCTGGTTGGTCGCCTCCTCGGGGCGCTCCTGGCCCTGGGCATAGCCCAGGTGGTGTCCAAGCTCAGCCCCCAGGGCCCGCTCGATCAGCGCCTTCTTGAACGCCATCGACAGGTCCTGCACCGCCTCCGCGGTCATCGGGCCTTTAACGAATTGATCTACCAGGTCTGCCGGAATCGACGGCAACTCGCGCAGGGGAAGTCTCTTCTTTGTGGCCATACACATGCTCCTTGAGCGGTATGTTAGGCCTCAAACACAAAATTTATGACACTCCCGTCCAGAGCGAACGCTCCGGACCGCAATCGTTGGCGCCCCACCCGGCCCACCCCGCCGCAACAGGCGGCCTACGAAGCCCCCCCGCAATCAAAAAACCTACTTCGAATAAACCAAATCCCGTAGTCCCAACGACAACCCCGGCCAATAAGTAATCACCATCAGACAAACAATCACCACCCCCACGAACGGAATCAACGGCTTGATCAACCGCTCCAACGGCAGCTTCGCCACCGCGCAGGCCGCGAACAGATTCACCCCGAACGGCGGCGTGATCATGCCCAGGGCCAGGTTGACCACCATGATGATGCCGAAGTGCACCGGGTCCACGCCGAACTTCAGCGCCACCGGCAGCAGCAGCGGGGCCAGCACCACGATCGAGGCCGAGGTCTCGATGAACATGCCGATCACGAACAGCGCCAGGTTCACGCCCATCAGGAACGAGAACTGGGTGTCGAACAATTGCGCCAGCCACACGCCCAACGCATCGGGGATGCCGGCGCGGTTCAGCAGGAAGCTGAACACGCCGGCGTTGGCGATCACGAACATGATCACGGCGGTGGACACGACCGACTTGTGCAGCGTGTCCGACAACTGCTTGAAGCTCAGGCGGCGGTAGATGAACTTGCCCACCACCACCGCGTACATCACCGCCACCACGGAGGCCTCGGTCGGGGTGAAGACGCCGCCGTAGATGCCGCCCAGGATGATCACCGGCATCATCAGCGCCAGCCAGGCGCGCTTGAAGGCTGGCCACAGCGGCAGGCGGCCTTCGCCGTCGCGCTTGCCCAGGTTGTTGCGCTTGGCGTAGAACCAGACGTAGAACATCAGCGCCAGGCCGATCAGGATGCCGGGCATGACGCCGGCGATGAACAGCTCGCCGGTGGAGGTGTCGGTGGACACCGCGAACAGGATCATCGGGATCGACGGCGGGATAATCACGCCCAGCTCGGCCGCGCTGGCCTGCAATGACGCGGCGAAGGGGGCGGGATAGCCGTGGCGGATCATGGCCGGGATCAGGATGGCGCCCACCGCGAAGGTGGTGGCGACGCTGGAGCCGGCCACGGCGGCGAAGATCATGCAGGTCAGCACGCAGGTGCAGGCCAGGCCGCCCTGGATGCCGCCGACCACGCTCTTGGCGAACTCCACCATGCGTTCGGAGATGCCGCCGGCTTCCATCAGGTTGCCGGCCAGGATGAAGAACGGGATCGCGACCAGCGGGTACTTGTCCAGCGCGGCATAGAGCTGCTGGGCCACCACCAGCCAGGGCAGGTTGGCGGCGCCGACCCCCGCCAGGCTGGCCAGCCCGATCGACACGGCGACCGGCACGGACAGCCCGAAGAAAATCAGCATCGAGACAATCATTAATTGGGACATGGCGATATCGGCTGCTTGGATTCGGGACGGGGGCTCAACCCTGCGCGTCGTTGCGCACGGGCGTGTTGTCTTCCTCGCCGGCGCACCAGCGCGCCAGCACGGCGATGGCGGCGAGCGTCGCGCCCACCGGGATCGCCAGGTAGATCCAGGAAATCGAGATGTCCAGGCTGGGCACGTTCTGGAAACGCACGCGGTAGGTCATCTGGCCGCCGATCCAGGCGATGAAGCCGAGAAAGCCGGCGCAGACCAGGCCGATGACGGCTTCCAGGATGCGGCGGCGCATGCCGCCCAGCAGGTTGCGCAGCAGTTCGACGCTGATCATGGCGCCGTGGCGGAAGGCCAGGGCCACGCCCAGCAGCACCGTCCAGATCAGCAGGGCGCGGGTCAGCACCTCGCTCCAGTCGGCTGGCGAATGCAGCACGAAGCGGGCGATGACCTGGTAGAAGGCGGCGGCCGCGGCGGCCACCAGCAGGAGTTGGGCGATGACCGACACCAGCTTGAACAGGATGCGGTCGAAGGCGCAGAGCAGACGCATGGGGGTTTCCAGGACGGATGGCGGAGCGCGCGGAGGGCGGAGCGGCAGGCGCCGCCGGGGACGAAATTCGCTTTCGTCATCCCGGCGCCTCGCGCCGTGCCGGCCTTGCGCTTACTTGGTGTCGCGGATCGACTCGATCAGCTTCTTGTCGAACTTCTTGTAGTACTCGGGGTAGGCCGGCTCGACGGCGGCGGCGAAGGCGGCGCGGTCGACTTCCGTGACCTGCATGCCTTCCTTCTTGAGCTGCTCGACGCCGGTCTTCTCGATGTTGTCGACGTAGGCGCGCATGGCCTGGGCCGATTCCTTGCCGGCCTTGTCGAACTTGGCCTTGTCGTCGGCCGACAGGCCGTCATAGACGTTGGCCGACATCAGCACCAGCGCCGGGCCGTAGACGTGGCCGGTCAGCGACAGGTATTTCTGCATCTGCGACAGCTTGGCCGAGGTGATCACCGACAGCGGGTTTTCCTGGCCGTCGATGGTGCCCTGCTGCAGGGCGGTGGCCACTTCCGGCCAGGCCATCGGGGTCGGCAGGATGCCGATCTGGCGGAAGGCGGTGATGTGGATCGGGTTTTCCGTGGTGCGGATCTTCAGGCCCTTGGCATCGGCCGGCGTCTTGACCGGGCGCACGTTGTTGGTCAGGTGGCGAAAGCCCTGTTCGCCCCAGGCCAGCGCGATGATGCCGCGGCTGGGGAACTTTGCCAGCATATCCTGTCCGATCTTGCTGTCGAGCACGTTGCGCGCATGCGGCAGGTCGCGCAGCAGGAAGGGGATGTCGAAGACGCCGGTCTCGGGCACGAAGTTCAGGGTGGCGCCGGTCGAGACGATCGCCAGGTCGATGGTGCCGATCTGCAAGCCCTCGATCACCTCGCGTTCGCCGCCCAGCGCGCTGTTGGCGAATTGCTGTACCTTGTACTTGCCGTTGCTGGACGCCTCGATCGACTTGGCCAGGGCGTCGGCGCCGGCGCCATAGTGCGACGACGTGGACAGGGCATAGGCCATCTTCAGGGGAGTCTGGGCCGAGGCGGCCAGGGGCGCGGCGACCGCGCAGGCGGCCAGGATCGTGGCCGCGAGCCAGGATTTACGCATTGTCTTCTCCAGGGATTCGGTATTTTTTTGCAGTGGGTATGCGGCGCCGCAAGGCGCTTCGCGCATGATAGCGGGATTCGGCCCCCATTCCGGCCGTTGGTTAACATTGGCAGATGATGGATTTCCCTGATGTCTCACGGGCCAGGCGCCCCGGCTTTTGGACCACCCTGGCGCTGGGCGCCCGCATGATGATGCGCGACGCCCGCGCCGGCGAGCTGCGGCTGCTGGTGCTGGCCCTGGTGGTGGCGGTGGCCGCCGTCACCAGCGTCGGCTTCCTGGCCGACCGCGTCAGCCGGGCGCTGGAGCGCGACGCCGGGCAGATGCTGGGCGCCGACCTGGTGCTGGACGCGGACGAACCGGTGCCGGCGGCGTTCCTCGATCAGGCCCGCGAGCGGGGCCTGTCCGTCTCCAATACCTGGCAGTTCCCGTCCATGGTCAGCGCCGGCGACGGCGCCCAGTTGGCGGCCCTGAAGGCGGTCGAGCCGGGCTATCCGCTGCGCGGCGCCCTGCGGGTGACCGACGCGCCGTTCAACCCCGACGGCCCCACCCGCGACATCCCCCCCGAGGGCGCGGTCTGGGTGGACGGCCAACTGCTGTCGCTGCTGGGCCTGAAGGTCGGCGACACCCTCAACGTGGGGGACACCCACCTGCGCATCGACCGGGTCATCACCTATGAGCCGGACCGCGGCATGCAGTTCGTCAACGTCGCGCCGCGGGTCATGCTGCGCGCCAGCGACCTGCCGGCCACCGGGCTGATCGCGCCCGGCAGCCGCATCGGCTACGCCCTGCTGGTGGCGGGCCAGCCGGACGCGGTGGCCGGCTACTCGGCCTGGCTGGGCCAGAACCTCAAGCGCGGCCAGAAGGTCGCCACCCTGGAATCGGGCCGGCCCGAGGTGCGCCGCACCCTGGACCGGGCGCAGCGCTTCCTGTCGCTGGTGGCGCTGCTGGCGGTGCTGATCTCGGCCGTGGCGGTGGCGCTGGCGGCGGGCCGCTACATGACCCGGCATCGCGACGGCATCGCCGTGATGCGCTGCCTGGGGGCGGTGCAGTCGCAGGTCTCGCGCATGCTGACCCTGGAATTCGCGCTGGTCGGCCTGTTCGCGTCGGCGGCGGGCTGCCTGCTGGGCTATGCGGTCCACCAGGTGCTGGTGATGGTGCTGGGTTCGCTCATCGACACGACCTTGCCGGCGCCCTCGGCCGTTCCGGCCCTGCAGGGCCTGCTGACCGGCCTCCTGCTGTTGCTGGGCTTCGCCCTGCCGGCCCTGGCGCAGTTGCGCCACGTGCCGCCGGCGCGGGTGCTGCGGCGCGACGCCGACGTCATCAGCGCGCGCAGCGCGCTCGGCTACGGCGTCGGCGCGGTCGGCTTCGCGCTGCTGATCTGGTGGTTCGCCGGCGACGCCAGGCTGGGCGGCGTGGTGGCGGGCGGGTTCCTGGGGGCGTTCGCGCTGTTCGCGCTGGTGGCCTGGCTCTGCATCCTGGGCCTGGCGCGCCTGCGCGGCCTGGCCGCCGGCCTGCCGGCGCTGCGGTTCGCGCTGGCCGGCGTGGTGCGCCGGCGCGCCGCCACCATCACCCAGGTGTGCGCGCTGGCGGTGGGCCTGATGGCCCTGCTGCTGCTGGCCATGACCCGCACCGACCTGATCCAGGGCTGGCAGCGCACGCTGCCGCCGGACGCGCCCAACCGCTTCCTCATCAATGTGCAGCCCGACCAGCGCCAGGCCGTGACCGACGCGCTGACCCGCGAGGGGCTGGGCCGGATCGTGCTGTCGCCGATGGTGCGGGGCCGCCTGATCGCCGTCAACGGCAAGCCGGTGGGACCGGACGATTACGAGGAACCGCGCGCCAAGCGCCTGGTGGACCGCGAATTCAACCTGTCCTACGGCGAGCAGATGCCGTCGTCCAACCTCATCGAGCAGGGCCGCTGGCTCAAGCCGGGCTCGGCCGAGGTGTCGCTGGAGTCGGGCCTGGCCAAGACCCTGGGCATCAAGCTGGGCGACAAGATGACCTTCGACGTGGCCGGCCAGCAGTTCGAGGTGGCCGTCTCCAGCACCCGGCGGGTGGATTGGGATACGATGCGCGTCAATTTTTTCGCCATCCTGACGCCTGAAACCCTGGCCGACATGCCGCAAAGCTGGATCACGTCCTTCTACCTGCCGCCGGAAAAGGCCCAGGTGCTGCCCGCGCTGGTGCGGCAGTTCCCGAACCTGACGGTGTTCGACGTGGGCGCCATCCTGCAACAGTTGCAATCGGTGCTCAATGAGGTCGGCCGCGCGGTGCAGCTACTGTTCCTGTTCACGCTGGCAGCCGGCGTGCTGGTGCTGTCGGCCGCCCTGACCGCCACCCGCGACGAACGCATGCGCGAAGCCGCGGTGCTGCGCGCCCTGGGCGCCACCCGGCGCCAGTTGGCGCGTTCGCAGCGCATCGAGCTGTGGGCCGTGGGTGGCCTGGCCGGCCTGCTGGCGGCGGCCGGCGCCAGCGCGATCGCTTGGGTTTTATCAACCCAGGTGTTCGATTTCACGATTACCCTCAGCCTCTGGCCCTGGCTGGTGGGGATCGGCGCGGGTATGCTCGGCGCCTGGGCCGGTGGCGCGCTGGCGCTGCGCGGCGTGCTGCGCACCCCGCCGCTGGTCACCCTGAGAGAAACCTGATGACGTCTTCCGTCCAAACCCCTACCGAACCCGTGGAAACCTCCCGCAGCATTTTCGATCTCCTGGGCGGCGAACCCGGCGTGCGCGCCCTGGTCGACCGCTTCTACGACCTGATGGACATGGAGCCGGACCTGAAGGAACTGCGCGCCGCCCACGGCCCCAGCCTGGACGAGGCCCGCGACAAGCTGTTCTGGTTCCTGTGCGGCTATTTCGGCGGCCCCGACCACTATATAGAGCGCTTCGGCCATCCGCGCCTGCGGGCGCGGCACCTGCCGTTCTCGATCGGCGAGATCGAGCGCGACCAATGGGTGGCCTGCATGGGCCGCGCCATGGAGGACGAGGGCATCGACCCCGCCCTGGTCGAGCGCCTGCTGCAATCGTTCTTCGGCGTGGCCGACTGGATGCGCAACCGTGAAGGCTGAGCGGGATCCTTCCGGCGCCCGGCGCCACCGCTGGCCGGCGCCGCTGGCCGGCGCCATGCTGGCCGATCCGCGCCTGGGCGAATCCGGCCCGGAACTGTTCAACCCGGCCCACTATGGCGAGCGCGCCCGGCCGGTGGACGCCGGCGGCCGCCAGGCGGCCTGGTTCGTGCAGGGGCAGGGCTGGCAGGGCGTGCTGCGGCGCTACCGGCGCGGCGGCCTGATCGCCCGGCTCAGCCGCGACACCTACCTGTGGGCGGGCGAGGCGCGCACCCGCAGCTTCCGTGAATTCCGCCTGCTGGCCGCCATGCGTGCCCAGGGGCTGCCGGTGCCGGCGCCGCTGGCCGCGGCCTACTGGCGCCAGGGGCCGACCTACCGCGCCGCCATCGTGGTCGAGCGCATCCCGGGCGTGCGGCCGCTGGCCCAGGCGCTGGCCGAACCCCTGTGGCAGCCGGTGGCCGAGGCCATCGTGCGCATGCACCGGGCCGGCGTCTGGCACGCCGACCTGAACGCCTTCAACATCCTGATCGGCTCGGACGGCCGGGTCTGGCTGATCGATTTCGACCGCGGCACCCAGGGCGGGCTGTCCGACCGCCAGCGCCAGGGCAACCTGGAACGGCTGCGCCGCTCCCTGGTCAAGGTGGCCGGGGAGGACGGCGAGCGTTTCTGGCTCAAACTGCGCGATAGCTACTGGACCGCCTGGGGGGTTGGCGTACAGCCTTGAGGCAGGCAGCGCCGCGGGCCTGATCCGGGCCCAATTGCGCCAAATTACGCTAAATCTCCCGGTAAAGTTGGGCAGGCCAGCGCTAAAAGGCTTTATGATTCCGCCTTTTGGTACTCCTGTAACTTACGGCATATCGCTGGGGGGCTGGTAATGAAACTACGGGCGGGAATGCGCTGGGCGCTGGGGACGATGCTGGTCGCGGCAGCCACGTCGGCGGCGATGGCGCAGAACAAGGTCGTCAACGTCTACAACTGGGCCGAGTACACGGCCCCGGACACGATCTCGGGTTTCGAGAAGGAAACCGGCATCAAGGTCCGTTACGACGTCTACGACAGCAACGACACGCTGCAGGCCAAGCTGCTGGCCGGCAAATCGGGTTACGACGTCGTTGTCCCGTCCACGCATTACGCCTCGCGCCAGATCGAGGCCGGCCTGTTCCAGAAGCTGGACAAGTCCAAGATCCCCAACTGGAAGTACCTGGATCCCGACGTCATGGCGCTGGTCGCCTCGGTCGATCCCGGCAACGAATACGCCATTCCGTGGGGCTACGGCACCAACGGCCTGGGCTACAACGTCACCAAGGTCAAGCAGATCATGGGCGACAACGTCGACCTGGCCAACTGGGACATGATCTTCAAGCCCGAGAACGCCGCCAAGCTCAAGGAATGCGGCATCTCGATGCTGGACGAGGCCGCGCAGGTGTTCCCGGCGGTGCTCAAGTACCTGGGCAAGGACCCCAACAGCGCCAACCCGGACGACTACAAGGCCGCGCTGGACGTGCTCAAGCAGATCCGCCCGTACATCCGCCAGTTCAGCTCGTCGGGCTACATCGACGAGCTGGCCGTGGGCGACCTGTGCATGGTCTACGGCTTCTCGGGCGACGTCATGATCGCCCGCAAGCGCGCCCAGGAGGCCAAGAAGCCGTATGAAGTGAACTACTTCATTCCCAAGGGTGGCGCCCCGGCCTGGTTCGACCTGATGGTCATTCCGAAGGACGCGCCGCATCCGGAAGAGGCCCTGGCGTTCATCAACTACATCGAGACGCCGCAGGTGCACGCCGCCATCACCAACACCATGTTCTACCCCAACGCCAACAAAGAGGCGCGCAAGTACGTGGTCAAGGACGTGGCCGACAACCCCATGATCTACCCGTCGCCCGAGGTCTCCAAGTCGCTGTATGTCATCAAGGCCCAGCCCTTGAACATCCAGCGCCTGCAGACGCGCATGTGGGCCGAGCTGAAGTCGGGGCGCTGAGCATCATGAGCGATAGCCGTTACTCGGCGCAGCATGCGGCCGATCCGGACGAGTTCGTCCGCGTCGCCGACGTGGTCAAGATCTTCGGCGACGTGGTCGCCGTCCGTTCCGTCAATCTCTCGGTCAAGCGCAACGAGATCTTCGCGCTGCTGGGCAGTTCCGGCAGCGGCAAGTCGACGCTGCTGCGCATGCTGGCCGGTTTCGAGGAAGCCACCTCGGGCCAGATCCTGCTCGATGGCGAGGACATCACCAACGTGCCGCCGTACCGGCGGCCGGTCAACATGATGTTCCAGTCGTACGCGCTGTTCCCGCACATGACGGTCGAGGCCAACGTGGCCTTCGGCCTGAAGCAGGAAGGCGTGGACCGCGCCGAGATCCACGACCGCGTGTTCGAGGCGCTCGACCTGGTGCAGATGGCCGGCTATTCGCGCCGCAAGCCCAATCAGTTGTCCGGCGGCCAGCAGCAGCGCGTGGCGCTGGCGCGCAGCCTGGTCAAGCGGCCCAAGCTGCTGCTGCTGGACGAGCCGATGTCGGCGCTGGACAAGCAGATCCGCCAGAAGACCCAGATCGAGCTGGTCAAGATCCTGGAGCAGGTCGGCGTGACCTGCATCATGGTCACCCACGACCAGGAAGAGGCCATGACCATGGCGCATCGCCTGGCGGTCATGACCGAAGGCCAGATCGTCCAGTGCGGCACGCCGCAGGATGTCTACGCCTTTCCCAACTCGCGCTTCGTCGCCAGCTTCATTGGCTCGACCAACATGTTCACCGGCACCATCGTGGTCGATGAACCCGACCACGTCGCCATCGAAAGTCCCGAGCTGAGCCGCCCGCTGTACGTCAGCCACGGGGTCAGCGAGCCGCTGGGCATGGACGTGCACGTCTCCATCCGCCCCGAGCGCATGGTGGTGTCGCGCGAACAGCCGACGGGCGACTACAACTGGGCCCACGGCATGGTCAGCCACATGGCCTGGATGGGCAGCTACGCGCTCTACCAGATCCGCCTGGACTCCGGCGCCATGGTCGAGGCCAGCGTACCCAGCCTGCAACTGGCCCAACTGGACGCCCCGGGCATCGACGAAGACATCTTCGTCAGTTGGGACGCCGACAGCGCGACGGTGCTGGCGTCATGAGCCGCTTCTCGCCCCGCGACTGGCTGCCCTCGGGCCGGGCGCTGGCGGTGGTGCCGCCGTTCGCCTGGCTGGTGCTGTTCCTGCTGGTGCCGTTCCTGCTGGTGTTCAAGATCAGCTTCGCCGAGCTCAAGTTCGGCATTCCGCCGTACACCTCGCTGGCCGAATTCAAGGACGAGGCGGTGCAGTTCAGCCTGCACCTGCGCGGCTACATCCTGCTGTTCACCGACAGCCTGTATTTCGCCACCTACCTCAGCTCGGTCAAGATCGCCGCCATCACCACGCTGGCCTGTGTGCTGATCGGTTATCCCATGGCGTACTACATCGCGCGCTCGTCGCCGCGCGTGCGCAACCTGCTGCTGCTGGGCGTGATCCTGCCGTTCTGGACCTCGCTGCTGTTGCGCGTGTACGCCTGGGTCGGCATCCTGCGCAACGACGGCCTCTTGAACAACTTCCTGCAATGGCTCGGCATCATCTCCAGCCCGCTGGAGATCTACCGCACCGACCTGGCCGTGTACATCGGCATGGTCTATGCGTACCTGCCGTTCTTCATCCTGCCGCTGTACGCCACGCTGGTGAAGATGGACCTGCGCCTGCTGGAAGCCGCCTACGACCTGGGCGCCAAGCCGTGGCAGGCGTTCTGGCAGATCACCGTGCCGCTGTCGCGCCAGGGGGTCATCGCCGGCGCCATGCTGGTGTTCATCCCGGCGGTCGGCGAATACGTCATCCCCGAAATGCTGGGCGGCGCCAACACGCTGATGATGGGCCGCGTCATGTGGAACGAGTTCTTCAACAATACCGACTGGCCGATGGCCTCGGCGGTGACCTGCGTGATGGTGCTGTTGTTGCTGGTGCCGCTGGCGCTGTTCCAGTACAACCAGGTCAAGCAGCAGGAACTGGCCAGCGGGGGGCGCAAATGAACGGTCCCAACAAGACCCTGCGCGCCGTGGTGCTGGGGCTGGGCTACTTCTTCCTGTACGTGCCCATCATCAGCCTGATGGTGTTCTCGTTCAATGAGTCGCCCGCCGTCACTTCCTGGACCGGTTTCTCGTTCCGCTGGTACCACTCGCTGTTCAACGACGACGCGCTGTTGCGCGCGGCCTGGCTGTCGTTCCGCATCGCGGCCATGACCGCCACCGCGGCCGTCATCATCGGCACCTGGGCCGGCTACGTGCTGGGACGCATGGGCCGTTTCCGCGGCTTCGCGCTGTACGTGGGCATGCTGAGCGCGCCGCTGGTGATCCCCGAAGTGGTGCTGGGCATCTCGCTGCTGCTGATGTTCGTGGAGTTGCGCGGCCACCTGGGCTGGCCGGCCGAGAACGGCATCTTCACCATCTGGGTCGGCCACGTGACGCTGTGCATGGCCTTCGTGGCGGTGGTGATCCAGACCCGCATCCGCGACCTCGATCGTTCGCTCGAAGAGGCCGCGCTGGACCTGGGCGCCACGCCGATCACGGTGTTCTTCAAGATCACGCTGCCGCTGATCGCGCCGGCGCTGGCCTCGGCCTGGCTGCTATCCTTCACGCTGTCGCTGGACGACGTGGTGCTGGCGTCGTTCCTGTCCGGCCCCAGCTCCAGCACGCTGCCGATGGAAGTCTTCTCGCGCGTGCGGCTGGGCCTGAAACCCGAGATCAATGCGTTGGCGACGCTGTTCATCCTGGCGGTGGGCACCTGCGTCATCCTGGCCAACCGCATGCAATGGCGCAAGGAGTCCGAACCCAAATGAAGCAAACCACCCTGTATGGCCTGACCAAGTGCAGCACCTGCGTCAAGGCGCGCGAGTGGCTGACCGCGCACGGCGTCGACCACCAGTTCATCGACTATCGCGATCATCCGGTGCCGGCGGCCACCCTGAAGGAATGGGCCGGCCAGCTCGGCGGCTGGGAAAAGCTGGTCAACCGCGCCTCGATGACCTGGCGCAACCTGCCCGACGAGCGCAAGACCGCCAGCACCGACGCGCAGTGGACCAAGCTGATCGCCGAGTTCCCGGCGCTGGTGCGCCGCCCGGTGGCGGTGACGCCCGATGGCGAGGTCGGCGTCGGTTTCAGCGAAAAGCGCTACGGCGAACGCTTCGCCTGATCCCGTGGCGGCCAGGGCCGACAAGGCATCGCGCGGCGCCGGCAAGGCGTTGCCCGATGCCTTTTTCAATCGCGATGCGCGCCAGGTGGCGCGCGAACTGCTGGGCAAGGTGGTGCGCCATCGGGTCGACGGCCTGTGGCTGTCGGCGCGCATCATCGAGACCGAGGCCTACTATCTGGAAGAAAAGGGCAGCCACGCCTCGCTCGGCTACACCCACAAGCGCCGTGCCCTGTTCATGGATGGCGGCGTGGTCTACATGTATTACGCCCGCGGCGGCGACTCGCTCAACTTCAGCGCCGGCGGTCCCGGCAATGCCGTGCTGATCAAGTCCGCCTATCCCTGGGTCGACGCCCTGTCCGGTCCCGACGCGCTGGCGCGCATGCAGGCCCTGAATCCCGATGCCCAGGGTCGGCCACGCCCGCCGGGCAGGCTGTGCGCCGGCCAGACGTTGCTGTGCCGCGCGCTGGGTCTGAAGGTGCCGGACTGGGACGCGCGGCGCTTCGATCCCGAGGCGCTGTACGTCGAGGACGTGGGAGAGTCGCCGCAGGTCCTGATCAGCACCACCCGTCTGGGCATTCCGGCCGGACGCGACGAACACCTGGAATACCGTTACGTCGATCCGGCCTACGCGGCGTGGTGCACCCGCAATCCCCTGCGGCGCGGGCAGCAGGCGGGGCGGGACTATCACTGGGTAGACCTGCAGGGCAGGCCGCTGGAGCGGGCGCCCTGAGCGCGCGATTCAGGTCGTGGGGGCGCCGCCGCCGTCGGCGCGGCCTGCGGCCCTGAGCGCCGCTTCCCGCGCGCGCCGCGCCATGGCGGCCCGCATATCGGCATACTTGCGCTGGATGCGCCTGCGGTTCAGGCGCTTGCTCCAGGCGTATACCGGCACCAGCGGCAGTACGCCGAAGCCGTCGATCAGGAACAGGCCCGACTTGCCGTCGGCATTCAAGCCGCAGGCGATGTTGCTGGGCGACAGGTCGTGCAGCACCACGTGGGCGTCGGCCAGGTCCTCGATGAATTCGTCCAACTGCGCCGACAAGGTTTCGTTCATCTTGCCCTGGCGCGCCAGGTCGGCCACGGTGGGCGCGATGTTGCCGGCTTCGTCCGTGATCTTTTCGACCAGCAGGCCCAGGCCCAGCGAGGTCTGGGCCACGCCCAGGATGCGCGCCATCGGCACTTGCCATACGCCCGACGGGCGCGTGGTGGTGGTGACGTATTCGGTGATTTCGTTCAGGTAGACGCGGTACGCGCTTTCGCGCTGGTACTGCTTGTACCAGCGCTTGAACGGGCGGGTTTCGAGATAGACGGCACGCGCCTGCATGTCCATGACCTTGACCAGCAGGGACGGCGCGTGGGGATGCTGGAAGATATGTCGGTCCCCCCCCATCGCGACCGGCGTTTCGTCATTGAGATTCAATGGACCGAAGACCGAGCCGAAGGCGACCGGGGGAGGACAGAGTGTGGAAAGATCAGCTGTATTCAACTGTTTTTAAGGTTATATGTAAGTTGTTAACAGTTTAATGCCGTTGCTTGCTTTTCGCCTTTTAATGGGTCTGGGAAGTCGTTTCCGATGGCTACGGGGGGGCGGATTAGAGTCCTATAATTTCACGCGCCCGGCGTGGGTGCGCGGCGTTGAAAAGGGGCCACTTTGTCGAATGAAGTTCTGCTGTGGGTTGCCGCCGGCGGCGCGGTGCTGGCTTGCCTGATCGCCTTGTCGGCATGGTTGTCGCGGCCGGCGCGCGATGACCGGCTCGACGCGCTGCTCGAGGGGCTGGAGCGCACAGAGCGGGCCCTGCGCGCCGATATGGCGGAAAGCCAGCGCGGCCTGCGCGCCGAGTTTGCCGAATCCACCCGCGGCCTGCGCCAGGAACTTGCCCAATCCCACGGCGACCTGCGCGCCGCCCTGACGCGGGACGCGCAGGCGGCGCGGGCCGAATCGGCCGAGTCGCTGGCGCGCTTCGCCGCCGGTTTCGGCGAGCAGTTGCAAGGGCTGATCCAGATCAACGAGCGACGCCTGATGGAGGTGCGAACCACCGTCGATCAGCGCCTGCAGGCGTTGCAAAATGACAACAGTGCGAAGCTGGACGATATGCGCCGCACCGTCGACGAAAAGCTCCACGCCACGCTCGAGCAGCGCCTGGGGGAATCCTTCAAGCAGGTATCCGACCGCCTCGAGGCCGTGCACAAGGGGCTGGGCGAGATGCAGGCGCTGGCCGCCGGCGTGGGCGACCTCAAGCGGGTGCTGACCAACGTCAAGTCGCGCGGCACCTGGGGCGAGGTGCAACTGGCGCGGCTGATTGAAGACAACATGACTCCCGAGCAGTACGCCGCCAACATCAAGCCGGTGCCGGGCAGCGACGCGGTAGTCGAATTCGCCATCCGCCTGCCGGGGCGCGGCGATGGCGGCGCGCCGGTCTGGCTGCCGATCGATGCCAAGTTTCCGAAAGAAGAGTACGAGCGCCTGATGGATGCGCAGGAAGCCGCCGACGCCGAGGGCGTGAAGGCGGCCGGCGCCGCGTTGGGCAAGGCGGTGGAGGTGCAGGCGCGGCTGATCGCCGGCAAGTACGTGGCGCCGCCGCACACCACCGACTTCGCCATCATGTTCCTGCCGACCGAAAGCCTGTATGCCGAAGTGCTGCGGCGCCCGGGGTTGCTTGACCGCCTGCACGACCTGCGCATCAACGTGGCCGGTCCGAGCAATCTGGCGGCGCTGCTCAACAGCCTGCAGATGGGCTTTCGCACGCTGGCCATCGAGCAGCGCTCGTCCGAGGTCTGGCAGGTGCTGCGCGCGGTCAAGACCGAGTTCGGCAAGTTCGGCGACGCGCTGGCCGGCGTCAAGAAAACGCTGGACACCGCCAGCAGCAAGATCGGCCAGACCGAGGTGCGCACGCGCGCCATGCTGCGTAACCTGAAGAGCGTCGAGGCCTTGCCCGAGGCCGAGGCGCTGCGCCTGCTGGGCGGCGAGGGCGCCACGGCCGACGAGGGCGCGGACGAGGCCGCCGCCACGGACGACGCGCCGGCCACGAAGGCTGCCCACGGTTCCGGCGCCTGATTCGCGCGCCGGTCGCCCGGCCCGGCTTGTGACCCGGCCGCTCTGTCGATATCCTCATCGTTGCGGCATTCCGCCGTCGATATCTGGAGCATCGTAAGCATGGGCACGGCTGACCGAGTTGATTCCTCTTCCTTCGACGCGATGGCGCTGGGCGCCGATATCGCCCAGGGAGCCACGACGGCGCATGCCGCGATGCAGCAGGCGCTCGAGCGGGTGGCGGCGCGCAATCCAGCGATCAACGCGGCCTGCGGCGTGCAGGCCGAACTGGGCCTGGATCTGGCGCGCGCGCTGGACGGCGAGCTGGCGGCGCTGACCGCCCAGCAGCGGCTGGCCCTGCTGGACGAGCGTCCGTTCCTGGGCGTGCCAACCCTGCTCAAGGACCTCGGCACCGCCGCGCTGGGCCTGCCCAGCGCCATGGGCTCGGTGCTGTACGGCAAGGTCGACTGGAGCGTCGACGCCGAGATCGTCAAGCGCTATCGGCGCGCCGGCCTGATCCCGTTCGGCCGCAGCACCAGCGCCGAACTGGGCCTGAGCCCCACCAGCGAATCCCCGGTCTACGGCGCGCCCACCCAGAATCCATGGAAGGCCGGCCACAGCGCCGGCGGCTCCAGCGGCGGCGCGGGCGCGGCGCTGGCCAGCGGCATGGTGCGCATCGCCCACGGCAGCGACGGCGGCGGCTCGATCCGCATCCCGGCCTCGTGCTGCGGCGTGCTGGGCCTGAAGCCCTCGCGCGGCATGATGCCGCTGGGACCGCTCAAGGGCGAGGGCTGGGGCGGGCTGGCCACCGAACACATGATGACCCTGTCGGTGCGCGACTGCGCGGCGGCGCTGGATATCAGCGCTGGCGCCGACGTCGGCGCGCCCTATGCGGCGCCGGCCAGACCGGGCGAATCGTATCGCGACATCGTGGCGCGGGTGTCGGCCGATCCGCGCTCGTCGCCGCGCCGCCGCATTGCCTACATCAACACCACCTACGAAGGCGGGGCGATCCATCCCGAGGTCGCGGCGGCGGTCGATGAGGCCGCGCGCCTATTCGCCGGCCTCGGCCACGAACTGGTTCCGGCCGCGCCGCCGGTGGGGTCGGAGGAAGTGCTGTCGCCGATGCTGCCGCTGATCGCCAGCGCCGCGGCCAACGCCATCGACAGCCACGTCGGCGCCCGCAACCGCCGGCTCGCCGCCGACGAATTGCAGCCCACCACGCTCGGCGCGCGCGAATACGCCCGCGCCATTTCCGGCGCCCAGTACGTGGCCTGCGTCGACACCTGCCACGAGATCACGCGCCGCATCGGCCGCTTCCTGCATCGCGAAGGCACGCAGGGCCATGACCTGTTCCTGTCGCCGGTGCTGGCGCAGTTGCCGGCGCCGCTCGGCCGCTATGCGATGGACAACGCCGACTACCTGGCCTACCGTCTGGGCAAGAAGGGCGTGATCGGCTATTCGCCGTTCGCGCCGCTGGCCAACCTGACCGGCATGCCCGCCATTTCGATTCCGTTCGGCCTGTCGGCCGACGGGCTGCCGATCGGTATCCAGGTCATGGGCCCGCTGGGCAGCGAGGCCTGGCTGCTGGAACTGGCCGCCCAGGTCGAGGCCCTGCGGCCCTGGCAGCGGGTCGCGCCCATCGCCCGATAGGCGCGGGGCGGGGCGCGTCGTCAGCCGGGGGCGCGCCGACGAATGAATAGCGAATAGGAGCACCAGCATGCCGTCGTTCGTGACCCATACCGTCCTCAACCAGGTCCCGCCCCTGGAAGACTATTCGTTGTTCGACACCGACCCGGCGCTGCGCGAGGCCGCCGCGCGCGAGGGCGCCGGCGCCTGGAGCGGCGACCTGGCCGCGCATGGCGCCTGGCTCGGCCGCGCCCAGACCCTGGCTGCTGGCGTCGACGCCAACCGCTATCCGCCGCGGCTGCAGGCCTATGACCGGGCCGGCCATCGCGTCGACCACGTTGATTTCCATCCCGCCTGGCAGTTGTTGATGAGCGGCATCGTGGCGCGCGGCCTGCACAGCCGTGCCTGGGCGCAGCCGGTGCCGGGGGCGCAGGTGGCGCGGGCCGCGGCCTACCTGATGCAGGGCCAGGTCGAGGCCGGCACGCTGTGCCCCACCACCATGACCTTTGCCGCCGTGCCGCTGCTGCAACGCGAGCCGGCGGGCGTGATCGACTACACCGGCGACTGGCTGCCCGCGCTCTATTCGCGTGAATTCGATGGCGCCGACGCGCCGCTGGCGGGCAAGCGCGGCGCGCTGATCGGCATGGGCCTGACCGAGAAACAGGGCGGCTCCGACCTGCGCGCGGTCACGACACGCGCCGCGCCGCTGGGCGCCATCGGGCGTGGTTGTCCCTATTCGCTGGTGGGCCACAAATGGTTCTTCTCGGTGCCGCAGGCCGACGCCCATCTGGTGCTGGCGCAGACCGACGAGGGCCTTAGCTGCTTTCTGGTGCCGCGCTGGATTCCGGAAGGCCCGCGCAACGCGGTCCGCATCCGTCGCCTGAAAGACAAGCTGGGCAACCACAGCAATGCCAGCGCCGAGGTCGAGTTCGAGGATGCCTGGGGCGTCATGGTCGGCGAGCCCGGCCGCGGCCTGGCGGTGCTGCTGGAGATGGCCGCCACCACCCGACTCGACTGCGTGCTGGGCAGCGCCGCGCTGCTGCGCCAGGCGCTGGTGCAGTCGCTGCACCACGCCGGGCACCGCCAGGCTTTCGGCAAGCCGTTGCTGGCGCAGCCGCTGATGCGCAATGTGCTGGGCGACCTCGCGCTGGAGTCGGAAGCCGCCCAGGCGCTGGCGCTGCGCCTGGCGCGCGCGGTGGACGAGCGTGGCGACCCTGGGGCGCGGGCCCTGGCGCGGGTCGGCACGCCGGCCGCCAAGCTGTGGATCTGCAAGCGCGCGATCGCGGCGGTGGCCGAATGCATGGAGGCCTGGGGCGGCAACGGCTACGTCGAGGAAGGCCCGATGCCGCGCCTGTACCGCGAAACGCCGGTCAATTCGATCTGGGAGGGTTCGGGCAACGTCATGGCGCTGGACGTGCTGCGCGCGCTGCAACGCGAACCCGAGGCGCTGCCGGCGCTGGAGGGCGAATTCGCGCCCGCCGCCGGCCGCTACCCGGAATTCGATGCGGCCCTGGCGCGGTGGCGCGCGCTGCTGGCCGATTCGGGCCAGGCCGAGTTCCAGGCCCGCCGCATTGCCTGCGACCTGGCGCGCCTGTGGCAGGCGGCGCTGTTGATCCGGCATGCGCCCGAGCCGGTGGCGCGGGGTTTCGTCGGCAGCCGGTTGGGCGCGGCGGGCGGCGTGTTCGGCGAGCTGGCGGCCGGCACCGAGGTGGCCGCGATCCTGGCGCGGGCCTGGCCGGCGGCGGTCGCATGCTAAATTTCCCTGCTTCACTCACCTTTCCGCATTTTCGCCATGCTCTCCCAGCAAGAACTCAAGCAGCAAGCCGCAGACGCCGCCCTGGAACTCGTTGAACAGGTCGCGGGCCCCGATGTCATCATCGGCGTGGGCACCGGCTCGACCGCCGATCTCTTCATCGACGGCCTGGCGCGCTTCAAGGGCCGTATCGGCGGCACCGTCGCCAGCTCCGAGCGCAGCGCCGCGCGCCTGGCCGGCCATGGCCTGAAAGTGCTGGACCTGAACGACGTGGCGTCGATGCCGATCTACGTGGACGGCGCCGACGAGATCGATGCCAACCTGCACATGATCAAGGGCGGTGGCGGCGCGCTGACGCGCGAAAAGATCGTGGCCTCGGTTGCCGACCGATTCGTCTGCATTGCGGACGAATCCAAGCTGGTCGAGGTCATGGGCAAGTTCCCGCTGCCGATCGAGGTCATCCCGATGGCCCGTGAATCGGTGGCGCGCGCCATGACGGCCATGGGCGGGCAGCCGCGCCTGCGCGAAGGTTTCGTGACCGACAATGGCAACATCATCCTGGACGTCTCCGGGCTGTCGATCACCGACGCGCCGGGCCTGGAGGCCCGCGTCAACAACCTGCCGGGCGTGGTCACCTGCGGCCTGTTCGCCATTGCCGGCGCCGACGTGGCGCTGCTGGCCACCCAGAACGGCATCCGCCGCCTGGATCGCCGCGCCTGAGCGCAAATCGCGCGTCCCGGCCGCCCTTGCGGGCGGTCAGGCCGCGATTCATAATCCTGTCACACTTGGGTCATAACCTTGCGGATTGTGCAGGCCCATACTTGAAACGCTTTCATATCGGGGCAATGCAATGAGACCAACCACGCAGGGAGCCCGGATGACGGAGCATACAAACAAGCAGTTCGACGCTGATCTGGAAAGCGTCCGTTCGCAATTCTTGCAAATGGGCGGCGTGGTCGAGGCCATGATCCAGGAGGCCATCGACGCTCTGGCCAGCGGCGACCTGACGCTGGTTGAAAAGGTGCGCGAGCGCGAAAAGGAAGTCAATCGCCACGAAGTGGAGATCGACGAAAGCATCAGCCGCATCCTCGCCCGCCACCAGCCCACCGCCATCGACCTGCGCATGCTGATGGCCGTCTCGAAGATGCTGACCGACATGGAGCGCTCCGGCGACGAGGCCGAGAAGGTGGCCACCGTGGCGCGCCGCATCCACGAATCGGAAGTCCGCCACATCCCGGTGATCGAACTGCGCCACATGGCCTCGAACGTGCGCACCATGCTGCACCAGGCGCTGGACGCGTTCGCCCGCCTCGATCCCATCCTGGCCGCCGCCGTCGTGCGCAGCGACAAGGAAGTGGACAAGGAATGGAAGGGCGCGCTGCGCCACCTGATCACCTACATGATCGAAGACCCGCGCACCATCTCGCGCGCCATCGACATGATCTTCATCGCCCGCGCGCTCGAACGCATCGGCGACCATGCCAAGAACATGTCCGAACGCGTGATCTACATGGTCAAGGGCGCCGACGTGCGCCACACCGGCGTCAAGAACACCGAGCGCCTGGCGCGCGGCGAAGAAGATACCCCTGAACAGGACGACTGATCGCCGCGGCCGACCGGTCGCCCGCCGTCAGGCAAAAAAACCCCAAGCCGCCTTGGCGCTTGGGGTTTTTCTTTGCGCGCGCGCCTACAGCGGCAGGTCGGCGCCCTGGCACAGGCGCGGGTCCGGCACGCCGGACTTGCCCGCGTTGATGCGGCCGGCCAGCCGGCGGCCAAACCGCGGCAGGCCCTGCGCGCTGACCTCCAGGTCGTACCAGCCTTCGCAGCCGGCGTATTTCAACTCGAGCGCGCCGCCGGCCTGCACGTGCGCCATGGCGCGCCAGCCGTCGCCCATGCGCGATTCGATATGCACCGGCTGGTGCGCGTCGCCATGGTTGATGAGGCGCAGGCGCAGTCCCGAGGTCACCGGCACCAGTTGCGTTTCCAGCAGGCCGGCGTCGCGGCGGTCGCCGCGGAAGTGGCGATGGAAGCCATCCGGGCCCAGCAGCCACAGGTCGTAGATGCCGTCGGCATCCAGGCGCCAGCCGTCGTCCAGCCGCGCGCCCGCGCCCACCGTGTAGCGGCGCGGCGCGTGCGCCAGCGCCCGCCGGTCGTAGACGTGCAGCACGGCGCCGACCGTGCCGGCATTGCGGAAGGTCAGGCGGTAGTGCTCGCCGTCGGCGGTCATGCGGCCCACCGTCTCCAGCGCGTAGGGCAGGGCACAGGCGTGACGCACGCTGTCGGCGTGTTGCAGGGCGCGGTCCCCGGCGAAATCGAAGGCCGAGGTCAGATCGCCGGCCACGGCGCGGCGCCAGGCGCTGATATTGGGCTCGGCCACGCCGAAGCGGGCTTCGAGGAAGCGGATCACCGAGGTGTGGTCGAACACCTGCGAATTGACCCAGCCGCCGCGGCTCCAGGGCGACACCACCAGCATCGGCACGCGCGGGCCCATGCCGAAAGCGCGGCCGTGCAGGGCGGGCGGATCGTCCGGGGTGGCGGCGCTGGGGCCGTGGCGCACGTCGTGGTATTCGCCGTCCAGCTCGATGGTTGACAGGCCGCCCGAGCGCCCGTCGGGGGCGCGCGCCGGCGGGGCCGGAGGCGGCATGTGATCGAAGAAACAGTCGTTCTCGTCGTAGGTGACCAGGAACACACAGCCGCTCCAGACCTCGGGGTTGCGGGCCAGGATCTCGAGCACGCGTTCGGTGTAGGCGCCGCCCTGGCGCGGCGACGAGACTTCGGGATGTTCCGAGTCGGCGGCGGGGGCGATGATCCAGGAGACCTGCGGCAGCGCGCCCTGTTCCACGTCGCGCGCCAGGTCGTCCAGGGTGTGGGTGGACAGGCCCCGGTCGCGCAGCGGCGCGTCGGCGCCGCCGGCATCGTGCTGGCGGCGGAACTGGCGAAAGCCGGCCAGCGGATTGTCGTGGAAGTTGTCCGCCATGTCCTGGTAGATGCGCCAGTCGATGCCGGCGGCCTGCAGGCGTTCCGGGTAGGTGGTCCAGCCGTAGCCCAGGTCGGCCGGCCCGAGGCGGTCGAAGGTGTTGACCAATGCCGGACCGCCCGCGCGTCCCAGCGGATCGTTGGTGCCGGTCCACAGGAACAGCCGGTTCGGATTGGTGCCGGCCTGGATCGAGCAATGGTAGGCGTCGCACAGCGTGAAGGCATTGGCCAGCGCCGTCTGGAAAGGCACTTCGGCGGGACGGTAGGCGCCCAGGCCGAGGCGGCTCTTGGCCGCCAGCCATTGATCCATGCGGCCGTCGTTCCAGGCGCGCTGGGCGTCGTCCCAGGTATGCGGGGTGATGTAGCCCACCGGCGTGTCGCTGGCGTACTCGCCCTGCAGCGCATAGGGACGCAGCCGCTGGGCGCCGTCGGCCTGGGTCAGCACGTCGCCGGCCAGTGTCGGCGCGGGATACGGGTCGGCAAAGCCGCGCACGCCTGGCAGGGCGCCGAAATAGTGGTCGAAGGAACGGTTCTCCTGCATCAGGATGACGACGTGCCGCACATCGTTGATCGTGCCGGTCTTGCGGTCGGCGGTGACTGCAAGCGCGCGCCGGATGGCCGGGGGCAGGTCGGAGGCGTCGGCGGAACTCGGTTCTTCTTTCATGACGGCATTAGTACGGCCAGCAATGGCGCAATCTTAAGGCAGGGCGGCCGGGCGCACCGGCCAGAAGCAAGAAGCCCCTCGCGGACGAGGGGCTTCGCAGGCGTGCCGCGCATGGCGGCGCGGCGGCATCAGGCCGAGGGCGGAACGTAGCCCTGGGCTTCGACGCTGCCGTCCTCGAACAGGAAGCGTTCCATCTGCTGCTGCAGGTACTTGCGGGCGCGGGCGTCGGCCAGGTTCAGGCGGTTTTCGTTGACCAGGCGGGTCTGCACCTGCTTCCACTCTTCCCAAGCCTCCTTGGAGATGCTCTGCCAGATGCGGGTGCCGAGTTCGCCGGGGTAGGGCGGAAAATCGAGCCCTTCGGCTTCACGCTTCAATTTCACACAGTTGACGGTACGGGCCATGGTTCGCTGCCGGAAAGAATGGGTAATGCGCCATTTTAGCGGGCTTGGCGCCGGAAGGCCGCCAAGCCCCTGCGGGTACTGCGGTTAGGCCCCGGGGCCAGCCCGGGGCGGGGCCGCGTCACAGCTTCTTGATGAACACCAGGCTGTTGCGCGAGCGGTTGTAGTTGTTCTGCTTTTCGCGCGGCAGGTCGGTGATGCCGCCCTGCACGAAGCCGCGCTTCATGAACCAGTGCGAGGTGCGCGTGGTCAGCACGAACAGCCGCTTGGCGCCGGAAGCGCGGGCGCGCGATTCCATGTGGCGCAGCAGGATCTCGCCCTCGCCGGACCCCTGCCATTCGGGGTGCACGATCAGGCAGGCCATCTCGGCCATGTGATCCTCGGGGAAGTTGTGCAGCGTCGCGCAACCGTAGATCACGCCGTCGTGCTCGAGCACGGTGAAGTTCTCGACGTCGCGTTCGATCACGCTGCGCGGGCGCGGCACCAGCGTGCCGTCGGCTTCCAGCGGCTCGATCAGGCTGAGGATGGCGCCGACGTCATCCAGCGTGGCCGGGCGCAGGTCGTCCAGCGTGTCTTCGACCACCATGGTGCCGACGCCATCGTGGGTGAAGATCTCCAGCAGCACGCTGCCGTCCAGCGAGAACGGCACCAGGTGGGCGCGGGCCACCCCGCGCTTGACCGCCAGCGACGCGTATTGCAGGTAGGCGCCGGTTTCCTCGTCCAGCGAGCCGGCCGCCAGCAGCGCGTCGGCGTCGACCCGGGCCAGCTCGGTGTCGACCGAGCCGTCGTCATTGAGCACGCCCTGTTCGCTGGACAGGAAGATCAGCTTTTCGGCGCGCAGCGCCACCGCCACGCTGGTGGCCAGGTCTTCCATGGCCAGGTTGAAGGCGTCGCCGGTGGGCGAGAAACCCAGCGGCGACAGCAGCACCACCGACGAACCCTTCTCGATGGCGAACTTGAGCGCGTCGACGTCGATCTTGCGCACCTGGCCGGTGTGCTTGTAATCGACCCCGTCCAGCACGCCGGTGGGACGCGCCGTGACGAAATTGCCAGAAATGACACGGATGTGCGCGTGGGACATCGGCGTGTTGGGCAGGCCCTGGCTGAAGGCGGCCTCGATGTCCAGGCGGATCTCGCCGGCGGCTTCCTTGGCGCATTCCAGCGCCGCGGCGTCGGTGGGCGCCAGGCCGCGGTCGAACTGCTGGGTGAAGCCCTTCAGGCGCAATTGTTCATTGACCTGGGGGCGCGAGCCGTGCACCAGCACCAGGCGGATGCCCAGCGACGACAGCAGCGACAGGTCCTGCACCAGCGCGTTCAGCGCCCCGGCCTGCACCAACTCACCGCCAAACGCCACCACGAAGGTCTTGCCTCGGAACGCATGCACGTAGGGCGCGACGTCTCGGAACCATCGGACGAACTGGGCAGGGGCGAATTCGGGGGCTTCAAGGGCAGAGACGGTGTCTGGTTCCAGGTCGGGCATGATGGGTGGGGCAATTCCTGAGAGTGGCAACAACGCGGCCCCGGGGGCCGCGTCAACGCGCCGTCACGGGACGGCGTGGCGAAATTATATGGCCGCGCGGCGTTTATATAATAGGCAGCTAACCGGACAAATCGTACATGCCAGAATCTTCCCGCCCGCGGCCGCCCGTACAGGCCGACGGGCCGACCCGGGCCCCGGGCAAGCCGCGCGCCGACGCCGCGGCCCCGGCGGCGCGCCAGGCGCCCCGCCCCGAGCGGCCCATTCCCGCCGTGACCTACCCCGAGGACCTGCCCGTCAGCGCGCGGCGCCAGGAAATCGCGCGCGCCATCGCCGGCCATCAGGTGGTCATCGTCAGCGGCGAGACCGGCTCGGGCAAGACCACCCAATTGCCCAAGATCTGCTTGGAACTGGGCCGCGGCCGCCAGAAGATGATCGGCCACACCCAGCCGCGGCGGCTGGCCGCCACCTCGGTGGCCAAGCGCATCGCCGAGGAGCTGAATACGCCGATGGGCGAGGTGGTGGGCTACCAGGTGCGCTTCAACGATCGCACCGGCCCCAATGCGTCGATCAAGCTGATGACCGACGGCATCCTGCTGGCGGAGTCGCAGCGTGACCCGCTCCTGCGCCGCTACGACACCATCATCATCGACGAGGCGCACGAACGCAGCCTGAACATCGACTTCCTGCTGGGTTATCTGAAGCAGCTACTGCCGCGCCGCCCCGACCTGAAAGTCATCATCACCTCGGCCACCATCGACGCCGAGCGCTTCGCCCGCCATTTCGCCGCGTCGGAGGACAAGCCGGCGCCGGTGATCGAGGTCTCGGGCCGGCTGTACCCGGTCGAGGTGCGTTACCGCCCGGTGCGCGAGGAAGCCGAGGAAGACGCCGCGCCGGCCAAGCCGGGCCGCGACCGCGAGCGCATGTCGGGCGACGAGGAACGCGACCTGATCGACGCCATCGTCGATGCGGTCGACGAATGCGCCCGCCATGGCCCCGGCGATGTGCTGGTATTCCTGCCGGGCGAGCGCGAGATCCGCGAATCGGCCGAGGCGCTGCGCAAGCGCCACCCGGCCGGCACCGAGGTATTGCCGCTGTACGCGCGCCTGTCGCAGGCCGAGCAGGAACAGATCTTCCATCCGCGCGGCAACGCGCGCCGCATCGTGCTGGCCACCAACGTGGCCGAAACCTCGCTGACGGTGCCCGGCATCCGCTTCGTGGTCGACAGCGGCCTGGCGCGGGTCAAGCGCTATTCCTGGCGCAACAAGGTCGAGCAACTGCGCATCGAGCCGGTCAGCCGCGCCTCGGCCAACCAGCGCGCCGGCCGTTGCGGCCGCGTGGGCCCGGGCCTCTGCATCCGCCTCTACGACGAGGCCGACTTCAACGCCCGCGCCGCCTTCACCGACCCCGAGGTGCTGCGTTCCTCGCTGGCCTCCGTGATCCTGCGGATGAAGTCGCTCAAGCTGGACGACATCGAGCAGTTCCCGTTCGTCGAGGCCCCGCCCGGGCGCGCGGTGGCCGACGGCTACCACCTGCTGCAGGAGCTGGGCGCGATCGAGCTGGCCGCGGCCGACGACGGCGACGACGCCAGCCGCACCGGCGCCTCGTTCGTCCTGACCCGCACCGGCCACGAACTGGCCAAGCTGCCGGTGGACCCGCGCATCGGCCGCATGATCCTGGCCGCGCGCGAGCACCAGTGCCTGGCGGAAATGCTGATCATCGCCTCGGCGCTGTCGGTGCAGGACGCGCGCGACCGCCCTATGCAGGAGCGCGAGGCGGCCGAGGCCGCGCACGCCAAGTTCGCCGACGACAAGTCCGAATTCATTTCCTTCCTCAAGCTGTGGCGCTGGTACGGCGAGCAGGTGCAGCACAAGGCCTCGCAGCGCAAGCTGGTGGGCCTGCTGCGGCAGAACTTCCTGTCGCCCATCCGGCTGCGCGAATGGCACGACGTCCACACCCAGCTGGCCGCCCTGGTGGGCGAGCAGGGCTGGCGCGTCAATCAGGTCGAGGCCACCTACGAGCAGTTGCACATGGCGCTGCTGTCGGGCCTGTTGGGCAACATCGGCTTCAAGAGCGACGAGGGCGGCCATTACCAGGGCGCCCGCGAGATCCGCTTCCACATCCATCCGGGCTCGCGCCTGGTGAAGAAAGCCGGGCGCTGGATCGTCGCCGCCGAGCTGGTCGAGACCACCCGGCTGTACGCGCGCTGCGTCGCGCGCATCGACCCGGTCTGGCTGGAAAAGGTCGGCGCCCACCTGATCCGCAAGAACTGGTCCGACCCGCGCTGGGAAAAGAAGGCCGGCCAGGTGGTGGCCAACGAACGCGCCACGCTCTACGGCCTGACCATCTACAGCGGCCGTCGCATCCAGTACGGCCGGGTCCATCCGCGCGAGGCGCGCGAGCTGTTCATCCGCCAGGCGCTGGTGCCGGGCGAGATCGACACGCGCCTGGCCTTCGTGGCCCACAACCGCAAGCTGATCGCCGGCATCGAAAAGCTGGAACACCAGACCCGCCGCCCAGACATCCTGGTCGACGACGAGCTGATCTACGCCTTCTACGACCGCCAGCTGCCGGCCGACATCTCGCAGACGGCGACGCTTGAAAAGTGGGTCAACGGCCTCGACAAGGCCGAAGCCGCCAGGCTGCTGCTGACGCGCGACGAACTGATGCGGCACGAGGCCGCCGGCGTCACCACCGACGTCTTCCCCAAGAAGGTGGAGTGGCAGGGCGTGTCGATGGCGCTCGATTACCACTTCGAGCCCGGCTCGCCGCGCGACGGCGTGACGCTGGCGGTGCCGCTGTTCGCCCTGAACCAGATCGATCCGGCGCGCTGCGAATGGCTGGTGCCCGGCATGCTCAAGGAGAAGGTGCACCTGCTGCTCAAGTCGCTGCCGCAGAAGCTGCGCCGCCACTGCGTGCCGCTGCCCGACTATGCCGCCGGCTTCTACGACCGCTGGTTCGAGCGCCTGGGCGACCCGCAGACCGGCCTGGTGGATGCGCTGATCGCCGACATGTGGGATCAGGTGCAGGTGCGCCCGGCCGCCGCCGACTTCAAGCTCGAGACGCTGCCGGCGCACCTGTTCATGAATTTCCGCGTGGTCGACGAGCACGGCCGCATGCTGGCCGCCGGCCGCAACCTGGCGCAGCTGCGCGCCGAGTTCGGCAAGCAGGCCCAGGCCACCTTCCAGCAGCTGGCCGCCAGCGACACCCAGGTGGCGCAGGCGCTGGCGCACGAGAACCTGACCGCCTGGACCTTCGGTCCGCTGCCGGAAATCATGGAGATCAAGCGCCGCGGCCAGTCGGTCATCGGCTACCCGGCGCTGGTCGATCGCGGCGCGCATTGCGACCTGGACGTGTACGACGACCCGGACGAGGCGCGCAAGGCGCACCGCGCCGGCCTGCTCAAGCTGTTCCGGCTGGGCCTGCGCGAGCAGGTCAAGTTCCTGGAAAAGAACCTGGCCGACCTCACCAAGATCAGCATGCTCTACATGACGCTGGGCACGCAGGAGGAACTGCGCGACCAGATCATCGACTGCGCGCTCGGCCAGGCTTGCCTGGCCGAGCCCTGGCCGGTCAATGAACAGCAGTTCGAGGCGCGCCGGGCCGAGGGCAAGGGCCGGCTGGGCCTGCTGGCCCAGGAAGTGGCGCGCCTGGCGGGCGCGGTGCTGACGGAATACGCGGCCCTGCAGCGCAAGCTGCCGCAGGCCAAACCGCACGCCGCGGCCTACGCCGACCTGCAGCAGCAGTTGGGGGCGCTGATGCCCAAGTGGTTCATCCGCGACACCCCCTATGCGCAACTGTCGCACTTTCCGCGCTATCTGAAGGCGGCGGTGGCGCGCATCGACAAGCTGCGCGCCGATCCCGGCCGCGACGCCAAGCTGGTGGCCGAGATGGCGCCGCTCGTGACTCAGTACCAGCGTGCGCGCTCGGCCCTGAAGGGCGCGCCCGATCCCCGCCTTGACGAGTTCCGTTGGCTGCTGGAAGAGTTGCGGGTGGCCCTGTTTGCGCAGGAGCTGCGCACCCCGATGCCGGTCTCGGTCAAGCGCCTGATGAAAAGCTGGGAGTCCCTGCAACGCTGAATTGCGGATTCGGGCCGGGGCGGCCGCGGCCTCCTCGCGGGGCAATGCGGGGCGGCGCGAGCCGTCCCGTATTACCGCCAGATTTCAGTCGTTTTCTGTTCAGTGACGCGTCATCTGGTTATGCTTCAATTCGCGGGCCTTCACCCCCGCTCCCTGGAGCATTGCCGACATGTTCGAGCTCTTCAGCACCCGGACGCGCCCGTCCTCGTCGTCCCGCTCCGCGCCCAACCGCTGGGATTGGGCGCTCCTGCCTTTGGTGCTGGTGGTGCTGGCCGCCATGGCCTACGGCGCCTCGCAGATGAGCCGTCCCTTCGCCGTCGGCGAAGCGCTGCCGATCTCGCTGGATCCGATCTACCTGCCGTATTACCTGCTGCGCACCATCCTGCGCATGTTCACGGCGCTGGCCTTTTCGCTGCTGTTCAGCTTCATCTTCGCGGCCATCGCGGCCAAGTTCCGCACCGCCGAAAAAGCCATGATCCCGATGCTGGACATCCTGCAATCGGTGCCCATCCTGGGTTTCCAGGCCATCGCCATCGCGCCCTTCATCGCGCTGTTTCCCGGCAACCTGCTGGGGGTCGAGTGCGCGGCGATCTTCGCCATCTTCACCTCGCAGGCCTGGAACATGGCGTTCAGCCTGTACCAGTCGATGCGCACCGTGCCGGCCGAACTGAACGAGGCCGCGCGCGTGTTCCGGCTGTCCGGCTGGCAGCGCTTCTGGCGGCTGGAACTGCCGTACGCCACCCCGGGCCTGCTGTGGAACATGATGATGTCCATGTCGGGCGGCTGGTTCTTCCTGGTGGCGGCCGAGGCCATCTCGGTGGCCGGGCAGGACATCAAGCTGCCCGGCATCGGCTCCTACATCGCGGTGGCCATCGACGCCGAGAACGGCCGCGCCATCGCCTGGGCCATCGGCGCCATGATGGCCGGCATCCTGCTCTACGACCAGTTGTTCTTCCGGCCGCTGCTGGCCTGGGCCGACAAGTTCCGCTTCGAGGAATCGCAGGCCGACGTGGCGCAGCAGTCCTGGCTGCTGGACTGGACCCGCCGCAGCCGCTGGATGCAGGCGCTGTCCAATATGTTCTGGGCGCAGATGCGGCGCGCGCTGGGCTGGTTCAGCGTGTCGTACGACGGCACCTCGATCCGCGCCCGCGCCAAGGCGCCAGACCCGCGCTGGACGCGCGTCTGGGATGCGCTGCTGGCCGCCGGCGCCTTGCTGGCCACCTACAAGCTGGTGGTGTTCGTGCACGCCGAAGTGGGCTGGAGCGAGGTGCTGCATGTGGTCGGCCTGGGCGGCATCACCCTGGTGCGGGTGATGGTGCTGATCGGGCTGGCGTCGATGATCTGGGTGCCGATCGCGGTCTGGATCGGCCTGCGGCCCAAGTATTCGCAGCGGGTGCAGGCGGTGGCGCAGTTCCTGGCGGCATTCCCGGTCAACCTGCTGTTCCCGGCGGTGGTGTTCGTGATGGTGGCGTTGAAGCTCAACCCCAACATCTGGCTCAGCCCGCTGATCATCTTCGGCACCCAGTGGTACATCCTGTTCAACGTGGTGGCCGGCGCCTCGACCATTCCGAACGAACTGCGCCTGGTCGCCAGCAACCTCGGCCTGAAGGGCTGGCTGCTATGGCGCCGGGTGTACCTGCCGGCGGTGTTCCCCAGCTTCATCACCGGCGCCATCACGGCCAGCGGCGGCTCCTGGAACGCCAGCATCGTGGCCGAGTACGTGTCCTGGGGCAATACCTCCCTGGTGGCCGATGGCCTGGGCAGCTACATCAAGCAGATGACCGAGCAGGGCGATTTCCACCGCATCGCGCTCGGCATCGGCGTCATGAGCATTTTCGTCATGCTGCTGAACCGGTTTTTCTGGCGCAAACTGTATTTGCTGGCCGAAGACCGCGGCCGGTAGGAGTCCTCATGAATTCCAATTTCCTGATCGAACTGCACGACGTCGGCAAGTCGTTCCGCGCCGCGGACGGCACCGCCCGGCACGTGCTGGAACACGTGGATTTCACGTTGCGCGAAGGCGAGATCGTGGCCCTGCTGGGCAAGTCCGGCTCGGGCAAGTCGACGCTGCTGCGCATCATGGCGGGGCTGGTCAACGCCGACCAGGGCTCCGTCACCTACCGCGGCCAGCCGGTGTACGGCCCGGCGGCGGGCATCGCCATGGTGTTCCAGTCGTTCGCGCTGTTTCCCTGGCTGACCGCGCAGCAGAACGTCGAGCTGGGCCTGGAGGCCCAGGGCGTGGCGCCGGCCGAACGCGCCAGGCGCGCCGATGCGGTGCTCGACCTGATGGGCCTGGGCGGTTTCGGCGGCGCCTTGCCGCGCGAGCTGTCCGGCGGCATGCGCCAGCGCGTCGGCATCGCCCGCGCGCTGGTCATGAACCCGGACGTGCTGTTGATGGACGAAGCCTTCTCGGCCCTGGACGTGCTGACCGGCGAAACGCTGCGCGACGACATGCTGGAGCTGTGGGACGAGAGCCGCATCTCGACCAAGGGCATCCTGATCGTTTCGCACAACATCGAGGAAGCGGTCATGATGGCCGACCGCATCATCGTGTTCTCCAGCGACCCCGGCCGCATCCGCAGCCAGGTGCAGATCGGCCTGCCGCGGCCGCGCAATGCCGATTCGCCGCAGGTGCGGGCGCTGATCGACGAGGTCTACGCGCTGATGACGCAGCGCCCGGCCCACGACATGCCGACGCCGCGCCAGCAGGGCCTGGGCTACCGCTTTCCGCAGACCGAGGTCGAGCGCATGGAAGGCGTGCTGGACGTGCTGGCCGAGGCGCCGTTCAATGGCCGCGCCGACCTGCCCAAGCTGGCCGAGGAAGCCGAGATCTCCGACGACGACCTGCTGCCGGCCTGCGAAGCGCTGGGCCTGTTCGGCCTGGCCCAGATCGACAAGGGCGACATCTTCCTGACGCCGCTGGGCCAGCGCTACGTGCAGGCCGACCAGGGCCAGAAGCAGGCCATCTTCGGCCGTCAGTTGCTGGCGCACGTGCCGCTGGCCGCGCACATCCGCCACAGCCTGGAACAGGAGCCTGCCGGCGAGTTGCCGGAAAAGAACTTCCTGGATTCGCTGGAGGAATTCCTCAAGCCCGACGAAGCCGAGCGCGTGCTGAAGATCGCGGTGGAATGGGGGCGCTATGGCGAAATCTACGGCTACGACTACCACACCGGCCTGCTGACCTTGCCGGAGCGGGGTAGGGTGGGAAGCGGCGGGCCGGACGGCCCGCCGTGCTGGCGTGATGACCGCGCGATCCGCGCGGTCGGCCCGATCACAGGGCGATGAAGCCCGCGATCACCAGGATGATGAGGCCGTACTTGGTGGCCTTGTAGACGTTGCGGTTCCAGGCCTTGAAGGCCTTGCGCTTCTGGTCGATGACCCAGTGCGCATGGGTCAGCTTGTTGATGGCGCCGGTCTGGTCGCCGCCGTCGTTGGGCGAGCTGGCCGCCGACATCACCACGCGGCCGAACCAGCGGTTGAAGGCCTCGGCCCAGCCCCACTTGAGCGGTCGCTCGACGTCGCAGAACAGGATGATGCGGTTCTGGTCGGTGTGGTTGTAGGCCTCGTGCACGTAGGTCTCGTCGAACACCACGCTTTCGCCGTCGCGCCAGCTATAGGATTCGCCGTCGACGATGATGTGGCAGCGGTCGTCGTTGGGCGTGGCCAGGCCCAGGTGGTAGCGCAGCGACCCGGCGAACGGGTCGCGGTGCGGGTTGAGCTGGCCGCCGGGCGGCAGTTCGGCGAACATGGCCGCCTTGACCTTGGGCAGCGTCTTCAGGATGGCCACCGTCTTGGGGCACAGTTCCTCGGCCGAGGGGTGGCGGGCGTCATACCACTTCAGGTAGAAGCGCTTCCAGCCGTACTTGAAGAACGAATTGAAGCCGATGTCGTTGTGGCTGTCGGCCGCCTTGATGCGGCGCATCTCGGCCATCTGCAGGGCTTCGTCGCGGATCGTCTCCCAGTTGTCGTCTAGCACCTTGAGCTCGGCGATTTCGCTGGTGGTCAGGTAGGGCGTCGACGGCACGCGCGAACTCAGCACCATGAAGGCGTTGATCGGCGCCAGCAGCACCGAGTGATCCAGCAATTGCCGGCCCAGCGGCAGCTTGACGCGGCCACGGAAGTGCGCGAACAGGATGGCGGCGAGCCAGATCCCGGGTATCAGCCATTTCATACGTAAATCTCGTCCTGCGGCGGGTGAGTCAGGTCCAATCGCCTATTGTTACACAGGGGCGCCCGGCAGGCCCGGGGCGAATCGTCGCAGCGGCGGTTTTCGCTCTTGCGACTGGGTACAATTCCCGCTATGTCCGAAGCCGTAACAACCCCGTCCCCATTTGTTCACCTGCGTGTCCACTCCGAGTTCTCGGTGGTGGATGGCATCGTGCGCATCCCCGACCTCATCAAGCGCGTGGCCAAGCTGGGCCAGCCCGCGGTCGCCCTGACCGATCTGTCGAACCTGTTCGGCCTGATCAAGTTCTACAAGGGCGCGCGCGGCGCGGGCATCAAGCCCATCGCCGGCTGTGACGTCTGGCTGAGCAACGACGAAGATCCCGCCAAGCCGTTCCGCGTGCTGCTGCTGGTGCGCAACCACCAGGGCTACCTGAACCTGTGCGAACTGCTGTCGCGCGCGTTCCTGACCAACCAGGGCAAGGGCCGCGCCGAAATCCGCCGCGAATGGCTGCAGGGCCAGGACGGCCTGATCGTGCTGTCGGGCGGCCGCGGCGGCGACGTCGGCCAGGCGCTGGACGCCGGCAACGCGGTGTCGGCGCTGGCGCTGGCGCGCCAGTGGGCGCACATGTTCCCGGGCAGCTACTACATCGAGCTGCAGCGCGTCGGCATGGACGGCGACGAAGCCTACACCCAGGCCGCCATGCGCCTGGCGGCCGAGGCCGGCCTGCCGGTGGTGGCCACGCACCCGGTGCAGTTCCTGGACGAATACGAATTCCAGGCGCACGAAGCCCGCGTCTGCATCGCCGAAGGCGAGATCCTGGCCAATCCGCGCCGCGTGCGCCGCTTTACCAAAGAGCAGTATCTGCTCAGTTCCGAGGAAATGGCGCGCCGCTTCGCCGACGTGCCCTCGGCGCTGGCCAATACGGTCGAGATCGCCAAGCGCTGCAACCTCAGCCTGGTGCTGGGCAAGCCGCGCCTGCCGAATTTCCCCACGCCCGACGGCGTGTCGCTGGACGACTACCTGGTGCAACTGTCCGAAGAGGGCCTGGAAAAGCGCATGGCCTTCCTGTTCCCGGACGAGGCCGAGCGCGCGTCCAAGCGCGAGCAATACTACGAACGCCTGCGCTGGGAATGCAAGACCATCATCCAGATGGGCTTCCCGGGCTACTTCCTGATCGTGCAGGACTTCATCAACTGGGGCAAGAACAACGGCGTGCCGGTCGGCCCGGGCCGGGGTTCGGGCGCCGGTTCGCTGGTGGCGTACGCGCTCGGCATCACCGACCTGGACCCGATCCGCTATGACTTGCTGTTCGAGCGCTTCCTGAACCCCGAGCGGGTCTCGATGCCCGACTTCGATATCGACTTCTGCCAGGACAACCGCGAACGCGTCATCGACTACGTCAAGGAAAAGTACGGCCGCGCCGCCGTGAGCCAGATCGCCACCTTCGGCACGCTGGGCGCCAAGGCCGTGGTGCGCGATGCCGGCCGGGTGCTGGATATGCCCTACATGTTCTGCGACGGCCTGTCCAAGCTGATCCCGTTCAACCCGATGGATCCGTGGACGCTCGAACGCACCCTGAAGGACGAGCCGGCCTTCAAGGACCGCTACGAGCAGGAAGAGGAAGTGCGTGCGCTGGTCGACCTGGCCAAGCCGCTCGAAGGCCTGACCCGCAACATCGGCATGCACGCCGGCGGCGTGCTGATTGCGCCCGGCAAGCTCACCGACTTCTGCCCGCTGTATTGCCAGCCGGGACAGGAAAACAGCGCCGTCTCGCAGTTCGACAAGGACGACGTCGAAGCCGCCGGCCTGGTCAAGTTCGACTTCCTGGGCCTGCGCAACCTGACCATCCTGGACTGGGCCGTGCGCTACGTGCGCCAGTTCAACGAGGACAAGCGCGACTTCGACGTCATGGCGCTCAGCCTCGACGATCCGGCCGCCTACAAGATCCTGTGCGACGCCAACACCACCGCGGTGTTCCAGCTTGAATCGCGCGGCATGAAGGAACTGCTCAAGAAGCTGCGGCCCAACACCTTCGAAGACATCATCGCCATGCTGGCCCTGTACCGTCCGGGGCCGCTGGAATCGGGCATGGTGGACGACTTCGTCAACCGCAAGCACGGCCGCGCGGCCGTCGACTATTTCCACCCGGATCTGGAAGCGACCCTCAAGAGCACCTACGGGGTCATCGTCTACCAGGAACAGGTGATGCTGATCTCGCAGATCATCGGCGGCTACTCGCTGGGCGGCGCCGACCTGCTGCGCCGCGCCATGGGCAAGAAAAAGCCCGAGGAAATGGCCAAGCACCGCGAGCTGTTCGAGAAGGGCGCCAAGGAAAAGGGCCACGATCCGGATCTCGCGGTCAAGCTGTTCGACCTGATGGAGAAGTTCGCGGGCTACGGCTTCAACAAGTCGCACTCGGCCGCGTACGCGCTGATCTCGTACCAGACCGCTTGGCTCAAGGCCTACCACCCGACCGAGTTCCTGGCCGCTACCATGTCCTCCGACATGGACGACACCGACAAGGTCCAGATCTTCTGCCGCGACGCCCAGGACAACGGCGTCGAGGTGCTGCCGCCGGACGTCAACTTCTCGGGCTACCGCTTCGAGCCGGTGGCCGACAAGTACACCGAAAAGGGCAAGCCGCCGCGCACCATGCGCTACGGCCTGGGGGCGGTCAAGGGCACCGGCCAGGGCGCGGTCGAGGACATCCTGCGCGCCCGCAAGGAAGGCGGCCCGTTCCAGAACCTGTTCGACTTCTGCCGCCGCGTCAGCAAGCACGCGGTGAACCGCCGCACCATCGAGGCCCTGATCAAGGCCGGCGCGTTCGACACCATCGAGCCGAACCGCGCCGCCATGCTGGCCTCGGTCCCGACCGCCATGGAAGCGGCCGAGCAGGCCGCGCGCAGCGCCAACCAGTCCTCGCTGTTCGGCGACGACAGCAGCGACGTGGTGGCCGGCGAGCTGGCCAAGGTGGCGCCGTGGGACCTGCACAAGAAGCTCACCGAGGAAAAATCGGCGCTGGGCTATTACTACAGCGGCCATCTGTTCGACGCCTGGCGCGACGAAGTGCGCCAGATCGTGCCGATGCAGCTCGCGCGGGTCGAGCCGCAGCGCGACCTGCAATGGATGTGCGGGGTGCTGGCCAGCGTGCGCGTCATGATGACGCGCCGGGGCAAGATGGTGTTCGCGGTGCTGGACGACGGCACCGCGCAGGTCGAGATCTCGGTTTTCAACGAACTCTACGAAAAGCACCGCAACCGCCTGCGCGAAGACCAACTGGTCATCGTCCAGGGCAAGGTCAGCAACGATGACTATTCGGGCGGCATGCGCATCGTCGCCGAGCAACTGTACGACCTGCAACTGGCGCGCGAGGCGCGCGCCAAGTCGCTGCGCGTCAAGCTCAATGGCGGCGCCGACGCCGCGCGCCTGCGCCAGATGCTCAACCCGTTCCGCGCCGAGCCCGAGAACGGCATCCCCGGCGTGCCGGTGGACATCGTCTACACCAAGAACAATTTCCTCTGCACGGTGCGGCTGGGCGAGGAATGGCGCGTGCGCATGGCCGACACGCTGCTCGAGAACCTGAACGCCTGGACCAAGCCGAACGGCGTGGAGGTCACGTACTGATGCGCATCGTCCACTCGGAAGCCGCCACCAGTTTCGGCGGCCAGGAAGGCCGCATCTTCAAGGAGATGAACGCCATGCGCGCGCGTGGCCATCACCTGGAAGCCATCTGCCAGCCGACCGCGCTACTGGCCGAGCGCCTGTCGGACGCCGGCTTCACCGTCCACACGCTGGAGATGGACGGGCCGGTCAACTACCTGAAGGGCGTCGCCGCCATCCGCCGCATCCTGCGCGAAGGGCGCTTCGACGTGCTCAACACCCACAGCCGGCGCGACACCGTGATCGCCGCGGCGGCCGGCCGCCTGGCGGGCACGCCGCTGATCGTGCGCACCCGCCACCTGTCCAACAAGGTCGGCTCGCTCTGGTCGTACACGCGCCTGCCGCATCGCGTCACCACCGTCAGCGACCACGTGCGCGAGCACCTGATCGAACGCGGCGTGCCGGCCGATCGCGTCGCCACGGTCTATTCGCCGATCGTGCTGCCGCCGCCGGTCGAGCATTCGACCCTGCGCGAGGAACTCGGGCTGGCGCCGGACGATCTGGTGGTCGGCTGTGTCGCCGTGATGCGCGCCACCAAGGGCCACAAGGACCTGATCGACGCCATCGCGCCGCTGATGGCGACCCGGCCCAAGCTGCACCTGGTGTTCGTGGGCGGCGGCTCGCCAGTGTTCGAGCAGACCCAGGCCTACGTGGCCGAACGCGGCCTGGCCGATCGCATCCACCTGATGGGCACGCGCCGCGACGTGCCCAATCTGCTGGCCGGCTGCGACCTGTTCGCGCTGGCGACCCAGCAGGAGGCCTCCGGCACCGTCTACGTCGAAGCCCAGGCCAGCGGCCTGCCGGTCATCGGCACCGACGTCGGCGGCGTGTCCGAGATGTTCCGCGACGGCGAAACCGGCATCCTGGTGCCGCCCAAGGACCCGGCCGCGCTCACCGCCGCGCTCGAAAGACTGATCGACGACGCCGCCTTGCGCCAGCGCATGGGCGAGGCCGGCCGCAAGATGGTCTGGGAAGAGGGCGTGTTCTCGCCCGCCCGCCTGGCCGAGACCACCGAGGCCGTCTACACCCGCTGGCTGGCGGAGCGGCGCCGATGAATGCGCCCAACGTCCCGGTGCTGATGTACCACCACGTCACGCCGGCCGGCGGCATGATCAACGCCATGCCCGACGTGTTCGAGGCCCAGATCGCGCGCCTGGCGCGCGCCGGCTACCAGTCGCTGTCGGCCGACCAGTTCGCCGCCTACCTGGCCGGCGCGCCGGCGCCCGAGCGCTCGGTGCTGATCACCTTCGACGACGGCTATCTCAACAACTGGGTCCACGCCCATCCGGTGCTGGCGCGCCATGGCATGCGCGCCGTGCTGTTCACCATCACCGGCTGGATCGGCGACGGCCCGGTGCGTCCGCATGCCGGCCAGGGTCTGCCGCTGCCCGCCACGCCCGACCACGACGCCAGCAAGAAGCTGATCGCCGACGGCCGCGCCGACGACGTCATGCTGCGCTGGAGCGAAATCGAGGCGATGCGGGCCGCCGGCACCTTCGAATTCCATTCGCATACCCACACCCACACGCGCTGGGACAAGGTCTGCGGCGCCGATACCGAGGCCAAGCGTGCCCACATCGTCCAGGAGCTGGCCGATTCGCGCGAGACGCTGATGCGCCGCTTGGGGCAGGTCAGCGACCACCTCTGCTGGCCGCAGGGCTATTTCGACGCCGACTACGTGGCGGCCGCCCGCCAGGCGGGCTTCCGCCACCTGTACACCACCGACCCGTTCGGGCAGAACACGCCCGGCGCCGATCCCGGGCACATCTACCGCTTCGCGGTGCGCAACCAGGGCGGCACCTGGCTGAACCGGCGCATCTGGCTGTCGCGCGACCCCTTCTGGGGGCCGCGCTATCACGCCTGGAAAGCCTGGAAAAAGCGTCTTAGGAATCGCGGATGAAGTTATCAGTCATTGTCATCACCAAGAACGAAGCGGCCAACATTGCCGATTGCCTCAAGTCGGTTGCCTTCGCCGACGAGTTCATCGTGGTGGATTCCGGCAGCACCGACGGCACGGTCGAACTGGCGCGCGCCCTGGGGGCGCGCGTCGAAGTGACGGCCGACTGGCCCGGGTTCGGCCGGCAGAAGAACCGCGCGCTCGACCTGGCCACCGGCGACTGGGTGCTGTCGATCGACGCCGACGAGCGCGTCACGCCCGAGCTGGCCCGTGAGATCCTGGACACCATCGCCGCGCCGCGCGGCGAGGTCTACGAGATCGCCCGCCTGTCGAATTTCTGCGGCCGCGACATTCGCCACAGCGGCTGGTGGCCCGATTACGTGCTGCGTCTGTTCAAGCGCGGCACGGCGCGATTCAACGACGTGGCGGTGCACGAACGGGTCGTGCCGTCCAACGGCCAGCCGCCGCTGCGGCTCGCCGGCCACTTCCGGCATTACCCGTACGACAACCTGGATGCGCTGATCACCAAGATCAACCGCTACTCGTCCGACGCCGCCGCGATGATGTACGCCAAGGGCCGCCGCACCTCCGTGTTCGGCGCGCTCGGCCACAGCTTCTGGACCTTCGTGCGCATCTATCTGATCCGGCGCGGTTTTCTCGATGGCCGCCATGGCCTGGTGCTGGCGGTGACCGCCGCCGCAGGCAGCTTCTTCCGCTATTCGAAGCTGATGTTCCTGGCCGAGAAGAACAAGTGAGAATCCTCTACACCAACTTCCACGCCAACAACGGCGGCGGGCACGTCACCTATATCATCAACCTGGCGCGCGCCCTGGCCGCCGAGCACCAGATCACGGTCGCCGCGCCCGCCACCAGCCGCCTGTACCGCTACGCCAAGGCGATCCCGGGCGTGACCGTGGTGGAAATGCGCTACACCACGCGCCCCTCGTCCTGGTTCAGGGACCGCGCGCGGCTGCGCCGCCTCATCCGGGACGGCCGCTTCGACATCATCCACGCCAACGGCTCGGCCGACCACAAGCAGGTGATGCTGGCGACGCTGGCCATGCCGCGTCGCCCGCGCATCGTCTTCACCAAGCACAACGACCATCCGGTCGCCAGCTTCGGCCACAAGCTGCGCGTGGCGCTGGCCACCGATCACAGCATCGCGGTCAGCGACTACATCCATCGGCTGCTGGCCGATTCGCCCTATAGCAAGCGGCCCATCACCACCATCCGCCACGGCATCGACACGCGCTTTTTCGCGCCGCCGCCGCCGGACAGCCTGGACAAGCTGCGCGAGATATTCTTCGGACCGGACTGGCGCGGCAAACTGCTGCTCGGCAGCGCCGGCGGCACCGACTACGACAAGGGCTGGCTGGATCTGGTGGCCGCCGTGGCGGCGCTGCCGCCGGGCGACCGCGAGCGCGTGCTGCTGCTGGTGGCCGGCGACCCGCCGTCCGAGGCCAAGCTCGACCGGGTGCGCGAGCTCGGCATGATCGACCAGGTGCGCTTCCCTGGGCTGCTGGACGACGTGCGGGCGGCGCTGGCCTCTTGCCATGCCGGCTTCGTGTTGTCGTACCGCGAGGCGCTGTCTTTCGCCTGCCGCGAGATCATGGGCCTGGGCCTGCCGGCGCTGGTGACCGACGCCGGCGGCCTGCCCGAGAACGTGACCGACGGCGTCGACGGCTGGATCGTGCCGGTGCGCGACGTGGCCGCCATGACCGCGCGCCTGCGCCTCATGCTGGATGACCCCGCGCAGGTGCGGGCGATGGGACAGAACGCCCGCCAGACCGCCGAGCGCGACTTCAACCTGGCGCGTTTCGCGCAAGCCACGGTCGACGTCTACCAACGAACATTGGGTGGACACTGAGCCTCTATAATCGTGCCATGTCTATCCCAATTCTCATGTACCACCAGATCGGCGAGCCCAACCCCAAGGGCACGCCGTTTCGCGGCCTGACGGTGCACCCGGATGATTTCGCGCGTCAGATGCGCTGGATGCGTTTCCTGGGCTATCGCGGCCTGTCGATGCGCGACGTCATGCCGTACGTGCGCGGCGAGCGCCGCGGCAAGGTGTTCGGCCTGACCTTCGACGACGGCTACCGCAATGTGGTCCAGAACGCGATGCCGGTGCTCGACAGGCTGGGCTTCACCGCCACCAACTATCTGGTGGCCAACCAGTTCGACGGCGGCAACGTCTGGGACGCCAAGATCGGCATCCCCTTCTCGCCGCTGATGACGGTCGACGAAATGCGCCAATGGGCCGCATCCGGCCACGAGGTCGGCTCGCACACCCTGGACCACGTCCATCTGCCCGAAATGACGCCCGACGAGGCGCGCCGCCAGATGGTCGAGTCCAAGGACGTGCTCGAGCAGGCGCTGGGCGCGCCCGTCACCGCCTTCTGCTATCCCTATGGCGACCATGGCCCGGAACACCTGGTCATGGCGCGCGAAGCGGGCTACGACAACGCCACGCTGACCAAGCGCGGCCTGGCCAACGCCAGCGATGACCCCTTCGGCCTGCCGCGGGTGACGGTGTCGCGTTCGACCGGCATCTTCCGTTTCCTGCAGAAATGCCTGACGCGCTATGAAGACATCCGCGGGCGCGGCTGAGCGGCGGCTGCGCATCGCACTGCTGGTCGACCGCTTCGGCAACCGTTTCGGCGGCGCCGAGGCCTACGGCGTCGAGCTGATGCGCGTGCTGGGCGAGCGCCACGATATTTCCGTGGTGGCGCGCGACTACGACAGCGACCTGTCGTTCCCCTTCCTGCCCGTGCGCTTCCCCGGATGGCTGCCCAGTTGGATGCGGGTGCTGTATTTCGCCTGGAAGGCCGATCGCCTGACCCGGGGCCGCTACGACATCGTGCACTCGCACATGAATGGCTGGGCCGGCGAAATCCAGGTGATGCACGTCACCCCGGTGCGCTACAACCGCCTGACCCGGGTCAAGCCGGTCAAGCGCGCGCTGGCCTGGCTCAGCCCGCGGCTGGCCACCTACCTGCTGCTGGAGAAATTCCGTGTGCGCCGCGCGCCCGCGCGGCGGGTGGTGGCGGTGTCCGGCCTGATCATGGACCAGTTGCACCGCAGCTACGGTCCGCAACTGCCGGTCGAGATCATCGCGCCCGGCGTCAAGCTGCCGGCGCCCGAGGCCGCCGCGGCCCGCCCCGCCACCCGCGCCCAGCTCGGCTGGGACGACGCCACCATCGGCTGCCTGCTGGTGGCCCGCAATCCGCTGCGCAAAGGGCTGCCCGCGCTGCTCGACGCCCTCGCGCTGCTGCCGGCGCCGTACCGCCTGCTGGTAGTGGGCGCCGACGAGGCCACCCGCGAGCGCGTGCGGGCGGCCGGCGCGGTGGCCAGCCGCGTCACGTTGGTGGATCCCACGCCCGAGGTCGCCCGCTATTTCGCCGCGGCCGATATCTACGCCCATCCCACGCTCAACGACAGCTACGCCATGGCGCCGCTGGAAGCCATGTCGCACGGCCTGCCGGTGGTGGTCAGTTCGCCGGCCTATTGCGGCTTCGCGCAATACCTGTCGGCCGGCAAGGACGCGCTGATCCTGCAGGATCCGCGCGATGGAGCACAACTGGCGCAGGCCCTGCAACGCCTGGGCGACGAGCCCGAGCTGCGCGCGGCGCTGTCCGAGCGCGGCCTGGCGATCGCCCGCGACCAGAGCTGGGAAACCGTGGCGGCCCGCTACGAAGACCTGTACCAGGCAGTGCTGTCCGAGCGCGCCTGACGCCGGTCGCCAGGCGCGCCAGAAACGACAACGGGACCGCGAGGTCCCGTTGTGCATTCAGTGCGCCGGTGCCGTGGCCCGTTCCAGCTCGCCCAGCCAGCGCACGGCATATTCCCGATCCGGCCCGCACATCTCGGCCTGGGCCTGCAGTCCGCCGCAGAAGTCCGGCCGTGACGGCAGGCCGAATATCGCGCAGCGCATGTCCGGCAGCAACTGGATACAGGGCACGCCGGCCGGCTTGCCATCCGGCATTCCCGGAATCGGTCGGGTGATCGACGGCGCGATGCAACAGGCGCCGCATCCCGGCCGGCACGCCAGGGCCGTCGCCATGCTCAAACCCACCCGCGCAGCCAGTACACGAACAGGCCCGCGTATTCCTTGATGATCGAACGGCTGGCGTCGAAAGTGCGCTGGTCGGGCAACCAGGGGTTGAGCGACCCGTCGGCCGGCGCCACGATCTGCGGCGGCGCGGGGGCGGCGATGGCGACCACGCCCTGCTTGGAGAAGGCCGCCATGGCGCGCGGCATGTGCAGCGCGGAGGTCACCAGCAGCACCTTGCCGATGCCGCGGGTCTTGAGCTGGTCTTCGGTCAGGGCCGCGTTCTCGTAGGTGGTGCGGCTGGCGTTTTCCAGGATCAGGGCCGATTCCGGGACGCCCTGCTGGCGGATGGCATGGGCCATGCCGCGGGCCTCGCTGACATCGCCTTCCAGGGCGCCGCCGGACAGCACCACCTTGGGGGCGCGGCCGGCCAGGTACAACTGCGCCGCGGTGTCCACGCGCACCACCGCGGTGTCCTTGTCGTAAGGCAGGAACCAGTTGGCGCGACCATTGGCGGTATTGCCGCCCAGCACCACGATCGCGTCCGCCGTGGGCGATTCGGTCGGCTTCAGGTGCGGATAGCGGCTTTCCAGCGCGCCGCCCAGCCACAGCGAGGTGGCCGGCAGCGACCAGGCCAGCGCCCACAGCAGGCCGGCGACGATCAGGGCGCCGCCGGTCTTGCGCAGCCGGAACAGGCCCAGCACCAGGCCGACCACCACCAGGGTCAGGCACAGGTTGTAGGGAATGATCAGATTCGTGAGGTAGCTGGACATGATGGTCATTTCAAAACTAAGCGTTTACTGCGCGCCGTCCAGTAACTGGCCGGCCTGATGTTCCACCTCCTCGATGGACGGCCAGGCCGTTTCCGAACCGACGCATACCGCGCGGGGCGACCACGGACCGGTGCGGCCGGGGCGGGTGACGCCAAACAGCGTCAACTCGCGTGCGCCCGCCGCGGCGGCCACGTGCGAGACGCCGGAGTCGTTGCAAATCACCAACGCCGCGCGTGCCGTCAGCGCGGCGAACGCGCCCAGCGGCAGCGCAGGCAGCAACTGCGCCGTCGGCGCATTGCGCCGGGCTTCCTCGGCTTCCGCCGGAGGGGGGCACATTACCACGGTATGGCCTCGGGCTTGCAACGCGCGGGTAAGTGTATCGAATCCCGGCCACACCTTGACCCTGCCTTTGTGCAGCCCGGTCGCGGTGGGCGCGATCAGGACGAAGCGCTGGCCGGCCAGGCCGGCCGCTTCCAGGGCCAGGCTGGCGGTCTGGTGATGGGCCGGCGTCAGCGGCAGGTCCAGCGTCGGGCCGGGCTCGGCAGGGCCGGTCGGCAGCCCCCAGCGGGCCAGCGCCTCGCGGGTCAGATGGTGCCAGGACTGCACCGCGTGCAGCCCGCCGTCCGGCTTGGCCACCGGCCAGCGCAACAGAAAGCTGCGGCCGTCGTCGCGATAGCCCGCCGATGGCACTCCCGCCAGCCGGAACACCAGCGCGCTGGACAGCGAATCCGGCAACAACAGGCCGCGGGCGCGCCGGCCCTCGGCGCCCAGGGCGCGGCGATGGGCGCTGATTGTGGCTCTATCCGGCCCCATTTTTCCCAGCATTGGCAGGAACTCCCGTTTGTCGATCCCGTCCAACAGGTCCCGCGCCCAGGGGCGGGCACAGATCACCAGGGGCAGGCCGGCGGCCTGCAAGGCCCGCAGGCTGGGCAGGCTCATGCAGACATCGCCCACCCAATTGGGCAGGCGGACGTAGAGGCAACTGATTTCGGACATGGACAGGCGCACCGCGCGATAGGAACTGAAAGGGGGACGCCCGGCCCCGCGCGGCAACGCGTAGCCAGTACAATCCGGGGCACAATTGTATAAAAGCGAGTGATTCCATTGAATTCTGCCGCACGCAACACGCCCGCGGGCTCCCAGCCCGTCAGAGCCGAACTCTGGAGCCGTATCTATAGCCGGGTTGGTTCCTACTGGAAGGGGCTGGTGCTGGCGACCCTGCTGATGGCCGGCGCCGCCGCCACGCAGCCCACGCTGGCCGTCATTATGAAGCCCCTGCTGGACGACGGCTTCTCGGGCGCCAAACCCTACTACGTCTGGGCACTGCCGCTGGCGGTGGTGGGCCTGATCTTCCTGCGCGGGGTCTGTAACTTCTTCAGCGATTACCTGCTGGCCTGGGTGGCCAACAACGTCCTGCTGGGCATGCGGCGCGACATGTTCGAACGCCTGCTGGGCCTGCCGGACGCCGATTTCAAGCGCGGCGACACCGGCCGCCTGCTGAACCGCTTCACCATCGACGCGGGCAACGTCACCGGCTACGCCACCGACGTCATCACGGTGCTGGTGCGAGAAACCCTGGTGGTCATCGCCCTGATCTGCGTGCTGCTGTACACCTCGTGGGTGCTGACCCTGATCATCCTGATCATGCTGCCCGTCTCGGTGCTGATCGCGCGCACCTTCATCAAGCGCCTGCGCCGCATCAACCGCGACACCGTCAACATGAACGCCGAACTGACCCGCGTGGTCAGCGAGGGCATCGACGGCCAGCGCGTCATCAAGCTGTTCGACGGCTACGAGGTCGAACGCGGCCGCTTCGATTTCGTCAGCGGCCGCCTGCGCCGCTTCGCCATGCGCACCGCCACCGCCGACGCCGCCCTGACGCCCCTGACGCAGGTGTGCATCTCGATCTCGGTGGGCGCGGTCATCGCCGTCGCCCTGGGCCAGGCCAACAACGGCTCGCTCACGGTCGGCAGCTTCGCCTCCTTCATGGCCGCGCTGGCGCAGATCTTCGACCCCATCAAGCGCCTGACCAACCTGGCCGCCCGCATGCAGAAGATGCTGGTGTCGGCCGAAAGCGTGTTCACCCTGATCGACCAGGTGCCCGAAAGCGACACCGGCACGCGCGAGCTGCCCGAACCCGTGCGCGGCAAGGTCGAATTCCGCAACGTCACCCATCGCTTTTCCGACGCCGACCGCGACACCGTCAATGACGTGTCGTTCGTGGTCGAACCCGGCCAGACCGTGGCGCTGGTGGGACGCTCCGGCAGCGGCAAGACCACGCTGGTCAACATGCTGCCGCGCTTCGTGCTGGCCGACAGCGGCGCCATCTACGTCGACGACGTGCCGATCAACGACCTGAAGCTGCGCAGCCTGCGTTCGCACCTGTCGCTGGTCAGCCAGGACGTGGTGCTGTTCGACGACACCATCGCCGCCAACGTCGGCTACGGCGCCCTGGGCGAGGCCAGCGAACAGCAGGTGCGCGACGCGCTCGCCGCCGCCAACCTGCTGGACTTCGTCGAAGGCCTGCCGCAGGGCATCAACACCCCCGTTGGCGAAAACGCCGCACGCCTGTCCGGCGGCCAGCGCCAGCGCCTGGCGATCGCCCGCGCCCTGATCAAGAACGCGCCCATCCTCATCCTCGACGAAGCCACCTCGGCGCTCGATAACGAGTCCGAACGCCAGGTGCAGGCTTCGCTCGAACGCCTGATGAAGGGCCGCACCACGCTGGTCATCGCGCACCGCCTGTCGACCGTGCAGAACGCCGACCGCATCATCGTGCTGGACGCCGGCAAGATCGTCGAACAGGGCCCGCATGCCGAGCTGCTGGCCGCCGACGGCCTGTACGCCTCGCTCTACAACATGCAGTTCCGCGAAGACTGATCGCGCGCGGCGCCGCGCCAGGCCACCCAGGAGCCGCCCATGTCCCTGCCCGCAGAAGGCAACCAGCTCGTCAACGTCGTCGTTCTGCTGGGGGCGGCGGTCATCGCGGTGCCCCTGTTCAAGCGCCTGGGGCTCGGCTCGGTCCTCGGCTACCTGGCCGCCGGCCTGGCCATCGGTCCGTTCGGCATCGGCTGGTTCTCCGATCCCCGTTCCATCCTGCACGTGGCCGAACTGGGCGTGGTGATGTTCCTCTTCATCATCGGCCTGGAGATGCAGCCGTCGCGGCTGTGGAAGCTGCGCGGCGAAATCTTTGGCCTGGGCGTGGCCCAGGTGGTGGCCTGCGGCGCATTGCTGACCGCGGTCGGCCTGGCCGCCGGCCTGTCAGGCCCGGCGGCCTTCATGGCGGCAATGGGCTTCGTGCTGTCGTCCACCGCCATCGTCATGCAGATCCTGGCCGAGCGCGACGAGACCGCCAGCGCCCAGGGCCAGCGCATCGTTTCCATCCTGTTGCTCGAAGACCTGGCCATCGTGCCGCTGCTGGCCCTGGTGGCGCTGCTGGCGCCGGCCGGCGCCAGCGAGCATGGCGATCCCTGGCTGCAGTCGGCCATCGCCCTCGGTTGCGTGCTGGCGCTGCTGGCGGCGGGGCGCTGGCTGCTCAATCCGCTGTTCCGGCTGCTGGCCGCCGCGCATGCGCGCGAAGTCATGACGGCCGCGGCCCTGCTGGTGGTGCTGGGGGCGGCGCTGTTGATGGAATTCGGCGGCCTGTCGATGGCCATGGGCGCATTCCTGGCCGGCGTGCTGCTGTCCGAATCCACCTTCCGCCACCAGCTCGAAGCCGAGGTCGAACCCTTCCGCGGCATCCTGCTGGGCCTGTTCTTCCTGGGCGTGGGCATGTCGCTGGACCTGGCCGCCGTGGCGCGCGAATGGCAGTTGATCCTGGCCGGCGTGGTGGTGTTCATGGCGGTCAAGTCGGTGGGCGTCTACCTGATCGCCCGCCTGTTGCGCGCCAGCCACGCCGAGGCGCTGACCCGCGCGGCCCTTCTGGCACAGGGCGGCGAATTCGCCTTCGTGCTGTATGGCGCCGCCGCGGCCGCAGGCATCTTCGACGCGCACCTGGCGGCCGTGCTGATCGCGGTGGTCATCATTTCCATGGCGCTGACGCCGCTGTGCGTGCTGGCGCTGCGCTGGCTGCTGCCCAAGCCGGCGCCGTCGATGGAGGGAGTGGATGTCGCCCAGGACCTGGACGGCTGCGCGCTGATCGTCGGTTTCGGCCGCTTCGGCCAGATCGTGACGCAGGCGATGCTGGCGCGCGACATCAAGGTATCGATCCTGGATACCGACACCGATGCTATCCGCGCCGCCGCCAAGTGGGGCGTCAAGGTCTATTACGGGGACGGAACTCGCATCGACATGCTGCGCACCGCAGGCGCCGAAACCGCCAAGGTCATCCTGATCTGCATCGACAATCCGCAATCGGTCAATCACATGGTCAAGCTGATCAAGGCCGAATTCCCGCTGGTGCAACTGGTGGTGCGGGCCTATGACCGCATCCATTCCCTGGCGCTGGCCAGGGAGGGGGTCGATTACCAGGTCCGCGAGACGCTGGAATCCGCCCTGGTGTTCGGCGAAGCGGCGCTACGCGTCATCGGCGTGCCTGCGGACGAAGCCGCCGAGGTCCTGGCGGACGTGCGCAAGCGCGACACCGACCGGTTCGCGCTGGAAGTGGCGGGGGGGCTGTTCGCCGGCCGCTCGCTGCTGTACGGCAACATGACCGGCCCGGCGGACGGCCGCAACGACCAGCCCGACCGGGAAACCGTGGCGCCGGCCGGGCACGCCGAACCTGGCGCGCCGGCATGACCCGCGTATGACAGGTCTTTTGGATGATGTATTACAGCGTCTTTTCATTACTTTACGCTTCATTTCACGCGCAAGCCGCGGCGGCTGAGGTAGATTGATCTCCATCGGCGCTTCACTCCCGAAGCGCCTCTGCCAGGGGCCAGCCATGCTGCAATCCGATCGGATTTCCACGACCCCGCACGCTGTCGGGCTTGAGCTTGCGCGGCGGCAAGCCATGACCCTGCGCTGCGGATTTTCCGCCGGCGCGATGCGCCAATTAGTCCAGTCGACGCGTGGGGCCGGCCCGGCGTGGGCCATCAACGCCCACCGCGAAACCGACAAGGCGCGTGGCGCCAAGGCCTTTCCTTTCCGGATCGCCGCCACGGCATCCTGAACGCTGGCGCGGGCGCGTGGCCGTGGGGGCGCGCGCCCGGCTCGCCGGTCGTCAGAGCTGCGCCATCGCCGCCCGGCTTTTACCGGCCGACTTGGCCAGGTACAACGCCTGGTCCGCGGCGTGCAGCACCGCGGCCGTGTCGGCGCCGTGGCGCGGGATCAGCGCGATGCCGATGCTGCCGCCGATGTACACCGGCATGGCCTGCTGCAGGTCATACGGCTGCCTGACGCTGTCGATGATCCGTTCGGAAAACCGCCGGATGTCCTGGTTGCCGTCCAGCCCCATCAACAGCACGAATTCGTCGCCGCCGATGCGGCCGGCCTCGGCGTCCGGCGGCTTGAGCGCCTGCAGGCGCTCGGACACCTGCCGGAGCAGCATGTCGCCGACGCCATGGCCATAGGTATCGTTGACCGACTTGAAGCCGTCCAGGTCGAGGTACAACACCGCGAACTCTGCCTTGTCCTGGCTCGCCCGGCCCACCGCCTGGTCCAGCGCGCGCAGCAGGCCGTAGCGGTTCAGCAGCCCGGTCAGCGAATCCTGCCGCGCCTGGCGTTCGTTTTCGCGTTCTGCCAGCATGGTCGACACCAGCATGCCGTTGAGCCGGTACGAGGCCATCGACATCGAGGTCATGTAGAGCGGCACCTGCACCAGCACCAGCCAGAAAATCGGCTCCCGGGTAAACAGGGCCGCCAGTGCGCAGGGGCCCACGCTCAGCGCCACCATCGCCGCCGACAGCCGCGGCGCGCCGAAATTGCGCACGCAGATGCCTCCGACCATCGAGGCCGCCGACAGACAGGCCAGCGTCGCCGCGATCCAGTCGCCGCTGGTCAGGCTGATGAAGGTGCCGTAGCCCACGCTGGCGGCCCACAAGAGCGCCAGCACTACATACAGGTCGGTCGGGGTAGGCCGGCGGGCCAGCGCGGCGCGCCGCGCCGATACCAGCACCAGGATGCGGCTGGCGCAGATCAGCGCCTCCATCGCCAGCCACAGCAGGAATGGCGGCTCGGGTCGCCGCAGCGTAATCAGCGCTGCCACCAGCAGGGTATTGATGATGCCGCCAAAGAAGATCGGCAGGGATCCGAACAGGCCTCCCACCAGCGCTACGCGGATTTCCGGCGGCACGTTGCGGCCGGGGTCGACCAGCCACCGCGTGAACCGCAGGGTGGGTACGCTGTAAATCCTGTCCTGGGTGTTCATAGGTTCGTCGAATGGGAACGGCGGGCGCGGCGCTGTCGGCGCCATCTTGCCTGCCCGCATGGCCTTGCGGCATTATGACCGCTAAAAATGCCACGACCCCTACCGCGATAGCGAAGGAGCGCCGTATTGAAGTCCCATGGGTTATTGCACCGAACTCTGTATGCCCTGGCGGGGCTGATCGCGGTCGGCATCTGTGCCGCGGCGGTGGCGCTGCTCTGGATGGACCGGCGCACGACCTGGAACCAGGCCTATGTCTCCGCTGGCAATCTCACCGAAGTGCTGGCCGCCGACATCGGCCGCACCATCCGCGTCTACGATCTGTCGCTGCAGGGCGTCATCGAGCGCCTGAATGAACCCGATATCGAGTCTCTGCCGCGCGGCACGCTGCACCGCTTCCTGTTCGACCGCGCCGCGAGCGCCGAATACCTGGGCACCATCCTCATTCTCGATCGCGACGGCAACGTCCGCTACGACTCGCAAAGCACCGAGCCCGTCACGCTGAACTTCGCCGACCGCGATTTCTTCCAGGTCCATCGGGATCACCCCGATGCGGGCATGTATGTCGGCCGCCCCTACCTCAGCCGCCTGCGCGGCGGCGATGAAAGCATCGGCATCAGCCGGCGGCTGTCCAATCCGGACGGCAGTTTCGCCGGTGTCGTCACCGGTTCGTTGCGGCTGGCCTATTTCCGCGACCGCTTCGCGGGGCTGTCGATCGGCCCGCGCGACGCCATCACCATCTTCCGCAACGATGGCGCCGTCCTCGCCCGCACGCCGTATTCGTCGGCCGACCTGGGCGCCGATATCGGTCAGGAACTGGATTTCCAACAGTTCCTCATTCGTCGCGAGGGCGTCTTCGTCGGCGTGCTGGCGCCCGACGGCGTCGACCGCCTCTATACCTTCGAGAGCGTGCCCGGCACGCCGCTGGTGATCGACGTGGCGATGGCGGTCGACGAAGTCCTCGAACCCTGGGTGCGGCGCGCCATGCTGATCATCCCCATCACGCTGGCGCTGTTCGCCTCGGTGATGGCGCAGATCGTGCTGTACCGGCGCGAGACCCGCCTGCGCCAGGAGGCCGAGAGCCGGCTCGAAAAGGAGGCCCAGACCGATGGCCTGACCGGTATCGCCAACCGCCGCACCTTCGACGAGGCGCTGGCGCGCGAATGGTCCAGCGCCATGCGCGATGGCCAGCCGCTGTCGCTGCTGTTCCTGGATGCCGACCATTTCAAGCGCTACAACGACCGCTACGGTCATCAGGAAGGCGACGAGCTGCTCAAGATGCTGGCGCTCACGGTGCGCGGCAAGGCTAGGCGACCGCGCGACCTGGCGGCGCGCTATGGCGGCGAGGAGTTCGTCGCCTTGCTGCCCGACACGACCAGCGAGCGCGCCCGGGTCATCGCCGAGAACATCCGCCAGGCCGTGGCCGGCCTGGGGGCGCCGCATGAAGACAACGAGGGCGGCATCGTCACCGTCAGCATCGGCGTGGCCACGTTGCGGCCGCAGCCGGGCGACGATGCCGCCGCGCTGGTGGAGGCGGCCGATGCTGCCGTCTACCGCGCCAAGGAGGCCGGCCGCAACCGGGTCATGATGGCGGACGCATGACGGTCTCGCGACGCCACCGATTGGCCGCGGCAAAAAAAAGACGACCCCTTTCGAGGTCGTCCCGGCAAGACTGGGGCGTTGGTGATCAGCCGCCCAGCATCACCGCCTGCAGGCGTGTCTGCGCCTGTTGCACCTTCTGCGCCTGGGCGGTCAGGTCCTGCAGCAGCTTGTTCAGCTCGGCCAGCACCGTCGGATCCTGCACCTTCGGCATCGGGCCCGACAGGTCGATCTGCGCCTTGTGCGCTTCCACGTATTCGGCCAGTTTCAGGCTGCTGTCCAACGTGCCGCTGATCTGCGGCAGCACTTCGCGGAACGTCTCGGCCGGCACCGTGACGGTCTTGGCGTAGGCCTTGTCGTAGACCGCCTTCAGGTCATCGGGCTGCTTGAGCTGCGCGCGGGCGGCATCCGCCTTGGCCTGTTCCTTGGCCAGGGCCTCGCTCATGTCCTTGAGCGCGGTCTGGACGGTCTTGATGTCGTCGCGGCGCGCGATGACGTCGTTCAGCGAGCGCACGGCGCCTTTCTGCATCAGGTTGCCCATCGGCTTGACGGATGCATCCATGGCGGCATTGAAGTCGGTGATCACGGCGTACTGCGCGGCGTAGTCGCCGAACGACTTCTTCTCTTCCTCCGTCAGCTTCGGCACCCGCACCCCCGGCTTGTCGACGATGCGCGTCTGCAGGAACTGCGTGAACGCGGCGCGCTGTTCGGGTTCTTTGCTGCCGCAGGCGGCCAGCACCAGCGGCAAGGCCAGGGCCAGCAGCAGGAACGGACGGAATAGGGTTTTCATTACGTGATTCTCCGGAAAACATGGGAAATGGCAGGGCCCCTCAACCCCGGGGCCTGCCAGCCGGTGGCGAGCTTATCGGGTCGCCCTTCCGGTCGCCACCGGTTTCAAACTTCATTGCAATCGAATCGCCGCGATACAAACTTCACACATATTGACGTGAAAGTTTGCGCCGTAGCTGGTATGTGGCGAGTGGGCAGGCGGAGCGGGCCGCGCACAAAGAAGAAAAGCCGCTATCGCGGCTTTCCGGCATCAAGGATATTGCGTCACGGGCCCGCAGGCCGGCAAGGCGTCGAGCCTCAAACTAGGATGATGTCGTATTTTTCCTGGGAATAGGTGCTCTCGACTTCCAGCGACACCCGCTTGCCCACGAAGTCACCCAGCATTGCCAGGTGCTGGCTTTCCTCTTCGAGGAACAGATCCACCACGTCCTGCGACGCCAGGATGCGGAATTCCTTGGGGTTGAACTGGCGCGCTTCGCGCAGGATCTCGCGCAGGATTTCGTAGCACACCGTGCGCGGCGTGCGCACGTTGCCGCGCGACTCGCACATGGGGCAGGGCTCGCACAACTGGTGCGCGAGCGAGTCGCGGGTGCGCTTGCGCGTCATCTCCACCAGGCCCAGTTGCGTGAAGCCGTTGACCGTCATCCGGGTGCGGTCGCGCGCCAACGCCTTCTTCAGTTCCGCCAATACGGTCTCGCGATGCTCCTGTTCCTCCATGTCGATGAAGTCCAGGATCACGATCCCGCCCAGGTTGCGCAGCCGCAGTTGGCGCGCGATGGCCTGGGCCGCTTCAAGGTTGGTCTTGAAGATGGTGTCGTCGAAATTGCGTCCGCCGACGAAGCCGCCGGTGTTGACGTCGACCGTGGTCAGCGCCTCGGTCTGGTCGATGATCAGGTAGCCGCCCGACTTCAGGTCCACGCGGCGCGATAGCGCTCTCGCGATCTCCTCGTCGACATTGGCGGTATCGAACAGGGGGCGCTCGCCGCTGTAATGCTGGATGCGATCAACCACGGACGGCGTATAGATGCGCGCCCACTCGAGCATCGCGGCCGTCGTGGTGCGGGAATCGACCAGGATGCTGCCGGTTGACGGCCCCACCATGTCGCGCAGCACCCGCTGCGCCAGCGTCAGGTCCTGGTGCAGCAGCGCCGGCGCCGGCTGGGTGCGGGCAGCGGCCTGCACGCTGGTCCACAGCTTGCGCAGGTATTCCAGGTCGGCGGCCAGTTCCTCATCATTGGCGCCCTCGGCCTGGGTGCGCACGATGAAGCCGCCTTTCTCCTCGCTGGGCATCAGCGCCTGCAGCCGCTCGCGCAACTGCGTGCGCTCGGACTCCGAGTCGATCTTTTGCGAAATTCCGATATGCGGATCATGCGGCAGGTAGACCAGCATGCGGCCCGCCATGCTGATCTGGGTCGATAGCCGCGCGCCCTTGGTGCCCAGGGGGTCCTTGACCACCTGGACCATGATGGTCTGCCCCTCGAACAGCAGTTTTTCGATCGGCGTGGGCGTCAGGCCCTGGCTGCGTTCGCCCCGGTTTTCGCGCAGATCGGCGATATGGATGAAGGCGGCGCGCTCCAGGCCGATGTCGATAAAGGCGCTCTGCATGCCCGGCAGCACCCGGACCACCCGTCCCAGATAGATATTGCCGACGTGGCCGCGCTGGATGCTGCGTTCCACGTGCAGCTCCTGCACCGATCCCTGCTCGACCAGCGCAACGCGAGTCTCGAAGGGCGTGACGTTGATCAGGATATCTTCGCTCAACGCGATGGTTGGGGGCATGGGGGCATCTTCTCCAGGTAAGGACTGTGCGGCGCAAGGCGAATAGTAAACGTACGGGTGCGCCTGGCAAGCAACGCAATAGCCTACAGGCAAGACGACCTATCTATATATAGACATGCGCCGCCGCGTGGATATTGGCGATCGCGCCGTGGGACAGGCGAGCACAACACTATCTATATAGAGAGACGCGGCATTGGGCAAGTGCGTGGGCGGGGGAGGGGCGGGCGGAGAGCAGGCAGAGGGCAGGCAAGGGGCTCTCTCGTATCGGGCGGTCTGCAAATTCAGCAGGCTTTTTGCGTCCGGCGTGTGACAGCCCAAATTTCTGTGCTATAGTCTCGCTCCTTCGCAGTTCACGCAGTTTTGTGAGCCGCGAAGCCAGGCAAGTGCAACGGATTCGGCGCTATGGCGACGAATCTGCCGCAGGGCAGCAAGGCGGTGAATCAGCGATGATTCTCTCGAACCGGCGGTCAGCGAATTTTGCGTAAGTCGGTGCAAATCAGGCAGAAGCCAGTTGCACGATCTGCAAAAATTGTGCTATAGTCTTGGGCTTGGTTGGTGACGGCGAATCAGGGTTTACCCGATAGGGTGGTCTGAGCAGCGTTGCAAGCCGACTGGGCGGTAACCAACCTCTGGAGCGATCCGGGGCTGCTGCGAAGTGAAGCGATTCACAAAGCGGCGGGGTTGCAAGATAGGATGCAAATTAGGCAAAAGCCGGTTGCATAATCTGCAAAAGTTGTGTTATAGTTTCAGGCTTGGCAGTTACCGAAAACTTAGGGTTAACCCTGATATTTCGATAGCTGCTAAAGAGAGGGCCGGGTGCGAGCCTGGTGAGATCTGAAGAGGTCGTAGGCAAGGCAGCGAAGTGAGGCAAGCAACGCTGACTTGACAAACGATAAAAACTTCTTCATAATCTCGTTTCTCTGCTGCTGACACAGCGATCGACGCGAAAGCGAAATCGCCGAAGAAGGCAGAAGATGCAGTAAGTAGTACAGAATTTAGCAGTACCGCTCTTTAACAATTAAACAACCGATAAGTGTGGGCGCTTGATGCGAGTGCACAGTGATTGGGTTTTAAACCCTTTCACAAGCACAATGAAATCAAGTGCTCACTAGAAGTGAAGTACCTTAGATGTCAAGTCTAAGCACATACCTCACTTCCTTTGAGTAGCGACGTATGACTCGGTTCTTCGGAACTAAGAAATACGAAACAAATACAGAGATTAAACTGAAGAGTTTGATCCTGGCTCAGATTGAACGCTAGCGGGATGCCTTACACATGCAAGTCGAACGGCAGCACGGACTTCGGTCTGGTGGCGAGTGGCGAACGGGTGAGTAATGTATCGGAACGTGCCCAGTAGCGGGGGATAACTACGCGAAAGCGTAGCTAATACCGCATACGCCCTACGGGGGAAAGCAGGGGATCGCAAGACCTTGCACTATTGGAGCGGCCGATATCGGATTAGCTAGTTGGTGGGGTAACGGCTCACCAAGGCGACGATCCGTAGCTGGTTTGAGAGGACGACCAGCCACACTGGGACTGAGACACGGCCCAGACTCCTACGGGAGGCAGCAGTGGGGAATTTTGGACAATGGGGGAAACCCTGATCCAGCCATCCCGCGTGTGCGATGAAGGCCTTCGGGTTGTAAAGCACTTTTGGCAGGAAAGAAACGTCGTGGGTTAATACCCCGCGAAACTGACGGTACCTGCAGAATAAGCACCGGCTAACTACGTGCCAGCAGCCGCGGTAATACGTAGGGTGCAAGCGTTAATCGGAATTACTGGGCGTAAAGCGTGCGCAGGCGGTTCGGAAAGAAAGATGTGAAATCCCAGAGCTTAACTTTGGAACTGCATTTTTAACTACCGGGCTAGAGTGTGTCAGAGGGAGGTGGAATTCCGCGTGTAGCAGTGAAATGCGTAGATATGCGGAGGAACACCGATGGCGAAGGCAGCCTCCTGGGATAACACTGACGCTCATGCACGAAAGCGTGGGGAGCAAACAGGATTAGATACCCTGGTAGTCCACGCCCTAAACGATGTCAACTAGCTGTTGGGGCCTTCGGGCCTTGGTAGCGCAGCTAACGCGTGAAGTTGACCGCCTGGGGAGTACGGTCGCAAGATTAAAACTCAAAGGAATTGACGGGGACCCGCACAAGCGGTGGATGATGTGGATTAATTCGATGCAACGCGAAAAACCTTACCTACCCTTGACATGTCTGGAATGCCGAAGAGATTTGGCAGTGCTCGCAAGAGAACCGGAACACAGGTGCTGCATGGCTGTCGTCAGCTCGTGTCGTGAGATGTTGGGTTAAGTCCCGCAACGAGCGCAACCCTTGTCATTAGTTGCTACGAAAGGGCACTCTAATGAGACTGCCGGTGACAAACCGGAGGAAGGTGGGGATGACGTCAAGTCCTCATGGCCCTTATGGGTAGGGCTTCACACGTCATACAATGGTCGGGACAGAGGGTCGCCAACCCGCGAGGGGGAGCCAATCCCAGAAACCCGATCGTAGTCCGGATCGCAGTCTGCAACTCGACTGCGTGAAGTCGGAATCGCTAGTAATCGCGGATCAGCATGTCGCGGTGAATACGTTCCCGGGTCTTGTACACACCGCCCGTCACACCATGGGAGTGGGTTTTACCAGAAGTAGTTAGCCTAACCGCAAGGGGGGCGATTACCACGGTAGGATTCATGACTGGGGTGAAGTCGTAACAAGGTAGCCGTATCGGAAGGTGCGGCTGGATCACCTCCTTTCAGAGCTTAGTGCTCGTGTTAAGCGTCCACTCTTATCGGTTGTTTGATATAGCTGGGATCGGTTGTGGGCTTGGGTAGAGGGACTCCTCCCTGTGTCCATGACTTCTGACTACTGATCCGGGAAGGTTTTGGGTCTGTAGCTCAGTCGGTTAGAGCACCGTCTTGATAAGGCGGGGGTCGTTGGTTCGAATCCAACCAGACCCACCAAGTATTCGCAGGTAGAGATGCCGTGGATATGGGGGTGTAGCTCAGCTGGGAGAGCGCCTGCTTTGCAAGCAGGATGTCATCGGTTCGATCCCGTTCACCTCCACCAAGACCTGCGCCTGGTGGGATGTAGAGGCTAACTCATAGCGTCGTGCGGATAATATCTGCCCGGTCTTATGAGTTGGGTTTTACTCAACAGCTATATTCGTTCTTTAACAATCTGGAAGAAGCACAACGAAATGTGCTCATCGAGTAATCAGCTTGCTGATGAAGATGGGTACGGGTTGTGATTGCATTAATTTTGTTCCAAGTTCTCAAGACTGGGGTGAATAACCTCAGACTGCTTTGAAACTTATGAACGGCACAAACGCTAATACTCAGGTCCTATAGCCTACAGCGTTATAGGATCAAGCGACTAAGTGCATATGGTGGATGCCTTGGCGATCACAGGCGATGAAGGACGTAGTAGCCTGCGAAAAGCTGCGGGGAGCTGGCAAACAAGCTTTGATCCGCAGATATCCGAATGGGGAAACCCACTCCGCAAGGAGTATCCCTGACTGAATACATAGGTCAGTGGAAGCGAACCGGGTGAACTGAAACATCTCAGTAGCTCGAGGAAAAGAAATCAACCGAGATTCCGAAAGTAGTGGCGAGCGAAATCGGAAGAGCCTTCACGTTTTAGCATGCAAGATAGTCGAACGGAATGGAAAGTCCGGCCGTAGCAGGTGATAGCCCTGTAGACGAAATTTTGTGTGTGGAACTAAGCGTGAGAAAAGTAGGGCGGGACACGTGAAATCCTGTTTGAAGATGGGGGGACCATCCTCCAAGGCTAAATACTCGTGATCGACCGATAGTGAACCAGTACCGTGAGGGAAAGGCGAAAAGAACCCCGGAAGGGGAGTGAAATAGATCCTGAAACCGTATGCATACAAACAGTAGGAGCCTCCTTGTGGGGTGACTGCGTACCTTTTGTATAATGGGTCAGCGACTTACATTCAGTGGCAAGGTTAACCGAATAGGGAAGCCGTAGCGAAAGCGAGTCCGAATAGGGCGATTCAGTCGCTGGGTGTAGACCCGAAACCAGATGATCTATCCATGGCCAGGTTGAAGGCACGGTAACACGTGCTGGAGGACCGAACCCACTAATGTTGAAAAATTAGGGGATGAGCTGTGGATAGGGGTGAAAGGCTAAACAAATCTGGAAATAGCTGGTTCTCTCCGAAAACTATTTAGGTAGTGCCTCAAGTATTACTGCGGGGGGTAGAGCACTGTTATAGCTAGGGGGTCATGGCGACTTACCAAACTATGGCAAACTCCGAATACCCGCAAGTACAGCTTGGGAGACAGAGCACCGGGTGCTAACGTCCGGACTCAAGAGGGAAACAACCCAGACCGCCAGCTAAGGTCCCAAATTATCGCTAAGTGGGAAACGAAGTGGGAAGGCATAGACAGTCAGGAGGTTGGCTTAGAAGCAGCCATCCTTTAAAGAAAGCGTAATAGCTCACTGATCGAGTCGTCCTGCGCGGAAGATGTAACGGGGCTAAGCGATAAACCGAAGCTGCGGGTGTGCACTTTGTGCACGCGGTAGGAGAGCGTTCTGTAAGCCTGCGAAGGTGGCTTGTAAAGGCTGCTGGAGGTATCAGAAGTGCGAATGCTGACATGAGTAGCGATAAAGGGGGTGAAAAGCCCCCTCGCCGTAAGTCCAAGGTTTCCTGCGCAACGTTCATCGGCGCAGGGTGAGTCGGCCCCTAAGGCGAGGCAGAGATGCGTAGCTGATGGGAAGCTGGTTAATATTCCAGCACCGTCGTACAGTGCGATGGGGGGACGGATCGCGGAAGATCATCAGGGTGTTGGATGTCCCTGTTGACGTATCGAAGATGGCGCTTAGGCAAATCCGGGCGCGTAAATCAAGGGTACGGCACGAGCGAGCATTGCTTGCGAAGTGATTGGAAGTGGTTCCAAGAAAAGCCTCTAAGCTTCAGCTGTACGAGACCGTACCGCAAACCGACACAGGTGGACGGGATGAATATTCCAAGGCGCTTGAGAGAACTCAGGAGAAGGAACTCGGCAAATTGATACCGTAACTTCGGGAGAAGGTATACCCCGGTAGTGTGAAGCGCCTGCGCGCTTAGCATGATGGGGTCGCAGAGAATCGGTGGCTGCGACTGTTTATTAAAAACACAGCACTCTGCAAAGACGAAAGTCGACGTATAGGGTGTGACGCCTGCCCGGTGCCGGAAGGTTAAGTGATGGGGTGCAAGCTCTTGATCGAAGCCCCGGTAAACGGCGGCCGTAACTATAACGGTCCTAAGGTAGCGAAATTCCTTGTCGGGTAAGTTCCGACCTGCACGAATGGCGTAACGATGGCCACACTGTCTCCTCCTGAGACTCAGCGAAGTTGAAGTGTTTGTGATGATGCAATCTACCCGCGGCTAGACGGAAAGACCCCATGAACCTTTACTGTAGCTTTGCATTGGACTGTGAACCGGCCTGTGTAGGATAGGTGGGAGGCTTTGAAGCGTGGTCGCTAGATCACGTGGAGCCATCCTTGAAATACCACCCTGGTTTGTTTGCGGTTCTAACCTTGGTCCGTTATCCGGATCGGGGACAGTGCATGGTGGGCAGTTTGACTGGGGCGGTCTCCTCCCAAAGTGTAACGGAGGAGTTCGAAGGTACGCTAGGTACGGTCGGAAATCGTGCTGATAGTGCAATGGCATAAGCGTGCTTGACTGTGAGACTGACAAGTCGAACAGGTGCGAAAGCAGGACATAGTGATCCGGTGGTTCTGAATGGAAGGGCCATCGCTCAACGGATAAAAGGTACTCTGGGGATAACAGGCTGATACCGCCCAAGAGTTCATATCGACGGCGGTGTTTGGCACCTCGATGTCGGCTCATCTCATCCTGGGGCTGTAGCCGGTCCCAAGGGTATGGCTGTTCGCCATTTAAAGAGGTACGTGAGCTGGGTTTAAAACGTCGTGAGACAGTTTGGTCCCTATCTGCCGTGGGCGTTGGATACTTGACGGAGCCTGCTCCTAGTACGAGAGGACCGGAGTGGACGTACCTCTGGTGTACCGGTTGTCATGCCAATGGCATTGCCGGGTAGCTAAGTACGGAAGAGATAACCGCTGAAGGCATCTAAGCGGGAAACTCGTCTGAAGATTAGGTATCCCGGGGACTTGATCCCCCTAAAGAGTCGTTCGAGACCAGGACGTTGATAGGTCGGGTGTGGAAGCGCAGTAATGCGTTAAGCTAACCGATACTAATTGCTCGTGAGGCTTGATCCTATAACACTGATGGTTATGACCTGGTGATATAGCGTTCCAAGTGTCGTTCAATACAAAATCTGGCTGCCCCGTCAGCAGCCAGCCAACACCAATTACACCCACTGTGCGTTGATCATCGAGTCACACTCTGATCGCCACACGTTGCGCTTCTTCCAAGATTGGAGCGGTTGTCCTCAAAGACAATCTCTCAACCCGTTACGCCTGACGACCATAGCAAGGTGGTACCACTCCTTCCCATCCCGAACAGGACAGTGAAACGCCTTTGCGCCGATGATAGTGGACGGACGTCTGTGAAAGTAGGTCATCGTCAGGCTTTTATTGCTCAAAACCCCGCAGGCTAACGCCTGTGGGGTTTTGTCTTTTGGGGCGCGCCACACCCTGAAAAGAAACCCCGAAAAGAAACCCCCATGCGGCTTGCGCCGCACGGGGGTTTTTGTTGGCCGGGACAATGCGTCAGAGCGGTGCCGTTCCGGTGTAGTCCTGACGGTCAATGCCGTGACGCTGCAGCTTGTCGTAGAACGTCTTGCGAGGAATGCCCAACGCTTCCAGCGTTGCGCGGACGTCGCCCCGGTGGGCGGCGAGCGCTTCACGGATGAGCTGGGCTTCGAAACGCTCCATCTTTTCCGGCAGGGTGCCGGCGCTGATTGCGGGTTCGGGGGCCGTGGCGGTGGGGGTGTTCAGCACGCCCAGGACGAAGCGTTCGGCGAAGTGTGCGAGTTCTCGCACATTGCCGGGCCAGTCATGTGTCAATAGATGGCGCTTGATGTCCGTGGGCATGTCGGGAATGTCGCGTTGGAAGCGGCGCGAGGCATGACCCAGGTAGTGGGCCAGCAGCAGAGGGATGTCCTCGCGGCGTTCGCGCAGGGGCGGAATGCGGATGGTGACCACATTCAGGCGGTAGAACAGGTCTTCGCGGAATTTGGCGCGAACGGCCGGGCTGCCCAGGTCTTCCTTGGTGGCGGCGACGACGCGCAGGTCCAGGTTGCGGACTTCGTTGCTGCCCAGCGGGGTGATCTGTCGCGATTCGAGGACGCGCAGCAGCTTGACCTGCACCGCCAGGGGCATGCTCTCGATTTCGTCGAGGAACAGGGTGCCGCCGCTGGCGTGCTCGATGCGGCCTATGCGCCGCTTCTGCGCGCCGGTGAAGGCGCCGGCCTCGTGGCCGAACAGCTCGCTTTCGATCACGCTTTCCGGTAGCGCTCCACAGTTGATCGCGACCAGCGCGCGATGCCGCCGGCGGCTCAGGCGGTGCAGGGCGGTGGCGACCACTTCCTTGCCGGTGCCGGTTTCACCCTCAACCAGCACGTCGACGTCGGCGTCGGCGATGTGGCGCAGCGTCTGCTTGATGCGCTGCATGGCCGGGGTGGTGCCTATGAAGGGCACTTCGTCGGCTTCGACCGCGAACGCGGCCTCGCGCAGGCGGCGGTTCTCCAGCACCAGGTGACGCTTTTCGGCTGCGTGTGAGATGGCGGTGACCAGGCGATCCGGGGGATAGGGTTTGGCCAGGAAATCATAGGCGCCGTCGCGCATGCATTGCACCGCCATGGCGATGTCGCCGTGGCCGGTGATGAGGATGACGGGGATCTCCGGGTCGATGGCCCGCAGGCGCTGGAACAGTTGCAGCCCATCGATGTCGGGCATGCGGATATCGGTGACCACCACGCCGTCGAAGTCGCGATTGATCGTGGCGAGCGCGCCGCGCGCGCTGGCATGGGCTTCGACCGCGATGCCGTGCAGCTTGAGCGTCTGCACGTTGGCGCGGCGCAGGTCCTCGTCGTCGTCAATGAAGGCGACACGTGGTGCGGCGGGCTTGGCGCGGGGATCTTCCAGCAGGGCGGCTCCAGGCATGGCGCCTGGCGGCAGGGGCTGGGAGTGGTCGGTGTCAGGTACGCGGGTCATGGATCGAAGGCGGCGCTTTGCGCAGCGTCAGGGTGAACATCGCGCCGCGGCCGGGGCCGTGGGGCGCGGGGAAAATGGCATCGCCGGGATGGGCGGCACGCAGGTCGCCGCCGAATTCGGCGACGATGTCGCGTGAAATCACCAGGCCCAGCCCCAGGCCCTCGGCCTTGGTGGTGTGAAACGGCGTGAACAGGCGCGCGCTGGCTTCGGGCGACAGGCCCGGGCCGTTGTCGTTGACGAACAGTTGCACCGAGGTGCCCATGTCCTGCAGCGCGATGATGATGCGGCCGTCGGCCTGGCCTTCGAGTGCATCCATGCCGTTCTGCAGGAGGTTCACCAGCACCTGCTCGAGGCGGATGCGGTTGGCCTGCACCAGGTAGTCTTGTTCCACAGGCGGGCGTTGCAACACTACGCGCTGGCGCCTGGCCCGGGGGCCGACCAGCAGCAGTGCGCCATCCAGCGTCTCTTTCAGGCTGGTGGGGCCGACCGAGGCGCCTGCCTTGCGCGAGAACGCGCGCAGCTCGCCGGTGATATGGCCGATGCGGTCGGTGAGCGAGGCGATGGTGCCCAGGTTTTCCTGGACGGAGGCCGGATCCTGGCGGCGCAGGAATTCAGCGGCGTTGTCGGCATAGGCGCGGATCGCGGCCACCGGCTGGTTGATTTCGTGCGCGACGCCGGCGGCAACCTGGCCCAGCAGCGCGAGCTTGCTGGCTTGCACCAGTTCGTCCTGCATGGTGTGCAGACGCGCCTCGGTGCGCTGGCGTTCGTCCATTTGCGCCAGCAGTTGCTGGTTGACCTCGCGCAGTTGCGCGGTGCGCTCTTCGACCTGGGCGGCCAACTGCTGGCGTACCGCCATCTGCTGGGAGGCGCGTTCACGGTTGCGATGGCGGCGGTAAAGCAGGATGCCGATGACGGCGGATAGCACGCCCTGGGCCAGCAGCGCGCCCAGTTGCGCGTTGGCGGTGGCGCGGTTGAGCGCCGACTGCACGGGGGACAGCAGGTGCAGCGTCCAGCCCGGCGATTCGACGATGGGGAGTGTGGTGTGCAGCAGCGGCGCGCCGGCCGGAATCTGTGGCAGGGCTTCGGCCGATCGCAGCAGTTGGCCGCCACTGACCGTCGTCGGGGCGGGCCGCAAGGGCAGCGGCTGGAACATGGCGTCGCCGAACTGCAGGCTGGTGCGCAGCGTCTGGGCCAGGTCGGGCGCCAGCGGCTTGAGCACGCGGAAGCGCCAGTCGGGCACGCTGCCCAGCAGCACGACGCCATGTTCGTCGGTGACGAAGATGGGCGCGTTCGACTGGCGCCAGTCGGCTTCGAGGTCACGGAAATCGACTTTCAACACCACGACGCCCAGCATCGTGCCGCTGGTGTCGTCGACCCGCCGCGACAGGTAAAGGCCGGCTTCGTGGCTGATGGTGCCAAGCGCGAAGTGCTCAGCGGATCCGTGCGCCACGGCGCCGCGAAAGTACGGCCGGAACTGGTAATCGACGCCGACGAAGGTGGCGGGTTCGCGCCAGTTGCTGGCGGCGATGGCGTAGCCCGTCTGGTCCAGGACGTAGATCGCCGAGGCGCCCACGCCGCGGCTCAGGCTGTCGAGTTTTTCGTCGAGCGACTCGATCTGCGCCGCTGTGGGGTTCTGCAGCGTGGCGCGCAGGTCGACGTCGCGAGTGAGGACGAAGGGCAGCGCACGGAATTTGTCCAGGTTGTTGCGCAGCAGGGCGGCGTTGATCTGGCCGGCGCTGCGGGCCTGCAGGTAGGCTTCCTTGAGAGCGCCGTCGCGCGCCCATTCGCTGGCGGCATGCAGGATACCGAACACCACCGCCACGACCGCCAGAATCAGAAGCGCCCACGGCCAGGCCGGACGGCGGCGGGACGCGGCGGCATCCGCTTGCGCGGGCGCAGCGGCGGACGCCTGCTGGGAGCGAGGACGAGTGGGCATGGTGGTGTGCGGTTTTTCGCACATTTTAGCGGAGTTCTGTGTGGTATTTCGCCAATCTTTTCGGCGGCAACCCCTGTCAGCCAGAAAAATCACATTTGAATCAAAGACTTGAGTTCTATATCCGATCAACCGTGGCTTGGCACGCCATTTGCATATGACAGTGCAAGCCCGGCGATATTGCTCATCGGGTGAAATCGGCCTGCGGAGATACGCAAGGCTTTAAAAGAGATAACGCCCCCGATACCCGCTGCGCATCGTCGCATGGAGCCTGGGGCCCTGGTGGGGACAAATCCCGATGATCGAAGTGGATCAAGGCGCGCCTGCGCGCAAGCTCAAGTTCTATCAAATTCTGTATGTGCAGGTGCTTTTCGCGATCGTGATCGGCATCTTGCTGGGCTATTTCAAGCCCGACCTCGGGCAGGCCATGCAGCCCCTGGGTGACGGCTTCATCAAGCTGGTGAAGATGATCATCGCCCCGGTGATCTTCCTGACCGTGGCGACCGGCATCGCGGCCATGAGCGACCTCAAGAAGGTCGGGCGCGTGGCGGGCAAGGCCATGCTGTACTTCCTGGTGTTCTCGACCCTGGCCCTGATCGTAGGCATGGTGGTGAGCCACATCGTGCAGCCGGGCGCCGGCATGCACATCAATCCGGCCACGCTGGACCAGAAGGCGGTGTCGGGCTATGTTGCCAAGGCGCATGACTCGACCATCACGGGTTTCCTGCTGAACGTCATCCCCACCACGATCTTCAGCCCCTTCGTCGGCGGCGACATCCTGCAGGTGCTGTTCGTGGCGGTGCTGTTCGGCATCGCGCTGGCTCAGGTCGGCGAGCGCGGCAAGCCGGTGCTGGACTTCCTGACGGCGCTGGCCCAACCGATCTTCAAGCTGGTCGCCATCCTGATGAAGGCCGCGCCCATCGGCGCATTTGGCGCGATGGCGTTCACCATCGGCAAGTACGGCATCAAGTCGATCATCAACCTGGCGATGCTGGTGGGCACCTTCTACGCCACCTCGGTGCTGTTCGTGGTCGTGGTGCTGGGCCTGGTGGCGCGCTACAACGGCTTCTCGATCCTGAAGCTGGTGCGCTACATCCGCGAAGAACTGCTGCTGGTGCTGGGCACGAGCTCGTCGGAAGCGGCGCTGCCGACGCTGATGCAGAAGATGGAACGCGCCGGCTGCTCGAAGTCGGTGGTTGGCCTGGTGGTGCCCACCGGTTATTCGTTCAACCTGGATGGCACCAACATCTACATGACGATGGCGGCGCTGTTCATCGCGCAGGCCTGCGACATTCCGCTGTCGCTGGGCGACCAGATCCTGTTGCTGCTGGTGGCGATGCTGAGCTCCAAGGGCGCCGCGGGCGTGACGGGCGCCGGCTTCATCACCCTGGCCGCGACGCTGTCGGTGGTGCCGACAGTGCCGGTGGCCGGCATGGCGCTGATCCTGGGCGTGGACCGCTTCATGTCGGAATGCCGCGCGCTGACCAACCTGGTCGGCAACGCCACCGCCGCGGTCGTGGTGGCGCGCTGGGAAGGCGAGTTGGACAAGGACCAACTGCATGCGGCGCTCGAAGGCGAGGCGCCGGCCGCGCAGCCGCAGGCGATGGCGCGGGTGTCGACGTCGCAGAGCTGATCGCCGCCTGACCACGTCAAAAAGCCCCCGGGACCGCAAGGCCCGGGGGCTTTTTTCATGGGATTGCGCGGAATCAGGGAATCGCGATGCCCGCGGCCCGCAACAGGTTGGCGGTCTCGAATAGCGGCAGGCCCATGACGCCGGTGTAGCTGCCGTCGATGCGCGCGATGAAAGTGCCCGCCAGGCCCTGGATGCCATAGGCGCCGGCTTTGCCGTAAGGCTCGCCGCTGTCGCAGTAGCGCGCGATTTCGTCAGGTTGCAAGGGGCGCATCTGCACCTGGGTGATCGAAACCGCTTCCAGCAGGCGATCGCCCGTCCATAGCGCGACGGCGGTGTGGACTTGGTGCGTCTGGCCCGACAACGCCTGCAGGATGCGGATGGCGTCGTCGCGGTCGGCGGGCTTGCCCAGCACCTGGCCGTCGAGGATGACGGTGGTGTCGGCGGCCAGCAGCGGCAAGGCCGGCAAGGCTTGCGCGCGCAGCCAGTCGCGGCCGCGTTCGGCCTTGTCGCGCGCGGTGCGCTGCACGTAGTCGGCGGCGCTTTCGCCGGGGTGCTGGGGTTCGTCTTCACCGGGCGGCGCCGGCACGCGCAGCACGTCGTGCGCGAGGCCGATCTGCGTCAGCAGTTCGCGCCGGCGCGGGCTGGCGGAGGCGAGGTACAGGCGTGCGGGAGGGGGAGCGTCAGTCATGGGAAGCGGCGCGCGCCAGGCTGGCGTCCGGCGTCATGCCTCAGGCGCGATGATAGGGATGGTTGGTCATGATGGCCCAGGCGCGGTAGAGCTGTTCAGCCAGCACCACGCGCACCATGGGATGCGGCAGCGTTAGTGACGACAGGCGCAACTGGCCGCTGCACGAAGCCTTGAGCTCGGCATCCAGGCCGTCGGGGCCGCCGACCAGGAAGGCGACATCCTGACCGCCCGCGCGCCATTGTTCGAGCCTCTGTGACAACGCCATGGTGGTGAGGTCGCGGCCGCGTTCGTCCAGCGCCAGGCGTAGCGCACTGGCCGGCAGCGCGGCCTCGATGCGCTTGGCCTCGGCGGCCATCATCTGGGCCGGGGTCTTGCCGGTGGTGCGGGGTTCGGGCTTGATCTCGCGCAGTTCGAGCGCGCAGTCGGGCGGCAGGCGCTTGGCGTAGTCGTCCCAGGCGGTCTGCACCCAGTCTGGCATGCGCGTGCCCACGGCGGCGACGATCAGCTTCACGACGCGCTCTTAATCGTCGGTGCTGTCGTAGGCGCTGTCGCTGGCGATTGGCGCGACCCGGGTGGATTCCGGCAGCAGCTTGACGCGCACCGGCTTGCCGCCCCAGATCTCTTCCAGGTTGTAGTACTGGCGGATGGCGGGCTGCATGATGTGGACCACGACGTCGCCCAGGTCGACGACGACCCATTCGCCGGTGTCCTCGCCTTCGATCGTGATGCCGGAGAGGTCGAGCGCGCGGCCGCGGTCTGCCACGCTGGAGGCCAGCGCCCGCGTCTGGCGATTGGAGGTGGCGCTTGCAATCACGACGCGATCGAACAGGCTGGTCAGATGCGTGGTGTTGAAGACCTTGATGTCTTGCGCCTTGACGTCTTCGAGGGCGTCGATGACGGCGCGTTGGAGTTTCTGTATATCCATAGCTGCAAATATAACCCGCTGACGGACGGCGAGTGCCGGTTTCCGTGGCGCTGCGCGCCAGGGCGGGATGGGTTTATCGGTAAAGATGGTGCGCCGCAATATAGGCGGCGACGGGCGCGGCCAGCAGGCCGTCGGTCGATTCGCCCCGGGCCAGGCGCTCGCGGATCTGCGAGGCTGAAACCGGCATCGGGGCGAAAGGCAATTCTTCGAGCTGGCGTCCCTGGCCACGCAGCCAGTCGGCCAGTTCCGCCGGCGGCGCCAGCGGCGTGCCGGGGCGTGTGGCCACCGCCAGGTCGACCAGGCTGGCGATTTCGCGCCATGACTGCCAGGTGCAGAAATTGGCCAACTGGTCGGCGCCCAGCAGCCAGACATAGCGGGCATCCGCGGGCAGGGCGCGCAGGGTGTCGATGGTGTAGGTGGCGCCGCCGCGTTCGAGTTCGATCGGATTGACCGCCAAGCCATCGTGGCCGGCGATGGCCAGTTCCAGCATGGCGCGGCGCTGGTCCGCGGTGGCGTGCAAGGCGGCGCGCTGCCAGGGGTTGGCCGCCGGGATCAGTTGCACTTGCGCCAGGCCGAGCGCCCGCAGCGCGTTGTCGGCCAGCGCGACATGCGCGACGTGGACGGGGTCGAAACTGCCGCCCAGGAGCCCGATACGCTTCACACCCAGTCCCGCGGCGTCAGGTAGGCAGCCAGCTCGGCCTCGGGCGTGCCCGTCTCCGGCTGCCAGTCGTAGCGCCATTGCGCCAGTGGCGGCATGGACAGCAGGATCGACTCGGTGCGGCCGCCGGACTGCAGGCCGAACAGTGTGCCGCGGTCGAACACCAGGTTGAATTCGACGTAGCGGCCGCGGCGGTAGGCCTGGAAGTCGCGTTCGCGTTCGCCGTAGGGCGTGTGGCGGCGACGTTCGACGATCGGCAGGTAGCTGTCGAGGAAGGCGTCGCCGACCGAGCGCGTCAGGGCGAACGAGGCGTCGAAGCCGGGAGCGTTCAGGTCATCGAAGAAAATGCCGCCGATGCCCCGGGTTTCGTTGCGGTGCTTGAGGAAGAAGTACTCGTCGCACCAGCGCTTGTAGCGCGGGTAGTAGTCGGCGCCATGCCCGGCCAGGGCGTCGCGGCACACGGTGTGGAAGTGGCGCGCGTCTTCCTCGAAAGGGTAGTAAGGCGTCAGGTCGATGCCGCCGCCGAACCAGAACACGTCGGCCTCGTCATGGCCGGGACGGGCCGCGGCGACGAACATGCGCACGTTCATGTGCGTGGTGGGCACGTACGGGTTGCGCGGGTGCAGCACCATCGACACGCCCATGGCTTCCCAGGAGCGGCCAGCCAGCTCGGGCCGGTGCGCGCTGGCCGACGGCGGCAGCTTCGAACCCTGGACGTGGCTGAACAGCACGCCGGCGCGCTCGAACAACTGGCCGCCTTCGAGCAGGCGCGACAGGCCGCCGCCGCCTTCGGGCCTGACCCATTCGTCGCTGCGGAAGGGGCCGCCTTCGGCGGCCTCCAGCGCGGCGACGATGCGGGCTTGCAGGCCGGTGAGGTAGCCGCGGACGTCGGCGACGGGCAAGGCGTTCATCGGCGCTTCCGGTTACGCGTTGGACTTGGGCTTCTGCTGCGACGGCTTGAGCGCGCGCCAGCCGATGTCGCTGCGGTACTGGCGGCCGTCGAAGTGGATGCCGTCGATGGCTTCGTACACACGGTCGCGCGCCATCTTGACCGAGTCGCCCAGCGCCGTGACGCACAGCACGCGGCCGCCGGTGGTCTGGGTTTCGTCGCCTTCCAGGCGGGTGGCCGCGTGGAACACCATGCAGTCGTCGGCGTCGGCGGGCAGGCCGCGGATGACGTCGCCGGTGCGCGGGGTGTTGGGATAGTTGTGCGAGGCCAGCACCACGCCCAGGGCGGTGCGGCGGTCCCAGGTGATGTCGGCCTGGTCCAGCGTGCCCTCGACGGCGTGCTCGAGCGCGTCCAGCAGGTCGCTCTTGACGCGCATCATGATCGGCTGGGTTTCCGGGTCGCCCATGCGGCAGTTGAATTCCAGCGTCTTGATGTCGCGGTCGGGATCATCGCCGGGGGCGATCATCAGGCCGGCGTACAGGAAGCCGGTGTAGGGGATGCCGTCGCGCGTCATGCCCTGCACGGTCGGCAGGATGATTTCGCGCATGATGCGGTGGTGCAGCTCGGGCGTGACGATCGGGGCGGGCGAGTAGGCGCCCATGCCGCCGGTGTTCGGGCCCTGGTCGCCGTCCTGCAGGCGCTTGTGGTCCTGGCTGGTGGCCAGCGCCAGCACATTGCGGCCGTCGCACATGACGATGAAGCTGGCTTCCTCGCCGACCAGGCATTCCTCGATGACGACGCGCGCCCCGGCTTCGCCCATGGAGCCGTCGCCCAGCATGGCGTCGACGGCGGCGTGGGCCTCTTCGAGCGTGGCGGCGACCACCACGCCCTTGCCGGCGGCCAGGCCGTCGGCCTTGATCACGATGGGGGCGCCTTCCTGGTCGATGTAGGCATGCGCCTGGGCCGGGTCGGTGAAGGTGGCATAGCGCGCGGTCGGGATGTTGTGCCGGACCATGAAGGCCTTGGCGTAGTCCTTGGAGCTTTCCAGTTGCGCGGCGGCCTTGGTCGGGCCGAAGATCTTCAGGCCGCGGGCGCGGAAGACGTCGACCACACCGGCGGCCAGCGGCGCCTCGGGGCCCACGACCGTCAGGGCGATGCCTTCGCGCTGGACGAAATCGGCCAATTCCTCGGCATTGGTGAGCGGGATGTTTTCCATCTGCTCGGCCCGTTGCGTGCCGCCGTTGCCCGGCGCCACGTACACCTTGTGTACGCGGGGGGAGCGGGCCAGTCGCCAGGCGAGGGCATGTTCGCGGCCGCCCGAGCCAATTACCAGGAGTTTCATTGTTGCGTGATTCTTAAGGTTGCCAGTCGAGTGTCGTCAGACACCTGCCCGAGAAATAGGCCACGGATCCGGGCGGGCCCGGATCCGGTGACAGCGCGGCGCCTGGAAGGCATAAGCCCGCAGCGCGCCGGGGTAATGGAAAAAGACTGCGGAAAGTTACTGCGCTTCGTCGAAAATGACGGTGGTATAGACTTCCTGCACGTCGTCCAGGCCTTCCAGGGCGTCGAGCAGCTTCTGCATCTTGATGGCGTCTTCGCCGGCCAGTTCGGTTTCGTTCAGGGCCTTCATGACGATGCCGTCGACTTCGGCCTTCAGGCCGGCGTCGTCGAACGCCTTGCGCACGGCGGCGTAGTCGGTCGGGGCGCAGATGACTTCGATCACGCCTTCCTCGTCGGTGGCGACGTCTTCGGCGCCGGCCTCGAGCGCGGCTTCCATGACCTTGTCTTCCGGCGTGCCGGGGGCGAACACGAATTGGCCGCAGTGCTTGAACATGAAGGCGACCGAGCCTTCCTGGCCCAGGTTGCCGCCGTTCTTGGCGAAGGCGTGGCGCACTTCGGCCACGGTGCGGGTGCGGTTGTCGGTCATGCAGTCGACGATGACCGCCGCGCCGCCGATGCCGTAGCCCTCGTAGCGCACTTCTTCGTACGCTTCGCCGTCCGCGCCGCCCGCGCCGCGCTGGATGGCGCGCTGGATGTTGTCCTTGGGCATGTTGGCGTCGGTGGCCTTGTCCCAGGCCATGCGCAAGCGCGGGTTGCTGTCCGGGTCGGGGCCGCCGGCGCGCGCCGCCACGGTGATTTCACGAATGATCTTGGTCCAGAGCTTTCCGCGTTTGGCGTCTTGACGGCCTTTGCGGTGCTGAATATTGGCCCATTTGCTGTGTCCGGCCATGGCTTCCCAGGATAAATTGTCTGCAAAAACGGCATTTTACCGTGCCGGCGGCCTCCGCGCCCGGGAGCGGGCCGCCTGTGTCCATATTGCCACGCGCACAACCGTCATCGCAGGCTCTACACTTGGGCATCTGAGTCATTCCGGTCCGGAGAGCAGTCCATGCCCAATCCCATCGTCATCGCCAAGAACGCGCAGACCGAATTGGCCCTCTTGCCCGCCCTGGCCAACCGCCACGGCTGCATCACTGGCGCCACCGGTACCGGCAAGACCGTCACCCTGCAGGTGCTGGCCGAATCCTTCTCCCGCATCGGCACGCCGGTCTTCATGGCCGACGTCAAGGGCGACCTGACCGGCATTTCGCAGGCGGGGGCGGCCAGCCCCAAGCTGCAGGAGCGGCTCAAGAACCTGGGCCTGGACGAGCCGGCCTGGGGCGCCAGCCCGGTCGCGCTGTGGGACGTGTTCGGCGAGCAGGGCACGCCGGTGCGCGCCACCATCACCGACATGGGGCCGCTGCTGCTTGCGCGCATCCTCGAGCTGAACGACACCCAGGAAGGCGTGCTGACGCTGGTGTTCAAGGTGGCGGATGACGAAGGCCAACTGCTGCTGGACCTGAAAGACCTGCGCGCCATGCTGCAGAACGTCGCCGACCGCGCCGCCGAGCTCAAGACCCGCTATGGCAACGTGTCCGCCGCCAGCGTCGGCGCGATCCAGCGCGGCCTGCTGGCGTTGGAGTCGCAGGGCGCCGAGAAATTCTTCGGCGAGCCGATGCTGGACGTCGCCGACCTGATGCGCACCGACGCCCAGGGACGTGGCATCGTCAACGTGCTGGCCGCCGACAAACTGATGCAGGCGCCGCGGCTGTACGCCATCTTCCTGCTGTGGCTGCTGGCCGACCTGTACGAGAAACTGCCGGAAGTGGGCGACGTCGACCAGCCCAAGCTGGTGTTCTTCTTCGACGAGGCGCACCTGCTGTTCAACGACGCGCCGCCAGCGTTGCTGACCAAGATCGAACAGGTGGTGCGGCTGGTGCGTTCCAAGGGCGTGGGCGTCTGTTTCGTGACGCAGAACCCGCTGGACATTCCGGACACCGTGCTGGGCCAGTTGGGCAACCGGGTGCAGCACGCGTTGCGCGCCTTCACGCCGCGCGACCAGAAGGCTGTCAAGACCGCGGCCCAGACCATGCGGCCCAATCCGGGACTGGATATCGAGGCGGCCATCACCGAACTGGGCGTGGGCGAAGCGCTGGTCTCGCTGCTGGATGCCAAGGGCCGCCCGATGCCGACCGAGCGCGCCTGGATCGTGCCGCCAGGCAGCCGCATCGGCCCGGCCACCGACGCCGAGCGCCTGGCCCTGCGCCAGGGCAGCCCGATGTCGGCCAAGTATGACAAGGCCATCGACCGCGAATCCGCCTACGAAGTGCTGGCCGGACGCGCCGCGGCCCCGGCCGATCAGGCGTCCGGGAAGGCCGCGCCGACGCCGACTGCGGGCGGCGCGCCGGGCCAGGCGCAGGGCGGCGGCCTGATGGACAGCCTGAACGATGTGCTGTTCGGCTCCACCGGCCCGCGCGGCGGCAAGCGCGATGGGGTGGTGCAGACTTTCGCCAAGAGCACGGCGCGTTCGATCGCGACGCAACTGGCGCGCGGCATCCTGGGATCGCTGCTGGGCTCCAAGACGCGTCGCTGAATTCTGTATTCCATCTCCGGAACAAACTGTACCCGGCGCTGTAACGTCGGGTAGTACGTTGTTTGTAACTTGGGGTATTGCGTTACCGCCATTTATGCCTATGATTCTGGGCGGTGCAATCCAGGATTACAAAGGAAACGGTGGTGGCAAAAAAACACAAGATTGCGGTGATCCCAGGGGACGGAATCGGCAAGGAAGTCGTTCCGGAAGGCCTGAAAGTGCTTGACGCCGTTGCGTCGCGCTTCGGCATTGATTTCCAGTGGGACCACTTCGACTGGAGCTGCGATTACTACGCCAAGCACGGCAAAATGATGCCGGACGATTGGCAACGGCAGATCGGCCAGCATGAAGCGATTTTCTTCGGCGCCATCGGCTGGCCCGCCACAGTGCCGGACCACGAGGCGTTGTGGGGATCATTGTTCAAGTTCCGCCGCGAATTCGACCAGTACATCAATCTGCGCCCGGTGCGCCTGATGCCCGGCGTGCCTTCGCCGCTGGCCGGCCGCCAGCCCGGCGAGATCGATTTCTTCATCGTGCGTGAAAACACCGAAGGTGAATATTCCAACAGCGGCGGCGTCCTGTTTGGCGGCACCGAGCGCGAAGTGGTCATCCAGGAAAGCGTATTTACCCGCATCGGCGCCGAGCGCGTACTGAAATTCGCCTTCGAACTGGCCCGCAAGCGCGGCAAGCACCTGACGGCGGCGACCAAGTCCAACGGCATTTCGATTTCGATGCCATGGTGGGACCAGCGCGTGGCGGAAATGGCTGGGAACTATCCGGATGTCCGCTGGGACAAATATCACATCGATATCCTCTGCGCGCATTTCGTGCAGCATCCTGACTGGTTCGACGTGGTCGTGGCTTCCAACCTTTTCGGCGATATCCTTTCCGATCTCGGCCCCGCCTGCACGGGGACGATCGGCATCGCGCCGTCGGCCAACCTGAACCCCGAGCGCAAGTTCCCGTCCCTGTTCGAGCCCGTGCATGGCTCCGCACCCGATATCTATGGCAAAGGCATCGCCAACCCGATCGGCCAGATCTGGAGCGGCGCGCTGATGCTCGACTTCCTGGGTTATGACGCCGCCTCGGCGGCCGTGGTCCGCGCCATTGAAACGGTGCTGGCCGATGGCCCGCGCACGCGCGACATGAAGGGCACTGCGTCAACTGCCGAAGTAGGCGACGCCATTGCGTCGCTGATCGCGGCGACCTAGCGCGATGCGTTGACCGGGGCCCAGACCATGGTCGATTCCATCGCCTCCCGCTCCGCCCCGGTGGGTGGCAGCCGTGCCGACCGTTTCGCCCGCAAGCTGTTCCGGATGTTGCGGTCGCGCACGCAGCGCCACAATCAGCACCTGTGGCCGTTCGTGCGCATCTGGCGCAATCCCGCGGGGGTGATCTGTGGTTTCCGCGCGTTCGGCCGCTCGGTGCCCATCACGCCGTTGGAGCAGGGGTACGACCCCGACGACGACGAGATGCACCTGATCCTGAGCGGGCCGTCGATCGCCGAGATTCCCTATGACCGCCTGGACATCCGGGCAGCCATGGGGGTGAATGGTTCGATCGCGCTGGCGCGCAAGTTCAATCTGCAGTTCAAGTACTACTGCATCATCGACCAGAATTTCGTGAGGGACCGCATCGATCTGGTGCGCGAGATCGTCGCCTGTGACCTGACGCTGTATGTGCTGCCCGACGTGCTGCGCTACATTATGCAGGGGATTGCGCAGGAAGAGATCCGCTGCCGCATCTGCATCATCGAGTTCATTTCCGAGCGCGCCTACCAGCGCAGCGCCGCGCCCGCGGTGCTCAAGCGCATGGTGGCCGCCTCGCCCGACCTGCGGCTGCTGGACGCCAAGCAGGGCCTGGGCTACAGCTTCGACGCGTCGCTCGGCGTGTTCGACGCGGACACGGTGGCTTACGTGGCGCTGCAGGTGATGATTTCGGGGGGCGCGCGCAAGGTCTATCTGCACGGTCTGGACCTGACACTGCAGCACGGCATGCGCTTCTACGACGAAGGCGAGACGCCGCAGGCCAGCCGGTTGGCGCGCAACTTCGCCCGCCTGATCGAGCCCTCGTTCCGCTTCGCCGCGCAGCAGTGGCGTGGGCGCGGCGTGTCGGTGATCAACCTGTCGCCGGTGAGCGCGCTGCCGCCGGAGGTGATCGAACGGCAGGACTGGCACACGCTGCTTAAACATTGAAAAAGGCCCGGCATCCGCCGGGCCTTTTTTTGGGTGCGCGCCCTGTCAGGGACAGGGCTGGGCGGCGATCAGTGGGCGCCCGCCGCGGCTTCGGCCGCGCCGCCGCCACCGCCCGCCTTGGCCGAGCGTGGCCGGGCGAACCAGACCAGGCCAGTCAGCAACAGGAAGATCACCGCCGAGGCGTAGAACACATCCACCGCGGACATCGTGAACGCCTGCGCGTTGATCAGCCGGTCGACCGTGCTCAAGGCCTGCTGGTGCGACATGCCGACCGTGTTCTGCAGCACGTTGAGTGTCTGGTCAAACGCCTGCTGGCCGGGCCGCGCCGCCTCGGTCAATTGCACATGGTGCAGCGTGGCGCGGTTCTCCCACAGCGTAGTCGCGATCGAGGTGCCGAAGGCGCCCGCGGTCAGCCGCAGGAAGTTCGACAGGCCCGAGGCGGCCGGGATGCGCCAAGGCTCGATGCTCGACAGCGTGATCGACGTCAACGGCACGAAGAACGCCGCCATGGCCGCGCCCTGGATGATGGTCGGGATCATCAGCGTGCGCACGTCGGTCTGGGTGTTGAAGCCCGAACGCATGAAGCACACCAGCGCAAAGATCAGGAACGCCACTGTCACGATCTGGCGCGGGTCGCGCGTGGCCAGCATCTTGCCCACCATCGGCGTGAGCAGGATGGCCAGCAGGCCCACCGGCGCGGTCACCAGGCCGGCATAGGTGGCCGTGTAGCCCATGTAGCTCTGCAGCCACAAGGGCAGCAGCACCACGTTGCCGAAGAACACGCCATAGGCCACCGCCAGCGTCAGCGCCCCGACCGTGAAGTTGCGGATCTTGAACAGGCGCAGGTCGACCACCGGATGCGCGTCGGTCAATTCCCAGATCAGGAAGAACACGAATGCCACGAAAGCGATGGCGGCCAGGGCGATGATGGTGGGGCTGGCGAACCAGTCCAGTTCCTTGCCCTTGTCGAGCATGATCTGCAGCGCGCCAACCCACACCACCAGCAGCACCAGGCCGAGCTTGTCGATCGGCAACTTGCGGGTCAGCGATTCGCGGTTGCCGTAGATGCGCCAGCTGATCCATGCCGCCAGCAGGCCCACCGGCACGTTGATGTAGAAGATCCACGGCCAGGTGTAGTTGTCGGAGATCCAGCCGCCCAGCAGCGGTCCCGCCACTGGCGCCACCAGTGTCGTCATCGACCAGACCGCCAGCGCCATGCCCGCCTTGGACTTGGGGAAGCTGGCCAGCATCAACGTTTGCGATAGCGGGATCATCGGCCCGGCCACGGCGCCTTGCAGCACGCGGAATGCGATCAGCGCTTCGAGCGAGGGCGAGAAGCCGCACAGCCACGACGCCAGCACGAACAGCAGGGTGGATATCAGGAACAGCCGGACCTGGCCGAAGCGCTGCGTCAGCCAGCCGGTCAGCGGCACCGTGATGGCGTTGGCCACGGCGAACGACGTGATGACCCAGGTGCCCTGGCTGGAACTGACGCCAAGATCGCCGGAAATGGTGGGAATGGACACGTTCGCGATCGAGGTGTCCAGCACGTTCATGAACACCGCCGTGGACAGGGCGATCGACCCGATGATGCGGGTGGCGCCTTCCAGTGGCGGGTAGGTCCCGGGCGGAAGTACGGTGGGCTCGGCGGGGGCGCCGCCGGCCGCGGGCTGAGCGGTGGTGCTCATGGGAAGATCCCCTTACTTGGCGCCGCGCGCCAAGCCCTCTTTGGCCACGGGCGATTGCGCCGCCTGCGGCGTGAATTCGTCGGAGGCGAGGTTGGCCTGGATGATCTTGCCGATCAGGGCGTCGACCTCGTCATGGGCCGGTTCGAACGCGCGCGTCGACCAGGCCGGTTCCTTGCGGGTGGCGGCGGTCAGCGCTGCGCCGTCCTGCTTGCCGACGTCGACTTCCACGTCCATCGACAGGCCCACGCGCAGCGGATGCGTCTTCAGATCCTCGGGATCGAGCGCGATGCGCACGGGCACGCGCTGCACCACCTTGATCCAGTTGCCGGTGGCGTTCTGTGCAGGCAGCAGGGCGAAGGCGCTGCCGGTGCCTGCGTCCAGTCCGGCGACGGTGCCGTGGTAGGTGATCGAACTGCCGTACAGGTCGGCCGTCATCTTGACCGGCTGGCCGATGCGCATTTTGCGCAACTGGCCTTCCTTGAAGTTGGCTTCGACCCAGACCTGGTCCAGCGGCACCACCGTCATGAGCGCGGCGCCCGGGGCCACGCGCTGGCCCACCTGGACGGTGCGGCGGGCGATCACGCCGCCCACGGGGGCGGGCAGGACCGTGCGCGATTGGGCCAGCCATGCGTTGCGCAGGCCGGCAACGGCCTGGCGCACGTCAGGGTGCTCGGCCACCGTGGTGCCTTGCGTCAGCGCCTGGTTGGTCGCCAGCTTGGCGCGCGAGGCGGCCAGCGCGGCGCGGGCCTGCGCCAGCCCGGATTGCGCGGTCTTCAGCGCGGCTTCGGCGTGCAGGATTTCCTCGCCGCTGACGCCGCCGGACTTGGCCAGTTGCTGGCGGCGGGTGACGTCGCTCTGGGCGCGGGTCAGTTCGGCCTGGGCGCGTTGGATGTCGGCCTGGCGCAGGTCGACGTCAGCCGCCAGCGCATCGTTCTGGACATAGTAGGTGCGGACCTGGCGCACGGTCTGAGCCAGCTTGGCCTCGGCCTGTTGCAAGGCGACCTGTGTGTCGGCCGGGTCGATGCGCACGAGCGGCTGGCCGGCGGTGACGGTTTCGGTGTCGTCGGCCTCGATGGCCACCACGGTGCCGGGCACCTGTGGCGTGATCTGCACCAGGTTGCCGTGCACGTAGGCGTCGTCGGTGCTTTCGAAGTGGGCGCCGAACAGCGCCCACCAGATGCCGTAGGCGATCGCGATGAGGATGAAAACGCCGGTCGCGATCAGCAGCAGGCGTTTGCGGGCGGGATTGGTCGTGGAAGTGGCTGCGTTCATGACGTCTGAATCCGGAGCGTTCAATGAGTGGAGTTCGTGGCGGGCGCGGGCTGCTGCGCGGGGGCGGGGACGTAGCCGCCGCCCAGCGCGTTGGCCAGGTTGGCGTCGAGCTGATAGGCGCGGATGCGCAGGTCGGTGTCGAGCCGTGCCTGGGTCAGTACGCCGGTCTGCGCGACCAGGACGGTCAGGTAGTTGCCCATGCCGGCCTTGTAGCGGTTGACGGCCAGTTCATAAGCGGCCTCGATGGCTTCGCGCGCCTGGCGCTGCTGCGCTCGTTCCTGCTCCAGCAGGCGCAGGCCGTCGAGCGCGTCGGCGACCTGGTGCACGGCGTCGAGCACGGTCTGGTTGTAGTCGGAGACGGCGAGGTCGGCATCGGCGCGGCGGCCGGCCAGGTTGGCGTTCAATTCGCCGCCGTGGAAGATCGGCAGGGTGATGGCGGGGCCGATGCCGGCGGTGCGGGCGGCGGCGCCGAGCAGGTTGCCGGTGCCGATGGCCTGGAAGCCGGCGAAGGCCACGAGGTTGACATTGGGGTAGAACTCGGCGCGGGCGCTGTCGATCTGGTGCCGGGCGGCCTCGGCGCGCCAGCGCGCGGCGACCACGTCGGGACGGTGGCCCAGCAGGTCCAGCGGTACGCTCGCTGGCACGCCGCCGGCGGGCGCGGTCAGCGCCGCTTCCACCAGCGACTGGCCGCGCTGCGGGCCGGCGCCTGCCAGTGCCGCGACCTGATTGCGCAGTTGCGCCAGCGTGGTCTCGGTCTGGGTCAGCTCGACCTGGCCGGCGGCCAGCGACGATTCGGCCTGCTTCACCTCGACTTGGGTGTCCAGGCCGGCGGAATAGCGGCCGCGGGTCAGCGACAGCACTTCCTCGCGCTGGGCCAGCACGCGCTTGATGACGTCGCGCTGGGCGAAGGCGTCCTGCAGGTTGAGATAGGCGCGCACGGTGGCGCTGGCCAGCACGTTGCGCGCTGCCTGCGCGTCGGCCGCGGCGGCGGCCTGCTGCGAGACCGCGGCCTTCAGGCGCGAGCGGTTCTTGCCCCAGAAATCGAGCTCGTAGCTGAAGTCCAGCGCCAGGCGGTTGTCGCTGACGACCGATCCGCCCAGCGGCGCCGGGTAAATGTAGTCGCTCGACAGGTGCTCGCGGTTCAGCGTGTAGTTGGCGTCCACGCGCGGCATCAGGGGAGCGCGGGCCGTGCTGACGGCGGCATTGGCCTTGGCCAGGCGCGCCTGGGCGGCAGTCATGGACGGGCTGTTGGCCAGCGCTTCGTCCATCAGCGCGTTGAGCTGGCTGTCGCCGTAGCGATGCCACCATTGCGTGTCAGGCCAGGCGACGTCCTGGGCGGTCAGGCCCAGCTTGGTTTCATTCAGGGCGGCCACCGGCTCGGGGCCGGGTTCCATCAGGGCACAACCGCTCAAGGCCAGCGCTAATGCGGTAGAAAGAAGGCGTTTCATCCTGACAATCTGCTGAAAGTAATTGATTAATCTGTATTTGCCTAGGCAAATATTACGTCAAATAAAACCCCTTTTGCAGGGGCGGGCGACTCAAGCGGGCGTCGTCAGCGCTCGGGCGCGGAGGCGGAGCCGTTGGCGATCATGCGGCGCAGCAGGTGCATCAACTGCGTCACTTCGTCGGTGGAGAAACCACGCAGGTGGTGGTTCAGCACGCGGGCGATATTGGGCGGGATCGCCCGCGCCTTGGTTTCGCCCAGTTCCGTCAATTCGATCTTCACGACGCGCCGGTCGAGCTGGTTGCGGGCCCGTCGCAGCAGGCCTTTGGCCTCGAGCCGGTCGAGCGTGCGGGTCATGGCGCCGGTGTCGACGCCGTTGAGCCGGGCCAGTTCGGCGGGCGTATCGGCCCGGCCCAGGGCAACCATGGCGATCGGCCGCCACTGCATCGCGGTGAGGTCGAGCGGCGCCATTTCCTGGTCCAGCATGCGGTTCAGGGAGTTGGCCACCAGTTTGATCAGGTAGCCGGCGTTTTCTTCCATCATGCAGCGGGTATCACCGCGATAGTGAACCGGATTTTCGGAGGATTCAGGGCGTGACGAGGCATTCATGCAGCGGATTTTACTGCCCAGGCAGTAATTGTCAAGGCTGCTTTCGAGGGGCGCTTTCGGGGGCGGCCGGGGCCTTGCGCAGCCCGGACCAGACGATGGCGGCCACGATCAGGGCGGCGCCGGCCATCATGCGCACCGTCGGCTGCTGGCTGAACAGCGCCCAGGCGAAGGCGATGGCGTAGACCGGTTCCAGCGCGATCACCAGGCCGGCGCTGCGGGCGTTCAGGCGAGTCAGGCTGGAGACGAACAGGAAGTGTGACAGGCCGGTGCAGAACACGCCCAGCAGCGCCAGCCAGAACCAGTCCATGGCGGGCAGGGCGGGCAACTGGCCGACGGCGAACGGCAGCATCACCAGCGCCACCACCAGGTTTTGCCAGCAGGCGACCTGCATCGGATCCATGCCCGAGGCCGAGCGCCGATTGCTCAGGGCCAGCAGGGCGAAGGTCAGACCCGACAGCAGGCCCCAGGCCAGGCCGATGGTGCCCTGGTCGGCCAGGTCGAACGACGGCGTGACCAGCACCAGGCCGGCAGTGACCAGGCCCAGCAGCAGCCATTCGGCCAACCGCACGCGTTCCCGGAAGATCAATCCCTCGAACAGCGTGATGAAGGCCGGGAAACTCGCGAAGCCTAGCGTGGCGATGGCGATGCCACCGACCTTGACCGAAATGAAGAAGGTGACCCAGTGGGCCGCCAGCAGGGCGCCCGCGATCACCAGCACGAACAATTGGGCTGGCGTCAGGGCGCCCAGCAGCGGGCGCCGGCGCATGCGGGCGAACAGGCCGAGCGAGATCACCGCGAAGACTGCCCGCCCCAGTGTGATGACTGCCGCGCTGGCCTGGATCAGCTCGCCGAAGACGCCGGTCAGGCCGAACAGGATGGCGGCGATATGGATGTAAGTCAGGGCGCGGTGTCGGGTCATTCGCAGGGAGAGGGCAGGGAACGGAAGGGGCGGAGCCGGTTCATGGCCGGCCGCGGCAGGCTGAAAATGCGCGCCAGGCGTGCAAATCCCGCGGCGCTGAATCTAAAATCATCGCATGAATCGCATTGCCAAGCTTTTGCCGGCCTCTCGTCCCTCCAGCCGCGCGGCCGGATTTTTCATGGCCGCGCTTGGCGCCATCCTGTTCTCCGCCAAGGCCATCGTCGTCAAGTTCACCTACCGCTACGGGATCGACGCGGTCACCCTGATCGCCTTCCGCATGCTGTTCGCCATGCCGTTCTTCGCGGCCGTGGCGTGGCACCAGTCGCGCCTGGCGGCTCGCGGCGAGATCGTGGTCATGACCTGGAAGGAACGCATCCAGGTCTGCCTGCTGGGCCTGTTGGGATACTACCTGTCCAGCTTCCTGGATTTCCTCGGCCTGCGCTACATCACCGCCAGCCTTGAGCGGCTGATCCTGTTCCTGTCGCCATCGCTGGTGGTGCTGATCTCGGCCTTCTGGTTCAAACGGCCGGTCGAGCGCCGGCAGTGGCTGGCGATGACGCTGTCGTATGCCGGCGTGGTGCTGGTTTTCGCGCATGATCTGAGCTTTGGCGGTTCCGCCGAGGTGCTGTTAGGGTCTTTATTCGTCTTCGGTTCGGCGCTCAGCTATTCTGTGTACCTGATTTGCTCCGGAGAACTGATCAAGCGTGTCGGGCCGACCCGGCTGGTGGCGTATGCCATGCTGGTGTCGTGCGTGGCCTGCATCGTGCAGTTCTTCGTGATCCATCCGGCCTCCGTGCTGGTGCAGCCGATGGGCGTGTACGGCTACTCGATCATCCATGCCACCCTGAACACGGTGGTGCCGGTCTTCATGCTGATGTGGGCGGTGGCGCTGATCGGCGCGCCGACCGCGTCGCTGCTGGGGATGCTGGGACCGGTGTCGGTGCTGTTCCTGGCGTCGTGGTTCCTGCACGAGCCCGTGACGGTCTGGCAGATGGCCGGCACCGCGCTGGTCCTGGCCGGGGTATTCGTATTGATGGGGGGCGGGGCCGCCAAGCCGCCGCCCGCCGCGCCGGGCGGCAGCGCGTCCGCGCGCTGACGTCCGAATTGCGTATTTGATTTTCAAGCTTGCGTCGCAACATTTCAATGAAAGGAGGCCAGCATGGCCAGCAATCTCGTCAAGGCAATTCGTATCGAGCAGCATGGCGGTCCCGAGGTCCTGAAACTGGTCGAAGTCGAGGTGCCGCCGCCGGCCGCCAATGAGGTCACCATCGACCAGCACGCGGCCGGGCTGAACTTCATCGATATCTATTTCCGCACGGGCTTGTATCCCCATCCGCTGCCGCATGGCCTGGGCTTCGAGGGCGCGGGCGTGGTCACCGCCGTGGGCGCCGACGTCAAGCACCTGAAGAAGGGCGATCGCGTGGCCTACGGCCAGAGCCCGATCGGCGCCTACGCCAAGGCCCGCAACGTGCCGGCCAACCAGGTCGTGAAGGTGCCCAAGGGCATCGGCTTCGACGAAGCCGCCGCGCTCATGCTCAAGGGCCTGACGGTGCAGTACCTGTTCCGCCAGACCTATCGCCTGCAAGGCGGCGAAACCATCCTGTTCCACGCCGCCGCCGGCGGCGTGGGCCTGATCGCCTGCCAGTGGGCGCGCGCGCTCGGCGTAAAGCTGATCGGCACGGTCTCCAGCCCCGAGAAGGCCGAGCTGGCCCGCGCCAACGGCGCCTGGGAAACCATCGACTATTCGCGCGAGAACGTGGCCGAGCGCGTGCTCGAACTGACCGGCGGCAAGAAGGTGCCGGTGGTTTATGACGGCGTCGGCAAGGACACCTGGGAAACCTCGCTGGACAGCCTGGAGCCGCGCGGCCTGATGGTCAGCTTCGGCAACGCCTCCGGTCCGGTGGCGGGCGTGAACCTGGGCATCCTGAACCAGAAGGGCAGCCTGTACGTGACGCGGCCGTCGCTGGGCGTGCACGTCAATACGCTGGAAAAGCTGCAGGCCGCCTCGGAAGAGCTGTTCGACCTGGTGCTGAAGAAGAAGATCAAGGTTCGCATCGACCAGCGCTACAGCCTGGAACAGGCCGGCGAAGCGCAGACCGCGCTGGCCTCGCGCAAGACCACCGGCGCCACGGTGCTGATGCTGGACTGATCCGGCGCGCCCCTGGCGCCACGGACAAGGCGGGACGCATGGCGCGTCCCGTTTTTTTCGTGCGCAGCGGGACAAATCTCCATGCACGGGCGGACAAGCCAGCGCGGTGGGCCGTTGCTATCCTGGCTTCACCCTATCCGTTGGAGCCTCACGCATGTCGTCCGCCCATCCCTCCGCCTCCGGCCGCCCGGAACTGGCCGCCATCCGGGAATACATGATCGTTGACGGCAAGCCGCTGCGCCAGGGGCAGGGCGACCCCATTGCCGTGCACGACCCGGCCACCGACGAGGTCATCGCCACCCAGCTCGACGCCGGTCCGGCGCAGATCGACCTGGCGGTGCAGGCCGCGCGCCGGGCGTTTGCCAGCGGGCCATGGCGCGACATGCTGCCGGCCGGGCGTGAGCGCCTGCTGCTGAACCTGGCGGACCTGGTGGAACGCCACGGCGAGGAACTGGCGCGGCTCGAGACCCTGAACAACGGCAAGCTGCTGGGCGTGGCCCAGGGGCTGGAGGTCGGCTCCGGCGCGCAATGGCTGCGCTACATGGCGGGCTGGGCCACCAAGTTGACCGGTGACACGCTGGCGCTGTCGATCCCGTTCCCGCCCGGCGTGAAGTACAGCGCCTACACGCTGCCGCAACCGGTTGGCGTGGTGGCGGCGATCATCCCGTGGAATTTCCCCCTGCTGATGGCAATCTGGAAGATCGCGCCGGCGCTGGCCGCCGGCTGCACGGTGGTGCTCAAGCCCGCCGAGGAAACCCCGCTGACCGCCTTGCGCCTGGCCGAACTGGTGCTGGAGGCGGGCTTTCCGCCGGGCGTGGTCAACGTGGTGACCGGTCGTGGCGAGACCGCCGGCGCGGCGCTGGTGGCACATCCGGGCGTGGACAAGATCGCCTTTACCGGCTCCACCGAGGTCGGCAAGCTCATCGGCCGCGCCGCCATGGACGACATGAAGCGCGTGTCGCTGGAACTGGGCGGCAAGTCGCCCGTGATCGTGCTGGATGACTGCGACCCCGACGTGGCCGCGCAGGGCGCGGCCGCCGCCATCTTCTTCAACCAGGGGCAGGTCTGCACCGCCGGTTCGCGGCTGTACGTGCAGAAGGGCCTGTACGCCAAGGTGGTGCAGCGGCTGGCCGACCTGGCCGCCGGCATGAAGCTGGGTTCCGGTTTTGCCCCGGATACGCAGGTGGGGCCGCTGGTGTCGGCGCGCCACCAGCAGCGCGTGATGGACTACATCGGCATCGGCCGGGCCGAGGGCGGCAAGGTGCTGGCGGGCGGCGCCGCGGGCGAGGGCGCCGGCTATTTCGTGCGGCCGACGGTGTTCGCCGACGTGGCGCCCGGCGCCCGCATTGTCCGCGAGGAGATCTTCGGCCCCGTGGTGGTGGCGCAGCCGTTCGATACGCTCGACGACGCCGTGCGGCTGGCCAACGACAGCGCCTTCGGCCTGGGCGCCAGCCTCTGGAGCAACGACCTGACGCGGGTCCAGCGCCTGATCCCGCGCATCGACGCGGGCACGCTCTGGATCAACACCCACAACATGCTGGACCCGAACATGCCGTTCGGGGGCTTCAAGCAGTCCGGCATCGGCCGTGAGCACGGCCGCGCCGTACTGGACATGTACCTGGAGAAGAAGTCCGTTTGTATCGCTTACTAGACTGACGGCCGCGCGAGACAAGCCGGGAGATACCGGCGCGCGCGGCCGCGCAACCAAGGGGAAGTGCATGGCAGGCAAGACCAATTGCCGGGCTGGGGCGCGCACAGCATTGCTGCTGGCGGGCCTGGCCCTGGCGCAGGCGACATGGGCCGGAGACCCGAGCGCGCGCGACTGGATACCCGCGCCGGTGGGCACCAACATCATCGCCGGCTATCTGGCCGGACTGCGCTCGTCGGGGCTGTACTCGGCGGGCAAGCGCATCGACGGCGCCTCGGTGGACGTGGACGCGCTGATCTACCGCCAGATGCATTACCGGGAGCTGTTCGGCAAGACCGTGCAGCTTGAGTTCATCGTGCCGATGTCGCGCACCACGATGGAACTGCCGGGCGCCCCGCGCGACCGCCAGACCGGCGTCGGCGATGTGACGCTGGGGTCGGCCATCTGGCTCTACAACAATGAGCAGACCAAGACCTGGTTTGCCTGGGAGCCGTTCGTGGTGGTGCCGGTGGGCCGCTACGACGGTTCGCGCCCGGACACGTCGCCGGGCAAGAACCGCTGGTCCACCATCCAGGACTTCTCCTTCGTCAAGGGCGTTGGCGAATCCACCTTCCTGGAGGCCATCGGCGAAGTGGAGATCTACGGCCGCAACAGCGACTGGATGAGCCAGACCCTCAAGAAAGACCCGTCCTTTCGCTTCTTCGCGCTGGCCTCCACCAATATCACGGACAACACCTACACCGGCATCCGCTACCGCTACGAGACCGGCGGCCGCGAGCGCGCCGCCGGCGAAACGGTGACCAGCCGCGCCCGCAACCACCAACTGGCGCTGGAGCTGACGCACCAGATCAACGACGCCAACCAGATCCAGATGCAGTACATCCACGACCTCAAGGTCGAGAACGGCCCGCGCATGCGGGGCGTGCAGATGCGCTACGTCTACGCCTTCTAGGAGCAACGGACATGACAGCAGGAGAGATCCAATGATTGCGCTTTGTGCCAACAGCGGTGCCGCGCGGGCGGGCAAATGGGCGCTGTGCGCGGCCCTGGCCGCGGCCGCCGGGCTTGCCCGCGCCGACCTGCCGGTCGAGGAGCTCAAGGGCGGCACCCGCCTGCCGCCCGCCACGCCGCACCGGCTGTACGTGATGGACGCGGTGTTCAATCACCTGGTCGACAGCCGCGTCAACATCTACGACGGCGACACCCTGAAATTCCTGGGGCTGGTGCCCTCGTCGTTCAACGGCCACATGACGGTGTCGGCGGACGGCAAGGACATCTACATCATGACCACCTATTACGAGCGCCTGAACCGCGGCAAGCGCACCGACGTGGTCGAGGCCTGGGACGCCGAGACGCTGACGCCCAAGTACGAGGTGCCGATACCCGAGAAACGCGCGCAGGCGCTGAACTACCGCAACTACCTGCAGCAGAGTTCCGACGGCGGCCTGTTGTTCGTGCAGAACGCCACGCCGGCCTCGTCGGTCACGGTGGTCGACCTGAAGACGCGCAAGTTCGCCGACGAAGTGACCGCGGCCGCCGGCTGCTGGAGCATCATCGTGCCGCCGTCGCGGCCGCGCAGCTTCGCCAGCATCTGCGGCGACGGCTCGTTCGTCACGGTCGACCTGGACGCCGCCGGCAAGCCGTCGGGCCAGCAGCGCAGCAAGCCCATGTTCGAGGTCGAGAAGGATCCGATCTTCACGCATACCGATCGCCTGGGCGACACCTTCTACTTCGTCTCATACAACGGCAACGTCTACAGCGCCGATTTCAGCGGCGAACAGGCCCGCTTCGGCGAGCGCTGGTCGCTGCTGGACGCTTCGGGCAAGGATCGCGGCTGGCGTCCCGGCGGCTACAACCTGCTGGCGGTGAATCGCGCCAGCAAGCGGCTGTACGTGGGCATGCATCCGAATGGCGCCGAGGGAACGCACAAGACGCCGGCGGCCGAGATCTGGGTCTACGACCTGGCCACGCACAAGCGGCTGGCGCGCATTCCCGGCAAGAACGCGTTGTCGATGTCCGTGTCGCAGGACGACAAGCCGCGCCTGTTCACCATCGACGGCGGCAATGTCAACATCTATGACGCGGCGCCAGCGGCGCCGGTGCTCAAGGGCACGATCCAGGGCGCCGGCGAGACGGCGCTGCAGGTCGAGCCGCAGCCGGGAGGCGCGCAATGACCGATCCCGTGCTGCTCTATGCCGCCAGCGCGGCGCTGGCCTGCGTGCTGCTGCTCGGCGCGCTGGAAAAACTCAAGGATATGGCGGCGTTCAGCGCTGCCGTGCATGCCTACGACATTTTGCCGACCGGGTTGGCCAGCCTTTTCTCGTGGGGCTATGTGCTGGCCGAGGCGCTGGCCGGCGCCTTGCTGCTGGCGCCGGGCCTGCGTGCGGCGGGGGCCGCGCTGGCATTGCTGGTGCTGGCCCTGGCGACGGCTGGCGTGGCCCTGAACCTGGCGCGCGGCCGCCGCGATATCGATTGCGGCTGCGGCGGTCCCGCCTTCCGGGGCGCGGCGGCGCGCGGCGCCGGGCTGTCCTGGTGGATGGTGCTGCGCAATGCCCTGCTGGCGTCGTGGACGCTGCCGGTGTTCGCCGCCGCGCAGGGCGCGTCACGCAGCCTCCAATGGACCGACGCCGCCTCGGTCTTCGGCCTGGCGATGAGCGCCGTGGCCCTGTATTTCACCGCCAACCACCTGCTGGCTTCGCACCTGAAACTGCGGCACCTGCACATCTAGGAACAACGGAGCGACACGATATGGAAGCCTTGATCATTTCCAATTTTCTGCTGTGGGGCGTGGTGCTCTGCCTGCTGCTGGTCATCCTGGCGCTGTCGCGCCAGATCGGCGTGCTGTATGAACGCGTGGCGCCGATGGGGGCGCTGACCATGGACAAGGGGCCGGCGGTGGGCGAAGCCGCACCGCGCTTCGAACTGGCCGACCTGCTGGGCCGGCGCCTGACTATCGGCGAGCGCGGCCAGCACAGCCAACTGCTGTTCTTCCTGTCGCCGACCTGCCCGGTGTGCAAGAAGCTCTTGCCGATCCTCAAGTCGGTGGCCGGCACGGAAAGCGCGTGGTTGCGCATCGTCCTGGCCAGCGACGGCGAGATGCCGGAGCATCTGGCGTTCTACCGCCAGGCCGGGCTGGAGCGCTTTCCCTACCTGCTGTCGACCGAGCTGGGCATGAAGTTCCAGATCAGCAAGCTGCCGTACGCGGTGTTGATCGACGAGTCCGGCGTGATCCGCGCCAAGGGCCTGATCAATTCGCGCGAACAGTTGGAAAGCCTGTTCACGGCCAAGGAGCTGGGCGTGGCCTCGGTGCAGGAATTCCTGGCCGGCGGCGCGCTGGAAGAGACCCGCATTTCACGCAAGGAGAACGGCAATGCGCTGGTTGGATAAGCTTGGAGAGCGCGCCACGCGCTCCGTCGCCCACGCCACGTCGCGTCGCAGCGTGCTCAACCGCATCGGTCGCGTGCTGGTCGGCACCGCCTTCCTGGTGCCGGTGCTGCCGGTGGCCCGATCCGCGCCGGCGGCGGCCAAGAAGCCGCAGACCGACGAGACCGCCTGCGACTACTGGCGCTATTGCGCGGTGGATGGCTTCCTGTGCTCGTGCTGCGGCGGCAGCATGACCTCTTGCCCGCCGGGCACCTCGCCGTCGGCGGTGTCGTGGGTCGGCACCTGCCACAACCCGCTGGATGGCAAGGACTACCTCATCAGTTACAACGACTGCTGCGGCAAGACGGCCTGCGGCAAGTGCATGTGCGCCTCGGCCGAACGCGAGCGGCCGGGCTACCAGATGTTCCTGCACAACGACGTCAACTGGTGCATGTCCAACGAGTCGTCGATCTTCCACTGCACCACCTCCGTGATCGTGGGGTTGGCCAAGAAGAAGCCATGATGGACGCGGCGGGACGGGGCGGCGGGCGAGGGCGGTGGCGCGCGGCCGCTGCCGGGCTGGCCTGCGCGGCGATCGGGGCGGCGGCCGTGGGGGCGGCGGCGCTCGCCGACGAAGCGGTGCCTGCGGCCGCGCAGGCCGCCGCGGGGCCGCTGGCAGCGGCGAATGGCGTGCCCGGCGCCGACACGCTGAGGCAGGCCGCGCGCGCGGACTACGTGCTGCAATGCGCCGGCTGCCACCGGGTCGACGGCCGCGGCAGCACGCCGCACGGCATTCCCGATTTTCGCAATTCGGTGGGCGCCTTCACGCACCTGCCGGCCGGACGCGAATACCTGGTCCGGGTCCCGGGCGCGGCCTACTCGCAGTTGAGCAATGCCGAGTTGGCCAATGTGTTGAACTGGCTTTTGCTCACGTTCAGTCCAGCGCAATTGCCGGCCGATTTCACGCCCTATACGGAGAGCGAGGTGGCGGCGGCGCGGCCGCGCCGCTACGACGACGTGGTGCCGGTGCGCCATGGCCTGGCGCGCGAGCTGGCGGCGCTGGGCCTGGCGTTGTCCGACTATTCATATGGCAGCGCCCGCAAGCCCTGAGGCCGCGCGGCGCCCGGAGCCTGTGTGGGGATCCTGGCAGGGTGAGCTGGCCCTAGGGGTTGTCACGGATACTCCCGGCCGGGGGCTCGGTGATAGAAAGAAGACCGCCTTTTGTTCCATGCCGCGCGCCGGAGTCGCCATGTCCCACCCTCTCTTACGCAGCGCGCCCCAGCAGTTCCTGGATTGCGCAAGCTGGAAGGAAAACATCAGCAACACCTTTGTGCCGCTGGAGGTGTCGGCCGCCGATCCAAAGCGTTTTCGCAGCAGCGTGGCGGTGGATTCGCTGGGCTGGATGCAGGTCTGCGAAATGCGCACCGGCGCGCAGCGCGTGCGCCGCACGCGCTTGCTCGCGGAGCGTGCCGAGGCGTCCGGCTACAAGGTCACGCTGCAGCTCGATGGCCGCAGCGAGATCCGGCAGGCGGCGCGCACCGCCTTGCTGATGCCGGGCGAGTGGGGCATCTACGACACCACCCGTCCGTACGAAGTCGACGTCGACGACGACGCCCATTTCCTGGTGATGCAGGTGCCGGGCAAGCAATCCGAGGCCTGGCTGCCGGCCATGCGCAACGCGGTGGCGCGCAGCTTCAGCGCCCGCCACGGTTGCGGCCGCATGGCCATGGACCTCTTGCGGGTGGCGCTGAGCGAGCACGCCCATCTGTCGGACAGCGCGGCGCGCGATGCGGCCAACGCCGTCATGCAGATGATGGGGCTGGATATCAGCGAGCGGGCCGGCGGCGCGGGCGCGCTGGACCAACGCGAAATGCGCCAGGCGCAATTGCGCCGCGTGCAGCAGTACCTGATCGAAAACCTGCATGACCCGGACCTGTCCCCGGCGACTGCGGCCGAGGCCCTGCGCGTGTCGCGCCGCTATCTATACAACCTGTTCGCGCAGGCCGCTACGACGCCGGCCGATTTCATCCTCAGCGCGCGCCTGGAGCGTTGCCGCGACATGCTGGCCGACGCCGCGCAGACCGGGCGCCAGATCGGCGAGATCGCGTTTCGTCATGGGTTTTCGGATGCGGCGCGTTTCAGCCACGCGTTCCGCAACCGCTATGGGGTATCGCCGTCGGAATACCGGCGCCAGGGGCGCCTGCCGGGCGAATCGGCCTGATGCGGGAGCTACCGCCCGCGGGCGGGACGACCCGGCATGATCAGAGGTTTTCCTCGTTGATGAGGTCTTCCTTGCCGTAGAACTTCACGCCGATGTGGATGCGCTCGCGCCCCTGCGCACGGCGGTGGCGATTGGTGTCGCGCAGCGAATAGACGCAGCCGCAGTATTCCTGCTGGTAGAAGTTCTCGCGCTTGCTGATCTCGATCATGCGCGACGAGCCGCCGCCCTTGCGCCAGTTGTAGGTCCAGTAGATCAGGTCGTCGTAGCGCGCGGCCGCGCGTTCGCCGCAGCCGTTGATCTGGTTCATGTCCTTCCAGCGCGAGATGCCGAGCGAGCTGGTGATGGTGTCAAAGCCATGCTCGTGGGCGTACAGCGCGGTGCGCTCGAAGCGCATGTCGAAGCAGGCGGTGCAGCGCTCGCCGCGCTCGGGGGCGTTTTCCATGCCCTTGACGCGCTCGAACCAGTTGTCCATGTCGTAGTCGGCGTCGATGAACTCGATGCCGTGCTGCTCGGCGAAGCGGATATTCTCCTGCTTGCGGATCTCGTACTCCTTGACCGGATGGATGTTCGGGTTGTAGAAGTAGATCGAGTAGTCGATGCCGGAAGCCGTCATGGCTTCCATGACCTCGCCGGAACAGGGCGCGCAGCACGAGTGCATCAGCACCTTGCGGCGGCCGGCGGGCAGGTCGAGTTTGGGGCGCACGAATTCGGACATGATTGAAAGCAGGCGGTAAGGCGGAAAAGTCCTTATTTTACGCTGAGTTGCCGCCTTGGCCTTGGGGCGGCGGCCCGCGCCGCCAGCAAGCCCTTGCCGCGGCTTACCCCAGCACCGCGTCCCATAGCTCGCGCACCGCGGCGCGTTCGGCCTGCAACTGGTCGGGCGCCACGCGGGCTTTCTCCACGCCCTGCATGCGCAACTGGTGCTGCACGCGCCGCAGCGTGCGGTAGGCGTCGCCGGCCCGGGCGGCCAGCGCCGGATCGATCAGCCCGGCCTCGCCGGCCAGGCGCAGCAGGGTGATGTTGCCCAGGTTGCGCACCAGCAGGGGATGGGTGCCCGCGTGGCACAGCACCAGGTACTGGGTCACGAATTCGACGTCGACCATGCCGCCGGCGTCGTGCTTCAGGTCGAACCTGTCGGTGCTGTTGGGATGCCCGGCGTTGATCTTCTCACGCATTGCCAGCACTTCCTGGCGCAGCTTGGCCGTGTCGCGCGGCATCACCAGTATGGCCTCGCGGATCTGCTCGAAGCGCTGGCCGACCCCGGCGTCGCCGGACGCGTAACGGGCACGCGTCAGGGCCTGGTGTTCCCAGGCCCAGGCGTGCTTCTGCTGGTACTGCTCGAAGGCCTCGACTGACACCGCCAGCAGGCCGGCGTCGCCGTCCGGGCGCAGGCGCAGGTCGACCTCGTACAGGCGGCCCGACGAGGTCATCGTGGACAGCCACGAGGTCATGCGGCGGCCCAGCTTGGCGTAGACCTCGGCGGCATCCTCGCGCGGATCGTCATACAGGAACACCAGGTCCAGGTCCGAGGCGTAGCCCAGTTCCTTGCCGCCCAGCTTGCCGTAGGCGATGACGGCGAAGCGCGGCGTGGCGCCGGCGACCTTGTTCACCAGCGGCCAGGTGCGGCGGATGGTTTCCGTCAGCAGCAGGTCGGCCAGCGCCGACAGTTGGTCGGCGAGCTTTTCAACGGTCAGCTCGCCTTCCAGGTCCTGCGCCAGCAACTGGAAGCTGGCCTGGCGCTGCACGTCGCGCATCAGGTTCATCTGGCGCTCGATGTCCGGGTCGCCATCGGGCAGGCGGCAGGCGTCGAGGTCGGCGGACAACTGGCGCGCGATCTGGGCGAAGTCGAGCGGCTCGAACAGCGTGCGCCAGTCGATCAGGCTGTCCAGCAGCAGCGGGTGCTGCGTCAGGTACTGGGCCGCCCAGGGGCTGGCCGCGACCATGCGCGCGACCCGCGCCAGGGTGTCCGGATATTCGGCCAGCAGGGCCAGGTAGGCGCTGCGCTGGGCGATCTTCTCGATCAGGTCGAACAGGCGCACCGCGGCGTCCAGCGGCGCGCTGGTCTGGCGCGCGGCGCGCAGCGCGGCCGGCAGCAGCGTTTCCAGGCGGCGCCGGCTGCTCTCGGGCAGGCTGCGCACGCGGTGGCTGCCCAGCAGCGTTTCGGCGCGTCGCAACAGGTCGTCGGCCTGCTCGCCGAAGGCCTGGCGGATCTGCTCGGCCAGGGCGCATTCCTCGTCGGGTTCGTCGGCGGGCGTGTCGGCGCCGGCATCGGCGGTGTCCTCCTTGTCCATGCCCACCATGCGGAACACGTTACGGAAGGTACGCGAGACGAATTGGCGGTGCGCGGCCAGCGTGCTTTCGAAATCCTGCGGGCTCAGCCCCAGCGCGGCGGCCAGCGCGGCGCGCTGGCCAGGGTCGCCCGGCAGCAGGTGGGTCTGCTCATCCTCGCGGTATTGCAGCGCGTGTTCGGTGCGGCGCAGGAAGCGGTAGGCCTCCTCCAGGCGGCGCGCGTCGTCCTCGGGCACCAGCCCGGCGACCTGTTCGGCGTGCAGCGCCGCCAGCAGCCCGCGCTGCTGCAGCGCCGGCATGCGGCCGCCGCGGATCAATTGCGCCAGTTGCACCACGAACTCGATTTCGCGGATGCCGCCGTCGCCCAGCTTGATGTTGTTGGCGCTGTCAATGCCGTTGCGGGCCGAGGCGCGGCGCTGCCAGTCCTGGCGGATGCGCTCGCGCAGCGCGCGCAGCGCGGCCAGCGCGTCGAAATCGAAATACTTGCGGTAGACGAACGGCACGCGCAGGCTTTCCAGTTGGCGGGCCTGGGCCGCGCTGTCGCTGCCCTCGAAGGCCTGGGCCGGCATCAGGCGGGCCTTGAGCCAGGCGTAGCGCTCCCATTCACGGCCCTGGCCGATCAGGTAGTGTTCCAACGCGTCCAGGCTCCAGGCCAGCGGGCCGGCGTCGCCGTCCGGGCGCAGGCGCAGGTCGGTGCGGAAGACCTGGCCGTGGGCGTCGACTTCGGACAGCACCGGCATCATGCGCCGCGTCAGGCGGCCATAGAACTCGTGGTGGCTGATGCGGCGCGGGCCGTCGGTGTCGCCCTCCTCGCCGTACAGCATGATCAGGTCGATATCGGACGAGACATTCAATTCACCGCCGCCCAGTTTGCCCATGCCGACGATCAGCATTTCCTGCGGCAGGCCGGTGGCCGGATCGCGCGGCACGCCGTGCACCGCTGCCAGGTCGGCGGCCACGCTGCGGTAGGCGGCGGCCACCGCCGCGTCGGCCAGCGCCGTCATCGCGCCCACCACTTCTTCCAGGGGCGCCTGGCCGGACAGGTCGCGCACGATCAGGGTGCTGAAGACGCGTTCGCGCAATTTGCGCAGCACCTGGCGGCACAGATCCACCGGCAGGACGTCGGGCGCGCCGGGGCCGGCCAGCTCCGCCTGCCATTGCGCCAGCCGCTCGGCTGTGACCGGCTGTTGCACCGCTTCGGCCAGCCAGGCGGCCAGATCCGGATGGGCGTCGAGACGGCGGCGCAGATGGCCGGACCAGGCGAGGGCGGGGGCAAACAGGGCGGGCGTGGACATGGCGATCGGACGGAGACGAATGGACGCGTTTCAGGTATAAGTGGGGACGATACCGCAAGACTATTCTCCTGCCCACCGATCCGTGTCTGTTTCAAAAAAAGTGCTCTGCTGCCTGTTCTGGGCGGCGCTGACCGTGTACGGCGTCGTGGCCATCGGGCTCCTGGGCGTGCGCTATTGGGTCTTGCCGCGCGTGGACCAGTGGCGTCCCCAGATCGAAGCCTACGCCAGCCAGGCGTTGGGCGCCCGCGTCACGATCGGCGCCATCCAGGCGGACTGGCAGGGGCTCAATCCGCGCCTGGATCTTTCCTCGGTCCAGGTCTACGACGACCAGGCCGCGCCGGTGCTGACGCTGCCTTCGGTGTCGGCGGTGCTGGCCTGGCGCAGCCTGCTGACGCTGTCACCGAAGTTGGTGCGGCTACGCCTGGAACAACCCGAACTGACCCTGCGCCGCGATGCCGACAACCGCCTGTGGGTGGCGGGGCAGGGCATCGACCTGAATGCCAGCGATCACCGCTCGGACCTGGATCATCCGGCGCTGCGCTGGCTGACCGCGCAGCGCGAACTGCTGGTGCGTGGCGCCCGCATCCGCTGGCAGGACGAACTGCGCCGGGCGCCTGAACTGGTCCTGAGCAATGTCGATTTCCTGGTGCGCAACGGCAGCCTGTCGCACCGTTTCGTGCTGCGCGCCGATGCCGATCCGGCGCTGGCGCGCAGGGTGGACCTGCGCGGCGAGTTCAACCGCAGCCTGTTCAGCGCCAGCGCCGCCAGTCCGGCCAACTGGAGCGGGCAGGTCTACGCTGCCCTGGATGACGCCGAGCCGATGGCCTGGGCGCCCTGGATATCGCCGCCGGCCATCAAGGGGCGCGTCAGCGCCCGCGCCTGGCTGCAGTTGGATCATGGCGCCTTCACCAAGCTGACCACCGACGTCGCGGCGCGTGGCGTCGATTGGGCGCCGGCGCCGGATGGCCCGGCGGCGCGGGCCGGCTACGCGCAGTTCCGCATCGAAGGCACGCCGGGCGATTTCGTTCAGAGCGAGCAGGTGCCGCTGGCGCGCAGCGCGGGGGCGGCGGACCTGTCGGTCAGCGGCCGCGTCGAGCAATTGCGCGTGGCCTTGCCCGGCATCTTCGAACAGCCCGAGCTGGGCGCCAGCGAGATCGCGCTGGATGCCCACGTCAAAGGCGCCGACGCGCGCGACTGGTTTGTCGAGGTGGGCCAGCTGCGGGTCGTCAACGACGATCTCGACGTCCGCTTGCGGGGCCAGTGGCGCAAGGAAGGCAAGAGCGCCGCGGGCAGCGTCGACATGCGCGGCACGCTGGTGCGTGGCGCCATGAATGCGATCCACCGCTACCTGCCGCTGGAGGTCAATGCGGACGCGCGCGAATGGCTCGCGACCGGCTTGCCGGCCGGCCAGATGGAGTCGGCCGCCATCACCCTCAAGGGCGACCTGGACGAATTCCCCTTCGGCGCTCCAGGTTCCACCGGAGAGTTTGTCATCGCCGGCGCCTACACCGGCGCCAAGGTCGATTACGCGCCGGCCCGGCCGCATCGCAAGGGCTGGCCGATGCTGGAGAACCTGTCGGGCAACTTCCGAGTCGACAAGGTCGGGCTGGTGCTCGACAGTCCGGGCGGCGCGGTGGCCCATACCGGGCCGGGCCAGACGGTGACGCTGGGGGCGGTTACCGCCAGCATTCCCGACATGGAGCACAACGCCGAGTTGACGGTCAGCGGCGACACCAGCGGGACGGTGCCGGCCTACCTGGCGCTGTCGGACAGCTCGCCGCTGGGCCAGTTGCTGGACGGCGCGCTCGACGAGGCGCGCGGCACGGGCAACTGGCGCATGCCGCTCAAGCTGAAAGTGCCGTTGATGAACACCGACGACACCCAGGTCGAAGGCAAGATCCAATTCGCCGACAACACCTTCACTTTCATGCCGGAAATGCCGCTGCTCAGCCAGATGCACGGCGACCTGGAGTTTTCGGAAAAGGGCGTGCGCACCAAGGAAATCCGCGCGCAGTTCCTGGGCGGCCCGGTCAAGATCTCGGGCAGCTTGGCGCAGCCGACGGATGCCCTGCGCTTCGAGGGCGTGCTGGCCGGGTCCGGACTGACGCAGATCAGCAATACGCCGTCGATGGGGCGCTTTTCGGGCAAGACCGCCTACAAGGGCAAGGTCGGCTACCAGCGCGGCGGTTCGGTGGAGCTGTCGATGGAGTCCGACCTGACCGGACTGGCCATCGACATGCCGGCGCCCGTCGGCAAGACGGCGCCGCTGGCGCGGCCGCTCAAATTGCAATGGGGCGCGGCGCAGGACCGCGGCGCCAAGGGCCGGCGCTGGCTGACCGCCAGCCTGGGCGACAACATCAACGCGCTGTTCGAGCGCGATCCGGCCGATGCCGCGCCGTCGTACTTCGCGCGCGGCGCGCTCGGCATCGACCGTCCGGCCAGCCTGCCCGAGCGCGGCCTGAGCCTGAGCGCCAGCCTGCCGGAACTGGACATGGATGCCTGGGAGAAGGTGTCCGACGGTTTCGACCCGCCACCCGTCAAGGGACGCGCGGCGCCGCGGCCGCTGCTGCCCGTGGCCGAGCGCATCAGCCTGGCCACCGGCGTGCTGCGCGCCAGCGGCTATACGCTCAACGACCTGAGCCTGTACGCCACCCGGCCGGCCCCGGCCCAATGGCGCGTGGATATCCAGTCGCGCCAGGCGGCGGGCTCGCTGTCGTGGCGCGAAGCCTCCGGCGCCATCGCCGGCCAGATCACCGCGCGCTTCAAGCACCTGGCGCTGGGCGGCGCGGACGACGCCAACGAGGCCGACAAGGCGCTGTCCTCGGGCAACGACCTGTCGGACATTCCGGCGATCGACCTGCAGGCCAAGGAATTCCGCCTGTATGGCAAGAACCTGGGGGAGCTGCAGGTGCTGGGCACCAACCTCGAACGCGGCCGCCAGTGGCGCCTGGACAAGCTGTCGATCACCAATGACGCCGCCACCTTGAACGCCACCGGCGCCTGGCGCCTCGAAGGGCCGGACCGCGGCCTGACGGTGGATGCCACTGCCAAGTTCGAGAACGTAGGCAGCTTCATGGACCGCATCGGCTTCGAGCGCGTGGTGTCGGGCGGCACCGGCGCCGTCAAGGCCAATGTGACGTGGCGCAACTTGCCCTGGACCCACGATATCGCCGACGTCATCGGCGATGCCGAGATCTCCCTGGACAAGGGCCGCTTCATGCACGTCAATTCGCGCACGGCGCGCCTGCTGGAGCTGCTGTCGCTGCAATCGCTGCAGCGCCTGGCGCGGCTCGACGTCAACCCGACCAACCTGCTGCGCGACGGTTTCCCGTTCGACACCGTGCGCGGACAGCTCAAGCTGGCGGACGGCGCGCTCAAGACCGAGGGCTACAAGATCAACGGCCCGGTCGCCGCCATCGTGCTGGCGGGCGACGTCAATATCGTGCAGGAGCGCTGGAACCTGAAGGCGGTGGTGATTCCCAACCTGGACGCCAGCGGCGCGGCGATGGTGACGGCGCTGGCGGTCAACCCGCTGATCGGCCTGGGCGCCTTCGTGACGCAATGGTTGCTCAAGCAGCCGCTGGCCCGCGCCATGACCATGGAATACGCCGTGACCGGCAGTTGGGACGATCCCAAGATCGACCCGATCGACGACTCGGGCAAGCCGGCGCCCAAGCAGACACCCAAGCCGCGCAGCCTGGAAGAGTTCATCGAGCACTGATCCGGCGGCCGCCGCCACCTGACATTGGGATACAGACCGGATGGAGTCTTCGCATGGCCAAGTCCCGCATCCGCCTGGCAACCGTCGTCGCATTGACGAGTGTTTCCGCCTGGGCCCAGGCCCAAAACCTGGCCCTGCCCACCATTCCGGAGGCGACGGATGCGATCGTCGACATGCTCGCGGGCACCGGCCTGTCGCGCCCGTCCGAGGTCAAGCTGGGCACCTGCGTGGCCGCCGAGCAGGCCAGCCACCCGGGGCAGGTCGCCTGCACGGTGGCGGTGACGATGGGCGCCGCGGTCAACGAGAACCAGATGGACTTCTACAGGCAGGGCAAGACGTGGAAGGCCCAGCCCAGCATGTCCCAGGACAAGCTGCCGTTCCCCGATCCCAAGTTGCGCTGAACGACGGCCGGGCGGCGGATCGGTTGCGGACCGGCCGTGCGCGCCGCCGCGGATAGTGTGCGGGCCGACGGGCCCCCCTGCGTGGATTCAATGCGGGCCGGCTCGAAACGCCGGCCCAAAAAGCATTTGGCGAGGACCGCCGTGGGGCAATCCTCGCCAGATCGATGCGTGCGCCCGGCGCGCCGGGCGGCGACGGCTTACTTCTTCTTCATCATGTCGAAGAATTCGGCATTGGTCTTGGTGGCGCGCATCTTGTCCAGGATGAATTCCATGGACTGGACTTCGTCCATGTCGTGGATGAACTTGCGCAGCACCCAGACCTTCTGCAGCAGGTCCGGCGCGATCAGCAGTTCTTCGCGGCGGGTGCCCGACTTGTTCAGGTTGATGGACGGGTAGACGCGCTTTTCCGCCAGGCGGCGTTCCAGGTGCACTTCGGAGTTGCCGGTGCCCTTGAATTCTTCGTAGATGACTTCGTCCATGCGGCTGCCGGTCTCGATCAGCGCGGTGCCCAGGATGGTCAGCGAACCGCCTTCCTCGAGGTTGCGCGCGGCGCCGAAGAAGCGCTTGGGACGTTGCAGGGCGTTGGCGTCGACACCGCCGGTCAGCACCTTGCCGGAGGCCGGCACCACGGTGTTGTAGGCGCGGGCCAGGCGGGTGATCGAGTCCAGCAGGATCACCACGTCCTTCTTCATTTCGACCAGGCGCTTGGCCTTTTCGATGACCATTTCGGCGACCTGCACGTGGCGGGTGGCGGGCTCATCGAAGGTCGAGGCGACCACTTCGCCGCGCACGGTGCGCTGCATTTCGGTCACTTCCTCGGGGCGCTCGTCCACCAGCAGGACGATCATGACCGCGTCGGGATAGTTGGTGGTGATGGCGTGCGCGATGTGCTGCATCATCACCGTCTTGCCGGACTTGGGGCTGGCGACGATCAGGCCGCGCTGGCCCTTGCCGATGGGGGCGAAGACGTCGAGGATACGGCCGGTGAGGTTTTCCTCGCTCTTGATGTCGCGTTCCAGGCGCAGCGGCTGGTTCGGATGCAGCGGCGTCAGGTTCTCGAACATGATGCGATGCTTGATCGCCTCGGGCGCCACGCCGTTGACCTTGTCCACCTTGACCAGCGCAAAATAGCGCTCGCCATCCTTGGGCGTGCGGACTTCGCCTTCGATCGAGTCGCCGGTGTGCAGGTTGAAGCGGCGGATCTGGGACGGCGAGATGTAGATGTCGTCCGTGCTGGCCAGATACGAGGTCTCGGGCGAGCGCAGGAAACCGAAGCCGTCGGGCAGGACTTCCAGCACGCCGTCGCCAAAGATCTGCTCGCCCTGCTTGGCGCGCCGCTTCATGATGGCGAACATCAGCTCCTGCTTGCGCAGGCGGTTGGCGTTCTCGATTTCCAGGCCAGCGGCCATTTCCAGCAGCTGCGAGACATGCAGCGCCTTCAGTTCGTTGAGGTGCATCGCGGTGAGTGTTGGGGGAAAAGTAAAGGAGGGTTCTGGCGGCGCGCCACGGACGGGCTCGCGCGGTATTGAATGCGCGCCGCCCCCAGGGCGGCGCCTTCGTTCACAGCACGCAGTTTACAACGCGCCGTCCAGGAATGCGGTGAGTTGCGACTTCGACAGCGCGCCAACCTTGGTGGCGGCAGCCTGGCCGTCTTTAAAGAGCATGAGGGTGGGGATGCCACGGATGCCGTACTTGGCGGCGGTGCCCTGGTTTTCGTCCACGTTGAGCTTGGCGATCGTCAGGCGACCGGCGTATTCGGTGGCGACTTCTTCCAGGATCGGGGCGATCATCTTGCAGGGGCCGCACCAGGCAGCCCAGTAGTCCACCAGCACCGGCTGGCCGGACTTCAACACATCGGCATCGAAGCTCGCGTCACTGACGTTCTTGATTTGGTCGCTCATGATGGTGATTCTCGGGTTCGGCAGCAAAAGGCGAAAAGAGGGACGCCTTGCCGTTGTTCTTGTTTGTGGATTGGATTAAAGCATACCACTGTCAAAAACAACAGGCATACCACTGTTTATAACAACAGTATTCGCCGCTTTTGTGTAGGATATCGCGGCGCAGTTATCGCGATCCGGGGCGTTGAACCCGGATCCGCTGGCTGTGTCTCTATCGTCATCCTACCGAATTCGGAGCTGGTCAGGTCGTGCGCATCCCACCCGGAGCCGCGCAGAATCTGGGCTTATCCGTAAAATGTCGGTTTTTTTCCACAGATGTTGGGGATAACTTGGCCACTCCACGTTACAACGAGGCGTCCATCCGCGTCCTGAAGGGGCTGGAGCCCGTGCGGCAGCGCCCGGGCATGTACACCCGCACCGAAAACCCCCTGCACATCGTGCAGGAAGTCATCGACAACGCCGCGGACGAGGCCCTGGCCGGTCACGGCAAACAGATCCTGGTCACGCTGCACATCGATGGCAGCGTCTCCGTCGAGGACGACGGCCGCGGCATTCCCGTGGGCCTGCACCCCGAGGAAAACGCCCCCGTGGTCGAGCTGGTCTTCACCCGGCTGCACGCGGGCGGCAAGTTCGACAAGGCTGGCGGCGGCGCCTACGCCTTTTCCGGCGGCCTGCACGGCGTCGGCGTGTCCGTCACCAACGCCCTGGCCACCCGCCTCGAAGTGGTGGTCTGGCGCGACGGCGCCGTCAATCGCCTGGTGTTCAAGGGCGGCGACGTCGCCGAACCGCTGGCGCCCTACGACCAAGGCGGCCGCAAGAAATCCGGCACCCGCGTGCGGGTCTGGCCCGACGCCAAATATTTCGACAGCCCCAATATCCCGCTGGGCGAGCTGACCCACCTGCTGCGCAGCAAGGCCGTGCTGCTGCCGGGCGTGAAGGTCTCGCTGGTCAACGAAAAGACCGGCGACACCAAGACCTGGCAGTACCAGGACGGCCTGCGCGGCTACCTGTCCGAGGCGCTGGCGGGCGCGGAACTGATGGTGCCGTTCTTCGAGGGCCAGCAGTACGCCGGCGCCGACCACGAAACCTTCGCCGAAGGCGAGGGCGCCCAATGGGTGGTGGCCTGGACCGAGGACGGCAACGCGGTGCGCGAGTCGTACGTCAACCTGATCCCGACGCCGGCCGGCGGCACCCACGAGTCGGGTCTGCGCGAAGGCCTGTTCGGCGCCGTCAAGGGCTTTGCCGAACTGCACAGCCTGCTGCCCAAGGGCGTGAAGCTGCTGCCCGAAGACGTGTTCGCTCGCGCCAGCTTCGTGCTGTCCGCCAAGGTGCTGGACCCGCAATTCCAGGGTCAGATCAAGGAACGCCTGAACAGCCGCGACGCCGTGCGCCTGGTGGGCGGGTTCGCCAAGAGCGCGCTCGACCTGTGGCTGCACAGCAATGTCGAATACGGCAAGAAGCTGGCCGAACTGGCCATCCGCCAGGCGCAGGCGCGCCAGCGTTCGGCGCAGAAGGTCGAAAAGCGTAAGAGTTCCGGCGTGGCGGTGCTGCCCGGCAAGCTGACCGACTGCGAATCCAGCGATGCCGCCCGCACGGAGGTCTTCCTGGTCGAGGGCGATTCGGCCGGCGGCTCGGCCAAGATGGGCCGCGACAAGGAATTCCAGGCCATCCTGCCGCTGCGCGGCAAGGTGCTCAATTCCTGGGAGGTCGACCGCGACCGCCTGTTCGCCAACAACGAGATCCACGACATCTCCGTCGCCATCGGCGTCGACCCGCACGGCCCGGGCGACACGCCTGACCTGTCGGGGCTGCGCTACGGCCGCATCTGCATCCTGTCCGACGCCGATGTCGACGGTTCGCACATCCAGGTGCTGCTGCTGACGCTGTTCTACAAGCACTTTCCCAAGCTGGTCGAGGCCGGCCACGTCTACGTCGCCAAGCCGCCGCTGTTCCGCCTGGACGTGCCGGCGCAGGGCAAGCGCCCGGCGCGCAAGATCTACTGCCTGGACGAAGGCGAGCTGGAAGCGGCGCAGGACAAGCTGCGCAAGGAAGGCTCGCGCGAAAGCAGTTGGTCGGTCAGCCGCTTCAAGGGCCTGGGCGAAATGAACCCCGAGCAGTTGTGGGAAACCACCATGAATCCGGACACGCGCCGGCTGCTGCCGGTGGGCTACGGCGACCAGACGCCTGAAGACACCACCCGCATGTTCGACATGCTGATGGGCAAGGGCGAGTCCTCGCAACGCCGCGCCTGGATCGAAGAGAAGGGCAACCTGGCGGAGCTGGACATCTGATGTCGTTGCCCTCGTCCCCGCCGCCGTCCGCCGCCATGGCGGTCGACCTGACCGCCGACGACTACGCCGAATTTGCGGCCTACGTGTACAAGCGGCCCGAATTGCGCCGGCGCCGCTACCTGTCGCACCTGCGTTTCGCGGTGTTGATGGTGGTGGTGCTGCTGGGCTACCTGGTCTGGCAGACCTGGGACGGGCACGGCCCGAACTGGGGCCTGCTGCTGCCGGTGTACTTCGAGGGGTTGGCGGTCGGCCTGGGCATCCTGGCGCTGCTGGCGCTGGCCTACGAGTTCGTGCTGCCGGGCCTGGTGCGCATGAACACGCGCCGCATGCTGGCCAAGCGGCCCGACGGCTTGTTCCTGGGGCGCCACCAACTGGTGTTCGGCGCCGACGGCATCGAGGACAGCATTGCCGACGCCTCGGGGCGCATCGACTGGGGCGACGTGCGGCGGGTCGAGGAAACGCCGCAGCATCTGTATGTCATCCTGGGGACGCTGCAAGGCGTGATCATTCCCAAGCGCGGGCAGGACGCCGCCACCCTGGACGCGGTGCGCGCCCAGTTGCGTGAGCACGTGGCCGATACCCAGTTGCTGGGCGCCGCGCGTCCCCAATGACGCCGTTTCAATGAATTTGTCTACCTGAAACCATCATGACCGACAGCAATCAACAAGGTTTGTTCGACGCCACGCCCGACGGGGGCGGCGATGCCGCCATCACCCTGGCGCGCTATGCCGAACAGGCCTATCTGGACTATGCAGTGTCCGTGGTGCGGGGCCGCGCCCTGCCGGACGTCGGCGACGGGCAGAAGCCCGTGCAGCGCCGCATCCTGTTCGCGATGCAGGCCATGGGACTGGGCGCGGGCGCCAAGCCCGTCAAGTCGGCCCGCGTCGTCGGCGACGTGCTGGGTAAATACCACCCGCACGGCGACCAGGCGGCCTATGACGCCATGGTGCGCATGGCGCAAGACTTCTCCCTGCGCTATCCGCTCATCGATGGCCAGGGCAACTTCGGCTCGCGCGACGGCGACAACGCCGCCGCCATGCGCTACACCGAAGCGCGCCTGACGCCGATCGCCAAGCTGCTGCTGGACGAGCTGGACGAAGGCACGGTCGATTTCGTGCCCAACTACGACGGCAGCCAGCAGGAGCCGCAGATGCTGCCGGCGCGCCTGCCGGTGATGCTGCTGAACGGCGCCTCAGGCATTGCGGTCGGCATGGCCACCGAGATCCCGCCGCACAACCTGCGCGAAGTGGCGCAGGCCTGCGTGGCGCTGATCAAGCAGCCGCAACTGCCGGACGCCGAGCTGTTCGGCATGATCCCCGGCCCGGACTTCGCCGGCGGCGGCCAGATCATCACGCCGGCCGCCGACATCGCGCAGATCTACGCCGGCGGGCGCGGCTCGCTCAAGGTGCGGGCGCGCTGGCAGTTCGAGGAAATGGCGCGCGGCCAGTGGCAATTGGTGGTCACCGAGCTGCCGCCGGGCACCTCGTGCCAGAAGGTGCTCGAAGAGATCGAGGAAATCACCAACCCCAAGGTCAAGAGCGGCAAGAAGAGCCTGACGCCGGAGCAGACGCAGGCCAAGGCCGTCATGCTGAACCTGCTGGACGCAGTGCGCGACGAATCCGGCAAGGACGCCGCCGTGCGCCTCGTGTTTGAACCCAAGACCTCGCGCGTCGACCGCGACGAGTTCGTCAACACGCTGCTGGCGCAGACCAGCATGGAAAGCAGCGCCTCGGTCAACCTGGTCTGCATCGGCACCGACGGTCGCCCGCGCCAGAAGGGCCTGCGCGACATCCTCACCGAATGGCTGGCGTTCCGCACCAACACCGTGATGCGCCGCACCCGCTTCCGCCTGGACAAGGTCATCGACCGTATCCACGTGCTGGAAGGCCGCATGGTGGTCTACCTGAATGTGGACGAGGTGATCCAGACCATCCGCGAATCGGACGAGCCGCGCGCGGCCTTGATGGAGCGCTTCAATCTGTCCGAGCGGCAGGCCGAGGACATCCTGGAAATGCGCCTGCGTCAGTTGGCGCGCCTGGAAGGCTTCAAGATCGAGCAGGAGCTCGAGGACAAGCGCAAGGAGCAGGTTGCGTTGCAGGAACTGCTGGATAATCCCAACACCCTCAAGCGTCTGTTGATCAAGGAAATCGAGGCCGACGCCAAGCAGTATGGCGACGACCGCCGTACCCTGATCGAGACCGCCGAGCGCGCCGTGCTCGAGACCAAGGTGCTGGACGAGCCGGTCACCGTGATCGTGTCGCAGAAGGGCTGGCTGCGCGCGCGCCAGGGCCACGGCCACGACGCCTCGCAATTCGCCTTCAAGCAGGGCGACGATCTCTACGGCGCCTTCGAATGCCGCACCACCGACACGTTGATCGCCATGGGCGACAACGGCCGTGTCTATTCGGTGCCGGTATCCGGCCTGCCGTCGGCGCGCGGCGACGGCCAGCCGGTCACCACCATGATCGACCTGGAAAGCGGCACCCGCATCGTCCATACCATCGCGGCGGCGGCCGACAGCCGCTGGTTGCTGGCCACGCGCGGCGGCTATGGCTTTGCCGCCAAGCTGTCGGACATGACCAGCCGCCAGCGCGCCGGCAAGCAGTTCATCACGCTGGAGGCGGGCGACGAACTGTTGCGTCCGGTGCCGCTGTTCGAGGGCGCCACGCAACTGGCGCTGCTGTCGCAGAAGGGCAAGTTCCTGGTGTTCGGGCTGGACGAGGTCAAATCGTTGTCCGGCGGCGGACGCGGCACCATCCTGATGGGGCTGGATGGCGCCGACAAGCTGGATCAGACCGTGCCGATCGGCGCGCTGGGCCTGCGGGCGGCGGGCATCTACCGCAACAAGCACACCGAGGACATCCTGGCGGGCGCGGCGCTGGCGGTGTACGTGGGCAAGCGCGCCCGCAAGGGGCGGGCGCTGGACGTGCGGCCCAAGCAGCCGCTGCTGTCGCCGGTGTTCGGCTGACCGCGGCCGGTCGGCGCCATCGATGAACGGCGGCCCCTGGGGGCCGCCTTTTTTCTGGGGTGCGCTTGACCGTGCTCGCGTCGCCGATATTTAATAGATAGACCAATCAGTCTATTAATAAACACCTTCGCAGCATGCGCAAAATCGATCCCGCCCGGCAGCAGGAGCGGCGCCGCCAGATCCTGGCCGCCGCCGCCGAGTGTTTCGCCGAAAACGGCTTTCATGCCACCTCGACCGCGCAGATCTGCGCGCGCGCGGCGATGAGCCCCGGCAACCTGTTCCACTACTACGCCAGCAAGGCCGAGATCATCGAGGCGCTGATCGCGTCCGACACCGACACGCTGCGCGAACGCCGCGAGGCCGGCGACGCGGGCGATGCGCGCGCCGCGCTGACTGGCTGGGTCGACGCAAACCTGGCGCAGTACCGCGATCCCGGTTTCGTCCGCCTCGGCATGGAAATCCTGGCCGAGGCGGTGCGCAACCCCCGGGTGCACGCGTTGGTCATGGCCAACGAAAGCGAACGCAAGGCGTCGCTCGCGGCGCTGCTGGCGGCGGTATGGCGGGACGTGCCGCCGGACGCCATGCCGCGACCCGTGTCCGAAATGGCCGACCTGCTGTTGCTGCTGCTGGACGGCATCTATAGCCGTTCGGTGGTGGATCCGCGGTTCGACGCGGCGGCCGGCGGGCGGTTGCTCGACGCGGCATTGCAGGGGTGCCTGCCGCCGGCGCCCGGCGCGGCGGGAGGGCGGCCATGAGCGTCCCCCTGAACGCTCCTGCCAGCGCCGCTGCTGGCGCCGCCGCGACCGCGCCGCAGCGCCTTGCCCATGTCGACGCGCTGCGCGGCTTCGCGCTGTTCGGCATTCTTGTCGTCAACATCGGCGTGTTCGCCTCGCCGTTCTACGCCAACGGCATCACCGACCCCGGCTTCTCGGGGGCGTGGGACGTGGCAGTGCGTTGGCTGGTGGCGTGGTTGTTCGAGACCAAGTTCTACCTGCTTTTCTCGTTTCTGTTCGGCTACAGCTTCACCTTGCAGATGAGCGCGGCTGAACGCGGCGGCGCCGCGTTCGGGCCGCGTTTCCTGCGGCGCCTGGCCGGCCTGGCGCTGCTGGGGCTGGCGCATGCGGTCCTGTTCTACCAGGGGGACATCCTGCTGACGTACGCGGTGCTGGGGCTGCTGTTGATGGCCTGCCGCCGCATGGAGCCGGGGCGCGCCTTGCGCCGCGCGCTATGGCTGATCGGACTGGCGTCGCTGGCCTGGGCCGTGTTGGGAGCGTTGAGCCTGCTCGATCCCGCCGGCACCGTCGAATTGAGCCGTGCCGCCAATGGGGTTTCCGTGGCGGATGCGCAGGCCGCCATCGAGGCCTATCGCGGCACCATCGGCAGCACGGTCGCTCGCCATTGGCATGAGCTGACCACCAGCATCTGGGGCGTCATCCTGCTGGTGCAGGGACCGTTTGTCTTTGCCATGTTCCTGGTCGGCTACGCGCTGGGCCGCCGCCAGGCGCTGGCCGATCCGTGGCGCCAGCCGCGCGCGTTGTGGCTGCTGTGCGCGCTGGGAGCGTTGCCCGGGCTGGCCGGGTCCGCCGCTTATGCGACCTCCGCCTTGCCGTCGATATCCCCATTGTGGGAAACCCCGGGCCTGGCCATGGACCTGTTCACGGCGCCGCTACTGAGCATGTCGTATGCGGCGGCGTTGCTGTTGGCGATGCGCACGCGGCCGGGCGCGGCGCTGGCGCGCATGCTGGCGCCGGCCGGCCGCATGGCGCTGAGCAACTACCTGATGCAGTCGGTCGTGTGCGCCTTCCTTTTCACAGGCTGGGGCCTGCGCCTGACGGGCAGCGTGTCGCCGGGGGCGGGCCTGGCGATCGCCGTGGCGATCTTTCTGGCGCAGTTGCCGCTGTCGGCGTGGTGGCTGCGCCGCCACGCCTACGGCCCGGTCGAATGGCTGCTGCGCGCGCTGACCATCGCCGCCTGGCCGGCGTGGCGCCGGCAGTCGGCGCCAGGGGCCGGCTAGGTCGCCTGCGGCTCAGCGGCCACTGTCGGCAATGGCGGCGTCGATGGCGCCAGCCAGGCGTTCGGTCAACTGGTCCAGTTCGTCGTCGGTGATGATGAAGGGCGGGGCCAGCAGCACGTGATCGCCCTGGCGGCCGTCGATGGTGCCGCCCATCGGATAGACCATCAGGCCGCGCGCCATGGCTTCGCGCTTGATGCGCGCATGCAGCGACAGAGCCGGGTCGAAGGTCGCCTTGCTGGCGCGGTCCTGCACCAGCTCCACGCCCATGAACAGTCCGCGGCCGCGGATATCGCCGACGTGCGGATGGTCGCCCAGCGCCTGGTGCAGGCGCTGGCGCAGCCCCTCGCCCTGGGCGCGCACGCGCGCCAGCAGGTTGTCGCGCTTGATCACCTGCTGCACCGCCAGCGAGGCCGCGCACGCGGTGGCATGGCCCAGGTAGGTGTGGCCGTGCTGGAAGAAGCCGCTGCCCCGCTGCATCGCCTGCACGATGCGTTCCTGCGCCATGACCGCGCCGATCGGCTGGTAACCGCCGCCCAGGCCCTTGGCGATGGTGATCAGGTCGGGCGTGATGCCTTCCTGTTCGACGGCATACAGCGTACCGGTGCGGCCCATGCCGCACATCACCTCATCGGCGATCAACAGCACGCCGTGGCGGTCGCAGACCTCGCGGATGCGGCGGAAATAGCCCGGCACCGCGGTCACCGCGCCCGAGGTCGCGCCCACCACCGGCTCGGCGACGAAGGCCATCACGCTGTCGGGGCCGAGACGCTGGAAGGTCTGCTCCAGTTCCTGCGCCAGGCGTTCGGCGTATTGGTCATCGGTTTCGCCAGCCGTTTGGTCGCGGTAGGCATAGCACGGCGACACGTGCGCCACGTCGATCAGCAGCGGCGCGAACTGCGCCCGGCGCCAGGCGTTGCCGCCCACCGCCAGCGCGCCCAGCGTGTTGCCGTGGTAGCTCTGGCGCCGGGCCACGATGTGGCGGCGCTGGGGCTGGCCGATCTCGACGTAGTACTGGCGCGCCATCTTCAGCGCGGCCTCGATCGCCTCCGAGCCGCCGGAGACGAAGTACGCATGCGAGGTGCCGGCCGGCGCGTCGGCGACCAGCGTCGCGGCCAACCGCTCGGCGACCTCGGTGGTGAAGAAGCTGGTGTGGGCATAGGCCAGCGCGTCGATCTGCGCGTGCATCGCGGCCTGCACGTCGGGATGGTTGTGCCCCAGGCACGAGACCGCGGCGCCTCCCGAACCGTCCAGATAGGCGCGGCCGTCCTGGTCATAGAGCCAGGCGCCCTGGCCGCGGACCGCGACCGGGGGCGTGCTGCGCAGGGAACGATGAAGGACTCGGGTATGGGTCATGATGAGGAACTCCGGAGCGGGAAGGGCGGATGACGGATGGCGAAGAGGTGGGAAGCGGCGCGCGGCGGGGTCATTCCGGAGCCGGCGCCGCGCTGCGCCCGCGCGGCGGCTCGCGCCAATAGGCGCCGTCGGCCTGCAGCCGCGCCTCGATCTCGTCCAGGCGTTGCAGCACCGCCTCGCCGCCGCGGGCCGCGAGCCGCGCGATCAGGTGTTCGGCCAGGCCCAGCAGACCCGCGGTGCTGTGGAAGAAGGACGCGGGATCCCGCGCCTCGCCGTCATCCGGCCCGGTGTCGGCGGGACGGGTGAAGCGCAACACATGGCGGGCGGCCCGCGCCACCGGGCTGGTGTCGCTGTCGGTCAGCGCCAGCACGGCGACGCCGCGGGCGGCGATCTCGCGGGTCAGGCGCACCGTCGCGGTCGGATAAGGGGCCTGCGATATCACCACGAGGGCGTCGCCGGCCTGCAGGCTGTCGGCATCCTCGGCCGCGGCGCCGCCCAAACCATCGATCAGGATGCCGTTGCGGCGCAGCAGGTGGTAGGCATAGCGCATCTGGAAGGCGACGCCGAAGGCCGAGCGCGTCCCCAGGAAGCCGACCTGGCGCGCCCGCAGCAAGGTATCGACGGCGGCGTCGAACGCCATCGCGTCGTTGGCTTGCCAGACCGAGGCCAGGGCCGCCGTCTGCCATTGCGTCAGCGCATCCTGCCCCGTGCCGCCGGCCGGGTGGGCGTGCGCGGCCTGCAGACGCGCCGCGCGCTCGCGCAAGCCGTTGTCGGCGGCGCCGGCCAAAGCGCGTTGGAATGGCGCGCGGAAGGCCTCGTAGCTGTCATGCCCGGCAGCGCGCGCCAGGCGCAGCATGGTGGCGGGGGAGACGCCCACTGCCTGCGCCTGCCGGCGCATCGACCACAGTCCCACTTCGGCCGGATTGGCCAGCACCCAATGCGCCGCGCGCTGCAATTCGGCGGGCAGGGTGGCGCTGAGGCGGCGCAGGTGGTCTTGCAGGGGCGCGATCATGGCGGAAAAAGTGAAAGGAATAAAACAAATGCTACCGCTGTCTGGATAAAAATAAAACAGATGTTTTATTTGCGAAATGTAGAACGATTCCCGCAAATCGTAACGACCGCCGTTCCCGGGAACGCCCCGGCGACTTGACGACGGAATGCGCGGAAATGATTACAAAATGAGGGTCGATCCGGTTTGACACGGGGATAGGTCACCCATATCATTCGTATAGAAATCAATTTAGCTGAACTAATTCAGTCATGAATAAACAGACCGTAACCGACCCCGCGCAGCAATATGACCTGCGCATCCTGCGGGCGCTGCGCCGGATCACACGATCCATCGCGTTGCATTCGCGCCAGTTGTCGGCGGTGAGTCATATCACCGCGCCGCAGCTGATGTGCCTGCGCACGGTCATTGCCAATGGGCCGATGACGGCCACGGCGATCAGCCGCGAGATCCATGTCAGCCCCAGCACGGTCGTCGGCATTCTCGACCGCCTGGAGGACAAGGGCCTGATCCGCCGCGAACGCGGCCGTGAAGACCGCCGCATTGTTTTCGTGACTGCCACCGACGCCGGCCGCGAGGTCGCGCAGCAGGCGCCGTCGCCGCTGCAAAAGCACCTGGCCGACGCGCTCAACGCGTTGCCGGAGCTGGAGCAGGCCACCATCACCCTGTCGCTCGAGCGCATCGTCGCGCTCATGGAAGAAGAGCGCGGGGTGGCGACGGAACCCCAGGGCGACGCGTCGTCGCCCATCCTCGAGGTGCCCACCGGTGGCGCGCCTCCCGAATCAGGATTGGTTGTATGAGAGCAAACGAACTGCACGACACCATTACGAACTCAAGTGCCGTGGCGCCGGCGGCGGGCAGCAAAACGCATCTGTTGCGTGAGCCCCGCCGCAAGGACGGCGCCGCGATCCACCAGCTCATTTCCGAGTGCCCGCCACTCGACCTCAATTCCCTATACGCGTACCTGCTCCTGTGCGAGCACAACCGCGGCACCTGCGTCCTGGCCGAAAGCGCCGGAGGACGCATCGATGGATTTATCTCCGCTTACGTGCTTGCCGACCGGCCCGACGTGTTGTTCGTCTGGCAGGTCGCCGTGCACACCCGCGCACGCGGCCAACGGTTAGGCCGCGCCATGCTTCGGGCGCTCTTGCAACGCGAGGGGCTCGCGCATGTTCGTCATCTTGAAACCACGGTGGCGCCTGACAACCAGGCCTCGCGCCGCACCTTCGCCGGCCTGGCCGGCGAATTGGGCGCCCACGTCTCCGAGCAGCCGTTCTTCGACCGGCAACTGTTCGGCGGCGCGGACCATGACGACGAGATGTTGTTGAGGATAGGCCCGTTCACCTTGCCCGCTCCCTAGGCGGCAACGCGGACCTGTCGAAAACCGGGATGGCTTTGACGCATCCGGATGCGCATGGCGCGCATGCGGAGGGGATCTGGCCGTCTGTCAACTTATGAGATGAAAGGGAGGAATAATCACATGGACTTGAAAATCTTCGACCGGATGGAGTCGGAAGTACGGGGCTATATCCGGTCGTTTCCCGTGATCTTCAGCCAGGCCAGGGGATCGACGCTGGTGGATGAGGACGGTGGCGAGTACATCGACTTCTTCAGCGGCGCCGGCACGTTGAACTACGGCCACAACAATCCCATCTTCAAGGAAAAGCTGCTCGAGTACGTGCAGGCGGACGGCGTGGTGCATGGCCTGGACATGGCCACCAGCGCCAAGAAAAGCTTCCTCGAGGCGGTCGACCGCGTGCTGCTCAAGCCGCGCAACTGGCAATACACCCTGCAGTTCACCGGCCCCACCGGCACCAACGCGGTCGAGGCGGCGCTCAAGATCGCGCGCCAGGTGAAGGGGCGTCCCAATGTGATTTCCTTCACGCACGGCTTTCACGGCGTCAGCGGCGGCTCGCTGGCGGTGACCGCCAACATGAAGTTCCGCGACGCCTCCGGCTACCCGCTGGCCAACACCACCTTCATGCCCTATGACGGCTACTTCGGCCCGGACGTGGACACCATGGCCTACCTGGAGCGCATGCTGGAAGATCCCAGCAGCGGCATGGACAAGCCCGCCGCCGTCATCGTCGAGACGGTGCAGGGCGAGGGCGGCGTCAATGTCGCCACGCTGCGCTGGCTCAAGGAACTGGACAAGCTCTGCAAGCGCCACGACATGCTGCTGATCGTGGACGACATCCAGGTCGGCTGCGGCCGCACCGGCACCTTCTTCAGCTTCGAGGCCGCCGGCATCCGCCCCGACATCATCACGCTGTCCAAGTCGCTGTCGGGCTTTGGCCTGCCGATGTCGCTGGTGCTGATGAAGCCCGAGCTGGACGTCTGGAAGCCCGGCGCCCATAGCGGCACTTTCCGCGGCAACAACCTGGCCTTCGTCACCGCCACCCAGGCGCTGGAAACCTACTGGACCAACACCGCGTTCACCGCCGAGATCCAGCGCAAGGAGCGCCTGGTGCGCGACTGGCTGGAAAACCTGGTGCACAGCTATCCCAACGCCGGCCTGTCGGTGCGTGGCCGCGGCCTGATCCAGGGCCTGGTCAGCAATGCCACCCCGGCGCTGTCCAACCGCATCGCCGCCAACGCCTTCAAGCGCGGCGTGGTCATCGAGACCTCGGGCGCGCATGACGAAGTGCTCAAGCTGCTGCCGGCCCTGACCATCGAGGAAGAACTGCTGTCCAAGGGCCTGGAAGTGATCGAGGCCAGCGTGGCCGACGCGCTGGCCGAAGAGGGGCAGTCCGCCCGCATCCTGAAATTTGGAGGAAAACGTCAATGATCGTACGCAATGTCAAAGATGTGATCGGCACCGCCGACGAAGTCCGCACCGATACCTGGGTCAGCCGCCGCGTGCTGCTCAAGAAGGACGGCATGGGCTTTTCCTTCCACGAGACCACCATCTTTCCGGGCGGTCGCACCCACATCCACTACAAGAATCACCTGGAGGCGGTGTGGTGCATCGAGGGCGACGGCTCCATCGAGACGATTGCCGACGGCAAGAAGTATGAACTCGGCCCGGGCGTGGTCTACGCGCTGAACGAGCATGACGAGCACTGGCTGTGCGGCGGCAAGGAGCCGCTGCGCGTCATCTGCGTCTTCAACCCGCCGCTGACCGGCCAGGAAGTGCACGACAAAGAGGGCGTCTACGCCCTGCCTGAAGCCGAAGCCCAAGCGGCCTGATACAAGGAGGTTCGCATGATCTCACCTGCGCAGGATCCGTACGCCTCCCGTACGGATCGCAGTTCCGCCATCATTTCCCGCCAGGATCCGGTGGTCTACGGAGAAGGCAAGTACGCCAACGCCCTGAGCGGCGAACAGGTCGGCAGCTATGAGCGCGATGGCTTCCTGCTGCTGGAGGACGTGTTCTCCGAAGCCGAAGTGCGGGCGCTGTCGGCCGAGGTCGAGCGCATGACGCGCGACCCGTCGATCATCCGCCGCGAAGAGTCGATCACCGAGCCCGGCAGCAACGCCGTGCGCTCGATTTTCATGGTGCACGTGCTCAACCCCGTGCTGGCGCGCCTGGTGCGCGATCCGCGGCTGGTCAACGTGGCGCGCCAGATCCTGGGTTCCGAGGTCTACATCCACCAGTCCCGCGCCAACATGAAGCCCGGCTTCAAGGGCAAGGAGTTCTACTGGCACTCGGATTTCGAGACCTGGCACGTGGAAGACGGCATGCCGTCGATGCGCGCGCTCAGTTGCTCGGTGCTGCTGACCGAGAACAATGATTGCAACGGCCCGCTGATGCTGGTGCCGGGTTCGCACCGGCAGTTCATCTCGTGCGTCGGCGAAACGCCGAACGAGCACTACAAGCAGTCGCTGAAAAAGCAGGAATACGGCGTGCCGGATCCTGTCAGCCTGCAGTTGCTGGTCGAGCAGGGCGGCATCCGCACCATGACGGCCAAGGCCGGCTCGGTGGTGTTCTTCGACTGCAACACCATGCACGGTTCGAACAGCAACATCTCGCCGTGGCCGCGCGCCAACGTGTTCATGGTCTACAACAGCATGGAAAACACGCTGGAGCCGCCCAAGTACGGACTGACCCCGCGTCCCGAGCACATCGCCACCCGCAAGGCGTTCAAGGCGGTCACGCCGCTCGATACGTTGAAGCTGGTCGGCAGCTAGCGCGGCACGTTGTCCGCGGCGGATGCTTGCCGGCGCTGGTCGGGGCGTGGCCTGGCCGGCCGCGCGCGGGGGCGACCCATGCCGTTCCCGCTGCGCGCTTTCCCGTGAGGGAAAGAACGCCCGCGCCGCTTGCGTGCGCCGCAGCCCAGGCCGTTCGGCCTGGGCTTTTTTTCGTCGTTCCGCTATGCTCTGCCGTCTTTCCCTGCCGGAAGCCGCACCATGTCCGCCCGCATCCTCAGTCTGCATATCTACCCCGTCAAATCCTGTGCCGGTATCGACCTGTCCGAGTCGCCGGTGGGCCGCGCCGGGTTGGCCCACGACCGTCGCTGGATGCTGGTGGGGGCGGACGGCCATTTCATGACGCAGCGCCAGTGGGCGGCCATGGCCTTGATCCGCACGGCGCTCACGGCCGACACGCTGCGGCTTTCGGCGCCCGGCATGCCCGACCTGGACGTGCCGCTGGACGGCTCGGCGCTGCAGCCCGGGGTCGAAAGCGTGGGCGTCTGGAAGGACACGCTCGACGCGCGCCGCGAGAGCGAGGCGGCGGCGCAGTGGTGCTCGGATTTCCTCAAGACGCCTTGTCGCCTGTACAAGGTCGACACCGGCGCGACGCGGCCCGCCAAGCCGGAATGGGTCGACAAGTGGGCCGAAAGCCATCCAGACCTGGCGCAGACGTTCGGGGGAGATCACTTCTTCGGCTTCGCCGATGGCTTCCCGTTGCTGGTGGCGAACCAGGCGTCGCTCGATGACCTGAATGCCCGCCTGCAGGCCAAGGGCGTGGCCCCGGTGCCGATGGATCGGTTCCGTCCCAACATCGTGGTGCAGGGCGACTGGGAGGCCTTCGAGGAAGACCATACCGCCATGATCACCACGGGCGCGGTCAGCATGGCGTTCGTCAAGCCTTGCACGCGCTGCTCGATTCCCGACATCGACCAGCGCACCGCCGTGCAGCACGACGAGCCGGGCCGCACACTGGCGGGTTATCGCAATCTGGAGATCGGGGTGGTGTTCGGCCAGAATGCGATTGTCGATGCGCCGGCCGGCGCCCGCCTGAAGGTGGGCGACGCGGTCGAGATCGAACTGGATTTCTAGCCCGTCGCCGCCCCGGCGGGCGGCCGGGGCGGCGGCATCCGCCCGCTGATCAGGCCGAGGACAGTTTGAGGCCGATCAGGCCCACGACGATCAATGCCACGCTGGCGATGCGCAGCCAGCTGATGGATTCTCCGAACAGGATGATGCCGGCCACGAAGGCGCCGACGGTGCCGATGCCGACCCATACCGCGTAGGCGGTGCCCAGCGGCAGCGTCTTCATCGCCAGCGCCAGCAGCCAGAAGCTGATGAGCATGCCGCCGACAGTGACGGCCGACGGCACCAGGCGGGTGAATCCGTGCGTGTATTTGAGGCCGACGGCCCAGACGATTTCGAACAGGCCGGCCAGGATGAGGATGATCCAGGTCATGACGACTCCTACTTGAGAGGGGTCGTCCCCGGATTGGTGCGCCCGCGGCAATGGCCAATGCCGTCGTTGCCGATGGCAAATGCCGCCATGTGGCGGCCAGCGCAGCAACGGGCCGTCCCGTCGCGGCAAAAATTATAGAATACCGGCTTCCGACGGCAAAACCGGGTGCCGTTCGGCTGCATGCCCGCAGGTGCGCGCCATCCGCGGGTGTTTCGCATTCATCGCATCACTTCGCGTTCCGGCACGCGAAACCAGGATATTCCCATCATGCAACGCATCATGCTGCGGGCGAAGCTGCACCGCGTCACGGTCACCGAAGCCGACCTGCACTACGAAGGGTCTTGCGGCATCGACGAAGACCTGCTGGACGCCGCCGGCATGCGCGAGTTCGAACGCATCGAGCTCTACAACATCAACAACGGCGAACGCTTCGACACCTACATCATCAAGGCGGCCCGCGGCAGCGGCATCATTTCGCTCAATGGCGCGGCCGCGCGCCGGGCGCAGGTCGGCGACCTGATGATCATCTGCACCTATGGTCCCATGTCCGAAGAAGAATCCGCCACCCACAAGCCGCAGGTCGTGCTGGTGGACGACGCCAACCGCGTCAAGGAAATCCGCAAGTTCCCGGCCTGAGGCCGGGCCGGGCGGCGCGCCGCGGGCGGGTCCCGCGAGCGCCGTCAACCCTGATCCCCCCTGATACGTTTCATCATGAGCTTCCAGGTCATCATCCAACCCAGCAAGCATCAATTCCCGGTCGAGCCCGGCCAGACCGTGCTCGACGGCGCCCTGGCCGCGGGCATCGTGCTGCCCTACAGTTGCCGCAACGGCGCCTGCTCCACCTGCAAGGGCAAAGTGGTGTCCGGGGAGTTCGACGCCGGCCAGTACCCCGCGCAGATCCTGTCGCCCGAGGAACTGGCCGATGGCTACACCCTGTTCTGTCAGGCCCGGCCCGCCTCCGATCTGGTGGTCGAGTCCACCGAAGTGCGCCTGGCCAGCGACATCCAGATCCGCAAGTTGCCTTCGCGTGTGCAGACGATGGAACGCGCGGCGCCGGACGTGATCGTGCTCAAGCTGCAATTGCCCGCCTCGGAGCAGTTCCGCTACTACGCCGGCCAGTACATCGAAGTCATCCTCAAGGATGGCCGTCGCCGCAGCTATTCCATGGCCGGCGCGCCGCACACCGGCAGCCCGCTGGAATTGCACATCCGTCACCTGCCGGGCGGCGTGTTCACCGACCACGTGTTCGGCGCCGGCGACACGCAGATGAAAGAGCGCGAGATCCTGCGCCTGGAAGGCCCGTTCGGTTCGTTCTTCCTGCGCGAAGACAGCGACAAGCCGATCATCCTGCTGGCCAGCGGCACCGGCTTCGCGCCGGTCAAGGCCATCGTCGAGCACATGATCCACAAGAACATCCGCCGGCCGGTCTCGCTGTACTGGGGCGGCCGCCGCCCGCGCGACCTGTACATGGACGAACTGGCGAAGTCGTGGGCCCGCGACCTGCCGGATTTCCGTTACGTGCCCGTGGTGTCGAACGCGCTCGAGGAAGACGGCTGGACCGGCCGTGACGGCTTCGTCCACGAGGCCGTGCTGCAGGACATCCCCGACATGTCGGGCCATCAGGTCTACGCCTGCGGCGCGCCGCCGATGGTGGACGCCGCCCGGCGCGAATTCAGCGCCCAGTGCGGCCTGCCTCCGGAAGAGTTCTACGCCGATGCCTTCACGTCCGAGGCCGATCTGGCAAAGGCCGCGCCCTGAATCAGCAGGACGGCGCATGACGCAAAAGGGAAGCAATCCGGCGGTGGCGGGTTCCTTCCCTTTTTTTGATGGAATCGGCCGTAGGCGGGGGCGGGGCGCCGGGGTAAACTGCGGTGTCATCTTGGCAGCGGCTTGCCGCGGGAGGCGGACATCGTGTCCGCGGGCTCAGCGGGTACGCAGGGAGCAATGCGGGCATGAAAGTAGCGGTATTGGGTAGCGGCATCATCGGAATCTCCAGCGCCTGGTGGCTGAGCCAGGCCGGCCACGACGTCGTGGTCATCGACCGCTGCACCGGACCCGCCCAGGAGACCAGCCTCGCCAACGGCGCACAGATTTCGGTTTCCTATGCGGAGCCCTGGGCCAATCCGCAGGCGCCCCTGAAGCTGCTCAAGTGGATGTTCCAGGACAATGCGCCGCTGCTGTTCCGCCCGCAACTGGACTGGCGCCAGTGGATGTGGGGCCTGGCCTTCCTGCGCGAGTGCCTGCCGGGCCGCCTGGCGCCGAACATCCGCGCCATGGTCCGCATGGCCGAATACAGCCGCGCCACGCTGCGCGGCATGCGCGCCGAGCTGGGCATCGAATACGACCACCTCGAGCGCGGCATCCTGAATTTCTACCGCGACCAGCACGAATTCGAGAACTCGCAGCGCGCTGCCGGCCTGATGCGCGATTTCGGCGTCGAGCGCCGCGTCGTCTCGACGGACGAGGTCATCGCCATCGAACCGGCCCTGGCGCCGCATCGCAACACCATCGTCGGGGGCGACTACACCCCCGAGGACGAAAGCGGCGACGTGCATCTGTTCACCGTCGCGCTGGCCGAACGCTGCGCGCGCGCCGGCGTCGAATTCCGCTACAGCACCCGCGTCACCCGGCTCATCACCGAAGCCGGGGCGGTCAGCGGCGTCGAACTGATCGAGCCCGACGGCCGCTACGGCGCCCTGGCGGCCGACGCCTACGTGGTGGCCATGGGCAGTTTCAGCCCGTCGCTGCTGCGCCCGCTCGGCATCCCCTGCAACGTCTACCCCGCCAAGGGCTATTCGGCGACCTTCCCGGTCCTGAACCCCGGTGGCGCGCCCACGGTCAGCCTGACCGACAGCAGCCACAAGGTGGTGTTCTCGCGCCTGGGCGACCGCCTGCGCATGGCCGGCACGGCCGAGCTGTCCGGCTATTCGCGCGGCCTGAATACCGGTCGCTGCGAAGCCATGACGCGGCTGGCCCGCGAACTCTTTCCCGACGCGCTCGATTTCGAGCGCGTCAGCTATTGGTCGGGCCTGCGCCCGTCCACTCCCTCGAACGTGCCCATCATCGGCCGCAGCCGCATTCCCAATTTGTATATCAATACCGGACACGGTACTCTCGGCTGGACGATGGGCGTCGGCTCGGGCCGGGCACTGGCCGACCTGCTGAGCGGACGTCGTCCAGAACCGGAATTCCCTTTTCTTGGTCTATGAACCTATGAAGAAATTGCAATTGGCGGGCATTGCCCGCGCGATGTTCGCCAGCCGGCGCACATGGGTCTTTGGCGCCGCCATGGCGGTCGCGGGCGCGGTCCATGCCGCCCCCGTCGAAATCCAGGTCTGGCACACGCTGCCGGACGCCAACAAGGCCGAGTTCGAGAAGCTCGCCAAGCAGTACAACAAGGAGCAGGACCAGGTCAAAGTGACCCTGCGCGCCTTCGCCTCGCAGGCGCAACTGCAGCAGGAAGCCACCGCAGCGGTCAAGGCCAAGAAGGCCCCCAACCTGGTGCAGTTGAACGACAACCACTCGCCGGAAGTCGTGGCTGAACACAAGGCCATCCTGCCGATGTACGAATTGCTGGCCAAGTATCCGGTCAAGGACCTGAACTGGTTCGTGCCGGCCACCAGCAGCTTCGTGCGCGACGGCAAGGGCCGCCTGCTGGCGTTCCCCTGGATGGCCGAAGTGCCGGTGATGTTCTACAACACCGCCGCCTACAAGAAGGCCGGCCTCGATCCCAACAAGCCCGCCCGCACCTGGACCGGCCTGCAGGGCGAGCTGTTGAAGCTGCGCGACGTGGCCGACCTCGACTGTCCCTACGCCTCCAGCGACCAGGTCTCGATTCACCTGGAAAACCTGGCGCCGGTAAACAACCAGCAGTACACCAGCAACAACAACGGCCTGGACGCGGTCACCAAGAAGAGCGCGGCGCCGGCGATGCAGTTCGACACGCTCTACATGCGCCACATCTCGCTGATGGTCAGTTGGAAGCGTTCGCTGCTGTTCATGGCGCACACCGCCGACAACAGCGCCGACAAGCTGTTCGCCAAGGGCGAATGCGCGGTGCTGACGGGCAACTCGGGCTCGTTTGGCCAGTTCCTGAACACCAAGTCGCTGGCCTTCGGCGTGGCGCCGCTGCCTTATTACGACCAGGCCACCCAGACCGGCGGCCAGCCGTTCGTGAGCGGCTCGGCCCTGTGGGCCCTGGATGGTCGTCCCAAGGACGAGGAAAAGGCCACGGCGCAGTTCCTGGCCTGGCTGTCCAAGCCCGTGATCGCGGCGGAATGGCATCAGCGCACCGGCTACCTGCCGCTGACCGAAGCCGCGTTCCGCGCCTCGGACGTGTCGTTCTACAAGAGCATCCCCGGCGCGCAAGCCGTGGTGGCCTCGATGAGCACCCGCCCGGTCGCCAACAGCCGCGGTTTCCGCATGGCCAACTACGACCGCATCGAGCCCGTGTTCAACCAGCAACTCAACGACGCGCTGGAAGGCAAGACGCCGCCGGTGTCGGCGCTGAACAACGCCGCCAACCAGGCCCGCGCCATCGCCACGCAGCGTTGATCGCAGGCCCGTCGGGCAGGCGCCCCGGCGCCGCCCGGCCATCCGAAAGCCCGGTTTCCGAACCGGGCTTTTTTCATGCCCGTGACCCTCGGCGCGGAGGGGGGGCGAGGTTGCGCGGCGCCGGCGGGGGAGGGATGGATTGCTCCCTGCGTACATGCCGGTCTGTGAGGATGGCCGGCACGCCTGCACCATGATGGCGGTGCGGTCCGCTTCCGGGCCGCCGTCTTTACGAGGGTGGCGTGGATGGTACGAAGATTCTTCCTGGCGGCGGGGCTGGCGGGCCTGGCTGGATGCGCGGCCTGGCCGTCCGCTCGGCCGGCGACCGAGGCGGCCTGGCGGTCGGCCGCGGCCGCGTCGCGGGAGTACGATTTCGGTTGGCGGCTCTCCGGCGATCCGGCCGTGGCGCCGTTGCAGGTGTTCGACGACGGCCGCGAAATCTGGCTGCAATTCGCGCCGGACCAGCCTGTGCCGGCCATTTTCGGCGTCGATCCCGGCGGCATGCGAGTGCTGCCTTACGCGCGTCGTGACCCCTATCTGGTGTTGGCCGGCTGCTGGGACGCCCTGGTGTTCCGCGGCGGGCGGCTGGCGGCGCGGGCGCGCCGCGCGTCGCGTCCGCTCCAGGAAGGCCGCGACGCCTGCGGGTCGTCCCCGACGGCGCAAGGCGCCGACAACCCTCTATAATCAAAGATTCGCCTAAATTCTGCTTCATCCACGATGAAATCCTCCGAGATTCGCCAGCAGTTCCTGCAATTCTTCAAGTCCAAGGGACACACCATCGTTCCTTCGTCGTCGCTCGTGCCGGGCAACGATCCGACCCTGCTTTTCACCAATTCGGGCATGGTCCAGTTCAAGGACGTCTTCACGGGCAAGGAATCGCGGTCGTACACGCGTGCCACGTCGTCGCAGCGCAGCGTGCGCGCCGGCGGCAAGCACAACGACCTGGAGAACGTGGGCTACACCGCCCGCCACCATACGTTCTTCGAAATGCTGGGCAATTTCAGCTTTGGCGACTACTTCAAGCGCGACGCCATCCAGTACGCCTGGGAACTGCTGACGCAGGTCTACAAGCTGCCGGCCGAGAAGCTCTGGGTCACCGTCTACCAGGAAGACGACGAGGCCTATGACATCTGGGCCAAGGAAGTCGGCGTGCCGGCCGAGCGCATCATCCGCATCGGCGACAACAAGGGCGCCCGCTACGCGTCGGACAACTTCTGGCAGATGGCCGACACCGGTCCCTGCGGCCCGTGCTCGGAAATCTTCTACGACCACGGCCCCGAGATCTGGGGCGGCCCCCCGGGATCGCCCGAGGAAGACGGCGACCGCTACATCGAGATCTGGAACCTGGTGTTCATGCAGTTCGAGCGCGACGCCGCCGGCAACATGCCGCGCCTGCCGCGTCCCTGTGTCGATACCGGCATGGGCCTGGAGCGCATCGCGGCCGTGCTGCAGCACGTCCACTCCAACTACGAAATCGACCTGTTCCAGAACCTGATCGCCGCCGCCGCGCGCGAAACCGGCGTCAAGGACCTTGCGAACAATTCGCTCAAGGTCATCGCCGACCACATCCGCGCCTGCTCGTTCCTGATCGTCGACGGCGTCATCCCCAGCAACGAAGGCCGCGGCTACGTGCTGCGCCGCATCGTCCGCCGCGCGCTGCGCCACGGCTACAAGCTGGGCCAGACCAAGCCGTTCTTCCACCGCCTGGTGCCCGACCTGGTCGCCGAGATGGGCGAAGCCTATCCCGAGCTGGCTGCCACCGCCGAGCGCGTGGCGCAGGTGCTCAAGCAGGAAGAAGAGCGCTTCGGCGAAACGCTGGAACACGGCATGCGCATCCTTGACGGCGCGCTGGCCAACGTGCCCAAGGGCGGCCAGTTGGACGGCACCACGCTGTTCACGCTGTACGACACCTACGGCTTCCCGGTAGACCTGACCGCCGACATCTGCCGCGAACGCGAAGTCGACGTCGACATGGCCGGCTTCGAAGTCGCCATGGAACGCCAGCGCGACCAGGCGCGCGCGGCCGGCAAGTTCAAGATGGCCGAAGGCCTGAGCTACGAAGGCGCGGAAACGCGTTTCGAAGGCTACGAAAAGCTCGAACTCGACAACGTCAAGGTCACGGCCCTGTACGTCGACGGCACCCAGGTGCAGCAGGTGCAGGCCGGCCAGAGCGCCGTGGTGGTGCTGGACGCCACCCCGTTCTACGCCGAGTCCGGCGGCCAGGTCGGTGACACCGGCCTGCTCGAAGCGGTCGGCGTGCGTTTCGCCGTGGGCGACACGCTCAAGATCCAGTCCGGCGTGTTCGGCCATCACGGCACGCTGGAAGAGGGCAAGCTGGCGGTCGGCGACACAGTGCTGGCGCGCGTGGACGCGGTGCGCCGCGCCCGCACCGTGCGCAACCACTCGGCCACCCATTTGATGCACAAGGCCCTGCGCCAGGTGCTGGGCGCGCACGTACAGCAGCGCGGCTCGCTGGTCGACCCCGACAAGACCCGTTTCGACTTCGCGCAGGACGCGCCCCTGACGGCCGAGCAGATCGCTCGCGTCGAGGCCATCGTCAATGCCGAGATCCTCGCCAACCAGCCCACCGTGGCTCAGGTCATGGCCTACGATGACGCCGTCAAGGGCGGCGCCATGGCGCTGTTCGGCGAAAAGTACGGCGACACCGTGCGCGTGCTCGACATCGGTTTCTCGCGTGAACTGTGCGGTGGCACCCACGTCAGCCGCACCGGCGACATCGGCCTGTTCAAGATCGTGTCCGAAGGCGGCGTGGCTGCCGGCGTGCGCCGTATCGAGGCCATCACGGGCGACAACGCCCTGGCCTGGGTGCAGAACCAGAGCGCGTTGCTGGCCCAGGTGGCCGGCATGCTGCGCAGCACGCCGGCCGACCTGCCGGCCCGCATCGCGCAGGTGCAGGACCAGGTCAAGCAGCTCGAGAAAGACCTGGAACAATCGCGCAGCAAGCTCGCCGCCAGCGCCGGCAATGACCTGGCCAGCTCCGCGGCCGTCGAGGTCAAGGGCATCAAGCTGCTGGCCGCCAGCATCGGCGACGTCGACCCCAAGGCCCTGCGCGGCATGGTCGACAACCTGAAAGACCGCCTCAAGCCCGCCGTGGTGCTGCTGGCCACCGGCTCGGCCGACGGCAAGATCAGCGTCGTCGGCGGCGTCACGGCCGACCTGACCAACCGCATCAAGGCCGGCGACCTGGTGGGCTTCGTCGCCAGCCAGGTGGGCGGCAAGGGCGGCGGTCGTCCGGACATGGCCATGGGCGGCGGCACCGATCTGGCGGCGCTGCCCGCCGCGATCGCCAGCGTGCAGAAGTGGGTCGATGAGCGCCTCTGACATGGACAACGCGTCAGGCGCCACGGCGCCGTCGTTCGACCAGGAGGTGGATGCCAGCGGCCTGACCTGCCCCTTGCCCATCCTGCGCGCCAAGAAAGCCTTGGCGCAGATGGAAAGCGGGCAGGTGCTGCGTGTCGTCACCACCGACCGCAACGCCATCCGCGATTTCCAGGCCTTTTCGCGCCAGACCGGCAACGTGCTGGTCGCGCAACACGAGGCCGACGGTCGCGGCGTGCATTTCCTGCGCCGCCGCTAGCCACGCAGTTGCGCGCGACACATGAAAAAGGCCAGCCTCTCCCCAGGCTGGCCTTTTTTGTCGGCGCTCGTCGCGCCTTATTTATGAATCGCCGCTGCCACGGCTTGCGTGATGGTGAAGTCCACCAGGTCGCCTTCCTTGAGCTGCGCCAACCGGGCCTGCAAGGCGGGGTCCTGCACCTGGATCGTGCGCAGGCCGCCTTGCGGACCCTTCAGTGTCACGAGATTGGCGCTCTTGTTGATGTGCCAGATTTCCGCGGTGATGGTGGTCTGCCGGCCCATCGCGCCACCCGGCTTGGCGCCCTTGGCGCTACGCGTGGCGGCGGTCTCGGTGACCACCTCCGGCGCGCCGGAACCCGCGCGCCGCACGTCGATGGCGACCGATTCGTAATAGTCCAACGTAAGCGAATCGCCCGGCTTGATTTGCTTGAAGTTGCGCACGTTAGATCCGGCCTGGATATCCACTACGTTGCCATTGGCGCCCTGCAGGGTGATGGTGCGGGTGGCGGGATCCACCGCGGTGACCTTGCCGGTGGCGGTGGTCAACGCGGCGCCGACCACCCGGGCCTGGGCCGCCACCGGCAGCGCCAGCATGCCCGCCAGCAAACCTGTTGCCGCCAGGCGCGCGACAGGGGTGAAGACAGTTTTACGGTTCTTCATGGTGTAGCACCCTCCGGTAGAGGAAGTTGTGGGAAAACGCTGGGGAGAAACAGGGCGCGATCAGCCCCTGCGAAAACGGGGACGTTCGCGCGGGCATGCGGTGCGTGAGGGCGGGGAAGGGCAACACCGTTGCGGCGCGGCCGGGGGGAGCGGGCTTGCGGATGTGGCGTAGGATGACATTCCGATCTCTCCAATCGGGGAAATGCTTCACACGCACTTGCAAAGGGTGCCGGTCGGGCGGCGCGTCCCGGATGGCAACGCCGCCGGGCGATTTTCATGCGCCCCGGCGCAGCACGGCGGCCCGTGACGGGCTACACTCTGTCTGCGGCGGGCTCCTGCCCGGATTTTGTAGAATACCCGTATGTGGTGCATATGTGGTGTTTTCGCGTATAAATCGCGCCGCGCCTTCCGATATTCAGCATGCGCATTTGCCAGTCGGCTTGTTTAAGTGCTAGAATTTCCCGTTTTTCACAACTAATTCAAGGGATTACCTATGGTGGTGATTCGCCTGGCCCGCGGTGGGTCCAAGAAGCGTCCGTTCTACAACCTGGTGGCCACCGATTCGCGTAACCGTCGCGACGGCCGTTTCATCGAGCGCGTGGGTTTCTACAACCCCGTCGGCAACGAAGGCGCGGAAAACCTGCGCATCGCGCTGGATCGCGTGCAACACTGGACCAGCAACGGCGCCCAGCTGTCGCCGGCCGTCGAGCGTCTGGTCAAGGACTACTCGGCCAAGGTTTCCGCCGCGGCTTAATGCCTGCGTCGCACGCCTGAACCCTGCTAGTTTCTAGCTACGCTGTACGAAACCGATAGCCCGATACATGTCTGATGCCGCACATTCCAACGCGGCGCCTGCGGACTTGATCGAGTTGGGCCGCATCAGTGCGGCCTACGGTGTGAAAGGCTGGGTCAAGGTGCAGCCGCATTCGGCCAATGCCGAAGTGCTGCTCTCAGCTTCTCAATGGTGGTTGACTCGCCCTGTGCCTGAATTGGCGCGGGGCGCTGTCGCGTCTGCGCCTGTCGCATACAAGGTCGTGCAAGTCCGTTCGCAGGGCGCCACCGTGGTGGCCCAGTTGGCCGGCATCGCCGACCGTGACCAGGCCGAAGCGCTGCGCGGTTATTCCGTGCAGGCGCCGCGGGGTTCCTTCCCCGCGCCCGAAGAAGACGAATACTACTGGGTCGATCTCATTGGCTGTTCGCTGTATACCACGGCGGATGGCGACGCCGCGCTCATTGGTGTGGTGGACGAGGTCCTGGATAACGGCGCTCACGCCGTCTTGAAGGTCTTGCGCCAGAAGGTCGGAGCCGACGGCCCCGAAACCTTGCTGAACGCCAAGGGAAAGCCCGCCGAAATGCTCGTTCCGTTCGTGCGCGCGCACATCCAAGCCGTCGATCTGGCCGCGCGCCGCATCGACAGCGACTGGCCCGCGGATCTCTGATGCGCATCGATGTCGTGACGCTCTTTCCCGAGATGTTCGGGGTGGTGCGCGACTTCGGCGTCACCGGCCGGGCCCATGCCCAGGGCCGGTGGGCGCTGCATGCGTGGAATCCGCGAGATTTCACCACTGATCCCCACCGTACCGTGGACGACCGCCCCTATGGCGGCGGCCCCGGCATGGTGATGATGGCGGCTCCGCTGGAAGCCGCCGTCAGCGCCGCCCAGGCGGCGCGCGCGGCCCAAGGCCTGGGGCCGGCCCCGGTGGCGCTGCTCGCGCCCGTGGGCAAGCGTTACGATCAGGCCGGCGCCGAGGCGCTGGCTGCCAGCGACGGCCTGATTCTCATCTGCGGTCGCTACGAAGGGGTCGACCAGCGCTTCATCGAGCGTTGTGTCACCCACGAAATCTCGCTGGGCGACTTCGTGTTGTCCGGCGGCGAGATCGCGGCGCTGGCCGTGATCGACGCCGCGGTGCGCCTGTTGCCGGGCGTGCTGAACGACGGCGACTCCGCGCTGCAGGACTCCTTCAACGACACGCTGTCCGGCCTGCTGGACAGCCCGCATTACACGCGCCCCGAAGTCTACGAGGGCGCGCCCGTGCCGGCGCCGCTGCTCAGCGGCCACCATGCCAACATCTCGCGCTGGCGCCGTGAACGCTCGCTGGCGTTGACCGTTGCGCGACGTCCCGAGCTGATCGAGTCGGCCCGCGCCCAGGGGTGGCTGTCGCTCGCCGACGAGCGCTTCCTGGCCGAGCTGGCCGGCGAGCCGTTGCCGCCGCTGCCCGCCAAGCGCCGCCGCGGGTCCAAGCCCAAGGCTTCCTGAGCCGGCAGGCGCATCCCCCCCCGCCCCCCCCCCCACTCAAGCCCGGCTTTCTTCGCAAGCCTTTTCCCATTTTCCAAGACCCGATCAGCCTAGGGATGCTCCTAGGTTGTAGCGACTCGGCGCGCTCCTTAGTATTGAAAATTACATAAAAATGAAATTTTCATATGAGCCGATCCTCTCCCGTGCCGCGTGATGCCGCCGCGCTCTCCAAGCCAGCGCTGGCGGCGGGTCGCCCTGAGTCCGCCGTCGACATGTGGCTGGGCCAGCAGTTGCGCCAGTTGCGCAAGCAGCAGGGCCGCTCGCTGGCGGACGTGGCGCAGGCCTGCGGCATGTCGCTGGGGCTGCTCAGCCAGATCGAGCGCGGGCTGAGCTCCGCGTCGGTCAAGACGCTGCACCAACTGGCGCGCGAGTTCGGCGTGTCGGTCAACGCCTTGCTGCGCAACGCCGAGCACACCGAAGGCGAGGACGGCGGCCGCGTCGCCCGCGCCGGCACGCACCGCTATATCGACCTGCGCGAGAAAGGCATCGTCAAGGAGATGTACACGCCGCCCGCGTGCCGCAGCATGGACCTGTGCCGCGCCACCATCGAGCCCGGCGGCTCGACCGGCAACGAACTGTTCGTGACCGGGCAGGGCGAGCAGATCGGCGTGGTGCTCAAGGGCGCGCTCGAACTCTGGGTGGGCGACCGCGTCGTGCTGCTCAAGGAGGGCGACAGTTTCTGCTATGCCAGCAGCACGCCGCGGCGCTGGCGCAATCCCGGCTCGCAGGTGACCGAAGTCATCTGGGCCATCTCGAATATCAATCAAGCCGCGGGGGATATGACGCAACCGCCGCCTTGAGCGCGCGGGCAGTGAATCGGCGCGATGACACTGGGGATCATCCGCCTTCCGGGCACGCTCCGGAACGCTTTGCCTAGATGAGGAAATGTCATGAAATTCAAGACTCTGGTTGTCTCTGTATTCGCAGCATTGTCCACGGCCACGGCCGCGCAGGCCCAGACGGTGTTGAAGGTGGGATCCACGCCCACCGGCAGTCCGTTCACTTTTCTTGACACCAAGACCAACTCCATCGAGGGGGTGATGGTCGATATTGTTAAAGCGGTCGGCAAGGAGGCTGGCTTCGAGGTGCAGATCGAGCCCATGGCGTTTTCGGCGCTGATCGGTTCGCTGACTTCCAAGCGCATCGACATCGTCTCGGCGGCCATGTTCATCACGCCGCAGCGCCAGCAGGTGGTGAGTTTCTCGGAGCCGGTCTATCGCTATGGCGAAGGCCTGATGGTGCTCAAGAGCGACAACAAGGAATACAAGTCATTCGCCGACATGAAGGGCATGACGGTGGGGGTGCAGGTCGGCACCGCATTTGTCGAGCCGATCCAGAAGAGCGGCGTGTTCAAGGAGGTGAAGCTCTACGACAATCCGCCGGACATGATGCGCGACGCCAACGCCGGCCGCATCCAGGGCGGGTTCATGGACTATCCCATCGCCGCCTACATCCTGACCCAGGGCAACTATCCCAACCTGAAGATGGCGCAGTCCTACCAGCCCACCGTCATGGGCAGCCTGGGCCTGGCCACGCGCAAGGACGACACCGCCTTGCTCGAACGCATCAACAAGGCGCTGGCCAAGCTCAAGGCCGATGGCGCCATCGACCAGATCCTGAAGAAGTGGGGGCTGGGCGGCTGACGGCCGTTTGATGGCGGGCGTGGCGCCGCGGCAGGCGTCCGCCCGGACTGCGCGCCCTGGCGCGCGGACCGGCCGCGTCCCCGGGTTTCCGGAGGCGGCCCAGTTGGGGTGAATCGAGTCATGACGGAATTCTTCAAAGACGCGGCGGAATACCTGCCGATCCTGTTGCAGGGCGCCAAGCTCACCATCCTGGTGACGCTCGGGTCGCTGGTCCTGTCCACGCTGCTGGGGCTGGTGTGGGCGCTGATGCGCGTCTCCGGCAACAAATACCTGTCCAAGTTCAGCGCGGGCGTGATCAACCTGCTGCGCGGCATCCCGATCATCGTGCTGCTGTTCTACATCTATTTCGTGATGCCGGACATGGGCATCGCCCTGACGGCGGTGCAGGCGGCCATCATCGGGCTGGGCATCGCCTACTCGGCCTACCAGGCCGAGAACTTCCGCGCGGGGATCGAAGCCATCGACCGCGGCCAGATCGAGGCGGCCATGGCGATGGGTATGAGCTGGAGCATGACCATGCGCCGCGTGGTGCTGCCGCAGGCCGTCAAGATCGTGCTGCCGCCCTACGGCAACATCATGATCATGATGCTCAAGGACTCGTCGCAGGCGTCCACCATCACGGTGGCCGAGCTTGCCCTGCAAGGCAAGCTGATTGCCGTGTCGACGTTCAAGAACGCCACCGTGTTCTCGCTGGTGGCGCTGATGTACCTGGTGATGTGCGTGCCGCTGATCCTGCTGGTGCGGCATCTGGAAAAGAGGAGTGCCGCCAAATGATCGAACTCAAGGGCGTGCGCAAGAGCTTCGGGTCGCTGGAGGTGCTCAAGGGCATCGATGCCTCGGTCAGCAAGGGCGAAGTCGTATGCGTGATCGGGCCATCCGGCTCGGGCAAGTCCACCATCCTGCGCTGCATCAACGGGCTGGAGCGCTACAACGCCGGCCGCATCACCGTGGATGGCGAACTGGTGGACTGCGATGCGGCCTCCATCGTTTCCATCCGCACGCAGGTGGCGATGGTGTTCCAGCGCTTCAACCTGTTCCCGCATCGCACCGCGCTGGAGAACGTGGTGGAAGGTCCGATCTACGTGAAGGGCGAGCCGCGCGCGCAGGCGCTGGAGCGCGGCCGTGAATTGCTCGCCAGTGTCGGCCTGGCCGACAAGGCCGACGCCCATCCGCCGCAACTGTCCGGCGGCCAGCAGCAGCGCGTGGCGATCGCGCGGGCCCTGGCGATGCAGCCGAAGGCGATCCTGTTCGACGAACCGACCTCGGCGCTCGACCCCGAGCTGGTGGGCGACGTGCTGGGCGTGATGCGCAAGCTGGCCGAGGCCGGCATGACCATGGTCGTCGTGACGCACGAGATGAGCTTCGCGCGCGAGGTTGCCGACCGCGTCATGTTCTTTGACGGCGGCGTGATGGTGGAGCAGGGCGCCGCCCGTGAAGTGCTGAATCAGCCGCAGCACCCGCGCACGCAGGATTTCCTGCGCCGCGTGCTGCATCCCATGTGAGGAACCATCATGTCGCAGACGCCGTTTCCGCTTTCCCCGTCGCTCTGGGCCGCCACCGCGGCGCCGCCGCCGGACACGCAGCCGCTGACGCAGTCCGAGCAGGCCGACGTGCTGGTGGTGGGCGGCGGCTACGCCGGCCTGAGCACCGCGCTGCACCTGGCCGAGCAGGGCGTGCGGGTGGTGCTGCTGGAAGCGCGCGAGATCGGCTTCGGGGGCTCGGGGCGCAACGGCGGCCAGGTCATTCCCGGCCTCAAGTACGATCCCGATGCGCTCGTTTCGATGTTCGGCGCCGAGCGCGGCGAACGCCTGGTGCGCTTCGCTGGCGCCACCGCCGACGCGGTGTTCAACCTGATCGAACGGCATGCCATGGACGTGCCGCATGTGCGCAGGGGGTGGATCCAGGGCGCGCACAATCCCGCCGCGCTGGAACTGGCGCACGCCCGCGCCGCGCAATGGGCGCGCCATGGCGCCGACGCGCAGCCGTTGGACCGGGCCGAGGTGGCGCGGCTGATCGGGGCCGACCGCTACCTGGGCGGCTGGGTCGACCGCCGCGCGGGCGCGGTGCAGCCGCTGAGCTATGCGCGCGGACTGGCCCGCGCCGCCCTGAATGCCGGCGCCGTGATTCATACCGACACGCCAGTCACCGGTCTGAAGCGCGACGGCGGCAAGTGGACCGCCACGACTCCCGGCGGCGCCAGCGTGACCGCCGACCGCGTGGTGATGTGCACCAACGCCTACGGCGCCGATCTGCTGCCGGGCTTGAAGACCTCGATCATCGACGCCAATACCTTCCAGGTCGCCACCACGCCGCTGCCGGAGCGCCTGCGCGCAGGCATCTTTCCGGAAGGCCACGTCACGTCCGATACCCGCAACCTGCTGCTGTATTTTCGCCTGGACCACCAGGGCCGCCTGCTGATGGGCGGGCGTGGGCCCTTCCGCGAGCCCAAGGGGCCGCAGGACTGGGCCCACCTGGAACGGGTGATGGTGAAGATGTTCCCGCAGGTGGCCGGCACGCCGTTCGAGTACCGCTGGTGCGGCCGCGTGGCCATCACCCGCGACTATCTGCCGCACCTGCACGAGCCGCAGCCCGGGCTGCTGGTGGATATCGGCTGCCAGGGGCGCGGCGTGGGCCTGCAGACCAGCATGGGCCGCGCCATGGCGCAGTACCTCGTCAGCGGCGACGCCAAGGCGCTGCCGGTGCCGTTGTCGCCCGTAAAGCCGTTTCCGCTCTATGGACTGCGCCGCCTGTACGTGAACGCCGTGGTCACCTGGTACCGGATGACCGACGGCGGCGTATAGGCCGATGCGATCAGGCCGCGCGAAAAAAAGCCCCGGAGAGGATCCGGGGCCCTTTGCATGAACGCATTGCCGGGCGATCAGTTGCCCAGCTTGCCGCGCTGTTCGCGCACCTTCTGCAGCGTCTCGCCGAATTGAGCCAGGCGGGCCTTTTCCTGCTCGACCACGGCGGCCGGGGCGCGTTCAACGAAGCTGGCGTTGGACAGCTTGCCGTTGGCCTTGGCGATCTCGCCTTCCAGGCGGGCGATTTCCTTGTCCAGGCGCACGCGCTCGGCGGCCACGTCGATCTCGACATGCAACATCAGGCGGCTGGCGCCCACCACCTGCACCGGCGCGCCAGCGTCGGGCAGGGCGTCCAGCACGTCCACCTGGCTGAGCTTGGCCAGCGCGGCCAGGTAGGGGGCGTTGCGCGTCAGCGTGGGCGCGTCGCCCTGGGCGCACAGCGGCACTTTCTGCGCCGGCGACAGGTTCATCTCGCCGCGCAGCGCGCGCACGGCCTCGACCTGGGCCTTCAGTTCGGCCACGTCGGCTTCGGCGGCGGTGTCCACGGCGGCCGGATTGGCCTGCGGGTACGGCTGCACGCTGACACTGTCTGCCACGCCTTGCTTGCGCTTGCCGGCCACCACCGAGACCTTCTGCCACAGCTCTTCCGTGATGAACGGAATGATCGGGTGGGCCAGGCGCAGCACGCCTTCCAGCACGCGGATCAGCGTGCGGCGCGTGCCCAGTTGCTGGGCCGGCGTGCCGGTCTGGATCTGCACCTTGGCCAGTTCCAGGTACCAGTCGCAGTATTCGTCCCAGACGTAGCGGTACAGCGCGTTGGCCACGTTGTCGAAACGGTAGTCGGCGAAGCCGCGGGCCACCTCGGCTTCCAGCGCCTGTAGCTGGCTGACGATCCAGCGGTCGACGAACGAGGTTTCGCCCGCGTCCGGACCGGTCAGGTCGTGGCCTTCGGTGTTCATCAGCACGAAACGGGTGGCGTTCCAGAGCTTGTTGCAGAAGTTGCGATAGCCCTCGCAACGCTTCAGGTCGAAGTTGATGTTGCGGCCCAGGGTCGCGTAGGCGGCCATGGTGAAGCGCAGTGCGTCGGTGCCGAAGGCGGGAATGCCGTCCGGGTACTGGCGGCGCGTGGCCTTTTCGATGGCGCCGGCCTGCTTGGGATTCATCAGGCCGTAGGTGCGCTTGGCCACCAGGCCGTCCAGGTCGATGCCGTCGATCAGGTCGACCGGATCCAGCGTGTTGCCCTTGGACTTGCTCATCTTCTGGCCGTCGGCGTCGCGGATCAGGCCGTGCACGTAGACGTGCTTGAACGGGATCTGGCCGGTCAGGTGCGTGGTCAGCATGACCATGCGCGCGACCCAGAAGAAGATGATGTCAAAGCCGGTGACCAGCACGCTGGACGGCAGGTAGCGCGCCAGGTCGGCCGTCTTGTCGGGCCAGCCAAGCGTGGTGAAGGGCACCAGGCCCGATGAGAACCACGTGTCCAGCACGTCCGGATCGCGCTTGAGTTCGCCGGTGACGCCGGCGGCGCGGGCCTGCTGGACGGCTTCGGCCTCATCGTGCGCGACGAACACCTGGCCGTCATCCGAGTACCAGGCGGGAATCTGGTGACCCCACCACAGTTGGCGCGAAATGCACCAGTCCTGGATGTTGTTGAGCCACTGGTTGTAGATGGTGGTCCAGTTGTCCGGGTAGAACTGGATGCGGCCGTCGGCGACGACCTCCAGCGCCACTTCGGTGATGCTCTTGCCCGGGTTGAGCGTGCCCTCGGGGGCCGGCTTGCTCATGGCGACGAACCACTGGTCGGTCAGCATGGGCTCGAGCACGACGCCGGTGCGGTCGCCCTTGGGCTGCATCATCTTGTGCGGCTCGACCTTGACGAGGTAGCCTTCGGCTTCCAGTTGGGCCACCACGGCCTTGCGGGCCTCGTAGCGCTCCATGCCCTGGAACTGCTTGGGGCCGTTCTCGTTGATGTGCGCGTCGAGCGTGAAGATCACGATCAGCGGCAGGTCGTGGCGCATCGCGCAGGCGTAGTCGTTGAAGTCGTGCGCGCCGGTGATCTTGACGCAACCGGTGCCGAATTCGGGGTCGACGAAGTCATCCGCGATGATGGGGATGTTGCGGTCGCACAGCGGCAGTTCGACTTCCTTGCCGACCAGGTGCTTGTAGCGCGGGTCTTCAGGGTGCACGCACAGCGCGCCGTCGGCCAGCATGGTCTCGGGGCGGGTGGTGGCGATGGTCATGCCGCGCAGGGTGACCGTCTGGCCGTCCTTGTCGACGATGGTCTGCGGACCGTCGACGAAGGGGTAGAGGATGTGCCACATGTGGCCGTCGGTCTCTTCCGACTGGACTTCCAGGTCGGACACGGCCGTCAGCAGCTTGGGATCCCAGTTGACCAGGCGCTTGCCGCGGTAGATCAGGCCCTGTTTATGCAGGCGCACGAAGGTCTCCACCACGCCGCGCGACATGCGGTCGTCCATGGTGAAGTACTCGCGCGGCCAGTCGGCCGAGGCGCCCAGCCGGCGCACCTGGCCGGTGATGGCGTTGCCCGACTTTTCCTTCCACTCCCACACTTTTTCGACGAATTTCTCGCGGCCGAGGTCGTGGCGCGAAACCTTCTGCGCGTCGAGCTGTCTTTCAACCACGATCTGCGTGGCGATGCCGGCGTGATCCGTCCCCGGAATGAAAACGGTGTCGTCGCCCAGCATGCGGTGGTAGCGGATCAGGCCATCCATGATGGTCTGGTTGAACGCATGGCCCATGTGCAGGGTGCCCGTCACGTTGGGCGGCGGGAACTGGATGACGTAAGGCTGGCCTTCGGTCCCCGTTTTTACGTGCGACCCCGCGGCGAAGTAGCCGCGCTTTTCCCACTCGGCGTACCAGCGGGATTCGAGTTCGGCAGGTTCGAAGCTCTTGGAGAGTTCCGGGGAGTCGGTCGCGGCGGACGCGGCGTTCGGGGGAGCGGCTTGAGTCATTACAGGGTTCCGGCAGACAGGGCGCCCGGTCGATGGAAACGGGCAAGCAAACCGCTCATTTTAAGATGTAATGCGGTCGTATCGGCGTGTTAGAATACCGGGTTACTGTAAACCTTTTAGAAGTCCCTGAATTCATTGAGGTTTCGCCAAAAGTTCATTGAAAAAACGCTGCGAATTTCAGCGCAATGAATCGAGCGAAGCATTCGAGGTGGGACAGCCCGGGGGCAACCCCGGGATCACTCCGAAGGGTTGGCAGTGTCGAATCCCCGCCTTGGCACAGGCGGCCGGGACGGCCCGGAACGCGCTGTCAACGCAGTTGTTCCGAGTCGCTTGCGCGCCCATGGCGCGCTGCCGCTTGAAGGGTGACACCAACGAGCGCAGGCCACGCCAGGCAATCATAGAAACCAGTCAGTATCCGTTTTTGGAGTTCTCATGTCCGTCCAACGCACCCTCTCGATCATCAAGCCCGACGCCGTCGCCAAGAACGTCATCGGCCAGATCGTCGCCCGCTTCGAGCAAGCCGGCCTGAAGGTCATCGCCGCCCGCCTGGCCCAACTGTCGCGCGCCGACGCCGAGCGTTTCTACGCCGTCCACAAAGAGCGCCCCTTCTTCAAGGACCTGGTTGACTTCATGGTCTCGGGCCCCGTGTTCGTGCAAGTGCTGGAAGGCGAAGACGCCATCCAGAAGAACCGCGACCTGATGGGCGCCACCGATCCCAAGAAGGCCGCCCCGGGCACCATCCGCGCCGACTTCGCCGACAGCATCGACGCCAACGCCGTGCACGGCTCGGACGCGCCGGAAACGGCCGCTGTCGAAGTGGCTTTCTTCTTCCCCGAAATCAACATCCACAGCCGTTGATTTCCCGGAAATTCCTTTAGCGTCATAGCATTACCCTGGTCATGGAATCCGTCGAACGAATCAACCTGTTGGGGCTGGATGGCTCCGCCCTGTCCGAACTCGTCGGGCAGTGGGGCGGCAAGCCGTTTCGCGCCCGCCAGTTGCAGCGCTGGATGCACCAGCGCGGCGCCGATTCGTTCGACGCCATGACCGACCTGGCCCGCGATTTCCGCGGCCAGTTGGCGTCCCGTTGCGTCATCGAGGCGCTGGCGGTCAACACCGAGCAGCGCTCGTCGGACGGCACCCGCAAGTGGCTGTTCGACGTGGGGCAGGGCAACGCCATCGAAACCGTCTTCATCCCCGAGGACGACCGCGGCACCTTGTGCATCTCCAGCCAGGCGGGCTGCGTGGTGAACTGCCGTTTCTGCTCGACCGGCCACCAGGGGTTCAACCGCAACCTCAAGACCAGCGAGATCATCGGCCAGTTGTGGTGGGCCAAGCGCGTGCTGGAAGCCGACGTCGGCACCGCGCGCCTGGAAGGCGCGCGCGCTACCGAAGACACCCGCGTCATCAGCAACGTGGTCATGATGGGCATGGGCGAGCCCCTGCTCAACTACGACCAGGTGCTGCCGGCCCTGCGCCTGATGCTCGACGACAATGCCTATGGCCTGTCGCGCCGCCGCGTCACGGTGTCCACGTCGGGCGTGGTGCCCATGATGGACCGCTTGTCGCAGGACTGTCCGGTGGCGCTGGCCGTGTCGCTGCATGCGCCCAACGACGCGCTGCGCGACGAGCTGGTGCCGCTGAACAAGAAATATCCGTTGAAGGAGTTGCTGGCCGCGTGCGAACGCTACCTGGCTTTCGCGCCGCGCGACTTCATCACGTTTGAATACTGCATGCTGGATGGCATCAACGATACCGACCAGCACGCCAAGGAACTGATACACATTGCCCGCCAGATCCGCTGCAAGCTCAATCTGATCCCGTTCAATCCCTTCCCCGCCTCCGGCCTGAAGCGTTCGCCTTCGGCCCGCGTCAAGGTGTTCGCCCAGCGTCTGATGGACGCCGGCATCATCACGACGGTGCGCAAGACCCGGGGGGACGATATCGACGCCGCTTGTGGTCAACTGGCTGGAGAAGTGCGCGACCGTACCCGCATCACCGAGCGGAACGCCGCGCAGCGCCAGACCATACCAATTAGACAGGTGCATGCATGACGCAGGATATCGCTTCTGCAGTTTCAGAGACGCCCGCGAGCGCGGGCGGTTCGGGCAATGTGGGCTCGGCGCTGCGCACGCTGCGCCAATCCAAGGGCTGGTCGCTCGACGAAGTGTCCAGCCGCATCAAGTTTTCGGCCAAGCAGATCGAGGCCCTCGAGAACGAACAGTGGGGCGAACTGCCCACCGGCGTCTCGCTGCGCGGCCTGATCCGCAACTACGCCCGCATGCTGGGCGCCGATTCGCAGGCAATCGTTGATTCGCTCGACCCCAAGGCCCGCGTCACCGGCCCGGTCAAGCTGAGTCCGGGGGCGCTGCATTCGGCCCATTCCATTCCCCAGTCCGGCGCCGACGACGATCGCGCGTCCTCGACCTCCTGGGGCTGGCTGATCGCCATCGTGCTGGTGCTTGCCGCCGGCGTCGCCTATGCCTTCTGGCAGGGTTGGCTGCCGCAGCAATGGCTGGCGTTCGACTGGCTTCCCAAGCTGTCCAAGTAAATACCGGTTTCGCCGATGCAAGATTCCTCTCTGCCTTGCCAGGATGCGCCGCCGCCCGCCGTGGGCGCGGCTCCCCGCCGCGCCACGCGTTCGGTGGCGGTGAAGTGGGGCGACCGCACGGTCATGATCGGCGGCGACGCGCCGGTGGTGGTCCAGTCCATGACCAACACCGACACCGCCGATGCCATCGCCACGGCGATCCAGGTCAAGGAATTGGCGCTGGCCGGCTCCGAGATGGTGCGCATCACCGTCAACACGCCCGAAGCCGCCAGGGAAGTCATGGCGATCCGCGAGCAGCTCGACCGCATGGGCGTGGACGTGCCGCTGGTGGGCGACTTCCACTACAACGGCCACAAGCTGCTGACGCAATTCCCGGACTGCGCCCAGGCGCTGTCCAAGTACCGCATCAATCCGGGCAACATGGGCGGCGGCAAGCGTCGTGACGACAATTTCGCCCAGATGATCGAAGTGGCCTGCCGCTACGACAAGCCGGTGCGCATCGGCGTGAACTGGGGCAGCCTGGATCACGAGCTGATGGCGCGCAAGATGGACGAAAACAGCCGCCGCGCCCAGCCCTGGGAAGCGCAGGCGGTGATGCGCGACGCGCTGGTGGTGTCCGCCATCAGCAACGCCCAGCGCGCCGAGGAACTCGGCCTGCGCCGCGATGCCATCATCCTGTCGTGCAAGGTCAGTCACGTGCAGGACCTGATCGCGGTCTACCGCGACCTGTCGGCGCGTTGCGACTATCCGCTGCACCTGGGCCTGACCGAAGCCGGCATGGGCAGCAAGGGCATCGTCGCCTCGACCGCCGCGCTGGCCGTGCTGCTGCAGCAGGGCATTGGCGACACCATCCGCATCTCGCTGACGCCGGAACCGGGCGGCGACCGCGGCCGCGAGGCCGTGGTGGCGCAGGAGATCCTGCAGACCATGGGCCTGCGCGCGTTCACGCCCATGGTGGTGGCCTGCCCCGGTTGCGGCCGCACCAGCAGCACGTTCTTCCAGGAACTGGCCGATAGCATCCAGTCCTACCTGCGCCGGCAGATGCCGGTGTGGCGCGCCCAGTACCCCGGCGTCGAAAGCATGAACGTCGCGGTCATGGGCTGTGTGGTCAACGGGCCTGGCGAAAGCCGCCACGCGGACATCGGCATCAGCCTGCCGGGCACCGGCGAGGTGCCGGCCGCGCCGGTGTTCGTCGACGGCGAGCGCACGGTCACCCTGAAGGGCGACCACATCGCCGAAGAATTCCAGGCCATCGTTGAAGACTACGTTGCGCGTCGCTACGGCGCGCTCGCCTCTCATTAAAAGAAAGGGTGTGGCCGCGAGGCGCGCTTGCCGGCGCGCGGAGCGGCATGATCAAGATGACTCAAGCTTTCCAGAAAGTCGCCGCCATTCGCGGCATGAATGACCTGCTGCCAGGGGCCAGCGCCCGCTGGGAGCAATTCGAGGAAATCGTGCGCGGCTGGCTGCGCGGCTACGGCTATCGCAATGTGCGTACGCCCGTGCTTGAGCATACGCGCCTGTTCACGCGCGGCATTGGCGAAGTGACCGACATCGTCGAAAAAGAGATGTACACGTTCACCGACGCGCTCAACGGCGAATCGCTGACCATGCGGCCCGAGATGACCGCCGGCATCGTGCGCGCCTCGATCGAGCACAACCTGCTGTACGACCGCCCGCAGCGCGTCTACTCGATCGGCCCGGTGTTCCGCCACGAGCGCCCGCAGCGCGGCCGCTACCGCCAGTTCCACCAGATCGACGTCGAGGCCCTGGGCTTCGCCGGCCCCGATGTGGACGCCGAACTGATCGTCATGCTGGCCCGCCTGTGGAAGCTGCTGGGCCTGACCGACGTGCGCCTCGAACTGAATTCGCTGGGCCAGCCGGCCGAGCGCGCCGCGCACCGCGCCGCCCTGATCGCGCACCTGGAAAAGCACGTTGACATCCTCGATGAGGATGGCAAGCGCCGCCTGTATACCAATCCGCTGCGCGTGCTGGACACCAAGAACCCCGCCATGCAGGAAATGGCCGACAGCGCCCCGCGCCTGTTCGACTTCCTGGGCGAGGAATCGCGCGCGCACTTCGAGGGCGTGTGCCAGCGCCTGACCGACGCCGGCATCGAATACCGCCTCAACCCGCGCCTGGTGCGCGGGCTGGACTACTACAACCTGACCGTCTTCGAATGGGTGACCGACCGCCTCGGCTCCCAGGGCACCGTCTGCGGCGGCGGCCGCTATGACGGCCTGATCGAGCTGCTGGGCGGCAAGCCCGCGCCGGCCGTCGGTTTCGCCATCGGCATGGAACGCCTGCTGGACCTGTGGGAGCAGAGCGTGCAGATCGAGTCGCCTGCCGAATGCGAGGTGTATGTCGTGCACCAGGGCGAAGCGGCGCAGCGCCTGGCCGCCCGGGTCGGCGAAGACCTGCGCGACGCCGGCCTGTCGGTGGTGGTGCATGCCGGCGCCGCCAGCTTCAAGTCCCAATTCAAGCGCGCGGACGCCAGCGGCGCCCGGGTTGCGGTTATCCTTGGCGCCGATGAAGTGGCTTCGCAGACCGCCAGCATCAAATTCCTGCGCGCCGACGCCCAAGGCGACGCCGCGCAGCAGCAAGTCCCGTTGGCGGGCTTGGCCGACGTATTGAATATCAAGGGTTAGGGCATGGCATACGATCTGGAAGAACAGGAAAAACTCGACGCGATCAAGGCGTGGTGGGCTCGTTACGGCACGCTGATGCTGTCGCTGGTGGCCGCCGTGGCGGTGGCATGGGGCGGCTGGTGGGGCGCCAAGGCCTACCAGTCGCACAAGGCCAACCAGGCCATGGGTTATTTCGAGGCGCTCGAAGACGCCGCCCGCCTGGGTGGCGCCGATTCGTCGGTGCGCATCAAGGCCGCCGCGGCGACCTTGCGCGACCAATACGGCTCGACCGGCTACGCCGCCCGCGGCGCGCTGGTGGCGGCCCAGGCGCTGCAGGCCCAAAAGGACGTCGACGGCGCCCGCCAGCAGCTCGAGTGGCTGGCCAGTCAATCCAAGAACCCGTCCATGCAGGCCGTCGCCCGGCTGCGCCTGGCGGGTCTGTTGCTCGATCAGAAGCAATACGACGCCGCGCTGGGCCAACTGAACAACGCCCCGGCCGCGTTCGCCGCCTTGTTCGCCGACCGCCGTGGCGATATCCTCGCGGCGCAAGGCAAGCGCGAGGACGCGCGTGCGGCATGGCAAAGCGCCATTGATGGCCTGGGCACGGCGAATCCGCTGACCCAGGTTGTGCAACTGAAACTGGATGCCCTGAGCGGAGCGTGACTGTAATGCGTAAATTTGCCTTTGGCCGGACGTGGCGTGGCGCTGTTTGCCTGACGAGCTTGCTCGCCCTGGGCGGTTGCGGCCTGTTTTCCCATGACGACGGCCGTTACGACCCTGCTCCCCTGACCGAATACAAGGCCGGCATGTCGGTGCGCCAGGTCTGGTCGACCTCGATCGGCAGCGGCTCCGGCCTCGGCTTTGCGCCCACGGTGCTCGAGAACGCGGTCTACGCCGCCACGCCCGATGGCTCGGTCGGCAAGTTCGACCTGCAGAGCGGTCGTCCCATCTGGAAGTCGCAGGCCGGCGTGAAGCTGACCGCGGGCGCGGGCAGCGACGGCACCACCACGGCCGTGGCCTCCCCCGACGGCGACGTGGTCGCCTTCGACGACAGCGGCAAGGTCAAATGGAAGGTGCGCGCCACCAGCGACGTCAACATCCCGCCAGTGGTGGGTTATGGCATCGTCGTGGTCCGCAGCGGCGACTACCGCATCCAGGCCTTCGACGCCAACAACGGCGAGCGTCTCTGGAGCGTGCAGCGGCCCGGCCCGGCGCTGGCCCTGCGCAGCGCCGCGCAGATGGTGCTGGCCGAAGGCCTCGTCATCACTGGCCTGCCCGGCGGCAAGATGATGGCCATCGCCTCCGACAGCGGCAACGTGCAATGGGAAGGCACCGTCGCCACCCCGCGCGGCGCCAGCGACCTGGAACGCCTGACCGACGTGGTCGGCGCGCCACGCATCGCCGGCAATCTGCTTTGCGCGGTGGCCTACCAAGGGCGTATCGTGTGCTTTGACGTCACGGCCGGCGGCCGTCCGATCTGGGCGAAGGACTTCTCCAGCGTCAGTGGCATGACCCTGGATCAGCGTTTTGCCTACTCTGCCGACCAGAACAGCGTGGTCAACGCCTTTGCGCTGGACAACGGCGGCAATGTCTGGAAGCAGGCTGCGCTGAAGAATCGCCAGCTCACCGCGCCGGCCCTGCTGGGCGGCGCGCTCGCGGTCGGCGACCTGGACGGCTACGTGCATTTCCTGTCGCGCAGCGACGGCAGCCTGATGGCGCGCCTGTCGGTGGGCGGCGGTGCCATCGTTTCGCCGCCGCAGACGACTTCCCAAGGTGTGCTGGTCCAGACGGGCAATGGCAATCTCGTCCTGATCGGCACCAACTAAACCCTCAAGAACAAAGCCTTACACCGTGTCTTTCAAGCCTGTCGTTGCCCTGGTCGGCCGCCCCAATGTGGGGAAATCGACCCTATTCAATCGCCTGACGCGATCGCGCGCCGCGCTGGTGGCCGATTTTTCCGGCCTGACCCGCGATCGCCACTACGGCGAGGGCAGGGTGGGCGATATCCCCTTCATCGTCATCGACACGGGCGGTTTCGAGCCGGTCGCCAAGGACGGCATCCTGCTGGAGATGGCACGCCAGACCCGGCAGGCCATCGCCGAGGCCGACGTCGTGGTGTTCCTGGTGGACGCCCGCGCCGGCCTGAACGCGCATGACCACGAGATCGCGACGCTGCTGCGCAAGTCGGGACAGCAGCGCGTGCTGCTGGCGGTGAACAAGGCCGAAGGCATGGGGGCGGGCGCCGCCATCGCCGAATTCCACGAGCTGGGTCTGGGGCAACCCTATCCCATCTCGGCGGCGCACGGTGACGGCATCGTCGACCTGATCGAACTCGCGCTGCAGGACCTGGCCGAGCCGCCGGCCGAGGAAGAAGAGCCGGCCGAAGAGGGCGAGCACGACCACCGCATCAAGCTGGCCATCGTCGGCCGTCCCAACGTCGGCAAGTCGACGCTGATCAACACCCTGATGGGCGAAGAGCGCGTGATCGCGTTCGACATGCCCGGCACCACGCGCGACGCCATCGAGATCGACTTCGAACGCGATGGCCGCCGCTACACGCTGATCGACACCGCCGGCCTGCGCAAGCGCGGCAAGGTGTTCGAGGCGGTCGAGAAGTTCTCGGTCATCAAGACGCTGCAGGCCATCGAGGCCAGCAACGTCGTGCTGCTGATGCTGGACGCGCAGACCGAAATCTCCGAACAGGACGCCCACATCGCGGGCTTCGTGCTGGAAACCGGGCGCGCCGTGGTCGTGGCCGTCAACAAGTGGGATGGCCTGGACGGCGAGGAAAAGGAACGCATCGAGCGCGAGTTCATGCGCAAACTGCGCTTCCTGTCGTTCGCTCGCGTGCACACCATTTCCGCCCTGCGCGGCCAGGGCATCAAGCCGCTGCTCAAGTCGGTCAATGCCGCCCACGCCGCGGCCTTCGCCAAGCTGTCCACGCCCAAGCTGACGCGCGAGCTGCAAGCCGCCGTCGAGCAGCAGCCGCCTCCGCGCAAGGGCATCTTCCGTCCCAAGATGCGCTATGCGCACCAGGGCGGGCAGAATCCCCCGCTGGTGGTCATCCACGGCAACGCGCTGGACGCGGTGCCCGATTCGTACCGCCGCTACCTGGAAACCCGTTTCCGCAACGCTTTCGATCTGGCCGGCACGCCGCTGCGGATCGAATTCAAGTCTTCGCACAACCCCTACGCGCAGGAAAGCTGATCCATGAGCCGTTTCTGGAGTCCCGTGGTCGGGACGCTCAGTCCGTATGTGCCGGGCGAGCAGCCCAAGCTTCAGAACCTGGTCAAGCTGAACACCAACGAGCACCCCTACGGGCCGTCGCCCAAGGTGCTCGAGGCGATCCGCGCGGCGTGCGACGACACGCTCAAGCTCTATCCCGATCCGTCGTCCGACCGCCTGCGCCAGGCGGTGGCGACGGCCGTCGGCGTGGCGCCGGCCAGTGTCTTCGTCGGCAACGGTTCGGATGAGGTGCTGGCGCATGCCTTCCTGGCGTTGCTCAAGCACGAGCGTCCCCTGCGTTTTCCGGACATCACCTATAGCTTCTATCCCGTCTACTGCGGCCTGTACGGCATCGACTACGAAACGCTGCCGCTGACGGACGATTTCCGCATCGACGTCGAAGACTACCTGCCTGGCCGTCATGGCCAGGCAGGCGCCATCATTTTCCCCAATCCCAACGCGCCGACCGGCCGTGCGTTGACGCTGGCGGAGATCGAGCGCGTGCTGGCGGGCAATCCGGATTGCGTGGTGGTGGTGGACGAGGCCTACGTCGATTTCGGCGCCGAATCGGCCATTGCGCTGACCGCGCGTTACGACAACCTGCTGGTCATCCAGACCTTGTCCAAATCGCGTTCGCTGGCGGGCCTGCGCGTCGGCTTCGCGGTCGGCAGCCCGGCGCTGATCGACGGCCTGGAACGCGTTAAGAACAGCTTCAATTCCTATCCGGTGGATCGCCTGGCTTCGGCCGGCGCGGTCGCGGCGCTCGAGGATGTCGAGTATTTCGAACGGACCCGCCAGGCGGTGATCCAGACTCGCGTGCGGATGACAGCCGGCCTGGAGGCCCTGGGCTTCGAGGTGCTGCCGTCCAGCGCCAATTTCGTGTTCGCCCGGCACGCCTCGCGCGATGCCGCCGCGCTGGCCGCCGGCCTGCGCGAACGCAGCATCATCGTGCGCCATTTCCGCCTGCCGCGCATCGACCAGTTTCTGCGTATTACAGTGGGCACGGACGAGCAGTGCGAATTGCTCCTGAAAGCGCTCGCCGAGCTCGTCTGAACCCCAGCGCCAGGGCCTTTCCGGCGGAAAACTCTGGTGTCATCTTTTGCATCCGACACAAGTAGCACGGGCCGGGAAAACCCTGTAGAGTACATGCTTCGGCGTGCCCCACCTGTAAAAAGCGCGTCACCACTCAATAACAAACAAATGGAGCCTGGCCAATGAGCAATAAAGGGCAAACTCTGCAAGATCCGTTCCTGAACACGCTGCGCAAGGATCATGTGCCGGTGTCGATCTACCTGGTGAACGGTATCAAGCTTCAAGGGCAAATCGAATCTTTCGACCAATACGTGGTGCTGCTGCGTAACACGGTCACGCAAATGGTCTACAAGCACGCCATTTCCACCGTCGTTCCCGCCCGCGCCGTGAATTTCCAGGTGGAAGTCCCTGCTGAGTAATCTCGCTCCCGCAGTACCTTTTATTGCCCGCCAGGCGTTCCACGTCGGCGGGCATTTTCGCTTTGGCTCCAAAATGGTGCATGTATGCGCGCACTGATCATCAGCGTGGATCTGGGTGATCCCGACTTCGCCGCCCACGCCGAGGAATTCGCCATGCTGGCCAAGGGCGCCGGCGCGGAAATCGTCGGCACGCTCACGGCTCGGCGCGACCGCCCCGACGCCAAGTTCTTCATCGGTTCCGGCAAGGCCGACGAAGGCGTGGGCATGGCCCAGGCGTTGCTGGCCGACATCGTGCTGTTCGACCAGCCGCTGTCGCCGGCCCAGCAGCGCAACCTGGAACGGGTCTTCAACCTGCGCGTGGTGGATCGCGTGGCGTTGATCCTGGATATTTTCGCGCTGCGCGCCAAGAGCCACGAAGGCAAGCTGCAGGTCGAACTGGCCCAGTTGCAGCACCTGGCCACGCGCCTGACCCGCATGTGGAGCCACCTGGAGCGCCAGCGCGGCGGCATCGGCATGCGCGGTCCCGGCGAATCGCAGCTCGAAATGGACCGCCGCATGATCGGCGCCAAGGTCAAGACGCTGCGCGAGCGCCTTGACCGCGTCGAGCGCCAGCGCATCACGCAGCGGCGCGCGCGGGCGCGCGGCGGCGCATTGTCGGTGTCGCTGGTGGGGTATACCAACGCGGGCAAGTCGACCCTGTTCAATGCCTTGACCCGCGCCGACACCTACGCGGCGGACCAGTTGTTCGCCACGCTCGACACCACGACGCGCCGCATCTGGATTGAAGGGGCGGGCAATGTGGTGGTGTCGGATACGGTGGGCTTCATCCGCGACCTGCCTCACGACCTGATCGCCGCGTTCCGCGCCACGCTCGAGGAGACCGTGCACGCCGATCTGCTGCTGCACGTGGTCGACGCGGCCAGTCCGCAGCGTGACGAGCAGATCTTCGAGGTCAACAAGGTTCTGGCCGAAATCGGGGCTGCCGCGATTCCCACCATTCTGGTATACAACAAGATCGATCGCGCTGGCCTGGAACCCCGGGCGGAGCGCGATGCCCATGGTACGATTGCGCGAGTATTTGTAAGCGCCACCGAGCGCGCCGGTTTGGACGCGTTGCGCGGGGCAATTGCGGAGACCGGACAGATTGTGGGAAACAATGCCTCGAATTATCAAACTCTTCAATCTGAATGACCCCGGTTGGGGTCGTGGAAACAATAATGGCTCCGAGCCGCCGCCCAAGCGGCCCCAAGGCAACGGAGACGGTCCGCCCGACCTCGACGAGGTCTGGCGCGATTTCAATAATCGCATCGGATCGTTATTCGGCCGCAAGGGCGGGGGCGGCAACAACCGCCCGGGTGGCAATCGCGGTGGCATGACGCCGCCGTCGCCGCGTGGCGCGCGCATCGGACTGGGAGTGATCGCCCTGGTCGCGGTCGGCATCTGGGCGGCCAGCGGCTTCTATATCGTCCAGGAAGGCCAGGTCGCGGTCGTCACGCAGTTCGGCAAATACAAGAGCACCTCACAAGCCGGCTTCCAGTGGCGCCTGCCGTACCCCATCCAGAGCCATGAAATGGTCAACGTGTCGCAACTGCGCACGTTCGAAGTCGGTTTCCGTGGCGGCGCCCGCAACAAGGTGCTGCCCGAGGCGTTGATGCTCACGACGGACGAGAACATCGTCGACATGCAGTTCGTCGTGCAGTACCGCCTGCGTGCCGATGGCGCGCCCGACTACCTTTTCATGACGCGCGACCCGGACGATTCCGTGCGCCAGGCGTCTGAAACCGCCATGCGCGAAGTGGTCGGCAAGCAGTCCATGGACTTCGTGCTGTACGAAGGTCGTACCACGGTCGCCACCCAGGTCCAGGCGCTGATGCAGCAGATCCTCGACCGCTACCAGACCGGCGTGCAGGTCAGCACCGTCGCCATTCAGAACGTGCAGCCGCCCGAGCAGGTGCAGGCCGCCTTCGACGATGCCGTCAAGGCGGGCCAGGATCGCGAGCGCCAGATCAACGAAGGCCAGGCCTACGCCAACCAGGTCGTGCCGCTGGCCAGCGGCCAGGCCTCGCGCATGCTGGAGCAGGCCGAAGGCTACCGCGCCAAGGTGACGGGCGACGCGCAGGGTAATACCGCGCGCTTCACCAGCATCCTCGGCGAGTACGAGAAATCCCCGGTGGTCATGCGCCAGCGCATGTATCTGGAGAGCATGCAGGACATCTTCACGCGCGCCAGCAAGGTCATGGTCGACACCAAGAGCAACAACAACATGTTGTATCTGCCCTTGGACAAGATCATGCATCTGGCCGCCCAGGATGCCAGCAAGTCCGCGGTAGGCAACCCCGGATCGCCCGCATTGGTCAGTCCGCCGCTCCAAGCGCCACTGCGTGGCGGCGCGGCGCCGGCGCCGCAACCCTCCGGCAGCAGCAATAGCAACGCGCTGCCCCGCGACCGCCAGTCGCGCTAACCCGGAGGATTCTTGATCATGCAACGTCTTATGCCCATCCTGGTTGGCCTGCTCATCGTGCTGGCCGCCCTTTCTTCCTGCGTGTTCGTGGTGCGCGAGCGCGACTACGCCCTGGTGTTCTCACTGGGTGAAGTGCGCAAGGTCATCAACGAGCCCGGCCTGTACTTCAAGGCGCCGCCGCCATTCCAGAACGTGGTGACGCTGGACAAGCGCATCCTGACGATCGAAACCAACGAAGCCGAGCGCATCCAGACTTCCGAAAAGAAGAACCTGCTGATCGACTCGTACGTCAAGTGGCGCATCGCGGATCCCCGCCTGTACTACGTGACCTTCGGCGGCAACGAACGCGCCGCGCAGGAACGCCTGCAAGCGCAGATCCGCGACGCGCTCAACGCCTCGGTCAACGTGCGCACGGTACGTGACGTGGTCTCGACCGAACGCGACAAGATCATGGCCGAAATCCTGACCAACGTCGCCAAGCGCGCCGAGCCGTTGGGCGTGCAGATCGTCGACGTGCGCCTGCGCCGCATCGAGTTCGCGCCCGAGATCTCGGAATCGGTGTACCGCCGCATGGAAGCCGAACGTACCCGTGTCGCCAACGAGCTGCGCTCGATCGGCGCCGCCGAGGGCGAGAAGATCCGCGCCGAAGCCGACCGCCAGCGCGAAGTGATCGTGGCCCAGGCCTACGCCAAGGCCCAGACGATCATGGGCGAGGGTGACGCCGCGGCCGCCGCGATCTACTCGCAGGCCTACGGCAAGAACCCTCAGTTCTACACGTACTACAAGAGCCTGGAAGCCTATCGCGCTTCGTTCTCGAAGCCGGGCGACGTGCTGGTGGTCGACCCCAGTTCCAGCTTCTTCCAGTTCATGAAGGATCCCACCGGCCAGGCGCTGGCGCCGGTGACCGTGCCCGCCAAGTAAGGCGGCACCGCTTGCGGTATCCCGAAGCCCCTTGGCCTGCGCCAAGGGGCTTTTTCCTGGCGTGCCAGGCAGGGTCCGGTGGCCGCCTCCGCAATCGGGGACGGTGTTGCGCCGCTGGCTTTCCCGGCTGGCGCTGCCGCCTGAACCATGTACAATACCCCGTAAGCTAGAAAACATTCCGCAGCGGCTGAGCGGGCTTACGCCCCCTCAGCCGCTTTTTCGTTTGGGCGACGCCCACGCATCTCTAGGCGTTATTCAGGTAAACATTCATGGGTAACTGGTTGCTGCCCGAGAGCCTTGCCGACGTACTTCCGGCAGAGGCCCGGCGCATCGAGGAAGTACGCCGCGAACTTCTCGATCTGTACCGCACTTACGGTTTCGAGCTGGTCGCGCCGCCGCTGGTCGAATACATTGATTCATTGCTGTCCGGCACCGGCAGCGATCTGGATCTGCGTACCTGCAAGCTGGTGGATCAATTGTCGGGCCGCACGCTGGGCGTTCGCGCCGACATGACGCCCCAGGTCACGCGCATCGACGCGCACTTGTTGAACCGCGCTGGCGTGACCCGCCTGTGCTACTGCGGCAACGTGCTGCATGCCCGCCCGGCGGACCTGTTGTCCAGCCGCGAGCTGCTGCAGATCGGCGCCGAAATCTACGGTCATGCCGGTTTCGAAGCCGACCTCGAAATCATCCAGCTAGTGCTGGAAACGGTGGCCATTGCCGGCGTGCGCAATCCGCGCCTGGTGTTGTGCCATCCGGGCGTGCTGCGCGGCATCGTCGAAGCCGATCCGGCCGCTGCCGCGGTCTCGCAGGACGTCATCCGCCTGATGCGCGAGAAAGACGTGCCGGGCCTGACCGAACTGGCCGCGCGCACCCCCGGCATGCGCGCTGAAACGTTGAAGGCGTTGCAGTTGCTGCCCAAGCTTTATGGCGGTCCCGAGGTGCTGAAGCGGGCCCGCCACGACCTGCCGCTGCTGCCGGGCGTCGTCGCCGCACTGGATGCGCTGCAGGTGCTGGTGGACGGCCAGCCGAACGTCGATTTCGGTGTCGATCTCGCGGACGTGGACGGCTACGGCTACCACTCCGGCGTCAAGTTCGCGCTGTACGCCGAAGGCTGGCGCGACGCGCTGGTGCGCGGCGGCCGCTATGACGACGTCAGCCTGGCGTTCGGGCGCGCCCGTCCGGCCACTGGCTTCAGTCTGGATTTACGCAAGCTGGCGGCGGGTTTGCCGCCGGCGGAACGGGCGCGTGCGGTTCGCGCGCCCTGGGGGCAAGCCCCCGCCCTGGTCGAGGCGGTCCGCCGCCTGCGCCGGTCAGGGGAAATCGTCGTTCAGGTATTGCCCGGTCACGAGCAGGATCAGGACGAATTCGTTTGCGATCGCGAGCTGGCGCTGCAGGATGGCGCCTGGACGGTCAGAACGCTGTGACTAACTCCCTCTCGTTAACGAGAGGGCCGCGGGGAGATTTCCGGATTTCCCGAGAAACTCGATATTGATTCGTAACATGAGCAAGAACGTAGTCGTAATCGGCACCCAGTGGGGTGACGAGGGCAAGGGTAAGATCGTCGACTGGCTGGCGGAATCCGTCCAGGGCGTGGTTCGCTTCCAGGGCGGCCACAACGCCGGCCACACGCTGTGGATCAATGGCAAGAAGACGATTCTTCGCCTGATCCCGTCGGGCATCATGCATCCCGGCGTCACCTGCTTCATCGGCAATGGCGTGGTGCTGTCGCCCGAGGCCCTGCTCAAGGAAATCGAAGAGCTCGAGGCCGCCGGCCTGGACGTGCGCTCGCGTCTGCGCATCTCCGAGATCTGCCCGCTGATCCTGCCGTACCACGTGGCCGTCGACAAGGCCCGCGAAGCGCGCAAGGGCGATGGCAAGATCGGCACGACCGGTCGCGGCATCGGCCCGGCCTACGAGGACAAGGTCGCCCGCCGCGCGCTGCGTGTGCAGGACCTGTTCAATCCCGCGCTGTTCGACGAAAAGCTCGCCGAAGTGCTGGACTACCACAACTTCGTGCTGACCCAATATCTTGGCGCCGAAGCCGTGTCGGCCAACGAAGTGCGCGATCAGGCCATGGCGCTGGCGCCGGCGATCGCTCCGATGGTCGCGGACGTCTCCAGCACGCTGTTCGCCATGCAGCAGGAAGGCAAGCGCCTGCTGTTCGAAGGCGCGCAGGGCGCGTTGCTGGATGTCGACCACGGCACCTATCCGTTCGTCACCAGCAGCAACTGCGTCGCAGGCGCCGCTTCGGCGGGCGCGGGCGTCGGTCCGCAGTCGCTGGACTACGTCCTGGGCATCACCAAGGCCTACACCACGCGCGTCGGCTCGGGCCCGTTCCCCACGGAGCTGGTCGATGAGATCGGCACCCGCCTGGCCACCATTGGCAAGGAATTCGGTTCGGTCACCGGCCGTCCGCGCCGTTGCGGCTGGTTCGATGGAGCCGCGCTCAAGCGCTCGGTCCGCCTGAACGGCATCACCGGCCTGTGCATCACCAAGCTGGACGTGCTCGACGGCCTGGAAACCATCCAGTTGGGCGTGGGCTATCGCGTCAACGGTGAATTCCGCGACGTGCTGCCCTACGGCGCCCATGCCGTGGCGCAAGCCCAGCCGGTGCTGGAAGAGCTGCCGGGCTGGAGCGAATCCACCGTCGGCATCACCGAGTACGACAAGCTGCCCGAGGCCGCCCGTCGCTACCTGGAGCGCGTGGCCGAAGTCTGCGGCGTGCCGATCGACCTGGTGTCCACCGGTCCCGACCGCAACGAAACCATTGTGCTGCGTCATCCCCTGAAGGGCTGACATCGGGTTATCATTCGCAAGGCCGCCGCCGGCTCATACCGGCGGCGGCCTTTTCGTATTTTCACGCAGGAGATCCTTGCCTATGAGCGCGCCAACCAGTGACGATAGCCATCTGTGGGTGACGTGGGACGACTACAACCGCTTGATCGAGCGCCTGGCCTTGCAGGTGCATCAGTCCGGTTGGGAGTTCGACAAGATTTTGTGCCTGGCGCGTGGCGGCATGCGCGTGGGCGACGTTATGTCCCGTATTTTTGATGTGCCGTTGGGCATTCTGGCGACCAGCAGCTACCGCGAAGCCGCGGGCACCAAGCAGGGCGATATGGATATCGCGCAGTTCATCACCATCACGCGCGGCACGCTGTCCGGGCGGGTGTTGCTGGTGGACGACATGGTGGATACCGGCAAGACGTTCATGAAGGTGTACGACCACCTCAAGAGCCAGTTCGCCGACATCACCGAATTGCGCAGCGCCGTGCTGTGGTGGAAGGGGCATTCCCAGGCGCAGCCCGATTATTACGTCGACAAGCTGCCGACCAACCCCTGGATCCATCAGCCGTTCGAGGATTACGACAGCCTGCGTCCGCACCAGCTGGAAGCCTGGATCCGCAAGGGTTCGAAGGGCTGAAATCATAGGGGGACGGATGGTCTGGCGATCCCCGCCGCCAATGCGCGGCGCGATCGTGCGAGGGCAGGGTGCCAGACTGTTCCCCCGGTAGTCAAAATAGCCATGACCATGCTAGAATCGCTGGTTATCGCTAAACCGAACTTGGCTTGTTACTCTTTAGGTAGTCTTTGGGTAACGCAACCGGCCCTGGAGACTTTTGCCAGTCAGCAGCCAGCCGGCCCTAGAGCCAGCCGATTTTAGGACTTTAGCGCTGCAAGGCTCTTGGCGCTGGCGCCTGGAAGCGAAGGGGCCGGCGGGCAGGGAATCCTGTGCGCGGGGCTCTTGAACTCTTGGTCCGGACAGCATGCGCGATTACTATTGTTGCGTGCGTAGTCTGCGGCCTGAGCTTACAGGCGGTTCGCCGTCCGGAACCACGTGGCGTTGCTGGTAAGCAAGCCAGGTTTGTCATCAACTTTTGTTACCCTACAAGCAGGCCAATCACTTTATGCCTATCGTTCGACTGAAGGAAAACGAACCGTTTGAAGCCGCTCTGCGCCGCTTCAAGCGCACCATCGAAAAGACCGGTTTGCTCACCGAACTGCGCTCGCGCGAGTTCTATGAGAAGCCCACGGCCGAGCGCAAGCGCAAGCACGCCGCCGCTGTGAAGCGCCACTACAAGCGCATCCGTAGCCAGCAACTGCCCCCGCGCCTGTATTGATTTCTGATTCCCGAATCTATTGATTCCAGAATCATTCATCCAGGAACTACTCGCCCGGGTCGACGTTGTCGATGTTGTCGGGCGATACGTGCAGTTGCGAAAGGGTGGGGCCAACTTGCTTGGCCTGTGCCCCTTTCATAACGAAAAAAGTCCGTCGTTCACTGTCAGCCCCACCAAGCAGTTCTATCACTGCTTCGGTTGCGGCGCCCACGGCAGTGCCATCACCTTCCTGATGGAACATACGGGCGCCAGTTTCCCCGAGGCCGTGCGCACGCTCGCGGCTTCGGCGGGAATGACGGTCCCCGAAGAAAATCGCAGTCCCCGCCAGCAGCAGGAAACCGCGCGCCGCAAGGCCGAGGAGTCCCGCCATACGCAGGTGCTGGACGCCGCTCAAGCCCATTACCTGAAGCAGTTGCGCGCATCGCCCGCCGCGATCCGCTATCTGAAGCAACGTGGCCTGACCGGCGAGATCGCGGCGCATTTCGGCCTGGGCTGGTCCGGCACGGACCGGCATGGGCTGTCGCAGGTTTTTCCGAATTACGAAGATCCGACCCTGGTGGAGTCGGGCCTGGTCATCGAGTCCGAGGACGGCCGGCGCTACGACCGCTTCCGCGAACGGATCATGTTCCCGATCCGCAATGCGCGCGGCAGCCTGATCGGCTTTGGCGGCCGCATCATCGGCAAGGGCGAGCCCAAGTACCTGAATTCGCCGGAAACCCCGCTGTTTTCCAAGGGTCAGGAGCTGTACGGGCTGTGGGAAGCGCGTCAGGCGATCCGCCAGGAAGGTCAGGTCATCGTGGTCGAAGGCTACATGGATGTGGTCGGCCTGGCGCAGCAGGGTATCGCCAATGCCGTTGCCACGCTAGGCACCGCGACCACCCCGGATCACGTCAAGAAGCTGCTGCGCACCAGCGACAAGGTGATCTTCAGCTTCGACGGTGATGGCGCCGGCCGCCGGGCCGCGTGGCGCGCGCTGCAGGCGTGCCTGCCGGCGCTGCGCGACGACATCGCCATCCGCTTCCTGTTCCTGCCAACCGAGCATGACCCGGATTCGTATGTGCGCGAACTGGGCGCCGAAGCGTTCCGCGCTTGCCTGGGCGAGGCGGTGGCGTTGTCGCGCTTCCTGCTGGACGAGCTGGCATCGCGCCATAACATGGACGAAGCCGAAGGGCGCGCCAGCTGCCTGCATGAGGCCAAGCCCCTGCTGGCGTCGATTCCGGAATGCGCGCTGCGCGTGCAGATCGAACGCGAGATGGCCAAGCTGGTGCAGCTGACGCCGGAGGAAATGGCGCAGGTGCTGGCGCAGCAACCCGCCAAGCCGTTCGGCGCGCCGGCCAAGCCGGCCGCGGGCGAGGCGGGCATCGCCGGCGCACCGGCGCCGCAGGAGGGTAGCGTGCCGCACGAAGGCGGCTACGACTTCGCTGGCCACGATTTTCACGACATTCCCGCCGACGATGGCGAGTACGTGGACTATGGCCAATTCTCGTCGCCAGGCGGCGAATCGGGCGGCGGCTGGAGTGGCGGCGGTGGCAAGCAGGACTGGAAAGGCAAGGGCGATTGGAAGGGCAAGAGCGACTGGAAGGGCAAAAGCGACTGGAAAGGCGGCAAGGGCAACTGGAAGGGCAAGCGCGATGACGTCGGCGGCTTCGAAGGGCGCCGCACCATGCCTTCGCTGGCCAAGCGCCTGTTGAGTCTGTTGCTGGCCCACCCGGAACTGGTCGACTCGATGGGCGACCAGCAGCTTGAAGTCATCGACCACGGCCCCCATCTAGGATTGGTAAGGGATCTGATCATGCTGGCCCAATCCAGCGGCGCCCGCCATGTGGGCGCCTTGCTGGAAGCGGCCGAGCCGGACTCGGATCTCGCCACCGTGCTCAAGGGGCTGCGGGTCGACATTTTGTCCCAGGAAGATCTGCCGGATCCGCAAACCGAATGGGACGATGCGCTGCGGCGCATCGAATTCGATTCGGCGAAGGCGGAAATGGCCAAGCTGGCCGCGGCCGGCTTGGCAACCGAGGAGGCGCGCAAGCGCTACCTGGAGCTGTCGAGCCGGATGCTGGTGCTCAAAGGTGCCGGCATACGCTAAATGCGGTAAAATCAAGGGTTTTCCCGCCGCGGCATTGCCGCAAACCGTTGTGTGGCTGTAGTTGTTGGCTGTATTGCGATGAGTCTTCGCTATCGCGCCAGTGTTGGGGCACGGTTGTGCGAAAACGACTGCGCAAGCGGCAGGAAAAAGAACGGCGGACGGAATCTATTTCCGTTGCTGGAATCTAATAGTTTTAGGGTTTGATGGGCAGGTCGGCTGAAGCGATGCCGGGCTGGCGGGCAAGGCGGATACCGGTTGAACGGGTCGGTCTGGGGTGGATGAGCCCCAAGCGCCAGCGCGAAAAAAAGCGGACGTGCGCATCAAATTTGTTACATAGTTAATTACTATAGCTGAGTGGTGAATCACGCAGTTCGGCGGCGGTTATCTTCGCGTCGCGTCTGAGGTTTGGGTGCTGTGTCTATCTAGCTGCCAAGGGCAAGGCCCGCCAGGCAAGCAACGCCTATTTATAGGCAGACAGCCCCCCTCGATGCCGGGAGTCCGCGGCTGGATGAAACCATGCACGCCAGGCGTTCAGCCGGTCACGGACCGCAATGACGCCAGGCGGGCTCGCAAGAGCTTGTGCCGCGAACAACGCAGCCGCAGGGGTTCCGCCGATTCACCAGTTTTACCCGCATGGATGCCGCGATGGGCCTTTGCCCGGCAGCGGTTTCATGCGGTGCACATGCCCGAACGGGTTGCGACGACCACGGAAGCGACTATGACCAAATCCACCGGCAAATCCTCCTCTGCAATTGATGCGACCGACACCCAGGCCACCAAGGCCAAGCGTGTCGTCAGCATGGCGGCGGAAAAAGCGCCCGCCAAGACGGCGGTGAAGGTCGCCAAGCCTGCCGCTAAGACGGCCGCCAAGAAGGCGGCTGCCAAGACGGCGGCGGCAGACAAGCCCGAGAAGGTGACCAAGGCGCGTGCCAAGAAGGCCGAGGACAAGCTGGCCGATCTGGTCGGCAGCGCGCGTCCGGCCCCCAGCGGCCGCCGCCCGGGTCGCCCGGCCAAGAACGCCAACAACGATTCCGACGGTTTCGACGACACCATGGACGGCGAAGGCGAAGTCCTGCCGGACCTGAAGCCGCCCAAGCGCGGTGGCAAGCGCGGCAAGGCGGATCCCAAGGATCTGATCGCCCGCGGCCCCGTCTCGGCCGAAGAATACGAAGCCCGCCGCAACCGCCTCAAGCAGCTGATCAAGCTGGGCAAGGATCGCGGCTACCTGACCTACGGCGAAATCAACGACCATCTGCCTGATGACCTGGTCGACGCCGAAGCCATCGACGGCATCATCAGCACGTTCAGCGACATGGGCATCGCGGTCTATGACCAGGCGCCCGATGCCGAAACGCTGCTGATGAGCGAAAACGCGCCGGTTGCCTCCAACGACGATGACGTCGAAGACGAAGCCGAAGCCGCGCTGACCACCGTGGACTCCGACTTCGGCCGCACCACCGACCCCGTGCGTATGTACATGCGCGAAATGGGCTCGGTGGAACTGCTGACGCGCGAGGGCGAAATCGAGATCGCCAAGCGCATCGAAGACGGCCTGAAGCACATGGTCATGGCCATCTCGGCCTGCCCGACCACCATTAACGAAATCCTCGCTCATGTCATGCGCGTGCGTGAAGGCCAGGCGCAGATCGACGAAGTGGTCGACGGCCTGGTCGATCCGGAAGACGGCGAAGAGTATGCCGGCGCCGGCGTCACCGCCGATGAAGACGAGAGCGATGACGGCCCCGCTGGCGGCATGTCCAGCAAGCAGCTGGAAGACCTGCGCGTGAAGGCATTGGCCAAATTCGACGAGGTCGGCAAGCAGTTCGACAAGATGCGCCTGTCGTACGAAAAGGACGGCTACAAGTCGGACGTCTACGTGCGCGCGCAGGAGTCGATCCAGAACGAACTGATGGGCATCCGCTTCACCGCCAAGATGGTCGAGAAGCTGGCCGACACGCTGCGCAACCAGGTGGAAGAAGTGCGCCAGCTCGAGCGCGCCGTCCTGCACACGTGTGTGGACCGTGCCGGCATGCCGCGCACGCATTTCATCAAGGTATTCCCGGGCAACGAAACCAATCTGCAGTGGGTCGTCGATGAAGTGGCCGCCGGCCATCCGTACGCCGAAACGCTGGAGCGCCAGATCCCCGCCGTGCAGGAACTGCAGCAGAAGCTGATCGACCTGCAGACCCGCGTGGTGCTGCCGCTCAAGGACCTCAAGGACGTCAACAAGCGCATGGCCACTGGCGAAGCCAAGGCCCGCAAGGCCAAGCGCGAAATGACCGAGGCCAACCTGCGCCTGGTGATCTCGATCGCCAAGAAGTACACGAACCGTGGCCTGCAGTTCCTGGACCTGATCCAGGAAGGCAACATCGGCCTGATGAAGGCGGTGGACAAGTTCGAGTACCGTCGCGGCTACAAGTTCTCGACCTACGCGACGTGGTGGATCCGTCAGGCCATCACCCGCTCCATCGCCGACCAGGCGCGCACCATCCGTATTCCGGTCCACATGATCGAAACGATCAACAAGATGAACCGGATCAGCCGCCAGATCCTGCAGGAAACCGGCGCCGAGCCGGATCCCGCGACCCTGGCGCAGAAGATGGACATGCCCGAGGACAAGATCCGCAAGATCCTGAAGATCGCCAAGGAGCCGATCTCCATGGAAACGCCGATCGGCGACGACGACGACTCGCACCTGGGCGATTTCATCGAAGACACCTCGACCCTGGCGCCTTCGGACGCCGCGCTGCATGGTTCCATGCGCGACGTGGTCAAGGAAGTGCTAGACTCCCTGACCCCGCGGGAAGCCAAGGTGCTGCGCATGCGTTTCGGTATCGAAATGAGCACCGACCAGACCCTGGAAGAAGTGGGCAAGCAGTTCGACGTCACGCGTGAGCGCATCCGCCAAATAGAGGCTAAAGCGCTGCGCAAGCTGCGTCACCCGAGCCGGGCCGACAAGCTGAAGAGCTTCCTGGAAGGGCAATAAGTTTCCTGGGCCTCTAGCTCATGCCTGGTTAGAGCAGCGGACTCATAATCCGTTGGTGCCGAGTTCGACTCTCGGGGGGCCTACCAAAGAAACATGCGGGTCTTGGAGCAATCCAAGACCCGTTGTCTTTTCCACGATCCCGGGCCTTTTCCGCAAATCGGCGCAAGGTCATGTCGGTTCCGTGAAAGCGGTTGCCGGTCGGGTTGGCGCTTCCTGCGTTGACCGCACCCACGCGGCACAACCTGCCGGCGAGGCCGTGCCGCTGACGAAGAGCGCGCCGGAACGGTACAGCGCGAGGCCCTGGCGCATTGAAAGGCCCTTCATCACCCATACGCCGCCGGCCGTGTCAGCCCAGAGAATACGGGCCTGCGTACCGTTCAGGGCCAGCAATAGTCTGGCGGTTGACGCGTTCGGCATCAGTGCCACGACAGTTGTGTCGTTATCGCCACGTGGAGGAAACAGGTTCGCCGCCGCAGCCCCGACCAGTGCAACAAGCAGCAATCGTATCGACGCGTGTTGTCCGCGTTGCGGCGGGCTTCCCCCCGCAGAACGGCTGCGCCAGCCCAGGATAAACGGTATCAATCCGAACACCGCCAACCAGGTCAGGTCCCAGAACAGGGGCATATCCGAATCCATCCGAATTCGGTGAATGCCGGTGATCCAATGCGAGAACAGCGCGTCGACAATATGCCAGCCTCCGAAGCCCATCCAGAACGTCGGCCAGAGCGGCCGCATCGACGCCACTGGTGTGTTGGCGCGCGCATGATAGAGCGTCCACAAGCCGGCCGCCGCAATGACGTACATCAGAGCATGAAAGAACCCGTCGGCCGCAACCTGAACCCGTAGGTCCCCGAAGACTCCGGTACGGACAGCCGACAAAAGGTGGTGCCATTGCAATATCTGATGCAGCAGGATGCCGTCGAAGAAGCCGCCCATTGCAAAGCCGAGGAGGCCGCCCGCACGTCGCATTCGGCGGTCGGAAGTTGACAAAGTAGTGGCGGGAATAGGCATGTCCTACTCCGGGTTCTTTGGCCCTTGGCGTGTGGGCATCACGGCGGGCGTGTCATCGGCGGGTTTGAATACCCGGGCGCCCTCATCTGCGCGCGGGTTCGGCGATCCATCGAACTCGGTAGCCTTATGGCCACCGGGAGGGGTTTGCCGATCGCTTTCGGATTTTTTATTCGCTTTCTCCAATCCTCGTTGAACATCGGATGCAATATCGACTTGGTCTTCGTCTCTGGGTTCGGGGGCGGGTTGAACCGGCTTGCGCGGGTCGCGGTTGGGTGATTGGTCCATGGCTGTCTCCGTTGATAGCTCGTGGCATCATCGGCAAGCGGCATGCCCATCCGAATTCTCGAAACTAGTCCTGTGCGTCGGTCGCGCGGCGATGCGCTACTGCAATGCCAACCCTGCCGTCGGGCAACTGATACTTTCCACCGCCGAGCCAGTCGACGGCTTCGCCGCTCGCCAGCGTGCATACGTGCTGCATCGTCTTTTCCGCGAGAGGTCCGTTTCTTCTCAGTAGTCGCCTTTCAACCGTGACGGTTGAGCGATCTGGCATTTTGATGATGACGTTCGAAAGGCGCGTGCCGGCGGCCATATGGCTTCTCCAGGAGTGACAGTCCAGGGACCAGGGTGGGTTTGCACGTCCGGCTCTGTGGCCGCTGGACGGTTCCAATAATTAACACGTTCGCAATCCTGGCCCAATCGGCCGACTGATGTAGTGCGGTAGCCGTCAGCGGAAGGGGCTCGGCAGGAACGGAACTTGCTCCACAGGTGGTCCCAATGGACGTCACCCCCGGGAGGGCAATATGGCGAAGAAAGCTGGCAACCTCGAGCAAATCCACGACCTTCTGTACCAAGCGCTTGAAACTGAACTGGGCGGAGAGCTTGTTTACAAGGCGGCACTCGAATGTGCGGTCAACGACGACCTGCGCGAGGAGTGGCAGGGGTATTTAGACGAAACGAAGACGCACCAGCGCGTGTTGCTGACCGTATTCGAGGAGCTCCACCTTGACCCGAACGCGGCGGTGCCCAGCCGCGCTGTGGTCAAGCACCATGGCGAGAGCCTTGTTGTTGCGATCGAATTGGCGAAGTCGCAGGGAAATCCTGAGGCGGCTCAACTGGTGGCGGCGGAGTGCGTCGTGCTCGCCGAGACCAAGGACCACCAAAACTGGGAGCTGATTGGCCTGGTGGCGGAAAAGCTGTCCGGGCCGCAGGCGAAAGTGCTGCAGCGCGCCTATGACGCGGTGGAAAAAGATGAAGACCACCATCTCTATCACACGAAGGGGTGGGCCCGTGAGCTCTGGATTCAATCGCTCGGGTTCCCGGCGGTGCTGCCTCCTCCAGAGGAGGCCAGGAACGTGGAGACGGCGATAGGTGCGTCGAGAGCAGAGCAGGCGCGAGACAAGATGCTTTGACGTCCCGGGTGGCGCGTCCCGCGTCAGCGTGCTCGCAGGCGTGCGGGCGCCGCCGCGGGAAATCTCACGGCTCCGTAGTGTATCGTCGGTTTTCAGGCGGTTGCGCCGAATCGTTCGTTCCGTTTCAAACGACATCCATGACCGCTAGCTCGTTCATCAAGCCCGGCAATCGCCTGACGATCCTCCTCGTCGCGATTTTTGCCGCGGTGGCCCTCCTGCTGACGCGGGTTGACTGGCTGACGCTGGGGTTGGGACGGTATTGCATCTTCTGAACCGGGTTTCCAGTCCTGTCGGATGACCTGATCCGGCGCGTTCAGCGCGCCCGTCTGGTGCCGAAGGCTCGTGGCGCCCCTTTCCCTTTCCCGATTTCGCCTGCCCGACGGCTGGCGGGCGTTCTTGCGGCCGTCAGCGGCTGTCGGCCGATATTGGCGCGCGAGGCGAACGTACTGTTGAAGCGGGGGCTGGCGGTACAGCAGGATTGATTTATTTGGTTACATAAAAAGCAAAAATATTCACAATGGTTAAAAGTTCTCTCCAACTCTTGCCATACCGCGCGCCTATATTCCTGACTCGTAGCTAAATTTCACAAAAATGGCGTTTCAGTCGGTTTCGGCGATGCGATAGCCCCCGTCCGGCAAACAATTAGAGCCGATCTTACCAAGCCGCCCCTGCGATGCCCCCCGTTTTTGTTTCCTCGTCGCTCCCGCCGCCGCACGCCGCGCCTGATGTAACAGGGATCCGGCTTGCCATGCCTGCGGTTTTGGCCCGCGCGGCACGGCGGTTCGCGTTTCTCTGCTGTTGATTCCCATGCAAATTCTGCACACGCTCTCTGGCCCCAATCTGGGGGGATTGGAGTTTCGGGTCCTGGACCAGTCGCGTTGGCTGCAAGAGCAAGGCCACGCCGTGGCAATTGCCGCGCCGCCTGGGAGTGACACCCTCAAGCTGGCGCGTAGCTGGGGGTTGGCCACGATTGGCATGAATTTCAGTGCCCCTTATTCGTGGTCGGGTGTGCTCAAGCTGCGCCAACTCGTGAAGGACCTGCGCATCCAGATCATTGACGCGCATGGCACGCCTGATGCGAAAGCCAGCGCACTCTGCCGCGACCTGTGTTCCCTGGTGCGGACCTGGCATTTCTCCCGCCCGCTGCGCACGTCGTGGCGGCGACGGCTGGAGTGGCGCCTGGGTTGTCATCGCGTTATCACCACCAGTCAGGGCGGCGCCCAGGATATCGTCGCGGCGGGCTTTGCCGGGCATAAGCGGATCAGCGTGGTGGGCGAGTGGGCCGACCATGGATTCTTCGCCGACGTCGACAAGCGGGCGATGCGCCGCGCCATGCGGCAGGAGCTGGGCCTGGATCCCGCCTCGTTCGTGGTGGCCACCATCGGCATGCTTCGGCCCGACAAGCGGCAGGAGGATCTGCTGCGCGTGGTACACGCCCTGCGCCAGCGCGGCGTGCCCGCGCGGGCGCTGGTGGTCGGCATGCCCACGCGCGCGACGGCTGCCTACGGGCAGAAGCTGCATGACCTGGTCGCGGAACTCGGGATCGGCGACTCCGTGACCTTTGCCGGGCATCGGGAAGACATTTCGAACATCATCCATGCCGCCGACGCGATGCTGGTGCCATCGATCAACGAAGCCTGGTCGCGCGTTGTGCCGGAAGCCTATGCGTCCCGGTGTCCGGTGGTGGCCAGCGCAGTCGGCGGCCTGCCTGAGATTGTGCGTCCCGGCGACACCGGCTGGCTGGCGCCGGCGCAGGATGTCGCGGGTTTCGCCGAGCACCTGGCCTGGATCTGGTCGCATCCCGAGCAGGCCGCCAGGATCGCCGAGCAGGCCCGCACGTTCGCCGACCGGCATCTGATGCTGTCCCAGAAAATGGCGGAGACGCTCGACGCCTACCAGATCGCCATGGAGGATGCGCGCTCGGCCAGGAACGTGGAAGTGATGGCCTGAGATCGCGCGCGGAAAACGCGCGTCTGGAGGGCGGCTCCTGGTTGCGGCCGCCGTTTCATGTAAGCGGGCCGGTTGCGCCCAGGAATTTTCCCGTCAGCGATCGCGTCGCCGCACCATCCGGCCGAAGCAGCGCATGACCGCGGCGACCGTGGTGGCTTCGCGCCAGTATTTGCGGCGCAGGGAACGCAGCGGCAGCCACCAGGGTTGGACCACCACGTTGTCGGCCCAGGCCGGGCGCCAGCGGGGCATGTTGCGGGGGCGGTCGACGATGGTGACCGTCGACAATCCACAGCATGAGGCCAGATGGCCGATGCCGGAATCGGTGCCGATGAACCAACCGGACTCGTAGACCTCGGCGGCGACGCCGTCGATTGACGGCGCTTCCACAAGGCCGGCATGGGCCTGTTCCAGCAGGGGTAGCCAGTGGGCGCGTTCCGCCGGCGCCAGCACGAAGACCGGCTCGTAGCCCATGGCACGCAGCCGGCGGGCGACGACCACGTATTTGCCTGGCGTCCAGCAGCGCTCCGCTTCGCTCGAGGTCGGATGCAGGATCACGCGCTTGTCGTGGCGCCGGGCCTTGAGGCGGGCCGGGGCCCGCAGGCCGTTGTCGTCGCTCCATTCCGTCAGGCCGAAGGCATCGACCGAGAAACGCCGGAATTCATCGAGGATGCCATTGGGCGAAGCGTGCTTGCGTGGCGCCGCGCGGATCTTGCCCCATTCCTTGGTGCTCAGGAAGCGGCGACAGACGCGGGTGAGGCCGTCGAACGGGCTGTCCGGATCCATCTGCACGATGGTGTCGTAGCCCGCCAGGCTGGTGATGTCCGCCGGCAAGGGCTGGATGTCGAAATCGGGAAACCATTCGCGCAGGGCGTAGCCGTGCACGCCGTAGACGGTGATGTCGCGGCCGGCCTTGCGCAGGTTGTTGGCGAGCGTCATCTGGTACAGCGAGTCGCCAAGGCGGTTGGAGAGGACCAGCGCCACATTGCCGGTCTGTAGGGAAGGGGCGGTGCTCACTTGCGGTTCATCCTCGTTGTTTTCGCTGCGGAGAATAACCGATTGTTTCTCAGGTTTGCGCCGGCCGGGCCCCGGCCGGCGTGTCAGCGGCGCGTGGGCTGGGCGGGAGTACGATTTCAGGCATGCCTACGCCTCCCCCCCAGCGAGCCCTGCTCTGGGTCGTCGCCGCCTGTTTCTTCATGCAGACGCTGGACACGACCATCGTCAATACCGCCTTGCCCGCAATGGCGCGCAGCCTGGGGGAGGACGTGCTGGCTCTCAAGCCGGTGGTGGTGGCCTATACGTTGACGATGGCGATGCTCACGCCGGCATCGGGCTGGCTGGCCGACCGGTTCGGCACGCGCCGCGTCTACCTGGCCGCGATCCTTGTGTTCGCGGTCGGTTCGGTGTTCTGCGGACTGGCCCAGACCCTGGCGCAGTTGACGATCGCTCGCGTGGTGCAGGGCGTGGGCGGCTCAATGTTGCTGCCCATCGGACGCCTGGCAGTGCTGCGGCGGGTGCCGGGCGACCAGTACATCTCGGCCCTGGCGTTTGTCTCGATCGCGGGCCAGATCGGGCCGATTTTCGGGCCGACGTTGGGCGGGCTGCTGGTGCAGGTGGCCAGTTGGCATTGGATCTTCATGATCAACGTGCCGATCGGCCTGTTGGGGGTGATGGCCGTGCGGCGCTATCTACCCGAGGATGCGCTGGCCGATGTGGCGCCGTTCGACGTGCTGGGCTGCGGGCTGCTGTCGCTTTGCATGGTGTCCTTCTCCCTGGCGCTGGACCTGCCCGCTGGCGAGGGCCGCACGGGCTGGTCGTCTGCGCTGTTCGCGTTGAGCCTGTTGACCGTGCTGCTGTATGTGGCGCATGCGCGGCGGCGCGACAACCCGCTGTTCGAGCTACGCCTGTTCCGTGAGCCCAATTTCAGCGTCGGGTTGGTCGGCAACCTGGTGTGTCGGGTTGGCAGCAGTGCGGTGCCTTTCCTGCTGCCCCTGCTGTTGCAACTGCAGTTGGGCTACACGCCGCTGCAGTCCGGGCTGATGATGCTGCCCGCCGCCATCGCGGGCGCCATCTCGAAGTCCTGGATCGCGCCGCTGGTGCGGCGCTTCGGCTACGACGCGTTCCTGCTCGCCAATACCGTGCTGGTCGGCGACGCCATCATGTCGTTCGCCGCGATCTCGCACGATTGGCCATTGCCGCTGCAGATCGCGCAACTGGCGTTGTTCGGCGCGGCCAATTCCATGCAGTTCGCGGCCATGAACAGCGTCACCCTCAAGGGCCTGAACGCACGCGGCGCGGGCAGTGGCAATAGTCTGTTCTCGATGGTGCAGATGCTGGCCATCGGCTTGGGGGTGACCATTGGCGGGGGGCTGGTCGGCGTGTTCTCGGGCGCGGATGATGCCCTGCTGGCCCGCGCGTTCACGCTGGCGTTCCTGTGTGTCGGCGCCATCACGCTGTTATCGGCTCTGGTGTTCCGGCGCCTGGACGCCGAGAGCCTGAATGGCTCGGGCCGGCGCGCGGCGGGCTAGCGCGTCGCCCCGCTCATGGCGTTCTGGCTCCCGCGATCCAACGGCGCAGAGGCGTCGAGTAATAGCGCGCCACCAGCCCACCCAGCATCGCCGAGAGCAGGATCGCCAGCACGCTGGCGGCGGTCAGCGCGCCGGCGCGCCACCAGGTCGACACGACGCCTCCCGAGTTGCGGCAGGACGCCGCCGCCAGCAGCAGGACCGGGAACATGTGCGTCAGATAGATCTCGTAGCTGTTCTGGCCGGCCCATCGCAATGCGGCGAGAAGCGGGTTGGGACGCGTCGGGCGAGGGTTGCGGGTCCAGCCGATCAGCAGGCAGGCCACGCCGATTTCCAACGCGGTCACATTCAGGCCCAGCGCGGTGAGCCCCAGCATGCCGGTGGCCTTGCGCAGGAAGAAAACCAGCACGAACAGCGTGGCGCCGACCAGTAACAGCTTGCGGGCTGGTCGGCCGCGGGCGGCGGGCCGCGCGGCATACAGTGCGGCCAGGCAACCGATGGCAATGCCGTCCATGCCGGCCAGGTAGGCGTGGTCGGCCCAGATCGCGTTGCTGGTGAAGGCGACGCGGGCGAACGGCCCGAGCGCGACGAACAGCAGTAAGACCATGACCAGCGCGCGCTGGCCCGCCGCCAGCGACAGCAGGCAGATCGCGGGAAAGGCCAGGTAGAAGACTTCCTCGATGGACAGCGACCACAGCACGTTCCAGGCCGCCGGCAGGTAGCCTACCTGCGCCTCCAGCCAATTCAGGTGCAACGTCAGCGCGCTGATGATGGCGCGCGCCAGGCTGGTGTTCTCGATGACGAATCCCGGCATCTCGATCGCATGCAGTATGGCCAGCAATGCCAGCAGCAACAGCAGGCAGGGATAGATGCGGGCGAAACGGCGGCGCAGGAACTCGCCCCAGCGGACGGCTTCGAGGCAGCCCCAGCGCTCGATGGCCGCGCCGGTGATGAGATAGCCCGAGATCACGAAGAAGATGATGACGCCGTAATAGCCGCTGCGATAGACGATATTGAAGAGGGCGGCGGGTAGCACCTTGCCCAGCAGGCTTTGTTCCTGCGGGATGTGGATCTGCACGTGCAGCAGCACGACGCTCAGGATCGAGATGCCCCGCAGGGCATCGATGGCGGGATTGCGGGAGGCGCCCCGCACGGGGCGCTCGGCCCTGGGCGGTGGGGCGAAAGCAGGCATCGATCAGTCTGGATACGGAAAGACGCCATGCTAGCCAGCGCACTGTGAGGGGATTGGGCGACTGTGTATAGATTTTGTAATGGCGGGGAAGCAATCTCCGCGATGCGCCGCAGCCCGCCAATGGAAGAGCGCCCCAGCTCGAGATGAGTCTGGGGCGCTCCTGCCCGGCTTCGCACGCGATGGGTGTCAGACAGCCCGGCAAGTCCAATCTACTGCCGCTCCAGAGGGGCGGCAATAGGGAAAACCCGATACAAATTAGAGGGTTACAACATTTTCTCCGCGCCATTCGCGAGAGAGAGACGCGGCAATGACCGTTGCCTGGCGGATCGTCAAGGACTTGGGACGAATTCATCCAGCTCGGCATCCGCGAATTGTTGCGCATTCCCCATCCACCGACACTGGATCCCTCAATTCATCGCGAGCGGAGATCGACAGTGTGGGGATACCTGAAGCGTCAAGCCGGACAAGGCATGACGGAGTACATCGTGGTCGTGGCCCTGGTGGCGGTTGCGGCGATCGCCGTCTACCAGTCGCTTGGCCAGGTGGTGCGGTCGCAGACGGCGGCCATGGCGCGGGAGCTGGCGGGCGAGGACGGCAGCGCGCAGTCGAACGCCGCGAGACTGGCGGTGCAAAAGGCGGCGGGCCAGACCAAGGCGCGTTCGCTCAAGTCCTTCACGGGCAATGCGGCGGCGGATCAATGACGGGCCTGGCGACGCGCGCGGCGCCGCGCACCGTTCAACGAGGCCAGGCGTTGATGCTGGGCGTGATGCTCGCGGCCACGGTCTCGGCGGCGCTGGTCATGCTGTATACGCTGGGGCGCACCGTCGAGGCGCGGGCGCACTTGATCCACGCCGCGGATGCCGCGGCCTACAGCGGCGCGCTGGAGCAGGCCCGTCAGCTGAATTTCCTGGCTTATGCGAATCGCACGCAGATCGCCCATCAGATCGCGATGGCGCATCTGGTCACGCTGGGGGCGTCGCTGTCGTTCGCGCACACGCTTGCCGACCAACGCGGGCGTAACAATCCGCCCGCGCGCCTGCTGTCCACGCTGTTCGGTCGTGACATCGGACTGGCTTATGGCGCGGCACGCGCCGCACCGGGAGCGCAGGCGGCGTTGATGCGCGCCTATGCCGAGCATGACCGTGTCGTGCACCAGGTGCTCGAGGCGGGGGCCGCTTCGGCGGTGGCGGAGTTGCCTGCTGCGCGCGATCGCCTCATGCGGGCTGTGCTGCGCGAAAACTATTCGGCGGCAGGCGCGGCGCCGCGGACAGGATCGGCGCGGGCCGCGGCCGACATGCCGACGATCCGCCTGTTGAGCGATGGCTGGCCGCAATTTCTCCAGCGTCGCGCGGCGTTGCCCGGTAGCGCCCTGCGTTCGGCCGTCGAGCTGGCCGTTGGGCGTTACGGCTTTCTCGCGGGCCGTGATGCGACGCGCGTCAGTTCCGCGACCGTGAATGCGCAGTGTCCGCTGGCGCGGCATCAACTGCGTCGCCGTGGCGCCACCTGGCTCGGTGCAGACGGGCGCTGGGGCGCGGTGGATACGCAGTCGTTCCATTCCCAGCGCTTCAACCGTTGGGCGGGGTGTTACTACCGCGAATATGCGATGGGCTGGGGCGTGGTGTCGGCGCCCGGATCCACGGGCCCGGATGGGCTGGAGTATGTCGAGAATCCGCCTGACAATTTCACATCCCAGGACTTCTGGCACTGGGTGAGGCGGTCCACCACCTGGGACCTCCGTGGCGGCACAGGTAATCCTCTGGCCAATTCCCGTGCCATGGCGCAACTGCGGCCTTGGCCCGGATCGGGTTTGCCTGGTTATTACGAGGTGGCAAGCGCGCGAGGCGCAGAGCCCCTGCGATTTGCCGTGGCGGTCAGCGCGGCGCGCGGTGGGCTCGGGCATGTGGACTTCGCAGCGCCTGTGCGCACGCCTCGCGGCGCGAGCGCCGGTCCGGGTGCGTGGTTGAGGGTCACCAGTGCTGCCGAGACCTACTTCGCGCGACCCGAGCCGCATCCCGGCGATCCCGAGGAACCGCCGACGCTGTTTCTCCCGTATTGGCAGGCCCGGCTGGCTTCGGTGACGGCTGAAGAGGCCCTGCGGGCCCGGGAGGCGCCATGAAAACTCTTGCAGTATGGCAAAGCGGCCAGGCGTTGGTCGAGGCGTTGGCTTTGCTGCCCGTGTTGATCCTCTCCTTCATGGCGGTGGCGTGGCTGGGGCAGTTGCTGTTCACCGCGCAACAGGTTGGCGTTGCAAGCCGCTCGACCGCGATGGTCGCCGCCGCGGGCGGGATTGTTCCCGCGCAATCTGGATCGTTCGTTCTGGCCGGGCCGTCGGTCGATGCAGGGGATCCGCGATTGGCGCCTTTGCTGGCTGAGTGGCTGGGTGCCGAGGCCCGCTCGGTGTCGGTTACAGCACACGCCGACGTGGCGGGCGTAGGACCTTGGCGCGCGCTGCGTATCGAGCGGCGCATCCGTGTCGCAGCAGGCGCCGGCAACGCGGACGGCGACGACGATTTGCGTCGCCGTATCGGCGCGGCGGCGATTTCCTGGGCGCAGGCTGCGGAGCGCTCCCGGTCGCTGGCCCACGAGATCAGCGATCAGTTGATGATCGCGGATGGCCCCTGGCAGCGGCCGGCGCTTTCCCTGGATTGGCTGTCTTCCTGGGTCGACGTGGTGCCTGCGGAAGGATTGGCAGGAAGCGAGAGGGCGACCCGATGAGTGCGCGGCCATTCCCCGGCGGGCATTGGCATGGCCCTTCAGGCCGCGGGCGGTCGCGCGGCGCGCACCGGCGCTCTACGCCGTGCGTACGGGGCGCCTCGATATTGATCATGTGGGTGGCGCTGGCGTGGCCGGTGGCCTTCGCCGGAGCCGCTACGCAGGCCGGCCTCGCGTCATCGAACCCGGCATCTTTGGCCGGATTGCGCTTCCCTCCCGGTTCTCGGGTCGAACCCCTGGCGGATCGCATGTGGCTGAATGGCGCGCCGATGCAGGCATTGGTATTCGATGCGCCCGTCGATGTGCCGGAATTGATCAAAGTCTTGTCGCGCCAGCAACCCGCATTCAGCGATCTGCAGATACGGCAGGGACAGGCGATCCTGTCCGGCTGGGTCGGCGGCGCCTTTTGGGTGGCGCAATTGGGCAGCCCTGAGGGCGGTCGCAGCATCGGAAGCGTTTCGTCGATCACTCCGGTGGCGGCCGTCGTCACTGACGTGCCCGACTGGCTGCCGGCCGATGCGCAGCCGATGCTGGATTTCACCGTGCGGCAAGGGCGGGGGACTGTCGTTGAGTCGATATGGCGCCATTTTCTTGCGCCGTCGCGTCTGGCGCCGGTGTTGCGGCAGGGATTGCTGCGCGCGGGTTGGCAGGAGCTCGATAGGGGTTGGGCCGTCGCCTGGCAATCATGGCAGCAGCGCGGCGCGCGCTTGCAATGGATGTTGACACCGCTGGATGGCGGCAGTGGTTTGTGGATACGGCGGTGGGCGCCATGACCCGCCGAGTCGTGCCTGGTGCGCGCCAGATAGCCATCTTCGCGCTGGCGTTGGCGGCCGGCCTGTTGTCCGCCTGGGCAGTGCGTGAACATGTGCGCCAGCGTGTCGAAGACCTGGAAGCAGCGGGACGTGTTCCGCTGGTCAGTCGCCTGGTCGCCGCGCACGATCTGGCAGCCGGCACGGTGCTGGAGGAGCGGCATCTCGCTGTGCGTGACATTCCGGGGCAGTGGGCGCCGGCGAGCAGCCTCGAGCCTGGCGCCATCGACAGCGTGCTGGGCATGCGGCTGGCGGGAGCGCTCACTGGCGGCGAACTGGTGCTCAATGGCTGCCTCGCCGCTGCGGATTCCCTGGTCAAGCCATCGTTGGCGTCGCGGCTCGAGGCGGGCCAGCGCGCCTTCGTGGCGCAGGCCGCCGATCTCGGAAGCCTGGCCGCGACGTTGCGGGCCGGAGACGCCATCGATGTATATCTGACGCTGCCGCGCCGCGGCCCGGGCGCGGTCGTGCCCGTGTTGCGAGGCGTGCGGGTGCTGGCCGCGACCGATGCCTCCGCGGTCGATGCAAACCCTCCGATCACGTTGGCGGCATCGGCGGATCAGATCGCTAGCTACCTCATGGCCAGACAGGCTGGCACGTTGACCGCCGTGTTGCGGAACGCGGCCGATGCCGTGGCCAGCGAGGCCATGCCGCCAGCTGAATTGATGTCGCTGCTGGATGGCGGTCGCAAGTCCCGGCCGGCGCCGCGGGTGGTCATCCTGTATGGCGATCGCCTGGGCGAAGGGGCGGATGCAGCGATCGTCTCGTCAACGGACCTTGAATCGGAATTTCCATGAACGTCGGAATGATCGCGGCGCTGTCCGCAGTGTGCCTGTGGACAGTCGTATTTCCCGCATGGTCCGCCGGGCAGGCGCTCGACATGCAAGTCGGGGAAAGCCGCGTGTTGGCGGCGCCCGGCGTGACCCAGGTGGCCATCGGCAATGGCGAGGTGCTCAGCGCCGTCGCCACCGCGGGTCGCGAGGTTGTGGTTTTCGCACGCGCCGAAGGTATGTCGTCGGTCCAGGTGTGGGCCGACGGCGGCGTCAAGACCTACGCGGTCGAAGTGGTGCCGGCGGGGGCTCCGCGGTTGCGGGCGGAAATCGAATCCCTGTTGTCGCGCATTCCCAGGGCCCGCAGTTCGGTGGTGGGCGGACGCATCGTGATCGAGGGGGATGACCTGTCCGATGACGACCGTGACCGTATCGCCGCGTTGGCGCAGCGCTATCCCGAGGTCGTCGATTTCACGGGCCAGGTGGGGTGGGACAGCATGGTGCTGCTGGACGTGCAGGTAGTGGAGATCCCCTCGTCGAGGTTGCGCGAGCTCGGGGTCCGCTGGGACGGCACGACGCAGGGTGGCCTGAACGCCGCGCTGGCATGGGATGCCGGGTCGCTTGGCCGCATGGCGCGGCCCGGCGAGCAGGTGGTCCAAGCGCCGGCGCCGTTGTCATCCGCCGCAGGCTACTTCGGCGTCAATGCGCTGTTGTCGGCCCGTATTGCCGCGCTGGCCCAGAGCGGCGAGGCCGTCATGCTGGCGCAGCCGCAACTGTTGGCTCGCAGCGGCGCCAGCGCAACGTTCCTGGCGGGTGGCGAGGTGCCTTATGTCTCGACCGACTCGCGCGGCAATCCGACGACGCTGTTCAAACCCTACGGCGTATCGTTGCGGATCACGCCGCGCATCGATCGCAATGGCGTCATTCGCTCGCTGATCGAGGTCGAGGCCAGTTCCGTCGACATGGCGCTGACCGCCGCGGGCGGGCCGGCGCTGCGGACACGCCGGGCTTCCACCGAATTCAACGTGCGCTCCGGCGACACGCTGGTCATCGGCGGCTTCCTGTCGCGCGAGCGCGCTGACGATGCCAGTGGCATTCCCGGCTTGAGAGACATCCCGATTCTGGGCGCGCTGTTCTCGTCGCGGCGTTACCAACTGCGCGAGACCGAGCTGGCGATTTTTGTAACCCCGCAGATCGTGTCGCGCGACGAGCCCGCCATGGCGGATCGGGTGCGGCGTGCGCACGCGCTGGTTGACGCCGCATTTCCGCAACCGTCCCGGTTGGGAACCGCGTCGCGCGCGACCGCGGGCTGGAACACCCGCGCCGGGGCGGGGTCGCAGTGGGACGATGACGAGCCGAAGCCCGCGCCGGCCAACCAGGAGTAGCACCATGCTTGAAATCCAGATGACTGTTGATGACGCGGCCACGCGACGAATCGTGGCTGCGGCGCCCGTGCTGATCGGCCGCGGCGTCCACTGCGACCTGCGCATTGCCAATTGGCGCGTAGGCCGCCAGCATGCGCGGCTGCGGCGCGAAGCGTCGGCGGTCGTGCTCGAGGATCTCGGTGCGCTTGGCGGCACCTTCGTCAACGGCCTGCGCGTGGCGAGCCATGTGCCGGTGGGGGCGGGCGACGAGATCCTGATCGGTCCCTGCCGCTTGAAGGTGGCGCCCGTCACGCACGACGACGAGCGCAACGCGGCAGTGCCTGCGGCGTCACCTCCGCCGTCACCCCCCGTGCGGGAGGCAGCAGCGATACGCCTGCTTGTCCCGTCGTCGCCCTCCCTGCAATGGCGCCGCCGGCTGCACGCCGCGCTGCTGGGCGCGCTGGACCTTCGCCGGCGCGATGTGGCGGGTATGAGCGACGCCTCGCTGCGCGCCGAAGCCACGCGCCTGTTGACGCTGATCGTGGCCGAGGATGCCGGATTGCCGCTGGCCATCGACCGGGAGGCCCTGTGCCGCGAGGTACTGGACGAAGCGGTCGGGCTGGGGCCGTTGGAACCATTGTTGGCGGCGCCGGATGTCACCGAGATCATGGTCAATCGGCATGACGAAATCTACGTCGAGCGCGATGGCCGGCTGTGGCGCCATGCCGCAGCCTTCACCAGCGAACAGTCGGTGCGCCGGGTCATCGAGCGCATCGTTACTCCGTTGGGGCGCCGCATCGACGAAAGCTCGCCCATGGTGGACGCGCGGTTGCCCGACGGATCCCGGGTGCACGCCATCATTCCCCCGGTTGCATTGAAAGGCGCGAGCCTGACCATCCGCAAATTCCCGAAGCGCCGGCCGGAGATGGCGGACCTGTTGGCGGCTGGCACGCTCAGCGAGGCCATGGCGCAATTCCTTACCGGATGCGTACGCCTGCGCAAGAACCTGCTGGTCTCAGGCGGAACGGGAGCGGGCAAGACGACGCTGCTGAACGTTCTGTCCAACGAAATCCCGGAAGGCGAGCGCATCGTCACCATCGAGGACGCGGCGGAACTACGGTTGAGCCATGAACATCTGGTGTCGCTCGAGGCCAGGCCATCCAATCAGGAGGGGCGCGGGCGCATAGATATCCGCGAACTGGTGCGCAATGCGCTGCGCATGCGGCCGGACAGGATCGTGGTCGGGGAGTGCCGCGGCGCCGAGGCCTTCGACATGTTGACGGCCATGAATACCGGGCACGAAGGCTCCTTGACCACTTTGCACGCCAATTCCACCAGGGATGCGCTGGCTCGCCTGGAGTCGATGGTGCTGATGGCAGGGCTGGATCTGCCACTGGCCGTCGTGCGTGAGCACATCGCGGCCAGCATCGACATCATCGTGCAGCAGGCGCGATTGTCCGACGGGCGGCGCGTGGTGGTGTCCGTCGCCGAAGTCACCGGTATGGAGAGCGGGCGCATCCAGTTGCAGGAACTGTTCCGGCATGAGCGTCATGGCGGGTTCGCCGGATGCGGGGTCGTGCCCAGCTTCGCGCAGGCATGGCAGGAGGCGGGCCACGGCCTGGATGTTTCCTGGTTCGCCGTTGACGGGGGGGCCGCGGACGCCGTTTGCGCGGCGCGTTCGTCGTGATCTGGCTCGCCGCTCTGGCGGCGACGGTGTGCGGCACGGCATTGGCCTGGAGCGTGCAGTGCTGGCTCGCACCGGTATTGCGGCGCTGGCGCGAGCATTACACGCACGAGGCGCAAGGGCGCCTCGGCGAGTTGTTCCTGTATGTCGACCCGGCATGGCTATGGACGGGCGCGATGGCGCTGTCGGTCCTCGTGGCGGCGGTGGCCTTCATGGTCACCTCCAGCGCCGGCGGCACGTTATTGGCGGCAGCTTTGGTCCTGCGGGCGCCGCGCGTGTTGATGGACGCCTGGCGACGACGGCGTATCCGGCGCTTCGAACAGCAACTGCCGATGGCCTTGCTGATGCTGGCCTCGGCCCTGCGCGCCGGCATCGCCTTGACGCCCGCGTTGCGGCAGGTGGTGGCTCAGGGCGATGCGCCGCTGGCGCAGGAGTTTGCGCTGGTGCTGCGCGAGCAGCGGCTGGGCGTGGCTTGGGACGAGGCGCTGGAACATCTGAACACGCGGATGGCGGCTGATTCGACCACACTCGTGGTGGTGGCAATGCGTGTCGCCGCGCAATCCGGCGGCGACCTGGCCGAGGCGCTCGACGGTATCGCGCAGGCGGTGCGGGCGGGATTGCAGTGGCAAGCGAAAGTGCGGGCCCTGACTTCGCAGGGCCGCATGCAGGCCTGGATCGTCGGCGGTTTGCCGGTGTTGCTGCTCGCGGTGCTGGACCGCTTGGAGCCGGACAGCATGGCGTTGCTCTGGCATACGAGGCAAGGCTGGATGGTGCTCGCCCTGCTGGCGACGCTGGAAGCCGCGGGCGTCCTGCTGATCCGGCGGATCGTTCGGATCGATTTTTAAGAGAGGGCGGTGATGTGGCGATATCTGGACATGGTTGTCCTTGCGCTGGGCGGAGCGCTATGCGCGTGGCGGGTTTTGCGCTCCAGCGGACGCGGCATGCCGGCAGTCGCCAATTTGCCGGAGTGGTGGCGTCTGGCCTGGCCCGGGCTCGCGTGGACGGCGCCAGCGGTGGGACGGTTTTGTCCGCGAACCTGGCGGACACGCCTGGCCGCGATGGCCGCCCGGGCGGGGCTGCCTGCGACCGTGCACGGCGAGCACATCATGGCGCTGAGTCTGGCGGCCGCAATGGCGGGGACCGCGTTCGCGGGCCTGGCGATGTTGGCGTTGCGAGGCAGTGGCATGTTGGCCGGAGCGCCGCCGAGGGATGCATTGGCCATTGGCTACTACATCGCGGGGGCCGTCGCCGGCGCGCTCATGGCGGGCGTGCAGCCGGCAATATGGCTCCGAGGCCGGATACGGGAACGCCAGCGCCGGATCGAACAGGGTTTGCCGTTCGTCCTCGAACTGATGGTCTTGTGCGTCGAGGCCGGCCTGAGCACGCATGGCGCCTTGCAAATGGCCGCCACGAACGGTCCCCGCGGGCCGCTGCGCGACGTCCTGGGCGAGGCGCTGGCGGACATGCGCGCCGGCGTGTCCCGGGCCGCCGCGCTGCAGGCCATGGCGGATCGCTGCGGCATTCCGCTGGTACGCCAGTGGACCGCGGCCCTGGCCCAGGCGGATGCACTCGGTATCAGCCTGGGGCCGGTATTGCGGGCGCAGAGCAGGCAATGCCGCAGCGAGCGCCAGTGGCGCGCCGAGCAACTGGCGCTGCAGGCGCCGGTGAAGATGCTGTTGCCGTTGATAGGCTGCATCTTTCCGTGCACGTTCATCGTGCTGGCGTTTCCCATCGCCGCGCGATTGCTGCAGGGGACTTGGTGAGCGCCCGCCTGCCGTGGCCCCGGGCACGGTTGCGGCTGCTGCGGGTCGGGAGCTGGCCAGGCCGGATGCGCGGATTGCTGGGGCGCCGGCCCCCGGGGCCGCGTTCAGGCCTGTTGTTGGCGCCTTGCCGGGCGGTGCATACCTTTGGCATGCGCCATCCCATCGACGTGGTGTTCGTGGCGCGCGATCGGCGGGTGGTGAAGGTGTGCAGGGCGCTGGCGCCCTGCCGGGTGGCGTTATGCCTGGGCGCCGTGGCCGTTGTCGAGATTCGGGCTGGGACTGTTGATGCCGAACACGGAGGTATACGACGGGTAGAAGCTGCAATAGAACACGCCTGCCGCGGCGATCGTGAACGGGATCTGCAGCGTGCTGGCCAATTGTGGCGACAGGCCGAGGGCGACCAGCAGCCCGGAGCACAGGTCCAGGAACAGGGCGATCAGGACCCAGGTGGCGGCATAAACCAGGAAGGCCCACTTGTTGCGCCAGCAGGCGATGCCGGAAAAGAACAGCGCCTGCGTCAGTCGCAAGCCGTGCCAGGCGACCAGTACCGGCGCATACCAGAAAAGCGCCGCGATCACGATGTAGAGAATCGTGAAAATGATGAGCGGGGCGCGCAAGGCCATCAGGACGGGTTCCATGCTGTTTTCGATGGACGCGATGCGCATGCCTTCCGAAAAGGCGGCCGAGAACGGCAGGAAGGTGGCGAGCCCGGCCGCCAGGCTGACGGCCGCGTACAGCAGGCCCATCAGGAACAGCTTGCGGAACACTCCCGGCTGCTTGAGCGGCTTGGCCCACATCGAGGGCAGCATGACGCGGTCTGCCTCGACGTGTTTGCAGGCCGCCAGGCTCATCAGCGTGACCGACGGCATGAGGGCAATGAACAGGATCGGACCGACGATCTGCGCCGCGAAGGCAAAAATGACCAGGAGACTGTTGACCAGCGCCCAGGTGTACATGGCCAGGGGTTGCTTGCGGAACAGACGGAAGCCGTCTCGAACCCATTGCCAGCCGGAAGACGCGGGTAGGAATGCTGCTTGCATGGCTCTCTTGGGAAGTGATCTCTCAATAAGGGACGTGCTACCCCCAATTATGGGGGGCATAACGATTACGGCAATACCGGCAGGCCGGGGCGGTGGCGCGCTTGCAACACTCTTTCGAAATGGCGGGGGTCGTGCGGCTTGAGCGTCTGGGCCGGGCGCGGCAGGAAAAAGTCGTACAGGCGCGACAGCCAGAAGCGCAGGGCGGCGCCACGCAGCATCAGCGGCCATGCCTGGCGCTCGGCGTCGGTGAACGGGCGCACGCTGGCATAGGCATCGAGCCAGGATTCGACCAGTTCGGGGATAAATTCACCCGTGCCGCGTTCGATGCACCAGTCGTTCACCCCGACCGCGACGTCGAACAGCCAGGTGTCGCAGCCGGCGAAGTAGAAGTCGATGATGCCGCCCATGAGCGGATCCTCGAAGGTGCCGGCAAACAGCACGTTGTCGCGGAATAGGTCGCAGTGCGCGGGACCGGCGGGCAGTGCCTGCCACGCGGGACTGGCGGCCGCGGCCTGTTGCGCGGCCAGCTCGGACTGCAGCAACTTCGCCTGGCCGGCTTCGAGGAATGGCAGAACCTTGGGTGCCGTCTCGGTCCACCAGGACAGGCCGCGCAGGTTGGGCTGCTGGATCGGGAAGTCCCGCGCCGCCAGGTGGGCACGGGCCAGGGTGGCCCCGGCCAGGGCGCAATGGGCGACGCCCGGGGCGGGTTCGTAGCCGCCGGGCAGGCGTGTGACGATCGCGCAGGGCTTGCCGTGCAGCGTGGTCAGGCGGGTGCCGTTGCGCAGCGTCTGCGGCTGCGGCACCGGAATGCCGCGGCTGGCCAGGTGATACATCAGTTCGATATAGAACGGCAACTGGGCCTGCGTCAGCACTTCGAACAGCGTCAGCACGTACTCGCCACGGCTGGTGTACAGGAAGTAATTGGTGTTCTCGATACCCGCCGTGATCCCCCGCAGCGAGACGAACTCACCCAGGTCGAAATGCCCCAGCAGGGCGCGTGCGTCGTCATCGGATACGGGGGTGAATACGGCCATTGATCTACGAGAAGAGGGGAGTTGGCGGACGTGTGCCACGGGCGCGGGCGCTCGCTTGCGCGCGGCGGCGGCGCAATTTTAGACCACATGGCCCGCGGCGGCGGCGCTATCGTCGGCCAGCTTGCCGGGCAGAATCCCGCCAAGCACCGTAAAATACCGCATCCCCTTGTTTTGACGAGTGATTCTTGGACTCCCCCGACTGGCGGCTTTGCGTCGCCCCGATGATCGATGTGACCGACCGGCATTGCCGCTATTTCCACCGGCTGCTGGCGCCGCGCGCGCGTCTGTACACCGAAATGATCACCACCGGCGCCTTGCTGTATGGCAACGTCGCGCGTCACCTGGACTTCGACGAGGCCGAGCATCCGGTCGCGTTGCAACTGGGCGGCAGCGAGCCTGACGCCCTGGCGCAGTCGGCCAAGTTGGGGCGGCAATGGGGCTACGATGAAATCAACCTGAACTGCGGCTGTCCTTCGGAACGGGTTCAGAAAGGCGCTTTCGGCGCCTGCCTGATGGCCGAGCCCGCCCTGGTCGCCGACTGCATCAAGGCGATGCAGGATGCGGTCGACATTCCGGTGACGGTCAAGCACCGCCTGGGGCTGGACTATGACGAGTCGTACGCCTTCGTGCGCGATTTCGTCGGCAAGATCTACGACACCGGCTGCCGGGTGTTCATCGCTCATGCGCGCAATGCCGTGCTCAAGGGGCTCTCGCCCAAGGACAATCGCGAGATTCCGCCGCTGCGCTACGACGTGGTGAGCCAGCTCAAGCGGGACTTCCCGGACTGCGTGTTCGTGCTGAACGGCGGGCTGGCCGATGCGGCGCAGTCGGTGCGCGCGGCCGCCGATTTCGACGGCGTGATGCTGGGCCGCGCGGCCTGGCACACGCCCCGGGTGTTGTCCGAAGTATCCCTGCAGTTGTGGCCGTCGGTGCGCCTGCCCAGCGATGCCCAGGTGGTCGACGCGATGATGGAATACGCCGCGCGCCAGGTGGCGCGGGGCGTGCCGCTACGGGTCATGACGCGGCCCATGCTGGGACTGGTGAATGGCCAGTCGGGCGCGCGGCGCTGGCGCCGCATGTTGTCGGATCCAGCGCTGCTGGCCGCGAACGATCCCGCGCTGATCTACGACGCCTGGCGCAGCCAGCGGCATGCGCCGCCGGAACGCGGCGCCGCGCTGGCGGCGGCGCCGGCGGGCGTCTGAACGCGCCTCCCTCCTGAATGCAACAACGCCCAGGCGGCCGCGAGGTCGCCTGGGCGTTGTCCATTGGACGATCGCCGCGGGCCGGCGATGACGCCGCCCGCCGGTGGCTCAGGACTGGGTCGACTCCGCGCTTTCGGCGGGCCAGTCGCGGATGTAGGCCTTGAGCATGTTGTTTTCGAACTGCTGGGCCGCCACGATGGCCTGGGCCATGTCGTAGAACGAAATCACGCCCATCAGCGTGGGGCCGTCCATGACCGGGATGTAGCGCGCGTGCTTTTCGAGCATCAGGCGCTGCACTTCGTCGGCGCTGGTGTTGGGCGATACGCTGACCGGCGCGTCGTCCATGATGGAACGGATGGTGGTTTCGCCCGCGCCGCCATGCGCGTGCATGTGGCGGATGATCTCGCGGAACGTCAGCATGCCGACCAGCGTGCCGAATTCCATGATGACGAGCGAGCCGATATCCTGCTCGCTCATGGTTTGCACGGCCTGGGACACGGGCATGTCCGGCGATGCCGTGTAAAGCGTGTCTCCCTTGACGCGCAGAATCTCGCTGACCTTCAACATCGGTTTCTCCTGGGCGGTGGTGCCCTGATTGCTATTTCTTGTTCGCTTCCAGCTGCAATACCGGGGCGACGCCATTTCCGGTATTTTGCGCTTCTCCGCAGACTTCTTCCAGCACGGGCGCATTTTCCCGGGAAATCACGGCTGCCGCGACCCGCAGGATTTCACCATCGTCGCGCACCCGCGGCTGGCCGCGATCGAGCAGGAAACGGTCCACCACCGGCGCCAGCGAGGTCTCGCGGGCGTCGCAGGTTAGCACCCAGAGATCGTCCGGGGTGCGTGTAACCAGGTTCATGTCACACAGCGTCTCCAGGACATCGTTCAGTTCGTCCTGGTGCAGTTTCAGTTTCGAGGCCAGTTGGCCGGCCGGTAGGCCGGGGGGCGTGCGGGACTGGGCGCGGCGCAACACGCGCAGCACGTCCAGCGCATCGACGAAGGGGGCGCCGGCATAACGGTTGAATTCCCAGCGTCCCAGGCGGATCAGCGGCGCGCTGGCCGCCAGGGTGGCGCCCAGCAGCACCGCCAGCCAGGACAGATAGATCCACAACAGGAAGATCGGCAGCGTGGCGAACGCGCCGTAGATGACGGTATAGGTGGGAAACCGCGTCAGGTAGTAGGCGAAGGCCGACTTCATGACTTCCAGCGCGATCGCCGTGACGCAGCCGCCAATGAGGGCGTCGCGCCACAGCACCTGGCGGTTCGGCACCACCATGAACAGGGCGGCGAAGCCCAGGGCCGTCAGCACCAGCGGAATGAACGAGATGGCCACGCTGACGATTTCCGGCACGTCGCGCACCAGTCCCAGCGATTCGCGCGCCACGAACGAGGTGGCCCAGAGGCTGGCGCCGGCCACCACCGGCCCCAGCGTGATGACGGCCCAGTAGACCAGCGCCCGCTGCGGCAGCGGGCGCTGCCGGGTGACATGCCAGATGTCGTTGAAAGCCGTGTCGATCGTCATGATCAGCAGCAGCGAGGTCACCAGCAGGAACGCGCCGCCAATCGCGGTCAGGCGCGAGGCCTGGCGGGCGAACTGGTTCAGGTACTCCATGATGTTGTCCGAGACGGACGGCGGCATCAGGCTGTTGGCGAGGAAGTCCTCGAGCGCTACCCGGAACTCCTGGAACACCGGGAAGGCCGTGAACAGCGACAGCACCACGGCCAGCATCGGCACGATCGCCAGCACCGTGGTGAAGGTGAGGCTGGAGGCGACCTGCAGCAGCTTTTCCTCGTCGGCGCGCTGCGCGGTGAAGACAAAGGCACGCCCGACCCGCGCCGCCCACGATGCGCGCGGGGGCGGGGACTCGGGGGCCGCCGGCGAGGCGGCGGCAGGCTCGGCGGGGCGGTTCATCAGGCGATAATAGCAGCATGAACCCTGAACTCAACCCCCGCTTGCGCCTGGCGGCCTCGGTGTCGCTGTTCGCCCTGATCGTGCTGTGCGTCACCTGGGAAACGCTGGTGGCGCCGCTGCGCCCGGGCGGTTCCTGGATGCTGCTCAAGGCCTTGCCGCTGGTGCTGCCGCTGCGCGGCGTCGTGCGCGGCAACCTCTATACGTATCAGTGGGCCTCAATGCTGTCGCTGCTCTACCTGATGGAGGGCGTGGTGCGCGCCATGTCGGATCCGGCGCCGCTGTCGGTATTGATGGCGTGGGGCGAGATCCTGCTGTCGACGCTGTTCTTCGTCAGCGCCATTTTCTACGTGCGGCCGGCCAAGCGGGCCGCCAGGAGCCAACGCGCATGAGCGCCCATTCCCTGTCCGAACTGCAAGCCGTCAACTCGTTCGCGGCGCTGCCGGCCGCGTTCTATACGCGGCTGGAGCCGCAACCGCTGAACAATCCGCGGCTGCTGCATGCCAATGCCGAGGCCGCCGCGTTGATCGGGCTGGACCCGGCCGCGCTGCGGACGCCGGAATTCCTGCGGGTGTTTTCCGGGGCGCAGCCGCTGCCAGGCGGCGACACCCTGGCGGCGGTCTACAGCGGCCACCAGTTCGGCGTGTGGGCCGGACAGTTGGGCGATGGCCGCGCCCACCTGCTGGGCGAGGTGCGGGGGCCGGCGGGGGCTTGGGAATTGCAGCTCAAGGGCGCCGGCAAGACGCCGTATTCGCGGATGGGCGATGGCCGCGCGGTGCTGCGCTCGTCGGTGCGCGAATACCTCGCCAGCGAAGCGATGCACGGCCTGGGCATTCCGACCACCCGCGCACTGGCGCTGGTGGCCTCGGACGACCCGGTTTGGCGCGAAACCGTGGAAACGGCGGCCATCGTGACGCGCATGTCGCCCAGCTTCGTGCGATTCGGCTCGTTCGAGCACTGGTCTTCGCGCCGTCAGCCGGACCTGCTCAAGACGCTGGCCGACTATGTCATCGACCGCTACTACCCCGAATGCCGTGCCGTGCCCGCCGGCGAGGCGCCAAGCGACACCGCGCCCTACGTGCGCCTGCTGCGCGAGGTCACCCGCCGCACCGCGCTGCTGATGGCGGACTGGCAGGCCGTGGGGTTCTGCCATGGCGTCATGAACACCGACAACATGTCCATCCTGGGGCTGACCCTGGATTACGGCCCTTACGGTTTCATGGACGGCTTCCGGCTTGGCCATGTCTGCAACCATTCCGATTCCGAGGGCCGCTATTCCTGGAACCGCCAGCCGTCCGTGGCGCTGTGGAATCTCTACCGGCTGGGCGGCAGCCTGCATACGCTGGTGCAGGACGTCGACGCCCTGCGCGCGGTGCTGGACGAATTCGAGGGCGTGTTCACGCGCGCGTTTCATGACCGCATGGGCGCCAAGATGGGCCTGGCGGCCTGGCGCCCGGCGGATGAGCCGCTGCTGGACGACCTGCTCAAGCTGATGGACGCCAACCAGGCCGATTTCACGCTGGCCTGGCGGCGGCTGGCGGATGCTGTGTCTGGCAACCGCGCGCCATTCCAGGATCTGTTCATCGACCGCGAGGCGGCCGCGGGCTGGCTCGATCGCCTGCTGGCGCGCCACGCGCAGGACGGACGTCCGGCGACCGAGGTGGCCGAGGCCATGAATCGGGTCAACCCCCTATATGTATTGCGCAATCACCTGGCCGAGGAGGCGATCCGCGCCGCCAAGACGGGCGACGCGGGCGAAATCGAGACGCTGATGACGTTGCTGCGCGAGCCGTTCACGGCCCGCGCTGGCTACGAAAAGTACGCCAGCCTGCCGCCGGACTGGGCCAACGGCATCGAGGTGAGCTGTTCATCCTGATGTTCGCTGCGCGCGCGTATTGATGACAAAGCGGCCATTTTGAGGGCGTAAAACGCAGAAAATTGGCGCATTGAGACGAAAAATCGCGGTTTTTTTCTCTGCAAACATTCGTTTCCATTGTAAAAGTCGTAAGATTGTCGCCTGCGGGACACTCAGGATGGCATGCCTGTCACTGGGGCATTTGTCGACAATTTTCAATATAAAAGCACTCTGAATATGCCTGGCGCAGATGGTTTGCTGTGTATCGGCCTGCTTGAGGATGATGCGGACTTCCGGGAGGAGTTGGCGTTGGGCCTGGGCGGGTACGGTTTCCGTGTGGCGTTCGCCTGTGACAATGCCGCGGCGTTCTACCGTCGCTTGCAGGAGCAACCCTGCGATATCGTCATACTTGACGCCCATCTTCCTGGAGAAGACGGTTTTTCCGTCGCGACGCGCCTGCGCGCGTTGAGTCCGGTGGGGATCGTCATGCTGACGGGCCGCAGCGCGCTCGAGGACCGGGTGCGCGGCCTGGAAGGCGGCGCCGATGTCTACATGACCAAGCCCGTCGACCTGCTGGAGCTCAGTTCCGTCATCCGCAGCCTGGCGCGCCGCATGCGCCTGGCCAAGGCGCCGCGTCCGGCCGACGCCGAGACCCGCGCGGCGGCTGCCGACACCTCCTGGTCGCTGCAGGATGGCGGCTGGATCCTGGTGGCGCCGGACGGCGCATCGCTGCACCTGAGCGCCCAGGAACGGACCTTTCTCATGGCGTTGATGGATGCGGCCGGTTCGGCGGTCAGCCGACAGGCCCTGGCCGAGCTGTTCCTGCCGGACAGCCCGGGCGGGTTCGAGCTGCGGCGTATCGACGTGCTGGTGAGCCGGCTGCGCGCCAAGGCGCAGAGCGCCGGGCTGAAGCTGCCGGTGCTGTCGGTGCGCGGCCAGGGTTACGTGTTCGCGGCCTGAGCCTGCGCATCGGGCTCGGGAGGCCGGGCGGGCAGGGTGATGACGAAACGCGTCCCCACGCCCACTTCGCTGTGCATGACCAGCGAGCCGCCCTGGCTCTGGCAGATGCGTCGCGCCAGATACAGGCCGATGCCCATGCCCTGGGTTTCGCGATGGGCCGCGCGGCGAAAGCGCGGCTCGAAGATGCGGGCCTGTTCCTCCACGCCAATGCCGGGGCCGCGATCGGTCACGGCCACCCAGGCCATCGGCACGCCCTGCGCCTCGGTTTCGCCCGTCTCGATCCGGATCGGCTCACTGGCGGGCGAGTACTTGATGGCGTTGTGGATGAGGTTGCGCACCACCACGCTCGTCAGCGCGCGGTCGCAATAGACGGGCAGCGGCGCGCCGCCGGCCTGCAGCCGCAGCGCGTGGGCGGTATCGGGTTGCATGGCCGCGACGACGTCGACCGCCAGCTCGGACATGTCGGTCTGCTCGCCGCGCGGAGTCCAGGCCTGTTCGCCGAGCCGGTCCTGGTTCAGCAATTGTTCCATCAGTTCCGTCATGCGGGTCACCGAGCGGTGGATCCGCGCCAGCCGGTTGTCGACGGCTTCACCGCTGCCCGACAGGATCATGTCCAGGGACTGCGCCGCCGCGCTGATGGTGGCTAGCGGGGCGCGCAGTTCGTGGGAGATCAGGGCGTTCATCTGCCGTTGGGCGTCCAGCGCGCCCGTCATTTCCACCAGCCGCAATTCGCCCTGGACCAACTGCTGGGCATCGTCCGTTTGCTGGCGGGCGGGATCCGCCTGCGTCCGCCGTTCCAGTCCCGCCAGCAGCAAGGCGGCCAGCGCCAGGAGCAGCCGCGCCAGCGGCATCACCGGCCCGCCGTCCGTCGACCCGGACCAGGCGTCGTGGGCCAGGATCCAGGCCGATGACAGATGTACCGCGCCCAGCGCCAGCGTCGCGGCGCGGCGCGGACAGGGGCGGGCGGCGACGGCCAGAAACCAGGCCGCCAGCACCACGCTGGCGGCGGCTCCGGCGCCGGCGATCAGGGTGGGCATCATGCCGTCATCGGAGTCATAGACGAAGATCAGCGCCAGCGCCGCCAGTCCGGTCAGCCCGATGCAAGTCCAGCGGCAGGCGGTGGCCAGGCGCGCGGCGCCCGGCTGGCCCGCAGCGATGAGAGAAACGGACATGGCCAGCAACGCCGCGTACGAGCCCGCCTGCAGCGCGCCCGCCGGGAACAGTGTCGGTTGGGTGCGCAGGATGCCCTCGACCAGCGCGAAGGCCAGGCCGGCGCCGTAGATCACGGCGCGGGTGTAGAGCCAGGCGATGGCGCTGGCTACGGCGCAGGCCAGCGCGATGCCGGCGGTAAGGCCGATCAGCAAATCGGCAGATGCGTGGCCGGGCGCGTCGGCCAGTGCCGCGCCGGGCCACAAGAGCAGGCCTGCCGGCCATACGGGCCACGCGGAGCGCGCTGCGCGCTGGGCGGCCGCGCGGTCAGCGCGGCATTGGCGCGAGCGCCAAAGGGTGCGAAGAAACAATCCTTCCGTCAACTAGGAACCCATTGTTGGTCAGGCGCGTGGTCGTTCGCGCGGGCGAAGTTTACGACAGCGCCGCGAATCGCGTGGACACCGATTTTCTCAAGCGTGGCGCGGGTGGCGTCGTCGGGAACGTCCTCAGCGTACACCGACATGCCGAGCGAGGCGGCGGTCGCCACGACGGTCGCGGCCAGGTGCTGGCTGCCCGGGCTGTGCAGAATGCCGGTAATGAAGCCGCCACACAGCTTGACGTACGAGAGGGGGTATTCGTGCAGGTGTTCCATCGCGCCGAATTGCCGTGACAGGCGCGACAGGCCGACACGGCCGCCGGCCGCGGTGACGATGCGGCACAGTTGGCGCATTTCGTCGCCCAATTCCACCAGCGCGCCCGCGTCCGTTTCGACGATCAGCCGCGGGGACAGGGCCGGCCGGTCCGCCAGCATGCGTTCCAGCCGCGACAGGAATGCGGCCTGCGCCAGCGAGGCGCGCGATACGTGCACCGTCAGCGCGGCGTCGTGGGTGTAGAGCCAGTCCAGGCCCAGGCGCACGGCCTGGATGTCGCATTCGGCCGATAGGCCCAGGCGCACCGCGGGCGGCATGAAGATCGCGGCCGGCACCGGATCGGCGCCGCGGCTATCGTGCAGCGTCAGGCTCGCTTCGTAATGCAGCACATCCCCGCGCACGTCCGTCAGCGCCTGCACCGTCAACGAGAAGCGGTGCTGTTCCAGGGCCGTGGAGAGCGCATCGTGCCAACTGTATTCGCCGATGCGGGTACTGTCGGGCGCCTGGCTGGCGGGGGCGATCTGGTCATCGTCGGCGCTCTCGGCGCACATCAGGGCGTGATCGAGCCTGGCCAGCGTGTCGCTGACGTTGTCGTCGGGCGTAAAGGCCGCCATCGCCAGCGCCCAGCGGCACCAGCCGTGCTTGTCCATGGGCACGCGCAAGGATCGCAGTTCATGCCGGACCCGTTCGGCCAGCAGGCCGGCCTGGGGGGCGGACGTGCGCGGCATCAACAGGGCGAAGTCGGAACCGCCGATCCGCGCCAGCGTCATGGCGCCGCCGCCGTTGGCGTCCACCAGCCTGCGCAGCCGGTCGGCGGATGAGCGCAGCCACTGGTCTGTGAAGGCGCGCGACAGGTGCCGGTTGATCTGCGCCAGATCGCGTTGCCGGAACATCAGGATGTGGCCGCCGGTATCGGCCGCCTGGCCGGTCAGCGCCTGGCGGAAGTGGTCGATGAAATACTTGCGGTTGGGCAACCGGGTGACGGCGTCGCGCTGGATTTCGCTTTCGAGCGATTCGATGCGGGCGTTCTGTTCCTGCACCGTGGCGGCGGCCTTGCGCTGGGCATCGATCAGCGCCTCGTCGATGCCGGCGGGCCCGCGCGGTTGCGGGTTATCCGCTTCGCCCCGCGCCAGCGGGCCGGCGCGGCCCAGGCCGTGCCGCCCGGTCTTCGCCTCGAGCCAGCGCATCAGGTTGGCGGCGAACAGTGTCCAGAACACGCCAGCGGCCAGGCTCAGGCCGATGACACGGACGCCGCCTTGCCACAGGGTGTCGCGCGCCGGCCGCGCGTCCGCCTGCACCGTGACCGTGCCCAGGCGCCGGCCATCCGGCCCCAGATAGGGGCGGGTGGCCGCGGGGGCGTCCATGGATAGCCAGGTGTCGCGCCAGTCGCGCGCAGCCCCGGCTTGCCCTTTCTGCGCGGGTTCGCGGCGTTCGGCCTCCGTGTCCCCGTTCTCACCGGAAATGCGCACCAGCGCATACATGCCGGCCCCGAACAGCTCGTCGGCCAACTGACGCTTGTCCTGCACGCCTCCCGGGTCGTGCGACAGCGCCCAGGCCAGCGCGCTGGCGCCGGCCTGGCCCTGCTGGGCCAACTGGGTGTTCAGATAACGGTGGGCGGCCAGCATCCCCAACGCCTGTGCGCCAAGCAGGATGAAGGCAGTCAGGAGAGCGGTGCAGAGGATCAGCCGGCGTAGTGTGGACATGGATTAGAGGTTCCCTTCGTGGCCCGCACCGTTGCCGGTGCCGTGCAATGCCGGCCTGCCAGTGAAAGGGGAGACGTCGGGCAGCGCAAGTGCCCTGACGGGAAAAATGCTGGATAAGAAACGTGACACACGTTACTAATACCTCAGTGTCGCCGCGCACGCTGTAATTCCGTATGTCACAGAACATACAGAATATTACGAAATCAACTGCGATATCAGACAACCTGTGCAATTATTTCGCTCGTGATAATTGCCCGGATGATAACTATTGAGACAGGCCGTATTAATTTTCGGGCTTCGGCTGTCGTAGTAAGGGCACGGCATGGCGCAAAGGACCGGCCAGCGACTGCTATCCAAGGACCGTCATGACCCCCAACGAGCAACCAGATCAGGGCAGGAATCGAAGGAAAGGGAGCGCGTTGCTCCTGAAGTGTGGCGTTTTTTTGCGAAAATAATGCATAATTTAAAAAATGTTACAGCCCTTGGGTTTCTTTCCGGACCACAACGCCAAGGGTTTCTAGATAGGGGGCTCCGTGCGTGAGAGTTACCTGCTCGCACTGTGCCTGACGCTCGTGGGCGCACTTGCAGCGATAAGTTTGTTTTTCGTCCGCCGGGAACGCGTCCTGCGCGGGCGATTGACGCGTGATGAATTGACCGGCGTCCTGAGCCAGCGGGAGCTGCATCGCCGCGCGCGCGCGTGGCTGGTCCAGTCGGAGCGGCAGGCTGGCCGGGGGGTGTTCGGCCCTGGCGGACCGGCGCAGGACCACCAGGACTCCCTGGGTATCGCGCGCGCCCGTTCGGGCTCGCGCGGCATTGGCGCGTTTTTCCTGGTCAGTTTTGACCAGTACGCCGAGATCAGCGCGATGCTGCGGGCCGGCGAAGACCAGGCCCTGCTGGTGATGGTGGCCGATCGGCTCAGCCTGTTGACCCGCGCGCTGGGCGGCATGGTGGCCCGCACGGGCACCGACACCTTCACCGTGTGCATTCCCGACGTCGATGAGGAGGGCGCGGCCCAGGTGTCGGCCAAGCTGCTCGAGGACCTTTCCGTGCCCTACGAGCTGGGTGGCCGCCCCCTGATCGCGGTGTTCCGCGTGGGGGCGGCGTTGTATCCGGACCACGGTCGCAGTGTCGAGGAATTACAACGTTGCGTGCAGGTGGCCATGGTGCCGCTCAAGGAGCGTGGCGGCCCCGGCTGGAACATGTTCGACTTCCGCATGCTGGCGCGTCAGCGTGACCAGCAGGGTCTGGAGAATGACCTGCGACTGGCCCTGACGACTGCCTCGATGGACCAATTCGAGTTGTACTACCAGCCTGTCTGCGACAGCGGCTCCGGGGTGGTGCAGGGCTGCGAGGCGTTGCTGCGCTGGCATCACCCCGAGCTGGGCAGCGTGTCGCCGGCCGTGACCATCGAGCTGGCCGAACGCAGCGGGCTGATCGTGCCCCTGGGCGCCTGGATCCTGGAACGCGCCTGCTCACAGGCGGCGCTGTGGCCGGCGGCGTGGCGCGTGCACGTGAATCTGTCGGTCAAGCAGATGAACGAGGACGGCCTGGTGCAACTGGTCTCCGACGTGCTGGCCGCGACCAAGCTGGCGCCGCGCAAGCTGGTGCTGGAGATCACCGAATCGATCTTCATCCTGCACTACGAGCGCCACGTGAAGATCCTGAACACTCTGAGGGCCAAGGGCATCGGCGTGGCGCTGGACGATTTCGGCTGCGGCTATTCCAGCCTGAACCATCTGCGGCACCTGCCGATAGACTGGGTCAAGATCGACCGCAGCTTCATCTCCGCTCTCGAATCCGATGCCGGCAGCCGCGAGGTGGTGTCGGCGTTGTTCGGATTGTGCCAGGCGATGCACCTGCCGGTGGTCGCCGAAGGCGTCGAGACCGAAGGGCAGCGCGAGATCCTCAAGTCGCTGGGTTGCCGCGTGATGCAGGGTTTCCTGCTGGGACGTCCCGCGCCCGCCGCGGAAATTCAGGCTTTGGCGTCGGCGGTGTCATAATCGGGGTTGCTTGCAAACCCCACCTGTTGATTTCCTATGCCCGGCAATACCCTCGGTACCCTGTTCACCGTCACGAATTTTGGCGAATCCCACGGGCCGGCGATCGGTTGCGTCATCGATGGCTGCCCGCCCGGATTGCCGCTGGAAGCGGCCGACATCCAGCACGAACTGGACCGCCGCCGCCCCGGCACCTCGCGTCACGTCACCCAGCGCCAGGAAGCCGACCAGGTCGAGATCCTGTCCGGCGTGTTCGAGGGGCTGACCACGGGTACGCCCATCGGGCTGCTGATCCGCAACACCGATGCGCGCAGCAAGGACTATTCCAATATCACCGACACGTTCCGGCCGGGCCACGCCGACTACGCCTACTGGCGCAAGTTCGGCCTGCGCGATCCTCGCGGCGGCGGCCGTTCGTCCGCGCGGCTGACCGCGCCGACGGTGGCGGCGGGCGCCGTGGCCAAGAAGTGGCTGGCCGAGCAATACGGCGTGAAAGTGCGCGGCTACATGAGCCAACTGGGCCCGATCCCGATTCCCTTCGTCTCTTGGGACGAGGTGCCGAACAATCCCTTCTACGCGCCCAACGCCGACATCGTGCCGGAGCTCGAGGCCTACATGGACCAGTTGCGCCGCGACGGCGATTCGGTCGGCGCGCGTATCGAGGTGGTGGCCGAGAACCTGCCGGCCGGCTGGGGCGAGCCCATCTATGACCGCCTGGATGCCGACATCGCGCACGTGATGATGGGCCTGAATGCCGTCAAGGGCGTGTCGATCGGCGCCGGTTTCGACTGCATCGCGCAGCGCGGTTCCGAGCATGGCGACGAGATCACCCCCGACGGCTTCGTCACCAACCATGCCGGCGGCGTGCTGGGCGGCATATCGACGGGCCAGCCGGTGACGGTGTCGCTGGCCATCAAGCCCACGTCCAGCATCCGGGTCGAGCGCCGTTCCGTGAACCGCGCCAACGAGCCGGTGATGGTGCAGACGCTCGGTCGCCACGACCCCTGCGTCGGCATTCGCGCCACGCCAATCGCCGAGGCCATGCTGGCCCTGGTGCTGATCGACCACGCCCTGCGCCACCGCGGCCAGTGCGGCGATCAGGGTTGAGGCCTGCGCGCGTCCCGTTGTTCCTGACTGTTGGAGGCTGACATGAGCCGTAATCGCTATCCGTTGCGCCGCTTGGCGGCGGCGCTGTTCCTGGCTGCCCTGGCGGGCTGCACCGGGATGAACACCACCCAGTCGGGCGCCATCGGCGTCAACCGGACGCAGTACATGTCCAGCATGGTGCCGTCTCAGGCGCTGGAGCAGGAAGCGAACCAGCAGTACGCCGACATCCTCAAGCAGGCGCAGGCCAAGAACCTGCTGGATCGCGACGCTCAGCAGGTGGCGCGGGTGCGAGCGATCTCGCAGCGCCTGATCGCGCAGACCGGCGTTTTCCGCCCCGACGCGTCCGGCTGGAAATGGGAAGTGCACGTCCTGACCAGCGACGAGATCAACGCGTGGTGCATGCCGGGCGGCAAGATCGCCGTTTACACCGGCCTGATCAACAAGATCAAGCCGACGGATGATGAGCTGGCCGCGGTGCTGGGCCACGAGATTTCTCACGCGCTGCGCGAGCACGCGCGCGAGCGCGTCTCGCAGCAGATGGCCACCAACCTCGGGTTGCAGGTGTTGTCGATCGCCACCGGATCGAGCGCCGCCTCGGACCTGGGCGGCAAGCTCAGCGACGTGATGTTCACGTTGCCCAACAGCCGCACCCACGAAACCGAAGCCGACCGCATGGGCGTGGAACTGGCCGCTCGGGCCGGCTTTGATCCGCGCGCCGCGGTCACGCTGTGGCAGAAGATGGGGGCCGCGGACAACGGCAGCGCACCGCCCGAGATCCTCTCGACCCACCCGTCGGCCGCCTCGCGTATCACCGACCTGCAGGCGGCGGCGCAACAGGTGCTGCCGCTGTACGAGCAATCCAAGGGCCGCGCGTCGCGCTAGGCATTGGTTGCGCCCCGGGCGGCGTCCTGCCGTCTCGGGGGCTCACCGTGGTATTGCCAGTACTAGTATATTCGGTGTGATTGTACTAGGTTCAGAGGCTGGGCATAATGCCTCACATGCCGCAGCGGCCGGCGTGGATGCGAGGGATTCGCTCCATGCGAGGCACGAGCCGGATTGTCTATTTGCTGAGCGCATCCATGGCCCAAACCCTTTACGACAAACTCTGGGACGCCCACATCGTCCACCAGGAATCAGACGGCACCTGTCTGCTCTATATCGACCGCCACCTGCTGCACGAAGTGACCAGCCCGCAGGCGTTCGAGGGCCTGGCCATGGCCGGGCGCAAGCCGTGGCGCAACGGCGCCAACCTGGCGGTGGCCGACCACAACGTGCCCACGATGAACCGCGCCCAGGGCATCGACGATCCGATCTCGCGCCTGCAGGTCGACACGCTCGACGCCAACTGCGACAAGTACGGCATCACCGAATTCCGCATGAACGACCTGCGCCAGGGCATCGTCCACGTCATCGGGCCGGAGCAGGGCGCCACCCTGCCGGGCATGACCGTGGTCTGTGGCGACTCGCACACCAGCACGCACGGCGCGCTGGGCGCGCTGGCGTTCGGCATCGGCACCTCCGAAGTCGAACACGTGCTGGCCACGCAGACGCTGCTCATGAAGAAAGCCAAGAGCATGCTGATCAAGGTCGAAGGCGAGCTGCCGTTCGGCTGTACGGCCAAGGACGTCGTCCTGCACATCATCGGCATCATCGGCACCGCCGGCGGCACCGGCCACGCCATCGAGTTCGCCGGCAGCACCATCCGCGCGCTGTCGGTGGAAGGCCGCATGACGGTCTGCAACATGGCCATCGAAGCCGGCGCCCGCTCCGGCATGGTCGCCGTCGACGACAAGACCATCGAATACTTCCGCGGCCGTCCGTTCGCGCCGTCGGGCGTGCTGTGGGATCACGCCGTGGCCTACTGGCGCACGCTGCACACCGACGAAGGCGCCAGGTTCGACACCGTGGTCAACGTCAACGCCCGCGACATCAAGCCGCAGGTCACCTGGGGCACCTCGCCCGAAATGGTGCTGCCGGTCGATTCGCGCGTGCCGGACCCCGACCGCGAAAAAGACGACGTGCGCCGCAGCGGCATGGAGCGCGCGCTGGAATACATGGGCCTCAAGCCCAACACGCCCCTGACCGACATCCGCGTGGACCGCGTCTTCATCGGCTCCTGCACCAACTCGCGCATCGAGGACCTGCGCGCCGCCGCCGTCGTGGCGCGCGGCAAGCGCGTGGCCTCCAACGTGCGCCAGGCCATGGTGGTGTCGGGCTCCGGCCTGGTCAAGCAGCAGGCCGAACGCGAAGGCCTGGACAAGATCTTCATCGAGGCGGGCTTCGAATGGCGCGAGCCGGGCTGCTCGATGTGCCTGGCCATGAACGCCGACCGGCTCGAGCCGGGCGAGCGCTGCGCCTCGACCTCGAACCGCAACTTCGAAGGCCGCCAGGGCCAGGGTGGCCGCACCCACCTGGTCAGCCCGGCGATGGCCGCCGCCGCCGCCGTGGCCGGCCATTTCGTCGACGTCCGCACGTTCCGTTAAGCGCCCACCGAGTACCGACATCATGCAAGCATTCACCACTCACGAAGGCCTGGTGGCTCCGCTCGACCGCGAAAACGTCGACACGGACCTCATCATCCCCAAGCAGTTCCTCAAGTCCATCAAGCGCACCGGCTTCGGCCCGAACCTGTTCGACGAGCTGCGCTACCTGGACCACGGCGAGCCGGGCATGGACAACAGCAAGCGTCCGCTCAACCCCGATTTCGTGCTGAACCAGCAGCGCTACCAGGGCGCCTCGGTGCTGCTGGCGCGCAAGAACTTCGGCTGCGGCTCGAGCCGCGAGCACGCGCCCTGGGCGCTGACGCAGTTCGGTTTTCGCGCCATCATCGCGCCGTCGTACGCCGACATCTTCTTCAACAACAGCTTCAAGAACGGCCTGCTGCCGATCGTGCTGTCCGAGCTCGAAGTGGCGCGCCTGTTCGACGAAGTGAAGGCCTTCCCGGGCTACAAGCTCAACATCGACCTGGATCGCCAGGTTGTGGTGGCGGCCGACGGCCGCGCCATGAAGTTCGACATCGAGCCGTTCCGCAAGTACTGCCTGCTGAACGGTTTCGACGACATCGGCCTGACCCTGCGCCATTCGGACAAGATCCGCGCCTTCGAGGCCGAGCGCCTGGCCCGTCATCCCTGGCTGGAAAGCCGTCCGATCGCCTGATCCGACTCATCCCATCGACCATAGGATCGTTTTTTCCATGACTCACAACATCGCAGTCCTGCCGGGCGACGGCATCGGCCCCGAAATCGTCGAGCAGGCCGTGCGCGTCCTGAAGGCGCTGGACGTGCCGTTCGACATCAAGCAGGCCGCCGTCGGCGGCGCGGCGTTCGACGAGTTCGAGCACCCGCTGCCCCCGGCCACGCTGAAGCTGGCCAAGGAATCGCACGCCGTGCTGTTCGGCGCCGTCGGCGACTGGAAGTACGACAGCCTGCCGCGCGAATTCCGCCCCGAGCAGGCCATCCTGGGCCTGCGCAAGGCGCTCGGCCTGTTCGCCAACCTGCGTCCCGCCATCCTGTATCCCGAGCTGGCAAGCGCTTCGTCGCTCAAGCCCGAGATCGTGTCCGGGCTGGACATCCTGATCATCCGCGAACTGACCGGCGACATCTATTTCGGCACGCCGCGCGGCGTGCGCTCGTCGCCGGATGGCGCCTTCAGCGGCGAACGCGAAGGCTACGACACGATGCGCTACGCTGAATCGGAAGTGCGCCGCATCGCCCGCATCGGCTTCGAATCCGCCAGGAAGCGCAACAAGAAGCTGTGCAGCGTGGACAAGGCCAACGTGCTCGAGACCTCGCAGTTCTGGCGCGACATCGTCATCGAAGTGGCGCGCGAGTATCCGGACGTCGAGCTGTCGCACATGTACGTCGACAACGCCGCCATGCAACTGGTGCGCAACCCGCGCCAGTTCGACGTGATCGTCACCGGCAACCTGTTCGGCGACATCCTGTCGGACGAGGCCGCCATGCTGACCGGCTCCATCGGCATGCTGCCGTCGGCCTCGCTGAATGCCGGCGGCCAGGGCCTGTACGAGCCCAGCCACGGCTCGGCCCCGGACATCGCCGGGCAGGGCATCGCCAATCCGCTGGCGACCATCCTGTCAGCCGCCATGCTGCTGCGCTACTCGCTGAACCTGGCGCCGCAGGCCGACCGTATCGAAGCCGCCGTGCGCCGCGTGCTGGCCGATGGCCTGCGCACCGCCGACATCTTCGAACCCGGCACCACCAAAGTCAGCACCTCGGGCATGGGCGACGCCGTCCTCAAAGCCCTGGCCTGATGCCTGCAAGGGACGCGCCCTTGCGGCGCGGTCCCGATTCCAGGGGCCGCCCGCGGGGCGGCCCTTTTTTCATGCCGGTGTTGCCGCCGCGCCGCGAAAGCGGGTTGGCTTTCATTGTGGCCCCGTTTTTTCAAGCTGCGCCGCAACATCCCTGCGTGCATTCTGATAAATTGTTGGATTCCTGCACGTTTTTTCACCACACCTTGTCCCCACCTTTAAAGAGCGATTGAAATGAATCAAGCAGTAGGCCTTGTCGGCTGGCGCGGTATGGTCGGCTCGGTGCTCATGCAACGCATGCGCGACGAGAACGACTTCGCACTGATCGAACCGGTGTTTTTCTCCACCAGCAACGCTGGCGGCGCCGCCCCCACTTGGGCGACTGGCGCGGGCCCGCTGCAAGACGCCTACAACATCGACGCTCTGAAAAAACTGCCGATCATCGTGACGGCGCAAGGCGGCGACTACACCTCCGAGGTCTACCCGAAGCTGCGCGGCGCGGGCTGGAATGGCATCTGGATCGACGCCGCCAGCACGCTGCGCATGGCCGATGACGCCATCATCGTGCTGGACCCGGTCAACCGTCCCGTGATCGACGCGGCGCTCAAGCGCGGCGTGCGCAACTTCATCGGCGGCAATTGCACGGTCAGTTGCATGCTGATGGGCCTGGCCGGCCTGTTCAACAACGACCTGGTCGAGTGGATGACCACCATGACCTACCAGGCCGCCTCCGGCGGCGGCGCGCAGCACATGCGCGAGCTGCTGACCCAGTTCGGCGAGCTGAACCACGCCGTCAAGCCGCTGCTGGACGATCCGGCCTCGGCCATCCTGGAAATCGACCGCGGCATCCTGGCCAAGCAGAAGGACGCGGCGCTGCCCCACGAGCACTTCGGCGTGCCGCTGGGCGGCAGCCTGATCCCGTGGATCGACAAGGACCTGGGCAACGGCATGTCCAAGGAAGAGTGGAAGGGCGAGGTCGAGACCAACAAGATCCTCGGCCGCGGCGCCGCCTTCGGCACCGCCGCCACCCCGATCGACGGCCTGTGCGTGCGCATCGGCGCGATGCGCTGCCACAGCCAGGCGCTGACCATCAAGCTCAAGCGCGACCTGCCGCTGGACGAGATCGAAGCGCTGATCGCCCAAGGCACGCAGTGGGCCAAGGTGATTCCCAACACCAAGGAAGAAACCATCCGCGAGCTGACCCCGGTCGCGGTCACGGGCACGCTGGACATTCCGGTGGGCCGCCTGCGCAAGATGTCGATGGGCCCGCAATACCTGAGCGCCTTCACCGTCGGCGACCAGTTGCTATGGGGCGCCGCCGAGCCGCTGCGCCGCATGCTGCGCATCGCGCTGGCCGAAGCCTGAGGCCTGGCGGGCGGCGCATGCCGTCCTGCCCCGTAGGCCGCTTCGACAAAGGCACCCGCGGGTGCCTTTGTCGTTTGCAGCGTATCGGACCGGGCGCCAATGTGCCCGCCAGCCAACGCCGATGCGCCTTTCAGGTTTGTGAAACGCGCTCGATCCATTACACTTTTCCGGTGAATTGAGGCTTGTTCTCACGTAATGGCGATGAACAGGTCCCGCCCGAAAATCGACGATAAGAACGGAATTCCAGCTTATGACCCAGCGTTCGCGCCAAGTGAAGCATGCCCGCCGTTTGAAGGCCCTCCAGTGGGCGATCGCGCTGGCGATCGGCGCGGGCGCTTGCAGTCCGGCGTTGGCGATGCGGGTGGGGCATTCGCGGGTGGTGTCGGCGCCGGGCACGCCGTTGCAGGCGCTGGTCGGGCTGCAGGAACTGACGCCCGACGAGGTGTCGTCGCTGCGGGTGTCGGTGGCCGACGAAGCCGCCTGGCAACGCGCCGGCCTGAAGCCACCGGCGCCGCTGGCCAGTCTGGTGGTGCGGGTCGAGGATGGCCTGGACCCGACCCGCAAGAACCTGCGGGTGCGGTCGACGCAGGCGCCGGCGGGCGGCGCGGTCGACCTGCTGCTCGACATCAGTTCCAGTTCGGGCCAGCGGCAGGTGCAGGTCAGCATCCTGGTGCCGCTGCGCGGCGCGGGCGCCGACGTCACGCCGGCCGCCGTGGGCACGCCAGGCCGGGCGGGTGGCGCGGCGGGGGCGGTCAACGTCAAGTCGGGCGATACGCTGTTCGCCATCGCCCAGCGCAATGCGGTGCCGAACGCCTCGATCTACCAGATGCTGGTGGCGCTGTGGCGCGCCAATCCTGACGCCTTCATCCAGAACAACATGAATCTGGTGCGCGCGGGTCAGAAACTGGTGATCCCCGATGCGGCCACGGTCCGCGCGGTGGATCCGGCCGAAGCGCGCCGCATCTTCAATGAACATGCCGAGGCGTTCGCCCGCTACCGCGCGCGCATCGGCGCGGCGGCCGGCGCCAATCCGTCGGTGGTCAAGGGGCAGGACGCGGCGTCCGGCACGGTGACCAAGCCCGGCGACACCGGCGTGGCGAGCGCCTCGCCGCCGCAGGACCGGGTGCGCCTGTCCTCGGGCCAGGCGCAGGATGGCGCGGCGGCGCAGGCCGATGCGCAGGCGGATCAGCGCACGTCCAACCAGCGCGCCATGGCGGATGCCGAGGGGCGCGTGAATCAGTTGCAGAGCAACGTCGATGAATTGAACAAGGCCGTGGGCGGGCAGGGCGCGTCCGGGTCGGGCGGCGGCGCCTCTGGCGCTGCCGGGGCATCGGGCGCCACGGGGGCGACCGGCGCTGCTGGGGCCACGGGCGCGGCCGGAGCGGCTGGCGCTGCGGGGGCCTCGGGAGCAACGGGCGCATCGGGCGCCGCTGGAGCGACTGGCACGCCGGGCGCGACGGGTGCCGCTGGTGCGCCGGGGGCGACAGGCGCAAGCGGCGCCGCAGGTGCTCCTGGTCCGGCCGGCGCAAGCGGAACAGCAGGCGCTTCGGGCGCGACTGGCGCGACCGGCACGACAGGGACTTCGGGCGCATCGGGCGCGACAGGCGCCGCAGGGGCGGCCGGCGCCACGGGAATCGCGGGGGCCGCTGGCGCAACCGGCGCCACGGGCGCGGCAGGCACGCCTGGCGCCTCGGGTGCTCCAGGCGCCGCCGGTACCCCCGGCGCGTCGACGGCCGCCGCGCAACAAGACAAGGCGGCCGCGGATGCGGCGGCCAGCAACACCAAGGATAAGGATTTGACTTCTTCCATGCCGGCCTGGCTGGCCGACAATCTTCTCGTTATCGTCACCGCCGTCCTGGCGCTGATCGCCTTCGCCATCGCCTGGGTGCTGCGGCGCGCGGGTGCGCGGCGCGGCGACGATGACGAGGAAACCTACGCCTACAACGAGCCGGCGCTGGATACGGCGGCGTTGAACCGCAAGCTCGATTCCATCAGCCTCGACCTGGATGAGCCGCCCACGGACGAACCGCGCCCGGTCAGCGGTCCTCGGGTTTGAACGATGTCTAGAGTTGCATTGGGGCTGGCATACGACGGCTCCGCCTGGCAGGGTTGGCAGACCCAGCCGCACCGGCAGACGGTGCAGGACACATTGGAAGCCGCGTTGGCGCAGTTCTGCGGCGTGGCGGAGGCGGTACCCACCATTTGCGCCGGTCGCACCGATACGGGCGTGCATGGCGCGATGCAGGTGGTTCATCTGGACACGCTCCTGCAGCGCCGCATGGAGTCGTGGGTACGTGGCGTCAATGCGTTCCTGCCGCCGACCATTTCCGTACAATGGGCCAAGGCGGTGTCGGACGATTTTCACGCTCGCTTCTCCGCCCGTGCCCGCACCTACGTCTACCTGCTCTGGCGCGGGCGCGTGCGTCCGGCGCTGTGGGCCGGCCGCGCCGGCTGGTGCCACCACCCGCTCGATGTCGAGGCGATGCGCGCGGCCGCCGGCGCCTTGCTGGGCGAGCACGATTTTTCCAGTTTCCGTTCGTCGCAGTGCCAGGCCAAGCATCCGGTGCGCGTGATGCACCGGCTCGATATCGAAGAACGCGGACCGTTCCTGGTGTTCACGCTGCGCGCCAACGCGTTCCTGCATCACATGGTGCGCAACATCATGGGCGCGCTGCTGCAGATCGGCCAGGGCCGCGAGTCGGTGGACTGGATGGCGCAGTTGCTGTCGTGGCGCGACCGCCGGCGCGGCGCGCCCACTTTTTCCCCCGATGGCCTGTATCTGTCGGCCATCGAGTATCCGGACGAATTCGGCCTGGATGACCTGGACGGCGGGGCTGTGCTGCTGGCGCCCTTCACGCAGGCGCCGGGCAGCGCGTCCTAGCCGGACGCCGCGGGCGCCCACAGGAGGACTGTCTCATGCAACGCCGTGCGTTTTTGAAGCGAACCGCCCTGGGGGCCGCGAGCGGCGTGGTGATTGCCGCGCCCGTCTACGCGCAGGAAGCGCCTGCCGTCTCGTGGCGGCTGGCCTCCAGCTTTCCGAACGAATCACCGACCCTGTTCGCTGGCGCCGAGGACGTGGCGCGCTACGTCAGCGACGTCACCGATGGCAAGTTCCGCATCGAGATTTTCCCGGCCGGCGACCTGGTCGACGCCGGCCAGGTGCTGGACGCGGTCCAGCATCGCATCGTCGACTGCGGCCACACCGCGTCGACGCGCTTTTTCGACACCGATCCCGCGCTGTGCTTCGATGCCGGCGTGCCGTTCGGCCTGAACACCCGGCAGATGAATGCCTGGATGCTCCAGGGCGAAGGGCTGGCGTTGACGCGGGTACTGTTCGACAAATACGGCATCCTGAACTTTCCCTGCGGATTCACCGGCGCGCAGATGGGAGGCTGGTTCCGGGGCGAGGTCAAGACGCTGGACGACCTGCGCGGCCTGAAGATCAAGGCAGGCGGCTTTGCCCGCCAGGTGCTGGCCCGCATGGGCGCCGAGCCCGTCGACCTGCCCATCGCGGAGACTTACGCGGCGCTGGAGCAGGGCGGCGTCGACGCCGTGGCCTGGATCGGTCCGCACGACGACGAGAGCCTGGCGCTCTACAAGGTCGCTCGGAACTACTATTTTCCCGGCTGGTGGGCGGGCACGTTGCAGTTGTCGCTCTACGTGAACCAGGCCGCGCATGACGAGCTGCCCAAGGCCTACCAGGCGGCGCTCGGGTTGGCCTCGCAGATGGCCAGCGCCAACATGATCGCCAAGTACGATGCCGGCAACCCCGATGCGCTGCGCCGATTGGTGCAGCGCGGCGCGCAGCTCAAGGCCTTTCCCAAACCGATGCTGCAGGCCGCGCATGAGGCCGCGCTCAAGCTCTATCAGGAATTGAGCGCCAAGGACCCCATGTTCAAGAAGCTGTACGAGAGCATGACCGCCTTTCGTGACAGGGACATTCCCTGGTTTCGCGTGGCCGAGGGCGGATTCGATTCGCTCATGGCCAACCTGGCGCAGCCGGGAGGGTAAGGCCCGGCGGGTTGCCTTGACCCGGCAGGCGTCGGGGCGCGGGCCGGCTCGCCTTATACTGACCGCATCCGTCGCGCTGGGCGACGCAAGCGATGAACTCCATGCGCACACGCATCAAGATCTGCGGCCTGACCCGCGAAGAAGACATCGACGCTGCCGTCTCAGCCGGCGTCGATGCGATCGGTTTCGTCTTCTATCCCAAGAGCAAGCGCTATGTCACGCCGACCCGCGCCGCGCAACTGCGCCGCGCCGTGCCGGCCTTCGTCGACGTGGTGGCGCTGTTCGTGAATCCCGATCCGGCCGATGTGCAGGCCGTGCTGGACGAGGCCGGTCCGGAACTGCTGCAGTTCCACGGCGATGAGACGCCGCAGCAGTGCGCCCGCTATGGCCGCCGCTATCTGCGCGCGTTTCGCGCGGGCGCGCCGGGCCTGGCGACGCCCGAGGACCTGGCCTCCTATTGCCGCGCCTATGGCGAAGCGGCCGGCTGGTTGTTCGACAGCTACAGCGCGGGTTATGGCGGCAGCGGCCATGGCTTTGACTACAGCCTGCTCGCCGACGTGAAGGCCGATTCCGTGTCCCGTCCGCTCATCCTGTCCGGGGGGCTGAACCCCGACAACGTCGCCGCCGCGGTGCAATCCGTGCGGCCGTGGGCGGTCGATGTGAGCAGTGGCGTCGAAGTCGAGCAAGGAATAAAAAGTTCTGATAGAATCTCGTTCTTCGTTGCTGCGGTGCATGCCGCAGACGCGAAGAGATAGGAAGTTTGTAGTGCTGGCGGGTGCGTGGAAATACGTTTTCGAGCCCGGCCGATGCGTTTGAAGATAATGCGAGTGAACGCTCGCGACGCTTATGAAACGCAATAAAAACAGCAAAAAATCTGAAAAGACGATTTGCAGAGTTTAAAAAAGCACTATATAATTCTTCTTCTTTGCAGGCGGTTAGCTCAGCTGGTTAGAGCGCCACGTTGACATCGTGGAGGTCGTTGGTTCGATTCCAATACCGCCTACCAAATTCCTGCAAAGTGAGTGCGTGATAGAGCTAGTCATGCACCACCTGAAAAGCCGCGATAGTCTGAGACTTTCGCGGCTTTTTGCTTTTTGCCTGGATATTTCCCGCCTCGTCCCGCGACGGCGGCAATATCAATCACGTGATTATCGAGCCCGCTTCGTCGAGCCCGCTTTGTCGAGCCCGCTTTGTCGAGATTTACCGATAAAGAAGGATGGCCGCCGGTCAACAGGGATTTTTCGATGCGCATGGGTCGTGCCGCTGGCAAATACGCTGTCGGCCCAATACGCTGTCGGCCCAATGCGCTGCCGGCCAAATGCGCTGTCATCGGGGCAACGCTCCGCTCGTGAGTTTCGCCGCAAGTTCCATGTTGATGCTGCGGATCCATCCCGGAATCAGGAAGGCATCCACGATCGCCCAGGCGCTGACGGCGAGCAGCATGATGAAACCCACGCCGAGCACGCTGAGCGCGATGCCCAGCAGTGTCAGGATGACCATGGCGCCAGCGCTGGCGGCCCTGCCGGTATAGAAGCGATGACCGCCAAAGCCGCCCAGGAAGAACCACAGCAGATAGGCCACGCCGACGCTTTTACGATTGGCGTCGTACATCATGGTTTGCAGGGCGGGATTGTTCACGTTATCTCCGGAAAGAACCTGGGCGCGTTTTGAACGGCGCGATTTGAATTGGCGTTTGGTCGGATCCACGCCGCGTCAAATGATTGGTTCTTTCTTCATGGCCTGCCATATAAGGGGACCATATTTCGGACCCGCAGACAGTCCGGGGATAACGTGCGCCAGGGTTGTCATTCAATCCGGCGCGCGTTGGCCGTTCAGCGCGTCCGCAAACAGCGCCCCGCCATTTCCATGTAGTGTCCCAGCCTCGGCGTCGATAAACCGACCACCTTGGCCTGGTCATCGTAGCGACGCAGCCGCACGGCATCCAGGGCGTGCGGCTGGGTGGCGAAGGCTTCGGCCTGGACCGGCGTGAAGACGCCGCCTTGCAGTTCGAGGCTTTGCACGGATGCTGGCGACAATGTATTCAGGTAGGCCGGCTCGATCGCGCCCAGGTAGCGCTTGGCGGCGACGTGCAGGCGCACCGGGGTGGTGACATCGTCGCCGAACAGGGGGGCCAGGGCGTCGGCGGCGATTTCCTGGTGCCGCATGTCGGCGGTGATGCTCTCGGCGAGCATGAGGTGGCCGATGTCATGCAGCAGCGCGGCGACGATCACGGCTTCGGGCTCCCCGGCCTGCTCGGCCAGTTGCGCGCATTGCAGCGCGTGCTCGGTCTGGCTGATGGCCTCGCCGCCGTAGTAAGCGGCGCCGTGGTGGGCGAACAGGTTCTCGATGATGGGCAGGGTGAGCATGGGATGCCTTCGTGGACAGGGAGCGAGCGACGATATCGCTCCCTGGTGACATCTAGATGACTAGAGCGCGCCGGGCGCAATCCAGCCGCGCCGGTTTCGGTGATAGTCTTGGGCCTCACCAGGGGGAATCAATGCGCGTCTTACCGTTCAAGCTTGCCGTCGCGAGCGCCTGCCTGTCGCTGTCGGGATGCGTGGCCACCGCGCCGGTCGCGCAGCAGCCGCGCGCGGACGAGATTCCGATGTATGGCGGTGTCGATCGTTCCGCGCCGGCGGTGAAGGCGGCGGATGACAAGCTGATCGCGGACGCGACGAGCGCCTTCGGCTCGCGCGCCAGCGCGGCGCAGGCGTGGGTGGAGCAGGGCTTCCGGTTCTACCAGGCGGACCAACTGGGCATGGCCACGCGGCGCTTCAACCAGGCCTGGCTGATGAATCCGGACAATCCCGGCGTCTACACGGGATTCGCGGCGGTGCTGCACGACCAGGACAGGTTCTGCGACGCGATGAAAATGATGGAGAAAGCGCTGGTCCTGAAGCCGCCGTCGTTCCGTGGCATCTATGCCGATGCCGGACGCATCGCCGCGCGTTGCGCGGCGCAGGATCCGACGTTGACCGGCCCGGAGCGCGCGGCCATGATCGCGCGTTCGGATGCCCTGTATCGCAATGGCGAGCGGGTGGAGCCGGACAAGGGCTATCTGTACTACTCGTGGGCCACGGCGTACTACTGGAACGGCCAGTACGCGGATGCCTGGACCATGGTCGCCAAGGCGCGGCAGGCGGGCGGGCGCGGCAATCCGCAGTTCCTGGAGATGCTGCGGGCGAAGATGCCGGAGCCCGCGCAGCACTGACGGCGTCGTGGCGCGCGCATGCAACTGCGTTATCCTGCACCTCATCATGATGAGAGCACTGTGGCTGATCCTGGGTTGCGTGATGCTGGCGCTGGGCGTGATTGGCGCCTTCCTGCCGGTGATGCCGACGACGATTTTCCTGATCCTGGCGGTGGGTTGCTTTTCGCGTTCGTCGCCGCGCCTGGAGCGTTGGCTGCTGGACAGTCCGACGTATGGGCCGTCGCTGCGCGCCTGGCGCGAACAGGGCGCGGTGTCGCGCAAGGGCAAATGCTATGCGTCGCTCGGCATGGCGGTGGGTTATGGCCTGTTTTGGTGGGGCGCGAAGCCGTCGCTTTGGCTTGCATCCGGCGTGGGGCTGTTTTTCCTTGCAAGCGCCGCTTATGTGCTGACGCGTCCCCGGCCGCAATCGCTTGATTCCGAAATGAAAACCCGCGTCGATCGGGATGGCCCGGCGGCAGGCGCCTGAGGCCTTATTGAAAGCTGGCGACGCGCGTAACGCGTCGAAACCAACCTGACTTTGCCGCCTGCCTTGGCGGGTGTCTTTCTCTGCTTAAATGGCTTGCAGCGCCGCCGGGCCGGCGGGTGTGTCGCCCGCCCGGCCCTGTGGGCGCGCGAGGAAGATCCATGCATATCAAACGACGAGAACTCCTGTTGGCCGGCCTTTCAAGCGCCGCGTTGGGCATGATGACCGAACCAGCGATGGCCATCGCCGCGCCCAGCGGCCAGCAAAGCATCGACCTGTGGCCGGACAATCGCGCACCCGGCGGACCCGGTCCGCAAGAGGCCGAGAAGGTCAGCGCCAAGGGCTCGGTCACGCGGGTGTCGCGGCCACGGCTGGTGGTGTACCGGCCGGAGCGTCCCAACGGTAGCGCGATGCTGGTGATCGCGGGCGGCGGCTATGCCCACATCGAGCGGGGCACGGAAAGCACACCCGCCAGCCTGTGGCTGCAGTCGCAGGGCGTGACCGCCTTTGAACTGGTGTACCGCCTGCCCGGCGAGCATTGGCCCGCCGTGGCGCCGCTGCAGGACGGCCAGCGCGCCATGCGCGTGATCCGCGCGTCGGCGCAGGCGTTCGGCCTGGATACCGGACATATTGGCGTGCTGGGGTTTTCCGCGGGCGGCCATCTGGCGGGCATGACCGCCGCCACCCCGGGCGTGGCGCGCTACCAGCCGGTCGACGAGGCCGACAAGCTGTCGTCGAGGCCCGACTTTGCCGGGCTGATCTATCCGGTGCTGACGTTCATGCCGCCGTTCGACCATACCCATGCGCGCCGTTCGATCGTCGGCGACCACCCCTCCGCCGAGCAGAGCGCGGCGTTCTCGGTGGACCATCTGGCGACGGCGCTGATGCCGCCGACCTTCCTGGCGCAGGCGCAGGACGATCCGATCGCGCCGGTGGACAACAGCCTGCTGATGTTCGGCGCGTTAAGGCGCCTGGGCGTGCCGGCCGAGATGCATATTTTCGCGGCCGGCAAGCACGGCTGGGGCATGGGCAAGCCGGACTCGCTGGTGCATGCGTGGCCCGCCCTGTTCACGCAATGGGCGGCGTTCAATCAGTTCTTCAAGGCTTGACGCCCGCTGTCAGTGCGAGTGGCGCGGGTCGCCGCGGGTCTCGACCACCTTGAGGTACAGCGTCGCCGGCTCCAGGCAGCCGCCGGTGGACAACTGGCCCACCAGTTGCCGGTAGAGTTCCTGCCACGGCGTCTGCGCCGCTGGCGGCTGATAGGGCGGGTCCTGCCGGCGCCGTTCCATTTCGGCCTCGTCCACCAGCGCGATCACGCTGCGCTGGTTCAGGTCGACGCGGATGCGGTCGCCGGTGCGCAGCAGGGCCAGGCCGCCGCCTACCGCGGCCTCGGGCGACATGTTCAGGATCGACGGGCTGGCCGAGGTGCCGCTCTGGCGGCCATCGCCCAGGCAGGGCAGCGAGTCGATGCCGCGCTTGATCAGATGCGACGGGGGCGCCATGTTGACGACCTCCGCGCTGCCCGGATAGCCGACGGTGCCGGCGCCGCGGATGACCAGAATGCAGTGTTCGTCGATGTTCAGCGCGGGGTCCTCGATGCGCGCGTGGTAATCCTCCGGGCCCTCGAACACGATGGCGCGCGCCTCGAAGGCGTTCTCGTCGCCGGGCGCGGACAGATAGGCGCGGCGGAACGCTTCGCCCACCACCGACATCTTGATGACCGCGCTGTCGAAGAAATTGCCGGAAAGCACGATGAAGCCGGCGCGATGCTTGAGGGGCGCGTCGCAGCCACGGATGACGTCCGTGTCGTGCGTCTTGGCGTTGGCCGCGATTTCGCCCATGGTCTTGCCGGACACGGTGGCGCATTCGGCGTGCAGGCGGCCGGCGACCAGCAATTCGTGCATCACGGCGGGGACGCCGCCGGCGCGGTGGAAGCCTTCGCCCAGGTGTTCGCCGGCGGGCACGCAGTTCACCAGGAGCGGCACGTCTTCGCCCAGCCGCTGCCAGTCGTCCAGGCTCAGGTCGATGCCGGCATGGCGCGCCATGGCGATCAGGTGCGGCGGACAGTTGCTGGACGCGCCCAGCGCCGAGGCCACGACAATCGCGTTTTCGAAGGCCTCGCGCGTCAGGATATGGGACGGGCGCAAGTCCTCGCGCACCATGTCGCAGATGCGCAGGCCGGTGGCGTAGGCCATCTGACCGCGTTCGCGATAGGGCGCCGGGATGCTGGCGCAGGTGGGCAGCGACATGCCCAGCGCCTCGGCCAGCGAGTTCATGGACAGCGCAGTGCCCATGGTGTTGCAGTGGCCCACCGACGGCGAAGACGCCGTGGCCAGCGTCATGAAACCCTCGTAGTCCAGCTTGCCCGCCGCCATCAGGTTGCGGGCGTGCCAGATGACCGTGCCGGAGCCGACCCGTTGGCCGTCGTGCCAGCCGTCCAGCATGGGGCCGCCCGACAGCACGATGGCGGGAATGTCGACGGTGGCCGCCGCCATCAGGCAGGCGGGCGTGGTCTTGTCGCAGCCGGTGGTCAGCACCACGCCGTCCAGCGGATAGCCGTGCAGGATCTCGACCAGGCCCAGGTAGGCCAGGTTGCGATCCAGCGCCGCGGTCGGGCGGCGGCCCTGTTCGGCCAGCGGATGCACCGGGAACTCCATCGGGATGCCGCCGGCATCGCGGATGCCGGCCTTGACGCGCTCGGCCAGCGCCAGGTGGTGGCGGTTGCAGGGCGCCAGGTCGCTGCCGGTCTGGGCGATGCCGATGATGGGGCGGCCCGATTGCAGTTCCTGGCGCGTCAGGCCGTAGTTCAGGTAGCGCTCGACGTAGATCGCCGTCATGTCGGCGTGGGCGGGATCGTCGAACCATTTCTGGCTGCGCAGCTTGCGGGGGGTGTCGGTCATGGGGTGCCTCGTGTGCTTCTGTGATGCGTGGCGCGCCAGCGGGCGCGCCGGGGACCTAATTGCGTGCCTTGCTGATCTCGGTGTTCAGTTGCCGGACCAGGTCCGGGCCGAGTTCCTGGGTGTACTTGTCGACCACGGGCTGCACCTTCTCGCGCATCCGCGCCACCTCCTCGGGCGACACGGTGTTGATCTTCATGCCGGCCTTTTCCAGCGTGCCCATCGCCTTGAGCGAATCGGCGCGGCTGTCCTTGCGTTCGAAGTCGCGCGAGGCTTCGGCGGCCTGGCGCACCAGCTTTTGTTCGTCGGGCGACAGCTTGTCCCACCATTTCTTGGATGCCATCACCACCCAGGGCGTGTAGACGTGGCGGGTGATGGTCAGATAGGGCTGCACCTCGTAGAACTTGCTGCTCTGGATGGTGGTGATGGGGTTTTCCTGGCCATCGACCGTGCGCGTTTCCAGCGCCGTGAACAATTCCGAGAACGGCATCGGCACCGCGTTCGCGCCCAGGGTGTTGAAGACGCCCAGCGCGATCTGGTTCTGCATCACGCGCAGTTTGATGCCTTGCATGTCCTCGGCGCGCACGATGGGGTGCTTGGAGTTGGTCATGTTGCGAAAGCCGTTTTCCCAATACACCAGCCCCACCAGGCCCTTGGCTTCCAGCTTCTTGAGCAGGTCCTGCCCAAGCTGCCCATCGAGCACCGCATCGGCTTCCTTTTCGCTGTTGAACAGGAACGGCAGGTCGAACACGCCGAATTCCTTGACCATGCCGGCCAGCGGCGCGGTGGAGCCGACCATCATTTCCTGCGCGCCGCCGACCAGCGCGCCCTGCATCTGTTCGTCCGAGCCGAGGTTGGCCGAGCCGAAGGTCTTCATCTTGAGCTTGCCGCCGCTGATCTTCTCCAGCTCCTGCGCCAGATGGCGCGCGGCGCGGCCCTGCACGCTGTCCTCGTTCAGGCCGTAGCCGAAGCGGATCAGGCGCGGCTTGACGTCGGCGGCCGCGGCGGCCCCGGCGAAGGCGCAGGACAGCGCCGTGGCCAGCACGATGAGGCGGGTCTTGAAACGGATGTTCATGGTTGTTCCTCCTTGGCTTCTTCTGAATGGCGCCGGGTCGGCGCCTCTGTGTACGGGCCTCAGTGCATCCAGCTCGCGGGGACGGTGATCAGTTCGGGGAAGATCACCAGCAGTACCAGCAGCAGCGTGTAGGCCACGACGTAGCGCCACACGCCCCTGCAGATGGTTTCCATGTTGATGCGGGCGACGCCGCAGACCACGTTGAGCACGGTGCCGACCGGCGGCGTGAGCAGGCCGACGCAGCCCACCATGACGAACATGACGCCGAAATACACCGGGTCGATGCCGGCCTGGGTGACGACCGGCATGAGCACCGGCGCCAGGATCAGGATGGTGGGCGTCAGGTCCATGACCGTGCCGACCAGTGTCAGCAGCACCAGCAGCGCGAACATCAGCAGCTTGGGATGGTCCAGCACCGGTTCCAGCAGCGCGATCAGGTCCTGCGGCATGTCGGCCAGGGTGATCATGTAGGACGAGACCATGGCGGCGGCCACCAGGAACATGACCACGGCGGTGGTGCGGGCGGCGTTGATGAACAGCGGCAGCAGGTGGCGCAGGCCGATCTCGCGGTAGACGAACAGGCTGATCAGCAGCGCGTAGACGGCGGCCACCACCGCCGCTTCGGTGGGGGTGAAGATGCCGCCGCGCAGGCCGCCGATGATGATGACGGGCAGCAGCAGCGCCCAGGCCGATTCGCGCAGCGCCCGCAGCCGGGCGCTCCAGGGCTGGCGCGGCGCGGGCTTGATGGCGCCGTGCTTGCGCGCCACCCAGGTCCACACCGCCACCAATGTCATGCCCATCATCAGGCCGGGGGCGATGCCGGCGAAGAACAGCTTGGTGATGGAGACGTTGGTGGCGACGCCGAAGATGATGAACGAGATCGACGGCGGGATGATCGGCGCGATGATGCCGCCTGCGGCAATCAGCCCCGAGGCCTGGCCGGCGTCGTAGCCTTTCTCGCGCAGCATCGGGATCAGCAGCGATCCGAGCGCGGCGGCGTCGGCCACGGCCGAGCCGGAAAGCGCCGCCAGCAGCACGCTGGCGAAGATCGCGACGTAGCCCAGCCCGCCCTGGATATGGCCGACGAACATGCTGGCCAGGTTGACGATGCGGCGCGAGATGCCGCCGGCGTTCATCAGTTCGCCGGCCAGCATGAACAGCGGCACCGCCATCAGCGTGAAGCTGTTGGCGCCCGACAGCATGTTCTGCGCCAGGATCTGGGTGTCGAAGAAATCGAGTTGGAACATCATGGCGATCGCGCTCAATAGCAGCGCGAACGCGATCGGCATGCCCAGGGCGATGAAGCCGAGCAGCACCAGCAGGAAGACGGTCAGGATCATGTGGGCGGGTCCGAGCGAGGGGCGGGGAAGGGTCAGACCAGCGGGTCTTCGGGGCTGGATTCGGCGGGCAACGGGCCCCCGGCCAGCACGCGGATCAGGTCGACCAGGGTCAACAGCCCCATCGCGACGGCTGCATAGAGCGCGGCGGCGTTGAATACCGCCAGCGGCATCCCGGTCACCGGCAGGCGGGTGTCCAGGCCGATCACGGTCTGTGCCCAGCCGCCATCGGCCAGCAGCCACAGCATCCACAGCACCAGCAATTGGCAGACGACGTGCGAGACACGGCGGGCGGCGGGGCCGAAGCGGTCCACCAGCATCGTGACGCCGATGTGCTGGTGGTCGCGCAACGCCAGCACCGAACCCAGGAAGATCATCCAGACGAAGGCCAGGCGGGAGATTTCGTCGGACACGTTGATGCCGGAATTGAACAGGTAGCGCATGGCGACATTGCCGAACAGCAACACCACCATGACCACCAGGCAGGCGGCCATCAGCCAGGTCTGCAACCTGGCGCACCAGTCGGCCGCGCGCGCCAACGGGGCGACGCCGGGCCGCCCCTTGGGGGAACCATGCATGCTTGTCTCCTCTCCGTTTTCCGGAATTCTTATGGATATCGCGAGGCTGATGTTAGCGCTAACATTTTTGGTTTGGCAAGCCCCGATCTTTAGGTCAGACTACGTGCTCGCCAACCGCTCAGAACGGCCGATGTCCATCCGAAAGCCCCGCAGCACCCGCGCCGGGCGCGTGACCATGCAAGAGGTTGCGCGCCGTGCCGGGGTCAGCGCGATCACCGTGTCGCGCGCCTTGCGCACCCCCGACAAAGTGGCCGAGGCCGTGCGCCAGCGCATCGCCGAGGTCTGCCAGGAACTCGGTTACGTGCCCAACCACGCGGCCAGTGCGCTGGCGTCGGCGCGCTCGCAGACCATCGTGGTGCTGATCCCGTCATTGAGCAACGTGGTGTTCGTCGACATCATCAGCGGCATCAAGGAAGTGCTGGACGAGCAGGGCTACCACCTGCTGATCGGCGTCACCGGGTATTCGCCCGATGCCGAGGAGGTGTTGCTGCGCAAGTACCTGCAGCACCTGCCCGATGGCCTGATCCTGACCGGCATCGACCACAACCCGGGGGTCTGGGAACTGCTGCGGGCGCAGTGCATGCCCACGGTCCACACCATCGAGACGCTCGAAGGCAGCGACGGCATGAGCGTCGGGTTTTCTCAGTTCGAGTCTGGCTACGCCGCCGGCCGTCACCTGGTCGAACGCGGCCGCAAGCGCATCGGCATCGTCGGCGCCCAGCTCGATCCGCGCTCGCTGCGGCGCTGCGAAGGCTGCCGGCAGGCGTTGCGCGACGCCGGCCTGTACGATCCGGCGCTGGAGATCATGACGCCCGAGAAGTCGTCGATCGCGCTGGGGGCGGCGCTGCTGGAAACGCTGCTGGCCGGACATCCCGATTGCGACGCGGTGTTTTTCTGCAATGACGACCTGGCGCAGGGCGCGGTGTTCCAGTGCGGCCGCCTGGGCGTGAGCGTGCCGGACCAGATGGCGCTGGTCGGCTTCCATGATTTCGCGGGCACGGCCTGGACCACGCCGCCGCTGTCGACCATCGCCACGCCGCGCTACGAGATCGGCCGCGAGGCGGCGCTCTTGCTGATGCGCCACCTGGCCGGCCAGCCCATCGAGCAACCCCACATCGACCTGGGCTTCACGCTGGTGCGGCGCGAAACCACCTGATTCCGCCTCAGCCGGCGCGGCGCAGCGCCAGGAACACGCCGGACGCCATGATCATGGCGATGCCGGTCAGCGCCAGCGCGTCGGGCGGACGCTGGAACCAGAAGGTGCTGAAGGCCACCGCCAGCAGCAATTGGAAGTAGTTCAGCGGCGCCAGCGTGGCCGCCGCGACGCGTTGGAACGCGGCAATGAGCAGGATCTGCGCCAGTCCGCTGCAGGCGCCCAGGCCCACGATCAAGGCCATGTCCGTCAGGTCGGGCCAGCGATCCGGCAGGAAGAACGGCGCGGGCAGGGCGGTGACAATCAGGCAGATGAAGGCGGTGTAGGCGTATTGCACCGGTCCGGCCACCTTGCCAGACAGCTTGCGGGTCAGCACCTGGAAGATGGCGTAGCTGATCGCCGAGACCGCCATCAGCAGCGTGCCCAGCGCAGGCAGATCGGCGCCCGGCCGCACGATCAGCAGCATGCCGGCGAAGCCGGCCGCCACCGCCATCCATTGCACCGGCCGCACCCGTTCGCCCAGCAGCCAGGGCGACAGCGCGACCATGATGAGGGGCGAGGTGAAGTAGATCGCCGTGGCCTCGGACAGCGGCATCCAGATCAGCGCCGTCATGAAGCAGGTGCCGACGGTGGCCAGCATCAGGCCGCGCAGGATCAGCAGGGGCTTTTGCGGCGCGGCGCGCAGGTCGGGCCAGCCATGGCGCCACAGCAGCCCCAGCGCCAGCGTCGCCACGGCGAGATAGCGCATGATGTTCAGGAACGGCGCCGGGTAGCGCATCAGCATCTGCTTGGAGCCGGCGTCGAAAGTGGCGAAGGCCACCAGCGCCGCGAAGAACAGCAGGATGCCGGCCCGCCGTGAACCGGCGGCCGGGATGGCGCCGGGCGCCGTGGCGGAGGTGATGGCCATGGCGGGGTTCAGGCGCGGGCCAGGCCTTGCAGGAATGCGTCCAGCGCCGGGCCGATGGCCTGCACCATGTAGCCGCCTTCCTGCACCACCACCGTGGGCACGCCCAGGCTGGCCACGCGCGCGCCGATGTCGCGGTAGGCGTCGATGTCCAGTTTCAGGACGCTGATGGGATCGTCCTTGTAAGTGTCGAACCCCAGCGCCAGCACCAGCGCCTGCGGCCCGTAGCCGGCCAGCGCCGCCAGCGCCGTGTCCAGCGTCCGCAGGAACGGGTCGTTGCCGGCGCCGTGAGGCAGCGGCAGGTTGAGATTGCAGCCTTCGCCGGCGCCGTGGCCGCGTTCGTGCGCATAGCCGGTGTAGAACGGGTAGTAGCCGGCGGGATCGGCATGCAACGACACCGTCATGACGTCGGCGCGCTGGTAGAAGATGTTCTGGGTGCCGTCGCCATGGTGCGCGTCGACGTCCAGCACCGCCACTTTGGACCAGCTCTGCAACAGCCGGGCGGCGGCGGCCGCGCTGCTGTTCAGGTAGCAGAAGCCGCCGGCGCGGTCGCGATGGGCGTGATGGCCCGATGGCCGGCACAGGGCATAGGCCGCGCCGCCGCTGGCGGCCACGTGCTCGGCCGCGGCCACCGCGCTGTGGGTGGAGCGCAGCGCCGAGCGCCAGGTGTGCGGGCCGATGGGGCAGGACAGGTCGCTCAGGTAGTAGCCGGTCTGCGCCACGATCGACGGCGACGGGCAGGGGCCGCGCCCGGCCGCTTCGACGCGGCCGCTGTAGTAGGGCGACAGGTTCGGCAGCACTTCGGGGCCGGGGTCGACGCCCGGGGCCTTGAGCGCCTGCCAGCGGGCGAAGGCGGTTTCCAGGTAGTCCAGGTAGTCCGCGCTGTGGATGGCCTCGAGCGGCTGGCGGCCGTAGTCGGGCGGCGTCTCGACCGCGATGCCGCGGGCGGCCAGCGCGCCTTGCAGGCTGTGGGCGCGAGAGGGCAGGTCGGTGGGGGCGCTGATGCGGCCCAGCCGCATGAACTGCTGGGGGGTGTGCAGCAGTTGTTCTTCCGAGAAAAACGCCTTCATGGTGTTCCTTTGCGCGTCAGTGCGAGCAGCCGCCGGCGGGGGCTTGCCCCGGCTGCTTGATCTCGATCTCGACGAACACGAATTCGGTGTCGCCCGGGTTGATGACGTTGTGTTCCACGCCCACCGGCCGGTAGTAGGACACGCCGGTGGTGAGCTGGCTGGTGACCTGGCCGTTGGGCGTGTCCAGCAGCAGCGGGCCGGTGGTCTGCGGCACCACCACGTAGTTCATGCCGTGGCGGTGCCAGCCGGTTTCACCGCCGGGCGGAAAGCGCCATTCGGTGACGGTGACCTGCTCGTTGTCGATCTGGACGGTGGGCACGGCGGGCGGGCGTTGCATGCGAGTCTCCTGGTTGGGGTGCCGCGAGCGTCGCGGCGGGTCATGCGGTTCACGCCGCGGCCTGCGCCTGGGTCGGATCCCAGTGCTGGCCAGGCACGGCGGCGATGAGTTGTTGCGTGTAGGCGTGCTGCGGGTTGTCGAAGATCTGGCTGGGCGATCCGTATTCCACCACTTTGCCCCGGTGCATGACCAGCACCGAATTGCAGATCTGGGCGGCCACGCGCAGGTCGTGGGTGATGAACACCAGCGCGATCTTCAGCCGCTGCTGCAGGTCGTGCAGCAGTTGCAGCACCTGCGCCTGCACCGACACGTCCAGCGCCGATACCGATTCGTCGGCCACCAGCACCTTGGGCTCCAGCGCCAGGGCGCGGGCGATGCCGATGCGCTGGCGCTGGCCGCCCGAGAACTGGTTGGGGTAGCGGTCGAACGCCGACGGGTCCAGACCCACCAGCGACAGCAGCTCGCGCACGCGGGCCTCGGCCTGGGCGCGCGGCACGCCGTTGGCGACCGGGCCGTCGCTGATGATGCGGCCCACGGTATGGCGCGGGTTGAGCGACGCGAAGGGATCCTGGAAGATCATCTGGATGTCCTTGCGCAGCGGCCGGAAGCGCGACTCCGGCATGGCGGCGATGTCCTGGCCATTGAAGATCAATTGGCCGCCGTTGATGCCGACCAGCTTGAGCAGGCACTTGCCGATGGTCGACTTGCCCGAGCCGGACTCGCCGACGATGCCCAGCGTCTCGCCGCGCCGCACGCTGAAGCTGACGCCGTCGACCGCATGCACCTCGCGCTTGCCGCCCAGCCAGCCATGGCCGACGACGTAGGTCTTTCTCAGGTCCTTCACCTCCAGCACCGGTTGTTCCGGCGTGGCGGCGGCGCGTTCCTCGCCGCGGCGGTGCGGCACCGCGGCGATCAGGCGCTGGGTGTAGGGATGGCGCGGGCGGTTCAGCACCTCCTCGGCCGGGCCCTGTTCGACCAGCACGCCTTTTTCCATCACCGCCACCCGGTGCGCGATCTCGGCCACCACGCCGAAATCATGGGTGACGAACATCACGCCCATGCCCTTTTCCTTCTGGATGCGGGCGATCAGCGCCAGGATCTGGGCCTGGGTGGTGACGTCCAGCGCGGTGGTCGGCTCGTCGGCGATCAGCAGCGCCGGTTCCAGCGCCAGCGCCATGGCGATCATGACGCGCTGGCGCTGGCCGCCCGACAGGCGGAAGGGGTACACGTGGTAGAGCGTGGCCGGATCCGGCAGGCCGACGAAGGCCAGCAGTTCCAGCGTGCGCCGCATGCGTTCCGGACCGGGGTAGGCGTTGTGGACGCGCATGACCTCGTTGATCTGTTCGCCCACCGTCATCAGCGGATTCAGCGCCGACAGCGGTTCCTGGAAGATCATGGCCATGTCCTTGCCGCGCATGCCTTGCAGGGTGGCTTCGTCCTGGCGCAGCAGGTCGGTGCCGCGGAACAGGATGCGGCCCTGTTGCGGCGTCAGGTAGTCGGGCAGCAGGCCCATGATGGCGTTGGCGCTCATGGACTTGCCCGAGCCGGACTCGCCGACGATGCAGAGGATCTCGCCGGCGTGGATGTCGTATGACACGTCCTGCACCGCGAACGGGCGGTCGCCGCCGCGGGGCAGGGCGATGCTGAGGTTCTGGATGGACAGCAGGGGCGGGGAAGCGTTCATGCCGGTCTCCTATTCGCCGCGCTTGCGCAGTTGCGGGTTGAGGGCGTCGTTCAGGCCTTCGCCGATCAGGTTGATCGCCAGCACGGTCAGCAGGATGGCCACGCCCGGCCACACGCTCATCCACCAGGCTTCGCGGATCATGGTGCGGGCCGCGCCGATCATGAAGCCCCAGCTCATCTCGTTGCGGTCGCCCAGCCCCAGGAAGGACAGCGATGATTCGGTCAGGATGGCGGTGGCCACCATGAACGAGGCCGAGACGATGATGGGCGACATGGCGTTCGGCAGGATCTGCGTGCCGACGATGCGCGCCGGCGTCTGGCCGATGACGATGGCGGCCTGCACGAATTCGCGCTGCTTGAGCGTCATGAACTCGGACCGAACCAGCCGTGCCGCGGGTGGCCAGGACACCACCGCGATCGCGCCCATGATGGAATACATCGACGGCCCGAGGATCGCCACCAGCACCACCGCCATCGCCAGTTGCGGGATGGTCTGGAAGAACTCGGTGAAGCGCATCAACGCGTCGTCGACCCGGCCGCCGCAGTAGCCGGCGATGGCGCCAACGACGATGCCGAACACCAGCGCCACGGCGGTCGACAGCAGGCCCACCATCAGCGAGACCCGCGCGCCCCACACCAGGCCGGCGGTGATGTCGCGGCCCAGCATGTCGGTGCCGAACGGGTAGGCGGCGTCGGTGAAGGGCGGAATCAGCGGATCGGCCACCATCATCCAGGGCGAATCCTCGTACAGCAGCGGCGCGGCCAGCGCCACGATCACCACGGCCAGCACGATGGCCAGTCCGGCCACTGCGCCGTAGTTGCGCATATAGCGTCGGGCGAATTGCTTCATGCCGCGGCTCCTTGTTGCGCGCCCGCGCTGATGCGCGGATCGATCAGGCGGTACAGCACGTCGGTCAACAGGTTGAACACCACCACCATGATCGAGGTCACCAGGAAAATGCCCAGCAGCAGCTGGTAATCGCGTTGCAGCAGCGCGTCGAACATCAGTCGGCCGATGCCGGGCCAGGCGAACACGGTCTCGGTCAGCACCGCGCCGCCGGCCATCTGGCCCAGCTGGATGCCAGCGAAGGTGATCACCGGCAGCAGCGCGTTGCGCAGCACGTGGGCGCGGATCACGCGGCCGGGGCTGACGCCCTTGGCGCGCGCGGTCTTGACGAAGTCCATGCCGATCACCTCCAGCATCGAGGCGCGCGTCAGGCGCACGTACACCGCCATGAAGAAGCAGCCCAGCGTCACCGTCGGCAGGATCAGGTGCTGCGCGATGTCGGCCGCGCGTGCCCAGCCGGTCAGGCCGGCGCCCACGGTTTCCATGCCGAAGGCCGGCAGCCAGCCCAGCACCACCGAGAACAGCAGGATGCCCATCAACGACAGCCAGAACAGCGGCGTGGCATACAGCAGCAGCGCGCCCGTCATGACCGAGCTGTCGATCCAGCGGCGTTTGTTGCGGTAGCGCGCCTTGGCCGCGACCACGCCCAGCAGCACGCCCAGCACGATCGAGAAGACGAAGGCGCAGGACATCAGCAGGAAGGTGGCGGGCAGGCGTTCGACGATCAGGTCCAGCACCGGAACATGGTTGCGGTAGGAAAAGCCCAGGTCCAGCTGGACCACGCCCTTCAGGTACAGGAACAGCTGCGTCAGCACCGGCTTGTCCAGTCCGAACGCGACGCGCAGTTGCTCGACGTAGGCGGCATCGCCCGCGCCGGCCTGGCCCGCCAGCACGGCGGCGGGGTCGCCGGGCGCCAGGCGGATCAGGAAGAAATTGATGATGACCACGCCCAGCACGACCACCAGGGCCTTGCCGATGCGTGAAACCAGGAAAGACAGGAATTTCATGCTCAGGGTCCTCCGTGGACGGGCGCGGACGTCCGTCGCGCGGCCGGGCGCCGCAAGCGAGCCGGGGTTGGCTGCGCTTGCGGCTTGCGGCGCTTACTTCTCGATGTAGACGTCGTCGAACGATTCGTTCAGGCCGATGGCCGTCTTGACCAGGTTCTTGACGTTGGCGCGATACAGCGTGGGGAACTCCATGTCCACCAGGAAGCCGTTGGCGACTTCATTGACCAGCGTGGTCTGCAGTTGCGTGTAGAGCGCCTGGCGTTTGGCCGGGTCGACCTCGGACGCGGCGGCTTCCCACTGCTTGTCGGTCTCGGGGTTGCTGTAGCCCTGCACGTTGGCGAACGGCGATCCCTTGACGATGTTGGACGAGATGTACAGGCGCTGCACGCCCAGCGCCGGATCGCCGTACTGGTAGGTGAAGTTGGTGGTCAGGTCGAAGTCCCAGTTGCCGGTGCGGCTGGCCCAGCCGCCGGCATCGGTCGATTCCAGGTTGACCTTGAAGCCCAGCTGCTCGAGCGCCTGCTTGGTGTATTCGCCCAGGCGGTCCCAGGTCGAGCCGTACGGGAAGCTCAACTGGCGGATGGTGTAGTCGCCGGGCTTGATGCCCGATTCCTTGATCAGCGCGCGCGCCTTCTTCATGTCGAACGGCATCGGCGGCATGTTCTTGTCGTAGAACATCTCGGTGGTCACGAACGGGCTGGTCGAGACCTTGCCCAGGCCGAAGAAGATGTTGTTGACCACCATGTTGCGGTTGATCGCGGCCATCACCGCCTGGCGCACCTTCAGGTTGTCGAAGGGCGGCTTGCGCATGTTGAAGATCAGGTAGGCCTGGGGCGAGAACATCTCCCAGCCGGCCGTCGTGTACTCGACCTTGGGCAGGGCGCGCAGGCGCTTGATGTCGACGTTGTCGACGTCGCCGCCGCGCAGCACGTCGACGCTGCCGCGTTCGAACGCCACCGCGCGCGAGGCCGCGTCGGGGATCACGTTGAACACCAGCTCATCCAGGTAGGGCTTGCCGGGTTTCCAGTAATCGGGGTTGCGCGCCAGCTTGATGTATTCGCCGCGCTTCCATTCCTTGAACATGAACGGGCCCGTGCCGATCGGTTTCTGGTTGGCCGGGTTGGTCATGTAGTCGGTGCCGGCGTAGATGTGCTTGGGCATCATCGGCGCGAAGCCCGGCTCGAACATCAGCATGAAGGCCGGGAACGGCGACTTCAGCTTGATGACCACGGTCTTCGGGTCGGTGGCCTGCACCGAGTCGACGAACTTGTTCAGGATCACGCGGGCCCGCGCATGGGTCTTGGGCAGCATGTCCGACAGGGTGAAGACCACGTCGTCGGCGGTGAACGGCTTGCCGTCGTGCCACTTGACGTTGTCCTGCAGGTGGAAGGTGTAGGTCAGGCCGTCGCTCGAGGCCTCCCACGACTTGGCCAGGCCCGGTTGCGGCTTGAGGTCGGTGGTGTAGGTCAGCAGGCTTTCATAGATCTTGCCGGCGACGAACTGCGTCGGACCCTGCTGGTTGATGGCCGTGACGATCACGGGCGGCTCGGGCTGGACGATCATGTTGAGCGTGCCGCCCTTGGTCTGGGCCAGCGCCTGCGTGGCGGGCAAGGCGGCCGCCAGGATCAGGGCGCCGATGCTGAGGGAGAACCAAGTCTTCGATTTCACTGCGAGCCTCCGGGCTGGAAGAGGGTTGTCAGGTGGCCGCGCGTCACGCGGCGTGTGCCGGCTATGACAAGCAAACCTCGTGCCACCTGTTTCTCGGGGAACTGCGGGGTGGAGCTGCTACAACAATGCTGCGTATGAGTGCAGAGACGGCGCCGCGCACCAATGCGGCGATAGACGAGGTGCACGGCGGCCGCGCTATTGGGTGATGTCGATCCAGGTGGTTTTCAGGTCGCTGTACTTGTCCAGCGCGTGCAGCGATTTGTCGCGGCCGAAGCCCGACTGCTTGACACCGCCGAACGGGACCGTGATGTCGCCGTCGGCATAGCAATTGACCCACACCAGGCCGGCGCGCAGGCGGCGCGACAGGCGATGCGCGCGGCCCAGGTTGGCGGTCCACAGGCCGGCGCCCAGGCCATACGAGGAATCGTTGGCCAATGCGATGGCTTCGTCTTCCGTACGGAAGCGCTGCGCCGCCAGCACCGGGCCGAAGATCTCCTCGCGGATCAACGCGCTGGAGGCGTCGGCGCAATCGAAGATGGTGGGCTCGATATAGAAGCCGCCGCTGTCGGTGTGCAACTGGCGTCCGCCGATGCGCAGCGTCGCGCCCTCGGCCTGGCCGGCCGCGATGCGCGCCATGACCGAGCGCGTCTGGCGCTCGTCGACCATGGCGCCCAGCGCCGTGGCCGGATCCAGCGGATTGCCCGGCCGCATCTCGGCGGCATGCCGGGCCACTTTCTCCATGAAGGCGTCGTAGATGGCGTCGTGCACGTAGAGGCGCGAGCCGGCGATACACACTTCGCCCTGGTTCGAGAAGATCGCCAGCGCGGCGATCAGCGCGGCGCGGTCCAGGTCGGGGCAGTCCTCGAAGACGATATGGGGCGACTTGCCGCCGCATTCGAGCCACACGCGCTTCAGATTCGATTCGCCCGAATAGCTCATGAAGCGCTTGCCGGTTGCGGTCGAGCCGGTGAATGCCACGCAGTCCACGTCCGGATGCAGGCCCAGCGCGCTTCCCGCCACCGGGCCCGTGCCGGGCACCACGTTGAACACGCCCGCCGGGATGCCGGCCTGCTCGGCCAGCGCCGCCAGCCGCAATGCGCTCAACGACGACTGCTCGGCCGGCTTGAGGATCACGCTGTTGCCCGCGGCCAGTGCCGGCGCGACCTTCCAGGCCGCCATCAGCAGCGGATAGTTCCAGGGAACCACGGCGGCCACCACGCCGAGGGGTTCGCGCGTGACCGTGGCCAGGGCATTGCCGCCCGTCGGCGCGATCTCGTCGTAGCGCTTGTCGATGGCCTCGCCATACCAGGCGTAGCAATGCGCGGTTTCGGGCAGGTCGAAGGCCAGCGCGTCGCGGATCGGCTTGCCCATGTCCAGGGTCTCGATCAGCGCCAGCTCTTCGCTGTGTTCCGTGATGAGCTGCGCCAGTCGCACCAGGCGCGTCTTGCGCTCGCGCGGCGCCAGGCCGGACCAGACGCCGGCCTCGAAGGCGCGGCGGGCGGCCGCCACGGCGCGGTCGACATCGGCCTTGCCGCAGGCGGCCACATCGGCCAGCTTGCGGCCGTCGATCGGGCTGGTTGCCGCGAAGGTGGCGCCGTCGGCGGCGTCGGCGTAGGCGCCATCGATGTAGGCCTGGCCGCGCAGCGTCAGCGCAGCGGCGCGGGCTTGCCAGTAGTCGAGGGTATGCAGGGTCATGACGAGGTCCTCGGTTCAGCGCGCGGCGTTGGCGCGGGCCACCATGGCGTCCAGCAGCACGTTGCAGCCGGCTTCCAGGTGCGCGGGCTGCGCGTCTTCGATTTCGTTGTGGCTGATGCCGTCCTTGCACGGCACGAAGATCATGGCGGTGGGCGCCACCGCCGCCATGTAGACGGCGTCGTGGCCGGCGCCGGTGACGATGTCCATGGCCGGCAGGCCGCGACGCGCGGCGCCCTGGCGCACCTTCTCCACCAGATCGGGATCGAACGGGGTGGGGCGGAAGTACTGCACGTCCTTCACGTCCACCTGCACGCCGTGCCTGTCGGCGATCTCGCGGCAGGCCTCGCGCCATTGCTGGTCCATGCGCGTGAGCGTGGCCTCGTCCTCATGGCGCAGGTCGGTGGTGAAGCGCACCTGGCCCGGAATCACGTTGCGAGAGCCCGGGTGGGCATGGATCTCGCCCACCGTGCCGCGCCCGTGCGGCTGGTGCGCGTTGGCGATGTTGACCACGGCCTGCAGCAGATAGCTGGCGGCGAACAGCGCGTCGCGGCGGATGCCCATGGGCGTGGGGCCGGCATGCATCTCCATGCCGGTCACGGTGACGTCGTACCAGCGCAGGCCGAGCGAACCGGTCACCGCGCCGATCACTTTTTCTTCGTGCTCCAGGATCGGACCCTGCTCGATGTGAGCCTCGAAATAGGCATCCACCGGGCGGCCGCCGACCGGTTCCGTGCCCGCGTAGCCGATGGCCTGCAGCTCGTCGCGCACCGCCAGTCCCTTGGCGTCGCGCGCGCTCAGCGCCGTCTCCAGCGAGAACTTGCCGGCGAACACGCCCGACCCCATCATCACCGGCACGAAGCGCGAGCCTTCCTCGTTGGTCCAGATGGCCAGCTCCAGCGGCGCCTCCGTCTGCACGCCGGCATCGTTCAGCGTGCGCATCACTTCCAGGCCGGCCAGCACGCCGAAGCAGCCGTCGAACTTGCCGCCGGTGGGCTGCGTGTCGATGTGGCTGCCGGTCATCACCGGGGGCAGCGCGTCGTTGCGGCCGGCGCGGCGCGCGAAGATATTGCCCACCTGGTCCACGCGGATCGTCAGGCCGGCGTCGCGCATCCAGCCGGTGACCAGATCGCGGCCCTGGCCGTCGAGCGCGGTCAGGGCCAGGCGGCAGTTGCCGCCCTTGGGCGTGGCGCCGATCTCGGCCAGATCCATCAGGGATTGCCAGAGCCGGTTGCCGTTGACGGACAGGGATGAAGTCATGGGGAGCCTCGTTCGGGTCAGTGGGTGGATGCGGCGGCCTGGCGCGCCAGCGCGGCCTCGCGGATGGCGGTGAGCGTCTGGCCGGGGGCGATGCCGTCGGCGTCGTAGCGGATTTCCAGCAGCGCGGGCCGGCGTTCGCGCTCGGCGTAAGCCAGCGCGCGGTCGAAAGCCGCGGCGAAGTCCTCGGTGCGTTCGACCGCCTCGCCGTAGCCGCCATAGCCGCGCACGATCTGGGTGAAATCGGGATTGTCGAAATCCAGCGCGATCGGACGGCCCGGGAATTCGCGCTCCTGATGCGCGCGGATCGTGCCCCACATGCCGTTGTTGAACACCAGCACCACGATGCCCAGCCGGTACTGCTGGGCCACGCCCAGTTCCTGCAGGTTCATCTGGAAGCACCCGTCGCCGGCGTAGCAGACCACGGTCTTGTCCGGGTGCTCCAGCTTGGCGGACACGGCCGCCGGCAGTCCGTAGCCCATCGAACCGACAGTGGGCGCCAGGCTGGTGCCCGGGCCGGTGAACTGGCGATAGCGGTGCGGATACAGCGCGTAGTTGCCCGCGCCCACCGTGACGCAGGCGTCCGGCGCCAGGCGTTGGTTGACCAGCGCGGCCACGGCGTCCAGGCCCAGCGGGCCGGGTGACGGCAACGGTTCGAGCGAATCCAGGTATTCGGCGTGGGCCGCGCGCACCGCGGCGCCGCGCGGCATGGCGTGGGCCGGTTGCAGCGTGGCCAGCGCCTGCGCGAAGCCGGCGACGCTGGCGACGATCGCCTGCGTCGGCGCGTAGACGCGGCCCAGCTCTTGCGGGTCCGGATAGACATGGATCAGCGCCTGGCGCGGCAAGGGACTCTCGACGAGTTGATAGCCCTCGGTGGTGGCTTCGCCCAGGCGCGTGCCGACCGCCAGGATCAGGTCGGCCATCTTGATGCGGGCGCGCAGCGCGTCGGTCATGCCCCAGCCCATCTGGCCAGCGGCGTTGGGATGGCGTTGGTCAAAGCACTCGAGCCGGCGCCAGGCGGTCGCCACGGGCAATTCGAAGCGTTTGGCGAAAGCGGCGACCTGCTGGATCGCGTCGGCGTTCCAGCCGCTGCCGCCCAGCACCATGACGGGCCGTTCAGCCTGGTCCAGCAGTTGGCGCATGCGGTCCAGGTCGGGTTTGCCAGGGCCGGCGGCGACGCGGTGGTAGCGCGGCATGTCGGCCACCGCCGCCGTGCCCCACAGCGTGTCTTCCGGCAGCGCCAGCACCACCGGGCCGGGGCGGCCGCTGGTGGCGGTGGCGTAGGCGCGCGCCACGAATTCCGGGATGCGGTCGGTGCGATCGATCTGCGCCACCCACTTGGCCATCTGGCCGAACATGCGGCGATAGTCGATCTCCTGGAAGGCTTCGCGTTCGTAGAAGTCGTTGCCGACCTGGCCGACGAACAGGATCATCGGCGTCGAATCCTGGAAAGCGGTATGCACGCCGATGCTGGCATTGGTGGCGCCCGGGCCACGGGTCACGAAGCACACGCCGGGCTCGCCGGTGAGCTTGCCGTAGGCCTCGGCCATGTAGGCAGCGCCGCTTTCCTGGCGGCACACCACCGGCTCGATGGCGCCGCGGTGCTCGTTCAGCGCATCGATGCAGGGCAGGTAGCTCTCGCCTGGAATCATGAAGATGCGGCGCGTGCCGTGGATGCGCAGTTGCTGCATCAGGATCTGTCCGCCGTTGCGCGGCAGGGGGGATACAACCGTCATGCAAACACTCCCGGGAGGGGGCTGCCCGCGCCGGGCGCGGGTTTGGGTTTCGTGGCAGGGGGCGGACGGCGCCGCCGGCGGGTCGCGGTGTTGAGCCTAGATATCGGGCCGGATGCTCCCGTCGTCGTCGCCGAAGTCTTCCCGCAGACGGGCGAGGATGCCGATGAGGTGCGCATGCATGGCATGGCGCGCGCGGATCGGATCGCGCGCCAGGATGGCGGTCAGGATGCGCTGGTGCTCGGCGTGGGCAACGGCCCACACCTTGGTGTTGACGAAGTAGTCCTGCATGCGGCTGAACACCGGGCTGGCCAGGCTCAGGTTCCACAGGTGGGCCACCGACGCCGCCAGCGCCGCATTGCCGCAGGCGGCGGCGATGGCGCCGTGGAACTCGCGGTCATGCCAGCCCGGGGCATCCGTCAGCGACATGGCCTCATGGGCGCCGCGGATGGCGGCGAGCTGGGCGGCCGACCCCTGCTGCGCCGCCAGCGCCGCGCATTCGGGTTCGATCAGCATGCGCGCTTCCAGCAGGTCGAAGGGGCCGATGTCGTCCTGCTGCGTCGCGGCCTGGCCGGCCATGGCGGGCAGGGCGGCGCTTTCACGGGTGGCGGTGACGAACACGCCGGTGCCGACGCGCACCTCGACATAGCCTTCGATTTCCAAGGCGATCAGCGCCTCGCGGATAGAGGCGCGGCTGACCTGCAATTGCTCGGCCAGCTCGCGCTCCGACGGCAGCCGGCCCCCGCGCGGAAAATCGCCCGCGCGGATCCGTCCGGCGATCTGGTCGGCGATCATGCGATAGAGCCGGGTGACGGCAACGGCTTGGAAGGTGTTCATCGTGGTGATGCGGTACGAATGGTCTGGTGGTCAGGCCACCAATATAGGCATCGTGTCCTTGAAATAAAAGTAAAAATCGCTTTATTGAGGGAAAACGATCAGAGGGATTCCCCCTCTTCCTATCCAGTGGTCAGGCCAGTTAGGCGATGGGGTTCCGGCCCCGCGCTTTACAGTTTTCGAACAATTGCCGGACAAATCGTCAACGTCGTGACGTGGTCCGGATCCGATAATCCCTGCGTTCCGGAAACCGGGGCGAGGCGGCGGGGCTTTGCGGACGCCATGACGGGGAGTGTGGCGTGCGACGGAATGGCGAAGAGGCCTGGAAGCCGAATCCTTGGCGGGTCGGAATCGGCATGCTGGTGTTCGCGGGTGCCTGGCTTTGGCTGCTGGACCGGGCCGTGCTGGCCCCGCCAACGGACAACATCGAGCAACTCATCTGGGTGCGCAGCCTGGAGTGGGGTTACTACAAGCATCCGCCGCTGCCGACCTGGCTGTTGTGGCCGGTGGTGCAACTGCTGGGTGGGACCGCCTGGGCCACGTATGTCATGGGCGCGGCCTGTGCGCTGGGCGCGTTCGCGCTGATGTGGCGCCTGTTGCGCGACATGCGCGGCGAGGCCCATGCCGCCACCGCCGCGCTGGCGGGCCTGTGCGTCACCTTCTACAACGGCCGGCTGTACTTCTATAACCACGAGATCGTCCTGATCCCGCTGGTGGCCGGTTGTGCGCTGGCCTGCTGGAAGGCCTACACGACTCGCAAGATCGGCTGGTGGCTCGCGCTGGGCGCCTGCCTGGGGCTGGGCGCGCTGGCCAAGTACCAGATCGCGGTCGCCGGACTGGCGGTGCTGGTGTTCTGGTGCATCCGCAAGGCGTGGCGCGATCCCATGCACGTCTTCGGCCTGCAGGTGGCGGGCCTGACCGCTTTGGCGGTGTTCGCGCCGCATCTGATCTGGCTGATCCATCATGACTTCGAGCCGTTGAACTACGCCATGTCATCGTCGCTGGCGGCTGGCCTGCCGTGGCTCGCCCGAGGGCAGGAGGTCGCCAAGTGGTGGGGTGATCAACTGCTGAACCGGGCCCTGCCGGCCTGGCTGTTCCTGGGAGTGCTGTGGCTGGCGGGCAGCCGCGAGCGACGACGCCATGCCGCGCCGCCGGACGCCGTCGCGGGCGATCCGGGGCGCGCCCTGCTGCTGTCGTTCGGTTTGACCCCGCTGGTGTTTGTCAGCGTCATGGCCCTGATCTCGGGATCGCACATCCAGTTGCATTGGGGCACGCCGTTCCTGCTCTTCATTGTGCCGGCCGCGATGGAATGGGCGCGCCCGGCCTGGCGCGGGCCCTTCCGGCCGTACCGCGTGGCGCTGGTGTTCAGCGTCATCCAGTTGCTGCTGATGCTGCGGGTGGAACTGACGGCGCCCAATGGCGCGGGCCTGCTGCGGCGCCCGACGGATTGGCGCTACTTCGATGCGCAGGCGTTGGCGGACGCGCTGCATGACCGCGCCGTGAGCGCGCTGGGCGGGCCGGTCCGGGTCATTTCCGGTCCCTGGGAAGAATCGGGCGCGTTGTCGCTGCGGCTGCCCGAAAGGCCGCTGGTGCTGATCAACGGGCAACTGCGATTCAGTCCGTGGGTCGGCGCCCACCTGGTGGCTGACTGCGGCGCGCTGGAGTTGAGCAAGGCGCGGGTGTCGCCCGAGGGGTTCGAGCCGGTCGGGGGCGGGTTCCCCAATCTGCATTGGCGCGTCAAGCCGCCTGCCGCGGCTTGCGGCGCCGGCCCCGAGCGCTAGCCGCGGGGCGAGGTGGCGCGGAAAGGGTCAGGCGGAGGGGGCCTTACGCGCCGTCGCTGTCCGGTTCGGGCGTCTGCGTGAAGGCCCGCACCAGGCGCGCGATGCCTTCCAGTTCGTCGTGCGCGCCGAGCACCCATTCGGGTTGCTCGAAAGGGCTGTCCGACGGCGCGTTGTCCAGGTTCGTCTTCAGGTCGCCCAGCAGTTCCAGCGCCATGTCGGTGGCCTGGGGGCTGCCGCGGGTGGAGAGGGCGATGGCGATCGCCATCGCCTGCCGCAGGGCGAGCAGGCGGCCGTCAAGTTCGGTTTCCACGAGGATGTCCTTGTAATGAAGAATCCCGCCATTCTACGGGGCGGCGCGTTTGCGCAAGATCAAGGCGGGTGGGGCGGCACAAGCGAATAATTCGAGGTATGCAAGCCGCCCTACGCCCAGCCTTCGCCGATCCTGCGGCCGCCGCCGCCGAACCTTTCTTTCCGCCCCAGTTGCTGGCGCGCCTGGACAAGAACGGACCCCGCTACACCTCCTATCCCACGGCGGATCGCTACCGTGGCGATTTCGGCGTCGAGCAGTACCGCCAGGCCCTGCGCCAGCGCCGCGATTCCTGTACGACCGAGCCGCTGTCGCTCTACGTGCACATCCCGTTCTGCGACTCGGTCTGCTACTACTGTGCCTGTAACAAGGTCGTGACCCGCCATCACGACCGTGCCGCCCGCTACCTGGACGCGCTGGCGCGGGAAATCGCGCTGCACGTGGCCGAGCTGGGTCCCGGCGTGCCGGTATCGCAACTGCATTTCGGCGGGGGCACGCCCACCTTCCTGTCCGACGAAGAGCTCGATCGCCTGATGGCGGACCTGCGCGGCGCCTTCCGCTTCGAGCTCGATGCCGAAATCTCCATCGAGGTGGATCCCCGCACCGCCACGCCCCAGCGGCTGGAGCGGCTGCGCAAGCTGGGTTTCAACCGGCTCAGTTTCGGCGTGCAGGATTTCGATGCCAAGGTGCAGGTGGCGGTCCATCGCGTGCAGTCGTTCGAGGACGTGCGCGACCTGATGCACAGCGCCCGCACGCTGGGCTATGCCTCGGTCAACGTCGACCTAATCTATGGCCTGCCGCTGCAGACCACCGAATCGTTCGCCCGAACCATCGCGCAGGTCAGCGCGCTGCGGCCTGACCGCATCGCGCTCTACGCCTACGCCCACCTGCCCGAACGCTTCAAGCCGCAGCGCCGCATCAATCCGCTGGACCTGCCCGACCGCGCCACGCGCGTCGGCCTCTTGAGCGCCGCCATCGAAGGCTTCCTCAAGCAGGGCTACACCTACATCGGCATGGATCATTTCGCGCTCAACACCGACGCCTTGGCCATCGCCAAGCAGCGCGGCGAGCTGCACCGAAACTTCCAGGGCTACAGCACCCAGCCCGACCGCGACCTGGTCGCGTTGGGCGTATCGGCCATCGGCCGCATCGGCAACACCTACAGCCAGAACGCCAAGGACCTGGACGGCTACTACGCCGCGATCGAGTCCGGCCGCTTCGCCATCGAGCGGGGCCTGGCGCTCAGCGCCGACGACCTCGCGCGACGTGAAGTCATCATGGACATCATGTGCCAGGGGCGGGTGGATTTCGCCCGCGTCGAGGCGCGCCATGGCCTGCGGTTCGGCGACTACTTCGGGCCGGAGCTGTCACAGGTGGCCAACCTGGCCGAGCTCGGCCTGGTCAACCTGCGGGCCGGCGAACTGCGCGTGACTGGCCTGGGCTGGTACTTCGTCAGGGCCGTGGCCATGGCGTTCGACGGCTATCTGCGCACGGTCAGCACCAGCGCCAGCTATTCGCGCATCATCTGAGACGCCTGGCGCCTCGCCATGAAACGGTGGCCGACCTCGCGTCGGCCACGTTGCTATTCGGCGAACTTTTCCCGCAGGTACAGGGCCAGCGCCAGGTCGTCCGATAGCTGCAGCTTGCGCATGGCGCGGCGCTTGTGGGTGCTGACGGTCTTCTTGCTGCGCTTCAGGCGCATCGCGATCTGCGTGACCGACATGCCCTGGCTGATGTGACGCAGCACTTCAACTTCCGACGTCGTCAGCAAGGCGTGCGGCGGCCGCGGCGACACTGGCCGGATCTTGCCCTCGTGCACCGACAGGAACGGGTTCTTCTTGCTGAGGACGCCGTGGATCATCTCGGGCAGCAGCAGCATGCCCCATTGCTTGGCCAGGTAGCCGTTGGCCCCGGCACGGAAGGCGGCGTACTGGGTTTCCTGGCGGTTACCGGCCGAGAAAGTGATGATCGCCAGATTCGGATGGTAGCGCCGCAGCCGGCGCAGGTAGTTGACGCCGTCCCACGGTTCCTGCGGCAGGTAGAAGTCGATCAGGGCGATGTCGCATGGCGTGGTCGCCAGCTTGTCGAGCAGCCGGCGGGCGGAGGTTTCCTGGTGGATGACGCGGAAGCCGGGGCGGGCGTCGAGGTAGGCGCCCAGGCCCAGCGCCACGACGGGGTGGTCGTCCAGGATCGCCACCCGGATGACGGGGGGCGGGCGTGACAGCAGCAGGTGCTTGCGGGAATTGGGGCGGTCAACCGCATCGGGGGATCGCGGCTCGGACGAGACGGCGTTGTCCGGCGCTGAGGGAGTATTCATCTAGGCTCCACAGAATGGAAAGGCACACATCGGTGCGCAGAGGGGGCGCCCAAGAGGCGGGGCCGCGCACACGCCGTAACCAGTCCGAAATTCGAGTGCGAAGCTTATGGTCTTACGGCGCCATACAGACGAAAACTAAGAGAGAATCAGACTAAGCGATGCAAGAGGTCGCGATGCGCGACGTTAAATCGGCCTCGCGAGGGCTTGCCCGCAAGGCATAAAATCGCAGCATTTCCGGGCCGGCCTGTTGCCAGCCCGTGGCGCAGGACTGGCGAGGCGGCGGACGGCGGATGCCCAGTAAAATTCTCGTGATCGGCAGGGACGGCCAGCTCGGCTTCGAGCTGCGGCGCAGCCTCGCTCCGCTGGGCGTGGTGACGGCGGTCGGGCGGACCGACTGCGACCTGACCTATCCCCTGCAGATCGCGCGCCTGGTGCGGCGCGAGAAGCCTGACGTCATCGTCAACGCGGCCGCCTATACCGCGGTCGAGCGCGCCGAGGAAGACGCGGCACGCGCCATGCGCGTGAACGCCGAGGCCGCGGGCGAACTGGCCGCGCTGGCGGCCGACCGCGGCGCCCTCATCGTCCACTATTCTTCCGACTACGTGTTCGACGGCGCCAAGGCGGGCGTCTACGACGAGCGGGACGAACCCGCGCCGTTGAACGTCTATGGCCGCAGCAAGCTTGCCGGCGAGCAGGCGGTGCGGGCGCTGAACCCGGCCCACCTGGTGTTGCGCACGTCGTGGGTCTACGGCGTGTACGGCAAGAGCTTCCTGAAGACCATGCTGATGGCGCTGCGCCAGCCGGAAGCGCTGCGCGTCGTGAGCGACCAGCGCGGCGCGCCCACCGGCGCCGCGTACATCGCGGATGCCACCGCGCAGGTCGTGGCGCGCTATCTGGCGCGGCCGGCCGGGGGAGAGTTTCCCTTCGGCCTGTACCACATGGCGGCCACCGGCGACGCCAGTTGGCACGAATACGCCTGTTTCATCGCGCAGCAGGCCCGGCGCGCCGGTCTGGCGGTGACGCTGACGCCGGGCGATATCCAGGCGGTGTCGTCCGACCAATATCCCACCTCGGCGCGTCGGCCCCTGAATTCCCGGTTGGACTGCCGCCTGCTGGAGCGCACCTTCGGGCTGCGCGCGCCGCACTGGGAAGAGGGCGTGCTGCATGCGCTGGCCGCCATCGCCGGCAGCCGCAACCTGGCCTGAGGGGCTCGGTTGCTCCCTCCTGCGCTCGCCGACGGGCCATGTTCGCGCCATCAGCCGCCCCTTTTGTCGCGCAAATGTCACGAAATAGGCCCAAAGGGTGCTACAATCGGCAACGATAAGCACGCCATTTATCCCGGCGCTGCGCACCGCAAGTCAATCCCGAAGGCCCGAGCATCATGTTTTTCCCGCTGGCACGAACTACGACCCGGAACTTTCGCCCTATGTCGCGTTAGTTTTTCGTGCGTCGGGTTTCACCGTGTCAGGTCAGCGGTAAGACTCAGCAAGACAACCAAATGAACGCGGCTACCAGCCGCGTTTGTCGTTTCTGAATTTCGTATTTTTCCCAAGAACCCCAGGAAGCACTCCCGATGGTACAGATCACATTGCCCGATGGTTCGCAGCGCCAATACCCGGGACCGGTCACGGTCGCCGAAGTGGCGCAATCGATCGGCGCGGGATTGGCCAAAGCCGCCTTGGGCGGCCGCGTGACCTTTGAAGGCGCCGATTCCACGCTGGTCGACACCAGCTACCGCATCGAGGGCGACGCCCGCCTGGCCATCGTGACCGCCAAGGACGCCGACGGCCTGGACATGATCCGCCATTCCACGGCCCACTTGCTGGCCTACGCCGTCAAGGAGCTGTTCCCGGACGCGCAGGTCACCATCGGCCCCGTGATCGACAACGGCTTCTACTACGACTTCTCGTACAAGCGCCCGTTCACGCCCGAAGACCTGACGACCATCGAGAAGAAGATGGCCGAGCTGGCCAAGAAGGACGAAGTCGTGACGCGCGAAGTCTGGTCGCGCGACGACGCCGTCGAGTTCTTCAAGGGCATCGGCGAAAAGTACAAGGCCGAGATCATCGCCTCGATCCCGTCGAACGAGCCGCTCAGCCTGTATCGCGAAGGCGACTTCATCGACCTGTGCCGCGGCCCGCACGTGCCGTCCACCGGCAAGCTGAAGGTCTTCAAGCTGATGAAGGTGGCCGGCGCCTACTGGCGCGGCGACAGCAAGAATGAGATGCTTCAGCGCATCTACGGCACGGCCTGGGCCACCAAGGAAGAACAGGAAGCCTACCTGCACATGCTGGAAGAGGCCGAGCGCCGCGATCACCGCAAGATCGGCCGCGAACTCGACCTGTTCCACTTCCAGGATGAAGCACCCGGTCTGATTTTCTGGCATCCCAAGGGCTGGGCCCTGTGGCAGCAGGTGGAGCAGTACATGCGCTCCGTCTATCGCGACAACGGCTACCAGGAAGTGAAGGCGCCGCAGATCCTCGACATCTCGCTCTGGAAGAAGACGGGCCACTGGGACAACTACCGTGAAAACATGTTCACGACGGAGTCCGAGAACCGCGTCTATGGCCTCAAGCCCATGAACTGCCCGGGCCACGTGCAGATCTTCAACGCCGGCCTGCACTCGTATCGCGAACTGCCGTTGCGCTACGGTGAATTCGGCCAGTGCCACCGCAACGAACCGTCCGGCTCGCTGCACGGCATGATGCGCGTGCGCGGTTTCACGCAGGACGACGGCCACATCTTCTGTACCGAAGAACAGTTGCAGGACGAATGCGCCGACTTCACGGCCCTGCTGCAGAAGGTCTACCGCGACTTCGGCTTTACCGAAGTGCTGTACAAGGTCGCCACGCGTCCGGAAAAGCGCATCGGCTCGGACGAGGTCTGGGACACGGCCGAACAGGCCCTGATGGAAAGCCTGCGCCGCACCGGCTGCGAATTCGAGATCTCCCCGGGAGAGGGCGCGTTCTATGGCCCGAAGGTCGAATACACGCTGAAGGACGCCATCGGCCGCCACTGGCAGTGCGGCACGATCCAGGTCGACTTCTCCATGCCCGTGCGCCTGGGCGCCGAGTACGTGGACCAGAACGACCAGCGCCGTCCGCCCGTGATGCTGCACCGCGCCATCCTGGGTTCGCTCGAGCGTTTCATCGGCATGCTGATCGAAAACCACGCCGGCGCGATGCCGCCCTGGCTGGCGCCGGTGCAGGCCGTGGTGTGCTGCATTTCCGAACCTTCGGCCGATTATGCGGCTGAAATCACGCAAAGCCTGAAAAAACAAGGCTTTAGAGTAGAGTCCGATTTGCGCGGTGAAAAAATCACTCGTAAAATTCGGGAGCACAGCCTGCAGAAGGTGCCGTACATCCTCGTCGTCGGCGACAAGGAGAAGCAAAACGGTACCGTCGCCGTACGCGGATTGGGCGGTCTGGACCTCGGCGCCATCGCGTTCGACGACTTCGTCGCCCGCCTGTCCGAAGACGTATCCACCCGCCGCGACGTCAATCAACCCGATGGCAGCGCTGCTTAACATTTCTAGGAGCTTTCAACATCGCCACTGAAAAAGCCAATCGCATCAACGGTGAAATCCGCGTCCCCGAGGTGCGCCTGATAGGTCTGGACGGAGAACAGCTGGGCATCGTCAAGATTGCCGACGCGTTCCGTCTTTCCGAGCAAAACGACGTGGATCTGGTGGAAATCGCGCCGAACGCCGAGCCGCCGGTCTGCCGTTTGATGGACTACGGTAAGTTCAAGTACCAAGAGCAGAAGCGTCAGGCCGAAGCTCGTTCGAAGCAGAAGGTCATCCAGGTCAAGGAAGTCAAATTCCGTCCGGCCACCGACGAGGGCGACTACCAGGTCAAGCTGCGCAACCTGCGCCGCTTCCTCGAGGAAGGCGACAAGGCCAAGGTGACGCTGCGGTTCCGTGGCCGTGAAATGGCTCACCAGGAACTGGGCATGCGGGTACTTGAGCGTGTGCGCGACGATCTGCTGGAATTGGCCCAGGTCGAAGCCATGCCGAAGCTCGAAGGCCGTCAGATGGTCATGGTGCTGGCGCCCAAGAAGAAGGCTGCCCCCGCGGGCAAGCCGGAATCGGCGGCATAAGGCTCCTGCAGGCCTTCCCGTCCGGGAAGGCCTGGTCGCTCTTGCCCCGCGACCCGCCGTCCAGCCCATGTTCGGCGGGTTCGCTTATTGGGCGGCTCTGCGCTACGATGTCATAGATAGCCGCCTTCCCGAAAGGGAAGGCGGCGTACGTTCGGGGTGTCGCGATGCATGTTTTGTTCGTTTTGGATCCCTTGCCGCTCTTGAAGGCGTACAAGGACAGTTCTGTCGCCATGATGCGTGCCCTGGTGGCGCGCGGCCATACGCTCAGCGTGGCCATGCAGGGCGACCTGTACATCGAGACCGGCACGGTCAAGGCCGTCACCACGCCCATCGAGCTGGTGGCAGACGCCGACCTGCACGGCCATGACTGGTGGCGCGAATCGGCGCCCCAGGATCTGCCGCTGGCCGATTTCGGCGCGGTGGTTATGCGCAAAGACCCGCCTTTCGACATGGAATACGTGTATTCCACCCATCTGCTCGAATACGCCCAGGCGCAAGGCGCCAAGGTGTTCAACAGCGGCGCGGCGATCCGCAACCATCCCGAGAAGCTGGCCATCACCGAGATCAGCGAGTTCACCGCGCCGACGCTGGTGACGCGCAACATGGCGCGCCTGAAGGCCTTCCACGACACGCACCACGACGTCATCGTCAAGCCGCTGGACGGCATGGGCGGCACCGGGGTGTTCCGCCTGCAGCCCAAGGACCCCAACCTCAACGCCATCCTGGAAACGCTGACCGACAACGGCGCGCGCACCATCATGGCGCAGCGTTACATTCCCGAGATCGTCAAGGGCGACAAGCGCATCCTGCTGATCGGCGGCGAACCGGTGCCGTATTCGCTGGCGCGCATCCCGCTGGCCGGCGAGACCCGCGGCAACCTGGCCGCTGGCGGCCGGGGCGTGGCGCAGCCGCTGTCGCCGCGCGACCGCGAGATCGCCGAGGCCGTCGCGCCCAAGCTGGCCGCGCGCGGCCTGCTGCTGGTCGGCCTGGACGTCATCGGTGACTACGTCACCGAGGTCAATGTCACCAGCCCCACCTGTTTCGTGGAAATCGCCGAACAGACCGGTTTCGACGTCGCGGGCATGTTCGTCCAGGCGCTCGAAAAAGCGGTGGCGGCCGGCGCCTCGGTTCCGGCCGCGGCCTGACCTTCCTGGAACCTGTCATGACCACGGGTATTGTCATTGTCGTGCACGCGCCCCTGGGCGCGGCCATGCGCGAATGCGCCAGCCACGTCATGGGCAACCTCGACGGCATGTTGGCGATCCACGACATCCAGCCCGAGGACCGGCCGGACGACCTGGCGCCGGCGGTGCTCAAGGACATCCTCGAGCAGGACCACGGCGCTGGCGTGCTGGTGCTGACCGACCTGATCGGCGCGACGCCCGCCAATATCTCGAAGCGGGCGGTGGCCGACGCCCAGGCACAGGGTATCCAGTGCTGTGTGCTGGCGGGCCTGAATACCCCCATGTTGCTGCGCGCGCTGACCTACCGGAATCTCTCGCTGGCCGAGACCCGTGAGAAGGCGCTGGCGGGCGGGGTGCAAGGGGTCTTGCGGGTAGACTGACGGGCAGGAACTTGTCCTATTATTTCGGCTAATATTTCAAGCCGAAGAGCGCTTGGACAATTTGCTGCAATCACCAACTGCGGTGTGATGCCGTGGTCACCATAAATCCTATGCCTAATACAGACATTGTCATCAGCAATAAACTGGGTTTGCATGCGCGGGCGGCCGCCAAACTGACGCAACTGGCCAGCAAGTTTTCCAGCGAGATCTTCATCTCGCGCGGCGCGCAGCGCGTGAATGCCAAGAGCATCATGGGGGTCATGATGCTGGCCGCCGGCCTGGGCGTGACGGTCAAGCTGGAGGCCTCGGGCAGCGATGCCGAGCAGGCGCTCTCCGAAATTGAAACTCTGTTCGATAGCAAATTCGGTGAACAGGAATAGCGGCGCTTCCGAATCCGCCGGCCCTGACAATGTCGGGGCCGGCATGTCCGCGGCCGGCGCCGCGGTCGACAAGCACGACGGGGCTGGCTCTGCCAGCCCCGTTATTTGTTTGTACGGCAAAGGCGTGGCCCGCGGTTATGCCATCGGCCGCGCGGTGGTCATGGGCGCGGCGGCGCTGGAAGTGGCGCACTACCGCATCGCGCCCGAGGACGTGCCGGCCGAGAGCAGCCGCCTGACCGAGGCGCTGGCCTCGGCCCAGCAGGAATTGCGGCAACTGGCCGACACCCTGCCGGCCGATGCGCCGCGCGAGCTGGGCGCGATGCTCAATGTGCACAGCCTGTTGCTGGGCGATCCGCTGCTGGCCGAGCAGACTTTGGCGCTGATCGCCGAGCGGCACTACAACGCCGAATGGGCGCTGACCACGCAGGGCCAGATCCTGGGCCAGCAGTTCGACGCGATGGAAGACGAATACCTGCGCGAACGCGGCGCGGACGTGCGCCAGGTGATCGAGCGGGTGCTGCACGTGCTGTCCGGCACCTCGGCCATCCTGCCGGACATGTCGCACATGGGCGGCGACGAGGCGCTGGTGGTGGTGGCGCACGACATCTCGCCGGCCGACATGTTGCGCCTGCGCGGCGGGCGCTTCGCCGCTTTCGTCACCGACCTGGGCGGGCCGACCTCGCACACCGCCATCGTGGCGCGCAGCATGGGCGTGCCGGCCGTGGTGGCCATGGGCAACGTGCGCGAGCTGGTGCGCGACGGCGACATGCTGATCATCGACGGCGCCGCCGGCGCCGTGGTGGTCAATCCGTCGGAGCGCATCCTGCAGGAATACCGCCGCCGCCAGGCCGCCTACGCCGACGAGCGCGCCGAACTCAGCTTGCTGCGCGATGAGCCGTCCGTCACCCTCGATGGCATCGATATCGTGTTGCACGCCAACATCGAGCTGCCGGAAGAGGCCGCGCTGGCGTTGGCTGCCGGAGCGCACGGCATCGGCCTGTTCCGCAGCGAATTCCTGTTCATGGGGCGTCCGGATCTGCCGGGCGAGGAAGAGCAGTACGAGGCTTACTCGTCCGTCGTGAAGGTCATGGCCGGCCGTCCCGTTACCATCCGCACGCTCGACATCGGCTCGGACAAGACGCTGGACGGCGAGGCCACGGTGGCCACCAATCCGGCGCTGGGGCAGCGCGCGATCCGCTACTGCCTGGCGCGGCCCGAGATGTTCGCGACGCAGTTGCGCGCCATTCTGCGGGCCTCGGCCCACGGGCCGGTGCGCCTGCTGATCCCGATGATCGCCCACATGCACGAGGTGGTGGCGACGCGGGCCGCCATCGAATCGGCGCGGCGCGAGCTGGATGCGCGTGGCCAGGCCTACGCGGCGCACATGGAAGTGGGCGCCATGGTCGAGGTGCCGGCCATCGCCATCGCCATCGAACCCTTCGCGCAGGCGCTGGATTTCCTGTCGATCGGCACCAACGACCTGATCCAGTACACGCTGGCCATCGACCGCGGCGATCACGACGTGGCGTCCCTTTACGATCCGCTGCATCCGGCGGTGCTGCGGCTGGTGGCCCACACCATCAATGCCGGCGAGCGAGCCGGCAAGCCGGTTGCGGTATGCGGCGAAATGGCCGGCGATTCGCGCATGACGCGGTTGCTGCTGGGGCTCGGCCTGACCGAGTTTTCCATGCATCCGCAGCAACTGCTGGACGTGAAGCGGGAGGTCCGGCGGGCGCATACCAACGCGCTGCGCGTGAAGGTGGCCAGCGCCTTGAACCGGGCCTTGCCGGTGGATCTGGATACGCTCGATCTGGCCTGAGGGCCATTGGTGCCGGGGCGTGGCTCCGACGAACGGAAAGCCCGGCGCATGCGCCGGGTTTTTTTTGCGTCGGCGGGCCCGGCCCTCCAAACAGGATCGCCCTGACGAAAAAAAGCCCCCTGCGAAGAGGGGGCTTTCCATGGTCCCGCCCGGCAGCGGGCGGGGGAGACGATCAGCTGTGGTAGGCCGATTCGCCGTGGCTGGTGACGTCCAGCCCTTCGCGTTCCTGGTCTTCCGGCACGCGCAGGCCGCACAGGGCGTTGGCGATCTTGTAGGCGATCCAGGCGACCACGCCGGACCAGACGATGGTCAGCAGCACGCCTTCGAGCTGCACCCACAGTTGGCCCAGGATCATGCCGGGTTCCGCCAGGCCGGGGCCGCCCAGGACCTGGGCGTTGAAGATGCCGGTCAGCAGGGCGCCGACGATGCCGCCCACGCCGTGCACGCCGAACACATCGAGCGCGTCATCGGCGCGCAGCAGGCGCTTCAGGCCATTGACGCCCCAGACGCAGACGATGCCGGCGATCACGCCGATGATCAGCGCGCCCACCGGGCCGACCAGGCCGGCCGCCGGGGTGATGCCCACCAGGCCGGCGATGGCGCCGGAGGCGGCGCCCAGCATCGAGGGCTTGCCCTTGATGGCCCATTCGGTGAACAGCCAGGCCAGCACGGCGCCGGCGGTGGCGATCATGGTGTTGAAGAAGGCCAGGGTGGCGTTCTCGTTGGCGGCCAGGGCGGAACCGGCATTGAAGCCGAACCAGCCCACCCACAGCAGGGCGGCGCCGACGAACGTCATCGGCAGGTTGTGCGGCTGCATGGCTTCACGGCCATAACCGACGCGCTTGCCGACCACATAGGCGCCCACCAGGCCGGCCACGCCAGCGTTGATGTGCACCACGGTGCCGCCGGCGAAGTCCAGCGCGCCCTTGGCGTTGAGCAGGCCCGGGGCCGTTTCGGACGCGAACCAGACCATGTGCGCGATGGGAATATAGGCGAAGGTGAACCAGATCACCGTGAACACCAGCACCGCCGAAAAGCGGGCGCGTTCGGCGAAGCTGCCGACGATCAGCGCGCAGGTGATGCCGGCGAACGTGGCCTGGAACGAGGCGAACAGCAGTTCGGTCAGCGAGTTCGACATGGCGTACTTGCCGTCCGCCGGGTTGAACATGCCCGAGAAGAAGGCGCGCGAGAGGCCGCCGAAGAACGCATTGCCTTCGGTGAAGGCAAGGGAATAACCGTAGATGAACCAGAGGACCAGGCCCAGCACGAACGTGCACAACACTTGCAGCAGTACCGACAGCACGTTCTTGCTGCGTACCAGGCCGCCATAGAACATCGCCAGACCGGGTACGGCCATCATCAATACGAGGAGGGTAGAGACGAGCAACCAGGAGATATCTGCTTTATCCATTTTCAGGCTCCAATGAGTCTTTCTTATTTGTCTACAGCGCAGCTTCGCCGGCTTCGCCCGTGCGGATACGGATCACTTGTTCAAGGGGGGCGGCGAAGATCTTGCCGTCGCCGATCTTGCCGGTGCGGGCGGCTTGTTCGATGGCTTCGATGACCTGGTCGACCAGATGGTCGGGCACGGCGGCCTCGACACGCAGTTTGGGCAGGAAGTCGACGGCGTATTCCGCGCCGCGATACAGCTCGGTGTGGCCCTTCTGGCGCCCGAACCCTTTCACTTCGGTAACGGTGAGGCCCTGGACGCCGATTCCGGATAGAGCCACCCGCACTTCGTCGAGCTTGAAGGGCTTGATGATGGCGATGATGAGTTTCATGGCATTTCCTCTCATGGTTGCACGTTGGCATCGTCAATCAAGCAAATTCCATGCCATACGGTCCGGTGCCCGGAAAGCGGAAAGGCAGGCGCATTTGTTGTGCCTGATTGCACCAATATAGTGCTTCATGCACTCGACATCAGCCTCAAGTTGGTGCACGGCCGGGCAAAGTGAGGAATGCAACGGAATATGTTTTGCCGCCGCCATTTGTTGCGAGTTGATGCCGGCGCGGTAGTCCTTTGTCGCGTTTGCCGGATGCGTGGCAACCGTGGCCGCGGTCTGCCCCGACAGGCCGCTGAACGTTGCTGGCCGGGCTTCGGGCGGCGCATGGCGCAGATGTCAGGCGTTTGAAAGCGGTTCGGACGCACCGTCAAAACGGGGGCGGGGCGTGATACGAGGGTTTACACGCATAAGCTTGTTGCCAAAGGTAGGCTGAAGAAGAATCAAGTCCAGCTCATGGCGGTATCTGGGCCTGATCGGCCGCGGCAAAAGACACCGGCGTCGCGGCTCTCTGAACAAAGACGAAAAGCAAGAAAGGAAAGAGGAATGATGACGATCCAACGCAAGACCTTTGCCGTGTTGGCGCTGACCGCCGCGCTGGCCGCCCTGGCCGGCTGCAACAAGAGCGATGAAAAGGCCGCGCCGCCCGCGGCATCGACCACGCCGGCGCCGTCGACCACGACGCCGGGTACGCCGCCCGCGGCCGCCACGCCGCCGGCCTCCACGCCCGCGCCGTCCAGTTCGGCCCCGGCCGCCAGTTCCACCGCCGGCCTGCCCGCCGAATGCGACGCCTACCTGACCAAAGTCAGCGCGTGCATGGACAAGCTGGGCGCGTCCAACCCCGCGGCGGCCAGCTTCAAGCAGCAGCTCGACGCGGCCAAGACGCAGTGGGCCACGATCAGCGACAAGACGCAGTTGGCGTCCCAGTGCAAGCAATCGGCCGACCTGTTCGCGCAGTCGGCCAAGCAGATGGGCTGCGAGTAACGATGTTGGTAGGGGGCTGCCCCCAAGGCGGCCCGGTTTTCTCCTGTGCTTTGATGGGCGGTCACCGCATGCGGCCCGCCCTTTTTTTTGCCCGCTGCCCGGCTTGTGGAAAGCACTACACTTGAGGCACCAAGAACATCGTGAGGCCGCTATGAACAATCGCACCCAGTGGATGGAAGACATCCAGAAGAACATTTCCGACCTGATCGCCCGCAGCCCGGCCGCGGATGTCGAGCGCAACGTCCGCGCCATGATGACGCAGGCATTCTCGAAGCTCGATCTGGTCACTCGCGAGGAATTCGATGTGCAGGCCGATCTGCTGGCGCGCACGCGTGCCCGCGTTGATCAACTGGCTGCCACCGTCGAGCAACTGGAGTCGCGCCTGTCCGCCCTGGACAAGTGATCCGCGCGGGACACTTTTGCCACGGCCGCCTGCGCGGCCGTTTTTGTTTTCGCCATACTCGTCTTCGACTGCCATCGGAGACTGCCTTGACCCTAGCCGTAATCGCCAGCCGCACCCTCAGCGGCCTGCACGCCCACGCGGTGCGGGTCGAAACCCACCTGGGGCCGGGACTGCCCAGCTTCAACGTGGTCGGCCTGCCCGACACCGAGGTGCGCGAAAGCCGCGAGCGGGTGCGCGCGGCCATCATCAACAGCGGCTTCAATTTTCCCGCGGGCCGCATCACGGTCAACCTGTCCCCCGCCGACATCCCCAAGGAATCGGGCCGTTTCGACCTGCCCATCGCCGTCGGCCTGTTGCTGGCCGCGGGGCAACTGGCGCCGCCGGGCGAGGGGGCGGCAACCGAGGCCGCCAACATGCCGGCGCCGGATCCACTGTTGGCCGGTCTGGTGCTCGCCGGGGAGCTGTCCCTGACCGGCGCGCTGGTGCCGGTCGCGGCGGCCCTGGTGATCGCATTGAGCGTGGCGCGGGAATCCCCCGGCGCCACCTTGATCCTGCCCGCCGGCAGCGCCGGACAGGCGGCCTGGGTCGAGGGCCTGCGCGTGCTGTCGGCGCGCAGTCTGGCGGACGTGGCGGCACACGTGGCGGGTCATTGCCGCCTGCCGGACGCCTTGCCCGACACCTGGCCCGAGGCGCCGCCGATGCCCTGCCTGGCGGACGTGCGCGGGCAGCCCGGGGCGCGGCGCGCGCTGGAAGTCGCGGCGGCGGGCGGCCATAGCCTGTTGATGATAGGGCCGCCCGGGGCCGGCAAAAGCATGCTGGCTGCGCGCCTGCCGGGCCTGCTGCCGCCGCTGGCGCGCGCGCAGGCGCTCGAGGTCGCGGCCCTGGCCGCGCTGGCGGGCGCGCCACCGGTCAGGATGGGCACGCCGCCGTTCCGCGCGCCGCACCACTCGGCGTCCGCCATCGCCCTGGTGGGCGGTGGCGGGCGGCCCCGGCCGGGGGAGATCAGTCTGGCCCATCACGGAGTGCTGTTTCTCGACGAACTGCCGGAATTCAGCCGCCGCACACTGGAGGCGCTGCGCGAGCCGCTGGAGACGGGCAGGGTGGTCATCGCCCGGGCGCTGCAGACGGCGCAGTTTCCCGCCCGCTTCCAACTGGTGGCCGCGATGAATCCATGCCCCTGCGGCTGGCGCGGCCATCCGCGCCGGGCCTGCCAGTGCACGCCCGACCAGGTCGCGCGTTACGCCGGTAAGGTCTCAGGCCCGCTGCTCGACCGGATCGATCTGCATGTGGCGTTGCCGCCGGCCGACCTGGAAAGCCTGCAGGGGCCGCCCGGCGAGGCGTCCGAGCCGGTCAGGGCGCGCGTGGCGCGTTGCCGCGAGCGGCAGATGGCGCGTCAGGGCAAGCCGAATGCGGCGTTGGCCGGCGCGGAACTGGAGCGCCACTGCCCGCTGGAGCCGCCGGCCCGCGACCTGTTGCTGCAGGCCATGCGTCGGCTGGCGGGCTCTGGCCGCGCCATGCATCGCGCCTTGCGTGTCGCCCGGACCATCGCCGATCTCGAGGCCGCCGACGAACTGGCGACGCACCATGTCGCGCAGGCGGTGCAATACCGGCGCCCGGGGGCATGATGCGCAGGGCAGGCCATTGCCGTCGGCAGGGAGGATGGGTTCCGTCCCGGAATGTTTCCGTGCGCCTGCCCGCCAGACCCGATCCGGCTCGACAAAACCAGGGAAATCACCATATAATCAAAGGCTTTCCCGGATCCAGGCAATTTTTTTCGCCCGGGCCATCGGGGAAAGTTGCAGTACCTCAGCAGTGGAAGTACCCCCAGAAGTGGCAAGAGGTCATCAAGTTTTGCCGCAATGGTGTAGGTCGAACGTGCTCGCCTTGATGGTCGAGCGCGGCGCCAACCGCCTTGCGACAAGCACCTCGCGTCATGTAAATCAACAATAGTGTTCAGTTTAGGGAATCATCATGCCCAAGATGAAAACCAAGAAAAGCGCCGCAAAGCGCTTTCAGGTTCGCGGCAGCGGATCCATCAAGCGTGGTCAGGCGTTCAAGCGTCACATCCTGACCAAGAAGACCACCAAGAACAAGCGCCAACTGCGCGGTTCGGCGGCGGTTCACGAGACCAACGTGGCTTCCGTGAAAGCCATGATGCCTTTCGCTTGATATAAGGGAGATCTACTATGCCTCGCGTCAAACGCGGCGTTACCGCCCGCGCACGTCACAAGAAAGTCATTTCCGCCGCCAAGGGTTACCGTGGCCGCCGCGGTAATGTGTTCCGTATCGCCAAGCAAGCGGTCATGCGCGCTGGCCAATACGCCTACCGCGACCGCCGCAACAAGAAGCGCACGTTCCGCGCGCTGTGGATCACGCGTATCAACGCCGCCGTCCGCGAACACGGCGTCAGCTACAGCGTGTTCATCGCCGGCCTGAAGAAGGCTGCGATCGAACTCGACCGCAAGGTCCTGGCCGATCTGGCCGTGCGCGACAAGGCCGGCTTTGCCGCCATCGTGCAGCAAGCCAAGGCTGCCTTGGCTGCCTGATCGCGCGCTTTAACTCATCGCGCATCGCTGCAAACGGGGCTGTAATGGCCCCGTTTGCGTTTTGAAGGCTGGATTTCATGACTCAATCGGTTGACGACCTGGTTTCCCAGGCGCAGGAACTGTTCGCCGCGGCCAACAATGCCGCCGCGCTCGAAAACGCAAAGGCCCGCTTCCTGGGCAAGGACGGCGCGCTGACGGTCCTGCTCAAGGGCCTGGGCAAGCTCGATCCCGAGCAGAAGCGCGACATGGGCGCCCGCATCAATCAGGCCAAGCAGAAGGTCGAAGAGCTCCTGAACCTGCGCCGCGCGGCCCTGGTGCAAGCAGAACTGGATGCCCGACTGGCGTCCGAAACCATTGACGTATCGTTGCCGGGCCGTGGCCGCGTGCCGGGCGGCATCCATCCGGTCATCCGCACCTGGGAGCGTGTCGAAGAGATCTTCCGCTCCATCGGCTTTGATGTGGCCGACGGCCCCGAAGTCGAGAACGACTGGACCAATTTCACCGCGCTCAACAACCCGCTGGACCATCCGGCGCGTTCCATGCAGGACACGTTCTACGTCGACATGAAAGACGCCGACGGCCTGCCGCTGCTGCTGCGCACGCACACCAGCCCCATGCAGGTGCGTTACGCCCGCATGCACAAGCCGCCCATCAAGGTCATCGCGCCGGGGCGCACCTACCGCGTCGACAGCGACGCCACGCACTCGCCCATGTTCCACCAGGTGGAAGGGCTCTGGATCGCCGAGGATATCTCGTTCGCCGACCTGAAGGGCGTGTACACCGATTTCCTGCGTTGCTTCTTCGAAAGCGACGATCTCGTCGTGCGTTTCCGCCCGTCGTTCTTCCCGTTCACCGAGCCGTCGGCCGAAATCGACATGATGTTCACCTCGGGCCCGAACCGCGGCCGCTGGCTGGAGATCTCCGGCTCGGGCCAGGTGCACCCGCAGGTGGTGCGCAACTTCGGCCTGGACCCCGAGCGTTACATCGGCTTTGCCTTCGGTTCCGGCCTGGAGCGCCTGACGATGCTGCGCTACGGCGTCAACGACCTGCGCCAGTTCTACGAAGGCGATTTGCGCTTCCTGCGCCAGTTCAACGAATAACAGACGGCTAGATCATGCAATTTCCCGAATCCTGGCTGCGTACGCTGGTCAATCCTCCGATCGCAACCGATGAACTCGCGCACCGGCTCACCATGGCCGGCCTGGAAGTCGAAGACACCGTGCCGGCCGCGCCCGCGTTCACGGGCGTGGTGGTCGCGCACATCGTCGAGATCGCCCCGCACCCCGACGCCGACAAGCTGCGCGTCTGCCAAGTCGATGACGGCTCCGGCGCGCTGCTGCAGATCGTCTGCGGCGCGCCCAACGCGGCCGCCGGCCTGAAGGTGCCGCTGGCCCGCGTCGGCGCGGAACTGCCCGGCGGCATGAAGATCGGCGTGGCCAAGATGCGCGGCGTGCAATCGTCGGGCATGCTGTGCTCGGCGCGCGAACTGGGCCTGTCGCAGGACCATGCCGGCCTGCTGGAGCTGCCGGCCGATATGGCGCCGGGCCAGTCGATCCGCGAAGCGCTGGACCTGGACGACACGCTCTTCACGCTGAAGATGACGCCCAACCGCGCCGATTGCCTGTCGATCCTGGGCGTGGCGCGCGAAGTCGCCGCGCTGACCGGCGCGCCGCTGTCGGTGCCGACCGCCAAGGCCGTGCCCGTGACGCTGGACGAGCTGCGTCCGGTCAGGATCGAGGCGCCCGACCTGTGTGGACGCTTTGGCGGCCGCGTGATCCGCGGCGTGAACGCCCGCGCGCAGACCCCCGCGTGGATGAAGACGCGCCTGGAGCGCGCCGGCCAGCGTTCGGTGTCGGCGCTGGTGGACATCTCCAACTACGTCATGCTGGAACTGGGCCGTCCCTCGCACGTGTTCGACCTGGACAAGATCCATGGCGACCTGTCGGTGCGCTGGGCGCGCGAAGGCGAGACGCTCGAGCTGCTGAACGGCCAGACCGTCACGCTGGATTCGAAGGTCGGCGTGGTGGTGGCCGGCGATCAGGTCGAAAGCCTGGCCGGCATCATGGGCGGCGAGGCCACGGCGGTCACGCTCGACACGCAGAACATCTACCTGGAAGCCGCGTTCTGGTGGCCGCAATCGCTGGCCGGCCGCGCGCGCCGCTTCAAGTTCAGTTCCGAGGCCAGCCACCGCGGCGAGCGCGGCGTGGACTTCGCCACGATCCCGCAGCACATCGAATTCATCACGCGCCTGATCGTCGACATCTGCGGCGGGCAGGTCGGTCCGCTGGACGACCAGATCGTCAACCTGCCCAAGCGCGAGCCGGTTCGCATGCGCCTGGCGCGCTGCCACCGCGTGCTGGGCGTGCCCGTCACGCAGGCCGAAGTCGCCAAGATCTTCGGCAGCCTGGGGCTGGAATTCACGCTCGATGGCGATGACTTCATCGTCACTCCGCCGTCGTATCGCTTCGACCTCGAGATCGAGGAAGACCTGATCGAAGAAGTGGCCCGCATCTACGGCTTCGAGAACATTCCCACGGTGCCGCCGCTGGCGCGCGCCAAGATGTTCTCGCAACCCGAAGTGCGCCGCGGTCCGCACGCGCTGCGCCGCCTGGCCGCCGCGCAGGACTACCAGGAAGTCGTCAACTACAGCTTCGTCGAAGCCGAGTGGGAACGCGACTACGCGGGCAACGACACGCCGGTCAAGCTGGTCAACCCGATCGCCAGCCACCTGTCGGTGATGCGTTCGAGCCTGATCGCCGGCCTGGTGGCCAACATCCGCCACAACGCCAACCGCAAGCAGACGCGCGTGCGCCTGTTCGAGCTTGGCCGCGTCTTCGCGCGCGATGACGCGGCGCAGGACGGTCCGCTGGAAGTGGCCGGCGTGCGCCAGCCGCTCAAGCTGGCGGGCGCCGCGTGGGGCCCGTCGGTGGAAGAGCAGTGGGGCGTACCCACCCGACAGGTCGATTTCTTCGACGTGAAGATGGACGTCCAGGCGTTGTTCGGCGCCCGCGGCGCGCGCCTGCGCTTCGAAGCGGCGGCGCATCCCGCGCTGCATCCGGGCCGCAGCGCCCGCGTCACGCTGGATGGCAAGCAGGTCGGCTGGATCGGTGAGCTGCATCCGCGTTGGGCGCAGCAGGCAGACCTGGCACACGCGCCGGTGGTGTTCGAGCTGGACGTGGACGCCCTGTCCGAAGGCGAACTGCCGCAGGTGCGCGAACTGTCGCGCCAACCGGTGGTGGTGCGCGACCTGGCCCTCTGGGTCGACGCGCCCGTGACGGTGCAGTCCATGCTGGACACGGTGGCGGCGACGGTCAAGGCCGATCCGCAACTGGCCGTGGTGCAGGACGTGCGCCTGTTCGACGTCTGGCGCGAAAAGGCCCAGGGCGAACAGCCCGTGGCCGAGAAAAGCCTTGCGTTCCGTTTCTGGCTACAGGACACTGAGGTCACACTGGACGAAGCCCGAGTGGCCGATTGCCTGGCGCGCATCAAAGACGCTTTGGTCAGTGCCCACGGCGCGCGCCAGCGCGCTTGAACCATGGGGAACAGTATGCTTGCCGAGCCGCGTACCCTGACCAAGGCCGAGCTGGCCGAACTGCTCTTTGAGCGGGTCGGCCTGAATAAGCGCGAGGCCAAGGACATCGTCGACACCTTCTTCGAGGAAATCCGCGACGCCTTGGCGCGCGGAGATTCCGTCAAGCTTTCGGGCTTCGGAAATTTCCAGGTGCGCGACAAGCCGCCCCGCCCGGGGCGCAATCCCAAGACCGGCGAGACCATCCCTATCGCCGCACGCCGCGTGGTCACGTTCCACGCAAGTCAGAAACTCAAGAGCGTGGTGGAGCAGGCCACTCCCGCAGCGCCAGATGCCGAGGAGTGATACGCTTTGTCGGTAATTGTTATCGGCACTCGACGCATCGCGGCATAGAATTCTCTTATGACACGTACCGAATCCACCGTTACCTTACCGCCCATTCCCGCCAAGCGTTACTTCACCATCGGTGAGGTCAGCGACCTGTGCGGCGTCAAGCCGCATGTGCTGCGGTATTGGGAGCAGGAGTTCACGCAGCTCAAGCCGGTCAAGCGGCGCGGCAACCGTCGCTACTACCAGCATCACGAAGTGCTGCTGATCCGTCGTATCCGTTCCTTGCTGTACGAGCAGGGCTTCACCATCAGCGGCGCGCGCAACCGCCTGGGCGATGCGCGCGACACGCCGCACGATCAGGACGCCGCGGTGCGTCTGACTGGCGCCGAGATGCAGGCCCTGCGCAACGAGTTGGGCGATGTGTCGGCGATGCTGGCCGAGGCCCTGGGTTCGGCCGCGACGGCTTCGAACGACAATGCGGTGAGCGTCAACGCCACGGCCTGAGCATGGCGGTGCATTGCACCGTCGTCTATCCGAGTTGATGGCCCCGCGCCATGCGCGAGCCTTGCCTGTGAGTGTTGCCGGCATCGCGTAAGGCACGCAAATTTTTTTGAGTATTCGGCACTTTTTTTGCACCAATGCGTGCAAACAATTTTTAGGTCTGCTATACTCTTTTTCTTTCGGGGCGTAGCGCAGCCTGGTAGCGCACTTGCATGGGGTGCAAGGGGTCGCGAGTTCGAATCCCGCCGTCCCGACCAGCAATACCCTAGGGGGTTAGTGATAGTAATCACTAACCCCCTTTCTCATTGTGGGGACTTTTGCGGGGACTTCCCGGTTAAAGCCGCCCCTCGCTTGAGCACCGTCAACGCCGGACTGCGCGTGTCGGTTGCTGCGATGCGATTTGCATACTCGATCAGCTTGGTCAGCTCGGCCGCCGAGTAGTGCGAAGTGATACTTCCATCGGTGGGGCCCAGCAGTGCCTTGCGATCCTCCTCCGGGACATCAGCGGCGCGCAGTCGACGCCCGAAGGTGTGCTTCAAATCATGCACGCGGACACGTCCAAAGCCTGGATGCGCTGGGACACCGTGCGACGTCTTCCAGTTTTCCGCAGCGCGCTTGCGTGCACTGCGCCAAGCCGTATCGTTCATCCTGTGCAGCGCGCGGCCCTCGTAGGGAAACACCCATTCGGGATCCAGGCCGCGCTGCTTGCGAACGATTGACCTGGCCACGTCGTTCAGCACCACCAGGCGCTCCTCGCCGTTCTTGACGCCCGAATCTTCGAACCGTCCACCAAAATCAGCGGGGATCAGAAAGACGCTGGTTTCCAGCTCGGGCACCTTGATTTCCCATTCCCATCGCAGTTTGCAGACCTCCTGCTCGCGGCACCCGGTGTTCACCTTGTACAAGGCCATGGCCTGAAGGTGGTCGGGTAGCTCCTTGAACAGCATGGCCTGTTCCTCCCACGACAAGGGGTAGGGTTGCCGGCGCGATTTTTCACTGAGCATTTCGATCATGGGTACAACCGATAGCCAAGGCCTGCGGTCTTCGTCGCGCCATTTCCTGGCGCAGACGTTGAGCACCCTCACGACGCGCTGCAGCGCGATATTGATCGTCCGCGGTGCCCGGCCCAATTCCAGCCGGTCCTCGATATAGGGCTGCAGGGCTTCGTCGTCCAATTCATCCAGGTACAGCTCACCGATGTAAGGATCGAGCTGCTTGAGATAGATGCCGGTATGCCAAATTGATGGATGCTGCGCATATTCCTTCAAATAGAGGGTCGCGGCTTCGCGGAAGGTGCGGCGGCCGTTGCGTTTCGCGGCTTGGGCCGCCTGGGCTTCGGCGATGCGCGAGAGGAGGAATTGCTCCGCGTCTGCGCGCGTGCTTGTGCCAGTGCTGCCTCGAATTCGGCCAATCCCGCGGACGACTTTGTCGATGTGCCAGAGGCCGTCTTTGAGCGTGAGGCCGGTGATTGTTTTTTGCCCCATAAGCTTGATGCTCCATTGCTATGGCGGCGCTCGCTGCGAGGGCTATCGTTGCCTGCAGGTGCTGCCTTGTCAATTGCCATACGCTCGGCGTACTCGTCGGCGAAGCGATCGAGTTCTACGCGGTCGAAGGCGATTCCTTGTTTTCCGATGGTGATTTCACGCAGAAAAGGGCGTGCGTCCTGGTTGAACACCCTGCGGCACATACCGAGGTAGGCGGGCGCTTTTCCCATTCGTATGAATCGCGGTTGAACGTCAGACATTTGTCTGGTCCTTATAAAGTTTTGCCGCAGGCACGAGGGCGAGGCGCGAGGGCGATGGCTTTGTTGATCGCCTTCTGCTGCTCGTGAAGATTGGCAAGGTGCAGGTGGTATCGATCTATCACGACAAAAGAATTATCCTGTTACAGTGACGGTCGTAATTCATTCTGAGAGGTTGTAAATGCGCGGTGTGTACAAGACTTTTAGTTACCACGTGTTCCATCAGCAAGACCAAAGCGGCCAGCATTTCGCAATGGGAGAGGTTGTTTTTGGACCCATCGAGTACCCTCTTGTGACCGGTCGTACTCTCGGTCTGACTAAACGTGCGGCATCCGACATTGGCTCGGCTGTGCAGCTTTTCCCGGTCGTCGAAACTGATGTGAAGCTCACGATTGACCGCATGCTCAATGGCATTGTTTTCACATACACCATTTCCCGGGATTCGGTTGGCGACTTCGTGGGACTGCTTGAAGTGATGTTTCCAAGCGGACATGTGGCGAATTTTGGATTGGAGATCCCACGGCCTCAGCAACAGGACGCGATTAATGATTGCGGGCGTTACGAGCAGCAAGTGCGACGTGTGTGGGGGATCTGAGCGCATTTTCCTGGCGGCTGTGATGCATGCTTCTACGACGCATTCCAACTTGAGTTCTATTTCTTTATGTTTTGGAACTCTAAACTCAGTGAGCTCGGCTCCGCTCATATCCGTCCGCCTATTGCGGCCTCGAGCTGCTTATGCGGAAACGGGCCGACTTGGTCCGCTAGCTCGCCCGGCGCATTAACGCGGCGCAACGCCGGAAGCGCCTCGCGCAAACCTTCGATAGTGCTTTCGCGGATCGGCACCAGGTAGTGCAGGGCAATGTGCAGGTCGCGCAGGGGCTGCAGTGGCAATTCCTTGCCGTGGCGGATGCTCCACATCTCAAAGTGCCAGATAAGCCCCTCAATCGCCGGCGCGGCCTCGTACCGACGCCCGTCGCACGCCAGGAAGTCGGGATAGCCTTTCGCGTTGACGGAAACCTTGCCGGTGCGGTCCAGTTCATCGAACAATTGCTCAAGCGGCCGCATCACGATTTCCGCGCCGACAATCATGGGCGACGCCTCGCGGCGCTCCAGGCGGCGCACACGTGCGCGCCGCGTTTCAATGCGCTGGACCAAGCGCCGGTCCTTGCGATTCATGTAGGGATGCATGATTAAGCGGCCTCCCTCTGCAGGTCCTGGATGCCGAAATAGACGTCCATGCAGCCGCGCACGTCCGCCAGGGCACTGTGCGCGTTCTCCAGCGGCTTGCCGGTGAAGAACAGCACCGCCTCGCTCAGGTTGGCCGTCTTGTAGTGGTGGCGATTGGCGGCCACCATCTTGGCGGTGGGCGGCAGTTTCAGGATGGGCGTGGCCAGGCGCGCGGTGCACTCGGCCGTGCCGGTTTTCCAGCGTTCCAGGTCGTGTTCCAGCTCGCCGGCGCGGTGCTGGGCGATGCGGATGATGCGGGCATCGAAGGACTCGTTGTGTGCGATGCGCTTGCGTCCGGCCCACATTTCCAGGAACAGGGACAGGGCCAGCGCCTCGGGCACGCCCACCGCCATGGCGTACTCGGTGGTGATGCCGTGGACCTCGGTGACCTCATCGGGGATGCTCCAGCCGTCCGGCCGGACGACCAGGTCCAGGCTGGCGACCGTCTCGCGCGAGTCCAGGTCGACCAGCGCCGCGGCCAGCTGCACAATGTGGGGCTCGTCGGGGTGTTCAGACGGATCCTTGAACAGCGGCAGGCCGGTGGTTTCGGTGTCTTAGAAAAGCGCCAGGTTTTGCATGTCGTAGTCCTCGTGTCAGGCGGCGGCGCGCAGCGCGGGCTGGGCGTTGGTGCCGTGGTCGATCCAGTGGCTGGTGAAAAGGTCGGTGGGAGCGGGCGGGGCAGATTTCAGGGTGCCCAGCACCAGGGCGGTGTCGAGTTCGCCGTCGGCGGCCAGGGTGTCGAGCAACCCCAGCAGGTCGCCGCGGCCGGGCTGGTCCAGGCAATCGAACCGGTCCAGCAGCACGCAGCGCAGCCCGGACTGGGTGGCCAGCGCGAGCCCGATCAGGGCGTCCGTGCGCCAGCGCTCGGCCGCATTCAGCCTTTCGTCGCGCAGCCTGCAGCGCCTGGATGGGGTACACCCCCGACTTGTCGAAATCGTCAAACTGGCGATCCAACGCACCGCGGTCGATTTCACTGTGGTCGAGGGTGTGCGCACGCCCGAACGCCAGCGCGAGTTGGTCGCCCAAGGCGCCAGCCAGACGCAGAACAGCCTGCACCTCAAGCAGCAGGACGGCTATGGCCACGCCGTCGACCTGGCGCCGCTGGTCGGTGGCGCGATCCCGTGGAACGACTGGGAGCAGTTCCGCCGACTGGCCGACGTCGTCAAGGCCTGCGCGGCCGAGCTGGGTATGCCGATGGAGTGGGGCGGGGACTGGAAATCGCTCAAGGACGGCCCGCACTTCCAGCTGCCGCGCGGCTGGAAGGCAGCAGCATGATGGCCGCCGGCGAAAAGGTGGTCGGCCTGTTGGTGGGGTGGCGAGGCTACGCGACCGCCGTTGCTGTGGGGGCCGCAGCAACTTGGTTCGTGTTGGACGCGTTCCACGGACGCGAGATTGCCGAACTGCGGCTCGAGCAGTCGCGCGACGACTTGTCCGTGGCGCGCGAGGCAATCGAGCAGACCAACGACGATCTGCTTGCCATGGCCGCGAACGCGCGCGCCGCGGCAGCCACCGGCCCTGAACTTACCGCGTCGATCGACGCATTCTCGAAGGCTGTGAAAAATGCGAATCCTCTGCCTGCTGGCTGTCGCCCTGATACTGACCGGGTGCGAAGCCTCACGGAATCTGTACGTGCCGCGCGTGGTGCCGCCGCTGGACGGAGGCCTGGCAGCGCCGTGCCCTGAGATCCCTGATCCGCCCCAAGACCCTGCCAGCTACGACGACTGGCAGGTTTGGATGCAGGGTCAGGTTTTGGTGGCATACGGAATCTGCGCCGCGCGGCACCGCGCTACTGTGCAGGCATGGCCTAAATAGACCGTTTAGGCGCATTGCGCAGAACGACCCAGCCGGGATCGATGACGTAGGACTTCGGGTCGCCGTTTTGGCTGACAGCGACCAAGCCCATCGCTTCGACTGCGCCGAAGCACTGCTTCAGGAGAAGGCCTTCGGGCACGCCGAAGGCTTCCTTCAAGGTCTCTTCGGAAACGATGTCACCAGCGTTGACTTCCAGCGTGTTCAGCGCGTTGCGGATGGTCCTGGCCATTTCGTTGGACACGTACACTTCACTTTGCATTTGGTTCCCCTTATTGCATGAAAGTGCAGCCAGCATATAGCGGAAAAAAATGTCCCGCTGCGGCGCAGCAAATCTTACAATCCTCATGTTTGCGCACCTTCTTTACCTGGATGCAGGCGTCGCTAGACTTTGCCGTCGCGCGGCTGGCTGAGTACGAGAAGGCCCAGCGCCGAACGGGGTCACGTCCAGAAGTTGGAGCCCGTAGCCGCCCCTCCTCGGTGGGGGTTTCCTTGTTAGAACTGGCCTTCTCTCCTTATTTGTATGGAGGATGGCATTGCTCCCCGCCCGAAGCGCGATTCGAGTATTTCGGTGACCAATTCAAATATCCATACTGGTGCATCTGGATGTACGAGGACGGCGTCGCACAGCATTTTCATGTCGATTGGCACGTATCTTCCTGGGACAGCGCGGCTCTCTTCGAGCGGCGATTTGGGGTCGTACACGAGAATCCGGATTTCGCGTTCGTACTCGTAGGCGTTCATTTTTTGCAAGAAAAGCGAGTATTGCTCGTGTTTACGCGGGGTAAGACCCAAAGGGCGCGTATAGAGCATTTTCCCCACGTAGGCACGCTCGTTGGGTGAGACTGTCATTGAATTGAGCAGTCGGCCCACTGTCGTCAAGATGCAGACAGCGCCATCGCCTGCTCCATACTGACGCCACATGCTCATGTGTTCCTGGCGGAATCTATGCCAGCACCACGCATCTAGCCACCTGCATTCTTTGTCATTGAATGCCCGGAGTGCGCCTGGCTCGCGGGAGATGGTATGCAGTCCAAAAGGGCTTGGGATTTGCAGCTCGGTCGGGCCAGACAACGGCGGCGTGTATTTCTTGCCTTCGACTATGAGGCCATAGAGTCTTTCAATGAGGCTACGCAGCGTCTCCCCAGAACCATCACGCTGCATCTGGTCCACAACTCCCCAAATGCCCTCTGTCGGATCGCCTTGATTGCCCGCCGTGCTGCGGAGATTGGCAATACTCGGGAGAAATGCCTGCCCGAACTGGATCATGTACAGGAAGGCGGGAAGGCTCATATATCGAGCGATCGCGGTGTCCTCGTGTATGCCGGGGCCAAGGCAGATATTCATTTGCGTTCTTCTATTTTTCGACTTCGGCATTCTAGCGGCCGATTGACGAAAATTCATCAGCGCAGGCCGTGCGCCACAGATGGCTTATTCCCATTGGAGCCGTTCATGGGCCTCAAGACGATCATTGAAACCGCGATTACCCCGGCGCTGGCGCTGCTGCCGGCCGCCATGGACACGCCGGCCGAACGCGTCATGCTTCTGGCCATATCGGTCTGCAGGAAAGCCGCTTCGTGCATCGGCGCCAGATCGGCGGACCGGCGAGGGGCTTCTGGCAATTCGAGAAGGGCACGCTGGTCAGCTGCGGCGGAGTGTGGGGCGTGTATCTGCACCCAGCGAGCAAGGGCCTCCTGGCGGCTCTGTGCAAGGCCCGTAGCGTGGCCTGCGACCCTGACGCTATCTATGCGGCGCTGGAATATGACGACGTGCTGGCGGCCGGCGTGGCGCGGCTGCTGCTGTGGACCGACCCCAAGGCGCTGCCGGCCATCGGCGATGGGGAGGCTGCTTGGTCGCTGTACCTGCGCACCTGGCGGCCGGGGCGACCGCATCCGAAGACATGGCCGCCCCTGTATGCCCAGGCCACAGCTGCGGTGGAGGTGTGACCATGCCCGCATTCATGCAGAGGATATGGGGCTACGTCGTCGCCGCGGCGGCGGCGGTTGCCGCAGTGGTGCTGGTCTACCTGCGTGGGCGCAGCGCGGCCGAGCTGACGAGCGTCGGGACCGCACAGAACAGATCAACGAACAGGCGGCGAAAGCCCGCCAGGAGGTGCGCAATGTGGAGGATGAGGTTGCCCGTATGGACGATGATGCTGTCGTTGCTGAACTTAAGTCTGACTGGGTGCGCGGCCCCGGCCAGGGGGGGCGTTGAGTATTGCGACGACGCGCGGCCGATCTACTTCGACTCAGCTGCGCATATTGACCAGACGCCGGCAGACGTGCGTCGTCAAGGGCTAGAGATGGATGAAACGTGGCGAGCGGTATGCGGTATGCATTGAGACGAAATCGCGCTATGTAGTAGCGCATCATCCGAGGCTACGGAGCGCCAGATCCATGACACCATTCCATCGCGTATAAGAGTTTTCTCCCCCCTCTCCATGTAGCGCTGGCGGTGTACTGCGTCCGTATTGCTATGCGCCGGACGCAGGTGTTGGTGCAATTAGCTTTCACCTTACGTCAGCAGGGTCCCCTCTTCGTGAGCATCCCTGCATTCGTCACAAAAACGTTCCACTTCATTCTCACGGACCAGGTTGCGCAAAACTTCCTGAGTCCGATCGCGAAGAACGAGAAAACTCCCCTTTTTGTCGAAGGCGCTCTTGATTTCGTTTAGCAATAAAGCAAGTGCGGTGGAGCCATTAGAGGCAATTGCCTCGTTTACGAGGGAAAGATATACGCGAGGGGCGTCATCTTCGGGGTAAATTACTCCGTACACCATAAGTGCGTCTTCCTATCTCTTTAGGTTTTTTGAGTTCCACCTTGGAACCTGGGTTCACATAATGAAGGTTTTTGATTTTTAGTCAAGTTTGATTCGGCTGTGTTCTTTATATCTGGCTTCTCCTTGGATCTGCAGTCCATAGTATTCACTGCCTTGGTCGTGGCGCACTCAGGTATTCTCCACCAGCTATCGGTGCTCCATCTCCTTACGTAGCGAGCATGGCTGCTCCAGAAATTCGCCGGCGATATCCTAAACAACTTCGGGACACTGATGTCCATAACAACAGTCTCATTAGAGACCCAAAGTCGTATAGGGAATTTGGATCGAGCGATCGGTTAGGCATACTGATCTGGCGGACCCAATAGGAAACGCCGCGCTGGCGGCAACCAGCGAGGCGTTAGGTCTGTGACAAGCCCTGTAGGACAAAGAAGAATCACAAATGGAAGTTAGCACCGACTCAAAATTCGCTCAAGCGTCCCAGGCGCCGGAGGTTGCGTATCTACCTACCGCTGGCCCGCAGCCCGTGAAGACCGCAGCGCGGCGAGGACGGTTGCCCCGCGGGGTAGCTTCGATCCGTAAACCTGCTGCCGCGGCACCAGCGGAGCGGGTTGCGCAATCAATGACTGACCCTATTGAAGCCGTACGGCAGATGTTGGCCTCGATGCAGGCATTGCTGAATTTTGCGGTAGCCGTGATCGCTGAATACGAGAAGGCTCACCGGCGGGCAGGGTAGGGGCGGTCATCGGAGGCAGGCGCGCGAGTATCAACTTGGCGCTGGCGCGCCACCGCGGCAATGAACGTGGCGGTCAATGCCTCGACATTGCCTTGTCTTCATCCGGAAGGGGCGCCCAGCGCTCGGGCGTGATGGTGTCGAAGGGCCAGGGGTGCATGTAGCTAAGGCTACCCCTTGCAACTCTCATGTCTGAGCCGGTCGGGCTCAGTTTAGGACGACGTGCAACTTTTAAAGCAAATTGCGCTAGCTGAACGGGTGGACCCGGTGGTCAGGGGCATGGTTGAATGCTCCGATCGTGCGCAGTGGGTCTGTGTCAACTCAGTTGCGTAGGTCGACCAGACGTTCACGCCGGTTCGGTGCTAAGTGTTCGAGCGCGACTGGGGCGCTGCCCCTCTACGTGGAACTCACCGGAGGCAGTGCGCGATTACGCGGCGAAGACCCATTGATTTCAAAGGGAATTTCGGCGCCAGGCAATATTGAGGCTACACTCCCACTATGTTGATACGAGCAATGCAATCATGATCTTCACCATTGGCTATGAGGGAATAGATTTGCCTCGGTTCATCTCTCTGCTCGCACACCATGGTGTAGAAACCTTGGTCGACATCCGAGAGATGCCGCTTTCCCGCAAACCCGGTTTTTCTAAGACAGCGCTGAGAGCGGCGCTCAATCTATCTGGCTTCGAGTACACGCATATCGCTGCTCTAGGCTGCCCGAAAGATGTCAGAAACCAGTATCGGGCTGATGGCGACTGGCTCCGATATAAGAAGGGATTTCTCCGCTATCTTGAGTCACAAGAGACGGCGATAGCGGAGCTGGCCGCGTTGTCAGCCAGCTCCAATTGCGCACTTCTTTGTTTTGAGTCTGACCACAACTATTGCCATCGATCGATGGTCGCAAATGCGGTGGCGGCCGTGTCAGGATCGAAGGTGAAACACATAGCTGCGAGTGTGCCGGTCAAAACAGGGCGTACTGATTCGTGGGTGTTTGCTTAGGGGGATAGATTAGGCTGATGACGAGCCATTGATCTTGAAAACGGTGTTGATTTCCCATCAGCAGCATTGTGTCTTTGGCGAGCATTGAGTCGAGCAGCTTTTGTCTGAACATGTCGTCGCATTCCAGACCATAGTCTTTCAAACAGCGCCGATAGAGTTGACCAGCTTCCCAATCCACTATTTTGTGACGACGCTCTATGCCATCGGTACAGGCGTAGCGATAGTAGAAGTCGCAGGGCAATTTATTCAGCATCGCGATTTCTACGCGAGCTTCCGGTTCAGTCAACAAGCTGCTTTGACTCTGGGCACGTGTAAGCTTGGAGATTTCGTCTTCGGACCAATCGATTCGTCGAGCGGGAACGATATCGAGGGCTTTCAACTCTGTTGGTCGTAGCAGGGCTAGCGAGCCCTTCGTTTCGGAAGACCAGCTCTCTAGTGCCGAAAAAGACTCGAACTGAGGAAGTCGGCCGATCCACTCGCGCCGTTCCCTCCATTCATTTTTCGGCGCGATCCTTTCCCGGCATTCAAGAGTGCCAACATCTATCCGGAAGCTCTCCGGGCGATGGTCGTTTCGCGCCTTTTCGACGTTGGCGTCAATCCATTGCCACTTTGAGAATTGCTGCTCATCATCAAGTAGGCGAAATGGGACTGGGAACAGACGCCGCATTTGGCCGGTTGAATTGATGCCGGCGACGCAGGATGTTTCGATGTAGTTGGCACTTGGCGAGGGATATGTTTTCGCCAAGATCAGGATACGTTCTCGCTGAAGTGCCACGTCGTGCCTCCTCGTCGTTGAATACTGCTTTGTAGTCAGCCCTTGAACTCTAATTTACCAGGAGTTACGAACGGTTTTGTGTGGAGAGTGGTAGGACTTGGGAGATAACGCGGTGCCGAAATGAAAACGCCCCAACCCGTGAGGGGGCTGGGGCGAATGCTCTGCGGCGGCCGGCATGGGCGTCGCGAGCGTGATAAATCTATCACGCGCTGCCGGACCATTCCAGCAATTGCGGTGAGGACGGCCAGGATGCGGTTGCCACGCGGCTGCGGCGGAATGAGAGAATATCTATGGCTTTGCGCAAAGTTGCTCTTTATGTGTGTCTAGGTACGCCATTGACTGTTGCCGAAGCCACTCGTAGGCTTTGAGCAATTCGGCATCGGAATCCTTCTCCTTGGCCTCGCCGAAATAGAAGTAAATCTGTCGCCCCAACTTTTCAGTGTCGTTCAAGGTGCGCACGTCTACATGCGCATCGTGCAAATTCCTCATGCGGCTCGCCCATTCCCGCTCGGCCGCTTGCGCATCATCTATGTGTTTGAAAAGAGGATTGCCCAGGTAGGTGTCCACTTGCTTGCGCATGGGTTCGGGCCAACTCGCCCAATATGCCAACTGTATGCGCTCGCTATTCTTTTCTAGTCTGAACGCGAGATCCTGCCAGTGATTCCACTTGTCTGGCGGTACTGGCCACAGAAATTCCAAGGAGGCGAACGCCTCTGGCAGGGTGGGATCCGCGGTGCCCAGTGCGGCAAGCACCGGTTTTAGCTGGCCGGTCTGGACCAGCGTCTGTTTGAACAGGGCCAGCAAGGCCACATTCCTATATCCGCTGGAGATGTCTATCAAGTTTTCTGGTGTCGTCATGCTGCCCAGCGTCCAGCCAAGATCCACTACGGCTCTGGCCTTTGCGAAATCCGCAGCGGTCAGCAGCCGCATTGAATGTTCATATTGCTCCTCGCTTAACTGGTCAATTGCCCAAAGGGTACCCCGCTGCCCCAGAATACGTGCGGCCGAACCGGCCGGCTTTCGCTGATAGCGGTAGAAAGCCACCCCCACTGTCTCGACATACTGCCGGTAGGGCGGCCGGAAGAGGCGCGTTTCATCCGGGCGTGGCAGGCATCGTCGGATCAATGCCGAGCGTCGCAAAGAGTCTTCCATTGACGAAAACACAACGTGAGATTCATTCCAAGACTTGGCAAATTCGCTCGTGTTCCATATCGCGGTCAACATGTTCTGCTGACGCGGCGTGACGGAGATCTCCGTCGCTTGTGCGGGTAGAGCGAGCTGTACCCATATGCAACATGCCATTCGGACCACCCAGGCGGCCTTTCTACCAAATCCGTCCCGCATCGCTCACCTCTGATTCAAAGACCAATAGGCGTGCAGTGTAATCAAGTCCAGAATTCGCGCAATTCGGACCCATTTCGACCGATAGCGGACGGAACATAGCTGACGCGATGGACTGGCAGCAGCGGGACGAATACTACTGGGCAGGGCTTGGCGGTTGGACCATCTGCCGGGTGTTCGCGCAGAACCGGTGGCAGTACGAGGTCTGGGCGGCAAACGGCACGCGCCACGGTATGGAGCCGACGTTGGCCAAGGCGATCCTGCTATATGACAAAGTGAAGGGTTGAAGCCTATTCCCGGGTCAGGTCGCAGAATTCTGCGCCTTGACGCGAGACGCAGCTCAGTTCGGCGTCCGCGAACGCGGTGAGATGGGGCAGATAGTCCTCCCCGTAAGCGGCGATGAGGTCCCGTGTAGGGATCCGGAGAACCTTTTGGGTGAATTGCTTCTTCCAGTGCGGCTCGAAATAGTCTTTCATCAAGTCTCCTTGTAGTGGGTTGATGGAGGGGCCCGTTCTTGGCGTCCTCCAGTATGCCCGGCTCTATTCGATTTGCTTGATCGCATCGGGCATCTGGTACTTGGAATTGCCGACTTCCTGTCTCACCGGGTGCCAGGTGAAGGCCGCTTCCGGTAGGCCGTGCTCCAACAGCGCAAGCGCCTGGGCGGCGGGAAATTCCGGATCCATCCAGTGGGTAGCCAGGCCGGGCGGCAGCGCCACCGGCCGGCGGTCGTGGACGTCGGTCATGCCGCCCGCGGCGTCATTGGTCACGATGGCGAAACCGTGGGCCTCGTCCTTCTCGGCGTCCGGCCGCCAGTTGCTCAGGCCGGCGAAGAAAAGGGGCGCGTTGTCGGTGGCGTGGATGTAGTACGGCTGCTTGGGCGGCTTCGACCCATCGGCCAGGGGCTTTCATTCATACCAGCCGTCCGCCGGCACCAGGATACGGCCATGGGCCGTGAGCAACTTCCACGGCCAGGCGTTGGCGAGGATCTTGTCCAGCCTCGCGTTTGACATGAGGTACTTGGAATTGTGGGGGCGCCAGCCCCAGGGCAGCCGCTCCAGTTCGAAGTCGCCGGCGAGGCGGTGCATTGCCATGGGCCGCGTCCCTGGCGGGATGTTGTAGCGGGGGCCGGTCGGGTCGGCAAACAAGGCTCGAGGATTGGGGAATATGCGCTCGACGTAATCGAGCGGTCCGGACTTCTGTACGATGCGACCGCACATAGCGCATTCCTGGGCACAGGAAGGCCCAGTATAAGTCCAACCTCGTCGGTATCTTGGGATGTGGTGTTGGTATTTTTTCGCTTCAATGGGTTACGATCTCGCAAACTTGGAGATTACTAAGATGCCTCGCGACCGCGCTCCCAACTCTACGACAGACACAGCTAATTCCAGTCCGGCTGCTCCCTCGGCGGTGGATTCAAAAAAACTAGTCTGTGGTTTGGTGATGCCACTCGCAAATACTGACAACTGCCCACCGCAACACTGGGCCGAAGTCCGATCGATTATTCAGGAGGCTATCGAATCGATTAGTGAGTATGAATTTGAGTGCGACATGGTGAGCAACGCCAATGAATCCGCAGTCATTCAAGCAAGTATCGTCCGAAATCTGAATACGAACGATATTGTAGTGTGCGACGTCAGTGGTAGAAATCCCAACGTAATGTTCGAACTGGGGATGCGCGTTGCCTTCGATAAGCCTGTTGTATTGATCAAAGACGACCAAACGGATTTCTCATTCGATATAGGACCTATCGCTCATCTAATCTACCGTAGAGATTTGAGGTATAACGATGTGCAGAAATTTAAAACTGAACTGGCAAGTAAGGTCGTGGCTACGTATAAGAAAGCTGCGGAAGGTGGTGATGAGTCTAGCTATCTTTCAAGTTTCGGGCCGATCAAGGTTGCACAGCTGAAAACTCAAGAGGTTTCGTTAGGTGAGTTGATGCTCGAGAGGTTGGATAACGTGCAGCAGCAGGTCAAGAAAATCGCAGCTGCGGCAGCCTGGGCGCCTTGGAGTTCCGAGCACGGACGGAGCAACATGCTTGCAGACTCCTGGCGTGAATTCACTACGGATCCCGATCTTTACAAGAAAGGTGACGACATCGGCATTACTAAAGCGATGCGACTTCGCCTTCGGCATGCGATTGCAGAACAAGGGTTGGCACCAATCGGCAGCGCGCCTGCCAATCTAGATCTCATAGATAAGCTGGTTAAGGAACACATCCCTTCCTTGAATGACGCTCAAGTGAGAGCGATAACGTTGAAGGTCCTGGGGCCAGTAGGGTAAAGGGCAGCTAGATGCGGTGGGGACTTTCATGGGGGCATGGCTGCTCTCACATAGTCAAAAGAGAGCACGGTTGCATGCGAGCGCCGCGCTAAGTTATTGAAAAATAAAGGTTTCTATTTCGCCTCTTTGCATGGGGTGCAAGGGGTCGCGAGTTCGAATCCCGCCGTCCCGACCAGTAGTTCAAAAGGCCGTCAGTGAGAAATCACTGACGGCCTTTTTCATTTTTGTGGCTTGCATTAAATGGGCGTCATGCTCGCATTCGCAGAACGCCGGGAAGGAATGTGGTCAAGTCAGCAGCTTGACCGGCATTTCGCTACAGATGCGGGTCGCGTTCCGTTGCGCTTGTCATCGCAGTCCGAGGGAATGCAAATAGGCGAACACTTCGTGGGAGTCAGCGGGGCGCACGGTTCACCGGATTTGCCAAGGGGCCGGTTTTTCGCCAACCATTGTGTCAACGCGAGAACCTTGTCTTCGGGTAAGTCGCGCCGATACCGAGGTCCTTTTTTCTCCAGCTTGAGACTGCTTAGAGAGCGGGGAAGTTGGGCGATGCTCAGGGCATCCTTGCCGAAGTAGTGGAAATGGCTGGATACCAGCGCCCACTGATTGCCGCGATGGTCATCGCGCTGATCCCAACGGCCATTGAAGCGGGGATCGACCAGGAAATCCTTGAAGGGGAGTTTCTCGTCCACACGCATAAGATAGATGATCTTCCCGTGGCCGGCACTGGCTCTGCTCGCGCCGGCGGTTCCCATGACCCAGTCGCCCACCTTTGCCATTTCGACAATATTGTTCGTGCCGCCTGGCTTTTTGTACATGCAGTGCACGAGGGTGCAGAATCCGCTTTCGGGATTCGGCGACCTGCCGTGGTCGTGATCAACGACGTAGGAATAGAATCAGTGCGCTCAGAACCTGAACCCGCTGATGTATTCCCCGCACGAGTTGTAGCTGATCTTCCCATTCGTCTTCATGTCGTAGCGCAGCACGGTGCCGGCCTTGTCGGTGTAGAAGATCACCGCGCAGTCGGTGTATTCGGGCACGTAGGCGCTGTAGGACCCATACGTCGTGCCCATCGGGCCGTTGGTGGAATAGCCGCGGCCTTCGTAGTGGCCCGGATGGTAGCCATAGACATACGTGTAGCTCGTGGTCTGGTCATCGACCTTGTTCACGAACGGCTTGGCGCCGGTCTCGGGCGGCCAGGCGGGCAGCATTTCATTGATGTTCTTGCCGACCTGCGCATCGAGCTTGTTGCGCGTGGGCGAGTAGACGGACAGGCCCATGCAGGCGGACAGCGTGAGCGGCAGGATGACGGCGGGAGCAATGCGGCAGATGCTTTTTAGCATTTGGAAGCCTCGGGTCGAGCACGTTGGGTGCGCGAGTATAGTCAGCGCGTTTTGCCTTTGAGAAGGCAAAAAAACCAGATGAGCACATCGGTAAAGTTTCGTTCCAATAGTCAGAAGGCCGTCAGCAGGACGCGGATATTCTTTTACGTTGGTCCGCATCGCGCGGGCAAGCGTTACGCGTTTTTCCAGTCCGGTTGACGCGGGTCGCGGTCAGTCGATGACTTCCGCGCAGGCGTCGGTCGGCGCGGCGGCGACGCCGCCCACCACCGGCACGATCTTGATGACCGCGGAGGTGACGCGGCAGGGCGCGGCGGCGAGGCCGCAGCCCGTACAGGACAGGCAGAGCAGGGAAATCAGCAACCACTTCATGGGATTCGTCGGCGAGGGATTGGCGCCGCGGGCGGGGCCGTGGCGCAATGCCTGGATTTTGCGCCGCGGGCCGGTCCCGAATAGTGGGGAATTGAGCGGCGAATGTAATGACGTTTGCGCGAGGGCGCACAGGATGTAACGCGGGGGGGGCAATACGAGTGAAAGTGATGGTCACGCCATCCTCATCATGCTCAACCCGCCGTGAACGTTCAGCCTATCGAGTGTTCTGCCCTTTCAGCGTTCCGCCTTTTCTTTTCAGCTTGCATCCGCCATTGGCGACGCCGCTCACAGCGGCGCCTGGCCGCGCTGGCGGTACACGCGCGGCAGGCTGGCGGAGAACGACAGCGCGGCGATGCCGCAGGCCAGGGCGAAGACGGAGCGCGAGAATTGCCCCGAGGCGGCGCCGGTTTCCTTGCCGAGCAGGGCGATCACCACGGCCACCAGCGCCGCGCCCAGCGATTGGCCCGTGGTGCGCGCGGTCGACAGGGCGCCGGAGGCGGTGGCGGTGCGGTTCCTGGCGGCGTTGGCGAACATTTCCTTGTTGTTGGGCGGCAGGAAGAAGCCGTAGCCCATGCCGCACAGCGCCACGCGCCATAGGAAATCGCCGGTGCCCGGATCGGCGGGCAGCAGCACGAGTGAGCCGAGTCCCAGGCAGAAGGTGAAGACGCCGATGCTGGAGACCTGGGTGGCGTTGAAGCGGTTCGCGAGCCTCCCGGCGAACGGCGCGCAGACGGCGACCGCGATGGGCCACGGGGTGAAGACCAGCGCGGATTCCAGGGCGGTGTAGCCGTAGGCGTCCTGCAGCACGAACGGCAGCGCGACCAGCGCGATGCCTTGCGAGACGAACATGGTCAGGGACGTCAGCACCGCGAAGGAGTAACGGCGCGACTTGAAGATGTCCAGGGGCAGCAGCGGATGCCGCGCGAGGGTCTGGCCGAAGGCGAACAGGGCGATCAGCGCCAGTCGGAAAGTACGTTCATCAAGTTTAGGAAATCCTGTTCCAGTACGGTCAGGTCGCTCGCTTCCACCGCTCGCATTGTGCATTCCTTCAGCCATCCCAAAGACGGAAACATACGCGTGGTACGGGCACGGCTATTTGCAGATATGGCGCGGCAAAATCGGCCATTTGCTTCAACTGCATCAGCGATTCGTGTCGAGTCGCGCCGCCCTGCCGCGTTTGTCGCGCGATTAATCAATTAGATATAATTTTTCATTGATAGTTAAAATTCAGGGTTCTGCTTTTGATTAATCGAGCTACACGCAACGCCATCCGTTGCTGGCCGAATGGAGAAAAAATGTCGAGGATGAAGAGAATTGCCGTGCTGGCATGCGTTGCCGCCTTGATTTCCGGGTGCAAGACTACAGTCGAGACCGCGGTCAGCCTTTCTGACCTACTGACTGCGCCGAGCAAGCAGCTATCCGGCAATTTGTATGTGGAGGTGCCGAGCTGCCAAAGCCATGAGGATTCGCGGCTGCCATCGACCTCGGTGCAGGATGTCCAAAAGGCCATGCCCGGTATTTTCTCCGATGCCAAATACCAAGAGTGCTTTCGAAAGGGTTTCGATTCCTACGCGCGATTTTCGGTACCGATATTTCTCGATAAGGACCTGGATGGCAAGCCGGCATCGCCTTCCCATATCAACCTGATTTCGAACGAGAAGGCCTTGCTGCGAGTCAGCGTTCCGGATCAGGTGAAGGCCCGCATCATCAACGCGCAGAAGCGATCGCCCGTGGGCGGGCTGGACCTGAAGTTTGTCATTCGGGTCAAGAACGATACGGGCAAGGATTTCGCATTCACGGCTTTGGCGGCGTATATCGACCAGACTCCCCATGTCATCAATAGCCTGACCATAAAGCGCGGCGGCGATTTCCTTATCACGCTGTCTGACGTTTCCGCCCGGTCCGCGCTGGACAAAGGTGAAGCGCTGGTCTTACTGCTGCCGTCGAAATAGCTGCTTTTGCATTTCGGGGATACTCGCGGCATGCGTGTAGTGCGTGGTCTCGTTGTCAATGCGTTCAGACTCGGAGCGAGCGAAGCGTGGGGCCGCTCGCCATCAGTCGATAACCTCCGCGCACGCATCCGTCGGCGCGGCCGCGACGCCGCCGACGACCGGCACGATCTTGATCACGGCGGACGTGACGCGACAAGGCGCGGCGGCGAGGCCGCAGCCCGTGCAGGGCAGGCAGAGCAGGCAGATCAGCAACCACTTCATGGGATATGCGCCGGCGGATGTTGGCACCGTCGGCGAGGCCAGGGTGCAGTGGGGAGATTGTGCGTTGCGGGCCTGCTGGCAATAGTGGGGAATTGATGGGCGAATGTAATGACGTTTGCCTGCGATCAATCAGGATGTAACCGGGGCCTGCACCCATGGTCGCGGAATTGCCTGGTTGCGCCCCTGAGGGGCAGCATGCGTGTGGCGTGTCGGTCAGCCATGGGCGCGCGGGCCAGGACGCCGCTGACGTCGTCCGCGCCTTCCGCGGGAGGTAGGTTATCCTGCCGTCGCATAAATTGATGACGCCGTCGAATTCCATGCCCCACCCGCCGAAACCGGATGCCGCCGTGCGTCATTACCGCTTTGCCTGCCAGGACATCGAGGCGCGATACGGCCACGGCAATTTCGATGATGCCGGCGACCACGTGGCCGAGGCCTTGCGTGAGGTGTCGGCGGCAGAGAACCAGTACCCGCTGGCTTTCGAGTTCGATACCGCGCATGCCAATCCGTGGTACCACGCGTTCGTTGTGACGGTCACCGGCCTGCCGGATGACGTTGCACGGCGCTTTGCCGAGCGCATGCAGGCGCTTGGCCTGCCGCCGCCGCGCTCGACCGATTGACCGGGATTCGCCCCGCGAGCTAGGATGCCGCGGCGCGTTCGCGCCACAGTCATCCGCTATTGGAGTCTTCATGGTTACCTGCTATCTGCGTTACGTCATCGACCCCAGCCGCCTCAAGGAATTCGAAGCCTACGGCAAGATGTGGATTCCGCTGGTGGAGAAGTTCGGCGGCACGCACCATGGGTACTTCCTGCCGTCCGAGGGCGCCAACAACATCGCGCTGGCCTTGTTCACGTTCCCCAGCCTGGCCGAATACGAGCGCTATCGCCAGCAGTCGATGCAGGACGCGCAATGCCAGGCGGCGTTCAAGTACGCCGAAGACACGCGCTGCATCCTGAGCTATGAGCGCAGCTTCTTTCGCCCCGTGTTCGACTGAGCATTGCGCGGCGCGTGGCGGGCCTGATCCGACCGCGCGCCTGTTATGCCCGGATTTCTGCGGCTCTGTGTCTGTCGCGCGGGGCGGGCGGCGCGGATAATTTTCCGCATCCGCCATCCCTTTGAAGGAACCCGCATGCGCTACCGCTACGTCACCGCCGATGTCTTCACCGAGCATGCCTACCAGGGCAACCCGCTCGCGGTGGTGCTGGAGGCCGAGGGCCTCGATACCGCGCAGATGCAGCGCATCGCCCGCGAATTCAATTATTCCGAAACCAGTTTCGTGCTGCCGGCGCGCGATGCCGCACACACGGCCTGGGTGCGCATCTTCACGCCCGACCGCGAGGTGCCGTTCGCCGGCCACCCGAACGTGGGCACGGCGGTGGTGCTGGCGCGCGAGATGATCGCGGCCGGCAAGCCGGCGCCGGCGCGCTTCGTGTTCGAGGAAGAGGCGGGCCTGGTGCGCATCGACCTGCGCTATGGCGCGGACGGCCGCCTGCTCGGCGCCGAGCTGGCCGCGCCGCAGCCGTTGACGCGCGCCAGCCAGGTGACGGCCGAGGCCGCGGCGCGCGCCCTCGGCCTGGCGCCGGACGATATCCTGCTGTCCGAGCATGCGCCCCAGGTGGTGTCCGTAGGCCTGATCTTCCTGGTGGTGCAACTGGCCAGCCGCGATGCGTTGCGCCGTGCGCGGCCGGATCCGGCCGGTTATGCGGCATTGCTGCCGCTGGACGGCGCCCGTTCCATCTATGCCTACACCACCGATTGTGGCGCCGAGACGCCGCTGGGGCCGACCGACATCCAGGCGCGCATGTTCACCGGCCGCATGACCGAGGACCCGGCCACCGGCAGCGCGACTGGCGCCGCCACGGCATTGCGGGCGGCCCTGCGCGGCAAGGGCGAGTTGCGCCTGCGGGTGGCGCAGGGCGTCGACATGGGCCGCGCCAGCCTGTTGCTGGCGCACGCCGAGGTCCGCGATGACGGCGTGTGGGCCGGCGTGGCGGGCCAGGCGGTGGTGGTGATGGAAGGCACGCTGCCGGCGCCCGCCGCGGCCTGAGCGGCCGCTTGGCGCGGCGGGCCGGGGTCGTGTATGCTGCCCGCCATGAACCGCATTCTCATTGCCCCGCCGGCCGCGCCGGCCCGGGCAGACAACCGACGAATCACTCGACGCCTGCGTTGAGTGGCAAGCCGTGTTCGAACGCCGGATCCCCGGTGTTCCCTCCAGAAGGCCACGATACCCCTCGTGGCCTTTTTGTTTGCGCGGCATGCGCGCTTTGCTTTCCAGCCATCGAGGCGTAGCGCCCGGCCTTCGTTTTTCCTTCAAGAGGAACGAAGCATGAAGCATCCCGAACTGGCCATCCGGTCTTTTCATCCGGCGGACGAAGCCGCCATCATCCAGTTGTGGACCGATTGCGGGCTGACGCGCCCCTGGAACGATCCGCGCAAGGACGTGGCGCGCAAGCTGACCGTGCAAGCCGACCTGTTCCTGGTGGGCGAGGCGGACGGCGTCATCGTCGGCACGCTGATGGGTGGCTACGATGGCCACCGCGGCTGGGTCAATTACCTGGCGGTGTCGCCGGCGCATCAGCGCCGCGGCTATGCCTCGGCGTTGATGCGGGCGCTGGAGCGCAAGTTCCTGGAGATGGGCTGCCCCAAGATCAACCTGCTGATCCGCGCCAGTAACCTGGCGGTCAAGGACTTCTATGCCAGCCTGGGGTTCCAGCAGGACGAGGTGATCAGCCTGGGCAAGCGCCTGATTCCCGATCTGTGAGCCGGGCGGTGTCTAATGGGCGCCTTCGATTCCTTTCCGATGACGGGTTTTTCATGACGACACCAGACGAACAACTGCTGCAGGCGGCGACGGCCGGCGACGCGCCGGGCGTGGCGCAGGCGCTGGCGCTTGGCGCGGCGGTGGACACGCGCAATGCGTTCGGCGCCACGCCGCTGTTCTGCGCGGCGACCGCCGGCGCGGCCGAGGCGGCGCGCCTGCTGCTGGCGCAGGGCGCGGACACGGCCTGCCAGGCGGGGCATGGATTGACCGCGTTGCATCAGGCCGCGGGCTGGGAGCACCTGGAGCTGGTGGCCTTGCTGCTGGAGGCGGGGGCGCAGGTGGATGCCGCGTCCGACGACGGCGGCACGCCCTTGATGGCGGCCGCGGCGCGCGGCAATGCCGCCATCACCGCGTTGCTGCTGGCGCATGGCGCCGAGGCCGACCGCCGCGACGAAGAAGGCTGGAACGCCTGGGCCTGGGCCATCGAGAAGGGCGCGCAGGACGTGGCGGACCTGCTGGAGGAGGCGGGCGCCGAGCCGGCGTTCCCCGAGGCGTAGAGCCCGTCGCCCCGCGCGCTCAGTCGACGCCGGGCGGCAGGCGCCACGCCGGCGGAAGGGCGGCGAACTGACCCCAGGAGGTCCAGGGTTGTCCGGCTGCGTCCCGCGGTCGGGTCCACAGTCCCCATTCGGGCGGATCGGGAAAGTCATGCCAGAGCCGTTGGGTCAGCACCCAATGCTCGTCCTGCACGGTGGCATGGCAGACGGCTTCGGCCGAGCGCAGTTGATCCGCGGTCAGGCCGAACAGTCCCTCGGCCGGCAAGTCGCCGAACGGGATGCTTTGCCAGCCGACGGCCACCATCCCGCGGACATGGAAACCCTGCCGCTGGATGTCAGCGGCGGCGTCGTCCAGGTCCCAGGGATGGGGCTCCCACATTTACATCGGCTCGGTCAGGTACACCGCTTCACGGCCGACGATGGGCATGCGGGTCGGCATGAAAATGGTGCAGTTGTCGCACGGCGAGCGGATTTCCTCGCCGGCGTTGATGGCGATGAGCTCGCCCTTGTTGAACACCTCGAAGCCCAGCAGCGGCCGCGTGAAGGTGAAGTCCTCGGACTTGACCATGTGCACCTCGAGCAGCCGGAACGGCTGCGCGGGCGCCGCGGGCGCGCTGTTGGCCGGGGCGTCGATCAGGCCCAGGTGCGCGAGGAAGCGCAGCGTGACGTCGGTGGCGAGCAGGGCGGCCGATTGCGCGAAGTGCTGGCCGCATTCGACCACCAGCGCGCCGCCGCTGTCCGAAGCGGGGTCGCCATGACGGCCGTAGTTCAGCACGCCGGTGCCGGGGAAGCGGCCGGCCGGCATCACCAGTTGCACCGCGGGGGCGCCGACGGCGGCGGCCAGCGCGGTGTTGCGGTCCATTTCCGGATAAACCCAGAACGGCTGCACCGGCGCCCGCGTCGAATGGATATCGAGCACGTAGTCGGCCGCGTCCAGCACCGGGCGCAACTCGCGCGCGCGCCGCAGCTCCGGGCTCTGCTCGCTGCCGTCGAGCCATTCGGGCGACCAGATGCGGTTCAGGTTGTGAACCAGTTGGCGGTTTTCGTAGGGATTATCAATGTCGAAGGCGTTGTACGCCTCCATGTTGGCAAAACTCACGGTGAGCGTGCCGATCTTCGGGCGCACGCCCGTATCGAGCAGGTGCGTGGCCGCCACCATGCCGCAGATCTCGTTGCCGTGCGTCAGAGCGTTGACCAGCACATGCGGACCGGGCTTGCCCGATTCGAAGCGGTGCACGTAGTCGATGCCGGTGTTGCCCTGGCGGTAGGCGGACAGGTCGCGCGGCAGGACCTCGAGGGGCGCGGTGTCGGGGGCGAAAGCGGGGTGGGTCATGTGGGGATCCTATTCCGGACGGATGCCGGCGCGGTCGATCAGGTCTTTATACAAGGCCAGGCGCTGCGACATCATGTCGGTGAATTGTTGGGGCGTCTGCAGTTCGGGCGGCAGCGCGCCGCTCTTTTCCAGCGACTGCACGGTGCTGTCCTGGCGCGCCGCGGTCTGCACCGCGGCCAGCAGTTTCTGGGTGATTTCGGGCGGGGTGCCGGCCGGAGCGGCAAGGCCGATCCACGACATCGCGTTCAGCACCGGGTAGCCGAGTTCGGCGAAGGTGGGCACGTCGGGCAGCGCCTCCTGGCGCGTGGGCGCGGCCACGGCCAGCGCGCGCATCTTGCCGGTCTGGATGTGCGGCAGGAAGGGGGCCAGGTTGTCCAGCGCGAACTGGGCCTCGTTGGCCAGCAGCGCATTGAGCAGCGGCGCGCCGCCGCGATAGGGCACGTGCACCGCGCGCAGTTGCAGGGTGTGCTTGAGCAGCTCGGCGTTCAACTGGCCCATGCTGCCGACGCCGGCCGTGGCGAAGTGGACATCGTCCGGATGCGCCTTCAGGTAGGCGACGAATTGCGCGAAGTCCTTGACGGGCAGGGCGGCGCTGGTGACCAGCACATTGGGCGTGCGCGCCAACTGCGAGATGGACGTGAAATCCTTGATCGGGTCGTAGCCCAGGTTGGGATGCATCAGCGGATTGGCCAGGTGCGAACTCTGCGAGGACGCGACCAGCGTGTAGCCATCAGGTTTGGCGCGCGCCACGCGCTGGCTGCCGATGGCGCCGCCGGCGCCATCGCGGTTCTCGACCACCACGGTCACGCCCAGGATCTTGCCCAGCATTTCGGCGTAGAGGCGGCCGACCAGGTCGACCGAGCCACCGGCGGGGAAGGGCACGACGAGGGAGATGGGGCGCGACGGATAGGCGTCGGCGCGCGCGGACAGCGGCAGCAGGGCGGCGGCCATGCCCGCGATGAGCAGATTGCGGCGGGCGGGCGACGCGGCCTCGGATGGGTGCTTCATGAAGCTCTCTTGTGGTGATGAACAGTTCAGTCTATTCTGCAAAGAATATTGCAGAACTAAATATAGTCTGCAATGAACGTTGTTGAATTTGGGGTTATCACCTAGGGCCCGTGCGAGGCATTCCAAGGTGGAAACCGGCCCAGGGACCTTGCCATCATGAATCTGCATCAACGCATCGCCGCCTACGACCGGAAGCTGACCAAGACCGAACGGCGCCTGGTCGAGGACATGCAGGCGCGCTACCCGCAGGGCCTGCTCGAATCCGCGACCGCGCTGGCGCGCAACGTCGGCACCAGCGCATCGACGGTGGTGCGCCTGCTGGCCAAGCTCGGCTACGACAGCTATGCCCAGGCGCAAATGCAGGCGCGCGCCGAACTCACGGCGCTGTTGGCCTCGCCGGGCGAGCGCGCCGATGCCGTCAGCGTCGACAATCCGTCGGCGCAGGCATGCCTGCGCAATGCGTTGCTGCATGACCAGCACAACCTGGAGACGACCTTCGCCTCGATCGACGTGGCGGCGTTCGAGGCAGCGGTGCGGCTGTTGACGCAGCGCCGCGCCCGGGTGCATGTGCTGGGCCTGCGCCAGGCGGCGCCGCTGGCCAATCACATGGCGCTCTATCTCAACCTGTGCCTGCCCGACGTCAAGGCGATGGCCGCGTCGGGGTCGATGTTCCTGGAAGACCAGTTGCTCTGGCTGGAGCCGCACGACGTGCTGCTGGCGTTCACCTTCCGGCGCTATTCGGTGGCGGCGGCCAATGCCGTCAAGGTGTTCCGCGAACGCGGCGGCAAAGTGGTGCTGATCACCGATTCCGCCGCCGCGCCCGCTGCCGCGCAGGCACACCACGTGCTGTTGGCGCGCACGTCGAGCGCATCGCCGTTCGATTCCCATGTGGCCGCGCTGTCGATCTGCAATGCGTTGCTGGCGGCGGTGGCCCTGCGCCGGAAAAAGGAACTGGCCGCGACGCTGGAGCGCGGCGAGGCCTTGTGGGATTCGCAGTGGATTCACCCGCCGGCGCGTTGACGCGCCGCGCTTTGCATGACGCGCGCCGGTTGGCGCGCATATCCTGAAATGCCTCGAATTGCCCCGGATTCAAGGGGTTTTCGCGCTTGTCCAGGTGCAACGGCACCAGCTCATCTAGTACGCCATAACCCCTTGAAAACATTGCTTTTCAAGCCAAATTATTTTTGGCATATTGCGGCCGGGCAAAGCAGATTCAGGAGCGCAGGAATGAACCCGTGGCCGCAACGTCACATTGACGGCTTCGAAGTGATGTGTGAGGTGGTCAGTCTCGATGCCGGGGCGTTGGCGATAGAAGTCAGTGTGTCGCGGCCCGGCGAAACGGACTTCCAGCAGCGTTGGCCCTTGCCGCGTTTCGTGACGTTCGTGGACGCCGGTGTTGCCCGTCGGCACGCGGAACTGGTGTTGTCCGGCATCGTGTCGGTCGACCCGGCGACGGGCGAGCCGCGCTACGGCATTCTGTAGCGCGTGGTCGCCAAGCGGTGTCGATTGGCTTGCAGTCTGGTATCGAGACGAAGATTGACATACCAAATGTTGCCGCGCGCGGCGTGGCGCATGCATGTGCCGTCATGCGCCGCCGCCGCGCTCGGCACGATTTCGCGGATGGCGGCACGGTAGGTTTTGTTTCCTTTATCACAAGATGTGCCTTGCGCCCTTGTGTGCGCTCGGTACAGTGGACAACGGATGACAACAAAAAGGAGAGTTCCATGTTCGACACTTTTCCTCGTTTCCGCCGCGTCGGCATGGCCGCCGCGACAATCAGCGTCGCCGGCCTGCTGTTCGCCGGTTGCACCACCACCACGCCGCAGTCCAATGCCACGGCATCCGAACAACGGCAATCCATCAACAGCGCGGCCAACGCATCGCTGGGCAAGCTCTACCAGGCCGCGCCGCAATCCAAGGATCTGGTCGCGCGCGCCAAGGGCGTGCTGATCTTCCCTGACGTGTTGAGCGGCAGCTTCTTCATCGGCGCGCAACACGGCAAGGGCGTGCTGCGCGTGGGCGGCGCCAACGCCGGCTACTACAGCACCACCGCCGGCTCGATCGGCTTCCAGGCGGGCGCGCAGTCCAAGGCGATGTTCGTGCTGTTCATGACGGACGAGGCTTTGAACAAGTTCCGCAACAGCAATGGCTGGACGGTGGGCGCGGACGCCACGGTGGCGGTGGTGAACATCGGCGCCAACGGCCGTATCGACACCAACACCGCGCAGCAGCCGGTGGTGGGTTTCGTGCTCAACAACGGCGGCCTGATGGCGGGCGTGTCGCTGGAAGGCACCAAGATCGCGAAGATCGATATGTAAGGATCATCGATGCCCGGACAGTCACGTCCGGGCCATGCCGATGCCTGTGAGAAAAAAATGCCGCGGTGGCCAGCCGCGGCATTTTTTTGTGCGGGGTCGACGCGTCAGCGCAGGATGTCGTCGCCGTGATTGCGCACGGCGCTCTCGCGTTCGATTTCCGCGGCTTCGATCTTCGGATCCAGGCCGCGCCACCGCAGGATGCGGCCGCGTTCCTCGGCGGGTTCCCAACCCAGGATGCCGTAGCGCGTGATCTCGGTTTCGCCGGTGTCGAACGCCACTTCGAAGTAGCCCTGACGATCGGGTAGCGTGCTGCCGGGGAACCATTCGGTTTCAGGCATGGTGTGCTCCTTGCTAAGCGATGGAGGGACGCCGGCGCCGGCCGGAACCGGCGGCGGACCTTTTCATTTTGGGCTGGCCGGGGCGATCCCGCAAGCGCCGTCAACCAAGCGGCACGGCGGTGGTGTAGAGCACCTGCTTGAGCGCGAAGCTGGAGCGGATGCTGGCCACGCCGGGAATGCGCGTGATGTGTTCGACGATCAGCCGCTCGAGCGCATCGACGTCGGGCACCAGGGCGCGGATCAGGTAGTCGGCGTCGCCCGACATCAGATAGCACTCCATGATTTCCGGCAGCACCGCGATTTCGCGTTCGAACACGTCGAGCGCGGCCTTGCGCTGCTTGTCCAGCGAGATCTGGATGAACACGTTGACCTTCAAGCCGAGCTTGCGGGCGTTCAGCAGTGTGACGCGGCGGTCGATCAAGCCTTCGGTTTCAAGCCGGCGCACCCGCGCCAGACAGGGCGAGGCCGACAGATTCACGCGCGCGGCCAGCTCGACATTGGTGAGCCTCGCGTCGCGCTGGAGTTCGTTGAGGATACGGATGTCGGTGGCATCCAGGTTGATATCCGGCATAAGAGACCTGTAATTGTGTAGAGAACCATGCACTTGTGCTGAGTATGCATGGTATGGCGGCAAATTGAGGTGAAATATGCTGGGGTTTACCCTATAGACTACCGCTTTCTTTGGCGAATCGGCCAAAGCACGGAATATTCAAGCGGTAGCAGCAGTAGCGATGAGTCAGCACAGTACCTTGCGCAAGTTCTTGCCCCTGGCCGGGGCGGTCATGATCTGGGGCGGCAACTGGCCCGTCATGAAACTGGGCCTGGCGCACATGAGCCCGTTGTGGCTGGCGGCCAGCCGGTTCGGGTCGGCCGCGTTGATCAGCGCGGCGGTGCTGGCGCTGCTGGGACGGTTGCGGTTGCCGACGCGCCAGGAATGGCCGCTGGTGGCGGGCGTGGCCCTTTTGCAGATGGGCGCGTTCACCGCGCTGGCCTTGTGGGCATTGCAGTATGTGGCGCCGGGGCGCGCATCGGTGATTGCCTACGCCACGTCGATCTGGGTCATTCCGCTGTCGTCGCTGGTGCTCAAGGAACGGCTGTCGCCGGCGCAGTGGCTGGCCACCGCGCTCAGCTACGCGGGCATCGGCGTGATCGTCGCGCCGGCCTTCAGCCCGTGGCAAGCGCATACCGTCATCGGCCTGGTGATGCTGCTGGGCGCCTCGTTTGCCTGGGCCTGCAACATCATCCAGTTGCGCGGCAATCGCCACGTGCGCCTGGGCGCCGACATGATTCCGTGGCAGACCGCGATCGCCACCGTGCCGCTGGCCGCGCTGGCCTGGCTGCGCGACGGCGCTCCGGCATTCCTGGGCGTGCCAGACGCCTGGCCGGTGATCCTGTACACCGGGCCATTGGCCACGGCGCTGACCTTCATCGTGGTGCTGGGCATGACGCAGAAACTGCCGCCGGTGGCGACCTCGATTGCGATGCTCTGCGTGCCGGTCATCGGCCTGATCGTGTCGTCGGTGGTGTTCCATGAACACCTCTCGCCAGACCTGATGCTGGGCCTGGGATTGATTGCGCTGAGCGTGGCCGCGTCGGCCGCGGCGGCGCGCGTGAAACGTCCGCTGGCGCTGCGGCCGTCGTAGGAGCGGCATGCTATCGTTGCGGTATTGAACTGAGAGTCACGCATGGCATTGCATCGTTTCGAGAAAGGCGAACTGGGACATTGGCTGCGCATCGTTGCCGACAATTCGGAACCGGGCGCCGTCCAGACCACCGTGCCCGCGCATGTGGCCGAAGCCTTGCAGACGCTGCGCTGTATCGATCCCGGCCCCGACGGCGCCTGGCGGATCACTGAAAAGGGCAAGCTGGCGCTGCGCATGGAAGAGCCCGGCGCCATCCATCTGCGTTAATCCCGATTTCCACTGCATGTTTGTGACCGCGTTGGCGCGTCACGAATTGGTGCATTTATTGCGAATGTCTGCGCGTTCCAATCGAGCGCGCGGCCGGGCTCAGCCAGATGGGCTACGGGAATCTCCTGAGACGGTTTGTTCGATTTGGCAGCGTCCGGACGTATCGCCGCCAGCATGTCGCCGGTAAGATGAACTTGCGTGACGAATTCAGGTCTATTCATTTGCGCGGGAATTCTGCACCCGCTACGTCACGCGTGGTTCACGCGTTTAGGTAACCGACTGGGAGGTAGCACATGCAGCATCGTGACCAGGAAGTACTGATCGACGTTTCCACAGCGGCCATGGATACCGGCGGATATGGCGTATTGCTGACGGTAACGGCTGAGGGCGGCACCGAAGTGGATGCCGCGTTTTCCCACTTGGGCAACTGCGCTTCGTTGGACGAAGCACGCGATCGCGCGGAAATATTCGCGCAGAACTGGGTCGAGGAAAACATCTTCCGATAGGCGCATCCGCGCTTGAAGGAAGCTGAACGGCTGTACCGGTCTGTGTGCGCATGACGCTCAGAATGGCGTTCCAGAGATGGCGGCGGAAATTTCGGTTATCGTCGCTGCTTCAAAACAAATGGCTCTCATCGGGCCTGCGTCATTCCAAGATGACTGCCGCACAGACCAATTCCGCGCTGGCGGAGCACATCAACGCTTTTCACGAGCATTTCGACTCGGTCATCCTGCCCATGTGGATGGGGCGGGGCTTCAATGACGCCTTGGGTCTTCCCTTCGAATCCCTGGATGCCGCCACCGGCGAGCCGCTGCCCGCCGAGCGCTATCGCGCCATGGCCTGCGCGCGTCAGTTGTATGTGTATGCAGGCGCGCCGGGCGCCGCCGCGGGCGCGCATGCCGACCGCTTGTTCGCCTCGATGTGCCGCGTGTTCCGCGATGAGGAGCATGGCGGCTGGCGCTACAGCGTGGATGCGGACGGCCGGCCGCTCGACCCGACGCAGGACCTGTATACCCATGCCTTCATTGTGTTCGCCTGCGCCGCGTATTTCCGCCGTTCGCGCAACGCGCAGGCGCGCAAGCTGCTGCTGGCCACGGCCGAGACCATCGAATCGCGCTTCAGGATGAGCGACGGGCGCTATCAAGCCGCGCTGAGCCATGATTGGGGCGAGGCGTTGCGCGGGCCTGCACAGAATCCCATGATGCACCTGACCGAGGCCTACCTGGCCGCGGCCCAGGTAGCTGAGCCGGCGCTGTTCGCGGCCCGCCTGCGCGGCCTGGCGCAGGTCATGAGCCAGGTGTTCCTGAGCGCGCCGACGCAGTGCATTGCCGAACTGCCGCAGGGCACGCCTGGCAATCGCATCGAGCCGGGCCACCAGTTCGAGTGGCTGTCGCTGGTGCGCGAGTCGGCCGAGGTGTTCGACGGCCTCGATCTGCTGGAGTCGCTGCCGCGCGGCGTGCACTGGGCCCGTGGCCACGGCGTGGACGCGGGGGGCGTGCTGGCCGCACTGGACGAGCGGGGCGCGGTGCTGGACGACACCCGCCGGATCTGGGCGCAGACCGAGTACCTGCGCGTGCTGGCGGTGCTGGGCGACCTGCCGGCGTTGAACCAGGCGCTGGCCGGCTTTCGCGCCCGTTTCCTGCACCCCGGCGGCTGGTACGAATGCCTGGACCGTGAGGGCGCGGTGGCGCGGGCGGATATGCCTTCGACCTCGCCCTACCACCTCGCAACCTGCCTGGCGGCCTTGCCAGCCGTTGTTTAATTGCGCCGTTAACAATTTTTGTCTAACCGGGAATAGGTTTTTATAGAAAAAAATTGGTGAAATCCCTTACAATTTGGTAACCAAGTTATTGGGGAAGCATCAATGAGCGTTATGTGCTTGGCTTGCCAACGCATCAACCCCGGGTTGGCGGGTGTCGCACCGCATTCGCACCTGGGGCATCAGGGATTCACCAACCCGACTCAGAAGGGCCGTGAGGAAAGCCGCGAGGACCATTTTCGCTGCTTGAACTGCGGCGCGAAGTGGCTGCGCGAGACGGACAAGTGGGGCGTGGACCTGGGATTCAAACTGGCGCCCTGACGCGCCGCAACACGCCGGCCAAGAGGCCGCGAATCGCCTGTCATGATCGGGCCCCTGTCGGGGCCCGTTTTGTTTTGTAATGTATCGTCGTAATTTCAGGCCGGCGGCTCGACTGTGGCTTCGGGATCCTGTCCGGCGGTATCGAGAAGCCACTCGCGGAAACAGGCCAGGGCGTAGTGGTCGCGCCGTTGCGGCGGGGCGCACAGGTGATAGCCGCGTGCGATGGCGATGCGCAGATCGGGGAAGGGGGCGGCCACGCGGCCGGCCTGCAGGTCGTCCTGCACCAGGCAGCGTTGCAACACGGCGATGCCCATGTCGGCCATGACGGCGCGCACCAGGATGCTGACCTGGTCGAAACCGCTGGCAAGCTTGAGCGGGGCGCGGCGCACGCCAGCGGCCTCGAACCAGCGGTCCCAGTTGTCCTGGCCGTTGGCGTGGTACAGCAACGGCTCGCCGAGCAGGCCCGCGGGGCTGTCCCACAGGCCCGCGGCACGACGGGCGGCCAACCGGGCGGGGCTGCAGATGGCGATCATTTCGCGGCCGATCACGTAGTCGGCCTGCCAGCCGGGCCATTGGCCGGCCACGCCCGAGAGGATGCTGGCGTCGGGCGTGGCGCCCGAGAAATCCTCGTTGCGGCGGTAGGCCGCGAAATCCAACTGGATTTCGGGATGACGCCGATGGAAGTCGGGCAGGCGCGGCACCAGCCAGGCGCTGGCCAGGGTCGGCACGCTGGACAGCGTCAGCCGCAGGCGGCGGTCGTCGGCGCGCAGTTCGGCGCTGAGCGCCTCGATGGCCTGCAGCGGCGCCAGGCCGCCTTCGTAGAGCTTGCGGCCGGTTTCGGTCAGGGTCAGCCCATGGGCGTTGCGGCGCATCAGCGGCTGGCCGAAATGTGCTTCGAGCCGCGCGATGGCGCGGCTGACGGCGCCCTGGGTCACGCACAGGGTCTCGGCCGCCTGCGTGAAGCTGCCCAGCCGCGCCGCCGTCATGAAGGCGTGCAGTTCGGACATGGACGGCGAATGCAGGCGCATGGCGCGACGGGTTCCAGCAGGGCGCGAGCGCGGCCCTAGCATGAGCGTTGGTAATGAAGGCGTGCAATATAGTCGTTTGAAAGCGGATCGTAAAGTTCGGACACTGGCGGCCTCGCAGCAAGCCCTGCACCTTTTCCGGAGTCGCTCCATGTCCCGCCGCTTTTTCGGCTGTTCCGCGCGCATCGCGCTTGCCGGCGTCTGCGCCGCGCTGTCTTTCGCTGGTCCGGCGCACGCCGCCGACTATCCTTCCCGCCCCATCAAGCTGGTGGTGCCGTTCGCCGCGGGCGGTTCGACCGACATCGTGGCGCGCCTGGTGGCCGAGTACGCCGGCCGCGACCTGAAGCAGACCATCGTGGTCGAGAACAAGGCTGGCGCGGGCGGTTCGCTCGGCATGGAGCAGGTGGCGCGTTCGACCGCCGACGGCTACACCATCGGCATGGCGACGATGAGCACGCACGGTTCCAATCCGGCGGTCTACCGCAAGATGAACTACGACCCGCTCAAGGACTTCGAGCCGGTGGCCAACGTGCTGGCCGTGCCCAGCATCTTCGCGATCAATCCGCAGGTCCCCGCCAAGAACATGGCCGAGTTCGTCGCCCTGGCCAAGGGCCAGGCGGACAAGTACAGCTTCGCCTCGCCGGGCGTGGGATCGCTGGGGCACGTGAACATCGAGAACTTCATGATGCTGGCCGGCATCAAGCTGCTGCACGTGCCGTATCGCGGCGCGGGCCCGGCGCTCAATGACGTGATGGGCGGGCAGGTGGACGCCATCACCGACAACCTGTCCTCGACCTTGCCGCAGGTGCTGGGCGGCAAGCTGCGGCCGCTGGCGGTGTTGGGCGCCGAGCGTTCGCCGCTGCTGCCGGACGTGCCGACCTACATCGAGCTGGGCTATCCCGACATGGGCACGGGCGGCTGGTTCGGCCTGGTGGCGCCGGCCGGCACGCCGCCGGCGGTGGTCGAGCGCTTGAACCAGGCCGTGCGCGCGGCGATGCAGGATCCGGAGTTCCGCAAGAAGGCCGAGGACGTCGGTGGTACGCTGATGCCGACCACGCCGCAGGAATTCAAGGTCCAGATCGAACAGGCCCTGGCGCGCTACGCCAAAGTCGCCAAGGCCGCCAACATCCAGGCTGACTGACGATGACGAACGCCGACTTCCAAGCTGTTTCCGTGCATGCCCCGACCGCGCCGGCGCTGCCGCTGGTGTGTGATTCGCCGCACAGCGGCGAGCGATATCCCGCCGATTTCGGTGCCGCGGCCAGCCTGGCGCAACTGCGCCAGGGCGAGGACACGCACGTGGACGCCTTGTGGTCGGCGGCGCCGGCATTGGGCGCCACGCTGGTGGCGGCGCACTTTCCGCGCGTCTACATCGATCCCAACCGCACGCTGCGCGATCTGGATCCGGAGCTGCTGGCCGAGCCCTGGCCCGAGCCGCTCGACCCCGGCGAGAAGACCCGCCTGGGCAAGGGCCTGATCTGGCGCCGCATGGACAAGGCCACGCCGATCTACGACCGCAAGCTGTCGCTGGCCGAAGTGCGCCACCGCATCCAGGCGTACTACGAGCCGTATCACGCGGCGCTGGCGCAGGCCATCGAAACCGCGCAACGCGATTTCGGCGCGGTCTGGCACCTGAATCTGCACTCGATGCCGAACGACGCCTACGAACGCCTGGGCCGGGAGAGCGCGCATCCGCTGGCGGACTTCGTGCTGGGCGATCGCGACGGCACCACCTGCGAACCGGAATTCATCGCGCTGATCGAGACGGCGCTGCGCGACCGCGGCTACACGGTGGCGCGCAACGATCCCTACAAGGGCGTGCAGTTGATTGCGCAGATCGGCCAGCCGGCGTTGAACCGCCACAGCCTGCAGATCGAGATCCGGCGTCCGCTGTACATGGACGAGGTTACGCGCGAACGCAATGAGGGCTTCGAGCCGCTGCGCGCGGACCTGTCGCAGGTACTGGCGCAAGTGGCGCAATATGTGCGCTCGCGCATGGCCGCCGTATCGTCGACAAAATAGACTCGGTTGAATATTGTGTGGCCGCTCGGCCGCGATTGAGATCAATCAATCGCGGCCGCGCCTCCGCTTAAGTTTCCCGACGCCGGGCCGTTGTCGCTAACAACGAGCTGCGCCGCCGATTGGCGCGGCCTAAAGGAAACCGGTATGGCCGAGAAGATCATCAATGGTTTTTCCGTCGTGGCGTATGCGACACAACCCGAGGGGCGCATCCCGGCGCGCGCCTTCCTGGAAACGCGACGGTTGCCGGCCAAGGGCGATGCCGCGGCCAAGCCTGCGCCGCAAGCGGATCAGGACGAGGACGGCCAGACGCAGGATGACGCGGATGAGCCGGAAAGCCTGGCCTTCGAGATCTTCGTGACGCGCCGTTTTCGCGGCGCGGTCGAAGCGATGTCGGCGGCGCGCAACGCGCTGGATCGCGTCAAGTCCGTGGATGAGCACGGCGTGCCGGATCACCTGCCGGACTGACGCAGCCCATATTGTTATCCCCACTTTGTATTTGTCGAACGCCTGAGCACGGGCCGATGATGCCGCATGGCAAGCATCGCCATTCACAGTCTGCTCAAAAGGAAGGTTGATGAATACGAACGTCCAAGCGCGCGCCAATCCGGCGCGCGGTATTTCGCGCCGCTCGTTGCTGCGCGCGGCGACCGTGGCCGGCCTGGCCGCGCCGCTCGGCATGCTGGGATCGCGGGTGCTGGCGGCCAATGGCGCGCCGCGCACCTATAAGATCGCGTGGAGCCAGACCGCGGTGTGCCAGTCGCCAGTCTCGGTGGCGCTGGAGCGCGGCTTCTTCGACAAGTACAACCTCAAGGTCGAACGCATCAATTTCAGCGGCTCGACCGATCAATTGCTCGAAGCCATCGCCACCGGCCACGCCGACGGCGGCATCGGCATGGCGCTGCGCTGGCTCAAGCCGCTGGAGCAGGGCTTCGACGTCAAGCTGGCGGTGGGCACGCATGGCGGCTGCATGCGCCTGCTGACGGCGGCGGATTCGCCGGTCAAGCGCGTGCAGGACCTGAAGGGCCGCCGCGTCGCGGTGTCGGACCAGGCCAGCCCGGTGAAGAACTTTTTCGCGATCCGCGTGGCGCAACTGGGCATCGATCCGGAATCGGTGGACTGGCGCCAGTATCCGCAGGACCTGTTCGGCGAGGTGCTGAGAAAGGGGGAAGTCGATGCGATCGCGGGCGATGATCCGCTGATCTACACGCTGCGCGAGGACAACAAGCTGCGCGAGATCGCCACCAACATCGAGGGCGACTACGAGAATCGCACCTGCTGCGTGCTGGGCTTGCGCGGCGACCTGGTCCGCAATGATCCCGAGTCGGCGGCGGCCATCACGCGCGCCGTGATCGACGCGCAACGCTGGACCGCGTCCAACCCCGACGAGACCGCGCGCATCTTCGCGCCGTACGTGCCGGGCAAGGTGCCGGCCGAGCGCGTGGCGGCGATTCTGCGCAGCCACAGCCATGGCCATGCGTCGACCGGCGCAGCGCTGCGCGACGAGATCGTGGGTTATGCCAAGGACCTGAAGACGATCAAGGTGCTCAGCGCCAACCTCGACATCAACAAGTACGCGCAAGCGGTGGTGCCCAATGTCCTCGGCTGACGCGCTGGCGGTGGCCGCGTTGCGCGGCGCGCCGGCCGCCGCGCATCCCTGGCGCCTGTGGAAGACCGGCGTGGTCGCGGCGGCGCTGTGGGCCGCGGTGGGCGCGGTGACATTGCGCTGGCCCAACGTCGAGGTGGGTTTCGTTTCGTGGGGGTATACGCGGGAATTCGGCATCGCGGCGCTGGTGCTGGCGGCATTGCTGCTGCTGGTGGCGGTGGCCGGCGCTGGCCGGCGCCGGCCGGCGCGTGCGCTGCATCGCGGCGGGCCGTGGCTGGTGCTGCTGGCGCTGGCGGTTGGGGCGTGGGAGATCGCGACGGCCAAGCTGGCGTTGCTGCCCAGCCCGTTCTTCGCGCCGCCGCAGTCGCTGATCGAGGTCTACGCGACCGACTACAAGCGGCTGGCGGACAGCCTGGGCAATTCGCTGTGGCTGCTGCTCAATGGCTTCGGCCTGGGCGCGGCGGCGGGCTTCCTGACGGGCGTGGCGATCGGCTGGTCGCGCGGCCTGGGATACTGGGTGCATCCGGTGCTGCGGTTCCTGGGGCCGGTGCCGTCGACGGCGCTGCTGCCGATGGCGTTCTTCTTCTTTCCGTCGGGTTGGTCGGCGGCGGTGTTTCTGATCGCCCTGGCGACGTGGTTTCCGGTCACGGTGTTGACGTGGTCGGGCGTGGCCGGCGTGAACCGCGCCTATTACGACGTGGCGCGCACCATGGGCGCGAGCGAGTGGTTTCTGGTGCTGCGGGTGGCGATTCCAGCGGCGTTGCCGCAGGTGTTCGTCGGACTGTTCATGGGGCTGGGCGCGTCTTTCTCGGTGCTCGTGGCGGCCGAGATGATGGGCGTCAAGTCCGGCTTGGGCTGGTACCTGTCGTGGGCGCAGGGGTGGGCCTCGTACGCCAACATGTACGGCGCGCTGATCGTGATGGCGCTGGTGTTCTCGGGACTGATCACGCTGCTGTTCGCGGGGCGCGACCGCCTGCTGGCCTGGCAGAAGGGAGTGGTGAAATGGTAGTGGCGGCACTGGAAGGCACTGCGGCATCCGCGGCGCGCGGCGCGGCGCTGGCGGTGCGCGGCGTAAACCATCGTTTCGAGCTGGACGGCGCGGCGTTGCCGGTGCTGGACGACATTGACCTGGAGGTGCGGCCCGGCGAATTCGTCGCGCTGCTGGGCCCCAGCGGCTGCGGCAAGTCGACCCTGCTGCGGCTGGTGGCGGGGCTGGAGCCGCCGGCGCAGGGGGATCTGCTGGCCGATGACGAGCCGATAGACGGGCCATCGCCATCGCGCATCGTGGTGTTCCAGGATCCGACGCTGTATCCATGGCGCACGGTCTGGCACAACGTGGCGCTCGGCCTGCAGGCGCGGGGTCTGTTGAAGACGCAGCGCGCCCGCGTCGACGACGCGCTGCAGCGCGTGGGCCTGGCGGCCTTCGGCCAGGCCTATCCGCACCAACTGTCGGGCGGCATGGCGCAGCGCGCGGCATTGGCGCGCGCGCTGGTGAACGATCCGCGCATCCTGATCCTGGACGAGCCGCTGGGCAAGCTCGATTCGCTGACGCGGATCGCGATGCAGTCCGAGCTGGTGGAACTGTGGCAGCGCAGCGGTTTCACCGCCTTGCTGGTAACGCACGACGTGGAAGAGGCGCTGTTCATGGCATCGCGCATCATCGTGCTGAGCGAGCGGCCGGCGCGCATCAAGGACGAGATCGTCAATGACCTGCCGTATCCGCGCCATCGCGGCGATCCGCGCCTGGCCGAGCTGCGGCGCCGCGCGCTGGCGTTGTTGGGACTGGATGCGACGTGGTGAGCAACGCGGGGTTGGCGCTGGCTGTCGCGTTGGCGCCGGCCAGCATGCTGGCGTGCCTGGCCGCCGCTCGCCGACGCGCCGACGGTCAGGCGATCACGGCCGGCCTGCCGTTGCCGGTGCTGGCGGCGCTGGCCCTGGCGGCCGCGATTGGCGTGGTGGCGCTGGGCTGGCAGCGAACGCAGGGGGCGCCCGGGCTGTTGGGGTCTCGGCTCGGACACCTGGCGTTGGCCGCGGCGGCGTTGTTGTTGCTGGCGGGGCTGGCCGCCGCCTGGCTGCATAGCCGCGCGCCGGAACGCGCGGCGCGGGCCGAGTGGCGCCGGGCCGGCGCCACGCTGCTGGGCACGATGGCGCTGCTGGCGGCGTTGCTGGCCGTGGCGATTGCCTGGCAGTCGGATGAAGCGCTGGCGATCGCGCATTGGCCGTTCGCGTGGCGCTACGACGCCGACCTGCCGGTCAGCGGCCACACCTGGCGCCGCCTGTGGCTGGCGCTGGGATTGACGCTGGTGGCGCTGGCGCTGCTGACCGCGGCTTTGTTCGCGCGGCGCGGCAGGCTGGTATTGCTGACGGCCGCCGCGGGATTATTGGCCAGCGCCAGTTGGCCCGCGCCGCGGCTCTTGTTGACGGAGGCGACGCACACGTCCTATCAGCGTTCGCCGCTGGTGTTTTCGGATGACAACCTGCTGCGGGGCGCGCGCCTGTACCAGGCGCATTGCGCGGCTTGCCATGGGGTCCGGGCGGATGGGCGCGGCGTGCTCGCGGCCGCACTGCCCGCCTGGCCCAGCGTGCTGGGCGCGGCGTTGTTCGACAACCGGCTGGAGGGCGAGTTGCATGCGCGCCTGGCGCGCGAGGGCGCGGCGCACGGCGGCGCGGTGGCGCCAGGGAAGGCGCTGTCGCCGGACCAGGTCTGGCTGGTGCTGGACTATCTTCGCGTGCAGGCCTATGGCGTCAGCGGCGGCGCGGGGATGCCGGCGATTCCGGCGCCGGTGGTGGCGTTGGCCTGCCGCGATGGGCGCGCCGTCACGTTGTCGGAGCTGCGCGGCCTGCCGGTGCGGGTGGCGGCCTTCCGCCCCGACGCGCCGCCAGAGCCCCTGGATCCGCGCCTGCTGACCGTCGCATTGACGCGCGGCGGCACGCCGGCGGCGGAAGCCGATTGCGTGGCGGCGAGTGAGGCGGCGTGGGAGGCCTATGCGCTGGCCGCGGGCGTGGCGCCGGCCGACCTGGCGGGCGCGCAGTTCATGGTGGACCGGCGCGGCTGGCTGCGGGCGCGACGGCTGCCGGGCGCGGCGCCGGCCTGGACCAGCGCGGACAACGTCTGCGGTCCGGGCGGGCGCATGGAGAACACCTCGGCCCAGGGACTGGGCGCGCTGTTGCAGGCGATGGATCGTTCCCCCATCGATATTCCGGATACGCGGCGCAGGCATTGACGCGCCATCGCGCGGCGTGGCGGCCGGGCATCTTTTCCTTTCACCCTTTACTACCGCGAGGCAGGCAAGATGAGTACGTTGAACGAATACCTGGGCCAGAAGCGCGAGGCGGTGCTGGCGCGCAATGCGCGTGATCCGGGCACGGTGACGCCGGTGAAGCTGCGCGCGCATGTCAGCGCCGAAGGGCGCAGCGGCGTGCGCCGCATACGCATCCGCGACCATCAGGTGGTGAGCGACAGCCCGGCGGATTTCGCCGGCTACGACCTGGGGCCGAGTTCGCCGGAGCTGCTGCTGGGATCGCTGGGCAGTTGCCTGACGCACATCTTCCTGATCAAGGCGGCCGAGCTGGAGTTGCCGCTGGACTCGCTGGAAGTCGAGATCGAAGGCGACCTGGATCCGCGCGGCGGCAAGCCGGGCTATGAGAAGGTGCCGTTCTACCCGCACAACATCCGCTACACGGCGCACATCGTGTCGCCGGCCGATCCGCAGGCGGTGCGGGCGGTGCATGAGGCGGTGGAGCAGTGGTGCCCGATCCTCAACCTGCTCAAGCAACCGCAGCCGCTGCAAGGCAGCGTGCGGCACACCCGGCCGGGGGCTTGAGCGGCGGCCATTCGCGCTGCGCGTGGCGCGCCGGCCGGGCCGGGACGCCAGGCCAGGCCGATGGAGAGGGGTTCAGGTCAGCGAGCTGCGCATCAGGATCTCGGTCAAGGCCCGGGTGGGCTTGTTGGGCGTGGGCGCCGAGATGACGATGAATTCGACCTGCGGCAGCGCCGGCAGGGCCAGCGCGCCGGCCGGCGCGGCCAGCCCGGCGGTGGAAAGGTGCGAAGGCTGCACGGTGATGCCCAGGCCGGCGCGGGCGGCCGCCTGGCAGCCGGCATAGCTGGTGCTGGTACAGACGATCTGCCAGCCGCGGCCGGCGCGCGCCAGCGCATCCAGCGCCAGGGTGCGGGTGACGCTCGGCTCGCGCAGCAGGATCAGCGGCAGCGGCGCGTCGGACGCCAGGCGCAGCCCTTCCTTGGCGCGCCACAGCAGGGCCTCCTTGTGCAGGGTCTGGCCGCGGCGGTCGCCGCGGCGGCGCTTGCCGATCATCACGTCCAGGCCGTTGTCGTCCAGCAGGCGGTAGAGGTCGCTGGTGACGCCGATGGTGATGTCCAGCTCCACTTCGGGATGCGCCTGTCGGAACGCGGCCAGCACGTCGGGCAGCGGCCCCATCGCCAGGTCGTCGGAGGTGCCGAGCCGTACGCGGCCGCGCAGCCGCGGGGCGTCGAACAGCCGTTCGGCGCGCTCGTGCGCGTCGAGGATGATCTCGGCATGCACCAAGAGGCTGCGGCCGTCGCTGGTCAGGGCCAGCGAGTGGGTGTCGCGCAGGAACAGGCGGCGGTTCAGGGCCAGCTCCAGTTGGCGGATGTGTTCGCTGACGGTGGGCTGGGTCAGGCCGAGGCGGCGCGCCGCCTCGCTGAAGCTGGGCGCGCCCGCGGCGGCGGCGAAGGTCTTGAGCCAGAGCGGATTGAGCATGGCGGCCTGCTTATAGGAAAGTCCGATAGCAGCTAAAGTAACCAGCGGCCTTCACGATAGCAAGCGGCGCGCCTATAGTTTCCGCAACCTTCCCGGAAACCTCCCGCCATGCGCCGCTTCCTGCCTGACCAGTTCACCCTCATCCTGATCGCCACCGTGGCGTTCGCCAGCTTTTTCCCCGCCGTGGGCAAGGGCGCGTCGTTCATGATGGTGGCCAGCAACGTGGCGATTTCGCTGCTGTTCTTCCTGCACGGCGCGCGCCTGTCGACGGACGCGATCGTGGCCGGGGTCAAGGACGTGCGGCTGCATGCGCTGATCCTGGGCTGCACCTTCATCCTGTTCCCGGCGCTGGGGCTGGCGCTGCGGGCCGTGTTTCCCGGGCTGCTGACGCCGTCGCTGTGGCTGGGCGTGATCTTCGTGTGCACGCTGTCCTCCACGGTGCAGTCGTCGATCGCCTTCACGTCGATGGCGCGCGGCAACGTGCCGGGCGCCATTTGCGCGGCCACTGCATCCAACCTGCTGGGCACGGTGCTGACGCCGCTGCTGGTGGCGGTGCTGCTGCATCGCCAGGGCGGGGGCCACGGCCTGGCCGATGCCGGCCGCATCCTGCTGCAGTTGCTGCTGCCGTTCGCGGTGGGCAGCCTGCTGCGGCCGTGGATCGGCGCCTGGGCGCAGCGCAACAGCCGCATCCTGTCGAAAGTGGACCGCAGTTCGATCCTGCTGGCGGTCTATACCGCGTTCAGCGAAGCGGTGGCGCAGGGCATCTGGCACGCGTTCCCGGCGATCGACCTGGCGACCATGGTGCTGGTCAATGCGTTGCTGCTGGGGGCGGTGCTGCTGATCACGACGTGGGGCAGCCGCAAGCTGGGACTGTCCAAGGAGAACGAGATCACGCTGGTGTTCTGCGGCTCGAAGAAGTCGCTGGCGTCCGGCATTCCGCTGGCCACCGTGCTGTTCGGCACCTCGCAGATGGGCATTGTGGTGCTGCCGCTGATGATCTTCCACCAGATGCAGTTGATGGTCTGCGCGGTGCTGGCGCGCCGCTATGCCGATCGCGCCGAACCGGCGCAGGCGGCCGAACCGGCCCGCGCCTGACGCCGCGCCGGTCCGCGCCTGAGGCCGCGCCGGCACGCGCCTGACGGGTCAGCCGCCGCTGGCCAGCGGCTGGATCTTGCCGCTGGGCTGCCAGTAGACGGCGCCGTCGCGCTCCTGCACCGTCAGCACCGTGAGGCGGCCGTTCTTACAGGGGCCGCCCACGCACAGGCCGGTGTCGGGCTGGTAGGTGGCGCCGTGGCGCGCGCACATGATCAGGTCGCCGGCGCGCGTGAAGAAACTGCCTTCCCAGTCGAGTTCCACGCCCATGTGCGCGCAGCGGTTCAGATAGCCATGGACCCGGTCCTGGTAGCGCACGAAGAACGCCGTGGTCTGCCCCGCGCTGTCGGAGACCGGCAGTTTGACGCCCAGCCCGCCATTGACCAGGTCGGTGGCGGCGCAGACGCGGACTTCGGGAGCGATGCGTGAATCCTGCATGGAAGGCCTTGGAATCAAAGGGTGCGATCTTGGGTCAGGGGGCGGGGCTTGTCAATCGGCCGGCGCGGCGGTGTTTTCCTGCTGCCGCGCCCACATCGCGGCATACAGGCCGCCCGCGGCCAGCAAGTACGTGTGGCGGCCGCGTTCGGCGATGCGGCCATCCTCCAGCACGATGATCTCGTCGGCATCGGCCACGGTGGACAGGCGGTGGGCGATGATGAGCGTGCTGCGGCCGCGGCTGACTTCGCGCAGGTTGGCCTGGATGTCGCGCTCGGTGCGGGTATCGAGCGCGCTGGTGGCCTCGTCGAACAGGAAGATGGCCGGGTCCTTGAGCAGGGTGCGGGCGATGGCCACGCGCTGCTTTTCGCCGCCGGACAGCTTGAGGCCGCGTTCGCCCACCATGGTCTGGTAGCCGTCGGGCATGGCCATGATCAGGTCGTGGATGTGCGCCAGCCGGGCGGCGTGCTCGATCTCGGCGTCAGTGGCGCCGGGACGGCCGTAGCCGATGTTGTAGCGGATGGTGTCGTTGAACAGCACGGTGTCCTGCGGCACCACGCCGATGGCGGCGCGCAGGCTGGACTGGGTGACGTCGCGGATGTCCTGGCCGTCGACCAGGATGGCGCCGGCGTCGGCGTCGTAGAAGCGGAACAGCAGCCGCGCGATGGTGGACTTGCCCGCGCCCGAGGTGCCGACCACGGCCACGGTCTTGCCGGCCGGCAGCGTGAAGCTCACGCCCTTGAGGATGGGCCGGCGTTCGTCGTAGCCAAAGCGCACGTCGCGGAATTCGACCGCGCCGCCTTCCACGCGCAGCGGCTGCGCGTCCGGGCGGTCCGCCACTTCGCGGTCCTGTCCCAGCAGCTCGAACATGCGTTCCATGTCGATCATGGCCTGCTTGATTTCGCGGTAGATGAAGCCGAAGAAACTGAGCGGCGAGTACAACTGCAGCAGGTAGGTGTTGACCAGCACGAAGTCGCCCAGGGTGTAGCGGCCCGCGGCGATGCCGTTGGCGGCCATCCACATCACCAGCGTGAGCCCGGCGGAGATGATGATGGCCTGGCCGACGTTGAGGATCGACAGGCTCACCTGGCTGCGCACCGCGGCGCGCTCGTAGCGGGTGAGCGAGGCGTCGTAGCGGCGCGCTTCGTGTTCCTCGTTGCCGAAGTACTTGACCGTCTCGTAGTTCAGCAGGCTCTCGATGGCCTTGGTGTTGGCCTCGGAGTCGGTTTCGTTCATGAGCCGGCGGAACTTGGCGCGCCATTCGGTGACGGCCAGCGTGTAGGCCATGTACAGGATCACCGTCGCGCCGGTGGCCAGCGCCAGCCAGGCGTCGAACATGCGCCACAGCACGACGCAGACCAGGCCGATCTCGAAGAAGGTCGGCAGGATGTTGAACAGCAGGAACGACAGCAGCGTCTGGATGCCCTTGGTGCCGCGCTCGATGGCGCGGGTCAGGCCGCCGGTCTGGCGTGTCAGGTGGAAACGCAGCGCCAGGCCGTGCAGGTGACGGAAGATGCGCAGGCCGACCGAACGGATGGCGTGCTGGCCGACGCGGGCGAAGAGGGCATCGCGCAGTTCCGAGAACAGCAGGGACAGGACCCGCGCGCCGCCATAGGCCAGGATCAGGCCCAGCGGCACCGTCACCGCGCCCGGCGCGCCCTGGCCCAGTGCGTCGATGGCGTGCTTGTAGAGCACAGGCACGTACACGGTGGCCGCCTTGGCGGCGAACAGGCAAAGCAGGGCGGCCACCACGCGCGCCTTGAGGCCTGCCTGGCCGGGCGGCCAGAGGTACGGAAAGAGGGTGCGCAGGGTGGCGAAGCCACCGCGGCCGGGCGTGCGGGAATCAGGTGCGGTCATGGGGGCGAGAGCTGCTCAGGCGGGGGCGGGCCAGGGTTCCAGTGGGGGTGACAGGCCCCGAAAAGGCCCATTATCGGGCACCAGCGCTATGATCTAGTTGAAAACCCCTGGGATGGACGTATCACTCCCGGGGGTTTTCCATCCGGTTTTCGCATTGTTTTTCCATACGGGCGCAGCAGGGCGGGCCCGTTATCAACGGTAGGCCAGGGGTACGCCCGGCAACATCCCTGGCTGCGCGACCTGGCGCGATTTCGCCGTGCGAGCGTCGCGTCGCAAGCTTCGGAGGGTGTTATGGCGAAGGTACCCACAGTGAAACTGAACGACGGCGGCAAGATTCCGCAATTGGGCCTGGGTGTGTGGCAGGTGCCCGATGACCAGGCCGCGGCCAGCGTCAAGGAAGCGCTGGCGGCCGGCTACCGTTCGGTGGACACCGCCGCGATCTACGGCAACGAATCCGGCGTGGGCGCCGGGCTGCGCGCGGCGGGCGTGGCGCGCAAGGATCTGTTCATCACCACCAAGCTGTGGAACGACAGGCACGGGTTCGATGCCGCCCACCAGGCGATGGATGAAAGCCTGGAAAAGCTCGGCCTGGCCTATGTGGACCTATATCTGATCCACTGGCCGGTGGCGGGCAGCGACAAGTTCGTGGACGCCTGGCGCGCCATGATCGAGATGAAGGAAGACGGCCGCGCCCGTTCGATCGGCGTGTCCAATTTCACCCAGGCCAACCTGGAACGGCTGATCGATGCCACCGGCGTCACGCCAGCGGTCAACCAGATCGAACTGCATCCGGGCTTCGCGCAGCGCGAGTTGCGGGCCTTTCACGACAGGCATGGCATCGCCACCGAGTCCTGGAGTCCGCTGGCGCAAGGCAAGATCACCCAGGACAAGACCATCCTGGAGCTGGCGCGCAAGCATGGCAAGTCGCCGGCCCAGGTGACGCTGCGATGGCATCTGCAGCACGGCCTGATCGTGATCCCGAAGTCGGTGACGCCGGCGCGCATCCGCGAGAACATCGACGTGTTCGATTTCGAGTTGTCGGGCGCGGAGATGGCGGCGATCGACGCCATCAAGGAAGGGCCCCGCCTGGGACCCGATCCGGAGAAGTTCGGCAAGTAGGACGGACGCGGGCGGCGGGCGCCGCCGGCGTGCCCGGGGCTTGCGCGAGGCGGATTCCCGTATCGACCGGCCCTACGCCTCGGGTTGCCTGGGCGGGAAGAACCAGTAGCGCACGATGACCACCAGCAGGATGGTCAGCGCCGTCCACGAGGCCCAGTGCCAGGCGCCGGTGCCCAGCAGCGCCGCCAGCAGGCCGAAGATGCTGAGCACACCCAGGAGGATCGGCACGCCCCAGACGAACAGGAAGCCGCGCGGGGATTTCTTGTTCATGCGGGACTCCGTTGCGGGGTGGCGGCGGCCTGGTGCTTGCGCACCAGTTCGGCGATGCGGGCTTCGGTGGCGCGGCGCCGCGCCAGCCACAGGTAGAGGCCGCTGACCAGCACCACGATGGTGATCAGATCGAGCACGGCCCAGATGATCTTCAGGGGCAGGCCGCCGTAGTCGCCGAAGTGCAGCGGACGCGACAATTCCAGCGCGGTCAGGTACCAGGGCATTTTCGCGATGGTGGTCAGCTCGCCGCTGCGGCCGTCGATCAGCACGGGCGTGTTCATCTTGGAGGTCAGGGGCGTGGCGCCGCGCATCCAGGTGATGTAGTGGTGCGGACTGCCGAAGGCGTTGCCGGGGAAGGCGATGAACGACACTTCGTTGCCTGGCAGGGCCTTGCGCGCGGTGTCCGCCGCGCTCTGGGCCGACGACAGTTCGGCGGGCACGCCCTGGCCCTTGTAGGGTTCGAGGATGCGCACCAGTTCGGTGGATTGCCACAGGCGGAACAGCGGCGTGGACAGTTCGTTGATGACGCCGGTCAGGCCCACCACGAAGGCCCACACCAGCGTCACGATGCCGAGCAGGTTGTGCAGGTCGAGCCATTTGAGGCGGGTGGAGCGGCCGGCGCGCACGGTGCCGAATTCCAGCTTCTTCATGAAGGGGCCGTACAGCACCACGCCGGAAACGATGGCGATACAGAACAGCAGACCCATGAAGCCCAGGAACAGCTCGCCCGGCAGGCTGGCGAACAGGTCGACGTGCAGGGCCAGCATGATGCCCATGAAAGAGAACTTGTCTTCGGTGTAGAGCGGGCCATCGAGCAGCACGTCGCCGGTGCGGCCGTCCATGCGCACCGCGTGGCCGGAGACCTGGCCGTCGCCAGGCTTCTTGGCCATGCCGACGTAGACCTGGGGTTCGTCGGGATCGAAGAACAGGTAGTCGACCACTTCGCCCGGATACATGGACTTGGCGCGCTCGACCAGGGTGTCCAGATTGGCCGGCGGGGTGGAGGCGGGCACGTCCGACAAGGGCTTGGCATCGTCGAGCCAGTGCTCGATTTCGTGGTGGAACACCAGCGGCAGGCCGGTCAGGCAGATGATGAGCAGGAAGATCGTACAGACCAGACTGGTCCACTTGTGGACCAGGTACCAGGTTTTGATGGTGGAGGCGGCGGTCATGGCGACGGCGGGGCGGCTGGCGCGGCCCCCTTCAGGATGGATTTTGGGAAAGACGGAACATTATCACGAATAATAGCTATTCTCGTAACGCAATTTTGCGAATGCGCGTGTGAAAGCCAGGTGTAATCGGGGACGTATAAAAGCGGGTTAAAAAGAAACATGGGCCCGATTGGGCGGGCTGGATCATCATGCAGCAACGTTTTCTGAAAGTGCCGCGCAACGAGCTGGGCCGTGATTTCGCGGTGGGCGACGTGCATGGTTGTTTTACCCGCCTGCAGGACAGCCTGGGGCGGATGGGGTTCGACGCCAGCCGCGACCGGCTGTTTTCTGTTGGCGACCTGGTCGACCGGGGGCCGGAGAGCGAGGCCGCGCTGGAGTGGCTGGCGCAGCCCTGGTTCTACGCGGTGCAGGGCAACCACGAGGACTATGCCGTGCGCCACGTGCGCACCGGGCAGGTGGACGTGGTGAACTGGCGCGGCTACGGCGGCGGCTGGTTCCTGGACCTGCCTGCCGACCGCCAGCAGGTCTATGCGGAAGCCTTCGGGCAGTTGCCCATCGCGATCGAGGTGGACACCTCGGCCGGTCCGGTGGGGCTGCTGCACGCGGACTGTCCGGTGCTGTTCTGGCCACGCCTGGAATCGGCGCTGCAGGACCGCTACAAGCGCACCAGCGCGGCCTGCCAGTGGTCGCGCGAGCGGCTGCGGCAACTGGACCGCACCGGGGTGCGCGGCGTGCGCGCCGTGGTGGCGGGCCACACGCCCGTGGCCGCGCCGCTGGCGCTGGGCAACGTCTATCACATCGATACCGAGGGCTGGAAGGACGGCTACTTCACCTTCCTCGACCTGGCAACGCTGCAGGCCTGGCCGCGCGCGGTGGTGACCGAGCCGGATACGGAAGCGGTCCGCTGACGCGGGCCGCGCGCCCTCGATCCGGCCGCGCCTACCAGCGGTAGGTCGCGGTCGCCAGCACCGTGCGCTGATCGCCATAGCGGCAGGCGCCAGCGCTGCAATTGCTGAGATAGGTCTTGTTGCCCAGGTTGCGCACGTTCAGCGCCAGGTTCCAGCCCTGTACCTGGTAGCCGATCATCGCGTCGAACAGCGTGTAGCCCGGCAGCTTCTCTGCGGCCGACTCCTGGTAGCCCCAGTTCGGTCCGGTGTAGCGCGCGCCCAGGCCGATCTTGATGCCGGATGCGAAGCGGTAGTCGGTCCACAGCGCGATCTGGTTGCGCGACACCGCCTGCATCTGCTTGCCGACTTCGCTGGGCGTGCTGCTGGCCGTGACCTCGGCCTTGGGCGTGTACGTGTAGGCGGCCACCACGTTCATCTGCGGCAGCGGCCGGAACGCGGCTTCCAACTCCAGGCCACGCACCTGCACCTCGCCGGTCTGCTTGGGCAGGAACTCGGGCGTATAGGTGATGTAGTTGTGGCGCCGCAGGTCGAACACCGCCGCGCTGTAGCGGCTGCGCCCGCCGGGCGGCTCGTAACGGATGCCGAGTTCGTACTGGCGCCCGGTTTCCGGCCGCATCGGGCTGTTGGTCACCGGGTCGATGGTGGCGGTGGGCGAGAACGATTCGGCGTAGCTGAAGTACGGCGCGATGCCGCTCGGATGCAGGTAGACCAGGCCGGCGCGCTTGCTGAAATAGTGCTCGGAGATCTTGGTGCGGGAGCCGTCGATGTTGCTGTCCACGTCCGCGCTGGCCTTGTCGTAGCGGCCGCCGAGCGTGGCCACCCAGTTGCCCCATTTGATCTGGTCCTGCAGGTAGAAGCCGGTCTGGGCCAGCCGGGTGGTGGCGTCGAACCAGGGCGCGGCGGTCTCGACCGGGCTGCCGTAGGACGGCGAATAGCCGTCGATGGGCGCGACCACGCCGTCGTTGTAGGTGCGCTGGTAATTGCGCGAACGCTGGTAGTCCAGTCCGAACAGGAAGGTGTGGGTCCAGTCGCCCAGGGCGACCTTGGCCTGCGCCTGGTTGTCGATGGTGAAGAGCCGCGCGTTTTCCTGGCTGCCGAACGGGAACCGTTCCAGCAGGCGGAAGTTGGCGGGGTCGTCCGGGTTGGCGGGGTTGACCGTGGCGAAGCCGCCGCGCACGTAGACCTGGCGGTAATCGACGCTGGTGTAGCCGTAGCGCGTGTTCTGGCGCACGGTCCAGGTGTCGTTCAGGCGGTGTTCCAGCAGATAGCCGACCATCCACTGTTCCTGGTTGAAGCGGTCGAAGCCCGGTTCGCCCACATAGGTATTGCGCGAGAATTTCCCGTTCGGATTGGGTAGCTGCGTGCCGATCTCGGGAAAGCTGCCGTAGGAACTGCCGTCGCGCACCCGCAGATAGTGCGACAGCAGGGTCAGGGTGGTGTCGCTCGATGGCTTGAGGGTCAGCGCCGGCGCGATGAAGAACCGGTCGTTGGGCAGGCCGCTGGCGGGCAGCTCGGCGTCGCGCGCCAGGCCCGTGATGCGGTAGAGCACCTTGCCGTTGTCATCCAGCGGGCCCGAGAAGTCGCCGGCCACCTGGCGCCGCGAATGGTCGCCGACCTGCGCTTCCAGTTCGTGCAGGGGTTCGTCGGTGGGGCGCTTGCTGACGACGTTGATCATGCCGCCCGCGCCGTTCTGGCCGTACAGCACCGAGGTCGGGCCGCGCAGCACCTCGATGCGCTCGGCGCCGTAGACCTCGGTCTGCCAGACCGCCCAGCTGTTGTTGTTGCGCAGCTGCAGGCCGTCCAGGTAGTAGCCCGGCGTCTGCGCGTCGAAGCCGCGGATGATGGTCCAGTCAAAGCGCGTGTCGGCGCCCCAGGGCAGGGTGTTGATGCCCGGGGTGTAGGCCAGGCTTTCCTTCAGGCGCGAGGCGCCGGTTTCGCGGATGAAATCGGCGGTGACGACGGAGATCGACTGCGGCGTTTCGAGAATGCTGCTGTCGGTCTTGGTGCCGGTGGCGCTGCGGCTGGCCACATAGCCGTCCACCGGGCTCCAGGCCGTTTCGGGGCGGCCGGTGACGGTGACGGCCGGCAGCGTGGCGGGGCTGTCGGCGGTGGGCGCCGGACGCAGCGCATAGGCGCCGTTGGCGCCGCGCACGACGCGCAGGCCCTGGCCCTGCAGCAGGGTGGCGAAGCCGTCCTGCACGGAATAGGCGCCGTTCAGGCCGGGGCTGGTCTTGCCGCGGGTCAGGGCGCCGTCGGCCGACAGCTCGATCCCCGCCTCGCTGGTGTAGCGGGTCAGGGTCTGGTCCAGCGGCCCGGATGGGATCTGGTAGGTGCGCACCGGTGTCTGCGTCCCGGCGGGCGCAGGCGCTACCTGGGCTGGCGCCGGCGAGGTGGCCAGGAGGGCGCCGCCCAGCGCCAGGCAGAGCGCGGCGCGGCGCGGGAGCAGGCGGGGGGCGGTGGGCCGCGCGGAGAGGGGCGCGGTGATGCGGAACGGAGAGGAAAGGTGGCGGCTCGCCATCGGGTCGATCCCAGAAAGTACGGAAGAAAGTGTTGCGACTGCTATGTCTTCCGGACGAGCGGGCGATTTCCTCAATGCCGCGCCAACAAAAATTGCAACAGGGGCCAGGGTTTGCGCGGGGCGCTTCTGGCGGTCGATGCGCCCTAGCGTGCTGCCCGGGGGCCGACGGTGACCCAATAGCGGCTGAGCGTGTGGATGTCGACTGGCACGCCCAGCGTCAGGTTGTGCAGGGCGCGGTCGGTGTCGCGCAGGGGGAAGACCCCGGTGACGCGGAGCTCGGCGACGGCCGGGTCGCAGCGCAGGAAGCCGCTGCGGTAGCGGGCCAGCCGCGCGGTGAAGTCCGCCAGCCGCATGTCCTCGGCCAGCAGCACGCCGCGCGTCCAGGCGGCGTCGGCCTCGCGCGCCGCGGCGGGCGGCTCGGCGCGCTGCGGGTCGAAGCGCGTGCGCTCGCCCTCATGCACCCGCAGGACCGCCTGGGCGGCCGCGCCGGGATAGACGTCGACCGCGCCCTGGTAGACCGCCAGGTGCGCCTGTGGGCCGGCGTCGCGCAGGGTGAAGCGGGTGCCCAGCGCCTGCACCATGCCTTGCCGGCTCTGCACGCGCAACGGCCTGCCCTGGGCATCGACAGCGGTCGACACCAGGATTTCCCCGGCCAGCAGCAGGATGCGGCGCTCGTGGCGGTCGAAGCGCACGTCGATGGCCGAGCCGCTGTCGAGCACGACGCGGGAGCCATCGGCCAGGGTGATGTCGCGGATCTCGCCGACGGCGCTGCGGTGGTCGGCGGCCAGCATGCCCCAGCGCCCGCTTTCGCGCCACAGCAGGGTGGCCCCGGCGGTGGTGGCCACCGCGATGCCCAGTGTCCGCAGCGCTTTGCGGCGCGCGGCATAGGCCTGCGGACGAGCGTCGAGCAGCACCGTGCGGGAGGCCGGCTCGGAGACCCCGGCCAGCTTGGCGTCCATGACCTGCAGGCGGCGCCAGGCGCGCAGGTGGTCGGGATGGGCGGCCAGCCAGGCGTCACAGGCCGCGCGGTCGGCCGCGCTCGCCTCGCCCGACCACAGCCGCGCCATCCAGGCCGAGGCGCGGCGCACGACCGCGGGATCGATCGCCGGCCCCTGGCCGGCGGCCGCGTCAGTGCGCGCCATTGTAGAGGGCCTGGTAGCACGCCAGCAGCGCCGCCGCGACGTACTTCTCGACCGAGGAGACGGACACGTGCAGCCGTTCGGCGATCTCTCGGTAGCTCAGGCCGTCGAGCTTGCACAGCAGCAGCGCCATGCGGGCCTTGGGCGGCAGCTTGTGCAGGATGGTGTCGACTTCGATCAGGGCCTCGACCGCCAGGGCGCGGACTTCCTCGGACGGCGCCAGCGCCACCGGCAGCGCGGCGATGGCCTCGAGGTAGGCGGCTTCGATGCCGCGGCGGCGATACAGGTCGATCAGCAGGCCGTTGGCGATCTGGGTCAGGTGGCGGCGGGACTGGTCCGGCTGCGGCGTGGCGCCGGAGGCCAGGATGCGGACGTAGGTGTCGTGCGCCAGATCGGCGGCGTCGAAGGCGTTGCCCAGCCGCTTGCGCAACCAGCCGCGCAGCCAGCCGTGGTGGTCACCGTAAAGCACTTCGATGGGCTGGGGAGAGGTCCCGGTCGCGGACATGATGGACTGGCGTGGCGTTGGCGCGGCGCATCCCATGATCCGGAATGCGAATTATTCCGGATCATAGTTGATCCGCGCGCGCGCCGGCAAGCCGGTCTTTCCCGGGCGGATCGGGGGGGTTAGAGCGGCCGCGCGGCCAGCGGCCCGGTGCCGTTGACGGCGCTGGCGCGGGCCGGGATGTCGGCGTCGACGCGCGGCACCGGGATCGGCGGGATCGGGGTGTTGCCGCCGTCGCCGCCCGGGTTGCCCCCGGAAGCGCCACCCAAGGCGCCGCCCAGCGTGCCGCTGCCCGCGGCCGGGATCGGAATCGGCTGCGCCACCGGCGCCTGCTGGCCCGGCGCCGGCTGTGCGGGCGTCTGCTGCACGGGCGTCTGCTGCGGCGCGCCCGCCTGGGGCTGAGTCGCCGGCGGCAGCGTCGCGCCCGGCGCGGGCAGGGGCCGCACCGAGTTGTCGACGCCGTCGGTGGAGCGGTTGTTGTTGAGGAAGTCGGTCAGCGGGTCGCCGCTGGACAGGTCGAGCGAGGCCACCGCCTGGCCCGGCGGGAATTCGTTGAAATAGTATTCGCCGTTGTCCACCAGCAGGCCGTCGGGACGCGGCGCCGGCTTGGCCTCGGGCACGCCCTTGAGCGCCGGCTGCATGTAGTCGAGCCAGGTGGTCAGGGCCAGGCCGCTGCCGAATTCGTTGGTGCCCAGCGACTTGGGCTGGTCAAAGCCCATCCAGACCGTGGTGGCCAGGGTGGGGGTGAAGCCGGAGAACCAGACGTCGACCGCTTCGTTGGTGGTGCCGGTCTTGCCGCCGATGTCGTTGCGCTTGAGCACCTGGTGCGCGCGCGCCGCGGTGCCGCTGGTGGTGACGCCGCGCAGGATGTCGTCCATGACCCAGGCGGTGCGCGGGTCGATGGCGCGCGCGGCGGCGTCGCCCGCCACCACCGGCTGCGCCTGCATCAGCACATTGCCCGAGCGGTCGGTGACCTTGTCGATCAGGTAGGGCGTGACGCGGTAGCCGCCGTTGGCGAACACGCTGTAGCCGTTGACCACCTGCAGCGGCGTGGCGCCGCCGGCGCCCAGGCCCAGCGGCAGCACCGCCGGCCAGCGCGCCTTGTCGAAGCCGAAACGGGTCAGGTAGTCCTGCGCGTACTGCGGGCCGATGGCCTGCAGGATGCGGATGGTGACCATGTTCTTGGACTTGTACAGGCCCTGGCGCAGCGTCAGCATCGGCTCGTAGCGGTTGCCGTCGTTCTTGGGCTGCCAGTCCTTCGAGCCGGTCTGCGCGGCGGTCAGCATGAAGGGCTGGTCGGAGATCTGCGTGGCGGGCGTCAGGCCGCGCTCCAGGGCGGCGGCGTAGACGAACGGCTTGATGTTCGAGCCCGGCTGGCGCCAGGCCTGCGTGACGCGGTTGAAGGTGCCGCGGTTGTAGTCGAAGCCGCCGATCATGGCGCGGATGGCGCCGTCCTGCGGCACCATTGACACCAGCGCCGCCTGCAGCGCCGGCATGTTGATGATTTCCCAGCCGTTGCCGTTCTTGTGGATGTAGACCACCGAGCCGCGCTGGATGCGCTGGCTGTCGCCGGCCTTGGGGTTGAGGGCGCGCGCCACCACGGCCAGCGCCTTCTTGTCGGAAATGGTGATGATCTCGCGCGCGCTGCGCGCCACGGTCACTTCCTGCGGGCTGGCGGCCAGCACCACGGCGGTGAGCAGGTCTTCGCTGTCGGGCGTTTTGTCCTGCACGCCGTCGAGGATGTCGTCGAATGCCGCGGCATCCTTTTCGACGCCGTCGGGCAGCTCGATCTGGTCTTCCGGCCCGGGGTAGGGCGCGCGGCGGGTGTAGTCCAGCACGCCGTCGCGCACGGCGCGGTAGGCGGCTTCCTGGTCCTTGGAGTCGATCGTGGTGTAGACGTCGATGCCCTTGGAGTAGGTCTGCTCCTGGAACACGCCGTACATCAACTGGCGCGCCAGTTCGGCCGGGTATTCGCCGTGGATGGCGAAGCCGCGCAGGCTGGCGCCGTCGGCGCCGCGGATCACCACATGCTGCTTGAGGGCTTCTTCGGTCTGTTCCGGCGTCAGGTAGCCCAGCGTCTTCATGCGGCCCAGCACGTAGTGCTGGCGGATCTCGGCGCGCGGGAAGTTGGTGATGGGGTTGAAGCGCGAAGGCGCCTTGGGAATGCCGGCCAGCATCGCGGCCTCGGCCGGCGTGACCTCGGACAGCGGCTTGCCGAGGTAGGTGCGCGAGGCGGCGGCAAAGCCGTAGGCGCGGTGGCCCAGGTAGATCTGGTTCATGTAGAGCTCGAGGATCTGGTCCTTGGTGAGCTCGGATTCAATCTTGTAGGTCAGCAGCAGTTCGTAGAACTTGCGCGAATAGGTCTTTTCGGACGACAGGTAGAAGTTGCGCGCCACCTGCATGGTGATCGTGCTGCCGCCCTGGGTCTTGGATTGCTTGACGAGGTTCACGAGCACGGCGCGCACCATGCCCATCCAGTCGACGCCGCCGTGCTGGTAGAAGCGGTCGTCCTCGGCCGCCAGCACGGCCTGGCGCATCACCGCCGGGATTTCGTCGAAGCGCAGCACGTTGCGGTGTTCTTCGCCGTATTCGCCGATCAGGACCTTGTCGGCGGTGTAGATGCGCAGCGGCACCCGCGGCCGGTAGTCGGTCATGGCGTGCAGGTCCGGCAGGCTGGGCCAGGCGATCGCCAGCGCCAGGCCGACCAGCAGCGCCCCGCAGACGCCGAGGCCGGCGACGGCGACGCCGGCCTTGATCAGGAGTCGTTTCCAGGGAAAGCCCGATTTGCCGCCCGGGTTGGCGGAGGATTGCTGGGGGGTGCTCATTGCTGGCGATTCTAGGGCAGAACGCTATAGACCGGCGACGGGGCCGGAAGGTTTCGGTAACCAAACTTGCCCGCGGGGACGGTTCGCGCCGCGGGCAAGGCATATGGGGACGGGTTTGAGCATACGCGCCGCGCGGGTTTCGCGCAGCGGCCGGCTGCAAGCGCGCGCTGAAATGTATTGCGCGCCGTGACAAACGGCAAGGCCGGTTGCAGTGTCATGCGACATTCGCCCGCAGATAGCGTTGCGGCGGCGCGCCCAGGGCGCGGTGGAACATGGCGCTGAAGGCGCTGGGGCTGCGATAGCCCAGGTCGGCGGCGATGCGCGCCACGGGTACGCCCAGCGACAGGCGGCAGACGGCGTCGGCCAGGCGGACCTGCTGCACCCATTGCCGATAATTCAGTCCCAATTCAGCCTGGAACAGCCGGATCAGCGTGCGCGCGCTGGCGCCGACCTCGCCGGCCCAGCCCTCGATGCCGCGTTGCAGGCCGGGCCGGTCGAGGATGGCCTCGCAGATCGTCTGCAGGCGGCGGTCGCGCGGCCAGGGGATCTGGATGGGCACCACGCGGGCGGCGGTCAGTTCGGACAGGATCAGCGCGGCCACCTGCCCGGCCCGTCCGCCCAGCGGATAGTCGATGGGCTCGGCGGTCAGCGCCAGGATCAGTTCGCGCAGCAGGCCGCTGACCTCGATCACCTGGCATTGCGGCCAATAGGCCCGCGCGGCGTCGGCATGGATGTACAGCGAGCGCATCGAGACCGCGCCGATCATGTCGACGCCATGCGGCACGCCGGCCGGCACCCACAGCGCGCGCAGCGGCGGCAGGGCCCAGAAGCCGCTTGGCGTGGTGACGCGCATCACGCCTTCGACGGCGTAGATGAGTTGGGCGCGCGGATGGGAGTGGGCGCCGGTGCGGGCGCCGGCGGCGAATTCCTTGGCCATCGCCGTCACGTCGCGGGGGCGGTCCTGGTAGTCCTGGGCGTCGATGCTGCGAGCCGGGTCGAGGCGCGCGGGCCGGGTGGGCATGGTGTCACTTCCGACAAAAGGAGGAAGCCGATTTCATGGTAGGGGAAACGCTATTTTGTCACTTTCTCGACGAAAAATGTCAGACGCTGGAAGCGCGCCGTTCCTACACTGGCCAGGCCCCGGCGTGAGGTCGGACGCATTCCCGTTTTCTTTTTTCGTTCCCTATCCATGAACTCCGCCCAGAATCCCGCCGCCGCGTTGCCGGACCGCACCGCGTCCGCCGCGCCCGCGCCGAGTCCCGCCGTTGCCGATCCTTCCACCGCGTTCGCGGTATTGGGCGCGATCAGCGTGGCGCACCTGATGAACGACATGATCCAGTCGATCCTGTTGGCCATCTATCCCATGCTCAAGGATTCGTTCAGCCTGTCCTTCGCGCAGATCGGCCTGATTACCCTGGTGTACCAGTTGGCGGCCTCGCTGCTGCAGCCGTTCATCGGCTTCTACACCGACCGCAATCCCAAGCCGTATTCGCTGCCGGTGGGCATGGGCTTCACGCTGGCGGGGCTGCTGTTGCTGTCGGTGGCGCCGTCGTTCGGCTGGCTGCTGGTGGCGGCGGTGCTGGTGGGCACGGGCTCGTCGGTGTTCCACCCCGAGTCGTCGCGGGTGGCGCGCATGGCCTCGGGCGGGCGCCACGGGCTGGCGCAGTCGCTGTTCCAGGTGGGCGGCAACGTCGGCTCGGCGCTGGGGCCGCTGCTGGCGGCGCTGTTCATCATTCCGCACGGCCAGCGCAGCGTGGCCTGGTTCTCGCTGGCGGCGCTGTTCGGCATCGTGGTGCTGACCGGCATCGGCCGCTGGTACAGCGCCAACCGCGTGCGCCTGAAGCCGCGCGCCCGGCGCGAGGGCAGCGGCCACGGCCTGACGCGCAACCAGGTGCTGGGCGCGCTGGGCGTGCTGGGCCTGCTGGTGTTCTCGAAGTACTTCTACCTGGCCAGCCTGAACAGCTATTTCACCTTCTACCTGATCGACAAGTTCGCGCTGTCGGTGCGCGAGGCGCAGTTGTACCTGTTCCTGTTCCTGGCCGCGGTGGCGGTGGGCACGGTGGTGGGCGGGCCGGTGGGCGACCGCATCGGCCGCAAGATCGTGATCTGGGTGTCGATCCTGGGCGTGGCGCCGTTCACGCTGCTGTTGCCGCATGCCAACCTGTTCTGGACCGGCGTGCTGGTGGTGATCATCGGCGTGGTGCTGGCGTCGGCTTTTTCGGCCATCGTGGTGTACGCGCAGGAACTGGTGCCGGGCAAGGTCGGCATGATCGCCGGCCTGTTCTTCGGCTTCGCCTTCGGCATGGGCGGGCTGGGCGCGGCGGCGCTGGGCAAGCTGGCCGATGCCACCAGCATCGGCTATGTGTACCAGGCGTGCGCCTATCTGCCGCTGCTGGGCATCGTGGCGGTGCTGCTGCCGGACGTGGAGCGCAAGCGCGCCTGAGGAGCGGGGGCGCGCGACGGCCCGTGACGGCCGCCCGCGCGCTCCGGGCGCTATCCGCCCTCAGGCCGCCGGCACGGCGGCCAGGCGCGGGCGGGCCGCCTCGATGGCCTGGATCTCGCCGTCGCCGCCATGATGGATGACGGCGACGCGGGCGGCGCGCAGTTGGGCGATCTGGCGCGGCGTGACGGCGAAGCTCAGCGCCAGCCGGTGATCGTCCAGCGGCGCGATGGGCTGGCGGCGGTCCTTGCCGCCGAAGCGCAGGTGGTTGTAGGCCGCCCACAGCACCAGCACCGCCGCATTCAGCAGGGCCAGCACGGCGTAGCTGCCGAGCGTCTGCAGCGTCGGCAGGAAGGTCGGCCAGAGCGGCGCCTGCGGCCCGCTGGCCGCGCCGCGCAGGATGGCGACGATGCCGGCGCCGAACAGGTAGACGAAGGCGAGCCAGCCGACCGCGGTCAGCAGCAGGTCGAACAGATAGCCCGCGCGCGAGCGTTTGGTCGTGATGATCATGATGCGTCCGGTGATTTGATGCCGCGGTCGGGGCTGGTCCAGCGCGCGCGCTCGGCCTGCTTGCGCAGCATGACTTTGGGGAAACTGACCAGGGTGGTGAGCAGGCTCACCATCCAGTAGGCCAGGGGATACCAGATGACCCAGTAGAGCGCGCGCCACAGGCCCGGCTCGTAGCGGCGGTCGATCAGGATGCTGATGGCGAATTGCAGCAGGCACACCATCGCCAGCATCATGCCGGTGAAGGCGGGCGGCATCAGGCTGGCGATGTGCATGTTGTTGGGCAGGGTCACGATCTGGCTGATGAGCCACAGCAGCACCGAGATGCCGAAGGCGAAGGCCCAGGCGGTCGACAGGCAGAATTCCAGCATCAGCGGCCACAGGCGGCGGTGGCGCCAGCTCCAGATCGAGCGCAGGTTCTTCAGGAACACCTCGGCGCCGCCCTGCGCCCAGCGCAGGCGCTGCTTCCAGATCCCGCGCAGCGTCTCGGGCATCAGGATCCAGCACAGGCCGCGCGGTTCGTAGAAGATCGACCAGTGGTCGCGCTGCAGCTTCCAACTGATGTCGATGTCTTCGGTGATCATGTCCAGGCTCCAGTAACCGACCCGGTCGAGCGCGGCGCGGCGGAAGGCGGCGACCACGCCCGACACGGTGAAGACCTGGCCGTAGACGCGCTGGGTACGCTTGATCAGGCCGATGATGGAGGAGAACTCGCCCACCTGGACGCGGCCGATCAGGGTCGAGCGGGTGCGGATGCGCGGGTTGCCGGTGACGGCGCCCACGCGCGGGTTGTCGATCAGCGGCGCCACCAGGTAGGCGGCGGCGTCCGGATCGAGCACCGCGTCGCCGTCGATGCAGACCAGGTATTCGCTGCGCGCGGCCAGCGCGCCCATGCGCAGCGCCATGGCCTTGCCCTGGTTCTGCGCCAGGTGCACCACGCGCAGGCGGGGGTGCTGTTCAGCCAGGCGGTCCAGCATGGCCCCGGTGCCATCGCTGGAACCATCGTTGACGGCGATGACCTCGATGTTCGGATAGCGCTGGTTGAGGGCGGCCAGCAGGGTCTCTTCGCCGTTGTCGGCTTCGTTGTAGCAGGGCACCAGGATCGACACCAGCGGATCGCCGGCCAGCGCCGGCGGCGCCGATCCGGGCCCCCACTGCCAGCGCCGTTCCCAATGCCACCAGAAGTACAGGCCGCCGGCCATCCACATGCCGGACATGAACAGCGGGTAGAAGAAGACGAAGCCCAGCAGCGCCTGGCCGGTCAGCATCATGGTGAAGCCGAACGGCGCGCCCAGCACCGCCAGCAGGATAATCAGGGCAATCAGACGGTCGATCATCGGAGGGGATACCAGGCTTCGGAGATGGCGGGCCGGATGCCTTGCAACCGGGGCTGGTCTTGCGAGAAATCGTCGGGGTAGTAGCCGAAGCTGCGGGCGCCGCGCAGTTGCAGGCGTTGCATCCAGCCGGCCAGCACCGCGGTGTCGACGGGCGTGGCCTCGGGGCGGCCGGGGCCGGTGCGCCAGTCGCGCGCCTGCAACTCGAACACGGTCCGGTCGAGCGCGCCGGGGCGCCGCGCCACGGCGTCGACCAACCGGTCGAGCCAGGCGTTTTCCTGGCCCTTGGGCACGTTCTCCATCAGCGGCATGGCCATGGGCGCGGTCCAGTCGTAGGCGGCCAGGAAGTCGTCCAGGTTCTGCGCGAACCAGGTTTCCGACTGCGGCTCCAGGATCGGCATGGCGAAGATGTTGCGGGCGGTCTTGATCTGCGGGCCGCGCACGGCGCGCACGCGGTCGGTCAGCTCGGCGGTGAAGTCGACCAGGGCGCGGCTCTTGACGCGCGTCCAGCGTTGCAGCGTGTCCGGGTCGGCGCGCAACTGGCCGATGTCGCCGGGCAGGCCGGCGGCGCGGTAGGCCGCCAGCGCGCCGGGGCTTGCGTCCTCGAAGTCGGACAGCACGGCGTCGTCGTGGAACAGGATGCCGTCGAAAATGGCGTGGCGCGCCAGGTCCTCGTACAGGTCGCCGATGCGGGCGCGCGCGGTGGCGTCGAACGGCGACAGGCGGCGGTACTGGTCCGGATCGGGCCGCGCCTCGGCCTGGCCGGGCTGCCAGCGCGTGACGCGCGGGATCGAGGCGTCCAGGTCGTAGGCCAGCACCGGCATCCAGGCGTACACCATGACGTTGGCGCGGTTGTGCAACTGCCAGGCGGCGCGGTTGAACAGGTCGGCGCGCACCGGCAGCCAGCGGTTGGGGAAGTACACCGAGCGCACCAGGCCGTCGCCGGTGGGGTCCGAATACGCCTGCAGGAACACGGTGTTGATCTGCAGGTCGAGGATGCGCTGCACCAGTTCGCCAAGATTGCGGTCGGTCTGCGCCGGATCGGGGTCGTAGACGTAGTCCAGGTCGACGTGGGCGACCCGCATGAAGGGGGTGGCTTCCATGCCGACGATGCTGTTGGCGAACGGCTTGAGCGGCGGGTCGCTGGCCAGCAGCATGCGCGGCGTGGACATCAGGCGGCCGAGGCGGCCGGGGCCGTCTTCCAGCGTCAGCGCCAACTGGTAGCCGTTGTCGGCGGCGATGCGCAGCGTGCTGCCGCCCTCGGCGCCGTAGGGCCAGACCCAGACGCGCGGCTTTTTGCCGGTGACCTGTTCGATCTTGCGGCTGATGGCGCGCACGTCGCCGCCCATGCGGGCCTTGAATTGCGCCTCGGTCTCGTAGCGGCCGGTCTTGGCGTCGTAGGCGCGGATCGCGGCGGCCGGCTCGGTGTTGCCCTGCGGGTTGGCCAGCGCGCCGTAGTGCGAGGCGTCGGTATGGGCGGCGATCTCGACCAGCCCGGACTGCGAGATGGCGCGCACTTCGTCCCAGTTCAGGAAGCGCTGGCGCGGCTCGGGGCTGCCGCCGAAGTCCACGCGCTTGTCCGCGGGAGTATCCATCCAGGTGCCCACCGGCGCCAGCAACGCCGGCCAGCGGTAGGCCTTCAGGATCGGCAGCACGCGGGTGTAGAAGCTGCGGTAGCCGTCATCGAACGACAGCAGCACCGCGCGCTCGGGCAGCGGCTTGCCGCCCTGGCGCGCGGCCAGGATCTGGTCGACGGAGACGGCCTGGTAGCCGTTTTCGCGCAGCCAGGCCAGTTGGTCGACCAGGCGGTCGGTGCGCACGCTCAGAAAGCCCTGGTCGGGGTCGTCGTCCTCGACGTCGTGGTAGGCCAGGGCCAGGAAATTTCCCTGGACCCAGGGTTGTTCGGCGGCCGCCACGGGCCGTTCGGACGGCGGCGTGTAGACCGGGATGTCCTTGGCGCAGGCGGTCAGCGCCAGGATGGCCAGCAGCAGCAGGGCCGCCAGCAGGAGTCGGGTGGATAGCTTGAGCAACATGGCGGTCTCAGAAGCGGTAGGCAAGGTCGAACACGATGCGCAGTTCGCGCTCGCGCTGGCCGTCGTACGGGCGGCTGATGCCGGTGACCATCGCGCCCATGTCGAGCACGTCGTTGGCGCGAAAGCGCTGGCCATAGCCGAGGGCGATGACGCCGCCGGTGCCGTGGCCCTGCTGGGTGTAGGTGCCAGCGCCGATGGTGCCGATCTGTTCCCAGGCGGTTTCGTAGCGGCGGTACAGCGTGTGCGTGACGCGCGCGCCGGGCAGCGCCATCAGGTCCGAGCGCGGGTTGTAGTAGGGCGCGTCGTCGCGGCTGTTGCGCTGGGTCGACAGGTCCAGCGTCAGGTCGGCCTTCAGGTGCGGCGCGGTGTAGACGCGCTCGCGCCCGTCCAGTCCCAGTTCCCAGCGCTGGTTGCCGTCGGAAAAACGCGACGGCGACAGCGACAGGGTCCATTCGCGCCGCTCGTTGGCGCGCCAGCGCACGAAGCCGGTCAGGCGGTTGGCGGTGATGTCGTTGGTCAAGGCCCGCAGCGGGGTCTCGCGCGACAGCAGCTCGCCCGAGCCGCCCACCTGCCAGTGGTCGTCGATGTCATAGGCGGCCGACAGGCGCAGGCCCGGTTTGACGCCGTGGCCGTAGCTGTGGGTCGAGACTTCGCCTTCGACCGTCAGGTCGCGGCCGCGCCATTGCACGCCGGTGCGCAACCAGCGGTAGTTGCCGCGTCCTTCCTCGAAGTCGCCGGTGGCGTAGCCGCCGCCGCCGAAGGCGCGCCAGTTGTAGTCGATGGGCGGCGAATACAGCACCGCGTCGATGCCGAAGTCGCCATTGCCGTTGACCGGGCTGTCCGAGGCCAGGCCGCGGTAGCCGCTGATGCGCAGCTCGGCCTTGTTGTGCACTTCCCATTCGCGCGCCAGGCGGCGGCTGGTCAGGTTCTCGGGGGCGCGCGCCAGGGTGTCGGCCGACAACGCCTCGGCCTGGCGCCATTCCTGCAGGTCCATGGCGGTGAAGCCCTGGCCGTTTTCGACCTGCAGCGCGCGCGGCGCCAGGGTTTCGGCCATCTTCAGTTCGCGTTCCGAGGCGCGCGGCAGGTCGCGGCGGCGATACAGCGAGGCCAGGTCGGCGCGCAGCGTCGAGTTGTTGGGCGCGTTCTCGACCATGCCGCGCAGGCGCTGCTCGGCGGCGACCGTGTCGTCGGCCAACTGGCGCGCGGCGGCCACGGTCTGGGCGCTTTCGAGCTTGAGGTCGTTGGGGTTGCGGGTGGCCTGGCCCTTGAAGTACAGCCAGGGCGCGTAGCCGGATTCGATGGCGTCGGTGACGGCATCGGTGCGGTCGAATTCCTCGGCTTCGGCCAGCGCGTAGTACAGGCCGGTCTCGGTGTTGAGTCGGTCTTCGGCATCGTCGTCGCGGCTGGCGCCGTCGGCGCCGACCTGGCGGTAGAGGTCGCGGGCCTTTTCCGGCTGGCGCAGGTACAGGTAGGCCGAGGCGACGTCATTCAGCGCATAGCGTGGCACCGCCACGTCCTGGGCGCGCAGGGCCTCGTATTCCCGCACCACGTCGGCCATGCGGACCCGCGCATGCAGCGCGTGCAGACGGTCGATGCGGGCGCGCAGCACGTCCTGGCGCGCCGGCTCGCCCAGGGCTTGCCAGGCGGGGATCAGCGCGTCGTAGCGGGCCAGCGCGCGGTCGGCGATGGCGAAGCGCTCGGCCTCGGTGCGGGTGGGCATGGCGGCCAGCCGGACCTGCTGGGCCAGCGCGTCACCCTCCATCCGGCGCAACTGCGCGGCGTCGAACAGGTCGGAATGCTGGCGGGCCAGATCCAGCGCCGGCTGCGCCAGGCGGGCGCGGCTGAGGGCGTCGATATATTCGCGCAGCACGTAGGGCGTGCCGGGCGCGATCGACAGCGCCTGGTCGGCCTGGTGCAGGGCCTCATACGGCTGGCGCAGCCGCGCATGGACATAGGCCAACGCCAGGCGCGCGTCGGCGTCGCGCGGCGCGCGCTTGACCCAGGCCTGGCCGGCGGCGAGCGCGGCCTCGGTCTGGTCGGCGTCGGCGAGGGTCATGATCTCGCCGGCGGCGAAGGCGGTCTGGCCGGGATGGCGGCTCAGGCCGGCGCGGTAGGCCGCCAGGGCCTCGGGCCAGCGACGCAGGTCGCGGTAGGCGCGCGCCGCCGCCAACTGGATGTCGGCGGGCACGGCGGCGGCCCGGGGCAGGGATTCGTAGGCGGCGACCGCCTCGCCGGGCCGGCCGGCCCAGCCGGCGATGACGATGTGGTCGTAGATCGCCTGGCGGCCGGCGCCCGCGCCTTGTTGGCGCAGCATGGCCAGCGCCGGCTCGTAGTCGCCGGCGCGGGCGCGCGTGATCAGGGCGTCATAGTCGGCGCCAGGGGCGGCCAGCGCCAGGGCGGGAGCCAGCAGCGCGCCGGCCGTGAAGGCGCGCACGGCCGTGGCGGCGGCGCGCTGTCGCGGGGCCGCCTGCGTGGCGGCCGCCATGTCGGGGCCCGCGTGGCCCCGGGGGGGCATTGTTCCTTTCAGCATCCGTAGTACTTCCGCAGTTGCGACGAGGGCGCTCACGGCTCCGCCGGCCGGACGCGCAGGGCGCGTCGCCGAAGGCGCGGCACGGACGCAAGCAAGGGCGCCGGCGGCGGATGGGAGAGCGTTGGGTAGTGACTGCGCGGCGCCCGCTGCGGGGACCTTCGCACTCGCACGAGGGAGTGCATGGCTAGTACGCGCCACGCCCGTGGGGCGTGGTTGCGACGCTTCTGGCGGCGCCGTCAACAGCCCGAACTTTATGGGTTTTCGGTCAATCCAACTGTCAATTAGTGCAAAGGGCGGCGCCGTTGTTACGAAGCTTGACGTATTCTCTGTCGCATACCGCGCAACCGTCGTGGCGGTATGCCGGTATTGGGGCAACCCGGGCACGGAACGTTGTGCGCGCGACGGAATGGGTTCACATGGTTCGCCCTGAAAGTAACAAAAAACGTCAAAAGTGCAGGTCTGTAACGTGACTACGACACTGCCTCCGGTGCAACACCTAGCGACGGCGAGCGCATGCGAACGCGCGAGCCGGTAAACAACATGACGACTTCCTTATTTTTCCTGGTGTGGGGGCTGGCGACGGCCCTGGCGCTACCCTTGCTGCTGCCGCTGCGGACGCGCGGCGTCGGCGGCGTGCAGGCGTTCACAATCGCCAACGGCCTGGCGGTGCTGTCGATGCTGGCTTACGCGTCGTCCGAAATCATGCCGCCCGGCGCCTATGTGATGGTGTCCAACGCCGCCTGGCTGGCGTCCGTAAGCCTGGTGTACGTGGGCGTGCGGCAGTTCTTCGGCCTGCGGCCGCAGGGCGCGCGCGTGGGCCTGGCGGCGGCGCTGTGTATCGTGGCGATGGCGGCCATGCTGTACCGGCAGGACTACCTGGTGGGCCGCATGGTGGTGTTCTCCACCTTCACCTGTGTGCTGATGCTCGCCACGGGCGGCGTGGTGTATCGCCAGCGCAAGCAGATCCAGACCCCCGGGGTGGTGCTCTACGTGCTGCTGGCGATGACCGGCCTGGCGCTGCTGCATGCCCTGCGCGTGGCGGTGTATGGCAGTGGGTGGGTGCCGGTGTCGTCGCTGCTGGATCCGGCGCCCTGGGGCCTGTTCTTCATCGTCTGTGGGTCGGTGACGGTGCCGGCGCTGTTCCTGGCCTTGCTGTTGCTGATCCAGACCGCGCTGTCGGAAAGAATGCAGGCGGCGCTGACCTTCGACAGCCTGACGGGCGCCTATTCCCGACGCAGCATCCTCGACGAGCTGGAGCATGAGCTGCTGCGTTGCGAGCGCGGCGACGGCCGGCTGGCGGTGCTGGTGCTGGACATCGACCACTTCAAGTCGATCAACGACCGTCACGGCCATGCGACCGGCGACGCCGCCCTGCGGCATTTTGCGCAGGCGGTGCCCAAGGCCGTGCGCGCCAGCGACCGTTTCGGCCGCCTGGGCGGCGAGGAATTCGTGCTGCTGATGTACGGCTGCGACGCCGCCTATGCGCTGGTGCAGGCGCAGCGCGTCTGCGATGCCCTGCGCGATTCGCCGCTGTACCTGCAGGGGCAGGCGTTGCGCATGACCGTCAGCGGCGGCGTGGCGACATTCCAGCCAGGCGACACCGCCGACGGCATTCTGGCCCGCGCCGACCTGGCGTTGTACAAGGCCAAGGAGCTGGGCCGCGATCGCGTCGAGATGGCCTGGAGCGGACGCGCCACGGGCCGCCCGCAGGCGGCCCGGGAGCAGGGGGAGGAAGGCGCCGCGCGGGAAGGCGCCAGCCCCGAGGGGGGCGCGTTGGCCGCGGAGGGCTCCAACCTTACGGCTTGAGGTGCTCGGTGAAGAACTTTTCCATGGCCGCGTAGAACTCGAACTTGTTTTCGTCGTTGTGGAAGCCGTGGCCTTCGTTGTCCTTGACCATGTATTCCACCTCGACGCCGCGGGCCTTCAACGCCTTGACCATCTGGTCGCTCTCGTCCTTGTTGACGCGCGGGTCCTTGGCGCCCTGGGCGATGAACAGCGGCGTCTTGATCTTGTCGGCGTGCAGGGCCGGCGAGGTGGCGGCCAGGCGGTCCTTGTCGCGCACCGGGTCGCCGACCATGTCCTGCATCTTGTCGAGCATCGGCTTCCAGTAGGGCGGAATCGACTTCATGAACGTGAACAGGTTGGACACGCCGACGTAGTCGACGGCGGCCGCGTACAGGTCGGGTGTGAAGGTCACGCCGGCCAGCGTCGCGTAGCCGCCGTAACTGGCGCCGTAGATGCCGATGCGCTTGGGATCGGCGATGCCCTGCTTGACCAGCCATTGGACGCCATCGGTGATGTCGTCCTGCATCTTCAGGCCCCATTGGCCGAAACTGGCTTCCCAGAAGGCGCGGCCATAGCCGGTGGAGCCGCGGAAGTTCATCTGCAGCACGCAGAAACCGCGGTTGGCCAGGAACTGCACCTCGGGGTTGTAGCCCCAGCCGTCGCGCGCCCACGGGCCGCCGTGCGGGTTGACGATGCATGGCAGGTTCTTGGGGTCGCGCCCGGCCGGCAGCGTCAGGTAGCCATGGATGGTGAGGCCGTCGCGGCTCTGGTAGCTGATGGGCTGCACCCGCGACATGTCGGCCTCGGGGATGGCCGGGTTGATGTCGGCCAGCTTGCTGAGGGTGTCGGCGCGGGCGTCGTAGATGTAGCGCGAGCCGGGCGTGCGGTCGTTGTAGGCGGCGACGATGAACTTGTCTTCGTCGCGGTTGGCGCCCTGGATGGCGAACTGGTAGCCCTCGAGCTGGGCTGACAGCTTCTTGAACAGGGTTTCGGTCTCGGCGTCGAAGAACTTGTACTGCGGCTTGTCGGTCTGGTAGGAGGCCACCGTCAGCACGCGGCGCTTGCGCGAGAAACCGGCCGCGTCCAGGTCGACCGTGTCCGGGGTGAAGATCTCGTCTTCCTTGTCGGGGCTGGCCGGGTCGATCACCACCAGCGCGAGCTTGTCGCGGCCGCGGTTGGACAGAGCGTAGAACTTCTTGTCGTCGAAGGTGAAGAAAGCCGGGCTGACGCTGGTGCGGTAGTCGGTGGTGAACAGCGGGCGGAACTCCGAGGCCTCGTTGTCGCGGTAGAGCAGGGTGGTGTTCAGGCCGTCGCTGGTGACGGCCGCGCGCACCTTGCCGGCGTGGTCGGTCTGCCAGCCGACGATATTGCCGGGGTTCTGCGCCACCAGCACGCCGGCGCCGGTGTGCACGTTGACGCGGTAGACGTCGAACACCTGCGGATCGCGCTGGTTGTGACTGATCAGGATGTGGTCGGGGTCGTCTTCGAGGTCGTCCTCGATGCTGGCGCGCACGCCGTCGTAGGGGGTCAGGTCGGTGACCTTGCCGGTCTTGGCGTCCACCGCCAGGACGTGGAAGTTCTCGTCGCCGCCGAAGTCCTTCTGGTACAGCACCACGTCGGGGCCTTTCCAGAAGAAGTTGCTGATGTCGCGGGCCGACTCGCTGGTCAGCTTGCGCGGTTCGCCCACCGGCTTGCTGCCTTCCAGTGCCTGGACGTAGATGTTCATGCGCGGCGGCTTGCCGTCGACGCTGGTGGGCTGCATGAAGCCCAGGGTCTTGCCGTCGTCGGCCAGGCGGAAGAAGCCGCGTTCCGGATTGCGGAAAAAGTCTTTCAGGGGGTAGGCCCGGGGCGGCTGCGCGGCGGCGCTGGCGCCCAGGGAGGCGCCGACGATACCGGCGGCCAGGATGGTGTGTTTCATGAATGAGAGCAAGGCATACCTCCGACGATTCCACCCGGCCGCGGGCGCCGCCGGACTACTGATCGATAATGCCATAGCCTCGGCCGGGGTGTCGAACCGCCCCGGCCACTTATGCCGGTGGCCGGTTTGCGGGATAATCGCGGCTATCAATCTGGAGAAACACATGGTTCGGAATCTGGTCGTGGCGTCGGCGCTGGCCCTGGGGCTGGCGGGCTGCTCGCTGGGCATTTCGCAGGATGGCTCGTCGCCGCACAGCGAGTTCAAGGCGCCCGTTGCCTTCAAGGACGCCTATGCCACCACGGTGCGCCAGGCCAACGCCTGCCTGCGCAGCACCGACAACGCCTATCGCGTGGTCTCGAGCCTGGACGAGGGCGCCCAGTCCGCCGTGGTGCGGGTGCTGGCCCCGTACAGCGACAATGAAATGACGCGGGTCGACCTGAAGGCCGCCGGTCCCAAGACCACCGAAACCCGCATCGTGATGTGGGGCAAGGGCACCTGGGACGCCGCGGCGATGCGCGCCATGCAGGACGCGATCTACTACGGCATGAGCTCGTGCGCCAGCTACATGCCGCTGGATCCGCGGCCGCCGGTCAAGCCGTCGCGCGACCTGCCGAAGTAACGCGGCGGGCGGCGGCCCGATCGCGGCGGCCGCGGTCAGGCCGCCGCCCGGCCTGGCGCCGATCAGAAGGCGTGGCGGATATTCGCGTTGATCGCCTTGTCCGTGTTGTATCTGCCGAAGGCGGAACGTTCCATGCTCAAGCTGAGGCGGGTGCCGCCCCTGATCCTGGCGTTCACTCCCAACTCCATCAACATCCTGCCATCCTTGCCGTGGCTGGCGTGGATCTGCCCCAGATCGTCGCGCAACGACGTCGCGCCGGGGGCGCGCAGGTCAAATTGGTAACTCAGGGCGGCCAGCGAGGTCAGTTGCCACGCCGTGCCCTCGAAGGACTTGCCGGCCGCCAAACCCACGCGCCCGATCAGGGGGGTGAAGCGTCCCTGCCGTACGCTGACGTTGGCGCCGTGGTATTGCCAATCGAACCGATGGCCGGGCACCGTGCCGTACACTAGCTCGACCTGGGGTTCGACGAACGCGCGGTCGACCAGGGTGATGCGCCGTCCGGCTTCCGCGCCCAGATACCAGGAATGCCCGCCGTAATCCTGCGCCGCCAGGCCCATGGCCGGCATCCCATAGTGGTTGCGGTTGAGCACGTATTTGCCGATCACGTCGACATACCATCCGGCATCGAACAGGGCGGAGGCATAAAGACCGCCGCCCGAGGATCGGGTCTTGCCCGAGAAGGCCCGGCCGTTATGGCGGTTGTCGGTGAATGTCATGGTGGCGCCGGCGTAGACGTTGGCCCCGGCAAAAGCGAACTTCCGGTCGGCGCCGAGTTGCAAATGGGTATAGCGGCTCGTGGATCCCCCGCGCGCCGAGCTGCCTGAGCCGTTCATCAGGCGCGCCCAGCCGCCGGCATTGCCCTGGGCGTGACGCAGATCCCCCATGCGCCGGTTGAGGTTGTTCACTTCGGTCAGGAAGTTCTGGCGGCCGACGTCCGTCAGTCCCGTGCCGCCCTGGAGCGCGGCTTCGTCCCGCTTCAGCGCGAAGCCTTGCAACACCCATTGTGTCGCGGTGTCGGTGGCGACGACTGCGACTTGCGGGGTGAGGCGATGAAAGCCGAGTTCGCGCGTGGGCGCGTCCAGGGTGAAAACGTCACCACGGGTGCCGGGCGGGGCTGTCACCAGGGGCGTGGGCGAGGGGGTTAGGCTGGCCAGCGACCGGGCCAGCAGGACGTGCAGCGCATTGTTCCGGCCCGCCAGGGACTGCCTGACCGTGATGCGGTCGGCGGACAGCCCGTCGGTCCGCATGAACACTTGGCTGTCGTCCATGGTCAGGACGTCGACGTCCAGCGATCTGAAGTCGGACGCACCAGCGAGAGCCAGGTCGGCACGATCGAACCGCAACGATTTCGCCGACGACGTGGACCTCACCTGCCAGGACAGGTCTTGCATGGTCACGTCGGACGCGGGCGCGGCGATGTCGCCGAGGTAAGCGGCGCGCGGCGCGGTCGGGCCGACGGATTCGCCACCGCCAAGGCGGATGTGCGCGGCATCGTCGGACACAATGTTGCCGGCAAGGCGGGTGCCGGCTCCCGCCTCGAGGCTGGCATCCGGACCATTCAGTCTCCAGGATTCGGCCGAGTAGGTCGTTGCGGGAAGGGCGGGGACCGCCGCCGCCCGCATCGACAGGATGGCGCGGGCCCCCACGCGCACTTCGCCATCCGAGGCGAGGCCGGCATGGCTTGTCACCCTGGCGTCCTCGCGCAGGTTCAGCAGCGAGCGGGTGAATACGCTGTGGCGGTCGAGCACCGCGTGGGGGGAAGAGACATGCGTTTCGCTATCGGCGCTGTCGATGCCCCCGTTGAAGCGCTCCGCGATGTGCAGGGTGGAGTGGTTCGCCAGGGTCACCCCTCCCTCGAATCTGCTTGTCCCGGCGTCTGTGCCAGCCCTCGATTCGCCGGCGGCCGGCGCCGTATTGATGGCGGTGCCGTCGTTCAGGTCGATGAAGACAGAGGCGCTGCCCAGGGTGACGATGGAATTATCGGCGAGGATATCGGTGGCGAGCACGGCGTTGCGGCCGAGATGGAGGCGCGCGTTGCGCAGTTGCAGCGATGCCATGCGGAAGTGGCGCGTTTCCCAGTCGGGCTGAGCGAAGGAGACGGGGCGGGTCCGCAGCGAGTCATCGCCCATGGACTTGAGCTTGTCCGCGACGGCGGCGGTATTGGCGGCGTGGACAAGCGGGTGCCCTTGCAGGTACAGCAGGCCGTTCTGCTGGATGAACGCGCCAGTGCTGTCGATACCTCCGTCGATGGCGAAGCGGCCCTGCGGCGTGGCGGTGTTGGCGATGTCGAGATTGCCGGTGAAATGGCCGTGCCAGAGGGTCGTGGCATTGGCGCCGCCGGGTGGGTCGAAGGCCAGGTTCACGGTGGCGGGGGAACCGCTATTGGTGAGCACGGCGCCGGCGTCGGCGCCGTTCAATCGATGGAAGGTGAGATCGTTGCCGTTGATGTCGAGCTTGCCCCCACGGAATCCCCACTGGATGTTGTCCGGATCGATCTGGCGGCTGTCGGCCAGCACCAGGGTTGGGCGGCCGCTGACGATGCGGACCGCCGCGAAGGCCTGAACCCGGTCGCTGGCATCGGCGCGTTGCGCCAGGATGACGGTGCCATCGCCAATGTTCAACGTGCCCGGGTTGATCCCTGAAGCGCTGATCTTCAGTGTGCCGGCGCCCAGCTTGTGCAGGCTGTCGGCCTCCACGCCGTTGACCTGCCAGTCGACGAACGCTTCCGCGTTCACCGTGATGCCGCCGCCTCGCCAGGTCTGGGTATCCGTGGGCCTGACGGCGTAGCGGCCGTCGAATGTGAGGGCGCCGGCGCCTTGGTCGACCGTGCTTTCCAGCGTGACGATGCCGCCGCCGCGAAAGGCCAGATCCTTGCCGTGATCCAGCGCGGCGGCCTGATTCGCCCCGAACCTGCCATGCATGGTCCAGGCGTTCTCCGCCTGGCTCAATGCGCCGGTTCCGCTGGCCCTGTCGTAGGTCCAATGAATCTCGTCATCGGGCCTTTGGGTGACCACCGGCGCATCGGTCTTGCCGTCGATGACATCCATGACGTCCGGGACCGGAATCACATTGAACGCGCTGAGCGTCGCGGCCTCGCCAGACCAGCCGGTCTGCACCGCTACCAGGGTCCACCGCCCGCGTTGCGCGTCCCAGGCAAACAGCGGAGAGCCGCTGTCACCGGGCCCGCCGTATGAGGCCATTGGACCCTGCTTGGGCGAGTAGGTGGCGCCCGGCAGCGCCCTCAGGAACCAGTAGGAATCCTCGGGCGATCCCACCGTGCCGCCGGTCAGGTAGGCGTAGCCGCCCGCGATGCGTGTGCGCACGCCGGACCGGTCCTGGACCCGCTGCACGCCGGAGCCGACCCGGTAGAACACCGGGAAGCGGGACAGGTCAGTATAGGTTCCGGCGGCATCGCCGGCGTCGGTCATGGCGATGGGCGACACTTCGGTCACGACCTTGTTCAGGCGCGGGGAATGGAAGTCCTCCCAACGGTGGTTGTTGCGGTTGACCAGGGTATAGCGGGTATCACCGCGATAGCCAAAGGCCACGCCGGCGTAGCCGCCGTTGTGTTTGACGCTGACGACGTATTGCGGCGCCACCAGCGTTGCGATGCCCGAGGTGTCGGCCACGCTGAAATCGATCATGGGCGCGCGGTCCAGGATCGCGTAGGGCGCTCCGGCCTTGTCATGCAGCGGGATGCCCTGCGCGCCGGGCCGGAACTCCCCTTTGTTCTCCGCGAAGTCGCGATAGGTCTGGTAAGGCAGATCCGTGCCGACCATGGCGGCCTGCAACGGCGCCGCTGCCAGCAGACCCGCCAGGATCGACAGCCCGTGGCAGATCGGCCGGAAGGTCAGGCGGGGCGCGCCATGGCGGCCCGGCTTGTCGCGTGGATCAGGTCTTGCCGGGCTGGCCGGGAGGGAGGGGAGGGCGTTGCGGCCAGGTGACAGAGATTTCCAGCCCATGCGGCGCTTTCAACACGATAAGCGAAAGCGCCCATTGTCATGGATCAGGGTCCGAACCCAGGTCTGATAATGGGATGCCGCAGGGCCTGCGCCCGCCCGACCGACCGGCCAACCTTTCCGCCTCAAAACTGATAGCGCACGCCGACCTGGCCGCTGTAGTCGTGTTTCAGTTTGCCGGCAAAGCTGCTTTCCACCTGGCTATAGAAACGCCAGTTGGGCGACAGCCTGGCATTGAGCGATACATTGACCAGATAGCGGCTGTCGTCAGCCATCGGTGTGCGCAGCATATCTCCTCGGACGCTGTTGTTCAGGACATCGACGCTGCCGCCGCGCCGCAGATTCTGAAGCCGGAACAGCCCGGCTGAAAGCGTCAGTCCGCGTTGTTCGTCCGACTGGAAATTCAACCCGGCGGCGGCGCCGATCTTGGCATAGACCGGCGCGCTGGCATTGACCCGTACGTCGACGGTGCTCTTGTCGCCATGCAGCGTGTAGCCGCTCGTATAGCCCGTGACCACTTCCACTGACGGTTCAATGAAGGCGCGATCATTGAACAGGTTCATCCGCCATCCCGCCTGCACGCTGGCCAGCACCGAATTCGAGTGCGCGCCATGCCCTTCGATGCGAAGATTGGCGGGCATGTGGTAGGTATGGTTGGTCCTCAGGTACTTGGCGATGAAGTCGACGAAGGGGCCGTCCTCGTTGATCAAGGCATAGTAGACACCGATGCCGCCGGTGGTGTGCTTTTCCGACAGGCCCGCATCGCCATGCCCCGAGCCTTGGGTATAGCTTCCCATGACGCCGTACAACTGCATGCCATCCTTGCGGTCCACGCCCAACTGCAGCGTATCGTGCTTCAGGCGCACTTGCTGATAATCGGCCTGTCCATGGCTGGTCTTGATCCATAGTCCGGCTGCTTCGTGCAATTGACGCACGTCGCCCAGGCGTTTGTTGAGCTGGTTGGTTTCCAGCACGAACGCGATCTTCGGCAGGCTGGCCAACGCGGCGGTGCGGTTGATTTGCTGGCGTACCGCGTTGATCTGGTTGACGATGTCGTCGTCCGCGACGATGCCGGCTTGGCGCAAGCGGCCGATGATCTCGTCGCGCGACCGCAGGATGCCCAGTTCGGACAGCCTCAATGAATACGGCGTGAACAGCGACAGTCCCCCGGCGTGTGGCCTGTGGGTTTGGACTGGCGGGTCAGCGGGTTTTTCGACTGGTGGTTCCGCCGGTTTTTCGGCGGGCGGGTCAGCGGGCTTCTCGACTGGCGGCTCCGCCGGCTTTTCGGCGGGCGGGTCCGCGGGCTTTTCGACCGGCGGTTCCGCCGGTTTTTCGGCGGGCGGTTCAGCGGGCTTTTCGACTGGCGGTTCCGCAGGTTTTTCGGCGGGCGGTTCCGCCGGCTTTTCGGCGGGCGGGTCTGCGGGCTTTTCGACTGGCGGCTCCGCCGGCTTTTCGGCGGGCGGGTCTGCGGGCTTTTCGACCGGCGGCTCCGCCGGTTTTTCGGCGGGCGGGTCAGCGGGCTTTTCGACCGGCGGCTCCGCCGGTTTTTCGGCAGAATTGCCCTCGTCAGGCGTGGCCGCATCAGGCGCGTCGTCGGGGGGCGGCGTCTGGTCGGGCGTGACGACCGGTTCGACCGCCCTGTACGTCAATTGCCATCTTTTCTCCGTGTCGGTGCTGACGATCTCAAGGTTGGGCACGTAGAGCGTGAGTCCCTGCGTGACGGGACCCGACTTGAAGTAGCTGTCCAACGTGGCCGCGGGCGCTGTCGCCAACAGCAAGACACCGCTGTCGTCGGCGGGGACCGGATCGTGCACGAGGAGAGTAAGGTCCAGTCGGTTGTCGTCGCCCTGCGCCAAGGAGGCGATATGGATACTGTCGCTTTCGTGGGTCTGCGGCCTGGCGGTCATGGCGAAGCGCACGCCGCTGGCAATCAGCGTGTCGACCCGCAGTGCATGCGGGGTCCATGCCGGTCCGGGTTGCGACAACTCCACCCTTTCCGCCGTCGGCAGGTGCAACAAGTCGAACTCGCGATTCTCCGTCAGCTTCCACGGCGCTTCGTCGCTCATGCTGATGAGCCACCATTGCCGTTGATCGGCCGCATGGCTGACCGCCAGGCCGCTGCGCCAGGGATCGCTTGACGCAGGGGTGTCGGAGGCATCGCTCTTGACGAAGTACTTTTCCGGCGCAAAGCGATCCGCGGGCGTGGCGGCGGGTGCGCTGAACACCAGGGTTTCCCTGGCTTGTGCCGGACCGCTGGCTTGCGCCTGGCCGGAATAGGCGGCCCGCAAGCGGTTGCCGCTGCCCTCGAGCAGCGCGGTGACGGTCATTTCGTCATGGGCGCCGCTATAGGGATCCACGCGAAAGACAAAGACACTGTCGGATGCGGCAAGCGTGTCGACCGTCAGGGCATGAGGCGGATTCGCGGGCGTGGCCTCGATCAGGCCCATGGCCAACGCCTTGGCGGAATTCGCCTGCGGCGGGAAATCGCGGTCGAGCAGGCGGCTGTCACCGAAACTCAGTAGCGCGTTGCTTGCCTGTAGCCGATTCAAGGCCGAGTCCCCGGTGATGAACCAGTGGCCGTCATCGTGGATCCGCATGCCCGCCTGGTTGGCGCTGACAGCGCCAGCGTAGACCGCGGCAGCGGTGGACTCGGACGTGATGGCGGCATCGCCGCCGCCCAGGTTGATGCTGGCGTCGTCATCCGCGACGATGTCGCCAAACAGGCGGGTGCCCGCGCCGGCGTCGAGGGCGCCATGGGCGCCTTGCAATCGCCAAGCGGCGGCGCTGTAGGTGGTCCACGACGCGGCATCTTGCGGCGCTGCCTGCATTGACAGGAGTGCGTCCGAGCCAACCTGCACGTCGCCGTCGGAATGGAGGGCGGCGCGGCTCGTCAGCCTGGCGTCGTCGGCCAGCGCCAGCAAGGAGCGGGTGAACTCGCTGGGCTGCGTCAGCTCGGCCTGGGTCGAGGCCACGCGGATGGCGCTGTCGACGCTGTCGATGCCGCCAATGAACGAGTGGTTGATGCTGAGCGTGGATCCGTCCGTCAGTTGCACCCTGCCTTCGAAACGGCTTTGGTCAGCCGGGGCGAGCGCCTTCGACTTGCCCAGTACGGGCCGGGTCTGCACGCCGTTGCCGTCTTCGAGATCGATGTAGAGTTCGTCACTGCCCAAGGTCACGTTGGCGTTCTGCGCCAGGATGTTTGCGGCGAGCGTGGCATTTCTCCCAAGGTGCAGCCCCGCGTCCTTCAGGACGAGGGATTCCATCGTGAAATGCCGCGTTTCCCAGTCGTCCTGGTCGAAGGAGACGGGTTGGGTCAACAGTGAGTCGTCCCCCATCTTGCTGAGCTTGGCGACGATCGGCTTCTGGTTGACGGCATGGATGACGGGATGGCCCTGCAGGAAGAGTTGTCCATTGGTCTGGTGCAGGGCGCCGGCGATCCGGGTGCCGCCGTCGATCGCGAAATCGTTCTTCGTGCCCGCTTCGACGCGGTTCACCACGTTCAGATTGCCAGTGAAATGGCCGTGCCAGATATTGGCGATGGCAGCGGTGGCCGTTGCCTCGGTATCGGTTGCCGCGGTATCGGTTGCAACGGTATCCGTGCGATTGAAGTCAAGGTTGAGCGTCGCCTGCGCGCCGCGGTTCGTCAGGATCGCGCCCTTGTCGGCGCCGTTGAGACGGTGAGCGGTGATATCGTTGCCGTTGACATCGAGCTGGCCGCCGCGATAGCCCCAGTTGATGTTGTCGGGGTCGACCTGCCCGGCATCGCCAAGAACGACGGTCGGACGGCCGCTGACGATATGGATTGCATCGAAGGCCTGGACCCGCCCTTCGGCATCGGCGCGTTGCGCCAGAATGACGGTGCCGTCGCCGACGCTCAGTTTCCCGGGATTCATCCCCACGCCATTGATCCGCAGCGTGCCGGTTCCGAGTTTGTGCAGGCTGTCGGCGGGCACGCCGTTGATGCCCCAATCGACGACGTGATTGTCGTTGACGAAAATGCCGGCGCCCATCCAGGTCTGGCTATCGACGGGCTTGACGGTGTAGTCGTCATCGAAGGTCAGCGAGCCGGCGCCCTGGTCCACCGAGTTCTGCAGGATCACGGTGCCACCGCCGCTGAAGATCAGGTCCTTGCCGTGGTCGAGCGCCGCCGTGATGGTGGCGCCATGCTTGCCATGCATCGCCCATGCATTGTCTGCCTGCGTCAGGCTGCCGGTGCCCTGGGTGGCGTCATAGGACCAGAGGATGTCGCCCAGGGTGGGTTGGGTGACGACGGGGGCATCGCGGTTCTTTGCCATGACGGCGTTGAACTCGTCGACGAGGATGACCACGAACGAATTGGCGGCTCCCTGGGGCTCGCTGTACGTTCTGGTGACAGCGACCAGCACCCATCTGTTCTCCTTGGCGTCCCAGGCGAATAGCGGGGAGCCGCTGTCTCCGGGGGCCCCGTATGACGCCATCGGGCCTTGAGCGGGGTTGTAGGTGTTGCCGGGGCTCGACACAATACTCCAATCGGAAATACTGGGCGAACCAATCGTCCCGCCGGTCCGATACTGGTAGGCGCCCTGGAGATTCGTCAGCGTGCCGTCCCGGTTCTTGACATACTGGTACCCCGTCCCTACCCGGTAGAACACCGGAAAGCGATTCTTGTTCTGGTAGGTGCCCTGCGCGGTGCCGGCGGCTGTCAGGGGCATCGGCGCCACTTCGGTCACGATCTTGACCAGCCGGGGACTATGGAAATCGCGTGCGTAATCGTCATTATTGCGGTTTGCGAATCGATAGAGCGTATCGTCCGCATAACCGAAGTTGACGCTGCCGTAAGCGGTATTGTGCTTGACGCTGACGATGTACTGCGGCGATGCCAGCGTCGCGATGGCCTTGCGGTCGACGCCGCTGAAATCGATCATGGGCGCGCGATCCAGGACGGCATAAGGAACGCCGGTCTTGTCGTACAGGGTGATATTTGTCGCCCCGGGCTGGAATGCGCCCTTGTTCTCGCTGAAATCGCGATAGGTCTGGTAGGGGAGATCGGTGCCGACGATGGATGCGTGAAGCGGGAGGGAGCCCAACATGCTGGCCAGGATCGACACTCCGCACAGCGCAAGCGCTTTTCGCTGGCGCCTTGAACGGCCGGTCTTTTTCACGCCGCGCCGAATCTCGGCGACCGGAACGACTTGTTGCCTGGCGTTTTTCTTCAGTGCGTAGATCTTGTTCATACTGCTTTCCGGTTATTGCGCCTCTCCTGGGCGCGGACGCGAGGAAAAATGGGCGCACGCGCTCGCCCCGGCGCCGTTTAGCGTCGGGAGTGTTGAAGCGGATTGCGGAGGTTGGGGATGCGCGGGCGCCGGCAAGGGCGCAGACGTCAGCCCGGCTTGGCCGGCATCGCTCGGAGTTGCCCTTCGCGCGGGGGCATCACGGGGCAGGGGCGTGGGCCGCCCGCATGGGACGGGGTGCGCCTACCCGGGGCGGGAGGTGCCGCGGCGGCGGCGAGTGGCGGGTGTGTCCAATCCATGGGACGCTGTCAATGAGGCTTGATGAAGAGCCCTCATTGTCGGGGAATAGCGTCCCACCGCGGGTCTGATAATGTGGCGCGCGAGTCCTATATTGTTGCTGCTCGCTTGTCCGGCCAGTCGCCCGCCCCAGGGGGCGAGGAATGATTTTGCATGCCCGCGTCTCAGAAGGCGTAGCGCATGTTCGCGTTGACCGCCTTGTCGACGTTGTACTTGCCGAAGGCGGAGCGTTCGAAGCCCAGGCTGAGCCGGGTGTGTTTCCTGATCCTGGCGTTCACGCCAAGCTCCATCAGCATCCGGCCATCCTTGCCGTGGCTGACGCGGGTTTCGCCGGCATCGTCACGCAGTACTGTCACGCCGGGGGCGCGCAGGTCGTATTGGTAGCTGAGCCCCGCGAACGAGGTCAGTTCCCAGTGCGCGCCCTGGAACGTCTTGCCGGCCGCCACGCCGACGCGCCCGATCAACGGGTTGTCCCGCCCATGCCGCACGCTGACGTTGGACGCGTTGTGCTGCCAGTCGAAGCGGTGGCCGGGCACTGCGCCGTACACCAGTTCGACCTGGGGTTCGACGTACATGCCCTTGGCGACGGCGAGGCGCCATCCGGTTTCGGCGCCGAGATACCAGGAATGCGAGCTGCGCTCCTGACGCGACAGGCCCATCGCCGGCATGGCGTAGCGGTCGAGGTTGCGCAGGTATTTGCCGATCACGTCGATATACAGCCCGGAGCGGAACAGGGTCGAGGCGTAGAGGCCGCCGCCGGTGGATCGGGTCTGGCCGGAGAAGGCGTCGCCGCTGTAGCGGTTGTCGGTGTGGGTCAAGGTGGCGCCGGCGAAGACGCTGGCCCCGCTGAACGTGAATTTGCGGTCGGCGCCGACCTGCAGAAGCGTATAGCGGTTCGAATAGCCGGTCCGGGCCGAACCGGAACCGCTCATCACGCGGGCCCAGCCGCCGGTCTCGCCAGGGGCGTCGCGCAGGTCCCCCATGCGGCGGTTCAGGTGATTCACTTCGGTCAGAAAATTGCGATAGTGGACGTCCATGAAGTTGCGGCCGTTGTCGACGTTTTTTTCGACCCGCCGCCTGTCGACGCCTTGCAGCACCCATTGCGTGGCGGTGTCGGTCTCGACGACGCCCACCAGCGGGATCAGGCGATGGAAGGCGAACTCCCGCTCGGGCGCGCTGATGGTGAAGACGTCGTTGCGGGAGCCCTTGGGCGCGGCGACCAGGACGACGGGCGCGGCGGGATTGGCCGAGGAGCGGGTCAGGGCGGGAGCCAGCGAGGGGGCCAGCCGGACATGCAGCGCGTTGTTCTGGCCGGTCAGGGACTGCGATACCGTGATGCGGTCGGCGGACTGGCCGTCGGTGGCTATGAACACCCGACTGTCGTCCAGGGCAAGCGAATCGACGCTGAGGGACGTGAAGCCAGGTCCGCTGGCCATATCCACCTGGACGCGGTCGAGCTGCGCCGATTTTGCCGACGATGCCGACTTCACCTGCCAGAACAGGTTTCGCATGGCCACGTCGGAGGCCGGCGCCGCGATGTCACCGGCATAGGCCGCGCGCGGCCCGTCCTGGGCGGCGGGTTCGCTGCCGCCCAGGTCGATGTGCGCGGCGTGGCTGGACAGAATGTCGCCGAACAGGCGGGTACGGGACCCGGTATCGAGGCGGCTGTCGTGGCCGGTCAGGGCCCAGGATGCGGCCGAGTAGGTCGTCCAGGGCGCATCGGCGGCGGCCGCGGCCAGCATCGACAGCGCGGCAGCGGTTTCCACTTGCACCACGCCATCGGAAATGATGCCGGCATGGCTGGTCACCCTGGCGTTGTCCTGCAGGCGCACCCGGGAACCGGCGAACCGGCTGGGGCGGTCCAGCACCGTGTGGGCCGAAGCGATATACGTTTCGCTGTCGCTGCCATCGATGCCGCCGCTGAAGTAATCCGCGATGTGGAGCGTGGAGTGGTTCGCCAGCGTCACCTGCCCCTTGAACCGGCTGCGATCCGCATCGTCGCCGGCCTTCGATTCACCGGCAGTCGGCGTGGTCTTGATGCCATTGCCGTCGTTCAGGTCGATGTACACGAAGCTGCTGCCGAGGGTGACGGAGGAGCGGTCGGCATGGATATCGGTGGCGAGGTCGGCATTCCGGCCAAGATGGAAGTCCGCGTCCCGCAGTTCGAGCGACGCCATGCGGAACCGGCGTGTCTGCCAGTCGGGTTGCGTGAAGGACACGGGTTGGGTCAACACCGAATCATCGCCCGTGGCCTTGAGCTTGTTCGCGATGGCGACCGTGCTGGCGGCATGGGTGACCGGGTGCCCCTGCAGGTAAAGCTGGCCGTTGTGCTGGACGACCGTGCCGGTGGTGTCGATACCGCCATCGATGGCGAAGCTGTCTTGGGCGCTCGCATCGACGGTATTGGCGATGTTGATGTTGCCGGCGAAATGGCCATGCCACATGGTGGCGGCGTGGGTGACGCCGGGCCGGCTGAAGTCCAGGTTCACGGTGGCCAGCGGGCCGCTGTTGGCGAGGATGGCGCCTTCGTCGGCGCCGTTCAATTGATGGAAGACGAGGTCGTTGCCGTTGATGTCGAGCTTGCCCCCGCGGTAACCCCAACTGATGTTGTCGGGATCGATTTGCCGGCCGTCGGTCAGGACCAGGGTGGGGCGACCGCTGACGATGCGGGCGGCGCTGAACGCTTGCTGCGTTCCGGCCGCATCCGCCTGTTGCGCCAGGATGACCGTGCCGTCGCCGACATTCAACTTGCCGGGGTTGGCCCCGGTGGCGGCGATCCTGAGGGTGCCGGCGCCCAGCTTGTGGAGGCTGTCCGCCTCGACGCCGTTGACTTGCCAGTTGACCGTGCTGCCTTCGTTCACGACGATGCCGCCGCCCCGCCAGGTCTGGATATCGGCGGGCTTGACGGTGTAGTCGCCGTCGAAGGTGAGCGCGCCGGCCCCCTGGTCCACCGGCTGCGCCAGGACGATAGTGCCGCCGCCCTGAAACGTCACGTCCTGGCCGTTGTCCAGGGCGTCGGGGCCGGCGGCGTCGAGCCGGCCGCGCACGTCCCACGAGGCCGGGCCCTGGGTCAGCGCGCCGGCGCCGGTGGCCTCGTCGTGGGTCCAGAGGAGGTCGCCATCGGCGGGGGCCGTGATGACGGGCGCCGCGGTCCGCTGCTGCATGACGTCGAGGATGTCTTCGAGGGGGATCACCGTATGGTGGGTGGTGATTCCGGTTATCTCGGTATAGCCGCTCAACACGCCCAGCACGACCCATTTGCCGTCGCGGGCGTCCCAGGCGAAGAGCGGCGATCCGCTATCGCCGGGCACGCCGTAGGACGCCATCGGTCCCTGGGCCGGGTCGTACAGGTCGCCGGAATGGGAAAGGAATGTCCAGAACGAAAAAAAAGGGCTTCCGACCGTGCCGCCCGTGCGGTAGAAGTAGGCGCGCTGGAGGTCGGTGATCTTGCCGGTCCGGTCCCGAAGGTATTGGTGGCCGGCCCCCACGCGATAGAAGACGGGAAAGCGGGTCTGGTCGCCATAGACGGGCAATCTGCCGGCGCGGGTCATGTCCAGGGGCGCTGCCTCGGTCACGATCTTGTTAAGCCTGGGCGTATGGAAATCGAGCCGCGCATGTTCGTTGCGGTTGACGATCGTGTAGGTGGTGTCGTCGCGATTGCCAAAGATCACGCGCCGATAGCCGCGGTTGTGCTTGACGCTGATGATGTGTCCGGGCGACACCAGGGTGGCGACGCCGGTCCGGTCCACGGAACCGAAATCGATCATGGGAGCGCGATTCAAGCTGGCATAGGGCTTGCCCGCCTTGTCGTACAGCGGGATGTCCTGGGCGCCCGGCTGGAAGGCGCCCTTGTTTTCAGCGAAGTCGCGATAGGTCTGATAGGGGAGGTCGGTGCCGACGACGGAAGCATGGATCGGCGTGGCGCCCAGCGCCGCCATCACGATCGACGCGCGGCCCAGGAACGGGCCGAGGCTGTCGCGGAAGCGGCCGCCGGGGGCCTTGGCGGTGACGTGGCGGATGCTGGGCGGCTTGTGTTTGCAATCCATGCGGCGCTTTCAATGAGGCATTCGGGAGCGCTCATTGTCATGGATTGGCGTCTCACGGCGAGTCCGATAATGTGGTGTCCGGACCCCGCCGCGGACCGGGCCGCCGCTTCAGTCGCCGCCGGGACGGCGGCGGATGATCTTGAAGGTGGCGGTGGCGCGCGCCACCAGTTCGCCGTCGGCGCGGCGGATGTCGCCCTCACAGAAGGCGATGGATCCGCCGCGGCGCAGGCAGCGCGCCTCGATCACCAGGTCGCCGGTGCCGGGCGACAGGAAGGTGGTGTTCATGTCGATGGTGGCCATGCCCTCGGTGGCATCGGCCGAACCACGCGCGGCCGCGCTCAGGGTGAAGTCCAGCACGCTCATCAGGGTGCCGCCGTGCACGTCGCCGCGGCTGTTGGTCAGGTCCTGGCGCCAGGGCAGCGAGGTGCGGGCGTAGGCCGGCGCGATGCTTTCGGGCACCAGGCCGATGAAGCTCATGAACGGGATGGCCAGGCCGAAATATTCGCCGGTGGCGGGGGTTGCGGTTGCAGTCATGGAGGTGGGCACGCAGGGAAAGGGAACGACGGGAATTTGGCGGTCATAATATCCACTTTTACGCCGCCGGCCCGCGAGGATGCGGCGGCCATGGCCGTTTTTTTCGGTGACCGTACTTTTCGCGCCCGTGTGCGCGCCATGCGGTCGCCGATCCGTTTTCCGCCGACATGAGCGACGTCACCCGCAAGATCGTACATATCGACATGGACGCGTTCTACGCCTCCGTGGAACAGCGCGACAACCCCGAACTGCGCGGCCAGCCGGTGGTGGTGGCGTGGACCGGGCCGCGCTCGGTGGTGTGCGCGGCGTCCTACGAGGCGCGCCGCTTCGGCGTGCATTCGGCCATGTCGGCGGTGCGCGCGCAGCGGCTCTGTCCGCAGGCGGTCTACGTGCCGCCCGACTTCAACCGCTACCGCGAGGTCTCGCGCCAGATCCGCCAGATCTTCGCCCGCCATACCGACCTGATCGAGCCACTGTCGCTGGACGAAGCCTACCTGGACGTCACCGTCAACAAGCTGGGGCTGCCGTCGGCCACCGAGGTGGCGCAGGTGATCCGCCAGCAGATCCGCGCCGAGACCGGCCTGACCGCGTCGGCCGGGGTGGCGCCCAACAAGTTCCTGGCCAAGATCGCATCCGACTGGAACAAGCCGGACGGCCAGTTCGTGATCCGTCCGAACCGGGTGCTGGAATTCCTGCAGCCGCTGCCGGTGCGCAAGGTGCCGGGCGTGGGCAAGGTGACGCAGGCGCGCCTGGAGCAACTGGGCATCCAGACGGTGGGCGACCTCGCCACGCATGGGGTCCAGGAACTGGAACACTACTTTGGCCGCTACGGCCGCCGCCTGTATGAGCTGGCGCGCGGCATCGACGAGCGCGAGGTGCAGACCGACCAGCCGCTGCAGCAGGTGTCGGCCGAGACCACGTTTTCCGAAGACGTGCGGCTGGACGCGATCGGCGAGGCCCTGGACCGCATGGCCGAGAAGGTCTGGAGCCAGGCGCTGAAAAAAGGCGCGCTGGGCCGCACGGTGGTGCTCAAGCTCAAGACCGACCGTTTCCGCATCCTGACGCGCAGCCAGACCAGCCCGCATCCGCCGGCGTCGGCCGCCGAACTGGCGGCGCTGGCGCGGCTGCTGTGCGAGCGTGTCGACCTGCCGGCGCAGACGCTGTACCGGCTGGCCGGCGTGGGCATGAGCAATTTCGCCGACCCGCAGGAGCAGACGCGCCAGCCGGATCTGTTCGGCGGCGCGTTCTGAGGGGCGGGGGCAGCGCGCGCTGTCAGGCGGCGTCGAGTTCGCGCTTGATCGAGGCGTTCTTGATGGCCTTGCGGCAGCGGGCGACGTAGGCCGGGTCGTTGGCGCAGGCCAGTCCCAGTTCCAGCAGCAGCCAGTCGCGCAGCCGCGCGTCGCCGTGCTTGAGCCTGGGATCCATGGCATCGACGCGCGCGAACAGGGCGTCGAATTCCTGGCTATCGCGCGAGGCGCCGGCGCCTTTTTCTCGGACGCAGAAGGCGGGCACCAGGACACTCAGGCCGTCGCCGTTGTCGGGCGTGGCCAGATCGGGGTGTTGCGCCAGCGCGGCCCGCAGCGCGTCGTAGTCGCCGGCGTCGATGACCGGCTGCAGCGCATATTCGCGGCAGGCCGGGCCGATGCGCTTGTTGGCGCACAGATCGAGCGCGGCCTGCAGGCCGTCGCGGGCGCTGACGGCGGCCACCAGCCGACTCTTGATCGTATCGATTTCGTGGCGCTCGCTGCGCGTGTTGCACTGGGGCAGCAGCTTGAGCGCGGCGGCGGCGTCGCCATGGTCGGCCGCGTCGCGCAGCAGGATGCGGTAGCCCTGGTAGCGGTTGTCTTCCTCGCGGAAGATATGGGTGACGCGCAACTGCTGGATGTGGGGTTCGGCCGCGGCGGCGCGCGCCGCCTGGCTGGCGCCCGAGTGCAGGGCCAGTGCCAGCGCGTCTTCGATGATGTGCAGGGTGATGTGATTGAAGACGATGTCGTCGCGCATCGGCGCGATGGCCTGCGCCATCGCGGCGGGCGCCAGGCGGGTGGCCTGGAACAGCAGGTACAGGCAGCGGGTGTAATCCAGCGTGCCATCGGCGTCGCCGGGGCGGCCATGGCTGCCGCGCCACAGGCCCAGCGTCACTGGGCGCGGCTCGCGGTAGCCCAGCGCCGAGCCGCCGCCCGCGCCCCAGCCGTGGCCGTTGTCCGGCTCGGCGGCCAGGCGTTCGATCACGGGCGCGATGGCGTCCGACAGGCGGCGCAGGGCCGCGGGGTCGGCCTGCAGTGGATCGGGCAGGGTGGCGTCATAGCGCGACTCGAAATGCTGCCGCGCCAGGTTGATCGCCGCCACGCAGTCGCCGATCGCCCCGCGCAGCGGCGGGGCCAGGGCGTCCAGCGTGTCGGCGGCGCCGGCCATGCTCACGCGAGCCGGCCCTTGACCTGCTGCGACAACGCGGTCATGTCGGCGCGGCCGGCCAGCGACTGCTTGAGCAGCGCCATGACCTTGCCCATGGCCGGGGCGCCGGTGACGCCCTGCGCGGCCACTTCGGCCAGCGCGGCGTCGATGGCGGCAGACACTTCCTCGGGCGTGGCGGCCTGCGGCAGGAATTCCTGCAGCACGACCAGTTCGGCCTTTTCCTGCTCGGCGGTCTCGGTGCGGCCGGCCTGCTCGAACGCGGCGATGGATTCGCGGCGCTGCTTGACCTGCTTCTCGATGATGGCGGTGATCTCGGCGTCGGTCAGGTCGCGGCGTTCGTCGACTTCTTTCTGCTTGACGGCGGCCAGCAGGAAACGCAGGGTGGCGAGGCGCTCGGCCGCCTTGGCGCGCATGGCGTCCTTGACGGCGTCGGAGAGGCGGGTCTTGAGCGTAGCGGTGCTCATGGGGGAACCTTTGTGGTGTTGCGTCAAAGGCGCAGTGTAACCGTGGGGCGGTGATCCGTGGGGCGGCCCCGGCGGGCGCGGATTTTGCGCCTCCTTTTTAAACATGTATTATTAATGCATCTTTAAAAAGGATGGCCCAGGCGCCGTCCGCAGCGCAAGGAGCAGTCAATGTTGAGCCCGCAGATCCGCGTCCTGGTCAAGGCCACGGCCCCCGTCCTGAAAACCCATGGCGAGGCCCTGACGCGCCATTTCTACGCGCGCATGTTCCAGCACAATCCGGAACTCAAGCACATCTTCAACCAGGGGCACCAGGCGGGCGGCGAGCAGCAGCAGGCGTTGGCCGGCGCGGTCGCGGCCTACGCCGAGCATATCGACGACCCGTCGGTGCTGGCGCCGGTGGTGACGCGCATCGTTCACAAGCACGTCAGCCTGGGCATCCGGCCCGAGCACTACGCCATTGTCGGCAAGCACCTGCTGGCCTCGATCCGCGAAGTGCTGGGCGAGGCCGCCACCGATGAACTGGTCGACGCCTGGGCCGCCGCCTATGGCCAGTTGGCCGACATGCTGATCGCCGCCGAGGCGCGGTTGTACGCCGAGTCGGCCGCCAAACCGGGCGGCTGGACCGGCTGGCGCGCGTTCCGCGTGGTCGGCAAGCAGCCCGAAAGCGCCGAGATCACCTCGTTCTACCTGGCGCCGGCCGATGGCGGCGCGGTGCCGGCCTATCTCCCCGGCCAGTATGTGTCGGTGCGCGTCTACGTGCCGGAGCTGGGATTGATGCAGCCGCGTCAGTACAGCCTGTCGGACGCGCCGGGCCAGGACCGCCTGCGGATCTCGGTCAAGCGCGAAGCGGGCGGCGCGCACGGTCCGGCCGGACGCGTGTCCAATGCGCTGCACGACCGCCTGGAGGAAGGCGGCGTGCTGGACGTGGCGCCGCCGCAGGGCGACTTCCACCTGCGCGAGGACGGCGACGCGCCGGTGGTGCTGCTGAGCGGCGGGGTCGGGCTGACGCCCATGGTGTCGATCCTGAACCACTTGGTGGCCAACGGCGATGCGCGCCAGATCCGCTTCGTGCACGGCTGTCGCAATGCCGCGGCGCACGCCATGAAAGATCATGTCAACGACATCGCCGCGCGCCGCGGCAACGTGCGCAAGGCGGTGTTCTACGAGCAAGTCGGCGACGCCGACCGCCCGGGCCGCGACTACGACCATCATGGCCGGGTCGACCTGCGCGCCATCCGCGACGAGGCCATCGTGCCGGATGCCGATTACTACCTGTGCGGCCCGTCCGGTTTCATGCGGGCGCAGCGCGAAACGCTGCTGGCGCTGGGCGTGGCGCCGGGCCGCATCCACGCCGAGGCCTTCGGCAGCGGCGGCGCGCCGGCCTGAGCGGTGTATCCTGGCGTCCATGCAACTGACCCGATTCACCGACTTCGGCCTGCGCGTGCTGATGTATCTGACGCAGTGCCGCGACCGGCCCGCGGCGGTCACCATTCCGGAGATCGCCACGCGCTTCGACCTGTCGCGCAACCACCTGGTCAAGGTGGTGCATTTCATGTCGCAGCGCGGCTGGGTCAGCACGGCGCGCGGCAAGGGGGGCGGCCTGGCGCTGGCGCGCCCGGCCGGCGAGTACCGGCTGGGCGACCTGGTGCGCGAACTGGAACAGCAGGGCCCGCTGATCGACTGCCGCGAGCCGCCCTGTGCGCTGGACGGCGCCTGCCGCCTGGCGGGGGTGCTGGCGCAGACCCTGCAGGCGTTCTACGACGCGCTCAATGGCTATACCCTGGCGGACCTGGTGCGCGATCCGACCGCCGCGGCCATCATCAGGCTGCATCGCGCCGCCTGACGGCGGCGCCGGCGGCTCGCCGGGGGCCGTGGGCGTGACGTTTGGCGGCGAGGCCGGGCCATGAGCGCCGTCCATGAGCCGCGGTTATGGGTGCTGGGGCTTTGGTGATTTGCGGTCATCCGTCCCCCGCTTCAGAATAAGACCGTCGCCATTTTCTTATCGGGATGCAGGCTATGCGGGTATGCGTGATCGGCGCCGGGGTCGTGGGCGTGACCTCGGCTTATTTCCTTGCCCGCCAGGGCCACGAGGTCGTGCTGGTCGATAGCCACGCCCATCCGGCCGAGGTTTCCAGCTACGCCAACGGCGGCCAGCTCAGCTACAGCTACGTCGCGCCGCTGGCCGGGCCGGGCGTGTTGCCGAGCGTGCCGGGCTGGCTGCTGCGCGAGGATTCGCCGCTGCGTTTCCGGCCGCGGCTGGACCCGCATCAGTGGCGCTGGTGCCTGCGCTTCGCGCTGGCCTGTCGCGCCTCGGTGGCGCGCGAGTCCACCGCGCAATTGCAGGCGCTGTCCTTTCTCAGCCGCGACGCCATGCATGCCTTGCTGGAACAGGAAAACCTGGAATTCGGCCATCTGCGCAACGGCAAGCTGATCGCCTACCGCAGCGCGGCCCTGCTGGACAAGGCGCGCGCGCTGGTCGCCTACCAGGCGACCCACGGCGCCGAGCAGCAGGTGCTGGACGCCGCCCAGACGTTGCAGCGCGAGCCGGCGCTGGCCGGCATGGGCGCCAGCCTGGCCGGCGCCATCTACACCCCGAGCGAAGAGGCGGGCGACTGCCGCCAATTCACGCAGGCGCTGTTCGAGCGGCTGCAAGCGCTGCCCAACGTGCATTGCGCCATGTCCAATCCCGTCGCCGGCCTGCAGCGCGAGGGCCGGCGCATCGTCGCGGTGCACGCCCAGGACGGCGACATCGGCGCCGACGCGGTGGTGCTGGCCACGGGCATCGGCACGCGCGCCTTGCTGCGACCGCTGGGCCACGATGTGCCGCTGTATCCGCTCAAGGGCTACAGCCTGACCGTGCCGCTGGCGGACGACGATACCGTGGCGCCGCGCATCAGCGTCACCGACTACGAGCGCCGCATCGTCTATGCGCGGGTCGGCGGGGTGCTGCGGATCGCGGCCATGGTGGACATCGGCAGCGCCAATGCCGACATCGATCCGGCTCGCATCGCGCTGCTCAAGCGCCAGGTGCGCGAGGCGTTTCCGGCGCTGGACCTGGCGCAGGCGATTCCCTGGGCCGGGCTGCGCCCGGCCACGCCCACCGGCAAACCGCTGATCGGACGCAGTTCCGCCGCCGACAACCTGTGGCTGAACATTGGCCAGGGCGCGCTTGGCTTCACCCTGGCCTGCGGCAGCGCGGCGCTGCTGACGGCGCAGATGGCGGGGCTGGATACGCCGCTGGACCCGCTGCCGTTCAGACCGTGAGGGTGGGGCCGCGCCGCGGGGGGCTGCAACTCGCGGGCCGGCACTTCGGGGGCTGGTATTTCCCGGGCCTCCGCTGCCTGGGTCTCTGCGTCCCAGGCCTGCGTTCCCCGCCCACGACGGCCTGGGATATGGCGGCCTCGGGAATGTCCATTTCAAGGTAGTCCCTGCCTGTTCATCGGCAGACGGGCGCTCGCGCGCTCAATAGGATACCGGTCATCCGCCACCTGCGCGGCGCCGAGCGCCGCGGCGGAGAGCCGATTTCCCTTCCGCGAGTGAACCCATCATGTCCTACCTGTTTCCATTGTTCGCCATCCTGTTCTGGGCGGGCAATGTCATCGTCTCCAAGATGGCGGCCAGCGCCATTTCGCCCACCGCCATTACGTTCTACCGGCTGATCCTGGCGCTGGCGATCATGGGCCTGTTCACGGCCGTGCCGGCCTGGCGCAACCGCCATGTGATCCTGCGCCACTGGCCCAAGCTGGCGCTGTACGGCGGACTGTCGTCGGCGCTGTTCCAGGCGCTGTCGTACCGCGCCGCCGAGACCACCACCGCCACCAACATGGCGATCCTGACCGCGTTGATCCCGCTGCTGAGCATGCTGCTGAGCGTGGTCATCCTGCGCGATCCGCTGACCCTGGGCATGGCGGTCGGCGGCGCGCTGTCATTCCTGGGCCTGCTGTACCTGGTGGGGCAGGGCGAGATGCTGAGCGTGTTCCAGCACGGCATCCACGTGGGCGACGGCCTGATGCTGATGGCGGCGTTTTCCTACGCGCTGTACGGCGTGCTGCTGCGCCACTGGAAAGTGCCGCTGCCGGCGTGGCAGTCGACCTTCGTGCAGTCGATTTTCGCGCTGCTGTACATGCTGCCGCTGTACCTGCGGGTGCCGGCCGCGCAGGCGGCGCTGGACATGAAGACGATTCCGCTGATCCTGTATGCCGGCATTTTCTCTTCGGTGCTGCTGTCGTTCCTGTGGATCGAGGGCGTGCACCGCCTGGGGCCGAACCGCTGCAGCATCTTCATCAACCTGCTGCCGTTGTTCACCGCGCTGGCCGCGTTCGTGTTGCTGCGCGAGCAACTGCATTCCTACCACCTGCTGGGCGGCGCGGTGACCTTGCTGGGCGTGCTGCTGGCGCAGACGGTGCAGCGGCCGCTGTTCGGCCGCGCCCGGGCCGCCGCGCTGGCTGCCGGCAAGGCGTGACGGGCGCCGGCGCGGTTCACTCCCGTTCAAGACGGGACGGGGCCGGCGCCGCATAGTGGCTCTCTTTGAACGGAGAGCCCATGAGCCTTTTCCAGAAAACCGCCATCGCCCTGGCGCGCAGCCCGGGCGCCGGACGCGCCATGCGCGCATTGGCCGCGCGCACCCCGCTGGCGCGCCGCTTCGTCGGCGGCGCCGATGTCGAGGCGGCGGTGCGCACCGCCGCGCGGCTGCGCGAGGCGCACGGCATCCGCGCTTCGCTGTTCTACCTGGGCGAATACGTGGCCGACCCGGCGGCGATCGAACACAACACGCAACAGGCCATGCAGGCCTGCGCCGCGCTGGGCCGGGCGGGGCTGGACGTGCACGTGTCGATCGATCCCACCGCCATTGGCTACATGCGCGACGATGCGCTGGGGCGCGGCAATGCCCGGCGTATCGCGGCGGCGGCGCGCCAGGCCGCGGGCGGCGGGCGCGACTGGGTGGTGCTGGACATGGAGGACTCGGGCCTGCGCGAACGCACCTGCGCCTTGCACGCGGAACTGCTGGGCGCCGGCCTGCCCGCCGGCCTGACGCTGCAGGCGCGCCGGCGCCGCACGCCGGTCGACCTGGCGTGGGCCATCGGCCAGCGCACCTCGCTGCGGCTGGTCAAGGGGGCGTTCCCGGAACGCGCGCTGGATCATGCCGGCCGCGCCCATATCGACCAGGCCTACCTGGACGCGGCCGCCATCATGCTGTCGCCCCAGGCGCGCGCGGCCGGCTTCCTTCCGGTCTTCGGCACCCATGACGACCGCCTGGCCGGCGCCATCATGGCCTTGGCGCGCGAGCGGGGGTGGGGGGCGGACGAGTTCGAGTTCGAGATGCTCTATGGCGTGCGGCCCGACTGGCAACTGGCGCTGCGGCGCCTGGGCTACGCCGTCCGGGTGTACCTGCCATTCGGGGCGGACTGGTGGCCCTATGCGGTCCGGCGGGTGGGCGAGCATCCGCGCAATGCATGGCTGCTGGCGCGGTCGTTGGCCGCGGAAGGGGACTATTTCGGGTAGCCTGTCGCCAGTGGCCGGGCTTGCCGAGGCCGCGCCCGAGCGTTTTTCACTGGCGGTTTTCCGATGGCGGTTTCCCAACATATCTGGCATTGCGGCGCCGGCCTGCCCGGCGATGTGCTGATCGCCGACCTGCGCGCCTACCGGTACGACGCGCATTTCCACGACGCCTGGTCGATCGGCGCCATCGCGCGCGGGCGCTGCGCCTTCACGGTGCACGGCCGCCCCTTCGAGGCGGGCGAGGGCGATCTGGTGGTGATCGCGCCGGGCCAGGTGCATACCGGCGGCACGTCGGCCGGCCTGCTCGCCTACCGCATGGCGTACATCGAGCCGGCCTGGTTCCAGCAGCACGCCCTGGCGCTGCGCGAGGGCGGACTGGACCTGCCCGGGCCGGTGATCCGCGACGCGCCCCTGTGCGCGCAATGGCTGGCCGCGCTGGCGCCTGACCATACCGATGACGCGGCGCGCCGCGGCGACCTGTCGGCGGCGCTGTTCCGGCTGTTGGCGGCGCATGGGCGGGCGCCCGCCGAGGCGGCGCGAGATGGCGCCGACGTGTGCGAACTGCTGTGGCAAAGGATGCGCGCCGATCCTGCCTGCGCGCCCGACCTGGAGGCGCTGGCGCGGGCCGATGGCCGCCACCGCAGCACCCTGGTCAAGCAGTTCGCGCGCCGCTACGGTCTGCCGCCGCAGGCCTGGCTGCGCAATTGGCGGGTGGCGCGCGCCCGCGCGCTGCTGCGCGGCGGGCTGCCGCTGGCCGAGGCGGCGCTGGCGGTGGGCTTTGCCGACCAGGCGCACCTGACGCGGGTGTTCAAGCAGGTCTATGGCAGTCCGCCCGGCGTGCTGCGTCGATCGGCGGCCCGCAAAGCCGCCGAATGACATTCCCATGGCTCATGTAATGAGCGATGAATGATCGGTTGAATCAGGGGTTTTTACCGGATTTAATCGCATCATATGGCGTCCGTCGACGCCGTATTGATTGATTCAAGGGAATGTGAAGATGGACTCGCAACGCATCACGCTGCGCGCCGCGGACGGCGTGCCGCTGGGAGGCTACGTGTGGCGTCACGCCGACCCCGATCCGGCCGGCCCGCGTCCGGTGGTGGTCATCAATGCCGCCACCTCGGTGCGCTGCCGCTATTACGCGCGCTTCGCGGCCTACCTGCACCAACACGGTTTCGATGTGCTGACCTACGACTATCGCGGCATCGGCGAGTCGCGTCCGGCGTCGCTGCGCCGTTTCCGGGCGTCCTGGATGGATTGGGGCGAGAAGGATTTCGAGGCGGTGCTGGGGTATGTGCGCCACCATTTTCCGGGCCAGCCGGTGGACGTGGTGGCGCACAGCATCGGCGGCTTCGTCACCGGGCTGGCGCCGTCGGCCAGCGGGTTGCGGCGCATTTTCACCATGGGGGCGCAATATGCCTACTGGCGCGATTACGCTGCCGGCCAGCGCCTGCGCATGCTGGCCAAGTGGCATGTGGTGATGCCGCTGCTGGCCGCCTGCCTGGGTTACTTCCCCGGGCGTCGGCTGGGCTGGCTGGAGGACACGCCTCGCGGGGTGGTGCGTGACTGGAGTTTCATGGGCGCGCGCTTCGAGGGGCGCGGCGGGCCGGATCGCCGCGTCGCCGCGATGGCGGCGGTGACCGCCCCGATCCTGGCGCTCAGCGTCACCGATGACGAATTCGGCACCGAAGCCGCCATCGCCCGGCTGCTGGCGTATTTCACCGGCAGCGCCCGCACCCACCTGCGCCTGGCGCCGGCCTCGCTGGGGTTGGACGCGATCGGCCATTTCGCCTTTTTCCATGACCGCTTTCGCGACACGCTGTGGCCGATCGCCCTGGGCTGGCTCAGCCGCGGGGAGCGGCGGCTGGCGGGGGCGACGCCCATACGTTGTGACTGCGTGGCGTCTCTAGCCGATAGTCCGAGTATTTCCGCTTGAAGAACTCCGCGCCCAGTGTTTCGGCCGCCAGCAACGGATTGCGGGGATCCGCCGCGATCTCGCCTCGGCTGTTGCCGGCGCCGTGGACCACCCCGACGAAATCGGCGTGGGTGTAGCGCGCGAATTCCTGCACCTGGTGCACCACGCCCAGGATCGCGCCGGGATAGGTTTCCTCGGACGCCACCGCCAGGGCCAGGCGCTTGCCGGCCATGCGCGCCTTGACCGCCCCGGGTTCGGGGCCGGTGCCGGCGTAATGCGTGAACGAGCGGTCGAAGAATGCCTTGGTCTGCGCCGACATGCCGTACCAGTAGAGCGGGGTGCAGAACAGCACGCCGTCGGCGGGCAGGAAGTGTTCCAGGAACAGCTCGGCGTAGCGGTCGTCCGGCGCCGAGGCATGGCGCAGGTCCGGCAGGAAACCCTTGATGTAATCGTCCAGGAACAGCAGGCTGGCGTGGCTGCCGGCGGCCTGCGCGCCGCGTTGCGCCGCGGCGCCGAGCGCGGCGCTGTTGCCGTCGCGGCGAGGGCTGCCGGCCAGAATCAGCAGGCGCTTTGATTGATGAGCTGGATTCATGTTTGTATGCCTCGATGAGTGAAACGAAAAGGGAAGATACGAGGCAAAATTTACGCAGCGGCGCGCATCGGGACAAACGAGGATTTCTTGACTAAGATGAGTTGAATTCATCTGGATGGCACGCCATGTTTGCTTCCCTGCCGGTCACCGCCCTGCGCGCCTTCGAGGCCGCCGCGCGCTTGCGCAGCTTCAAGGCGGCCGCGGCCGAGCTGGCCGTGACGCCCACGGCGGTTTCGCATCAGATCAAGGCGCTGGAGCGCCACGCCGGCGTGGCCTTGTTCGACCGGGTGCCGCAGGGCGTGCGCCTGACCGACGCCGGCGCGCGGCTGTTCGCCAGCGCGCACGGCGCCTTGCTGGACATCGCCCAGACGCTGGATGCGCTGCGGCCGGCCAGCGCGGCCGGCGCGCTGACGCTGTCCACCACGCATTCGTTCGCGGCGCTCTGGCTGGTGCCGCGGCTGGGCCGCTTCTACCAGGCCTATCCGCAGTACCAATTGCGCCTGCAGGCGCAGGCCGAGACGATCGACCTGCTGCAGGACGCCAGCGTCGACGTGGCGATCCGCTACAGCCGCCAGCGCTATCCCCTGCTGCATGCGGCGTGCACGCTGCAGGAGCGGTTCGGGGTCTACGGCGCGCCCGCGGTGGTGGCGCAGGCGCGGCGGGCGCGCCCCGCGCTGGTGACCGTGCGTTGGCGCGATTCGGCGCTGTATGACGAGGGCTGGCTGCAGTGGTGCGAGGCGGCCGGGCTGCCGGCCTGGCGCAAACCGGCGGCGCTGCACGCCTATGCGGAAGAGCACTACGCGTTGCAGGCGGCCATCGCGGGGCAGGGACTGGTGCTGGCCAGTTCGGTCATGGTTTCGGATAGTGTCGCGGCCGGCACGCTGGTGCCGCTGCGTCCCGAGGTCAGCGTGGCCGGCGCGGCCTACACCGCGCTGTGCGCGCCGGGGCGCGAGCGCCATCCGCCGGTCAAGGCGTTCCTGGCGTGGCTGCGGCAGGAATTCAAGGACTAGCGGCGGCGTTGGTCGATGCGTGCCGGTCGACGCGCATTCACGGCCGTGCCGGTCGCGGCAACAGCGGCAAGATTGCCAGCATGGCGCCGCCGGCGGCCAGCCAGGCCAGCGGCCAGGACGTGGCCGCCACCAGCCGCGGCAGCGCCAGCGGCGTCAGGAACAATCCCAGGTAGCCGCAGGTGTTGGCCAGCCCCAGCGCGGTGCCGGCGCGGGCGGCGCCGGCCAGCGTGACCAGTTCGGTGTAGGCCACGCCGTGCCAGGCCGAGGCGCAGATGCCGGCGGCGGCCAGCAGCACGGGCACGGCCAGCAGCGCCGCGCGGTTGCCGGGAACCGCGCCCTGGAGCCAGGCCGCGGCCGCCAGCGCCACGAACAACACACAGCCCAGCCAGACGCAGCCGCGCAGGTAGGCGCGGCGATTGCCGTGGCGGTCGGTCCAGCGGCCGCCGGCGATGCGCGCCACCATGGCGCCCAGTTGCACCGCCACCATCACGGCGGTCAGCGTGGCGATGCCGGCGCCGCTGAAGTCATGCAGGAATACGGTGGCGAACGTCAGCACCGCGAATTGCGGGCAGCAGAGCAGGCCGATCGCCACCGCCGCGCGCCATACCCTGGCGTCGCGCAGGGGGCTCGACGCGGCGGCGATCGGCGTGTGGGTTGCGGCTCGCGAGGGCGGGGAGGTTGTCGGGGTGTTGTCGCCGGCGTGGGAGGCTGCGGTGGAGCCGGCCGCCGTGGCGGGGTGCGCCCGATCCGGCTCGCGCAGCCATCCCAGCGTCAGCAGCGCGGCGCCCGCGCACAGGCCGGCCAGCAGGCCGAAGACCGCGCCGAAACCGGCCCGCGACGCCAGCCAGGGCAGCACCAGCGCGCCCAGTCCGCCGCCCAGCGGCACGGCGGTCTGGCGGATGCTCATCGCCAGGCCGCGCTCACCTTCGTCGAACCACGCCATCACCGCGCGACCGCTGGCGCCGTTGACGCTGCCGCCCATCACGCCCACCAGCAGCAGGCCCAGCGCCAGCAGCCACAAGGCGGGCGCGACGCCGTGGGCCGGCGCGGCGAACAGACTCATCCAGGCCAGCGCCGCGGCCGTCGCGCCCAGGCCGCCCAGCAGCACCGGCCGGTCGCCCCAGCGGTCGGCCAGCAGGCCCCAGGGCAGCTCGAACAACGCCACGCCCAGGCCGAGCACGCCGAGCGCCAGGCCCAGGGCGTCGTTGTCCAGTTGATAGTCCGCGCGCAGGAAGACGGCGGTGGCGGGCAGGCCGGCCGCCGCCGCGGAGAAGGCAGCATTGGCGGCCACCCCCACCGCCAGCACCTTCCAGCGGTGGGTGGGGCGCACGGCAGGGGTTGGGGCGGAGAGCGCGGAGGCGGGCAGGGACATTACGGTTCCAGATGGGATTGACGCGGCAAAGTCTGCGCCCGTAACATCATTCTGAAAATCGGGAAATTTTTAACTAAAGGTTTTGAAAAACAGGATGATAAGGCCTGTCACCTTTGACCTGGACGTGCTGCGCAGCTTCGTCGCGGGGGTGGAGCTGGGCAGCTTCGGCCGCGCGGCCGACCGCCTCGGGCGCTCGACTTCGGCCGTCAGCGCGCAGTTGAAAAAACTCGAGGAACAGGCCGGCGTGCCGCTGCTGCGCAAGGCCGGTCGCGGCCTGGCGCTGACCGACGCGGGCGAGACCATGCTGGCGTACGCGCGCCGGCTGCTGGATCTGAACGATCAGGCTTCGGTGGCGGTGCGCGGCACGCGCTTGCAGGGGCGGGTGCGCCTGGGGCTGCAGGAGGATTTCGGCGAGATCCTGCTGCCGCGCGTGCTGGGCCAGTTCGCCCGCGCCCATCCGCAGGTGCGGATCGAAGCGCGGGTGGCGCGCAATGCCGAGCTGCTCGAACGCGTGGCGGCGGGCGAACTGGACCTGGCGCTGGCCTGGGACCATGACGCGGCGCGGCCGCATGGCCAGCGGCTGGCTGAACTGCCGCAGTGCTGGATCGGTCCGGCCGCGACGGGCCCGGCGCGCGATGCCGATGGCGCCTGGCCGCTGGTGGCGTTCGAGGCGCCCTGCCTGTTCCGCAGCCGCGCCACCGATGCCCTGGACCGCGCCGGCATCGCCTGGACCTCGGCTTTCATCAGCCCCAGCCTGGCGGGCCTGTGGGCGGCGGTCAGCGCGGGGCTGGGGCTGATGGTGCGCACGCCGCTGGGGCTGCCCGCCGGGTTGCGGGTAATGGCGCCGGGCGAGCAGGGCCTGCCGTCGTTGCCGCCGTTGTCGCTGTCGCTGTATCACGCGCAAGGCCGGCCCGGCCCGGTGGCCGCGGCCCTGGCCGATATCGTGCGGCGCTGCGTGCGCGACAGCGTCGCGGCGCTGCCGGCCATGCCGGGCCTGCCGGCGCGCATCCCTTCCGAGGAGGCCGAGCGCCTTGAACCGATTCCATGAAATGACTGTCTTCCTGGCGGTGGCCGAGGCCCAGAGCTTTGCCGCCGCCGCGCGCCGGCTGGCGATGTCGGCGCCGAGCGTGACGCGCAGCGTCGCGGCGCTGGAGCGCCGGCTGGGCACGCTGCTGCTGGTGCGCACCACCCGCAGCCTGCGCCTGACCGAAGCCGGCCAGCGCTACGCGGCCGATTGCCGCGCCATTCTTGAAGCCGTGGAGCAGGCCGACGACGCCGCCGCCGGGGCGATGGCGGCGCCGCGCGGATCGCTGCGCATCACCGCGCCGGCGCGCTTCGGTGAACTGCACGTGATGCCGGCGGTGCTGGGCTACCTGCGCCAGCACCGCGAGGTGTCGGTGAACGCCCTGCTGGTGGACCGCGTGGTGAATCTGCTGGACGAGGGCGTGGACGTGGCGGTGCGCATCGGCGCCTTGCCCGACTCCACCCTGACGGCGGTGCCGGTGGGGCAGGTGCGGCGGGTGGTGTGCGCCTCGCCCGACTTCCTGCAGCGCCACGGCACGCCCGACAGTCCCGACGCGCTGGCGCGCTTTTGCACCATCACGGCCGCGATGGAAGGGCGCGGCGCGCAATGGCGTTTCCTGCAGGACGGCCAGCCGCGGCGCCTGCCGCTGGCATCGCAGTTGACGGTGACTTCGTTCCAGGCCGCGGTGGCGGCGGCCTGCGAGGGCTGGGGGCTGACCCAGGTGGTGTCCTACCAGGTGGCGCGCGACCTGGCCAGCGGCGCTTTGCAGGTGGTGCTGCGCGACTACGAAATGGCGCCGCTGCCGGTGCACGTGGTGTATCCGGAAGGGCGCAAGAGTTCGGCCAAGGTGCGCAGCTTCGTCGACTTCTGCGTCGACGCGCTGCGCCGCGACCTGGCGGCCCTGCCGGCTTGATCCTTTCACTGGCGGCAATGGTGTCTTGCGCGCCGTGGCCGTTCCCCGGCGGGCGCGGGCGGTTCAAGATGGAGGCCTGTTTCCTCTATCCGAGATACCCCATGTCCGCCGCTCCCCTGACGTTCTACAGTTTTCCCCTGTCCGGCCATTCGCACCGCGTGGCCCTGATGCTGTCGCTGCTCGATGTGCCGCACCGCAATGTCGAAGTCGATCTGCGCAGCGGCGCGCAGAAGCGGCCCGAGTTCCTGGCGCTGAACGCGTTCGGCCAGGTGCCGGTGATCGACGACAACGGTGTGGTGGTGGCCGATTCCACCGCGATCCTGGTGTACCTCTGCAAGCGCTACAACGGCCAGGCCTGGCTGCCCGAGGACGCGGTGGGCGCGGCGGCGGTGCAGCGCTGGCTGTCGGCCGCCTCCGGCCCGCTGGCGGCCGGCCCGGCCGCGGCGCGGCTGGTGACGGTGTTCGGCGCCCCGTATGACGTGCCGGCCACGCTGGCGCGCGCGCATGCCTTGCTGGCGGTGATGGAGCGGGAGCTTGCGGCCACCGGCTACCTGGCCGGCGCCGCGCCGACGCTGGCCGACGTGGCCTGCTACACCTACGTGGCGCATGCGCCGGAAGGCAACGTGTCGCTGGCGGATTATCCGCGGGTGCGCGACTGGCTGGCGCGGATCGAGGCGCTGCCGCGCTTCGTGCCGATGGTGGCGTCTCCCGTGGGATTGCGGGCGGCGTGAACGCAAGCGCCCGCGCGCAAGGAGCCTGACATGAATACGACCACGACGAGTCCGCTTGGCGCCGCGCCGGCCGGCGGTTCGACGGCCGCCACGACGGCGACCGGCCAGCCGGCCGCGGCCGCGCCCGCGACGCCCTGGCACGCGGGCGAACTGCGGTTGCAGGCGCATATCGGCATGGCCGAGCGCATGGCGCAGGTGGGCGCGAAAGTGATCCGGCCGTACATGCCGGACCAGCACCGCGCCTTCTTCGCGCAACTGCCGTTCCTGGTGGCGGGCGCGGTCGATGGCCAGGGCGATCCCTGGGCGGGCGTGCTGGAGGGCGAGCCGGGCTTCGCCGTGTCGCCGGACCCGCAGACCCTGCAGGTGGCCGCGCTGCCGGATGCCGATGATCCGCTGCGCGCCGGCCTGGGGCCGGACCAGCCGGTGGGCCTGCTGGGCATCGAACTGCACACGCGCCGCCGCAACCGCATGAACGGCCGCATCACCGCCTGGGACGGCAGGCGTTTCGCGGTCACGGTGGCCGAGTCGTTCGGCAACTGCCCGCAGTACATCCAGGCGCGCGATTTCCATTTCTCGCGCTCGCCGTCCCTGCGTTTTCCGGGGGCGGCGCGCGAGCGGACCGGTCTGGCCGACGCCGACCGGGCGCTGATCGCGCGCGCCGACACGCTGTTCGTGGCGACCTATGCCGACACCGACGAGGCCGGCCGCCGGATCGACGTCTCGCACCGTGGCGGCATGCCGGGGTTCGTGCGCGTCGACGGCGACACGCTGACGATCCCGGATTTCTCCGGCAACCGCTTTTTCAATACGCTGGGCAACATGGTGCTCAATCCGCGCGCCGGGCTGCTGTTCATCGATTTCGAGCGCGGCGACGTGTTGCAGGTGTCGGGGCGCGCCGAGGTGATCCTGGACAGTCCGGAGATCGCCACCTTCGCGGGGGCCGAGCGGTTGTGGCGCGTCCACGTGCGGCGGGTGCGGGCCAGGCCGGGCGCGCTGGCGCTGCGTTGGCGCTTTGGCGGCTATTCGCCGACCGCGTTGGCCACGGGGCAGTGGCCGCAGGCCGCCACGGCCTGACGCGGGGCCGCTCGCCGGGCGCCGCGCGCGGCGACTGCTTGAGCGGCCAATGGCGGGGGGGCGCCAGGGTCAGGCGCGGTCGGCGCCGACCTTGCGCACCACGGTGTCGTCCGGCGCCAGCGCGCGGCCGTCCTGGGCGCGGATCTCCAGGCGCCGCACCGGCTGGCCGCGCTTGCGGTCGATGAGTGTGGAGTGCGGCTCGGCGGGGCCGTAGTAATGGTCTTCGCCCCATTGGCGCAGGCCGACGATGACGGGAAACAGCGCCTGGCCTTTTTCCGTCAGTACGTATTCCTGGTAGGCGCTGCCGTCGGACGCCGGCGCGGCCGCCAGGATGTCGTGCGCGACCAGGGTGCGCAGGCGGTCGCTGAGGATGTTCTTGGCCACGCCGAGGCTTTTCTGGAATTCACCGAAGCGGCGCACGCCGTCGAAGGCGTCGCGCACGATCAATAGCGACCACCAGTCGCCGATGGCGTCCAGCGCGCGCGCCACCGGGCAGGCGGCGCCTTCGAGACTGGTGCGTTTGACCATGTCGTCCTGACCTTTGCCGCGCATCGCGGCGGGGAAAGATGTCGAATGTTTGGTTGCATTATAAAACCTCAAGGTCTAGCATTCTGGTTTTGTAATGAAACCACTTGAGGCCATCATGCCAGACCAGACCGATCCTGCCCCTGCTGCTCCGCCATCTCCTTCATCGCCTTCATCTACTTCATCGTCTTCATCGCCTTCGTCGCCGGCGTCCAAGGAATCCACAGCATCCGCGGCATTCGCGGCCTCTGCGGCACCCAGGGCCTCTGCGGCATCCACGGCATCCGCTGCATCCACGGCATCTGCCGCATCTGCGCCCGCCACGCCATCCGCCGATCGCCTGCCCGCCGCCCTGGTGCTGCTGCTGGCCGTGGCCTGCGCCTTGAGCGTGGCCAACGTCTACTACGCGCAACCGCTACTGGACGCCATGGGCCGCGAGTTCCGCCTGGACGAGGGCGCGGTGGGCATCGTCGTCACCGCGACGCAACTGGGCTGCGCGCTGGCGCTGGTGCTGGTGGTGCCGCTGGGCGACCTGCTCGACCGGCGCCGCCTGATGCTGGCGCAACTTGGGCTGCTGGTGCTGGCGCTGGCCGCGGTGGCGCTGGCGTCCGCCGCGCCGTGGCTGCTGGCCGGGATGCTGGCGCTGGGCCTGCTCGGCACCGCGATGACCCAGGGCTTGCTGGCGCTGTCGGCGGCGCTGGCCGCGCCGCACGAGCGCGGGCGGGTCGTCGGCGCGGTGCAGGGCGGAGTGGTGATCGGCCTGCTGCTGGCGCGGACTCTGGCGGGCGCCGTGGCCGACCTGTGGGGATGGCGCGCGGTCTACCTGGTGTCCGCCAGCCTGGCCGCGTTGCTGGCGCTGGCGCTGGCCCGCTGGCTGCCGCGCCGCGCCTTGCCGGCCGCGGGACTGGGCTACGGCGCGCTGCTGCGCTCGATGTTCACGCTGCTGGCGCACGAGCGGGTGCTGCGGGTGCGCGGCATGATCGCGCTGTTGATGTTCGCCGTCTTCAGCGCGTTCTGGACGGCGCTGGTGCTGCCGCTGAGCGCGCCGCCGTATTCACTGACGCACGCCGCGGTGGGCGCGTTCGGGCTGGTGGGCGTGGCCGGGGTGCTGGTGGCGGCGCGGGCGGGGCGGCTGGCCGATCGCGGCCATGCGCAACTGACCACCGGCGCGGGCCTGGCGCTGCTGTGCCTGGCGTGGGTGCCGATCGCCTTCCTGGACCGCAGCCTGTGGGCGCTGGCGCTGGGCGTGCTGGTGCTGGACATCGCGGCGCAGGCGCTGCACGTGACCAACCAGGCCATGATCTTTTCCATCAGCGCGCAGGCGCACAGCCGGCTGGTCGGCGGCTACATGATGTTTTATGCGGTGGGCAGCGGACTCGGGTCGATCGCCTCGACCTTCGTCTATGCGCGCGCGGGCTGGCTGGGCGTGTGCGCGCTGGGCCTGGGACTGAGCCTGGCGGCGACGCTGTTCTGGGCGCTGACGCTGCCGCGCAAGGCGGCGCCGGCGCCCGGCTGCGCGGTTGCGCCGCGGGCGTGACGGAACGCCGGCGCGGTCCGCTCAGTGATGTTCGAGCGTGTGGGCGATGGCCGCCACCTGCCGCGCGAACGCCGGATCGCCGCGGTCGCGCGGCCGCGGCAGGTCGATGTCGTAGTGGCCTGCGATGTTGGCCGGGCGGCCGCCCAGCACCACCACCTTGTCGGCCAGGAACACCGCTTCCTCGATGTCGTGGGTGACGAACAGCACCGCCGCGCCGGAGGCCTGCCACACGCGGATCAGCTCCTGCTGCAGGTTGCGGCGGGTGATGGCGTCGACCGCGCTGAAGGGTTCGTCCATCAGCAGCAGGTCGGGCTTGACGGCCAAGGCGCGGGCGATGCCGACGCGCTGCGCCTGGCCGCCGGACAACTGGTGCGGCCAGCGGCGGCCGTAGTCGCCCAGGCCGGTCAGTTGCAGCGCGGCATCGATGCGCTGTTGGCGTTCCTGGCGGTCCAGCCCCAATCCTTCCAGGCCATAGCCGACGTTGCCGCCGACCGTGCGCCACGGCATCAGGCGGCTGTCCTGAAACACCACGGCGCGGCTGCGGCGCCCGGGGCGCGCGGGCGCCTGGAAGCGCACTTCGCCGCTGGCGGGGTCGGCCAGGCCGGCCGCCGCGCGCAGCAGCGTGGATTTGCCCACGCCCGAGCCGCCCACCACGGCCACGAAACTGCCCGCCTCGATCGCCAGCGACAGGCCCTGGATCACGGGCGCGTCGGCGCCCGGATGTTGGTACGAGAGTTTCGAGAATTCGATCACGGACGCCATTGCAGCACCTTGCTTTCAACCATCGAGAACGCCAGGTCGCACAGCGTGTAGACCAGCGAGATGATCAGCATGTAGACCACCACCGCGTCGTAGGCGCCGACGCCGGCGGCGGCATTCATTTCCTGGCCCATGCCGGGCACGCCCAGCAGTTCGGCGGCGATCAGCGTCATCCAGGCCTGGCCGATGCCGGTGCGCACGCCCGACAGCGCGCCGGGCGCGATGGCCGGCAGCGTCACGCCCAGCGCGCGCGCCAGGTAGCCGCCGTGGCCGAAGGCGCGCGCCAGTTCGTAATAGCGCGGATCGACGTTGCGCACCGCGCTGTAGGTGGCGAAGTAGTTGACCCAGAACACGCCGATGGCGATGACGAAGGCGGCGCCGGCATGGCTGACCTTGAACCAGGCGATGGCGAACACCACCCAGGCCAGCGGCGGGATCGGCCGCAGGATGCGCGCCAGATAGGCTTGCGCCAGGTCGAAGCGCGGCAGCGTCGCGGCCGCCAGGCCCACGCCGAAGCCCAGCGCGGTGCCCGCGGCCAGGCCCCAGAAGTAATGCACCAGGCTGGAGCCGATGGCCGGCAGCAGCCGGCCCGACTGCCATTCCTGGACCAGCGTGGCGGGCAGCGCGAAGGGATCGGGCAGGGTGCCCGCGGGGGCCCATTGCCAGATCAGCGCGGCCTTCCAGATGGCGATGAAGAGGGCCAGTCCGCCGATGCCGTAAGCCGCGCGGCGCGCGGCGGCGAAGCCCGGCGGCGCGCCCTTGCGGGCCTGCGGCGCGGGCGCGGCCAGGGCGGGGGCGGTCTGGCTCATGGCTTCCCGGCCTTGTCGTAGAAGCGGGTGTCGAACAACTGCTTGACGTCGACCTTGGCGGCCTCGACCGTGCCCAGGCTGGCCTGGAAGGTCTGCAGCTCGGCGGTGGCATCGACGATGGCGTGCGGATCGGCCACGAACTGGTCATGCGAATTGCGGATGGCCTTTTCGACCAGCGCACGATCCAGGCGGCCGCCGCCAACGTACTTCTGCACGTGGCCCGCGGCGCGGGCCGGATCGTTCTTGAGTAGGGCGGTGGCGGCGAGCTGGGCGTCGACCAGTTGCTGCACGGCCTCGGGGTGCTCGGCGATCAGCTTGTCGCGCACCAGCAGCACGGCGCCGGGCTGGTTCGGGAATAGTTGCGAGCCGCGCGCCACCACGCGCGAATCGGGCGCGCGGGTCAGCACGGTGGTGACGGTGGGTTCGAGGATGGCGGCGCCGTCGATGGCGCCGGTCAGCAGCGACTGCTGGATCTGCGCCTCGCCCTGGTAGATCAGTTCCAGGCTGGCCGGGTCGGCCTTGAGGCGGTTGCGCAGCCAGTATTGCAGCGCGGCCTCGGGCACGGCGCCCTTGGGGTAGCTGGCGATGACGGGCTTTCTGCCCTTGTCCTTGGCAAAGCGGGCGAACGCGGTGGCCGGATCGCCCGAGGCGAAATACGGCGCCAGCGCGCCCAGCGCGACCACGTTGACCTGCTCGACGATGTTGGAGGCCACCACCTTGATGCCGGCGCCCTTGGCGCTGGCCACCAGCGCCGGGCCGATGCCGACGTAGGCCACATCCAACTGGCCGGCCAGCAGCGCCTGCGTCAGCGCGGGGCCGCTCTGGAACTGCACCAGCTTGGGCGCGGGCGCGCCCTTGGCCTGCAAGGTGCCTTCTTCCAGCGCCACGAACAATTGCGCGTCGGGCAGGATCGGCAGGTAGCCGATTTCCAGCGCGGGCGGCGCGGCGTGGGCGGGGGCAACGGCGAAAGCGGTGGCGATGAGCGCGGCGGAAAGCAGCTTGCGAAGCATGGGGGAAGGGTCCTGAACTACGCCTTGGTACGGCTGGCGTCTTGCCTGCGGGCAGGATTTCCGATGACCGCTTAATAATTTTAGATATGTTTATTTCTTTTATTTATTCTTTTTGGTTATATGTTTAACCGCGCGCGCCGGTCGATGCTGGCGATTGTCCGCGTCAGCCAATCCCGATGCGTCGGGACGTGGCCCGGCGGGTCTTCGAATGCCTCGCGCGCGGCCAGGTAGGCCTCGACGTGGCGGAATTGCACCGCGCCGGCGGCGGCCCGCAAGTCGTCCAGCGGCGCATCGGTTTCATAGAGAAAGTCGAAGCGGTGCGCCCAGAATCCCTGTTCCGTCAGGGCCAGCACGTCGACGGATTGCGGGGCTTCGATACTGAACCGGATGAACTCGCGGCCGGTCGCCGTGCCTCGCAGGGCGTAGACCTGGTCGCCATCGTCCCACAGCGGCGCCAGCGGCGCCCCTTGCGGCGCGCGGGCGCCGTGATAGGAGTGGAACGGCGGACCCAGGCACGCGCCGCGCAGCAACGGATGCACGCAGTCGCCGCTGGCCAGCCGGACCAGCGGCGCCGACGCGCCCAGCGCCACCAGCGCGTCGATGCGCGATCCGGCGTCGACCACGCTCATGGCTGCACGGCGTACTCGTTCGATCCCGCCACCACCGCCGCCAGGCCGGGAGCCTGGGTCAGCTTGTGCAGCGCGTAGGTCTGGGCCGTGGCGATCTTGGCCTGGTGGAAGGCCGGGTCCTCGTCCAGGTGGTCCAGCGATGCGAGCAGCGCGCGCGCCATCTGCCAGCCGGCCAGCACCGTGCCGGCCAGCAACAGGTAGGGCACGGCCGAACCGAACACCGCGTTGGGATGGGCGGCGGCGTTGGCCACCACGAAGTCGACCGTGTTGGCCAGCGCCAGGCGGCCCTGGCGCAGCGGCGTCAGCACCAGCCGGGCGGCCGGTTCGCTGCGCGCTTGCAGCGCTTCTTCCGTCTTGCGGATCTCTTCGATCAGGGCCTGCGCCACCGCGCCGCCGTCGCGCAGCGTCTTGCGGCCGACCAGGTCGTTGGCCTGGATGGCGGTGGTGCCTTCGTAGATGGTCAGGATGCGGGCGTCGCGGTAATACTGCGCGGCGCCGGTCTCTTCAATGAAGCCCATGCCGCCGTGCACCTGCACGCCCAGGCTGGCCACGTCGATGGACGCCTCGGTGCACCAGCCCTTGACGATCGGCACCAGGAATTCCTGCACCGCCAGGTGGCGGGCGCGGGCGGCCGGGTCGGCACTGGCGTGGGCCAGGTCGGCGTGGCCGGCGGTGTAGTAGGCCAGCGCACGGCCGGCCTCGGTCAGGCCGCGCATGGTGCCCAGCATGCGGCGCACGTCCGGGTGCTGAATAATCGGCACGGCGTCGCGCGAGGAGCCGTCCACCGGGCGGCTCTGCACGCGTTCGGCGGCGTAGGCCAGCGCGTGCTGGTAGGCGCGGTCGGCCACCGCGATGCCCTGCACGCCGACGGCGAAGCGGGCCGCGTTCATCATGATGAACATGGCGTCCAGGCCGCGGTTTTCCTGGCCCACCAGGTAGCCGATGGCGCCGCCGGCGTCGCCGAACTGCAGCGTGGCGGTGGGGCTGGCCTTGATGCCCAGCTTGTGCTCGATCGACACGCAGGTAACGTCGTTGCGCGCGCCCAGCGAGCCGTCGTCGTTGACCAGGAACTTGGGCACCAGGAACAGCGAGATGCCCTTGACGCCCTCTGGCGCGTCCGGCAGGCGCGCCAGCACCAGGTGGACGATGTTCTCGGCCAGGTCGTGCTCGCCGTAGGTGATGAAGATCTTGGTGCCGGAGATGCGGTAGGTGCCGTCGCCGACCGGCTGCGCGCGGGTGCGCAGCAGCGCCAGGTCGGAGCCGGCCTGCGGCTCGGTCAGGTTCATGGTGCCGGTCCACCGGCCCGACAGCATCGGGCCGATGAAGCGCTCGCGCAGTTCGGGCGAGCCGGCCGTCAGCAGCGCCTCGACCGCGCCGTTGGTCAAGAGCGGACACAGGGCGAACGACAGGTTGGCGGCGTTGAGCATTTCGGAGCAGGGCGCGCCCAGCAGGCCGGGCAGGCCCTGGCCGCCGTATTCGACCGGGTGCGTCATGCCCTGCCAGCCGGCTTCGGCATATTGGCGGAAGGCCTGCTTGAAGCCGGGCGAGGTGGTGACCGCGCCGTCGCGCCAGGCGCTGGGCTCGCGGTCGGCGGGGTGGTTCAGCGGCGCCAGCACGTCGCCGGCGAAGGTGGCGGCTTCCTCCAGCACGGCCTGGGCGGTGTCGGGCGTGGCTTCGGCATATTGCGGCAGCGCCGCCACCTGCGGCAGGCCGGCCAGGTGGTTCAGCACGAACAGCATGTCTTTCACGGGGGCTTGGTACGTCATGGCGTCGGAGCTCCGGGTAGGAAGGGAATCAGGTGGCGTCGATGGCGCGGGTGGAACCCACCGCGGCGCGCAGTTCGAATTTCTGGATCTTGCCGGTCGAGGTCTTGGGCAGTTCGCCGAAGCGCACCGCGCGCGGCACCTTGAAGCCGGGCAGCAGCAGCTTGCAGTGCGCGATGATCTCTTCGGCGGTGGCGCTGTGGCCGGGCTTGAGCTCGACGAAGGCGCAGGGCGTTTCGCCCCATTTCGGGTCGGGCATGGCCACCACCGCCACGGCGGCCACGGCCGGATGGCGATAGAGGGCGTCCTCGACCTCGATGCTGGAGATGTTCTCGCCGCCCGAGATGATGATGTCCTTGCTGCGGTCCTTGATGCGGATGTAGCCGTCGGGCGTCATCACGCCCAGGTCGCCGGTGTGGAACCAGCCGCCGCCGAAGGCCTCGTCAGTGGCGCGTTCGTTCTTCAGGTAGCCCTTCATGCAGATGTTGCCGCGGAACATGATCTCGCCCACGGTCTGCTCGTCGGCCGGCACTTCCTCCATGGTGTCGGGGTTGCGCACCGAGACGCCGGCCTGCAGGTGGTAGCGCACGCCCTGGCGCGCGGTCAGCAGCGCGCGCTGTTCGTCCTCCAGGTCGTTCCAGGCTTCCTGCGGGGCGCACACCGCGGCCGGGCCGTAGACCTCGGTCAGGCCGTAGACGTGGGTCAGCTCGAAGCCGATTTCCTTCATCTTGGCGATCACCGCCGGCGCGGGCGCGGCGCCGGCCACCATTGTGCGCACGGTGTGGCGGATGCCGGCGCGCAGCTCGGCCGGCGCGTTGGCCAACGCGCTTTGCACGATGGGCGCGCCGCAGTAGTGGGTCACGCCCTCGGCGCGGATCAGGTCGAACACGGTCTTGGGGTCGAACTTGCGTAGGCAGACGTTGACGCCGGCGCGCGCCGCCACGGTCCAGGCGAAGCACCAGCCGTTGCAGTGGAACAGCGGCAGCGTCCACAGGTAGACCGGATGCTTGGGCATGTCCCATTCGAGGATGTTGCTGACGGCGTTCAGATACGCGCCGCGGTAGTGGTAGACCACGCCCTTGGGATCGCCGGTGGTGCCAGAGGTGTAGTTCAGCGCGATCGCGTCCCATTCGTCGGCCGGCGGGCGCCAGTCGAACGTGGCGGGGGCGGCGGCCAGGAAGGCCTCGTAGTCGGTGGCGCCGGGCAGGGCGGCCGGGGCGCCGTCCAGGTCGTGCACCGAAATCACTTTCAGGTGAGGGAATTCGGCGCGGGCGCGCTGCGCCAGCTCGGCGTATTCGGTGTCGACGATCAGCGCGCGGGCCTCGCCGTGGCCCAGCATGAACAGCACGCTGGGCGTATCCAGGCGCGTGTTGAGGGTATTGAGCACGGCGCCCAGCATCGGCACGCCGAAGTGCGCCTCGACCATGGCGGGGATGTTCGGCAGCATCACCGCCACCGTGTCGCCGCGCTGGATGCCGGCGGCGGCCAGCGCGCCGGCCAGGCGTTGCGCGCGCTCGTAGGTCTGGGCCCAGGTGCGGCGCACGGCGCCATGCACCACGGCCAGGCGGTTGCCATAGACCTGCGCGGCGCGCGCGATGAAGTCGACCGGGGTGAGGGGCTCGTAGTTGGCGTCACGGCGTGCCAGGCCGTGGTCGAACAGGCTGCTCATGCTTGTCTCCTGTGGGGCGCGGGGGCGCCCGGATATGCTTTTGTGCGGGAAACTTGATCTGGATCGCCGGGGTTGATCTGTAGCCGGAATCCCGCTGCTTGCCAGGGGGCACCAACCTTCACAGGAGCCTCGCATGAGTGCCAAAATGAGCGACTATCAAGGCGCGAAGCGCAGTCGTGGCGGGACCACGGCGAGCATTCGCAACGTAGAGAGGCGCTCATTTTGGCGCTCACCCTACGGGCAGGCAGGTAATCGGCCGCCAGGCGTCGTTGCGCTCACCTTGCGTGGCAAAGCCACGCGGCGGCGACCACGCCTGGCCTGGCGGCCGATTACCTGCCTGTGCGAGGCTCCTGTGAAGGTTGGTGCCCCCTAGCTTATCGGCCGCCGGAAAATGGTGTCTGTCGCCTGCATGACAGACCTTTTTCCAGGCGCCCAACCCGCAGTTTTACACGGTTCTTTCCATGTCCGATGTTTCAAACATTGTTTCCCAGACCGAGCTGGCCGGACTGCTGCGCGGCTGCGCCTGGTTCGCCGCGCTGGACGCGCCGCACCAGGATTTGGTGCTGGCCACGGCGCGCGCCGAACATGTGGCCAGCGGCGCCTGGATCGCGCGCCGCAACGCGCCGTCGGATTACTGGCTGGGGGTGCACAGCGGCCTGCTGAAGCTGGCGATCTACAACGAGTCGGGACGCAGTTGCACGTTCTCGGGAGTGCCGCCGGGCGGCTGGTTCGGCGAGGGCAGCGTCATCAAGCGCGAGCTGCGCAAGTACGACGTGGTGGCGATCCAGCCGTCGCTGGTGCTGCTGGTGCCGGCCGCCACCTTCCATGCGCTGCTGGCGGCCAGCCTGCCGTTCTCGCATTTCGTCATCGGCCAGTTGAATGACCGCATGGGCGAGTTCATCGCCTCGATCCAGAACCATCGACTGCTGGACGCCGATGCGCGCGTGGCGCAGTCGCTGGCGCAATTGTTCAATCCACAACTTTATCCGTCCACCGACCTGACGCTGGCGATTTCACAGGAAGAACTGGGCTACCTGACCGGCCTGTCGCGCCAGCGCGTCAACCAGGCGCTGCAGACGCTGGCGGACCAAGGGGTGCTGGCGCTGTCGTACAACCAGATCAAGGTGCTGGACCTGGATCGCCTGCGCCAGTACGGGCTGGACCAGCTCTGACCGCGGGCGGGGTTCAGGCGGGGCCGGGACGCCAGGTCAGGCCTGAGCCAGGGCGCGGTCCAGCGCGGCGCGCGCCAGGATGCGGGTGGAATCGAGCGTCGGCAAGACGCAGTTGGCGTCGTTCAGCACGAGCGGCAGTTCGGTGCAGCCCAGCACCACCGCGTCGCAGCCGGCATCGCGCAGCCGCGCGACCACGCCTTGCAGCAACGAGACCGATTCGGGCTTGAAGACGCCGTAGACCAGTTCGTCCATGATGACGCGCGCCAGCAGATCGCGGTCGGCCGGCGCGGGACGCACGTAGTCCAGGCCGCGCGCCTGCAGTTTGTCGGGGTAGACCGGACTGTCGACCAGCCAGCGCGTCCCCAGGATGCCGATGCGGCGCCGCCCGCGCGCGGCGGCCTGGGCGGCGACTTCCTCGGCGATGTGCAGCCACGGCAGCGGCGATTGCGGCAGCACGTGGCCCAGGGCCTGGTGGATGGTGTTGTCGGGGCAGATCAGGAAATCCGCGCCGGCGCGCGCCAGCCGGTCGGCGGAGGTCCGCATCAGCGCGCCGACGCCGGCCAGGTCATTGCGCTCCAGGCAGGCCACGTAATCCGCCAGCGACAAGCTGTGCAGCGACACCTCGGGGTGCGCGTGCGGCCCCAGGCGCTGCGCGCCTTCGGCGCAGATCGTGCGGTAGCAGAGCGCCGCGCCCTCGGCCGAGCAGGCGACGATGCCGATGTGCAGGGGCGGACGGACGGGCATGCGGACTCCGTGGCGGTCAGGTCAAGCCGGGGTTCTGGACAAGGCCCGCACATGGCGGGCGATCTGGCGGAACTGCTCGGCCATGGCGTCCTGCTGCGCCGGCGGCAGTTGCGACAGGAACAGTTCGTCGATGGCCGGGCCATACACCTTCCACATCTTGCGCCGCAGCGCCAGGCCTTCAGGCGTGATGCGGGCGTAGGTGGCGCGGCGGTCCTCGTCGGAACGGAAGCGCTCGACCAGCCCGGCGGACTCGATGCGGTCCATCAGGCGCGTCAGGTTGTAGCGCGCGATGACCATGCGCTCGGCCATCTCGAACATGCGCGCGGTGCCGTCGGGCGCGCGTTCCAGCGCCCACAGCGCGTCGTACCACGCCAGCGGCGGCAGGCCGGCGGCGGACAGTCGTTTTTCGATCTCTTCCACCACCAGCGCATGCGCGGTGAGAAAGAGGCTCCACGCGTCGGGCTTGCCCGTGGCCATGCGGTCGCTTCCTTTTCCAGGGATTTCGTTGTCCGGGATTGTAGAGGCCCTGCAGCCGTGGCGCGCGGCGGGCGGTCCGTCACGCGCATTCATGCCGCGCGCGAGCCGCCATTTTCCTTAATAGTTGCACTTGCAATTGTTCGAAAACCTCCCTACGATTGCAATTGCACATTATGCAAATGCAATTCACGATGTGAAATGATGGCGCCGGCCTTTCCGTGTCCAGGCGCCGCTTGCGCACCACAAGGAGGATGCCCATGGAACCCGAGATCGACTGCGTCGACATCGACCCCGAAGAAACCAGCGAGTGGCTGGACGCGATGCAGGCGGTGCTGGCGCACGAAGGCCTGCCGCGCACGCACTACCTGCTGGACCGCCTGATCGAGCAGGACCGCGCCCGCAGCGGCGGCTATGCCGCGGCCGGCGTCACGCCCTACGTCAACACCATCGGCCTGCCGGCCCAGGCGCCGTTCCCCGGCGACACCCGCATCGAGGCGCGGCTGGATGCCTACCTGCGCTGGAACGCCATGGCGATGGTGCTGCGCGCCGGCAAGCATTCGGGCGTGGGCGGGCACATCGCCACCTACGCCTCGGCCACCACGCTGTACGAAACCGGCTACCGCCATTTCTTCCGCGCCGCCACGCCGGACTACCTGGGCGACATGCTCTACATCCAGGGCCATTCGGCGCCCGGCATCTACGCCCGCGCCTACCTGGAAGGGCGCCTGTCCGAAGCGGAGCTGGACCGCTTCCGCCGCGAGATCGGCGGCGGGCTGGCGTCGTATCCGCACCCGCGCACCATGCCCGGCTTCTGGCAGTTCCCGACCGTGTCGATGGGCCTGGGCCCGTTGATGGCGGCCTACCAGGCGCGCTACATGCGCTACCTGGAAGACCGCGGCCTGATCGCGGCGCAGGACCGGCGCGTCTGGGGCTTCCTGGGCGACGGCGAGCAGGACCAGCCCGAGACGCTGGCGGCCGTCGCCATGGCCGGCCGCGAAAAACTCGACAACCTGATCTTCGTGGTCAACTGCAACCTGCAGCGCCTGGACGGCCCGGTGCGCGGCAACGCCAAGATCATCCAGGAGCTGGAAAGCGTCTATCGCGGCGCCGGCTGGAACGTCATCAAGGTGATCTGGGGCGGCGGCTGGGACGCGCTGCTGGCGCAGGACCACGACGGCCGCCTGCGTCGCCGCATGATGGAATGCGTGGACGGCGAATACCAGGTCTTCAAGGCGCGCGGCGGCGCCTATGTGCGCGAACACTTCTTCGGCGCCGACCCGGTGCTGCTGGAACGCGTGGCGCACCTGAGCGACGAGGAGATCGGCGCGCTCAACCGCGGCGGCCACGATCCGGTCAAGATGCACGCCGCCTACGCCGCGGCGCTGGCGCATCGCGGCCAGCCCACGGTGATCCTGGCCAAGACGGTCAAGGGCTACGGCATGGGCGCGGCCGGCGAGGCCGCCAACACCAACCACCAGCAGAAGAAGATGGCCGACGCGGCGGTGCGCGCCTACCGCGACCGCTTCGACCTGCCGGTGCCGGACGAGCGCCTGGAGGAGATCCCTTACATCAAGCCGGAACCCGGCAGCCCCGAACAGGCCTACCTGGAAGCCGCCATCCGCCGCGCCGGCGGCCACCTGCCGCTGCGCCCGGCCGGCCCCGGCCCGCAGGCCACGCCGGGCCTGGAAGCCTTTGCCGCGCACCTGAAGGGCAGCGACGGCCGCGAATTCTCCACCACCATGGCGTTCGTGCGCATCCTGGCGCAACTGCTCAAGGACCCGCAGATCGGCGCGCGCGTGGTGCCCATCGTGCCGGATGAATCGCGCACCTTCGGCATGGACGGCATGTTCCGCCAGGTCGGCATCTACTCGCACGTGGGCCAACTGTACACGCCGCAGGACGCCGACCAGCTCAGCGTCTACCGCGAGGACCGGCGCGGCCAGATCCTGCAGGAAGGCATCAACGAGTCGGGCGCCATGGCCTCGTGGATCGCCGCCGCCACCGCCTACAGCACCCACGGCGTGGCGACGATTCCGTTCTACATTTTCTATTCGATGTTCGGCTTCCAGCGCGTTGGCGACCTGGCCTGGGCGGCCGGCGACATCCGCGCGCGCGGCTTCCTGCTGGGCGCGACCTCGGGCCGCACCACGCTGGAAGGCGAGGGCCTGCAGCATGACGACGGCCACAGCCACGTGCTGGCCTCGGTGATCCCGCCGTGCATCGCCTACGACCCGGCCTATGCCTACGAGATCGCCGTGATCGTGCAGGACGGCATGCGCCGCATGTACCAGGAGGAAGAGGACGTCTTCTACTACCTGACGCTGATCAACGAGAAGACCGCCCATCCGCCGATGCCGGAAGGCGCCGAGGCCGGCATCCTCAAGGGCATGTACCGCCTGCGCGAGGGCGCGCCGGGCGAGGTCCGCGCGCAACTGCTGGGCAGCGGCGCCATCCTGGGCGAGACCCTGGCCGCCGCCGACCTGCTGCAACAGGACTTCGGCGTGGCGGCCGACGTCTGGAGCGTCACCAGCTATTCCGAGCTGCGCCGCGACGGCCAGGAGACCGAGCGCTGGAATCGCCTGCATCCGCTGGACGAGGCGCGCCAGGGCTTCGTCCAGACGAGCCTGGCCGATACGCGGGGGCCGGTGATCGCGGCCACCGACTACATGAAGACGGTGGCCGAGCAGATCCGGCCTTTCGTGGGGCGCCGTTATGTGACGCTGGGCACCGACGGCTTCGGCCGCTCGGACACGCGCCAGGCGCTGCGGGCATTCTTCGAGGTGGACCGGCACCATATCGTGCTGGCCACGCTCAAGGCGCTGTCGGACGAGGGCGCATTGCCGGCCGAGCGGGCGGCCGAGGCGATCCGGCGTTACGGCCTGGATCCGGAAGCGGCGTCGGCGGCCTTGCCTTGAAGCAGGTGTCAGGCGCGACGCGCCAGCAATGCCCAGACCCCGGCGGCCGACAACAGCGCGCCGCCGCCCAGGTTGAAGCCGCGCTGCGCGCGCGTCGATGCCAGCAGACGGCGCGCCGAGCCGGCGAACAGCGCGTAGGCGGTGGCGTTGATGCCGGCGCAGGTCACGAAGGTGGCCGACAGCATCCATAGCTGGCGCGTGACGTCGCCGGCCGGGTCGATGAACTGCGGCAGGAAGGCCACGAAGAAGATGATGCCCTTGGGGTTCAGCGCCGTCACCAGGTAGGTGTTGGCGAACAGCCTCCAGCGCGATCCGGCCGCGCCGGCCTGCGGCAGCGTGGCGGGCGAAACGCCGGCGCGCAGCAACTTGAAGCCCAGGTACAGCAGGTAAAGGCCGCCCACGGTCTTGACCACGGTGAACCAGAAGGCCGACGCCGACAGCAGCGCGCCCAGGCCCAGCAGCGACAGCGCCAGGGCGGTGGAGTCGCCCAGCGCCACCGCGAGCACCAACGGCAGGCGGGCGCGCTTGCCATGGGTCAGGGAATAGCTGATGACAGTCAGGATGGTGGGGCCGGGCAGCATCAGCAGCAGGGCGGATGCGCCGAGGAAGGCCAGCCAGGTTTCAAGCGACATCGGGACGACTCCAGTGAGAGGGAGGGGCGGCGACCGCGCCCCGGACGATTACTGTAGCCCAAGGTGGCGCGCGCCAGGGAGGATGGCGGCGGCCCGAGCGGGCGCGTCCGCGCAACGTGGGCCCGCTTCCGGCGCTGCCCCACCGGCCGGCGACCGCCGGTTGGCCGTGGGGGCAAGCCGGCGGTCGCCGGCGCACTGGTGCAAAATAGCGCTTCTCCCGACAGTGAACGCGTCCCGGCAGCGGGACGGCGAAGGAAACACCATGGCATTCGATTTCGACCTGTTTGTGATCGGCGCGGGCTCCGGCGGCGTGCGCGCGGCCCGCTTCGCGGCCGGCTTCGGCGCGCGCGTGGCGGTGGCCGAAAGCCGCTACCTGGGCGGCACCTGCGTCAACGTGGGCTGCGTGCCCAAGAAGCTGCTGGTCTACGGCGCGCACTACAGCGAAGACTTCGAGCAGGCCCACGGCTTCGGCTGGAGCGTGGACGAACCCCGCTTCGACTGGCCCACGCTGATCGCCAACAAGAACCGCGAGATCGAGCGTCTTAACGGCATTTACCGCAACTTGCTGGTCAATAGCGGCGTGACGCTGCTGGAAGCCCACGCCCGCATCAAGGATCCGCACACGGTGGAGGTGGACGGCAAGTCCTACACCGCCGCGCATATCCTGGTGGCCACCGGCGGCTGGCCGCAGGTGCCGGACATCCCCGGCAAGGAACACGCCATCACCTCGAACGAGGCCTTCTTCCTGAAGGCGCTGCCGCGCCGCGTGCTGGTGGTGGGCGGCGGCTACATCGCGGTCGAATTCGCCTCCATCTTCAACGGCATGGGCGCGCAGACCACCCAGGTCTACCGCGGCCCGCTGTTCCTGCGCGGTTTCGACCAGGCGGTGCGCGAGCACCTGCGCGATGAACTGGTCAAGAAGGGCATCGACCTGAAGTTCGACGCCGACGTGGCGCGCATCGACAAGCGCGCCGACGGCACCCTGGCCGCCACCCTCAAGGATGGCAGCGTGGTCGAGACCGATTGCGTGTTCTACGCCACCGGCCGCCGGCCGATGCTGGACAACCTGGGCCTGGAGAACACCGGCGTCAAGCTTGACGGCAAGGGTTTTGTCGCGGTGGACGACGAATACCGCACCAGCGAACCGTCGATCCTGGCCATTGGCGACGTCATCGGCCGCGTGCCGCTGACGCCGGTGGCGCTGGCCGAGGGCATGGCGGTGGCGCGCCGCCTGTTCCGTCCCGAGGAATACCGCAAGGTCGACTACAAGCTGATCCCGACCGCCGTGTTCAGCCTGCCCAACATCGGCACCGTCGGCATGACGACCGAAGAGGCGCGCGCCGCCGGCCACAAGATCAAACTGTTCGAAAGCCGCTTCCGCCCCATGAAGCTGACGCTGACCGAATCGCAGGAAAAGACCCTGATGAAGCTGATCGTCGACGCCGACACCGACAAGGTGCTGGGCGTGCACATGGTCGGCCCCGAGGCCGGCGAGATCGTGCAGGGCATCGCCATCGCGCTCAAGGCCGGCGCCACCAAGCGCGTGTTCGACGACACCATCGGCATCCACCCGACCGCCGCCGAAGAGTTCGTGACGCTGCGCACGCCGGTCGCCGATTGAGGCGGTTGCCGGCCGTCTCCCGGGGCCGGCCTTGCCGCCAAAGGCCAGGCCGGCGCGGCGCGTCGGCTACAGGCGTTCGATCATGGCGCGCGCCGCCGCCGGCGCGCGTTCCTTGGCGCCATTGATGAAGAACGCGAACACGTCGCGCGCATGCGCCACGCCGGGCGGCTTGCGCGGGTCCACCCGCGGCAGGTCGGCCGGATCGCCGCCGCTTGCCCAGGTGCGCAGGCGGTCCGCCCACGCGTCCAACGCCTTGGGCGCGTAGCCGGCCTTGAAGGCGGTGCTGGCGCGCATCAGCCGGGCGTAGACGAAATCGGCGGTGCGGTCGGCCAGCGAGGGATAGTCCTCGCTGTCGGTGTAGACCGTGGCCACGCCGTGGCGCCGCGCCAGGTCCAGGTAGGCCTGGCAGGCGAAACTGGCGTGACGCACGTCGATCACGTGGCGCAGCGGCAGGCCGTCGACCTGGTCGGGCAGCAGCGCCAGGAAGGCGCCGAAATCCCCGGCGTCGAACGCCTTGGTGGGCGCGAACTGCCACACGATCGGCCCCAGCTTGGGGCCAAGCTCGGCGATGCCGCCGTGCACGAAGCGATGGACCGACTCGCCGGCGCCGGCCAGTTCGCGGCGGTTGGTGGCGTAGCGCGAAGCCTTGAGCGAGAACACGAAATCATCGGGCGTCTCGTCGCGCCATTTGGCGAAGGTGGCCGGCTTCTGGCTGCTGTAATAGGTGCCGTTGATCTCGATGGCGGTGAGCTGCCGGCTGGCGTATTCAAGCTCGCGCGCGTGCGGCAGGCCTTCCGGGTAAAAGGGGCCGCGCCACGGCGCGTAGGTCCAGCCGCCGATGCCGACGCGGATGGCGCCGGCGCGGGCGGCGGACGAAGACGATGATCGTGGCGGCATGGGCGGATCCTCCCTGGATCGAGTCGACATTCAACGGCGCCGCCCGCGCGTCCTGCGGGCGGGGCGATCCGACCACTGTATCCCGGTCCAGCCGCCGCTCCCATCCGGCCACATTTAAAAGTGGCGCGGTTGTTGTATCCCGGCGGCGTGGTCGTTGAACGCGGCCGTCGCCGCCGGCGCGCCCAGGCCTGCCGCGGGCGCGCAACACGCGCGCCGCGGCCGCAAAAAACCCCGCTGTTCCGATACAGATTTCAGATAATGTGATGCATCATCCTGCCACTACCGACCGGCCCGCGCCGGCGCATCATGCCTGACATCGCCAATCTCCTGACGTTCGCCCTGGTCGCCCTGGGCATGGTGCTCACGCCCGGGCCCAACATGATCTACCTGGTGTCGCGCTCGATTTCGCAGGGCCCCAAGGCCGGCCTGATTTCGCTGTCCGGGGTGGCGGTGGGTTTCATCTTCTACGTGCTGTGCGCGGCCTTCGGCCTGACCGTGCTGCTGATGTCGGTGCCCTATGCCTACGACGCGCTGCGCTTCGGCGGCGCGCTATACCTGCTGTACCTGGCCTGGCAGGCGGTGCGCCCGGGCGGCCGCTCGCCGTTCCAGGTGCGCGAGCTACCGGCCAGCAGCCCGCGCACGCTGTTCACGATGGGGCTGGTGACCAACCTGCTCAATCCCAAGATCGCCGTGCTGTACGTGTCGCTGCTGCCGCAATTCATCCAGCCCGACCATGGCAGCGTGTTCACCCAGTCGATCGCGCTGGGGCTGACGCAGGTGGCCATCAGCCTGTCGGTCAACGCGGTCATCGCCATCATGGCCGGGTCCATTGCCGGTTTCCTGGCCGGCCGGCCGCTGTGGATGGTGATCCAGCGCTGGCTGATGGGCACGGTGCTGGCCGGCCTGGCCGTGCGCATGGCGCTCGATTCGCGGCGCTGATGCGGGGCGCCGCGGCGCCACGCCTGGCCGCGCCCGGTCGACGGACCGGGGCAGGATGCGCGCCGCCGGCCGGAAGGCGAATCCTGCAACGCCGCCGGCCGCGATTCAGGTCCGCAACGTCGCGGCCAGCTTGCCCAGTTGCCGGACCAGCGCCGGGAAGCGGTCGGCGCTGGTGTTGCCGTAGCCGATCACCAGGCCGTTGTCCTGCGGCCGCGGGTTGATGGCGAAGGTCGATAGCGCGTTGGGGTTCATGCCCAGCCGGCGCGCCTGTTCGACGATGGCGCGGTCGGGCACGTCCGGCGGCAGCCGCACCGTCAGATGCAGGCCGCTGTGGCCGCCCAGCACCTCGTGATCGATGCCCAGGTGCCGCGCCAGCGCGTCGCGCAGGGCGGCCTGGCGGTCGCGGTACAGCCGCCGCATGCGGCCCAGGTGGCGCGAGAATTGGCCATTGTCGATGAAGGCGGCCATGGTCAGTTGTTCCAGCCGGTGCCCGCCGCGCAGCATTTCCGTGATCGACGGCATCGCGGGCCCGGCGATGGACTGCGGCAGCACCAGGAAGCCCAGCCGCAGCGCGGGGAACATGGTCTTGCTGAAGGTCCCCACGTACAGCACCGGCGCGTCCGGCAGCAGGCCCTGCATGGCGGCGATCGGCTCGCCCTGGTGGCGGAATTCGCTGTCGTAGTCGTCCTCGATGATCCAGGCGCCGGCGCGGCGCGCCCGCTCCAGCAGGTCGAGGCGGCGCGCCAGCGACAGCACGGCGCCGGTGGGGTATTGGTGCGTCGGCGTGGTCTGGATCAGGCGCGGCGGCCGGGTGCGCCAGTCTTCGTCGGTGATGGCGACGCCGTCGGCGTCGACCCGAATCGCCACCACATTCAGGTCGCCCGCGTGGAAGGCCGACTTGGCGCCCCGGTAGCCGGGTTCCTCCAGCCAGGCGGTGTCGCCGGGATTGGTCAGCAGTTGCACGCACAGCGCCAGCGCGCCCTGCGCGCCTTCCGTGATGACGATGCGCGAGGCGTCGCAGTGAACCCCGCGCGACACCCGCAGATATTGGGCGATGGCTTCGCGCAGCGCCGGTTCCCCCACCGGGGGGCCGTAGCCCAGCGTGGCGGCGGGAGCGGCCTGCAGCGCCCGGTCCTGGGCCCGGCGCCAGGCATTGATGGGAAACTGGGTCAGCGCCGGCGTGCCGGGCGTGAGCGGCAGCGAGCCGTCATTGGGCGCGCGCGTCGAGACGATGCGCGACAGCCGCGCGGCGGTGCGCAAGGCCGGCGCGTCGGCGGCGCCGGACTGTCCGGCCGCTTGCGCGGCGGCTTGTCGCACGGCCTGCCGGGCGGCGCTGGCGGCGGCGGTCGACAACGGCGCCACGCGGGTGCCCTGGCGGTCGGCGATGACGTAGCCTTCGGCGGTCAACTGTTCGTAGGCGATCAGCACCGTGTTGCGCGAGATGTCCAGCTCGTCGGCCAGCACGCGCGAGGCCGGCAGCTTGCCGCCAGCGGGCAACTGGCCCGCCAGGATGGCCTGCTTGAGCCGCTGGATCAACTGGCGCTGACGCGGCGGGGCGCCCGGCCCACGCGCCAGGGGACTGGAGAGCAGGGCGGCTCGGTCGGTCATGGCTCTATTAAATTCAGGAATCGTGGTGCTTTTTATCATGCCACGGTTTGGCTATCGTGGGAGCATGCCAGGGCCTGTCACGACGAAAAACCCTGGCGCGCGTCCGCCTTGGCGGCGGCGCTTTCCCCAACCCGCTTGCCACCAGGATGAGGTCTCGCAGCATGCAACCCCGCGTCAACGCATTCGAACAACCCATCGGCGCCGATCTGTCCGGCTGGACACCGCGTCCGCGACCGCCGCTGGCCCCCGCGCAGGGCCGCTACTGCCGCCTCGAACCGCTATCGGCCGAGCGCCACGCGGCGGACCTGTACGCCGCCTTCAGCCAGGCGCCCGACGGCCGCGACTGGACCTACATGAGCGTCGGCCCCTTTGCGGACGCCGCCGCCTACCGCCAGTTCGCCGAGCAGGCGCAGGCCCATGCCGCCAGCGACCCGATGCATCATGCCGTCATCGACCTGGCCAGCGGCCGCGCGATCGGCTCGCTGTCGCTGATGCGCATTGACCCGGCCAGCGGCGTGATCGAAGTCGGCTTCGTGGCATTTTCGCCGTTGCTCAAGCGCACCCGCATCGCCACCGAGGCGCAGTTCCTGTTGATGCGCCGCGCCTTCGACGAGCTGGGCTACCGCCGCTACGAATGGAAATGCGACAGCCTGAACGCGCCGTCGCGCGCCGCCGCCGCGCGGCTGGGTTTCCAGTTTGAAGGCATCTTCCGCCAGGCCACGGTCTATAAGGGCCGCAGCCGCGACACCGCCTGGTTCTCGATCATCGACAGTGAATGGCCGGCGTTGCGCGCCGCCTACGAAAGCTGGCTCGATCCCGCCAACTTCGACGCCGAAGGCCGTCAGCGCCAGGGCCTGGCGGACCTGATCGCCCGGGAAAAGGCCGCGTGCGCCTGATCCCGGTTGCGCTGGCGCTGTTCTGGGGCCTGAACTGGCCGGCGGTCAAGATCGTGCTGTCGATCTGCCCGCCGTTCACCCTTCGGCTGCTGGGACTGGGCAGCGGCGCCGCGCTGCTGCTGATCCTGGCGCGCGCCAAGGGATTGGCGCTGTTGCCGCCGCGCGCCTCGTGGCGGGGGATCGTCATCGGCGGCATCCTGGCCGTGGCGGTGTTCAACCTGGCGGTGGCCTGGGCCCAGCTCAGCACCAGCACCTCGCGCGCCGCGGTGCTGACCTTCACCATGCCGATGATGTCGGCGCTGCTGGCCTGGGCCGTGCTGGGCGAACGGCTGGACCGCCGCCGCGGCCTGGCGCTGCTGTTGGGCGGGCTGGGCGTGGCGGTGCTGGCCTGGCCGGTGCTGCGCGCCATCTTCGCCGATCACGACCTGGCCGCCGCGCGCGGCCTGGCGTTTCCGCTCACCGCCGCCTTCGGGTGGGCCGCCGGCACGGTCTACCTGAAGCGCTGGCCGGTGACGGGGCACCGCATCGTGGTGACGGCATGGCAACTGGCGGTGGGCGCGGCCTGCGCGCTGGCCGGCATGCTGCTGGCGGGCGAGACCTTTCCAACGCAGGGCTGGAGCCCGCGGGTGGCGGCGGCGCTGACGTTCCACATCGTGCTGGGCACGGCGGTGGCGTATTGGCTGTGGTTCGTGCTGAGCGAACGGGTCAGCGCCACGGTGGCGGCCCTGACCACGCTGATGGTGCCGGTGGTCGGCGTGCTGGGCGCGATGGCGCTGGTGGGCGATCGCCCCGCCGTGGCCGACTGGTGGGGCTTCGCGCTGGTGCTGGCGGGCGCGGCGCTGATCGTCTTGAACCTGGGCGGTCCGCGCCGGGCCTGAAGGGCCGGCGCGTCGAACGCGCGCCGGTCACGGCAAGGACCGGCGCGCCAGGCGGCGGGTCAGCCCGCGACCCGGCCCGCGCCTGCCATCCCACTACGGTCACCCCGCGCCGCTCAGGCGCGCCGGCCGCGCCGCAGTTTCTCGCGCAGCAGGCCGGCGCCGCTCACCAGCGAGATGCCGGCCAGCACCATCAGCGCGCCCAGGACGAAGGCGCCGTCCAGCGGCTCGTCCAGGATCAGCACGCCGAACGACACCCCGAACAGCGGCGTCATGAACGACAGGATCGACAGGCGCGAGGCCAGGTAGCGCCGCAGCAGCCAGAACCAGGCCAGGTAGCTCGACAACGCCACCACCACCGACTGGAACGCCACGCTCAGCATCGCCGACGGGGTGTAGCGGATGCCGGCGTTGCCGGTGGCCGCGGCATAGACCAGGAGCACCAGCGCGGCGATCGCCATCTGGTAGAACAGCGTCTTGGACGGCGCCGCTTCCGACAGCGCGGTGCGGCGGATCGCCACCGTGGTGGCGCCCCACAGCAGCCCGCCCAGCAGTCCGAGGCTGTCGCCCAGCAGCATGTTGCTGGCGGCCGCGGCCTGCGGCTGTCCGTTGCCCAGGAAGGCCACGGCGATGCCGCCGAAGGCCACCGCCACGCCCAGCCATTGCAGCGGCGCCATGCGTTCTTCCGGCACGCGCCAGTGCAGGCCCAGCGCGGTGAAGATCGGCGCGGTGTACAGGAACACCGACATGTGCGAGGCCGTGGTGTAGACCAGCCCCTGCGCGATCGCCAGGAACTCGAAGCCGAACAGCAGGCCCACCAGCACGCCCGCGCCCAGCGTGCCATCGCGCAGCGCGCGCGAGCCTTCGGCGCGCCACACCACCGCGCCCAGCACCAGCGCCGCGAAGGCCGAGCGCAGGCCGACCTGCATGATGGGCGAGATGTCGGCGGCCACCAGCTTGATGGCGATCTGCTGGAAACCCCAGCAGACGCACAGCAGCAGCATCACGCCGGTGGCCAGCGAGTCCAGCGGACGGCGGGTAGGGGCCGCGAGGGCGGCGACGGCGCTCACGGCAGTTCGGCCGGGTAGCTGTCCAGCGCCAGTCCGATCTGCTGGCGCAGATCCCATTCGGCCAGGCTGGCCTGCACCGGGCCGAAGAAGGCGCCGTCGCGCGTGACGAACATGGCCGGCAGGTGGAAGACCTCGTAGCGTTCGACCAGGCCGCCGTTCTCGCCCGCATCGACCCAGCACACGCGTTCCACCGGCAGGTCCAGCTTGGGCAACTGTTCGCGCGCGATGCGGCAGGTGCCGCAGGTGCGGCTGTGGAACACCAGCAGCGTCAGGCCGGGGGTGTCCAGCAGGTAGCGGTCGGCGGTGCTGTCGTTCAGTTCTATCTGTTCCATGGCGGCATCAGGGTGGGTTATCGGGACAGCCGGCGATCCAGCTCCAGCACGGTCTGATACAGCACGCGGGTGCCGTCCAGCAACTGCGCCGGCTCGATCCACTCCTCGGGGCAGTGGCTGCGTCCGTTCAGGCAGGGGATGAAGATCATGCCGATGGGGCCGGTGGGCGCCATGTAGACGGCGTCGTGGCCGGCGCCGCTGGGCAGGCGCGTGCTGGCGTAGCCGAGCTGGTCGGCGGCGGCCTGCACCGCGTCCATCACCAGCGGGGTGCAGTCGGTGGGCTGGGCCCGGCTCAACTGCGCGAAGCCGGCGGTCAGGCGCAGGGCCTTCAGGTCGGCGGCCACGCCGGCCATCAGGGTTTCGGGGAAGGCGTCCAGCACCGCGTTGCTGTCGCTGCGCATTTCCAGCGTCAGCTCGACGCGGCCGGGCACGGCGTTGGCGGCGTTGGGCGTCATGGCGAGCTTGCCGACGGTGGCGACCACGTAGTGCGGATGGCCGCTGGCGGCGCTGGCCTGGCGGCTGGCGGCGTCGATGATGCGGGCCGCGCCGACCAGCGCGTCGCGGCGGATGTCCATGGGCGTGGTGCCGGCGTGGTCGGGCTGGCCTTCGACCGTGATCAGCACGCGGCGGATGCCGACGATGTTGGTGACCACGCCGATGGGCAACTGGCGGCTTTCCAGCACGGGACCTTGTTCGATGTGCAGTTCGACGAAGGCGGCGGTGCCGTCCGGGCCGCGCAGGGGCCGGGCCAGCGCGCTGGGATCGCCGCCGATGCGGGCGATGCCCTGCGCCAGCGTCTCGCCGTCGGCGTTGCGGGCAGCCAGCATGTCGGCGCTGAGCTGACCGCTCAGGGCGCGGCTGCCGACGCAGGAGATGCCGTAGTCGCTGGGTTCTTCCGACAGGAAGTCGATGACCTCGAACGGGTGTTCCAGTTCGATGCCGTGTTCCCGCATGGTGTGGGCGACCTCGATGCCGGCCAGCACGCCGATGATGCCGTCGAAGCGGCCGCCGCTCATCACGGTGTCGCAGTGCGAGCCGGTGGCGATGGCCTTGCGGTGCGCGTTGCGGCCGGCGCGCGTGCCGATGAGGTTGCCGCCGGCGTCCAGGCGGGTGGCCAGGCCGGCGGCCTCGAACTCGCCGCGCAGCCACTCGCGCGCTTGCAGGAACAGCGGCGAAAAGGCGCGGCGGGTCCAGGGTTGGTCGGGCAGGGTGTAGCGCGACAGGGTCTCGACGCGCGACCACAGGCGCTCGGCATTCAATGGGGGGAAAACGGGTAAGGCGGTGGGCATGGAGATTCCAGGATTTGCATCGGCGATTATGGCATGTGGGATACGGCCGCCATGTTCGCCGCGGCGCGGACGCGCCGCCTCGCCTTGCCTCAGGACGCGCGCCAGGCCGGCGGGCGCTTTTCCAGGAACGCGCTGACGCCTTCCCGCGCTTCATCCGACGCACGCACCGCGGCGATGCGTTCGACCGAATCGGCCACCAGCGCGTCATCCAGCGGCCGCCCGGCAAAGTCGCGCACCAGCCGCTTGCTGGCCTGCACTGCCTGCGGGCCGTTGTCGCACAGCGCGCGGCAGACGGCGTCGGCTTCGTCCTGCAGCCGCGCCAGCGGCACGATGCCATGCAGCAGCCCCATGCGGTACGCGGCGGCGGCGTCGAAGCGTTCGGCGGTCAGGAAGTAGCGGTTGGCCGCGCGTTCGCCCATGGCGCGGATCACGTAGGGGCTGATGGTGGCGGGCAGCAGGCCCAGGCGCGTTTCCGACAGGCAGAACTGCGCCTGATCGGCGGCGATGGCGACGTCGCAGGCCGCCACCAGGCCCATGCCGCCCGCATAGGCGTCGCCGTTGACCGCCGCCACCACGGGTTTGGGGCAGGACCAGATGGCGCGCAGCATCCGCGCCAGGCGGTCGGCGTCGGCGCGATTGTCGGCGTCGGTCAGCGTGGCCATCCTGCGCATCCAGTTCAGGTCGCCGCCGGCGCAGAACGCCTTGCCGGCGCCGGTCAGCAGCAGCACCCGCACGGCCGGGTCGTCCGCCGCCTCGCGCACCGCCGTGGTCAGCGCCGCGATCAGCGTTTCGTCGAAGGCGTTGCGCATGTCCGGGCGGTTCAGCGTCAGGCGGGCGACGGGGCCGTCGCGGTCCACCAGCAGCGGGGTCGGCGTGCTCATGCGAGTCTCCGAATTATTGATAAAGGCTCAACTAATAGCCTGAATCGATGCATTGTTTCCATAGGGTAATACGCCTAAATGATGAACTTATTGTCAGGTTATTGAGTTATCCTCAAAAAAATAATGGAGCGAGACATGAACCCATCCCCCGACGGCGCCGCCGCGGCGTCGCGCTACGCGTCGGTCTTCCGGCCGGGCCTGTTCGACGGCAAGACCGTCATGGTCACGGGCGGCGGCAGCGGCCTGGGGCGCTGCACCGCGCACGAGCTGGCTTCGCTGGGCGCGCGCCTGGCGCTGGTGGGCCGCAAGCCGGAAAAGCTGGAGGCCGCGCGCGATGAACTGGCGCGCATCTATCCCGAGGCCGCGGGCCGCATCACGCTGCACGCCTGCGACATCCGCGGCGAGACCGGCGTGCGGGGCGCGGTGGCCGACGCGCTGGCCGCGCATGGCGCCATCGACGGCCTGTTCAATTGCGCCGGGGGCCAGTTCCCCGCGCCGCTGGACCAGATCAGCTTCAACGGCTGGAACGCGGTGGTGCAGAACAACCTGCACGGCACCTTCCTGATGGCGCGCGAGGTCTACACCCAGCACATGCGCCAGCATGGCGGCGCCATCGTCAACATGCTGGCCGACATCTGGGGCGGCATGCCCGGCATGGGGCATTCCGGCGCGGCCCGCGCCGGCGTCTGGAACCTGACCGAAACGGCGGCCTGCGAATGGGCCCACGCCGGCGTGCGCGTGAACGCGGTGGCGCCGGGCTGGATCGCCTCCAGCGGCATGGACAGCTACGACGAGGACTACCGCGCGGTGCTGCGCGGCCTGGCCGCCAAGGTGCCGTTGCAGCGCTTCGGCACCGAGGCCGAGCTGGCGGCGGCGGTGGTGTTCCTGCTGTCGCCGGCGGCGGCCTTCATCAACGGCAGCGTCATCCGCGTGGATGGCGGCGTGCCCAACGCGCGCCATTCCTGGACGCTGGCGCCGGCCGCGCGCGGCGAGACCTACGACGGCTTTCCTCAGTACGCGCCGCCGTCCTTGTTCTCGGCGGACTGAAGCCGATGCAGGGCGTCTTGCACCTCGCCCCGGAATTGCGCCAGCGCCAGCGCGTCGCGGCGCGGCGGCTGCAGCGCCTGCCACAGGAAGTCGACCAGCTGGTCGGCGGTGGTCGCCACGTCGACCCGCGTTCCGCGCAGGATGGCGTCCCACAGCACGTGTTCCATCGGGCCATAGATGGCCGAGCGCAGCAGGCGCAGCGGCATGTCCTGGCGAATGTGGCCGTCGGCCTGGCCTTGCGCCAGGATGCGCATCAACGGCGCGGTGTAGCGCCGCTGCAGGCCGGCGTAGATCTCGCCGAAATCGTCGTTGCGGGCCCGGCCTTCGGACAGGATGAAGGCGCACAGCCCGGTGCCCTCGGCCAGCAGGTGGCGCAGGTGCGCATGCACCAGGTAGTGCAGCTGGGCCCGCGCGCCCTGCACGTGCGGCAGGTAGTCCTCGACCTTGGCGATGATCTCGTCGTACCAGTCGCTGATGACGCGCACGCACAGCTCGCGCTTGCCGCCGAAGTAGGTGAACACCGTGCCTTCGGACACGCCCAGCCGCTGCGCGATCTCGGTGGTGGTGGCGGCCTGGAAGCCGGCCTCGGAAAACACCTGCCGCGCGACCCGCAGGATGTCCCGTATCCGTTGCTCGGACTTGGCGCTGGCCGGCGGGCGGCGCATCGGGACGGCGGCGGTTTTTTCCATGGGGGCGGCGGGGCGATGGGAAGTGGCCAGGGCTTACTATCATAACGACCCGCGGCGCCGCGCCTCAAAGCCCCCGCCACGAATACAAAAGAACAGCGAACACAAGAACCGCGACACGGAGACCCGAGCATCATGCTGTCCAGAACCGAAACCTACGCGCAGTTGGCGTCTTCCTTCCAATGGCGCGTGCCGGCGGCCTACAACATCGGCGTGGACGCCTGCGACAAGTGGGCCGACGGCAGCGGCCGCCTGGCGCTGATCCACGAGAAAAGCGACGGCAGCCAGACGCGCTACAGCTTCGACGACATCAAGGCGCGCGCCAATCAGCTGGCCAACGCGCTGCGGCGCCAGGGCGTGCGGCGCGGCGACCGGGTGGCGGTGTACCTGCCCCAGGCGCCCGAGACCGCCGTGACCCACATCGCCGTGTACAAGCTGGGCGCGGTGGCGGTGCCGCTGTTCACCTTGTTCGGCGTTGATGCGATCCAGTACCGGCTGGCCGACAGCGGCGCCGCCGCGCTGGTCACCGACGCCGAGGGCTGCCGCCGCCTGCGCGAGATCCGCGCCACGCTGCCGGCCCTGCGGACGGTCTATTGCATCGACGGTCCGGGCGAGGGCGGGGCGCTGCCGTTTCACGCCTCGCTCGACGCCGAATCCGCGCAGTTCGAAGCCGAACCCACCGCGGCCGACGACCCGGCCGTCATCATCTACACGTCGGGCACCACCGGCAAGCCCAAGGGCGCGCTGCACGCCCACCGCGTGCTGCTCGGCCACCTGCCGGGCGTGGAGATGTCGCACGAGTTCTTTCCCGAGCACGCCTCGCTGATGTGGACGCCGGCCGACTGGGCCTGGATCGGCGGCCTGCTGGACGTGCTGCTGCCGGCCTGGCACCACGGCGTGCCGGTGCTGGCGCGGCGCTTCGAGAAATTCGACGGCGCCGCGGCCTTCGACCTGATGGCGCGCCATGGCGTCACGCACACTTTCCTGCCGCCCACCGCGCTCAAGATGATGCGCGGCGTAGCCCATCCGCCGGCGCCGGGCGCGCTGGCGCTGCGCTCGGTGGCCAGCGGCGGCGAATCGCTCGGCGCCGAGCTGATCGACTGGGGCCGCCGGGTGCTGGGCGTGACCATCAACGAGTTCTACGGCCAGACCGAATGCAACATGCTGGTGTCGTCGTGCTCATCCCTGTTCGCGCCGCGCATCGGCAGCATCGGCCGCGCCGCGCCCGGCCACCGGGTCGCCATCGTGGACGAGCAGGGCGCCGAAATGGCCGATGGGCAGGAAGGCAATATCGGCGTATTGCGGCCCGATCCGGTGATGTTCCTGGGCTACTGGAACAACCCGCAGGCCACCGCCGAGAAATTCGCCGGCGATTACCTGCTGACCGGCGACATGGGCGTGCGCGACGCCGACGGCTTCATCCGCTTCGTCGGCCGCAACGACGACGTCATCACCAGCGCCGGCTACCGCATCGGCCCCGGGCCGATCGAGGACTGCCTGCTGGGCCACCCCGCGGTGCGCATGGCCGCCGTGGTGGGCGTGCCCGACGCCGAGCGCACCGAGGTGGTGATGGCCTACGTGGTGCTGCACGACGGCGTGGCCGGCGACGAGGCGCTGGTCAAGACCTTGCAGGCGCACGTACGCAACCGCCTGGCGGCTCATGAATACCCGCGCCGCATCCGCTTTGTAACGAGTTTGCCGACCACCGCCACCGGCAAGATCATCCGCCGTTCCCTGCGCGACGGCAGCTATGCCTGAGTCCTGGCGGCGCGGCGAAAACCGGGTGACAAACCCGGTGACAAACTCGTCCGTTTGGTCGGGTTGACGGCCTGCCCGGCGCTGCAAGTATGATGGCGCAAACATGTATACGGCCCCAGTCAAACGGGGCCGTATCGCCATTAGCCTTAGTATGGAGATAACCCTGATGAATAAACCCTTGGACGGGGGCCTGGCGGCCTTGAACGTACCCGCGTACGTCAAGCATCGCGGCCTGATCGACTGGGTCGCCAGCGTCGTGGCGCTGGCCAAGCCGGACCGCGTCGAATGGTGCGATGGTTCGCAGGAAGAATACGACCGCCTCTGCGAACAGATGGTCCAGGCCGGCACCATGCGCCGCCTCAACCCGGCCAAGCGGCCCAATTCCTTCCTGGCCTGTTCCGACCCGTCGGACGTGGCGCGCGTCGAAGACCGCACCTTCATCTGCTCCGACCGTCCCGAGGACGCCGGCCCGACCAACAACTGGGCCGACCCGGCCGAAATGCGCGCCACCCTCAACGGCCTGTTCGACGGCGCCATGCGCGGCCGCACGCTGTACGTGGTGCCGTTCTCGATGGGGCCGCTGGGTTCGGACATCGCCCACATCGGCGTCGAACTGTCCGACAGCCCCTACGTCGTGGTCAACATGCGCATCATGACGCGCATGGGCAAGCAGGTCTACGACGTGCTCGGCGCCGACGGCGACTTCGTGCCGTGCGTGCACTCGGTCGGCAAGCCGCTGGCCGCCGGCGAGGCCGACGTGGCCTGGCCCTGCAACGCCACCAAGTACATCGTTCACTTCCCCAAGAGCCGCGAGATCTGGAGCTTCGGCTCGGGCTACGGCGGCAACGCGCTGCTGGGCAAGAAGTGCTTCGCGCTGCGCATCGCCTCCACCATGGGCCGCGACCAGGGCTGGCTGGCCGAACACATGCTGATCCTGGGCGTGACCTCGCCCAAGGGCCGCAAGTACCACGTCGCCGCCGCGTTCCCGTCGGCCTGCGGCAAGACCAACTTCGCCATGCTGATCCCGCCGCAGGGCATGGACGGCTGGAAGGTCACCACCATCGGCGACGACATCGCCTGGATCAAGCCGGGCGCCGACGGCCGCCTGCACGCCATCAACCCCGAGGCCGGCTATTTCGGCGTGGCCCCGGGCACCAGCGAGCAGACCAACTTCAACGCCATGGCCACGCTCAAGGCCAACGTCATCTTCACCAACGTCGCCCTGACCGACGACGGCGACGTCTGGTGGGAAGGCATGACCGACACGCCGCCGGCGCACCTGATCGACTGGCAGGGCCAGGACTGGACGCCCGCCATCGCCCGCGAAACCGGCCGCAAGGCCGCCCACCCCAACGCGCGCTTCACCGCCCCGGCGGCGCAGTGCCCGTCGATCGACCCCGAGTGGGAAAACCCGCAGGGCGTGGTGATCGACGCCTTCATCTTCGGCGGCCGCCGCTCCACCACCGTGCCGCTGGTGACCGAGGCGCGCAACTGGGTCGAAGGCGTCTACATGGCCGCCACCATGGGCTCGGAAACCACCGCCGCCGCCGTCGGCCAGCAGGGCGTGGTGCGGCGCGATCCGTTCGCCATGCTGCCGTTCTGCGGCTACAACATGAGCGACTACTTCACGCACTGGCTCAAGCTGGGCAAGCAGCTCGAAGCCGCCGGCGCCACGCTGCCGCGCATCTACTGCGTCAACTGGTTCCGCAAGGGCCCCGACGGCAAGTTCGTCTGGCCCGGCTTCGGCGAGAACATGCGCGTGCTGCGCTGGATGCTGGGCCGCATCGACGGCCAGGCCGGCGGCGTCGACCAGGTGTTCGGCATCTCGCCCAGCTACCAGGACATCGACTGGACCGGCCTGGAATTCAGCCCCGACAAGTTCGAACAGGTCATGTCGGTCGACGACGGCGCCTGGCGCGACGAACTGGCGCTGCACGACGAGCTGTTCGGCCAACTGGCCCAGGGCCTGCCCGACGACCTGCCCGCCGCCAAGGCCCGGATCGAAGGCCGTCTGGCCGCCTGAGCCTGCCGCGCCGCGGGCGACCGCAGGTCAGCCGCCCGCGTCTGCGCCGGTCGCGCTGATATCGGCCACGCGTCAGCCGGCCGCGCCCAAGCCGGCCGCACCTCAGCCGGCCACGCCTGAGCCGGCCGCGCCCGACCCCAAACCCGCGCAGGGTGACGTGCGCGGGTTTTTTTACGGCACAATCGTTCCATGCACCTCGACGCCGAAGACCTCGCCAAGATCACCGAACTGACCCTGGCCCACTACGAAGAAAGCGCCCAGTCCTTCGAGGCCGGCACGCGCGACCACGACGTCAGCCAGAACATCGCCGCGCTGCTGCGCCATATCGACGGCGAGCCGCCCTACGACATCCTCGACCTCGGCTGCGGCCCCGGCCGCGACCTCAAGACCTTCGCCGCCCTCGGCCACCGCCCCGTCGGCCTGGACGGCACCCCCAGCTTCGTCGCCATGGCCCGCGCCGCCAGCGGCCGTGAAGTCTGGCACCAGGACTTCCTACGCCTGCAACTGCCCGCGGCCCGCTTCGACGGCATCTTCGCCAACGCCGTCCTGTTCCACGTCCCCACCCAGGAACTGCCCCGCGTCCTGCGCGACCTGCGCGCCACCCTCAAACCCGGCGGCGTCCTCTTCAGCTCCAACCCCCGCGGCGGCAACCAGGAAGGCTGGAACCGCGGCCGCTACGGCGCCTACCACGACCTGGCCGGCTGGCGCACCCTGCTGCAAGCCGCGGGCTTCGAAGAACTCGAACACTACTACCGCCCCGACGGCCTCCCTCGCGAACAACAACCCTGGCTCGCCAGTGTGTGGAGAAGGGCGGACTGACCGCACGACGCGATACACGCGTCACCTTCCGCTCCCCGCATCGGTGAAATGGCCAACCTCTCTCTATCTCCCAGCAAGTTGCGGAAGATGGATATGCATCGATCACCGGCGCGCAGCGCATTCGCCACCCCCTCAAACGCTTGGACGCCAATCTTGGCCGCCCGCGCGGCCAGGATTGGCAGCCCTGAAAATTCCCTTCCCTGACCACAGGTCCTGCAGCGCGACAGACCAAGACGCACGTAGCCCCTCGGGCGGGCGCAGTCGGTGGCGGGCAACCTCGATGCGCCCGAGGGAATCTGAAGCCCAATAGTCGTCATTCACGACGCCCGTGACGAAGAAACTGTCTTCGTGGCTGCACCTGTGGCAAGGTGGAATGCCGCTCAGGTAAAGACCGACCTTCCAATGGTGCGTGTTTGCCCACGCCCGTACTGAAGCATGGCCCCGGGTGACGTCACCGACATTGGCGAGCACACGCTTAGCGCGTGCATCCCGTTTGAGAGAGTGAGTACAACGACGTACCCATGCCTGGCGGCATTCCGTTAGCGATGATGGAGCAAGCCATGTCACCTCGCAAGTCCGATGCAACCCTAAGCCTGGCCCATCCCGATGCCGCGGGCATCGACATCGGGTCGGCCAGCCACTTCGTTGCCGTGCCTCATGACCGCGACGACCAACCTGTCCGCGAGTTCAAGAGCTTTACGGCCGATTTGTATCGCCTAGCGCAATGGCTCAAGGACTGCGGCGTTACCGCCGTGGCCATGGAGTCCACCGGCGTTTACTGGATCCCGCTTTATGAGCTGCTCGATAGCCAGGGTTTCACCGTTTACCTGGTCAACGCCCGTCACGTGAAGAACGTCTCGGGCCGCAAGTCCGATGTCCTGGACTGCCAGTGGCTGCAACAGCTCATGAGCTATGGCCTGTTGGCCGGCGCCTTCCGTCCCTCTGACGAGATTTGCGTCTTGCGCGAGTTCTCGCGCCAGCGCGAGATGCTGCTTGCCTCGCAGGTGCGCCACGTGCAGCACATGCAGAAGGCACTTGCCCAGATGAACATTCAGCTCACGCAAGTGCTGTCGGACGTGGTCGGGGTCACCGGTCAGGCCATCATCCGCGCCATCGTCGGTGGCGAGCGCGACCCGCATGCACTGGCCCGCCTGAAGAAGCGCCAGGTCAAGGCCAGCGAGGACGATATCGCTGCCGCGCTGCAAGGCAACTGGCGTCACGAGCACTTGTTCGCGCTGCGGCAAGCGCTGGCCCTGTACGACACCTATCAACAACTGCTCAACGATTGCGATCAGCACATCCAAGCCGAACTGCACAAACTGCACCGCCATGACGGCGATCCGGGCAAGTCGCAGCGCCGCTGGCCCAAAAAGGCCATGGCCTTCGATCTGCGCACGCATCTATTTGCCATGTGCGGCGTGGACCTGACCCGCATCAACGGCATCGACGAGATGACTGCCTTTACCGTCCTGGCCGAGGTCGGTCCGGACATGAACCGCTTCCCTTCGGCCAAGCACTTCGCTTCGTGGTTAGGCTTGTGCCCGGGCACACGCATCTCCGGAGGCAAGGTTCTGAACGGCGCCACCAAACGCTCACCCAACCGCGCCGCACAGGCCCTGCGTCTGGCGGCAATGGCGCTACGTCACAGCCAGTCCGCTTTAGGCGCCTACTACCGAAGGCTGTGCGCTCGCCTGGACAAGCGGCGCGCCATCACCGCAGCCGCGCACAAACTGGCTCGACTGATTTACACCCTACTGACCAAAGGGTCCGAATACGTCGACCAAGGTGAGCTGTACTACGAAGAACGCCACCGCCAACGCGTCCTGCATCACCTGACAAAACGTGCAGAGACCATGGGCTACAGCTTGGTGCCGTTAACCGCCTCAGGAGAAACCAATGAGGTATCAATGACTTAAGTGGAGTTTCTTGAGAGGCAGTCGCCGCAGGCGACAACGAAGATGACAACGGGGCAGTCCGGAGCGAACGCTCCGGACCGCAATCGTGGGCGCCCGCCACCGACTGCGCCCGCCCGAGGGGCAGCCTACGAAGCAGAGCCGGCCTACGAAGCAGAGCCGGCCTACGAAGCAGAGCCGGCCTACGAAGCCCATCACCCTGACCACCCCCTTCCCAGGCGAACAAAGCAAAGCACAAACCGGATACCCACCGCAGCCACCGGCCATCCCCCCCTGACGGCCATCAACCCCCCCGCAATACCCGCACTCCCCGGATACCCACCGCCAAATCCGGCTACCCCCCAGCAAGCGCCCAGCCGCAACATCCGCCTCACGATCTCAGCAATCCAGGAGGCAAGCAAATGAAGGGACTGGCCCACAAAACCGCCATCGTCACCGGCGGCGCCACGCTGATCGGCGCCGGCGTCGTCGCCGCGCTGCGCGCCAACGGCGTACGCGTCGCCATCTTCGACATCGACGCCGACGGCGCCGCCCGCGTCGCCGCCACCGACCCCGACGGCATCCGCGCCTGGCCGCTCGACATCACCGACGACGCGCAACTGGCCCGCGCCGTCGCCGAGGTCGCCGTCCACTTCGGCCGCATCGATTACCTGGTAAACCTCGCCGCCACCTACCTCGACGACGGCGCCGCCTCCGGCCGCGCCGACTGGCTGCGCGCCCTGGACATCAACGTCGTCAGCGCCGTCATGGCCGCCCGCGCCGTGCATCCGCACCTGGTGGCCGCCGGCGGCGGCGCCATCGTCAACTTCACCAGCATCTCGTCGCGCGTGGCGCAGACCGGCCGCTGGCTCTACCCGGTCTCCAAGGCCGCGCTGCTGCAGGTCACCCGCAGCCTGGCGATGGACTACGCCGGCGGCCGCATCCGCGTCAATTCCGTGTCGCCCGGCTGGACCTGGTCGCGGGTCATGGACGAACTGACCCAGGGCGACCGCGCCAAGACCGATCGGGTCGCCGCCGACTTCCACCTGCTGGGCCGCGCCGGCGATCCGGCCGAAGTGGCCGAGGTGGTCGCCTTCCTGCTGTCGGACCACGCCAGCTTCGTCACCGGCGCCGACTACGCCGTCGACGGCGGCTACTCCGCCATGGGCCCCGAACAGGCCCGTCCCGCCATCCCGCGCCTGGCCGAATAAGGCCGGCCTCACCGCTCATCGGCCCGCCAGGATCCCGGCGGACCCGCACACCAAACAGGAGAAGCATCATGCGTCGAATCGCGATCGTCGGAGGAGGGCAGGCCGGCCTGCCGTTGGCCCTGGGCCTGCTGGACAAGGGCTACGAGGTGACCGTGGTCACCAACCGCGAGCCCGATGACATCCGCCGCGGCAAGGTCATGTCCAGCCAGTGCATGTTCGATGCCTCGCTGCAGATCGAGCGCGACCTGGGCCTGAACCAGTGGGAAGCCGACTGTCCGCCGGTCGAAGGCATCGGCCTGGCCGTGCCGCATCCCGAGCGCCCCGGCCACAAGCTGATCGACTGGGCCGCGCGCCTGGACCGTCCGGCGCAGGCGGTGGACCAGCGCATCAAGATGCCGGCCTGGATGGAATTGTTCGCCGCCCGCGGCGGCCGCCTGCTGATCCAGGATGGCGGCGTGGCCGAGCTGGAGCTGCTGGCCGCCTCGCATGACCTGGTGCTGCTGGCCGCCGGCAAGGGCGACGTGGTCAGGCTGTTCGAGCGCGACACCGCGCGCTCGCGCTTCGACAAGCCGCAGCGCGCGCTGGCCTTGACCTACGTGCACGGCATGCGCCCGGCGCCGGTGTTCTCGCGGGTCGCCTTCAACCTGATTCCCGGCGTCGGCGAGTACTTCGTGTTTCCCGCGCTCACCACCACCGGCCCCTGCGAAATCATGGTGTTCGAAGGCGTGCCGGGCGGCCCGATGGACTGCTGGCGCGATATCAAGACGCCGCAGGACCATCTGGCCAGGAGCCTGGACATCCTGCGCACCTTCCTGCCCTGGGAGGCCGAGCGCTGCGCATCGGTCGAACTGACCGACGCCAACGGCATCCTGGCCGGCAGCTTCGCGCCCACGGTGCGCAAGCCGGTCATGACCCTGCCGTCCGGCCGCCTGGTGTTCGGCCTGGGCGACGCCGTTGTCACCAACGACCCCATCACCGGCCAGGGCTCGAACAACGCCACCAAGGCCTGCGCCGTCTACCTGGAGGCGATCCTGGCGCGCGGCGACCAGCCCTTCACCGCCGACTGGATGCGGCAGACCTTCGAGCGCTTCTGGGACTACGCCAGCGCCGTGGTCGACTGGACCAACTCGATGCTGCTGCCGCCGCCGCCGCATCTGCTGCACCTGCTGCAGGCCGCCGGCGACGCGCCCGCGCTGGCCAGCGCCATCGCCAACGGCTTCAACCATCCGCCCAACTTCTTTCCGTGGTGGACCGACGCCACCGCCTGCGAGGCCTTCATCGCCGAAAAATCCACCCGGGCGGCGGCGTGATGGCGGCCCTGGACTGGGGCAGCACCGACCTGCACCCCAAGGTCCTGCGCGGCGTGCTGGGCAGCTATCCGACGGGCGTGGCCATCGTCGCCACGCGCTGTCCGGACGGCCGCAAGGTCGGGCTGACCATCAACTCCTTCGCCTCGCTGTCGCTCGATCCGCCGCTGGTGCTGTGGAGCCTGGTGAACCGCTCGCCCAACCTGGCGGCGTTCCGCGACTGCGACCACTTCACCATCAGCGTGCTGGCCTGCGGCCAGGAGGCGCTGGCGCGGCGCTTCGCCGATCCGGCGGTGCCCGACAAGTTCGAAGGCGCCGAGCTGCACGAGGTGCCCGAGGGCGTGCCCGCCATCGCCGGCGCCGTGGCCACGCTGGTCTGCGCCAACGACCAGCAGAGTCCGGCGGGCGACCACCTGCTGCTGTTCGGCCGGGTGCTGCGCGTGGCCAGCCTGGAGGCCACGCCGCTGGTGTTTCACGCGGGACGCTTCACGGCGCTGACCCTATGATGCCCTTATCTTCCGCCTCCGACGCCCAGATCATCGTGGTGGGCAGCGGCATGAATTCGCTGGTGTGCGCCGCGCTGCTGGCGCAGCGCGGCAAATCGGTGCTGGTGCTGGAGCGCAACGACCGCCTGGGCGGCTGCATCCGCACCGAGGAACTGTTTCCCGGCTACCGCCATGACGTGCTGTCGAGCTGGTATCCGCTGTTTGTCGGCGGTCCCGCCTACGCCGCCCTCAAGCCGGCCCTGCAGGCGGCCGGCCTGGAATTCGCCCAGTGCGACTACGCCACCGGCCTGGCGCTGCCCGACGGCAGCGGCATCGCCCTCAAGCAGGACATCGCGGACAGCGCGCGGCGCCTGGACGCGTGGGCGCCCGGCGACGGCGCCGCGTTCGGCGCCATGGCGCAACGCCTGTTCGGCGAAGACGCCGCGCTGACCTTCGGCCTGCTGGGCCAGAACCCCTATGGCGCCGGCATGCTCAAGCTGCTGTTCGGCGAGTGGCGCCGGCGCGGCCTGGACGGGCTGATGGCGTTCGCCGCCGATTCGCTGGAGAGCTTTCGCCGCTGGTCGGACCGTGAATTGCAATCCGACGCGGCGCGCGCGCTGATCGCGCCCTGGGTGCTGCACACCGGCCTGGGACCGGACGACGCCTGTTCGGCGCTGATCGGCAAGCTGACCTTCGCCGCGGTGGTGGCCGGCGGCATGCCGGTGGTCAAGGGCGGCAGCCAGGGCGTGGTGGACGCCCTGGTCAAGGTCATCGAGCACCACGGCGGCCGGTTGCGGACCGGCGCCGCCGTCGAACGCATCCTGACGCATGGCGAAGGCCGCCGCCGCCGCGCCGTCGGCGTCGTGGCCGCCGGCCGCGAGTACCGCGCCGGCGAGGCCGTGGTCTGCAACGTCACGCCCGGCCAGTTGTACGGCACGCTGCTGCCCGACGCGCCCGAGCCGGTGCGGCGCCGCGCCGCCGGCTACCGCCATGGCCGCGGCGGCATGCAGATCCATTTCGCGCTCGACGCGCCGCCCGGCTGGCGCACGCCCGAACTGCGCCACGTGCCGCTGGTGCACCTGACCGAGAGCATGGAGCAGGTCTGCGCGTCGGTCACCGAGGCCAACAACGGCCTGTTGCCGGCGCGGCCCACGCTGGCCATCGGCCAGCCGGTCGCCGTCGATCCGTCGCGCGCGCCGGCCGGCGGCTGGATCCTGTGGGTGCAGATGCAGGAGCTGCCGGCGCGCGTCAAGGGCGATGCCGCCGGCCTGATCGACACGCCCGCCGACGGCCGCTGGACCGAGGCCCTGCGCGAGGCCGTCGCCGATCGCGTGCAGGCGCGGCTGGAGCCGGTCATGCCCGGCCTGGCGCAACGCATCGTCGGCCGCCGCAGCTACTCGCCGGCCGACCTGGAGGCGCTGAACTGCAACCTGGTGGGCGGCGATCCTTACGCGGGCATCTGTTCGCCCGACCAGTTCTTCTGGCTGCGCCCGTTCGCCGGCAGCCAGGGCGCGCGTGGCCACCGCACGCCGCTGCGCAACCTTTTCCACATCGGCGCCGCCACCCACCCGGGTCCCGGACTGGGCGGCGGTTCCGGCTATCTCGTCGCACAACATCTCGCGCCCCGCGGGGGCACGAGCGGAACATGAAGAGACACCTGACACGGCGGCTGGCTTGCGCCGCGGCATTGGCGCTGGCCGGCGGCGTGGCGCAAGCCACCGAAGGCGGCGGCCTGGGCATCTATCCGGACGGCCTGGAGAACTTCATGTCGGGCGCGCTGCCGCCGCCCGGGGTGCACATGCTGGTCTACGGCGGCGGCGCGCGCTACGACAAGCTGCGCGGCAACGACGGCGAGCGCCTGCCGGTGCCGGACTTCAAGGTCGACGTCAACGTGCTGGCCCCGCGCCTGATCTGGGTCACGCCGCAGCAGGTGCTGGGCGGCCAACTGGCCTTCCACGCCATCGCGCCGCTGCTGGACGTCACCTTCAAGGCCGGCGGCCAGCGCTACCGCAGCACCGGCCTGGGCGACATGACGCTGGGCGTGGCGCTGGGCTATCACCTGTCCGAATCGCTGCACTACGTGGTCGGCCTGGACATGTACGCGCCCACCGGCGAATACGACCGCAAGGACCCGTCCAGCCTCGGCAAGAACTACTGGACCGCCCAGCCCGTGTTCGCGCTCAGCCGCATCAGCCCGGACGGCTTCAATGCCGACCTGAAGCTGATGTACGACTTCAATTTCCGCAACTCCGCCACCGACACCCGCTCGGGCCAGGCCATCCACGCCGACTACGCGGTGGGTTGGGGCGTGGGCAAGGGCTGGGTGCTGGGCGTGGGCGGGCATGCCTTCCAGCAGGTCACCGACGACACGGGTCCCAACAGCGCCGCCGGCCGCGCCCGCGCTTTCGGCGTTGGGCCGTCGGTGCGCTACATGAACGACCGCGGCTGGCTGTTCACCGCCAAGTGGCAGCAGGAATTCCAGGTCAAGAACCGGCCGGAGGGCGCGCAGCTGTACGTCAAACTGGCGATTCCGTTCTAGGGCCCGCGCCCGGCTCCTTTCAGGATAGACAGGCCCTTGGGCTACCTGCGGCGGGCCGGGCCGGCAGCGGGCCCGCCTCGGGGAAGGGGGCGGTGGCAAGGCGGGCGTCGCCCGCCCGCCGCCGCGAATGGGCTAGACTCAAGGCTCTCTTCGCTTCAAGCAGCCATCCATGATTGTCAAAGCCTTGCGTGCCGGTGTGGGTCAACTGATTGTCCTGGGCGATGCGCTGACGCGCCCGCGCCCGCGGCAACGCTCGGCCCAAGGCCAGGCCGCCGTCGACCGCGAGGCGGCCGCGCTGTCGCTCTACCAGTTCCATGCCTGTCCGTTCTGCGTCAAGACGCGGCGCGCCATCCACCGCCTGAACGTGCCCGTGGCGCTGCGCGATGCCAAGGGGGATCCCCAGGCGCGCGCCGAATTGCAGGCCGGCGGCGGCAAGGTCAAGGTGCCGTGCCTGCGCATCGAGGAAGCGGGCGGCACGCGCTGGATGTACGAGTCCAGCGACATCATCGCCTACCTTGAACAACGCTACGCCAACGTGGCCTGACGCGGCGGCTCCATGACACGCCCCGCCCGCCGCCTGGCTCTCCTGACCCTGTGCGCGGCCGTGGCGCTGGCGGGCTGCGACTCGTCGCTGCCGCCGCCGCCCGCCGGGTCCAGGCTCACGGCGGAAACCCTGGCCACCCAGGAAACGCCGCCCGAACGCCAGTTCAAGGGCACCTTGGCGGGCAAGCCCATCCACCTGCTCATGCATGAATGCAAGGTCTACAAGGTGGAACCGGCGGAAGGCGATAACGTCGCCTGGACGCAGGTGCTGGAAGGCGATTTCTCCCTGTTGCCCACACTCTGCGTGCGCCAGGAACTGACGGCGGGCAAGGGCTTCGTGCAGGCCTTCATCGGCCGCCAGGCGTTCGGCGCCGGCGGCTGCTGCACCGGCACCCCGGAATACCGCTCGACCGACGGGCTGACCTGGAAGCCGCGCTGAACGCCACGCTGAACGTCGCACTGAACGCCACGTTGAATGCCGAACGGAATGCCGCAATGAACGCCGTCAGCGTGAGCGGACGATCGTTTGCGATTGGCCATCCCCAGGGTTGTCTGAACGCAAGGCCTGGCCAGTCCTGACAAAGTTGCCGCGTCAGCCGTGCCGGCGCACGCTCTGGCTGGGGCTTTCGCCGTAACGCGCCTTGTAGCCGGCGCTGAAACGTCCCAGGTGCGCAAAACCCCAGCGCAACGCCACGCCCGCGACGTTCTGGCATTCGCCTGACAGCAGTTCGGCGCGCGCCCGCTCCATGCGCAGATCGCGCAGATAGTGCATGGGGCTGATGCCCAGGAATTCCTTGAAGCCGGCATACAGGCTGCGCACGCTGACTCCCGCGATGCGCGCCAACTGCTCGGCGCTGACCGGCTCGTGCGCATGCGCCTGCAAGTAATCCTGCACGCAGCGCACGTGGCGCGGCAGCACCGCGCCGCGGCGGCCCGCCGGCGTGGCGCTGTAGTTGTGGGGCAGGGCGGACAGCAGCGTCGCCGCCACCAGTTGTTCCATCTGGTGCACGATCAGCTTGTGCTCGGCCAGGTCGGCGTGCTGCGAGGAACAGTCCAGCAGATACGCCATCAGGCAGCGCCAGGCCGGACACTCGCGCCAGCGGAACCCCAGTTGGAAGCGCAGCGGCCGATCCAGCGTACAGCCCAGGTGGCCCACCAGGGTGCGTTCCAGCAGGGAGCGGCCCACCCGCAACATGAACTGGTCGTTGTCGTCGGCCCAATGCATCGCCAGGTCGTCATCCGGGCTCACCACCGATGCCACGTCCGGGGTCGAATCCACCCGCTGCGGCCCGCTCTCGATCAGCGCGGCGCCCGACAGCGGCATCTGCACCAGGAAGAAGTCCTCCAGCGGGCCCGGCCGGATCTCGACGTTCGCGCCGTAGCGCAGCCGGTTCAGCGATACTTCGCCCAGCGGCTGGTGATGCATGCGCGCATTCAGGCGCTGCGTCGATCCGACCACGCCCAGGTGGTGCGGCCGCATCACGCGGCCCACCATGGCGCGTGCTTCGTCCAGGTCGCCCGAGGCGAACAGTTGCTGCGCGGGTGTCGCCAGGATGGTGTCGATGCGCCACCCCGCGGCGCCGGCCATGGCCCCGGCGGCCGCGCGCGGCCCGGCGGCTTGCCATGATGTCTCGGCATCGGACTGCGTCGTGTTCAGCATGGCCGGGATTCCTTGCTCAGGTCCTGATGTCCGGCGGGCAGCGGCCGCCGGTTCCCCTGGCGGCCACGTCCGTGGCGCGCCTTTATGATGGTCCTCATAGTAAAACGCCGCGCCCCGGGCGGGACTGCTGGAAAACCCGTCCCGCCGGGCATGGGACTATCCGTTTTTTGCGCTGGCTGTCCAGGGCGTGCGGGAAAGCGTCCGGCGCCGGCCGGCCGTTAACGCTCGAGGCAGATGGACACCGGTTCGGTCAGCCGGCGGGCTGGCGCGGGAACCCGCCCGCGCCAGCCCTCGAACCGCCTACTTATCGAGCCAGGGCGCTTCCTTCCAGAGCGCCTGGAATTCCGCTTCGCCGGCCGCCAGTTCCTTGGCGTACTCCGGGGGCGCCAGATAACGCAGCGGCGCGAACATGTCCCTGGCCTTGGCCTGGAACTCCGGATCGTCCACCGTGCGTTTCACGGCGGCGACGAGCTTGGCGCGCACGTCGTCGGGCAAGCCCTTGGGCGCGGCCAGTCCTCGCAGCGACGCCAGTTCGAAATCGAAGCCCTGTTCCTTGAAGGTAGGCACGTCCGGCAGCGCCGCCGAACGCGTCTTGCCCATCTGCCCCAGCATGCGCAATGGGGTGCCGCCTTTCTGGTACTGCAGCGCTTCGCCCACGTTGATGGCGCCGATCGTGATCTCGCCGCTGGCCAGCGCGCCCCGCACCTCGCCCGCGCCCTTGTAGGGGATGTGGCTGAGCTTGCTGCCGGACACGCGTTCGAAGCGCAGCATGGCCAGGTGGTCGTCGGAGCCCGTGCCGGTGGTGCCCACCGTGACCTTGCCCGGGTTCTTCTTGGCGTAGGCGGAAAGGTCGGCCAGGGTCTTGATCGGATTGTCGTTCCGCACCGAAAACGCGCCGGGATCGTCGATCAGGTTGCCCAGCAGATCGAAGCTGCGCCAGGTGAAGCTGGTCTTGCGTTCGATGGGAATCGTCAACAGGTTCGGCGTGTTGATGAAGCCGATGGTGTAGCCGTCGGGCTGGGCCCGCGCCAGCTCCGAGAAACCAATCGCGCCGCCCGCGCCAGGGCGGTTCAGCACGACGATGCGGGCATCGCCGCCCAGGTATTTTTGCAGATAGGGCGCCATCATGCGCGCCACCAGGTCGGTGCCGCCGCCCGGCCCGTAAGACACGATCAGGTTGATCGGATGTTCGGGGTAGCCGGCCGCTTGCGCGCCGCCGCTGAACAGGGCGGCGCCCGCCAGCAAGGCTGCCAGCGCGCGCAGCGTCCCGCGTTTATTGTGTTTTTGCATGGTTTGTCTCCTTGGTATGTGGCCGGGGCCTGCCTGCCTCGTGCGTTGCGATGCCGGCGATGGCTCAAGCCGCGTGGTCATGCCAGATTTGCGATGCGTTTGGCCGCCAGCGGCCAGACCTCCGGATTGACGAGTTGCGGTGGGCGTTCGCCGCGCAGCATCGCAACGAGCTGCGTGGCCGATGAACGGGCGACGTTGCGCCGGGCTTCGTGGGTGACGCCGGCGGTGTGGAAGGTGGCGACGACGTTGGGCAGGCCCAGCAGCGGGGCGTCGCGTTCGGGCGGCTCCTGTTCCCAGACGTCCAGCCCGGCGCCGCGCAGATGCCCGGCGCGCAGCGCGTCGTGCAGTGCCGCTTCGTCGTGGATGCCGCCGCGCGCGGTCGAGAGGAACACCGCATCGCGTTTCATGGCCGCGAAGGCCTTGGCGCCGAACAGGCCGCGCGTGGAGGCGTCCAGGGGGCAATGCAGCGACACCACGTCGGACCGCGCCAGCAACTCGTCCAGCGACACCGGCTCGGCGCCGCGGTCGCGGATGGCGTCGGCGGACAGCAGCGGATCGTGCGCGATCACGCGCAGGCCGAAGCCGCGCGCAATGCGGGCGACGCTGGTGCCGATCTTGCCGATGCCGACCAGGCCGAGGACGAGGCCATGGATTTCATGGCCCATGAGATCCTCGCGCGTGAAGCCGGCATCGTGGCGCAGGCGCTGGTGCGATTCCACCACGCGCCGCTGCACGGCGAGCAGCAGCGCGTACGTGTGCTCGGCCACAGATTCCGCGTTGCCGCCCGCCTGGTTGACCACGGCGATGCCCGCCGCGGTGCAGGCCGCCACGTCGATGGTGTCGTAGCCCGCGCCACCGGACGAGACGCACACCAGGTCCGGGCATTGCGCGATCAGGTCGGCATTGACGAACCATTGCCGCGGCAGTTCGTCCTTGGCCGCGGAAACGTGATACGCATGGGCCGACTTCAGGCCGGCCAGCGTGCGCGCATCGTCGCCCCTTGCCGGCAGCACCGACAGCGAGACGCCGGGCGCGGCGCCGATGATCTCGTCGAACACCGGATTGAGCCAGAGGTCCAGGCGGCAGAGCCGGGCGGTCTGGGAGGAAGACGCCGCGTTCACAGCACGCCCCGCGCCTTGAGCGTGGCGTCGACCCAGGCGCGGTCCAGCGCGCCGCGCGCGATGTCCTCCAGCACGCGGGCTTCCGCCGCGGCGATCGCGCGCACGCGCTCCGCGATGGCGGGGGCCTCGTCGGGACGGATGGCCAGCAATCCGTCGGCATCGCCCACCAGCAGGTCGCCGGGCAGGACCACCATGCCGTCGATCGCGATCGGCACGTTGATGGCGCCGGGGCCGTCCTTGTAGGGGCCGCGATGCGCGACCCCGCGCGCATAGACGGGAAAATCGCCCGCGCCGATCGTTTCGCTATCGCGGATGGCGCCGTCGATCACGAAACCGGCCAGCCCGCGCCGGGCGGCCCAGCCAACCATGATCTCGCCGATGATGGCATTGTTCATGTCGCCGCCGGCATCGACCACGATCACGTCGCCCGGCTCGGCGGAATCGATCGCCTTGTGCACCATCAGGTTGTCGCCCGGCCGCGTGCGCACGGTGTAGGCGCGGCCGAGGATGCGGCGCGAGCGATGCATCGGGCGCAGGGCCGAGGTGCCGGTCGCGCGGCTCATCGCGTCGCTGATGTTGGCCACGGCCAACGCCTGATAGGCCGCGAGCGTTTCGCGGCTGGGGCCGGCGGGGCATGCCTGCAGGGTGAATCCGAACTCCGACATGGCGCTTTGTCTCCTTGGATGTTTGTCCGGGGGGACTCTACGCCGGGCTCATGGCGGTTTAAAGCGAATAATTTGATGTCGAAAACAACGCTTTTTGGAAAGTGTTGCATGCGGCTCGCGCCCGGGCTAGAGCATTCCGGCAGGGGCGTGAAAGTCCAGGCAGGCCTGCGCGTGCGTGCGCAGGCTTTCCAGCATGGGCCGGGTGTCGTCGCGGCGCCATTGGAAGGTATAGGCCAGGGGGCGCAAGGGCGGAAAGCGCGACAGCGGCTGCAAGTCGCCGCGCTGGATCAACACCTGGGCCCAGGCGGCAGGCAGGAAGCCCAGCCCCAGCCCTTGCCGCAGCATGGCGGCGATGCCCGGCCAGCTATTGCAGCATTGATTGCGGCCGGGCGACACGCGCTGCTCGGTCAGCCAGTCGTCGAGAATGCGGATCGCGCCCGAGCTTTGCGGCAGGGTGATGAGCGTCAGGCCCGGCAGATCGGCCGGTTCAAGCGAGGCCGCGTCGGGCACGGCCCGGGCCGATACCACCCATTCGAAATGGGCGCTGCCGATCACGCGCGAGGCGAGCGACGCTCGGGACGACGGGCCCGCGATCACCGCGAAGTCGAGCTCGCCTTCCTCCAGTCCGCGCTCGACCAGTTCGCCCACGCCCACGAAGGGCTCGACCAGCAGGTTGGGGTGGGCCTGCTGGATGACGGCGATCAGTCCGGCCATCCACGTCATGGCGGTCAGCTCGCCGGCGCCGAAGCGGCAACGGCCGGAGTAGCTGAGGTTGTTGCTGGCCTGCTGCATGAACTGGTCCGCGTTGCGCAGCAGGTCCTTGGCATGGGGCACCAGTTGCTCGCCCAGCGCGGTCAGGGTGGCGCTGCGGGCGCTGCGGCTGAACAGCGCGGCGCCGATCGAGGATTCCAGCTCGCCGATCCGCTTGGACAACGACGACACCGAAATATTCAGGCGATTCGCGGCGATGGCAAAGTTCTTGCAGGTGGCGGCCCAGTAAAAGGCCTCGAGTTGCTTGAGCGTCATGGGAAGTGAAGGGTCGGGGCGACTGCAAGGCGATTGAGGGCGAGGAAAAGTGTAATAACGAACATCAATAAAGTCACTTTATTCAAACCTCGGGCCGGCCTATATTCGTTCGCCGTTACCCATGACCCTTGCGCGGCGGATCGTCCGCCGGGCCCCGCCAGGAACCCCCGCCATGCCAGACCCGCTGCGCCGCATGCTCAGCCTGCACGACTTCGAAGCCGCCGCCCGGCGGATCCTGCCCAAGCCCCTGTATGCCTATGTGTCGGGCGCGGTGGAAGACGGGCAGTCCGAGCGGAGCAACCGGCAGGCCTTCGGCGAATACGGGTTCCGCCCGAAGGTGCTGGTGGACGTGTCGCGCCGTCATACCCGCTGCACGATATTGGGCCGCGAGTATGCGGCGCCCGTCGGCGTGGCGCCCATGGGCATTGCGGCGCTGACCAGCTATCGCGGGGACGTGGCGCTCGCCCGCGCCGCGGCCGCGGCGGGCGTGCCCTGCATCATGAGCGGGTCCTCGCTGATCCGCCTGGAAACCGTGATGGCGGCGGCCCCGGGGACCTGGTTCCAGGCCTACCTGCCCGGCGACAGCGCCCAGATTGCCGCATTGATCGACCGTGTCGCCGCCGCCGGCGTGGAAACATTGGTGCTGACGGTCGACACGCCGGTGGCCGCCAATCGCGAGAACAACGTGCGAGCGGGGTTTTCCACTCCGCTGCGACCCAGCATAGGCCTGGCCTGGCAGGGCATCACGCACCCGCGTTGGTTGATCGGGACCCTGCTGCGCACGCTGGCCCGCCACGGCATGCCGCACTTCGAAAACAACTACGCGACGCGCGGCGCGCCAATTCTGTCCAGGCATGTGCTGCGCGACTTTTCCGATCGCGGGCACCTGAACTGGCAGCACGTCGCCGCCATACGCAAGACCTGGAAAGGCCAGATGGTCCTGAAGGGCATCCTGCATCCGGACGACGCGCGCACCGCGCGCGCGCACGGCATGGACGCGGTCATCGTGTCCAACCATGGGGGGCGGCAACTGGACGGCAGCCTGGCGCCCCTGCAGGCCTTGCCCGCGATCGTGGACGCCGCGGGCGGCATGGACGTCATGCTCGACAGCGGCGTGCGACGCGGCACGGACGTGCTGAAGGCGATGGCGCTGGGCGCGCGCTGCGTATTCGTCGGCCGGCCGTTCAACTATGCGGCCACGGTGGCGGGCGAGCGCGGCGTGGCCCATGCCATCGCGCTGATCTCCGAGGAAATCAGGCGCGACATGGGTTTGCTGGGTATCGTCGATCTGCGGGAGATCAACGAGAGCTTGTTGCAACGCTGCCGATAGCCGTGCGGACGGTGCCAGGCCACGTTGGGCGCTTTTTGTCCGACACCGCGCGCCAGTCAGATACCGTGCTGGAGGCCGTCCTTCATGCGTTCGCGCCGATCACGCAGGAAGCGCGGCAGTAAGGTTCGATACCGCGCAGATCAAGTTCGAATCCCAAGCCGGGCGCTTCGGTCAGCGACAGCACGCCGTCTTTGATCCATTCCCCGTAAGTGGACGTGGCCCGAAGCGGGTTGTGGTTGACGTCCAGCTCCAGGTATCCTCCCCCTCCCGTCGCGGCGAGGACGTGAGCGGACGCAATGGCGGCGACCTGGGTTCCGAACGAATGGGGGCAGAACTGCCTGTTCGCGGCGATGGCGCGAAGTCCGACTTCGTGAGCGCCGCTGATTCCTCCCCATTTCGCCGCGTCGGGTTGAATGACATCGAGCCAGGACAGGGCGGCGACGAATTCGTCGATATCGGCAAGGTTCTCACCGGCAGCAATCGGGATTCGCGTCCTGGCTTTGAGCGCCTGCCATTCGGCGGCGGGACATTCCGGGCCCAGCGGTTCCTCGATCCAGGAAAAATCGCCGTCATCCAACTGCGCCAGCGCTTGCGTGGCAGTGGCGAGATCCCACCCGCAATTTGCATCGAGCATCATCGCCTCTGTTGGCGCCAGCGCCCGCCGTTGCCGGAGCAATAGCGGGATAGACCTGGCATCGTCGAATCCGGCCTTGAACTTGAATGCGTTATATCCCGCCTGCCGCAAGACATCCAGGCGAGCGGCCGGCGTGTCCGGGGCCAGGCCGCTCGCATAGCAGCGCATGCGGGCTTGCGTGCCCCCGAGTACGCGATACAGGGGCAGACCCATTCGCCTGGCCTGGAGATCCCAGAGCGCCGTGTCCATGCCGCCAAGAATCTGCGCGACAGGCCCTCGCTCTCCCGCCAGGCGAATGATCGGCAGCGTCAGGCTGCGCAGGCGTGCGATGGCTGGCTGCACCGCCTGGAATGTTGTGCCCACCAGCGCGGGGGCGACGAACTCGCGAAGCAGATTCAGCCGGTGCAAGGCGCCGGAAGCCGGCATGCCCGACCACACTTCGCCCCAACCGAAGGATCCGGATGCGTCCTCGACCCGGATCAGAACGGCGCCGCGTTCGCTGCGTACGCCAAAGGACGACGCGATCGACTCGGCCGGCGCGACGTACGCATAGAGCGAAACGCCAGTCACGGTCGTGGTCGGCAGCGCGGAAACCATTGTGGCCGCGGTCGCCCGCGCTGATCCGATGGACTCGTCTGCATGGCGGGGGCGAAACGAAAGCTCAGACATGTCCGTACTTGGCAAGGGCGTCCGACAGGGTAAGGCCGTGGTTCAGCTCGGCGCGCAGTTGCAGTTCCTGGGCGGTGAGCCGTTCCGCCTCGGCGAGCACGTCGTTGACATGCCGCGCGGGAATAACGATCGCGCCGTCGGCGTCGGCAAGAATGAAGTCGCCCGGGCTGACGGAGACGAGCGCGCTGGTGGCTCCCGCGAGGTAGACGGTCTCGCGAAACCCGGTAACGCGCCAGCGGCCGATGGATTGCGTCGGCGTCCGGTATTTGGCGAAGATGGGAAAGTTCATCTTGTGCAGCCAATGAATATCGCGGATTCCCCCGTCGATCAAAGCCCCCACGGCTCCCCGCTCCCGCATGCCAAGGGCGATCAGTTCGCCGAAGTAGCAGACGCCTTTGCCATCGCCGCTCCAGACGGTCACTTCATCCTCGGACACCTGTTGGCAGGCCTGCATCTTCTGTTCGTCGCCGCCGAGCGGGCCGGGGACCATCTGGCCGCGAATGGTATACGCCCAGCCCGCCAGCTTGTCCGTGCCGGTGAATTGCCTGAACTCTGGCGCAAGACTCTGGTCCATCAGGCCCATGGTGTCCATGACGTCCGCCACATTGGCGGTGTCAACCTTCAAGAATCGCGCGCGAATCTCGCGTCGGCTTTGTGCATCAATAGTCATGTCTTCTCTCGTTCAAATGGCGGGAATCAGCCCACCGTCCACGCGCAGCGACGTCCCCGTGATGTAGGACGCACATTGGCTTGCAAGAAACGCCACGGCGTTGGCGTACTCGGCGGGCTCCCCGTAGCGGCCAGCCGGAATGGTCGATGTGCTGCTGGCGGCGACCATCTCCTGCGTCAGCCCGGCCGCTTTGGCGCGAGACTGATCGAGCGCGGCAATTCGCTGGGTGGCGATGCGCCCGGGAATCACCACGTTGACGGTCACCCCGTCTTTCGCCACTTCCTGCGCCAGCGATTTCGACCAGCCCACCAAGGCGAGCCGCAAGGCATTGGAAGCCGCAAGACCCGGTATCGGAGTGACGACTCCCGAGGAGGTTGACGTGATCACCCGTCCCCAGCGCCGCGCCTGCATATCCGGCACAAGCAGCCGGGTCAGCGTCATCAACGACAGCACCATCGAATCGAAGTAGCGATGCCATTGCTGTTCGGTGATGTCGTGGGTCATGCCAGGCGCGGGGCCGCCCGAATTGTTCACCAGGATATCGATCGGCCCATTCTCCTGTTTCACCAGCATCACTTGGCGGCTGATCGACCCGACATCCGACAGATCCCAGGCGACGGGCTGCGCGATCCCGCCAAGCTCGGCAATCGCATAAGCCGCCCGCTGCGCCGAAGCAAGATCCACATCGGCCAGAATCACGCGGCACCCCTCTTGCGCGAGCGCTTTGGCAATGGCGCTACCCAGCCCACCCCCAGCACCCATCACCAGGGCGGTCCTGCCATCAATTCCCAAATCCATCACTTGTTCTCCTGCTGTAGTTCCGGGGCGGCTGCCACCACCTTTTTCGACATTTCAAGATCGGACAGCCAGATCGCCTGGAATCGCGTGGCGGAGGGCTCCCCTGGCAGCAGCGAGGATGCCGCCATCTGCTGCACGACAGCCGCGTCCTGAAAGACGCTGTCGATCGAATCCGATATCCGTTGAATCCGGTCCGCTGGCACGTCCTTCGGCGCGAAGATTCCTGCCCATGTCGTCACCACAAAGCCCGGCAATCCGCTTTCGCCCACCGTCGGGATTGACGGCGCCAACGCGAAGCGCTCCGGGCCCGTCATGGCGATACGTCGCGCCTTTCCAGAAGACACCACGGGTTCGGTGGATGGAACCGTCTCAAAAAGGAGGTCCGCCTCGCCAGACGCGACGCCCAGGGACGCGGCCGGGCTGCCATTGAAGGGCACCGCGTAGATATCGACACCGGCCATCTGCTTGAAAAGCTCAAGCGATACGTGCGAGGCGCTGCCCACCGCGGCAAACGCGCCGACCAGCTTTCCAGGCCGGTTTTTGGCTGCGGCGATGATGTCGGACACGGACTCCAGCCCCGATCCCGCGCGCGTTATCAGGCTGAAGTCCGTCTTGTATATCTGGCTGACGGCGGCGAAATCGGCGGGGAGTGATCCCGCCTGTTTGGGGTGGATGTAGGGAGAGATCGCCATGGTGCTCGATGGCGCGAGCAGCAGCGTGTAGCCGTCGTGGGCACTGCGGAGCACCTCGCGGGCTGCGAGCAGTCCATTGACGCCGGGACGGTTTTCAACGATCACGGCCTGTTTCAGATCGGCCGACAGGCGCGCAGCCACGAGCCGCCCGCCCACATCGGGGGTCGAACCGGGCGGGGTCGCAACAACAATACGAATGGGCTTTGCCGGATAGGTTTCCCCCTGTGCAAACGACACCGACGCGGAAAACGTGCAAATTACGGACAAAGCGATGGGAGCAAAGCGCATGTATGGCTCCATATGAGCGGACAGCAACTCTCGGACGGCAACTCTTCAAGGGTCGCGGTAACTTTCATGAATACTGGCTTGGATGTTGCTTCGCACCAAGCCGTCGATCCAGTGCGGCGCCTTTGGTGCTTGCCAGCAATTTACGTGGATGGGATCATCGCGTCTAATATCGTTCATGATCTAGGCGATACATGGGACATATACCCTCAGCCATCCCGGATCTTCGGGTGTTACGCCAGTTCCTGGCGGTTTCCGAGTGTGGAAGCCTGCGCAAGGCAGCGGAAGCGTTGCGGATGTCACAGCCTCCGCTCAGTGTCGCCATGCGGCAGTTGGAGCAGGCCGTGGGAACGTCGCTGTTCGTGCGGTCCGCGGTGGGCGTGCAGCTCACCGCCGCCGGGGTTGTGCTTAAAGGGGAGGCGGAAAAGCTGATCGCGCACGGCGTTCGCGCTTTCGACATGGCTCGCGCGGTCGGACGCGGGGAACTCGGAGAGGTCAGGGTTGGGTTCATCACGTCGGCGATGGTCGACCTGCTTCCTGCAGTCTTGGCGCGGTTCTCTTCGTCTCACCCGGCAGTACGGCTTCGATTGGTTGAAGGCGTATCCATCGAGATCGCCTCAATGGTGGACGAGGGCAAAATCGACCTGGGGGTGCTGACGCCGCCCGTTCCCTATCCTGCCGGAAGCCTTCATTTCCCGGTCTCTCGAGACCGCCTGGTGGCGCTGTTGCCTCGCGGGCATCCGTTTGCTTCTCGCAAAGCGATCCGTCTGGCTGAACTCAGTGACGAGCGATTCGTATCTTTCTCTGCCAGTCGCGTGCCAGCCTTTCACCAACGCATCAGCGCCGCGTGCCTCGAAGCGGGATTCCAACCGCAGATCGTTCAGGAAGCGGCGCATATCCACACGATCATCGCGCTGGTCGCCGGAAAATTGGGCGTGGCGCTGGTTCCGTCCACCGCGGCGCGCTCCGCCCGGAAAGATGTGGTCGCGGTGGCGCTACGCGACCCAAGCAAATTGCTCGATACCAGTCTGGAGGTTGTCTATCTGGAGGACACGCTTACTGTGGCCTCCCGGGCGTTTCTTGCCCATTTGAAGGGATACGCTTCAGATCCGCCGCCGGGGTTGTGACGCGTTCGTTTTTTATCGCTGCTCCATGTTCTTCGCATCAGCCGCCGGCCCGGTCAGATGCCGTCAACAAGAAGCGCTCGTCGCAAGCATTCAAAAATCTGTTCGACCTGGGCAGGGCTGATGATCAGCGGCGGCGAAATGACGATCATGTCGCCGGACGCCCGCACCAGTACGCCCTGCTCAAAGCAATGGCGGGCGACATCCGCGCCCCGCATGCCGGCCGCGCCGGCGCGCGGCGCGAGGTCGACGGCGCACAGCAGGCCGATGCTGCGCACATCGTTCACATGCGGCAGACCTTCGAGCGCCAGCGCTTGCGACTGCCAATGGGAGCTGATCTGCCGCACCCGGGCGTTGATCTCCAGGTCCTGGTGCAGACGCAGCGTCGCCAGGCCGGCCGCGCACGCCAGCGGATGGGCGGAATAGGTGTAGCCGTGCATCAGCTCCACCACCTGCGGCGGTCCGGCCATGAACGCTTCGTAGACGGCGCCGCCGACGATGACGCCGCCCATGGGCACCGCGCCGTTGGTCAGGCCTTTGGCCACGGTCATCAGGTCTGGGGTAACGCCAAACACCTGCGAGGCGAAGTTGTCGCCCACGCGCCCAAAACCGGTGATCACTTCGTCAAAGATCAACAGCACGCCATGTTGCGTGCACAGCTCGCGCAAGCGTTGCAGGTAGCCGACCGGGGGCGGATACACGCCGCCGGAACCGGTGACCGGCTCGACAATGACGGCGGCCACCGTGCCGGGGTCCTGGATGTCCAGCAACTGCGCCAGCGCTTCCGCATAGCCGGCGCCATGATCCGGTTGCCCGGCGCTAAAGCGCATGCTGGCGTCATACGGCAGCGGCAAATGGCTGACCTCGCCCAGCAGCGGCCCGAAGTCGCGCTTCTGGCGCCCGATGCCCGAGACGGACAAGCCGCCAAATCCCATGCCGTGATAGCCCTTGGCCCGGCCGATGAACTTGGTGCGGCGGCTGTCGCCACGAGCCTGATGATAGGCGCGCGCAATTTTCAAGGCGGTGTCGACGGCTTCGGAGCCGGAGTTGGTGAAGAACACTCTGGTCATGCCCTCGGGCGCCAGGGCAATCAAGGCATCCGACATGGCCTGCGCGCCCGGATGGCTCATCTTGAACGAGGAAACGAAGTCCAGGCGCGCGGCGGCCTCTTGAATGGCTTGAACGATGCTCGCCTGGCCGTGGCCGGCGTTGACGCACCACAGGCCGGCCATGGCGTCGAGAATCTGGCGGCCGTCGGGCGTGCGGTAGTACATGCCTTCGGCGCTGTCGAACATCATGGGCTGTTGGTGAAACTGCCGCATCGGGGTGAAAGGCGCCCAGAAGGCATTGGAAACGGGACTGGCGTCGGTCATGGAATCTCCTTGATGGGTTGAGCCGGCGGCCGGCTCAGGCTTGGGCCGGGCGGATGCGATAGCCCCCGTTGGCCAGCTTTTCCAGCGGGCTGGCCGCGGCCAGCAATTTGCGGGTGTAAGGGTGTTGCGGCGTGTCGAACAAGGCGTCGCGGGCGGCGATTTCGACAATTTCGCCCTGGCTCATCACCGCCACGCGATGCGCGATGCGTTCGACCGCGGCCAGATCGTGCGAGATGAACAGGCAGGCAAAGCCGTATTGCTGCTGCAGACGCTCGAACAGATCCAGAATCTGCTTCTGGATGGTCATGTCCAATGCCGAGATCGGCTCATCGGCAATGACCATCTTCGGCCGGCGTACCAGGGCGCGGCCGATGGCCACACGCTGACGCTGGCCGCCAGACAGTTGATGTGGGAAGCGGTCCCGGAACGACGGATTCAGGCCGACGTCGTTCAGCGTTTCCGCCACGCGCGCGCGGCGCTGCGCGTCGTTCAAGTCATCGCAATGCCGCAGGGGTTCGGCCAGGATCTGCCCGATTCGCATGCGCGGGTCCAGCGAGGAATACGGATCCTGAAAGATCATCTGGCATTGCAGGCGGGCGCGGCGGTTGACGGACTTGAGCAGGTCCACGCCTTCGAACCTGATGCTCCCGGCGCGGGGTTTGACCAATCCGGCCACCGCGCGCCCCAGCGTCGTCTTGCCGGAACCGCTGCCTCCGACAAGCGCCAGCGTTTCACCTGGCGCGATGCTCAGGTCCACGCCGCGCACCACGCGATAGGCGGCGCCGCGCTGCCAGAAGCTGCGCGGACCGGGGTACTCGACGCATACGTCCTTGACCTCGACCAGCGGTGCGCTGGCATGGGGCAAGGGCGGCAGGACACCGCGGCGGGGCAGTGCCTCCAGCAACTGACGGGTGTATTCGGCTCGCGGGTTCAACAGGATCGAGGCCGTGGGCCCCTGTTCGACCGCCTGCCCATTTCGCATGACCACAACCTTGTGGGCATAGCGCGCCACCAGCGAAAGGTCATGGCTGATGAACAGCACGGCCGTGCCTTGTTCACGCGTGAGCTCCAGCATCAGTTCGATGACATCGAGCTGGGCCAGGCAGTCAAGCGCCGTGGTGGGCTCATCCGCGATCAGCAACGCCGGACGCAGCAGCATGACGGACGCCAGCATGATGCGCTGGCGCATGCCGCCCGAGAACTCATGCGGATAAGCGGTCAGGCAGCGTACCGGGTCCTTGATGCCGATGCGCTCCAGCATGGTGAGACAACGCTGGCGGATCTCGGCCGCGCCGAGCCGCGTATGCAGCTTGAGCGCTTCGCTCATTTGGCGGCCGATGGTCAGTGCCGGGTTGAGCGACACCATGGGTTCCTGGAAAACCATGCCGATCTCGGCCCCGCGAACCCGGCGCAAGGCGCGGGCATTGCGCGTGTCCAGCGTCCGGCCCTTGAAGCCGATGCTGCCGTCCGCCACCTGCATGGGGGCGGGCAACAGGCCGATGACGGCGCGCGCCGCCATGGTTTTGCCGCTGCCCGACTCTCCCACCAGCGCCAGGATTTCGCCTGGCGCCAGCTCGAAGCTGACATCGTTCACGGCCAGCGGGCCATCCACGCCGGCACGAATCTTCAGGTGCTTCACAGACAACAGGGGTGCGTTCTCGGTCATGTTCATTTCCTCATGCGCGGATCGAGGCGATCACGCAGGGCATCGCCAAACAGATTGATACCCAGCAGGGCCATGCTGATCAGCACACCGGGAAACACGCCCAGCCATGCGGCCGACGCAATGTAGGGACGGCTGGCCGCCAGCATGCTGCCCCAGGTGGCCGCGGGCGGCGGTACGCCCAGTCCGAGAAAGCTCAGTGCGCTTTCGGACAGCAAGGCCCAGCCGAACATGCTGGTGGCCAGCACGCACACGGGCGCGAGGCAGTTGGGAACGATGTGGCGGAACATCGTGTATAGCTCGGAATTGCCAATGACCCGGGAGGCCTCGATGAATTCGCGCTCACGCAGCGACAGCACGCTGCCGCGAACCACCCGCACCACCGACGGCGTGTAGGCCATGCCCAACGCCAGGACGATGCTGTACTGGCTGGCGCCCAGCACGGCCATAATGCCCAGGGCCAGCAAAATGCCGGGAAAGGCCAGCAGGGCGTCGTTGAACATCATCAGGATGCGGTCGGTCCAGCCGCGCAGGTAGCCGGCCAGCATACCGATCAGGGTGCCGCATCCCAACGCCACCGCCACGGACAGGAGGCTGATCCACAGGCTGGTCGATGCGCCGATGATCAGCCGGCTCAGGACGTCGCGGCCGAACTCGTCCGTGCCCAGCCAGTGCCGCGCGCCGGGCGCCTGCAGCCGAAGGCTCAGATCGAGCTTGAGCGGGTCGTACGGCGTCCACACCAGGCCCAGCAGCGCCAGCGCGACCAATCCCAGCAGAAGGCCGCCGCCAATCAAGGCATTGAGCGCGGGCAGGCCGCGGCGCCGCACGGGGGCGGCCGGCAAGGAGATGACGTCGCCATTCATAGTTTCACCCTGGGATCAAAGACCGGATACAGCAGGTCAACGATCAAATTCACCACCACATAGATGCTGGTGATCAACAAAAGACACCCCTGCAGGACCGGATAGTCACGGGCAAAGATCGAATCCACCATGAGCCGGCCGATGCCGGGCAGGGTGAAGACGGTTTCCAACACCGCAATGCCGCCCAGCAGATTGCCCAGGATCAGGCCCACGAGCGTCCAGGTCGGCGCAAAGGCGTTACGCAAGGCATGGCCCCACAGCACCGCCGATTCCGACAGGCCCTTGGCGCGGGCGTGGGCGATGTATTCCAGCCGCAAGACCTCGATCGTGCTGGCGCGGGCCATGCGGGCGATGGAGCCGAACTCCACGAGCGTCAGCGTCACCACCGGCAGGACCAGATAGCTCAGGCCGCGCAACGGATCCGCGCTGACACTGACGTAGCCGACGATGGGCAGCCACCCTAGCGTCATGCCGAAGCAGTACAGCAGCAGCAAGCCCAGCCAGAAGGCGGGAATTGACAGCAGCAGGGTGGCGCCGGCGACCAGGCCCAGATCCATCAGGCTGTTCTGCTTCCAGGCGGCGTAAAGGCCCACGGGAACGGCCAGCAGCACTGCCAGTCCCACCGAGATCAGCACGATGACGGCGCTGACGCTGAAGCGCTCGACCAGGAGGCCCAGCACCGGCTGGCTGCTACTGATCGACAAGCCGAAGTCGCCGCCCAGCACCGCCCGTATCCAGATCAGGTACTGGGTCACGAATGAGTGATCCAGTCCCAGGGCCTTGCGCATGTCGGCAAGGCTTTGCGCGTCCGCCATATCCCCCAGCATCAGCAGGGCGGGGTCGCCCGGGATGAAGCGGATCAGGCCGAAAACCATGATCGAGATCAGCAGCAGGGTGGGCAGCGCCATGCCCAGGCGCTGAATGAAGAATCGCAACATGACGGGCCTATTTCGTGGTCGCCGCCAAAGACACGCCCCACAGGCGCGGCTTGGAAATCGGCCAGGTTCGATAGCCCTGGACGCCATCACGGAAGGCGCCGATGGCGGTCCCGTTGTAGATGATGACCATGGGCACGTCCTTGATCAGCATGTCGTGCAACCGATCGAATAGCGCCTGGCGCCTGGCCGGATCGGCTTCGCGCATGGCCTGGCGCAGGATGTCGATGGCTTCACCGTTGTCCCAGACCTTGCGGGCCTCCCTGGACTTGTCACCCAGTATCTGCTCGAAACTCAAGGCCGGGTCGAAGCGGGGAGAATACGAGAACGCCATCATCTGATAGTTGCCGCTCTGGTAGCGTTCAAGCTGCGTGCCCCACTCCAGCGTCTCCATCTGGATGTTGATGCCCACGGCCGCCAGCATGGCCTGACTCAGAATGCCCATATCGAACATCTGCGGGTAGCGCTTGTTCACAATCATCTTGATCGGCTGACCGCGATAGCCGGCCGCGCTCAGCAAGGCGCGGGCCTCGGCCAGATCGGTGCGGTAGCCCTTGGCCGTCGCCGCGTCATAGTAGGTGCTGCTGCTGGGCACGGCCGAATTGTTGACCTTGGACAGTCCGCTGGACAGCGTGGCCACCATCTGGCCGTAGTCCAGCGACAGCGCAATGGCGCGGCGGATACGCACATCCTTGAGCAAAGGGTCGCGGGTCTGGAACAGCAGGCCGTTGATGGACATTGCCGGGCTGACCTGGACGGTCAACCCCTTGACCTGCTTCAAGTCAGCCGCGTCGGTCGCCGTTACGTCGGGCAGCAGATCGACGCCGCGCGCCATCAGCGCGGCCTTGGCCGTCGCATTGTCGGGGATCACGACAAAGCGCACCTGGTCCACCAGCGCGGCCTTGTTGCCGGTATACCCGTCAGGCTTTGCCTCGGCACGCGGCGCATAGTCAGCAAAGCGTTGCAGCTCCACATATTGCCCGCGTTGCCATTGCCCCAGCTTGAACGGCCCGGTTCCCACCGGCGAGCGCCACGCGCCTTCCGGCGTCAGCGAATCCGGATGCAGAATGCCCGTGCCCCCGCAATCGGTTCTGGCCATCGTCGCCAGAAACAAGGCGTTGGGCTGTTCCAGGGTGAACACCACGGTCATCGGGTCCGGGCTGCTGATGTCCTGCACCTTTAGCAAGCCGCGGCCGTCGAAGTCGCCCAGGCAGCGCCATTGCGTCTTGGGATCGAGGTAGCGGCGCCAGGTCCACAAGACTTCGGCGGCGGTCAGCGGCGCCCCGTTATGAAACCGCACGCCCTCGCGCAGTTTGAAGCGGTAGCTGCGTCCATCATCAGAAACCGTGATCGAGTCGGCCAGCAACGGCCCCACGGTCGCGTCTTCGCGGTAGGCCACCAGGCCTTCCACTATATGCATGACGACGGCGTCGGTGTTCTCGTCCCGGTTGACGCCGGGGTCGGTGCTGCGGATATCACCGCTGATGCCGACCTGAATCCGTGATGGCTCGGCGGCGAGACTTCCGGCCGTTGCCAGCGTCAACGCCAGCGCGGCGTACCCCAGGGCGGCCTTTACACTGTTGCGCATGAAGTAATCCTCCTTCAATGGGTGGGCGGCGCGGCCAGGACCTGGCCGTGCCGCTTGTGCTTATTGCTGCGCCTGGCGAGCCCGCCGTTCGCGCAACACCGCCGCGAAAAATTTCTGCGCGGCCGGCATGACTTTGATGCCCATGTGGGGCACGTTGGGAATCTGATCCAGCGTGGCGCTCACCCCCGCCGCTTCGAAGCTGGCGCGCAGGCGTTCCAGCCGCTCGGGCCGGGTGCGGCCGGCGTCGTTGGCGCCTTCCATGTAGTGCTTGCCGCCGGGGCGATGGGTGATTTCCCAGGTTTCGAGATCCGCCGCGCCGACCACCATGTGGATGGGGACCTGACGCAGCGCATCAAGGTTCAGCGCCTTGCCAAACCGCGTCTCCATGTCCGCGACGCCCACCCACCACTTGCGCGCGGTGTCCAGCAGCGTGACCGAACCCGGCGCGCCGATCGATGCGGCCCAGAGCCTGTCGGGGTGCAGGTAGCAGAAGCGATTGGTGAACTGGCCGCCGCCCGAATAGCCAAAGAGGGCAAAGGTGTCGAAGTTGCGGCCGTACTTCTTGCCGACCTCGGCGACCATATCCAGCAGGATCTGGTCATAGCGGATATCCCCTTCAAGAATCTGCTTGTAGCCGTCGCCGTTGCCATCGCCCAGCACGCCCACCGGAAACAGCGGCGCCAGGATGACGCAGTCGTTCCAGCGGCCAAACTCGGCAAAGCTGTTCCGGTAGGTTTCCATCGCGCGGTTGGACCCGTGCACGACCACCACGAGATCCACGGGACGCGTTGCGTCTTCGATGGATTCGGGAACGTAAAGACAATAGGCGAAGCGTTTGTCGCCCGCATGGGCATAGACCGTTGTCGGCCCTTGGTCGTATAGACGCCGCGCGTTTTGCCGCGCCAGCAGGTCGGCCTGGGAATCCGGGGTAGCAGTGCTCATGGTCTACACCATTCAATGAGAAGACCCGCAGTATCCGCCAGTGCCTATACAAAGAAAATCTAATTTAGTTTTAATTAGAGTAAAGTAAATCTTTATATAAAAATCGCCTCGCGCCATGAGCAGCATCCGGTTTCTCAGAACATTCATTGCCGTCGCGGAGGAGGGCAGCTTTGCCGCCGCGGCCGACCGGGTCGCGTTGACTAGCGCCGCCGTCGGTCAGCAAATGCGCGCGCTTGAAGACGAAATGCGCCGTACGTTGTTCGAGCGCAATCACAGACAGACGAGTTTGAGTCGCGACGGGACGCTGCTGCTTCCGCGCGCCAGGCGCTTGGTGGCCGATTACGAAGCAATGCTTGAAGACCCGGATCGGGATTTGCGCATGGAAGGCGAAATCACCGTGGGCGGCATCATTTCGGCCATGGGGCTGCTGGCCAATTGCCTGGTGCAGCTAAAGGCCATCCATCCCAAAGTGTCGGTCACGCTGACCAGCGCGCGTTCTGATGAGCTGGCGCCGCTGCTGCTGGCCGGCGAGCTGGATGCGGCGGTCGTGGTGAAGTCGCCCAGGCAGGAATTCAAAGGGCTGAGCTGCTCGCGGCTCTATGACGAACCGCTGATCCTGCTGGCCAGCGCGCAGGCCCATGCAAAAACGCCGGACATCACCGAGCTGCTGGCCACTCAGCCCTACATCCGCTATGACCGCAATACCGCCACCGGTTCCAAAGCCGATCGGGTGCTGCACCGATTGCGAGTCAAACCGCAGGAAATCCTGGAGCTGAACTCGATCCTTGGCATTGCGGCGCTGGTGCGCCAGCAAGTGGGCGTCAGCTTGGTGCCCTTGTTGCAAAACGTCCATTGGAACAAAGACCCGGCATTGAAAGTGCTGCCGTTGCCGGGGCCACAGGAGTTTCGCAGCATCAGCATCGTGGAACAGGGGCGCAAACGCCATCTGACTGGCGAAATCAACAGGTTGTTGCGCATGGCTTTCGACCTGCGCGGCTCGCCCTAGATCGCGTCTCTGGCCCAGGCAGCAAGCAGGCGTTACCCCACGGCGGCCGTTGCCGGGGCGCTTGAGAGGCGGACGTCCGACGTACTCAGGGCGCCGCGTCTTCGGTCCACCCTGCCAGTCTGGAAATGGCGCGGGACTTTTCGAGCAGCAACTGCGCCGTATCGGACGCCAAGTCGTCATCAATCGCGCCCACCGGCCCCATCAGCGTGATGCCGGCCGTCATGGAGCCTAGCATGTCGAATACAGGCGCCGACAAGGACGTGAAATGCGGGAGCAGCGCATGTCGGCAGCGGCTGATGTGATGTTTTCTCACTTCTTCGCGAATCGCCTCGACCTCCTGGGGCGTATAGCGATGCGCGGCCTGTGCGTCATAGCGGTCTGCCGGCGTCTCCATTTCAATGTCGAGGAGTTCGCGCGTACTCGCCGCCGGCAGGTGCGCCAGAAAGTTGCGCCCCAGCGCGGATGACAACAGAGGCAGCACGCTGCCCACGCGCAGTTCCAGCAACGGACGGCTGCGGGCGCCTTCGACGCGATAAACGATAGTTGGGCCTTTGTTGCCCCACACGCCCAGAAATACCGTGTGGCCGGTGATCGCGGCGACTTCCTCCATGATCGGGCGCGCACTGCTGAACACATCGAATTGCTCCAGGGCTGCCAGCCCCAGTCGCAGGGCATACGGCCCCAGGCCGTAGTGGCCTGTGTCGGCGTGCTGCTGGACGACGCCCACCTTCTGGAAGCTCACCAGGTAGTAATGGACGTTGGGCACGGTCAGGTCACAGGCGTCGGCGATGTCCTTCAGGGGCGTGGGGCGGCCAGCCTTGCGGATGACGTCAAGGATACGAAAGCCCACTTCTATCGATTGAATACCTCGGCGACCCGGGGCCGTCGCCTGTTCCGAATCGTTTTTCGCCGTAATGGCGGACTTGGCCATGCACCCCCCTCCTCGAATCCTGTGGCGAGAAGTGTAACAGTGACCCAGGCGCGTTCCGCGCGGGGCCCTTGTGGCTGCCAGGGGTTTCCCCTAGTTCTGAAAAGCCGTTCGCGAGTTTGATAATAGTTAAGCGATACAGCATTATCAATTTATAACTTCGGGGAATACACGCATGGAAGCGCACGTCGCGATGCAAGGGACCGGCACGGGTTCGATGCTCAGCAGAAGGGAAGAACGCCAGGTGGTTGTGGCGTCGACACTGGGCACGCTGTTCGAGTGGTATGACTTCTTCATCTACGGGACCCTGGCTGTCTTCATGAGCCAAGTGCTGTTTCCGCAGGACAATCCCACTGTCGCGTTGCTGGCGGCGTTGGGTGCGCTGGCGGTGGGGTTCATCATCAGGCCACTGGGCGCGGTCATGTTCGGCTATCTGGGCGACAAGTTGGGCCGCAAGTACACCTTTTTGATCACGGTGGTGATGATGGGCGGCGCGACGGTGCTGATCGGTTGTCTGCCCAGCTATCAATCGGCGGGACACTTGTCGTGGATCCTGCTGCTGACTTTGCGTGTGGTACAGGGCCTGGCCGTGGGTGGCGAGTACGGGGGAGCCGTGATCTATGTGGCGGAACACTGCGAGCCGAAGCGTCGCGGGCTGCTGACCGGATGGATCCAGATCACGTCCTCGACGGGACTGATCTTGTCCCTGGTCGTGATTCTCTGCACTCAGGCCTCCATGAGCGTGGAGGAGTTTCGTCAATGGGGCTGGCGCTTGCCGTTCATTCTGTCGATCGTGATGTTGGCCGTCTCGATCTACGTGCGGGCCAAGTTGCACGAGTCGCCTGTGTTCACCCGCATGAAGCAGCAGAACCGTTTGTCCCGAAATCCGGTCAAGGAGACCTTCGGCCAATGGCCCAGCCTGAAACTGGTGCTGCTGGCGCTAGTGGGCGTGACCGCGGGGCAGGGGGCGACGTATTTCACCGGCCAGTTTTACGTCATGATCTTCATGCAGCAGGCCGTGCAATTGGATCAGACCAGCGTCTATACACTGATCCTGATCGGTTTCATCATTGGTGCGCCGACTTTCGTGCTGTTCGGTTGGTTGTCCGACCGCATAGGCCGCAAGTGGATCATGATGGCCGGACTGTTCATTGCGGCGATCGGCTATCACTCGATGTTCGACGCGCTGCTCAAGGCTGGCAACCCCGCCTTGGCGCAAGCCATGCAGAGCACGCCGGTGCGCATACACGCCGACGCCAGCGGCGGGGCCTGCGACTTCGGGCTGCAAGCCGCCATGATCGGCAGCCACGCAGACCATAAGAAGGTTTGCGTGCAAGCCAAGAAATTCCTGGTTGGCAAGGGCATCAGTTTTGAGTACGCCGCGCCCTTGCCTGGCCAGTCCATTGCCATGAGCGTGGGGGCCACCACGGTCAACGGCTTTGACCGCGCCGCTTATGCCCGCGCGCTGACCTCTGCCGGCTATCCCGACCGTGCGGATCCCGCACGCGTCGATCGCGCCACCATCATCTTGATCCTGGTGTTGATGACCGCCGTTGTGGCGATGGTCTACGGTCCGGTCGCATCCTACCTGGTTGAGCTGTTCCCGGCCCGCATCCGCTATACCGCGCTGTCCTTCCCGTATCACATTGGTGCCGGCATATTCGGCGGCATCGTGCCCTTCACTGCCACTTACCTGGCCCAGGCCAGCGGCGACATCTTTGGCGGCCTGATGTATCCCGTCATCGTGACCGCGGTGGTCGGTATCGTCGGCACGCTGTTCCTGCCAAACACCCGCGCTCGTGCCATTGACGAAGACCCCGCGCACTGAACCGATAAAAAAGGAAAAACATGTCCCAGCAACAGCGTTTCAAGGCTGCCGTGATTCAGGCGGCTTCCATTCCGACAGACAGCATTGCCAGCGCGCAAAAGGCGGCGTCATTGATCCGTCAGGCGGCGCAGCGGGGAGCGCGGGTGTTGGTGTTTCCCGAAGCCTTCCTGGGAGGGTATCCCAAGGGAAATTCCTTCGGCGCCCCTATCGGCATGCGCAAGCCCGAAGGCCGCGATGCCTATTCCCGGTATCACAGCCAGGCCATCCGTCTGGACGGCGAGGAAGTCGCGCTGGTGGCGCAGGCCGCGGCGGACACCGACAGTGTCGTGGTGATGGGCTGCATCGAGGCCGATGGCGGCACACTGTACTGCACGGTCCTGTATTTCAACGGCCGTGAAGGCCTGGCGGGCAAGCACCGCAAGTTGATGCCCACCGCCGGCGAACGCCTGATCTGGGGGTTCGGCGACGGCTCGACCTTGCCCGTCCTGGACACTCCGTTCGGCAAGGTCGGCGCCGTCATCTGCTGGGAAAACTACATGCCGATGCTGCGCATGTACATGTACAGCCAGGGCGTGGCGCTGTACTGCGCCCCGACCGCGGATGATCGTGATTCCTGGATTCCCAGCATGCGCCACATCGCACTGGAGGGGCGCTGCTATGTCCTGACCGCATGCCAGCACCTGCGTCGCAACGCTTATCCCGAGGACTTCGAGTGTGCGCTGGGCGACGCGCCCGACACCGTGCTGATGCGTGGCGGCAGCGCCATCATCGATCCTCTGGGCGAAGTGGTGGCGGGGCCGGATTTCGATGCCGAGACCATCCTGTACGCCGACATCGATCCCAATCAGATCCTGCGCGGCAAATACGACTTCGACGTGGCGGGCCATTACGCGCGTCCCGACGTGTTCCAGTTGCATGTCGATGTCGGCGAAAAGCGTGCGGTTTCCAGTCATTGCGCCGTTCGCCAACAGGAGGCCTGATTCATGCATTTCGACTTCAGCGCGCTGCCGGCGCAGACGGTCTATAACGTGCTGACATCCACCGTCACCCCGCGCCCGATCGCCTGGTTGACGACGCTGTCCGGCCAGGGAGTGGTAAACGCGGCGCCATTCAGCTTCTTCAATGTCATGGGCCATCAGCCGCCGACCGTCGCGATCGGCTTGATGCGTCATTCCAGCGGTGAACTGAAGGACTCCAGCGCCAACATCATCGAAAACGGCGAGTTCGTGGTGAACCTTGTGCCCGAGCCGCTGATCGAGCAGATGAATCAGACTTGCGCGGACTATCCGGCCGACGTCGATGAGCTGGCCGCGGCCGGGCTGACGGCCAGGCCCGCGCGAAGCGTGGCGCCTCCCTTGATAGACGGCTGCCCGGTGGCGCTCGAATGCATCAGTCAGGCAACGATCGTCACGGGGCCTCGCCAGCTGGTGGTGATTGGCCGGGTGTTGGGTGCTCATGTGTCCGATGCCTATGTGCTGGACGCACAGCGAGGGCACGTGGATACCCCGGCGATGGGGCTGGTCGCGCGCATGCATGGCGGCGGCTGGTACGCTCGTAGTACTGACCGCTTTCAGTTGACGCGGCCGTCCTCTCCTTGATTGGCTCCGCGGAACCTGCGGGTCAGGCAAACCCATGCGTCGGGCTGGCGCTACCTGAAAAACACCGATTCGATCCTGTTCCGGCCGCGTTGCTTGGCGTAATACAGCGCGCGATCGCTGCGGCTGAGCGCCAGTTCCGCGTCGTCGTCGTGCGTATGCAGCGCGGAAATGCCGATGCTGACCGTCAGCGGAATGCGCTGTCCGCCCGTCAGATAGGGCGTATCCGCGATGCGGCGCTGTACGTCGTGGGCGAACAGGTGCGCGCTTTCGATGTCGGTGTCCGGCAGCACGACGGCGAATTCCTCGCCGCCAATACGGCCCACCAGGTCGATCTCGCGCAACTGGGCACGCAGCATGCGGGCGAAGTGCTGCAGCACGCCGTCGCCGATGGCGTGGCCCCAGGTGTCGTTGATGTGCTTGAAGTGGTCCAGGTCGCACATCAGCACCGCCGAACCGTGGCCGCCGTCGCTCTTGATACGCGCAAGCTCCGCGGCGATGCGCGACATGAAATGGCGGCGGTTCGGCAGGCTGGTCAGCGCGTCGGTGGCGGCGAGTTCGCGCAATTCCAGTTCAGCGCGCTTGCGGTCGGTGATGTCCGTGACGAAGCCGTGCCAGACCACGCCCCCGCCGGCCTCGCGGCTCGGGCTGGCGTCGCCCAGCCGCCACCGCACCCCCTGTCGCGGCAGGCAAACGCGGAACTCCAGGTGCCAGCGCGTGAGCGCGGCGGTCGCCTGCTGCAGCGATGCCCGGTAGGCGGGCAGGTCCTCGGGATGGACGCGCTGTTCGATCGCGGTGGCGCTGGCGCGCACGTCGTCGGCGGTCAGCTCGAACATGTCGCGGATGCCGGCGCTGACATACGAGAACCTCGCGCCGCCCTCGGTCACGGCCTGGCACTGAAAGACCAGGCCGGGCACGGCGTCGGTGAGGTTGACGACCAGGTCCGCCGTGAGCTTGAGCCGTTCCGCCAGGGCGCGCACCGCGCTGATGTCGGTGGTGGTGCCCATCATGCGCAGCGCCTTGCCGGCCTCGTCGCGACTGACCACCTTGCCCCGGCTGCAGATCCACTTGTAGCTGCCATCCTTGCAGCGGATGCGGTGCTCGACCTCGTAGCTTTCGGTCTTGCCGTCGAAATGGTCCTGCATGGCGGCTTGCACGAAACCCAGGTCGTCCGGGTGCAGGCGCTGGTAGGCGTCTTCGATGCGGGTCGTGAGTTCGGACTCGGAATAGCCGAGCAAGGCCTTCCAGCCGGGCGAATAGGTGATCTCGCCGGTCACCACGTTGCGGTCCCAGACCCCCGTGCCGCTACCGGCGATGGCCAGCGACAACTTCCTGGCTTCCTCCCGCCAGGCGATTTCGTCGGCGCGCTCGCGCGCTTGGGGGGCGATAGCGGTCGCCGCGAGGTCCGCCAGGTCTTGCAGGTTCCGGCTGTCTTCATCCGTGAAAGCGCGATCCTGTCCGTGCAGCAGGCGCACGCTACCCAGCACGCGTCCGTCGGCGGCGCGGATGGGGGATTGCATGGACCATGGCTGCGGCGAAGCGGGGGGCGTGCCGGCCATCGCCTCGCATGCGCCCGCGGCGTCGGCGCGGGCAACGATCGCCGTGTCGACATTGAACAGTCGCCGCGCCAGGCGCGCCAGCCGCTCCAGGGCGCCGTCGGACCCGCCATGGCCGCTGCCCACGCCCTCGCCAGGAGGTCGGGTTGGAGGCGGATCGCCGATAACGGGCATTTCAGGACCTGATCAATACGGGGTTCGGCGGTACAGCCGTGACGCGGGTGCCCGATATTCTGTCACGTTCCTCGCGAAAATTGCATCATTTTGGCAGTGATTCGGGGCGCGTCATGAGACTTTCTGGCCGAGACTACCCGGCCGAGGCGCGCTGGCGCGTCAACGCCGATCCGGCCTCCCAGTGCATTTGCCCATGCTTTCCGGCATTGAAATCCTGGATTGCCAGGACGATCTCCGCCTGAGAATTCATCACAAACGGCCTCGATCGGCGTGAAAGTACGGACCGGAGACCGTTCTGGCTTCGATTCCGTTAGCCCTGTTCCCGCCGAAATTCTCGACGCACATGCTGATCGAAGACGCGTTCAAGGCCGCCAATGTGCAATTGCCGATAGCGGCGGAAACGGATAGCACGGAGTCGCTCCTGGCGGTCTCCGGGGATGGGCAGCTTGGGACATCGTTCCTGAAACGGCGGCGACGGGCTTCGGGCGCGGCAATTTCGTCCCTATCACGCAGCCGGAATTGTTTCGACAACTCCGCTTGCCGTGGCCGAAGGGAGCAGGGGGGACTCGCGCCGCGACGACTTTCGCCTGGATGCTCAAGGAGATATCCATGGCAGTGAGAAAGGGCCAGAACGTGTGAGCGTGGACGGATTGTTGCCCTGGTCGCCGACACGGATGCTGTTTAGAACCGCCTCTCCAGCATCAGGCTGACCTCGGTCCGGTCCCGCGCATACATGGGCAGATTGCTGGTGATCTTGAGGTAACTGAGGTTCAGCTTCGGCTCCATCCCGGCTATCTTGAGGTCCGTCCTCCAGACCGAGGCGTCCACGCGCAGTTCATGATCGCGCCGCCGCTGGTTCAGGAACAGGGCGTAGGGCGCCTCATACGCCTGGCGGCCATAGCGGGCGCTCAAGCGCGTGCCCAACATTTGCCCAAAGGTCTTGACCACGCCCAGCTGCGCCCAGGGAAAGCGATAGGTGTATTCGCCCGCCGCCACCGCCTCGCGCTGCAGCCCGACGCTGGCGTAAGCCAACAGCGCTGGCGAGAACACGCGGATGGCCGTCAGCGACAGCACGTCCAGATGGCCGTCATAGGCGGCATAGGCCCGATCGTCATAGCCGCGCTTGAGCCACAGCCAGGCCCCCATCAACTGCCACCCCGGCGTTGGCCGCCACCCGTACTCCAGGCTCAAGCCGCGGTTGTGGCTATAGCGCCGGCTGCCCATCCAGCTGCGGCCCGCCTGGGGCGTCGCGGCAAACCAGCGCGTGGCATCCTGCCACTTGTAGCCGCCGCGCAAGGTCAGGGAGCGGTCGCTGTAGTCGCGTTGCACGCGATACGCGGTGCCGTCGATATCCGCGCCCAGCGTGTAGTAGTGATGCCCGCCGAGATTGCGTTCGACATTGGCGCTGCTGCTGTATTTCAACCCCCAATCCGCCTTGGGCAACGCGTCGCGGCCCTTCGCGAACGGCACCCACAAGGGACCTTGCCGTGTCGCGACCGGCAGGTACAGCATCGGGTCGCGGTTGGCCGAATTGACGTTGTTGCTGTAGACCGTGCCCGCGCCCAGGCGGAAATTCCAGCGGCGCTGCTGCGCCAATGCCTGACGGTAAAGCATGACGCTGCGCTGCGCCGCCGGCTCCAGCGACCCCAGCCGCAGGTCGGCCAGCTCGGCGTCGGATTGCGCGAATTGGCGATCCTCCATCAGCATGGTGGCCAGTTCCAGCCGTACGTAGCCCAGGTCGGGATGCTGCGCCACCAGTTGGCGGTACAACGCGATGGCCTCGGCCAGCCGCCCGTCGTGGCGAAGCAGCGCGCCATGCACGTAGTCGCGCAGGATCGGATCGACGCCGGCGATCCAGGGGTAGAAGCGCATCACCCGACGCAGGGTGCTCCAGTCCTCTTGCAACATCGCCTGGTTGAGGATGCGTTCGGTCAGCTTGAGGTCGTCGGCCAGGTCCTGGTCGGTCAGTTCGACGGGGGGCTGGGCTGGTTGGGTGGGCTGGCGGTGCGTGATGGCGGGCGTGGGGCGAGGTGGAGGGGGGAGCGTCGGGGTGTCCGGCTCCAGGGGGCGGACGGGAGCGGGCAGGACGGCGGGTGACGGCGTGGCGGGTTGGGCCTGGAGCGTAAGCGGGTAGCCCGTGACCAACAGGCTGACGACGATTGCCGTGAACAGTGAATGACGGCGAGAGGGGTTGGACCAGAGAGGGTGCGGCACGGGTCTTCCGGATGCGGCGGCTTGAATAGGCAAAAGGACTGCAGGGGAATCCCTGCAGTCCGTGATGGGAGCGATCGCAATTCAATGGCGGCCAATATCAAATAGCAGTCCGATTTGGGTCGCTATCTATTTGATGTTGAAGAGATATTGCTCCGCCCTTCTAGTAGCGGTTACTGTTTTGCGCCGATGACCGCGACAGAGCCGACGCGGTCAGGCAGACCGTTGATGGCGCCTGCGATTTCCGCGCCGTTGGGGCCAAAGAGCGTCAGGTCATATTCCGGCTTCGCTACGAGACCACCGATTTCCTTCCACGCGTCGGGATTGCTGACGTCGTTCGTGGTGATAGTCACGTCTCCGGCGAAGACCAGACCGTTGCCGGTCGCATCCAAAGCCGTCGGATCCAGCTTGCCGTTATTGATGTTGAAGACAATGTCCTTGCCGGTCGAGGATATCTTGGCAGGAATCTTGATCTCGTCCAACGAGAATGACCCCTGGCCCGTGGCGGAGCTGGGGCCCGTTACCGTGACCTGGTAATCGAACATGCCACGCGGGAAGTTCGAGAAGGTCACACCGGCGTAGTTGTAGGTGCCATTTACCAGCGTGTCCGGCACGGTCTGTTCGCCGACGATGCTCTTGACGAAGTGGCGGCCCACTGTGCCACGTGCAAGGTTGACCACCGCCGCCGAATAGTTCTGGCGGTAGACGCGGTATACCACCGGAGACTTGACGCCGGCGGCCGCGGAATTGTCATTGGAGGTCAGGCTCAGATCATCGTTGCGACCTGTGCCTGCGGGGCCGTTCTTGCCGTACAGGGTGAAGGCTTGCAGGGAGTTCAGATCGAATACGTTGGAAATGCCTGTGCTGGCCTGAGTCGGAACGGCCGCGGAAGTGGAGGGACCGTAGGTCTGACCGTTGTAATTGAACGAGCCCTGGTAAACGACATTTGCTTGTTCTTCCAGGTTGCTGGGTTGGTCGAGGTCCAATTGGTTCCAGCCTGCGGAGGCGACGCCGGCGGATCCGGTCATCAGCAAGGCAGCGGAAAGTGAGGCGAGTTTGCGCATGGTCGTGTCCTTGAAAAGGGATGATGAACGATCCCCAGTGGCAACAAGGGTTGATTTTTGGGGACCTGGGTGAACCCGGCAGCCAGCGTTGTCGCCAGGACTGGGACCTGATCGGCTAGGATCCACACATCTAGGAGGACACGCGACCAGTGGTGAAAGTGCACGCCGTGTGGCAAACCCATGCAGCCTTTCGTCCGATTCGGTTATATGCGGCAGAGGACGGCTGCGCGTCGGATGATCCGGATACCTTCACAAGCGGTAGCTCAAGGTCAGCAACGCATTCCGTGGCGGTGCTGAATTAAAGGAGCGTTCATGCTGGTAGTAGACCTTGTCGAATATGTTGTTGACGTTCAGTTGCATGCTGAAGTGCCGGTCGATCTGGTAGCGCGCCATTAGGTCGACGACGTAGTAGGCGTCCTGTCGCATCAGGTAGTCCTGCTTGCGGTGCTCTAAGTCCATGGGAATCCAGGCGGACTGTGTGCGGCTCTGCCAGCGCACGCCCGCGCCCATGGTCAGGCGTTTGACGCGATAGGTGGTGAACAACTTGAAGGATTGTTCGGGCGCGCGATAGCTGCCGGTCAGGTCGTCAACCGCCGAAAACATGATCTCCCCCTTGAATGGCGGCAGGACCTGTTTTTGTTTGACGTAGCCCACGGCGATATTCCAGTCTTTCGTGATAGCGCCGGTGGCATTGAATTCCCATCCATAGACGCGCCAGCCGTTGTTGTCAGTAGTCGGGGCGTTGGGGTCGTAGCTTTGAAAGGGAAAGTCCTTTTGTGTCATCCTGAAGTAGGATGCTGCGATATTGAGGCGTTCGTCGAAAAATGCGCCTTTGAGGCCTCCCTCCTCGGTGATCGAGCGCACCGGGGGGAGGTAATCGCCGGTAATGGCGTTGGTGCCACCGTTTGAACCGTTATAGACGGGGTCGCGCACGTAGGACGTTGTATAGCTGCCGTAGGCATTGATCTGCGGCGTCAGTTCGACGATCAGACCGCCATAGGGCAGGAACTTCGGGCGCATGGTGGGGTTGGTGGAATTGGGAAGGAAGTGGGTGGAGTTGCAGTGGTCGACTAGACAGTCGGTGTCGACATGGTCCGTCTCCACATCCTTGGCCCAACGCCCGCCCAGAATGAGATGAACGCGCGAAATCGGTCGCAAATGGCTGCTGAAGTAGTACCCGGTTTGCCGGCGCTTGGTGATATATCGTTCCCTGGCGCTGTACATGTCCCTGCGGGAGCCGGCCAACTCTGATTCCTCGGGAAGGCGAGAGGTCCAGCCTTTGATGGGAATTGCACCTATCGACGTGCGGTCCATGGGCGACCTCGGTGGGAGGCAAGAGCGATTGCGGCGGCCACATGACTCGAAAGCGAGTAGGGGGTATTCCGCCGTCCCGAAGGAATCATAGCCACCGTAGACCATGTGATTCACGTTATAGGCATTGGCGCCCACGACGAATTCCTGGTCTCGGCCGAATGCCTCAATACGGCCTTTCAGGTGAACATCCACGGCATTGACGATGTTCTCTTGATGGTCGCGTTTGGCAACGTAGCTGGCCAACCCCGCTTGGGGCACGTAATAGCGGGATCCCATTTCCCCGTACAACTGGTCGTCCATGTTGCTGGCATGGTTGTAGCTGGCCTTGAATGACCAGTCGTCGTTGAAATCATGGTCCCAGGTGAGAAACAGATTGGTGTAATTACGATGGGTGTGTGACCAAGGGGTTGCGTTATTGAAGCCGCGCGAGACGCCTCTGGTTGGCAATACGCTGTCGCCTGGTGGCAGGTCGCGTATGCCCTCCGGTAGAAATTCTTTTTCTCCAGGCCGGAATCTGTTGTTTGACACTTCCGAATACCTCGCCAAGCCATGCGGCGAGGCCCCGTCCAGCTTGAAGTCGAATTGCGTCACGCCGGCGCTGATGCGGTTGTTCTCCGTCACATCCAATTGCCCGATCAGCGACACCGCGCCTCGATTGCTCTTGACCCGCTCGACCCAGTGATTACCCTTTTGCATGGCTGCCGCCAGCCGCACCCGGAACCGGTCGTTGACCGGCGTGGAGAGGTCCAGCTCGGCGCGGCGATTATTCCAGCTGCCGTATTTCAAATTCGCCGACAGGTGACGATCCAGGTAGGGATACTTGCGCACGAAGTTCAGGCTGGCCGACGCATCGCCTTCGCCGCCGGTCAGGCTGTTGGAGCCGCGGATCACATCGATGCGCTCGTACAGAAAGGAATCCTGCAGCCCGATGTTGCCGTTGGCGGAGCCGGACAGTATGTAGCTGCTGGCCATGACGCCATCCAGTTGCACCGAAGTGACCGGAAAAGTCCGTGAATAGACAGGTTGGTTCCCGGCGCCCGCCACGCCGGCGGTAATCAGTGTGATGCCTGGCGTCTGGTCCAGCACTTCACTGACCGTCAACAACCCCTGATCCTGAATCTGCTGCGCCGTGAACGTGGTGATGCTCTGCGGCGTTTCCTTTGGCGCCAGGTCTAGCTTGGTGGCGCTGGACGTGCTGCTGACGGTGTAGCCCCGGTTGGGCGCGTCGCCTTCGCGGTAGCCGCTGACGGTGACGGCGTTCAGCTGGGTCACATCGGTGGCGTCCTCGCCTGCCGCCTTCGGCAAGCCGCGCAGCATGTAGCGCCCCGGCGCACGCGCCACCGCTTCGAATCCGCTGCCTTGGAGGATGCGGCGGAAACCCGCCTCCACCTCAACACTTCCCCGCAACCCGGCGGATTCCTTTCCCGCAAGCAGCGAGGCGTCGAACGACAGGCTGACGTCGACCGCCTGCGCGTACTGGTTCAGCACCGTGGTCAGCGGACCGGCCGGGATGTCCACCTGCAAGGTGCTGGCGGCGAGGGCTGCCGAGGGCGTTTGCGCGTGGGCGGCGCGCAGCGGCGTGAAGGCGGCCAACAGGCATATGAGCGTGAGATTCAGCGTGAACTGGCGCGCGCCCGGCGCGGCAGGGTGCGAGGAGCGGCCAGGCGCGCAGGCCGGTGAAGTGGAGGGGTGATCGTGCATGGACATATCGCGGCATAGTGATTGAACGGGAAGCGAGGCCATGGCCGGAACCGGTTCGGTTCGCGTCCATGGCGAGCGCCATCGTCATTGAGGACACGCGACGTACTACGAAAGTGCAAATGCGATTTAAAAAAATACTTATGTGATCGCTTTTACGCTTGACCCGTGGCGTCGGGCACGAGGCCGCCGCCTGCGCCACCGCCCCGGCTACGCCCCTGGGCGCGCCAGCACCGTCACCCAGTAGCGCGTATGCCGCCGCACCTGCACAGGGAAACTGTCCGAGATTGCTTCCAGCGCCTCGTCGGTGTCCCGCAATGAGAAGACCCCGGAGACCTTCAGATCGGCCACCGCCGGATCGCACCGCAGAATGCCGGGCCGATAACGCGCCAGTTCGGCGACGACCTCGGCCAGTGGCCGATCCTCTACAACCAGACGGCCATGCAGCCAAGCCTGCGCATCCAAGGACGCGGCGCCCACCGGCCCCGCGCCGTCGGCATCGAACGACACCGCCTGACCGGCGCGCAGCAGCACCGCAGGGATGCGGATCGAAGGGTGATTCTGCGTCTGGCCAGGCAGGATGGTGGCCGAATGTTGCAACACCTGCACCCGCGTGTCGCGGGTATCCAGCCGCACCGTGAAGCGGGCCTCCTGCGGCAGGATGTCGCCATGCGGCGTGCTGACGACGAACGGGCGCGGCATGGCCCGCGAGGTCTGGTCCTGATGGACCTGCATCAGGATCTCGCCGGCACGCAGCACCACCCGACGCCGCGCGTCGCTGAAATCCAGCGTCACGCGGGTGGCGGTGTTTAGATAGAGCTGCGAGCCGTCGTCCAGTTGAAATTGGCGCAGCTCGCCGGTCGCGGTCTGCCAGATGTCCGACTCCCCTGACCGCATGACGCCATAGGTGCCGGTGGCCAGCAGGCCCATCCCCATCAACGACAGCAGGCTGCGGCGCTGCGCGCGCCGGCGCGCGGACGGGGTGAGCACGGCCGTGGCGACATTAGCCGGCACGCGGCTGAAGGCGCCCCGCATCTTCTGCAGCCGTTCCCAGGCCTGGCGATGCGTCGGGCTGGCGTCGAGCCAGGCCTGCCAGTCAACGCGATCGCGCGGCGTCGCGTCTTCGGCCATGAGGCAGGCAAACCAGCGGGCGGCTTCGTGTACGGCCGATTCCTCGGCGGACGACGGCGGGCGGGACTCGGCCATGCAACCTGCCGGGGGATCAGAAGGCCGCCAGGCAGCAGTGCGCCATGGCGCGCGCGATGTAGTTCTTCACCGTGCGCAGCGAGACATTCAGATTCACGGCGATCTGCGTGTAGGGCAACCCCTGGAACTGCGATAGCACCAGGGCCTGCCGCACCTTCGGGTCGAGGCCGTCGAGCATGCGATCGAACTCGAACAACGCCTCGCGCACCAGGGCCTGGGTTTCGAGGGAAGGCACCTGTTGCGAAGGCAGGGAGGCCAGGACTTCGAGATAGGCGATTTCCAGCGCCTGCCGCCGGTAGAAATTGGCCACCAGCCGTCCGGCCACGGTAGCCAGATAGGCGCGCGGTTCGCGCAGGGGGGATGTGTCGATGTGGAGGGGAGTGGCGGCGCACAGCACGCGGACGAAAGTGTCCTGGGTCAGATCGTCGGCGTCTTCGGCGCGGCGGACTTTAGTGCGAAGCCAGTTGCGCAGCCAACCGTGATGCTCGCGGTATAGGCCACCGACCTGGTGGGCGGTGGGGGCGAGGCACTTTTTCATGGTGGGGACGGCGGGGAGTGAAGTGCGAATGGGAAGTGTTTTGTTTTTATAGTCGATGGGGTAGGGGGATGGGCGGGGGGCTGGGGGAAATCGGGTTTGTCTGAGGTGGGAGGGCGGCGTCGTGGCTGTCGGGGAAGTGCTTGGTCAGCTTAATGTGGGTCACTGATGTGATTTGGCAACGACCGCTGCCGGCCAGAAGCAGACGCTCGCAGGCGATTTTCCAAAGCTGCCCTCCGCGCAGCTCAGACTGAAATGCATCATCGACGCCTAGGATTCTGCAATCTTCGAGCCCGTGAAGCATCACTTCCAATCTGCGTGTGGAAACCATATCACGACTGGGCAGCGACAGGAACTCGAAATGGCGCTCCCAGCCGATTGAACGCGTTCATTGCGGCGATCGTGATCGTGAGATCAACCAGATCCTTGGGCGCGAATTGTGCCGAGGCGGCGGCATACGCTTCATCAGACGCGTGCGTCTCGCTGACACGGGTCACCTCTTCAGCCCAGGCTAGCGCGGCGCGCTCCTGCTCAGAGAACAAATGGTGCACCTCGTCCCATACCGGTACCAAACTGATCTTGTCGATCGACATGGTTTTTCTTAGATCGCGACTATGCATATCGATGCAGTGTGCGCAGCCATTGATTTGCGAAACGCGGAGGAACACGAGGTGCACGAGTTCCTCCGGAAGGTTCGTCCTCCTCGTGACATAGTGGTGGATACCGAAAAGTGCCTTTGCGCCTTCAGGTGCGATCTCTTGCCAGTTCAAACGGGTCATCACAGTCCTTTGCTGTTGTTTATGATTGTCGGATCGCGGCCAGCGCGCCCCGAAGGCCGCCTATCGACTTCGACCGCGATCCATGACATAAGCAGACGTTACTCCACCGGCTGTTGGAGAAACAGGCCCAAAAACTGCCGAAACGACTGACCCAAGATGACTGACTTAAGTACGTTCGATGCACTGTCGATTCAGGTGGACCGAGCCGCCGTCGCGGCAATCGGCGAGCAGATCCATGCGAGCCTGCGACAGGCGATCCTCGACGGCCGGCTTGCGCCAGGACAGCGTTTGCCTTCCGGTCGAGACCTCGCCGCGCAGCTTGGTGTCGCGCGCGGCACAATCCGCGTGGCATACGATCGGCTAATCGCCGAGAACCTGGTATTCGGTGCCGGCCCCGCTGGAACGCGCGTAAGCGCTCGGCCGCCTACCATCGAAGCGGTCGACGACTTGCCAATCGACGGACCTTTGGCGGCTTTCAACCGTCCATTTTCGAGCGCCCCACGGCCCTTCCAAATGGGCGTACCCGCTCATGACGCTTTTCCAGCCAAGCTGTGGGCCCGCATGCGAGCGCGTGCCCTACGCGACGACGCGAGCACTAACACGGCCTACGCTGACCCGCGAGGCGAACCCGTGCTGCGGGCCCAGATCGCGAGCCACCTTGCCATCAGCCGACAAATGCAATGCCATCCCGATCAAATCATCGTCACCGGTGGATACCGGCAGGGCCTGCTGCTTGCCCTCACGGCGCTACGCGCCCAAGGGCGCAAGGCGTGGATCGAAGAGCCAGGTTATCCGCTGGGAAGGCGCGGGCTCGAGCTAATCGGCGCCACGCTCGAACCTGTGGCTGTTGACGCCGAGGGGCTGCGCGTGGACGATGGCATCGCCCGGGCCCCAGACGCCATGCTGGCACTGGTCACCCCAGGCCAACACGCACCGCTAGGCGTGACCCTATCGCGCGCACGAAGACACGCCTTGCTCGACTGGGCGGCGTCAAGTGGCGCCTGGATCATCGAAGATGACTATCTTGGGGAACTTCAGCTCGACGGTAGGGCTGCACCGGCCCTTGCCTCAGGCGCAGGCGCCGAGCGTGTGATTCACATCGGGTCGTTCAGCAAAACGCTCAGTCCGACGCTCGGCCTCGGTTTCGTCGTCGCCCCACGTTCGCTGGCGGAACGTCTGGTCGAGGTTGCCGCCGTGTTGGCCCCGGCTCCGAACCGGATCACCCAGTTGGCTGTTATGGAGTTTCTATCCAATGGGCACTTCCTGCGGCACCTGCGGCAGATGAAGGCTCTCTATGCCGAGCGCCGCAACCTCGCGCTAACGCATGTAAACAGGCTTCTGCCGGGCACGCTGGCGGCTGGCCTGGGCGTGATCGCACCGCTGCCACAGATTGCCGACGACATCGCCGTGGTGCGTATCGCCCGCGCACATGGCCTCGCGCCCTCGGCGCTCTCCGCTTGGCACCTTAGCCGCGGGTACGCTCAACGTGGCTTGCTACTCAGCGTGACGAACCTGCACCCCCACAACATAGAAACCGCATGCGTGACGCTTGCAAGAATCGTTGCGTCTCATTGAATCCTGGACCGCATATCCCCGTGGATCATGCACGCGGCGTCGGAGCGTCCGGTTCTCGCGGAAACTGACGTCCGCGGTCGTCGGCGAAGTTCCGCCGACGGCCAGGAGCCGCCGTTCGCGGACGGTATAGCAAAGCATCGCGCTCTCGCGGCCCCGCGCGGCCGGATTTGCGGCACCCACCCGGACAGTGAAACCTGCCTTACGCAGCAGCGCGTCGCCTTCAAATCGCATAAATGCCGTTGTCTCGCCCCGACGCCTGCTCGAACGCTCGCGCCGTCTCGTCGGGTATTTCCATGCCGATCACGTCGTATTTCCACCCTCGCCTCGGCGGCCATGGCACATCGATCAATGCGAGCTGCCGCTTTTTATAGCCACCTTTGGGGGTTTGCCACTGCAGCAGCCAATCGTCGGTGATGGTCATATCGGCACTCCTCGAAAGTGAGCGCACAGGTTCTTATGGTGCTTCTTCTCTGGGCACATGAGGCCCGCTCCTGATATGGATTCTCCGTCGGGTCTGTGGGCGCGTCAACAGCCCGCTTGCCATGCCTGGACGCGAGGCTGTTTGAAAGGCAGCCTGAAGCCGGGGTGCCTGCCAGATAAAGAACTGCCGATTGGCCACTTTGGGTCGGAAGCTGGCATCCGCGCGGGGCAGCTTCCGGCCAAAGACGGGCTTGAGTCCGCGAGGGACGGGTTTTCAATCAAGGCGGGCCTATCCGCAATTTTGTGTGCGGGGCATATCATGAGGACTAAAGATCATGGATATGCCGATGAAGAAGAAACGCACAGCAGCCGCTCAGGCGGCGGATCGTAATGCCACTTTCACGTAACTCCATAGCCCAACAAAAAGCCGCGTTCCCCAACCCAGGAAACGCGGCCTCATCCAGCAGGACCGACCAGCTATCGCCGGTCCCGCCCTTTAATGCATCTGCCCATACTTCCCGGCATTGAAGTCCTGGATCGCCTCGACGATCTCCGCCTGCGAATTCATCACAAACGGCCCGTATCCCACCACCGGCTCGTCGATCGGCTCGCCGCTCAACACCAGGAACACGGCGTCGTTGTTGGCTTCGACCGTGATCTCGTCGCCATCCTGCGAGAACAGCGTCAGTTGCGCGTCGCGCGCCACGGCTTCGCCGTTGACCAGCACCGTGCCGCGCAGCATCACCAGCATGCTGTTGCGGCCCGTCGGGATCGCGAAGGTCGCGGTCTTGCCGGCGGACAGGCGCACGTCCCACACGTCGATCGGCGTGAAGGTGCGCGCCGGACCGGTCTGGCCGCCGTAGCTGCCGGCGATGACGCGCAGCGAGCCGGCATCGCCAGGCAGCGACACCACCGGGATATCCGCGTTCAGCAGGCTCTGGTAGCCGGCCGGCGCCTTCTTGTCCTTGGCCGGCAGATTGACCCACAACTGCACCATCTCCAGCTCGCCGCCCTGGCGGGTGAACGCGGGGGAGTGGAACTCTTCATGCAGGATACCCGAGGCGGCCGTCATCCACTGCACGTCGCCAGGCCCGATGACGCCGCCGTTGCCGGTGGAGTCGCGGTGCTCGACCTCGCCGCTGTAGACGATGGTCACGGTTTCGAAGCCGCGGTGCGGATGCTGGCCGACGCCGCGCGGTTGCGTGGCCGGCGCAAATTGCGCCGGGCCGGCGTAGTCCAGGAGCAGGAACGGGCTGACGTTCTTGCCCTTGTCGTTGTACGAGAACATCGAGCGCACCGGAAAGCCGTCGCCCACCCAGTGGGGACGCGGGCTGGCATGCACACCCAGAATCTTCTTCATGATCGTCATTCCTGTTGCGCGGCCCCTGCGGGGCCGTTCGTCATACCCATCAAGATAAGGGCGGGAGGCCGCTTTCGGTAGTCCCCGCCATTGATAAGCACTGTTCCAGGAATAGGACACTGATAGCGCCAGACCTGGGCTGGTGTTGCCAGTGAGGCACGCGCGGAGCCGGGAGGATTCCGGGCCCGGACCCGTTCCGGTGGCCGGCGCGGGCGGCGGCGGAAGGCCCGCGAACCCGGGTATTCTTGCGCCATGCAACGAATTGCCGATACCACCGTGGCCGACCGATATGCCCACGTCCAGGGCTTCGCCCCGGTTGCCGCCGCCGACGCCCGCATCCTGGTGCTGGGCTCCATGCCCGGCGTCGCCTCGCTGCGGCAGGCGCGTTATTACGCCCATCCGCGCAACGCCTTCTGGCCCATCGCGGGCCAGGTGCTGGGGTTCGATCCCGCCGCCGACTACCCGCGGCGCCTGCAAGCGCTGCGATTCGCCGGCGTCGCGCTCTGGGACGTGCTGCAGGCCTGCGAACGGCCGGGCAGCCTGGATGCGGACATCCGCGGCGATACCCTGGTGCCCAACGACTTCGCGGCGTTCCTGTTGGCGCATCCGCGCCTGGTGCGGGTCTGCTTCAACGGCGCCAAGGCGGCCAGCCTCTACCGCCGCCATGTGTTGCCGCGCCTGCCGGCGCGGCCGCTGGAATACGTCGACCTGCCATCCACCAGCCCGGCCCACGCGGCCGCGTCGTTCGAGAAGAAGCTGGCCGCCTGGCGCGAGGCGTTGACGGTGCCTGCCTGATCCTGCGCCCGGGCGCTGGCGTCGCCCGGGCAGCGACGCACGGCGGGAGATCTCGCGCCGAAGGGGCAACGGGAACAGCGGGAGGCGGGCGTGGATTGGCCGTGAGGAATGCGGACGGTCAATCCTCCCGGCCGCGGCCGCCACTGGCGCGAGCCCCCGGCGGGAAGGCGGGGCCTTCCGCGCCGGCCGCCGCGCGATCAGCCGCTGTACGATCAGCCGCTCCACCATCGGTCGCCGCACCCTCGGCCGCCCGGCGGGCCTGCGCCAGGCTGGCCTGGACCTGCTCGTGGACGGGGCCATCCGGGTCGACCAGCGGCAGCAGGCGTTCCCAGGCGTCGATGGCGCCGTGGAAGTCGCCGCGGAAAAACGCGCTGGTGCCGGCCAGGGCCAGGCCTTTCACGTCGTCGGGCGCAAGCGCCAGCAGCCGGCCGATCAGGCGGTCGGGTTCGCCCGAAAAATCCCCGTCCGCCGCGGTGGCCAGGAGGTCGGCCCAGTCCGCCAGCACGCCGGGATCCTGCGGCGCCCGGGCGCCCATGCGCGCCCAGGTTGCCGCGCCGCCGGCGAAATCCCCCAGCGTCGCGTAGGTGTGGGCCAATGTCATCCAGCCCTCGGTGTCGTCCGGGTGGGCCTGCAGGTGCTGGATCAAGCCGGCCAGCCGTTCGGCCATGGGATCGCCGGCGTCGTGCCCGGCGCTGGCGGAGGGCGACGCGTGCGGGTCGGCGTCTGCCGGCGTCAGGGCCGCCGGGTCGCCGAGCGCGGCGTACAGGCCGACGCTGATCGCGCCCAGCCCCAAGGCCACCGCCAGGGCACAGCGGGGCGCGGGCCGGGTATCGAGGCGGTCCGGCGCCGCGCATCCTTCCCGCAGGGCGCGCCGCTCGATCTCGGCGCGCGCCTGGGCATAGTGGTCCGGGGCGATTCGCCCGCTGGCATGGTCGGCCTGCAATTGCGCCAGTTGTTCGCGCAACACCGCCAGCGATGCCTGCGCCTGGTGCGAGCCGCCGCGCCGGCCGGCGGCTTCTGGCGCCAGCAGGGGCGGCAGCACGAACAGCAGGGCGACGGCGACCATGCCGGCCGCGAGGAGCCAGAACAGGATCATGGGGCGCGCTCTCCGCTGGCGGCGGACGGCGCGGCGTCTTGCGGGGGCTCGGCCAGCAGGGCCCGGGCCGCCTGCGCTTGCGGCGCGGGCAAGGGCGGCTCCGGCGCGCGGGCATGGCGCCGCAAACGCCACAGCAGGCCGCCCATGGCGCCGGCAAGCAGCACGCCGGGCCCGATCCACAGCAGCGCGGTGCGGGCTTTCAGCGGCGGGCGATAGAGCACGTAGTCGCCATAGCGCGATACCAGGAACTGGCGCACCTGGACCTCGTCCCGACCCGAGCGGAACAGGCGACGCACTTCGTCGCGCAGGTCGCGCGCCAGCGGCGCGCGCGAGTCCGCCAGGGATTCGTTCTGGCACACCAGGCAGCGCAGGTCGCGCGTGAAGGCCTGGACGTGCGCTTCCAGGGCGGGGTCGGACGCGGCGGCGGGCGCCTCGCCGGCCACGGCCCGGGCCGCAATGAATAGCGCCAGCGCGATGCCGCGGCCGGTCGCGTGCCAACCGCTGGCCACGGCGGTGCGTCCTATCGTGGGGCGAGGCTGGCGGGGGATGTCAGGGTTCATTCAGCGCCTCCCGCGCCCGGGGGATCAGGATATTGTCGAGCACGTCCTGCGTGACCGGCCCGACGTGCTTGTAGCGGATGACGCCCTGGGCGTCGATGAGAAAGGTCTCGGGCACGCCGTACACGCCATAGTCGATGCCGAGTTTGCCGCGCGGGTCGAGCACCGTGGCGGTGTAGGGGTTGCCCAGGCGCGCCAGCCATTCGCGCGCCGCGCTGTCTTCGTCCTTGTAGTCCAGCCCGACGATGGCAATGCGGCCTTCGCGGGCGGCGCGCAGCAGCACGGGGTGTTCGACGCGGCAGGCGACGCACCAACTGGCCCAGACGTTGAGCAGCCAGACCCGGCCGCGCATGTCGTCCAGCCCGAACTGGCTTCCCGGCGCGTCCAGCCGCGCCAGCGTGAAGGGCGGCGCGGGCTGGCGCACCAGGGGCGAGGGCAGCTCGCGCGGGTCCAGGCCCAGGCCGATTGCAAGCATGACCGCCAGCCCGAGGAACAACAGCAGGGGCACGAGGGATCGTAGTTTCATGGCTGTTCGCTTTGAGGCGGCCGGCCGTGGCCCGTGGGCGCGGCGTCGCGCCGCGAAGCCGGCTTGCGGTAGCGGCGGTCGGCGGCGGCGGCCAGGCCGCCCAGGATCATCAGCGCGCAGCCGGCCCAGATCCAACTGATGAACGGCTTGTGGAACAGGTTCACGATCCAGCCGCCGTCGGGCAGGCCTTCGCCCAGCGCGGTGTAGAGATCGCGCAAGGGGCCGACGTCGATGGCCGATTGCGTCATCGGCATCGCCTGGGTCACGTAGTGGCGGGTCTCCGGCCGCAGCGTGGCGACATGCCTGCCCCCGCGCGCGACGTCGAGGGTGGCGCGCGCGGCGATCCAGTTGGGGCCGGCGACCTGCTCGACGCCGCCGAAGGTGAAGGCGTACCCGGCCAGATGGGCTGTCTGGCCGGGCAGCATGCGCACGTCGAGCTGTGACTGGAAGCTGTTGACCATGGTGACGCCGATGATGAACACGCCCAGGCCCAGATGCGCCAGCCACATGCCCCACCAGCTCCCGGGGATGCCGCGCAGGCGGGTGGCGATGTCGGCCCGCCCGCCGCCGCGCAGGCGCTCCGCCAGCAAGTGCAGGCTGCCCAGCACGATCCAGGCCGCCAGCGCCAGGCCCAGGCAGGCGCGCCAGGTGAAGTGCCCGAGCCCGTAGCCCAGCGCCGGGCCCAGCAGCGCGCTGGCGAGCGCGGCCGGCCCCAGGCGGCGCGCCAGCCGTTGCCAGGTGTCGGCCTTCCAGCGCGCCACGGCGCCGGGCACCAGCAGCGCGAGCACCGGCGTCATCAAGGGCACGAAGGTGGTGTCGAAGTAGGGCGGTCCCACCGAAATCTTGCCCAGGCCCAGGGCGTCGAGCAACAGCGGGTAGAGGGTGCCGAGCAGCACCGCCGCGCAGGCCACGGACAGCAGCGCGTTGTTGGCCAGCAAGGCGGCGTCGCGCGATACCAATTGGAAGTGGCCGCCGCCTTGCAGCCGCGGCGCGCGCCAGGCGTATAGCAGTAGCGATGCGCCCACCACCGTCACCAGCAGGCACAGGATGAACAGGCCGCGCGCCGGGTCGGTGGCGAAGGCGTGCACCGAGGTGACGACGCCGGATCGCACCAGGAACGTGCCCAGCAGCGATAGCGAGAAGGTGCCGATCGCCAGCAGCACGGTCCAGCCGCGGAACGCGCCGCGCTTTTCGGTCACGACCAGCGAGTGGATCAGCGCGGTGCCCAGCAGCCACGGCATGAACGAGGCGTTCTCGACCGGATCCCAGAACCACCAGCCGCCCCAGCCCAGCTCGTAATAGGCCCAGCTCGATCCCACCGCGATGCCGGCGGTCAGCAGCACCCAGGCGGCCACGGTCCAGGGCCGCGACCAGCGCGCCCAGGCGGCATCCAGGCGTCCCGTCATCAGGGCCGCGATGGCAAAGGCGAAGGCGATGCTGAAGCCCACGTAGCCCAGGTACAGCAAGGGCGGGTGGATGATCATGCCGGGGTCCTGCAACAGCGGGTTCAGGTCGCGGCCCTCGCGCGCCGCGGGCAGCAGGCGGGCGAAGGGGTTGGAGGTCAGCAGCGTGAAGGCGGTGAAGCCCGCCCCGACCGCGCCCAGCACGCCCAGGACCCGCGCCGTGAAGGCCTCGGGCAGCCCTCGGCTCCAGCGCGTCACCGCCACCGTCCACAGCGACAGCGAAACGATCCACAGCAACATGGAGCCCTCGTGGTTGCCCCAGACCGCGGTGATCCGGTAGATCAGCGGCGTGCGGCTGTGGCTGTTGTCCGCCACCAGCCGCACGGAGAAATCATTGGCGATGAACAGCAGGTGCAGGCAGGCGTATGACAGCAGCACGAACAGCAGTTGCCCGCGCGCGGCGCCGCGGCCGACCGCCATCAGCGCCGCGCGGCCGCGCCAGGCGCCATACAGTGGCACGATGGCCTGCACCAGCGCCAGCGCGAAGCCAAGCACCAGGGAAAAGTGGCCGACTTCGGCGATCATGGCCGCACCGTCCCGCCGGCGTCGTGGGCGCGCGCGATGGCGTCGCGCACTTCGATCGGCGTGTAGTTCTCGTCATGGCGGGCCAGCACGCTGGTCGCGGTGAACACGCCGTCGGCGTCCAGCGTGCCCTGGGCCACCACGCCCGTGCCTTCGCGGAACAGGTCGGGCAGGGCGCCGCGATACACCACGGGGACCTCGTGGGCGGTGTCGGTGACGATGAAGCGCACGCCCAGGCCGTCGGCCTCGCGTTGCAGCGAGCCGGCCAGCACCATGCCGCCGACGCGGAACAGCCGCTGCCGTGGCGCCTCGCCGCGCGCGATTTCGCTGGGCGTGTGGAAGAACACCAGGTTCTGGCGCATGGCCGTCAGGATCAGGGCGGCTGCCGCGCTCAGCAGCGCGAAGGCACAGAGCAGCAGGAGCAGGCGCCGGCGGCGGGGGGAAGTCATGCCGGTCCTCCGTCGTGTGATTGCTGCCTGGCCGTGGGATTGGCGCTAGCCAGCGCCGCCAGGCGCCGCAGCGCGCGGCGCCGCCGCCGGACCAGCGACACGCATTCGGCCAGCGCCAGCAGGGCCAGCATGCCGTAGCTGCCCCAGACGAAGGAGGCGCGCCCACCCATGTGCCAGAACGCGGCCCAGGACTGCCAGTGCATCATGCCGGCTCCTTGCGCATCGCCGTCTCGCGGCGCGCCAGCTCGCGCACCCAGCCGGCCGGCCACTCCCGTTCCAGCATCATGACGCGCGCGCGCGCCAGCGCCACGGCGGCGGTGTAGGCCCACGCGGCCAGGGCCATGAGCAGCATGGCGGCCAGCATGGTCGCCGCCATGGACGGCGCGCGCGTCAGGCTGACCGAAGCGCCCTGGTGCAGCGTGCTCCACCAGGACACCGAGAAATAGATGACCGGTACGTTGATGGCGCCCACCAGGGCCACCAGCGCCCCGGCGCGGTCGCCGCGATGGGGATCGACGGTCAGGGCGGTCAGCGCGAGGTAACCCAGGTACAGGAACCCCAGGATCAGTTGCGAGGTGAGCCGCGCGTCCCAGACCCAGTAAGCGCCCCAGGTTGGCCGGCCCCATAGCGCGCCGCTCCAGAGCGCGACGAAGCAGAACAGCGCGCCGGTGGGAGCCAGCGCGCGCGCCATGATGAACGACAGGCGGGTGCGCAGGATCAGGCCGAGCGCGGACCAGAACGCCATCAGCAGATAGATGAACAGCGACATCCACGCGGCGGCGACGTGGATGAAAATGATGCGGTAGACCTCGCCCTGGGTGGCATCGGTGGGCGCGACGAAAAAGCCGATCGCCAGGCCGCATGCGCCAAGCAGGATGGCGAGCCCGCCACACCAGGGAACCAGCCTGCCCGCCAGCGGATAAAAGGCCTGTGGCGCGGCGTACCGCAGCAGACGGGTGGCGCGGCGGGCGGGTGGCGCGGGGGGCGGGAGGACAGGCATGGGAGGCATCTTCATTCTTCGACGGCAAAGCGCAGCGCCAGGACACAGGCGGGCGGGGCCAGCGCCAGCGCCGCCAGCAGCGCGCCGCCAAGCAGCAGGAACGGGGTGGCGGGCGGCTGGCCGGTGCCACACGAGGCCACCGAGCCCGCGCCGAAGATCAGCACAGGCACGAACCAGGGCAGCAGCAACAGGGCCTGCAGCACGCCGCCGCCGCGCATCCCGAGGGATAGCGCGGCGCCGATCGCGCCGACCAGGGCCAGCACCGGCGTTCCCAGCGCGAAAGATAGCGACAGGGTCAGGCGCGAACACTGACCCAGGTCAAACAGCAGGCCCATGACGGGCGCCACGGCGATCAAAGGCAGACCGGTTCCGATCCAGTGCGCCGTGATCTTGGCCAGCACCCAGAGCGTGGCGGCGCCCGGCGAAAGCAGTAGCTGTTCGAGCGTGCCGTCGGCGTGGTCCTGCGCGAACAGTCGATGCTGCGATAACAGCGCGGCGAGCAGCGCGGCGACCCATAGAACGCCGGGCCCGAGCGTGCGCAGCAAGGCCGCATCGGCGCCCACGCCCAGCGGGAACAGGCAGGCGACCAGCACGAAGAAAAGCAGCGAGACGACGGCGTCGGCCCGGCCTCGGCCAAGCAGCAGCAGATCGCGCCGCAGGACGGCGAAGAAGGGACTGGCCGGCCGCGTCATGGCGCGCCTGGACCAAGATCGAGGGTGCGCACCGGCCGGTCGAAGGCCACCTCCTGGTGTGTGGTCAGGAGGACGCACCCGCCGTTGTCGCAATGGTTTGCCAGCGTCCGCGTCAGCGCCGCCACCGTGGCCGCGTCGAGCAGGTTGAAGGGTTCGTCCAGGATCCACAGCGGCCGCGCCGGACGCAGCGACAGCCGCGCCAGCATCACGCGGCGCCGCTGGCCGCGCGACAGCAGGCGCGTCGGCAGGTCGAGCATCGCCGCCAGGCCCATCCGGCACAGCGCGTCGCGACAGGCCGCCGCGGAGACGGCATCGGCCTGGGCCTGGCACAGGAAGCGCAGGTTTTCGAGTGGGGTCAGGGAATCGGCGAGCGCGTCGGCATGGCCCAGGTAGAGCAGGTGCTGGCGGTAGGCCGGCCCCAGGCGGTGGATGTCGGCCCCGCGCCAGCACACCGTGCCGGCATCGGCGTGCGCCAGGCCGCACAGGATGCGCAGCAGGCTGGTCTTGCCATGGCCGTTGGGCGCGGTCACGCGCAGCAGTTGCCCCGCGCATAGCTGGAACGACACGTCTTCGAACAGCAGACGGGTTCCTTTCGAACAGGTGAGCCCCTGCGCTTCAAGCATGGCCGGTGCCCATCCAGATAGTCATGACAACAATCCCCGCTGCATCAAGGGCGGCGCGAAGCCGACAACGGGATCGGATATTAATGAATCCGGATCGCCGTTTTGCTTGGCCGCGGCGCATTTGGATTTATGTCGGACGCGTTTACCGTCGGCCTCACCATGGTGCAGATCGCCGCGCCACGATATGCGTTTTTCGGAGGTCATCCGGCCGTGGTTTCGGATCGGTCTGAGTAATGGGCGCGATGGCGCGTGCGGCCTGCGGCGCTTGACGGAGATCAACATGCGAGGGTCGGCCGCGCGTCGATCATGAAAAGGCATCGAACCGCCAACGGCCCTCGCGGGGACCGCCGGCCTTGCTTGTGCCGCGACGCGGTTCGACGCAGTCGCCGTTCATATCCAAATAGTTGTACTCCGTGAAAAGCAAACCCAAGCACAGCAGTAATGGTGGTGGGGCCGAGTGGGCAAAGTTCCTGTCGCTGGCCTTTGTGGCGTGTCCCGTCGTGGCGTTCCTGATGATCTGCATCTACGGATTCGTCGTCTGGTTCGGGCAGATCCTGTTCTGGGGGCCGCCGGCATGAATGCTCCGTTCTACAAAGCCGCAGCCTGAGCCACCGACATGAAAAATCCCTTCAAGATCGCCAAATCCGTCATCCAATGGACGGGCGCGCTGCTGCTGCGTCCCGCCACCCGCATCGGCCTGGGCGTGCTGGTCATCGGCGGGTTCCTGGGCGGCGTGACGTTCCTGGCCCTGTTCAATACCGGCATGAACGCCACCAACACCGAGGCCTTCTGTATTTCCTGCCACTCGATGCGTGACACGGTGCTGCCCGAGCTGCAGCAGAGCGTGCACTGGAAGAACCGCTCGGGCGTGCGCGCCCACTGTCCGGACTGCCATGTGCCGCATGACTTCACCTCCAAGGTCGCGCGCAAGATGCAGGCCTCGCGCGAAGTGCTCGGGCACCTGATGGGCACCATCGGCACGCCCGAGAAATTCCAGGAACACCGCATCGTGCTGGCCACGCGCGAGTGGGCCCGCTTCAAGGCGAACAACTCCAAGGAATGCCGCAATTGCCATGATTACGCCAGCATGGATTTCGACAAGATGCGGGTGACCTCGCAGACCACCATGCACGGCGCGGCCGAACGCGATGCCAGTTGCGTCGACTGCCACAAGGGCATCGCGCACCGGCTGCCAGAGGTCAAGTCGCAGGGCAACCCGGCGCTGGCGGCGCTCACCGCCGACGCTCGCGGCGCCGCCATCGACGCCGGCCGCGACTACTACAGCGTCATGCCGCAGCCGATTTACGCGGACGAGGGCCTGGCCCGCGAGATCGGCGCCATCGAGATCGCCACCGGCGTGAAGGTGCTGCAGAAGAAAAAGGACGCGGTGCAGGTCGAGTTGCAGCTCTGGCGAAAGAACAAGGGTTACGCCCGCGTGCTGTACGGCCGGTTCGGCATGAATATCACCAGCGCCGTGCTGAGCCAGGACGTGTCGCGCGACGACGGCGTGGTCCATGTGATCGAAAGCCGGATCGACGACGTGACCGGCCTGCAGTGGCAGAAGATCTCCGCGACGGTCTGGCTGCGCGGCGGCGGCCTGGTGGCTGACGTCGAGCCGATCTGGGCGGTGGCGCGCAAGAGCTATTCGCAAAGCTGCAGCGTGTGCCATCGCCAGCCGAACGAGGCCTCGCACGACGCCAACCAATGGCCGGGGCTGTTCGGCGGCATGGTCGGCTTCACCAACATGGATGACCCGACCGCCAAGCTGGTCCTGAAGTACCTGCAGTTGCATTCCTCCGATTTCGTAGCCAAGGACGGTGTGGCTTCGGCCCACTGAGCAAGAAATGAAAATCTCCCGTCGACGTTTCATGGGCGGTGTCGCCGCTTCACTGGGTTCCTTCGTGGTGCCGCCGCTTCTGCGCAATGGCAATGTCGTGCGGGCCGCGGGCGCCACCGCGGCCGATCCTGGCCGCTGGAAGTTCTCGGGCGCGCATTGGGGCGCCTTCCGGGCCCGGGTCGTGGCCGGCCACGTGGTGGAAATAAAGCCGTTCGAGTTCGACAAGCACCCCACGCCGATTATGGACGGCACGCTCGACGTGCTGTACAGCCCATCGCGGGTGCGATACCCGATGGTGCGCCTGGACTGGTATCGCAACCGGCGCGCGGGGGCGGCCCCGAGCCAGGCCGGCCAGGCGTCGCGGGGCGACAACCGGTTCATCCGGGTGGGCTGGGACGAAGCCCTGGACCTGGTCTATGACGAGCTGGAGCGTATCCAGAAAGACTACGGTCCGTGGGCGCTGCACGTGGGCAACGTCGGCTGGCACGCGGTGGGCCTGATGCATAGCTGCGGCAACCATATGCTGCGGGCGATGGGGATGCACGGCAACAGCGTCGGCACGGCCGGCGACTACTCCACCGGCGCCGGCCAGACCATCCTGCCCTATGTGCTCGGGTCGACCGAGGTGTACTCGCAGGGCACGTCGTGGGAGATCATCCTGAAGGAGACGCAGGTGCTGGTGTTCTGGGCCAGCGACCCGATCAAGAACCTGCAGGTGGGGTGGAACACCGAAACGCACGAGGCCTACGAGCATCTGGCGCGGCTCAAGCAGAAGGTGGCCAGCGGCGAGATCTCGGTGATCAGCGTCGACCCGGTGAAAAGCAAGACGCGCAACTACCTGGGCTGCGAACACCAGTACGTCAACCCCATGACGGACGTGGCGCTGATGCTGGGCCTTATCCATACCCTGTGGAAAGAGGCGTTGTACGACAAGAAATTCATCGAGACCTATGCCGTGGGCTTCGAGGAATTCATCGCCTATGTCGAAGGCAAGACCGAGGACAAGATCGAGCGCACCCCCGAATGGGCCGAGTCCATCTGCGGCGTGCCGGCCGGGCGCATCCGCGAGCTGGCGCGCCTGATGGCGGGCAATCGCACGCAGTTGATCTTCGGCTGGGCGATCCAGCGCCAGCAGCACGGCGAACAGCCTTACTGGATGGCCGCGATCCTGGCCACGATGCTGGGCCAGATCGGCTTGCCGGGAGGCGGCATCAGCTACGTCCACCACTACAGTTCGGCGGGCGTGCCGGCTTCGGGGGCGTCGATGCCGGGCTCGTTCCCGCTGAACCTGGATCCGGGCCGCAAACCGCGGCACGAGAACGACGACTATCAAGGCTACAGCGCGGTGGTGCCGGTGGCCCGCGTGATCGACGCGCTGCTGGAGCCGGGCAAGGAAATCAACTACAACGGCCACAAGGTCAAGCTGCCGCCCTACAAGATGGCCATTTTCTCGGGCGGCAACCAGTGGCACCGGCAGCAGGACCGCAATCGCATGAAGCGGGCCTACCAGAAGCTGGAGACCGTGGTCGCGATCGACTACAACTGGACGGCCACCTGCCGCTTCGCGGACATTGTGTTGCCGGCCTGCACGCCGTTCGAGCGCAATGACATCGATGCCTACGGGACCTTCTCCAACCGGGGCGTGATCGCCATGCACAAGCTGGTCGATCCGCTGTTTCACTCGCGTTCGGATTTCGACATCTGGACCGACTTCTGCAAGCGCATGCAGCGCGATGTGGAATACACCCGCAACATGAATGAGATGCAGTGGGTCGAATTCCTGTACGAGGAGTGCCGCAAGGAGAACGCCGGCAAGGGCTTCGCCATGCCGCCCTTCGCGCAGTTCTGGGAACAGGGCTACGTGCTGTTCCCGGAGGGCAAGCCGTGGGTGCGGCATGCCGATTTCCGCGAGGATCCGGAAGTCAACGCCCTGGGCACGCCGTCCGGGTTCATCGAAATCTACAGCCGCAAGCTCGCCAGCTTCGGCTACCGCGACTGCAAGGGGCATCCGCTCTGGATGGAAAAGGCCGAGCGGTCGCACAGCGGTCCACGTTCGGACAAGTACCCGCTCTGGATGCAGTCCTCGCATCCCAACGAGCGCCTGCATTCGCAGACGTGCGAATCACCGTCGCGGCGGGCGACCTACACCATCCAGGGGCGCGAGCCCGTCTATATCAGCCCCGAGGACGCGCGGCAGCGCGGCATCCGCCAGGGCGACCTGGTGCGGGTCTTCAACGACCGCGGGCAATTACTGGCGGGGGCCGCCGTCTCCAGCGACTTCCCGCCCGGGGTGGTCCGCATTCACGAGGGCGCCTGGTATGGGCCCACCGGACCCGAGATCGGCGCGCTGGATACCTACGGCGATCCCAATACATTGACGCTGGACATCGGCTCATCCGAGCTGGCGCAGGCGACCAGCGCCAATACCTGCCTGGTGGAAATCGAGCTGTTCAAGGGCGCCGCGCCGGCGGTGACGGCATTCGGCGGTCCGGCCGAAGTCGATATCGACGGCAAGCTCAAGGCCAGCCTTTGAGAGCTGGGATAGCCGGGGAGGGCGTGTTGCCCTCCCTCTTTTTCGCGGAGCAGCAATTGAACAGCGAGCACATCGACCCGGAATGGGTGGCGGCGTCCTCTCTGCGGTCGCAGTTGTATGGATGGTTTTCCACCCTCTTCGCCCGGGAGCTGGGGCGGGACGCCATGGCGCTTTACCAGGGCGGGGGCGCCGCGGATATCATGGCCGTCCTTGCCGAACTCGGAATGGGGTGCGAGGCGGACGCCGTGGCTGGCGTGTTCCAGGAGTGGGCGCGGCACGCGGATGCCGCGGTCGAGAACGCCGCCGACTTCGCCACCCTGTTCCTGATGGAGGGCCGTGCCTGCCCGCTTCCTTACGCCTCGCACTATCTGGATGGCGGCGGACAGTTGTACGGCAAACCGGCGCTGTTGATGCGCGCGATGCTGGCGTCCAATCGGTTGCGGCTCGACGAACCATTCAAGGAGCCGGAAGACCATCTCGCCGTCATGCTGGCATTGATGTCCCATTGGGCCAGGGCCTGCGATCGGCCCGCCGACCTCGCGAGCCAGGCGCGGGAGCAGGCCGCGTTCATTGAATCAGCCCTGTTGTCCTGGATCGACGCCTGGCTGGCGCGCATGCACGCCATCAAGTCCCTGACGTTCCGTTTCTATCCGGCCGTCGGCGCGCTGCTGGCCGCGTTTTTGCGCCAGGATCGCGACTTCCTGCGGTCTTTCGAGGTGGAGGCATAAGAACGTCTGAAATAAACCCGTCCCCCATTGATCGGCATCAACTCTCTATATAACTAAAAGCGATAAGTTAATGGCACAACGACATAATTCGCGGAGAAGTCTGTGCCTCACCCCCCACCCGAAGTCCCCCTCCCGGGCAAACGTGGTTTCCTGAAGAACCTGCTCGGCCTGAGCGCCGCGGCCACCATCATCCCCATCCGTGCCGAAGCCGGCACCGGCATCAACCAGCAACCCCCTCGTCGTCCCGGCATCCCTGGCAAGCGCTACGGCATGCTGGTCGACCTGCGCAAATGCATCGGCTGCCAGTCCTGTACGGTCAGTTGTTCGCTGGAAAACCTGCCGCCCGTCGGTCAGTTCCGCACCACCGTCCTGCAATACGAAGTGCGGCCCGACAATGGAGGCCCCTGCGCCATGGTGATGCTGCCGCGCCTGTGCAACCACTGCGACAACCCGCCCTGTGTGCCGGTGTGTCCGGTGCAGGCCACGTTCCAGCGCGAGGACGGCATCGTGCTGGTCGACAACCAGCGCTGCGTCGGCTGCGGCTATTGCGTGCAGGCCTGTCCGTACGACGCCCGTTTCATCAACCACGACACCCAGACCGCCGACAAGTGCACCTTCTGCGAGCACCGGCTCGAAGCCGGCCTGCTGCCGGCCTGCGTCGAAAGCTGCGTGGGCGGCGCCCGTGTCATCGGCGACCTGAACGATCCGGACAGCGCCATTTCGCGGCTGATGGCCGAGCATCGCGCCGACATCAAGGTGCTCAAGCCGGAGATGAAGACCGACCCGCACGTCTATTACATCGGCCTGCCCGATGCCTTCGTGCACCACATTGACGGCCAGGCCGGCGTGCGCCTGGCCGGCGGCCATTGAGAAGGGGACGCGCATGCAGATCACCGAATTGCTGACGCCCGTTTATGACGCCGCCTGGCTGCCGTGGGCGGTGCAGTATTTCTTTCTTATCGGCATCGCCGCCACTGCCGCGTTGACGGCGGCCGGCGCCGCGTTTGGCGAGGCCGGCTCGCCGGCCCGCCGCTTGCTGCCGGCGGCCGTGACCGTGCTGCTGGTGTGCGCCATCGCCGCGCCCGTGTCGCTGCTGGCCGACCTGCACCAGCCGGGCCGCTTCTGGCATTTCTATACCCGGCTGACGCCGTGGTCGTGGATGTGGCTGGGGGCGCTGCTGCTGCCGGTCTTCACCGGGCTGGCCGTGCTGTTCTGCGCCGCCTGGTGGTGGGGGCGCATGGTCTGGGTACGGCTGCTGGGCATCGCGCTGGCGCTGTCGGCGGTGTCGATCCTGGTCTACACCGGCGCCGAGGTGATGGTGCTGCGCGCCCGTCCGCTGTGGCACACGCCGTTCCTGCCGCTGAACTTCGCGCTGACCGCGTGGCTGGGCGCGTTGGGGGCGATGTTCCTGGTGGGCCGCTGGCTGCCCGGCGGCCTGAAGGCGCTGCCGGTCGACCTGTTGCGCCGCCTGAGCGTGACGGCGGTGGTGATGATGGCCATTGGCGTGGGCGCGTGGATCCTGCTGGGACTGCTGGGCGCGGACCCGTCGTTCGAGGCCGCGTTGCGCCTGTTCGGCGAGTTCCCGGTATGGCGCGCCAGCCTGGCCGGCGCCGTGGCCACCGCGTTCTGCATGATCGCGCTGTTGCAGCGCGCGCCGCGCACCCTGGCGGCGCCCTTGCCGTCGGCCGTGCTGGCGCTGACCATGCTGGCCGCCGCCTGGATCTTCCGCTGGGTCGTGTTCATGAGCGTGCAGGGCGTGCCCAAGTATGGCGCCGGCCTGTACCTGTACGACATGCCCTGGGGCAGCGACGGCCTGCTCGGCATGATCGGCGTGCTGGGCCTGTGCACCGCGCTGATGGCCGCCGTGACCTATGCGCTGGAACGGTTCCCGGCCCGCACCCGCGGCCTGGCGGCCTGAGCCGCCGGCCCCGACAAGAATTCGCATCGAGATGACCATGGACAAGCAACACCGAGACGACACGCCCGACGCCCACGCCGACGGACCCGATCAACCCGACAACGCCGCGCGCCGCAAGCTGATCGCGCGCGGCGGCGTGGTCGCCGGCGGCCTGGCCGCGTTCGCGGCCGGCTACGGCGAAACCGTTGGCAAGGCCGTCAAGGGCCTGGCGCAAGGCACTGCCGGCGTGCCCACCGTGCACGCCGTGCGCGGCAACTCGCTGACGCCGGAATTCCGCATCGACCCGGTCACGGGCCTGCTGTCGACCCAGCCGGGCCAGACCGTCAGCCCCTCCAGTTGCCTGGGCTGCTGGACGCAGTGCGGCGTGCGGCTGCGCGTCGATACCAAGGCCAACCGCATCCTGCGGGTGGCCGGCAACCCGTATCATCCGCTGGCCACCACGCGCCCGGCCGCGATGGACGCGCCGGTGCGCGAGACCTACGCGCAACTGGGCGGCGACAACGGCCTGGAAGGGCGCGCCACGTCCTGTGCGCGCGGCTCGGCCATGCTGGAGCAGTTGCATAGCCCGTACCGCGTGCTGCAACCGCTCAAGCGCGTCGGCGGCCGCGGCGAAGGCAAGTGGCAGACGATTTCCTTCGAGCAGTTGGTGCAGGAGGTGTGCGAAGGCGGCGACCTGTTCGGCGAGGGCCACGTGGATGGCCTGCGCGCCATCTTCGACCGCGACACGCCGCTGGATCCGGCCAACCCGGAGTACGGGGCCAAGGTCAACCAGTTCCTGTTCACCGACGCGTCCAACGAAGGCCGCACGCCGCTCATCCAGCGCTTTGCCGGCCAGTCGTTCGGCACCGTCAACTTCAGCAACCACGGTTCCTATTGTGGCCAGAGCTTCCGCGTCGGCGCGGGCGCGGCGCTGGGCGACCTGAAGGGCATGCCGCACGGCAAGCCGGATTGGGACAACGCCCGCTTCGGCCTGTTCATCGGCGCGGCGCCGGCGCAGGCCGGCAACCCGTTCCAGCGCCAGGCGCGCCAACTGGCCGAGGCCCGCACCCGGCCCGAGGAGGCCAGCTTCACCTATGTGGTGGTGGCGCCGATGCTACCCGCGTCCTCCAGCCTGTCGGCGGGATCGGGCAATGAATGGGTGCCGGTCAATCCGGCCAGCGACCTGGCGCTGGCGATGGGCCTGATCCGCTGGATTCTCGACAACGAGCGCTTCGATGCGCGCGCGCTGGCGCAGCCCGGCCCGGCGGCCATGAAGGCGGCGGGCGAGGCGGCGTGGACCAATGCCACGCACCTGGTGATCGCCGAGCCAGGGCATGCGCGCCAGGGCACTTTCCTGCGCGGCGCCGACCTGGACTGGGCCAGGCCGGCCGATGCGGGTGAAAAGTGGGAGGACGTGTACGTGGTGCGGCTGGAGGACGGCACGCTGGCCCCGCATACCGGCGCCACGCCGGCCACGCTGTTCGTTGACGAGGCGGTGGCGGCGCCGGGCCTGGCGGGCGCGCCGGCCGCGCTGCGCGTGTGCAGCGCGCTGTCGCTGCTGCGCCAGGAGGCGCAGCGCAAGTCGCTGGACGAATACGCCGCGCTGTGCGGCGTGCCGGCGGCCAAGATCGCCGAACTGGCCGAGCGCTTCACCAGCCACGGCAAGCGCGCGGTGGCGGATGCGCACGGCGGCACCATGAGCGGCGCGGGCTTCTACACCGCCTACGCCATCGCCATGCTCAACACGCTGGTGGGCAACCTCAACGTCGAGGGCGGCCTGGTGCTGGACGCCGGCCCTTTCCCGCCCTATGGCGCGGGGCCGCGCTACAACATCGCGGGCTTCGCCAACCGAGCCACGCCCAAGGGCGTGGCCCTGTCGCGCAACCGCTTTCCCTACGAGAAGTCGAGCGAGTTCAAGCGCAAGCAGGCCGCCGGCCAGCCGGTCTATCCGGCCGCCGCGCCCTGGTACCCGGCCACCGGCGGCCTCAGTTCCGAGATGCTGGCGTCGGCGCTGGCCGGCTACCCGTACCGCGCCAAGGTCTGGTTCAATCACATGAGCAACCCGGTCTACGGCATTGCCGGGTTCAGGAACGTGCTGCTGGACAAGCTGAAGGACCCGAAGATCCTGCCGCTGGCGGTGTCGATCAATCCGTTCATCAACGAGACCAACGCGCTGGCCGACTACATCGTGCCCGATACCGTCACCTACGAAAGCTGGGGCGTGTCGGCGCCGTGGGCCGACGTGGTGGCCAAGGCGTCGACGGTGCGCTGGCCGGCGGTCCAACCCCGCGTGGCGCGCAGCGCCGACGGCGCGCCGGTGTGCCTGGAGTCGTTCCTGATCGCCTGCGCCAAGCGCATCGGCATGCCGGGCTTTGGCGCCAACGCCATCGCCGATGCGGACGGCAACCGCTATCCGCTGGACACGGCCGAGGACTTCTTCCTGCGCGGCATCGCCAACATCGCCTTCGGCGCCGGGCGGCCGGTGCCCGAGGCCAGCGACGACGATCTTGAACTGACCGGCGTGGCGCGCTATCGCGACGCGCTGCAGGGCAAGCTCAAGCCCGAGGAGTGGCGCCGCGTGGCGATGGTGATGAGCCGGGGCGGGCGTTTCGACCGCGTGCGCGACGCCTGGAGCGACGCCGGCCAGACCCGCCAGGCCTGGGCCAAGCCCTTGCAGATATGGAGCGAGGAACTGGCGGGCTTTCGCCATGCCATGACCGGCGAGCGCTACAGCGGCTGCCCCACCTGGTATCCGGCGCGGCTGGCCGACGGGCGCGACGTGCGCCAGCAGTATCCACGCGCCGACTGGCCGTTCCTGTTGAGTTCGTTCAAGTCCAACCTGATGAGTTCGATGTCCATCGGCGTGGACCGGCTGCGCCAGGTGCATCCGCACAATCCGGTGTCGATCAACCGGCAGGACGGCGAGCGGCTGGGCCTGCGCAACGGCGATCGGGTGCGCATCGTCACGCCGGGCGGGTCGGTGACCGGCCTGGCGCTGCTGCGCGACGGCATCCAGCCGGGCGCGGTCGGCGTCGAGCACGGCTATGGCCACACCGAACTGGGCGCGCGCGCCCACCTGATCGATGGCAAGCCGATGCCGCACGATCCGGCGCTGGCGGCCGGCGTGAACCTGAACGACCTGGGCTTCGGCGATGCGACGCGCGGCGAGCACGCCAACGTCTGGATCGACTGGGTCTCGGGCGCGGCGGTGCGGCAGGGGTTGCCGGCGCGCATCGAGCGTGCCTAGGGCGAGCCCGGCCGGGCTGACAGGGCCAGCCGGGGTGTTTGGCGCGCCACCGCCCCGGGGGCTTGTCCTGGCGTCAGGCAATCGCGCCGTAGATCCGGCGCGCCTGCGCCGCGTCCGCCAACGGCCGTCCCAGCGCGCGCGCGCCCTCGACGGCCTGGCGCACCAGGTCGGCATTGCCGCTGGCGATGCTTCCGTCCCGCAGCTTCAGATTGTTCTCGAACCCCACCCGCATATGCCCGCCGAAGGCCGCCGCCGTCGTCACGCAGGCGTTCTCCTGCGCCCCGAACGCGCACACCGCCCAGGGCAGCGAATGATCGTAGGCCGCCAGGAACGGCAGCAGGTCATAGGCCGACGAGGTCTGCCCCACGCTGTAGCGTCCCAGCACGAACAGCACCGACCACGCGCCCGGCGGCACCAGCCCGCGCGCCCGCAGCGACAGCCAGCGCCGCACGTCGCCCTCGTCGTACAGAATGATCTGCGTCATGATGCGGCGCTCGGCGACCCAGGCCAGGAACGCCGCCAGCTCGCCTTCGGCAATCTCCGGCACCGCGATCTCGCGCAGGCCGATCGACACCGCTTCCGGCTGCAGCTCGCGCACCAGCGCCATCTGCTCGGCCGCCTTGTACACGCCAGCCGCCTCGCTCGTCACCTGCACCAGCAGCTCGTCGCCGACCGCGCGGCGCACCGCCGCCAGCGCATCGCGGTAGGCCTGCGCGTCCAGCAGATGGCTGCCGTCCGGCTTGCGCACGTGCATGTGCATCATCGCCGCGCCCGCGTCCAGGCAGGCGCGGGCTTCCTGCGCCAGGGCCTCGGCCGTCAGCGGCACGGCCGGGTGGTCGGCGGCCTTCTTGTAGGCGCCGTTGGGCGCCACCGTCACGATGACGGGCGACTCGGCCAGGGCAGGGCGGGGGATGTCCACGGCGTTCATGGCTGGATCTCCGGCAGTTCCGGCGCGATCAGGTCCAGGCCCGCGCGCAACAGGCGGTCATAGCGCGCGCGTTCGGCGGCGATGGTGTCCGGTGTCCAGGCGTAGAAGCCTTCGCCCGCCTTCATGCCATGGCGACCATCGGCGGCGCGCTCGGTCAGGCAGCGCGCCGGATGGTCGTCATTGCAGAACGTCGGGTACATGGTCGCGCCGGCCGCCGCGTGCACGTCGATGCCGGCGTGGTCGCGCTGCATCACCGGCCCGGCCGCCAGGAAGCGGAAGCCGAAGCCGAAGCGCACCGCCGCGTCCACGTCCTCGGGCGAGGCGATGCCGCGGTCGATCAGGTTGAAGGCCTCGCGCGACAGCGCGTGCTGCAGGCGGTTGGCCAGGAAACCCGGCAGGTCCTGGCGCACCTTCACCGGCACACTGCCGCAGCGGCGCATGAAGGCGATCAGCGCGTCGGCGCGGGCCTCGTCGCTGGTCTCGGCCATCACCACCTCGACCAGCGGCACCAGGTGCGCCGGCATGAAGAAGTGCAGGCCCAGCATGCGCTCGCGCGTGGCCAGGCCCTGGCCGATGGCGCTGATCGGGAAGCTGGAGCTGTTGCTCGCCAGGATGGCGTCGGGCCGGGCGCGTTGCACCAGTTCCGCAAACAGCGCCTGCTTGATGTCCAGCCGCTCCGGCACGCACTCGATCACCAGGTCGACGCTGGCCCAGTCCACCTGGTCCAGGCTGGCCGCCGTGGCCAGTTGCGCCACCTGGGCCTCGCGGCCGATGGTCCTGAGATTGTCGGCCACGCGCGCCGGCAGGGCGGCCGCGCGCGCCGCGTCCGGCTCGATCACCGTGGTGCGGCAGGCGGCGCGCGTCAGCACCACCGCCACGTCGGCGCCCATGGTGCCGCCGCCCACCACCACCGCATGCGCCGCGCCCGGATTGGGCAGGGCCTTCGCGTCCGTCTGCATGGTTTGCTCCTTGTTCTGAAACCGCTGTTGCTTCTCTCGTCTGTGTCCGCGCTTGTGTCTGCGCGCATGACCGTATTGGGCGCCGAGTGTAGAGAAGCTTGTTTGATTGATGAATCAGATTTTTTGGATAGAATGATCGACGAATCGGATCAATGAGCCAGGCGCTGGACGGCATGCAGATCAATCTTTCGATGCGCGACATCGACACCACCCTGGTGCTGGGCCGCACCCTCAACTTCCGCCAGGCGGCGGCGCAACTGCACCTGTCGCAATCGGCGCTGTCGACGCAGATCCAGCGCATCGAGGACGCGCTGGGCGTGCGGCTGTTCGACCGCACCACCCGCACCGTGCGGCTGACGGCGGCGGGCGAGGTCTTCATGCAGCAGGCCGCCGCGCTGCAGGTGGCCTTTCGCGACGCGATCGCCGCGGTCAGCGGCATCGCCAGCGCCGAGCATGGCCAGGTCTCGGTGGCGGCGCTGCCTTCGCTGGCCGCGCGCCTGTTGCCGCGGGTGTTGATGGCCTACCGCCAGGCGCATCCGCAGGTGGCGCTGAAGGTGCGCGACACGCTGTCGGGGCCAGCCTTCGACCTGGTGCGCGCCGGCGACGTGGACTTCGCGCTGACCGCCGCCGATCCGCAGCACGCCGACCTGCATTACCAGCCCTTGATGTCCGACAGTTTCCTGCTGCTGATCCCCGAGGGGCATGCGCTGGCGCGCGCCCGGGGGCCGCTGCGCTGGGCCGACACGGCCAGCGCGGCGCACGTGTCGATGGTGCACCCGAGCAGCGTGCGCCAGTACACCGAATGGGCCTTCCTGCAGAACCGCATCCGCTTCACGCCGGCCTTCGAGGCCGAGCACCTGACCACCATCGTGGCCATGGTGGAGTGCGGTTTCGGGGTGGCGGCGCTGCCCGAGATCGCGGCGGGCGCGGTGGCGCAGAACGGCATCGTGCAGCGGCCGCTGATCGGTCCGGTGGCCGAGCGCTCGATCGGGCTGGTGACGGCGCGCAACCGCAGCCTGCCGCCGGCGGCCGCGGCGCTGGTGGCGATGCTGCGGCAGTATCTGGCTGAAGAGGCGCGGTGAGGTCGCGGCGGGTATGGTGTCAGGCGCCGCGGCGCGCCTGTTCCGACGCCAGGTAGGCGTCGCGCGAGGGCAGCAGGTGCTCGCGGCACAGCGCCATCAGCGCGGCGCGGTCGCCGTCGCGCAGCGCGTGGATCATGGCCCAGTGTTCCTGGCGGGCGCGTTCGCGGTAATTGGCGGCCGCCAGCGAGCCGAAGCGGATCGGATGGGTGCGGCGCGCGTATTCCTCGATGGCCTGGCCCAGCACGGCGTTGTCCAGCAGCCCGAACAACTCGCGGTGAAAGCGCTGGTTGCTGCGGAACACGCGGCGCGCGTCGCCATCGGCCACGGCGGCGTCGTGCTCGCGCTGCACCGCGATTAACGCCGCCAGCCGCGCCGGCGGCACCGGCAGCGGCATCAGGCTGGCGGCATGCACTTCCAGCACTTCGCGCAGCGCATACAGCTCCATCACCTCGCGCGCCGAGAAAGCCCGCACCACCGCGCCGACGTTGCGCTTGCGCTCGACCACCCCCAGCAGCTCCAGCTCCACCAGCACCTGGCGCACCGCGTGGCGCTTCATGTCGAAGCGCGCCATCAGCTCGTCCTCGGTCAGCCGCTCGCGCGGATGCAGCCGGCCGAAGACGATGTCTTCCTCCAGCGCGGCAACCGCCGCCGCCAGGGCGTCGGGCGCTTGGGGTTCGAGGGCGGCGGGGCTGATGGCGTTCATGGGCGAGAGGAAAAGCGTTATTGCTTGGGCACGGTGTCGCGGGTGGCGCCGGCGCGCAGGAAGTCGAAGTCCACGCCCTGGTCGGCCTGCGTCACGGTCTGCAGGAACAGCTTGCGGTAGCCGCGCTCGGCCGCCGGACGCTCGACCGGGCCGGCCGCCATGCGGCGCGCCAGCTCGGCATCCTCGACCAGCAGGGCGATTTCGCGCCGCGCCACCGACAGGCGGATCCGGTCGCCATTTTGCACGTAGGCGAGCGGTCCGCCAATCGCGGCCTCCGGGGTGACGTGCAGCACGATGGTGCCTGCCGCCGTGCCGCTCATGCGGCCGTCGGATATCCGCACCATGTCCTTGACGCCGGCGCGCGCCAGCTTCTTGGGGATCGGCATGTAGCCGGCCTCGGGCATGCCGGGCGCGCCGGTGGGGCCGATGCGCTTGAGCACCAGCACGTCGTCGGCGGTCACGTCGAGCGCCTCGTCGTCGATGCGGCGGGCCATGTCCTCGGCGTCCTCGAACACCACGGCGCGGCCTTCATGCTCCATCAGCTTGGGATTGGCGGCCGACTGCTTGATGATGGCGCCGCCGGGTGCCAGGTTGCCGCGCAGCACGGCCAGGCCGCCTACCGGATAGATCGGCGCGGCGACGCTGCGGATCACGTCCTGCTCGAACGGCGCGGGGGCGTCGTCCAGTTCCTCGCCCAGGGTGCGGCCCGACACCGTCAGCGCGTCCAGGTGCAGCAGCGGGCGCAGTTCGCGCAGCAGCGCCAGCATGCCGCCAGCGTGGTGGAAGTCTTCCATGTAGTGCTGGCCGGAGGGCTTGAGGTCCACCAGCACGGGCGTCTCGCGGCTCATGCGGTCGAGCCCGGCCAGGTCGATATTGATGCCCAGGCGGCCGGCGATGGCGGTCAGGTGCACGATGCCGTTGGTCGAGCCGCCGATGGCCAGCAGCACGCGCAGCGCGTTCTCGATGGACTTGCCGGTGATGATGCGGTCGGGCGTCAGGCGCGCGGCCGCCATGGCGACGGCGGTGGCGCCGGTGCGCTCGGCCACGCGCACGCGGTCGGCGGTGACGGCCGGGGCGGACGCGCCGCCGGACACCATCATGCCCATCGCCTCGGTCAGGCAGGCCATGGTGCTGGCGGTGCCCATCACCGAACAGGTGCCGACGCTGGCCACCAACTGGTTGTTGACGTCGGCGATCTCGGGCGCGTCGATCTCCTCGGCGCGGTAGCGGCCCCAGTAGCGGCGGCAGTCGGTGCAGGCGCCGACCCGTTCGCCGCGGTGCGAGCCGGTCAGCATCGAGCCGGTCACCAACTGGATCGCGGGCACGCCGGCGGACGAAGCGCCCATCAACTGCGCCGGCACGGTCTTGTCGCAACCGCCGATCAGCACCACCGCGTCCATCGGCTGGGCGCGGATCATTTCCTCCGTGTCCATCGACATGAGGTTGCGCAGGTACATGCTGGTGGGCTGCGAGAAGCTCTCGTGCACCGAGATGGTGGGGAAGTCCATCGGCAGGCCGCCGGCCAGCATCACGCCGCGCTTGACCGCCTCGATCAGTTGCGGCGCGTTGCCGTGGCACGGGTTGTAGCTGCTGCCGGTGTTGACGATGCCGATGATGGGACGCGCCAGCGCGTCGTCGGACAGGCCGGCGCCCTTGATGAAGGCCTTGCGCAGGAACAGCGAAAAGCCGGTGTCGCCGTAGTTGGTCAGCCCGCGCGCCACGCCGGTGCTGCGCGCGCCGTCGCTGTCGAAGGGGCCCTTGGCGGGCTTGCCGCCCTTGGTCTCGTCCGTCATTTTTCTTCCCGATAATATTATTGATAATCCAGGGCTGCGATCATATCCACCCTTGGAAATGCCAGGCAAGCGTTTTTCATCGGAATTTTTATTGATCTAATAAAAAGATCAGTCGATAGAAAAATTCTGATTCATCAATCAAGATTGGCCTCCTACACTGGCGCCGTTGACGAGCCGGGCGTCCGTTCCATTCCTATACCCATCCCGGCAGGAGACCTACATGTCAGACCTGCGTCTGCGGCCCCGCCGCGCCTTGCTGCTTTCCCTGTTGGCCTTGTGTACCGGGGCCGCGGCGCCCGCCGTGGCCGCCGACGCCTATCCCGACAAGCCCATCCGCCTGATCGTGCCGTACCCGCCCGGGGGCGCCACCGACGTGATCGGCCGCGTGCTGGCGCAGGAACTGACCGGCGCGCTGGGCCAGTCGGTGATCGTCGAGAACCGCGCCGGCGCCGCCGGCAACATCGGCGCCGACCAGGTCGCCAAGGCCCAGCCCGACGGCTACACGCTGCTGATGGGCGCGCTCACCAGCCATTCGATCAACGCGGCGCTGTACCGCGGCCGCGTCACCTACGACGTGGAAAAGAGCTTCGCGCCGGTGTCCATCGTCGGCACCGTGCCGCTGGTGTTCGTGGTCAACCCGTCGGTGCAGGCCAATGACCTGAAGCAACTGATCGCGCTGGCCAAGGCGCGTCCGGGCTACGTCACCATGGCGTCGGCGGGCAACGGCTCGCCGCAGCACCTGGCCGGCGAAATGTTCAAGCGCACCGCCGGCGTGGATATCCTGCACGTGCCCTACAAGGGCAGCGGCCCGGCCATGACCGATCTGATGGGCGGCCAGGTGCTCAGCATGATCGAGACCGTGCCGGCCTCGCAGGCCAGCATCAAGGCCGGCAAGCTGCGCGCGCTGGCGGTGACCTCGGCGCAACGCGTCGAGGCGCTGCCGGACGTGCCGACCGCGGCCGAGGCCGGCCTGCCGGGCTTCGAGGTCAGCTCCATGTTCGGCATCGTGGCGCCGGCCGGCACGCCGGCGCCGGTGATCGACCGTCTGAACGGCGAGCTCAAGAAGATCCTGGCCAAGCCGACGGTCAAGGCGTCGCTGCTGAACCAGGGCGCCATCGCCGAGTGGACCACGCCCGCCGATGCCGGCGCCCGCGTGTCCGCCGAACTGGCGCGCTGGACCAAGGTCATCGACGAAGCCGGGGTCAAGCCGGAATAAGCGATATGGACAAGGGGGACATATGTCCCCCCTTGTTGCTTCTTTTACGCCACGCGCAGGAAATGGTCACAAATTTTCGACGATATTGTTTGCATGCTGCGCCGCCGTATGCGCAACGCTTGCCAAGCCTGCCTTTCTCGCGCGAAACGGGCGTAGCGCCGCATGAGGGCAGGGGAAGACAGTTGCCAAGCCAGTTGAAATAATCCGCAATACAGCGCGAACGCCGTTCCGGCGGGTGGTTGACCCCGAACTGACTAGGCCGTATGTTTCACGCAGGCCTTCCTGGGATGGCGGGGGACACCAATGACTGAGACTCAGGACGAAAAATCGATCCTGTACCTGCATTTCGGTACGTCCAGCCCCTATTGGCGGTTGGCGGCCGACAGCAACGCGATCGAACTGGCCGCCGTCAAAGGCGCAACCAACATTGCATTGGCGCTGCAGCCCGAGCAGGCGCAGGCCATTCGCGCCCTGACCGGCATCACCGCCAGCCTGCGCATCGACATCGTCCTGTACGGCGATCCCATCCAGTTGCGGCTGGTCGGCCGCAAGATCAACCCCACCGAATGGGCCGGCACGGCGTCGGCGCACACTGACACCGATTCGGTCGCGCGCGACCTGGTCGAAGGCCTGTCGTTCGCCGAGACCGTGGTGTCCGAGGCCAACTCGGTCATCGTCATCGTCGACCAGCACGGCCGCGTGCAACGCTTCAACAAGGTCAGCGAGGAATACACCGGCAAACGCGAGCAGGACATCGTCGGGCGCAGCGTGTTCGAGATGTTCATGACGCGCGAAGAGGCCGCGGCCTCGCGTCGCAACATCGCCGAGTTCTACAAGCGCGGACAGTCGTACGAGGTCGAGCGCCTGATCAACACGGTCAAGGGCCCGCGGCTGTTCCTGTTCCGCAACAAGTTCGTCACCAGCGGCAGCGGCGAGAAGCGTGTCTACCTGATCTGCTCGGGCACCGACATCACCGAGGAACGCCAGGCGCAGGAACGCCTGCGGGTGCTGGCCAACACCGACGTGCTGACCAACCTGCCCAACCGCCACGCCATCACCACCCGCCTGAAAGCGGCGCTGGCCGAAGGCGAGGGCGCCAGCGGCGGCGTGCTGTTCCTGGACCTGGACAATTTCAAGCGCATCAACGACCACTACGGCCACGGCTTCGGCGACCGCCTGCTCAAGTCGGTGGCGGTGGCGATCTCCAGTTGCCTGTCGCCCGGCCAGACGCTGGCGCGGCTGGGCGGCGACGAATTCCTGGTGCTGCAGGAAGGCGCCGAGGCCTGGCACCTGGAGGCCACCGCCGCGCGCATCATCGAGCGCCTGCGCGAGCCATTCCGCCAGGAGCTGATCGAGGTCTACACAAGCTGCTCCATCGGCATCGCCATGTACCCCGAGCACGGCGACGACCTCGACAGCGTGGTGCGCAGCGCCGACATCGCCATGTACGTGGCCAAGGAAGCCGGGCGCCATACCTACCGTGTGTTCCAGCCCGAGATGGACCGGCGCAACGCCGACTATGTCTGGCTCGACACCAACCTGCGCAAGGCGCTGGCCGAAGGCCACTTGATGCTGTACTACCAGCCCAAGCTCACCGGCCGCGGCGGCGAGATTGATGGCGTCGAGGCGCTGCTGCGCTGGCGCTCGCCCGAACGCGGGATGATCTGCCCCAGCGTTTTCATTCCTTATGCGGAGGAATCCGGCCTGATCTCGCAACTGGGCGTGTGGGTGATGCGCGAAGCGGCGCGCCAGGCCGCGGCCTGGAAGCGCGAGGGCCTGGACCTGCGGGTCGCCATCAACATGTCGGCGCGGCAACTGGACGACAAGGGCGTGGTCAGCGAATTCATGCGCGCGGTCAACGATGCCGGCCTCGATCCCTGCCTGCTCGACATTGAACTCACCGAAAGCTGCCTGATCGAGGACGAGGTCGCCGCGATCGAGCTGATGAAGCAGTTCCGCCAGTTGGGCGCGTGCGTGCACCTGGACGACTTCGGCACGGGCTATTCGTCACTGTCGCAACTGGCCCGCATTCCGCTGGACGCGATCAAGCTGGATGCCAGCTTCGTGCGCGGCGTCAACGAGAACCCGGTGTCGCAGGCGCTGGCGCGGGCCATCGTCGCGGTGGCCCGCACGCTCGAGCTGAAGGTGATCGCCGAGGGCGTCGAGACCCAGGAGGAAACCGCCTTCCTGGATACGCTGGGGGTGGACGCCAAGCAGGGCTACCTGTATGCCAAGCCCATGCCGGCTGCCGAGCTGACCACCTGGCTGGCGCAGCGGCGCCGGCTGCATCTGATTGCCTGACGCGGCCGGCGCGCGCCGACCTCAATGCATGGTGGCGTCGATCAGGCCATCGGGGCCCGCGGGTGACCGACGGTTCTGCGCCATCACCAGCCGTTCCATGTAGGCGCGGTCCTTCGGATCGATCGAGAAGGCGGCGTCGACCCAGTCCTCGGTGATATCCATCAGTTCCGAGCGCGTCAGTTGCAGCACACGCTGGCGCGCCCGCAGCATGGCGCGCATGCCGTTGAGCTTGGGCCGCATCACGTCGATGAAGGTGCGGGTGGCCTTGTAGGCGTCGCCCGGCTCGAACAGCACGTCCACCAGGCCGCGCGCCTGGAACCATTCGGCGGTGTGCGATTCGCCGCTGCCGATCAGTTCCTCGGCCAGCTTCATGCCCGAGCGCCGCGCCACCAGCGAATAGCCGCCCATGCCCGGGAACAGGTTGAAGGCCATTTCGGGGAAGCCCATGCGGGCGTTGTTCTGCGCCAGCACGAAGTGGTGCGCCAGCGCCGCCTCGAAGCCGCCGCCCAGCGCGGTGCCCTCGATCATGGCCAGCGATACGGCGCCGGTGTCGAAGCCGCGGGTGGCGGCATGCACGCAATCGACGCAGGCGCGGGCGTAGGCGCGCAGCGCCTCGCGGCGGCCCGTGCGGATGGCCTCGGCGAAAAAGTTGAGGTCGCCGCCGACGTTGTAGATCTGCGGCACCAGCGAGCCCGTGACCCAGAAATCGATGGGCAGGCCGGAGTCCCTGGCGGCGCGCGCCAGGGTCATGATTTCGTCGATCAGTTCGTGATTGAAGCAGGGGCGCGGCTGGGCGCGCAGCATCATCCACATGACACGTCGTCCTTCCTCATAGAACGCGGAGACTTGCTTCAAATTGCCTGCGGCGGTAAAGGGATGGCAGTCCGGATGAATGAGTTGATTCATTTGCTTTCGTCCAATCGATCAAGGTGAGTCGGAGTACTGCGGGGCCAGCCTAATACAGCCGGCGCCCCGTTCCGCTCATGCAAACCTCGTCCGACCGGCCAGAGTTATCCGTAGGGCAAACATCGGAGTGATTGTTGGAAAAACACGGCGATGATGATGTCGCCGTCGTCCGCCTGGATGACGCGCGCCTCGCCGGGTTGGATGAGGACCGTCGCAAATTCGCGAGGGTTGGCGCGGCCGCCGCCGGCGCGCCGGACTCATGCAAATGGCGGGGGCGACGGCGCGGGGGCGGGGCGCCGGCGGCCCGGCCGGGCCGGGTCGTTGTGACACAGCAACATCCGCCGCGGCTTTGCGGGCAATGAGAACAATCTCATATACAAATGAGATTCATTGTCGATATGATCGCGGCTCGATAAAACTTACAGAAAGCTTGCGATGCCTGTTTTTCCCGTCCCGCGCGCCCTGACCCTGGGGGCCGCGCTGGCCCTGATGGCCCCTGTCGTTCCCGCCCACGCCGACCCCATCCATCTCCCCGCCATCAGCGTCGAAGGCGCCAACGCCGACGATCCACGGGTGCCCGAAGTCACCACCGCCACCCGCACCCAGACCGCCGCGCGCTACGTGCCGCAGGCCATCGACACGGTCAAGGTCGAGAACCTGCAGAACTACGGCATCAGCACCCTCGGCGAGGCCCTGTCCGGCATCCCCAATGTCAGCAACGCCTCGGACACCCGCTTCGACTCGCTGCGCATCCGCGGCTTCGACGCCAGCAACGACTTCTACCTGGACGGCATCCGCGACGACAGCCAGTACGTGCGCGACCTGCACAACATCGAGCGCATCGACGTGCTCAAGGGCCCGGCCGCGGTGCTGTACGGCCGGGGCAGCCAGGGCGGGATCGTCAACCGTATCAGCAAGGCGCCGCAGCCGGGCCGCGAGTCCACGCTCGAGGCCCAGGCCGGCAGTTGGGACCTGCGCAGCTTCTACGGCGACCTGAGCGCGGATCCCGGCGAGCACGTCAGCGTGCGCCTGAACATCGGCCAGGAGGACAGCAACAGCTTCCGCCACAAGATCGGCGGCACCCGCCAACTGGTGGCGCCGTCGCTGAACTGGCGCATCACGCCCGACCTGGACTGGCTGGTGCAATACGAATACAGCCGCTATGACCGTACTCCGGATCGCGGCATCCCCAGCGTCAACGGCCGGCCCGCCGACGTCGGCCGATCGACCGTCTACGGCGATCCCGACCGCGACTACATCGACGATCGCGCGCAATCGTTCCGCTCGCGCCTGGCCTACACGCTGGCGCCGGGCTGGCAGTTGCGCTACACGCTGGGCGTGTTCGCGCTCGACAGCAAGTTCGACAACACCTACCTGACCGGCTACAACGCCGCCACCGGCAAGGTCTCCCGCACCCGCTGGCAGCAGGACCTGACTACCCGCAGCATCAGCAACAACCTGGAAGCCGAGGGCCTGTTCCATACCGGCGCCATCGAGCACCGGGTGCTGTTCGGCGTGGACGTGGCCAATCAGGCGCGCACGCCCGACCTCTACACCACGCTGGCGCGGGGCCCGGGCGCGCAGCCGGTGCCGACGCTGGACCTGTACGACCCGGACCTGTCCCAGCAGCACAACGGCGCCATGACGCTCAGCAGTTCGGCCCGTCACAAGACCCGCAGCCAGGGCTACTACGTGCAGGACCAGATCAAGCTGGACGACGCCTGGCAGGTGCTGCTGGGGCTGCGCATGGACCGCTTCAGCGTCGATTCCACCAACCGCATGCTGGACCTCTCGGCCCGCCGCGACAGCCGTGGCCTGAGCCCGCGCGCCGGCGTGGTGTGGACGCCGGCGCGCGATCACTCGTTCTACGCGTCGTACAGCAAGACCTTCTCGCCGGTCGGCGGCAGCCTCATCGGCATCACGCCGAACGCGCGCGGCAATACCAATGACGTGGATCCGGAGCAGACCCGCCAGTACGAAGTGGGCGTCAAGAGCGACTGGCTGGACGGGAATCTGAGCACCACGCTGGCGCTGTACCAGCTCGAGCTCTACAACCGCCGCACCTCCGATCCGGTCGATCCGACCATCGTGCTGCTGACCGGCAAGCAACGTTCGCGCGGCATCGAGCTGACCGCGGCAGGGCGCCTGACCGGCAACTGGTACCTGCGCGGCGGCATCGGCCTGCAGAACGCGTCCATCGTCGAGGACAACAACGGCCTGGCCGGCAACCGCGTCAGCAACGTGGCGCGGCGCAACGGCAGCGTGTTCCTGACCTACAAGCCGGCCGAGGGCCTGTATGGCGAGACCGGCCTGACCTTCGTCGGCCAGCGCTACGCCGACAACGCCAACACGGCGGTGCTGCCTGGCTATGCCACCTGGGACGCGCTGGTCGGCTACCGCGCCGGCCAGTGGGACTGGCGCCTGGCGGTGCGCAACATCACCGACAAGACCTACTACGCCTCGGCCACCAGCGCCGGCCAGATCCGCGTGGGCGAGCCGCGCACGGTGATCGCCACGGCGCAGTATCGGTTCTGACGGGTAGGCAGGATCCAGGCAGGACGGACGGGCGCTTTGGCGCCCGTTTTTTGTTGGGAGAAGGCATGAGTGGGGGAGGAAAAGATCACGCACCGTCCAGCAGGAACCAAGGGAGTGTCCTATCTTGTTGGCGAACTGACTGCGCTGACTTGACTGGAATTCGTCTATGGACGAATATCGTATGTACCGAATCGAACACTACCTCACTCCTGGAAAACTCAAGGATTCCTATGCCACCTGGCTACGCGGCCTGCGTGGCATGCGCGACAAGGTGGCGGTCATCCGCCGTGTAGCGCGTCTGGCATCGGGGAATTTCGGCGATCACCGGTTCTGCCGCGAGGGCGTGTGGGAATTGCGTATCGATACGGGGCCGGGCCTGCGCGTCTACTACGCGCTGTCCGGTGAACGGCTGGTGTTGTTGCTGGCCGGAGGCAGCAAGCGCACGCAGGATGCCGACATCCACCGCGCGGTGGAATATTGGCATGACTGGCAACGGAGAACGGATGATGAGAAGCAAGCCCCATGATGAAGCAATGGTCGAGGTCTATCGCAGCGACCCCGCCCTTGCGCTGGAGACGATCAACAGCATCCTGGCCGATGGCGATCAGGGCGAACTGCTGGTGGTGCTGCGCCAGATGACCCAGGCGTTCGGCGGCATGCAGGCCGTGGCGGAGCAGGCGCGGCTGAACCCGACCCAGCTCTACCGCACGCTGTCGCCCAAGGGCAATCCGTCGCTGGCCAGCCTGCTGGCGATTCTCAAGGCGATGGGCCTGCGCCTGGCCGTGATGCCGCTGGCCAATGCGGCCGCCCCGGTCCGGATGGGCTGAGGCCGCCGGGCGCGGTTATTGCGGCTCGATCTTCGCGTCGATCGCGCGCTGGGTCCAGATCTGGCGCTGAGACTGGGCGAAGGCCTGGTGTTCGGCCAGCGTGTTGGGCGCGACCTGCATGCCCAGCGCCTCGAACTTGGCGATGCTGTCGGGCTCGCTCAGGATGCGCGTGATCTCGCGGTTCAGGCGCTCGACCACCGGCGCCGGCGTGTCCTTGGGCGCGGCCACGCCCACCCATACCACCAGGTCGAAATTCCTGTAGCCCAGTTCGGCCAGCGTCGGCACGTCGGGGAAGTCCTTCGAGCGCGCCTGGCCGGTGAAGGCGATGCCCCTGAGCTTGCCGCCGTGCATGAACGACGTCACCACCGACAGGTCGGCGAACAAATAATCGACGTGGCCGCCCAGCAGGTCGGTGACGGCGGGCGGCTGGCTCTTGTAGGGCACCGCGTTGGCGGCGGCGCCGGCGACGCTGTTGAAGGTGGCCCCGGCGATCTGGCTGGTGGGCGAGCCGTAGGCATAGTTCAGCGGCCTGGCGCGGGTGGCCTGGACCAGTTGCGACACCGAGCCGTAGGGCGAATCGGCGCGCACCACCAGCATCATGGGAATGGTGGCGATGCGGATGACGTGGATGAAATCGCCGGTGGGGTCATAGGGCAGCTTGCGGAACAGGGCCGGCGTGGCCGAGTGCGTGGAGCTGCTGGTCAGGATCAGGGTGTAGCCGTCGGGCGCGGCGCGCGCGGCGGTGGACGAACCGATGGTGCCGGACGCGCCCGGCTTGTTCTCGATCACGATCGGCACGCCCAGGCGCGGGCCGAGCTTTTCGGTCAGGATGCGGGCGCTGGTGTCGGTGGCGCTGCCGGGCGAGAACGGCACCACGATGGTGATGGGCTTGTCGGGATAGGCGCCGTCGGCCTGCGCGGCGCCGGTGGCGGCGGCCAGGGCCAGGGCGCAGCAGGCGGCGAACCGGCGCATGCGGCTGCGTTGCGGGGGGCGGGTCATGAGAGTCTCCTGTGTTTTTCTGCGGCCGCGATGGCAGGTGGCGGCCGCGATTTCCGCCATCATGCGGCCGCGCGGCTTATCGCAACAAGGGACTAATTTTCATAGACCTATTCCGTATCCGGATAAGTCCCGCGCCGTGCGCCTCGGCCCGGCGCGGCCTCACTGGCCGGCGGCGTCCTCGTCGTAGCGGGTCGGGTCGGGCGCCGCCTCGCGCGCCCGCAGCGTCGTCTCCAGGTCGGCCAGGAACGCGTCCGCCGCCCGCGACAGGCGCGCGTTGTGGCGCTGGATCAGCCACAGTGCGTGGCTGCGCTGGCCGGCGCCGCCGATGGGCGCGGTGGCCAGTCCCAACTGGCGCGCGAAGGCGCAGACGTAGCCGGGCACCACGGTGATGCCCAGGCCCGCGCGCACCAGGTTCAGCACCGAGGTCAGCATGCCGGCCTCGATGCCGGACTGGAATTGCAGGCTGAGTTCGCCGCTGATGCGGTCCACCGCGCGGCGCACGCTGTAGACGTTGCGCAGCGTGATGTGTTCGTGGGCGGCCAGGTCGGCCCAGCGCACCTGCTTGCGGCGCGCCAGCGGATGGTCGGGCGCGAAGACGGCATGCATGGTGTCGCGGTAGATCACGCGCGCGGCCAGCTCGTCGCCGTCGATGTCGGTGGAGACGATGCCGAAGTCGGCGCGGCCGTGCCGCACATGCTCGATGGTCTCGTCGGTGTTCAGTTCGAACAGGTCCAGCTTCACGCCCGGATGGCGCCGGTGGTAGCGCGCGATCACGCCGCCCAGCAGGCCGACCATCATCATCGGCGAGCAGGCCACGCCGACCACGCCGCGCTCCAGCGAGCGCAGGCCGGACATGCTGCGCTCGGCCGCGCGCACCGTGCCCAGGATCTCCTGGGCATAGGCATAGAAGTCGGCCGCGCCCTCGCACGGCGTCACGCTGCGGGTCGAGCGCTCGAACAAGGGCTGGCCGACCTCGGCCTCGAGTTCGGCGCACAGCTTGCTGACGGCCGATTGCGTGACGAAGGCGGCGCGGGCGGCGGCGGTGAAGCTGCGCAACTCGTAGAGCGCGCAGAACACGCGCAACTGCTTCAGGGTGATGTTCATGGTCCGGACGAAAAGGGGGCGGGCGCCCCGGGGGCCGGCGCGCGCAAGCCCGCATCCGCCACGTTCCGGGGGGTCAATCCGGATCGAGCATATCGCGATCCGCGTCCTGGCGTGGCGCCAGGCGGCGGATCGACCCGGGCGTGCGCGAGAAGCGCACCGGGATCGCGGTGGCCGTGAGCGTGCCCTCGGTGGGATGCTCGACCCGTTGGAAAAAGCCGGTGGCGGCCAGGTGCGGGTCGTCGAATAGCGCCTCGGGCGGATTGACGCGCGAATGAGGAATGTCGGCGTCCGCCAGCAGCGCCAGCCAGTCTTCGGTGCCGCGCAGCGCGACGATGGCGGCCAGGTCGCTGTACAGCGCGTCGAAGTGGCGGGCGCGGGTCCGGGCGCTGGCGTAGCGCGGATCGGCGGCCAGGTCGGCGCGTTCGGCCAGGGTGAAGAAGCGCTGCCATTGCGCGTCCGTATACGGCAGCAGCGCCAGGAAACCGTCGCGGGTGCGGTAGGGCCGGCGCTCGGGCGACAGCACGCGGCTGTAGCCCATGCCGCCGCGCGGCGGGTCGAAGGTGCGCCCGCCCAGGTGCTCGATCAGGGTGAAGGACACCAGCGTCTCGAACATCGGCACCTCGATGGCCTGGCCCTGGCCGGATTTCTCGCGCTCGTACAGCGCCATCGGGATGGCGTAGGCCAGCGTCAGCCCGGCCACCTTGTCGGCCATGATGGTGTTGATGTAGGCCGGCGCGCCGCTGTTGCGGCCCTGCAGGTCGGCCAGGCCGCTCATGGCCTGGATGATGTCGTCGAAGGCCGGCCGGGCGGCGTAGGGGCCGTCCTGGCCGAAGCCGACCGCCGAGCAATAGACCAGGCGCGGGTTGCGCGCGCGCAGGCTGGCGGCGTCCAGGCCGATCCGCGCCAGCGCGCGCGGCCGCACGTTGGAGATGAAGACGTCGGCGCCGTCGACCAGCCGCAGCAGCCGTTGCCGGTCGTCCGGGTCCTTGGCGTTCAGGGTGACGCTGTGCTTGTTGCGGTTCAGGTTCAGGTAGACCGCGCCCATGCCGGGCGAGGCGGCTGGCGCCGAGGCGCGGAACACATCGCCCTCGGGCGCTTCGACCTTGATGATCTCGGCGCCCATGTCGCCCAGGATCTGGGTGGCGTAGGGGCCCATGCCGACCGAGGTCATGTCGACCACCCGCACGCCGGCCAGCGGGCCGCTGGCCGGGGCCGTCATTGCGCCTCCCGCGCGCGCTTGCGGGCCAGGAACGGCGCCATGTAGCGGCGCGGCTCGTCGGTGGCGAAGGCCGCGCCGAAGGCGTCGACGCTGCGGTCCAGGCCGGCCTCGACCGTGGAGGTCTCCCAGTAGCGCAGCAGCGCCTTCTGCGAGCGCACCGCCAGCGGCCCGCTGGCCGCGATGGGCGCGACCGTGCGCTCGACCAGCGCGTCCAGCTCGCCGGCCTCGCACAGGAATTGCAGGAAGCCCCAGCGCAGCGCCTGCTCGGCGTCGACCGTGGCGCCGGTCAGGAGCAGCCAGTGGGTGGCGCCCGGGCCGATCAGTGACGGCAACAGCACGGCGTGGATCACCGACGGAATGCCGACCTGCACCTCGGGCATGCCGAAGACGCCGTCGCGCGAACCCAGGCGGATGTCGCAGGCCGCCGCCAGTTCCATGCCGGCGCCCAGGCAGAAGCCGGGCAGGCGGGCGATGGTCGGCACCGGCACCGCGCGCACCGCTTCGCACAGGTCGCGCAGGCGGGTGATGAAGGCGCGGCCGCCGTCCGGATCCAGCTCGGCCATTTCATGGATGTTGGCGCCGCCGACGAAGGCCTTGTCGCCGCTGCCGCGCAGCACCAGCGCGCGGGCGTCGGCCTGCGCGGCGATCCAGCGCACGGCGGCGGTCAGGCCCAGCGTGACCGGCGAGGCCAGGATGTTCAGGCTCTTGGCGTCGTCGATCCGCAGCGTGTAGACGCCGCGCGCGTCGCGCTCGATGTGGCTGTGGGGGAAGGCGGGAATCGGGGCGCTCATGGGCTTGCTGTCTCCGTTGGAATCGTGGGCGATGCCGCTCATGCTAGGGCTGGCCGTTGATCACGACAAACAAGTAATTTTCATGGAATGAGTCCGGCCTGGAATAAATCGCCGCGGGCCGGGTTCGCGACGATGGCGGGGCGGGCGCGCTCGGAGTATCTTGCGCTCACCCGGGCGGCGAGCCTATTCCTGACGAGGGGCAACATGGGTGTTCTGGCAAGAATCACGATGATCGGCGGACTGGGACTCTTGACGGCGTGCGCCGCGCCGCCGCCCAAGCTGGCTGCCAACGAAAGCGTGCAGAAGGTGCCGGTGCGGGTGGCGCTGGAGAACGGCGGCACCGCCACGGGCGAAGTCGTGGTGACCGTCTTCACGCCTGCGGGCGAGGGCCGTCATCCGCTGATCGTGATCAACCATGGCCGGGCCGGCGACGCCGCCGGCCGCGCCAAGCTGGGACGGGCGCGCTACGCGGCGGCGTCCAGGTTCTTCACCGATGCCGGCTTCGTGGTCGCGCTGCCGGTGCGCCTGGGCTATGGCGTCACCGGCGGGCCGGACCTGGAGAACAGCGGCCCCTGCGGCGAGCGCCGCTTCACCCCGATGTTCGACCGCGCCGCCAGCCAGATCGACCAGGTGCTGCGGGTCATGGCGCAGCGTCCGGACGTGGACCCGGCCAGGGTGGTGGTGCTGGGGCAGTCGGTGGGCGGCGGCTCGACCGTGGCGCTGGCGGCGCAGAACCCCGCGGGGGTGAAGACCGCCATCAACTTCGCGGGCGGCTCGGGTGGCGATCCGGTGCGCTCGCCCGGCAAGCCGTGCGGTCCCGAGCGCCTGCAGGCCACGTACGCGGGCTATGGCCAGGCCACGCGGCTGCCGATGTTGTGGATCTATACCGAGAACGACCTGTACTGGGGGCCGGACTGGCCCAGGCGCTGGGTCGAGGCCTACAACCAGGCCGGCGGCCGCGCCACCTTCGTGCCCATGGGGCCGGACGGCGAGAACGGCCACAGCCTGTTCACGCACGCGCCGCAGAAGTGGCAGCCGGTGGTGGCCAAATACCTGCGCGAGCAGGGCTTCGACATGCCGCAATAGGCGTGGCCCGAGCGGCCGGCGGCGCCGCCGATTGCGCGATCGGCCGCGCCGCCCGCCGCCTCAGCGGTCCGGGACCGTGGCCAATAGCGGCGAGTCGAACATCGCGGCCGGGGAGATGATGGGTTCCTCCCACGGGATGTCCTTGCCGTAGCGCGCCTGCATCGTGGCGCGCACGGTGGGCGAGCTCAGGTCGAACTGCTTCAGGGGTTGCAGCGCGCCGATCTGCAGGCCCAGCGTGCGCTGGTAGATCTTCCAGACCAGCTCGGAGCAATAGATCCGGTCGTCCGACCAGCCGAAGGCCGCGTCGTACGGCTTGCCGAGATAGCGCGCGCCGGTGCCCGCCAACTGTTCGCGCGTCTCGGGCGTCAGCCGCGACGCGTCGCGCAGGCGCTTGACGACGTATTTTCCGTTTTCGCCCTGCGCCGCCCATTGCGCCAGCGGCGTGTAGCTGACCGTGGCGGCGGCTTCCAGCACGTAGGGCGCGCCCTGGCGCATCACGATCATGCCCATGTGGCTGTAGGGCGAATGAGTGGCCTGCTGGATCGCCAGGCTCTGGGCGGAGCGGGATTGCTGGAAGATCAGGTCGCCGGTCTGCACGTCCGGCGCGGCGCGGGCGACCCAGGACGCGGCGCACAGCGCGGCCGCGACGAAGGCGCCGGCCCACGCGCCGGCCGGCTTGCGTCGTCCGATGCGTGGCCACGCGGGGGCTTGTTCCTGGCGCTCGTCGCGCGCGGCGTGGCGGTCTTGTGGCAATGCGGATGGTTGCGGTGCCGGCATGGCGGTTCCCCATGAAAAGCCATTCGTCGCGCGTCGTCGAGCAAGCGCGAGGGATGCGGGATTCTACCGTTCCCGCCCGGGTTGCCGCGCGGCCAGGGCGCCGCTTTTTTCAAGCGCGCGGCGTCGACGGACGCAGCAGGTCGGCGATGCCGATGCGTTCGGCGAAGGCGATCCGCAGTTCCTCGGCCAGCGCCAGCACCTCCTCGGCGCCATCGCCGACGAAGTCGACCACCGAGCGCGCCGGCCGGCTGCCCGCCGGCAGGTCGACGATGCGGGCAATCTCGTCGGCCACCGCCTGCGGCGTGGCGTCGTCGGGCGTGAGCGCGCTCAGGCGCGCGCCGACCTGGTCCATCACGCCGTCGTAGCGCGCATAGGCCGCCACGCGGGCCTGGTCGCTGGGCTTGCCGGCGCTGGGGAAGTGCTCGGTGCCGCGGGTGAAGGCGCCCGGCACCACGATCGAGGTCTCGATGCCGAAGCGCGCCAGTTCGTACGACAGGCTCACCGCCAGCGAATCCATCGCCGCCTTGGCCGCGCCGTACGGCCCCATGAACGGCGGGAAGCCGCCCTTGGTGGTGGTGCTGCTGATCCACAGCATCAGGCCCGACTGCTGCCGGCGCAGTTGCGGCAGGGCGGCGCGGTTGACGCGCTGGGCGCCGTAGAAGTTGGTGTCGAAGGCGTGCTGCATGTCTTCGGCGGTGAACGCCTCGGTCGGGCCGATCACCAGGTGACCGGCGTTCTGCATGACCACGTCGAGCCGGCCCTGTTCGCGCACGATGGCGGCCACGGCGGCGTCGGCGGACGCCTGCGACAGCACGTCCAGTTCCAGCGGATGCAGATCGGCGCCGTGGGCCGCGGCCCAGTCACGCATGGCCTGGGCGCGGCCGGCGTTGCGGCCGGCGATGTCGCGCATGGTGGCGTAGACGGTGTGGCCGGCGCGGGCCAGGGTTTCGGCGGACAGCTTGCCGATGCCGCTGCCGGCGCCGGTGATGAGGATGACGGATGCCATGGAAATCTCCGGGAAACGCGCCTGCCGTCAGGCCAGGCCGCCGTTGGCGCGCAGCACCTGGCCATTGATCCAGCCGCCGTCGGCGCTGGCCAGGAACGACACCACGCCGGCGATGTCCTCGGGTTCGCCCAGGCGCTCCAGCGGCGGCATCTTGGCGAAATGCTCGATCAGTTCCGGGCTCTTGCCCTGCTTGAACAGGTCGGTGGCGACGGGGCCGGGCGCCACGGCGTTGACCGTGATGCGGCGGCCGCGCAGTTCCTTGGCGAACACGCGGGTGAAGCTTTCCACCGCGGCCTTGCTGGCGATGTAGATGCCGTAGGTGGGCATGTTCAGCGCCAGCGTGGTGCTGGAGACGTTGACGATGCTGCCGCCGTCGGCCAGCCGCGCGCCGGCCTCGCGCAGGGTGTTGAAGGTGCCGCGGGTGTTGATGTCGAAGGTCTGGTCGTAGATCTCGTCGGTGGCCTCGGCCAGCGTCTGCTGCTTGAGCACGCCGGCGCTGTTGACCAGCACGTCGATGCGTCCCAGGCCGGCTTCGACCTGGTCGAACATGGCGCGCACCTCGGCGGCCTTGGCGACGTCGGCGCGCACCGCCAGGGCCCGGCCGCCGGCCTGGCGGACTTCAGCGGCGAGGGCGTCGGCCTCGGCCGCGCTGGAAGCGTAGTTGATGGCGACGGCAAAACCGTCGGCGGCCAGGCGGCGGACGATGGCGGCGCCGATGCCGCGCGAGGCGCCGGTGACCAGGGCGACGCGTTGGGAAGCTTGGGAAGTCATGGATTGTCCTTGGGGTGAGTGGGTGAGACGAATCATGGACTATTCCAAACAAAAGATAATTATCCGGATTTTGCTAACATAATTTCATCTACATTAATAATAGAGGGCGCATGGATCGCTTCCAGGAAATGCAGGTATTCGTCCGCATCGCCGAACGGCGCAGTTTCTCCAAGGCGTCGGAAGACCTGCGGATTCCCCGCGCGACCGTCACCAACCTGGTCAAGCGCATGGAAAAACGCCTGGGCGCGCGCCTGCTGGAGCGCACCACGCGCCAGGTGCGGCTGACCCATGACGGCGAGGCCTATTACCGGCGCTGCGTGCGCCTGCTGGCCGACCTGGAGGAGGCGGACGGCGCCTTCCTGAACACCGCGCCCAAGGGACTGCTGCGGGTCAACCTGCAAGGCACGCTGGCGCGGGTGTTCGTCATGCCGGGCCTGCCGGCCTTTCTCGAACGCTATCCCGACATCGTGCTGCACCTGGGCGAAGACGATCGGCTGGTCGACCTGGTGCGCGAGGGCGTGGACTGCGTGCTGCGCGCCGGCACGCTGCAGGACTCGTCGCTGGTGGGGCGTCAGATCGCCCTGATGCCGCAGGTCACCGTGGCCAGCCCGGCCTATCTGGCGCGCTACGGCGAGCCGGCCACGCTGGAAGACCTGGAGGGCCACCGGGCGGTGGACTACATCTCGTCATCCACCGGCCGCAGCCTGCCGCTGGACTTCATGGTGGATGGCCGCAACGTGCTGGCGCGGCCCGGGTCGGTGGTCAGCGTCAATGGCGCGGAACTCTACGCCAGCGCGGCGCTGGCCGGGCTGGGCCTGGCGCAGGTGCCGCGCTACCGGGTGGCCGATGCGCTGGCGGCGGGCCGGTTGCGGGTGGTGCTGCCCGACCTGCCGCCGGCGCCGATGCCGGTGTCGGTGCTGTACCCGCAGAATCGCCAGGTGTCGGCGCGGGTACGCGTGTTCAGCCAGTGGCTGGCCGAGATCTTCGGCCAGGCCTTCGGGCCGGCCGCTCAGACGATGCCGGTCAGGTAGTACACGGCGATCACCAGGAACACCGACAGCGTCGAGATCAGCGTGATGGCGAAGATGTCGCCGTAGGACTGGCGGTGCGTCAGGCCGGTGACGGCCAGCAGCGTGATGACGGCGCCGTTATGCGGCAGCGTGTCCATGCCGCCCGAGGCCATGGCGGCGATGCGGTGCAGCACTTCCATGGGAATGCCGGCCGCCTGGGCGCCATCGATGAAGGTCTGCGCCATGGCCGCCAGCGCGATGCTCATGCCGCCGGAGGCCGAGCCGGTGATGCCGGCCAGCGAGGTTACCGCCACCGCCTCGCCCACCAGCGGGTCGGGAATCGCCTTGAGCGCGCTGGCCACCATCAGGAACCCGGGCAGCGCCGCGATCACGCCGCCAAAGCCGTATTCGGCGGCGGTATTCATGGACGCCAGCAGCGCGCCCGAGACCGCGCTCTTGCTGCCTTCGGCGAAATGCGCCTTGATGTGCGAGAACGAGAACAGCAGGATGGTGGCGATGCCGGCGATCAGCGCGCCCATCACCGCCCACAGCGCCACCTGGTCATGGGCGTTGACCGGCAGGGGCTGCGGCAGGCCGGGTAGTTCGACCTGCGAGCCGGCCGGGTACCAGCCGGGAATCCAGCGCGTCAGCAGGTAGTTGGCCACGCCCACCACCACCAGCGGCAGCAGCGCGACCAGCGGGTGATGCTCGCGTCCGCCGGTCGGCGTGTCCGGCTCGTTGCGCAACTCGGTGCCGTAGCCTTCGCCCGCCAGCGCGGCGCGCTTGCGGCGCCATTCCAGGTAGGCCACCCCGACGGTCAGCGTGAAGGCCGCGCCGATCAGCCCCAGCCAGGGCGCGGCCCAGGTGGTGGTCTCGAAGAAGGTGGTGGGGATGATGTTCTGGATCTGCGGCGTGCCGGGCAGCGCCGTCATGGTGAAGGTGAACGCGCCCAGCGCGATCGCGCCCGGCATCAGCCGCTTGGGAATGCCGCCCTGGCGGAACATCTCGGCCGCGAACGGGTAGACCGCGAACACCACCACGAACAGCGACACGCCGCCGTAGGTCAGCACCGCGCACACCAGCACGATGGCGATGATGGCGCGCTCGGCGCCGATCAGCCGCAGCACCGCCTGCACGATGGCGCGCGAGAAGCCGGACAGCTCGATCAGCTTGCCGAACACCGCGCCCAGCAGGAACACCGGGAAATAGAGCTTGGCGAAGCCCGCCATGCGCTCCATGAAGATGCCCGAGAACACCGGCGCCAGCGCCGACGGGTCGGTCAGCAGCACCGCGCCCATGGCCGCGATGGGCGCGCACAGGATGACGCTGTAGCCTCGATACGCCGCCAGCATCAGGAATGCCAGCGCCGCCACCACGATAATCAATCCGGTCATTCATTACTCCAGGAATGAAGGGTTAAGGGGTGTGGGGCTACACCTTAACCGATCGCTCCCGGCGTCCGTTTGACAGGGCGGGGCGCCGGCCCGTTGTCGGACCGGACCCCATGCGCGCGTCAGTAGGTGGCGCGCAGCGTCAGCATCACATTGCGCGGTTCGCCATAGATGCCGTAGAAGTTGGACGGCACGCGGGCGTAGTAGTGGCGGTCGAAGACGTTGTTCAGCGTCAGCGAGGCGTCCAGGTTGCGATTGACCTTGTAGCCGATCTGCGCGTCGACCACCGCGTAGCCGCCTTGCCACGAGACGTTGTTGCGGCTGGTGCGGCTCTGCGTGCGCACGCCGCCGCCGACGCGCCAGCCCGGCAGCACGTCGGGCGTGAAGCGATAGGTGGTCCAGACCTTGAACAGGTGCTTGGGCGTTTCCGGGTTGACGATCTGGCCTTCCTGCGTCGGGTCGGACAGGTAGCGGGTCTGCAGATAGGTGTAGCCGGCGTACAGGTCCCAGTTCGGCAGCAGGCGGCCGCTGACCTCGGCCTCGACGCCCTGGCTCTGGGCCTCGCCCTGCGCCAGGTAGCGGCCCGGGTTGGCGTCGTCGGCCACCGCGCGGTCCTTGTCGCGGATGCGGAACAGCGCCAGCGAGGCATTGGCCGCGCCGTCCAGGAACTGGCCCTTCAGGCCGATCTCGTACTGCTTGCCGGTGCGCGGCTTGAGCGGCTTGCCGTCGGCCGTCATCTGCCAGGCCTCCGAGAAGGCGTAGATGTCCGAATAGCTGGCGTAGGCCGACAGCCACGAATTCAACTGCGCCACCGCGCCATAGTAGGGCACGAACTTGCGCACCTCGGGATCGCGCTGCGTGTCGCCCGCCACCGGCAGGATGGCCTGGGTGGCGTTGCGGTACCAGCTCTGGCGTCCGCCCACGATCAGCGTGAGCGGGTCGGCCACGTTGAAGCTCAACTGGCCGTAGACGCCCATCTGGCTGGACTTGGAGTCGTCGCCCGAGGTGTAGGGCAGGTCCGGATTGGGCACGTCGATGTCGTAGATCGACACGTTGCCGAGGCTCATGCCGCCCGAGCGGCTGTCCTGGCGCCGTTCGGCGTAGTTGGCGCCGATCATGGCCTGGTGGGTGCGGCCCAGCAGGCTGAAGGGGCCCGAGGCATGGGTGTCGAAGCCGATCCAGCGGATCTGGTCCTTCTGCACCTGCAGGCGGTAGCCGGCGCGGTCGTTGGCGGGATTGACCGGCCCGTTGACGTAGCCGTAGCGGCTGTCCATGTCGGTCGAGCGGTAGTTCATCGACACCTGGCCGGTCCAGCCATTGGCGAAGCGGTGGCTCAGTTCCGAATAGATTTCCGACAGGGTGGTGTCGCCGCGCGACCAGTCGGTGCCGTAGAAGCCCTTGCGCGGCGAGTCGATGATGTGGCCGTTCGAGTAGATCGACAGGCCGTAGTCGAACGGCGCCTCGCGCTGGCGCTGGTAGGCCGCCGCCAGCGTCAGGGTGGTGTTGGCGGTCAGATCGAATTCGAGCGAGCTGTAGGCCAGGCCCTGGCGATTGTGGGCCTTGTCGAAGAAGAAGTCGCGGTCCTGCGCGGCGAAGCCGGCGCGGGCGCGCACCCGGCCGTCGGCCGTGACGGGGCCGGTCGCGTCCAGCTCGGTGCGGTAGTTGTTCCACGAGCCGGCCATCACCGCGCCGGTCAGGCTGAAGGTGTCCAGCGGCCGCTTGCGCACCAGGTTGACGGTGCCGGCCGGGCTGCCGAAGCCCTGCAGCAGGCCGGCCGGGCCGCGCAGCACCTCGACGCGGTCGTACAGCGCCAGGTCGAACTGCGGCAGGTATTGCAGCGCGCCGTTGGCGGGAACGCCGTCGAACTGCACGTCGGTCTCGTAGCCGCGCGCGGTGAAGTAGGCGGTGCCGTCGCCATAGGTCATGGCGCTGACGCCGGTGGTTTCGCGCAGCGCGTCCTCCACCGTGACCATGTTCTGGTCGTCCATGCGCTGGCGCGTCACCACCGACACCGAGTTGGGGATGTCGCGCACGTTGGCGCCGGTCTTGCCGACGGTGACGGTATTGGCGGTGTACGACTGGGAACCCTCGGTCTGGCCGGGATCCGAGAGTTTCTCGGCCGTGCCGGTGACCCGCACGGGACTCAGTTGCGGGACATCGTCGGCGGCGCGGGTCAGGACGGGCAGGCCGGCCTGGGCCAGCAGGGCGGCGGCGAGGGTCAGGCGGAAGGCGGGAAGGCGGCGTGGGGCAAATGCGACAGGGGGAAGTGCGGGGGGCGTCATTTTCTTTTGAAAACAATGGGAATCATTTGCATTAATGATAAAAAGCAAGTTCCCTGTTTGCTGGACAGAAAATGTCGAAAAACGGACATAACTGGCTGGATTGCGGGCCGATCAATCCTTGCTATCGAAATCCCGCCAATGCGTGAGTTTCCCGTCGAGGCGCCGCCGGTGGTGGCGCGCTCGTTCCACTATGAAGATGGCCAGCGGCAAGAGCCGCATTCGCACGAGCGCATCCAGTTGATGTATTCGCCCACCGGCATCATGCGCGTCATGACCGAGGACGGCGCCTGGCTGCTGGCGCCGATGCGCGCGCTGTGGATTCCGCCCGGCGTGGCGCACGAGGTGCGCATGGTCGGCCAGGTGACGATGCGTTCGGCCTTCATCGCGCCGGACGCCGCGCCCTGGCTTTGGAAAGATACCTGCGCGCTGGACGTGGCGCCGCTGATGCGCGAACTGATCCTGGCGCTGAACCAGCCGGCGGCGCGCCACGGGCCGGTGCAGCGCCTGAGCGCCGAGCTGCTGCTGAACCTGCTGGCCGGCACCGAGCGGCAGCATCGCCAGTTGCCGCTGCCGTTCGACCGGCGCCTGCGCAAGGTCTGCGCCGCCGTGCTGCAATCGCCCGGCAACGACGACACGCTGGAGCAGTGGGGCGAACGGATGGGCGCCAGCGCGCGCACGCTGGCGCGGCGCATGAAAGACGAGACCGGCATGAGCTTTCACAACTGGCGCCTGCAGGTGCGCATCGACGAGGGCATCTGCCGGCTGCTGCAGGGGCAGTCGGTGGTGAGCGTGGCGCGAGCCCTGGGGTATGCCAGCGCCAGCGCCTTCGTCTATATGTTCCGCAATGCGATGGGGGTGTCGCCGACGCGGTATCTGGAGCAGATCGCGGGCGCATGAGCCTCGGGCGGGACGGACGCCGCGTGACCGGCGCGCTCAGGTGGGCGGGCCCGGGTCAGTTGGTGTTGATCCATTCCTGCGTGTCGCGGATGAACCAGGGCAGGTTGAGCCGTTCTCCCTCGCCGGACTGGATGGTCAGGCGCTGGTCCGATGCGCCCGGGGCGCCGGCCGCGCCCTGCGCCTGCGGGGCCGGCCGACTGCGGTATTGCAGGTCGGTCTGCGCGGGCGGCCGGCTCGCGCACGCGGTGATCGACGCGCAGGCGATCACCGCGAGGAGGGGCCGCAGTGTTGAACGTAGGGTATTCATGATTCGGGTTCCTGCTGGCGGCACCGGCCGACGTGCCAGGCAATCAAGGCCGCTTTTCCATACCTTACTCGCAATACGCGCCGGATCACACCGGCTGGTCGTTTCATCGTATTTCCGCGCCGGCGGCGCGCGCGTCCTTGACGGGCCGCGCTAGCCTTCCAGCAACGACAGCGCCTGCCGCGCGATCTCCAGGTCGATGGCGGCGTCGTCGCCGTCGCCCATGAACCACGCCGCCGACAGCCCGCACCAGGCCACCACCCATTGCAGCAGCCGGCGGCGCTCCAGTCCCGACTCTTCCAGCACGATCCCGAGCCTGCGTTCGAAACGGCCCGGCACGATGGCCACCGGCGGCTCCGGGTCGGCCAGGTCGGGGTTGCAGAAGATGTTGGCGTAGTCGAAGGCGCGCTCGCCATGGAGCCGCTTGGGGTCGATCACCAGCCAGCCGCGCGCGCCGAAGTCGAGGATGTTGTCGTGGTGCACGTCGCCGTGCAGCACCACCGGGTCGCGCGGATCGTCCAGCAGCGCGCGGGCGTGGCGCGCGCTGTGCGCCAGGATGCCGCCGCGGGCCCGCGCCATCGGCCACAGTTCGACGAACCATTCCTCCAGCGGCCGCAGCGGCGGCAGCGGCCGGGCGCGCGGCGCGTGCAGTTCGCGCAGCACGCCGCAGAGGATGCGGGTGGCCTCGTCGTCGCGGCCGTTGCGGGCGTATTCGGCGAGCGAACGCGTGCCCATGGCGCGTTCGAGCAGGATCGCGTCGCCCTCGTGCGCCAGCACTTGCGCGGCGCCGTGGCCATCCCACCAGGTCATCAGCACGCCGCCCTGGCGCTCGTCTTCCTCGACCGCGACCTTCAGCATCGCGGGCACGCCGGCCTGGCGCACTGGCAGCAGCCGGGCGGCATGGGTCGTGATGGGAGCGCCGTCGGGCACGAGGTTCCAGCGGGACAGGTAGGGTTCGAACATGGGGCGGACGCGGAGGGCGCCGGATCGTCGGCAACGGAACGGCTACGGTATCAGAGAATGCCGGCCTCCGCGGCCAGCGCCGCCGCCTTGCGCGCCAGCGCCGCGACGCCGAAGCTGGTGGCCAGGGTGTGGCCGTCCAGTTCAGCCAGCGGCACCCAGCGCGCGTCCATCGCATCATCGCCGGCCACCGGCTCGCCGGCCTGCCAGCGGCACAGCATCGCGATCAGGATGTAGTGCCGCCGCAGCGCGCCGGCCTCGTCATGGTCGAACACGTCGACCGCGTCGAAGACTTGCAGCGGCCGCGCGCGCACCCCGCATTCCTCGAACAGTTCGCGCGCGGCGGCATCCTCGAGCCGTTCGCCGGCTTCGATCTTGCCGCCGGGAAAGGCCCAGCGGCCCTGGTCGGGCGGGTTGGCGCGCCGCACCAGCAGCACATGGCCATCGCGCACCACGGCGGCGATGGTGGCGGGGATGGGACGCGAGGCGGGGGTTGTCATGTCGGTTGTCCTTGGGCGTGGGCCGTTGGCGCTGGGCGGGGAGCCCCGCCGTCCACGCCCACTTCGTCGAGGCATTCGAGCGCGTTGGCGGTGGCGGCATCGCGCTGCGATTGGGCCATGAACGTTCCGGCCCGGCTTGATGAATTATGCCTTCCTGCCCGGCTGAACAGGCGTTAGCGCAAATCCCGGTAGTGGCGGCGCGGCCCTTGATGCACACTGTCCCTGCCGCGCCGATTCGAGCGCGATGAATAAAGACAGGGCCCGCGCGGGCCCGTTGGGGAAGCCGCATGGACACGCCGGACCGGCAATTGCGCTATTTCGTGCGCATTGCCGAATTGAAATCGCTTTCGCGCGCCGCCGAGGACCTGGACCAGACCCAGTCCGGCCTGAGCCGCCAGTTGGCGGCGCTGGAGGCCCACGTGGGCAAGCCGCTGTTCGTGCGCACCGGGCGCGGGGTCGAACTGACCGAAGCGGGCGCGCGCCTGCTGGAAGGCATCCAGCCGGCCTACCGCGCCATCGACCAGGCGTTGGAGGCGGTGCGCCAGCGCGAGGGCGTGACGCAGGGATCGGTGCGGCTGGCCACCGTCCACACGCTCAGCTACTACTTCATGGCCGACGTGGTGGCGCAGTTCGTCAGCAGCCGCGAGCACGTCAATCTGTCGGTCATGGGCCGCAGTTCGCCCGAGGTGGTGACGCTGGTGGAAAGCGGCAAGGCCGATATCGGCTTCGTCTACGACGCCGCCGTGGCGTCGGACGCGCTGGCCTCGACGCCGCTGTTCGACGACGATATGTGCCTGATCGTGCGCGACGGCGTCGCGGCCGAGGACGGCGTCGACCTGGGCGCGATGGCGCTGCGGCTGGTGGGCTTTCCCTCGCACTACGCGCTGCGCAAGATGATCCACAGCGCCGGCCTGCAGCCGGAATTCGTGGCCGAGGCCGAGACCATCGACGCCATGCTCAAGCTGGTGTCCTCGGGGGTGGGCGCCTGTATCCTGCCCTCGCGCATCCCGCAAAAGCTGCTGACCGATTACGGACTGCGCCAGGTCGCCATTGGCAGCCCGGTGCTGCGCCGGCGCGTGGTCGCAGTCACGCTGGCGCAACGCGAGCCGCTGCCGCTGGTGCGCGAGCTGCTGGACTGCGCCCGCGGCATCGCGCGGGACTGAGTCCGTCCGGTTGCGTCCGCGGGATCCTCGTTTACCCTCGGGCCGCGCCGTCGTCCCCTGGCGCGGCCGCGTCGAATAGCTGCTATGAGCCCGGCTGCATGGCTCGAGGCGGGGGCGCTTTCCATACTGTGCGGCAAGGCGCGGTATCCGTCCGCGCCATCCCGAACCGCATCAGGAGGCAGCCGCATGGACAACACCCTGCGCGAAAAAGCGTACTTCGACACCCGCGCCACCCAGGAGATGGCGCAGCACCTGCGCGCCGTGCCGCGCAGCATCCAGGAGACCATGGCCTACGCCTGTCGCATCCTGGCGATGACCGAGCAGGAGGCCGGCCTGGCCGGCCAGATCAGCGTGCGTTCGGAGCGCCCCGGCGCCTACTGGACGCTGCGCTTCGGCCTGGGCTTCGACGAGGCCACGCCGGCCGACTTCATCGAGGTCGACCGCGACCTGCACACGCTCACGGGCGAAGGCATGGCCAATCCGGCGACGCGTTTCCACCTGTGGGTCTACGAGGCGCGGCCCGACGTGCAATCCATCATCCACACCCATTCGCCCTGGGCCTCGGCGCTGGCGGCGGCGCGCCAGCCGCTGGTGATCGCGCAGATGGACATGACGCCGCTGCACGACGACTGTGCCTTCCTGGGCGAGTGGCCCGGGGTGCCGATCGCCGACCAGGAGGGCGTCATCATCTCGGGCGCGCTGGGCGCCAAGCGCGCCATCATCCTGGCGCACCACGGCTACCTGACGGCCGGCGCCAGCTGCGAGGAGGCGACCTACCTGTCGGTCTACCTGGAGCGCGCGGCCCGCATGCAGATCCGCGCGCGGGCCTTCGGTCCGCTGACGCCGGTGGACGACGCGCTGGCGCGCGAGGCGCACGACTACCTGCTCAAGCCGTCGATCGTGCGCGCCACCTTCGACTACTGGTGCCGCCAGACCCACGGCATCGCGCCGCTGCCGGCCCGCTGATACCCAGCCGTACCCACAACGATACTTTCAAGGGGAAGTCACGATGATGACGACCAAGACGCCGCGCGCGCGTTCGCGCCGGGACTACGTAACGGCCGGCCTGGCCAGCATGATGGGCACCACCATCGAGTGGTACGACTTTTTTCTCTACGGCACGGCCGCCGCGCTGATCTTCAACAAGATCTTCTTTCCGTCGTTCGATCCGCTGACCGGCACGCTGGCGGCGTTCGCCACCTATTCGGTGGGCTTTTTCGCGCGGCCGCTGGGCGGAGTGATCTTTGGCCACTACGGCGACAAGATCGGCCGCAAATCGATGCTGCTGATCACGCTGCTGCTGATGGGCGTGCCCACCATCCTGATCGGCCTGATTCCCTCCTATGACCAGATCGGCTACTGGGCCGCGGTGTTGCTGGTGCTGATGCGCTTCCTGCAAGGCATTGCCGTGGGCGGCGAGTGGGGCGGGGCGGTACTGATGGCCGTCGAGCACGCGCCCGAGGGCAAGAAGGGCTTTTTCGGCAGCCTGCCCCAAGCCGGCGTGGCGCCGGGCCTGATCCTGTCGTCGCTGGCGATGGGCGCGGTGGCCGGGTTGCCGGAGCAGGACATGCTGTCCTGGGGCTGGCGCCTGCCATTCCTGGCCAGCGTGGTGCTGCTGGCGGTGGGCTGGTTTATTCGCGTCAAGGTGGCCGAGTCGCCCGACTTCGAGCGGATGCGCGAGCAGGGCGCCAAGGTCGAGGTGCCGGTGGCCGAAGTCCTCAAGCATCACCGGCGCGCGCTGTGGACGGTGGTGGGCGCGCGGCTGGCCGAAGTCACGTGGTTCTATACCGTGGTCACGTTTTCGCTGGCCTACGCCACCGGCACGCTGGGCATCCCCCGTTCGGTGATGCTGGACGCCACCATCTGGGGCGCGGCGCTGGCGCTGTTCACCATGCCGCTGTTCGGCATGCTGGGCGACCGCGTCGGCCACAAGTGGGTGTTCATGGCCGGCTCGGTCGGCATCCTGGCGTGCGCGCCGCTGTTCTTCCAGTTGCTGGCCACGGGCCAGACCGGCTGGATCATCGTCGCGGTATGCCTGGCGGTGGGATTGGTCTACGCTTGCCTGTACGGCCCGGAGGGCACGCTGTTCTCCAGCCAGTTCCCGGCCGAGGTGCGCTACACCGGCATTTCGCTGGCGGTGCAGGTGTCGGGAGCGATCGGCGGCGGCCTGGCGCCGATCGTCGCGACCTGGCTGCTGGCGCGCGCCGGCGGCGATCCGAAATACGTGGTGTGGTACCTGAGCGCGCTGGGCGTGGTCGCGGTGTTCAGCGCCTGGCGCATGCGCGGCGACGCGCCGGCGCGGGCCGCGCTGGCCGTGCCTGCCGGCGCGCGGACCTGAGGAAGACATGAAGACCATCGACTATTACTTCTGGATGAATTCCGACTGGGCCTATCTGGGCGCGGACCGGCTGGAGGCCCTGGCGGCGCGCCACCAGGCGCGCATCCGCTACCTGCCGGTGGACCTGCCCGATGTCTACGCACGCACCGGCGGCGTGCTGCTGGGCCAGCGCGCGCCCGAGCGCCAGGCCTACCGGGTGGTCGAGCTGGCGCGCTGGTGCCGCAAGCTGGGCATCCACGTCAATCCGACGCCGGCCTACATGTGCCCGGACGCCGGATTGGCCTCGCGCATCGTGATCGCGGCCGATGCGCGAGGCCTGCCGGTGGCGGGCTTGTACAAGGCCATCCTGGCGGCCGAATGGTGCGAGGACCGGGATATCTCGTCGCCGGACACGCTGCGCGCCATCCTGCGGGAGCAGGGGCTGGACGCCGAGGCGCTGATGGCCGCCGCCGAACAACCGGCGGCGCGTCAGGCCTACCGCGACAATACCGACGCGGCGGTGGCTGCCGGCGTGTTCGGTTCGCCGTCGTACCTCTATCGCGGCGAGCTGTTCTGGGGCCAGGACCGGCTGGAGATGCTGGAAGAGGCGGTCGCCCGGGCGGCCTGAGCCGCCCCGGGGCGACCGATCGTTCACTTCGCCGCCGCCTTCACCAGCGGGCAGGTCGACTTGGACAGCGGCATGAAGGCCTCGTCGCCCGGCAGCGTCGCCACCAGCTTGTAGTAGTCCCAGGGCCGCCTGGATTCGGCCGGGGTCTTGACCTCGAACAGGTACATGTCGTGCACCATGCGGCCGTCCTCGCGGATGCGGCCGTTGGCGGCGAAGAAGTCATTGATCGGCATGGCCTTCATCTGCTTCATCACCGCGTCCGGGGCATCGGTGCCGGCCGCCTGCACCGCCTTCAGGTAGTGCATCACCGAGGAATAGGTGCCGGCCTGGCTCATGTTGGGCATTTTCTTGAGCTTGTCGTAGTAGCGCTGCGACCAGGCGCGGGTCTGGTCATTCATGTCCCAGTAGAAGGCCTCGGTCAGCATCAGGCCGGCGGCCGCGTCCAGGCCGATGGCGTGGATGTCGTTGATGTACAGCAGCAGGCCGGCCATCTTCTGGCCGCTTTGCGTCAGGCCGAATTCGCGCGCCGCCTTGATGGCGTTGACCGTGTCGCCGCCGGCATTGGCCAGGCCGACCACCTGGGCGCGGCTGGCCTGCGCCTGCAGGAGGTACGAGGCGAAGTCGCTGGTGCCGATGGGGTGGCGCGCGGCGCCCAGCACCGTGCCGCCGCGGGCCTTGACGACCTCTGTGGCCGAGGCCTGCAGGGTGTGGCCGAATGCATAGTCGGCGGTCAGGAAGTACCAGCTCTTGCCGCCGCGGTCGACGGTGGCGCGGGCGGTGGTGTTGGCCAGCGACCAGGTGTCGTAGGTGTAGTGCACCGAATAGGGCGAACACAGGTCGTTGGTGATGCGTTCGGTGCCGGGGCCGCTGAAGACCACGATCTTCTTCTTCTCGCGCGCCACTTCCAGCACCGCCAGCGCCGGAGCCGAGCCGGCCACGTCCATGATGGCGTCGACTCTTTGCGTGTCGTACCACTCGCGGGCGCGGGCGGCGGCGATATCGGCCTTGTTCTGGTGGTCCGCCACCAGCAGGTCGATCTTCTTGCCCAGCACGGTGCCGCCGAAGTCGTCGATGGCCATCTGCGCGGCGGTGGCGCTGCCCTTGCCGGTCACGTCGGCGTAGATGCCGCTCATGTCCAGGATCAGGCCGAGACGAACCGTGTCGTCGGAGATGGCGGCGGGCGCGGCCTGCGCCAGGGCCGCGCTGCTGAGCAGCAGGCTGGCGCCGCAGGCGGCGGCCGCGGCCGCCAGGGGTTTGGCCAGCGGGATGCGGGTTGTCGGGTTGCTGCGTTGCTGCGAAATCCGGGGCATGGGGGTCATGGTTGTCTCCATTTATGGTTATGCCGGATGCTTGCGGGTACTGCGGCGCTTGGCTGGAGGGCGGCGCTTTTATAGTGGGATGATCGGATGGCGGGCGGGCAAAGCCGGGGTGCCCTCCGCGGCCGCCTGGCGTGTCTGGCCTGGTTCCTCTCGATGCGATGCGGCCTAGCGCTGGCTCAACAGGTCGAACTCCATGCGCACCTTGCGGAAGGGAAACTCCAATCGCGCGAAATACACCACGCGGCCGTCGATGCAGGCGTAGCGGCGCAGCTCGGCCACGGGCGAGGACACCGGGATGCGCAGCGATTCGGCCGATTCCTGGCCGGCCTCGGTCACGTTGAGCACCTGGCGCGCCTCGCTGATGCGGGCGCCGTAGAACTGGTCCAGCACCGGCGCCACGGTGCTTTTCTGGATGCGGGCGCGGTGCTTGCGGAACAGGCTGCTTTCCAAAAATACCTCGCTGTAGCAGAACGGCCCGGCCTCGGTGGTGTGCACGCGCCGCAGGTACTGGAAACGGCCGCCGCGGTCCGCCGCGCACGGCATGCCCAGGGTGTCGGGCAGCGGCGAGTCGGCGCTCGACTCCACCAGCGATACCGTGCCGAGCTGGTTGCTCAGTTCGACGGTTTCGGCCCAGGTCTTGGGAATCAGCAGCGTTGGCGTCTCGGGCAGGTCGGCGTTGACGAAGGTGCCGGAGCCGCGCGAGCGCCGGATCAGGCCGTCCTGTTCCAGTTGGCCGAGGGCCTGGCGGATGGTGGCGCGCGAGATGCCGTAGGTTTCCATCAGCGCTTCCAGCGGCGGGATCTGCTGGCCCGGCCGCCAGGTGCGGTTCTGGATATGGCTGCGAAACAGCGCCGCGGCCTGCAGGTAGAGCGGTTGGGGGCTGTGCGAGAAAAGCGGGCGCGCGGGCATGGTCGGATCGGTCAGGAGGTGGCGGGGGCGGCGAGCAGGGCGTCGGCCATCTCGCGCAGCCGGTGTTTCTGGATTTTGACCGAATTGGCGCTTTCCACCGAGGGGAACGCGTCCAGCACCGTGAAACCGGCCGGCACCTTGAAGCCGGCCATGGCCTGTTTGCAGGCCGCCGTCCAACCGGGCGCATCGGCGCTGGCGCCGTCCCGCAGCAGCACGAAGGCGTAGGGCACGGTCTTGCCGTCGCGGGTCGCGCCGACCACCTGGCAGGCGCGCACGCCGGGCAGCGACTCCACCATCTGCTCGATCTCGACCGGGTTCACCAGGAAGCCGGACAGGCGCAGCGAGTCGCCCATGCGGGTCTGGAACACGAACTGGCGCGGGTTCAGGGTGTAGCCCAGGTCGCCGGTCCGGAAGTAGCCGTCGTCGGTGCAGGCGCGGGCGGTGGCCTCGGGGTTGTCGAGGTAGCCGCGCATCAGGCTGGGCGACAGGATTTCCAGCTCGCCCGATTCGCCGTGCGGCAGCACCTGGCCGCTGGCCGGGTCGCGCGCCCGCACGCGGGCCTCGGGATAGATCAGCGTGCCGCCAGGCTGGTGGCGCGCGGCCACATCGCCCTCGGCAGGGTCGCGCGGCTGGCCGGCGACCAGGGCGATCAGTTCGCTTGACCCATACAGCCCGGTCAGCGGCACGCCGGCCTCGCGCGCCAGATCCAGCATGTGGTCCAGCGCCGGCGTGAAGCTGGCGAAGCCGAACAGCCGCGCCGAGGCGAATGCGCCTGGCGCGGCCGCGCGCATCATGGCGACCAGCGCTTCGTTGTTGGCGTAGGTGTGGGTGACCCGGTGGCGCCGGATCGCGGCGGCCGACTCGGCCGCGTCGAACACCGGCGCGCACACCACCGGCACGCCGTGCGCCAGCCCGCCCGCCAGCGTGGCGAAGCCGAACGCGCCGCAGAATGGCGCGCTGGCCAGCACGCGGCTGTGCTCGTCGTAGCCGAACGCCTGCGCCACGGTGGCGCCATGGCGCAGCAGCGTGTGCTGGTCGTGCAGCACGAACTTCGGTTGCGAGGTGGTGCCGGACGTGGTGAAGCACAGCACGCCCGCGTCGGGCTGGGGCGGCGGGGGCGTGTCGGCGCAGGCGCGCAGCTCGGCATAGCGGTGCACCGGCTTGCCGCGCAGCGCTGCGGCGATGGGCTCGTCCGTCTCGGACACGGCGACGATGCCTTGCAGCCGCGCCAGCGACTCGGGCGCGACGCCGTCCAGGATGCCCTGGAAGTCGATGCCCTTGAAGCCGGGCCAGAACACCAGCCAGTCGGCGCCGCCGCGGCCCAGGATGTCGGCCAGTTCCCGCGCGCGAAAGCGGGTGTTGACCGCCAGCATCAGCGCGCCCAGGTGGGCGCAGGCCAGGAAGGTCTCGACCCACGCGGCGCAGTTGGGCAGCCATACCGCCACGCGCTGGCCGGGCCGCACGCCGATGCGCGCCAGGCCGGCGGCCAGGGCGCGGCTGCGCGCGCGCAGGTCGGCGTGGCTGATGGCCTGGTCGCGGTCGATCAGGGCAGGGCGGTCGGGGTGGTGCGCGGCCAGCGCGTCGAGGTGCCGCGAAAACAGGGCGGGGAGCGACGTCATGGGCCTACACCGTGGCGATGGGGGTCACGGGCGAGCCCACGGCGCCCGGCAGGCGCAGCGGCGGCGCGGTCAGCAGGAAGCGGGTGCGGCCCTGCGCGTGCAGCCAGTCGGCCAGCGCCTTCAGGTACCACAGCTCGGCCAGCGGCACGCCCAGCTTGAACAGGCAGTGATGATGCAGCGGCAGGATCGAATGGCCGGGGCCGGCGGTGCGGGCCGGATAGGCCTCCACCGCGTAGTTGTCGGCGCAGATCGCCGCGATGCCGCTGTCGGTGATCCATTCCAGCAGCGCCGGATCGGCGCCGTCCAGCACCGCGCCGGTCTGCTCCAGGCGGTGCGGGTCGGGCTGGCCGTCCATCTCCACCAGTGTCTCGGCGAAACCGGTGCGCAGCACCAGCATGTCGCCCGGCTCGACCACCACGCGCTGCTCGCGCATCGCCGCCTGTAGCTGGGTATGGCCCACCAGGGTGCGGCCGGGGCCGAAGGCGCGCGCCAGGTCGACCAGCACGCCGCGGCCCTGCATGCCTTTCTCGGCGTAGCGGTTGATGCCGAGCTTGCGCGCGTACGAGCCGCCCGGCGGGCAGCAGGCGTCGGGTGCGGCATCATCGCCGCCGAACACGTCCACGCCCGCGGCATAACCGTTGTAGTAGACGCGGCGGGCCTGGCCGTCGCCCTGGATGTCGAACTGCGCGCCGACGTGGCACAGGCCGTCCCACTGGGTCGAGTATTGCAGGCTGAGCGTGACCTGGTCATCCGACAGCACGTCCACGGCCTCGGGCTGCAGGCGCGCCATGGCGAAGTTCAGGTAGGGCGTGCCGTCGCGGAAGGTCGGCTTGAGCTGCGGTGGATGGCGGCGCGGGTTGAGCACGTTGCCGCCGGGCAGGTCCAGCGGCAGCGACAGGCAGAAGACCTTGCCAGCCCGCACTTCGCGCACCGCTTGCAGCACTTTCTCTTCGGTCAGCAGGTTCAGGCGGCCGATCTCGTCGTCCGGCCCGAAGTCGCCCCAGGTCGATCCCTCGGGACGGCGCGTCCAGCGTTTCATGGTCTGTCTCCAATGGGTTTTTCGTGTTCTTGTGAATATAGTACGTATTTACGTACTATAGGAAGTGTCCGCATCCCGCGGACGCCCATCGACAGCATCCGCCCCCAGGCGGAGCCAGAAGAAATCCGCCCCGAGCGGATTCGCGAGGAGACAGATCCATGACGCATTCCCTGCACAGGCGCGCCGGGCGGCGCGCGCTGGCCGCGGCGGCGCTGGCCGTGCTGGCCGCGGCCCCGATCCCTGCGGTCCAGGCGGCCGGTTATCCGGAGCATCCCGTCACCGTGGTCGTGCCGTATCCGCCGGGCGGCGGCGCCGATATTTTTGGCCGCGCCATCGCCAATGCGCTGCAGCCGGCGCTCAAGCAGACCGTGCTGGTCGAGAACAAGCCGGGCGCGGGCGGCAACATCGGCATGGCCTACGTGGCGCGCGCCAAGGCTGACGGCTACACCCTGGGCCTGGGCACCATCGGCACCCAGACCATCAACCAGTTCCTCTACAGCAACATGACGTTCGATCCCGAGCGCGACCTGGTGCCGATCGCGCTGGTGTCGACCACGCCCAACGTCATTGCCGTCAGCGCCAAGTCGCCCTACAGGACGGTGGCCGACGTGATCCAGGCGGCGCGCCAGTCCAGGGACAGGAAGCTGACCTACGCCTCGCCGGGCGTGGGGTCGTCGGTGCACCTGACCGGCGCTTATTTCGAGGCCATGGCTGGCGTGACGATGCTGCACGTGCCGTTCAAGGGCACCTCGGCGTCGCTGCCGGCGGTGGCCGGCGGCCAGGTCGACCTGCTGTTCGACAACCTGCCCGGCGCGCTGGCGCAGATCAAGGACGGCAACCTGGTGCGCGGCGTGGCGGTCACGTCGGCCGCGCGCGATCCGTCGCTGCCGGACCTGCCGACCGTGGCCGAGTCCGGCCTGTCAGGTTTCGACGTGACGGCGTGGTTCGCGCTGTACGCGCCGCGCGGCACGCCCGAGCCGGTGGTGCGGCAACTGATCGAGGCGGCGCGCAGCGGCCTGGCCACGCCCGCCATCGCCACCAATTTCGCTACCATGGGCGCCCGGCCCGGCACGCTGTTCGGCGCGGATCTGGCCGCGTTCGAGCGCCAGGAGCGCGCCAAGTGGGGCGGCCTCATCAAGGACAAGGGAATCAGCGCGCAATGACAACCCCCATCGCATTGGTCACCGGCGGCAGCCGGGGCATCGGCCGCGCCATCGTCGCGCGCCTGTTGCAGGACGGCTTCGAGGTCGTCAATTTCAGCCGCCGGCCGCCGGAATCGGCGTTGCCCGGCGAGCGCTTCCAGTCGGTGGACCTGGGCGACGCCGCCGCCACGGCCGCGGCGGCCTCCGCGCTGGCGGCGGCGCGGCCGGTGCTGCACCTGGTCAACAACGCCGGCATGATCCAGGTCGCCGACATCGAGGCCGTGACCCAGGATGAACTGGCGCGCATGGTGGCCGTGAACCTGACCGCGCCGCTGCTGTTGATGCAGGCGCTGCTGCCCGGCATGCGCCAGGCCGGCTACGGCCGGGTCGTCAACATCGGCAGCCGCGCCGGCCTGGGCAAGCCGGGCCGCACGGTCTACGGCGCCACCAAGTCCGGCCTGGTGGGCATGACGCGCACCTGGGCGCTGGAGCTGGGCAAGGCCGGCATCACGGTGAACACCGTGGCGCCCGGGCCGATCGCCACCGAGCTGTTCGACCAGTCCAACCCGCCGGGCGACCCCAGGACCGTGGCGCTGGAAGCCGCCATTCCGGTCGGCCGCATCGGCCGGCCCGAGGACGTGGCGCACGCCGTGTCCTCGTTCCTGGACCGGCGCGCCGGTTTCATGACCGGGCAGGTGCTGTACGTCTGCGGCGGCATGTCGGTGGGGCTGGCGGGGTAGGACCGCCACGGGGAGCCGGGGGCGGCTCGGGCAGGCGGCGCCGCGTCAGTCGCGCGGGTCCAGCGGCCAGCGGAAGGCCGGCGTGATCTCCACTTGCAGCCCCGCGCCGGCCAGTACCCCGTGCAGCCGGATGACTTCCAGCGCCAGGACGTTCTCGGCCACCGGCAGGTCCTGGGCGATCAGCTCGCGCGCCCGCTTGACGCCGATGCCCAGCGCCACCGCCAGGCGGGCGATGGCGCTGGCCGTGGCCAGGGCGCCGGGCCGCGCCCGCAGCGTGTAAGGCGTGCGGTCCATGATCGGGTGGTTCGGATTGGTGGTCGCCACCATCCAGCCGCAGCCGCTACAGCGCGCGATCAGGCTCAGCCCCTGTTCGCTGATGACCTGGGGCTGGCCGCATTCGGGACAGGGGGAGGCGGGCGGGGTCATGGCGTGCGTGGGGCGGCCCGGAACACATGGCGCGGCCCGCTGTCGGAGGTCCGGCCCGCGGCGCGCAGCGCGCCGTCCCGTTCGCGCCGCAACTGGCGCAGCACCTCGCTCGGCGTCACGCCGAAATGCGCCGCGAATTTGCGCTGGAAGGTGCGCCGCGACATGTGGCAGGCATCGGCCATGTCGTCCACCGACCAGCGCGCCGACAGGCTTGCCTCGATCTTCTCGACCAGGTCGCGGAACGGCGCGGCCACGCGATCCTGCAGCCGCAGCGTCTGGCTGTATTGGCGCTGGTCGCCGTTGCGGCGCATGAACACCACCAGGCGGCGCGCCACGTCCTGCGAAACCTGCGCCCCGACGTCGCGCTCTATCAGGGCCAGCGCCAGGTCGATGCCGGCGGTGACGCCGGCCGAGGTCCAGACGACGCCGCTTTCGATGAAGATGCGGTCGTCTTCCACCCGCAGGCCCGGATACAGTTGGCGCAGCCGGTCGGCCGAGCGCCAGTGGGTGGTGACGCGGCGGCCGTGCAGCAGGCCGGCGGCGGCCAGCAGGAAGGCCCCGGTGCAGACGCTGCAGGTGCGGCGCGCCTGCGGGCCGCGGCGGCGCAGCCAGGCCAGTGTCTCGCCATGGGCGCTGGCCTGATCGATGCCGGGGCCGCCCGGCACGAACAGCATGTCGATCGGCGCGTCGTCGTCCTCGGCGAAGGTGGCGTCGACCTGCATGCGCAGGCCCTGGTCCCAGGTGGCGACCACCGGCGCCGCCGCGACGGTGCTCAACTGATAGCCCGCGCCGCCTTCCTCGTTGGCGCCGCTGAAGGCCTGCCACGGGCCGGCCAGGTCGAGCGGCTGGAAACCGTCGTAGAGCAGGAAGACGATGCGTTTTGGCGCGATCTTGGGGGTATTTGGCGCACGCGCGCCGGCGCCTGGGGCTACGCTGGCGGTTCCGTTCTGCGAAGGAGCATCGTCGTGCATGTAAATATTCTCTTGTTCGAAGGGCTGACCCAGCTCGATATGACCGGGCCATACGAGGTGCTCGCCGCCGCGCCCGGGTTCAGCGTCGATTTTGTCGCAAAAACGCCCGATCCGGTACGCAGCGACCGCGGCCTGCGTTTCGTGCCGACCCAGACCCTGGCGTCGGCGCCGCCCTGCGATCTGCTGGTGGTGCCCGGCGGGCCGGGCACGGATGATGCCATCCTCGACCCGGACTGGGTAGCCTTCACGCGCCGGCAGGCGTTGGGCGCGCGCTACGTCTTCGGCATCTGCACCGGTTCGCTGCTGCTGGGCGCGGCCGGCCTGCTGCGCGGCAAGCGCGCCTCCAGCCATTGGCGGGCGCGCGAACTGCTGGCGCATTTCGGCGCCGTGCCGACCGATGCGCGGTTGTGCGTGGACGGCAACGTTTTCACCGCCGGCGGCGTCACCTCGGGCATCGACATGGCCTTGAAAGTGGTGGCCACGCTGTGCGGCGACGATGTCGCCAAGCTGATCCAGCTTCAGATCGAATACGACCCGCAGCCGCCATTTCCCGGCGGCACGCCCAGGACCTCGGAACCGGCCATCGTGCAGCGCTACCTGTCGCAGTCGCAGGCGCGTTTCGAACAGCGCAGCGCCAAGGTGCGGCAGGCGGCGCTCAATGTCCCAGGTGGTCCAGCGGCAGCGGACTCTGCGGCTTGACGGTCTGGATCGCGAAGTTGCTGCGGATGTCCTTGACGCCGGGCAGCTTGAGCAGCGTGCCGAGCAGGAAGCGTTCATAGGCGCGCAGGTCGGGCAGCACCACCTGGAGCAGGAAGTCGGATTCGCCTGACACCAAATGGGCCGCCACCACTTCGGGCAGGGCGCAGACTTCCTTGCGGAACTGCTCGGCGTCGCGCTCGTGGTGGCGCTCGACCTTGACGCCGACGAATACGGTCAGGCCCAGCCCGACCTCGTCCGGCGCCAGCCGGGCCTCGTAGCCCTGGATCACGCCGGCCTCTTCCATCAGCCGTACCCGCCGCAGGCAGGGGGAAGGCGACAGGCCGATCTGTTCGGCCAGCTCGACGTTGGTGAGGCGGCCGTTGTGCTGCAGGGCCTCGAGAATGCGCCGATCATAGGCGTCCAATTGGCGTTTTGGCATGAAATTTGGATTAGGCAGGATTGATTGGTTCAGTATGCCAATCATGTTATCCAGGTTGGTATGAATAGCAAGCACATGCCGATGCCTTTTCCCTAGAATGATCGCCATTTCCCGCAGCACGGAGCGTGGCGCATCATGGCCGATATGGCGTTGTTTCTTGGGGCACTGTTGATTGTCTATGTGGTGCCCGGGCCGGACATGATCCTGCTGCTCGAGACCGGCGCCCTGCGCGGGCGCGGCCAGGCGCTGGCGGTGGCCGGGGGGCTGGCGGTCGCCCGCGCCGCTCACGTGACGCTGGCGGCGCTGGGGCTGGCGGCGCTGTTCAAGGCCCATCCCTGGGCTTTCGACGCGGCGCGCACCGTGGGCGGTTGCTATCTGATCTGGCTGGGCGCGCGATTGCTGCGCGCCGGGCCGCTCTCTTATGGCGTGGCGCACGCGGCGCAGGCGGCCGCGCACGGGCCGGGCCTGGGCGCGGCGTTTTTCAGCGGCGTGCTGACCAACTTCCTCAATCCCAAGGCATTGCTGTTCTGCTCGGTCCTGCTGCCGCAATTCATCTCGCCGGCGCAAGGGCCGATCGGCCGGCAGTTCGCCCTGCTGGGCGTGATCCTGGTGAGCCTGGGCCTGGCGTTCGACGTATTGTGCGCGCTGGCTGGCGGCGCGCTGGGGCGCTGGATGGCGGCCCATCCGCGCGTGCAGAAATGGCAGGGCGCCGCGTTTGGCGGCGCCCTGATCGCTTTCGGCCTGCGGTTGACGCTGAGCCGCTGAGCGGGCCGACACATGCTTGACCCGCGCCAGGCCTTTCCCTACTTGCCGAAGGCCAGGGACGTTTCGTCCTCGTCCTGGTCCTCGTCGTCGGCGCGTGCCGGCAGGGGACGCGCGCCGTCGGCCAGCATCTCCGCCTGCGTCAGGCCCTTGGTCAGCTCCAGGGCCTGGCGCTCGAACAAGCGCCGGTACAGGCCGCCCTTCAAGCGGATCAACTGGTCATGGCTGCCTTCCTCGATGATGCGGCCGCGGTCCATCACCAGCAGGCGGTCCAGCGCGCGCACCGTCGACAGGCGGTGCGCCACCACCAGCGTGGTGCGGCCCACCATCAGGCGTTCCATGGCCTGCTGGATCAGCACCTCGCTTTCGCTGTCCAGGCTCGAGGTGGCCTCGTCCAGGATCAGGATCGGCGCGTCGGCCAGGAAGGCGCGGGCGATCGCCACGCGCTGGCGCTCGCCGCCCGACAGCTTCACGCCGCGCTCGCCCACCAGCGTCTCGTAGCCCTTGGGCAGCGCCATGATGAAGTCGTGCGCGCTGGCCAGCCGCGCCGCCTGCTCGATCTCGGCCTGCGTCGCGCCGGGGCGGGCGTAGGCGATGTTCTCGGCCAGCGTGCGGTGAAACAGCACCGGCTCCTGTTGCACGATCGCGATCTGGCTGCGCAGCGAGGCCTGCTTCACCTGGGCGATGTCCTGCCCGTCGATGGTGATGCGGCCGCCGTTGACGTCATACAGGCGCTGGATCAGCTTGATGAACGTGGTCTTGCCCGATCCCGAATGGCCCACCAGTCCGACCCGTTCGCCCGGCGCGATGCGCGTCGAGAAGCCGTCGTAAAGCGGCGCCTCGTGGCGGCCGTAGCGGAAGGTCACGTCCTCGAAGCGGATCTCGCCGGCGGTGACGCGGATCCGGCCCGCGCCGGGACGGTCGTCCACGCCCAGCGGCTGCTTCTCCAGCGCCACCAGTTCCTCCATGTCGTTGACCGAGCGCTGCAGGTTGCGGATGTGCATGCCTACGTCGCGCAGGTGGCCCTGCAGCATGAAGAACATCGTCAGCGCGAAGGTCACGTCGCCGACGCTGGCCTGGTTGCGCGACCACAGCAGCAGCGCCGCGCCCAGGATGCCGGCCTGCATCGCCACCAGCATCGCGCCCTGGATGCCGCCGTTGATCGTGGCGCGGATCCAGGTGCGGCGCGTGCGGCGGCGCCACTTGTCGACCACGCGCTCCAGGCGCGCTTCCTCGCGCGTCTCGGCGCCGAAGGCCTTGACGACCGGGTTACAGCTCACCGCGTCGGCCAGCGCGCCGCCCATGCGCGTGTCCCAGGCGTTGCCCAGCCGCGCCGCCGGCGCCACGTAGCCCAGCGACAGCGCCGCCGTGACCGCGATGTACAGCACCGACCCCAGGCCGACCACCAGGCCCATCACCGGCCAGTGGATGCCCAGCAGCACGGTGGCGCCGACCAGCATGATGACCGAGGGCAGCAGCGCCACCAGCAGCGTGTCGTTCAGCAGGTCCACCGCCCACATGCCGCGGGTGATCTTGCGCACGGTCGAGCCGGCGAAGCTGTTGGCGTGCCAGTCGGTCGAAAAGCGCTGCACGCGGTAGAAGGCGTTGGAGACCATGCCGTTCATCATCTTCAGGGTGAAGACGATGATGTTCTGGAACACGCCCTGGCGCAGCAGCGTGCCGCCGATGCCCAGCGCGATCAGCAGCCAGAACGCGGTGATGGCCGCGCTCCAGGCCTGCTGGTCGGCCGCGGCGCCGGACGCCACGGCGTCGACCAGGCGGCCCGCGTACAGCGGGGTCAGCACGTCGGCCAGGGCCGACAGCAGCGCCAGCCCGACGATCAACGCGGTGCGCCAGGGTTGGGCGCGCCAATAGCGGAAGGTAAAGCCGAGGACGTCCTTGAAGGCTTGTCCTCGCAGATCGATTTTTGTTCGATTCATTGCGATCGCCCGGCAACGCGAAGGCGCCGGTTTCCTTGTGGGAAGAAGGTGATACGACCTGCGCCTCAGGGCGCGGGCATTGCGTTCAGGGGTTTGGGGCGGGCACGGCGGACCAGTCGCCAGGTAGTCTGGCGATGGGGCCGCGCGGGCGACGACTTAATGGCGTCGCGGAGATACGCGCGGGATGGCGGTATGCGGATTCATCATCTTGCGCCTCCCAGGTGTAGGTGAAGGGAAAAAAGAATGGGCACAGGCCCGAATTGAAGATTCTATAGAAGTGGTGTAGGCGGATCAACCGCGCGGACGGTGGGGGATTGCCGGCGTGTGGGTTTTTCCCCACGGCGATGGCGTCTGGCCGCGAGGCGCAATGGCTGAAGGGTCGGCCGCCGCGAAGGCGCGGCGGCCGACCAGGCGGGCTACTTCAGGAACCCGGTCGAGATCCACGGCACCGCGGCGATGACCACGATGCCGACCGCCATCGAACCCAGGTAGCCCAGGATGGGCCGGATGCCGGCTTCGGGCGCGACCCGGCCGATGGCGCAGGCGGCGTAGTAACCCACCCCGAACGGCGGCGCGAACAGGCCCAGGCCCATCGACAGGATCACCACCATCGCGTAGTGCACCTCGTGGATGCCCATCTGGTGCGCGATGGGGAACAGCAGCGGCCCGAACAGCACGATGGCGGGGATGCCTTCCAGCACGCTGCCCAGGATGACGAACGCCACGATCGACACCGCCATGAAGGTGGCGGCGCCGCCGGGCAGGCCCGCCATGGCCTGCGCGAGCTGGGTCGAGAAGCCCGATTGCGTCAGGGCCCAGGCCATGGCGGTGGCGGTGCCGATGATCAGCAGGATCGATCCGGACAGGCAGGCGGTGTCGACCAGCATGGGCTTGAGTCGCTTGACGTCGAAGCAGCGGTAGACCAGCAGCCCGATCAGCGCGGCGTAGACGATGCCGATGGTCGAGACCTCGGTGGCGGTGGCCACGCCCTCGACCACGGCCGCGCGGATCACGAAGGGCAACGCCAGCGCCGGCAGCGCCACCAGCAGGGCGCGCCCGATCTGGCGGCCGCTGGCCTTGCGCACCGCGCTCAGGTCTTCGCGGCGGTTGCGCCACCAGACCACCAGGCACAGCATCACGCCCAGCACCAGCCCGGGCAGCAGGCCGCCCGTGAACAGCGCCGTGATCGACACGCCGGTGACCGAGCCGATGGTGATCAGCACCAGGCTGGGCGGCACGGTCTCGGTCTGCGCGCCGGTGGCCGACAGCAGCGCCACCAGGTCGCCCTCGTCGGCGCCGCGCTCGCGCATTTCCGGGAACAGCACCGGCGCCACCGCCGCCATGTCGGCGGCCTTGGCGCCGGAAATGCCCGAGACCACGTACATGGCGCCGATCAGCACGTACGACAGGCCGCCGCGCACATGCCCCAGCAGGCTGGCCAGGAACGCCACCATGCGCTTGGCCATGCCGGTCATCTCGATCAGCACGCCCAGGAACACGAACAGCGGCACCGCCAGCAGGATCAGGTGCGACATGCCTTCGTCCATGCGTCCGACCACCACCATCATCGGCACGTCGGTGGTCAGCGACAGATAGCCGAAGGTGGCCAGCCCGAACGAGAAGGCGATCGGCACGCCCGCGAACACCGTGGCCGCCACCACGCCGACGAAGAAGATCAGCAGGTTGAGGTTGCCCAGGCCCGCCAGCACCGGCTGCAGCGCCGTCATGGCGGCCACCACGCCGCCGACCAGCAGCAGCGCCAGGCCGGTGACGCGCCACTGCGCGCGTTCGACCAGCCGCAGCAGCGCGATCAGCAGCATCAGCGCGGTGCCCACCGGCAAGGCGGCGGCGCGCCAGACGTTGGGGATTTCCAGCGCGGCGGTGGTGACGTACTGTTCCTCCGAGGCGTACTCGTAGCCCGGCGCCTGCAGCAGCAGCAGGAACGCCAGCGCCGCCGCCACGGCCACCATGTCCAGCAGCGCGCGGGCGCCGGGCGAGGCGTGGTTGACCAGCGCGCCCATGCGCATGTGCTCGCCGCGGCGAAAGGCGATCACCGCGCCCAGCATGGCCAGCCACAGGAACAGGATCGAGGCCAGTTCGTCGGACCATACCAGCGGCGTGTGCAGCACGTAGCGCGCCACGATGCCCGAGAACAGGATGACGATCTCCGCGACCACCAGGATGGCCGCGGGAATCTCCACCAGGTGGCCCAGGGCGTTGTCCAGCGTGATGGCCCAGGGGCGGCGCGCGCCGGGCGCCGGACCCGCCTCGGCCCGCAGCGCCGCCGGATGCGTCAGCGCAGCCCTCATGACAGACTCCCGGCCGCCTGCTCCAGCAGACCCCAGGCCTTGTCGCCGTATTTTTCCTTCCAGCCGGCATAGAAGCCAGCGCGGCGCAGCGCGTCGCGGATGGGCGCGGGGTCGGGCGTGTTGAAGGTCAGGCCTTCCTCGGCCAGCTTGGCCTGCAGTTGGTTGTTCAGCGCCAGCACGTCGGCGCGCTCGGCCATGCCGGCGGCGTTGATGTGTTTGGCGACGACCTCGCGGATGTCGGCCGGCAGCTTTTCCCAGGCGCGGCGGTTGCCCAGGAACCAGAAGCCGTCCCACATATGGTTGGTCATCGAGCAGTATTTCTGCACTTCGTACAGCTTGGCGGTCTGGATGATGGCCAGCGGGTTTTCCTGCGCGTCCACCACGCGGGTCTGCAGCGCGGAATAGGTTTCGTTGAAGTTGATGCTGGCCGGCGACGAGCCCAGCGCCTTGAACATCGAGGTCCACAGCGGGCTGACAGGCACGCGGATCTTCAGGTCGCGGAAATCACCGGGGCCGCTGATGGCGCGCGAGCTGGTGGTGACCTGGCGAAAGCCGTTGTCCCAGATGCGGTCCATGACGAACAGGCCCTTGGCGTTGATGTCGGCGCGGATGTGCGCGCCCAGGTCGCCGTCCATGGCCTTCCAGACCGCGGCGTAGTCGGGAAAGGCGAAGCCGACGCCGCTGATCGAGGCGCTGGGCACCAGGGTCGACAGGATCAGGCCCGACAGGGTGAAGAACTCGACGGCGCCGGCGCGCAACTGGCTCAGGGTGTCGGTGTCCGAGCCGAGCTGGCTGCTGGGGAACACCGCCAGTTCGAAGCGGCCGCCGGTGTCCTTGAGGATGTTCTGCGCGGCCTCGTTGGCGCGCAGGTTCATCGGGTGCGAGGGGGGCAGGTTGTTGGCGTACTTGTAACGGAACTGGGGCGCCGCCAGCGTGCGCTGGAACGGGGCCAGGGCGAGCAGCGCGCCGCCTCCCGCGGCGCGCATGAGGTTGCGTCGAGTCGTGTTCATGCTGTCTCCTTGGTTATGAGATCCGGCCGCCGTCGAGGACGGCCGGATAAAGCGCCTTGCCAGGCTTGTTGCTTTATCTTTGCATGAGGTCCATTATGTGGACCTGCGTACTACCCTTAAATTCATTTAATCACATTGATTCACTAGCGTAAATCAATAAAACTGGTGCAGAATGAAAAAACAAAATCATATTGATGGTCCACAAAATGGACCTGATGAAAACACAGGCGGAGACGTGACGGAGACCTCATCCCAGGTCGGTGGCACTCAGGCGATATCCCGCGCCATGCTGGTGCTGCGCGCGGTGTCGCGCACCCGCGGCGAAGGCGCGGGCCTGCTGGCGTTGACGCGCGACACGGGCATGAGCAAGCCCACCGTGCACCGCATCCTGGCCGCCCTGGCCGCCGAAGGCATGGTCGAACAGGACCTGGCCAGCCGCCGCTACTTTCTGGGCCCCGAATGCCACGTGCTGGGCAACATCGCCAGCGAGCGCTTCGGCATCAACCGGCTGGCCGCGCCGGTGGTGGCGCGACTGGCGCACGAGTGCGGCGATTCCGCCTTCTTTTCACTGCGCCGCGACGTGTTCGCGGTCTGCGTGCTGCGCGAGGATGGCGACTATCCGCTCAAGACCCACGTGCTGCTGCCGGGCGACCGGCATCCGCTGGGCATCGGCGCCGGCAGCCTGGCGATCCTGGCGGCGTTGCCCGACGACGAGGTCGATGCCTGCCTGCAGGCCAATGCGGCCCTGATCGAGCGGCGCTATCCGCATTACTCCGTGGCGCTGATCCGCACGCTGGTCGATGAGGTGCGCGAGCAGGGCTATGCCGTCAACCGCGGCCTGGTGGTGCCGGGCTCGTGGGGCATCGGCATGCCGCTGCGCGATGAACAGGGACACGTGCTGGGCGCGCTCAGCATCGCCGCGGTCGAATCGCGCATGGACGAGGAAAGACAGTTCCAACTGGCCAAGCTGTTGTCACGCGAGGCCAAACGCCTGCTTGCGCAGGCCAACCCGGCAGGCCGCGAGGCGCGGGCGCGCCCGCAGGCCGCCAAGCCCAGGCCCTGATCCGCCGTGCCGGCGGGGCGGGGCTGCCAACAGAGGAGACAGCAATGAGCAAGCGTGCCGTCATCGTGGGGTGGTCGCACACCCCGTTCGGCAAACTCGACGACCCCGACACCGAAAGCCTGATGGCGCGGGTATCCGGCGCCGCGCTCGACCACGCGGGCATCAGCCCCGAGGCGGTGGACGGCATCTATGCCGGCGTCATGAACAGCGGTTTCCAGAAACAGGATTTCCAGGCGGCGCTGGTGGCGCTGGCCGAGCCGGCGCTGGCGTATGTGCCGGCGACGCGGCTGGAGAATGCCTGCGCCACCGGCTCGGCCGCGCTGTACGCGGCCATGGATTTCATCGAGGCCGGACGCGGCCGCGTGGCGCTGGTGGTGGGGGCCGAGAAGATGACCGCGCGTTCCACCGAGGACACCGGCGACATTCTGCTCAATGCCAGCTACCGCAAGGAAGAGGCCAACCTGCCGGGCGGCTTTGCCGGCGTGTTCAGCCGCATCGCCACCGCCTATTTCGAGCGCCATGGCGACCACGGCGAGGCGCTGGCCCGCATCGCGGCCAAGAACCACGCCAATGCGCTGGACAACCCCTACGCGCAGATCCGCAAGGACCTGGGCTTCGCGTTCTGCAATACCGTCTCCGAGAAAAACCCTTATGTGGCGGCGCCGTTGCGCCGTACCGATTGCTCGCCTATTTCCGATGGCGCGGCGGCGCTGGTGCTGGCCGACGCGGAAACCGCGGCGGGCCTGCGCCGCGCCATCGGCTTTCGCGCCCGGCGCCACGTCAATGACTTCCTGCCGCTGAGCCGGCGCGATCCGATCGCGTTCGAGGGCGCGGCGCGCGCCTGGCGTGAGGCGCTGGCCGATGCCGGCGCGACCCTGGATGACCTGAGCCTGGTGGAGACGCATGACTGCTTCACCATCGCCGAACTGATCGAGTACGAGGCCATGGGCCTGGCGCCGCGCGGCCACGGCGTGCGGGCGCTGCGGGAAGGCTGGGTGCAGAAGGGCGGACGCCTGCCGGTCAACCCGTCGGGCGGGCTCAAGGCGAAGGGCCATCCGGTGGGCGCCACCGGCGTGTCGCTGCACGTCATGGCGTGTCTGCAACTGGCCGGCGAGGCCGGCGCCATGCAGGTGCCGGACGCGACGCTGGCCGGCGTCTTCAACATGGGCGGCGCGGCCGTGGCCAATTACGTCAGCATCCTGGAGCGCGTCAAATGAGCGGCCCGTTGCAGCAGGTCGCGGCGCCGCCCGGCGGCGTGGCGCCGGTATCGCGGCGGGTGATGAACCTGGCGCATTTCCTGGTGCAGGCGGCGCGCCGCCACCCCACGCGCGCAGCGCTGGTCTGCGGCGAGGCCCGCCTGAACTGGCGCGAGCTGGACACGCGCACGGCCGCCCTGGCGCGGGCGCTGGCCGAGCGCGGCGTGGGCAAGGGCGACCGGGTGCTGGTGCACGCGCGCAACAGCTTCGCGTTCGCCGAAACCCTGTTCGCCGTGCTGCGGCTGGGCGCGGTCTGGGTGCCGACCAATTGCCGCATCTCGCCGGACGAGGCGGTCTATCTGGCGCGGGCGGCCGGGGTCAAGGCCTTCCTGTGCGAAGGCCAGTCCCCCGGGCACGCGGCGGCCGTGGCGCAGGCCATGCCCGACCTGGCCTTGCTGGCGCGGCTGGGTCCCGGCGAGTTCGGCGAGGCCGACACCGCTTCCCTGATCGCGGCGCATCTGGATGACGCGCCGGCGGCCTGCGCCGACGTGGACTATGACGATCCCTGCTGGTTCTTCTTTACCTCCGGCACCACCGGCCATCCGAAGGCGGCGGTGCTGACGCATGGGCAGATGGCCTTCGTGCTGACCAACCACCTGTGCGATCTGATGCCGGGCACCACCGAGCACGACGTCAGCCTGGTGGTGGCGCCGTTGTCGCATGGCGCGGGCATCCATTTCCTGACCCAGGTGGCGCGCGCCGCCGCCACCGTGCTGCCCGAGGGCGAGCGCTTCGACCCGGAAGAGGCCTGGCGCCTGGTGCAGGCGCACCGGGTGACCAACATGTTCACCGTGCCGACCATCGTCAAGCTGCTGGTCGAGCACCCGGCGGTGGACGCCTTCGACCACTCCAGCCTGCGCTACGTGATCTACGCCGGCGCGCCCATGTACCGCGAAGACCAGAAGCGCGCGCTGGCCAAGCTGGGCCGGGTGCTGGTGCAGTACTTCGGGCTGGGCGAGGTCACGGGCAACATCACCGTGCTGCCGCCGGAGCAGCACCATGATGGCGACGGCCCCGAGGCGCGCGTGGGCACCTGCGGCTACGAGCGCATCGGCATGCAGGTCAGCATCCAGGACGAGGCCGGCAATCCGTTGCCGGCGGGCCGGACGGGCGAGATCTGCGTCTGCGGGCCGGCGGTGTTCGCCGGCTATTACGACAACCCGGGCGCCAATGCCAAGGCCTTCCGCAACGGCTGGTTCCGCACCGGCGACCTGGGCTACCTGGACGACGCGGGCTACCTCTACATCACCGGCCGCGAATCCGACATGTACATCTCGGGCGGCTCCAATATCTATCCGCGCGAGGTCGAGGAAAAGGTGCTGGCGCATCCGGCGATCGCGGAGGCGGCGGTGCTGGGGGTGCCGGATCCGGTGTGGGGCGAGGTGGGGGTGATGGTGTGCGTGCTGCGACCCGGCGAGACACTGGAAGAGGAGGCCCTGCTGGCCTGGCTCGGATCGCGCATGGCGCGCTACAAGCTGCCGCGCCAGGTGTTCTTCTGGGATGCGCTGCCGCGGTCGGGCTACGGCAAGATCACCAAGAAGCTGGTGCGCGAGGCCCTGCGCGAGCGGGGCTGCCTGGCGCCCGCCTAGGAAACGGAGCCGCCGCGCGGCGGCCGCGCAAGAGGGTGCGGACATCGCGAACACATTGCGAGCAGACAACGAGGAGACCGAATCATGGATGGAGCGCAGGAAGCGGTGCTGGTCACGGGGGGCGCGTCGGGCATCGGCCTGGCCGTCGCGCGGGGCCTGCTGGGCGCGGGACGCCGGGTGCTGGTGGCGGACGTGTCGCAGGAACGGCTGGACGAGGTGCGGGGCCTGGCGCCCGCGGAACGCCTGGGGTGCGTGCGGCTGGACGTATCCGACGAGGCGCAGGTGACCGAGGTCATGACGCGACTGGAAGCCGATTTCGGTCCGATCGCCGGGCTGGTCAACTCGGCCGGCATCGGCCGCGATGTGCCGTTCCTGGAGACGGACACGGCGTTGCTGCGGCGGATCCTGGAAGTTAACCTGGTGGGCTCGTTCGTGGTGGCGCGCGAGGCGGCCCGGCGCATGCGCGAACGCGGCCGCGGCTCGATCGTCAACATCGCGTCCGTGTCGGGCATCCGCGGCAACGCGGGCCGCGCGGCGTACGGGGCTTCCAAGGGAGGCGTGGTGACGCTGACGCGGGTGATGGCGGTGGAACTGGCCGCGTACGGTATCCGCGTGAACGCGGTGGCGCCGGGGCCGATCGAGACGCCGCTGGTGGGGCAGATGCATACCGACGAGGCGCGCGCGGCCTGGCGCCAGGTGGTGCCGCAGCATCGCTACGCCGCGCCGGAGGAACTGAACGGCACCATCGGCTGGCTGCTCGACGATTCGCTGTCCAGCTACGTGACGGGGCAGGTGATTTGTGTGGACGGCGGCTTCACCGCGGCGGGCATGCTGCCGGCGGTGCATTGACGCCCGCGTTTTCAGCTTTCATTCCCATCTTGCGCCACAAGCGCACGGAGTGCACATCATGCGAACCACCACCGTGGATCGTTCGTTGCGGGGATCACCAGTATTGCCCCGCCCCAGGACGCTGATACACCCGGGAGCCTTCAACCCGGTACGGATACACAGCCGCTGCGCGCGGCGCGGCCGCCATGTCCGGCTGGCGCTGCAGCCCGGCGCCAGCCTGTTCGAGGCGCTGGTCAATGGCCTGGCGCCGCTGGGCGTGGAGAACGCCTCGATGACGCTGCTGAGCGGCGAATTCAGCCATCTCGACTACTGCACCGCGCCGCCGGACCCGGCGCATCTGCGAGTGGTGGCGTACACCGCGCCGATCGCGGCGGGCGCGGCCACGCTGATCTTCGGCAACGCCACGCTGGGCAAGGGCGACAACGGCGAGCCGCTGGTGCACTGTCACGCCGCGTTCTGCGATCAGGGCGGGGCGCTGCTGGGCGGGCACCTGATTCCGCAGACATCGATCGTGGGCGCGGGGCCGGTGACGGTGCTGGTGACGGCGCTGGAAGGCTTCGAACTGCGCGCCACTTATGACGCCGAAACCAATTTGCGGCTACTGCAGCCGCGGGAGATCTGACGATGATGCCGGCCGAGGTCGAAAGCGGAAGCATGGGGCGGGTGGCGTATGCGCGCATCGGGCCCAACGAGGATCTGGTGCAGGGGGTCGAGAAGCTGTGCCTGGCGGAGGGGTTTCGCAATGCCTTCGTGCGCGGCGCGCTTGGGAGCCTGGTGGATGCCTGCCTGTATGCGCGGGGCGGGGAGGTGCGGCAGCTTGAGGGGCCGGCGGTGGAGATCGTGAGCCTGGCGGGAGAGGTGCGCGCGCAGGCGGACGGGTCGGTGGTGGCCTCGCTGTCGGGGGTGGTGGCGGACCCGGCGGGGCGGGTGCACGGCGGGGTGTTCGTCCCTGGGGCGAACCCTGTCTGTATGACGTTCGAGGTGACGTTGGAGGAGTGGCTGCCGGACGGCGGCTGAGGCGCGGACGGGTGAGGCGCGATGCGGCGGCCGGGACGGATACACTTGGCCACCCATGCGCCAAGGAAAATGACATGAAACGCACCCTGTCGGCCGGCATCAGACTGGCCCTTGCGGCCTGCCTGATCTTCGCCGCGCTGTTTGCCGTCGTCGGCGGCTGGACCACGGGCTATTCGTTGGAAAGCGTGATCTGGCTGGCGCTGACCGGCGCCATCTTCGGCGCGATCGGGGCGCCGGCCATCGAGCCGAAAGCGTTCCGCTATCCGGCGCTGTGGCAGGTCGGCTGCGCCGTGGCGGGATGCCTGCTGGTCGCGGCCCTGCTCGGCGCCGGCATCGACGGCTACCTGCTGGCTGTCGCGCTGGGCGTCCTGCTCGGCTATCTCGCGCCGTACTGGATCACGCGCGTCACGGGTCCTTGACCGGCCCTGGCCGCGGCCGCGCCGCCGGCTGCTTCGCGCGAAATCCGGCAAAGCCGCTCCAGCACTGCTGCGTGTAGCTGTAGAGCGCGTCCTGCGCCTTCAGCGGGCTGCGGCCGGCCAGCCGCGCGAGGACGTAGTGGCCCTGGCGCTGGGGATCGGGCGGCAGCGGCACTTCCACGAGCTGGCCGGCCTGCTGCTCCCGGCGGGTGACGCAGATGACGCCCAGCAGCAGGGTGTCGGTGGCGAGGGCCAGGTGGACCAGGGGGGCCAGGCTTTCGCAGCGCACGCTGACCATCTGCTCGGGGGCGCCGGCGGGGCCGAGGGTTTCGGCCAGGCGCAGGGCGACCTCGGGGCTGAGGGTGCTGGAGGCGACGGGGTACTGGCGGATGTGATCGATGGTGGGGCGGCGGTGGGCCAGGATGGGGTGATCCTTGCGACAGACCATGCCGGCGCGCAGGGGCGCGAGCGGCCGGGTCTCGATGTCGGCGGCGCCGTACAGCATGCGGGCGTCGCAGACCATGGCGTCGATGCGTTCGGCGCGCAGCAGATCGAGCAGGGTGGCGGTGGTGCCGAGTTCGGCCGCCACGCGCACCTGCGGATGGCGAGCGGCCATGTGCGCCAGGAACGGCGTCAGCAACAGCGAGGCGGGGGTGGGACTGAGTCCGATAGACAGGGTGCCCGATTCGCCGCCGGCCAGTGTCTTGAGCTCGCGCCGCAGCTCGGCTTCTTCGTAGCGCATGCGGCGGGCGCGTTCCGCGACGCAGGCGCCGTAAGGCGTGAGGCGCACCTGGCGGGTGCCGCGGTCCAGCAGCGGCAGGCCAAGCTCGGCCTCCAGCGCCTGGATGCTGCGGCTGAGCGCGGGTTGCGACAGGTTGACCTTGTCGGCGGCGCGCGAAAAGGTGCCGTGTTCGACCACGGCGAGCAGGTGCTTGAGTTTCTGGAAGTCCATGTGCCAACCGCATGAATCATATGAATCAAATGCATTGGAATTATAGATTGGGCCTCCGTATGATGGTCCGCGGACGGCGCCCGGCAGAGGCGCCGCCATCGCCCGCGGCAGGCTCGCGGCGCGGTCCCATTCGATACGGAGACAGATTCAATGAAGCAGCATGTGTTGTCGGCCGCCCTGTTGGCGGCCAGTTCGTGCCTGCCCGCGATGGCGGCGCAGGCCGTGGCGCAACCCGTGGCGACGGCCGCCGGACAGGCCGCCGAGGCCGTCGCGGCGCCGCCGCAGGGCGCCGATGGCAAGGTCACGATCCGGCGTGACGCCTATGGCATGCCGCACGTCTATGCGGACACGGTGTACGGCATCTTCTATGGCTACGGCTACGCGGTGGCGCAGGACCGGCTGTTCCAGATGGAGATGGCGCGCCGCAGCACCCAGGGCCGGGTGGCCGAGGTGCTGGGCGCGTCGATGGTGGGGTTCGACAAGTCGATCCGCGCCAATTTCTCGCCCGAGCGCATCCAACGCCAATTGGCGGCGCTGCCGGCCTCGGACCGCCAGGTGCTGGACGGCTACGCGGCCGGCATGAACGCCTGGCTGGCGCGGGTGCGGGCCGAGCCCGGCACGTTGATGCCCAAGGAGTTCAACGACCTGGGCTTCGCGCCGGCCGACTGGACCGCCTACGACGTGGCGATGATCTTCATCGGCACCATGGCCAACCGCTTCTCGGACGCCAACAGCGAGATCGACAACCTGGCGCTGCTGACGGCGCTCAAGGACAGGCACGGCGACGCCGAGGCCATGCGCATCTTCAACCAACTGCGCTGGCTGACCGACAGCCGCGCGCCGACCACGGTGCCGCCCGAAGCGGGCAGCTACCAGCCGGCCGTGTTCCAGCCGGACGGCGCGGACAGGCTGGCCTACGCGCTGCCGCGCTACGACGGCACGCCGCCGATGCTCGAACGCGTGGTGCGCGATCCGGCCACGCGCGGCGTGGTCGATGGCGCGCCGGCGACACTGCGGGCGCAACTGGCGGAGCAGTACGCGCAATCGGGCCAGCCGGGCATCGCCGGCTTTCCCACCACCAGCAACATGTGGATCGTGGGCCGCGACCATGCCAAGGACGCCCGTTCGATCCTGCTGAACGGCCCGCAGTTCGGCTGGTGGAACCCGGCCTACACCTACGGCATCGGCCTGCACGGCGCCGGCTTCGACGTGGTCGGCAACACGCCGTTCGCCTATCCCGGCATTCTGTTCGGCCACAACGCGCATGTGGCCTGGGGCTCGACCGCCGGTTTCGGCGATGACGTCGACATCTTCGCGGAAAAGCTCGATCCGGCCGACCGCACCCGTTATTTCCACGACGGGCAATGGAAGACGCTGGAAAAACGCACCGACCTGATCCTGGTGAAGGACGCGGCGCCGGTGACGCTGGACGTGTACCGCAGCGTGCACGGCCTGATCGTCAAGTTCGACGACGCGCAGCACGTGGCCTACGCCAAGGCGCGCGCCTGGGAAGGCTTCGAATTGCAGTCGCTGATGGCCTGGACCCGCAAGACGCAGTCGGCCAACTGGGAACAATGGAAGGCGCAGGCGGCGCGCCACGCGTTGACCATCAACTGGTACTACGCCGACGACCGCGGCAACATCGGCTACGCCCATACCGGCTTCTATCCAAGGCGCCGCCCGGGCCACGACCCGCGCCTGCCGGTGCCGGGCACGGGCGAGATGGACTGGCAGGGCCTGCTGCCGTTCTCGACCAATCCGCAGGTCTACAACCCGCGCCAGGGCTTCATCGCCAACTGGAACAACCAGCCGATGCGCGGCTACCCGTCCACCGACCTGTTCGCCATCGTCTGGGGCCAGGCCGACCGCTACGCCGAGATCGAGACGCGCCTGAAGGCCATGACCGCCAACGGCGGCAAGGTCAGCGCGCAGCAGATGTGGGACCTGATCCGCACTACCAGCTACGCCGACGTCAACCGCCGCCACTTCCTGCCGTTCCTGCAGCGCGCCGTGCGAGGGCTGCCGGCCGACGATCCGCGCGCGCGGCTGGTGGCGGGGCTGGCGGCGTGGGACGGCATGGCGACCAGCGAGCGCCAGCCGGGCTACTTCGACAACGCCGGTCCGGCGGTGATGGACGCCTGGCTGCGCGCCATGCTCAAGCGCACGCTGGCCGACGAGATGCCGGCCGACTTCTTCAAGTGGTACAGCGCCACCGGCTACCCGACGCCGCAGGCGCCGGCCACCGGTTCGCTCAACCTGACCGCCGGCGTCAAGGTGCTGTTCAACGCCCTGGCCGGCCCCGAGGCCGGGGTGCCGCAGCGCTATGACTTCTTCAACGGCGCGCGCGCCGACGACGTCATCCTGGCGGCGCTGGACGATGCGCTGGCGGCGTTGCGCCAGGCCTATGGGCAGGATCCGGCCGCGTGGAAGATCCCGGCGCCGCCGATGGTGTTCGCGCCCAAGAACTTCCTGGGCGTGCCGCAGGCCGACGCCAAGGCGGTGCTGAGCTACCCGGCCACGCAGAACCGCGGCACCGAGAACAACATGACGGTGTTCGACGGCAAATCTGTGCGGGCGGTGGACGTGGTGGCGCCGGGGCAGAGCGGCTTCGTCGCGCCGGACGGCACCCCGTCGCCGCACACCCGCGACCAGTTCGACCTGTACAACACCTTCGGCAGCAAGCGGGTGTGGTTCACGGCGGACGAGGTGCGGCGCAACGCTACGTCGGAAGAGACGTTGCGCTACCGGCGGTAAGGTCGCGCGCGCCCTGGTGGCTGGCAAGCCGGGCGTAGGCGCCTTGCTTGCGCAGCAGTTGGTCATGGGTGCCGGCCTCGGCCAGGGTGCCGTTGTCCAGCACCAGGATCAGGTCGGCGTCGCGGATGGTGGCCAGGCGGTGCGCGATCACCAGCGTGGTCCGGTGCCGCATCAGCACGTCCAGCGCGCCGCGCACCTGCATCTCCGACAGGGTGTCCAGGTGCGAGGTGGCTTCGTCCAGGATCAGCACCGGCGCGTTCTTCAGGAAGGCGCGCGCGATCGAGATGCGCTGGCGCTGACCGCCCGACAACTGCATGCCGCGCTCGCCGACGCGCGTGGCCAGGCCTTCGGGCAGGCTGCGCACGAAATCGCCGAGCGCGGCCTGTTCCAGTGCCCGCGCCAGTTCCTCGGGGCTGGCGTCGGGGCGCGCCAGGCGGATGTTGCCTTCGAGCGTGTCGTTGAACAGGTAGGTGTCCTGCGTCACCAGCGCGACGCGTTCGCGCAGGCCGTCCAGCCGCAGTTGGCGCACGTCCACGCCGTCGAGCTTGACCGCGCCCTGGCGCGGATCCCAGAAGCGCAGCAGCAGGCTGGCCACGGTGCTCTTGCCCGCGCCCGAGGCGCCGACCACGGCCACGGTGGCGCCGGCCGGCACGGTGAAGCTCAGGTCGCGCAGCGTGTCCTGGCTTTTGCCGGGATAGGTGAAATACACGTGGTCGAACGCCAGCGACAGGCCGTGCGGCGCCGCCGGCGGCGGCAGCGGGCCGTCGGTGACCGGCTCGGGTTCGTTGTTGACCACGTGCAGGCGGCGGGTGGCGGCGATGGTGTCGGCCAGTTGGCGGCTGACCTGCGAGATCTCCGACACCGGCAGGAAGGTCGCCAGCGCGATCAGCACCAGCAGCGGCAGCATGCTTGCCGAGAGGGCGCCGGCCGACACCTGCAGCGCGCCGACCACGGCCACCGCCAACCCGCCCAGGCCCATGGCGGTCTCGAACCAGGCGGTCTGGCGCGACAGGTCGCGCAGGATGTCCAGGCGGCGCACGCGGTACTGGTCGGCGACCCTGAGGAATTCCTCGCGGCGGCGGCCGGTGGCCTGGAAGGCGGTCAGGTCGGCCAGGCCCTGGATGGTGTCGGTGGTGTGCGCGCTCATCTCGCCCAGGGCGTGGCGGGCGCGGTCGCCCAGCGCGTCGACCTTGCGGCGGCCGCGCACCGGCGACACCAGCGCATAGGCCAGGAACGGCAGCAGCGCCAGCGCCACCGGCCAACTGTAGAACGCCAGGAAGCCCAGCACCGACAGCGGCACCAGCACCGAGACGATGGCCGGGGCGATGGTGTGGGCGTAGAAGTACTCGACCATCTCCACGTCCTGCGTCGCCAGCGCCACCAGGTCGCCCGAGCGGCGTTGCAGCAGATAGGCGGGCGCCAGCCGCTCCAGCTTGTCGTAGAGCTTGACGCGCATGTCCGCCAGCAACTGGTAGGCCATGGCGTGCGCCAGCCACGATTCGAGCCAGTGGAACAGCGCGGCCAGCGGCGCGGCGATCAGCAGGCCGATGATCAGCGCCGACGTGTCGCGGCCGTCGCGGATGGCGGCCACCACCAGCGCGCTCAGCACGCCGACGCCGATGAAGGCGGCCACGCGCGCCACGCCCAGCAGGATGGTGGCGATCAGGGTGCCGCGCCACGGTTGCACCACCGACAGCAGCGTGGCCAGCGTGGCGCGCCAGCCGACCTGTTCGGCGTCGGCGTCCAGCGGGCGCAGCGCCGGGCCCTGGCCGCCGGATTCATCGTCAGTGGCGTGCGCGGCGGGCGTGGTGTCGCGCGCCGTGGCGACGAGCGGCGCGCTCGGCGCGCTCAAGGCCAGGGCCTGTTCGTGCATCAGGCGGTAATACAGGCCATGCTGGCGCATCAGCGCATCATGCGGGCCTTGCTCGACCACGCGGCCCTGGTCCAGCACCAGGCAGCGGTCGGCGCCGATCACGCTGGCCAGGCGGTGCGCCAGGATCAGCGTGGTGCGGCCGGCCATGAGGCGGTCCAGCGCCTGCTGGATCAGCGCTTCGTTCTCGGTGTCGACCGACGACAGCGCCTCGTCCAGGATCAGGATGGGCGCGTCGCGCAGCAGCGCGCGGGCGATCGCCACACGCTGGCGCTGGCCACCCGACAGTTGCAGGCCGCGTTCGCCGATGCGGGTGGCATAGCCCTGCGGCAGCGCCATGATGAAGTCGTCGATATTGGCGGCGCGGGCGGCGGCGCGTACCTGTTCGTGGCTGGCGTCGGGCCGGCCCAGTCGCAGGTTCTCATCGATGGTGCCGTGGAATAGCGTGATGTCCTGGCTGACCAGCGCCATCTGGCCCAGCAGCGTCTGCGTGTCGAGCTGGTTGACGTCGTGGCCGCCGACGCGGATGGCGCCGGCCTGCGGCACGCATTCGCGCAGCAGCAGGCGCACGATGGTGGATTTGCCGGCGCCGCTGGGGCCGACGATGCCGACGCGTTCGCCGGCGGCGACGCGGAACGACAGGCCCTGGTGCGCCGGGCGTTGCGGCGAATACGAGAACGCCACCGCGTCGAATTCGATGGTGGGGTCGAGCCGCGCGGGGGCGGAGCCCGCCAGCACGGCGGGGGCGGCGGTCAGCGGCTGCGCGTCCATCAGCGCGTGGATGCTGGCGGCGGCCGACTGGCCCAGCATGCCCCGGTGCAGCACCGAGCGCAGGTCGCGCAGCGGGCGGAAGATCTCGGTGCCGGCCATCAGCACGATCAGCAGCGCTTCCACGCTCATGTCGCCGGCGGCCACGCGCCAGGCGCCGACCGTCAGCGCCAGCGCGGCGCCCAGCGCCACGCCCAGGTCACTGATGCCGCGCGTCAGCAGGCTCACCGACAGCACCCAGAAGGTGTTGTCCGACAGGGCGCGGGCGCGCGCGGCCAGGCGCTGGCCAAAGGTCTTGCCCTGGCCGTACGACTTGAGCGTCGGCAGGCCCTGGACGGCGTCCAGGAATTCCTCGCCGAACTCGTTCAGCGAGCGCGTGCGCGCCAGGCTGGCGCGGCGGTCGAGCATGTGCACGGCCATCGGCCCGAACAGCGCGAACAGCGCCGCCACCAGGAACACCAGCGCGGTCGGCACGTCCCAGAAGGCGATGACGGCGAAGATGGCGAACGGCGCGGCCGCGGCGATGGCGACCTGCGGCAGGTATTGGCCGAAGAAGGTCTGCAGTTGCTCCACGCCGTCCACCACCGTCAGCATCACGCCGCCGGTGCGCTGGTTGGCGAACCAGGCCGGCCCCAATGCGACGATGCGATCGTAGAGCCGCGCGCGCAGCGTCTGCTGTACCTGGGCCGAGCAGCGGTTGGCCTGCACCGTGCGCAGGTGGTCGAGCAGGGCGCGCAGCAGCACCATGGCGCCGGCGCACAGGGCCGGCGCGAGCCAGTCCTGCCAGGGCGCGCCGTCGAACACCCTTGCCAGCAACTGGCCCAGGAACACATAGCGGGCGATGCCCGCCGCCAATGCCAGCAGGCCGAGGAAAATGCCGCCCGCCATGCCGGCGCGCAGCCCCGCGGTCAGTTGCCAAAGCCTCGAATCGAAATACATATCAATGCTCCCTCCAGAGCCTGCATGGTCACGCATCCGGCGCGCTGGCGATAGCGATAGTTATTCAATCATGGGTTGAGATAAACTCAACCCATGTCGACCCTGCCCACCCATATGCCGCCGCTGGCGGCGCTGCGCGCCTTCGAGGCCGTCGCCCGCCTGGGCAGCCTCAGCCGCGCCGCGGCCGAGCTCAATGTCACCAAGAGCGCCGTCAGCCACCAGTTGCGCGCGCTGGAGGCCGACCTGGGCGTGAGCCTGTTGCGCCGGGGCGGCACGGTGCGCCGCGCGGAAACCACCGAGGCCGGCGCCGCGTTGCTGGCTTCGGTACAACAGGCCTTGACCCTGCTGGAGACCGCCTGCCGCAATGCCCGGGCCAGCGCCCGCGGCAAACGGCGTTACAACCTGAACGTGTCGGCCAATCCGTCGCTGGCGGCGCTGTGGCTGGCGCCGCGTATCGGCCGCTTCATCGAATTGCACCCCGACATCGATATCCAGGTGTTCCTGCACGCCAGCCAGGACCCGGCCTGGAAGGCCCAGGACATCGACCTGGCGTTCCTGCACGTGCGCGCCCTGGGGCCGCACCTGGCCGCGCCCGGCGACATTCCGCTAATGACGGAAACCGTGGTGCCGGTGTGCAGCCCGGCGCTGGTCGCGCCTGACGAGCGCGACGATCCCGCCGTCTTCACGCGTCATCGCTGGCTCGAGGAAAAGCACATCGACAGCCCGGAGACCGACTGGCGCACCTGGCGCCCACGCCTGGGCCTGGCGGAAAGCGCCGGCCAGGATCCGCTGGTGCTGAGCGGCCTGAGCACGGTGGTGGCGGCGGCCGCGGCCGGCGTCGGGATCGCGCTGGGACGCGCGCCGCTGATCGACGAGGAACTGGCCAGCGGCCGGCTGGTGGCGCTGACGCCGGGCCTGCGCATGCCGGGCTCGTGGGGCTACGTGATGCGCATCCACGCCAATCGGCCGATGGACGCGTCGCTGCCGGCGCTGGTGGAATTCCTGGCAGAGGAAGGGCGCGGGGCCACGGTGGCGTGGCGTGACCCGGTCATCGCCGCGCGCTAGCGCGGCCGCGCCGACGCGCCGCAGCGGCGGAACCACAAGGCATCCGAGCGCGGCAGGCTGCTGCGGTCACGCCGGGAGCGGCGCCGTCAGGCTGGCGCGGTCGGCCGGTTGTCGGCGCGCCATTGCTCGCTTTGCGGCGTGCCGGGCACGGGCGGACGCATGTCCTGGATGGTCCACAGGCCGAACGGCGTTTCATCGATATGGATTTCCCAGCGCAGCCCGCGGTCCGCGACATACGGGGCCAGCAGCCGGCCAACCGCAGCCAGGAACCGGCGCCGGGTCTCGTCCTCGTGGATCTGGCGGGCGATATGGTCGACCGAGATGCGCACGAAGTCGTCGGCGCGTTCGCCGCCGATGAAGAACGAGGACCTGGGCACGGGATGGAATACCAGCCCGACGTAGAACTTCGGCAGGTCGGTGTAGAGCGCAGTGATGCGCTCGGCGATGGCCTGCTTGTCTTCGTCGGAGAAGGCGTCCTGCGGGTGATAGATGTTCCAGAGCGGCATGGCGGGGGTTCCTTTCGGGGAAGGGGCAAAGGCCGTCCGGCAAGGGCGGCAGGGGAAAAGGGCTGTGTCGAGCAGTAGGTATAATTATTGACTTCAATTATTGAAGTTGTAAAGCAAAGGCCGCGGCAGGGACGCTTGAGCGTTGTCCGCGCGGCTGCGATACTGCGATGGCCGCGCTCCGGCGGCACGGCAAAGGGAATCCATGCGCTCCAAGAGTTTTGAAGGAATGGTCTGCTCCATCGCCACGGTGCTCGATGCCGTCGGCGACCGCTGGGCCATGCTGATCCTGCGCGATTTGGTGCTCGGCCTGCGGCGCTACGACGACCTGCGCCGTTCGACCGGCATCGCCAACGCGACGCTGGCCGACCGGCTCAGGCAGTTGGAACAGAACGGGCTGATCGAGCGCCGCCTGTACCAGAGCGGTCCCGACCGCCATGAATACCTGCCCACCGCCAAGGGCCGCGACATCGCGCTGGTGCTGCAGGCGCTGGCCCAGGTCGGCGACCAATGGCGGCCTGACGGCGGATCGCCGCTGCGCTTCATGAACGCGCAGACCGGCCGCCGCGTCGAACTGGGGCTGGTCGAGGAAGGCTCCGGCGCGCGCGTGCGCCACCAGGACCTGCGGGTGGAAGCCGGCCCCGGCGCGGACGACCTGATGCGCTGGCGGCTGTCGCAGAAGACGGAGCGCGCATGAAGCCGCGCTTTTATTCAATATTTGTCGCGCTGATGTAGAGGCCGCCGGCCGCCGCCGGCGTCACACTGCCGCCATTCTTCCCTGGGGAGCGTGGGCATGAAGCGTTATGACGTGATTGTGATCGGCGCGGGCGTGGTCGGCAGTTCGGTCGCCTTCCACCTGGCGGCCCTGGGCGCGAACAGCGTGTTGGTGCTGGACCGCGCCACCGTCGGCGCCGGCACCACGGCGCAGTCATCGGGCATCCTGCGCACCCATTATTCGGTGCGCGAAAACGTCGAGCTGGCGCGGCGCTCGTGGGGCGCCTTCACCGATTTCGCCGCCTATGTCGGCGACGAAGACGCGGCCAGCGGCCTGGTGCGCTGCGGCTACCTGATCGCGGCGGCCGACGACGACAAGCGCGCGCCGCTGGCCGAGGCGCTGGCGCAGCAGCAGGCGCAGGGCATTCCGGTGCAGCGGCTGGACGCGGCGCAGGCGCGCGATCTGCTTCCGATCGCCGATTTCCGCGACGCCGCGTTGATCGGCTTCGAGCCCGACGCCGGCTTCGCCGACGCCTATCTGGTCGCCACCAGCTTTGCCCGGGCGGCGCGCCGGCGTGGCGTCACGATCCGCGAGAACGTCGCCGTGCATGGCCTGTCGTGGCAAGGCGGGCGCGTGACCGGCGTGGCCACATCCGAGGGCGACTACGCCTGCGGCGTGGTCGTCAGCACCCAGAACATCTGGAGCGCCGAACTGGCGGCGTGGACCGGCCTGGCGCTGCCGCTGGCGCCCGAGCGCCACGCGGTGCTGGCGCTGGAATGCGCGGCGGCGCCCTATGCCTATTCCATGCCGGTCTACAAGGACCTGGCTTCGCCCGGCATGCTGTACTGCCGCAGCTATGGCGGCAGCCAGATGCTGGTCAGCGAGGGCACGGCCGGTGAAACGCTGGCGCCCGGCCAGACCGAGCAGGGCGACATCCCGCTGGATTACGTGGCGGCGGTTGGCGAGCAGGTGGCGGCGCGCTTTCCGGCGTATGCCGAGGCCGGCCTGGCATCGTCCTGGACCGGCGTGTACGACGTGACGCCGGACTGGAACCCGGTGCTGGGCCGCATCGACGGCGTGGAGGGGCTGGTGGCGGGATTCGGGTTTTCCGGCCACGGCTTCAAGCTGTCGCCCGCGGTCGGCCGGGTGCTGGCGCAGGAAGCCCTGGGACTGGCGACGGATGTGCCGCTGGCGCCCTACGCGCTGGCGCGGTTCGCGCGCGGGGCGTTGCTGACCGGCAGGTACGGCCGGGGCGCGGTGTCGTGAGCGGCGTGGCGGTCCGGACAGGTCAGCGCCGCAGGCTGCGCCACAGCGAGGCCGGCGGCAGGCCGAGCGCCGGCGCGATGTCGTGCTGCATCAGGCGCTCGACCGCCACCAGGATCACGTTGCGGGCCTCTGCCGGCAGCTTGCCTGCCTCTTGCGGCCGCGCCGCCAGATAGAAGGCGCGCGCCAGGTCGGGGTCGTCGGCGCGGGCCTTGTCCAGCCAGGGCGCCAGCGGCAGCACCCGTAGCTGGTCGATGAAATGGCGTGATTGCCAGATGCACAGCGGCGTGCTGATGGCAAAGCCCAGGCCGGCGGTGACCAGGCTGAGCAGGGGATCGGTATTGTCGAATTCGAACGTGCGTTCAATGACGATGCCGCGCGCTTCCAGCAGGCGGTCGATGGCCGCGCCGATGTGCGAGCGCGCGCTGTAGCGGATGAACTGGCTGCGGCGTCCCAGTTGCGCCAGCGACGGCGCGCCCTCCCACGGCAGGGCGCGAGGCAGCACCAGCAGATAGGGCTCGCTGAACAGCCCGAGCTTGCGGATGGCGGTTGGCTCGGCGGCGGCGCTGGTGCTGATGACCAGGTCCAGCAGGCGTTCCTCCAGTTGCTTGTCCAGTACCGGTGTGATGCCCGACCAGAGCCGGATCTGGCGCGACGTGCCGGACAGCCCGTGGATCAGGGTGGGGCCGAGCGTGCCCGCGAACGAGTCGACGCAGCCGACGCGCACGATGTTGCGGCGCGCGCGGCTCAGGTTGCGCACGCTTTCAGTCATGTCGCCGGCCTGCGCCAGCAGTCGCGACGCGTGGTCGAACAGCAGGTCGCCCGCCGGCGTGGGGCGGGCCGGGCGCGTGCTGCGGTCGAGCAGGTCGGTGGACAGCGCGGCCTCAAGCTGCTTGATCCGCTGCGATACCGCGGCCTGCGACAGGCCCAGCAACTGCGCCGCGCCCGATACCGACGCCGCCTGCACCACCGCCACCCAGGTCAGCAGCAGGCTCCACTCCGGGTAGGGGTCGGCGTCGCGGTACGGCAGGCGCTGCATCGGCGCGGTCCGGTGGCGGGTCAGCGCTTGCGCGCCAGCGTCTGCGCCAGCGCGGCGCGCACCATGCCTTCCACGACCGGGATGACCTTGGCGGCGGCGTTGGCCCGGTAGCCATAGGGGTAGGACTCGTCCATGTAGGTCGACTGGCACATTTCCAGTTGCACCGCGTGGATGTCCTCGGCCGGCGAGCCGTAGTGGCGGGTGATGTAGCCGCCCTTGAAACGGCCGTTGACGGCCGAGGTGTAGCCGCAGTCCGGCAGGCGCTCGGCGATGGCCTCGAGGATGTCGGGGGCGCAACTGGCGCCGTCCGCGGTGCCGAGGTTCAGGTCGGGCAGCTTGCCCTCGAACAGGCGCGGCAGCACGCTGGCGATGGAATGGGCTTCCCACAGCAGCACCGTGCCGTGTTCGGCGCGGATGCGGTCGAGCTCTTCGCGCAGCTTGGCGTGATAGGGCTGCCAGTAGGTCTGCAGGCGGTGCGAGCGCTCGTCGTCGGTCAGGCTGGTGTCGTTCAGGTACAGCGGCTCGCCGCGGAAGGTATGGGTCGGGCACAGGCCGGTCTTGGTCTGGCCGGGGTACAGGCTTTCGTCGTCGGGCGAGCGATTCAGGTCGATCACGTACCGCGAATAGCGGGCGCCGAGCACGGACGCGCCCAGCGCGTCGGCGAACTGGTACAGCGTGTCCAGATGCCAGTCGGTGTCGCCGGACTGTTGGCCGGCGGCGGTCATGCGGGCACGCTGGGCGTCGGGAAGCTGGCTGCCCAGGTGGGGAATGGAGATCAGCAGCGGGGCGGTGCCGCGGCTGAAGTGGTAGATGTCGCTCAAGAAAAACTCCGGGTGGCAAGGGCAAGGCACCGCGGGCTGGGCCGCGGATGGCGGGCGCCCTTGCGCCGGAGCGCTGTCCCGCGGAGACCGGACAGCACTCTAGACAGGACCACCCGCCAGAGGTTTTGCATCAGTTTAGTGGATATAGATGATCGGTATCGCTGATGCAAATGAGGGCGGCGCCGTGCGCATCCGGACGTTTGTTCCCGAAGCCCAATTGCCATGCCGGCACGCGCGGCCCTCACGCCGGCCAGGGCGCGCCGTGTTGCCAGCGCGCCACGATGCCGTCGATCAGCAACCGCACCTTGGGCGCCAGGTGGCGCCGGTGCGGATACACGGCGCAGACGGGCGCGCCCGGTGGCGCGTGGGACTCCAGCACGGCCACCAGGCGGCCTTGCCGCAGGTCGTCGCCCACCAGGAAGGCGCCAAGCTGGACGATGCCCGCGCCTGCCAATGCGGCATCGCGCAATGCCTCGGTGTTGCCCAGCCGCAGGCGGCCGGCGACTGCGACAGCGCGTTCCTGGCCAGAGCCGGCGTAGCGCCACGGGACTGGCGCGCCCATGTGGGTGAAGGCCAGGGTCTGGTGGCGCGCCAGGTCGTCGGGCGAGGCCGGCGCGCCGTGGCGCGCCAGGTAGTCCGGGGCGGCGCAGGTGATGAGCCGGTGCGGCGCCAGCACGCGACGCACCAGCCGGCTGTCGACCTCGCCGCCGATGCGGATGGCGACGTCGATGCCGTCGCGCACCAGGTCGGTGTAGTCGTCGGTAAAGCTGATGTCGGCCTCGACCTCGGGCCATTGCCGCAAGTAGTCGGCCACCAGCGGCAGGATGTGCAACCGGCCCAGGGCCACCGGCAGGTCGATGCGCAAGCGGCCGCGCGGCGTTTCCTGGCGGCTGGCCATGGCGCCGGTGGCGTTGTCGACCTCGGCCACGATGCGCTGCGCGTGTTCGTAGAACAGCCGGCCTTCGTCGCTGAGGCTGACGCTGCGGGTACTGCGATGCAGCAGTCGTGCGCCCAGGCCCTGTTCGAGCCGCGCGATGCATTTGCCGATGGCCGAGCGCGACAGCCCCAGGCGTTCCGAGGCCAGCGTGAAGCTCTGCGCGTCGGCGACGCGGATGAAGGCGATCACATCGCCGAGGTGGTCGATGCCGGTGGGAGGGGCGGATGGCGTCATGGAACGGCTCCAGGGCAGGGCGGCGATGTCGCGGCGTATTGGCGACGATTCGTCCCTTTTGTTTCTTTGAAAGCCTACTTTATCAGCGAAATGGAAACAGTAGACTGGCCGGGCCAGCGCCGTCGGACGGCCTGGCGCGACCGCCCGCCCGGCGTTCTTTTCCTGTTCCTGTTTGGCGAGAGGCTTTCCATGACCCGCGGTATTTCCCTGAATCCGGCCGCCGCGCGCGGCGAATCGTCCCGCGGCGCCTGGGCCGGCGTGCTGGCGGCCGGCATGGCGACGTTCTGCGTCGTCACCACGGAGATGCTGCCGGTGGGGCTGCTGGTGCCGATCGCCGCCAGCCTGGACGTGTCGGTGGGCCGCGTGGGCTGGCTGATGGTGGCGCCCGGCCTGCTGGCCGCGCTGTGCGCGCCGCTGGTGGTGGTCGGCGCGCGCGGCATCGACCGGCGCCGGATCCTGTGCGGCCTGCTGCTGTTGCTGGCCCTTGCCAACCTGGGCAGCGCGCTGGCGCCGGGCCTGGCAGGGTTCCTGGCCGCGCGCGTCCTGGTCGGCCTCTGCATTGGCGGCATCTGGGCGGTGGCCGGCGGCCTGGCGGGCCGGCTGGTTCCCGCCGCGTCCGTCGGCATGGCCACCGCGGTCATCTTCGGTGGCGTGGCGGTGGCGTCGGTGCTGGGCGTGCCGCTGGGCGCGTTGATCGGCAATCTGGCGGGCTGGCGCAGCGCCTTCGGCGCGATGGCGGCGCTGAGCGCGGCGGCGCTGCTGTTCGCCGCGCTGGCGTTGCCGCCGCTGCCGGTGGCGCAGTCGGTCACGGCGCGCCAATTGGTGGATCAACTGCGCAATCCAGGCCTGCGGCGCGGGCTGTTCATCACCCTGTTCCTGGTGGCGGGGCATTTCATGGCCTACACCTTCGTGCGTCCCGTGCTGCAGACGATGGCGGGGTTCGCGGCGGACTGGATCGGCCCGCTGCTGTTCGCCTACGGCGTGGCCGGCATCGCCGGCAACTTCGTGGCGGGCGGCGCGGCGGCGCGGCATCCGCGCGCGACGCTGCTGGCGATCACGCTAGGCCTGCTGGCGACCCTGGCGCTGCTGCCCTGGCTGGGCGACCTGCGCGGCGCCGCCGCGGCCTTGCTGCTGCTGTGGGGGCTGTCGTACGGCGGCGTCTCGGTCGCCTTGCAGACCTGGGTGATGCAGGCCGCGCGCGGCGCGGTCGAAGCGGCGACGTCGCTGTTCGTCGGCGTGTTCAACCTGGCCATCGCGCTGGGCGCGCTGGCGGGCGGGGCCAGCGTCGATCACTGGGGTTTGCCCGCCACGCTGCTCGCGGCCGCCGCCTGCATGCTGGCGGCGTTGGCGGCGGTGGCCGGACGCTACCGCCGGTGACCGGGACGGAAGCCGTGATCGCGCGCGCGCCATGCGGCCAGCAGCGCGATCACGGCCAGCGCGGCGACGGTCCAGGTGAAGGAGCCGGCGCCGGCCGTGTCCAGCAGGGCGCCGCCGAGCATGCCGCCGCAGGCGATGCCGAGGTTGAAGATCGTGACCAGCATCGACTGCGCCACGTCGGAATGCTCGCCGGCGGCATCGGCGAGGGCGGTCTGCAACAGCGTCGGCGCGCCGCCGAAACTCAAGCCCCACAACGCCACGCCGGTCAACAGCACCGCCGGGTTGCCGCCGGCCAGGCCCAGCGCGCAGGCGGTCAGCGCGAACAGCGCCAGCGAAAGCAGCGTCAGCAGGCGCAGGCGCCGGTCCACCAGCATGCCGGTCAGCCACAGGCCGGCGACCGCGCTGGCGCCGAACACCAGCAGCGCCAGGTCGACCGAGGCTGGTTTGCCCAGGTGGATCAGGTACGGCGCGATGTAGGTATAGAGCACGTTGTGCGCCAGGATCCAGGTGAACAGCACGAACAGGATCGGGCGGATGCCCGGCAGCAGGAAGGTGCGCGCGATCGGTTGACGCTGGCGCGTGGCCTGGCCGGCGAAGTCGGGCACGGCCGCGCGCACCCAGAGCAGCAGCGTCAGCGACACGGCGGCCATCAGCCAGAACACGCCGCGCCAGTCCATCAGGCCGCCGAGCCAGGCGCCGGCGGGCACGCCGATGCACAGGGCCAGCGGCTGCCCAGCGCCCACCACCGCCAGGGCGCGGCCCTGTTGGCGCGAGGCCACCATGCGGCGCGCATAGCCGGCCAACAGGCCCCACAGCAGCCCGGCCGCCATGCCGCCGGCAAAGCGCGCCGCCAACGTCAGCGCGTAATGGGTCGACAGCGCGGTGACCACGTTGAACGCGGACAGGCCGGCAATCGCCAGCAACAGCAACGGTCGGCGGTTCCAGCCGCGGGTGGCGGCGATGATGGGGATCGCCGCCAGCACCGAGCCGGCCGCGAACAGGGTGACCAATTGCCCGGCCAGCGCCTCGGAGACGCCCAGGCCCCGGCCGATCTGCGGCAGCAGGCCGGCGGGCACGGTCTCGGTCATGATGGTGATGAAACCCGCCAGCGCCAGGGCCAGCAGCTTGCCCAGCGGTAAACCGTCGGCGTCATCCTGGGGGCAGGCGCCGGCGGGCAGGGGTGGGGTGAAACTCATTCGGAAACTCCGGTTGCGGTTGAAATGGAACGATCGTTCCAGAAAAGACCAAAAAAAACCGGCGGCACGGAAATGCCGCGGTATGCCTAGACCGCGCCCAGCGCCACCGAGACCACGTCGCCCAGCCATTGGCGGCGTTCGCGCGCATTGCTGCCCTTGGCCACCACGCGCAGGCCCTGGATGGTGGTGACGATGAAGCGGGCCAGCGCGCGCGGCGACTTGCCGCTGTCGATCTCGCCGTTGGCCTGGCCTTCGGCCAGGATCTTCTCCAGCGCCTTTTCCAGGCGCTGGAAGTTACGCCGCACCAGTTCGGCCACCACGTCATCCTGACCCGCCATTTCCAGCGAGGCGTTGGCCACCAGGCAGCCGCGCCGGCTGGCCTCGCGCAGTTCGTCGTCGGCGATGAAGTCGAGCAGCCGGCCGATGCGCTCGCGCGCATTGCCGGGGCGGGCGAGCAGGTCGAGGTTGGCGGCCGTCAGTTCGTGATAGCGCCGCAGCGCGGCTTCGTACAGGCCCTGCTTGCTGCCGAAGGCGTTGTAGAGACTGCCGCGTCCCAGCCCGGTGCCGTCCACCAGGTCCTGCACGGAGGTCGCGGCGTAGCCGCGCCGCCAGAACACCTGCATGGCGGCGTCGGCGACGTCGTCGGGTTCGAAATCCTTGGTACGCATGGCGTTGTTTTTGGAATGATCGTTCAAATAACGATACGGTCCGCAGCGGTGCTGCGTCAAGCAAGACCGTTCGCGCCGAAGGGGCTTTGCGCATTGGGCCGGGCTTGGCGCTTTCCCTGACCTTCCGTTTTTTCCATGCGGGTAATAACCATTGGCCGCGCCAGACAGCCGGCCTATGACCCGCTCAGCCCTGGCTTGCCGTCAGCCGCGCCGTCAGCGCCGCCATGTCATCCAGCATCCAGAACACGCGGCCGCGGTTGGTCTCGTAGGCGAAATCGCGCAGCGACTTGCTGTCCGCCAGATAGGCCGAGATATCGCCCACCACCGCGCAATGCAGGCGGTAGTTGACGAACTTCTGGATCAGCTCGCCGGCGATGCGCGTTTCCAGGCGGAAGAAATCGGGATGCACGCGCGCGGCGGGCAGCGCCAGCCATTCGGCCTCGTGTTCCCAGGCGGCGCTGATCAGGTCGTTGGTGTCCTGGCCGGTGGCCAGGGCGGGGCCGGTCGCGTCGAATTGCAGGACGCGCTTGCCGCCGATATCGACGAGCGTGGAAGAATTGATCATGGCGTGGATGGCAGTATCGGCATGTGTTGTCTTGGGGCGAACATGATATCCCTGGCGCCCACGAAGAACGCCAGCCACGGTCGCCCGGGCCGAACCGCGGCCACGGTCGGGGCCTCTGCCCGCAGGCGCGGTTCAGCCCGGTATCGGCCGATCGCTGCTGCCGCGCACCACCAGCGACGGCGCCAGCCGCACGCTGCGCGGGGCGCCGCCGTCGATCTTCTGCAGCAGCAGTTCCAGCCCCAGCCGCCCCATCTCGTGCATGGGTGAATGGATGGTGGTCAGGCCGATGGGCAGGGCGCCCGCCAGCGGCGTGTCGTTGTAGCCCACCACGGCCACGTCGCGGCCGGCCTCCAGGCCATGCTCGCGCGCCGCGCCCATCACCCCCACCGCCAGGAAATCGTTGACCGCGAAGATGGCGGTGGGGCGGTCGGGACCGGCCAGCAGGCGGGCGCCGACCAGGCGGCCGGCGTCGGTATCGAACGGGCTTTCGATGCGCCATTGGGCGGGCACCTGAACCCCGTGCCGCGCGCAGGCCGCGAAAAAGCCCGCCGAGCGGTCGCGGCCCGTGCTGGTGAAGGGTTCGCCCACCATCACCGCGATGCGCCGATGGCCCATCGCCAACAGATGCTCCGCCGCCAGCCGTCCGCCTTCGAGATCATCGCAGGTCACGGCGCAATGGTCATCGGCGTGGCGGCTGACCAGCACGAACGGCACGTCGCGTTGCGCCAGGTCGGCCAGCAGCGGATTGGGCGCCGCGCCCTCGTGGCTGTGGGCGTCGCCCAGGATCAGGCCGTCCACGCGCCGCGCCAGCGCCATGTCGATCAGCTTGCGCTGCTTGTCGGGCGCATCCTGGGTGTTGGAAACGAAGGTCAGGTAGCCGTGTTCGGCGGCGGCTTCGTCGATGCCTTCGTAGATGGTGGCCAGCACCATGTCCGACAGTCTCGGCACCAGCACGCCGATGGTGCGGCTGCGGCGCGTCTTGAGGCTGGCTGCGTGCGGATTGGTCCGATATTGCAACTCGGCGGCGAGCGCCCGGACCCGTTTGACCGTGTCGGGGGCGGCGGCGGCGCGCGCGTCATCCTCGGAACCGTTGAGGACGCGGGAGACGGTCGACACGTTCAGACCGAGCTGCCGCGCCAGGCTTTGCAGCGTGACAGGGCGGGATTTGTTCATGGGGCTGGAGGATACACGCACGAATACCGTCTCAGGGTCTTTGGCGGCAACCTAGGGTTTACACGGTGTCGATTTTTGTTTTCCGACCCCTTAGCATTGCGCAACCCAAACGTTTGGGTAAATCGACTGGATGGATCGCAATGACGCTTGAATCCCGGAACTCGCGGTTCCGTTACCGAATTTTCACCATGGTCGTGCTGCTGGCACTGATCAACTACATCGACCGCGGCGCCATGTCCTATGCCGCCGCCCACATCACCGGCGAATACGGCCTGGACCGGGGCGACTGGGGCGCCGTGCTGGGCTACTTCGGTTACGGCTACATGGTCGGCGCGCTGTTTGGCGGCATGCTGGCCGACCGTTTCGGCCCGCGCAAGGTCTGGATCGTGGCCGGCGTGACCTGGTCGATCTTCGAGATCGCGACCGCCTGGGCCGGCGACTTCGGCCTGGCCTTCCTGGGCGGCTCGGCGCTGGCGGGCTTTGCCACCATCCGCATTCTGTTCGGCGCGGCCGAGGGCCCGGCGTATTCCATCATCAACAAGACCATCGCCAACTGGGCCACTCCGCGCGAACGCGGCTTCGTGGTCGGCTTCGGCCTGCTCAGCACGCCGCTGGGCGCGCTGCTGACGGCGCCGGTGGCGGTGGGCCTGCTGAGCCTGACCGGCAGCTGGCGCGCCATGTTCTACATCCTGGGCGCGGCCGGCCTGATCGTGCTGGTGCTGTTCATGCGCATCTTCACCGACCGCCCCGACACCAACCCGCGCGTGTCCCCGGCCGAACTGCGCGAGATCCAGGCGGCGCGCGCCGAGCAGGCGGCGGCCGGGCAGGGCGGCGACGCGCCGGCGCTGCCGTGGTGGAGCTTCTTTCGCAGCAAGACCCTGCTGCTGAACACGCTGGGCTATTTTTCGTTCAACTACGTCAACTTCCTGCTGCTGACCTGGACCCCCAAGTACCTGCAGGACACCTTCGGCTACAGCCTGTCCTCGCTCTGGTACATGGGCATGATTCCCTGGACCGGCGCCTGCGTCACCGTGCTGCTGGGCGGCCGCATTTCGGACATGCTGGCCAGGCGCACCGGCAACCTGAAGATTGCCCGTAGCTGGTTCGCCGCCGGCTGCCTGCTGGCCACCACGCTGTGCTTCCTGATGGTGTCGCAGGCGCAGTCGGTGTTCGCCGTGATCGCGCTGATGACGCTGGCCAATGCCCTGAACGCCATGCCGAATTCGGTCTATTGGGCCGTGGTGATCGACACCGCCCCGGCCAGCCGCGTCGGCACCTTCAGCGGCCTGATGCACTTCTTCGCCAATATCGCTTCGATCCTGGCGCCGACGCTCACCGGCTATCTGGCGGCGCGCCATGGTTATTCCGTGATGTTCGTGGCCGCCTCCGTCGCCACCGCCGTCGGCATGATCGCCATGCTGCAGGTGCGTCCGGGCGTCGGCCCGCGCCTGCCCGCCAATTACCAGGGAGCCACCCGATGAATCCGCAATCGAACCCCATTCCGGCGCTGGCCGTCGAACCCGGCTTTTTCGCGGGCCGCACCGTCGCCGAGCTGCAGGACGCCATGCGCCAGGGCGCGCTTGACGCCGAAGCGCTGGTGCGCCACGCGGCGGCCGCCATCGAGCGCCTGAACCCGCAACTGAACGCCTTCGTGCATGTGGACGTCGATGCCGCCCTGGCCGCCGCCCGCGTGCTGGACGCCGAGCGGGCCCGTGGCCAGGTGCGCGGGCCGCTGCATGGCATCCCGGTCGCCATCAAGGACAACGTCGACACCGGCGACATGCCCACCACCATGGGCGCGGCGCATTTCCTGGGGCACCGGCCGGCCGCCGATGCCGAGTGCGTGGCCTTGCTGCGCGCGGCCGGCGCCATCGTCATCGGCAAGACGCTCACGCACGAATTCGCCTACGGGCCCACTGGCGACCGCAGCGTCCAGGGCGCGGCGCGCAATCCGTGGCGCACCACCCAGATCACCGGCGGTTCCAGCGCGGGCAGCGGCGCCGCGGTGGCCGCCGGCATGGTGCCGCTGGCGCTGGGCACCGACACCGGCGGCTCGGTGCGGGTGCCCGCCGCGCTGTGCGGCGTGGTCGGTTTCAAGCCGACCCACGGCCGCGTGTCGGCGCGCGGCGTGTTCCCGCTGGCGCCCAGCATCGAGGATGTCGGTGTGCTGGCCAACAGCGTCGAAGACGCGCAGGCGTTCATGCAGGCGGTGTCCGGCGGCGCCATCGGCGCTTATGCCGACGCGGCCGATCCCGGCCTGGCCGCGCCGCGCATGATGTGGGTGCCGAACGCGCCGTTCGCGATCGACGAGGCGGCCGTCACGGCGTGCGTCCGCGCCGCCGCCGAAGGCTTTGGCGGCGAGCTGGTGGATGGCGCCGAGGTCACGCGCCACGCCCGCGCGCTGCAGGCGGCGCTGGGCGCCATCCAGCGTTCGGAAGCCTACGCGGTGCATGCCGAGCGCGTGGAGGACGAGCCCGGCAAGTTCGACCCCGAAGTGCTGGAGCGCCTGCGCGCCTCGCGTCCGGTGCAGGGCTGGGAATACGTCCGTGCGCGCAATACGCGCGAGCAGTTGCGGGGCGTGTTCGCGGACCTGTTCGAGCGGGTCGACGTGCTGGCGTTGCCGGCGGTGGCGATCACCGCGCCGGCGCTGCAACAGCGCAGCGTGGCCGGCCCGGGCAGCGCCGCCGTGCGCGAGACGCTGCTGGGCTTGACCAATCCTTGGAACCTGCTGGGTCTGCCGGCCATCGCCTTGCCGGCCGGCTTCGTCGACGGCCTGCCGGTGGCGCTGCAACTGGTGGCCGCCGAAGGCGCCGACGCGCGCCTGCTGGCGCTGGCGGCGCGGCACTGGCGCCGGCCCTAGACGCCGTTGTCGCCCTGCACCGGGCCGATCGACGTCTCGATATCGACCGCGCGGCGTTTGCCGCGCAGGTCGAACGCGTCCTGCTTGCCGGCGGGATCCGGATCACGAATCCAGAGCTGCGCGGACAGGCCGCCTTTGGCGCTGTAGTCGCCGAACCAGTCCACCACCCGGCCTATGTAGCAGCGCGGGCCGACCTGCACCGTCAGGTCGCCGACCGTCTCGTAGCTGTAATGCCCGGGTCCGTAGCCGTTGTAGGCCTCGCGCTCGTCCCGGCGCGTGCCGGCCGGCACCGGGCACAGCGGCTGGCTGCCGGGCGCGTCGCCCTTGGCCGGCCCGGGCGGCAGGCCGGCCAGCGCCCGGGTCAATGCCGCGTGCAGCGCTTCGTCCAGCGTCCTGGCCGCGCCCGTGTCCTGCCGCGTCTGCTGCCGTGGCACCGACAGGTCGTAGCGGTAGCGGACGGCCAGCGTCGGCACATCGCCCACGAGGTGCAGCGGCCGCAATAGATACAAGCGGTCTTCGCCGTAGCTGCCGACCCGGTAGGTGGCATAGACCCGGCCGCGCAGCCGGATCCAGTCGCCCGACTGATTGGCGCCGCGGCCGTTGATCGTGTAAAGCGAGCCGCCGGCGTCCGGCGCGCCGTTGGCATCGGCGGGAACGAAGCGCGCGCCGTCGCGACGCAACGCGCCGATGGCGGAGAACAGGCCGGTGCCGCCGATGTAGGTATCGACGACGAGGTCGCGCTGGCCGTCGCCGTCCAGGTCCAGCAGGGTATAGGAGACGTTGCCGCCTTCGGCGTCGCTATCGGTGTCCAGGCCCGACGCCAGCACGGCGCGCCATTCGTCCTCTGTCACGCCCGGCGGCCGCTGGTCGGGCAGGCGGGCCTGGCCGTCGCCATCCGCGGCGCGCACATTGGCGAACGTGGTCGATTCGGCCCGCGTCGAGAACGCCACCAGCACGGATTCCAGCGGCATCTCCGGGTCCTTCCGGGCGGCAGCGGCCACCGCCTGGCGCAGGTCCTCCAACGCCAGTTTGTCGGTGGCGTCGGGTTGGTAGCCCTGGGCGCGCCGCAGTTGGCCCTGCAATTCGGCCAGCCGGGTCTCGTAGCGCTGGCGCAGGCAGTCGCCATCGGCGCCGCACAGGTCGCGCTGCTTCAGCCAGCCGCGCTGGGTCTGGCGCAAGGCATCGGCCTGTTGCGGCCGGGCCGCGCGCAGCTTGCCGTAGACCGCGCCCAGCTCGGCGTCGAGCCGGTGCAGTGCGGCGTCGGCGCACAGCGCTTTTTCGGTGGGCGTGCGCGCCTGGCCGCAATCCATGCCGGCTGCCGCGGACGCAGCGAAGGGAGTGAGCGCGAGCAGCAGGGCGACGGGCAGCGCGCGCAAACGGAGGAGGGGCACGGAAAACTCCTGTCAGTGACGGGCCGCAGGCGGCCAAGGGCGCATCGTACCGGAGCGCGGGCCCGGGTAAGAGCGCGGGCCCGGGTAATTACGGGAGATTTCCTTTGCTTACATTACACTGTGCGGTGTAGCGTGGTTGATGCCCCTTGCGGCACGGCGCCGCGCAGCCGTTCCGACCCGCCGTTTTTTCCTCCGCCGCGATGATTGATGATCTGGTTCAACTGGGCAAGCTGGTCAGCCTGGGCCTGGCGCTGATGCTGCCGCTGGCCAACCCCTTGACCTCCATGACCATGCTGCTGTCTCTCGGGCAGCACATTCCCTACAAAGAACGCGAACGCCAGATCCGGCAGGCCGCCTGTTATGTCGTGGGCATCATGCTGGTGACGTACTACGCCGGCGCCTGGATCATGGCCACGTTCGGCATCTCGATCCCGGGTCTGCGCATCGCCGGCGGGCTGATCGTGGTCAGCATCGGCTTCTCCATGCTGTTTCCGGCGGCGGCCAGCGCCGCCAGCGACGAGCGCGAGGCTGACGTGGCCGCCGATGTCGCGATCCATCGCCAGGTGCCCAACATTGCTTTCGTGCCCTTGGCGCTGCCGGGCACGGCGGGCCCGGGCACCATCGCCATGATCATCAGCGCCGCCTCGACGGTCGGCAGCCAGGCCGCCAGCGAGTATCCCGCCTGGACCATCGCCGTCACGCCGATCATCGTCTTTTCGCTGCTGGGCGTGTTGTTCTGGATCTGCCTGCGTTCGGCCGGCCGCATTGTCGCCCTGATCGGCAACGGCGGGGTCGAAGCCATCTCGCGCATCATGGGGTTCCTGCTGGTGTGCATGGGCGTGCAGTTCGTCATCAATGGCGTGCTGGAAATCGTGAGTCAACATGGCGCCGGTGCCTGACCGCGAACGCGCCGGCCGGGCCTGGCGCTGCCTGCGCTTGGCGGGGCGCCTGGCGCTCAGCCTGCTGATGCTGTTCTCGATGGCATGGGCCTGCCTGGCGTTCTGGTATCAGGGGCCCGGGGCCGTCTGGGCCAGGGCGGTGCTGATGCTGGCCTGGGTCGCCCTGGGGCTGTATGCCTTGCTGCGGCTGTGGCATGGCGTCGGTCGCTTGCGCCGCCGCCCCGCGCTGTGGGCCTATCTGTTGGCAGTGATCGCGCTGGCGGCCTGGTGGCAGGGCATCGCGCCCTCCAATGACCGGGTCTGGGCCGACGACGTGGCCCGCACCCTGCGCGGCAGTGTCGCGGGCAGCATCGTCACGCTGGACAATGTGCGCGACTTCAAGTGGCGTTCGGACAGCGACTACACGCAGCGCTGGGAAACCCGGGTCTACGACCTGAACGACCTGCGCTCGGTGGACATGGTGCTGTCGTACTGGGACGGTCCGGCCATCGCCCACACCCTGGTCTCGTTCGGTTTCGCCGATGGCCGCCATGTGGTGTTCTCGGTCGAGATCCGCAAGGAACGCGGCGAACAGTTCTCCGAACTGGGCGGCTTCTTCAAGAAATTCGAACTGAGCGTGGTGGCCGCCGACGAGCGTGACGTGCTCTACGTGCGCGCCGGCCCGCGCGCGGAGAATGTCTACATCTACCCGGTGCAGATGCCGGTCGATGCCATGCGCGAACTGTTCCTGTCGTACGTGCGCACCGCCAACGAGCTGGCCGACACGCCGCGCTTCTACCATACGGTCACCGCCAACTGCACCACGCTGGTCTATCGCATGGTGCGGGCCATCGTGCCCGGGCTGCCGCTGGACTACCGCATCCTGTTGTCGGGCTACCTGCCCGAATATCTCTATGAGCAGGGCGGACTCGATACCCGACAGCCCCTGCAGACGCTGCGTGAACGCGGCTTTGTCGGCATTCCGCCGATCCTGGGCGAAGACTCGATCGGTTTCTCGCGGTCGATCCGGCGCCACCTGCGCGCCGAACCGGCGGGAGGCACGCCATGATCTGGCTGCGCGCCGTATTGTGGCTCCTGTTGGCGGGCGTACTGGTGTTCCTGCTGATGCGCACGCCCGGCGTGCGGCTCTATGACGCCATTGCCCGCCGCCTGCGCGGCCGGCGGGCCGGCCGGGCGCCGCGCGATCCGCGCCCGCAGGGCAAGGGCGCCCAGGCCCGGCGCGCCAGCCAGGCGCGTCAGCCGGGGTAGGGCCGCGCCAGCGCCTGTCCCGCCAGCGACACCAGCGGCGGCAGCACGAACGCCCACAATCCGATCGACACGTGCAATAGCGCCGCCGCGCCGCAACCGATCGCGAACGCCAGCACAGCCCGTCCCATGCGCCCCATGCGGCGCTTGACCGCTTCGTCGGCCTGGCCGCGCGCGGCGTCCGCCAGGTCCAGCATGATCTGCGTGGTGGTGCCAGTCATCAGCGTCGAGGGCGGCGCCGCGCCCAGGTGGACGCGGTGCACCGCGTTCTGGATCGACATCGCCAGCACCAGCGTCATGCCGGTGGCGAACAACCCCCAGCTATCACCCATCGGAAACGGCCCCAGCGCCAGGGCCAGCGCGGCCGCCACGCACAGCAGCAGCGTCTTGGCCGTGAGCAGCCGCATGAACGCCGGCTTGCCCGCGTCGCGTCGCGCCTGGCCATACAGGCGCGCCAGGAACACGCCCAGGCAAAACATCGGCAGGGCCGCCAGCTTGGTCCAGGCGCCCGAGGCGCCGTTGCCGAGCGCGTAGCCGATGGTGACGAAGTTGCCCGTCACGTGCGCGGAAAACAGGCCGTGCAGCGCGATGAACCCCAGGGTGTCGACGTAGCCCGCGTTCAGGCTCAGCAGCAGCGGCAGGCGTTCGCCGGCGGGAGCGGCAGGGGGAGCGGCGGTGGCGGGCGCGGGCATCGGTGTTCCATCCGGGTGACGGCAGAGTGCCTACCGTTGTATCGCAGTTGCGGCGTTCACGCACGCAGGACGATGTTCCGATGACGCCGGTGATGCGCCCAGGCCGGCGATGGCGCGGGGCGTTCAGAACCAGTACTTCGCCGCATAGATCACGGTCATGGCGGCGCCCGTGACGATCACGAACGCCCGGATGGCCGAAGCCGGCAGGACGCGTATCAAGTGGCCGCCCAGGTAGCCGCCCGCCAGCGCGCCGGCCAGCATGCATAGCGTGGCCGGCCAATGCACCGAACCCTGCACGATGAAGATGACGATTGCCGCGGCGGTGACAAACGTGGCCAGCAGGTTTTTCAGCGATTTGATGGCGCGCAGGTTTCCGGGATCCGTGATGGAAATCACCGCGGTCAGGATCACGCCCAGCCCGGCGCCGAAAAAACCGCCATACACGGAGGCCAGCGCGATCGGCAGCACGCCGCGCGCGGGGCCGTCCTGCGCCTGGCCGCCGCGTCGGCGCGCGCTCCAGGCCTGCACCTGGGGCGCAAAGGCGAACAGCAGGGTGGCGAACGCGATCAGGGCCGGCACGGGCAGGATGAAATAGGCGGGGGGAATGGCAAGCAGGATGAATGCGCCCAGCGCGCCGCCCGCGGTGGTGGCGATGGATAACAGCCAGAAGCGCCGATCGGGAGCGGGCAGATTTTCACGATCCGCCAGCGCCGCGAGGATATGGCCGGGTGAGATGGCGACCGCGCTGGAGGCATTGGCGATGACGGGCGGCAGGCCCGCCGCCACCATCGCGGGAAAGGTAATCAATGTGGCGCCGCCCGCCAGCGCATTGATGACGCCGCCCAGCGTGCCCGCGCCGGCCAGCAGTGCCGCGATGGTCCACTCCATGCCCACACCTCTTCGTTAAACAATGTTTATGGTCCATATAATGGACCAAAATATCGGGTGAAATTTATTATTGCCTATTTTCTGCGTGGGTATAGAATGCTCGAAAATTAAACAATAAATAATGGTCCAATATATGGACCATATTGAAACTCCGGCGACGCCTTTTAGCCGCCCCCGCAAGATCGCTGTCACTCCCCAGGATGGCGCATGCGGCCGGATCTGCATCGGCTTTGCGTGTATCCCGTCCTGATCGCTGGTTTCCAACTCCGTCCCCGGAGTTGTTGCGTGTTCACCTGTCTGGCCCTGCGGGCCATCACCGTTGAATCAGGAGGGAATCTCGATGGATGTGAGCTTCATGGCGTTTTCCCGGTTGGCATTCGGGCATTGGGAGGGGCAACCCTTGTATGCCCTGGCCGATCTGGGGATTGCCCAGCGTTTGACCGAACCCCGTACCTGCGCCGAGCTGGCTCGGGAAATCGGTTGCGAATCCGAGCCGCTGGAACGCTTGCTGGACTGCGCGGTCGCGCAAAAGCTGCTGGCATGCGACGGCGAGCGCTACGCCAATACCGATCTCAGTGCGCGTTTCCTCACCGAGGACAGCCCCGAATCCCTGTTGTGCTGGCTGCGCGTCATGGCGCGCTGGAAACAGCCCTGGACGCAACTGGCCGAGGCGGTGCGGCGAGGCGAGGCGGTGGACAACCAATCCAAGTGGTTGGGCGAGGACCCCCAGTTCATGCGCGATTTCATCCTCGGCATGCACCAGTTCGCGTCCCGTTCCGGCCCCGCGTTCGCGCAGGCCCTGCAAGACGTGCCCATTCGCCATCTGGTGGATGTGGGCGGGGGCGCGGGCACGTATTCGATTGCCTTGTGCGCGGCGTGGCCCGATGTAACCGCGCAGGTTCTGGATCTGGCGCCGGTTGTCGAGATCACGCGCGAAACCGTGCGCGCAGCCGGCCTGGCGGACCGCGTGAGCGCCAAGGTGGCCGATTATCGGCAGGACGGCTTTGGCGAGGCGGCCGACGCGCTGCTTTTTTCGAACGTGCTGCATCAGGAGAGCGCGCAGGTGTGCCGATCGATGCTGGACCGCGCAAGGCAGGCATTGCGCCCGGGCGGAACCTTGCTGGTGCAAGGCTACTTCCTTGCCGAGGACCGGCGCGCGCCGTTGTTCACCACCTTGCACAACCTGTCCGCGCTGGCGCTGTGGGACGGCGGGCGCAGTTGGACGGTGGGCGACATGCAGGCGCGGATCGCGGGTGCGGGGTTTGAGCGCCAGGCCGTGCTGCGCCAGGAGAGCAGCGGGTTCTGCCTGCTGTCGGCCGTCAAGGTCTGACGCGTTATCCACCTATTGAACCGGAGTCCCTATGTCCACACAGACCGTCACCGATACCGAAGCCGAAGTGATCGCCTGGCTGAAGGAAAACCGCAATGCGCAGGTCGAAGGCATCAAGGAGAAGAACCTGATCGAAGAGCGCATCCTGGACAGCATGCAGTTCCTGGATTTCATCATGTTCCTGGGCGAACTGGTCGGGCGTGATGTCTCGACCGCCATCACCGTCGACGACCTGCGCACTGTGGATGCCATCGTCAACTTCGTCCAGGCACAGCGCTAGGCCGAGCGAGGAGCGCACCATGACATTCGACTACTCAAGAATCGAACGCCTGAAGACGCTATCCAAGGGGCGTTCGCATGATCCCTACGAGCGTTTCGAGTGGCCCGCCCGTATCCCGGATGACCAGCCCTGGTGCAGCAATGACTTGCTCACCACCTATGGAACGCCCTTGCAGGAGCAATTGGACGCCGCGCAGCAGATACGGCTCAGCAAGTGGGAAGCGGTCAATTTCTTCAGCCTGAACGTGCATGGCATCAAAGGGGTGCTGGGCTTTGTCAGCCGCTGCATCTATGAAGAGCGCTATGCCGATGTCTCCGAATACCTGCATGTCTTCATGGGCGAAGAGAATTTCCATATGTGGTATTTCGCCAAGGCCTGCCTGGATTATGCGGGAAAGATATATCCATCCATTCAGTTGCAGGGCGATGCGCAGGCCGCCACGCCAGAGTTGGACGACTTGTACATGTTCGCCAGCACGCTGATCTTCGAGGAGTTTGTCGACTACTACAACCATAAGGTCGGCACCACGGACGGCATCACCGAGATCCTCAAGCAGATCAACTACCAGCACCATGTCGATGAGTCCCGCCACGTGTCCTTCGGCCGGGAAATGGTGCCGCGCCTGTATCGGCTGGCCTTGGAGCGCAGCGGCGATCCCGACGCGACGCGGGCGGAGGTGGCGCGCACGGTAACGAATATGTTCCGGTACTTCATCAGCCTGATGTACAACCCCGCCGTCTATGATGATGCCAAGGTCTACGAGCCGCTGGGGTTTCGCAACGGCAACGCCATGCGCAACGCGCTGCGGTCGCATCCGGCGCGCAAGGCCATCCACGAGCAATGGTTCAAGCGTAGCGCCGCCTACTTCACCAAACAGGGGCTGGTGACGGACTTGAATCTGGCTGCGCTATAGGCGGAGGCTCACCATGGCGCGGATTGCCAGCAGTCCCGAGGTGGAGGCGTTTTTTGGCGCGTGCTTGCCTGTCCTGCAGGCCGGCATGGGCGGCGTGGCGCAGCCGGAACTGGCGGCCGCCGTGTGCGAGGCGGGCGCGTTCGGCATGATAGGCCTGTATCGCCACACGCTCGACGAGATCGGCGCGTTGCTTGCGCGCACGGCCCAACTGACCCGCGCGCGCTTCGGCGTGAATCTGGTGCCCTTCGTACTGGACGCGGACGCGTTGCTGGAGCGGCTCGCCTTTCTGGCGGACCGCCCGGAGCGGCCGGTCGTGACCTTCTTCGGCCTGCCGGATGCCCCCGTGCTGCGGGCCTTGCCGGCCGGCATGGAATATGGCGTGCAAGGCGGGACCTGGGAGGAGCTGGAAGCGGGGTTCGATGCCGGCGCGCGTTTTGGCGTGTTGCAGACGACGGAGGCGGGCGGCCATCACCTGGGCTCGACCGCGCGCGGACAGGCGCTGGACCAGGCCGGCCGCCATGGCGTCGACAGGCGCATGGTGTTTCTAAGCGGCGGCATCAGCAATGCGGCGGAGTTGCGCCAGGTGGTGCAGGCCGGATTTTCCGGCGCGCTGTGCGGCACCGTATTCGCGGCCGCCCGGGAGTCCGCCGCGCACGAGCGCTACAAGCAGGCGATCGTGAACGCCACGCCCGGCGATACCGTGGTCACCGACCGCTTCAGCATCGGCTGGCACACCCATCGCCACCGGGTTATCCGCAATGCCAGTTGCGAGCAATCGCTGCCGGCCAGTGTCATCGGTTCCGCGCATTACTTTGGCAAGCGTTATCCCATCCTGCGTTACAGCGTTGCGGTACCCACCGTGCACACCGAGGGTTTGATCGAGGAAATGGCGTTGTATTGCGGCACGTCCTGCAAGGACACGCATTCCATCCGAACCGTCCGCCAGGTGCTGGCTGACCTGACGGCGTAAGGCCGGGTCGTGCATGCATTCACTCAAGTGCTTTCAGGGATTTTCAGGAGATTGAATCGTGATTATCGAAAAGCAATGGCACCAGGTAAAGAACGTGCTGCAGGCCAAACTGGACGACATATTCTCGATTGCGCCCGACGCCACCACCGAGTTCGACAGCTTGCTGGCCCATGAAGAGATCAATGCGCTGGGTTACGTGCGCAATTTCCCGCACCTGACCTGCGTCATGTGCTCGATAGAAAAGGGCGAGTTGCTGGGGTTCGCGCGCGGCCAGCGCAAGCTGGACCAGGATTTCAAGGCGCTTTGCGCCGACGTGGCGCTGTTGCCGGCCACCTGCTACAAGGTCTACCTGGGGCTGCAAGGGCAGCACCTCGAAGACGCGCGGGTGGAGTCCTGCATCGCGCGCTGCTTCCGGCACGAGGACAAGGCGCTGGATCGTTACCGCGCTTTCAACTTCACCATGAAGGAATACGTGTACCTGGGCACCGCGCAGGGCGCGCAGGCGCACCTGGAAGCGGGGTGCGACCGCCTGTTCTCCCTGTTCGCGCAACTTGGGATCAGCGCGGGTTGTGAAGAAGCCAACGATCCCTTCTTTGATTCCGGCAGCGCCGTGGCGCGCCTGTCGGCGCTGACGCCCACCAAGCGTGAGCTGGTGTTCGACGGCCATGCCGTGTCGTCGCTGAACTATCACCGCAACTACTTCGGAGAAAAGTTCGATATCCGCCTGGCCGACAGCTTCGTGCATACCAGTTGTGTCGCGTTTGGATTGGAGCGATGGATCTCCATGTTCAAGGATCGTTTCGGCAATGCGGCGGATGCGCTCGCCGCGCTGGAGCGCGCCTAGATGGATGGCCCGACGCTACAGGCGCAGGCGCTGTTCGAGACGGGACAGCAGTTCACGAAAACCTGCATGGTCGATGCCGCCGCAAGCGCATTGAACTATGGAGGAGATCGGGATGTGCTGGCCACCCCGGTGATTGTCTATTGGATCGAGTCTTACGCGACCGAGTGCATCCGGCTGGCGGGCGACGGGCGCTGCGGGTCGGTCGGGCATGCGGTCAGCGTGCGCCACGTTGCGCCCGCGCACCCGGGCAGCGCGGTGCGGCTGACGATCACGGTGGAGGCGATGTTCGGCCATTCCCTGCGGTTCAGCGCCCGCGCCGTGGCGGGCGAGGCCGACACCCTGATCGCGACCGGCACGCATGACCGCACCCTCGTCGAACTTTGACGTCACGGTAGTGCTGGGCCGTCCCGATCCGGTGCTGGTCGGGCGGGCCGCGCGCGCCCCGATCCTGCGCACCCGGTTGGGCAAGCCGTACCTTCCCGGCCTTGCCGGTTTCGGCGTGAGCCACAGTGCCGGCGTGCAGGCGCGGCTATATGCCAATCGCAAGTATGTGGGCATTGATATCGAGCATCTGGACCGGCCCGATCTGGCCGCCCGCCAACGCCGCCTGGCGGCTTGGCTGGCGCGGCGGGACCTCGTCGTGGTGGACTTCCTGGTCGGCTGGGTCGCCCGCGAGGCTTGCGCAAAAAGCGTGGGGCTGGGGCTGCTGCACGCGCTGCCGCGCTTGTCCATCGCCTGGGCCCGGCCTTGCGGCCAGGACGGGGCGCAAGAAATCGGCCTGGTATTGAGCCGCTGGCGATTCGTCGCGCGGTGCGAGCGTGTCGGCAGGGTGCTGCTATGTGTGGGTTACCGGGAGGAATATGGCAAGCCCGCCATATCCTTGCTGCAGCCCGGCCTTGGCGCAGCCGGCGCCGTGGCCGGTAGTCCCGTGGTCGGTAGTCCCGTGGCCGGTAGTCCCGTGGCCGGCAGCCCAACGGCCGCCAGCCTTTCAGTCGTGGGGACTGGCCGGATCCTGGGCGCTGGCCGGAAATAGTCAGGCCAAGCGACCAAACAAAAACGCCCCGGCATGAACTGACCCCCGAAAGTTGGATATTGATCCGACCTTCGGGGGTTTTTACATGGCGAAGTATGAAGAGCAATTCAAGATCAAAGTGGTGCAGGCGTACCTGCAAGGCACGGACGGCTTCAAATCGGTGGCGCGCCGATACGAAGTGCCGCACTCAATGGTGCGGCGCTGGGTCGGGAGTTTTCGAGCGCATGGCGTTAACGGGTTGCGCAGGCAATCTGGCTCGTACAGCGCGGCCTTCAAACAATCGGTGCTGATCAAGATCCGGCGCGAAGGTCTGTCGGACACGCAGGCAGCGGTGTTGCTGGGGATTCGTCATACAGGGCACATTACGAAATGGCGCGCCCAGTATGATGCTGGGGGTATAGAGGCGCTGGCGCGCAAGCGCCGAGGAGCAAGCATGCCGCATAAGTACCCCCAGAGCCGGTGTCCAAGGACATGACCAAGGAAGAACTCGAGCAAGAGCTGGCCTATCTGCGCGCGGAGAACGATTACCTAAAAAAAATGAAGGCCTTGATCGAAGCGGAGAAGACCCGGGCGCTGGTTGGAAAGCGCAAGTGGTCCAAGGATTAAGGCCCAAGCATCCGCTGGCACTACTGCTACGCGTCGCCAAGCTGTCGCGCAGCACGTTTTATTACCACCTGAAGTCGTTCGGAGCCGTGGACCCGTACGCCGAGCTCAAGCAGCGCATCAGCGCGGTCTACGCCCGTCACAAGGGCCGCTACGGCTACCGCCGGATTACGGCGGTCTTGCGCCAGGCCGGTGAGCTAGTGAACCACAAGACCGTGCAGAAGCTGATGCAGGCGCTAGGCTTGAAGTCGCTGGTGCGCGCCAAGAAGTACCGGTCCTACCGAGGCCAATCACACCACGTGGCGGCCAACGTGTTGGCGCGCGACTTCGAGGCGGCGCGTCCGAACCAAAAGTGGGTCACCGATGTGACCGAGTTCAACGTACGAGGCGAGAAGCTGTACCTGTCGCCGGTGATGGACCTATACAACGGCGAGATCGTGGCCTACGAGACCAGCCGCCGGCCGGTGTTCAAGCTCGTGGGCAGCATGCTGAAGAAGGCGCTGGCGCGGCTGCTGCCGACGGAGCGTCCAGTGCTGCACTCCGATCAGGGCTGGCAGTACCAGCAGCAGAACTACAGGCGGATGCTGGCAGATAGATCGGTGACGCAAAGCATGTCACGCAAGGGAAACTGCCTGGACAATGCCGCTATGGAAAGCTTCTTCGGCACGCTCAAGGCTGAGTTCTTCCACTTGAATCGCTTCGAAAGCATCGAGCAGTTGCAAGCCGGCATTCGACAGTACATCCGTTACTACAATCACGATCGCATCAAGCTCAAGCTAAAAGGCCTGAGCCCGGTGCAATACCGAGCTCAGGCCTTCGGGCTTTAGCTGACTGTCCAACTTCTGGGGGTCAGTTCATTAAGGCGCTGTTCCGGACTTGCCCAGATCACTCTGGAGATTGAATTGGTGGAGCGGAGGAGGATCGAACTCCCGACCTTCGCATTGCGAACGCGACGCTCTCCCAGCTGAGCTACCGCCCCAAATCAAGCAAGAGCGCAACTATACAGGAATTTCCGCGCGCCGTGCAAGCCGGCGCGCAAGATTTTTGGCTCAATCGAACGTCAGCGTGGCCACCACCGGCGCGTGGTCGGACGGCTGTTCGTTGCGGCGCGGCTCCTTGTCGATCACGCAGGCGGTGCAGCGCTTGACCAGCGGCGCCGACAGCAGGATGTGGTCGATGCGCAGGCCGGCATTGCGGCGGAACGCGAATTGGCGGTAATCCCACCACGAAAACGATTTCTCGGGCTGCTCGAACAGGCGGAAGGAGTCGGCCAGACCCAGGTCGATCAGCTCGCGCAGCGCCTGGCGCTCGGGTTCGGAGACCAGCACCTGGCCTTCCCATTTCTCGGGGTTGTGCACGTCCTCGTCGGCCGGCGCGACGTTGTAGTCGCCGAGCACCGCCAGGCGCGGGTACTGCTTGATCTCGTCGGCCAGCCAGGCGCGCATGGCGGCGAACCATTCGAGCTTGTAGGCATACTTGTCGGAACCGACCGATTGGCCATTGGGGCAATAGGCGCAGACCACGCGCACCTCGCCGTCGGCGCTGGGGAAGGTCAGGGCCAGCACGCGCTGCTGCGGGTCTTCGTAGGTGGGCAGGTTGCGCACCATGGACGTGCCCGGCACGCGCGACACGATGGCGACGCCGTTGTAGGTCTTCTGGCCGGCCCAGACGGCGTGGTAACCGGCTTCCTTGAAGGCATCCTCGGGAAACTTGTCGTCGGTCAGCTTCAGTTCCTGGATGCACAGCACGTCGACGGGATTGGCGCCCAGCCAGTCCAGCACTTGCGGCAGGCGCACGTTCAGGGAGTTGACGTTCCAGGTGGCTAATTTCATGGGGGGAATGCAGTTTATCGTTGCGGAAGGTGGGAGGGATTCTCTAGGAAATCTTGGTTTCCGGCTACTGGCCCGGCCACGCTCGTCATGCGTGCCTAGGCCGGATGCTTGGCCTGGACGACGAGACGCACGCCCAATGCCTTGCATACCTTGGCGATGGTGTCAAAGCGCGGGCTCGCGCCGGCGCGCAGGGCCTTGTATAGCGATTCTCGGCCAATGCCAGTCGTCTCGGCAATTTGCGTCATGCCACGAGCGCGCGCGGCAACTCCCAGCGCCTGGGCAAGCTCACTGAAGTCTCCGTCCTCGATCACCTGCGTCAAGTAGGCGGCGATGTCCTTGTCGTCGCGCAGGTAACGCGCGGGGTCGAAGGTGGGCAGTTCGGAAACCTTGATCGTTTTCTTGCTCATGATTGGTCTTCTTCGTCGTTTCTCAGGGCCCGCGCCAATTCCTTGGCCTGTTTGACGTCACGGCTTTGTGTGCCCTTGGTGCCGCCACCCAGCATGACGATCAGCACATTGCCCCGTTCGACGTAATACATGCGCCAGCCGGGGCCAAAGAACTCGCGCATCTCGCTCACGCCCTCTCCGACCGGTTTCACATCGCCCAGCAAACCCCGTGCGGCCTTTTCAAGCCTGCGGATCAGGCGGGCCCGCGTAGTCGGGTCTGTCAGGGTGTCGAACCAAGCGTCGAACTCTGGCAGCGGCTTTATGTGGTACATGGGTAGTGTATTCGATCGGATACTTTTTTGACAAGCGGATCGGCGAAGTGATGCCGGTGCCTGACCTGCACGAGATGCCTGCGGGTAGCGCTCGAATGAGTCGCGTACCACTGGAAGGTGTGGCCAATGCGCGAGCCAAGGCATTGAACCTGCGGGTGACTAATGCCCTGTCGGCAGTCTAGCAACGGAAGCAGTGAGTTTTGGCGAGTCGTCCCTTCTGGGCGTCCGAAACCGTGGGAAGCGTTGACGGGCAGCGCTTCACGCATGGTTCACTCCTTTCTGTAATTTGCGCGAACAGAAGGCGGGTTCCGTTCAAACCGGAAAGCCACCGCATCCGTATAAATTATTATCAATTTGTATAATTTAAAGAACGCCAATATCCGACTTTTATCGGAAGTTCCGCAGTCCTCAAAAGAGAACAAAACAATGGCAGAACAACAGCAGGGCCGGCAGCCTGCGATATCTCAAGCCCCGCGAATATTAGGGTTCTGGCGCGCCGTCGAGGCGTGCGTCCCGCAAAAGGCCGAGAAAGCCAATCCCTCCCACCTCACCGAGCCTGTCTACCGGTTGCGCGCGGACGAGTCCTTGCCCTGGTTCGATCCAAAACACCGGGCCAAACGCATTGCGCCGCGCCTTGCCTGGCGCTACACGCTGCAGGCGGGGCTCTACGAGATCGAGCGGTTTGCGGCATTGCTGGAAGTCAAGGTTGGTTCGCACGAGGATGTATTCGACGAGCGCCGCCCCAGTGGCCAAGGCCGCCTCTTTGACCTGGCTTTCGACGAAGACGGCTATCCTCTGCCACAGAGTTTTGTGCTGTCCCTGGCATGTTGGGCTGCAGGGCAGATCCTGCATTACCCTGACGGCATCGCGGTGCTGGAAGAGGGCGGCAGGATCGTCACCGCCGGCTTGCCAGAGGCCAATCCCGAGATCCCGAGCCCGAACAGCGGCTATGCGGGCTTCGACATGCTGGTCCGCCGGCTTATGCAGTGGCTCGTCGGCGCCACGGCCGCGGCGCGAGAGAAAAAAGCGCCGCCCACCCGTGCCTGGCTCGATGCGTTGAGCGGGCGCATTGCCGCCCTTTGTCTACTGCCCGAGGGGATGATCTCCTCGACCCACGCCGCCAAATGCGTCCAGGTCAAGAGAGCCGACGCGACGGGAGATCAGGGCACGTCCGATCCCCAGCCGGGCGATGATCTGCTGAATAGTTTCTTTGTGGGCGATCTCAACGCGCTGCGCCGAGCCTGGGTCGATGGCAATGTCGGGAAAGGGCTGGCCGAATATATCCAGGCGGCGGCAAAGGTGGATCCTGCGCGCGTGGATCTGCGCGAGGCTCATGGAGTGGCGACTGCCTTCGCGGCGTTGAATCCTCCGGCTTTTCCTGCGGGAAGTTGGCCTTCGGATCATCCGCTTGCGTTCAGCCAGCAACTGGCCGTCAACGAACTGTGGCGCCAGCTCGAAGCCAAGCCTGGAATTTTTGCGATCAATGGACCGCCGGGCACGGGCAAGACCACCTTGCTACGCGATGTGGTGGCGGCGGTTGTCACTGCGCGCGCGGCGCACCTTGCCCGGTTGGGAGGGCAGGCCTTTGCCGGGCGGACGACAAAGAAACTGGGTGAATTCTGGTGCAACTATCGACCGTTGCACGCTGACCTGAGCGGGTTCGCCATCGTTGTGGCCTCGGCCAACAACGGCGCGGTGGAGAACATTTCGCTGGAACTGCCTGGCGTCAAGGCCGTACCCGCCGATGCGGCCGGACGCAGCGCGCATCCGGATGGTTATTACCAGTGCCTGGCCGGCAACGTCCTGGGCAATGCCGCCTGGGGCCTCCTGGCCGCGCGCATGGGATCGAAGGCCAACCGTGGCGCGTTCATGAACAGCTTCTGGTGGAAGAATCCCCCTGGCGTCCATTCCAGGAAAAATCAGCCGGACGCGCAAGACGATCCCACGCAAGCGGCGCTTCTGGCTCGATGGGACGCCAATCCCTTTGTCGAGGGCGGGGAAGGGCTGCGCTATCACCTGAGCCGGATCATCGACGGCGGACGCAAGCCGGTGATCGGTTGGGCACAGGCCGTGGCCCGGTTCGAACAGGCGCAGGAGGCCGAACGTCAATGCCGAAGCGTCTTGGAGGCGAACGCGAAACTTCCGGAGGCCGTCGTCAAGGCGCGCGCTCAGGCCGAGGAACTAGAGCGTGGCGCGCGAGCTATCGAGGTCGAACTCGCGGCGCGACAGGCCGCGCTGCCGACGCTACGGGAGCGCGTCGACGACCTGCGAGCGCGGATGGCCGGCGCGCTTAAGCAGTGTGCGGCGGCACAAGCTGAATTGGCCAGCCACGATCGGGCCAGGCCTGGATTGCTGATCTGGCTTTCGACCTGGGGACGCTCGCACCGGGATTGGTGGAACAGGCGCAGCCAGATCGATGCTCAAGTCAGGCAATCCAGGGCCGATCACGATGCCCTGGCCGCGGAGTGCAAGAAGGCCAAGGCGGCTCATCAGGATGCGGCCGGTGGGGACGAGAAGCTTAGGACAGCCTTGCGGCAAAAGCAGGTCGCTCATCAGGAGGCATTGGACCGGCTTGACGCTGCCAGGCATGCATGTCTGCAGGCAATGCAACGCTTGGGGGCGTACTGGCCGCAATCCAGCGCCGATGACGCCGCCCGCGAATTGTCTTCGCCCTGGTCAACGCCGGCTTGGCGCCGCGCGCGGCAAGATCTGTTTCTGGCCGGATTGGATGTGCATCGCGCTTTCATCGAGTCACATCCCCAGGAGATCATCGACAACCTTGGCTTGGCCTCGAACTGGCTCCAAGGTAAGGGCATGCCTGAAGACATGGCGCGGGTGGCGCTCGGTAGCCTCGCGCTCGTGGTGCCGGTGATTTCCACGACCTTTGCCTCGATTCCTCGCATGTTCCATTCGCTTGGCCGGGAGTCGATCGGCTGGCTTTTGATCGACGAAGCCGGCCAGGCGCTGCCACAACAGGCCGCCGGCGCCATTTGGCGCTCGGCGCGCACCGTCGTGGTGGGCGATCCCAACCAGCTTGAACCCGTGCTGGGCATGCCGGCGGCGGTCGAGGGCGCACTGGCTCGGCACTATGAAGTACCTCGGGATTGGTGGCCCAGCTTCACATCGGCGCAGTGCCTGTCGGATCAGAGCATGTCGATGGGGACCTGGCTGCCTGGCAAGGAGAACGGGAAAGTCTGGGTCGGTTCGCCTCTGCGTGTGCACCGCCGTTGCGATGATCCGATGTTCTCCATCAGCAACGACATTGCTTATGACGGGCTGATGGTTCAAGGGAAATCGCCGTCCGCCCATTCGTGGCCGCATTGCCATTGGATCGACGTACGCGCGCAAACCAGTGTGGGCAATTGGGTGCCCGAGGAAGGGGAGGCTGCCAGGAAGCTATTGCGGTCGTTGCAGGCTGAGCATCAGGTCGCGCCCAAGGACATTTTCCTGATCTCGCCGTTCAAGGATGCGGCGACGCAACTGCGCGCGATGGCCCGGATGCTGGGACTCGACCCTGCCAAGACCGGGACGGTGCACACGACCCAGGGCAAGGAGGCCGAAATCGTTATCCTGGTGCTGGGCGGCAACCCGCAGCGCCCGGGGGCCAAGGATTGGGCTGCGCAAAGCCCCAACCTGCTCAATGTGGCGGTCAGCCGGGCCAAGGCCCGGCTGTATGTGATCGGCGATCGTGCCGCTTGGGGCCAACGCCCCTATTTCCGCGTTCTTGACCAGCGCCTTGGTATCGGCAGCGAGCCGCCCTCGCATTAACTACATTCGTCGACGCGACGCGGCCGCATCACCCCTTGACCAGCCCCCCGTCCACAATCAAATTCTGCCCGGTCACCGCGCGCGACCACGGGCTGGCGAAAAACAGCACCGCGTCGGCGAACTGTTCCGGCGTGGTCACTTCGCGTAGCGGCGTGCTGGCGGCGATCAGGTCGAACACCGCCGCCGGCGTGGCGGCCGAGGCGTCGGTGGTGCGCAGCAGCCCGCCGGACACCATGTTGACGGTGATGCCGTCCGCGCCCAACTCGTGCGACAGCGTGCGCGTGAACGCCAGCAGCGCGGCCTTGGCCGCGGTGTAGTCGTGGTACGGCACCACGGGGTTCTGGACCAGGTTGGTGCCGACGTTGATGATGCGGCCGCCGCCGGCGGCGCGCATCGACGGCAGCACGGCCTGGGTGGTGTTCAGGGCGGCGCGCACGCTGCCTTCCAGTTGCGCGTTCATGCGCGCCCAGTCGAGCGTGTCGGCGTGGGGGCGGGCGTCGCCGTCGAACTGGAAGGCGGGCAGGGCGTTGTTGACCACGGTGCCGACCGGCCGGCCGAAATGTTCGCTGGCGCGCGCCACCATGGCGGCGACGGCCTCGCCATCGCGCACATCGGCCTGCACGGCCAGCGCGCGGTCCGGGGCGGTGGCGGCCAGTTCGCGCGCCGCGGCGTCGCTGTTCAGATAATTGATGACCACCCGCGCGCCTTCTCGCAGAAAGGCGCGGGCAATGGCCGCGCCCAGGCCGCGGCTGGCGCCGGTGACGATGACGAGTTGCTGGTCCAGGGGGAGGGGAAGGCTGGGCATGGTGGGAATCAGGCGGAAATCAGGCAGTGAATCGGGTCAGGAAAAATGCGGTGGCGCCGGACGGACCGCATGAGCCGCCGCGCGGACGGGGCAGCGCCGGCGCCGCCTCAATGTTCCGAGCCGCTGTTGAGCATGCGGCTGCGGGCTTTTTCGATATGCGCGCGCATGATGTTGCGGGCGCCCTCGGCGTCCTGTTCGCGGATCAGGCGGTAAATCTGGCGGTGTTCGTCGATGGCGGCGCGGGTGCGCTTCCAGGGTTCGCTGTGGACCAGGTGGCGCATCATGTTGACGGCGTGGCTGACGTCGTACTCCAGTGATTTGAGCACCTGGACGAAGCGCTGGTTGCCGGTGGCCGCCGCGATCGCGCGGTGAAAGCCATAGTCGTGATGGTGGGCGATGGCGCCGGCGGCGTCGGCGGCTTCGTAGCCGGCCAGCATGCGGTCCATTTCCAGCAGGTCGTCGTCGGTGCGGCGCAACGCGGCCAGGTAGGCGCATTCCGGTTCGATCACCATGCGCAATTCCAGCCCTTCCAGGATGTGGCCGACGCGGCGCGCCGGGTCGACGGCGGGCATGCCGCCCATCAGGTCGGGCTTGGCGCGCACGTAGCTGCCCGAGCCGCGCACCGACTCGACCAACTGGTCTTCCCGCAGGCGGTCCAGCGCCTGGCGCACCACCGGCCGCGATACCTCGAACAGCGCGGCCAGTTCCAGTTCGGTCGGCAGCTTGGCGCCCGGCGCGATCTTGCCCGTGGCGATGGCGTAGAACAGGCTTTCGTAGACCCGTTCGGCGAAGCGTTCGGCGCGCACGTAGCCCAGGCCCGAGGCCACTTCGGCCAGGACCTCAAGTTCCGGCCGCGGCCGGCTGGCCGCGGTGAGCAGCTTGTCCAGCTGCGGATCGCGCACTTTGCTCATTGACTTGCTCCCATGGCGCGGGCGCCGGGTTTGTTCGGTGTCATGACAAATCTGACCAGGCGTCCCGCCGTGGGACGAACGCCTTATGGTTTTGAAATCCTAGGGATAACCCGAGTTGGACGAAAAATATCCTGAAGCGTGGGACGAAAGCTGTCAATTCAATTGACAAATTGTGGGGCGCTCCCTTACCTTGGATGGATCCGCAGCACCCCCATAACCACACCGCGCGCCACCGACGCCCGGGTGGCGCGATCCGGCTTCGCCGGCCGCGCCAGGAGACCCCCGCATCCGCGCGTTCCGCAATCGGCCAACGGCCGCTACTTTACTCCGCACACCGTGACTCAGAAGAACTTTATCGCCAACCAATGGGTGCCCGCCGCCAGCGGCGAAACCATCCCCGTGCTGAACCCTTCCGATGGCAAGGCGTTCGATGCCATCGCCCGCTCGGGCGAGGCGGATGTGGACCGCGCCGTGGTCGCCGCGCGCGCGGCCTTCGAGGGCGAGTGGGGCCAGATGGCTCCGGCCGCCCGCAGCCGCCTGCTGATGCGCATCGCCTTCGCCTTGCTCGATCGCCAGGAAGAACTGGCACAACTGGAATCGGCCGACGCCGGCAAGCCGATCAAGCAGGCCCGCGCCGACGCGGCCGCCGTGGCGCGCTATTTCGAGTTCTATGCCGGCGCGGTCGACAAGCTGCACGGCGAGACCATTCCCTATACCCCGGGCTTCACCGTGCTGACCGTGCGCGAAGCGCATGGCGTGACCGGCCACATCGTGCCGTGGAACTATCCGCTGCAGATCTTCGGCCGCAGCGTCGGCGCGGCGCTGGCCGCGGGCAACGCCTGCGTGGTCAAGCCGGCCGAGGACGCCTGCCTGTCGCTGCTCAAGGTGGCCGAGATCGCCGCCGAGGTGGGCCTGCCAGCCGGCGCGCTGAACATCTGCACCGGCTACGGCCACGAGGCCGGCGCCGCCTTGTCGGCGCACCCGGGCATCGACCACATCTCGTTCACCGGCTCGCCGCAGACCGGCAAGATGGTGGCGCACGCCGCCGCCGAGAACCACGTGCCGGTGACGCTGGAACTGGGCGGCAAGTCGCCGCAGATCGTGTTCGATGACGCCGACCTGGACGCCGCCATGCCGGTGCTGCTGGCCGCCATCATCCAGAACGCCGGCCAGACCTGCTCGGCCGGCAGCCGCGTGCTGATCCAGCGCGGCGTCTACGAGAAAGTGCTGGCGCGCCTGGGCGAGGCGTTCTCGGCCACCGTCACCGGCCCGGCCGCGCAGGACCTGGACGTCGGCCCGCTGATCAGCGCCCGCCAGCACGACCGCGTGCGCGGCTTCCTGGCCGAGGCCGAAGCCGAGGGCCTGAAGGTCGCCGCGCGCGGCAAGCTCAAGGACGGCGCGCCCGACAGCGGCTTCTACCAGCCGCCGGTGCTGTTCCGCGACGTGCCGCCCAAGAGCCGGCTGGCGCAGGAAGAAGTGTTCGGCCCGGTGCTGGCCGCCATGGTGTTCGACACCGAGGAGGAAGCGCTGGAAATCGCCAACGGCACGCTCTACGGCCTGGTGGCCGGCGTCTGGACCCGCGACGGCGGCCGCCAGTTGCGCCTGGCGCGCAAGCTGCGCGCCGGCCAGGTGTTCGTCAACAACTACGGCGCCGGCGGCGGCGTCGAGCTGCCGTTCGGCGGTTCGCGCCAGTCGGGCTACGGCCGTGAAAAGGGCTTCGAGGCGCTGTACGGCTTCACCACCCTGAAGACCATCGCCATCCGCCACTGATCCGGCGGCGGCCGGGCGCGCCGCCCCGACAGGGGCGGGCGCCCGGTGGCAAAATATCGGTTACCTTTGATGTTTTGCCAGGGGCGCCACGCCCCGTATCCAGGATCAGCATGTTCACCGGTATTGTCCAAGGCACCGCGAAGATCGCGAAAATCGCGGACCGCGAAGGCCTGCGCACGTTTACGCTGGCGTTTCCCGACGGCTTCTGCAAGGACCTGGCGGTCGGCGCCAGCGTCTCCACCGACGGCGTCTGCCTGACGGTCACCGAAATCCTCGACGCCAACCAGGCCACCTTCGATGTCATGCTGCAAAGCCTGGCCATCACCACGCTGGGCAGCTACCAGGAAGGCGACCGCGCCAACGTCGAGCGCGCCGCCAAGGATGGCGCCGAGATCGGCGGGCATCCGCTCTCCGGCCACGTCGATTTCACCTCGGAAGTGGTGATGGTGAAGTCCTCGGACACCAATCGCCTGATGCGCTTCAGCATCCCCGAGGCCTTTCGCAAGTACGTGTTCGCCAAGGGCTACATCGCCATCAACGGCGCCAGCCTGACCGTGTCCGAGGTCAACCGCGCCGAAGGCTGGTTCGAAGTCTGGCTGATCCCCGAGACCCGCCGCATGACGGTGTTCGAGGATAAGCAGGTGGGCGACCACGTCAACATCGAGATCGAGCGCAGCACCCAGGTGGTGGTGGACACCGTGCGCGAGACGGTCCAGGAAAGCCTGGGCAAGCTGCAGCCGCTGCTGGAAGCCATTCTCAAGGAAAAAGGGCTGACGCTGGAAGATTTCGTCAGCCCGCAGGGCAAGCTCAAGTAGGACGCGGCCGTTCGCGTTCCATCCGCGTTCCGTTCAAGACCAGGCCGCGAATTCAAGCCGCGAATGCCGGCCCCATCGGCTTGATGCGGATGCCCGGTTGCAGCCGGGTCCAGGGCAGGTCGGCGGGATCGGCCTGCATCGGGCCCGGGGCCTTGGCCACCAGCACCTCATGCGCGATGGGCTGGAAGTCGGCGCGGAAGTGCACCGAGCTTTTCACCACCAGGATCGCCATCTCCTCGGGCTGCACGCCGCCGACGCGGAACAGGTTGCGGTCCAGCATCTGCGACTTGGTGGCGCTGACCACCACGCGCACGCCGCCCAGGCGCAGCCCGGCCACCGCCTCCAGGTCCACGTCCATGCCGTTCATCATCGGGCCATCGAAGCGCAGTTTGCCCGGCGACAGCGTCTCGACCACGAATTCGCCCTCGAACGGCGCGTCGCCGGCCACGCCGGACTGGCCGCCCAGGCGCAGCTTCACCTTGCTGCCGATGCCGGCGGCGGTCGCCTGGCGCACGGCCTCGGGATCGTAGAACAGGCCCAGCGCGGCGTTCTGCGCGTCGGCCTCGACCAGCGCGCGCAGCATGCCGGTGGTGTTGGCGTCGCCACCCGCGCCCGGATTGTCCTGGGTGTCGGCGATGACCACGGGGCGCGACGCGCCCGCCGCCAGCGCCTGGGCCCGCTTGACGGCGTCGGCCGGCGCCAGGAAGTCGGGCGACCATTGCGGTTCCAGTTCCAGCACGCGCTGGTACAGCGCCTCGGTCACGCGTTCGACCGCGTCGGCGTCGGTGCCGTAGGCCCACACCACCGGGCCGCATTCGGGAAAGTCGGCCGCGGGAAAGCCCGGCGCGAACGAGATCGAGGCCACGCCCGGCGTCTGTTCCAGGCGTTCGAGTTCTTCGTACACGCCCTGTGACGGCTGCAGCATCGTGCACATGCCGTTGATGGGAATCAGGAAGGGCAGGCGGCGTTCGGCGCGCACCCACTTGTCGCCGGCCGCGACGCGCGCGGCCAGCAGGCGCGCGGCGTGCTCGCCGGTCACCGCCATGTCCACGTGCGGGTAGGTGCGGAAGGCGGCCAGGCCGTCGGCCTCGCGCAGCATCCGCGCGGTGACGTTGGCATGCAGGTCCAGGCTGCCGACCACCGGCACGCCGGGGCCGACCAGCGCGCGCACCCGGGCCAGCAGTTCGCCTTCGCCGTCGTCCAAATGCTCGGCCACCATGGCGCCGTGCAGGTCCAGGTAGATGGCGTCGAAGCCGCCGGCGCGCGCCGCGTCCACGATCTCGCCGGCGATGCGTTCGTAGGCGTCGCGGGTGACGTGGGCTGACGGGCTGGCGCCGGCCCAGATCACCGTGCGCACGGTGTGGCCCTGCGCCAGCGCGGCGTTGATGAAGCCGCCGGCGGGGATGTTGACCTCGCGCAGCGCCAGCATGTCCTCGCCGCGCACCATGGCGGGAAAGCCCTCGCCGCGCACGAAGTTCTCGTAGGCCGCCTTGGACGGCGCGAAGGTATTGGTCTCGTGCTGGAAGCCAGCCACCAGAATATGCATGATCGATTCCTTTGAGCGTCAGGCGCGCGCGGGCGCGGATTGGGCAGGACGGTTCACCAGCAGCAGCAGGGCGCCGGCCACCAGCAGGGCGGAGATCGCGTACAGGCCGCCGGCCAGGCTGCCGGTGGATTCCTTGACCCAGCCGATGATGGACGGGCTGAGAAAGCCGCCCAGCAGGCCGATGCTGTTGATCAGCGCGATGCCGCCCGCCGCGGCTTCCCCTTGCAGGTACTGCGACGGAATCGCCCAGAATACCGTGTAGGCGGCCCACATGAAGCCGGTGGCCAGCGTGATGGCCGTCAGGGATAGCGCGAATTGCGTCGGCGCCGCGGTGGCGATGCACAGCGCCACGCCGGCCAGCAGCGCCGGCACCAGCGTGTGCCAGCGGCGTTCGCGCAGGCGGTCGGAACTGCGCGCGAACCCCAGCATGAAGACCGCCGCGGCCACGTACGGGATCGCCGAGTACAGGCCGATCTGCATGGTGTCCTGCACCCCGGCCAGCTTGAGCAGCGTCGGCAGCCAGAAGCTGACGGCGTAGATGCCGCAGATCAGGCAGAAGTAGGTCAGCGCCATGCCGTAGATGGCCGGGTCGCGCAGTACCTGGGCGAAGGCGTGCTTCTTGTGCGCGCCGCGGCTGTCCAGGTCGGCGGCCAGCAGCGCCTTCTCCTCGGCGCTGAGCCAGCGCGCCTCGGCCGGCTTGTCGTCCAGGTAGCGGAAGGCGATGACGCCCAGCAGCACACAGGGCAGGCCTTCGAGCAGGAACATCCATTGCCAGCCGTCCAGCCCGTGCGCGCCGGAGAAGGCCGTCATGATCCAGGCCGAGACCGGGCCGCCGACGATGCCGCCGATCGGGCCGGCCAGCATCACCACCGCCATGACGCCGGCCATGCGCGATTGCGAGTACCAGTAAGTCAGGTAGAAGATCATGCCGGGGGCGAAGCCGGCCTCGAACACGCCCAGCATGAAGCGCAGGACGTAGAAGCTCCATTCGCCCTGCACGAACAGCATGGAGGCCGAGGTCAGGCCCCACAGCACCATGATGCGGCTGATGGTGCGGCGCGCGCCGATGCGCGTCAGCAGCAGGTTGCTGGGCACCTCGAACATCACGTAGCCGAGAAAGAAGATGCCGGCGCCCAGGCCGTAGACGGCATCCGAGATGCCGATGTCCTGCTGCATCTGCAGCTTGGCGAAGCCGATGTTGATGCGGTCCAGGTAGGCGAACACATAACAGAGCAGCAGGAACGGCAGCAGCCGCCAGGTGATCTTGCGGTATAGCGGACCCAGGCGCGGATCGGCGCCTGGCGTGGCCTGATGGGGCATTGCGTGTCTCCTCGCGGGCGAGTCTGCGCCCGCCGCGGTGGGTGGGATGGCGGCGGGGCCCGGGCGGGTCCGCGCGGCGTCCATATTGCGAGCATGCAGTGTTCGAAACAATGACCTGGGTGATAAATTATCGTTGTCTTCAGGGCAACATACGGGCAACAGAAAGAGACGCCGGCCATGTTCCGGCCTCCATGACAAACCATGGCGGGCGGCGGGTTCCTGGCGCCGCACGTTCATAACCACAAAAAAGGGGAAACCATGGCGGAAATCAGCCAGACGCGGCTGAAGTACTTCAACGAGGTCGTGGCCTGTGGCTCGATCCGCGGCGCGGCCGACAAGCTCGGCACCGCGCCCTCGGTCATCAGTCGCCAGATCCAGTTGCTGGAAAAGGAACTGGGTGTGGCGCTGTTCGAGCGCCGCGCGCGCGGACTGACGCCGACCGAGGCCGCCGACATGCTGCTGGAATACCACCGCGCCTGTCGCGCCCAGCAGGAACACCTGAACACGCGCCTGCAGGAACTGCGCGGCATGCGGCGCGGCAACGTCCATCTGATGATCAGCGAGGGCTTCATCGACAGTCTGATGGAGCACGTGGTGGGGCCGTTCTGCATCGAACACCCGCGCATCAACGTCAGCGTCAACGTCGGCTCGGTCAACGAGGTGGTCGAGGCGGTGGCCACGGATGCCGCGCACATCGGCCTGGCCTACAACCCGCCGGTCGATCCGCGGCTGCGCTGCCGCGCCAGCCGCAAGCATCCGGTCTGCCTGCTGGCGGTGCCCGGCCATGCGCTGGCGCGGCGCCGCGCGCCGCTCACCATCGCCGACATCCTGCCGTATCCATTCGCGCTGATGTCCGCGCCGTATGGCTTGCGCCAGGCGGTCGACCTGCTGGAATTCACGGAACGCATCCACCTGACGCCCAGCCTGACCACCAATTCGCTGCGCGTGCTCAAGCAGTACGCGATCAGCGGCGCCGGGGTGACGCTGATGCCGAACCTGGGCGTGCACCACGAATTGGCCAGCGGCGAACTGGTGGCGCTGCCGATCGCGCATCCGATCCTCAGCGCGCCCGAGTGCCAGATGCTGCTGCGTCTGGGGCGGCCGCTGTCATCGGCCGCCAACGAGGTGGTGCGTCGCATCGAACAGCGCCTGCCGGCATTCGCGGCGCCGTGACGGCGGCATGTGTGCCAAGGGCAGGGGGGTAATGCCCGGCCCGGGCTGCGGGTGGATTTCGTTACGGATGGCGGCGCGTGAATATTGAAAGTTCCAGTATTCATGCGCTTTTTCAGCCATTTTTCTGCTGTAGGTCAATAAACAAGCCATTCTTCTAGTGAAATCGCCATCTAATGGGCTTTTCGGGGTGGTGTCAGCTACAATGGCAGCACTTTCGGAGGTTTCTATGTCGGTAATATCCGATATCAAAATACGCCCCCTGGAGCGCGGCGACCTGCACTTCGTGCACAAGATCAACAATAACGACGTCATCATGCGTTATTGGTTCGAAGAGCCCTACGAGGCCTACGACGAACTGGTCGCCCTCTATGACCGCCACTTGCATGACCAGAACGAGCGGCGCTTCATCATCGAGCACGACACCGGTCAGCCGGCCGGCCTGGTGGAACTGGTGGAAATCGACTACATCCACCGCCGCGCCGAATTCCAGATCATCATCGCGCCCAGCTACCAGGGGCGCGGCTACGCCAAGGCCGCCACCCGCATCGCGGTGGGCTACGCCTTCCGCGTGCTGAACCTGCACAAGGTCTACCTGGTGGTGGACAAGGACAACCGCGCCGCCGTGCACATCTACGAGCGCTGCGGCTTCCAGATCGAAGGGCTGCTCAAGGAAGAGTTCTTTTCCAACGGCGCCTACCGCGACGCCTACCGCATGGCACTGCTGCAGCACGATCACCTGCGCGAGGTCGGGCCGGGCGCGCCGGATGCGCCGGTGCTGCGCGACTGGCCGCAGGAAGAACAGACCGGCTGACGCGCGGCGCGATCGGCGTTGCATCCCCGCATGATCGAGGCGGCCGAGGCCGCCTTCCCGCGCAGTGCGCCTAGAACGATCGAACGGCGCGAAAGCGCGACGCCGCGCCGATGTGGAAAAACGCCCCGGCATGAACTGACCCCCGAAAGTTGGATATTGATCCGACCTTCGGGGGTTTTTACATGGCGAAGTATGAAGAGCAATTCAAGATCAAAGTGGTGCAGGCGTACCTGCAAGGCACGGACGGCTTCAAATCGGTGGCGCGCCGATACGAAGTGCCGCACTCAATGGTGCGGCGCTGGGTCGGGAGTTTTCGAGCGCATGGCGTTAACGGGTTGCGCAGGCAATCTGGCTCGTACAGCGCGGCCTTCAAACAATCGGTGCTGATCAAGATCCGGCGCGAAGGTCTGTCGGACACGCAGGCAGCGGTGTTGCTGGGGATTCGTCATACAGGGCACATTACGAAATGGCGCGCCCAGTATGATGCTGGGGGTATAGAGGCGCTGGCGCGCAAGCGCCGAGGAGCAAGCATGCCGCATAAGTACCCCCAGAGCCGGTGTCCAAGGACATGACCAAGGAAGAACTCGAGCAAGAGCTGGCCTATCTGCGCGCGGAGAACGATTACCTAAAAAAAATGAAGGCCTTGATCGAAGCGGAGAAGACCCGGGCGCTGGTTGGAAAGCGCAAGTGGTCCAAGGATTAAGGCCCAAGCATCCGCTGGCACTACTGCTACGCGTCGCCAAGCTGTCGCGCAGCACGTTTTATTACCACCTGAAGTCGTTCGGAGCCGTGGACCCGTACGCCGAGCTCAAGCAGCGCATCAGCGCGGTCTACGCCCGTCACAAGGGCCGCTACGGCTACCGCCGGATTACGGCGGTCTTGCGCCAGGCCGGTGAGCTAGTGAACCACAAGACCGTGCAGAAGCTGATGCAGGCGCTAGGCTTGAAGTCGCTGGTGCGCGCCAAGAAGTACCGGTCCTACCGAGGCCAATCACACCACGTGGCGGCCAACGTGTTGGCGCGCGACTTCGAGGCGGCGCGTCCGAACCAAAAGTGGGTCACCGATGTGACCGAGTTCAACGTACGAGGCGAGAAGCTGTACCTGTCGCCGGTGATGGACCTATACAACGGCGAGATCGTGGCCTACGAGACCAGCCGCCGGCCGGTGTTCAAGCTCGTGGGCAGCATGCTGAAGAAGGCGCTGGCGCGGCTGCTGCCGACGGAGCGTCCAGTGCTGCACTCCGATCAGGGCTGGCAGTACCAGCAGCAGAACTACAGGCGGATGCTGGCAGATAGATCGGTGACGCAAAGCATGTCACGCAAGGGAAACTGCCTGGACAATGCCGCTATGGAAAGCTTCTTCGGCACGCTCAAGGCTGAGTTCTTCCACTTGAATCGCTTCGAAAGCATCGAGCAGTTGCAAGCCGGCATTCGACAGTACATCCGTTACTACAATCACGATCGCATCAAGCTCAAGCTAAAAGGCCTGAGCCCGGTGCAATACCGAGCTCAGGCCTTCGGGCTTTAGCTGACTGTCCAACTTCTGGGGGTCAGTTCAGCAGGAGATTCCTGCCGGGGCGTTTCGCTTCAGTTCGCCGCCGGGGCGGCCCGCAGCAGCCGCAAGCCGTTGGCCACCACCAGCAGGCTGGCGCCGACGTCGGCGAACACCGCCATCCACAGCGTGGCGTTGCCGGTCATCGCCAGCGCCAGGAACACCACCTTGATGCCGAGCGCCAGCGCGATGTTCTGCACCAGCACGCGGTGGGTGGCGCGCGACAGGCGCAGGAAGGTGCCGATCTTGCGCAGGTCGTCGTCCATCAGCGCCACGTCGGCCGTTTCGATGGCGGTGCCGGTGCCGGCCGCGCCCATGGCGAAGCCGATATCGGCGCGGGCCAGGGCCGGGGCGTCGTTGATGCCGTCGCCGACCATGCCGACCTTGCCGGCGGGCGCCAGCTTGCTTTCGATGGCGGCCAGCTTGTCTTCCGGCAGTTGATCGCCGCGCGCTTCGTCGATGCCGACCTGGCGCGCGATGGCTTGCGCCGTGGGCGTGTTGTCGCCCGTCAGCATCAGGGTGCGCACGCCCAGCGCGTGCAGGTCGGCGATGGCGGCCGCGCTGGTGGGCTTGACCGTGTCGGCCACCGCCGCCAGCGCCAGCACGCGCTGGCCATCGCTGAGCGCGATGGCGCTCTTGCCCTGCTGTTCCAGTTCGTCGAAACGGGCTTCCAGCTTTTCGTCCGACACGCCCAGCTCGCGCATCAGGCGGCGGTTGCCCAACTGGAACAGCACGCCGTCCACCTTGCCGCTGACGCCACGGCCGGGCAGGGCGGTGAAGTCGTCCACGTCCAGCAGGGCCTGGCCGGCGTCGCGCGCGGCGTTGGCCACGGCCAGCGAGACCGGGTGGTCCGAGCGCGCCGCCAGGCTGGCGGCAATCCGCGCAGCGGGCTGGCGCGTCAGGTCGGAGACGTCCCAGTCCTGCAGGTCGGTCTGCACCGGCTTGCCATGGGTCAGCGTGCCGGTCTTGTCCAGCGCCAGCCACTTCAGGTTGCGGCCTTCCTCCAGGTACACGCCGCCCTTGACCAGGATGCCGCGGCGCGAGGCCGCCGTCAGGCCGCTGACGATGCTGACCGGCGTGGAGATCACCAGGGCGCAGGGGCAGGCGATGATCAGCAGCGCGAGGGCGCGATAGATCGCGTCGAACCAGGGCTGCGCCCACAGCAGCGGCGGCAGCACCGCCACCAGCACCGCCACGCCCACCACGGCAGGCGTGTAGATGCGCGAGAAACGGTCGATGAAGCGCTGGGTTGGCGCGCGCGCGCCCTGGGCCTGTTCGACCGCGTGGATGATGCGCGCCAGCGTGGTGTTGCCCGCCGCCGCGGTGACGCGGTAGTCGAACGAGCCGGCCGTGTTGACGGTGGCCGCATACACCTGATCGCCCTCGGCCTTTTCCACCGGCAGGCTTTCGCCCGTGATGGGGGACTGGTCCACCGCCGAGCGGCCGCTGACGATGATGCCGTCGGCGGCGATGCGTTCGCCCGGTCGCACGCGCACCACGTCGTCGACCTGCAGTTGCGCCGCCGGCACCGATTGCCAGCCGCCGTCGGCCTGGCGCACGGTGGCGGTTTCGGGCGCCAGGTCCAGCAGGCCGCGGATGGCGTTGCGGGCGCGGTCGAGCGAACGGGCCTCGATCAGTTCAGCCACATTGAACAGGAACATCACCATGGCCGCTTCCGGCCACTGGCCGATCAGCACCGCGCCGGTGACGGCGATGCTCATGAGCGCGTTGATGTTGAGGTTGCCGTTGCGCACGGCGATCCAGCCCTTGCGGTAGGTGCTGATGCCGCAGGCCAGGATGGCGGCGACCGCCAGCGCGGCGGTGACGCCCCAGTGCATGCCGGCGAAGTGCGAGGCTTCGGACAGCGCGGCCAGCACGCCGGCGCCGCCGATGGCCCACCAGTTCACGCGCGCGGCGGCCGGGGCCGGCGTGCGCGGCGCGTCGTCGGCCAGCGGTTCAGGCGTCATGCCCAGCGACTTGATGGCCGCCGTGATGCGCTCCAGCGCGCCCTCGGCGTGCACCACCGTCAGGATGCGCTGCATCAGGTTGAAGTCCAGCGCGTGCACGCCGTCGACGCTGTCGAGCTTCTTGCGGATCAGCGTTTCCTCGGTCGGGCAGTCCATCTGGCCGATGCGCAGGCGCGCCAGCAACTGGCCCGGGCCGGCCTGCAGCACGGCCGCGCCGCCGGCGGACATCTGGATGTTGCCGGCATCGTGGCCGCAGCAGGCCGAGGCGCCGTGGTCATGCGTCCCCGCATGGGCATGGCCGTGATCGCGGTCGTGGTCGTGGCTGTGATCGTGATCGTGGCCGTGATCGTGATCATGGCCGGCGCCTTCGTGGCGATGGCCGTCGGCCACGGCGGCCTTGCCTTGCGCGGGGCCGCAGCATGCGCCAGCGTGGTCATGCCCGCCGGACGCAGCCGGGGTCTTGGCGCCGCAGCAGGCGTTCGGTCGTTCGGAAGCGGTGGGATCGGTATGTTTGTTCGTTGCGCAAGACATTCGCGTTGCCTTTTCGTAAGCCATTGACCGTATTCCACACCTTGGAGTTACTATAGGGTCAACCCCCTTTAATCCATCGGATGCGTCCGGGAGGCACGATGCGTATCGGCGAATTGGCCACGGCGGCCGGCACCACGGTCGAAACCGTCAGGTATTACGAAAAGGAAGGGCTGCTGCCCGCCCCGGAACGGGGACTGAACAACTACCGCAGCTACGGCCAGCCCCACCTGGAGCGCCTGCGGCTGATCCGCAACTGCCGCGCGCTGGACATGACGCAGGACGAGATCCGCGCCATCCTGTCGCTGGCCGACAATCACCAGGCAGGATGTGGCCCCATTAATGAACTGTTCGATGAGCACATCTCCCACGTGGACGAGCGCATCGCCGAGCTGACCCAGTTGAAGACGCAATTGACCGATCTGCGCCAGCGCTGCCTGTCGGCGCGGCCCGACGCGGAAGACTGCGGCATCCTGCACGGCCTGTCGGAAATGCAGGTCGAGGAACGCCAGGAACGCCACACCCACCTGGGTTGAATCCGCCAGTCGCCATGCGCCGGGCAGGGGGATAGCCGTCCCCCGCGCGGCCATGGCGTAATATGAGAACCCTTCTCTTTCCCATTTGGGAAACCGCCAGAATCCTGTTACCTGTGCCTGACTCCATGACCCAGACCGCCACCGCCACGCCCCTGCATGCCATCACCTCGCGCCGTTCCGTGAAGTTCCTGCGGGGTCCGGCGCCCAAACCCGCCGAGCTTGAACAGATCCTGCAGGCCGCCATGTCGGCCCCCGACCACGGCGCGCTGCGCCCGTGGCGCTTCGTGGTGATCCAGGGCGAGTCCATCGGCAAGCTGGCCGACGTGGCGCTGGAAGCCGTCAAGCGCAGCGGCGATCCGCGCATGACGCCGGAAAAGGAAAAGTCGGTGCGCGAGTGGATGGCCGGCGTGCCGCTATTCGTCGCCGTGGCGCAGAAGATCGCCCACGACAACACCAAGATCCCCGAGGCCGAGCAACTGCTGGCAACCGGCTGCGCCACCATGAACATCCTGAACGCCGCCCACATGCTGGGCTACGGCGCGTTCTGGAGCACCGGCATCGGCACCTACGTCGAAGACGTGCAGGCGGCGCTGGGCCTGGATTCGCTCGACTATCGCTTCCTCGGCTTCCTGGCGATCGGCACGCCGGCGTGCGCGGTGCCGCCGGCCAACCGCCCGGACTACCGCGAGTTCGTCACCGAGTGGACCGGTCCGGTCTGAGGCGCGTCGTGGCGCAAAAAAACCGGCTGCTGGCCGGTTTTTTTGCGTGCGTCGCTTACCGTTGCGACGCGATGGGCCGGAAGGCCGCGCGCACGAGTTTCTCCAGGCCCCAGCCCACGGCATAGAAGAGGGCCAGCGTCGGCAGCCCGATCAGCAGGTAGCCGCCGACCCAGGACAGCTCACCGAGCAGCCGGTCCAGGTTCAGTTCGTGCAGCAGCGCAAGCTGCAAGGCCAATGGCAATTGCAGCAGCACGAAGCGGCCCTTGTCGTCGCCGTCGGCCGACAGCGCGCCGGCGATGCAGAGGATGACGATGGCGAGGTAAAGCGCGGCAAACACGATGCCGGTCCAGCTGAACCCTTTCGAGGCAGTCAATCGAGGCACGTCGGTTTCCAGGAGAATCGGAAGCCGCAAGTATAGAGGTCGGCCAGATGCGGTCCAGCGAGCCAAGCCGCCCAGCCAAGCCACCGAGCCACGACACCGAGCCACGACACCGAGCCAGGCCGACGTTGCTCGCCATCCGGCTGCACCGGGCAGGCTTGCGCGGCCACCAATAAATGACAATAATTCTTATTGTTGATTAGCCCGCCCTCCCATTCCCCGCCATGTCCCATCCCGCGCAGCCGACGCCGCACCCCGCCGCCCAGCTGTACGAGGCCCATCATCCGTGGCTGCTGGAATGGCTGCGGCGCCGGTTGGGCTGCCGCCATGACGCCGCCGACCTGGCGCACGATACCTTCCTGCGGGTGTTGGCCGGGCGCCAGACCGAGCCGATCCACGAACCCCGCGCGTTCCTGACCACGCTGGCGCAGCGCACGCTGTATACCTTCTGGCGCCGCCGCGAGCTCGAGCGCGCCTATCTCGACAGCCTCGAATCCCTGCCGCAAGCCTGCGCGCCCAGCGAGGAACAGCGCGCGCTGGTGGTCGAGGCCCTGATGCAGATCGACCGCGCCCTGCAACGCCTGCCGGCGCGCACCCGCCAGATATTCCTCCTGAGCCAGTTGCACGAACTGACCTATCCGCAGATCGCCGAGCAGCTCGGCGTGTCGGCCATCACCGTCCGGCGCGGCATGAAGCAGGCCATCACGCTGTGCGTGGCCGCGCGCCTGGCCGCATGAGCGCGCCCGCGCTGCCGGCCGCCGTCGAGGCGGCGGTCGACTGGATGGTGCTGCTGTCGTCGGGCGAGGCAAGCGCCGCCGACCGCGCCCGGTTCGAGGCCTGGCACCGGACCGACCCGCGCCACGCCGCCGCCTGGGACCTGGTCACCGGCGCCCTCGACAGCACCTTTGCGCCGCTGGGCGAGGGCGCCTCGTCCCGGGCGGCCGGCGCGGCGCTGCTGGCGCCGACCTCTCGCCGCCGGGCGCTGCGCAATGCCTTGATGCTGGCGCTGGCGGCCGGCGGGCTGGCCGCCCTGGTCGATCGCCAGACGCCGTTGCGGACCCTGGCCGCCGACCTGCGCACCGGCACCGGCGAACGCCGCGCCTATCCGCTGCCGGACGGCAGCGTGGTCACCCTGAACGCGCGCTCCGCCGTCGACCTGCAGTTCGATGACCGCGTCCGCGTGCTGCGGTTGCGCGAGGGCGCGGTCTACGTGCGGGTGGCGGCGGACGCCGCGCGGCCCTTCATCGTCGCCAGTCGCGATGGCGAGGTGCAGGCCTTGGGCACGGTGTTCGGGGTGGCGCGCGATGCGCGGGGCAGTGTCGCCTGTGTGATCGAGCACAGTGTCGAGATCCGCGCGGCAGGCCAGCGGCGCACGCTGGCGGCGGGCGAGGGCGCGCGCTTCGGCGCGGATGGCATCGGCGCGCCGAACGCCGCGCTGGCCGAGGCCGCCGCCTGGCACGACGGCATGCTGGTGGTGCGCGACCAGTCGCTGGGCGAGGTGGTGGCGGCATTGCGGCCATACCGGCGCGGCTTTTTGCGCATCTCTCCCGAGGCCGCCCGGCTGCGGGTGCTGGGCGCGTTTCCGTTGGACAACACCGACCGCGTGCTGGAATCCCTGCGCCAGACGCTGCCGATCGAGGTCGCCACGCTGGGCGGCTGGCTGGTCAGCATCGACCTGCGCGCCGATGCCGCCAAAAAAAAATGATCGCTTGCGGCGGGCTCGCTGGACATACCTCCTGAAGCACCCCCTTGTCGCAGGAGATTCCATGTTCCCCGTTCGTCCCGCGCCGCAGCTTGCGGCCGCGTTCCTCATCGCCCTGGCCGCGCCGGCCGGTATCGCCCAGGCCCAGGCGGGCGACCAATCGGGCGCGCCCATGGCGCAGCGCTACGATCTGCCCGCCGCGCCGCTGGCCGAGACCCTGACCCGTATCGCGCGCCAGAGCGGCCAGGCGGTGTCGGTCGATCCGGCGCTGGTGGCGGGCCGTCAGGCCCCGGCCGTGGCCGGCACCTACACCGCCGAGCAGGCCTTGCGCCAGGCGCTGGCGGGCAGCGGCCTGGAATTGCGCGTCACCGCCAATGGCACCTTCAGCGCGCGGCCCCTGCCGCAGGCGGGCGACGCCACCCTGCTGGCGCCGGTGCGCGTGACCGGCGCGGCCGAATCGCCCTCCGGCCCGCTGCATGGCTACGCCGCCCGCGTCAGCGCCACCGGCACCAAGACCGATACGCCCATCATCGAGACGCCGCAGTCGATCACGGTGGTCGGCGCCGAGGAAATCGAGACGCTCAAGGCGCAGAGCCTGCAGGACGCGCTGGGCTACGTGGCGGGCGTGAGCCGCGCGGAAGGCCAGGATCGCACCTCCGACAGCCTGTTCCTGCGCGGCTTTCGCGGCAGTCAGGGCAGCTACTATCGCGATGGCACGCTGTACACCGTGAACATCTACAACGGACGGCAGGAACTGTACGGGCTGGAACGGGTCGAGTTCCTCAAGGGCGCCGCCTCGGTGCTCTACGGCGCGGCGCCGCCGGGCGGGGTCATCAACACGGTCAGCAAGCGGCCCACGACCGAGCCGCTGCATGAACTGAACGTCGAGGCGGGCAACTTCCGCCGCAAGCAGATCTCCGGCGACTTCGGCGGCGCGCTCGATGACGAGGGTAAATGGTCTTACCGCCTGACCGCCTTGAAGCGCGACAGCGACACCTTCATCGATTACGTGCCGGACGACCGGACCTACGTGGCCCCGGCCCTCAAGTGGCAACCCAGCGATGCCACTTCGCTGACCCTGCTGGCGGAATACCAGGAGGACCGCACGGCCTACGTATACGGCCTGCCTGGCCAGGGCACGGTCCTGCCCAATCCCAACGGCAGGATTCCCCGCAATCGATTCACGGGGGAACCTGGCTTCGACAAGTTCATCATGAAGCGCTATTCGATCGGCTACCTGTTCGAACACGCGTTCACGGACCAGCTCAAGCTGCGCAACAGCGTGCGCTACTTCCACGCGGACAGCACCTATTTCTCCACCGACATCTGGCAGCTACAGGCCGACCAGCGCCACACCGCCGATCGCGGCGCGATGCCGCGCTGGGATCGGTCTTCGGCGGTTGTGGCCGATACCTCGCTGCAGTACGACGCCACGACCGGCCCGCTGCGCCACACGCTGCTGGCGGGCCTGGACTACTCGCTGCCCAGGCACGAGACCGAGCGCTACCTGCGCAGCAATACCAATATCGATCTCTATGACCCGGTCTATGGCGTCCCCCTGGGACCGGCCACGCCGTTCCCGTGGTCGTCCTCGAAAACCGACATGAAGCGCCTGGGGGTGTACCTGCAGGATCAGGTCAAGATCGCCGATAAGTGGGTGGTGCTGCTGGGCGGACGGCACGATTGGGTCACGGTCAACGAACGCAATTTCTTCACCGGCGAAAAGATCGCGGACAATGAAAAGAGCCAGGCCTTCACCGGCCGCGCCGGCATCGTCTACCTGGCCGACAACGGCCTGGCGCCGTTCCTGAGCTACAGCGAATCGTTCGAGCCGACCAGCGGCCAGGATCGCCAGGGCAGCCGTTTCAAGCCCACCACCGGTCAGCAGTACGAAGCCGGGGTGCGCTACCAGCCGGCGGGGGCGGACACCATGCTGTCGGCGGCGGTGTACCAGCTCACCCGCAAGAACGTGAACGTGACCGACCCGTTCGACACGAACTACGAGATCCAGGCAGGTCAGGCGCGCGCCCGCGGATTGGAGCTGGAAGCGCGCACCCGCCTCGGCCGCCACGCCAACCTGATCGCCGCCTACGCCTACACCGATGCGCGCACCCTCAAGGCCAGCCCGCTGCAACCGGACGAGGTCGGAAAGCGTCTGAATTCGGTGCCGTTCAACCAGTTCTCGGTCTGGGGCGACTACGGCTTCGGCGCCTTCGGCCTGCCGGGGCTGCGGATCGGCGCGGGCGTGCGCTACGTCGGCAGCACGCGCGGCCTGGCGCACGGCACGGCGGTCGAGGTGCCATCCTTTACGCTGTTCGACGCCATGGTCAGCTACACCTCCGGGCCATGGCGATTCGCGCTCAACGCCACCAACCTGGCCGACAAGACCTACATCGGCAACTGCACCTATGGTTGCTTCTACGGCGAGCCGCGCCGCGTGATCGGCACGGCGACCTACCGCTGGTGATAGCGGGCCGGCAGGGGAGTGCAATCCCCTGCCGCGCGCGCCGGCCGGCCCCTGTCTCGGGGCCGCGCCCTGTGCTACTCTGGCTCCCGGCCGTGCATGTTCATCCCTTTGCACAGGCCGACGATGGCAATGTCCGAGGTCACCCCCCCGGGCAGTGTCTTGGTAAGAAGAATGCGCATGACACGATCAAGCGTGGAGACAATTCATGAGCCAATACGGGCCGCTGAAGTTGCACGTCCCCGAGCCCACCGGGCGTCCGGGTTGCAAGACCGACTTTTCCTACCTGCGCCTGTCGCCGCCCGGCGAGGTGCCCAAACCCCCCATTGATGTCGCCGCGATCGACACCGGCAGCCTGGCCTACAGCCTGGTGCGGGTCATCGACGACGACGGCCGCGCCGTCGGCCCGTGGGCGCCGGAGATCAGCGACGAGCTGTTGCGCCGAGGCATGCGCACCATGCTCAAGACGCGCATCTTCGATGGCCGCATGCTGACCGCCCAGCGCAAGAAGAAGATCTCCTTCTACATGCAGAGCCTGGGCGAAGAGGCCATCGGCTCGGCCCACGCGCTGGCGCTGGAACAGGGCGACATGTGTTTCCCGACCTACCGCCAGCAGAGCATCCTGCTGGCGCGCGACGTGTCGCTGGTGACCATGATGTGCCAGCTCATGTCCAACGAGCGCGATCCGCTCAAGGGGCGCCAGTTGCCGGTCATGTATTCCGACCGCGAGAATGGCTTCTTCACCATCTCGGGCAACCTGGCCACGCAGTTCATCCAGGCGGTGGGCTGGGGCATGGCCTCGGCCATCAAGGGCGACACCCGCATCGCGTCGGGCTGGATCGGCGACGGCGCCACCGCCGAGGCGGACTTCCACACCGCGCTGACCTTTGCCCACGTGTACCGCGCGCCGGTGATCCTGAACGTGGTCAACAACCAGTGGGCCATCTCGACCTTCCAGGCCATCGCCGGGGGCGAGGGCGCCACCTTCGCCGGCCGCGGCGTCGGCTGCGGCATCGCCTCGTTGCGGGTGGACGGCAACGATTTCCTGGCGGTCTACGCCGCCTCGCGCTGGGCCGCCGAACGCGCCCGCCGCAACCTCGGCCCCACCCTGATCGAATGGGTGACCTACCGCGCGGGCCCGCACTCCACCTCCGACGATCCCTCCAAGTACCGTCCCGGCGACGACTGGAGCCACTTCCCGCTGGGCGACCCGATCGAGCGCTTCAAGAAGCACCTGATCCTGCGTGGCATCTGGTCCGAGGCCGAGCACGACGCGGTGCGCGCCGAGCTCGACGCCGAGATCCAGGCGGCGCAGAAGGAAGCGGAAAGCTACGGCACCCTGGTGGACGGCCACGTCCCCAGCGCCGCCAGCATCTTTGAAGACGTCTACAAGGACATGCCGGAGCACCTGCGCCGGCAACGTCAGCAGCTCGGAGTGTGAGTCATGGCTATCGATAACAATGTTGGTCCGGCGGCCGCGCCGATGACCATGATCCAGGCTTTGCGCTCGGCCATGGATGTGATGCTGGAGCGTGACGGCAACGTGGTGGTGTTCGGCCAGGACGTGGGCTATTTCGGCGGCGTGTTCCGCTGCACCGAGGGCCTGCAGGCCAAATACGGCAGCTCGCGCGTGTTCGACACGCCGATCTCCGAAGGCGGCATCGTCGGCGTGGCGGTGGGCATGGGCGCCTACGGCCTGCGGCCGGTGTGCGAGATCCAGTTCGCCGACTATTTCTATCCGGCTTCCGACCAGATCGTGTCGGAAGCGGCGCGCCTGCGCTACCGCTCGGTGGGCGAATTCATCGCGCCCATGACCATCCGCATGCCCTGCGGTGGCGGTATCTACGGCGGCCAGACCCACAGCCAGAGCCCCGAGGCCATGTTCACCCAGGTCTGCGGGCTGCGCACGGTGATGCCGTCCAACCCGTACGACGCCAAGGGCCTGCTGATCGCGTCCATCGAAAACGACGATCCGGTCATCTTCCTGGAACCCAAGCGCCTGTACAACGGCCCGTTCGACGGCCACCACGACCGTCCCGTGACGCCGTGGACCGGACGCCCGGGCAGCGTGGTGCCGACCGGCTACTACACCGTGCCGCTGGACACCGCCGCGATCGTGCGGCCGGGCAACGCGCTGACGGTGCTGACCTACGGCACCACGGTGCACGTGTCGCTGACCGCGGCCGAGGAAACCGGCATCGACGCCGAGGTCATCGACCTGCGCAGCCTGTGGCCGCTGGACCTGGAGACCATCGTCAACTCGGTCAGGAAGACCGGTCGCTGCGTCGTGGTGCACGAAGCCACGCGCACCTGCGGCTTCGGCGCCGAACTGATCGCGCTGGTGCAAGAACACTGCTTCCATCACCTCGAAGCGCCCGTCGAGCGCGTGACCGGTTGGGACACTCCCTATCCGCACGCGCAGGAATGGGCGTATTTCCCCGGCCCGCGCCGGGTCGGCGAAGCGTTCAAGCGCGCGATGGAGGTGTGAGATGGGGATTCATGTCATCAAGATGCCCGACATCGGCGAAGGCATTGCCGAGGTCGAACTGGTGGGCTGGCACGTCAAGGTGGGCGACACGGTCGCCGAGGACCAGCCGCTGGCCGACGTCATGACCGACAAGGCCACGGTCGAGATCCCGTCGCCCGTGGTCGGCCGCGTGGTCGCGCTGGGCGGCGAAGTCGGCCAGGTCATGGCGGTGGGCGGCGAACTGATCCGCCTGGAAGTGGAAGGCGAGGGTAACGTCAAGGGCGAGGCGGCGGCGCAGAAACCGCAGGCCGCGGCCGCGCCGGCTCCGGCGGCGAGCGCGCCGGCCGCCGCACCGGCGCCGGCCAAGGCCGACAAGGCCCCGGCCGGCGGCGTTGCCGGCCAGATCGCCGCGTCGCTGCAATCGTCCGCCGCCGCGCCGCAAGCGCCGTCCAGCCGTCCGACCGCCGCGCGCCAGGCGCCCGCCGCGGCCCGCCAACCCGGCGAAAAGCCGCTGGCCTCGCCGGCGGTGCGCAAGCGCGCCTGGGACCTGGGCATCGAGTTGCGCTACGTGCACGGCAGCGGCCCGGCCGGCCGCGTCATGCACGAGGACCTGGACGCTTACCTGCAAGGGCAGGGCGCGGCCACGACCGCGCGCGGCCCGGCCTACGCCGAGCGCAACGACGAAGAGCAGGTGCCGGTGATCGGCCTGCGCCGCAAGATCGCGCAGAAGATGGCCGAGTCCAAGCGCCGCATTCCGCATTTCAGCTACGTGGAGGAAATCGACGTCACCGAGCTCGAGGACCTGCGCGTCAGCCTGAACGCGAAGTTCGGCGAGTCGCGCGGCAAGCTGACGCTGCTGCCGCTGCTGGCGCGCGCCATGGTGATCGCGCTGCGCGACTTCCCGCAGATCAACGCCCGCTATGACGACGAGGCCGGCCAGGTGACGCGCTATGGCGCCGTGCACATCGGCATCGCCACGCAGAGCGACGGCGGCCTGATGGTGCCGGTGATGCGCCACGCCGAAACCCGCGACCTGTGGTCGATGGCGGCCGAGATCGGCCGGCTGGCGCAGGCGGTGCGCGCCGGCAGCGCCGGACGCAACGAGCTGTCCGGTTCGACCATCACCATCACCAGCCTGGGGCCGCTGGGCGGCATCGTCACCACGCCGGTCATCAACCATCCCGAGGTCGGCATCGTGGGCGTGAACCGTATCGTCGAGCGGCCCGCCTTCCGCAATGGCGCCGTGGTGGCGCGCAAGCTGATGAACCTGTCGTCCTCGTTCGACCACCGCGTGGTCGACGGCATGGACGCGGCCCGCTTCATCCAGGCCGTGCGCGCGCTGCTGGAGCAACCCGCGCTGCTTTTCGTGGAGTAAGCATGAGCCAGACTACCAAGACGACAACCCTGCTGGTGATCGGCGGTGGGCCTGGCGGCTATGTGGCCGCGATCCGCGCCGGGCAACTGGGCGTGCCCACCATCCTGGTCGAGGGCGACCGGCTGGGCGGCACCTGCCTGAACATCGGCTGCATTCCGTCCAAGGCGCTGATCCACGCGGCCGAGGAATTCGACAAGGCGCGGCATTACGCCGGCCAGTCGGCGCTGGGCATCTCGGTGTCGGCGCCCGCCATCGACATTGGCCGCACCGTGGCCTGGAAGGACGGCATCGTCGGCAAGCTGACCGGCGGCGTGGGCGCGCTGCTCAAGAAGAACGGCGTGCAGGTGGTGCAGGGCTGGGCCAGCCTGCTGGACGGCAAGACCGTCGAGGTCGAGAGCGCCGACGGCAGCCGCCAGCGCATCCAGTGCGAGCACCTGCTGCTGGCGGCCGGCTCCGAGCCGACGCCGCTGCCCTCGGTGCCGTTCGGCGGCATGGTGGTGTCCTCGACCGAGGCGCTGTCGCCGGCCGACATCCCGAAGAAGCTGGTGGTGGTGGGCGGCGGCTACATCGGCCTGGAGCTGGGCACGGTGTACCGCAAGCTGGGCGCCGAGGTGGCCGTGGTCGAGGCGCAGGACCGCATTCTGCCGACCTACGACGCGGAACTCACCAAGCCCGTCGCCGCCGCGCTGGCCAGGCTGGGCGTCGAGCTGCACCTGGGCCGCAAGGTGCTGGGGCTGAATGGCGCAGGCACGGCGGTGCGGATCCAGGATGCCAGCGGCGCCGAGACCGCGCTGCTGGCCGACCGGGTGCTGATCGCCGTCGGCCGGCGTCCGCGCACGCAGGGCTGGGGCCTGGAGAATCTGCAGCTTGACCGCAAGGGCAACGCGCTGCGCATCGACGACCAGTGCCGCACCTCCATGCGCGACGTCTGGGCCATTGGCGACCTCGCCGGCGAGCCGATGCTGGCGCACCGCGCCATGGCGCAGGGCGAGATGGTGGCCGAGCTGGTGGCGGGCAAGCGCCGCCACTTCCAGCCGGCCGCGATCCCGGCGGTGTGCTTCACCGACCCCGAAGTCGTGGTGGCCGGCCTGTCGCCGGCCGAGGCCGAAGCGGCCGGGCTGGATTGCCTGGCGGCCTCGTTCCCGTTCGCCGCCAACGGCCGCGCCATGACGCTGGAGTCCACCGACGGTTTCGTGCGGGTGGTGGCCCGTCGCGACAACCACCTGATCGTGGGCTGGCAGGCGGTGGGGCGGGGCGTGTCGGAACTGTCGACGGCGTTCGGCCAGTCGCTCGAAATGGGCGCGACGCTGGAGGACGTGGCGGGCACGATCCATGCCCATCCGACCCTGGGCGAAGCGGTGCAGGAAGCCGCGCTCAAGGCGCTGGGGCACGCGCTGCACATCTAGAAGCTGTCGCGGCGTATCCGGAGCCGTGGTGGTGGGCATCCTGCCCGCCGCCGCGGCTTTTTCCTGTGCGGGCCCGTTTGCCGGACGGCATGGGTTGCCCGTGATGCGCGCAGGACACGCGGCGCGGACGCGTTCAAGGCAACAGGCCTGGAACGCCCGCCTTCGTGCTCGCTAGCGGCGCGCGTCGATGTAGGGCCGCGCCTGCAGGATGATGATCCTGTCGCCGACCACCGCCCATTCGATGTCCTGGTCGACCTGGCCCAGGCGCTGCTTGACCTGCCGGCCCACGGCGGCCAGCCGCGCCACCAGCGCGTCGTTCAGCACCTGGCGCGCGTCCGCCGCGATCGGCACTTCGCGCACGCCGCCGCCGGCGTCCGCCACCAACTGCGTGTCCTCGGCCGAGCGGCTCAGCACCTGCACCGCCTTGGACCAGCTCGAATACATCACTTGCTCGGCCTGGCGCTTGCCTTCCACCACCTTGATGCCCAGGCCGCGCTTGGCCGAGATGTAGGTCACGTAGCGGCGGCTGGCGTCGAACGGATCGCGCGTGATCATGACGCCGGAGCTGTCGGACGGCGCCGCCAATTGCACCAGCACGGCCATCACCACCGCGTCCTGGGGGATGCCCGCCGCGCGCCGCGCCTCGTAGGCGTCGAAGTTGTAGACCGAGGCCCACACGGTCTGCACCGCCTTGGCCAGCGCGTCAGGCTGGGTGACGTTGGGCACGGTGGTGTACAGGCCGGCGCCGCTGAAGCCAGGCAGGTCCTCGGAATTGGACGAGCTGCGCACGAACACGCCCGCGCCCTTCAGGCGCGATTGCCACAGCGCGCGCCAGGACTCGGCCTGCGCCGGGTCGACGGCGGCCTGCATGATGTCCTGGCGCAGGGCCGCCAGTTCCTTGCGCCGGACTTCGGCGTCGGCCACGAAGTCAGCGCGCTGTTCCAGCGCCGCCACCCGTTGCGCCACGTTCAGCCGCTTCATGAAGGCGGCGTATTGCGCGAACGGGATGCAGAAGCCGTCCGGCACGCTGGCGGCCGGCGGCAATGCGGAGCGGAGCGCGCCCAGGTTGGCGGCCTTGACGCCGCAATGGCGGCTGTCGCGCACCGCCAGGGCATCGAGCGGCTGGAGCGCCTGCACCGTCAGGTCCGGCTTGGGCAGTTGCGCGCGCGGCTTGGGCGGCGTGGCCGGCGGTTGGCTGGCGGGCTTGTCGCTGGGCCGCACCTGGTAGTCGTTGCCGCTGACAGTCAGCGTGACCCACTGGCCGTCGTACTGGCGCAGTGCGGTGGTGGCGTCGCGCACGTAGGCGTTGGGAATGCCCCAGCCCTTGGCCAGCAGGTTGACGTGCGACAGCAGCGTGGACGGGCGCTGCGTGATCAGGCCGGCCACGGGCGGGATGGCGATCGGCACTTCGTCCAGCACCACGATGTCGTCGCGCTTGAGGTCGGGCGTGGCCTCGACCGAGGCGACGATGCGCAGCCGGCCCTGCGCGCTGCCGGGGTTCAGCGGCAGAAACGCCTGTTCGCGCAGCAGCGCTTCCTGGGTCACGAAGGTCAGGCCGGCGGTAGCGGCGGCCTGTTCGTGCAGCGTCGAGTTGGTCTTGAAGCGGACCGGGGCATAAAAGCTCTTGGCGACCACCTCGTCGGCCAGCTTCAGCAGTTCGGGGGTGAGGCGGTCGCCTTCCCAGAATTCATAGGTGTAGCCGGGCAGGTCGCGCTGCCAGCTGAGGGTGCCGAACAGCAGGCGGCGGTTCGGATCCTTGTATTGCGCGGTCAGCGCGGCCTTGTCCTTGCCGGGCAGCAGGCGGCGCTCGCGCGCGAAGGTCTCGTGCAGCCCGTAGCGCGGCGTGTCCAGGTAATGGATGCGATTGCCGCGCTGGCGGTCGATCACGAACAGCACGTGCGGGATTTCCAGCGGCGTGCCGGCGTTGTAGACGCGCGCCAACTGGCGGAACGCGGCTTCGTCGTCGATGCGCGCCATGAAGGCGGGACCGCCGCGGCGCGCGTCCTCGGCCTTGCGCGCCGCAATCTCCTCGGGGGTCAGCGGCCGGGGGGCCCTGAAGGGCTCGATGACGTTGTTTTCGTACGGCGACGGCTTGCGCGCCGTCTGCGCCTGGGCGGCGGGGAGGGCGGCAAGCGCCAGCAGGCAGGCGGTCGTCAGGATGGCCGGACGGGACAGGGGCGACGGAAACCAGGACGCGCGCAGGGCTGGCATGGGGCAGGGGCTGAGTGGAAAAGCGCCCATCATAGCGAACCCGTCCCCGCCGCCTGTGCGAGATCCGAAACGAGGAATGACACGCCGTGACAGGTCATTTGCGTAGCGTGGCCACAAAAGAAAACGGCCCCGGAAATCCGAGGCCGCTTGTTTTCCCGCCAGGGAATCGCCGGCGTGTTACGCCGCCGTTTCCTGCAGCACGCGGCGGGCTTCCTCGGCCACGCGTTCGGGGGCGGTGCCGCCCACGTGCTTGCGCGCGGCGACCGAGCCTTCCAGCGTCAGCACCTGGTGCACGTCGTCGCCGATGGTCGGGTGATAGGCCTTGAGCTCATCCAGCGACAGATCGGCCAGGTCGCAGCCGCGCTGTTCGCAGTCGCGCACGGCGTGGGCCACCACTTCGTGGGCATCGCGGAACGGCACGCCGCGCTTGACCAGGTAGTCGGCCAGGTCGGTGGCGGTGGCGAAGCCCTGCAGCGCGGCGGCGCGCATGTTGTCGGCCTTGACCTTGATGCCGGCGGCCATGTCGGCGAAGATCGTCAGCGTGTCGCGCACCGTGTCGACGGTGTCGAACAGGCCTTCCTTGTCTTCCTGGTTGTCCTTGTTGTAGGCCAGGGGCTGGCCTTTCATCAAGGTCAGCAGGGCGACCAGGTTGCCGTTGACGCGGCCGGTCTTGCCCCGCGCCAGTTCGGGCACGTCGGGGTTTTTCTTCTGCGGCATGATCGAGCTGCCGGTGCAGAAGCGGTCGGCCAGGTCGATGAAGCCGACGCGCGGGCTCATCCACAGCACCAGTTCTTCGGACAGGCGCGAGACGTGCGTCATGATCAGCGCGCCGGCGGCGCAGAACTCGATGGCGAAGTCGCGGTCGGAGACGGCGTCGAGCGAATTGCGGCAGACGCCGTCAAAGCCCAGCGTCTTGGCGACGCGTTCGCGGTCGATCGGGAACGAGGTGCCGGCCAGGGCGGCGGCGCCCAGCGGCAGGCGGTTGACGCGGCGGCGGCAGTCGGCCAGGCGCTCGGCGTCGCGGCCGAACATCTCGGCGTAGGCCAGCAGGTGGTGACCGAACGTGACGGGCTGGGCCACCTGCAGGTGGGTGAAGCCCGGCATGATGGTGGCGGCGTTGTCCAGCGCCACCGTGGCCAGCGCGTGGCGCAACTGGCGCAGCAGGTCGATCAGCGTGTCGATCTCGCCGCGCAGCCACAGGCGGATGTCGGTGGCCACCTGGTCGTTGCGCGAACGGCCGGTGTGCAGGCGCTTGCCGGCATCGCCGACCAGCTCGACCAGGCGCTTCTCGATGTTCAGGTGCACGTCTTCGAGATCGAGCAGCCACTGGAAGCTGCCGGCATCGATTTCCGACAGGATCTGGGTCATGCCGCGCTGGATGTCGGCCAGGTCCTGGGCGCCGATGATGCCCTGGGCCGCCAGCATGTCGGCGTGCGCCAGCGAACCCTGGATGTCGACGCGCGCCAGGCGCTTGTCGAAGTCCACGGACGCCGTGTAGCGTTTGACGAGTTCGGAAACCGGTTCCGAGAACCGGGCGGACCAGGCCTGCGCCTTGTTGGCGAACTGGTTTTGATCGGGGGAGGGAGTGTTTGCCATGATGGCGGGGATTATAGGGCCTGCCTCGGGCGCCTGACGAATCCGGCGCCCCGCTGTTGCGGCTGGAAACGCGCGGCCACGCGAGTTGTCGGATAATTCAGGGTCATATCCGGCGGTCTACGGCGTTTTTCCATCGCCGAGCCGCCTCAGGATGAAACACGCCCCTCCGGGGGCGGCACGCCCAAGGCGGCGGGGCTTTCCCCGGCGGCTGTCGGCGCCTTCCCACTTAGTCACCTGAAAGAGAGCACACGACCTATGCCCATGGAATGGGAACAGCTGGCCACCGAACTGGATACCTATATGCCGCACCAGCCGTGGGCGCAGACGCTGGTCGGCATCGGCGTGCTGATCCTGACGGCGTTGTTCGTCCAGTGGGTGGTCGCGCGGGTGGTGCTGCTGCTGGCGCACCGGCTGCTGGTGGTCAGCGGCCACGAGGACTGGGACAAGGCGCTGCAGCGCCGTCGCGCCTATCAGAACCTGTGGTACGCGGTGCCGTTCGCGGTGGTGTCGGTGGGAATCGAACTGGTCCCGCACGTCGAGAAGGCGGCCACGCTGGTCGGGCGGCTGGCCCACGCCGGCGCCTGGATCTGCGTGTTCGTGGCGTTTTCCGGGGTGCTGAGCGCCTGGCAGGACACCTATTCGGCCACCACCCGGGCGCAGACCCGCTCGATCAAGGGCTATATCCAGATCAGCAAGCTGATCCTGATGGCGGTATGCACCGTGTTGGTGCTGTCGATCCTGATCGACCGCTCGCCGCTGTGGATGATCTCCGGCCTGGGCGCGCTGTCGGCGGTGCTGCTGCTGGTGTTCAAGGACACGCTGCTGTCGCTGGTGGCCAGCACCCAGCTCACCAGCAACGACATGCTGCGCATCGGCGACTGGATCGAGATGCCGCAGTCCAACGCCGACGGCTTCGTCAAGGACATCGCCCTGCATACGGTCAAGGTGCAGAACTGGGACAACACCGTCACCACGGTGCCGACCTACAAGCTGTTCTCGGAAAGCTACCGCAACTACCGCCACATGTTCGAATCGGGCGGCCGGCGCATCAAGCGCACCCTGCGCATCGACGCCAGCAGCGTGCGCTTTCTGACCGATGAGGAAGCCCAGCAGTTGATGCGCTTCCGGCTGCTGCACGACTACCTGCGGGTCAAGACCCAGGACATCGCCCAGGCCAACCAGACCATGGGCGAGCTGGCCAGCGTGCCGGCCAACCGCCGCCGCCTGACCAATATCGGCACCTTCCGCGCCTACGGCCTGGCCTACCTGAAGCAGAACCCCGAGGTGCGCCAGGACATGGCGATGATGGTGCGCATGATGGAACCCACCGCCGATGGCATTCCGGTCGAGGTCTATTGCTTCACGGCCGTCACCGCCTGGGTCGAGTACGAACGCATCCAGGGCGACATCTTCGACCATCTGCTGGCGATCCTGCCGGAACTGGGCCTGCGGCTGTACCAGCAGCCGTCTGGCGCGGACATCGGCGCCATGGGCACCTACCTGCGCGAGGGCGCCGTCCAGGCGGCGCTGGTGGCCGAAGGCGCGCATCACCGGGCCGATCCGGAGCGCCTGGCGCCGCCGTCCGGCGCATGACGCCGTGAGATAATCGCCAGGTAGGATTCCCGGGGCCTGCAGCAGGCCCGTTTCGTGCAGTTCCGTATCAAGGCGCCCCAGGCGATGGATCCGATGTCGAACCCGTTCTTCAACCTGTATTCCCATGGCTTCGCCCGGGTCGCCGTGGGCGTGCCCGAGTGCAAGGTCGCGGACCCGGCCTTCAACGCCGCGCAGACCATCGCGCTGGCGCAGCAGGCGGCCCAGGGCGGCGCCGTGCTGGTGGCGTTCCCCGAACTCGGCCTGTCCGCCTATACCTGCGACGACCTGTTCCACCAGAAGGCCCTCCTGGACGCCTGCGAGGCGGCGCTGGACCAGGTGGCGCGGGCCACGGCCGAGCTGGATATCGCGGTCATCGTCGGCGCGCCGCTGCGGGTGGCGCACCAACTGTACAACTGCGCCGTGGTCATCGCCGGCGGCCGCATCCTGGGCGTGGTGCCCAAGAGTTTCCTGCCCAACTACAGCGAATTCTACGAAGCGCGCCAGTTCAGCGCGGCCGATTGCGCCGTCGCCACCGAGATCCGCCTGCTGGACCAGACCGTGCCGTTCGGCGCCGAGCTGCTGTTCCAGATGGAAAAGCTGCCGCTGTTCCAGTTCCACGTCGAGATCTGCGAAGACGTCTGGGTGCCGATCCCGCCGTCCTCGTTCGCGGCGCTGGCCGGCGCCACGGTGCTGGTGAACCTGTCGGCCTCGAACATCGTGGTCGGCAAGTCGGCCTACCGCCACCAACTGGTGGCGCAGCAGTCGGCGCGCTGCCTGGCGGCCTACATGTATACCTCGGCCGGCCGCGGCGAGTCGTCCACCGACCTGGCCTGGGACGGCCAGGCGCTGATCTACGAAAACGGCGAACTGCTCGGCGAATCCGAGCGCTTCCTGAACGAATCTCACCTGCTGTTTGCCGACGTCGACCTGGAGCGCCTGTCGCGCGAGCGCATGCACCAGACCACCTTCGGCCAGTCGGCGCGCCGTCACCGCGACGAAGTGCGCAAGTTCCGCCAGGTGCTGGTGCCGGTCGCGGCGCCGCTGGAGGACGCCGAGCTGCCGCTGGAGCGGCGCGTGGCGCGCTTTCCGTACGTGCCGGCCGACCCCCGGCGCCGCGATGAGCGCTGCAAGGAGGTCTACAACATCCAGGTGCAGGCGCTGGCGCAGCGGCTCTCGGCCAGCGGCATGTCCAAGGTGGTCATCGGCATCTCGGGTGGGCTGGATTCGACCCACGCGCTGCTGGTCTGCGCCCAGGCCATGGACACGCTGGGGCTGCCGCGCGCCAACATCCTGGCCGTGACCATGCCGGGTTTCGCCACCAGTACGCGCACGCTGCAGCAGGCGCGCCAGTTGATGGCGGTGGTGGGCTGCACGGCCTCCGAGGTCGACATCCGTCCGAGTTGCCTGCAGATGCTCAAGGATCTCGGCCATCCCTATGCCGCTGGCCAGCCGGTGTACGACATCACCTTCGAGAACGTGCAGGCCGGCGAGCGCACCAACCACCTGTTCCGCATCGCCAATTTCAACAACGCCATTGTCATTGGCACCGGCGACCTGAGCGAGCTGGCGCTGGGCTGGTGCACCTATGGCGTGGGCGATCACATGTCGCACTACAGCGTCAACGCCAGCGTGCCCAAGACGCTCATCACGCACCTGGTGCGCTGGGTGGCCGAATCCGGCCGCCTGGGCGAAGCCGGCGCGGCGGTGCTGCTGGACGTGCTGGGCACGGACGTCAGCCCCGAATTGGTGCCGGGTGGCGATGATGGCAAGCCGACGCAGAAGAGCGAAGACACGATCGGGCCCTACGAGCTGCAGGATTTCAACCTGTACTACACCTTGCGCTATGGTTTCGCGCCGACCAAGGTGGCGTTCCTGGCGCTGGCGGCCTGGCGCGACCGCGATGCCGGCGCCTGGCCGGAAGGCGGCCACGTGGCGCGCAACCAATACGACCTGGCGGCGATCAAGCGCAACCTGAAGATCTTCCTGGACCGGTTCTTCCGGCTCAGCCAGTTCAAGCGCGCCTGCGTGCCGAACGCGCCCAAGGTGGGCTCGGGCGGGTCGCTGTCGCCGCGCGGCGACTGGCGCGCGCCGAGCGATTCGGAGTCGGCGGTGTGGATGCGCGACGCCGACCGGATTCCCGACCAGACGCCGCCGGCCTGACCGGTCTGCGGGTTTTCCCGGCAGGCGAGGCGCCGGGCTTGGCGGGCCGGGCGCCGGTGGTATTCTCTCAATCATTGTGCCCTGGTCCGATATGTACCCCGGGGCGCCGCAACAGATCGAACAATCAGGACGACCAACGTGAAACAAGTCACCGCCATCATCAAACCCTTCAAGCTCGACGAAGTCCGCGAAGCGCTGGCCGAGGTCGGCGTCAGCGGGCTGACCGTGACCGAAGTGAAGGGGTTCGGGCGCCAGAAAGGGCATACCGAGCTCTACCGCGGGGCCGAATACGTGGTGGATTTCCTGCCGAAGATTCGCGTCGAGGTGGTGCTGCCGGATGACCAGGTCGAGGCGGCGATCGAGGCGGTGGTGAAGGCGGCCCGCACTGGCAAGATCGGGGATGGCAAGATCTTCGTGACGCCGGTGGAGCAGGCGATCCGGATTCGGACGGGGGAGAGCGACGAAGAGGCGCTTTGAGTTTGCGCTGGATTCGGTTTTGGGTTGACTGTCGGGGTGATCGTAGTGGTCGCCCCGCTGTTTTTTTGGGCGGGTGGTTGCGTTCTTGAGGCGCCCGGCGCGCAGGCGCAGCGGGTGCGGGCGCCAACGATTGCGGTCCGGAGCGTTCGCTCCGGACTGCCCCTTCGTCATCTTCGTTGTCGCCTTCGGCGACTGCCTCTCAAGAAACTCCACTTAAGTCATTGATACCTCATTGGTTTCTCCTGAGGCGGTTAACGGCACCAAGCTGTAGCCCATGGTCTCTGCACGTTTTGTCAGGTGATGCAGGACGCGTTGGCGGTGGCGTTCTTCGTAGTACAGCTCACCTTGGTCGACGTATTCGGACCCTTTGGTCAGTAGGGTGTAAATCAGTCGAGCCAGTTTGTGCGCGGCTGCGGTGATGGCGCGCCGCTTGTCCAGGCGAGCGCACAGCCTTCGGTAGTAGGCGCCTAAAGCGGACTGGCTGTGACGTAGCGCCATTGCCGCCAGACGCAGGGCCTGTGCGGCGCGGTTGGGTGAGCGTTTGGTGGCGCCGTTCAGAACCTTGCCTCCGGAGATGCGTGTGCCCGGGCACAAGCCTAACCACGAAGCGAAGTGCTTGGCCGAAGGGAAGCGGTTCATGTCCGGACCGACCTCGGCCAGGACGGTAAAGGCAGTCATCTCGTCGATGCCGTTGATGCGGGTCAGGTCCACGCCGCACATGGCAAATAGATGCGTGCGCAGATCGAAGGCCATGGCCTTTTTGGGCCAGCGGCGCTGCGACTTGCCCGGATCGCCGTCATGGCGGTGCAGTTTGTGCAGTTCGGCTTGGATGTGCTGATCGCAATCGTTGAGCAGTTGTTGATAGGTGTCGTACAGGGCCAGCGCTTGCCGCAACGCGAACAAGTGCTCGTGACGCCAGTTGCCTTGCAGCGCGGCAGCGATATCGTCCTCGCTGGCCTTGACCTGGCGCTTCTTCAGGCGGGCCAGTGCATGCGGGTCGCGCTCGCCACCGACGATGGCGCGGATGATGGCCTGACCGGTGACCCCGACCACGTCCGACAGCACTTGCGTGAGCTGAATGTTCATCTGGGCAAGTGCCTTCTGCATGTGCTGCACGTGGCGCACCTGCGAAGCAAGCAGCATCTCGCGCTGGCGCGAGAACTCGCGCAAGACGCAAATCTCGTCAGAGGGACGGAAGGCGCCGGCCAACAGGCCATAGCTCATGAGCTGTTGCAGCCACTGGCAGTCCAGGACATCGGACTTGCGGCCCGAGACGTTCTTCACGTGACGGGCGTTGACCAGGTAAACGGTGAAACCCTGGCTATCGAGCAGCTCATAAAGCGGGATCCAGTAAACGCCGGTGGACTCCATGGCCACGGCGGTAACGCCGCAGTCCTTGAGCCATTGCGCTAGGCGATACAAATCGGCCGTAAAGCTCTTGAACTCGCGGACAGGTTGGTCGTCGCGGTCATGAGGCACGGCGACGAAGTGGCTGGCCGACCCGATGTCGATGCCCGCGGCATCGGGATGGGCCAGGCTTAGGGTTGCATCGGACTTGCGAGGTGACATGGCTTGCTCCATCATCGCTAACGGAATGCCGCCAGGCATGGGTACGTCGTTGTACTCACTCTCTCAAACGGGATGCACGCGCTAAGCGTGTGCTCACCAATGTCGGTGACGTCACCCGGGGCCATGCTTCAGTACGGGCGTGGGCAAACACGCACCATTGGAAGGTCGGTCTTTACCTGAGCGGCATTCCACCTTGCCACAGGTGCAGCCACGAAGACAGTTTCTTCGTCACGGGCGTCGTGAATGACGACTATTGGGCTTCAGATTCCCTCGGGCGCATCGACGGCGCCCGCACCCGCTGCGCCTGCGCGCCGGGCTCGCACCATTGAGAAATGAAGCGCTGCTGCGGCGGTTGCCTGCGTGGGGGTTTTCGGGGCCCGCCCGGGACGGCCGCGCGGGCGGCCGTCCCGGGCATACGCGGTGGTGGGGCGTTGGGAGGGGGGCGCTTCGCGCAGGGGGCAAGAGAGAGGGGATGGGAGGACGGCGGCTTTTGGGGCGCTGCTATTTCTTTGGTGCGCGGGCCTTTCTGCTTGTTTGCGCGCGGCTGCTTCGTTCGCTGCGTTGATGTGCCTGCTGGCGTTCGTGTTTGATCTGTGAGGCCCGCGGGTGGACGCGGGCCTTTTCCTTTTGTGCGTCTAGCGGATCAGTTGATTCATTTCGAGGATCGGCATCATCACGGCCAGCACGATCAGCAGGACGAAGCCGCCCATCAGCAGGATGAGGGCGGGTTCGAGCAGGGCGGTCATGGCCATGGCGCGGCGTTCGAGGTCGCGTGAGAGGTTCTGCGCGCCGCGGTCCAGCAGTTCGGGGAGCTGGCCGGTCTTTTCGCCGCTGGCGATGAGGTGGATGAGGAGCGAGGGGAAGGCTTTCTGCGCGGCCAGCGAGGCCGATAGCGAGGCGCCTTCGCGCACGCGGGCCGCGGCTTCGTCGACGGCGCCGCGCAGGACGTCGTTGCCGAGGGTGCGGCGGGCGGCTTCGAGGGCGGTGAGCAGGGCGACGCCGCTGCCGCAGAGGATGGCCAGGGTGGAGGCGAAGCGGGCGGCGTTGACGCCGAGCACGAAGCGGCCGGCCAGGGGCAGGCGCAGGACGCGGGCGTGCCAGGCGCGGCGGGCGGCGGGCGCGCGCAGGGAGTAGCGCCACAGCACGATGGCCAGCGCGATGACGGCGCCGGTGGCCAGGCCCCAGTCGCGCACGTAGTCGGACAGCGCCAGCATGATGCGGGTCAGCAGCGGCAGTTGCTGCTTGGCGTGGTTGAAGGCGGATACCACCTGCGGCACGACGTAGCCCAGCAGGAAGATCACGATGATGACCGAGACGCAGGCCACCACGGCGGGATAGATGAACGCCGTCATGACCTTGCTGCGCAGCGTGTTGCGTTCTTCGATGTAGTCCGCCAGTTTCTCCATGACCTGCGCCAGGTCGCCGGATTCCTCGCCGGCGCCGATCAGGGCGCGGTAGATCTCGGGAAAGTCGCGCGGGCGCGAGGCCAGCGCGGTGGACAGGCGATGGCCGGCGCGGACATCGTCGCGCACGCCTTCGAGCGTGGCGGCGATGTGTTTCTTCTCGGCCTGTTCGAGCGTGGCGCCGAGCGCGGCGTCCAGCGGCAGGCGGGCGGCCAGCAGGCTGGCGAGCTGGCGCGTGAGCCAGGCCAGGTCGGCATCGGACAGCCGCGTGCGCAGCGCGGCGCCCAGGCCTTCGACGCGCGCGGCGGGGGTGGTGGACAGGGGCAGCAGGCCGCGGCCGCGCAACTGGTTGCGGGCGCCGCGTTCACTGTCGGCGTCGATCGTGCCGTGCACGATCTTGCCGAGCGCGTCAGTCGCTTCGTAACGAAAGGATGGCATGGTGGGAAGGTGGCTCGGGGCCGTCGCCGATTGGCGGAAAGGCCCGTAAATCAAGGCTTTGCAGCCCGTCACCTTGCCTCTGGATTATGACCGTAGTGTTGCAGTGTCACCCCGTATACTCCGACGCGCTTTCACGTTTTTTCACACGACTTCACGTCTCAGGCACATCTCGTCATGCGTCATCTCGCGCAACTCAGCCTTGCGGTCTTGCTAGCGGCAAGCCAACTCGGACCCGCGGCCAGTCTGGCCCATGCTCAACAGGCGGACAATCGTGTCAGCCTGAACTTCGTGGACACGGACATCCCCGCCGTGCTGCGTGCGCTGTCGCTGTTCACCAAGCGCAATTTCCTGGTGGATCCGCGCGTGAAGGGCAAGCTCACGCTGGTGTCGGACCGGCCGGTCGATAGCGGACAGGCGCTGTCGATGTTGACCGGCGCGCTGCGGTTGCAAGGCTTCGCGATCGTCGATGTGGACGGCGTGACCCGCGTGGTGCCGGAGGCCGACGCCAAGCTGCAGGGCAGCGCGGTGGTGGGCGATCCGCGCCCGGCGCCCGCCGCCGGCGGCGCGGGCAAGGCGCCGGTGCCGGTCGCGGACTTCGCGCGCGGCCGCTCGGGCAATAGCGGCGAGATGCTGACGCGGGTGTTCCCGCTGAAGTACGAGAATGCGGCCAACCTGGTGCCGGTGCTGCGCCCGATGGTGCCGCCCAACAACCCGATCAACGCGTATCCCGGCAACAATACGCTGGTGGTGACGGACTATGCCGACAACCTCGACCGCATCGCGGCCGTGATCGCGCGCATCGACGTGCCCAGCTCGATCGATACCGACGTGGTGCCGGTGCGTTCGGGCATCGCCTCCGACATCGCCATCCTGGCGTCGCAATTGCTTGACACGCAGAGCAGCGACCCGACCCAACGCATCGCGGTGGTGGCCGACCCGCGCAGCAACAGCGTGCTGGTCCGCGCCGGCAGTCCGGCGCGCACGCGCCTGGCGCGCGATCTCATCACCAAGCTGGACGCGCAGCAGAACCGCGCCGGCAACCTGCACGTGGTCTACATGCGCAACGCGCAGGCCACCCGTATCGCCGAGGTGCTGGGCGGGCTGCTGGCCGGTCAGGCCAATTCGGCGCCCGGCGCCAACACCGCTGGCGCGGGCGGCAATTCCGGACAGGCCGGCGGCAATCGCCCGTCGCAATCGTCCGGTGGCGGCGCCAATCCCGCTTCGGGCCTGGGCATGTCGTCCAATACGCCAAATGGGTCCGGCAATGGCAAGGGCGGCCTGTCCGGCGACCAGGACCGCATCGCGCGGGATGACTCGGGCAATCAGGCCGTGTCCTACTCCGCCGGCGGCGCGACGATCCAGGCGGATCCGGCCACCAACTCGCTCATCATCGCGGCGCCCGAGCCGCTGTACCGCAGCCTGCGGGAAGTGATCGATCAGCTCGACCAGCGCCGTGCGCAGGTGCTGGTCGAAAGCCTGATCGTCGAGGTCAGCGAGCAGGCGGCGGCCGAATTCGGCATCCAGTGGATGACCGGTGCCGGCAACATCAACAGCGGCGGCACCAGCTTCATCGGCGGCACCAACCTTGGCGGCAGCGGCCTGTCGGGCAAGGGCCCGACCTCGATCGACGCGCTGGGCGGCGGCCTGAGCCTGGGCGTGGTCAAGGGCACGGTTGACGTGCTTGGCAACAAGGTCATCAACCTGGGCGTGCTGGCCCGCGCGATGCAGAACAGTGGCGAAGCCAACATCCTGTCCACGCCGAACCTGCTGACGCTGGACAACCAGTCTGCCAGCATTCTGGTGGGCAAGACGGTGCCTTTCGTGACCGGCCAGTACGTCACTAGCGGCAGCAATGGCAGCTCCAATCCGTTCCAGACCATCCAGCGCGAGGACGTCGGCCTGAAGCTGAACATCCGGCCGCAGATTTCCGAAGGCGGCGCGGTCAAGCTCGACATCTATCAGGAAGTCAGCAGCATCGACGAGAGCAGTTCGTCGGCGACCACCGGCATCGTCACCAACAAGCGCGCCATCGACACCAGCGTGCTGATCGACGATGGCCAGATCATCGTGCTGGGCGGCCTGCTCGAAGACAACGTGACGCTGACCTCCAACAACGTGCCGGGCCTGAGCTCGATTCCGGTGCTGGGCTCGCTGTTCAAGTACGACAGCCGCAAGCGCACCAAGACCAACCTGATGGTGTTCCTGCGGCCCTACGTGGTGCGCGATGCGCGCCAGAGCGCGGGCGTGACGATGGACCGCTACGACTACATGCGCCGCGCCCAGGGCGGCGCGCAACCGGGGGACCACTGGCTGCTGCCGAACATGCAGGCGCCGATGCTGCCGCCGCCCGGGTCGGCGCCGTCGGTGTCCAACAATGCCTATGACATGCGTCCCGACCAATTGGCCGAGACCATGCGGCGTCCGCCGCCCACGACGGTCGAGTCGTTCGCGGTGCGCCAGTACCCGGCGGCGCGCCAGACCAGCGATCCGGCGCAGCCGATCCGCGCCAGCCTGCCGCTGGGAGTGAGCGTGGCGCGCGATCCGTCCTCGCTCTACGGCGAAGCCGAGAGCGCCAGCGCGACGCTGCAGTTCGCCTCGGTCAAGACGCGCGCCGAGGCCGACCGCATCGCCCAGCGGGTGCAGGCCAGCGGGCTGCAGGCCTACGTGCAGACGGGGCCGGGCGGCATGGGTTACGTGGTGCGCAGCCAGGTGTCCAAGGACCCCGGCACGATCTCCACCGCGACCGCGCTGCTCAAGGAACTGGGCTTCAAGGGCGAACTGGTCTCGCATCTATGAGCGCGCATCCCTTGCCCTACGCCTGGGCGCGCGCGCAGCGGGCGGTGCTGTCGCTGCGCGCCGGCCACGCGCAATTGACGGTCAGCCCGCGCACGCCCGAATGGGCGGTGCGCGAGATCCAGCGCTGCCATGGCGACATCGCCGTGGCGCGGGTGGACGACGACGCCCTGGAAACGCTGTTGGCGGCTGCCTACAGCCACGCCGAGGACGCCGCCTCGGTGATGGGCGTGGCCGAGAACGAGATCGACCTGGACCGACTGCTGCAGGACATGCCCGAGGTTGCCGACCTGCTGGATGCGCAGGACGACGCGCCGGTGATCCGCATGATCAACGCGCTGTTCGCGCAGGCGGCGCGCGACGGCGCCAGCGATATCCACATCGAGCCGTTCGAGACCCATTCGGTGGTGCGCTACCGGGTCGACGGCACGCTGCGCGACGTGGTCTCGCCGCGCAAGGCGCTGCACGCGGCGCTGATCTCGCGCATCAAGATCATGGCCCATCTGGACATCGCCGAAAAGCGCCTGCCGCAGGATGGCCGCATCGCGCTGCGGGTAGGCGGCCGGCCGATCGACGTGCGCGTCTCGACCCTGCCCACCGGGCATGGCGAGCGCGCGGTGCTGCGCCTGCTGGACAAGGAAGCCGGCCGCCTGCGGCTGGAGAAGCTGGGCATGGCGCCCGGTGTGCTGCGGCAACTGGACCGGCTGATCCGCCAGCCGCACGGCATCGTGCTGGTGACCGGCCCGACCGGCAGCGGCAAGACCACCACGCTGTACGCCGCGCTGAGCCGGCTGGACGCCTCCACCAGCAACATCCTGACCGTGGAAGACCCGATCGAGTACGACCTGCCCGGCATCAGCCAGACCCAGGTCAACGCCAAGATCGACATGAGCTTCGCGCTGGCGCTGCGCGCCATTCTGCGCCAGGATCCGGACGTCATCATGATCGGGGAAATCCGCGACCTGGAGACCGCGCAGATCGCGGTGCAGGCGTCGCTGACGGGCCACCTGGTGCTGGCCACGCTGCACACCAACGACGCGGTGTCGGCGGTGACGCGCCTGACCGACATGGGGGTGGAGCCGTTCCTGCTGTCCTCGTCGCTGCTGGGGGTGCTGGCCCAGCGGCTGGTGCGCAAGCTGTGCGCAGCCTGCAAGAAGCCGTCTATGCGGGACGGTGCGAGGGTATTCCAGCCGGTGGGCTGCGAAGCCTGCAACCATACCGGCTACGCCGGCCGTTCCGGCATCCATGAACTGTTCACCGTGGATGACGAGGCGCGCCGCCTGATCCACGAAGGCAGCGACGAGCGCGAACTGCGCCGCGCCGCCAGCGCTGCCGGCATGTTCAGCATGCGCGAGGATGGCGCGCGCTGGGTCGAAAGCGGGGAGACCTCGCCGGAAGAGATCCTGCGGGTGACACGCGACGCCTAGCCGGCCACGCCATGGCGGCCGGGCCGTCCCTGCCAGCAGGCGGGGCGGTGCGGGTGTCGCGTGGCATGCAGCGCGCCGCGTGACCGGCGGCGGCCAATGCGCGCATGGCGCGCCCGTCGCGCCCGGCGCGGCGGCGTCACGGGCCGGGCGCGACGGGCGTAGCCGGCGCCGTTGCGCAGCGCGCCGTGAGGCGTTGCAGATCCGCCGTGGACAGCGCGCCGAGCTGTCCGTCGCAGATGTGGGCGGCGCGGGTCGCCACCGTGAATGGCAGGGCGCCGCCCCGGTTGCCGGCGGCGCGCATCAGGGCGAGGACATTGCCGCCCGGACGCAATACCGGCAGAGTGATGTCGTGGCGCCGCGCGAATTCCGTGGCGACGGCCGGCGTATCGGTGCTGACTAGCAGCACGGCCCACGCCGGATGGTCGGCGGCGAAGGCCTGCAGCCGCGGCAGCTCGGCGACGCACGGCGGGCAGTCGCGGCTCCAGAAATTGACCAGGACCGGGCCGTCCAGCGCCGCCAGCCGCACGAAGCGGTCGCCGGCCAGCGTTGGCAGCGAGAAGTCCCAGGCGCGCCCGGCCGGCAGAGGCGACCCCGGCGGCGACTGTGCGCCCGCCATGAGCGGCGCGGCGCACAGTGCCAGGCAGGCGTGCAGCAGTCCGCGGCGCATCAGAAGCTGATCTTGGTGCCGGCGTACAGGTAGCGCCCGCGGCTTGGCCCCCACAACTGCGTCACGTCGATATCGCCCGCGCTGTCGACGAACAGCGGGCTTTCCTTGTCCGACTGCTTGTAGTCGAACACGTTGTCGACACCGGCGTAGAAGGTGAAGTTCTTGTTGATGGCGTATTCGCCGCGCAGGTCGAGCGTGAAGAAACCGGGACTCTTGTCGCGCTTGGGCGTGCCGTCGAGGTTGTAGCGGTTCGGGCCGTCCGAGCCGTCGCCGTGGAACTTGCGCAGGTTCATGGGGCCGGTCCAGACCAGCTTGGCGTTCAGGTCGAGGCTGCCGCGGTCGTAGTCCAGGCCGAGGTAAGCCTTGGCGTATGGCCGCGCGAAGATCAGCGAGCCCGCCGGGAAGCGGTAGTTGAAGCCTTCGGCGGCGGCCATGACCGACAGGGCGGGCGTGACCAGGTAGGACAGCGTCACGTCTACGCCTTGCACGATGACGGATTGCCGCGCGCTGCTGAACACCGTGATCGGGTCGCCGTTGGCATCTATCTGGCTCGGGTCGAGCATGGCGAAGTTCTTGATGCGGTTGTAGTTGTAGGAGCCGGTCACCGCCAGCCGGTCGTCGGCGTAGTTGAGCGCATAGCTGGCGTTCAGGGACTCCTCTGGCTTGGTGATCCGCCGGTCGATGCGGATGGTGTTGAGGATGCCGTGCTCCTGCTCGAAGAAGCTGGTGGGCGCGCGGAAGCCCTTGCCGATGCTGAAGCGGCTGGAGAGCTCGGCCGTGTGGTGATAGAGCGCGTTCAGGCGCGGCGAGGTGATGCCGCCGAAGACGTTGTGGCGGTCATAGCGCACGGAGCCGTTGATTTCCAGCGCGTCGTCCAGGAAGGCGCGGTAGGCCTGCACGAACAGCGCGGGCGTGCGATAGGCATAGTCGTCGACGCCGCGCACGGCGGTGCCGTCTTCCATGCTGCCGTGGCTTTTCAGGTCTTCGTAGCGGAAATTGGCGCCGGTGGTGGTCAACCAGCCGGCGATGGGCGTCTGCCAACTGGCTTCGGCGTAATACTGCTTCTGGCGGGCGATGTAGGTGGCCAGCTCGTAAAAGCTGTCCTGCTTGTGCTCTGCCGCGCCGAGGGCCAGGCGCAACAGGCTGTCGCCGAAGTGCTTTTCACCGGTGGAGATGAACTGCACGCGATCCGTGAAGATGATCTCGGACATGCCGCCGCGGCCGCCGCGATCGCCGTCCGGGCCCTCGTCGTAGTCAACGATGGTGCCGTCTTCCGGCCTGACCCAGCCGTTGCGGTCGGGCGAGCCGTGTACGCCGCCGCTCCAGTTGAAGGGGTTGCCCGTGGTGCTGTGCTTGATGGCCGAATAATCGGCGCCCAGCGCGCCGCCGCCGCGCTTTTCGTTGACCACGTCGATCCGCCCGCGGACCTTGAAGCCGCCCGCGTCGTCCAGGAAGAAGCCGATGCCGCCCAGCCTGCGGTCGTAGCCGGTGTATTCCGAGATGCCGTTGTGGTCGGCGTCGACCGAGTCGTGCTTGTTGTAGTTGAGCGTGGCGGTGATGGCGCCGCCCTCGAACGGTCGCGCCAGGTAGGCGTCGCCCTGGCGCGACCCGTAGCTGCCGATCTGCGCGCGGGCGCGGTTCTCGGCCTCGGTGGGGCGCTTGGTGACGATGTTGACCGAGCCGGACAGGGCTTCCGGGGCGATCAGGCTGGCGCCTGCGCCGCGCGCGACGTCGATGCGCTCGACGCCGTAGACGCTTACGCTGTCCAGTCCATAGGCCGACGATACCGAGGAGAAGATCGGCACGCCGTCGATCATCATCGTGGTGTAGCGGCCGGGCAGGTTGTTCAACAGCACGTTGCGCACATTGCAGATCGAGCATTCCACCTGCACCGCGATGCCGGGATTCTTGTCGAGCGCTTCGTTGATGTTGGTGGCGCCGGCCTTGGCGATGGCGCGTTCACTGATGGATTCCGTCTTGACCAGTTCGTCGCGCAAGGCGCCGGGCCGCATCGAACCCTGGTTGGAGCGGTCGATGACGGTGATGGCGGGTAGCGTGGCGGTGTTGTCGGCGGCCGATGGGGCCTGGGCCTGGGCGGCGCCGGCGGTGGTCAGGGCCGCCGCCAGGGCGGCTAGCCGGAAACGGGACGGCGTGCGAGAGGAGAAGACGGAAGGCATGGCGGGAGGCATCGGACGAACGGTTTCCTGGTGCGAACGATCGGGCGGCGGACGCAGCGCGTCCGCGCCGCGGCGCGTTCAGTTGATACAGGAGGGGACCGTGAGGCGGGATGGCATGCCCATGGGATGACGCGGATCTGTCGTGATGCAAAGAATTCAAAACGTTATGGTTTATGAAAATTTGCGTCAACGTCAGCCGGTCTGATAGTGAGCGGTGCGCCGCGGCGAGGGCGTCCGCCAGGGCCGTGACACTGAAACTACTTGCCGATGCCGAAGACCACCACGTCGTCGCTGCGCCGGCCGAGGGTCGACATCAGGCCGTCGAGCGCGCTGCGCTCGGCCTCGCTGGTCCCGGCCGCGAAGGTCGCCTGGCCCTGAAAACGCACGCCGCGGGCATTGACGCTGCCCTGGCCTGTGACCGCCAGCGGACCGCTCTCGGTGCTGAGCGCCAGCGTGGCGCCGGCCCGGCCGTTGCCGCGCACCCGCAGTACGTAGGTGCCGACCGGGGCCACGGGTGACAAGGCGGTGGCGGCGTCGCGCCAGCGCAGTTCGGCCAGGGGCGCGTCGGGCAGGGCGCCGCCCAGGCGCAGCGTCTGCCAGTCGAGTTCCAGCGTGCCTTCGGGCGCCAGCGTGTTCCAGGGCGCGCCCAGCGCCGGCAACACCGTGGCGGGCAACCGCAGCGATTGCGCCGACAGCGACAGGCCGTCCCAGCCCAGGCCGGCGCGCACCGGTCCACGCAGCCAGGGGTGCGACAGTTCCAGCGTCAGCGATGACCAGCGCCACTGCCAGTGAAGGGCCTGCGGCAGCATGCGGCGCGCGCCGGGCGGGCCGAGCGCCAGCCAGGCGCTGCCGTTCCAGACGGTGCCGGCGGCGTCGGCCAGCGCCACTGGCGCGTCGGCGGGCAAAAAGGCCAGCAGCCAGCGCGCCGGCAGCACGGCGGCCGCGGCCGTGAGGGCGCAGGCGGCGCAGGCCAGCGCCAGGCCGCTGCGCCTGGGCAGGAGGCGGGGGCGTCGCGGCAGACGCATCAGGAGCGGGCCTGCGGGGCCGGCAAGGCCAGCTTGATGCTGCCGTTGACCAGGCCGGGCAATGGCCGGCCATTGACGTTGGCGGCGCGTGTCAGCTCCACCTGCCCGACCGCCAGGCCCCAATCGCCGGCGGCATGCTCGAGCCATCGCAGCAGCGCCGAAGAGGGCACTTCGGTCACGACCAGCGTGACGCTGTCGCCCTGGCCGGGATGATCCAGCTTCCAGCGGTCGGCCGGCAGGCCCGCGCGTTCGAGGCTGGCGCCGATGTCGGCGACGGCCGGCAGGGCGGCGGCCGGCGCGGCGGCCCTGCCGCGCAGGGACATCGCCTGCGTGGTGATGGCCGCCACGGCGGCGGCCTGGCTGCGCAGGCGCGGCAGTTCCTCGCGCAGCTTGCGCACCGAGTCCAGCGCGGGTTCGACCAGCAGGGTGAAGACCAGCACCGCGCCCAGCAGGGCGCCAGCGCCGTTGACCAGCCGCCGTTCGCGCGGCGCCAGGGCCTGGTAGCGCTGGCGCGCGCGGTCGGCGGCCGGCGCCAGCGGGGTGAGGACGGCGCGGCAGGCGGCGTTCAGGCGTTCAGTGGGCGTCATGGTTGGCTGCGCGTGATGCGCCAGGTGTTGTCGGTGTCGCCGCGTTCCAGCTTCAGGCCCTGGGAGGCTGCCTGCTGGATCAGCGCGGGCGTTTCGGCCACGCGCTGGGCCTGGGCGCCGGCATCGGCCAGTTGCAGGGTCAGCGCCTGGCCGGCATAGGACAGGCGGGCGACGTTGTCGGCGGCGAACGGCAGCGCCTGGGCGGCGGCGCGCGCCAGCGGCAGGAAGTCGCCGGCGTTGGCGCCGCCGCGGCGGGTCTGCAGCGCGTCCAGGCCTTGCTGCGCCTGGCGCGCGGGGTCCAGCACCACCGGCAGTTCGGGAAACGCCGCCAGCACCTGGCGGCGCATGCCGTCGCGCAGCGACTGCGCCTCGCCGCGCAGTTGCGCCGCATGCAGGTTCAGGCCGCCGATCCAGACCGCGGCCGCGACGGCGCTCCAGCGCCAAGCCGGCCGCCAGCGCGACACGCGCGCCGGCGCCAGTTGGGGCATCGCCAGCGACCATGAAGGCGACGGCGCCTGCCAGCGCGGGTCGGCCGGATCGCGCAGAGGCGTCGTGTCGTCCGGCGCCAGCGTCTGCGGCGCGATCAGGGCGTGGGCGCGCAAGCCCTGCGCGTTCAGCAGGCCCCACGCACGACGCACCGGTTCGCGCGGCGCCCAGGCCAGCGCCACGTTGCCGTGGGCGTCGCGCGGGCCATGGCCGATCGCCAGGTCGTCCAGGTCGCTCAGCACCAGCGGCTCCAGCGCGCCGCGCACCGCGGCGGCGAAGCGGGCCTTGGCCACCGCTGGCACCTGGACGGTGGCGGCGATGACGTCGGCCGGGTGCAGCACGGCCTCGCAGGCGGCCTGCGGGTAGGCCTGGCCCAGCGCGTGCAGCGTCAGCTCGCCCTGGCGCGCGCAGCGGCCGCGGCGATCGAACCAGGCAAAGGGCAGCAGCGAGCCCGGGCCGAGTTCGGCGAGTGGGGCCAGCGCGATACGCAAGGAATTCTTCAAGGGGCTTCTCTTGTCCAGATGGTGTCGGGCGCGGCGGGCGGCGCGCTGCGTATCAGCGCCTGCATCGAGACCCGCGCCCGTTCGTAGACGACGGCGCCGCTGGCCAGGAACCAGCCGCTGGTCGTGCTGACGGCGGGCGCGGGCGTCTTGACGCCGGTGGCGGCCAGCCGGTTGGCGAAGTCGCCGGCGTTGTTGAACCAGTTGCCGCGGTCGCGTTCGCCGGTGATGGCGCGGGCCTGGCTGAGCGACAGGCCCGTCACCAGCGCGGCGATGACTTCGGGCGGCGCGGTATTGACGTTGACGTTGGTGGCGCTGGGCAGCACCGTCATCGTGCGCCGCAGTTCGCCGCGAGCGGCGGGCTCCAGCCCCAGCAGCGCGGCCACGTCGTCGATGCCGCGCGGCAGCGGCGCGCGCGCATCCGGCGCCTGGCCGCCCTGGGCCGGCGTGGGCGCGCCCGCGGCCGGCGCCGGCGGCTGGCTGGCGGCGATGACCTCGATGATGCGTCCCGCCAGCGTGTCGGGCAGGCGCAGAGCGCCCAGCAAGCGCCGCAACACCCGCTCCTGTTCCGGTTGCGGCACGCCGTTGCTGGCCAGGTTGGTCAGGTTGTACTTGCCCTGTTCGTCCTGCACCTTGCCCGAGAACACCGCCACGCGGTCGTCGCCGGGGCGCTCGATGCGGGTGTCCAGCACCGGCGTGGCCCAGATCTGGTCGCCGCGGGTGGTCGACTCGCGCTTGCCGTGATCGCGCACCACCAGGCGGGCCCAGTCGATGCCCCCGGCCAGCAGCATGCGCGCCTGCACCCGCGCCATTTCGTTCTCGATGCGGCGCGTGCTGGCGGTCTGGCGCTGGAACAGACTGGTGGTCAGCGCCGCGACAATGGCGACGATGATCAGCGCGCTGACGACGGCGGCGCCGCGTTCGCGCGGCGGGGCCGTTTTCATGGCAGCTCCAGGATGCGGCTGTAGCGCCGCGCGTCGCCAGCCGGGCCCCGGTCGAGCGTGATCTCGATGCCGCTGGGCGTGGCGGAAAATGGCGCGCGGGTGTCCATCCAGCCCGCGCCAGGCACCCAGCCGCGCAGCGTCAGCGCGCGCACGCCGGGCAGCAGCAGCGCGCCATTGCCGACGGGCGGCAGCGGTCCCTGTTCGGCCGGCGGGCCGCTGGCGCGCCACAGACCGTCCTTGCGCACCGACCATTGCACCCGTTGCCAGCGGCCGTCGCCATCCGCGGCGGGCCGCAGGATCTCCAGGCGCTGCGCGCCGGCGGCGTCGCGCAACAGGCGCACGCCCGTCGTGAAGACGTGCGCGTCGATGCCCGGCGCGGCGAACGACGGGCCGTTGTAGGCCAGTTCGACATCGCGTCCCATCTGGCCGAGCGTGCGCACGATGGCGTCGGTGTCGTCGGCCTGCTGCGCGATCCAGTCGCGCGCGCTGGAGACGCTGTCCAGGCCGCGCCAGGCCATCAGGCTGACGAGCGCCATCAGCGCCAGTGCCACCAGCACTTCGATCAGGGTGAAGCCCGCCTGGGCGCGGGCGCGGGCGCGGCAGCGGCGGGCGGTCATCGCAGGCTCGACAGCAGGCCGTCCAGTTGCAGCAGGGCCGCGCCATTGCCCGCGTCGCGGACCTTGACCGACACCTGGCGGAAGCTGCGGTTCAGGGAATTGGTGAACACCAGTTCGCATTGCAGCGCCAGGCCGCCTTGCGGACAGGGAACGGTCTGCGAACCGGCGCGCGGCAGGGTCTGCTCCAGCCGCAGTTGGGTCAGCGCGTTCTGCGCGGCCAGCAGCGCCAGCGTCTTGTCCTGCAGCGCGCGGTTGTTGGCGGCCATGACGCCGGTGGCGCGCAAGGCCGCGCCCATCGCCACGGCGATGATGGCCAGCGCCACCAGCACCTCGATCAGGGTGAAGCCACGCTGGCGTTGGCGCCGCGGGGGGCGGATGGGAATAAATTCAGCGGATCTCATAGCGTCCGGCGGCGTCGCGCGTCACCGTCACGAGCGAATCGCCCGCGCGCAGTTGCACGCTGAACGGGTCGGCCACCCATTCGGTGTTGAAGACCAGCGGACGGTCGGGCGACAGCCGCAACCGCACCTGGCGCGCCAGCCAGGCCTGCGGGCGCAGGGCCTCGTCGCGCTCAAGCGTGTCGACGGGCAAGGGCGTGTCGTCCTGGGCGGAGGGGGCATTGGAGCGGCCCTGGCGCTCGAACGACCAGCCGCCGCTGGCGGGCTGCCAGCGTATCGATCTGCCATCGCTGCGGGCTTCGCCTTCGGCCACCGTGAAGGCGTCGACCAGGCGTTGCGCGTCGTCGCGCAACGGGTCGGCGCGCTTGCCGATGGACAGGCTCACCATGCTGGCGGCGATGGCGACGATCACCAGCACCACCAGGACTTCGACTAGCGTGAAACCGCGCTCAGAGTTCCCACGAACCGATGTCGGCATCGCCGCCTTCCCCGCCGGGCTTGTTGTCGGCGCCGAACGAGAACACATCGATGTCGCCTTTGACGCCGGGATTCAGGTATTGGTACGGATGGCCCCAGGGGTCATTGGGCAGCTTGTCCAGGTAACCACGCCAGTTGGAGGCGCCTTCCGGCTTTTCCGCCAGCGCGCGCAGGCCCTGGGCGGTGGTGGGATAGCGGCCGTTGTCCAGTCGGTACAGCTTGAGCGCCTGCATGATGCCGGCGATGTCCTGGCGCGCCGCGACCTGGCGGGCCTGGTCGGGACGGTCCAGCACGCGCGGCACGATCAGGGCGGCAAGAATCCCCATGATCACGATGACCACCATGATCTCGATCAGGGTGAAACCTTGCTGGCGGGCGAGCCCGCGCGATGACTGTCGCACTTCACGACTCCGGTATTTCAGTGAGAAGCGTGCGATTGTGGACATGAAATATGACAGCAATATGAGGCGCGGGGATCACTTGGCGGCGCGCGTGATGCCGCCTTCCGGCGCCGGCGAGGCGGGCGCGGCCAGCCGGCTGGGCCGGCCGCCTTGCTCGACCGTGACGGCGTCGGCGCCGACCTCCTTGAGCACGATGCCCGGCGCGACTTCGTCGCCGACGCGCCAGGCCGCGGGCGGGCCGCCGTCGACGCTGAACACCGCGGCGCCGTCGGCGCCGGCGGCGATCACGCCGAGCACGCTGATCTGCGTGCGCAGCACTTCATCGCGGCCGAACCACAGCGCCACCGGCATGTTGTCGGCGGCGCGCGGGGGCGGCGCGGATACGGCGGCGGGCAGGGCGGGGGGCTTGGGCGCGAGCAGCACCGCGCCCCAGGCACCCAGCCCGGCGGCCAACGCCAGCATGGCAACGACACGGCAGACGGCGGGGGCCGCGGGCGGGGACAGGCGCAGGGAAAAAGGCATCAATGAAACGGCGGAAAGAGGATTGGCGCGCAAGCGCCACGATGCGCGCGACTCTAACAGCCGATCGTGACAAGTCCGCGAAAGCGCGTGGGCTGCCTGCAGGGGACCGGCTGGCTGGTCCCCTGCGTTTGTTGCCGTCTGTATCGCACTGGGAAAAAAAGCTGATCCGTCGATCAACGATTCCTTTCTTTGCTTCATCGGTCGTTCACCTTGCGACGCCACTATGTGGGCCACTCACAAAGCGGGTTTGGAAAGGGAAAGACATGCAGGTATCGAATTGGAAGCGCTGGGGCGTCGCGTTGGCGACCCTGGGCGCGTTGGCCGGTTGCGGCGGCGACAAGAGCGACGACGACACGCCGGCGCCGGCCGCGCAGGCGGGCGGCGGCTCGGCCGCCAAGGTGTTGTTCATCGGCGTGGACGGCCTGACCTATGACGCCTATCGCCAGGGCGCGGCGGACAAATCCTTGCCCAACCTGGCGCAATTGACGGCGACCCGGTCGTGGACCGGCGGCGTCACCGGCGCGGTCACGCAACAGCCGACGCTGTCGGCGCCCGGCTGGGCCACGCTGCTGACCGGCCAGTGGGCGGACCAGCATGGCGTGCGCAGCAACGCGCTGGGCCAGGCGCCCAAGACCCCGACGCTGTTCCAGCGCGTGCGGACGGCCAAGCCCGCCGCGCGCACCGCGGCGGCATTCAACTCGTCGCTGCTGGCCAGCCTGACGGGCAATGACCGCGACGCGGGTTTCCTGCAGAGCCTGACGGACTGCGGCGGCGTCGACGATTGCGTCGCCAGCCAGGCGCGCGACCGCATCACCGAAGGGTATGACGTGGTGCTGGCGCAGTTCGGCGCGGCCGAGCGCGCCGCCGCGAGCGGCGGTTTCGGCGCCGGCTACCAGGCGATCCTGCGCCAGACCGACGCCGCCATCGGCGCGCTGCTGGCTCAGGTGGCCGATCGCCGCAATACCCATCCGGACGAGAACTGGCTCGTGGTGGTGGCCTCCAGCCATGGCCTGGATCGCACCGGCGGCAGCGACGGCCTGCCGCTGTCGCTTAACAAGACCACGCTGCTGGCCGTGAACCGCCCGCAGATGCTGGGCGGCAGCGCCGACGACGCCTCGTTCGACGGCGCCTGGAATATCGCCTGGTACGGTCTGCCCAGCGGCGCCGACGCCGCGCCGACCATCCTGGCGCACCTGGGCGCTTCGCCCGTGGCCGGCCAGTACGACCTGGCGGGCGCCTCGCTGTTCGAGCCGGTGGCGCTGCGCCGCGCGACCAGCCGCACGTCAATGGACAACAAGAGCGTGGCGCTGAACTGGACGCGCGTCGGCACGCCCACCGGCGAGATCGTGATCACCCGCGACGGCACGGAAATCGCGCGCCTGCCGGGCACCGCCACCGACTACGCCGATACGGGCTTCACCTTCACCACCGAAGGGCTGCACGAACTGAACTACGCCATCTCGGTCGGCAACGCCGTGACGGCGGTGCGCGCCACCGTGGTCTACACGGCGCCGGTGCCGTTGCTGCCGTCGCTGCGCACCGGCCTGGCGATGCTGTTCCCGTTCGAGGGCAACCTGACCGACAAGGCCGCCGGCGGCGGCGCCATCACGCCGTACGACGGCGTCCAGGCGCCGGCGTTCAGCGACCGCGGGGTGTTCGGCAAGATGTTCCAGAACCAGCGCTCGGGCGATCCGACCGGCGCCTTCAAGCTGGACTATCCGGCGGGCCTGCTCGACAGCGTCCAGGCGTTCACCATCGGCTTCTGGTACCAGTCCGATGGCACCGCCAACGACCGCTCCATCCTGGGCAACAAAGACTACAACTCCGGCGGCAACCCCGGCATCACCATCGCCCAGTGGGCTGGCCCCGAGCTGCGCTTCAACCTGGCCGGCGGCAGCCGCGTCGACATCAACGGCGTGAAGTTCACGGCCAACAAACCGGTCTACGTGGCGATGGTCATCGACAAGACCGCCAAGACCATGGCCGCCTATGTCTACGACACGGAAATGGGCTGGTTCAGCCGCTCGATTTCCACCGGCGCCGTCAACTTCGCCCAGATCGCCGGGGTGTTCGGCCCGCACCTGGGCCTGAACGAGGACGGCAAGGGGACCTACGGCGTGTGCTGCGCCGGCACCAAGGGCCCCTACACCATGTATTTCGACGACCTGGCCTTCTGGTCGCGCGCCCTGACCGAAACCGAGGTCAAGTCGCTGGCCATGTCCGGCAAATCGGTTTCCGAATTGTTCCCCTGATGTCCCGAGGATAGACACGACATGAATACCGCTTCCCCGATCCTGCGCGCCTTCCTGCGCCTGGGCGCCATGCTGATGCTGGCCGCCACCTTGACCGCCTGCGGCGGCGACAAGGACGACGACGACACCGGCAGCCAGCCCGACACGCCGACCCAGCCCGCCAAGCCCCTCCTGCGTTGCGCGCCCTGACGCCGCGCCATTTTTCAGCATTCAAGGAAACGCATCCGTGACGTCCCATAAAGAACCGATCCACGCCGGCAAGCGCCGCTTCCTGCGCAACGCCGCCGCCTCCGGCGCCGGCCTGACCGCCTTGTCGATGTTCCCGCCGGCCATCCGCCGGGCGCTCGCCATTCCCGCCAACAACCGCACCGGCACGATCAATGACGTCGAGCACGTGGTCATCCTGATGCAGGAGAACCGCTCGTTCGACATGTACTTCGGCTCGTTCAAGGGCGTGCGCGGCTTCGGCGACCGCATCACGGTGCCGCTGCCCCAGAACCGCTCGGTCTGGGAACAGACCAACGGCACCCGCGTAGTGCTGCCGTATCACCTGGACAGCACCAAAGGCAACGCCCAGCGCGTGTCAGGCACCCCGCACGACTATCTCGACGCCCAGAATGCCTGGGACGGCGGCCGCCTGTACCAATGGCCGCGCTACAAGCAGAACCAGTCGATGGGCTACTACACGCGGCAGGAACTGGCGTTCCAGTATGCGTTGGCCGAGGCCTTCACGCTGTGCGACGCGTACCACTGTTCTTCGCACGGCGGCACCAACACCAATCGCCTGTTCCATTGGACCGGAACCAACGATCCGCTGGCGCAGGGCAACGGCCCCTCGACTCGCAACCAATGGGACGACCTGGGCCCGTCGACGATCGGCTGGACCTGGAAGACGTATCCCGAGCGCCTGCAGGAAGCCGGCGTGAGCTGGAAGGTCTACCAGAACCTGCCGGACAATTTCACCGACAATCCGTTGGCCGGCTTCCGCCAGTTCCGCAAGGCCTATGAGCTGGCCGGCAATGATCCCAATGTCGACCCCAATCCGCCGGCCTGGACGCCGGCATCCGAGGCCGCCAACCCGTTGTACAAAGGCACGGCCAACACCATGCCCGATGGCGGCTTCCTGCAGGCGTTGCGCGACGACGTGGCCAACGGCGCGCTGCCGCAGGTGTCGTGGATCGTGGCGCCCGCGGCCTATTCCGAGCACCCCGGCCCGTCGAGCCCGGTGCAGGGCGCCTGGTACATCCAGGAGACGCTCAACGCCCTGACGGCCAATCCGGACGTCTGGAGCAAGACCGTGCTGCTGGTCAACTTCGACGAGAACGACGGCTTCTTCGACCATGTGCCGTCGCCGGCCGCGCCGTCGCTCAATCCGGACGGTTCGATGGCGGGCGCCTCGACCATCAACACCGACCTGGAGCGCCACGTCAAACCGTCGCTGCAGGACGCGGCCGACAACCGAGTGTACGGTCCCGGTCCGCGCGTGCCGATGTACGTCGTCTCGCCCTGGAGCCGCGGCGGCTGGGTCAACTCGCAGGCCTTCGACCATACTTCGGTGCTGCGTTTCCTGGAGGCGCGTTTCGGCGTGGCCGAAAAGAACATCAGCGCCTACCGCCGCGCGGTGCTGGGCGACCTGACCTCGGCCTTCAACTTCGCCACGCCCAACAATGAGCAACTGCCCGACCTGACGCTGCTGACCAAGGCCCAGGCCGACCAGACCCGCGCCGATCAGCAGGCCCTGGCGCAGGTGCCGCTGCCGGACACCAGTACCCAGGTCAAGCCTAAGCAGGAAACCGGCGTGCGCTATTCGCGCGCGCTGCCCTACGAACTGCACACCAGCGGCCGCGCCCAGCCCGGCACCAGCGCCATGTGGCTGGTGTTCGCCAACACCGGCAGCGCGGCCGCGGTGTTCCACGTCTATGACCGCCTGCACCTGGATCGGCTGCCGCGCCGCTACGCGGTCGAGCCGGGCAAGCAATTGGAAGGTAGCTGGGACGCCGCCGCGGACGGCGGCAAGTACGACCTGTGGGTGATGGGCCCGAACGGCTACCTGCGCCATTTTGCCGGCGACCTGGCGCTGGCCCGCACCGAGCAGTTGGACGCGGAAATCCGTGTCTGCTACGACATCGCCAACGGCGACGTCTATACCAGCTTCATCAACAACGGCAAGAAGGCCTGCACCTTCGTCATCACGCCCAATGCCTACTACACCAACAACGAGAAGTGGACGTTGACGGTGCCGGCGGGCAGCCAGGTCGAGCAGTCGTGGTCGCTCAAGGCGAGCGGCGCCTGGTTCGACTTCACCGCGCGCCTGAACGAGGATCCGGCCTATCTCCGCCGCTTCGCCGGCCGGGTGGAGACGGGCAAGCCGTCGGTCACCGATCCGGCGATGGGCCTGTAAGCGCGCCCCCCGCGGCGGGCCGGCAGCGGCCGCGCCGGGCGCAATGCCCCGCCTCGCTCCCGTCCGGGGCGCGAGGCGGGGCGTGCTTGCGTGCGGCGCGCCGGTTACGGGATGGCCTGCGGCTCGCGCGCCCGGAATGCGGCGGCGCATGCCTCGCAGATGGCCGTGGTGATGCCCTGGCGGGCATGCTCGCGCCGCTCCAGCATGCCGATGGCGCGGGCCGACGGCCCCAGGTCGTCGGGCAACGGCAGGATGCGCAACTGCGGGCTGTCGCGCCAGTTCGAGCCGTTGATGAGCGGCAGCAGCGTCACCCCGACCTCCTGGCGCACCAGTTCGATCAGAGTCTCGATCGCGTTCAGTTCCAGGAATTCGTCCAGCGGCACCGCCAGGCGCCGCAGCAGGCGGTCGATCTGCAGGCCGGTGCGCTGGGTGCGGTCAAAGCGCAGGAAGGGGTTGCCCGCCAGCACCTGGCGCGCGTCGTGGCCGGCGGCCGAGGGCGGGGCGATCACCACCAGCGGTTCTTCATACAGCGGGGTCCAGCGGGTGCTGGCCATCTTGCGGCCGGCCTCCACCAGGAAGGCCGCGTCCAGTTCGCCGTCCTCGACCTTGCCGGCCAGTTCGCTGGCCTTGCCCGACAGGATGCGCACGTCCAGCCTCGGGTGCGACTTCTTCATGCCCGACACCACCTTGGACAGCGTGCCCATGCAGGAGACGATGCTGCCCACCGAGACCGACCCCGCCAGTTCGCCCGGCACGGTGCGCGGCAGCCGCATGCGGTCGTATAAATCCAGCAAGTGCTTGATTTCCGGCAGCAATTCCCGGCCCGCCGCGTTCAGGATGGCCAGCCGGCCGCTGCGGTCGAACAGCTCGCGCCCCAGTTCGGCCTCCAGCGAGCGCATCTGGAAGCTGACGGCGGCCTGCGTGAGGGCCACCTGCTCGGCCGCTTCGGAGAAGGATCCATGGTGGGCGACGGCCAGAAAGGTGCGCAGGAAACGGATGGTGCTCATGGGGTCAATTCACAAAAATTTCTTTTATTACTGAACAAAAAATCAAATTGATTTAATTAGATCACGGGAGTACCTTCGCCTGCTTACCTCTATGAGACAGGCGCCATGAAATCCTTCGACTGGGTCAACCCGTATCCCTCCATCCGTATCCCGCTGTTCGCGCGTAACGTGGTGTCCACGTCGCACCCCCTGGCGGCCCAGGCTGGCCTGCGCATGCTGCTCAAGGGCGGCAACGCGGTCGACGCCGCCATCGCCGCCGCCGCCGCCATCGTGCTGGTCGAGCCGGTCTCCTGCGGCCTGGGGGGCGACTGCTTTGCCATCGTCTGGGACGGCAAGGAACTGCATGGCCTGAATTCCTCGGGCGTGGCCCCCGCCGCGTGGAATGTCGAATACTTCAAGCGCAAGTACGGCGTCGGCGCCGACGGCCTGGCGATCCAGCCCAAGCGCGGCTGGGACGCGGTCACGGTGCCGGGCGTGGTGGCCGGCTGGTCCGCGCTGCACGAAAAGCTCGGCAAGCTGCCGTTCGAGCAACTGTTCGAACCGGCCATCGAGATCGCCGAGCGCGGCTATGCCGTGCCGCCGGTGGTGGCGCACAAGTGGGCCGCCGCCGCCAATGAACTGAGCAACCAGCCGGGCTACGCCCAGGCCTTCATGCCCGAGGGCCGCGCGCCCAAGGTCGGCGAGCACTTCCGCTTTCCGGACGCGGCCAACACGCTGCGCCGCATCGCCGCCTCCAAGGGCCGCGATTTCTACGAAGGCGAGCTGGCCGAGCGCATCGCCGCCTTCAGCCAGGAATGCGGCGCCGCCATGACGCTGGAAGACCTGCGCGCCTACCGCCCGGAATGGGTCAAGCCGATCTCCCGTTCCTACCGCGGCTACGAGCTGCATGAGATCCCGCCGAACGGACAGGGCATCGCCGCCCTGATCGCCCTGGGCATCGTCGAACGCTTCAACATTGCCGACATGCCGGTCGACTCGGTGCAGTCGCAGCACCTGCAGATCGAGGCCATGAAGCTGGCTTTCGCCGACCTCTACAAGTACGTGGCCGACCCGCGCTCGATGGAAGTCACGCCCGAGCAGATGCTGTCGGACGACTACCTGGACAGCCGCGCCAAGCTGATCCGCCTGGACGGCGCCACCCATTTCGGCGCGGGCCGCCCGGCCGCCGGCGGCACCGTCTACCTGACCGCCGCCGACGAGAACGGCATGATGATCTCGTTCATCCAGTCCAACTACATGGGTTTCGGCTCGGGCGTGGTGGTGCCGGGCACGGGCATCAGCCTGCAGAACCGCGGCGTCGGCTTCTCGATGGATCCCAAGTCGGCCAACGTGGTCGAGGGCGGCAAGCGGCCGTTCCACACCATCATCCCGGGTTTCCTGACGCGCGGCGGCAAGCCGGTCATGAGCTTCGGCGTGATGGGCGGCGACATGCAGCCGCAGGGCCACCTGCAGACCGTGATCCGCATGGTCGACTACCACCAGAACCCGCAGGCCGCCTGCTGCGCGCCGCGCTGGAAGGTCAACCGCGATTTCACGCTGGATATCGAGACCAATATGAAGGCTTCCACTATTGCGGGCCTGAAAGACCTCGGGCATGCTTTGAAATCCGTGGACGATCCGTACATGGATTTTGGCGCCGGCCAATTCATCTGGCGCATGTCCGAAAGCGACAACGAGCTTGGCTACGTCGCCGCCAGCGACAGCCGCCGCGACGGCCAGGCCGTGGGCTTCTGACAGGCGCTTTGCCGCCTGGCATCGCAGCCAGGCATTGCAGCCACAAGGGGAATAAACACAATGAAACGCTTGACCATGACCTTCGGCGCCAGCGTGCTGGCGCTGGCCGCCGGCGCCGCCTGCGCGCAGAACATCCGCATCGGCCTGCAGGAAGATCCGGACGTGCTGGACCCGCACCGCGCCCGCACCTACGTCGGCCGCATCGTCTTCACCTCGCTGTGCGACAAGCTGGTGGACATCGATCCCAAGCTGCACTTCGTGCCGCAACTGGCCACCTCGTGGTCGTTCAGCCCGGACAACAAGGTGCTGACCTTCAAGCTGCGCGAAGACGCGCTGTTCCATGACGGCAGCAAGTTCGACGCCGCCGCCGCCAAGGCCAACCTGGAACGCGCCATGACGCTGCCCGACAGCCTGCGCAAGGGCGAGCTGGCCTCGGTCGAGAAAGTCGAGGCGCCCGACGCCAGCACCCTGGTGCTGACCCTCAAGCAGCCCGACGCCACGCTGCTGGCGCAACTGTCCGACCGCGCCGGCATGATGCTGTCGCCCAAGTCGTTCGCCGACGCCGACGTGGCCGCGGTCGGCCGCAAGCCGATCTGCTCGGGTCCGTACAAGTTCGTCGAGCGCATCCAGAACGACCGCGTCGTGCTGGAGAAATTCGACCAGTACTACGACGCCAAGGACTACGCCTTCAAGCGCATCACCTTCCTGCCGATCCCCGATACCACCGTGCGCCTGTCGAACCTGCGCGCCGGCGACCTGGACCTGCTCGAGCGCCTGAACCCGTCCGACGCGCCGCAGGTCAAGAACGATGCCAGCCTGACCTTCGCGCCGGTGGCCGGCCTGGGCTTCCAGCAGTTCATGTTCAACGTCGCCAACGGCAAGCGCGCCGAGGACAATCCGTTCAAGAACAAGCTGGTGCGCCAGGCGTTCCAGCTCGCCATCGACCGCAACGCCATCAACGAAGTGGCCGGCGGCGGCATCTTCGAACCGGCGCAGCAGCCGTTCCCGCCCGCCAGCCCCTACCACAGCGACAAGTTCCCCGTGACCAAGCGCGACGTGGCCAAGGCCCGCGCGCTGCTCAAGCAGGCCGGCTTCGACCGCGTCAAGGCCGAGGTCATGTTCGGCAACAACACCACCACCTCGTCGGTGGCCGAGATGGTGCAGGCCATGGCCTCCGAGGCCGGCTTCGACCTGTCGCTGCGGCCCACCGAGTACGCCGCCCTGCAGAAGGAATCGGCCGGCGGCAACTTCCAGGTGGTGATGCTGGGCTGGTCGGGACGGGTCGATCCGGACGGCAACATCCACAGCTTCGTGACCTGCAAGGGCGCGCTCAACGACGGCCACTATTGCAACCCGGAAGTCGACAAGCTGCTCAACGAGGCCCGCACGGTGCCGGATGAAACCAAGCGCCGCGCCATCTACGACCAGGCGCAGACGATCATCCAGGACGAACTGCCCGGCGTGTACAACTACTACCAGCCGTGGCCGTTCGCGCTGGCCAAGAAGGTCAAGGGCTTCGTGCCGTATCCGGACGGCATGATCCGCCTGAAGGGCGTGACGTTCGCCCAGAAGTAAACCGGTGCGCGGCGGTTCGCCGCCGCGCCCGCCGGCCACGCGCGCGTGGCCTTTTGTTTTCTACGGTTTTTCCCCATGCTTAAACTCATCTTGCGCCGCATGATCGTCGCGATACCGACCCTGATACTGGTGTCGATGATCGTCTTCATGCTGCAGAAAATCCTGCCCGGCGATCCGGTGCTGACCCTGGCCGGCGAAGAGCGCGATCCCGCCGTGCTGGATTATCTGCGCGACAAATACCGTCTCAACGATCCGCTGCCGATGCAGTACGCCGCCTGGGCCGGGCAGGTGCTGCAAGGCGACCTGGGCAAGTCGCTGCGCACCGACGTGCCGGTGACCACGCTGATCGCCCAGAAGCTGCCGGTGACCCTGCAACTGGCGGCGATGGCCATGTTCTTCGCGCTGCTGGTGGGCATCCCCATGGGCATCGTGGCCGCCGTGCGCAAGGGCAGGCCGGTCGAGATGGGGGCCAACATCGCCGCGCTGTCAGGCATGTCGATTCCCAATTTCTGGCTCGGCATCATCCTCATCATGGTGGTGTCGGTGCAATGGAAGCTGCTGCCGGCCTCGGGCTACGTGTCGCCGGCCGAGGACTTCTGGCTGTCGATCAAGACCATGCTGATGCCGTCGCTGGTGCTGTCCACCGCGATTGCCGCCTATCTCATGCGCCACACCCGGTCGGCCATGCTCGAGGCGCTGTCGGCCGATTACGTGCGCACCGCCCGCGCCAAGGGCGTATCGCCGCGCCGCGTGGTGCTGCGGCACGCGCTGCGCAATGCGCTGATGCCGATCGTCACCCTGGTGACGCTGTTGTTCGGCGAATTGCTGGCGGGCGCGGTGCTGACCGAACAGGTCTTCACCATCCCGGGCTTCGGCAAGCTGGTGGTCGACGCGGTCTTCACGCGCGACTACGCGGTGGTGCAGGGCGTGGTGCTCTGCGTCGCGGTGGGTTTCATCCTGATGAACCTGCTGGCCGACATCCTCTACATCCTGGTCAATCCCCGCCTGAGGCACGCATGAGCGCCATTCCCGCAACGGCCGCTGCCGTCACGCCGCCCCGCAGCCGCAACCGCGCCTGGGGCAAGTTCAAACGCAATCACGTCGCCATGCTGGGCCTGGGGATCGTGCTGTTCTTCGTGCTGCTGGCGCTGCTGGCGCCGCTGATCGCCAACCACGACCCGTTCCAGACCAGCTTTACCACCATCCGCAAGGCGCCGTCGGCGTCCTACTGGCTGGGCACCGACGAGCTCGGCCGCGATATCTTCAGCCGCATGGTCTATGGCGCGCGCGCCTCGCTCATGGCCGGCCTGGTGTCGGTGCTGATCGCGCTGGTGGTGGGCGTGCCGTTCGGCCTGGCCGCCGGCTATTTCGGCGGCTGGACCGATAGCTGCATCTCGCGCGCCACCGAGGCGCTGCTGGCGATCCCGTTCCTGATCCTGGCCATCGCGCTGGCCGCCTTCCTCGGCCCGAGCCTGACCAACGCCATGATCGCCATCGGCGTGTCGGCCGCGCCCAAGTTCATCCGGCTCACGCGCGGGCAGGTGCTGGCCGTCAAGAGCGAGGACTACGTGCAGAGCGCCCGCGCGCTGGGCGCCTCGGACCTGCGCATCATCTGCCGCCACGTGTTCCCGAACGTCATGCCGCCGCTGATCGTGCAGGCCACCATCACCATCGCCACGGCCATCATCGCCGAGGCCAGCCTGTCGTTCCTGGGCCTGGGCCTGCAGCCGCCGAATCCGTCGTGGGGCTCGATGCTGAACACCGCCAAGAACTTCATGACCCAGGCGCCCTGGATGTCGATCTTCCCCGGATCGGCCATTTTCCTGGTGGTGCTGGGCTTCAATCTGCTGGGCGACGGGCTGCGCGACGCGCTGGATCCCCGTCAGGACAAGTAATCATCATGGCAACCATGGATCCCAAACGCGTCGTCCAGGTGGCGCAGGGGCCGGCGCAGGCTGGCCAGGAAATGATCATGATCGCCAGGCCTGGCGCCACCGCGGCCGACAACCAGACGTGTTCGGTCTCGCTGCGCACCATCGATCCCCCGGAGCCGCTGGGCGAGCAGGATGCCGTCCTGCCCGAAGTCGCCTGGAGCATGATGTATTCCGACCAGCAGGTGAATGTGCTCGAGAACGGGGTGTCGACCCTGGCCGGGCTGCCGGCGCACCAGGCCCTGCTGACCCTCACCCAGGGTGACGACCGCCAGGTGGCGCTGGTGCGGCTGCGGTTGGCGGACGGCTACACCTGGTCCCTCATGTGCTCGTCTGGAGCCTATCACCCGGGCGTCGCCCGGGAGGGGTTCGACCGCACGGCCGGGACGTTCCGCAAGGTGCTGGACAGCTTCAGCGCGCCCTGAGGGGCTTCTCCGCCGCGCCCAGGGAACGTTCCGCGCCCGATCTTGCATCGCAACAAAAAAAGCGTGCAAAGTGTGCGGGGCAGGTTTATATTATGGCCATCATATTTCGGAGTCCCGACCATGGCCGGCCCCGCTTCCCGCAAAGAGATATCCCATGACCGCATCGTGGAAGCGGCCGCGCGCGCCATTCGTCGGGAAGGCTACGCCGGCGTCGGCGTGGCCGACGTCATGAAAGAGGCCGGGCTCACGCACGGCGGCTTCTACGCGCATTTCCCGTCGCGCGATGCCATGCTGGTGGCGGCGATGGAACGCGCCGGCCGGGATGGCGCGGCGCGCATGGCGCAGGGCATGGCGCGGCGCCGCGCCGAAGGCGCCAGCCCGCTGCGGGCCCTCGTCGAAAGCTATCTGTCCGAGAAGCATCTGCTGGGGTGCGAGAGCGGTTGCCCGATTTCGGCGCTCGCCTCGGAGATGCCGCGCCAGTCGCCCGAGGTCCGCGACATCTCGGCCAGCCGGGTGTCCGGCCTGGTCGGCGTGGTGCGGCAGGCGCTGCCGGCCGACGCCGGCCCGCATGCGGCGATGGCGATCACCAGCAACCTGGTCGGCGCCATGCAACTGGCCCGCGCGCTCGGCGACAACGAGCAGGGCCGGGCCATGCTGGCGGCCGCGCGCCAGTCGATCCTGGACCAGTACGACAGCGAGGGCCGTCAAGCCGCCCACTGAACCCCTTTTTCCGGGCCGCCGCGCGCGGCCTTTCTTCACTCCATGAATATGATGATCGTCATATTCATATAACCGGCCGGTGTTTCCGGCCCCCCGCCAGAACGCAGCACCCAAGGAAAGACATCATGCAACTGAAGAACGCCACCGTCCTCATCACCGGCGCCAACCGCGGCATCGGCCTGGCCTTCGCCCGCGAGGCGCTGGCCCGCGGCGCCCGCAAGGTCTACGCCGGCGCGCGCGATCCGGCCAGCGTCACGCTGCCGGGCGTGCAGGCCATCCAGCTCGACGTCACCAGCGACCAGGACGTGGCCGCCGCGGCCGCGCTGGCCAAGGACGTCACGCTGGTCATCAACAATGCCGGCATCGCCGCCATGGGCGGCTTCCTGGCCGAAGGCAGCATCGAATCGGCGCGCCGCCACCTGGAAACCAATCTGCTGGGCTCGCTGCGCGTGGCGCAGGGCTTTGCGCCGGTGCTCGCGGCCAACGGCGGCGGCGCGCTGCTGAACGTGCTGTCGATCGCCAGTTGGATCAACCGGCCGATGCTGGGCGTGTACGGCATGAGCAAGTCGGCCGCCTGGGCCCTGACCAACGGCCTGCGCCACGAACTGCGCGAGCAGGGCACGCAGGTGCTTGGCCTGCACATGGGGTTTGTCGATACCGACCTGACGCGGGGACTGGACGCGCCCAAGAGCACTCCTGACTCGGTGGTGCGCCAGGCCTTCGACGCGCTCGAAGCCGGGGCCGAGGAAGTGCTGGCCGACGACGCCACGCGCCGGGTCAAGCAGGGCCTCGCGGCCGAGCCGCCCGTCTACCTGCAGGCATGAGCCGCGGACGCTACGCCCTCGCGACCTTTCCGACGCCATTTCCGAGTCCGATCGACATGCATTCCAATGCCACCTCCGCGGCTCCCCATGCCGCCGCCGCGCCGCTCGCGGCCCAATCTCCCTGGCCGATCTTCTGGATCGCCAGCGTGGCCGTGTTCCTGGTTTCCCTGGACGCAACCATGCTCTATGCCGCGTTCGGCGCCATGCGCGCCGGCTTTCCGCAGGCCTCGGCCGCCGACATGTCCTGGGTGCTGAACGCCTACACGGTGGTCTACGCCGCCATGCTGATCCCGTCCGGCGGGCTGGCCGATACGCATGGACGCAAGCGCATGTTCATGGTCGGGGTGCTGCTGTTCCTGGCGGCCTCGGCTGCCTGCGGCCTGGCGGGCAGCGTCGGTTGGCTGATCGCGGCGCGCGTGGCGCAGGCGGTCGGCGCGGCGCTGCTGACGCCGGCCTCGCTGTCCATCGTGCTTGCCGCATTTCCGGCCTCGCAGCGCTCGGTGGCGGTGAGCCTGTGGGGCGCGGTGGCCGCGCTGGCGGCGGCGGTCGGTCCCAGCCTGGGCGCGTTCGTGGTCGATGCCGCCGGCTGGCCGTGGGCCTTCTACATCAACCTGCCGTTGGGCGCGTTGTCGCTCTGGTTCGGCGCCAGCCGCCTCAAGGAATCGGTGCGGCCCGAAGCGCGGCGGCGCGTCGACGGCGTCGGCATGGCGCTGCTGATGGTGGGCGTGGGCGCGGTGGCGCTGGCCATCGTGCAGTCGGAATCCCCGCACTGGAGCCGTGGCGAGCTGTGGATGGTGGCGGCGATGGGGCTGGTGTCGCTGGCGGCCTTCGTGGGCTGGGCCCGCAGCACGCCGCATCCGCTGGTCGATCTGGCGCTGTTCAAGCATCGCACCTATCGCTACGTGAACCTGGCCACGCTCAGCTTCGGCATCGCCTTCGCGATGATGTTCTTCGCCTTCTTCTTCTACATGACCGGCGTCTGGCACTACAGTCTGCCGCGCGCGGGCCTGGCCGTGACGCCGGGCCCGCTGCTGGTGATGCCCACCGCGATCATCACCGGCAAGCTGGCGGCGCGCCTGGGCCATCGCCCGTTCCTGGTGGGCGGCTCGCTGGTGTACGCCGCCAGCGGACTGTGGTTCCTGCTGGTGCCGGGCGCCGAGCCCGCCTACCTGGCGCATTGGCTGCCCGGCTTGATCCTGAGCGGGCTGGGCGTGGGCCTGGTGCTGCCGTCGCTGGCCGGCGCCGCCGTCAACCGCCTGCCGCCGCAGCACTACGCGGTCGGCAGCGCGGTCAACCAGGCCACGCGCCAGATCGGCGCGGTGCTGGGGGTGGCGTTGACGGTGCTGTTGCTGGGCAAGGGGGCGCTGAGCCACGCGGACTTCGATCCGCTGTATATCGGCCATGTGGGGCTGGCGCTGCTGACGGGCCTGCTCTGCCTGGCGGTGGACACCCGGCCGCGCCCCGCGCATGCGTAAGCGCCTGCGCGGCGGGAACGAGGCGGGGGTGTGCTGGGCGGAGGCGTGCGGCGCGGCGCCCGGCGGCGCCTCGCGGCTAGCGCGGCGTGCGCTGGTGAGGCACCAGCGGCGGCGCCGCGCGGCCGGCCACCAGGCGCCAAAAATCCGGCAGGAAGCATTCCGCCACCAGCAGCGGCTGGCCCTGGCGCCAGAACACCGAGCGTCGCGCCCAGACCCGCTCGGCGTCGCACCGGCGGCCATTGGCGGCCAGCGCGCCAGCGGCGGTGGCGTAAAACGGCACCGGCGAGGCCAGCCGGCGGCACGCGAACGGCGAGCGGATCACGGTGCTGTCGTGATACAGCATGTCCGCCAACGGCCGCGTCAGCAGCCGCCGCATGCCCTGCCAGGCGCCGTGCGAGGCGCGCAGCGGCGTCAGGCTGCGCGCCGGCACGCTGTCGATGCCGTCCACCGACATCAGCACCTCGCGCACCCAGACGGGCGCGCCGGGCGCGATGCGCATGGCGTGCGCTTCGTCGGCGGGCGCGCCGTCCGCGTACTCGGCCAGCACCCGCAGGCGCACCTGGCCGACCTGGCGCAGGCCGGCGGTCAGGGCGCCGGGACGGAACAGCCAATGGCGCTGGGCAAGGGTCAGGACGGGCGGGGCGCTGGCCAGCCAGCCGGCGGCCAGGGGAGGGCGATGTGCTGCTGCTGAGGTCATCATGGCTGCGTATTATGCCAAGGCCGGCGCGCGGCCTGGCCGTCGCGGCCTGTGGCCGATTGCCGCAGGGGCGCTGGCGGCCGCAGGGCGGCGGCGCGGGCGGGGCCTGCGCATACAATACTGGCCATGGAAAAAGTACGAATCTCCAAGCTCATGTCCGAGCGTGGACTCTGTTCGCGCCGCGAGGCCGACAGCTATATCGAGCGCGGCTGGGTGCGGGTCGACGGCGAGGTGGTGTCCGAGCTGGGCGCGCGCGCCTTCCCGCACCAGGTCATTACGCTGGAACGCGCCGCGCAGGCGCGCCAGACATCGCGCGTCACCATCCTCATCAACAAGCCGGTGGGCTACGTCTCGGGGCAGGCCGAAAAGGGCTACACGCCCGCGGTGGCGCTGATCGACGCGCGTTCGCGCTTTGCCGGCGACCGCAGCCCGCAGCGCTTCGAGCGCGGCCACCTGGACGGCCTGGCCGTGGCCGGGCGGCTGGACATCGATTCGCAGGGGCTCCTGGTGCTCACGCAGGACGGCCGCGTGGCCAAGCTGCTGATCGGCGAAGATTCCAGCATCGACAAGGAATACCTGGTGCGGGTGCAGGGCGAACTGTCCGAGAACGGTCTCGCGCTGCTGAACCACGGCCTGTCGCTGGACGGCAAGGCGCTCAAGCCGGCCCAGGTGCGCTGGCAGAACCACGACCAGTTGCGCTTCGTGCTGCGCGAGGGCAAGAAACGCCAGATCCGCCGCATGTGCGAACTGGTCGGGCTGAAGGTGGTGGGCCTGAAACGCGTGCGCATCGGCCGAGTGGCCCTGGGCGACCTGCCGCTGGGCCAGTGGCGCTACCTGCGCGACGACGAACGCTTCTGAACGCGGCGCCGGCCCGGCGCCGGCGCGCGCTTGCCGGGCCGCCGCCGCCCGGCCGCGAGCAAGTTTTTCAGTCTGTTTCCGAGCCGCCGTCATTTCATGAACGGCGCGGTATCCTTCGCTTGCCCGTCTCCGCCCAGGCGCTCCATCAGGAATTCGATGAAGATCCGGGTCTTGGCGGGCAGCAGCCGGGTTTCCGTGACGGCATACACCGGGAACGGGCCCAGTTGCCAGTCCGGCAGCACGCGCCGCAACTGGCCCGATTTCTGTTCGGCGGTCTGGCCGCCGACCAGCACGGTGATGCCGGCGCCCAGCATCGCCAGGCGCCGGGCCATGGCCACGCCGTTCACGGAAAAGCGGTTGCCGGGCGTGAACTGGATGTGCTGGTCGCCGCTGTTCAGCGGCCAGCGGGTGACGCGGCCGGCGCCTTCGGCGCGGAACTCGATGCACTCGTGGCGGGTCAGGTCGCTGGGGTGCTTCGGTTCCCCGTGCTTCTCCAGGTATTCGCGCGAGGCGTACAGATGGGCGGGCAGCATGCCCAGCAGTCTCGCGATCTGCGTCGAATCGGGCAGTTCGCCGATCTCGATGGAAATATCGCAGGTCTGGAACACGCGCTGCGCGTGATCGGGATTGGCAAGATCCAGGAAAAACGTGACGTCGGGATAACGGCGCGAGAATTCCATGAACGATTCAGCCAGGAAATCGGTGCCGAAATCGGCCGGCATGTTCACCCGCAGGGGGCCGGACGGCGTGTCGACCAGCTTCTGCAGTTCCTCGTGGGCGATCTGGGCCTCGGCGACGATGCGCTGGCAGCGCTCGAAATACAGCCGGCCGGCGTCGGTCAGCTCCACCTTGCGGGTGGTGCGGCTGAGCAGGCGCAGGCCCACCGACCGTTCCAGTTCGGCCACCTGGCGAGACAATGTCGATTTGGGCACCCCCAGGGCGGCCGCCGCACGGCTAAAACTGTGCGTCTTGGCGACTTCCACGAAGAGTTCCATGCCTTGTAGACGTTTCATGGAAGGGATTCTGTCACACGATGGGGCGATTTATTGTCCCATATCTGGAATGATGTTTTCTCAATATGCCCCTTTGTTTCTCGGGCGGGATAACGCAAAATGCCGATTCTGCAATGCAGCAAAGCGTCGAAGCCCTGCCTGAATGTCTGAGGCGAAACCACACCCCAGTCAATCCTCACGAGCCGCAACGATGCGCGGTCCGGGTGGCGCCGTTGCTGTCGCCGGTTGCCCGGCGGACACCGCGGTCGCCCCGCGGGCGCAGGCCACGGCGGGCGGGTATGACGCTACCTTTTTAGTTGGAAATCGGGAATGCAATCTATGAACAAGAAAAGCGCGATGTGGCGCGGTGCGGCGGTGCTTACGCTGACGGCATCGGCCCTGACGTTGGCCGCTTGCGGCAAGAAACAGGAAGCACCCCAGGCGGGCAAGCCGCAGGTGACGGTCGTCACGCTCACCACCAAGCCGGTTTCCCTGACCACTGAATTGCCGGGCCGCACCTCGCCGTTCCGCGTCGCCGAAGTGCGGCCGCAGGTCAACGGCATCGTGCAGAAGCGCCTGTTCACCGAGGGCGGCGAGGTCAAGGCCGGCGACCAGCTCTACCAGATCGACCCCGCGCTCTACCAGGCCAGCTTCGACAGCCAGAAGGCCGCCCTGGCGCGTGCCCAGGCGCAGCAGAAGACCGCCGCGCTGCTGGCCGAACGCTACAAGCCGCTGGTGGCCACCCGCGCCGTCAGCCAGCAGACCTACGACAACGCCGTGGCGGCGCGCGACCAGGCCGTCGCCGACGTGCTGTCGGCCAAGGCCGCGCTCGACACCGCGCGCATCAACCTGGTCTACACCAAGGTGCTGTCGCCGATCAGCGGCATCATCGGCCGTTCCTCCGTCACCGAGGGCGCGCTGGTCACGGCCAACCAGGCCACGGCCCTGGCCGCCGTGCAGCAGATCGACCCCATCTACGTCGACGTGACCCAGTCCAGCGTGCAATTGCTGCGCCTGCAGAACGCGCTCTCCAGCGGTCAACTGAAGAAGGCCGAGGGCGAGCAGGCCGCGCTGGTCACGCTGACGCTGGAAGACGGCTCGCAATACACCCAGCAGGGCAAGCTGCAGTTCTCCGAAGTCACCGTCGACCCGGGCACCGGCTCGGTCACGCTGCGCGCGGTGTTCCCCAACCCGGACCGCCGCCTGTTGCCCGGCATGTTCGTGCGCGCCCGCCTGGTCGACGGCGTTGCCGCCGACGGCCTGCTGGTGCCGCAACGCGGCGTGACGCGCAACCAGCGCGGCCTGCCGACGGCGCTGGTGGTCAATGCCGAGAACAAAGTGGAACTGCGTGAAATCAAGACCGACCGCGCCATTGGCGACCAGTGGCTGGTCACCGACGGCCTGAAGGCCGGTGACAAGGTCATCGTGGAAGGCGTGCAGATGGTGCGCCCGGGCGTCGAGGTGGTTGCCTCTGAAGCCAGCGCCAAGCCGGCGCAGCAACCGCAGGCGGGCGCCGCGGCGGCCAAGCAGTAGTCAGGGAGCCTTGCATGGCAAAGTTTTTTATCGATAGACCGGTTTTCGCATGGGTGATCGCGATCGTGCTGATGATGGCCGGCGCGTTGTCCATCCTGAAGCTGCCGGTTTCGCAGTATCCGAACATCGCGCCGCCGGCCATCGGCATCGCGGTGACCTACCCGGGCGCCTCGGCGCAGACGGTGCAGGACACCGTGGTGCAGGTGATCGAGCAGCAGATGAACGGCCTCGACGGCCTGGAGTACATCTCCTCGGAAAGCAACGCCGACGGCAGCATGTCCATCACGCTGACGTTCCGCCAGGGCACCAACCCCGACACCGCGCAGGTGCAGGTGCAGAACAAGCTGTCGCTGGCGCAGCCGCTCTTGCCGCAGGAAGTGCAGCAGCAGGGCATCCGCGTCACCAAGGCCACCAAGAACTTCCTGATCGTGGCGGGCTTCGTGTCCACCGACGGCACGATGACCAAGGACGACCTGGCCGACTACGTCGCCTCGTACGTCCAGGATCCCATCAGCCGCACGCAGGGCGTGGGTGACTTCCAGTTGTTTGGCTCGCAGTACGCCATGCGCATCTGGCTGGATCCGGCCAAGCTGGTGAACTACGGCCTGACCACGGTCGACGTGGTCAACGCCATCAAGGAACAGAACGTCCAGGTGTCGTCCGGCCAGTTGGGCGGCCTGCCCGCGGTGCGCGGCCAGCAGCTCAACGCCACCATCATCGGCCCCTCGCGCCTGGAAAAGCCGGAAGACTTCGGCCGCATCCTGCTCAAGGTCAATGCCGACGGTTCCCAGGTGCGCCTGGCCAACGTCGCTCGCATCGAACTGGGCGGCCAGACCTACGCCATCGACAGCTACTACAACGGCAAGCCCGCCTCGGGCCTGGCGATCAAGCTGGCCCCCGGCGCCAACGCGCTGGATACGGCGCAGGCGGTGCGTGACACCATCAACAACCTGAAGCCGTACTTCCCGCCGGGCATGGACGTGGTCTATCCGTACGACACCACGCCGTTCGTCAGCCTGTCGATCGAGGAAGTGTTCAAGACGCTGGTGGAAGCCATCATCCTGGTGTTCCTGGTGATGTACCTGTTCCTCCAGAACTTCCGCGCCACACTGATCCCGACGCTGGCGGTGCCGGTGGTGCTGCTGGGCACCTTCGGCGTGCTGGCCGCGTTCGGCTATTCCATCAACACCCTGACCATGTTCGGCATGGTGCTGGCCATCGGCCTGCTGGTGGACGACGCCATCGTGGTGGTGGAAAACGTCGAGCGGGTGATGGCCGAGGAGGGCCTCACGCCCAAGCAGGCCACGCGCAAGTCCATGACCCAGATCACCGGCGCGCTGATCGGCATCGCCATGGTGCTGGCCGCGGTGTTCATCCCGATGGCGTTCTTCGGCGGCTCGACTGGCGTGATCTATCGCCAGTTCTCCATCACCATCGTGTCCTCGATGGTGCTGTCGGTGATCGTCGCCATCGTCTTCACGCCGGCGCTGTGCGCCACGCTGCTCAAGCCCATCCCGAAGGGCCACCATGGCACCAAGCGCGGCTTCTTCGGCTGGTTCAACCGCAGTTTCGACCGCAGCAGCCACGCCTACGCCAATACCGTGGCGCGCGGCCTGGGCCGCACCAAGCGCCTGATGGTGGTGTACCTGGCCATCGTCATCGCCATGGGCTGGCTGTTCACCCGCATCCCGACCGCGTTCCTGCCGGCCGAGGACCAGGGCATCCTGTTCGCCCAGATCCAGACGCCCGCCGGCGCCACCGCCGAGCGCACCAAGGCCGTCATCGACGAGGCCACCAACTACCTGCTGACCGAAGAGAAGGATGCCGTCACCTCGGTGTTCGCGGTCAACGGCTTCAACTTCGGCGGCCGCGGCCAGAATGCCTCGATCCTGTTCATCAAGCTGCGCGACTGGGAAGACCGCGGCGCCGCCAATCTCAAGGCGGCCGCCGTGGCGGCGCGCGCCAATGCGCACTTCCGCAAGACCGAGCGCGACGCCCAACTGTTCGTGGTGCCGCCGCCTTCGGTGATGGAACTGGGCAACGTCGACGGTTTCGACTTCCAGTTGATGGACCGCGCCGGCGTGGGCCATGAAAAACTGCTGGCCGCGCGCAACCAGTTGCTGGGCGAGGCGGCGCAGAGCAAGATCCTGCAGGGCGTGCGCCCCAACGGCATCGAGGACGCGCCGCAGTACCAGCTCGACATCGACCGCGAAAAGGCGCGCGCGCTGGGCGTGGCCGTGTCGGACATCAACAGCACGCTGTCCACCGCCTGGGGTTCGTCGTACGTCAACGACTTCATCGACCGCGGCCGCGTCAAGAAGGTGTTCGCGCAGGGCGAGGCCTCGGCCCGCATGCTGCCCGACGATCTGGACAAGTGGTACGTGCGCAACAAGGATGGCGACATGGTGCCGTTCTCGGCGTTCGCCAAGGCCACCTGGAGCTTCGGCCCGCAGAAGCTGAACCGCTACAACGGCGTGCCTTCCTACAACATCCAGGGCGGCGCGGCGCCGGGCTACAGCTCGGGCGCGGCCATGGACGAGATGGAACGCATCGCCAGCAAGCTGCCCACCGGCGTGGGCTTCGAGTGGACCGGCATGTCGTACGAAGAACGCCTGTCGGGCGCCCAGGCGCCGGCGCTGTACGCGATCTCGCTGATCGTGGTGTTCCTGTGCCTGGCGGCGCTGTATGAAAGCTGGACGATTCCGTCCGCGGTCATGCTGGTGGTGCCCCTGGGCATCATCGGGGCGCTGGGCGCGACGCTGCTGCGCGGCCTGTCCAACGACGTGTACTTCCAGGTGGGCCTGCTGACAACGATCGGGCTGGCGGCCAAGAACGCCATCCTGATCGTGGAGTTCGCCAAGGAGCACTACGAGGCCGGGGCGAGTCTGACGGAATCGGCGATCCACGCTGCCCGCCAGCGCCTGCGCCCGATCCTGATGACGTCGCTGGCGTTCATCCTGGGCGTGGTGCCGCTCGCGATCTCCTCGGGCGCCGGTTCGGGCAGCCAGAACGCCATCGGCACGGGCGTGATCGGCGGCATGCTGACCGCGACCTTCCTAGCCATCTTCTTCGTCCCCGCGTTCTTCGTGATCATGCTGCGCCTGTTCAAGGTGGAACGCATGAGCGCGCGACGCGATCCGCACGACCCCAGCGCCAACGACGCGCAGGACGTGTCCGTCGAAGGAAAACCGCAATGAAGCTGCAGATGAGAACCCTGGTTTCCCTTTCCCTGGCGGCGGCCCTGGCGGGCTGCTCGCTGGCCCCGACCTACGAACGGCCCGACGCGCCGGTCTCGGCGGCCTATCCGGCCGGCCCGGCCTACAAGGCCGATGCCGCCGGTCCGGTGGCCACCGCCGACATCGGCTGGCGCGACTTCTTCGCCGATCCCTTGCTCCAGCAACTGATCGAGCAGTCGCTGGCCAACAACCGCGACCTGCGCGTGGCGGCCTTGAATGTCGAGGCCGCGCGGGCCCAGTACCGCATCCAGCGCGCCGACCTGCTGCCCAGCGTCGGCATCGCCGGCAAGGAAACCGCCCAGCGCACGCCGGCCGACCTGTCGCCCAGCGGCCAGGCCACCACCAGCCACAACTACCAGGTCGGCGCCGCGCTGTCCTCGTGGGAGCTGGACCTGTTCGGCCGCATCCGCAGCCTGAGCGACAAGGCGCTGGAATCGTACCTGGCGCTGGACGAAACCCGCACCGCGACCCAACTGACGCTGATCGCCGAAGTAGCCAACGCCTACCTGACGCTGCGCGCTGACCAGGAGTTGCTGAGCCTGACGCGCGACACGCTCAAGAGCCAGGATGATTCCTACAAGCTCACCAAGCAGAGCTACGACCAGGGCCTGTCCACCGCGCTCGACCTGAGCCAGGCCGAAGTGTCGCTGCGCACCGCCCAGCGCAACCTGTCGCAGTACACGCGCCAGGCCGCGCAGGACCGCAACGCGCTGGTGCTGCTGGTGGGCCAGCCGCTGTCGCCGGAAATCTCGGCGGCGCTGGACAACGCCGTCAAGCTTGACGACGGCATGCTGCCGACCGCGCTGCCGGCCGGCCTGCCGTCCGAGCTGCTGGCGCGCCGTCCGGACATCCGCGCCGCCGAGCACCAGCTCAAGGGCGCCAATGCCAACATCGGCGCGGCCCGCGCCGCATTCTTTCCGACCATCAGCCTGACGGGCAACGCCGGCACCGCCAGCGCCAGCCTGGGCGGCTTGTTCAACGCGGGTTCGGGCGCCTGGAGCTTCGTGCCGCAGATCACGGTGCCGATCTTCGCCGGCGGCTCGCTGCTGGCGGGCTTGGACCTGGCCAAGGTGCAGAAGAACATCCAGATCGCGCAGTACGAGAAAACGATCCAGACGGGATTTCGCGAAGTGGCGGACGCGCTCGCCGGCCGCGGCACGCTGGACGAGCAGATCCAGGCGCAGCAACTGCTGGTGGCCGCCAACCAGCGCGCCTACGACCTGTCCGAGCAGCGCTTCCGCCAGGGCATCGACGACTACCTGACGGTGCTCGATTCGCAGCGTTCGCTCTACACCGCGCAGCAGTCGCTGGTCGATACGCGCCTGGCGCGGCTGTCGAACCTGGTCACCTTATACAAGGTGCTGGGCGGCGGCTGGACCGAGCGCACCGTCACGGCGGCGCAGCCGGGGCCGGACGCCGCGCCCGCCGCCAACGGCCAGCGGGGCTGATCCCCGGGCAGTCCGACAGCGAAAAAAAGCGGGCCGATCGAAAGATCGGCCCGCTTTGCGTGGTGCGCGCGCGGCGCGTCAGGTGCGTTTCTTGGCGATCAGGCCGACCACGAACAGGACGATGATCGCGCCGACCACCGAGCCGATCCAGCCGGCCGGTTCGCCCGGGGCGTACCAGCCCAGCTTCTGGCCGAGGAAGCCGGCCACGACCGCGCCCACGATGCCCAGTATGGTGGTCATGATGATCCCCATGTTCTGGTCTCCGGGCATGATCGCGCGGGCGAGCAGCCCGACGATGAAGCCGACGATGATCATGATGATGATGCTCATGCGCGTACTCCTTGCGAGGGTAAAGGGCGATGTGCCCTGATATTACCCACGCGCGCGCCAGCGGGGCTGTAACAACTGGTGTTTGGGGTCTGGACGCAACATGCTGCGCCGCATGGCCCATGCAGCAATGTTGCACCTCGCCTTACGAAGTCAGGTCGATCAACTGGCGCAGGTCCTTGGTCATCGCCTCGATGCTGTCGGTGTCCGAGGCCAGCAGGCGGGCGCGGCCCTGATTGTCGAAAATGTACACGCCGCGGCTGTGGGTCACTTCGTACTGGTCGGCGTCATCGCCGGGACGGGGCTTTTCGATCTGGTAGGCCACGCGGTAGCGGCGCGCCAGGTCGGCCACCTGCTTTTCGTTGCCGGTGACGCCAATGGCGTTGCTGTTGAAGGCGTTGACGTAGGCCTGCAGGATATCCGGCGTGTCGCGGTGCGGGTCGACGCTGACGAACACGATGCGCACGTCGCGCGCCTTGTCGCCCAGGTTCTGCAGCACCGCCGTCAACTGCGCCATGGTGGTGGGGCAGATGTCCGGGCAACTGGCGTAGCCGAAGAACAGCAGCACGGTCTTGCCCTTGAGGTCGTCGCTGCTGACGGTCTTGCCGCCCGCGCCCGGCAACGAGAACTTCAGGTCGGGCAGGTGGCCCTTGACGTTGTAGAGCGTCCAATCGACATTGCGGTCGCCGCAGGCGGCAAGCAGCATGCACAGGGCCAGGAAGAGGCCGCGCCAGGCGCGTCCGGTAAGCAGGTGTCGCATGGGTTCCATCGCCGGTTGGGGGATAAACCCGTCGATTCTACCCGTTGGCGGCGCGTTGGCCGCGCGCCGCCAACGCTGGTGTTTGTCCCGCCGCAAGGCGCGTGCGGCGCACTTGTGAAGCTTTGTCGAAATATTGTTGGAGAAGTGGCAAATCGGGCCATGCGAACGGTTGTTGACAGCTACAGTCAGGATATTGTCAGTTACCGGCGAGGTGCCACTCTATGAACACCGCGGCCAGTCATGCGCTGGGCTATCCCTATTTTCCGTATTACCCCGTGGTGCTCGACATCCTGCGCAGCCGCCTGGCGGGGCGTGTGCTGGACGCGCCTTGCAACCGCGGCTGGCTGGGCGACATGGTGCGCCCGGCGACCGGACGCGATGTCGAACTCGATGGCATCGGTCCGGCCGGGTTGCCGGCCTCGGCCAATGGCTACCGGCGCCTGACCGTGCATGACCTGGAAACGCCGCTGCCCGCGGCCGTGCCCTACGACGCCGTGGTCTGCAGCGAAGCGATCCACCTGGCGTCCAACCCCGGACTGCTGGTGCGCGGCTTTCATGACGCGCTGCGCCCGGGCGGCACGCTGGTTCTGACCACGCCCAACGCGGGCCGCGTGCGGGTCCGCCTGCGGGCGCTGCTGCGCGGTGTGCACGTCGATCCCTGGAGCGCCGCGGCGCGCACGGAAGGCGCGCTGTTCCCCCTGGGCTTTGCCCAACTGCATCAATTGCTGGCGCACCATGGATTCCACGACATCACCCTGCATTCCGTGGCCGAAACCAGGCAAGGGCGCTGGCTCGATCATCTGCTGGCCTGGCCCGCGCGGCGCTATTGCCAGGCGCGTCTGAAACACGCGCAGGACGAGGACAGCCGCCACTTCTGGCGCCAGGCCGGCTCGGAACCGTCGGCGCATGGGAACTGGCTGGTGGTATCGGCGCGCCGGCCGGGGGAGCGCTAGCGCGGCCAGCCAAAAAAATGGCCCGCTCGCAAGCGGGCCATGGATCATGCGCGAATCGATCAACCCGCGCTCATGCCGCTGTGGCGCAGCAGCGCATCGATGCGCGGGGCGCGGCCGCGGAAGGCCGCGAACGACTCGGCCGCGGGACGCGAGCCGCCGACGGCCAGCACTTCGCGGCGGAAACGCGCGCCGGTGGCCGGATCGAGCGTGCCCAGGGCGTTGCCGGCCTGCCTGGCCGCGGCTTCCTCGAACGCCTCGTAGGCGTCGGCGGACAGCACCTCGGCCCACTTGTAGCTGTAGTAGCCGGCGCCGTAGCCGCCCGCGAACAGGTGCGAGAAGGCATGCGGCAGGCGGTGCCAGGCTGGCGGGAACAGCACCGCGACCTCGGCGCGCACTTCCTGCAGCAGGGCCAGCACTTCGCTGATGCTGGCGCCCTTGGCGCGGTCGTGCATCAACATGTCGAACAGCGCGAACTCGATCTGGCGCACGGTCTGCATGCCGCTCTGGTAGTTGCGGGCCGCGACCAGGCGGTCGTAGAGCGCGCGCGGCAGCGGTTCGCCGCTGTCGACGTGGGCCGACAGCTTCTGCACCACGGCCCATTCCCAGCAGAAGTTCTCCATGAATTGCGAGGGCAGTTCGATGGCGTCCCATTCGACGCTGGCGAAGGCGGCGGCGCCGGGCTCGTCCACCTCCGACAGCAGCGCGTGCAGGGCGTGGCCGGTTTCGTGGAACAGGGTGATGACGTCATCGTGCGTCAGCACGGCGGCGCGGTCGCCGTTGGGGCGCGAGAAATTGCAGGTCAGGTAGGCGATCGGCGTCTGCACGCGGCCGGCGACCACGCGGCGCGTGCGCTCGCTGTCGACCCAGGCGCCGCTCTGCTTGCCGGCGCGGGCGTACAGGTCCAGGTAGAGGTAGCCGATCAGGTCGCCCTGGGGGCTTTCGACGCGCACGCCGCGCACATCGGCATGCCACGACGACACCGGCGTTTCGGCCAGGCGCACGTCGAACAGCGTCTCGATCACTTCGAACAGGCCGGCCAGCACGCGCGGCTCGGTGAAGTACTGCTTCACCTCGTCTTCGGAGTAGGCGTAGCGCGACTCGCGCAGGCGCTCGGAAGCATAGGCCACGTCCCACGGCTGCAATTCGGCCAGGCCGAGTTCGGCCGCGGCGTAGGCCTTCAGCTCGGCCAGGTCGCGCTGGGCGTAGGGCTTGGCGCGGGCGGCCAGGTCGCGCAGGAAGGTGGTGACCTCCTTGGCGTCGCGCGCCATGCGCGTCTGCAGGCGCAGCGCGGCGAAGGTGCCCAGGCCCAGCAGGGTGGATTCCTCGGCGCGCAGGGCCAGCAGTTCCTCGATCAGGGGCGAGTTGTCGAACCGGGCATCGCCCTGTTCGGACGCCACCGTGCCGTAGCCGCGATACAGCGCCTCGCGCAGCGAGCGGTCCTGCGCGTACTGCATGACGGGCAGGTAGCAGGGCATCTTCAGCGTCAGCTTCCAGCCCGGCTTGCCGTCTTCCTCGGCGGCGGCGCGCGCGGCGGCCCGCACGTCGGCGGGAATGCCGGCCAGGCGGGCCTCGTCCTCGATCAGCAGCGACCAGGCGTCGATGGCGTCCAGTACGTTCTCGGAGAATTTCTGCGAGGCCTGCGCTTCGCGGTCGGAAATCGCGGCGTAGCGCTCGCGGTCGGCGCCGCGCAGTTCGACGCCGCTCAGGCGGAAGTCGCGCAGGGCCATCTCGACGATGCGGCGGCGCACCGGCGACCACGACGCGAAATCGGGCGCGGCGGCCAGGCGCTGGTACTGCTGGTACAGGCCTTCGTGCAGGCCGACCCAGGTCGAGAACTCGGTCACCAGGGGCAGGGCGGCGTTGTAGGCCTCGCGCAGTTCGGGCGTGTTGACCACGGCGTTCAGGTGGCCGGCCACCGACCACGCGCGCCACAGCCGTTCGGAGGCGGTATCCAGCGGCTCGACCACGGCTTCCCAGGTGGGCGCCAGCGCCGGATCGGCGGCGCGGTCCACGGCCTGACGGGCGACGCCCAGCAGTTCCTCGATGGCGGGCACCACGTGAGCGGGCTTGACCGCCTGGTAGTCGACCAGTTCTGAGACGGGGGCGAGCAAGGGATTCTGGGTCATGGTGTTACCAATAGCGTGAGAGGAGGGCGGGCAGCAAGCGAGCGCGCCGGCAGGCATAAGGATCAGGTTGGGGCGGCAGGCCGAAAAGCAAGGGCCGGCCCTGGGCGCGCCCGGTTCCGCGCGGCGGGTCCAGAGACGACTGTGGGTTTGCCCCCGGCCCCCGGAAGGGCGCGGGGCAAACCCACAGGGGTGCCACGGCGGGGCGCGGGACCGGTCTTCAGGCCGCGGCCCGTTCCGCCGCTTCGACGGTGTTGACCAGCAGCATGGCGATGGTCATGGGGCCGACACCGCCCGGCACGGGGGTGATGGCGCCGGCCACCTGGCTGGCGGAGGCGAAGTCGACGTCGCCGCACAGCTTGCCGTCGGCGCCGCGGTTGATGCCCACGTCGATGACGACCGCGCCGGGCTTGATCATCGAGCCGTCGATCATGCCGGGCTTGCCGGTGGCCACCACCAGCACGTCGGCGCGGCGGGTCTGCGCCGCCAGGTCGCGGGTCTTGGAGTTGCAGATCGTGATGGTGGCGCCCGCGGCCAGCAGCAGCATGGCCATGGGCTTGCCGACGATGTTGCTGGCGCCGACGATCACGGCCTCGGCGCCGCGCAGGGCCACGCCTTCCGATTCCAGCATCTTCATCACGCCGTAGGGCGTGCAGGGGCGGAACAGCGGCTGGCCGGTCATCAGCAGGCCGGCGTTGCTGACGTGAAAGCCATCCACGTCCTTCTCGGCGGCGATGGCTTCGATGACCTTGTGCGCGTCCATGTGCTTGGGCAGCGGCAACTGCACCAGGATGCCGTGGATGGACGGATCGCGGTTCAGCTTGTCGATGCGGGCCAGCAGTTCGGCCTCGGTCATGTCGGCGGGGTACTGTTCCTTGACGGAATGCAGGCCGGCCTTCTCGCACGCCGCGACTTTATTGCGCACGTACACCTGGGAGGCGGGGTCTTCGCCCACCAGCACCACGGCCAGGCCGGGGCGGGTGCCCTTGGCGGCCAGGGCGGCGACGCGTTGGGCGACTTCTTCGCGAATGCGCTGCGACAGGGCGGCGCCATCAATAATCCTGGCGGACATTAGGCAACCTCCGCGCGGTGCGCTACGGTATTCGCCTTGGGAACGGCCCGGCGGCTCATGCATGCGCCTCCGGTTTGGCCAGGGCCACTTTCATCAGGTCGGCAACAGTGGTCACTTCAAGTTTTTCCATGATGTTGGCGCGGTGCGCCTCGACGGTCTTGATGCTGATGCCGAGGTCGTCGGCGATCTGCTTGTTCAAGCGGCCGGCGACGATGCGCTCCAGCACCTGCTGCTCGCGCGCGGTCAGGCGCGCCAGCATGGCTTCGTGGTCTTTCTGGGCCTGGTGCTTGCTCACGCGCTGCGTGGCCTGCTCCAGCATGCGCGCCACGATTTCGCGCAGATCGGATTCGTTGAACGGCTTCTCGAGGAAGTCGACGGCCCCCTTCTTCATGGTCGACACGGCCATCGGCACGTCGCCATGGCCGGTGATGAAGACGATAGGCAGGGGGGCGTTGCGGGCGATCAGTTGTTCCTGCAGCTCCAGGCCGCTCATGCCGGGCATGCGCACGTCGGCGATCAGCACGCCGATCTGGCTGGGGTCATAGTCTTCCAGGAACGACTCGCCGCTGGCGTAGGCGCGAACCCGGTAGCCATTGGCCTCCAGCAGCCAGCGCAGCGAATCGCGGACCGCTTCGTCGTCGTCAACAATGAATACCGTGCTCGACAGGTGGGGCGTGTTCATGCGTGCAACTCCTCGGACTGATCATTCTGGGCCTGCGTCTGGGACGCAGCGCAGGGCAGGGTAAAGCGGAAAATAGTACCGCCGGCGGGGTTCGGGTCCGCCCACAGGCGGCCGTGGTGCGATTCGATAATGGTACGGCAGATATTCAGTCCCATGCCCAGGCCCTGGGTCTTGGTGCTGAAGAAGGGCTCGAACAGGCGCTCCGGCTCGGCCAGGCCATGGCCGCGGTCGACCACCGCGACCTCGATGTGCTGTTCGTGCAGGATCACGGCCACCTTGAGCTCGTCGGACTCGCTCTTTTCCATGGCTTCCAGGCCGTTCTTGAGCAGGTTCAGCAGCACCTGTTCGATCAGGATCGGGTCGGCCAGCACGTCAGGCGCGTTCGACGGCACGAAGCTGTCGATGCGGATGCGGCGCTTGCGGGCGTCGATCTCGGCGAAACCGATGGCGTTGTCGACGATGCGGCCGATCGCCACGCGCTGGCGGCGCGGCTCGCTGCGCTTCACGAATTCGCGGATGCGGCTGATGATCTTGCCGGCGCGCTCGGCCTGCGAGGCGGCCTTCTCCAGCGCCGGCAGCAGCATATTGGGGCTGGTGTGGCCGGCCTTGACCAGGGCCACCGCGCCCATGCTGTAGTTGGCGATAGCGGTCAGCGGCTGGTTCAGTTCGTGCGCCAGCGACGAGGCCATCTCGCCCATGGTGGTCAGGCGGCTGGTGAGCTGGATCTTTTCCTGCTGCACGCGCGAGGCCTCTTCGTGGGTGCGGCGCTCGGTGATGTCGCGCGCCACCTGCATGCGCACGCGGCGGCCGTCGGTCCAGGCCAGCATGCGGTGGTGCACTTCGAACCAGCGCTGCACCGAGGGCGCGAAGACTTCCACGGATTCATCCGTGAAGCGGCCGCGGCGGCCGGCCAGCAGCTCGTCGTGGCCGCCGGTCTGGGCGCCGAACACGCGGCGGTAGGTGCGGTTGGCGAACAGCAGCTCCAGGCCATCGTGGGTGTCGGCGGTGACCGAGATGGCGTCGTCCAGACCTTCCAGCACCGTCATGAAGCGCTCGTGCGCGGCGGTCAGGGCCTCGCGGATGCGCTTGGGCTCGGTGATGTCGGTCATCGACGTCATCCAGCCGATCTGGTTGCCGTTGGGGTCCAGCAGCGGCGACACGTACATGCGCGCCGTGAAGCGCGAGCCGTCGCGGCGCTGGGCCTCGACTTCCAGGCCGCTGCTGGGCGTCTTGCCGGACATCAGCACGTCCAGGGTGTGCTGGTGCTGTTCATGGCGGCCCGGCACCCAGTAGGGGAAGGGCGGGCTGCGGCCGATCAGGTCGGCCTCGTTCCAGCCGATCATGCGGCAGAAGGCCGGATTGACGTAGGCGATGCGGCCCTCCATATCCAGCACGCGCATGCCGGTGGACATGGAGTTCTCCATGGCGCGGCGGAAGCCGGTCTCGGCGATCAGGGCGGCCTCGGCGGCGGAACGGAAGCGCGTATAGCGCCATAGCATCAGCAGGCTGATGACGATCACGCACGACAGCGCCAGCACCACCCAGATCAGGCGCTGCTGCCGCATTTCCTGGTCGATGGTCACGAACATGACGCTGTCGTCATGGATGCGCTGCAGCCAGAAGAACACCCCCATCACACAGATATAGAGGATCAGCACCATCGCGGGCGTGACCCAGTACACCCCGCGGCGGCGCGTGCGGGCGTGGTCGTGGAACGGTGTGGGTATATTGGACTTGGGCGCGCTGGACATGTAGTTTGGGCCGGATAGGCCGGGCATTTTTCGTCGCCGGGCCGCCTCAAGATGAAAACGCCCCGGCTGGGGCAGCAAGCCGAAGGCGCGGCGTGGGGGGCATTTTAGTGCGTGTCGGCGGGAATTGCCGGGAATCAAGCCCTTCAGAAGGGAGATGGGCTAAAAAAGTGCCTTCCATCCTTTTCAGCTTCCATTCATATTTTCGCATTATGAAATGCCGTACCGCAACATGAAATTTTCCTTGCGACCGGTTAATCTTCTTTCTTAGAATGCCGGCTGATAGGGAAACCGCTCCCGAGTAGCTGGTCTCTAGCACAACACCCCGACCCATGCATGGCATGGTAGCCCGGATGATCCCGACTACCATGGCATGTCCGCGAGTAGATAAATAAGCGGGTGCGGTCACGAACGAACCCCAACAGGAGACACACGATGTCCTCTTTCGCCCAGGCTGGCGCCGTGCAGGCTGCCAACGACGAAGACACCCTAGAAACCCAGGAGTGGCTCGAAGCCCTGGCGGCAGTCCTTGATCGCGAAGGACCGCAGCGCGCGCACTACCTGCTGGAACGCCTGATCGACGAAGCCCGTCGTTCCGGCGCCCACATCCCGTTCTCGCCCAACACCGCTTACGTCAACACGATCCCGCCCGGCCTGGAGCCGGCGCATCCGGGCAACCTGGAACTGGAATCGCGCATCCGCTCGTACGTGCGCTGGAACGCCATGGCCATGGTGGTCAAGGCCAACAAGCACAACCCGCCGGACGGCGGCGACCTGGGCGGCCACATCGCCTCGTTCGCCTCGCTGGCCACCATGATCGGCTGCGGCCAGAACCACTTCTGGCACGCCGAGAACGAAAACCACGGCGGCGACCTGGTCTACTTCCAGGGCCACACCTCGCCCGGCATGTACGGCCGCGCCTACCTCGAAGGCCGCCTGACCGAAGACCAACTGAACCACTTCCGCCAGGAAGTGGACGGCAAGGGCCTGTCCTCGTACCCGCATCCGAAGCTGATGCCGGACTTCTGGCAGTTCCCCACCGTGTCGATGGGCCTGGGCCCGCTGATGGCCATCTACCAGGCCCGCTTCCTCAAGTACCTGCACGCCCGCGGCATCGCCGACACGAGCAAGCGCAAGGTCTGGGTGTTCTGCGGCGACGGCGAAATGGACGAACCCGAGTCGCTCGGCGCCATCGCCCTGGCGGCCCGTGAAAAGCTCGACAACCTGATCTTCGTCATCAACTGCAACCTGCAGCGCCTGGACGGTCCGGTGCGCGGCAACGGCAAGATCATCCAGGAACTGGAAGGCGACTTCCGCGGTTCGGGCTGGAACGTGATCAAGCTGATCTGGGGTGGCTATTGGGATCCGCTGCTGGCGCACGACAAGGAAGGCATCCTGCGCAAGATCATGGAAGAAACCGTCGACGGCGAGTACCAGGCGTACAAGGCCAACGACGGCAAGTTCGTGCGCGAGCATTTCTTCGGCAAGCACCCCAAGCTGCTGGAAGCCGTCTCGCGCATGAGCGACGAGGACATCTGGCGCCTGAACCGTGGCGGCCACGATCCGCACAAGGTCTACGCCGCGTTCGACGCCGCCTCCAAGCATGAAGGCCAGCCGACCGTCATCCTGGCCAAGACCATCAAGGGCTACGGCATGGGCCACGTGGGCCAGGCCAAGAACCCGACCCACCAGCAGAAGAAGCTGGAACTGGACTCGATCCGCGAATTCCGCGACCGCTTCGGCATCCCCATCCCGGACGACAAGCTGGCCGACCTGCCGTACTTCAAGCCGGCGGAAGACTCGCCCGAAATGAAGTACCTGCACGAGCGCCGCGCCGCGCTGGGCGGCTACCTGCCGCGCCGCCGCGCCAAGGCTGACGAGCAGCTCAAGGCCCCGGCGCTGGATGCCTTCAAGGCCGTGCTGGAACCCACCGCCGAAGGCCGTGAGATCTCCACCACGCAAGCCTTCGTGCGCATCCTGAACCAGGTGCTGCGCGACAAGGAACTGGGTCCGCGCGTCGTGCCGATCCTGGCCGACGAATCGCGCACCTTCGGCATGGAAGGCCTGTTCCGCCAGATCGGCATCTACGCGCCGGAAGGCCAGAAGTACGTGCCGGTCGACAAGGACCAGGTCATGTACTACAAGGAAGCGGCCGACGGCCAGCTCCTGCAGGAAGGCATCAACGAAGCGGGCGCGATGAGCTCGTGGATCGCGGCGGCCACGTCGTACTCCTCGAACAACCGCATCATGATCCCGTTCTTCATCTACTACTCGATGTTCGGGTTCCAGCGCATCGGCGACCTGGCCTGGGCGGCCGGCGACATGCAGGCGCGCGGCTTCCTCTTGGGCGGCACCGCCGGGCGCACCACGCTCAACGGCGAAGGCCTGCAGCACGAAGACGGTCACAGCCACATCCTGGCCTCGACCATCCCCAACTGCGTCTCGTACGACCCGACCTTCGGCCACGAACTGGCCGTGATCATCCAGCATGGCCTCAAGCGCATGGTGGAAGACCAGGAAAACGTCTACTACTACCTGACGGTGATGAACGAAAACTACCCGCAGCCTGGCCTGACCGCCGGCGACGAGGAAGGCATCATCAAGGGCATGTACAAGCTCAAGTCGCACGGCAAGGGCAAGAACCGCGTGCAACTGATGGGCTCGGGCACGATCCTGCGCGAAGTCATGGCCGCCCAGGAACTGCTGGAAGCCGACTGGGGCGTGGCCTCGGACCTGTGGAGCGTCACCAGCTTCACCGAACTGCGCCGCAACGGCCTGGACGCCGAGCGCCACAACATGCTGCACCCCGACGAGAAGAAGCCGCAGGTGGCCTACGTCACGGAACAGCTCGCCAAGACGGAAGGCCCGATCATCGCCTCGACCGACTACATGAAGCTGTTTGCGGACCAGATCCGTCCGTTCGTGCCCAAGGGCCGCGAATACAAGGTGCTGGGCACCGACGGTTTCGGCCGTTCGGATTTCCGCGCCAAGCTGCGTGAGCACTTCGAAGTGGATCGCCACTTCGTCGTGGTCGCCGCGCTGCGCGCGCTGGCCGACGAAGGCAAGGTGCCGGTTGCCAAGGTGGCCGAAGCCATCAAGAAGTACGGCATCAACCCGAACAAAGCCAACCCGCAATACGCCTGAGGGTAAAGAGACATGAGCAACGTCGTGCAAATCAAGGTTCCCGACATCGGCGACTTCAAGGAAGTGGAAGTCATTGAAGTGCTGGTGGCGGTGGGCGACACGATCAAGGCCGAGCAGAGCCTGATTACCGTCGAGTCCGACAAGGCCTCGATGGAAATTCCCGCCTCCACCGGGGGCGTGGTCAAGTCCATCAGCGTCAAGGTCGGCGACAAGGTCGCTGAAGGCTCGGTGGTGCTGGAGGTCGAAGCGGCCGATGCCACCGCCCCGGCCGCCAAGGAAGCGCCCAAGGCCGAAGCCCCGAAGCAGGCTGCCGCCGCCGCGCCCGCCGCCAAGGCCGAGGCCGCCGCGCCGGCCGCCAGCAGCGGTCCGGTCGAGATCGAAGTGCCGGACATCGGCGACTTCAAGGAAGTGGAAGTCATCGAAGTCATGGTCGCCGTCGGCGACACCATCAAGGCCGAGCAGAGCCTGATCACCGTCGAGTCCGACAAGGCCTCGATGGAGATCCCGGCCTCGCAGGGCGGGGTGGTCAAGGAAGTGAAGGTCAAGGTCGGCGACAAGGTCGCCAAGGGCTCGGTCGTGGTCGTGGTGGAGGGCAGCGCGCCCGCCGCCGCGCCGGCCGCCAAGGCAGAGGCCGCGCCGGCCAAGGCCGAAGCCCCGGCCGCCAAGGCCGAAGCGCCCGCCGCCCCGGCCACGCCCGCCGCCGGCTCGCGTCCGGCTCCCGCCGCCGCGCTGGAAGACGCCAACCTCAAGCCCGGCCAACTGCCGCACGCCTCGCCGTCGGTGCGCAAGTTCGCCCGCGAACTGGGCGTGAACCTCAGCAAGGTCAAGGGCACCGGTCCCAAGGACCGCATCACCGCCGACGACGTGCGCGGTTTCGTCAAGCAGGCGCTGGCCGCCGGCCCGGTGGCCGCCGCCGGTGGCTCGGCCGATGGCGCCGCGCTGGGCCTGCTGCCGTGGCCCAAGGTCGACTTCACCAAGTTCGGCCCGGTCGAAGCCAAGCCGCTGTCGCGCATCAAGAAGATCTCCGGCGCGAACCTGCACCGCAACTGGGTCATGATCCCGCACGTCACCAACAACGACGAAGCGGACATCACCGACCTGGAAGCGCTGCGCGTCACGCTGAACAAGGAAAACGAGAAGTCGGGCATCAAGGTCACGATGCTGGCCTTCCTGATCAAGGCCGTGGTCGCGGCCCTGAAGAAGTTCCCCGAGTTCAACGCCTCGCTGGATGGCGACAACCTGGTGCTCAAGCAGTACTACCACATCGGCTTCGCCGCCGACACGCCCAACGGGCTGGTGGTGCCGGTGATCCGCGATGCCGACAAGAAGGGCATTCTGCAGATCGCCCAGGAAATGACCGACCTGTCCAAGAAGGCGCGCGAAGGCAAGATCTCGCCCGCCGACATGCAGGGCGGCTGCTTCTCGATCTCCTCGCTGGGCGGCATCGGCGGCACCTCGTTCACGCCCATCATCAATGCGCCCGAAGTGGCCATCCTGGGCGTGTCGCGTTCGTCGCACAAGCCGGTCTGGGACGGCAAGCAGTTCGTGCCGCGCCTGATCGTGCCGCTGTCGCTGTCCTATGACCACCGCGTCATCGACGGCGCCGCCGCTGCCCGCTTCAACGCCTATCTGGGCGCCTTGCTGGCCGACTTCCGCCGCATCGCGCTGTAAACGGGGAGCCCTATGAGCAATACCGTTCAAATCAAAGTGCCGGACATCGGTGACTTCAAGGAAGTCGAAGTCATCGAAGTGCTGGTCGCCGTGGGCGATACCATCAAGGCCGAACAGAGCCTGATCACGGTCGAGTCCGACAAGGCCTCGATGGAAATCCCCGCCTCCACGGGCGGCGTGGTCAAGTCCATCAGCGTCAAGGTCGGCGACAAGGTCGCCGAAGGCTCGGTGGTGCTGGAAGTCGAGGCGGCCGAGGCTGCCCCGGCCGCCAAGCAAGCGCCCAAGGCCGACGCGCCGCAGGCCGAGGCCCCCAAGGCCGACGCCAATCCGGCCGCCGCGGCCCCCGCCGCCGCGACCTTCAAGGGTTCGGCCGACGCCGAGTACGACATGCTGGTGCTGGGCGCGGGCCCCGGCGGCTATTCGGCCGCCTTCCGCGCCGCCGATCTCGGCCTGTCCGTGGTGCTGGTCGAACGCTACGCCACGCTGGGCGGCGTCTGCCTGAACGTGGGCTGCATCCCGTCCAAGGCGCTGCTGCACAACGCCGCCATCATCGACGAGGCGCGCGAACTGGCCGCCCACGGCATCAGCTTCGGCGAACCCAAGATCGACCTGGACAAGCTGCGCGGCTACAAGGACAGCGTGGTCGCCAAGCTGACCGGCGGCCTGGCCGGCATGGCCAAGGCGCGCAAGGTGACCGTGGTGACGGGCGTGGGCGAATTCGCCGATGCCAACCACCTGGCGGTCAAGGGCGCCGACGGCAAGTCGCAGACCATCCGCTTCAAGCAGGCCATCATCGCCGCCGGCAGCCAGTCGGTGAAGCTGCCGTTCCTGCCGCAGGACGAGCGCATCGTCGATTCCACCGGCGCCTTGCTGCTGCGTGAAATCCCCAAGAAGATGCTGATCATCGGCGGCGGCATCATCGGCCTGGAAATGGGCACGGTGTACTCCACGCTGGGCGCGCGCCTGGACGTGGTGGAAATGCTGGACGGCCTGATGCAGGGCGCCGACCGCGACCTGGTCAAGGTCTGGCAGAAGAAGAACGCCGGCCGCTTCGACAACATCATGCTCAAGACCAAGACGGTCGGCGCGGAAGCCCGGAAAGACGGCATCTACGTCACCTTCGAAGGCGAGGGCGCGCCGAAGGAACCGCAGCGCTACGACCTGGTGCTCCAGGCCGTGGGCCGCAGCCCCAACGGCAAGAAGATCGGCGCCGACAAGGCGGGCGTGGCCGTGACCGACCGCGGCTTCATCGAGGTCGATCGCCAGATGCGCACCAACGTGCCGCACATCTTCGCCATCGGCGACATCGTCGGCCAGCCGATGCTGGCGCACAAGGCGGTGCATGAAGGCCACGTGGCGGCCGAAGCCGCCGCCGGCCAGAAGTCGTTCTTCGACGCCCGCGTGATTCCGTCGGTGGCCTACACCGATCCGGAAGTGGCGTGGGTCGGCCTGACCGAAGACGAGGCCAAGAAGCAGGGCATCAAGGTCGAGAAGGGCGTGTTCCCGTGGGCCGCTTCCGGCCGCGCCATCGCCAACGGCCGCGACGAAGGCTTCACCAAGCTGCTGTTCGACGCCGAGACGCACCGCATCCTGGGCGGCGGCATCGTCGGCACCCATGCCGGCGACCTGATCAGCGAAGTGGCGCTGGCCGTGGAAATGGGCGCGGACGTCATCGACATCGCCAAGACCATCCACCCGCACCCGACGCTGGGTGAATCGGTGGGCATGGCGGCCGAAGTGGCCGAAGGCGTGTGCACCGACCTGCCGCCGATGAAGAAGAAGTAAACCCTGACTGGCCGGATCTTGCATCCGGACGCAGGCACCGCAGCCCGAAGCGCCTCCCGGCCTTCGGGCTGTTTTTCATTGGGACGTTTTTCTGGATAATCCATCCGGCCATGCCCGGCTGATCCCGGTCCCGCCGCTGCCTAGAATCGAATCTCCATCGACACACATGCGGGAGATTTTCCATGGCAGACCATTCCATCAAGGGCAAAGTCGTCCTGATCGCCGGCGGGGCCAAGAACCTGGGCGGCCTGATCGCGCGTGACCTGGCGCAACAGGGCGCCAAGGCCGTCGCCATCCACTACAACAGCGCGGCGTCCAAGGCCGACGCCGACGCCACCGTGGCCGCGATCCAGGCCGCCGGCGCCAGGGGCGTCGCATTCCAGGCCGACCTGACCACGGCCGGCGCCGTCGAGAAACTGTTCGCCGACGCGGTCGCGGCGGTGGGCCGGCCCGACATCGCCATCAACACCGTCGGCAAGGTGCTCAAGAAGCCGCTGACCGAAATCAGCGAAGCCGAATACGACGAGATGAGCGCGGTCAACGCCAAGTCGGCGTTCTTCTTTCTGAAAGAGGCCGGCCGCCACGTCAACGACAACGGCAAGGTCTGCACCCTGGTGACCTCGCTGCTGGGCGCGTTCACGCCGTTCTACGCCGCCTATGCCGGCTCCAAGGCGCCGGTCGAGCACTACACGCGCGCGGCCGCCAAGGAATTCGGCGCGCGCGGCATCTCGGTGACGGCGGTCGGGCCCGGCCCGATGGACACGCCGTTCTTCTATCCGGCCGAAGGCGCCGATGCCGTGGCGTACCACAAGACCGCCGCCGCGCTGTCGCCGTTCTCCAAGACCGGCCTGACCGACATCGAGGACGTGGTGCCGTTCATCCGCCACCTGGTCAGCGATGGCTGGTGGATCACCGGCCAGACCATCCTGATCAACGGCGGCTACACCACCAAGTAACCGGCCTGGCGCACGGGGGGCGCCTGGCGCCCGCGATTCGAGGCCCCGTGGGTCTGGCCCGGCCTGCCTGGCGCGGGCGCCATTTCCCGTGTCTGCGATGTCCCGCGAACCGGCTATGCTGTCACGGGCGGCGTCGTGCCGCCGGCGCTGGGGGACTCCCGGGGGAGCATGGACAGATTCGAACAGTACCGCGTCTTCGCGCAGGTGGCGGAGATGGGCAGCTTCATCAAGGCGGCCAACGCGCTGGAGCTGCCGCGCGCCTCGGTCTCGGCCGCCGTGCAGCAGCTCGAGGCCCAGTTGGGCGCGCGGCTGCTGCACCGGACCACACGCCAGGTGCGCCTGACCGCCGACGGCGCCCAATTGCTGGAACGGGTCCGGCCGTTGCTGGCCGAGGTCGAGGACATTGACCACCTGTTCCAGCAAAGCCAGCGCCAGGTTTCCGGGCGACTCAACGTCGACGTGCCCAGCCGCATTGCGCGCCGCCTGGTGGCGCCTGCGTTGCCCGGCCTGTTGCGGCGCCATCCCCGGCTGCAACTGGCATTGGGGTCCAGCGACCGCGCCATCGACCTGATCCAGGAAGGCGTCGATTGCGCGGTGCGCATCGGCGCGCTGCATGACAGCAGCCTGGTGTCGCGGCCATTGGGCAACATCGCCCTGGTCAATTGCGCCAGCCCCGCCTACCTGCGTGAGCAGGGCGAGCCGCGGGCGCCGGACACGCTGCCGACGGATCACTGGATGGTGGGATACGCTTCGCCGACCACCGGCCGCGAACTGCCCTGGGAGGTGGCGGCCGGCGACGGCGACCGCCAGGCCATCACGGTGCCCAGCCGGGTGGTGGTCAACAATGCCGAAAGCTATATCGCCTGCTGCCTGGCGGGCCTGGGATTGATCCAGATTCCGCGCTTCGACGTGCAGCACCTGCTGGACGCCGGCGAACTGGTGGAAGTCATGCCAGCGCATCGCGCCGCGTCCATGCCGGTGGCGCTGCTGTATCCGCACCGGCGGCAGCGCTCGAGACGGCTGGCGGTTTTTCTGGAGTGGTTCGAGGAACTGATGCGCAGGCACCTGGAGGCCTGACGGCCGGAGCCCGGGCGGGAACAGGGACTCGCGGAGGAAGAGCGAAGAAGGGGGCCGAAGAGAGGGGCCGGGAGGACCGGGCGCGGCAATCGTTGCCGCGTGCGCCGGCGTGGCTTACGCCTGGGTATTGATGCGGGTGCCGATCTTGCCGTCGATGGCGACCACCGGCAGCGACTGCATCAGCGTGGCGACGGTGTCGGCCTGGGCGTTGATGGCCTTCTTGGTGACGCGGGCCTGGACTTCCTGCATCAGTTGCGCGTCGCGCATGGCCAGGCCGGTGTTCACGGTGTTGCTGATGGAAAGATCCATGGCGGGTGTCCTGTGGAAGGCTGTCCGGGCCGAAGCCCGGGGTTCAGCGATTATCGCAAAGTTTGCGGCATCGCGGCAGAATTTTCCGGCGTCGGCGTCGGCGTCGGCGTCAGGGCTGCGGCGGGCATTCCTTGACCGCACCCCAACCCTGGTTGGGGCCGCAATATTGCTTGCGCGCGGCCCAGGCGCAATCGGGGCGGTCGAAAAAGCCCAGGGTGGCGCAGCGCGCCAGCTCGGTTTTCAGGCTGTCGAGCCAGGCCAGCGGATTCTCGGCGGGAATCTCGGTGATCCGCAGCGTCGGCTTGGGCGCGTCTGGCGCGGGGTCGCGGGCGGGAGGCGGCGCGGCATTGGCGCCGGCGGCGGTGGCGGGACGCGCGGCCGGCGTGCCGGCCGGGTCCGACGGCGTGGCGGTTGCCGGGTCGTCCTCCTGGGACGTATCTTGCCGCGCCTGCTCTGGAACGGGCGGCCGTTCGGCTTCCCTGGGCGGCGTAGCGGCGGCGCCGTCGCCGCTGTTCCAGTCGGTCGGGGCCGCGGGGCCCGCCGCTTTCTGGCCCGCGCTTGGCGGGCCGTCCAGCGGCACCCGCACCGGCCCGGCGGCGTTCACGCCGGTGCGCGCGGCATTCGGCGTGCTCCACGACACCACCAGCAACACCAGCGCGCCATAGATCGCGAGCGTGTAGAGGACGGTCAGGGTGGCGTAGCCCACGCGCTTGCCGGTGATCGGGGTGGCGTCCTCGCGGCCGATCAGGCTGCGCCAGCGCACCAGGGCGGCGCCGGGCGCGCTGATCAGCGCCCAGCCCAGCCGCTTGCACAGGCTGGGCCGCGGGAGCGAGGCCTGCACCTGCGCCGCCAGCAGCTCGCGCAGGGCGCGGTTCTCGTCGCGCAGGCGCTGAGTGTGCGCGTCCACCGGCGCCTGGTCGTCTGGATCCGTGGTGTCGTCATGCCGCGTAGCGAGTGGATCGGGAGGCGTGGTGGTCATGTTACGAAAAATATAGATACAAAATTGTACGAGTGCAATTATGACCGCCAGCCAGACCGTGCAAAAAAGGAATAAGCCGGCAAAAATGCCGGCTTCCGACCAATCATGTCGTGGCGCGTGTGGGCCGGCTACTCGAGGATGGCGTAGCTGATGTGCGGTTCGTAGGTGAAACGCTGGATCCGCAGCCGGTTCAGGCCCAGCTTCTCCATCACGGCCAGCGTCTCGCCGGGCCAGGTCCGATTGTTCAGCTCATCGAAGACGATGACGCCGCCCTTGGGCATGCGCGGCAGGAAATGCTCCAGGCAGATCTTCGTGGGTTCGTACAGGTCCAGGTCCAGATGCAGGAGCGACACCACGGTCTGCGGTTCGCGCGCCAGGTATTCGGGCACGCTCTGGGCGACATCCCCCTTGACCAGTTCGACCTTCTGGATGTGGCCGATGAAGCGGTTGGCGTCGAACAGCGCGATGGCGCGCTGCAGATCCGTGTAGCTGTCGGCCTGGTAGCCGTGTTCGCGGCGCTCCGTGGTCTGCACCACGGCATGGCGATCCTGGTCGGCGATGCCGGTGAAGCCGGAAAAAGTGTCAAAGCCGACGATGCGGCGTTGCAGGTTGACCGGCTCCAGCGTGGCGCTCAGTTGGGCGAAGGTCATCAGGCCGCCGCCCCAATTGACGCCGCATTCCATGATGTCGCCCTGTACGTGCAAGGCCATCTTGAACAGTTCAGTCAAGCACAGGAAGCGCGCCAGGCTCTGGCGCGGCACGAAATTGGCGAAGTTCTCGAGTTTTTCGACGGTGCTGCCGCCCGCCGCGTCGAAGAATGCGCCCAGTTCTGCGCGGTAACCCACCTCGCCGGTGGTGCTGCGACCATCCTGGCGGAAGCGGGAAGGGTCGGTGGTGTCGGTCATGCTGCGGTTCTCTCGGATTCCTGTTCGCGACGGCGCTGGGCATCGTGCCCGGGGTAGTCGACATAGAAGATGTTGCCGCGATCGCCGGTCGGGTAGCGCTGGCGTCGGTATTCGGCGTCGGCCAGGTCCGTGATGCGCAACTGCGTGGTCCAGCGGATCTGTTGACCCAGGTTGGGCGTGCTGCGATGGAGCAGCAATTGCTTGAAGATGACCACGTCGCCGCGCGCGGCGGTGATGGTTTCGGGCGTTTCCGTTACGTCGTAGTCCAGGCTCAGGTCGCGCTGCAGGAACGGCACGTAGGGCGCGATCACCTTGTCGCTGATGCGCTTGAAGGGATAAAGACCGCGCTTGTGGCTGCCGGGGATGACCTGGATGGTGCCGGACGCCAGGTTGACGTCCTGGAGCGGGACCCAGAGCGTCACCGCGTTTTCGGAGCCCAGCAGGTAGAGCGTGTCCTGATGCCAGGCGAACAGGTGGCGGGCGTCGGCCGGCTTGTCCAGGCGCATGTTGCAGCAGCCCATCAGGCCGGGATGTGCCAGCCCCAGCGTGCGGCATAGCCGGTCCACGGCCGCGCTGCCAGACATGCATGCCAGCGCCGGCAAATATTTCAGGCGGTCATATAGCAGCGATTGCATGGCGGGCTCAAGTTGGTAGCGGCTGACGTCGTGCACGCTGAATTGCGGGCCGACGATGCGTCGTCCCAACTCGCGCAATTGCATTTCCAGCGTGTCCAACTCGCCGTGCTGCCAAAAGTCCCGGAGGACTAAAAAGCCGTCTGCTTCGAATCGTTCGTACATGATGTACGATCGTAGGGCTTGTCTGCGACGTTCCGGGCGTCTGTGCGCCGTGGGTATAGATCAATCTTTGGTTTCTTCGCGCCAACCCAACACCTGCATGGGGTTGCCGCCCTGTATCGAGAAAGCGGCGATTTCTCCGCGCACGATGCTGCCGGCGGCAATGACGCAGCCTTCGCGCAGGATGGCGCCGTCCAGCAGCACGCAGTTGGCGCCGATCCAGACGTCGTCCTCGATGACGATGCCGCCCTTGCTGGGGCGGAAACCCTGTTGCCGGATCGGCAGGTCGCGCCGGCGGAATTCGTGGTTGGCGGGGGCGAAGGTGCAGTTGGCCGCGACGGCCACGCGCGCGCCCATCCGGATGCCGTTGCCGGTATAGAGCACGCAGCCGGAATTGATGACGCAGTCGGGGCCGATGATGACGTCCCCGGCGCCGCCGGCGGGCTTGATCTTGACGAAGGAATCCACCACGGCGCCGGGGCCGATCACGATCCGCGTGCCGCGGGTGGAATCCTCGATGTCGGCCAGCGGCGATACGCGGGCGCTCGGATCGATCTCGATCATGATGCCGCCTGTGGCGCGGTCAGGCCTTGCGGCGCAGGAAGCCGTCGGGCGCCGAGGTCACCAGCAGCCGATCCTCGACCGAGCGGTCGATCTCGAATTCCGGGTGGCTCTTGATCCATTCCCAGACGGCGGTCTTGGGGTTGTTGCCCTTGCCCCAATGGCGGCCCGGCCATTCGTAGTCGGCCGGCATGTCCTCGACGAAGGTGTCGAACACCACGCAGTAGCTGCCCACGCTGACCAGGTCGGCATAGGCGTTCAGCTCGGCCAGCACGTGGTCGTGCGTGTGGTTCGAATCCAGGCACACCATGATGTTCTTCTTGCCCTCGGCATGCGCACGGACCTGGGCGATGGTGGCCGGGTCGATGCTGGAGCCTTCGATCAGGTGGATGCGGCCGGCCAGCGGGTGGGCCTCGATGGCGCGACGGTTGTGATCGCGGATCTCGATGTCCACGCCGACCACCTCGCCGGCGCCCAGCAACTGCAGCATCGAGGCCGACAGCATCAGCGAGCCGCCGTGGGCGATGCCGGTCTCGATGATGAGGTCCGGCTTGACCGCCCAGATCAGTTCCTGCATGGCCATGGCGTCCATGGGCAGTTGGATCAGCGGCCGGCCAGCCCACGAGAAGTTGTTCATGTACTTGCGCTCCAGCGCCATCTGGCGCCAGGCGATCGACAGTTCGCGGAATTCCTGGTCGGTCGCGAACGAGCCGATGCGGGCGGCCTTTTCCTGGCGGTATTCGGGATGCGCGTCGGGCGTGGTTTCAAGGTAGGACATTCAGATTCCTTTGCGTTGGCGGTACTGCGCCAGAAAAAGCGGGAAATAATCGGAAAACGCGCGCGGCGCGAGGCCGAAGCGGGTGCGCATGCGTTGGGTGTCGATATCGGCGAAGGCCCAGGGCTGCGCGTCGGCCGCTTCGGTGACGCGGTAGCCCAGGGTGGCTTCCAGGCAGTCGGCGATGGCGCGGTTGTCCACGCCCTGGCCGTGGGCGACGTTGAAAATGCCGGTGGCGTCCGATTGCGCCAGGGCCAGGATCTGGGCCACGGCATCGTCGATGTACAGGTAGTCCTTGCGCGAGGACAGCGTGGTGTGCAGCGTGATCCGGCCGTCGCGCGCGCCTTCCTCGAGCAGTTGGTCGATGAAACTGTCGGGCGCGTCGCGCAGGCCCACGATATTGGACAGGCGCGCTACCCGGGCCCGCGGATGGCCGCCGTGCAGGCACAGGGACTCGCCCATCAGCTTTGAGAGGTTGTAGAGATCGCTGGCGTGGTTCGGATTGACCGTCAGCGCGGCCTGTTCGCGGGTGTCGCTGGCGCCGGCATATACGCGGGTGCTGGACAGGTAGGTCAGGCTGTCGAAGTGGCCGGCGGCGATCAGGCGCCGCAGCAGGCAGACGTGGGCTTCTACCGTGTCCAGCGGCCGGCCGCGGAAGTCCGAGGTCAGGCCGATGGCGTAGATCACGTGACCCAGGGGGCGGTCGAACAGGCCGGCATCATTTCGCGCCGGCGCCTCGCAGGCGACGCCGTCGGCGCGCAGGCGCGCCAGCAGGTGGCGGCCGATGAAGCCCGTTGCCCCCAGGACGGTGACCGGCGCGGTGTTCATGCGTCGTGGCCGCCGTCGATCGCCAGGCCGGGCACGGCCGTGACCAGCTTGGCGTGCCAGCCCTCGCGCGCGTAGGCCAGTTGCTGCGAGACCTCCGTCTTCAGGTTCCACGGCAGCACCACGATGTATTCGGGCTGGTCCTGGCGCAGCACGTCCTCGGCGACGATGGGAATGTGGCTGCCCGGCAGGTACTTGCCCTGCTTGGCCGGGTTCAGGTCCACCACGTAGGGCAGCAGGTCCGGCCGCACGCCGGCGAAGTTCAGCAGCGTGTTGCCCTTGGCGGCGGCGCCATAGGCGGCCACCCGCTTGCCGTTGCGGCGCAGCTCCACCAGGAGCGCCAGCAGGTCGTTCTTGATGCGCTCGGCCTGCTGCTGGAAGCGCTCGTAGAAGGCCGCGCCGGTCATGCCGGCCTGTTGCTCCTCGTCCAGCGTACGCGCCACCTCCGCCGTCACCTCATGCTTGCCGGTGTCGAGCCGCTGGGCATACACGCGCAGGCTGCCGCCGTGGGTGGGCAGGTGCTCGACGTCGAACACCGCCAGGCCGTTGGCGCGGAAGATGCGCGCGACCGCGGTCAGCGACAGGTAGGAATAGTGTTCGTGATAGGCCGTGTCGAACTGGTTCTCGCGCACCATGCGCAGCAGGTGCGGGAATTCGAAGGTGGCCACGCCCTGGGGCTTGAGCAGCGCGGCGAAGCCCGAGACGAAATCGTTGATGTCCGGCACGTGCGCCAGCACGTTGTTGGCGGCGATCAGGTCGGCCGCGCGGCCAGTGCTGGCCAGCTCGTCGCCCAGTTCGACGCCAAAGAAGCGCTGCACGATGTCGATACCGCGTTCGCGCGCGGCCTGCGCCGTGCTGGCGGTGGGTTCGACGCCGTAGCAGGGGATGCCGGCGGCCTGGACGTACTGCAGCAGGTAGCCGTCGTTGGCGGCGATCTCGCACACCATGCTTTGCGGGCCCAGGCCGAAACGGCCCGTCATGGCGTCGACGTAGCGGCGCGAATGCGCCAGCCACGACGACGAGAACGAGCTGAAGTAGGCGTAGTCGTCGGTGAACAGGGCTTCGCGGCCGGCGTGGTCCTCGGTCTGGACCAGCCAGCACGATTCGCACACCAGCAGGCGCAGCGGAAACCAGGTTTCCGGGCCGCGCAGCGCATCGGCGCTCAGGTAGGCATTGGACGGCGGCGCGTGGCCCAGGTCGAGAAAAGGCAGGCTCAATTCGGCCTGGCAATGGCGGCACTTCACAGTGCTACTCCCGGGAAAGCGGCATCCAGGCGCGGATGGTTCTGATCGCGCTCGGACACCAGGGTAGGGGGCAGGGGCCAGGCAATGCCCAGGCGGGCATCCTGGAAATGCAGGCCGGCCTCGGCCTGCGGGGCGTAGGCCGCGGAATGGCAATACAGCATCTCGACGTCGTCGCCGAGCGTCTGGAAGCCATGGGCGAAACCCTGCGGGATCAGCAGCGCGCAGCCGTTGTCGGCGGACAGGCGCTCGGCGTGCCATTGCAGGAAGGTGGGCGAGCCGCGGCGCAGGTCCACCGCCACGTCCCACACTTCGCCGCGGATGCAACTGACCAGCTTCATCTCGGCGTGCGGCGGCAACTGGTAGTGCATGCCGCGCACCGTGCCGGCCTGGGCGGTATGGGTATGGTTGACCTGCGCGATGGCGCCGTCCCAGCCGGCGGCCCGCAGGGCCTCGGCATCGAACAGGCGCGCCAGGAAGCCGCGCGTATCGCCGCGCGGGTGGCGCCGCACGCGCTTCAGGCCGGCCAGCGGCGTGTCATGGATTTCCAGGCTCATTGCGGCCCCGTGTAGCGGTCGATGTCGGCGTGGCAAAGCGCCAGCGCGTCCTCGCCCGCGTCGAAGCGGCGATACCAGTCCATGCTGCGCGCCACCGCCGTGGCCAGCGGCCAGCGCGGCGCCACGCCAAGCACGGCGCGGGCCTTGGAGGTATCCAGCGTCAGCAGGCCGGCTTCGTGCGGTCCTTGCGGATGCTCGGCATAGACCGTGCGGCCGCGGCCATAGGCGGCCTGCGCCAGGTCGATGACCGTGCGCACCGGCGCGGCCTCGGCGGCATCCGGTCCGAAGTTGTAGGCGTCGGCCAGCGCCGGATCCCGCCATAGCGTCTCCGCCAGGGTCAGGTAGCCGGCCAAGGGTTCCAGCACGTGTTGCCACGGCCGCACCGATTGGGGCCGGCGCACGTGCAGCTCGCCGCCATCGCGCCAGGCGCGCACGGCGTCGGGCAGCAGGCGGTCGACCGACCAGTCGCCGCCGCCGATCACGTTGCCGGCGCGCGCGCTGGCGACCGCCAGGCCCTGTTGTTTCAGGAAGGCGTCGCGGTACGAGGCGATGACCAGTTCGCTGGCCGCCTTGCTGGCGCTATAGGGATCGTGGCCGCCCAGCGTGTCGTGCTCGCGGTACGGGTAGGGCCATTCGTTGTTGCGGTAGACCTTGTCGGTGGTGACCATGACGGCCACCCTGGCGTCCGGCGCCGAGCGCAGCGCGTCCAGCAGGTGCGCGGTGCCCATCACGTTGGTGGCGAACGTGTCCACCGGTTCGGCGTAGCTGGGCCGCACCAGCGCCTGGGCGGCCAGGTGCAGCACGATTTCGGGTCGCGCCTCCAGGGCCTGTTGTCGCAGGGCGGCGGCATCGCGGATGTCGCAGTGCCGGCCGTCGATCAGGCTGTCGATGCGCGCGGCCTGGTGGAGCGCCGGAGTCGTTTCGGCCGCAAGGGAGATGCCCGTGACGCGTGCGCCCAGCCGGTGCAGCCACAGCGCCAACCAGCCGCCTTTGAAACCTGTGTGACCGGTCAGCAAAACGCGCTTGTCGCGCCAGAAAGTGGGAGAGGGCAAGGGGGACCCGGTCATGAGTACTTAAGTGGGAATCAGGTGCGAGCGATGGTGTGGATGGGATTTCTAGGGACGTTCTCCGCGACACTGCCCATTCTAGTGACATGGGTGCGCGGCAATAGGGGGATCAGTCGAGAAATCGGCCCCTAGTTTTTCGTCCAAATGCGAGGTGCTTTCTGTAACATCAGTACCAAGGCAACCCAGCGCAAAACCATCCAATTTTCCGGATGATTGAGCGATCACATTCAATATTCGTTTTGAGCGTATCCGACATGAGCAAGAATCACCTGAAGACAGTGTTTTTCGGGCTGCAGGACCCCAATATGTTTTATGAAGGTATCCAGACGGCCCTGAATGGAATTGGGGCGGTGTCCGGGGCCTACGCCGGGGACAATCTCTTTACGTATCATCGTAATCTGGGCTTTCTGGAAGACGACGCTCTGATGACGGCATTTGGCAACCACGCCAGCACCTCGATCGAACAGGCGGTGCTGTGGCGGATTTCCGTCGTCCTGTGGGGTGTGCGCAATGGCCTGCGCCTGGAAGGCGATTTCGTCGAGTGTGCTTGTTACAAGGGCACGACGGCGCGGATCGTTTGCGATGCGGTCGATTTTTCGTCCCATCCCGATCGCCACTACTATCTTTACGATCTGTTCGATCACGATCCGTCCCAGCCGCATCACGCCATGCCCGAACACAGCAAGCAACTGTTCAGCTGGGTGACGCAGCGTTTTGCCGATCTGCCCAACGTCACCGTCAGCCAGGGCAAGGTTCCGGAAGTCCTGCACGATGTCGCGCCCGAGAAGATCGCCTTCATGCATCTGGACCTGAATAATGCCGACGCGGAAATCGGCGCGCTGGAAATACTGTTCGATCGCATGGTTCCCGGTGCGGTCCTGATCCTGGACGACTATGGTTGGTTGGCGTATCGCGCCCAGAAGGACGCCGAAGATCCCTGGTTTGCCAAGCGTGGGTATCGGGTATTGGAACTGCCCACCGGGCAGGGCCTGGTGATCAAATGAAAAGCGGGCGTTTCGAGTGACGCCGCGCCGCCCGCAAGGGCGCGCGCGGTGGTGGCAGGGACGTCGGGCCGTCCCTGCTTACCAGACTTTCCATGGCGCCTTGCCCGTGTTCCACAACGACTCGAGCAGGTTCTTCTCGCGCAGCGTGTCCATCGGCTGCCAGAAGCCCAGGTGTTCATAGGCGTGCAACTGGCCGTCGCGGCTCAGGGCTTCGAGCGGCGCCGCTTCCCAGCTGGTGTCGTCGCTCTCGATCAGCGACAGCACGCTGGGCGACAGCACGAAGAAGCCGCCATTGATCAGGCCGCCGTCGCCGCGCGGCTTCTCGGTGAAGCCGGTGACCCGGTCGCCTTCGCGCCGCAGCGCGCCATAGCGGCCGGGGGGCTGCACCGCGGTGACGGTCGCCTGGCCGCCATGGCGGCGGTGGAACGCGATGAGGGCGCTGATGTCGACATCCGCCACGCCGTCGCCGTAGGTGAAGCAGAACGCCTCTTCTTCCTTGACGTAGTCGGCCACGCGCTTGAGGCGGCCGCCGGTCATGGTGTTCTCGCCGGTGTCGACCAGCGTCACGCGCCAGGGTTCGGCCTTGCGCTGATGCACTTCCATGTGGTTGTCGGCCATGTCGAAGGTGACGTCGGACATGTGCAGGAAGTAGTTGGCGAAATACTCCTTGATCATGTAGCCCTTGTAGCCGCAGCAGATCACGAACTCGTTCACGCCGTGGGCGGAGTAGGTTTTCATGATGTGCCACAGGATCGGGCGGCCGCCGATCTCGATCATCGGCTTGGGACGCGTATGCGTTTCCTCGGAAATACGGGTGCCCAGGCCGCCGGCCAGAATGATTGCTTTCATGCTTGGTTCTCGCACCAATTCGTGAACATGCCGCGCAGGGCGGCTTCGAACTTGCGGGCGAAGGCCGGCTCGTCCATGAGGGGGCTGGCGTGCATCTGCTCGCGCAGCGTGCCGCGCAGGGTTTGCAACGCCGGGATGTCGCCGGCCAGCGCCACGACCTTGTCGATGTAGGCGGCCTCGTTGTCGGCGATCCATTCGGGGTGGCCGACACTCTGGAGCACCGAGGCGCCGATGCGGCCGACGCTGGGACGGTCGGCCAGCGTCACGTAGGGCACGCCCATGTAGAGGGTCTCGACCAGCGTGACGCCGGAATTGTGGGGGAAGCAGTCCAGCCCGATGTCCATGCCGCGCAGCACGTCCCAGGCCGGGCTGGTGCAGCCGATCTCCAGGCGCTGGCGCTCGATGCCGTGGGCCTCGAAGCGGCGGATCAACTGCTCGCACATCGGGCCGTCGCGGTAGCTGGTGCTGTTGACCACCAGGTGCGCCTGCGGCAGGCGGCGCAGGATCTCGGACCAGACCTTGACCGTGCGGTCGTTCATGCGGATCGCGCGGGTCAGCGTGCCCAGGGTCACGTAACCATTCTTCAGGGCCGGCAACGGGCCGGGATCGCCCATGCCGCCGCCAGGGCGGTAGATGAAATTGCCTTGCGGCAGCCGCCAGGGCTTTTCCGAGAACAGGTGCTCGTAGCCCTCGGGCAGCATGACGCCGTCCGTCATGATGTAGTCGATCGCCGACAGCCCGGTGGTGTAGCCGAAGCCCAGCCAGGTCAGCGATACCGGCGCCGGCTTGCGCGCGAACGCGCCCAGGCGGTTGCCGGCGGTATGGCCGGCGACGTCGATCAGGATGTCGATGCCGTCGGCGCGGATGCGTTCGGCCAGTTGCACGTCGGTCAGCGCCGCCGTGGGCACCCAGTGGTCGAAATAGGCCTTCAGGCGTGGCGTGGTGGCGTCCTCGGCCACCAGCTCCGCGTAGGCGGTCAGCTCGAAGCGCTCGCGGTCATGGTGGGCGAACACCGGCTCGATGAAGTAGTTGCCGGAATGCTGGCGGAAGTCGGGCGAGACATAACCGACCTTCAGCTTGCGCGCCGGATCCCGCTTGTTGGCGTGCGGCTTCCAGGTCGAACGCAGCGGCACGCACAGGTCGGTGTCGTAGTCGCGGTAGGCCTGGAACACCTCTTCGGCCGTGCGATCGTCCGAATAGTTCATGGCGAACAACAGGTTGTTGCGGGCCACGGGAGCAGTCGGATAGTGCGTGAGGGTCCGGCGGGTCATCAGCTCGGCCTGCGTTACCTCGCCCGAGTCGATGTAGATCTTGCTCAGGTTGATGAGCGCCTTGCGGTGGGTCGGATCGAGGGCCAGCGCGGTCTGGTTGCAGGCCTCGGCTTCCTTGTAGCGGCGCTCGGCGGCCAGCGCGTCGGCCAGGGCCGAATGGGTTTCGGCGCTGCGCGGATCCAGTTCGATCGCGCGGCGGGCCACGCCGATCGCCTCGGAGGTGCGCCCCAGCTGGGTCAGGACGGCGGCGAGCACGATGTGGCTCTGCGGGTCGGCCGGCGCCAGGTCCAGCATGCTCAGCGCCGGCAGCAGGGCCTGCGGGCTGCGGAAGGTGCTGAACAAGGCGACGGTCAGGACTTCCCAGGCATCCCAGAACCGCGGCGACAGCTTGGTCAGCTGGCGCGCCACGGGTTCCGCCTCGAGGTAGGCCTTCTGCACCATCAGTTCGTGCATGCGCTTGACGGGGGCCGCGATGCTGGCGGGCGGGTTCGACTGGTGTCCGCTGGCCTGCAGCACCCGGGAATTCAGGCTCTGGCAGGCCCGCGCGCTGGCGTACATGCCCGCCAGCGGCATATAGGTTTCCCCCGCGGCCTCGAGCGTGCGGCGCAGCAGATCGGCCCAGGCCTTGGGGCCGCCTTGGGTCAAGGCATAACGCTTGAGCAGCGCCAGGGTCTCCGCCACGTCCGCGGGCTCGGGGGCGGGGCCGAAGTCGGCTGCGGCGCTGGGCAGGCGGCCCGCCGCGAGGTTGGCCACGACCGCCGCCTGCTCGGGCGGCGGCAGGTAGTTGACGGCCTCGTGCCAGAGATTGAAGCGGGGCAGCGCGGGTTCGCCGTCCGCCACCGCTTCGGTCATGAACGGCAGCAGGTGGAAGGTGTCGCCGCCCTCGGTGTCATAGGGACCGCGGTCGAGGCAGTAGTGCGCCAGATCGTGCTCGAGCAGCGTCTGCAGGACGCGCTGCAGGATCCTGGTCCCGGCATCGTTGTCGATCTGGTTGCGGTACAGCAGGACCGCCAGCAGGGTGCTGTAGGGCAGCGAGCCGGGCCAGGCATGCGCCAACGTGTCCACCACCGTCACCACGTCGGCGTCGTGCGTGACCAGGGCGCGGCCCAGGTGATTCACATAGGTGGCGCCTTGTTCCTGGCCATTGGCGGCCAGCCGGATCGGGCCGGACGCGAAACGCAGGTCGCGCAGCCGCGCCAGGTCCGGACGCTGGACCTCGGCGGCCCGTTCGTCACGCAGCCAGAGGCCCTGGCGGAACGCGCGCCCGGTGGCGAAGTCGAGGTATTGCTGGCGCACCGTAACCGGCTGTCCCATGGCCAGCAGGCTGTGGTTGAGCGACACTCCCTGGCCGAACGACAGCGGCAATTCGCTCAGCGGCTGTGCATCACCCAGATAGGCGAGCCCCGCCTGGGCGGCCACGCCGGCCAGTTCGACGAAATAGCTGGGGTTGCAGGACAGCGGGTTGGCGCCGGCCGCCGTGTCGCTAAGCGCGCGGGCGAATTGCTCCGCCGCGGCCGCCAGGGTCGAGGCGTGCGGGTTGGACGCCGCCAGGCCGTCCTTGAACAGGGACAGCGCCGCCGTGGCGCTCTGGCGCAGTTCGGCGTCGTTCTGCGCGGCGTGGCCGTGCAGCATGATGGCGTCGCGCACCACTTCCAGCGACTTGGCGCCCGGATAGACGTGGCTGTCCAGGTAGAGGATGCCCTGCGGCGACAGCAGCTGTCCGCAGGCCTGCAGCAATACCTGCTGCGCCGGCGCCGGCAGGTAACTATAGAGGCCGGTGACGATCACGTAGTCGAACTGGCCCAGCTGGGTGCCGATGTCGGCGGCTTCTCCCACGTACAGCCGCAGGTTGGCCGCGCCCAGCCGCTGGGCGGCCGCCGTGCCCTGGGCCACCAGGGCCTCGGATGCGTCGATGCCGACCGCCTGGGCCTGCGGATGGGCCAGGGCGAAGGGCAGCAGGCCGGCGCCATCGCCGCAGCCGATCGCCAGCACGCGGGCATGTTCCAGGGGGACGCTGTCGACCCCGTACAGATGGGCGGTCGCGCGCAACCGGGCGGGGGAGTGGCTGGGAGCCAGGCGTCCGGGGTCGGCGGCGGCTTGTCGTTGGGTATGGGCCGGATAAGACATGTGGCGTGCGAAGGAGGGGCGAGCCTCGGGAGACTATTGCGCTCATTCTATGGACGCCGGCCCGCGCCCATTCAGCGAATCAGCATGCCAATTCCCCGCCAGTTTGGATGAAACCGATCGAAGCGAGCGGGAATGAAAAAACCCGCCGGGAGGCGGGTTCGAGGGGCCGGCCATGGCGCGAAGGGCCGTGGCCGGCTGGCCGGGGGGAAGCCGGAGCTTCCCCCGTCCGTACTGCTTTGCCGTGAATTAACGCAGGAGCGACAGCACGGTTTGCGGCACTTGGTTGGCTTGCGCCAGAACCGAGGTGCCAGCCTGTTGCAGGATCTGGGCCTTCGACATGTTCGACACTTCCGTGGCGTAGTCGGCGTCCTGGATACGCGAACGGGCGTTGGACAGGTTGTTGACCACGTTGTTCAGGTTGGCGATGGTCGATTCCAGGCGGTTCTGCACGGCACCCAGTTCACCGGTCAGCTTGTCCAGCTTGGTGAAGGCGGCGTCCAGCGTCTTCAGCGGATCGGTGGTCAGCGTGCCCTTGCTGGTCGTGTCCGTGGTCAGCTTGCCCGAGGCGCTGACGTAGGCGGTGGAACCAACCTTGGGAGCGTAGTCGCCCGTGCCCGTGCCGCTCTTGACCGTGGCCTTGCCCGTGTTGGGATCGACGGTGTAGACGGTGGTGTAGTTCTTGGTGGTCGTGAACGCGCCCTTGTCGTCGACGTACGTGTCGGACGAGGTGCCGTTGGCCAGCGTGACCGTGGCGCTGGTGATGCCTTGACCCAGCTGGATCGTCGAGTTGGCGGCAGCCTTGACGTTGGCCAGCAGCGCATCGGAAGCGATGGTGTTGGTGAACGTCAGTTGGTTGGCCGTACCCGTGTTGGAGTACGTCTTGCCATTGATGGAGACCGACGACGAACCGGCGGCGCCGGTGTTGTTCGACGCAGCGGTCATGACGGAGTCGAGCGTGGCGGCGGTGGCGCTGGCGCTGTTGGTCGTCAGGTTGCCGGCGGCGTCCAGGTAGGCGGCTTGACCGCCGATGGTGACCTTGCCCGTGGCGTCGACTTCGAACGAGGTCGAAGCGGAGCCGTTGCTGTGGGTGTAGGTGGCGGTCGTGGTGCCGGTGGCCGGGCGCAGCGAGTTGGCCAGCGAGGTGACGGTGGCGGCGTTCGAGGCCGACTTGTCGGTGAACGTGAAGTTCTTGTTGGCGGCGTCGTAGCTGTAGACGGTAGCGGCGGTGCCGGTACCGATGGTGACCTTGTTGCCGCCTTCCAGCTTGGCGAACACTTGGTCAGCGGTGGCGCTGGCGTGGTTCGTGGTCACGGTCCAGTCGTTGCCGGTGGCGGAACCGCCAGCGGCTTGCAGGTCGGACACGGTGGCGGTGCGGTTTTGCGTCACGCCGGTGCCGTTCACGTTGAAGCCGTCCAGACCCAGCGTCTTGACGCTGATTTCCGACAGGTTCAGGGTGATGGTTTCGCCGTCGTTGGCGCCGACTTGCAGCGTCAGGGGCTTGGCGTTGGCCGACAGAACCTTCACGCCGTTGAAGTCGGTCTGTTGCGAGATGCGGTCGATGTCCGACAGACGCTGGTTGATTTCGTCTTGCATCGAGTTCAGCTGCTCTTGCGAGTAGCTGCCGTTGCCGGCTTGCACCGACAGTTCGCGAACGCGCTGCAGGTGGGTGTTGATTTCGGAGGCGGCGCCTTCCGTCGTCTGGGCCAGCGAGATACCGTCGTTGGCGTTACGAGCGGCTTGGGTCAGACCCTTCACGTTGGCGGTGAAGCGGTTGGCAATGGCCATACCGGCGGCGTCGTCCTTGGCGCTGTTGATGCGCAGGCCCGACGACAGGCGTTCGATGGCGGTACCCAGGGAAGATTGCGACTTGTTCAGGTTGTTCTGAGCAACCAGCGACAAGTAGTTGGTGTTAATGACTGCAGCCATGTTTAGGCTCCCAAGAGAGAAAGGCTTCTTCAAACCGGGCAGCGGGGCCGCCCATCGTTGTAACGGGAAGAATTCGATTTCTTGCGTCTTCGAATTTCTCCGTTGCAAGGATTACGGCAGTCGCAAATCAATCTTTAGGGCTTTTTTTTGGTATTCGCAAAATGTTGTTGGATACCACTTACAGACTGGTCTTACGGTCTGGCCGGGCGACCGGACGGGTGAGGAAGCACCATATACAGACTTGTCCGACGGCCGGAGCACGGCCGCCGGACGGGCCTGTCAGTGCAGCAGCAGGCCGGCGCGGCGCAGGGCGGCCAGCAGGCTGTTGACGATTTCCTGGGCCACCGGATCCAGGTTGCGGGCGCCCTTGTAGGATTTGCCGTCCGGGTGCGGATGGCGTCCCGCGGTCAGCGCGTCGCGCGCCAGGGTGCGCAGTTCGGCGCTGCTGTGCTCGCCGTCGATGTGGCGCATCAGATATTGGTGCAGGGCGTCGGTGGGCGCCGTGACCGGGTGATGCCAGAGGTTGTGCATGCCGACCTGGGAATTCGGTTTTGTTACTTCTTGTAGTAATTGCAGGGCGCCGGGGATCAGGCGCGGCTTGGCCTGCGCGGGTTGGTAGGCGGCCGGTTCCAGGCGGTAGTGGAGGGCGCTGGCCTGCACCAGCGTCACCAGGTGGCCGATCATCGCGTTGGCCAGGGTGTCGGCCGCCGCGTCGGCCGCGTGTCCGCGCTGGGTTTCGAGCAGCGCGGCGAACGGCAGCGATCGCGGCCAGGCCTGGGCCAGCGTTTCCATCAACGCGATCATGCCCGGATCCTGGGTGGTGATGGCGGTCCCGGCGGCGGTGCGGAACTGGCGTTGCCCGGCCGGGGCGCCCGCCGCGCCGGGCAGCGGCGTTAGGTCGGCGGCGAAATGCATGGCGACAAAGGCGCCGCCCTCGGGTTGGTCGAGAATGTCGCCGGCGCGCTCGGCATGCACCAGCAGGCTCTTGCGGAACGAGCGGCCGATGGCGAAATCGAGGTATTGCTCGCGCATTTCCCGGCCGGCGTTGACCGACAGCCCGTTCAGGCCCAGCGCCACGGTGCCGCCGAACGTGGAGGGGAACGTCAATTGCGGTTCGGCATCTGTCACGTAGGCCAGGCCGGCTTGTTGCGCCGCGGCGGCGAATTCCAGGAAATAGCAGGGCGTGTTGATCGCCTCCAGGTATTCGTGCAGCAGATAGTGATCGGTCTGTCCGCGCAACTTGCGGGCGGCTTCCTGCAGCGCCGAGCGCAGCGGGTTGCTCTGCCACAGGCCGCCCTCGATCAATTCCAGCATGGCCTTGGCGCGAACCAGCTTGTCCTGCGGCGTTTCCGCGCCGAAGCTGTTCAGGATCATGGCGTCGCGGATCACGTCGGACGCCTTCCAGCCCGGATAGGTGTTGTAGCTGACGTAGGCGATGCCTTGCGGCGCCAGGTTTTCGCGGCAGATGCGCAGGATCGCGTCACGCACCTCCGGCGGCACCCAGCTGAACACGCCGTGGCAGATGATGTAGTCGAAAGTGCCGAAGTCGGCGGTGATGTCCGTCAGGCTCATGGCCCGCAGGTCGAGATTACGCGCGCCCGCCGCTTCCGCGATCAGCCGGCCCGCGTCAATCTGCTGCGGCGACAGGTCGATGCCGACGACGCGGGCCTCGGGGTAGGCCAGCGCGAATGGCAACAGGTTGCCGCCGGCGGCGCAGCCCAGTTCCAGCACCCGGGCCTGCTCCAGCGCCGGCGCCGGCAACTGGTACAGGTGCGCGACCGCGCGCAGGTTGCCGGGCGAGGTGTAGGAAAAGGGCAGGGAAATGTACGGGGTTTCGTCGTAGGCGTCGGAAATGGCCTGCGTCAGGACGTCGGGTGCGCTCATGGCGAAATTCCAGGGATCGCGGTGCGCGGCCGGCGGCGGATCGCCGCGCGCACCATTATTGGTGTCAGCGTGGAAGGCTAACAAGGGCGCCGGGGGCGTAATGGCATGAACAACGTCCGATTTTCCCGGAATTCCGGACGCAAGGCGCGCCGCCTGGGCGTCGGACGGGGCATCCGGTCCGGCGGCTGCGCCCGTCAGATAATCTGCGCGATCTGCCCTTCCTGGGGCAGGTGTTGCCAGGCCTGTTCGCGCAGCTTGGCGCGGATGCGCGCCGTGGCCTGCGACCGGAGCTGGCAGACGCGGGCCTCGGTCACGTTCATGATCGCGCCGATTTCCTTCAGGTTCAGGCCCTGCTCGTAGCACAGCGACAACAGCAGTTTCTCGCGGTCGGGCAGGGTGTCGATCGCCAGGATCAGCGCCTGGCGGAAATCGCCGGCCAGCAGCGAGTCCAGCGGGTTGCCGCCGGCGGTGCCGTGATTCAGCGTGGCGGTCCAGTCGGTCTGGCCCGACGCGGTGTCGGGCTCGGTGGCGAAGTCTTCGTAGTGGACGATCTGCACGCCCTGGGCGTCGTGTAACAGCGTCTGATATTCAGCCAGCGGCATCTCCATCTGCTGCGCGATCTCGGCTTCGGAGGGCGCGCGCATCAGGCGTTGTTCGAGTTGCTGGATGGCCTGTTCGATCTTGCGTGCCTTGGCGCGCACGCTGCGCGGCAGCCAGTCCTGGCCACGCAGTTCGTCGAGCATGGCGCCGCGGATGCGGGTGGTGGCGTAGGTCTCGAACTGGGCGTCGGCGGTCTCCTGGTAGCGGCGCACCGCATCCAAGAGGCCGATCATGCCGGCCTGGATCAGGTCGTCGAGTTCGACGCTGGCCGGCAGCCGGGCGAGCAATTGCAGGGCCAGCTTCCGCACTAGCGGGGCATATTCGACCAAGCTGTCATCTGCGTGGGGCATTGCGGGAGTGTCAGGCGGTGTCCATCGTGACGCATTGTCGGTTGTTGTCAATTTGCGACATTGTCGACAAACGCGCGGCTACGCTAAAGCTAGCAATATTTTGTGATCGAAAGGTGTCATTGTCGGCAAAAGCCGGTATTTCATTCCTTAAAGCACGCAACGTTTTGAATGCTTATTTGCCAAATTGACGTACATTTGTCAGGACTTTCTATGTCAAGGTGTATCTAAAGTCTCAAGTTGCGCGATATCAACAAAGATTTGTCATATAAGTCATAGAAAATGACATGACCTGTGGTAAATTTTACTTAAATTGCGAACAAATGATACATTTCGCATTAAAACAGGATGCAGCGGACACTGTGCAACAAACGTTGCCATTGTCCTTGGTTATCAAGCCCCTTCGGTGGGATAGGGAATAGGGAGTCGGGCGTGCAACAAGTCGAAAATTCTTTGCTGGCAGATATCCGTGAGGTGAATCTGTCCTACCTGCTTCTCGCGCAGCGCATGCTGCGCGATGACTATGCTGCATCGATGTTCCGTCTGGGTTTCAGCAACGAGGTTGCCGATATCCTGATGCGTCTTTCTCCGGCTCAGCTGGTGAAGCTGGCCAGCTCCAGTTCGCTCCTGTGCCGTTTCCGTTTCGACGACTACAGCCTGCTGTCGGCCCTGACCCACGACGTGCTGGGCGGCGCGCTGCAGCAAGCGCACGCGACGATCCTGCTGGCCAAGCAACCTGTTGAAGAACTGGCCTGACGGCCTGTCGATTCCCACTCGGACACGTGTAATGGCCACCAAGAGCGTTTCGCAGGAAGCGGATGACATCCTGCTAGCCAGCTCCATGATCACTCTGGGCGCGCGGCTGCAGGTGTTGGAGGCTGAAACCAGCCTCAGCCACGACCGCCTGGCACGTCTGTACCGCGAAATCCGCGGTTGCTCGCCACCGAAGGGCATGCTGCCTTTTTCGGTCGACTGGTTCATGACCTGGTTGCCGAACATCCATTCCTCGCTGTTCTACAACGTGTATTCGTTCCTGAACACGCGCACCAGCAGCAAGGGCATCCGCGCCATCATCGACGCGTACCGCCTCTATCTCGAGAACGCCGGCGTGGACAACGCCGAATCCGCCGAGCCCGTGCTGAGCTTCACCCGGGCCTGGATGCTGGTGCGGTTCTTCGATAGCGGCATGCTGCAGCTTTCCGCCTGCCGCCAGTGTGGCGGGCATTTCATTGCGCACGCGCATGATCCGCAGTCGGATTTCGTGTGCGCAATCTGCCGTCCGCCACCCCGGGCCGGCAAGACCCGTGCCGCCGCCAAGGCGCGCGCGGGCAGCCGATCCGTGCCAGCCGTAGACGCCGCCCGTTCCTGAGCGGCGCGTCCAAATACATCAAAAGCCCTGGAAAACTCCCCGTAACCCGCCTTTTTGGGACGGGGGGAACAGGGGATCATTGACGCCGGTTTTAGACTTCGTTGGCAGGGGCCTGATGTGTTGATTGTTATCGGTTTTCTAGTGGTGATCGTGTCGGTCATCGGCAGCTTCGTAGCGCTGGGCGGCCACATGGGCGCGCTTTACCAGCCGTTCGAGTTGACGCTGATCTTCGGCGCGGCCTTCGGCGCCTTCCTGGCCGGCAACAGCAAGAAATCGCTGATGCTCGTGAAGAAGGCGCTGCCCGACACGCTGAAAAGCTCGCGCTACGGCAAGGACGTCTACATGGAGCTCATGGCGCTCCTGTACGTGCTGCTGAACAAGGCGCGCCGCGAAGGCCTGATGGCGATCGAATCGCACATCGAGGATCCTGCCTCCAGTCCGATCTTCAGCGAGTATCCGCGCATCGCCAAGGACGAGAAGCTCATGGAGTTCATCACGGACTACCTGCGCATCATGATCAGCGGCAACATGAGCTCGTTCGAGATCGAAACGCTCATGGACGAGGAAATCGAAACCTACCGCCACGAGCGCGAAGTGCCTGCCAGCATGATCCGGCAGATGGCCGACGGCCTGCCTGCGTTCGGTATCGTGGCCGCGGTGCTGGGCGTGATCAAGGCACTGGCCGCCGTGGATCAGCCGCCCGCCATTCTCGGCGACCTGATTTCCAAGGCCATGGTGGGCACCTTCCTGGGCATTCTGCTTGCCTACGGCTTCGTCGGTCCGCTGGCCTCGCGCATCGAGCGCCGCACGGACGAGGCCATGAAGGTGCTGGAATGTATCAAGACCACGCTGCTGGCCAGCATGAACGGCTACCCGCCGCAGCTCGCGGTCGAATTCGGCCGCAAGGTGCTGTATTCGTCGGTGCGGCCGACTTTCGGTGAGCTGGAAGAGCACGTCCGGCAGACCAAGTCCACCGCCAAGGCCTGACGGAGCGGGCCATGAGCACGGTAAACAACCACCGTGTGGTGATCCGCCGCAAGAAAGTCCACGGCGGCGGACACCACGGCGGAAGCTGGAAGATCGCCTACGCCGACTTCATCACGGCGATGATGGCGTTCTTCCTGGTGATGTGGCTGATCAGCATCGTGCCGCGCGAGGAACTCAAGGGCATCGCCGAATACTTCCGCATGCCCTTGCGCGTGGCGCTGACCGGCGGTCCCAGCAGCTCGGCCGAGACCAGCGCGGTCCCCGGGGGCGGCCGCGACCCGCTGCGCAGCGACGGCGACGAGCGCCGCGCCCAGGGCAACCGGGTCGAGGCCCAGCCGATGGGTGATGCCGAACGGCGCGACCAGCACCGCCTGGAAAACCTCAAGAGGCGGCTGGAAAACGTCATCGAGAACAGTCCGGTGCTCAAGAGCTTCCGGCCCCAATTGCTGATCGACCTGACCACCGAAGGTCTGCGGATCCAGATCATCGACAACCAGAACCGCCCCATGTTCGCCACCGGTCGCGCCGAGGTGCAGCCCTACATGCGCGACATCCTGCGGGAATTGGGGCCGGTTCTGAACGAGCTGCCCAACAAGGTCAGCATCTCGGGCCACACCGACGCGTCGCAGTACGCCCGCGGCGAGCGCGCCTATAGCAACTGGGAACTTTCGGCCGATCGTGCGAACGCCTCGCGCCAGGAACTGGTGGCCGGCGGCATGAATGAAAGCAAGGTCATGCGCATCCAGGGTCTGTCCTCGAGCATGAGTCTCGTTAAAGATGATCCATATGCGGCCGTTAATAGACGTATCAGCCTAGTGGTGCTCAACCAGAGCACCCAGCGGCGCATCGAAAGCGAGAACGCCGCGGCCGCGGACGTCAGCGCCAAGGATGCCCGCGAGGTTGGAACGGCCGTGGAGGCGGTGAACGCCGCCGCCCAGGCCACGACGGCAACCAAGCAGGGCGACGCGGCGGCAACGCCGCCCGCCGAAGGGGCTCGATAGCAATGGCGGCAACGATTCTGGTGGCGGACGATTCGGCGACGATGAGAATGATCGTCCAGGCGACGCTGACGGGCGCGGGATGGAAGGTATTGACGGCCGGCAACGGCCAGGAAGCGCTGGAGGTGGCCAAAAACCATCCGGTGGACCTGGTGGTGAGCGACTGGAACATGCCCGTGATGGGCGGCCTGCAACTGATCCAGGGCCTGCGCGAACAGGAACAGTACCTGGACGTGCCGGTGCTGGTGCTGACCACCGAAGACGACGTGGACAGCAAGATGGCGGCGCGGGATCTGGGCGTATGCGGCTGGCTGTCCAAGCCGGTCGATCCCGATGTGCTGGTGGAATTGGCGTCCGAATTGCTCGATGAGCAATCCGGCGCGTAGGCAAGTTCATTTATGAAGGCGTACGGGTCATGAGTTCTGGTTTGGACCTCAGTCAGTTTTACGAGACCTTTTTCGACGAGGCGGACGAACTGCTCGCGCAAATGGAGCAGTTGCTGCTCGAGCTCGACGTCGGCGCGCCCGACATCGAGCAGCTCAATGCCATTTTCCGCGCGGCCCACTCGATCAAGGGCGGCGCGGCGACGTTCGGCTGCTTCAACCAGCTGGCGGGCACCACCCATCTGCTTGAAAACCTTCTGGACGCGATCCGTCGCGGCGAAATGGCGCTGCGTACGGACATGATTGATATTTTCTTGGAAACGAAAGACGTGCTCAAAAGCCAACTGGATGCCTACCGGGCCTCCGAAGAGCCCGATGAAGCCGTGTTTGAGCGCATCTGCGCGGTGTTGAGGCAGCTCGCCCTCGAGCACAAGGATCCTGCGGCTGCCGCAGCCCCGGCCGCCGCGCCTGCGCCGGTCGCCCCGCCGCCGGTGCAGGCCCCGCCCGTGGTCGAGCCCGCGCCCGTGGTCGAGGCGGCTCCTGCCGCCGATGCCGCCGGCCTGCCGCTGCGCGTGCGCATCACCAAGGTGTCGGACAAGGACGCCGAGTCGCTGCTCGAAGAGATGGGCAACCTCGGCCAGGTCAAGGCCAGCCAGCGTGCCAACGGCGTGCTGACCGTCTGGGTCGACAGCACCTGCACCCCGGACGACATCGAGGCCGTCTGCTGCTTCATCGTCGACGCCGACCAGCTCAACATCGCCCGTGAAGCGCCGCCGGCCAGCGCGGCAGAGGCGGCGCCCGCGCCCGTCGCGGCGGCGGCGCCCGCCGTGGCCCCGGCGGTGGCCCCTGAACCCGCGCCGGCGCCTGTTGCCGCGCCCGCCGTGGCCGAGTCGGCCGCCGCTGCCGAAGCCATCTCGCAGGCCTCGCGCACCAGCCGCGCCGCGGCTCCGGCCCACGTCGACAAGGAATCCACCTCGATCCGCGTCGGCGTGGAAAAAGTCGACCAGGTCATCAACCTGGTGGGCGAACTGGTCATCACCCAGGCCATGCTGGCGCAGACCGCGTCGACGCTGGACCCGGTGCTGCACGACCGCCTGCTCAATGGCATGGAGCAGCTCGAGCGCAACGCGCGCGACCTGCAGGAAGCCGTCATGTCGATCCGCATGATGCCGATGGACTACGTCTTCAGCCGCTTCCCGCGCCTGGTGCGCGACATCGCCGGCAAGATGGGCAAGCAGATCGAATTGCAGACCTACGGCCGCGCCACCGAACTCGACAAGAGCCTGATCGAGCGCATCATCGATCCGCTGACGCACCTGGTGCGCAACAGCCTGGACCACGGCATCGAGACGCCCGAGAAGCGCGTCGCCGCCGGCAAGGATCCGGTCGGCCAACTGGTGCTGTCTGCCCAGCACAATGGCGGCAACATCGTCATCGAGGTCAGCGACGACGGCGCCGGCCTGAATCGCGAGAAGATCCTCAAGAAGGCCATGGCCCAGGGCCTGCCTGTCAACGAGAACTCGCCGGACGACGAAATCTGGCAACTGATCTTCGCGCCGGGCTTCTCCACGGCCGAGAAGGTCACCGACATCTCCGGCCGCGGCGTCGGCATGGACGTGGTGCGCCGGAACATCCAGGACATGGGCGGCCACGTGCAATTGTCGTGCGAGCCGGGCAACGGCACCACCACGCGCATCGTGCTGCCGCTGACGCTGGCGATCCTGGACGGCATGTCGGTGCGGGTGGGCGAAGAGACCTTCATCCTGCCGCTGAACCACGTGACCGAATCGCTGCAGCCGACCAACGACCAGATCTACTCCGTGGCTGGCAACGAGCGCGTCATGCACGTGCGCGGCGAGTACCTGCCGCTGGTCGAAATGCACCGCGTGTTCTCGGTCAGCGAGGCCCAGACCGACCCGACCCAGGCCATCGCCGTCATCATGCAGGCCGAAGACCGCCGTTTCGCGTTGCTGGTGGATCACCTGATCGGCCAGCACCAGGTGGTGGTGAAGAACCTAGAGTCGAATTACCGCAAGGTCCCCGGCATCTCCGCCGCCACCATCCTGGGCGATGGCAGCGTGGCGCTGATCGTCGACGTATTTGCGCTTGCGCGCGCCAACCGTGAGCGTTGGTCGCAGCCCGAAGCCATTCTGAATTGATGGAGAAATAGCCCCATGGCAGCCAAACCGCAAGCGCAAGCCGCGCGCAATGAAGATGTCGGCAACGAGTTCCTGGTGTTCACGCTGGGCGACGAAGAGTACGGCATCGACATTCTGAAGGTGCAGGAAATCCGCGGCTACGATGCCGACACGGTAACCCGCATCGCCAATGTTCCGCCGTTCATCAAGGGCGTGACCAACCTGCGCGGCATCATCGTTCCGATCGTCGACCTGCGCATCAAGTTCAACCTGGGCAGCGTCGAATACAACGAGCAGACCGTCGTCATCATCCTGAACCTCGATCGCCGCGTGGTCGGCATCGTCGTCGATGGCGTGTCGGACGTGCTGATGCTCAACGCCGGCCAGATCCGCCCGGCGCCGGAGTTCGGCGCCACCCTGTCCACCGAATACCTGACGGGCCTGGGCACGGTCGACGAACGCATGCTGATCCTGGTCGACATCGAGAAGATGATGACCAGCGATGAAATGGCCCTGGTGGAGAAGGTCGCTTCCTGATCGGAAGGACCGGACCCGGATGCGCGACCGGCGGGGCGGGGCCCCGGCGGTGGCGACCTCCTAGGGAGATGGGCGCGCCATATTGGGGAATCGATATGGCGCTTTTCCTTAACGTTTGCAGTCAGGAGTGGTGCTTGTGATGCGCAAGTTTCTCGCGAACATGACGATACGCAGCAGCCTGTTGTGGGTGCTGGCGTTCTTCTCATTCATGTTGGTGATCGGAGCCGCACTGGGCGTGTTGTCGTTGCGCATCAGCAATGCGACGCTGGCGGAAATCAAGCAATCGCAAGAACTGAACGACGCGCTGGGCCGTGTCGTCTTGAGCTACAAGGACACCCTCAATGGCCTGGGCCGCGCGGCCACGTCCAATTATGGCGACATCGTCCGCAGCGTCGGTCAGCCCACGCTGCTGGCGCAGGGCCTGTCGAGCGAGGCAGCCGGCCTGCTGGAACGCGCCAAGGCGGCGCAGAACAAGGGCCAGGCGGAGTTCGACTATTTCAAGACCCTGCCGCGACCGGCCGAGGCGGCCGAGTCCCTCAAGGAAGTCGAGGACTCGTATGGCGCGCTGGTGCAGCAGGGCGTGGTGCCGCTGACCGCCGCGCTTGAAAAGGCCGACATGCCGGCCTACCAGGCGCAGGTGCAGAAGGTGCAGGATGCGCTCGAAGGGCGCTTCGCCCGCGCTGTCGAAGGCTTTGATTTCTGGCGCGCCAGCAAGATGCTGGACGCGTTCGAGGTGGCCCAGGTGCGCTACCAGTTCGTGCTGCTGGCGGTGAGCGCGGGCGGCGTGATCGCCGCGCTGCTGGTGTTCGCCACCTATGTGTTCCTGCGCCGCCGCGTGCTGCAGCCGCTCAAGGACGCCGGCCATCATTTTGACCGCATCGCCGGCGGCGACCTGACCGCGCGCGTCGAAGTCCGCAACACCAATGAGATCGGCCAGCTTTTCGCCGCGCTCAAGCGCATGCAGGAAAGCCTGACGCGCACGGTGGCCTCGGTGCGTCGGGGCGTCGACGAGATCAATACCGGTTCGCACGAGATCGCCGCCGGCAACACCGACCTGTCCAGCCGCACCGAGCAGCAGGCTGCCTCGCTGGAAGAGACCGCCGCTTCGATGGAAGAGCTGGCCTCGACGGTCAAGCAGAACGCCGACAACGCGCGCCAGGCCAACCAATTGGCGGCCAGCGCGTCGGACGTGGCCGAGCGCGGCGGTTCGGCCGTGGCGGAAGTGGTCAACACCATGCACGGCATTTCCGCCAGTTCGCGCAAGATCTCCGAGATCGTGTCGGTGATCGACGGCATCGCCTTCCAGACCAACATCCTGGCGTTGAACGCGGCGGTGGAAGCGGCCCGTGCCGGCGAGCAGGGCAAGGGCTTCGCGGTGGTGGCGGGCGAAGTGCGCTCGCTGGCGCAGCGCAGCGCGCAGGCGGCCAAGGAAATCAAGGGCCTGATCGAGGACTCGGTGACCAAGGTCGGCGCGGGTTCCGAGCAGGTCGAACGGGCGGGCGCGACGATGCAGGAGATCGTGGCGTCGGTCAAGCGCGTGACGGACATCATGGGCGAGATCTCGGCGGCGTCCGAGGAGCAGTCCAGCGGCATCGACCAGGTGAACCGCGCGGTGTCGCAGATGGACGAAGTGACGCAACAGAACGCGGCGCTGGTGGAAGAAGCGGCGGCCGCGGCCGGCTCGCTGCAGGAACAGGCGCAGCGCCTGGCCGAGGCGGTGGCGGTGTTCAAGATCAACGTCGGCGAAGTGATCGAAGTGCCGGCCCATCGCCTGTCTTCGGGTCGCTCCGCCGCCGGCGACGATTCACGGCTGCAAGCGCCAGACGCGCTTGCTCTTGAGCGCTGAGGGCGGCAGTGGCGACAGCAGCAAACATGGCGCCGTCCATTCCGGTGGACCGCCAATTCGATTTTCGCGACGCGGACTTCACCCGCGTGCGCAAGATGATTCACGCGCGTGCCGGCATCTCGCTGGGCGCGCACAAGCGCGAAATGGTCTACAGCCGGCTGGCGCGGCGCCTGCGCGCGCTGGGCCGGCAGGACTTTGCCAGCTATCTGGACCAACTGGAGAACGAGCCGGACGCGGCCGAATGGGAAGATTTCGTCAACGCCCTGACGACCAACCTGACCGCGTTCTTCCGCGAGTCGCACCACTTCCCGATCCTGGCCGACTTCGCGCAAAAGCGCGGCGGCCCGGTGTCGGTGTGGTGTTGCGCGGCGTCCACGGGCGAAGAGCCATACTCCATCGCGATCACTTTGGCCGAGGCCCTGGGCCCGCGCGCCAGCGCCTGCTCGGTGCTGGCGACCGATATCGACACCAACGTGTTGAACCGGGCGCGCACGGCGGTCTATCCGGCCGAGCGCGTGGCCAAGATGGAAGAGAGCCGCCTCAAGCGCTTCTTCCTGAAGGGCCGCGGCGCCAACGCCGGACAGGTCCGGGTGCGTCCCGAGATTGCCGACATGGTGCGGTACGAGACGTTGAACCTGCTGGCGCCTTCCTGGCCGATCAGCGAGAAGTTCGACGTCATCTTCTGCCGCAACGTGATGATTTACTTCGACAAGCCGACCCAGGCGAAGATCCTGGAGCGGTTCGTGCCGCTGCTCAAGCCGGGCGGCCTGCTGTTCGCGGGCCATTCCGAGAACTTCACCTATATCAGCCGGGATTTCCGTCTGCGCGGGCAGACAGTCTACGAATGCGCGGGTAAGGCCTAGGCGCGCCTTCGGGGCAAGCTCCTGGCCAGACTGAGGCGGTAAACAATGCAGAAAATCAGAGTTCTATGTGTGGATGATTCCGCGCTCGTGCGCGGACTGATGACCGAGATCATCAACAGCCAGCCGGATATGGAAGTGGTTGCGACCGCGCCCGATCCGTTGGTGGCGCGCGAGCTGATCAAAAAGCACAATCCGGATGTGCTGACGCTGGACGTGGAAATGCCCCGCATGGACGGGCTGGATTTCCTTGAGAAGCTGATGCGCCTGCGGCCGATGCCGGTGGTGATGGTGTCGTCGCTGACCGAACGCGGCGGCGAAATCACGCTGCGCGCGCTCGAACTGGGCGCCATCGACTTCGTCACCAAGCCCAAGCTGGGCATCCGCGACGGGTTGCTGGAATACACCGAGATCATTGCCGACAAGATCCGCGCGGCTTCGCGCGCCAAACTGCGCACGCCCAGCCCGCACGCCCCGGCCGCCGCGCCGGCGCCGATGCTGCGCCGGCCGCTGGCCAGCTCGGAAAAGCTGGTCATCGTGGGCGCCTCCACCGGTGGCACCGAGGCCATCCGCGAAGTGTTGCAGCCGCTGCCGCCGGATAGCCCGGCGATCCTGATCACGCAGCACATGCCGGCCGGTTTCACGCGCTCGTTCGCGCAGCGCCTGGACGCCCTGTGCGCGGTGACGGTGCGCGAGGCCGTGCACGGCGAGCGCGTGCTGCCGGGCCACGTGTACCTGGCGCCAGGCGGCGAGATGCACATGCGCCTGGGGCGCAGCGGCGCCAACTACGTGATCGAGCTGGAGGCCAGCGAACCGGTCAATCGCCACCGCCCGTCGGTGGATGTGTTGTTCAATTCCGCCGCCGTGGCGGCGGGCAAGAACGCCATCGGCGTCATCCTGACCGGGATGGGCAAGGACGGGGCGGCCGGCATGCTGGCCATGCACCGCGCCGGCGCCCATACCATTGCGCAGGATGAAGCCAGTTGCGTGGTCTTCGGCATGCCCCGGGAGGCCATCGCAATCGGTGCGGCTGACGAAGTGGTGCCGCTGTCGGCAATGAGTGAGCGCATTCTGACTCGCCTGGGCGACCGGGGACACCGCGTTTGACGCGGTTGTGATCCCGATCGATCTCAAGCAAATTTCTTCTGGAGTAAAAGATGGTAGACAAGGGCATCAAGATTCTGGTGGTGGATGACTTCCCCACCATGCGGCGGATCATCCGCAACCTGCTCAAAGAGCTGGGTTTCGAAAACGTGGATGAGGCCGAAGACGGCGCGATCGGGCTGGAGAAGCTGCGCAACGGCGGCTTCCAGTTCGTCGTGTCCGACTGGAACATGCCCAACCTGGACGGCCTGGAAATGCTCAAGCAGATCCGCGCCGACGCCAGCCTGGCCTCGCTGCCGGTGCTGATGGTGACGGCCGAGGCCAAGAAGGAAAACATCGTCGCGGCGGCCCAGGCCGGCGCCAACGGTTACGTGGTCAAGCCTTTCACCGCGGCGACGCTGGAAGAGAAGCTGGTCAAGATCTTCGAGAAAATTGGCGGCTGAGGTGTGCAATGAGCACGACGCAGAATGTTGACTCGACGGAATCGCCCGACCTGATCCACCGTATCGCCTCGCTCACCCGCATGCTGCGCGACAGCATGCGCGAACTGGGCCTGGACCAGGCGATCAAGGACGCGGCCAACGCCATCCCCGATGCCCGCGACCGCCTGCGCTACGTGGCGCAGATGACCGAACAGGCCGCCAACCGCGTGCTGAACGCGACCGAGGCGGCCGGTCCGATCCAGGACGGCATGTCGCGCTCGGCCCAGGCGCTGGATAGCCGCTGGCAGCAATGGTATGACCAGCCGCTGGAACTGCCCGAGGCCCGTGAACTGGTCAAGGACACCCGCGCCTTCCTGCAGGACGTGCCCAAGCAGACGCAGCAGACCCAGTCCAAGCTGATGGAAATCATCATGGCGCAGGACTTCCAGGATCTCACCGGCCAGGTCATCATGCGCATGATGGACGTGGTCGGCGCGATCGAGCGCGAGCTGCTGCAGGTGCTGCTGGACAACGTGCCGCAAGAGCGTCGCGACGAAGCCAACAGCCTGCTCAACGGCCCGCAGGTCAGCCCGCAGGGCAAGGCCGACGTGGTCACCAGCCAGGACCAGGTCGACGACCTGCTGGCCAGCCTGGGCTTCTGAGCCCGCCGGGCGGCGGGCCGCGCGGGCCCGCCTGCCGCCATGCCCGCTGGCGGGGCATGGTCGTATTCCCTAAGGGTGCGAACGCGCGCCCTTGGGTAGACTGCAACACAACAAGAATCGGGGCCGCAGCAGGAGACAGGGCGCATCGCGCCCAGGCAACGGATGCCCACAGAAGGCGATCCGGGCCGCACAAGGAGGTGCCATCTTGGCCAGATCCGTATTCCGATTCGGGGGCATCTGGGGTTTGTTGCGCCGGCTCAACCGTGGCCGCGCCACGCTGTCCGAACGCCCGATTTCCCTCAGCCCGGCCGCCTGGCCGCTGTACCGCTTCCTGGCCGGCGTCCGTAGCCGCATCGCCACGGTGCGGCAATCCAGCATCGAGATCGCGCTGAACGCCGCCCGCACCCAGTTCCAGGCCGGCCGCTGCGCGCTGCTGGCCCAGGAGCAGGCGCGCGCGGCCGAGGCGCTGGCGGCCAGCGGCGCCCAGATCGCGGCGCTGTCGGCGTCCACCTCGACCCATGCGCGCGAGATCGCCCAGGTCTCCGGGCAGAACCTGCGGGCGGCCGAGCAGGCGCTGGCCGAGCTGTCCGAGGTCAAGGAGCGGGTCGACCGCATGACGCGCGAGATGGCGGCGTTCACCGACGTGGTGGCGCAGCTGACCGGCCGGGCGCGTTCGGTCGGCGACATCAGCAAGCTCATCAAGGACATCGCCCTGCAGACCCAGTTGCTGGCGCTGAACGCCGGGGTGGAGGCGGCTCGCGCCGGCGACGCCGGGCGCGGTTTCGCGGTGGTGGCCAGCGAGGTGGGCCGGCTGGCCGAGCGGGTCAACGCCGCCACCAGCGACATCGGCCGCCATACCGGCGAGATGCTGGAGCTGGTCGATACGACCCAGCGCCAGACCGGCACCCTGCGCGAGGACGTGGACGCGTCCGGCGCGGTGCTGGACAAGACGCGCCAGGATTTCCAGCACTTCGTGCGCGACTTCGACAGCATGAACCGCCAGGTGGGCGAGGTGGTGCAGGCGATCGGCGAGGTCGACGCCACCAACCATGGCATGAGCCAGGACGTCAGCCGCATCGCCGCGCTGAGCGCCGACGTGCGCGAGCGGGTGGCCAGCATGTCCGGCGAGATCGACCGCATCCGGCGCCAGACCGAAAGCGTGCAGGAGGTGCTGTCGGACATGCGCACCGGCAATACCGCCTTCGACCGCCTGTCCGAGACGCTGGACGCTTTCCGGCTGGCGGCGATCCGGCTGCTCGACCATGCCCGCGAGCGCGGCCTGGACGTGTTCGACCGCCATTACCAGCGGATCGCGGGCAGCGAGCCGCCGCGCTACCACACCGGCTATGACCGCGGCATCGACGAGGCGCTGACCCGCCTGCTGGACCGCGTGCTGGAGGCCGTGCCGGGCGGCAGCTATGCGCTGCTGGTGGACGCGCGCGGGTATGCCCCGGCGCACAACAGCCGCTATTCGCACCCGCCCAGCGGCGATCCGGCCCAGGACATCGCCCGGGTGCGGCACAAGCGCATCTTCGACGACCCGGTCGGAGCGCGGCTGGCCGCCAACACCGAAACCCTGCTGTTTCAGACCTACTCCCGTGATACCGGCGAGATCGTCAACGACATCTCCGTGCCCCTGTTCCTGGGCGGCGAGCACTGGGGCGCAGTGCGGATCGGGCTCGATTACGTGCGTTTTCAGGCCACCCTGGACGCCGGCGGATCGGCGCGGCCGGTGGTCGCGGCGGCCGGCTGAACCAGACCGATCCGCCAGGCTGGCGGGGCAGGGCGTCCGGTCGCCGGCCCGCCCTGGCCGGCCCGGCCCGGGCGCATCCGGGAATAGCGCCGCTTTCCCCCCGTTTCTTGGCTTATCGCCCAAGGCCCAGGCCTCCTAGAATCTCGGCGGGTAGCTCGTAATCCGTCAATCCGCGAGCCGCAACGACACCGCAGAGCATGGCCGAAGAAAGCGACCTCGAGAAAACCGAAGCCGCCTCTCCCAGGCGCCTGGAAAAGGCGCGCGAGGAGGGGCAGATTGCGCGTTCCCGGGAACTGGGCACGTTCATGATGCTGGCCGCCGGTGTCGCGGCGATCTGGGCCGGCGGCGGCACGATTTATAAGGGACTGAGCGGGGTGCTGCGCAACGGCCTGGCGTTCGACCAGCGCGTGGTGGCCGACCCGGGCGTGATGGTCGAGCAGGCCGTCAACGGCTTCGGCCAGGCCCTGATGGTGATTCTGCCGATCTTCGGCCTGCTGGCGGTGATCGCCGTGCTGTCCAGCGTGTTGCTGGGGGGCATTGTCATCTCGGGCAAGCCGCTGTCGCCGAATTTCTCCAAGCTCAGCCTGTTCGCCGGCCTCAAGCGCATGTTCTCGTCGCAGACCGTGGTCGAGCTGATCAAGGCGCTGGCCAAGGCCCTGCTGGTGGGCGGCGTGGCGGTGTGGATCATCTGGCGCTACCACGACGACATGCTGGGCCTGATGCACGTGGCGCCGGCCGCCGCCCTGACCAAGGCGCTGAGCCTGGTGGCGATGTGCAGCGCCTTCATCGTCGCTTCGCTGCTGGTGATCGTGCTGCTGGACGTGCCGTGGCAGATCTGGAGCCACCTGAAGAAGCTGCGCATGTCCAAGGAAGACGTGCGCCAGGAACACAAGGAAAGCGAAGGCGATCCGCACACCAAGGCCCGCATCCGCCAGCAGCAGCGCCAGGCCGCGCGCCGCCGCATGATGTCCGAGGTGCCCAAGGCCGACGTGGTCGTGACCAACCCGACCCACTATGCCGTGGCGCTCAAGTACGAGGAAGACAAGAACGGCGCGCCGCGAGTGCTGGCCAAGGGCACCGGGCTGGTGGCGGCCAAGATCCGCGAACTGGCCGCCGAGCATCGCATTCCCACATTGGAAGCGCCGCCCCTGGCGCGCGCCCTGTATCAACACGTCGAGCTGGGGCATGAAATCCCGGCCGAGCTATATACCGCGGTCGCGGAAGTGCTGGCGTGGGTTTTCCAGTTGCGCTCGTGGCGCTCGGGATGGGGGGTCGAACCGACGGCGCCCAAGTCCCTGCCCGTGCCGGCCGCGCTGGACCCGCAGGCAAAGACCGCAGCACAAGGAGCTTAAGGAATGAGCGCTCTGCTCACCATGTTGAAAAGCAACGGAGCCACGCACGCGCGGCTCCTGGCCGGTCCCATCCTGATCGTGATGGTGCTGGGCATGATGGTGCTGCCGCTGCCCACCTTCCTGCTGGACCTGCTGTTCACCTTCAACATCGCGCTGTCGGTGATGATCCTGCTGGTGGCCATGTTCACCCGCAAGCCGCTGGATTTCGCCGCCTTCCCGGCCGTGCTGCTGTTCGCCACGCTGCTGCGCCTGTCGCTGAACGTCGCCTCGACCCGGGTGGTGCTGCTGCACGGCCACACCGGCCCGGACGCGGCGGGCAAGGTGATCGAGGCCTTCGGTCATTTCCTGGTGGGCGGCAACTTTGCCGTCGGCATCATCGTCTTCATCATCCTGACCATCATCAACTTCATCGTCATCACCAAGGGCGCGGGGCGGATCGCCGAAGTCGGCGCGCGTTTCACCCTGGACGCGATGCCGGGCAAGCAGATGGCCATCGACGCCGACCTGAACGCCGGCCTGATCGGCGAGGACGAGGCCCGCAAGCGCCGCGCCGAGGTGTCGCAGGAATCCGACTTCTTCGGCTCGATGGACGGCGCCAGCAAATTCGTGCGCGGCGACGCCATCGCCGGCCTGCTGATCATGGCGATCAACATCATCGGCGGCCTGATCGTGGGCGTGGCCCAGCACGACATGTCGATGAGCGACTCGGCTCGCGTCTACACGCTGCTGACCATCGGCGACGGCCTGGTGGCGCAGATCCCGGCGCTGGTGATCTCGACCGCCGCCGGCGTGGTGGTGTCGCGCGTGTCGACCGACCAGGACATCGGCCAGCAGATCATCAGCCAACTGTTCTCCAACCCCAGCGTGATGTTCCTGACGGCCGGCATCATCGGCATCATGGGCCTGATTCCCAACATGCCGCACATCGCCTTCCTGACGCTGGCCGGCGCGCTGGCCTGGGGCGGCTGGGCGATGCACAAGCGGCGCAAGGCCGCTGAGGTGGCGGCCAGCGAGGTGCCGCAACAGGCCGTGACGCAGGCGCAGGCCGCCGCGGCCGAAGCCAGTTGGGATGACGTCTCGATGGTGGACCAGCTTGGCCTGGAGGTCGGCTACCGCCTGATCCCGCTGGTCGACCACGCCCAGAACGGCGAGCTGCTGCACCGCATCCGCAGCCTGCGCAAGAAATTCGCCCAGGACGTGGGTTTCCTGCCGCCGGTGGTGCATATCCGCGACAACCTCGAACTCAAGCCCAACGATTACCGCATCCTGCTGTCCGGCGTCGAGATCGGCCACGGCGTGGCGATGCCGGGCCAGTGGCTGGCGATCGACCCGGGCGGCGTGACCATGCAGATCAAGGGCACGCCCACCACCGACCCGGCCTTTGGCCTGCCGGCGCTGTGGATCGACGGCAGCCTGCGCGACCAGGCCCAGGTGGTCGGTTACACGGTGGTGGATGCCGGCACCGTGGTCGCCACCCACCTGAACCACCTGATGCACCGCCACGGCTCCAACCTGCTGGGCCGCCAGGAAGTGCAGCAGTTGCTGGACCGCATCGGCCGCGACGCGCCCAAGCTGGTCGAAGACCTGGTGCCCAAGACGCTGTCGCTCACCGCCTTGCAGAAGGTGCTGCAGGGCCTGCTGGCCGAGGAAGTGCCGATCCGCGACATGCGCACCATCATCGACACCCTGTCCGAGCACGGTCCGCGCCTGGCGGCGCTGGCAGCCGGCACGGGCGGCCAGCCCGACATCAACGAGCTGATCGCGCTGACGCGCCGGTCATTGGGTCGCGCCATCACCCAGCAATGGTTCCCGGGCGAGGGCGAACTGCGCGTGATCGGCCTGGACGTCAAGCTCGAACGCGTGCTGTCGCAGGCGCTCACCACCAGCGGCGGCCTGGAGCCTGGCCTGGCGGATACCCTGCTGCGCGAAACCCAGGCGGCGGTCGAGCGCCAGGAATCGCAGGGCAACGCGCCGGTGCTGCTGGTGTCGCCGGTGCTGCGCGCGCCGCTGTCGCGCTTCCTGCGCCACCACCTGCCGCAGTTGGGCGTGTTGTCGAATACGGAAATTCCGGATGAGCGCATGGTCCGTGTGACGGCGCTCATCGGCGGAGGTAATGGTCAATGAAAATAAGTCGCTTCTTTGGCGCGAACAGCCGTGACGTCATGCGCCAGGTGCGCCAGGTGCTCGGTCCCGACGCGCTGATCGTGTCGAACCGCAGCGTCGATGGCGGCATCGAGGTGCTGGCCACGGTGGAGGGCGCGTTCGACGACGCGTCGCCGCAGGCGCAGACGCCGACGCCGCAGGGGTATGCCGACGGCCACGCGCCGGCTCGCGCTCCGGCCGCGCCGGTGCCGCCGCAGGCGCCCGCGCCGTACGGTCACGCCGCGCCCGCCAACCTGGCGCCGCCTCCCTATGGCGCCACCCCGACCACGGCCTCGCAACCGCCTTATGGCGCGCAGTCCGGTTATGTCGCGCCGGCCGCCGCCGCGCCGCAGCCGGTCGCGCCGCGACCCGCCTATGGTGCGGCGCCGAGCGTCTCGCAACCGGCCTACGGAGCGCCGCCTGCGCCCGTCGCCGATGCGCAGCCCGCCTACGCGGTGCCGTCGCGTTCGATCGCCGCCTACCAGTCGGCCTACGCCGCGCAGTCTCAGCCCGAGCCGGAGGTGTCGGCGGAACCCGTCGCGCGTCAGGCGCCGCCCGCCGTGACGGCGGAAGCGGCCGCGCCCGCGGTGATGGCGCCCGCCGCGCCGGTGCGGATGGAAATGCCGGCCTTGCCGCCGGCGCGAGAGGTGCCGCCCGTGGCGCCGTCGCCGATGGCGCGCATGCCGGATGCGCCGCTGCGCAATGGTCCGGGGGTGCCGCCCGCGGCGCTGCCCAGCGATGCGGCGGCGGGCTTGCAGGACGCCATCAGCGCCTTGCGCGGCGCGCTCGAAAGCCGCATGGACGGCTTGCTGTGGGGCGGACGCCAGGGGCCGGGCCGCGAGCCGGCGGGCGCCGCCTTGTTCCGCAGCCTGCTGGACGCCGGTTTCAGCACCAAGCTGGTCCGCGCGCTGGTCGAGCGCATGCCGCAGGGCATGAGCGCCGAATCCGCGCTGGCCTGGGCCCGCAATGAACTGGTCACGCACCTGCCGGTGCTGGGATCGGAAGATGAATTCCTGGGCGGCGGCGTGTACGCGCTGGTCGGCCCGACCGGCGTCGGCAAGACCACCACGCTGGCCAAGCTGGCGGCGCGCTGCGTCGCGCGCGAAGGCCGCGAGCAGGTGGCCATGCTGACCACCGACAATTTTCGGATCGGTGCGCTCGAACAACTGCAGATCTACGGCCGCCTGATGGGCGTGCCGGCGCACTCCGTGCGCGACGCCGGCGAACTGCGCCGCGTCCTGGCCGAGCTGGGCAACCGCAAGATCGTGCTGATCGACACCACCGGCATCAGCCAGCGCGACCGCCAGGTGGCCGAGCAGGCCGCGATGCTGTGCAACGCCGGCAAGCCGGTGCGCCGCCTGCTGGTGCTCAACGCCGCCAGCCAGGGCGACACGCTCGACGAAGTCGCCCACGCCTATCGCAACGGCGTCGGCGAGGACGTGGCCGGCTGCATCATCACCAAGCTCGACGAGGCTTCGCGCCTGGGTGCGGCACTGGACACGGCGATCCGCCACCGCCTGCCCATCCACTATTCGTCGATCGGCCAGAAGGTGCCGGAGCACCTGGAGCTGGCGCGCGCCGACGCGCTCATCGATCGCGCCTTCGCCATGGTCGAGCGCGCCCGCGCCCTGTATTCGCCCAGCGAGGCCGACATGGCGTCGCTGTGGTCGACGTCGCGCGAGACCGAAGCGAGTGTCGATCCCGCGCGCCGCCGCCAATTGCTGGCTTCGGCGATCCTGCGTCCGCAGGGCGGCGCCGGCACGATCGAAGCCGCGCAGAACCTGGACGACACCCTGAGCTGGCTCGACAGCGACCCTGCCTGCGTGCAGGCCCGCGCCTCGTGGCGCGAGTATGTCAGCGACGGCGCGGGGTCGAGCCTCGCGGCGCTGGGCGAAACGCCGCTGGCGATGGTGCGGCGCGAATTCTCAACCACTTGCAGCCGCAATCTGCTGGTCATGCACGGCAAGGCCAGCATGAAGGGCGAGGCCTTGCCCGGGGGCACGCTGCTGAGCGCGGTGCTGATGAGCGATCGCGGCGCGGCCCTGGCCGCGCCTGCGCAGCAGTTGGTGCTGCCCCATGGCATGTTGTCGTCGTTCGCGCCGGCCGCCGCCGCGCAGCCGGACACGGCGCTGGCCCTGGAGGCGCGGGTGCGCTGGCTGAACGAACAACTGGCCCAGGTGCCGGCCGTGCACATGTTGGAAGCCGGCACCTCGGCGCTGTGGCAGAGCCTGAGCGAGCAGGGCGTGTCGTGGGTGGCGCGCAGTCCGGGCGGCATGCGCGTGATCCAGGACGAATGTCCGACCAATCTGAACGCGGTGGGCAAGAGTGTCGGCTATCTGCCGGTGGGCCAGCCGGGCGACATGCCCGGCCTGCGCGCCGTGCCCGGCACCCGTCCGGCGCCGTTGGCGCTGTGGGCCTCGGGCACCGAGATCGGCCTGCCTGGCCGCGGCGACGAAACCCGCTTCCGCCTGGTGTGCGCCCGCCTGATCGATACCGCCAGTGGCGAAGTGGCCGGCCAGTTGTTCGGCCTGACCAACCTTGCCGCCGGCCAGGCGGACGCCGCCACGGTGGCGCGCTGGCTGGTGCTGCAGGAAGAGGCGCGCGCCGGGTTCCGCTACATGGCCAATGCCTGGCAGGCGCTGCCCGCGGTCGATGGCGCGCATACGCTGGCGCGGCAGTCGCTGATGGCCGGCCAGTTGGGCGCGGCCTGCTGGCAGTTGGCGCATGCCTCGGCGGCGGACGGCGTGCGCGCCACCCTGGCCGGCGTCGTCAGCCCGGAGCGCAAGCTGTCCGGACGCCTGCTGCCGGTCGCGCTGTTGAAGATGTTCGCGATGCTGGAGATGGCCGGCGGCGTCTAGGGCGCTTCGACGCGGGGCCTTCAATGCAAGCAGCCCGCGAAAGCGGGCTGTTTGCATTGGGACGTCGGGATCCGGCTCAGCCGGCGACGATGGGCTTGCGGCCCGGCGTGGCGCGGGCGCCGCGGCCCTGGGCGTCGTAGGTCGAGGTGCCGCCCAGGCCGCCGATCTGACGCAGGGCGTCCAGCGATTGCTGGGTATAGCGCAGGTGCACGTCGATCAGGGCGCCGTTGCGCATATTGATTTCGTTGGCCGATGCCGACTTGGCCAGCAGCGCCTGCCAGACGTCGGACAGTTGTGGGTGCTGCACGGCGGCCTGCTCGGTGCCGGCATGGCCGGCGGGCAGGCCGATTTCGGCGAGCAGGCCATCGCGCGTGTGGCTGAGGTCGACCAACTGCTGGGCGATATTGCCCTTGCGCTCGGTGATGTCATGCAGCGCGTCGACGTTGCCCGGCCCGACCAGCACCTTGGTTTCTTCTTCCAGGATGGCGGAAAACTCGGTGATCAGGGCATCTTCCTGCTTCATGCAGGCTTGCAGGGATTCGACAGGGCTCATGGTCATACTCGGGCGGACGGGTCGAAAAAACGGCGATCTTGCAAAGGCAGTATTACTTCAGCAGGTCACGGGCGCTGGCGATCAGGCCATCGGCGATGCGGCTGGTGTCGATCTTGAGCTGGCCCGAGGCGATGGCGGCGCGAATCGCGGCGACGCGCTCGACGTTGATGTCGTTCGAACCGTCTTGCAGGGCCAGCATCTTGCGCGAGGCCGAGCTCAGCGCGACCTGCGAGCTGCTGGCGCCACTGCCGCTGCCGGCGCCGTAGGCCTGAGCGACCGCGGACTCGGCGCGAGGGCTGACCGCATCTGCCGAGATGGGCCGGTTGGTTGTCGAATTGATTTTCAAGGTTTTCTCCGCAGGGCGTCCTGGGTCGGTTTGCGACGGCTCCGCCTACTTATGTCTCTGTAACGACCGGGTCGGAAGGAACTTTAGGGTAGGAGGGCGCTAGCCGCAACGCGATATGTAACATTGCCTAAAGTTGTATTTCGACCAGGCCTGCGTTGCGCACCACGCCGCTGACCACCTGTCCGTTGGCGGTGCGGACCTGGACCGTCGCGCCCGGCGCCGCATTGTCCAGGGCCTGCCCCTCGCTGCTGACCACGAAACCCTTGCCGCGGGCGTTGATACGGACGTTCGAGCCGCGCACCACCGATTGGGCGTTGCGCAGGGCGGCGCCCTTGACCGGTTGGCCGGCGTTGATCCGGTAGGCCGCGGTCATGCCGACCACCGTATCGGGATTGGTGATGACCCCCGGGGGCAGGGCCACCAGGTCGCCGTCGCGCGGCGCCAGGTCGGCGGGCGTCAGGGCCTGGCCCGCCGCGATCATGCGCGACGCGACATAGTAGTAGCCCGGCACGCTGACCGTGGCCTGCACGTAAGTGGTCCAGGGCTTGGGCGCGTTGCAGCGCACGCCGACCGTCATGCGCGAGCGCAGCTTCATGCCGGACGGCATAAATGGGGACAAAGTATCGCACGGTGCCAGGCGCTCCGCCCGCGGCGGATCGATGCTCACCGAGGCCTGGCCGGGCAGGGAGGCCAGTTGTTCCAGCAAATAGGTCTGCGCGGCGATGATGATCGCCTCGGGCGCCTGGACGGCGGCGTCCTGCGCCTGGGCCGCCGGGGCCAGCAGCAGGGCGGCCAGGCAGGCGGCGCGCGCGCGGAGATTTGCGGGGAATTTCCTCATGTCCGAATTGTAGAAGCCCGCGCCGCTTGGCAATACGTGAATTGGATGAGAAATGACGGGTTATTTGGCTGATTGTGTTCTGCCACCCGCCCCTATGATGCCGTCATCCAATGGGATAACGGTGCGTCCGCTGTCCCGGACTCCATCCGTATTGAAGGCGATCCGATGCTAGACCGGCTTAACGAAGATTTCCGCTTCTTCCAGCAGTCCCTGGGGCTGCGCGCGCAGCGCCAGGAAGTGCTGTCCTCGAACATCGCCAATGCCGACACGCCCAACTACAAGGCGCGCGACTTCGATTTCAAGACGGCGATGCAGAACGCCATGGAAGGCACCAAGCGCCTGCCGGACACCTCGCTGACCCTGACGTCGGCTCGCCACATTCCGGCCAAGGCCGTGTCGCAGGGGCCGACCGATCTGCTGTATCGCCTGCCGTACCAGCCCAGCATGGACGGCAACACGGTCGACATGGACATCGAGCGGGTCCAGTTCGCCGACAACACCTTGCACTACCAGAGCACGATGCAACTGCTGTCGGGTCGCATCCGGACCATGATGGCCGCCATCCAGGATTGATTTTCATAGGGAACCGCAGGCAATGTCCTTGTTGAGCATTTTCGATATCGCCGGTTCGGCGCTGAGCGCGCAGTCACAGCGCATGAACGTGGCAGCCAGCAACATGGCCAACGCCGACAGCGTGGTCGGTCCCGACGGCCAGCCGTACCGGGCCCGCCAGGTGGTGTTCCAGGTCAACCCGCCGGCCGGCCAGGCGCAGGGCCGCGAGATCGGTGGCGTGCGCGTGGCCGGGGTGGTGGTGGACCAGTCCCCGCTCAAGCAGGTCTACGACCCCAAGCATCCGATGGCCGACGCGCAGGGCTACGTCAGCATGCCCAACGTCGATCCCGTCGCCGAAACCGTCAACATGATCGCGGCGTCGCGTTCGTACCAGGCCAACGTCGAGGTGCTGAACACCGCCAAGAGCCTGATGCAGAAAACCCTCACCATCGGCCAATCCTGACCCGCCTGATTCCGCGCGCCGCGCCGCCCGCGCGGAAGTTTTTGAAGAAGTGAAACCATGACCACCGTCGACCAATCCACGAGCAAGACCGGCCTGGGCCTGGCGCAAAGCGGCGCCAACGGCACCAGCACCGCCCAGGGCCTGCAGGATCAGTTCCTGAAGCTGCTGGTCACGCAGCTCAAGAACCAGGATCCGCTGAACCCGATGCAGAACGCCGAGCTGACCTCGCAGCTGGCGCAGATCTCCACGGTGGAAGGCATCACCAACCTCAAGAACACCATGCTGGCCATCAGCGGCCAGATCGACGTGTCGCAGTCCATGAACGCGGTCGCGATGATCGGCAAGGGCGTGCTGGTTCCCGGTTCGAACGTCAAGGTCGGCGTGGATGCCGAGCATCCCTCCGAGCGCGTGGTCACGCCCTACGGCATCGACCTGCAGAAGGATGCCGCCAAGGTCCAGGTGCGCATCTCCGACGCCAACGGCCAGGTCGTGCGCACCATCGAGCTGGGCGAGCAGAAGGCCGGCGTGTACACGCTGGACTGGGACGGCAAGAACGACGCCGGCGCGGCGCTGGAAGCGGGCGCCTACACCGTGTCCGTCCTGGCCACGGATGGCGACGACAAGAAGGTGGCCGCCGAAGTGCTGAAGTACGGCAAGGTCAAGAGCGTGGCTTACTCCACCAACGGCCTGCGTCTGGATATGGGCCTGGATGGCCAGACCAGCATGCTGGATGTGCGCAAGGTGATCGGCTGAGGCCAGCCGGTTTGATTATCAGCCGGCGCCACGGCGGCGGTTTCCCCCTTAAAGATTAGCGAGAGAGAACATGGGTTTCGGACAAGGATTGAGCGGCCTGAACGCCGCGGCGCAGAACCTGGACGTCATCGGCAACAACATCGCCAACTCGGGCACCGTCGGCTTCAAGTCGTCGACCGCGTCGTTCGCGGACGTCTACGCCAGCTCGCGCGTCGGCCTGGGCACCAAGGTGTCGGCGATCACCCAGCGCTTCACGGTGGGCACGGTCAACGGCGGCGGCGGCGAATATGACATCGCCATCGATGGCGCCAAGGGCATGTTCCGCGTCACCGACCAGAGCGGCGCCGTGATGTACACCCGCAACGGCGAGTTCCTGGTCGACAAGAACAACTTCATCGTCAACGCGCAGGGCTATCGCCTGACGGGCTACCCCAACGGCGGCATCGGCGCCAACCCGGTCGAGCTGCAGTTGCCGACCGCCAACGTGGCGCCCAAGGCCACCTCCACCGCCACCACCGTGGCGAACCTGGACGCCAACGCCAAGGTCATCTACCAGGTCGACACCGTGACGTCGCCGGCCGTGCCCGGCTCCGTGACACTTGGCGGCACCGCCTACACCTTCACCAAGGCGCCCGGCGGCGCGATCACCTGGACCCCGGGCAACCCGCCGGCGGCCACCTACGGCACCGCGCCCAATACCGTCACCATCGACGGCACCGGCCAGGTCACCGCCGGCAACCTGAACGTCATCCCCGGCTTCGTCGACTACACGGCCGCCGTGACCGAAGTCGGCAAGCCGTTCGACCCCAAGGTTCCCGGCAGCTACACCAACGCCTCGCCCATGACGGTCTACGACTCGCTGGGCAACTCGCACCAGGTGATGCAGTACTTCGCCAAGCGCGCCGCCGATGCCGCCGGCAACAGCGTCTACGACGTCTACTACACGATCGACGGCCAGGCCATGGCGCCGACCACCGAAGCGGCCGGCGTGTGGGGCAACCCGACCCAGTTCACGTTCAACAAGGCCGGCGTGATGACCAGCGCCGCCACGGTCAACCTGTCGTTCGCGACGCCGGGCGGTGGCACCACCCCGGCCGATCCGCTGGCGGTCGCCGTGAACTACACCGGCACCACGCAGTACGGCAGCGCCTATGCGCTCAAGGCCCAGCCGGACGGCTACACCTCGGGCGAGTTCCGCGGCATCAACATCGGCGCCGACGGCAGCCTGGTGGCCAGCTACACCAACGGCGAGACCTCGATCGTCGGCACCATCGTGCTGGCCGACTTCGCCAACCTCCAGGGCCTGCAGCCGGTGGGCAACAACGCCTGGAAGGAAACCGCCTCGTCGGGCCAGCCGATCCTGGGCCAGCCGGGCAGCAACGGCATGTCCAAGGTGGTGGGCCAGGCGACCGAAGCCTCGAACGTCGACATGAGCAAGGAGCTGGTCAACATGATCATCGCCCAGCGCACCTACCAGGCCAACTCGCAGACCATCAAGACGCAGGACGAGATCATGCAAGTCCTGATGAACCTGAAGTAATGGCTGACGGGCACGCGACGACACCGACGGAATAGGCAATGGATCGAATCATCTACACCGCCATGAATGGCGCAGCGCGGATCACGGAGCACCAGGCCGCGCTCTCCAACAACATGGCCAACGTGAACACGCCGGGCTTTCGCGAGCAGATCGCGTTGTACCGGTCGGTTCCGGTGAACGACGGCGTGAGCCTGCCGACGCGTGTTTCGACGGTGGCGTCGACGCCCCGCAACAACTTTGAAATGGGCAACATGCAGACCACGGGCCGCGACCTGGACGTGGCCCTGGCCAGTTCCAACGGCTGGATCGCCGTGCAGACCCCGCAAGGCGAGGCCTACACCCGCGCCGGCAGCCTGCAGGTGGGCATCAACGGCCTGCTGCAGACCTCGCTGGGCCAGCCCGTGATGTCCGACCAGAACGGCATCATCGACGTGCCCGACCAGGCGGCGCTGACGATCACCTCGGATGGCACCATCACCGCCATCGGCGCCGGCGATGCCCCCAACAACATCCTCAACCTGGGTCGCATCAAGCTCGCCAACCCGCCGGAAGCGCAACTGGTGCACGGCGACGACGGCGTGTTCCGCCTGGCGCCGGTCAACGGCCAGCCGGCCCCGCCGGCCCCCGCTGATCCCAGCCTGCGGGTGTTGTCCGGCGTGCTGGAAGGCAGCAACACCAATCCCATGGCGGCGATGGTGGGCATGATCGAGAACGCCCGCCGCTTCGAGCAGCAGATGCAGGTGGTGCAGCAGGCGGACCGCAACGCCGAGCGCGCCAACGGCATTCTCTCGGTTTCCTGATCCGGTCAGCCGATCCGAACCCAATAATTTTCGCGCGCGGCCGGGCCGCCGCACCAGGAGTACTTCATCATGATGCGTTCGCTGTGGATTGCCAAGACGGGCCTGGAAGGTCAACAGACCTCGATGGACGTGATTTCCAACAACTTGGCCAACGTCGCGACCAACGGCTTCAAGCGCGGTCGCGCCGTGTTCCAGGACCTGATGTACCAGACGCTGCGCCAGCCTGGCGCCCAGGTCGGCGACGCCACGCAGTTGCCGTCGGGCCTGCAGTTGGGCACCGGCGCCCGCGTGGCCGCCACCGAGCGCATCCACACCACCGGCGGCCTGAACAACACCGGCGGCGAGCTGGACGTGGCGATCAATGGCCGCGGCTTCCTGCAGGTCGAACTGCCGGACGGCACCCAGGCCTATACCCGCGACGGCGCGCTGCAACGCGACCAGAACGGCCAGTTGACCACGGTCAGCGGCTACGTGATCCAGCCCCCCATGAACGTGCCCGACAATGCCCTGTCGATCTCCATCGGCAAGGACGGCATTGTCTCGGTGACGCAGCCCGGCGCGGCCGGCGTCAACGTGCAGATCGGCCAGTTGCAGATCGCCACTTTCATCAACCCGACCGGCTTGCAGAGCGTCGGCGAGAACCTGTACCTGGAAACCGATGCCTCCGGTCCGGCGAACCTGCTTCAGCCGGGTGTCGACGGCGCCGGCACGTTCATGCAGAACTACGTCGAGACATCCAACGTGAACGTGGCCGAGGAACTGGTCAACATGATCACGACCCAGCGCGCCTACGAAATGAACAGCAAAGCCGTCAAGACCTCGGACGAAATGCTGGCCCGCCTGACTCAACTGTGATGCCTATGTCGTCTGTCCTGCGTCTGGTTTCGTGTGCGGCCCTGGCGTTGCTGGTGGCCGGTTGCGCCATGATCCCGCCCGAGCCCATCGTGACGGGGCCGACGACGGCCGCGCCGCCGCCGCCGCCGATGCCCACGGCGCAGCCCACGGGCTCGATCTACCAGCCGACGACTTACGGCAACTACCCCCTGTTCGAGGATCGCCGGCCGCGCAACGTCGGCGACATCGTCACCATCGTCCTGAACGAGAAGACCAACGCCTCCAAGAACGTCGCGACCAACACCAACCGCAGCGGCAATGCCAGCCTGGGCATCGCCGCCGCGCCGTCGTTCATGGATAGCTGGGCCAATGCCAACCTGAACACCGACGCCAAGGGCGGCAACGTGTCGCAGGGCAAGGGCGACAGCACGGCCAACAACGCCTTCACCGGCACCATCACCACCACGGTGGTGGGGGTGATGTCCAACGGCAACCTGCAAGTGGCCGGCGAAAAGCAGATCGCCATCAACCGGGGCAGCGAGTACGTGCGCTTCTCGGGGGTGGTCGATCCCCGCTCGATCACCGGCACGAACACCGTGTCGTCTACCCAGGTAGCCGACGCCCGCATCGAATACCGCAGCAAGGGCGTCATGGATGAGGTCCAGACCATGGGCTGGCTGCAACGCTTCTTCCTGATCGCCTCGCCGTTCTGACCATGAAACAACCCACTCCGATTTCCGCCATGTTGTCCCTGCTGGCGCGCGTCTGTGTCGCGGCGGGGCTGCTGGCCGGCGCCTCGGCGGCGCATGCCGAGCGGCTCAAGGACCTGGCATCCATCCAGGGTGTGCGTGGCAACCAGTTGATCGGCTATGGCCTGGTGGTGGGTCTGGACGGCAGCGGTGACCAGGTGCGCCAGACGCCGTTCACGCAGCAGAGCCTGACCAACATGCTGTCGCAACTGGGCATCACCGTTCCCGCCGGCAGCAACATGCAGCTCAAGAACGTGGCGGCGGTCATGGTCACCACGACCCTGCCGGCGTTCGCCCGTCCGGGCCAGACGCTCGACGTGGTGGTGTCCTCCATGGGCAACGCCAAAAGCCTGCGCGGCGGCACGCTGCTGATGACGCCGCTCAAGGGCGCCGACAGCCAGGTCTATGCGATCGCCCAGGGCAACATCCTGGTCGGCGGCGCCGGCGCCTCGGCCGGCGGTTCCAGTGTGCAGATCAACCAGCTCAACGGCGGCCGCATCAGCGGCGGCGCCATCGTCGAGCGCGGGGTGCCGACCACCTTCGCCCGCGACGGTTACATCTACCTGGAAATGAACAACACCGACTTCGGCACCGCCCAGAACGTGGTGGCGGCGCTGAACCGCAAGTTCGGGCAGGGCACGGCCACGGCGCTGGACGGCCGCGTGGTGCAGGTGCGCAGCCCGATGGAACAATCGGCGCAGGCGCGCTTCCTGTCGCAGGTCGAGGACCTCCAGGTGGCGCGCGCGCCGACCGTGGCCAAGGTCATCATCAACGCCCGCACCGGCTCGGTGGTCATGAACCGCACGGTCATGATCGAGGAAGCCGCCGTGGCGCACGGCAACCTGTCGGTCATCATCAACCGCCAGAACCAGGTGTCGCAACCGGATACGCCGTTCACCGAGGGGCAGACCGTGGTGGTGCCCAACACCCAGATCGAGGTGCGCCAGGAAAACGGTTCGCTGCAGCGCGTGAGCACCAGCGCCAACCTGGCTGACGTGGTCAAGGGCCTGAACGCCCTGGGCGCCACGCCGCAGGACCTGCTGGCGATCCTGCAGGCCATGAAGAGCGCCGGCGCCCTGCGCGCCGAGCTGGAAATCATCTGACCGCCATGGGTTACACCAACACCTCCGCGGCCCTGGGCAGTCGCCAGGATTCCGTGTTCGACATGGGGCGCCTGTCGGATCTGAAGCGCGATGTGACGAAGGACCCAGCCAATCCCGGCACCGAGCAGCAGAAGCAGGTGGCCAAGCAGTTCGAGGCCCTGTTCCTGCAGATGATGCTCAAGCGGATGCGCGAGGCAACGCCCAAGGAAGGGCTGTTCGACTCGCAGCAGACCCAGATGCTGCAATCCATGGCCGACGAGCAACTGGCGCTGCACCTGGCCACGCCGGGCATCGGCCTGTCGCAATCGATCCTGGCGCAGATGCAGCAGGGCAAGCCCGGCGACCTGCCGGCCGAGGCCGTGCAACGCCTGGGGCAGGGCACCGACCTGGATTTCCAGACGGGCGGCTCGCGCCAGGTGTCGGCGCTGATGGACGTGATGCGCAACAACCGCGCCAGCGACCGCGCCCTGGCGGCGGCCGAGGGCGCGCCCGAGCACGTCATCAATTTCGTGTCGAAGATGTCGCGCGCGGCCACCCTGGCCTCGCAGCAGAGCGGCGTGCCGGCCCGTCTCATCATGGGCCAGGCGGCCCTGGAGTCCGGCTGGGGCCAGCGCGAGATCAAGCACGAGGACGGGCGCACCAGCTACAACCTGTTCGGCATCAAGGCGGGGCCGAGCTGGAAGGGCAAGGTCGTCAATGTGCTGACCACCGAATACGAAGGCGGCGTGGCGAAAAAGGTGACGCAACCCTTCCGGGCCTACTCGTCCTACGAGGAATCGTTCGCCGACTACGCCCGCCTGATCGGCACCAGCCCGCGCTACGAGAGCGTGACGCAGGCGCGCAACGAAATCGAGGCGGCCCGCCGCATCCAGAGTTCCGGCTACGCCACCGACCCGCAGTACGCGCAGAAATTGATCGGCGTCATGAGCCAGTTGCGGGGCGCGGCCGCCAAGGTCGATATTTCGCGTCAGATGTTGGAAGGACTCTAAATTTGGACTACCTGCTGCCGTTAATCGGGTATCCAGAAATATCAGTCGCGGTTACATACGGGGCATTGTCAGCATGAATCTGTACAAATTGGCATTGGGCGGGCTGAACGCGTCCCAGGCGGGCCTGGCAACCACCGGCCACAACATCAACAATGCCACCACGGTCGGTTACAACCGCCAGCGCGTCATGATCTCGACCGCCGGCGCCCAGGCCACCAGCAATGGCTTCATCGGTCGCGGCGTCCAGGTGGACACCGTGGTGCGCAGCTACGACAGCTTCCTGTACAAGCAGCTCGTCGGCGCGCAGGGCAGCAGCGCCCAGCTTCAGACCCAGTTCGACCAGATTTCCCAGGTCAACAACCTGTTCGCCGACCGCACCGTGGGCATCGCCCCGGGCCTGTCGAATTTCTTCACCAGCATGAACACGGTGGCCAGCAAGCCGGCGGATCCCGCCGCGCGCCAGGACTTGCTGGGCAAGGCCAACAGCCTGACCACCCAGATCCGCTCGGCCTACCAGGAAATGCAGAACCAGCGCCTGGGCCTGAACACGCAGATCTCGACCACCGTCGACCAGGTCAACAGCTACCTGACCCGCATCGACGACCTGAACAACCAGATCTCCACCGCCCGCGCCAAGGCTGGCGGCAATCCGCCCAACGACCTGCTGGACCAGCGCGACCAGGCCGTGTCGGAATTGAACCAACTGATCGGCATCACGACCTACGAGCAGGGCGACAAGCTCAACATTTCGCTGGCCTCGGGCGGCCAGGCGCTGCTGTCGGGCAACACCATCTATCCGCTGCAGGCCGTGGCGTCCGCCAAGGACGTCAGCCGCACCGTCGTCGCCTACACGCTGCCGGCTGGCTCGGGCGGCAAGACCGTATCGGTCGAGCTGAACGACGCCGACGTCACCGGCGGCAAGCTGGGCGGCCTGCTGCAGTTCCGCGCCTCGTCGCTGGACGTCATGCAGGCCCAGTTGGGCCAGATGGCCGTCGGCCTGGCGATGTCGTTCAACGAGCAGCACCGCCAGGGCCTGGACACCGCCGGCAACCCGGGCACGGACTTCTTCAGCATCGGCTCGCCGCAAGGCGTGCCGAACGCCGCCAACAAGAGCGGCGCGCAGATCAGCGGCACGTTCACCGACGTGAACAACATCAATGCCAAAGACTACGAAATCAGCTTCGACGGCGCCAACTACCGCGTGACGCGCCTGCCCGAAGGCACCCAGGTGTACAACGGCCCGGCAACCGGCACCCCGCCCACCGCCACGCTGGACCTGAGTGCTGAAATGGGCGTCACGCTGACGATCGACTCGCCGCCGCAAGCCGGCGACAAGTGGTCGCTGTCGCCCACGCGCGACGCCGCCCGTGACATCAACGTGCTGATCACCGATCCGGAAAAGGTCGCCGCGGCAGACGCTGCCGGTGGTGACGCCAACGGCAAGAACGCACTGGCGCTGGCGCAACTGCAGACCAAGAAGGTGCTGGGCCACGGCACGATGAGCATCAACGAGATGTTCTCGCAGGTGGTCAACACCGTTGGTGTGCAGACCGCGCAGATCAAGTCGGCCAACACCGCCCAGTCCAACCTCGTCGCCCAGAAGCTCGAGGCCCAGCAGGCGGTGTCGGGCGTCAACCTGAACGAAGAATACGTGAGCCTGTCGCTCTACCAGGAGCAATACCAGGCCAGCGCCCGCATCATCGACGTCGCCAGCACGCTGTTCGATACGCTGCTGGGCCTGCGCGGCTGATCGGATCGTTGACATCGTGACCCATCAAGACAAATTCGGAGTATCCCCATGCGCCTGAGCACCTCCATGATGTACTCGAACGGACTCAAGGGCGTCCTCGCTCAGGAATCCGACATGAACCGCCTGGTCGAACAGGTCGGCAGCGGCAAGAAGTTCCTGACGCCGGCGGATGATCCGCTGGCCGCCTCGTTGTCGATCAACGTGGCGCAGACGCAGAGCATGAACGCGACGTACCAGCTCAACCGCAACACCGCCAAGACCAACCTGTCCCAGGAAAACAACGTCCTGGATTCGATCACGACGGCGCTGGCCGACGTGCGCACCCGCGTGGTGCAGGCCGGTAACGGCACCTTCGCCGACAGCGATCGCCAGGCCTTGTCCACCGCGCTGAAAAATGCCCGCGACGCATTGCTGGGCCTGGCCAACAGCACCGATGGCAATGGCCAGTACCTGTTCTCCGGCTACCAGGGCGGCGTCATCCCCTACGCCCAGGACGCCACTGGCAAGATCGTCTACAGCGGCGCCACCGGCGAGCGCACAGTGCAGGTCGACCAGTCGCGCCAGATGTCCACCAGCGACATCGGCAGCGACATCTTCAATCGCGCCAATCCGGGTTCGCAGGCCTACGTCAGCACGGCAGCCGCGCACAACACGGGCACCGCGCAGTTCAGCACCGTGTCGGTGACGCCGGGCAGCCCCAACATCGGCAAGAATTTCAGCCTGCAGTTCGAGTCGGATCCGGCCACGGGCAACATGGGCTATCGCGTCATCACGACCGATCCCAACGCCAATCCGCCGGTGCCGCCGGTTACCACGCCCGCGCCGCCGGCCGCCCCGACCGCGTACACGCCGGATGCATCGATCGACTTCGGCGGTGTCTCGGTCGTGGTCAAGGGAACGCCGCAGAACGGCGACGTGATCGACGTGCAAAGCGTGCAGTCCGCCGACGTCGACATCTTCAACACCCTGGACAGCCTTATCAAGACGCTGGACTCGCCGATCGCCGGCGACCCCGTGGCGCTGGCCAAGCTGAACAACGAACTGGCCACCGCGAACAAGAAGCTGTCTACCAACTACGACAACGTGCAGACCGTGGCCGCGTCCGTCGGCGCTCGCATGAACGAACTGGAGGCGTTGGACGCCACCGGTACGCAGAAGGGCCTGTCGTACTCGAAGTCGCTGTCCGACCTCGAAGACCTCGACTACTACTCGGGCGCCAGCCAGTTGGCCTTGCGGCAGGTGGCTTTGCAGGCGGCGTCGGCGGCCTTCATGACGATCCAGGGGTCGAGTCTTTTCAGCCGCAAATAATGCGGTGAGTCCATAGGCCGTGCCCGATGGCGGGCTCGGCATGTTGCGCCCTTACGGACGCTTCCGGTGGTATGCCGGAGCGTCCGTGTGTGCGTACAGGGTAGGAATTTTGTCGTTTCACACGCTTAACGCTCGGATATTTCATGCTTGTCAATTTGAAAGTTCGCACCTGCATCATCCTGGTGCTGTTGCTCTTCACGGGTGCCATGTTCGCATCCAATGGCGTGGCCTGGATGGGATTGAATTCCAGCAATGACAAGCTGGACCAGATCAACGCGGCCTACACCGACCAGGCGGTGCCGCTGACTCGTGCCTATACCGTCTTCCTGCGCGCGCGCCTGCTGTTGTCCACCTCGTTGATGGACATGCAGCAGGGCAAGACCGAACAGGCGACCGCCCAGGCCAAGCGTTCCGAAGGCCTGATGCAGGATGCCTTCAAGATGATGGACGAGTTCCGCAAGGCGCCCCAGTTGCCGGGCACGGAAGCCCTGGGGCAGGCGGTCGACGTCGCGCTCAAGGAATACGACGCAGTGCTCAAGGGCCAGGCCAAGGCCCTGGCGAACATGGCGATCCAGGATTACCTGAATCTCAACGACGCCGCCAGCAACGTCAACACCAAGTTCCGCGAAGCCGTCGAAAAGTACCTGGACTTCGTCGACAAACGCACTGATGAGTTGGCGGCGCAAGCCCAGGTGGACCACAACATCTCGCGCAGTGTCACGATCGCGCTGCTCGTTATCGCGGCGCTGCTGGCGATCGGCTGTTGGATCTTCATCAATCGCACGGTGCTGCGCCCCTTGCACGAGGCGGGTGATCATTTCGAGAAGATTGCCGGCGGCGATTTCACCGGCCGCATCGATGTGCGCAGCACCAACGAGATCGGCCAGATGTTCGGCGCCGTCAAGCGCATGCAGGAGAGCCTGACGCGCACGGTGGCCACGGTGCGCCGTGGCGTTGACGAGATCAACGTCGGCTCGCGCGAGATCTCGGCCGGCAACACCGACCTGTCCAGCCGCACCGAACAGCAGGCGGCTTCGCTGGAAGAGACCGCGGCCTCGATGGAGCAGTTGGCCTCGACGGTCAAGCAGAACGCCGACAACGCGCGCCAGGCCAACCAGTTGGCGGCCAGCGCGTCGGACGTGGCCGAGCGCGGCGGTTCGGCGGTGGCCGAAGTGGTCAACACGATGCAGGGCATCTCGGCCAGTTCGCGCAAGATCTCCGAGATCGTGTCGGTGATCGACGGCATCGCCTTCCAGACCAACATCCTGGCGCTGAACGCGGCGGTGGAAGCGGCCCGTGCCGGCGAGCAGGGCAAGGGCTTTGCGGTGGTGGCGGGCGAAGTGCGCTCGCTGGCGCAGCGCAGCGCGCAGGCGGCCAAGGAAATCAAGGGCCTGATCGAGGACTCGGTGACCAAGGTTGGCGCGGGTTCGCAGCAGGTCGAACGGGCAGGCGCGACGATGCAGGAGATCGTGGCGTCGGTCAAGCGCGTGACGGACATCATGGGCGAGATCTCGGCGGCGTCCGAGGAGCAGTCCAGCGGCATCGACCAGGTGAACCGCGCGGTGTCGCAGATGGACGAAGTGACGCAGCAGAACGCGGCGCTGGTGGAAGAAGCGGCGGCCGCGGCCGGCTCGCTGCAGGAACAGGCGCAGCGCCTGGCCGAGGCGGTGGCCGTGTTCAAGATCAACGCTGGCGACGTGATCGAGGTGCCGGCGCGCCAGTTGGCGCAGCAGCACAGCGCCCCGCGTGTGTCGGCGCCGAAGGAAGAAAACGCGCCTGCGGCAGCGGCTCCGGCCGTGGCTGCGCCGGCCGCGAGGCCGGAAGCGGCGGCTGAACCGGCCCAGCGTGCGGCCAAGCCCGCCGCCGCGCCGGCGCCGCGCCTGGCCCAGCCGGCCCGCGCCCGGCCCACCCCGAATAGCGGCGCCACCGCGGCGCGTCCGCTGCGACGCCCGGTCGTCAAGACCAGCGACGCCACCGACGTCAAGGCGGTCAAGCCGGTCCCGGCATCCTCGCGCCGAGCGCCGCCGGCGGATGACGATTGGGAATCCTTCTGACGGCGTGTTCGGCCAAGGTTTTTTGTTGCATTGAATAGGTAGTAGAAAACACATCCCTTTTACGACGGGGCGACGTCAACATGTCGCCTCGGCGGTTACCGGAAATATCGGAAAATGTTAAGCAATCTGAAGGTGCGCACGGGTTTGATGCTTGCCCAATTGGCAGTCGCCGTGGCCGCGCTGGTTGCCATCGCCCTGGGTTGGAACAGCATGCGATCCAACGCCGAAGCGATCAACGCTTTGGATAGCCTCAGCGTCCAGCAGAGCAATCTGGTCAAGGACTCTTATGTGCAGATGCTGCGCGCCACCATCCGCGCGGACATCGCCGCGGCCCAGCGCGCCGCCGGCGACAAGGCGGGCGCGGCCGAGAACACCCGCATCGTCCAGCAGTTGCTGACCGACGGCAAGGCCAAGCTCGAGAAGTTCAAGGCGATTCCAAAGACCACCGATATCGGCCGCGCCGCCGAAGGCCAACTGCTGGCCTCGTTCAACGGCTTTGCCGAAGGCCTGCAGGCCATGCTGGGCGCGCTGGACCGGGGGGACAACGCCGAATACCTGAACCTGAAGAACACCAAGACCGCCGCGGCCAGCGGCGCGTTTTCCAAGCAGTTGACCGAATTCGCGACCGCGATCACCACCTATAGCGAAGAGCGGGTGGCGGCGTCGCGCTCGGAGGGCGCGGTCATGGCGTATGTCTACCTCGCGCTGGTCCTGGTAATCCTGGCCGTGTCGCTGGGCGCCTTCCTGTTCATGAACCGCGTCGTGCTGCGGCCGCTGCGGGCCGTCGGCGAGAGCTTTGACCGGATCGCCGGCGGCGACCTGACCACTCGCGTCGAGGTGCAATCGACCAACGAGATCGGCGCCCTGATGGCGGCGGTCAAGCGCATGCAGGAAAGCCTGGCGCGCACGGTGTCGACCGTGCGCCGTGGCGTCGACGAGATCAACGTTGGCTCGCGCGAGATCTCGGCCGGCAACACCGACCTGTCCAGCCGCACGGAAGAGCAGGCGGCTTCGCTGGAAGAGACCGCCGCTTCGATGGAAGAACTTGCCTCGACGGTCAAGCAGAACGCCGACAATGCGCGCCAGGCCAACCAGTTGGCGGCCAGCGCGTCGGACGTGGCCGAGCGCGGCGGTTCGGCGGTGGCCGAAGTGGTCAACACGATGCAGGGCATCTCGGCCAGTTCGCGCAAGATCTCCGAGATCGTGTCGGTGATCGACGGCATCGCCTTCCAGACCAACATCCTGGCGCTGAACGCGGCGGTGGAAGCGGCCCGTGCCGGCGAGCAGGGCAAGGGCTTTGCGGTGGTGGCGGGCGAAGTGCGCTCGCTGGCGCAGCGCAGCGCGCAGGCGGCCAAGGAAATCAAGGGCCTGATCGAGGACTCGGTGAGCAAGGTTGGCGCGGGTTCGCAGCAGGTCGAACGGGCGGGCGCGACGATGCAGGAGATCGTGGCGTCGGTCAAGCGCGTGACGGACATCATGGGCGAGATCTCGGCGGCGTCCGAGGAGCAGTCCAGCGGCATCGACCAGGTCAATCGCGCGGTTTCGCAGATGGACGAGGTGACGCAGCAGAACGCGGCGCTGGTGGAAGAAGCGGCGGCCGCGGCCGGCTCGCTGCAGGAACAGGCGCAGCGCCTGGCCGAAGCGGTGGCCGTGTTCAAGATCAACGCCGGCGACGTGATCGAGGTGCCGGCGCGCCAGTTGGCGCAGCAGCGCAGCGCCCCGCGCGTGGTTGCGCCGACGGTCGAGGAAACGGCGCCCGCGCAACAGAAAGCTGCGGCGCCCGTCGAGCCGGCGCCGCGCCAGGCCGCGCCGGCTGTCCGCCTGACGCACACCGCGCCGCGCGCCAAGCCGGCGTCCGGGGCGGAGGCGGCGAGCGCGGCGCGTCCGCTGCGCCGTCCGGCGCCGCGCGCCGCCACGGCCACGGCCGCGGCAAACGACGCCAAACCGGCGACGCCGGCGGCGACCCGCCGCCAGGCGCCGGCAGACGATGACTGGGAATCTTTTTGACGCCGGCAATGACCGGTAAATGGGCAGGTATGCGAGGCTATCTACATCTTCTGGCGGCAGCGGCGATCACGGCATTGATCGTCGGCTGCTCGGCGACGGGCCACAATTTCGACCCCGGCAAGCTGTCGACCCTGACGCCGGGGCAGACGACGCTGGAAGAAGCCTCGCGGGCGCTCACCGCCCCGCCCGACAAGTTCTACAAGCAGACCGACGGCACCTTCCTCGCCCTCTGGTCCTTCAAGATCACGTTTGTCCCGGACGGCTTGTACAGCCGCAAGGAAGCGCTGCTGCAGTTCGGCCCCGACGGCCGCCTGATGCGCCTCGTGGACAGCACCAATATTCTGCTGGAACCCTGGGAACGCCAGAAGTTGCTGGGCCCCGCGCCTGTGCCTGACGTCAGTCAGGAATGGGCGCAGCAGCCCGCGCCGGAGGTCCAGGTGGAAACCATCGTCATACCGGGGCCGGCCGTCGTGTCGCCCGAGCCGATGCGCCAGGGCCGTTAGGTCCCGTTTTCGCGGAGAGCGTGCCGGCCCCGGAGGCCGCCGCGTACGTCGCCCTGATGCGTGCCACTTCCGCCAGGAAGGCACGCCAGGGTGGTTTTTCATTTGGTCAGAGCTGTACCTGAGGGATGGGGAAAGAATATAGAAGCGAGTCTGGAATCCGGAGCGAAGTCAGGCAAGGTCGGTAAGAAAAAGGCCTCGCGTGCGCCCAAGGTGAAACGCAAGCTGAGACTGCGCGACGCACGCGTCGGCACGATGCTGTTGTGGGTCATGGCATTCTTCGCGGTGCTGATCGCGGCGGTGGGCGGCCTGGCCGCCTTCTTCCTGCAGCATAACTACGAGTCCATCCGCGAGGTCAATGCGCTGACCGAGCGTTCCAAGCAAGTGGATGTGATCAACAGCGACATGCTGCGCGCCCGCGTCAGCCTGATGGTCGCGGCCCGCCACCTGCAGGAGTCGGGCTGGGGCAGCGGCGAGAACTCGGCGCGCGACGCGGCCGCGGCGCTCAAGGGCGCCACCGATCTGCTGACCGGCGTGCGCAGCCGCTTCGCCGACTTCCAGAAGAACATGCTTCAGGATGACACCGGCCGCCAGCTATCGATGAACCTGGTGCGCCGCTACCGTTCGTATATCGATGACGGCGTCGACACCATGGTGGAAGCGCTGCGCAGCGAGGACTACTCGACCTTCTACATGGTCAACAATGAATACGGCACGCCGCGCAGCGCCGCCTTCATCGAGGCCATCGGCGAATTCAGCAAGTACATTGCCGACCAGCAGGAAGCCACGATCCAGCAGGCCGAGGACAACTTCAACCGCGCCATGGTGGCCGTTGCCGTCGCGGTGGCGTTGGCGCTGGCCCTGATGGTGTTCTGCCGCGTGCTGTTCGGCCGCCTGGTGGTCCGTCCGCTGGTCGAGGCCGGCCAGCATTTCGACAAGATCGCCGCCGGCGACCTGACCAGCCGCGTCGAAGTGCGTTCGCACAACGAAATCGGCCAGTTGTTCGCCGCGCTCAAGCGCATGCAGGAAAGCCTGACGCGCACGGTGGCCACGGTGCGCCGCGGCGTCGATGAAATCACGGTGGGTTCGCGCGAGATCTCGGCCGGCAACACCGACCTGTCGAGCCGCACGGAAGAGCAGGCGGCTTCGCTGGAAGAGACCGCCGCTTCGATGGAAGAGCTTGCCTCGACGGTCAAGCAGAACGCCGACAACGCGCGCCAGGCCAACCAGTTGGCGGCCAGCGCGTCGGACGTGGCCGAGCGTGGCGGTTCGGCGGTGGCCGAAGTGGTCAACACGATGCAGGGCATCTCGGCCAGTTCGCGCAAGATCTCCGAGATCGTGTCGGTGATCGACGGCATCGCCTTCCAGACCAACATCCTGGCGCTGAACGCGGCGGTGGAAGCGGCCCGTGCCGGCGAGCAGGGCAAGGGCTTCGCGGTGGTGGCGGGCGAAGTGCGCTCGCTGGCGCAGCGCAGCGCGCAGGCGGCCAAGGAAATCAAGGGCCTGATCGAGGACTCGGTGACCAAGGTTGGCGCGGGTTCGCAGCAGGTCGAACGGGCGGGCGCGACGATGCAGGAGATCGTGGCGTCGGTCAAGCGCGTGACGGACATCATGGGCGAGATCTCGGCGGCGTCCGAGGAGCAGTCCAGCGGCATTGACCAGGTCAATCGCGCGGTTTCGCAGATGGACGAGGTGACGCAGCAGAACGCGGCGCTGGTGGAGGAAGCGGCGGCCGCGGCCGGCTCGCTGCAGGAACAGGCGCACCGGCTGGCCGAGGCGGTGGCCGTGTTCAAGATCAACGCGGGCGAAGTGATTGAAGTGCCGGCCCAGCAACTGGGCGGCTACCAGGCGCCGACGCTGACGCAGGACTGATCATCGGGGCGCGAGCCCCGCGATGCGAAGCCCGGCCTGTTGGTCGCGGCTTCCGCCGACCCGGCGCCCGTTCGCGGCCGCCGGGTCGAATGTCTTATGTGGGTCTGATTTTTGTCATGAACAGCTTAAGTTTTCGAAAATATTGCCGTTCATGGTCATAACGCCCAGGACAAGGGCAGTGAACCGGCCCAGGTCGCGCCGCGCATCGGCATGCGCAGCCCCCGGGGCACGGCGCGGACGCGGTGCGGCGGGGCACCCGGTCCGGGTCGACCTTCGCGGATCGTTCGCTGCACCATGATGCAACCGGAGACAAGCTGTGCGCGTAAACCTTCCTGTCAATGACGTGGAAACCAAGCTGCGAGAGGATCAATACCTGATCTCGCGTACCGATACCAAGGGCCGCATCCTCTACGCGAATCCGGCATTTATCGAAGTCAGCGGATTCTCCCGCGAGGAACTGATCGGCAAGGCGCACAACATCGTGCGCCATCCCGACATGCCGCCGGAAGCCTATGCCGACCTGTGGCAGACGCTCGAAGCCGGCGAGTCCTGGCTCGGCCTGGTCAAGAACCGCCGCAAGGACGGCGGCTACTACTGGGTGCTCGCCAATGCCACGCCGATCGTCGAGAACGGCGAAGTGGTGGCGTATTCGTCGGTGCGCGTGCGGCCGAGCGACGAACAGATCGAGATGGCCGAGGCGCTGTACGAACGCATCCGCGAAGGCCGCGCCCGCGGCGTGCGCATCGTGCGCGGCCGGCCGGTGCGCGCCGGCTGGCGCCGCAGCCTGGACTTGCTGGCCTTCCCGTTCAAGCGCAACGTGCGCAGCCGCATGTTCCGGCACGCGCTGCTGTCGTCGGGCATCGTCGTGGCGGCCGGCGCCTATGGCCTGAACGCCAACTGGGCCTCGCTGGATGCCGCCGGCGCCGGCCTGGCCTGTGGCCTGCTGGCGTTGGGCGTGGCCGGAATCTTCGGCCTGGGCTGGAGCCTGAGCCGTTCGCTGCTGGATCCGATGGTCGACGCCGCCAACATGGCGCGCCAGGTCGCCGCCGGCAACCTGACCACCCAGATCGTGGCCGACTCCGATGACGAGATCGGCAGCCTGAAGTTCTCGCTCGAGGTCATGCGCAAGAGTTTGATCGGCATCGCGCAGGACGTGTACCGCGGCATCGAGGGCACGACTCAGGCCGCGGTGCACATTGCCCGCGGCAACCAGGAACTGGCCGGACGCACCGAGGGGCAGGCCGCCTCGTTGCAGCAGACTGCGGCGAGCATGGAGCAGTTGACCTCGACCGTGCGCCAGAACGCCGACAACGCCCGCCAGGCCAACCAGCTCGCGGCCAGCAGCATGGACGTGGCGCGTCGCGGCGGTGTCGCGGTGGGCCAGGTGGTCAGCACCATGCATGGCATTTCCGACAGCTCGCGCAAGATCGTCGACATCGTCAGCATCATCGAGGGCATTGCCTTTCAGACCAACATCCTGGCGCTGAACGCGGCGGTCGAAGCGGCCCGCGCCGGCGAGTCCGGCAAGGGATTCGCGGTGGTGGCCGGCGAAGTGCGCAGCCTGGCGCAAAAGAGCGCCCAGGCCGCCAAGGAGATCAAGGGCCTGATCGAGGATTCGGTCGAGCGCGTGACCGAAGGCTCGGCCCAGGCCGAGCAGGCCGGCGCGACGATGGAAGAGATCGTGGCGGCGGTGCATCGCGTCACCGACATCATCGGCGAGATCTCGCAGGCGTCCCAGGAACAGTCCAGCGGCATCGAGCAGGTTGATAGCGCGGTATCGCAGATGGACGTGATGACGGTGCAGAACACCGCGCTGGTGCAGGAGCTGGGCGGCGCCGTGCTGCAGTTGGGCAACCAGTCGGGCACCTTGCGCGAGACCATCCGGGTGTTCCGCCTGACCGGACAGCAGTAGGTCTGCGAAGGACGCATGAAAAAGCCGGCCTTCGGGCCGGCTTTTTCATGGCGCGTTGCGCGTGGCAAAGCCGGCGGCGTCGGTCGTGGCGCTATCTGCCCGCCAGCGCGTCCGTCACGCGGCTCATCGCCGACAGGCCGGATTCGAACAGCGATTCCAGGAACGGGCCGGAATTGGGCAGCACCACGGTCAGCAGCACCACGCCCACGATCAGGCTGACCGGAAAACCCACCGAGAACACCGACAGTTGTGGCGCGGCGCGGTTCAGGATGCCCATGGCCAGGTTGATGGTCAGCAGCGCGCAGATCAGCGGCAGGGCCAGCAGCAGGCCCGACACGAACACGGTCTTGCCCCATTCCACCACCACGCCCCAGCCGTTTTGGTGCAACTGGATCGCCGCCACCGGCAGGGTGTCGAACGAGCGCACCAGGGCCGCCAGCACCAGCAGGTGGCCGTCCAGGGCCAGGAACGTCAGCATCGCCACGATGTTGAACAGGCGCGACAGCACCGCCGTGTTGGCGCCGGTGCTGGGATCGAAGAACGAGGCGAACGACAGGCCCATCTGCAGGCCGACGAATTCGCCGGCGGTCTGCACCGCCGCGAACACCAGGCGCATGGAAAAGCCCATGGCGATGCCGATCAGCACTTGCTGCATCACCATCCAGAGGCCGGCGAACGAGCCCGGCGCGATGGGTGGCGCGGGGTCGAGCGCCGGGCTGACGGCGACCGCCAGCACGAAGGCCAGGCCGATCTTGACCTTGACCGGGATGATCGATTCGGAGAAGAGGGGAGCGGTGCCCACCAGCGCCAGGATGCGCACGAACGGCCAGAGGAACTGGCCGATCCAGCCATTGAGCTGCTCGATGGTGAAGGAGAACATGGCGACGCGTCCCGGGGCCGGCGGCGCGCCGCTACGACACCAGGCCGGGGATCTGGCCGATGAGCTGGCGGATGTAGTCGACCATGATGCCGATCAGCCAGGGGCCCAGCAGCACCAGCACGCCGCACATGGCCAGCAGCTTGGGGATGAACGACAACGTCATTTCGTTGATCTGCGTGGCGGCCTGGAAGATGCTGATCACCAGGCCCACGATCAGGGTGATGATCAGCAGCGGGCCGGCCATCGCCAGCGCGACTTTCATCGCCTGGTAGGTCATGGTCATGACGGTTTCGGCGGTCATGGCGATTCCCTATTGATAGAAGCTCTGGGCCAGCGAGCCCATCAGCAGGTTCCAGCCGTCGGCCAGCACGAACAGCATCAGCTTGAACGGCAGCGCCACGGTCACGGGCGGCACCATCATCATGCCCAGTGCCATCAGCACGCTGGCGACCACCAGGTCGATGATGAGGAACGGGATGAAGATGGTGAAGCCGATCTGGAACGCGGTCTTGAGCTCGCTGGTGATGAATGCCGGCACCAGGATGCGCAGCGGCACCTGCGACGGATCCTCCAGCGCCGGCTGCTTGGCCAGGTTGGCGAACAGCGCCAGGTCGTTCTCGCGGGTCTGGTGCAGCATGAAGGTGCGCAGCGGGCCGGCGGCGCGCTCGACCGCGGCCTCGAACTGGATCGAGCCCTCGGACAGCGGTTTGTAGGCGTCGGTGTAGATCTTGTCGAACACCGGCGACATTGTGTAGAAGGTCAGGAACAGCGCCAGCCCGATCAGAACATGGTTGGGCGGCGACATCGCGGTGCCCATGGCGCTGCGCAGCAGGCCCAGCACGATGATGATGCGGGTGAAGCCGGTCATCATCAGCAGCGCCGCCGGCAGGAACGACAGCGATGTCATCAGCAGCAGCGTCTGCATGCTGAGCGAATAGGTTTCGGAACCGCCCGGGCCCGGCGTCGCGGTCAGGGCCGGCAGGGTCGCCTGCGCCACCACGCCGGCGGGGAACAGGGCCAGGCCCAGCAGGGCGGCGGCGCCCAGCAGGGGGAGCGCACCGCGGCGGGCGCGAGGGGAGTTGGGCAAGCTCATGGTGTGGAAATGCGCGCGCCGGCTAGCGGCGCTTGAGCGCCTGGCCCAGCTTGGCCGCGAAGGCGGCGGCGGGCAAGGTCGCGGCTTGCGGCAGTTCGCCGGCGGGCAGGGTATGCAGGGTGTTGAGCTGGCCGGGGCTGACGCCCACGACCACCCAGGTGTTTTCGATCTCGACGACGACGATGCTCTGCCGCGCGCCGATCGGCAGGCTGGCGACCTGCTTGAGCAGGTTACCGCCGCCGCGCTGCGTCAGGCCGGCGCGGCGCGCCAGCCAGGCCGCGGCCAGGATGGCCGCCAGCACCAGCACCAGGCCGATGATGACGCGCAGCAGGGCGGAATCGTTCATCACGGGCGTGGCTTCAACGGCGGTTGTTGAGGCGGTTGATGCGTTCGGACGGGGTGATGATGTCGGTCAGGCGGATGCCGTACTTGTCTTCCACCACCACCACTTCGCCCTGGGCGATCAGGTAGCCGTTGACGAAGATGTCCATCGGCTCGCCGGCCAGGCCGTCCAGCTCGACCACCGAGCCTTGGCCCAGTTGCAGCAGGTTCTTGATGGTCAGGCGGGTGCGGCCCAGCTCGACCGTCAGTTGGACGGGCACGTCCATGATCAGGTCGATATCGGTGCCGGCGCCCGATGCGGCGCCGGCCAGCGGCTTGAACACCGACTGCGCGGCCGATTGGGCGGCGGGCGCGGTCGGGGCGGGCGTGGCGGGCGCTGCCGGGGCAGGCGCCGGGGTGGCGGCAGCGGCCGGCGGCGTGGCCGCGGTCTGCTCGGCCATGGCGGCGGCCCAGTCGTCCTGAGCGGGCTTCAGGCCATCCGCCTGGGTGGGCGGATTGGCGCGGGATTGTTCGGCGAGCGCGTCGGCCCAGTCGTCGGCCGGGGACGAGCCGGAGCCGGGCTCGTTCTTGTCAGTCATGGTCGGGGGCCTCGTTAGATTCGGTATCGTAGGTAAACATGTTCTGCACGCGCAGGGCGTACTGGCCGTTAAAGACGCCGTAACCGCATTCCATCAGCGGCACGCCGTCGACATGGGCAATGACGGTCTGCGGCACATCCACGGGCAGGATGTCGCCAACCTTCATGCGCATCAGTTCGCGGATATTGGACGGAATGCGCGCGAATTCGGCGACCACGTCGATGTCGGCGCTGCGCACCTGGCGCGAAAGCTGTTGCGACCAGCGCTGGTCCACTTCTTCCAGCGTGGTTTCCTGCAGCGGCCGCGTGAGCAGGTCGCGCACGGGTTCGATCATGGAGTAGGGCAGGCAGATGTTCAGGTCGCCGCCGGTCGCGCCGAATTCGATGTGGAACGAGGTGACGACCACCACTTCATTGTTGCCGGTGATGCTGGCGAACTTGGTGTGCATCTCCGAGCGGACGTAGTCGAACTCGATCGGATAGACGGGGTCCCAGGACTTGCCGTAGCTCTCCAGGGTCAGGTTGAGCAGGCGCCGGATGATGCGCTGTTCGGTGGTGGTGAAGTCCCGGCCCTCGACGCGCGTGTGATAGCGGCCGTCGCCGCCGAACAGGCTGTCGATGACCAGGAACACCAGGTTCGGGTCGTAGGTGAACAGGGCCGTGCCGCGCAGCGGTTTCATCTGCACCATGTTCAGGTTGCTGGGCACGGGCAGGTTGCGCTCGAAGTCCGCGTACTTCTGGATCTTGATGGAACCGACGGTGATGTCGGCGCTGCGGCGCATGAAGTTCAGCAACACGCTGCGCATCTGGCGCGCAAAGCGTTCGTTGATGAGTTCCAGCGTCTGCATGCGCCGGCGCACCACGCGGTCGGGCGAGCTCAGGTCATAGGCACGGGCGCCGTCGTTGGGGCCCGCGGATTCCTTTTTGCTGTCGCTCTCGCCCGTGACGCCGGCCAGCAGCGCGTCGACTTCGTCCTGCGAAAGAAACGCCTCGTAGGCCATGCTTATTGCACCACGAACGCCGTATACAGTACGTCGGTGACATACTGGCCGTCCGGCAGGGGCGCGAACGGGCGGTTGACGGCTTGCTTGATGGCGTTGGCCATGTCGGTCTTGCCCTGTTGCGTCTGCACGCCGGTGGGCGATTGCGAAGACAGCACCATCAGGATGCGGCTGCGCACTTCAGGCATGTACTTTTCGAGACGGATACGGGTCTGTTCGTCGCTGACGCGCAGGGTCAGGCCGACGTGCATGATGCGTTCGGTGTCGGCGTTCTGCAGCGTGACGGTGAAGGCCTCGATCGGCACGAAGATCGGCGCGGGCACCGCGGCCGGAGTGGTGGGCGGGGCGACGAAGGTGGTCGGCGTGGCTTGCGGACCCGCGGCGCCGGGCTGGCCCGGCTGGCCGCCGGTCTGACCGACGCCCAACTGCACCGGCGCGCCGCCTTGCGGCTGCATGCGCTGCGCGACGAACCAGGTCGCGCCCGCGCTCGCGGCCGCCACCAGCAACAGCACCAATATCATGAGCAACGGACGAAGGATTCGGCCAATGCCGCCGGAGCGTGTCGGAAGCGCGCCGCGCGGCGGCATGGTTGTGGGTTTGGAAGTCGCCATCTCGGTGTCGATGCGTGTTTTGCCGCTGATGAAAACGGATTCTTAGTGGATGAAAGCATTCTGCCCGAAATGCGCCCCCGGCTTGGAGGCGAAAAACAGGGCGAAAGCCGTGTATCTCAAGCTATTGCTGCACCGCCCGCAACCGTTGCCGGCCGCGGGCCGCGCGATTGTTACGCGAAGGTGTCGACCAGCGCATTGGCGTTGCGCGAAGCCGTCACGGCGACCGGCTGGCCATCGATCGCGCCGTCGGCCACGGCAGCGCCGTTGCCGCCACCCTGGCGCTGGGAACCGCCGCCGTTCTGCTGCGCGAATTCCTGTTGCGCGGCCTGTTCGCCGACGCTGGTCTGGCCCAGCGAGATGCCGGCCTGGGCCAGCGCCTGCTGCAACTGCGGGATGGCGGTTTCGATGGCCTGGCGCACCGAGGCGTGAGCCGAGACGAACGACGCGCTGGCCACACCGTCGGCCAGGTTGATGCTGACGCGCAGCGGGCCGAGATCGGGCGGATCCAGGCGCAGTTCGGCGGTCTGGGTGCCCTGGCGCACGTTGTTGCTCATGACGACCATCTGCTGGCCCAGTTCGGTGCCCCAGTGGGTGCCGCCCACGGGGGTGGCGACCTGCAGCACGACCGGCACGTTGGGCACGGCGATGCTGGCGGGGTTGGGGATGGGCGCGGGTTGCTGGCGCTGCGAGGCGGCGGCGATGGCCTGGGCCAGGTGATCCTGGGCGTTGGCGGCGTGCTGCGGAACCTGGAACTGCTGCGCGGTGCTGAGCACCGGCGCGTCGGATTCCTCTTCGGCGCGCACATGGTGGGGGGCGGCCGGCGTCGGTTCGGCGGCCACGCGCACGTCGGCTGCGCGGGGCTGCGCGGGTTCGGGCGCGGGGCGCGGCAATTCGCCGGCGGGCGCGGTCTTGGCGGCGATCTCGGCGACCGGGGCGGAGCCGGGCTTGGCCGCGGCGGTGACCACCGGCAGGGCGGCCTGGGCATCGCGGCTGGCCAGTGCGGCGGCGGCTTCGGCCTGTTGCGCGGTGGCGGGCACCGGCGCGCGCGGCGTGGCGATCGCATCGTTGGCGGTCAGGGCGGCCTGCACCACGGCGGCGCCAGCGCTGATGGCCGTGGCGGCGGCCTGGGCGGTGCCGCGCGCCAACTGCGTCTGTTCGGCGGCCTGGGCGGCAATCTCCAGGGCCTGCTGCGGCAGCACCGGCGCCGCCGGCTGCTGCGCGGCGACGGCAAGCGCGCCCGCTTCGGCCTGGGCGGCAGTCTGCACGGCATTGTCGATGGCCTGCGCGGCGGCATCCTCGGCGTTGCCGGCGGCGCCACCCGAATTCTTGCCGCTGGCCGGCGTCTTGGCGCCGCCGTTGGCGGCGGGACGCGCGTCGGCGGACGGATTGGGGCGCTGCTGGGCCAGCACGTCCGAGAAGGACGGACCTTTCTTGGATGTGGCCGGCGCGGCCTTGGCGCCAAGGGTGTCGGCGATCGAGACCGGCGCGGCGGGCGCGATGGCGGGGGTGGGCAGGGGAGCGGTCATGGCGGGCTTCCTGTGGGCAATTAATGCATCCCGGCCCGGCGCTGGACCAGGCGGGCGGAGTATTCGTCGTTGGCGCGCTGTTCGCGGCGGGATTCGACCACGGCCTGGGCGCGCAATTCGCGCTGCGCCAGGGCGTCGTACGAGTTGAGCTTGCGCTTTTCCTGCTGCCAGTAGAGCCGGCCCTTGGCCAGGTTATCGTCGGCCTGGCGCAGCACGCCTTGCTGCTGGCTGATGGCGTCGTCCAGCGTGCCGATGAAGCGCTGGTAGTTGTGGCAATCGCTGGCGGACATGCCGGTGGTCATGGCTTGCTGCAGGCGTTCCAGGTAGTCCTGGCGATAGTCCTGCAGCATGCCGAGCTGGCGTTCGGCATTGGTGCGCTCGGTGCTGAGGCGGCCAAGCAGGCGGGCGGCTTCGTCCGTGCTCTCCTTGGCCAGGTTGATCAGCATGTCCAGGGGCAATTGGCTAGGCATAGGTGTCCCTCAATTCAAAGCTGGCGCGCAACTGTTCCACCGCGTCCTCGTAGCCGACGTTCTCGCCGATATCCTGTTGCAGGAACGCTTCGAGGCGCGGGTAGCGGGCGATGGCGTCGTCCAGTTGCGGGTCGTTGCCGGCGGCGTAGGCGCCCACGGCGATCAGGTCGCGGTTGCGCTGGTAGCGCGACAGCGTCTGCTTGAAACGGCGCACCACCGAGAACTGCTGCGGCGTGATCAGCGAGGTCATGGCGCGCGAAATGGAGGCCTCGATGTCGATGGCGGGGTAGTGGCCGGCTTCGGCCAGATGGCGCGACAGCACCACGTGGCCGTCCAGGATGGCGCGGGCCGAGTCGGCGATCGGATCCTGCTGGTCGTCGCCTTCCGCCAGCACGGTGTAGAACGCGGTGATCGAGCCGGCCTTGCCGCTGGGGCCGGGCGCGCCCATGCCGGCGCGTTCGACCAGGGTCGGCAGCTTGGCGAACACCGATGGCGGATAGCCCTTGGTGGCGGGCGGCTCGCCGATGGCCAGCGCGATTTCGCGTTGCGCCATGGCGTAGCGGGTGAGCGAGTCCATGATCAGCAGCACGTCCAGGCCCTGGTCGCGGAAGTGTTCCGCCAGGCGCGTGGCATAGGCCGCGCCCTGAAGGCGCAACAGCGCCGAGACGTCGGCCGGGGCGGCCACTACCACCGAGCGCGCCAGGCCCTCGGGGCCCAGGTTGTGCTCGATGAATTCCTTGACTTCGCGGCCGCGTTCGCCGATCAGGCCGACCACGATGATGTCGGCCTTGGTGTAGCGGGCCATCATGCCGAGCAGCACGCTCTTGCCGACGCCGGAGCCGGCGAACAGGCCCATGCGCTGGCCGCGGCCGACGGTGAGCAGGCCATTGATGGCGCGCACGCCGGTATCGAGCACGGTGTCGATCGGGGCGCGCGACAGCGGGTTGATCGGCTGCGCCGATAGCGGCGCCAGTTCGGCGCCGGTCAGCGGACCGAGGCCGTCCAGCGGCCGGCCGGCGCCGTCCAGCACACGGCCCAGCAGGGCGTTGCCCACCGGCAAGTGGCGGCCCAACTGGGGCTTGGCGTTGCCATTGAGTTCGGCCTTGCGCGGCAGCGGGATCTGGCGCTGCACGGGCGGTTCGCCGGGCACCACGCGAGCGCCGGGCGGCAGGCCGGAAATGTCGGCCTGCGGCATCAGGTACAGGGTGTGGCCGTCGAAACCGACCACTTCGGCGTCGGCCCAGTGGTCGTGGCCGCGGGCGATCTCGATGCGGGCGGCGGCGCCCACCGGCAGGCGCAGCCCCGTGGCGTGCAGCACCAGGCCCGTGGCGCGCGTGATCTTGCCGCTGACCAGCCAGGGGTCGGTCGACGCGGCGCGGATCGAGCCGATCTGCAGTTGGGTCTGCCAGCGGTCGATCACGGGCACGGCCGGTTGGCCGGGCTGCGCGGGGGCCGGATTGGCGCTCACGCCGGATCCTCCCAGTGGACGTTGCGGCCCAGCGAGGCCGCGACGCGGCGCCAGCGGGTCTGCAAAGTGGCGTCGATGTCGCCGAACGGCGTCTCGGCGCGGCAGCCGCCGCGGGCGATGGATTCGTCGGCCAGCACGCGCCAGTGGCCTTCCTTGAGTTCGTCGGCCAGGTGCAGGCGGATCAGCTCGATGTCGGCGGGGTTGGCCCACAGGCGCATCTGGCCGCCGGCGGTGGGGTTGATGTGCAGCACTTCGCGGACGGCGCTGGCCACGGTGTCGGGCTGCTCGGCCAGGGTGGTGCGCACGACCTGCTGGGCGATGTCCAGCGCCAGAGTCAGCAGGCTCTGGCCCATCTTTTCTTCCAGCGAGCCGACCGACTCGGCGCAGGCCTGCATCAGCGCGTGCAACTGCTGCGCTTCCTGGGCGCCTTGTTCGCGCGCCTGGGCCAGGCCTTCGGCATAGCCGGCTTCGCGGCCGGCCGCCAGGCCCGCTTCATGGCCTTCGGCGCGGCCCGCTTCCAGGCCGGCGGCATGACCCTGCGCGTAGCCTTCCTCGCGGCCCTCGGCGATGGCCTGGGCGCGCAGTTGGGCCATCACCACTTCCGGGTCGGGGCCCGGATCGGGTTCGGGCTCGGGTTCGACTTCGACGGGCGGCGGCTCGTCGAACGACAGCATCTGCCAGCGCCGCCAGGCGGCACTGCGCGAGATGAGCGTCGACTGGCCGGTATCCGCTTCAGACATACGCGTCGTCTCCGGAGTTGCCCAGCACGATCTGGCCGCTCTCGGCCAGGCGGCGGGCGATCTGCAGGATCTTCTTCTGCTCGGTCTCGACCTTCGACATGCGGATCGGGCCTTGCGCTTCCAGGTCTTCGCGCAGCATTTCTGCGGCGCGGCTGGACATGTTGCGCAGGAACTTGGCGCGCAGCTCTTCCTGGGCGCCCTTGAGCGCGACCATGAGGGTGTCGTTGTCGATTTCCTTGAGGATGAGCTGGATGGCGCGATCCTCGACGTCGAGCAGGTTGTCGAACACGAACATCTCGTCGATGATCTTCTGCGCCAGGTCGCTGTCGCGTTCGCGCAGGCTGGCGACCACGGTTTCCTCCTCGGCCGAATTCATCATGTTGAGAATCTCGGCCGCGGTGCGCACGCCGCCCATCTTGCTGCGCTTGGCGCCCTGGCCGGCCAGCACCGAATTGAGCACTTCGGTCAGTTCCGACAGCGCCGCGGGCTGCACGCCGCCGAAGGTGGCGATGCGCAGCATGACGTCGTTGCGCAGGCGGTCGGTCAGCAGCGCCAGCACGCCGGCGGCGCGGTCGCGCTCCAGGTGCACCAGGATGGTGGCGATGATCTGCGGGTGCTCGTCGCCGATCAGCTCGGCCACGGTGTGCGGATCGAGCCAGTTCAGGGCGTCGATGCCGCTGCCGCCTTCGCCGGCTTCCAGGATGTCTTCGATCAGGCCGGCGGCGCGGTCGCTGCCCAGCGCCTTGGTCAGCACGGTGCGGATGTAGTCGTCCGAACCCAGCGTGACGGCCATGAACTGGTCGGCTTCCTGGCGGAATTCCTCCAGCACCACGGCCACGTCGTTGCGGGTGACCTGCTTGAGGCTGGCCATGGCGGCGCCGACCTGCTGGACTTCGCGGGCGGTGAGGTACTTGAAGACCTCGGCCGCGGCGTCTTCACCCAGCGACATCATCAGGACGGCGCTGCGCGTCATGCCGTCCATGGGCTTGGAATCATTTTTCATCTTTGGTCATCCAGGTGCGCAGGACCATCGCGACGGCGCGCGGATCCTTGTTCGCCATCGTGCGGGCGCGTTCCAGGTTGTCCTGGTAACGGTCGGTTTCCTTGGCGCGGGCCAGGTCCTGGGCCTCGCGCTGGGCTTCGATGCGTTCGGCCTCGGCCACTTCCGGATCGACCGGCGGGTACAGGTAGTCGCCCACCGAACGGCGCACCTTGCGGTACAGCCACAGGGCCAGGACGCCACCGACCAGCCATGCCAGGATGGTCTTGAACAGCGAGATCATTTCCGGATCGCGCCAGATCGGCAGGGCCGGCGGACCGTCGTTGAACTGACTGTTGACCAGGTTCAGCGAATCGCCGCGGCTTTCCGAGTAACCCATCGCCTCGCGCACAAGGTTCGTCAGTTTGCTCAGTTCCTCGGGCGGCAGGGCCTTGAGGTCGCCATCCTTGTCGCGCACGTAGTTCACCACCACGGCGACCGAAAGGCGTTTGACGGTGCCGACCGGTTGCTTGATGTGGCTGATGGTGCGGTCGACTTCGTAGTTGGTGGTGGCGTCGCGGCGATCGTTGATGGTGCCGCCGGCGTTCTGGGCGCCGGTGGCCGTCTGTTGCTGCTGTTGTTGCTGGCCTTGCTGCTGCGGCTGGCCCGGGCGCGGCGGCTGGGTTTGCGGCGGATTGGCGATGGGAGCCTGGGCGTTGCCCGGGGGCTGGTTGGACAGTGCGCCGGGCACGCCCTGGGCGGGATTGATGCCGCGTTGGTTCTGATCGCTGGTCTGCTGGCTGCGGATGGCGGCCTGGCCGGGTTCCTGGTTGGGACGGTAAACCTCGGACGTTTCCTCGCGGCGGGCGAAGTCCATTTCGGCGCTGGCCTGGGCGTGCACGTTGCCCGGGCCGACCAGCGGATTGAGGATGGTCAGGATGCGTTCGACGGTGCGCTGTTCGGTTTCGCGGACCATGCGCATCTGGTCGGCGTCCATGCCGCGGCCTTCGCCCAGCGGCGAGGACAGCAGGCGTCCGTTCTGGTCGACGACCGAGACGTTCTCGGCGGTCAGTTCCGGCACGCTGGAGGCGACCAGCCACGAAATGGCCGAGACCTGGGCATCGCTGAGGCTGCGGCCGGGGTAGACGTTCAGCAGCACCGAGGCGGTGGGCGGCTGGCGTTCACGCACGAACAGCGACTGGCGCGGCATGGCCAGGTGCACGCGGGCGTGCTGCACGGTGTGCATGGATTCGATCGAGCGCGCCAGCTCGCCTTCCAGGCCACGCTGGTAATTGATCTGCTCGGCGAACTGGCTGGCGCCGAAGCGGGCATTGTCCATCAGCTCGAAGCCGACCGAGCCGCCGCGCGGCAGGCCCTGGGACGCCAGTTGCAGGCGGGCGTCGTAGACGCGGTCGGCCGGCACCAGCAGGGCGGTGCCGGTGTCGTTGTACTTGTAGGGCACGTTCATGGTGCCCAGGGCCGTCACGATGGCGCCGCCATCGCGGTCGTCCAGATTCGAGAACAGCACCTTGTACTTGGGCTCGCTGCTCCACATCGCCACGGCGACGATGAGCGCGACCACCGCGGCTGCCGCGCCCAGCAGGACCGGCTTGGGCAGGGCGCGGATCTTTTCCAACACGGGAAACTTCGCCAGAAGCGACGCGCTCAGGGTAGCCTGCTGATTCATTGGCGGCTCCCGCTGGCTTCGCGGAGCAGGGAAAAGGACTTCATGTTCGGGTAGGGCAGATTACACATGCAACGTGCTTCTGGTCTGGGGAGAGCCTGGATTATTGCTGCTGCGTTAGCAAACCCAATCGTCGAAAACAGCGGTTTTTTGGCGTTACTTATCCCCTATGTAGACAAGCGACCGCGGCGGTGGGGCGGGCGGGGTGGCGGCGCGCGCCGGCGGGGGCGGCGCATTCGGGGAAATATCGGGTGTTTTGGCGGCTTTTAGTCGCTATGACGCCGGGGTTGCCGGGTTACGCTGCGTGCATTGTTGGCGTAGTCCACGCCCCACCTGCAAGGAATAACGTAATGGCTGTATCAGGCTTGTCCGGCATCGAGAGCATGCTCCAGCAGATGCGCGTGGCCGTCACCAAGGCCGAAACCGGCAACCTCGCCGCCGGCGAGGCGGTGGCCCAGCCCGACGGCTTTGCCGCCGAGCTGCAACGCTCCATCCGCCGCGTCACCGGCGCGCAGAATGCCGCCACGGCGCAGGCCAAGGCATTCGAAATGGGCGCGCCCGACGTCTCGCTCAACGACGTGATGATCGACCTGCAAAAAGCCAGCATCGGCTTCCAGACGGCCGTCCAGGTCCGCAACAAGCTGGTCGCGGCCTACAAGGAAATCTCGTCGATGGCCGTGTAATGGCGCAGGCAGGGCCAGAACGGCCCTGCCTTGGCTAGAACACAACCCAATCTAGGCCAGAACGTCCGCCCCGCCGCCCGGCCGCCCGTAGGCGGGGCAGCCCCCTCTGGGGGCAGCAAGCACGCGTAGCGTGCGCCGCGTGGGGGCTCACAACACTCGCCGCGTGGGGGCAACACTACCTTGCGTTTTTTTCCAGGCGCCAGACGACCTGTTGCAGCCAGTTTTCCTGCCGCGCGTCCAGGTTCAGGAACACCGCGCCCAGGTGGCTCATGGGCGGTTCGCCGGTCAGCGACACATGGGGCGGCGCCGGCTCGTCGGGGTTATCGGACTGGACCATGGGTTGGCCCGAAATCGGGTACACATTGCGCACTTCGAGGTGCGCGTTGAGCTTGCCCAGGTCGCCGAAGTCCAGTCGCACGTCCTCCAGCACCGACCCGCGTTCCGGCAGGGCCTGCACCGCCAGTTCCACCCGCAGGCCGACGCCGTCCACCGACAGATCGCGCACCGAGAAACTGATCGGCTTCTCGGCCGGGTCGGGTTGCCACGACGCCTGGCAGCGGTTGGCGTTGCTGATCAGCGAGGCGCGGAACATCTTGCGGCGCTGGATGCGGGCAAGGTGTTCGGGGAAGGGCGACATCAAGGCGGCGCTGCCGTCATCGAAATGGATGACTTCGGGGCGCTCGACGCGGAAGCGGATCTGCACGCCGCCGTAGGCGGTGGCGTGGAAATGGAAGGTCGTGCCGCTCAGCAGGCCCATGCTGTCGGACTGTTCGAAGTCGGCCCCGGCGTAGTCGCGCGGGCGCCAGAAGAACTGGCGGGTCTGCTTGTCGGCGCCCAGCACCAGTACCGCCATCTCGCGATCGGCGGCGTCGCGCACCAGGATATGGCTGTCCGGGTGCGTCAGTTCGAAGAGGGCGGCGCGCATGTCTTCCGGCCGCGTGAGCAGGAATTCCGGATCGCTGGCATCCAACACAGTGATGTCCTTGGAAAATAGGGGTCAGGCTGGCGGCGCGGCGTCGGGAAGCTCGCGCGATTCGAGGCGGTACAGCCAGGCCAGCAATTCTGCCACCGCTACGTAGAGTTGGGGAGGAATATGCGCATCCAGGTCCACTTGCATCAGCAGGCCGACGAGTTCGCGCGATTCGTGGACATAGAGTCCGTTTTCCTCGGCGGCGCGCACGATGGTGTCGGCCAACTGGCCGTAACCCTTGGCCACGACGCGGGGAGCGGCGTCCTTGTCGTCATACGAGAGCGCGACCGCGGCGTTGCGGTTGGCGTTGGGACCCTGGTCGGGAGGCGGGGCGGTGCGCATCAGAAATCCGTGGGCATGACGGGACGCGGATCGACCACGTTCACCACCAGGTGGCTGAGCGTGAGGCCGGCGGCCAGCAGGCGCGAACGCAGTTGGTCCGAGGACTCATTGAGTTCGGCCGCGCCATGGGGGGCGACCAATTGCAGCACGATCTGGTCGCCGGCCAGGTTCAGGCGCGCGTCCACCAGGCCCAGGCGGGGCAGGTCCAGCTTCAGGCGGGTCGCCCAGGTGGGCACGCCGGATTCCGGGTCGCCGCCGTAGGGCTCGCGTTCGACTTCCCACTCCATGGGGGCGCCGGGCCAGGCTTCGCCTTGCCAGGTCAATGCCTGGTTGGCCAGCACGTCGAGCTGCTGGCGCACCAGCACGGTGAGATCCTGGTGGATGCCGCTGACCGGCGTGCCGGGCGCGGGGGTGTGGGCGCCGCCGCCCGTCGTCGGCGCCTCGCCGCCCGCGCGGTTGGCGGAGGTGCCGGCGCTGTCGGCGCGCGGCCGGGCCAGGTCGGCTTCGCTGGGAACGCCGCTGCGCGTGAGCTTGGCTTGCGGCTCCTGCTGCAATTGGGCCGGATTGCTGCGGCCGAAGACCATGTCGGTCAGGTGCGATTCGTAGAACAGGCCGCTGGTCTGCAGCGCCACGCGCAGCGCCTGGCCCAGCGCGCGGGCGGACGGTCCGGCCGCCGCCAGGCTGGCGTGGGCCGTGGCGTCGGCGCCCTTGGCGCCGCCGGAGGCGTCGGCCGCGCCGCCAGGGCGGCCGGGCTTGGCGCCGAGCGGGGTATCGGCTTCGAGGTCGGCGCTGGCTGCCGCGGCGGTGGCCAGGGCCGCGGCCGCGCTGGTGGCCGGGGTCGTGGCGGGAGCCGCCGCGCCGGTGGCGGGGGGCTGGGGTTGTCCGGGTTGCGCCGGCTGTGCGGCGGCCTGGTCGGTGCCAGGCTGGGCCGGCGCGTTGGCCGACCACAAGGGAGCGCGGCCCTGCACCGGCGGCGCGGCGTCGGGATACTGGGCCAGCAACGCCAGGATCGCGCGCGCGGTCGTGCCCAGCGTGGTGGGGGCCGAGGCCGTGGTGTCGCTACTGGTGACCAGGCCGCGGGCGGCCAGCGCCAGCGCGGCGGCGGTCTTGGCGTCCAGGACGGTGGGCGGGCGGTCGCCGCGGGCGCCGCCGGTCTGGATGCCTTGTCGCGGGTCACGATTGGAGCCGTCGGCCGAGCCGGGCTTGTCCAGGTTGCCGGGCTGGCTGACCGCATCCGGCCGCGCGCCCGACACCTGGTTGGCGCTGGCGGCGGACATCGTCGTGCCAAGCACGGCGTCCAACCGCTGCACTAGGACGTTGCCGAGTGCCGCGGGACCTACGCTCATGCTTCAGGCGCCTGGTAGCCGTAGGCCGACAACAGCGTCTGCTGGCGCTTCATGCGGCCCAGCAGTTCGCCCAGCCGGGCCAGTTGCGGGAGCGCCAGGTCCCGCGTGAGCGCGTCGTTTTCGAGGATGCGCACCAGCAGGTCGTACTTCATGGCGCGGCCGGCTTCGTCCAGCGGCGCGGTCGGCTCCGCGATCCGCAGGCGTTCGACCAGCTCGCAGTATTGCTGCCCGTGGGCCATCGCCGTATCCCAGTCGCCGGCCTGGGCGGCCGTCAACATCTCGCCCGTGATGAGGGCGATCTCCTGGTAGTGTTCCAGAATAGGGGATGAGTACTGGGTAAGGGACGTCATGGAAATCTCGGGCGTTCGATGGCTGGCTGGATTTGTGTTTTTGGCCATCAGGGCTGGGTGAGGCCAGCCGGTCGGTCGACGGAAGTCTGCCAAGCCTCGGCCAGATCCGCCAGCAGGCGGTCGGCGATATCGAGTTGCTCGGCGTTCGCTTTCAGATTTGCCGTCAGCAAGGTGCGGACGATGTAATCGTAGAGACGGGCGAGGTTGGCGGCGATCTCGCCGCCGGCCTCCATGTTCAACCCGGTCTTCAAGCCTTCATCGACGATCTTGATCGCTTTCGAGATGGCCGCGCCGCGCTCGGCGACCCGGCCTTCCTGCAGGTGGATGCGTGCCTGCCCGATCGCCGCCCGGGCACCCATGTACAGCAGGGTGATCAGCCGCTCGGGACTCGCGCCCAGCACCTGGGTTTCCAGGCCGATATCGGCGTAGGAGCGGACGGATTGGGACCCTGTGGGGCGGCGGGCGGCGTAAGTCATTAATGCATCTTCTACAGGTTATTTGCTCGATTTGTTCATCGCCGCAAATTGTTGGGTCAGGTAGTTGGCGGTGGTCTGCATTTGCATGTAGAACTTGTCCAGCGCCACGAAGCGGGTACGCATCTGGTCGATCTCGGCATCGCTGGCGGCCTTGGCCCGCTTTTGCTGGGCGTCCAGATCGCTCATCGACTTGGTCAGGCCGTCGGTGCGCGTCTTGAGCGAACCGGTGCTGCCCAACACGTCCTTGAACGCCTTTTCGAAATTCTTGGCCAGGCCGTTGTCGCCGGTCAGCAGCTTGGTGACGTCGGCCGGGCTGCCGCTCAGTGCCTTGTCCAGCTTGGTCTGGTCGAGCTTGAGCTGGCGCGTCTGCGGATCGGTGGTGATGCCCAGGTCGGCCAGCGAGCGGACAGTGCCCGAGCCCAGCACGGCCTGCAGCGCGCCGGTCACCGAAGACTGGATCGAACGCGTGGTGCCGTCTCCGGTCAGCGGCTGGTTGGTGGCCGCCTTGGCGTCGAAGGCCGTCAGGTTCTTGATGGTCGTCTGCAGCGCGTTGTAGGTCTTGACGAAGTCCTGGATGGCCTTGTTGGCGACCGACGTATCGGATTCGAGCTTCAGCGTGATCGGCTTGCCGGCCTCGGTCTTGTCGGTCAGGTTCAGCGTGACGCCGTCGATGACGTTGGCCACGTTGTTCGAACCGCTCTTGACGGCCAGGCCGTTGATGGTGAGCTGGGCGTCTTCGGCCTTGGTGTTGGCCATGCCGGTGGTGGTGCCGTCGGCGGCGGTGCTGAAGGACAGGATGTCCTTGAGCGACTGGTCGCCGGTGACGGTGATGTTCTTGACCGAGGCCTGGACGCCGGTGTCCTTGGCCGTCAGCATCAGGTAGTTGTTGCCATTGCCGTCGTTGATGACGGTGGCGCGCAGGCCGGACTTGTCGTCGGCGTTGATGGCCTTGACGATGCCGTTGAGCGAGGTGTCGCCCTTGAGGTCGATGGTGCGCTTGGTACCGTCGGCCAGCTCGATTTCGAACGAGCCGGTGTCGCCGTGCTTGGCGGTGCGGTCGGCCACGGCGCCCGATTGCAGGCTCTGGGCGCGCGCCAGGTTGTTCACTTCGATGACGTATTGGCCCGCGACGGCGCCCTCGGCGGCCACAGTGGCCGTCAAGGCGGTGCCGCCGGTGACGCTGCCCTTGATGGCAGCCATCGTCTCGGTCTTGCCCAGTACCGCAGCCGACTTCTGCAGGGCTTCCAGCGAGCTTTGCAGCTGCGCGTAGGCGTCGATGCGAGTCTTGTAGCTGGAGGCGCGGGTGGTGTAGATCGAGAGTTTCTTGTCCTCGGCGGCCTGCAGGTCCGACAGGATCTTTTCCAGGGGCAAGCCGGAAACTGAACCGAGGTTAGTGATAGAGGCCATGTGAAATCCTTCCTAGCGATGCGATTCTGTCAAAAATAGGGTGCCGGCGATTGGCCGGGTAAGGGCATAAGGCGGGCCTAATTCGATGATTCCATCATCGATTGGCGCCAAAACGGGCACAGAAGAAAGTACGGGAATTCATGTCAAGCCGAGGTCTTGATGCCATTTCCCTGCATGTTCACGATCATTTTGGCGATCTTGAGCACAGCTTCGCTGGGGATGGTGCGAATGACGTCCCCGGACTTGGCGTCCACCACCGATACCACCACCTGGTGCACGTCCGGGTCGACCTCGAACTGCAACTGGGTCGACCACGCCTTCATCTGCTCGTTGATTTCGTCCAGCGCCTTGTCGAGCGGCAGCTTCTGCGAATTCGACTGCTCCGACGTCGCGGAATCGGTGCCGCTGCCATTGGTGCTGGCGGCGGGCGGGGCGACGGTGACGGATGGATCTGCGACGACTGGCACGGCCGCGACCGGCGCCGGTGCGAACGTAGCGGGGGCTAAGGGGGTTACGGCCATGATCACTCCAGCGGCTGTGCGGGCGTCTCGGAGGAACGCGCTGTTTTCAGGGAATTCTCAGCTACGATTACGGCAGCGCCGCAGGGAACTTTAGCCCTCGTCACAGCGGGCTGTTTCATGTGCTAACAAGTTGGGATCGGGCAATGAGTGTCAAGACGGCGTTGCGAGTCATCGAAATCATCGAAACCTATGCCCGGGAAAAGCGCGCACTGCCCCTGTCGGAACTGGCCCGGCTGCTGGACGTGCCGGTATCAAGCTGCCTGGCCCTGATCCGCACCCTGACCGGCCTGGGCTATCTCTACGAAACCGGCCGCCGCCAGGGCTACTACCCAACCGGGCGCCTGTTGGCGATGGCGCAACGCATCGCCCGCGCCGACCCGGTGCTGGACCGGGTCTATCCGAGCCTGGTTGAATTAAGGGACGCAACCCGGGAAACCGTCGTATTCGCCAAGTTGACGCAGGACGGCCGGGTGGTCTACCTGGACGTGCTGGATTCGCCGCACACGATCCGATACGCGCCGGTTGCCGGCGAGTTCAAGGACGTACACGCCAATTCGCTGGGCAAGGCGCTCATGTCCCTGATGGATGAGCCGGCCCGTGACGCGCTGCTCGGCAGCGGCCCCTTGACGCGCTACAACGAGCGCACGCTGGTTACGCGCGAAGCGGTGCTGCAGGATCTGACGCTGTCGCGCCAGCGCGGCTGGTTCATGAACAGCGGCGAGTCGATTCCCGACGTCGGCGCCATCGCCTGGCCGGTGACGCTCTCGGGCGAGCACTATGCCATCTCCGTGGGCGGCCCCATCTACCGGATCGAGCCGTGCCAGGAGGAATACGCCTGCATCCTGCGGGCGGCGTGCACCGGGCTGGAACAGCAGTCCTGAGAGGGCGCCGGGGGCGGCGCGCAAGGCGCGTGGCCCGGGCGGCCGGCGCGTCCGGCGTGCGCGCCGGCCGGCAGGGGCCTCAATAGGACTTGGGCAGGCCCAGCACCTTTTCCGCGATAAAGCACATGATCAGTTGCGGGCTGACCGGCGCGATGCGCGGGATGAAGCTCTCGCGCAGCAGGCGTTCCACGTGATATTCCTTGGCGTAGCCCATGCCGCCCAGCGTCATTACCGCGGTCTGGCAGGCGTTGTAGCCGGCCTCGGCCGCCAGATACTTGGCGGCGTTGGCGCTGGGGCCGCAGGGCTGGCCGGCGTCATACAGGCTGGCGGCCTTGAACACCATCAGGTCGGCCGCCTCCAACTGCATCCAGGCCTGCGCCAGCGGGTGCTGGATGCCCTGGTTCTGGCCGATCGGCCGGCCGAATACATGGCGCTCGCCGGCGTAGCGCACCGCGCGCTCCAGGGCGGCGCGGCCGATGCCGACAGCCTCGGCCGCGATCAGGATGCGTTCCGGGTTCAGGCCATGCAGGATGTATTCGAAGCCGCGGCCTTCCTCACCGATGCGGTCCGCCAGCGGGATCCGCAGGCCGTCGATGAACAGCATGTTCGAGTCCACCGCCTTGCGGCCCATCTTCTCGATTTCACGCACCTCGACCTTGCCGCGGTCCAGGTCGGTGTAGAACAGCGACAAGCCCTGCGTCGGCTTGGCCACCTCGGACAGCGGGGTGGTACGCGCCAGCAGCAGCATCTTGTCGGCCACCTGGGCGGTCGAGATCCAGATCTTGCGGCCATGCACCACGTACTCGTCGCCCTGGCGCACGGCGCGGGTGCCGAGCTTGGTGGTGTCCAGGCCGGCGTCGGGCTCGGTGACGGCGAAGCAGGCCTTTTGTTGACCGGCGATCAGCGGCGGCAGCCAGCGGGCGCGCTGCGCGTCGTTGCCGAACACGACCACGGGATTGAGGCCGAAGATGTTCATGTGCACGGCCGACGCGCCGGTGAAGCCCGCGCCCGAGGCGGCGATGGTCTGCATCATCAGCGCGGCCTCGGTCATGCCCAGGCCGGCGCCGCCATGCTCCGGCGGCATGGCGATGCCGAGCCAGCCGTCGCGCGCCAGGTCGGCGTGCAGGGGTTCAGGGAAGCCGCCTTCACGGTCGCGTTCCAGCCAGTATTCGTCGGGATAGCGGGCGCAGATGCGGGATACTGCGTCGCGCAGCGCCAATTGATCGGGGGTGAATGCAAAGTCCATCAGTCGGTTCCATCCTGGGTGATGCGATTGGCAAAGAGCACGTCGATGCCGGCGGGGTCGTAGCCGGCCTCGGCCAGCACTTCGCGGCTGTGCTGGCCCAGCGTCGGCGCCGGGCGCCGGATGGCGGTCGGCGTGCCCTGGTAGCGGCCGAGGGGGGCGGGGGTGCGCAGGCGGCCCTCGGTCGGGTGCTGGTGGTCCTGCACGAAGCCGGTGGCGGCCAGGTGCTCGTCCTGCAGCAGGTCGTCGACCGTGTAGAGCTGCGATGCGGGGATGTCGGCGTCCGCCAGCTCGCGCAGCCAGTCCTGGCTGGCGCGGGTGCGGATCACGTCGGCGACGAAGGCGTAGACCTCGTCGATATGGGCGGCGCGGGCGCCGTGGGTGTGAAAGCGCGGATCCTGCGCCAGTTCCGGCTGGCCGATCAGCGCGAAGAAGTTGCGCCAGTGCTTGTCGTTGTAGATCAGCAGGCAGATGTAGCCGTCGGCGGTGGCGTAGGGCCGGCGGTGCGGCGCCAGCAACCGGGCGTAGCCGGTGGGGCCGAGCGGCGGTTCGAAGGTGGCGCCGCCCAGGTGGTCGCCCAGCACCAGGTGCGCCATGCCCTCGAACATCGGGATCTCGACCTGCTGGCCCTGGCCGCTGGCGCGGGCGTGCAGCACCGCCGACACCAGCGCGATGCCCACATGCAGGCCCACGGCGCGGTCGGCCAGCGTCAGCGGCGCGTAGCGCGGCACGTCGCCGCTCTGCTGCGCCGCCAGCGCGGCGATGCCGGTCTGGCCCTGGATCAGGTCATCGTAGGCGGGCCGGCCGGCGTAGGGGCCGGCCTCGCCGAAGCCGTAGGCGCCCAGGTAGACGATGCGCGGGTTGCGCGCCGCCACCGCCTCGTACGACAGGCCCAGGCGCGTCATGGCCTGGGGGCGGATGTTGTAGAGCAGGGCGTCGCAGGTCTCGGCCAAGCGCAGGCAGGCCTCGCGGCCTTCCGGCGTCTTCAGGTCCAGCACCACCGAGCGCTTGTTGCGGTTCAGGTGCAGGTACAGGTGGCCCATGCCCGGGTTGCGCATCGGGCCGACGGCCCGCATGTTGTCGCCGGCGGGCGACTCGACCTTGATGACGTCGGCGCCCAGGTCGGCCAGCACCTGGGTGGCGTAAGGACCCATCACAACCGAACTGAGGTCCAGGATGCGTACGCCGGACAGGGGGCCGGCGGCCTGCGGGGATGCGGCGGCGGACATTGTCATTGCTGCTCGATCCCCGCGTCGCGGATCAGTTTGCCCCACAGGTCGCGTTGCTCGCCGACGAACCGGCCGAAGGCCTCGGGCGAACTGGAAAACGCGTCAAAGCCCAGGCCCGCCAGGCGCTTGCGCACGTCTGGCTTGGCCACCACCTGCTTGATGGCGTCGTTGAGCTTGGCCACCACCTCGGGCGGCATTCCGGCCGGGCCGAAGTAGCCGTTCCACGAATTCAGGTCGAAGTCCGGCACGCCCGACTCGGCCATGGAAGGCAGGTCCGGCACGATCGCGCTGCGCTCGGCGGTGGACACCGCCAGCGCCCGCAACTGGCCCGACTGCACGAACGGCAGGCCGGACGCCAGGTCGGTGAACATGAAATCGACCTGGCCGCCGACTACGTCGGTCAGGCCTTGCGGCGTGCCTTTATAGGGCACGTGCAGGATGTCGATCTTGGCGCGGTTGGCCAGGGTGGCGCCGGCGACGATGCCGGTGCTGTTGCCGCTGGCGTAGGTGATGCGGCCGGGGTGCTGGCGCGCGTCGGCGACCAGGTCGGCCACGGTCTTCCACGGCCGCTTGGGATTGACGACGAGGATGAAGGGCAGGTTGCCGCCGCGCGCGATGGGGGTGAAATCCTTGACCGGATCGTAGGGGATGTTCTTCATCAGCCAGGGGGCGGCCGAATGCGAGGTATTGGTGGTCACGAACAGCGTGTAGCCGTCCGGCCTGGCGCGCGCCACGTAGCTGGCGGCGATGGTGGCGTTGGCGCCGGGCTTGTTCTCCACCACGATCTGCTGGCCCAGGATGGTCGACAGTTCGGCGCCAAAGATGCGGCCGACCGCATCGGTGCCGGAGCCGGCGGGGAACGGCACGATCAGGGTGATGGGTTTGTTCGGATAGTCCGCGGCGTGTGCCGCTGGCAGGGCCAGGGCGATGGCGCCGCCGACCAGGGTGGCGCCCAGCAGGCGTAGTAGTCGCATGGTTTGTCTCCAGGGGGATGCGAAGCGGGCGCGGCTTCTGCGGCCGCTGCCCGGGATGGGCCGGTCTCCGTGGCGCCTTCAGGCGCCAGCGGTCGATGCGGGGAAACCGCGGATCACGCGGTCCGGGGATTCCTCGTAAGGAGGCGTGTAGATCACCAGCAGCCGCGCGGGCTCGTCACTGGTCACGGTGAATACGTGCGGAATGTCCGGCGGGAAATAGCAGCAGTCGCCCGGGCCCATGTCGGCCCATTCGTCCCCGACCTGCGCGCGGGCGCTGCCCGACAGCAGGTAACAGACCTGCTCGATGCCCGGGTGGGCGTGCGGCAGCGCGCCCTGGCCTTTGTCGATCACGCCCAGCAGCACTTCCACGCCGCGCGAGCCCACCGTGTCGGGGCCGATCAGGCGGCGGTTGAGGGTGCCGGTATGGTTGGCCGGGTGGTAGCCGGGCACCTCGGCCTCGCGGACCAGCCAGGCGGGGGTTTTGCGCTGCGTCATGTCTCATCCTTGTTAGTTTTCATATGTGAATTCATTTTCACGTATGAGAAAAACATCGGCAAGCGGGTTTTCCCGGCGATCCCGCGGCGTCCCAGGGGGATTAGGGAAAACACCGGGCATGCGCTGCTAAAATCATGGGCTGTTCACCTTTGCGATCCCGCCTCATGTCTTCCGCACTCAAGCCCGCCGCCGGCGCCACCCTGTCCGATTGGCTGCAGTACCTGGAATCGATCCACGCCACCGCGATCGACATGGGCCTGGAGCGCGTGCGGGAAGTGGCTGCCCGGATGAACCTGGAACTGCCGGGCGTGAAGTTCGTGGTGGGCGGGACCAATGGCAAGGGCTCGACCTGCGCGATGCTGGAGTCGATCCTGCTGGCCGCGGGTTACAAGGTCGGGCTATACACCTCGCCGCACCTCATCGATTTCAACGAGCGCGCGCGCGTCAATGGGCAGATCGCCTCGGACGAGGCCCTGATCGAGCAGTTCATCGCGGTCGAGGCCGCGCGCGGCGAGACGTCCCTGACGTACTTCGAATTCACCACGCTGGCCATCCTGCGCCTGTTCTCGCAATCGCGGCTGGACGCGGTGGTGCTGGAAGTCGGTCTGGGCGGCCGCCTGGACGCCGTCAACATCATCGATGCCGACTGTGCCATCGTCACCAGCGTCGACCTGGACCACATCGAGTACCTGGGCGACACGCGCGAGAAGATCGGTTTCGAAAAGGCCCATATCTACCGCGCCGGCCGGCCGGCCATCTGTGCCGATCCGGTGCCGCCGCAGTCGCTGCTTGATTACGTCGAGCAGATCGGCGCCGACCTGTGGCTGTTCAGCCGCGACTACAACTATTCCGGCGACCGTCAGCAGTGGGCCTATGGCGGCCGCGAACAGCGCCGCAGCGCGCTGGCCTATCCCGCGCTGCGCGGCGCCAACCAGTTGCTGAACGCGTCGGCGGCCCTGGCCGCGCTGGAATCGGTGCGCGACCGCCTGCCGGTGCCGCAGCAGGCGGTGCGCCAGGGCCTGTTGCAGGCCTCGCTGCCCGGCCGTTTCCAGATCCTGCCGGGCCAACCCACGGTGATCCTGGACGTGGCGCACAACCCGCATGCGGCCGCGGTGCTGGCCCAGAACCTGGATAACATGGGTTTCCATCCGTATACCTATGCGGTGTTCGGCATGCTCAATGACAAGGACCTGGCGGGTGTGCTGGCCAAGATCGGCACGCGCATCGACCACTGGTTCTGCGCCGGCCTGCCGGGACCGCGCGGCGGCTCCGGCGAACACCTGGCCGAACGGGTGGCGGCCGGCCTGCCAGCCGCGCCCGCCGGGGCTGAGGCGCCGGGCGTCTCGGCCTACGCCGATCCCGCCCAGGCCTTTGCCGCGGCGCGCGAACGGGCAGGGGAGAATGATAGAATCGTGGTGTTCGGATCATTTCTCACCGTGGCCTCGGTTTTGCAGTCTCTGGGTCGCAAGGCGTAGGCAAGAGCGGCATAGGCAAACATGGGTTTTTTCAAACGCAAGGATCCTGCCGACCAGGCGCAACCCTCCAAGCGAGCGGCCGTGCCGAGCGAGGTTCAGGCGGCCGAGTTGCGCGGGCGCGCCCGTCGCCGGCTCGCGGGCGCCATCGCATTGGTGCTGGCGGCCGTCATCGTCCTGCCGATGGTGCTGGATTCCCAGCCGACGCCCGTGGCCGACAACATCCCCATCAAGGTGCCGGAACGCACCACGCCATTCCAGCCGCAGGTGAGCGAGCCGCAGGCGACCGCGCCCGCCGCGCCGACGCAAGGCGCCACGCCTGGCGAGTCGTCCGGTGTCGCGACGCCGCCGCCTGTGACCTCGCCGCAAGCCGCCGCGCCGCAGGCCGCGACGCCGTCCACCACGACGCCGCCGCCGGTCACGACGCCGCCCGCCACGACCCCGCCCGCCGCCACGCCGCCGCGCACCCCGCCGCCCAAGCCCGAACCCAAGCCCGAGCCGAAGCCGGCCACGCCCAAGCCCGAGACCCGCTCGGACGACGGCGCCCGCGCCCTGGCGTTGCTCGAAGGCCGTTCCGCGCCCGCCGCGACGTCGGCGCCCAAGCCGCAGGCCGCCAAGGGCAATTTCGTGCTGCAGATCGCCGCCTACACGACGTCCGAGGACGCCCAGTCGCGGCGCAGCAAGCTGCATCAGGCGGGCGTCACCAACGCGTTCGTCGAGCAGGCTTCCATCGGGGGCAAGCAGCAGTACCGTCTGCGGGTGGGGCCGTTCCCCTCGCGCGAGGCGGCCCAGGCGGCCCAGGCGCGGTTGCGCACCCTGGGCTATGACAACGGTTTCATCGCCGCCCAGTAGTGACCGGCTTCGACTTCGTCGTGCTGGCCATCCTGGTGGTATCGGGTGTGCTGGGCCTGGTGCGCGGCCTGCTCAAGGAAGTGCTGTCGCTGGTCGCGTATCTGCTGGCCTTCGTGGCCGCGATCTGGTGGGGGCCCACGGTCTATACCTGGCTGGAGCCCTATATCGAAACAACGCTGCTGCGCATGGGTGTCTCGTACGCGGTGGTCTTCATTATCGTGCTGCTCGGCGTGGGGTTGGTCAACATGACGCTTGCCGCCTTGATCCGCAGCACCGGGCTGAGCCCGGCCGATCACGGCCTGGGCGGCATGTTCGGACTGGCCCGGGGGCTGCTCATCGTGCTGGCGCTGGTCGCCGCCGCCGGCTATACGCCGTTGCCGCAGGAGCCGTGGTGGCAGGACGCCATGTTTTCGCATTCGGCCATCGAGGCCATCAAACATATCAAGACGTGGCTGCCGCCGTCCCTGGCGACATGGCTGCCGTATTGATTAGCTTCACATCAACCAGGAAATCTCACCATGTGTGGAATCGTAGGGGTCATCGGGCGCGGGCCGGTCAACCAGCTGCTCTATGACAGCTTGCTGCTGTTGCAGCATCGCGGGCAGGATGCCGCGGGCATCGCGACGTCGCAAGGCAACCAGTTCAATATGTACAAGGCGCACGGCCTGGTGCGCGACGTATTCCGCACGCGCAACATGCGTGCCCTGCCGGGCACCTCGGGCGTGGGCCAGGTGCGTTATCCCACCGCCGGCTCCAGCGCCAGCGAGGAAGAGGCCCAACCGTTCTACGTCAACGCCCCGTTCGGCATCATGTTCGCCCACAACGGCAACCTGACCAACTGGCGCGAGCTGCGTGAGTCGCTCTACCGCGTCGACCGCCGCCACATCAACACCAATTCCGACTCGGAAGTGCTGCTGAACGTGCTGGCCCACGAGCTGCAATCGGCCGCCAGCGGCGTCTCGCTCGATGACGACGCCATGTTCCGCGCCGTTGCCGCCGTGCACAAGCGCGTGCGTGGCGCCTACGCCGTGGTGGCGCAGATTTCCGGTTACGGCCTGCTGGCGTTCCGCGATCCCAACGGCATCCGTCCGCTGTGCATCGGCCGCCAGGAAACCGACGAAGGCGTCGAGTGGATGGTGGCCTCGGAATCCGTGGCGCTGGAAGGCAGCGGTTTCGCCTTCGTGCGCGACGTCGAGCCGGGCGAAGCGGTGTTCGTCGACCTGGACGGCCGCTTCGTCAGCCGCCAGTGCGCCGACAATCCGCAACTGGTGCCCTGCATCTTCGAATACGTCTACTTCGCCCGTCCCGATTCGCTGATCGACGGCGTGTCGGTGTACGACGCGCGCCTGCGCATGGGCGAGTACCTGGCGGACAAGGTTGCGCGCAACATGCGCCTGGGCGACATCGACGTGGTCATGCCGATCCCCGATTCCTCGCGTCCGGCCGCCATGCAACTGGCCGCGCGCCTGAACCTGGACTACCGCGAAGGCCTGATCAAGAACCGCTACGTCGGCCGCACCTTCATCATGCCCGGCCAGGCCGTGCGCCGTAAATCGGTGCGCCAGAAGCTCAATGCCATCGGCATGGAGTTCAAGGGCAAGAACGTGCTGCTGGTGGACGACTCCATCGTGCGCGGCACCACCAGCCGCGAGATCGTCGACATGGCGCGCGCCGCCGGCGCCAACAAGGTGTACTTCGCCTCGGCCGCGCCTCCGGTGCGCTTCCCCAACGTCTACGGCATCGACATGCCGACGCAGAGCGAACTGATCGCCACCGGCCGCAGCGACGAGGAAATCGCCCGCGCGATCGGCGCCGACAGCCTGGTCTACCAGGACCTGCACGACATGCAGCAGGCGGTGCGCGACCTCAACCCGAAGCTCTCGCGCTTCGAGGCGTCGTGCTTCGATGGCGAGTACATCACCGGCGACATCACCGCGGAATACCTGGCTCGCCTGGGCCAGTCGCGCGCGGAGTCGGGCGACGGCGAAGGCGCCAGCGGCCTGCAGTTCAACATGGGCTATGCCGCCAACGACGCCTGAGTTCGACGCGCTCCATGCCAAAGCCGCTCCCCGGGGAGCGGCTTTTTTTTGTTTCACGATGACGCTGTCATCGCGCGCCTGACGCGGCTGAGAAAACGCCGGTCAGCGGGCAGGCAGGCACCGGTCGCCAACGAATTTCATGCCGCCAGGCGATCACTCGTTCGATACTGCCGAACAGAGAGGCGATCGCCATGCTGGGCAAAGAAGACGCCTGCGCCAAGCGCGAGGAGGAAACCGAGCGACAGCGAGAGCGTAGGCGGTAACGTCAGCCTGGGCCGTCACTCGCGGCCGCGAGCAGCGGCACCAGGATGTCGCTGATCGGCGTCGGAACGCCATGAACCCGGCCGCGACGCGCGATGATGCCGTTGCGGATATCCCATTCCAGTGGCCGGCCTGCTTCCCGATCAGTGAGGATGGAGGTGCCCATGTCGGCAGGGGCCAACTGGAATTTGCCTAGGATCTCTTGCGATACTTCCTCGCCGAGTTCAATGCCCTCTGCGCGTGCCACGGCCAGGCATTCGCGCAAATAGGTCAGCGCCAGCCCGGCAATGTCGGCGCGGCTGAACATGCCCGAGCGACGATGCGTGAGCGCCATGAGGCCCGCCACCGCGTTCTGCAACAGCTTGCGCCAGGCGAGCGCGCTGAAGTTTTCCGCCAAGTCCACGGCGCACCGCGTGCCTTGCAGTGCCCGCGCCACGACACGCGCGCCAGCCGTGTCTGGCAGAGTCAGGCGTGCCTCGCCGCGCAGGCGCACCGAGCCATCGGATTGCGCCTGGGCCGGAAACCACACGACAGCGGGAACGATGTGCCCGCTTGGCACGTGTGAGCGAACCCTCTCCACCTGTTCGATCCCGTTCTGCAAGACGCACACCACGGTTTGCGGCCCGACCAGCGCGGCAAGCCAGTCTGCGGCCGCCTCGATCTGCGTGGCCTTGACTGCCAGAAACACAAGATCAGCCGGGCGAGTGATCTGCTTCGGGCTCGTGCGAACCGGGCCGGGGACGCTGATGGTGCGGCCGTCTTCCAGCAGCGTCAGGTGATCGCGGGGAGTCCGTCCACACAGCAAGGGCGTGCAGTCGATCTCATGCAGCATCGCCGCGACCGTGGTGCCGATCGCACCGGGTCCCACGATGGCGACAGCAGTGTTGATTTCAGTGTTCATGAACGCGGATTCCTTTAACGCCATCTGTGCATGGGCCGTTGTGCCCCTCATGCGGTGCATGTAATATATTACCTATGAATAAAGATAATGGTAATTCTATTACAGAAGGCGAGCGCCGATTGCAGCAATGGATCGGCAGCATTCAAGCGCGAAGCGGCGACCTCGCCGCGAGCGAGGCGAAGGTTGTCGATCTGCTGCTCACCGATCCTTTGTTTGTTGGCGTCAGCACGACCGCTCAGGTTGCCGCCCAGGCCGGCGTTTCGCCGCCAACGGTGATCCGCGCGGCGCGTGCGCTTGGGTTCAGCGGCTTTGCCGAGCTGAAGATCGAGATAGCCCGTGCCCGCGGCACAGCCCGGTTCTTCGCTCCGCCCGAAGTGCTCGGCGCGGATGCGACGTCGGGCTCCGTGCTGGAAACCTCCATCCGTGCCGGCGCCGATGCACTCACTGCGCTGGGCGGGGCCATCGAACTCCCTGCGCTGGATAAGGCCGTGGGTTTGATCCAGCGCGCGCGGCAGGTCTTTGCGTTCGGTGCCGGCCCTTCCTCGACGGTGGCCGCCGATGCTGTTTTCCGTCTGCGCGCGGTCGGCGTGATGACGGTAGGCATCACCGATCACTTGTCGGCCATGATTGCGGCGCGGCTCCTGGGCGCCGAGGACGTCGTCATCGCCGTCAGTTCGACTGGCCGCACGTCATCCACGCTTGCCGTTGCCGATGCGGCGTCATCGGCCGGCGCCTCGCTGATTGCCATCACCAACCAGTACGACACGCCTTTGGCAGCCCTCGCGGACGTCGCGCTTGTCGTCGGCGGCGCGCCGCTACCGGCACAGATGGCCGCTGCGGCAAGCCGGTTGGCCCAACTCGTCGTGCTTGACGCGCTGGTCGCCACCCTCGCGCTGCGCGATCCAGATCGCAGCCGCCTGGCCGAGCGGGCAGGCATTGATCTGCCTGACATTTCCTGAAGCCCTGATGCAGCCCGACACCATTGCCATGGTTCTTGCCGCAGCGGTAGCGCATGCGGTGTGGAACCTGGCGTCGAAGTACAAACAGGGGAACACCTTGCTGTTCGTCTGGGCGTACAGCTTCGCGTCGACACTGTTGTGGATCCCTATCGCGGTCGGTCTCATGGCGCACGGGCTGCGGACGATGGATGGGCAGCTCGCGATGGCCGCGGCTGTTTCGGCGGCATTGCACATCGCGTACTCGCTGACCTTGCAGGCCGGCTACGATCGCGCCGATCTTGGGGTGGTTTATCCGATCGCGCGTGGCACGGGGCCGGTGCTGACGATGCTGTTCGCGATTCTCGTTCTGGGCGAGCGGCTGAACGTCGTCGCGGTGTTCGGCGCGCTCCTGGTCGTTTCAGGCGTGCTTGTCGTCACTGGCAACCCGTTCCGCAGCGGCAGTCCCCGTCCACTCCAGGGGATGCTCTGGGGGGCCGCCACGGGTGCCACCATCGCCAGCTACACCCTCTGGGACAGCTACGCGGTCACGTCGCTGCATGTCGCGCCAGTGAGCTACTACGCGGGAACGCTTCTGCTGCAAAGCCTGGCTCTGACACCGGGCGCGCTGCGGCATCGGCGGCACATGCCCGCGGCACTTCGTGCCAATGCCGCGCCTATTCTCATTGTGGCTGTCTTCTCCCCACTGGCCTACATCCTGGTGCTGAACGCCATGCAGGCGGCTCCCATTGCGCTCGTCGCCCCCTTGCGCGAGTCGTCCATCATCGTCGGTTCCCTCTTCGCGTATCTGATCTTTCGTGAGGGCCATCTCGCGCGCCGCATCGTGGGTGCGGGCATCGTGCTGATCGGAATCGTGGCGATCAGTCTGTAATGCCTGTTGTTCATCAGTTGATGATGAACGGAATACAGTCTTGCCGTTGAATGCTTCATTCGCTATTCGGAAGAGCCTATGATTGCATGAAGGTAAATCATAGGGCCAGCCATGTCGCGTCCTGATCTCAATCTCCTGCTGGCGCTGGATGCGCTGCTCGACGAGGGCAGCGTCATCGGTGCCGCGCGCCGCATGCATTTGAGCGCGCCGGCGATGAGCCGCACCTTGGGCCGTATCCGTGAGGCGTTGGGCGACCCGGTGTTCGTCCAGGTCGGCCGCAGGCTCATACCCACGCCCAAGGCTCTGGCAATGCGTGAGCAGGTGCGGCTGGCGGTCGAACAGGCCTCGCAGGTGTTCGCTGCCGATGCCGAGATCGACCTGAAATCGCTGGATCGGCGTTTCAGCGTCCGCGCCACCGATGAGTTCGTGAGCATCCATCTGGGTCATCTCCTGGATGCAATGGCACGGGACATGCCGCGGGCGATGCTGCGCTTTTCGCCAGAGGAGGACGATGTGGACGAGGAGGCGCTGCGCAGCGGCCGCATCGACCTGTTCATCAGCGCCTCGCGCAAGCTCGGACCGGAAATTCGGGTTCAAGCCCTGTTCACCACGACGTTCGTGGGCGTCGCGCGCGTCAATCATCCCATCTTCGACGAAGAAATCACGCCCGAGCGCCTCACGCGCTGGGAGCACATCAACGTGTCGCGGCGTGGCAAGGCCGCCGGGCCGGTCGATGCCGCACTGGAGGCGCAGGGGCTGCGCCGACACGTCGCCCTGGTGCTGCCCAATCCGTACACGGCGCTGTTCGCATTGCAAGATTCGGATCTGCTGTTGCCGTTGCCCCGGCATCTGGCCAGTACCGCGCTGTCGGCGGGCTTGCGTATTCGCGTGTTCGACCTGCCGACACCGCTGGAAACGGTGCTGCTGACCCAGGCCTGGCACCCGCGCCTTGAAGGCGATCCGGCCCATCAATGGCTGCGGCAGACCATCCATACGCTTTGCAACGAGGATCACGCGCAGGCCGCCAAGCGCGTCAAGCCCTGACCAAGCGCCGCGCTATGCGTGCGTTTTGAGCAATCATCCGAGTGCAATAAATTCACTTTTAGCAATGCTCAGCCTTGCCTACAGTGACGCGTATTGATCACTGTGGAAGGGTTGCATCGTGCATTCGGCTAACGTGCCTGACGCGGATTCAGGCGCCTCTTTACGCCGCTCTCGGCTTCGGGAGGGCTTGGCGCATGGCCTGCCTTATCTCGATCTGACCACCCCGCGGGCGACCTATGTGATGCGTTCGCTCCTGGCCGCCTGCCTGGCCTTGGTGGTGGCCTATCTGCTGGAACTGCACGCGCCCTACGCGGCGGCTTCCAGCGTGCTGCTGGTCATCAACCCCGTCCAGGGAGGCGTGATGGGCAAGGGGGTGTGGCGCGTACTGGGCACGCTGATCGGCATGCTGGCGGCCTTCGTGCTGATGAGCGCCTTCGGCCAGATGCCCTGGCTGTTCCTGCTCGGTTTCGGCCTGTGGCTGGGGGTGTGCGTGGTGGGCATGACCCTGCTGCGTCATTTCCGGGCCTATGGCGCCGCGCTGGCGGGCTATACCGTGGGCCTGGCGGCCTACGGCGCCATGCAGCACCCGGAGCGCACCTTCGACCAAGTAATGGGACGCGGGGCATCCGTGATGATCGGCGTGGTCTGCCTGGCGCTGGTCTCGGCTCTCTTCAGCAGCCGCAGCGTGCACAGCCGCCTGGCCGCGGCGCTCGACCGTCTTGCGGTCGCCACGGCGGGAGTGCTTGCGACGCATCACCAGGCCATTCAAGGCAGCGACGCCGCAGAGGCCAAGCCCCTCGATGCCGGACGGCGCTCTCTCATCACCGAGGTCTATGGCGTGGACGATCTGCTGGCGCTGGGCAAGGCCGAATCCGCCGACCTGGCCCATCGTGCCGGCACGGTGCGGCAGGTAATGGTGTCGTTGTTTTCCGCTCTTGTGGGCGGTGCGCCGCCCCTGAGCGGGCAAAGCGCCAGTCTCGCTGCACTGAGAGCGTTGCGGCCGGACTGGGAAAGGGCATGGCGGGAGGTGGGCCAGTCGCTGGCGCAGGAGCCTGGCTCGGCCGGAAGAGCGCGTGCCATCCGGCTGTTGACCGACCTGCGCGCCCGGCTGGTGGCCGCGCTCACCGCCACCTCGTTCGACGACGCCTCCGAGCAGGCCACACTAATGATCGCGGGCGATCGCTTGCTCGAGCAACTCGACGATTACCAGCAAGCCCTCGAAGGCAACGAGCGTTTCCACCAACCCAGGCCGACGCCGGCGCGCGTGTCCGTGCCATTCCACCGCGACACGGTGGCAGCCCTTCAGAACGGCGTACGCGCTTTGTTGACCGTGCTGATGGGCGGCGCCTTCTGGATCGCCACCGGCTGGACGGAAGGCAACATGATGCTGGCGGGGTTGGCGGCGGCCTGCGCGCTGCTGTCCACCGCGCCCAATCCCGCGCTGGGTGCGGTCGAATTCATCAAGGGCACGGTGGCCGCCGTGGCGATGGCCTTCCTGTGCACCTTCATCGTGCTGCCTCACGTCTCGGGCCTGCCGCTGCTGCTGGTGATCCTGAGCCTGTTCTGGCTGCCCGGTGTGTATGCCACCACGATGCCGCGCCATGCCTTGGCGGGCGTGGCCTACCTGGTGGCGTTCACGACGCTGGCGGCGGCTGACAACCCGATGCGCTACGACTTTGCGCTGTTCCTCAATGGTGCCGTCGCCTGGATCCTGGCGACGTGTTTCACGCTGCTGGGCTTCAGGATCGTGCTGCCGCGCAACGGGGCTCGCGACGTCACGCGCCTGCGCCAGCGCATCCGCGACGCGGCGCTGGGCGCCTTGGGCGGCGACCCGGCAGACGCGTCGGCCTGGCAATGGCGCCAGCAGCATCGCATCGCGCAACTCGGCGCCTTGCTCAAAACGCAGCCGCAGGCGATGGATCGTGCTATTGCCCGGGCGCTGACCAGCCTGCATCTGGGCCGGGAAGTCCTGCGCCTGCGACGCTGGCTTGGCCAGGCGCCCCAGGACGCCGAGTGGGCGCGCTTGGCGACACGCGCGCTGCGCCATATGCGCCAGCGGGCCGGTGATCCGCTGCGGGCCGCGCGCCATGCCCGCCGCGCGGCGGCCTCCTTGGCGCGTTTGCCGGCGCGGTCCGGCGCCTCGATGGATGACGCGCGGCGCGTGACAGCCGTGCTGCTCGACATCGCCGCGCTGCTGGAGCGCCATGCAAACGACGCTCAGTCCCCCTCTGGAGGCCAAACCCATGCTCAGTGAATTCTCGTTGGCGGGCATCTACCTGCCGCCCTTCTTTGCCTACGCCTGCCTGGCTCTGCCGATCTATCTGGGCCTTCGGTTCGTGCTGGCGCGCAGCGGGATGCTGCGCTGGGTGTGGCATCCAGGCCTGTTCGAGTTCGCCCTTTCCCTTTGCCTTGTTTCCCTGTTGGTGCTTTATGTCTGAACGTTCATTTCCCGCCCGGGGCCTGCTGCGGGCAGGACTCACTCTCGCAGCGGTCGTTGCCGCGGGGTTCCTGGTCAGCGCGCTGTGGCGTGCCTACGTCGTCGCCCCATGGACCCGTGATGGCCGCGTCAGCGCGCAGATCGTGCGCATCGCTCCCGAAGTGTCAGGCACCGTCGCCGAAGTCTCGGTCGCGGACGACCAATACGTCAATCGGGGTGAGGTGCTCTATCGCATCGACAATGCCAGCTTCACGCTGGAATTGGCCCAGGCCGAGGCGCGGCTGGCAGCGGCCGAGGCATCCCTGCGCCAGAAAACCGAGGAGGCGCGGCGGCGCCGGGGCATGGAAAGCCTGGTGCCTGCCGAGGACATCCAGCGGGCGAATCAGGCCGTTGCCATTGCCCAGGCCGAACTGCGCGGTGCGCGGGTCGCCGTGGACAGGGCGAAGCTGGATCTGGCGCGTACCGAACTGCGTGCGCCGACCGATGGCTACGTCACGCGCCTGCGCTTGAACAAGGGCGACTACGCCGTGGCGGGCCAGCCGAACCTCGCCCTGATCGACGCCCACAGCTTCTGGATCACCGGCTATTTCGAGGAAACCAAGCTGCGCGGCATCCAGCCCGGCGCGGCAGCGCGCATCCGCCTGATGGGCTTCGACCAGGTATTGCCAGGGCGGGTAGCCAGCATCGGGCGTGGCATCGCCGATAGCAACCAGCAGGCCGACGCACAGGGTCTGCCGAGTGTGGAGCCCAGCTTCAGTTGGGTCCGGCTGGCGCAGCGCATTCCCGTGCGCGTCGAGTTCGAGCATGTCCCGCGCGAGGTCGTGCTGGCCGCCGGCATGACCGGCAGCATTGAGGTCACGCCTTCCGCAGGCACGCCGGTCCCGCAGGGCCGGCTGATTTCGCTGCTGCACCGCTGGATGTGAGGACAAAGCCATGCATGCACCCGTCCCTCGCACGCCGCCGCGCCTTCGACAGGCAATGCTGGCCTCGCTGTTGGCGGCCCTGACCGGCTGCACCGCCGTGGGTCCGGACTACCACCCGCCGGTGCTGGACGTGCCCGCGCACTGGATCGAGGCCGACGCCGCCATGTCCGATGGCGACCATGATGGCCTGCGTTCCTGGTGGCGCGCCTTCCAGGATCCCTTGCTCGACCGCCTGGTCGATCAGGCCCTGACACATAACCAGGACCTGGATATTGCCTTGGCGCGCCTGCGTCAGGCCCGCGCCGAACGCGTGCAGATCGCCTCGGCCGCCATGCCTGAAATCTCGGTCGGCGCCGCCGGCGAGGCCGTGCGTGGCAGCAAGGCGCTCGGCGCGCAGCCCGGCGGGCAGGCACGAACCTGGCGCCTGGGATTCGATGCCAGTTGGGAGCTGGACCTATTCGGCGGCACGCGCCGGGCGGTCGAGGCCGCCGATGCCGGCATCCAGGCGCTGGCGGAGGACCATCGCGCGCTGCAAGTGAGCCTGGTGGCCGAACTGGCATCCGATTACGCCGGGCTGCGCGCCGCGCAACTGCGTTTGGCCATCGCGCAGGACAATATCCGCACGTTGGCCGAAGCCGAGCGCTTGGCCGAATGGGCGCACCGCAGCGGCCTGGGCACGCTGGCCGACGTCACCCAGGCCCGCGCCGAGCGCGAAGCGGCCGAGGCGCTACCACCTCTGCTGGATGCGGACATCGCCCGTTTCAGCCATGCCATCGGTGTGCTGACGGGCGGATTTCCCGGCGATTGGCATGCCGACCTCGCAACGCCCGCGCCCGTTTTGCCCATGCCGAAAGACTTGCCGCTGTCACTGCCTTCGGACCTCATTCGCCAACGCCCCGACCTGCGTGCGGACGAACGACGCCTTGCCGCCGCCACCGCGCAGATCGGCGTGGCCGAGGCCGCGCGCTTTCCCTCGTTCCGCATTCCCCTGGGGTTCGGCACCACCGCCAGCGTTATCCACGACCTGTTCTCGGGCGCCAGCCTGGCGTGGTCGGCGGCGATGCAAGGCAGCCAGTCCCTCTTCGACGCCGGCCGCGCGAAGGCAGGCGTGACGGCGGCGCAGGCCAACGCCGACGCCGTGCGGCGCGTCTACGAGCGGGACGTGCGTGCGGCCTTGCGTGACGTGGAAGACGCCTTGACGGCATGGACCAGCGAGCGCCAGCGGCAAGCCGCGTTGCAGAAGGCCGCAGCCGATAGCCAACAGGCCCTGCAACAGGCGACCCGGCTCTATGCGCGTGGGTTAAGCGCCTACCCGCCGGTGCTGCTGGCCCAGCGCAGCCTGAACCAGGTGCGCGAGTCGCTTGCCCTCAGTCAACTGGCGCAGTTGCAAGCAGGCATTGCCTTGTACAAGGCGCTGGGCGCGGGAGGGTAGGGCATTGCTCCCTCATTCTTGCTGGCTTCACCACAGGCTCTCGCCGCTGGCCTCCAGGTGGGTCAGGTACAGCCGCAGGTCGAATTCATACTGGTGATACTGCGGCTCCATCAAGCGGCACAGGTTGTAGAAGGCCTTGTTGTGGTCCTTTTCCTTCAGGTGCGCCAGTTCGTGCACCGTGATCATCTTCAGGAATTCCTCCGGCACCGTCTTGAACAGCGTGGCCACGCGGATCTCGTGCTTGGCTTTGAGCTTGCCGCCCTGGACCCGCGAGATGAACGTATGCTGGCCCAGGGCGTGCTGGATCACGTGGATCTTGCTGTCGAAGGCGATCTTGCTGAGCGGCGCGCCGTTGCGGATGTAGGTGTTCTTCAGGTCCACCACATAGTCGTACAGCGCCTTGTCGGTGCGCACGCCATGCGCGCCGGCGGGATAGCGGGCCCGCAACGCCGGCCCGAGCTTGCCCTGGTCGAGCAGCGCGCGAGCCTGCGCCAGCAGCGTTTCCGGATAGCCGGTCAGGTATTTCATCGCGTCAGGAAAGAGGCAGGTGCCGCACACGCAGGCGCGGCCATTTTTCGGTGTAGCGCTTGGCCCGCAGCCGTTGGGTGTAGAGGGCGGGGTCGCGCAGTCCGGGGCTGGGCCGCAGCACCAGGTCGAACAGGTCCTCCAGGCCGTGCGGCGCCAGGATGCGCAGGTGATCGCCGGCGTCCAGCGATACGTCGATACAGGTGGCGGTCTCCGGCCAGGTGGCGATGCCGGCCGCGAGCGACGCCAGCGGGGGCGGCGCAATGCCGCCGTCGCGGCGCCACAGGTGGACCCGCGCCTGGTTCACCACCTCCCAGGGCGCGTCCGGCGCGGCGCCGCCCAGGCGGTGCGCGATAGCGGACCAGGGCGCGCAGGCGTTCGGCGTGGGGCGCTTCCAATGGCGAGGCGTGCGGCTCAGGCGCGGCCACGGCCGAACGCCGCGGCCAGCGCCATGACCAGCAGGATCACGAAAAGCGCCAGGCTCCACAGCGCATACTCGATGCCCAGCACCGGCACGACCGCGTCCATGCAGGTGGCGTAGATGCCGAACAGCCACGGCACGCTGCCGTCCAGGCCGATGCCGGTCATGAAGCGGTCGGCGAAAGTCTGGTCGCACGACAGCATCTTGGCGGCCACGGTGTACTGGTACCAGGCCGCGGCGATGCCGCTGATCGACAGCAGGGCGGCCAGGGACGCGCAGATGCGCGTCAGCGCGCGGCCGCCGCCGAAACCGCCGATCAGGGCGATGACGCCGATCACCAGGTAGATCAGGCGCTGCATCACGCACCAGGCGCAAGGCGGCATGTCGAAGACGTACTGGGAAATCAGGGCGATGCCGACGGCGCCGAAGCTGAAAAGGGCGATCAGGCGGAGCAGGCGTTCTGAACGAGAAGTCATGGTTGTTGCAAGGTAAGGGGTTCGCGGGGGCGGGGCCCCGGGGGATGGCCGGTCCGGCCGCCAGGCGTTAGGCCTTGGGAATCGGAATTGGTTGCATGACCTGCTGCAATACCCCCAGCAGCAGCTCGCGCGAGCCTTCCCAGAAGATCTGCACGCCCAGGCACAGCATGATGAAGGCTGACATGCGCATGAAAACGGCGGTGCCATTATCGCCCAGCCGGTGCAGCATCTGCGCCGCAAAGCGCAGGCAGACGTACAAGGTCAGCGAAACGACCACGATGCCGGGAATCGAACCCCCCAGGCGCAGCAGGCTCAGCACGTGGTTCTGGTCGCGCAGCGACACGCCTACCGTGATGGCCGCGGCGATCGAGCCGGGACCGCAACTGATGGGAAAGGTCAGCGGGTAGAAAGCGCGCGCCTTGGCCATTTCCGGCGTGAAGGATTCGGCCATGCGGGCCACGCGCTCGGTGTCGGCATCGGGGGAATTGACCAGGCGCCAGGCGCTGGCGATGACCAGCATGCCGCCGCCCACCCGCACGATCGACAGCGAAATGCCGAAAAAGCTCAACAGCACGTTGCCGGCGACCATGGCGACGATGAGCATCAGGCCGACGTTGACGGCGACGCGCTTGGCCAGCACCGTGCGGGTGGCGGACGAGGCGCCTTCGGTCAGGGACAGGAAGATGGGCGCGATCGCCGGCGGGTTCAGAAACGGCAGCAGCGTCGCCAGCGCGAAAAAGAAGCTGGTTCCCAGCACCCGCAGGTATTCGTTTAGCTCCATCGCACGGTATCGCCAAGCCGAAAACCGGATTGTATGCGGTCGGCGGCTGTCTGGCGATGGGGCGCCGGTCCGGCTTCAGGCGGCCTGTTGCCGGACCTCGTCGCCGGCCAGCGCATCGAGGATGTCGCGCTCGAACTGCATCTGGCTGCGCGGCCGCGTCAGCGTCGCGCCATCGACGATGAAGACGTCCTCCACGCGGTCGCCCAGCGTCATGATCTTGGCCATCAGCAGGTTCACTTCATGCTGGGCGAAGACCCGCGCCAGGGCGTGCAGCAGGCCGGGGCGGTCGGTCGCGGTGACCGACAGGCGCCACGAGGTGCTGCGCTCGTCCGGCTGCAGCTCGGCCTGCGGCATGATCGGGAACACCCGCGACATGCGCGACTGGCGGCCGCGGCCGTAGTAGCCGCCGCGGGCGGCGGGGGCCTGGGCGGCCGTCTTGGCGTCCTTCAGGCGCTCGGCCAGTTCGTGCTCGACCAGCGTGGCCTGCGCGCGCAGGTCGCTGGCGCCTTCGGGCAGCAGCACGATGAAGCTGTCCAGCGCCCAGCCGTGGCGGGTGGTGTGGATGCGGGCGTCCTGCACCGACAGCGACTTGGCGTCGAAGTAGCCGCAGATGGCCACGAACAGGTCGGGCACGTCGCGCGTGTAGACCATGATCTGCAGGCCTTCGCCTTGTTCGGTGGGGCGGGCGCGCACCACCGCGTGGGCCGGCGCCACCTGGTGATACAGGTGGCGCGTATGCCAGGCGATATCGGAGGCGTCGTGGCGCAGGAAGTAGGCCACGTCGAGCTGGCTCCAGAACGCTTCGCGCGCGTCGTCGCGCAGGCCCGCCAGGCGGGTCAGGCGCGCGGCCTCCTCGCGGCGTTCGGTCAGGACGGTGTGGGCATCGGCATGGGCGCCGCCCAGCGCGGCCAGGGTCAGCTTGTACAGGTCCTCGAGCAGCTTGCCCTTCCAGGCGTTCCAGACCTTGGGACTGGTGCCGCGGATATCGGCCACTGTCAGCAGGTATAGCGCGGTCAGGTGGCGTTCGTCCTTGACCGTGGCGGCGAAGTCCTGGATCACGGCGGGATCGGACAGGTCGCGCTTTTGCGCCACGGCCGACATCAGCAGGTGCTGGCGCACCAGGAATTCAACCAGCTTGGCGTCTTCCGGCTCCATGCCATGGTCGTGGGCGAACTTGCGCACCTCGCGCGCGCCCAGCTCGGAGTGGTCGCCGCCGCGGCCCTTGGCGATGTCATGGAACAGCGCCGCGACGTACAGCAGCCAATGGCGGTCCAGGCCGGCGATCAGTTGGCTGGCCAGCGGATATTCCTGGGCGTGCTCGGGCATGGTGAAGCGGCGCAGGTTGCGCACCACCGCCAGCGTGTGCTGGTCCACCGTGTAGGCGTGGAACAGGTCGTGCTGCATCTGGCCGACGATGCGGCGGAATACCGGCAGGTAACGCGGCAGGATGTTCAGCATGGTCATGCGGCGCAGCTCGTGCACGACGCCGCGCGGCTGCTGCAGGATCTGCAGGAACAGCTTGCGGTTGACCGGGTTGCGGCGGAACTGCGCGTCGATGCGATGGCGCGAGTGCCAGATGGCGCGCAGTGTGCGCGCCGACATGCCGGTCAGCTCGGGATGCTGCTGCATCACCAGGAAGGCGCGCAGCAACAGCGTCGGGTTGCGCTCGAAGCCGTCGTCGCGAATGATGTCGAGGCGGTCGCGCAGGTTGCGGAAATCGTCGTCGATGTCGCGCGCATCGCTGTCGGGGCGCGGGAACAGGCGTTCCTCGATGTTCTGCACCAGGATGCCGTTGAGCTGCGTCACCAGGCGCGCGGCCCAGTAGTAGCGCTGCATCAGCAGTTCGCTGCCGCGCCGGGTGGCCGTGGCGTGGATGCCGTAGACCTCGGCCAGGGCCGGCTGCAGGTCGAACAGCACGCGGTCCTCGCGCCGCTTGGCCAGCAGGTGCAATTCGATGCGCAGGCGCTTGAAAGCCTGTTCCGCCTTGCGCAGGTCGCGCGCCTCGGACGGGGTCAGCAGACCTGCCTGCGCCACCGCGCGCCAGTTCTCGCCGAAGCCGGCCGCGCGCGCCATCCACAGGATCACCTGCAGGTCGCGCAGGCCGCCGGGCGATTCCTTGCAATTGGGTTCGAGCGCATAGGGCGTGTCCTGGTAGCGCGCGTGGCGCTGCTGCATCTCGACGCGCTTGGCGCGAAAGAACGCGCGCGCGTCCAGTCGCGACTGGGTGGCGGCCTCGAACTTTTTCATCAGCGCGCGGCTGCCGGCCAGCCAGCGCGATTCCAGCAGCGCGGTTTCCACCGTGATGTCGGCGTCGGCCTCGCGCTCGCAGTCCTCGATGGTGCGCACGCTGTGGCCGGGCTCCAGGCCCAGGTCCCAGAGCGAGGCGACCAGTTGCTCGATGGCGGATTCGTCGTCGGCGGTGGGGGCGTGCGGCAGCAGGATCAGCAGGTCGACGTCCGAGTGCGGATACAGTTCGCCGCGGCCGTAGCCGCCCACCGCGGCCAGCGTGGCGCCGGCGGGCAGGGGATAGTGCTTGACCAGGTCGCGCAGCGCCGCGTCCACGATGCGGCGCAGTTCGCCCAGCAGCGTATCGGGGCGTTCGTGCTCGCGGAACTGGGCCACCGCGGCGCGCCGGGATTCCTGGATGCGTTCGCGCAGGGTGCTGAGAATGTCGGCGGTCATGGTGGCGGACGGGCCGGGGTCAGACGGCGGGGATGACGATCGGTTCGGTGATGAAGGCAGGCGGCTTGGGCATGCCGGGCGACAGGGTCAGGACCTCGTAGCCGGTGTCGGTGACGCACACAGCATGCTCCCATTGCGCCGACAGGCTGTGGTCGCGCGTCACGACCGTCCAGCCGTCGGACAACTGGCGGATCTCGCGGCGGCCGGCGTTGATCATGGGCTCGATGGTGAACAGCATACCCGTCACCAATTTCACTCCGGTGCCCGGCTTGCCGTAGTGCAGCACTTGCGGGTCTTCGTGAAAGCGCTGGCCGATGCCGTGGCCGCAGAACTCGCGCACCACCGAAAAGCCGTTGGACTCGGCATGCTTCTGGATGGCGTTGCCGATGTCGCCTAATGTGGCCCCGTTTTTTACCTGCTGGATGCCTTTCCACATGCACTCGAAGGTGATGTCGGTCAGGCGGCGCGACAGGATCGACTGTTCGCCCACGGCGTACATGCGGCTGGTGTCGCCGAACCAGCCGTCCTTGATGATGGTGACGTCGATGTTGAGGGAGTCCCCGTTTTTCAAGGCCTTGTCGCCCGGGATGCCGTGGCACACCTGGTGATTGACCGAGGTGCAGATGGCGCCAGGGAAGGGCGGGTAGCCGGGCGGGGCATAGCCCACCGTGGCGGACTTCACCTTGAGTTCGTCGGTCAGGTATTCCAGGCAGAGGCGGTCCAGTTCCCCGGTGGTGACGCCAGGCTTGACGTAGGGGGTGATGAAATCGAGGACTTTGGCGGCGTCCTGGCAGGCCGCGCGCATCTTGGCCAGGTCGGCCGGATTGGTAATGGTGCCCATGGAATGACTGACGAATCTCGCTTGAATGTCTGCTTGAAAGAATAGTAGAATTATAGGCTTCCCTAAAATTTTGGGGAGCAATCTGGGTAGCGGCAAGCGCCGATCCCGGCGGGTGGGGATGGAATCTTCCAGGCCACCCGGTTGGTTGTCTGATTTGGTACGTTGGGCCACACCGCTTCTTGTGAGATCGGTGGCGGGCTTCGGAGTTTCATCGCAAGCGAAGGTTGTGGTGGGGGTTCGGGCCAGTCGCCAGGTTCCGGGAAGCACGGCGGCACAGCGGACGAGAGCAGGCGGCGGGCCGGGGCGGGCGGGGGGCTTGCATCGACACAGGTCGGGGCGCTGCGTGCTCGCAAGCCCGGTCACGTTTTCGAGCAGCGATGCAGGTTCAAGGTGGCTGCCGGCTTAAGTTCTTGGAAGGTTTCCAGTTCCTGGAGGTTTTCCTGAAGAACCGCCCCCGGCGACTGATGCGCGCAATGGTTGAAAAGCCATGGCGCGAATGAACTGGATTTCGCTGCCAACAAAACAGGTCCGGGTGCGCTGGAAGAAACTGCCAGGAATTTCCTGGCGGGTCGGACGGCGCGATGCGTGCAAGCGGCGCCAGGCGCTTCGTCGTGGCGGCCGTCTGGGTTTATCGCGGCAGCGTGGCAGCAAGGCGCGCAGGGCACATGCCCGGCACGTCGGAGTAGTGCGGCAGTGATCGGCCGGCCCGGTTAAAATTCTGTTCATCCCGCAGGTGCGGGAAATCGCGCGCAACACCACCCAGGGTGTCAGCCACAGGCTGATGCAGGTGCGGCGCAAGAAATCAACCCTTGGAGAAAGTTATGTCTTTGATGCGCGAAATGCTGGAAGCGGGTGTCCACTTCGGTCACCAGACCCGCTACTGGAACCCCAAGATGGCCCCCTTCATCTTCGGCCATCGCAACAAGATTCACATCATCAACCTGGAAAAGACGGTTGATAAGTACCAGGAAGCCACCAAGTTCGTGAAGCAGCTTGCTGCTCGCGGTGGCAACATCCTGTTCGTCGGCACCAAGCGCGCCGCCCGCGAGCTGGTCGCCGCCGAAGCCGCCCGTTGCGGCATGCCCTACGTCGATGCCCGCTGGCTCGGCGGCATGCTGACCAACTTCAAGACGGTCAAGACCTCGGTCAAGCGCCTGAAGGACATGGAAGCCGTGGTCGCCGAAGGCGGCGCCGAGCGCATGATCAAGAAGGAAGGCCTGCTGTTCCAGCGCGAACTGGAAAAGCTGAACAAGTCGATCGGCGGCATCAAGGACATGAACGGCCTGCCCGATGCCATGTTCGTGATCGACGTCGGCTACCACAAGATCGCCATCGCCGAAGCCAAGACCCTGGGCATCCCCGTGGTCGCCGTGGTTGACACCAACCACTCGCCCGACGGCATCGACTACGTGATCCCCGGCAACGACGACTCGGCCAAGGCCATCGCGCTGTACGCCAAGGGCATCGCCGACGCCGTGCTGGAAGGCCGCGAACAGAACCTGAACGGTCTGGTCGAGGAAATCGGCGAAGGCCAGGAAGAGTTCGTCGAAGTGCAGGACAACCAGGCCTAAGCCTGCTGTCATGTCCGGCGGTTAGTGTCAGGGGGCGGTCGCGGAATGCGGCGTGCCCCCGCCTCGCCGGCAGTGCGAAGGCGGACTCCCGCCTTCCTCATCCGCAGCTTGCGGACGTCTCATCGAATCACACCAATGCCCCGGCCCGCCGGGGCATGTCTTAGCAAAATTTGGAGCTAACATGGCTGAAATTACCGCCGCCCTGGTCAAGGAACTGCGCGAAAAGACCGATGCGCCCATGATGGAGTGCAAGAAGGCCCTGACGGAAGCCGAAGGCGACCTGGCCCGCGCTGAAGAGATCCTGCGCGTCAAGCTGGGCAACAAGGCCAGCAAGGCTGCCGCCCGCGTCACGGCCGAAGGCCTGATCGGCCTGTTCATCTCGGCCGACGCCAAGCAAGGCGCCGTCATCGAAGTGAACTGCGAAACCGACTTCGTTGCCAAGAACGACGACTTCGTCGCATTCGTCAACAAGCTGGCCGAGCTGGTCGCCACCCAGAACCCCGCCGACGTGGCCGCCCTGTCGGCGCTGCCCTACGGCGACGGCACCATCGAATCGACCCGTACCGCCCTGATCGGCAAGATCGGCGAAAACATCTCGATCCGCCGCTTCGAGCGCATCCAGACCCCGAACGCGCTGGCCAGCTACGTGCACGGCGGCAAGATCGGCGTGCTGGTGGAATACGCCGGCGCCGAGGAAGTGGGCAAGGACCTGGCGATGCACATCGCCGCGACCAAGCCGAAGGCCCTGAACGCCGACGGCGTGAACCCGGCCGACATCGCCGCCGAACGCTCGGTCGCCGAGCAGAAGGCCGCCGAATCGGGCAAGCCGGCTGAAATCGTCGCCAAGATGGTCGAAGGCTCGGTGCAGAAGTTCCTGAAGGAAGTCACGCTGCTGTCGCAACCTTTCGTCAAGGACGACAAGAACACCGTCGAACAGATGCTCAAGGCCAAGGGCGCCTCGATCACCAAGTTCGTGCTGTTCGTCGTCGGCGAAGGTATCGAGAAGAAGACCAGCGACTTCGCCGCTGAGGTTGCCGCCGCCGCCGCCGGCCGCGCCTGATCTCGGGGTAGTCCTTACAGGCCGGCGCTAGATATTTTCTAGTCCGGCCTATTTCTTGTCTTACACTTTCGTCGGAATGTTCTTCGGGATATCACCTATGAGCAGCAGATCATACAAACGGGTTCTTCTCAAACTTTCCGGCGAGGCGCTGATGGGCGACGATGCATTCGGCATCAATCGCGCCACCATCGTCCGCATGACCGATGAGATCGCCGAAGTCGCCGCCACTGGCGTCGAGCTGGCCATCGTCATCGGCGGTGGCAACATCTTCCGTGGCGTCGCCCCGGGTGCGCAGGGCATGGACCGCGCCACCGCCGACTACATGGGCATGATGGCCACCATCATGAACGCGCTTGCCCTGCAGGACGCGCTCAAGCACAAGGGTATCGACACCCGCGTGCAGTCGGCCCTGAACATCGACCAGGTCGTCGAACCGTACATCCGCCCCAAGGCCCTGCGTTACCTCGAAGAAGGCAAGGTCGTCATCTTCGCCGCGGGCACCGGCAACCCCTTCTTCACGACCGATACCGCGGCCGCCCTGCGTGGCGCCGAGATCGGCGCGGAGATCGTGCTGAAGGCCACCAAGGTCGACGGCATCTACAGCGCGGATCCCAACAAGGATCCTTCCGCCACGCGCTACGCGCGCATCAGCTTCGACGAGGCCATCGTCCGCCGCCTGGAAGTCATGGACGCCACGGCGTTCGCCCTGTGCCGCGACCAGAAGCTGCCGATCAAGGTGTTTTCGATCAATAAGTCGGGCGCGCTCAAGCGCGTCGTCAGCGGCGAAGACGAAGGCACGTTGGTACACGTTTAAAGAAAAGGAAAATCCATGAGCGTCGCAGAAATCCGCAAATCCGCCGAAGCCAGGATGGCCAAGTCGCTTGACACGCTCAAGACCAACCTGGCCAAGATCCGCACGGGCCGCGCCCACACCGGCATCCTGGACCACGTGCAGGTCGAGTACTACGGTTCGCCCGTGCCGATCAGCCAGGTCGGCAACGTGAACCTGATCGACGCGCGCACCATCAGCGTCCAGCCCTACGAAAAGAGCATGGCCGCCGCGATCGAGAAGGCCATCCGCGAATCGGACCTGGGCCTGAACCCCATGTCCATGGGCGATACCATCCGCGTGCCGATGCCGGCCCTGACCGAAGAGCGCCGCCGCGACCTGACCAAGGTCGTGCGCAGCGAAGGCGAGGACGCCAAGGTGGCCGTGCGCAATCTGCGCCGCGAAGCCAACGACACCTTGAAGAAGCTGGTCAAGGACAAGGAAATCTCCGAGGACGACGAGCGTCGCGCCCAGGACGACGTCCAGAAGCTGACCGACCGCAACGTGGCCGACATCGACAAGATGGTTGCCCAAAAAGAAGCGGAAATCATGACCGTATAATCCTTGCAGAGCCGGAGCGGGCAGCAAGCCGCCCCGGTCCCAGGATTTTTGCCTTCGCGCCGTCCTATCCATTGCTTCGCAGCACACTGACGCAGCGGTGGATCGACGGCGCGGGTTTTTCCCCGTATTCCCTGTTTTACGCCGGTCGACGGCGCTCCCCAGACCCATGGCAACCAGTTCTACCCAGGCGGTTCCCGATACCCGCGACATCCCGGAGCACGTGGCCATCATCATGGATGGCAACGGCAGATGGGCGACGCGGCGGCTGTTGCCACGCACGGCCGGGCATGCCAAGGGGGTGCAGGCGGTGCGCCGCGTGGTCGAGGCCTGCGGCCGCGCGGGGGTGCGCTACCTGACGCTGTTCGCCTTCAGTTCCGAGAACTGGCGCCGGCCTGCCGAGGAGGTGTCGCTGCTGATGCGCCTGTTCGTGCAGGCGCTGGAGCGCGAAGTCGGCAAGCTGGAAGAGCAGGGCGTGCGCCTGCACGTCATCGGCGATCTGTCCGCGTTCGAGCCGCGCCTGCAGGAACTGATCTTCGCCGCTCAGGCGCGCACCGCCCACAATGACCGCCTGCACCTGACGGTGGCCGCCAACTACGGCGGTCGCTGGGACATCCTGCAGGCCACCCGCGCGATGCTGGCGGCCGAGCCCGAGCTGGCGGCGCATCCGGAGCGGGTCGACGAAGAGCGCCTGGCGCGGCATCTTTCCATGTCCTGGGCGCCCGAGCCCGACCTGTTCATCCGCACCGGCGGCGAGCAGCGCATTTCCAATTTCCTGATCTGGCAGATGGCGTACGCGGAGTTCTATTTCACGGACCGCTACTGGCCGGATTTCGGCGCCGACGAACTGCGCCAGGCATTTGACTGGTACCGGACGCGCGAGCGCCGCTTCGGCCGCACCAGCGCCCAGCTCACCGAAACCGGCGAAAAATAGTCCGGCCGCGGCTCGCCGTGCCCCGCGCGCGGCGGCTGTGGGTCGACCCGAGGAGATCGTCACCATGTTGGGCCAGCGTATCGTTACCGCCATCGTCCTGCTCGCCGTCCTGGCGGCCGCAATGATGAGCGCCAATCCCTGGTGGTTCGTGGCGTTGCTCGCGCTGGCGGCGGCCTGCGCCAATTGGGAGTGGCTGCGCCTGACGCTGCCGCAACCGCCGTCGTCCGTGATCGCCGCGGGCATTCCCGTCCTGTTGTTCGCGGCCATGCTGGCCCTGGCGTCGGCCTGGTTGTCGGGCCAGCGCGACGGCATCGCGGATCCGTCCTGGATCCTGCGCTACGCCGCGCCGCTGGTTGCCGTGGTCTGGCTGTTCGGGGCCACCGCCGCCGTGGTGCGCGGCCGATCCGACGCGGCGCCGGCGAATCTGGGGTGGTCGCTGTTTTCGGTCCCCGCCGCGTTCACCGCCTGGGCGGTGCTGGCCCAGATGTTCATGGCGCGCGGCGCCGCCTTCGTGGTGTCGTTGCTGGCCCTGGTCTGGGTCGCCGATATCGCCGCCTATTTCGCCGGCCGCGCATTCGGCAAGCGTAAACTGGCGCCGCGGGTCAGCCCGGGCAAGACGGTGGCCGGCGCGGTCGCCGGCGTGCTGGGCGCCGTCATCTGGATCGGCCTGTCGAGCCTGTGGGACGGCACGTTCGGCCATGCGCTGGTGGCGCACTGGTCGTTCTGGCTGGCGCTGCCGATCGCGGCGTTGCTGGGCGTGCTATCCATCATCGGCGACCTGTTCGAGTCGTTGCTCAAGCGCCGCGCGGGCCGCAAGGATTCCAGCGCGCTGCTGCCGGGGCACGGCGGGGTCTATGACCGTATCGACGCGATCCTGCCGGTCGCGCCGTTGGCGCTAATCTTGTCTGGAGTGTTGTTTTGACGGCTTTTCAACGCGTCGTGGTGCTGGGATCGACCGGCTCGATTGGCGAGAGCACGCTGGACGTGATCGCTCGCCATCCGGATCGCCTGGCGGTGTATGCCCTGTCTGCCTACAGCCGCATGGAACGGCTGGCCGAGCAGGCGTTGGCCAGCCGCGCCGCGGTGGTCGTGGTGCCCGATGCCAAGGCGCGTGACAAATTCGTGGCGGCCTGGCCGGCCGGGCAGGCCGCGCCGGAAATCCGGATCGGCGCGCAGGCCCTGGCCGATACGGCGGCGGATGCGCAGTGCGACGCCGTCATGGCGGCCATCGTCGGCGCTGCCGGCCTGCCCGCGGCCTTGGCCGCGGCGCGTGCCGGCAAGCGGGTCTTGCTGGCCAACAAGGAAGCGCTGGTCGCCGCCGGCTCGCTGTTCATGCAGGCAATTCGCGACAACGGCGCCGAATTGCTCCCCATCGACAGCGAACACAATGCGATTTTCCAGTGTCTGCCCCATGGCGGCCGGGCCGGGGCGCCCGATGCGCCGGCGCCGGGCGTGCGCCGACTGCTGCTGACCGCCTCCGGCGGCCCGTTCCGGGGCCGCGACCTGGAGGACCTGCACGAGGTGACGCCGGCGCAGGCCTGCGCCCATCCCAACTGGAGCATGGGCCGCAAGATCTCGGTCGATTCCGCCACCATGCTGAACAAAGGCCTGGAGGTGATCGAGGCGCACTGGCTGTTTGCCATGCCGGCCGACCGCATCGAGGTCGTGGTGCATCCGCAGAGCGTGATTCACTCCATGGTCGAATACGACGACGGCTCGATCCTGGCGCAATTGGGCCAGCCCGACATGCGCACGCCGATCTCCTACGGCTTGGGCTTTCCCGAGCGCCTGGACAGCGGCGTGGGGCCGCTGGACCTGACCCGTCTGGGCCGGCTCGATTTCGAAAAGCCGGACCTGGCGCGATTCCCGTGCCTGGCGCTGGCGTTCGAGGCGCTGCGTGCCGGGCAGGGCGCCTGCATCGCCCTGAACGCGGCCAATGAGGTGGCGGTGGACGCCTTCCTGGCGGGCCGTCTGGGGTATACCTGGATACCGCGGGTTATCGAGGCGACCCTGGAGTGGCAGGGGGGGCAATCATCTGTTACGCTCAATAGTCTTGACGATGTGCTGGCGCTGGATGCCGCCGCGCGCGTTTACGCCGGCAATCTCGGCCTGGCGTGATGGCGCATGGATCGTTCCCCGGACCGTGCGCCGTTTTTCCCGTGCGTTGATTCCTTGATTTCCTGACCCCGATGCTTTTCACCCTGCTGGCCTTTGCCGTTGCGCTTGGCTCCCTGATCATTTTCCATGAGTTGGGGCACTATTGGGTGGCGCGGCTGTGCGGCGTCAAGGTGCTGCGCTTTTCGGTCGGCTTCGGCAAGGTGGTCCTGCGCCGCACCGACCGCCATGGCACCGAATGGGCCCTGTCGGCCTTGCCCCTGGGCGGCTATGTCAAGATGCAGGACGATGCCCCGGCGGGCGCCAGCCCGGCCGAAGCGGCAGGCGCCTTCAACAACAAATCGGTCGGCAAGCGCATCGCGATCGTTGCCGCCGGTCCCATTTTCAATCTCATCCTCGCGGTCTTCCTGTATGCCGGCCTGAACATGGCGGGCACCGAGGAGCCGGTGGCTGTCATCGCCCAACCCGCTGCCGATACGCCCGCGGCGCGCGCCGGGTTGGTGGCGGGCGACCGCATCCTGGCCATCGACGGCCAGGAGGTCGCGTCGTGGTCGGACGCCCGCTGGCGCCTGATGGACGTGATGGCCACGGGTGGCCGCACCCAGATCGAAGTCGGCACCCCCGGTGGTGCATCGCAGCAACGGGAACTGACCCTGCCGGCCAACGCCATGGATCCGGCCGGCGGCGATCCGCTGCTGGCCGCCGGCATCCGCCTGGCCCAACCCAAGCCCGCCGTGCGCGTCGTCAACGATGGCGGCGAAGGGCAGGCGGCCGGCCTGCGCGCGGGCGACCTGATCCTGGCCGTCGATGGCCAGCCCACGCTGGACACCGGCGCGCTGGTAAAGCAGATCCAGGACAGCGCGGGCAAGACGCTGGCCCTGACGGTGGCGCGCGATGGCGCCCAGATTTCCGTGAATGTCACGCCGCGCGCCGAAACGGTCAACGGCCAGGTCATCGGCCGGCTCGGCGTCCAGCTAGGCGGCGACGTGCCCATGGTGACGGTGCGCTACGGCGTCTTCGACAGCCTCTGGCGCGGCGCCGTCCGCACCTGGGACACCGCCCTGTTTTCGCTGCGCATGATGGGCCGCATGGTCACGGGGGACGTTTCCTGGCGCAATGTCAGCGGCCCGGTCACGATCGCCGATTATGCCGGCCAGACCGCCCGCATCGGCATTGTTGCGTATATCGCCTATATCGCGTTGATCAGCATCAGCCTGGGCGTACTAAATTTGCTGCCCATTCCTATGCTGGACGGTGGCCATCTGCTGTACTATCTCGTCGAAATTGTGCGGGGCAGTCCGCCGCCCGCACGGTGGATCGATATCGGACAGCGCGCAGGCATTGGTTTATTGGCAAGCCTGATGGGGCTTGCGTTGTTCAATGATTTCACGCGCTTGTTCACTTAAGCGCCAATTAGCATAAAATCCCCCGCCATTTGCACGACCGAGGATACTCAAGGATGTCTTTTCGCCGGATGTTTCATCACAAAAAGGGTGTACTGCCGGGCGTAGTGCCGAGTCTGATCGCCGCATTGCTGCTGCCAGGCATGGCTCACGCCTTCGACCCTTTTGTCGTGCGGGATATCCGCGTAGAGGGGATCCAGCGAACCGACGCCGGCACCGTCTTCGGTTATCTGCCCGTCAAGGTCGGTGAGAAATTCACCGAGGAAGAGGCCACCGAGGCCGTTCGCCGCCTGTACGGCACGGGATTTTTCACCGACGTGCAGATCCAGACCGACAATAATGTCGTGGTCGTGGTGGTCCAGGAGCGTCCGACGATTGCATCCGTGAATTTCAACGGCATGCGTGAGTTCGATTCCAAGGCCATTACCAAGTCGCTGGGGCAGGTGGGTTTCGCCGAAGGCCGGATTTTCGACCGCTCGATGCTCGAGCGCGCCGAATACGAACTCAAGCAGCAGTATCTGTCCAAGGGCAAGTACGGCGTCGAGGTCACCTCCACCGTCACGCCGCTGCCGCGCAACCGCGTTGGCGTGAGCTTCGACGTGTTCGAAGGCTCGGTCGCCCGCATCCAGGAAATCCGCTTCGTCGGCAACAAGGCCTTCTCGGAAAGCGACCTGCTCGACGAATTCAAGCTGACCACGCCGGGCTGGCTGACCTGGTACACCGATACCGACAAGTACTCGCGGGAAAAGCTCGAAGGCGACCTCGAACGCCTGCGTTCGTTCTACCTGGACCGCGGCTACCTGGAATTCACGGTCGAGCCGCCCCAGGTGACGATCTCGCCCGACCGCAAGGACATCCGCATCACCATCACGGTCCATGAAGGCGAGCCGTACAAGGTGCGCAGCGTCAAGCTGGCGGGCAATCTGATCGGCCTGGACCAGGAAATCAACAACCTGGTCAAGATCAAGCCCGACGAAACGTTCTCGGCGGCCAAGGCCAACGATTCGGCCAAGGCCATCACCGACTACCTGGGTGAACTGGGCTACGCCTTCGCCAACGTCAACCCGAACCCGCAGCTCGACCGCGCCAAGCACGAGGCCGACCTGACGTTCTACGTCGATCCGAGCCGCCGCGTTTACGTGCGCCGCATCCAGATCGGCGGCAACACCCGCACGCGCGACGAAGTCGTGCGCCGCGAAATGCGCCAGCAGGAAGCCGCCTGGTACGACGCCAAGGACATCAAGACCTCGCGCGACCGCGTCGACCGCCTGGGCTACTTCAGCGACGTCAACGTCAAGACCGATCCGGTGCCGGGCTCGCCCGACCAGGTCGACGTCAACGTCGACGTGAAGGAAAAGCCCACCGGCATGATCAACCTGGGCGTGGGCTACGGTTCGTCCGAAAAGGCGATCCTGTCGGCCGGCATCAGCGAAGACAACGTGTTCGGCAGCGGCACCAACCTCACGCTGCAACTGAACACCAGCAAGAGCAACCGCGCGGTGGTGCTGTCGCACACCGACCCGTACTGGACCAAGGACGGCATCAGCCGCACCACGTCCGCTTACTACCGCGTGACCGAGCCCTGGAACAACAACGACGGCGACTACCGCGTCAAGTCCATGGGCCTGGGCATGAACTTCGGCGTGCCGATCTCCGAGTACGACCGGATCTTCCTGGGCGCCAACCTCGAGCGCAACCAGATCGATCTGTTCTCGAATTCGCCGCTGGCCTACCGCAAGTTCGTCGACCAGTACGGCGATGCGACCAACTCGGTGATCTTCACCGCCGGCTGGTCCAACGACACCCGCGACAGCGCCCTGGCGCCGACCAAGGGTTCGTACACCCGCTTGAAGAGCGACTTCTCGACGGTCGACCTGAAGTACTACATGCTCACCGGTCAGCAGCAGTACTTCATCCCGCTGGGCAATTCGTACACCCTGGCGCTGAACGGCATGGTCGACTGGGGCCAGAGCTACGGCGGCAAGGACTACCCGATCATCAAGGACGTGTACGCCGGCGGTATTGGCACGGTGCGCGGCTACGAAGGTTCGTCGCTGGGTCCGCGCGATCCGGTCACGGGCGACTACCTGGGCGGTTCGCGCCGCATCGTGGCGAACGCGCAGTTGTACCTGCCGTTCCCGGGCGCGTCCAAGGACCGCACGCTGCGCTGGTTCATCTTCAGCGATGCGGGCCAGGTGGGCGCGGGCAGCGGCCTGTCGTGCACCAACGGCAAGCCGGGCAGCGAGGTCGACGATCCTTGCGGCTGGCGTTTCTCGGCGGGTATCGGCCTGTCGTGGCAGTCGCCGATGGGCCCGCTGCAACTGTCGTACGCGCGTCCGCTCAATGCCAAGCCGGGCGACGACAAGCAGAGCTTCCAGTTCCAGATCGGAACCGGGTTCTAAGCGCTGGCGTTACGCTTGAAAACAAGGGAGAGGCCTCCTGGCCCGGCTCCCTTGTCGTTTAGTGGCACAATACATACTTTGGCTTTGCCTTACTGGAAGGTGAGATTTTCATGATGTCTGACTTCGCACTTAAATCATCGAATTCGCCGCGCGTTAATCGTCGTGGCAAGCTGGGCGGCTCCATTGCCCTGGTGGGTGCGCTCATTCTCGGTTCCGTCGCGGCGGTGCCCGCTCAGGCTCAGAACACCAAGATCGGCTTCGTCAACACCGAGCGGATCCTGCGTGAATCCGGTCCGGCCAAGACGGCGCAAAGCAAGATCGAAGCCGAATTCAAGAAGCGTGACGACGAACTGCAGCGTCTGAACTCCAGCCTGCGTTCGCAAGCCGAGAAGTTCGACAAGGATGCGCCCGTGCTGTCCGAGTCCGACCGCGTCAAGCGCCAGCGGGAGCTGTCGAACCTGGATACCGACCTGCAGCGCAAGCGCCGCGAATTCCAGGAAGACTTCAACCGCCGCCGCAACGAAGAGTTTTCCAGCATCGTGACGAAGGCCAACGAGGCCATCAAGCGCATCGCTGAACAGGAAAACTACGACCTGATCATCCAGGACGCCGTCACGGTCAACCCGCGCATCGACATCACCGACAAGGTGATCCAGAGCCTGGGCAAGTAAGCTGCAGTCGCCGTATGCCGGTTCTACTGGATCTTGCCCGCGCGCCGACGCTCGAAGCGCTGTTGAGCGCCGCCAATACCCAGGGCATGGACTGGCGCATCAGCGCGCCCGCCGGCGCAGACCCCTTGCGGGTCTGCGGCATCGGCACCCTGGCTTCGGCCAGCGGCCATGAGATCAGTTTCCTGGCCAATCCCAAGTACCAGAGCCAGCTCGCCGCCACGCAGGCGGGGGCGGTGATCGTCTCGGCCGACGTGGCCGAGACGCTGGAAGCCGCCGGCGCCGATCGGCCGCGTTTCACGCTGGTCGTCTGCAAGCATCCGTATCTGCTTTACGCCCGCGTGGCGCAGTGGTTCGACGCCGCGCGGCGTCCGGCCCTGCCCGCGTCCACGCATCCCTCGGCCGTGGTCGCGCCTGATGCGCACATCGAGGAAGACGTGCGTATCGGTCCGAATTGCGTGATCGAATCGGGCGCGCGCATCGGCCGCGGCAGCGTGCTGGGCGCCGGCTGCGTGATCGGCGTTGGCTCGTCGATCGGCCCGGACAGCCGCCTGCATGCGCATGTCACGCTGTACGAAGGCGTCAAGATCGGCGCGCGCGCCATCATCCACAGCGGCGCGGTGCTCGGCGCAGACGGCTTCGGTTTCGCGCCGGATCCGTCGCTGGGCAAGGGCGCCTGGGGCAAGATTCCCCAGTTGGGCGGGGTGACGGTGGGCGACGACGTCGAAATCGGGGCCAATACGACCATCGACCGCGGCGCGCTCGAAGACACCGTCGTGGGCAATGGCGTCAAGCTCGACAACCAGATCATGGTGGCCCACAACTGCCGTATCGGCGCCTACACCGCGATCGCGGCGTGCGTCGGCGTGGCGGGGTCCACGACCATCGGCGAGCGCTGCACCATCGGCGGCGCGGCCATGCTGTCAGGGCACCTGACGCTGGGCGACGACGTACACATTTCGGGCGGCACCGCGGTGACGTCCAATGTTTCCAAGCCTGGCCGCTATACCGGGGTGTACCCGTATGCGGAACATGGCGAATGGCAGCGCAACGCCGCCGTGATACAACAGTTGGCGCAATTGCGCCGCCGCTTGCGGACGCTGGAAAAAGACTAGGGCGCCGCCATGCCGCCCTGGCGCTCGCGGCGCCGACAGATTTAATTCATTACGCAGGAATTCACAGAAAAATGGAACTCGACATCAAGGGGATCATGGAGAGGCTGCCGCATCGTTACCCGATGCTGCTGATTGATCGCGTCGTCGAAATGGTGCCCGGCAAATCCATCGTCGCCATCAAGAACGTCTCGATCAATGAACCGTTTTTCAACGGCCACTTTCCCCACCATCCGGTGATGCCGGGCGTGCTCATCGTGGAAGCCATGGCCCAGGCTTCGGCGTTGTTCTCGTTCACCGACGAGAACGGCGGCCTGAAGTGCGAAGGCGCCAAGACGGCGTACTACCTGGTGGGCATCGACGGCGCGCGTTTCCGCCGCCCGGTGGTGCCGGGTGACCAGTTGCGCATCGAGGTCGAAGCCGAGCGCCTGAGCCGCAGCATCTGTAAATACCAAGCGCGTGCCACGGTGGACGGGCAGGAAGTGGCGTCGGCCAAGCTCATGTGCGCGATCCGCAGCCTGGAAGAGTAAATGGCAGGAAACATCCATCCTACCGCCGTCGTCGATCCGGCGGCGAAAATCGACCCCAGCGTGGTCATCGGCGCGTTCTGCGTCGTGGGCCCCGATGTGACGATCGGCGCCGGCACCGAGCTCGGCCCGTATTGCATGGTCGATGGCGTGACCACCATCGGACGCGACAACCGCTTCTATCGGTATTGCTCGATCGGCGGGATGCCGCAGGACAAGAAGTACAAGGGCGAGCCGACCCGGCTGATCATCGGCGACCGCAACACGGTGCGCGAATTCGTCACGCTGAACACCGGCACGGTGCAGGATGGCGGCGCCACCACGCTGGGCGATGACAACTGGATCATGGCCTACGTGCACATCGCGCACGATTGCCACGTGGGCAACAACACCATCCTGGCCAACTCCGTGCAACTGGGCGGCCACGTCCATGTGGGTGACTGGGCCATCGTGGGCGGCCTGACCGGCGTGCACCAGTTCTCGCGCATCGGCGCGCACAGCATGACCGGCGGCAACAGCTCGCTGATGCAGGACACGCCGCCGTTCGTGCTGGCCGCGGGCAATCCGTGCCGGCCGGTCGGCATCAACGTCGAAGGCCTGAAGCGCCGCGGCTTCACGCCCGCCCAGGTGTCGGCGCTGCGCGACGCCTACAAGATCATCTATCGCCGCGGCTTGCCGCTGGATACGGCCCGGGCCGAACTGCGCGCCCGCCAGCAGGCCGAGCCCGAAGTCGCCGAGCATCTGCAGACGCTGCTGGATTTCCTCGACGTCGCGTCGCGCGGCATCATCCGTCCATGAACATGCGGATCGGCATGGTGGCCGGCGAGCCCTCGGGCGATCTGCTGGCCGGCCGCATCATTGCCGGTCTGCAGCAGCGCGCCCCGGGCGTGCTGTGCGAGGGCATCGGCGGCCCGCAGATGCAGGCCCGCGATTTCGATACCTGGCATCCGATGCATGCGCTGACGGTGTTCGGCTACGTCGACGCGCTCAAGCGTCTGCCCAGTCTGCTGCGCACCTATCGCGACGTGTCGCGTCGCTGGCTGGCCGAGCCGCCGTCGGTGTTCGTCGGCATCGACGCGCCCGATTTCAACCTGCGTTTGGAACACCAACTGCGCCAGGCCGGCACGCCGACCGTCCATTTCGTCGGCCCCTCGATCTGGGCCTGGCGCTACGATCGCATCCACAAGATCCGCGAATCGGTGTCGCACATGCTGGTGCTGTTCCCGTTCGAGGAAGAGATCTACCGCAAGGAAGGCATTCCGGTCACCTATGTCGGCCATCCGCTGGCCGGCGCGGTGCCGATGCAGCCGGACCGCGCGGCGGCGCGCGCGCGGCTGGGCATCGACCAGGACGCGCGCGTGCTGGCGATCCTGCCGGGTAGCCGTTCGTCCGAGATTCGCCTGCTGGCGCCGCGCTTCCTGCAGGCCGCGCAGATGCTGCAGAAGCGCGATCCTGCGCTGCAATGCGTGGTGCCGATGGTCAACGACCAGCGCCGCGCCGAATTCCAGGCGATCCTGGCCAAGTATCCCGTGCCGGGGTTGCGCTGCGTGACCGCGCAGGATCTGCACGGCGCGGATGGCGATCGCCAGGCGCCGGTGGCGTGGTCGGTGATGGAAGCCAGCACCGCGGTGCTGGTGGCCAGCGGCACCGCCACCCTGGAAACCGCGCTGTACAAGCGGCCCATGGTGATTTCCTACGTGCTGTCGCCGCTGATGCGTCGCATCATGGCCTGGAAGTCCGGCCAGGAACGGCCCTATCTGCCGTGGGTGGGGCTGCCCAACGTGCTGCTGCGCGACTTCGCGGTGCCCGAGCTGTTGCAGGACGACGCCACGCCCGAGAAGCTGGCCGAGGCCACCTGGGCGGCGTTGACCGACGAGGCCTTGGCGGCGCGTATCGAGGCCCGCTTCACGGCGCTGCACCAGGAGCTGCTGCGCGACACGCCGGCGCTCGCGGCCCAGGCGATCCTGGAGGTGGCCGGTGGAGCAGCCTGACCTGTTTGCCGCGCCGGCGCAGCCGGCCCTGGTGACGGCCGGCGTCGATGAAGCCGGCCGCGGTCCGCTGGCGGGCGCGGTATACGCGGCCGCCGTGATCCTGGATCCGGCGCGGCCCATCGACGGCCTGGCCGACTCCAAGGTGCTGAAGGCCGCCACGCGCGAGGCGCTGGCCCTCGAGATCCAGGCGCATGCGCTGGCCTGGTGCGTGGCCAGCGCCAGCGTGGCCGAAATCGACAGCCTGAACATCCTGCGCGCCACCCTGCTGGCGATGCGCCGCGCCGTCGAGGGCCTGTCGACGGCGCCTCAGTTGGCGCTGGTGGATGGCAACCAGGCCCCCAAGCTGGGTTGCACGGTGCAGACGGTGATCAAGGGCGATGCCCTGGTGCCTGCGATCTCCGCCGCGTCGATCCTGGCCAAGACCGCGCGCGACGCGGATCTGCTGCGCCTGCATGCGCTGTACCCGCAGTATGCGTTCGACCAGCACAAGGGCTATGGCACCGCCTTGCACTTGCAGATGCTGCGCGAGCACGGTCCCTGTGTCGAGCACCGCCGCAGTTTCGCGCCCATCAAGGCCTTCGGCCTGGTCTCATGAAACACATCAGTTCCCGCGACAATCCCGCGGTCAAGGCGCTGGTCAAGCTCGCCGGCACCGCGGGCAAGCGCGGCGCGCCCGTGCTGCTGGACGGCGTGCACCTGTGCCAGGCGTGGTTGCAGCACCATGGCGCGCCGGACCAGGCCATCTTCGACGTCGACCGCCTGTCGCAGCCCGATATCGCGGCGCTGGCGGCCGCCGTGCCGGAGGCCCGCTGCCTGGCGCTGGACGCGCGCCTGATGCAGGCGCTGGCCAGCGTGGAAAGCGGGCAGGGCGTGGCCTTTGTGGTGACGCCGCCGTTGCCGTCCCTGCCTGAGGCGGTGGACGAGAATTGCGTGCTGTTCGATCGCATCCAGGACCCGGGCAATGTCGGCACCTTGCTGCGCACCTGTGCCGCGGCCGGGGTCAAGCGCGTGTTCCTGGCCACCGGCACGGCCGCGGCCTGGTCGTCCAAGGTGTTGCGCAGCGGCCAGGGGGCGCATTTCGCGCTGGCGATCCACGAGCACGTGGACCTGCAGGCGCTGCTGCCCCGGTTGCGCGTGCCGCTGGTGGCGACCGCGCTGGAAGGCGCCCAGGACCTGTACGCCGGGCGCCTGCCCGAGCGTTGCGCCTGGGTCTTCGGCCATGAGGGCCAGGGCGTCGCGGCCGAGTTGCTGGCGGCGGCGCGGCTCAGGCTGCGCATTCCCCACGACATGGCCGCAGTCGAGTCGCTCAATGTGGGCGCCGCCGCCGCCATCTGCCTGTTCGAGCACCGCCGCCAGGCGCTGGCGGACGCGGCGCGCTGATTCTGCATTGGTGCGTGTCTGACCCGCCAGGCGGGCGCCTGGCCGGCATATACTCGACGCTTTGCCGCTCCCTAGGTGTTCCATGGCGTCATTGCCGGTCGCTCACTCCCTGCCAGGCCGCGCCCGCTGCCAGTCATTGCTTGCCGCCTGCCTGTGCGCGCTGGCGCTGGGCGGATGCGCCTCGGGCGCACCGCAACGGGTCAGTCTGGTGCCGGTCGACATGACCGAATCGGCCGGCCGGCTGCAATTGTCGCGTGAGGTGGTGGCGAAGCTGCCCAACGACGCCGCCGTGACGCTGCCTTCCGGCTCGCAATGGCGGCGGGCCGGCGCCATCGTGCAAGGCGACGTGTTCCGGCCGCTGGGCGGTCCGTTCGCGATTGCCTTGCCGCGCCGCACGGACGCCTATCTGGTGGCCTCGTCCGGCAAGCTGGTGGGGTTCTACCTGCCGGCCGACAGCAGTTACATCGAGCTGTCCCGCCCCGTCGTCCTGCCTGGAGCGGTGCGGCAGTGACGGCGCGCGCGGCCGGCGATCGCCGGTTGCGCGACGGAGGGGGGCCGGCGCCCATAGCCGGACCCTGTCATTTTCAGCCGCGATCCAGGCCGACTTCCTGCAGCACCGTGGTCGAGATCTCCTCGATCGACTTGGTGGTGGTGGACAGCCAGGAGATACCCTCGCGGCGCATCATGCGCTCGGCCTCGGCCACTTCATAGCGGCACTGCTCCAGTTGCGCGTAGCGGCTGTTGGGACGGCGTTCGTTGCGCACCTCGGCCAGGCGCTCGGGCTGGATCGACAGGCCGAACAGCTTGGCGCGGTGCGGCGCGATGGTCGAGGGCAGGGTGCCGCGCTCGAAATCGTCCGGCGTCAGGGGGAAGTTGGCGGCCTTGATGGCGTACTGCATGGCCAGGTACAGGCTGGTCGGAGTCTTGCCGCAGCGCGACACGCCCACCAGGATGACGTCGGCCTGGTCGAGCTGGTTGACGAACTGGCCGTCGTCGTGCGCCAGGCTGAAGTTGATGGCGTCGATCCGGTTGCGGTACTTTTCCGAATTGGCCTGCATGTGCGAGCGGCCGATGGAATGGCTGGATTTGAGCCCCAGCGCCTGCTCGATGTGGCTGACGAAGGTGCCGAACAGGTCGAGGAAAATGCCGTTCGCCTGGCGAACACGGGCGAGGATGTCGGGATTGACCAGGGTGCTGAAGACGATCGGCGGCACCCCGGCTTCCTGGGCGCTGCGGTCGATGCGCATGGCCACTTCGGCGGCTTTTTCCAGCGTGTCGACAAACGGCAGCCGCACCGGCTTGAAATCGACTTGTTCGAACTGGGAAAGCACCGACTGGCTGAAGGTTTCCGCGGTGATGCCGGTACTGTCGGAAACGATGTATACCGTGCGTACGATCGGGGTAGATGTCATATGTAAAAATTCCAACCAGGCGGATGGCCGGATGTGCTCCTCCGAGTACAATCAGGCCCCTATAAGTCACCCCAAGGGCGGTCCAAGGCCAGTTTGGTCAGCGCAGGCGGATCGGCGAAATCCGGGCGGTAAGCCGGCGTCGAATCTGCATTGACCAAACTCGCTTTCATTCCATTGTAAAAGGTGACTTCAATGTCGTACGTTGTTTTGTTCGAGCAGCTCCGCATGACGGACGTGGACTCGGTAGGAGGCAAGAACGCATCACTAGGCGAAATGATCAGCCAGTTGTCTGGCGCGGGTGTCCGCGTGCCAGGCGGCTTTGCCACGACCGCTGACGCCTTCCGCGACTTCCTCAAGGCCTCGGGCCTGGACAAGCGCATCGCCGAACGCCTGACCACGCTGAACCCCGAAGACGTGCGCGAGCTGGCCAACGCCGGCGCGCAGATCCGTCAATGGATCGTCGAAGCGCCGTTCTCGGCCGAATTCGAAACCCAGATCCGCGACGCCTTCGCCAAGCTCGACGCCGACGGCAAGGGCTCGTTCGCGGTGCGCTCGTCCGCCACCGCCGAAGACCTGCCCGACGCTTCGTTCGCCGGCCAGCAGGAAACCTTCCTGAACGTGGTCGGCATCGACGACGTGCTGGACAAGATCCGCCACGTGTTCGCCTCGCTCTACAACGACCGCGCCATCTCCTACCGCGTGCACAAGGGCTATGCCCACGCCGATGTGGCCCTGTCGGCCGGCATCCAGCGCATGGTGCGTTCGGACAAGGGCAGCGCCGGCGTGATGTTCACCATCGACACCGAATCGGGCTTCCAGGACGTGGTGTTCATCACCTCGTCGTACGGCCTGGGCGAAACCGTGGTGCAGGGCGCCGTCAACCCCGACGAGTTCTACGTCTTCAAGCCCACGCTGGCCCAGGGCCATTTCCCCATCGTCGGCCGCCGCATCGGTTCCAAGCTGATCAAGATGGAATTCGACCCCGAGCGTCCGGAAGGCCGCGCCGTGCGCACGGTCGACGTGCCGGTGTCCGAGCGCAACCGCTACTCGCTGACCGACGACGAGGTCATCGAGCTGGCCCGCTACGCTGTCATCATCGAGAAGCACTATGGCCGCCCGATGGACATCGAGTGGGGCCGCGACGGCGTCGACGGCAAGATCTACATCCTGCAGGCGCGTCCGGAAACGGTGAAGTCGCAGCAGGGCGCCAACGACGTGCAGCAGCGCTACCGCCTGAAGGCCACCGGCCAGGTCCTGATCACCGGCCGCGCCATTGGCCAGAAGATCGGCTCGGGCCCGGTGCGCGTGGTCGGCGACATCTCCGACATGGACAAGGTGCAGCCCGGCGACGTGCTGGTCACCGACATGACCGACCCCAACTGGGAACCCGTCATGAAGCGCGCCTCGGCGATCGTGACCAACCGTGGCGGCCGTACCTGCCACGCGGCCATCATCGCGCGCGAACTCGGCATTCCGGCCGTGGTGGGCTGCGGCAACGCCACCGACGTGCTCAAGGAAGGCCAGGCCGTGACCGTGTCGTGCGCCGAGGGCGACGAAGGCCGCATCTATGACGGCCTGATCGAGACCGAAGTCGAGGAAGTGCGCCGCGGCGAGATGCCGGCCATCGATCTGAAGATCATGATGAACGTGGGCAACCCCCAGTTGGCGTTCGACTTCGCCCAGATCCCCAACGGCGGCGTCGGCCTGGCGCGCCTGGAATTCATCATCAACAACAACATCGGCATCCACCCGAAGGCGGTGCTGGACTACCCGAACGTCGACGGCGAGCTGAAGAAGGCCGTGGAATCGGCCGCCCGCGGCCATGCCAGCCCGCGCGCCTTCTTCGTCGAGAAGATGGCCGAAGGCGTGGCCACCATCGCGGCGGCCTTCTACCCGAAGCCCGTGATCGTGCGCATGTCGGACTTCAAGTCCAACGAGTACCGCAAGCTGGTCGGCGGTTCGCGCTACGAGCCCGAGGAAGAGAACCCGATGCTGGGCTTCCGCGGCGCCTCGCGCTACATCGCCGACGACTTCGCCGAGTGTTTCCGCATGGAATGCGAAGCGCTCAAGAAGGTGCGCGATGACATGGGCCTGACCAACGTCGAGATCATGGTGCCGTTCGTGCGCACCCTGGGCCAGGCGGAAAAGGTGGTCAACCTGCTCGCCAAGCACGGCCTGGCGCGCGGCGAGAACGGCCTGAAGCTGATCATGATGTGTGAAGTGCCGTCCAACGCCATCCTGGCCGACGAGTTCCTGCAGTACTTCGACGGCTTCTCGATCGGTTCGAACGACATGACCCAGCTGACCCTGGGCCTGGACCGCGACTCCGGCATGGAACTGCTGGCGGCCGATTTCGACGAACGCGACGACGCCGTCAAGTTCATGCTGCGCCGCGCGATCAAGGCTTGCCTGGCCGCCAACAAGTACGTCGGCATCTGCGGCCAGGGCCCCAGCGATCACCCGGATTTCGCGCAGTGGCTCAAGGACGAAGGCATCCTGTCGATGTCGCTGAACCCGGACACGGTGGTCGACACCTGGCAGCGCCTGGCGAAGTAATCGCCGGTCCGCATGCAAAAAACCCGCGCCAGGGATGGCGCGGGTTTTTTTTGCCATCGGGCCGTCCCAAGGTGAAAACGTCGCCTGGGGCACGGCGGTGGCGCGTGCGAGGCTTGCGCTTGGCGCCTGGCGCCTGGCGCGCGCGGCGTTGGAAGAGGCGGGCGCCGCGGCCGACCGCGCCGTGTGGGGGCGCGCCCTGGAATCAGGCCGCCTTGGCCTCGCGCTCGATCAGTTCGCGCTTGCGCTCGATGCCCCAGCGGTAGCCGGCCAGCGAGCCGTCGGTGCGCACCACGCGGTGGCAGGGAATCGCCAGCGCGATGTTGTTGGTGGCGCAGGCCCGCGCCACCGCGCGCACCGAACGCGGCGAGCCGATGCGTTCGGCGATGTCGGTGTAGGTGACGGTAGTGCCCACCGGGATCTCGCGCAGCGCCTCCCAGACGCGGCGCTGGAACGCGGTGCCGCGCACGTCCAGCGGCAGGTGCAGGCCCACCGAGGGGTTTTCGACGAAACCGACCACCGCCGCCATCCATTGCTCGAATTCGCGGTCGGCGCCGATCAGCCGGGCGGCCTTGAAGCGGTCCTGCAGGTTGCGCACCAGTTGTTCGGGGTCTTCGTGCAGCGCGATTTCGCAGATGCCGGTGTCGCTGGCCGCCACCAGCAGGGCGCCCAGCGCGCACTGGCCCACGGCGAAGCGGATTTCGACGCCTTCGCCGTCCTTTCGGAAGGCGGTGGGCGTCATGCCGAGGATGGCCGGCGCCGCCTCGTAGAAGCGGCCGCTGGAGTTGAAGCCGGCGCCGTACATGGCGTCGGTGACGCTGGCGCTCTGGCGCAGCTGCTGGCGGGCGCGGTCGGCGCGCAGCGCGTTGGCGTAGGCCTTGGGCGTGATGCCGGTGGCCGCCTTGAAGATGCGGTGGAAATGGAAGCGGCTCATGCCGGCCTGTTCGGCCAGCGTGTTCAGGTCGGGCGGCTGCTCGGCCTCCAGCGCCCGGCAGGCGCGTTCGACGGCGGCGGCGTGCTGTTTGCTCAAGGGGGCGGCGTGGGTCATGTCGGGCTCCAGGGGCGCGCCGGTTTGCGCGCTTTCGACCATGTTCTCAAAGGCCTGCCCGCGCCGCACTCCGGTTGTTGCCGGGAGCGGCCTGTGCCCCTGGCCGGGGCCTCAGGCGGGCGCGTAGGCGTCCAGGAAGCGGCGCACCAGTTCGCCCGACACCGGGGTGGCGCGCACGTTGGCGGACAGGCCGGGCACGTCGAGGTTTTCGGCGGCGTAGCGGCGGCCGAAGCGTTCGAGGTGGGCGCGCACGAAATCGGGGCCGAATTCGGGGTGGAACTGGGTCGAGAAGATGTTGCGGCCGATGCGGATCATCTGGTGCGGGTCCAGGTCGGAACGCGCCAGCACGGCGGCGCCGGGCGGCAACTGCAGCACGGTCTGCGCATGCAGCATCTGGGCCGGGAAGGTGGGCGGCAGGCCGGCCAGCAGTTTGTCGCCAGCGGCGGCGGGCAGCAGTTCGACCGTCTGGGTGCCGACTTCGCGGCCGGCGGGGTTGTAGCCCACCTTGCCGCCCAGGGCGTGCGCCAGGAGCTGGTGGCCGTAGCAGATGCCGAACATCGGCAGGTCGGCCGCGGCGGCTTCGCGCAACCAGGCGGCGGTGTCTTCGCTCCAGGGTTCCAGGTCGGTGACCATGGCCGGCGACCCGGTGATCAGGGCGGCGCGGTACTGGTCCGGCGCGCGCGGCCGTTCGCCGGCGTGGACGGCGACCACTTCGAGGGCGTCGGGCGCCAGGCCGGAGGCCCGCGCCAACTGTTCGGCATAGCCGCCGAACTGGCTCTTGAGCGTATCGTCCGGGTCGCCCGTGTGCAGGATGAGGACGGGACGGGCGGGGGAGATTGCAGCGGTCATTGGGGGTGTATGCGTGGTAAATGCCAGCGGCCGGGGACGGCAGCCAGCGCACATCATAATCCAGGCGATTGTCCGAGGTGGGCGGGGGCGTCACCGCGGCGTCATGGAAATACGTACAATCCGCTGACCGACTCATCCTTTCAGGCAAACGTAACTATGTGGATTTGGTTAGGGCTGGCCGCGCTGGCGCTCATCGGCGAACTGGCGACAGGAACCTTCTACCTGCTATTGGTGGCGCTGGGATTGGCCGCGGGCGGCGTCGCCGCCTGGCTGCTGGCGGGCCTGGAATGGCAACTGGTGGCGTGTGGCGTCGTGCTGCTGCTGGGCCTGCTGGTGCTGCGCAAGACGCGCGTCCTGAAAAAGCGCGAGGTCGACGCCTCGCGCAACGCCGACGTCAACCTGGACATCGGCCAGACCGTCAAGGTGGAAGCCTGGAGCCAGGACGGCACCGCGCGCGTCTGGTACCGCGGCGCGCACTGGCAGGCGGAACTGGCCGAGGGACAGCCGGCCCACGGCGGCGAACACATCATCACCGAAATGCGCGGCACGCGCCTGGTCCTGACTCCGAAGGGGGACGCGACCGGCGCCACGCGCTAGGGCGTGGCGGCGTGGAAGGCTCCTTGCCTTTGCGCGCCGGCCCGTTCCAAGGCAGGACCCGGACCCGCGCAGACGGGCCGGCCGCAGCAGGCGCCCTGGCTATCGCGGGCAGGCGCGTCACCGCATTCACCCCAGAAGAGGCACTACACCATGATGGACACTTCCACTATCGTCCTGCTCGTTATCGTCGCACTGGCGATCCTGATCGTCATCAAGGCGATCGCCATCGTCCCCCAGCAGCACGCCTGGGTGGTCGAGCGTCTGGGCAAGTTCGACCGCGTACTGTCGCCGGGCGCCGGCTTCGTGATCCCGTTCATCGAGCGCGTGTCGTACAAGCATTCGCTCAAGGAAATCCCGCTGGACGTGCCGAGCCAGGTCTGCATCACGCGCGACAACACCCAACTGCAGGTGGACGGCGTGCTGTACTTCCAGGTGACCGACCCGATGCGCGCGTCGTACGGTTCGTCCAATTACATCTCGGCCATCACGCAACTGGCGCAGACCACGCTGCGCTCGGTGATCGGCAAGATGGAACTGGACCGCACCTTCGAGGAACGCGACGCCATCAACAGCACCATCGTGTCGTCGCTGGACGAGGCGGCGCTGAACTGGGGCGTGAAGGTGCTGCGCTATGAGATCAAGGACCTGACCCCGCCCAACGAGATCCTGCGCTCGATGCAGGCGCAGATCACCGCCGAGCGCGAGAAGCGCGCGCTGATCGCGGCCTCGGAAGGCCGCCGCCAGGAACAGATCAACATCGCCACGGGCGAACGCGAAGCGGCCATCGCCCGTTCGGAAGGCGAGAAGCAGGCCCAGATCAACCAGGCCCAGGGCGAGGCCGCGGCGGTGCTGGCGATCGCCGAAGCCACCGCCAAGGCCATCACGCAGGTGGCCGACGCCGTGCGCCAGCCCGGCGGCATGGAAGCGGTCAACCTGAAGGTGGCCGAGCGCTACGTCGAGGCCTTCGGCAACGTGGCCAAGGAAGGCAACACGCTGATCCTGCCGGCCAACCTGTCGGACGTGGGCGGCATGATTGCCTCGGCCATGACCATCGTCAAGTCCACCCGCAATAGCTGAACCGCGCGCCGCCTGGCGCATTGCCCATGATCGCTCCCGTCCATTTGCTGTCGATCGCAGTACTGACGGGAGTGCTATCGCTGTGTGTCCTGGGGTCCCTGGCGCGCAGCGGCATGGCCGGGATCCGCGAAACCATACGCGCCAACCTGCTCACGCTGTTGGCGTTTTTTCTGTTCGGGCTGCAGGCCACCGAGGCGCCGCGCTGGCTGTCGATCGTGCTGCCCAATGTGCTGATCGGCCTGGCGCTGTGCGCCTACTACACCGGGATCCGGCGCCTGCTGGGGCAGCGGGTGCCGCGCCACCTGATGGGGCTGGCCTGCGGCGCGGCCTGGCTGGTGCTGGCGGGATATACCTACCTGGACAACCAGGTGGCGCCCCGCATCGTGGCCATGTCGACGCTGCAGATGGGCTTCATGTTCGCGGTGGCGGCGGCGGTGTGGCGGGGGCTGCCCGCCAACCGTTCGCGCTACAGCTATTACTTCGTCTGGTCGGTGGCGATGATCTCCGGCCTGACCTGCGCGCTGCGGTCGGTGCTGTTCGCGTCCGGCGTGGCCCGGGCCGATTTCCTGCTGCAGCCAACCAACTGGAACATTGTGTTCATGACGCTGGGCGTGCTGGCGATGCCCTGCCTGACGCTGGGCACCATCATGATCATCCACGACCGCATGCTGGCCGATCGCGAGCATGAGGCCAGCACCGATTTCCTGACAGGGTTGATGTCGCGCAAGGCATGGTGGCTGCAGGCGGAGCGCTTTTGCGCCCAGGCGCTGCGCACGCGGCGGCCATTGTCCCTGATGCTGCTGGATATCGACCACTTCAAGCGGATCAACGATACGCACGGCCATGCCGCCGGCGACGCGGTGCTACGCCATTTCGGCCTGCTTGCCACGGCCACGTTGCGAACCGGCGATCATGTCGGCCGGGTGGGGGGCGAGGAATTCAGCGTGCTGTTCGCCGATTTGCGCAGCGACGCCGTGATGGACGTGGCGCAGCGCTTGCTCGACTCGGTGCAGCGCACGCCCTGCGCCCATGGCGGCAGCGTGATTGCCTATACGTTCAGCGCCGGGGTGGCGGAGTGGCTGCCGGGCGAGAACCTGCAGGCCTTTTTTGAGCGCGCCGACCGCATGCTGTACGCGGCCAAGCAGGGCGGCCGCAACCGGGTGCTGGGGCCGGGCATGCAGCCGGCCGAGCGCGTGCCGCTGCCGGCGGCCGCCTGATTCAACTGTCTTTGCGCGACGCCCGCGTGTCGTGCTTCATGATGCGCTCCTTCTCGCGCTGCCAGTCCTTCTCGCGTGCGGTGTCGCGCTTGTCAAAGAGCTTCTTGCCGCGGCCCAGCGCGAAGTCGAGCTTGATGCGGCCGTTCTTGTAGTGCAGGTTGAGCGGCACCAGCGTGTAGCCGCGCTGCTCGACCTTGCCGATCAGCTTGCTGATTTCCTCGGCCTTGAGCAGCAGCTTGCGGGTGCGCATGGCGTCCGGGTGGATGTGCGTGGACGCGGTGGGCAGGGGGCTGACGTGCATGCCCAGCAGGAACAGTTCGCCATCGCGCACGATGACGTAGCTTTCCTTGAGCTGCACGCGGCCATCGCGGATCGCCTTGACTTCCCAGCCCTGGAGAACCAGGCCGGCTTCGTAGCGGTCTTCGATGAAATAGTCGTGCGTGGCCTTGCGGTTATCGATAATGCTCATCTTGTGGGGCCCAATATGCCCGTTTGTTCTTCGTTTGTGCTCGTTTGCGCCCCGGCGGCGCAGTGCCGGTAAAATCCTATCATTCTAGCCATTTGCGATAGTCGATGCACAAAGTACAGCGATCCGTCCTGGTGCCCTACAGCGCCGCCCAGATGTTCGACCTGGTCGCCGACGTGGAAAAGTACCCCGAGTTCATGCCGTGGTGTGGCGGCGCCGAGGTGCAGACGCGCGACGAGCACGGCATGCAGGCGTCCATCCTGATCAGTTTCGCGGGTATGAAGCAGCGCTTCACCACGCGCAACCGGCACGTCTACCCCGACCGCATCGACCTGGAACTGGTCGATGGCCCTTTTTCCAGCCTGGTGGGGCACTGGGAGTTCCAGCCGTTGGCCGAGGATGCCTGCAAGGTGCTGTTCACCATGGAATACGCCTTTTCCAACCGGGCGCTGGAGATGGTGGTGGGGCCGGTGTTCAACCGCATCGCCACCAGCTTCATCGATTCCTTCACCAAGCGCGCGCAGGCCAAGTATGGGGAATGAGCCGTCCGCCGACGGACAGATCGCCGTGTCGGTCTGCTATGCCCTGTCGGCCCAGGTCTGGCTGCGCGAGGTGCGGCTGCCGGCCGGCGCGACCGTGGCGGACGCCCTGCGCGCCAGCGGCTTCGCCCAGGCCTTCCCGGTGGTCCAGCCCTGGGAGCGGGGCGTGGGCGTGTTCGGCCGCGCGGTCGAGGCCGCCACGCCGCTGGCGGACGGCGACCGGGTGGAGATCTACCGCGGGCTGAGCTTCGATCCCAAGGAATCGCGCCGCCGCCGCGCCGAGCACCGGCGCGCCAGGACCGCTCGCAACGGCCGCGTGCGTCCGGCCGGATTGCTGTAGCAGTCGGCCCCGGGGCGCGCGCCGCCGGAGCCCGGCGGGCTGCCGCCACATTGTCATCAATAGGACAAATCGCGCCGGCGCTTCCGGCGTAAGATTGACTGCGCCGCACACTTACGTTTACGTCAACGTCATGTCAAAATGGCCTGGCTGACGTTCACGAGACGGCAGCAACGCCAACAGACAATACCGATGACATCAGGAGACAGGCTGTGGACTTGGAACTGACCGACGAGCAGCGCGCGTTCGCGCAGGCCGCGCGCGACTATGCCGAGGGCGAACTGGCGCCCCATGCGGCGCAGTGGGATGCCGAGGGCATCTTCCCCAAGGAGGCGTTCGCGCGCGCCGGCGAGATGGGCTTCTGCGCCATCTATGCCAGCGAGGACATCGGCGGCCTGGGGCTGCCGCGCCTGGACGCCACCCTGGTGTTCGAGGAAATGGCCGCCGTCGATCCGTCGACCACCGCGTTCCTGACGATCCACAACATGGCCACCTGGATGGTCGGCAAGTGGGGCCAGCCGGCCCTGCGCGAGGCCTGGGGGCCGCTGCTGGCCAGCGGCCAGAAGCTGGCCTCGTACTGCCTGACCGAACCGGGCGCCGGCTCCGACGCCGCGTCGCTGTCGACCCGGGCGCAGCGCCAGGGCGACCACTACCTGCTCAATGGTGCCAAGGCCTTCATTTCGGGCGGCGGCGATACCGACCTGCTGGTGGTGATGGCGCGCAGCGGCGGCGAGGGCGCGGGCGGCATCAGCGCCTTTGCCGTGCCCGCCGACAGCGAGGGCATCAGCTACGGCCGCAAGGAAGAGAAGATGGGCTGGAACAGCCAGTCCACCCGTCCGATTGTGTTCGAGAACGTGCGTGTGCCCGCCGGCAACCTGCTGGGCGAGGAGGGCGAGGGCTTCAAGATCGCCATGAAGGGCCTGGACGGCGGCCGCATCAATATCGGCACCTGCTCGGTGGGCGCGGCCCAGGGCGCGCTGGACGCGGCCCGCCGCTACATGGACGAGCGGCGCCAGTTCAACCGCCGCCTGGCGGAATTCCAGGCGCTGCAATTCAAGCTGGCGGACATGGCCACCCACCTGGTGGCGGCGCGCCAGATGGTGCGGCTGGCGGCCTGCAAGCTGGACGCCGGCGCGCCCGACGCGGCCACCTACTGCGCGATGGCCAAGCGCTTTGCCACCGACATGGGCTTCCAGATCTGCCTGGACGCCCAGCAGATCCACGGCGGCTATGGCTACCTGCGGGACTATCCCTTGGAGCGTCTGGTGCGCGATACTCGCGTACATCAGATTCTGGAGGGGACAAACGAGATCATGCGCGTGATCATCGCCCGCCAATTGTTGGAAAAAGGAGCCGACATAAGATGAATGCACCGGTGCTGTTCGAAGAAAGGGCCACCGCCAATGGAATGCGCTTCGGGATCGCGACGCTGAATTCGCCGCAGACCCTGAACGGGCTGTCGCTGGAGATGGTCGACCTGCTGGCAGAGCGCCTGGACGCCTGGGCGCGCGATCCGGCGGTGGCGCTGGTGGTGCTTCAGGGCGCGGGCGAGAAGGCCTTCTGCGCCGGCGGCGACCTGCATGGCCTGTACCGCAGCATGACCGAGAACGCCGGCAAGGGCGCGTGGGGCAATGCCTACGCGCGCCGTTTTTTCGAGCATGAATACCGCCTGGACTACCGCATCCACAGCTACCCCAAGCCGGTGCTGTGCTGGGGCCACGGCATCGTCATGGGCGGCGGCATCGGCCTGATGATGGGCGCCAGCCACCGCGTGGTCAGCGAGACCTCGCGCCTGGCGATGCCGGAAATCTCCATCGGCCTGTTTCCCGATGTCGGCGGTAGCTGGCTGCTGAACCGCATGCCGGGCCGCATCGGGGTGTTCCTGGCGCTGACCGGCGCGCAGATCAATACCGCCGACGCGTTTTTCGCCGGCCTGGCGGACTTCCGCCTGAACCACGAAGACTGGCCCAAGCTGCTGGCTTCGCTGGAGGAACAGCCCTGGGCCGGCCAGGCCGCAGGCGGCGCGGAGGATGCGATCCCGCCGCGCTCGATCAACGACGGCCTGTTGCGCCGGGCGCTGACGGCGCTCGAACCGCAGACGCCGCTGGAGGGCGGTCACCTGCGCCAGCACTCGTTCATGATCAACAGCCTGTGCAGTGGCAACCGCCTGGACGAGATCTACGAGGAACTGGCCGGCCTGAAGGACCATGCCGACCCGTGGCTGGCGCGCGCCGCCGCCACCATGCTGGCCGGTTCGCCCGGTTCGCTGCGGCTGTCGTTCGCGCTGCAGCAGCGCATGCGGCTGCGGTCGCTGGACGATGTTTTCCGCGCGGAGTACATCGCCGCGCTCCATTGCACCGCGCATGGCGATTTCGCCGAGGGCATCCGCGCGCTGCTGATCGACAAGGACAAGACGCCGCGCTGGAACCCTGCGGTGCTGGACATGGCCACCGAGGCCTGGGTGCAGAAGTTCTTCGACGAGCCCTGGCCCGAGGGCCAGCCGCATCCGCTGGACGACCTGGGCAAGGAAGGCCGCTGACGTCCGCCGCGGAGCGGGCCGGCATCGCGTCGCAACACTGATTTCATACCTACAGCAATAGCAACAGGAGACAGGACATCATGAGCAGTATCGCGTTTATCGGTTTGGGCAACATGGGCGCGCCCATGGCATTGAATCTGGTCAAGGCCGGCCACAGCCTGACGGTGTTCGACCTGGTGCCGGCGGCGGTCAAGGTGCTGACCGATGCGGGCGCCAAGGCCGCGGCCTCGGCCGCCGAGGCGGTCAAGGGGGCCGAGGTGGTGATCTCGATGCTGCCGGCCAGCAAACACGTCGAAGGCCTGTACCTGGACCAGGACCTGCTGGGCAAGATTGCGTCCAGCGCGCTCGTGATCGAGTGCAGCACCATCGCGCCGGACTCGGCCCGCAAGGTGGCGCAGGCCGCCGAGGTGCGCGGCATCGCCATGATCGACGCGCCGGTCTCGGGCGGCACCGGCGGCGCCGCCGCGGGCACGCTGACCTTCATCGTCGGCGGCCAGTCCGCCGCGCTGGAGCGCGCCCGTCCGGTGCTGGAGAAGATGGGCAAGAACATCTTCCACGCCGGGCCCGCGGGCGCCGGCCAGGTCGCCAAGATCTGCAACAACATGCTGCTCGGCATCCTCATGGCCGGCACCTCCGAGGCGCTGGCGCTGGGCGTGGCCAACGGCCTCGATCCCAAGGTGCTGTCGGACATCATCGCCAAGAGCTCTGGCCGCAACTGGGCCACCGAGCTGTACAACCCGTGGCCCGGCGTGATGGAACACGCCCCGGCCTCCAAGGGCTACGCCGGCGGCTTCGGCGTCGACCTGATGCTCAAGGACCTGGGCCTGGCGGCCGAGGCGGCGCTGTCGGCGCGCGCCTCGATCCCGCTGGGGGAACTGGCGCGCAACCTGTATTCGCTGCACAGCGCGGGCGGCTCGGGCCGGCTGGACTTCTCCAGCATCGTCAATCTGGTCAAGCGCGACCAGGACTGACATGGCCGCGCCCGCGACTTGTGTCGATCCGGCCGGGCGGGTCCAGGCGAGCTTCGAGCGGCAGAGCATCATGCGGCTGCTCGGCGCGAGCCTGGACGTGGTCGAGCCGGGCAGGGTGGACATCGTGCTGCCGTACCGCGCCGATCTGTGCCAGCAGAACGGTTTCCTGCACGCCGGCATCTCCACCACCATCGCCGATTCGGCCGGCGGCTATGCCGCCTTCAGCCTGTTCCACCCGGGCGAGGACGTGTTGACCTCGGAGTTCAAGATGAACTTCCTGGCGCCCGCCAAGGGCGAGCGCTACGTGGCCAGCGGCCGCGTGGTCAAGCCGGGCAAGCGCCTGTCGATCTGCCAGGTCGAAGTGCATGCCTACGAGGGCGAACAGGCCACGCTTTGCGTGATAGGCTTGCTCACCGCGGTGCGCGTGACGCCGCGTTGAGCCGCTGGCGGCGGCCGTCCGCCGCCAGCCTTGTCGCGCCTTGAACGGGTCCACGGCAATGCCTTCCAAAGAACATCACCGGATTTTCCGCAGCAACTGGCTGCGCGCCGCGGTGCTCGGCGCCAACGACGGCATCGTCTCCACCGCGAGCCTCATCACCGGCGTCGCGGCCGCCCAGGCCTCGCACGAGGCGGTGCTGACCTCGGGCCTGGCCGGCCTGGTGGCCGGGGCGCTGTCGATGGCGGCGGGTGAATACGTCTCGGTGCGGTCGCAATCCGATATCGAGGCCGCCGACCTGCGCATGGAGCAGCGTTCGCTCAAGCGCAACTCGGGCGAAGAGCTCGAGGAACTGGTCGAGATCTACGTCGGCCGCGGGCTGTCGCGGGACCTGGCCGAGCAGGTCGCGCGGCAACTGACGCGCCACGACGCGCTTGACGCGCATGCGCGCGACGAACTCGGCATCTCGATCCACAATCGCGCCCGGCCGGTGCAGGCGGCGGTGGCCTCGGCCGCCTCGTTCGCCGGCGGCGCCGCGTTGCCGCTTGCGGTGGCCGCGGTGGCGCCGTTGCCGCAGCTTATCGGCTGGGTGATCGGCGCGTCCGTGGCCTGTCTGGCCTGTCTGGGGGCCCTGGCGGCTGGCGCCGGGGGCGCGCCCAAGGGGCCGGCGGCGGTGCGGGTGACGATATTGGGCGCGCTGGCGATGGCGGTGACGGCTGGCGTCGGCGCCTTGTTCGGCACCGTGGTCTAGGGGTTTCCCGCTCATGCAATACGTCCTGGTCAGCGCCTGTCTGTTGGGCCACCCCGTGCGCTACGACGGCCGCTCGGCGCCGCGAGGCCACGCGATCCTGGCGCGCTGGCTCGATGAAGGCCGGGTCGTGCCAGTCTGTCCGGAGGTGGCGGGTGGCATGCCGATTCCGCGCCCGCCCGCCGAGATCGAGCCGGGCGCCAATGCCGCTGACGTGCTGGGCGGCCGCGCCCGCGTGATGGCGGTGTCGGGCGAGGATGCCACCGTGCCGTTCCTGCGCGGCGCGCACCTGGCGCTGGCCGCTGCGCGCGAGCGCGGCATCCGCATTGCGGTGCTCAAGGAGGGCAGTCCGTCCTGCGGCAGCGGGTATGTCTACGACGGCAGCTTTTCGGGGCAGCGGCGGCCGGGCGTGGGCGTGACCGCGCAATTGCTGGCCGATGCCGGGGTGCGCGTGTTCAGCGAAGGGCAATGGGCGGACGCCGCTGCCTGCCTGGCGCGCCTGGAGGCGGGGCATGGGCTTTAACGTCGGCGACTGGCTGGTCCTGGTAGCCGTGGCGGCCGGCGTACTGTCGGCTTGGCGGCTGATCGCGGGCACCGGCCGCGGGCGCCTGCTGGCGCGGGCCGGGGCGGTGGTGTCGTTGGCGCTGTCGGCGTTCTTCTTCTGGCTCTGGTACGCGCAGTACCTGAAGTGGGATTTCAACGAGCTGGGCCGCTACTACGATCCGGTCGATGGGGTTGTCTACACCGACAGCGGCTTCGTCTGGGTGCTGCCGGCCGCGCTGGCCCTGTTGGCCGGGGCGTTTTTCGCCTGGCGCGGATGGGGCGGCGGGCGCGGTTGAGGGGCGCCATGCACGCGGGCGTCAACGGCCGTGAAAACAACAGGGAGGAGGCCCTGGCGGGGCTCCTCCCTGGCTGACGCGCCGTGGGCGCGATGGTCGTCAGTTGGCCCGGTAACCGCGGCTGTTCATGCAGGAATCCAGCGCGCGGTTGTAGGTGTCCACCATGACCTGGGTGGTCCATTGCGAAATGGTTGCCGGGTCGTAGCCGCTCTGGTTCATGGCCCAGCGCTGGCAGTCGGCCGAGGCGCTGGCCTGCGCCCGGTTGACCGGAGGGGTCGGTTCGTACTGCACCGGAGCGTATTGTGCCGGGGCCTGGTAGACGGGCGGCGCTTCATAGACAGGCGGCGCCTCGTACACGGGCGCCGTGTACACCGGGGGCGGGTAGTAGGCCACGCCCGGGGCGTAGACGCCGGTCTGTACGTAGCTCGGTCCGGAGTTATTGGCCGCCAGGATCAGCCCGGTGGCCGCGAGCGCAAACGCGCCACCAATCCACCAGCCGTTGCCGCCGCCACCGCCGTGGTGATGGTGATAGCCGCCACGATACCCGCCCGCCAGCGCGGGGGAACTTGCCAAGGCCAGTGCCAGCGCGACGCCGACCATACGACCTGTAAACCGCTTCATGATCTTGCTCCTGAGCCGTCGGACGTCCACGTGCTGCGGCGGCCGACGATACCGTACTGTAACGCCGAGGCGACGCAATAGTTGTGTCAAGAATTACGAAGATTTCAAGTGATTTCAGGGGCTTGTGCGGGTCTCGCGCATGAACGGCGAACCATTGGGGTTGTCGCAGGTTTGCGACACACCGGCCTTGAGCCGGACGACCGCCTTGGCGTCGAAGGCCTCGGCATTGCGGTCGTGGGTGGCGTAAGTCTCGTAGCCGGCCTTTTCGACGCACCAGTTCCAGAAGAACTGTTCCGAGCCATGGATCGCCAGCACCTCCACCCGCCATTCATGGCGCGCATCGAAGTCCGCTCGGCCGTCGGCGCCGGTGCGCTGTTCGACTCGGTATCGGTCGTAGCCATAGGGGTAGGCGCCGGCGATCAGCACCACGCGGGCGCCGGCCAGTGGTTGCCCGGCTTCGTCCTGCACAGCGATGGCCGCACGCGGCTGCAGGGTCTTGTAAGTGGGGTAAGGTACACAGCCCGCCAGGGCCGGCAGGAGCACGGCGGCGCAGAAAGCGTGCAGCGGGCGCGATAGTCGGCGCATCAGGATCCTATGTATGCAGGAATGTATGGCAAAAAAGCCGGAATGAGAGTATTTTCACGCGATGACGACGGCAATACCCCCATCTGTACCGCAAGAAAAGCGTTTGACGAAAGGTGAGCGCACCCGGTTGCAACTGCTGGAAGTGGCGGCGGCGGAGTTCGCCGAGCGCGGTTTCCAGCACACCCGGATCAGCGATATTGTTGCCCGCGCGGGGGTGACGCAACCCGTTTTTTACCAGTATTTCGCCAGCAAGCAGGCGGCGTACGATGAGCTCGTGGGCATGTTCGCGCAGCGGTTGCGGCAGGAGGTCTGCCAGGCGCGGCTGTCCGACGACCAGGACCTGCCGGTCGAGGTGCGGGTGCGCCGCGGTGTCAGCAATTGGCTGGCGATCCTGCAAGAGGATCCCAACCTGACGCGCATCGGTTTTTTCCAGGTCGATGCGGCCGAGGCGCTCAAGGACGAGCTGGTCGAGATGATTTCCGAGAACGTGCGCATCGACCAGCGCGCGGGCGTGTTCCGCAAGGACATTCCGCCGGAATGGCTGTCGCACGCGTTCATGGGGGTGATCGAGCGCTTCACGCGCCGCGAGCCCAATGCCGAAGAGCGCGAGGCGCTGGCCGATTTCATCACGGATATGTTCCTGGAAGGCGTGCGCCAGCGCTAGCCGGCGTATCCCGGCCGAGCGGCCGCTGCCGGCGGCCTGCCGGGAACATCTTTCGTTCCGCCTATTCGACGCGGGCGCCGGAGGCGGCCACCAGGCCGCCTGTGGCCTCCCAGTCCGCTTTCAGCAACTGCTGGAATTGCGCGGGCGATTTGGCTTCGGCTTCGACGCCCAGCGCCGCCAGGCGCGCCTGTACTTTGGGATCGGACAGCGCCTGGTTGACGGCGGCGTTGATGCGGTCGCGTTCGGCCGGGGCGATGCCGGCCGGCGCCAGCAATCCGAGCCACGAATCGAAGGCAAACCCGGGCAGGCCGCTCTCGGCCACGGTCGGCAGGTCGGGGGCGAAGCGCGAGCGCTGCTTGCCGGTGTAGGCCAGGAAGGTCACGCGCGGATCGTTGCGGTAGCCGGTGACGCCGATGGTGGCGGCGGTGACGGCCTGCACCCGGCCGGCCAGCAGCTCGGTCACGGCGTCGCCGGTGGACTTCATCGGGATGTGCTGCATCCGCGCGCCGGCGGCGGCCAGCAGCGAGGCCATGCCCAGGTGCGAGGCGCTGCCGTTGCCGGCCGAGGCGTAGTCGTAGGCGTCGGGCTTGGCCTTGACGGCCTGGATGAATTCGGCGGTGTTGGCCACCTTCAGCGTCGAGGACGCCAGCAGGATGTAGCCGGTGTTGCCCAGGTAGGCGACGCCGGTGAAATCCTTGTAGGGGTCGTAGCTCAGGTTCTTGTACAGGTAGCCGGCGATGTGGTGGCTGGCCGCGGCCAGCACCAGCGTGTTGCCGTCGGGAGCCGCGCGCGCCACTTGCGCGGTGCCGACGGTGCCGCCGGCGCCGGCGCGGTTCTCGACCACGATGGACGCATCCAGGGCGCGGCCGAGTTCGTCGCTGATGGCGCGGGCGATGGTGTCCTGCACCGCGCCGGTGCCGTACGGCACGACGATGCGCACGACGCGCGATTCGGCGTGCGCGGCGCCGTTGCAGGCGGCCAGCGCCAGCAAGGCGGCGCCGAGGCGGACACGGGCGCCGCGCAGGGCCGGCAAGGTCGCGCGGGCGGCGCGCTCGGCGATAGAGATGAAGCGATCAGGCATGAGGCGGAAAATGTCATCGAGGGATGCGGGGCGTTGGACTCTACCGTTCGCGGCGGCGCGCGCCAACGATTGATTCCCGAGTTGCTTATTGCCCGTGGCCATAACGCGCGGACGGGCGCTGCGGCGCGGCCGGGTGGATATACTCGCTAGCGCCATCAGCCAACACCCGACGACGACACAAGGGAAAACAATGAACGCGCTCATGCAGCAGGCGATCCAGTTCGCCAACGACCACGAAACCGCCTGGGACCGCAGCGTCAACGGGGTCTTCGGCGTGCACCAGAACGATCCGCCGCCCTGGAACCGCCTGCTGGGCCCGCTGCACGACCGGGGCCCGGTGTCGGGCGTGGTGCTGCGCGAGGGCCGCGAGATCGCCGCGTGGGGCGATCCCGACCGCGCCGACCTGACCTTCAGCGTGGCCAAGCTGTACCTGGCGATCCTGGCCGGGTTGGCGCACGACCGCGGCCTGCTGCCGGACGTCGACGAGCCGGTGGGCAAGCGCGTGCCCGGCATCGGCTTCGATCATGGACGCAACGCCGACATCACCTGGCGCCATCTGCTGCAGCAGACCAGCGAATGGGAAGGCGAGCGCTTCGGCGTCTCCGACCAGGCCGACCGCTATCGCGCCGTCACCTTCGGCGTGCCGCCCGACGGCAAAAAGGGCGAGGCCCGTCCCTTGCAGGCGCCGGGCACGTACTGGGAATACAACGACGTGCGCATCAACCAACTGTCGTATGCGCTGCTGCACTTGTTCCGCAGGCCCTTGCCCGAGGTGTTCCGCGAGGCCGTCACGCGGCCGCTGGGCGCCAGCGAGAACTGGCAGTGGGTCGGCTACGACAACGCCTGGGTCGAGATCGACGGCCAGCGCATGCCGTCGGTGCCGGGCGGCTCGCACTGGGGCGGCGGCATGTCGATCAGCGCCCGCGACCAGGCGCTGATCGGCCAGATGCTGCTGAACCAGGGCCGCGCGGCCGACGGCCGCCAGGTGCTGTCGCCGGAATGGATCAACGCCATGCGCCAGCCCTGCGCGATCGCGCCGTACTATGGCTACCTGATCTGGCTGAACCACGAGGGCCGCGTGTTTCCGAGCGTGCCGGCGTCCAGTTTCTTCGGCGTGGGCGCGGGCAGTTCGTTCACCTGGGTCGAGCCCGAACGCAAGCTGGTGGCGATCGTGCGCTGGCTCGATTCGGCGCACGCAGACGCGCTGTTCGGCAGGATCCTGGCGGCGGTGGACGCCCAGCCGGCCTGACACGCCGCCGACGCGTCGTCGGTGGAGTCCCTGCCCGGGGCAGGGATTTTCAGCGGCATGCCGGCCGGCTTCTGGCAACATGACCCTTTGCCCCGCCGCGCCCCGGGCGCGCCGCACCGCTTCCTGTTTCGCTTCCCCCGCGCACCCCGCGCGCCGACCAAGGATTTCGCCATGAACTACCGCCGTCTCGGATCAAGCAACCTTCGCGTATCGCCCCTGTGCCTGGGCACCATGATGTTCGGCGAGCAGACGCCCGATGACGAGGCCGCGCGCATCGTCGCTTCCGCGCGCGACCACGGCCTGAATTTCATCGACACCGCCGACGTCTACAACGACGGCCGTTCCGAGCAAGTGGTGGGCAAGCTGCTGCAAGGGCAGCGCCACGACTGGGTGCTGGCCAGCAAGATCGGCAACGTGGTGGGCAAGGGCCCGAACCAGTCGCACTATTCGCGCCAGTGGCTGATCCGCGGCGTGGAGCAGAGCCTGGCGCGGCTGGGCACGGATTTCCTGGACATCCTGTACCTGCACCGCGACTACCACGAGGAAAACCTGGAAGAAGCGCTGTGGGCGCTGGGCGACCTGATCCGCGCCGGCAAGCTGCGCAGCTTCGGGCTGTCGAACTTCCGCGGCTGGCGCATCGCCGAAACCCTGCGCCTGTGCGAAAAACTGGGCGTGCCGCAGCCGGTGGTGTGCCAGCCGTACTACAACATGCTCAATCGCGGCCCCGAGGTCGAGATCCTGCCGGCCTGCCAGCACTACGGCCTGGGCGTGGTGCCGTACAGCCCGATCGCGCGCGGCGTGCTCACCGGCAAGTACCTGCCGGGCCAGGCGCCGGCCGCCGACACCCGCGCCGGGCGCGGCGACCGCCGCATCCTGGCCACCGAGTTCCGGGAAGAGTCGTTGCGGATCGCGCAGCGGCTGCTCGAGCACAGCGCCGCACGCGGCGTGCAGCCGGGCCATTTCGCCACCGCCTGGGTGCTGGCCAATCCGATCGTCACCGGCGTCATCGCCGGCCCGCGCACGCTGGCGCAAATGGACGATTACTACGCCGCGCTGGACGTCGCCATCACGCCCGAGGACGAGGCGCTGGTGGACAGCTGGGTCACGCCGGGCCACGCCTCGACCCACGGCTACAACGATCCCAACTATCCGTTCCACGGCCGTCCGGTCACGGTGGCCTGACGGCGGGCAGGGGCGGCGCGTGGCGCCGCCCGCGCGCCGGTTAGGCCTTGCGCAGGGTCGCGCTGGCCGGCGGGGCCAGCCCGTCCTGCGCCGCGGTGCGCCCGCCGCGCCCGATCAGCCAGGCGCACAACGCCGACACCACGCCCGAGAACAGCACGTACAGGCAGATCAGCCACGGCTGGCCATTGCCGGTCTTGAGCAGCGCGGTGGCGATGATGGGCGTGATGCCCGAGGCGAAGATGCCCGAGAACTGGTAGACGAACGAGATGCCGGTGTAGCGCACCTTGGCGTCGAACAGCTCGCAGAACAGCGCGGCCTCGGGCCCGTAGACGGCGGCGTAGAAGATGCCGAACGGAATGATGATGGCCAGCCACACCAGCATCACGCTGCCCTGGCTGTTGAGCATCAGCCAGAAGCCGGGGAAGGCGGCCACCGCCGTGACCAGCGAGCCCCAGAAATACACCCGCGTGCGCCCGATGCGGTCGGACAGCCGGCCGAAGTAGGGGATGGTGAAGCACATCACCAGCGCCGCCGCCATCACCCCGGTCAGCGCCTCCGTGCGCGTGATCTGCAATGTCTGGGTCAGGTACGAGATTGAGAACACGCCGAAAACGTTGAAGAACACGCCGTCGATGTAGCGCGCGCCCATGCCCTTGGCGACGTTGCCGGGATAGCGGCGGATCATGTCCATGAACGGAATGCGGCTTTCGGCGTTCTCACGCTTGACCGCGGTGAACTCGGGCGTTTCCTTGATGTTCAGGCGGATGTACATGCCGACCGCCACCATCGCCGCCGAGGCCAGGAACGCCAGGCGCCAGCCCCAGGCCATGAACTGCGCGTCGGTCAGCAGCGTCGACAGCAGCGCCACCGTGCCGGACGCCAGGCACAGGCCGATCGCCAGGCCGATCTGCGGCAGCGAGGCATAGAAGCCCTTCTTGTCGGGCGGGGCGTATTCGTAGGCCATCAGCACCGCGCCGCCCCATTCGCCGCCCAGGCCGATGCCCTGGAACACGCGCAACAGCAGCAGCAGGATCGGCGCCCAGAGGCCGATGCTCTCATAGGTGGGCACCAGGCCGATCAGGAAGGTCGACACGCCCATGATCATCAGCGTCACCACCAGCATGCTCTTTCGGCCGATGCGGTCGCCGAAATGCCCGAACACCAGCCCGCCCAGCGGCCGGGTGATGAAGCCCACCGCAAAGGTGGTGTAGGCCAGCATGGTCGAGATGAGCGGGTCGCCGGTGGGGAAGTACAGCTTGTTGAACACGATGCCGGCGACTACGCCGTACAGGAAGAAGTCGTACCACTCGATGGTGGCGCCGATCAGCGACGCGGCGACGACTTTTCTCACCGCGGTTTCGTTCTGCTTGGCCATGCCTGTCTCCTTTGGTGGAAGCGGGCGGCGCTCTGCGGCGCCGCTCCGCGGGTTGCGGTCAGCTCATGTCATGCCGCCTGTTGCAATGCCGGTTGCGCCTGCGCGCGCGGCCGCGCCGCGTGCAGGTCCTGCAGGATGAAGTCGGCCGCGCGCTCGGCCAGCATCACCACCGGCACGTTGGTGTTGCCCGAGACCAGCGTCGGCATGATGGAGCAATCCACCACCCGCAGTCCGCTCACGCCGTGCACCCGCAGGCGCTCGTCGACCACGGCCATGGGGTCCTCGCGCGGCCCCATTTTCGCGGTGCCTGAGGGGTGGAAGATGGTTGCGCCGTACTCGCGGCAGAAGTGCAGGATCTCGTCGTCGCTCCGCACCTCGGGCCCGGGCCGGAATTCGCGCTTCATCAGGCCGGCCAGCGGTTCGGTGGCGGCCAGCCGGCGCGCGTACTTGACCGCCGCCACCGTCATGCGCCGGTCCAGCTCGGTGGACAGGTAGTTGGGCTGCATGGCGGGCGCCTCGAATGGATCGGCGCTGCGCAACCGCACCGTGCCGCGCGAGGACGGCCGCAGTTGACACACCGAATAGGTGCAGCCCGAGAACGGATGCACCTTGCCGCCGGCCATGTCGGCCGACAGCGTGGCGAAATGGAACTGGGTGTCGGGCGTGGCGCTGGCCGGATCGACGCGGCAGAACAGGCCGCCCTGGTTGATGCCCACCGCCAGCGGCCCGCCGCGGAACAGCAGCCATTGCAGCCCCATCGCGGCGCGGCCGTGCAGCGTGCGCAGTTGGTCGTTGGTGGTGATGGGGCGGCGCGTCTCGTAGATGAGGCGGATCTGCAGGTGGTCCTGCAGGTTCTCGCCCACGCCGGGCAGGTCGCGCACCACGCCGATACCGAAGCGGCGCAGCAACGCGGCCGGCCCTACGCCCGACAGTTGCAGCAGTTGCGGCGATTGCAGCGCGCCGGCGCACAGGATCACCTCGCGGCGGGCGCGCAGCGTGCGCACCTGGCCGTCCTGGCGGTAGCGCACGCCGCAGGCGCGGCTGCCCTCGAACAGCACCGCCATCGTGTGCGCGCCGGTCTCGACACGCAGGTTGGCGCGGCCGCGTGCCGGGCGCAGATAGGCCACCGCGGTGGAGCAACGGCGGCCATTGCGGGTGGTGAGCTGGTAGTAGCCCACTCCTTCCTGGTCGCCGTTGTTGAAGTCGGTCACGTGTGGCAGGCCGAGCGCGCGCGCCGCGCCGATCAGGCCTTCGACCAGCGGGTGCGGCGTCTTGATGGAGGTGGCGTTCAGGGGGCCTTCGGTGCCGCGCGTGGCGCCCGGGCCGAGGTCGTTGTTCTCGAGCTTGCGGAAGTAGGGCAGGCATTCCTCCCAGCTCCAGCCCGGGTTGCCGGCGGCGACCCAGGCATCGTAGTCCTGGCGCTGGCCGCGGATGTAGATCAGGCCGTTGATGGCGCTGGAACCGCCCAGCGTGCGGCCGCGCGGCCAGTAGATGCGGCGGTCCAGCATGTTGGGGTCGGGCTCGGTGTAGTAGCCCCAGTTCAGCACCTTGTGGAACATGGTCTTGCCGTAGCCGATGGGGATGTGGATCCACGGCGAGCGGTCCGGCGGTCCCGCCTCCAGCAGGCACACGCTGTGCTGGCCATTGGCGCTCAAGCGGTTCGCCAGCACGCAGCCGGCGGAACCGGCCCCCACCACGATGTAGTCCACGGCATCGGACATGTCTGCTTCCTCCTTGGCCTGGCCGTGCCGTGACGCGGGGAGTCCCTCGTCCGGACGGCGCGTTTACCCTGCTTGCCGCATCGCCGCGCACTTATATACTGGCCTGATGCGAGGGGGGCGCGGCGACGCGCAAAGGTTCCGTATCTGTGGCGATTCTAGGAAGCCGCCACGGGAAAGAAAGCGCGGCAAGCGCGGGAACGGCGAAATGGCACAGAACATGGATCTTCGGTTTCAAAATCGCAGTGCAGCATCGGCGCGGAGGCACGACGCCGACGAGCCGCAGGATGCCGCGCGTTCGCTGCGCGCGCTGCTGGTGCTGGACTACCTGGCCCGCGCCCAGCATCCGCCCACGCTGGCGCAACTGGCGCAGCGCCTGGACATGCCCAAGTCCACCCTGATGCGTTTGCTGGCGGCCATGCAGCGCGCCGGTTTTGTCGCCGCCACGCCCACTGAAAACGGCTTCGTGCCGGGGCCGCAGGCCACCGCGCTGGCGCTGGCGACGCTGCACGCCTCGGCCTTCACGCGCGCCTGCCGCGCGGTGCTGGCGCAACTGGTCGGCAAGCTGGGTGAAACCTGCAATCTCACCGCGCCCGACGGCGACCAGGTGATCTACATGGAGCGGGTCGAGACCACCGAACCGCTGCGCCTGTTCTTCGCGGTCGGCAGCCACGTGCCGATGCATTGCACCGCCAGCGGCAAGCTGTTCCTGGCGTCGATGAACCGGCTCGAACGCGGCCGGGTGCTGGCGCGCCTGCCGCTGACGCGCAACACGCCGCGCACGCTGACCGATCCGGCGCGGCTGGAAGACGAACTGGAACGGTTGGCCGCGCGCGGCATCGGCATCGACAACGAGGAGTTCGTGCGCGGCATGAGCGCGGTGGCGGTGCCGGTGCGCGACGCGCAGGACCGCGTGGTGGCGGCGGTGGCGTGCCATGCGCCCACCGCGCGGCTGATGCTCGACGACCTGCTGCGCGCGGTGCCGGTCTTGCAGGGCGCGGCGCAGTCCATGAGCGCGGTGCTGGCGGGGCACCGGCCGGGCGGTTGAGGGCGCCGCGCCGCGAACCCCTAGCCCGGCAGCGCGGCCGCCCGCCGCCAAGCCAGCGCCAGCACCGCCGCCGCGCCTGTCGTCAGCGCCGCCAGCATCGCGACCGGTCCGGCCATGTCGAGCAGGATCCCGGCCGCCAGCGGCGCGGCGATGCGCGTCAGTGCGAACACGCTGGACTGGATGCCGTAGTCCAGCGCCTGCAGGCCCGGCCTGGCATGCGACATCATCAGGCCGAACGCCAGGGCGGCGGTGGCGCCCATGGCCGCGGCCACCATCATGGCGCAGGCCGCCAGCACGGCCGGCGTCGCGTTCAGGCCGATTGCCAGCGTCAACGCCAGCAACGCGGCGGCCCCGGCGCCGGCATGCAGCCGCACCGCGCGGCCCGCGCCCAGGCGCTTGAGCAGCCGCGCGCCCGCGATGCTGGCCACGGCGCCCACCGCGCCGCCCGCGACGCCGACCAGCCAGGCCACGCGTTGCGGCGCCAGCCCCTGGTCCAGCAGCAGCGGCTTCAGATAGAACCAGCCGGCGCCGATGAAGGGGAACAGCAGGGCCAGCAGCGGCAGCCAGCGGCGGCTGGCGGGCAGGCGCAGGTAAGCGATGGCGTGGCGCGTGGTCGAGGTGGTGTCGGCGGCTTGCGGGGGCGAGCGGGGTTGCCCCTTGGTGTCATCCAGTGTCGCCGCGTCGTTCGTGTCGAGGTGTTCGTCGCGCGAGGCAATCGCGCCGTCGTCGGCTCGCCCGGCATCCATGCTCTCCCGCAGCAGCAAGGTCAGCGCCGCGGCCAGCGCCAGCGCGCCCGCCATGATCAGGAACGGCGCCTGCCAGCCCCAGCGCGCCTGCGCCAGCAGCATCAGGCCGCCGCCGGCGATGGCGCCCAGGCACAGCGCCATCGAGCGGATGCCGCCCGCCGAGGCGCGGCCGGCCGCAGGCAGCACGCGGATCGCCAGCGCGTTGACGGGCACGTCGGCCCAGGTGCCGGCGAGCGCGGCGGCGGCCGCCAGCGCGAACAGCGTGACGCCGTCATTCAGCAGGTCGCGCCAGCCCAGCGCCAGCAGCACGGCGGCGTAGGCCAGCAGCAGCGCCACCGTCCAGCGCCGGTAGCCGCACTGGCCCGCGCCGCGCCGGTCCAGCGGCATCGCCAGCAGGAACTTGAACACGGTCGGCAGGCTGGCCAGTTGGAACAGGCCCAGGGCGGTGCCGGACCAGCCGTGCTGGCGCAGCACCAGCGGCAGCCCCAGCCACAGATAGACGCCCGGCGCGGTCAGCGCCAGGTTGAGCCAGCCGAACAGGGCCTGGGCCAGGCCGTGGCGCAGGCGCGGCGTCATGGCGCGGTCCGGCGCGCCGACAGCACATGCAGCGGCGCCAGCGGAAAGCGGTCGGAATCGAAGCCGCGCACGTCGGCGAAGCCGGCGGCGCGCAGCGCTTGCGCCAACTGGCCCTGGCGCGTCACGCGCCGCCCCAGCAGCAGCATCGGCAGGTAATAGCGCAACACGCGCGCGGCGGCGTCGGCGTCGTCCGGGACCTCGGCATGCGCCATCACCAGCAGCCCGCCCGGTGCTAGGGCGTCGTGCATCTTGCGGATCGTGGCGGCGGCGTCGGGCACGAAATGCAGCACCGACGAGCACCAGATCAGGTCGTAGCCGGCGCCGATATCGGCCGTGGCCAGGTCGCCGCCCACCGCCACCATGCGCGCCGCCAGCCCGGCGGCGGCGATGTTCTCGCGCGCCACGGCGGCGGTCTCGGGCCAGTCGAACACCACGCCGCTGGCCTGCGGGCGGTCCTGCACCAGCGCGATGCCGATGAGGCCCGGACCGCCGCCCAGGTCGAGGATGCGGCGCGCCGCGTCGGCGCCGGGCACGCAGGCGACCGCCTCGCGCGCCGCCGCCACGGCCAGGGCGCGTTGCTCCTGGCCGATCTGCACGCGCGCCGCGTTGGCCCAGGCGCCGGCCTCGGACGGGGCGGCGGGTGTTGCGGCGGGATCCTGGCGCAACCGTTGCATCAACTGCTCGCCGGACTGCGCCAGCGCGCGGCGCCGGTAGCGCCAGGCGTCGCCGCAGTAGTGGGGCCGTCCCGCCACGAAGTGGTCGCGCGCGGTGACCCCGCAGCGGTAGAGCGGCGGCTCGCCGGCGATGCGGTGCAGCAGGCGCAGGCTCCACAGCAGGTCCAGCAGGTGCTCGGCGGCGGCGGGGCGCAGCGCCAGCGCCTGCGCGACGTGCGCGGCGCTGGCCGGCGCGACCAGGTGCGCGAACAGGTCCAGTTCCAGGGCGGCGTCGAGCGCGGCGGTTTCGACCGGCGCGGCGGCCAGGTCCCAATAGCGTTGCAGGGGCAGGGGGGAAGTCGGCATGGCGGGTTCCTTGTGTTGACGATCAAAGGCGCCAGGTCAGGCGCAGGCCAACTTCGCGCGGCGGGCTGTAGACGGTGACGATGCCGTTCTGGTAGCCCACCGCGTCGTAGCGGCGGTTGGCGAGGTTGTTGACGTAGGCGGCGATTTCCACCTGTCGAACGGTGACGCCGGCGGCCAGGTTGACCAGCGCGTAGCCGTTGCGGCGGTAGCGGTTGGCGGCGTCCAGGTAGACCGGGCCGGTGCCGCTGAGCGAGGCCTGCGCGTACCAGCCGGCCGGCGCGTCGTAGCGCGCGGTCAGGTGGCCGTTCAGGCGCGGCGCGAACGGGTTCTGGTTGCCGCTGTAGTCGTTGGCGCCGTCGCGGAAGTGGCTGAAGCGGGTGCGGTTCAGGCCCAATCCGGTCTGCAAGGACCAGCCCTGGCCCAGCAGGTATTCGAGCTCGAATTCCGCCCCGATCGAACGCGCCGACGCGGCGTTGGTGACGTACACCAGGCCCGGCAGCGGCATCTGCTGCACCTGCATGTTGTCGACCGTCATCACGTAGAAGGCGGCGGCGTAGCGCAGGCGGTTGCCGGGCAGCCAGCCCTTGGCGCCGATCTCGTACGCGCGCAGCGTTTCCGGCTGGTAGGCGGCGTAGTCCGCCGCTGGCGAAAACACGTTGTAGCCGCCGGCGCGAAAGCCATCCGCGACCGAGGCATAGACCTGCTGGCGTGGCGCGAAGGCGTATTGCAGCGCCAGCTTGGGCGTGACGCGGGTCCAGTCGGCGCGGCGCGCGCTGTCGCCTTGCGGCGTGAAGCGCACGGCGTCGCGTTCGACGCGGGCGCCGGCCTCCAGGGCCCAGCGCTCGGCCAGCGGCACGCTCCAGTGGGTGAAGGCGGCGCCGGACTGGCCGCGCAGCCGCACCACGCTTTCGGTCAGGCCGCGCGGCATCTTCTGGGTGTTGCGCAGGTCATGGTCGTCGCCGTCGGCGTACAGCCCCACGAGCCAGTGGGCGCGGCCGAGCGCGCCCTCCAGCCGTAGCTCCTGCGACAGATTGCGGAAATGGTGGTCGCGGGCGATGTGCAGCAGGTCGGCGGGCTGGAAATCGGTGTCCTGCTGCACGCGGTCGCGCAGATCGTTCCAGGCCGTCACCGACGTCAGGCGCAGGCCGTCGTCCAGGTCGTGGCGCAGCGACAGCGACGCGCTGCGGCCGATGGACCGGTTCCAGCTCGGCGTGCCGGACGCCACGGTGGCGCGCGAGGCCGTGGGCGAGCCCCACAGCGCGGCGCCGTCGCGGTAGTTGACCTGCGCATAGCGCAAGGTGGCGTCGGTGCGCGCCGACGGCGTCCAGCGCAGCGCCAGCTTGCCGTTGCGCAGTTCGCGGTCGTCCTCGCGCCGGCCCGTGTAGGTGTTGTCGATGAAGCCGTCCTGGCCGCGCCAGGCGCCGGCCACGCTGGCGTAGAGCGCGTCGTCGATGATCGGCCCGCTCAGGTCGAAGCGCAGCATGCGCAGGTCGCGGCTGCCCACGGTGGTCGAGACGCTGCCGCGCAGGCTGTCGCCCGGCTGGCGGGTATGGACGTTGATGACGCCGGCTTCCGCGTTGCGGCCATAGAGCGCCGATTGCGGGCCGCGCAGCACTTCGACGCGGTCGATGTCCAGCAACTGGTCGTCGAAGCCCTGCGCCATCAGCGTGGGCACGCCGTCCACCACCAGCAGGGTCGAGGTCGAGAACGAAAAGAAATTGGCCGACAGACCGCGCATCACGGCCGCATTGACGCCGGCCTGGCCGAACGGCTGGAACGACAGGCCGGGCGTGATGCGCTGCAGGCCCTCCAGGTCGACGACGCCCTGGCTTTCGAGCATGTCGCCGTCGAACACCGACAGGCTGCCGGGCAGCGATTCGAGGGCGCGTTCCTGCTTGTCGGCGGTGACGGTGATGGCGGGCAGTTGCGCGGCGGCGGCAACCGGCGTTGACGCGGCGGAAGGCGCGGAAGAGTGCGGGGAGGCGGGCGCCGCCGAAGGCACGGCGGGCTGCGCCAGCGCGGCGGGCGTGGCGCAAAGCCACAGCACAACCCAGGCGGCGCGGGGGTGGGGAAGAGGGCGATTCATCGGGATTCCTGTGCAAGCAGTCACGGCGGCCGAACGCGCGGCGCCGTCCCGAAGATGGTATTTCTTTATGCGAACGCCTATCATTAGCATTCATATGCGAACCGGATGGATTCGTATGCATGCCGGCGCAGCCGCGCCTGAGCCGATTTCAGGCACCCGTCCCGGCGCCATCCCGGTTCCGTCCCGCCACCCGTCACCTCCCGTCGAAACCATGTCCCTGCGCATCTCCGCCACGCTCGCCCAACCCGGTCCGGCCGTCCGTCCCGGCTGGTCGCGGCTGGCGCTGCCGGCGGATCTGGGCGAGTGCGTGGCCGACCGCCTGGACCTGGGCGAGGGCCTGGCCCTGGTGCATTCGCAATACACACCCGTGCACGACCTGATCGAGGAGAATGCCGCCGCGCATGGCGGGCGCACGCTGGTCATCACGCTGGCCCTGGGCGGCGTCTCGGCCTATCGCGGCGCGGACGGCGCCGAGCTGGATTTCCGCGGAGGCCAGACCACGGTAACCGCCTTCCGCCGTCACCTGGGCGAGCGCCGCTACCTGGGCGGCAGTACCGTCTCGCAACTGCGCCTGCTGGTGGGCGAGGCGGCGCTGCGCCGCTACGCCGGCCATGCCCAGGCCGAAGCGCTGTTCGGCGCCGGCGGCCTGCGGCGGCTGGCGCAGGGCCGCACCAGCGCCGACCTGGCCGCCGTCGCGGCCGAACTGGCGCGGGCCAGCGACCCGCTGGACATCCACATCAAGGCATTGACCCTGTTGTCACGCCAGTTGCGCGCGTTGGCGCCGGCGCCAGCGGCGGGCCGGTTCAGCCAGGCCGACATTGCCCGGCTGGAGCGGGCCCATGCGCTGATGCGCGAACAGATGGATCGCGAACTGACGGTGCAATACCTGTGCCTGGCGACCGGCTTGAATGAATTCAAGCTCAAGCAGGGCTTTCGGGCGCTGTACGGCAACAGCCCGATGCGGCTGCTGACCGAGATGCGCATGCGCCGCGCCTGGGAGTTGCTGGAGACCGGCTGCCAGGTGGCGCAGGCGGCGTACCGGGTCGGCTACCGCCACCCGGCCAATTTCAGCGCTGCGTTTACCCGCTTCCATGGCCGCGCGCCGAAGTCGGTGTTCGGCAAGCGGCGTTGATGCGGCGCGCAACGATGCCGTTGGCCCCTGGCCGCTCTAGTGCGCCACCCGCATCCGCCGCCGCGACACGCTTTCCCACCCGGCCACCAGCATCATGATCAACGTCGTCAGGCCGCCCACCATCAGGTTGTCGGTGACGAACGCGATCGGCGCCAGGATGGCCAGCAGCGCGAGGCCCACCACATGTGACAGCGGGAAGCGGCCATACACCACTGTCTTGTAGATGCCGTTGCCCAGCAGGTACAACGCCGGGCCGCCGAGCAGCGCGGCCGCCGCCGCCGTGACGATGCGGCCGTCCGGGTGCAGGATGACCAGTTCGTTAGCCACTGCCGAGACGATCACGCCCGCGATCAGGATCACGTGCACGTAATGGAAGTAGGCCCCGACCCGGCCCGGATCGGCGTGGTGCGCGATGGCCTCGCTGCCGTCCTTGCTGCTGGTGTCGAAATACACCCACCACATCGCCGCCGTGCCCAGGAACGCGGCCAGCAGCGCGATCAGGGTGGGGATGTCCCAGTGCGGATGCTCGCCCAGCGTGGCGCCGGTGATCAGCAGCGTCTCGCCCAGCGCCACGATCACGAACAACTGGCAGCGCTCGGCCAGGTGGCCGCCCTCGATGGTCCATTCGCGGGTGCTGGAGCGGCCCAGGCCGGGCAGCCAGAAGCCGGCCATGGGCGAAAAATACTCGCAGGCCACCGCCACGATCCACAACGCCAGCCGCGTATCACCCGAGGCCAATCCGCCGGCGATCCAGAACACCGCCGAAATGCACAGCCAGCCCAGCATGCGGCGGAAATTCGGCGCCAGCGGATGTGACGGCCCCAGGTGCAGCACCACGAACAGCGTGCGGCCCACCTGGATCAGCACGTAGCAGATCGCGAAGATCAGCCCGTTTTCGCCGAAGGCGCCGGGCAGCACGGCGGCGGCCACCAGTCCTAGCAGCATCACGCCGAACAGCATCAGCCGCATCGGTAGCGCGTCGGGATCGAACCAGTTGGTGACCCAGCAGGTGTATTGCCAGCCCAGCCACACCGCGAACCACAGCACCAGCGTGTGCACCGCGCCCATCAGGGTCAGGTCGTGCAGCAGGCTGTGGGATAGTTGAGTGACCGCGAAGACGTAGACCAGGTCGAAGAACAGCTCGACGAAGGTGACACGGGCCTCATGGCCGTCGCGGTGACGCAGCAGATGGGCGCTGGCGAGAAATGGCATGGCGGCGCTTCCTGTCCGGTGGAGGGGGCGTCGCCAGATTACTCCCGGCCTTGCCGTCCAATCGTAAAGAATTCAAAAGACGTGGCGCGCCCGCGACGCCTCAGTGGCCGGCCGGCGCGTCGCCGTGTCCGCCCAGCTCGCGGTTGCGCGAGCGCACCAGCGCGGCGGCCAGCGCCGCCGCCACGGCCGCGATCACCGCGCCCGCCAGGAAGGTCACGCGATAGCCGCCCGCCAGCGCCGCCACCGGGGCCGCGCCGGCGCCGGCCAGCGCGGCCGTGCGCGCCGCGGCCAGGCTGGCCAGCACCGCCAGCCCCAGCGCGCCGCCCATCATGAAGGCGGTGTTGACCACGCCGGACGCCAGGCCCGACTGGCTCGGCTCGACGTCGCTCATGGCGGCCAGCAGCATCGGGTTGAAGGCGATGCCCGCGCCCAGGCCCAGCAGCAGCATGCCGGGCAGCACGTCCGCCGCGAAGTGGCCGTCGACCGGGGCGCGCGCGAACAGCGCCAGCCCCAGCGCCGCCATCAGCAGCCCGGTGGCCAGCGGCCCGCGGATGCCAAAGCGCATCACCAGCTTGGCCGACAGCCCCAGCGAGAACGCCGCCATGATCAGGTTGGCCGGCAGGAACGCCAGCCCCACCTGCATGGCGTCGTAGCCCAGCACCAACTGCATGTACAGCGCCGACACGAAGAACCACGCGAACATGCCCGCGGCCCACAGCACGCCGACCACGTTGGCGGTGGCCACGTTGCGCAGGCGGAACAGCGCCAGCGGCATCAGCGGCTCGGCCACGCGCGCCTCGATCGCCAGGAACAGCGCCATCAGCAGCGCGGCCGCGCCCAGCAGGCCGAGCGACTGCGCCGAGGTCCAGCCGGCCTCGTTGCCGTTGACCACCGCATACACCGCCAGCATCAGCGATGCGGTGACCGCCAGCGCGCCGGCCACGTCGAGCCGGCCGCCGCCGGCCGCGCCGCGCGCCGCCGGCAACAGCCGCAGGCACAGCGCGTAGACGGCCACGCCGATCGGAATGTTGACCAGGAAGATCCAGTGCCACGACAGCTTGCTGGTCAGCAGCCCGCCCAGCAGCACGCCCAGGCTGCCGCCGCCGGCACAGACGAAGCCGTACACGCCCATGGCGCGGGCGCGCTCGCCGGCCTCGGTGAAGAGATTCATGATGAGCGACAACGACACCGCCGACACCACCGCGCCGCCCAGCCCCTGCGCGGCGCGCGCGGCGATCAGCAGGCCCTGGCCCCGCGCCAGCCCACAGGCCAGCGAGGCCACCGTGAACAGCACCAGGCCCGCCAGGAACATGCGCCGGTGGCCGAGCAGGTCGCCCAGCCGCCCGCCCAGCAGCAGGAAGCCGCCGAAGGTCAGCATGTAGGCGTTCACCACCCACACCAGCGAGGTTTCGGTGAAATGCAGGTCTTCGCGGATCGAGGGCAGGGCAACATTGACGATGGTGGTGTCCAGCACGATCATCAATACGCCCAGGCACAGCACCATCAGTGCCCACCAACGTTGCCTGCCCTGTATGCCATGCGTCATGGATGTCTCGCTCCATCCGCTGGTGGCGGATTCGGTTGTCAGTGGGGGTGTCAGTGGCTGAGCCGCCCGCCGCTGACCATCCACCGCGTGTCGTAGCGATCAATCAGCGCGCCATAGGCTTCGGCCCAGAAGGTTTTCTGGAGCGGCATGGTAACGCTGCCGCCCTCTGCCAACAGATCGAACACGCGTTGCGCGTCCGAGACCGTGGGGTAGGCCAGTGACAGCGCCATGCCCTGCTTGCCGGGGTAGGGATGGCCGGCGGTGGCGTCGCTGGCCATCAGCACCTGTTCGTCCAGCGCCAGGCGGGCGTACATGATGCGTTCGGATTCTTCGGTCGACAGCGCCGGCATGGCGGCATCGGCGGGCGCATCCGCGTAGCGCACCATGGCCTCGACGCGGCCGCCCAGCACGCGCTCGTAGAAACGCATGGCCTCGGCGCAGTTGCCGTCGAAACTGAGGTAGGCGGAAAGTTGGGGCATGGCGGGTTCCTCCTTGATGGCCGACCCTGATTCTCGCACCCATGGCGCCGTCCGGGAAACCTCTTATTGCCGCCAGTCCGCGCCCATCCCTATGATTCGCCACAGGATCAGGACTGATCCGCACGCACCGGCACGGCTTGGTGCGGCAGTGCCCCGCAGCAATGATTGCTGCCCGAACCTTCGTCTGGCTATAGAAGCCCCCGACTCACACGCGATGCGTGGTCGGGGGCTTTTTTGTTTTCCGAAACGTTGCAGGGAGATCGCATGCAAGTATCACCGCCGCCGGACGCCGCCGCGTCCGCGATCCACGTGGCCAGTGTGCAGACGGCCCCCGTCATGGGCGAGGTCGCCGCCAACGTGGCCCGTTCCATCGAACTGGTCGAGCAGGCCGCCGCGCAGGGCGCGCGGCTGGTGGTGCTGCCCGAGCTGGCCAACACCGGCTACGTGTTCGCCAGCCGCCAGGAGGCCCACGCCCTGGCCGAAAGCGTGCCCGACGGCCCCAGCTCGCAGGCCTGGATCGCGCTGGCGCAACGCCTGGGCATCTACCTGGTGGCCGGCATCGCCGAGCGCAGCGGCGGCCGGCTGTACAACGCCGCCATCATCGCCGGCCCCGACGGCTACCTGGGCACCTACCGCAAGCTGCACCTGTGGGGCGACGAGAACCTGTTCTTCGAGCCGGGCGACCTGGGCCTGCCGGTGTTCCATACCGAATTCGGCCGGCTGGGCGTGGCGATCTGCTACGACGGCTGGTTCCCCGAGGTCTACCGCCTGCTGGCGCTGCGCGGCGCCGACATCGTCGCGGTGCCGACCAACTGGGTGCCGATGCCCGGGCAGACGCCCGACGGCCCGGCCATGGCGCACGCGCTGGCGGCGGCCGGCGCCCACAGCAACGGCCTGACGCTGGTGTGCGCCGACCGGGTCGGCGTCGAGCGCGGCCAGCCCTTCGTCGGCCGCAGCCTGATCGTCGGCTCGCAGGGCTGGACCGTGGCCGGCCCCGCCAGCCACGACCGCGAAGAGGTGCTGGTGGCGCCGGTGGACCTGGCCGCCTCGCGCCGCGCGCGGCAATTGAACGACTTCAACCACGTGCTGCGCGATCGGCGCCGCGACCTTTACGACGAACTGCTGGGCGCCGCCGAGGCGCCGCGGCAGCGTTGACTACAACGGCGGACAACCGGCCCCCAAGGAGAAATCCCCATGAAAAAACCCACTTGCAGCTTCCTCATCCGACTTTCCTTCATTGCCGCGCTGACCGGCGCGGCGGGCGCGCACGCGGCCGACCCTTTGCGCATCGGCGTGCCGGTCGGCCTGTCCGGCGCCAACAGCGTGGTCGCGCCCGGCGTGGTGCAGGCCTCGCAACTGGCCGCCGATGAAATCAACGCCGCCGGCGGCATCCTCGGCCGCCAGGTGGTGCTGGAGATCGCCGACGACGCCTCGGGCGCGGTCGGCGCGCAGAAGGCCTACGACACGCTGGTGTTCCAGAAGAAGGTGGACGCCATCATCGCCATGGAAACCAGCGCGGCGCGCAACGCCGCGCTGCCCATCGTCTCGCGCGGCAAGGTGCCGTACATCTACACCTCGTTCTACGAAGGCCGCTCGTGCAACCGCTGGATGCACGTCAACGGCTGGGTGCCCGAGCAGCAGGTGGCGCCGGTGGTGGACCACTTCATGAAGGAACGCGGCGCCAAGACCTTCTTCCTGGTCGGCAGCGACTACGCCTTCGGCCGCGGCATGCTCAAGTTCACCCGCGAATACATCGAGAAGCAGGGCGGGCGCGTGGTGGGCGAGGAATACCTGCCCATCGACGGCTCCGACTGGACGCCGGTGGTCTCGAAGATCCGCTCTGCCAACCCGGACGCGCTGATCAGCTCCACCGCCGGCGGCGGACCCAACGTCAGCCTGGCCAAGCAGGTCAAGGCGGCCGGCCTGACCATGCCCTACGGCAACCTGGCGATCGACGAAGCCACCGCCAAGACCATGGGCGACACGGCGGTCGGCATGTACCTGTCGGCCTCGTACCTGACCAGCATCGATACGCCGCAGAACCGCAAGTTCCTCGACGGCCTGAAGGCCAAGTTCGGCGCCGACGCCAAGACCGCCAACGAGTTCTCGGGCCCGCAGTACGAAGCCTTCTTCCTGTACAAGGCGGCGGTCGAGAAGGCCGGCAGCCTCGATCCGCAGAAGGTGGTGCAGGCGCTGAGCGAAGTGTCGTTCGACGGCCCGCGCGGCCCGGTCAAGATGGACCGCCAGCGCCACGCCGCGCTGACCATGCGGCTGGGCCAGGTGCAGCCGGACGGCTCCATCAAGATCCTGCAGACCTTCGACCAGGTCGATCCGGGCGCGCAGTGCCCCGACCTGAAGTAACGCGGTAAGCCACACCCTGCGCGCCGCCGGTCCGCCGGCGGCGCAGGAGAACACAATGGGTTTGATGCTGGACATCCTGAGCACGGCCGCCATGCTGTTCATCGTGACGGCCGGGCTGATGATCATTTTCGGCGTGATGAAGATCGTCAATTTCGCCCACGGCGCCATCATCACACTGGGCAGCTACGCCGCCCTGGTGGTGACGCGGCTGGGGCTGGACCCGTGGCTGGCGCTGCCGTGCGCGCTGGCGGCGGGGGTGCTGGTGGGCATGCTGGTCGAGCGCCTGATCGTGCAGCCGCTGTACAAGCGGCCGCTGGACGCCATCCTGGCGACCTGGGGCCTGGGCATCGTGATCGGCCAACTCATCACCATGGCCTTCGGCCGCGAGGTGCAGTTCGCCGATGCGCCGATCCAGGGCGCGGTGCCGTTCCTGGGCACCGAATACTCGGCCTATCGGCTGTTCCTGGTGCCGGGCGCGCTGCTGCTGTACGTGGCGCTGACGCTGCTGCTGAACGGCACGCGCTTTGGCGTGCGGACCCGCGCCGTCATCATGAACGAGGACCTGGCACGCGGCCTGGGCATCAACGCCGAACGCATCCGCTTCACCACCTTCGCGCTGGGCGCGGGGCTGGGCGCGCTGGCCGGCGCGCTCATCACGCCGCTGTCCAGCGTCGACCCGAACATGGGGCTGCCGTGGCTGGTCAGCGCCTTCATGCTGGTGATGGTGTCGGGCAACTCGATCACCGCGCTGCTCCTGACCTGCCTGGTCTACGGCGCCTGCCAGGTGCTGGTGGGCGTGTTCATCAGCCCGATCCTGGGCGGCGTCACCATCGCGGTGCTGGCGGCCCTGACCCTGCGCCTGCGTCCCAAAGGATTCGCCCATGACTGATTCGTCCCTTGCGCAACCGGCGCTGGCGACCCGCGCCGACCCGCGCCGCGCCGCCCGCGGGCGCGACCTGCTGTGGCTGGCCATCGCCTGCCTGGCGCTGACCGTGGCCGGCCCCTGGCTGTTCGACACCTACCTGCTGAACGTGCTGATCAAGGCGCTGTTCTTCGCCGTGGCGGCGGTCACGGTCGATATCCTGTGGGGCTACACCGGCTACCTGACCTTCGGCCAGTCGGCCTTCTTCGGGGTCGGCGCCTACGCGGCCGGGCTGGCCTTCACCCATTACGGCTTCTCGCCCGGCATCGCGCTCGCGGCCGCGCTGGTGGCGGTGGGCGCGGCGGCGCTGCTGGCGCTGGCCACCGGCTGGCTGTCGTTCTATCGCGGCGCCTCGCCGTTCTTCGCCACCGTGATCTCGCTGGTATTGCCCATCGTGCTGACCCAGGTGGCGCTGTCGGGCGGCACCTACACCGGTTCGTCGTCCGGCCTGACCGGCTACGACACCTTCGACCTGTCGCTGGAGGCCTGGTACGTCATCGCCGCCGGCGGCCTGTCGATCGTGGCGCTGCTGGCCTGGGTCGCGGTGCGCAGCGACGGCGGCCGCATCCTGGCCGCGCTGCGCGACAACGAGGGCCGCTGCAGCTACCTGGGGCTGAACACCGCGCACTGGCGCATCGCGCTGCTGGTGGTGTGCGGCGCGGTCGCCAGCCTGGCGGGCTTCGGCTACGGCGCCTTCAGCGGCGTGGTCGCGCCGGAACTGACCGGCTTCGTGTTCGGCACCGAACTCATCATCTGGGTGGCGCTGGGCGGACGCGGCACGGTCTGGGGGCCGGTCCTGGGCGCCGTGCTGATCAACGTGGCCGGCTCGTACCTCAGCGGCAACATGCCGTTCCTGTACCAATTGGTGCTGGGCGTGACCTTCATCCTGGTGATCCTGCTGCTGCCGCGCGGGCTGCTGCCGTTACTGCTGGCGCCGTGGCGCCGCCGGCGGCCGGCGCCGGTGCCGGAATTGGTGGCGCGCGCGCCGGCCCAGGCCGCCGCCGAAAGCGGCCTGGGCCTGGCCGGCGTGGCCAAGCGCTTCGGCAGCCTCAAGGTGCTGGAAGGTATCGACCTGCGGGCGCGCGGCGGCGAGCTGCTGGGCCTGATCGGTCCCAACGGCGCCGGCAAGACCACGCTGATGCGCTGCATCGCCGACGGCGCCGAGCGCAGCGAGGGCACGGTCGAACTCTGCGGCCACGCCGTCAGGCGCGACGGGCCGGAGCAGTGCGTGCGTTACGGCCTGGGGCGCAAGTTCCAGAACGCCAACATCTTCGACACGCTGACCGTGGCCGAAAGCCTGCGCATCGCCACCACGCTGCGCGAGCGCCCGTCATGGCGACGCCGCGCGCCCGTCTTGGCGCTGCCGGCCTACGCGCTGGAGGTGCTGCGCATGACCGGCCTGGACCAGCAACTCGACCGCGTGGCGCGCGACCTGTCGCATGGCCAGCAGCAGGCGCTGGAACTGGCCATGGTGCTGGCGCTGGAGCCGCGCGTGGTGCTGCTGGACGAACCCACCGCGGGTCTCAGCAAGGACGAACGCGCCCGCATCGGCCAGGTGCTGTCGGCCCTGGCCCATACCCACGGCCTGTGCTGCCTGCTGGTCGAGCACGACCTGGACTTCGTGGCCGAGGTGGCCACCCGCATCATCGTGCTGCACCAGGGCCGCATCGTCATGGACGGCAGCTTCCGCGAAGCGGCCGAATCCGAACTGGTGCGCACCATCTACGCCGGCAATGCGCCGGCCGCGAACAAGACCGCGCAAGCCACCCGGCAAGCTAGTCGGCAAGCCACTGAGCCACCCGCGCAGCAAGGCGCCCAATCCGCAACCCCGTCCATCCCGCCCGAAGGAGCCCAACCATGAACGCCGCCCCGGCCTTGCGCCTGGAAAACGTCGCCAGCGGCTACAAAGGCGCCGTGGTGCTGAACGACATCTCGCTGTCGGTGGCCGGCGGCGCCTGCGTGGCGCTGCTGGGCAAGAATGGCATGGGCAAGAGCACGCTGCTCAAGACGGTCATGGGCTACCTGCCCAAGCTGCGCGGCACCGTCAGCCTGGGCGGCGTCGACGCCACCCGCCTGCGGCCGCACGAAGTCGCGCGCCGCGGCGTCGCCTACGCGGCCCAGGACCAGCCGCTGTTCCCCGACCTGAACATCCGCGACAACCTGCGCCTGGGCCTGGCCAACGACCGCCTGTTCGACGAACGCTTCGGTGAAATCGCCGACTTGTTCCCGGTCTTCGCCAGCCGCCTGCGCCAGCATGCCGGCACGCTGTCGGGCGGCGAGCAGAAGATGCTGCTGGTGGCGCGCGGCCTGATGCAGCGGCCGGCCCTGTTGCTGCTGGACGAGATCACCGAAGGCCTGCAGCCTTCGGTGATCGAGCGGCTCGGCCGGGCGCTCAACTGGGAACGCGAGCGGCGCGGCACCTCCATGTTCATCGTCGAACAGAACGTGGCCTTTGCGCTGGACGTGGCCGACCGCTACCTGGTGCTCAAGCAGGGCGCCATCGTCGACCAGGGCGAGGCTGGCGCGCCCGGGGCCGCCGGCCATATCATGGACCACTTGAAGGTATGAACCGTCCCGGCGCCCGCGGCGCGCCGGCCACGATCTTGCAGAAGGAAGCTCCTATGACCTCCCGCACTGACAGGGACGCCGCCACGCCGGGATGGCGCATCGGCGTGCTGTATTCGCGCAGCGGCGTGACCGGCACCACCGAATCGCAGCACTTCTTCGGCACCGTGCTGGCGGTCGAGGAAATCAACGCGCTCGGCGGCGTGCTGGGCCGGCCGCTGGAACCGGTGGTCTACGACCCGCGCAGCGACGCCGAGGAATACCGCCGCCTGGCCGCGCGGCTGCTGCTGGACGACGAGGTCAACGTGATCTTCGGCGGCTGCACCTCGCACTGCCGCAAGGCCATGCTGCCGGTGGTCGAGCGCAACAATGCGCTGCTCTGGTATGCCTCGGTCTACGAAGGCTTCGAATACTCGCCCAACATCATCTACACCGGCGCCGCGCCCAACCAGGGCAGCATGCAACTGGCCGCCTACCTGATCCAGCACTGCGGCAAGCGCATCTTCCTGGTGGGCGCCGACTACATCTATCCGCGCGAAACCAACCGCATCATGCGCGACACCGTCGAGGAGCATGGCGGCGAGATCCTCGACGAAACCTACCTGCCGCTGGGCTGCGACGAAGGCGAGATCATCGACGTGGTGCGCGACATCCGCCGAATCAGGCCGGATGTGGTGTTCTCGACCCTGATCGGCGACGATGCCCAGCGCTTCTACCGCCGCTACCACGCCGCCTGCGAGGCCGACCCGGGCGCGCCGCACATCCCCATCGCCAGCCTCACCATGGCCGAATCCGAGGTGGCCGAGATCGGCCCGGCCCTGTGCGCCGGCCACATCACCGCCGCCACCTACTTCAATACCGTCGATTCGCCCGCCAACGCCCATTTCCTGGACCGCTGGCGCGCCCGCTTCGGCGACCGCCCGGCCAGCGTCTACGCCGAGGCCTGCTACAGCCAGATGCACCTGTTCGCGCGCGCCCTGCAGCGCGCCGGCAGCCTGGACACGCGCAAGCTGGCGCAGGCGGTGCACCAGGTGGGTTTCGACGCGCCCGGCGGCCGCCTGACCATCCTGGCCGAAAACAACCACAGCGTGCTGACCCCGCGCATCGGCGTCTGCCGCGCCGACGGCCGCTTCGACATCGTCTGGGCCAGCGGCGAACCGGTCAAGCCGGACCCCTACCTGACGGCTTTCGGCCTGGACGAGTTCTGGTTGGCGTGATCATGGACCATAGCCTCCGCCGCCTTTACGAAGACCTGCGCAGCGTGGCCGTCGCCGTGGCCTATCCGCCCGGCGAAGACCGCGACCTGCTGGTCGAACAGCTCAAGCGCATCGGCTGCCGCATCCACCTGGTCTGGCCGTTCCCCGACAAACCGCCGGCGGGCGCCGACGTGGTGTTCTTCCAGGTCTCGCAATGCGGCCAGAACTCGTTCGCCTGGTCCGCCAGCGAGGTCGACGCCACCCTCATCGCGCTATCCGAATACGAAACCCCCACCACCTTGAAGCAACTGCTCAAGACCAACGCCCACGGCGTGCTGACGCGGCCGTTCCGCTCGGCCGGCATCCTCAGCACCCTGGTGCTGGCGCGCTCGGCCAAGCAGTTCCAGAACCGCCAGCAGAACAAGATCGACAAGCTGGAAAGCACCATCAAGGCGCGCCGCGTGATCGAAAAGGCGATCCGCGTGCTGATGGACCACCAGCGCCTGGACGAGCGCGCCGCCTACGAACACATGCGGACCCGCGCCACCGGCCTGCGGGTCAGCGTGGCCGAGGTCGCCGCCATGATCGTCGAGGCCAGCGAAGCCATGGAAAAACTGGGCCTGGGCGGCGCGCGCCCCGACCCGCACAACAACAGCAACAACGGAGGCAAGGCATGAAAGTCATGATCGCCCGCATGAACCACGAGACCAACACCTTTTCGCCGGTGCCCACGCCGCTGTCCGCCTTCGGCAACGACGGCCCCACCTACGACCGCGCCGCCTACGAAGAGAACCACGGCAAGCGCACCGCCATGTCCGCCTTCATCGACCTGGCCGAAGCGCGGGGCGCCACGCTGGTCACGCCGGTATCCGCCACCGCCTACCCCAGCGGCCGCGTCGACGGCCAGGCCTATCGTGAATTGTGCGACCGCATCGTCGCCGCCGCCGTCGGCTGCGACGCGCTGCTGCTGGACCTGCACGGCGCCATGGCCGTCGAAACCACCGACGACGGCGAAGGCGACCTGCTCGAACGCCTGCGCCAGCAAGCCCCCGGCGTGCCGATCGCCGTCGCCCTGGACCTGCACGGCAACGTCACCCAGAAGATGATCGACAACGCCGACGTCATCGTCAGCTTCAAGACCTACCCGCACGTCGACATGTACGAAACCGGCGAACACGCCGGCCGCCTCCTGTTCGACTGGCTCGCGGGTGGCCCGCGCCCGCGCCTGGCCTGGCGCCGCCTGCCGCTCATGAGCCACACCCTGCGCAGCAACACCGCCGAAGGCGCCATGCGCCGCGCCGTGCAGGCCGCGCGCGGCGCCGAGGCCGGCGGCATGCTGGCCGTGTCGGTGCTGGCCGGCTTCGCCCTGGCCGACATCCCCGACCCGTGCCTGAGCGTGGTGGTGGTCGCCGCCGGCGACGCCGAGGCCGCCGAGCGCGTCGCCGCGGGCCTGGCCGCCGCCATCTGGGACGACCGCGACGGCTTCGTCTACGAAGCCGAACCCCTGGCCGCCTCGCTCGAACGCGCCGCCGCTCTGGCGCGCGGCGCCGACCGTCCCGTGCTGCTGCTGGACCACGGCGACAACTGCATGTCCGGCGGCACCTGCGACACGATGGACGTGCTGGTCGCCGCCGTCGACGCCGGCCTGACGGGCATCGTCGCCGGCCTGTACTGCGACCCCGAAGCCGTCGCCGCCATGATCGCGGCCGGGGAGGGCGCCCAGGTCGAACTGCCGGTCGGCAACAAGCTGCCCATCCCCGCCATCGGCCGGCCCGCCGCGCCGGTGACGCTGACCGGCGTGGTGCGCGCCATCACCGACGGCAGCTACGTCATCACCGGCCCCACCTACACCGGCCAGACCGCCTGCATGGGCCGCAGCGCCGTGCTGGACATCGGCGCCGCGCAACTGGTCATCACCGAACGCACCCACGAACCCTGGGACCTGGGCGTTTTCGAGAGCCTGGGCATCGACCCGCGCGCCGCCCGCTTCATCCTGGTCAAGTCGCGCATGTACTGCCGCCCGGTGTTCGTGCCCATCTCGTGCGCCCTGATCGAATGCGACAGCCCCGGCGTCACCAGCTCGGACTTCTCGCTATTCCCCTACCAGCGGCGCAACCGGCCGCGCTATCCGCTCGATCCGTTCAAGCCGGCGCAGATGTCGGCGTAGGGTGGGGCGGATGTCGCCCCGCGCCTTGAACCGCGTCGGGCTTTCCAGTTCAATGGGACATTGCGCGGGCGGCACGCCGCCGCCCGGCCCCTTACCCGTTGGAGTGGCATATGGCTACGGTGCATCTGCTGTCGGATGAAGAAGCGCGCAGGATCCCCGAGGCGTGGGCGGTGTTCGAAGACATCCGCGCCACCCGCAAGTCGGATTTCGTCAACAATTTCTGGCGCGCCCTGGCCAACGACCCGCCCCAGCTCAAGCGCGTCTGGGAGCAGCTCAAGCAGGTCATGATGGCCGACGGGGAAATCCCGCCCCTGGTGCGCGAGATGATCTACATCGCGGTATCGACGGCCAACGGCTGCAGCTACTGTATCCATTCCCACACCGCCGCCGCCCGCGCCAAGGGCATGACCGACGGCCAGCACGCCGAACTGCTCGCCGTCATCGGCATGGCCGCCCAGACCAACGCGCTGGTCACCGCCATGCAGGTGCCCGTCGACGACGCCTTCACCGTGAAGTAGGGCGCCGCCATGGCGACCATTCCGCTGTTCCCGCTGTCGAACGCGCTGTTCCCCGCCGGCGTGCTGCACCTGCGCATCTTCGAAGTGCGCTACCTGGACATGATCCGCCGCTGCATCGCCGACGGCGCCGAGTTCGGCGTGGTCGCGCTGCTGTCCGGCAACGAGGTCCGCTCGCCCGAAGGCCAGGAGGTCCTGGCCGACACCGGCACCCTGGCCCGCGTCGACGCCTGGGACGCGCCCATGCCCGCCTTGCTGCAACTGCGCTGCGTAGGGACGAGCCGCTTCCGCCTGGTCTCCAGCCAACTGGCAAAATACGGTCTTTGGATGGGCGAAATCGAACCCATCCCCGACGACCCGCCGCTGCCCGTGCCGGCGCCGCTGCAACCCTGCGCCGACGCGTTGGGGAGGCTGGTGGCCCAATGGCAGCAGGAAGGCGTGCCCGCCGACCGCATGCCGGTGGCGCCGCCGTACCGGCTGGATGAATGCGCCTGGGTGGCCGACCGCTGGTGCGAACTGCTGCCGCTGCCGGCGGTCGACAAGACCCGGCTGCTGGCGCTGACGGACCCCCGCGTTCGCCTGGAGGCCGTGCGCATCGCGCTGGAAGGGCCGCAGGCCTAGCCAGCGGCGGGCGGCGCTTGAATGTTTTTTGGACACCATGGATATCAGGATTGACGAAGGCCTGCGCGCCTATATTGACCCCTTGACCGACGACGAGCGCGAGGCGCTCGAACGCAGCCTGCTGGCCGAAGGCTGCCGCGACGCATTGGTGCTGTGGGGCGACCTGCTGATCGACGGCCACAACCGCTACGCGCTGTGCATGAAGCACGGCATTCCGTTCGAAACGCGCCAGAACACCTCGTTCAAGTCGATGGACGACGTGCACCTGTGGATGATCGAGAACCACCTCGGCCGGCGCAGCGTGTCGGACTTCCAGCGCGGGGTGCTGGCGCTGCGCAAGAAGGAGATCCTGCAATCCCGCAGCGTGCCGCCGTGGGAAGACGACGGCAGCACGCCGCCGCCTGAACCGCCGCCCATCCCGCCGGCCGCCGCGCTGAGCCGTCAGGCGCTGGCGCGCGAGGCGCGCATCAGCAGCAACACGCTGGGGCAGATCGAGAAGATCCAGAAAGCCGCCGCGCCGGAACTGGTGCGGGCGGTGAAGGATGGGGCGATTTCCATCAACGCCGCGGCGGCCGTGGCGACGTTGCCGCCCGAGCGGCAGGCCGCGGCGGTGGCGGGCGGCAGAAAGGAATTGCAGCAGGCGGCGCGCGAAGTGCGCCAGGCCAAGGCGCCGCCGCCGAAAGAAGCGGTGCCGGATATCCCGATCGAGAATATCGCGGATTTGCCGGCGGAGGTGGCGCGGTTACGGGAGTTGCTGGCGCGGCTGACGGACGAGCGGGATCAGTTGAAGAAGAAGGTGATGCATCTGACGGTGGCGCTGGCCGAGGCCAGGAATGCGTCGGCGGAGGCAGGGGACGATTGACGGGCGCATGTTAATTATTCGCGGCTAGAACTTATCAAATACGACGACCATCCTATGCCCCAGGACTTTTCCCAGTTCCAGGGCAAGTGCGTCCCCTACGCCAGGACCATCGAACCCAAACGCGAGGTTTCCCAATCCCCACGCGAGCGGCAAGAATCGCCATTGATTGATACTGTCCGAGTGTCGACAGCTTGGGCACTCGAGCGCGCCACGTTCGCCCGAATACCAGGCGGAAATCATTTTTCTCCAAGGGAGAGAAGCTGCGTCATGCTCTACCGCGCAGCATGGGCAGCGCAGCCCCTCGACGCTTTGCGGTCCGGCGTTGTAGACACGGCGCCCCACGATTGCCCCTATCCCGTTATTGCTGTGCTCGTTTACCCAATCGGTCCATCGAGCGATGCCCGGGCCAGGCGCGTGGCTGACAGGTGAAAAGGCGACCTCGGCAATAGTGGAACGAACAGCAATGCCCATTGCTTCCATCCAACGCATGCCGCTGTCGGCGAAGGCGGGCGCGTCTTCAAGGGTGACATCGAGATCGACGATGTAGATCGGGGAGTCGCTCATCGGTTGCAATCTTGTCGAGAATTGGCCTGACAGCCCTTATTTGGTAAAAGCAAAGTTGATCAGAACCTGAGGAATCGTTGGCTGCCATGTCCGAACCCTATTCCGCCTTTCTCAACCTCCAGATGCCCCGCGAGAATCTTGCCAGATGGCTCGCGGCCCCGGCGCCGGCGGCAACAAGATGGTCGGACTGGCGTTCCATCGGCGGCCAGTGGTATCTCTCCGAAGGCAAGGATCTGGCTGCCTCCAGCAATCAGGATCTGGGCAGGCTCATTGCGGAATGCGACGCCATGCTGGCTCGCCATCCGGACAACCGCGCGGCCCTGGGGGCCATCCTGGCATCCGCGGAGGCCGAGAACATCAAAGTGGCGGCCTACGATCGTACAGGAACGCGCTTCGTTGCAGGCTCGCTGACCTATTCCGAAAACCTCTACGACCTCATCGTCTTTTTTTCGATAGCGCGCGGAGCGGCCGATTTTCTCGAGGCGGATGGCCGTGGCCTTGCGGTGGTTCACGACTATCTCTGGGGCGAGGAAGACGAACGAAAAACGGTGGCGGCGCTGGAACTCGCCGCAAACGGCGGCTCCGTATTCCTGGCGTCCGAAGCACTCGGCCAAGCCGCAGGCGCATTCGAGGCCATGGTGGACGCGATGCTGGAAGGCCAAGAGGACCCGGATTTCCACCCGCGCAATCAACTCGACCATCTCTGAGACCGGACCTGCGTCCAGCAGGGACAACGCGTACACACGACAGGGCCGCCAGGCGGGCCAAAGAGGCAGAATTTCCAATGCGATTGCTACCACTGGTTATCATGCTGTCCGCTTGCGCGGTCTGCCAGGCGCAGGGAACCAGGACCTGGCACTTCACTGGCGCCGAGCTGGCCGCGGCCCTTGAAGGCCGGATGCCCTCGGAGTTCCGCGATGCATCGCTTCGCCGCCAATTTGCTTCCTCCTATGCGCAGGCCTACGTCGTCGGCATCGCCGACCAGACACAAGGCACGGTCTGGTGCGCCCCTACCGGCGTCCTTCCTCACGAATTGAAAGACAGGGTGTACAGCTACTTGTCCAAGCTGCCGGCGAGCCGTCTCGCGGAAAATGCCGGCCCGCTGGTGAGCGAGGCGCTCCATCAGTCTTTCGCTTGCCGGTAGGGTTCATTTCCGCGAATACGCCTTCCGGCGACACTTAGCGGGGAAGGGCCGCGGGCCTTCTACCGCCCGCACGGGCGTAGGAAAAAGCAAAAAGGCGTGCGGCCGCCCCGAATAACGAAGCGGCTGGCAGCCACAGAAAATTCCGCCCCGCCATGCGAAATCGCAAACTTCCATTACAAAATCATTGCTATATGTGACATGAAATCTAAACTAGGGGTTTTCCCTTTGTCGTAATACAAATTCATGCGCTCGCGTCTCACTCTTGGCAACCTCTCCATTGGCACCCGGCTGACGCTGGGCTTCGGCACCGTACTTGTCCTGCTACTGGCGCTCACTGGCCTGTCGCAATACGAACTGTCCCACATCGGCGGCATCAACCGGGCGATCACAGAACAGACTTGGGCCGAGGCAAGCGCCATCAACAGGATTGACGTGACGACGCGCGCCAATGCGCGCGCGAACCTCGAGTTGATCGTCAATACCGATCCCCGCGCCGCTGAAGCGCTGTTTGCCCGCATCGACACCAATCGGAAGGTGATCGACCAGGCGCTGGAGACCCTGCGGCCGTTGTTCAGCACCGAAGACGAACGTCAGCGACTGCGGCTATTGGAAGACGTGCGCGGCCGCTACGTGAAGTCATTCCAGGGCGTGGGCGCGCTCCTCAAGCGGGGCGAGCGCGACGCCGCCCGCCAGCGCTTGCTGGAAGAGACCCTTCCGCTTCTGGACAGCCTGCAAGACCACATCATCGAGATTTCGCGGATTCAAGCGGCCGAGATGGCGGACGCCAGCGCCGACAGCCGGGAGGTCATCGACAACGCGGGCATGTTGAACCTGATCCTGTCGGGCCTGGCCGTCGTGCTGGGCGGCCTGTTCGCGTGGCGGGTGTCCAAGTCGATCACGGCGCCGCTTGCCCAGGCCGTGTCGGTGGCGGAGACCGTGGCGCGTGGCGACCTGGGGCAACCCATCCACGCTGTCACCCGCGATGAAACCGGTCGGTTGCTGCGTGCGCTGCACGATATGCAGGACAAGCTGGCCGGCGCGGTTCGCACCATTCGCGCCGGGTCCGAAACCATCTCCAGCGCCGCGGGGCAGATCGCGGCCGGCAACGCGGACTTGTCCAGCCGGACCGAAGAACAGGCCGCGTCGCTGGAAGAAACCGCCGCATCGATGGAAGAACTGGCGTCGACCGTCAAGCAGAACGCCGACAACGCGCGCCAGGCCAATCAACTGGCGGCAAGCGCCTCCGAAGTCGCCCAGCGCGGCGGCGCCGTCGTGTCGGCGGTGGTGAGCACGATGGGCGATATTTCCGCCAGCTCGCGCAAGATTTCCGAGATTGTCTCGGTCATCGACGGGATCGCATTCCAGACCAACATCCTGGCGCTGAACGCCGCCGTTGAAGCGGCCCGGGCGGGCGAGCAGGGCAAGGGCTTCGCGGTGGTCGCGGGCGAGGTGCGGTCGTTGGCGCAACGCAGCGCGCAGGCCGCGCGCGAGGTCAAGACGCTGATCGAAGCGTCCGTCAGCAAGGTGGCCGAGGGCGCGGGCCACGCGGAAAACGCGGGCACCACCATGCAGGAGGTGGTCGCCTCGGTCAAGCGCGTGACGGACATCATGGGCGAGATCGCCGCGGCATCGCAGGAACAGGCCACCGGCATCGAGCAGGTCAACCGCGCGGTGTCGCAGATGGACGAAGTGACCCAGCAGAACGCCGCGCTGGTCGAAGAAGCCGCGGCCGCGGCGGGCTCGATGCAGGACCAGGCGCATGCATTGGTGGGGGCGGTCGGTGTGTTCCGCTTGCGCGAGGATGCCGCGCGGCGCGAGGACATCGGCGCCCGGCCGCGCGAGCGCGGCGCGCTGATGTTGACCTGATCGCCCGACGAAGGCCCTGGACTTCGCGCCCAAAGCCGTTGGGCGCGTCCGAAGCGTCGCACGGCGACCGTGGTTGGCCTGCGGTATAGTCGGCGTCGCTCGGCTTTTCGGCCCCGTCTCGACCCGCCAAACGATTCGAAAATCCCCGGCCTGTCCACATGCGCTCCCCACTTGCCCCACGCGGCGCCGTCCTTCTGCTGATCGATCTGCAGTGCGCGATCGACCATCCCAGTTGGGGCGAGCGCAACAATCCCGATGCCGAGCGCCAGGTCGGTCGGCTCCTCGCCCATTGGCGCGCCCAGGGGTGGCCGGTCTGGCACGTCCGGCATGACTCCACGGATCCCGCGTCTCACTATCGGCCGGGCCAGCCAGGGCATGCCTTCAAGCCGGAAACAGCGCCCATCGCGGGGGAAGCGATCATTCCCAAGCAGACGAACAGCGCGTTTATCGGCACCGACCTGGAAAAGCGGCTGCGCGCCCATGGCCACGACACGTTGGTCGTGGCGGGCGTCATCACGAACAATTCCGTCGAGGCGACGGTCCGCATGGCTGGCAACCTTGGCTTGCAGGCGTGGCTTGTGGCCGACGGCTGTTTCACCTTCGCGCGGACCGACTGGAATGGGGCGGCGCGAAGCGCCGAGGATGTCCACGCCATGTCGCTCGCCAACCTGGACGGCGAGTACTGCACCGTCGTCACCGCGGATGCGCTGTTACGCGCTCTGCGCTGAACGCAGTTGCCGCCCCTGGGCGGCGCGCCATGCCCGGTTCGAGTCGCCGCTTTTCGCCGCGCGGCCCAAATGTATGGATTTTTAAGCCATGTTTTGGCTCATAAAAAACATACATAGAGAATCATTCAAGAGTTTGTATGGATTCGGCGGTAGAATTTGACGCTTGTAGGGAGCAGGGCGCTCACCGCGCTGAATCGGGCTGATACGTTTCGTGGTTCTCGCGTCCATCGCCCGTTTGGCTTTGCCCGGCCCACGCGCAGTAAATGCAGCTGCCGCAGCAGCGTTTTGAGGAAATGATGAATTTTTGGGTCCCTGTAATCTTCGGTACGTTCAAGATCCTCGTGTTGGGCACGGGCATGTTTCTCGCCATCAAGTCGCACCACGAAGGCGCCAAAAAGGACAAGGAAAAGATGAAGAAAGAGCAAGAGAAAGAGAAGGAGATGAGCGCAACGTAGGGCAGGCTTCGTTGCGACCGGGGCGGCGCCCGGTTTCTCCACGTTCATCATCCGTTCAGGGTTCGGTGCTTATGCTCCAGCCCGCATGCCGCAAGGCTAGATTGCAAGAACGGGAGCATGAACCATGACAGCCTTTCCGCCTCCGCTGGAAGACCCGGAGGACGATGAACACAGCCCGGCCGAACGCGCCGCCGCCGCCGCCCGTAGCACCTGGGTGAGCGTGGGCGTGAACGTGGTGCTCGCCACCGCGCAGATCGTCATCGGCATTTTCTCGAAGTCCCAAGGCCTGATCGCGGACGGTATTCATTCCTCTTCCGATCTGATTGCCGACTTTATCGTGCTGCTGGCCAACCGCCATGGCCAGAAAGCAGCCGACGCGGACCACCACTACGGCCACTACCGCTACGAGACCGCGGCGTCCCTGGCGCTGGGCGTCTTGTTGCTGCTGGTCGGCGGCGGCATGCTGTGGTCCGCCGTGACCAAGCTGGAGCAGCCCGACGCGATCCCGCAGGTCCACCTCGTCGCGCTGTGGGTGGCCTGTGCCGCCCTGGTCATCAAAGAGGCCTTGTTCCGCTACATGCTTGCCGTGGCCAAGCGCGTGAAGTCCAGCATGCTGGTGGCCAACGCCTGGCATGCGCGCTCCGATGCGGCGTCGTCGCTGGTGGTGGGCCTGGGCATCATCGGCAACCTGCTGGGCTACCCGATACTGGATCCCATCGCCGCGGCCATCGTGGGCTTCATGGTGGCCCGAATGGGTTGGAGCTTCGGCTGGGACGCCCTGCACGATCTGCTGGACCGCGCCATCGACGAAGGCGAGGCCGCCGCGATCCAGCGCACCTTGCTGGACACGCCGGGTATTCAAGGCGTGCACGATCTACGCACCCGAAAAATGGGGGATATGATCGTCGTTGACGCTCACCTGGAAATCGACGCCGGGCTGACCGTCGACGAAGGCCACAAGATCGCCGTGCAAGCGCGCCAACGCGTCATGCAGCGGCATCGTGTCTTGAACGTGATGACCCATGTTGATCCCTGGAGACCTCCCGACGCGCCCACGCAGGGCGCCGAGGGCAGGGCGATTATCGAACCAGGCTGTCCGTAGCGCGTTTTGACGACAAGGAAGAAACATGAAAATCAAGAACACCGATACTCAGTACGCAGGCCTGGTGATCGCCATGCACTGGCTCATGCTCGTGGTCCTGGCTTTGGTCTACGCCTGTATGGAATTGCGCGGGCTGGCCACCAAAGGCACCGATCTGTACAACAACGTCAAGGCGCTGCATTTCTCGCTGGGGCTGTGTGTGATCGGGCTGGTGGTTTTGCGGGTGGTTATCCGGGTGGCTTCGGGCCCGGCGCCTGGCGTGCGGCCGCCGATGCCGAGGTGGCAGGATGTGCTTTCACGGGTGATGCATTACGCGTTGTATGCGTTCATGATCGTCACGCCGATTCTGGGGTGGCTGACGCTCAGCGCGGGAGGGAAGGCGATTCCGTTGTTTGGGTTGGAGGTTCCGGCGCTTGTGGGGCCGGATAAGGCCTTGGCGGATCAGGTCAAGGAGCTGCATGAGACCTTGGCTACGGTGGGGTATTTCCTGGTGGGGCTGCATGCTGCTGCGGCGTTGCTGCATCACTATGTGTTTCGGGATAACACGTTGGTGCGGATGTTGCCGGGGAGGCGGTGAGGTTCTTCTGGCGGGGGGCAGGCGCGATCCCGGGGTACCAGCAAGTTCTATTCAACCCTGTCCCGTGGTTTCAGAAAGCGGCCGCGCCGGAGCTGGTGCGGGCCGGGGAGGATGGGGCGATCTCCATCAACGCCGCGGGGGCAGTCGCGACCTTGCCGCAGGAGCGGCAGGCGGCTGCGGTAGCGGGGGGCAGGAAAGGAATTGCAGCAGGCGGCGCGCGAAGTGCGCCAGGCTAAGGCGCCGCCGCCGAAAGAGGCGGTGCCGGATATTCCGATTGAAAATATCGCGGATTTGCCGGCGGTGGCGCGGTTACGAGAGTTGCTGGCGCGGCTGACGGATGAAAGGGATCAGTTGAAGAAGATGATGCATTTGACGGTGGCGTGGGCTGAGGCGCGGAATGCATCGGCGGGGGAGGGGATATTGATGGGGGCTGCCGCCGTCCAATCATGCCGCCGCGTCGTCCAGGCGCATCATGCCTGCGGCCCGTTCAATATGTTCTCATAGTGAAGAAGGTCTTCCTGCGAAAAGCAGCAGAAGATGACCTCCTGAATGGATGAGTCCTTTGACAAGCTTTCACGAACGGTTTTGACAGCCACCTGCGCCGCCAATTCGATGGGATAGCCGTATATCCCGGTGCTAATGCGGGAGTGTCATAAATTTTGTGTTTGAGGCCTAACATACCGCTCAAGGAGCATGTGTATGGCCACAAAGAAGAGACTTCCCCTGCGCGAGTTGCCGTCGATTCCGGCAGACCTGGTAGATCAATTCGTTAAAGGCCCGATGACCGCGGAGGCGGTGCAGGACCTGTCGATGGCGTTCAAGAAGGCGCTGATCGAGCGGGCCCTGGGGGCTGAGCTTGGACACCACCTGGGCTATGCCCAGGGCCAGGAGCGCCCCGAGGAGGCGACCAACCAGCGCAATGGCAAGAGCCCCAAGACGGTGCTTACCGACGACGGCCCGCTGCGCGTGAACATTCCCCGGGACCGCGACGGCAGCTTCGCCCCGATCCTGATCCCCAAGCACGAACGTCGCTTTACCGGGTTCGACGACAAGATCATCGCGATGTACGCACGCGGGATGACGGTGCGCGAGATCCAGGGGTTCCTGGCCGAGCAGTATGGCACTGAGGTCTCGCCGGAGTTCATCAGCTCGGTGACCGACGCAGTCATGGACGAGGTCACCGCCTGGCAGACCCGGCCGCTGGAGACGATGTATCCGGTGGTGTTCTTCGATGCTCTACGAGTCAAGATCCGCGAGGATGGGGTGGTGCGCAACAAGGCGGTGTACCTGGCGCTGGGTGTGCTGCCAGACGGCACGCGCGACATCCTGGGCTTGTGGATCGAGCAGACCGAAGGCGCCAAGTTCTGGATGAAGGTGTTCAACGAACTGAAGACCCGCGGCACGCAGGACATCCTGATCGCGGTCACCGACGGCTTGAAGGGCATGGAGCAGGCGCTGAACGCGGTGTTCCCAGCCACGACGCTGCAGACCTGCATCGTGCACCTTATCCGCGCCAGCCTGGACTATGCCAGTTGGAAGGAGCGGCGCACCGTGGCAGCGGCGCTCAAGCCCATTTACACCGCACCGACCGTCGAGGCAGCACTAGCGGCCCTGGCAGAGTTCGAGCGGGGGCCGTGGGGGCAACGCTACTCGCCGATCGTGGATGCCTGGCGCCGGGCCTGGGACCGCGTGATCCCGTTCTTTATGTTCCCGCCGGCCATCCGCAAGGTGATCTATACCACCAACGCCATCGAGAGCATCAATGCGCAGTTGCGGCGCGCGGTCAAAACCCGGGGCCACTTCCCTAGCGACGAGGCGGCCACCAAGCTGCTCTGGTTGGTACTGCGCAACATTACCGAGGCCTGGGGAGGTGCCACTCATGATTGGAAAACCGCCATGAACCAGTTCGCCATCATTTATGCCGAACGCTTCACCGACCCGTATCGCTGAGATAGCATCAACAAGCCTGACCGATCCTCGGCCAGGCGTTTAATGCCTTAAACACAAAAATACTGACACTCCCGCTAATGCTTGGGAACGCAATCGAGGCGGCACCCCTTTCCTCCGCCAGCGCGATACACCGGCGATAGCAATTGGACAGCAATGCCGGTTCGCCATTGTTGCCTCCCCGCCATACAGGGCCCACCGTATGAATGATGTATTGGGCGGAAAGACGATAGGCTTTGGTCGCTTTTGCATCGCCCGTTTTGCAGCCACCGAGCAGCCTGCATTCATGCACCAGGTCGGGGCCGGCGGCGCGGTGTATGGCGCCATCGACCCCGCCGCCGCCAAGCAATGAGGAATTCGCGGCATTGACGATAGCGTCCACGTGAAGCTTCGTAATATCCGATTGGATTGCTCGCAGGTTGGTAGGCATGTTCACGCTCCTTGGACGTGAGAAGATTGATTTTCTGCATGCATTAGACCACCAGCTCCTTCATCGAGCGCGCCGCGATAGACGATCAGGAGAGTCTGCAATCGGCCAACAAGCGTCGTTCGCTGCGCTCGGATAACGGACGGTGGAGCGACTGCCTCGCACCGGGAAGCGGTCAGTCGGATTCGATGGGCGGCAAAATGAGTAGAATCTGGAGGGGCGCGCGTTGCTGGATGATTTAGCTTTTTGCGCTCATCTCGCGTGCGTGTGAATTCCCTAATCAGAATTACGAGGAAGTTTTCGTGACTGTCGACGCCAAAATTATTTCCCGCCTGGACGAATTGGTTGCGTTTGGCAAACGCGTACTAGCGACTCGGCGCTCCCCTTCGCCCGGCTTTTTAACCGGAGATTTCGTTGACGTTCAACTTGCAAACCAATGGCTCACAAGTTGCCTTAATCTTCTATCCAGAGTGCTAGGTGAAAATAGCGCTCACTATCAACGCATCAAAGAGCAGTTCCCGGAATACCCTAAGTGGGCGAATGTTAATCAAGCTTTCGGGGTTTTACTTGCGGCGAAAGACGACTACGAGTCTGGCAGCATCTTCAGCATTAAGACGCTTATCGAAGCAGAGGTGTTTGATGAGTTCTTGGGTCAAGCGGAGCACCTATTGGAGGCAGGCTATTTTCAGCCGGCGGCTGTCCTTGCTGGAAGCGTCCTGGAGGACGGCCTGCGAAAACTCTGCCTGGCAAACGACGTGACATTACCGGATAAAGCAAAGCTAGATTGGATGAATTCCGAATTGGCAAAGAAGGGAAAATACTCAAAGCTCATGCAAAAAAGAATTACCGCGATTGCCGATCTTCGGAACAGTGCTGCACATGGCAAGTGGGACGATTTCGAGAAATCGGATGTGGAATCAATGTTGCGCGACGTACGCGACTTCATGACTAAACATTACGACTAGAATGGGCGAGGCAACGGTGCACCACGTGTGGAATGATCAGCGGACTTGGAAGCTGGCCGGTTGGCAAGCAACGGGCGAAAAGAGAGAGGGCGGCCAAGGCGAGGCGTGGCCCGTGGCCCGCATGGGTGATGTGGCATTTTTGAAGGTATTGAAGAGCCAAAACGACCCTGAGCGACGCGCTCGCATGTATCGGGAGGCGGTGGCACTTTCCACGTATAAACACCCGGGGATTCCATTGCTCATAGAAAGCAATTCGATTCACTATGATGAAACGAGCTACAAGCTTTATCTGATAACTGAACTGGTTCAAGGTCCAACGTTGCGTGAGTTCATTGAAGGAAATGGACCCATGTCATTCCAGGACGCTGTCTCCATGGCAGATCGTCTGTTGGATATCGTCGAGTACTATCATTCCCGTGATGGTGTCCACAGAGACATAAAGCCGGATAATATTTTGCTCCGAGGCGGAGCGCCCGCGGATGCAGTGTTGGTGGACTTTGGACTGGCTTGGCAGCCCCAAGACGACGGCGCCCATGCCACTGATAATGCTCAAGAACTCGGAAACCGCTTCCTGAGGCTTAATGAGCTGGCACCGGACAGTCCTAATAAACGGGATCAACGGAGTGACGTTACATTTGTAGTGGGAATTCTCTTTTACGTATTGACGGGGAAAAGTCCGAGCGTGTTAGAAGAGTCCGAGACCGGACGTCGACCGCACCAGCGTCCAGGAGCATCTGAAAGTATCCGCGCTGTGGCCAACGATTGGACGCTTTCAACGCTTGCTTTATTTGACCGTGGTTTTTCCCCGCTGTTGAATAGCAGATTCCAGTCTGCGCGAGAACTGAGGCAGGAGCTGAAACGAATTATGGAAAATAAGCCGACGCTGGCGACCAAGGAGGTCCTTTCAGAAATCAGAAAGAGGCTGGAGGCACAGGGTGCAGAGCAGAACCGCACTTATATCGCGAAGATACATGCGGCTGTTGACGTTATACGCATTGTCCGAAACCAGGTCGATGCAGAGGTTGGAGGCCATCTCTCGGGGATAGAATCGGGATTCTATAAATCCGAACCGCGTCACTCGTGGCTCAACATGGGTTTTGACACTCCGGGTACTTCATACCCGCGTTTCCGCCCTGCGTTTGACTTTCAAATCGTTGCTGATGAACTCATCATCTCTGTCTTTTCAGAAAATCGGACGGGTGAGCCTCAGATTATCTGGCGTACAGATATGATCAACTCTGATTTTGGTGATGTTTTTCGTCAAAAAATCAAAGATGTATTCGTTGGCGGCTTGAACGATATTTTCGGTCGATAGTGTGCGGCGGTGCTATTTAAACTGGCATCGCTCGGAGTGATTTGGACAACTGGGCGGCGGTTGACCAACTCAAAAGCAGCCGTTACCTTGATGAAATCTCGAACGGCCGAATCGGGTCGGATAGCGACCCTCCGTAGGAGCACACTGAATCTCCCTTTACGCGAAAGGAGATTGTCATGGAATCCGCGAATGTCACCGTTGACCGTCGTGTGCCATGGAACAAGGGCAAACTCACCGGGCAGAAGCCACCTCTAAAGCTAGGAGAAATTTGGGCAATCCGAACGAGACTGAAGATGGCGTCGAACGTCCGGGAACTCGCAATGTTCAATCTCGCAATCGATAGCAAGCTTCGAGCGTGCGATTTCACGTGATTGCAGGTGCAGGACATCCGTCACGGGAGCCACGTGGCCGCGAGAGCCACCGTCATGCAACAAAAGACCCAGCGTCCGGTCCAATTCGAGATCACGGAGCAAACCCGTGAGAGCCTTGAAGCATGGATCGAGGCGCGGGTCCTAAAGGCGGCGGACTTTCTGTTTCCGAGCCGGTTGCATACGTCGCCGCATCTGTCGACGCGGCAGTACGCCCGTATTGTGCATCGCTGGGTCGCATCCATTGGCCTCGACGATACCGCATATGGCACCCACACCATGCGCCGTACAAAAGCTTCGCTGATCTACCGCCGGACGAAGAATCTTCGGGCTGTACAACTGCTGCTCGGGCATACAAAGCTGGAAAGCACAGTTCGCTACCTTGGCATCGAAGTCGACGATGCGCTTGAGATGGCTGAACAAACCGAGGTTTGATGCATCCCGGCCGGCGAGTGGACGCTTGCCGGCCATCTTCGGAAGGTGGCTCGCATTTGCAAGCTGACGCCGGAGTGTCAGCTTTGCTACAACAAGCAGCCCCTCACACGACTCCATCGATGCGCGACGCAAATTCTCAGAACCGCTTCGCCAAATTCGCAATTTGCTTAGCTTGATCCGCTAATTTTGTTGCATCCCCGTCACGCCAGTAAAGCTCATCGCCAACAAAGCTCAATTCCTTTTGAGGAGGCACGGATATGACTATGACACCCAAATCGTAGTATGAATTAAAATCCATGCTTGACAATGCCGCGTCCTTGAGGTGATCGGAAAGGTCGGAATTCTTGATGGCATGTTTCCACTTCGAGAAATATTCTTCGACCGAGAGCCCCATGACCTTCGCTTCGCGGTTGACTCCGACAACGTAACGCTTACCGACGCGTTTCGGTTCGATTCGGTCGAGTTCCTTCGCCCGTGCCGCGTCGGCATCTTTGTCCGTGACCCCTATGATTAATTTTCCGGCCCGACCAGGTCCGTTGTTCGCAATCGCTGCAATAGTTTTGATGACTTTTTCAACTAAGCCATGATCGACCGCCCGGTCGTTCCCGAGGGAAAGCATGCCTTGTTTGAGTTCATAATCTGCCAGTTCGATCTCAGAACGTCGGATGATCACGTCGATGTCCGTAGTGGCGTGGTTCCCGTATATCTCTTCCGCGACGTCGGCCTCCACGAACATGTCTCGCATAAGCCCCTTTACGGTGTCAATGTTCCGACGCCGCTCTTCTGGTGACGTGGCCTTTCTGCCAATCAACAGCCGTTCGTCAATGTTGGTTATCGCCTTTTTGAGGCCGGAGTAATCAGCAGCTTTCTTACGCTCGAGCACTACAAGCTCATGAATCGAAATCAACAAGATTGCGAAAACGGAAGGAAACGCGTTCGTGGTTTTCTTCGTGAAAACAATATCTCTCAACTTGTCGGCTGATCCATCCGCCGTACAAATCTTCAGAATTTCGTCAAAGCAGTATTTAAACTCCTCCGAAAATTTGTCGGATCCGTAAAGTTTAAGTGCATTCAAAATCCTGTCGCTGCTATCACTACCCACAGAAAAAATATCATCTAACGCGTCCTTCGAACGCTCAATTAGCTGACCACCCACAATGCATGCGGCAATATCTGCAATGCATTGCTCATCCATGCTGTCACGCAAATCGGTTGACCTTAGAATTCCTTCTGTAACCCATACGACCTCGTCCGCTTGGATCTCATAGCCATGCTTCGTCATCGGCAAATCGATGCTAATAGACGGCATGGACGCCAATTCGAGCACATCCGCAGAAGCATCTCCGCGAATGGTGCAAGCGATGCCCCGCACCATATTCGAAAAATCATTCTGTACACCCGCTTGTCGACGCTCCTGGTCACTCAGCCGATGTCCGTAGGTATTGATCCGTCCGAACACATCATTAACCTCCGCCTCGCTTGCATTTCGCATAACGGAGAGAGCGAGCGAGTAATCTAGTATCGTTGTCACTTCGCGTTGGCTAAGAAGAGAGTCGTTTACATTCGGAACAAAAACACCTTCGTCAGCTTTGCTCATCGCTGTTGGGAAGAACTCAAGCGCGAACAGCTTTCCATCGAGGGTAGGAAATGATGTTTCGATGAACGAGACAATGGCATGAAGTCGCTGAAGTCCATCGATGATTTCGTAAGTCCCGGCGGCGTCTTCTCTTTCAGCGACTAAAATTGCAGGAATAGGATATTTCTTGAGAATTGACTCAATTAGCTTTTGCTTTTCGAGTTGTGTCCATACCAACTTGCGTTGGTATCGTCGGTTGACAAAAAGTCTGTTCTCCCTATACCAGCCATAGAGAGTCTGAATCGACGTAGGTTGTGACGCTAATTCGGCCATTATTCTCTCATTTTCAAAGGGCTGCTGGAGCGAACTGCTCAATGGCCCGCGGATCGCTTATTGTAAGGCAGGCTTGGGCGTTTAGGAGTTTTCATGTAAGCAAAAAGGGAGCTCAGTACTCATCTTCGAACGCGGAAATTCCTTGATGAACGCTGAATATCCCGCCACCGGTTCATAGTCGCGGGTTAGCCGCAATACCCCTTCGCAAGCTGTCGCTTCTCACGCGGTGCGCGCCCGTTGCGCCGCTCGAAGCGGCCGTTGCCGCCGCCAGTGCTTGAACGTCTCTTACGGGTCGAAAGTGGACATTGGCAGTAGGACGCCAAGTGCCGATGGCGAAATTGTCCCGCCTGCATCCAACATGCCGCCATGTCGCCATACACTCATGACTATCACCTCTCCAGTGCCGGTTTGGAAGCCGGAAAGCTATAGGCGAACAGCCGCAACGATTTGCGGCTTAATTTCCCTATAGGAGGCAGTCCCCATGCTGCACCCCCTCACCCAAAACCCCTGGCTAATCGACACCGGCCGCGAATCCGGCCCCGTCTCCCTCTCCCACCTCCACCACCTAGACCGCACCCGCTACGCCATCCAGACCATCGCCCGCATGGTCGGCAACAGCGCGTCCGAACCCGACGCCACCGGCTCTCCACCGCTGGACCCCTGGGCCATCACCGCCCTGATGGGCGGCGTAGAAAGCCTCTGCGAGCACCTCGGCACCCTGATCGAAGCCATGCTCGACCAGGCCCTGCAATCCGACGACGACAGGGAAGCCCCCAACCCCACCCATAACGCTCCCCCCGCGATCCAATAGCATCCACGAAAATAATTCCTACATAACCGGGAATTTATATCGTTTTGAGGATCGCCCCGCGAGGCCTTGTAATGCGTGTTCGCTTATTGCCGTTCACGCCTTCAAGAAAATTCCTCGCTATGAATCCCATCGGATACCGCATTCTTCCCCGGCCCGCGCCGGCCGTCGCCGCTGACGTGCTGGCCGGTTTTGCCGCCATTGGCTCGGCCCAGATCAGCGATTGCATGAACCGCCTGTACGGCGTCAGCGGGCTGCGTCCGCTGCACGCCGGCAACCAGCGCACGGTCGGCCTGGCGCTGACCGTGAAGACGCGGCCGGGCGATAACCTGATGATCCACAAGGCGATTTCGCTGGGTGGCGCGGGCGATGTGATCGTGGTCGATGGCGCCGGCGATACCAGCAATGCGCTGGTCGGCGAGTTGATGATGATGGATGCGCAGGGGCGCGGCATCGCCGGGTTCGTGATCGACGGCGCGGTGCGTGACCTGGATGTGTTCGCGCAGGGGCAGTTCGGCTGCTTTGCGCGCGCGGTGTCGCACAAGGGGCCGTACAAGGATGGCCCGGGCGAGATCAATGTGCCGGTGTCGGTGGGCGGCCAGGTGGTCAACCCGGGCGACGTGGTGGTCGGCGATGCCGACGGCGTGGTGGTGATTCCCGCCGAGCATGCCGCGGCGGTGCTGGCGCTGGCGGTCAAGAAGGAAGCCGACGAGGCGGTGGCCAAGGAGAAGCTGCGCGCCGGCACCTACACCAAGCCCTGGCTGGAGAAGACGCTGGCCGAGAAGACGGGAGCCGCGAAGTGAACCAAGCCCCGACGCAAACCCAGGCTCAGACTCAGCCCTCGCAAGCCGCCAGCATCGTCGCCGACCGCATCAAGCGCATCAAGCTGTCGCCCAGCGTGGCGGCGCGCGCGATCATCGCCGAGCTGCGCGAGCAGGGCCGGCGCATCATCGACCTGACGATCGGCGAGCCGGATTTCTCGACGCCGGAGCATATTCGCCAGGCGGCCACGGCCGCGATGAACCGGGGCGAGACCAAGTATCCGCCGGCCCAGGGCACGGTGGCGCTGCGCAAGGCGGCGCGGACGCATCTGCTGGAAGCGACCGGCGTCGATTACCCGGCGGCGCGCATCATTGTCAGCACGGGCGCCAAGCAGGTGATTTTCAACGGGCTGGCGGCGACGCTTAATGACGGCGACGAGGTGCTGATTCCGGCGCCGTTCTGGGTGTCGTATCCGGACATGGTGCTGGTCAACGGCGGGGTGCCGGTGACGGTGCCGACCACGCCGGCCACGGATTACAAGCTGACGCCGGAGGCGCTGGAGCGCGCCATCACGCCGCGCACCAAGTGGCTGATGATGAACGCGCCCAGCAATCCGACGGGCTCGGTCTACACTGCCGACGAGCTGCGCGGGCTGACCGCGGTGCTGGAGCGTCATCCGCATGTCTGGCTGATGACGGACGATATTTATGCGCGGCTGAACTTCACTGACGCGCCGACGGTGCATCCGTTGCAGGTGGCGCCGGCGCTGGCGGCGCGCACGCTGGTGGTCAATGGCGTGTCCAAGGCCTATGCGATGACGGGCTGGCGCATCGGTTACGGCGCCGGGCCGGACGAGCTGATCAAGGCCATGGCGATTCTGCAGTCGCAGAGCACGTCGGGCGCGTCGTCGGTGAGCCAGGCGGCGGCGCTGGAGGCGCTGTCGGGGCCGCAGGACTGCGTGACGGAGTTCGCCCGCGTTTTCCGCGAGCGCCGCGACCTGGCGGTGGCGGAGCTGTCCGGTACGCCCGGGCTGGCGATCGTGGTGCCGCAGGGCGCGTTCTATGTGTTTCCGGATTGCTCGGGGCTGCTGGGCAAGCGCACGCCGGCAGGCGTCGAGATCCGCACCGATACCGACCTGACGCATTACCTGCTGCGCGAGGCAGGCGTGGCGGTGATCGACGGCCATGCCTATGGCGCGCCGGGCACGTTCCGGCTGTCGTTCGCGGCGTCGCTGGACGATATCCGGCAGGGCTGCGCGGGCATCCGCGAGGCCTGCGCCAAGCTCGCCTAGTTGTTCCCGGGCCCGCCGACGAGCGGGCCGGTTCCGTTTTTCTGTTCAAACCACAACACAAGGGGAATCACCATGAAACGCCATTCACTTATCGCCGCCTGCCTGGGCCTGGCCGCGTTGTCGCTGGGCGCTGGCGCCCGCGCCGACCAGGTCGCGGACATCAAGGCCCGCGGCGAATTGATCTGCGGCACGCTGGGCACGTCGCAGCCGTTCAGTTTCCAGGACGCGGCGACGCGCCAGTTGGTGGGCTATGACGTGGACGTGTGCAAGCTGGTGGCCGACAAGCTGGGCGTGAAGATCAGCTACAAGCTGCTGTCGGTGGCGGCGCGCGTGCCGGAGCTGAACGAGGGCCGTGTCGACATCCTGGCGGCGAACCTGGGTTATTCGCCGGACCGCGCCCAGCAGATCGCTTTCAGCCACGCGTACTACGTCAGCCCGCAGAAGCTGCTGGTGCGCAAGGATTCGGGGCTGGACACGATCGAGTCGCTGAACGGCCGCCGCGTCGGCGCGACCAAAGGTTCCAGTTCGGAGCGCGAGATCAAGCGCATTCTCGATAAGTCGCAGGTGATCGGCTACGGCGACAGCTCGGCCACGTATCTGGCCCTGCAGCAGAAGAAGGTGGACGCGCAGTTCGCGTCGGAACTGGTGCTGGTGCGCCTGGTGCTGCAAAGCCCGCCGACGGCGCCGGTCAGCGTGATCGCCAAGTCGGTGTTCGACGAGCCGTGGGGCCTGGGCGTGCGCAAGTCGGAGCCGGGCATGCTGAATGTGGTGAACCAGGCGCTGGACGAGGCGGAAAGCTCGGGCGTGGCCGCGCAGTTGTTCGACAAGTGGTTCGGCGCGCAGACGCCGTACAAGCTCGAGCGCGGTTTCAAGATCGGCCCCATCGCGGGCTGAACGCCGGTACCGCGCAATGAGCCTACTTGACGCTTCGCAATACCAGTTGCTGGCCAGCGGCATGGTGGTGACGCTGCAGTTGTTCCTGGTGTCCTGGGTGATGGCGTTCACGATCGCGGTGACGCTGGTCGTGGTGCGCGCCACCAACCTGGCGCCGTGCCGCTGGCTGGTCGACGCCTATGTGGAATACCACCGCAACGTGCCGCTGCTGGTGCAGGTGCTGTTCTGGTACTTCGGCATGCCCGAGCTGCTGCCGGAGGGTTTCCGGATGTGGCTGTACCAGCACAACGCCGAGATGTCGCTGGCGGCGATCGCGCTGGCGCTGGGGTCGGCCGCCTATATCGCCGAGGACATCCGCAGCGGGCTGCGCGCCATTCCCGGCACGCAGTTCGAGGCGGCCCGGGCGCTGGGCGCCAGCTATCTGCAATGCATGCGCTTCGTGATCGTGCCGCAGGCGGTGCGGATTTCCATCCCGCCGCTGGTGGGCCGCGCCTTGCTGCTGTTCAAGAACACCAGCGTGGCCATGGCCATCGGCGTGATGGAGCTGACCTACCAGGCGCGCGAGATCGAGAACGAGACCTACCGCACCTTCGCCACGTTTGGCGCGGCGACCCTCATGTATCTGTTGGGATCCTTCCTCATCATGCTGATCGGATCGCGCATCTATGCGCGCTACCGCCTGAACCGGGGAGGCCACGGTGCTTGATCTCCTGTCGCAATACTGGCCGACGCTGCTGGTCGGCCAATACCCCAATGGGCCGCTGGGCGGCCTGGCGCTGACGCTGATCCTGGCGTTGTGCGGCCTGGCGCTGTCGCTGCCGCTGGCGCTGGCCATCGCGCTGGCGCGGGTCAGTCCGTTTGGCTGGCTGCGCGTGGCCAGCAAGACGCTGGTGAACGTGGTGCGCGGCATGCCGCTGCTGATGCTGATCTTCTGGGCGTACTTCGTCATTCCGAAGCTGACGGGGCAGGTGATCAGCGGCTTCTGGACGCTGATCGCGGCGCTGGTGGTGTACGAGAGCGCCTATCTGTCGGAGGTGATCCGCTCGGGCATCGAGGCGGTGCCGCGCGGCCAGATCGAGGCGTCGCGCTCGCTGGGCGTGGGCTACTGGACCACGATGCGCCGGGTGGTGCTGCCGCAGGCGCTGTTCAACGTGCTGCCCAGCATGACCAGCCAGTTCGTCTCGACCATCAAGGAGACCTCGCTGGGGTATGTGATCAGCGTGAACGAACTGACGTTCGCCGCCAACCAGGTCAACAACCTGGTGCTGACCAAGCCGCTGCAGGTGTTCGGCATCCTGGCCATCATCTATTTCCTGGTGTGCTTCAGCCTGAGCCGCGGCCTGTCGTGGCTGGACCTGCGCATCCGCCGCCAGCGCGCCATGGCCTAGGGCCTCGTGCGTGGCCCCTTTTAGCGAGAACAGGCCCTGAGCCGGCGCTTATCGGAATTCATCATGATCAAGCTTGAGAAAGTCAATAAATGGTATGGCGTGCATCACGTTCTGAAGGACGTGGACCTGTCGGTCGCGCGCGGCGAGGTGCTGGTGGTGTGCGGGCCGTCGGGCTCGGGCAAGTCCACCATGATCCGCACCATCAACCGCCTGGAACCCATCGAGAAGGGCCGCATCCTGATCGACGACGCCGACATCTACGGCAAGGGCGTCAACCTGAACGCGCTGCGCCAGAAGATCGGTTTCGTGTTCCAGCAGTTCAACCTGTTTCCGCACATGAGCGTGCTGGACAACGTGGTGTTCGCGCCGGTCAACATCCGCAAGCAGCCGCGCAAGCAGGCCACCGAACTGGCGCGCCAGCTATTGGCGCGGGTCGGGCTGGAGCACAAGATCGACGCCTATCCCGGTTCGCTGTCGGGCGGCCAGCAGCAGCGCGTGGCGATCGCCCGGGCGCTGGCGCTGCAACCGCCGGTGATGCTGTTCGACGAGCCCACCAGCGCGCTCGACCCGGAGATGGTGGGCGAGGTGCTGCAGGTGATGAAGGGCCTGGCCAAGGACGGCATGACCATGGTCTGCGTGACGCACGAGATGGGTTTCGCGCGGGACGTATGCGACCGGGTGGTGTTCATGGATGCGGGCGAGATCCTGGAGGTGGATACGCCGGAGCGCTTCTTCAGCGCGCCGCGGCATCCGCGGGCGCAGCGGTTTCTGGCGGATATCCTGCATCCGCGGGGGTAGTGCGGGCGCGGAGCTTGCCGTCCGCCCGGCGCTCCTTGTGGACCGGACGGCGCGCAGCCGCGCGCCTGTCGACGATAATGTGAGGGTTCTTCATGCATTTCACATCCACCGCCGCGATGTACACCCTCAAACAGTTGGAGGCGTTCTACTGGAGCTCGCAACTGGGCAGCTTCAGCGCGTCCTCGCGCAAGCTGCACACGACCCAGTCGGCGGTCGCCAAGCGGGTGGGGGAGCTTGAAGCCTTCGCCGGCGCGCCGCTGTTCGAGCGCCGCGCCAAGAAGCTGGTGCTGACGGCCCAGGGCCGCAAGCTGTTCGAGCTGGCGCGCGAGATGCTGGACCTGAACAGCCGCATCGTGCAGAACATGGCCGATCCGGCCAGCTTCGAGGGCGTGGTGCGGCTGGGCGTGACCGAACTGGTCGGCATGACCTGGCTGGCGCGGCTGGTCAGCCAGATCAGCCTGCGCTATCCCAAGGTGCAGTTGATGCCCGAGATCGATGGCGGCATCACGCTGTACGAGCGGCTGGAGCAAGACCAGTTGGACCTGGCCATCATGCCGGGGCCGTTCTGGAGCTATCAATACGACTGCGTCCATCTGGGCGCGGTGACCAACGTCTGGATGGCCAGCCCGTCGCTGGACATCGATTTCTCGGCAAGGCTGGCGCCGCAGGACCTGGCGCCGTACCCGGTGATCTCACAGCCGACCAATTCGGCGCTGTCGCATCTATACGATGCCTGGTTCGCCGAGCAGGGCCTGTCGGTCAAGCGGGTGCTGACCTGCAACAGCCTGGGCATGATGGCGCAGTTGACGATGCTGGGGCTGGGCATCAGCTACCTGCCGGGGGCGTATTTCGCGCCACTGGTCGAGCGCGGGGCGCTGTGCCAGTTGGATGTGCAGCCGGATTTGCCGACGATTAATTACTACGCGGTGCACAAGAAGAGCATCGTCAATCCGGTGGTGTCGCGGGTGATCGATATTGCGCGGGAGGAATGCGCGTTCGAGGTGGCGGGGGCATTCCTGCCGCATGTGCCGCCGGCGGTGGGGGCGGGCGGGGAGTAGGGCGGTACTGGGAACTAGTGCCTGTAGGTGAGACGGCGGCTCGTAACGCGTTGGTTCATCAAATCGCATACGACCGATTTCAATCAGTCATGCCCCTTCCTGCATACCGTGCAAGCGCCAGAACCCGCTGCAACCGTTCTGCCGTTGGAAGCGAGAGCAGTCGCGCCTGTGCGGGCGATACTGCGCCTCGATTTTCAAACGGCAGCCCCGCCAACATTTCCGCGGGTGATAGTTCATTGAGGTCGTCTTGCTGGGTAACGAAAAAAGCATGAAGCTCGAACTGCAACACTCCACGCAACTCGGTGATGACATGCGGCAAAAGGCTGGGAACCGGATCAACGAACTGCCAGGCCGGGAACATGCGCCCGTTCTGCTTCGCTGACGGCTTCACGCAATAGAGCTTGCCGGCCTTGTCGTATCGATACAGGGTCGTCAACGCGCTCAGCTTTTGCTTGGCCACCACCTCGGCGGGAGACCACATGGTAACTGGCAGCGCGGTCGCCTTTTCTTCAGGCAGCGCTAGATTTGCGTCACATCCCAACCAGTCTTCGAGCTGTCGCACAAGAATGCTCAGCAGGGCATCCGTGTGGCCAGGTTTTTGGAGCGGGGAAAGCTCCTTGGCCAGCGTGGACGCCATGCTTTGGATCACTGCGTGGGGATCGCCTGGATAGCTTCCATTGACAATCGCCCGGACATCTTTGGGAGTCGCCTGGTACTTTCGGGTGGGCAGGCCCATGGTCACCTCCTCAGGCGAACAGTCAGGTTGATTGCCAGCTTAGCCAATTTTTTTCAGTTTTTCCATTTTTCCCAGATTTATCGCGGACAGAGTCCCGGGTGCTTCGTATGCCTCATCAACGCCGTCCCCATTCAATGCTCCCCGGCTCCGGACAAACCCACGACCCCTGCAACCGTTCCCGGATCTGCGCCAGATCCTGCTCCACCAGCAGAACCCCATCCCGGAACACCGGCACCAGCGCGCCGCCGGCCGCCTGCTCCGGCGTCTGCTGGTCGTGCAACACATACCCCGTCGCTGTCTCATCGACCCGCAACAAGCCCTTGGCCGACCGCTTCACGCCGGAGTCGGTGACCGGGTCCTTCACCAGTTCCTGCGGTTCGCCATTGACCTCGGCATACGTCGCCTTCAGCGCCCAACCGAAGCTGTCGCGGGTCAGGTATTGATAGGTGTACGAGCCAATGCCAAGCACAACGTTGCCCGACGCGAATCCCTTTCTTTCCAGCCGCACCAGGATGTCGCGGCCGCGCGCCAGGGTGATCGAATCGCCGTAGATCAGGCCGACGTGCGGGTCGAGCAGCTTGTAGCCGCGCTCGGTGACGACGCCGCCGAAGATGTTCCACAGGCATTGCACCGCGCCGTTGACTTCGGCCTCGCGCAGCGCCTGGCTGGCGCGGGCGTCGTCGTCCAGGCGCCAGTAGCGGCCGGTCTCGATATCCCGCACGGCTTCGAATCCGTCGCGACGGGCGGCGGCCAGGGCTGCGGCGTCTTCCACACTGGGTATGTCGGTGCAGAAGTAGCCCGTCAGGATCTTCACGGGATCACCCGAGTCCGGGCGGAATACGACCTTGGCGTTGCCGAAGGGATCAGGCTGGCGCGCCAGGATTTCCGACTTCAATGCGGCGGCGAAGTCGGTGACCACTTGCCAGAAGTCCCAGGTGTCCGACACCACCGACACGATGCCGGCCGGATAGACCTGCGTGACCAGGCGGCGGATGGTTTCGATTTCGCCTTCCTTGCTGCCCAGGCACATGACCGAGTGTTCAGTCGCGGGCACCGAGCCGCCGACCAGTTCGCGGTCCGAGTCGGCGCCGTACAGGTCTTCCAGGTAGTCGATGGCCGGGATGGTGTCGGTGCCGGTGAACGACAGCAGGTGGCCGGCGCCGCTCTTGCGGGCGTCGTACAGGCCGGCCATGCCGCGCATCGAGAAGTCGTGGCCCTGCCAGTTGACGAAGTCCATCGGGCTGCCGGTCAGGCGGGCGAAGTAGGTCAGGAGCTTGCGGTATTCGAAGGCGATGGTGGCCACGGTGGACGGCTTCCACGATTCGCAACTGAACAGCGTTTCGATGTAGGTGACCAGCCAGGCGAATTCGGGCCTGGTGTTGACGAAGGTGACGGGCGGCACGCGAATGTCGACGCGGGCGCCTTCGGGCAGGGAACGGATTTCCAGCGGCAGATAGCCCAGGTCATACAGCGCCCGCAGGTGATCGACGGTGACCGCGCCCTTGCCCAGCGCGTTGTCGACGCGGCGCTGGTACTGGCGCACGGCGGCGCCGGCGGGCTTGCCGAAGAATTCGCGGTTGAACAGGTCGATCAGGATTTCCTTGATGAAGCCTTGCAGGCCGAACCAGACGATCTTGTTGTCGAACAGTTCGGGCAGCACCGGCGCCAGCCGGGCCGAGCGCGGGGTGAAGTTGGCCAGGATCTTGTTGGTGCCCCTGGGGTACTGGAAGGGGTGGCCGGTCTTGTAGAAGTCGGCTTGCAGCAAGGGGTTGATGCCGTTCTTGGTGGCGGGGACGGGGGCATTCATGATGGAGTCCTTCTTCGTGCTCAGTTGTTGGGGGTGACGACCACGGGCGCGCCGGCGCCTTCGCTGGCGGTCCAGTCATAGGCGGTGTAGATCCCGGCGTAGCGGGCATTCAGTTCGACGAAGCCTTTGCTGAAAAGGCCGTGGGTGACGTACAGATAGAGCGGCTGTTCGGTCTTGTCGCGCAGGGCGTTGGCCAGTTCCAGGAAGGTGCGGCCGCCGTCGCAGATGTCGTCGACCACCAGCACCGGTTGCGCGGGGATGTCGTCGGGCACGCGGGTTTCGGTGATGCGGCCGGTTTGCGGGTCGCGGACTTTTTCGGCGTAGCGCACGTCGGCCACGCCCAGCTTTTTGGCCAGGGCCTGCACGCGCTTGCGGGCGCCGGCGTCGGGCGCCATCAGGGTGACGCCGTTGGCAAAGGCGGGGTTGGCCAGCGCGTTCTTCAGGAAGGCGGCGGCGTCGATGACGCGGACGCGTTGCAGCAGGGCGGGGGTGACGTCGCTGTGCGGTTCGACCACGGTGACGGTGGCGTATTGCTGGTCGTTGATCAGCTTGCAGAACACCGCCGCGCCGAGCGCCTCGCCCGGATTGCAGACGCGGTCCTGGCGGGCGTAGGGCACGTAGGGCAGGTCCAGGTGCACGGGCGCGGCCGGGTTCAGGCGGCGCAAGGCGTCGGTCAGCAGCAGCAACTGCATGACGTCGTCGGCCGATTTCAGCAGGGCGTGGATGCGGAATTCGCTGGCCGCGTCGGCGCGGGCCTGCAAGGCAGCGGGCACGGTGACCTGGCTTTCGCCGCCGGGGAATACGAACGCGCTGGGCGTATCGGTGTGGCGTTGTCCTGCTACTACCGCGGTGAGGGTGAACATGATTTGGCCTTAGTGGCAAATTAAAACTAAGTGAGGCAAGTATAAGCCTACTTATTGTTTGTTTGCAACTAAGTGGAGTTCGGCGCGAGGTCAGCCGACGCTGCGGTCGAACAGGGCGAAGTCTTTCAGGCGGTACAGGCGGGCGGGACGCTGCGCGCCGAGCGCGTAGTCGTCGGTGGCTTCGAGCACATCCCAGGCTTCCATCTTGCGGCGGAAGTTCGATTTCTCGAGGGTGGTCTGGAGGATGGCTTCGTAGGTGCGCTGCAGCTCGGTCAGGGTGAAGCGTTCGGGCAGCAGGAAGAACGGCAGGGTGGAGTAGCTGGATTTGCCGCGCAGGCGGGCCACGGCGGCGGCGACGATGTCGGCGTGGTCGAAGGCCAGCGGCGGCAGCGCGTCCACGCTGACGAAGCGAAAGCCCGCCGGGGCGGCCTCCAGTTCGGCGGCCGGCACCAGCGCCACGTAGGACACCGACAGCGACCACTTGCGCGGGTCGCGGTCGGGGCCGGAGAACACCTGCAACTGCTCCAGGTAGCGCGGCTCGAAGCCGGTCTTCTCGCGCAGCACGCGGCGGATGCTGGCCTCGGTGCTGGCGTCTTCGTCCACGTGCACCACGCCGCCGGGCAAGGCCATGGCGCCCTTGAACGGCGCGCGGTCGCGCGGGTGCAGGGCGATTTCCAGGCCGGTCTCGCGCAGGGTGAGCAGGACGGCGTCGACGGTGACGAGGGGCTGTGGGTGGTCCAAGTGGGGTTCCGGGCGTGGCACTTCGGGGTAAGGTGCCACTATGCGGCGGATTGGTCAACCGCGCCCATTGAACTAGCCCGCGGCGCCGATCCCGTCCAGTTCGGCCACGGCCCGCGGCGGCAGCGCCAGGCTGGCCGCGGCGGCGTTCTGCCGCAGGTGCTCGATCGACGAGGTGCCCGGGATCAGCAGGATGTTGGGTGAGCGTTGCAGCAGCCAGGCCAGCGCGGTCTGCATCGGCGTGGCCTGGCACTCCGCGGCCACGCGCTCCAGCGTGGCCGATTGCAGCGGCGAGAAGCCGCCCAGCGGGAAGAACGGCACGTAGGCGATGCCATCTTGCGCAAGCTGCCCGATCAGCGCGTCGTCGGCGCGGTGGGCGATGTTGTACTGGTTCTGCACGCAGACGATGTCGGCGATGCCGCGCGCCTGCGCCACCTGGCGCGCGGTGGCGTTGCTCAGGCCCAGGTGGCGTATCAGGCCCTTGCGCTGCAATTCCGCGAGGGTGGTGAAGGACTGTTCGATGTCGCCTTCGGCGGGGCCGGCCACGTCGAACATGAGGCGCAGGTTGACCACGTCCAGCACGTCCAGGCCCAGGTTGCGCAGGTTGTCGTGCACGGCCGATTCCAGTTCGGCGGGGGAATTGGCCAGCAGCCACGAGGCATCGTCGCCCCGGCGCGCGCCGACCTTGGTGACGATGACCAGATCGTCGCGATAGGGGTGCAGCGCTTCTCGGATCAGTTGGTTGGTGATGTGCGGGCCGTAGAAGTCGCTGGTGTCGATGTGGTTGATGCCGAGTTCGAGCGCTTCGCGCAGCACCGCCAGGGCTTGCGCCTTGTCCTTGGGCGGTCCGAATACGTGCGGGCCGGCCAGTTGCATGGCGCCGTAGCCCAGGCGGTTGACGGTCAGGTCGCCCAGCGCATAGGCGCCGGCTTGTTGAATCGAGGTCATGACGTGCTCCAGGGAGGGAATGACAGCGAGTCTAGGGCGGCGCGGGGCGTGCGACAATCCCTGGTAATTGCACAGCTTGTGCGGAATAGCGAACAATTGGGGCTTGCCGTGTCCAACCTTCAAGACATCAGCGCCTTTGTCGCGGTGGCCACGCATGGGGGCTTTCGTGGCGCGGCGCGCCAGACGGGGACCAGCGCGTCGCAGTTGAGCGAGGCGGTGCGCCGGCTGGAAGCCCGGCTGGGCCTGCGGCTGCTGAACCGCACCACGCGCAGCGTGGCGACCACGGCGGCCGGGCAGCGCCTGCTGGAGCAACTGACGCCCGCGCTGGACGCGGTCGAGTCGGCGCTGGACGTGGCCAACAATTTCCGTGACCGGCCGGCGGGCCGGCTGCGGCTGAATGTGCCGCTGGCGGCGTCCCGGCTGGTGCTGCCGCGCATCGTGCCGCCGTTTCTGGCGCAGTATCCGGAGATCCGGCTGGAGGTGATCGTTGACGATCGTTTTGTCGAGCTGCTGCAGTCGGGCTGCGACGCGGGCATCCGCTACGAGGAAAGCATGGACCAGGACATGGTGGCCGTCCCGATCGGGCCGCGGCGCCAGCGGATGGCGGCGGCGGCCGCGCCGGGGTATCTGGCCCGGCATGGACGGCCGCAACATCCGCAAGACCTGCGCCAGCACCTGTGCCTGCGCGGCCGTTTCACCAGCGGCGCGATGCCGGCGTGGGCGTTTGAACGCGACGGCCAGTCCGTCACGGTGGAGGTGGATGGTCCGCTGATCGTCAGCCTGGGGGCGGCGGTGGACCTGGCGGTCGATGCGGCGGTGGCGGGCGCCGGAGTGGTCTATCTGTTCGAGGACTGGCTGCAGCCGTACCTGGATCGGGGCGAACTGGAGCCGGTGCTGGCGGACTGGTGGCCCAGCTTCACCGGCCCCTTGCTGTATTTTCCGGGCCGGCACTATCTGCCGGCGCCGTTGCGCGCCTTCGTGGATTTCGTCCAGGCGGCGCGCTGGTAGCGCGGTCGCGGCTGCGACTGTCGCCGCGACTGTCACCGCGACGGCGACCGAGACCTCGACCTCGACCGTGACCTCGACCGCGACGACGACCTCGACCGTAACCGCGTCGGCGTCCGTGTCCGCGGACGCCGACGCCGCTTAGCGCGCCGCCGCCAATGCGCCCATGGCCTGGCGCATGAAAGCCAGCGTGGCGTCATCGGCCCAGGTGCCGGCGGTCAGTTCGGGCTCGGTCATCAGGGCGTGGCGGAATTTCGCGTGGGTCGCGGGATCGTTGCCGGCGTAGCTGCAAAACAGTTCCAGCCATTGCCGCGCGAGTTCGCGGCCGGCGGCCGAGTCGGGCGCCTGCCCGGCATCGATCGCGTCGCGCACCCGCGCCATCAGGGCCGGCCATTCGCCGGCGCGGTCGTGATAATGCGCCCGCATGAACCGGGCCTCGTCCGGCGTCAGGTGTTTTTCGTAGAGCCGCAGCTTGCTTTCGGAGAAGGCGCGCACCACGTAGTCGCGCATGGCGGGCGAGATACCGATGTGTTCCTGCATGGCCGGTTCCCGTTCGTGCATCTGGTTGAGCTTCACGAGCAGGCGCGCATCGCCGTTGGTGTCGCGCAGCAGCAGCGTCATCCAGCGCAGGGCCAGCGCCTGCGAACGCGGGTCCTCGGGCGGGGCGCCGTCGTCCATCTGCCGGCGCACGTCGGCGATGAGCGCAAGCCAGCCGGCATCGTCGTTCGGGCCTCGGCGGTACATGGGCAGACGCGCCAGTTCTTCCTGGGAGAAATATTTGTCGTACATGTTCATCAGTTCCAGAGTGGTCAGCCAATCGGCCAGTTCCGGCTCCGCTCCCATCGCCAATTGGCCTTGCAACTGCGCGAGGCGTTCGCGCAGCCGGGTGGCGTGTTGGATCTGGCTGTCGAGCATCGCGATCTGTCTGGCGATGATCTCGTCCAGCGGCGTGCCGGGCTGGTCCAGGTAGGCGCCGATCTCGGCCAGCGGCAATCCGAAGCGACGCAATGCCTGGATCTGGTGCAGCCGGGCGATGTCGTCGCGGCCGTAGAGCCGGTAGCCGTTGTCGGCGCGCGCCGAAGGCGTCAGCAGGCCGATCGCGTGATAGTGGTGCAGCGTGCGGACCGTCAGTCCGCTGCGCTTGGCCAGTTCTCCTACTTTCAGTCGCATGGGGTTCCTTCGTGAATGGCGCAGGCCGAACTTTTGGGCATGACGTTACGTAAGGGTCAAGCGTTGGCGGATCGATTTGTGGATCGATTCGTGGGCCGGGCGTGCAGGGGGCGGTCGCGCCGGCAAGCTTGCTGGCGCGCCGGCCCGGCCCAGCCTGTGGGGCTGGCCGGTCGTTCGCTTGGGGATGGTTGTCCGCGGGCGGGGCGGCCCCGGGAAGATGTCCATGGACGACCCGGGCAACCGCGCCGTCTGGAAGAAGCGAGCGCCGGGCGAGTGCCCGTTGCGCCCGTCTTGCCGTGAATGCCGGGACGTCAGCCGCAGCGGATCGCCGTCATCACGTCCTTGTCGTCGACGATCAGGTTCAGGCGGGTGTCGTTGTATTCCATGGTGACCAATTGGCCCGGGCGCAGGATGCGGGCGGTGGCGGCGCCGCTGCGGGTGCGCAGGTCTTCCAGGACGGACTGGGTGGCTTTCTGGCCGATCTGCGATTGCAGCGCGGCGGCGTCGCAGGTCTTGCGGGCGCCGGCCTGGGCGGAGGGTGATCCGTACGATGCGCCGGAGGAGCTGTCGGACGCGGCGGGCGAGCTGGCGGAACTGGAGGCGGCGGATGAGGATGAGGAACGCGGGGCTCCGGTGTTGGCGCAGGCGCTCAGCGTGGCAACCAGCAGAACGGGAATCAGCTTGCGGATCATGATCACTCCTGAAATAGAAAACGTCTCCACGGCGCGGCCGGCGCGGGGCGGGCGGGCGGCGCGGAAAATCCATCATAGACCAGCCGCCCGCGCGGCGCTTGGCCGTGGCGTCCGGTCGATTCCCGGAGCGTCGCCGGCCGCCGCGCACTGCCGTCAGTGGAAATTGCGGCTGGGCGTGCTCAGGCCGCCCAGCAGCTCGGACAGGTCCACCAGCCGCTGCGCGATCAGGTGGCGCACGCCGTCCACGCTCTGCCACGAGCCATACACGCCCAGCAGGGTGGCGCCGAGCAGCTCGCGGCGCTGGCGTTCGATCAGTTCGGGGCGCACCACCACGTTGACCGGGCCGGTTTCGTCTTCCAGCGTGACGAAGATCACGCCCTTGGAGGTCTGCGGCCGCTGGCGCACGGTGACGATGCCGCAGGCGCGGGCCACGCGCTTGTCGGGGTAGCCGTTGAGCACGCTGGCCGGCTGGAAGTTGCGCGCCGCCAGTTGCGGCCGCAGCAGCTCGACGGGGTGGCGCCGCAGGGTCAGGCCGACGCTGCGATAGTCGGCCGCCACGGTCTGGTTTTCAGTCGGCGCGGTCAGTTGCGGCATCTCGGTTTCGTGGATGGCGGCGTCGCGCAGCAGGTCGCGGCTGTGGACGCTGGCGGCGGCTTCCCAACTGGCCTGGCGGCGGTGGCCGGCCAGGGTGCGCAGGGCGTCGCTGGCGGCCAGGGCGTTCAGGTCGTGGCGCGTCAGGGCGGCGCGGCGGGCCAGGTCGCCGGTGCTGGTGAAGGGGGCCTCGGCGCGGGCGGCCTCGATGCGGCGGGCGCTGTCTTGGTGCAGGCCCTGGATCAGGCTCAGGCCGAGGCGCACGGCGGGGCGGATTTCGTCCGGCGAGGGCGCGTGAGGATGCGGCCGGCGCGGCGGCGCGTCGGCGGGCGCGGTTTCCAGCGCCGCGTCCCAGCCGCTGACGGTCACGTCCACCGGCAGCACCCGCACGCCGTGGCGGCGCGCGTCCTGCACCAGTTGCGCCGGCGCGTAAAAGCCCATGGGCTGGGAGTTGAGCAGCGCGGCCAGAAAGGCCTCGGGTTCGTGGCGCTTGAGCCAGGAACTGGCGTAGGCCAGCAGCGCGAAGCTGGCGGCGTGGCTTTCGGGAAAGCCGTATTCGCCAAAGCCCTCGATCTGGCGGAATAGCGCCTGCGCGAAGTCCAGCGTGTAGCCGTGCGCCAGCAGGCCGCCCACCAGCTTGACGCGGTATTTGTCGACGCCGCCCTTGCGCCGCCAGGCGGCCATGGAGCGCCGCAACTGGTCGGCATCGCCGGGCGAGAAACCGGCCGCGACCACCGCGATCTGCATCACCTGTTCCTGGAAGATCGGCACGCCCATGGTGCGGCTGAGCACGCCGCGCACTTTCTCGCTGGGGTAGCTTTCCTTTTCCTTGCCCTGGCGGCGGCGCAGGTACGGATGCACCATGCCGCCCTGGATCGGGCCGGGCCGCACGATCGCCACCTGCACCACCAGGTCGTAGTATTCGCGCGGCCGCAGGCGCGGCAGCATGGTCATCTGGGCGCGCGATTCGATCTGGAACACGCCGATGGTGTCGGCCTCGCAGATCATGTCGTAGGTGGGGGCGTCGCCTTCGGGAATGTCCTGCAACCGCAGCGGCTGGCCGCGGCGCTGGCCGGCCAGTTCCAGGGTGCGGCGCAGCGCCGACAGCATGCCCAGCGCCAGCACGTCGACCTTGAGCAGCTTGAGCGCGTCCAGGTCGTCCTTGTCCCACTGCACCACGCTGCGGTCGGCCATGGCGGCGTTTTCGATCGGCACCAGCCGCGACAGCTTGCCGCGCGAGATGACGAAGCCGCCGGGGTGCTGCGACAGGTGGCGCGGAAAGCCCATCAGCGTCTGGGCCAGCGCGGCCCACTGCCGCGCCACCTGCGATTCCGGGTCCAGGCCGCAGGCGCCCAGCGTGCGCAGCATTTCCTGCTTGCTGTCCCACCACTGGTGGGCGCGCGCCACCGCGTCGATCACGCCCGGGTCCACGCCCAGCGCGCGGCCGGTGTCGCGCAGCACGCTGCGCGGGCGGTACGAGATCACCACGGCGGTCAGGGCGGCGCGCTGGCGGCCGTACTTGCGGTAGATGTACTGGATCACTTCCTCGCGCCGCTGGTGTTCGAAGTCGACGTCGATGTCGGGCGGCTCGTTGCGTTCCTTGCTGATGAAGCGCTCGAACAGGTTGTTGCCGCGGCGCGGATCGACCTCGGTGATGCCCAGGCAGTAGCACACCGCCGAGTTGGCGGCCGAGCCGCGCCCCTGGCACAGGATGCCGTGGTCGCGGGCGTACTGCACGATGTCGTAGACCGTGAGGAAGTAGGCCTCGTATTGCAGGTCGGCGATCAGCGCCAGTTCCTTTTCGATCTGCTCGCTGACGTAGTCCGGCGTCCCGCCCGGAAAGCGCCGCGCGGCGCCGGCCAGGGTTTCCTGGCGCAGGTAGGTGGCGGGGGTGTGGCCGCGCGGGATGATCTCGTCGGGATATTCGTAGCGCAGCTCGTCCAGCGAGAAGGCGCAGCGCCGCGCCACCACCAGCGTCTGCGCCAGCGCCTCGGGCGGATAGAGGTTGGCCAGCCGCATGCGGGTGCGCAGGTGCTGCTCGGCGTTGCCCGCCAGCGCGTAGCCGCATTGCGACACGCACTGGTGGGTGCGGATGCCGGTCAGGGTGTCGTGCAGCGGCTTGCGCGAGCGCACGTGCATCTGCACCTGGCCCAGCGCCACCACCGGCAGTTCGGCGGCGCGCGCGGCGCGGTCGACGGCGGCGCGGTGCAGGTCGTCGCGCGAGCGGTACAGCAGGGTCAGGCCGACCCAGGCGCGGCGCGGGAAGGTGGCGGCCAGCCAGCGCGCCTGCTGCGCCATGCGGTCGGGGTCGTCGCCGTAGACCGGCGACAGGATCGCCAGGCATTCGGGCAGGTGGCGCAGGTGTTCGTAGCCCGGCGGCGGAGCGGTGAAGTCCTCGGGCGCCAGCCGGTATTCGCCCTTGGGGGCGCGGGTGCGGGCCAGGGTGATGAGTTCGGACAGGTTGCCGTAGCCCTCGCGGGTCTGTGCCAGCAGGGTCAGGTCCAGCGGCGCGGCCTCGGGGCCGGCGCGCAGCCGGAAGGTGGCGCCGATGATGAGCGGCAGCTTCTGGGTCTTGGCCTCGACGTGGGCGCGCACCACGCCGGCCAGGCTGCATTCGTCGGTGATGGCCAGGGCGGCATAGCCCAGTTCGGCGGCGCGGGCGGTCAGTTCCTCGGGGTGCGAGGCGCCCTGCAGGAACGAGAAGTTCGACTGGCATTGCAGTTCGGCGTAGCCGGGCAGTCCGGCAGGCGGACTGGGGGCGTCGTCATGGGGATCGTCGGGCGCGTGCATGGCGGGGTCAGGCGTACAGCCCGTGCAGGTACCAGCGCGCGTGCGCGTCGTCGCGCTCGCGGTAGATCCAGTAGCGCGCGCTGGCGGCGTCCTCGGCGACGAAGTAGTCGCGCACGGTCAGGACCGGATCCCACCAGCCGCTTTCGATGCGCTCGGGGCCGCGCATCAGCCGCAGTGCCTGGCCGGCGTATTGCGGGCGGTGACCGGCAAGTTTGAGCGGCAGCGGCGGATCGAGCAGCCAGAAGGGGCGGTCCAGGGGCTCGGGCAGCGGTTCGGGGCGTTGCGGCGGTTCCAGCGCGTCGCCCCAGGCGTTGGCGGCCTCGGGCCGGTGGTCGGGGAGGGGACAGGCGTGGCGCACCTGCTCGCGGCCCAGCCGCGCGGTCAGCAGGTCCAGCAGGCGGGCGTGGTCGGCGGCGGTGCCGCCGGGTTCGGGGAACAGCGTGGTGCTGGCGGCGGGCTGTTCGGTGGTGTCGGGCGCCAGCAGCGTCACCGCGATCACCGGCGCTTCGAGCGTCAGGCGGCCGAGCTTTTCGCGCAGCAGGTTGAGGATCTGCGGCGCCTGCCAGACGGGCTGGGCCAGCGCCAGTTCCAGCTCGGTGGGCGGGCGCGCGTGGCGGCCACGCTCGTGGTCCAGGCGCAGCAGCACGCGCCGCACCGCCAGTTGCCGCGCCGCCAGCCAGCCGCCCAACTGTTCGGCCAGGCGCCGCGCCACGGCCAGCACCGCGTCGGTGTGTTCGAGGTATTCCATCAGCTCGATGCGGCGCTCGAAGCGCGGCGGCGGCTCGATCCAGCGATGCAGTTCGGGCGACTGGCCGTAGGCCGCGTCCAGCGCTTGCAGCAGGTCGGGCGCGCTGCGCCGTTGCAGGCCGGCACGCGGCAGGGCGCGCAGGTCGGCCAGGGTGTGGCAGCCGATGTCGTTGAGCCAGTCCAGGCGCGGCCGGGCCTGGGGCAGCAGGGCCACGGGCAGGGCGTCGAGCCGGCGCGCCAGGGTGCGCGGGGTGAGCACCCGGCGCGGCGGCCGGCGTCCGCCGCGATGCGCCAGCAGCCAGGCGCCGGCGGCGGTGGGCGCCATGCCCAGCGACACGCGCAGGTCCAGCGCGGCCAGCGTGGCGGCCACGCGCCGGTGCAGCGCGCGCGGCCCGCGGAAGAACAGCAGGCTGGCGCCGACGTTGAGCAGCACGGTGTCTGCGTCCGCCAGCGCGACCTCGGGGGTGTATTGCAGCAGCGCCAGCGCCGCGCCCTGCAGGGTGTCGGCCTCGGCCACCGGGTCGCGCGCCAGCAGTTCGACCTCGGGCGCGATGGCGGCCGCGCCGCCCCGACGCATGCCCGCGCGCACGCCGGCCTGGCGCGCGGCGGGCGTGAGGGCGGCGACGCGTTCCTGGTCGAGGACCGCGTAGGCCTGCGCCTCAAGCGGCCAGTGCGGGCGCAGTGCGTCCAGCGGCAGGCAGCGCAGGCAGGCGGCGATCCAGAGGCGCATGGCGGGTGGGCGCCAGGACGCCGGGCTCCAGGCCCACGTACAGCGGGGCCTCGCAGACCGGTCCGCGGCGCTTGAGGATATGGACGGACAGCCCGCCCGGCGCGGGCGCGAGCGCCAGGCGCAAGGGGGCGGGGGTGGCGTGCTGCGCGGCGCTGGCCGGGCGCAGGGCGACGAACAGCAGGTCGCTGGCCTGGGCCGCCAGGTGCAGCCGGCGCAGCGATTCGGGGCGCACGTGCGGCAGCCAACAGAGCAGGGCGCCGCAACTGCCGTTCTTCAGGATCTGCTCGGCGGCCCAGAGGGCGTCCAGCGGTTTTTCGGGGGCGACCCAGAGCAGTTGGCGCGGGTCGAGCCGCCAGCTCATCCAACTGGCGATGTGTGGCGCGTGCGGCGGCTGCACCAGGGCGATGGCGCGGCGCGTTTCGAGCTGCGCCAGGGCCGGGCGCAGCAGGCGGATTTCACCGATGCCGGGTTGCGGCGCCAGCAGCTCGATCAGCGAGCCCAGCGGCCAGCCGCCGTCCGGCAGCTCGGCCGACAGGGCGGCGTGGCCGGTGGGCAGGCTGCGGGCGGCGCCGCGCGCCAACTGGGTGGCGCGCCACAACGCGGGATGGATCTGTTCTGGCGACGGCATGGCGGGCGGACGACCCGGTTTTCCTGGGTGAAGATTCGGTGGGTGGCGGCACGGCCGGGCGGAGAGGCGCCTGGCCGGAATCGCTTATCGCTGTATGAATATACAGTATTTTACCCGACCCGGAAGGCACCGGATGTATCTGTCGCTTGCACCGTATTGGTGCGTGCCGCAGTGCCCGCTTCGAGGCGCGAGGCGCCGTCGCCATCCCCGCCACGCCCCTGGAAGGTGCCGGTCGTTAACCCGTGCAGGGCTTGGCACGCTTCCTGCTTCTGTCCCCATGTCACCGTCTCCTCACGCAACAACGTCCAACAAAAGGAGTGCTGAACATGGCCCATCAACCGGAACGCATCGTCGAACTGTCGCGCCGCGTCGAGCGCATTTCGAACGAGAAGATCGAGAGCATCGTCGACATCAACCAGCAGGCCAAGTACCTGTCGCTGAACGCGCGCATCGAGGCCGCGCGCTCGGGCGAGGCGGGACGCGGTTTCGCGGTGGTGGCCAACCAGGTGCAGTACGTGTCCGAGCAGATCACCGGCATCGCCGACGCGCTCAAGGAAGAGTTGGCCGGGTCCATCGCCGACCTGATCCGCATCGGCGAAAACACCCTGCACGAGATCCGCGGCTACGAGGGCCGCCGCCTGGGCGATCTGGCGCTGAACATGATCGAGACCATGGACCGCAACCTGTACGAGCGTTCCTGCGACGTGCGCTGGTGGGCGACGGATTCGTCGGTGGTGCGGGCCTTGCAGGAACCCGGCGCCGACAGCGCCCGCCACGCCAGCGGCCGGCTGGGCGTGATCCTGGACAGCTATACGGTCTACCTGGACCTGTGGGTGGCCGATGCGCAGGGGCGGGTGGTGGCCAACGGCCGTCCCGACCGCTATCCGCAGGCGCGCGGCGCCAACGTCAGCCAGGCCGAGTGGTTCCGGCGCGGGATGGCCACGGCCGACGGCGGCGAGTACGTGGCCATGGACATCGACAGCGAGCGCCTGCTGGAGGGCGCCCACGTCGCCACCTACGCCACCGCGATCCGGCGCGACGCCGACAAGCAGGGCGAACCGCTGGGCGTGCTGGGGGTGTTCTTCGACTGGAGCCAGCAGGCCGACAGTATCGTCAAGTCGGTGGGCCTGTCGGAAGAGGAATGGGGACGCACCCGCTGCCTGCTGGTCGACAGCCGCCAGCGCGTCATCGCCGCCTCGGATGGCGCGGTATCGCTGAAAGAGCGGTACGTGCTGCGCCACGACGAGCGGCCGCGCGGCTACTACGAAAACGCCGATCGCGGCCTGGTGGGGTTCGCGCTGACGCCGGGCTATGAAACCTATGCCGGCCTGGGCTGGTACGGCGTCATCGCGCAGCGTCCGCGCGACAGCTTCGAATAGGGGCGGCGCGGGCCGGACGGCGGCCGGGCGCGTGGCCCCGGATGCCTCCGGGCCCGCACGCGGCTCAGGTCCGCGCGGCCTGGCCGGCGGCTACCGGTTCGTCCTGCGGCACGCCCGCCGCGCGGTCGGCCTCGAAGCCGTAGAACTGCATGTCTTCGTAGCTGATCCAGCGCGACTTCTTCACCAGCCGGTGGCCGATCCAGAACGCCAGGAACAGCGGGATCGCCAGGTAGGTCGAGACCACGCCGATCCAGTCGATGCGCTCGTCCAGGAAGGCCTGGTAGTTCTGGCCCAGCGTGACCAGCAGGCACAGCACGAAGGCGAACAGCGGCCCGAACGGAAACAGTCCGGCCTTGTAGGGCAGGTTGGCGGTGTCGTAGCCGTGCTTCACGTAGCCCTGGCGGAAGCGGTAGTGGCTGACGGCGATGCTGAGCCAGACGATGAACTCGGTCATGCCGGCGAAATTCAGCAGCCAGATATAGACCGCCTTGGGGCTGTAGACCACGCTGAACATGCACAGGCAGGCCAGCGCGGTGGTGGCCAGCAGCGCGTACAGCGGCACGCCGTTGCCGGTCAGGCGCTTGAACACGGCCGGGGCCTGGCCCTCGACCGCCATGTTGAACAGCATCCGCGTGGCGGCATACATGCCCGAATTGCCGGCCGACAGCACCGAGGTCAGGATCACCGCGTTCATCACGGTGGCCGCCGACAGCAGCCCGGCGTGCTGGAACACCAGCGTGAACGGGCTGACGGCGATGTCCTCGACCTCGTTGCGCAGCAGTTGCGGGTCGGTATAGGGGATCAGCAGGCCGATGATCAGGATCGCCAGCACGTAGAACAGCAGGATGCGCCAGAACACGTGGTTGATGGCGCGCGGCACGTTGCGGCGCGGGTTCTCGGATTCGCCGGCGGCCACGCCGACCAGTTCGGTGCCCTGGAACGAATAGGCCACCACCATGGCCACCCCGACCCAGGTGGCGGCGTTGCCGACGAAGGGCGCCTCGCCCACGGTCCAGTTGCGCACGCCGACCGGCGCGTCGCTGTGGATGATGCCCACCAGCATGGCCAGGCCCAGCACGATGAAGCACAGCACCGCCACCACCTTGATGATGGCGAACCAGTACTCGGCCTCGCCGAAGCTGCGCGCCGAGAAGGCGTTCAGGCCGAAGGTCAGCGCCAGGAAGGCGACGCTCCAGATCCAGCCGGGGGTATCGGGGAACCAGTACGCCATCACCAGTTGGGCGGCCACCACGTCCACCGCCACCACCGTGGCCCAGCTGAGCCAGAAGTTCCAGCCCAGCGCGAAGCCGAAGCCGCCGTCCACGTAGCGCGAGGCATAGGTGCAGAAGGAGCCCGACACGGGCATGAAGGTGGCCAGTTCGCCCAGGCTGGTCATGATGAAATAGACCATCAGGCCGATCAGCAGGTAGACCGTGAGCGCGCCGCCCGGGCCGGCCTGGGCGATGGCCGCGCCCGAGGCGATGAACAGGCCGGTGCCGATGGCGCCGCCCAGGGCGATCATGGTCAGGTGGCGCGCCTTGAGCACGCGATGCAACTGGTTCTTGCCGGCCGGCGGGGTTCCCGAGTCTGTCGTCGGTGTTTTCATGGAATGCACAGGTTGATGCAAAGCCCCGCGCCGACCGCGCACGCCCCTGGGCGCCTTGTGGACACCGGGGGCACGAGCCGGCCCGGGGGGCGCTTTGCCTAGGATTGCGTATGACGGGCATTTTACAATGGGGCCATCCAGTGCCTGTCCGGAGCCGTAGCATGGCCACTTCTTCCCCCGCGTCCCCCCACGAAATCGAATTCCTGCCCGAGCCCGGCACCGAGGTGCGGCAGCTTTTCATCCTGCTGCACGGCGTCGGCGGCGCGCCCGACAACCTGCTGCCGCTGGCCCAGGCCGTGCGCGCCGCGTTCCCCGCGGCGGCGATCCTGATCCCCGAGGGCTTCGAGCCCTTCGATGGCGGCGGCGCCGGCCGGCAATGGTTCTCGGTGCGCGGCGTCACCGAGGAAAACCGCCCCGAACGCGTGGCCCGGGCCCTGCCGCCGCTGGAGGCCTACGTGCAGCGGGCCCAGGCCCGCTTCGGCCTGTTGCAGTCCGACACCGCGCTGGCGGGTTTCTCGCAGGGCGCCATCATGGCGCTGGAGCTGGTGCAGGCGCATGACGGCATGGCCGGCCGCGTGATTGCCTTTTCGGGCCGCTATGCGCAATTGCCCAAGGCCGCGCCGCAGTACACCACGCTGCATCTCTTGCACGGCGCGGCCGACGCCGTCATGCCGGTGGCGCACATCCAGGCGGCGCAGGCGCGGCTGGACGAGCTGCATGGCGACGCCACCATCGACGTGGCCTCGCAGGTCGGCCACGAGCTGCATCCGGCGCTGATCCAGCGCGCCATCGAGCGGCTGCAGACCTGCGTGCCGCTGCGCAGTTGGGAAGCGGCGCTGGGCCTGAACCAGTCGCCGCCCGACGGCACCACGGTGCATTGAAGGCGCGCCGGTGAGCCCCGCCAAATCCTCCGCCACCGCGCGCGACGCCGATCCGGTCGGCGGCGCGCAAAGCATCTTCCGGGTGCTGCGCATCCTCAAGTACGTGGGCGCCGCGCCCGCGCGCGGGGTCGGCCTGACCGACGTGGCGCGCGACCTGGGCCTGACGCCGCCCACCGCGCACCGCATGCTGTCGGCCCTGCTGCAAGAGGGCTTCCTGGCGCTCAATCCCAAGCTCAAGACCTACAGCCTGGGCCGCGAGTCGTACATCCTGGGCCTGGCGGCGGAAAGCCGCCACGGCATCAAGGCGATCGCCGAATCGGCGGTGCTGCGGCTGGCGCAATCGACCGGCGACACCAGCTTCCTGTCGGTGCGGTCGGGCCACGAGGCGGTCTGCGTCGACCGCAAGACGGGCGACTTTCCCATCAAGATCCTGACGCTTGAGGTCGGCCACCGCCGGCCGCTCGGCGTGGGGGCGGGCAGCCTGGCGCTGCTGGCGTTCCTGCCCAACGACGACATCGAGCGGGTGCTGGCGCGCTACGACGCCTCGGCCGCGCCCGACCTGCCGTCCACCGCGATGCTGCGCGAGGACATCGCCGTGGCCCGCAAGAATGGCTATGCGCTGAACCCGGGGCGCATCATCCCGGACATGCTGGGGGTGGGCGTGCCGGTGTACGACCGCGAGCAGCACGTGGTGGCCGCGCTCAGCGTGGCCGCGATCCGCTCGCGGCTGTCGGGGGCGCGGCTGCAGGAAGTGGTGGCGGCGCTGCGGCGCGCCGCCACGGAACTGGGCGCCGAGCTGGCGCCGCGCCCGGCCTGAAGCGCGGCACAGGCCGGCCCGCGCCGCCGGCTATCGCCCCGCGCAGGACTTGCCGCCGTCCACCGGCAGGCACACGCCGGTGATGTACTTCGCTTCATCGCTGGCCAGGAACAGCGCCGCGTGCGCCACGTCCCAGGCGTCGCCCATGCGGCCCATGGGGCTGGCGGCGTTGCGGCGCCGGCGCATTTCCTCCACGTCCTCGAACTGGCCCGCGATCTGGGTGTAGATCAGCGGCGTGTCCATCACGCCCGGCAGCACCGCGTTGACGCGGATGTTGTCGGGCGCGTAGCGCACCGCCAGGGCGCGGGTCAGATGGTTCAAGCCGGCCTTGGCGGCGTAGTACGAGGTGTACGGGTAGGTGTTGACCTGGATCGAGGCCAGCGACGAGATGTTGACGATGCTGCCGCCGCCCTGGGCCAGCATCACCGGCAGCACGTGCTTGCAGGTCAGGAACACGCCGGTCAGGTTGGTGTCCATGACGCGGTGCCAGCTCTCCTCGCTGGCTTCGATCGGGTCGCCCATCTCGGTGATGCCGACGTTGTTGTGCAGCACGTCGATGCGGCCAGCCTCGGCCAGCATGGCCCGCACCGCCGCCAGGATCTGCGCGCTGTCGGTCACGTCGGCCGCCAGCGCGGTGCAGCGGCCGCCTTCCTCGGCGATGATGCGGCGGGTTTCCTCGGCGGAATCGGCACGCAGGTCGACCGCGAACACGTGGGCGCCTTCGCGGGCGTAGAGCGCGGCGGCGGCGCGGCCGTTGCTCCAGCCCGGGCCGGAAGAACCCGCGCCGAACACCAGCGCGGTCTTGCCTTGCATGCGCTGGCCCATGTCAGTCCACCGAGATGTGCGCGAACTCGGCCACCTTCTTCCACTTGGCCACGTCTTCCTTGATCATCGCGGCGAAGGCCTCCGGCTTGTCCGCCACCACGTAGGCGCCCACGCCGGCGTACTTGGCCTGCACCTCGGGGTCGGCCAGCGCGCGGCGCGAGGCCTCGCCCAGCTTGGCCAGGATCGGCGCGGGCAGCCCGGCCGGGGCCAGCAGGCCGTTCCACATTTCGGCGTCATACGTCGGCAGACCGACCTCGGCGAAGGTGGGCACATCGGGCAGTTGGGGCAGGCGCTTGCGCGCGGCCACCACGATGGCGCGCAGGCTGCCGGACTGGATGTGCGCCATCGACGAGGCCGCCGTGTCCCACAGGATCGGCACCTGGCCGGCGATGACGTCGTTGAGCGCCGGGCCTGTGCCGCGATACGGCACGTGCATCATGTCCAGCCCCGACAGCGATTTGTAGTATTCCATCGCCATGTGGGTGGCGCCGCCGTTGCCCGACGAGGCATACGAATACTTGCCCGGCGCGCCCTTGATCAGCGCCACGAAGGAAGCGTAGTCCTTGGCCGGGAAGTCCTTGTTGACCACGATCACGCCCGGCACGCGGATGATCTGCGTGACCGGGGTGAAGTCCTTGACCGCGTCGTACGGCAGGTTCTTGTAGACCGCCGAGTTGGTGCCGTTGGTGCTGGAGGTGCCCAGCAGCAGCGTGTAGCCGTCGGCCGGCGCGCTGGCCACCGCGCGCGAGCCGACCGTGCCGCCGGCGCCGCCGCGGTTTTCCACCACCACGGGCTGGCCGATCTGCTTGCCCAGCGCCTCGGCGAAGATGCGGCCGACCACGTCCGAGGTGCCGCCGGGCGGGAAGGGCACGATCAGGCGGATCGGACGGTCGGGATAGTTGCTCTGGGCGCCGGCGGACGGCGCCAGCACGGTGGCCAGGGCGGCGGCCGCCACGGTCAGCCAGGTACGGATCTTCATGGGTTGTCTCCTCGCTTGGGATGTCTGTGTTGTTATTCAGGCTCAGGCGATGCGGTCGCCCGGCTTGATCTTGGCGGCGCGGCTGTCCACGCCGGGCAGCATGTGCGCGGGGTCGCGCGTCACCACCACGTCCAGCACGGTGGGGCGGTCCTTGCAGGCGTAGGCGGCGGCCAGCGCGGCGGGAATCTCGGCCGGGTCCTCCACCCGAATGCCGTTGCAGCCCAGCGCCCGCGCCACGTTGGCGTAGTTGGTCTCGGCCAGGTCGGACGACTGGTAGCTGCCGCTGCCGTACATCAGGTGCTGCAAGGCCTTGATATAGCCTGAGGCGGCATTGTTGACCACCACCAGGGTGAAGGCCAGGCCCATGCGCACGGCGGTTTCCAGTTCGCCCAGCGACATGTTGCAGCCGCCGTCGCCGGTCAGGCTCACCACCTGCCGTCCGGGCGCGGCGGCGGCCGCGCCGATGGCGCCGGGGATGCCGTAGCCGATCGACGCGAAGCCCCGGTCCGGCACGAAGCCGCGCCCGGCGCGCTTGGTGTCGAACAGCAGGCCGCCCCAGTGCGCGGCGAAGCCGCCGTCGGCCACCAGCACGCCGTCTTCGGGCAGGCTGGCGTTGATCTCGTGCATCAGGCGCGCCATGCCGATGGGCCGGTCGGCCGAGGTCAGCTTGGCGCGCACCGATTCGCGCCAGGTGTGCATCGCCTGGCCGACTTCGGCGGCGTAGCCTTCCCGGCGGGCGCCGCCGTTGTCGGGCTGGGTGGCCAGGGCCTGGTCCAGCTCGGCCAGCGTGGCGCGGGCGTCGCCCCACAGCCGCAGCGCCGGCGTGGTGGTGCGGTCGAATTCCTCGGCCACGATGTCCAGGTGGATGATGGGCGCGCCGGTGGCCAGCAGGTCATAGCGGCGCGTGGCCACTTCGCCCAGCTTGCAGCCCACCACGAACAGGCAGTCGGCCTTGGCGATCAGGTCGTTGGCGATGCGGCTGTAGCGGCCGAACAGGCCCGCGTTCAGCGGATCGTCGCAAGCGATGGCGCCCTTGCCGCTCATGGTGTGGGCCACCGGGAAGTTGTAGCGCCGCGCGAAATCCTGCACCGCCTCGGCGGCCTCGCTGATGTGCACGCCGCCGCCGCACAGCATCAGCGGGCGGTCGGCGCCGGCCAGCATGGCGGCGGCCTGCGCCAGGGCGTCGGCATCCGGGCGGCAGCGCAGCGCGGGCGCGCGGCGGTAGGTCTCGCTGGCGTGGAAGGCGGCGGCGTCGAAGGCGTGGACTTCATGCGCGATGTCCTCGGGCACGTCCAGCACCACCGGGCCGGGCCGGCCGCTGGTGGCGACCGCGAAGGCGCGCCGCACCAGTTCGGGAATGCGCTCGATCTTCTCGACCCGCAGCACGTCCTTGACCACCGGGCGCAGCACTTCCAGTTGGCGCGCCTCCTGCGTCATGTTCTTCCACGAATGCATGCGGTGCGAGTCGCCCACCAGCGCCACCATGGCGGTGCCGGCGTTGTAGGCCTCGGCCAGACCGGTGACCAGGTTGGTGGCGCCGGGGCCGAGCGTGGCGTCGCACACGGCGGGACGGCCGCTGACCTTGGTGTAGGCGTCGGCGGCGAACACCGCGCAGCGTTCGTCGTTGATCAGGTTGTGGTTCAGCTTCAGGCGCCGCACGGCGTCGTAGAACGGCAGTAGCTGGAAGCCGCCCATGCCGAACATCAGGCCGACGTCATGCGCGGCGAACATGCGGGCGATGGCTTCGCCGCCGGTGATTTCAAGGGTTTCCGACATGCGGGGAATGCTCCAGGTGGGTTGCGCGCCCGGCCAGCAGGGCGTCAATAAAGGATTTCAGGGGGGCGCCGATGCGGCAGCCGAGTTCGCGGGCGCGGGCGTTGGCGCACGAGACCACGCCGTCCTCGTAGCAGGAGCGCGCGTCGCCGATGCGGGCGCTGTGGGCCGACACGGTCAGCGCCGCGATGCCGCGCTGCTGCAGCAGGGGCAGGCGGCCGATGCCGGCGCTGTCCTTGCCGATGCCGGCGTCGTTGAAGGTCACCAGCCAGGGGCGGGGGCGCACGCCGTCGGTGGCCAGGCCCGCCAGCCGTTCGCCGTGCGAGGCGGTGACGGCGATCAGGCCGTCGTCGGCCGGCTCCAGCAGCGAGACCGAGTCGGCGCCGATCACGCGCGGCGTGCCGTCGGCAGCCGTGGCCAGGACGGCGCGGGCCTCGTGGCGCGGCGCCGGCCAGGTCGGCGCCATGTCGGCATCGGCCAGCCGCCGCGCGGCCTGCGCCACGGCCATGCCGGGCCGGCAGCCGAGCGCATGGGCCAGGCCGTTGACGTGGCTGATGATGCCGTGGCGCGCCATGTCGGCGCCGTCGCCGATACGGCAGCTACGGTAGTCGGCGGTGGCGGCGGCCACGCCCCACTGCTGCAGTTCGTCCAGCCCGGCGATGCCGGCCTGTTGCCAGCCGACGCCGGCGTCGTTCAGCACCACCGCGCGCACGCGGCCGCGGGCGGCGCAATAGGCGGCGTAGCTGCCGCCATGGGAGCCGGCGATCACCACGCGCCCGGCGTCTTCGGCGCGCAGCTTGGTGATGCTGTCCATGACGCGGGCGGGTTCGGCGTTGTTCTGTTTTTCCATATTATGGATGTTTGTTTTGATTCCTGGTGGCGCCACGGGAGGCCGCCAGGAAATCGATCTGTCTCTGCTTGAATTGAAATAATGATGTGAGACCGATTCTAAGAGGCCATGGGCGGTGCCAACAATCCTGTCTCCATATTATGGAAGCTATTTGAAAATGAGGGGCGCCATCCATCGGGGAGGCAGGCGCGCCGACGCGGGGCAAAGGCGCGTGGCATGGCCGCGCATCGCGGGCGCGGCGCGACCCATGCGAAGAAGGGAGGGGAAGGGCGCGAAGCCCGGGGAAGCGGGCGCGTCGGCCCGTTCGGGGATGTCGGCGCCACGCGCCGGTGGGAAACAACAGGCGGGCGGCGACCTGGCCGCCCGGGTATCGCCTGCCGCGCCTACTTTTCCCAGCCGCCGCCCAGCGCCAGGAACACGGCGATCTGGTCGTTGCTGAGTTCGGCCTGGCCGGCGGCCAGCGCGCTTTCATTGCTGGCCAGCGTGCGTTCGGCGTCGAGCACCGTCAGGTAGTCGGTCTTGCCGTACTGGAACAACTGGCGTGCCTGCGACGCGGCCTGCGCCGCCTGGTCGCGCGCCGCTTGCAGCGCAGCCTGGCGGTCGAGCTGGCGCGCGTACACCACCAGCGCGCTCTCGGTTTCGCGCAGCGCATTCAGCACCGAGGCGTCAAAGCGCGCCACGGCGGCCTTGGTATTGGCCTCGGCCTCGGCGATGCGCGCCTGCACCGCGCCGGTGTTGGGCAGGGTCCAGGAGATCAGCGGACCGACGCTCCAACTGAAGGTGCCGCGATCGCCGAACATGGCGGCCGGGCCGCCCGAGGCGCCGGACAGGCCCAGCGTGATCTTCGGGTACAGGTCGGCGGTGGCCACGCCGATGCGCGCGGTGGCGGCGGCCAGCGCGCGTTCGGCCTGGCGGATGTCGGGACGGCGGCGCAGCAGCGCGGCGCCGTCGCCCACCGGGATCGTCTGGCTCAATTGCGGCGCGGCGGCGCATTGCAGCAGCGTGGTCGGAATCTCGGCCGGGGTCTGCCCGGTCAGCGCCGCCAGCCGGTACAGCGCGGTGCGTTGCTGCGCCTGGAACGGCGGCAGGCTGGCGCGCAGTTGTTCCAACTGGCTGCGGGCCCGGGTGACGTCCAGCGCGGTGCCGCGGCCGGCGCGTTGCAGGCGGCTGACGGCGTCCAGCGATTCCTGCTGCACTTTCACCGAATGCTCGGCCGAGGCCAGTTGCATGCCGGCCGAACACAGGTTGGCGTAGGCGCGGGCGGTTTCGGCCGCCACCGTGACGCGGGTGGCGTCGTAGGCGGCCTGCGCCGCCTGCGCGTCGGCGCCGGCCGCTTCCACGGCGCGCCGGATCTGGCCGAACAGGTCCACCTGGTACGACATGCTGGCGCCGGCCGAGTACGACCAGCGGTTGGGCGGATCGATGCCGGGCGCCAGTTCCTGGATGCCGGAGACGTGGCCGAAGGTGGGCGAGGCGTTCACGCCCAGGCTGGGCTGCTGCTGCGCCTCGGTCTCGCGCACGGCGGCCTGGGCGCGTTCGAGGTTGGCGCTGGCCACGCGCAGGTCGGTGTTGGCCGCGAGGGCTTTCTCCACCAGGCCGTCCAGCACCGGATCGTTGTACAGCCGCCACCAGTGGCCGGGCACCTGGTCGCGCTGGAACACGCCCTCCCGCGCCTCGGCGAATGGCGCCTGCGCGCCTGGCCGGGCGGCGGCCGCGTCGGCGGGCACCTGGTAGTCAGGGCCCACGGCGGCGCAGCCGGCCAGCGCGGCGGACAGCATCAGCGGCAGGAGGAATCTGGTGTTCATGGCGGTTACGGCTTGGCGTTGTCTAAGTGGTTGACGAGTGGGTGAAAGCGCGCGCTCAAGAGGGTTGGCGCGCGTCGGTCCGCGTCTGCGCGGGCGCGGCGGCGGCGCCGACCGCCACGGTGGCGGTCTGGCCGGCCACCAGGCGCACGCCGGCGGGGACTTCGTCGATCTTCACGCGCACCGGGATGCGTTGCGCCAGGCGCACCCAGTTGAAGGTCGGGTTGACGTTGGGCAGCAGGTTGGCGCCGGTGCTGCGGTCGCGGTCGGCAATGCCCAGCGCGATGCTCTCGACGTGGCCGCGGATCTGGCGGTTGTCGCCCATCAGCGTGACGGTGACGGGGTCGCCTTCGTGGATGCCGGGCAGCTTGGTTTCCTCGAAATAGCCTTCGACGTAGAACGAGCTGGCGTCGACCAGCGCCATCACGCCGCGCCCGGCGCTGGCGTACGAGCCGGCGCGCAGGTCGAGGTTGGTGACGCGGCCGTCGGTCACGGCCAGCACGCGGCTGCGTTCCAGGTTCAGGCGGGCGGTGTTCAGTTGCACCTCGGCCTGGGCCAGCGCGGCCTCGGTCTGCTGCAGCTTGGTCTGGCTCTGTTCCAGCGCCTCGGCGGCCACCAACTGGCCCAGAGAGCGGTTGCGCTTGGCGTCGCGCAGCGCCTGTTCGCGCGCCACCTGTTGCGAGCGCACGGACGCTTCGGCCTGGTCGTAGGCCAGTTGGAAGCGCGCGCGGTCGATCTCGAACAGCACGTCGCCGGCCTTGACGTCCTGGTTGTCGTGCACCGGCACGGCGGTCACCAGGCCGGACACGTCCGGCGCCACCTGCACCACGTAGGCCTTGACGCGGCCATCGCGGGTCCAGGGCTCGACTTCATAGTGCACCCACAGTTGCCAGCCGGCGTAGACGGCGGCCGCGACCACGGCGGCGGTCACTGCGAATTTGCCGATGGCGGCGGGGCGCAGGGCATTGGGGAGTTTCATACCTATCTCTGCAGAAAATAAGGGGAAATCAGGGAGACGCCATATAGCAGCACGATGAACAGCGCCAGGTCGAACAGCGCCGGGTGCCACACCAGGCGATACAGCCCGGCGCGCGCCAGCACGCGGCGCACGGCCCAGGCCACGCCCAGGGTGACCACGCCCAGCACCAGCAGCCAGGGAAAGTAGATGCCATAGAGGTTGAATTCGCCGATCATGGTGTTTCCAGCGTGGGATGGGCGGGTTGGTAATCGGCCGCGTCGGGGAAGAAAGCGCGGCGCAGGCCCACCAGGGCCACCACGGCGCGGTCGCGCGCGGCGACGGTGCCGGGCGTGGCGCTGACGCTGGCCAGGGCCCGGTCGATCTGCGCCAGCATTTCCGGCGCCTTGTCGCCGCCGCGCCAGGCCGAGCGTTGGCGGAAGAAGCGCGCCAGGCTGTCGAGCACCGGCGCGATGGTGGCGTCGGCCATGGGCAGGTGGCGGCGGGCGCGTTGCAGTTCGGTGATGTCGCGGCCCACGCGCAGGTCCTTGAGCGCGTCGGCGGCGACCAGATCGTCGGGGCGCTTGGCCATGGCCAGGCGCGGCTGCAGCAGGCCGATGCGGTCGAGCATGCGGGCGGCATAAGTGTGGCGGGCCGGGGCGCGCGGCGAGCTGGCCAGCGTGGCCAGTTCGTTCCAGTTGGCGGCCTGGATGCGGCGCGCGCTCCAGTCGGCGCTGACGGTGCGGAAGATGGCGGCGATGATGGCGGCGGTGGCCACGCCCATGCACTGCGCCACCTGCGTGTCGATGAACGACACCAGGTCGGCGGTGTGGGTGTCCTGCAGCGCCATGGTGCCCAGGAAGCCGAACAGCACCGCCATGGCCTTGCCGGTGGAGGCCGGCCGCGCGATGAAGATGCCCAGCACGAAGGCGGTGGGCAGCATCGCCAGCGCCAGCATCTCGAACGAATGGATGGCCGGCATGATGCCCAGCAGGTACAGCGCCGACAGCGGGATCGAATACACCGTGTAGGTCAGGAACTGCATGATGCCCGGCACCGGGTTGTCCTGCGAGGCGAAGAAGCAGCTGAAGATGGCGGCCATCAGGGCGGCGGTGGCGCCGTTGCTCCAGGCCGTGCCGATCCAGAACAGGCAGACGACCGAGATGGCGACGCCGGCGGCGGCCGCCGACAGCAGCGCCATGCCGCGGTCGCGGTGCAGCGTGCGGCTGGGCGCGGTGCGGGCGGGGGCGCGCGTGCCGCGCAGCGGCGCCCCGGCCAGGCCGGCGCGGATCTCGCGGCGCAGCGCCAGGCATTCGTCGTAGGTGTCGATCAGCTCGCGCAGCCGCGTCATCAGGCTGGCCAGCAGCGCGTCGCGCCAGCCGGAGCGGCTGTCGATGGCGGGCGTCAGGCGCGAGACGGCGGCGCGCAACTGCACGGCGGTTTCGTGGGTGGCCTTGGCGCCGGCGTTGATCCATTCGGAGATGTCGGCCAGCACTTGCGAGACCGGCTCCGGCAGCGTCTGGCCGTTGGCCTGCAGGGCGCGCATGCGGTCTTCGACCGCGGACACGGCGGGCGTGAGCGCGGCGATCTGGTCCTGCATGGCGCGCACCGCGCCGGCGGTCCACCGCAGGTTGCCGGTGTCGAACGGCACGTGGGTCGACAGCAGGCGCAACTGGGTGATGTCGTTGGCCAGCTCGCGGCGGTCGCGGTCTTTCTGTTCGGCGGTCTTGCCGCTCAGGGTGTCGTGGATCCAGAGCTTGGCGTCGCGCACCGCCTTGTCCAACTGCAAGGTCAGGGCGGGCGCCAGGCCGCGCGGCAGCACGATGCTGTGGACCAGCGTGGCGCAGACGATGCCCAGGCTGATTTCCTCGACCCGAGCCAGCGCGGTGTCGAACACCTGCGACGGGTCGGTGACGCTGGGAAAGCCGATCATGGCGGCGGTGTAGCCGGCCAGCATGAAGAGATACGAGCGCGGCGTGCGGTCCAGCACCGACAGGTACAGGCAGAAGCCGACCCAGGCCACCATGGCGGCGGTCATGACGACGGGCGAATTGGACAGGCGCGGCACCATGTAGACGGTCATGGCCGAGCCGCAGAAGGTGCCGACCAGGCGGTACAGCGCCTTCGAGCGCACCGCGCCGGACCAGGGCTGGGCCACGATGTAGGCGGTGGTCATGGCCCAGAACGGGCGTGGCAGGCCGATGCTGTACGAAAGATAGAGCGCCATGATGGCGCTCAGGTAGCTCTTGAGGGAGAAGATCGTCTCGCGGACGTTGGGCAGTTTCATGGCCGCGGGTCCTCCTGGGCCCCGGCGGCGCTGCGGCCCAGCGCGGCCTTGAGTGCGTCGAACACGCGCAGGCAGGCTTGCAGGTCGGCTTCGCTGACGCCGTCGAACAGGCGCCGGCGCAGTTCCACCAGCACGTCCTCGACCTGCTTGCGCAGGGCGTGGCCGGCGTCGGTCAGGTGCAGGGTCTTGGCGCGGCGGTCATGCGGGTCTTCGCGCCGTTCCATCAGGCCGGCGGCGACCAGTTGGTCGAGCACGCGCACCAGCGACGGGCCCTCGACCCCCAGCGCCTCGGCCAGCGCGCCCTGGCGCACGCCGTCGCCCAGCCGGCCGGCCAGGATCACGGGCCAGGCGGTGGCTTGCGACAGGCCGTAGTCGGCCAGGGCCTTGTCGGCGGCGCCGCGGTAGGCGCGCGACAGCACCATCAGGTTGGCAGTGGTGGCCATGAGTTGGGAGTCGGTGGGGGTGTCCATGGAAATCGATTGTATCCTATCTATTAGCTTACTATTAATTGAAAATGGCGAAGATCTCCATTGATTTTTTCAATCGGGAAAATCAGGGGTGGGTTTTCCGTGGGTGGAAAGGCGGGGCGGCAAGGCCATGCTGTCGCATCGCCTTGCGGGGCGGCCACGCTGGCCGCCCTGGACGATCAACCGTTGCAGTCGGCCCAGCAGTTGGGCGTTTCGTACAGGCGCACGCGGGTCAGGCGCAGGTCGGCGCCGTAGTGGCCGTGATAGTGCGGCGCGAGGATCTCGAAGATGACGGCGGCCAGGTTCTCGGCGGTGGGGATGCGGTCCAGCACCACGGTCTTGTGGTCGGGCATCGAGTCGAGGAAGCCGCGCACGGCGGTGTCGCCTTCGTACACCAGGAAGGCGTGGTCCCAGACGTCGACGATATGCGTCTTGGCGATGCGCTTGATGTCGGCGAAGTCCATCAGCATGCCGTTGTCGGATTCGCCGGGGGCCTGGACGATGTCGCCGGTCAGCGTGATTTCGAGCACGTAGCGATGGCCGTGCAGGTTGCGGCACTGGCTGCGGTGGTCGGGAATGCGGTGGCCGGCGTCGAATTCAAGCCTGCGGGTCACGGAAATCATGGAATGCCTATGTATTTATGGGTCTGCAGGCTCAGGCGCCATTGCGGGTGCTGCATGCAGTACTGGACGGCCTGTTCGGTGTTGGCCAGGCGGGCGGGGCCGTCCATGGGTTGCAGGAAGAAGTGGTCGAAGTCCAGGTGCTCGAAGCGCGGGGGCAGGGCGTTGGCCTGGGGGTAGACCAGCTTGAGTTCGTTGCCGCGTTCGATGACGACGGGGGCGGTGCCTTTGGGGCTGACGCAGATCCAGTCGATGCCGGGGGGCGGCTGGACGGTGCCGTTGGTTTCGATGGCGACGGTGAAGCCGCGGGCGTGGACGACGGCCAGCAGGGCTTCGTCCAGTTGCAGCAGGGGCTCGCCGCCGGTGAAGACGATGTAGCGGTTGGCGGTGTCGGGGCCCCAGGCGGCTTCGATGGCGTCGGCGAGCAGCTCGGGGGTGGCGAATTTGCCGCCGCCGTCGCCGTCGGTGCCGATGAAGTCGGTGTCGCAGAAGGTGCAGGCGGCGCTGGCGCGGTCGCTTTCGCGGCCGCTCCAGAGATTACAGCCCGCGAACCGGCAGAAGACCGCCGCGCGGCCTGCGTGGGCGCCTTCGCCTTGCAGGGTTTTGAAGATTTCTTTGGCGGTGTAGGTCATGGGGGAGTGGCGCTGGATGGCGCGCCAGGGAGGGGCAAAAGGGCGTTATTTTAGTCGGTCTTGGTTGCGGGGGGCTGGGATGTCCTTGATGTCGTGGGCTTTTTCTCGTTTGTTGGGGTGGTTGCGTGACGTTGGCGGGGGCTTCGTAGGTCGCCCTGGGCGCGGGCGGGTCGGGAGGCGGGCGCCCACGATTGCGGTCCGGAGCGTTCGCTCCGGACTGCCCCGTTGTCATCTTCGTTGTCGCCTGCGGCGACTGCCTCTCAAGAAACTCCACTTAAGTCATTGATACCTCATTGGTTTCTCCTGAGGCGGTTAACGGCACCAAGCTGTAGCCCATGGTCTCTGCACGTTTTGTCAGGTGATGCAGGACGCGTTGGCGGTGGCGTTCTTCGTAGTACAGCTCACCTTGGTCGACGTATTCGGACCCTTTGGTCAGTAGGGTGTAAATCAGTCGAGCCAGTTTGTGCGCGGCTGCGGTGATGGCGCGCCGCTTGTCCAGGCGAGCGCACAGCCTTCGGTAGTAGGCGCCTAAAGCGGACTGGCTGTGACGTAGCGCCATTGCCGCCAGACGCAGGGCCTGTGCGGCGCGGTTGGGTGAGCGTTTGGTGGCGCCGTTCAGAACCTTGCCTCCGGAGATGCGTGTGCCCGGGCACAAGCCTAACCACGAAGCGAAGTGCTTGGCCGAAGGGAAGCGGTTCATGTCCGGACCGACCTCGGCCAGGACGGTAAAGGCAGTCATCTCGTCGATGCCGTTGATGCGGGTCAGGTCCACGCCGCACATGGCAAATAGATGCGTGCGCAGATCGAAGGCCATGGCCTTTTTGGGCCAGCGGCGCTGCGACTTGCCCGGATCGCCGTCATGGCGGTGCAGTTTGTGCAGTTCGGCTTGGATGTGCTGATCGCAATCGTTGAGCAGTTGTTGATAGGTGTCGTACAGGGCCAGCGCTTGCCGCAGCGCGAACAAGTGCTCGTGACGCCAGTTGCCTTGCAGCGCGGCAGCGATATCGTCCTCGCTGGCCTTGACCTGGCGCTTCTTCAGGCGGGCCAGTGCATGCGGGTCGCGCTCGCCACCGACGATGGCGCGGATGATGGCCTGACCGGTGACCCCGACCACGTCCGACAGCACTTGCGTGAGCTGAATGTTCATCTGGGCAAGTGCCTTCTGCATGTGCTGCACGTGGCGCACCTGCGAGGCAAGCAGCATCTCGCGCTGGCGCGAGAACTCGCGCAAGACGCAAATCTCGTCAGAGGGACGGAAGGCGCCGGCCAACAGGCCATAGCTCATGAGCTGTTGCAGCCACTGGCAGTCCAGGACATCGGACTTGCGGCCCGAGACGTTCTTCACGTGACGGGCGTTGACCAGGTAAACGGTGAAACCCTGGCTATCGAGCAGCTCATAAAGCGGGATCCAGTAAACGCCGGTGGACTCCATGGCCACGGCGGTAACGCCGCAGTCCTTGAGCCATTGCGCTAGGCGATACAAATCGGCCGTAAAGCTCTTGAACTCGCGGACAGGTTGGTCGTCGCGGTCATGAGGCACGGCAACGAAGTGGCTGGCCGACCCGATGTCGATGCCCGCGGCATCGGGATGGGCCAGGCTTAGGGTTGCATCGGACTTGCGAGGTGACATGGCTTGCTCCATCATCGCTAACGGAATGCCGCCAGGCATGGGTACGTCGTTGTACTCACTCTCTCAAACGGGATGCACGCGCTAAGCGTGTGCTCGCCAATGTCGGTGACGTCACCCGGGGCCATGCTTCAGTACGGGCGTGGGCAAACACGCACCATTGGAAGGTCGGTCTTTACCTGAGCGGCATTCCACCTTGCCACAGGTGCAGCCACGAAGACAGTTTCTTCGTCACGGGCGTCGTGAATGACGACTATTGGGCTTCAGATTCCCTCGGGCGCATCGAGGTTGCCCGCCTCCCGACCCGCCCGCGCCCAGGGCTGCGAGCGTCTTGGGTCGTGGTGCTGCAAGGCCTCAGGGTTCTGGAAAGTCTTGCTGGGCCCGCCTGGAGTGGCCGCCCGGGCGGCCGCTCCAGGCATACGCGGTGTGGGATGTTGGGCGGGGTTCGCTGGCGCGCAGGCGTGGCGGATGCGCGAGGGGGGGATCCGGGTGGGACGGTGTTTGGGGGCTGTTGCCGGATGTGCTTGCGCCACAAGCGGGGTGGCGTGAGGGATTTTCACGCCATGGGGTGGGGGGAGCGGAGGGTTTATCGCCTGGCGAAGGCTTATATACTCTCGCGCTATGTTTCATGTTCAAGATTCTCTCTATATCGACGAGCGCGAGATTGAGTTCTCGATGATCCGGGCGCAGGGCGCGGGCGGGCAGAACGTCAACAAGGTGTCGAGCGCGGTGCATCTGCGGTTCGATGTGCGGGCGTCGTCGTTGCCGGCGGATATCAAGGATGCGTTGTGCGCGATGAGCGACCATCGCATTTCGAAGGAGGGGGTGATCGTCATCAAGTCGCAGTCGTTCCGCAGCCAGGACAAGAACCGGGCGGAGGCGATCGAGCGGCTGGTGAATATGGTGCGGGCGGCGGCGAAGGTGGAGAAGCCGCGGCGGGCGACGAAGCCGACGCGGGCGTCGCAGCGGCGGCGGGTGCAGCGCAAGGTGCTGCACGGCGAGGTGAAGCGGTTGCGGGGGCGGGTGCAGGGGGAGTGATGGTCCCTCGGATTCCGAAGAAGGCCCCTCGGTCGGCAGGGGTATAACGATATATCGGGATGTCTCGATATAAGATTCGATAAATTGCGATATTTCAATATGACGACCACTGCTGCCCCCGCCGCCGAGGCCACCACGGAGATCGATGTCGACGCCATTCTCAAGGCGTTGGCCAATCCCGTGCGCCGCGAGATTCTGGGGTGGTTGAAGACGCCGCAGGCGCACTTCGAGGAGCGTCCGGGGCATACCTTCGAACACGGGGTATGCGCGGGCCATATCGATGGGCGCTGCGGGCTGTCGCAGTCCACCGTGTCTTCGCACCTTGCGGTGCTGCAGCGCGCGGGGCTGATTTCGGCCACCAAGGTGGGGCAGTGGGTGTTCTTCCGTCGCAATGAACCCGTGATTGCCGCGTTCCTGCGGCAATTGAATCAAGACATGTAGCCTGCCGCCGCTACCCACGCCCGCCCGCCGGGCACGAGGATTGTTATGAGCCTGCTGTTCGAACCCTTGCAAGTGGGGGAACTGACCCTGCCCAACCGCATCATCATGGCCCCGTTGACGCGCCAGCGCGCCAGCGAGGGCCGGGTGCCGAACGACCTGATGGTCGAGTACTACGTCCAGCGCGCGTCCGCCGGCCTGATCCTGACCGAGGCCACCTCGGTGACGCCGCAGGGCGTGGGATATGCCGATACGCCGGGGCTGTGGTCGCAGGAGCAGGTCAAGGGCTGGCGCAAGGTGACGTCGGCGGTGCACGAGGCCGGCGGCCGCATCTTCGCGCAGTTGTGGCACGTGGGCCGCATTTCGGACCCGGTGTTCCTCAATGGCGAACTGCCGGTGGCGCCGAGCGCGATCGCGGCCGGCGGCCATGTCAGCCATGTGCGTCCCAAGCGCGGTTACGTGGTGCCGCGCGCGCTCGAGACCGATGAGATCCCGGGCATCGTCGAGGCCTATCGCCGCGGCGCGCAACTGGCGCAGGAAGCCGGTTTCGACGGCGTCGAAGTCCACGGCGCCAATGGTTATCTGCTGGACCAGTTCCTGCAGGACAGCACCAACCATCGCACCGACGGCTATGGCGGTTCGCTCGAAGCGCGCGCGCGCCTGATGCTGGAAGTGGTGGATGCGTGCGTCAGCGTGTGGGGCGGCGGCCGCGTCGGCCTGCACCTGTCGCCGCGTGGCGATGCCCACTCGATGGGGGATTCGGACCCGGCCACGACCTTCAACTACGTGGCGCGGGCGGCGCGCCGCCGTGGCCTGGCGTTCCTGTGCGCGCGCGAACATGAGGGCGCCGACAGCCTGGGACCGCAGCTCAAGGAATCGTTCGGCGGCGTGTACATCGCCAACGAAGGCTTCACGCGCGAATCGGCCGAGGCGGCGATTGCCGCGGGCCGCGCCGACGCGGTGGCGTTCGGCGTGCAATTCATCGCCAATCCCGACCTGGTGCGCCGCTTTGCGCTGAACGCGCCGTTGAACGCGCCGGATTCGTCGACCTTCTACGCCTCGGGCGCGACGGGCTACACCGACTATCCGGCCCTGGCGACGGCCTGAAGCGCCGCGCCGTTGCCGGCCACGACGGGTCGGCAACGGCATGGGCGTTTCAATGCAGCGCGGCGCGCATCGGGTAGGTGAACAGACCGTAGTGCGCCGCGTTCAGGCCCAGGTGGGCCAGCACCGCGGCCGCCAGGCCGCCGTGGCGGTAGGCCATGCCATACCCAACGCCGGCGAGGCCGGCCAGCAGCATCCATTGCCAGCCGCCGGCATAATGCGCCAGCCCGAACAGCAGCGCGGCGACCAGCAGCGCGGCCGTGGCGCCCCAGGGGCGGCCGCGCCAGGCGCGCGTCAGCCGTTCCTGCACGTAGCCGCGGAACAGGGCTTCCTCGGCCAGCGTCACCAGCAGCGCGTTGTTGATCAGCCATAGCCAGCCCGAGTCGGGCCACTTCGGCGCCCATCCCACCACCCCCAGCGCCAGGGCCAGCCCCAGGCAGGCCGCGATCGCGCCGGCGCACGCGGCCAGCGCCGCCGTGAGCGTGGCGCGCGCGCTGGCGCCGGCCATGGCGGGCGCGGCGACCAGCACCACCCAGAACGCCACCAGCGGCTTGTCCAGGTTCAGGTACATGGCGAAGGGCACGGCATCGGGCGTCAGCGCGGCGCGCGGGATGACCAGCGGGTTGTGGTAGCCGGGCAGCCAGTGCAGGAACAGCAGCACCGCCAGGATCAGGAACAGCGCATGGCCAGTGGCGCGAGCTGGCGCCGCCATGGTCGGCCGCGCCAGCACGGCGGTCAGCGCCAGCAACGCGGGCCAGGCCAGCGCCACGGGCTCGATGCCGCCCTGCGTCCAGGCCCAGGCATAGGCGAGCGCCAGTGGCAGCAGGGCCCAGCGGCGGGTGGCGGGTAGCCACAGCAGGGCGGCGGCCAGGAACATCAGGGAGCCGGGAGAGGCGAGAGGCATGGTTCTTCCTGCGAGACAACGGGCGGCGCGTCACCGGCATCGCGTGCGCGGGAGGCGCTCAAAGCCGCAAGTGTAAGCGCCGCATCGTGAGGCCGCCGTTTGCGGGCGGCCGATTGGCGTTTGCCGTTCGCGCCGGCGGCTTTTCATTTCCGCGCTTTCGGGCGACCATGCCGCAGCGGCGCGTCCCGCCCGGTGGCGGGAAGAGGCTCGTTCCGCGCAAGGAGCAGCAATGAAATTGATCGCATGGTTGATGTTGGCGGCGGCGATCCTGCCGTTCGTCTGCACGATCGTCGCCAAGGCGGGCGGCAGGAAGTTCGACAACAATGATCCGCGCGCCTGGCTGGCGCGGCAGGAAGGCTGGCGCGCGCGCGCCAACGCGGCGCAGGCCAACACGTTCGAAGCGCTGCCGTTCTTCTACGCGGCGGTGCTGTTCGCGCTGTACAACCAGGCGGCGCCCGCGCACGTGGCCACGTTGATGGCCTGCTGGCTGGGCGTGCGCCTGGGCTACCTGGCGATGTACCTGGCGGGCTGGGGCGCGCTGCGCTCGCTGGTCTGGACGATCAGCGTGGGCTTTGTCATCGCCATCCTGTTTGCGGGCGTCTAGCGCGCCCACGCGGTCCCGGCCTGGCACCGGGCGCCCCGCGCGCCTGGCCAGGCGGCATGGCCATCAGGGGTTCACTTCCATTCGAACACGGCGCGCGCCGTGCCGCTGTTCTGCACGCTGACTTCGCGTTCCTGCGCCTTGCCGTTGAAGGTGGCCGAGACCTTGTAGCTGCCGGCGGGCAGCTTGACCAGCATGTAGGGGCCCTGGGACTCGGCCTGCAGCACCTGCTTGCCGTGGCCGTCCTTGATGACGACGGCGACGTTGGCCACATAGTCGGCCTTGCCGTCGCGCTGCGCGGCGAAGGTCAGCGAGAGCGGGTAGTCCTTGGCGGCGGCCTTCATGGCTTCGGATTCGTCCAGGCCGATGCCGCCGCTGACGTATTCCACGCTGCCCTGGTGCTGCACCGCGGGCAGCGCCGCCTGCGCGGCGGTCAGGAAGCCGGCCAGGGCCATGGTGCCCACCGCCATCGCGGCGGCCAGGGTGCAACGTTCGATGCGCTTGTTCATGCAATTCTCCTTGAAGGGATGATCACGCAGGAAATTCGACCGGCATATGCGCGCCGAGTTCGCCGGCGCTGCCCGTTTTACCGGGGCGTGGACGATCCAAGCGTATCGCTCGCGCCGGGGTCGCGCCAGGCGAATGCCAGCACGCTCTCGCCGTTGGCGGCGCCATCGGGCGCAAAGCGCTTTTCGACCAGTTGGCCGGTGCCGTCGTCGCGCAGCGCCAGCACGGTGGAACTGCGGGTGCCATAGTTCGGACTGACGATGAAGGGGCTGCTCAATAGTTTTTCGCGATCCGGCGGCAGGCCCGTGGCGGGCAGGTCGGCGTCGTCGGCCGGGCTGCGGTCGGCCAGCGCCTCGAACAACGCCGGCAGGTCGGGCTGGGGAGCGTGTGCCAGCACCCGCTCAAAGGCGGCCTTGGTGCGCGCCAGCTTGGGCCATGGCGTATCCAGCAGGTGGTTCGACAGGGCATAGACGCCAGCCGCCAGCGGCCGCGGCGCGCCGTCGCGGTTGCTGGCGTACCAGGCGCCCTGCGCGTCACCGACGATCAGGTTAAAGCCGTTGTAGGCCTGGCCGGCGGCATGGGCGGCGGCGATGTAGTCGGCGGCCGGCGCGCGGCCGCGCAGGAAGTTCTCGACCAGGGCGCCGCGCGAGGGGGCGTCGGCGACCACGCGGCCGGGCTCGCGGAAATTGGTGACCAGCGCATAGCGCCCGCCAGTGGTGGCGCCCATCCAGGTGCCGCCGGCCAGCGCGTCGCGGCCGCCGTACACGTGGGCGGCGTCGGCCCACTGCGCCGCCGGCAGCGTCGGCCGGGCGTGGAATTCATCGCGATTGGCGGCGATCAGGACGGGAATGCCCGGCACGGTATGCAGGGCGAGGACGGCAAGGCACATGTTTCAGTCCGGATGGGGGAGAGGGGCGGGCGGCGCGGGCCGGCCCGGTTCGGCCGCGAAGCCTGGCCCCGCGAGCGTGGCGCGCAGGGATTCGATCGCGGCGGCGGCTTCGCGCAGCGCGGGGGCATCGGTCGTCACCGGCGTGGCGCCGACCGGCGCGCTTTGGATCACCACCTGTGCCATGGCGCGCAGCGCGTCGGCCAGGCGCGCCAGTTGCGCCGGTTCGGGCGGCGGCTGTCCGGCCGGCAGCGACCAGGCGGTGTCGGAAATGGCGTTGGCGACTCGTTCCAGGGCCACTTCGACCGGCCACCAGGCCAGCGCCCGGCGGCTCACCAGGCGCGGCTCCGACAGGCCGCGCTGCAGGGCGATGCGCAGGTCCGACAGGCGCGCATAAGCCTGGGTGCGCAGGCCGTGGCGGGTGGCCGGGTCGGCCTGGAACACGGTGTTGAGATACGCGGCCAGGGTCTCGATGGCGGTGGCCACGGCCTGGTCCAGGTTGTGGCGCTCGATCCGCATCCACGGCAGGTAGCCCACCGCCAGCACGATGGCGGCGGCCACCGCGACGTCCTCCAGCCGCGCCAGCGCGATCGGCCAACTGCCGGGTTGCAGCGCGCCGATCAGCAGCATCAGGATCGGCAGCAGGATGGCGGAGAACAGGCCGTAGTTGCGGCGGATCGACCAGGGCAGCAAGGCGGCCAGCGCGGTCACGGCGACGAGGCTGGTGACGCCGCTGCGGTCCAGCGCCATCACGGTGGCGCTGATCGCCACGCCCACCACGCTGCCGGCGCAGCTTTGCAGCGCGCGGGCGAAGACCGAGCCGAAATTGGGCTTGAACACCACCACCACGATCAGCGGCACCCAGTATGAGCGCGGCAAGGCCAGGGTATGAGCCACCGCCTCGGCGACGACCAGGCACAGGCCGAGCCGCGCCAGGTAGCGCAGCGTGGTCGGACCGGGCCGGTAGGTGCGCGCCAGCACTCGCCATGGCGTGCGCGGGCGGGCCGGCGGCAGGGCCGGGAAAGCGTCGGGCCGCGCCGGGCCGCTGCCTTCCAGCAACGGCCGCGCCTGCTCCAGCGCGTCGGCCAGCGCGGTCGCGCCGGCCCGGCGCACGGCCGCGATGTCGTCGCCCGGCGCCAGCGGCGTGGCGTTCTCGACATGGTCGGCCAGCCGGTTCATGGCCCGCGCGCACTCGGGCGGCAGTACCCGGCCGGCCCGCGCCAGCGCCAGCGCCGCGTCCGACAGCGGCGTGCAGGCCTGCAACTGCGCGGCCAGCCGGGCCAGCCGCGGCGAGGGGCCGGCGGCGCGGCGCCGGGCCGCCAGCACCGTGTCGTAGGCGCCGGCCATGGCGGCTTCCATGTCGCGCCGCGCCGTCATGATGCGCGAGGTGCCAATGGCGGCGAACATGGCCGCCAGCTTGCGATAGGCCAGCGCCACCGCCGCCCGTTCCGGCGCGATCGGGTTCACCACCCAGCCCAGCAGGGTCAGCGCCAGGCCGAACAGCCCGCCCGCGCCCACCAGCGCCGGCGGCAGCCAGGGCGGCAGCGGCGACGTCAGGCTGGCGCCGACGATCACGTAGGTGGCGAATTGCAGCGTGGCGACGGCGGCGATGTTATTGAAGGTGCCGACCAGGCTGGCCAGCAGCACCAGCAGCGTCATGCCGGCGACGCTGAACAGGCCGTGGCCGGCCAGCAGCGTGCCCAGGAAGTAACCCAGCGCGCCGCCGAACACGGTGCTGCCGATGGATAGCGCGCGGTTGCGGTAGGGGCCGCCGTTGTCGCCGGTGATGGCGGGCAGCGCGCCCAGCGCCACCAGCGCGGCCGCCGCGCTCTGGTCGAGCAGCAGGCCGGCGGCGGTCGGCAGGCCGATGGCCAGCGCGGCGCGCAGCGCCACCCAGCGGCTGACCGGCGACGGTTCCATGTGCGCCAGGCTCATGAGCCAGCGCATGTTGGAGGCGCGCGCGCGGCGGTTTTCGCGGGAGGCGGCTGAGTGCGGCACGGCGGTCCCGGGCCGGTTAACCCTGGCCCTTGATCAGCGGCGCTTCCTGCGGCGCGGCCAGGCGGAAATAATCGGCGGTGGCCATCAGGATGGACGCGTCGAGACGGCCGGCGTTGAACACGATTTCATCGTGACGCTGGCGCAGGGTGGGATCCACCAGCAGGTGCAGGTCGGGGTTGAAGCTGAAGGGCGGGATCGCGCCGATCTCGCAGCCGGTCAGCTCGCGCGCCAGGTCCTGCGAGGCCAGCGAGGCCTTCTTGCCGCCCGCGGCGCGGGCGATGGCGTCCAGGTCGGCCTGCTGGTCGGCGGGGAACACCGCCAGCACGTTCCGGCGCTGGTTGGATGAGATCTTGACGCGGCAGACCAGCGCCTTGGCGCCCTGGCTGACGGCGGTGCCGCGCACGGCGGCGACTTCCACGGAGCGGCCGGCGGCGGGGTGGGAGATGAGGCGGTAGCGGGCCTGGTGCTCGGTCAGCAGGGCCTGCAGGCGGTCGTAGACTTCCATGGCGGGAAATGGTGGGTTGGCAAGGCCGGCGCCGGGGATCCGGCGGGCCATGCCGCATGATACGCCGCCACCGGGCCGGCGGCGCGGGCTAGATGTCGCCAGTGAAGGCGTAGCCCCAGCCCCAGACGGTACGAATCGGCAATTCCATGTCGGTCTCCTGCGCCTTGCGGCGCAGCCGGCTGACCACGACGTCCGTGCGGCGCACGGATTCGCGGCCGGCCTGCGGATCGCCGGGCGGCACGTCGCCGCGCGGCAGGCGCTTGTCGGGGCTGGTGGTCAGCTTGAGCAGGAAGTCGCGTTCGGCCTGGGTCAGCGGCAGGCGCGTGCCGCGCGGGCTGACCAGGGTCCAGGCGGCATCCTGGAACTGCCATTTGCCGGTGGCCTCGGCGGGGGCGGCGGCGGCCGGGCGCGCCTCGGCGTCGGCCGGCCGGCGACCGCTCACGGGCACGCGGCGCACCAGCGCCTGCAGCGCGGCGGCGATCTCGGCGGTGGCCACGTCGGGCGGAAAGCAGGCGTCGGCGCCGCAGTGCAGGCCGAGGATGCGGTTTTCAGGCGAATCGAAGGTCGAGACGGCGACGATGCCGGCGGTGGTGTCCATGGCGCGCAGGCCGGCGACGGCCATGCATAGATCGGTCAGCTCGGCTTCCATCACGAGCAGCGGCGTGCGGCGCGCCTGGAACAGGCGGAACAGGCCGTTGGAGTCCTCGCATCCGCGCGGCGAGAAGCCCATGCCCGCCAGCGCGTCGCAGCGGCGTGCGCGTTGGTGGGCATCGGGTGAGAAGACGATCAGGTCTAGTAAGTCATTCATGAATCGTTGTCGGGATCAGTGCAGCTTCAGCGCATGCATGATGCATCGGATACAACGGATTCCTAAACGTCGCACAACGCCACTTTCTGACCCGAATTCTCGGACATGACCGGGCAATGTATGTATTGGCGCGGGTTTGCGGGCTAGCGGGCGGGAGTGGCCAGACTGTCCGGCGGCTCGTTCCACCAGCCGCCGCCCAGCGCCTGCAGCAAGGCGGCGGTGTCCGCGTAGCGCGCCGCGTCGGCCGCGCCGCGGGCGATGCGCGTCTGCAGCAACTGGCGCTGGCTGTCCAGCAGGGCCAGGTGGCTGATGCCGCCGGCCTGGTAGCGCGCGCCAGCGATGCGCGCGGCGTCGTCGGCGCGACGCCAGGCGGTGTCGTAGGCGTCATACGCCCGGGCGTCGGCCTGCACCGCGCGCAGCGCATCGGCCACCTGGCGGAAACCATCCAGCACGGTCTGCCGATAACCGGCCGCCGCCGCCTCGTAGGCGGCCTCGGCCGAACGCTTGCGGGCGCGCAGTTCGCCGCCATGGAACAGCGGTTGCGCCAGGCCCAGGCCCAGGTTCCAGACATTGACGCCATCGGTGATATCGCCGGCCCGGGTGCGTTGCGAACCGAAGCTGGCGGTCAGGGTGAAGCGCGGGTATTGGTTGGCGGTGGCCACGCCGACGTTGGCCGAGGCCTGGTGCAGCAGGGCCTCGGCGGCCAGGATGTCGGGCCGCTGGCGGGTCAGCGCCGACGGCACCCCGGTGGGAATCTCGGCCGGCAGCGCCAGGTCGGCCAGGCGCAGCGGCGGCGCCTGCCAGGCGGCGGGCGGCTGGCCCAGGTAGGTGGCCAACTGGTGCGTGGCCTGGGCCAGTTGGTATTCCAGCGGCGGCACGGTCGCGGCGGTCTGCGCCAGCAGCAGTTCCTGGTTGCGCAGGTCGGCCTCGGCGATGCCGCCGGCCCGCAGGCGCTGCGCAATGATGTCGCGCTGGCGCTGCTGGGCCGCCAGCAGCTCGCGGGTGTCGGCCAGGCGCGCGGCCAGGTCGGCCTGGCGGATGGCGGTGGTCACGACGTTGGCGGCCAGCGTCATGCGCGCGGCCTGCAGTTCGTGCGACTGGTAGTCGACCTGCGCCGCCAGCCCCTCCAGCGCGCGGCGGTTGCCGCCGAACACATCGAGCGTGTAGGACACGTCGATCGATGCGTTGTAGAGCGTGAACGGCGCGGGCTGCTCGGTCACCGGCACGCCGTAGGCGGAAGGATCGACCTTCTGCCGGGTGGCCGACAGGTTGGCGTCGACGGCTGGCAGCAGGCGGCCGCCGGTTTCCGCGTTCAGATCCTCGCCGGCCTGGCGCAGCCGGGCGCGGGCCTGTTCCAGGGTCGGGCTGGCCTCCAGCGCCTGCCGCACCAGCGTGTCCAGCGCATTGGAGCGGAACAGGCGCCACCATTGGGCCGGGATGTCGGCGCCGGTGAGGCGCGGTTGGGCGCCGCTGGCGGGGGCGGCGCTGTCGGTCGGCGACGTGTAGGCGGCGACCGGCGGCGTGGCGGGTCGCTCGAAGTCCGGTCCGACGGCGCAGCCGGGCAACAGGGCGCAGGCGGCCACGAGCGCGGCGCGGCGGGCGAAGGGCAGGTGGGGGCGGGGCATGGCGGCCTTCAATCCAGGGTGCGGCGGTAGAACTTCACGGCGGCGGTCATGACGACCACGGTGAACAGCAGCATGGGCCAGATGGCGGGCCACAGGTCCCACCAGCCGTTGCCCTTGAGCAGGATGCCGCGGATCAGCCGGTTGAAGTGCGTCAGCGGCAGCAGGTTGCCCAGGTACTGCGCCCATTTGGGCATGCCCAGGAACGGGAACATGAAGCCGGACAACAGCATGTTGGGCAGGAAATAGAACATCGTCAGTTGCATCGCCTGCAACTGGTTCTGCGCCAGCGACGACAGCGTGATGCCGACGGTCAGGTTGGCCGCCACGAAGATCAGCGCGCCCACGTACACCGTGACCAGGTTGCCCAGGAACGGCACGTGGAACACGAAATACGCCGCCAGCAGGATGATGGTGGACTGGATCAGGCCGATGGCGATGTAGGGCACGATCTTGCCCGTCATCACCTCCAGCGGCCGCACCGGCATGGCCAGCAGGTTTTCCATGGTGCCGCGCTCGCGTTCGCGCGTCATGGCCAGGCCGGTCATCATCACCAGCGTCATGGTCAGGATCACGCCCATCAGGCCGGGCACGGTGTTGTATTGCGAGATCTGTTCTTCGTTGTAGAGCTGGTGCACGCGCACGTCGAACGGCGGCTGGCCGCCCGCCAGGTGCGCCAGCGGGCCGGTCAGGTCCTTGCGCGCCACCGCCTGCGCCAGTTGGGTGGCAGAGCCGATCGCCAGCCCCGTGGCCATCGGGTCGGTGGCGTCGGCCTCGATCAGCAGCGCCGGCCGCTCGCCGCGCAGCAACTGGCGCGAGAAGTCCGGTGGAATGGTCAGCACGAACAGCACCCGGCCCTGCGCCAGCGCGGCGCGGCCGGCCTCTTCGTCGGGCAGGGTCTCGACGATGTCGAAGTAGTCGGACGCGGTCATCGCCGCCACGAAGCTGCGGGTGAACGGGCTGTGGTCGGCCACGATGACGGCGGTCGGCAGTTGCTTGGGGTTGGTGTTGATGGCGTAGCCGAACAGCGCCAGTTGCATGATCGGGATGCCGACGATCATGCCGAAGGTGATGCGGTCGCGCCGCAGTTGCAGGAATTCCTTGAGCACCATGCTCCACCAGCGCGACCACGAGAAACCCTCCAGGTGGCGTCTCATGCCGCGCTCGCGTAGTTGTCGTCGGAGCGGTTCATCAGGTAGATGAAGACATCCTCCAGGCTGGTGTCGATGCGTTCCAGGCGCAGGTCCTGGCCGGCCACGACGTCTCGCAAGGTGCGTTCGAGCACGGCGGCGTCGCGGCCGCTGATGTGCAGCGCGGTGCCGAAGGCCACGGTCTGGTCCACCCCCGGCGCGCCGCGCAGCCGCTGCGCCAGCGGCACCAGGTCATGGCCATGGATGGCCCAGGTGGTCAGGCGCTGCTGGGCGATGACTTCGTCGGCGGTGCCCTGGATCAGCAGCTTGCCGTACGAGATGTAGGCCAGCTTGTGGCAGCGCTCGGCCTCGTCCATGTAGTGGGTGCTGACCAGCACCGAAATGCCGCGCGCGGCCAGCTCGTGCAACTGCTCCCAGAAGTCGCGCCGCGCGGTCGGGTCGACGCCGGCGGTGGGCTCGTCCAGCAGCAGCAGGCGCGGCTCGTGCAGCAGGCAGGCGGCCAGCGCCAGGCGCTGCTTCCAGCCGCCGGACAGCGCGCCGGTGAGCTGGTTGGCGCGGGTCTGCAGGCCCAGGTCCTCGAGCGCGCGGTCAACGGTCTCGCGGCGGTTCGGCATGCCGTACATGCGGGCCACGAAGTCCAGGTTCTCGCGGATGGTCAGGTCGTCCCAGTACGAGAACTTCTGCGTCATGTAGCCGACGTGGCGCTTGATCTGGGCGCTGTCCTTGAGGATGTCGTAGCCCAGGCAGGTGCCGCTGCCCGAGTCGGGCGTGAGCAGGCCGCACATCAGGCGGATGCTGGTGGTCTTGCCGCTGCCGTTGGGGCCGAGAAAGCCGAAGATCTCGCCTTCGCGCACTTGCAGCGAAACGTCGTTGACCACGTGCTTGTTGCCGAAGTGCTTGTTCAGGCCGTGCACGTCGATGACGTAGCCGGGCTCGGCGGCGGGGCGGGCGGGGGCGCCGTTCATTGCAGCGCCGCCTCGACCGGCTGGCCCGGATGCAGCCGCGTGGCCGCATCCGGCGCGGGGCGGGCCTCGACCATGTAGACCAGCTTGCCGCGCGTTTCGCGGCTGTAGATCACCGGCGGCGTGTACTCGGCCTGCGGCGAGACGTAGTCGATGCGCACCGGCACGGGGTCGCCGCAGCCGTCGCAGCGCACGGTGGCCTGCTGCCCGGGTTTGAGCGCGCCGACCACGGTTTCGGGCACGAAGAAGCGCACCTTGATGTTGCCGGGCGGCAGCAGGCTGACCACCGGGCTGCCGGCCGGCACCCATTCGCCCACGCGGTACAGCGTGTCGAAAACGAGGGCGGCGGTGGGCGCCGCCAGGCGTTTCTGCGCCAGGGTCCAGTCGGCCTGCGCCAGCGTCGCGCGCGCCGCCTCGACCTGGGCGGCCTGGGCGCGGCGCTGGTCCTGGCGGCCGGGCAGGTTGGCCACTTCCAGTTGGGCGCGCAGCTCGCGCACCCGGGCCGCGTCCGACCGGGCCTGCTCGCGGCTGTCGTCCAGTTGCGCCCGCGCCACGCCACCGGCGCGGAACTGCGCGGTGTCGCGCGCCAGTTGCGCCGCCGAGCGCCGGCTGGCGGCCTCGGCCTGGGCCAGTTGGGCGCGGGCGACATCGACCTCGGGCGGCCGCTTGCCGGTGGCGATGTCTTCCAACTGCGCGCTGGCCGCCGCCAACTGCGCGCCGGCCTGGTCGCGCGCCGCGATTTCGCGCGTCGCCTCCAGCGCGAACAGCGGCGCGGCGGCGGCGACTTGCTGGCCGCGCTGCACCGACAGCGTGTCGAGCCGGCCGGCCTCGGACGAGGCGATGTAGAGATACTCGCCCTCGACGTAGCCCTGGTAGACGGCATCGTCGCGCTTGCCGCAGGCGGCCAGCAGCGACAGGCCGAGCGCGGCGGCGACGGGCAGGGCATAGCGCGGGAGGGAAGGGGTGCGCATGGTCAGCGTCCTGTGGCGGGCGGTTCGGTGGTGGCGGCCGGCTTGGCGCGCCGGGTCCGCTGTGCCGGCGCGGCGGGCGTGCCGGGGGCCTCGGGCCCCGGGGCCGGCGGGGAAAACAGCCCGCCAGTGAGCATGGCGATGGCGTGCGCGGCAATGGCGTCGTGGTCGATGGCCTGGACCTGCGGATCGTTCTGCCAGATGCGGCGCCACAGGCTGGACGTGGCCAGCGGCAGCAGCGTCAGGCCGAGGATCGACAGGAACACCAGCCGCGGCTCCACGCCCGGGGTGATGGCGCCGGCGCGCTGGCTGTCGGCGATCAGGCCGGCGAACACCTGCAGGCGCTGGGCCGGCAGGTGGCGCAGCACGCGCTCGCGCAACTGGCCGCCTTCGTTGACGACCTCGTGCATCCACAAGGACGGCAGCCAGGGGCGGTCGGTGCCGCAGCGCACGATGCGCGAGACGATCTCGGTGATGACGATGCGCGCCGTGTCGGCCGAACCGTCCAGGCGCCGCGCCGTCTGCGGCACCGGGCTCCAGACGTAGCCGATGACCGGCACCACGCGTTCCAGCACCACCGCGTCCAGCAACTGGTCGCGGCTCTTGAAGTAGTAGTGCAGCATGGCCGAGGTGAACCCGGCGCGTTCGGCGATGTGGGCCAGGCGGGTGGCGGCCACGCCCTGGGTGGCGAACAGGTCGGTGGCGATGTCCAGCAACTGGTCGCGCACGGCGGCGCTGTCGGGGCGGGCGGGGCGGCCGGGACGGCGCGCGGGGGATGGCTTGGCAGGCATGAGGCAGATTCTAATTAAATACTTAATTAATTAAAAGGGCAGCGGCTGGCAGGGTTGGCGGGCGGGCCGGCCGGCGGAGGTGGTGTAATGAGCTGATCGGAACAGAAGGAGTCAGCACGCCATGCCGCAATCGTCCTCCCTCAACCGCCGCATCGTCCTGGCCTCGCGGCCAAGCGGCGAACCCGCCGACAGCGATTTCCGCCTGGAAACCGGCGCGGTCCCCGAACCCGGGCCGGGCCAACTGCTGCTGCGCACGGTCTATCTTTCCCTCGATCCCTACATGCGCGGCCGCATGAGCGACGCGCCTTCGTACGCCGAGCCGGTGCAGGTCGGCCAGCCCATGGTGGGCGGCACCGTGGCCCGGGTGGTGGCCTCGCGCCACGCCGACTATCCGGTGGGCGAGTGGGTGCTGTCCCAGTCCGGCTGGCAGGACTACGCCGTCTCCGACGGCAGCGGCCTGCTCAAGCTGGGTTCGGCGCCCGAGCGTCCGTCGTATTCGCTGGGCGTGCTGGGCATGCCCGGCTTCACCGGCTACATGGGCCTGCTGGACATCGGCCAGCCCAAGGCCGGCGAAACCGTGGTGGTGGCCGCCGCCAGCGGCGCGGTCGGCGCGGTGGTGGGCCAGTTGGCCAAGATCCACGGCTGCAAGGCGGTGGGCATCGCCGGCGGCCCCGACAAGTGCCGCTACGTGGTCGAGGAACTGGGCTTTGACGCCTGCATCGACCACCGCGATCCGGCCATGGCCAACCTGCTGGCCAAGGCGGTGCCGCAGGGCATCGACGTGTATTTCGAGAACGTCGGCGGCGCGGTGTTCGACGCCGTGCTGCCGCTGCTCAATCCGCGCGCGCGGGTGCCGGTATGCGGCCTGATCTCGGCCTACAACGCCACCAGCCTGCCCGACGGCCCCGACCGCCTGCCGCTGCTGATGCGCACCATCCTGACCAAGCGCATCAAGATGCAGGGCTTCATCATCTTCAACGAATACGCGCCGCGTTTCGGCGAGTTCCGCGCGGCCATGCAGGAGCTGCTGCGCGACGGCCGCATCAAGTACCGCGAAGACGTGGTCGATGGCCTGGAGAATGCGCCGCGCGGGCTGATGGGCCTGCTCAAGGGCGAGAACGCCGGCAAGCGCATCGTGCGCGTCGGGCCGGATGAATAGGAACGCAACATGAGGAGCGCAACATGAATATCCTGATCGTGCTGACTTCCCACGACACGCTGGGCGACACCGGCCGCAAGACCGGCTTCTGGCTGGAGGAGTTCGCCGCGCCGTACTACGCCTTCCTGGACGCGGGCGCCACGCTGACGCTGGCCTCGCCGCAGGGCGGGCAGCCGCCGCTCGATCCCAAGAGTGACGATCCCGACGCCCAGACCGATGACACGCGCCGCTTCCGCCAGGATGCCGAGGCGCAGCGGCGCCTGGCCAGCACACGCCGGCTGGCCGAGGTGCAGGCCGCCGATTACGACGCGGTGTTCTATCCCGGCGGCCACGGCCCGCTATGGGACTTGGCCGAAGACCCCAAGTCGGTGGCGTTGATCGAGACCATGCTGGCGGCGGGCAAGCCCGTGGCGGCGGTCTGCCACGCGCCGGGCGTGCTGCGCCACGCCAAGACCGCCGACGGCAAGCCGCTGGTGCAGGGCCGCCAGGTGACCGGCTTTTCCAACACGGAAGAGGCGGCGGTGCAGTTGACCGCCGTCGTGCCATTCCTGGTGGAAGACGAGCTGGCGCTGTTGGGCGGCCTCTACAGCAAGGGCGCCGACTGGCAACCGCACATCGTCTCCGATGGCCTCTTGATCACCGGGCAGAATCCGGCATCGTCGGTCGGCGTGGCGCAGGCGCTGCTAGAACGCCTGCGGGCCTGAACGCAAGGCGGGGCATGGTTACGGGCGTTCGCGTCCAGGGGCGCGGCGTGTTGTCGGAACGGTACGTGCTTGTGTCAGAATTGATACTTTCTGACACAGGCGCGCGGTTCCGTTGCAACCGCGCGCGCCAAGACCGATGCCTCCAGATGTCCCCCCAAGCGCGCCTGCCGCGCAGGCCGCAGGATCCTGTGAAGCGGCGCTGTTCGCCGCGATGCAGGCCCGCGACGCCGCCACCGGCCGCCATTGCCACCGCGTCGTCGCGCTGAGCGTGGCGCTGGCGCGGGCCTGCGGCCTGAACGAAGATGACCAACACGCCGTGGCCGTGGCCGCCCGCCTGCATGACGTGGGCAAGATCGGCACCCCCGATCGCGTGCTGTTCTCGCCCAAGCGCCTCGAAAAAGAGGATTGGGAGATCATGAAGTCGCACGCCGCCGTGGGTGCGGACATCATCCTGCACAGCAACATGCCCCAGCGCGAGCGCATCGCGCTGGCGGTGCGCCATCATCACGAGCATTTCGACGGCTCGGGCTATCCCGACGGACTCGCGGGGCACGACATCCCGCTGCACGCGCGCATCATTTCGCTGGCCGATTCCTACGATGCGCTGGGCGACGCGCGGCCCTATCATCCGGCGCGCACGCACGCCGAGATCATGCGCATCCTCAACCGCGAGGCCGGGGCCAAGTGCGATCCGGACCTGCTGCGCGTGTTCGAGACCATGATCCAGTCCAGTCCGCTGCGCGTGCCCTAGCGCCTGTTTTCCCTGCAAGGCGCCTTGCTCAGGCTCCGGCGCCATGCGACAACGCCGCGCCATGCCGGCGCGGCGTTGCGGGTGCGGACAATCACGGCGCGCCCCGGGCGCGCGGCTTCAGCGCGTCGATTGTCGGCGCGTCACTTTTCAGCGCGTCATTTCAGGCGGTAGTGCGCGGCGACGCCGGCCAGTTCCTGCAGCGTGCGCTGCTGCCAGGCGGCGTCGTGGCCCAGTTCCTCGGCCAGGATGCGGGCCACTTCGGGCGCGGCCAGCATGGCGGCCTCTGCGTCCAGGAACAGCGCGCGGTTGCGGCGCGCCAGCACGTCCTCGGCGCTGCGCGCCAGTTCGAAGCGCGCGGCGAAGCGCACGTGGGCTTCGGACAGGCCGCTGCTCTTGACCAGCATGCGCTCGGCGCCGGGCAGGGCCTTGAGCGTGGCCAGGTCGCTGCCGTAGTAGCTGTCCGGCGTGCCGGCGTGTTCCTGCGACGGCGCCAGGCCGTTGGCGCCATGCAGCGCCAGCGACTCGGTGCGGCAACTGGCCTGCGTCAGCAACTGGTGCTGGATGGCGGTGTCGACCACGTCCTGCGCCATGCGGCGGTAGGTGGTCCACTTGCCGCCCGTGACCGTCACCAGCCCGGCCTGCGACACCAGGATGGTGTGCTCGCGCGACAGCGATTTGGTGGCGGCGTCGCCGGTGGCCTTGACCAGCGGCCGCAGGCCGGCCCAGACACTGGTGACGTCGTCGCGGGTCGGCTTGCGGCTGAGATAGCGCGCGGCGGTGCTCAGGATGAAATCGACGTCCTGGGCGCCGGCTTCCGGATCCAGCGGCAGGTCGTTGCGCGGCGAGTCGGTGGTGCCGACGATGGTGTGGCCGTTCCATGGCACCACGAACAGCACGCGGCCGTCGTCGGTCTTGGGGATCAGGATGGCGCGCTTGCCGGGCAGGAAGTCGTGCGGTAGCGTCAGGTGGACGCCCTGGCTGGGCGCCACCATGGTGGGCGCGTTCTTGTCTTCCATGCGGCGCACGCTGTCGACCCAGACGCCGGTGGCGTTGATGACGCAGCGCGCGCGCAAGGTGAAGCTGGCGCCGCCCAGCGCGTCCTGCGCCGTGACGCCGTCGACCTTGCCGCCGGTGGTGGTCAGGCCGGTGGCGCGCACGTAGTTGACCGCCGTGCCGCCCAGGTCGAACAGGGTGCGCATCAGGCTCAGCGCCAGGCGCGCGTCGTCGAATTGGCCGTCGTAGTACAGCACGCCGCCCTTCAGGCCGCGGCCGTTGACGTTCTCGGCCAGCGTCGGCGCGTTGGCCAGCGTGTCGCGGCGCGACAGCCAGCGGCTGGGCGACAGGTTGAGCTTGCCGGCCAGCATGTCGTACATCTTCAGGCCGATGCCGTAGAAGGGCTGGTCCAGCAGGTTGTAGGCCGGCACCACGAAGCCCAGGGGCCACACCAGGTGCGGCGCGTTGCGGTTGAGCAGGCCGCGCTCGTGCAGCGCTTCGCGCACCAGGCTGATGTTGCCCTGCGCCAGGTAGCGCACGCCGCCGTGCACCAGCTTGGTGGCCTTGCTGGAGGTGCCCTTGGCGAAGTCGGCGGCCTCGATCAGCAGGGTGCGGTAGCCGCGGCTGGCGGCGTCGACGGCGGTGCCCAGGCCGGTGGCGCCGCCGCCGATGACGATCACGTCCCAGGCGGGCGTGTTGTCCAGTTGCGCCAGCAGGCGGTTGCGGTCGGGCGGGGTGACGGTGGCGAGCGGTTGGTTCATATGCGTGGGGCGGCGGGGCCGCTAGGGTTCGGTGCGGTGTTCGTTTCTTTTCGTGCCGGCCGGGCGGGGCGCAAGCGCCTTGCTCCGGTCCGGGTCAAGCCGGTCAGGCGGATACCTTGGCCGCGTTCGGCGCGGCGGCCACTTCGCAGCGCACGCCGGCGTCCAGCAGCACTTGCGCCAGCGGTTCCTGCGGATGCGCGTCGGTGAAGAAGCGGTCGATCTGCGAGATGTGCGCCAGCTCCACCATGGCCTGGCGCTTGAATTTGCTGCTGTCGGCGGCCAGCCACACTTCGCGCGACTGTTCGATGATGGTGCGGGCCACGCGCACTTCGCGGAAGTCGTAGTCGCGCAGCGTGCCGTCGGCCTCGATGCCGGAAATGCCGATCAGGCCGATGTCGACCCGGAACTGGCGGATGAAGTCCATGGTGGCCTCGCCGACGATGCCGCGGTCGCGCGAACGCACCACGCCGCCGGCGACGATGACTTCGCAATCCGGGTTGTCGGAAAGGATGTCGGCCACGTGCAGGTTGTTGGTGATGACGCGCAGGCCGCGATGGCGCAGCAGGGCGCGGGCGATGGCTTCGGTGGTGGTGCCGATGTTCAGGATCAGCGAGCAGCCGTCGGGCACGGCGCGGGCCACGGCCTCGGCGATGCGTTGCTTGCCGGCCGCGTGCAGCCCCTGGCGCTTGCGATAGGCGATGTTCTCGATAGTCGACGCTTCGATGCGCACGCCGCCGTGGAAGCGCGACAGCAGGCCGGCCTCGGACAGGATGTTGACGTCGCGCCGCACGGTCTGCAGCGTGACGTCGAAGCGTTTGGCCAGCTCTTCGATCGTGGCCGAGCCCTGGGCCCGCACCATTTCGATCAAGGCGCTCTGTCTGGGATTGAGTGTCATGTTGGCGTATGGAGTGTCACAGTCGCATCATAAAACAACAAAAGCGAAAAATAATGACGCGCTGCAAGATTGTATTTTTTTCGCTTCTTGAGTAAAACGCACAAAAAACGAAAGCGATCTGAAAGAAAAACCCGACCCGGCGCGTTCTTGCGCGCCTGCAGGGCCGCTGTACCCGATGTACCGAAGTCCGGTTGATAAACCGGGGACGTATTAAAGGCAGAGGAGACCAGATGCAGCTGACCCTGGACAGGATTGCGTTGCGAGCCGGCTCGCAGACGCACCTGTATCCCATGAGCCTGGCCCCCGTGCCGGGCGCCATGACCGTGTTGCTGGGGGTGACCCTGGCGGGCAAGACATCGCTGATGCGCATCATGGCTGGGCTCGACCGGCCCACCGAGGGCCGCGTGCTGGCCGACGGCGTCGACGTGACCGGGGTGCCGGTGCGCCAGCGCAACGTCGCCATGGTGTACCAGCAATTCATCAACTATCCGTCCATGACGGTGTTCGACAACATCGCCTCGCCGCTCAAGCTGCGCGGCGCGTCGGGTATCGCCGACAAGGTCGGGGCCATGGCCGCGCGCCTGCACATCGACCACCTGCTGGCCCGTCATCCCTCTGAACTGTCCGGCGGGCAGCAGCAGCGGGTGGCGCTGGCGCGGGCCCTGGTCAAGGACGCGCCGCTGATCCTGCTGGACGAACCGCTGGTCAACCTGGACTACAAGCTGCGCGAGGAACTGCGCGACGAGCTCTCGGCCCTGTTCGCCGAGGGCCGCTCGACCGTGGTCTACGCCACCACCGAGCCGGGCGAAGCGTTGCTGCTGGGCGGCCACACCGCCGTGCTGGACGCGGGCGAACTGCTGCAGTACGGCCCGACCGCCGAGGTCTTTCACCGGCCCAATTCGATCCGGGTGGCGCGCGCCTTCAGCGATCCACCCATGAACCTGTTCGCCGCGCAGCGCGACGCCGCCGGCTTCACGCTGCAGGGCGGCGTCGCCGTCGCGCGGCCACTGCCGCCCGGCGCGGGCGGGGCGCTCACCGCCGGCTTGCGGGCGGGCGCGTTGGACATTGCGCCGCGCCCTGGCCACATCGGCCTGGACGGCGTGGTCAAGCTGGCCGAGATCTCCGGGTCCGACACCTTCGTGCACGCCGAAACGGCCGCCGGCGACGTGGTCGCGCAATTGCCGGGCGTGCATCGCTACACGCTGGAGCAGCGCCTGACGCTGTACTTCGACCCGGCCCAGACCTACGCCTTCGGCGCCGACGGCGCCTTGCTGGCGGCCCCCGCCCGACCCCACGCCAGCGGAGGGATCGCCTGATGGCGCAGATCGAGCTGGACCTCTCCCATTCCTACGTCGCCAATCCCCAGGCCGACGAGGACTACGCGCTGCTGCCGCTCAAGTTCACCTTCCGCGACGGCGGCGCCTACGCCTTGCTGGGTCCCTCGGGCTGCGGCAAGACCACCTTGCTCAATTGCGTCTCGGGCCTGCTGCGGCCCTCGCACGGCCGCATCCTGTTCGACGGCCAGGACTTCACCCACAAGACGCCGCAGGCGCGCAACATCGCCCAGGTGTTCCAGTTCCCGGTGGTGTACGACACCATGACCGTGGCCGAGAACCTGGCGTTCCCGCTGCGCAACCGCGGCGTGCCCGCCAAGCAGATCCGCGAGCGCGTCGGCCGCATCGCCGAGATGCTGGAGATGTCGCACGTGCTGGAGCGCCGCGCCAGCGGCCTGACGGCCGACGCCAAGCAGAAGATCTCGCTAGGGCGCGGCCTGGTGCGCAACGACGTGTCGGCGGTGCTGTTCGACGAACCGCTGACCGTGATCGACCCGCAACTGAAGTGGGAATTGCGCCGCAAGCTCAAGGAAATCCACCACGAGTTCAAGCTGACGCTGATCTACGTCACGCACGACCAGACCGAGGCGCTGACCTTCGCCGACCAGGTGATGGTGATGGCGCGCGGCCGCGCGGTGCAGGTGGGCAGCGCCGACGACCTGTTCGAGCGGCCGGCGCATACCTTCGTCGGCCATTTCATCGGCTCGCCCGGCATGAACTTCCTGCCGGCGCAATGGCGCGACGGCGGCCTGATGGTGGGCCAGCGCCGCGTCGACGGCCTGCCGGATGCGATGGCGACCCGGCTGGCCGACGCCGGCCCGGTCAAGCTGGGCGTGCGCCCGGAATACCTGCGCCTGGCCGACGCCAACGCGCCTGGCGCCATCCCGGCCACGGTCCAGCGGGTGCAGGACGTGGGCACCTACACCTTGCTGCTGGCCGACTTCGAGGGCACGCCGCTGCGCGCCCGCCTGGGCACCGACGCGGCATCCATCGCGCCCGGCGCCACGGTCTGGCTGTCGGCGCTCAATCCGCATACCTGCTTCTACCGCGACGAGGAGCTGATCCGATGAAACCGATCGATCACCGGGCCTGGTTCCTGGTCCTGCCCGTGGTGCTGTGCGTGGCGTTCTCGGCCATCCTGCCGCTGATGACCATCGTCAACTACTCGGTGCAGGACATCATTTCGCCCGAGCGCCGCGTGTTCGTCGGCACCGAATGGTTCGCCGCCGTGCTGCAGGACGAGGAACTGCACGGCGCGCTGCTGCGCCAGATCGGCTTCTCGCTGGCGGTGCTGGCCATCGAGATCCCGCTGGGCATCCTGCTGGCGCTGTCGATGCCGGCCAGCGGCTGGCGCGCCTCGGCGGTGCTGGTCATCATCGCGCTGTCGCTGCTGATCCCGTGGAACGTGGTGGGCACCATCTGGCAGGTGTTCGGCCGCACCGACATCGGCCTGCTGGGGGCGACGCTGTCGTGGCTGGGGGTGGACTACAACTACACCGGCAACGACCTCGACGCCTGGGTCACGGTGCTGGTGATGGACGTCTGGCACTGGACGCCGCTGGTGGCGCTGCTGTGCTATGCCGGCCTGCGCGCCATTCCCGACGCCTATTACCAGGCCGCGCGCATCGATGGCGCCTCGCGCCTGGCGGTGTTCCGCTACATCCAGTTGCCCAAGATGCGCGGCGTGCTGATGATCGCGGTGTTGCTGCGCTTCATGGACAGCTTCATGATCTACACCGAGCCGTTCGTGCTGACCGGCGGCGGGCCGGGCAACGCCACCACCTTCCTGTCGCAGTACCTGACGCAGAAGGCCGTGGGCCAGTTCGACCTGGGCCCGGCGGCGGCGTTCTCGATCATCTACTTCCTGATCATCCTGCTGCTCTGCTTCATTCTGTACAACTGGATGCAGCGCGCCGGCACCACCGGCGGTTTCGACGAGGAGCGCGCCAATGCGTGAGCAATCGACCTGGTGGCGCGGCGCCTTCCTGGCGCTGTACCTGGTGTTCGCCATCCTGCCGCTGTACTGGATGCTGAACATGTCGTTCAAGACCAATACCGAGATCGTCAGCACCCTGACGCTGTGGCCGCGCGATTTCACGCTGGAGCACTACCGCACCATCTTCACCGATCCGGCCTGGTATTCGGGCTACATCAACTCGCTGATCTACGTGGTCATCAACACGGTCATCTCGCTGGCCGTGGCGCTGCCGGCGGCCTACGCGTTCTCGCGCTACCGCTTCATCGGCGACAAGCACGTGTTCTTCTGGCTGCTGACCAACCGCATGACGCCGCCGGCGGTGTTCCTGCTGCCGTTCTTCCAGTTGTACAGCTCGTTCGGGCTGATGGACACGCACCTGGCGGTGGCGTTGGCGCACCTGGTGTTCAACGTGCCGCTGGCGGTGTGGATCCTGGAAGGCTTCATGTCCGGCGTGCCGCGCGAGATCGACGAGACGGCCTACGTGGACGGCTATTCGTTCCCGCGCTTCTTCCTGACGATCTTCCTGCCGCTGATCAAGTCGGGCGTGGGCGTTGCGGCGTTCTTCTGCTTCATGTTCAGTTGGGTCGAGCTGCTGCTGGCGCGCACGCTGACCTCGGTCAACGCCAAGCCCATCGTCGCCACCATGACGCGCACGGTCTCGGCCTCGGGCATGGACTGGGGCGTGCTGGCGGCGGCCGGGGTGCTGACCATCGTGCCCGGCGGCATCGTCATCTGGTTCGTGCGGCACTACATCGCGAAGGGCTTCGCGATGGGCCGGGTCTGAGGGGGAGGACGCCACATGTTGAGCTGGATGGTATGGACCACCCCCGTCGCCGTGTTCTTCTCCTGCATCGTGCTGATGCTGGTGGGCATGACGGTCTGGGAACTGAAATCGCCCACGGTCGAGCGCAAGGGCTTCCTGCCGCTGCGCACGACCCGGGGCGACCGCCTCTTCATCGGCCTGATGGCCGCGGCCTGGCTCAACCTGGCGTTCCTGGGGTTCGGGCAGAAGGCGGTGGAATGGTTTTCGCTGGATGAGCCGCCATCGGTGTGGATCAGCTTCGTGCTGTCCATGCTGCTGCTGGCCTTCATCATGAGGAAAGGCTGACGGGGCGCAGACCCCGCGCGATATCAGCGGTTTGGAAGGACGATCGGCCAGTGTCTTCCCCGGCCAGAAGTCCGCAGCACCCATGGGGAGGACTTATCGAGGAGACAGGTCATGAAATTGCGCATGCACGCCATGGCGGCCGCCATCGCCCTGATCGGTACGTCAGGGGCCTGGGCCGGCGAGCCGGAGGCGAAGAAGTGGGTCGATTCGGAATTCCAGCCGTCGACCCTGTCCAAGGACCAGCAGATGGCCGAGATGAAGTGGTTCATCGAGACCGCCGCCAAGCTCAAGGCCAAGGGCGTCAATGAAATCAACGTGGTGTCGGAAACCATCACCACCCACGAGTACGAGTCCAAGGTGCTGGCCAAGGCCTTCACCGAGATCACCGGCATCAAGGTCAACCACGACCTGATCCAGGAAGGCGACGTGGTCGAGAAGCTGCAGACCTCGATGCAGTCGGGCAAGTCGATCTACGACGGCTGGATCTCCGACTCCGACCTGATCGGCACCCACTATCGCTACGGCGCCATCCTGCCGCTGTCCGACTACATGGCTGGCGCGGGCAAGGAATGGACCAATCCGGGCCTGGACCTGAAGGACTTCATCGGCACCAAGTTCACCACCGCGCCGGACGGCAAGCTCTACCAGTTGCCCGACCAGCAGTTCGCCAACGTCTACTGGTTCCGCGCCGACTGGTTCGCGCGCCAGGACCTGAAGGACAAGTTCAAGGCCAAGTACGGCTACGAGCTGGGCGTGCCGACCAACTGGTCCGCCTACGAGGACATCGCCGACTTCTTCTCAAACGACGTCAAGGAGATCGACGGCAAGAAGGTCTATGGCCACATGGACTACGGCAAGAAGGACCCGTCGCTGGGCTGGCGCTTCACCGACGCGTGGCTGTCAATGGCCGGCGCCGCCGACAAGGGCCTGCCCAACGGCATGCCGGTGGACGAGTGGGGCATCCGCGTGGCCGACGACAAGTGCACGCCGGTGGGCGCCTCGGTGGCGCGCGGCGGCGCCACCAACAGTCCGGCCGCGGTCTATGCGCTGACCAAGTACGTCGACTGGATGAAGAAGTACGCGCCGCAGCAGGCCATGGGCATGACGTTCTCGGAATCCGGCCCGGTGCCGGCCCAGGGCCAGATCGCGCAGCAGATCTTCTGGTACACGGCCTTCACCGCCGACATGACCAAGAAGGGCCTGCCGGTGGTCAACGAGGACGGCACGCCCAAGTGGCGCATGGCGCCGTCGCCGTACGGTCCGTACTGGAAGGACGGCATGCAGAACGGCTACCAGGACGTGGGCTCGTGGACGTTCTTCAAGTCCACCAACCCCGACAAGATGGCCGCCGCCTGGCTCTACGCCCAGTTCGTCACGGCCAAGACGGTGTCGCTGAAGAAGTCGATCACCGGCCTGACCTTCATCCGCGACAGCGACATCCACAGCGACTACTTCAGCAAGAACGCGGCCAACTACGGCGGCCTGATCGAGTTCTACCGCAGCCCGGCGCGGGTGGCCTGGACGCCGACCGGCAACAACGTGCCCGACTATCCCAAGCTGGCGCAACTGTGGTGGAAGAACGTCGCCACCGCCGTCACCGGCGAAAAGACGCCGCAGGCCGCGATGGACAACCTGGCCAACGAAATGGACCAGGTGATGGCGCGGCTGGAGCGGGCCGGCATGGCGCAATGCGCGCCCAAGCTGAACGCCAAGGGCGATCCGAACAAGTGGCTGTCGGACCAGCACGCGCCGTGGAAGAAGCTGGCCAATGAAAAGCCCAAGGGCGAAACGGTGGCGTACGAGAAGCTGCTGGAGGCCTGGAAGGAAGGGAAGGTGCGGTAATTCTGTGAGGCGAACAGAGGGCAGCGTCTTCGGCGTTGCCCTCTGTTATGAGGATGGAAATTCCGAGCCTATTTTGCTTGATGTGTCTTGCGAGCCCGTGAGTGCAGCAGCGAGGAGTGTGTCACGGTAAATTAGTTCCGAGTGAGTGGGACAAGTATGGAGGGCACGCGAGTCAACCAATCTCAGTAAGTTGAGTCGGTCTTCGCGATATTTGCGCCATTGATTCAGGAGCTTTCTGCGCGTCGATCTGATTTGTCGTTTGCTCAAAGAGGAGCCGTTTTCTTTGTGATCTCTGGCTAGAGATAGTGCGAAGAGGTGTTGGGCTCTTAAGAAGGCATGAGTGTTTTCTTCGTTAAGCGCGTTGAATAAATCCGTCAGGTACTGATGTGCCGCAGTGCGGTAGGAGGCGTTATCTTCGTTTTGGTCGCCTTGAGAATGCTGTTGCAAGACAACGAGTAAGTGGTTTAAGAAAATCTGCGTGCAAGTGTGTTTGCAGAATTTTTCCAGGTAAATCTGGTCCCTTGCCTGAGCGGCCTGACGAATCGCAGCTTGCATTTGTATCGTCATGTTTTGACTACCATCGATCGCCAACGAGATCCACTGGTCTCGCATCGACTGGAGCGTGTCAGTTAGTCTATCCGTCGCGGCCGTCATGACTTCGTGGCGATGGCGTCCGTTCACTAATGGACCCAGCCATTCCTTACGAGTCGGCCGCAACGCGCTACTGGCGGCCTTTGTCATGAACCTGGCGGCTTCGGAATCGATGATGGCATCGGTCACTGGCTGAAGTCCGCTCGCTGCCTCGGCCAGATGGTTCGGCGACATGGCAGACGGAGGCCGTCCCTGGAACAGAGGCAGGGATAAACGCTCGAAATACATGGCCACTAGCTCAGAGCAGAATATGCCGTGGTGCCCACGAGGATCGCGATTGACCGCATCGATCGCCGCGAACAGTTTTCGAGCTGGGCCCCTGAGATACGAAGTATCGAGCATGTCCGACAATCGAACCAACGCTGAATAGCGGCGGCTCCAGACATCTTCGATGAGCTCTTCGGTGACTTCCGACACAATGCCGGCGTCCAGGTTTTGAATCTGCGGATGCCGCAAGAGGGAAATTTCCTCGAGGTCACCTAGGGCATAGGCGAAGATCGGCAAGCCGTCCGGGCCTGTCAAAGTCACTGTTGGAAGGAATGTGGGGCCGACTCCGACACTGTCCGCCTCCATCAGGATGGGGATGGCCCCTTCCTTCGGTATGACCCATAACGCCGCGTGTGAATACCGGCCTTTCGTGCCGTAGGCGATCAGGCCCGCGCGCGGTGTCGTGCCGCGAGTCAACAGCACATCGCCCGGACGTATCTTCTCAATAATCAGATAGTAGGGGGCCTGATCGCGGGCATGATCTGGCTGCGTTTCGGTTTGGGATGTAGTGTGCACGAGGGAACTCTCCGAATCACACGTTGATGCTGCTGCATCGATCCCGCGAAATATAGAGCATTGCCAGGACAAGGTATTCGAAAATATGGAGGGAAAAAAAGGAGCTAATCGAGGTCATTCCGCACCTTTCAAAAACGTAATCCCCTTATCCGCTTTCTGTCTGCATCGCCTTCCTAGAATGAATCCCGTGCACTACCCCCCACGATTCATAGGAGTGAAGCATGCAGATTCTTCGTAAAACCGCACTGATCCTGGCCCTGGCGGCGGGCGTTTCCGGCACGGCGCTGGCCCAGCAGGCGCCGTCCACGGCCCTGACCAGCCCCTACGGCGCGTCGCTCTCGCGCGCCGACGTGCTGGCCGACCTGGCGCTGTGGAAGCGCGCCGGCGTGGACCGGTTCTGGAGCGGCGAGGCCACGCCGGACATCTACAGTCCCGAGTACAAGGCGGCGTTCTCGGAGTATGTGCGGCTGCGCTCGGGCCCGGACTACCAGGCCGAAGTGCAGCGCCAGAACGAACTGCGCCGATAACGGCGCCGGAGTCAGGCCGAAATGGGCCACGTTTCGTTGACGTGCATGCCCGAGTCCGGCGACAGGCTGCAATTCGCGGACCTGGAGCTGGACCTGCTGCGCTGTCGCGCGTACCGGGATGGCGAACCGCTGCTGTTGACGCCGAAGGAGTTCGGGCTGCTCGCCATGCTCATGGGCAGGCCGGGCGCGGTGTTCACCAGTTGGCAATTGGCCGAGTCGGTCTGGAAGGCCCGGACGCCCGGCCTGGGCGCGGGACACGTCAAGTGCCAGGCCGTCGCGATCGCCATGCGCCGCCTGCGCAGGAAGGTCGATGGCGGCAGCCGGCCGCGCTTGCTGCACGTGATCCGCGGCGGCGGCTTCATGCCGGCCGCGGCGCCGTTGTGACGCCGTCGCGCCAATACCGGTGCAGGCCCTTGATATCGCCCGAGCACAGCAGGGGCATGGCGCCGGCCAGCCTGTCCTCGGGCCAGTCCCACCACTGCATTTCCAATAGCAAGGCGATATCGTCATCGGCAAAGCGCTTCCTGATCGGCTTGGCGGGATTGCCGCCGACGATCGTGTAGGGCTCCACGTCCCGGGTGACGAGGGCGCGGCTGCCGATCACCGCGCCGTGCCCGATCGTGATGCCGGGCATGATCATGGCTTCGGAACCGATCCAGACGTCGTTGCCGATGACGGTGTCGCCGGCCTTCTGGAACGCGTCGCGTGCTTGCGCGAACGCCGGCACTTCGCTCATGTAGAAGAACGGGAACGACGACGCCCAGTCGTACCGATGGCCCTGGTTGCCCGCCATGATGAAGGCGGCGCCCGAGCCGATGGAGCAGAAGCTGCCGATGATCAGTTGATCCACGTCGTCGCGGTCCGGCATGAGGTAGCGCGCGCAGTCGTCGAACGAATGGCCGTGGTAGTAGCCGGAATAGTAGCTGTAGCGGCCGACCTTGATGTTCCTGTTGGTGACGTCGTCGGAGAGCAGCTTGCCTTTGAAGGGGCTTTCGAAGTGATTGGTCATGGCGGTCTCGGTGGCCGGCTCCGGCCCGCGTGGTGTCGCGGCGGCTGGCGGAGCGGCTCGCAACCGTCGATGATCGCACATTCCCGAGCCCGCCGCGGCTTGCGGTATGCTGGGCGCTTTCCAACATTGGCCGCCCGCGTTGCGGCCCGTCAGCGCGCATGTCCAGACGCACGAACACGGTGGCCGCAACGGTCGAAGGCCGCATCGACGCGATGCGGGTCGCGGTGCCTTTCGTCCGCGGCCAGGTGTGGTTCCGGGTCAACGGCGTGGCGGTCAACGGCACCTTCGACGACCCGGCCGATATCCGCACGCTGCAGGGCTTGCGGCAACAGGCCGCGCCGGTGCGCGTCGGCGTGCTTGAAGGCGGCCCTCGGGGATTGCGTCATTTTTCCTGGTTGAACGCGGGGCAGGGCCGGGGCATCCCGCCGCGCTATTACGTCGATCAGCGCCGCCGGGGATGGCGCGGCATCGGCATCAGCCTGGCCGTGGCCGCGGTGGCCGGCGCCGGCGCCAGCCTGCTGGACCTGTCGTCGTTCGCGCAGGTGCTGTTGCTTGTGCTGGCGCTGACGGTGGCACTGGTTGCCGTGCTGCTGGCTGGCTACTCGCTCTACGGCCTGTGGGACAACCGCCGGCATCGGGCGGCGATCCTGCGCAGCGAAGCGTTGTACCGCGACTTGCTGCAGACCCCCGTGCGGCACGTCGCGCCGACGGCGCAGGCGTCCGTCTCGCACCCGCAAGGCGAGGGCGAGACGCTGATCGCCGACGCGTCGCCCGAGATCCTGCTGATACGCGGCGTCCTGGCGTCGCTGACGCACGAGTCCAGGCCGTCGGTCCGCACCGCGCCCAGTTATGGCGTCTATCGCTTCCAGGTGGGCGCGCGCCGCTTCATCATGTACGTCGCCGAGAATTTCGGCGATGCGCTGCCGTTCCTGGCCGAAGGCGACCAGGTGGAGGTGGCCGCCTATGCCGGCCAGATCGCCGGCGCGGGGCCCGAGCAACTGGTCTACGGCCTGCGCAACCTGGAAGACGGCCGCGTCTATGTCTGCCACCACTATTTTCGAGCCGCCTTCACCGACATCGCGCCCGTGGGCGTGGGCCTGAGGCAGCGCGTGCCGATGCTGTCTTTGCTGGCGATCCTGCTCCTGGTGAGCTGGCTGGTGGTGGTGGCGGTGCTGTCCTCCTCCGATTCGCCGTCGAGTCGCGAGACGGCGCCCGAACTGGCCGCGGTGGCGTTCGTATTTCTGCTGGTGGCCTGGCTTTGCGTCGCCTTGCCGCTGCTGATCCTGGACACGCGCTGGCGCATGGGCAGGCCGACGCGGCGCCAGCGCATCCTGGAGCGCATCTATCGCGCGCTGGGGCTGGGCACGCCGTTCGCGCCCACGGCGGTGATCGAGGAGGTTTAGGATGAAATTCTTTTCGGGCGGCCGGCGCGGCGGCGCGAAGCCGCCATTTCCTTGCGATTCCATGTTCAAGACCTTCCTGCGCTGCTGCCTCGTCCTGTCGTTCGCCTTCGGGGGCGGCGTTCACGCCGCGGGGTTCCAGCGCCTGAACCTGCCGATGGACATGAACGGCCCGGCCCTGCAGGGCGGCATCTGGTATCCGTGCGCCGCGCCGCCAAGGGAAGTGGCCATCGGCCGCGTCACCCTCGCGGCGACGCCGGACTGTCCGATGACCGACGGGCGCAAGCCGCTCATCGTCATGTCGCACGGATCGGCCGGCTCGTACCTGGGCCATCACGACACCGCCGCGGCGCTGGCGGACGCCGGCTTCGTGGTGGCGGCGATCAACCATGTCGGCGACAATGCGGTGGACCGCTCGCGCCAGGGCTATCTGTCGATCTTCTCGACCCGGCCGCGCGAGATCAAGCGGCTGATCGACTACCTGGCCGGCGCCTGGCCGCAGCGGGCGCAACTGGACGGCGCGGTGGGTTTCTTCGGCTTTTCGCGCGGCGGCTACACCGGCCTGGTGCTGGCCGGCGCGACGCCCGATTTCACGCGCGGCCTGGCGCTCTGCGGCGGCGAACCGTCACTGCCGATGTGCCGCGACATCCGCGACGGCAAGGTGCCGGCGCAACCCTATGTGAAGGATGCGCGCATCAGGGCGCTGGTCATCGCCGACCCGCTCAACGCGTTCGGCGCGGATGCGCTCAAGGCGGTGTCGATGCCGGTGCAGTTGTGGGCCTCGGAGCGGGGCGGCGACGGCGTCACGCCGGCCAGTGTCGAGGCGGTGCGCGAGGGGTTGCCGGCATCCGAGTTCCGCCCGGTGGCTGGCGCCGGGCACTTCGCGTTCCTGGCGCCGTGCTCGGCCGCGCAGGCCGAGGCCGGGCCGGCGATCTGCCGCGACGCGCCGGGTTTCGACCGCGCGGCGTGGCACCGTGACTTCAACGCGGCGGTGGTCGCGTTCTTCAAGACCGCGTTGCGCTGAACGCGCCGGGAAGCGCCGGCCTGCCGGCGTGAGCGGTTGACGGTCGATGCGCCCTGGCGTGCCGGGCGCTAGCGGCGGGCGTCGGCGGCGGCCCGCTTCCTGGCCGCGGCCTTGGGGCCGTCGCGAAACGCCACGTAGCTGCAATAGCGCTGGAAGTCCTTCCTGGCCAGCGCCAGGTACAGCCCCGTCGCGATCATGGCGGCACTGCACACAAAGCGGTGCAGCCAGATGTCGATCGAGTAGGGCATCAGCGAGGTCGTCAGGTACATGACCAGCACGCCGAAGCCCAGCAGCAATACCATCAGCAGCCATCGCGCCCATTCGCTGCCACGGTATAGCCCGGCCAGCAGCAGCCCGGGAATGATCAGCTTGAGCAGGGGCGAGAGCTGCCCGCGCAGCAGCGGCATGAGGTCATAGCTGAGGGTGACCAGCGTGCCCGCCAGGACGATGTACCAGAACCGCTGACTGGTAGGCGCGTGACGCCGGGGAGCTTGCCTTCCTTCACCATTGTTCTGCTGCATGGAGTCTCCTTTTTGCCAAGGGGCCAGTGTAACGTCGTGCCGGCGGCGATGCGGGTAGACTGGCGGCTGGGTACACACCGGAGCACCGCCTTGGCCACCTCGTTGCGCAGATACACCGAGCTTCCCTACCTGATCGACTACCTGCAGACGGGCGAATTGGCGCTGCTTAATCCGAAGGCGTGGGACGACCGCAACGACTCGTTCTACATCGAGGAATACGCCCGCGCCAAGCGCCTGCTCGGCATCTATGCGCTGTGCTTGGCCGAGGCCTCCGAGACCTATCACCACTGGCGCGTGTTCTCGCACGGCAGCGGCGGGGTCTGCATCGAGTTCGACAAGGAAAAGCTGGTGGAGCAGGTCAAAGCCGTGCCCGACCTGCGGGCCGAGGCGGTGCAGTATCGCACCATCAAGTCGCTGCGCGAGCAGCCGCCCGTCGAGGCCGACCTGCCGTTCCTCAAGCGCCACGCCTTCCGCGATGAAAAGGAATTCCGCCTGTTCGTCTGCCGCAGGACGCGCGATACGCCGGTGCTGCGCATTCCGGTGGCACCCGCGACCATCAAGCGCGTCACGCTCAGCCCGTGGCTGCCGGCCACCGTGTGCGACCAGGTCAAGAAGGTGCTGAAGTCGATCAAGGGCTGCGAGAAACTGCGCGTGTTCCGCTCGACGCTGGTCGAGAACGAGGATTGGAAGAAATTCGCCAGCGCCGGCCGCAAGGAGCCGGCATGACGGACGGCAACGACAAGATGGCCGCGCAGGCCGCGCTGTCGCCGGCGCAGATCGTCGACGCCTTTGAGCGGCTGGGCTGGACGAACAACGACCCCATGGGCCAGGTGTTGCGGCTGCGCCGCGATGACCCGGCGGCGCTGGGGGAACTGGTCACGCGGTTCCTGGATCGCGGCCTCAAGCACGCCACCTTCATCGACGCCGCGCTCGACCTGATGGACGACGCCACTTATGCCGCCACGTTGCGGCAGGCGTGGCAGCGGGCGCTGCGCGGGCCGGCCTCGGAAGGCGTGGCGGAAGTGCTGGATTCAGCCGCGCTGCAAAGGCCGCAGCTGTTCGCGGGCCACTGGCCGGCGCTGCTGGCCATGGCGGAAGCCGGCGCGGGCGGCCCGCGTTTCAATATCGACCGGGCGTGGCGCGCGCTGGACGCCGAGACGGCGCGGGCGTGGCTGGCGCAACTGCCGCCGACGATCGAAGCGGATTCCCCGGACCAACTACGCGCCCGCGCCCTGTTGCACTCGCGCCAGCCGCGGACGGTGTCGCGCGCCTGGCGCCAGGGCTTCGGGGGCGGCGTGGATCCCGACGCCATCTATTGGCTGATGGAAGTGGGCTATGCCGACGACGACGGCCAGGCGCGCGCGCTGCATGGCGAGCAGCCCCTGCACATCCGTTTCGACGCGGCGCAACGCAAGCAGATGACGGCCTCGCAACCCGCGTGGCGGCGCGAGATCCAGCGCCTGCATCCCACCTGGGGTTCGCCGGCGCCGGACGCCGAGTCGCCGATGGCCACCGTGACGGCGGGCCGCATGGGCGGCACGCTCGCGGCCGCCTGCGGCCTGTGCCATGGACCCTTGCATCGCCTGTTGACCTTGCCGCGGCCCGAGGTGGCCGGTATCGATTGCGCCACATCGCTGACGCTGGCCACCTGCCTGTCGTGCCAGGGGTGGGAACAGGACGGCCCGATCCTCTTCTTCCAACACGACGGCGACGGCGCGCCGCAAGCGCATCCGTCGCAGCGCCGGGCCGAGCCGGTGACGCCGGAGTTTCCCGCCGAACCGCTGCGCGAGGCCGACGTGGCCCTGTTCCAGGCCCCGTCGCGCTGGGCCTGGCAGGACTGGGGCGATTCCAACGGCCGCCAGAACCTGAGCCGTGTCGGCGGCCCGCCCAGCTGGGTGCAGTCGGCGGACTACCCCGCCTGTCCGGATTGCGACCAGCGCATGTCGTTCGCGATGCAGCTCGATTCCGACCTGCCGCAGGCGGACGGCGGCGACTGGATGTGGGGCAGCGGCGGCTGCAACTACAGCTTCTGGTGCGGCCACTGCCGCGTCAGCGCGCATCTGTGGCAATGCACCTGAACGTCGCGCCGCCGGCATCAGCCGGGATCCCCGCCGCGCCTTTCACTGCGTACGCGACGCGGACCGCGCGCATGCCTACACCGGCCGGCTGGCCTGCGCGCGCCAGCACTTGACGGGGTCATCGCGCACCAGCGACTGGTGCACGCCGATCCCAGCCATCACGCCCGAGGCGCTGGCCAGCGTGGCATTGCCCATCTGCAGGCTGGCATCGCCCGCGGCGTAGACGCCCGGCACCGTGGTCTGCTTGAAATCGTCGACCCGCAGGTAAGGCCCCAGCAAGCCCTCGTCGAAGGCGCAGCCCAGCTGCATTGCCAGCGGGCTGGCCATGTGCACGCGGCTGGCGACGAACAGCGCATTGACTAGCAGGCGGCGGCCATCGGCCAACTGCACCGCGTCGATGCGTGGCGCCGAACCGAGCAACTGCGTCACCGGGGTGCGCTCGATGCGCACGCCACGGGCGGTCAGCAGCGCGGCCTGCTCGGCATCGGGCTCGAACTCGCCCTGGGTGAAGTAGGTGGTGGGGCCCCAGTCGGGCAGCAGCGCGGCCTGGTGCGAGGACATGGGGTGGGCGGCCAGCACGCCCAGCGGCTGGTCGGCCACTTCATAGCCATGGCAGTAGGGGCAATGCAGCACCGTCTGGCCCCAGCGTTCCCGCAGGCCGGGTAGCGCGGGCAGTTCGTCGCGCACGCCGATGGCCAGGATCAGGCGGGCGCCTCGCAGTTCGCGGCCGTCTTCCATGGTGACGAGGAAGCGGCCCGATTCGCCGGCGGCGCTGGCGGCGGCGCCGTCAATGAAGTCCACGGTGCGGTAGGCGCCCAGTTGGGCGCGTCCAACGGCGACGATCTCGGCCGGCGTCTTGCCGTCCTGGCCCAGGAACCCGTGCGAATGCGCGGCAAAGCGGTTGCGTGGCAGGCCGGCATCCACCAGCGCGATGCGGCGGCGGGCGCGGGCCAACTGCATCGCGGCCGACAGGCCGGCGAAGCTGCCGCCGATGATGATGGCGTCGTAGCAGGGGGGCAGTTTTTCGGGCTTCATCGCTATCTCGATACTTTAAAAGTTGCATGATACGGCGATCCCGCCCGGTCATGCAACTTATAATGTTTCAAACCATGAACCAGGAGTCTTTCCATGCGCAGCGATAACCGCCTGTCCCGCATGCTGCACGTGCTGCTGCACATGGCGGAGCAGGACGCGCCGCTGACTTCCGAGACCATCGGCAAGATGCTGAGCACCAATCCCGTGGTGGTGCGGCGCATGATGTCCGGCCTGCGCGATCGCGGCTACGTGCAATCGGAAAAGGGCCACGGCGGCGGCTGGGTGCTGACGCGCCCGTTGTCCGAGCTGACGCTGCTGGACGTCTACCAGGCGCTGGGCGAGCCGCCGATCTTCGCGCTCGGGCTGGACCAGAGCGAACCGAAGTGCCTGGTGGAGCAGGCCGTCAACGCCGGGCTGGAAGGCGCGATGGCCGAGTCGCGCCGGCTGCTGCTGGAACGCTTCGCGACCATCCGCATGGATCAGTTGGCGCGGGACTTCCAGGAACGGCTCAAGCAGCATCCGCATTGCGGCTGACGGCGGTCGTCAGCGCGCGCACCACATCCACCAGGGCGACCTGGCCCTTGATGATCCGGTCGCGCGGACCTTCGAAGTCGATCCAGCCTTCATTGAAGCCGTCCAGCATCTGAATGCGGGGGATCGGATCGCGCATGCCCTGGGCCGTGAACAGCGCGCCCCAGCGCTCGCGCGGCACGGCGCGGACGGCCACCGACCGGCCCAGCACCTCGGCAAAGGCCCGGGCGGCATCGAGCGGACTGACCCGTTGCGGGCCCTCCAGTTCCACCACACGCAGGCCGGTCCAGTCTTCCCGCAGCAGTTGCGCGCCGACCCGGCCGACGTCGGCCGTGGCCACCATCGGAATGGCGCGCTCCAGCGGTTGCAGGTACGAGTCGATGACGCCCTGGTCGCGCGCGCTGGCGACATCCCAGGCCAGGTTCTCCATGAACCAGCCCGGGCGCAGCAGCGTCACCGGCAATGGCAGGCGGCGCAGCGCCTGTTCCATCAGGGTGCGCTGGGTCAGCAGGTTCTGCTGGTCGGACTGGGCGCCGATGGTCGACAGGCATACGACCTTGGCGGGTTGGCCCAGCGCAATGGCGGAGGTGACCGCGTCGATGACGGCGCGGGCCTCGGGAAAGCCGGGCCTCGGATCGAATTCGGACGGCGGCAGGATGAATACCCCGTCGGCCCCGGCGAAGGCGCGCGCCAAGGCGTCGGCATCGGTCATGTCGGCGATGGCCACGTCGCAGCCGCGGGCGATCCAGGCGGCGGCGTTGGCAGGGTTGCGCAGCACGGCGCGCACGGGCAGGCCCGCTTGCAGCAAAGAGGCGGCGAGCGCGCCGCCGACCTTGCCGCTGATTCCGGTAATGGCATACATGGGATTCTCTCCAGGTGGGGGGCGGGATGCGGATCGATCACGCCGGAACGCATCGTAGGCGCTGGTGATCATTGAGAGAATGGCAATTCAGTCATAACATTCATGACGTTTGCTCACTTATCTGGAATGTCTCGATGGATGGCCGCATATTGGCGAATATCGGCGTATTGGCCGCCGTGGTGGAAAGCGGCAGCTTCGCGCGCGCGGCGCAAACGCTCGGAATCACAGCCTCCGGGGTCAGCCGCGCCGTGAGCCGGCTGGAGGCCGGCGTTGGCGTGCGACTGCTGGACCGCACCACGCGGGCGGTGGCGCTGACCGAAGAGGGGCGTCGGCTGTACGAACAGATCAATCCGCTCGTCGCCGGCATCGGCGAAGCGATCGACAGCGCCAGCGGCGCGTCGGTGGCGGTCAAGGGCCGCCTGCGCGTCAACGCCGATGCCTTTTTCGCCCGTCTGATCCTGGCGCCCCACGTGGGGCGGTTTCTGCAGGCGCATCCCGAGCTGACGCTCGATCTGGCCACGCGCGAGCAATTGGGAGACCTGGTGTCCGAGGGCTTCGACGTGGCGATCCGCTTCGGCGAGCCGCCGTCTTCCTCGCTGGTATCGCGCAAGCTGCTCGATACCCGTTCGCTGACCGTGGCCGCGCCGTCCTATGTGCGCAAGCATGGCGCGCCCGCGACGCCAGCCGATCTGGCGCGTCATGCCTGCATTCAGATGCGCAGTCCCATGACCGGCCAGCCGTTGGCGTGGTCGTACCGCAAGAACGGCCGGACCACACAAGTACAGACCTCGGGCCAATTGCACCTGTCCGACGGCTGGACGATGCTGGGCGCGTGCCTGGCGGGCGCAGGCATCGCCCGTTTCAAGGCCAGCGGCGTGCGTGAACTGATCCGCAAAGGCGAGCTGGTCGAGTTATTGCCGGACTATGTCGGTGACCGCTACGCCCTCTACGCGCTGTATCCTTCCCGCCATCTGCCCGCTGCCAAGGTGCGTGCGTTCATCGAGTTCGTGGTCGGCATCCTGGACGATCCCGCGGGGTAGGGCACGCCGCCGGCTGCCGGTGTATCCTCGCAGGCGAGCCCGCCCCGCATCCCGGACGCCGGCCCGCGCAAGAGAACACGGACGGCGGCCACCCGCGCCAGTCCGGCACTGCCCGACCAGGAGACATCGAACATGCTATTGACCGAAGAACAGCTCAGCGTCCAGGACATGGCGCGCCGTTTCGCCCAGGAACGCCTGGCGCCCAATTCCGAGCGCTGGGACCGCGAACACCACTATCCGGCCGACGCCATCCGCGAGATGGCCGACCTGGGATTCTTCGGCATGCTGGTGCCGGAGGAATGGGACGGCAACGCCAGCGGCTACCTGTCGTACGCCGTGGCGCTCGAGGAGATCGCGGCGGGCAATGGCGCCTGCTCGACCATCATGAGCGTGCACAACTCGGTCGCCTGCATGCCGATCCTGAAGTACGGCAGCGACGCGCAGAAAGACCTGTTCCTGCGGCCGCTGGCCACGGGCGCGGCCATCGGCGGTTTCGCCCTGACCGAGCCGCAGGCCGGCTCCGACGCCAGCAGCCTGCGCACCCGCGCGGTGCGCGACGGCGACCACTACGTGCTCAACGGCGCCAAGCAGTTCATCACCTCGGGCCGCACGGGCCAACTGGTGATCGTGTTCGCGGTGACCGATCCGCAGGCCGGCAAGCGCGGCATCTCGGCCTTCATCGTGCCGACCGACACCCCGGGCTACCAGGTGGTGCGGGTCGAGGACAAGCTCGGCCAACACCTGTCCGACACCTGCCAGATCGCCTTCGAGGATATGCGCATTCCCGCCGCGTGGCGGCTGGGCGAGGAGGGCGAGGGCTACAAGATCGCGCTGTCGAACCTGGAGGGCGGCCGCATCGGCATCGCCTCGCAGTCGGTCGGCATGGCGCGCGCGGCGTTCGAATGCGCGCGCGACTATGCGCGCGACCGCCAGGCCTTCGGCAAGCCCATCATGGAGCACCAGGCGGTGTCGTTCCGGCTGGCCGACATGGCCACGCAGATCCACGCCGCGCGGCAGATGGTGCTGCACGCGGCGGCGCTGCGCGAGGCCGGCAGGCCGGCGCTGACCGAGGCCTCGATGGCCAAGCTGTTCGCCTCCGAGATGGCCGAGAAGGTCTGCTCGGCCGCCATCCAGACGCTGGGCGGCTACGGCTACCTGGCCGACTTCCCGGTGGAACGCATCTACCGCGATGTGCGCGTGTGCCAGATCTACGAAGGCACCAGCGACATCCAGCGGCTGGTGATCGCGCGCGCTTTGTAGGACGGCGCGACGCGTGGGCGGTGTCGGCCCAGGCGGGCGGCCCGCGGGCGCCGGCGGCATGGTTGACGCTGCGCGCCGGCAGGGCCTGCCGGGAGCTCAGTCCAACAAGGCCTGCACGGCGGCCTGCGCCGGCGCCGCCAGCGGCTGTTCACGTTGCAGCCGCGCGATCTTTTCCTCGAACTCGCCCGCCACATCCGGCCGCACCTTCTTCATGGCGCGCACCGTCTGCGCCAGCAGCAGGCGCGCGTTGACGCTGCGCGGGAAGTCCAGGCACTGGCGCAGGTTGCCGTCAATGATCTCGCGTTCGCCATTGAGCTGGCCCGGCTGGTCCGGGTCGGCGCCGTTGCAGCGCACGGCCAGCAACTGTTCCAGGCGCAACAGGTAGTACGGGAAGGCGGCGCCGTCCGGCACCGTGTAGTTGGCAGGCGCCGCCAGCGGCGCCTGCGCGGTGGCGCGGCCGACCAGCGCCACCAGTTCCTCGGTCAGGCGCTGGATCGCGGCGGTCGGATCGGCCATCGGGAATTCGGCCGACAACGCGCCGATGCACTCGGCGTCCTCGGTGCGCACCAGGCGCACCTCGGCGCGCCACGGCTCGGCCACGGTGACCAGGTGCGAGATCACCACGTAATCGCTCTGCGCCTCGCATTGCTGCGCGTAGCCGATGGCGTCGGTGTCGTCCCAGGCCGCGCCGCTCAGCAGGAAGCCGGGATGCGGCTCGGTCAGCCACGGCACCAGCGTCTGCGTGCGCAGGCCGCAGCGCAGCGCCAGTTGTTCGTTGAAGTACAGCGGCAGCGCGCGGCTCAGGCGGCCGGTGGCGTCGGCCAGTTGCCGCTCGGCGCCCTCGGGCGCGGCGCCGATCTCGGCCGAGCCGCCCAGGAACGACACCAGCGGACGGTCGGGCGTCACCGGCGTGAACAGCGCCGCCGCGGGCGAATCGGGCGTCAGCCAGACCGGGCCGCGGCCCAGCAGCATCGCCAGCCGCATCTGCGCCGGTTCGGCGGCGCCGTCACCCAGCGCGGCGCGCGCCAGTTCGGTGTCCCAATAGCCCAGGTTGTCCTTCCAGTCGGGGCGCTGCTGCGCGTAGAGCTGGTCGAGGATGGCGCGGGCCTCGTCGTGGCGGCCCAGTTCGACGTAGGCGCGGATCAGGTTGTTGCCGACCTGGATGCCGTGGTGGGCGGCCTCGAAGCGCGGCCCGGCCAGTTGCACGATCGGCTCGATCGCGCCGGCGTTGCCCAGGTCGCCGCTCATCTGCGCCAGCAGGTCGGCGGGCGCGGGCGTGCCGGCGCGGGCGAGCGATTCTTCATACATGGCGAGCGCGCCGGACAGGTTGTGCGCGCCCAGTTCACCGTGCGCCAGCCACAGTTGCGCGCGCCAGCTCCCGGGCAGGGCGGCGACCTTGCGCATGGCGGCCACGCCGGCGGCGTCGCCGCCATGTTCGCGGTGGATCGCCTCGTACCAGCCCAGGCCGTTGTCCTGGTTGGGATCCAGCTCCAGCGCATGCCACAGCGTGGCCAGGGCGCCGGCCTCGTCGCCGCGCTCGTCCTGGATCTTGGCCAGGTTGGTCAGGACGATGCCGGTCTCGCCGCGCGCGGCCATGAAATCGCGCAGCACCCGTTCGGCGTCGTCGAGCCGGCCGGTCTTCATGTAGACGATGGCCTGCAGCACCACGCCGCGCTCGGCGCCCGGTTGCAGTTCGACCAGTCGGTCGGCGGGCCTGACCATTTCATCGATGAAGCCGTCGCCGAGCGACTGGATGATCAGGCCGGCGAGCGAGTCGGGGTCGTCCCAGTGGCGCTCGATGGCGCCGGCCAGCACGTTGTCGCGCCACTGGTCGCGCGGCACGAAGATCTCGCGGCCGTAGGCGTCGTAGGCGCGGATCATGTCGGCGTCCTGCGGCGCCTGTGTGTCAGAGGCCGCCGCGTCGGCGGGCTGCGGCGCGGGCTGATCGGCGTGCGCGGCGGCGTCGGCGGGAGCGGCTTGCTTGCCGAGCAGTTTCTTCAGAAAGCTCATCGGGTCGGTTCCTAGGTTCGGGCGCCCGCCGCGCGGACGCGGCGGGCAAGGCGGCGACGCGCCCAGAGGGTGTAGATGACGAGGTTGCCGGCGACCAGCAGCAGCGCCAGCGCGACCTGGACGCCGCGCGTCAGGCCGTCCGGGTAGATCAGCGCCAGGATATAGTGCTCGACGAAGCCGCCGGCATAGCCTTGCTGGCCCGCCTGCTGGCGCAGCGAGACTTCCAGCGGCGTCAGCGGGCAGATCCAGCCCATGCCGACGACCATCGCGCCCCAGGCCAGCGCCGGCAGGTGCAGGTAGGCCAGGCGCCAGCGCCAAAGCGCCAGCAGGCCGCCGAACACCACGAAGGCGACGAACAGGCCGTGAATGATCAGGACGGCGTCGGCCAGCAGGCGAGGGATCATGCGGGCATTCCTCTGGTGGGCATCCGCTGTCGCCGGGGCGACGGGGCCGACACGACGCGTTCGTGGCGACGGGCGGAAGGGGCGCCGGGCGCGGATGGCGCCGGCGCCGGTCGTCAGGGTTTCAGGTCGCGCAGCAACTTGGCCAGTTCCGGCGCGGTCATCAGCGACACGCCCTCGGCGCGGGCGTATTGCAGGGCGTTGTCGGACACCTCGCCCAACGCAATGTAGATGGCTTCGCGCGCGCCGCGCTTCTCGCGCGCCGCCTGCAGTTCGCGCAGCGGCTCGACGCCGACCCGCGCGGCCTTCCAGCGCTTGGCGCTGACCATGGCGACGTGGCCGTCCTTGGCCAAGGCGAAATCGGCGCCGGGGCCTTGCAGCCGTTCGACCTCGCAGCCATCGCGGCGAAAACCGGCCTCGACCGTGGCGGCGAACTGCTGCCACGACATGGCCGCGGCGGCCTGCGCCACGGCCTCGACGCGGGCGCCCGACGGCGCGCGCAATTGCTTGTAGGCCGCCATGATGGCGATTACCGCGAACGGCACGGCGGCGAACACGCCCATGGCCGCATACTCCAGCGGCAGCGCGGCGAATCCACCCACCGACAGCAGCAGCGCCACGCCGGCGCTCATCCACCACGGCGAGCGCAGCAGCACCGCGAAGATGGAGTTCTGCGACATCTTGAACTTCATGACGCGCGCACCACGATACGCACGTCGCCGCAGGTGACGATCTGGCCGGGACGGATCTTGGCCGTCTTGCGCGTTTCGACCACGCCGCCCACGCTCACGTGGCCTTCGGCCACCAGCATCTTGCCGGCGCCGCCGCTGTCGCAGACGCCGGTGGCCTTGAGCAACTGGTTGACTTCAATAAAGGGGCTGCCTTCGGCAAGCGTGAATTCGATGATGGGCATGGCACGGAGGGGCGTTGAATGGGGATCGGGCGGTTCAGGCCTGGCTGCCGGGGGCGTTGCCGCCAACGGGCGGGGCCGGCGGCGCGGGGGGCGCCGGGGGCACGTCGGCGGGCGCCACGGGGCGGTCGTTGGGGGCTTCTGCGCGCGCCATCCAGGCGATCAGCGACGAGCGCATGGCTTCCTCGACCGACATCTGGATCGGCTGCACCCATTCCTGCGGCACGAATACGGTATAGCCCCCGATCATATAGCCCATCGGCAGGTACACCGCCACGCGGTCGCCCTGCGTGAAGCCTTCCGGCAGGCCGTCCAGGTTGCGGCGCGTCACCAGGCCGACCAGCTCCAGTTGCTGGCCCGGGATGCGCAGGATCACGACCTGCTGGGCGGTGGCCTTGGAGCTGGGCGAGAAGTAGTCGGCGAAGCTCTTGAGCGACGAGTAGATGCTCTTGACCACCGGCAGGTTGGTGAACGGCATTTCCAGCAGCGCCATCACGCGCTTGACGCGCTCCTTGGACACCAGGTAGCCGATCGCCAGGATGCCCAGGATGCCCAGCAGCAGCCCCAGGCCCGGAAAATAGAAGCCGCCGATGAACGGGCGCAGGAAGGTCAGCGCCACCGCCTCGGTCCAGGCCAGGAAGATGTAGAGCAGGTAGATCGTCAGCGCCAGCGGCAGCACGGTGATCAGGCCGCGGAAGAAGTATTTGTAGAGACGGGTCATAGTCATGAAGCCAGGAAATCGGGGTCGGGTCCTGCGCCGCGCGGACCGGAAGGGCCGAAAGCATAGCAGCAGGCGGCGCAAAGTCCGGTAACAAGACGCGGGAATTGCTACCGGTCGACGGGCAGGTACAGCGTCTCCTTGATCTCCTCCATCACCACATAGCTGCGCGATTCGGCCGACGCGGGCAGGCGCTTGAGGATCTCGCCGAGCAGACGGCGGTATTCGTTCATCTCGGTCAGGCGGGCCTTGACCAGGTAGTCGAAGTCGCCCGACACCAGGTGGCACTCCATGACCTCGGGCACATACAGCAGCTCTTTCTTGACCTTGTCGAACACGTCGCCCGATTTGGCCGAAAGCTTGATCTCCAGGAACACCAGCAGGTTCTTGCCGAGCGCCGCCGGGTTGACGCGCGCATGGTAACCGGAGATCACGCCTTCGCGCTCCATGCGCTTGACGCGGTCGGAGCAGGGCGTGGCCGACAGGCTGACGCGCTCGGCCAGTTCCGTGACGGAAATACGGCCTTCCCGCTGCAGGATATCCAGGATTTTCAGGTCGATACGATCGAGATCGCGCATTTCACTTCTGGCGGTCGAAAAAAGGAGCTTGGCCGGGAAAAACCACTGCCGAATGAAAATCTTCAGTGATTTTCACTGTGATGAGGCTCATAGACTACCGAAATTCCTGACCAAATCCAAACTTCGGAACGAATCATGCACGTCATCGTCCTCGGCAGCGGCGTCATCGGCACCACCACTGCCTATTACCTGGCCCGCCAGGGCGCCAAAGTGACGGTGTTGGACCGCCAGCCCGGCGCCGCCCAGGAGACCAGCTACGCCAACGCCGGCCAGGTGTCGCCGGGCTATTCCACGCCCTGGGCCGCGCCCGGTATCCCGCTGAAAGCCATCAAGTGGCTGTTCAAGAAGCACGCGCCGCTGGCGATCCGCCTGGACGGCAGCCTGTACCAGCTCAAGTGGATGGCGGCGATGCTGGCCAACTGCTCGGCCGATCGCTACGCGGTCAACAAGGAACGCATGTTGCGCCTGGCCGAATACAGCCGCGACTGCCTGCGCGAACTGCGCGCCGATACCGGCATCCATTATGAAGAACGCGCGCGCGGCACACTGCAACTGTTCCGCACCGAGGCCCAGATGGAAGCCGCGCGCCGCGACATCGCGGTGCTGGAAGAGGTCGGCGTGCCCTACGAGCTGCTGGACCGCAACCGCCTGGTGAGCGCCGAGCCGGCGCTGGCGCGTTCGCTGCACAAGCTGGCCGGCGGCCTGCGCCTGCCGAATGACGAGACCGGCGATTGCCGCCTGTTCACCACCCGCCTGGCCGAAATGGCCGCGGCGCTGGGCGTGGAGTTCCGCTACAACCAGTCGGTCACTGGCCTGAACACCGCCGGCGGCCAGGTGACCGGCGTGCGTGTCGGCAACGAGGTGCTGACGGCCGACCGCTACGTCGCGGCCTTTGGCAGCTACACGCGCGGCTTCCTGGAACCGCTCGGCCTGGACTTGCCGGTGTACCCGGTCAAGGGCTACTCGCTGACCATCCCCATGAAGGACGAGGCCGCCGCGCCGGTCTCCACCATTCTCGACGAAACCTACAAGATCGCCGTCACCCGCTTCGACGACCGCATCCGCGTCGGCGGCATGGCCGAGCTGTCGGGCTTCGACCTGCGCCTGAAGGACGCGCGCCGCAAGACGCTCGAACTGGTGGTCAACGACCTGTTCCCCGGCAGCGGCGACGTGGCCCGCGCCGAGTTCTGGACCGGCCTGCGCCCCATGACGCCGGACAGCACGCCCGTGGTCGGCCCGACCCGCTACGGCAACCTGTTCCTGAACACCGGCCACGGCACGCTGGGTTGGACCATGGCCTGCGGCTCCGGCAAGCTGGTGGCCGACCAGGTGCTGGGCCAGCGTCCGCAGATCCGTACCGACGGCCTGGCGCTGTCGCGCTACGACCGCCACGCGCCGGCCGAACGGCCGCTGGTGCTGGACGGCAAGGGCGCCTGATTCCGGCCTGCTTTCCCAACCAGTTTCCCCCCGGGCGCGGGCCACAAGCCGGCGTCCCGACGGCCCGCCCGGCGCACGATGCCGGCCGGGCCGTTGTTCCAGCGGGCGCGGCGCGACATTGCCGCGACACTCGCAGGCCCGTCGAGGCCACAGGGAATCGGCGCCGGCCTCTACAATCGGCGGCATGATCCATTTCCTGCATACCGCCGATTGGCAGATCGGCCGTCAGTACGGCCAGTTCGAAACCGATGACGCCGCCTTGCTGGCCGAGGCCCGCTTCGATGTCGTCGCGCGCATCGCCGCGCTTGCCGCCGAGCGCCAGGTCGACGCGGTGCTGGTGGCCGGCGACGTGTTCGACACCCAGGCGGTGTCCGACCGCACCATCCGCCGCCTGTTCGCCGCGCTGGCCGCCTACGCCGGGCCGTGGGTCATGATCGCCGGCAACCACGACGCGGCGTTGGCCGACAGCGTCTGGAGCCGCGCCGCGCAACTGGGCTGCATCCCGCCCAACGTGCGGGTGCCGTTGCGTACTGGCGTGGTCGACCTGCCAGCGCAGAACCTCGCGGTGCTGGCCGCGCCGCTGACCCAGCGCCATACCTACGACGACGTCACCCAGGCCTTCGACGCGCTGGAATCCGAACCCGGCCGCGTCCGCGTGGGCCTGGCCCATGGCAGTGTCGCCGGCCGCCTGCCCGACGCCATCGACGCCACCAACCCCATCGCGCCCGACCGCGCCGCCCGCGCGCGGCTCGACTACCTGGCGCTCGGCGATTGGCACGGCTGCCTGGCCATCGACGAACGCACCTGGTACGCCGGCACGCCCGAGCAAGACCGCTTTCGCGGCAACGAACCCGGCTATGCGCTGGACGTGCGCATCGATGCGCCGGGCACCCCGCCACGCGTCGAACGCGTGGCCACCGGCAAATACCGCTGGTCCGCCTGGACCGAAACCCTGAGCCTGCCGACCGACGCCCAGGCGTTGGCCGACCGCCTGGCGGCGCTGCGCGCCGAAGACGTGCTGCGGCTGGAACTGCAGGGCCACGTCAACGTGCCGACCTGGGAGGCGCTGCAACGCGCCGTGGACCAGGCGGCGGCGCAGGCGAGGGCGGTGTTGCCGGACTTCTCCGGCCTGCTGCTCGAACCCGACGAGGCCGACCTGGCGCAACTGGGCGCGAGCGGCTACGTCGGCGAAGTGGCCGCGCAACTGCAGGCCATGCAGGCCGATCCCGACCAGGCGGCGGTGGCCGGCGAGGCCCTGCGGCTGCTGCTGCGGTTCCAGCGCGAAGGCGCGGCGGCGGGAGGCGCGCAATGAAGCTCACGCGCATCGCCCTGGAAGAATTCCGCAAATTCCGCCAGCCCCTGGTGCTGGATGGCTTGCAGGACGGCCTGAACCTGTTCGTCGGTCCGAATGAGGCCGGCAAGAGCACGGTGGCCGCGGCCATCCGCGCCGCGTTCCTGGAACGCTACAGCACCCGTACCGTGTCCGACCTGGCGCCGCGCGGCGAGAGCGGCGCGCGGCCCGGCGTCGAACTGGCGTTCAGCCATGCGGGCCACGATTACCTGCTGAAAAAACAATTCCTGTCGCGGGCCCGCTGCGAACTGCTGATCGACGACGGCGCGCAACGGCTCGATGGCGAGGAAGCCGAGAACGCACTGGCCGCGTTGCTGGGCTTCGAACTGGCTGCGCGCGGCCAGAGCAAGCCCGACCTGGCCGGCGTGCCGGGTCTGCTGTGGATCCAGCAGGGCGACGGCCAGAACCTGCAAACCGCCGCTAGTCACGCCGGCGGGCATCTGCGCGAGGCCCTGACGCAGTTGTCGGGCGAGCTGGCCTCCGGCGACGGCGACCGGCTCTACGAGCGCGTCGCCGCCGAGCGCGCCGCCTTGCTGGATGCGCGCAACGGCCGCCCCAAGGGCATCTACAAGGACGCCGAGGACGCGCTCGCCGCCGCCCTGGCCGAGCGCGACCAATGCGCCCAGGCCAAGGCCCAGCTCGACGCCGACGTCGACCGGCTGGCGGCGCTGCGCGCCGAACACGCGCGCGCCGAGGCCGGCCAGCCCTGGAAGGACTTCGAGGCCCGCGCCGCCGAGGCGCGCGCCCGGCTCGCGGCCGTGGCCAAGGAACGCGAGGCGCTCGAAGGGCTGCAACGCGAACAGCGCCAGGCGGCCGAAACCTTGGCCGTGCTGCAGGAACAGGTGCGCCGCGACCAGCAGGACGAATCCGAATTGCAGGCCCTGGCGGCGCAGGCGCGGGCCGCCCGCGCCGCGGTCCAGCAGGCCCAGGAGCCGCTGGCTCGGGCCCGCGCGCTGCGCGACACGCACGCCGCCGCCGCCGAGCAGGCGCGCCAGCGGGTCGCTGCGGTGCAAGCCGTGGCCGACCGGCGCGACCTCGAACACCAGATCGACCAGTTGGCGCGCGACGTCGAGCGCCTGGACGGCGCGCTCGAAGAAGCCACCCGCCTGATCGAGCAGGGCACGATCCTGAAGGCCGAAGCCGTGCGCATCGAGATCGCCGACGCCGACATCCAGGCCCTGCGCAAGAGCGAACGCGCGCTGGGCGACCTGCAACTGCGCCAGCAGGCCATCGCCACGCGCCTGTCGTACGCGCTGGACGCGGGCCGCGAGGCCCGGTTGGACGGCGCCGCGCTGGCCGGCAACGGCGAGTTGCTGCTGACCGCGGCGGCTGAACTCGAATTGCCCGGCCTGGGCCGGCTGCGCATCGAGCCGGGCGGCCAGGACCTGCCGGCGCTCAAGCGCGAACTGGCCGACGTGCAGGCGGCCAGCGCGGCCTTGCTGTCGCGCCTGGGCGTGGCGCACGTGGCCGAGGCCGAGGAACGCCATGCGCGCGGCGTCGACTTGCAACGCGAACTGGAGGCCATGCGCAAGACGCTGGCGATCCATGCGCCCAAGGGCGTGGACGCACTGCGCGGGCAACGCAACGAAGCCCAGGCGCGGCGCGCGCAACTGGCCGAGCGGTTGGCGTTGCTGCCGCCGGCGGCTGAGGCGGGCGATGCCGATGCGCCCGCCGCGCGCCAGGCGCTGCGCGATGCCGAAGCCAGCGCGGCGCAGGCCGAGCAGGCCCTGGCGGCCGCGCAGCGCGCCCTGGATGCCGACAGCGCCCGCGCCCAGCTACTCGAAACCCAGGCCGCCGCGCGCGGCGCCGACCTGCAATCGCCCGAACGCGCGGCGCAGCGTCAGGCCCGCGCCGGCCGGCTGGCCGAGGCCCGCAGCGGCCACGACCTGCTCGAACAACGCCTGCGCCAGGCGCAGGCCGCGCTGGAAGCGCTGCGGCCGGAACTGCTGGAACAGGACGCGCAGCGCTACGAAAAGTCCGCCGCCATCGAACGCGACGCCCAGCACAAACGCCACAGCGAGATCCAGCAGTTGCTGGGCAAGCTGGAGCAGGCCGGCGCGCAGGGCCTGGGCGAACGCTTGTCCGAGGCCGAGGCCGCCTGCGAGCGCCTGCAGCGCCGCCGCGACGAATTCCAGCGCCGCGCCCAGGCGCTCGAACTGCTGTCCACCCTGCTGGCCGGCAAGCGCGACGCCGCCACCCAGCGCCTGCAGGCGCCGCTGGCGCGCCGCCTGAGCCACTATCTGGCGCTGCTGTTCCCCGAGTCCGCGCTGCGCCTGGACGAGGCGCTGCTGCCCGCGGCCCTGCAGCGCGCGGGCGGCGAGGACCCGCTGGACGCGCTCAGCTTCGGCACGCGCGAGCAATTGGGCATCCTGGCGCGCTTTGCCTACGCCGACCTGCTGCGCGAGGCCGGACGGCCGACGCTGTTGTTGCTGGACGATGCGCTGGTGCACACCGACGACGAGCGGCGCCACCTGATGAAGCGCGCGCTGTTCGATGCCGCCACGCGCCACCAGATCCTGATGTTCACCTGCCACGGCGAGGCCTGGCGCGACCTGGGCGTCGAGCAGCGCCGCATCGGCGCTTGACGCCTTGGCGGCGGTGCGAGCCGCGTCCGCACGTGCAAACCGCCCCCGCACGGGCGGACCGGTGTCGTCAAGCGCGTCGCCGGCCGCGTGCGGGCGCCCCGCAACTTGACGCTGGCGCGCGGCGCCGGTAGCCTACACGGGTTCATCACCGAACCCGACGCGCTTCACATGCCCGACTTCACGCCTTCCGCCGAATCCGCCTTCGCTGCCCGCGCAGCCGGCGCCGGCCTGCGCGCAAGCCGGCGGCATGCCGTGTCGCCCCCCGTTGTTTCTCCTGTCGTCTCGACGGTCGTATCGCCGCCGTGCGATGTCGTCGTCGGTGTCGCGGGCGCTTATCCGCCCGTGGTCGCCGTCGTCGGCTGACCGCCGCACACTTCCCGCTCCCGCCTTATCGCCTGGATCCGCCGCGCTGATGCGCCGACGCGTTTGCGTTCGCGCCCGCCCGCCGCGCGTCCACGCCTGATCCGTTCGCGCGTCGCAAGACGCGTGCGCGCCGCGGGAGCCTGTTCCATACCCGACAGGTAGAAATCTTCATGTCTTTCAATCGCAATGCGTGGGCCGCCTACGGCTCCACTTCCTTGTTCGTGCTGCTGTGGAGCGGCGGCGCGATCTTCGCCAAATGGGGCCTGGCGCACGCCTCGGCCTTCGGTTTCCTGCTGTGGCGCTTCGTCCTGGCGCTGGCCGTCCTGCTGGCGCTCTGCGTTGGGCGCCGGCGCTGGCTGCCGGCGCCGGGCACGCGCGGCATCGTCGCGCTGACCGGGCTGCTGCTGATCGGCAGCTATTCCATCTGCTATCTGCTGGCGCTGGACCACGGCATCACGCCCGGCGTGCTGGCCACGCTGCTGGGGGCGCAACCCATCCTGACCCTGGCGCTGCTCGAGCGCCGCTTTCCGCCGCTGCGGCTGGCGGGGCTGCTGCTGGCCCTGTGCGGATTGGGCATGGTGATGTTCCAGAGCATCGGCATGGCGCGTTTCTCGCTCGCCGGCATGGCCTTCGCGTTCGCGGCGCTGCTCAGCATGACCGCCGGCGCCATCCTGCAAAAGCGCGTGCGCCAGGCGCCGACGGACGTGATGCCGCTGCAGTACGTGGCCAGCCTGGCGCTGTGCCTGCTGTTCGCGCCGTTCCAGCCGCTGCACGTGGATTGGAGCCTGGGATTCGTGCTGCCGCTGCTGTGGATGGGGCTGGTGATCTCGGTCGGCGCGACGCTGCTGTTCTACCGCATGATCCAGTCCGGCAACCTGGTCAACGTCACCAGCCTGTTCTACCTGGTGCCGGCCGGCACCGCGGCGCTGGATTACCTGGTGCTGGGCAACAGCCTGTCGCTGCTGAGCCTGGGCGGCATGGCCGGGATCCTGCTGGGGCTGATGCTGGTGTTGCGCACGCCGGCGGCGCGCTCGGGCGACTGATCGCGGTTTGCCGCCGCGTCGCGGGATGTTCGCCGCGCGGCGCATACCCCGGGTGCGCGTCGCGCGCGCGGGCGGGGCGAGGGCGCGCTCCGGGACGTGGCCGTCCTGCCGCTTCGTCCGCGCTACGCGTGCGCGGCTTCTTCCTGGCCGGCCCAGTGGCCGCTGACCAGCTGCGCCGGCCGTTCGCGCGCCTGGACCCGGGCGCAGACCGCCCAGGCGTCCAGGCGCACGTTCAGGCCGGCATAGACGCCATGGCCGTCGCCCGCCTCGATCCGGCCGTCGGCCTGCACGCCTTCGCCGGCGCGGATCGAGCCGTCGGCGCGGATGTCTTCGCCCGCGATCAGTCCCCAGCCCGCGGCCAGGTGGCCGCCGCAGGCGATGCTGGCGCCGGCCTGGATGCCGCAGGCGGCCTCGATGTCCTTGGCGGCCTGGACGCCGCCGCCGGCCTTGATGCCCTGGCCGCATTTGAGGGCGCCTTGCACCTGCACGTCCTGCCCGGCCCGCAAGTGGCCGGTCACGGCCAGGTCCTGGCCGGCGCAGATGTCCCACTTGGCGCGCAGGTTGCCGCGGCAGTCGAAGGCGGTGGCGACCTCGATGCCCCATTCGGCGGACACGTCGCCGCCCGCGCGCAGGTCGCCGGCGCTGGCGATGTTGGCGCCGGCCGTGATGTTTTCGCCGGCCACGATCGATTCCCCGGCGCGGATGCCGCCGCCGGTGATGATGCTGCGTCCGGCCCGCACCACGCTGTCGACGTTGATGCCCATGCGCACTTCCAGCGTGCCGGCGAAGACGATGGCGTGGGCGTCGAGCGTGTCCAGCTTCAACACCGCGTCGGTCGGCCCGAACTGGTCCAGCAGCCAGCAGGCGTCACCGACGCGGCCGTCGGCCACCAGGGCATCGAGGACGGCCTGATAGTCCCCCTGTCCGTTGTGGTCGCGCAGGAACCATTTGTAGCCGCCCGCGCAGGGGTTCTTGGCTTTGACGAATTTCTTGGTGAGTTGCATGGCGTTCGGTGGCAATCAAGGCGTGGCGCCGCCCGCCGGTCACAGTCGGCGCGCGGACGGAAAACGTGGCAAGACCGCCCGACCATGCGGCAGGGCGGTCGCGCCGGCCGGCCTCGAACCGCGACGCGCGCGACAAGGGTACGGGCGTGCAGGCGGCCGGCGGCGGGCCGGTGACGGAAAGCGGGAAGGGGGGGTGCCGGCGATTAGCCGGGCTTGGAACGCGCGTAGGCGGAACGCGCGGCGACTTCCTGCGAGCTCAACAGGGTCGAGCGCAGGGCGCAAAGCACGCAAGCGGTGTCGGAAGGATGGGAGAAATCGATTCGCACGGGCGAAATGGTAGCAGAGCGCGGGCGCGTCATCTGCCCGGCGATCGCCGATGTGGCGTGGGACGGTCCGAATCTGGCGCCGCGCAGGGCGCGCATTGCGCCGGCGGCCTCGGAAAGGGCCCGCCGGCACGGCGTGGCGGCGGGCAGACGGACTGGCCGCCCGGGTCACGCGGCGATGCCGCGTGACAAGCCTCAGTTCGTCGACTGGATGTTGCGCTCCTTGGCGATGCGCTGGCGCAGCTCCAGTTCACGCTTGATCTGCGCGGCGTATTCGGCCGGCGTGTTGCCGTCGACCAGCGAGCCGCCGTCGGCCAGGCGCTGGATGATCTTCGGATCCTTCAGCGCCTTGACGGTGGCGTCGTGGATGCGGTCGATCACCGCCTGGGGCGTGCCGGCGGGCGCGACCAGGCCGTACCAGGCCATGTTGTCCATTTCCGGCAGGCCGCCTTCCGAGAAGGTCGGCACGTCCGGCAGGGCGGGCAGGCGCTTGGGCGCGGCCACGGCCAGGGCGCGCAGCTTGCCGGCCTGGATGTGCGGCATGGACGAGGGCAGGTTGTCGAACTGGGCGTTGACCTGGCCGGCGATCACGTCGTTGAGCGCCGGACCCGAGCCGCGGTACGGCACGTGCACCATGTCGGTCTTGGTCAGCGACTTGAACAGTTCGCCGTCCAGGTGGCCGATGCCGCCGGCGCCGGACGAGGCGTAGCTGTACTTGCCGGGGTTGGCCTTGAGCAGGGCGATGAACTCGGCCAGGTTCTTGGCCGGCACCGCCGGGTTCACCGTCAGCACATTGGGCACGTTCACCATATTGGTGATGGGCGCGAAGTCCTTGAGCGGGTTGTACGGGTTCTTGGGGTTGGTGGCCGGATTGGTGGCCATGGTGCTGACAGTGGCCACGCCCAGGGTATAGCCGTCCGGGGCGGAGCGGACCAGCGCGTCGGCGCCGATCGAGCCGCCGCCGCCGCCGCGGTTCTCCACCACCACCGCCTGGCCGAGTTCGCGGCCCAGGCCTTCGGCCACCACGCGGGCGACGATATCGGTGGTGCCGCCGGCCGCGAACGGCACGATCAGGCGGATGGGTTTGTTCGGGTAGGCGTCAGCGGCTTGCGCGGCGCCGCTGAGACAGAGGCCGGCGAGGGCGGTGGCCAGGACGGCCTTGGCTTGGGACAGCACGGTCAAGAGTCTTCTCCATATTATTGAATCCGAGCCGGCCGGCTACGATGGCCGGCGTCGGCGAAGCGCGCCGGGCTCGGATGCTGGCCTGGCCGACGCTTCGTGGGCGCCATTCCACACAGTTACGCGGAACCGGTCAATCCGTATTCCCCCTGCATCGCGTGTGGGTATTTTTACCCCGGAAGAAGCCCGCCAGAAGTGCGACGATGGCGCAAAAAATCGTATGCTGACAAGAACTTGAACGAAATCGGGGCCAGTCATCGATGCGTAATGATTGCGCAGCGATCATGTCGTCATCCCCCCGGTACGCGCATAAATCTCTGCATAACTTACAAGAATCTGATATTTTTCGGATGAGATTCTTGGCCGGTCTTGCAAGAAAACTATTGCGTTTGTTTCTGTCCGCGCCGTTCAATGGCGTAGGTTGACGTCCCCGCGGGGCAACGTGTAGTGCAGCGACGCACCGGGCCAGGGTTCCGTCCGTTTTTCAATCCCCGGTCTGTTTCGTCTCTCGCTGCTGCGCTGGCGGGAGGGGGCCCGGACATTCTCGGAACGCCATGTCGCTGATACTGATCCTCGCTCTGCCGTTCGCCGGCAGCCTGTGCGCCGCGCTGCTGCCTTCCAACGCCCGCAATGCCGAGGCCTGGTTGGCGGGCATCATCGCCCTGGCCTGCGCGGTTTTGGTCGCCAGTCTCTATCCGCAGGTCGCCGGCGGCGGCGTGGTCCGCGTCGACATTCCCTGGGCGCCCGCCCTGGGCCTGCAGTTCACCCTGCGCATGGACGGCTACGCCTGGCTGTTCGCCCTGATCGTCTCCGGCATGGGCGCGCTGGTGGTGCTGTACGCGCGCTACTACATGTCGCCGGAAGACCCGGTGCCGCGCTTCTTCTCCTTCTTCCAGGCCTTCATGGCCGCCATGCTGGGCGTGGTGCTGTCGGGCAACCTGATCCAGTTGGTCATGTTCTGGGAAATGACCAGCCTGGCCTCGTTCATGCTGATTGCGTACTGGCATCACCGCCTGGATGCCCGCCGCGGCGCCCGCATGGCGCTGACGGTGACCGGCGCCGGCGGGCTGTGCCTGCTGGCCGGGGTGCTGATCCTGGGCCACATCGTCGGCAGCTATGACATGGACCGTGTGCTGGCCGCCGGCGACCTGGTGCGCGCCGACCCGTGGTATCCCGCCGTGCTGGTGCTGGTGGCGCTGGGCGCGCTGACCAAGAGCGCCCAGTTTCCGTTCCATTTCTGGCTGCCCAACGCCATGGCCGCGCCCACGCCGGTGTCGGCCTACCTGCACTCGGCGACCATGGTGAAGGCCGGCGTGTTCCTGCTGGCGCGCTTCTGGCCGGTGCTGTCCGGCACCGACGAATGGTTCTGGATCATCGGCGGCGCCGGGCTGATCACGCTGGTGCTGGGCGGCTATGCGGCCATCTTCCAGCAGGACATGAAAGGGGTGCTGGCGTACTCGACCATCAGCCACCTCGGTCTGATCACCTTGCTGCTGGGGCTGAACAGCTCGCTGGCGCTGGTGGCGGCGGTGTTCCACATGGTCAACCACGCCACCTTCAAGGCCTCGCTGTTCATGGCGGCGGGCATTGTCGACCACGAGACCGGCACGCGCGACCTGAGCCGGCTGTCCGGACTGTACAAGGCCATGCCGATCACGGCCACGCTGGCCATGGTGGCGGCGGCCTCGATGGCCGGGGTGCCGCTGCTCAACGGCTTCATCTCCAAGGAAATGTTCTTCGCCGAGACCACCTTCGTCAGCGGCGACATGATCACGAAAGTGGGCCTGCCCCTGGCGGCCACGGTGGCGGGCGCCTTCAGCGTGGCCTATTCGCTGCGCTTCATCCTGCAGGTGTTCTTCGGCCCGCCGGCGACCGACCTGCCGCGCGCGCCGCACGAGCCGCCCGGCTGGATGCTGCTGCCCAGCGGCCTGCTGGTGCTGATGTGCCTGGTGGTGGGCATCCTGCCGGGCCTGACGCTCGGCCCGTTCCTGGCCACCGCCGCGCAGAGCATCCTGGGCGCCGACATGCCCGAATACAGCCTGGCCGTGTGGCACGGCGTCAACCTGCCGCTGGTGATGAGCTTCGTGGCCATGACCGCTGGCGTGATCCTCTACCTGGCGCTGCGCGCGCACCAGCGCGCCAATCCGGGCCGGGTGCCATTCATCTACCGCCTGGACGGCCGCCGTTCGTTCGAGGCGTTGCTGGACGGCTCCAGCGTGGCCGCCGCCTGGCTGCTGCGCTGGCTCGCGTCGTCGCGCCTGCAGGTGCAGATGCTGCTGATCGTGCTGGGCACCTTGTTCGTGGCCTGGCTGCCGCTGCGCGCCGGCGGCTGGCTCGAGGGCACCGGCCGCGCGGCCGAGGTCGATCCGGCCTTCGCCCTGCTGTGGCTGGTGGGTTGCGTCTGCGCGGTGGCCGCGGCCTACCAGGCCAAGTATCACCGCCTGGCGTCGCTGGCGCTGGCCGGCGGCGCCGGCCTGGTGACCTGTCTCACGTTCGTCTGGTTCTCGGCGCCCGACCTGGCGCTGACGCAGTTGTCGGTCGAGGTGGTGACGCTGGTGCTGCTGCTGCTCGGCCTGCGCTGGCTGCCCCGCCGCATCGAGCAGGACGAGGACGAGGGGCTGGGGGCGACCCTGCGCGCCCGCGGCCGCCGCCTGCGCGACCTGCTGATGGCGACCGCCGCCGGCACCGGCATGGCGGCGCTGGCGTACGCGGTGCTGGTGCGGCCGCAGACCGACACGATCTCGTCATATTTCGTCGACCGCGCGCTGCCTGACGGCGGCGGCACCAACGTGGTCAATGTGATCCTGGTGGACTTCCGCGGCTTCGATACCTTTGGCGAAATCACGGTGTTGGGCATCGTGGCGCTGACGGTGTACGCGCTGCTGCGCCGCTTCCGCCCGGCCGCCGAAAGCGCCGACCTGCCGCGCCAGCAGATCGACCAGGACGGGCCGGTGCCGGCCACGCCGGACATCAAGACGATCGTGCCGACCGGCCCGATGATGGTGCCGACGGTGCTGGTGCGGCTGTTGCTGCCGACGGCGGCGCTGATCTCGGTGTATTTCCTGCTGCGCGGCCACAACCAGCCCGGCGGCGGTTTCGTCGGCGGGCTGATCTTCGCCACCGCGGTGATCCTGCAATACATGGTGGGCGGCGTCTACTGGGTCGAATCGCGCAGCCGCCTGAACCCGCAGAACTGGATCGGCATCGGCCTGCTGTTCGCGGGCACGGCGGCGGTGTCGGCCTGGCTCGCCTACAAGCCGTTCCTGGCCGCGCTGGCCTGGGACATCGCCTTGCCGCTGGTGGGACACGTGCACCTGTCCAGCGTGCTGCTGTTCGACCTGGGCGTCTACATGCTGGTGGTCGGATCCACCGTGCTGGTGCTGGTGGCGCTGGCCCACCAATCGCTGCGCGCACAACGCAAGGCAGCCGCCGAAAGCCAGGCGGCCGCCGCACAAACGGGGGAAGCCTGATGGAATTGATTTATGCCGTCGCGATCGGCGTCCTGGCGGGCTCGGGGGTCTGGCTGCTGCTGCGGCCGCGCACCTTCCAGTTCATCATGGGCCTGTCGCTGGTCTCGTATGCGGTCAACCTGTTCATCTTCGGCATGGGCCGCCTGACCTCGGGCCGGCCGCCGGTGGTGGATCCGGCCATGGCCCATGATCCTTCCTGGTATGCCGATCCGCTGCCACAGGCCCTGGTGCTGACGGCCATCGTGATCGGCTTCGCCACCACCGCGCTGTTCCTGGTGGTGCTGCTGGCTTCGCGCGGCTTGACGGGCACCGACCACGTCGATGGACGGGAGTCCCAATCTTGAGTTTCTGGCTGCAACACCTTCCCGTCCTGCCCATCGTCACGCCGCTGCTGGCCGGCGCCGCGATGCTGCTGCTGGGCGACACCCGCCGCTACACGCGCGGCGCCATCGCCATGCTGTCGACCCTGGCCCAACTTGCCGCGGCCATCGCCTTGCTGGCGGTCGCCGGCGGCGCCGTGCCGGACGTCTGGCCGCATGGGGTCGGCGTCTACCTGGTGGGCGACTGGCCCGCGCCGTTCGGCATCGTGCTGGTGGTGGACCGCCTGGCGGCGGTCATGCTGACCCTGACCGCGGTACTGGGCCTGGCCTCGCTGACCTACGCGCTGGCCCGCTGGGACCGGGCCGGGGTGCATTTCCATTCCCTGTTCCAGTTCCTGCTGATGGGCCTGAACGGGGCTTTCCTGACCGGCGACCTGTTCAACCTGTTCGTGTTCTTCGAGGTGCTGCTGGCCGCTTCCTACGGCCTGCTGCTGCACGGCTCGGGCGTGGCGCGCGTCAGCGCCGGCCTGCAGTACATCGCGGTCAATCTGGTGGCCTCGTTCCTGCTGCTGATCAGCATCGCGCTGATCTACGGCGTGAGCGGCACGCTCAACATGGCCGACCTGGCGCTGCGCGCCGGCGACCTGACCGGTTCGGACCGCATGCTGTTCGAGGCCGGCGCCGCCATCCTGGGCGTGGCCTTCCTGGTGAAGGCGGGCGCCTGGCCGCTGAACTTCTGGCTGGTCAAGGGCTATGGCTCGGCCGGCGCGCCGATCGCCGCCATGTTCTCGATCATGACCAAGGTCGGCATCTACGCGCTGCTGCGCATCGGTTCGCTGCTGCTGCCGAGCGGCGCGCCCGCGGCGTTCAGCCTGGACTGGATGTTCGCGGCCGGCCTGGCCACGCTGCTGTTCGGCGGTCTGGGCCTGCTGGCCACGCAGCAGCTCGAGAAGATGGTGGGCTATTGCGTCATCGTCTCGGCCGGCACGCTGCTGACGGCGCTGGGCATGCCCGGCGTGACGCTGACCGGCCCGGCGCTGTTCTACCTGATCAGTTCGGTGCTGACCACGGGCGCGTTCTTCATGCTGGCCGAGCTCATCGAACGCACCCGCAGCTTCGGCGCCAACGTGCTGGCGGTGACGCTGGACGCTTTCGATCTGGACGACCCGACCTCGGTGAATCGTTCGGATGACGTGGTCGGCGTCGCCATTCCGGCGGCCATGGCCTTTCTTGGCCTGGCCTTCATCTGTTGCGCCTTGCTGGTGACCGGGTTGCCGCCGCTGTCGGGCTTCGTGGCCAAGTTTTCGCTGTTGTCGGCGGCGGTTTCGGCGGCCAACGAATCGGCGCCGCCGATGGACGCCTGGATCCTGGTGGCGGCCGTGCTGGTGTCCGGCCTGGCGGGCCTGATCGGCCTGGGCCGCACCGGCATCCGCGTGTTCTGGGCCAGCGACGACCGCAGCACGCCGCGCCTGCGGCTGATCGAAGCGGGGCCGGTGGCGGTTCTGCTGCTGCTGTGCGTGGGCCTGGCGGCGGGCGCGGGCCCGGTGTCGGCCTACCTGGACGACGCCGCGCGTTCGCTGGACCAGCCCAAGAGTTATATCGATGCCGTCATGTCCGCGCAGACGGTGCGCGCCACGCTGGGAGGAAACTGATGCGCCGCCTGTATTTCCTCTTCCTGCCGGTGTTCCTGTTCGTCCTGTGGCTGGTGCTCAATGAGAGCCTGTCGGCCGGCCAGATTGCGCTGGGCGTGGCGTTGGCCCTGTGGTTCACCTGGGCCGCTTCGCGCCTGCGGCCGCTGAAGGCGCGGCCGCGGCGCCTGTGGAAGGCGATTCCGCTGTTCCTGCACGTGACCGTGGACATCATCAAGTCCAACATCGCGGTGGCCAGGCTGATCCTGAATCCGCGGCGCAATGATTTCTCGCCCGGGTTCATCAAGATTCCGCTGACCATGCGCGATCCGCACGGCCTGGCGATGCTGGCCTGCATCGTCACCTACACGCCCGGCACTGTCTGGGTCGAACTGGGCGACGACCACCGCCTCAAGCTGCACGTGCTCGACCTGCAGAACGAGGAAGACTGGGTGCGCCTGGTGCAGGATCGCTACGAACGCCCCTTGATGGAGATCTTCGAATGAACGCCATACTTTACTGGGCGGCGTCCTTTGCCCTGGTGTGCTTCGCGCTGGGCATGGTGTTTGCCGCCATCCGCCTGCTGCGCGGCCCCACCGCGCAGGATCGCGTGCTGGCGCTGGACACGCTCTACATCAACGGCATGCTGACCATGCTGGTGTTCGGCATCCGCTCGGGCACATCGGTCTACTTCGATATCGCGCTGCTGATCGCGCTTTTCGGATTCGTGGGCTCGACAGCCATGGCCCGCTTCCTGCTGCGCGGCGAGGTGATCGAGCCATGATCGAGAACCTGCCCCTGTGGGCCAGCATCCCGGCCAGCGTGCTGCTGGTGCTGGGCGGCCTGCTGGCCCTGACCGGCTCGGCCGGCCTGCTGCGCTTTCGGACCTTCTACGCCCGCATCCATGCGCCGACGCTGGGCAACACGCTGGGTTGCGGCTGCGTGCTGGCGGCGTCGATCCTGGTGTTCTCGGCGCTATCGTCGCGGCCCGTGTTCCATGAGGTGATCATCACGCTGCTGCTGATCGTGTCGTCGCCGGTGACAGCGATGCTGCTGATGCGCGCGGCGGTTTACCGTAACCGTTTGACCAAGGCCGACGCCGATCTGGACGCGAGGTAGCGGGCAGGGCGGCGCCGGATACACGGGGACGTATCGGCGCTTTTTAGGGACGAATTGCGCCGGCGCAAGGAATATTGCGCCGCAGCAGCGGAAACTTCAGCTTACGATTGCACGTTGCTGGACATGTCCCCGTCGTGCCATCGTGGGATAGTTGTATCAAGCAGACGGTGCCGGCCCAGCCAGGCCCGCGCCGTTCGGGTTCAATCCTCTTTCTCCAAGGAGCTGGCCATGAATGTACGTCCCATGCACACCAAACGCCTTGCGGCTTCCCTTTGCGCGGCTGGCCTGATGCTGGCCGCCGGAGCGGCGCAGGCGGCCGACCCGATCGGCCGCGCCGGCATCCAGGCGCAATACGAACAGGATGTGGCGGCTTGCAAGAACGGCAGCACCGGACAGGAGCGCTCCGCCTGCATGCGCGAGGCTGGCGCCGCCCGCCAGGAAGCCATGCGCAAGCAACTGAGCGATGGCACCACCGACCAGCACCAGCAGAACATGCTGGATCGCTGCAACCGCCTGCCCGCCGATTCGCGCCAGGACTGCATCACGCAGATGACCTCGCCGACCCAGGTGCGCGGCAGCGTCCAGGGTGGCGGCGTGCTGCGTGAAACCGTGATCCAGGTGCCGGCCGGCACCGCCGGCACGGTGCCGCCGCCTCCGCCGCCGGCCACCGCGCCCGGCATGGCGCCGGCTCCGGGCATGGCGCCGCCGCCGCCCGCGCCGATGCGCCAGTAACGACGCTGGGCGGGCCAGGGGAGGGCGCGGCGCGTCCTTTCCCCGCGGCCACGGGGCCCGGCCGCCGCCACAATCAGGCAAAATGGCGGCTGTCGCCCTTACTCACGCATATCCATGTCCGACGTCATCGCCCTGATTTTCGACTTCGACGACACGCTGGCCTCGGACAGCACGTCCGGTTTCCTGGACAGCATCGGGGTGGACACGGCGTCCTTCTGGAAAGACCAGGTCGATCCGCTGCTGTCCCACCAGGACTGGGACCCGGTCCCGGCCTATCTCTACCAGATGATCCAGCTCTCGCGCGAGGGCAAGCACGGCCTCATCACGCAGCAGCGGCTGCGCGACTGGGGCGCGCGCCTCGAACTGCACGACGGCGTGGCCACGCTGTTCCAGCGCCTGCGCGCCGCGGTGCGGGCGGCGCAGCCGCAGGTGCAGCTCGAGTTCTACCTGATCTCCAGCGGCATCGGCGACGTGGTGCGCTCCACGCCCATCGCGCACGAGTTCACCGAGATCTGGGCCTCCGAATTCACCTACGGCGCCGACGGCGGCATCGAGTTTCCGCGCCGCATCGTCAGCTTCACCGACAAGACGCGCTACCTGTTCCACATCCAGAAGGGCATCATCGGCCGCGATTTCCGCAACAAGCCGTTCGAGGTCAACCGCAAGGTGCCCGAGGACCGCCTGCGGGTGCCGTTCGACCAGATGGTGTTCGTCGGCGACGGCTACACCGACATCCCGTGCTTCTCGCTGATCCGGCGCGCCGGCGGCTACGCCTTCGGCGTCTGGGATCCGAAGCACCGCGACAAGCGCAGCCGCGCCTGGGGCTTCATCGAGGAAGGCCGGGTGTCGAACCTGAACCAGGCGCGCTACGACGAGAACGCCGAGCTCTACCAGTGGCTGGAAGAGGCCGTGACCAGCCTGGCCGGCCGCATCGCGCTCAAATCGCGGGTGTACCGTGGTTGAGCCGATCGCCATGGCGGCCGTGCCGCCCTGGACCGCGCAGGATGCCGAGTTCATGACGCTGGCGCTGGAACAGGCGCAGGCGGCCTATGACATCGGCGAGGTGCCGGTGGGCGCGCTGGTGGTCTCGGCCCAGGGCGACATCCTGGGGCGCGGCTACAACCGCACCATCATCGACCACGACCCCACCGCGCACGCCGAGATCGTCGCCTTGCGCGGCGCCGCGCGCGCGCTCGAAAACTACCGCCTGCCGGGCATCACCGTGTACGTCACGCTGGAGCCCTGCGTCATGTGCATCGGCGCCATGCTGCACGCGCGCCTGGCGCGGGTGGTGTTCGGCGCCTACGACCCCAAGACCGGCGCCTGCGGCAGCGTGCTGGACGTGGGCTCGGTGCCCAAACTCAATCATCACACTTCAGTCACCGGCGGCGTGCTGGCGGAACCCTGCGGCGAGCTGCTGCGCCGGTTCTTCCGCGAACGCCGCGCCAAGGAATCCATCGCATGAGCAACACCCGAGGCGCCAAGGCGCGCGCCGCCAAGGCGGCCGCCGCCCCGGCGCATGACCACGCCAGCCACGATCACGACCACGAATGCGACGAGGCCTGCGGCCACGATCACAGCCACGACCACGAGCCGGGCCACGTCCACGGCTTCCCGGACGCCCGCGGCATCTACCTGATTTCGCCGTCGTCGGCGGTGCGCGACCCGCAGACCGTCGAAGTGGCGCGCGAGCGCCTGGCCGCGCAGGGCTTCAAGACCGCGCTGGACCGCACCGCGCTGGCCGAGCATCAGCGCTTTGCCGGCACCGACGCGCAGCGCCTGGCCAGCCTGACGCGCGCCGCCAAGCAGAAACTGCCGATCGTCATGGTGACGCGCGGCGGCTATGGCATGGGCCGGCTGCTGCACGCGATCGACTGGAAGGCCATGGCCGACAGCGGCAAGCGCTTCGTCGGCATGAGCGACTTCACCGCGTTCAACCTGGCGCTGCTGGCGCAGACCGGCGCGGTCAGCTACACCGGCGCCACCGCCATCTACGACTTCGGCGGCAAGAAGGTCGACGACCTGACCGAAGCGCTGTTCGGCGAAGTGATGCGCGGCGAGCTGGAAATCCTCAGCTTCGAGACCCAGGACGCCGACCCGGTCGATTGCCGCGGCATCCTGTGGGGCGGCAACCTGGCGATGTTGACCTCGCTGGTGGGCACCCCCTACATGCCCAAGGTGCGCGGCGGCATCCTGTTCCTGGAAGACGTGGCCGAGCATCCGTACCGCATCGAGCGCATGCTGATCCAGTTGTGGCAGGCGGGCATCCTGGGCAAGCAGAAGGCCATCGTGCTGGGCCGCTTCTCGGACTACAAGCTGGCGCCGCACGACAAGGGCTACGACCTGCACGAAGTGGTGGCCTGGCTGCGCAAGACGGTCAAGGTGCCGGTGGTGACCGGCCTGCCGTACGGCCACGTGGCCACCAAGGCGACGCTGCCGATCGGCCAGAAGGTCGGCATCGCCACCGAAAAGGGCCTGGCCCACCTGGTGCTGGACGAACACCACCATTGAGGCCCCGGCCCGCCTGGTTTTTCCGACCGCCCGGCCCGCGCCGGGCGGTTTGCCATCCGGGCTTGGTACACTATCAGGTTTCGCCGCATGCCGGCGTTGTCGCGCCATCCTGGCGCCACATCCATTCTCCCGCTGCTAAAACACTGTGATATCCACCGCCAATCTCACCATCCAGTTCGGTCCCAAGCCCCTTTTCGAGAACGTCAGCGTCAAGTTCGGGGAAGGCAACCGCTACGGGCTGATCGGGGCCAACGGGTCCGGCAAGTCGACGTTCATGAAGATCATCGGCGGCGACCTGGAGTCGTCGGCCGGCAACGTCTCGCTGGAGCCGGGCGTGCGCCTGGGCAAGCTGCGCCAGGACCAGTTCGCTTTCGAGGACCTGCGCGTGCTGGACGTGGTGATGATGGGCCACACCGAGATGTGGGCCGCGATGTCCGAGCGCGACGCGATCTACGCCAATCCGGAAGCGTCGGAAGACGACTACATGCGCGCGGCCGACCTGGAGGCCAAGTTCGCCGAATATGACGGCTACACCGCCGAAGCCCGCGCCGGCGAGCTGCTGCTGGGCCTGGAAATCGCCGTGGACCAGCACAACCTGCCGATGCGCGAAGTGGCGCCGGGCTGGAAGCTGCGCGTGCTGCTGGCGCAGGCGCTGTTCTCGAACCCGGACGTGCTGCTGCTGGACGAACCGACCAACAACCTGGACATCAACACTATCCGCTGGCTGGAAAACGTGCTCAACAGCTACCAGAGCACGATGATCATCATCAGCCACGACCGCCACTTCCTGAACCAGGTCTGCACCCACATGGCCGACCTGGACTATGGCGAGATCCGCATCTACCCGGGCAACTACGACGACTACATGCTGGCCTCGACGCAGGCGCGCGAGCGCCTGGTGGCCAACAACGCCAAGGCCAAGGAACGCGTGGCCGAACTGCAGGACTTCGTGCGCCGCTTCGCCGCCAACAAGTCCAAGTCGCGCCAGGCCACCTCGCGCCTGAAGCAGATCGACCGCATCAAGGCCGAGCAGGTCGTGGTCAAGCCGTCGTCGCGCCAGAACCCGTACATCCGCTTCGAGCAGAACAAGGTCATGCACCGGCTGGCGGTCACGGTCGAGAATCTGTCCAAGTCCTACGACGCGCCCGTGATCCGCAACTTCTCGGCCATGGTCGACGCCGGCGAGAAGATCGCCATCATCGGCGCCAACGGGGTCGGCAAGACCACCTTGCTGCGTCTCTTGGCCACGGACCTGGCGCCCGACGCCGGCACGGTCAAGTGGTCGGATAACGCGGACCTCGGCTACATGGCCCAGGACGTGTCGGATCAGTTTCTGCAGACCGATATCAACCTGCTCGACTGGATGGGCGAGCATCGCCAGCCGGGCGACGACGACCAGTCGATCCGTTCGGTGCTGGGCCGCCTGCTGTTCTCGGCGGACGACCTGCCCAAGGCGCCCAAGGTGCTGTCCGGCGGCGAAAAGAACCGCATGACCTTCGGCCGCCTGATGCTGGGCCGTCACAACGTCATGCTGCTCGACGAGCCGACCAACCACCTGGACATGGAATCGATCGAATCACTGCAGTTCGCGCTGGAAAAGTACGAAGGCACGCTGTTCTTCGTCTCGCACGACCGCGAATTCGTGTCGGGCCTGGCCACCCGCGTGATCGAAATCCTGCCCTCGGGCGAGATCGTCGACTACCGCGGCGGCTACGAAGACTACCTGTCCTCGCGCGGCATCGAAGCCTGACACCCGGGGCCTTGAGCCCCGCGCCCATGCGGCGGGCTGGCGTCCGTTCAGCCTGCCGCAATCCTGCTGGGCTATCATCCGGGTAAACCCTGGCCCGTTGCGCCAGGCTCCACCCCGTTCGACATGTCTCCCACACCGCATACCACGCCCGATGGCCAGCCCATCGGGACGGTCGCCTTGACCGCGCGCATCGTCGCGATCGCCTTTTTCACCTTCATCTGTTATCTCGCCATCGGCCTGCCGCTGGCGGTGTTGCCTGGCTACGTGCATGGCCAGCTCGGCTACGGCTCGGTGCTGGCGGGGCTGGCCATCAGCGTGCAGTACCTGGCGACGCTGCTGAGCCGCTCGCACGCCGGCCGCATGGCCGACACGGTCGGGCCCAAGCAGACCGTGGTCATCGGCATGGCGGCCTGCGCCGCCAGCGGCGTGTTCCTGCTGCTGGCCTATGCCTTTGAACGCAGCGCCTGGCTCAGCCTGGGCGCCATCATCGTCAGCCGGCTGGCGCTGGGCTTTGGCGAAAGCTGGGTCGGCACCGGTTCGGCCACCTGGGCGATTGCCCGGGTCGGTCCGCTGCACACGGCGCGGGTGATCTCCTGGAACGGCATCTGCACCTACGGCGGGCTGGCGCTGGGCGCGCCGCTGGGCGTCTACCTGGAAACCGAATGGAGCATGGGCGCGCTGGGCGGCGCGGTGCTGCTGCTGGGCCTGGCCGGCCTGGGGCTGGCGCTGGCGCGGGCCGCGGTGGCCATCGTCGGCGGGCATCGCATGGCCTTCAAGAGCGTGGTGCTGCGGGTGTTCCCGCACGGCATGGCGCTGGGGCTGGGCTCGGTCGGCTTCGGCACGCTGGCCGCCTTCGTGGCGCTGTACTACGCCAGCTTCTCATGGGAGGGCGCGGCGCACGCGCTCAGCGCGTTCGGCTGTGCCTTCATCGGGGTGCGCCTGCTGTTCGCCGGCACCATCACGCGCTTTGGCGGCTTCAAGGTGGCGCAGGTGTCGTTCCTGGTGGAAGCGGCGGGCCTGGCGCTGCTGTGGCTGGCGCCCAATCCCGGCGCCGCGCTGGTGGGCGCGGCCCTGACCGGCTGCGGCTTCGCGCTGGTGTTCCCGGCCATCGGCGTCGAGGCCGTGGCGCGCGTGCCGGCCGGCAGCCGCGGCGCGGCGTTGGGGGCCTATTCGGCCTTCCTGGACCTGGCGCTGGGCGCCACCGGCCCGGTGGCGGGCTATATCTCGGGCGGCTTCGGCTATCCGGCGATCTTCCTGTCGGCGGCGGTGGCGGTGCTGCTCGGCTTCCTGATCGCATTCGGACTGCAGCGCCACGCCAGCCGCGCGCAGGCGGCGGCCTGAGGTACTTTGTTCATAACCAAAAGTCTTAAGAACATGCGATATTGATCGTTTGGATTCATATAACGAATTGTTAGATTAGGCCCGTTCCCCACGCGCGCCACGATTCGTTCCATGAACCTGACTTTCGACCACGTCCACAAGCACTTCGGCGACCTGCCGGTCGTCGACGGCTTCACCAGCGAATTCAAGACCGGCGAGCTGGGCGCGCTGGTCGGCCCGTCCGGCTGCGGCAAGTCGACCCTGCTGCACCTGGCCGCCGGCCTGGAGAAGCCGACGCAAGGGCAGGTGCTGGCCGACGGCAAGGCCGTGACCGGCCCGCATCCCAGCCGCACGCTGGTGTTCCAGGAACATGCGCTGTATCCGTGGCTGACGCTGGAAGACAACGTGGCGCTGGCGCTGGAATTCCAGAAGACCCCGAAGAAGCGCGCCCGCGAGGCGGCGCGCGAATGGCTGGCGCGTGTCAGCCTGGCCGGCTTCGAGCACTATTACCCGCACCAGGTGTCCGGCGGCATGCGCCAGCGCGCGGCATTGGCCCGCGCCTTCATCGCTCAGCCGCAGACCATGCTGATGGACGAACCCTTCGGCGCGCTCGACGCGCTGACGCGCCTGGCGCTGCAGGACGTGCTGCGCCAGTTGATCGCGCAGGAAAAACCCACCGTGCTGCTGGTGACCCACGACGTCGACGAGGCGCTGTTCCTGGCCGACCGCATCGTGGTGTTCAGCCCGCGTCCGGCGCGCGTGCTGCGCGAATTCAACCTGGCGCACCGCGCCAAGAGCCACGACCTGTCCGACCTGGCCGCCGAGAAGCGCGAGATCCTGCGCCTGCTGGGCATCGCGGTCGACGGCGCGGCGGCGCATTCCGATCTGGCGTTGGCCGCCTGATCTCCTTCGATTTTCCGGTTCACGGGCGGCGCCACCAGGCGTCGGCCATCCTCGATTCCCTGGAGCCTTTCCCATGAAATTCAAGCAATGGCTGTCCCTGCCGCTGGCCGCGGCGCTCCTGGCCGCGGCGCCCGCCATGGCCGTCGAGAAATTCCGCGTCGGCTACCTGCGCGTGATGGACGACGCGCAGGCCATCGTGGCGCAGGAGGGCGGCTACTACCAGAAGGCCGGCCTGGATTCCGAGCTGATCGAGTTCAAGTCGGGCACCGACCTGATCAAGGCCATCGTCGGCGGCCAGTTGGACATCGGCGTGCTGGGCTTCACCAACGCCGTGGCCTGGGCCTCCAAGGGCGCGGACCTGAAAGTGGTGGGCGGCGCGCAGCAGGGCTACCACTCGCTGATCGTGCGCGACGATTCGGGCATCAAGGACATTGCCGGCCTGAAGGGCAAGACGCTGGCCTCGCAGGCCGAAGGCAGCACCGCCGACGTGGTGCTCAAGGGCGTGGTGCTCAAGCAGGGCAACCTGGGCGCGGACGACGTCAACGTGATGGGCGTGAGCCCGGCGGTGGCGGTGCAGTCGCTGGTGGGCAAGCGCGTCGACGCGGCCTTTCTGTTCGAACCCTACGACCGCATCGCGCAACTGGTGGCGCCGGTCAAGCAGATCTACGAAGTGGGCCAGGCCTGGCCGTTCCCGTGCATGGTGGTGATCACCTCGGGCGAGACGCTGGCCAAGCGCAAGGACGACGTCTGGAAGGCATTGGACGCGCAGAACCAGGCCATCGCGCTGCTGCAGAAGGAGCCGGCGCAGGCCTCCAAGCTGATCGCCTCGTACTTCATCGCCGAGCCCACGCTCAAGACCCTGAACCGTGGCGAGTTGCCGCGCGAGACGGTGATCGCCGAGGCCATCAGCACGCAGGTGTTCACGCCCAAGCTGACCGAGAAGGACACCAAGCGCATGCAGGAGATCGCCGACATCCTGCAGGCCCAGGGTTCGCTCAAGACGCGCGACGGCAAGCCGTATGACGTCTCCAGCATCGTCGACCTGTCCTGGCAAGAGGCTCGCAAGCTTTGAGCGCATCGACCCGTGTGACCGGCGCCCGCAAGCATCTGGCGGGCGTGCTGGGCGTCCTGTTCATCCTGGCGCTGTGGCAGGCGGCGGCGTTCGCCTTGCCCGATTTCCTGATGCCGGGCGTGCCGGCGGTGCTCGAACGCCTGTTCGAAGACCTCGGCAAGCAATCGTTCCACCAGAGCCTGATGGGCACGCTGGGCCGGCTGGGCGCGGGCTACGGCCTGGCGCTGGCGGCGGGCATCGGTTTCGGCCTGGTGGCGGCGGTGCTGTTCTTCTTTCGCGAAGTGCTGCGCAGCGCCATCGTCATCCTGCAGTCGATCCCGTCGATCGCCTGGGTGCCGCTGTTCCTGATCGTGATGGGTTTCGGCAGCACGCCGATCATCGTGGTGGTGGCGCTGTCGGCGTTCTTCCCGGCGGCCCTGAGCGTGATGAACGCCACCGAGTCGGTGCAGCGCGTGCACGTGTCGGCCGCCCGCGTCATGGGCGCCACGCCCTGGGGCCTGGTCAAGCGCGTGTACCTGCCGGCCGTCATGCCCGAGCTGATCACCGGCGCCCAACTGGCGTTCGGCAACGCGTGGCGCGCGCTGATATCGGCCGAGATGCTGATCGGCTTCGGCAAGGGCCTGGGCCGCTCGCTGGCCTATTCGGGCGAAATCGCCGACATGACCGGCGTCATGACCAACATTCTGGTCATCGCGGTGCTGGCCGCGCTGATCGACCAGTTCGTGCTCGAGAACCTCAAGCACCGGCTGCTGCGCTACCAGTACGTGTGAGACCCATGATGCGGCGCGGTCTGCGTTTCGTGGCCTGCCTGTTGGCCTTGCTGTCCGCCACCAGCGGCGCGGCGCCGCCCGACGGCCTGGCGGCCGCGCGCCAGCGTGGCGAACTGGTGGTGGGCGTGCCGTACCTGGCGCCCGCGCCGGCGGCCGGCGCCAAGATCCGCACGCCCGAAGGCCTGGATGTCGCCATGGCCGAGAAGCTGGCCCAGGACCTGGGCTTGCCGTTCAGCCTGCGGCAGGTGGCGGCGGCCGACGCGGCCCGGCTGCTGGCCGCGGGGGAAGTCGACGTGGTGCTGGCCGATCGCGTGTCGCCGGCCCAGGCGCTGCCCGGCGATCTGGCGGCGGTGGCCACCGGCTACGCCGCGCGTCCCAAGGCCGTGATCCGCAGCGATACCCGCATGCGCCATGGCAGCGATGCCCGCGGCCGCAGCGTCTGCATGGCCGAAGCCGCCGTCGGCGCGCAGGCGCTGGCCCGCAGTTGGGGCGCGGTGGTGCGCACCTACCGCGTGCCGTCGGACGCACTGGTGGCGGTGCGCGAGGGCAGTTGCGACATCGGCCTGATCGATGACGCGGCGTGGGAGCCGCTGATGCGTTTCCCCGAATGGAAGAAGTTCTCGGCCACGCTCGGCGCCGAGGGGGCCCGCCAGGAGCGCGTGTGGCTGCTGCCGGCGGCCAACACGGCCACGCAGGCCTGGCTCGATGCGCGGATGCGCGAATGGGCGCGGGCCGGCGCCTGGAAGGCCCTGCCCGCCAAGTGGGCGCGCGACGTGGCCTTCGACGTCTACCTGGACCAGGAAGTCGCCGACTGCCACGGCTGAGGCCCGCGCGCCGGATCCGTCCGCCCTGGCCGTGCCAGCGCGGCGTGGGTCGCGCCCTTACAATGCCGGGCTATGACCACCACCTTGACCGCCGTCTGCTCGCACGAGGAAGACATCAAGAAAAGCCGCTTCGTCGCGCACGCCGCGCCCGTGTCCAGCATCGACGAGGCCATGGCGTTCTTCGCCGCGCACAGCGACCCTGAGGCCACCCACAATTGCTGGGCCTACCGCATCGGCCAGGAATACCGCTTCAATGACGATGGCGAGCCCGGCGGAACGGCCGGACGCCCGATCCTGCAGGCGATCGAAGGGCAGGGCATGGACCGCGTGGCGGTGCTGGTGGTGCGCTGGTTCGGCGGCGTCAAGCTGGGCGCCGGCGGGGTGGTGCGGGCCTACGGCGGTTGCGCCGCCAACTGCCTGCGCAACGGCCCGCGCGCCGAGATCGTGGACCTGGCCACGGTGGCGTGCGCCTGCGGCTTCGCCGAGCTGCCGCTCTTGAAGTCGCGGCTGGCGCAGGCCGGCGCGGTGATCGTGCAGGAGGATTTCGGCGCCGACGGCGTGGCGTTGCGCTTCCAGGTGCCGCGCGGCGCCGTGGCCGACCTGGAGATGACGGCGGCCAACATCACGCGCGGCCGGTCGGCCTGGGAACAACTGGCGTAAAACGCACAAGGGCCCCGAAGGGCCCTTGTCCATCACGCGTCCTGGCTGTCCTGGGCCGCGGCGATTTCCTGGTGGACCTTTTCCATGTCCACTTCCTTGATCTTGGCAAGCAGCTCGTTGAGCTGGCCGCCCGACAGGGCGCCCGGCTGCGAGAACAGCAGGACTTTTTCGCGGAACACCATCAGCGTGGGGATCGAGCGGATGCCCAGCGCGCCGGCCAGTTCCTGTTCGACGTCGGTGTTGACCTTGGCAAAGGTGACGTCGGGATGCTCGTTGGCGGCCTGCTCGAAAACCGGCGCGAAGCCGCGGCAGGGGCCACACCAGGGAGCCCAGAAGTCCACGATCAGGGTGCCGTCCGGCGTGATGGCTTCCTGGAAGCTGTCTTTGGTGAGTTCAACAATACTCATTTTGGATCCTTGCCGCGGGCGCGGCGCAAAGTGTCGGTATCGGCGGCGCGGGGGCGGTCAGGCTCGCACCGGAGGTGGCGACGCGGTATTGCCAGTCCATAGTAGAGCGGGGACCGGCCGGGTCGCAATGGTTGGCGCCATGGTGAGCGCAGTCTGCGGCTGGGCAAGGCTGGCGGCGCGCGGCCGCCGGCCTCAGGCCGCGGTTGTCGTGGGCACGCCTTCGCCCTGTTTGAGGGCCGCAACGATCTCGAAGGAACGCAGGCGGTCGGCAATATCGTAAAAATCCGACACGATCATGACTTCGTCGGCTTCCGTCTCGGCCACCAGGGCCTCCAGGCGGCGCTTGACGGTCTCGGGGCCGCCAACGATCGCGGCGCCCAGTCTTTGATTGACCGCCTCGCGCTCCCATTCGTTCCACAGCCCGTCCATGCTATCGACCGGGGGCTGCAGTTGCAGGCGGTTGCCGCGCACCAGCGACAGGAACTTGAGCTGCTGCGTGGTGGACAGGCGCTGCGCCTCTTCATCGGTGGGGGCGGCCACGACCGGCACCCCGATCATGGCGTAGGGACGGGACAGGGTCTCGGACGGCTTGAACAGGTGACGGTACAGGCGCATGGCCGCCATGCCTTCCGGCGAGAAGTGGCCGGCGAAGGAGAACGGCAGGCCCAGTTCGGCCGCCAGCCGCGCGCTGAAATCGCTCGAACCCAGCAGCCAGATGGGGATGTCCAGGCCTTCGCCGGGAATCGCGCGCACCGGCTGGCCGGGACGCGAGGGCGCGAGAAACCCGCGCAGTTCCTCGACCAGCGCCGGGAATTCGAGGCCGCTGCGCGGGCCGCGGCGCAGCGCGTGCTGGGTGGCGCCATCGCTGCCGGGCGCGCGGCCCAGGCCCAGGTCGATGCGGCCGGGGTAAAGCGTTTCGAGAGTGCCGAACTGCTCGGCGATGATCAGCGGCGCATGGTTCGGCAGCATCACGCCGCCCGAGCCGACGCGCAGGGTCGAGGTGTGCCCGGCGATGTGGCCGATCAGCACCGCCGTGGCGCTGCTGGCCACGCCGTTGATGTTGTGGTGCTCGGCCAGCCAGAAGCGCTTGTAGCCCAGGCGCTCGACATGCTGCGCCACCGCCACGCTGTTGCGGAACGCGTCGGCGGCGTCGCGGCCTTGCACGATCGGCGCCAGGTCCAGCACCGAGAAGGGGATGCGGGCGAGGGTGCTCATACGCGGGGCTCGCGGTGGCGGCGGGGACAGGAATGCGGGTGGGGGTGGGACAAGGTCGGCTCCATGGTCTTATATACATGGGGAGTGTATCGGCGAATTCAACCGCTCCCGCCAGCAACCATGCGGGCCGGCGGGTTGATAGCCGGGCTCAATGGCGACGATTCGCCGGACGGCCCGGCACCCTGGCGGTGGTACCGGTATGGTGGTCATTTCGACTCCGCAAGCATTGTTCCCATGGCCCCAGTCCCGCCCCAAGACATGGCCCCGCGAATCGGGGATGATGCGGTTTTCTTCAATATCCTCGGGAGACACGCATGGGCGCCACCGGCAACAACCACCAGATCGACAACATCGAATTCAACGTCGCGGACATCGCGCGCAGCAAGCGCTTCTACGGCGAGGCCTTCGGCTGGTCGTTCACCGACTACGGGCCAACCTACACGGAATTCACCGATGGCCGGCTGAAGGGCGGCCTCACCACCGGCGAGCCGGTGCGCCCGGGCGGGCCGCTGGTGATCCTGTACGCCGACGACCTGGGCGAGGCGCAGCGCCGCGTGACGGCGGCGGGCGGCCGCGTCAGCCGCGAGGCCTTCGATTTCCCCGGCGGCCGCCGTTTCCACTTCACCGACCTGGATGGTTATGAGCTGGCGGTCTGGACAGCCACGGCCTGATGGCTGGCACGAGCGCCGGCAATGAAAAAACCGCCGCCTTCCGGACCGGAAGCGCGGCGGTTTTGCATGCATGCCTTGCCGGCGTTATTCCGGGAAGAACGCGTAGCGGATCACGAACAGGATCGCCACCAGCCAGGTGGCCGGATGCACGTCGCGCACGCGGCCGGTCGCGGTCTTGAGCACCACGTAGCTGATGAAGCCGAAGGCGATGCCGTTGGCGATGGAATAGGTGAACGGCATCACCAGCGCGGTCAGCGCGGCCGGGGTGGCTTCGCAGACGTCGTTCCAGTCAATGTCGATCAGTTCGCGCATCATCAGGCCGGCCACGTAGAGCAGGGCGGGCGCGGTGGCGTAGGCGGGCACGGCGCCGGCCAGGGGCGAGATGAACAGCGCGGCCAGGAACAGCAGGGCCACCACCAGCGCGGTCAGGCCGGTGCGGCCGCCGGCCTGCACGCCCGAGGCGCTTTCGACGTAGGCGGTGGTGCTGCTGGTGCCCAGCATCGAGCCGGCGACGATGGCGGTGCTGTCGGCGAACAGCGCGCGGCCCAGGCGGTTGGGACGGCCCTCCGGCATCAGGCCGGCGCGCTTGGCCACGCCCACCAGCGTGCCGGTGGCGTCGAACACCTCGACCAGCACGAACACCAGGATGACGTGCACGAAGCCGGTGTGCAGCGCGCCCAGGATGTCCATCTTGAACAGCGTCGGCGCCAGGCTCGGCGGCGCGGCGAACACGCCCTTGAATTCGTTGTAGCCCAGCGCCATCGACAGCACCGTGACCACCAGGATGCCGATCAGGATGGCGCCGCGCACGCGCAGCGCGTCCAGCGAGGCGATGATGAAAAAGCCGAGGATGGCGAACAGCGGCCCCGGCGTGGTCAGGTCGCCCAGCGTCACCTTGGTGGCCGGATGCGCCACCACGATGCCGGCGCTCGACAGCGCGATAATGGCCAGGAACAGGCCGATACCGGCGGCGATGGCGCTGCGCAGCGAGTGCGGGATGCCCTTGACCAGCCAGACGCGGATACCCGAGATGGTCAGGATCAGGAAGATCACGCCCGAGATGAACACGGCGCCCAGCGCCTGCTCCCAGGTGTAGCCCATGGTCTTGACCACGGTGAAGGCGAAGAAGGCGTTCAGCCCCATGCCCGGCGCCATGCCGATCGGCCAGTTGGCGATCAGCGCCATCACCAGCGAGCCCAGCGCGGCCGCCAGGCAGGTGGCGACGAACACGGCGCTGCGGTCCATGCCGGTGGACGACAGGATGTCCGGGTTCACGAAGATGATGTACGACATCGTCAGGAATGTCGTCAGGCCGGCCACGATCTCGGTTCTCGCGGTCGTGCCGTGTTCACGCAGGTTGAATAGCTTCTCCAGCATTCTTGTCCCCAGGGTGCTTGCAGGCTTGGTTGGTGAGAAGGGGGCTTGGGCGCCCCCGGTCATTTTGTAAACGGGCGTATTTTCGCATCAGTTGTAAACTCTGCCGCCATGATTATTCTCGGCTTTGAAAGCTCCTGCGACGAAACGGGCGTCGCAGCCGTCTGTACGGAACGCGGCCTGCTCGCGCACGCCCTGCACACCCAGATCGCCATGCACCAGGAATACGGGGGCGTGGTGCCCGAACTCGCCTCGCGCGACCATATCCGGCGCGTGGTGCCGCTGACCCGCCAGGTGCTGCAGGATGCGGGCCTGGAAATGTCGGACATCGGCGCGGTGGCGTATACGGCCGGGCCCGGGCTGGCGGGCGCGCTGCTGGTGGGCGCCAGCGTGGCGCAATCGTTCGCCTGGTCGCGCCGCCTGCCCGCCATCGCCATTCATCACCTGGAAGGCCACCTGCTGTCGCCGATGCTGGCCGATCCCCGGCCCGACTTTCCGTTCGTGGCGCTGCTGGTGTCCGGCGGCCACACGCAATTGATGCGGGTGGACGGGGTGGGGCGCTACGAATTGCTGGGCGAAACCCTGGACGACGCCGCCGGCGAAGCCTTCGACAAGTCCGCCAAGCTGATGGGGCTGGGCTACCCGGGCGGCCCCGCGCTGGCGCGGCTGGCGGAGCAGGGCGATGCCGCGCGTTTCGACCTGCCGCGTCCCATGCTGCACAGCGGCGACTTGGATTTCAGCTTCAGCGGCCTGAAGACCGCCGTACTGACCCGGGTGAAGGCCGCCGAGCAGGACGGCGGGCTGGACGAACAGACCCGTGCCGACCTGGCCGCGGCGACCCAGGCCGCGATCGTCGAGGTGCTGGCCGCCAAGTCGATCCGCGCGCTCAAGCAGACCGGCCTGCGCCGGCTGGTGGTGGCCGGCGGGGTGGGGGCCAACCAGTTGCTGCGCGCCAGGCTGGCCGCCGCGCTCAAGCCCCTGAAGGCCCAGGCTTATTTTCCGCCGCTGTCGTTGTGCACCGACAACGGCGCCATGATCGCCTTCGCCGCGGCCGAGCGGGTCAAGGCGGGGCTGGTGACGCTGGACCCGGACGCGCACGGCTTCACCGTGCGGCCGCGCTGGGACCTGGCCGATATCGCCTGACCGGGACGGGCAATGAAAAAGGGGGCCGAGGCCCCCTTTTTCATTCCGCGCGCGGCGCCCGCGCCGGCCCGCGGATCACTTCTTCTTGCCGCCGCCGATGCGGCTTTCGGTGCCTTGCACCAGGCGCGCGATGTTGGCGCGGTGGCGGTAGAACAGCAGCACGCCAATGATGGCCAGGGCGATGCCCATGGCCGGCTGGGCGTACCACGCCAGGCCGGAGCCGAACACGTAATAGACCGGGGCGAAGAACGCCGCCACCAGCGAGGCCAGCGACGAGTAGCGGAAGAACACCGCGATGATCAGCCAGGTGGCCGCGGTGGCGACCGCCAGCCACGGCTGGATGGCCACCAGCACGCCGAGCGCGGTGGCCACGCCCTTGCCGCCCTTGAAGCCCAGGAAGATGGGATACAGATGGCCCAGGAAGGCCGCCACGGCCACCGCAGCCAGGGGGCCGGGGGCGATGCCAGGGGCCAGCCTGGCCGCCAGCCAGACGGCGAACCAGCCCTTGGCGGCGTCGCCCAGCAGCGTCAGCGCGGCGGCGGTCTTGTTGCCGGTGCGCAGCACGTTGGTGGCGCCGGGGTTCTTGGAGCCGTAGCTGCGGGGGTCCTGCAGTCCCATGAGTTTGCTGACCACCACGGCGAACGGCACGGAGCCGATCAGGTAGGCCAGCAGGATGAGGGCCGCGGTAAACGCCAGGGACGGTTCGGTGATCGCCATGTTGTAAGGAAGTCCGTTGTTATCTTGCAATTGTCTCGATGGCTGCGGATTCTACCCCGGTCGCCGGCCGACCCGCCTACGGGTTAGCGAGCGGACGATCGGAGACGGCTGGCGCCGGACATGCCGGCGCCTTCCGCGGACGGTACAATCCAGCCGGTCCACCCGCGTTTTATTTTCTTTCGGATGCACAATGCGAATTCTGGTTTCGAACGATGATGGTTATTCGGCCCCTGGCCTCGAAGCGCTGGTCAAGGCGCTGGAAGGCCTGGGCGATCTGACCGTCGTCGCGCCCGAGACCAACCACAGCGGCGCGTCCAATTCCCTGACGCTGAACCGCCCGCTGTCGGTGCGCACCGCCTCCAACGGCTTCATCGCCGTCAATGGCACGCCGTCCGATTGCGTCCACGTCGCCCTGACCGGGCTGATGGACGCGCGTCCCGACCTGGTGGTGTCCGGCATCAACAACGGCGCCAACATGGGCGACGACACGCTCTATTCGGGCACCGTGGCCGCCGCCAGCGAGGGCTACCTGTTCGGCATCCCGGCCATCGCCTTCTCGCTGGCCGAAAAGGGGTGGGAACACATCGACTCCGCCGCCCGCGCCGCGCGCCTGGTGGTCGAGCGCCACCTGGCGCAGCCACTGGCCGCGCCGGTGCTGCTGAACGTCAACATTCCCAGCCGCCGCTTCGACGACATGCATGGCTTCCAGGTCACCCGCCTGGGCAAGCGCCATCCGTCGCAGCCGGTGGTGCGCACAACCACCCCCTACGGCGACACGGTCTACTGGATCGGGCCGGTGGGGCAGGCCGCCGATGCTACGCCAGGCACCGACTTCCACGCGGTGGCGCAGGGCAGGGTGTCGGTCACGCCGCTGCGGCTGGACCTGACCCAGCACGGGCAGCTCGACGAAATCCGGACCTGGGCGGAGCCGCTATGCGCCGACGCATAAGCCAGCCGGACGTCTCCCAGGCCGTGCCCGGTCGGCCCAGTCCCGTCCGCTACGACTCCGGACGGCTCAGCCCCGGCGTTACGCCGGCCAACAGCAACACCCGCGTTTCGGCCGCCACGCTGCAAAGCCAGGCCAAGGCGCCGACGCCGACGGCTGGCGGCAATCTGGGGCTCAATTCCGATCGCCTGCGCCAGGCCATGGTGCAGCGCCTGCGCGGGCAGGGCGTCAGCGATGAGCGCGTGCTCAACGCCATGGCCGTGGTGCCGCGCCACTTGTTCGTCGACGAGGCGCTGGCCAGTCGGGCCTACGAGGATGCGGCGCTGCCCATCGGCCATTCTCAGACCATCTCGCAACCCTGGGTGGTGGCGCGCATGATCGCGGCCGTCTGCGAAGACCGCGCGCCGACCCGCGTGCTCGAAGTCGGCGCGGGTTGCGGCTACCAGGCCGCGGTGCTGGCGCAGTTCGTGCGCGAGGTCCATTCCATCGAGCGCATTCGCGGTCTCTATGAGCTGGCGCGCGAGCATCTGCGCGCCTTGCGGCTGACCACGCGAATCCGCTTGATCTACGGCGACGGCATGCTGGGCCTGCCCGGCGTGGCGCCGTTCGATGCTATCGTTGTGGCTGCCGCCGGCCTGACCATCCCGCAAGCGCTGCTCCAGCAACTGGCGCCGGGTGGACGCCTGATCGCCCCCGAAGGGGGCTCGAACCAGCGCCTGGTGCTGATCGAACGCACAGGCGCGGCCAGCTGGAAACGAACCGAATTAGAGGCCGTGCGCTTTGTGCCGCTGCGTGCCGGAATACAATCTTGAGCAAACAGGAGAAACGTATGCTCAACGGGCAGTTGCAACTGACCGATATGACCCTCGGCGTGTCCATGACCCGCCTGCGCCGCCCGCTTTTCGTGGCTGGCGTCCTCAGCCTGGCCATCCTGGCCGGCTGCGCATCCAAAGGCACGCGCGCCCCGGTCGTCGACCTGGCCGGCGGCCAGCCGTCCGCCGCCGCCCAGCCGGGCGGCAGTTATGTCGTGAAGCCGGGCGACACGCTCTACAAGATCGCGCGCGCCAACAATGTCGACGTCGAGAACATCAAGCGCTGGAACAACCTCACCGATCCCAACCAGATTTCGGTCGGGCAGGTGCTGAAGATGTCCGGTTCGTCGGGCGGCGGCGCGCAACCGGCGCCGATTGCCAGCAGCAAGCCGCAACCGCGTCCGCTGGACCAGCCCAACGACACCTCGGCCACCGCCACGGCGTCGCTGCCTCCGCCCACCCCGACTCCGGCCGAGACCAAGCCCGCCACGCGCGCGGCCGATGCCGGCGTGATCAACTGGGCCTGGCCGGCGAGCGGGCAGATCATGCAGGGCTTCAACAACAACAGCAAGGGCATCGATATCGCCGGCGCGCTGGGAGACCCGGTCACCGCCGCCGCGGATGGCAAGGTCATGTACAGCGGCAACGGCGTGCGCGGCCTGGGCAACCTGATCATCGTGAACCACCAGAACGGCTTCATCACGGCGTATGCGCACAACCGCACGCTGCTCGTGAAGACCGGCCAGGACGTCAAGCGCGGCGCCAAGATCGCCGAGATCGGCCAGAGCGACACCACCTCGCCGCGCCTGCACTTCGAGATCCGCCGCCAGGGCACGCCCGTGGATCCGATGCAGTACCTGCCCGCCAAATGACGCCCACCCTGGTATTCGACCTCGAGACCATTCCCGACGCGGAAGGCCTGCGCAAGCTCAACGGCTGGAGCGCCGACGTGCCCGATGCCGAAGTGGTCGAGCGCGCGCTCACCGCGCGCCGCGAGGCCGTGGGCCACGACTTCCTGCCGCTGCACCTGCACAAGGTGGCGGTGGTGGGCTGCGTGTTCCGCGACGACCAGGGCTTTCGCGTCAAGACGCTGGGCCAGCCCGACGATCCCGAAGCCGCTCTGCTGGCCGGCTTTTTTAAGACCATCGAGCGCTACACGCCCAAGCTGGTTAGCTGGAACGGCTCGGGCTTCGACCTGCCGGTGCTGCACTACCGCAGCCTGATCCAGGGCGTGCCCGCGCCGCGCTACTGGGACATGGGCGAGGAAGACCGCGATTTCAAGTTCAACAACTACATCTCGCGTTATCACTCGCGCCACACCGACCTGATGGACCTGCTGGCCAAGTACAACGGCCGCGCCAACGCGCCGCTGGACGAACTGGCCAAGCTGTGCGGCTTTCCGGGCAAGCTCGGCATGGATGGCAGCAAGGTCTGGGAGGCCTGGAGCCAGGGCCGCGCCGACGAGGTCCGCGCCTATTGCGAAACGGACGTGGTCAACACCTGGCTGGTGTATTGCCGCTTCCGCTTCCTGCGCGGCGAACTCGACCGCACGGCCTACGAGGCCGAGATCGCGCTGGTGCGCGACACGCTGACGGCCAGCGATGCGCCGCACTGGAAGGAGTACATGGCGGCCTGGGACGCCAGTTGAGCGGCGCGCGCGGTTGGCGCGGCATGCTCGACAGACGGGGCCCGCCGGGCCCCGTTTTCACGCCTGGCGCAGGCGCAATCGACTGAAACATAGCTTGCGGGGACGAAACCTGGATGAAACCGGGCGGATCGCACAATGGCCTCGCTTTCTTCACTTTCAGGAGACCTACATGTCCCGATTCGCACTCCGCTCCAACCTGGCTGCCCTGGCCATGGTCGCCGCCACCGGCGGCTTGCTGGCCGGTCCCGTCATGGCGGCGGCGCCCGCCGACGGTGGTCCCGCCGCGATGCATCAAGGCCCCCGTGATGGCGGCTTCCACAAGGGCATGCGCGACGGCCTGTGGATCCCGGGCCTGGGCCCCGTGTCCAAGGCGCAGCTCGATCAGCTCAAGCTGGACGACAAGCAGCAGGCCCTGGTCAAGACCGCGCAGGACGGCCAGCGCAGCCTGCACGAAGCCATGCGCGCTTCCGGTGGCCAGCGCCACGATCTGCTCAAGGCGCAACTGGACAGCGGCAAGCTCGATCCGCGCGCATTGCTGGAGCAATCCGACAAGTCGCGCGACCAGTTCGGCACGCAGGCCAAGCAGGTCCGCGATCAATGGCTGGCCGTGTGGGACAGCCTGAACGACGCCCAGCGCACCCAGGTGACCCAGATGCTCAAGGACCGCCAGGCCAAGATGCAGGAGCGCCACGCGCGCATGGAAGGGCGCCACGGCAAGGGCCCGGGCAACGCGCCGGGCGCCGTGCCGCCGCCGCCCGCTCCGGCCGCCAACTGAGGCGTTCCGGGCGGCCCCCGATTCGCCGCCTTGCGGCCCGCCCATCGCGGGCGGCGCCGCGCGACCCCGACCCGCTTTTGTGCGGGCCGGGGTTTTTTTCGTGCCCGGCGCCATCACGGGGCGCCAGCCCCATTTTGATGCGCCGCCGCCTGCATGCGCGGCGTGATGCACCGTCCTGGTGCGACCAGCATGCCCGTTCAGCGCGGCGCCAGCCCGTTGAGATGCAATTGAAACCTGGCACGGACCTTGCTTGATGGGGAAGGAGCCGGCATCCGCCGTTGCAGGACCGGCCCGATGGATGCGCCTTCGGCCTTCCTCCTCGTCAAATCCGATCAGGACATCGCACCATGAAGAAGACGTTGCTAGCCTTGCCCGTTGTGCTCGCCGCTTGTTTCATCGCAACGGCCCAGGCCGAACCCACCGACCTGGGCGGCGGTTTCTCGCTCAGCGGCAATGCCACCATCGCGAGCGACTATCGCTTCCGCGGCTACTCGCAGACCGATTTCCGGCCCGCGGCCCAACTCGGCATCGATCTGACCCACAGCTCCGGTTTCTACCTGGGCAACTGGAACTCCAACGTATCCAGTTTCGTCTTCACCGACGGCAACCTGGAAATGGACTTCTACGGCGGCTGGAAGGGCGACGTGGGCGGCGGCTTCACGCTCGATGCCGGCGTGCTGCACTACTACTATCCCGGCTCCAGCTCGCCCAAGGGCGGCAATTACAACAACACCGACCTTTATCTGGCCGCGACCTACGCCAACTACACCCTCAAGTATTCCTACACGCCCAGCGACTTCTTCAGCACGCCCGACAGCAAGGGCACCTGGTACCTGGACGGCACCGCCAACTTCGACCTGGGCGACGGCTGGGGACTGGTGGGCCATCTGGGTTACCAGAAGCTCAAGAACCAGGTCAACATGGACGGCGACTCCATCGGCCATTACGTCGACTACAAGCTCGGCGTGACCAAGGACCTGAAGGGCTGGGTGCTGGGCCTGGCCGCCGTCGGCGCCACCAAGGACAACTGGCTGCCGACCAAGTACGGCCATCCGTCGGGCCGCCTGGGCGCCGTGTTCTCGGTGTCGCGTTCGTTCTGATTCCCATCCGTGGCGGCGCCCTGACCGGCGCCGGCTTTTGGGGGGCTTGATGGAGACTGCCCGGCGGGCCGTCTCCGGCAAGTCCCCCTTTTTTTCGGGCGCGGGCGGGGCGCCGCCGAATCCTCTTACAATGCCGGGTTGCGTGAATTTTCTGGACTGCGTGAGATGTCTGACGTTTTGAGTATCGAATCCCTGGACCTGGAAGCCCGGGGCATCGCCCGCCGCGATGGCAAGGTCGTGTTCGTGGAAGGCGCCTTGCCCGGCGAGCGGGTCACGGCGACCACCGTGCGCCGCAAACCGTCCTATGAAATCGCGCGGGTTGACCAGGTGATGCGCCCCTCGTCGCAGCGCGTGGCGCCGCGTTGCCCGCATTTCGGCGTCTGTGGCGGCTGTGCCATGCAGCATCTCGAACCGTCCACGCAGGTGGCGATCAAGCAGCGTTCGCTCGAAGACACCTTCTGGCACGTCGGCAAGCTGCGTCCGGCCCGCATCCTGGCGCCGCTGCATGGCCCGACCTGGGGCTACCGCTACCGCGCCCGCCTGTCGGTGCGCGTGGTGCCCAAGAAGGGCGGGGTGCTGGTGGGCTTTCACGAGCGCAAGAGCAGCTACGTGGCCGACATGCGCGAATGCCATGTGCTGCCGCGCCACGTCAGCGACCTGCTGATGCCGCTGCGCGCCATGATCGCGTCGATGTCCGCGCCCGACCGCCTGCCACAGGTGGAAGTGTCGCTGGGCGACGGCGTGACCGCGCTGGTGCTGCGCCACCTGCTGCCGCTGACCGACAACGACATCGCCGTGCTGCGCGCCTTCGCCGACAAGCACAACGTGCAATGGTGGCTGCAGCCCAAGGGTCCGGACACGGTGCATCCGCTGGTGCCCGAGCACCGCGACGCGCTGACCTACACCATGCCCGAATTCGGCCTGCGCATGCCGTACCGGCCGACCGACTTCACCCAGGTCAATCACGCCATCAACCGTTCCATGGTGTCGCGCGCGCTCACGCTGCTGGAAGTGCAGCCGACGGACCGCGTCGCCGACCTGTTCTGTGGCCTGGGCAACTTCACGCTGCCGCTGGCCACCCAGGGCCGCGAGGCCGTGGGCGTGGAGGGCAGCAAGGCGCTGACCGACCGCGCCCATGAGGCCGCCGCGCGCCACGGGCTGGGCGAGCGCACCAGTTTCGCCACCCTCAACCTGTTCGAGGTGGACGTCGAATGGCTGCGCGGCCTGGGCTTCTTCGACCGCATGCTGATCGATCCGCCGCGCGAAGGCGCGCAGGCCGTGGCGCAGGCGCTGTCGCAACTGAAAGCCGAGGAGCGCCCGCGTCGCATCGTCTACGTGTCCTGTAATCCCGCCACGCTGGCGCGCGACGCCGCCATCATGGTGCACGAGGGCGGCTACCTGCTCAAGAGCGCCGGCGTCATCAACATGTTCCCGCACACCGGGCACGTGGAGTCGATCGCGGTGTTCGAATCGCTGGATGCCGAGGGCGTGCGCGAAGTGCAGGAGCGCGCCCGCCAGCGCGCCTTGCAGCAGGCGGCCGATGCGGCCGCCGCGGAAGCGGAAAAGGCCGCCGCGGCCGCCGAGAAGGCCGCGTCCAAGCAGGCGGCCACCGAGGCCTACCACGCCCGCGTCGCGGCCGAGGGCGAGACGCCGGCGCAAAGCCAGGCGTGACCCGCCCCGGCGTCGACCGGGCCGCATGCAAGAAGGGCAAGCCGGTTGGCTTGCCCTTTTTTCTTACTGGGAGCGCCCCAGGTTTTCCAGGATGGGGCAATCGGGTCGATCATCCCCGTGGCAGTTGTGCGCCAGGTGCTTGAGCGTGGCGGCCATGTCGCGCAGCGCGCAGGCCTTGCGTTCCAGTTCGGCCACGTGTTCGAGCGCGATGCGCTTGACGTCGGCGCTGGCGCGGCTGCGGTCGCGCCACAACGCCAGCAGCTCGTTCATCTGTTCCACCGAGAAACCCAGGTCGCGCGCGCGCCGCACGAAGCGCAGCGTGTGCAGGTCGTGCTCGCTGTAGACCCGGTAGCCCGAGTCCTTGCGCAGCGCCGGGCCGATCAGGCCGATGCTCTCGTAGTAGCGGATCATCTTGGCCGAGATGCCGGATTCCTGCGCGGCTTGTCCGATGTTCATATGCGGTCTCCTGGAAGAACGGCGCGTCAGTGCGCGGCGCGCGGGGGGCGGAATGTCTTCAGGCGCAGCGCGTTGCCCAGCACGAAGACGCTGGACAGCGCCATGGCGCCGGCCGCGAAGATCGGCGACAGCGACAGGCCGTAGGCCGGGTACAGCGCGCCGGCCGCCAGCGGGATCAGCGCGGCGTTATAGGCGAAGGCCCAGAACAGGTTCTGGCGGATGTTGGCCAGCGTGGCGCGGCTCAGCGCGATGGCGTTGGGCACGCCGTGCAGATCGTCGGCCATCAGCACTACGGATGCGGCCTCGATGGCGACGTCGGTGCCGGTGCCGATGGCGATGCCGGTGTCGGCCGCGGCCAGCGCCGGCGCGTCGTTGATGCCGTCGCCGACGAAGGCCAGCTTGCGGCCGCCGGCGCGCAGCGCGGCGATGGCCTCGACCTTGCCGTCGGGCAGCACCTCGGCGCGCACTTCGTCGATGCCCAATTGGCGCGCCACGGCCTGCGCCGTATGGCGGTTGTCGCCGGTGATCATGGCGGTCTTCAGGCCCTGTGCGTGCAGCGCGGCGATGGCGTCCACGGCCGACGGCTTGACCGGGTCGGTCACGGCCATCATGGCGGCCGCCTGGCCGTCGATGGCGACGTAGATCGGCGTCTTGCCCTCGTCGCCCCATTGTTCGGCGCGCTGGCCGAAGGCGCTGACGTCGATGCCGCGCTCGGCCATCAGGCGGTCGGCGCCGGCCAGCACGCGCTTGCCGGCCACGCTGGCTTCGACCCCGGCGCCGGTGATGGCGGCGAAGCCTTCCGCCGGCAACAGGTCGATCTGGCGTTCGGCGGCGGCCGCCACGATGGCCAGCGCGATCGGATGTTCGGAGCGCGCCTGCACCGAGGCGACCCATTGCAGCACGTCGCGGTCGGCGAAGCCGGCGGCCGGCGCAAGTTCGGTCAGGGTGGGCTTGCCCAGCGTCAGGGTGCCGGTCTTGTCGAAGGCCACCACCTGCACGTCGCGCAGCGTCTGCAGGGCGTCGCCCTGGCGGAACAGCACGCCCATTTCGGCGGCGCGGCCGGTGCCGACCATGATCGAGGTCGGCGTGGCCAGGCCCATGGCGCAGGGGCAGGCGATGATCAGCACCGCCACTGCGTTGACCAGCGCATGCGACAGCGCCGGCGTGGGGCCGAGGAAGAACCAGGCCAGGAAGGTCAGCAGCGCCATGCCCATGACGGCCGGCACGAACCAGGCGGTGACCTGGTCCACCAGCGCCTGGATCGGCAGGCGCGCGCCCTGGGCGGCCTCGACCATGCGGATGATGCGGGCCAGCATGGTGTCGGCGCCGGTGTGGGTGACGCGCAGCGTGAAGCTGCCGGATGTATTGAGCGTGCCGCCGGTCGCCTGCATGCCCGGCTGCTTTTCCACGGGCACCGGTTCGCCGGTCAGCATTGATTCATCGACGTACGAGCTGCCCTCGATGATCTCGCCGTCCAGCGGGATCTTTTCGCCAGGGCGCACCACCACGATGTCGCCCTTGCGCACCTGCTCGATGGCGATGTCTCGCGGCTGGCCGTCGCGCATGACGCGCGCGGTGCGCGGCTGCAGCCCGATCAGGCGCTTGATGGCGGCGCCGGTCTTGCCCTTGGCGCGCGCTTCCAGCGTGCGGCCCAGCAGGATCAGCGTGACGATGACGGCGGCGGCTTCGTAATAGACGTTGCGGGCGCTCTCCGGCAGCCAGGCGGGGGCGAAGGTGGCGACGACCGAATACCCCCAGGCCGCGCCGGCGCCCAGCGCGACCAGCGAGTTCATCTCGGGCGCGCGGCGGCACAAGGCCGCCAGCCCCTTGCTGAAGAAGTGGCGGCCGGGCCAGGCCAGCACCGCCGTGGTCAACACGAACTGAAGCAGCCAGCTATTTTGCTGGCCGATGTTCGCCAGCACCCAGTGGTGCATGGCGGGGATCAGGTGCGAGCCCATTTCCAGCGCGAACACCGGCAGCGTCAGCGCCAGGGCGGCGATGAAGGCGCGCTGCAGGCGCCGCGCCTCGGCGTCGCGCGCTTCGGACTGGCGTTCGGCGTGGTCGTCCTGGGCGGCGATCGGACGGGCCTCGTAGCCCATCTTGACCACGGCCGCGACCAGGGCATCGGGCTGGGCCGCGGCCGGATCATAGGCCACCAGGGCGCGTTCGGTGGCCAGGTTGACCTGGGCCTGGGCGACGCCCGGCACGCGGGTCAGGGCCTTTTCCACGCGCTTCACGCAGGACGCGCAGGTCATGCCTTCGATGGCAAGTTCAAGCTCGACGGAAGGGTTGGCAACGCTCATGGCTGTCTCGGTTGAGGTAGGAAGACCCCAGTTTCATCCTTCCCATGATGGGAAGGTCAAGGACTATTCTACGCTTGACCTTCCTATAATGGGAAGGTCTAAGCTCAAATGGAGCTGGCACCGGAGGCGGTGCGGCAATCCCCCCTGATTCCTATGGAGAACACCATGAGCATCGAATTCCAAGTCCCCGACATGACCTGCGGCCACTGCGTCAAGACCATCACCGGCGCGGTGACGGCGGCGGCGCCGGGCGCCAGCGTGGCGGTGGACCTGCCCGCGCATCGCGTCACCGTCACGGGCACCGACCAGGCTGATAAGGTCGAGGCCGCGATCCGCGATGCCGGCTACGAGCCGCAGCGCGTGTGACGTGTGACGGCCGGCTGCCGTCGGGCGTATGATAGAAAAAACCTGACGGCGGCTATTTGATTATTGTTTTAAGCTATCAATCAATTAAATTAATTAAATTTGAATAATTGATAGCTGACGTTTATCATTCTTTCCATGGTGGTTGAACAAGACCCCGCTACCCCAAGGAGAGATTGCATGCTGCAAAACCGTGAAGGCCAACGTGTTCCCAACGTAACGTTCCCCGTTCGCGAGGGCAACACCTGGAAAAAGGTCACGACCGACGACCTGTTCAAGAACAAGACGGTCGTGGTCTTTTCGCTTCCCGGCGCTTTCACGCCGACCTGCTCGTCGACCCACCTGCCGCGCTACAACGAACTGGCTCCGGCCTTCGCCGCCGCCGGCGTCGACAGCATCGTCTGCGTGTCGGTCAACGACACCTTCGTCATGAACGAATGGGCCAAGGACCAGGAGTCGTCCAACATCACGCTGCTGCCCGACGGCAACGGTGAATTCACCGCCGGCATGGGCATGCTGGTCGACAAGAGCGACCTGGGCTTCGGCAAGCGCAGCTGGCGCTACTCCATGCTCGTCAAGGACGGCGTGGTGCAGAAGATGTTCATCGAGCCCGAGAAGGAAGGCGACCCGTTTGAAGTGTCGGACGCCGACACCATGCTGGCTCACTTCGCCCCGACGGCCAAGAAGCCCGACCAGGTGGTGGTGTTCTCCAAGCCCGGCTGCCCGTTCTGCGTGGAAGCCAAGGCGCTGCTCGAAGACAAGGGCTATGCCCCGATCGAGATCCCGCTGGAGAACAAGGTGCGCGGCCGCGTGATCGGCGCCGTGTCCGGCAAGGGCACCGCTCCGCAGGTGTTCATCAACGGTTCGCTGATCGGCGGCCTGGACGACCTGAAGGCGCACTTCGCCTGATGCTGGCGGGAAGGGGACGCGCTCCCTTTCCCTTGCCGCAGCCGCTCCCGCGAGGAGCGGTCCGGCGCGCCGGTTTCCCTTTTTCCGCATCTTCGCGCGGCCCCGGCGGGCGCTGCGGGACGGCGTTCGTCCCTGAGGGTGCGCAACAAGGCGGAATCCGCCTTTGACAATGTCTGCTCCACGCTACACCGGGGGATCCCTCTCATGAAGACTCTGCACACCGATATCGCCGTCCTCGGCGCCGGCACCGCCGGCCTGGCCGCCTACCGCGCCGCAAAGGCCGCGGGCAAGCGCGCGCTGCTGATCGAAGGCGGTCCTTATGGCACCACCTGCGCCCGCGTCGGCTGCATGCCTTCCAAGCTGCTGATTGCCGCCGCCGAGGCCGCGTATCACGCCGCGCACACCGCGCCGTTCGGCGTGCACGTCGAGGGCGAGGTCACGGTCAACGGCGAAGAGGTGATGGACCGCGTCAAGCGCGAGCGCGACCGTTTCGTCGGCTTCGTGCTGGAGGGCGTGGAGAACATCCCGGCCGAAGACAAGATCCGCGGCTACGCCCGCTTCGAATCGGACACGGTGCTGCGGGTCGACGACCACACCGAGATCCATGCGTCCCGCGTGGTGATCGCGACCGGCTCGCGGCCGTCGGTGCCGCCGCCGTTCCGGGGGCTGGGCGACCGCCTGGTGCTCAACGACGATGTGTTCGCCTGGGATGACCTGCCGCGCCGCGTGGCGGTGTTCGGCCCCGGCGTGATCGGGTTGGAACTGGGCCAGGCGCTGGCGCGGCTGGGCGTCGAGGTGCGCGTGTTCGGCGTCAGCGGCAGCCTGGGCGGCATCAGCGACCCGCAGGTGCGCCACAGCGCCCGCAAGATCTTCCAGCAGGAGTTCTACCTGGACCCGGATGCGCGCGTGCTGGAAACCCAGCGCGTCGGCGACGAGGTCGAGGTGCGCTACGTGGCGCTGGACAACACCGAACGCACTGAACGCTTCGACTACGCGCTGGTGGCCACCGGCCGCCGCCCCAATGTGGACGGCCTGGGCCTGGAGAACACCTCGCTGCAGTTGAACGCGCAAGGGGTGCCGTTGTTCGACCGCGACACCATGCAGGCGGGCGATTCGGCGATCTTCATCGCCGGCGACGCCAACGCCGACGCGCCGCTGCTGCACGAGGCGGCCGACGAAGGCCGCATCGCCGGCGAGAACGCGGCGCGTTATCCGGAAGTGCGCCAGGGCCTGCGCCGCGCGCCGCTGGCGGTGGTGTTCTCGGATCCGCAGATCGCGTTGGCCGGGCAGGGCCATGCCCGCCTGACGCCGGGCACCTTCGTGACGGGCGAGGTCGATTTCGGCGACCAGGGCCGTTCGCGGGTGATGCTGAAGAACCGCGGCCTGCTGCACGTGTACGCCGATATCGCCACCGGCCGTTTCCTGGGCGCGGAAATGGTCGGCCCCAGCGCCGAGCACATCGGTCATCTGCTGGCCTGGGCCGTGCAACAGGAGCTGACCGTGGCGCGCATGCTGGAAATGCCGTTCTACCATCCGGTCATCGAGGAAGGCCTGCGCACCGCGCTGCGCGACGCGGCCGCCAAGCTGGCGCGGGCGCAGGAGGCGCTGCGCCAGGTGGAAGCGGAAGGCGCGGCCGCCTGAGGGCGAGCCATGCATGGAAGAGGCTGCCCCGCGGGGCAGCCTCTTCTTCGTCTTGAGCGGCCGTCCGGGCAGGCGCAGTTGGCGTGACTGGCGTGACTGGCGCTGGGGGCCGGGGGCTGGGGCCGGGGGCTGGGGGCCGGGGAAGAGAGGGGGCCTCGCACGGACCGTGGATTTCTTGTCACGTCAGGAAATTTTATAGATAATCTATAAAAATTGACCAGGCCCCTGCCCATGAACATTCCCGTCATTTCGCTGGACGGCGCGCACTTGCGCGCCGAGGACGTCGTTGCCATCGCGCGCGGCGGCGCCACCGTCGCCCTGGCCGACGCCGCCCGCCAGGCGCTGGACGCCACGCGCGGCTACATCGAATCGCACTGGCTCAACGACGCCGCGCCGCTGATGTACGCCTTCAATACCGGCGTGGGGGCGCTCAAGAGCCAACGCATCGCGCCGGCGGAGATCGCCACATTCCAGGCCAGCCTGGTGCGTTCGCATTCGGCCGGCACGGGCGAGCCGATGCCGGACGAGGTGGTGCGGGCCATGATGGCGTTGCGCGTGAACGCCTTCGCCAGCAATCATTCCGGCGTGCGGGTCGCGATCATCGACCGGCTCATCGCCATGCTGAACCACGGCATCACGCCGGTGGTGCCGTCCAAGGGCAGCGTCGGCGCCAGCGGCGACCTGGCGCCCCTGGCCCTGATGAGCGGCGCCCTGATGGGCTTGCCGCAATCGCGCGTCACCTACCGGAACGAGGTGATGCCGGCCGCGCACGCCTTCGAACAGGCCGGCATGGCCGCCACGATGGACGTGCAGGCCAAGGACGCGACCGCGCTGATCAACGGCGCGACGGCCTCGCTCGCCTACGCGGTGCTGGCCGCGCACGACGCGCGCGAGCTGCTGGGCGGCGCGACGTTGTCGATGGCCATGACGCTGGAGGCGCTGCGCGGCGAATTGTCGTGTTTCGAGGACCGCGTCATGCTGGCGCGTCCGCATCGCGGCCAGCGGCGGGTGGCCGCGGCGATTCGCCAGTTGGTGGCGGGCAGCCGGCGCTGCACCGAGCCGGCCCGACAGGTGCGCCTGCGCGGGACGCCCGGCCTGGATCCGGCGCAGGCGGGCACGCCGCACGCGCCGCCGCTGGCCCCGCGCATTCAGGACGTCTATTCGCTGCGCTGCGTGCCGCAGGTCTACGGACCGGTGCTGGACGCGCTGGACTACGTCGACGGCATCCTCGCGACCGAAATGAACAGCGCCACCGACAATCCGCTGATCTTCCCGGAAGACGCGGGCTACGCCATCGTCTCGGGCGGCCACTTCCATGGGCAATACATCGCCCAGGCCATGGATCTGCTGGCGCTGGCGGTGACCGACCTGTCGGCGATCTGCGACCGTCGCAGCGCGCGGTTGGTCGACCCGGCCTGCAATTTCGGCCTGCCGGCCAACCTGATCGCGCAGCGCCCCGGCATCAATACCGGCTTTTCGGTGGCACAGAGCATGGGTACGGGGCTGGTGCTGGAAAACATGGGCCTGTGCGGCCCGGCCAGCGCCACCAGCCTGCCCGCCAAGGGCAATACCGAGGACCACATCAGCAACTCGTGTTTCGCGGCGCGCCGCACGCGCACCGTGGTCCAGAACAGCCAGGCGGTGGTGGCTGTCGAGCTGCTGCTGGCCGCGCAGGCGCTGGATCTGGCCGAGCCCGATCTGGCCGCCTATCCGGTCGGCGCGGGCACGGCCGCGGCCTGGTCCGCGGTGCGGGCGGTGGTGCCGCCAATGCTTGGCGATGACCGCTGGGTCCATGACGACATCGCGCTATTGCGCGCCCAGGTCGCGGACGGCAGTCTGGCCGCCGCCACGCAATCCGCCTGCGGCCCGCTTTGGCAGGCGCGGGAGGCGGCATGACCCTGGCCCACGGCGCCTCCCGCGACGACGACGACACCTTGCCTGGACGCATCGCGCGCGCGCTGGTCGAGCGCATCATCACAGGCCAGTTGCGGCCCGGCGAGCGGGTGGGTCAGGACGCGCTGGCGGCGGAGTTCGGCGCCAGCCATGTGCCGGTGCGCGAGGCGTTCCGCCGTTTGGAGGCGCGCGGACTGCTGGTGAGCGAGCCGCGCAAGGGCGTGCGGGTCAGTTCGCTGGACGAGGCGTCGATCGTGGAGATCACGCGGATGCGCGGCGCGCTCGAATCGCTGGCGCTGCGCCATGCGATGGCGGCGATGAGCGCCGGCGACCTGGCGCGGGCGCAGGCCGCGATCGACGCGGGCGACCAGGCGCGCGACATGCGCGACTGGGAGGCGGCCAACCGCGCCTTCCACGAGGCGCTGTACCGGCCGTGCGCGATGCCGCGGCTATTGGCGACGATCGACATGCTGCATGAATCGCGCACGCGCTACATGCATGTGACGGCGTCGTGCGTCGCATGGGATCCGGGCTCGCAGCGCGAGCACCTGGAGCTGCTGGACGCCGTGCGCCATGGCGAGGTCGAGCGGGCCTGCCGGCTGCTCGAGGCGCATATCGCGGAGGCGGGCGAGATCCTGGTGCGCGGGCTGGAAATCTGGCGCCTGACGGTGGTCGGCGAATCCTGAGCGGGCCGCGTGCGCCCTGCATGAAAAAACCGGCCCCGCGTTGTGCAACGCGGGGCCGGTTTTTTCATGCGCTGCCGGGCGGCAATCAGTCGTCCGACTGCTTCTTCGGCACGGGGAACGGATTCTCGCGGTACTGCAGCGTGAAGCCGGCGCGCTCGTCCTGGCCGAGTTCGCGCGCCAGGTAGGGCATGGCCTGCTTGAGGCCGTCGTGCAGCGTCCACGGCGGGTTGATCAGGAACATGCCGCTGCCGTGCAGGCCGTAGCCGTCGATGGTGGCCTTCTTGACCGTCAACGTGGCGTGCAACCAGCTCTTGACCTTGAGGTTCTCGAAGTGGCGCGCCATTTCGCTGGCCTCGCGGCGCTGCACCAGCGGATACCAGACGGCGATGGTGCCGGTGGCGAAGCGCTTGACGCATTCCTTGACGGTGATCAGCGTGCGGCGGTAGTCGTTCTTGTCTTCATAGGACGGGTCGATCAGCACCATGCCGCGGCGCGTCGGCGGCGGCAGCAGGGCCTTGACGCCTTCGAAGCCGTCGTCGCCGTAGATGGTGGTCTGGCGCTGCGCGGTGCGGTCCATGTGTTCGAGGTTGCCGACCAGGGTGTCGATCTCGGTCGGGTGCATTTCGAACAGCCGCAGGCGGTCGGACGGACGCAGCGCGTCCAGCGTCAGCCAGGGCGAGCCGGGGTAGCGCTTGAGGCGGCCGTTGGTGTTGAAGGCGCGGATGCGGGCGACGTAGTCGGCCAGCAGGGGCGGCAGGTCGTCGCGTTCCCACAGGCGGCCGATGCCGTCGGCGAACTCCGAGGTCTTGGCAGCCCAGTCGCTGTCCAGGCTGTAGAGGCCGGCGCCGGCGTGGGTGTCGATGACCCAGTAGGGCGCGTCCTTGCGGTTGAAATAGTCCAGGGTGTGGACCAGGATGGCGTGCTTGAGCACGTCGGCATGGTTGCCGGCGTGGAAGGCGTGGCGATAGCTGAACACGGGGCGGGGGCCTCAGGCGGCCGGCCGGATGGCGGCCAGTTCGTCGGTGAAGATGCCGTCGATGCCCCAATCCAGCAGCAGGCGGGCGCGCTCGGGGTCGTTGACGGTCCAGGCGGCGATGCGGTAGCCGGCGGCGTGCACGGCGTCGATCAGTTCGCGCGTGGCGTCCTTCTGGTTGATGTTCAGGGCGACACAGTCGTATTTGACCAGGCGGTCGAGCCAGTCGGCGGGCACCTTCTCGACCAGCAGGGCGCGCGGCAGTTCGGGCGCGGCGTCCTTGGCGGCCTGCAGGGCTTCCTCGGCGAAGGAGGACAGCAGCGGGGCCACGGCGGCGCCTTTCCAGAGTTCACGGGCGGCCAGGGCGACGGCGGCGCCAGTTTCGGCTTCGCGGCCGGGGCAGGGCTTGATCTCGACGTTGCTGGCGATGCCGTTGGCGACGGTGTAGCGGGCCACGGCGGCGAAGGTGGGCAGGGGTTCGCCGGCGTAGGCGGCGGAGTGCCAGCTCCCGAAGTCCAGTTGCGCCAGTTCGCTGAAGGTCTTGGCGGCGGCGGGACCGTGGCCGTTGGAGGTGCGGTCGACGTCGTCGTCATGCATCAGGACGAGGACGTTGTCGCGGCTGAGCTTGACGTCGTATTCGAACATGGTGAAGCCGTGTTCGGCGCCGACGTGCATGGCGGCGAGGGTGTTCTCCGGGGCCAGGCGGCCGCCGCCGCGGTGGGCGATGTGGCGGGAATAGGGCCAGGTGGGGAGGGATGCGGTCATTTCTTTGATGCTTTTGGGGTTCTTTGGGACAGGGTGGAAGGATACTCTGTTCTGGGGGTTCCTTTCCTGTCGTGTGGGGGCGGGTTCTGGCTTCGTGCCTGTGTCGCGGGTTCGGTTCTTTTGGCGCGGCTGCGGGGCCGTGGCGCGGGGCCGGGGCTACGAGGCTTGTCCGGCGCCTGCGCGCCGGACAGCGCGTCCTCATCCTTGTCGCCTGCGGCTCCTTCGGATTCCGTCGCGCGCGCCTCTACACGCCCCGGCCCCGCGCCACGGCCCCGCAGCCGCTCGTGGTGGGAAAGTTCGGGGCGTCGCCGGGGCGGGCGGTGTGCTTGGGCTTTGTGGGAAGGATTGGGGGGCTGAAAGATTTGCTGGCGCCCGTCCGGCCAGGCCGCCCTGCGCGGCCTGGCCGGACATACGTGGGGGGTGCTTGCGGTGGGCGCATCTTCCTGGGGGAGGTGGGGAGTTGCTGGCGGAGGGACTGCTTGCTGGGGCCGTCTGTCCGGCGCCCGCGGGTTGGGAGGGCGGGGCCGCCGCAGGCGCCTTGCGCTTATTTCATCGGGGCCTTGTCCTGGGAGACGTCCATGATCATGCGGGCGGCCAGGTAGAGGCGGGGGACGATGGAGGGGATCTGGATGTATTCGGCGTCGTTGGAGTGGGCGCCGAAGCCGCTCAGGCCCATGCCTTCGATGACGGGGCCGCGGGCCTTGAGGGCGGCGAAGGCGGCGTCGGTGCCGCCGCCGCTGGCGCGGTCGATGACTTTCATGGGCAGGCCGAGTTCCTGGTAGATGGCGACGCCGTGGTTGGCGAGGGCGCGCGAGGCAGGGGTGGCTTCCAGCGGCGGGCGGCGCACTTCGAATTTGACGCTGACCTTGGCCTCGGGCAGCAGTTTCTTCTGGATGCGTTCCTGCAAGGTGCGTTCGAGCGCGTCGAAGTCGGCGACCTTGAGGGCGCGGGCGTCGGCCTGGGCGGTCGCCTGGCCGGGGATGACATTGCGGTTGGTGCCGGCCTGGGCCACGGTCCAATTCAGTTTCAGGCCTTCCTCGGGCTTGGACAGGTCTTTCAGTTGCAGGATCTGGTGGGACAGCTCGGTCAGGGCGTTGACGCCGCCCTCGGGACGGGCGCCGGCGTGCGAGGTCTTGCCCTGCACGGTCAGGTAGGCGGCGCCGATGCCGCTGGTGGCCAGGGTCAGGCGGCCCTCGGCGCCGCCGCCTTCGAAGGAGAAGACGGCGTCCTGGTCGGCGCCCAGCCGGGTGATGGTGGCGCGGGCGCCCGGCGAGCTGATTTCCTCGTCGCCGTTGATCAGCACGGTCAGGGTGCCGTAATCCTTGAAGTCCAGTTTTTGCAGCAGGGCCACGGTGTGCAGGATGATGGCGACGCCGTGCTTGTCATCGGCGATGCCCAGGCCGTAGGCGCGGTCGCCGTCGATGCGGAAGGGCTGGTCCTTGAGCATGCCGTTGCGGTAGACGGTGTCCATGTGCGCGATCAGCATGATCTTTTTCTGGCCGCTGCCCTTGAATTCGGCGTGCACCATGGGGCCGACGCGCTCCGGCGTGTCGTCCAGGCGGAAGATGTCGGTGGGCTGGAGGATCTCGACGGTGCCGCCCAGCGCCTTCAAGCGTTCGCCGATGAGGGCGGCGATGCGTTCGACGCCTTCCACGTCCCTGCTGCCCGATTCGATGTTGACCAGGTCGCGCATGGTGTCGAGCATGCCTTGTTTCTGCTGCTCGGCGGCTTCATGCACGGCGGCGACGGGCGCGGCCAGCGCGGCGAAGGAGACGCTGCCCAGGAAGCCCAGGGCGAGCGCGGCACGCAGGACGAGCGGACGTGAGAGCGGGAACGGCATGGAAAGTCACCTCTGTGAGAAAGGAAGGAAGACGGCGGGCGTGGCGTGGCGGCCCGAAGGTCACGATACGAGGGGGGGCGGAAGGCGAAAACCGGGGTTTCCCGGGTTGACCCGGGCCGGCTTCCGTGGGGGTGGCAAGCCTCGTCGTCGGGCGCGCGGGGGCGCCGGGCGGGTCGATGTAAGCAGACGCTGCGGGACGAATGAGAAATGCTAAAATCCGCCCGCTGACCCGGTTTGACCGGTATGGGAATAGGGCGAATGAGATTCGCCTTTTTTTATGCGTTTTCGTGCGGCCCGGGCGGAAGTCTCCTCCCGAGTGCGGCAACAGGGATTCCATGTTCGAATTTATTCGCAGCCACCGGCGCTGGATGCAGTTCATCCTGCTGCTTCTGATTGTGCCTTCCTTCTTCCTCGTCGGGATTCAGGGCTATGAGAGCTTCATGCGCAAGGAGCCGGAACTGGCGACGGTCGCCGGCCAGCCCATTTCCCGCTCGGAGTTCGACCAGGCGCACCGCAACCAGCTTGAACAATATCGGCAGCGCCTGGGCGCGCAGTTCGACCCGGCCGTGATCGACACGCCGCAACTGCGCGAAGCGCTGCTGAACCAGCTCATCAACCAGCGCTTGCTGGCGAACGTGGCCGTGGACAACCGCTTCTCGGTGTCTGACGAAACGCTGCGCAATACCATTGCCGCGATCCCGGAAGTGCAGGACAACGGCCGCTTCTCGCCCGAGCGCTACCGCCAGGTGCTGGCGGCCCAGGGCATGTCGCCGACGTCGTTCGAAGCCGGCCTGCGCCGCGATCTGGCCGTGGCCCGCGTGCTCGAGCCGGTCGGCCAGTCGGCCAGCGCGCCTTCGGAAGTGGTGGCGTCGCTCGAAACCGCCCTGACGCAGCAGCGCACGGTGCAACTGCGCCGCTTCGCCGCCGCCGATTTCCGCTCGCAAGTGACGGTCACCCCGGCCGACATCCAGGCCTGGTACGACGCCAACAAGCAGCAATTGCAGATTCCCGAGCAGGTCCAGGTGCAGTACCTGGTGCTGAACGAAGCCGCCGCCACCGAGGGTGTGCAGGTCAAGGACGAGGACCTGGCCTCGTACTACGAGCAGAACAAGAACCGCTTCGGCCAGCCCGAGCGCCGCCGCGCCAGCCACATCATGATCGAAGTGCCGGCCGGCGCCTCGGACGATGCGCGCAAGGCCGCCCGCGCCAAGGCCGAGGCTCTGGCCACGCAGGCCGCCGCCGACCCGGCGCAATTCGCCGAGCTGGCCCGCAAGAATTCGCAGGACGCCGGTTCGGCCGCCAATGGCGGCGACCTGGGCTGGCTGGCGCCGGGCATGCTGTCCGGCCCGCTGGAAAAGGCGATCTTCAGCCAGTCCAAGGACCAGGTGTCGGGCGTGGTCGAAAGCCCGTCGGGCTTCCACGTCATCAAGGTCACCGAGATCCAGCCGGCCTCGATCAAGCCGCTGGCCGAGGTCAAGAGCCAGATCACCGCCGAAGTGCGCAAGCAACTGGCCGCCGTGCGTTTCTCGGAAATGGCCAGCCAACTGAACAAGCAGGTCTATGACCAGCGCGACAGCCTGCAGCCGGCCGCCGACGCGGTCGGCCTGAAGCTGCGCACCGCCTCGGGCGTGACGCGCGAAGGCCTGCTGCCCGCCGACCAGGCCGGCCCGGGCTCCGCCGTGGACAGCCCGGACGCGGCGTTGCTGGACAACCCGCGCGTGCGCCAGGTGCTGTTCTCGCCCGACGTGCTGCGTGAAAAGCAGAACTCCGGCGTGATCGAGCTGTCGCCGGACACCATGTTGGCGGTGCGCGTGGCCGCCGTGGAACCGGCCCACGTGCCGGCGCTGGAGAAGGTCAGCGATTCGATCCGCGCCAAGCTGCTGGACGAGCGTTCGGCCGAAGCCGCCAAGAAGGCCGGCGAAGCCGCGCTGGCGGCCGACCAGGCCAACCCGGCCGCCGCGCCGGAAGGCTTCGGCGGTCCGCTGGTGGTGTCGCGCCAGGATCCCAAGAACCTGCCGCGCTCGGTGCTGGACGCCGTGATGCGCCTGCCGGCCGCCAAGCTGCCGGCCTATACCGGCGTGCAGTCGGGCGCCGATTACACGCTGGTGCGCCTGGAGAAGGTCGAGGCCGGCACGGTCGAGGCCGCAGACAAGGAACGCCTGGCGCAGCAACTGGCGGGCGCCTGGGGCCAGGCCGAGAGCGAAGCGCTGGTGCGCATGCTGCGCGAGGAATACAAGGTGCAGGTGCTGCCGGCGGCCGCCGACGCCATCCGCGGCGGCGACGCCTCGCAGCAGGCGGCGGGCTGATCGGCCGCGCGGCAGGTCGCGGGCCGCTCAGGCCCGCGTCATTGCAGCAAGGGCCGCAGCGCCGGCCACACATTGTCCAGCAGTTGGGGCTGGGCGTCCTCGTTGGGATGGATGCCGTCGGCCTGGAACATCGCCCGGTTCGTTGCGATACCTTCCATCAGGAAGGGCACGAGCCGGGCGTTTTCGTCTTTGGCGACGGTGGGAAACACCTGGGCGAAGCGCTGGGTGTAGTCGCGGCCGTAGTTGGGCGGGATCTGCATGCCGACGATGACCACCTCGGCCTCGGCTTTACGCGCCGCCTGCGCCATGGCGCGCAGGTTCTGCTCCGTCATGTTCAGCGGCAGCCCGCGCAGGGCGTCGTTCGAGCCCAGCTCCAGCACCACCACCGCCGGCTCGTGCTGGCGCAGCAGCGCCGGCAGGCGGGCGACGCCGCCGCTGGTGGTGTCGCCGCTGATGCTGGCGTTGACGACCTTGTACTTCGGGTATTGTTCGGAAAGCCGCGCGGACAGCAGCGGCACCCAGCCGGTGCCGCGCTTGATGCCGTACTCGGCGGCTAGGCTGTCGCCCACCACCAGCACGGTGCGTTGCGCGGAACCCTGGGCTGCCGGGGCGGTCTGAGCGTGGGCGGGCGCCATCAGGGTGGCCGTGGCCAGCGTGGATATCAGTAGTGAACGGCGAATCAGGGGAATCAGGCGCATGGATAGCAAGAATTCGATCGAGGTGAAAGGGCTGGGCAAGCGGGTGGCCGATGCCGGCGGGACGCTGTCTATCCTGGAAGACATCGATTTTACGGTGGCGGCGGGCAGCGCCGTGGCCATCACCGGCAGCTCCGGGTCGGGCAAGTCCACCCTGTTGGGACTGCTGGCCGGGCTGGATGTTCCCAGCGCGGGCAGCGTGCGCCTGGCCGGGCAGGACCTGTTCGCCCTGGACGAGGACGGCCGCGCGCGCCTGCGGGCCAATCACGTGGGGTTCGTGTTCCAGTCATTCCAGTTGCTGCCGAACCTGACTGCGCTGGAAAACGTCATGCTGCCGCTGGAACTGGCGGGCCAGCCGGCGCGCGAGGCGGCCCAGGCCATGCTCGAGCGCGTCGGGCTGGGGGCGCGCCTGCATCATTATCCGCGCACCCTGTCCGGCGGCGAGCAGCAGCGCGTGTCGCTGGCGCGCGCCTTCGTGGTGCAGCCCGACCTGCTGTTCGCCGATGAACCCACGGGCAGCCTGGACGCCGCCACCGGCGTCACCGTCATCGACCTGATGTTCGACCTGCACCGCGAGCACGGCACCACGCTGGTGCTGGTGACGCACGATCCCCAACTGGCGGCGCGTTGCGGCCGGCAGGTGGTGCTGGCGGCGGGACGCATGGCCGCGTAGGCGGGATGCGACCGGCCGTTGCGGCCCGCGCCAGCGGCGCAAGCCTGAAACGAAAACGCCACCCGAAGGTGGCGTTCTTGCTTGGCGCAAACCTCTGGCGCGGACCTTACTTGGCCTTGGCCACGGCCTGGTTCCAGGCGGCGACGACGGTTTCGTACTCCTTGGCGGCCGCGTCCTGGCTCACCGGGAAGATCTTGATGCTGTTGAAGTCGGGCAGGGTGGTCAGGCTGGCCACCGCAATGTCGCTGCGGGTCGGGCGGCGGAAGTTCTTCACCAGTTGCGCTTCCTGCGCCTCCTTGCTGAGCAGGCCGTCGTACAGCGCCTTGGCGGCCTCCAGGTTCTTGGCGCCCTTGATGATGAACATGCCTTCCGGCGCCAGGTAGCTGCCCTCGGTCGGGTAGACCAGCTTGATCTCCTTCTGGCCGCCGGCCACGTATTCCTGGGCGGCGTATTCCAGCGTCATGCCGACCGCGTACTCGCCGGCCGCCACGCCCTTGTAGGTGGTGCCGGACGAGGCCGTGACCACGGCGTTGGCGGCGATCTTGTCCAGGCCTTCCTGGCCGAACTGCTTGTACAGGCCGTAGACCAGCATGTAGGCGGTGCCGCTCTTGGACGGATCGGTGATGGCGAACTTGCCTTTCCATTGCGGCTGCATCAGGTCGGACCAGGTGGCCGGCGCCGCCAGGCCCTTCAACTGGCGCTCGTTGACCATCAGCACCATGATGTGCACGTTGGTGCCGACCCACAGATCGTCCGGGCCGCGGAACTCGGCCGGGATCTTGTCGATGTCGGCCGGACGGTAGGGCTGCAGGTGCTGGCGGTAGGCGCCCAGCGTGCCGAAGCCGCCGCTCCAGAACAGGTCGCCGCGCGGGTTCTGGGACTCGGCCTCGATGCGCTTCATCATGGTGCCGGTGCCGCCGGTGACCGGCTGCACGTTCAGCTTGGGCGACTGCTTCTTGACGGCGTCGAGCGCGGTCTCGATGGTCTCGGTGTTGTTGGACGAGTACAGGACCACGTTCTGCGCCTGCGCGGCGCCCGCGGCCAGGGTGGCGGCCAGCAGGCCGGTTTGCAGGAAGTGTTTGAGGTGCATGGTGAGCCTTTGTGGATGCGGGTTATTTGCCGGAGAACAGCTTGATGCGGAATGCCTTGACCGACACGATGATGGGCAGCACGATCACCGTGACCAGCGCCGCGCCGTAAGCCGAGGCCATGCCCAGGCGGCCGCCGTCGACCTGGCGGAAGATGGCGATCGGCATGGTCTCCAGTCCGCCGCTGTAGGCCACGATCGAGGCCGACAGCTCGGAAATCGTGGTCAGCCACATCAGGATGGCGGCCGAGATGATGGAGGCCTTCATGGCCGGCAGGATGACCTTGAAGAAGGTCATCAGCGGCGATACGCCCAGGCTGATCGAGGCTTCCTCGATCGAGTCGGGTATGTTGAACAGCACCGACGAGGCGTTGCGCACCGCGAAGGGCAGGCGCCGCACCGCGTAGCACAGCACCATGATGCCGGAGGTGCCGGCCAGCACCAGCCAGCCGGTGTTGAAGGTCTGCACCAGCGCGATGCCCAGCACCGTGCCGGAGATGGTCAGCGGCAGCACTACGATGTAGTCCAGCACCTGGGTGAAGGCGCTGCGCTTCTTGATGGTGAGATAACTCACCAGCACCGCGAAGGCCACGCCCGTCACCGTGGCCAGCGAGGCGAACTTGAGCGAATTCAGGATCGGCTCGGGCGCGCCGTGCAGGGCGCGCTGCATGCTGGCCAGCGACCACGAGCCCCAGTGCATCACCGGCCCGCTGGTCTTGGTGAAGGCGGCGATGAACACCACGATCAGCGGCAGCAGCGACAGCAGGATCACCAGGCCGACGCCGCCGGTGTACAGGATGGCCTGCCACGAACGCACCCGGCGCGCCGCCGGCGCGCGGCCCTGGGTCATGGTGTAGACCTTGCGCTCGACCACGCGCTTCTGCACGAACAGCACGATGGCGACGATGGCGATCGACACCACCGACATGGCGCTCTGCAGCGTCGGGCTGCCGCCCATTTCGCTGACGAAGGTGTTGTAGGTCATCACCGACAGCAGCGGCACGCGGCTGCCCAGCAGCATCGCCAGCGCGAAGTTGCCGACCACCAGCGTGAACACCACCAGCGCGTTCACCAGCACCGCCGGCAGCAGCACCGGCACCAGCACCCGCAGTTGGGTCAGCAGCGGCGGCGTGCCCAGGCTCAGGCCGGCTTCCTCCAACTGGCCGTCGAAGCCGCGCAACGCGGCCAGCACGCCCAGGTAGATGTAGGTGTAGTAGACCAGTGTCATCGAGAACACCATGCCGGTCCAGCCGTAGAACGACGGCAGCGAGATGCCCGCGTCACCCAGCAGGTTGGTCAGGATGCCGTTGTTGCCCAGCACCAGCAGCCAAGACTGGCCGACGATGATCTCGGGAATGACGATGGTCAGCACCGGCAGGATCGCCACCAGGTTCTTGAGCGGGAAGTCGTAGCGCGCCACCATGTAGGCGAACGGCACGCCCACCAGGATGGTGCAGGCGGTCACCACCAGCCCCAGCACCAGCGTGTTGCCGAAGGCCTCCAGGTATTGCGAGTCGGCCAGCAGGGCGCGGAACCCCTCCAGCGAGAAACCGCCGTCCTGGCCGGTGACGCTGTTGCTGAACAGCACCGCCAGCGGATACAGCACGAAGAACAGCAGCAGCGCCAGGCTGATTGCCGTCAGGATGCCCCAGGGCCACCATTTGATTTTCATGGCGTGGCGGTCCTCAGGCGTTGACGACGCGGCTGTCGGCGGGAATCAGCACCTGCACGGCCTCGCCGGGCTGGAACTGCGCCACCATGTTGCCCGCGTGCAGCTCCACGCGGATCTCCGAGCCGTCCTGCAGCGCGATGCGGTAGGCGGTCTTGAAGCCCAGGTACTGGCGCCGCAGCACCTTGCCGGGCAGCGTGTTGGGCACGTAGGGCGCCGGCGCCATCAGGGCCAGTTCCTCGGGGCGGGCGATCAGCACCGCGCGTTCGGCCAGCGTGTCGCTGCCGAGCGTGCCGTCGAAACCCAGGCCGCACAGCTCGTAGCGCACGTGGCCGGCCGGCGCGCCGGGCAGCCCGCCGCGCGCCGGCACCGGGATCACGTTGGCCGAACCGATGAAGTCGGCCACATAGGCGTTGACCGGCGTGCCGTACAGTTCCTCGGGCGTGCCCAGTTGGGCGATGCGGCCGTGGTCCATGATGGCGATGCGGTCGGACATGGCCAGGGCTTCTTCCTGGTCATGGGTGACGAACACGGTGGTGATGCCGGCCTCGCGCACCAGGTCGAGGATGACGTCGCGCATCTGCAGGCGCATCTTGGCGTCCAGGTTCGACAGCGGCTCGTCCATCAGCAACACGCGCGGCCGGATCACCAGGGCGCGCGCCAGCGCCACGCGCTGGCGCTGGCCGCCGCTCATTTGCGCCGGGTAGCGGTCGGCCAGCGCCGCCAGGCCGACCTTGTCCAGCGCCTCGTCGACGCGGCGCTTGATCTCGGCGCGGGCCACGCCGCGGGCGCGCAGGCCGTAGGCGACGTTGTCGAAGGCGGTCTTGTCGGGAAAGAGCGCGTAGTCCTGGAACACCATGCCGATGTCGCGGCGGTGCGCCGACACGTGCGTGACGTCGTCCTGGTCGAACAGCAGGCGGCCGCCGTCGGGCGCGTAGAAGCCGGCAATGCAGCGCAGCAGGGTGGTCTTGCCGCAGCCGCTGGGGCCCAGCAGCGTGTAGAACCCGCCGTCGGGAATGTGCAGCGACAGGTCGCGCAGCACCTGCTGGCCGCCGAATGTCTTGATGATGCCGTCTACGGTGATCGATGCCATGAAAGGTTCCTGCCTGGGATTGGACGCATCATAGGAACCCGGCCGCGCTGCCACCAGCGGTGTTTTTTAAGGGCTGGCGTTAGTTTTTCTAAGAGGTCGGCGGCGCCGCAATCCCCTAGAATGCGGCTCATAGCCACGGCGCGGCCTCGCGCGGCGCCGGCAAAAAACAGACGACAAGGGAAATCGTGGGTATTAGCAGCAAAGCCTTGCGCCAGGGGCGCGCACGGGCGGACGGCGCCTGAGATGGCGGGCCCGAGCCTGCCGCCGCTGAAAGCTCTGCGGGTATTCGAGGCCGCGGCGCGCCTGCGCAGTTTCACGGCGGCGGCCGACGAACTGAGCATCACGCATAGCGCGGTCAGCCAGCAGATCCGCATCCTGGAAGACTACGTCGGCCAGCCGCTGTTCGCGCGCGAGGCCCGCGGCGTCACGCTGCTGCCGTGCGCGCAGGCGTATTTTCCCGAGGTCCAGGCCAGCCTGGAGCGCATCGCGGCAGCCACCGCCAAGCTGCGCTCGCCCGGCCATGGCGGCGTGCTGCGCGTCAGCGCCACGCCGTCGCTGACCATGAAATGGCTGATTCCCCGGCTGTCGGCGTTCCAGGCGCTGCATCCGGGCATCGACGTGCAACTGACCACGCAGGGGCGCTCGTTCCTGGATCGCGGCGACGAGGCCGGCGGCGACGTGCTGATCCGCCATGGCTTCGTGGCGCACGCCGAAATGAGCTGCGTGCACTGCCTGGACGACTTCCACGTGCCGGTGGCGTCGCCGCGCTTCATCGAGCGCAACCGCCTGGCCACGCCGGCCGACTGTCTGGGGCACCCCTTGCTGAAGGTCGCGGGCGGCATGGACCACTGGCCGCGCTGGTTCGCGCTGGCCAGGGTGGACGTGCCGGCGCAACTGCCCGGGCCGGTGTTCGACCATCAATTCCTGTGCATGCAGGCCGCCATGAACGACCTGGGTATTGCCCTGGCGCCGTGGTGCCTGCTGCAGGACGACCTGCGCGCCGACCGGCTGCGGCCGCTGTTCCTGCAGCCACGCCTGCCCAACGCCGGCGTGCATGCGCTGTTCCGCCCGGACGCGCCGGCCGCGGCGCGCCATTTCATCGACTGGCTGGGCCGCGAGGCCGGTCATCCGCCACCCGAGCAATAGAAGGATTGCCCATGCAAGATTTCCAGAGCGACGCCGGCCTGCATTGGCGCGGTATCGAGCCGCCGCTGACACTGTCGGACTACAAGGTCATCGCCTTCGACATGGATTCGACGCTGATCGCCATCGAGACCCTGGATGAGATGGCCGACCTGATGGGGAAAAAGGCCGAGGTGGCCGCGCTGACCGAGGCGGCGATGCAGGGAGAGATCGTCGACTACAAGCAGAGCCTGCGGCAGCGCGTGGCGCTGCTGGCCGGCATGCCGGCGGCGGCGCTGGACGAGGTGTATGAACACCGCCTGGCGCTCAACCCGGGCGTGGAAACGCTGATCGCGGCTTGCAAGGCCGCCGGCCTGTTCTGCCTGCTGGTGACGGGCGGCTTCACCTGCTTCACCGACCGGCTGCGCGTGCGCCTGGGGCTGGACGACGTGCGCGCCAACGTGCTGGAGATCGTCGATGGCCGCCTGACTGGGCGGCTGCTGCCGCAAGCGTGGGGCGACCTGTGCGACGGCGAGGAAAAGCGCCGCAAGTTGCTGGAGGTGTGCGCGGCGCTGGGGGTCGGACCGGAGCGCGCCATCGCGGTGGGCGACGGCGCGAACGACCTGCCGATGCTGCGCACCGCCGGGCTGTCGGTGGCGTATCACGCCAAGCCGGCGGTGCGGCGCGAGGCCAGGGTGGCGATCGACCAGGGCGGGCTGAACCAGTTGTTGCGGCTGTTCAGCGCCGGCAAGGCGCAGGCGCGGCGCTGACGGGCCGCCACCGCGGCGCGAACGAGGCGCGAGGGGGCGTGAAAGAGGCGTGAGCGAGGCGCGAACGCGGCCCCCGGCGGACCCGAACCCGCCTCAGGCGCTGATCAGGCCGGGGATCTTCACATCCGGGTCGACATCGGCGTTGTAATCGACCCCATCGATCTCGAACCCGAACAGGCGCAGGAAATCGCGCTTGTAGCCGGCGAAATCGGTCAGTTCATACAGGTTGGACTCGGTCACCTGGTGCCACAGCGCCTGCACCTGCGCCTGCACGGCGGGGTCCAGTTCCAGGTAGTCCGCGCGCAACCGGCCTTCGTCGTCCAGGATCGGCGCCGCGCCGCACAGGCTGTCGCGGTACAGGCCGTAGACCTGCTCGATGCAGCCCTCGTGCGTGCCTTTTTCCTTCATGACCTTGAACAGCAGCGACAGATACAGCGGCATCATCGGAATGGCCGAACTGGCCTGGGTCACAACCGCCTTCAGCACCGAGACGCGGGCGTCGCCGCCGCGCGCGGCCAACTTGGCGCGGATGTCCAGCACCTTCTGGTCCAGGTCTTTCTTGGCGGCGCCGATCGAGCCGTTCCAGTAGATGTCGTGGGTGATCTTCTCGCCCAGGTAGGTGAAGGCGGTGGTGGTGGCGCCCTCGGCCAGCACGCCGGCCTCAAGCAGGGCGTCGATCCACATCTGCCAGTCCTCGCCGCCCATGACCGCCACCGTGGCGTCGATCTCTTCCTGGGTGGCCGGTTCCAGCACCGATTCCTTGATGACTTCCTTGTCGGTATCCAGGCCGCGCAGCGTGACCGCCTGGCCGACCGGCTTGAGGGTCGAGTTGAACACCGTGCCGCTGACCGGATGGGTGCGGCGCGGCGCGGCCAGGCTGTAGATGACCTGGTCGACCTGGCCCAGGTCCTGCCTGATGGCGGCGATGGTCTGGGCCTTGATGGCGTCGGAGAAGGCGTCGCCGTTGATGCTCCTGGCGTACAGGCCCTCGGCGCTGGCGAACTTGTCGAAGGCGGCGCTGTTGTACCAGCCTGGGGTGCCGGCCTTGGCGGCCTCGCCGGGGCGCTCGAAGAACACGCCCAGCGTCTGGGCGCCACAGGCGAAGGCGGCGCTGATTCGGGCCGCCAGGCCGTAGCCGGTGGAGGCGCCGATCACCAGGACGCGCTTGGGGCCACCGCTGATCGGGCCCTGGGCGCGGACGTAGTCGATCTGGTTCTTGACGTTGGCTTCGCAGCCGACGGGATGGGTGGTCACGCAGATGAAGCCGCGCACGCGGGGTTTGATGATCATGGAGCCCTCGTTCTGGAAATGCGGGGAAGACGGCCCGCGCAGGCGGGCGGCGCCGGGCATTGTACGGGAGGCGGGGCGGCCGCCGGCCGCCCGGGGCGTGTCAGCGCGCGCTGGCGCCGGCCGGCGCGGCCGCCTGGACGCGGCTGCGGCGCCACTCCACCAGGCCGATGCCGATGCCGCTGGCGCAGATGATGGCGATGCCGAGCCAGGTCAGGGGATCCGGAAAGTGGTCCCACACCAGCCAGCCGACCGTGGTGGCGCTGATGATCTGCAGGTAGATGAAGGGCGCCAGGGTCGAGGCCGGCGCGCGGCGATAGGCGGCGATCTGGAACAGGTGACCCAGGCCGCCGGTGACCCCGGTGGAGATCAGCAGCGTCCAGTCCAGCGGCGTCAGCGCCTGCAGCACCGGCAGGGCGGGCGGCAGGATGAAGGGCAGGGCCAGCGTCAGGCAGCCGGTGCCGACCGCGCCGCTCCAGATCAGCGAGGTGAACGGATCGTCGCCCGCGACGCGGCGCGTGGCGATGAACTGGGCCGCGAAGCAACAGGCCGTCAGCAGCCCGAAAATGGTGCCGACCGGATGCAGGCCGCCGCCCGGGCGGATGACGATGATGACGCCGATGAAGGCGATGCCCGCGGCCACGAAGCGCGACATGCGCGCCGGCTCCTTCAGGATCCACGGCGCCAGCGACAGCACCAGCAAGGGCGCCAGGAAGTTGATGGCGGTGGCTTCGGCCTGGGGAATGTAGCTGAGCGTGGTGAAGAACATCAGCGTGGCCAGGAACATCGAGCCGCCGCGCAGGAGCTGTTCACGCGGCTTTTTGCTGCGCAGGATGCCCATGCCGCGCGTGGGCAGCACCAGGGCCAGCACCAGCAGCAGGTGCACGGCGTAGCGGAACCACGACAGCACCAGCAGCGGCACCCCCGCGTTCATGACCCATTTGCCGCTGGCGTCCAGGCAGGACAGCGTCCACATCGACAGCACCAGCAACAGGATCCCGACGAGCGGGCCGCTGGGGGCGGGACGCGGGCGACCGGTATCGGCCGGGGACATGGACAGGCTCCTTGTACGCGATGGGGCCGTGGAGGGGCCACGGGGCGGCTGACATGATACGCTCATCGCGGCAAGGGGAAAGGTTCATGATCGAACTACGCAATATAGAAACATTCTTTTGGGTCGCCACGCTGGGCAGCTTCCGCGCCGCGTCCGACAAGCTCAACACCACGCAGCCGGCGGTATCGCAACGCATCGCCTCGCTCGAGGCCGATCTTGGCGTGCGCCTGTTCGAGCGCGACGCCCGCGGCGTCAAGCTGACCGCCAAGGGCCATGAACTGCTGTCGCACGCCGAGCGCATGCTGCAAGTGCGGCGCGACATGTTCGAGGCCGCGCGCGAGCAGAACGTCATGACGGGCACGGTGCGCATCGGCGTGGCCGAGACCATCGTGCAGACCTGGCTGCCGACGCTGATCGAGCTGGTGCACGCCGCGTATCCGGCGCTGGTGCTGGAGATCGAGGTGGACACCACCCACGTGCTGCGCTCGCACCTGATGTCGCGCCAGATCGACCTGGCTTTCCTCATGGGGCCGGTGCTGGAGGCGCGGGTCGAGAACCTGCCGCTGTGCACCTATCCGCTGGCCTGGGTCGCCAGTCCGCTGCTGGAACTGGGCCCCGAGCCCTTGACGCTGGAACGCATCGGCCGCCTGCCCATCGTCACCTATCCGTCCAATAGCGCGCCATATCGTGTGGTGCGCGACATGCTGACGCGCGCCGGCGTGGCGTCGCCGCGCATGTACGGCAGCGCCTCGATGTCGATGGTGGTGCGGATGACGCAGGACTGCATCGGCACCAGCGTGATCGCGCCGGTGTTCCTGGGCAAGGAACTGGCGCGCGGCGAACTGCGCATCCTGCGGGTCGACGCCGACCCGCTGCCCGAATTGAGTTTCACGGCCACCTGGGTGCAGGGACCCGACAGCCATGCGGCGCGCCTGATCGCGCAGATGGCGCAGAAAGTGGCCGCGCAGGCGGGCGACGGTGTGGCGTCGTCCTAAGGCCTGTCCGCGCAAAAGCAAGCCGCGCACGGACCCCGGGCCGCGCCGGCAACGGCACGCATCATGATCCGCCGGGGCGCGCGCGCCTAGGTGTTTTCCCCAGCGCCGCGCGCGCGGACGGTCATGCGAAGCGCTCGCGGCGCGCCCGCGTCCGACGCCGCGATCCCGCGCCAGGCCGCATGGTTGCTGGCTCTGCGGCCGGCGCCGGGCGGCCCGCCGGCGAGACCCAAGAAATATTTATACCCCCACATCGCAACATACGATTGGACGCTCGGCGCCCCTGACGCTGCAATGGCGGCACATCAAGAAGATCGCCTGGAAACACAGGCGCGGGGGAAAAACTTTGCTCCTCTGACGTTCCGATTCCTACCCGCGCGCTCAAGGTAACGGGGACCCGCGCGCGCCAGACCATCCCGCCAGCCAGGAGTTTGTTCCATGAAGAAGTCGCTCGCTCTCGCCGCCGTCGCCGCCAGCCTGTTGGCCGGCGCCGCCCAGGCGCAAGACCTGCCCAAGACCCATTTGAAGGTGGTGGGCGGCCTGTCCAACCTGACCGCCTACAACGATTACGAAAAGCCGTTCTGGACCAAGACCATTCCGGAAGCATCCAAGGGCCAGGTCACCGCGGACATCAAGGGCTTCAATGAAATGGGCCTGAAGGGCCCGGAACTGCTGCGCCTGATGTCGACCGGCGTGGTCGAGTTCGGCACCGCCACGCTGTCGTACTTCGCCAGCGACAACCCGATCAACGAAGCCATCGACCTGGCCGGCCTGGCGCCGGACGTGAAGACGGCGCGCGAGGTGACCAACGCCTTCGAGCCGGTCTACGCGCGCCTCTATGGCGAGGGCAGCAACGTCAAGCTGCTGGGCATCTCCACCTATCCGGCGCAGGTGCTGTTCTGCAACGCCGAGATCAAGGGCCTGGCCGACATCAAGGGCAAGAAGGTCCGCACCAGCAGCCGCACCACCGCCGAATTCGTGGAAGCGCTGGGCGGCTCCAGCGTCACCATGGCGTTCGGCGAAGTGGTGCCGGCGCTGCAGAACAAGGTGGTCGATTGCGCCATCACCGGCTCGCTGTCGGGCTACTCGGCCAAGTGGTACGAAGTGTCGACCCATTTGGTGGCGCTGCCGATCAACTGGAACCAGCAGATCCACGCCGTCAACCAGAAGGCCTGGGACAAGCTCGATCCCAACGTGCGCACCTTCCTGCAGGCCAACGTCAAGACGCTGGTCGACAACATCTGGGATGCCGCGGCGCGCCAGACCCAGGAAGGCTATGACTGCAACACCGGCGCGGCCGCGTGCCCGTTCCCGGTCAAGGGCAAGATGGTGCTGGTGCAGCCTTCGGACGCCGACCGCGAACTGCTCAAGAAGGTGACGCAGGAAGCCGTGCTGCCCAAGTGGGCCGCGCGTTGCTCGGCGCAGTGCGTCAAGGACTTCAACGCCACCGTCGGCAAGACGCTGGGCGTGACCGCCAGCAAGTAAGCGAGACCGCGCGCCGTCCGCCGTTGCAGCGGCGGCGCGCCTGCGATTCATCATCGAGGCCGTATCCGGCCGCAGAGGTTTTTCCCATGACCCGAACCGAACACTTCCGCCTGCTGGGCGGGCTGCTGCGTCGCGCCGAGACCTTCTCGCGCGTCGCGGTGTGGGCGGGCGGCGCGCTGACCATCGCCAGCGTGCTGCTCATTTCCTTCGACGTGCTGGCCCGCAAGTTCCTGGGCTTCAACACCGGCGGCGCCGACGAACTGTCCAGCTACGCCTTCGCCATCAGCACCTCCTGGGCGCTGGCCTTTGCCACGCTGCAGCGCGCCAACGTGCGGGTGGACGTGCTCTACCAGAAGCTGCCGGTGCGCGTGTCGGCCGTGCTCGATTGGGTTTCCATGGTGGCGCTGGCGGTCTTCATGGTGTTCCTGACCTATTACGCCTATGAAGTGGTGCAGATGTCGTGGGCGCAGAAGTCCGCCGCCAACACGCCGCTGGCTACGCCGTTGTGGATTCCCCAAGGCCTGTGGCTGCTGGGCCTGGCCTGGATGTGCATTACCGTCGCCCTGATGCTGGCGCGCGCCTCGGCCGCCCTGGTGACCGGCGACATCGAACTGGTCAAGGAAATCTGCGGCGTGCGTTCCGCGCAGGAAGAAGCCGACGAGGAAGCCGCCGCCGGCGAGCGCATGGTCAAGGGAGCCGCCGCATGATCGCCACCGCCCTGACTCTGTTGCTGGTCCTGATCGGCCTGTCGATCCCCGTGGGCGCGGCCCTGGGGGTGCTGGGCCTGATCCTGGACCCGATGTTCTCGATGCTGCCGCTGTCGCGCGCGATCGGCGAGATCTCCTGGAGCACCAACAACGAATTCCTGCTGGTCGCCATTCCGCTGTTCATCATGCTGGGCGAGGTGCTGCTGCGGGCCGGCTTCGCCGAACGCATGTACGGCGCCATGAGCCTGTGGCTGTCGTGGCTGCCGGGCGGCCTGATGCACGCCAACATCGGCGCCTCGACGCTGTTCTCGGCCACCTCCGGCTCCAGCGTCGCAACCGCCGCGACGGTCGGCACGGTGGCGATTCCGCAGATCCGCAAGTATGGCTACAACGAGCCGCTGTTCCTGGGCAGCCTGGCCGCCGGCGGCACGCTCGGCATCCTGATCCCGCCGTCGATCAACCTGGTGATCTATGGCGTGCTGACCAATTCGTCCGTGCCGAAGCTGTACCTGGCCGGCATCATCCCGGGCTTCGCCATGGCGGCGCTGTTCATGCTGACGGTGATGATCGCCTGCGTGGTCAAGCCGTCCTGGGGCGGCAAGAAGATCCAGGCCACCTGGGGCCAGCGCTTCGCCAGCCTGGTGCATCTGGCGCCGCCGATGGGCATCTTCCTGCTGGTGGTGGGCTCGATCTACGCCGGCCTGGCCACGCCCACCGAGGCCGCCGCGCTGGGCGTGCTGGGCGCGCTGATCCTGGCCGCCTGGTTCCGCCGCCTGACCTGGACCATGCTGCGCGAGGCGATGGAAGGCACCATGCGCTCGACCGCCATGATCATGCTGATCGTGGTGGCTGCCAGCTTCCTGAACTTCGTCATGTCCGCCACCGGCCTGACCGACGCGCTGACCCAGTCCATCACCGGGCTGGGCCTGTCGCCGGGCTGGATGCTGCTGATCGTGATCGTGTTCTACCTGGTGCTGGGCTGCTTCATGGAGACCCTGTCGATGATGATCACGACCATCCCCATCGTCGCGCCCATCATGATCGCGCTGGGCTACGACCCGATCTGGCTGGGCATCATCATCATCATCCTGGTCGAGGCCGCGCTGATCACGCCGCCGGTGGGGCTGAACCTGTTCGTGGTGCAGAGCCTGCGCAAGAGCGGCTCGATGAGCGCCGTGATCACCGGCAGCCTGCCGTTCGTGCTGGCCATGTTCGTGATGCTGGCGTTGCTGGCGTGGTGGCCCGACCTGGCCCTGTGGCTGCCGCGCGTGTTCGGCTAGCCCCGGTATCCCTTCGGGCACGGCCGCGCGGCCGTGCCCATTCTTCCCCGTTTACCTCCGCAGGACTTTTCATGAAAGCCGTATTCCAGATCGAAGCCGATTCCCCCCGCCAGGTCGAGGTGGACTTCAATACCCTCATCGTGGCCGGCTGGGCCGGGCGCGACCTCGCCGCCATCGAGCACCACATCGAGGAACTGGCCGCCATCGGCGTGCCGCGTCCCACCAGCGTGCCGCTGTACTACCGCATCGCCGACAACCAGTTGACCCAGGCCGAACGGGTGCAGGCGGTGGGCGGCGATTCGTCCGGCGAGGTCGAGACCTTCGTGTTCGCGGCCGACGGCGAAATGTACGTGAGCATTGCCTCGGACCACACCGACCGCAAGCTGGAGACGGTCAGTGTGGCCATGTCCAAGCAGGTCTGCGTCAAGCCGGTGGCGACCTCGGCCTGGCGCCTGGCCGACGTGGCCGAATACTGGGACGAGTTGGTAATCCGTTCGTACATCGTCGAGAACGGCGCCGAGGTGCTGTACCAGGAAGGCCCGCTGGCCTCGCTGCGCACGCCGCAGGACCTGATCGCCGGCTACACCGGCGGCGCCGCGACGCTGCCCGAAGGCGCCGGCATGACCTGCGGCACCGTCGGCGCCATCGGCGGCATCCGCCCGTCGGCCGAATTCACCATGGAACTGTTCGATCCGCGCCGCCAACGCAGCCTGCGCCACCGGTATCATGTCGAGATCCTGCCGGTGGTGGCCTGACGCCCGGCAGGCGCCCTGATTGCCATGACGCGCCCCGGCGGGGCGCGCCGGTCCAACACTTTTCATGCCGCCCCGCGGCCCCCTGGAACCGTATGCTTTCGACCCTGAATGACCTGACCGCCGCCCTCAACGACGGCCGCACCACTTCCGTTGAACTGACCGAGGCCGCCCTGGCGCGCGCCAACGATCCGGCCGGGGAGGGCGCCCGCGCCTTCACCCGCCTGTATGCCGAGGCGGCGCTGGCCCAGGCCCGCGCCTCGGACACGCTGCGCGCCGCCGGCATCGTGCGCTCGGCTATCGAGGGCCTGCCGATCAGCATCAAGGACCTGTTCGACATCGAGGGCGAGACCACCATGGCCGGCTCGGTGGCGCGCGAGGGCGAACCGGCGGCCGACGCCAACGCCGAAGTGGTGCAGCGCCTGATCGCCGCCGGCGCGGTCATCATCGGCCGCACCAACATGACCGAATTCGCCTATTCGGGCCTGGGCATCAATCCCCATTACGGCACGCCGCTGAACCCCTGGGACCGCGCCACGGGCCGCATTCCTGGCGGCTCCTCGTCGGGCGCGGCGGTGTCGGTGGCCGACGGCATGGCGGTGGCCGCCATCGGTTCGGACACCGGCGGCTCGGTGCGCATTCCCGCCGCGCTGTGCGGCCTGACCGGCTTCAAGCCCAGCGCCTGGCGCGTGTCGATGGAAGGCGTGCTGCCGCTGTCGGCCAACCTGGATTCCATCGGCCCCATCGCCGCCAGCGTGCGCTGCTGCGCCGAACTCGACGCCATCCTGTCGGGCGAGGGCGGGCCGGTGCCCGAGGCGCTGCCGCTGCGCGGCCTGCGCCTGGCGGTGCCCCAGACGCTGGCGCTGGATGCCATGGACAAGCACGTGTCCGACACCTTCGCGCGCACCGTGGCGCGGTTGGCAGAGGCTGGCGCGCTGGTCGACGAGGTTGCCATCCCGGAATTCGCCGAGCTGGCCGGCATCAACGCCAAGGGCGGCTTCACCGCCGCCGAGGCCTGGGCCTGGCATCGCGACCTGATCGCCCGCGCCGGCAAGCGTTACGATCCGCGCGTGGTGTCGCGCATCATGCGCGGCAAGGACATGAGCGCCGCCGACTACCTGGACCTGCTGGACGCGCGCGAAGCCTGGGTCGCCGCGGTCGACCGCCGCATCGCCGGCTACGATGCGCTGATCCTGCCGACCACGCCGATCGTGGCGCCGGCCGTGGCCGACCTGACGGCCTCGGATGAAGCCTATTACGCCGCCAACGGCCTGATCCTGCGCAATCCCACGCTGATCAACTTCCTCGACGGCTGCGCGCTGTCGCTGCCTTGCCACGCCGACGGCAGCGCGCCGGTCGGCCTGATGATCGCCGGCAGCAACGGCGCCGACCGCCGCATCCTGGCCATCGGCCTGGCGGTCGAGGAACTGCTCGCGGGTTGAACCCGGGCCCGGGCCGCGCCCGCTCACGGCCCCGGGCCGCCCGCCGTCGGGCCTTGCTTCGCAGGGACGGCTGTCGGGCGGGGATGGCGGCCGCGCGGGCGGGCAGGGCGGTGTTTTCCGCCATATCGGAACCGTCCCCCTGACGCTAACATCCAGGCTGGACATGCCGCGCAACGGGGCAGGATACGGGCGCCATGATAGATCTGCGCAATATCGAGACGTTTTTCTGGGTGGCCACGCTGGGCGGCTTTCGCGCCGCGGCCGAAAAGCTCAATGCCACCCAACCGGCGATTTCCCAGCGCATCGCGTCGCTGGAATCCGACCTGGGCATCCGCCTGTTCGACCGCGACGTGCGCGGCATCAAGCTGACCGGCAAGGGCCAGGAACTGCTGTCACACGCCGAGCGCATGCTGCAACTGCGCCGCGACATGCAGGAAGCGGCGCGGGCCAAGAGCGTGATGACCGGCACCCTGCGGCTGGGCGTGTCCGAGACCATCGTGCATACCTGGCTGCCGACGCTGATGGAATACCTGCACGACGCCTACCCGGCGCTGATGGTCGAGATCCAGGTGGACACCACTACCGTGCTCAAGACCCAACTGGCCTCGCGCCAGATCGACCTGGCGTTCCTGCTGGGGCCGATGGAAGAGCCGCGCATCGAAAACCTGTACCTGTGCAATTACCCGCTCAGTTGGGTCGCCAGCCCCAAGCTGAAGGTGGGACGCCAGCCCATCAGCCTGAAGCGGCTGGGGGAGTGGCCGGTCATCACCTATTCGTCCACCACCGATCCGCACCGCGCGGTGCGGCAATTGCTGCAGCAGGCCGGCGTGGACGCGCCGCGCATGTATGGCAGTTCGGCGCTGAGCGTGATCGTGCGCATGGCGCTCGACGGCATCGGCACCGCCGTGATCGCCCCGGTGATCCTGCGCAAGGAGCTGACCCAGGGCGAGCTGCGGGTGCTGGAGGTCAAGGCGCCGGCGTTGCCGCCGCTGCACTACACCGCCTGCTGGATGCAGGGCCCCGACAGCCAGGTGCCGCGCACCGTGGCCGAGGCCGCCCAGCATATTGCGCGTGAAGAAGCGCTGCGCCATCCGGCAAAACCCTGATAAGGAATTCTGATCGGGGTCTATCGCAACATGTGATTAGACGCCGGGCCCGAGTTCCGGTGCAATGGCGCCATACCAACACTGGCTTCAGGGGAATGGACATGGCATTGGATTCGGCGGCCCGCAACAGCGTGGAACTGGCGCGTCGCGCAAGGCTCGACGCCCGCAGCGGCAAACTGAGCGGTCCCACGGCCAACCTGGCGCCGGGGCACGTGCAGGCCAACCTGGCGATCCTGCCGCGCGCGCTGGCGGCGGATTTCCTGCATTTCTGCCAACGCAATCCCAAGCCGTGCCCATTGCTGGCCATGTCCGAGCCGGGCGATCCCTCCCTGCCCGAACTGGGCCAGGACATCGACATCCGCACCGACATCCCGCGCTATCGCGTGTGGCGGAACGGCGAGCTGGTGGCCGAGCCGACCGACGTGCGCGACCTGTGGCGCGATGACCTGGTGTCGTTCCTGATCGGCTGCTCGTTCTCGTTCGAGGAAGCGATGCTGGACAACGGCCTGCCGGTGCGCCACATCGAGCAGGGCTGCAATGTGCCGATGTACCGCACCAATATCCCGACCCATGCCGCCGGCGTCTTCGGCGGCCCGCTGGTGGTGTCGATGCGGCCCCTGAAGGCCGCCGACGCCATCCGCGCCATCCAGGTGACCTCGCGTTTTCCCTCGGTGCACGGCGCCCCGGTGCACATCGGCGACCCCGCATTGATCGGGATTGCCGATATCGACCGACCGGATTATGGTGACGCGGTGGAGATCCGCGCCGGCGAGCTGCCGGTGTTCTGGGCCTGCGGCGTGACGCCGCAATCGGTGGTGGCCGCCGTGCGCCCCGATTTCTGCATCACCCACGCGCCCGGGCATATGCTGGTCACCGACCTGGTCAACAGCCGCATGGCGATCCTGTAGGCCGCGCTCCGATTCTCAGTCAACCGTCAGCGGAAAACCGCTAGAAATCACAGTCTTCACGCACTAGCAGTAGCCATTACAAAGCGTCCATGGTCGGACGCGTCAGCAGCTTTGGTTTTGCCTCCAGAAAGATCCATGACAGGACAAGGGGAAAAGGCGACAAGAGTTCAAGATCCACCACCCGTCGGACTGCGCACGGGTGGCGGGTCGCCGCAGGCCCGGATTTCCCGGGCCCGGGGCCATGCGCCCCGCGTTTTGCATTGCTTTCACAGTGGAATTTCTCCAGGAGTCAGGTAATGAAGATGAAGCTCATTGCGGGTGTCGCCGCGAGTCTGGCGCTGTTGGCCGCCGCGCCGACGCAGGCCCAGGTCAAGACCGTGAAGATCGGCGCGATCTATCCCCTGTCCGGCGCGCTGGCGTCCACCGGCGCCGAGATCAAGGCCGCGGTCGAACTGGCCGTGGACATCGTCAATAATCCGCATCCCGAACTGGAAGGGATCCCGCTGGCCGCGGGCGCCGGCCTGCCGGCGCTGGGCGGCGCCAAGATCGAGGTCGTGTTCGGCGATTCGCAGGGCAAGCCCGAAGTGGGCCTGGCCGACGCGCAGCGGCTGATCGATCAGGAAAAGGTGGTGGCCCTGACCGGCGCCTACCAGTCGGCCGTCACCAAGACCGCCAGCCGCATCGCCGAGCAGCGCGGCATTCCCTACCTGAATGGCGAGTCCAGCAGCCCGGACCTGACCGAGCGCGGCTACAAGTGGTTCTTCCGCACCTCGCCCAACGACGACACCTTCGTCGAGAACATGATGCAGTTCCTGGACGGCGTGAAGGGCACGCCGACCGCCAAGATCGCGGTGGTCTACGAGAACACCGACTTTGGCGTCAACACCTACAAGGCGGTCGAGAAGTTCGCCAAGCAGTACAAGCGCCAGGTGGTGGCCAACATCGCCTACAGCGCCGGTTCGGCCTCGGTGACGGCCGAGGTGCAGAAGCTGGCCGCCGCCAAGCCCGACGTGGCGATCTTCGCCAGCTACACCTCGGACGCCATGCTGTTCGTGCGCACCATGCGCGAAAGCAAGTACGCGCCGCCGGTGCTGCTGGCCAACGACGCCGGCTTCATCGATTCGCGCTTCGTGCAGGAAGTGGGCCCGCAGGTGCAGGGCGTGCTGACGCGCGACGTGTGGGGCAACGACGTCGCCGCCGCCAAGGCCGGCCTGAAGAAGATCAACGACATGTACAAGGCCAAGACCGGCAAGGATCTGAACGGCAACAACGCCCGTTCGATGCAGGGCGTGCTGGTGCTGGCCGATGCCATCAACCGCGCCGGTTCCACCGATCCGGAAGCGATCCGCAAGGCGCTGGCGGCCACCGACCTGGGCGAGGCGCAAGTGGCCATGCCCTGGGCCGGCGTGAAGTTCGACGACAAGGGCCAGAACACCAAGGGTTCGGGACTGATCCTGGAACTGAAGGGCTCGTCCTACCAGACGGTCTGGCCGGAAAAGTACCGCACCGACAAGACGCTGCCCACGCTGCCGTTCTCCTGGAAGTAATCATCAGCCGTGGCGGGCCGCGGGGGCCCGCCACAGGAGCACTCCATGTTTGAAGCTCTCTCGGCAGGCCTGTTCAACGGCCTGATCTATGCCGCGGTGGCTGTGGGGCTGGCGCTGATCTGGGGCATCACCGACGTCATCAACTTCGCCCATGGCGAATTCCTGATGCTCGGCATGTATGCCGCCTATTGGCTCTATACCCTGGGTCATATCGACCCCACGCTGTCGGCCCCTCTGGTCGCCATCGTGCTGGCCTTCGTTGGTTTCCTCACTTATGCGCTGATCATCAAGCGCCTGCAGAAAGGTCCCGCCATGGCGGTGATCCTGGCCACCTTCGGCCTGGGCCTGGTGCTGCGGCAACTGGCGTTCATCGCCTTCAGCCCCGACTACCGCAGCCTGCCCGACACCCTGGTGTCCGGCAGCGTCACCGTGGCGGGCATCTCGCTGGGCCGTCCGCAGGTGGTGACCGGACTGATCGCGCTGGTGATGGTGGTCGCGCTGTTCGTGCTGGTGTACCGCACGCGCTGGGGCCATGCGCTGCAGGCGGTGGCCGAAGACCGCCAGGTGGCGGCGCTGGTCGGCATTTCGCCCGACCGCGTCAACGCCCAGGTCTGGATGCTGGGCAGCGCCGCCGTCGGCCTGGCCGGCGCGCTGCTGACCACGTTCTTCTACGTGTTCCCCTCGGTGGGCACGGTATTCGGCCTGCTGGCTTTCGTGGCGGTCTGCATGGGCGGCTTCGGCTCGCTGCCGGGCGCCTTCATCGCGGGCATCCTGATCGGGATCATCGAGGCAATGACGGGCTACTTCGTGGCGCCGGCGCTGAAGACGGTCAGCGTCTTCATCCTCTTCATCCTGGTTCTCTGGTATCGGCCGCGCGGCCTGTTCGGGCGGTGGTGACATGACGACGACACAGAAAAAGGACGGCGCGGCCTCGGGCGTGCCGAAATGGCCGGTGGCCGTGGCCCTGGCGGCGGCGGTGCTGCTGGCGCTGGTGCCGCTGGTGGTGACCGACTCGTTCACCCTGCAGGTGCTGCTGCTGGCCATCATGTTCGGCGCGCTCGGCGCGTGCTGGAACCTGGTGGGCGGCTTTCTCGGGCGCATTTCCTTCGGCCACGCGGTGTTCGTGGGCGTGGGCGGCTACACCACGCTGTTGCTGCTGCATCATCTGAAGCTGACACCATTGCTCGGCATTCCGCTGGGCGGCCTGATCAGCGCGGCGCTGGCCTGGCTGGTGGGCGGGCCGACGCTGCGCCTGTCCGGCCACTATTTCGCCATGGCCACCATCGCGCTGCTGCAGATCGGGCTGCTGCTGATGATCAACTGGGACTGGGCCGGCGGCGCGGTCGGGCTGGAGGCGCCGATCGGCGACGCCGCCTGGATGCTGCTGTTCCGCAGCAAGGTGCCGTACTACTGGATCGCGGTGGGGCTGGCGTTCCTGACGTTCTGCGCCACGTACTTCCTGGTGCATTCCAAGACCGGCTTCTATTGGCGCGCCATCAATGGCGACGAAGCGGCCTCGCGCAGCCTGGGCGTGCCGGCGGACCGCTACAAGATGCTGGCGTTCGTGCTGTCCGCCGGCATGACCGGGGTGTGGGGCGGCTTCTTCGCCATGTACGTGGGCTTCATCGATCCTGAGTCGATGTTCAGCCTGACGATGTCGGTGCAGGTGGTGCTGGTGGCCATCCTGGGTGGGGTCGGCACGCTGGTCGGTCCGTGGCTGGGCGCCGCGGTGCTGTTGCCGCTGTCGGAAGGCACGCGGGTGCTGTGGGGCAGTTCGGGCCTGGGCCTGGACCTGCTGATTTTCGGGTTGGCGATCCTGCTCGTCACCCTGTTCCTGCCAGGCGGTCTGGTGACATTGAGGAGGCGCCGTGGCTCTGCTCGACGTTAAGAACCTGACCAAGCGCTTCGGCGGCCTGGTCGCCAACAAGGACATCTCGCTGTCGGTCGAGGCGGGCGAGATCGTCGCCATCATCGGTCCCAACGGCGCGGGCAAGAGCACGCTGTTCAACGGACTGGTCGGCCATCACGAGCCGACCTCGGGCACGGTGGCGTTCGCCGGCGAGTCCATGATCGGCCGGCGGCCGGAGCAGGTCGCGGCCATGGGCCTGGTGCGCACCTACCAGATCCCGCGCAGCTTCGGCCAGATGACAGTGTTGGAGAACGCCATGGTCGGCGCGCTGCTGCGCCATCCGCGCCTGCCCGACGCGCGTCGCGCCTCGGCGCGGGTGCTGGAGCTGGTGGGCCTGGCCGACCGCGCCGATACGCTGGCGGCCGAGTTGAATGTGGCAGGGCAGAAGCGGGTCGAGCTGGCACGTGCGCTGGCGACCGAGCCGCGCATGCTGCTGCTGGACGAAGTGGCCGGCGGCCTCAATCCGGCTGAGGCCATCGCGCTGGCCGAGATCCTGCGCGGCATCCATGCCGCCGGGGTCACGCTGATCATCGTCGAGCACGTGCTGGAGGTGGTGATGCGGCTGGCGCAACGCGTGCTGGTGTTGAATTTTGGCCAGATGATCGCGGAAGGGGCGCCCCAGGACATCGTGCGCCATCCCGCCGTGATCGAGGCTTATCTGGGGAGGAAGCACCGTGCCTGATGCGATGTTGAAGGTCGACAACCTGAGCGTGGCCTACGGCGGCGTGCAGGCCGTGCGCGATGTGTCGCTGGAAGTGCGGCAAGGCGAAATCGCCGCGCTGCTTGGCGCCAACGGCGCCGGCAAGTCCAGCACGCTGCTGGCCATCATCGGCTCGGTCAAGCCCAGGGAAGGCCGGGTCGTCTTCGAAGGGCGCGACATCACGGGAACGCCGCCGGACCAGTTGGTCAAGCAGGGTATCGCCATGATTCCGGAAGGCGCGCGGGTGTTCGCGCGCCAGCCGGTCGAGCAGAACCTGCGGCTGGGGGCGTACACCGTGCGCGACGAGCGCATCTACCAGGAGCGGCTGGACAAGGTCTACACGCTGTTCCCGCGGCTCAAGGAGCGCCGTGAACAGCTCGCGGGCACCATGTCCGGCGGCGAGCGGCAGATGCTGGCGATCGGCCGCGCCCTGATGAGCGGGCCGCGGCTGCTGCTGATCGACGAGCCCAGTCTGGGCCTGTCGCCGCTGCTGGTGGAGCAGGTGTTCGACGCCCTGGCCGCGCTGAACCGCGACGATGGCCTGTCGGTGCTGCTGGTCGAGCAGAACATGACGCAGGCGCTGGAAGTGGCGTCGCGCGCCTATGTGATGCAGAGCGCGCGCATTGCGCTGTCGGGTGATGCCGCCGAGCTGGCGGCGTCGGACGAGGTGCGCAAGGCGTATCTCGGGATGTAGCCCGTCGGCCGCTTTCCGCCAGGCGAAAAAAAGCCCGTCGCGCGAGGCGACGGGCTTTTTCTTGATAGGCGGCCGGGGGCGGGCCGACAGTCTCGAAGGACTCAGAAGATGTGGCGGATGCCCACGCCGGCGCCGACCTGGCTGGTGCGGCCGGCGATTTCGCCGGTGGCGGCGTCGCGGACCTTGTTGTAGTCCACGGTGCCGTACACCTGGGTGCGCTTGGACAGCGAGTACTCGGCCACGGCCACCAGGGCGTAGCGCTTGCCCTTGTCGCCGTCCTCGACCACGTTCTTGCTCTGGTCGTAGTAGGCGGCGCCGGTGATGGCCCAGCGCGGGGTGGCCTGCCAGGTCACGCCGGCGAAGTAGCCGTTGTCCTTGCGGTCGAGCTGGGCGGTGGTGGTGCCGCCCATGACGGCGTTGACCCAGCCGGTCTGGTCGCGGCCGTTGAAGTAGCCCGCGAAGATCTTGGCGCTTTCGAACTGGTACGAGGCGCTGAAGTTCCAGACGCGCTGGCGCAGGTCGGAATCGTTGCCTTCGTAGGTGTTCTGGTACGCGGCGCCCAGACCCAGTTGACCGACGGTGTAGCGCAGGCTCACACCCATCTGCTGACCGGCCTTGCGGTCAGACCACTTGTCGCCGTTGGCCCACTGCGCGATCACGTTCAGGTCGCCCAGGGTGTTCGAGTAGCGGAACGAGTTGTTGTTGCGCACGCGGCCCATGGCGGCGGGCAGCCACGAGTTTTCGTTGTAGTTACCGACCGTCAGCGGGTCGAAGTAGTCGGCCATCAGGTCCTGGATCACCGTGTTCTGCAGGCCCAGGGTCAGCGCGCCGATCTTGCCGCCATCCAGGCCGACGTAGGCCAGGCGGTTGAAGGTCTTGCTGGTGTCGGAGGCCTTGCCGTTCTGCACGTTGAAGCCTTGCTCCAGGCGGAAGAAGGCGCGGTTGCCGTCGCCCAGGTCTTCCGAGCCGCGCAGGCCCCAACGGCTGTTGGAGATGGCGCCGTTGGCCATGGAGATGCGGCTGCCGTCCTGGCCGGTGGCGCCGTCGCTGGTGTTGACGTAGCGGATGCTGACGTCGGCGATACCGTACAGGGTGACGCTGGTTTCCGCGGAAGCGGCGCCGGCGGCCAGGCCGAGACCGGCTGCGGCGAGCGAGAGGGTGATGCGTTTCACGAAGGCTTCTCCTAATGTTTCTGTTCTTTGCGTACGTCGGGCTTTTGACTCGACGGGATGCGCCTGGCGGTTCGCCCGGAGCGGGGCCGCTGCACCGACGCCAGGGGTTGGCGCGGGTCCGGAGCGTTGGCCCTGGTTGCGTTTGTGCGCCATCTTGGTGCGCACTGGAACGCCACGGGGATTCTAAAAAAGTTACGGCTTGTGTAGTGCGTTTATCTTTTTCGCGTTTTCCCTGGGTTTACAGAATTACAAAAAAGGCGATGGTTGAAACAATCAGGCGATTGTTCCAAAAAAAACCCCGTTGCGAGAACGGGGTTTCTGGGGGGCGCTACGGGCTCATAGCGTCATATGCAGCGGCAGCCACGTGGCGATGCCGGGCACCATGTACAGCAGCAGCACCGCCAGGATCATCAGGAAAAACATCGGCAGCGAGGCGCGCGCGATGTAGGGCAGTTCGCGCCCGCTCATGCCCGACAGCACGAACAGGTTGAAGCCCACCGGCGGCGTGATCTGTGCCATTTCCACAACGAAAACGATGAAGATGCCGAACCAGATCAGGTCGATGCCGGCCGCCTGCACGGTCGGCAGCAGTACGCCCATGGTCAGCACCACGATGGAAATGCCGTCCAGGAAGCAGCCCAGCACGATGAAGAACACCATCAGCGCCATGATCAGCCCGAACTGCGACAGGCCCAGCCCGCCGATCCATTCGGCCAGCGCCCGCGGCAGGCCGATGTAGCCCATTGCCAGCGTCAGGAACTGCGCGCCGGCCAGGATCAGCGCGATCATGCAGTACAGCCGGGTGGCGCCCAGCAGCGACTGCATGAAGGTGGAACGGTTCAGCGAGCCTTGCAGTCCCGACAGGATCAACGCCCCGACCACGCCCACCGCCGCCGCTTCCGTGGCCGTGGCCAGGCCGGTGTAGATCGAGCCCAGCACCGCGCCGATCAGCAGCATCACCGGAATCAGGTGGCGCGAACGCGACAGCTTTTGCATGAACGTCAGGCCGGGATCGGCGGCCGGCACTTCGTCCGGGTTGCGGATCGCCCACCAGGCGATGTAGCCCATGAACAGCAGCGCCAGCAGGATGCCCGGCACGATGCCGGCGATGAACAGCTTGGCGATCGACACGTCCGCCGCCACCCCGTAGACGATCATGATGATCGACGGCGGGATCAGCAGCCCCAGCGTGCCGGCGCCCGACAGCGTGCCCAGGATCTTCGATTCGGGGTAGCCGCGGCGCGTCAGCTCGGGGATGGTCATCTTGCCGACCGTGGCGCAGGTGGCGGCCGACGAGCCCGACACCGCCGCGAAGATGGCGCAGCCGATCACGTTGGTGTGCAGCAGGCGCCCGGGCAGCCGGTTGAGCCAGGGGGCCAGGCCCTTGAACAGGTCTTCCGACAGGCGCGTGCGGAACAGGATTTCACCCATCCACAGGAACAGGGGCAGGGCGGTCAGCGTCCAGCTCGACGAGGCGCCCCAGATGGTGACGGCCATGGCATCGCCGGCGGGACGGCTGGAGAAGATCTCCATGCCGATCCAGGCGGTGCCCGCCAGTGTCAGGCCGACCCAGACGCCGCATCCCAGGAACGCGAAGATCGAGACGACCAGCAGGGTAATGACGAGAAGTTCATTCATGGGTTTGCTGCGAGGTGGCGGCGGCCAGGCCGCGTGAACGGCGAACCAGCTCATCGAGCAGGGCGACCAGGAACAGGACCGTGCCCACGGCCATGCTCAACTGCGGAATCCACAGCGGCGTGGCGTCGTTGGACGTGGAGATGTCGTTGAACTGCCAGGAGTCGTAGGTAAGCTTGACGCTGAAGAAGGCGAAGGCGGCGGCCATCAGGCAGCCGATGCCCAGCGCGAAGATATCCAGGCGGCGGCTGCCGGCCGGGGACAGCGCGTTCAGCACCAGCGTCACGCGGATGTGCTCGCCATGCTTGAAGGTGCTGGCCAGCGCCAGGAAGCCCGCGGCGGCCATGAAATACCCGGCATAGGCGTCGGTGCCGGGAATGTTCAGGCCGAGCTGGCGCGCGACGATCGCGGCCAGCACCGCCACCAATACACCGATCGTGCACAGGCCGGCCAGCAGGCCGGCCGCGCCGTAAAGTCCATCCAGAAAGCGGCGCATGGTCGTATCACTGCTTCCGGTAGGCGTCGATCATGGCCTGGCCGTCGGCGCCGGCCTTCTTGAGCCAGTCATCCAGCATGCGCTTGCCGATCACCGACAGGCCTTCCTTGAGCTCGACGGTCGGCTTGATGGTTTCCATGCCGTTCTTGGCCAGTTCTTCCTGGTACCACTTGTTCTTTTCCTGCGACAGCTTCCAGCCGCGTTCCTCGGCCTGCGCGCCGGCCTTTTTCAAGGCTTCCTGCGTGGCCGGATCGAGCGCGTCGAACGCCTTCTTGTTGACGATCACGGCGTTCTTGGGCAGCCAGGCCTGGGTGTCGTAGAACTTCTTGATGTACTCGTAGGTCTTGGTGTCGTAGCCGGTGGAGGCCGACGACATGTACGAGTCGATCACGCCGGTGGCCAGGGCCTGCGACAGTTCGGCCTGCTGCACCGTCACCGGCTGGGCGCCGACCAGCTCGGCGATCTTGGCCGTCACCGGGCTGTAGGCGCGCCACTTCAGGCCTTTCATGTCGCTGATCTGCTTGATGTTCTTGTTGGCGAAGATTCCCTGGGGCGGCCAGGCCACCGCGTACAGCAGCGTCATGCCCTGCGAGTTCAGCTTCTTTTCCAGGAACGGCTTCTGCGCCTGGTAGAGCTTGAACGAGGCGTCGTAGCCGGTGGCCAGGAAGGGCAGGCCGTCCAGTTCGTAGATCGGGTCTTCGTTGGCGAAGTTGGTCAGCAGGATCTCGCCGATCTGGGCCTGGTTGCCTTGCACGGCGCGCTTGATCTCGGGCGCCTTGTACAGCGAGGCGTTGTTGTGCAGCGTGATCTTGAGCTTGCCTTCGGACAGCGTGTCCACGTCCTTGATGAAGGTCGTCAGGTTTTCGACGTGGAAGTTGCTGGCGGGATAGGCGCTGGGCAGGTCCCACTTGGTCTGGGCCTGGGCGCCGGCGCTGAACGCCACGATGAGGCTGCCGGTCAACAGCGAGAGCTTCTTGAACATGATGGTCCTTCTTTGCGAATGAGGAGTGCGGGACGTCGTGGCCCGGTAGGCATTGCGAAAAGAGCGCGCGGCGTCGTATGACGCGTAGCTTAAAAGCCGTGCCATTCTATGTTGCCAATTGGTCACAAAGTGCCTGTAAATGCGCGTTTACGGGTAATTCCTAGGCTGGCGCGCGCGGATTGCTTGAAGATTGAAATAGTGTGCCCACGGGCCGGACGAAGTCTTGCGGCGGGGCTTTTTTCTTCTAAGATCTCGTCATCGCAGTCGTGCCGCAGAGGGTCGTGTGAATTTCGTTTTTCGTCGTGACGAGTTGCTGGTCGAGGAAGCCACCAGCGTGTTGCCGGACCTGGACGCCTGTGTGCGGGCAGGACTTGGCGCCGATGCCTTGCAGCCGGTCTGGGCCGCGCCGGAATCGCCGGCCCGCGCCGCGCATGTCGAGCCGGGCATCGAAGCGCCGCACGGCTACGCGTTCAAGAAGCTGCGGTCGCTGTTCGGGGTGCTGGACGAGGAACGCATGGCGCTTGCCGGGCGCGCCTACCAGATCGCGGAATGGGCCCGCACCCATCGTTTCTGCGGCGCCTGCGGCACGCCTACCACGCGTGTCAGCGGCGAGTTCTGCCAGCGCTGCCCGGCCTGCGGCTTCTCGGCCTATCCGCGCATCTCGCCGGCCATGATGGTGCTGATCCGCAAGGGCGACAGCATCCTGCTGGCGCGCCACACCGCCAATGCCGCCGGGCGTTACACGGCGCTGGCCGGCTTCGTCGAGCCGGGCGAGAGCATCGAACAGACGGTGCACCGCGAGGTGCTGGAAGAGGTCGGCCTGAAGGTCGGCAACCTCAAGTACTTCGGCAGCCAGTCGTGGCCGTTCCCGCATTCGCTGATGGTGGCCTATACGGCCGAGTACGTATCCGGCGACATCCGCGTGCAGGAGGACGAGATCGCCGATGCGCGCTGGTTTGGCCCGGGCGATCCGATGCCCGAGATCGCGGCGCGCATCTCCATCGCGGGGTCGCTGATCCGCGCGAATCTGCCGGCGGGCTGGGACGCGCCGTAGTCTTTTGTTCAGGGCAGGCGCCGCGGCGGGCGTCTGCCGCGAACGCCCTGGCGCGGCCGGACGGTTCTGTCAGCGGGGGCCAGGAGCTAGGGGTATTCCCTCGAAACGAGGGTTTTTTTATGTCCCTGATTTATTTTTTATTGATGAAATATAGATAAATTATTAGTATTTCGCGCAGATAAACTCGTTGCGCGGCCGTTATGACCTCCACGTTGATCGCCTCGTCGGCCCACCTGGCCGGGGGCAGCGCGCCCGATCTGTCCGAAGTCGAATTCGGCCTGATGATCGCCAGCCACGCCTTTGACCGCTGGACCGTGCGCTGCATGGCGGCGGCGGGCCTGCCTGACCTGACGCCCACCGATGTCATGGTGTTCCACCACGTGTTCCACCGCCAGCGTCCCAAGAAGCTGGCCGACATTTGCTTCACGCTCAATGTCGAAGACACGCACATCGTCAATTACGCGCTGAAAAAGCTCGACCGCCTGGGCGTGGTCAAGGGCGAGCGCGCCAGCAAGGAAGTGTTCTACAGCGTCACGCCCGAGGGCGCGGCGATCATCAAGCGCTACGGCGAAATCCGCGAGCAATGCCTCACCGCCGGCCTCGACGCGCCGGGCGGGGGCGGCCTGGAATTCAGCCGCCAGTTGGCGCACACGCTGCGCGCCCTGTCCGGCCTGTACGACCAGGCCGCGCGCGCCGCGACCTCCCTGTAACCGATACGCGGGATCCTTCCCGTACCACCACCCGCACGCCGCGGCCGGCAGCGCCGTGGCGGCTTCTTGTACCCGAGGATGAATATGAAGTGGCAATTCTGGATTGATCGTGGGGGCACCTTCACCGACATCGTGGCGCGCCGCCCCGACGGCACCACCACCACCGCGAAGATGCTGTCGGAGAACCCCGAGCAGTACCGCGACGCGGCGGTGGCGGGCATCCGCAAGCTGCTGGGCATCGCGCCCGGCCAGCCGGTGCCGGCCGAGCAGGTCGAATGCGTCAAGATGGGCACCACGGTCGCCACCAACGCGCTGCTCGAACGCAAGGGCGAACGCACGCTGCTGGTCACCACCCGCGGGTTCCGCGACGGCCTGCGCATCGCCTACCAGAACCGCCCGCGCCTGTTCGACCGCAACGTGCTGCTGCCGGAAATGCTCTACGAGGCCGTGGTCGAGGCCGACGAGCGCGTCGCCGCCGATGGCGAAGTGATCCGCGACCTGGACGAAGCGGCGCTGCGCCGCGACATGCAGGCGGCGTACGACAGCGGCATCCGCACCGTCGCCATCGTCTTCATGCACGCCTGGCACGCCACCGGCCACGAGCAGCGCGCCGCCCGCATCGCGCGCGAGATCGGCTTCACCCAGGTATCGGCCTCGCACGAGGTCAGCCCGCTGATCAAGTACGTCTCGCGCGGCGATACCACGGTGGTCGATGCCTACCTGTCGCCCATCCTCAAGCGCTACGTCGACCAGGTGGCCAGCGAGCTGCCCGGCATCCGCCTGATGTTCATGCAATCGAGCGGCGGCCTGACCGACGCGCACCGCTTCCGCGGCAAGGACGCCATCCTGTCCGGCCCGGCCGGCGGCATCGTCGGCATGGTGCGCACCAGCGAACAAGCGGGTTTTGACAAGATCATCGGCTTCGACATGGGCGGCACCTCCACCGACGTGTCGCACTATGCCGGCGAATTCGAACGCGAATTCGAGACCCTGGTGGCCGGCGTGCGCATGCGCGCACCGATGATGAGCATCCACACGGTCGCGGCCGGCGGCGGCTCGATCCTGCATTTCGACGGCGCGCGCCTGCGCGTCGGCCCGGATTCGGCGGGCGCCAACCCCGGCCCCGCCTGTTACCGCCGCGGCGGCCCGCTGGCCGTGACCGACTGCAACGTGCTGCTCGGCAAGATCCAGCCCGATTTCTTCCCCAAGGTCTTCGGCCCCGACGCCAACGAGCCACTGGACCGCGACGCCGTCGTGCAGCGCTTCCAGGCCATGGCCGACGAGGTCCGCGCCGCCACCGGCCGCGACATGACGCCGGAACAACTGGCCGAAGGCTTCCTGGAAATCGCCGTCGGCAACATGGCCGAAGCCATCAAGCGCATCTCGGTGCAGCGCGGCCACGACGTCACCGAATATGCGCTGACCGTGTTCGGCGGCGCCGGCGGCCAGCACGCCTGCCTGGTGGCCGACGCGCTCGGCATGACCACCGTGTTCGCGCACCCGCTGGGCGGCGTGCTGTCGGCCTACGGCATGGGCCTGGCTGACCAGACCGACATGCGCCAGAAGACCGTCGAAAAAACGCTCGACGCCGCGCTGATGGCCGAGCTGCAAGGCGAACTGGACGCGCTGGCCGAGCAGGCCGTGGGCGAACTGCGCCGCCAGCATGTGGCCGACAGCGACATCCAGGTGCAGCGCCGCCTGCACCTGAAGTACCGCGGCACCGACACCGCGCTCGAAGTGCCGTATTCGGAGCTGGACCAGGCCCGCAAGGACTTCGAGGCGGCCTATCGCCAGCGCTATTCCTTCCTCATGCCCAACCGCGAACTGGTGGTGGAGACCATCTCGGTGGAAGCCACCGGCGGCGGCGAGCGCGTCACCGAGACGCCCGCTTCGCGCAGCCGCGACGGCGCGCTGGCGCCGCGCCGCACCGTGCGCATGTACAGCGGCGGCGCCTGGCGCGACACGCCGTTGTACGTGCGTGAAGACATGGCCGGCGGCGACGTGGTGGCGGGCCCCGCCATCATCTCCGAGCCGAACCAGACCACCGTGGTCGAGCCCGGCTGGCAGGCCGAGCTGACGCAACAGGACCACTTCGTGATCCGCCGCGTCGAGGCCCGCCCGCAGCGCCGCGCTGTCGGCACCCAGGCCGACCCGGTGATGCTGGAGGTGTTCAACAATCTGTTCATGTCGATCGCCGAGCAGATGGGCTACCGCCTGCAGAACACGGCATACTCGGTCAACATCAAGGAACGCCTGGACTTCTCCTGCGCCATCTTCGACGCCCAGGCCCGCCTGATCGCCAACGCGCCGCACATGCCGGTGCACCTGGGCTCCATGGGCGAATCGGTGCGCACCGTCATGAACGCCAACGCCGGCCGCATGCAGCCGGGCGACGCCTACGTGGTCAACGACCCGTACCACGGCGGCACCCACCTGCCGGACGTCACGGTGATCACGCCGGTGTTCGACCGCAAGGGCAGCGAGATCCTGTTCTACGTCGGCTCGCGCGGCCACCACGCCGACATCGGCGGCACCACCCCGGGCTCGATGCCGCCGGATTCGAAGACGGTCGAAGACGAAGGCGTGCTGTTCACCAACTTCCAGTTGGTCAAGGGCGGCGAGTTCCGTGAACAGGCCGCGCGCGACATCCTCGGCTCGGGCCGCTGGCCGGCGCGCAATCCGGACCAGAACATCGCCGACATGCACGCGCAGATCGCCGCCAACGAAAAGGGCGTGCAGGAACTGCTACGCATGTGTGATCACTTCGGCCTGGATGTCGTGCGGGCCTACATGGGCCACGTGCAGGACAACGCCGAAGAGGCGGTGCGCCGCGTGATCTCGGTGCTCAAGGACGGCAGCTACGAGTATCCGCTGGACAACGGCGCGGTCATCCGCGTCGCGGTGCGGGTGGACAACCAGGCGCGCAGCGCCGTGGTCGACTTCACCGGCACCTCGGACCAACTGGACAACAACTTCAACGCCCCGGGCGCCATCGCCGTGGCCGCGGTGCTGTACGTGTTCCGCACCCTGGTCAACGACGACATCCCGCTGAACGACGGCTGCCTGGTGCCGCTGTCGATCATCCTGCCGGAAGGCTCGATGCTGCGCCCGAACCCGCCGGCCTCGGTGGTGGCGGGCAACGTCGAAACGTCCATGTGCATCGTCAACGCGCTGTACGGCGCGCTCGGCGTGCTGGCCGCCAGCCAGGGCACCATGAACAACTTCACCTTCGGCAACGCGCGTCACCAGTACTACGAGACCATCTCGGGCGGCACCGGCGCCGGTCCCGTGCGCATCGATGCCGCCGGTCCCCACGACGAAGGCTTCCCGGGCACTTCGGTGGTGCAGGCGCACATGACCAACTCGCGCCTCACCGACCCCGAAGTGCTGGAGTTCCGCTTCCCGGTGCGGCTGGAGTCGTACGAGATCCGCCACGGTTCGGGCGGGGCGGGGCGCTATCCGGGCGGCAACGGCGGCGTGCGCCGCATCCGCTTCCTGGAAGACATGACCGCCGCGATCCTGTCCAACAACCGCCGCTATGCGCCGTTCGGCCTGGCCGGCGGCGAGCCGGGCGCGATGGGCCGCAACTATGTCGAAAGGCTGGACGGCACGGTCGAGGAACTCGGTCCGCAGGACAGCGCCCAGTTACATCCGGGCGACGTGTTCGTGGTGGAAACGCCGGGAGGCGGGGGCTACGGCGCCCGTTGAGTCGGTGGGATGACGGCGGGGCGATCCGGGATGGTCATCACGGGTCGCCCCGTTTGCGTTGGCGCCTTGGGATTGGCTTCTCAGGCGAAAAGCCAATTTCGAATTGCCGCGATCGCCACAAGGATGAGAACGATCACGATCGCCACGATTTGAACCAGGTCAATCATGAAGGCGACCGTTCCCGGATCGTGCCACGGTATCGAACGCAAGTAGTTGAGTATTTTTTCGCGCATGAGACTCTCAATGAATTGAGTCTCATTCTATGCAGCGTCGCCCCATTTTCAGTTGGCGATTGATCCGAGATTTTTCGGTGGCGCGTATGGTTCGAGTCCTAATCGATGTGCGGGTGTTTCGATCAATGTGAATGCTGGGCCGTCCGCACGAGACGATTCGCGCCCCGTCACTCCGGATCGTTCATCACATCCAGCACAATGTCCGCCTTGGCCTTGCGGTCATAGACCCGCAGCGTCACCTCGCCATCGCCGATCTCGAAGATCGCGGTGGCGAGCGTGTTTTCGCCGTCCGGATCCTTGGGATCGGTGCGCAGGATCGGCAGCTCGCCCTCGGTGTCATGCAGCGCCGTCAGCAGGTCGGCGCCAATGGTGGCGGGGGACCAGGTGTCGACGATGCCCTCGATGCGGCGCTGGCGCTCGCGCGACGAGTCGGTGATGATCTGCGATTGCCCCCGGCTGGCCTGATGCACCATGTGGTTGGCGTGGCCATACCGGGTGCCGATCTCCTGCGCTGACGCGGCGCCCGGCGTCGCCTCGACGCTGAAGATGCGGGCGTCGGCCGCCGACCCCAGCGTATGGTGAAAGCCCCCCGCGCGCGGCGCGTCGCGCAGCAGCGCCACGGCCTCGTCCAGCGTGGCGCAGTCGAGCACCGCGCGCGCCAGCAGCATGCGCGGCAGGCCGCGCTGGCGCAGGCGCGTGCGCAGGTTGTTGATGGTCTGCACCAGACCGGCGCGATTGGCCCCGAAGGTATGGCCGGGCAGGGATCCCGGGTAATAGAAGCTCAGATAGCCCGGCGCGTCGTCCAGCGCCACGTCGACCAGATGGCAGCGGCCGTACAGGAACGGATCGCCGTCCTCGTTGTGGCCGATCCAGCGGGTGCCATCGGCCGCCTTCAGCGCCACCGAGGTGCAGCCGTCGCCGCTGCCGCTGCTGTGCAGCAGGTCGCCCCGGCAGTTCCACAGCAACACGTCCGCCAGCGGCATCCCCAGCCCCTCGGCCAGCCCCTCCAGTTCGTCCCACACGGCGGGCAGGGCGCGCCGGGCCTGTTCGCCCAGTTCGTCCAGGTACGGATGGCCGCGCCAGGGGCGCAGCGCCTTCCAGGTGGCGCTCTGGTCCAGGTAGGTCGCCATCAGCGGGCGGGCCAGTTTGCCGAGGGCCACGCCGACCTGGCGCCGGTTGCCGGCGATGCGTACATACTTGTAGGGCATGGGGATTCTCCGGGGTGTCATGCGGATTGTAATTTTTCTAAGCTCTCTGCGGTGGGGACGGATGCGTTAACATGCGCCGTAAGTTGCTCCGGCGATCCCGGCGTGGCCCGCGCATCATGTTCCAACTGCAACCCCGGGCGCTATCAGCCCCAAGAGGAGAGTTTCATGATTAAACGTAAAGTCGCCGCCGCCTTGGTCGGCCTGTCCATGGCCATGTTCGGCGCCGCCTCCGGCGCCTACGCCCAAGGCAAGGAATTGGTGGTGGCCACCGATACCGCTTTCGTGCCGTTCGAGTTCAAGCAGGGCAACACCTACACCGGCTTCGACGTCGACCTGTGGGCCGCCATCGCCAAGGAGCTGAACGTCAAGTACAAGCTGCAGCCGATGGACTTCAACGGCATCATCCCCGGCCTGCAGACCAAGAACATCGACGTGGCGCTGGCCGGCATCACCATCCGTGACGACCGCAAGAAGGTGATCGACTTCTCCGATCCCTACTACGAAAGCGGCCTGGCCATCCTGGTCGGCGAAAAGAACACCGACATCAAGGACGCCAAGTCGCTGGCCGGCAAGACCGTCGCGGTCAAGACGGGCACGGCCACGGTGGACTTCCTGAAGGCCCAGGTGCCGGACGCCAAGCTCAAGCTGTTCCCCAACATCGACAACGCCTACCTGGAACTGGCCACCGGCCGGGTCGATGCCGCCGTGCACGACACGCCCAACGTCCAGTACTACGCCAACACGGCCGGCAAGGGCCGTGTCAAGGTGGTCGGCTCGGTCAAGAGCGGCGACTTCTACGGCATCGCCTTCCCCAAGGGCAGCGAACTGGTGCCGCAGGTCAACAAGGCCCTGGCCACGCTCAAGTCCAACGGCCAGTACGACGCCATCTACGAGAAGTGGTTCGGCAAGAAGCCCTGAGCTTTTCCGCCGGATTGATGTTGCATTTCGGGGCCGCCCGGCAGTCTGGGGCCCCGGCGCTTCGCTCCGGCGGCGCCGGGCCCGGGACGGGGCGGCCCCGAGTCGCGTGCGTCGCCGGGCGTTCCGCCATGATGCGGCGCGCGAGGCGCGCCATTGAGGGGTAATTCGTGGATTTTGACTGGAATGTAGTGATGGATGCGCTGCCCAACCTGTGGGTCGGCACGCAGATGACCATCAAGATCACCTTCTGGGGCCTGTTCGGCGGGTTCCTGCTGGGGGCGCTCTCCGGCGTGACCCGGGCCTACGGGCATCCGATCCTGTCGGGCATCGCCCAGGTGTACGTCGCGGTGATCCGCGGCACGCCGATCGTGGTGCAGGTGATGTTCATTTATTTCGCCTTGCCGCTGCTGGCGAACATCCGGGTGGACGCCGAGTGGGCGGCCATCGTCACGCTCATCATCAACTCGGGCGCCTATATCTCCGAGATCGTGCGCGGCTCGCTGCTGTCGGTGCACAAGGGCCTGAAGGAAGCCGGGCAGGCGATGGGCCTGCCGTTTCACAAGATCCTGTTCCACATCATCGGGCCGGTGGCGTTCCGCCGCATGATTCCGCCGCTGGGCAACCAGTGCATCATCAGCCTGAAGGATTCGTCGCTGTTCATCGTGATCGGCGTCGCGGAACTGACCCGCCAGGGCCAGGAGATCATGGCCAGCAACTTCCGCGCGGTCGAGATCTGGTCGGCCATCGCCATCGTCTACCTGATCCTGACGGGCACGATGGCGCTGATCCTGCACCTGGTGGAAAAGAGGATGCGCATACTATGAGCATGGTTGAATTTCATGACGTCACCAAGACGTTCGGCGAGTCCACGGTCCTGAACGGCATCTCGCTCAATATCGACGCGGGCGAGGTGGTCGTGGTGGTGGGGCCGTCCGGCTCCGGCAAGTCCACTTTCCTGCGCTGCATCAACGTGCTCGAAACGATCAACGGCGGCGACCTGCTGGTCGACGGCCTGAGCGTGCATGGCGGGGCCGCCCAGGTGCGCGAGATCCGGCGCGAGGCCGGCATGGTGTTCCAGCAGTTCAATCTGTTCCCGCAGATGACCGCGTTGCAGAACGTCATGTTCGGGCCGATCCACACGCGCGGCCAGGGCCGCGACGAGGCGCGCGAACTGGCCGAGCAACTGCTGCGCAAGGTCGGGCTGGGCGAGCGCATGAACCACTATCCGTCCGAGCTGTCCGGCGGCCAGCAGCAGCGCGTGGCGATCGCCCGCGCGCTGGCCATCAAGCCCAAGCTGATGCTGTTCGACGAGCCGACCTCGGCGCTCGACCCGGAACTGCGCCACGAAGTGCTGAAGGTGATGCGCGACCTGGCCGAGGAGGGCATGACCATGGTGGTGGTCACGCACGAAATGGAGTTCGCGCGCAAGGTCGGCAGCCGCCTGATCTTCATCGACGCCGGCAAGATCGCCCATGACGGTCCGCCGGCCGAGCTGCTGGACAATCCGCCCAGCCAGCGCCTGAAGGACTTCCTGCAACACGTGGCCTGAGCGCGGATCGCCCCAGAACCGCGCCCCAAGCGGGATGTCACGGATCCGGCTCCGCCGGTCCGTAGACATGCCCCCTTGAGGGGGAAGCGCGCAGCGCTTCGGGGGTGGGCTTCCTCCTCCCCCCTAGCCCTTCACGCGCACGATCTTCTGCACTTGCGGCACGTGGCGGATCGCGCGGATCACCTGCGCCAGGTGCTTGCGGCTGTCCACCTGGATGGTCAGGTGCAGCGACACCGTCGAGACCGCATCATCGTGCATCGTCACATGCATGATGTTGGCGTCGGCCGCCGTGACTTCCGCGGCCAGCCGGCCCAGCACGCCGCGCTCGTTGCGGGTGACGATGTCCAGGCGCGTGGCCAGGTGCTTGGCGGTGTGGGCGTCCCACGCGACGTTGATCCAGCGTTCCGGTTCGCGCAGGCGCTGGCGCATGGCCACCGGGCAGTCGGCGGTATGCACCACCAGCCCGTGGCCCATGCGCATGCCGGCGATGATCGGGTCGCCGGGCAGCGGCCCGCAGCACGGCGCCAGTTGCACCGCCTGGCCTTCGTTGCCCTGGATCAGGATCGGGGCGCTGCGGGCCGAGGTCAGTTCGTCCACGGCGGCGGCGGTGGTGGCCACCAGTTGGTGCTCCGGCGCGAAGCGGCGCGCCACCACGGCGGCCAGGCGCTTGCCCAGGCCGATGTCGGCCAGGATTTCCTCGCGCGAGCTGGCGCCGGTGCTGCGCGCCAGCTTCTGCCAGGCCGGATCGTCGGTGGCCGGCAGCGGCATGTGCAGCTCCTGCAGGGCCTGGCCCAGCAGGCGCTCGCCGAAGGCTACCGATTCCTCGTACTTGACGGTGCGCAGGTAGTGGCGGATTTCCGAGCGGGCGCGGCCGGTGCGCACGTAGTTGAGCCATTGCGCGTTCGGGCGCGAAGCGGGGGAGGTGACGATCTCCACCGTGTCGCCGCTGTTCAGTTCCGTGCGCAGCGGCACGAACTCGCCGTTGACCTTGGCCGCCACCGCCTGGTTGCCGATGTCGGTATGGATGGCGTAGGCGAAGTCCACCGGCGTCGCGCCACGCGGCAGCGAGATGATCTTGCCGCGCGGGGTGAAGACGTAGACGGCGTCCGGGAACAGGTCGACCTTGACGTGTTCGAGGAATTCGCCCGAATCGCCGGTCTGGCTCTGGATGTCCAGCAGCGATTGCAGCCACTGGTGGGTGCGTTTCTGCAGGTCGTTGAGCGTCAGGTCGGCGCCCTTGTACAGCCAGTGCGAGGCCACGCCTTCCTCGGCCACGTGATGCATGTCGCGGGTGCGGAACTGGAATTCCACCGGCGTGCCGTAGGGGCCCACCAGCGTCGTGTGCAGCGATTGGTAGCCGTTGACCTTGGGGATCGCGATGTAGTCCTTGAACTTGCCGGGCACCGGCCGGTACAACTGGTGCAGCGTGCCCAGCGCCAGGTAGCACTCGGGCAGCGTGTGGACGATGACGCGGAAACCGTAGATGTCCAGCACGTCCGAGAAAGACTTCTTCTGGTCGACCATCTTGCGGTAGATGCCGAACAGCGTCTTCTCGCGGCCGGTGACTTCGGCCTCGATGCCGGCGGCCGGCAGCGCGGCGCGCACCGAGTCGGCGATCTTGCCGATCACCTCGCGGCGGTTGCCGCGCGCGGCCAGCACGGCCTTGTACAGCACCTGGTAGCGATTCGGGTACATGGCCGCGAAGCACAGGTCCTGCAGTTCGCGGAACAGCAGATTCAGGCCCAGCCGGTGGGCGATGGGCGCGTAGATGTCCAGCGTTTCGCGGGCGATGCGGCGGCGCTTTTCGGGGTTGACCGCGTCCAGCGTGCGCATGTTGTGCAGGCGGTCGGCCAGCTTGATGAGGATGACGCGCACGTCGCGCGCCATCGCCAGCAGCATCTTGCGGAAGCTCTCGGCCTGCTGCTCGGCCTTGGTGGCGAAGTCCAGGCGGTCCAGCTTGGACAGGCCATCGACCAGCTCGGCGACTTCAGGGCCGAATTTCTCGGCCAGCTCGTGCTTGGCGATGCCCTGGTCTTCCATCACGTCGTGCAGCAGGGCGGCGGACAACGCGTTCGCGTCGAGCTTCCAGCCCGCGCAGATTTCCGTGACGGCGATGGGGTGCGAGATGTAGGGCGAACCGCTGGCGCGGAACTGGCCCAGGTGCGCCTGGTCGGCGAAGCGATAGGCTTCGCGCACGCGTTCTACATCTTTCTTGTCGAGATAGCTGCCGATGATTTCGGTCAGCGGCGCCAGTGAGGCGACCGGCGAGGCGGTCGCGTCCGCCGCTTCTTGCGCGGCGACGGAGGCTGGCGTGGGGGAATTCTTGTCTTTCTTGCCCGTGCGGCGCCCGAGACGGGAGCCGGCACGTAGCGCGGCAAGCAGACCTGATGAAGCGTACTTCAGCCCGGGAAAAGCCATGCTTGCCGCCCCCCGGAAAATATCAGGTGGGAACTTTACGCAGCATTTCCGCGCCGGTGAGGCCGCCCGCGATTTCGCGCAGGGCCGTGACGGTGGGCTTGTCTTTGCTGTCCAGGCGCGGGGCATGGCCTTGCGCCAGCTCGCGGGCGCGGTAGGTCGCGGCCAGCGTGAGCTTGAAACGGTTGGGGATCTGATTCAGACAGTCTTCGACGGTAATGCGAGCCATTAGGACACCTGGTGCTGATGGTGGATAGGGAGAATGCGGATTCGTTTCAGTGCGCCGCCGGGATGCCCAACTGCGCGAACAGCTCGGCGTGGCGGACGGCCTGAGACGAAAAACGCAGCCGCGCGGCGCTGACGATTTGAGTCAGTTCCGACAAGGCTACGCTAAATTCTTGATTAATAATAACATATTCGCATTCAGGCGCGTGCGCGATTTCGCCGCCCGCGGCCATCAGCCGGCGCGCGATCACCTGCGGCGCATCCTGGCCACGCGCCTTCAGCCGGCTTTCGAGTTCCTCGATGGACGGCGGCAGCACGAAGATGCCGATCGCGCCGGGAAAACGCTGGCGCACCTGGCGCGCGCCCTGCCAGTCGATCTCCAGCAGCACGTCGCGGCCCTCGCGGGTGGCTTCGTCGATGCGGTCACGCGGCGTGCCGTAGAAATTGCCATGCACCTCGGCCCATTCCAGCAGGCGCTGCTCGTCGCGCAACTGCTTGAATTCGTCGATGCCGATGAAGCGGTATTCGCGGCCGTCTTCCTCGCCGGGGCGGGGGGCACGCGTGGTGCAGGAGACGGACAGGAGGATGGACGGGTCTTGCTGCAGCAAGGCCTTGACCAGGCTGGATTTGCCGGCGCCGCTGGGGGCGACGACCATGAAAACATTGCCGGAGGTGGCGTGCATGAATGTGACGAGCGTGTGATGCCGAGACCCGAAGGATAGCAAATCGCACGGCGCGGCAGGGGGAAAACCCGCCGCGCCGCGTCGTCAGCGGGCTGCCGCCTGCGTCAGCTTGCCGCCGGGGGCGGGCGAATCGCTGCCGAGCAGGTGGCCGTTGACCTCGATGCCGTACAGCGAATCGTCCGAGTCGTGGTACTTGGCGCGGGTCTTGGCGACCGATTCGGAGTAGCGCGGGTCCTGCGGCCGTTCATGCGCATTCATGAAGTACGCCACGTCCCAGGCCTCCTGGTCGCTGAGCATCCCGGCCTGGCCCAGCGGCATATTGGCCTTGATGAAGCCGGCGGCGTTGCCGATCTGGTGCATGCCGGCGCCCCAGTTGAAGGAATCCGGCCCCCACAGCGCGGGGAAGACCCAGTGCTCGCCGTTCTTCTGTCCCTTGCCTTCTGCGCCGTGGCAGACGGCGCAGTACTGGGCGTAGACCTCGCCGCCGCGCACGTAGTCGGCTTTCTGCGCGGGCTTGGGCAGCTTGAGGTAGCCCTGGCCCTTGAGCGCCACGCCGGTGGGCGCCTTGCTGGCGAGCCAGAACATGTAGGTCTGCAAGGCGGTCAGCACCGGATCGTCGGCCGCCGGCGGCTTGCCGTTCATGCTGAAGCGGAAACAGCCCTGCAGGCGCTCGGCCAGCGTGTTGACGTGGCCGTTCTTGGCGCGGTAGGCGGGATACAGCACGTAGGCCGCCCACATCGGCGCGGAATCGGGCCGGCGGCCGGCGTCCAGGTGGCAACTGGCGCAGTTCAGGTCGTTGCCGACGAACTTGCCGGCATTCTGCGGCGTGTGCAGGAATATCTGTTCGCCCTGGCGCACGATCTTGCCGAATTCGCTGTCGGGCAGCGACGCGGCGCTGGGCGGCGTGAATTCGGGGCGCGCGTCGGCGGCGAAGGCCGCCGTGGTCGACAGCAGCGCGCCGGTTCCCGCGGCGGCGAGCAGCAGGCGGGCGATTCGGTTGCGGATCGAGGTCATTGCTTGGCTCCCCCGGCGGCGTTCGCTTGCGTGGCAAGCAGGTCGGCGGCCTTGGGCAGGCCGGCGTAGTAACCCGACACCGCGTCGATCTCGGCGTCGGTCAGGCGGGTGGCCACGGCCGGCATCAGGCCCAGCGGGCCGGGCGGACGCTGGCCCTGGCGCCAGGCGCGCAACTGGCCGGCGATGTAGGCCGCGGGCTGGCCGGCCAGGCTGGGGAAGTTGGCGCCGACGCCAATGCCCCCCGGGCCGTGGCACTGGTTGCAGGCGGGGATGTTCCTGTCCCAGGCGCCGCGCGTGGCGAGCCAGGCGCCGGTATCGTCCGGCTTGGCCAATTGCCGCGCGGTGGCGGCCAGCCGATCGATGTTCAGCGGCGCCGGCAGGCCGGCGTAGTACTGGGCCACGGCCTGGCGCTGCGCCGGGTCCAGCGCCTTGGCGGTGGCCGCCATCACCGGGCTGACGCGCGAGCCATTGGCCATCGCCTCGAGCTGCTCGGCCAGGTAGGCGGCGCCCATGCCGGCCAGATGCGGGAAGCCGGCGGCGGGGTTGCCTTCCCCCTGGGCGCCGTGACAGGTCATACAGGCGGGCGCGCCGTTGGCGCCCTGGGTGCTGATCTGGCGGCCGTCCGGGGCGGCGAGCGCCGCGGCAGGCAGGGCGGCCAGGCCGCTGGCGCCAAGGGCCAGCACGCCCGCCCAGCGGGGGAGGTAGGGCTGTAACGCCATGGGTATCTCCGGGGTTTATTGGAATTTTGGTAATAAGTTAATTTCCCAAAATTATATGTAAATTTGTGACAGCGCAAAGTCTTGATGGCATGTTGCGCCAGGTCAGCCGGGGCGGGCGAGGGCGTTCGACCGCGCGGCGATGGGCGAGGGGCGTTGTTCGATAGCGCTTTCGAGGCCGTTGTTTTCAGCCGCGGGGGCGCGCCTGGCGCACGCCACCCGCCTGGCGCGCAAGGCGTGAAGCGGGCGTCTTGCCGATGAGGGCAGCCAGGGTCGGCCGGGCGAGAACGATGGAACGTTCGCTTGCAGCATCGCCGGAATGATTCGGGTAGCATTTCGCCGACAGATAACAAGGAGCTTGCGATGCACACGAACGAGATCGAACCTCCCCGCGTCGCGCTGGTCACCGGCGCCGGCACCGGCATCGGCCGGGCGGTGGCGCTGGAGTTCCTGGCGCAGGGCTATCGCGTGGTGCTGGCCGGCCGCCGGCGCGAACCGCTCGAAGCCACGCGCACGGCGGCGGGCGAAGACGGGGTGCGGGCGCTGGTGGTGCCGACCGATGTGTCGGACGAGCAGGCGGTGCGCGAACTGTTCGACACGACCCAGCGCGAGTACGGCCGTCTGGACGTGCTGTTCAACAACGCCGGCCGCGGCGCGCCCGCCATGCCGATCGAGGAATTGCCGGTGGCGCTCTGGCGCGAGGTGGTCGATACCAACCTGACCGGCATGTTCCTGTGCGCGCAGGCGGCGATCCGGGTCATGAAGGCGCAGACGCCGCAGGGCGGCCGCATCATCAATAATGGTTCGATCTCGGCGCACGCGCCGCGTCCGTTCTCGATCGCCTACACCGCCACCAAGCACGCGGTGACCGGCCTGACCAAGTCGATTTCGCTGGACTGCCGGCCGTACCACATCGCCTGCGGCCAGATCGACATCGGCAACGCCGCCACCGACATGACCGAGCGCATGGCCGCCGGCATCCTGCAGGCCGACGGCAGCACCAAGGTCGAGCCGCGCATGGACGTCGCCCACGTCGCGCAGGCCGTTGCCGCCATGGCCCGCCTGCCGCTGGACGCCAACGTGCAGTTCATGACGATCATGGCGACTAACATGCCGTTCGTCGGCCGCGGCTGACCGGGTTTCCGCCGGCCATGACAAAAGCGCCCTCGGGCGCTTTTTTCTTTGGTTGCCGTTTTTCCTTGCCGGGCATCACGCGAGGCGCTGTCGCCATTCCTCGTCAATAGGTTATGTGATCCGAGAACGTGAGCGGTGGCCAACGCCTGGTCCGACAAACCAGCTCGCCGCATCCCAATATCCGCCTTGCCGCCATCCAATGCCGAAGCATGACCGGGCTCGGATACATAGGGAGGGAGGATGGTCGGGTGGTTGCCGCAGCGCGTATGGATCTCGTTCAGCCTGCTGCTGTTCATGGTATCGGCGTCCGCACAGACGCAGGCTGGCGCCGCGCAGGAACTGCTGCGCCAGCAGGAGCGCGAAAGGATGTTGCGCAAACAGCAGGAAACGGCGCCGAATGTACGGGCGCGGTCGGCGCGCGCGCCGTCGCCGGACCTGTTGCCTCGGGAAGAGACGCCATGCTTTCCGATTGACCGTATCCGTCTTGATGGCGAGGACGCGCAGCGCTTTCTCTGGTCCTTGCGCGCCGCCGACCCCGAGAACGACGCCGCCACGGGGCGCTGCCTTGGCGCCGAGGGCATCAGCGTGGTCATGGCGCGCGTGCAGAATGCCGTCGTCGCGCGGGGTTTCGTCACCACCCGCATTCTCGCCGCGCCCCAGGATCTGAAGGGCGGCACGCTGACGCTCACCGTCGTGCCCGGCCGCGTCCGTGCCATCCGATTCGCGCCCGGTACGTCGCCCCGGGCCACTGCCTTGAATGCCGTGCCGGCCAGGCGCGGCGACCTGCTCAATCTGCGCGATATCGAACAGGCGCTGGAAAACTTCCGACGCGTCCCCACCGTAGCGGCCGACCTGCAAATCACGCCTGCTGAAGCTGACGATGCGCGACCCGGCGACAGCGATTTGGTGATCCTCTGGCGACAGCGTTTGCCTCCGGTGCGCTTGAGCCTATCGCTGGACGACGCCGGCAGCAGGGCGACCGGCAAGCTGCAGGGTTCGGCCACGCTTTTGCTCGATTCCCCACTCTCGTTGAACGATCTGTTCTACGTCAACGTCAGTCAAGACGTCTTCAACGCCAGCGGCAAGGGCTCCCGGGGATACACCACGCATTACGGCGCGCCCTGGGGCTACTGGACGATCAGCGCCACCCTCAGCGGCTACAGGTACCACCAGACCGTTGCCGGATACCGCCAGAACTACCTCTACAGCGGCACCAGCAACAACGCCGAAGTGCGCCTGTCGCGCGTGGTGTACCGGGATGCCAGCCGCAAGACCTCGTTCTACGGACGCGGCTGGATGCGCAGGTCCAACAACTTCATCGATGACACGGAAATCGGGGTTCAACGGCGTCGCACCGGCGGTTGGGAACTGGGGCTGACCCACCGCGAATTCCTGCACGAAAGCACGCTCGATGCGGGTCTGGCCTGGCGGCGCGGCACGGGCGCCTTCAACGCGATGGCCGCGCCCGAGGAAGACTTCGGGGAAGGCACTTCGCGGATGAAGGTGCTCACCGCCGACGTGCAACTGGTGGTTCCGTTCCGGCCGGGATCGCAGCGTGCCCGTTACTCCGGCAACTGGCGCGCGCAATGGGCGCGCACGCCGCTGGCGCCGCCGGACCGCTTCTCGATCGGCGGTCGTTACACGGTACGCGGCTTTGACGGCGAACTGACGCTCATGGGCGAGCGTGGCTGGGTCTGGCGCAACGAAATCGGTCTGCAACTGGGCGTCGCACAGGAACTCTATTTCGGCGCCGACTACGGCCATGTGTCGGGCCCGTCCACGCGCTGGTTGCAGGGACGCAGCCTCGCAGGCGCGGTCATCGGTCTGCGTGGCGGCGCCGCGGGATTCTGGTGGGATCTGTTTGTCGGCACGCCGCTCTCCAGGCCCGCGGGCTTTCGCAGCGGGTCGCTGACGACCGGCTTCAGCCTCAACTGGTCCTGCTGACGCCGCATGGATCGCGCGCAGGCAACGGTATCGATGGCATGAACAGGAACCTTCACCGCATCGTTTTCAATCGGGCGCTGGGCCTGTTCCAGGCCGTCACGGAGCTTGCCCGGCGTGACGGCCCAGGCCAGGGCGGGGAGGCAAGCGCCGCCGGCAGCCGTTTCCTTGCCACGCTCAGGCCGTTGGGCTTTGCCGTGGCATCCGCGTTCGGCCTGGTGGTCATGGTGCCCCTGGCGAACGCGCAGGTCGTGGCCGACCCCGGCGCCCCCGGCAATCAGCGACCGACGGTATTGGAAGCGGCCAGCGGCGTCCCGCTGGTGAATATCCAGACCCCGAGCGCAGCCGGCGTTTCACGCAATGCCTATCGCCAGTTCGATGTCGGGCAACCGGGCGTCATTCTCAACAATTCCCGCACCAGCGCGCAAACACAGCTTGGCGGCTGGGTCCAGGGCAACCCGTGGCTGGCGCGCGGTACGGCCCGGGTCATTCTCAATGAAGTCAACTCCAGCGACCCGAGCCGGCTCAATGGCTATGTCGAGGTCGCGGGCGATCGGGCGCAGCTTGTCATCGCCAACCCGGCGGGCATTTCCTGCGATGGCTGCGGCTTCATCAACGCGGAGCGGGCCACCATCACCACCGGCCGGCCCGTCATCAACGGCGGGGCGCTGGAGCGCTATCGGGTGCAGGGCGGCGCCATCCGCGTTACGGGCCAGGGCATGGATGCCAGCACGGCGAACTACACGGATCTGATCGCCCGCTCCGTGGAAGCCAACGCCGGGATCTGGGCGCGGCAGCTCCGGATCGCCACCGGAGGCAATGACGTCAGCGCCGACCAGGCGGAGGTGCGCAAGATCGCCGCCAGTGGCGATGCGCCAGCCTTTGCGCTGGATGTCGGCGCGCTCGGCGGCATGTACAGCCAGAAGATCGTCCTGGTGGGAACCGAGCATGGCGTCGGGGTGCGCAACGCCGGTACGATGGGCGCTCAGGCCGGCCAACTGTTGGTCACCGCCGACGGACGCCTGGAAAACCTCGGCACGATGCAGGCCAGCAGCGACACGCGCATAGACGCGAGCGGCGGCCTTGCCAATGCCGGAACGCTCAGCGCGGGCCGCGAACTGGCGCTCGACACTCCCGAGGATATCGACAATCGCGGCGGAACGCTCAGCGCCAGGCGCATCGGCGTCACTGCGCAGTCCCTGACCAACCGCGAAGGGGTTATCGGGCAGACCGGTCCATTGAGCCTGGCGATTCATGCGGGCCGCCTCAGTAACCGGGATGGCGGCCGTATCGGTCTCGCGGCGCCGCGGTCGGGCGCGTCTTCGGGCAATGAGCAGGCGCCGCAAGCGGGTGCGGAGGGCGCGGACGGCAATGGCGCCCAGCCGGACGCCGAGCTTGCCTCGATGCCCAATGGCGCGCTCAAGATCGCCGGCATGCTTGACAACAACGGCGGCCGCATCCTGGCCGGCGGGCATATCGACCTGACCGCAAGCGGCGGCCTTGACAATGACGGCGGGCATCTGGGCGCGCTTCAGCTCGAAGTGAGCGGTGGCGATTTCAGCAATCGCCAGGGTGAAATCCGGGTTGCCGCCGGCGCGCGCATTGCCGCGAGCCTGCTCAGCAACGACGCCGGGCTGATGCAAGTGCACGGCCCCGTGTCCGTCAGCGCGCAGGACTTCTCCAACCGCGCCGGGACTTTTCGGAACGACAGCAGGTCCGATACCAGTATCAGTATCAACGGGCGCCTGGACAACAGCGACGGGGGCCTGCTTGTGGCCGGCGGTGACATGACCGCCGCCGCCTCGGTGCTGGACAACCGCGATGGCGGCCTGATCGTTTCCACCGACGGCGACCTGAGCGTGGCTACGCGCGGGCATACCGGGAACGCTGGCGGCGCGCTGCGGGGGGCGGGCAACGTCATTCTGGCCAACGGTGGATTCGGCAATGCCGGGGGCATGGTGCTGGGCGCCAGCGTCGCAGTCGATACACGACTGGCGGCGCTCGACAATGCCCGCGGGACCATCGCCGCCACCGGCGGCCTGCTCGACATCGACAGCGGCGCGCTGAACAATGCCGGCGGCCTCCTGCAGTCCCGGCAGGGAATGCGCGTGGATACGCACGGTCAGGCATTGATCAATGCCGATGCCGGCGACACGGGCGGCATTCTCAGCCTCGCCACGCTGGCACTGAACAGCGGCAATCTGACCAATCGCGACGGCGTCGTGCACAGCGGAAAGGATCTCATCGCCCGGGTCAGCGACATTGACAACACAGGCGGGCTGCTGGGCGGCCGCGCGGACGTCGATATCGGCGCGACGTCGATCGACAACGCCAGGGGCCGGGTCCAGGCAGGCAATGACCTGAAGGCATTCCTGCGCGGCCAGGCAAACAACGACGCCGGCCTGATGGTCGCGGGCCATGGCCTGACCCTTGGCGCCTCGCAGATCCTCAACCGCGACACGCAAAGCGCGAAAGACAGCCAGCCGCTCGGCTTGCAGGCCGACAGCGTCATGCTGGCGGCCGGTCGCACCGACAACACTGCCGGCATCGTCGCCGCCGACAGCCGCATCGTCATCCGTGGCGCGCACGCCGCAGGCCAGCTCGACAACGCGCGCGGTCACATCGCTTCGGGCGGCAGCATCGATGTGGCCGTCAGTCGTGTGCTGAATCCGAGCGGCACGCTGATCGCCGGCAAATTGCTCAACGTCGCCGCCGACAGCCTGGACGGTGACGGCAACCTGTTGTCCAGGGGGGATCTGCGCCTGAGCCTGCGGCAGGACTTCACCCACCTCCGGGAAATCACCGCCAATGGCCACGCCCGCATCAGCACCGCTGGCCTGTTGATCAACCACGGCGTGTTGCAGGCCGGTGACCTCGACGTGCGCGGCGCGGACGTCATCAACAGCGTCACCGGCAAGATGAACGGCGTACGCGCCACCGTCGCCGCGCAACACAGCCTGACCAACCGGGGACTTGTCGACGGCAACCAGACCCATATCGAAGCCGGCACTCTCGATAACGCCGGCAGCGGCCGGCTCTATGGCGACCAGCTTGCCATCCAGGCGGCTACCGTCGTCAATCGCGAAGAAGCGGGCGCCGCCGCCGTCATCGCGGCGCGTCAGCGCCTGGATATCGGCGCCCGCTTCATCACCAACCGCGAGCAGGCGTTGATTTTCAGCGCGGGCGGCGGTGGCGATGCGCTGAACATCGGCGGTACGCTGGACGTCAACGGCCATGCGGCCGCGCGCGCCGACCTCGTCCGCAACGACAGCGCCACCATCGAGTCGCTGGGCGGGCTGACCCTGGATAGCGCTGGGCTGTTCAATGGCAACCTGCACTTCCGCACCGAACTGGCAAGGATCAGCGGCCCGACCCGGCACCTGTACATCCAGCCTGAAGGCGATCCTGAAAAACACGATGCCGGCGAATACCGCTGGGAAAGCTGGAGCAGGGCCGGACGTTATCGGCACAGGGAAACCGGCGCGAAGATCCACGACTGGACCCAATACGACATAGCGCAGACCGAGTATGAAACGCAGGTGATGGAGAGCGCGCCGGCGCTCATCCGCGCCGGCGGCAACATGACCCTGCGCGGCGACCAGCTCGTCAACGACAAGAGCCGGATCATGGCCGGCGGCGCCCTGCACGGCGATCTGGACCGGATCGACAACGTGGCCGCCCTGGGCGAGCACACGATCAACCGGGTCGGAACCAGCCAGTACACCTACTCGAAATGGCACGGCGGTTTCAAACGCCACCACAAGCGCAAGTGGGACGGCAAGATCGCCTACGCGCCGGTCGACCTGGCGACCACCATCGAGCTCGGCGTTTCCCGCATTGTGCAGAACGCCGCGGGCGCAGGCAGCGGCTTCGCGGTCGCCGACCGCCAGGACCATCGCGTTGGCCCCATTGTGGGCGGCGGCGTCCGTGCCGCCGTCAATGCCGACCCAGCGCGGATAACGGACCCCCGGACGCAAGCAGACCGCATCGAGGGGCCGGGAATCGACAGAGGAACACATGCCGCCGGCGGTAGCGGTTCCGCTACCGCGCGGCTGGACACGGCGGCGCCCGCCAACAGCCTGTTTCGTGTTGCCCCGAACGCCAGGGGTTACCTGGTCGAGACCGATCCGCGTTTCACCGACTACCGCAACTGGCTCAGTTCCGACTACATGCTGTCGCAGCTCGGCCATGACCCGGCCCTCGTGCACAAGCGACTGGGCGATGGCTTCTACGAACAGCAACTGGTCCGCGACCAGATAGGCCAGTTGACTGGCCGCCGATTCCTCGGCGGCTACGCCAGCGACGAGGCGCAGTTCCAGGCATTGTTGGACGCAGGCGTCACCTATGCGAAAGAATGGAATCTGCGTCCTGGCGTGGCGCTGAGCGCCAGGCAGATGGCCCAGCTCACCAGCGATATCGTCTGGCTGGTCGAACGCGACGTGACGCTGGCCGATGGCAGTATCACGCGCGCCCTGGCGCCGCAGGTCTACGTCCGCGTACGGCCTGGCGACATTGACGGCAACGGTAGCCTGCTGGCCGCCAACTCCATCGATCTCAACCTGAAAGGCGATCTCGTTAGTTCCGGCGCCATTGCGGGACGCGCGGTGGTCAGTCTCAGCGGCGAGAACCTGCGCATTCTCGGCGGCCGCATCACCGGCGATGCCGTGGCGCTCAGCGCCCGCGCCGACATCGACAACATCGGCGGCACGCTGGATGCCGGTTCGACGCTGCGGCTCGGCGCCGGACGCGACCTCAACGTGGTCAGCACCACTCGCGGCGGCGCCACGCGGGCCGGACGCAGCGACTTCAGCCGGACCAGCCTGGATCGCGTGGCCGGTCTCTACGTCACCAACCCGAATGGCCTCCTGCTGGCCTCGGCGGGGCGTGACGCCAAGCTGATCGCGGCCCGGGTCGGCAACCGCGGCAAGGATGGTCAGACCGCCATGGTCGCCGGCCGGGACCTGACGCTGGGCACCGTCACGATTGCCGAGCAGGAGAACAACGTACGCAATGCCAGCAACTATCTCAGGCAGGGTTACGAGCAGGATGTCGGCAGCACCATCACCACGGCCGGCGACGTGCGCCTGCAGGCTGGCCGCGATCTGAGTAGCACCGCGGGCGCTGTCACCAGCGAGCAGGGAGCCCTGGTTGCCGTTGCGCGGGGCGAGGTGAATATCCTGGCAGGCAAAGCGAACCGCAACTGGGCCGAAGGCCGTCGCCATTCGTCCAGGAGCCTGCTGGGCTCCAGCACGAAGACGACCCGCGACAGCCTGGAAGAGACCACGGCGCTATCCAGCACCTTCAGCGGCAACACCGTCGCCATCCGGGGCGAGAACGTCAACCTGACCGGCAGCAACGTCGTCTCCGATGCCGGCACGGCCATCGTGGCCAACAACAACCTGACCCTGCTGGCCGCCACCGAAACCAGCCAGGAAAGCCACTTCAAGGAAAACCGGAAAAGCGGCTTCCTTTACAACGGGGGGCTCGCCTTCACGATCGGCAGCCAGATGCAAAGCGGCGACCGCCGGGACGCCAGTACCCACGCAGCGGCGTCAACCGCGGGTTCCACGGCCGGCGACGTGACCCTGGTGGCGGGCGGCCACTACCAGCAGACCGGCAGCCATGTGCTGGCGCCCAAGGGCGGCATCGATATCCAGGCCAAGAAGGTCGATATCGTCGACGCGCGGGAAACCGGCAAGCGCGTGGAACAGAGCAAGTTCCGCCAGTCCGGCCTGACCGTGGCGCTTTCTGCGCCGGTGTTGTCGGCCATTGAGACCGCAGGGCAGATGAAGCGCGCTGCCGGCCAGACGACTGACGGACGTATGCAGGTGCTGGCAGGCGCGGCCACGGGGCTGGCGGCCAAGAATGCCTACGATGCCGTCCAGGCCGACCCGCAGTCGGCCGGCGGCGCCAATATCTCGATCACCGTTGGCGCCAGTAAAAGCGACAGCAAATCCACCGCCATTACCGATACGGCCGCCGGTTCAGCCGTGGCCGCGGGCGGCGATGTGCGCATCGGCGCCGGCGGCGGCCTGAATTCCAACCTGACCGTGCGCGGCAGCGACATCCGCGCGGGCGGCGACGCGGTGCTCAAGGCCGATGGCGATATCAATCTGCTGGCGGCCAGGAACACCTTCGAAACCGACCGCAAGAGCAGCAGCGTCAGCGCGGGAGTCGGCGTGGCGATATCCGTGGGTCAAAACGGCCTGGCCTTCGGCGTGACCGCCAACGCCAGCGGGGCCAGGGGCCGGGGCGAGGGGAGGGACGTGACCTGGACCAACAGCCACGTCACTGCCGGCGAACGCCTGGCCCTGGAGTCCGGCGGCGACACCCGCCTGCGCGGCGCGGTCGCCAGCGGCAGGCAGGTGATGGTCGACGTAGGCGGCAACCTCAGCATCGAGAGTCTGCAGGACACCAGTAGATTCAAGAGTAGCGACACCCAGATCGGCGGCAGCGTGACGGCGGGGGTGGGGTTCGCCGCCAGCGGCAGTTACGCCAGCAACAAGGTGGATGGCGATTTCGCCAGCGTCGTCGAGCAGTCGCGCCTTGACGCGGGCGACGACGGCTTCACGGTCCGAGTCCAGGGCAACACCGACCTCAAGGGCGCGGCCATCGCCTCGTCCGAAGTGGCGGTGAAGCGGGGAGTGAACACCGTGACGACGGGCAGCCTGAGCGTTAGCGACATCGAGAACCGCAGCCGGTACAAGGCGACAGGGGTGAGCCTGTCGGGAGGCTTCAGTGTTGCCGGCGATGACAAGGCGTCCGCCGCGAAGAAAGAAGGCAGCGCAGGCAAGGAAGAAGGCGGCGCCAGCAAGGCTGGTGAGGCTGCGGCCAGCAATGTCGCGGGCAAAGGTGACGCCTGGTCGGCGCGGAACTTCGGCAACAGCGTTAGCGCTGGCGCGCCTGGCATGAGCGTGCGCAAGGGCAGTGAAAGCAGCGTGACGCACAGCGGCATCAGCGGCGCGGCCGTGACCATCACCGACATGAACGCCCAGCGGGAACGCACCGGCAAGACCGCCGATCAGGTGCTGGCCATGCTGGATCGACGCGTGCGGGCGGGCGACGGCGCTGGTGGCCTGACGAAGAAATGGGACGCCGACAAGCTGCGTCGGCAAGTGCAGGCCGAAGCGGAAATCATCGCGGCGTTCGGCCAGCAGGCCGGCGCCGCCATCGAGCGCCACGCGGAACAGAAACGCGCGGAACTGCGCCAGCAGATCAAGGCCACGGAAGACCCTGAAAAGATCGAGGCGCTGCAGGCGCAGATCAACGAGATCAACACGCAGGAGCGGTTGCTGAACGTGGCGGTGGGTGCACTGGGCGGCTCGGCTGGCGTGGCGGCGCTGCAAGCGGGTTTGTCGGAAGCGGCCGACCGCATGCGGCGGTACACGATCGCGGACTCGGAGAAGTTCGCGGGGATTACCGATGGCGAGACGACGCTGGATAACAAGGGCGGGGAAAGCGCGGGTATTCGGGGCGATGGGTTTAAGACAGCGGGGACGCGGGTGGTGTTGGATATTTTGTGTGGACCAGTAAATCAACGGTGCAAGAAAGAAAAGGATTTCCAAGGCAAGGAGATCCTGGATGAAAACGGTATTCCGAAACTTGAGTTGGATGGAAATGGGCTCGTCCGGTTTGATAGAAAAGCCGCAGAAACGACGATGGCCGAATTTCTCGAAACCGATCCAGGCAAGGGGATGCCCGGCCCCACTGGCGGAAACCAGGGCGGACCTGGAGCGTTTTTCGGTTTTCCGTATTCATCTGGGGGAATTCTCGATCTCGCGCACGAGGCTTATGGCGGCTCACATGACTTTATAGGAGGCACCCTGAGTGGCTTTTACGACGAACAGGGCAACGCCAGGCGCGGTCTGACAGCCTTGCAGAAAGGTATGTACGAAACCTGGACCGGCATTGCGCTCCTGCCCGCTACTCCCTTTGCGTTATCGGAAGCGCTGCCGCCCCAAGCGTGGAAAGCGCTGGACATTTTGTTGAGGATGAAGCGATGAAAACGACGACAAGGCTATTTTTTTTCTCTGTTCTTCTGCTGTCGGTGACTGGCTGCTACATCACCAAACAGGGGCGGTTATGTGGCATTACCACGTCGCAGAATTCTTGCTACCCAAATACGTATAGAGAATTAATGCATCCCACTCCTCTTCGTGACTACTGGGTGGGGCCGGATAGCGAATCACGATCACGAGATTGGGTTAGTTGCGGTGGAAGCCCGGATGGGTGGGCTAACACCGACGACGATTCAAGGTTTCTCAGCATGGAACGGTGCATGCTTAAGAAGAATTATCAGTACATCAGAAAATGCGATAGCAAATTCAGACGCACATTTCCGTCTTGCGGGGCGCCTTGATAATGCGCTTCGGGGAAAAGCCCTTTTTTGACATGCTTCCAGTCACCTTGTCTGTGTTGCCCTGCATATTTATTTTCTGATATCGAAGCGATAAAAGCGATGATGAGATTATTCTTGCCTCTATTTTTTTCTCTGTTGGCGGCTGGCTGCTGCCCCATACAAGGGCCGAATGCCTGCGCCGACAATGCGCACTGGGATATATATAAAGCGAATCTCCGCGTGGAAGATTATGGATTATTCACGGGCCAAACTGATAAGACCCGATTGAAGGATTGGAAAGAGTGCGGCGGTGCGAAAGATGGATCGTATGATATTGACGAGAAAACACGAACCCATGAGGAGTATTGGAGAGAGTCGATGGCATTATTCAATCGCATCCGACTCTGCATGGAGGCAAAAAACTACACCTTCGTCGGAGAATGCGATAGCGAATTGAAGCGCGCATATCCGTCATGCGGTGAAGGCAAGGACATGTCCGGCCCCACTGGCGGCAACCCAGGGCAGGCCTGGAACGCTTCTCGGTTTTCCGTATTTGCCTGGGCGAGTCCTTGATCTGGCGCACGAGGCCAGTGGTGGCTCGCATGACTTGATCGGCGGCACTGTGAGCGGCTTTTACGACGAGCAGGGCAATGCCTGGCGTGGCCTGACGCCTGTGCAGGATTTCATGTATGAAACCTGGACCGGTATTGCGCTGGTGCCCGCCACTCCCTTTGCGTTATCGGAAGCGCTGCCGCCCCAGGCATGGAAAGCGCTGGACATTTTGTTGAGGATGAAGCGATGAAAACGACGATAAGGCTATTTTTTTTCTCCGCTTTTTTGCTGTCGGTGACTGGCTGCTTCTATATCAACAAAAGGGGGTATTTGTGCAGCATCACCGAGTCGCAAACCCTTTGCGACCCCGTGTTGAGCGCGTGGGTTGAGCACGAGGTCCTACCGATGGAGTGGTATTGGCCGCTAAATGGCCAAACAGAGGAAACCCGTTGGGTGGATTGGAAAGAGTGCGGTGGAGATAAAAACGGGGCTTCCATATTAAGGACGCGTACAAGCTTACTGTTAATGACGAACGGTATCGTAGGGAGTCAATGGCATTCAGCGATGAGCTTAAACGCTGCATGCAGAACAAGGGCTACCAGTTCGTCCCCCCGTGCTACCAATTAGAAAGATGCGGCCCACCGCCTCCAGCGCCAAATGGCGTATCGTGGCCAACTTGGGCGTCGGACGTGTGGCCACCGCAATCGCTGGGGGATCGCCCGCCACCGCGGCATTTTTCACCGCCGCGGCAAGAAAGGTTTTGAGCGATGGCGCGCGCCATCACCGTTGGCGCCAGTAAAAGCGACAGCAAATCCACCGCCACCACCGATACGGCCGCCGGTTCAGCCGTGGCCGCTGGCGGCGATGTGCGCATCGACGCCAGCGGCGGGCCGGATTCCAACCTGACCGTGCGCGGCAGCGACATCCGCGCGGGCGGGGACGCGGTGCTCAAGGCCGATGGCGATATCAATCTGCTGGCGGCGCAGAACATCATTGAAACCCGCCGAACCAGCAGCAACTCCAGCGCGGGAGTGGGTGTGGCGATCTCTGTCGGCCAGGGCGGCGCCGCCATGGGCGTCACGGCGAACGCCAGTGTTGGCGGAGGTAAGGGAGAAGGCAAGGACGTCACCTGGACCAACAGCCACGTAACAGCCGGCGAACGCCTGGCCCTGGAGTCCGGCGGCGACACCCGCCTGCGCGGCGCGGTCGCCAGCGGCAGGCAGGTGGTGGCCGACGTAGGCGGCAACCTCAGCATCGAGAGCTTGCAGGACACCAGTAGATTCAAGAGCAGCGACACCCAGATCGGCGGCAGCGTGACGGCGGGGGTGGGGTTCGCCGCCAGCGGCAGTTACGCCAGCAACAAGGTGGATGGCGATTTCGCCAGCGTCGTCGAGCAGTCGCGCCTTGACGCGGGCGACGACGGCTTCACGGTCCGAGTCCAGGGCAACACCGACCTCAAGGGCGCGGCCATCGCCTCGTCCGAAGTGGCGGTGAAGCGGGGAGTGAACACCGTGACGACGGGCAGCCTGAGCGTTAGCGACATCGAGAACCGCAGCCGGTACAAGGCGACAGGGGTGAGCCTGTCGGGAGGCTTCAGTGTTGCCGGCGATGACAAGGCGTCCGCCGCGAAGAAAGAAGGCAGCGCAGGCAAGGAAGAAGGCGGCGCCAGCAAGGCTGGTGAGGCTGCGGCCAGCAATGTCGCGGGCAAAGGTGACGCCTGGTCGGCGCGGAACTTCGGCAACAGCGTCAGCGCCGGCGCGCCTGGCATGAGCGTACGCAAGGGCAGTGAAAGCAGCGTGACGCACAGCGGCATCAGCGGCGCGGCCGTGACCATCACCGACATGAACGCCCAGCGGGAACGCACCGGCAAGACCGCCGATCAGGTGCTGGCCATGCTGGATCGACGCGTGCGGGCGGGCGATGGGGCTGGTGGCCTGACGAAGAAATGGGACGCCGACAAGCTGCGTCGGCAAGTGCAGGCCGAAGCGGAAATCGTCGCGGCGTTCGGCCAGCAGGCCGGCGCCGCCATCGAACGCTATGCGGAACAGAAACGCGCGGAACTGCGCCAGCAGATCAAGGCCACGCAAGACCCCGAAAAGGTCAAGGCGCTTCAGGCACAGATCAACGAGATCAATACGCAGGAGCGGCTGCTGAACGTGGCCGTGGGCGCGCTGGGCGGCTCGGGTGGCGTGGCGGCGCTGCAAGCAGGTTTGTCGGAGGCGGCCGACCGCATGCGGCGGTACACGATCGCGGATTCGAAGAAGTTCGCGGGGATTACCGATGGCGAGACGACGCTGGATAACAAGAGCGGGGAAAGTGCGGGTATTCGGGGCGATGGGTTTAAGACTGCTGGCACGCGGGTGGTGTTGGACAAACTGTGCGGCGATGTGAATGAAAGGTGCAAGATTCAGCGCGACGCTAATAACCAACTCATATTGGATGAAAACGGCATTCCGAAACTTGAGTTGAATGGAAATGGGCGCGTCCAGTTTGATAGGAAAGCCGCAGGGATGTCGTTGGCCCAATTTCTTGAAGACCGAAAAGGCAAAGAAATGGCCGGGCCTACTGGCGGCAACCAAGGCGGACCTGGAACGCTTCTCGGTTTTGGGTATTCGCCAGGGGGAATTCTTGATCTTGCGCACGAGGCTTATGGCGGATCACACGACTTCATTGGCGGCACGCTGAGCGGCTTTTACGACGAGCAGGGCAATGCCAAGCGTGGCCTGACGCCTGCGCAGAATTTTATGTACGAAACCTGGACCGGCATTGCGCTCGTGCCCGCCACTCCTTTTGCGTTATCAGAAGCGCTGCCGCCCCAGGCATGGAAAGCGCTGGACATTTTGTTGAGGATGAAGCGATGAAAACAACGATAAGACTATTTTTCTCATCAGCTTTATTGCTATTAGCGGCGGGCTGCTGCCTCACACTTCCGCGGTATATGTGCGACCCGGTGCTGGATGCCTGGTTGCGAAGGGGACTCAGCCCAATAGACAGGTATTGGCCACTCAGCAACCAAACCGAGGAAACCCGTAAAGAAGATTGGGTGGAATGCGGCGGATATTCCTGGGGCAGCCTTGACATCAAGCCGCTTCCCGATGGGCAAAAACGTACCAAGGAACAATACGATAGGGAGTGGGAGCAACTGTGGGAGACGATTGACATCTGCATGCAGAAGAAAGGCTATCAGTACATTCCCGAATGCCACTCGGTGGAGAATTGCGGCCCGCCGCCGCCCGCGCCAAACGGAGGATCGTGGCCAGCATGGCTGTTGTGGAAGTCGTGGCCGCCGAAAGCGATATGGCAACGATACCGCCTTCCCAAGAAGGGATATGTTTGCGACCCGGTTTTGGATGTGTGGCTTACCAGCGGACTCTTTCCGATACATAGGTATTGGCCGCTGAATAACCAAACCGAGCAAGCCCGCCGGAAAGATTGGGTGGAATGCGGCGGCTTCCCTGATGGAATGCTGGGTCTGGAGCCGCATACTGACGGACAAGCGCGTGCCAAGGAGCAGTCCAATCGGGATTGGGCGCGACTTTGGGATCAGGTTGATCTTTGCATGCGGAACAAAGGCTACCAGTATTTTCCAATGTGCCACTCGATGGATAATTGCGGCCCGCCGCCGCCTGCGCCAAACGGCGAATCGTGGCCGGCATGGCTGTTGCGGCAGTCATGGCCCGAGGAATCACTGTGCCTAAGAATGCGTTGAATCATGGTACGTCGGCAGACCGCACATTGGGTGCTGGTTATGCTCGATCGAAAACGTCCTGAGCAGCGCGGCAAGCAGTGGCCTGACGAAAAAATGGGACGCCGACAAACTGCGCCGGCAAGTGCAGGCCGAAGCGGAAATCATCGCGGCGTTCGGCCAGCAGGCCGGCGCCGCCATCGAGCGCCACGCGGAACAGAAACGCGCGGAACTGCGCCAGCAGATCAAGGCCACGCAAGACCCCGAAAAGGTCAAGGCGCTTCAGGCACAGATCAACGAGATCAATACCCAGGAACGGCTGCTGAACGTGGCGGTGGGCGCGCTGGGCGGCTCGGGCGGCGTGGCGGCGCTGCAAGCGGGTTTGTCGGAGGCGGCGGACCGCATGCGGCGGTACACGATCGCGGACTCGGAGAAGTTCGCGGGGATTACCGATGGCGAGACGACGCTGGATAACAAGAGCGGGGAAAGTGCGGGTATTCGTGGCGATGGGTTTAAGACGGCGGGGGCACGGGTGGTGTTGGACAAACTGTGCGGCGAGGTGAATGAAAGGTGCAGGACTCAGCTCGACGCGAACGGCAAATCCGTACTCGATGCAAACGGCATTCCGAAACTTGAGTTGGATGGAGGTGGCGCGTCCGGTTTGATCGATCCAAGGCTCGAATGACTATGGCCCAATTTCTCGAATCCGATCCAGGTAAGGAGATGTCCGGCCCCACAGGCGGCAACCAAGGCGGACCTGGAACGCTTCTCGTTTTTCCTTATTCGCCTGGGGGAATTCTGGATCTGGCGCATGAGGCTTATGGCGGCTCGCATGACTTCATTGGCGGAACCCTGAGCGGATATTACGACGAGCAGGGCAATGCCCGGCGCGGCCTGACGCCCGTGCAGGATTTCATATATGAAACCTGGACCGCCATTGCGCTAGTGCCCGCCACTCCTTTTGCGTTAGCAGAAGCGCTGCCGCCCCAAGCATGGAAAGCACTGGACATTTTGTTGAGGATGAAACGATGAAAACGACGATAAGGCTTTTTTTCTCATCAGCTTTATTGCTATTAGCGGGGGGCTGCTGCCTCACGCTTCCGCGGTATATGTGCAGGTTGCCCCGGACAAAAGCCTGGATCGGGTACGCGGTCCTACCGATGGAGTGGTATTGGCCGCTAAATGGCCAAACAGAGGAAGGCCGTTGGATGGATTGGAAAGAATGCGGCGGAGCTGAAGACGGAGGGTTCTATCTTAAGAACCAGAACGAGCTTACTGACGAACAGTATCTGAAAGATTCAATGGCATTCAGCGATGAGCTCGAACGCTGCATGCAGAAGAAGGGCTACCAGTTCGTTCCCCAGTGCTACAAGTTAGAGAAGTGCGGTCTACCACCCCCTAAGCCAAACGGCGGATCGTGGCCAACATGGGCGTCGGATGTGTGGCCGCCGCAATCGCTGGGGGATCGCCCGCCGCCGCGGCATTTTACGCGTCGCGGCAATAAGCGCCTTGAGTAATGGCGCGCACCACCAAGACCGCCGACCAAGTGCTGGCGATGCTGGATCGAAGCGTCCTGACCGGCGCGGCAAGCCGCGGCCTGAAGAAAAAATGGGACGCCGACAAGCTGCGTCGGCAAGTGCAGGCCGAAGCGGAAATCATCGCGGCGTTCGGCCAGCAGGCCGGCGCCGCCATCGAGCGCCACGCGGAACAGAAACGCGCGGAACTGCGCCAGCAGATCAAGGCCACGGAAGACCCCGAAAAGATCAAGGCGCTGCAGGCACGGATCAACGAGATCAACACGCAGGAGCGGCTGCTGAACGTGGCGGTGGGCGCGCTGGGCGGCTCGGGCGGCGTGGCGGCGCTGCAAGCGGGTTTGTCGGAAGCGGCCGACCGCATGCGGCGGTACACGATCGCGGACTCGGAGAAGTTCGCGGGGATTACCGATGGCGAGACGACGCTGGATAACAAGAGCGGGAAAAGTGCGGGTATTCGGGGCGATGGGTTTAAGACGGCGGGGGCACGGGTGGTGTTGGACAAACTGTGCGGCGAGGTGAATGAAAGGTGCAGGACTCAGCTCGACGCGAACGGCAAATCCGTACTCGATGCAAACGGCATTCCGAAACTTGAGTTGGATGGAGATGGGCTCGTCCGGTTTGATCCATCGCGGGCCGAAATGTCAATGGCGAAGTTTCTCGAATCCGATCCAGGTAAGGAGATGTCCGGCTCCACAGGCGGCAACCAAGGCGGACCCGGAACGGTTTTCGGTTTCCCGTATTCACCTGGGGGACTTCTCGATCTCGTGCACGAGGCTTATGGCGGCTCACATGACTTCATAGGCGGCACCCTGAGTGGCTCTTACGACGAGCAGGGCAACGCCAAGCGCGGTCTGACAGCCTTGCAGAAAGGTATGTACGAAACCTGGACCGGCATTGCGCTCCTGCCCGCTACTCCCTTTGCGTTATCGGAAGCACTGCCGCCCCAGGCATGGAAAGCGCTGGACATTTTGTTGAGGATGAAGCGATGAGAACGACGATAAGGCTATTTTTTGTCTCCGCTTTTTTGCTGTCGGTGACTGGCTGCTTCTATATCAACAAAAGGGGGTATTTATGCAGCATCACGGAGTCGCAGACCCTTTGCGATCCTGTGTTGAGCGCCTGGGTCGGGTACAAGGTCCTCCCGATGGAGTGGTATTGGCCGCTCAATGGCCAAACGGAGGAAACCCGTCGGCAGGATTGGAAGGAATGCGGCGGAAAGGGAAACGGAGATTTCTCCGTCAAGAATGAGTACAAGCTCACTTTTGAACAGTATCTGAAAGAGTCAATGGCATTCAGCGATGAGCTTAAACGCTGCATGCAGAAGAAGGGCTACCAGTTCGTTCCCCAGTGCTACAAGTTAGAGAAGTGCGGTCCACCAGCCCCTAAGCCAAACGGCGGATCGTGGCCAACATGGGCGTCGGATGTGTGGCCACCGCAATCGCTGGGGGATCGCCTGCCACCGCGGCATTTTTCACCGCCGCGGCAAGAAAGGCCTTGAGCGATGGCGCGCGCCATCACCGTTGGCGCCAGTAAAAGCGACAGCAAATCCACCGCCATTACCGATACGGCCGCCGGTTCAGCCGTGGCCGCGGGCGGCGATGTGCGCATCGACGCCAGCGGCGGCCCGGATTCCAACCTGACCGTGCGCGGCAGCGACATCCGCGCGGGCGGCGACGCGGTGCTCAAGGCGGATGGCGACATCAATCTGCTGGCGGCCAGCAACACCTTCGAAACCGACCGCAAGAGCAGCAGCGTCAGCGCGGGAGTCGGCGTGGCGATATCCGTGGGCCAAAACGGCCTGGCCTTCGGCGTGACCGCCAACGCCAGCGGGGCCAGGGGCCGGGGCGAGGGCAGGGACGTGACCTGGACCAATAGCCACGTCACTGCCGGCGAACGCCTGGCCCTGGAGTCCGGCGGCGACACCCGCCTGCGCGGCGCGGTCGCCAGCGGCAGGCAGGTGGTGGCCGACGTAGGCGGCAACCTCAGCATCGAGAGCCTGCAGGACACCAGTAGATTCAAGAGCAAAGACACCAACGTTGGCGGCAGCGTGACCGTGGGCGCGGGCTTCTCGGGCAGTGTAAACCTTGGCCAGCAGAAGACACACAGCGACTATGCCAGCGTCACCGAACAGTCGCGCGTCGAGGCTGGCGACGGCGGGTTCCAAATAAGAGTCAGGGACAACACCGACCTCAGGGGAGCCGCCATCACGTCGTCGGAACAGGCGGTCAGGGATGGTTTCAACACGCTGACCACCGGCACACTCACCACGAGTGACATCAGTAACCACGCCGAATACTCCGCCAGCAGCATCAGTGTTGGCGGCGGGTACAGCACTGGCAATGGCGACAGGAAGGAAACCGGGCCCGGCGACGGTGTGGGTACCAACCAGCAGGGGCAGGCCGCCACCGGCGGCCAGGTGCCCGGCAGTACCCTGCCGACCCTGGGCAACTTCAGCGCCAGTCTGCCAGTTGTCATGGCCGCCAGCGGCAACAGTGGCAGTACAACTCGCAGCGGTATAAGCGGCGCGCAGGTCACTATCACGGATCAAGCCGGCCAGCAGGCCGCGTCGGGCAAGTCGGTCGACGAAATGATGGCCGAACTGAACCGTGAGGTGTTCACCGGGCAGGACGGCGCCAACGCCCTCAAACCCATCTTCAACGAACGGGAGATCAGGGCTGGCTTCGAGATTGTAGGGGCCCTTCAGCGAGAAACGGGAGTCTTCCTCAACAACCGCGCCAGGGAAGCCGTTGCGGCAAAAGAAACCCTGGATCGCGAACTTGATAAACCGGATACGGAACGCGATCCAGCCCGCATCGCGGCTCTCCAGCGACAGATAACCGACAGCGCTACATGGGCGCCGGGAGGAACTGGGCGTCAGCTTCTGACGGCTCTCACCGCAGCCGTTGGCGGCAATGTATCGGCGTCGGGCGCGCAGTTCACCCGTAATCTGGTTGCAAGCTATGTACAACAACAAGGCGCCGGTTATATCGGAGACCTGGTTGCAAAGGGGATTGTGAAGGAGGGCAGCCCGGCCCATGCCGCGCTACATGCCATCGTCGCATGCGCTGGGGCATCCGCGGCCGGCAAGGGATGCGGCAGCGGCGCACTCGGTGCCGCAACCAGCAGCCTCTTGACCAACCTTTTTGACGAAAACCCCAGCGATAACGCGGAGCAGAAGGAGGCAAAGCGAAACCTGCTGGCCACCCTCGTGACCGGAATTGCCGCCGCAGGGGGCAGTGATGCATCAACGGCGAGCAGCAGCGCAATTTCTGCTCTCGACAACAACTACCTCACCCAGGGCCAGGAACGGCGCCTTAATGAGGAGCTGAAGGCATGTGAACAACGAGGTTGTTCCGAGGAAGAAAAGCGCGAAGTCTGGGAACGCTGGAGGGCAATCTCCGAATTTCAGCAAGATCAATATCTCAACCAAGCTGTGCTCGGTTGTGAAGGCCGGGGATTAAGTTGTGTCACGCAAAACTATATTGCGGCCTCCAGGGTGGCCGGCGAAGGTTCGGGCATCGAAGGGGAATCCCCCCTTACAGAGGAAATCCGAGACTATCTCAAGTCCGAACACTCTCAAATCCGAAACCAGGCGCTACTGAACGGCTTCGGCGAAGTGGTCAATGGCCCCAGGAGTAATCAGGATTACGCCATACAGGCGTCTGCTGACCTACTGATTGCAGGCATCACCACCGCTTATCAGTCAATATCAGGCGAATCACCAAAGCCGTCAAAACCTTTGGTGTCAGGATACGACCCGAAGTCTTCGGTTAAACCTTTCGCCTTCGTCGAAGTCAATGGCAACTCATATCCCGTTTATACCTACGAGGATGCCAAGAAGCTGCCACCAGGTACCGGGGCGATTTTCACTACACAGGGAGGGGATCAACGAGTTTCGTCCGGTATATCGACACCATCGGGCAAGTATGATGCACAAACCCCGGGCGCGATGAGTGATGTGAACAGCCGCCAGAGATTGGTATTCACTCTGCGGTACAACAATGACGTGACAGGACCTTCAGCGCGTGGTAAAGGTTTCAATATTGTCCGTTTCGACGGCTATAAAATTCAAGGCAATACCTTGATACCTCTGGACAGCAAGAACAATACCCACTCAATGTATGAAGGGTCAAAGGCTCTTCAGGACGTAACGCGGCAGCAATCTGCACTAAATCAAAATGGCGTTTATGCTGAGTGGCACTTGCCGACTGGTACCAAGGCGAACCACGCGCAAAGGAAGCTAGATTTGAATTTTGGTGTCGACTCAAAGTCAAAGTATTCTAACCGAATTACTGTCCGAACCAGAGGGAAACGTAAGTGAGCTATAACGTCATTCGAGTATTACGCAAGATGAACTTTAATGAGGACGTGAAAGTTCTCTACTCTGGCCTCTGCACTGCGTTGGCTGAACTTGACCAGCCGTGGGGACTCGGTGGTATTGATGTATTGCCGCTAAAAGGCGGAAAACCAGGTAATACAGCATACGGAGTTAACTATCGCCTTCGGGGTGGTGCAAAAAGGCTTGAAATCGGTCTCTGCAACCGAAATCGTGATCCAAATGCAGACTATATTTACTACCTTCATGATCACCTTTTTGTCGAATTCAATGCAGCCAGGAAAGGACAGAACCTTCACTATATATTCGACGAGGTAGTTCCTTTCTATGTGCGAACCTTCGGCGCTTTTCGGGTCACAGTGGAGGACTTAGATACGCTTGTTCGATTTGGGGAAGCGTTACGTTCAATGAGTCAGGAGGCTTACGAGACCTTCATGGCAAGCGACCGCTCGCCGGAGACCACTTGCTCCAATATCTGGCAGGTCAACTACTGGGCCAGCGAACAGTGCAATAACTATTTTGGCCTCACCCCCGAGCAGGTTGTGAATGCCGTCAAAGGCCAGGTCGCCCGCGCTGATGTGCTGGAGGGCGGTGCCTATATCGTTGTCTCCTACGACCCGATGAGCACTGACGAAGTAGAGCTGATCACACCAAAACTGATGCCATTGCTCCGGAAATAAAGCGGGACTACGGCTTTTGCCGACTTTGGGCAGTACAGCAATGACGTGAAAGGGCCGTCGGCGGGCGGTAAGGGGTTTCACACCAGGCACAAACGCCCCAATTTTCCGGGAGTCGGCCTCATGCCTCAGCCCCTCCGCGAGCGTCAGCTTTCAGAATTGGGCTGGCTCGTTCTGACGCCAGCACATGGCACACAGCGTGGCGGCTTATCTACTTCTGCGCCAGCATCTGGCCCTTGGCCGTATCGATGTAGCTGCGCGCGCCGAGATAGCGCTTGGACCAGTACGGATTCTTCATCTCGTCCACGCGCACCTTGGCGCCTCGGCGCGGGGCGTGCACGAATTTGTCCTGGCCGATGTAGATGCCTACGTGCGAGGTGATGCCGCGCCCGCGGGTGGCGAAGAACACCAGGTCGCCGGGCTTGAGCTGCTTCTTGTTGGACACCGTGTCGCCCTGGGTGCGCTGCTGGCGCGCGGTGCGCGGCAGTTCCAGGCCGGCGATCTCGCGAAACACGTACAGCACCAGGCCGCTGCAGTCGAAGCCTTCGGCGGCGTCGTCGCCGCCCCAACTGTAGGGCGTGCCGATGGCGGCCAGGCCGGCTTGCACCACGCGTTCGCGCAGGGTGGGCACGGTGGGTTCCTGCGCCAGGCTCAGGCCGGACAGGGTGGCGCGGGCTTGTTCGGAGGGGATGGACGCCTGGGCGGCGCCGGGTAACCAGGAGAACGTCAGGGCCAGCAGGGGGGCGGACAGGAATGCGGGCAGGCGGAACAGGGCGGATCGTGCTTTTCGCGTAGGCGGCGTCATTACGTCACTTCAGGAATCGGAGTGGGCGGCATGGCTTTGTCGGGTCAGACAAGCCGGCGGAAAAGGGCGCAGGGGAGGCTTGAGCCTCGCAAACTGCCTTCGCATTGTAATGGAATAAAGTTTCATTACATTTGTAGTGCAATGCAGCATTCTGGCGGGGCGCCCGTTACCTGCGGCGGTGGGGAAAAGGTAACGGGCGCCGCGCCTGGCGGCTAGAAACTGCCGCGCAGGCCGACCATCACGGCGCGCCCGCCTTCGGGAGCGACGTCGCGCAGCACCGAGGTGGCGTAGCGGATGTCCTGGTTGGTCAGGTTGATGCCGCGCACGTAGGCCTGCCATTGCACTGCGGCGACTTTGAAGCGGTAGCCGGCGGTGGCGTCCAGGCTGTAGTAGCCGGCGGTGGCCGTGTCGTTGTCCGGGCGGCTGTGCTGGGCGAAGGCCTTGGACACGCTCAGGCCGGCGCTGTAGGGGCCGTAGCCGTAGTCCAACCCCACCCGCAGGCGCAGCGGCGGAATGCGCGGCAGCGAGCGGCCGGTGTCGCTGTTGCGGGCCACGGTGTAGTCGCCCGACAGGCCCAGGTCCAGCTTGTGGCCGCCCGATTGCAGCACGCGCGTGCTGCTTTCCGCTTCCACGCCGTACAGGCGCGCGGACACGCCCTGGTAGCGGGCCTCGGGCAGGGCGCCGTCATCGCCGGCCGCGACCAGGTCGCCGTCATCGTTGCGGAAACGGCCGGTGTTCATTTCGGCCAGGTAGTTGGAGAAGCGGCTGTAGAACACGCCGACGCTGGCGCTGTCGGCGTCCTTTTTGTAGCGCAGCGACAGGTCGCCGGACCAGGCGCGTTCCTTGGCCAGGTTCTGGTCGCCCAGCAGGTATTGGCCGGTGGCGGCGTGCGGGCCGTTGGCGTACAGCTCGTAGAAGGTGGGCGCGCGCTCGGTGTAGGCGGTGTTGGCGGCCACCGACCAGGCGCTGTCCAGCTTGTAGATGCCGCCCAGCGAGAAGCTGCCGGCGGTGAAGGTGCGGCGGTTGGAGCCGTCGAAGCGTTCGTTGCCGCCGCCGCCCGGCGTCAGGCGGGTGTGGTCGGCGCGCGCGCCGGCGCTCAGCGTCAGGCGCTCGTTGATCTTCCATTCCTCCAGCGCGAACAGCGCGGCGGAATCGGTGTCGGTGGTGGGCACCAGCGCTTCGTCGCCCAGCGCCGAGAAGCGCGTCTGGCCCAGTTGCAGGCCGACCACGCCGCGCAGCGGCCCGATGTCGGCGTGGCGGGCCTCGATGCGGGCCTCGTAGCCGCGGTTCTTGAAGATGGTGCCCGTCTCGCCGTCCTCGATTTCCTTGTGCTGGTAATCGGTGTAGGCGAAGTTCATCTTGACGCTGGTGAACAGGCCTTCCAGGTCGCGCAGCTCGCTGGCGAAGCCGAAGCGTTCCTGGCGCATCCTGATGCGCACGTCCGGCTCGGCCACCGAGCCGTAGTTCGAGTCGTAGCCGCTGTAGGACAGGCCGGCGTAGCCGCGGTCGCCGGTCCAGGACATGCCGAGCGCGCCGCCGCTGGCCTGGCCGTCGCTGTTGGGCAGGGTGCCGCGCGGCTGGTCCCGGTCGGGGCCGTCGATCGCGCGTTGCTGCGAGGTGCGGGCGTAGCCGGGAATGCGCAGGTCGCCGGTCTTGCGGCTGAAGGCGTCGGCGTGGATGGCGAAGTTGCCGTCGCCGCCTTCGAGCTGGATTGCGCCGTTGCGGTCGTTGTTGGCGCCGCCGTAGCTGCCGGCAACGTCGCCGTGGATGCCGTCGATGGGTTCGGTGGGAATGCGGTTGTCGATGGTGTTGACCACGCCGCCGATGGCGCTGCCGCCATACAGCAGGGCGGCCGGGCCGCGCAGGATCTCGACGCGGTTGGTGGACAGCGGGTCCTGTGGCACCGCGTGGTCGAACGACAGGGACGAGGCGTCGAGCGAGCCGACGCCGTTGTTGAGCAGGCGGATGCGGTCGCCGTCCATGCCGCGGATGATGGGGCGGCCCACCATCGGGCCGTAGGTGGTGGTGGAGACGCCGGGCAGCCCGTTGAGGGTTTCGCCCAGGTTCGAGGCGCGCCGCAGGTCGAGGCCGGTGCCTTGCACCACCGTCGACGGCGAGGCGAGCGCTTCGCTGCCCAGCGGATTGGCGGTGATGATGACGGGCGACAGCGTGGTGGCGTCGGCGGCGGCCTGGGCGCGGGCGGCCTGCGGCAGGGCCAGCAGGCAGGCGAGGGCGAGCGGGCTGAGGGTGAAGGCGCGCAGGGACGAGCGCGTCCCCGCAAAGGAAGAAGCAATAGACATGGTGGCAGTCCTGGGTGCCGGCCGATGGACGGCGGCGGTTGGAATCGGGCGCGAGGGGATCAGGCCGCGGCGGGCGGGGCGCGCGATTGGAACCAGGGACTGGTGACGAGCGTGGCGCCGCGCGGGGTGGGCGGCGGCGGCGTCAGCCGGGGCGGACTGCCGTTGATGACGGGAAACGAGGCTGGCAGCGTTGCGTCCAGCAGATCCCAGATATGGCAGAGGTCGCAGTGGCCGAGCTTGTCGGGGGTATGCGCGGCGTCCTGGCTGGACTCGGGTGCGTCATACAGGTGCGCCAGCGCGTGCCGGACTCCGCCCAGCGGCGCCAGCAGCAGGCAGGCGCACAGCCACGCCAGCGTCGCCCATCGGGCAAGGCGCTGAGTCGGGCGGGGGCGAAAGCCGGTGGCCGGCGGCATGGGCAGGGCGTAAAAATGGAAAAACGGAATGATATATTGTTTCCATCGCAATGACGACCCTGGCGCCGGAGATCAGGCGTCAGATGGCGTCTGGTCAGGCGGGCCAATATGGCACTTCATCGAGCGATTGGGTCGGGCATAATCGGTGCCATCGGCCCTTGCCGGTTTGATCGCCGACAGCGGCCGCTGAAAACAAGACCATAAGAAAGCGGAGTCCAGCGCATGATGAACGCAGTACACCCTTTGTCCTCGATGAACCGGCCCGAGGCCATTCCTTTCGAGCCCTACCAAGACGCGGTGGCGGCGGTCGACCGGCTGGCGGAGATCTACGCCCGCAACACGGCATTCCTGCGGGCGGCGTTCCGCGAAGTCCTGAAAGGCTCGTCCAATGGCCGCGAACGGGCCCGGGCCTATTACCCGGCCATCCGTATCCTGGTGGAAACCTACGATCCCATCGATACCCGCCTGTCGTACGGCCACGTGGCCGAACCCGGCATCTACCAGACCACCATCACCCAGCCGGCGCTGTTTCGCGACTATCTGATCGAACAGGTGGGCCAACTGCTGCAGAACCACCGCGTGGCGGTCGAGGTTGGCGAATCCGATTCGCCCATCCCGCTGCACTTCGCTTTCCCCGAGGGCGCGTATGTCGAAGGCGAGCATCTCGAGGCGCTCAAGCGCCCGCTGCGCGACCTGTTCGACGTGCCCGACCTGGCGGTGACCGACGACGCCATCGTCAACGGTTCGTGGCGCGGCAAGGAGGGCGAGCCCAAGCCGCTGGCGCCCTTCACGGCGCAACGGGTGGACTATTCCCTGCACCGGCTGCAGCACTACACCGCCACGGCGCCGGCGCATTTCCAGAATTTCGTGCTGTTCACCAACTACCAGTTCTACGTCGACGAGTTCTGCGCCCGCGCCCGCGCGCTGATGGCCAGCGGCAACGAAGACTACGAGATGCTGGTGGAGCCGGGCAACCGCATCACGCGGCGCGGCGAATCCGGCCCGGCCGACGACGGCCAGGCGCAGCGCCTGCCGCAGATGCCGGCCTATCACCTGGTGCGCGGCGACCATTCGGGCATCACGCTGGTGAACATCGGCGTGGGGCCGTCCAATGCCAAAACCATCACCGACCACATCGCGGTGCTGCGTCCGCACGCCTGGCTGATGCTGGGCCACTGCGCCGGCCTGCGCGATTCGCAGCGGCTGGGCGACTACGTGCTGGCCCACGGTTACGTGCGCGAGGACCACGTGCTGGACGACGACCTGCCCACCTGGGTGCCGGTGCCGGCCCTGGCCGAGGTGCAGGTGGCGCTGGAGCAGGCGGTCGAAGAGGTCGCCGGACTGTCCGGCTGGGACCTCAAGCGCATCATGCGCACCGGCACCGTGGCCACCATCGACAACCGCAACTGGGAACTGCGCGACCACGTCGAGCTGGTCGAGCGCTTCGCGCAGTCGCGCGCCATCGCGCTGGACATGGAGTCCGCCACCATCGCCGCCAACGGCTTCCGCTTCCGCGTGCCGTACGGCACGCTGCTGTGCGTGTCGGACAAGCCGCTGCATGGCGAATTGAAATTGCCGGGCATGGCCAGCGCGTTCTACCGCCGCCAGGTCAATCAGCACCTGGAAATCGGAATCCGGGCGCTCGAACGCCTGCGCGACATGCCGCCCGAGCGGCTGCATTCGCGCAAGCTGCGCACCTTCATGGAAACGGCGTTTCAATAGCCCCGGCGTGAATATCCCCCGCGCGGGGACGGATCCACGCCTGCCCCCGGCCGTTTCGACGACCGGGGGCAGTTGCGCTATGCTCGCGCGTTGCGTGGAAATCCCACGGCGCCCGGGGGCACAATCCGCGGGGGCTTTTTTGCTCTGAAGGAACACGACTTTGGCATTGACGGAACACGACCAGCACCGCGACGGCGGCAAGAAGGGGGCGGCAGAACCGTCCGAATTGCGCCGCGCCCTGTCGGCGCGCCACCTGACGATGATCGCGGTGGGCGGCTCCATCGGGACGGGGCTGTTCGTGGCCTCCGGCGCCACCATCGCCCAGGCCGGTCCGGGCGGGGCGCTGCTGGGTTATGTGCTGATCGGCGTGATGGTCTATTTCCTCATGACAAGCCTGGGCGAGCTGGCCGCCGCGATGCCGGTGTCCGGGTCGTTCTCGACCTACGGCGCGCGCTATGTCGAAGATGGCTTCGGCTTCGCGTTGGGCTGGAACTACTGGTACAACTGGGCCGTCACGGTGGCGGTGGACCTGGTGGCCGCGCAACTGGTGATGGCGTACTGGTTTCCCGACGTGCCGGGCGTGTACTGGAGCGCGCTGTTCCTTGCCATCACTTTCGGGTTGAATGCGCTGTCGGCGCGCGGCTTCGGCGAGGCCGAATTCTGGTTCGCGCTGATCAAGGTGATCGCCGTGCTGGCGTTTGTCGCCATGGGCGTGATGATGCTGCTGGGCATCATCCGCGGCGGCGAGGATGGCGGGGTGGCCAACTGGACCGTGGGCGACGCGCCGTTCGCCGGCGGTTTCGCCGCCCTGATCGGGGTGGCCATGGTAGTGGGCTTTTCGTTCCAGGGCACCGAACTCATCGGCATCGCCGCCGGCGAATCCAAGGACCCCGCGCGCAACCTGCCGCGCGCCGTGCGCCAGGTGTTCTGGCGCATCCTGCTGTTCTACGTGATGGCGATCCTGGTGATCGGCCTGCTGATTCCCTATACCGATCCGCACTTGCTGCGCAATGACGTCACCGACGTCAGCGTCAGTCCGTTCGCGTTGATCTTCGAACGCGCCGGGCTGCTGGCGGCGGCCTCGATCATGAACGCGGTGGTGCTGACCTCGGTGCTGTCGGCCGGTAATTCCGGCATGTACGCGGCCACCCGCATGCTCTACAGCCTGGCGCGTGACGGCAAGGCGCCGCGTATTTTCGGCCGGGTGGCGCGCAACGGCGTGCCGCTGTGGGCGCTGCTGGCCACCACCGTGGTGGCGGCGCTGTGCTTCTTCTCGTTCATCTTCAGCCCCAAGGCGGTCTACATCTGGCTGCTGAACACGTCGGGCATGACCGGTTTCATCGCCTGGCTGGGCATTGCGATCAGCCACTACCGGTTCCGCCGCGGCTACGTCAAGCAGGGCCGCAACCTGGCCGATCTGCCGTACGTGTCGCCGTTCTTCCCGTTCGGCCCGATCTTCGCTTTCGTGCTGTGCCTGGTCATCACGCTGGGGCAGAACTACCAGGCCTTCCTGGAGCATCGGATCGACTGGGGCGGGGTGGCGGCCACCTATATCGGCATCCCGCTGTTCCTGCTGATCTGGCTGGGCTACCGCCTGGTCAAGGGTTCGCGCTTCGTCAGCTACAAGGACATGACCTTCCCGGACGCCCGGGCGCGCAGCGCCTACCTGGATTCGGCCCTGCGCGGCGAGCCCGCCACGGTCGGGCCGGAGACGGCGCCCACACCAAGTACTGGCGGCCGCTGAAATGCGGGTTCCCCCGTTGTCCTGGTGCCGACGAACGGCGCCGAGGCAGCGGGTCGCCGACAGCCCGCACGAGCAGAAGCGCTACAAACGTTCAACTTACGCCAGTGCTTCCATCACCGCTTCGGGGTTCCGTTCAATCACGTTGAGCAATACCAGCGCCGGGCCTCGCGGAGAGCGGTCACCACGTTCCCAGTGCCGCAACGTCGCGGTGGAAAAGCCGAATCGGGCGGCGAATTGCTCCTGGGTCATGCCCACTTTGGCTCGTACCGCCTTGACGTCGACTTGACGGGGGCGGTGCACGCGCACGCCCCGGGTATCGCCCTCGGCATGGGCGATCGCTTCGTGCAGGCCCTGCTTGATGTTGTTGAATGTGCTGGTCATGATTGCGCTCGCCGGTTCCAGAGGTTCGTCAAGACGTCGACCAGACTGGCAAGATCATTGCGCTCCGCCTTGGTCAGATTGCCTTTGTCGCCTTTGGCAAAGAGCGTCAGCAGATATAGGGGCATCTGGTCATCGTGATAGTAGTAAACGACGCGCACGCCCGCGCGCTTGCCGTGGTCGCCGCGGCGCCAGCGCAGCTTGCGCACGCCGCCCGTGCCTTCCATGATGTCTCCGGCCTTGGGATTCCCCGCCAGATAGTCGATAAGGTCTTGGCGTTCCCGCTCGGTCAGAAGCTTGTCGGCCAAGCGAATATAAGAGGGCAGTTCGACAAGGCCGTGCATGACTTCGCGTGAGTCCTATCCTAATCCATTGGATTAGCTGATACAAGAGCAACTGGCATTGTATGGATAGGCGGCGGGCCGATCGGCGGGCCTGAGACCAATTCGTCATCCCTTTTGGGGCGAGCAGCCAATGTCGGTGGCAAGCCCGGGAATAGGAGGCGGCAGGAGGAGGTTGATCATCCGGACTGCCGGTCAAAGCAGGGCCGAAGTCCTGCCATTTGCGGCGCTGGGTGTCGGGGCTCGGCCAAGCCGAAGCGACAAAGATCGGCAATCCGGATGCGTGAGTCTTGCGTACCCGTCACTCGATGTTCTGCGCCTGTTCCCGCATCTGCTCGATCAGCAGCTTCAGGTCCATGGCGGCGCGGGTGACTTCCATGCTGCCGGCCTTGGAGCCCAGCGTATTGGCCTCGCGGTTCATTTCCTGGAACAGGAAGTCCAGGCGCTTGCCGGCGCTGCCGGCGTTTTTCTTGCCTTCGGCCTTGCCGCCGCCGTCGGTCAGCAGGTGGCGCAGCTCCGCCACGTGCGAGCGCAGGCGCGACAGTTCCTCGGCGACGTCGATGCGCAGCGCGAACAGGTTGGCTTCCTGCGACAGCCGCTCGGACAATTCGGCGCCCGAGATATGGGTGAAACCGCCGGGGAAAGCCGTTTCCACGCTTTCACGCAGCTTGGCGGCGAGCTTGTCACGGTGGTCGGCGAGCAACTGCGGCAGGTGGTTCTGCACCAGTTCGACGATGGCGGCCACGCCGTCGGCACAGTCGCGCATCATGCCGGCCAGGCGTTCGCCTTCGCGCGCGCGGCCTTCCTGCAACTGCTTGAGCGCTTCCTGGGCGGCCTGCATGCAGGCGGCGCCCCAGACCTGCGGGTCGAGCGCGTCGTTGGCGCGCTGGCCGGGCCAGTTGAACAGCTCGACCAGTCGCGGGGCGGCGATGTCGGGCAGGACGCGGCGCGCGGCCTGCAGTTGTTCGGCCAGCGTTTCGAGCCAGGCGGGGTCCAGCCTGGACAGGTCGGCGCTGACGTTGCGGGTGTAGGACACGCGGATCTCGACCTTGCCGCGCCCCAGTTGCGCCGTCAGCAGTTCGCGCAGCGGCGTCTCGACATGGCGCAGCTCGTCGGGCAGGCGGAAATAGAGGTCGAGGAAGCGGCTGTTGACGCTGCGCAGTTCCAGCGCCAGCGTGCCTTGTTCCAGATCTGCCCGGGCGTTGCCGAAGGCGGTCATGCTGCGAATCATGGTGTCGATATCCTGTTGCTTGTTTTGGATCGGGCCGCGCCGGTTCCGCCTGTCCGTCGTGCGCGGACGCGGGCGGGTATATGCAACCCGTGTATCGCGGCAGGATACTCCAAACCCGGGCGGGGCCGCGACCCGCAGCCCGTACAATGCCGCCAACCGAATCTGATTGGAGCCTTGCCATGACCACTGCCACCGCCATTGCCCGCCCGTCGGGCCGCGCCGTCGACGAACTGCGGCCGTTCAGCCTGGAGCGCGGTTTCACGCGCTACGCCGAAGGGTCGGTGCTGGTGAAGGCCGGCAACACCCACGTGCTGTGCACGGCCAGCGTGCTGGAAAAGGTGCCGCCATTCCTCAAGGGCAAAGGCGAGGGCTGGGTCACGGCCGAGTACGGCATGCTGCCGCGCGCTACCCATACCCGCGGCGACCGCGAGGCCGCGCGTGGCAAGCAGAGCGGCCGCACCCAGGAGATCCAGCGCCTGATCGGCCGCAGCCTGCGCGCCGTGTTCGATATGCGGGCGCTGGGCGAGCGCACGCTGCACCTGGATTGCGACGTGCTGCAGGCCGATGGCGGCACGCGCTGCGCCAGCATCACCGGCGCCTGGGTGGCCGCGTCCGACGCGGTCGCGCTGCTGATGCAACGCGGCGACCTGGCCGTGAACCCGATCCGCGACGCGGTGGCGGCGGTGTCGGTCGGGCTGGTGCAGGGCCGTCCGGTGCTGGACCTGGACTATGAGGAAGACTCGGCCTGCGACGCCGACGTCAACGTCATCATGACGGGCAGCGGCGCCTTCGTGGAAGTGCAGGGCACGGGCGAGGGCGCGACCTTCACGCGCGCCGAACTGGACGCGATGCTGGGCCTGGCCGAGAGCGGCATCGCCGGCCTGGTGCGGGCGCAGCGGGCGGCGCTGGCGTAAGCGGCCGGCGCGGGCCTCAGGGCAGCAGGGCGCCCACCTTGCCGGCTCGCTCCAGGTCCCAGATCGCTTTGATCAGGCCGCGCAGCTCGGCCTCGGTGGCGGCGTCGGCATAGCGGCCCAGGCTCAGCGTCTTGGTTTCGATCTCGTCGCGCGACAGGGTGTTGCCGGGATCGCCCTTGGGTTCGTCGACGCGGCCGTGCAGCACGCGGCCGTCGCGGGTATGCACCGTGACCTTGCCGATCCAGCGCTGCGGATAGGCGCCGTCGACTTCCGGATCCAGTTCCATCGTGACCCGGCCGCGGAAGTCGGCCACCGCCGGATCGTCCAGCGCGGCGTCGAATTCCGGCAGGCCGGCGCGACCCTGGCGCGCGATCAGGCCCAGCACCGTGCCCATCGAGAACTTGGACTGGTGCACCGTGCGCGGATCGACCACCGGCCCCAGCACGTCGATGGCGCCCTGGTGCACGTGCGCCACCACGCGCGCGATATCGCTTTCGGCCAGCTTGTGTTCGCGCAGCACCTGTTGCAGGGCGTCCGCCGCCGGATGGGTGTGGCGGCACGATGCATGGAACTTGAACGAGGTCTCGGCCAGCGCCCAGCGCGTGCCAAGGCGGTCGGTCAGGCGGGCCGGGTCGGCGTCGCTCGACATGCCGGCGGCCATGCCCTGCGGCCCTTCGAGGATGTGGCGCGCGCCGGTGAAGCCTTCCTGCGCCAGGTAGGCCGCGGCGATGCCGTTGGCGGCGGCGCGGGCGGTATGCAGTTGTTTGGAATCGGCGGCGTCGCGCAGGAACTCCCACAGGCCCGCCGCTTGCGTGCCGGCCGAGCCGAAGGCGTCCAGCATGGCCGCGGGCGACAGGCCCAGCAGGCGGCCGGTGGCCGCGGCGGCGGCCAGCGTGCCGGCGGTGCCGGTGGTGTGGAAGATCTTGTAGTGCGAACGGCCGAGGAATTCGCCGACGCGGATGCCGACTTCGTAGCCGGCCACGGCCGCCACCAGCAGGTCGCGGCCGCTGCGGCCCAGCGCCTGGGCCACCGCCAGCACCGGCGGGAACACCACGGCCGCGGGGTGGAACACCGACCCGTTGTGCACGTCGTCCTGCTCGACCACGTGGGCGGCGGCGGCGTTGACCATGGCGGCGAACACCGGCGAGGTGCGGCGCCGGTTGATCAGGATCTCGCTGGGGCCGTCCGCCGGCCCCATGGCGGCGGCGTAGCGGTCGATGGCCAGCACCGGGCGCGACGCGGCGCCCGCCAGGATCGAGGCCAGGCAGTCCAGCAACAGGTCTTCGGCGCGGCGCAGCACCGGGGCGGGGATGTCCTCGAAGCGCAGGTTGGCCGCGAAGGCGGCGAGGGCGGCGCTGGGATGGGAGGTGTCGGGGGTCATGGTCAGAAGGAGCGCGGCAGGCCCAGGATGTGTTCGGCGACGTAGGAGAGGATCAGGTTGGTCGAGATCGGCGCGACCTGATAGAGACGGGTCTCGCGGAACTTGCGCTCGACGTCGTATTCGGTGGCGAAGCCGAAGCCGCCGTGGAACTGCAGGCAGGCGTTGGCGGCCTCCCAGGAGGCGTCGGCGGCCAGCAGCTTGGCCATGTTGGCCTGCGCGCCGCAGGGTTCGTGCGCGTCGAACAGGCGGCAGGCCTCGTAGCGCATCAGGCTGGCGGCCTCGACGTTGATGTGGGCGCGGGCGATGGGGAACTGCACGCCCTGGTTCTGGCCGATGGGGCGGCCGAACACCATGCGTTCCTTGGCGTAGGCGGTGACCTTGTCGACGAACCAGTAGCCGTCGCCGATGCACTCGGCGGCGATCAGGGTGCGCTCGGCGTTCAGGCCGTCCAGGATGTACTTGAAACCCTTGCCTTCCTCGCCGATCAGGTTGTCGGCCGGGATCTCCAGGTTGTCGAAGAACAGCTCGTTGGTCTCGTGGTTGACCATGTTGGGGATCGGGCGGATCGACATGCCGTGCTTGACCGCCTCGTGCAGGTCCACCAGGAAGATCGACATGCCCTCGGACTTGCGCGTGACCTGATCCAGCGGCGTGGTGCGGGCCAGCAGGATCATCAGGTCGGAATGCTGCACCCGCGAGATCCAGACCTTCTGGCCGTTGATGACGTAGCGGTCGCCGCGGCGCACGGCGGTGGTCTTGATCTTGGTGGTGTCGGTGCCGGTGGTGGGCTCGGTCACGCCCATCGACTGCAGGCGCAGCTCGCCGGCGGCGATGCGCGGCAGGTATTCGCGCTTCTGCGCCTCGGAACCGTGCCGCAGCAGGGTGCCCATGTTGTACATCTGGCCGTGGCAGGCGCCCGAGTTGCCGCCGCTGCGGTTGATCTCTTCCATGATGACCGAGGCCTCGGTCAGGCCCAGGCCCGAGCCGCCGTATTCCTGGGGAATCAGCGCGGCCAGCCAGCCGGCTTCGGTGAGCGCGCGCACGAAGGCGTCGGGGTAGCCGCGTTCTTCATCGACCTTGCGGAAGTATTCGGCGGGGAATTGGGCGCACAGGTCGCGGACGGCTTCGCGGATGTCCTGGTAGGCGTGGGAGGCGTGAGGCATGGGGTGGGCTGCGATGTCGACAGTGAAATGGAATTCGGGACAGGATCGAATGTGCCGCAAGGCGCCGCGCCTGCCAATTCACAATTCATTAATACCGGGTTCCTGTTCGCAAAAGCGCATTTGTGTGACGGCCGTTCGTCATGCGGGGGGCCGGGTTGTGTCAAGAAATTGCCAAACTGCATCCCCATAATCGCGCCGATGCGCCTGTGTGGCGATGCAACAGACGGACGGATATGCGGAAAAATCTCAGGGTGACGACGGCGGTTTCCGCCATTCTGGCAGTGTTTGTGGTGCTGTTCGCGCTGGCCGCGGCGGCCGGGATCTTCGTGCTGCGCGAAAACCGCGCCGACATCGAGGCGCTGGGGCGGGGCAGTATCGAGCGCGCCAGCGACCTGTCGGACATGACCAGCAGCCTGTTCCAGGCGCGCGCCGCGCTGACCGACGCCAAGACGGCCATGGAGGGCGGGCTGGAGGAAGCCCGCGACCAGTCGCTGAACCATGCCGATGCGCTGCTCAGGCAGGCCGCTGCCAGCCTGGCGCGGCTGCGAGCCAATCCCGACACCAGCGCCCAGGGCGCGCCGCTGTTCGACCAGGCGCTGGCGGCCTATGCTGCTTTTGCCGACCAGACGCTGGCGCCCATGTTCAAGGCCATCAAGGGCTGGAACGGCATCGAGGTGAATCGATTGGTCGACAAGGTGTTGCCGGCATCCGGCTCGGCCTACGTGAAGCAGGCCGACGCCTACCAGGCCTATGCGCGCCAGCAGGGCCAGGCCGCGGTGGCCGGGGCCAGCCAGACCATGCAGCGCGTGACCGTGGTGGCCGCGGCGGTGCTGGGCTTCGTGCTGGTGCTGGCGGTGCTGATCCGGCTGGGCTTTCGCCGCCGCATCCTGCGGCCGCTGAACGAGGCCGGCGCGCATTTCGACCGCATCGCCGACGGCGACCTGACCGGCCACATCGCCGTCCATGGCGACAACGAGATCGGCGTGCTGTATTCGGCCATGCGCCGCATGCAGACCGGCCTGTCGGCGGCGGTGGCGTCGGTGCGCCATGGCGTCGAGGAGATCCATACGGGCTCGGGCGAGATCGCGGCCGGCGGCGCCGACATGTCGGACCGCACCGCGCGCCAGGCCGGTTCGCTGCAGGAGGCCGCGGCCAACATGACGCAACTGGCCCATACGGTGCAGATGACCGCAGGCAACGCCGATCTGGCCAGCCGCCAGGCGCTCAGCGCGACCCAACTGGCCCAGCGCGGCGGCCAGGCGGTGCAGGAGGTGGTGACCAGCATGCAGGGCATTGCCGACAGCGCGCGCCGCATCGGCGAGATCGTCGGGGTGGTGGACAGCATCGCCTTCCAGACCAACATCCTGGCGTTGAACGCGGCGGTGGAAGCCGCCCGCGCCGGCGAGCAGGGCAAGGGCTTTGCGGTGGTGGCGGGAGAAGTGCGCTCGCTGGCCCAGCGCAGCGCCCAGGCGGCCAGGGAAATCAAGGGCTTGATCGAGGATTCGGCCGCGCGCGTCGAGGCCGGCGTGCGCCAGGTCAACCTGGCCGGCGACACCATGCGCGACATGCTGGCCTCGGTCGACCGCGTGACCCAGATCGTGGCGGAAATCTCCAGCGCCACGGCCGAGCAGGCCGCGGGCATCGCCTCGGTCAATGACGCCGTGGCGGATATCGAACGCTCGACCCAGGAGAATGCGGCAATGGTCGAACAGACCGCCGCCGCGGCCGCCGCGCTGGAACAGCAGGCCCAGGGCCTGCGGCGCGCGGTGTCGGTATTCCAGATCGACCAGGCGACGCAGGAGGCCGCCGGGCAGGCTTCAGCGCACGAGCTGCGGCAGGGCGCCGCCGTTGTAGCGCTCGGTCACCAGCGACAGGTTCCCATGCTTGACCTTGTGCTTGACATGGGCAGCGGCCGACGCGATGTCCTCCGGGCGGATGCGCTCGCATAGGGAAGGGGTGACGGTGAGCGCGCCGACCCCCAGCGTCACGAACGGGAAAAAGCGCGGCACGCCGTAACGGTCCTCGGCCTCGATGCCGCCGTTGCGGCGGCCCTCGTCGTCGTACAGGTCGATGGCGCGCTCGTTGAACTCGGCGATGACGCGCTGGATGCGCTCGTTCCAGTCGGCGCTGCGCAGCAGCACCACGAAGTCGTCGCCGCCGACGTGGCCGACGAAATCGCGCAGCGGATCGCAGTGGCGCTTGATGATGTCGGCGGTTAGCAGGATCATGTCGTCGCCGCGCCAGTAACCGTAGACGTCGTTGAACGGCTTGAAGTTGTTCAGGTCGCCGTAGCAGATGGTGAAATCGGCGGCGTCCTCCAGCAGCGTGGCGATGTGCCGGCTGATGGGAATGTTGCCCGGCAGCGAGGTCAACGGGTTGGCGTAGCGCGCGGCCTCGATGCGCATCTCGGTCACCGAGCGCACCAGCGTCTCGCCGGTGGCCAGGCCGTCGTAGCGGCCGTCGCGGGTGATGATGAGGCCGTCCATCAGGTAGCGCTGGTCTTCCGAGATCAGCACGTGGCTCAACTGGTCGATCGACACGTCCAGGTCCACCAGCACCGGCTCGCCGTTCATGAAGGTCGAGCAGGCGTCGCGTCCGAACAGTTCGCGGGTGTAGCGCTGCGCGTAGTGTTCGGAGAAGTCGCGGCGGTTGATGATGCCCACCGGCCGGTTGTCGCCGTCGACCACCGCCACGGCGTGCAGGCTCTTGTGCTCGATGAACAGGCGGTGCACGTCGTCGTTGGTGTGCTTGTGCAGCAGCGCGGCCGGGGCCTCGACCCGCAGGCTGGCGGCGGTGCCGCCGGTCGAACGCTGCGACAGTGGGGCGGGCGCCCGCACCCGAAGCGAGTCGCGCAGCGGCGGGGTCAGTTCGGTCAGCAGGGCTTCGTCGGGGCGTCCCAGCAGCCAGCCCTGGGCGTAGCGGATCTCCAGGTCGCGCACCACCGCCAGGTCCTCGGCGGTCTCGATGCCCTCGGCCACGATGGCCGTGCCCAGGTACTGCGCCACCTTGAGGATGGCGCGCACCATGTTCTGCTTGCGATCGTCATGGCCGATGCCGTTGAAGAAGTAGCGGTCGATCTTGACCAGATCGGGCTGCATCTCGGCCCACAACTGCAGGTTGGAATTGCCCACGCCATAGTCGTCCAGGGCGATGCGCATGCCGTATTCGCGCAGGCAGGCAAAGGCGTTGCCCAGCGTCGACATGTGCTCGGACAGGGGATCCTGCTCGGTCAGTTCGACGATGATGTTGGACGGCGCCAGCGTGCAATCCTTGAGCAGGCGCAGCGGCATTTCGTCGCCCCACAGCGTCCAGTAGTGGATCAGCGCCGAACCCGACAGGTTCAGGAACAGCTTGCCGGCGGCCGCGGTCTGGTCGAAGCCCTGGGCGCCGGCCCGGAAGCTGGCCAGCTCCAGTTGCGGATGCAGGCCCTGGCGGCGGGCCTCGGCGAACAGGGCGTCGGGAAAGTGCAGGGTGGTGTCGACCGGGCCGCGGATCAGGCTTTCATGACCATAGATGCGGCTGTGCGAGAGGTCGATCACCGGCTGGAAGCGGGGGCGCAGCAGCCGTTCGCGCAGGATGCCGGCCAGGCTGACGGGGGCTGGCGCAGCGGCGCCGGCGGAATGGGTGGGCGCGCTGGCCGCAACCGGCCGTGGCAAAGCGTGAAGTGGGTTCATCGCCGGGGCGTTCAGATACGATCAGTGACAAGATTGCCCATATTGACGACGAAATATGTCTGTGTTGTTGCGCTTACACGTAACATGCCGCCCGGGGCGGTGACCGCGCCCTATACAATTTGGCCATGACTTCCCCCAAGATTCCCGATTCCCTGCGCCGCGTCGTGCTGGCATCCAACAACCCGGGCAAGCTGCGTGAGTTCTCCGCCTTGTTCGCCCCGCTCGGCATCGAGCTGGTGCCCCAGGGCGACCTGGGCGTGCCCGAGGCCGAGGAGCCCCACGTCACCTTTGTCGAGAACGCGCTGACCAAGGCTCGCCATGCCAGCCGCCTGACCGGGCTGCCGGCGCTGGCCGATGATTCCGGCCTGTGCGTGGCCGCGCTGGACGGCGCTCCGGGCGTGTATTCGGCGCGCTACGCCAAGATGCATGGCGGCGAGAAATCCGACCAGGCCAACAACGCGCTGCTGGTCGACAAGTTGGCGTCGGCGACCGACCGCAGCGCCTGTTATGTGGCGGTGCTGGCGCTGGTGCGCGGTGAAAACGACCCGCGCCCGCTGATCGGCGAAGGCCTGTGGCAGGGCGAAATCATCGACCAGCCGGAAGGCGAGAACGGCTTCGGCTACGATCCGCACTTCTACCTGCCCGACCAGGGCCTGACGGCCGCCGCGCTCGATCCCGAGGAAAAGAACCGCATCAGCCATCGCGCCCGCGCGCTGCGCGAACTGCTGAGCAAGCTGAACCAGGCTTGACCCCGGCGCGCGTGTGCGCCGCCGCCAGGAACACGAATGTCCATCACCATCCCCATCCGCTCCGAAATGGGCGCGGCCCGCTCGCGCCTGGTCACCCCGGCCGGCGCCACCCTGGCCAGCCTGCCGCCGCTGTCGGTCTATGTGCACGTGCCGTGGTGCGTGCGCAAGTGCCCGTACTGTGATTTCAATTCGCACGCCGCGCCCGGCGGCGAGATTCCCGAACGCGCCTACCTGGACGCGCTGCGCAGCGACCTGGAGCAGGCGCTGCCGTCGATCTGGGGGCGCCAGGTGGTTTCGGTGTTCATCGGCGGCGGCACGCCCAGCCTGCTGTCGGCCGCCGGCCTGGACGAATTGCTGGCCATGCTGCGCGCCTGTCTGAACATGTGGCCCGATGCGGAAATCACCATGGAGGCCAATCCCGGCACCGCCGAGGCCGACCGTTTTCGCGACTACGCCGCCAGCGGCGTGACCCGTTTCTCGCTGGGCATCCAGAGCTTCGACGACGCCCAGTTGAAGAAGCTGGGCCGCATCCACGACGCGGCCCAGGCCCGCGCCGCCATCGAGATGGCCCAGCGCGCCGCGCCGCGCGTCAACCTGGATATGATGTTCGCGCTGCCGGGCCAGACCCTGGACGCCTGCGTGGCCGACCTGCGCCAGGCCATCGGCTTCGGCACCGAGCACCTGTCGCTCTATCACCTGACGATGGAGCCCAACACCGTCTTCGCCAAGTTCCCGCCCGAGGACCTGCCGGACGACGACGCCAGCGCCGCCATGCAGGACGCGGTCGAGGCCGAGCTGGCCGCGGCCGGCCTGGCGCGCTACGAGGTTTCGGCCTATGCCCGGCCCGGGGCGCGCTGCCGCCACAACCTGAACTATTGGGAGTTCGGCGACTACCTCGGCCTGGGGCCGGGCGCCCACGGCAAACTGTCGTTCCATGACCGCATCGTGCGCGAGGCGCGCCTGCGCAGCCCGGAGTCCTGGATGCGCGCGGCCGCCGCCGGCGACGGCAGCCACCTGGCGGAGAGCCGCCAGGTCGGCCCCGACGAGCTGCCGTTCGAGTTCATGCTGAACGCCCTGCGTCTGAAGGACGGCGTCGCGGCCACGCTGTTCAACGAGCGCACCGGCCTGTCGCTGGCCGCCATCGCGCACCAATTGGAGGCAGCGTCCGCCAAGGGCCTGCTGGACGCCGATCCCACCCGCCTGCGGGCCACGCCCCTGGGCTGGCGCTTCCTGAACGACCTGCAGGAAATGTTCCTGTAGCAATAAAGCACCATGATGGGGCAATCATGCCCCATCATTTGCACCAAGATGGTGCTACATTGCCCCATGACCTCACAGGCCTCCCCGGGCAATCCCGGGGGTGGGACCTGGCACGCTTATTGCTTCCTTCTTTTATGCCAGTCGAGCGGCACAGCCCTCGACCCTTTTATCTAATGGAGATGACATGGCAAGCCCGAAAGACGTCCTGAAACAGATCGCCGACAACGAAGTCAAATTCGTGGATTTCCGCTTTACCGATACGGTTGGCCGCGAGCACCACGTGTCGGTGCCCACTTCCGCTATCGATGAAGACAAGCTGGAAAGCGGGCAGGCTTTCGACGGTTCGTCGATCCCGGGCTGGAAGGGCATCGAAGCCTCCGACATGCTGCTCATCCCCGACCTGTCGACCGCCAACCTGGATCCGTTCCGCGAAGAGCCGACCCTGATCCTGTCGTGCGACGTGGTCGAACCGTCGGACCTGAAGGGCTATGACCGCGACCCGCGTTCGCTGGCCAAGCGCGCCGAAGCCTACCTGAAGGCCTCGGGCCTGGGCGACACCGCCTACTTCGGTCCGGAACCCGAATTCTTCGTGTTCGACGGCGTGACCTGGAACACCGACATGTCGGGCACCTTCGTCAAGATCAAGTCGGAAGAGGCCTCCTGGTCCACCGGCCTGGAATTCGAAGGCGGCAACACCGGCCACCGTCCCGCGGTCAAGGGCGGCTACTTCCCCGTTCCCCCGGTCGATTCGTTCCAGGACATGCGTTCGGAAATGTGCCTGCTGATGGAACAGATGGGCGTGCCGGTCGAAGTGCACCACCATGAAGTGGCCGGCGCCGGCCAACTGGAAATCGGCACCAAGTTCAGCACCCTGGTGCAACGTGCCGACTGGACCCAGATCGTCAAGTACATCGTGCACAACGTGGCCCATGCCTACGGCAAGACCGCCACCTTCATGCCCAAGCCCGTCGTCGGCGACAACGGTTCCGGCATGCACGTGCACCAGTCGATCTGGAAGGACGGCCAGAACCTGTTCGCGGGCAACGGCTACGCCGGCCTGTCGGAATTCGCGCTGTACTACATCGGCGGCATCATCAAGCACGCCCGCGCCCTGAACGCCATCACCAACCCGGGCACCAACTCGTACAAGCGCCTGGTCCCGCACTACGAAGCCCCGGTCAAGCTGGCCTACTCGGCCCGCAACCGTTCGGCCTCGATCCGCATCCCGTACGTGGGCAACCCGAAGGGCCGCCGCGTCGAAGCGCGCTTCCCGGACCCCCTGGCCAACCCGTACCTGGCCTTCTCGGCCCTGATGATGGCCGGCCTGGACGGCGTGCAGAACAAGATTCACCCCGGCGATCCGGCCGACAAGAATCTGTACGACCTGCCGCCGGAAGAAGACGCCAAGATCCCGACCGTGTGCTCCTCGCTGGAGCAGGCGCTGGAAGCGCTGGACAACGACCGCGAGTTCCTGACCCGCGGCGGCGTGTTCAGCAACGACATGCTCAACGCCTACATCGACCTGAAGATGGCCGATGTGAACCGTCTGCGCATGACCACGCACCCGGTCGAATTCGACATGTACTACAGCCTCTGATTTCCAGGGGTTGTGGCTGGGGGAGCGCGATGATGTAGGCAGAAACCAGGGCCGACACCACGCGCACCGCCAGGTCGCCGACCGACAGCCTGTCCCGCCGGCCCTCGCGCCGGCGGGCAGGGCGGCGCACGCAAGCGCCACCGGACCGGTGTGCCGATTTCCCCCTTGTAGTCATTCGGGTACGTTGAAAATGAATGTAGAAGCTCTCGATCTGCTTGCCACGTCCGTTTTCCTGGTCAACGCACGCGGGCATATCGAATACGCCAATGCGGCCGCCGAGGATTTGTTCGGCCGTTCCCGCAAGCAGCTCTGCGGCCACTCCGCCGCCACGCTGTTCGACAATCCGGAAAACATCCAATCGTCCATCGACCGCGCCGCGGCCGGCAGGTATGCCGACGTCAGGCAACTGGCCTCATTGCGCCGCGCCGCCGAATCGGTGGAAGTGGCGGTGACCACGGTCGGCTTGAGCGGCCAGGCCTGGCCGGTGCTGATCGAGACCCGCGAGATCGAGCAGCGCGTGCTGGCCGACCGCAACCATCGCCTGGTCGACGAGATCGAGGCGCACCGCGAACTGCTGCGCAACCTCGCGCACGAAGTCAAGAATCCCCTGGGCGGCTTGCGCGGCGCCGCGCAACTGCTGGAAGCCGAGCTGCCGAGCGCGGCGCTGGCCGAGTACACCCAGGTCATCATTTCCGAAGCCGACCGCCTGCAGGCGCTGGTGGACCGCCTGAGCGGCCCGCAACGCGTGCCGCTGAACGCGCGGCCGGTGAACATCCACGAGATCTGCGAGCGCGTCTGCGCCCTGATCCAGGCCGAATTCCGCAACGACGTCACGCTGGTGCGCGACTACGACGCGTCCATGCCCGACCTGAAGGGCGACGCCGCCCGCCTGATGCAGGCGGTGCTGAACGTGGCCCGCAACGCGGCGCAGGAACTGGTCGCGCGGCCGCAGACGCCCGGACTCGAACCTGGCGTCGTCACGCTGCGCACCCGCGTGGCGCGCCAGGTCATGCTGGCGCATCGGCAGCACCGCCTGGCGCTGGAGCTGTCCATCATCGATAACGGTCCCGGCGTGCCGGACCATATCCGCGACCGCATTTTCCATCCCCTGGTCACCGCCCGCGCCGGCGGGACCGGCCTGGGCCTGAGCCTGGCCCAGGATTTCGTGCAGCAGCACGGAGGCATCATCGAATTTGAATCCCGACCCGGGCGCACCGAGTTTCGCCTGGTCCTACCGATGGAGCCCGCACTCTGATGAAACCCGTATGGATCGTCGACGACGACCAGGCCATCCGCTGGGTCCTCGAAAAGGCCCTGGCCCGCGCCGGTGTCCCCACCCGTAGTTTCTCCCAGGCCGCCGACGTGCTCGACGCGCTGGCGCACGAGACGCCCGTCGCCCTGGTTTCCGATATCCGCATGCCCGGCGGCAACGGCCTCGAACTGCTGCGCCAGCTCAAGGAACGCCATCCTGGCCTGCCCGTCATCGTCATGACCGCCTTTGCCGACCTGGACAGCACCGTGTCGGCCTTCCAGGGCGGCGCCTTCGACTACCTGGCCAAGCCCTTCGACGTGAACGAAGCGGTGGCGCTGATCCAGCGCGCCATGCAGGAATCGGCCCAGCCCGAGAGTCCCGAAGGGCAGGGCGAGGCGCAGAACAACGAACGCTGGATGATGACGCAGTCGTCGTCCACCGCCATGCAGGAAGTGTTCCGCGCCATCGGCCGGCTGGCGCAGTCCAAGGTCACCGTGCTGATCACCGGCGAGTCCGGCACCGGCAAGGAACTGGTGGCGCGCGCGCTGCACGGCCATGGCATGCGCGCCGGCGGCCCGTTCGTGGCGCTGAACGCCGCCGCCATCCCGCGCGATCTGCTGGAAGCCGAACTGTTCGGCCACGAACGCGGCGCTTTCACCGGCGCCAACACGCTGCGCCGCGGCCGCTTCGAGGAAGCCCATGGCGGCACGCTGTTCCTCGATGAAATCGGCGACATGCCGATCGAATTGCAGACCCGCCTGCTGCGCGTGCTGGCCGAAGGCAGCTTCTACCGCGTCGGCGGCGCCCAGCCGGTGCGGGTCGACGTGCGCATCGTCGCCGCCACCCACCAGCCGCTGGAGCAGCGGGTCGAGCAGGGCCTGTTCCGCGAAGACCTGTTCCACCGCCTGAACGTCATCCGCCTGCGCCTGCCCCCGCTGCGCGAACGGGTCGAGGACATCCCCGCGCTCGCCAACCACTTCCTCACCGCCAGCGCGCGCGCCCTTGGCGTGCCGGTCAAGCGGCTGACTCCGGAAGCGCTGGCAGTCCTGACCAAGTTCGACTTTCCGGGCAACGTGCGCCAGTTGGAGAACTTCTGCCACTGGCTTACCGTCATGGCCCCTGGCCAGACCGTCGAACGCGCCGACCTGCCGCCCGAAATCCGCGCGATGGAACACGCGCCGGCCGCCGGCTCCGTATCGCCGCGACCGCCCGCCAGCGCCGGCGTTGCCGCCATCGGCACCGTGGTCCAGCACTCCGCGCCCGCCGCGGCCGACGAAGCCACGCCCCGCAACTGGCAGGACTCCCTGCTGCGCGACGCGCAGTACCGCCTAGAGCGCGGCGAACCCGCCGTCATGGCGACGCTGACGCGCCAGTTCGAGAAGATCCTGCTCCAAAGCGCCCTGGACGCCAGTCGCGGCCGCCGCGTGGAAGCCGCCTCAAGGCTGGGCATCGGCCGCAACACCATCACGCGCAAGCTGCGCGAGCTGGGCATCGAGGACGAGTAGGCCGCGTTGGCCCGGACCCCGGGGCGGCCGCTGCGCCGCCCGCGGGGCGTCCTTCAGAGGAAAATGACGCGCTCAGGCCATGCCTAGCAGGCCCTCGCAAAGGCGCGGCGACTTCAACTTCTGCAGCCACCACTTCAACGCCTCGCCGGGCGCCTCCGCCCGCCACGCATACGCCACATGCTCGGTCAGCGACATCCCCTCATCGGTATCGCAGACCACCAGCACGCCCTGCGCCAGGTAGGGCGCGGCCAGCGTCAACGGCAGGTAGCCGCAGCCCAACCCGCGAATCTGGGCCTCGATCTTGGCCTGCATCGTGGGCATCACCAGCGTCGGCTGCTCTGCCAGGATGCCGCGCGACTGCGGCGGCAGGTTGCGCGAGGTATCGGCCACCACCACCGCGCAGTAGCGCGTGATGTCGGCGCGGCTCAGCGGCTGCGGCAGCGATGCGAGCGGGTGATGCGCCGCCACGCAGAAGCCGAATTGCGCCTGTCCCATCGTCTGTGAGCGGTAGGGGCCGGTCGGCTCGCCGGCCGCTCCCGCGCCGATCACGAGGTCGGCGCGGTTCGAGGTCAACGCATCCCAGTTGCCGCTCAGCACCTCGGTCGAAAAGCGCAGGGTCGTCGCGCTGCCCAGCGCCTGGAATTCCTCGACCAGGTCGTACAGCGGCCGCCAGGGCAGCACCGCGCTTACCGCGATGCGCAGCTCCACCTCCCAGCCGGTGGCGATGCGCTTGACCCGGCAGGCCAGGTCGTCGAGCGACTGCAGCACGTGGCGGCCGTCCTTGAGCAGCGCCTCGCCGGCCGGCGTCAGCAGCGCCCGGTGCCCGGAGCGGTCGAACAGCAGCACGTCCAGCCCGTCCTCCAGCTTGCGGATGGCGTAGGTCACGGCGGAGGGCACCTTGTCCAGCTCGCGCGCCGCCTTGGCAAAGCTGCCGTGGCGCGCGATCGCATCCACAAGGACGAGCAATTCGGGGGTGATCGGCTGCATGGGGAAGTTCCGGGCAATATCGTTCAAAAAAATTGAATGGTTTCTTCAAATCATAGCGTCAAATCGGCGCGCGAGTACGCGCACAATGTCACTCATGCCGGTCGAGCAGCCAGCGCCAAGCGAAAAAAGTCAGGCGCCGGCCCAAGCGAAACCATTCACATATTTGAAACAGGAGTCACCATGCTTACCATCCGCCGTAGCGCCGAACGCGGTCACGCCAACCACGGCTGGCTCGATTCGTTCCACACCTTCTCGTTCGCCAACTACTACGATCCCGCCCACATGGGCTTCGGCGCGCTGCGCGTGATCAACGACGACCGCATCGCCGCCGGCCGCGGCTTCGGCACCCACGGCCATCGCGACATGGAGATCATCACCTACGTGCTGGACGGCGCCATTGCGCACAAGGACAGCATGGGCAGCGGCTCCACCATCCAGCCCGGCAACGTGCAGCGGATGAGCGCCGGCCGCGGCGTGATGCACTCCGAGTTCAACCCGCGCGCCGACAAGGAAACGCACATGCTGCAGATCTGGATCGAGCCGAACGTCACGGGCATCGCGCCGGAGTATGAAGAAAAGGCCTTCACCGACGCCCAAAAGCGCGGCCGTCTGCAAGCCCTGGTGTCGGGCGACGGCGTCGACGGCTCGATGACGATCCATCAGGACGTGCGGCTCTATGCCGGCCTGTTCGACGGCGACGAGTCGGCCTCGCTGGAACTGGCCCCCGGCCGCCGCGCCTGGGTGCACGTGGCCCGCGGCAGCCTGACGGTCAACGGCGTGGCGCTGGCGGCCGGCGACGCGGTCGCCATCAGCGATGAAACGCGGGTGGCGCTGTCCGGCGGCGACAACGCCGAAGTGCTGGTGTTCGATCTGGCTTGAGGCCGGCAGCCGGGTGGATCGCCGATCCGCCCGGCCTTAACATGGCCCCGAGACGGCCAACCTACAGGAGTATTCCCATGTCCACTTTGTCCCAAGCCGGCGACAGCCAGATCGAAACCGTGGTGGTGCCGCGCAGCAGCGACCTGGGCGGCTTCGAAGTCCGGCGCGCGCTGCCCTCGGCGCAGCGCCGCACCGTCGGCCCGTTCGTCTTCCTGGACCACATGGGCCCGGTTGAATTCACGGCCGGCTCGGGCATCGACGTGCGCCCGCATCCGCACATCGGCCTGTCCACCGTCACCTATCTGTACGAAGGCTCGATGGTGCATCGCGACGGCGCCGGCAATACCCAGACCATCCTGCCCGGCGAGGTGAACTGGATGACGGCCGGCCGCGGCATCGTGCACTCCGAACGCTCCTCGCCCGAAAGCCGCCAGGCCGCGCAGCGCCTGGCCGGCCTGCAGATCTGGGTCGGCCTGCCCAAGGCCCACGAGGAAACCGATCCCGGTTTCACCCACTATGGCCTGGACGCCCAGCCGGTGGTCGAGGGCGAGGGGGTGCGCGCGCAGGTCGTGGCCGGCTCGCTGTTCGGCAAGACCTCGGCCGTCAAGACCCACTCGCCGCTGTTCTATGGCGACATGCAGTTGCGCGCCGGCGCCGTCACCGTGCTGCCCGCGGAACACGAAGAGCGCGCCGCCTACCTGGCGATCGGCTCGGTCGAGATCGATGGCCAAGTGTTCGAGAGCGGCCGCCTGATCGTTTTCGCCCCGGGCCGTCCGGTGCAGATCCGCGCCTGTACCGACGCGCGTTTCGCGGTGCTCGGTGGCGAGCCGCTGGAAGGCCCGCGCTTCCTCTGGTGGAATTTCGTCTCTAGCAGCAAGGACCGCATCGAGCAGGCCAAGGAAGACTGGCAGCGCAACCGCTTCGGCCAGACCGTGCCGGGCGACGAGACCGAGTTCATTCCGCTGCCGCCGCCGCGGGCTTGACGCGCCCGATCGGAGCGCCGGGCGGCATGCGCCTGGCGGCTCCGGCCGGTTCGCCGTCTATCCTGCTTTCAACAACTCGAACGCCTCGCCCTTGAACACGCGCGCGGGACCACCCCGTGCCACCTCGTGGTGGAATTGGCGCCGCCGGGCCCGCTCCGTGGCATGCGCGGCCTGCTCATGTTGGGCCAGCCGATGCGCGATCAGCAGCGCGGCGATGCGCTTGTTGGCATGCTGGCTGCGTTCGGACTGCACCTTCACGCTGATGCCCGTCGCCACGTGCGTCGCGCGCACCGCGGATTCCGTCTTGTTGACGTGCTGGCCGCCCGGCCCGGATGCGCGCGTCGTTTCGAAGCGTATTTCCGTGTCCTGGTGGATGGCCGGCGGGTCGCAACGCAACGCGCCGATGAACCAGTTCTTGCGCGGGTGGCCAGGGCGATAGGGGCTGGGGCAGATCCACTGGATCGATCCCTCCCAGCACGCGGCCAGGCCGGCCGCGCCCGGACCATCGAGGGCCAGCAGCACCGAGCGATAGGTGCCGACTCGGGCGCCGGTCTCCAGTTCGAGGATATCGATGCCAACGCCACGGGCCTCGGCCTCGCGCAACAGGTAGGCGAGGGCCTTGGCGACCGCCAGGCAGCACTCATCGGGGCCCTGGGCCGCGGATAACTGTAGCAGCATCATCAGCAGCACTCCCCCCGGGTCTTGTAGGTCAACACCGGGCGCAGCCTGGCCAGCACCGTCAGCAGGCCCGCCTGTTGCAGGCTGGCGATGATGCTGTCCACGGGTTTGTACGCTTCCGGCGCTTCCTCATAGATCAGTTGCTTGTCCTGGCAGATGACATGGCTGCCCAACCGGGTCTTGCTCAGTTGCGCGGGACTGTAGCGCTTGAACAGCCGGTCCTTGCACTCGCTGCGCATCCACTTGCGGCCCGCGCCGTGCGCCAGCGAGAACAGGCTGGCCTCGCTGGCGATCGGCGCCACCAGATAGCTGAAGTCGCCGCGCGAACCGGGGATGATGACCGGCCCGCCGTCGGACGGGGTCGCGCCCTTGCGGTGCAGCCAGCCCGCTTCTCCGGCGATGACGGCGGGGGTTACCAGGTTGTGGTCGACGTCCAGTACCTGGTCGCCATCCACGCCCCAGCGTGCCAGCATGCGGCGCGCAATGAGGTGGCGATTGGCCTGCGCGAATCGCAACGCGTCGTCGTGTTGCGCCAGGTAATCCCGGCATGCGGCGCTGTCCTGCTCGAGGCCGTCATGGCCATGGCGACGGACGTGTTCCTCCAGGATCGAGCGGCCCAGGCCCCGCGAACCGCTGTGCACCAGCAGCAGCAGCTTTTTCTCGTCGATGCGCAAGGCCGCCAATGCCTGCGCATCGTGGATTTCGTCGATGCACTGCAGCTCGGCGAAGTGGTTGCCGCTGCCGATGGTGCCCAGCGCCTGCCGATGGCCGACGCCGGCGGGCGCCAGTTCCGACACCAGCGCCTGCCACGAGTCGTCCAGCGGTTCGTCGATGTTGCGCAGCCGCTTGTCGAGCTTGTCCGGCGCGACTTTGCGGCTTTCGAGATGCGTCGACCAGAGCGCCATGCCGCAGCCGATGTCGCCGCCGATCAAGGCCGGATACAGGCGGCCGAGCGAGAAGAACGCGGCGCCCACTGGATAGCCGCGTCCTGGATGCAGGTCCGGCATGCCCGCGACGTGGCGCATGCCGGCGAGCCTGGCGGTGGTATGGAGTTGTTGGATCGCGTTGCCTTCGATCCAGGTGTCGTCCGAGGCGATCAATGTGACGCGCTCGGACAGTGCTTGAATGCAATTGCCCATGGAAATTCCAGATCAGGTCATGAGGAGGGCCGCTCTCATTGCGATACGAATGAGAGACCCTGTCAGGCAGGTCCGGGCCTGGGCAATGCGAATGGTCTGCCGCGAAGATGCGGCAAGGAAATTCGAACGTGCTAGACGCGGCCTGCAACGGGGGAAGTCTGTTGTTGCATGGTGCTTTCCTCCTGTGCAGTACGGTGTGTGGGGGCAGGGCGGCGCATCGGGCGCGGCGCCTCGGGGCCGGCGAAGCCGCGACGCAATCAAGGCGCCGCTTGCCGGGAAGTCCGCACTGTATCACCGATCGCGGCGGATTGATCGGCGCACGTGCGAAGAACCGCGATTTCGTTCGTCATGGCGTCTGAATTGCGCCACACAGTATGATGCGCATCCCTAACGTGATAACAATCGGGATGGAGACATCATGCAACGCTTTACCCTGAACGTGCTGCGCGGCCTGGCCGCGCTGGCGCTGATCCATGGCGCCGCTGCCGCCCAGGCCGCCGGCTATCCGGCCAAGCCCATCGTGTTCATCGTGCCGTACACCGCCGGCGGCACCACCGACCTGGTGGCGCGCACGGCCGGCGCGAAGGTCGCCGAGAAGCTGGGCCAGCCGGTCATCGTCGAGAACCGTCCGGGCGCCGGCGGCAACATCGGCATGGACGCCGTGGCCAAGGCCGCGCCGGACGGCTACACCATTGGCTTCGGCGCCATCTCCACCAATGCGCTGAATCCCTTCGTCTATCCGTCGATGCCGTTCGATCCGACCAAGGACTTCACCGGCATCAGCATGCTGGGCGCGTCCTCGGTGGTGCTGGAGACCGGCCCGTCGCTCAAGGCGGGCAGCGTCAAGGATCTGGTGGCCTACGCCAAGCAGCATCCGGGCACCGCCTTTGGCACGCCGGGCACCGGCACCTCGATGCACCTGGCCGGCGTCATGTTCGACCAGCTCACCGGCGCCGGCATGCAGCACATTCCCTACAAGGGCAGCGCGCAGGCGCTGAACGACCTGCTGGGCGGCCATCTGCCGATCCTGTTCGATAACCTGCCGGCCTCGCTGCCGCACATCAAGTCGGGCAAGGTCCACGCGCTGGCGGTTACCGGCAGCAAGCGCGCGCCTGCCTTGCCGGACGTGCCGACGCTGGCCGAGCTGGGCTATGGCGGGGCGGTGGTGGATCCGTGGTTCGCCGTCTATGGCCCGGCCAGGATGCCGGCGGAAATCACCAACGCGTTGAGCGAAGCCTTCCAGGCCGCGCTGGCGATGCCGGACGTCAAGGACAAGCTGGAGCAGGCCGGTTTCATGCCCTATGGCTCGACGCCGGCGGAGGTGGAGCGCCTGACCCGCAGCCAGTACGAGTCGTTCAAGGCGCTGTCGCAGAAAGTGAAACTGTCGGCCGACTGATCGGCCGTCGAGGGCGCGGGCCGCGCCGCCGGCCGGAGCCGCCGCAATCGCCGGTTCGTCGCGTGCCGCGCCCGTGCCCGGGCGCGGCCCGTGGATCAGCGCCCGCGCGCGAAGACCTGCTCGCGTTGCTCCACCAGCGCTTCGCGGCGGATGAAGTCGCGCACGAAGTCGTCGGTCGGGTGGTGGTGCAGGTTGTAGGGCGTGTCCCACTGGGCGATGCGCCCGGATGCCATGACGCCGATGCGGTCGGCGATGGCGAAGGCCTCGGCCTGGTTGTGGGTCACCAGGATGGCAGTGTGGCCCGTGGTCTTCAGGATCTCGCGCACCTCGAAGGCGAGGCGCTCGCGGGTGTCGACGTCCAGGTTCGAGAACGGCTCGTCCAGCAGCAGCAGGTCGGGCGAGGGCGCCAGGGCCCGCGCCAGCGCCACGCGCTGCTGCTGCCCGCCGGAGATCTCGTGCGGATAGCTGTTGGCGGCATGCGCCAGGCCGACCAGCGCCAGCATTTCCTCGACGCGGCGGGTGCGTTCGGCGCGCTCCAGGCGGCGCAGGCCGAAGGCCACGTTCTGCGCCACCGACAGGTGCGGGAACAAGGCGTAGTCCTGGAACATCATGCCGACGCGGCGCTTTTCCGGCGCGACCTGCTCGGAGGGCGAGGAGATGACCGCGCCATCGAGCAGGATACGGCCGGCGCGCACCGGCTCGAAGCCGGCGATGGCGCGCAGCACCGTGGTCTTGCCGCAGCCGGATTCGCCCAGCAGGCAGCCGATGTGGCCGGCCGGCAGGCCCAGCGTCAGGTCCTGCACCACGGGCCGCAGGCCCTTGGGGGTGTCGTAGGCCAGCGAGATGTGATCGAGTTCAAGCAGATCGGGCACGATGTTCAATGTCCCATTTTCAGATTGGTGCGGGCCAGCAGGATGACGGGCAGCAGGCCGGCCAGCACGATCGCCAGCGCGGCGACCGCGCCTTCCTCGTAGGTGCCGCGGGCCGCTTCGGCGTAGAGCCAGGTGGCAAGCGTGTCGAAATTCATGGGCCGCAGCAGGAGCGTGGCCGGCAATTCCTTCATGGCGTCCACGAACACCAGCAGCGCGCTGGCCGCCAGCGCCGGGCGCAGCAGCGGCAGGTGGACGCGGCGCAAGGTGCCCGCCGAGCTTTCGCCCAGCAGCCGCGAGGCCTGTTCCAGCGACGGCGGAATGCGCGCCAGGCCGGCTTCGAGCGCGCCGGTGGAGATGGCCAGGAAGCGGATGGCATAGGCGCACACCAGCGCCGCCATCGAACCCATCAGGAACAGGCCGCCGCCGCCAAAGACCTTGGCCACGGCGGTGTCGATCCAGACGAAGGGGGTGAGCAGGCCGATGGCCAGGACGGTGCCGGGCACGGCGTAGCCCAGGCTGGCGACGCGGGCGCAGGCGCGGCCCGGATTGAAGCCGGCGCTTTCGCGCAGCGTGCGGCCGGCCCAGGCCACGATCAGGCCGCAGAGCAGCGTCACAATGGTGGCGCTGAACGCCACGATCAGCGTGTTGCCCAAGCCGTTGAGCAGTTGGTTGGAAACGCCGCCCACCAGGTGCAGGCGCTTGTAGGTTTCGACCACCAGGTACAGCGCCGGCGCCACGAAGCCGATGATCACGGGAATCCAGCCCAGCACCGCCGCCAGCACGGCGGCCGCGCCGCGCAGCCGCCGCGGCTGCATCGGCCGCATGCGTTGCGTGTTGGCGTAGCGCTGGCGCTTGCGGCCATGGCGTTCGAGCAGGATCAGGCCGATCACGATGGCCAGCATGGTCAGCGCGATCTGCGCCGCGCCGGCAAGGTCCGAGCGCGTGACCCAGGTGGTGTAGACGGAGACGGTCAGCGTCTGCACGCCCAGGAATTCGGACGCGCCGATGTCGTTCAGGGTTTCCAGCAGCGCCAGGCTGACGCCCACCACGATGGCCGGACGGGCCAGCGGCAGCGCCACCCGGAAGAACACGCCATAGCGGCCCGCGCCCAGCGTGCGCGCCGCTTCCAGCAGGCTGGCCGCCTGTGTCATGAACATGACGCGGGTGCTCAGGTAGACATAGGGATACAGCACGAAGCCCAGCACGAAGATCGCGCCCTGTATCGAGCGCAGGTCCGGCAGCCGGAACTGGCGCGGGCTGTCGTAGCCCAGCAGCGCGCGGATGGCGCTCTGGATCGGGCCGATCGGGTGCAGCAGGTCGAGATAGGCGAAGGCGATGATGTAGGTCGGCACCGCCAGCGGCAGCAGCAACGCCCAGGTCAAGGTGCGCCGCGAGGGGAATTCGTAAGCCGTCACCAGCCAGGCCGAGCCGGTGCCCAGCAGGGTCACCAGCACGCCGACGCCAGCCAGCAGCGCGGCGGTGTTGGCCAGCGCCTGCGGCAACACGTAGGTGGCCAGGTGGCGCCAGTGCGACAGATCGCCGCCCAGCGCCCACCAGACCAGGGTCAGCACCGGCGCCAGCACCGCCAGGCCGATCAGGGCGGCGCCGGCCAGCCAGCCGGCGCCGCGTTCAGTCCAGCGCAAACGCAGTGGCCGGGGCAGGGAATCTGTATGCATGCTTCACAAGAGTTACTGCGGGGAAGGCGCTGCGCGGGCGGCGCCTGTAGTAGCGTCAAGGCCTGCCGTCGCGCGTCCCGGGAGTTTTCCGGGCGAGCAAGGGCAGGCCTGAGAGCCGCGAGACGGCGCCAGGGGGCGCCGCCTTGCCGCGTTTAGTTGTCGAAACCGACCTTGTCCACCAGCTCGCTGGCTTGCTTGCGGTACTTGGCGATCTCGGTCAGGGGCAGGGGATCGACCTTCAGTTCGCCGAAGCTGGCGATGACCGGGTCGAGCTTGACGCCCTTGCGCACCGGGTACTCGTAGTTGGCCTGCGCGTACAGGGCCTGCGCCGGCTCGGACACCAGGAAGTCCAGCAGCTTGATGGCGTTGGCCTTGTTGGGCGCGTGGGCCGCCACGGCCGCGCCGCTGACGTTCACGTGGGTGCCGCCGCTCTTTTCGTTGGCGAAGGTCGGGCGGACCACCTTGATGGCGTCGCCCCACTTGCGGGCGTCGGTGCCGGGTTCGGCGTTCTTCATGTGGCCGACGTAGTAGGCGTTGGCCAGGCCGATGTCGCAGATGCCGCCCAGGATGTCGCGGGCCACGTCGCGGTCGCCGCCGGCGGCCTTGCGGGCCAGGTTGGCCTTGACGCCGCGCAGCCACTTCTCGGTGGCCTCGGCGCCGTCATGGGCGATCATGGAGGCGACCATGGCGGTGTTGTAGGGGTGCTGGCCCGAGCGGATGCAGACCTTGCCCTTCCATTTCGGGTCGGCCAGGTCTTCGTAGCGGAAGGATTCCAGCTTCAGGTCCTTTTCGACGTACAGCACGCGGTCGCGCAGCGACAGGGCGTACCATTTGCCATCGGCGCCGCGCAGGTTGGCGGGGATGACGGATTCCAGCGTCTGCGACTTGATCGACTGCGTCACGCCGCCGTCCACCAGGTCGAGCAGGTTGCCGATGTCGACCGTCATGAGCACGTCGGCGGGCGACTTGGCGCCTTCGGCCTTGACGCGCTCGAGCAGGCCGTCCTTGACGAACACGGTGTTGACCTTGATGCCGCTTTCCTTGGTGAAGGCGTCCAGCAGCGGCTGGATCAGCTTCGGTTCCCGGGTGGTGTAGAGGCTGACTTCCTCGGCCGCGTGGGCCGGGACGGCGAAGGCGGCGGCGCCGGCCAGGGCCAGGGCGCGCAGCAGGGTGGTCATTTGGGGACGCTTGGACATAGGGACTCCGGCAAAGCGGTCTGCTAACGAAAATGATTATCAAGTCAGAGCGGGACGATAACAGGAAGTTTTATCGTATTCAACTCAATGTAAGACTGCGCATAAGACCCTTGATCCCCATCAATACGGCATAAGGGTATTACGGAATAATGAGAGCAATTATCATCAAGTCCCTGTAGAATAGGGACAACCCTAATGCCGGGCGCGTCCTTTGTGCGCCATGGCGAACCCCTCGCGGAACGAGCCGAGGCCGTCGCGGTTTCCCGTCGACCCCTGGTCCCGCCCTTACTAGATACGACATGGCTGCTTTCAATACCGAGCGCGTGCTGAGCGTGCACCACTGGAACGACACCCTGTTCTCCTTCACCACCACGCGTGACGCGGCCCTGCGGTTCCACAACGGCCACTTCGTCATGATCGGCCTGGAAGTCGAAGGCAAGCCGCTGCTGCGGGCGTACAGCATCGCCAGCGCCAATTACGAAGAGAACCTCGAATTCCTCAGCATCAAGGTGCAGAACGGTCCGCTGACCTCGCGCCTGCAGCATCTGAAGGAAGGCGACACCATCCTGGTGAGCCGCAAGCCGGTCGGCACGCTGGTGGTCGACGACCTCAAGCCGGGCAAGCACCTGTTCCTGTTCGGCACCGGCACGGGCCTGGCGCCCTTCATGAGCATCATCAAGGATCCGGACGTCTACGAACGCTTCGACAAGGTCATTCTGGTGCATGGCGTGCGCTGGGTCAGCGAGCTGGCCTACGCCGACTTCATCGAGAACGAACTGCCCAACAACGAGTTCTTCGGCGACGTGGTGCGCGAAAAGCTGGTCTATTACCCGACCGTCACGCGCGAGCCGTTCCGCAACCAGGGCCGCATCACCGAACTGATGGAAAGCGGCAAGCTGTGCGAAGACATCGGCATTCCCCAGATCAACCCCGAAACCGATCGCGCCATGATTTGCGGCAGCCCGCACATGCTGGCCGACATCAGCGCCATGTTGGACAAGCGTGGTTTCGTGGTGTCGCCGGGCGTGGGCCAGCCGGGCGACTACGTGGTCGAGCGCGCCTTCGTCGACAAATAAGTCGCGCTTCATCCGCTCCAGCAAAAAGCCCCGTCGCATCTGCGACGGGGCTTTTTGTTTCTGCGGGATAGGCGCCAGCAGGGCGGCGCGCAGCCGCCCGGGACGGTCATTCCGGCTGGATGCCGGCCTTTTTGATGATGTCGCCCCACTTCTTCGACTCGGCCTGCTGGAACTGCGCCAGCTCGTCCGGCGTGGAGCTGGCCGGGTCGGTGCCTGTCTGGGCGTAGAACTGCTTGGCCGGCGCGCTCTGCGTGGCCTTGACCAGCAGTTCGTTCAGGCGCTTGACGACGTCGGGCGGGGTGCCGGCCGGCGCATAGGCCGCGAACCAGTAGCCCATCTCGTAGCCCGGCACGCCGGATTCGGCGATGGTGGGCACGTCCGGCGCCAGCGGCGAGCGTGCCTGGCCGGTCACGCCCAGGGCCCGCAGCTTGCCCGACTTGACCTGGGGGAGCCCGGTGGCGGTGTCGGTGATCATCATGTCGATCTGGCCGCCGAGCAGGTCGGTGACGGCCAGCGGGTTGCTCTTGTAGGGCACGTGCAGCAACTGTACGCCGGCCATCTGCTGCAGCAGTTCCCCGGCGATGCGGCTGCTGGAGCTGCCGCTGCCGAAGCTCAGCTTGCCGGGCGACTGGCGCGCCTGCGCCAGGAAGTCGCCGACCGACTTGGCGGTCGAATTGGGGTTGACCACCATGATCTGGCCGCCCTTGCCGAGCAGCGAGATCGGCGCGTAGTCCTTGACCGGCTGGTAGGTTAGCGTCTTGTACAGGTGCTCGTTGGCGGCGTGGGTGGTGTTGGTGGTGATGAGCACGGTGTAGCCGTCGGGCGCGGCGCGGGCCGCGGCGGCGGCGCCGATCATGGCGCTGGCGCCGGGCTTGTTCTCGATCACCACGGCCTGGCCGGTCTGTTCGGTGACGCCCTGGCCGATGGCGCGGCCGATCTGGTCGGTGGCGCTGCCGGCGGCGAACGGCACGATGAAGGTGATGGGCTTGGTCGGAAAGCCGTTGGCGGCGGCGCCCTGGGCCAGGGCGGTCAGCGGCATGGCGGCCAGCAGCAGGGCCAGCCGGCCCTTGAGGGTAAAGCGCATGATGTGTCTCCTGTCGTGTGTTGTGTGTGTTGTTGTCGTGGTGGTGCGGCGGGGTCAGGCGGGGGCGGGACGGTCCTCCGGAGTGTCGGGCAGGCGGGCGGCCAGCGCCGCGCTGACCGGCACCGTCATGTCCAGCAGGCGGAAAGACAGGCTCTTGCCGTGCGCGTCCAGGTTGAGCGCGTCGTTGACCCCGCCGTCCAGCACGCCTTCGAGCACGAAGTTCATGGCGTGCAGGGTCGGCAGCAGGTAGCGGGTGACGCGGGCCGGCTGGCGATAGGCGAACCAGGCGGCCACGCGCGCTTCGGTCACCTGCGCGGCCAGCACTTCATAGCATTCGGGGTCCCAGGCGATCAGGCTGAGGTTGGAGGTGTCGCCTTTGTCGCCGGAGCGGCTGTGCGCCAGGCGGTACAGGGGGACGGTCATCGACGGGGTGTTCATTGCGGGATCTCGTCCAGGAAGCGCCAGCCGCTGGGCACGGCATCGCGGGGGATGGTGCAGGACACCATGTTCAGGCGCGGGCGCAGCGCCGTGCGCACGCCGCCGCCGCCGGCCGGGCCGCAGGTGTAGAGCGCGGTGACTTCGCGCAGCACGCGTTCGGCGATGGCGCGATCGGTGTGCTCGCCGGCGATCCGCAGGCGCACATCGCGGGCATGTCCGGCCGCCTGGCCCTGCCGCAAGGCGCCGGCGTCGTTGTCCAGGATGCTGATGGCGCCGATGAGGTCGGCGCGCAGGCGCAGCGCCGGGCCGATGCGTTGGCGCACGATGTCGGCGGCGAGCCGGGCGCGCGCCTCGGCCTGCACGCCGGCGTAGGAAATCTCGGCCTCGGCCAGCCAGCCGCCGTGGTGGCAGACGTTGACCTTCAGTTCCGCGGGGCGCGCGTGGCCGGTGATGCCACGCACGGCGACGCGGTCGGGGTCCAATTCCTCGACCCGCGCCTGGCTGAGGTCGGCGGTCACGTCGGGCGTCAGGTAGCGGGCCGGGTCGTGCACTTCGTACAGCAACTGTTCCTTGACCGTGCGGGCGTTCACCGCGCCGCCGGTGTCGGCGGCCTTGCCGATGACGAACTCGCCGTCGGCGTCGATCTCGGCGATGGGAAAGCCGGCGGCATGCACGTCCGGCACTTCCTTCAGGCCGGGCACGCAGAAATAGCCGCCGGTGACCTGCAGGCCGCATTCGAGCATGTGGCCGGCCATGGTGGCGCGGCCCAGGCGCGGCCAGTCTTGCGCGTCCCAGCCGAAATGGGCCAGCGCCGGGCCCAGCGTCAGCGACGGATCGGCGACGCGGCCGGCGACCACGATCTGCGCGCCGGCGGCCAGCGCCTGCGCGATCTCGCTGGCGCCCAGGTACGCGGTGGCGCTGACCACCTCGACCCCGTCGAGCGCCGCGCCCAGGCGTTGCCGCAGCAGGTCGCGCTGTGCCGGTGTGTCCAGCGCGTCGCCATGGATCACGGCGATGCGCGGCGCCGGCAGGCCCTGCTGCGCCGCCAGTTCGGCAATGCGGCGCGCCGCGCCCACCGGGTTGGCGGCGCCAAAGTTGCTGACGATGGCGATGCCGTGGCGCAGGCAGTCGGCCAGTACCGGCGCCACCAGTTCGTCCAGCAGCGGCTCGTAGCCGCGGCGCGGGTCGGCATTGCGCGCCAGTTGCGCCAGCGCCAGGGTGCGCTCGGCCAGCGTTTCGAAGATCAGCGTGCCGCCGCCCCGGGCAGCCAGCGTACGCACCACGGCGGCGGCGCCGTCGCTGCGATCGCCGGAGAAGCCGGAGGCGCAACCGATGAGCAGGGGAGAGGAAGGCATAAAAGTCGCGTGAGGGAAGCCGGAGCCCACTATAGGCAGCGTCCGATCATCCGTAAAATAGAAATATCGGATCAATTAATCCAAAAAAGCCATGAATCTATCCGCCCGGCAATTGCGCGCTTTCGTGGCCCTGGCCGAAGAAAGGCACTTCACCCGCGCCGCCCAGCGCTGCCATCTGACGCAGCCGGCCTTCAGCGCGTTGATCCGGCAATTGGAAGACAGCGCCGGCCTGCGGCTGTTCGACCGCAACACCCGCAATGTGGAGCTGACGGCCGAAGGGCGCGTGCTGGACGCGTCGGCGCGCCGCCTGCTGGCCGATATGGACCTGGTGATGGAAGACCTGCGCGATCACGCCGCCCGCCGTCGCGGCCGGGTGGCGCTCGCCGCGCTGCCGTCGCTGGCGGCGGGCTGGCTGCCGCCGCTGCTGGCGCGGTTCCGCGAGCAGCATCCGGGCATCGCGGTGGACCTGCGCGACGCCTTGCTCGATCCGTGCCTGGACATGGTGCGCGACGGCCAGGTGGACTTCGCGGTGGCGTCGCGACGCCCGGACATGAGCGACCTGGACAGCGAGTTCCTGCACGCCGATCGCTATTTCCTGGTGTGCCGCGCCGATCATCCGCTGGCAACGCAGGCGCGGGTGCGCCTGCGCGACGTGGCGCGTCATGCGGTGATCCAGTTGGCGCGCAACAGCAGCGTGCGCAAGCATCTGGACGCGGCCTTCGGCGCCGACGCGCCGCCGCCGGTGTTCGAGGTCGAGCACCTGGCCACGGTCACCGGGCTGGTGCGCGCCGGCCTGGGCGTGGCGGTGGTGCCGGCGATGACGCTGTTCCACTTCGGCGGCACGGACCTGCGCATCGTGCCGCTGGCGGGCAAGGCGCTGCTGCGGCCGCTGTATCTGGTGTGGCGCCAGGGCCGCAGCCTGCCGCTGGCGGCGCAGGCGCTGTACGACCTGCTGTGGGCGAGCCGGGCGGAGATCGGCGGCCCGCCCCTGGCGGACCGCCGTTGACGCCGGGCGGGCAGGGCGCCAGGCGGGGCAAGCGGCGCTAGGCCGTCAGCTTGCCGCGAGCCAGCGCCAGCAGTTCGTCGGGATGTTCGGCGATGCGCGTGCGGGCGGCGTCGGCGCGTTCGGTGCGGGCCTGGGTCTGGACGGCGGTTTCCAGCGTGCCTTCCTGGAAGGTGAAGTGACGGGCGATGTCGGCCAGCGCATTGGCATGGACCGCCATGTCCGCGTGGGCCGCCACGATCGGCACGCCATTGTGTTCGCCGATCTTGACCAGTACCTGCCCGACCGCCATGTGCTCGGCTTCCGCGCGCGCCAGGTCATTGGCGTCCGGACCATGCGGGTCGACGAAGGCGTTGTCGACGGAGACCAGGTACATGGCGGGGGACGCGGCGTCCAGCTTGGTGGTGACCGAGATGACGCCGGCATCGGTGACCGCTTCGCCCGCGTTCAGGCGCCTGAGCAACTCGGTGTTGTGGTCGTTGGCGGCCAGGGTGCGGGCATACACCTTGGGCTCGCCCGACGGCGTGGGGGGCGTCAGCACCCGCAGTTCCAGACCGGCGATCAGTTTCTCGCGGGATATGTCGCGGGCATCGTGGATGTCGCGCGGGGGGCGGGATTCTCCCGTCCTGAGCGGCGCGTCGCCGCGTAGCGCCTGGTTGAAATCGCGACCGTTGAACGGGGGCGGCACGTGGTTGTCGTCCACGCTGCCGCCATCGGTCTGCGCCTGCTGGTACATCCACATGGCCAGATCCGCCTCCGGCGGCATCTGGTCGGCCACGCTCTTGGGCACGCCGAGGCTGGTCGCGGTCTCGCTGGCGCGTTGCTGGTGGAAGCGGACCGCCGCCTGGGCATCGCCCTGGAAGGGTTGCGCCGAGGGGCGTTTGAAGCTGTGGTCGCCTAGATAGGCGTAGACCTCTTTGGCGCGCTCGGGGGCGACGGTCGGCAAGGGCGGCGAGGCCGTGCCGGTCTGCCCGAACAGGGCCGAGACCGCGTTGACGAGGGCGTCGACCGCGATGCGCAGCAGGCCGGGGCCTTGCGAGGATGGCGTGGCGGGACTGGGCGGCGTGCGGTGGCCCTGGGTGCCGGCGGTCGAATGGCCGCGTGAACGCTGGATGCCGCCCGTGGTGGTGCCCGTGCCGCCAGTGCCACGAGTGCCACGGGTGCCCCCGGTGCCTCCGGTGCGTCCGGTACCCCCCGGCGGAATGGATGACGAGCTGTAGCGCCGCATCTGGATGTGGGTGCCCACCGGCCGGGAGCGGTTACTCAAGGTCTGGCGCCGCATGAACGACGAGACGATTTGTCTCTGGGTGCGGTTGGTGACCACACGTCTGGCGGAGTCCGCGATTTTGGGGGTTTGGCTGGTCAGGAGTCGGGAAATGCTTTGCATGGCGGGTCTCCCGGGGTCAGGCGCGCAGGACGCCGGGCGCCTGGCCGAACGGCTCCGCGCTGGCGGCGGCGGTGGCCACGGGCAGGGCGTCGCGATAGGCATCGAGCGCCTTGCCCGCCAGCACGGCGAAATTGCCCAGGACGTTCTGGAAACTGGTTTCGTCCATGCCCGGCAGGTCCACGACCCAGCGGTACAGCACGACCTGTTCCTGCGGCTCCAGCGCGAAGGCGCCCGGCAGCAGATCCGGGTCGCAATTGAGCTGCAGGACGTTGCGCAGCAGGGTCGGGTGGACGTCGGCATCCAGGGCGTCGACCTGGACCGCCAGGATGAACACCTCGCTGTTCTCGGGCGGGTGGGCCAGGATGATGGCTTCCGGGAACGGGGATATGCTCAAGACCGTGATGCCGGTCTGTTCGAATTCGTCCGAGTCTTGCGCGCCGGTGGCCTGGCGAATCCAATCCTTGAGGGTGACGCGATAGTCCTGGGCCATGATGTTTTCCTTGGGTGGGAATGCCGGTGGGCGATGCCGGGGCGGTCCGCATTGCGTTTTTCCGTCCCGAAGTGTGGGTAACATGGACGGTTCGGGGGTTCCCTGGCATAGAGCCTTTCGCAAAACCCTATTGCCGATTAAAATCCGATAGTTGTAGCTATCCGTCACCAGAAGGATTCCGCCCATGAGCAAGCAAATCATCCATACCGACGCCGCGCCCGCCGCCGTTGGCCCTTACTCGCAAGCGGTTGCCGTCACTGGCACCAAGACCGTCTACCTTTCGGGCCAGATCGGCCTCGAGCCCGGCACCGGCGACCTGGTCTCCGAGAATTTCGATGCGCAGGTGCGCCAGGCCTTCGCCAACATGACGGCCGTGGTCGAAGCGGCCGGCGGCACGCTGGACAATGTGGTCAAGCTGACGCTGTTCCTGACCGACCTGGGCAAGTTCACCGCCGCCAACGCCATCATGGCCGAACTCATTCCGCAGCCGTTCCCGGCCCGTTCGACGGTCGGCGTGGCCAGCCTGCCCAAGGGCGCGCAGTTCGAGGTCGAGGCCGTCCTGGTCCTGTAACGCCCGCCCACGCGCGTTTTCCCCCGGGGTTTCCTCCCATATGCCGGCCGCGGCAGTGGCTACCAAGCGATCCGGCGCCGATTCCAAAGGCGCCGGCAAAGCCATGACGGATACGGAGCGCAAGCTGCGTAACCTGGGTCTGGTGCTGCCCGAGGACTTCGTGCTGCACCTGCCGCTGCGCTACGAGGACGAAACCCGGGTCATCCCGATCAGCCAGTTGCGGCCGGGCTTCGCCGGCCAGGTCGAAGGCGAGATCACCAAATCCGAAGTGCTGTACCGGCCGCGGCGCCAACTGACCGCGACGCTGGCCGATGACAGCGGCGAATTGCAGTTGCGCTGGCTGAATTTCTACCCCAGCCAGCAGAAGCAGGTCACGGTCGGCAGGCGGCTGCGCGCGCGCGGCGAGGTCCGTGGCGGTCTGTTCGGGCGCGAGATGGTGCATCCGCGCCTGACCAACGCCGACGCGCCGCTGCCCACCGCGCTGACGCCCGTCTATCCCACCACCGAGGGCCTGCCGCAGTTGACGCTGCGGCGCGCCATCGCGCAGGCGCTGGACCGCGCCGACCTGTCCGATACGCTGCCGCCGCAGGCGCTGGCGCGTTACGACCTGGCGCCGTTCGAGCCGGCGATCCGCGCGTTGCACACGCCGGCGCAGGGCGAGTCCGAGGCGGCCCTGCTGGAGCGCGTGCATCCCGCCTGGCGCCGCATCAAGTTCGATGAGTTGCTGGCTCAGCAGTTGTCGCTGGCCGCGGCGCGCGCCGCGCGGCGCGTCAAGGAAGCCGAGGCGCTGCCGGCGCGCGACGAGCCGGGCGGCCTGGTGGACCGGCTGTACCAGGCGCTTCCCTTCAAGCTGACCGGGGCGCAGCAGCGCGTGGTGGCCGAGATTTCGGCGGACCTGGCGCGGCCGTATCCGATGCATCGCCTGCTGCAGGGCGATGTCGGCAGCGGCAAGACCGTGGTCGCCGCGATCGCCGCGGCCCAGGCCATTGCCGGCGGCGCGCAGGTGGCGCTGATGGCGCCCACCGAAATCCTGGCCGAGCAGCATTTCCGCAAGCTGGTGTCGTGGCTGCAGCCGCTGGGCGTGAACGTTGCGTGGCTCAGCGGCAGCCTGACGGCCAAGGCGCGGCGCGAGGCCGCCGCCGCGGCGGCCGACGGCAGCGTGCAACTGGTGGTGGGCACCCAGGCCCTGATCCAGGACCACGTCGAGTTCCACCGGCTGGGGCTGTCGATCGTCGACGAGCAGCACCGCTTCGGCGTCGGCCAGCGCCTGGCGCTGACGCGCAAGGGCGAGACGGTGCGCGGCCGCATCGTGCCGCACCAGCTCAACATGAGCGCCACGCCGATTCCTCGCACGCTGGCCATGACCTTCTTCGCCGACCTGGACGTGTCGGTGATCGATGAACTGCCGCCGGGCCGCACGCCGGTGCTGACCAAGCTGGTGTCGGACGCGCGCCGCGAGGAGGTCATCGCCCATATCGCCCAGGCCGCGCGCGGCGGCCGGCAGGCCTATTGGGTCTGTCCGCTGGTCGAGGAAAGCGAAGCCCTCGAGTTGCAGACCGCCGTCGACACCTACGAGGGCATGCGCGCCGACCTGCCGGACCTGCGCATCGGCCTGGTGCACGGCCGCCTGCCGCAGGCCGAGAAGGCCGCCGTGATGCAGGCCTTCCGCGAGGGCGAGATCGACCTGCTGGTGGCGACCACCGTGATCGAGGTCGGGGTGGACGTGCCCAATGCCTCGATGATGGTCATCGAACACGCCGAGCGCTTCGGGCTGGCGCAACTGCACCAACTGCGCGGCCGGGTGGGGCGCGGCACCGCCGAGTCCGTCTGCGTCCTGATCTACCAGACGCCGTTGTCGCAGGTGGCGCGCGAGCGCCTGCGCGCCATGTTCGAAACCTCGGATGGCTTCGAGATTGCGCGCCGCGACCTGGAGCTGCGCGGTCCGGGCGAATTCCTGGGCACGCGCCAGTCCGGCATGGCGTTGCTGCGTTTCGCCGATCTGGAAACCGACGCCGAGATCGCCGAGCAGGCGCGCGACGCCGCGGTGTGGCTGCGCGCCGAACATCCCGCCGCCGTCGAGGCACACCTGGCCCGCTGGATGCGGGGCAGGGAAGACTTCCTGCGCACCTAGCGGACGGGCATTCCGATGACCTTTTCATTTTCCAGCGCGGCCCGCCGGGCGCGCGCTCAACTCCCGGGGGCGTAGTCCACCATGACTCTCACCGAACTGAAATACATCGTGGCGGTGGCGCGCGAGCGCCATTTCGGCCGGGCGGCCGAGGCCTGTTTCGTCAGCCAGCCCACGCTGTCGGTGGCGATCCGCAAGCTCGAGGACGAGCTGGGCGTGACGCTGTTCGAGCGGGGCGGGGCCGAAGTGGGCGTGACGCCCATCGGCCAGCGCATCGTCGCCCAGGCCCAGAAGGTGCTGGAAGAGAGCGCCAGCATCAAGGAGATCGCGCGCCAGGGCCACGACCCGCTGGCCGGTCCGTTGCGGGTCGGCGTGATCCACACCATCGGCCCGTACCTGCTGCCGCGCCTGGTGCCAGTGCAGATCGGCCGCACGCCGCAGATGCCGCTGCTGCTGCAGGAGAACTTCACCGTGCGCCTGGTGGAGCTGCTGCGTCAGGGCGAGATCGATTGCGCCATCATGGCGCTGCCGCTGCCCGAAGCGGGGCTGGTGATGCAGCCGCTGTACGACGAGCCGTTCGTGGTGGCGGTGCCGCAGGACCACGAGCTGGCGCAGCGCGAGTCGATCGACGCGCAGGACCTGAAGCAGCAGACCATGCTGCTGCTTGGCAGCGGCCACTGTTTCCGCGACCAGGTGCTGGAGGTGTGTCCGGAGCTGTCGCGCTTCTCGGCCGCCAGCGACGGCATCCAGCGCACCTTCGAGGGATCTTCGCTGGAGACCATCCGCCACATGGTCGCGGCCGGGATCGGCGTGACGGTGCTGCCGGTGACGGCTGTGCCGGAGCAGCCGCCGGCCAACAGCCTGCTGCGCTACCTGCCGTTCGAGGGCCACGTGCCCGAGCGTCGCGTGGTGCTGGCCTGGCGCCGCAGCTTCCCGCGGCTGGCGGCGATCGAGGCGCTGGCCCAGGCGGTGTACGAATGCGAACTGCCTGGCGTGCGGATGCTGTCGGACGAAGCCGCGGCCGTGCAGGACTGAAGAAAATACGAGCGCATTTGCGCTCGATCAAGCCGCATGGCGGCGGCCGGCGGCAGCGCCGGATTGTCGCAATCGCGGTGTTATCCTCGTTTTGTCTACCAACCCCACAGGGAGCTAGCAATGGCAAAGTCCTCCAAGAAGACCCCCAGCGTTCCGCGCATCAACATCGGCATTTCGGACAAGGACCGCGCCGCCGTCGCCGGCGAGCTGTCCAAGCTGCTGGCCGACTCGTACACCTTGTACCTGATGACGCACAACTTCCACTGGAACGTCACGGGGCCCATGTTCAACACCCTGCACCTGATGTTCATGACCCAGTACACCGAGTCGTGGAACGCGCTGGACAGCATCGCCGAACGCATCCGCGCCCTGGGCCACTACGCGCCGGGCACGTATCGCGAGTACGCCAAGCTGTCGTCCATCGCCGAGCCGGAATCCGTGCCCGAAGCGCTGGAAATGGTGCGCCTGCTGGTCAACGCCAATGAGTCGGTCGCCAAGACCGCCCGCGCCGCCTTCGAGAAGGCCGACGCCGCCAACGACCAGCCGACCGCCGACCTGCTGACCCAGCGCCTGGACGTGCACGAAAAGAACGCCTGGATGCTGCGCAGCCTGCTGCAGTAAGCATGGAGATGGCGCCCGCCGCGGGCGCCTGCGACACCCCAAGCCGGCGCCTCGTGGCGCCGGTTTTTTTTGCGTGCGGACAAGGCCGGGCCACGGGGCGGATGGCGCGCCGATTGATGGCTGCGGCCACGCAACGGCGCAATGTCCGCTTTGCGGCTGTCCCGCATTTTTGCGGGGGCGGCAGCGCGCTATACCGGATCGATGATATGTCGGGCTGGTCCGCCGACGTATAAGTGACTGCTGCCCGCCTCCGGTTTTCCTCCTGTTTGCCTACCTAGAATTTTCATCGCGTCTGCCCTCAGGCAATGCGCATGTTCGTTCATTTCCGGAGGAGGTGCGTCGAGCGTCGTCGATGACGCTCGACGCCTGTGTAGGCAACCATGACCATATCCCATTGGCCCGAGCCGTTCGCGACATGCGCGGCCTTGAAGAAAGATTCCGCCGGCACGCCGTCCGCGCCACGTGTTCCGTTTCGCCTGAACCGGACGACCGCGGCGCTCTGCGCCGGCCTGATGGTCTCTGGCTCCTTTTCCACCGCGATCGCCGCGACCGGCGTGCAGACCGTCAGCCTGCCCGCCCAGGAGGATCCGTATTCACTGGAAGAGGTGGACGGGCTGGGCGCGACGGGCAGCTCCGCCTATGTGATCAGCAGCCCTGACGGGGCCGATGTCGAGGCGAACCGGGTGTCCGTCGATGGACGCACGGTGGTCACGGGGGGCAAGGGGAGCGGGGTGTATACGACAGGAGGCAGCGCGATTCGGGGGGCGGGGTTCAGCGTTTCCAATGCGGGCATTCTTCTGGGCGGCTCCGGCGGTGATAGTGCTCGGTCAGGATGGAACGTCACCGCCGCTGCCTCGGCGGGAAGCGCAATCAGCGGAAGCCGCCTGAACATCACGAACCGTCTGGTCATTCAGGGCGGTTCGGGTTCTTCAGGGATGGGGGACTATTACAGCTGGGGGCAACCCTATAGTTCCGCGGCTCCAGGCGGCTTGGGCGGGAATGGAATCCAGGGTGACGGCCTGCGAATCATCAACGCTGGCGGCGCCCAGATATTGGGCGGAGCAGGGGGCGCGGGTGGAAGGGTTTCCCTTGCCGGGCGTGGCGCTGCCGGGGGGGATGGCGGCACCGCTATCAGTGGCAGCAACCTCACCATCATCAATAGCGGCGACATCGAAAAGGGCGCGGGCGGGGCTGGCACGGGAATCGCTAAGTCAGGCCGGGACGGCGCCGCCATCTCCCTGACGGGAGGCGTGAACTCCCTCACGCTCGAAGCGGGCTCGAGCATCGACGGCAATATCGTGCTGTCGCATGACGACAAGACGCTGGGCGCGCCGCGCTTGTCGATCCTCAACCGTGGCGGCAGCTCGGCCCGGCTGAAGGGCGACGTCATCGTCGGCGCGGGCGCCGATGCCGGATTCGCCGGCAATCCGATGACAGTGGACGGCAGCGTCAGGTTGGGCGATGGCGCGATGTTGTCCATCACGTCGGCGAGCGCGCCGTCGGGCGAATCGCCGGCAAGCATGCAGGCCAGAACCGTCAGCATCGGTACGGATGTGGGCTTTAACCTGTCCGGGGTCGGGCAGGGCAGCGCGACGGACGCGTTGCTGTTCAGCGCGACGGGCGGAAAGATCGAAGGCGATTTCGCCCATGTCGCCATCGGCGGGAAAAAAGCGGCGCACGACGCCGCCGACCCGACCCAATGGATCTCGGACTATCTGACCCTGCGTACCCGCAAGTCCGACGACGGCGAGCACTTCCTGGGGAGCTGGCGGCTGGCCTGGTTCGACACGCCGCCCAAGGCGCATGGCACGTTCCTGATCGGTGACGACGAGGCGTTTACCGTGGGCGCGGCGCTGAGCAAGGTGGAGGCCACCGATGACTGGGACGGCAACAGCCTGACCAAGCAGGGGCCGGGCACGCTGATCCTGAGCGGCGACAACACCTACAGCGGCGATACCGTGGTGGAGGCGGGCACGCTGCGCGTGGGCAACAACGGCGCGACGGGCGCCGTGGCGGGAAACATCGTCAATCAGGGCGAGCTGGTCTTTGACCGTAGCGACGCGGCGACCTACGCGGGCGTGATTTCGGGCGCGGGCACGGTGACGCAGGCCGGCACCGGCGCCCTGACATTGAGCAACCAGAACACCTACACCGGCGCCACCGCCATCACCGCCGGCACGCTCTATACCGCGGTGGCGGACGCCATGGCCTACAGCGCGACGCTCACGAATCGCGGCGTCATCCGGACGGCGGGCGCCGACCTGCGCGGCAGCGACCTGACCCTCACCAACACCAATCGCGGCAGCATCGATGCGGGCGATGGCGCGCTGGTCCTGACTGGCGGCGCCAATACCCTGACGCTCGAACGCGGGGCCAGGATGGCCGGCGGCGTGAAACTGTCCGCGGGCGAGGATACGGATCATCTCACTGCCTTGCGCATTGTCAGCAATGTCGATTCCCTGGTGAGCGGCACGTTGACGGCGGCCGCGCATACCCGCCTTACCCTGGCCGGCAAGGGATTGACGTTCAGCGGCGACGCCGCGCTGGGGGCCGGCGCCTTGGCCTTCGAGCCGGGCAGCAGCCTGAGCGCGCGCGCGGTTTCGTTCGATGAGGGCGCCACGGTATCCGCCGGCCTGACGGGGTGGGATCAGCACGCGGTGCGGCTGATCACCACCACCGGTGGCATTACGGGGGCATGGCGCACCGGCGAGGTGCTGGTGGACGGCTCGGCCGCTCCGGAGTACGGCTACCTCAACACCGACGGGCGCAACATGCAGTACTCCTTGCGCTGGGACGGGTTGGATGCGGCGGCCAGCGGCACGTTCCACGTGGCCGATGGCAAGACCTTCGAGGTGACGGGCGCGCTCTCGAACAACACGGCGCAGGTCAATCCCGACTGGGATGGCCGGCGCCTGACCAAGGCCGGCGGCGGCACCTTGGTTCTCAGCGCCGACAATCTTTACGACGCGGGCACGCGCGTCCTGGAAGGCACGTTGCAGTTGGGCAAGGGCCGCGCCACCGGCAGCGTGCAGGGGGACATCGTCAACGAGGGCTTGCTGGTGTTCGACCATGGCGCCGAGGCGGCCGCGTACGCCGGGCAGATTTCGGGCTCGGGTTCGGTGGCCAAGAACGGCGCCGGCACGATGACGCTGACGGGCGACCACCTTTACACCGGGCGCACCACCATCAATGCCGGCACGCTGCGGATTGGCGATGGCGGCGCCACCGGCTCCCTGCAAGCCAATGTCGCCAACAATGCCGCGCTCGTCTTCAACCGCGGCGACAGCCTGACCTATGGCGGCAGGCTGTCCGGCACAGGCAGCCTGACGCAGGCCGGCGCCGGGACGCTGATCCTGACCGGCACCAATATCTATTCCGGCGATACCCGCGTCGATGCCGGCACCCTGCAATTCGGGGCGCCCGGCGCCGACACGTCCCTCAATGTGTTGAGCGGCGGGCTCACGGTCGCGCCGGGCGCGACATTGGCCAGGGACCCGTCGGCGACGCTACGGGTCGGCGGCAACGTGATGATCGGGGCGGGCTCGACGCTGCTGCTGCGCGACACGATGCAAACAACCTCGTCTTCGCCGGGGCTGACGATGGGCACGCTGAACATCGGCGCCGACGCCACCCTGCATCTGCCCAACTTCGTCGACAGGCCTGCCGCCGACCTCGAATTGTTCCGCTCGGCTGGCGGCATCGGGGGCGACTTTGCCCATGTTGTGTTGGGCGAGGCGTACGTGCCCGAGGTGGACTATCGCAAGCTGACCGTCAGGAAATCGGGCGGCAGCTTCCTGGCCGGGTACGGCTTGAGCTGGTATGCGCACCCCTCCATGTCGCATGGCACCTTCACGGTCGATACCGACGACACGGTCAGTGAGGCGCTCAAGGATGTGGCGGCCAGTACCGATCCGGACAAGCGCTGGAATGGCGCCAGCCTGACCAAGCAGGGGCTCGGGACGCTGACCCTGACTGGCGAGAACAGCTACCGGGGCGGCACCGTGGTGCGCGCGGGCACGCTGCGCATCGGCGACGGCGGCACGGCGGGCGTCGTCACGGGAAACATGTCCATCGAGGATGGCGCCGCGCTGGTCTTCGATCATAGCGATGATGTCGCGGTTTTCATGGGCACCATCGCAGGGGCGGGCACGATCACCAAGAAAGGGACCAATACCTTGTCGCTCTGGGCCGATGGCCGGGGCTATGCCGGCGTCACCACGATCGAGGGCGGCACGCTGAAGGTTGGCTCTTCCGGATATGGAGGATACACGCTGGCGATGCTGGCCGGGGACATCATCGACCACGGCACACTGGAATTCCGCGCCGTCAGTGGTCAGTACAACGACGTGATCTCCGGCTCCGGCGGCGTCAAGGTGACGAGCAGCGCTGTCACGTTTGTCGGCGAAAATTCCTACAGCGGTCTTACTACCCTCGACAACGGAAGGCTCTATATCGGCAACCGTGGCACGACCGGTTCCCTGGCTGGAGACATCCACATTCAATCCGGCTCGGTGGGCTTTCAGCGCTCCGATGCGTTGGAATACGGTGGGGTGATTTCCGGGGCAGGGAGTGTTGCACAGGGCAATCTCTACGGCGGGGGCGGCGGTACGCTGACGCTGACCGGTGACAACAGCTATACCGGCGGCACATCGATCTACGGTGGCACGCTACGCATCGGCAAGGGCGGCACCGCGGGCTCGGTGGTGGGGAACATTTCCAACAGCGGCGCGCTGGTTTTCGACCGCAGCGACGATGTGCAATACACGGGCGTGGTTTCAGGTGGCGGCAGCGTCACCCAGGACGGCGGCGGCCGCCTGTTGCTGACGGCGGCGAACACCTATACCGGAGACACCCTCATCAACGCCGGCGTGCTGCAGTTGGGCGATGGCGGCGCGGGCGGTTCGGTTGCGGGCAATATCGTCAACAACGCCACGCTGATCTTTGACCGCGGCAATGCGGTCACGTACGCGGGCAGGATTTCCGGCAATGGCGAGCTCATCAAGCAGGGCGCCAACACCCTGACGCTGGGCGCAAGCAATACCTATGGCGGCTCGACCGCCATCAATGCCGGCACCTTGAAGTTCGCCGGTGGCGCAATCGCCGCCAACACGCTGGGTGGCCGGGTGGCCGTGGCTGACGGCGCCAGTCTCGCGATCCAGGTGCCGGCCAGCGTCCGTGTTTCGGACCAGGTGGCCTTGCGGCAAGGGTCCACGCTGGCCCTGCAGGATGCCATGAAGGGCATCGCGTCCGGCCCCGGCCTGGCGGCCAGCAAGGTGTCGATCGGCGACGATGTCACCTTGGCGCTGTCCGGCATCGCCCACAAGATCCAGCGCGACGTGCTGTTGTTCAGCGCCGACGAGGCCATCGAGGGAGAGTTCTCGCGTGTCGCCACGGACGGATTCGAAAGGCCGGTCGATTACCTGACGCTGACCACCCGCAAATCCGACGACGGCAAGCAGTACCTGGCGGACTATGACCTGACCTGGCTGCTTGGCAATGGCCAGGCGGACGGCCTGTTCACCATCGCCACCGGACTTGCGCAGACCATTGAAGACGCGCTCACGAACGCCGACGCCAATACCGCCACGGGTTGGGACGGCAGCAGCCTGACCAAGCAGGGAGGGGGAACGCTGGTCCTGACCGGCGACAACACCTACACCGGCGCCACCACGATCGCGGCCGGGACGCTGGCGCTGGGCGCTGGCGGGGCCACGGGTTCGGTGACGGGCGATGTCGTCAACCAGGGCGCGCTGGTCTTCAATCGCGGCGATGCCGTGACTTATTCGGGCGAGATTTCAGGCGCTGGAACGGTCACCAAGAAAGGCAGCAACACCCTGACCTTGACCGGTGATAACACCTACACCGGCCGCACCACCATCGAAGCCGGCTCGTTGCGGGTGGGCGACGGCGGCGCGAGCGGCGCCCTGGCGGGCGACATCGCCTTCCAGAATGCCTCAGGCTCGCTGGTGTTCGACCGCAGCGATGCCTCGCGGTATGGGGGCGTCGTCTCCGGCGCTGTCGGCGTCGCAAAGAACGGCGCCGGCACGCTCGTCCTGTCGGGAGACAATACCTATACCGGCGGCACCGCCATCAACGCCGGCGCGCTGCAGCTTGGCGACGGCGGCGGCGGCGGGTCGGTGCGCGGAAACATCGTCAACAATGGCGCGTTGGTGTTCGACCACGGCAGCGAAGCGCTAAACACGGGCGATATTTCGGGCACGGGCACGGTGATCCAGACCGGCGCCGGCGTGCAGGTGCTTGGTGGCGGCAATAGCTACAGTGGCGATACGGCGATCCGGGCTGGCACTTTGCGGTTCGGCAATGGCACGGCGGCCGTCAGTACGCTCGCCGGCGGGATCGATGTGGCCGATGGCGCCACGTTGTCGGTGCACGCGCCCGCGACCGTCGCCTTGTCCGGCGCCGTGGTTCTCGAAAATGGGGCGACGCTGTCCATGTTGGACCCGCTGAAAAGCGGCGCGCCGTTCGGCAATCTGACGGCCTCCAAGGTGCGTATCGGCGATAACGTCTCGCTCGATCTGTCCGGCTTCGTGCACAAGCCCAACCAGACCAAGGTGCTGTTCAGCGCGGCGGATGGCATCGAAGGCGACTTTGCACGCGTCAGGTCGGACGGATTCCAGAAGAAGGTCGACTATCTGACGGTGGTCACCCGAAAATCCGAGGACCAAAAACGCTACCTGGCCAGTTACGGCCTGAGCTGGCTGGCCGACAACGGGCTGGAGCATGGCACCTTCACCCTGGCCGCCGGCGAGCAGGATACCGTGGACGTGTCGTTGATGGATGTGAAACCGTCCGCGCATTGGGACGGCGCCAGCCTGACCAAACAAGGGGCCGGCATGCTGACGCTGACCGGCGATCACATCTACAGCGGCGACACCACGATCGTCGCCGGCACGCTGGCGTTGGGCGCGGGCGGCAACACCGGCTCGATCACAGGCGATATCGCCAACCGGGGCACGTTGGTTTTCAATCGTGCCAACGCGGCAACCTACGCGGGTGTGATCTCGGGCGCGGGGGTTGTCACGAAGAAGGGGCCCAATGTCCTGACGCTGGCGGGCGATAACACCTACACCGGACTGACCACCGTGGAAGGCGGCACGCTGCGCATCGGTGATGGCGGTACAAGCGGCTCCCTGGCCAGCGATGTCACTTTCACGGGCCTGGGCAGCATGGTGTTTGACCGCAGCGATGCGTCGCAGTACGCGGGCGTGATCAAGGGGGGCGGCGTGGGGGTTCAAAAGAATGGCGCCGGCACCCTGATCCTGTCCGGCGATAACACGTATACCGGTAACACCGTCATCAATGCAGGCGTTCTGCAGCTTGGCGACGGAAGGGTGAGCGGGTCGGTGGGAGGCGCCATCGTGAACAACGCCGTCCTGGCCTTTGATCGCAGCGATGCGGTGACCTTCTCGAATGCGATCTCAGGCACGGGTGACGTGATCAAGCGCGGCAACAACACCCTCACTTTGCGCTACGGCTCGACCCATAAGGGCGAGACCCGTATCGAGGCGGGCACGCTCAAGATCGGCGTGGCGAACGCATTCGCGCAGTCCTCCGGTCTGACCGTGGCGCCTGGCGCCACCCTCAACCTGGGGGGACCCGGCTACCAGGCGATTCGCCAGTTGGACAACCGCGGCATCATCCTGTTCAACGACCAGGGCGCACCCGCGGCCGGGGGAGGCATCCAGGTGGTCGGAAACATGCGCCACGGCGGCATGCTGATGCTGAACACTTGCGCCGACTGCGCTGGCCAGGTCTACGTACAGGACGGAGACTGGGTCGGAGACGGTGGCACCGTGTCTTTCGGCACGGTGCTCGGCGGCGACGCCAGCAAGACGGACCAACTGCGGATCAGTGGCGCTGCGAGCGGCACGACTTATGTCGTGGTGACCAACGAGGGAGGGGCCGGCGCGCAGACGATCGAGGGGATCGAACTTATTCGGACCGGGACTTCCACGGCGGACGCCTTCGTACAAAGAGGCCGCATCGCCGCCGGCGCCTATGACTACCATCTGCAAAAGGGGTCGGCTTCGGGGAAGAACGAGAACAACTGGTATCTGACGAGTTTCATCGCGCCGCCGGAAAAACCAAGCGAGCCGCCTGCCGACGAGCCTGAGGCGCCGCCCGTCGACGAGCCGGCAGTCCCGCCTGTCGATGCGCCAGTGGTGCCGCCTGCGGAGAAGCCGTCGGTTCCGCCTGTTGAGAAACCGGAGGTCCCGCCTGTTGATGGGCCGGTGGTGCCGCCGACTGACAAGCCGGAGGCTCCGCCCGTTGATGCGCCGCCGGTGCCGCCTGCTGACAAGCCGGAGGCTCCGCCCGTTGAGACGCCGTCGGTGCCGCCTGTTGACAAGCCGGAGGTCCCGTCCGTTGATGCGCCAGTGGTGCCGCCGACTGACAAACCGGAGGCTCCGCCCGCTGAGACGCCGTCGGTGCCGCCCACTGACAAGCCGGAGGTCCCGTCCGTTGATGCGCCCGTGGTGCCGCCTGCTGACAAGCCGGAGGCTCCGCCCGCTGAGGCGCCGTCGTTGCCGCCTGCCGACATGCCGGGGGTTCCGCCCGTTGATGCGCCCGTGGTGCCGCCTGCTGATAAACCGGAGGTTCCGCCGGTTGAGACGCCGTCGGTGCCGCCCGCTGACAAGCCGGAGGTCCCGCCCGTTGACGCGCCCGTGGTGCCGCCGACTGACAAGCCGGAGGCTCCGCCCGTTGAGACGCCATCGTTGCCGCCCGCTGACAAGCCGGAGGTTCCGTCCGTTGATGCGCCAGAGGTACCGCCGACTGACAAGCCGGAGGCTCCGCCCGTTGAGACGCCGTCGGTGCCGCCTACCGACAAGCCGGAGGTTCCGCCCGTTGATGCGCCCGTGGTACCGCCGACTGACCAGCCGGAGGCTCCGCCCGTTGAGACGCCGTCGGTGCCGCCTGCCGACAAGCCGGAGGTTCCGCCCGTTGATGCGCCAGAGGTACCGCCGACTGACAAGCCGGAGGTTCCGCCCGTTGAGGCGCCGTCGGTGCCGCCTGCCGACAAGCCGGAGGTTCCGCCCGTTGATGCGCCAGTGGTACCGCCCACTGACAAGCCGGAGGCTCCGCCTGCTGAGACGCCGTCGGTGCCGCCCGCTGACAAGCCGGAGGTCCCGTCCGTTGACGCGCCCGTGGTGCCGCCTGCTGATAAACCGGAGGTTCCGCCCGTTGAGACGCCGTCGGTGCCGCCCACTGACAAGCCGGAGGTTCCGTCCGTTGACGCGCCCGTGGTGCCGCCTGCTGATAAACCGGAGGTTCCGCCCGTTGAGACGCCGTCGGTGCCGCCCACTGACAAGCCGGAGGTTCCGTCCGTTGACGCGCCCGTGGTGCCGCCTGCTGATAAACCGGAGGTTCCGCCCGTTGAGACGCCGCCGGTGCCGCCTGCTGACAAGCCGGAGGTTCCGCCCGTTGATGCGCCGCCGGTGCCGCCTGCTGACAAGCCGGAGGCTCCGCCCGCTGAGGCGCCGTCGTTGCCGCCCGCTGACAAGCCGGAGGTTCCGTCCGTTGATGCGCCCGTGGTGCTGCCTGCTGACAAGCCGGAGGTTCCGCCCGTTGATGCGCCGGAGGTACCGCCAACTGACACGCCGGAGGCTCCGTCCGTTGACGCGCCCGTGGTGCCGCCCACTGACAAGCCGGAGGTTCCGTCCGTTGATGCGCCCGTGGTGCCGCCTGCTGATAAACCGGAGGTTCCGCCCGTCGATGCGCCCGGGGTGCCGCCTGCTGACAAGCCGGAGGTTCCGCCCGTTGATGCCCCGCCGGTGCCGCCTGCTGACAAGCCGGAAGTCCCGCCCGTTGAGGCGCCTGGGGCGCCGCCTGCCGATATGCCCGCGATACCGCCGGCGGACAAGCCCGTCATTGAGCCGGGCGACGATCACGCGAGCGGGGGAGTCGGCGTTGGAAGGGTTCGTGTCCACCGCCCGGAAATGGGCAGCTACGCCGCCAATATGGCCGCGGCGGGTACGCTGTTCGATATGAGCCTGAGCGACCGCCAGAGCGCGGAATCCGTCGATCCCGTTACGGGCGCCCACGGCCACGGCTGGGCCAGAATGGCCTCCGGACGCAGCCGCGGCAGTCTGTCGGACGGGCAGAATCGGTACTCGGCGGACCGGAGCATGCTCCAACTGGGAGGATCGTTCGCGGGGGGCGCTTTCGGCGGCCGAGACGCTTGGCAGTTGGGCGTCATGGCTGGCTACGGCAGTCACCGCAGCAAGACTCGCAACCGCCTGTCAGGGTACCAATCCCGCGGTGATGTGGTGGGCTATGGCTTGGGCCTGTATGGGACCTGGTATCAGGACGCGTCGGCCCGCAGCGGCCTGTATGTGGACAGTTGGGCGCTCTACAACCGATTCGACAATACGGTCAAGGGCGAGGGTCTGGCCGCGGAGAAATACAAGAGCCAAGGCATCACTGGGTCCGTGGAAGTGGGCTATGTGCTGGAGACGGGCGCCTATGCGACCCGAGGCGGTAGGGAGAACCGATATGCAGTCCGGCCGCAGGCGCAAGTCATCTGGTCGGGGGTGAAAGCCGGCGAGCACACGGAACGTACCGGGACGACGGTGAAGGGCGTGGGGGGCGACAAACTGCAGACCCGTCTGGGCGCGCGATTCTCCATGACCAGCCGGCAGGCGTCGCCGGACCCGGCAAAAGCGGGCGGGTTCGAGACCTTCCTGGAGGTTAACTGGGTGCACACGCCCAGGCCCTACGGCGTCAGCGTGGACGACACCCGGGTCTTGATCCAGGGGAGCAAGCACGTGGTCGAGATGTCTGCGGGCGTGCAGGGCGAGCTGAACGAGCGGGTGAGCATCTCGGCGAACCTGATGCAGCGCCATGGTAGCCAGGGCTATCGCGACACGCAGGGCGGGGTGAGCCTGAAGCTCCGCTTCTAATCCCGGCCTCTCGGGGCGCGCCAGGCGCGCCCCGAGAGGGGGCGCACTTGTTGGAATGTGTAATCCACCGGCCTGTCATGGGTGGAAGTCATTTCAATATCAGGACAGATTGCGCGGCCAGGGTGCGACGGCATTTTGGCGCCGCGCGCGTATGCCATGACACGGGGTGCGCGGTCAATGGCGAATAGGGGGTGCCGATTTACCCCTAGCACGATATCCCCGGTTATTTCGGACGCGATCAGTGACCTGAAGTTGCAATAACGACATTTTCCCTGGGGGCGTCCAAAGATACCCACGGAGAATACTCATTGCTTGCAGTTTGATTAAACCAAGATAAGAAAACGACTTTAAATATATTCTTACAAGACAAAAGGTCTCATTTATTTCCATATGTATGGAAAAAGAGATTATTTCAGGGATTTCCCCACGTTTATTACGACCGCGGCGACTTATTTCCATAGCATCGAAAACTTTTAGAAAAAAATTTGCTGCCGCCGCAGCCTACGATTCGTTGGCTCGCTGCCCGCCGGTATGTCCGGGTATCGAGTTGTAATCAAATTTGAATGTGACGTCCACCCAGCCGCCAATATGCGATTCGATTTCGCATGGGTTATTTGGTTCCTGGGTGTCGATTTTTTGATGTATTCGACACGACGAAAACAGTGAGGTCCCCCGTGGTAAAGAGAATCGCAGTATGCGGCCTTGGATATGTCGGCCTGCCCGTGGCCGTGGCATTTTCCAGGCGCTTTGATGTCGTCGGCTTTGATGTGGACAAGCGGCGGATCACGAGCCTGAAACAGGGAGAGGACTGGACCGGCGAGATCGAGCGTGAGGCATTGCTGGCGTCCCCCATGCAGTTCACCGACCAGGTGAGCGAACTGGAAGGCTGCGATTTCTTCGTTGTCGCCGTGCCGACGCCGGTCGATGAAAAGAATAATCCCGATTTTTCGCTGCTGGTGCGGGCCTGCCGCTCGATCGGCCCCGTGCTGCGGCCCGGATGCATCGTGGTTTTCGAATCCACGGTGCACCCCGGGGCGACCGAGGAAATCTGCGGACCGGAGCTGGAAAAGGCCTCGGGCCTGCGCTGCGGCGTCGATTTCAAGCTCGGCTACAGCCCCGAGCGGATCAATCCGGGCGACCGCGAGCACCCGTTGGAGAAGATCGTCAAGATCGTGTCCGGCCAGGACGAGGAATCGCTGGAGATCATCGCCGGCGTCTACGAACAGATTATCGATGCGGGCGTGCACCGCGCTTCCTCGATCAAGGTGGCGGAAGCCGCCAAGGTGCTGGAAAACACGCAGCGCGACATCAACATCGCCCTGATGAACGAGATGTCCAAGATCTGCGATCTGGTCGGCATCCGCACCGCCGAAGTGCTGGCGGCCGCCGGCACCAAGTGGAATTTCCTCAAGTTCACGCCCGGGCTGGTCGGCGGCCACTGCATCGGCGTCGACCCCTACTACCTGACGTCCAAGGCGCAGGAACTGGGCTACCACCCCGAAGTCATCCTGTCGGGCCGTCGTATCAACGACGGCATGGCCAGCCACGTGGCCTCGCGAGTGGTGCAGACCCTGGCCCGCAATGGCCGCCTGAATGCCGCGACCCGGGTCGGCATCCTGGGCATGACGTTCAAGGAAAACGTGCCCGACATCCGCAATTCGAAGGTCGTCGACCTGTACCGCGCGCTTGGCGAGTACGGCATCTCGCCGGTGGCCTGCGACCCGATGGTCGACGTCGAGCAGATGCGGCATGAGTACGGCATCAGCCTGGTCAATCGAGAGGAGTTCCGCGACATGGATGTGCTGATCCTGGCGGTGCCGCACCGCGAAACCATGGACACCCTCTGGGAAGACCTGCCGCAACTGGTCAAGGCCGACGGCATGGTCTGCGACCTGAAGTCCGTGCTGGACAGCCGCCGGCTGCCGTCCGGCCTCTTGTACTGGACGCTCTGAGTCCAGGCCCGCAACCCATCAAACACAGGAGAGGCCCGGAATGACCGCCTTCACCATTGCCCCGATTGGAACCTGCCGCATCCACACGCCGTTGCGTGATGCCGTGGGCCGCTATCCGATCAAGCAGCAGCTTGGTCGCAACTATGGTTTCGTGCACACCAGCGCTGAGGCGCTGCAGCAAGCCCGCTTCATGTTTGGCCAGGCCGAGATTCCCGCCGACGTGCAGCGCGTGATCTTCCGTCCGTCCAACGGCGAGCAGGCCCGGCGCGGCGTGCACAAGCCGGCCGACCTGTACATGGTCGAATTGTCCTCGCGCAAGCTGCTGACCGTCGACGGCTATCCCATCCAGTCCAACTATCTGGTGCGCTACTTCAGCGAGTTCTTCGCCGACCGCGCGCGGACCCGCACGTTCTGGTCCCAGGCCAGCGACGAGCGGCTGGCCGAGCGCCGCGCGTGGCTGGACCAGGATCCGGTCTTCAAGAGCCTGTCGGCGGACAACCGCGACCTGCTCGCGCGCATCGTCAAGCGTGAACAGACGGATGACGAGATCGCGCAGCAGATGCAGGCGCTGGTCGATCTGCTGGGCCGCGACAAGGTGGTGTTCGTCACGCACGTCAACGCCATGACGCCCGACAATGTGCCGATCGAGCAGCGGGCGCAGTTGATCGCGGCCGTGACCGCCAGCGCCCAGCACATCGGCGTGCCTTGCTACGACCCGACCCCGCTGATGAACAAGATCGGCCAGGCAGACGCGCTGGAGGACGGCGGGCTGGACCTGACGCACTACACCCCGCTGTTTGCCGAACGCCTGTACACCGAATGGTTCAAGACCTTCGTGCGCCCGCGCATGAGCGCCTCCACGCCGCAGTCCGCCGTGCCCAAGCTGGGCGCCGAGGAAAGCGTCGAGCGCATCGAGAAGCTCTGGGACGCCGGCGAACTGCGCGAGGCCTCGCGCCGGCTGCGCGACGTGCTGCGCCGCCATCCGGGCCTGCCCGACCACACGCTGCTGTTCGCGCGCATCCAGGAAGAGCTGGGCGATTACGAAGGCTCGCTGGCATTGCTGGACGGCGCCGATGGCGCGCTGGCCACCGGCAGCAAGGCCGAGCAGATCCTGATGCGCAACCATTTCAAGCTGGGACGCCACGAGCTTGCGCACTCGCTCGCCGCCGGCCTGCTGGGCGACGAGATCGAAACGCCGGAAATCGTGCGCATCGCGGCGATCTCCGCCGGCCACCTGGGGTTCGTGGACGAGGCGCTGGGCAACTGGAAGCAATTGTTCCGCATCTCCTCGCCCCAGGATCCCACCGCCACAGAGGCGGCCGACACCGTGCTGTCGCTGCTGCAGGCGGGCAGCGATATGGACGCCGTCCTGCGCTGGGTCCATGAAGTGCGCGCCGCCATCCCGTCGCATGGCCGTAGTTTCGCGATGCTGTGGCGCGACCGGCTGATCGCCGGAGACCGCGCCGGCCTGCGCGCGCTGGCCTTTGAATCGCCCGCGCTCAAGGACGTGGAAGCGCTGGAACTGGTCAAGGAAGCGACCTGGCGCGGTTGCATCATGGCCGCGGCCGCGCTGGCCGTGTCGTGCAAACTGGCCGACAGCGAACAGGAAGACATTTCCGGCTGGCTGCGCACGCAGTCCGCGGCGTGGGCCGAGGAGGGCACCCAGGCGCTGGAGGAAGGCCGCCTGCGCGATGCCGCCGAGCGCATCTGCGCGCACCGCCTGCTCAATCCGGACGCCCTGGCCGGCGTGCGCGCGCAGCGCGCCTTTGAACGCGCCATGCGCCTGGGCGTGAGGGCCGCGCTGGTGGCGGGCAACCACAAGGAAGTGATCGACCTGACCGACATCGCGCTCGATACCCAGGTCGAGTTTCCCGAGTTGCACGCCATGCGTGGACGCGCGGCCGACGCGCTGGGCGACAAACAGACCGCCATGCGGCACCTGGAGCAGGCCGCGGCAAACGAATCCGCGCCGTTCAGCACGCAATTGCATTTCGCACGGGTGGCGTTCAACGGCGGCTGGTTCGGCGAGGCCATCGACGCCTACAAGATGGTCCTGGCGCATGCCTCGGCGGACCAGAGCGCCAAGGACGAGGCCGAGCGCCAGCTCGGACGGCTCGGACCGCGCGCCATTCGCGGCGCCCGTGAAATCCTGGCGGCCGGCGATCCCAAGGCCGCCTGGGACCTGTTGGATCGTGTGGCGCAATCGTGGCCCGGGATGCCGGAGGTCGACCACGAGAAGCGGCGCATCCTGGCCGTGCTGTACGCGGAAGCGCGCGCGCTGGAGTCGTCCAGCACCTCCGAGCGCCTGGCCTTGGGCGAGCGCATCCTGCAACTGGTGCCCGACGATCCCATCGGCCTGCGCCTGGCCGCGGTCGGCGCCATGCGCCTGCACCGCTTCGAACAGGCCCTGCCTTACTGGCGCGCGCTTCAGGAGCGTTCCGACAACCCTGCCCAGTACGATCACTACATCGAGCGCTGCCAGGTGTGGATCGACAAGGCCAACCGCAGGAAGGCCGCATGAATCCGCCGCTGATTACCGAACGCGAGGAAGCCGCCTCGTCCGAGCTCCAGCAGGTCCAGGCGCGGCTGGAGGAAATCGTCGCGGCATCGGTGCGGGTCCAGGTCGCGCAGGCGAACCTGGCCGACGCGCAGACGTTGGCGCGCGGCCACCTGGCCGACCCCAAGGTCCGCTTCCTGCTGCTCAGGTTGAAAGAGGCGGCGGGCCTGAACGAGGGCATGTCCGAACAGTGGGCCACGCTGCTGCGCGAATGCCCCGATGACCTGGAGATCGTGCGCTACCGGGCGACCCGCCTGGTCAAGGAGCGCCATGTCGATGAGGCGCTGGCCCTGGTCGAGCGGCACTTGCCGGAGTCCACGGACAATCCCTCGAGGCTGTTCGCCCGCGCCAAGCTGTTGAGCGACATCCGCGCGCACGCGCAGTCGGACGAGCTGTTTCGCCGGCTGATCCTGCAGCATACGGATCGCAACATCCGCGTCGAGTTCGCCAAGCGCCTGCGCAAGCGCGGCCTGCTGGCGGACGCGTTCGAGGTCATCGCGCCCGTGGCCAGGCACCTTGCGCCTGGCAGCAAGGCGGCGGAACTGGCCAACGGCCTGGCCAACGACTACGCCTTCTACCAGCGCCTGGAGCCCGAAAGCGCGCTGGCGGGAAAGGACATCAGGATCGTGTCGATGAAGCACGCCATCCTGCATTTCCGTCATCGGCAGATCCCGGAATATTCTCCGGAGAAGCCGGTTTCGGTCGCCCTGGTGACCGGCAGCCTGGGCCCGGGCGGCGCCGAGCGCCAATTGACGCGGCTGGCCGGAGAGCTGGCCCGCATGGCGGACGCGCCCGATGCCGGAGCGGCCGACGCGCCGATGAAGCCGGAAAAGGTCGAAGTGCTGGTCAAGCAGCACACCGAGCCGGCCGGTTCCACCAAGAAGCAGGGACTGGACTTCTTCCTGTCCGTGCTGGTCAAGGCGCGGATTCCGGTCACGGAAATCAACAAGTTGCCGGCGATCTCGGTGGCTCACCAGTCGGTGCCGGATGGCAGCCTGGGCCGCCTGCTGGAGCAGTTGCCGCCGCCGGTCCACTACGGCGTGACGCGGCTGGCGCCCGTGCTGCGCGCCAGCACGTTCGACGTGGTGAGCCTGTGGCAGGACGGCACCTGCCTGTTCGGCGCCCTGGCGGCGCTGCTGGCCGGCGCTCCAACCATTCACCTGGTGTTCCGTGGCTTGCCGCCGAACATCCGCAAGGACCGCTTCCGCGAAGAGTACCCGGAGCTGTACCAGGCCCTGGCCCAGGTGCCCGGCGTGCATTTCGTCAGCAACAGCCGCAAGGCCGCCGAAGCCTATGCTGAGTGGCTCGGCATCCCCATCGTGCGCTTCCATGTGCTGTACAACGGCGTGCCGGACCTGACCACCGACGCCGCGCAGGCCGACCAGGAAAAGTGGCGGGCCTTCCAGGAAAGCACGGCCGACGCCACGGAAACCATCGGCGGCGTATTCCGCCTGGAGCCGGACAAACGCCCTCAGCTTTGGATCAAGCTGGCGGCCATGTACCTGAAACAGCGTCCGCGTGCGCGCTTTGTCATCGTCGGCGATGGCCGGCTGCACGACAACATCGTGGCGTTGGCGGAAGAACTGCGCGTGATGGATCGACTGCTGCTCGTCGGCCTGTCGAACCACGTGGGCTACTGGTATTCGCAAATGGACGCCAAGGTCCTGCTGTCGCGCTACGAAGGCCTGCCCAACGTGCTGATCGAAGCCCAGTTGCTGGGGGTGCCGGTCGTCTCGACGCCGGCCGGCGGCGCGGGCGAGTGCTTCGAGGAAGACCAGACGGGCCACCTGCTGGGCGATGTCGAGCATCCCGACCTGCATGAGGCTTGCGACAAAGTCGCCTCGATCGTCGATCGGGTGCGCGCCGACGAGAGCCTGAAAGCCCAAAGCCGCAAGCGGGCGCAGACCCTGTTTTCGCTGGAGGCGATGCTGGCCAAGTTCCTGAGCCTGTGCATGCCGCTCATGCCAGAGTCGGAGAACGACGCGAGCATGGAACTGCCCCCGATGCGTCTCAAACAGGCTTGAGCGTCCGCCAGCCCCATCCTGGTCCTGAAGATAAAGGAAGTTATGCAAATGAACGTCCCGGCGGCGAGCCCGCGCCGCATTGCGGCGCCGGCCCTGCTGCTGATCACCGTACTCATGCTCAGCGGCTGCCAACTGCCGCGCTCGGGCCCCATGTTGAGCGAGATGACAGGCGCGCACGACGCCAAGGACGTCATCGTGATGCCGGCGTCGCGCGAACTCGCGCGCGCGAGCCGGGTGCCCGAGGTGTCCGATTTTCCCGTTCGCTATCGCGACCTGACCGAGGCCGGCTTCGACACCCTGGTGCCCGGCGATGGCATCAACGTGAAGGTGTGGGAACGCGGCGGACTGGGCGTGTTCGCGGCGGATCCGACGGGGGTGAGCGACCTGGGCAACCAGGAGCTGGACCGCAATGGCTATGTGTCCTTTCCCATCCTCGGCAAATTCAAGGCGGGCGGCATGACGCTGGGGCAACTGCATGACGCCATCGTGGCGCGGCTGAGCCGGCTGGTGGCCGGCGCCGATGTCAGCGTGACGCGCGCCACCGACGCGCGCGGGCAGATGGTGACCGTGCAGGGCAACCTGACCAAGCCGGGCATGTACCCGATCACGCAGACGTCCCAGCGCCTGAGCAGCGCGCTGGCGCAGGCGGCGCCGGTGCAGACCAATCCCGAGCAGCTCGTCATCAGCCTGCGGCGCGACAACAAAGTCGCCTCGGTGCGCCTGTCGGACATTTACCGCAACCAGAACAACGACATCCTGCTGCGCTCGGGCGACGTCATCACCGCGTACGAATCGCGCGAGTTCCTGACGGTGCTTGGCGCGGCCGGCAACCAGGGCCGCGTGGCCATCAGCAAGCGTAACTACAGCGTGCTGGACGCGCTGGCCGACGCCAAGGGGCTGGACGACCAGACCGCCGACCCGCGCTCGGTGTTTCTGTTCACGCCGGCGCAGGCAGGCGCCGAGGGCAAGCCGGACCTGTTGCCAGTGGTGTACCAGTTCGATCTCACGCGTCCGGAACAGGTGGCGCTGGCCCGCGAATTCACGGTGAAGGAAGGCCAGGCGATCTATATCTCCGACGCGCCGTTCACCCAGGTGCAGAAGGTGCTGTCCGCGTTCCGCGTGACCATGAGCGCCGGCTTCAGCGCCACTCGGGCGATCGACTCCGACTCCGGCTCCGGCGCCTCCAACGGCATCAGCCAGTAGCGTGTCGATGAGCAACGAGGATCGGATCAAGGGTTGGCGTTCGCGGAGAAAGGACAGCAGCTACGCGGTGGGATCGGGCGTCGCCGCCTGGCGCCTGGACCCGGCCGCGCTGTTCGAGGCCAAGGCGGAGCCGGCTGTGCTGTTCAAGCCCTTGCTGGCGCGTCTGCAGGGCGAGCCGCACGACTCGGTGGCCGCCCGGCGGGCGGTCTACGAGGCGGTGCAGGCCGAGCTGGACGCGGAGATCGCGCGCGCCGAGGTCGATGAGTCGCTGGCCGATTTTTCACGGCGACGCCTGCGCATCATCGTGCGCCTGCTGGAGCAGGACATCCGCGCCGGCGTCGAGGTGTTCGCGCCGGGCTATATGCCCGCGCGGCTGGTGGCGGAGGATCGGCGCCTGGCCCAGGCGCAGGAGCGGCGCGAGCAGCGGCGCAGGCAGGACGAGGCGCGCGAGGCGCGTCGCCGTGCCTCGCGCAACGATATCGCGCTGGAGATGGAGCTGCCGGCGGGCGAGGCCGGCGACCTGGAGATCCTGCGGGACCGGGTGCGCGGCCTGCATGCCGGGCATCGTCCGCATATCGCCGGCCGCGGCTGGCCAGGCGGACGCACGCTGTTGGCGCTGTTCGTCTATCAGTTGCATGTGATGCATGGCGAAAGCCGGATCGCGCTGTTGTGGGCGTTCGTGGGCCCGGTGGTGCTGCTGACGCTGATTTCGTCGCTCTACATCCTGATGGGCACGCACTACATCCTGGGGATGGACGTGCAGACCTTCTCGCTGTTGGGCGCGACGACCTGGATCATGTTCCGCCAGATCATCTTCCGCAGCAGCACGGCGTATGTGTCGGCGCGCGGCCTGTTGAACTTCCAGGGCGTGTCGCCCTTGATGTGCGCGCTGGTGCAGGCGCTGCTGTACGTGTCGGTGTACCTGGTGGTGTTCGTGGTCCTGATCACCGCCGGCCATGCGCTCGATCTCATCACGCTGCCCAAGAGTTGGCCGGGCTTCATGCTGTACGTGGTGCTGATGGCGTGCTGCGCCGCGGCGATGGGCCTGCTGTTCGGCGCGATCGCGACGTTCTGGCACTTCTTCCTGCGGCTGGCGCCGGTGATCGAACGTTTCCTGCAGATTTTCTCGGGCGTCTTTTTCGTTTCGGAGCAGTTGCCCGAACAATTGCGGCCCTGGATGCTGTGGCTGCCGTTCTCGCATGGCATGCAACTGCTGCGCTCGGCCTACTTTGATTCCTATACGTCGCAGGACGCGAGCCTGGGGTACTTCCTGACCAGCCTGGTTTTCCTGATGGTGGTCGCCCTGGCGGCCGAGCGGCTGGCCCGACCCAACATCCAGCCCATGTGAGGAATGACGATGATCCATCTCAATCGCGTCACGGATGAACCCCTGGCCTTCGGCCACCGGCAGGCGTTGCTGGCCCAGGCCAGCCTCGACATTCCCGTCGGGCGCTATGCCTTGCTGTCGCCGGCGCCGGAGCTGCACCGCCAGATCATCGACCTGCTGTGCGGCCTGCGGCCGCCGCGCCAGGGCTTCGTCCAGCACGACGGCAACGTGTCGTGGGCGATCGGCCGGCAGGGCTTCATCCGCGGCAAGGCCAGCGGCCTGAACATGATCGAGCTGGTGAGCCAGATGTACGAGCTCGACGCCGATGCCACCTATGAACTGGTGGCCGACCTGATTACCGACCCCAAGAGCCTGCCGCGGCCGATGGAGCATTGGCCGCTGTTCGCGCGGCAGGAGTTTTCGTTCGCGCTGGCCCTGGCGCCGGCGTTCGATGTCTACGTGATCGAAGGGGCCATTCCCTTCGAACCCTGCCGTTTCACCCGTCTCTGGCTGGCGCTGTTCGAAGAACGGCTGGTCGGCAGGACGCTCATTCTTTCCAGTTATCGCCAGAATCAATTGGCGGACTATTGCCTGAAGGGCCTGATTTATGAACGAAGCGCACTCCGCATCGAAGACGACCTCGACCAGTGCATCCAGAAGTTCCCCCCGCGACGATCACGAAGCGAATCCGGAACAGGCGACGACGTTTTCGGCGGATTCGACGAGGGCCAGCTCGGCTTCTGAGAGCGGCTCCGAGATCGAGCGCCGGCGCCGCGAACGGCAGTCGGCGTTGGAGGATCGACGCCGCCGGCGCTGGATCAACGCGCTCATCGTCGTCGCCCCGGTGGTCCTGGCGCTGGTTTACGTGCTCTGCATCGCCACGCCGCGCTACGAAGCCGAATCGCGCTTCTTCGTGCAGTCAGGCTCCGGCCAGCAGGGCGGCGGCGCGATGGCGGCCAGCCTGCTCACGACCGGCAACTCGGGCGGCATGCTCGGCGGCTTCGTCGACGGCTGGGCGGTCAGCGACTTCCTCAGGTCGCGCGACAGCATGCGGCAGTTGGACAAGAAGGTCGGCCTGCGCCAATACCTGTTGAATAAGGGCCTGGACCCGGCCAACCATCTGTCGGAGGACTCGAGCGAGGACGATCTGTATCGCGCCTATCGGGCCTCGGTGCAGGTTTCCTTCAATGCGCTGGAGCAGATCGACGTGCTGCGCGTGCGCGCGTATTCGCCCGAGGACGCCGAAACCCTGTCCAGGGCGCTGATCGGCCTGGCGGAAGAGTTCGTCAGCTCCATGAATGAAAAGGGCGTGGCCGACAAGCTCAGGGTCAGCGAGGAATCGGTCAGGCAGGCCGAGCAGAAGGCGCTGAGCGCCCGCGAAGCGCTGACCACCTGGCGTACCACGCACGGCAACATCGACCCGACCGCGACGGTGGCCATGCTGCTGAACCTGTCGAGCCAGTTGGAAGCGGAGCTGAGCACCGCCCAGATCAACCTGGACAAGATCCGCGCGCTGAACAACAAGGACCATTTCATGCTCAAGCCCGCCGAGACGCAGGTCGTGGCCCTGAAGAAACGGCTCGCCGCCGTGCGCCAGCGCCTGAGCGGCGAGGGCAACACGGAAGCGAAACAACTCAAGTCATACGAGGCGCTGCGCAATACGCAGGCCTTCGCCGATTCGAATCTGACGCTGGCGCAGCAGTCCTACCAGCAGGCCGTGACGGACGCCCTGCGCCTGCAGCGTTACCTGTCCATCATCGCGCAACCGGTCTCCACCGACCGGCCCAGCAGCCCGCGCACGGGGGTGCTGCTGCTGCAGGCGCTGGCGCTGGGCTTCGTGCTCATGTTCGTGCTGCGCGCGGCGATGGCATTGCTGAGAGGATTGCGCCATGGTTGATACCACGATAGAACGCCCCGGCGCCCTGGCGCCGACCGCCGCCCAGGCCGCTCCGAGCGATGGCGTCAGCCGCCTGCGCGCCGTCATCAAGCAGATCCTGGAGGCGGATGATCCGTTGCAGGCGATGGCCGGGCTCGGACCGGCGCTGGCGCGGGTGGAGGAGGGCTGGCGCGACGCGCGCCGCCTGCTGGTGTCGCCGTTCGTGAAGGTGGGCCGGCTCGAGCCGGCGATCGCCGCGCTGGAGCGGCTGGTCGAGGCCTATCCGACGCGCACCGACGACCGCCGCCTGCTCGCCAGCCTGCTGGGCCGCACCGAGCAGTGGGACCGGGCCATCGCCCAGGCCGATGCCGCCGCCGCGATCGCGCCCCAGGACGCGGCATTGCAGGCCGCGCGGATACAACTGCGCGTGCAGGCCGGACGCATTCCGCAGGCTGCCGAGGTTGCGCGCCAGACCGCTGCCGTGGCGCGCGCCAATCCGGGCGAGGCGCATTGGTGGATGCTGGCCCATGCGCGCAACGACGATTCGGCCGATGCGGCTGCCATTGCCATGACCTTGCAGGCGGCCGATCTGCCGAACGCGCGCGTGGCGACGGTGGCTGTGCGCGCCTTGCTGGACGACGACCGGGTCGAGGCGGCGATCGAGCTGGGCAACGGCGCGCTGGACGCAGGGCACGACGCCCCGGCGCTGCGCGCATCGCTGGGCCTGGCGCACTTGCGGCGCGCCACCGACGAGGACCGCAAGCTGCATGCCCCGGCGCACTTCGAGGCGGGCTTGAGCGCGGCGCCGGCCGACGTGCGGTTGTTGACGCTGCATGGAGAGACCCTGCTGCGCGCCGGCCGCTACAAGGAGGCCGTGGCGCCGCTTCGCCAGGCCGTGGAACTGGCGCCGGACCTGGAGCAGACCCGCGCCCTGTACGCGCGCGCGCTGCGCTACACGCTGCAGTATGAAGAGGCGGCCGACCAGATGCTGCGGCTGGTCGAGAAGTCGCCCGAAAAGCGACTCTGGCAGCGCGGGGCCATCGGCGCGCTGTCGCAGGCCGGGCGCAAGCAGGAGGCCGAGGCCCTGTTCGAGCGATACGTGGCGCAACGCGGGCAGGCGCTGCCGGCGACTTTCCAGGAAGCCCTGGACCAGTTGGAACACAAACTGGATACCGCCCCGATCCCGCAAGCCCGCCTGGACTGGGCCTGGTCGCTGCGCGACGACGCCACGGCCGACCGTGCGCAATGGGAGCGGCGCGCGCGCTGGGGCCATCTGGTGGATCACCTGCTGTTCGACTGGCTCGAATGCCGCGAGGACAGCGTCGAGGAAGCCATGCAGGTGCTGGGCGAACTGGACACCGGCGAGCGTTTCTTCGCGCCGCTGCTGGCCACCGGCCGGGGCGTGGTGGTGGCCACGGCGCACGTGGGGCCCATGTATGCCGGCCTGATGGCGCTGGAACTGCTGGGCATTCCCTCGCGCTGGCTGGCGACCGCGCCCAGCATCGCCCAGAGCAGCTATGCCGCCGCCCTGATCTCCACCGCCGACCAGACCGAGGCGCAGGTCGCCAAGGCCTGCATGCGCGCGCTGGCCTCGGGCAACGTGCTGTGCCTGGCCGTGGACGGCGCCGCCAACCCGGCCGCGCCACGCGTGGATTTCGAAGGGCAGTCGGTGACCTATTCCAGCTTCGCGGCGCACCTGGCGCACCGCCAGGGCGTGCCGTCGGTGTTCTACACGCCGCGCTGGGAGAACGGCAAGGTGGCCTACACGCTGGAGATGCTGCCCGCCGTGGAACCGGGCGAGGACGCCGATGCGTATGCGGCGCGCTGGCAGGCGGCCTATTTCAAGCATCTGCGGGCGCACGTGGCCGGTCCGCCGGAAAACCTGCGCCTGAGCGGCGGCATCTGGCGTCACGTGCAGTCCGCGGATCGGTCCGCGCAGCGTTAGGGAGTGAATGTCCATGAGAGCGACAACGAATTCAAGGCAAGCGGCGGCGGAGCAGGCGCCGCGCCGCAGGCGCGCCGGTCCGGTCCGTCGCCGGTTGCTGCGCGCGTTGGCCTGGCTGCCCGCGCTGGGCATGCTGTATGGCGGCGCGGCCGCCGCCAGTGAATCCTGCGCCAGTCCGGACGAGCGCTGCCCCTTCGTTTCCGAACTGCTGCAGCAGCGCGAGGGTTATGGCGCCCGGGCCACGGGCGGGCTGGGCGGCAAGTTCATCGAGGTCACCTCCGACCAGGACGCCGGACCGGGCACGCTGCGCGCGGCGCTGGCGCAGGCCAAGAAGGGGCCGACCTGGATCCGCTTCGCCTCGGACATGACGATCGTGCTGGAGTCGCAGTTGCGGGTGCCGTCCAACACCACGATCGACGGCCGTGGCAGGCACGTGGCACTGATCGACGACGGACTGGGTGTGTATGGCAGCAGGAACGTCATCCTCACGCACCTGACCATCGATGGCCGCCTGAACCGGCTGACGCAGGCCGTGAACATCGCCAACGACAGCCGCGACGTGTGGGTGGACCACATGGACCTGTCGCGCATGTCCGACCGGCTGCTGAACGTGAAGAACGGCTCCACCGACGTCACGATTTCGTGGACCAAGTTCCACAACTCGAACAAGGTCATGCTGCTCAACAACATCACCTCGAAGAACCTGTTCGCGAACTACGACCGGGATTCCATCGCGCGCGTGACACTGCACCACAATTATTTCTTCAACACCGTGCAGCGCAATCCCCGGGGCCAGTTCGGCACGTTCCACCTGTTCAACAACCTGCTGGAGAACTGGGATTTCTACGGCATGAGCTTCAGCCTGGAGGCCAAGGCGCTGGTCGAGGGCAATATCTTCAACAACGATGCGAAGCGCCAATGCGTGGAGCCCGAGTTCTTCCCGACGGTGGAAGGGGTGAAGGTGAATTACTGCCGCTACATCCCCACCGCCGCCAAGCGCAGCGCGCTGGACAACGGGGCGTCGGACGAGGGCGCCTACCAGGACCTGAAGGCGGTGCACGGCTATACGCGCGACTTCAAGGCGTTCCTGCGCCTGAAGGACAACCTGTATCTGGGAGACGCGAAACCCGTGCTGCAGGACTACCGCCCCGAGGCCGCGCCGACGCCGCCGTATTGCTATGGCTATGAGACGCCCTCGGCCGAACTGGCGGACCGGATCCGCAAGCACGCGGGGAACACCAGCGGCGATACGCCGCTGCCCGCGACGCGGGTGGGCGCGGGCTGCCCAAGATAGCGGCGGCGCGGCGAGGCCGCGGCGCGCGGGGAACCCGAGTCGGGGGTCAGGCCTGGTGCGACAGCGGCCGCTCGGGAATCGGCGCGATGCGTTCGGGCGGCGGCGACACGCGCCACGAGGCGCGCCGGCGCAGCGCGCCGAACAGCTTGAGGCCTTGCGGCCAGTCTTCCAGTCCGCTGTCGGCGTTGATGTGGCCGGCGCCCGGGATCACCACCACGCGGCTGCCCCAACTCTCGGCAAAGGCGCGGGCGCGTTCCAGCCGGCAGTAGGGGTCATTGTCGCTGGCCACCACCACGCTCTGGAACGGCAAGGAGTGGCGCGGGATCGGCGCGAAACCGCGCAGACAGTCCGGCGCGTCGGGACGCTCGACGTCCGCCGGCGCCACCAGCAGGGCGCCGGCGACCTTGGCGCGCAGCGGCACCGGCAGCGCCGCGCTGATCAGGCAGCCCAGGCTGTGGGCGATCAGCAGCACGGGGCTGCGGGCCTGGTCGACCAGGCCGGCAAGGGTGGATATCCATTCCGCGCTGACCGGGTTCTGCCAGTCACGCTGCTGCACCCGCACCGCGTGCGGCAACAGGGTCTCCCAGCGCGATTGCCAGTGTTCGGGTCCGGAGTCTTTCCATCCGGGGACGATGATCGGTTGGAGTCTCATGGCGGCCATGATGCCGCGCCGGCTTAGTAACGCAAACGAATAAATCCGCTTTTGCATATACGGTGTCGGGCATAAGGGCGGCGGCCCCCCGGATGCGGCACCGCAATATCGAAACCCCGCGCAAGACGGGCCGGAACCCCTGCGAAAGCCGCTATTTTTCAGTGTATGCTTGCCGTGCTAATGCAACGTAACGGGGCGTGACCAATGCATTTCCGGCCGTCCGCCCGGTTCAAAAACCAACGATTACAAGCCATTAAAGGAGTGCACTCATGAAGCAAGCATTTCGTCTGACCCCGGTCATCGCGGCCCTCAGCGTCGCCGCGGGGTTGGCGTTCAGCGCCGGCGCGCAGGCACAGACCATCAAGATCGGCGTGGTGGGCCCCACCACCGGCGCGGTCACCCAGTACGGCGACATGGTCCGTGAAGGCGTCGACACCGCGGTGGAGCGCATCAACGCCGCCGGCGGCATCAACGGCAAGAAGCTGGAAACCGTGGTCATCGACGACGGCTGCGAACCCAAGCAGGGTCCGGTCGCCGCCAACCGCGTGGTCAACAGCAAGATCGGCTTCGTCGTGGGCCACGTCTGCTCGGGCGCCACCATCGCCGCCGCCGACATCTACAACAACGAAGGCGTGGTCATGGTCACGCCCTCGGCCACGTCGCCGGCCCTGACCGACGGCAAGAACTACGACTTCATCTTCCGCACCATCGGCCGCGACGACCAGCAAGGCCCCGCCGCCGCCAAGTTCATCCTGGAAAAGCTCAAGCCCAAGAAGGCCGCCGTGCTGCACGACAAGCAGTCGTACGGCCAGGGCATCGCCACCGCCGTCAAGAACGACCTCGAAAAGGGCGGCGTGCCCGTCGCCATCTTCGAAGGCATCAACGCCGGCGACAGCGACTACTCGGCGGTCATCACCAAGCTCAAGAGCCAGGGCGTGGACTTTGTCTACTACGGCGGCTACCACCCCGAAATGGGCCTGCTGCTGCGCCAGGCGGCCGAGCAGGGCGTGAAGGCCAAGTGGATGGGGCCGGAAGGCACGGGCAATCCGGACATCAACGCCATCGCCGGCGATGCCGTCGAAGGCATGCTGCTGACGCTGCCGGCCGACTTCACCCAGAACGCCGCCAACGCCGAGATCGTCAAGGCCTTCGCCGCCAAGAAGCGCAACGCCAGCGGCGCGTTCCAGATGACGGCCTACACCGCCACCCAGGTCATCGCCGACGGCATCAAGGGCGCCGGCAGCGAAGACCCGACCAAGGTCGCCAAGTACCTGCACGCCAACTCGTTCGACACGCCCATCGGCAAGGTTAGCTGGAACAAGCAGGGCGACCTGACGAACTTCCAGTTCGACGTGTTTGTGTGGCACAAGGACGGTTCGAAGTCCGTTTATAAATAAGGACTTGGCGCGCGATCGGGCGGCTTTGCCGTTCGCCGGCGCGCGCCACCCGCCAGACCCCTCGGCCGGGCCGGAAGCGACGTCTTCCCGCCCGGCTTTTTCGTGCACGCCGCCCGCCGGGAACCGAGCCGGCGCCGGTGGGGTCGAACGCCGCTCGCGCGGTTTTGCGTAGAATGCGGCGAAATCGCTCTCTCATTTTTTGTCCGGACACCCCATGACCAAGGCCTTGCTAGTCGAAGACGATCCGAAGCTGTCGCGCCTGATTGCGCAGTTCCTGGAGCAACACGGGTTCCAGGTCGCCCAGGCCTACCGCGGCGACCATGCGGTGGAGGCGTTCCGCCGCCACGACCCGGCCATCACCATCCTCGACCTGATGCTGCCCGGGCGCGACGGCCTGCAGGTCTGCCGCGACCTGCGGGCTTTCTCGTCGGCGCCGATCCTGATGCTGACCGCCCGCGAGGACGACCTGGACCAGATCCTGGGCCTGGAGTCGGGCGCGGACGACTACGTCATCAAGCCGGTCGAGCCGCGCGTGCTGCTGGCTCGCATCCGCGCGCTGCTGCGGCGCCACAGCCAGCTCGAGGAGCCGCCGGAGCGCCTGGAGTTCGGGCCGCTGGTCATCGACCGGCGCACCCGGGCGGTGGTTCACGGCGGCGTCGAGGTCGACCTGACCACGATGGAGTTCGAGATGCTGTGGGCGCTGGCCAGCCAGGCCGGCCAGGTGCTCACCCGCGACGATCTGCTCAATGCGGTGCGCGGCATCGAGTTCAACGGCCTGGACCGCAGCGTCGACGTCTGCGTCAGCAAGCTGCGCCGCAAGCTCGACGACGACCCGCGCGATCCGGCGCGCATCAAGACCGTGTGGGGCAAGGGCTACCTGTTCTCGCCCAAGGCGCACGAGGGCGGCGATGATTAAATTCGTCCTGCGGCTCTTCGTGGTGCTGGCGGTCGGCTTCGTGATTTCCAACGAAGTCGTGGACCGTTCCGCCAACTACCTGTTCGAGCCGGTCAGCGACGCCTACACCCGCGAGTCGGTGCGCGGGCAGATCCACAGCCTGGTGCTGGAACTGTCGAAGGTCGAACCCGAAGCGCGGGCGGCCTACATCGAAAAGCAGCTCAAGCCCTACTATGGCCTGGGCCTGCGCGTCTTCAACGCGTCGGACTACAACGCCAGCGACAGCGAGCGGCGCATCGTCGCTCGCGGCGATTTCTTCATCCGCGACAAGATGCAGACCTTCGTGGCCGCGATTCCCGGCCCTGGCCACCAGTGGCTCGAGGTCAAGCTGCCGCCCGAGCCGTCGTTCGGCCCGTGGGTGGTGGCGGCGGTCTACTCGGCCCTGGGGCTGCTGCTGTGCGCCTTCATGCTGGTGTGGGCGCTGCCGATCTGGCGCGACCTGGAGGCGCTCAAGACCGCCGCGCTGCGCATGGGGCAGGGCGACCTGGAGGCCCGCGCGCGGCTGTCGCGACATTCCAGCATCGGCAACCTGGGCGACACCTTCAACCTGATGTCCGAGCGCATCGCCGCGCTGATCGGCAACCAGCGCGAGCTGACCAACGCCGTTTCGCACGAGCTGCGCACGCCGATCGCGCGCCTGTCGTTCGAGCTCGACATGATCAGCCGCGCCGAGGAGCCGGCCGAGCGCCAGCGCCTGATCGACGACATGAAGAGCGACGTCGCCGAGCTCGACAGCATGGCCTCCGAACTGCTGATGTACGCCCGCCTGGAGCACAAGGGCGACGGCGTCGCGCTGCAGCCGCAGGACGCCCGCAGTTGGCTCGACGCGGTGGTGCAGCACGCGGGCTTCGAGGCGGACCACTCGGGCGTGCGCTGCGAAGTGGTGCTGTGCCAGGTGCGCGAGGTGCACCTGCACCAGCGCTACATGACGCGCGCGCTGCTGAATCTGCTGCAGAACGCCATCCGCTATGCCGGCGGCCGGGTCCAGGTCAGCCTGGTGTCGCCCGCGCCGCGCGAGTACGTGCTGATGGTCGACGACGACGGCCCGGGCGTCCCGCAAGCCGACCGCGAGCGCATTTTCGAACCCTTCATCCGCCTGGACGAGAGCCGCGACCGCGGCACCGGCGGCACCGGCCTGGGGCTGGCCATCGTCAGCCGCGTGGCGCGCTGGCACAACGGCACCGCGCAGGCCGCGGACAGCCCCTTGGGCGGCGCCCGTTTCATCGTCAGTTGGAAGGCGGCCTGAGGCCGGGGACGGAGGCGGGCCGCATTCATCCGGCACGCCTTTAACAAACTTAACAATCTGTCCTTCCAATCTTCACAAACTCCATACAAAGCGGGAAAGATCGGGATCGCGTCGCCGACTAGCATGACGGCAGTTCTCAGAAGAGGGTTGCCCGTTCGTCATGTTTTCGCTCACCCGCCTGGCTGCCGCCGCCATGTTCCTGATCGCCATGGGCGGTTGTCAGGGCGGGGCGCCGGCCGCGCCGCCGACGATATCCAAGGGCGACTATCCGGCGGTGGTGGCGTATCTGAAGCAGCGCATCGCCTATGACCTGGATGCGCAGCGGGTGCCGGGCCTGTCCATCGCCATCGTCGATGACCAGCGCACGGTCTGGAGCAGCGGCTTCGGCTATGCCGATTCGGCGCGTCATCGCACCGCCACCGGCGACACGCTCTACCGCGTAGGCGCCATCTCCAAGCTCGTGACCGCCGCGGGCGTGCTGCGCGCCGCCGACGACGGCCGCCTGTCGCTGGACATTCCGGCGGCCCAGGCGCTGCCGCAATGGGAGCTGGAGCCGCGCCGCGCCGCCATGCACTGGATGGGCACCTCTCCCTTCACCGTGCGACGCCTGCTGGCGCTGCGCCCCGACACGCTGGAAGACACCATGGGCCGGGCCCGCGCCGACATGGGCTACGCCATGCTCGGCGACATGGTGGCGCACGCCGCCGACGAACCCTTTGACGCCTACGTGCGCCGCACGCTGCTGCAGCCGCTGAACATCTCGCGCGCAGGCTTCCGGATCGCGGGCGCCGCCGACGACGCGCGCGAACTGCGCGCGGCCGGCTACCGCCGCGGCATGCCGTGGATCGAACAGTCGCAGCCGAACGAGGCCGCCGAAGGCCTGTGGGCCAGTTCCTCCGAAATGGCACGCTTCTCCAGCATGCTGTTTGGCGGCGGCGCCTACCAGGGCCGCCGCATTCTCAAGGACGAATCCGCGCTCACGCTGCTCAATCTCGAGACGGTGGCCAACGGCATGGACCTGGAATGCCGCCTGGCGCTGTCGTGGCTGGCGGCGCCCTGCGATGCCGACTACATCGCAGGCGACGCGCTGCGCGAACACAGCGGCGCCACCGAAGCCTTCCATGCCCGCTGGCTGCTGGCGCCGCGCGAAAAGCTGGCGGTGCTGGTGATGAGCAATGCCGACAGCGCCGAGCCGCTGGTGGCCTCGGTTTCGACCCTCGCGATGAACCTGATGCGCCAGGCCAAAGGCATGGCGCAAGAGTAAGCACGCGCCGCGATTGCCGCGGCGTGGCCGAGTTTTTCCCCCAACCTCGTTTCCCGGATGTTCTTATGAAGCGAAATCTCCCTATGTCCCTGATGCAGCGCCGCGCCGGCGCGGCGTGTTTGCTGGCCAGCCTGCCGGTGTTGTCGTTCGCCGCGGGCGGCCAGCAGGTCGCCGACAATTCGGTCTACGGTTCTCGCGGCGCCAGCTCGCGCGGCATCGAGGTCGCTACCGGCACCGAGAAACCGGCCGACGAGTGGAAGTTCTACGGCACGCTGGGCGTCGGCTATGCGCCGCGCTACAGCGGCAGCGATGAAAGCTCGGCCCTGCCGATCGTCGGCCTGGGCATTCGCAGCCCGAACGGGTTCTTCCTGGACACCGCGCACGGCCTGGGCTGGGAGACGCAGGCGCTCAGCAGCACCTTCCGCTTCTATCTCGCGCCCAGCGCCTCGCGCAAGGATCACAAGAAAGGCTTCGAGGGGTCGAACAAGCTGCGCGGCATGGGCGACATCAAGAGCCGCGCGCAGATCGGCATGGACGCCGAGACGCAATGGGGTCCGGTGACGCTGTCGGCCACGGTGGCGCACGCGTTCAAGAAGGGCGACGACCGCGACGTGGGCAGCGCCTACACGCTGTTCAACCTGGGCGCCAGCACCACGGTGTACGAAGGCTCGGCCGGCTCGGTCTCGCTGGCGTTGAGCGGCAACTTCGGCGACGGCAACTATATGCGCACCTGGTATGGCGTGAGCGACCGCCAGTCCGCCAACTCGGGCTACCGCCGCTACAACCCCAAGGGCGGCCTGGAAAGCATCGGCCTGGGCGCGACCTGGGCGCTGCCGTTGAGCAAGTCGTGGTCCTGGTCGGTGGTGGGTGAAGCGCGCCGCCTTTACGGCGACGCGGCCGACAGCCCCATCGTGAAGGAGCGCAACCAGTACTCTGTCGGCACCATGGTGACGTACACGTATTGAGCGGGAAGGGACCCTTTCCCGGACGGGAAAGGGCGGGGCGGGCCAGCCGGGCGTATCGCCGCCGGCCCCGCCGCGATGGATTACAGCCCTTGCACGCGGCGGCCGGTGTCGGCCTCGAACCAGTGCAGCGGGTGACGGCCGTCAGGACCGACATTGACGCGGTCGCCGACCTTGGCCGAGGACTCGGACAGTTGGCGCGTGGTGCAGCGCACGACCAGCGTGGTCTTGCCGCAGCGGCAGTGGACCAGTTGTTCGGAGCCCAGCGTTTCGACCATCTCGACTTCGGCGGGCACGCCCTGGGTGTTCAGCAGCATGTGCTCGGGGCGCATGCCCATGATGACCTTGCGGCCGCGCACCGGCGAAGGCACTTGCAGCGGCGAGATCTCCAGCGCCAGGCCGTCGGCGGTCTGCACCGTGCCGTCGCCGGCCACGTTGACTTCCATCAGGTTCATCGGCGGCGAGCCGATGAAGCCGGCCACGAAGGTCGAGGCGGGCTTCTCGAACACTTCCATCGGCGTGCCGATCTGCTCGGGCACGCCCTGGTACATGACGATCATGCGATGCGCCAGCGTCATGGCCTCGACCTGGTCGTGCGTCACGTACAGGCTGGTGGTGCCCAGGCGGCGGTGCAGCTTCATGATTTCCAGGCGCATCGCCACGCGCAGCTTGGCATCCAGGTTCGACAGCGGTTCGTCGAACAGGAACACCTTGGGTTCGCGCACGATGGCGCGGCCCATGGCCACGCGCTGGCGCTGGCCGCCCGACAGGGCGCGCGGGCGGCGGTCCAGCAGGTGGGTCAGTTCCAGGATCTGGGCGGCGGCGTCGACGCGCTTCTTGATCTCGTCCTTGGAGAACTTGCGGATCTTCAGGCCGTAGGCCATGTTCTCGAACACGGTCATGTGCGGGTAGAGCGCGTAGTTCTGGAACACCATCGCGATGTCGCGTTCGGCCGGCTCGAGATTGTTGACGACCTTGTCGTCGATCACGATCTCGCCGCTGGTCACGGTTTCCAGGCCCGCGACCATGCGCATCAGCGTGGACTTGCCGCAGCCCGAGGGGCCGACGATGACGATGAATTCACCGTCCTTCACATCCATGTCGATGCCATGGATGACCGGCACGTTGCCGGCGTAGGTTTTCTTTACGTTGCGAAAGCTGAGAGTAGCCATGAGTTATTCGTATCGGAGTCGTTGTCGTGGGGGCAGCAGGCCGAAGGCGCGGCGTGGGGGCCTCATTTTTCAGTGTCGACCAGCCCCTTGACGAACCATTTCTGCATCAGGATGACGACCAGCGCCGGCGGGATCATCGCCAGCATGGCGGTGGCCATGGTGATGTTCCATTCGGTCACGCTGTCGCCGCCGCTGATCATCCGCTTGATGCCGATGACGACGGGGTACATGTCTTCCTGCGTGGTCACCAGCAGCGGCCACAGGTATTGGTTCCAGCCGTAGATGAACTGGATCACGAACAGCGCGGCGATGCTGGTCTTGGACAGCGGCAGCAGCACGTCGCGGAAGAAGCGCACCGGGCCGGCGCCGTCGATGCGGGCGGCCTCGATCAGCTCGTCCGGCACCGTCAGGAAGAACTGGCGGAACAGGAACGTGGCCGTGGCCGAGGCGATCAGCGGCAGCGTCAGGCCGGCGTAGCTGTTGAGCAGGCCCAGGTCCGCCACCACCTTGTAGGTGGGCGCGATCCGCACTTCGACCGGCAGCATCAGCGTGACGAAGATCATCCAGAAAAAGAACATGCGGCCGGGGAAGCGGAAATACACCACCGCGAAGGCCGACAGCAGCGAGATGGCGATCTTGCCGATGGAAATCGCCAGCGCCATGATCAGGCTGACGTACATCATGCGGCCCACCGGCGCGCCGGACGAGCCGCCGGAGGAGCCGCCGAACAGCGCCTGCATGTAGTTGTCGACAAAGTGCGGACCGGGGATCAGCGACATCGGCGCGGAGGCCACTTCCTGCGCGGTCTGGGTCGACGCGACGAAAGTGACGTAGAGCGGAAAGGCCACCATGGCCACCCCGCACAGCAGGATGACGTGGGCCAGAATATCCAGCCAGGGACGGCGTTCAACCATTGTTATCTGCCTCGAAAATCAATACTGCACTTTGCGGTCGACGTAGCGGAACTGCACGACCGTCAAGGCAATCACAATGAACATCAGCACCACCGACTGGGCCGCGGACGAACCGAGGTCCAGGCCGCGGAAGCCGTCGCTGTACACCTTGTAGACCAGGATCGAGGTCGAGGTGCCGGGGCCGCCCTGCGTGGTGGTGTCCACCACCGCGAAGGTGTCGAAGAAGGCGTAGATGATGTTGACCACCAGCAGGAAGAAGGTGGTGGGCGACAGCAGCGGGAAGACGATGCTCCAGAAGCGGCGCGACGGGCTGGCGCCGTCGATCGCGGCGGCTTCGATGAGCGAGCGCGGGATCGACTGCAGGCCGGCCAGGAAGAACAGGAAGTTGTACGAGACCTGCTTCCAGACGGCGGCGATCAGCACCAGGATCATGGCCTGGTTGCCGTCCAGGCGCGGGTTCCAGTCGACGCCGGCCTGGCGCAGGGCCACGGCCAGGATGCCGACCGAGGGCGAGAACAGGAACAGCCACAGCACGCCGACCACGGCGGGCGCGACGGCGTAGGGCCAGATCAGCAGGGTCTTGTAGAGCCCGGCGCCGCGGATCACGCGATCGGCCATGACGGCCAGCAGCAGCGACACGCCCAGGCCGACCACGGCGACCAGGATCGAGAACACCGCCGTGACACGGAAGGAATCGAGGTAGGCCTGTTGCGAGAACAGCTCCATGAAGTTGTCGAGACCGACGAACTCGGAGGACAGGCCGAACGCATCTTCCAGCCGCATCGACTGCCACATGGCCTGGCCCGCGGGAAGGAAGAAGAAGACCACGGTAATGACGATCTGCGGCAGGAGCAGCAGATAGGGCAGGGTCTTGTGCCCAAAGACAACACGTTTTTCCATAGGGGGAACCCAAGGTACGAAAAACGGCGGTTGGATTAACCGCCGCTTGAAACCGCCGGCCGGGAAGCGGCACCGGCCTGGCTCGAGGCGCCCGAAGGCGCCGACACGCATAAGCACGATAGGCTTAAAGCCCCAAAATAACCAGGGCTTTAAGCCTCTCTTGAATCACGCAAGCCCCTGTCGCGAAACGGAAATCGTGCGTGACGGGGCTTGTTCCGGGGCCCGGAACGGGCGTTACTTTACACTCTTCTCGAACTTTTCCAGCAGCTCGTTGCCGCGCTTGACGATGTTCTCGGCGCCATCCTTGGCCGAGACCTTGCCCGACACGATGCGTTCGATTTCAGCGTCCTCGATTTCACGGATCTGCGGCAGGAAGCCCAGGCGCAGGCCGCGCGATTGCGCGGTGGTTTCGACGTTCAACTGCTTGACGCCGACTTCGGTGCCCGGGTTCTTGTCGTAGAAGCCTTCCTTCTTGGTCAGCTCGTAGGCGGCCTTGGTGACGGGCACGTAGCCGGTCTGCTGGTGCCAGCGGGCGGCGATTTCCGGGCTGGCCAGGAACTTGAAGAACGCGGTCACGCCCTTGTAGGTTTCCGGCTTCTTGTTGGCGAAGACCCACAGCGAGGCGCCGCCGATGATGGTGTTCTGCGGCGCGCCCTGGACGTCGGCGTAGTAGGGCAGGGTCGAGGTGCCGAATTCGAACTTGGCGTTCTTGGCGATGTTGGCGCGCAGGCCCGACGAACCGGTGATCATGGCGCACTTGCCGCTGATGAACAGCGAGTTCGGCTCGTCGCCGCGGCCGCCGTACATGAAGATGCCTTCCTTGCCCAGCTTGGCCAGGTTTTCCAGGTGGCGCACGTGCAGCGGGGTGTTGATGGCGATGCGGGCGTCCAGGCCGCCGAAGCCGTTATCCTTGGTGGCGTACGGCACGTTGTGCCAGGCCGAGAACGTCTCCAGCTGGACCCACGACGGCCACGAGGTGGTGTAGCCGCATTCCTGGCCGGCGGCCTTGAGCTTCTGGCCGGCGGCGGCCAGCTCTTCCCAGGTCTTGGGCGGCTTGTCGGCGTCCAGGCCGGCCTTCTTGAAGGCGTCCTTGTTGTAGTAGAACACCACGGTCGAGCTGTTGAAGGGCATCGACACCAGCTTGCCTTCGGCCGACGAGTAGTAGCCGGCCACGGCGCCGATGAATTCCTTCGGGTCGATCGGGTTGCCGGCTTCTTCCGACATCTGCTGCACCGGCTTGATGGCGCCCTTGGCGTACATCATGGTGGCGGTGCCGACTTCGAACACCTGGAGGATGTCCGGGGCGTTGCCGGCGCGGAACGCGGCGATGCCGGCGTTCATCGACTCACCGTAGTTGCCCTTGTAGACGGCCTTGACCTGGTAGTCGGGGTTCTTCTTGTTGAACTCGTCGACCAGACCGTTGACGCGGTCGCCGAGCGCGCCTTCCATCGAGTGCCAGAACGTGATTTCGGTGGCCGCGTGGGCGGAAGCGCCGGCGAAGGCCGCCATGACGGCGGCGAAGGTAAGGGCAATTCGGTGGGATCGCATGAGAGGTTTCCTCCAGTTGGGCGTGTCGCGACCGGGTTGTCCGGGCGCGGAAAACACGTCACCTTATGAATTGTTTGTGACAAAACCGTGACTTTCACATCACTTAAAACGCCTGTCAAATTGCGCGTTTTAGGCGCGAACGAACATTTTCTTTTTTTTCCCGCCGGAACAGGCCGGTTTACAATCGCATGCTATGAAAAACGAACTTTCGATTGCGTTCATCGGCGGCGGCAACATGGCCTCCGCGCTGGCTTCCGGTCTTGCGGGCAAAGTATGCCCCGCCGGCAGCATTCATGTCATTGACATTAACCAGGATTCGCACGCGGCCTGGCAGGCCCGCGGCATGACCACCGCGACCGCCCCGGACGAGGCCCTGGCGCGCTGCCGCGTGTGGGTGTTCGCGGTCAAGCCACAGAACATGAAAGACGTTGTGGCTTCCACGCGTCAGTGGTTGCGCGACGACACTTTGGTGGTAAGCGTGGCGGCCGGCATCCGCGCCGATACGCTGGCCGGCTGGCTGGGCACGCCCGAGGCGCCGTGGCGCCGCCTGGTGCGCTGCATGCCCAACACCCCGGCGCTGGTGGGCGCCGGCATCACCGGCCTGGCGGCGCTGGATGGCGTGGGGCAGGCCGACCGCGACCTGGCCGCCACCATGCTGGCCAGCGTCGGCGAGGTGGTCTGGGTGGCCGATGACGCGGCGCTCGACGCCGTGACCGCGCTGTCGGGCAGCGGCCCGGCTTATGTCTTCCTGTTCCTCGAAGCCCTGATCGCCGGCGGCCAGAAGGTCGGCCTGACGGCCGAGCAGGCGCGCCAGCTGGCGCTGGGCACGTTCGCGGGCGCCACCAAGCTGGCGGCCGAATCGTCCGAGCCGCCGTCGGTGCTGCGCGAGCGCGTCACCTCCAAGGGCGGCACCACCGCCGCGGCGCTGGCCGCGTTCAATGCCGCCGGCTTCGCCGGCATCGTCGAGGACGCCATGGCCGCGGCCGCGCGGCGTTCGCGCGAGCTGGCCGAGGAGTTCGGCAAGTGAGCGTGGCCAAGGCGCGCTTTGCCCCCATGAGCCGGGCGCAGTTCGGCATCGCCGTGCTGTGCATGCTGCTGGTGGTGGTGGGGTCGAACATCCTGGTGCAGGTGCCGCTGAACGACTGGCTGACCTGGGGCGGCCTGTCGTATCCGGTGGCCTTCCTGGTGACCGACGTGCTCAACCGGCGTTTCGGCCCCGCGGCCGCGCGCCGGGTGGTGTGGTTCGGTTTCGCCGCCGCGCTGGCGGTGTCGGTGTGGGTGGCGTCGCCGCGCATCGCGCTGGCCTCGGGCCTGGCCTACATTTGCGCGCAACTGGTCGACATCCAGGTGTTCGACCGCCTGCGTGACCAGCGCTGGTGGCGCGCGCCGCTGGTCTCGGGCGTGCTGGGCGCGATCCTGGACACCGCGGTGTTCTTCAGCGTGGCCTTCGCCGCCACCGGCACGCCCTGGGTGACCTGGATGATGGGCGACCTGGCGATCAAGCTGGCCGTCAACATCAGCATGCTGGCGCCGTTCCGCGCCCTGATGTGGAATCTGGCCAAACCGGCCAACGCCTGATTTTCGAAAAAACGGCGATTATTATTAACGGGATAATCATTATCCGTAAGACTCGCGTAAGCACTGTATGAAAATGCGAAGTCAAACGATGTATTAATGATTATTCATATAAATCACCTGCCATGTTTTTGCCCGCGGCGCCATGCGCCATCACAGGCGCCGCGCGGATTTCTCCTGCGTTTTCACGCACTTGTCGCGGTAATCCGTCACGATTAAAGGTTTGTCGTGAAATATTGGGGATTACACGCAGTGACAGTATGTCGGCTTGCTTCCAGAATACCGCCCACACCGTGTTTTTGCCCAAGAAGCCGGCGACGCGCGATACGGGTTGCGGGGTATCCACCCGACAGGCCGGATCGAACAGAGCCGCTCAAAACCTCGCTGGAGAACTCCGCATGAAGTTTCTGCATCGCCTTACCCCGGTAGCTATGGCATTCGGGGCGCTTGCCCTGGCAGGTTCCGTGCACGCCGCCGATACGATCAAGATCGGCATCCCGCAGCCCATGACGGGCCCCAACACCCAGTACGGCGACCAGATCCAGGCTGGCGCGCTGACTGCCATCGAGACCATCAACGCCAAGGGCGGCGTGAAGGGCAAGAAGCTCGAACCGATTCTCATCGACGACGGCTGCGAACCGAAGCAGGCCGTGCCGGCCGCCAACCGCGTGGTCAATTCCGGCGCCAAGTTCGCCGTGGCCCATGCGTGCTCGGGCGTGACCGTGGCCGCCGTCAACGTCTACGAACAGGAAGGCATCGTCGGCATCACCCCGGGCGCCACCTCGCCGCTGGTCACCGACACGATCAAGCCGCATTACTTCTTCCGCACCATCGGCCGCGACGACCAGCAGGGTCCGTACGCCGCGCGCTACATCGCCAACACCCTCAAGCCCAAGAAGGTCGCCGTGCTGCACGACAAGCAGACCTACGGCTCGGGCGTGGCCACCCAGGTCAAGGACACCCTGGCCAAGGAAGGCGTGAACGTGGCGCTGTTCGAAGGCATCAACGTCGGCGACAGCGATTACTCGGCCATCATCACCAAGCTCAAGTCGGCCGGCGTCGACCTGGTCTACTTCGGCGGCTACCACCCCGAACTCGGCCTGCTGCTGCGCCAGTCGCGTGAACAGGGCCTGAAGGTCCAGTTCATGGGTCCGGAAGGCACCGCCAACCAGGATCTGGTGGCGATCGCCGGTCCGGCCATCGACGGCCTGCTGGTCACGCTGCCCGCCGACTTCACCAAGCTGCCGGGCAACGAAAGCATCGTCAAGGCCTTCAAGGACGCCAAGCGCGATCCGGACGGCGCCTTCCAGATGCCGGCCTACGCCGCGGTGCAGATCCTGGCCGACAGCATCAACGCCGTGGGCGAAGACCCCGCCAAGGTCGCCGACTACATGCACAAGACCACCTTCAACACCGGCATCGGCAAGGTCGAGTACGACGCCAAGGGCGACCTGAAGAACTTCGAGTTCGCCGTTTACAAATGGGACAAGAACGGCAAGAAGACCCAGCTGTAAACTCCCGCGATTCCGCCGGCGTGTTGCCGGCGCGCAGGGCCTGTCGTCGTCGTTGTGTCGTAATCCGCGTAGCGATGCGCCAAAAGCGCTGTGCGGCCGGCATGCGGTGACCACAGGCCCTTAAAATACGCCCAGGTTTCCGGCTCCGGGTCTCTCTACCGGAGCCGGAACTATTTGGAGCAAGAGAAATAATGTCCGACCTCATACCCCAACTTACCCAGCAATTCTTCAACGGATTGTCTCTGGGCGCGATCTACGCGTTGATTGCCATCGGCTACACAATGGTCTACGGCATCATCGGTATGATCAACTTCGCTCACGGCGAAATCTACATGATCGGCGCCTATGTCGGCCTGGTCACCCTGACGGCCATCGGCACGGGCAGCGGCCTGCCGGTTCCGTTCATCATCGCCGCCATGCTGTTGGTGGCCATCGTCGTCACCGGCATCTACGGTTTCAGCGTCGAGCGGGTCGCGTACCGCCCGGTGCGGGGCAGTCCCCGCCTGGTGGCGCTGATCTCGGCCATCGGCATGTCGATCTTCCTGCAGAACTGGGTCGCCCTGGGCCAGGGCGCGCGCGACATGGCGGTGCCTTCGCTGGTGTCCGGCGCGGTGCAGTTCCACATGGGATCCGACTTCGATGTGACGGTGCCGTATTCGCGCATCATGATCATCCTGGTGACCGTGGTGCTGATGATCGGCCTGACGCTGTTCATCAAGTATTCCCGCATGGGCCGCGCCTCGCGCGCCTGCTCGCAGGACATGCACATGGCCAACCTGCTGGGCATCGACACCAACCGGGTGATCTCGTTCACCTTCGTGATGGGCGCGATCCTGGCGGCGGTGGGCGGCGTGCTGATCGCCATCACCATCGGCAAGCTCAATCCCTTCATCGGCTTCCTGGCCGGCATCAAGGCCTTCACGGCGGCGGTGCTGGGCGGCATCGGCAGCATCCCCGGCGCCATGCTGGGCGGCGTGCTGCTGGGCCTGGCCGAAACGTTCGCGGCAGCCTATATCTCGTCGCAGTACAAGGACATCGTGGCGTTCTCGCTGCTGGTCCTGATCCTGCTGTTCCGTCCCACCGGGCTGTTGGGCAAACCTGAGGTGGAAAAAGTCTGATGTCGAACAACAATCTCAAAAACGCCACCATGGCGGCGGTGCTGACCGCCGTCATCGTCACCCCCGTCTTCGGCCTGCAACTGATCCGCCAGGGCGCGCGCACCTCGATGGAGTCGCATTGGTCGCTGGTGGCCATCGCCGCCGCGGTCGTGTTCGTGTTCCAGTTGCTGCGGCCCTGGATCGCCAAGCCGTTCCAGAAGCTCAAGAAAGACCTGCCGACGCTGCCGTCGGCGCCGGCCAAGAACCACAAGCTGCTGATGCTGCTGATTTTGGCGGTGGCCGTGACCTGGCCGTTCTTCGCCGGCCGCAGTTCGGTCGACATCGCCACGCTGGTGCTGATCTACGTGATGCTGGGCCTGGGCCTGAACATCGTGGTCGGTTTCGCCGGGCTGCTGGACCTGGGCTTCGTCGGCTTCTATGCCGTCGGCGCCTACACCTACGCCTTGCTGTACCACTGGGGCGGCTGGAGCTTCTGGGAGGCGCTGCCGTTCTCGGGCGCCATGGCCGCGCTGTTCGGCTTCATCCTGGGCTTTCCGGTGCTGCGCCTGCGCGGCGACTACCTGGCCATCGTGACGCTGGGCTTCGGCGAAATGATCCGCCTGCTGCTGATCAACCTGAACACGCTCACGGGCGGTCCGGACGGCATCTCGGGCATTCCCAAGCCGTCGGTGTTCGGCCTGGAGATGACGCGACGCGCCAGCACGGAAGGGGGCACCACGTTCCACGACTTCTTCGGTCTGACCTTCCAGAACCAGCACATGGTGATCTATCTCTACATGATGGCGCTGCTGCTGGCGCTGATCACGCTGTTCGTCTCCACGCGCCTGATCCGCATGCCGGTCGGCCGCGCCTGGGAGGCGCTGCGTGAGGACGAGATCGCCTGCCGTTCGCTGGGCCTGAACCCGACCCGCATCAAGCTGTCGGCATTCACGCTGGGCGCGACCTTCGCCGGCTTCGGCGGCGCCTTCTTCGCGGCGCGCCAGGGCATGGTCAACCCGGAATCCTTCACCTTCATCGAATCGGCGCTGATCCTGGCCATCGTGGTGCTGGGCGGCATGGGTTCGCAGATCGGGGTGATCCTGGCGGCGGTCCTGCTGACGGTGCTGCCCGAGCTGGCGCGCGAGTTCGCCGAGTACCGGATGCTGATGTTCGGCCTGGTGATGGTATTGATGATGATGTGGCGTCCGCAGGGGTTGTTGCCCATGAAGCGTCCCCACGTGGAGCTGGCTAAATGAGCGAGGCATTGCTGAAAGTATCCGGACTGACCATGCGCTTCGGCGGCCTGCTGGCCGTCGATAGCGTGGCGTTCGAAGTCAAATCCGACGAGGTGTTCGCCATCATCGGCCCGAACGGGGCCGGCAAGACCACCGTGTTCAACTGCGTGGGCGGTTTCTACGCGCCGACGGCCGGCGATATCGTGATGGACGGCAAGTCCATCACCGGCCTGCCGAGCCACAAGGTGGCGCGCCACGGGCTGGTGCGCACGTTCCAGAACGTGCGGCTGTTCAAGCAGTTGACGGTGCTGGAGAACCTGCTGGTGGCCCAGCATACGCAGGTCGAATCGCGCCTGCTGCCCGGCCTGCTCAAGCTTAAGTCCTACCGCCAGTCGGAGGCCGACGCGCTGTCGCGCGCGGCGCAGTGGCTGGATTTCATGGGGCTGCGCGAGTATGCCAACCGCGAGGCCGGCAACCTGGCCTATGGCCACCAGCGCCGCCTGGAGATCGCGCGCTGCATGATCACCAAGCCGCGCCTGTTGATGCTGGACGAGCCGGCCGCCGGCCTGAACCCGCAGGAAAAGCGCGATCTGCAATCGCTGATCGACCAGTTGCGCCGCGAGTTCGGCGTGGCGGTGCTGCTGATCGAGCACGACATGAGCCTGATCATGGGCATTTCCGACCGCATCCTGGTCATGGAGCACGGCAAGCCCATCACTACCGGCACCCCCGAGCAGGTGCGCAACGACGAGCGCGTCATCAAGGCGTACCTGGGGGAGGAATAAATGCTGAAGCTGGAAAACATTCACACGTTCTACGGCGCCATCCAGGCGCTCAATGGCGTGTCGGTGGACGTCAACAAGGGCGAGATCGTGACCCTGATCGGCGCCAACGGCGCCGGCAAGACCACGCTGCTGATGACGGTCTGCGGCAATCCGCGCGCCAAGGAAGGCAAGATCACCTTCGAGGGCGAGGACATCACCAACAAGGACACGCACCACATCATGCGCAATGGCATCGCCATTTCGCCGGAAGGGCGGCGCGTGTTCAAGGACCTGACGGTGGCCGAGAACCTGATGATGGGCGGCTTTTTCTCCAAGCGCGAGGAGATCCAGGCGGGCATCGACCACGTCTATGGCTTGTTCCCGCGCCTGAAGGAACGGGCCAGCCAGCGCGCCGGGCTGATGTCGGGCGGCGAGCAGCAGATGCTGGCGATCGGGCGGGCGTTGATGACGCGGCCGCGCCTGCTGCTGCTGGACGAGCCGACGCTGGGGCTGGCGCCGCTGGTGATCGCGCAGATCTTCGACATCATCCGCGAGATCCGCGAGCAGGGCGTGACGGTGTTCCTGGTCGAGCAGAATGCCAACAAGGCGCTGCAGGTGGCGGATCGCGGGTATGTGCTGGAGAACGGGCGGGTCGTGCTGCAGGATACGGGGGCGAATCTGCTGGTCAATGATCAGGTGCGGAAGGCTTATCTGGGCGGGTGATCCGCTTGAAGGTTTTATTCCCCGCGAAGGGAAATTTGGGCGCTACTGAAAGGGGCGCCCTTTTTTTTCGTTGGGAGTGGCGTGTCTTCGTAGGTCGCCCGAGGCGGGCGGCGCCCTGGCGAGGCGCGCCAACGATTGCGGTCCGGAGCGTTCGCTCCGGACTGCCCCGTCGTCATCTTCGTCACAGCCTGCGGCTGCTCCTTCAGATTCCCTCGGGCGCATCGACGGCGCGCCTCGCCAGGGCACCACCCGCCTCGGGCTGCGGATTGCGAGGCTTGTCGCGCTGCTGGAGCGTGGGGTAAGGGGCGGGTTTTGCGGGGCCCGCAAAGATCGGCCGCGCGGGCGGCCGATCTTTGCATACGCGGTGGGTTTGCGTCGGGAGGATGACGCTGCGCGCGGGGGGAGGGGATGACCCGCTGGGGAGGGGAGAGAGAGGGATTGCCGAACTGCGCCGGGTATGGAGCTCGGACGATATCGAATTCAATGGGTAGCGGCCTTCAATCTCTGGCACTGGGATTGGCGCGCCTGGGCTTTCAAATAGCAGGATTCGACCACCCCGGAGCGCGTCGCGTATTACTTGTCCGCGGGGCCTAGCGCTTCTGCCCAGTTCTTTTTCATGGCGGCGATGCGGGCCTCGTAGGCGGATTTCAGGCAGGCGGCGTCGGGGCAACGGTCGCGCACGGTGGTGCGCCATTGGGTCTGCTCTTTTGCCATGGGATCGCGCCATTCACCGGTTTCACCGTCACGGCCTGCGGTTTCGGCCTGGATCTTGTCGTAGAGATCCTTCACCTGGTCGTCCAGCCTGGATAGCGATGGGTCGGCGCAGATCAGATGTTCGACATGGGTTTTCGCGGCCTTGCAGTCGAAGCCCGCGGCGTGGGCGGCTTTGACTGGCAGGAACGGGGCGCTGGCGAGGACGGCGCAGAATGCCGCGTGCAGGATCGCATGTTTGCCTTGCGCGCTTTGCCGGCGCCGGCCTTTCATGATGCTGGTCGGCATTGCCGCGAGAACGGGGTTGCGCACGTCCTTCACTCCTGGATAGTCCGAGGCCACCGACAGGGTGGCCCACGGATCGATTCTCCCGGTTGTCGCGCGGTCGCGCAACTCGCGGGCCTTGCCTATGCCGCGATGCGTTGCTCGGGCTGGTCGGCCAGGTAGTGGGCGATGGCGGCGCGGGCCAGGGCGTCGATGGAGTCGGTCAGGGTGATGCCGAGGCTGGGACGCAGGGCGTGGGGCACGGCCAGGGGCAGTTCGGTGCAGCCCAGGACGACGGCGTCGGCGCCGCGGGCCTTGAGGCGGGCGATGCAGTCGGCGGCGGGGTCGAAGGCGGCTTCGAGCTGGTTGCCCTTGACGGCGCGGATCGAGGCCATGCAGTAGCGTTCGACTTCATCGTCGTCGGGGACGATGCATTCGTAGCCCTGGGCTTCGAGATGGCGCTGGTAGAGGCCGAGCTTGAGCGTGGCGGCGGTGCCCATCAGGCCGATGCGGCCCTGCTGCAGGCCCAGGCGGCGCAGGTCGTCGATGACGGCCTGGATGATGTGCAGCACGGGGCGCTGGGTGGCGGCGGCGATGTCGTCGTACCAGAGATGCGCGGTGTTGCAGGGGATGGCGATGAGCTGGGCGCCGGCGCGTTCCAGGAAGCGCACGCCTTCGACCATGTAGGGCAGGGGATTCTCGCCGCCGGCCATGTAGGCGCTGGAACGATCGGGGATGCGCGGATCGTTGCGAAGCAGGGTGGGGATGTGCTGCTGGTCCGCGTCGGCGGGCGTGAGCGCCGCGAGGCGGAGCGCGAAGGCGGCGCCGGCCATGGGGCCCATGCCGCCCAAAACACCCAGGTAACAGCCCTGGGAATAGCTATTCACTTTGTTGACTCCAAGGTATTGCATCACCGGGTGCCAGTACCTGGCCCGGGCGTTCGGCGCCGGTCCGTTCCCCATCCCACACCTGCCTGCCATTGACCCACACGGCGTGGATGCCCTGGCTGACCTGAATGGGAGCTGAAAAAGTGGCCATGTCTGTGACGTTGGCGGGATCGAACAGCACCAGATCAGCATGATACCCCTCGCGCAGCAGGCCGCGCTCGGTCAGGCCGTATTGGGCCGCCGCCAGGCCGGTCATCTTGTGGATGGCGGTTTCGAGCGACAGCAGCCGTTGTTCGCGCACCATGGTGCGCAGCACGTTGGTGAAGGTGCCCCATTGGCGCGGGTGCGGGTGCGGGTCGAAGGGCAGGCCGTCCGAGCCGACCATGGTCAGCGGATGGCTGAAGATGCGGTTGACGTCGGCCGGGTCCATCAGGAAGTAGATGGCGCCGGCGGGCGCCAGGCGGGCGATGGCGGCTTCGTCGTCCAGGCCCAGTTCGGCCATGACCTCGCTGAAGTCGCGGCCGGTGGCCTCGGGGTAGCCCTTTGACCACGTGATCATGGTGCGGCTGGCCAGGCGGGCGCGGTCCAGCCGCAGCATGGTCGAGGTGGCCGGATATGGATGGCAGTCGAGGCAGACGCGCTGCGTGGCGGCGGCGCGGCTGATCATGTCGAGCGTCTCGCGGCTGCGGCCGTGGTTGCGTTCGCCGGCCAGCTTGTGGTGCGAGAACACCACGCGGCAGTCCAGTTCGCGGCCGATCAGCAGCGCCTCTTCCATGGCCGGCACGATGTGGTCGGCCTCGTCGCGCAGGTGGGTGGCGTAGATCGCGCCGGCGCGGCCGCGCAGCGGCTGGCAGACGTCGATGATCTCGTCGGTGGGCGCGGCGCTGGCGGGCGGGTAGAAGGTGCCGGTGGAGACGCCGAAGGCGCCGGCCGCCAGCGCTTCGTCGAGCAGGGCGCGCATGGCCTGGCGTTCGGCGTCGGTGGCGGCGCGGCCGGTGTCGTCCATGACGGCCACGCGCAGCGTGGTGTGGCCGACCAGCGGGATGACATTGACCGCGGCGGGCGTCTCGGCCAGCGCCTGGAGCCAGGCGCGGAAGGTGTCGAAGCGGAACAGGTCGGGCGGGCCCAGCAGGTCCAGCGGCTGCGGGATCTCCCGGCGCGACAGCGGCGCCAGGCTGACGCCGCAGTTGCCGGTGACGACCGTGGTGATGCCTTGCGAGACCTTGGGCAGCATGTCCGGATGCGCCAGCAGGTAGCCGTCGTCGTGGGTGTGCGAGTCGATGAAGCCGGGCGCCAGCGCCAGGCCGCGGGCATCGATCACGGGCACGCCCGGCATGTGGGCGAAATCGCCCAGCGCCACGATGCGCCCATCGCGCACCGCCAGGTCGCCCTGCCGCGACGGACCGCCCCCGCCGTCGATGAGCGTGGCGCCTGCCACGATGAAGTCGGCTTGCGGAGCGGGGTTCATCCGGGTGCTGCGGTCCGTCATGGCGGGGCTCAGTCCAGTTTCTCGATGCCGGCGGTGTCGATGATCTGCTTCCACTTGGCGGTTTCGCGATCGATCAGTTGCTTGAACTCATCCGGCGCGCCGCTGGCGGGCACGGCGCCGAGCGTTTCCAGGCCGGTGCGCACTTCGGGCGCCTGCAGCGCCTTCTGGATGTCGGCGTTGAGCTTGGCCACGACCTCGGGCGGGGTGCCCTTGGGCGCGACCACGCCGCCCCAGGCCACGGTTTCGTAACCCTTCAGGCCGGCTTCGTCCAGCGTCGGCACGTCGGGCATCAGCGCCAGGCGCTTGAGGCTGCTGACGCCGATGGCGCGCACCTTGCCGCTCTTGACCAGCGGGGTGGCCTCGGAGGTGTTGACGAACAGGTAGTCCAGGCGGCCGCCCAGCAGGTCCTGGATGGCGGCCGGGCCGCCGTTGTACGGGATGAACATGACGTCGACCTTGGCCATGCTCTTGAACAGCTCGCCGCCCATGTGGCCGGTGGTGCCGACGCCCGAGGCGCCATACGACAGGCGGCCGGGTTCCTTGCGGGCGCGGTCGATCAGGTCCTGCACGCTCTTGATAGGCGAATCCGCCGGCACGATCAGCGCGTTGTACAGGTCGAACATGTGCGCCACGGGCGTCAGGTCCTTGTCGACGTCGTAGGGCAGGCGCTTGAACAGCGAGCGGTTGACGGCCAGCGTGTTGATGTTGCCGTAGCCCACGGTGTAGCCGTCGGGCGCGGCGCGCTTGACCAGCGCGATGCCGATGTTGCCGGCGGCGCCGGGGCGGTTTTCCACCACCAGCGTGGCGCCAGTGTCCTTGGCCAGTTGCGTGGTGATCAGGCGCGACAGCACGTCGGGCGAGCCGCCGGCGGCCGACGGCACGATGAAAGTGATCGGTTTGTCGGGATAGGCGCCGGCGGCCTGCGCGCCCGTGCTGAAGGTGGCGGCCAGCGCCAGGGCGGCGAGGCTGCGGATGAAGGTGCGTTGCATGCTGGATTCCCCTTGTTTTGTTGTGTGGAGGCGGGCAGATTAGCACCGGGATTGCGGCACTGCGTCATCGAAAAATGTCGAAAACCTATAATCCGCCGTTATTGATCAAGGGGAACCAACATGGATGAGCAGGCCTACGCCGACGAGGTCGGGCCGAGCGCCGGCCGGCCGCTGAACCTGCGCCAGATCGAGGTGTTTCGCGCCATCATGATGGCCGGCTCGATCAGCGGCGCGGGGCGCATGCTGCATGTGTCGCAACCGGCGGTGAGCCGGGTGCTGGCGCTGACGGAGACGCGCCTGGGCTACCGCCTGTTCGAGCGGGTCAAGAGCCGGCTCTCGCCCACCGCCGAGGCGCGGCGCCTGTACGCCGAGGTCGAGCAGGTCTATGGCGGCATCCAGCGCGTCAACGATCTCGCGGCCAGCCTCGGGCAATCGGGCGCGGGCATGCTCAAGATCGTGGCCAGCGCCAGCTATGGCCAGCGGCTGGTGCCGATGGCGCTGGGGCGCTTTCGCGACCGCAACGCCGACGCGCGGGTCGATTACCGCAGCGTCACGTTCGACGAACTGGCGGCGTATTTCCTGTCGGGGCAGGCCGATATCGGCATCTCGATGCGACCGCCCGATCATCCCAACCTGGCCTCGACCCGGCTGGCGACGGTGCCGGTGATCTGCGCGCTGCCAAAGGGCCATCCGCTGGCCGCGCACGAGGTGGTGCACCCGGAGGATTTCGCTTCGGCGGCGTGGATCGGCTATCCGCGCGACACGCCGCTGGGACGCGCGCTGCAATCGTTCTTCGGCGGCGCGCCGGCCTGCCCGGCGGCGGTGGAGGTGCATTCGCCGGTGACGGCCTGTTCGTTCGTGCAGCAGGGCCTGGGGCCGGCGCTGGTGGACGCGTGGTGCGTGTCGCCCGACCAGACCGACAGCATGGTGCTGCGGCCGATCGCGCCGGGCGCCAGCGTCGAGATCTGGGCCACGCATTCGAACCTGAGCGCGCCGCCGCTATTGGCGCGGCGCTTCCTGGCGGCGGTCAAGAAGGTCCTGGAGAGCGCGGCGCCGGCGCTGGTCGGCGGCTGAAGGCAATCAGGCCGGCGCGCAAGAGAAAACGCCCCGGCGCGCAAGGGCGGCGGGGCGTTCGGGCCGGCCGTTCATGCCGGCCTGGCAGGCTTACTCCAGGCCTTCGGCCTTGAGCGCGGCCTTGACGCCGGCGTTGTCCTGCATGCGCTTGAAGAACGCGGCCAGGTGCTCCTGACCCGACAGGTCGACCTGCTTGGCATGGGCCCAGCGCAGCACCACGTACAGGTAGGCGTCGGCGACCGACGGCGCTTCGCCGCCCAGGTAGGGCTGATTGATCAACTGGGCGTCCAGCAGCGCGAACAGGCGCGTCAGCAGCTTGGACGCGGAGGCGGCCAGTTCCTGCTGTGGCGCTTCCTCGGCGAGGAAGCGGCCCGCGCCGAAGATCATCGAGAAGGTCTTGTGGATGTCGGAGTTGATGAAGCCGAGCCAGCGGCGCACGTCGGCGCGCGAGCGAGCCGAGCCGTCGCCCAGCAGCTTGGCCTGCGGCGCCTGTTCGGCCAGGTATTCGAGGATCGCGACGTTCTGGGTCAGGGTGAAACCGTCGTCGTCCAGGGCAGGCACGGCGCCCAGCGGATTGACCTTGAGGAATGCGGGGCCCTTGAGTTCGTCGCGGCTGAGCTTGTGTGCGTCGTAGGGCTTGCCGATCCATTCCAGCACGATGTGGGAAGCGAGCGAGCACGCGCCGGGCATGTAGTACAGTTTCATGTAAGGGAGTCTCCTGAGAGAAATGGACGGGAGGCCACCCGTCGCTGGCTCCTATGGTACGCCACCCGCGCGACGCCGCCGAGCGCCGCCGCGCCCACCCAGCCGCCGGAGATGTCCATGCCGTCACGCCCGTCCGCGATCCGTCGCGCCTCGTCCCTGATCGCCTTCGCCGGCGCCGCCTTGTGCGCGGCCGCGGCTTGGGCCACGCCGCAGAAAAGCCCCGAGCACCCGCCCGCCGCGCGCGCGCAGGTGACGGTGGTGGTGGGCGGCCTGGATCATCCGTGGTCGATGGCCTTCCTGCCCGAAGGGGGCGTGCTGATCACCGAGCGGCCGGGCAACCTGCGCCTGCTGCGCACGCCGGGCGGCCTGTCCAAGCCGCTGGCCGGCGTGCCCAAGGTGGCCGCGCAAGGACAGGGCGGCCTGCTCGACGTGGCGCTGTCGCCGGGTTTCGCGCAGGACCGCTACGTCTATCTTTCGTATGCTGAATCCGACGGTTCGCGCAGCGGCACCGCGGTCGGCCGCGGCCGCCTCTCGGCCGACGCCAGCGCGCTGGAGGATTTCCAGGTGCTGTTCCGCCAGGCGCCCAAGCTGTCGCAGGGGCTGCACTTCGGTTCGCGCCTGGTCTTCGACGGCAAGGGCTACCTGTTCATCTCGCTGGGCGAGAACAACCAGCGCCCCACCGCGCAGGACCTGGACAAGCTGCAGGGCAAGGTGGTGCGCCTGAAGGTCGACGGCTCGGTGCCGACCGACAATCCCTTCGCCGGCAGGGCCGGCGCGCGCCCCGAGATCTGGTCCTACGGGCATCGCAACCCGCAGGGCATGGCGCTCAATCCCTGGACCGGCGCGCTGTGGGAGAACGAACACGGCCCGCGCGGCGGCGACGAGATCAATCTGGTACAGCCCGGCAGGAACTACGGCTGGCCGCTGGCGACGTATGGCATTAATTACTCCGGCCAGCCGATTCCCGAGGCCAAGGGCGAAACGCTGCCGGGCATGGAGTCGCCGCTGTACTGGTGGGCCAAGTCGCCGGCCATCAGCGGCATGGCGTTCTATGACGCCGACCGTTTTCCGGCCTGGCGCCACTCGCTCTTCATCGGCGCGCTGGCCGACCAGGACCTGATCCGCCTGACGCTGGACGGCGACAAGGTGGTGGCCGAGGAACGCCTGCTGGGCGAGCGCAAGGCCCGCATCCGCGACGTGCGGCAGGGACTCGACGGCTATGTCTATGTGTTGACCGACGCCTCGCCGGGCGAGTTGCTGCGGCTGGCGCCGGCGCAAACGGGAGGGTGAAAATCATGAAGACGTATGAACTGATCGGCTCGCCGGGCTGCGGCTCGGCCGTGGTCGAAATGGCGCTGGCGCTGGCCAACGTGCCGCATACGCTGACCGACGTGCCTTACCTGAAGCCCGGTCCCGAACGCGACCGGCTGCTGCACCTGAATCCGCTGGGGCAGGTGCCGACGCTGATCACGCCGGACGGCGAGGTGATGACCGAAAGCGCGGCCATGGTGCTGCACCTGCACGACGTCGCGCCGCAGGCGGGCCTGGCACCGGAGCCTGCGCGGCCTGAGCGGACGCGCTTCCTGAACCTGCTGGTGCGCCTGGTGGCGGCGATCTATCCCACCTTCACGTATGGCGACGACCCGCCGCAGTGGACCACCCCGGGCGCCCCGGCCGAGCTGCTGCGCGAGCGGATACATACGCGGCGCGCGGAGCTGTGGCAGGAACTGGAACGCCAGGCCGGCGCGCCGCACATGCTGGGCCGCCGCTTTTCCGCGCTGGACCTGTACGTGACGGTGATGACGCACTGGCGGCCGGGTCAGGCCTGGTTCGAGGCCAACTGTCCGGCGCTGACGGCAGTGGCGCGCCAGGCCGCCCAGGAACCGAACGTGGCGCGCGTGCTCAAGCGCAATTTCCCGCCGCCGACGGAGTAGGCATCGCGCCGCGCCTGGCGACGGGCGCGGCGCGATCGCTGACCCGGTTTGTGGCTGACCGCGCCACGGCGCACTAGGCTGTGGCGCGCCGTTTCTGCGACCCGCGCGCCTCGCGCAGCGCGATGTAGACGCCGCTGCCGGCGATGAACAGCGCGCCCAGGTAGGCGTAGGCATCGGGCGCCTCGCGCCAGAAGATCCAGCCCAGCAGCGTGGCCCAGATCAGGCCGGTGTAGTCGAACGGCGCCACCACGGAGGCCGGCGCGATGCGAAAGCCCTGCGTGATCAGCGCCAGCCCCAGTGTGCTGAACAGCGCCACCGCCGCGAAATAGGGTAGGTCGGCCAGAGCCGGCGTGTGCCAGATCCAGGGCAGCGCCACCGCGCTGCACACCAATTGGCCTGCAACGATGTAGAAGGTGGTGGTCAGCATGCCTTCGCCGCGGCCGATGCCGCGCGCCGTGATCATCATGACGGCATACAGGAAGGCGGTGGTCAACGGCAGCAGGGTCGCGGCCTGGAACGCGTCGGTGCCGGGCCGCACGATGATCAGCACGCCCGCGAACCCTGCCAGCACCGCCAGCCAGCGGCGGCCATCGACGCGTTCCTTCAGGATCAGCACCGATAGCGCCGTGACGAACAACGGCGCGGCGAACGCGATGGCGGTGGCCTCCGCCAGCGGCAGCGCGCGCAACCCCAGGTAGAAACAACAGGCCGAGACCACGTTGATGGCGCCGCGCGTCAGGTGCAGGCCGGGATGGGCGGTGCGCAGCACCCGGCGCCCGCCCAGCCAGACGGCCAGCGCGGTGACGAACGGCAACGCGATCAGCGCGCGCAGGAACAGGATCTGCAGCGGGTTGTAGGTGGTGCCCAGCCACTTGGCGTTGGCGTCGCTGAGCGTCAGGAAGAAGATGCCGCCGACGACACAGGCGATGCCTGCAAAGGCGGAATGGTCACGCGCGGCGGGAAAAACGGTAGAGGAGGACATCGGGGTTCAGCGGGAAAGGCGGCCGAGGCCGCCAAGGAAGGTAATGCGGGGTTGCCGGGCGGCGGCCCGGCGAGGGCTCAGCCCTGGGCGCGGTAGGCGGCCAGCGCCACCATCGCCCAGGCGGCCAGGAAGGCCGCGCCGCCCACGGGCGTGATCGCGCCCAGCCAGTGGGTGCCGGTCAGGGTCAGGACGTACAGGCTACCTGAAAACAGCACGATGCCCATGAACATCACCAACCCGGCGGCCGACAGCAGTGGCGAACCGTAGCGCGCGCCGAGCAGCGCGATGATGAACAGGCCCAGGCCGTGGATCAGATGGTACATGACGCCGGTCTGCCAGACCGCCAGCAGCTCGGGAGTCACCAGGCGCTTGAGGCCGTGCGCGCCGAAGGCGCCGGCGCCGACGGCGATCAGCAGGTTGATGGCCGCGAGAATGGTGAGCTGGCGGTCGGTCATGCGAGATCCTTTGCGGGAAGATGGGCGCGGTTGCGCAGGTGCCTATGATAGGCCCATTCGCGACAGGGGCCAGGCACGCCCGACTATCCGTCCGACCCCGGGGGCGCCGCGACCCGCCGCGGCGCCCCGGCGGAGGGTCAATCCACCGTGAGCACCGCGCGGCCCAGCACCTTGCCGGCGCGCAGCGAGGCCAGCACGCCGTCGGCCTCGCGCAGCGGATAGCGGTGCACCGGCATCGGCGGCACCTTGCCGGCCCGCACCAGGTCCATCAGCTCGCGCAGTTCGGCCAGATTGCCGACGTAGCTGCCGATGATCGACATGGCTTTCATCGGAATCAGCGCGATCGGCCATGACGAGGCGCCGCCGAACAGCCCGACGATGATGAGCTTGCCGCCCTTGGTCAGGAAGTCGAAGGCCAGCGCGGTGGTGGACGGCGCGCCGACCAGGTCGATAGCGGCCTGCAGCGGCTTGCCGCCGGCGGCCTTGATGATCTGCTGCGCGGCGTCGGGCGCGGCGCCGTCGATGGCGGCCAGCGCGCCGGCCTCCAGCGCGGCCTGGCGCTTGGCCGGGTCGATATCGACCACGATGCCGCCCTTGCCGCCGAGCGCCTTGATCAGCGTCAGGCTCATCAGGCCCAGGCCGCCGGCGCCGAAGATCACCACGGGATGCTCGCGGTAGACGGCCTCGCCGATCTTCCTGAGCGCCGAATAGGTGGTCAGGCCGGAGCAGGCGTAGGGAGCGATGCGGGCCGGATCCAGGTCGCCGATGTCGATCAGGTAGCGCGGGTGCGGCACGAGCATGTGCTCGGCATAGCCGCCGGCGCGGTGGATGCCCAGGCAGGCGGGGGCGGTGCAGTGGTTTTCCTGCCCGGACAGGCAGGTGGGGCAGGCGCCGCAGCCGATCCACGGATAGACCAGGTAGTTGCGTCCGGTCTGGATGCCGGTCGCCTCGGGGCCGGCGGCGACCACGCTGCCGACGGTCTCATGGCCCATCGTCAGGGGCAGCGTCACGCCCCGTTCCTTGAGCGACAGGGTGCGGCCCTGGCCGAGATCGTAACCGCCTTCCCACAGGTGGATGTCGCTGTGGCAGACGCCCGCGGCGCGGACCCTCAGCAACACCTGCGAGCCCTGCGGCACGGGAACGGGCTGATCCACTTCCTGCAGCGGTTCGCGGAAATTGACGACGCAATAGCACTTCATGGAATGTCTCCTCTGGGGGCGTTTCTTGTTCTACCTGGGGCATTCTCAATCAGTTCGGTGGCAATCGGCAACCCGCGCCGCGCCACCGCCGCCGCCCAGCGTGCGTCAACTGCCGCGCCGCACCAGCGTCGATTTGCCGAACAGGCTCTCGATCAGGTCCACCGCGAGGTCGGCGGTCTTGTTGCGCACATCGAAGGCCGGGTTCAGTTCCACGACGTCCAGCGAGCGCATCAGGCCGGTGTCGGCGATCATCTCCATGCACAATTGGGCCTCGCGATAGGTGGGGCCGCCCATCACCGTGGTGCCGACGCCGGGCGCGATCTCGGGGTCGAGGAAGTCGACGTCGAAGCTGACGTGCAGGTGGGTGTCGGCGTCCAGTCCGGCCAGCGCCGCTTCCATCGTCGCGCGCATGCCCATTTCGTCCAGGTAGCGCATGTCGAACACTTCGAGGCCGGCCTGGTGCACCAGGCGTTTCTCGCCGTCGTCGACGCTGCGGATGCCGATCTGGCGCACCCAGGCCGGATCGATGTCGGGCGTCTGGCCCGACATGCCGGTGATCTGGGCCGGACCATGGCCGCACAGGCAGGCCACCGGCATGCCGTGGATATTGCCGGTCGGCGTGAGCACGTTGGTGTTGAAGTCGGTGTGCGCGTCCAGCCACAGCACGCGCAGCTTCTTGCCGGTCTCGCGGCAGTGGCGCGCCACCGCGCTGATCGAGCCGATGCCCAGGCAATGGTCGCCGCCCAGCAGGATCGGCAGCGACCCCTGCGTCAGGGCCTCGTACATGGCGTCGTGCACGGCCTGGTTCCAGGCGGCCACTTCGTCCAGGTGGCGGTAGCCGTCCACGGGCGGCTGCCAGGGGTTGGGCGGGCCGTAGAGGTTGCCGCGATCGGCGACCTGAAATCCCTGTGCCTCGATGACCGGGCCGATGCCGGCCACGCGCAGGGCCTCGGGTCCCATGGAAGCGCCGCGCGCGCCCGCGCCGATGTCCGTGGGGGCGCCGATCAGGGTGACATGCGGGGGCAGGGTGGCGGTGTTTTGCAAGGTCGGACTCCGTCATGCAGGGTTTCGGTATCGGGGTCGAGTGTAGCGCCGTGGCGTGACGCGATCGCCATGGCGCGGGCAAGGCCTTTGGCCGGGCAGGGCCGGCGCTGCGGCACAATAGCCGGGCCGATCGAATTCTTTTCCGGATGATCCCATGTCTCTGCAATCCCTGTTCCTGACCCTGGCGCGCGGCGCCGCCGCGGCCGCCCTGGGGCTGGCCTGCGCCAGTCCGGCGCTGGCGGCCGACAAACCGCTGCGCATCGGCCTGATCCCGAGCGTGGCCAATGCCGCCACCGAGCTGGCCGTGGCCGAGGCGCGCAAGGCCGGCCTGGAGGTGGAACTGGTCGAGTTCAATGACTGGGTGCTGCCGAACATCGCGGTGGCCGACGGCTCGGTCGACGCCAATTTCTTCCAGCACGAACCGTTCCTGCAACTGTTCAACGCCCGTCGCGGCGCCAACCTGACGCCCATTGCCTATGGGTATTCGACCACCATCGGCCTGTTCTCCAAGAAGCTCAAGAAGGGCCAGCCGCTGCCGGACGGCGCCACCATCGCGGTGCCCAACGATCCGGTCAACACCGGCCGCGCCTTGCTGCTGCTGGAGTCCATCGGCCTGATCAAGCTCAAGCCCGGCGTGGCGCACCAGGCCACGATCGAGGACGTGACCGACAACCCCAAAAAGCTGAAGTTCGTGCAGATCGAGGGCTCGCAGTCGGCACGGGTGTTCGATGACGTCACCGCGTCGGTCACGTACACCACCTTCGCCAAGCAGGCCGGCCTGGATGAAAAGGACGGCCTGGCGTTCGACAATACCGACCCGGCCAATGTGCGCCGCTACGCCATCCGCTGGGTCGCGCGGCCCGACCGCGCGCAGGACCCGCGGCTGCTCAAGTTCATCGCCATCTATCAGCAGTCGGCCGAGGTCAAGGCCCGGCTGCGCAGCCTGTACGGCGACCTGATCAGTTTTCCCTGGTAGTGCCGCGCCGCGGCGGGGGCGGGCTGGCGCCCCGGGCGGCTTGACGTTTCTTGGCAGTTGCCGCGTGGCCTTGAACGTATACTGGCCGCGCTTTGCATCCCCGGGGCCGCCGCGGCCCGGCCGTGACGCCTTTGCCCGCCCGCCATCCCATGCGACTCGCTTCTTCGAATGACGCCCTGAATGCCTCGCCGTCGCGGTTCGACGGCGAGGCTGGCGTGGGCGCGCCGGACCCGCGCGACGAGGAACTGGCCCGCTTGCGCCAGGTGGTGGCTCAGTACGAGGCCCTGTTCCACAACGCCCCCGTGCTGATCAACGCCTTCGACGAAGACGGCCAGTGCCTGCTGTGGAATGACGCCTGCGAACGCCGCTTCGGCTGGACCCGCGACGAAATCAACCGGCATCCCGAACCGCTGGCGCTGTTCTACCCCGATCCCGAGGTCCGCGCCCGCGTCCTCGACAGCGTGGGACCGACGCCGCATCAGGGCTTTCGCGAATGGCGGCCGCTGGCACGCGACGGCGAGTGCCTGTCGGTCATGTGGTCCAACGTGCGCCTGCCCGATGGCAGCGTGGTCAACATCGGCATGGACGTGACCGAGAACCGCCGCAACGAGGCCGCCCTGGCGCGGCTGGCCAAGGTCGACGGGTTGACCGGCTGCTGGACCCGCGCCGAGATCCTGCAACGCATGAAGACCCTGCTGGAGGCTGCCCGGCGCGGCGCCGGCCACACGGCGTTGATGCTGGACCTGGACTATTTCAAGCAGGTCAACGACCGCTACGGCCACCTGGGCGGCGACGCCGCCTTGCGGCACTTCTGCGACCAGTTGCGGGCCTGCCTGCGCGAGGGCGATTCGGTGGGACGCCTGGGCGGCGAGGAATTCGTGGTGCTGCTGGCCGATGCCGACCAGGACGCGGCCCTGGCGGTGTGCGACCGCCTGCGCGCCAGCCTGCGCCAGCATCCCGCCAACATCGACGGCCACGCGGTGGTGCTGTCGGCCAGCGGGGGGATCACCGGCTTTCTGGAAACCGACGTCAGCATGTCGGATGTGCTGCGGCGCGCCGACCAGGCGTTGTACCAGGCCAAGCGCGCGGGGCGCGATTGCGCGGTGGTGCTGCCGGCTTGAGGCGTCAGGCGGCGGCGCGGCGTTCGCCGGCGCGGCGGCCGTTCAGGCGCCAGTGCAGCGCCAGGGCGGCGAGCGCCACGGCGGCCGCGGCGGCCAGCCCCAGGCTCTCGAAGCCGGCGTGGGTGTAGAGCGTGCCGGCCACGGCGGTGCCGACGCTGGCGCCCAGGTACGTGGTGCAGGTGTTCAGTCCGAGCACTGCGCCGCGCTCGTCGGGTCGGGCTCGCGACAACAACAGCACCAGCAGATTCAGGCTCAGTTGCGAAGCCGCGCCCCACAGCGCGGCCAGCGCCAGCACGGCGGTCAGCGCATGGGCGGCTGGCAGCAGCGCCAGGTAGACCAGGGCGATCGCGGCCAGGGCCAGCGGCAGGGCGCGGCGCGGGCCCACGCGTTCGATCAGCGGCGCGCCGCTCAGCCCGGCCAGCAGGAAGCCGGCGCCATAGGCGAAGGCGATGAAGCCGACCTGGCCGGCCGACAGGCCCAGCAGCGTGCGCACGTGGTCGGCCAGGAAGGCATAGACCCCGTAGAAGGCCGAGGAAAACGCCAGGCAGCCCAGCAGCAGCACCGGCACGTCGCGGTACGACAGCGGCGCCAGCAGGCGTGACAGCCGGGGCGGGGCGGCGTGGGCGCTGCGGCGTTCCGGGAGCTTGCGCAGCCCGGCCAGCGCGACCGCGGCGCATAGCGCCAGCACGGCGTAGGTGGCGCGCCAGCCGACCGCGTCGGAGATCAGCGCCGACAGGGGCACGCCGGCCACCAGCGATACCGACCAGCCCGAAATCACGCGGCCCAGCGCGCGGGTTTCCTGCCCGGCGGCGGCCACCAGCGAGGCCGACCCGTAGGCCGCCGGCAGGATCACGCCCGCGGCGGCGCCGGCCAGCGCCTGGGCCGCGGTCAGCACGATCCAGTGCGGCGCGGCGGCCGACAGCGACAGCGCCGCGATCAGCACCGCCATGGCGATCAGCAGGGCGCGGCGGATGCCCCAGCGGTCGATGCGGGCGGCCAGCAGGAAGGCGCTGGCGGCGGTGGCCGCGCCGTAGGCGGAAATGGCGGTGCTGACGGTGAGCGCGGTGCTGCCGAACGAGCGCGCCACGTCCGACAGGATCGGGCTGAGGGCCAGGCCGTTCGAGCCGACGACGCTGACGGCGAACATCAAGGCGGGGATGGCGGGGGGAAGCGGCGGGCGGCGCGACGGCGCGCGCGCGGTGTTGCGGTTCTGCATCCGCGGAATTTTATTGGAATAAAATAAGGGTTAATACCGATATTCCTTTATCCCGTAAAACTTCGAATGCCGTTAGGCAGAACCAGATTCCAATGCCAGATCTCGACGACCGCGACCGAAAACTATTAACGCTGCTGGCGGACGACGCCTCGCCGAGCTACGCCGAATTGGGCAAATTGCTGAACCTGTCGGCCCCCGCCGTGCACGAGCGGGTCAAGCGCCTCAAGCGCGACGGGCTCATCAAGGGCATCGCCGCGCGGCTGGACGGCGCCCGCATCGGCAGGCCGCTGCTGGCGTTCGTGCATGTGGATACCAATAACTGGAGCATTACCCAGCAGGTGCTCGGCCTGGCCGAATTGACCGAGGTCGAGGAGATCCACACCATCACCGGCAAGAGCGCCATGCTGCTCAAAGTGCGGGTGCGCGACACCCAGGCGCTGGAGGCGCTGCTGGCGCGCATCCACCAGATCGAGGGCATCACCAACACCACCAGCGACATCGCGCTGACCAGCTACCTGGAGCGCGGCCCGCTGCCGGACGACGCCTAGGACGCCAGGGCGCGGCCTCGGCGATTGCGCGCCGCGCCTGGCGGCGTTCAGCGCAGCGGCCGCAGCCGCAGGCGGGTGATTTCGGACGGCGCGCCCAGGCGCTTGGGCGGCCCCCAGTAGCCGGTGCCGCGGCTGATGTAGACCCACATGTCGCCCAGGCGGTGCAGGCCCGCCGTATAAGGCTGCTGGAAGCGCACGAAAAAGCCCCACGGGAAGAACTGGCCGCCGTGCGTGTGGCCCGACAACTGCAGGGTGTAGCCCAGCGGCGCGGCCGCGGCCGCGCTGCGCGGCTGGTGCGCCAGCAGGATCTTGGGCAACGCGTCGGCCGGCGCGCCGGCCAGCGCCGCCGCGGGGTTGCTGCGTTGGCGCGGATCGAAGGCGCCGGCGCTGTAGTCGGTGACGCCGGCCACCACCACCGGCAGGCCGGCGGGATGGATCACGGCATGCTCGTTCATCAGCACCCGCAGGCCCATGCGGCGGAATTCCGCGACCCAGGGCGCGGCGCCTGAATAATATTCATGGTTGCCGGTCACCAGGTACACGCCGAAAGGCGCGCGCAACTGGCCCAGCGGGCTGGCTTGCGCCGCCAACTGCTCGACGCTGCCGTCCACCACGTCGCCGGTGATGGCGATGACGTCGGGGGACAGTTCGTTGACCGCGTCGACGATGGCCTGCACGTAGCGCCGCTTGATCGTCGGCCCGACGTGGATATCGCTGATCTGCACGATGGTGAAGCCGTCCAGGTCGGTCGGCAGGCCGCGGATCGGCACCTCCACCGTCACCACGCGGGCGCGCCGGCGGGCGTTGTAGAAGCCGACCAGCGTGGCCGCCAGGGCCAGCGCGGCGACCGCTATCGCGCTGACGCGCCGCAAGTCGATCCAGGGCAGTCCCGGACCGGTCGCCAGGCTCACCAGCCACGTCACCAGCAACAGCGCGTCGCGCAGCACCGTCAGCACGAACAACGATGAGAACAGGCCCATGGCGATCAGGCCGACCCAGGCGATGCGGTCGCCCCAGGGCGGGTGCACGGACGAGCGCGCCAGCATTCCCAGCGGGATCAGGATGCACGACAGGATCAGCAGCAGGACCGCGGTCGCCGAGCCCGGGCCGTCCAGGCCGGCGTCGGGAATCAGGCGGGCGCCGACGTAGACGTGGGCCAGCGCGCCCAGGGTCAGAAAGCGCAGGAAAAACGAGGATTGGCGTAGGGACACGGGCGGCGGGGCGGGGGCTGGCGCGAAGGCCGGCCCGGCGATAGCGAAGGAACCGTCATTCTATGCCCTGCGGCCGCGGCGTCCCGCAGGGAAATGACACCCGCGCGCCTGGCGGCCGCATCAGGCAGGCATCAGGCAGGCGTCACGCGGGGGTCAACAGGCTGGCGTCCATCTGGTCCAGGCGGTTGATGCCGAGCATGGCCATGTTGCGGTCGACCTCGGCGCGCAGCAGGCCGATGGCGTGCGCCACGCCAGCCTGGCCGCCGACCGCCGCGGCATAGTTGAAGGGACGTCCGACGAACACGAAACGCGCGCCCAGCGCCAGCGCCTTCAGGACATCGCCACCACGGCGCACGCCGCTGTCCATCATCACCGGCATGGCGCCGGCGGCCGCCACCACGCCGGGCAGGGCGCGCAGCGGCGAGAGCGCGCCGTCGAGCTGGCGGCCGCCGTGGTTGGAGACGATGATGCCGTCCGCGCCGTGCTCGCGCGCCAGCCGCGCGTCGGCCGGATGCAGGATGCCCTTGATGATGAGGGCGCCCTGCCATTGCCGGCGGATGCGCGCCACGTGCTCCCAATTGAGATGGTCGCGAGCGCTGAAATCGCGCAGCACCGAGCCGGACACGATGGGCGCGCCGCGCGTGGCGAACGAATTCTCGAAGTGCGGCATGCCGTGGGCCAGCAGCGTGCGCAGGAAGGTGCCGGCGAGCCAGCGCGGCCGGGTCAGGCCATCCCAGGCGAGCCGCAGGCTCGGCTTGAGCGGGGTGGAAAAGCCGGTGCGCACGTTGTTCTCGCGATTGGCCGACACGGGGATGTCCACCGTCAGCACCAGGGTTTCGTAGCCGGCGCGCGCCGCGCGCGCCACCAGCGCGTCGATGCGCGCCGGGTCGCCGGGCAGGTAGGCCTGGAACCAGGTACCGGGCGCCTCCTTGATGACATCTTCGAGCGCGATCAGCGCGGTGCCGCTGAGGATGGCGGGGATGCCCTGTTCGCGCGCCGCGCGCGCCAGCACGATGTCGCCGCGATAGGCGGACAGCGCGCTGATGCCCATGGGCGCGATGCCGAACGGCGATTCGTAGCGGCGGCCGAACAATTCGACGTGCTGGCTGCGGCGCGACACGTCGACCAGCACGCGCGGCTGGAAGGCGTAGCGGCCGAAGGCCTCGCGATTGGCGCGCAGTGACTGATTGTCCTCCGCGGCTCCCGCGACATAGCCGAAGATGGGTCTGGGCAGGCGGCGGCGGGCGGCCGCCTCGAAGTCGTCCAGCGACAGCAGACGCATCAGGGCGCGGGGCGGACGACTGGCGGTGGCAGGGGCGGCGGCAGCGGGCAGGGACGTGGCGGACATGGCGGGGCCTGGGGAAAACCGCCAATCTACCCAGGCGGATTCATCGCATAAAGCGAATAAATCCGCACGCGCTTATTCGCTTTTTTGGAAATAGACCCTAGGCCTGCGGCAGCGCCAGCAGTTCTCCCATGCGGACCGGACCGCGCACCGATGGCGTATCGGCCCAGCGCACCTTGCCCGGGCCGAACAGCACGATGGCGGTCGAGCCCAGCTTGAAGCGGCCCATCTCGGCGCCCTTGGCGAGCTGGATCGGCGCGCGCGCCGCGTCGTCGTAGCGCACGGCCTTGACGCGCCGCTTGTACGGCGTGACCAGGCCGGCCCAGACGGTTTCGATCGAGGCGACGATCATGGCGCCGACCAGCACCAGGGCCATGGGCCCGTGCTCGGTGTCGAAAATGCAGACCACGCGCTCGTTGCGGGCGAACAGGCGCGGCACGTTGCGCGCGGTCAGCGGATTGACCGAGAACAGGCGGCCCGGCACGTGGATCATTTCGCGCAATGTGCCGGCCACCGGCATGTGCACGCGGTGGTAGTCCTTGGGCGACAGGTAGATGGTGGCGAACTCGCCGCCCTGGAACGGCGCGGCGCGCTCGCTGTCCCCGCCCAGCAGGTCGGCCAGGCCATAGCTGTGGCCCTTGGCCTGGAAGATGCGGCCATGCTCGATGGCGCCCATCTGGCTGATGGCGCCGTCAGCCGGGCACAGCACGCCGCCGGGCTCATCGTCCAGCGGGCGGGCGTCCGGCTTGAGGGCGCGGGTGAAGAAATCGTTGAAGCAATCGTAGGCCAGCGCGTCTTCCTGCTCGGCTTCGCGCATGTCCACGCCGTACTTGCGCACGAAGCGCGAGATCATCCAGTTCTTGACCGCGGGTTCCCGGCAGTCCGAGGCGTATCCGAAGAAACGCGACACCAGGTGATGCGGCGCGAGGTACTGGCTGGCGAGGAAAAGTTGGTCTTTGATCGGCATCTAGGAGCGCTAAAAAAACGCGTCCCGCGGACAGCGGGACGTGGTTGGAGGTTGTCGCGCCCGGGGGCCGTTGAAGGTGGCGTCGAAGATCGCGCCGGGCGTGCAATTCGCGGGATTGTAACGCGTCCGGCCCGCCAATGGACCATGGCGCGGACAGCTTTCTTGCCACACCTAGGCGCGCGCCCGGGCCGGCGCGCCTTCCGGCGCGGCGCCCTGGCGCCGATACGTGCCCGGGCCGACGCCGAAGTGCTGCTTGAAGGCGCGGGCAAAGGCGGCCTCCGATTGGTAGCCGATGCCCGCGGCGACGCGCGCCACGGATTCCTTCAGCCGCTCCAACTGGCGCGCCGCATGCTCCATGCGGATCGCGGTCAGCAGGCGCAGCGGCGTCAGGCCGCTGGCGCGCACGAACTGGCGGGCGAAGGTCGCGCGCGACAAATGGCAGCGTTGGGCCAGGGTGGCCAGTGTCCACGGTTCGGTGGGGGACCGCAGCATGGATTGCACGGCGGGCGCCAGCCTGGGGTCGGCCATCAGCGCCAGCAGGCCGCGCGTCTGCTGGCCGTCGTGCACCAGCGCGCGCAGCACCAGCGTGAAGAGGGCGGTGGATAGCTGGTTGATGATGGCCGCGCCGCCCAGCCGCGGCTGTCCGGCCTCGGCGCGCATCAGCGCCAGCAGCGCGGCCAGCGCCGTGTTGTCGCCCAGGGTGGCGGCGCGCAGCACCATCGCCTGCGGCAGCGCCATCAGCAGCAGGCTGCCGGCGCGGCCCAGCGTGAATACGCCGCACAGCATTTCCAGGCGCGGGCCCGCGCCCTCCTGGGTCAGTTCGGTCAGGACGCCGTTGTGGCGGATGTCGGGCGGCGCGGCGGCCGGCGCGCGCTCGTCGATGCCGCGCAGCAGGTGCGAGGCGCCGTGCGGCAGCAGCAGGATGTCGCCGGTCCGCAGGGCCAGTTCGTCGCGGCCGACGCGGGCCACGCCTTCGCCTTGCAGAATGACGTGATAAGGCACGTGGCCGGCCGGCGCCTGCGGATGATCGGCGCGCCAGCGGCCGCCGTAGCGGCACAGCAGGTCCACCGTGCCCGCGGGCTCGGCGGTCGACAGGAGCTGGCTGAGACTGTCCATGGGCTCCCTGGGAAGGAGGGCGGGCCGCCCGGCCGGGCCGCCCCGCTGAGGGCCGCCGCGGCGCGGCGGGACATGCTTGCGATTCTATGCCGGTTGGGGCGCGCGGTCAGGCCGCGGCCTTGGCCGACAGCTTGGTCTTGTAGAGCCAGTCCTTGTAGTCGTCCAGGTCGCCGTCGAACGGGCTGAAGCGGCCATCGGCCACGATGATGAACTGATCGGTGGTGGCGCGCAGCAGGTGGCGGTCGTGCGACACCAGCACCAGCGTGCCTTCGAACTGCGCCAGCGCGGTGGTCAGCGCCTCGCGGGTTTCCAGGTCGAGGTGGTTGGTGGGCTCGTCCAGCAGCAGCAGGTTGGGGCGCTGCCACACGATCAGCGCCAGCGCCAGGCGGGCCTTCTCGCCGCCCGAGAACGGCGCGATCGAACTGGTGGCCATGGCGCCGTTGAAATTGAAGCTGCCCAGGAAGTTGCGCAGTTCCTGCTCGCGGACCGTGGGCGCGATCTTGGTCATGTGCCACAACGGCGATTCGTCATGGCGCAGCATCTCGACCTGGTGCTGGGCGAAGTAGCCGATCGACAGGCCCTTGTTGAATTGCGTCTCGCCCGCCAGCGCTTGCAGCTCGCCGGCGATGGTCTTGATGAAGGTCGACTTGCCGGCGCCGTTGATGCCCAGCAGGCCCAGGCGCTGGCCCGCCTGCAGCGAGAAGTCGATGCCCGACACGATGATCTTGTCGGACGTGACGCCGCTGTCCTCGTCGGTGTTGCGGTAGCCGGCGCTGACCTTGTCCATCGTCAAGAGCGGGTTGGGCGCGCGCAGCGGCTCGCGGAACTCGAACGAGAATTCGGCGGCGGCGCGCAGCGGCGCCACTTCTTCCATGCGCGCCAGCGCCTTGATGCGGCTCTGGGCCTGGCGCGCCTTGCTGGCCTGCGCCTTGAAGCGGTCGATGAACGACTGCAGGTGCGCGCGCTGGCGCATCTGCTTTTCCATCATGCCTTGCGCCAGTTCCAACTGGGCGGCGCGCTGGCGTTCGAACGACGAGTAGTTGCCCGAGTAGCGCTTGAGCTTGCGCTCGTCGATGTGGACGATGACGTTGACCACGCCGTCCAGGAAGTCGCGGTCGTGCGAGATCACGATGAGCGTGCCCGGATAGCGCTTGAGCCAGTCTTCCAGCCAGATGATGGCGTCCAGATCCAGGTGGTTGGTGGGCTCGTCCAGCAGCAGCAGGTCGGACGGGCACATCAGGGCCTGCGCCAGGTTCAGGCGCATGCGCCAGCCGCCCGAGAAGCTGGTCAGCGGCAACTGCATCTGTGCCTGGGTGAAGCCCAGGCCCGTCAGCAACTGCTCGGCGCGCGAATGCACGGTGTAGGCGTCGGCATCGGCCAGCGCGGCGTAGATGTCGGCCATGCGCAGGCCGTTCTCGGCGCTCTCGGGCTCCGCTTCCAGCGCGGCCAGCTCGGCTTCGAGCTTGCGCAGCGTGACGTCGCCGTCGATGGCGTATTCGATGGCGGGGCGGTCGAGCGCGGGCGTTTCCTGCGCCACGTAGGCCATGCGCCAACTGGCGGGATAGTCCAGGTCGCCCTGGTCCGCGTGCAGCGTGCCGCGCAGCAGGCCGAACAGGCTCGACTTGCCGGCGCCGTTGGCGCCGATCAGGCCGATCTTGTCGCCGGGGTTCAGGAGCAGGTCGACCTTGTCGAACAAGGGCTTGACGCCGCGCATGAGTGAAACTTGTTGGAAGCGGATCATGAATCGTGTGGCAGGAGGGGGCCGACCGGGGTGGCGTGAAATAAGCGCGGCAAGGCTCCCGCCACAAAGTGCGGCGCAAAAAGAAGGAACCGTGGAGCGGTCGCGCCGGCGGCGCGACATGCGGGCCGCGCGAAGCGCGGCTGGCGGACGGGGCGGATGCCCATCCGATCGCGGGCGCTATTGTAGCCGGCCGCGCGGACCCGCGCCCGAGGGCGGGTTCAGCCAGTCGTGGCGCGGCCTCAGGCCGGGGCCGAACGCGCGGCGATGGCGTCGGCCAGGGCCAGCAGGCGTTCGGCCTCGCGCGCGTGCAGGTTCTCGACCAGCGCGCCGTCCACCACCGCCACCCCCTGGCCGGCGGCCTGGGCCGCGCGCCAGGCATCGAGCCGCTTGCGCGCGCTGGCCAGCTCGGCATCGGTCGGGGCGAAGGCCGCGTTGGCGGCGGCGATCTGCTTCGGGTGGATCAAGGTCTTGCCATCGAAGCCCTGGTCGCGTCCTTGACGGCACGCGGCGGCCAGCCCGGCGTCGTCATCCAGGTCCAGGTGCACGCCGTCCAGCACGGCCAGGCCATGGGCGCGCGCGGCCAGCACCGCCAGCGAGCGCGCCAGCAGCGTCTCGTGGCGCTCGGGCGTGTGGCGGGCGTGCAGGTCCTTGACCAGGTCGGACGTGCCCACCACGATGGCCGCGAGCCGCGCGTGGCCGCCGGCGATGGCGTCCAGCCGCAGGAAACCGAGCGGCGTCTCGGCCATCGCCCACAGCGGCAGCGCGGCGGGCGCGCCGGCCGCGTCCAGCGCCTGCGCCAGGGCTTCCAGTTCGGCCGCCGACTGCACCTTGGGCAGCAGCACCGCATCGGCGCCGGCCTGCGCGATGGCGCGCACGTCGTCCAGGCCCCATGGCGTATCGAGCGCATTGACGCGCACCACGCATTCGCGCCGGCCATAGCCGCCGGCGCGCAGGGCCGCGGCAACCTGCTGGCGCGCCAGCGCCTTGGCGTCGGGCGCGACCGCGTCTTCCAGGTCCAGGATCAGCGTGTCGGCGTCGAGGCTGCGGGCCTTGTCCAGCGCGCGCGCATTGGCGCCCGGCATGTAGAGGACGGAACGGCGGGGACGGGCGGCGAGGGACATGGATTCAACTCTTGGGATTGCTGATGACCTGCACGGGCATGGTGCAGACGTAGCCGACGCCATACACCGTGCGGATGCCCATGTCGCCGCCGGCCTGCGCGCGCAGCTTGCGGCGCAGGCGGTGCATGTGGGCGTCGAGCCGATGGGTGTCGTAGGCTTCGGCGCTGGCGCCGAGCGCCTCGACCAGCCGGCCGCGCGACAGCGGCAGCGGCGCGGCCTGGATCAGCGCGCCGATCAGGCGGCTCTCGGTATCGGTGATGTCGACGTGGACGCGCTTGGGCGAGACCAGCATGCGGCGCGCCGGATCGAAGCGCCAGGTCTCGGCGCTGGGCGCTTCGGGGCCGGCCGCGGGCACCACCCTCAGCCGGCGCGACAGCGACACCAGCGTGGCGCCCAGTTCGGCCAGGTTGACGGGCTTGGTCAGGTAATGATCGGCGCCCAGGCTCAGGCCGGACACCTTGTCTTCGCTCAACAGGCGACCAGTGAGCATGATGATGCCCATCGAGGGATAGGTGGTGCGCAGGTGGGACACGCGCGCCAGTCCGTCGCCATCGGGCAGCATCGCGTCCAGCACCAGGATGCCGGGCGTCACGCTCAGCAGCAGTTGGTCGAGTTCGGACAGCGAACCCGCGGTGAGGATGGCTTCGCCCAGGCCGAGGTCGTGGATGAATTCGGCGATGCTGTCGCGCCAGTCCCCGTGATCGTCGACGATGATGATGGTCACGGCGCCGGACGAGCTAGCGGTTGTGCGCGAGGCGCTCCAAGGGCAAACACGCTTTCCGCTCCTTTCATGCTACGGCTTCTTATTGGTGTGGAGGACTCCGCCTGGCGCAGGCCGGATACGGCGCCATCGGTGTGATCCCCTCGAGGCGCTTTCGCGGAGAATATCATTATCGCCGCCGCGGCGGCGCGGCATATTGCGGCGCAGCGAATGCCGTCGCAAGGCGCCTCGAACCGCGCTGATACCGGTGGTCAAAAAATGACCAGCCCCGGTAGCGGCGTCGTAACGGCCAGCAGTCGTGCGCCCGTGAGTTTTTTATCCACAGAAACTGTGGATAAAAAATTCGCCCGGCATCGATTCAGCGATTGCGCCGTGCCGCGCGGGTCATTGCGGCGGCGCGGCCGGGTCCGTCAGGTATTCCACGGGCACGCCCTGGGGCACCCGGCGGACGCGATCGCGTTCGATGCGGGGCGGGGCGAAGCGCGTCTTGCGGGCCGCGGCGTTCTGCAGCAGCACCGACAGCACCGCGCCCTTGTCCTGGATCCATTGGGTCTTGCCGCGCAGCAGCTTCATTGCGTTCTCGGCGGTTCCCAACTTGTAGGACATCGAGTTGATCTGGACCGACGTCTTGCCGTTGAATGCGGACTCGTCCTGTTCGGTGAGCGCCGCGGCGTCGAGATTGCTGCTTTCGTGGTCGATGCGGTAGATGAATTTGAGGCCACTGAACGGGTCCTGCACCACGACGAGCTTGTCCGAACCCGAGACGTCCGACAGCATGCCGATGACCAATGATTCAACCAACTGGTTGCCCCGTTGCTCTTCGGTGTAGATGAAGATGGTGCGCTGGTTGTGCCCGAGCGGCGAGGGCGGGGCGAGGGGAGAACGATCCATACCTGACTTGAAAGAGGCGGGGGCGGGTGGAAACTTGCCCCGCGGTACTGCGTTAACGGCGTCGCGTCCGGTGAACTTGAGCGCCGGCCCTGATGCAAACAAAGAGCAAGGTCCCGTCCGGGCTACGGCGCGCGCCGCAGGCGCGCCAGCAGGCGCGCTTTGGCGGCGGGCCAATCCTCGTCGAGGATGGCAAAGTAGACCATGTCGCGGGTGCGTCCGGACTGCGCGATGAGGTGCTTGCGGAAGACTCCTTCCTCGACGCCGCCGATACGGAGAATGGCCTGCCGGGATTGCAGGTTGGTCACTTCCGTCTTGAACACGACCCGTATGATACCAATTGTTTCAAAGGCGTGCTGCAATAAAAGGTACTTGGCCTCGGTGTTGGCGCCGCTGCGCTGGCTGGCGGGGGTGAGCCAGGTGGCGCCGATCTCCAGGCGCCTGTGCGGCAGGGCGATATCCATATAACGGGTGGTGCCGATGACCCGGCCGTCTTCGCGGCGCACGATGGCGAACGGCAGGCAGGCGCCGGCGGCCTGGCCGTCCAGCGCGCGCTCGACGTAGCGGCGCATGTCGTCGGCGGATTCGACCGGTTCGGGCTGCAGCCGCCACAGTTCCGGGTGCAGCCCAACCTCGGCCAGCGCGGCGGCGTGCGCCAGGGTCAGGGGCTCGAGCCGGACGATCTCGCCTTCCAGGGTGACGGGCGGCAGGCGGGCGGGGGAAGACATGACGGGAGACTCCGCGGACGCGTCGCGGTCGGGCGCCCGCCGTCATGGCGGCGTCCCGGACGCCCAGCGATTCTACGCCCGCCGTCGGCGGCTTGCCGAACCCCCGCGCCCGGGCGCAGAATGCGGCGCATGAAAACTGACGTGGTTGTCCTGGGCGCGGGCATCATCGGGGTGAGCACCGCGCTGCACCTGCAGGCGCGCGGCCGCTCGGTGGTCCTGCTGGACCGGCGCGGTCCCGGCGAGGAAACCAGCTATGGCAACGCCGGGCTGATCGAACGCGCCAGCGTCATTCCCTACGCCTTTCCGCGCGACTGGCGCAGCCTGCTGCGCTATGCCGGCAACCGCACCCCCGACGTGCGCTACCACGCGCGTTTCCTGCCGCGCATCGCGCCCTGGCTGCTGCGCTACTGGTGGCATTCGGCGCCGTCGCGGCTGGCGCGCGCCGCGGCCGCGATGCTGCCGCTGATCGAGCGCAGCGTGGCCGAACACGACGCGCTCAAGGACGCCGCCGGCATCGGCGCGCTGTTTCGCCGCAATGGCTGGATCGATGGCATGCGCAGCCAGCAAAGCCTGGACCGCGCGGTGGCCGAGGCCGCCGCGCTGGCCGAGTACGGACTGGACTACCAGTTGCTGGACCGCCAGGCCCTGTCGGCGCTGGAGCCGTCGTTGTCGCCGCGCATGGTGGGCGCGATCCACTGGCGCGACCCGGTCAATGTGTCGGATCCGGGCGCGGTGGCGCGCGGCTACGCGGCGCTGTTCCAGCGGCGTGGCGGCTCGCTGGCGCGTGGCGATGCGCGCAGTCTCGAGGCGGTGCCTGGCGGCTGGCGCGTGCGCGGCGTGACGGGGGCCGTCCAGGCGCGCGAGGCGGTGGTGGCGCTGGGGCCGTGGTCGCCCGACGTGCTGCGGCCGCTGGGGTATCGCGTGCCCATGGCGGTCAAGCGCGGTTATCACCAGCATTTCGCGTTGGAAGGCGGGGCCTCGCTGGCGCATCCGGTGGCCGATATCGACAGCGGGTTCGTGATGTCGCCCATGACACTGGGCCTGCGCCTGACCACGGGCGCCGAATTCGCGCCGCGCGACGCGCCGCCGTCGCCAGTGCAGGTGACCCGCACGCGGGCGCTGGCGGCGCAGTTGCTGCCATTAGGCGAGGCGGTGGAGAAAACGCCCTGGATGGGCTGCCGGCCGTGCATGCCGGACATGCGCCCGGTGATCGGCGCGGCGCCGCGCCATGCGGGCCTGTGGCTGGCCTTCGGCCATGCTCATCACGGCTTCACACTTGGGCCGGTGACCGGCAAGCTGCTGGCCTGCCTGATGACGGGACAGGCGCCGGACATGGATCCGGCGCCGTATGCGTTGAATCGCTAGCGCATTTTGCGGGGCACTCCCGGCCGTCCGGCGCGATGCCGCGCGCACCGGGGCGGGTTGTCAGGCGCGGGCCTTGGCGCGGCGCTGGCGCACCGCGTCGGCCAGCAGGTCCAGCACCGGCAGCGTCTGGGTCCAGCCCAGGCAGGCGTCGGTGATCGACACGCCATGACGCAGCGGCTGGCCGGGCTTGAGGTCCTGGCGGCCTTCCTCTAGATGGCTCTCGATCATCACGCCGGTGATGCGCGTGTCGCCCTGGGACAATTGGGCGGCGATGTCGCGCGCCACGTCGACCTGGCGCAGGTGCGATTTGTTGGAGTTGGCGTGCGAGCAGTCGATCATGACCTGCTCGCGCTGGCCGGCGGCGCGCAGCACCGCGCAACAGGCGTCGACGCTGGCGGCGTCGTAGTTGGGGCCTTGCTTGCCGCCGCGCAGGATCACATGGGTGTCGGCATTGCCGCGCGTTTCGAAGATGGCCGCCATGCCCATCTTGGTCATGCCCATGAAGGCGTGCCTGGCGCTGGCGGCGACGATGGCGTCGGCCGCGATCTGCACGCCGCCGTCGGTGCCGTTCTTGAACCCGAGCGGGCAGCTCAGGCCGGAGCTCAGTTGGCGGTGGCTGGGGCTTTCGGTGGTGCGCGCGCCGATGGCGCCCCAGGCGATCAGGTCGGCGATGTACTGCGGGCTGAGCAGATCGAGGAATTCGGTGGCGATCGGCAGGCCCAGGCCGCTGATGTCCAGCAGCAGTTCGCGGGCGCGGCGCAGGCCTTCGTTGATGCGGAAGCTGCCGTCCAGGCGCGGGTCGTTGATGTAGCCCTTCCAGCCGACGGTGGTGCGCGGCTTCTCGAAATAGACACGCATCACGATCAGCAGGTCGTCACGGTACTGGTCGGCGGCGGCGCGCAGTTGGCGCGCGTATTCCATCGCCTGGCCGTGGTCGTGGATCGAGCAGGGGCCGACCACCAGCACCAGGCGGTCGTCGCGGCCGTGCAGCACGTCGGCGATGCGGGCGCGGCTGTCCTCGACCAGCGTCTGGATCTCGGCCGACACCGGCAGCTCGTCCTGCAGCAGCGCGGGCGAAATCAGCGGACGCACCGCGCTGATGCGGGTGTCGTCCGTGCGGGTGTTGTCCTGGGTGGCGTCGGCCGTGCCGACCTCGCGGTCGTGCAGGGGATCGTCAATGCGGGTCAAGGGAAGCTCCGTGCCATAGATGCGGAAAAGACCATCATTATCGCACCGGCCGGCGTCGTCCGTCCGGGCTATGTCCCCGTGCGCCCTAGGACGATCGATGGCGACCGGGCGGCGAATGGGCCTAGGGCGTGTTCGGTGGCGCTACAGTCGGGGCAGATGCCTTAGCATTGACGCAACCGCCTTAGCGATGACGCCATGCGTTCCCGCGACCGCGCCCCAGGCCGAGCGCCCCGCGCCCGGCTCACCGCCTGCCGCACGCCCGAGGACATGACCGATGCCCAAACTCCACGCCGGCGCCTCTCGACGGATCCTCCTGGTGGAAGACCACCCGGTGGAGCGGGCGTATCTGCAGAACATGCTGCTGGCCCTGGGATACCGGCGGGTGGCCGGCGTGGGCAGCAGCGCCGAGGCCATCGCCGCCCTGGCGCGCCAGGCCTACGACGTGGTCATCAGCGACATCGTCATGGGCGAGGGCGACGGCACGCGCCTGCCCAACGAACTGCGCCAACTGGTCGACGGGGGACGGCTCAAGAGCATGCCGCCGATCGTCTGGATCAGCAGCCTTTCCGACGAGCTGCTGCAATCGCATGTGCGGCTGGCGCTGCAGGCCGGCTGCCCGTCGTCGCAGGCGCTGGCCAAGCCGGTGACGCGCACCGCCATGCAGCATGCGATCAAGACGGCGCTGCACAGCCTGGACGATGACACGGCCTCGCCGCGCCGCACCGCGGTGCGGCGCGAGGTGATCGAGGCGGAACTGGGGCGCGCGCTCAGTTCCGGCGACGGCATGAGCGTGGTGCTTCAGCCCCAGGTGGACCTGGGCACGGGACGCACGGTGGCGGCCGAGGCGCTGTCGCGCTGGGACCATCCGACGCTGGGCGTCATTCCGGCGGTGGATTTCGTGCCGGCGGCGCACCGTCTGGGGCTGGACCAGACCTTGTTCAACCGTGTCGCCGACTGCGTGGTCGAGGTGCTGGCCGAGATGCACGCGGAGGGCATCGCGGTGCCGATCGCGATCAACGCCTCGGCCTCGACGCTGTGCGCGCCCGGGCTGCCGGACAGCCTGGAGCAGCGGGTGACCCGGGCCGGGCTGCCGGCGCGGCTGGTCAAGGTCGAACTGACGGAAGACGAGCCGGTCACCGACTGGCTGGCGCTGTCGTCGGCCCTGAACCTGCTGCGGGTGCGCGGCTTCGAGCTGGCGATGGACGATTTCGGCGCGGGCATCGCGTCGATGCGGCTTTTCTCGGCCATGCCGTTCACCGAGCTGAAGATCGACCGCGACTTCATCGTCCACATGCACCGCGAACCGGCCTCGCGCGCGGTGGTGGCGGCGGCCATCGAGATGGGGCGGGTGCTGGGGCGGCGGGTGGTGGCCGAAGGGGTCGAGCAGGAGCGCGACATCCTGCTGCTGCGCGAGTTGGGGTGCACGCTGGCGCAGGGCTATGGCATTTCGATGCCGCTGGCCCCCGCCGATTTCATCGCGTTCTGCCGCCGGCAATGAGGCCGGCCGGCGGCGTCGCCATCGCCGCTCAGATACCGGCGACGTCGATGTCGCCCGGGTAGTCGACCGAGAACTTGAGCACCGCGTCGCGCGACTTGCCGGGCTCCATTTCCCAGTTCCACACCAGCACGCCGTCGTCTTCGCGCTTGATGTCGCGCTCGGACGGCGACAGCAGCTTGACCTCGATCTTCTCGTTGCGCGAGATCGGCAACCGGTCCTTGAAGCTCACCTGTTCCTTGGTGGCCTTGTTGTTCTTGACCGTGATCTTGTACTCGTAAGTCACGCGCTTGCCATTGCCCGAGAACCCGGTGCTTTCGGTGTAGCGGTTGACCAGTTGGCGCTTGATCGAAATGCCGTCGTCGGCGCCCAGCGCCAGCTCGACCTTTTCGCCGGGCATCACCGATTTCATGGACGAGGCGGCCACGAAGGCGTCATCCAGGAAAGTGTTGAGCGTGCCGGCCAGGAACGGGTATTCGGTGTTGTTGTTGGCCAGCGCCGTCAGGAAGACGGCTTCGCGCAGCGCCGGGGTCGACTGGTATTGCAGCGTGGCCGGCAGCTTGGCGGTGGTGATGGCGACACGCTGCGTGCTGTTGTCGGACGGCAGCGTGGCGGGCGTGCGGATCTGGAACGAGGCGCTGGTGGCCTCGGACTGGACCGCGGCGGTCGCGACCGTGGCCTCTTCCAGGGCGGGCGCCATGTCGCCGGCGGCCATCTCGGCGGAGGCCGACTTGGCGCTCTGGCGGGCCCGCGGCTCGGGACGCATGACCGGCGCCGCGGCCACCGGGGCCGGCATCGGCGGAGGCGGCGCCGCCACATCGATGATCCACGGATTCAGCTTGGGCGCGCCGCCGCCCAGCGCCGGGCGGGCGGTGGACAGGGTCAGCTTGACGTTGTTCCAGTCTTCGCCGGTGTTCTGGCGGATCACGCCGAAGTAGCCGAGATCGACGCTGCGGTCGGCCGGACGCAGGCGCGCATCGTACGACGGGGTCCAGCGCGCGCCGGCCACGGCGTAGGAGACGTTCAGGTCGAGCTTGCCGGCGCGGGCCAGGTTGACGCGCAGCGTGACGGTCTTGGTGCGGCGGTTGAGCTGGCCCTGCAACTGGCCCAGTTCGCCCTGCGCGGCGGACAGTTGGCGCTCGAGCTCCTCGCGCTGTTCGGCCACGCGGCGCAGGCCGGCGAGCGTGCGGCTGAGGGTGTCGGCGCTGAGGGCCTGGATCGCCTTGAGCTCATCGAGCGTCGGCCGCGGGCCATCCTTGGCCGGCTCGGTGGCGCCGCGCTGCATCATCGCCACCAGCTCGCGCTGGTTGTCCAGCACCGACGCTTCGTCGTCCAGCGCGGCCTGCTGGCCCTGCAGCTTGCGGATCTGGTCTTCCAACTGCTTGACGCGCTCGTTGGCGGTATCGGCCTGGAAGGCATCGCGCACCCGTACGTCCAGCAGGGTGGCCTGGCCGCTGCTCTTGGCCGAGACCTGCAGCGAATTCTCCTGCAGGCTGGCGGGCAGCTTTTCCAGGACCAGTTCGTGTTCGCCGGCGGGCAGGTCGCTGCTGGCGGCACGGGTGACGACGGCGCGGTCCTGGTAGACCGTGACCGCGCCGATGGAGGAGGCCAGCCCGGCCGCCGCGGCCAGACCGGGGAGGGTGGCGATGGCCACCGCCAGAAGAGTACGTTGCACGTGTGCACCTATAGGCAGGTTGGGCCGGCCGGCCTTCCGGTGAACGGGGCCGCAGCGGCGATAGCGCGACAATTTACAGGGCGCGGCGGGGCATGGGTTTACAGAAGATGTCAAAAGCGACAGGGCGATACCGCCCTGTTTTCAAGCGGGCGCGGACGGCTCCGGGTGCGCCAGCCGCCGCAGCATCTCGACCGCGTTGCGGGCGGCGACGGAGCGGTCGTGGCGGCGGTAGGCCATGTCCAGCAGGGCGTGCGGCGCGTCGCCCTTGATCGGCCGGTACTCGATGCCCTGGGCGCCCATGTGGCGCATGGCGGCGGGCACGATCGAGATGCCGACGCCGGCCGCCACCAGGCTGACGATCGAGGCCATCTGCGGCGCTTCCTGGATGACGCGCGGCGTGAACCCGGCGCGCAGGCAGGCGTTCTGGATCGCGTCGTACAGGCCGGCGCCGATGGGGCGGGGGTACAGCACGAAATCCTGGTCGGCCAGCGCGGCGATCGGCACGCTGCGCTTGCGGCTGAGCGGATGGTCGGGCGGCAGGGCGATCAGCATGGGTTCGTCCAGCACGCGCTCGGCCTCGAATTCCGGATCCAGCACGTACGGCGGCCGCACGAAGGCCACGTCCACGGCATTTTCGCGCAGGCCGCGCAGCAGGCTGACGGTATTGCTTTCGGTGAGGCTGATGCGCACGTCCGGATAGCGGTCGCGGAAAGCGCGGATGGCGCGCGGCAGATACGGGTGGAACACGGCCGAGGCGGTGAAGCCCACGGTGATGGCGCCGTGCTCGCCGCGCCCCAGTCGGCGCGCGGTGTCGATGGCGCGGTCGGCGCTGGCCAGGATGGCGCGGGCGTCCTCCAGGAACTGCGCGCCGGCCTCGGTCAGCTCGACCCCGCGCGGCAGGCGCAGGAACAGCGCCGTGCCGATCTCGCGCTCGAGCTGCTGGATCTGCTGGCTCAGCGGCGGCTGGCCGATGCCCAGCCGGGCGGCGGCGCGGGTGAAGTGCAGTTCTTCCGCGACCACGGTGAAATAGCGCAGATGTCTCAGTTCCATCGTTTAAAAATATAGCGAGTGCCGGTTTCATATATTGGACATATGCAGGGGAAAAGTCTACCTTGATCGCACGGGTCCATTGCCCGATGTTTTCGAGATTTCCGAGATGTCCACCGCCCCAGTCGTTCCTCCGTCTTCCCCCGCCGCGCCCCAGGCCGATTACCTCGCGCGCGGCACGCCGGCCTTGCGGCGCGCCCAGTGGGCGCTGTTCGCGGCGGGCTTTTCCACCTTTTCGCTGCTGTATTGCGTGCAGCCGCTGATGCCGCTGTTCACGCAGGCCTTCGGCGTCTCGCCGGCCCAGAGCAGCCTGGTGCTGTCGCTCTGTACCGGCCTGCTGGCCGTGGCGATCTTCCTGGTGGGGCTGTTTTCGCAGGCGCTGCCGCGCAAGCGCATCATGGCGTTGTCGCTGTTCGCCTCGGCCGTGCTGGGCACGGCGGCGGCGGTGGCGCCCGACTGGCACAGCCTGCTGGCGCTGCGCGCGTTGCAGGGCGTGGCGATGGGCGGGGTGCCAGCGGTGGCCATGGCCTACCTGGCCGAAGAGGTCGAACCCGACACGCTCGGTTTCGTCATGGGGTTGTACATCAGCGGCAGCGCCTTCGGCGGCCTGTCCGGGCGCGTGATCACGGGCCTGGTGTCCGACCATTTCGGCTGGCGCGCGGCGCTGGGCACGCTGGGCCTGCTGGGCATCGTCGCGGCGCTGCTGTTCATCTGGCTGCTGCCGGCCTCGCGCCGTTTCACGCCGCAGCGCTCGCGCGGCTGGGCCGGCGTGGCCGGCGACGTGCGCGACGGCATCGGGGCGCACCTGCGCAATGGTCCGCTGTGCGGGTTGTTCGCCATGGGCGGGCTGTTGATGGGCGCCTTCGTCACCGTCTACAACTACGTCGGCTTCCGCCTGGTGGCGCCGCCGTTCTCGCTGAGCCAGACCTTCATTGGCTTCATCTTCGTCGTGTACCTGGTCGGCATCTTCGCGTCGACCTATTTCGGCCGCCTGGCCGACCGCCATGGTCGCGGCGCGATGCTGGCGGCGGCCACGGGCATCGCGCTGGCGGGGCTGCTGCTGACCTTGTCGGACGCCTTGGCGGTGCTGATCGCCGGCATTGTGGTCTTCACCTTCGGCTTCTTCGCGGCGCACGCGGTGGCCAGCGGCTGGGTCGGCCAGATGTCGCGGGGCTACAAGGCGCTGGCGGCCGCGCTGTACCTGCTGGTGTACTACGTCGGGTCCAGCGTGCTGGGCTCGCTGGGCGGCCACTTCTGGACCGATGGCGGCTGGCCTGGCGTGGCGGCCATGGCCGGCAGCCTGTTGACGGTGGCGCTGGCCATCAGCGCGGCGCTTTACTGGCGCACGGCCCGCGTGCCGTCGGCTGCGGCGGTGGAGCGGGGCGCGTCCTGAGCGTGTTTGAGGGGATCAAGCGGCGGCCGCGGGCCGCCGCGCGCGCCCGGCCATCGCGCTTTCCGGTGGCGCCGACTAGGCGAGGGTGCGGACCGGGGGCGCCTCGGCCTGGGGCTCGGCGGCCAGGGTGGCCTCCATGCCCTGGCTGAGCGTCGCCAGCAGCAGGTGCGGCGGCAGGTTCAACTGCGCCAGCACCACGCTGCTCTTGGCCAGCCGGGCCACGTCCTCGTGCCGCAGGCCCGCCAGCCACTGACAGGCGCGTTCCGATATCTGCATGCCCGCCAGGGCCGGCAGGTTGCCGGCGCGGGCCATCCGCTGCAACAGCAGCAGATACATCAGATTGGTTTCGTGGATATCGCGCAGAAGCTCGGTTGATCGCGGCATCGGGTGCCCCTCACTTCATTGAATCCGCGGCCCGGCGGGTGCACGGGCCAGGACAGGCAAGGCGCGAAGCGTCCTGTATGGGCGTCTAGTCAAGCCCGCGAAGGCTTGCGTGCCGATATGGTTTGTCGATCATATTTAAGCGATCAGGGGCCGTCAGTAATGGATTTCCCGGTACTCGGAATTGACATATCTTCATTCATTGAAACGGACTCATTCTCATTTATAATGCCCTGCACGTTGGCCGGCGCATGATCCGCGTCCGCCTGTAGCCCGTCACCCGAGAGGCCCACGATGACCCTAGCATTCCAGGAGCCCAATTCGCTGCAGCGCGAGCACGCGGCGCTGCTCGCCGCCTATGGGCAGGCGCAGGGCCGCTGCAGCCGCCTGCTCAGCGCCCAGGCGCAGCGCATCCAGCACCTTGAAGGGGAGGTCCTCAAGCTGCGGGCCGCGGTGATCCAGCGCGACACCGCGCTGGCCTGGGCGCGTGAAGACCGCGCGGCATTCGAAGGCGCGGTTCCGGGGCTGCCCAGGCGGGTGGCGCTGGCCAGGCGCGTCACGCAACTGATGGAACGGGTGCAGAGCCTGATGCGCGAGCGCCTGGCCTGGCAGGATCGGTCCGCCGCGGCGCGCGCGCATTCGCTTGACGCCGCCACCGGACCCGCCGTGGCGCCCGCGGTGATCGCCGCGACGGCGCTGCGCGAGAAATCCGTGCTGTGCGTCGGCGAGGACGCCATGGCCCTGATGCTGACGCGCAAAGTAGTGGAAATGGCCGGTGGCCGCTACCTGGGCCACTGCGGCGCGGAAGGCGCCGACGGCGATACGTTGGAAGCCAGCCTGGTCGCCGCCGACCTGGTGATCTGCCAGACCGGCTGCGTCAGCCACGGCGCCTATTGGCGCGTCAAGGACCACTGCACCCGCACCGGCAAGCAGTGCGTGCTGGTGGACAAGCCCGAGGCGCTGACGGCGCTGGGGCTGGCGCGCGAAAGCGTCGACGTGCCGCGCTGAAGGCGGCGAGGCGGTCAATCGGCGATGTCTCGCCGTGGGCCGCCGGCAAGATGTAATGCCGAGTTACCGAGGGTTGCGGCTGCCGCGCCGCGCCCGCAATACAGTCTGGGAAGCCTGCAGGAGATTCCATGCTGACCCAGCGAGACCATGTGCCCCACCCCTGGACCAATACGCTCGCGCGTCTCGAAGACGAGCGCGTGATGTTGCAGCGCATCGCCGCCGGCGTGCCGCTGGCCGAGGTGCTTGGCCATATGCTGCACGCCATCGAAGCCCAATCCAGCGTCGAACTGCGCGCCTCGATCGCGCTGGTCGATGACAGCGGCAAGATCCTGCGGCACGGCGCCGCGCCGAGCCTGCCGCACGAGTTCAACAGCGCTGTCGACCGTGCGCCGATCGGACCGGACATGGCCTCCTGGGGCAGGGCCGCGGATTCCGGCAGCCCCGTCTACGTCGAGGACATCGCCAGCCATCCGGCATGGGCGTCATGGCGCGAGCTGGCGCTGTCGCACGGCCTGCGGGCCTGTTGGTCGACGCCGATCAAGGCCCCCGATGGACGCCTGCTGGGCGTGTTCTCGAATTACTACGGCTCGCCGCGCACGCCGTCGGCCGACGATATCGACGCCATCGCGGTGGTCACGCGCAGCGCCGCGCTGGCGATCGAACGCCACCTGACCGAAGTCGCGCTGCGCCGCAGCGGCGAACGCTGGCGCGCCATGTTCGACGGCATGCAGGAAGCCTTCTTCCTGAGCGAAGCGCTGCGTGACGCGCAGGGCCGCATCGTCGACTTCCGCTTCATCGAGGTCAATCCCGCGTTCGAGCGGCAAAGCGGCATGAAGGAGGGCGATACGCTGGGCCATACCCTGCGCGAGATGATTCCGGGGGTGCCGGACCGGATCCTTGACACGTTCGCGCAGGTGGTCGAAACCGGCGAGCCGGCGCAGTTCGAATTCGCGGTGCCGTCGCCGCAGCCGGCCTGGTACGAGGCCCGCGCGCGGCGCGAGGGCGACAACCAGATGATGGCGCTGTTCCTGGACGTCACCGCGCGCAAGACCGCCGAGGCGGAATTGTGGGAAGGGCAGCATCGCAAGCATTTCGTGCTGGCGCTGGGCGACCGCATGCGCGAACAGCAGCACCAGGCGGCGATCGAGCAGTTGGCCTGCGAGAGCCTCGGCCAGCATCTGGCGCTGGGCCTGGTGGCGCTGGTGGACGGAGCGGGCGAGGGCGCCGAGCCCCAGGTGTCGACCTGTTGGCGGCCGCGGCCGGGACGCGACGGTTGCGCGGACCTGGACCTGACGTTCGACTCGGCCTTCGTCGAGGCCGTGCGCGGCGGCCGCACGGCTTTCCTGGAGCCGTTGCTGGCCCAGCCCAACGGCGACATCATGCCGTCCGCCATCGTGGTGCCGACGGCCCGTTGGGGGCGGCCCGGCGGCGCGCTGGTGGTGCGGCCGACGGCCGGCACCCGGCTCAAGCGCGGCGACGTGACCTGCATCGAGGACGTGGCCGAACGCCTGTGCACCGCGGTCGAGCGTTCGCAGTATTCGCGCACGCTGGAGCAGCGCGTCGAGAGCGCCATTGCGGAACGCGACCGCATCTGGCGCCTGTCGCCCGAGCTGCTGGCGGTGGTCGACGGGCAGGGGCGCTTCGCCAGCGTCAACCCCGCGGTGCGGCCGATCCTGGGCTGGACCCCGGAACAGTTCCTGGCGATGGGGCTGCGCGACCTGATCCATCCGGACGACTACGAAACGACGCGCGAAGCGCTGACCCACGCGCGTCGCCCGGAGATGGCCCAGGGCGTGCGGCACCTGGAAAACCGCATGCGCAAGCGGGAAGGCGGCTATGCCTGGATCACCTGGAGCATGTCGTGGGCGCAGGACAGCCTCTATATGGCCGGCCGCGACGATACGGACCTGAAGTCCCAGGCCGAGACGTTGCTGGCGACCGAGCACGCGCTGCGCCAGGCGCAGAAGATGGAGGCGGTGGGGCGCCTCACGGGCGGCATCGCCCATGATTTCAACAACATGCTGCAAGGGATCACCGGCGCGCTCTACCTGATCCAGCGCAAGCTGGCGAGCGGCGTGCCGGAACAGGCCGGGCGTTTCGTGACCGTGGCGATGGACTCGGCCAACCGCGCCGCGCACCTGACACAGCGGCTGCTGACGTTCTCGCGGCGCCAGCCGATCGATCCGCAGCCGTTCAGCGTGGCCACGACGTTGCAATCGATGGTCGATCTGTTCCGCCGCTATACCGGCGAGGGCGTCTCACTGATCTTCAACGTGGACCAGGACCTGTGGCCGGTGCGCTGCGACCGCAACCAGTTCGAGAACGCGCTGCTCAATCTGGTGATCAACGCCCGCGATGCCATGCCGGAAGGCGGGCCGTTGACGGTGTCCGCGAGGAATATCCATCTGGACCCGGCATTCCTGCGGCCCTATCCCGGCGTGCCGGCGGGCGATTTCGTCGAGGTGCAGGTCATGGACGTGGGCTGTGGCATGACGCCGGACGTGCTGGCGCATGCCTTCGATCCGTTCTTCACCACCAAGCCGCAGGGGGAAGGCACGGGCCTGGGCCTGTCCATGATCTACGGGTTCGCCAAGCAGGCGGGCGGGGTCGTGACGCTGGAAAGCCACGTGGGGACCGGGACGTCGGTCCGGATTTTCCTGCCCCGCCATCAGGGCAGCGCCGCGGATGCCGTGGCGCCGCCGGCTTTGGCGCGCGCGCCCGGCGGTCGGTCGCACCAGGCGATCATCGTGCTGGTGGAAGACGACGCGAACGTGCGCGATATGGTCAGCGAATGCCTGGGCGAACAGGGCATACGGGTGCTGACCGCCAACGACGGCGACGCCGGACTGGAGCAGGTGCGGGCCACGGCTCATATCGATCTGCTGGTGACCGATGTCGGCTTGCCGGGATTGAACGGGCGCCAACTGGCCGATGCGGCGCGCGCCGTGCATCCCGGGCTCAAGGTCCTGCTGATGACCGGATATGCGGAAAGCGCCGCGCGTGGCTCCGGGTTCCTGGAGGTCGGCATGGAGCTGATTGTGAAGCCTTTCGCGCTGGATGCGCTGACCGCGCGCGTCCAGCGCATGCTTGAATCGACGTATGCCCGCGGGACGGGAGAGGGAGACGAATGAGGGAGTGCGGGTGTCAGGTTTGCACTGGACGGTAAAAAGTGCCGGTCGCGTTGCGGGCCCGCCCTGGCGCATCATCCCGGGCATACGAATTGCTGGATGGATCTGGCAACCTGAAAAAGGAGTGAACCATGAAGATTCGTGCCATGACCTATGCCATCGTTGTCGCCGCCAGCCTGGGCGGAGCCGGCGCCGCCTGGGCCCAATCCGCCAGTCCGACGACGCCGTCCACCGCGCCGAATGACGGCACGGCGGTGCCGCCGAACCGGCCGGTCCCTCCGGGCCAGGCCGCGCCCGCGCCCAACGCCGCGCCCAACAGCACCAGCACGCCGCCCAACCTGGACAAGAATATGGCGCCGTCCAGCGACAAGCGCAGCGGTGAAATGCCGCGGCGCCATCCCGAGGCCAACGACAATGTGCCGCGCACGCCGGCGGCCGGCGCCACGCCCGCGCCGGGATATCCCAACACGGGCGGCAGCAAGTAAGTGAAAGGGGCGCGGCGTCGATGACGTCGCGCCTGTCCGCGGTCAGTGCTCGCGCCGCAATTCGGCCGGCGGGAGCCGCAACTGGCCGCGGTATTTCGAGACCGTGCGACGGGCCAGGACGATGCCGTTGGCAGCCAGTTGCTGGGCCAGGGCCACGTCCGAGAGGGGCATGGCCGGATCCTCGGCCTCGATCAATTCCTTGATCAGCGCGCGCACGGCCGCGGCCGAGCAGGTGCCGCCCGAATCGGTGGGCAACTCACGCGAAAAGAAATGACGGAACTCGAATACGCCGCGCGGGGTCACCATGTATTTGCCGGTGGTGGCGCGCGACACCGTGGACTCGTGCATGTCCAGGTCGTCGGCCACTTCCTTGAGCATCAGCGGGCGCAGCGCCACTTCCCCATATTCAAAGAAGGTCTGCTGGCGCTTGACGATGGCTTCCGCCACGCGCTGGATGGTGGTGTAGCGCTGCTCCACATTGCGGACCAGCCAGCGCGCCTCCTGCAGCTCCTGCGCCATCGGGCTGCGGTCGTCGAGCCGCGCGCGCCGGAACAGGTCGGCGTAGACCTGGTGCAGCCGCGCCTGGGGCATGGCGCCCCGGTTCGGCACCACGCGCCAGCGGGAGCGCCATTTGTCGACGAAGACATCGGGCACCACGTACGCGGGGGCCTGGGCGTCGTAGCGGCGTCCAGGCTTGGGATCCAGGTTGCGGATCAACGCGCAGGCCTCGCGCAGCGCGTCGTCGGCGCAATTGAGCGCGCGCCGCAGGCCGGCTGCGTCGTTCTTGGCCAGCCGGTCGATGTGCTCGCGCACGATGCGAAGCGCCAGGGCGCGTATGGGCGGGTTGATGCCGGGGGCCGCCTCCAATTGCAGCGCCAGGCATTCCGGCAGGTCGCGCGCGGCCAGGCCCGGCGCATCCAGTTGCTGCACCAGGCGCAGGGCGGTCAGCCACTCTTCCTCCTCGGGAGGCGGGGCGAAGTCCTGGCTGAGGCTGCCGCACAGTTCGGCCAGCGGCGTGCGCAGGTAGCCGTCTTCGTCGAGCGAGTCGATGATGAACTCGGCCAGCAGCCGGTCGCGGGGTTCGAGCCGGTAGTTGCCCAGCTCCAGGGAGAGTTTCTCGCGCATGGAGACGGGTGCGCTGGCCCATTGGCCCAAGTCGTGGTCCTCGCCGTCGCCGCGTGGCGCGGTGGGATAGTCGCCCGCGTATTCCGGCGTGGCCGGGGGCTCCGCCGGCGTCTCCGCGGCGTTGGCCGCCGCAGGCTCCGCTGGCGTGCCGGACGGCGGTTCCAGGGGAGGAACAGCCTCGATGCCCCCAGCCGGGTCCGGCGCTTGCTCGTCCACTTCCTCGAGGAAGGGGTTGCTCGCCAGGGCCAGTTCGACCGCGGTGGTGAATTCGAGCGCCGACATTTGCAGCAGCTTGACCGACTGTTGCAGCCGGGGGGCCAAGGTCATCTGCTGGCGCAGACGCAGTTCTTGCATCGGGTGTCCCAAGGGAGTCTCCTGCCATGTGGCTGTCGGGGCGACGGTACATCCCTGGATACATGCAAAGATCGTGCCCGCTTGGCGCGCGGGCGACGGGCATGCCCGGGCGGGCAATGGCGCGGGCCAGGATTACAAGGAGACGTAAATATTGCCTTGGGGGGCGTTGCCGCCAGGGACGCCGCCGGGCAGGCGAGGTTCCGCCGGCGCCCGCGAGGGCGGGTTCAGGCAGCGGCGGGGCCGCCCGCGCTCTTTTCGTAGACGTCCAGGCGGTTGTAGAGGGTCTTCAGGCTGACGCCGAGGGTTTCGGCCGTAAGGCGCTTGTCGCCGCCGTGATGGGCCAGCGTGGCGAGGATGAAGTCGCGTTGCGCGTTGCCCAGCTCGGTGCCGACCGGCACGTTCAAGGCGCCGTCCTTGAACTCGGCGTGCGGCGCGACGCGCGGGCGCGGCAGGTCGATGTCGAGCTGTTCGTCGCCCAGGATGTAGGCGCGCTGCACGGTGTTGCGAAGTTCGCGCACGTTGCCCGGCCAGTCATGGCGCGCGATCGCCTGCAGCATGCGGGGCGAGAAGGCCTTGCGGGTATTGTGGCGCGTGTTCAATTCGGCCAGGAATTCCCGCGCCAGGACGACCGCGTCGCCGTCGCGTTCGCGCAGCGGCGGCACCCGCAGCGGGATCACCAGCAGCCGATGCAGAAAGTCCTGGCGCAGCCGGCCGTCGGCCACCGACTCCGCGGGGTCCCGGTTGCTGGCGCAGAGAATGCGCGCGTTGGCGCGCAGCAGGTCCGAGCCGCCGACGCGTTGATAGGTGCCGGTTTCCAGCACGCGCAGGAAATGCACCTGCATGTCGAGCGGCATTTCAGTCACTTCGTCCAGGAACAGCGTGCCGCCGCTGGCCGATTCGAAATAACCCGCGTTCTGCGCAAGCGCGCCGGTGAAGCTGCCCTTTTCGTGACCGAATAATTCCGCATGCGCCAGCGACCCGCTGATGGCGCCGCAGTTGACGGCGACGAACGGCTGGTCGCGGCGCGCACTGGCCGCGTGGATTGCCTGCGCCACCACTTCTTTGCCGGCGCCGCTTTCGCCCACGATGAAAACGCTGGCATCGGTTTCGGCGGCCAGGCGCACCTGGGTGGCCAGTTTCTGCATGATGGGGGAAAGACTGGAAGCATTCATTGTCTGGCCATGGTAGTGGTTGCCCCGGTACGCGGATGCGACCAGTTGCAAGTAATCGAAAATGTTGGTCTTTTCTATCGAATAATTACTTCAATCTGCTGCGACTTGGCTATGCTCAGGGATGGCCCCACAGGCGCCGGGCGCTGTTGCCCGAGCCACGGCTCCAGGAGATGCCATGCCCCACTTGCTGATCGTCGATGATGACGATGCCATCCGCGAAACCCTGGCCGAACTCGGCCGGGACAACGGCTTCACCGTAGCGCTGGCCGCCAGCGTCAAGGATGCGTTGATCCAGCTCGAGCGCCAGTCGCCGGACCTGGTGCTGACGGATGTGCGCCTGCCCGGGGGCAGCGGCATGGACATCTTCAAGAGTGTGGCCACGGCCAGCGCCGAGGTGGTGGTGATGACCGGCCACGGCACGGTCGACAATGCGGTGCAGGCCCTGCGCCTGGGCGCCACGGACTACCTGGTCAAGCCGATCTGCATGGAGCGCCTGAACGGCATCCTGGCCCGCATCATGGCCAATGCCGGCGGCGAGCTGCCGGGCAGGCCCTTCGAGGAGCCGGGACGTTTCGGCAAGATGTACGGCGCGTCGGCCCCGATGCGCGAGCTGTATCGCCAGATCGGCCGGGTGGCGCCCACCGACGTGACGGTGCTGCTGGTGGGCGAGAGCGGCACGGGCAAGGAGCTGGCCGCGCATGCGGTGCACGAGCTTAGCGCGCGCCGCCAGCGTCCCTTCATTGCGGTCAACTGCGGCGCCATTTCGCCCAACCTGATCGAGAGCGAGATGTTCGGCCATGAGCGCGGCAGCTTCACCGGCGCGGACCGCCAGCACAAGGGCTATTTCGAGCGAGCCGACGGCGGCACGCTGTTCCTGGACGAAGTGACCGAGATGCCGCTTGACCTGCAGGTCAAGCTGCTGCGCGTGCTCGAGACGGGGCAATTCATGCGGGTCGGCACGCATCGCGAAATCGCCTGCGACATCCGCATCGTCGCCGCCACCAATCGCAATCCCGAGCAGGCGGTGCAGGAGGGCAAGCTGCGCGAAGACCTGTATTACCGCTTGAACGTGTTCCCGCTCGAGCTGCCGGCACTGCGCGAACGCGGCGACGATATCCTGTTGCTCGCCGATCGCTTCCTGCAGGCGCAGAACGAGGAAAGCGGGCGGACCAAGGCGTTCTCGGCGCGGGCGGCCACGGCAATGGCTCAGTATGAATGGCCGGGCAACGTCCGCGAATTGAAGAACTTCGTGCGTCGCGCCTTCATCATGGCCGAAGGCGACGAGCTGGACGCGGACATGCTGACGCCGCAGGTCTCGCCAGGCGGCGAGATGCGCGGCGGACAGGTCACCGTGCCGGTGGGAGAAACGCTGGCGGAAGCCGACCGCCGCCTGATCCTTGCGACGCTCGAGCGTTGCAAGGGCGTGAAGAAACAGGCGGCGGCGGTGCTGGGTATCAGCCCCAAGACGTTGTACAACCGCCTCGAGGAATATGCGGCGGCCGGTTATGCGTTGCCGGGAGAGGAGCCGGGAAGCGCGCATTGACGTCCGCCTCCATCGCTTACTTGCCGTAGCGGGTCTTCAAGTCGGCCATGCAGGCGTCCTTGGCGTTGCCGGACATGGCGTCGCATTTCTCCTTGCCGACCTTGTAGTCGGCATCGTTGCGTGTCTTGGCCGCGTCGTGGTTCGCTTCGGCCTTTTCCTTGGCGGCCTTGGCGTCGGCCTTGGCTTTATCGCGCGTGGCTTCCGCCTGCTTCTGGCAGACATCCTTCTGATTGCCCTTCATGGCGTCGCACTGCTTCTTGTCCATCTTGTATTGATTGTCGATCTGTTCGCTGGTGCGCACGGGCGTGGTCTGCGCGGCCGCGGGCAACGCGAGCGCCGACAGGCACAGGGCGGCGGCGGGCGCGAATCTCATGGACAGGCGGATCTTGGACAGATTCATGGATGACTCCTTGGAGTAAGGGGGCCGGGATGGCCGCCCCGTTTCCGCTGAGCAAGCGGCGTGCCCGCGCGCTGGCAGGCACGCCGCTTGCTCGGGATTGCCACGATTGCCTTCAGGAGACCGCCATGAGCAAGCACGACAGCATCCCGTCCGACGTCCAGCGCGATCGGCAGGCGCCCGCCACCGAGGCAGGCGCCGGGGCGGGCGGCAAGGCCAACACGCCGCAGAGCGACAGCGAGGCCGCCCGCCGCAGCGGCCAGTTCGGCGCGGATGGGCCTGGCGGCGCCACGCCGCCCAAGCCCCGCCGCGGCGCTGACGCGCAGCCGCACCCGCAAGGCCCCGAGTACGAGGAGGGAGGCCGCTATCCCGGCACGCGCGAGCCGGGAAAAGGGCGTTGATGCGCCTTAGTCCGCCTCGGCGCCGAGGCGGAACAGCAGCACCACGCAATGTAGCGCCGCCAACCCGACCAGGCCATACGCGACGCGCGCGGCCACTGCCCAGGGCAGCAGCCGCGCGAACAGGTCCAGGTTGACCGCCGCGATCAGTCCGGTGTTCAAGCCGCCGGCCACCAGCGCAACGAGGGCGACCCAATCCAGGGATCCGAGGCCACGCCGGACATCGGTCCCCGGTTGCGCGTCCTCTGGCCGGCCGGCGGGATGCGCTTCATCGTTGTCGCTCAAGGTGTGCATGTCTCTCCCTCCTGTGGCGGCAGCGCACTGCCGCGCGTGGGTGCCGCGCGTTTCAATTGCAGGCCGGTTTTGGGAGGACTCCCGCCGTCGGGTCGTGCTTCCGGCGCAGCAAGTGACGTGCCCGCGTGCCGGAGGCAGGCATGGCAGTTGCTGCCTTGGCCGCAACGTCCTTGAAGCCCAGGAGATTGCCATGTCCTTGATCGTCGCCGCCCGTTTCCAGACCTTTGACGAAGCCCGCGAGGCCGCGCAGCGCCTGGGCCGCGAGGGATTCGATGAGGGCGATATCCATACGTTCTATATCAATACGGCCGGAGAACATGCGCGCTACCCGCTTGGCGGCGACCGCGTGGCGGATCCGGACGCGCGCGGCGCTCACATCGGCGCGCTGGCGGGAGCGGCGCTGGTGGGGATTGTGCTGGCGTTGGCGGGCGGGCTGGTGGCGTTGTGGGCCGGCGCGGCCATGCTGGTGGTGGCCGCGGCGGCCGGCGTCGGCGCTTACGTAGGCGCCCTGGGCGGGGCTTTGTGGATGGCGGGCAGGCGGCAACGCCGGCCCGCGGCCGCGGCACCCCAGGCTCATCCTCCGTTGCGACAGGCCGGGGTGATGCTGGCGCTGCCGGTCGCGCCGGAGCGTGAGTCGGCGGCGCGGCGCGTGCTGCGCGAAGCGGGGGGACACGACATCGAGCGGGCCCAGGGGCGATGGCTGGACGGCAAATGGGAAGACTTCGACCCGCTCAAGCCGCCCCGTCATGTCGAGGCGCCTTCCGTGACGCCATGAACCGCCATGAAGCGCCCGTGGGGCGGGTAAGGAGAAGGTCATGAACCAGAGGACTTTGTGGCAAGGGCTGGTGGCGGCCTGCCTGTTTTCGCTGTTGGCCGCGCCGCTGGCCGCGCGCGCGGCAGCCGTGTCGCCGGCGGACAGCCATTTCCTGCAGGCGGCCGCGGCGGCCGACGCATTCCAGGTCGAGGCGGCGAAACTGGCCGGCGAACGCGCTGGCAGCACCGAGGTCCACACGTTTGCCGCCAAGATGCAGGCTCGCTACGCGGAGCTGGACCGCGAACTGCGGCAACTCGCGGATGACAGGAAGGTGGCGTTGCCGGGCAAGGCGGAGCCATCCGACCAGCGCATGCTGGAGGCGCTTGCGGGCAAGACCGGCCCGGCATTCGACGCGTTGTATGTCGAGCAGGTGGCGCTGCAGGCCCACGAAAAGGCCGAGAAGCTCTACCGCGCCGCGGCCGGGCAGGACGGCGACGCGAAAATCCGCGAGTTTGCCGCGCGCCACGTGTCCACCCTCGGCGACCACCTTGCGCTGGCGCGTGCGCTCAAGCGCGACCCGGCCGCCAACCCGGAGCGGATGCCGCCCGCGACGCCCGGCGAACCGCCGCCGGTGTCGCCCGCGGAACGAGCCGCGCCGGCCTCGGTGGCCCCCGGGAAATAGCGCCCCGCGGGCGGGTGGGCGTCAGTCGCCCGCGCTGCCCGTGATCGGCAGCACGATGCCGGTGATGTAGCTGGCGCAGGCGGGCGAGGCCAGGAAGACATAGGCGGGCGAGATCTCCTCCGGCTGGGCGGGCCGGCCGAGATCCGTATTCTTGCCGAATGACTTGATGGCTTCGGCGTCCCTGTCGGCCGGGTTCAAGGGGGTCCATACCGGACCCGGCGCGACGGCGTTGACGCGGATGCCCTGCGGCGCCAGGTTGGACGCCAGCGCCCGGGTGAAGGCGTGGATGGCGCCCTTGCTGGTGGAGTAGTCAAGCAATCCGCCGCTGCCGCGCAGCCCGGTCACGGACCCCGTGTTGATGATGGCGGCCCCGGGTTGCAGGTACGCCAATGCGGCGCGCGCCATGTAGAAATAGCCGTGGATGTTGGTGCGCAGGGTCTTGTCCCACTTCTCATCGCTGATGTCCTGCAGCCGGTCGTCATGCTGCTGGTAGGCCGCGTTGTTCACCAGCACGTCGAGCCGGCCAAAGGCCTGCGCCGCCTGTTCCACGGCGCGCGTGCAGAAGGCGGATTCACGCACGTCGCCGGGCAGCAGCAGGCATCGCCGGCCTTCGGCCTCGACCGCGCGCTGCGTTTCACGGGCGTCTTCGTGCTCATCCAGATAGACCACCGCCACGTCCGCGCCTTCTCGCGCGAACAGCACGCTGACGGCGCGGCCGATGCCGGAGTCACCGCCGGTGACGATGGCCGCCATGCCCGACAGCTTGCCGCTGCCACGATAGTCGGGCGCCTGGTACTGCGGCCGTAGCGCCATGTCGGCCTCCATGCCGGGCTTCGGCAAATGCTGGCCAGGCATGGGCGGGGTTGGGTGAGGCCGCGCGCCGGTCGCTGCCTTGTCGGATTGGGTCATGCCGGTCTCCCTCGAAGTAACGGACGCGGTTGCGTCCTCGAAGGAGTCCAAGCAACTGTTGTGCCCGCCCGCGCGTTCCGGGGCCGGACCGGTCGGACGCGCCTGAGGCTATTGGCGGCCGACCACAACGCCGAACAGGAAAGCGACGCCCGCCACCAGGCCGATCGCCTGCCATGGGCGCGCATGGATGTACTGCTCGGTGCAGTCGATGGTCTCGCGCACCATGTCCTGGGCGCTGTCGGAGGCATCGCGCAGGCTGTGGCGCGTGTCGCGCAATTGCTCGGCCAGGCGGGCCTTGAGCGCCTCCAGATCGGTGGCCGAGGCGTCGCTCAAAGTGGCCTCGAGGTCGTCGATCCAACTTTCAGGGTGGCGCCGCCGGCGGCGCGCGCCGCGATCGTCAGGACCGTTCTCGGGGAAATCCGAAGGCAGGGGCGTATGGGTATTGGCCATGGGAAAACTCCAGAAGTGAATGTTCGTTTTACCGGGGAACCGCCGTTCCTGCGCGGGTTGCCACATCCGCTTGCAATTTGGGCGGGCGATGCGCAGTGTCCGGCTCAACCATGCCGTAGCATGGATCTACATACATCGGAATCATTGGGAGCGCGCAGATGACATCCTCCAGACCTTCCGGCCGCAAGGCGGCAACCACCCCGGCAGAGCATGACGGCGCCAAAGTGCTGCCACCGCGAGGGCCGGTCGATGTGCCGCGACAGCCGGCCAAGCCCACCGCGTCCACGCCGGACGAAGCGGCGCGCGATGGCCGACGGGTGGCCGACGACAAGACCGAATCGAATTGGGCCGACAACGCCAAGCCGCAACCTCGCGCCAAGAACGCCCGTTCCTCGATTCTGTGACGGCCCGCGGCATTCGTCATGGCGTGGTCCGCAGGAATGCCAGCAGGCGGCGCTCGTCGGCATCCAGGCCGCGCGGGCCGGGCGGCGCCGGCGCCTTGGGCGGCAGCTTTCCGGCCAGGTAGGCCTCGATAATGGAGGGATGCACGTAGCAGGCGCGGCAGACCGCGGGCGTATTGGCCAGCCGCTGCGCCACCTGCCGGATCACGTCGACGACTTCCTGCCGCGCCTGCCGCTCGTCGACGTAGGGGCGGGCCTGCAGCGCCGCGAACGCCAGCGCCGAGCCGGCCCAGGTGCGGTAATGCTTGGCGGTGAAATCGGCCGCGCCGGCCTCGCGCAGGTACGCGTTCACCGCCTCCGAATCGATGCCGTGGGCGCTGCCGTCGGCGTCCAGGTACTGGAACAACTGCTGGCCTGGAATGTCCAGGCAGCGCTTGATGATCCGCGCGATGCGCCGGTCCCTGACCGTGACATCGTGCGCGACGCCGCTCTTGCCGCGGAAACGGAATCGCAACTGGTCGCCGCTGACGTGCGCGTGCCGCCGTGTCAGCGTGGTCAGGCCATAGGATTTGTTGGTGCGGGCGTATTCACGGTAGCCGATGCGGATCAGCGTGTCTTCCAGCAGTTGCACCACGACCGCCACCACTTTGGCCCGAGGCAGGCCCGGCGCCTGCATGTCCCGTCGCACCTGGCGCCGGATGCGGGGTAGCCGGGCGCCGAATTCGCTCAGGCTCTGGTATTTGTCGGCATCGCGCAGACGCGCCCAGGCGGGATGGTAGCGGTATTGCTTGCGGCCGCGGGCGTCACGGCCGGTGGCCTGGAGGTGGCCGCGCGGGTCGGGGCAGATCCACACATCCTCATAGGCGGGCGGGATCGCCAGCGCGCGGATGCGGGCCAGTTCCGCGGCGCGGCGGATGCGCCTGCCCGCGGTATCCAGGTAATGGAAGGTCGTGCCATTGACCCGCACCCGGGAATAGCCCGGCGTGGTGTCGTCCAGGTAGATCAGCGCGTCGTCGGCGGCGCTGGCCGTCGGCTGCGGGTTGCGGTTTGCCATCTTTCCTCCAGCAATCGGCGCCAGCGCCGGAGCAAATGCCGTGCCCGGCTTGCGCCTGGCCGGATTGCTCCCTCCATTGCCCCCGCCATGCGCGGGCACGCCACTTGCTGTCCCGGTCCTTGCCACAGACAGGGAGTTTCGAATGACCAAGACATTGCAGGATTTCAACGTCGCCATCCTGGTGGTGGATGGCTTTGAACAGGTGGAACTGACCGAGCCGCGCGACGCGCTACAGCAGCAGGGCGCGCGCACGGTGGTCGTGTCGGCCCGCCGCGGGCCCGTACGGGGGATGCGCCATCACGACAAGGGCGAGTCGGTCGAGGCCGACCTGATGTTTGCCGAGGCCCAGCCGGAGCGGTTCGACGCCGTGCTGCTGCCGGGCGGCGTGGTCAACGCCGACGAGATCCGCCTGCATCCCGAGGCGCGCGCCTTCGTGCGCGCCATGCATGAGGCCGGCAAGCCTGTGGCGGTGATCTGCCATGGCGCCTGGCTGCTGATTTCCGCAGGACTGGTCAAGGGACGCAAGCTGACCAGTTGGCCCTCGTTGGCCGACGACCTGCGCAACGCCGGCGCGGAGTGGGTCGATCAGGAAGTGGTGGTGGATGGCCGCTGGATCAGCAGCCGCAAGCCGGACGACATCCCTGCATTCAACCGCGAGCTGTCGCGTGTTTTCGCGCTGACGCGCCAGTGAGCGTCAGCGCATCGGGCAAGGGGCGAACCGGGGAATTCCGGCCGCGCGCCAAGCAACATTTTTACAGGAGCAAGCCATGCCTTACCTTCAGCACTTGCACGTTCCGCCCAAGCCGGAGCCGATCCCGCCGGGGTCGCCACCGGGTGACCTGCCGGTCGATCCCGATACCGACGAGCCCGAAGTGGACCTGCCGCCGCTCGAGCCGTCCCATCCCGAAAAGACGCGTCGGACGATCCACTGATTGCCCTCTTGCCTGCGCATCAACCAAGAACAAACGGAGCCATCATGTCTACCATTCTGTTGATCATCCTGATCCTGCTGCTGATCGGCGCGGTGCCCGCCTGGCCATATAGCCGCGGGTGGGGCTATTACCCCAGCGGCCTGCTGGGCATCGTGCTCGTGGTGCTGATCGTGCTGCTGCTGACAGGGCGCATATAGCGCGGGGGCCGGGCCGGATCGCGAGGACCGCCCGGCCGAACGCGCAGCCGGTCCGGACCGCCGCGGGGCGGTGGTTCAGGCGGGCTGCCGCGCCGCGCGGCGGTGGTTCAGGCGGGTTGCCGCGCCGCGTGCCGGCGCTTCAGGCGTGCTCTTGCGCCGCGCGAGCGCGCGCCTGCGCGGCCTGCCGGCCACGGTGCCGCAATCGGCGGCGGCTGACCCAGATGACCAGCCCGGTGACAAAGAACAGCAGCGGCAGCAGGCCGAGGACGGCCGTCAGGATGCGGGTCGGCAGGCCATAGAGACTGCCGGAATGCAGCGGGAACATCACCGCCAGGAAACGCTGGGCAGTCGTGCCTGATATCGGGTCGGCGCGCGATAGCGGTTCGCCGCCGCGCATCGCCAGGAACAGACGCAACGTGCCGACCGGCTGCCAGTCGTCGGCACGGCGCACTCGTGCCTGGTAGACGCCGCGCGCCGGGTCGCGGCGCAGCATGACCAGCGTGGCGTCCGCCGGCGCCAGGGCGCGCGCCTTGGCGGCGGCGCCATCCCAACCGATTTCGGATTCGCCCGCGGCCAGCGGCGCCTGTGTGGCGGCGCGCGCGTCGGCGGGCAGGGTCGCGACGCTGGCGACCAGTTGCCGGCCCAGTTGCGGCAGGCCCATGAAGAAGCCGCTGCCGGCCACCACCAGCAGGAACAGCGCCGAGACCAGCCCCGCGGCGCGGTGCAGTTCGTAGCTGGTGCGGAAGGCGCCGACGCCCCGCGTGACCGTGACCGAGCGGCGCCAGTGACCGGGCCGCGGCCATGCCAGGTAGATGCCGGCCAGCAGCAATGCCACCCAGACGACGGCGAGCCAGCCCAGCACTTCACGACCGGTCTTGCCTTGCAGCAGGGTCATGTGCCAGCGCAACAGCAGCGGCATCAGGTGGGCGCGGTCCAGCGTGACCGCATCGCGGTCGCGGCTGGCCAGCAACTGGCCGGAACAGGCGTCCACGCCGGCTTCGTTGTCGGCGGTGGACGCGTGCTTGAATTGCACCCGATAACTGTCGGCCGGCGCCTGGGGCAGGGTGACGGCGGCGATCGTGGCGCCGGGCCAGGCCTGCTCGACCGCGCGGGCCGCGGCCGAAGGCGGCAGCGGCGCGGCGCAGACGCCCGCGGCGTTGCGCAGCATCGCGCTGTTCAGCCAGCCGTCAAGCTCGTGGTCGAAGGCCAGCAGGCTGCCGCTCAGACCCGCCAGCACCAGCACGCTTCCCAGGATCAGCCCTGTCCAGCGGTGCAGGAATGACACGGCGGAGCGCAGGGACTTGCGGAGCTTGGCTTTCATGGGGCGTTCAATGGCGGCGACGGCGGGTGGCGCGCAATTGTACCGAGGCGTAATATCTGGCGGCGCTTTTTTGGCGCCATTGCAGTTTCACCGCCTCCGAGCCGTAGCGACATGAAGATCCCCCTGTTGATATTGATTGAAAGCGTGCATGATTTCCTGCCGGTCATCGAAGACCGCGGCTTTCGCTGCATTCTTGCCACCACGTCCGAGCAGCGCGCCCAGGCCATCCGCGACCACGCCGACGAGATCCGCGTGGTGCTGACGCGGGGCGCCACCGGCTTTCACGCCGAGGAGATGGCGGCCCTGCCCAGGCTCGAGCTGATCTGTTCGCTGGGGGTCGGCTTCGAGAACATCGACCTGGCCGCCGCCCGCGCGCGCGGCGTGCGGGTGACGCATGGCCCCGGCGCCAATGCCACCTCGGTGGCCGATCACGCCATGGCGCTGCTGCTGGGCGCCGCCCGTCACCTGCCGCAGGCCGACGCCTGGGTGCGGCAGGGGCACTGGAATGGCTTCATGGGGCCGCAGGTCTCGGGCAAGCGCCTGGGCATCGTGGGCCTGGGCACCATCGGCCAGGAGATCGCCAAGCGCGGCGCCCACGGCTTCGGCATGACGGTCGGCTACTACAACCGGCGGCCGCGCCCCGACAGCGGCTACACCTATTACGACAGCGCGCTGGCGCTGGCCGAGGCCAGCGACTTCCTGGTGGTGGCGACGCCGGGCGGCGCCGACACGCGGCACCTGGTGAACGCGGCCGTGCTCGAGGCGCTGGGACCGCAGGGCTATCTGGTGAACATCGCGCGCGGCAGCGTGGTCGACACCGAGGCGTTGATCGCCGCCTTGGCCGGCCGCCGCATCGCGGGCGCGGGGCTGGACGTGGTCGAAGGCGAACCGGTGGTGCCGCCGGCGCTGCTGAAGCTGGACAACGTGGTATTGACCCCTCACAGCGCGGGGCGCTCGCCGGAAGCGGTGTCGGCGACGGTGGCGCTGTTCCTGGAGAACGCCACCGCGCATTTCGCCGGCAAGCCGGTGCTGACGCCGGTGCCGCAGCAGGGCTGAGGCGCCGACGGCGTCGGGCGAGGGTCAGTGCGAGAACATGATCGGCACGGTCATGGTCCTGAGGATCGACGCCGTGGCGCCGCCCATCGCCCATTCGCGGAACTTGCTGTGGCCGTAGGCGCCCATCACGATCAGGTCGGCGCTGTAGTCGGCGGCGGCGTTCAGGATGGTGCTGCCCACGCCGACGCCCTTGACGTCGCGGCGGACGTGGTCCGGCGCCGGCATGCCCTGGGCGATGCAGTAGGTGGCCAGATCCTCGAACGGCACGGCCTCGTCGTCGCGGGTGGCGGCGCCCTCATCCATGGTCAGCACCACCAGGTGCGAGGCCAGGCGCAGTAGCGGCGCCGCGTCCGCCAGCGCGCGGGCGGCCTCGCGGCTGCCGTCCCAGCAATAGAGCACGCGTTCGCCCAACACCGGGAAATCGCCGCTGGACGGCACCACCAGCACGGGACGGCCGGCGGTCAGCAAAGTCTGTTCGACGAATTCATTTTCGTGCACGGCCTCGACGTCTTCGCGGTTCTGCTGGCTGACCACCAGCAGGTCGCTGGTGCGGCCCAGCCGCGCCATGCTGGCGCTTGGGGAGCTGGCGCCGGCGCGGACCGCGGCCGGCACGTCGGCCGCCGCCACGGTTTCCAGGAAGGCGGTCTGCACCGCGCCGCGGTTCTGCGCCTGCAGGTCGCGCATCACGTTGAGCGTTTTCGACATCAGCACCGATTCGCCGTAGTAATACTGCGGCGGGGCGGAGCTGGCATAGATGCCGACCAGCTCGGCCTGGTGGCGCTTGGCCAGGGCCAGCGCCACCCGGGTGCGGCGGGGGCAATCGAATCCGTGGTCCAGGTGGACGGAAATGCGGCGATACATGGCGGCCTCCTTTTGAGCGCGGTAGGTCTCCATCGTTGCGCGTTCCGGGCATTCGGCCCTTGATGCGCGTCAAGCGCCCCGCAGTTTCGCGGGGTTGCCGCAAGCGGCCGCGGGTTGTCAGGTCTGCTGCAGGCGGTCGCGCAATTGGCGCACCTGCCGCGCCTGTTGGGCGATGCGGTCGAGCGGCCCGGCCAGCGCTGGCGCGGCCGCGTTGACGGCGGCCGGCACCGCCAACTGGCGCAGTTCGACCACGGGGGCCGGCTCCTGCGGATGCAGCGCGTGCGCCAGCGCCAGCCCGTAGTCGCGCAGGGCCGGCGCGGCTTCGCTGTCCGGCGGCAGCGGCGGCTGGATCTCCAGCACGGTGCCGGCGGCGGTGACGCGGCGCATCGCGTTCAGCAGGTTGACCGCGGTGTCCACCTTGCGGTCGCGGTGCACGGGATTCTGTTGCAGCCGCTGCAATGCCGCTTCGGCGTTGTCGGCGGCCAGGCAGGCCTGGCGGCGCAGGCCGACGATGTCGGCCGCGGGGGCCGCGCCGCTCTTGTCGGCCGTCAGCGCCCGCGCATAGTCGGCATGGCGTGCCAGCGCGCGGCTCAGGGCGCCGGCCAATTGGCGCGGTTCCTTTTCGGGCCACACCAGAAAGCCCACCAGCAGGGCCAGCACGCCGCCCAGCACGCTGTTGAAGGCGCGCAGCGCAGCCAGCATCGGCTCATAGATGTCGGGCTGCTGGATGTGGCTGACCAGCACGAACTGCGACGTCAGGAAAAAGGTGAACAAGGCGTAGTGGATGGTGCGGGCCGCGAACGTGCCGAGCGCGATCGGCAGCACCGCCAGGGCCACCGACAGCGGGGTGCTCAGCAGCAGGCCCAGCAGCGAGGCGCCGACAGCGCCGGCGACGCTGCCGATCACGCGTTCGACGGTGCGTTGCCAGGTGGTGGCGAAGTAGGGTTGCAGGATGAACACCAGCGTCAACGACATCCAGTAGCCGTGGTTGACCGCGAAGGTCTTGGACAACGCCACCGCGATGGTGGCGCCGATGCCCACGCGCAGGGCGTGGCGAAACGCGTCCGACTCGAACCGCAGGTTTTGCCGCAGGCTGCGCCAGGCCTGCCGCGCCGTCGAATCGGCGCGCGCGGCCAGCGCGGGCGTGGCGGGCGTGCCATCCTGGTCGAACAGGGCCTGCATGATCGCCTGGGCGGTCTGCTGCAGGCGGTCCAGCACCGGCACCATGGTTGCCAGGTCGGGCGCATAGGCCATGGCGGCGCCGCGCAGCTCGTGCAGGCCGGCGCCGAAATGCGCCAGCCGCTCGCGCAGGCACTCGGCCTGCCTGGGGTCGCTGACGTCCGAGGTGCTGGCGATGGCGTTGGCGACGCTGGCGTAGCGATGGAAGGCGTGTGACAGATTGGCGCCGGCCGCGCGGCCGAGCCAGCGCGGGGCATTCGATTCCAGCAGATCGGCCGCGGCCACCAGGGCGATGAAGCTGTCTTCGGCGCTATCGAGCAAATAGAACAATTGCTGCGCGCGGGCGCGCCGCGACGGCCGCGCATCCTGCACCTCGCGGATGCGCACGCGGGCCGCCTCGATCGCGGCGCGCACGCCGCTGCGCTGGGGACGGGTGACGGCGCTCCACGCCTGCGGCCCGGCGGCGGGCGCCAGGCCCGAATACATGCGCGCCAGCGCGTCGGCAAAGTCGGCCAGGCCCCGATAGCAGTGCGCCACCGCGTGGGTCGCGTCCTTCCAGGGACGGCGGCGCCACACCAGCGCCGTCATCAGGATGGCCCAGAGGGCGCCTGCGACGAAGAACAGCGTATACGAAAGGCTGGCGCCCAGCGTCGGCGCCGGCAGTTCGGCCGCCACCACGAAGCCGGCCGACAGCAGCGTGCCGACGATGGCCGCCGCGGGGCCCAGTACGCGCAGCAGGCCGCCGAAGGTGCAACAGACGAACGTGAGCGGCAGCAGCAGCCACAGGTTGTGCGCGCTGGCGCTGGCCAGGAAGCAGAACAGCGCGCCGATCAGGCCCAGCGCCAGCATCGACGCGGCGCGTTGGCGCAGCGGGCCGCCAGGATCGCCGAAGCAGGCCCAGAAGGCGGCGATGGCGGTCCAGCCCAGGCGCGGCTCGTGCGCCAGCACGGCCAGGATGACGGGGGCGGCGCTGATGGCGGCGGCTTGCAGGGCGTCCAGCCAGAGGACGTGGCGCAATGAAACGCGCCAGCGGGAGAGCAGGGTAGTCAAGCGAAAACGGGGTGGAAATAAAGGCCGGAACGGCGGGAAAGCCGCAACGCTACCATGTCGACAAGGACAAACAACACCGATTAATAGGAGCGTCCGAAAAATGCGGTGTTCATGAATCTGAATGACCCGAATACTACTGGTTACATATGTGTGACTTTGGCGCCGCAAGCGTGCAAAATACCCTGGAGTAAATGCGCAAAATCGCATAAAAAAACATTGGCGATCGACTACGCTGGGTAAGTACACAAGGCAGTAAGAAGCAAGGCAGCAAGATACTCCTGCAGGCCGACTGTGAATACTCATGTCCAACGTGCCCCGCTCTGCGCCCGGACAGCGCAGGCCGTACTCCGGGGGGCTTAAGGAGCGAACATGACGCCAACTCACGAGGCTTCCACAAGCTCGGTGGTGAGCGACGACGAAGTCGCCGCCATGATTACCGGCAAGGAAGGGCTGCGGGTGCTGTTGCAACCGCAGGTCGACCTGTTGACGGGCCGCATCGTATCGGCCGAGGCGCTGGCGCGCTGGCAGCATCCGCAACTGGGCGTGGTCATGCCCGCTGAGTTCATTCCCGCCGTCAACCGGCTGGGACTGGACCGGATCCTGTTCGAGCGCGTGGCGCAGCGCGTGATCGACATGCTGCAGAACATGCGGCGCATCGGCATGGCGATTCCCATTGCCATCAATGCCCCTGCCTCGACCCTGTCCGACGAACGCGCGGTCGATTTCCTGCTCGACCGCATCCATGTGGCCGAGCTGCCGGCGTCGCTGCTGCGCGTCGAACTGACCGAAGACCAGCCGATCAGGGAACTGGAAGCCCTGCGCGCCACGCTGGAACGGCTGGAACAGGCCGGCTGCGAGGTCAGCCTGGACGATTTCGGCACCGGCCACGCCTCGTTGAAACTGCTGTCGGCGATTCCCTTGTCCGAGGTCAAGATCGACCAGTACTTCGTGACGCGCATGCGCCGCAGCGCGGTTGCCTTCGAGGTGCTGCGCACCGCGGCCGAACTGGCCACCCGGATGGGCTGGCGGGTGGTGGCCGAAGGGGTCGAGAACGTGGCCGACGTGCCGGCGTTGCGGGCCGCGGGCTGTCGCTATGGCCAGGGCTACGCGCTGGGCCGGCCGATGCCGCTGGATGACCTGATGATGCGGCTGCGCGTCCAGCGCGACCGCGGCGAACCGCTGGCGGCGCCCGCCAGCTACGCTTCCGCCTGGCTCGACGCCTTCGATCCGCAGGACGCCGAGAGCGGCCTGCCGGCGCACGTCACCACGCAATAGCCGCGCTTTTTTACTTCCCGCGCCCCGAAATTACCGGTGCCGTATCACGCGTCTCAGGTCCGCGCGCCCCGCGCCTTGGCGGGCACGGCAGTTGCTGGGCAATTCCTCGCGGAATGGTTCCGCTTGCGAGGAGATTTGTCATGGCAAACCCCAATCAGTCCGGCCAGCAGCCCGGTCAGCAACAGCAGCCGCAAAAGCAGCAATCGCAGGAAAACCCGAAGGACCGCAGCCAGCCGGGTCAGCAACAACCCGGCCAGGGCGGCCAGCAGATGGACAAGGACCGCAATCCGGGGCAGCAGCCGGGGCAGTCCGGGCAGCGCTCGCAGACGCAGCGCTGATGCGTTGACGGGCCGCTAGCCGGCCCGCGATCCAGCCGCCCGCGCCGGCAGGCGCGGGGCTGGTGGCGGTGACGCCCGCGCCAGGAAACCCGGCGCGGGCGTCGCCGCATCCGCCCTGGCGGACCCTTGATCGCGCCGCACCGGTGCCGCCGTATGCCTTGCGCCCCGGCGCGGGGATCGCTAAGGTGCCAGGCTGGGCCGCCAGAAGGCCCGCCGGGAAGCCGCCGCGTTCCGGCGCATCGTCAACAGGACCATCCATGGGTAACGCCTCCGCCACGCCACGCCGTTCGTTCGCGCGCAAGCTCCTGGTCGCGCTGGTGCTCGGGGCGTTGCTGCTGGGCGCCGCTGCCTGGATCGGCATGCGCCTGATCGAGCGGCACGTCGCCGGCCTGCTGGGACCGCGTGCGCAGGTGGCGGATGTGCGGCTGGGGTTCGACGCGGTGGTGCTGACGGACGTGAAGATCGCGGGCGCCGAAGGCGTCGCGCCCGCCAGCGCGCAGCGCGTGGTGGCCGAGCCCGACTGGGGCTCGCTGCTGCGGCGCCAGCCCGTTTTCCGCAAGATCACCATCGAGGGATTCGATTTCGCGGTGCTGCGCAGCGCCGACGGCGACATGCAGATATCGCCGGCCCTGCAGGCGGCCTTGCGCGAGGCGGATGGCGACGGCGGCCGGGCGCGCGACAAGGGCCCGATCCGGGTCGACGATATCGTCCTCGATGGCGGCCGGCTGGACTTCATCGACTCGGCCATCGCCAAGCCGCCGCACCGCATTCCGTTCGAGAACGTGTCGGCGCGCCTGCATCCGCTGGTGCTGCCGGCCGATGGCCAGCAGAGCCAGATGGAATTCAAGGGATCGGTGCGCGACAACCGCAGCGGCGCGGCCACGGTGCAGGCGCGCGGTTCGCTGGCGGTGGGCGACAGCGACGCGGACATGACGGTCGCGGTGCGCAACATGGACATCCGCTATGCCGCGCCATACCTGGCCGAGAACGGCGCCGGATCGCTGGCCGGCGGCGCGATGGACCTGGACATGCGCACCACCGTCGCCAAGCGGCAGTTGAACGCGTCGGGCGTGGTGGCGTTGCACGATCTGAAGTTCAGCGGCGACGGTTCGCTGTTTTCGCTGCCGCGCAAGGCGGTGCTGGCCGCGCTGGAAGACCGCAAGGGCACGCTGCGCATGGAGTTCAAGCTGGCCGGCAGCCTCGACAATCCGAAGTTCTCGGCCTCGCGGGGTTTCGCGGCCCAGATCGCGCGCGGCTTCGGCCGCGCGATCGGCGTGGGGGCCGAGGGCGCGGCCGGCGGCGTGGCCGGCGCCGTGAAAGACCTGGGCGACGCGATCTCCGACCTGCTCACCCAGTGAGTCAGAAGCGGTAGTTGGCGCTCAGCTCGACGCGCCTGCCTTCGCCTAGCAGCCATTGCGTCTGGTTGTAGTAGGCGGTCTCGGCGTACTGGCGGTCGAACACGTTGAACGCGCGCAATGCCAGCGTCAGGTCACGCCGCGGCTCCCATTGCAGGGCCAGGTTGGTGGTGGTGTAGCCCGCCATTTCGAGCCGGTTGGCGGCATCCGCGAAGCGGCGGCCGACATAGCGCAGGCCGGCGCTGGCGGTCCATTGCGGCGCGAATTTCCAGCTGACCCAGGCATTGGCCACGCGTTCCGGCACGTCGGTGGGAACGTTGCCGGCGCGCGATACCGCCACGCCGTTGGCCGATTCGCTGAAGTCGTCGTAGCGCGCCCGCAGCACGGCCGCGTTCAGGTCCACGCGCCAGGCCGGCGTCAATTCCACGCCCAGCGTCGCCTCCAGGCCGCGCGACGACTGCTCGCCGACCTGGAGGCGCAGTGTCGGATCGTTGGGATCGCGCGTCACCAGATTGTCCTTGCGGATGTGGTACGCCGCCAGCGTCCATTGGCCCTTTTCGTCCCAGAAGGTCTGCTTCACGCCGACTTCGATCTGGCGGCCCTTGGACAGCTTGAAGTCCTTGTTGGCCGGCGACAGCAGCAGCAGGCTGCCGATCGGGTCGGCGGCCTCGGCGTATTGGCCATAGACGGACAGCGTGGGCAGCAGGTCGTAGACGGTCCCGATGCGCCAGCCGACATTGTTGAAGGTGGTGTCGAACGCGGTCTGGTCGGCCACCAGGTCACGTCGTTTCAGGTCGATGTGGTCATAGCGCACGCCCGCCAGCACCGACCAGCGGGAGGTCAGCATGAGGCGGTTCTCCGCGAACAGCGCGTACTGGTCGGCGCTGTTGCGATAGCGCGGCGAGGTGCCGGCGACGTTGATGAAGCGGCCGTGATCGACGTCGTACGCGTCCACCAGCGAGGTGCCGGAATACGGCGAATTGTTGGTGTGCTTGAACGTGGCGTGGTTCAGCTCGAAGCCCAGCGCCACCTTGTTGGCCAGGCCGAACAGGTGGCCGTCGAAGGACGCATCGGTGACATTGCCGACCTGTTGCTGGTCGTGGCGGATGTCGGTGTAGGCGCTGCGCTGGATCAGGCCGCTGGCCGGCTGCCAGGTGTAGTTTTCGGCGTCGCGGTATTCGCGGTCGCTGCCGATGTAGTACACGCGGCTGCGCACCAGCGTGGCCGGGTTCGGCGACCACTCCGCCTTCAGGTCGGTGCGGCTGTCGCGGTAGATGATCTTGCTGTCGGCCACGTTGTAGTTCTGGCGCCGCAGGTCGTAGTCGATCTTGCCGGCGATCAGCGGCGTGCCGAAGTAGCGCGTTGGCTCCTGCCAGGCGTAGGCCTGGGTCAGCGTGACGTTCAGCTCCGGCGACACGTCCAGCCGCAACGCCGCGGTGACCGCGAGGTCGCGCGCGTCGCCCAGGCTGATGCCCGAGTCGCTGTGGTTGCCGCTGATGTCGAGCCGGTATGACCACTTGTCATCCAGCGCGCCGCCGCTGCCGAAGCCCAGCCTCTGGGTGTCGTGGGTGCCGATGGTGGTCTGGATCTCGTTCTCGATCGGGCCGCGGGTGGGTTTTTTCGGGATGACGTTGACCACGCCGCCGATGGCGCCTTCGCCGTACAGCACCGACGCCGGGCCGCGCAGGACTTCGATGCGCTCGACTGCCCAGGGATCATAGAGGAACGTCTGGCCGACGCCGCCGAACTGGCGCACGCCGTCGAACAACTGGGCCACCGAGTTCGAATCGGTGAAGCCGCGCGATGACAACGACGAGCCGCCATTGCCAGGATGGCGCATGGCGCTGATGCCGGCTGCCTGGGTGATGGCGTCGGTGACGTTGACCGCGCCGCGCGCGCGCAACTGCTCGTTGCTGATAACGTCGATGCTGGCGGGAGTATCAAACGGCCGCAGGCCCAGCAGGGTGCCGGTGCTGGCCTGTTCCAGCAGGGTGGCCAGGGGCGTGTCGCCCGCGACCGAGATCGCCGGCAGCGTGGCGACGCCGGGCGCCTTGGGGGCAGCCAGGGTGGAAGCAACCTGCGCATGCAGCGCGGGCGTGAAGGCGAGCGCGGTCCAAACGGCCACGCGCCAGGGCAGGACGCGGCGCGTCCTGGCGGAAATAGAAACCATGGGAATTCCCGGTAAGCCAAGAAAGCCGCGCAAGGCGCGGCGGAACGATCAGCGGGGTACCGGTGGCAGGGGCGGGGCGCGGGCGCCGAGCGGCGGGCCGGGCGGGGATCCTTCGTGGATCGCGGGAGGCGCGCGCGCCGCCAGCGGATGCATCATGACCGCGCCGACGGCGAGCAGCGGCGCGGCCGCCGATGGCAGGGCCACCGCCGCCAGCATCGCGCCCATGGGGCAGGCGGCGGCCTGGGCCGCGTGGCGTTCGTCGGGCGCGTCGCTGTGCCTGGACGGACCGGCCACCCAGATGGTGCCGGCGGCCGAGCACAGTTGGATCAGCGTGCCGCGCTGCTGGGTCGCGGGCATGAATCCCGGCGGCACCAAAGCCTTGAGCGCGAACAGCGCCAGCACCAGCCAGAGGCAGGCGGCGTTGCGAGCGAGGGACGGGAACGGGCGGCGCATGATCGGCGCCCATTCTAGAGTGTTTTGGCGCCTCGCCGCTAGACCGTGCGCGCGGCCCAGAAGGCGGTGCGGATGCCCGGCGCGGCGGCGATCCGGGCGGTGACGCGGTCCAGGTCCAGTTCGTCCACCGAGGCTTCGCTCAACGCCGCCTCGATCTCGACCTCGTTCTCGCCGAACTGGTCGATCTTCAATTCGGACAGGGGCAGTTGCTCGTCCTCGAGCACGTCTTCCAGCACGGTCATGGCGGCCTGGCGCTGGTCGACGTGGGCGATGACGTGGATCACGGTCGTGACTTCGGTGGTCTGCGCGTCGACGGGCTGGCGGTTTACGTACGAGACCAGCGGCCGCAGCAGCGTATTGGCGGCAAGCACGAACACGGTGGCCGCGATTGCCTCCAGGATCAACGAGGCGCCGGCGCAGGCGCCGATGGCGGCCGAGCCCCACAGCGTGGCCGCGGTGTTCAGGCCGCGGATGCTGCCGCCTTCGCGCATGATGGCGCCGGCGCCCAGGAAGCCGACGCCGGACACCACGTACGAAATCACGCGCGCGCCGCCGTCGGGGCCGCCGACGCGAAAGGCCATGTCGACGAAGATGGCGGCGCCCACCGCCACCAGGGCGTTGGTGCGCAGGCCGGCGGTGCGCTGGCGGTACTGGCGTTCGAAGCCGACGATGGAGCCGAGCACGAAGGCCACCGCCAGGCTGATGAGGGTGTTGGCCAGCGGGAGGAGCTGGATGTTCTCGAAGTTCTTCATGTTGTTGTTCTCGTGTTCAGCATGCGGGTCGCCCCGGCCCCGGCGGCTTCACCGGGCCGGGGCGGTCGCGGCGGGCCTCGGCCTCAGGGCATTTGCCAGACGGAGGCGGCGGTCAGGATGAAAGCCAGCAGCCAGAGCAGCAGCAGGGCTGCCACCCGGGCGACGAGGAGGCATTTGTACGGGTCTTTCATGACAGTCTCCTTTCCGCGGCTCAGGCCGGCAGCACGGCGATGCGGGCGCCGCCTTCGTTTTCCCAGTGCACGCGGCGCACGTCAGGGCTCTGGCCCAGGCGCAGGGCGATGGCGCTGAGCAGGCCGCGCAGTTGGGGCGGGCATTGCAGCGTGACGATGGTGCTGGCGAGCTGGCCGGCTTCCTGGCGCGAGATGCGTACGTTCACGACCCGCAGGTTCAGGGCCTGCAGCTCGTAGTACAACTGCTTGCGCAGCGCGTTCAGGGTGTCGGCGAGGCTGACGATGGTGAACTGATAGGTCGGGGCGGCGGCCGGGGCGTGCGCGGCCGCGTCGGCGCCGCGCACGGCGGCGGCGCCATCCAGGAAGGGGAGGAATTTCTTGATGCGCATGGTCGTCTCCGGGCGGGAGTACGGTGGAAGGTCCACATGCATGCGCCGCTCGCCGGGCGCGGGGCGGGCGCAACAAAGCCCGCGTATCGCGTCGGTAAGTCGGTATCGGGAGGGCCGAGGCCGGGGTAGCGCGAGGCTGCCGGGCCAATAGCCGTGTCCTGGCTTTACGCAGGACTCGGCAGAAAACTCTGCGGATCCTGCGTCAAGCGGCGCAAGCAGTCGTGTATCGACTACATCCGTCGTTGTCCACAATGATCTCGGGGTGGTTGATGGTGCGGCAATTATATGAAGGGATTAGGGAAAACACCAAGTAAAAAAACAGACTTGATGAATATTCATATGCAATGGAACACATCCCGCGCGCCACGGGGCGGCCAGGCGAAAGCGAGGTCGGACGCAAGGCCTCGGAGGGCGGCGCCGCGGGCAGGGCGCCGCCCTCCGAGACCGTGGCCGGATCAGCGCGTGCCCGCGTAGTACTGGCCCAGCGCCTCGATCTCGCTGTCGGTCAGCCGCTGCGCGAAGGCGCGCATCACGCCGACATCGTCGTTCTGCCGCGAACCGTTGCGAAAGGCGTTGATCTGGTCCGCGAAGTACTCCTTGGACTGGCCCGCCAAGCGCGGGAGCAACGGCCCTTCGCCGATGCCGCGCAGGCCGTGGCAATTGGCGCAGGCGGGCAGGGCGCGGCTGCCGTCGCCGGCCTGGTCGAGCTTGCGCGCCGCCTCGCCGCCGGCTTCGCCCACGTGCAGCGGCGGTCCCGCCAGGCTACCGTAATAGGCTGCCAACTGACCGATTTCCTGCTCGCTCAGGGCTTGCGCGATGGTGTTCATCAGCGGCTGCTTGCGCGTGCCCTGGCGGAAGTCCGCCAACTGCTTGGCGATGTACTCGGGCGTCAGGCCGGCGAGGTTGGGGAAGATGCCGCCGGTGGGCGTGATGCCGGCCTGGCCGTGGCAGGCGACACAGGCCTGCACGCCTGCCGCCGGCTTGCCCGCGGCGGCGAGCTGCTTGCCCTGTTCGGGGTCGGCGCCGCGAAGATAGCCCTCCCAGGCCGGACGCGATGCGCTGAAGTCCAGCGCGCTGCGCCCGGGCACGGGCGCGGCCGGCGAGGCCGCCGAGGGGGCGGGCGCAGCGGAGGACGCCGGCGCCGCCGTGGCCGGTGTGGCCGAGGCCGGCGGCGCGCCCGACGCCGCAGGCGCCGCGGGTTGAGCCGGCGCGGGCGGGGCCTGCACCGCGGAGGCGCGGATCGTGCCGTCGCCGCCGGTGCCGAACATCTGGTGCAGGGTGGCGACCAGTGTGACGGCGGGCACGCCCACCATCAGCGCCACCGCGATGAAGATGCCGTTGCGATGTTCGATCATGATGACACCAACCGTCCCGGCGAACGCAGGTAGTCCGCCTTGATTTTCTCGACGATCCAATAGGCAGTGGCGCCCACCGTGCCCGTGGGGTTGTAGCCCGAGTTCTGGGGAAACAGCGCCGCGCCCGTAACGAAGACATTGGGCACGTCCCAGGACTGGCCGTAGCGGTTGACCACGCTGGTGGCGGGATCGCTGCCCATGGCCGCGCCGCCGGTCAGGTGGGTCGACTGGTACACGGTGGCCGAGAACGGCCGCTTGCGCGGCCCCGGCTCGGTCTGCGTCACGCCTTTCATGGCGCGGCCGATCTCGTCGCCGCGTTCGGTCAGGAACGCCGACATGCGGATGTCGTTGTCGGGGAAGTCGTAGGTCACGCGCAGCAGCGGCAGGCCCCAGGCGTCCTTGTAGGTGGGGTCCAGGCTGAGGTAGCCGCCGCGCCACGGTTGGGCCGAGCCGGTAATGGTGATGTTGGCGGCGTGGTTGTAGTAGCGCTTGACAGCCTTCTTCCATTCGGCGCCCCAGCCCGGCGTGCCCTTTGGCGTGGGATGAAAGCCGATCGGCGCGCCGCTGACCACCTGGATTTGCAGGTAGCCGCCGCCGACGAAGCCGTGCGGGCCGTGATCGAAGTTGTCGGCGCTGAAGTCGTCCATGGTGACCGCCACGGCGCCGGCGCCCATGAACGGATTGATGTTCACGGACTCGTCGAAGAACAGGTTCACGCCGGACGTCGTCTGGTGCGTGTAGTTGCGGCCCACCACGCCCTTGTCGGTCACGGGGTCGTAGGGCTGGCCGATGCCGGACAGCAGCAGCAGGCGCACATTGTTGATGCCGAAGGCGCACAGCACCACGATCTCGGCCGGCTGGAAGATCTCGGCGCCGGCCGCGTCCACGTAGGTCACCCCGCGCGCGCGCTTCTTGTCCGGCGTCAGCTCGACCCGCAGCACATGCGCGCCGGTGCGGATCTCGAAGGTCGGCAACTTCATCGCCACCGGCAGGATACAGACCTGCGGCGAGGCCTTGGCGAAGTGCTCGCAGCCGAAGTTGGAACAGAAGCCGCAATACACACAGGCGCTCATGTGCAGGCCTTCGCTGTTCACATAGGGCCGGGTACAGAGCGCGGACGGCTGCACGTAGGGGTGATAGCCGAGCTTGCGCGCGGCCTCGCCGAACAGCGCCGGCGCATACGGCACCTTCATCGGCGGGTTGGGGTAGGGCCGCGAGCGCCACGGCTCGAACGGGTTGCCGCCTTCCTGCTTCTGGCCCTTGATGTTGCCAGCCTGGCCGGAGGCGCCGATCAGGTAGTCGAAGCGGTCGAAGTATGGCTCCAGTTCGTCGTAGGTCAGCGGCCAGTCCTGGCAGGTCAGCTCGGGATCGAAGATTTTGGCGCCGTAGCGCTCGGTGTAGTGGCTGCGCAGGCGGAAGTCGGTCGGATCGAAACGGTAGTACGCGCCCGACCAGTGGTTGCCGGCGCCGCCCAGGTGGGTGCCGGGGTAGGCGAACTGCCAGCGGCGCATCGGCAGCGCCTTCTGGTCGGTGTTGTTGCGGAAGGTGAAGGTTTCGGTGGCCGCGTTCTGGTGCAGCTCGTGGCGCCGCGTGTACTTGAGTTCGTCGTGGACGTAGGGGCCCTGGAAATCGGGCGAGGGCCAGCGCGCCTCGCCGCGTTCCAGCACCACCACGCGCTGGCCGGCCGCGGCCAGTTCCTTGCCGATGATGGCGCCGGTCCAGCCGCCGCCGACGATCGCCACATCCACCGCGGGGAGCGTCTTAGCCATGGCCATCTCCCGGTTTCATGGCGTGGGCGCGCGCATTGGCGATGGATACGGGCCGGCCGGCCCAGATCACGCCGTGGCGCTCGATGTCGTTGGAAAACGAGGCGTAGGCGCCGGGAAAGCCGACCAGCTTCCAGCCCACCATGTCGATATTGCCGCCATACAGCGGGTCGGAGAAGAATCCCTCGATGGTGGCGTCCAGCAGGGCCTGGAAGAACACGGCCGACGGCAATGGCGAAAAATCCGGCTTGCCGGCCTGCATGTCGTGCAGCCAGGCGTCCTGGCGCTGGGCGTCCAGTTCGGCGTAGGGCTTGCCATCCTGTTTGCGGGTGGCGGCGTCCAGCGCCGCCAGGCCGCGCCGGAACATCTCGGCGGGCGTGAACGACAACTGGTAGCCCTGCTCGGGCGTGCCGGCCTCGAACGGGCCCTGACGGTAGAACTGCTCGCCCGCGCCCCAGGCGCTTGCCAACTGGCCGTCGACGAACTGGGTCACGCCGGCTTCCTTGGCGCCGGGGCCGAGCTCGTCGGCCGGGATCAGGCGCGCGGCGATGGCGTCCATCGCCAGCGCTTCCTGGGCGTTGAAGAACTTGAGCGTGCGGTTGGGAGGAGCTGCGGCAGGGGCCGGCGTGGCCTCGGGCGCGGCGGCGGCATGGGGCGCCCAGACGGCGCCGGGCACGCCCACGGCCAGGGCCTTGAGCAGCCCGCGGCGTGCGGAAACAGGTTGGTCTTTCATTCATCGCTCCAGCGGCGGAGCCTGCGTCCGGCGAGGCTGGCCCCCGGCGCGCGGTCCGCGAGGCGACAACCTTCGGAGCGTTCGGCTCCCGAGTGAAAGGGATCCCGCGACAGCTTATATGTATGAGCATCGAGTTTGTCACTGATTCGATGACGGCGACACCCTCCCGATGCGGGTCGTCCCGGATTTTTCTCTCGCTTACATTTCAGCTAATATTCAGGTTCCTGAAAGAATGAGAGCACGGCGGAACACGCGGCCTGCGCTTGCCCGGCAAGCGAGGACGGTTTCGCCATCTATGACCGACGACCCGCCTCCTAGTATGGCGCCGCTCACGTGGCGGCGCCCGGTTTCCCCTCCCTGCCGACTTCCGGCGTCCGGCCCCGCACGGCCGGCTCCGCGCGATCTCGCCGCAGCGCCCACGCCCCGCATAGGCGGCCGCGCGCCGCCGGCCTGTCCGACACCGTCCGCGCCTTGCGCACGCGCGGCCCAGCTCCATTCTCTCCGAGTTCGCCCCTCGCCATGGCCCCGGCGTTGCCGGACCCGCGCGCTCGCCCGCTTCTGAGTCTTCTTGTGGAACGTTGATGATCTTTGACTGGATGTCCGACCCGACCGCCTGGCTTGGCCTGGCGACGCTGGTCATTCTTGAAATCGTGCTGGGTATCGATAACCTGGTGTTCATTGCCATCCTGGCCGACAAGCTGCCGCCGGCGCAGCGCAACCGCGCCCGCATGATCGGCCTGACGCTGGCCATGCTGATGCGTCTGGGCCTGTTGGCCAGCATCGCCTGGGTGGTGACCCTGACCGCGCCGCTGTTCACCGTGCTGGGCGCCGAGATCTCGGGGCGCGACCTGATCCTGATCCTGGGCGGCCTGTTCCTGCTTTTCAAGGGCACGATGGAGCTGCACGAGCGCGTCGAGGGCGGCAGCGGCCATGACAGCGGCCAGAAGGTGCAGCATGCGGTGTTCTGGCAGGTGATCCTGCAGATCGTGGTGCTGGACGCGGTGTTCTCGCTGGACTCGGTGATCACGGCGGTCGGCATGGTGCAGGACCTGAGCATCATGATGATCGCGGTGGTGGTGGCCATGGCCGTGATGATGCTGGCCAGCCGCCCGCTGATGGGCTTCGTGGCGCGTCACCCCACCGTGGTGATCCTGTGCCTGGGCCTGCTGTTGATGATCGGCTTCAGCCTGGTGGCCGAAGGCCTGGGCTTCCACGTGCCGAAGGGCTACCTGTACGCCGCGATCGGCTTCTCGATCCTGATCGAGCTGTGCAACCAGCTTGCGCGCCGCAACCGGGCCAAGGGCGCGCATGCCCTGGGCCGCCGCCAGCGCACCGCGCAGGCCGTGCTGCGGCTGTTGCGCGCCGGCCGCGGCGGCCAGGCGCCGCAACCGGCCGACGATGTGGTGGCGCTGGTGGACAGCGTCGGCGAGGAACCGGCGTTCGCGCCGGAGGAAAGCTCCATGATCGAACGGGTGCTGGCCATTGGCGCGCATGATGTGCGCGCGATCATGGTGGCGCGAGGCGACATGATCTGGCTGGATGTGGCCGACACGCCCGACGCGATCGTGCGCAAGTTCGCCTCGGGCCACTCGCGCCTGCCGCTGTGCGCCGGCGATCCGGCCAACGTGCTGGGCGTGCTGCACTTCAAGGACCTGCTGCCGCTGCTGCAGAACCCGGGTCCGATCGACCTGGTCGAGCTGGCGCGCGAGCCGCGCTACGTGATGGAAACCACGCCGGTGCTGAAGGTGCTGGAAGAACTGCGCGCCTCGCGCGACCACATGCTGATCGTGGTCGACGAGCACGGCGTGTGCGAAGGGCTGGTGACGCCGATGGACGTGCTGACCGCGGTGGCCGGCGAGCTGCCGGAAAATAGCGAGGCGCCGCCCGAAGCGCTGCAATTGTCGGATGGTTCCTGGCTGCTGGACGGGCGCCTGGCGCTGGCCGAAGCGGCGCGGGTGCTGGAGGCGGCGGAGCTGGCCGAGGGCGCCGACGACGCGACGCTGGCGGGCCGGCTGCTGCGTGCGGAAGGGCGGATTCCGGAAACCGGCGACGTGATCGCGTGGCGCGACTGGCGCTTCGAGATCACGCGCCGCGATGGACTGCGCATTGACCAGATCCATGCGCGCAGGGCGGCCGCGCCAGCCTGACGACGCGCCGCGGTATTTTCAATATGGGCGGGAATCCCCGAAAGGGGCATTCCCGCTTTGTTATCTGCGTTTCTTATTTGCGCCCCGCGCGCCCTGCGATTTGTTTCGATCGCGCCGTCCGGTAAAACCGATCGCACTATTGGTTAATTCATTACTACACGCCAAAACGGTTGCTCGGCACGCAACAGCAGCTCGGCAGCGACAGCGGTCCCACCGCCGACCGGCTGAATGGCTTCCGGGGCCGCGACTGGGCGCTGGGTCCGGTCCTCACCTATGACCGCAAGCTGGCCGACAAGCGCTCGCTGTCGCTCGGGTTGCGCTGGGTGCCGACCCTCAGCAGCACCAACCGCCTGGATAGCAGCAGCACCTTCATGGCATCGGCCACGCTGGTGTTCTGAAACGCGCCAACGCGCCGTGGTCCGGCGTCCGGCCAGGTCGCCGGACCGAGTCGTCGGGAGAGCCGTCTATGCGGAGTGTCTCGCGTGTGTTGGGATTGTGGCTGGTCTGCGGCGCCGCCGCAGCGCAGAAGTTCACCGATCCGGAGGACGGCGCGTTCGACATCAGCAACTACCTGCTGAATCCGCCGCGACGGGCGTGGACATCCAGCGCAATATGAAGCGCGCGCCGCCCAACGGGCTTTCGCGCACTTCGATGGTGCCTTTGTGGCTGGCTGCCACGCGCTTGACGATGGCCAGGCCCAGGCCGGCGCCGCCGGTGCCGCGGTCGCGGCTTTCGTCGAGCCGGATGAAGGGTTCGAAAATGCGCTCGCGATCGACAGGCGCGACGCCCGGGCCGTCGTCATCGACGATCAATTCGTAGCCGCCCGTCGGGCAGCTCGTCAGCGAGATTTCGATGCGCGCGCTGGCGTAACGCACGGCGTTCTGGACCAGGTTGAGCAGCGCCCGGCTCATGTAGCGCGGATGCAACTGCACATGCGCCGGCAGGCCGTCGCGCACGTGGCAATGCACGCCGCGCGCGTCGGCCTGGTGCGCCACCTGCGCCAGCGCTTCGCCGAGCCAGTCGCGCACGTCCACGGTTTCCTGCTTGACGACGTCGTCGGCGGGACGTTCCAGCCGCGCGTACACCAGCAGTTCGTCGACCATGGTTTCGAGCTCGCGGATATCGGTGCGCATGTCGTGCAGGATCTGTTCGCGCCGCGCCTGGAATTTCTCCTGGCCCAGCATGTCGACCTCGAACGACAGCCGAGCCAGCGGCGTGCGCAATTCATGCGAGACGGCGTTGGTCAGGCTGCGCTGATTCTCCACCAGCGCCGAAATGCGCTCGGCCATTTGATTGAAGCTCTCGCCGACATGGCGGATGCCGGAGAAATGCGACAGGCGCGCGCGTACGCCCAGGTCGCCCTGGCCCATGCGCAGGGTGGCGTTGCGCAGCGAATCCAGGTCGCGCCACACCGGCAGCGCCCACAGGAGCAGCAGCACGGCCGCCAGCACCATGCTCAGCGCCAGCCACGCGCCCCATGTGATCCACTTTTCCAGCGTGGGTTCGCCGGGCAGGCGCATCTCCAGCCATTGCCGCGGTTCGCCGGGCAGGGGAGCGAGATAGGTGTTGTATTCGTCGCGCATGATGAAGCCGCGCGTGGCCAGATCCTGCTTTTCCTGTTCGGTCGCTTCGATCCGTTCCGGTGTCACCAGCTTCAATTCCAGGCCATAGTGCGGGCGCAGGGAATCGCGGATGAAGGCGGCGCGTGATTCGGGCTCGATCGGATCGAGTTCTTTATGCAGCGCGTACATCTGGCCGCGCACGGCCTCGTACGACAGATCGGCGCTGATCGATTCGAGCAGATAACCCAGGCTGCGGTTGACTAATTGCGAGGCGGCAATGTAGGCGATGGCGGCGACCACGAAAATACGGATCGTGAACTTGAGCATTCTGGAATTCCTGTGGGCGCGGGCGCCGCACATTTGCCGCTCGACGCGTCTGGCCACCGCGGTGGGCCGGCGTATTCTACAGAGCGGATATCGGGCTATCCAACGGATTTTGTATGGAAATTGTGAAGCTTGATGCAGTACTCTGGCGGAACCGTGCCGCGCGAACGATTGAAACTGCCGCGCCGCCCGGCTATAAGCTTGAATCACGCCGCCGCGCGACCGGCCGGCGCCAACCGTTCCAGAGTGTCGAGCCCGATGCCGCCGCAACCCCCTTCCCACGATGAACGCGTCGCCAGTAAAGCGGTGGCCAGCGAGGCCGAGACGGCTGGAGGCGGAACCTGTGCGGAGGTCTTTTTCGCTTTTCTGCGGCTCGGCCTGACCGCCTTTGGCGGCCCGGTGGCGCACCTGGCCTATTTCCGCGAGGAATTCGTCGATCGCCGCCGTTGGCTCGACGATTATGCGTTTTCCGATCTGGTGGCGTTGTGCCAGTTTTTGCCGGGCCCGGCCAGCAGTCAGGTCGGCATGGCGCTGGGCCTGAAACGGGCCGGGTGGACGGGCATGCTGGCGGCCTGGCTTGCGTTCACGCTGCCGTCCGCGCTGGTAATGATCCTGCTGGGCCTGGGGCTGGCGCGTTTCGGCGGCCTGGCCAGCCTGCCGCTGGTGCATGACCTGAAGGTGGCGGCCGTGGCGGTGATCGCGCAGGCGGTGTGGGGCATGGGCCGCTCGCTCTGTCCGGACGCGCCGCGCGCCGGGTTGGCCATCGTCGCCGCGTTGATCGCCGTCGCGCTACCGACCACCCTGGGGCAGATCGGCGCCATCGTGCTGGGCGCGGCGGCCGGCGCCGTGTTGCTGCAGGTGCCGCCTCGGCCGCTGCTGGCGAACCGGGCCGAGAGCGTGTCGCGCAGCGCCGGTTATCTCTGCCTGTCGCTGTTCACGCTGTTGCTGGCGGGGTTGTCGCTATGGGCGTCACTGTCGGACGCGCCGCTGGCGACGCAATTGGCCGGGTTCTATCGCGCGGGCGCGCTGGTGTTCGGCGGCGGGCACGTGGTGCTGCCGTTGCTGGAGACGGCCGCGGTTGGCGGCGGCATGGTGTCCAGCGCGGATTTCCTGGCGGGCTATGGCGTGGCGCAGGCGCTGCCGGGGCCGCTGTTCACGTTCGCCGCTTTCCTGGGCGCGGTCTCGTCCGGTCCATTGCCGGGCTGGGCCGGCGGCCTGGCCATGCTGGTGGCAGTGTTCCTGCCCGGCGCGCTGCTGGTGGCCGCCGCCTTGCCTTTCTGGGAAGGCCTGCGGCGCCGACCCGGCGTGCGCAACATGGTCGCGGGCGTCAACGCGGCCGTGGTGGGCATCCTGCTGGCGGCGCTGTACGACCCGGTCTGGACCGGCGCGATCCGCTCCAAGGCGGATTTCGCGCTGGCGCTGGGCCTGTTCGGCCTGCTGGTGTATGCGCGCTGGTCGCCGCTGTGGGTGGTGCTGGCCGCCGCCGCGGGCGGCTGGGCGCTGGGCTGGCTGGCGTAGCGCCGCCGATCACGGGCGCCAGCGCGGCGCGCGCTTTTGCAGGAAGGCGTCGATGCCTTCGGCCGCGTCCTCTTCCATCATGTTGCGCGCCATGACTTCGGCGGCGTATTCGTAGGCCTCGGCCTGCGCCATCTGGCGCTGTGCGTAGAACATGCGCTTGCCGTGGCGGATCGCGGCGGGGCTCTTGGACGCGATCACGTCGGCCAGCGCCTGGACCCGCGCATCCAGCTCCGCGTCCGGCGCGACGTCGTTCAGCAGGCCCCAGTCGCACGCCTGCGCCGCGTCGATGAAGCGCGCGGTCACCAGCATTTCGAAGGCACGCTTGGTCGACACGTTGCGGCTCAGCGCCACCGCCGGCGTGGAACAGAACAGGCCGGCATTGATGCCGGAGACGGCGAAGCGCGCGCTGTCGGCGGCCACGGCCAGGTCGCAGCTCGCCACCAATTGGCAGCCCGCCGCGGTGGCCACCCCGCGGACCTTGGCGATGACCGGCACCGGCAGGGCCTGCAGGCCCTGCATGACGCCGCCGCACTTGCGGAACAGCGCCAGGTAGTAATCGAACGCGGGCTGGCTGCGCATTTCGCGCAGGTCGTGGCCGGCGCAGAACGCGCGGCCGGCCGATTCCAGGATCACGCAGCGCAGGCCGGGTTCACGGGCGAGCGCGTCGATGCGCGCGCGCAGCGCGTCCAGCAAGCCTTCGGACAACGCATTGAATTGCGCGGGCCGGTTCAACCGCAGCGTGGCGATGCCATCGCGCATCGTGTGCAACAGCAAGGGGTCCTGGGGTAGGGCATCGGCGGGCATGGCGTCTCCGAAAGGGGGGGCTGGCCTCCACGATAGCAGGCTGGCGCCGCCTGCGGACCGGCGCGACCCATGCGGGGCGATTGGCGGGGCCTAGCCGTCGATCGCGCCGGGCAGCCCGTTGGCGCCGCGGATCGCTTCGATCAGGCGGCTCAGCGCGGGCGCCAGTTGCCGCCGGCTGGGGTAGTACATGACCAGCGGCGCGCCCGCTGGCGACCACTCGTCCAGCACGCGCCGCAGGCGTCCGGCGCGCAGGTGCGGCTCCGCGCAGCGCTCCAGGCAATAGGCCAGGCCGATGCCGTCCAGCGCGGCGTCCAGCGCCATGTCGGTTTCGTTCACGATCAGCGCGCCGGGCACGTCGATGGCGTGCGCGCGCGGCGGCTGCCCGAGTTCCCAGCGGTACATGGTCTGGTCGCCGAGCCGCAGCCGGATGCAGGCGTGGCGCAACAGGTCCTCGGGCGTCCTGGGCGTGCCGTGGCGGCCGAGATAGGCGGGCGCGCCCACCACCACCCAGCGCAATGGCGGGGTCAGCGGCGTGCAGACCATGTCTTGCGGCACCGTGTCGCCGAAGCGAATGCCGGCGTCGAAGCCGGCCTTGACGATGTCGACCATGTTGTTGTCGACCACGACCTCGATCTTCACGCCGGGATAGTCGTCGAGGTAGCGAGCCAGCACCGGGCTGAGGAGCAGCCGCGAGGCATCGCGCGGCGCGTTGATGCGCAGGCCTCCCAGCGGGCCGCTGCGGTAGCGGTCCAGCTCCGACAGGGCGGCGCCGATCTCGCCGAAGCTCTGGTCCAGTTGCGCCGCCAAGCGGCTGCCGGCTTCGGTGGGCGCGACCGAGCGGGTGGTGCGGTTGAGCAGCTTGACGCCCAGGCGATCTTCCAGGTTGCGTAGCGCGTGGCTCAGGGCCGAGGTCGATACGCCCAGTTCGATGGCCGCCAGGCGGAAACTGCCGCGCCGGCAGATGGCCGCAAAGGCGCTGAGATCGGCCAGGTCGTGGCGGCTGTAGGACGGCATGAACAGCGGGGCGAAGATGAATAAATCGTTGAATCCGATTCAATAATACCTGACCTACACTCATCAACCCTTTTGTGTAGGAGAAGTCATGCTGGTCGAGACCATGCGTATTGAAGGCATCCCCACGCCTGTGTCGAGAATCGGCCTGGGCACGTGGGCGATCGGTGGCTGGATGGGGGGCGGCGCCGATGACCCGGCCTCGATCGCCACCCTGCGCGGCGCGGTCGAGCGCGGCATCAACCTGATCGACACCGCGCCGGTGTATGGCTTCGGCCATTCCGAGGAAATGGTGGGGCAGGCCCTGGCGGGCATGCGCGACCGGGCGGTCATCGCCACCAAGGGCGGCCTGGAATGGGCCGGCGAGGGCGTGCGGCGCAACTCCAGCCCGCAGCGGCTGCGGCGCGAGGTGGAGGATTCGCTGCGCCGCCTGCGCACCGACCGCATCGACCTGTATCAGATCCATTGGCCCGATCCGCTGGTGCCGATCGAGGACACGGCGCGCACGCTGGAAGCGTTGCAGCGCGAAGGCAAGATCCTGGCGGTGGGGGTGAGCAATTATTCGCCCGAGCAGATGGATGCGTTCCGCGCGGTGCTGCCGCTGGCGTCGGTGCAGCCGCCCTACAACCTGTTCGAGCGCGCCATCGAGCGCGACGTGCTGCCCTATGCGCGCGAGCACGGGCTGGCCGTGCTGGCCTATGGCGCCTTGTGCCGCGGCCTGCTGTCGGGTCGCATGACGGTGGACACCACCTTCGGCGCCGACGACCTGCGGGCGGCGGATCCGAAGTTCCGCCGGCCGCGTTTCGAGCAGTACGTGCGCGCCACCAAGGAACTGGAGGCCATGGCGCGGATCCGCTACGACAAGCCGGTGCTGGCCCTGGCGATCCGCTGGGTGCTGGACAGCGGCCCGACCATCGCCCTGTGGGGCGCGCGCCGTCCCGAACAACTGGACGGCGTGGACCAGGCCTGCGGCTGGCACCTGAGCGACGCCGACATGGCCGACATCGACGAACTGCTGGAAAAGAACGTCCTCGATCCGGTCGGCCCCGAGTTCATGGCGCCGCGCGCGCGGGAATAGGCGGCGCCCGCCGCGCCTCAGCCGGCCACCTGGCCGAGCAGCGCGCGCAGCCAGCCCAGGCCGGCGTCCGCGTCGGCGCGCTGGTGCCAGATCATCTCGAACGCCAGCGGCGCAATCGCGAATGGCGCCGGCCCCACGGCCAGGCCGGCCGGCGCCGGCGTCACCGAGCGCCGCGCCACCGTCAGCACCAGGTCGGTGCCGGCCAGCACGGCGGACGCCGCCGTCCAATGCGGCAGCCGCAGCGCCACGCGGCGCGACTGGCCGAGGCGGGCCAGCGCCGCGTCCACTTCCGCCGCGCGCTGGTCCTGGCTGGCGGCCGCCAGCACGTGCGGTCGCGCCAGGTAATCCTCCAATGTCGACGGCAGGCCAGCGGCGGCGTCGACGACGCAGACGAAGCGCTCTTCGAACAGCACCTCGCGCTGAATGTCGGCGGGGGTCTCGCCGAATACGGCCAGCGCCAGGTCGAGCTGGCCGTCGGCCACGCCCGCGATCATGCCGCTACGGCTGGCATAACTGATCTCCAGGTCGATACCCGGCGCGTCACGCCGCAGGCGCCGCATCAGCGGCGGCAGCAGCACGCTCGCGCCATAGTCGGACATCGCCAGGCGAAACGCCCGCCGGCTCGCCGCCGGCTCGAACACCGCGCCCGCCAACAGCCGACGCACCTGCGCCAGCACATCGCGCAGCGGCGCTTCGAGCGCCAGGGCGTGCGGCGTGGGCCGCAGGCCGCCACGGGTGCGATGGAACAGCGGGTCGCCCAGCAGCGTCCGCAGGCGGGCCAGCGCGTGGCTCATGGCGGGCTGGCTCATCGGCAGACGGGCGGCGGCGCGGGTCAGGTTGCGCTCGTGCAGCAACGCGTCCAGCACCACCAGCAGATTCAGGTCGATGGCCCGTAAATTATTCACTGGCTGCATATTGAATAGACAAATATCGAATTGGATTCAACGGTTGACGAATAAGAGAATAAAGCCAATCCCTCTTGAATCGGAGCAAACCTTGAATACCACGACCTTCTACGCCGTTCCCGCCGCCATGCTGGCGGGCGCGCTGGTGCCTATCCAGGCCGGCGCCAATGCCGCCCTGGGCCGTCACCTGGGGCATCCGCTGTGGGCCACCATGGTCTCGCTGGCCATCAGCGCCATCGCCGCGATGGCGGTGATGGCGGTTCTGCGCGTGCCGGCGCCGAGCTTTGCCGAGATCGGCCGGCTGCCGTGGTGGGGCTGGACCGGCGGGCTGGCCGGCGTGTTCTACATCACGGCGGCGCTGATGCTGGCGCCGCGCCTGGGCGCGGGCGCCTTCCTGGCGGCGGTGATCGCCGGCCAGATGCTGGCGGCGCTGCTGCTGGACCGCTATGCGTTGGTGGGCTTCGTCGGCAGCGCGCTCAATCCCGGCCGGCTGGCGGGCGCGGCCCTGATCGCCGCCGGCGCGCTGTTGATGCACCTGTCGAACGCGCCGCGCGCGGCGGCGTGAGCCACGCCGGACGGCGTGGGCCGGGCGCTCAGTGCGAAGACGCGGCGACGCGGCGGGCCATCACGCCCGACAGGCACAGCAGCGGCCCCACGATCACTACGCCGATCAGGCCCATCGCCGCTTGCGGGGCCACACCCTGGTCCAGCAGGGCGGTGGCGATGACAGCCGAGCCGCTCATCTGGAACAGCCCATAGACCGCGGCGGCGGTGCCGGCGCGATCGGCGAAGGGTTCCAGCGCCAGGCTCAGCGCCGAACCCAGCGCCAGCGAAAAGCCGACGGTGAGCACCGCCACCGGCAGCATGAAGATCCAAGCGGCCGCGGGCGCCCAGCGCCAGGCGGCCAGGTGCAGCAGCGCGGCCGCCAGCAGCGCCATCATGCCGACCCGCAGCATGGCATAGCGGCCGAAGCGCGCAATGAACACCGGCGCCAGGAAGAACGCCGCGATGTTGATGGCGGCGTTGCCGCCAAACCAGGCGGAAAACCCCAGCTCCGAATAGCCGAGCTGCTGCACCAGCACCACCGGCGCGGCCGACACGAACACCAGGATCATGGCCATGCCGGCCATGCCGAAAATGGCGAAGTAAAGGAAGCGGCCGCTGGCCGCAATGGGCGCGTAGCGGCGCAGGCTGTACAGGGGCGTGCCGCGCGCCGGCGCGGCCGCGCGGGTTTCGGTGAAACGCCACGCCAGCAGCGCGGCCAGCGCCAGTGCGAACAGCACCATGAAGACGAAGGTGCTGCGCCAGCCGGCATGCACCGCCAGCGCGCCGCCCAGCATCGGCGCCAGCGCCGGCACCGTGCACAATGCGCCGTTCAGATAGCTGTAGACACGCGCCCCGACCGCCGGGCTGAAGCGGTCGCGCACCGCCGCGAATGCCACCAGCGAAGCCGAGCACGCGCCCAAGCCCTGGATCACGCGGGCCGCGTAGAACAGCTCCAGCGTATTGGCCGCGGCGCCCAGCGCCGACCCGGCCAGGTAGGCCAGCGCGCCGCCCAGCGCCACCGGCCGGCGGCCGTAGCGGTCGGCCAGCGGGCCGATCAGGATCTGGCCGACGCCGACCGAGAAGATGAAGAGGGTGATGCTGGCCTGCAGCGCGCTGATCGATTGGCCGAAGCCGACGGCCATGGCGGGCAGGGAGGGCAGGTAGATGTCGATGCCCATCGGTGTCAGGGTGACCAGGCCCATCAGGAGGCCGATCAGCCACCGTTGGCTTCGCGCGGGTAATGCAGACTTCATTGGCGGACTCAGGGCGCACCGCGCGCCCGGGAAAACCTGACATTATCCACGACTGGCGACACGCGCCGCGCGTACCCGGCTGGCGTAGAATGATCCGCGCCATGCAGACCGCCACCCCGCCCGCCGCCCATCGTCCCCGCATCGTCATCCTTTATTGCACGCAGTGCCAATGGCTGCTGCGCGCCGGCTGGATGGCGCAGGAGCTGCTGTCCACGTTCTCCACCGACCTGGGCGAGGTGGTGCTGCAGCCCGGCACCGGCGGCATTTTCCAGATCACCTACGATGGCGAACTGGTTTGGGACCGCAAGCGCGACGGCGGTTTTCCGGAAGCCAAGGTGCTCAAGCAGCGGGTGCGCGACCGGCTCGATCCGGGCCGGCCGCTGGGCCATATCGATGGCCACGTCGTGGGGCCGGCGGCGCCGCCCGAGGCCTAGCGGGCCGTTGTCCGCCCGCGCGACGAGTCTTTCGCGCCAGGAAAAACAGCCGCCCGAGGGCGGCTGTGGGTCACACCGTCGAGGCCGGTCAGGCCGCCGTGCGGGCTTGTTCCAGTGCGGCTTGCGCCTTGTGCTTCTGCCTCACGGCCGACACCAGCAGCAACGCGATCAGCATCACGCAGGCCAGCACGAAGCCCAGGCTGATCGGGCGCGTCACGAAGATCGACAGGTCGCCGCGCGACAGCAGCAGGGCGCGGCGGAAATTCTCTTCCACCATCGGCCCGAGCACGAAGCCCAGCAGCAGCGGCGCCGGTTCGAAGCGCAGTCGGATCAGCGCATAGCCCGCCGCCCCGAACAAGGTCACCATGCCCACATCGAACAGGTTGTTGTTGGTGCTATAGACGCCGACGCAGACGAAGAACAGCGCCGCCGGGAACAGATAGCGGAACGGCACGGTCAACAGGCGCACCCACATGCCGATCAGCGGCAGGTTCAGCAGCAACAGCAGCACGTTGCCAACCCAGAAACTGGCGATCAGCCCCCAGAACATGTCGGCGTGCTCGACCATCATCTGCGGACCCGGCTGGATGCCGTGAATGATCAGCGCGCCCAGCATCAGCGCCATCACCGGGTCGCCCGGAATGCCCAGGCTCATGGTGGGGATGAAGCTGGTCTGGGTCGAGGCGCTGGTGGCGGCCTCGGGGCCGGCGATGCCCTCGATGGCGCCGCGACCGAAGCGGCGCGGCTCGCGCGCCACCTTCTTTTCCACCGCGTACGAGATGAACGAGGCGATGGTCGGGCCGGTGCCCGGCAGGATGCCGAAGGCCGCGCCGATGGCGGTGCCGCGCACCAGGGCGCCGCGCGACTGCTTGATGTCGCCGGCTTCGGGCCGCATCGACTTCATGCTGACCTTGGTGCTGGTGACCTTGGTGTCGCCGCCGATCTGGTTGATGTTCTTGAGGAAGTCGGCCACGCCGAACAGGCCCATCGCCAGCGCCACGATCTGCAGGCCGTCGCTCAGTTCGAGGATGCCGAAGTGAAAGCGCATGGTGCCGGTGTTGACGTCGGTGCCGATCACGCCCAGCAGCAGGCCGACCACCACCATCGCCACGCCCTTGATCGCCGAGCCCTTGGCCAGCGTGGCCCCGGCCAGCAGGCCCAGCATCATCATCGAGAAATACTCGGCCGGGCCGAACTTGAAGGCCACGTCGACCAGCAGCGGCGAGAACAGGATCATCGCCAGGATGCCGACGGACGCGCCGCAGAACGACGAGAACATCAGCATGAACAGCGCCGAGCCGGCCTTGCCGTTGCGCGCCAGCGGATTGCCGTCCAGGCAGGCCACGGCGTGCGAGGCGGTGCCCGGCAGGTTCAGCATGATCGAGGTGATGCCGCCACCGTACTGCGAGCCGTAGTAGATGCCCGACAGCATCACCAGCGCGGCGGTCGGGGTCATGGTGTAGGTCAGCGGCAACAGGATCGAGATGGCGGCCAGCACGCCCATGCCCGGCAGCACGCCGATCAGGTTGCCCATGAACACGCCGAACACGGCCCACAGCAGGTTGTCGAGCACGAACGCGACCGAAAAGCCATGCATCAGGTTATTGAGGATTTCCATCGATCAGCCCCAGCGGAACAGCGGAAACTGCAACTGCAGCGCCCACGAGAAAACGGCCACGCCGAGAATGGTCACCCCCACGGCCAGCAGCGCGGCGCTGCGCGGCGTGTGCTGGCGATCGCCCATGGCCGAGATGAAGACCAGCGCGAAGGTGGCGGGCACGAGGCCGCCATACTTGCCCAGCAGGATGAAGGTCAGGAGACCGCCGATGATGCACCCCCAGCCGCGCCACTCGGGCGGCGGGACCTCTTCGGCGTCCTCTTCCGTAATCATTGGCGAGTAGGCCATGCGCGCGATGATCAGTCCCAGCAGGACCAGCAGCACGCCGAGAATGGCGGGAAACAGGCCGGGGCCCATGCGGGCCAGGCTGCCCAGGGTGTACGTGGATGCCTGCGCGATGGCGCCCAGGCCGAGCACGATCATCGTGCCCGCGGCCCACGCCTCGCGCTTGATGACGCTGCGTCTTGATTGCATTGGATTCATTCCTCCCTTTGTTGTGGTTTTCATTCGGACTGACTTCGGCCTGAATGAAAGCTGACATTCCAATGAATGCGGGAGTCTAAGAATCCAAACTTCCGAATACCTTTCAGGAAATGGAAAAAAATTCCACGCAAGGCGGAGCGCGTGGAAAAAACACGGGAAATCCCTAGGGGCCGTTAACGCTGATCGTCGAGCCCGGGACCGCGAGGCCCGCTTGCCGCCGTCGCGAGGCAGGGCGTCGACGACGCCCTGCGGGCAAGGGACTCGCCGCCGAGCGTCGCACCGTGGGTTCAGAGGCCGAGTTCGGACAGCCCCGGGTGATCGTCGGGACGCCGGCCCAGCGGCCAGTGGAACTTGCGGTCCGCTTCCCGGATCGGCAGGTCGTTGATGCAGGCGTAGCGGTGCGTCATCAGGCCGTCCTCGCCGAACTCCCAGTTTTCGTTGCCGTACGAACGGAACCAGTTGCCGGAATCGTCGTGCCATTCATAGGCATAGCGCACGGCGATGCGGTTGCCGTCGTGGGCCCACAGTTCCTTGATGAGTCGGTAGTCCAGTTCCTTGGCCCATTTGCGGGCCAGGAAGGCGCGCGCTTGCTCGCGGCTGTTGACGAACTCGGCGCGGTTGCGCCAGCGCGTATCCAGGCTGTAGGCGAGCGCGACCTTGTCGGGGTCGCGGCTGTTCCAGCCATCTTCGGCCAGGCGCACCTTTTGCGCCGCGCTGTCGCGGGTGAAGGGAGGAAGAGGGGGGCGGGTAGTGGGGGTCGATGTCATCGCGCTGGCCTCGCAGGCGGGTGGAAAAAACGGGAATGCCACGAGCGTGGCCGGGCGCAAGGGGCGGGCAGGGTCATGGCCTCAGTCCCCGGGGCCCAGCAGCGCGGCGGCGGCGCGGCGCGCGCTGTCGGCGATGGCCGGATCGCGCGAGACCAGCGCCACCGCAATGGCGCCGTCGATCAGCACCAGCAATTGCGCGGCGGCCTCGTCGGGCTCGGGCAGATCGGCATCGCGGACCCGCGCGCGGATGTGGTCGAGCAGCCGCGCCTTGTGTTCGCGTGCCACCGCCAGCACCGGACTGGCTTCATCGCCGATTTCGCCGGCGGCATTGAGGAACGCGCAGCCGCGAAAGTCCTCGCTGGCGAACCATTCACGCAAGGCGTCGAACATGGACAGCAACCGCGCCCTGGGGGTGGCCGCCCGCGACGTGGCGTCGACGAACCAGCGCATCCAGCGTTCGTCGCGCGCCCGCAGGGCCGCGGCCACCAGCGCATCCTTGTTCGGGTAGTACTGATACACGCGCTTGCGCGCCACGCCGGAGGTCTTGACGATGAGATCCATGCCTGTGGCGTGGATGCCCCCGGCGTAGACCAGCCGTTCGGTGGCCTGGAGCAGGCGCAGGCGCGCGTCGTCGGGCGGGAGGTTGGGCGTGTCGGGCATGGCTGAGAATGATCGTTCTATATGCGATGGAGGCAATGGTAGAACGATCATTCTCTTCGGTCAAGCGAGTCGGTCAGGCGGTGAGCGCGCCCCCCACGCACGGGCTCGGTTCACTTGCTGTGCCGTCCCTGTCCGGGCGTCGGGTGCAGGGGTCGCCGCACCATTCAGATACATAAGCCAATCTCAAGATGCTTGCTTTATCTGTTAATTAATACTAAAATACTTAGATCGTCACACAAAAAGCCGGCAATTGTTCCGGATGCCGCCAAGCCAATGCCGCGCGCAGGCCTTGGCCTTCCCCCAAAGGGGGGGCCATCGAAGCGTCTTGCTTCGCCGCCGGCTTTGCCGACGACCCCAGGGCCATGCCCTGGCGCCCGTTCCTGATGCCTGCCTTGCATCGCCGCCAGGGCATCCCGGGCGCGCTGGATATCCGAGTCGTTCCCTGCGCAGGGCAGGCCGACATCGCACACAGGAGAGTACGCACATGTCCCAACTGATCGCCAAGAAACCGCGCTTCGAAGTTCCGCCGCTGAACTGGAAGGCGCCAGGTTCGCGCCCGGACCCCGAAACCTCCACCCGCCCGGAAACTTCCGAGGCCGCCCAGGACAAGAACGCGACCCGCGTTCCTGACTGACCCCTCCAAGGCAACAACGCCGCGTCGACTCCGACGCGGCTTTTTTTTGGCGGCACAAAGGCGCCCGCCGTCAGTCGGTGTTTTCCGGCGCCACCCGGTTCTTGCCATCCACCTTGGCCCGATAGAGCAGTTCGTCGGCGCGGCGGAACAAGCTGTCCGCCGTCTCGATGCCGGGGCCGCGCGCGAGCGCCACGCCGAAGCTGGCGGTCAGCCCGAACACCGCGCCGTTTTCCGCCGCCACCCTGGCCCGCGCGATGCGCTGCCGCATGCGTTCGGCCATCTCCACCGCCTCGGCGGCCTTGTGGGCCCGGCACAGCACGGCGAATTCCTCGCCGCCCACCCGCGCGACCACATCCGCCTGCCGCCAGGTCTGCCGGCACAGGTCGGCCACCGTTTTCAGGGCTTGGTCGCCGCTGGCGTGGCCGTAGGTGTCGTTGATGCCCTTGAAATCGTCGATGTCGAACAGGATGAAGGCCAATGCCGTGCCGGCGTCGCGCCATTGCGACAGGGCCTGATCGAGGCGGCTCTCGAAGGCGCGGCGGTTGAGCAGGCCGGTCAGGAAGTCGGTCTCCGCCATCACCGCCAGGTCGACGATCAGGCGGTCGCGCTCCAGTTCGGCGCGTTTGCGCGCGGCGGCGTTGTCCTTGAGCACGCTCAGCGCCTCGAACATGCCGTCGACCTCGCCGCGGTACTTGCCCACGGGGATCGCGGCGACGGGCGTGCCGTTGGCGATGGCGCCGATGATGCGGGTGGCCTGCACGAACGGCCGTATCACGCGCCGGCGAAACTGCCGCAGCGACAGCATCAGCGCGGCCGCCAGCGCGGTGGCGGCGACCAGTGTGATGACCAGCAAGCGGATCGCGTCGCGCCGATGCTCGCGCATGCTCGCCTCCATCAGGTCCAGCATCAGGTCGCGGAACTGGCTGATGGCATGCATCAGCGGCACGTAGGTCGCGGCCAGCTCGCGCGCGCTGATGGTGGCGCCGCCGGGTTGCAGCGCCGCCATGTCGCGCACTTCCGCCAGATAGCGCATGCCTTCGCCGAAATAGAAATACCGCAGGTCGCCGTAGGCCAGCGACTCGCGCAGGTCCGGCCGCGTCGCCAGGCGCATCTCCAGCAGGTCGTGCAACTGGTCGATGCGTCCCAGCACCCGTTCAATGCGGTATTCGTCGGACTCGGTCAGTTGGCGGTGCTTGGCAAGCGCCGGCGTGAAGGTCGAGCCCAGCAGGCCCGCCTGTTCGTGCAGCTCGCTCGCCAGCAACGCCAGGGTCAGCAGATTGGGCGCGTCGGCTCCGTTCCGCATCACCACGCCGGCGCTCTCGGCCATTGCCGCCTGCAGCTCGGGCACCAGCGCCACCATGCCGTTCACCGCCGCCAGCACGCGCTGGCCCGAGATGTCGGCGCGCGGCGTGGCGATCAGGGCGTCGGCGTCTGCGCGGGCCTTGATCAGGGCGTAGCGGATGCGCTGGATGTTGGTGAACTCCCGCGCGCTGTTCGGACTGAGCGGGGCGCGGTACAGCGCCAGGAGTTCGGCGATGCGCGTGTCGCTGCGTTCGCGGGCCGCCTGCAGCCCATCCAGCAGGGATGCCCCGACCGGGTAGTCGGCGCCCAGGGCGGCATTCATGGGACCACGCTCGGCGGACACCGTTTCCATCGCCGCGATGGTGGTGCGGACGATGGCGAAAGCGCGCAGCGCTTCGCCGGTGGCGAGATAGGCGGCGCGGCTCTGGAGCAGCAGGATTCCCGTCAGGACCGACATTGGCAGCAGCACGCCCGCCGCCAATATCAGGAAATAGCGTTCCAGTGATTTGATCGAGAATCTACTGCGCAACATACGGATAGGCCGGCCTGATGCGATGTGGCTGTGCGCGCAGGATACTGTAATTGCGCGGCTGCCAGGCCATCGCCGCGCGCCGCATGACGTCTCGCCGGGCGGCTCAGGGCCGTTCCAGGATGCGTGGGCCCGGCCCGTCGCGGCCGAGCACGTCGTCCGGGTTGCGCAGCGGACAGTCCTTGAGCGACAGGCAGCCGCAGCCGATGCAACTGTCCAGTTCGTCGCGCAGCCGGGTCAGCTTGCGGATGCGTTCATCCAGGTTCGCGCGCCATTGCGACGACAGGGCCTTCCATTGCGCCGGACTGAGACGGTTGCCGTCCTGCGGGAAGCGCGACATGGCCTCGCGGATTTCCTCCAGCGGAATGCCTGTGCGTTGCGCCACCTTGATGATGGCGATGTAGCGCAGCACGATGCCGGGAAAGCGGCGCTGGTTGCCGTCGCTGCGCGAACTCTGGATCAATCCCTTGGTTTCGTAGAAGTGGATCGTCGAGACCGGCACCCCGCTGCGCCGGGCGACTTCGCCCACCGTCATGAGCCGCGTGATGTCGATCGGCTTGTCGCCCGCCATGGAAGTTGACCTCAAGTTAAGTTGAGGTCTTATAGTCCGCCGCGCTGGATTTGGCAACCCGCCGGATCCGGCTTGCCGCCGCGCCCGCCGGGCGGGCGGGACAACGCCGACCATCAGGAGCAGCACCCATGCAGACGCCGCAATACCTCGAACCCGTGCTTCAGAGCTCCTGGCTCTGGTTCATCGCGCGGCTGTGCCTGGCGGTGGTTTTCATCGCCTCGGGCGCGGCCAAGCTGATCGATTTCCAGGGCGGGGTGGCGGAAATGCGGGGCGCGGGGCTGGAACCGGCCCGCCTGTTCAACATCGCGGTGGCGGCGCTGATGCTGGCCGGTTCGATCCTGATCCTGGCGGACCGTGCTGTCTGGCTGGCCGCCGCCGCGCTGGCGGTGTTCCTGGCGCTGACGATCTTCATCGTTCACGCCTTCTGGCGCCTGCCCGAACCGCAGGCCAGGCTGGCGTTGTTCTTCGCGCTGGAGCACGTGTCGGTAATCGGCGGCCTGTTCGCGGCCGCCATCGCCAGCCACTACCGGGCGTTGGCGATGGCTTAGGGGGGGTTGCGGCGGCCCCGGGCCCTAGGGAGTGCCGTGCAGCACCACGCGGTTGCGGCCCTGCTGCTTGGCCGCATAGAGGGCGGCGTCGGCGGCGTGGAACACCTGGACCACGTCCGGCCCGCTGGTCGGCCATTGCGCCACGCCCGCCGACATCGTGATCCCGCCCACCTGTGGGAAGTCGCGCTCCGCGGTGCGTTGGCGCAGCCGCTCGGCCACGATCACTGCTTCCGTCGGCGCCACCCCCGGCAGCAGGATCAGGAATTCCTCGCCGCCGTTGCGGCACAGGATGTCGCCGGGGCGCGAGCAGTCGCGCATCAACTGCGCCACGTCCTGGATCACCTTGTCGCCCGCGGTATGGCCGTAGGTGTCATTGACCCGCTTGAAATGGTCGATGTCCAGCGCCAGCACCGAGAACGGCGTGCCCGAAGCCTGCAGGTGATCCACCGCGTCCTGCGTGCCGCGCCGGTTGCGCAGGCCGGTCAGCGGGTCGGTGATGCTGGCCAGGTTCAGCTTGCCGATCTTTTCCTGCAGGGTGGTGAAGCTCCAGATCACCGCGCGCTTGAGGCGCTCGGCCTCGAAATACCAGGCGCGCACCGACTTGACCCGTTGCATCGCCACCGCGACGTCATGATGTTCGACGTTGGTGGCCAGTTGCGACAGCGGCAGCGAGATCTGCCGCGCACACCACCAGATCGCCAGCAGGAACACCAACGCCAGCGGCGCGGCGTAGCCCAGCAGCGCCCACAGCAGCTCGCGGATCGGTTCCAGTGTCACGGCGGTGGGGCGCTGGGCCACCACGCCCCAACCGCTGGCGGGCACCGGCGCGTAGCCGGCCAGCATGTCCACGCCGCGTGAATTGACCACCCGGCGCGCGCCGGCCTGGCCCTCGATGACGGCTTCGATCACCGGATTGCCGTTCACCACTTCGCCGACCCGGCTGGCATCGGTGTGATAGATAAGCCGCCCGTCGCCATCCACCACATAGAGATAGGAGCCGTCTTTGTAGTGGTGCAGGCCCAGCAGGTCGTTGAGCGCGCTTTCCCTGCGCAGGTGCAGGGTGCCGGCGATGTAGCCCAGGAAGCGGCCGTCGGCGGCCAGCACCGGATAGGACAGGTTGATCAGCAGGTTGCCGGCGATCGAGACATAGGGTTTGGTGATGACCGGATGACGGCTTTGCAGCGCGACCCGGCTGCCCGGACTGTCGATCCGGGTGCCGACAAAGCTGCGGAAATCCTGGGTGGTGGCCAGCAGCACGCCGTCGGCGCCCACCACGCCCACCGAATTGAACGTGTCGCTCTGCTCCTGTACCCGGCGAACCTCGGCCGCCAGCATGTCCGGGGCGCCCATGTGCGCCGCGATCTGGCGCGCGCTGTAGCCCAGTTGGCGTTCGGCCGCCTTGAGAAAACCGCCGGCGCTCTGCGCCAGCTTGGCGGCGTAGACGCGGTTTGCTTCCAGGGTGGTGGTGATGAGTTGCTCGCGCTGCAGCCGGTAACTGGCGTACAAGGCGTTGGCGGTAGCGGCGATGGCGCTGAATATCGTAAGCGCGAGCACCAGGCCGCGTAGATTGATTCGCATGGGGAGCACAGCAGGCATGGGTCTCGTTATGGGCGCGGCGCTGCGCAGCGCCGGCAGGCGCCATTGTATGCAAGCGCGCCTCGGGTCTCGCCGGGATCGAGCGGGTGTGGTTGGCGCGCTACGGTGTTTCGTCCCCGGATGGCGTGTCCAGCAGGCGCGCCGCGCGCGAGCGGGGCGCGGCGCCGGCGCGGAAATACCCCATCACGGTGGCCACGCTGGCATGGCCGGTCATGGCCATGGCGTCGCCCAACGGCACGTTCTGGCGGCCGGCCTCGGTCACGAAACCCGAACGCAGGCTGTGGGCCGAGAAATCGCCCTCGATGCCCGCCAGGCGGCAGCGTTCCTGGACGATGGCGCGCACCGCGGCGGCGGCGAGCGGCTCGCCGATCACATCGCCACGGCGGATGCGGCGGAACAGGGCGCCTTGGCGGATGCCGCTGGCGGCCAGCCAGGCGTCCAGGGCCAGCGCCGCCGCGCCGGCGATCGGCTTGCGGTCCTGGGCGCGGTCGGCGCCGGACTGGTTGGTCTTGGAGTGCGAGAGCAAATAGAGGTAATCCTCGCCCACCTTGCGCGTGTTTTCGACGGTCGCCCCGACCACCTCGGACCGCCGCCGGCCGCCGCTGGACCAGGCGAACAGCAGCAACGCCCGGTCGCGCAGGCCGCGCAGGGAGTCGTCGCAGGTGTCCAGCAGGGCCTGCAGCGGTTCGCGCGTCAGGGCGTCCTTGCGCGCCGGCGTCGCGCCCCGGCGGGCATAGGCGCGGCGGGTGCGGGCCAGCAGCTCGCGCACGGCGGCGGCGCGGCAGGGGTTGGGCAGCCCGGCCAGCTCATGGGCCTTGGAGAGCACCGACAGGCGTTGCAACAGCGTGTTCAGGCTGGGCGGCCCGAGCCGGCCCTTGGCCTTGATCCGCACCAACTCGCTGTCCAGCGCCGGCGGCAGCTCCGATATCAGCCCCTGGGCGCCGGTCCGCTGGGCGTGGTCCACCACGAACTGGATCACCGCCGCCTCGGACAGCGGCAGCGCCAGGGGCCGGCCATAGCGCAGGCCGAACCAGGCCGACCAGTAGCGGATCGCGGCGCGATAGCTGGCGGCCGTATTGGGCGAACTACCCTCGCGCAGCAGGTCGCGCATGGCGGCGTCGGCCTGGCGGTCGAGCGCGCGTGGGTCCAGCAGGGGCAGCGGGGCCGGAGAAGTGGGCAGCATGCGGGGCGGGAAATGACCGGGAGCGGGGAGCCTGGCGTGGCACGGCCCGTGGATACTATCATTCCGCTACTTCGCTACCCGCCCCTGAAGGTGCCGCCCGGATGCACGACTCCACCTATCGTATGATCGCCGCGTTGCGGATGCGCCAGTTCGAATTGCTGACGGTGCTGGCCGACACCGGCAGCATGCGCGCCGCGGGTGAGAAGCTCTGCGTCAGCACCGCCGCCGTCAGCAAGGGCCTGGGGGAAATCGAGACGCTGCTGGGCATCACGGTGTTCGAGCGGCATGGCCGCGGCGTGAGCCTGACGCGGGACGGCGACATCCTGGTGCACCGCGCCCGCCTGTTGCTGTCCGAGGTCGCCAATCTCGCCGATGATCTGCGCGACCGCAAGCTGGGGCACGATGCGGTCCTGCGCATTGGCGCGCCGCCCTTCATCGCCTGGTCGTTGCTGCCCGACGTGCTGCGCGGCATGGCGGACGATGGCGGCTTGCCGCCGGTGCAGATCGTCGAGGGGAGGCTGGACGACACGCAGCGCAAGCTCGAAAGCGGCGAGATCGACGTCCTGCTGACCATGAACACCTCGTCCGAACTGGGCAGCCTCTGTCAGGAGGGGCTGGTGATCCGGCCGGTGGGCCGGGAACAGTGGATCGTGGTGTGCGCCGGCGATCATCCGCTGGCCCTGGCGCCGCGCGAGGCGCCGTGGACCTGGCGCGAGTTGAAGCAGCAGGCCTGGATACTGCCGGCCCGGCCGACGCAGGCCCGGCTGATGATCGAGCAATTGCTGCTGGACAACAACCTGCCGCCCATCGCGCCCGCCATCGAGTCCATGAACGCCATCACCAACCTCAAACTGGTCGAGCGCCGGCTGGGGCTCAGCCTGCTGGCCCGGCGCACGGTGCAGGAACGCCTGGCGCGCGGCAGCCTGGCGGCGTTGCCGGTCCAGGCGCTGCCCGAGCCGATCCCTATCGTGATGGTGTACCGGACGCCGTGGCACCAGGACGACATCATCGAGCGCTTTCACGATGCCGCGCACGCGCTCCTGCAGGCCGCCAGCAACGCCTCTGCCGACATGCCGTCGGGCAGCACCGAGTCCAGCAGGTAGTTGCGGTCCCGGAACGGCTCCGCGTAGACCGCTTCCAGCAACGTGATGCAGGCGGACAGCAGCGGGCAGTCGACCCCCAGCAGCCGCGCCAGCCGTTCCTGGAACACCAGGCCGAACGGCACGTCCTCCAGCACGTAGCGATGCGCCAGCCGCGCCGGACCGAGCGGGCCGGCGCCGCGCGCATCGATCGCGCGCGCGATGTCCTCGAGCGGGCCCAGCGGCACGTGGTACGAGCGCGAATAGTGCTGCGCCAGGGTCGGCAGCGTGAACCCCAGGGCTCGGGCCAGCGCCAGCCGCTCCCGGTCCAGCGCCTCTGCCATGTTGGCGACCACCCCCGTGAAGTGGCCGAACAGCGGCCAGGCCTCGCCCCGGTCCATCCGGGTCAGGTTGGGGATCACCTCCGCGGCATGCGCGATCGGGTTGATGTTGGCCAGGATGCTGGCCAACAGATTGTCCGCCAGCGCGAACCGGTCGCCGAACAGGGCCTGGCAATCGGCCAGTGCGTCGCGGCCGCCCGCGCGCGGCGCCAGCCAGGCCATGCCGATCTGGCCGCGCGGCGCGTTCAGGTGCAGGCGGCCGTCGGGCAGGAAGTGGGCGGTCGTGAGAGTCGTGCTCCACCCGACCGCGGTGACGTCGGCGCCATGCGCCGCCGCCGTCTGCCGCAGCCACAGCGGCACCAGTGACAGCGCGCCGCTGACGATCAGGGTCTGGCCGTCGCGCCAGTGGGGCGCCGCGTCTTCCAGGACCTGCTGATACCGGGATGCGGGCAGGCAGATGAAGACATGGCTGTAGTCCGACAGGTCGGACAGCCGCGCCAGCCGTTCGACCGCCACGGCGCCTTCCAGCGCGCCGACGCAGTCGAAGCGCGCCCGGCCGGGCTCGGCATGCGGGCGCAGGTGCCGCCCGGTGGGCGACCACATCGCCACCGGCAGGTCGCTGGCCCGCAGATAGGCCGCGGTGGCGCAGCCGATGCCGCCGGCCCCGACGATCGCGATACGGAAATCGTTGCGCCGCATGTCAGTTCACCGAAATGTGGCGGTCGCTGATGATCTTGCCCCAGCGCTGGTTTTCACGCGTGGTGTAGTCGCGCAGTTCGGCCGGGCTGGTGCCCATCACGATCACGCCCTGGTGGATCAGCCTCTGCCGCAGGTCGGCGTCGCCGAGCGCCTTGACCAGGGCGCCATGGAGCCGGTCGATCACCGGGGCGGGGGTGCGCGCCGGCACGAACACGGCGAAGGCGGTGGCGATTTCGAAGTCCTTGACGCCGGATTCGGCCACGGTCGGCACCTCGGGCAGCAGCGGCGAGCGCTGATCGCTGGAGACGGCCAGGGGCAGCAGCCGCCCCGAATTCAGGAACGGCAGCGAGACGCCCAGGTCAAGGAAGGCCATGTCGACTTCGCCGCTCATCACCGCCGTGCCGGCGGGGCCGCCGCCCTGGTAGGGGATATGGGTCATCTCGATGCCGGTCAGGGCCATCAGTTGTTCGGCCGCCAGGTGGCTGGTGGATCCCTGGCCGCCCGAGGCAAAGGTCAGACGGCCGGGTTTTTCGCGCGCCAGGGCCAGCAGTTGCGTCAAGGTCTTGACCTTCAGCGCGGGATTGACGGCCAGCACCAGGGGACTGGCGGCCAGCAGCGACACCGGGGCCAGGTCGCGCTCATGCTGGTACGGCAACTGCTTGTACAGGTGCGGGCCGATCACGAAGGTGCTGTTGGTGGCCAGCAGGGCGGTGTAGCCATCGGGCGCGGCGCGCACCGCCTGGGCATGCCCGATCGAGCCATTGGCGCCCGATTTGTTCTCGATCACGATGGGCTGGCCCAGGTCCTTGGCCAGGACGGTGCCTAACTGTCGCGCCAGCAGATCCACCGCGCCCCCGGGCGGCCACGCCACGATCAGGTTGACGGGCCGCTGCGGGTAGGCGGCCGGGGCGGTGGCGGACTGGGCGCTGGCGCCGCCGCCCCACAACAGGCAGAGCGGAAGCAGAATGGTTGCCAGACGGATGCTGCGCGGGGGGATCATGGCCATCTCCAGGGATTGATGGCCACAGTGTAGGAAGGCGGCGCGGAGGCGGCCATCGACAAATGCTCAACGCGCCTTAACGGGACGTTGAGCGCGCGGCTGAACGCGCCCCGAGCGGGCGGCGGCGAGACTGCCTGCCGCGGAGCGCGGCGCCGCTACACCGGGGTGACAGGCCCCCGCCCGAAGAACACGCCCTCCAGGTTAAGCATGAAGATCCCGAACTGGGCTTCGATCGCCTCCGGCGACCAGCCGCCCACGTGCGGAGTCAGCAGCAGGCGGTCCTGGGCGATCAGCGCCGGGGGCGGCGCGGGCTCGCTTTCGTAGACATCCAGCGCCGCCCCGGCGATGCCGCCGCAGGCCAGCGCGGCGGCCAGGGCCTGCGTATCGACGATGCTGCCCCGGCCGACATTGACCAGGTAGCCGCCCGGGCCGAGTTCCCGCAGCACGGCCGCATTCACCATGTGCCGGGTCGCCGCGCCGCCGGGCATGGCGCAGACCAGCACGTCGCACCAGCGCGCCAGCGCCTGCGCGTCGTCGAAGTACTGATAGTCGAATTCCCGCCGCGCGCGGCGGTTGTGGTAGCCGACCTGCATCCTGAAAGCCTGGGCGCGGCTGGCGATGCGTTCGCCCACCGCCCCCAGGCCCAGGATGCCGAGGCGCTTGCCGGACACGTGGGTGGGCAGGGCGATGGCGGTGCGCCAGACGCCCGCGCGGCAAAGCCGGTCCAGGGTACGGAAGTCGCGCATCGCCGCGATCACCATGCCCATGGCATGGTCGGCGACGCATTCGTCGTTGGCGCCGCGCCCGTTGGTCACCCAGATGCCGCGGGCCTTGGCCGCCGTCACGTCGATGTTCTCGTAGCCGGCGCCCATGCTGGCGACGAGCCTGAGGCGGGGCAGCCTTTCCATTTCATCGGCGCGCAGCCCCAGCAGGCCGATGGTCAGCACCGCCTCGAATTCGGCGCCGCGGGTCTGCACGATGCGGGCCCGCTCTTCGGGCGTCAGCGCGAACGTGGGTCGATAGCGCTGCCGCAGGGCCGCCTCTTGCGCGGGGCCCAGCTCGCAGAGCACCAGAACGGAAATGCTCATAGATGTGTTGCTCTCACTGAAACTGCCACGCTTTGCTCCTTGCTGTGCGTGTCGGGGTGCGAATGTAGTGGGCCGCTCAATGAAGAACAATCGCTAAAATCAGGTGAGATTATTCAAAAAAACTAATCAATGGCTTCCGATATCAATTTCAATCTGCTCCGCACCTTTCTCCTGATCGCGGAGACCCGGAGCTTTCGCGGCGCCTCCGAGCAGGTGCATCGTTCGCAGTCGGCGATCAGCGCGCAGATCAAATTGCTCGAGGCGCAGGTCGGCGCCGAGCTGTTCCATCGCACCACGCGCAGTGTCCAGTTGACGGCGGCCGGCAAGCAGTTGCTCGACGCCGCGCGGCGCGGCGTGCGCGAGGTCGAGGCGGGGGTGCGGGAGGTTCGTGAGACGCAGGCCTTGCAGGCCGGCCACGTGGCGGTCGCGGCGACGCCGATTGCCGCGGCCGCGCTGCTGCCGCCCGTGCTGGCCCGGTTCGAGACCCTGTACCCCGGCGTGCGGATGTCGGTGCGGGAGCGGCAGTCGGGGGACGTGCAGGCCCAGGTGCTGCAGGGCGAGGCGGATTTCGGCGTGGTCCCCGGTCCGATGGGCGCCGACTGCGATTTCGAACCGCTGGTGACCGAAGAGATCTGCGCGCTGATGGCGCCCCGTCTCTACCCGGATGCGGCGGACCCCATGGCGCTGAAGGACGTCGCCCGCTTGCCCTTGCTGCTGCTCAGCAACGCCACGTCGCTGCGCGTCCTGCTGGACCAGGCGGCGGCGCGGGCGCGCATCCGCCTGACGCCGAAGTACGAGTGCATACAGGCCCACACCCTGATCGCGATGGCCGCGGCCGGGCTGGGCGTGGCCATTCTTCCACGCCTGGCCTTGCCCGTCAGGCCGCCCAGGGGGCTGCGGATCTGCCGGCTGTCGCCGCCCCTGACGCGCCAGATGGGACTCCTGACCCTGCGTGGGCGCAGGCTGGCGCCCGCCGCCGACAGGCTTGCCGCCCTGGTGCGGGAGAGCGCGGGCAGGGTGGTTGCCCGTTAGGGCGCGCCTGGGCCAGATTTCACCTCTCGCGCGGGGGCCACACCTCCCATGGCGCTGAAAATATAATTTCATACATATGCTGTATGATATCTAACGTGTATATGAAATTACTCACGATAAGATTCCATTATCGTGAGTAAAAACCGCCTTGATCCGGGAAAAACGAGCCATGGCCACGGGAATTACGGAAGGGGATGTCTGGCGTGCCTCCGACGCCTTGCTGCTGGAAGGGGCGCGGCCGACCATCGAACGGGTGCGCCAGAAGATCGGGCGAGGCTCCCCCAATACGGTCAGTCCGCACCTGGAATCCTGGTTCCGTTCGCTGGGGGCCCGCATCCAGGACCCTGGCGCCTTCTCCACGCCGGCCGCCGTGCCCGAACCAGTGGCCCAGGCGGCCGCGCATTTCTGGGAATCGGCGCTGGCCGCCGCCCGCGCCGAACAGGCCGAGGCCAACCGCCAGCGCTGGGCCGAGCTGCACGAAGAGGGCGAGCGGCTCGATGCGCTCACCGAACAGTTGCGCCAGCGCGAGGCAAACCTGGAAAACCGCGAGCGCGACCTGCAGGAGGGCTTGAAGGTGGCGACCGGGCAACTGGCCGCCACCGAGGAACGCCTGCGGGCGGCCGAGGCGCAGTTGCGCCAGCGCGACGAGGCCCTGGCGATCGAGCAGCGGCAACTGGCGGACGCGCGCAATGCCTTGCTGGCGCACGTGGCCGATGCCGAGCGCGCCCGGGGCGAGCAGGCCGAGGCCCTGGCCGCCGCGCAGGAGCGCCATGCCGCTCACGAGCGCCGATGGCTCAATGAACTGGACGCCGAGCGCGGCAACGTCAAACGCCTGCAAGCGCGGCTGGATGAACTCCAGTCCGCCCAGCAGCAGCAGGCCGAACAGGCGCGCCAGGCGCTGGCTCAGGCGGCCGAGCGCCTGCGCGGCGCGGAATCGGATGCCGCCGACCGGCTGCGGGCGGCCCAGGCCGAGGTGCTGGCCGCGCGCGGCGAGGCCCAGGCGCAGTTGAGCCGGCAACTGGCCGACGTGGCCGTCGCCCAGGAGGCGCTGCAGGCATCGCGTCGCCGCGAACAGGACCTGACCCAGCGGCTGGCGGCCAGCGACGCCCAGTTGGCGGACCTGCTGGGCCAGTTGCGGACGCGCGATGGGCAGTTGCTGGAGCTGACGCGCCACCTGATCGCCGCCCGGGTGGCGGTGCGGCCCACGCCCGGCGGCGCCAAATAGGCGTGTCGGCGGGGTTTTCGGATAAATTCGTACACGGCCCGATCCTTGCGCGGCCGCTGCCTGGAGCACCGTTTGAACCCGAACCCACGCCCGCCCGCGGACCTTGCCCGCAATCTGCTCGTCATCGTCATCCTGTCGGCCCTGATGATCGGCAGCCTCTACGTGCTGAAACCCTTCCTGTTCGGGCTGATCTGGGCCACCACCATCGTGGTGGCCACCTGGCCGGTGATGTTGGCGGTGCAAAAGCGCTGCGGCGGCCGACGCTGGATGGCGACGGTGGCCATGCTGATCGTGCTGCTGGTGGTGATCGTGCTGCCGCTGTACCAGGCCATCTCGACCCTGGCGCTGCATGGCGGCGCCATCATGACCGCGATCAAGAGTCTGCCCGATTACGCCCTGATGGCGCCGCCGGGCTGGGTGCAGGGCATCCCGCTGGGCGGGCCGCGCATCGCGCAGGAATGGCAGGCGCTGGCCGACGCCGGCGCGGGCGGGCTGCTGGCGCGCCTGGAGCCCTATGTGACCATGGCGGCCAAGTGGCTGCTGAGCAATGCGGCCATCGTTGGCGTGTTCGTCATGCACATGCTGATCACTATCGTCATCGCCGGCATTCTCTATAGCCAGGGCGACGTCGCCGCCAATTTCGTGCAGCGCTTCGCCAACCGCCTGGCCGGCCATCGCGGCGTGGCGGCGATCCGCCTGGCGGGGCTGTCGATACGCGCCGTGGCGCTGGGTATCGTGGTGACGGCGGTGGTGCAGTCGGCGCTGGGCGGGCTGGGCCTGTGGATCGCCGGGGTGCCGGCGGCGGGGATCATCACCGCGCTGATGTTGATGCTGTGCCTGGCCCAACTGGGGCCGTTCCTGCCGTTGCTGGGCGGGGTGATCTGGCTGTTCCAGAACGATATGAAAGTGGCCGCGATCCTGCTGCTGGTGTGGGCAGCGCTGGTGACCATGCTCGACAATCTGCTGCGGCCGATGCTGATCAAGCGCGGCGTGAACCTGTCGATGCTGCTGATCCTGGCCGGTGTGCTGGGCGGCATGTTCGCCTTTGGCATCGTCGGTCTGTTCATCGGCCCGGTGATCCTGGCGGTGACCTCGACGTTGCTCAAGGCCTGGGTCGACGAGGTGCCGCCGCCCGAGGCGACCGCGCCTGAGCCGCGGCCGCCTCGGGAAAGGGCGTAACATCTCGGGCCAGACGCTGTCACCGCATTGGCGCGATGCCTCGCGACGCCGGCCTTTTCCGTTTTTGATGCAGTATCCGAGATGACGACGTACCCGCCGCTTGCTTTCCCTTCCCGTTTCCAGGCCACCCTCCGACAGGCGGGCCGGCCATGAGCGACAGCGTCCGCCTGGCCAAGCGCCTGGCCACCGAAAAATCCTGTTCGCGCGGCGACGCCGAGCGCTATATCGAGGGCGGCTGGGTCGCCGTGGATGGCAAGGTGGTCGAGGAGCCCGGCTATCGCGTCCGGGCGGGCCAGACGGTCAGCCTGCTGCCCGGCGCCCGCCTGGAAGAAATGCGGCCGGTCAGCGTGCTGGTGCACAAGCCGGCCGGCCTGTCGGCCTCGGACCCGGTCGAATCGGCGCTGAACCTGGTCGTGCCAGCCAACCTCATGCCTGGCGACCGGTCTGGGCAACGCTACCTCAAGCGCATGTTCAATGGCCTGAAGCTGGCCACGCCCCTCGAGCGCGCGGCCAGCGGGCTGGTGGTCTATACCCAGGAGTTCGCGGTGGCGCGCAAGTTGCTGGAAGAGGGGCGGCATGTCGAGCAGGAATACATCGCGCAGGTGCGCGGCACGCTCGATGCGGCGGCGCTGGCGCGCCTGCAGCGCGGCCTGGCCTATGAGGGCCGGCCGGCCACGCCGATGAAGGTCAGTTGGCAGAACGAAAGCCATCTGCGCTTTGCGTTGAAGACGCCCGCATTGGGCTTCATCGAGTACGCCTGTGACAGCGTCGGCCTGCAACTGCAAGCCTTGCGCCGCATCCGCATCGGCCGCCTGCCGATGGCCGGACTGGCGGTGGGGCAGTGGCGCTACCGGCTGGAGTACGAACGTTTCTAGCGGCGCAGGTCAGGATGCCGGAGGCGGAACGCGGGCGGATTCGAGACGGAACTCGCCTGCCGGATGCGCCGTTACACACTTAAAGTAGATTCTGGAATAAGTTGAAGTGAATTCTGGAATAGCGTGCTTCAGATTTCATCTGGATTCTCGGTTTATCATTTAACTTCTTGATAAATAAGAACAATAAAACCTCATCTAAAAGGATGGCATATGCCCGCAAGGCAAGGCGAGGGGCGCGCTCTGAAGGATCCTGCACGGCGCGGCCTGCTCAAGGCCGCCGGCGCGCTGGGCCTATCCAGTCTGGCGCTGGCGGGGTGTGCAAGCCGGGTGGCCGAGCCGGCCGATCGCGGCGCGGCGGCGCCGTCTTCCGCGCAGCCCGCCGCGGCGCCGCGGCGCGATGCGCCCGTGCCAGCCCTGCGGCCGGGGGGGCGCGTTGCCATCGTGGCGCCGGCCTCCGCCGCCGAGGGCGCGGCTTTCGAGGCGGCCGAATGGCTGCAGGCGCGCGGTTACGACCCGCGCATCATGCCGGCCGCCTTGACCCGCGGCGACGCGCCGTACGACTACCTGGCCGGTGACGACGACGCCCGGCTCAACGACCTGCACGCGGCCTTTGCCGATCCGGCCATTGACGCGGTGTGGTGCCTGCAGGGCGGGTTCGGCTCCTGGCGGCTGGCGGATCGGCTCGATATCGGCCTGCTGCGCCAGCACCCCAAGCCCTTCATCGGCTATAGCGACATCACTGCGCTGCACCTGGCGATCCAGCGTCACGCGGGCTTCGTGACGTTTCACGGGCCGATGCTGGCGCAGGACCTGGTGGCGGGTAAACAGGAGCCAACCGCCAGCCACGTGCTGGCGATGGTCGGCGGCCAGATCGGGCAGGGCGGCTGGATCGACGCGCCGCCGGAATCCAACCCGGTGGTGCTGGCGCCCGGCGTGGCCAGCGGCCGGCTGGTGGGCGGCAACCTGGCGCTGGTCGCGGCCATGATCGGCTCGCGCCACGAGATCGCGACACGGGACGCGATCCTGTTCATCGAGGATGTCAATGAGGCGCTGCCGCGCATCGATCGGTTGCTGTCGCAGTTGCGCGCGGCAGGCAAGTTCGATCGCATCAAGGGCGTGCTGGCCGGCAATTTCACCCGGCTGGGGCTGCCGGGGGGCGACGCGGTCGGCCAGAGCCTGTTGTTCCCGCTGCTGCTGGAGCAATTCCAGGCGCGCGGCATCCCGGTGCTGGCCGCCTGGCCCAGCGGCCATGGCGACCCCAACCTGACGCTGCCCCTCGGCGCGCTGGTGACGCTGGACACCCAGCGGCGCGGCCTGCGGCTGGAACAGGCGGTGGCGGTCCAGGCCGCGCCGCTGTAGCCCGGAGACCGGTCGCATGAATCCTTTCTTCGATGCCCTGAGCCGCCAGTTGAACGCGCCCGAGCGCCGGCGTCCGCGGCAGCGTCACGCCCGCGCCAAGGCATTCCAGTGTGTCTGCGGCCAGCGGGTGTTCTTCAACAACACCGAGTGCCTTAACTGCCACCGGCAACTGGGCTTCGATCCGCGCCACGGCCACATCGTCGCGCTGGACCCGGGCAAGACGGAAGGCGCCTGGATCGAGGCCGGGCGGGTGCGCGGCAGAATCTTCAAGCGCTGCGCCAATTTTTCGTCGCCGGCTGCCTGCAATTGGCTGCTACCGGCCGCGCGCGCCGATCATCTCTGTATCGCCTGCGGCCTCAATCGCACCATTCCCGACCTGTCGGTGCCGGGCAACGGGACGCTGTGGCGCAAGGTCGAGAGCGCCAAGCGCCAGGTGATCGCCCAACTGCTGACGCTGGGACTGCCGATCCCGCGGGCGCGCACGCCGGGCGACGGCGGGCTGGCGTTCGACCTGCTGGCGCCGCCCGACGATGGCTCGCCGCTGCTCACGGGACACGGCCAGGGGCTGATCACGCTCAATATCCACGAGGCCGACGACGCGTACCGGGTCCAGGTGCGTGAGGCGATGCACGAGCCGTACCGCACGCTGGTGGGGCATTTCCGCCATGAGATCGGCCATTTCTACTGGGATCGGCTGGTGGCCGGCGGCCCCTGGCTGGCGCCATTCCGCCAGGTGTTCGGCGACGAGCGCGATGACTACGCGCAGGCATTGCGGCGCCATTACGACCAGGGCGCGCCGGCCGATTGGGCGCAGCGCTTCATCAGCGCCTACGCTTCGTCGCATCCTTGGGAAGACTGGGCCGAGACCTGGGCCCACTACCTGCACATGATGGACGCGCTGGACACCGCCTTCAGCTTCGGCATGGCGCGGCTGCCGCTGGACCAGGCCAGCGATCCCTTCACCCGGGCGTCGCTGTACGACCCGGACGATCCCGAAGGTCAGCGCTTTCTCGATCTGGTCAATGGCTGGGTGGCGCTGACCGGCGTGCTCAACGAGCTGTCGCGCAGCATGGGCCAGCGCGACTTCTATCCCTTTGTGCTGCCCGCCGCGGTGGTGGGCAAGCTGCAGTTCGTGCACCGGGTGATCCAGACCGCGCCGCGCTGACGCCGCGTCCGGCTCCCGCGGGGCGGCCGCCCTAGATGCGACGGGCCGACCATTCGCCCTTGCCGGCCGCGCTGCCCTGCATGGTGGCGCCGTTGACTTCGCCGGTGTAGCGTATGCCGTCGGCGGTGAACGAGATGGTGCGGCCATCCATGCGCGCGTCCGAGATCTCGCTGGATCCGAGCTTGCCCGACAGCATCTGGTACCGCTGTTCCAGTTGCAGCGTGCGGCCGCCCACCTGCCAGCGGCCGTCGACCCTGGCCGGCACCACCCACAGCAGCGCGTTGCAGTAGGTCTGGCAGGCCTCGGTCACGGTTTCGGAGGCATCCGGCTCCCAGTCGCCCATGCGGAAGGTGTTGGACACGATGCGGGTGCCCGGCGGCAGCTCCAGCAGCTTGGGCCGCAGCTTCTCGTTGATGGTCGACAACAGGAACATGGTGATGACGTCGGCCTGCGACAGGTCGGTTTCGAACAGGTCGGCGACCTCGAAGGTGGCGCGGCTGGACACGCCCGCCTTGGCGGCATTGCTGCGCGACAGCGCCACCAGGTCGGGGTTGTACTCGATGCCCTTGGCGGTCAGGCCGCGCTGGGCGGCGGTGATGACGGTGCGGCCGTCGCCGGATCCCAGGTCCATCAGGCGGTCCTGCGGCGTGACCTGGGCCATGTCGAGCATCTTGTCCACCAGCGTCTGCGGAGTCGGCACCCAGATGACGTCCTTGCCATCCTGGCCGACATCGGGCACGTAGTCTTCGGTCGCGGCAGCCCGCGGGCTGGCGGCATCGGCGCGGGCCTCGGCCAGCACCGCAAGGGACAGGGCCAGCGCCAGCGCCGATGCCATGAGGGGCCAGCGGCGGGCGGGCGAATGGGACGAATGGGCACGTTGCATGATAAAGACTCCTAGGGCAAAGAAAAGCGGGAAGGGCGGCTCATTGCGGACCACGCCTGTCCAGGTCGCGCGCTTCGTGCGGGCGCAGCAGTGGCAGCATCGGCACCCCCAGCACCAGCACGCCCAGGCCGATCAGGGCCCCGGCGCCAGCGTAGGCGGCGCTGGAATAGACCAGGCCGGCGCAGGTCAGCGCCAGCAGGGCAGGGGTCAGCGGATACAGGGGCACGCGAAACGGCCGGGCGCGCGCGGGGTCACGCTGCCGCAGGCGCCATACCGATGCGGCCACCAGCAGCATGAACAGCCAGAACACCGGCGCGGTGTAGGCCACCATGGTCTGCACCGCGTTGTGGCTGAAGGCGCCCACCGCCAGCAGGGCCAGCGTGATGACGCCTTGCGCCAACAGCGCGCTGACCGGCGTTTCGTTGCGTTCGCTCCAGCCGGCCAGCGCGCGCAGCCGCGGCACGTCGCGGCCCAGCGCGTAATAGACGCGGGCGCCGGTAATGATGGTGCCGTTGATGGTGCTGAGCGCGGTGGCGCAGATCACCAGGCTCAGCAGGGCGGCGGCATACGGGCCGGCGGCCAGTTGCATCACCGCCGCGCCCAGCGCCGGCGTGTCGCGCAGCCCCTGCAGGCCGAACAGTTCCAGCAGGGCGAGGTTGGTCAAGAGATAGGCGCCGGTCACCACCACGGTGCCGATCAGCAGCACGCGCGCCATGTTGCGGCCGGGATTGCGCAGCTCGCCGCTGAGATAGGCTGCCTCGTTCCAGCCGCCGTAGGTCAGCAGCACGAATACCATGCCCATGCCCATCAGCCCGGCGGCGTTGCCGGCCAGCGGCGCCGGCGCGGGGGCGGCGGGCGAGGCGGTGAACAGGGCGGCGCCCAGCACCGCCGTCAGCGCGACCAGCGTCAGGATCGTGAACAGCCATTGCAGGCGCTTGGAATGGCGCGTGCCGGCCACGTTCAGCGCGGTCAGTCCGATCACCGACAGCGCCGCGTGCACGGTGGCCCCATGCGTGCCGAGCGGCAGCAGTTGTTGCGCGTAGTCGCCATAGATGAAGGCCACCACGGCGATCGCGCCGGTCTGGATCACGGTGCAGCGCGCCCAGGCGAACAGCAGGCCGACCCGCGGCCCCCAGGCGCGCGACAGATACAGGTATTCCCCGCCCGCGCCGGGATAGGCCGCGCCCAGTTCGGCATAGCAGAGCGCGCCCACCAGCATCACCAGTCCGCCCGCGGCCCAGTAGGCCAGGTACATCGCCTCGGACGTGGCGTGCTGCGCGACCAGCGGCGGAAAGCCGAAGATGCCGATGCCGATCACCACGCCCACCAGCACCACGGTTGCATCCATCACCGACAAACCGGGCGGGCCGAGCGCGTGCGCGCCCGCGCCGCTCCCCGCGCCGGCTGCACTGGGGCTGGGGCGCAAGGAACGGGGCAAAGGCGGCATCGAATTCTCCCGGGGATCGCCAGCGCACGAGCGTGCGGCGTGTCAGGCGCTAAGCCTGACAATTAGCTGAATAAAGAGTGACCCTGGGCGGGGAAGGAAAGTTTCTACGGGATTTCCCGTAGCCGATGCCGGCCTCGGCCAGGCGCGGGGGAGCGCCCGCCGGGAGGCGGGCCAGCGAAAGGGACTACTTCTTGGGAGACTACTTCTTGGGGGGCTGCTTCTTGAGGGCTAGTTCTTGGGCGACACCGGCTTCAGGCGGGACGGCACTTCATCCAGGTCGCTGCAGACCGCCAGCACTTCTGCGGGCTTCTTGCTCAGCGACAGGTAGACGTGGCCGATGCCGCTGTCGAAATAGGCGGACTCCAACCGGTTCAGCACCACGCTGTCGCCGTTCTCGAACTGGATGCGGACCTTGCCTGACAACACCAGCGCGAATTCCTGCCCGGGGTGGCGGATGTAGTCCTCGAACTCGACTACCTTGCGCGAATCGATCAGCGCCAGCATCGGCATCATCTTCTTGCCCGGGTATTCGCCCATCAGCAGCCGGTAGTGGTAGTTGTCGGTGGCGTAGTCGCGGGCGTCGCTGAGCTTGTTCTTGACGTAGGTGGGGGCCACCTCGGCCTGGGGCGCGTCGCCCAGCATGAACATGCGCGTCATGTCGATGTCCAGTGCGCGCGCCAGCGCGGCGAATTTCTCGTAGCTCAGGGCGATCTGGCCCAGCTCGGCCTTGGACAGCGTCGATACCGCGATGCCGCTGGCCTGCGACAGGGCCTGCAGCGTCATTTTCCTGGCCTTGCGCTCGGCGCGCAGGCGGGCGCCCATTACTTCCTTGCCCACGATGTCGGGTGGGGCCGTCTTGCGGGTAGGGGCCATGTAGCGGTCCGGGCGTGTAGGGGGTTGGCGAAGGAGGGGCGGGGCCCGCAAGCCCCGCCGCGCGTACGCCGGATTGTATAAGGCGGCGAGGCTCAGGCGGGCGTGCGCGCCAGCACGCGGCCGGCATGCCGGCCTGTGAAGGCCTGCTCGCGCCATACGGGCGCGCCGTTGACATACACCGAATGGATGCCGGCGGCGCGTTCGGTCGGCCGCTCGAAGGTGGCGGTATCGGCCACGGTGGCGGGATCGAACACCACCAGGTCGGCGAAGTAGCCCGGCCGCAGTTGCCCGCGTTCGGCCAGGCCGAAGCGCTGGGCCGTCAGGCCGGTCATCTTCCAGACCGCCGTCTCCAGTGGGAACAGGCCCAGGTCGCGGGCGTAGTGGCCCAGCACCCGCGGAAAGGTGCCCCACAGCCGCGGGTGGGGGCGCTCGTCGTGCGGCAGGCCGTCCGAGCCGATCATGGTGGGGCCGAACGCCAGAATGCGCTGCACGTCGGGTTCGTCCATCATGAAGTAGATGGCGCCGGCCGGCTGCAGCTCGGGCACCACGTCGTACTTGGACTTGCCACGCTCGGCCGCGACCTCGTCCAGGTCGCGCCCGCTCAGGTCGGGAAAGGGCTTGCACCAGGTGATGATGGTGCGGCCGGCCAGCAGCACGCGGTCCTGCTTGAGCATGGTCGAGCCGGCCACGTAGGGATAGGCATCCAGCGACACGTCCTGGCGCGCCATCGCGGCCTCGATCAGCGGCAGCGTCTCGCGCGAGCGGCCGAAATTGGGCTGGCCCATGACCTTGTGGTGCGAGATCACCACCGGCACGTCCAGCTCGCGGCCGATGCGGAAGGTTTCCTCCAGCGCCGCCACGATGTGTTCGCCTTCGTCGCGCATGTGGGTGGCGTAGATGCCGCCATGCGTGCTCAGCGGGCGGCAGACCTCGATGATCTCCTCGGTGGTGGCGCGGGCCGCGGGCGGGTAGAAGGCGCCGGTGGAAATGCCGATGGCGCCGCTGGCCATGGCTTCCTCGGCCAGCGCGCGCATGGCGTCGATCTCGGCGTCGGTGGCCGCGCGTTGCAGGTCGGGCATGACGGCGGCGCGCAGCGTCGAGTGGCCCACCATGCAGGCGGCGTTGACCGCCGCGGGCGTGGCGCGCAAGGCGTCAAGATAGTCGGCGAAACGCGCGAAATGGTACGAGCCGCCTTCGTCCAGCAGGTCGAGCGGCGCCGGCGGGTTGGCGTGCGCCAGCGGCGCCAGGCTGATGCCGCAGTTTCCCGTGACCACCGTGGTGACGCCCTGGGATATCTTGGGGGTCATGTCGCGGCGCTTGAGCAGGTAGTTGTCGTCGTGGGTGTGCGAGTCGATGAATCCCGGCGCCAGCACCTGGCCGGCGACGTCGATCCGGTGGCGCGCCGGGGCGTCGGACAGGTCGCCGATGGCGGCGATGCGGTCGCCCCGCACGCCGAGGTCGGCGCGCCGTCCTGGCGTGTTGGCGCCGTCGATGACGGTGCCGCCGACAAACAGGTAGTCGAAAGGCTGCGATTCGGATGAAGTCATGGGATCTCCGGTGAATGTCGAGGCGGCTCAGGCGAAATGGCAAGCGACCAACTGGCCGGCGCCGACCGGGCGCGCCACGGGCGTTTCCTGGGCGCAGCGGGCCTGCGCCTGCGGACAGCGGGTGCGGAAGGCGCAACCGGACGGCGGCGCCAGCGGACTGGGAATCTCGCCCTTGAGCACCGCGACGGGCGCGCGTTCGCCGCGACGGGCCGAGGGCACCGCGGCCAGCAGGGCGCGGGTGTAGGGGTGGGCCGGGTGGTTGAAGACCGCGTCGCGGGTGCCGGTTTCGACGATCCTGCCCAGGTACATCACCGCCACCTGGTGGCTGATGTGGCGCACCACGCTCAGGTCGTGCGAGATGAACACATAGGTCAGGCCCAGGTCGCGCTGCAAATCCATAAGCAGGTTGATGACCTGCGCCTGCACCGACACGTCCAGCGCCGAGACCGGTTCGTCGCAGACGATCAGGCCCGGTTCCGGCGCCAGGGCGCGGGCGATGACGATGCGCTGGCGCTGGCCGCCGGAGAACTCGTGCGGGTAGCGGTCGGCGGCGTCCGGACGCAGGCTGACGCGGGCCAGCAACTGCGCCACCCGTTCGCGGATGGCCTCGCGGCCGTAGCCGAAGTTGCGCAGCGGCTCGCCGATGATGTCGCGCACCCGCATGCGCGGGTTCATCGACGAAAACGGGTCCTGGAAGATGAACTGCATGCGCCGCCGCATGGCGCGCAACTGGCCGCTGTTCATCGCGGCCAGGTCGGCGCCTTCGAGCAGGATGCGGCCCGCGGTGGGATCGGTCAGGCGGATCAGGCACTTGCCGGTGGTCGACTTGCCGCAGCCGGACTCGCCCACCAGGCTCAGGGTCTGGCCGCGCGCCACCGACAGCGACACGCCGTCCACGGCGCGCAGCACCTTGCCGCCCTCCAGCGGGAAGTGCTTCTTCAGGTCGGTCACTTGCAGCATGGGGGCGGCGGACGCCGTGGCGACGGCGGCGGGAAAGGGGGCGTCGTGCAGGTTCATCGCGGGTCTTGCTCCATCGTGGCGGCCGGCGCGGCCTGGCGCGCCCAGCACCAGACGCGGTGGCGGTCGCCGGCGGCGACCTCGGGCGGCGTCTCGTCGGCACAGCGCGGCAGGGCCTGGGGACAGCGCGCGGCAAAGGCGCAGCCGCGCGATTCGGGCGTCACCACCGGCACGATGCCGGGCAGCTCGGCCAGGCGGGCGGTGTGGTCCTGGCCGTCGACGAAGTCGGGCAGCGAACGGATCAGCGCCTGGGTATAGGGATGGGCGGCGCGGTCCAGCACGTCGTCGACGCTGCCTTCCTCGACCTTGCGGCCGGCGTACATGACGATGACGCGCTGGCACATCTGCGCCACCACGCCCAGGTCGTGGGTGATCAGCACGATCGCCGTGCCCAGCCGCGCCTGGATGTCGCGCAGCAGGTGCAGGATCTGCGCCTGGATGGTCACGTCCAGCGCGGTGGTCGGCTCGTCGGCGATCAGCACCTTGGGCTGGCAGGCCAGGGCCATGGCGATCATGGCGCGCTGGCGCATGCCGCCGGACAACTGGTAGGGGTATTCGTGCACGCGCCGCGCCGGGTCGGAGATCTGCACCAGCTCCAGCAGCGCCTCGGCCTGCTTCATGGCCTCGCGCCGCGACAGGCCCTGGTGCAGCATCAGCGGCTCGCTGATCTGGCGGCCGATCGTGAAGACCGGATTGAGCGAGGTCATCGGCTCCTGGAAGATCATCGACAACTGGTTGCCGCGCACGGCCCGCATGGCCTTCTCGGGCAGGGCCAGCAGGTCGCGGCCGTCGAATTCGACGCTGCCGCGCGCCACGCGCCCGGGCGTGCGCAGCAGCCGCATGATGGACAGCGACGTGACGCTCTTGCCGCAGCCGGATTCGCCCACCAGGCCGAGGGTCTCGCCCGGCATCAGGTCGAACGACAGGCCGTCCACGGCCAGCACCGTGGTCTCGTCGCCGTCGAAACAGGTGGTCAGGTCATTCACTTGCAAGACAGGTTGGGATGGCATGCGCGCTCCTACAGCTTTTTCGCCAGGCGCGGATCGAGCATGTCGCGCAGCCCGTCGCCCACCAGATTGACGGCCAGCACGGCCACGCCCAGGAACAGGCCCGGATACAGGATGATGTGGAACGCCACCGCGACAAAGTTGCGGCCCTCGGCCATGATGTTGCCCCAGCTCGGGATCTGCGGCGGGATGCCCACGCCCAGGAAGCTCAGCACCGCCTCGGTCAGGATGGCCGAGGCCGCGATGAAGGTGGCCTGCACCATCAGCGGCGCGAACAGGTTGGGCAGGATGTGGCGCAGCAGGATGGCCGGCACGCGCGTGCCGGCGGCCACCGCCGCCTCGATATAGGGCTGCTCGCGGATGGTCAGCACCAGGGCCCGCACCAGCCGCACCACGCGCGGCACCTCGGGCACCACGATGGCCACGATCACGGTGCCCAGGCCGCCCTTGAGCGTGGCCATCAGCGCGATCGCCAACAGCACGCCCGGAATCGCCATCAGGCCGTCCATGATGCGCATGATCACGGCGTCCAGGCGGCGGAAGTAGCCGGCCAGCATGCCCAGCAGGACGCCGCCCGCGGTCGACACCAGCGCGACCACGACGCCGACCAGCAGCGATACGCGCGCTCCCCACAAGGTGCGGGCATAGACATCGCGGCCCAGCGCGTCGGTGCCGAAAAAGTGTTCGGCCGACGGCGGCTTCATGCGCGCCATCGGGTTGATGTCCAGTGGATCGACCGCGGTCAGCCAGGGCGCGGCCAGCGCGATCAGCGCGAGCGCCAGCAGGATGGCGCAGCCGACGTACAGCATCGGGTGGCGGCGCAGCGAGCGGCCGGCGCGGCGCCAGCGCGGGCGCGCCGCGGCCAGGGGCAGGGTGGTGGTGGTCATGGATCGCCCCTTTTCAATAGCGGATGCGCGGGTCGAACAGGCGGTAGCTCAGGTCGACCAGCAGGTTGATCAGCACGTAGATGCCCGAGGCGACCAGCAGCACGCCCTGGATCACGGGGTAGTCGTGGCGCAGCACGGCGTCGATGGTCAGGCGGCCCAGGCCGGGAATGGCGAACACGGTTTCCGTGACCACCACGCCGCCGATCAGCAGCGCCACGCCGACGCCGACGGTGGTGACGATGGGGTTCGCCGCGTTCTTGAGCGCGTGCCAGACGATCGGGCCGGCCGCCAGGCCCTTGGCGCGCGCGGTGCGGATGTAGTCTTCCGACAGCGCCTCCAGCATGGTGGCGCGGGTCATGCGGGTCAGCAGGGCCATGTACACCAGCCCCAGCGACAGACAGGGCAGCACCAGGTGCCGCAGATACGGCGCCAGGCCGTCGGCCAGCGGCTTGTAGCCTTGCACCGGCAGCCAGCCCAGCTTGATGGAAAAGCCGTACACGAGGCTGTAGCCGATCAGGAACACCGGCACCGAGAAGGCACAGACCGCGCCGATCATCACCAGCCGGTCCAGCAAGCGCCCGGCATTCCAGGCCGCCAGCACGCCCAGCGGCACGGCGACCAGCACCGCGAACAGCATGGTGAAGATGGCGATCGACAGGGTCGGCCCCATGCGCTGGCCGATCAGTTGCGCCACCGGCATCTGGGTGGCGATCGAGGTGCCCAGGTCGCCGGTGGCCAGATGCCCGACCCAGATGCCGAACTGCGTCAGCAGCGGCTTGTCCAGGCCAAGGTTCTGGCGAATCTTCTCGACGTCCTCGGTGGTGGCGTTGTCGCCCGCGATCACCGCCGCCGGGTCGCCCGGCGACAGGTGGATCAACATGAACACCACGACCGCCACCACGGCCATGACGGGAATGACGGCCGCGATGCGGCGCAGGATGTATTTCACGCTGGGTTCCCCCGGCCTGGCGCGGCGCGCACGGGGCGCTGGGCGGCGGCCTGATTGTGCAGGGGCGGGGCGCGCGTGGCGATCACGCGCGGCCCCGCGCCGCGTTATGGTTTTTCCACGTTCCACATCACAGGGATGCCGGTCTTCATCAGCTCCGTGTGCGACAGCCCGCGGATCGCAGACACCGGCTTGAATTCGCCCCACATGACGTACGGCACCGACTCGTAGGCGCGGGCCTGCAACTGCGCAGCGATGTCCTTGCGCCTGGCGGCGTCGGGTTCCTGGATCCACTGCGTGCGCAGCGCGTCCAGCTCCTTGTCGCAGGGCCAGCCCGGCAGGCTGTTGCCGCAGGCGGCCGACAGCCACGGGTTGGTCAGCGGCGTGCTGGCGTCGTAGTACCCGCCCCAGGTCACGAACAGGCTCCAGCCGCCTTGCTCGGGCGGATCCTTCTTCAGGCGGCGCGCCGCCAGCGAGGCCCAGTCCATGGATTGCAGGTCGACCTTGAGGCCGGCCTTCTTCATGTTCTGCGTCAGCACCATGACAGCGGGCGCGCTGATGTGGTCGGTGGGGTAGAGCACCACGATCTTCTCGCCCTTGTAGCCGGCCTCCTGCAGCAGTTGCTTGGCGCGCGCCAGGTCGGGCTTGGCGTAGGGCGCCGCGCCGGCGTCGGTGGCCAGCGGCGAGCCGCAGATGTACAGCGTGGCGCAGTAGTCGACGCGGTACTTCTCCGGATAGCCGATGGCCGCCAGCATTTCCTTCTGGCTGAACAGGTAGTACAGCGCCTGGCGCGCCTGCGGCTTGTCGAACGGCGGATGCAGCGCGTTGACGATGGCCATGCCCTGGGTGGCGACCGAGGTGTTCAGCTTGATGTCCGGGTTGCTTTCCAGCACCGGCAGGAAGTCGGGCGTGGTCTGCTCGATCATGTCGACCTCGCCGTTCATCAGCGCGGCCGTGGCGGTATTGCCGTCGGGAATGTAGATCCATTCGACCCGGTCGACCTTGGCGACCTTGCCGCCGGCCAGGCCGTCGGCCGGTTCGTTGCGCGGCACGTAGGCCGGGTTCTTGACGTACACCACCTTGTTGCCCGGCACCCACTCCTCGCGCTTGAACAGGAACGGGCCGGAGCCGACCATTTCCGTGACGGGGGTGTTGGCGTCGGTCTGCGCCAGGCGCTTGGGCATGATGAACGGCGGCATGCCCGACGGCTTGGCGAGCGCGTCCAGCACCAGGCCGAATGGCTGCTTGAGCGTCAGCGAGAAGCTGTCGGGACCGGTGGCGGCCAGTTCGGCGCCGGCGGCCATCAGCGCCTGGCCCATCGTGTCCTTCTTGGCCCAGCGCTGCAGCGAGGCGATGCAGTCCTCGGCGGTCACCGGGGTGCCGTCGTTGAACTTCAGACCCGGACGCAACTTGAAGGTCCAGGCCTTGCCGTCGGGCGAGGCGGTCCAGCTTTCCACCATCTGCGGCTTGGGCAGGCCCTGGCTGTCCTGCGCGAACAGCGTGTCGAACACCATGTAGCCGTGGTTGCGGGTGATATAGGCGGTGTTGAACAGCGGGTCCAGCGTCTTCAGGTCCGCGTGCGGCACCATCCGCAGCGTCTTGGCCTGGGCCTGGGCCGGCTGGCCCGCGGCCAGCCCGCAGGCCAGCAGGGCGGCGGCGCCCAGCAGGCTGAATCGTTTCATCATGGTCATCCCCTTGTTTTGTCCGGTTGCCTGCGTGGGCAATGGTTGGATATCAGCCCTTGAAGGGCCATTTCGGCAACTTGCGCTTGGTGAACGGCAGCGCGTTGTAGTCCTGCGTGATGGCGCCGGGCGTCTCGACGTAGATGACGTGGCGGCCGAGCTTCGAGTACGAGGCGTAGAAGTGCTGCGACGACTTCGGGATGACCAGCTTCATCGCGCCCAGATCGACGCCGAACTGCGTGAACAGGTCGGTGTCCATGGCCTGGGTGCGATTGGTGGTCATGACGATGGTCACGCCCTGGCTGCGCACCACGGCCACGTCGCCCAGCAGCGCGGGCGTGCCGGCCAGCCCGGTCATGATGGCGTCGCGCTTGAGCGCGACGATCTCACAGGCCAGGTCCAGCGGCTGGCCCGACACCGGCGCCACCTTGCCGCCGATGCGCAGCTTGATCTGCGCGCCCTGGCCTGCCTCGAAACAGAGCTGCACGGCCACCGGGTCCCAGAACGGCCCGGTCGCCACGTCCTGGATGCCGCGCGCCAGCAAGCGTTCCAGGATGAAGGTGGCGTCGCTGGGCGCGCCGCCGCCGGCGTTGTCGGCCGAGTCGGCCAGCACCACCGGGAAGTCGGCCAGCGCCAGCGCCTGGTCCAGGGCTTCGTCGGCGCCGGGATAGGGCGGCGCCAACTGGTCGCGAAAGCCGATGATCTCTTCGCCCAGCGCGCGCGCCAGCCGTTCGGCCTGGCCGGCGTCGCCATCGGTGTAGACCAGCACCTTGGAACCCATGTCGGGCGTGTCGCCCCACGGGAAGCCGTGGGCGATCGATACCGACAGCACGCCTTCCTTGCCTTCCATCGCCAGCAGGCGGTCGACGAAGCTGCGCATCGGCTCGCGGCTGGTGTGCATGATGGAGATCATTTCGCAGTCGAAGACCGCGCGCGTCGGCTTGATGCGGCCCTCGGCGCGCGCCACGCACAGGTCGACCAGGTCGTAGGCGCGGTCCAGGATGTCGGTGTGCGGGTACTCCTTGAAGCACACCAGGAAATCGGCGCTGTTCACCATGGCGTCGGTCAGGTGGCAGTGCGGATCCAGCTCGGCGCCGATCACCGTGTCCGGGCCGACGATCTCGCGCGCCCGCCGCAGCAGGTCGCCTTCGCAATCATCATAGCCATCGGCCACCATCGCGCCGTGCAGGCCGAACAGCGCGATGTCGACCTTGCCGGCGCGGCGCAGGTCATCCAGCAGTTCGTCGCGCAGGGTCTCGTAGGCGTGGCGGGTGGTCAGGCCGGCCGGCGTCGCGCCCGCCGTCATGCCCTCGATCAGCGTCCAATCCTTGCCCTGGGCGCGCTGGCGCGCGGCCCACAGGGGGCCGGAGAACATCTGCATGCGGTCCGGGTGCTGGCCGGCCGGGTAGTAGCCGCGCGACCGATAGGCCGACAGGCCGGTCGGAATGGGGGAGAAGGTGTTGGTCTCGGTCGCCAGGGACCCGGAAAAAATCTTCATGCGATCGCTCCGTGCTTTAGGGTTGTCCGTTCTTGCCGCCGTGTCGAACTTCAGTCCTGCCCGCTTTCGTCCTGCCCGCTTTCGTCCTGCGCGCTTGGGTCCTGCCCGCTTGGGTCCTGCCCGCTTGGGTCCTGCCCGATATATGCCTGCACTTCGATTTCCACGTCGACGTTCAGCGCCAGCGCCGACGCCACCGTCGAGCGCACCGGCAGCGCCGCGCCGAAGAATTCCTTGTATACCTCGTTGAAACCGGCGAAATGGCTCATGTCCGACAGCCACACGGTGGCCTTGACCACCTGGTCCAGCCGCGCGCCGCCGGCCGCCAGGCTTTCGACGATGCGCTCGCAGGCCGCGCGGGTCTGGGTCTGGATGTCGCCGCGCACCACCTCGCCGGCGGCGCTCATCGGCACCTGCCCCGACAGGAAAAGGAAGCCGCCGGCCTTCACGGCCCGTGAGAAGGGGAAGGGCAGGCTGCTGGGCAGGCGCTGGATGGCTTGGCTCATGGAACGGGCTCCTATCGGGAAGGGGAGAAACGGGCCGGCGACAGGCGCGCGGGGTCGACCCCCTGCGCGGTCAGGCTGTCGTTCAACGGCAGGTCGAGCAGCAGGTCGGCGGCCAGGCGCGAGACGCCGGCGGCGGACTGGATGCCGTAGCCGCCCTGGGCCGCCAGCCAGAAGAAAGCGGGCGTGGCCGGATCCCATCCGATCACGAAATCGCCGTCGGCCACGAACGAGCGCAGGCCGGCCCAGGTGTGGCGCGGGCGGCGGATGGTCAGCGAGGTGACCGCTTCGATGCGGTAGATGCCGGTAGCCACGTCCAGTTCCTCGGGCACCACGTCGTGCGCCGGCACCGGATCGGCATTGGCGGGCGAGCCCAGCAATTGGCCGGCGTCGGGCTTGAAATAGAAGCTCTCGTCGACCCCGACCACGGCCGGCCAGTGCGCGAAGTCGATGTCGTCCGGCCCGGTGAAAGTAAAGGCGGTGCGGCGGCAGGGCTGCAGGCCCACCGGCCGCACGCCGCACAGCGCGGCGGCCTGGTCGGCCCAGGCGCCCGCCGCGTTCACCAGCACCCGCGCCCGCAGCGGCTCGCCGCCGGCCAGCGTCAGGGTCCAGGCGCCGTCCTCGTACGTGGCGGCAACCAGCTCGGCGTTGTTGCGCAGCACCGCGCCCTGGCGCGTCATGCCGCGCAGGAAGCCCTGGTGCAAGGCATGCACGTCGATATCGCGGGCGTCCGGCTCCTCGATGGCGCCGCACAACTGGTCAGGCCGCAGGCAGGGCACGCGCGCCAGCGCCTGCTCGGCGTCGATCAGCGTGACGTTGGGCGACTGGCTGCGGAATTCGTCGTAGACCTCGCGCAGCAGGTCCTGCTGGTCGGGCGCGGCGATGTACAGCACGCCGCGCGGGCTCAGCAGGGGATGCTCGCAGAAACCCTGCGGCGGATGTTCGTAGAAGTCGCGGCTGGCGCGGGTCAGCGCCTTGATCTGCGCGGTGCCGTAGGTCTCCATGAACATGGCGGCCGAACGGCCGGTGGAGTGGTAGCCGGGCTGTGCCTCGCGCTCCAGCACCACCACGGAGGCGGCCGCGCTCAGGCGGTAGGCCACGGAGGCGCCGGCGATGCCGGCGCCGATGACGGCGTAATCGTAAGTAGGGTCTGCGGCCATTTTGTCGGAAGCGAGAATTCTCTTATTTGATAATTCTCGAATACGATAGTTGTTTGCATATCGCGCAGTAATAGGGGTTGTCCCGTAGCGCGCCGCAAGGCCGCGTAAAATCGCGGCCATGCTTCCCACTCAAGTCATCGTTGCGCTGCTCGTACTGCAGCTTGCCCTGGTCGTTCCGCTGGCCGTCGTCGTGATCCAGTTGCTGCGCTTGTTCCACTGGCGATTCCGGGCCGATCCGCGGACCCGCGGCGAACGCCCGCATTTCACCGGCCCGGTGCTGGCGCTGCTGTTCAGCGCGCTGGCCGCCAGCGACTTCATCGGCTACGAGCCGTTCCCGACGCTGTCGCGCCTGAATCCGGTGCCGCTGGAGGCGCGCGCCTATTTCACGGTGGCGATGCTGGCGCTGGCGGTGTGGTGCTGGGCCTATGCCGGCGCCATCCGCGAGCGCGTGCGCCGGCTGTTCTGAACGCAGCCTGGCCTGGCGGCCCCATCGCACCGACGTTCCCCGCCGCCGGGCTGCCCTGCGCCATGTAGACGGGTCGGGGCCGCGCGCATGCCGCGAGGCCGCAGGGCGCTAAGCCGCCGCGCTATCGGCCGGTTGCGCCACGCCCGCCACGCCCCCCCGCAGGGATTCCAGCAGCACGCGCTTGTTCTCGCGGCTGCGGTAGGCGTGCTCGCGCATCAGGTTCTCGGCGCGCGCGGCCTCGCGCCGCGTGATCGCCCGCAGCAGGTCCTCGTGATCCGATTGCGCCCGTAGCACGAAGGGCGTCTCCAACTGCGACGGCGTGGACGGCAGCGTCAGCGCGGCCGGGCCGGCCAGCGGCGTCTTGTTGTTGTGTTCCAGCGCCGACAGCAGGGCGCGGTTGCCGGCCGCTTCGCACAGGATCTCGTGGAAGCGGCGGTTGATCTGCCCCCAGGCGCGCGCATCCACCGTGGCCTTGGGGTCGCGCCGCGCCGGCGCCAGCAGGGCGCGGCCTTCCTCCACCGCCTGCGACAACTGTTCCAGCACTTCGGCGCTGGCGCCGCGCTCGGCCAGCAGCCGCGCCGCCATGCCTTCCAGCACCCCGCGCACCTCGACCGCGTCGCCGATCTCGTCGACGGTGAAGGCCCGCACGCGAAAGCCGCGCGAAGGCAGGCGTTCCAGCAGGCCTTCCTTTTCCAGTTCGGTCAGCGCGATGCGCAGCGGCGTGCGCGACACGCCCAGGCGCGCCGAGAACTGCAGTTCCACCACGCGTTCGCCGGGTTGCAGGGCGCCGGAAAGCACCATGTCCCGGAGTTCGGAAATCACTTTGTCGATCTGAGCGGCCATAGCGGATCGTCGGCTGAAACGTATCTGAAGGGGCCTCCAGTGTACCTACAAAATTGCATGCAATCGCGCATCAAAAAAACAGTCCGACCTTGCGATTTATCAAAATTGCATGCAATAATTCGGAAAAACAGCGGTCGCGGCACTTAAAAGCCACCAAATGCATGCAATGCGTCACTCAATTGCATGCCAGGAAGATCGCCCACAGGACAGGAGACAAGATGAAGCTGATCAGCTTCGAGCATGCGGGCCAGCCGGCCTGGGGGGTGCTGCGCGACGCCGAGGTCGTGCCGTTGACGCGGCACTGGCCCGATCTGGCCACTGCGCTGGCGGCGGGCATCGAGGCCATCGCGCAAGCGGCGGCCGGCCAGGACGGCCCCGGCATTGCGCTGGCCGGCCTGCAATGGCTGCCGCCGGTGCCAGCGCCGCGCAAGATCCTCTGCGTCGGCCTGAACTACGGCCGCCATGTGGCCGAGGCCGGCCGCGAGCTGCCGCGCCATCCCTCGCTGTTCGCCCGCTATCCCGACAGCTTCGTCGGCCACGGCGCGCCGGTCTGGAAGCCGCGCGCCTCCGACCGCTTCGACTACGAGGGCGAACTGGCGGTGGTGATCGGTCGGGCAGGGCGCCACATCGCGGCGCGCGACGCCCTGGCCCACGTGGCCGGCTACACCTGCATGGCCGAAAACTCGGTGCGCGACTTCCAGAAGCACAACGCCCAGGTCACGCCCGGCAAGAACTTCGAGCGCAGCGGCGCGATCGGCCCCTGGCTGGTCACCGCCGACGAGATCGGCGACCCGGCGCGCCTGCGGATCGAGACGCGCCTGAACGGCGAGACCGTGCAGCAGGGCGAGCTGGCCGACCTGATCTTCCCCATTCCAGAACTGATCGCCTACATCAGCGCCTTCACGCCGCTGGCCCCCGGCGACGTGATCGCCACCGGCACGCCCGAAGGCGTCGGCTCCAGCCGCCAGCCGCCGCGCTTCCTGGCGGCTGGCGACACGCTGGAGATCGAGGTGCCGGGCGTCGGCACGCTGCGCAACACGGTGGCGGACGAACCCGTCCACCCCCAATGACACGAAGGACACAGGCATGACCGAGGCATTGCGGTATCTCACCGAAAAAGACGTGGTGGCGGCGCTGACCATCCCGCGCGCCATCGACGCGCTGCAGCGCATGCTGGTGGCGCAGGCGAAGGAGGGCGCGCGCAACGTGCCCAAGGCGCTGGCCACCTGGGGCGACGGCAGCTCGATGCATGCATTGGGCTCGGTGCGGCCCGGCCCCGGCGGCTATGCCGGTTTCAAGACCTGGGTCCACACCAAGGCGGGCGGCGGGTCGCTGTTCAGCCTGTTCGATGCCGACACCGGCCTGTTGCGGGCGGTGATCGAGGCGCGCGCGCTGGGCATGTTGCGCACCGCCGCCATCAGCGGCGTGGCCACCCGCGCCCTGGCGCCCGAGAGCGCGACGCAGGCCGCGCTGATCGGCACCGGGCCGCAGGCCGTGACACAACTGGCGGCGCTGGCCGCGGTGCGCCCGCTGCAACGCGTACGGATCCACAGTCCGACCCCGGCAAAGCGCCGCGCTTTTGTCGAGGCGGTGGCCGGCAAGTACGCCTTCGCCATCGAGGAATCGCCCACGCTGGAACACGCGCTGGACGGCGCCGAGATCGTGACGCTGATCACCCGCGCCGTCGAGCCCTTCGTCGACGCGGCCCGGCTGGCCGACTGCCGCCACCTGAACGCCGTGGGCGCGATCCTGCCGGCCAAGGCCGAGTTCGCCCAGGACGTGTTCGAACGCGCCGACCGCGTGGTGGTGGACGACCTGGAAAACGCCCGGCGCGGCTCGCGCGAACTGCGCGAACGCTATGGCGCGGACGGCGCGGCGTGGGATGGCGTGGCGGTGCTGGGCGACCTGCTGGCGCGCGGCGAGACCCGCGCGCCGGATGCGCGGCTGACGCTGTTCAAGGGCATGGGCATGGGCCTGTCGGACCTGGCGATGGCGCAGGTGGCGTACGAGCACGCCCGCGATCACGGGCTGGGCGTCGCCCTGCCGCCGCAGACCCGCGAGAACCTGCTGCTGGCGCAGCCCTGATTTCGATTACCCCTTCAAAGCACCATGACGCCGGCGCGCACCGCCCGCCGGCCACAGGAGACAGACATGTTCATCGACGTCAGCGGGGCCGCGCCCCGCGAGCAGAACAAATGGCCATCGCTCGTGATCCCCAAGGAGGAGATCGACCTGGAGATCGCCCGCCTGATCGACGCGCCGCGCCCCGCCAACGGCCGCCGCGCCTCGCTCATCGCCCATCCGCTGGCGACCGCGCCGGGCCTGGGCCTGGCCCCCGGCACGGACGTCACCATCAACGTCGTCAATCCCGGCGAACGTACCCTCAACCTGCGCAAGAACTCCAACATGCTGGAGATCTGTATCAGCGGCGAGGGCGTAGCCACGGTGGCCGGGCGCGACATCCGGGTGGCGCGCTGGGACGTGTGGAACACGCCGGCGATGCAGGTGCATTCGTACCGCAATGACGGCCAGACGCCCTGGGTGCGGCTGTCGTACTCGAACGCGCCGCTACTGGAAAAGCTCGAGATCCACTACGTCGAGGAGTTCGAGGGCGACGTGCCGCCGGCCGACGCCAACACCCGCCCGGCGCCCGCCCGCTCGCCCGAGTCGGTGCGCGCCCGTGACCTGGCGCTGCGCGAACAGATCACGCCGGAAGGCGCCTGGCTGATGGGCTACGAGTGGCTGATCGACATCGACGTGCTCGAATCGAAGGCGCTGCACTGGCCCTGGGCGGCGGTCTCGCGCCACCTGCCCAGTGTCGAGGACATGGCGCGCGGCTACAACGGCCGGCGCCTGTTCGTGCTGTACAACCCGGCCACCGAACGCCGCATCGGCACCACCCACAGCTTCTTCGCCACGATTTCATCGTCGCCGCCGGACAACCACCACGTGCCGCACCGCCACAGCTCGTCGGCCATCAACTACTACCTGCGCGGCAACGGCTACAGCAAGGTCAACGGCGTGCGGCTGGACTGGAAGGCCGGCGACCTGATCCTGTCGGCGCCCGGCTGGGCCATGCATTCGCACCACTCGGGCACCGAGACCACCTCGGCCCTGACGGTGCAGGACCATCCCTTGCAGATCGCCATGGAATCGCTGATCTGGCAGGAGCGCATGCAGGAACCGATCCTGGCGCTCGGCAGCCAGGGCGGTTTCGAAAGCAACCTGGCGCAACTGGCCGCCGCGTCCTGAGCGCGCCGCTCGCATTCCGGAAATTCCCATGACCCAGATCCAATTGCCCGACGACACCTCGCTGCGCGCCCGCCTGCGCGATTTCTACGACGACTACGCCTACTGCCTGGACGAAGACCGGCTGGAGGAATGGCCCGACTTCTTCACCGAGGACTGCCATTACCGCGTGCTGTCGCGCGAGAACCACGACGCCGGCCTGCCGCTCGGCCTGATCTATTGCATGAACAAGAACATGCTGCGCGACCGCGTCACCGCGCTGCGCGAAACCACCATGTTCGAACCGCGCTCGCTGCGCCACTTCATCAGCGGCGTGCGCGTCATCCAGGCGCAGGGCGAGCGCATCGTGGCCCAGGCCAACTTCGCCGTGATGGAGTCGCTGTCCGACCGCGAGCCCACGCTGAACATGGTGGGCCGCTACCTGGACGAGCTGCGCCTGACGCCGCAAGGCCCGCTGCTGGCCCGCCGCGACTGCGTCTACGACAACTACCGCGTGCGCACCTCGCTCATCGTTCCCCTCTGATCCCGCTGCCAGGAAACCCGCCATGACCTGTTCCGATTCCGCCGTGCTGGAAACTCCCGCCGCGGCCCCCATCCATATCGAGCGCCGCTGGCCCAAGGAGGGCTACACGCGCATTCCCAACTGGGTCTACACCGACCCCGCCGTCTTCCAGAAGGAAATGGACGTCTTCTTCGGCGGTCGCACCTGGAACTACGTCGGCCTGGAGTGCGAAGTGCCCGAGACTGGCTGCTACAAGCGCAACTGGATCGGCAACCGCCCGGTCATCATGGTGCGCACCGAAAGCGGCGAGATCAACGTGCTGGAGAACCGCTGCGCCCACCGCGGCGCCCAGATCTGCTGGCAGAACACCGGCAAGGTGACCGACTTCACCTGCCCATACCACCAGTGGAACTACGACCTGGACGGCAACCTGCAGGGCGTCCCGTTCCGCCGCGGCGCCATGGGCAAGGGCGGCATGCCGCGCGACTTCGACCCCAGGCAGAACGGCATCCGCAAGCTGCGCAGTGTCAACCGCGGCGGCTCGATCTGGGCGACGTTCGCCGACGATGCGCCTAGTTTCGAGGACTACTGCGGCCCCGAGGTGCTGGCCGAGATCGACCACATGCTGCCGGGCAAGAAGCTCAAGCTGCTGGGCTACAGCCGCCAGCTCATCCCCAGCAACTGGAAGATGTACCTGGAGAACCTGAAGGACCCGTACCACGCCACCTTGCTGCACACCTTCTACATCACCTTCGGCCTGTGGCGCGCGGATTCCAAGTCCGAGTGCATTCCCACCGGCGGCGGCGCCCACAGCGTGATGGTGTCGCACAACGAGGGCAAGAAGAAGACCGAGGCCACCAGCGAGATGAGCCGCTTCCGCGACGACCTGGAGCTGCTCGACCTGGAAACCGTCACCCCGCGCGCGGAATTCAACCGCGGCCGGGTCGGCGGCGCTTGGGTCTTTCCCGCCGCGCAATTTGGCATCCAGGCCAATTCGCTCAAGACGCGCCACGTGATCCCGCGCAGCCCGACCGAGCATGAACTCGTCTTCACCTACTACGGCTACGAGGACGATGACGAGGAAATGACCCGCCTGCGCCTGAAGCACGCCAACCTGCTGGGCCCGGCCGGCTTCGTCTCGATGGACGACAGCGAGATGCTGAACCAGGTGCAGATCGGCGTCACCGGCTACCCCGAGGCGCGCGGCATCGTCGAGATGGGCGGCCGCGACACCGAGCCGGCCGACTACATGGTGACCGAAGTGCTGATCCGCTCGTTCTACGACTACTACCGCAACGCGATGGGGCTGTGACCATGACGACCTGGACCCCGGTCGCCCAGGTGGGCGACATCTCTCCCGACACTGGCACGCTGCGCGTCGCGCTGGATGGCGAGGCGGTCTGCCTTTACGACCTGCAGGGCGATATCTGCGCCACCCAGGACCGCTGTCCGCACGGCAACGCCAGCCTGGCCGACGGCTATATGGAAGACGGCACCATCGAATGCCCCTTGCACCAGGGCGTGTTCGACATCCGTAGCGGCAAACCCCAATGCCCGCCCGTCACCACCGACCTGCGCCGCTACGCGGTGCGGGTCGAGGCCGGCACCATCTATTTGAGCGCGGAGGCCCCGTGAAAGCGGGCGCCATCGTCATCGTCGGCGCGGGGCAGGCGGGCGGCTGGGCGGCGGCCACGCTGCGCGGCCGCGGCTACGCCGGCCGCATCGTGCTGCTGGGCGATGAACCGCACGCGCCCTACGAGCGGCCCCCCTTGAGCAAGGCGGTGCTGGGCGGCCAGGCGGCGCCTGAAAGCACCGAGCTGTTTTCCCTGGAACGGCTGGCCGAACTGGATATCACCTTCCGGCCCGGCGTCGCGGCAACGCGGCTGTGGCCCGAACGCCATCAGGTGGAAACGTCCACCGGCGCCGTGCTCGACTACGACAAGCTGATCCTGTGCACCGGCGGCCGTCCCATCGTGCCGGCCTTGCCCGGCGCCGACGCCGCGGCCGTGCATGTGCTGCGCACCCGCGACGATGCCCTGCGCCTGCGGGCCCGCCTGGGCCCCGGCCGCCGCATCGTCATTGCCGGCGGCGGCTGGATCGGCCTGGAAGTGGCCGCCACCGCGCGCCAGGCGGGCTGCGCCACCACGGTGCTGGAGCAGGCGCCGCGCCTGTGCGCCCGCAGCGTGCCGCCCGGCGTCTCGGCCCACCTGGCGGCGCTGCATGCCGGGCAGGGGGTGGCGCTGCGCTTGAATGCCAGCCTGCGCGCGTTGCATGCGCGCCCCGAAGGCGGCTGCGTCGTCGAGCTGGCGGACGGCAGCCGACTGGAAGCGGACGCCGTGGTGCTGGGCGTGGGCATGCAGGCCAACGACGCCCTGGCGCGCGAGGCCGGCATCGCCTGCGAGCGCGGCGTGCTGGTCGATGAATACTGCCGCACGTCGGCGCCCGATGTGCTGGCCGCCGGCGACGTGGCGGTGGCCGCGCCCGCCGGCGGCGGCCCCATCCGCCTCGAATCGTGGCAGAACGCCCAGGACCAGGGCGCGGCGGCGGCGCTGTCGGCGCTTGATGCCGGCCAGCCTTACCAGCCCAGCGGCGCGGTCTGGTCGGAACAGTACGACGCCATGGTGCAGATCGCCGGCTTTCCGGCGCGCGCCGCCCGCGAAGTGCTGCGGCCCCAGGCGGACGCGCGGGCGCTGCTGTCGGTGGCGCTGGACGACGGCGGCCGCGTCATCGGCGCCGTGGCGGTGAACGCGGCGCGCGAACTGCGTCAGTTGCGCCAGTGGATCGCGCAAGGCACCCAGGTGGACCCCGCGCAACTGGCGCGCGCCGACGCGCCGTTGTCCAGCGCCCGGATCGACTGACACCCTGATGGAGAACCGAATGCAGACCGAATACGCCAAGGCCGCCTGCGAGGCGGTCGTCCTGGCCTTTTTCCACGCGCTGGACACCCGACGCCACGAGGCCGCCGCCGCGCTGATGGCGCCAGATGGCACCTGGCTGCGCCAGGGCCAACTGCTGACCGGGCCGCGCGAGGTGCTGGCGGCCCTGGAGGCGCGCGCGCCGCAGCGCACCACCTGCCACGTCATCACCAACCTGCGCCTACTCGAACACAGCGGGTCGCAGGCCAGGGTCGGCTATTTCCTCACCGCCTACGACAGCGATCCGCAAGTGCAGGGCGGGGCGCCGCGCCTGGTCGCCATCCGCGACTGCCAGGACCGGCTGGTTGCCAGCGGCCAGGACTGGCTGCTGGCGGAAAAGCGCAGCCGGCGCCACCTGCCGCCCGAATGACATTCCCCAAACCCTGCCGGAAAATCCCATGACATTCCAAGGAACCTCCATGGACGCCGCGACCATCAAGGCGCTGGCCCAGCGACTGGACCGGGCCGAACGCAGCCGTACCCAGGTGCGCCAGCTCTCGCTCGAACATCCCGACATCACCATCGCCGACGCCTACGCCATCCAGCGCGAATGGGTGGCGGCCAAGATCGCCGGCGGCCGCCGGCTGGTCGGCCACAAGATCGGCCTGACCTCACGCGCCATGCAACTGTCCTCGCAGATCGACGAGCCCGACTACGGCGCCTTGCTGGACGACATGCTGTTCGACGACGGCGCCGAGATCCCGCACGACCGCTTCATCGTGCCCCGGGTCGAGGTCGAGCTGGCCTTCATCCTGGAGCGCCGGCTCAAGGGGCCGGGCGTGACGCTGTTCGACGTGCTGGACGCGGTGCGCTACGTGATTCCCGCGCTTGAAATCATCGACGCGCGTTCGCACCAGATCGACCCCGACAGCAAGCGGCCGCGCAAGGTCTTCGACACCATCGCCGACAACGCCGCCAATGCCGGCGTGGTGATGGGCGGGCGGCCGGTGCGGGTCGATGCCGTCGACCTGCGCTGGGTCGGCGCCATGATGTCGCGCAACGCCGTGATCGAGGAAACCGGCCTGGCGGCGGGCGTGCTCAATCATCCCGCCAACGGCGTGGTGTGGCTGGCCAACAAGCTGGCCACCCATGAAGTGGCGCTCGAAGCCGGCCAGATCATTTTGAGCGGCTCATTCACGCGGCCCGTGTTTGCCCAGCGGGGCGACACCTTTCACGTGGACTACGGCCGGCTCGGCGCGGTCAGTTGCCGCTTCGCCTGACCACCGGAGGCCTGTCACCGACCGATCCGAGATTTGCCCCGCGCGCCCGCCACACCAAAACCAATGGGCGCGCGGTCCCGACCCCCAAGGAGACAAACCATGACCCTCATCAAGACCTCGCTCTGCCTCGCGGCCGCCTGCCTGTCGCTGGCCGCGAATCCCGCCTCGGCGCAATCGGCCGCCTGGCCCAGCCACGCCATCACGCTGGTGGTGCCGTTCGCCGCCGGCGGCGGCGGCGATACCCTGGCCCGGCTGGTGGCCGAGCCGCTGTCGCGCGAACTCGGGCAGTCCATCATCATTGAGAACCGGCCTGGCGCGGGCGGCAACATCGGCACCGCCATCGTGGCGCGCGCCAATCCCGACGGCTACACGCTGTCGTACGGCACCAACGGCACCCAGGCAACCAATCACTGGCTGTACAAGTCGCCGGGCTATGCGCCGGGTGACTTCGAGCCGGTCTCGCGCTTTACCGTGATCGCGGCGGCGCTGGTGGTCAATGCCAGCGACGAGCGCTTCAAGTCGCTGGCGCAACTGCTGGCCTACGCCAAGTCGCATCCAGGCGAACTGACCTGTGGCTCGGCCGGCAACGGCACCTCGTCGCACCTGGCCTGTGAGCTGCTGAACCAGATGGCGGGGGTCAAGATCATGCACATCCCGTACAAGGGCGGCAGCGCCGCCATGACCGACCTGCTGGGCGGGCGCATCTCGCTGCTGATCGACGTCATGCCGAACGTATCCGGCCAGATCGCTGCGGGCAAGTTGCGCGCGCTGGGCGTGACCACGCCGCAGCGTGTTGCGTCGAATCCGGACATCCCGACCTTGAGCGAGGCCGGCGTCAAAGGCTACGAGTTCTTCGCCTGGGACGGCCTGTACGCGCCCAAGGGCACACCCGCCGCCATCCTCGACAAGCTCAACGCCGCCGTGAACCGGGCGCTGCAGCGGCCCGAGGTGAAACAGGCGCTGGAATCGCGCGGCGCGATCCCGTCGCCGACCTCGCGCCAGTCGCTGGCCGAGTTCGGCGCCGAGGAATACACGCGGCTCGGCAAGGTCGTGAAGACAGCCGGCGCCGCCATCGACTGAACCCGGCGCGCGTGATCCGCGCCGGCCCGGCGCGGGTCTCGCCACAGGGGTGGGGCAGGGCCAGCCGCTGGGGCCGGATTGCCCGGCGCCTATAGCGCTGGCTTGAGCACCATCAGGAAATACACCGCCACCATCGCCAGGAACGCCGGGTAACCCAGCCATTCCCAATAGCGCGCGAAGCGCCAGTAGCGCGCCGGCAGCGCCACGGCGCCGGCCGCGTGGGCGCCGTCCGCCATCTTGGCCATTTCGTACTGCAGCCACACCACCGGCAGCCAGCAGGCGCCGGCCAACAGGTACAGCCCGATCGACACGGCGATCCACGGCGTGGTCCAGTTCCAGCCGGTGGCATGCGCCAGCCACAATCCGGTCAGCGGCTGCGCCACCACGGCGGGCGTGGTGAACCACAGGTCGGCCCGCACCACCAGCTTCGAGACCGCTGCGATGGCCGGCACCGAGCCGGTGCGGTTGGCGAAGAACAGGTAGAACGCGGTGCCGAAACCGGTTCCCACCAGCAGGACGGACGACAGGATGTGCAGGGTCTTGATCGTGAGATAGGCGTTCATGATTGGGTTTCCTCGCTGAGCAGAATGAACAGGAGCGCGATGACGGCGGCGTTTTTCAGCAGCGGACCGAAGGGATGCCACAGGAATTCCGGCAGCGCGATGGCGATCACCGCGGAGTACCCGAGCACCAGCGCGAGTTGCGCGGCCCATAGCCGCCGTCCGGGCCGCCACAGGGTGGCGATGCCCAGCGCGCCGTCCAGCGCCGCGGCCAGGTAGAGGGCCGCCAGGGCCGCCGATCCGTGCAGGCCGACCGGCGCCAGCAGCGCCAGGCTTCCCTCCACCGGATAGACGAAGGCGCTGCACACGGCGGTCCAGAGCCAGATCAGCGCCAGCGCGCCGCGCAGCAGCGCGGGCCGCCAGGCCGCCAGGGCCTGCTGACGCAACGCAGGCGCCTCGGCGGCGGGGATGAAGGTCTCCAGCCCCGCCGGCATCCGTCCCAGCGCCCGCGCCGTGGCGGACGGGTCGGCGCTGTTGCCCGCGCGCAGCATGCGCCAGGTGTCGCGCGTCAGCAGCGAACCGGGCACGCGATCGAGCAGCAGGGCGCTGGCGCTGATCAGCGCGCCGGGCACGGCGAGGGTCCACGCGGCGGGGAACCCCAGCGATTGACGGTAGGTCGCCAGCATGCGCTTGAAGCTGACTTCGGTGCCGCCCGCCAGGTCCAGCACCGCCGGGGCGTCCACCGCGCCGCGCACCAGCCGGACGACGATTTCGGCCAGTTCGTCGACGTGGATCGGCCGCAACGCCTGTCGCCCGCCGGCGGGCAGGACGTGCAAGGGCAGCGACGCCACGGCGCGGAAAAAGCGCGCCGACGCGCCATGCTCGCCATAGACCAACGCCGGCCGCAGGATGTGATGCGCGACCGGCAGGGTGCGCAAATGGTCGTCGGCCGCGCGCTTGCTCTGGAAGTAGGGGGTATCGCCGCGCTGTGCGCCCAGCGCCGACAGTTGCAGCACCTGCCTGACGCCGGCCAGGACCGCGGCGTCGAACAGCGCGATCGGCGCGCGGCGATGGATGCGGTCGAAATCGCGGCCGCCGCCTTCGACCAGGATGCCAACCGCGTTGATGACGACGTGGATGCCGCGCAACCGGTCCACCCAGTCTTCGGGTGTCGTGTCGGAGAGGTAGTCCACGGCGATCTCGTCCTGCCGCCGGGGCTGGCGCACGCCCCTGAGCACCCGGTGGCCATCGCGCGCCAGGGCCTCGCACAACGCCCGGCCGATGAAACCGTTCGCGCCGCATACCAGGATGTTCATGGATTCCGCCCTCCGTGAGCCTGCATCATCGATTCTTTCATTTCTGATATTTCTGTATAGACAGAAATGTGTGGACAAAAAAAGGCGGGATCGAGGTCCCGCCACGTCGTCAGCCCTTGGTGCGCCGCATTGTCTTGCTGATCTTGGCGCCCATGCCAAGCGTCTTCATCAAAGTGTCGGGCTTCAGGCGCAGCATTTCGTCCGACCAGGTGGTGAGAATCTCCAGGAAATCCAGCGTCTCGCGCACGCGCTGGGCGGTGAGCGGGGTCTCGTCGGCCATCTCGGGGCTGGCCAGCGTGTCGCGCAGCATAGTCAGCGTGGGATCGATCTCGCGCTGGCGCCGGCCCTCGACGATCAGCTTGAAAAGCTCCCAGATGTCGGTGGAGGTTTCGAAATGGTCGCGGCGGTCGTCCATGACGTGCACCACTCTGGCCAGGCGCCAGGCCTGCAGTTCCTTGAGGCTGTTGCTGACGTTCGAGCGCGCCACGCCCAGCGTCTCGGCGATTTCCTCGGCGGGCACGGGCCGGCCCAGCAGGTAGAGCAGGGCATGGATCTGCGCCACGGTGCGGTTCACGCCCCAGCGTGAACCCATTTCGCCCCAATGGAGGATGAAGCGTTCGGCGATCGGAGTCAGTTTCATGGGGCCACTGTAGGTATTTCTGTTATTTCTGTCAAGACAGAAATAACAGAAATATCCGTGATCCGCTAAGCTCGCGGCATGAACCAACACGATTACCAAATTGCCTTGCGGCGTGAACTCGATGCCCACTCCGACGCCGCCCTGCGCGTGCTGGCCGGCCTGTTTCCGCGCCTGCCGGAAAAGGCGCGCGAGATCCAGTTCGGCATCTTCCCCGACCAGGACGGCGAGGGCACGTTCTCCGTGGTCATCGGCCTGGACGGGCCCGACCTGTACGTGCTGAACAAGGCCATCGAAGGCCACCGCAACCTGTTTGACGTGGTGCACGGCGAAACCGGCCTGACGCCGCCGGTGCCGATGTTCAGGCGCGATCCCGGCTTCTGCGTGCAGGACGTCATCGCCGACACCGCGGCCGACTGGATCGAGGCCTTGTGGGAGCGGGGCGGCCGGGCGGTTTCACCGCTGCCGGCCTGCATCTATGCGGACGAGGACTACGGCACGACCACGCCGCGCAGCCTGTCGGCGGACGCGGCGCCGGCCCAGCGCTGAGCCGGCCCGCGCGCCGCGAGTCTTGTCGGGACGTGCTTTGTTCAAACGCCCTTGTTCGGAAGCGGCTTGCTCGAACCCGGCTTGGTCGGGCGCGCCTTATTCGGCCTTGGCCTGTGCCAGGGCGCGCTGCACCGCCGGCCGCGCCGCGACCCGCGCCAGGTAGGCGGTCAGCGCCGGAAAGCGCGCCATGTCCACGCCGTCGCCCTCCAGCCAGGTGCCGATGGTGTAGAGATAGGCGTCGGCCACGCTGAAGCGATCGCCCAGCGCCCAGGGCCCGGCTATCTGCGATTCCAGGTACGCGGCCACGGCCGTCATGGTTTCCGGCACCTTGGCGCGCATGGCTTCGTGCGCCGCCGGGTCGTCGGCCCAGCGCGCGCCGCGCCGCTTGTGCGCGTGCGCCACATGGGCGGTGGACGCCAGGTAGCTGTTCAGTTCCTGCAGGCGGGCGAACGCAAACGGGTCGTCCAGCGGCGCCAGCCCCGCCGCCGGGAAGCGCTGCGCCACGAAGGCAAGCAGGGCCGGCGTTTCGGTCAGCACGCCATGCTCGGTGGCCAGCGCCGGCACCCGCCCCTTGGGATTGACGCGCAGGAATTCCGGGCTTTGCTGCTGCCCCGCGCCGAAATCCAGCTTGACGACGTCGAACTCGGCGCCGGCTTCCTGCAAGGCGATGTGGGTGGCCAGGGCACAGGTGCCCGGCGCGGTGTAGAAGGTCCAACGAGACATGGCGTCCTCTTGAGCGGTGGTGACGGGTGGCAAAGCGCAAGGGGTCATTATCGCCATAACCGCCGGCGCCGCCTACGGGAGGTAGCGTCCGCTCAGCGGGCGCGGGCCGCCAGGGGCGTGCGCGCCAGGAAGCGCTCGAACGCCTCCAGGTAGGCCGTCTCGGCCGCGCTCAGCTTGCGCTGCCGGTGCCAGGTCAGGAACACGTCGATCTCGGCCACGCTCTCGTTGGGCGGCAGGCGCCGCAATTCTCCGTTCACCACGTCCGGCACGATCAGGTGCTCGGGCAGGAAGCTCAGGCCGATCCCGGCCACCACCATGCGCCGCACCTCCTCGATGTGCGGCGAGGTGCCGACGATGCGGCCGGTGAAGCCCTGCTGGTCGCGGAAGATGGTCAGCGGCGACAGCGTGTCGCCGATCTGGTCGCTGGCGAAACAGACGAAGTTCTGGTCCATCAGGTCTTCGATGCCCACCCGCGGCCGCGAGAACAGCGGATGGCGCCGGCCGCAGACCACCGCGTAGTGGTGGCGCAGGAACAGCCGGCGCTCCAGCGCCTCGACCGGCTTGCGGCACAGGCACAGGCCCAGCGCCGGCACGCGCTTGGACAGGGCGTCGAGGATGTCGGCGCTGGGCAGCACCTCGATGTGGAATTCGATCCTGGGATGACGCTGGTGGAAGTCGGCCAGGAAGTCGTCGTAGGCCGCGCTTTGGATTCGGCTCATGACCAGCAGTCGCAGCGTGCCCGCGACCTCCTCGCGCTCCTGCGAGGCGGCGGTCTCGATGCGCGCCATGGCGCCGTACATGTCGCGGGCCACGGCGTAGATCTCCTCGCCCAGGCCGGTCAGGCGAAACTCGCCGTTGCGGCGGTGCAGCAGCATGCCGCCCACCGCGTCCTCGAGTCGTTTGAGCGCCTGGCTGACCGCGGGCTGGCTCAGGTGCAGCGCCTGCGCCGCCCGGCCCACGCCGCGCGCCTGCACCACGAACATGAAGGTGCGCAGCAGGTTCCAGTCCATGCGCTCGGGCGCGAGCGACAGGCTGTTGGCAGGGCGGGCGGGGGCAGGGCACATGGCGGCGTGGCGGATTCCGGCGAAAGGACAAGGCCGGTTTCCGTCCGCCATGCCGGTTCCATGTTCAGGTTCCGGCCAGCCCCGCGAAGAAGCGCGCGGCGTTCGATTCCAAGCCCTCGATATAGTAGCCGCCTTCCTGCACGATCAAGGTCGGCAGCTTGAGTGCGGCAACTTCGCGCCCGAGCCGTTCGAAGCCGTCTTCCGACACCGCCACCATGGCTTGCGGGTCTTTCTCGAAGATGTCGAAACCCAGCGACAGCACCAGCGCGTCCGGCTGGAATTGCTCGATCGCGGCGCGCGCCTCGCGCAGGCGGTCGAAGAACACCGACTCGGGCGAACCGTGCGGCATCGGCAGGTTGAGGTTGTAGCCGTAGCCTTCGCCCGCGCCGCGCTCGTCCTCGAAACCCGCGACCACCGGATAGAAATTTTCCGGGTCGCCGTGGATCGACACGTACAGCACGTCGCTGCGTTCGTAGAAGATGTCCTGGATGCCCTGGCCGTGGTGCATGTCGGTGTCCAGGATGGCGACGCGCCCGTAGGTGTCGCGCAGGCGCTGGGCGGCGATGGCGGCGTTGTTCAGGTAGCAGAAGCCGCCGGCCGCGTCGCGGCGCGCATGGTGCCCGGGCGGACGGCAGATGGCGTAGGCGTGGCGGTCGCCGGCCGCGATGCGGTCGGCGCCGGCAATGGCGCATTGCGCCGACCAGTAGGCGGAATGCCAGGTGTGCGGTCCCACCGGGCAACTGCCGTCGGCCAGGTAGCGGGCGGCTTGCGCCAGCACGCCGCGCAGCGCGTTGGGTTCGCGCACGAAGACGTTGGAGACAACTTCGTCGCCCCAATCCTCGGGCAGTTTCTTCCAGTCGGCGTGGGCGTTCTGCAGGAAACGCAGGTAGGCGGGCGTATGCACCGCCTCGAGCGCGGCGCTGCCGTGGTCGGCCGGCGCCTGCACATCGAAGCCCAGGTTGCGCGCCGCCTGCGCCAGCGCGTCCAGGCGCGACGGCACTTCCTGCGGCGTGCGCATCTTGCCGCGCGAGAAATAGGTCTGCGGATGATGCAGTTTCTGATCGTCGTGGAAGTACGCCTTCATGCTTGTCGAGCCTCGGGTTGCAGTTGGACATGACGCTGGCGGCAGGCGCCCAGTGACAGCACGGATACCAGCGAAAGCAGCGAAATCACCGAGAACAGCACGGCCAGCGGCCACCACTGGCCCTTGAAGTTCTCGGCCAGCACCGTGCCCAACATCGGCGTCAGGCCGCCGAAAATGGCGCCCGACAACTGGTAAGCCATGGAAATCCCGGTGTAGCGGATCGCCGTGGGGAAGCTGTCGCTGACAAAGCCGGCGATCACCGCATAATAGGCGCCCATGAACAGTACCGCCACGCCGATGCCCAGCGTGATCGATCCGAGCGAACCCAGGTCCACCAGGTTGAACATGGCGTACGGCGTGAACACCGACACCAGCGCCATCGTCGCCAGAAAGCGCAGATTGCCGACGCGGCTGGCGATATAGGCCGCCAGCGGCGTGATGAAGAACTGCATGATCGACACCACCAGCAGGCAGTCCAGGATCACCGCGCGGTTCAGGCCGACGTACTGGGTCGTGTAGGCGATCATGAAGGTGCTGGTGAAGTAGAACCCGGCGATGCCCAGCACGTTGGCGCCCACGGCCAACGCCAGCAGGCGCGGCGCGCCGGTCAGCACCTGCGTCAGCGGCGCCCGGGCCGGCTTGGCGCGCTTGGCCTGGGCCTGCTTCTCCTCGAGAAAGTCGGGCGACTCGTTGACGCTCAGGCGGATCACGAAGCCCACCACCAGCAGCACCGCCGAGAACAGGAACGGCACGCGCCAGCCCCAGCTCAGGAAGGCGGCATCGTCCAGCCCGGTCACCAGTTTGAACATCAGCATCGACAGGATCAGGCCGGCCGGGCTGCCAAGCTGCGCGAATGAGGCGAAGAAGGTGCGCTTGTTCTTGTCGGGCGAGTGTTCGCCCGCCATCAGCACCGCGCCGCCCCATTCGCCGCCCACCGCAACGCCCTGGACGATGCGCAGCAGCACCAGCAGCACCGGCGCCCAGAAGCCGATCGAGGCATAGGTCGGCAGCAGGCCGATCAGCACCGTCACGGTGCCCATCATCAACAGCGTGATGACCAGCGATTTCTTGCGGCCGATGCGGTCGCCGATGTGGCCGAACAGGGCGCCGCCCAGCGGCCGCGCGAAAAAGCCCACGGCGAAGGTGCCGAAGGCCGCCAGCGTGCCGTAAAAGCCAGTGGCGGACGGAAAGAACAGTTTGCCGAACACCAGCGCGGCGGCGGTGGCGTAGATATAAAAGTCGTACCACTCGATCATCGTGCCGATGAATGCGGCGGTCGACGCGCGCACCGGCTGGTGGCCCGTCTTGGTATTTCCCCTCATGATTTTCTCTCTTGCAGGTTGGTTCAGATTGCTGCGCCAACCGTTATACGCGCGCCCCTGGCATAAGAAAAATTCTGAATTCTTATCCGCGAAATTCAGCGTATTTATGAGTGAAAACCCTAGTATTGAGCGACGATGCGCGCAGAACCGTCCGCGTCCGTCTCGCGCTCCGAGATTGGCGCAGCGGTTCAGCGGGATCGTGGGAGTGCCCCGTACGCCCGGTAAAGCGGGCGGCAGGCATGGACGCGCCTCAGCGCGCCGGCTGCCAGTCGCGCCGGCAATTGGCCAGCGGGCGCAGTTCGTTGGCCGCCGCCAGGCGCAAGGATGGCTTGGCCCCGGCCACGTAGACCAGATTGCGCGACCGCCACACGGCCAGCTCGGCATACGGCACCTGGGCCGACGAAGCGCTGCCGGTACCCCAGAAATCCATGCTCGGCGCATCCAGGCAGGCATCGCCCGCGGCCACGCTGGCCAGCTCGCGGCCAGTGGCCAGGTCCACCGCGCGAAACCGCACGGGCGTCGGCCGCTGGCGCAGCTCGGCGGCGATCACCACCGGCGTGCCGTTGGCGGTCTGGCCCAGGCTGGCCGGCTTGACGGTCTGCACCTCCTGGTCGCGCGGCACCAGCAGGAAGGCCACGCCGTTGTCGATATCCAGCAGGCGGCCGGGTCCCAGCCTCACGGCCTTGAATGGTTCGTGGCGGATCAGCGTGGTCTCGTACCAGCCGTTCTCGTAGCGCGTCCAGCCGGGTTCGCCGGCGTCCAGGAACACCAGGCCCCCGATGCTGTCGCCGTCGCCTTCCTTCTGCACAGGGATGTCGGTGATGCGCAGATCGCCGCCGCCGACATCCAGGTACAGCAGGTTGCCGTGGCCGGAGGTGCGGGTGACGAAGGCCAGCACCCCGTGCGGGTTGATCGGCTTGGCGGGGCCGCAGAAGTAGTCGCGCGCGCGGCGCGGGTCGCCCGCCGGCAGGAAACGCTCGCCCAGCTTGACGCCCTTGCCGCAGAGCGGCTGGCGCTGGTAGGCCAGGGTGTATTGGCTGGCGTTGCGCCGCCTGCCTTCCAGGTAGTCCTGGAAGCCGATGTCGGTTTCTTCGACCCGCAAGCCCTTGTCGTTGTAGATCGTGCGGGCCTGCGACGGGCCGGCCATGGCGGCCAGGGACAGCGACAACAGGACGGCCGCGCAGGGCGTGCGCGGGCGGATCAGGGGATGGCGCATTGTGCTTGTCATCATCGGGTTGCCGATGGGGCACCTTAGCACAATGACGCCGGCGATCCGCCGCGACGGCGTAGCGTAAAAGCGCGGCCGCGATGCGGCTTGCGGGGGTGCCCGCAAGCCGCATCGCGAGCAAAAAAAGCCCTCCGGCGAGGGAGGGCGGGGCGGGCCTTACAGCGCCTGCATTTCCGTGTTGGCATTGCGGCCTGGCGGCGGCGCGCCTGGCTCCCGGGCGGCGGGCGCCACCGGCGTCACGGCCGGCGCGGCGGGCGCGGCATCCTGCACCGGCACTTCCACGTACGGCAGGTGCAGCACCTGGCTCGTCATGGCGCGGATCTGGTTGGTCAGCGCCGGACTGTCGTTGAGCTTCTGGCCGTACGACGGAATGATCTCCTTCAGGCGCGCCTTCCAGCCCGCTTCCATCTGTTGCGGGAAGGCCTTGGCCAGCAGGTTCAGCATGATGGGCGGCGAGGTCGAGGCGCCGGGCGAAGCGCCCAGCAGGGCGGCGATGGTGTTGTCCTTGTCGGTCACCACTTCGGTGCCGAACTGCAGGATCGCGCCTTTCTCCGGATCGCGCTTGATGACCTGCACGCGTTCACCGGCCGTCACCAGGCGCCAGTCTTCGGGCTTGGCCTGCGGGAAGTACTTGAGCAACTGGGCGTGGCGGTCGGCGTCGGTCAGTTGCGCCTGGTCCACCAGGTACTTGACCAGGTCCAGGTTCTCCAGCCCCACGTCCACCATGCTGGCGACGTTGTTGTGGTTGACCGACGAGAACAAGTCGAAGGCCGAGCCCTGCTTGAGGAACTTGGTCGTGGCCAGCGCGAACGGGCCGAACAGCACCACCGGCTTGCCGTCGAGCTTGCGCGCATCCAGGTGCGGCACCGACATCGGCGGCGAATCGGTATCGGCCATGCCGTAGGCCTTGACCTCGTGGCGGCCGGCGATGGCCGGCGCGTCGAAGGCCAGGAACTGGCCGCCCACCGGGAAGCCTGCGTAGTTCTTCGATTCGGGAATGCCGGACAACTGCAGCACCTTGAGCGAGGCGCCGCCCGCGCCGATGAAGACGAAGCGCGACTTCACCGTGCGCTCCTGGTTGGTCTTCAGGTCCTTGACCGTGACGTTCCAGGTCTTGTCGCCGTTCTGGCGCAACGCGGTGACCTCATGCCGCAGTTGCAGCTTGAAGTTGGGGTTGCGCTGCAGGCCCTGGGTCAACTGGTTGGTGATGACGCCGAAGTTCACGTCGGTGCCCAGCGGCATGTAGGTGGCGGCGACCTTCTGGCTCGCGTCGCGGCCTTCCATCAGCAGCGGCGCCCACTGGCGGATCCGCGCCGGGTCGGTGGAATATTCCATGCCATAGAACAGCGGGCTCTTGACCAGGGCATCGCGGCGCTTGCGCAGGTATTCGATGCGGTCATCGCCCCAGACGAAGCTCATGTGGCCGGTCGGGTTGATGAAGTCCGACGGCTGGCCGAGGCGGCCGGTCTTGACCTGGTGCGCCCAGAACTGGCGCGAGATCTCGAACTGCTCGGCGATGTTGATGGCGCGCTTGATGTCGACCGAACCGTCGGGCATCTCGGGGGTGTAGTTCAGCTCGGCGAAACCCGAGTGGCCGGTGCCCGCATTGTTCCAGCCGTTGGAGCTTTCCAGCGCCACGCCGTCCAGCCGTTCGAACAGTTCGACGCGCCAGTCGGGCTGCAATTCCTGCAGGTAGGTGGCGAGCGTCACGCTCATGATGCCGCCGCCGACGAGCACGGCGTCCAGGGGCTTGTCGTTGTCGGCTGCCGGGACCGAACGTTGATGCAGGGGCCAGTACAGGAACAGGGCGGCCGCGACCACCACCGTCACCACCAGGCTGCCCACGATTTTGAGAAACTTTCTCATGGGTATTAGACCTTACGGTTCAAAGGATTATGTTGTTGTCGTTGTAGGCTCTACGGAGAAAAAGGGGCGTGGGCACCTCCGGGGCGATCAAACACGCAAACAGCGATCCACGCGTCCAAGGCGCCAAGCCGGGGCGGGGAAGGTTGCGAACAGGGTTGGGTGGGTGCCTGACGAGCCCCGGCGCCCGGCCAAGCGGCCGGGTATCCCTGGGGCGGGAGCCCGTGTCAGGTCTTGCGTGCAGGCCCAAGACTAGACGAAGCGGCTTCGTCTGGCCGCAATACCCGGGTCGCGGGCATTGGCTTTGGCGCAATACGCATTGCGCCATGATTGTAAACGCATTGGCGCCACGCGTTCGTGGCGCCGGGCCGGTGCGCCTTGGGCGGCGCGGCCCGCGGCCGTCAGCCGGCGACGGGCTGGCTGGTGAGCGGTTTGCGCGCCGTGGCCAGGCGCCACCAGGGCGATCCGGCATGCGGCGCGTTCAGGTCCAGCCGCTCGCCCATTTCCGGAGTGGTCAGCGCCACCCCATGGGCGGCGGCCAGGGTGGCGATGCGCTCGAACGGTTCCTGCCACGCGTGCATGGCCAGGTCGAAGGTGCCATTGTGGATCGGCAGCAGCCAGCGGCCGCGCAGGTCCAGGTGGGCCTGCAGCGTTTCCTCGGGCTGCATGTGCACGAAGGCCCAGCGCTTGTCGTAGGCGCCGGTCTCCATCAATGTCAGGTCGAACGGGCCGTACGCGTCGCCGATGGCCTTGAAGCCGTCGAAGTAGCCGCTGTCGCCGCTGAAGAATACCCGCATGCCGTCGTCGTCGATGACCCACGAGGCCCACAGGCTGCGGTCGCTGTCGGTCAGCCCCCGGCCCGAGAAATGCTGGGCCGGCGTGGCGGTCAGGCGCAGTCCGTCGACTTCGGTGGATTGCCACCAGTCCAGTTGCTCGACCTTGGCGGGGTCGATGCCCCAGGCGATCAACTGGTCGCCCACGCCCAGCGGCGCGATGAAGCGGCCCGTGCGCGCGGCCAGCCGGGTCACGGCGGCACGGTCGAGGTGGTCGTAGTGATTGTGGGACAGGATCACGCCGGCGATCGGCGGCAGGTCGTCCAGGTCGACGGGCGGCGCATGGAAACGCGCCGGGCCGGCCCATTGCACCGGCGAGGCGCGTTTCGAGAACACCGGGTCGGTGAGCCAGAAGCGGCCGCGCAGTTTCAGCAGCAGCGTCGAATGCCCCAACCGGAACAGGCTGCGGTCGGGCGCCGCGCCCAGGTCGGCGCGGGTCAGCGGCCGCACCGGAATCGGCTGGTCGGGCACCGTGCCGGCCGGCTTGCCGAACAGGAAGGCCCAGGTGAGCTTGAGGCCCTGCCAGAATCCGAGCGACGGGCGCGGCCGGGAGTTGTGGAATCGGCCGTCACGATGATGCGTCGGGCCGGCGGGGCCGGACGGCGGGTTGAGGGAAGCGTCGGGCGTCGAGGGAGTCACGGCGGAGTCCTGGCGGGGAAGGGGGAACGGACAGGGCGTCCGTCAAAAAGTATACTGATCAGTGTAATTTCGTTTTCCTTGAAAGTACACCGCAGAGTGTAAAATTTTCGCTATCTTTTCCTTAGGACGTTCCCATGGCAGAAGCTCCACAGCGGCTTACCGACAGGAAGCGCGAGGCCATCCTCAGCGCCGCCGTGGAGGAATTCCGCACGGCGGGCTACGAGGCCACCAGCATGGACCGCATCGCCGCCGCCGCCGGCGTGTCCAAGCGCACCGTCTACAACCACTTTCCCAGCAAGGACGAGCTGTTCGGGCTGATGCTGGAACACCTGTGGAACCGCAGCGTCGCCAACGCCGGCGTGACCTATCGCGCCGACCAGCCGCTGGCTACGCAGTTGCGACACCTGCTGATGCGCAAGCTGGAATTGCTGGGCGACCCCAACTTCATCGACCTGGCGCGCGTCGCCATGGCCGAGATCATCCACACGCCGGAACGGGCCCAGGCCATCGTCTGCCGCATGGGCGCGAAGGAGGGCGGCGAAACCGCCTGGATCCGCGGCGCCATCGCCGACGGCCGCCTGGCCGACGTCGACCCGGAATTCGCCGGCCAGCAATTGCAGGGGCTGATCAAAAGCTTCGCCTTCTGGCCGCAGGTCACGCTGGGGCAGCCGCCGCTAGGCGCGGCCGAGCGCGATCGGGTGGTGGATTCGGCGGTGGCGATGTTCCTGGGGTGCTACGGGCGCGGAGAATGAAGTTGGCCGTGTCCCAATGCAACGTCCTTTGACGCCAGGCCGGCCGCGTGGGTATGGTGTTTCGCAAGTCGTGACCCTATCGACACCCCGAGGAGCAACCCATGCAGATCTATTGGATCCAGGCGCAGGCGCCACGGCGTGTTCTGGCCCTGATCAAGCACCTGGGTATCGAGGCCGAACTCGTCGAGATGGACCTGATGGCGGGCGCGCTGCGACGACCCGACTACGCCGCCATCAATCCCAACATGAAGGCGCCGGCCCTGGTGGACGGCGATTACCGGCTGTGGGAATCGTCGGCGATCATGGCCTACCTGTGCGTCAAGGCCGGCTCGGACATGTGGCCGACCGATGCGCGGGAACAGATCGAGGTGCTGCGCTGGCTGTCGTGGAACGATTGCCACTGGGCACAGGCGGTGTCGCCGTACTACTTCGAGCACATCGTCAAACCCACCTTCGGCATCGGGCCGCCGGACGAGAGCCAACTGGCGGGCAAGGGCAAGGATTTCAACCGGTACGCGGCGGTGCTGGACACGCATCTGCAGCGGCGCGATCACGTCGCGTGCGGCCGGCTGACGATCGCCGACTTCCAACTCGCGTCGATGGCGGCGTACTGGCGAACATCCACCATGCCGATGGCGCCGTTCCCGAACATCGTGCAATGGCTCGATGGCCTGGCGCGCCTGCCGGCATGGGCCGATCCCTGGCCCGATGGACGCGCCGACCCGGCCTGACCTGGCCGGCCGCGGCACGCCTTAGAGGGGTTCGTCGTGGCAAGATCCGGGCCTCTGTTATCGTTGCCGGGGCCGGATCCCCATGCCGCATCCCCAAGACCCCGCCGCCCATCCCAGGGCAGTCCGACGAGGCCTGATCGATTGAAAATCACGAACTATCTGTTTGGCATCATCGTGTCGTTCGCGCTGGCGACGCTGCTGGCCTCGCTTGGCCTGCTCGCCGTCTTCAGCGACAACCTCGGCTGGGGCATGGCGGCGCTGCTGTCGTATGGCATTCTGTACGGCGGCCCGCTGGCCATCGTATTGGCGCTGACCTGGGTCGCGTACCTGGTGCGGGATCGCGGCAAGGTGCCCGGCCGGGTACACGCGTTGCTGTTCCTGCCCTCGCTGCTGGCGCTGCTGATCGTGCCGGTGGACGACACCCTGCGCCGGGCGGGCGCCGACCGTTTCCGCGATGCCAACCCGGCCATCACTGAAAACCACGTCAACTTCAGCGGCCGCACGCTCTGGCTGGACTATCGCGCCGCATCTTCCAACGATGGCGGCGGCTCGCCATACATGGAACCCGCTTCGGCGCAAAACGACCGGTTCTCGCGCTTTCGCCGCTATCCCGGTGCGAACCTGGTGGCGGCTGGCACATTTCCCTACGCCGGCGCGCACCTGAAGCCAGACATCGAGCGCTATGCGTATTCCTCGCAGGATGGCAATGCCGGCGATTCCCTGCCTCTGCGGCGCCTGCCCGCGCCCGATCTGGACAAGCTGCTGCCGGCATTCGCCTACGGCGAGGCGGCGCTGCTGATCTATCAGTACTTCCATTACGCCGACCACGTCGAGGTCGCGCCGACCATCGAGCGCTTTGCCGGCACGACCGAGGAGGCCATGACAGCCGCGCGCCCCCCGGGACTGACGATAGTCAGCCTCGACAACTACACGACGCAGGCAATCGCCCGCCTGGAAATCAATGGCCAGACGCTGGACCTGGGCGGCCAGGCAGCGCGCAGCCAGGCCGGCGAACCCTGCGACCCGGGACGGGGCGGGAGCCCGGCCATGCTGGACCTGGAACAGCCGCTGCGCGTGCGCTGGCAGACGCTGGAAGATCCCTCGCGCTGGCAAGAGGCGAGGGCGGTGGTGCCCACTTTCAGCGCCGCGAGCCAGGCGGATCCCGACAAGGGGCTGCCACGGGTGCGGCTGTATTTCCTGCCGGATGGCTCGGTGGCCGCGGAGCGGTTCCGGGAATTCCGGCTGCGTGGCGGCGAGCTGGCCGTGCGCGCCACGGGTGTGCCGCCGCAAGCGCGAACGGTCGTCGCCTGCGGCGCCGGCGCCTATGCCGGCTACAACCCGCAGACGGTGCGGCTGCTGGGAAATTGAGTCGAGAACGCTTGCATGAGCGCGATGACCGGAGCGATGACGCTTTCACAAAAACAAAGGGGATCCCTTGTTTCTGTACTACCGGATAAGTTTCATTGTGAGCCTGCTGACGCTCGCGGTTTGGGCAATCACCGCCGCCGTCTATGAAGCGCCGCGCCATGGCGACGGCTATGGCCCCGACCCGCTCGGGGTGCTGCTTTACCTGGCGCTGTGGCCGGTCGGCCTGCTGCTGGCGCATTCCGGCTTGCTCGCCTGGGCGATCCGCGCAAGACGGCCCGCGTCGATCCTGCAAGGCCGGCAGGGGATTGCCATCCATCTCGCGCTGGCAGCGGGTTTTCTGGCATGCGCGCTGTACAAGTTCCATCCGGGCTGAGTGTCGTAGCGCGACCGGCGACCGCCAGGAGCGCCGGCTAATATACGGACTCTCGCCGCACTGGGTATCCACCCGGAAGCGTGACCAGCGTCCTTACCTGAATACGGAGCCTGACCTATCAACACGTTTTGGCAATGGGCACACAACCTGCGCAGGCTCGCCGTGCGGCGACCGGCGTGGCGGGCATGCGGCCCGGCATTGCGGCCATTCGGGCTGTCAGCCATCTTGGGATTGACGGCCGCCGGAGCCGCCGCGGCCGGTCTTCCGGACCCGCCCCGGCAGTCCCCGCCGCGCGAGGAACTGTCGGCGGAGCACCAGCGCAGGTTTGCTGAGATCGCGCGCCGCTATGTGGCCGCGCAGGACGAAGGCGAGAAAACCCAGGCCGCGCAGGCATTGGCCGAACAGCTCTGGACGGCGCCGTTTCTCTCGCAACGCCGTCAAGGCGGCGTCGGCCTGTCCGACGCGTTGATACAGGCCATGGCGCGGGACATGGCCGGCAATGTCCCGCAGCCGCGCATGAACGCGGTGGCCAGGATTCTCGCCGTGGCCGACGCGCCTGGACGCGCCGCCATGGCAGGCCCCTTGCTCGCGCATTTGCGGCAGGCGCAGGCGGAGCCGGATCGTGCTTCAACTCGGACGGCGCTATGGACCGCGACTCGAGGGGCGTCCGAGACCGTTTTTCAGGCCATCCGCGACACGCGGGATGAAAGAACGCTGGGAGATCTGGCGCAGATCGCCGCAGGCCTGGCCTTGCCGGACGACGTGCGCCTGAAACTCGATGCCGCCAGCGCGGCATCAACATCGCCCGCTGTCCGCATCCAGATCGCCCAGACGCTGGGGCCAGGGTCCACAGGCTATCGCGATATCGTGCGCGAGCTGATCTTGGCACTGGAAAGGGCTCCCTCCGATGAAGCGCGTGAACACCTCATCGTCACGCTCGGCGGCTTTCCCAAGCCCGATGACGCCATCGCACAGGCGATGATCGATGCCGTATCGCGCTCCAACACGTCCTCCAGGGTCACGTGGCGCACGCTCGCGCAGAGCGGCCCGGCCGGGCTGCTGTATCTTGCGGGCTCGATCAAAGGGGAGGCCGACGCCACACGGCTCGTGGACAAGGCGACGATGATGGCGGCGGTGGTGGGTGAATCTTGGCCTTTGCCGGCTGAAATTGCATCGGCGGTGATCGAGGCGGCGATCGACGCGCGGCTGCGCAGTGACGATCCGATGCTGCGGTCATCCGTGCAGGCAATGCTGCTTCGGACGGGCCAGGCCGCCGTCGCACCGCTGCGGCAGGCGCTCGACCACGCCGCGCCTGGCCAGGCGCGCGATGACCTGGCGGCCGCGCTGGTCGGGCTGCAGGGACGGTGATCACCTCAGTTCAAAATAGGGGCGCGGCGATTCCTGCTTGATAAAGGTCAACAAGCCTTGCTCGGCAGTTGCGCGAAAGGCGTGGTGCGCGCCGCCTCGGTGCCGGTGTTGCTGGTTCGAGCGGCCTGAACTCGGCGGTCCGAGGAGATAATCTTACTTTACATAATATACATTATGCGTATTACGACGAGACCCACAGCGGCGTGCATTCCCATCCCGTCCAACCGCCGCGCCTTTCCCGATTTCAAGCCTCGATCACCGAAAAATACGGCGCCTGCGCCAGTTCCTGCCTTGCGATACGAACCACGGCGTCCAGCCCGGCCATGTCGGCCACCCGCGGATATGCCGCGCACAATCGCAGCGGAGCGAACGGCCGCTCCTGTTCGTAGCGCACCACGGTGCCTCTGGCCAGCGCGTCGGCCATCACGCTGACCGGCAGCGCACTCATGCCGACGCCGGCGGTTATCAGTCCGACGATGATGGCCACGCTTGTGCAGGTGCTGAATTCCGGCAATGGCGTGCGTTCCTGGCTGCACCAGGCGGCCACTACCTGGTGCAGCGGCGACGGCGGCGGCACCACGAATAATTTCTGCGCGGCCAGGTCCACTGCCCGCAACCGCGGGCGCGGGTCCAGCCCGATCCAGGCCACCTCGGCCCAGGCCAGCGGTTCGACCTGCAAATGATGGCTGACGCCGGCGTCGATGAGAAAGGCGATATCGAGCTGGTTGGTGTTCAGGCGCTCGCTGAGCACCAGGCTGTTGGCGATGGTCAGTTCGACCTGCAGGCGCGGATAGCGCTGTTCGAGTTGCCGGACGATGGCCGGCAGGCACGCCATCGCCATGGTTTCCGACGCGCCCACCCGCAGCCGGCCCTGTAAGGGGTCGCCGGTGCGCAGGCGGGTTTCCAGTTCATCGAGCACGCCGACCGCCTGCTCGGCGTAGCGCCGCGCCAGCACCCCTTCCGCTGTCAGCACTGCTCGCCTGCCCTCGCGCTCGAACAGGCGTACGCCCAGCGCCGATTCCAGTTCGCGGATGCGCAGGGAAATGGTCGGCTGGGTCACATTCATGTGCTCGGCGGCCGCCTGGAAGGAACCCAGCCGGGCGATCGCCAGCAGGGCCTCCATCTGGGGAATGGAAAATCGTCTCATCAGGAAATTTTATACATAACCGCCAGGAACTTTAATTAGAAGAAAGTAAATCCTATTGATAGGATGCCGTGCATGACACCCCCGCTCAATCTTCCCGCTGGCGCCGCGGACTGCCACGCCCACGTCCTGCGCACCGATCTGCCTCTGGTTGCCGGCCGCCATTCGGCGCCCTTGCACAATGCCGAAGTCGATGAGTACCTGCGAGTCCTGGACGCCCACGGCATCCGCTATGGCGTCCTGACCGCGCCCAGCTTCTACGGCAGCGACAACGGCCTGTTGCTGCGGTCATTGCAGGTCGCGGGCGGCCGCCTGCGCGGCACCGCCCTCGTCGAGCCGGAGATCGGCGACGCGGAGCTGGACATGCTGTACGCCCATGGCGTGCGCGGCGTGCGCCTGAACTGGTTGCGCCGCCGGCCCCTGCCAGACAGCGGCAGCCGCGCCTACCGCGCCCTTTATCCAAGGTTGCGCGAGCGCGGCATGCACGTCGAGGTCTATGTCGAAGGCGAGCATCTGGCCGCGGTGCTCCCTCCGATCCTGGCCAGCGGCGTGCGGCTGGTCCTGGACCATTTTGGCGGCCTGACGCCGGGATTTCCGACGCTGGGCCTGTTGCGCGAAGCGCTTGCCCAGGGCCAGACCTGGATCAAGCTGTCCGCGCCCTACCGTCTGGCGGGCCAGGATGCGGCGGCGTTGAGCGCCCTGCTGCTGCGCGAAGCCGGCGCGCAGCGCCTGCTCTGGGGCACGGATTGGCCGTGGGTATCGCACGAGAGCGAGGTCGACTACGGGCGCTGCCTGGACTGGCTGGGCGATTGGCTGCCCGACCCGGGCCCGCGCGACATCATCCTGCGCGATACCCCAAAGCTGCTGTTCGATTTTGAAGGCTGATTTTTCCCATAACAATCAACGACCCGTGGCGCCGGCTTTCAGGCGGCGCCACCTCAGGAGACCGCCATGCCCCGTTTTTCCTTCACCGCCCGGGCGTTTGCCCTGGCCCTTGGCTCGCTGATCGCGGGCGGCGCCCTTGCCGCCGAGCCGATCCGCCTGATCGTTCCCACCACGGCGGGAGGCGGCACCGACGGCTTCTTCCGCATGTTGGCCAAGGACGCCGAACCGCATCTGGGCGCGCCGGTGGTGGTGGTCAACGTGGGCGGCGCCGGCGGCAGCATCGGCGTCACGCAGATGGTGCGCGCCGCGCCCGACGGCAACACGATCGCCGGGGTCTGGCTGGGGCCGGTGACGGTGGCGCCGCACACCACGCCGGTTTCCTACACGCCCAAGGACTACATTGCCGTTGCCCAGTTGACCAGCGCGCCCTACGTCATGTGCGTGCAGCACGACTTCGCCGCGGACGACGGCAAGCAACTGATGCAGTTGCTGCGCAAGGCGCCGAATCGCTATACATTCGGCACCGATGGCGCGGGCGGCCCGGGACAGTTGGCCGCGCAACGGATCTTCAACCGCCAGGACATCCATCAACGCGACATTCCCTACAAAGGGGCTGGCGACACCCTGCTGGCGTTGCTGGGCGGGCACATCGACATGTATGTGGGATCCATTCCCCCGGTGCTGCCCTACGTGAAGAGCGGCAAGGTCAAATGCCTCCAATTGACCTCGGCCGACAAAGTAGCGGCGCTGCCGCAAGCCACCAGCCTGAACGAACTGGGCCTGGGCGAGGAACAGACGCTGCTGTGGCGCGGCATTCTGGCGCCCAGGAATACGCCGCCCGAGCGCGTGCGGGCGCTGGAGCGGGCATTCACCGCCGCGGCGCAATCCGCGGCGACGCGCAGTTTTGTCGAGGATGCGGGCGAACAGATCGCCATCGTGACGGGCGACGCCTTCCGCGCGCAGATCGAGCGGGAGTATGCCGCACTGGGCAAGGTCGCCGAAGGGCTCAAGCTGTCGTCGAAATGAGTCAAGCGCCCGCGCGCAACCACCGCCACAGCGTGGTCGGGCTGATTCCCAACTGTTCGCAGGCCTTGCGCCGGTCGCCGCCGCAGCGGGTCAGCACCTCGCGCACATGCGCCGCCTGCTGGCGCCGGCCGTGCGAGGCCAGGTCGCCCGGCTCCGAGCGGGCGGCGCCTCGCGTCAGTTCCGGCGCCACGTCGGCCAGGATGCGCCGCACTTCCGGGTCGAGCGGTGTCTCGGGCATTTCCGCCAGGAACACCGCCAGGCGTTCCAGCACGTTCTCCAGTTCGCGGATGTTGCCAGGCCAGTCGTGCGCCAGCAACGCGTCGCGCAAGGCTTCGGGCAACGGCGGCTCGCCGGCCAGGCCCAGGTTCTGCCGCACCCGCTGGTACAGGTGCTGCGCCAGCAGCCAGATGTCGTCGCGGCGCTCGCGCAGTGTCGGCATGTCGATGCGCAGGATGTTCAGGCGGAAAAAGAGATCCTGGCGGAACGCGCCGGCCGCCACCATGGCCGCCAGGTCGCGATGAGTGGCAGCCATGATGCGCACATTGACGGGCACCGGTTCGCTGCCGCCCACGGGCATCACCTGCCGCTCCTGCAGCACGCGCAGCAGGCGGATCTGCAACGCCGGCGGCATGTCGCCGATCTCGTCCAGGAACAGCGTGCCGTTGTGGGCCGCCTCGAACAGCCCGGGCTTGCCGCCGCGGCGCGCGCCGCTGAAGGCGCCGTCCTCGTAGCCGAACAGCTCGCTTTCCAGCAGGGTTTCGGGCAGCGAGGCGCAGTTGACCGCGATGAAGGGGAAATGATGGCGCGCGCTGGCCTGGTGGATGCCCTGGGCCATGACTTCCTTGCCGGTGCCGCTTTCGCCACCGATCAGCACGGTCGAATCGACCCGGGCGTAGCGCAGGCCGAGCATGCGGGCCTTTGCCAACGGGGCGGACTGGCCGTGCAGGTCGTCCAGCGTGTAGCGCACGGTGCGCACTGGGGTGCGGGCCCGCGTGCGCAGGCTGCGGTCGGCGCGGTGGATGGCGCCGGCTTCCTGCAAGGTCAGCACCGCGCCCGACAGGCCGGCGCCGCTGGCCAGCGGAATGCGGTTCACCACCACCATCTTGCCGCCGAGCCGATGCACCGATTCGGCTTCGCGCTTGCCTGTGCGCAGCACCTCGTCCAGCGACAGCGCCGGCGATATTTCCTCCAGCCGCCGTCCGGCCAGGCCGGCGGCGGTGATGCCCAGCAGGCGTTCGACGGCGGGATTGAGCGCCTGCACGCGGCCGGCGGCGTCGACGGCGGCCACGCCCTCGTCGAGATTGGCCAGCACGGCGTTCAGGTAGTCGCGCCGGCCCGACTCGACGCGTTGCAGGCGCGTGATCTCGATGGCGTCCTCGATGCACGCGGCCACCGTGGCCAGCGAATACACCAGCACGCCGGCCAGCCCCATGCGCTCGGCGTAGTCGACGATCAGGCCCGAACCGACCAGGACCTCGATGCCTTCGTCCTTGAGCTGCTTGGCCTGCGCCAGCGCGTCGTCCTGGTCGCGGTAAGTGCGCACCAGGATGTCGACGGCGAAGGTCTGCATGAAGGTCTGCAGCTCGGGATACTGCGCGTGCTGGCCCAGCAGGGCCACGCGCGGCGAGATCCGGCGTGCGGTGGCCAGCGCGTTCATGACCTCGAAGCCGCTGATCTTGACCTGCACCACCGGCACCGTGACGTGGCGCCGCAGATAGCTGCCGTTCAGGCCGGCGGCCACCACCACGTCGACGCGGCCCTGGCGCGCGGCCTCGTTGATGACGCTGGCGGCCGCGTCGAAACCGGCCTCGATCAGCTTGAATTCGCCGCGCTGGGCATAACTGGGCAGGATCTGGGCGAAGGTGCGGGCGATGCGCGCCACGCCCACGGCCCAGATGCGCGGCAGCGCCGCCAGGTCGGATTCCACGGGCGTCGGGACAGTCAGCATGGCGGCACCGGTAACGAAACTCGAAGAGGGGATTTCATCATTGCGATGGCCGCATTTCAATTATGAAAACCCTACCCCGCTCCACCGCCTTCGGCCCCAGGGCGGATGCGATTGGCATGTATCTTGCTTGATGGAAGTCATTCCTCCCCTGCCCTTACCCACCACGGAGCTCCCCATGATGACTTCCCCCGAACCCGACCTGCCGGCCAGCGCCGGCCTGCGGCTGCGCATGGCGATGCAGGCCGAGCAGCCTCTGCAGGTGGTCGGCGCCATCAACGCCAACCACGCGCTGCTCGCGCGGCAGGCCGGCTTTCGCGCCATCTACCTGTCGGGCGGCGGCGTGGCGGCGGGTTCGCTGGGCGTGCCCGACCTGGGCATCGTCGGCCTGGAGGACGTGCTGACGGACGTGCGCCGCATCACCGAGGTCTGCCCCCTGCCCCTGGTGGTCGATGTCGACACCGGCTTTGGCGCGTCGGCCTTCAATGTGGCGCGCACCACCCGTTCGATGATCGCCGCCGGCGCCGCCGCCATGCAGATCGAGGACCAGGCCGGCGCCAAGCGTTGCGGCCATCGCCCCAACAAGGAAGTGGTGTCCCTGCCGGAGATGGTCGATCGCATCAAGGCGGCGGTCGACGCCCGCACCGATCCGCACTTCGTCATCATCGCCCGCACCGATGCGCTGGCCAGCGAAGGCCGGCAGAGCGCGTTGGAGCGGCTGTCCGCCTGCATCGAGGCCGGCGCCGACATCGCCTTTCCCGAAGCGGTCCACGATCTCGAGGGCTTCCGCGATTTCGCCCGCGCGCTGCCAGCGCCCATCCTGGCCAATATCACCGAATTCGGCCAGACGCCGCTGTTGACGGTGCAGGAACTGGCAGCCGCCCAGGTCGCCATGGTGCTCTATCCGCTGTCGGCGTTTCGCGCCATGAACCGCGCGGCCCAGCGCACCTACGAGGCGATCCGCCGCGACGGCACCCAGCGCGGCATGATCGACCAGATGCAGACGCGCATGGAACTCTATGAAAGCATCGGCTATTTCGCCTATGAAGCGCGGCTGGACGCGCTGTACGCTGGCAAGGCCGCCTGATACGCGCTGAAGACAGCCGGGCGCCGACCCGGCGACAACGGAACGGAGACAAACGCATCGTGCAGCCCCCCGAGCAAGATCCCTATCTGCAGGCCTATGACCCGGACGCGGAATATGGCCGCCATTTCAGCGTGCCGGCCTTCGCCGCCGAGCACGGCCTGCAGGCCGGCCGCCTGCCCTACGTGGCGCGCGTGCTGATCGAGAACGCGTTGCGGCATGAAAGTGCCCTCCACGGCCATCGGCCGCACGCGTTGGCCCTGTTGCAGGCCTATCATCCCGACGCGCCGGCGCCGGACGCGCCCGCCGATGTCTGGCTGCATCCGACGCGGGTGCTGGCGCAGGACGTCAGCGGCATTCCCAGCCTGATCGACCTGGCCGCCATGCGCGATGCGCTGCAGGCGCGCGGCGGCGACCCGCGCCGCATCAATCCCCTCATTCCCACCGACCTGATCGTCGATCATTCGCTGATCGCCGAGGAAGGCGGCCATGCCGGCGCGCGCCAGGCCAACGAGGCGCGCGAATACCGCCAGAACCGCGAACGCTACACCTTCCTCAAATGGGCCCAGGGCGCGTTCGACAATCTGCGCCTGGTGCCGCCCGGCAAGGGCATCCTGCACCAGATCAACATCGAGTACCTGGCCGAGGTGGCCACCATGCGGCGCACGCCGCAGGGCGCGGCGGTGACCTGTCCCGACACCCTGGTCGGCACCGACAGCCACACCACCATGGTCAATGCCCTGGGCGTGCTGGGCTGGGGCGTCGGCGGTATCGAGGCGGAGGCCGCGATGCTGGGCGACGCGCTGGTGTTGCGCGCGCCCGAGGTCATCGGCGTGCGGTTGTTCAACCAGCCGGCGCCCGGCGTCACCGCCACCGACCTGGTGCTCAACCTGACCCGTGTCCTGCGCGAGGCCAAGGTGGTGGCGCAGTTCGTCGAGTTCACCGGCGAGGCGCTGGACGGCGTGCTATCGCTGGAAGACCGCGCCACGCTGGCGAACATGGCGCCCGAGTACGGCTCGACCTGCGCCTACTTCCCGGTCGACGAGGAAACCCTGGCCTATCTGGCCCGCACCGGCCGCGACGCGGTGCACATCGAACGCGTGCGGCGCTATGCCCAGGCCGCCGGGCTCTGGCGCACGCAGGAACGTCCCGGCTACAGCCGGCTGGTCGAGGTCGATCTGTCGCAGTTCACGCGCGTGGCGGCCGGCCCCAGCCGGCCGCAGGACCGCCTGCCGCTGGAGGAAGTGCCGTTGACCTTCGCCAAGGCCACCGCCGCCCTGCCCCGCCATGAGCATGCCGACCTGCCGCAGGGCGCGGTGGTGTTGGCGGCGATCACCAGTTGCACCAACACCTCCAATCCGCGCCTGCTGGTGGCCGCCGGGCTGCTGGCGCGCAAGGCGCGGACGCTGGGGCTGCGGCCCGCGGCGTGGACCAAGACGTCGTTCACGCCCGGCTCGCGGGTGGTGACCGACTACCTGCGCGCCAGCGGACTGCAGGACGCGCTGGACGCGGTGGGTTTTCACGCCGCCGGCTATGGCTGCGCGACCTGTGCCGGGCTGTCGGGCTCGCTCGCGCCGGCGGTGGAGCAACGCATTGCGGACGGCTCGCCGCGCGTGGCGGCGGTGCTGTCGGGCAACCGCAATTTCCCCGGCCGTGTCCATCCGCTGGCGCGCGCCAATTACCTGGTGTCGCCGCCGATGGTGGTGGCCTATGCGCTGGCCGGCACGGTCATGCGCGACTTGCAACGCGAAGCGGTCGGCTGGCGCGCCGATGGCACGGCCGTGATGCTGGCGGACCTGTGGCCCAGCGACGCCGAGATCGACGCCGTGGTGGCAGGCTACTTGCGGCCGGCGATGTTCACCGAACGCTACCGCGACGTATTCGAGGGCGATCCGGCCTGGCAGGCCCTGCCCGGCGGCAGCGGCGCCTGCTATCCGTGGGACGCCGACAGCCTCTACCTGCGCCGCCCGCCCTATCTGGACGTGCCGCCGCAGACCGGCGCGGTGCGCATCGAGGGCGCGCGCGCCCTGCTCATCCTGGGCGACTCGGTCACCACCGACCATATCTCGCCCGCCAACGAGATCCCGCCCGAATCGAGCGCCGGGCGTTACCTGCTGTCGCTGGGCGTGCCGGCCGATGCGCTGCACACCTACCTGGCGCGCCGCGGCAACCACCGCGTGATGATGCGCGCCACTTTCGCGCAGCCGACGCTGGTCAACGAACTGCTGCCACAAGGCCCGGCCGGACTGACGCGCCACCAGCCCGACGGCGAGATCCAGCCGATCTACGACGTGGCCATGCGCTACCGCGACGCGGGCGTGCCGGTGGTGGTGGTCGCGGGCAAGGATTACGGCAATGGCTCGTCGCGCGACTGGGCAGCGAAAGGCACGCGGTTGCTGGGCGTGCGCGCGGTCATTGCCGAGAGCTTCGAGCGCATCCACCGCTCCAACCTGGTGAACATGGGCGTCCTGCCGCTGCAGTTGCCGTCAGGCGTCACGCGCCTGACGCTGGGCCTGGACGGCAGCGAGACGTTCGACCTCGAGATTCCGGCCGACCTGGCGCCCCAGGGCGAGGCGCGGTGCGTGATCCGCGGCGTTGGCGCGCCGCGCACGCTGGCGCTGCTCTGCCGCCTGGACAACGAACACGAAATGGATATCTGGCGCGCGGGCGGCATCCTGCCCGCCGTGCTGCGCCAGGCCCTGGAGGATTCGCAGCGCGTTTCACAACCATAAAGATGAGGCAGCGCCTCACGCCCTACCAAGGAGACAACATGAAGTTCGACCGATTCAAGCATCCCCTGTACGCCCTCGCGCTCGCGGCGGGCGTGATGACGGCGTCCGCCGCGAGCGCCGCCGCCTGGCCCGAGAAGCCGGTGCGACTTGTCGTGCCGTTTTCGGCGGGCGGCCAGCTCGACAACATGACGCGGATCTTCGCCACCGGGCTGTCCGATCATCTCAAGCAGCCCGTCATCATCGACAACCGCCCCGGGGCGGGCGGCATCATCGGCTCGGACATGGTGGCCAAGGCCCCGGCCGATGGCTACACCTTCCTGGTGGCTGGCAATGGCGCCATCACCAACAAGCTGCTGCGCAGCAAGATGCCCTATGAGGACAGCGATCTGGTGCCGGTCGGGCTGCTGTTCGAATCGTCCTCGGTCATTGTCGTCAGCGCCAACAGCAAGATCCATTCGCTCAAGGACTGGCAGCAACAGGCCGCCAAGGAGAAGCGCCCCATCCTGTTCGCCACCGCCGGCACCGGCAGCACTGGCCACTTCGTCGCGGAAATGCTGGGCCAGGCGCTCAAGGTGCCGGTCACGGTCGTGCCCTACAAGAGCGGTTCCGAGAGTTCCACCGCGCTGATGGGCGGCCAGGTCGACGCGGCCTCGGAGGCGGCGGTGTCGGTGCGCAGCTATATCGCTTCGGGCCGGGTGCGCGCGCTGGCGGCCACGGCGGACCACCGCTCGCCGCTGCTGCCCGACACGCCCACCACGGCGGAACAGGGCTTCGCCCAGATCAACATCACCCACTGGGGCGGCATGTATGCGCCCAAGGGCACGCCGCAGGACGTCATCAAGGCGATGAACCAGGCCATCGCCGACGTCATGGCCACGCCCAAGGTCCGGCAGCAGTTGGCGGACGCGGGCTACGAGGCGATTCCCGGCTCGGTGGAGAAGTTCGGCAGCTTCATCGCCGCCGAGGACAAACGGCTGGGCGGGATCGTCAAGAGCGCCAACATGAAGGCGGAATGAGCTGCGGCGAGGGATGGGCGGCGCCGCGGCCGCCCACCAGGATCACCATGCCGGCCTCGATGCGCCGCGCCAGGCGCAGCGAACGCGCCCGGTCGCCAACGGCCCGGGCGCGTATCAATAGTCGTCGCTGGCGCCGCGACGATTGCCGCCGGTGATGTCGTCGCGGCCCAGCAGGTGCAGCGCCACCGCCTCGGCCACCTTCATGCCGTCGATGGCGGCCGACATGATGCCGCCCGCGTACCCCGCGCCCTCGCCCGCCGGGAACAGCCCGTCGGTGTTCATGCTCTGGAAATCGTCGCGGCGCGTGATGCGCAGCGGCGACGAGGTGCGCGTCTCGACGCCGGTCAGCACCGCGTCGTGCATGGAAAAGCCCTTGATCTGGCGCTCGAACGCCGGAAGGGCCTCGCGGATGGCGGCGATGGCGTAGTCCGGCAGGCTGGACGACAGGTCGGTGAGCGTCACGCCCGGCTTGTACGACGGCGTGACGCTGCCCAGCGCGGTCGACGGCCGGCCCGCCAGGAAGTCGCCCACCAACTGCGCCGGCGCGCTGTAATCGCCGCCGCCCAGTTCGTAAGCGCGCTTTTCCCAATGGCGCTGGAAGTCGATGCCCGCCAGCGGCGAGTCCTCGATGCCGGGAAAGTCCTTGGGCTCGATGCCGACCACGATGCCGGCATTGGCGTTGCGCTCGTTGCGCGAATACTGACTCATGCCATTGGTGACCACGCCGCCGGGCTCCGACGCGGCGGCCACCACGGTGCCGCCCGGGCACATGCAGAAGCTGTAGACCGCGCGGCCGTTGCCGGCATGGTGCACCAGCTTGTAGTCGGCCGCGCCCAGCACCGGATGGCCGGCGCTGGGACCGAAGCGGGCGCGGTCGATCACCGACTGCGGATGCTCGATGCGGAACCCCAGCGAGAACGGCTTGGCTTCCATGAACACCCCGCGCTTGTGCAGCATGCGGAAGGTGTCGCGGGCGCTGTGGCCCACCGCCAGCACCACGTGGCTGGCGGCAATGAACTCCCCGCCCGCCAGACGCACGCCGCGCACCCGGCCGTCCTCGATCTCGATATCGTCCACGCGGCTCTCGAAGCGGAACTCGCCGCCCAGCGCGGCGATCTGCGCGCGCATCTGCTCGATCATCTTGACCAGGCGAAAGGTGCCGATGTGCGGCTTGCTGACATACAGGATCTCGGGCGGCGCATCGGCGGCGACGAATTCCTGCAGCACCTTGCGGCCGTAATGCTTGGGGTCCTTGACCTGGGTCGAGAGCTTGCCGTCCGAGAACGTGCCCGCCCCGCCCTCGCCGAACTGCACGTTCGACTCGGGTTGCAGGGTGTTCTTGCGCCACAGCCCCCAGGTGTCCTTGGTGCGCTCGCGCACCACCCGGCCGCGCTCCAGGATGATCGGCCGGAACCCCATCTGGGCCAGGATCAGCGCCGCGAACAGGCCGCAGGGGCCGAAGCCGATCACGACGGGGCGACGGCTCTCGGGCAGATCGGCCGGCGCGTGGCCGACGTACTGGTATTCCATGGGCGGCGTCGGCATGACGGTGCGCAACCCGGCGACGCGCTTGAGCACGGCGGCCTCGTCGGCCACCTCGACATCCACGGAATAGGTCAGCGTGATGGCGCTGCGCTTGCGCGCGTCATAGCTGCGGCGGAAGATGGTCAACGCGCGCAGGGCTTCCGGGGCGATCCCCAGGCGGCTACAGGCCGCGGCGCGCAGGGTGTTTTCGATGTCGTCCTGGGAGGTCGACAGGGGCAGGATGATTTCGGTCAGGCGCAACATGAGGCAGGGGAACCGTGTCAGGGTTCAAGGGCTCGTAAAGCGCGTATTAAAACACGCCGACGGCCCTTGCCCCTTGCCTCTTCCCGGTCGCTACCAGCGATGCTGGTACGTCAGCGTCAGCACCGTGCCCGGGGCCGGCAGGCGGCTGGTATTGGTGCTGGTGCGCATCAACTGGCTATAGAGCGGGTAATAGTCGCGGTTGAACAGGTTCTCGACCCCGACGATCAGCGTGTCCTTCGGCGTGACCTGGTAGCGGCTCATCAGGTCCACCGTGAAGTAGCTGCCCACGTCGCGGCGGCCGAAACTCTCGACGCCATCCAGCCGGTAGTCCTTGGCCCCGAAGTAATTGGCCTGGATGCGGTTGCTCCAGCGCTCGTTGGGCCGGTACTGCAGGTACGCGGTGAGCTTGAGCGGCGGAATGCGGTAGCCGGTCATGTCGCGCCATTGGCCGTTGTCGGGCCGCTCGCGTCCCTTCATCCACGTGAACGTGCCGCCCGTGCCCCATTTCTCGTCGTCGGTCAGGTAGTCCACCGTCGCCTCGATGCCGTGGATGCGCTCCTCGGTGCGGGTCAGGATCAGGCCGTTGTTGAAGCTCTGCACATCGCCCAGCTTGGAGGTGGTGTAGAACAGCGCCAGCGACGCGGTCGTGTTGCCCACCCCGCCGCGCCAGCCCAGCTCGTAGTTATTGGTCTTGACCGGCTGCAGGTCGGACGAGCCGATGTCGAAGCCCGGCCGCGCGTTGCGCATCTGCACGCCGATGTCCGGCAACTGGAAGCCCTGGCTGAAGTTGGCGTACAGCTCCTGGCCGCGGATCGGCGCGTAGGTCAGGCCCGCGTTGAACAGGAAGGCGTCGTAGCTGACCGAGCCGCCCCGTACCGAGGCTGGCGACGCCACCCGCGACTGCGACAGGGGCACGAAGTCGCCGAAGCGGGCGGTGGCGTACTCGTAGCGCGCTCCGCCCTGCACCGACCATTGCTCGTTGAAGCGGTGCTCCAGTTGGCCGAAGATGCCGGTGCTGCGCGAGGTCAGCTCGGGCATGTAGGTCAGGCGGCCGGTCTTGCGGAACACCCGGCCGCCGCTGGCGTCGTAGGCGGCCGCGTCGAACACGTCGATCGGCATGTCGCTGCGTTCCTGGTTGAAGTCCATGCCCCACAGCAGTTTCGACTGCTCGCCCAGCGGCGTGTCGATCGTCAGCCGGCTGCCGAACACCTTTGTGTTCTGCATGACCTGGTCGACGTTGCCGCCGCGCGTGACCACGGCGCGCGCGTCGAACGGCGTGAAGCGCGTGTAGTAGTCGCGGTAGTACATCTGCGCCGTGACCTTGCTGCCCAGCAGGTCCAGATGCTGGTATTCGAGGTTCACCAGCGTGTTGCGGATCTGGTTCTGGTCGGCCAGGTCCAGGCCGCCGAGCGGCAGCGCGCGCGCCGTGCCCGGCGGCAGGCGCCCGACCGAGGGATCCGAGGTGTAATCGGAATGCTGGTCGGCGTTGTAGTAGCTGGCCGACAATTGCAGGCGCTGCTTGTCGTCCAGCCGCAGGCCCAGCTTGCCGCCCAGGCTGTAGATGTTGGAGTCGAACAGATCGCCCTGGCTGGGTTCAGGCGCGATGCGGCGGCCGCGCGCGTCGTAGGAGGCGCCGTTGTGGCGCGCGCCCAGGTCCAGCGCGTAGTCCAGCATGCCCTGGCTGCCGGCGAAATGCTGCTGCAGTTGGCCGCCCAGCCCGTCCGAATTCAGCCGGCTCAGCGGGCTGACGGCGGTCACGGTGGTTTCGGCCACCGGTTCGCCGCCGGCGGGCCGGGTGGTGATCGAGACGATGCCGCCGGTGGCCCCGGCGCCGTAGATCGAGCTGCTGCCGCGCAGCACTTCGACGCGCTCGATGGTGGCCGGGTCGATGTTGGCCAGATTGCGCGACGAGTCGCGGTTGGTGTTCAACGGGATGCCGTCCACCAGCACCAGCACGCCGCGTCCGCGCAGCGTCTGGCCGTAGTCGGTCATGGTGCGGCTGGAATCGGCCATGCCCGGCACGGTCTTGGCCAGCACGCTGGCCAGGCTGTCGGAGCCGGTGCGCAGTTCCTGCAAGGCGTCGCGCTCCAGCACGATGGTCTGCTGCACGGGGCTGACCAGGTTGCTGGCCGTGCGCGAGGCGCTGACCTCGATAGGCGCCATCACGGTGGCGCCGCCGCTGGCCGCCTCGGGTTCGATGATGGTGGCCGAGCCTTCCTGCCGCAGCCGCAATGGTTTGCCCTGCAGCAGCGCGGCCAGCGCCTGTTGTGGCGTCATGGACCCGGACAGTGCCGGCGCCTGCATGCCGGCCACGGTCTGGGGCGCATAGAAAATCTGCAGGCCGTGCGTTTCGGCCAGCCGCTTGAGCGCCTGGTCGAGCGATTGCGCCGGCATGTCGATGGCGACGGGCGCCGTCGCCTGCGCGTCGGCCATCCCCGGACCGAACGCCAGCACTGCCGCCATCGCGGCCATCGTCAGGCGCGCGGCCACCGGCGCGCCTTGTCCCATTTTCTTGTGAACCACAGCTTCTGCTCCTGATCCGCTATCGATGGGCCCCATGCCCCACGGAATCAAGAAGAAGACGCAATACGGCAAAAAAACCTGAATGTCTGGCCGAACTATTTTGTAACAGCATCACCGCGCCGAAATCTCGCTGCGGCCGTCGGGCAACTGGCGCACCTGCACCGGCAGGATGTGCGGCAAAGCCGTCAGGAAGGCGTCCGTGTCGCGGGTCTGGAACACGCTGGTCACGGTGAGATGCGCCACCCCGGCTCCCAGCACGATCGGATGCTGCCGGTACCGCGATACTTCCCGCGCCGCCGTGGCGAGGTCGGTATTGCTGAAGCGGATCTGGCCGCCGCGCCAGGCCAGTGTCGCGGCCACGTCGGCGGGCTCGACCGCCCCGGCCTGCCCGGCCGCGCCGATGCGCACGCCCTGCCCGGCCGTGACCGGCACGGCCGCCGCGTCGTGCGCGCCGGCCACCTTGACCGAACCCGACTCCACCAGCACCCGCACTTGGTCCGCGTCGCGGCGCACGTCGAAGCGCGTGCCGGTCACGGTGGCGGTGCCCAAGCCGGCATCGACCACGAACGGGCGGGCGGCGTTCTTCTCGACCGAGAACAGCGCCTCGCCCGCCACCAGCAGCACGCGCCGCTCGGCGTCGTCGAAGTGCACGCGGATATGGCTGTTGCTATTCAATTCGGCGCGGGAACCATCGGGCAGCGCCACGCTGCGCAGTTCGCCAATCTGTGTCTGGTATTCGGTCCAGCCCGCGCCGCGCGGCCACAGCGCCCAGCCGCCCACGGCGAGGATCGCGGCGCCCAGGCTCAGGGCCAGCGCGGCGCGCCGTCCGGAACGGGCCGTGCGGCGCGGCGCTTCGGCCAGGGCGCGCAGGCGCTCGGGCGCGACGGCGTCCGCGGCCTGCCAGATCGATTCCAGCAGGCGGTACTCATAGGCGTGGCGCGGATCGGCGGCCAGCCAGTCGGCGCGCGCCTGTTCTTGCGCGGCGTCCCACTCGCCGGAATGGGCGCGCGCGAACCAGCGCGCCGCCTCGGCGCGGATGGCGTCGGCGCCGGCCTCGCCGCCGGCCTGCCCGGGCGATGCGGCGTCAGTGGGGCGCATACGCCCCCAGCCGCTCGCGCAGATGCAGCGCGGTACGGATCATGTATTTCTCGACCATGTTCTTGCTCAATCCCATGCGTTCGGCGATCTCGGCCTGCGTCAGGCCTTCCAGACGCTGCCAGACGAACACCTGGCGGCACTTGAGCGGCAGTTCCGCCAGCGCCGCTTCCAGCGCCTGGCCCAACTGGCCGGTGCGCGCCTGGGCCATCGGGTCGCCCAAGGGGCTGGCGTGGTCGGCAATGGTATCAAGCGGCACCCATTCCTGCCCGCCGTCGCGGCGGAACTGGTCGACGGCCGCGTTGCGCGCGGCCTGGTGCAGATAGGCGCGCGGCTGCGCCACCTGCGCCGGGTCGGTTTCCAGGCACTTCACCAGCGCGTCGTGGGCCAGGTCGCGCGCGGCGTCGCGGCAGCCCAGCTTGCGGGTCCAGACCGCGAGCAGCTCTTCGTAATAGGCCAGGAAGCCGGAGGGACGGGACGGACGCGAGGACATGACGCACAATCGACAGAGGCATGCATGATAATGGTTTCCATTTTCATAAACAAACCCGGGCGTGATGGCTGCGTCCGCCGCCCTGCCCTCCTTAATGCAGGATGCGCTCCAGGAAGGCGCGCGTGCGTTCATGCCGGGGGTTGTCGAAGAAATCGCCCGGCTCGCCCATCTCGATGATGCGGCCGCCGTCCATGAATACCACCCGGTCGGCGACGTTGCGGGCAAAGCCCATCTCGTGGGTCACGCACAGCATGGTCATGCCGTCCTCGGCCAGCGAGGTCATGGTGTCCAGCACTTCCTTGACCATCTCCGGATCGAGCGCCGAGGTTGGCTCGTCGAACAGCATGATGCGCGGCTGCATGCAGAGCGAGCGGGCAATGGCCACCCGCTGCTGCTGCCCGCCCGACAACTGGCCCGGGTACTTGCCGGCCTGGTCGGGAATGCGCACCCGCTCCAGGTAGCGCATGGCCAGATCCACCGCCTGCGCGCGCGGCATGCGCCGCACCTGGGTCGGCGCCAGGATGCAGTTCTCCAGCACCGTCAGGTGCGGGAACAGGTTGAAGTGCTGGAACACCATGCCGGCGTCGGTGCGCACGCCGTCCACGGCGCGCAGGTCGTCGCTCAGCTCAACCCCGTTGACCACGATGGAGCCCTGCTGGTGGCGTTCGAGCCGGTTGATGCAGCGGATCATGGTGGATTTGCCGGAACCGGACGGCCCGCAGATCACCAGGCGCTCGCCCGCCCGGACCTGCAGGTTGATGTCCTGCAGCACATGGAAGTCGCCATACCACTTGTGCATGCCGGCGATGGCGATGGCGGGCGGCGTGGAGGCGGAAGGCGTGGTCATCGGAGTTCCCCTTTTTTATAGCGATGTTCCAGCCACATCGAATAGCGCGACAGGCCGAAGCAGATGCAGAAATAGATCGATGCGATGAAGAGATAGGTCTCGACGTAGGGCGTGGGCCAGGCCGGATCGGTCAACGCCGCGCGCCCCGAGCTGAGCAGGTCGAACAGGCCCACGATCAGCACCAGGCTGGTGTTCTTGATCATCACGATGGCGGTGTTGGTGAGCGGCGCGATCACCTTGCGCAGCGCCTGCGGCAGCACCACCAGACGCGTCATCTGCCACCATGAGAGCCCCAGCGCGCGCGAGGCCTCGGTCTGCCCGGGCGGAATGGCCTGCAGGCCGCCGCGGATCACCTCGGCCAGGTAGGCGGCCGAGAACACCGTCAGCGCGATGCCGGCGCGCAGCAGACTGTCGATGGTCATGCCGGCCGGCAGCATGATGGGCAGCACGATCGAGGCCATGAACAGCAGACTGACCAGCGGCAATCCTCGGATCAGCTCGATCACGCCGATGCTGATGAAGCGCGCCGTCGGCAGGCTGCCGCGACGTCCCAGCGCCAGCAGCACGCCCAGCGGCAGTCCGGCGCCCAGCGCGCATACCGCCAGCAGCAGCGTGATCGGCAGGCCGCCCCACGACGAGGTCGGCACCCGCGCCAGGCCGAACATGCCGCCCTGCATCAGCGCCAGGCCCGCCAGCAGCCCCGCGATCCAGATGACCGCCGTGCGGGCGCGCCATTGGCGCGGGCTGAGCGAGAACACCGTCATCGCCAGGATGAACAGGCAGACCACGGTGGGCCGCCATTGCTCGCCGGGCGGATAGATGCCGAACAGGATCTGGCGCATTTTTTCGCCCAGGAAGGCCCAGCAGGCGCCGCTGGCCTGGCGGCAGACGGCGCCCGTGGCGCCCGGCCAGACGGCATCCAGCACCGCCCAGTTCAGCAGCTTGCCGGCAGCGGCCAGCACCAGCGCCAGCGTGGCCACGGTGGCGAGCGCGCTGACGGCGCTGCCGAACAGGCGATGCCAGGCGCTGTCGCGGCGGTCCGCCGGCGGCGGCAGAACCCGCGGCAGAGAGGAAGGATGGGACAGGCTCATGCGCGTTGCGTCCTCAGGATGCGGCGGTTGTACAGGTTCATGAAGAGCGACACGCTCAGGCTGATGCTCAGGTACACCGCCATCAGCACCGCCACGCCCTCGATGGCCTGGCCGGTCTGGTTGATGGTGGTGGTGATGACGAAGGACAGGTCCGGATAGCCCACAGCCAGCGCCAGCGTGGTGTTCTTGATGACGGACAAGTACTGGCTGGTCATCGGCGGGATGATCACGCGCAACGCCTGCGGCACCACGATCCAGCGCAGCGCGGCGCCGGGCTTCAGCCCCAGCGAATGCGCGGCTTCCCACTGGCCGGCGGGCACCGCGTCGATGCCGCCGCGAATGATCTCGCCGGAGAAAGCGGCCGAGTAGATCGTCAGTCCCACCAGCAAGGCGGTGAATTCCGGCGTGAAGGCGCTGCCGCCGGCAAAATTCAGGCCGCGCAGTGCCGGCACGTCGGCGTGCAGCGAGGCGCCGCCCCACTGCCCCACGGCGGCCACCAGGGCCAGCGCCGCGACCAGGCCCAGGCTGCGCCACGGCACGCTAGGCGCGACGGCGCGCCGTGCCAGGCGCCATGAGCCCCACAGCAGCAGCAAAGCGACGGCCAGCGCCCACCACAGCGGCCCGGTATCGCCCTGCAACGACAGGCTCGGAAAGAACAGTCCGCGCACCGACAGGAACACGCCCGGCAGCGGCTGCAACGCCTGCCGCGCAGGCGGCAGGTTGATCGTCACCAGGCTGTACCAGAACAGCAGTTGCACCACCAGCGGCGTGTTGCGCACGGCTTCCAGGTAGACCGTGGCCACGCCCGTCACCAGCGGATGGCGGCTGCGGCGCGCCAGCGCCAGGCCGAAGCCCAGCAGCGTCGAGGCCGCGATCACCAGCGCCGAGATGTACAGCGTGTTGGCCAGCCCCACCAGGAAGGCGCGGCCGTAGCTGTCGGTGGGCTGGTAGGCCAGCAGGCTTTCGGCGATGGGGAAACGGGCCGCCTCGCCGAGGTAGTCAAAACCCATGGCGATGCCGCGCTGGGTCAGGTTGGCGTGGGCGTTCCAGGCCAGCCAGCCCACGCCGCCGACGAAGGCGCCGGCGATCAGCAGTTGCGCCAGGACGGACCGGGCGCGGCCGTCGAACCAGAGTCGCTTGAACATGATGAGCCCCGCGCGCCGCTCAGTTGAAGACGTACGGGTACATCAGGCCGCCGTCGCGATACAGGCGGTTCATGCCGCGCTCGAGCTTCATCGGGCTGTTCTTGCCGACGTTGCGCTCGAAGATCTCGCCGTAGTTGCCCAATTGCTTGACGATGTTGTAGGCCCAGCGCTCATCCAGCCCCAGCGCCTTGCCGTTGCCCGGCTCCGTGCCCAGGAAGCGGGCGATGCGCGGGTCGTCGGACTTGAGCATGTCGTCGACGTTGGCCTGGGTGATGCCCATGTCCTCGGCGGCGATCGGCACCTGGATGACCCATTTGACGATGTCGAACCAGCGGTCGTCGCCATGACGCACCGACGGCGTCAGCGCCTCGCTGTGGCCGCTGGCTGGGAAGATCACGTAGTCGTCCGGGTTTTGCGCCTGGGTCGCGCGCACCGCCGCCAGCGCCGAGGCGTCGGTGATGAGGCCGTCGCAGCGGCCCGAGAAGAACGCCTGGCGCGAGGCCGCGACGTTGTCGAACAGCACGGTCTTCAGGCCCAGCTTGAACTTGCGCGACAGGTCGGCCACCGTCACCTCGTTGGTGGAGCCGGTCTGCACGCAGATGGTGGCGCCGTTCATGTCCTTGGTCTGGGTGATGCCCAGGTCCTTGCGCACCATGAAGGCGTCGTACTCGTAGTAGTTCGGATAAGTGAAGTTGATGCCGTTGGCGTCGCGCCGCAGGGTCCACGAGGTGGTGCGCGGCAGCACGTCGATCTGGCCGGTCTGCAAGGCGGTCAGGCGTTGCTGGCCGGTCAGCGGCACGAAGCGCGTCTTGCTGGCGTCGCCCAGCACCGCGATGGCGATGGCGCGGCAGGTGTCGACGTCCAGGCCCTTCCAGTTGCCGTCCTTGTCGGGCGCCGAGAAGCCGGTGGTGCCATGGCCGGAGCCGCAGATGACGTAGCCGCGGGCGCGGATCTGGTCGACCGTGGGGCTGTTGGCCTGGGTGACGGCCGCCGCCACCGGCGAGGCGCCGGCGGCGGGCACTTGTGTCGCGGTTTGTGTCGCGGCTTGTGCCTCGGGTTGCGCCGCGGGCTGGGCGGCGGCCAGGGCCGGCACGGCGGCCGGGACGCAGGCCGCGATGGCCAGGGCGAGACAACGGTAAGTCTGTTTGAAGCTGAACATGGCAATTCCCCTTGCTATGTGGTGAGCGCCTCGGGGCGCTTCGTGCCGGTCGGCCATGCGCGGCCGGCCGGTGTGTTGAACTGGATTCGGCGCGAGCCGGCGTGCGGGGCGGCGCCAGCGGCGAACGCTCGGCCTGCACCCTTGCCGGCCGGCGCTCAGCGTTGCGCCTGGTACGCCGCCAGCGCGCCGCGCAGGTCGTCCTTGAGCGTGTCCACGTCCTCCAGCCCGATCGACAGGCGCACGATCGGCCGGTCGGTCGCCGGGAAGGCACGGCCCGCCTGCAAGCCCGCCGGGTAATAGGCGGCCAGGCTGTGCACGCCGCCCCAACTGGCGCCGATGGCGAAATGACGCAGCGAATCGAAGAAACCGTTGAACGCCGCCTCGGGCGCCGGCGCCAGCACCATCGAGAACAGGCAGCCGTTGGTGCGGAAGTCGCGCTTCCACAGGCCATGGCCCGGGTCCGACGGCAGCGGCGGATACAGCAGGCGCTCGACCTGCGGCTGGCTTTGCAGCCACTCGGCCACGCGCAGCGTCGCGTCGCTCTGCGCGCGCAACCGCAGCGCCAGCGTCTCCAGGCCGCGCAGCACCAGGAAACAATCGTCCGGGCTGACCTGCTGGCCCAGGATGCTCTGGGTCTCGCGCAGCACGGCGTAGTGGTCGGCGTCGTTCATGCTGATGCTGCCCATCAGCACGTCCGAATGGCCGCCGAAGAACTTGGTGGCGGCCTCGACGCTGAAGTCGACGCCGTGCGCCAGCGGCTGGAAACCCAGCGGGCTGGCCCAGGTGTTGTCCATCATGGTCAGCACGCCATGGCGTCGGGCGGCGGCGGCGATGGCGGGCACGTCGACCATTTCCATGGTGACGGTGCCTGGCGCCTCGATGCAGATCATGCGGGTGGCCGGGCGGATCAAGGCCTCGATGCCCGCGCCGATGGACGGGTCGTACAGCTCGACGTCCACGCCCATGTGCGCCAGCCATTTCTCGCCGAAGGTCTTGAGCGCGCCGTAGCAGGCGGCCGACAGCAGCAGGTGGTCGCCGCCGCGCACGAAGCCCATCACCACCGTCATCAGCGCCGCCGCGCCCGACGGCGTGATGACGCAGTGGCGGCCGCCTTCCAGCGCGGCGATGCGGTCTTCCAGCAGGCGCGCGGTGGGCGTGCCGGTGACGCCGTAGCTGAAGCCGTCGGGCTGGCGGTGCTTGCGGTTGACGAAGGCGTCGAGCGAATCGAACACCACGGTGGAGGCCCGCTGGACGGCGGGCGAGAGACTGGCGAAATCTCTATTAGTCTGATTGATAGCTTTCATCTACTCTATTTGCTGGGCTTAGGAGTGATCGGGAACAGCGCCAGTGTCTGTCTTTCCCACCATTGCCTCAACAATCGAAAAAACTTAGTCAATAAGCGGGACTTATAGATGGACATGCGCGAGATCCAGGTCTTCCGGGCCGTGATGCAGGCCGGCACCACCAGCAAGGCCGCCACCCTGCTGGGCATTTCGCAGCCGGCGGTGAGCCAGGCCATCCGCAAGCTGGAAACCTCGTCGGAACTGCGCCTCTTCGAGCGCGTGCGCGGCCGGCTGGTGCCGACCCAGGAGGCCGGCGCGCTGATGGAGGAAGTGGACCGCTGCTTCGCCGGCTTCGAGTTGATCGAGCACCGCATCCGCAGCCTGAAATCGTTCGGCGTCGGGCGCCTGGCGGTCGGCTCGCTGCCGGCGCTGGGCACCGGTTTCATGCCGCGCGCCATTGCCGCCTTCGGCCTGCAGGACCGCCGCATCCAGATGTCGTTCCAGATCATGAGTTCGCGCGAGGTGCTGCGGCAGGTCGCGGCCGGCCAGCTCGATTTCGGCCTGATGGCCGACGAGCTGTCGGTGGCCGGCCTGGAGCACTCGGAATTCCTGCGGCTGCCGGGCGTGATCGCCATGCACAGCCGCCATCCGCTGGCGGCGCGGCCGCGCATCACGCTGCGCGACCTGACCGAGCACGCCTTCATCGCGCTCAACCCCGAGGACGCCAGCCGTCGACGGCTGGAAGCGGCGCTGCACGACCAGGGCCTGGCGCTGCGCCCGGTGCTGGAGACGCCCTACTCCAACTCCGTCTGCGAGTTCGCCCTGCACGGCGTGGGCATCGGCATGGTGCATCCGGTCATGGCGCTGGACTACCTGGCGCGCGGGCTGGCCATCAAGCCGCTGGAACTGGACATCGGCTTTGCGTGCCTGCTGGTGTTCCGGCCCGGCACACCGCTTTCGGAAAACGCGCGGGCGTTGCTGAAAGCGATGCGCATCGAGCTGGAGCGGGACCTCAAGCGGATCCGGACGGCACTCAGTACTTGAAGCTCAGGCGCGCCCAGAGGGTGCGGCCGGGTTCATTGAAGGCCGTGTTGGCGGCAAAGCCGAAGCCGGCGTCGCCCGCCAGGTTCAGGTGCTCGGCGTAGGTCTTGTTGAACAGGTTGTCCACGCCCAGCGACAGCTTGACCTGCTTGCTGACCGCGTAGCCGCCGTTCAGCGAGAACACGCCGAAGCCGGCGCTGGGGCCGAAGTCCTTGCCCACCACGTTGCCCTGGTTCAGCGCGTAGCGGCGCTGCGCCGCCACCAGCCGCCACAGCGCGCCGGCCGACCAGGTGCCGTCGTCGTAGGCGGCGCTGAGCTTGGCCTCCAATGGCGGCATCTGCGGCAAGGCGCGGCCGTCGCTGCGATTCTGGCCCCAGGCATACGCCAGCGTCGCGCCCAGCTTCCAGCGCGGCGCCGCCTGGTAGGACAGCCCCAGTTCGCCGCCGGCGATGCGGGCGTCGATGTTGGCGGCCTGCGTCGAACTGCCGTGTCCGCCATGGCCGCCATGCATGCCGCCCATGCCTCCCATGCCCCCCATGCCGCGCTTGGCGTAGTCGAAGAGGATGAAGTCGTCGACATAGCCGGCGTAGCCGGACAGCCAGGCATCCAGGGTCTCGGTCTTGTACTGCGCGCCGAAATCGAGCTGCGTCGTCTTTTCGGGCTTGACGCCGCGGAACGCATTGACCGAGCCGTCGGGTCCCTTTTTCGGCGAGAACAGTTCCCAGTAGTCCGGGAAGCGTTCCGCGTGGCCCAGGCCGACGTACACCGTGGCCGGCAGGTCCGCCAGGTCCCGTTCGTAGCGCAGGAAGCCGCTGGGCAGCGTCTCGTTGCGGCGTTCGCCGGCCGTCGGGTTGGGCATCGGCATCATCATCGAACCATTGTCGCGGCGGAAGTCCTTGGCCGAGGCCCAGTCCACCCGCGCCCCGCCGATGATGCGGCTGTCCTGCGTGGCGTGCCAGGTCAGCTCGCCGAACAGGCCGGTATTGGCGAAGCTCGCGTCCTTGACCCAGTTCTGCGAGCGGTACGAGACCGTGTCCGTGCCGCTGCGAGAGCGGTGCCGGCTCTGCTGGAAATCCAGTCCGGTCACCAGGCTCAGGTCCGGCGCCAGGTTCCAGGTGCCGGCGACGCGCCCGCCCCAGGTGGCGCGATCCACGTTCGAGGCCATCGCCATCGGCATCATGCCGTGCGGGTCCGGCGTGCGCAGCGTGTAGTTGTCCATCACGTGATCTGCGTAGTTGTAGTAGAGCTGCGCCTCCAGCTTGTCCAGCACGCCGCCCAGGTTGCGCTTCTCGAAGCGCAGGCCGAAGCTTTCGCGCTTGAACTGCGAGCCGTCCATGCCGCGCCCGGCGTAGCGCGCGTTGCCATCGCCTGTGCCGGCCGTCAGCTCGTACAGCGTGTCGGCGTCGGGCGTGAAACCCAGCGCAACGTCGGCGTTCCACTTGTCCCAGCGCGACGGCACCTTGTTGCCGTCGCCGTCCTTGTAGTCCTGGGCGTGCGAGTGGTTGGCGGTGATGCGGGCGTAGACCTTGTCGTTGCCCATGGTCAGGTCGGCGGCCTGGTCGTTGCGGCCGTTTGATCCGCCCACGAGGCTGCCGTCCAAGCGCACGCCGGGCTCGGTGAAACGCGGCGTGTCGCGGTCGAAGCGGATGGTGCCGGCCGAGGCGCCCGGCCCCCACAGCACCGTCTGCGGGCCCTTGATGACGGTCAGCTTGTCGAAGTTTTCGGGCGAGATGTACGAGCTGGGCGCGTCCATGCGCGCCGGGCAGGCGCCGGGCATCGAGGTGCCGTTGGTCAGGATGTTCAGGCGCGAGCCGAACATGCCGCGCAATACCGGGTCGCCGTTGGTGCCGCCGTTGCGGATGGCCGAAAAGCCGGGAATGGTCTTGAGGTAGTCGGTGCCGTCGCTGGCCGGCAGGGGCTGGCGCGGGATCTTGGGGTCGGTCGTGAAGGTCAGCGGCGCGCTCGGGGCCACGCCGGTGATCACCACCGGATCGACGGTCGTGATGGCGTCGACGCCGGCGGCCTGCGGCCAGGCGGGAAACGACGCGGCCAGGGCGCAGGCCAGGCCGGTCGCCCGCAGGATGTCGTTGTTCTTGTGCATGAGAGTCTCTGGATCTGAACGGGCTGGACGCGCGCGGCCACGCGGGCCGCAAGCAAGGCGCGCCAGCAACAACGGGAACGGGTGGGGTTCAGGCCAGGACGGGCGGCGCGCGCGACTGCCGCGGCAATCGCGCCTGCGCGCTGGAGAAGTGGATGTCGACGGTGGGCGCCGGCAGCGCCTGCCGCACCACGGGCAGGCGCCAGGCCAGCGGCAGCAGCCCGGACAACGCCGCGGCGCCGAGCATGGCGCAGCCGGCGAAGCAGCAATGCGGCAAGGCGCCGCTGTGTTGTTGCGCGTCCTGCGCGACGCCGCCCTCGGCGTCCAGCGTGACCACGCGCGGGCCGCTGGCCGTGCAGATGATGGTGGTGGCGCCCGCCCTGGCGCCGGGGCCGGGCAGCGCGGCGGAGGCGATCAGCGCCTGGAACACGAACAGGAACGCCGCGGCTAACGCGGTCCATCGTCTCCCGGTATTGGCGCCCGTGTGCATTCGCATCCCCTCGAAGGCGCCGATGGTAGCACGCAGGATCCGGCCAAAAAGGTGCGCGGCGCCTTGTAGGACGTTCGGAAACGCGCCAACGACCGCGGCCGATGCGCGGGCTTGATCCGCATCAAGCCCGCGCCTCGGATCAGGCCGCCTGGCGCAGGCGACGGCGCGACGGATCGGGGCGCGGCACGGCGGCGATCAACCTGCGCGTGTAGTCCTGCGCGGGCGCCTCGAAGATGCGGTCGCACTCGCCCTCTTCCACCAGTTCGCCCGCGGCCATGATGGCGACCCGGTCGGCGAAGTGACGCACCACGCCCAGGTCGTGCGAGATGAACAGGTAGGTCAGCCCCTGCTCGGCCTGCAGGTCGGCCAGCAGGTCCAGCACCTGCGCCTTGACCGAGACGTCGAGCGCCGACACGGCCTCGTCGGCGATGATGAAGCACGGCTCCAGCGCCAGGGCGCGGGCGATGGCGATGCGCTGGCGCTGGCCGCCCGAGAACTGGTGCGGGAAGCGCTGCGCGTGCTCGGGCCGCAGTCCCACCCGCGCCAGCAGCGCCTGCATGCGGTCGCGGCGCTCGTCGGGTGAGTACAGTTTGTGGATCACCATGCCGTCCATGATGGCGTCGCCGACCCGGCGGCGCGGATTCAGGCTGGAATAGGGATCCTGGAAAATCGTTTGCACCTGGCGCCGGAACGCCATCAGCCGACTGCCCGCCAGATGGCGCACGTCGTGGCCCGCCAGCTCGATATGGCCTGAGGTTGGACGCAACAGTCCGGCGATGCAGCGGCCCAGGGTGCTCTTGCCGGATCCCGATTCGCCTACCAGCGCCAGCGTGGTGCCCGACGCCACCGCCAGGCTGACGCCCCTGACCGCGTGCACCAGCCGCGTCGGCTGGCCCAGCAGGCCGCGGGCGGCGACATAATCCTTGGTGACGCCTTCGGCGCGCAAAATGAATTCGCTCATGATGAGGATCCTTGTGCCTCGGCCCGCGCACGCCGCGCCAGCCGGCGGCCGCGATCGCGCGGCGCGTCGACGTCCGGCACGGCGGCCAGCAGCGCCTGGGTGTAGGGATGCGCGGGCCGGCCGAAGATCTGGCCCACGTCGCCCTCCTCCACCACTTCGCCCGCCCGCATCACCACCACGCGGTCGGCGATCTCGGCCACCACGCCCAGGTCGTGCGTGATGAACAGCACGGCGGCGCCGGTCTCGGCCTGGATTGAAAACAACAGTTCCAGCACCTGGGCCTGCACCGTCACGTCCAGCGCGGTGGTCGGCTCGTCGGCGATGATCAGCCGTGGCGACAAGGCGCAGGCGATGGCGATCATGACCCGCTGCCGCATCCCGCCGGACAGCTCATGCGGATAGGCCTTGGCGCGCTGCGCCGGTTCGCGGATGCCGACCCGCTCCAGCAGCGCCACCGCCCGCTCCCAGGCGGCCTGGCGGCCGATGTCGCCATGGATGCGCATGACTTCGGCAATCTGGCTGCCGACGTTGCGGCCGGGGTTGAGGGCGGTCATCGGCTCCTGGAACACCATGGCGATGTCCTTGCCGCGCAGCGCGTCGCGTTCGCGCTCGGTGGCGCGCAACAGGTCGCGGCCGGCGAAACGCAGCTCGTCGGCCGCGACCCGTCCGGGCGCGTCCACCAATCCCATCAGGGAAAAGCCGGTGACCGATTTGCCCGAGCCCGATTCGCCCACCAGGCACACCACCTCGCCGCGCCGCAGGGTCAGGTCCACGCCCTTGACCGCGGCGAACGTCCCCTGCGGCGTGTCGAAATCGACGGTCAGGTTCCTGACCGACAGCAGCACATCCGTTTCGGGGCTCATCGTTGCAACTCCGGATTGAGCGCGTCCTGCAGCCAGTCGCCCAGCACGTTGACGGCCAGCACCGTGAAGAACAGCGCCAGCGCCGGCACCAGCACCGGCCATGGATTTGTGAACAGGTAATCCTTGAGCGAGCCGACCATCTGCCCCCACGACGGCACCGGCGGACGCACGCCCAGGCCGAGAAAGCTCAGGCCCGCCTCCAGCAGCATCGCGAAGGAAAAAGTGAACGAGGCCTGCACCGCGATGATGGAGCGCATGTTGGGCAGCACCTCGTGCCAGATGATCCAGCCGGTGCCCGCGCCCAGCGAACTGGCCGCCAGCACGTGCTCGCGCGCCCGGATGCCGCGCGCCACGCCCCACGCGACCCGGGCGAACTGCGGCGCGTACAGCACGCCGATGGTGGCGACCAGCGTCGGCAGGTTGCCGCCGATGAAGGCCAGCACCACCAGCGCCACGAAAATCTCCGGCAGCGACACGAACACGTCCACCACCCGGATGGCGGCAGCCTCGGCGCGGCGGCCCAGGAAGGCCACGCCCACGCCGACGGCCACGCCCAGCACGCCGGCCAGGATCACGGCGGCCGCGGCCACCGACAGCGACACGCGGGCGCCGTACACCGCGCGGGCCAGCAGGTCGCGCCCCAGCTCGTCGGTGCCCAGCCAGTGCTGCCAGGATGGCGACGACAGCAGATTGGCGGCGTCGATGCGATAGGGATCGGCCAGCCCCAGCGCCGGCCCGAAGACGGCGGCCAGCACCACCACCGTCAGGAAGCCCAGCGCCAGGTGCACCGGCACGCCGGCCTTGGAAGCTCGAAGGAATGCGATCATGCGGAGGGCCTGCGGATGCGGGGGTCGACGAAACCCTGCGCCAGGTCGATGACCAGGCTGATCAGGATGAACAAGGCGAAGATGGCCAGCAGCGAGCCCTGGATCACCGGATAGTCGCGCGAGAAGGCAGCGCTCACCAGCAGCGAACTCAGGCCCGGCCAGTCGAACAGGGCCTCGATGATGACGGTGCCTCCCAGCAGGTTGCCGGCGCGCACGCCGACGATGGCGATGACCGGCACCAGCGCGTTGGGCAGCGCGTGCCGCAGGATCGCCTTGCCGCGCGGCAGACCCTTGGCGCGGGCCAGCTTGACGTAGTCGCGGCCCATGACGTCTGACAGGCTGGCGCGGGTCATGCGCGCCACCACGCCCATGAAGTTCAGGCCGATGGTCAGCGACGGCAGAATCAGCGCCAGCAGGTGCTGCGCGGGATCGTCCGAGAACGCCACGAAGCCCGACGACGGCAGCCAGCCCAGCGCCAGGCTGAACAGCAGCACCAGCAGGATGCCCAGCACGAACACCGGCGCCGAGAAGCCGGCCACCGCCACCACCGAGGCCGCGGCGCCCGCCAGCCGGCCGCGCGAGCGCGCCGCCACCACGCCCAGCGGCACTCCCAGCAGCACGGCCACCAGCAGGCCGGCGCCGATCAGTTCCAGGCTGCGCGGAATGCGCCGCGCCAGCTCGTCGGCCACCGGCTCGCCGGTGCGCAGCGACACGCCCAGGTCGCCGCACGCCAGCGCGCCGGCCCAGTGCGTGAACTGCGTGCCTAGCGGCAGGTCCAGGCCGAGCTGGGAGCGCACCCGCGCCACGGCCACCGGATCGCTGCCGGCCTGATCGCCCAGCATGATGGCGACCGGATCGCCCGGCAGCAGGTGGATGGCGATGAAGACCACGCCCGTCGCCAGCGCCAGGGTGACGATGGCCGACGCCAGGCGTCTGAACAGGAAAGGCAGCATGCCGGCCTCAGTTGATCCACATGGTCGGCAGCGAAATGCCCGGGCTGCTTTCGCTCAGCGCGCCGCCCAACTGCGTGTAGCCGTGCACCTTGCGCAAGTAGCCCTGGGCCTGTTCGCGCCAGCTCACGAACACCCAGGGACTGGTCTCCAGGATGCGCTTTTCGGCCTGCTGGTAGATCGGCTGGCGCGCCTTCGTGTCGGTCAGCGCGCGGCCCTCGGCCAGCAGTTTTTCCAGCTCGGGGTCGCGGTAGCCGATCGGCTTTGCCCAATAGCTGGAGTCGCCGCCCAGGTAATAGGCGTAGGCATCGGGGTCGGGCAGCTTGACCGACACGCCGTAGATCATCGAGTCATAGTCGCCGCGGTTCTTGCGCTCGACCAGCGTGGCCCATTCGACCGGCTCCAGCTTCAGGTTGATGCCGACATCCTTCAGGTTGGCCTGCACCACCTGCGCCATCGTGGTGTAGATGCCCAGGCCCTGGAACACCACCATCGACGCGTCCACGCCATTGGCGTAGCCAGCCTCGGCCAGCAGCGCGCGGGCCTTGGCGGTGTCGCGCTTGTAGGTGCCGTCCAGCGACTTGTCGTAGTACGGCGAATCCTCGGGCGTCGGCGCGCCGTAGATGGGCTTGCCATAGCCGAAGAAGGCGGCCTTGGACACGGCCTCGCGGTCGATGGCGTACGACACCGCGCGGCGCACGCGGGCATCATCGAACGGCTTCTTGCTGGCGTTGAACCAGACGCTCATGAAGGCGCCGCCGGCGGTGTCGATCCTGGTGCCGGCATTGCGGCGCAGGACGTCGATGTCCTTCCACGGCACGAAGTCGATCATGTCCAGCGACTGGCTGCGCAGCGCGTTGACGCGCGCGTCGTCGCTTTTGATCATGCGGAAGTCAACGCCGTCCAGGTACGGCTGCCCGGCCACGAAATAGCGCGGGTTGCGCACCAGGCTGGCGCGCACGGCGGGTTCGTAGCTCTTCAAGAGGAACGGGCCGGTGCCGTTGGCCGACAGCTTCAGGTTGGCGCCGCTCTCGACCCACTTGCGCGACACGATGGCCGCCTCGGGCAAGGCCAGCACGCTCAGCATGGTGGCGTCGGGCGACGGCTTTTCGACCTTGACGGTGGCGCGATCCACCACGGTGACGGTGGCGCCCAGCAGGTTCGAGCGCAGCGTGGCGCCGGTGCCCGGCTCCAGGATGCGGTCGAGCGAGAACTTGACGTCGTCGGCGGTCACCGGCGTGCCGTCCTGGAACGCCACGTCGGGCCGCAGGTGGAACACGATCGTGCGGGCGTCGGGCTGGTCCCAGCTTTGCGCCAGGCGCGGCACGATGGCGCCGCTCTTGTCGTAGCCCGCCAGCGGGCTGTAGAGCGCCTCGATCAGGACCTTCCAGGCGCTGCCGCCGTAGACGTGCGGATCGAGCGACACGATTTCCGACACCGTGCCATAGCGCAGCGTGCCGCCGGGCTTGGGCGTGTCGGCCGCGTGCGCGACTGCGGCGGCGGCCGCCAGCGCGCACGCGCCCGCCAGTTGCGCCATCCGGCGCCAGGTCTGCTTGAACGTCATGTTGTACCCCTTTTGCTCTGGATTATCCGCTTGCCAGGCGCGCCCTCAGGACGGCAGCGCCTCGACCAGGCGGTCAATTTCAGTGGAATCGTTGTAGTAGCTCGGCGAAATGCGCAGGTTGCCGCCGCGCACCGCCAGATCCACGCCCGCCTCGCGCAGGCGCAGCGCCAGTTCCTGCGCATCCTGGCCCGAGTGCTTGAACGACAGGTTGCCCGAGGCCTCGCCCGGCGCGCGCGAGCTGACGATCTGGTAGCCCTTGCGTTGCAGCGCGGCGCTGGCGTAATCGGTCAGCTCCAGGATATGCGACTCGATCCGGGCCGGCGTCAGCGCCAATTGGATGCGCACCGCGGCGTCCAGGCCCCAGATGCCGGTGAAGTTGGCCAGGGCCTCCTCGAAGCGCCCGGCGTTGGCCCGGTACTCCAGCAGGTAGTGCATGTGGTCCTCGGTGCTGTCGACGCTGTGATAGCCCACGCTGGGCGGATCCAGCAGGCCCAGCACGCTCTTGCGGCAATAGAAATAGCCGGTGCCGATCGGCGCCAGCATCCACTTGTGGCCGCCCACCGACAGGAAATGGACGCCCAGCCTCTCCACGTCCAGTTCGAGCGAACCGGCCCACTGGATCGCGTCCAGGTTCAGGTAGACGCCGCGCTCGTTGCACAGGTTGGCGGTGGCCTCCAGGTCCTGGCGAAAGCCGTTGGAGAACTGCACCGCGCTCAGCGACACCAGGCGGGTGCGGTCGTCCATCAGCTTGCGGATGTCATCGACGAGGATGCGGCCGTTGCGGTTCTTGACCCAGCGGATGGTCACGCCGCGCGCGGCCAGCTTCATCCAGCAATAGACGTTGGACGGGTATTCGATGTCCGGCAGGATCAGGTTGTCGCCGTCGCGCCAGGGAAAGCCGTTGGCCACGTTAACCAGCCCTTCGGTGGTGTTCTTGACGTAGGCGATCTCATCGCGATGGGCGCCGATCAGGCGGCCGATGCGGGCCTTGATGGTCTCCTCGGCGTAGCGGCACCACTCGGGATAGGCGTTGCGGCCGTTGTCGCGCACGTCCTCCATGAAGCGGTTCACCGCCGCCACCACCGGCAGGCTCAGCGCTCCGATCGAGGCGTTGTTCAGGTAGGCCCGCCGCTGCTTGATCGGAAACGCGTCGCCGATATTGCTCCAGTCGAGCTGTTCGATGCCGTTGCGGTCATCGGGAAAAAGTGCCGCGGGTCCGCCCACGGAAACCGGTTTGTCGAGGATATTCACGCCGCGCCTCTTTCATTGAAGGTGGGATGATCCTAAGATTGCGTGAATTCATGCGTCAATTTCGTTTGGAGTATTGATTCATGCGCTTTTGTAATGTGTTGGCGCAGCCAAGGCGATTTTCCCTCTGGCGCGGTATCCAACTAGCGCCACCCCCCTGTCCGACCCATCGGGGTTTGTCCCTATGCGCCTGAACCGCCTGCAGGCGCTGCGCGCCGTGCTCGAGACCGGCAGCGTTACCGAGGCCGCGCATCGCATGCATCGGACCCAGCCGCAGATCAGCCGGCTGATCTCGGCACTGGAGGAGGAAGTCGGCTTTCCGCTGTTCCTGCGCCAGGGGCGCGGCCTGATCCCGACGCAGGAATGCCTGCGCTTTTACGAAGGCACGCGCCACATCCTGGCCGGGTTCGAAGAGGTCTCGCGCATCGCCGATTCGATCCGCGACAGGCAGGACGCCTGGCTGCGCATCCTGACCCAGCCGTACTTCGCCTACAGCGTCACGCCGCGCGCCATCGCCGAGTTTGCCCGCAGTCATCCGCATACGCGGGTGTCGCTGGAGGTGCGCTCGCGGGTCGACGTCGGCCTGTGGATGTCCGGGCAGCAGTTCGACCTGGGCGTGGCGGCGCTGCCGATCGACTTCCCCGGCATCATCTCGCGCACCTTCGCCCAGGTGCGGCTGGTGATCGCCATGCCCGAGGGCCATCGGCTGGCGGCCAAGGCGGTGGTCACCGCCGACGACATCCAGGACGAGCCTTTCATCGCGCTGCGCCCGTTTACCCTGCTGCGTCAGCACATCGACGATCTGATGGCCAGGCGCCGGCTGCCGCTGCGGCTGGTGATGGAAACTTCCTCCGGCCAGTCGGCCTGCCAGTTGGCGGCGCTGGGCATCGGCATTGCGCTGGCCGATCCGATCCTGGCGGCCAATGTGCCGGGCATCGTGCTGCGCGATTTCGAGCCGCGGTTGACCATGCCCTACGGCTTCCTGTTGCCCAGCGCCTTTGCGCCGTCGGAGCAGGCGCGCGAGTTCGCCCGCATGCTGATCCGGCTGGTCAAGGAGATGGCGCCGGAACGGGTCGAACTGATCGAGCCCGATCCCGCCGAAAGCGACGCGTTGATGGCGTTCCCGTGAGACCGGCGCCGCCCGCGCCAGGCCTGGTCGATCCGCGAGACCGCCACATGCCGGAAAACGCGGGTGCGGCGCGCCGGTTACAACGCCCGGCTATGAGTTAAAGGTAATTGAATATTTCCAAATATCGGCCGGCATAAGCATCATGCGGTATCGGGGCCTTTCGCCCCGGCCGCGGGTTTCCCGCGTAGCGTCTTTCATCCGGAGAAGCCCTTTGCTCAAACGACTGCTCGCCTCGGCCCTGATGCTGACGGCGCTGGCCGCCAGCGCCGCCCAAGCCCAGCAAGCGCCCCAGGCCCTGCTCAACACGTCCTATGACATCGCGCGCGAACTGTTCGCCGCCATCAATCCGAAATTCCAGGCCGACTGGAAGGCCAGGACCGGGCAGGACGTCACGATCGAACAGTCGTTCGCCGGCACCTCGCGCCAGGCGCAGTCGATCATCCAGGGCCTGAAGGCCGACGTGGTGACCTTCAACCAGGTGCCCGACGTCGACATTCTGGCGCAGAACAAGCTGCTGGCCGCCGACTGGCAGAAGAAGTTCGCCAACAACAGCTCGCCCTACTACAGCACCATCGCCTTCCTGGTGCGCAAGGGCAATCCCAAGAACATCAAGACCTGGGACGACCTGGTGCGCGACGACGTCAAGCTGGTGTTCCCGAATCCCAAGACCTCGGGCAACGCGCGCTACTCGTACCTGGGCGCCTGGCTCTACGCCAACGAGAAGTTCAAGGGCGACGACGCGCAGACCCGCGCCTTCGTCGGCAAGCTGCTCAAGAACGTGGAGAGCTTTCCCACCGGCGGCCGCGGCGCGACCGTGGCGTTTGCCCAGAACAACCAGGGCGACGCGCTGCTGACCTTCGAATCCGAGGTCAACAACATCGCCAAGGGCGACGAGTTCAAGGCGCAGGGCTTCGAGGTGGTGGTGCCGCCGGTCAGCGTGCTGGCGGAGTTCCCGGTGGCGGTGGTCGACAAGGTCGCCGACGAGAAAGGCACGCGCAAGGTCGCCGAGGCCTATCTGCAATTCCAGTACTCGCCCGCCATCCAGAAGCTGCTGACCGATTTCAACTACCGGGTGCATGACCCCGAGGCGGTCAAGGCCGCGGCCAGCCGCTTTCCGTCGATCCGGCTGATCAATCCGCAGGACGTGCTGGGCTCGTGGGACCAGATCACCAAGACCCACTTCGCCGCCAACGGCGTGCTCGACCAACTGCTGGGCGCCGGCCGCTGACGCGCCGCGTCGATCCCCGCCTTCCGTCTCGTCAGCCGGCCGCCCGCGAGGGTGGCTGGCGTTTTTACGTTCAGGTCCGCATGTCCACGTTCTTCCGGCAGCATCCCGTCCTGCCCGGCTTCGGCCTCAGTTTCGGCGTCAGCAGCCTGTTCATCACGCTCGTGATCCTGTTGCCGCTGTCGGCCCTGCCGCTCTACAGCAGCCAGATGAGCTGGGGCCAGTACTGGCAGGCCGTCACCGACCCGCGCGTGCTCGCCAGCTACCGCGTCACGCTGCTGGCGGCGTTCTATTCGACCGCCGTGGTGCTGGTCATCGGCCTGTTGCTGGCCTGGATCCTGGTGCGCTACCGCTTCCCCGGGCGGGCCCTGCTGGACGCCGCCATCGACCTGCCATTCGCGCTGCCCACGGCCGTGGCCGGGCTGACCCTGTCGGTGCTGCTGGCGCCGGGCGGCTGGGTCGGCCAATGGTTCGCGCCGCTGGGCATCAAGATTTCGTATGCATTCCCGGGCCTGGTGATCGCCATGATCTTCACCAGCCTGCCGTTCGTGGTGCGCTCGGTGCAGCCGGTGCTGGCCGACATCGGGGCCGAATACGAGGAAGCCGCCCGCACGCTCGGCGCCAGCCCGGGCCAGACCGCCTGGCGCATCCTGCTGCCGGCGCTGGTGCCGGCCCTGTTCACCGGCGGCTCGCAGGCCTTCATCCGCAGCCTGGGCGAATTCGGCGCGGTGGTCATGATCGCCGGCAACATTCCCTACAAGACCGAGGTGACGTCGTTGATGATCTTCAGCCGCCTGGCCGAATACAACTACCCCGCCGCCGCCGCCATCGCGACCGTGGTGCTGGCGGCCTCCCTGCTGCTGCTGTTCGCCCTGCAGGTGCTGCAGGGCCGCCTGCTGCCGTGGCAGCGCGTGCCGGGAATCTGAGCCATGACGCGCCCTTCCCCCTGGCCGCGCCGCCTGCTGATCGGCGCCGGCCTGCTCGCCGCCCTGCTGTTGCTGGCCTTGCCGCTGGCCCTGATCTTCGCCCGGGTGATCGCCGGCGGCTTCGACGCCCTGCTGCAGAACCTGGGCGCCAGCGACATGCGCGCCGCCATCGGCCTGACCTTGCTGGCCGCAGTGGTCAGCGTGCCCGTCAACCTGGTGTTCGGCGTGCTGCTGGCCTGGTGCGTGACGCGCTACGATTTCCGCGGCCGCCGCCTGCTGGTGGCGCTGGTCGACATTCCCTACGCCACCTCGCCGGTGGTGGCGGGCCTGTGCTACCTGGTGGTGTACGGCCTGGAAGGCATCTTCGGCCGCTGGCTCAGCGGCCACGGCGTGCAACTGATGTTCGCCTGGCCCGGCATCCTGATGGTGACGGTGTTCGTGACCTCGCCGTTCGTCGCGCGCCTGCTGATTCCGCTGATGCAGGCGCAAGGCCAGGAAGAGGAACTGGCCGCGCTGACGCTGGGCGCCAGCGGCTGGCAGATCTTCCGCCGCGTAACGCTGCCCAACATCAAGTGGGGCCTGCTGTACGGCGCGGTCATCACCAATGCGCGCGCGGTCGGCGAGTTCGGCGCGGTGTCGGTGGTGGCCGGCGCCATCCGGGGCAAGACGCTGACGCTGCCGCTGCTGATCGAACAGCTCAACGATGACTACAAGACCGTTGCCGCCTTCACGGCGGCGGCGCTGCTGGCCTGCATGGCGCTGCTGACACTGGTGGTCAAGACCTATATGGAGCGGCGCCGGGGCGCGGCCCGTCCCGCGCCGACGCACTGACCGCGGCGCCCGTCACGGCGTGAAATGGCGGTTGGCCGGACGCGGCAGCCCCAGGTTCTCGCGCAGGGTGCGGCCCTCGTACTCGCGCCGGAAGATGCCGCGCCGCTGCAGTTCCGGCACGACCTGGCCGACGAAAGCGTCCAGGCCGCCCGGCAACCACGGGAACATGACGTTGAAGCCGTCGGATGCCTCGGTCTCCAGCCATTCCTGCATCTGGTCGGCGATGCGCGCGGCGGTGCCGACCATCGCCAGCCCGCCATAGCCGCCCAGGCGCTGCGCCAGTTGACGCACCGTGAGCGATTCGCGCTCGGCCAGGCGCAGCACGCGTTCCTGGCTGCTCTTGCTGGCGTTGGTCTCGGGCAACGGCGGCAGCGGCGCGTCCGGATCGAAGCGCGAGGCGTCGCACCCCAGCGCGACCGACAGCGAGGCGATCGCGCTTTCGTAGTGCACCAGGCTGTCCAGGCGCGCGCGGATGGCCCGCGCCTGGTCATCGGTCTCGCCCACCACCACCAGCACGCCGGGCAGGATCTTGAGATGGTCGCGGTCGCGCCCCAGCCCGTCCATGCGGCCCTTGACGTCGGCATAGAAGCGTTGCCCTTCCTCCAGCGTGGCAGAGGCGGCGAATACCACCTCGGCGGTCTCCGCCGCCAGTTGCCGGCCGGGCTCGGAGGCGCCCGCCTGCACGATCACCGGCCAGCCCTGCACCGGCCGCGCGATGTGCAGCGGTCCGCGCACCGACAGGTGTTCGCCGCGGTGATCCAGCGTGCGCAGGCGCGCCGGGTCGAAATAGATGCCGCTGTCGGCGTCGCGGATGAAGGCGTCGTCGGCCCAACTGTCCCACAGGCCCGTGACCACGTCGTAGAACTCGCGGGCGCGGGCATAACGCCGGGCATGGTCGGGCTGTTCGGTGCGGCCGAAATTGAGCGCGGCGTCGGGATTGGAGGTGGTCACGATGTTCCAGCCGGCGCGCCCCTGGCTCAGGTGGTCGAGCGAGGCGAAGCGCCGCGCCACGTGGAACGGTTCATCGAAGGTGGTCGACGCGGTCGCCACCAGCCCCAGCCGCTCGGTCACCTGGCTCAACGCGGACAGCAGCGTGAACGGCTCGAACGAAGTGGCGGTATGGCTGCGCTTGAGCGCCTCGATCGGCATGTTCAGCAGCGCCAGGTGATCCGCCATGAAGAACGCGTCGAAGCGCGCCCGCTCCAGCGCCTGGGCGTAGCGCTTGAGGTGCTCGAAGTTGAAATTGGCGTCGCGCTGGGCGCCGGGGTAGCGCCAGGCGCCGGTGTGGATGCTGACGGGGCGCATGAACGCGCCCAGCTTGAGTTGACGTTGCGCTGGCATGACAAGAACCCTGTTTTCGCCGAAACGAAAAAGATAGCGCGCCCCGACGGCCAGGCGAACCAACCTGGCGCTATATGGCTATAAGCCGGCGCGTCGAGCGCGCGCCGGTTATTTGGTCATGACGCACAACTAAACAACCAATCCTTCGTTGGTCGCCGCGCGGCGCTCCCGTAATGTTTGCCGGGCAAGCAGGGACCTTCCCCTGCGCCTCGCGACATGACCCACGGAGAGCGCCAGCATGAACCAGCCTTTGCACCCGAGCCACGCGTCACGGTCCGCCGCCGTCAAGGCGACCCTGGATTTCCCGGTGATCGACACCGACGTGCACGTCAACGATTACGCGCCGGTCCTGGAGGACTATGTCCAGCACTACGGCGGCGGCAAGCTGGTGGATGCGCTGCGCAAGGCGCTGGGTTCGCGCTTCGCCACCAAGAGCGGCGGCAAGGACTGGTACCAGCAGACGCCGGCCGAGCGCCAGGACAACCGCACCCTGCGCTCGCCCTGGTGGGCGCGGGTCACGCGCAACACGCTGGACCTGGCCACCTACACCCTGCCCGAGCTGCTCAACGAGCGCCTGGCCGAGCAAGGCGCGGACTACTCCGTGCTGTTCCCCAATGACGTCCTGGCGCCGCTGGCCGCGGGCGACGAGTTCCGCCAGCCGCTGCACCGCGCCATCAACCACTTCCATGCCGACCAGTACCGCAAGTACAGCGACCACCTGACGCCGGTGGCCGGCATTCCGCTGAACACGCCGCAGGAAGGCATCGAGGAACTGGAGTTCGCGGTCAAGACGCTGGGCCTGAAAGTCATCAACATCGCCGGCGGCGTGAAGCGGCCGATCAAGGCGATCGCGCGCAAGTATCCCGCCGCCGACCATCCCGAGATCTCGAAACACGCCAGCTACATCGACTTCTACGGCATCGACAGCGAGTACGACTACGACCCGTTCTGGGCCAAGGTGGTCGAGCTGGGCGTGCCGGTCACCACGCACTACGGCAGCCAGGGCTGGACCGGGCGCCATTCCATCAGCAACTACATGTTCAACCACATCGGCCACTTCGCCGATGGCTCGCAGGCCTTCGCCAAGGCGCTGTTCTTCGGCGGCGTCACGCGGCGCTTTCCGAACCTGCGCGTGGCGCTGCTGGAAGGCGGCGCCGACTGGGGCTCGCACGTCTACACCCACCTGGTGGACCGCTGGGAAAAGCGCAACCGCGCCGCGGTGCAGAACTACAACCCGGCCAACGCCGACGTGGCGCTGCTGCACGAGCTGTTCCAGCGCTACGGCGCCGATTTCATCCGGGGCCGCGACATCGACCCGCAGCAGTTGCTGCGCGACAGCCTGGGCATCTCGGCCCTGCCGCACAGCCGCGACCCGCATCCGGACGAACTGGACGACTTCGCCGCCGCCGGCATCGAGTCGGTCGAGGACATCCGCAAGCGCTGGGTCGACAGCTTCTACTTCGGCTCGGAATCCGACGACCGCACCGTGGCGGCGGCCTTCAACGACAAGGTCAATCCGCTCGGCGTGAAGATCAACGCCATCTGGTCCTCGGACATCGGCCACTGGGACGTGCCCGACCTGACCGCGCCGCTGGCCGAAAGCTGGGACCTGGTCGAACAGGGCGTGATCAGCGCGCAGGACTTCAAGGCGCTGGTGTTCGGCAACCCCTACCGCTTCTATACCGAGGCCAATCCGGCCTTCTTCCAGGGCACCGCCATCGAGCGCAAGCTCGCCGCCGCGCCCGCGCGCGCGGCCGCCTGATCCCGCCCGCCGCTGTTTGCCAGACCGCCGGGTGGCGTGATGCCGGCCGGTTGCCCGATCCTTTCCTGAATGAGTCTTTCCATGAAGTCATTGACGATCCTGAGTAAACGCGTTGCCGCGCTGGGCCTGGTGGCCCTGGCGGCGTGGGGCGGCAGCGCCCGGGCCGCCGACGTGATCCGCGTCGGCGTGGCCACGGCCGGCGGCGGCGACCCGATCACCTGGGGCGGCTCGCCCGGCGGCGTGGTGCGCGTCAACCAGTGGCTGGAACAGGCCTTCGCCGCCGACGGCGTCAAGGTCGAGTGGCTGTTCTTCAAGGGCGCCGGCCCGGCCGTCAACGAGGCGCTGTCGAACAAGCAGATCGACTTCGCCTACCAGGGCGACCTGCCGCAGGTGGTGGGCCGCGCCAACGGCCTGAAGACCAAGCTGCTGCTGGTCAGCGGCGCGCGCAACAACCTGTACCTGGTGACGCCGCCGAACTCCCCGCTCAAGTCCATCGAGGACCTGAAGGACCGCAAGGTGTCGATCTTCCGCGGCACCAACGGCCACCTGGTGGCGATCAACGTGCTGGCCGCGCATGGCCTGGCCGAGCGCGACATCAAGGGCGTCAACCTGGATGCCGGCAGCGCCCAGGCGGCGCTGGTGTCCAACGGCGTGGACGCGGCCTTCGGCGGCTACGAATGGTTCAAGGTGCGCGACCAGGGCCTGGCCAAGGTCATCTACAGCACCCAGGGCCAGGATCCCGCCTACACCCGCCAGGCCTCGCTGCTGGTGCGCGAGGACTTCGAGCGCGAGAATCCCGCCCAGGTGCAGAAGGTGGTGGACGTGTTCGTGCGCGCCGCGCAGTGGTCGTCCGACGAGAAGAACCGCGACGCCCTCTTCAAGATCTGGGAAAAGAGCGGCGTGCCCTACGCCTCGTGGCAGGCCGAGTTCGACAAACAGGACCTGGCCTCGCGCAACTCGCCGCTGATCGACGACTTCATCATCGCCCGCTACAAGGCGGTGGTGGCCGACGCCGCCAAGCTCAAGCTGATCCGCCGCGAGGTCTCGCTGGACGGCTGGTTCGATCCGCGCTATCTGCAGAATGCGCTCAAGGCCCAGGGGCTGGAGCGCTACTGGACCGCGTTCGACGCCGCCGGCAAGCCGGTATCGGGCCCGGCGCAGGCTGCGCGCTGACGGGACCGCGCCATGGCCTCTCTTTCTCATCACGCCCTGCCGCGCCTGGCCCCGGCGCCGGCCTGGGCGCGCCAGGCGGCCTGGACCGCCGCGCCCTGGCTGCTGCCGCTGGCGCTGCTGACGCTGTGGCAGACTGGCGCCAGCCAGGGCTGGATCTCGCCGCAGGTGCTGCCGCCGCCCGCCTTCGTCTGGGACACCCTGCGCGACCTGGCGACCAGCGGCGACCTGTGGCTGAACACCCGCGCCAGCCTGCAACGGGTGCTGGTCGGCTTTGCCCTGGGCAGCCTGCTGGGGCTGCTGCTGGGCACGGCGATGGGCCTGTCTCGCCGGCTCGAGGCCTACGTGCTGCCGACCTTCAACGCGCTGGTGCAGATCCCGGTGCTGGCCTGGCTGCCGTTCGTGCTGCTGATCGTCGGCATCGGCGAACCGCTCAAGTACATCCTGATCGCCAAGGCGGCGCTGGTGCCCGTCACGCTCAATACCTTGCAGGGCTTTCGCCAGGCCAGTCCGGCGCTGCGCGAAGTGGCGCGGGTCTATGGCTACAGCCGGCGCCAGGAAGTGCTGGAGGTGGTGGTGCCGCTGGCCCTGCCGACGCTCTTCACCGGCCTGCGGCTGGGCTTCACCAAGGCCTGGCTGTCGCTGGTGGTGGTCGAGCTGGTGGCCTCCAGCGAGGGCCTGGGCTACCTGATCGTCTATGGCCGCCAACTGTTCCAGCTCGACCTGGTGATGGCCGCGGTGATCGTGGTGGGCGCCATCGGTTACGCCATCGACCGGCTGCTCGACTGGACCGAGACGCGCCTGATCCACGGCCGCCGCGGCGCCGCCAACGTACAGGTGCGGCCATGAACGCGCCCACGCCTGCCTCGCGCGACGCGGCCGAACTGGCGCTGGCGCAACCGCTGGCCGTGCGCGGCGGCGGCCGCTGGCGCGGCCTGGTGCTGCCGGTGGCCGCCATCGCGCTGTGGTGGCTGCTGGCCCGCGCCGACCTGGTGAACTCGGCCCTGCTGGTGTCGCCCGGCAAGGTGCTGGCCACCGCCGCCGACCAGATCGTCGGCGGCAAGCTGTGGCGCGCACTGGGCGCCAGCCTGGCGCGCGAGCTGACCGGATTCGCCATCGGCACGGTCTCGGGCCTGCTGCTGGGGGTGCTGCTGGGCCTGTCGCCGCTGTTCAACCGGCTGGTGGGGCCGAGCTTCAACACCTTCAAACAGATCTCGCTGTTCGCCTGGATTCCGCTGATCTCGGTGTGGTTCGGGCTGGGCGACACCGCCAAGGTGGTGTTCCTGTCGCTGGCGGCGCTGGTGCCGGTGGTGGTCAACACCTGCGATGGCGTGCGCAACGCGCCGCCCAAGTTGCTGGAGGTGGCGCGGGTCTACGGCTACAGCCGCTGGCAGACCTTCGCCCAGGTGGTGCTGCCAGCCGCCGCGCCGGCCATCTTCACCGGCGTCTACCTGGCGCTGATCTATTCCTGGCTGGCCACCATCGGCGCCGAATACCTGCTGGTGGCGGGTGTCGGCATCGGCAACCTGCTGATCGAGGGCAGCGAACATTTCCAGATGGACCTGGTGATCTTCGGCATGTTCGTGGTCGGGGTGATCGGCTGGCTCATGAATGCCCTGGCCCGCGTGGCCGAACGGCGGCTCGCGCGCCTGCACGGGCAGGACCAATAACCGCAGGAAAACTCAGGCATGACTCAACCTACTTCGCTGGACCTGTCGCTGCAGGCGGTCGGCAAGCGTTATCCCAGCGCCCAGGCCGAGGGCGGCGTGCTGCAGGTGCTCACGGGCGTGGACCTGGACATCCCCGCAGGCCAGTTCGTTTCCATCGTAGGCGCCAGCGGCTGCGGCAAGTCCACCCTGCTGCGCCTGATCCTGGGGCTGGACGACAGCTTCGAGGGCGCCATCACGCTGGGCGGCGAGCCGGTGCGCGGCACCGGGCCGGAACGCGGCATCGTGTTCCAGGACCACCGCCTGTTCCCGTGGCTGACGGTGGCGCAGAACATCGCCGTGGGCCTGCGGAACGCGGCGATTTCCAACAACGAAAAGCGCGACCGGGTGGCCGAGCACATCGCCCTGGTGGGGCTGGAGGGCTTCGAGCAGTCGTATCCCCACCAGATCTCGGGCGGCATGGCGCAGCGCGTGGCGATCGCGCGCGGCCTGGTCAACCGGCCGCGCGTGCTGCTGCTGGACGAACCCTTCGGGGCGCTCGACGCGCTGACCCGGGCGCGGCTGCAGACCGAGTTGCAGCGCATCTGGCAGAAGGAGCGCATCACCATGCTCCTGGTGACGCACGATGTCGAGGAAGCGGTCTACCTGGGCGACCGGGTGGTGATCATGCAGCCGCGCCCGGGGCGCATCCGCCGCATCGTCGACGTGCCGCTGGCGCACGCCCGCAACCGCAGCGATCCACGCTTCATCCGCCTGCGCGACGACGTGCTGTCCGACTTCCTGGAGCCGGACGGCGCGCCCGCCGACGACAGCCCGCCGCTGGGCGCGGAGGCGGCCGGCGGCGTGCCGGCGCTGCCGTCGCTGGCCTCGCTGCGGATGGCCTGGTGATGCCTGCGACGGCCACGCCACTTGTCGCGCCCTGACCGCCTGTTTCGTCACTTGCCGACGGCCGCCGCCCGAGCGAGGCCGCCATTCCTTTTGGAGGGAAACCCATGACCCGCCCCTCGCGCCAGATCAAGCTCGGCGCCTTCCTGATGCAGACCGGCCACCACATCGCCGCCTGGCGCCATCCCGAGGCCCAGGCCGACGCGCCGGTCAACTTCCGCCACTACGTCGAACTGGCGCGGCGCGCCGAGGCCGCCAAGTTCGACGCCATCTTCCTGGCCGACTCGGTCGGCGTGCGCAACACCGACCTGCCATCGCTGTCGCGCACCGCGCGCAGCGACCATTTCGAGCCGCTGACGCTGCTGTCGGCGCTGGCCGCCGTGACCGAGAAGATCGGCCTGATCGCCACCGTCTCCACCACCTACAACGAGCCCTACCACGTGGCGCGCAAGTTCGCCTCGCTCGACCACATCAGCGGCGGCCGTTCGGGCTGGAACCTGGTGACCTCCAGCGGCCAGGGCGAGGCGCAGAACTTCAACCTGGACGAACACGTGGAACACGCCCGCCGCTACGCCCGCGCCGCCGAATTCCACGACGTGGTGCTGGGGTTGTGGGACAGTTGGGAGGACGACGCCTTCCTGCGCGACAAGGCCAGCGGCCAGTACTTCGACCCCGCCAAGCTGCATCCGCTGCGCCATCGCGGCGAGCATTTCTCGGTGCGCGGGCCGTTGAACGTGTCGCGTTCGCCGCAGGGCCGGCCGGTGGTGGTGCAGGCCGGCGCCTCGCCCGCCGGCCGCGACCTGGCGGCGCGCACCGCCGAGGTCATCTTCGTGGCCCACCAGACCTTCGACGAAGCCCAGGCGTTCTACCGCGACATCAAGGGCCGCGCCGTGGCGTACGGCCGCGATCCCGACGATATCAAGATCATGCCCGGCATCTTTCCCGTGATCGGCCGCACCCAGGCCGAGGCCGAGGACAAGTTCGCGAGCCTGCAGGACCTGATCCATCCGGTGGTCGGCGTGCAGTTGCTGTCCAACATGATCGGCGGCTTCGACCTGTCGGGGTATCCGGTCGACGGGCCCCTGCCCGACCTGCCCGAGACCAACGGCGGCAAGAGCCGCCAGCAGTTGCTGATCGATCTGGCGCGGCGCGACAACCTGACGATCCGCGAGCTGTACCTGCGCATCGCCGGCGCCCGCGGCCACCAGCAGGTGGTCGGCACGCCGCAGAGCGTGGCCGATCAGTTGCAGCAATGGTTCGAGGAAGATGGCGCCGATGGCTTCAACATCATGTCGCCATGGCTGCCCGGCGGGCTGGACGACTTCATCGAACTGGCGCTGCCGGAGCTGCGCCGCCGCGGCCTGTTCCGCAGTGAGTATGAGGGCGCCACGCTGCGCCACCATCTCGGCCTGGCGCGTCCGCCGCATCGGGCCGTGGCGGCGGCGCAAGCCGCTGTCGCCGAGGCGGAAGCCGCCTCCGCCTGAGGCCGGGCGTGGCGGGACGCCAGGCGGCCCGGCGATATCATCCTGGCTCATAGCAGATAGGCGGTTTTTCATATTGATGAATGACCGCGCTGGCCTCATCATGGCGCGGGGTCCGTCCGGACCCCGCGCCGATTCCGCCACCGACATGCCGCACAAACCGCTCGCCATCCTGCAAATGGGCCGTCCGCCCGAAGACCTGCGCGCCACCCACGGCGAACAGGCCGACTGGGTCGCCGCCGCCCTGGACGGCATCGACGTCCCCCTGGCGGTCCTGCATCCCGCCGCCAGCGACGCGCTGCCCGACCCCGCCTCGCTGCGCGGCGCGGTGCTGACCGGCTCCTGGTCCATGGTGACCGACCGCGAGCCGTGGAGCGAGCGCACCGCGCAATGGCTGCGCGACGCCATGGCCGCGCAGTTGCCGCTACTAGGCATCTGCTATGGCCATCAACTGATGGCGCACGCGTTCGGCGGCGTGGTCGACTATCACCCGCGCGGCCGCGAAATCGGCCTGCATACGGTTCAGCGCCTGCCCGCCGCGGCCGCCGATCCGCTGCTGGCGAGCCTGCCCGACCGTTTCCTGGCGCACCTGACGCACGAGCAGAGCGTGCTGCGGCCGCCCGCGACCGCGACGGTGCTGGCCGGCACGGCGCACGATCCGCACCAGGTGCTGCGTTACGGCCCGCGCGCGCTGTCGGTGCAGTTCCACCCCGAATTCACCGCCGGCCTGATGGACGCCTGCCTGGCGCGGCGCCAGGGCCTGCTCGCGGCGGACGGCCATGACGTCGCCGCGCTGCGCGCCGCCCTGGCGCCCACCCCGCACGCGCAATCGATCCTGCGCGGCTTCGCGGCGGCATGCTGACCTATCTGCTGTGGTCGCTGCCGGCGCTGATCGTCATTGCCGCCATCGCCAGCGGCCGCCTGAACACCACCCTGGCCGCCGTGCTGGGCCTGCTGGCGGCCGCGCCGGTGGCCCTGTTCAGCGCGCCCGGCGTCTTCGGCGCGGGCCATCTGGGCCATGCCCTGGCGCGCGGCCTGTGGATCGGCGCCATCATCACTCCCTACATCCTGGGCGGCCTGCTGTTCTGGCAGATGGCCGCGCGCGGCGATCCCGGCCAGCGTGACGCGCTGGCGCCGGCCGACCCGCTGGCGCGGCGCCGCCTGCTGTTCTTCGCCTGTTTCCTGATCGGCCCTTTCGCGGAGTCGGCCACCGGCTTCGGCGTCGGCATGCTGGGCACGGTGCTGCTGATCCGGCCGCTCGGCTTCAAGCCGCGCGAGCTGATGGTGTTCGCGCTGTTGAGCCAGACCCTGATCCCCTGGGGCGCCATGGGCAGCGGCACGCTGCTGGCCTCGGCCTATGCGCGCGTGCCGGCAGCCCATCTGGCGCTGGTCGGCATGGTGCCGGTGGCCCTGCTGATGATCGTCTGGATGACATTGTTCTGGCGCACCGCGAACCGCGCCGGACTGCCGGCCGCCGCCAACGAGCGCGCCCGCGAGGCCGGCTGGATGCTGGCCTGCCTGGCGCTGCTGACGGCGGCCACGGCGCTGCTGGGGCCCGAGACCGCCTTGCTGGCGGCCTATGGCCCGCTGATCGTGCTGCGTTTCGTGCTCGACCGCCGGCCCGGCCGCGCCGAGCTGCGCGCGGCGGCGCGCGGCGCCCTGCCCTACATCGTGCTGATCGCCTGCCTGGTGGTGACGCGCCTGACGCCAGGCCTGAACCCGGCCCTGGCCCGGCTGGCCAGGATCGCGCCCTATCCCGACCTGCCCGCCTGGGCGCCTTTCCTGCACGCCGGGAGCTGGCTGATCGGCGGCGCGCTGCTGATGGCGCTGCTGCGCCGCCAGCCCGGCCTGCTGGCCGGTAATGCGCGCCACGCCTGGAACACCGGCAAGCACGCAGTGCTGTCCGTGTTCCTGTTCGCGATGATGGCCGAGGTGCTGGCCGGCGCCGGCATTTCGCAGGCTTTCGCGGATGGGTTGTTCCGCAGCCTGCAGGACTGGACGCTGCTGCTGACGCCGCTGCTGGCCGGCGCCTTCGGCATCCTGGCCAACAGCGGCAACGCGCCCAACAGCCTGTTCATGCCGTCGCAGCTATCGCTGGCGCTGCACGCCGGCCTGAGCCTGCCGGCGGCGGCCGCGCTGCTGCACGTGTCGGGTACGTCGATGGGATTCTTCTCGCCGATCCGCATGTCGATCGCCGCCGGCCTGGCCCACGGCCGCGGACAGGAGCGCGCGGTCTACGCGCAACTGCTGCCGTTCGCGGTGGGCGCCTTCGCCATCCTGCTGGGCCTGGCGCTGCTGCTGGTGCTGGCGGGCTGAACCGCACGCCACGCCCGGCCAACGTGGCGGGCGCAGGCTAGTGCGGCGACGTCAGCCCCAGCAGGCCCGCCACCGCCAGCACCAACGCGCCCAGCGCCAGCTCCCACAGCGTGTTGCGCCGGATCGCGCGCAACGCCATCACGGGTTGTGTCCGGATGCGCGCGATCCAGCGATAGCGGTTGCACAGCGCCAGGCCCGTCATGGCCAGCGCCAGCGCCACCTTGACCATCAACGCCTGCACGTATCCGGAGGCTGGGTCGGGCAACCCGGGGCCGAGAATCAGCGCCGCATTGGCGACGCCGCTCAACAGCAGCACGGCCACGGCCACATGCCCCCAGGCCGAAAACCGCAGCAGCGCCCGCGTGGCGTCCCGCCGCCACGCCGGCCGCCGCCAAGCCGCCAGCCACAGCAGGAAGACCAGCAGCGATCCCAGCCAGAACGCCGCCGCCAGCACGTGCAGGAAGTCATTCAGCGCGTGCGCCAACCCCAACCAGCCCTCGTGCATCGCCGCATGGCCGCTCAGGGCCAGCGGCGCCAGCGCCAGCGCGGCGACCCCGGCGATCAGGCTGGGGCTGCCGGGCCGCAAGCCGAGCACCACGCCCAGCAGCGCCGCCGCGGCCAGCGCCCGCACGATCCAGACCTGCCCGTAGCGCGTCTGCAGGATGACGGTGTCGAGCATGTCTTCATCGAACATCGCGTGCCAGTCGCCGGCGATGCTGGCGGCCTGCAACGGCAACAGGCACAGCGTGGCGACGAGGCCGACGATCCCCGCCAGGCGGAAAGCGCGCCGCAGCGCGGCTTCCGTCTCCAGCCCGAGGCGGGGCGAACCGCCCAGGGCCAGCATCGCGCCAGCGCCGAACAACACCGCCACCGCGCCGGCGGCGAGGGCCCGGCACAGCGCGAACGCCAGCAACAACGGGGTCATCTCAAGGCTTGACCGTGAAGGTCCAGGCGCCGTCGGTCTTGTGGCCGTCCTTGGACAGCGCTTGCCATTTGACCGTGTAGGCGCCGGCCGGCAGCGGCTGGGCCACCGGCAGCACCAGGGTCTTGTCGTCGCCGGGCGCCGGCGCCGCCTTGGCCGTGACGGCGGGCTTGCCGGCGGCATCCAGCACGGTCAGCGTGGAAAACGCGGGCTCCAGCCCTTCGGAAAAGCTGGCGCTCACCGAGGACGGCGTGGCCACTTCGGCCTTGTCGGCCGGCGTAGCGCGCTGCAGGTGGGCGTGGGCCCAGGCCCATTGCGGGGCCAGGATCAGCGTGGCGGCGATCAGAACGGGTTTGAACATGATGAATCTCCTGGAAAATGGGCGGCGCCGGGCCGCGTGGCGAATAAGAGACGCGCGGCAGGCGCGGGGGGAAAGACGCGGAAGGAATGGCGCGCGAGACGGGGCGAGGCAGGCGCCAGGGCCGGGGTCCCGTGCGTGTCAACGACGAGCGAGCCGGGCGAAACCGTGCAGGCGCGGCGCGAAAACGGCATCAGGCCGCGCGCGGCGGGGCCCGTGACTGCTGTGGCAGCCACAGCGGCTCGCCGCGGGGATGCGGCGCGACGTCGATGGCAAAAGGCAACGCCGGCAGCTCGGCCGGCAGGCGCCAGGCGATGCCGGCTGGCGCGGGCGGGCAAGCCCCGCCCAGCATGGCGCAGGTCGATGCGCAGCAGTGCGGCAACGGGCCGCCCAGGGCCCCGGCGTCATGGCCGGCCGCGGACGGGCTGGCCGATGTATCCGCCGCCAACACCACCACGCGCGGACCGCTGGCGGTGCAGAGGATGACGCTGGCGCCATTTCCGGACACCCCCGCGGACGCCGCCGGCGCGGGCGCGCCGAACGCCGCGGAGGCCACCAGCGACTGGAAAACCAGCAACGCCGCCGCCAGCCACGCCACCGCGCGGCGGGTGGCGGCGGACGGGCTTGTAAACGTAACCGGCGTGTGCATCCCCATGGTGGCCACGAGCTTACGACGGCCGCCGGAGGGCCGCAACTTCAATCTGACCCGCTACAACTGTTATGCTCCACGCTTTCAACATTTGAAGTCGCAGCACACCATGGGTCTAGAACAGCTCGCCGCAATCCGAGAACTGCTCGTGAAGCAGGCTCCCGAAGAGGCGGCTTCCAAAAAGAAACCCGCCCGTCCGGCCGCCAACGAAGCGGGGTCGCGCAAGCCCTCCGCGCGTCCGTCCGACGATGCGGCTGCCGCCCGGAAGAAACCTGCGCGTTCGCCGGCTGGCGAACGACGCGAGGCGCCGGCGGTCGACCCGGTGCTGATCGCCATTTCGCGGTTGCAACGGCAATTCCCCAAGGCCTTCCCCAAGAAGCCGGCGCCCAAGGTGCCGCTCAAGCTGGGCGTGCTCGAGGATCTGGTGCAACACGCCAAGGCCCTGCAGCTCAGCGCCGACGAGATCAAGCAGGCCGTCAAGACCTGGTGTGACGGCCGCCGCTACTGGGACTGCATGGTCGAGGCCGCCGCGCGCGTGGACCTGAACGGCGAACCCGCCGGCGCCGTCACCGCCAACGAGGCGCAGCACGCCAAGCGCATGGCCTCGCGCCGCCACGCCAAGGCGGGCGGTCGCGGCGGCAAGGGCAATGCGAACAAGGGCAAGCCGGCCGCGGAAGGCGCCCAGCAGCCGGCGCAGGTCGAGGCCGCCGCGCCCGCCGCCACGTCCGTGGACGCGACGGTCGACACGTCTGTCGATACCTCGGTGGCAACGCCGGCCCAGGCGCCGTCGGATACGCAGACGGCCGGCTGATCGCTACATCCCAAAGAACGCGGACCGTGCGGCGCCAGGCGCTCCACGGTCCGCGGTGCTTTGGAGGGCCGGGCGGAGCCGCCCGCCTCAATCCAGCCGGATATCGGCGCTCTGCACCACCTTGGCCCAGCGCGCCCGCTCGCTGTTGAAGAACTGCGCCAGTTGCGCCGGATCGCGCACCACGATCTCGGCGCCCTGCTCGTTCAGTTGCGATTTCACGTCGGGCTGGTTGACGATCTGGCCCATCAGCGCGGCCAGCAGGCTGGCGGTCTTGTCGGTGGTGGTGACGGGCGCCATCACGCCCTGCCAGGTGCCGGACTCGAAGCCCGCCACGCCCTGCTCCGAAATCGTCGGGATGTCGGCCACCAGTTGCATGCGTTCCTTCTTCGAGATCGCGATCGCGCGCAGCTTGCCGCCCTTGATGTGCGGCAGCGTCGCCAGCAGGCCGTTCATGATGACCTGGGTCTGGCCGCCGATGGTGTCCGTCACCGCCTGCGAACCGCCCTTGTAGGGCACGTATTCCCATTGCGCGCCGGTGGCCTGCTGCACCGCCACGGCCGCCAGGTGCGGCGCGCTGCCGATGGCGGTGACGGCGAAATTCAGGCGTTGCTTCTTCGACAGCGCCACCAGCTCCGGCACGGTCCTGGCGGGCACATCGGGATGCACCGCCAGCACGTGCGGCGAATACGCCAGCATGCCGACCGCGCGCAGATCCTTGGATGGATCGAACGACAGCTTGGTGTAGACCGACGGGCTGATCGCCAGCGCGCCGACGTCGCAGAGCAGCACCGAGTGGCCCTCCTGCGCCGACTGCACCACGATGCCGGCGCCCAGGTTGCCGTTGGCGCCCGGCTTGTTCTCGACCACCACCGTCTGCTTGAGCGCTTCGGCCAGGCGCGGCGCGATCACGCGGGCGATGATGTCCGACGAACCGCCGGGCGGGTACGGCACCACGATGCGCACCGGCCGCGTCGGCCATGCGTCTGCCTGGGCCCAGGCCGGCGTCAGCCGCGCCAGTCCCAGCGCGGCGGCGGCGGCCAGCAGGTGCCTTCTGTTTGAATCCATGTTGTCTCCGTTGTCGTTGTAAGTAGAGTGTCCGGGCCGGCCGCGGCAGGCCCGGTCCAGCCCCCGGCGTCGCGCGCCGGGGTGCCGCTTGCGTCGGCTCCGCCGCCGGCGGCCCCGAGGGAAAGGCGTCAGGTCACCGGACCCGGGTTGAACAGCGCAAGGGCGTTGTGCAGCTTGAGCGCCTCGGCACAGGTCTGGCGCCGGCCGCTGGCCACGTCCAGCATCAGACGGAACAGCTCCCAGCCCACGTCTTCGATGCTGGCCTGGCCGGTGGCGATGCGGCCGGCGTCCACATCCATCAGGTCGTGCCAGCGCCGCGCCAGGTCGCTGCGGGTGGCGACCTTGATCACAGGCACCTGCGCCAGCCCATAAGGCGTGCCGCGGCCGGTCGTGAAGATGTGCAGGTTCATGCCCGCCGCCAACTGCAGCGTGCCGCAGATGAAATCGCTGGCCGGCGTGGCCGCGAAGATCAGGCCCTTGCGCGTCAGCCGTTCGCCCGGCGACAGCACGCCATCGATATTGGACGTGCCGGACTTGATGATCGACCCCATCGCCTTCTCGACGATGTTGGACAGGCCGCCCTTCTTGTTGCCGGGGCTGGTGTTGGCGCTGCGGTCGGCGCTGCCGCGTTGCAGGTATTCGTCGTACCAGGCCATTTCGCGCACCAGCGCCTGCGCCACTTCCGGCGTGGCGGCGCGCGCGGTCAACTGGTCGATGCCGTCGCGCACCTCGGTGTTTTCCGAGAACATCACGGTGCCGCCGGCGCGCACCACCAGGTCGGCCGCGAAGCCGACCGCCGGATTGGCCGTCACGCCCGAGAACGCGTCGCTGCCGCCGCACTGCACGCCCACCACCAGCTCCGACACCGGACAGGTTTCGCGGCGGCGCTGGTCCAGGATCCGCAGATGGCGCTCGGCGGTGCGCATGAGGTTGGCGATCATGGACTCGAAGCCCACGTGTTCGTCGTCCTGCAGCACGATGGTATCGACGCCGCCGTCTGCCGCCATGCCCTCGCCAGCGCGGATCGGGATGGCGCCGGGCGCCAGCAGGCGCTCGGGCTGCAGTTTCTCGCAGCCCAGGCTCACCACCATCGCGGTGCCGCCGAAGTTGGGATTGCGGGCGATGTTGTGCAGCGTGCGCACCGGAATCGTCGCGCCCGGCGCGTCGATGGCGACGCCGCAGCCATAGGTGTGCTCGATGCCCACCACCCCGTCGACGTTGGGATAGCGCGGCAACAGCTCGCGGCGGATGCGCTCGACCGCGTGTTCGACCACGCCCTGCACGCATTGCACCGTGGTGCTGATCGCCAGGATGTTGCGCGTGCCGACGGTGCCGTCGGCATTGCGGTAACCCTCGAACGTGTAGCCTTCCAGCGGCGGCAGCGGCGCGCGCTTGCGCGTACCGACCGGCAGGTCCTGCAGCGTGCGCGCGGCGGGCATGGTGGTGACGCGTTCATTGACCCAACTGCCGCGCGGCAGGTCGCGCGCGGCGTAGCCCACGATGACGTTGTAGCGGCGCACCGGCTCGCCCTGCGCCAGGTCGCGCAGCGCCACCTTGTGGCCTTGCGGCACGGCCTCGGCCAGCGTCAGGCCGTCGGCCAGCGCGGCGCCGGCCGCCAGGCCGCCGTCATTGGCGACGATGGCGACGTTGTCCTCGGGATGAATCTTGATCAGCACGGGCGCTGGGCCAGCCGCGGGCAGCATGGGGGAGTCCTCTGAGAATGGGGCGCCGCGGCAGGCGGCGCGCGATACGTTATCGTACAACCAATGCAATTATGCTTTGCCCCAAGCCTGGCTCGCATTGCGGATTTCCCGAACATTACGCCTGCAAGCGCTGGGCAATAGGTTGAACCGACCAAAATCATGTTGTACGATGACGTACCTATTCAATCAGGTCCGCGCGACAGGCTCGCCTGCCAGCGGCCACCCCGCCACTTACGGAAACCCGCCCATGACCACGCCGCAGGAGCTCAAGGCCATCGTCTCGGAAGGACTGCTCTCCTTCCCCGTGACCGATTTCGACGCGCAAGGCAACTTCAACGCCAAGACCTATGCCCAGCGCCTGGAATGGCTGGCCCCCTACGGCGCCACCGCCCTGTTCGCCGCCGGCGGCACCGGCGAGTTCTTCTCGCTGGCCCCCGACGAGTATTCGGATGTCATCCGCACCGCCGTCACCACCTGCGCCGGCAAGGTGCCGATCCTGGCCGGCGCAGGCGGCCCCACCCGCCTGGCCATCGCCTACGCCCAGGAAGCCGAGCGCCTGGGCGCCAAGGGCGTGCTGCTGCTGCCGCACTACCTGACCGAGGCCTCCCAGCAAGGCATCGCCGACCACGTCGAACAGGTCTGCAAGTCCGTCAAGATCGGCGTCATCGTCTACAACCGCGCCCAGTCGCGCCTGTCGGCCGACCACCTGGCCCGCCTGGCCGAGCGCTGCCCCAACCTGATCGGCTTCAAGGACGGCGTCGGCGATATCGAAGCCATGGTCCGCATCCGCCGCAAGCTGGGCGACCGCTTCTCGTACCTGGGCGGCCTGCCCACCGCCGAGGTCTATGCCGCCGCTTACCGCGCGCTCGGTGTGCCGGTGTATTCATCGGCCGTCTTCAACTTCGTGCCCAAGACCGCGATGCAGTTCTACCGCGCCATCGCCGCCAATGACCACGACACCACCAACCGCCTGCTCGACGAGTTCTTCCTGCCTTACCTGGAGATCCGCAACCGCTGCGCCGGCTACGCCGTCAGCATCGTCAAGGCTGGCGCCAAGCTGGTCGGCCACGATGCCGGCCCCGTGCGCGCGCCGCTGACCGACCTGCATCCCGAGGAACTGGAGATGCTCGACGCCCTGATCCGCAAGCTCGGCCCGCAATAGGCCCGCGACGCGCCACACCTGTTCGCCCCCGTTCCGGGGGCGTTTTCATTCGGAGAGATTCATGACCTTGACCGGCAATATGTTGATCGGCGCCCAGTCCGTAAAGGGCGCCGGCGCCCCGCTGCACGCCATCGACCCGGCCCGCGGCGAACCGCTGCAACCCGGTTTCCGCGCCGGCACCGCCGAGGACGTAGCGCGCGCCGCGGAACTGGCCGCCGCCGCGTTCGACCCCTACCGCGCCGCGCCGCTCGAGACCCGCGCGCAATTCCTCGAGAGCATCGCCGAAGGCATCCTGGCACTGGGCGATGCGCTGATCGAGCGCACTCACCTGGAGACCGGCCTGCCGCTGGCCCGCCTGCAGGGCGAGCGCGGCCGTACCGTCGGCCAGTTGCGCCTGTTCGCGCGCGTGGTGCGCGACGGCTACTTCCTGGACGCCACCGTCGACCCCGCCCAACCCGACCGCCAGCCGCTGCCGCGCGCCGACCTGCGCCTGGCCAACGTGCCGCTGGGCCCGGTGGCCGTATTCGGCGCCAGCAACTTCCCGCTGGCGTTCTCGGTGGCGGGCGGCGACACCGCGTCGGCGCTGGCCGCCGGCTGCCCGGTGATCGTCAAGGCGCACAACGCCCATCCCGGCACCTCCGAAATGGTGGGCCGCGTGATCCAGCAAGCGGTGGCCAGGCACGGCCTGCCCGAAGGCGTGTTTTCGCTGCTGTTCGGCGCCGGCAACGAGATCGGCACCGCGCTGGCGACGCACCCGGCCATCACCGCGGTCGGCTTCACCGGCTCGCGCCGCGGCGGCCTGGCCCTGGTGGCGGCCGCCAACGCGCGCCCGGTGCCGATTCCGGTGTATGCCGAGATGTCCAGCATCAACCCGGTCTTCCTGCTGCCTGCCGCCCTGGAAGCGCGCGCCGAAACCATCGCCAAGGGCTTCGTCGAATCGCTGGTCATGGGCGTGGGCCAGTTCTGCACCAACCCCGGCCTGGTGATCGGCATCGAAGGCCCGGCGCTGGAGCGCTTCCGCCAGGCCGCCGGGCAGGCGGTGCAGGCCAAGGGCGCCGCCACCATGCTGACCCCCGGCATCTTCGCCGCCTACACACAGGGCGAACAGGCCCTGGCCGGCCACGCCAGCGTCGCTACGCTGGGACGCGGCGAAGCCTCGCGGCCCGCCGCCAACGCCGCCGGCCCCGCCGTCTTCGGCACCGACGCCACCCGCTTCCTGGCCTCGCCCGAGCTGGAGGCCGAAGTGTTCGGCCCCGCCTCGCTGGTGGTGGCATGCCGCGACGCCGCGCAGATGCGCGCGGTGGCCGAGCACCTGGAAGGCCAGTTGACCGCGACCCTGTTCGTGGACGAAGCCGACGCCGACATGGCGCGCGGCCTGCTGCCGGTGCTCGAACGCAAGGCCGGCCGGATCCTGGCCAACGGCTATCCCACCGGCGTCGAAGTCAGCCATGCGATGGTGCACGGCGGCCCGTTCCCGGCCACCTCCAATCCCGCCTCGACCTCGGTCGGCGCCACCGCCATCCGCCGTTTCCTGCGTCCGGTCTGCTACCAGGACCTGCCCGACGCGCTGCTGCCCGACGGCCTCAAGCGCGCCAATCCGCTCGGCCTGCCGCGCATGACCGACGGCGTGCTGTCGGCCTGATCCGCTTCCGGCGAAGCCATGAACGGGCGGCCGTGGGCCGCCCGTTTTCTTTTGGATCGGCGCACAGGCATTGTCGATTCATCTTGTATGTTGTACGATGACATACATCTTAAGTTACCCAATCCCGGCCGCGGGCATGACGCTACGGCGGCCTTCACTTCGCTTCAATGGACCCAGGCATGACCACACCCCAGGAACTCAAGGCCATCGTCTCGGAAGGACTGCTCTCCTTCCCCGTGACCGATTTCGACGCGCAAGGCAACTTCAACGCCAAGACCTATGCCCAGCGCCTGGAATGGCTGGCCCCCTACGGCGCCACCGCCCTGTTCGCCGCCGGCGGCACCGGCGAGTTCTTCTCGCTGGCCCCCGACGAGTATTCGGATGTCATCCGCACCGCCGTCACCACCTGCGCCGGCAAGGTGCCGATCCTGGCCGGCGCAGGCGGCCCCACCCGCCTGGCCATCGCCTACGCCCAGGAAGCCGAGCGCCTGGGCGCCAAGGGCGTGCTGCTGCTGCCGCACTACCTGACCGAGGCCTCCCAGCAAGGCATCGCCGACCACGTCGAACAGGTCTGCAAGTCCGTCAAGATCGGCGTCATCGTCTACAACCGCGCCCAGTCGCGCCTGTCGGCCGACCACCTGGCCCGCCTGGCCGAGCGCTGCCCCAACCTGATCGGCTTCAAGGACGGCGTCGGCGATATCGAAGCCATGGTCCGCATCCGCCGCAAGCTGGGCGACCGCTTCTCGTACCTGGGCGGCCTGCCCACCGCCGAGGTCTATGCCGCCGCTTACCGCGCGCTCGGCGTGCCGGTCTACTCGTCGGCCGTCTTCAACTTCGTGCCCAAGACCGCGATGCAGTTCTACCGCGCCATCGCCGCCAATGACCACGACACCACCAACCGCCTGCTCGACGAGTTCTTCCTGCCCTACCTGGAGATCCGCAACCGCTGCGCCGGCTACGCCGTCAGCATCGTCAAGGCTGGCGCCAAGCTGGTCGGCCACGATGCCGGCCCCGTGCGCGCGCCGCTGACCGACCTGCATCCCGAGGAACTGGAGATGCTCGACGCCCTGATCCGCAAGCTCGGCCCGCAGTAAACGCCGGCCCGCAACGGGCGGCCACGCGCCGACCACTGCCTCTTGCGGTTCCGCGCAGCCAGGACGCCCTCCGCCCACCGGAGGGCGTCCTGCTTTGGGCGCCACGGCCACGGCGCCATGAGCCCGCCCCAGCCACGGCCCGATAACGCTCCTGTATGCTGTCATACGGCATCGGGCGTTTATCATAGGGGTTACGGCCCTCCCGGCGCCGCAACCCTACAAGAGAGACAATGGAAACTCCCCGGCCCCGCCCGCGCTCGCGCCTGACCGACGTCGTGATCGACGAACTGACCAAGCGACTGGACGCCCGCCAGTACCGCCCCGGCGACAAGCTGCCGTCCGAGCATGCGCTGTGCGCCGAATTCGACGTCAGCCGCACCGTGATCCGCGAGGCCGTGGCCTCGATGCGCCTGAGCGGCCGGCTGGTCAGCAAGGCCGGCATCGGCGTGTTCGTCACCGAAGACCGCGAAAAGCCCATCGATTTCGTCGTCGCCCCGGCCGCCGATCCGCGCTGGGCGCTGCACATCATGGAACTGCGCGCCGGCCTCGAGGTCGAGGCCTGTGGCCTGGCGGCCGAGCGCCGTAGCGCCGCCGACCTGAGCGGCATCGTCGAGGCCTTCGACGCCTTCAACCGCGCCACCCGCGACATGGAAGCCGCCGTCAAGGCCGACTACGAGTTCCACCTGTCGATCGCGCGCGCGTCCAACAACCCGCACTTCCCGGCCCTGCTGCAGGCGGCGGTGCGCGACGTGATGCTGGACCTGAACATCAAGCACGGCGGCAAGACCCCCGAAGAGCTCGAGGTCTACGAGACCCGCAACGTGCAGGAGCACGAAGCCATCCTGACCGCCATCATGCGCCGCGATCCCGGCGCCGCGCGCGCCGCCATGGCCCGCCACCTGGGCGACAGCATCGCCCGCTACCGCAAGCTGCTGTCCAACCCGCCGGCCTGACCGGCCCCGGTCCCGTTCCCGGCGCGACTGGCGCCGCGGAATCCTCCGGGGCGGCCACGCGCCGCCCCGCCCAGGCCCGTCGCCTGCCGCGCACCGCGCCCTCATGGCGCCCGGCCGCTCGCGCCATATAACCGCTGCCGGCATTGCAAATTACGGGAATCCCCTGACTTGCTCACTTGTATGATGGCTGCCATCATACGTCGCATCAGTTATGCAAGATCTGCCGTCCAAGTGCCGCCGATGAGCCTGTTGCCTGTCCCCCGCCCGACCTTCCAACGCTACGCCGCCCGCCTCCACCGGTAAGGCCCGCCCGGAAGGCCATCGTCGCTGACGCCCCGCCTTTCCCCTCCCCGTCCCAAGCGCCTGTCCCATCCCGCCCGCCCGGGGGACGCGACGGTGCGCCGCCGGTCTGTTTCCTAGCCATTCCCTGCCCTTTTCCGTACCCCTGGAGAACACTCTCATGCGCAAGTTCCTGACCACCGCCGTCGCGGCGACCCTGTTGTGCGTTGCCTCCGGCGCCCAGGCCGGCGTCACCTTCGAAGCCGTCAAGAAAAAAGGCTTCCTGCAATGCGGCTTTGCCGGCATTCCCGGTTTCTCGGTGCTCGACAGCAAGGGCGAATGGACCGGCCTGGACGTGGACATGTGCCGCGCCGTGGCCGCCGCGATGTTCGGCGACGCCTCGAAGGTCAAGGGCAACGTGCTGACCGCGCAGGCCAAGTTCACGGCCCTGCAATCTGGCGAGATCGACATGCTATCGCGCAACACCACCCAGACCCTGACGCGCGACACCACCCTGGGCCTGATCGGCGTGGGCGTGAACTTCTACGACGCCCAGGGCCTGATCGTGAAGAAGTCGATGAACGTCAAGACGGTCAAGGAACTGGACGGCGCCACGGTCTGCGTGCAGCCCGGCACCACCACCGAACTGAACCTGGCCGACTACTTCCGCGCCCGCGGCATCACCTTCAAGCCGGTGCTGGTCGAGAACTACGACGAGAACTTCCGCCTGCTGGAGTCCGGCCGCTGCGACGCCTACACCAACGACAAGTCCAACACCGCCGCCAACATGCGCACCCGCCTGGCCAAGCCGGACGACTGGGAGATCCTGCCGGAGAACCTGTCCAAGGAACCGCTCGGCCCCATGGTGCGCCAGGGCGACGAACAGTGGTTCAACGTGGTGCGCTGGTCGCTCAACGCCATGCTCGAAGCCGAGGAATACGGCATCACGTCCAAGAACGTCGACGAGATGCTCAAGAGCACCAACCCCAACGTGCAGCGCATCCTGGGCGTGACGCCCGGCATGGGCAAGAACCTGGGCCTGGACGACAAGTGGGCCTACAACATCATCAAGCAGGTCGGCAACTACGGCGAAAGCTACGACCGCGCCATGGGCAAGGACAGCCCCCTGAAGCTGGACCGCGGCCTGAACAAGCTGTGGACCCAGGGCGGCCTGATGTACGGCTGGCCCGTGCGCTGAGCGACTCTCGCGCGGCCCGGCGATGGCGCCGGGTCGCGCCGCGTTTTCCCGATTTCCGCGGACTGGCCGCCTCGCGCCGGCCTCCGCATTCTTTGAAGCAGTCACCATGAACAGCATCGTCAACGCCCGCCTCAAGCAGATCAAACCCTCCCCCAGCATGGCCGCCAAGATCGTGGTCGACGAATTGCGCCGCGCCGGGCGCGAGATTGCCGACTTCACCCTGGGCGAGCCCGACATGGCCACGCCCGCCCACATCGCGCGCGCCGGCCAGGACGCCATCGCCGGCGGCGATATCCGCTACACCAGCCCCAACGGCACCCCGGGCCTGCGCCGCGCCATCGCCGGCAGCCTGGAGCAGACCCTGGGCGCCAAGTACGGCCTGGACCAGATCACCGTGGGCGCCGGCGCCAAGCAGATCATCGGCGCGGCCCTGACCGCCAGCCTGGAACCGGGCGACGAAGTGATCGTGTGCGCGCCGTACTGGGTGTCGTATCCCGACATGGTGTTGCTCAACGAGGGCAAGCCTGTGGTCGTGACCGGACCCGAATCGCAGGGCTTCAAGCTCGACGCCGCCAGCCTGGAGGCGGCCATCACCCCGCGCACCCGCTGGCTGATCCTGAATTCGCCCAGCAACCCCAGCGGCGCGGTCTACAGCCGCGCCGAGATGCGCGCCCTGACCGAAGTGCTGGTGCGCCATCCCCGCGTCTGGATCCTGAGCGACGAAATCTACGCGCCGTTCTGCTATGGCGCCGAAGCGCACGTCTCGCCGGTGCAGGTCGAGCCGCGCCTGGCCGAGCGCACGCTGATCGTCAACGGCATGTCCAAGGCCTACGCCATGACCGGCTGGCGCATCGGCTACGGCGCCGGCCCGGCCGACCTCATCAAGGCCATGAGCACGGTCATGTCGCAAAGCACCAGTTGCCCCAGCGCCATCTCGCAGGCCGCGGCCCAGGCCGCGCTCGAAGGCGACCAGTCCAGCGTGACCGAGATGGTCGCCATCTTCAAGGCGCGCCGCGACCTGATCGTGCGGCGCCTGAATGCGATTCCCGGCATTTCCTGCGCCACGCCCGACGGCGCCTTCTACGTCTATGCCAACGTCGCCGGCCTGATCGGCCGCAAGGGGCCGGACGGCGAACTCAAGACCGACCTGGACGTCAGCCTGTTCTTCCTGCGCCAGGCAGGCGTGGCGGTGATCGACGGCGGTTCGTACGGCCTGTCGCCGTATGTGCGGTTCTCCTTCGCCACCGCCACCGAAGTAATCGAACAGGGCATGGACCGGCTGGCCGCCGCGGTCGGCGCGCTGATGGCGGGCTGAACCGTGGGCAAGCAGAACAATGCCAACGCGCGGCGAGCGCCGCGCCGCTGGTCCTGGAACGATCCCGCCACCCGCGCCCTGGCCTACCAGGCCCTGGCGCTGGCGCTGGCGGGATCGGCGATCTGGTTCCTGGTCCACAACACCCTGCAGAACCTGGCGCTGCGCAACATCGCTACCGGCTTCGGCTTCCTCGCGCGCGAAGCCGGTTTCGCCATCGGCGAATCGCCCATCGCCTACGGGCCGGCCGACACCTACGGCCGCGCCATCGTCGTGGGCATCCTGAACACGCTGCGGGTCGGCCTGCTGGCGCTGGTGGCCGCCACCGTGCTGGGCGTGCTGATCGGCGTGGGCCGGCTGTCCAGGAACTGGCTGGTGGCGCGGCTGGCCTCGATCTACGTCGAGGTCATGCGCAATGTGCCGCTGCTGCTGCAGTTGTTCTTCTGGTATGCGCTCATCACCGAGAACATGCCGGGTCCGCGCCAGGCGCACCATCCGCTGCCGGGCGTCTTCATCTCCAACCGCGGCCTCAAGGTGCCGGGGCTGGAAGGCGCCTCGCTCGACTGGGTGCTGGCCGGGCTGGGCCTGGCGGTCGTCGCCATCCTGTTCCTGGGCCACTGGGGCCGGAAACGCCAGGAAGCCACCGGCCAGGCGTTCCCGCTGGGCCGCGCGGCCATCGGCCTGTTGATCGCCCTGCCGGTGATCGGCTGGCTCGCCAGCGGCGCCTCGCTGACACTGGACATGCCGGAACTGAAGGGCTTCAACTTCACGGGCGGCCTGACGCTGACGCCGGAGTTCGCGGCGCTGCTGCTGGGCCTGGTGATCTACACCGCGGCGTTCATCGCCGAGGTGGTGCGCTCGGGCATCCAGGCGGTCGGCAACGGCCAATGGGAAGCGGCCGGCGCCCTCGGATTGCGGCGGCCGCTGGCCCTGCGCCTGGTGGTGCTGCCGCAAGCCTTGCGGGTCATCATTCCTCCCATGACCAGCCAGTATCTCAATCTGTTGAAAAACAGCTCGCTGGCCGTGGCCATTGGCTATCCGGACATCGTGTCGGTGGTCAACACCACGCTGAACCAGACCGGGCAGGCCATCGAGGGCATTCTCATCATCATGGGCGCGTACCTCACGGTCAGCCTGTCGATCTCGATCTTCATGAACTGGTACAACAAGCGCATCGCGCTGGTGGAGCGTTGATATGAGCAGCACTACGCATACCCCCAGCGAAGGGCTGCCGCCGCCCAAGACCCATGTCGGCGCGTGGGCGTGGCTGCGCTCGCGCCTGTTTTCCTCGCCGCTGAACATCCTGATCACGGTGCTGCTGGCGTGGTTCCTGTTGATGTCGGTGCCGGCGCTGGTCGAGTGGGCCTTCATCAAGGCCAACTTCACCGCCGCCAACGCGCAGGAATGCCGCGCCTCGGTGGGCGGTGCCTGCTGGGCCTTCATCATCGAGAAGCACCGGCTGATCCTGTTCGGCACCTATCCCTACGACGAACAATGGCGGCCGCTGATCGCGACCATCATCCTCGTCGCGGTGATCGTGTGCAGCGGCATCCGCCGTTTCTGGAACTGGAAGCTCGCCATCATCTGGACCGTCGGCCTGACCGCCGTGGCGATCCTGATGTGGGGCGGCGTGCTGGGCCTGACCTACGTCGAGAACGCGCGCTGGGGCGGCCTGCCGCTGACGCTGATCCTGTCGACGTTCGGCATCGCCTTCGCCTTCCCGATCGGCGTGCTGCTGGCCCTGGGCCGGCGCTCGAAGATGCCGGCCATCAAGGCGCTGTGCGTCGTGTACATCGAGCTGATCCGCGGCGTGCCGCTGATCAGCCTGCTGTTCATGTCGTCGGTGATGCTGCCGCTGTTCCTGCCCGAGGGTTTCTCCATCGACAAGCTGCTGCGCGCGCAGATCGCGATCATCATGTTCGCGGCCGCGTACATCGCCGAAACGGTGCGCGGCGGGTTGCAGGCGATCCCCAAGGGCCAGTACGAAGGCGCCGATTCGCTCGGCCTGAACTACTGGCAGCAGATGCGCAAGATCATCCTGCCGCAGGCGCTCAAGATCGTGATCCCGCCGCTGGTCAGCATCTTCATCGCGCTGTTCAAGGACACGTCGCTGGTGGTGATCATCGGCATCTTCGACCTGACGCTGGCGGCCAAGGCGGCCCTGTCCGACGCGGCATGGCGCGGATTCGGGGTGGAGGCGTATCTGTTCATCTCGCTGATCTACTTCGTCTTCTGCTTCTCCATGTCCAAATACAGCCAGGCGCTGGAAAAACGCCTGGCCACGGGCCACGCACGCTAGAACCTTGCCGCGGGTCCGCCACCGGCGGACCCGCAATGCGATATTTACGGGAGTACAGGCATGTCTGATGCCATCATTCGACTGCAGGACGTGAACAAGTGGTACGGCCAGTTCCACGTGCTGCGCAACATCAACCTGGACGTGGCGCCGGGCGAGCGCATCGTGGTGTGCGGGCCGTCCGGCTCGGGCAAGTCCACCATGATCCGCTGCATCAACCGGCTCGAGGAGCACCAGAAAGGCCACATCATCGTGGACGGCACGGAGCTCACCAATGACCTCAAGCACATCGAGACCATCCGCAAGGACGTCGGCATGGTGTTCCAGCACTTCAACCTGTTCCCGCACCTGACGGTGCTGGAGAACCTGACGCTGGGCCCGATGTGGGTCTTGAAGAAGCCGCGCGCCGAAGCCGAGGCCACGGCCATGAAATACCTGGAGCGCGTGCGCATTCCGGACCAGGCCAAGAAATTCCCCGGCCAGCTCTCGGGCGGCCAGCAGCAGCGCGTGGCCATCGCGCGTTCGCTGTGCATGAGCCCCAAGATCATGCTGTTCGATGAGCCGACCTCGGCGCTGGACCCGGAAATGGTCAAGGAGGTGCTGGACGTGATGGTCAACCTGGCCCAGGAAAGCGGCATGACGATGCTGTGCGTGACCCACGAAATGGGCTTCGCGCGCAAGGTCGCCAACCGCGTCATCTTCATGGACCGCGGCGAGATCATCGAGCAGAACAGCCCGGACGAGTTCTTCGACCACCCGCAGAACGAGCGCACCAAGCTGTTCCTGAGCCAGATCCTGCATTGAGGCCGGGCGGGCCTGCTCGCTTCCACGCCTGTCGCGAGAACGCCTTCCCCCGGAAGGCGTTTTTTTCGGACCGCCGGAATACCCCGCCCAGCCGTCAGCGGCCACCGCCGCGTTCGGAGCGGCACCCCATGACGATGGCGCCCCTCGCCTTAACGAGATCTTGAGACCCGCTTTCCTAGAATCGCTAACGATTCTCATTGGCATTTTTCTGGAACCTGATCATGGCGCAGTACAAAACCCCTCATCCCGGCGCGGTGGCGCTCAAGACCCTGGGCGTGGCGCTTGGCGCCGCCGCCAGCGCGCAGGCGCAGCCGGCCGACAACACCACGGTGCTGGCGCCGGTGACGGTGCAGGCCGACAGCCCGGCGCCCTACAAGGCCGACCACGTGCAGTCCGGCAAATTCACCCAGCCGCTGCTGAACACCCCGCAAAGCATCACGGTGGTGCCGCACGAGGTGCTGGAAGAGCAGCATGCCCAGAGCCTGCAGGACGTGCTGCGTAACGTTCCCGGCATCACGTTCAGCTCCGGCGAGGGCAACCTGGGCTGGGGCGACATGTTCACCATCCGCGGCTTCTCGGCGGAACAGAGCATCACCGTGGACGGCATCCGCGACGCCGGCATGTCCAGCCGCACCGACATCTTCAACCTGGAACGGGCCGAAGTGTTCAAGGGCACCGGCTCGATCGAATCCGGCGTCTCGGCGGTCGGCGGCAGCGTCAACCTCGTCAGCAAGGAAGCCCGGCTGGGCTCGTTCTACAAGGCGTCCGGCGGCCTGGGCACCGACCACTACCGCCGCATCACGGCCGATCTGAACCAGGAACTGACCGACAGCTCGGCGCTGCGCATCAACCTGATGCGCCACCACAACGGCGTGGCCGAGCGCGACGTGACCGAGTTCGACCGCTCCGGCATGGCGGCCTCGCTGGCGATGGGGCTGGGCACGCCCACCCGCGTCACCCTGAACTACCTGCACCAGGAAGACAACAACATTCCCGACGGCGGCGTGCCGATCCAGCGCGGCACCGGCGGCCAGCGCATGCCGAACGTATCGCGCAACGCCTGGTACGGCGATCCGTCGCTGTACACCGAACAGACCCGCACCGACCAGGCCACCCTGAAGGCGGAACACGATTTCAACGACCGCGTGCGCCTGTCCAACATCAGCCGCTGGGAACAGACCGACCGCATCGGCGTGCTGTCGCCGGCGCGCCTGAACAGCGCCTCGCGCACCTCCTACGGCTACGCCGGCGCCGGGCCGCTGGTCAACAGCGCCGACGGCATCCCCTCGTACAGCGGCTATGTGGCGCTGGACAACCCCAGCCCCGATGGCCAACTGCGCGGCAACGACTTCGGCACCTCCAAGCGCTACACCATCCTGGCCAACCAGACCAACCTGAGCCTGGATTTCCAGACCGGCGCCATCAAGCACCAATTGGTGACCGGCGTGGAGTTCTACAAGGAGACCTACGGCGATCACGAACGCACCATCAAGGCGCCGTCGACCAACCCGACCTTCGACCTGCGCAACAACGGCGGCGTCGACATGGGCGGGGTCGATAAGGTCAAGGGCGCCGACGGCAACCGCGCCGAGGTCTTCAACACCGGCCTGTACGTTGGCGACACGCTGACGCTGACGCCGCAATGGCTGCTGCAGGGCGCGCTGCGCTATGACCGGTTCCGCGTCACGCAGGTCACCGGCTCCGCCGGCAAACACGGCACCAACCGGGTCGAGGACGGCGCCTGGAGCGGCCGCCTCGGCGTGACCTACAAGCCGGTGCCCGAAGCCAGCCTCTACGCCGCCTACAGCCAGGCCGCGCAGCCGTCCGCGCTGGGCGCCTCGACCAACAACAACATCTACGGCGCCACCGGCGGCGACAGCTACAAGCCGGCGGTGTCCAAGACCTACGAGCTGGGCGGCAAGTGGGACCTGGCCCAGGGCGACCTGTCGCTGACAGGCGCGGTGTTCCGCACCGAGCTGTCCGACTCCTGGGAGTATGGCGACGACGCCACCGACGTGGTGCGCGCGCTGCCCGCCAAGCGGGTCGACGGCATCGAGCTGGGGCTGGCCGGCAACATCACCCCGCGCTGGTCGGCGTTCGCCGGCGTCAGCGCCATGAAGAGCCGCATTACAAAGGGCGCCAACAGCGGCGAGGAAGCCAAGAACGTGCCGGACCTGACGTTCAACCTGTGGACCACCTATGCCGCCACCGACAAGCTGTCGCTGAGCTACGGCGCGCAATACGTGGGCAAGCGGCGCTACACCGACAACAAGTACGTGGGCGGCAAGAACAACAACAGTTCCACCGTGTCGGGCCCGTCCGGCACCCATCCCATCTGGGTGCGCGACGACGAGAAGGCGCCGTCCTACTGGCTGCACTCGGTCGCCGCGCGCTATCGCGTCGACAAGTCGCTGACCCTGGGCATGAACGTGGAGAACCTGTTCAACAAGTTCTACTACAGCCGCGTCGGCGCCTCGCTCGACGGATTCCAGCTCTATGGCGTGCCCGGCGCCGGCCGCACCGTAACCTTCACGGCCGAGCTGTCGTTCTGAGGTCCACCCTGAACACGCTGCCCTGCCCGGGCGCCGACCGCAGCGACACGCGCCAGCCCTGGTGCTCGCAGATGCGCCGCACCAGGGACAGCCCCAGCCCCAGGTTGCCGGCATCGGGCTGCGCGCCGCGCACGAACGGGCTGAAGACGGCTTCCTGCCGTTCCAGCGGAATGCCCGGGCCGTCATCTGCCACCTGCAGGTAGTCCGGGCCGGCGCTGATCGTGACGCGCGCGCCCGGGCCGGCGTACTGCAGCGAGTTGCGGATCAGGTTGGACAGCAGCGCGCGCAGCAAGGGCGCGGGATAACGCGGCGCGTCGGCCTGCGCGGCCGCCGCCTGCGCATCGTCTGGATCCGCCACGCTCGCCTGCGCCGGCGCTTCGAGTACGAGCGACATGCCGCGCCGCTGCGCCATCGCGCTCCAGGCCGCCAGTTGTTCACGCGCCGCGCCGCCGGCGCTTTCGCGCTTGAACTGGTCACTGGCGTCGCGCCCGCGCGCCAGCATCAGGTAGGTATCGAGCCGTTCGCCCATGTCGGCCGCGGCCGCGGCGATGCGCCGCACGCGAGCGCTGCCGTCGGCGTCCAGGCCGGGTTCGTCCAGCAGCAGCTCGCAGGAGCTGGAAATCACCATCAGCGGCGTGCGCAATTCATGGCCGACGTCCGCCGTGAACAACTGTTCGCGCCGCAGCGCCTGTTCGAGCTGGTTGTAGGTGGCGTCGAAAGCGTCCGCCAGCCGACCGATCTCGTCCGGCGGATAGTCCGCCGCTAGGCGGGTCTGGGGCGGCTGCGCGCCGCGCGCCGTGACCTGCGCCGCCAGCCGCGCCAGCGGCCGCAACATGCGCCGCGTCGCCAGGGTGCCCAGCACGAACGCCAGCACCAGGCCGCCGGCCAGGCCGCTGACCACGGTCCAGTGCGAAGTGGACTGGTTGCGTTCGTACTCGGTGTAGTCGCGCAGCAGCATGTAGCGCTGGCCGTCCTTGTCGTCCACCATGACGTGCCAGACGCGGCCCTCGCGCTCGATCTTGTGAAAGCCCGGCGCCAGGCCCCGCAGCCCCGCCGGAAACGCCTCGCTGCCCGGCGCGCCATGGAAGAAACGGTGCGGCCGTCCGGGATCGACGCCGGCCAGGAAATCGTTGCGCACCCGTTCCACCGCCATGCCCATGTCGATGCGCTGCAGATGGACTTCGAGCGTGTTCACGCTCCAGATCGAGACCCAGGTCAGCGCGCCGCCAACGAGCAGCGCCAGCAGCAGGTAGGTGCGTACCAGATAGCGCGCCAGCCCGCGCCGCGCGCTACGCATCGTCGCCGGCCCGCATTTGGTAGCCGATGCCGTGCACGGTGTGCAGCAGCGGCGTGGCGAACGGCTTGTCCACCACCTGGCGGATCTGGTGGATGTGCGTGCGCAGGCTATCGCTGTCCGGCGGCGAATCGCGCCACAGCGCCTCTTCCAGCCGGCCTCGGTGCACCACCGCGGGGCTGGCGCGCATCAGCAGCATCAGCAGTTGCAGCGGCGAAGGCGGCAGCCGCAGCGGCTGTCCGGCCCGCGCCAGCGCCAGGGTGCCGGTATCCAGCGTCAGGTCGCCTACCTGCAGCACCCGCGCTGCGCCGGCCCCATGGGCGCGGTGCAGCAGGGCCTTGACGCGCGCCGCCAGCTCCGCCAGGGCGAACGGCTTGACCAGGTAATCATCGGCGCCAGCGTCGAACCCCGTCAGCCGGTTGTCCAGCGTGTCGCGCGCGGTCACCATGATGACAGGCGTATCGCAGCGCGCCTCCGCGCGCAGCCGGCGGCACAGGTCGTAGCCGTCCAGCCGCGGCAGCATCAGGTCGAGCACGATCAGGTCGAAACCGCCCTCGGCCGCCATGGCGTAGCCGCGCAAACCATCCTCGGCGCAGTCGACGATGTAGCCGCGGCGCGTCAGGTGATGCGTGATGTTCGCCAGGATATCGGGGTCGTCTTCGATGACAAGAACGCGCATGGGGCGGTGCGGGGAATGTAAATCAATCTCAGATTGTAAGCGCGACCCCGATCCCGCCACGGACGCCAGCCGTTTCGCGGCGGGGCCGCCACAACCCGGGGCGCGTCTTAACGAATTCTTGAACCCTGATGACGGAGACTGCCTGCCGATAGGAATGGTTCGCGTTACCCGCAAGCCCGCGGGGCGTGTCGTGGCCACTGGATCGGGATCTCCCCATGCGTTTGAAAAACATGTTCCGCGCGGCGCTGGCCGCCACCGCCCTGCTCTGCGCCCTGCCCGGCGCCCAGGCCCGCCAGGTGACCGACCTGGCCGGCCGCGTCGTCACCGTGCCCGATCATCCGCGGCGGGTGCTGCTGGGCGAAGGCCGCTTCGTCTTCGCCATGGCGTTGCTGGACCGCGCCGACCCGGTGGCGCGCGTGGTCGGCTGGCAGGGCGAGCTCAAGCAGCAGGATCCCTATTCCTGGCAGCAACTGATCAAGCGTTTCCCCAAGGCGGCCGAGGTGCCGCTGATCGGCACCACCTCGGAGGCCAGCGTCAGCCCGGAGAAGATCGTCTCGCTCAAGCCCGACGTGGCCATCTTCAGCCTGAGCGGCCACGGCCCGGGCCGCAACAACCCGATGATCGCGTCGCTGCAGCAGGCCGGCATTCCGGTCGTGTTCATCGATTTCCGCCAGCATCCGGTCCAGAACACCGTGCCCAGCCTGCGCATCCTGGGCCAGGCGCTCGACCGTCCGGAACAGGCCGAGCGCTACATCGCGTTCTATGAGTCGCACCTGGCCAAGGTGCGCGAACTGGTGCAGCCGGTGCCGCAGGCCGAGCGTCCTCGCGTATTCGTGGAAATGCTGGCCGGCGTCTGGCCCGCCTGCTGCCACACCACCGGCAACGGCAGTTTCGGCGACCTGCTGGAAGCCGCCGGCGGCGTCAACGTCGCCGCCCCGGTGCTGCCGGGCGCGATCGGCGACGTCAGCATGGAATTCCTGCTGAAGGCCCAGCCGCAGGTCTACATCGCCACCGGCAGCCGCTCCGACCCCGGCCGTCCCGGCCTGCTGGCGGGTCCCGGCGCCGCCGCCGACGTGTCCGCCGCCAGCCTCTCGACCCTGCTGCAACGCGACGGCATCCGCGACCTGGACGCGGTCAAGCGCGGCCGTGCCTTCGGCATCTGGCACGCGTTCTACAACTCGCCCTACAACGTCGCGGCAATCGAGGCGATGGCCAAGTGGCTGTACCCCGACCGCGCCGGCGCGCTGGACCCGGACGCCACGCTGGCCACGCTGTATCGCGACTTCCTCGACGTGGACGGCGCCGGCACCTACTGGACCGCACCCGCCGCCCGTTGACGGCAGGCAGGCACGCCATCATGCAGACTTCCGCTACCGCCCTCGCGGCCGACGGCGTCCTGGACGATCCCATCGCCCGCTACCATCGCACCCGCCGGCGGCGGCTGGCGCTGGCCCTGGCGCTGGCCGTGGCCATCGCCATCAGCCTGCTGGCCGACGTCGCCACCGGCCCGGCGGGCCTGGCGCCGCTCGACCTGCTGCGCACCCTGCTGCACCCCGACGCCGCCGACGCTGGCACCCGCGTCATCGTCTGGCAGTTCCGCCTGCCCTACGCCCTGATGGCGCTGCTGGTGGGCCTGGCCCTGGGCCTGGGCGGCGCCGAGATGCAGACCATGCTGGACAACCCCCTGGCCAGCCCCTATACGCTGGGCGTGTCGGCCGCGGCCGCGTTCGGCGCCTCGCTGGCCATCACGTTGGACTGGCACGTGCCGGCGCTGCCGCCCGGCATGGTGGTGTCGCTGTCGGCCTTCGCCAGCACCCTGGTGTCGGTGCTGATCCTGGAGCGCGTGGCGCGCTGGCGCGGCGGTTCGACGCTGGGCGTGGTGCTGTTCGGCATCGCGCTGGTGTATTCGTTCCAGGCCCTGGTCATGCTGCTGCAGTTCATCGCCAGCGAGGAAGCGCTGCAAGGCATCGTGTTCTGGACCATGGGCAGTCTGGCGCGCGCCACCTGGACCACCGTGGGCGTGATGGCGGCCGCGCTGGCGCTGGCGTTGCCGTTCTCGCTGCGCGACGCGTGGAAGCTGACCGCGGTGCGGCTGGGCGAGGAACGCGCCGTCAGCTTCGGCATCGACGTCAAGCGCCTGCGCCTGGTCAGCCTGCTGCGGGTCAGCGCGCTGGCGGCGCTGGCGGTGTCCTTCGTCGGCACCATCGGCTTCGTCGGGCTGGTGGCGCCGCACATCGCCCGCCTGCTGCTGGGCGAGGACCATCGCTACTACCTGCCCGGCAGCGCGCTGGCCGGCGCCCTGATCCTGTCGCTGGCCTCGGTCGCCTCCAAGACCGTGCTGCCCGGCGCCCTCATCCCGGTCGGCATCGTGACCTCGCTGGTCGGCATTCCCTTCTTTCTCACCATCGTCATCCGCGCCCTCAAGCGTGGCTGACGCCTTCCCCTGCCCCTGGAGACGCCTCCCCATGCAATACCGCTACCCGCTCGCCTTCCTCGCCCTGCTGGCCACCGGCGCCGCCCACGCCGCCGATCCCGCCTGCGGCATCGACGTCGAAGGCCAGCCCGGCAAGAAGTTCGCGCCCAACCACATCGTGGTCCCGGCGATCTGCAAGGACTTCACGGTGCGCCTCATCCACACCGGCAAGAACAGCAAGGAAAAGGCCGGCCACAACTGGGTGCTGACCAAGACCGAGGACATTGACGCGGTCATGGTCGACGGCATCAAGGCCGGCGCGGCGCACGACTTCCTGGCGCCGGGCGACGGCCGCATCCTGGCCAGGACGCCGATGCTCGGCGGCGGTGAAACCGCCACCGTCACGTTCCCCGTCAGCCGCCTGGCCGCGGGTGAGTCCTACACCTTCTATTGCTCGTTCCCGGCCCACGCCCAGCACATGCGCGGCACGCTGGCGCTGCAGCGCTGACGCCATGGCCTCGCTGGACATCCGCTCGCTCACCGCCGGCTATGGCAACCGCCCGGTGCTGCGCGCCCTGCGGGCCGCGCCGCTGCCCGAGGGCACGCTGACGGCGCTGCTGGGACCGAACGGCAGCGGCAAATCGACGCTGCTCAAGACGCTGGCGGGGCTCAATCCCATGCTTGGCGGCGACCTGCGGCTGGACGGCGCGGATTTCGCCGGCCTCTCTCCGGCCCGCCGCGCCGAGCACGCCATGTACATGCCCCAGGCCCTGCCCAAGGGCGTTCACATGACCGTGCTGGAGTCGGTGCTGGTGGCGGCCCGCTCGGGCCGCGCGCGCCAGGGCGGCGACGCCTTGATGCGCGAGGCCATGCAGGTACTGGCCGAACTGGGCATCGGCCATCTCGCCAGCCGCTACCTCGACGAGCTGTCCGGCGGCCAGAAGCAGTTGGCGTCACTGGCGCAGGCGCTGGTGCGGCGTCCGCGCCTGCTGCTGTTGGACGAACCGCTGTCGGCGCTGGACCTGAACTACCAGTTCCACGTCATGGACGTGCTGCGGCGCCAGACCGTCCGCCACCGGCTCATCACGCTGGTGGTGCTGCACGACCTGAACATCGCGCTGCGCCACGCCGACCATGCCCTGCTGCTGCACGGCGGCGTCCTGCTGGCCGAAGGCCCGCCACAAGCCGTGGTCACCCCCGATACGCTGCGCCGCGCCTACGGCGTGCTGGCGCGGGTGGAGCGCTGCCCGCAAGGCCAACCCCAGGTGCATGTGGACGGGCTGGCCCATCACGGGCTGGCCCATCACGGGCTGGCCCATGATGGGTTGGCCGCCGCCTAGATCAGGAACTGCCGGTACGCCTCGTTCGCCGTCTCTTCCCAATGCGCGTAGCCCAACTGCGCCAGGAAGCGGTCCAGCGCGGCGTCGTCCGCCAGCGGCGCCTGGATGCCGACCAGCACCGAACTGAAGTCCGCGCCCTGGTTGCGGTAGTGAAACAGGCTGATGTTCCAGTTCGGCGCCATTGCCGACAGGAATTTCATCAGCGCGCCCGGACGCTCCGGGAACTCGAAGCGGAACAGCCGTTCGCCGCCCGCCAGCGGCGAGCGCCCGCCCACCATGTAGCGGATATGCTGCTTGGAGACTTCGTTGTGGCTCAGGTCGCTGACCGCGAAGCCTTCCTGCTCCAGGCCGCGCATGATGTCCGCGGCCTCGCCGCGGCGCGCGATCTGCACGCTGACGAAGATGCGGGCGGTGTTGGCATCGGCGATGCGGTAGTTGAATTCGGTGACGCCGCGCTGCCCCATCACCGCGCAGAAGCGGCGGAAACTGCCGCGCTCCTCGGGCAGCGTCACGGCGAACACGGCTTCGCGCGCCTCGCCCACCTCGGCCCGGTCCGCCACGAAGCGCATGCGGTCGAAATTCATGTTGGCGCCCGAGGTGATCGCCACCAGCGACTGCCCCTGTGCGCCCTCGCGCTCGACATACTGCTTCAGTCCGGCCAGCGCCAGCGCGCCCGCCGGTTCCAGCACGCTGCGGGTGTCCAGGAACACGTCCTTGATCGCCGCGCAGACCGCATCGGTATCCACCAGGATGATCTCGTCCAGGTACTGGCGGCACAGGCGGAAGGTTTCTTCGCCCACCAGCTTGACCGCCGTGCCGTCCGAGAACAGGCCGACCTCGGCCAGGCTGACCCGCTCGCCCACCTGCATCGACTGCGCCATGGCGCAGGAATCGACCGTCTGCACCCCGATCACCTTGACCGACGGATCCACCGCCTTCATGTACACCGACACCCCCGCCGCCAGGCTGCCGCCGCCGATCGGCACGAACACTGCGTCCAGCCGTCCCGGGTGCTGGCGCAGGATCTCCATGCCGACCGTGCCCTGGCCGGCGATGACGTAGGGATCATCGAACGCCGGGATGAAGGTCAGGTCCTGGTCGCGGGCCAGCGTCTGCGCGTAGGCGTAGGCATCGCTGTAGGAATCGCCCGCCAGCACCACCTGCACCGTCGGACCGCCGAAGGCGCGCACGGCGTCCACCTTCACCTGCGGCGCGGTCTGCGGCACCACGATGGTGGCGCGCACGCCGAGCCGGGCGGCGGAGATCGCGACGCCCTGGGCGTGGTTGCCGGCCGAGGCGGTGATGACGCCGCGTTCCAGCGCCGCCTGCGGCGTGTTGCGCATCTTGTTGTAGGCGCCGCGCACCTTGAACGAAAACACCGGCTGGTTGTCCTCGCGCTTGAGGTGCACGCGGTTGCCGAGCCGGCGCGACAGGCCCTGGGCGGGGTCCAGCTCGGTCTCGCGGGCGATGTCGTAGACCCGCGCCGTCAGGATCTGGCGCAGGTATTCCATGGGCGTGGCGCGGCCCGGGGCGAAGGCGTCGGTCTCGGAGGTATTGGCGGTGGCGGCTTGCGGTTGTTGCATGAAAACTCTCTGCGGCGTGGGGACTGGGCCCGGCAGAGGCGGCAACAAAAAACCCGCCTCGTGGGGCGGGTTTGTTTGACTGACTGCGGTCGCGCGTTAACCCACCATTCCAGGAATGATGGTAATAATCAGCGAAATGCGGACGGCGCGGAAAGTCATGGGGCGTAGCTTCCCGCATGCGCGTCGGTTTGTCAAATCGAACGCGTCATCGCGCCGTGCACGCCCCGCCGTGGCGGCTACAGGTAGGCGCTCACGCGCGCCGGCAGTCCGTCGAGCGGCCGGTGCCGCGCCAATTGCGCCAGCACGCCGCGGAACATGTTCTTCCTGGCTGCCGCATCCGGCACGCGCCGCACGAACAGATATTCGAAATGCGCCAGCAGCCGGCGCAGCAGGTCCGCGTCCAGCCCCAGCAGGATCTGGCGCAGGTCGTCGGGCAGCACTTCGTCGGGCGAAGACAGGAACAGCCCCATCTGCGCCCGCGTCAGCGGCTTGGTCCGGTACAGCGCCTCGCAGGCCGCCAGGCAGGCCTGGCGGTCGTCCAGCGCCAGCAGCGTGGTGCACTTGAGGACCATCAGGAATACCTGGAACTCCGAGCCCGCCTCGGCCAGCTCGATGCCCTGGTCGAAGTAGTCGATGGCTTCCTGCAGGCGCCCGCGGTTCAGCCGCAACTGCCCCAGCACCGCGAAGGCCGACGCGAACGCGGTGCTTTGGGCAAACGCCTCCTCGGCCAGCGCCTCGGCCAGTTCCAGGTGCCCATGGCTGACAAAGCACAGCAGCTTGGCGGCCGCCAGCGCCAGCATCGGGTTGTCGCGCACATGGGGCAACGCCTGGAACACCAGCGTCTCGATCTGCGGTTCCAGCTCGGCCGGATCGCTGGTCAGGTCCAGCACCAGCCTGGCGTAGAGATGCGAGGCCCACATCAGGGCGGTCTGCGGATCGTCCGGCTGCTCGGCGCGCAGCTTTTGCAGCTCGATTTCCGACTCCAGCCAGCTTTGCGGCGTGCGCGCCAACAGCACGGCGGCACGATGCAGGCGCAGTTCGATCGGCTCGTCGGTGGGGCCGGCCACGTCGCCGCGGGCGCGCGCCAGGCTGCGCCAGATCTCGCTCTTGAGCGAGGCGGCAAAGGCGGCGGCAGCGGTGTGGCCGACCTCGGCCTCGTCAGTGGGCGCGATGGTCCAGCGCTCGGCGCGCAGCGCGGCGCCGCTGGCGGCTTCGCGCAGCACCACCGCGCAATGCACCCCGGCCTCGTCCTGGCGCAGCCCGACCTCGACCCGGAACGGCGCCTTCGCCTCGTTCGCCGCAGCCAGCGACAGCAGGCTGACGCCGCGCTCGCTCGGCAGCCGCGCCCTCAGGGCGTCGGCCAGTTCGGTCAGGAAGGCCCGCACCCGAGGCTCGGCGCGCAACGCCTCGGGCCCCGCCGCCGGGCCGATGGCGACATAAACGTCGCCGCCCGGCCCCGCCTCGGGCGCGGCGATCCAGCTATAGCCTTCGCCGTAGCTGGTGGCGATGAAACGCGGCGCGCGCGCCGAATCGCCAAGCTTGCCGCGCAGTCGGTTGATGAGCAGGTCGACGCTGCGCTCGAGCGCCTCGGCCTCGCCGCGCTGGGTGGCGTCCAGCAGGCGCTGGCGCGGCAGGATCTGGCCGACGTGCGCGGTCAGCAGCGCCAGCGCGGCGGTCTCGACCGGCGTGAATTGGATTGTCTTGCCATCGGTACGGCTGGCATAGCGGAACTTCGGATCGAACAACAAATTGCCAAACCGCATTGACTCTCTCCACGCCAGGGCGCTACAACGCCCATCGTCATCCGGCGCCCCGCTCTGTCCCGCCCCGCCAGGCGGCACGGGAAGATGCCGAATATTAGCCAATACTTGCAGGTCGTAGCCAGCAGATTGCGCCGATTTGGCGCCATTCCTGGGGTAAAAATCCCATTTTTCGATGTCCCGCGCACGCGCCGCGGACGATTGGCGCCCATTTCCGCGCCCGCCGCGCGGGCCACGGTATTACAATGTTCGACTCGTGGCACTCGCACCTTCCAGGCGGTCGGGCAATTGGACCAGCACATAAAGGACGGGCGGCGCCATGTTGAGCCGATCGGGGCCTGCCCGGGTCTGCCCATACGAACCCACTCTCGACAACATCTACCGGCTGACGCCGCATAGCATGTTCGGGTTTGCGCCTAGCGCCACCGCCGAACAGATTCAAGGATCATGTCTCTTACTCCGAAGATTATCTACACCCTCACCGACGAAGCTCCGGCGCTTGCAACCCGTTCCCTGCTGCCGATCGTCCAGACCTTCGCGAAGTCCGCTGGCATCACGGTCGAGACCCGCGACATCTCCCTGGCGGGCCGCATCATCGCCCTGTTCCCCGACTACCTCGACGACAGCCAGAAGCTGGGCGACGCCCTGTCCGAGCTGGGCGCCCTGGCGGTCCAGCCCGAAGCCAACATCATCAAGCTGCCGAACATCAGCGCCTCGATGCCGCAGCTCAAGGCCGCCATCAAGGAACTGCAGGACCAGGGCTACAAGCTGCCCGACTACCCGGACGCCCCGGCCAACGACACCGAGCGCGACGTCAAGGCGCGCTACGACAAGGTCAAGGGCAGCGCCGTCAACCCCGTGCTGCGCGAAGGCAACTCCGACCGCCGCGCCCCGCTGTCGGTCAAGAACTACGCCCGCAAGCACCCGCACAAGATGGGCGCCTGGACGGCTGACTCCAAGGCCCACGTGGCGCACATGGACAGCGGCGACTTCTACGGCACCGAAAAGTCGGCCCTGATCGCCGAAGCCGGCGACGTCAAGATCGAACTGACCGCCGCCGACGGCACCAAGACCGTGCTGAAGGAAAAGACCCCGGTCAAGGCCGGCGAGATCATCGACGCCGCCGTGCTGTCGACCGCCAAGCTCAAGACCTTCCTGCAGGCCCAGATCGACGACGCGCGCGCCCAGGGCGTGCTGTTCTCGGTGCATCTGAAGGCCACCATGATGAAGGTCTCCGACCCCGTCATCTTCGGCCACGTGGTGTCGGTGTTCTACAAGGACGTGCTGGCCAAGCACGCCGCCGTCCTCAAGCAGGCCGGCTTCGATCCCAACAATGGCATCGGCGACCTGTACGCCAAGATCCAATCGCTGCCCGCCGACCAGCAGGCCGCGATCACCGCCGACATCGACGCCGCCTACAAGACGCTGCCGCAACTGGCCATGGTGAACTCCGACAAGGGCATCACCAACCTGCACGTGCCCAGCGACGTCATCGTCGACGCCTCCATGCCCGCCATGATCCGCGATTCGGGCAAGATGTGGAACGCCGAAGGCAAGCTGCAGGACGCCAAGGCCGTCATCCCCGACCGCTGCTACGCCGGCGTCTACCAGGCCGTCATCGACGACTGCAAGCAGCACGGCGCCTTCAATCCGGTCACGATGGGCAGCGTGCCCAACGTCGGCCTGATGGCCCAGGCCGCCGAGGAATACGGCTCGCACAACAAGACCTTCGTGGTCCCCGCCACCGGCACCGTGCGCGTCACCGACGCCTCGGGCAAGGTGCTGCTGGAGCAGGCCGTCGAGGCCGGCGACCTCTGGCGCATGTGCCAGACCAAGGACGCCGCGATCCAGGACTGGGTCAAGCTGGCCGTCACCCGCGCCCGCGTCAGCCAGACGCCGGCCGTGTTCTGGCTGGACGAAAAGCGCGCCCACGACGCCCAGGTCATCGCCAAGGTCAAGCAGTACCTGAACGACCACGACACCAGCGGCCTGGATCTGCGCATCCTGCCCCCGGTCGAGGCCACCAAGTTCTCGCTCAAGCGCATCCGTGAAGGCCTGGACACCATCTCCGTCACCGGCAACGTGCTGCGCGACTACCTGACCGACCTGTTCCCCATCATGGAACTGGGCACCAGCGCCAAGATGCTGTCGATCGTGCCGCTGGTCGCCGGCGGCGGCCTGTTCGAAACCGGCGCCGGCGGCTCGGCGCCCAAGCACGTGCAGCAGTTCCTGGAAGAAGGCTTCCTGCGCTGGGATTCGCTGGGCGAGTTCATGGCCCTGGCCGCGTCGCTGGATCACCTCGGCCGCGCCTACGACAACGCCCGCGCCCTGGTGCTCGGCAAGACGCTGGACCTGGCCACCGCCAAGTTCCTGGACGAGAACAAGTCGCCCGACCGCAAGGTCGGCGGCCTGGACAACCGCGGCAGCCACTTCTATCTGGCGATGTACTGGGCCCAGGCCCTGGCCGAGCAGACCGACGACCGCGCGCTGGCCGCGCTGTTCGCCCCGGCCGCGGCCGCGTTCGCGCAAGGCGAAGCCAAGATCCTGGAAGAGCTCAAGGCCGCCCAGGGCAAGCCGGTCGACATCGGCGGCTACTACCAGCCGAACGAAGACAAGGCCAGCCGCGCCATGCGCCCCAGCGCCACGCTGAACCAGGTGCTGGCCAGCATCGGCTAAGCTCCCCGCCCCGGGCCGCCCGGCCCGGTGGCGCAAAAAAAGCCGGCGGTTCCGCAAGGAGCCGCCGGCTTTTTCTTTGCGCCGGGGTTGCCCGCCGGACCGCGGGCCAGGGCCCGACGCGGCATCGCGCCGTCGACCCGCGCCGCTCAGGCCCGCGATACCCCGCGCGCCCGGCGGATCTGCAACCCTTGCAGCGCCACCGGAATCAGCGACAGCCCGATGATGATGACCGACACCCAGTGCAGGTTGGCGCGCACCCACGCGATCGAGCCGAGCCAGTAGCCGGCCAGCAGCATCGAGCCGCACCAGGCAATGGCGCCGACCACGTTGTAGATGAAGAACGTGCGGCGCGGCATCTGCGACAGTCCCGCCACGAACGGCGCCAGCGTGCGCACGATGGGCACGAAGCGCGCCACCGTGATGGTCATGGCGCCATAGCGCGCGAAATAGGCGCGCGCCCGCTCAAGGTGCTCGCGCTTGACCCAGCGGCTGTGGGCGAGCTTCTGCCCCCAGCGGGACGAGGCGATGGCATAGTTGAGCGCGTCGCCGGCAATGGCGGCGGCCGTGATGGCCGCCAGCGACACCAGCGGATCGATGCCCGCCAGGCCCAGGAATGCGCCGGCCGCGAACAACAGCGAATCGCCCGGCAGGAACGGCATCACCACCAGGCCGGTCTCGATGAACACGATGGCGGCAATGATGCAGGTGCCCAACATCCAGTTCTGCGCCAGCAGCGCCATCAGGCCCTGCTCGCTGGTCAACCACGCAAACATCTCGGTAATGCCCATACGGATCCCGCCCTTCTTTTGCGGCCGGTGACGCCGGCCATTCCATGGAGGGGCGAAGTATGCGGCAGAGCCCGTCGATATTTCATCAAATTTGGCCGGCGCGGCCTGGTCGACGCGAGGCGGCCATGGGCGCCGCCCGCGCTAGCGGTCCGCCATCAGCCGATCGAGCCGCAACCGGCCACGCTCGTCCGTCAGCCGCCGCATGGCGCCGTAGGCCGCGCCCATGGCCGCCATGCCGCTGGCGCCACAGAGCAGGAACATCAACAGGATCTGGTACTTGGCGGCATCGATGGGGTCCATGCCGGCGATGATCTGGCCAGTCATGATGCCGGGCAGCGTGATGATGCCCGCCGCCGACATCTGGTTGATGCTGGGCACGATGCCGCGGCGCACGGATTCCCGCAGCAGCGCCGCGAAGGCCTGGTGCGCCGTGGCACCCAGCGACAGGCGCGCCTCGATGGCCAGCTTTTCGCGCCGCACGCCGGACAACACGCTGTCCAGCGCCAGGCTGGCCGCGTTGAGCACGCTGCCCAGCACGATGCCGACCAGCGCGATCGTGTAGCGCGGGTCATACCACGGTTCGGGCCGCAAAGCGGTCGACAGGATGAACAGCGCGGTGATGACCGTCGTGGCGACGACGGCCATGGCGCCCACATAGCCGTTGCCGTGGCCGGCCAACCGCGCCTTGGGCCGGGCGGCGACCTCGCGGGCCGCCAGCGCCATCATCACGGCCACCACCAGCGCGGTCAGCCAGGGCGCCGCGTGCGCGAACACGATGCGCAGGATGTGGCCGACCAGCAGCAACTGCACCACGGTGCGCAGCGCCGCCCACAGCACCTGCCTCTGCAGGTTGAGCCGAAGCGCGAAGGAAATGCCGGCCGACAGCACAACCAGCAGCGAAGCGATGATCAGGTCGGTGGCCTGCAGTTTGATCACGTCCATTGCGGCTCCAGCTTGCCCTGCGCCATGCGCCAGCCGCGGCGGGCCATGCGCCGGGCCTGGTCAGGGTTGTGCGTCACCATCAGGATGGCCGCGCCGCCGTCCAGGTATCGGCGCAGCTCGGCTTCCACCAATTCGGTGGCGGCGGGATCGAGCGCGGCGGTGGGTTCATCCAGCAACAGCGCGCGCGGCGCCAGCGCCAGTGCGCGCGCCAGGGCGGCCCGCTGGCGTTCGCCGGTGGACAGCTCCTGCACCAGCGCGTCCATTTTCCCGGCGGGCAGGCCCATGCGCTGCATCAGCTCGGCGGCCCGCGCGCGATCGGCGAAGTGCGGGGCGACGTGGTCGTCCCACCAGCCGGCCTCGGCCTGGCAGTAGATCACCTGGCGGCGCCATTGATGGCCGCGCATGCCCGAACGCGGCGCGCCGTCGAGTTCGATTTCGCCGCGGCCGGGGTCCAGGTCGGCGACCTGGCGCAGCAGCAGCGATTTGCCCGACCCCGAAGGGCCGGTGATGGCGGCGCATTCCCCCGCCGCGAGATCCAGGCTGACGGGCGACAAGCGCTCGCTGTAGACACCGCGCAGCCTGAGCACGGGACGTTTATCTGACATGGCGGCAAGCATAACCCGCGCAGGTCCGCGCCGCACCGGCGCGTTGCCGGCGCTGGCGCAGCATGACGATATGCCCGCCGATCGTGTCCCTATGCGCTTTGCCACCCTGCATATGAGCGCCGCCTGCATGGCGCGGGTGATGCGTCGCGCCCAGGGCGCATTTGCTAGAGTGCCAATATTGCAAATGAAAATCATACCCAACCAGATGTTCAATTCATGCAATACCGGCGATGGAAATTCTTTGTTGTTGCAGTGGACCGACGGACCGACGAGCCGCTCGCGTCCCGTTCCGCCTGATTAGCCGGCCCTGTTCCGAGTATGCCCTGCCCCGGGCATCGTCCGTGCAACGAGAGACTCCGCAAAAGGCGTAACCATCATGAACCGTGAAATCTATGACTTCGTCGCGATCGGCCTAGGCCCTTTCAATCTCAGCCTGGCCTGCCTGTCGGCCCCGCTGCCCGGCGTGCGCGCCCTCTTCCTGGACAAGAAGCCGGGCTTCGACTGGCACCCCGGCATGCTGATCAAGGCCTCCACCCTGCAGAACCCGTTCCTGGCCGATCTGGTCAGCCTGGCCGATCCGCGCAGCGAATACAGCTACCTGAACTACAGCAAGCAGACCGGCCGCATCTATTCGTACTACATGCGCGAGAACCACTATCTCACGCGCGCCGAGTACAACCGCTACTGCAAGTGGGTGGCCGCGCGCCTGCCCAACCTGCGCTTCAACAGCGACGTGCAGAGCGTGCTGCACGACCCCGAGACCGACACCTACCTGGTCACCGGCCAGCACAGCGTCAATGGCGAACGCTTTATGGTCCGCTGCCGCAAGCTGGTGCTGGGCCTGGGGTCGCAGCCGGTGCTGCCGCCCTGCTGCGACCGGCGCGAGGCGCCCTACATCCACAGCGCCGAGTATCTGCGGCACAAGGAGCAACTGCAGCGGCGCGCCTCGATCACCATCGTCGGCAGCGGCCAGAGCGCGGCCGAGGTGTTCCACGACCTGCTGCGCGACAGCGACGAACACGACTACAGCCTGGCCTGGATCACCCGTTCGCCGCGCTTTTTCCAGATGGAGAACACCAAGCTCACGCTGGAGCTGATCTCGCCGGACTACACCAACTACTTCTACGACCTGCCCGAAGACCGCCGCCGCGAGATCCTGGCCGAGCAGAGCAGTCTGTACAAGGGCATCAACGCCTCGCTCATCAACCAGATCTACGACCTGCTGGACGAGAAGATCCACAACGGCGACCGCCGCTATACGCTGCTGACCAATGCCGAGTTGTGCGCCAGCCGTTACGACCGCCACGCCGCCCGCTACCACCTGGAGTTCCGCCACGTCGACACCGGGCAGGTGTTCTCGCACGCGGCCGACGGCCTGGTGCTGGCCACCGGCTATGCCCGCAGCATCCCCGCGTGCGTCAATCCGATCCACGACCGCATCGCCTGGGCCGAGGACGGCAACTACCAGATCGCCCGCAACTACAGCATCGACCACGGCGGCAACGAGATCTTCGTGCAGAACAGCGGCCTGCTCAGCCATGGCGTCACCAATCCCGACCTGGGCTTCTGCTGCTACCGCAATTCGCAGATCCTGCGCGAACTGACCGGCCGCGAGCACTACGCCATCGAGCCGCGCACCGCGCTGCAGGACTTCCGTCCGCCGGCCAGCGGCGTGTTGGCGCATCGCGCGGCCCAGCCGGCGCCGGCGTGCCGCGGCGCCGTGGCGCCGGAACTGATGCCCATGCTGGACGGCCATCGCGCCGCCACCGTCTGATGCCCCGGGAGCCCGCCATGATCACCATGACCGCCGCCTTCCTGGGCGAGATCGACCGCCAGGCGCGCAGCCACTACGACGAGGGCGCGGGCCTGGCATTGCGCCCGCTCGATCCCGCCGGCGACGCCGCCCTGCTGCGCCAGTGGTTCGCGATGGACTACGCGCATTTCTGGTCGATGCAGACGTTCACCGAAGCGCAGGTGCGCGACTTCTACGAGGCCCTGGTCGACAGCGGCCATGCCGGCGCCTGGCTCGGCAGCCACGACGGCCGCCCCGCCTTCCTGGTGGAATGCTACGACCCCGCCCACGACCAGGTCGGCGAGCACTACCCGGTGCGCCCCGGCGACCTCGGCATGCACATCTTCATCGGCCCGCCGCGCGTGCGCATCCCGAATTTCAGCCGCAACGTGCTGGCCTTCGTGATGCGCTTCATGTTCGAACGCCTCCAGGCCCGGCGCGTGGTGGTGGAACCCGACAGCAACAACAGCAAGATCCATGCGCTCAACCTGGCCATGGGTTTTGTCTATGCCGGCCAGGCGCGTTTTCGCGAGAAGACCGCCAGCATCGCCTTCTGCACCCGGCAGCAGTTTGAACAGGCCCAACTCCAGGAGTCTTCCCTATGAGCACCCAGCCCCATCCCGCCCAGATCGCCAGCCACCTCGCGCCCGAGGTCTGGGACAAAGTGAACCGCCTGTTGGTGAAGAAGGCCATCTCGGAATATGCCCACGAATGGCTGCTGGAGCCCGAACGGCTCGGCCCCGCCGAGGCGCCCGGCTTTGACCGCTACCGCCTGGTCTTGGCCGACGGCCATGCCGAGTACCAGTTCGACGCGCAACTGATGGCCATGCGCCACTGGCGCATCCCGCCCGAATCCATCAGCAAGACCATGGCCGGCACGCCCGCGCCGCTGGACGCGCTGCAGTTCGTCATCGAGATCCGCGACAAGCTCGGCATGCCCGAGGACCGCCTGCCGATCTACCTGGACGAGATCACCAGCACGCTGCACGGCAGCGCCTACAAGCACACCCGCGCCGCGCCCTCGGCCGCCGAATTGGCGGTGGCCGATTACCAGACCATCGAGACCTCGATGATCGAAGGCCATCCCAGCTTCGTCGCCAACAACGGCCGCCTGGGTTTCGACGCCGAGGACTATCACGTCTACGCCCCGGAATGCGCCAGTCCGATCCGCGTGATGTGGCTGGCGGTGCACAAGGACAATGCCCACTTCGCCTGCCTGTCGACCATGGACTACGACAGCCTGCTGCGCGACGAACTGGGCGCGGATACCGTCGCCCGCCACACCCAGACCCTGCGCGACCAGGGACTGGACCCGGCCGATTACTACTTCATGCCCTCGCATCCGTGGCAGTGGTTCAACAAGCTGTCGCTGGCGTTCGCCCCCTACGTGGCCACGCGCAAGATCGTGTGCCTGGGCTATGGCGACGACGATTACCTGGCGCAGCAGTCGATCCGCACCTTCTACAACATCAGCCAGCCCGGCAAGCACTACGTCAAGACCTCGCTGTCGATCCTGAACATGGGCTTCATGCGCGGCCTGTCGCCGTACTACATGTCCGGCACGCCGGCCATCAACGAATACCTGCACGGGCTGATCTCGTCAGACCCGTGGCTGCGCCGCAACGGCTTCACCATCCTGCGCGAAGCGGCCTCGCTGGGATTCCGCAACTACTACTACGAAGCGGCCATCTCGGTCGACACGCCCTACAAGAAGATGTTCTCGGCGCTGTGGCGCGAGAATCCCACCGCGCTGATCGGCGCCAACCAGCGCCTGATGACCATGGCGGCGCTGCTGCACGTCGATCCGCAGGGCGGCGCCTTGCTGCCCGAGCTGATCCGCGCCTCGGGTCTGGACGCTGCCGCGTGGCTGGAGCGCTACGTCGATGCCTACCTCACGCCGCTGGTGCATTGCTTCTACGCCCATGACCTGGTGTTCATGCCGCACGGCGAGAACGTCATCCTGGTGGTCGAGGACCACGTGCCCGTGCGCGCCTTCATGAAGGACATCGCCGAGGAATCGTCGATCCTCAACCCGAACGCCGCCCTGCCCGAGAACGCCCGCCGCCTGGCCGCCGATGTGCCCGAGGAATACAAGCTGCTGACCATCTTCGTCGATGTGTTCGAGGGTTACTTCCGCCACCTGGCGCAAGTGCTGGCCGACCACGGCGTGATGGACGAGGACGCCTTCTGGAAACTGGTGGCCGGCCGCATCACCGCCTACCAGGAGGCCCATCCCGAGCGGCTGGAAAAGTATCGCCAGTACGATCTGTTCGCCCCCGAGATGATCCATTCGTGCCTGAACCGCCTGCAACTGGCCAACAACCTGCAGATGGTCAACCTGGCGGACCCCATCGGCAGCTTCCAGATGGCGCCCAACCTGGCCAATCCGATCGCCCGCTATCGCCCGCAATGGCTGGGCCAGGGCCAGGCCGACACCGTGCGAGCGCTTGCGTGAACCACGATCTGGACGACCTGCTGGCGCTGACCGGCCGCCTGGTGCCCGGGCTGTCGGGCCAGGTCGCGGCGGCGCCCGGGCCGGGCATCCGCCCGGGCGCCGACAACGCCCAGGCCATCGCGCGGTTGCGCGATGTCTGGGGGCAGCGCTATCCGGAAGCCGGGCCGCACTACCTGGCTTTGCGCTGCTGGGGGCTGCTGATCTGGCAGCCCGTCTACCTGAGCGTGATCGCCGCGCACCGCAGCGAGATCGTGCCGGACCTGTCGCGCATGACCCAGCCGGTGCCGGACGACGGCTTCATCATCGGCTACACCCTGGAGCGCCATGCCCCCTTGCGCGCCGGCCTGCGCGAACGCATGCAGGCCGCCGCCGCGCAACTGCGCAATATCTGCGCCACCTTCTACCGTGAATTGACCCAGGTGCTGCGGGTCAGCCCGCGCGCCGCCGAGTGCATGCAGGCCGATTGCGTGCTCTACGCGCTGCTGGCGGCGCGCCATGACGACGGCGACGCCGCCAATGCCTGGGCCCAGCGGCAGGCCGGCGCCTGGATGGACCTGCTCGGCGTCCCGGGACGCAGCGGCTACCTGACCTGGCGGCGCGCGGACCTGCCGGTCATCGCCGTGGACCGGCAGGTCTGCTGCCACTACTTCCGCAGGCGCGACAGCGACTACTGCAGCACCTGCCCAAAATTGGATCTTGCCGAACGCATGACCCGGATCGACGCCGAGAGCGCCGTGCCCGCCTGAGAGCGGCCGGGCCTTGCGGGATGGCACAAGGAGTCGGAAATGACGGACATTGGCCGCCTTGAGCATGTGCGCGAGGCGTTGAGCCCGCTGCACGTTCGGGCCTATTTCGACGAAGCCCTGTTCGCCCGCGAACAGGAACGGATATTCAAGCAATCGGCCCTGTACGTGGGCCACGAGAAAGGCGTGCCCGAGCCGGGCGACTGGCGCCGCCTGCCGCACGAGGACGGCGGCCGCGTGCTGGTGCGCAACGCCCAGGGCGTCGAGCTGGTCTCGAACGTCTGCCGCCACCGGCAGGCGCTGATCCTGGGCGGCGAGACCGGCGCGGTCACCGGCCCCGGCAACCCAGCCGGCAACCTGTCGGCCAGCGGCGGCAACATCGTCTGCCCGCTGCATCGCTGGACCTACGACAACCGCGGCCAGATCCTGGGCGCGCCGCAGTTCCCCAGCACGCCGTGCCTGAACCTGCCGCGCTTCCCCTTGAAGAACTGCCATGGCCTGCTGTTCGAAGGCCCGCGCGACCCGCGCGCCGACCTGGGCCACCTGTTCGAGCGCCCGGAATTCGATTTCTCCGACTACGTACTGGACCACGTCGAGGTGCACCAGTGCAACTACAACTGGAAGACCTTCATCGAGGTCTACCTGGAGGACTATCACGTCGGGCCGTTCCATCCCGGACTGGGGCGCTTCGTCACCTGCGACGACCTGAGCTGGGAATTCGGCCGCCGGCACAGCCTGCAGCGCGTGGGCGTGCACGATTCGCTGGAAAAGCCCGGCTCCGACGTCTACCGCGACTGGCACGACACGCTGATGCGCTATCGCGATGGCTCGGCGCCCGAGTTCGGCGCGATCTGGGTGACCTACTTCCCCACCCACATGATCGAGCTGTACCCGCACGTGCTGGTGCTTTCCACGCTGTACCCCAAGAGCCCGCAGGAAACCATCAACATCGCCGAGTTCTACTACCCGGAGGAGATCGCCCTGTTCGAACGCGAATTCGTCGAGGCGCAGCGCGCGGCCTACATGGAGACGGCGGTCGAGGATGACGAGATCGGCGAACGCATGGACGCCGGCCGGCTGGCGCTGCTGCGCCGCGGCACTTCCGAAAGCGGCCCCTACCAGTCGCCGATGGAGGACGGCATGCAGCATTTCCACGAGTGGTATCGCGACATCATGGGAGACGAGCTGGGCGATTGCGCGGCGCCTTGAGGCGGGTGGCGGGGGGGAAATGGGCATGGCGCCACAAAATGGTGCCAGATCGGTGAGAATAGCTGCAACAATGCGAACATATGTTATTCTCATTCTCACATCCAATGGCTTGTGAACGGCCATCTTAGGGGCTCATCCCGTAACGCGAGTGACGATCTTGAACCCATCACCCTCCCCCGCCCAATTCACCGTCGCCGACTTCAACCGCATGGGCAGCCAGAGCGGTTTCCACTACCGACTGCCGCAGTTGAGCGGCGCGCTGCGGGGCGATCCGGAAACCCTCTGCATCGCCGAAGGCCGGGTCGAGACCCACGCGATCCGCCCCGGCCTGACGCTGGTGCTGTCCGATGTGCGCGTGCACCAGCACTACGAAGCCACCTCGATGATGTCGCCACGTTTTTCGGCCATCGTCATGCTGCAGGGCAACGCCCAGACCCGCATCGATCGCCATGACGACGTCAGGCTGGCCGCGCACAGCGGCGTCAGCGCGCTGTACGGCGACACCGTTGCCATGACCGGCATCCACGCGCCCGGCCAGCGCCTGCGCAGCGTCAACCTGTCGCTGTCCGACCCGGATGGCGCGGGCGACGACCCGACCAGCGAGCTGATCTGGAAGGCGCTGCGTTCGCCCTCGCTGCGGCTGCGCCGCTGGCAGGTGCAGGGCCATCTGCTGCAGGCCATCGAACACCTGCTCGATTGCGGCTGGGACGGCCCGCTGCAGGCCATGCTGCGCGAAGGCGTGGCCACCCAGTTGCTGGCGCACGCCCTGGCCACGCTGGAACAGCGCGCGCCGGCCGACAGCGCCGTTTCCGAGCGCGATCGCCAGTTGCTGGAACGGGTGCGCGAACGCCTGTACAACGCGCCCGGCGAGGAACATACGCTGGACGACCTGGCGCGGCTGGCCTGCATGAGCCCCAGCACGCTGCGCGCCAAATTTCAGGCCACCTACCAGCGCTCGGTCTTCAGCTGGCTGCGCGAGCGCCGCCTGGAGGTGGCGCGCGAACAACTGGCCCAGGGATGCAGCGTGCAGCAGGCCGCGCACTTCGTCGGCTACCGCCACGCCACCAACTTCGCCACGGCGTTCCGCGAACGCTACGGCATCGCGCCCAGCGAACTGAACTGAGCGCCGGTTCGTGCACAGCTTACGGCGGCGCCCATTGCTCTCGCGGCGTTCTCCATTCCTGCAACCCGCCATGACGGGCGACCATGCGACAGCGCTTCCCAGCCCGGGAAGCCCCTGCCATGGATGCCGTCGTGTCACGCCGCGAACCCCTGCCTTCCTTTCCCGTCATGGTGTTGATGCTGGGCCTGCTGTCCTGTGTCGCCCCCGCCACCATCGACGCGTACCTGCCCGCATTCGGGGCGCTGGGCCGGGAATTCGCCGTTCCGCAGGAAACCGTACAACTGACGCTGGGCGTGTACATGGCGTGCTATGCCTCCATGCTGCTGCTGCATGGCACGCTGTCCGACTCGCTGGGACGGCGCCGCGTCGTGCTCACGGCGCTGGGGGTGTACGTCGCCGGCGCGCTGATGGCGGCGCTGGCGCCGAGCTTCGGCTGGCTGCTGGCCGGGCGCGCGGTGCAGGGCCTGTCGGCCGGCGCCGGCATCGTGGTCGGACAGGCCATCATCCGCGACTGCTACGACGGCGCGGTGGCGCGCCGCGCCATGTCCTACCTGATCCTGGTGTTCAACCTGTCGCCGGCGCTGGCCCCGATCCTGGGCGGCTACCTGGCCGCGCACCAGGGTTGGCGATCCGTGTTCCTGCTGCTGACCGCGCTGGCCGGCGCCGCCTGGCTGCTGTGCGCGCGGCGCCTGCCCGAAACGCTGCCGCCCGAGCGGCGCCAGCCGCTGGCCTGGCGCACGCTGGGCGGCAACTATGCGCGCGTGCTGGGCAACCGGCGCTATGCCGCGCTGGGCGCGGCGTTCAGCCTGCTGTTCGCCGCCCAGGGGTTCCTGATCGGGGCGGCGCCCGATTTCATCGTCAACGTCCTGGGTTTGCCGGAGACCGATTTCGCCTATCTGTTCGTGCCGCTGGTGGCCGGCGCCATGGCCGGCGCGCTGCTGGCGGCGCGCAAGGCGGGGCACTGGTCGGATGGGCGCATCACGCTGCTGGCCTATCTGCTGATGGGGGGCAGTTGCCTGGCCTATGTGCTGTACATGGCCGCCGCCGAGCCGCCGCGCCTGCCCTGGGCGGTGCTGCTGCCCGGCCTGTACACCTGCGGCCTGGCCATGGGCGTGCCGGCCATGACATTGCGCATCCTGGGGCATGTGCCGGACCTGTCGGGCACCGCCGCGTCCGTGCTGGGTTTCATGCAGATGCTGACATTCTCCGTGGCCAGCGGCTGGGGCGTGCCGCTGGTCTATGGCCAGCCGCTGCGGCTGGCGGCGGCCATGCTGGCCTGCGTGGCGGCCAGCGCCATCGGCTGGGCCTGGTTGCACCGCCGCGCCGCCCCCGTGGCCAAGACCGAGGCCGGCCTGGGCTAGCGTGCCGGCCCGCGGGTTTCGAGCGGGCATGTCCGCGCGGCGACGCACCGGGCCAACGGCATTCTCCATATGCATCGCGTCGTCCGGCATACATCAGCACAACGGTAAAAATCAATAATTCTCATTACCAAATTTTTCCGCTGGAGCTCGTCCTCATGCCGTTCGTACCGCCCCTGCCCGCCGCGCGTCCGCGCCGGGTGCGTCCCCTTGTCTACGCGATTCAGACGGCCCTGTTCTGCTCCGCCCTTACCCACCAGCAAGCCACCGCCCAGAGCGCCGCCAGCGCCGATAGCGGCGACGTGGCGCAACTGCCCGCCGTCACCGTCAGCGGCGCCGGCATCCCGGGCACCACCGAAGGCACCCACTCCTACACGACCGACGCCATGAACACGGCCACCGGCCTGACGCTGTCGCCGCGCGAGACGCCGCAGTCCGTCAGCGTGGTGACGCGCCAGCAGATCGAGGACCAGGGCCTGCGCGACACCGGCGCGATCCTGGCCAGCGCGCCGGGCATCTCGGTCTCGCGCAGCGACAGCAACCGCTTTGCGTTCTCGTCGCGCGGCTTCGATATCGACAACTTCCAGTTCGACGGCCTGAACTCGCCCATCCTCAGCCTGTGGAACTACGGCGCCACCGACATCGACTCGGCCATCTACGACCGCGTCGAGATCGTGCGCGGCGCCACCGGCCTGATGACCGGTTCAGGCAATCCGTCGGCCGCCGTCAACTTCATCCGCAAGAAGCCGCTGCGCGAGTTCGCCTTGTCCGGCAGCGCCAGCGCCGGCAGTTGGAACCAGGTCGGCGGCAACCTGGACCTGTCGGTGCCGGTCACCGAAGGCGGCCGCATCCGCTCGCGCTTCGTCGCCGCCTACGACCAGGGCGACAGCTACGTGACCTTCCTGGATTCGCGCAAGCGCACCTTCTACGGGGTCATCAGCGCCGACCTCACGCCGGACACGGTGCTGACCGCCGGCATCGAGTATTCCCGCAACCAGAGCAACGGTTTCGGCAGCGGCTTTCCGCTGTTCTACAGCGACGGCTCGCGCACCGACTTCAACCGCTCGGTGGCCAACAACACCCGCTGGGCCCGCATCGACACCGAGTCCACCACCACCTTCGTCGACCTGACGCATCGCTTCGCCAATGACTGGAAGGTGCGCGCGGCCTACAGCCACAACGATGGCGACTACCGCATGAAGCAGTTGTTCCGCGGCGGCTACCCCGACCGCGTCACCGGCGCCGGCATGACCAGCGCGTACAACAACTATGATGGCGACCGTTCGCGCGATGACATCCACCTCACGGTGTCCGGCCCGTTCCAGTTGTTCGGGCGCAAGCACGAACTGGCGCTGGGCTGGATGAGCGTCAACGACCACAGCAATATCGGCCAGTACCTGCAGACCGGCGCCAAGCCCGCGCTGGGCAGCTTCTTCGACTGGCGCCAGGATCACATCGCCGAACCCACCTGGGCCGCCAACAAGACGCCCGCGGACGACCTGCGCGTCAAGCAGACCGGCGCCTACGCGGTGGGCCGCTTCTCGCTGGCCGATCCGCTGCACCTGATCCTGGGCGGACGCTGGAGCAACTGGGAAACCAACCAGACCTACTTCGGCAGCAAGCGCCAGTACAAGATCAACGACCAGTTCACGCCCTACGCCGGCCTGCTGTACGACATCAACAGCACCTACACGGCCTACGCCAGCTATACGGAGATCTTCCAGCCGCAGAACGCCCGTTCGCCCAGCGGCTCGATCCTGCCGCCGATCGACGGCAAGAGCTACGAGGTCGGCCTGAAGGCGGCCTACCTGGACGGCTTGCTGAACGCCTCCGCATCGCTGTACCAGACCCGCCAGAACAACCTGGCACAGGCCATCCCGGGCGAGTCGGTCATCGGCATGCCCGGCACCCAGGCGTACCGTGCCGTCTCCGGCGCCAAGGTCGAAGGCTTCGAACTGGAGACCAGCGGCCAGCTCATGCCCGGCTGGAACCTCGGCGCCAGCTACACCCACTTCACCGCCAAGGACGCCGACGGCAAGCCGATCAACACCAGCCATCCGCGCAGCCTGTTCAAGGTCTACACCACCTACCGCCTGCCGGGCGATCTGCACCGCCTGACCGTGGGCGGCGGTGTCGACTGGCAAAGCCGCATCTACCGCTCCGCCGCCAGCCCGCGCGGCAATGTGGACGTGGAGCAAGGCAGCTACGCGCTGGTCAACCTGATGGCCCGCTTCGACTTCAGCAAGCAGGTCTCGGCCACCCTCAACCTGAACAACGTGTTCGACCGCAAGTACTACGACCAGATCGGCTTCTACAGCCAGGGCTGGTATGGCGCGCCGCGCAACGTCATGCTGACGCTGCGCGCGCAGTACTGAAGCGGCGGCTGACGACCCACCAAGGAGCTTCCCGGCACAATGCGTTTGCATCGATTCATCGCGGTGCCCTGGCGCCGCCGCGCCGCCCAGTGCGCGGCGGCGTTGGCCATGGCCTGCACCCTGTCGGCGTGCGACCGGCCCGCGCCGCCCGCAGCCACCGCGACGCCCACCACCGCTACGAACACGGCCGGTCCCGCGCCGCGCGACGGCGCCGATGCGCCGGCTGCCGGTTTTCCGGTGACGCTTGACAGCGCGCTTGGCAAGGCGGTCATCACGGCCCCGCCCCGGCGCGTCGTCACCCTGGGCCTGGGCGCCGACGACCTGGCGCTGGCGCTGGGCGTGGTGCCGGTGGGCGTGGGCCGCGCCGACTGGGGCGGCGACGCCGACCATTACTGGCCCTGGGTGCGCGCCGCCATCGAGGCCACCGGCCAGCCGCTGCCCGAGCGCATCACGGTGTACCCCGAACTGGATATCGAAAAGATCATCGCCTTGCGCCCGGACGTGGTGCTGGCGCCGTTCTCCGGCGTCACGCCCGAGGCCTACGCGCAACTGTCGCGGCTGGTGCCGGTGGTGGCCTATCCCGGCCAGGCGTTCCTGACGCCCGTCGACACGCAGATCGACCTGATCGCCACGGCGCTCGGCAGGCGCGAGGCCGCCGGGCCGCTCAAGGCGCGCATCCACGACGCGCTGGCGCAGGCCGCGCGCCGCTACCCCGAACTGGCCGGCAAGACCTTCGCCTATGTGCGCGCCGACCTGGGCTCGGGCAATTTCGCTGCCTACGTCGCCGGCGATCCGCGCGTCGATACGCTCACGGCCATGGGCCTGACCCTGGCGCCGTCGGTGCGCGGCCTGCGGGCCAGCGCCGGGCATTTCGCCCACTACCTGGGCTTCGAGCACGCCGATGCGCTCGGCGACGCCGACATCCTGGTGTCCTGGTTCTACACCCCGGAAGAGCGCGACCGCGCCGCGGCCCTGCCCCTGTATGCCTCGATTGCCGCGGTGCGGCGCGGCGCCTACGTGGCGCTGAGCGACCCGGCGCTTGTCATGGCCTCGTCATCCGGCACGCCGCTGGCGGTGGCCTGGATGCTCGACCGGCTGGCGCCGCAACTGGCGCAGGCCGCGCGTCATGCTCAGGCCGGCGGAGCCGCGCCCTGATGCCGCCGCGCCAGCCCCGCGCGGCGCGCGTCGATGGCACGCCCTCCCACAGCCCACGCCTGCGCGCGCCACTGCTGCTGGGCGCCTGTATGCTGTTGGCCGCCGCCGTGCTGGCAAGCCTGTGGCTCGGCTCGCGCGGCCTCTCGGCGGCCACGGTCTGGCGCGCGCTGCTGCAACCCGACGACAGCCACGCGGCGCTGGTAGTGGCCTCGCGCATTCCGCGCACCCTGCTGGCCGTGCTGACCGGCGCGGCCCTGGCGGTCGCTGGGGCGCTGATCCAGGCGCTGACCCGCAATCCGCTGGCCGAGCCGGGCCTGCTCGGGGTGAATGCCGGCGCGGCCGCGTCCATCGTGACCGCCGCCCTGGTCCTGGGCGGCCTGCCGGCGCATCCATTCTGGGCCGCGCTGCCCGGCTCGCTGGGCGCCGCGGCGGCGGTGTACCTGATCGGCGCCGGCGGCCGCGGGCTGCAACCGGTGCGGCTGATCCTGGCCGGCGCCGCCGTCAACGCGGTGCTGTTCGCCTATGTGCAGGCGGTGGCGCTGCTGCGCGACGACATTTTCGATGCCTACCGCTTCTGGGCCGTGGGATCGCTGGCGGGCCAATCGCTCGACGCGGCATGGCGCGCCGTGCCCTACATCGGTTTTGGCCTGCTGCTGGCCGCGGGCCTGGCGCGGCCGCTCAATCTGCTGGCGCTGGGCCACGCGCTGGCGCAGGCGCTGGGCCTGCGCGCCGGCCTGTATCGCGCGCTGGGCCTGCTGTGCGTGGCGGTGCTGGCCGCGGCCGCCACCGCCGCCGCCGGCCCCATCGCCTTCGTGGGCCTGGCCGTGCCGCATATCGCCCGCCGCCACGCGGGGCCGGACCTGCGCTGGCTGCTGGCGTACTGCGTGGTGCTGGGCCCGCTGCTGATGCTGGTGGCCGACATCCTGGCGCGGCTGCTGCGCGCGCCCGCGGAGCTGCTCACCGGCGTAGTGGTCGCCTTCATCGGCGCGCCCTTCCTGTTGGCGGCGTTGCGCAGCCGCGCGCGGAGCCCGGCATGACCCGCGCCGCGCCGGCCATGGCCGCTCGCCGCCGCCCGCTGCTGCGCATCGGGGCGTGGCTGGCCTGGCCTGTCGCGCCGCGCTCACTGGCCTGCGCCGCGCTGCTGCTGGCGATGGCCGGCGTCCTGTTCGTCACCGCTTTGCGCGCCGGCGACCCCGGCTTGTCCTGGGCCGCGCTGTGGCAGGCGCTGCGAGGCAGCGGCGGCGCCGTGGAGCAATGGCTGGTGCAAACGGTGCGCCTGCCGCGCGCCCTGTCGGCGCTGGGGGCGGGCGCCGCGCTGGGCCTGTCGGGCGCGCTGTTCCAGAGCCTGACGCGCAATCCGCTGGGCAGCCCCGACGTCATCGGCCTGACGGCTGGCGCCTCCGCCGGCGCCGTGGCGGTGGCCATGGTCTGGCCGGGCCTGATGCCGGTGGCCTGGGGCGCGGCGGCGGGCGCGCTGCTGGCCACGGCCGGCGTCTGGTTCGGCTCCGGCGCCGGCTTCGCCGCGCCGCAGCGCATGGTCATCGCCGGCATCGCCGTGGGTGCGATCGCCTTCGCCTTCGTGCAATACGGCCTGTCCAACCTGCGGCGAGAACAGGCCTATCTGGCGGCCACCTGGCTCAACGGCAGCCTGGCCGGCAGGACCTGGCACGACGTCGCCCTGATCGGATCGGCCTGCGCCGTGCTGCTGCCGCTGGCGCTGGCGCTGTGCGCCCGCCTGCGCTTGCTGGAGATGGGCGATGACCTGGCCCAGGCCCTGGGCGCGCCGCCGGCCCGCAGCCGCCTGGCGGCCACGCTGGTGGCGGTACTGGCCGCGGCCGCCGCGGTCGCGGTGGCCGGGCCGATCGCCTTCATCGCCCTGGCGGCGCCACAGATCGCCCGCCGCTGCGTGCCCGCGAGCGGCCCGCAACCGCTGCTGGCGGCCCTGACCGGCGCCGTGCTGCTGGCCGGCGCCGACCTGCTGACCCGCCTGGCTGGCCCCAACGGGCTGCCGGTCGGCGTCCTGACCGCCGGCATCGGCGGCGTCTATCTTGCTTTCCTGCTGGTACTCGAATGGCGCAAGACCTCCACGTGACCCCCCCTTCCCCCGGCGCGTCCGCGCTGCAACTGCGGCAAGTCCACCTGTCCTACGGCGACAGGCCCGTGCTGCGCGACCTGTCGCTCACGGTGGCCCCGGGCGCGTTCACGGCGGTGGTCGGCCCCAACGGCTGCGGCAAGTCCACGCTCCTGCGGGTGCTCGGCGGCGCGCTGGCGCCCAGCCAGGGCCAGGCGCTGCTGGACGGCGCGGACCTGGCCAGCCTGCGGCGCAAGGCGGTGGCGCGGCGCCTGGCCTATCTGCCGCAGAACCCGGTGGCCCCGGAAATGATCACGGTGCGCGATCTGGTGGCGCGCGGCCGTTATCCGCACCAGACCCTGTTGCGGCAGTGGTCGCCCGCCGACGCCCGGGCGGTCGACGCGGCGCTGGCCGATACCGACCTGGCGGACCTGGCCGATCATCCCGTGCACACGCTGTCCGGCGGCCAGCGCCAACGCGCCTGGCTGGCGCTGGTGCTGGCGCAGGACGCCGGCATCATGCTGCTGGACGAACCCACCACGTTCCTGGACATCCGCCACCAGATCGACCTGCTGGAGCTGTGCGCGCGACTGCACCGCGCCGGCCGCACGCTGGTGGTGGTGCTGCATGACCTGAACCTGGCGTTCCGCTATGCCGACCGGGTCGTCATGATGCGGTCCGGCCGCATCGCCGCGCAGGGCGAGGTGCGCCAGGTGGTCACGGAGGACGCCATGCGGCAGGTGTTCGATCTGGAATGCCGGGTGCTGCCGGATCCGGAGACCGGCAGCCCCATGGTCGTGCCCCGGCGCGGCGGCCAGGGCTGAGGCCGGCGCGCCGGCGGCGCCAAGACCGCGGCAAGCCGCCCGGCGCTGATACCGCCCTTACAGCATGTGCGCCAGGAACTCGCGGCTGCGCGGATGCTGGGGCGCGCGGAAGAAGTCGGCGGAAGGCGCCTCTTCGACGATGCGGCCCTCGTCCATGAAGATGACGCGGTGCGCCACTTCGCGGGCGAAGCCCATTTCGTGGGTCACCACCAGCATGGTCATGTGCTCGTCGGCCAGCTGGCGCATGGTGCGCAGCACTTCGCCGGTCAGCTCGGGGTCGAGCGCCGAGGTCGGCTCGTCGAACAGCATGATGTCGGGTTCCATCGCCAGCGCGCGGGCGATGGCCACGCGCTGCTTCTGGCCGCCGGACAGGCGCGTGGGATAGTTGTCGCGCTTGTTCAGCAGGCCGACCTTGCGCAGCAGTTCCTCGGCCTTGGGCACGATGGCGGCGCGCGGCATGCCCTTGACGATCATGGGCGCTTCGATGATGTTCTGCAGCACGGTCATGTGCGGGAACAGATTGAACGACTGGAACACCATGCCCATCTTGCGGCAGATGCGGCGCACGTCCCCGTCGCTGGCGTAGCGGCTCTGGCCGCCCGGCACCGCCGTGGCCAGGGCTTCGCCCTCGATCTCGATGGTGCCGTCGTCGATGGTCTCCAGGTGGTTCAGGCAGCGCAGGAAGGTGCTCTTGCCCGAGCCCGACGGCCCGATCACCGCCACCACCTCGCCCTTGCCCAGTTCCAGCGAGACCTGGTCCAGCACCCGGTTGGCGCCGAACGACTTGACGATGCCGCGCGCCGAGATCATGGCGCCGCGACCGCCGGCGGACGGATTACTGGTCGTATTTGGCATAGCGCTTTTCCATACGCTGGAAGAACCACGTCAACACCAGCGTCATGATGAGATAGAAGGCGGCCGCGACCAGGAACGGCGTGGTCGTGAAGTCGCGCTGCACGATGCCGCGCGCGGTGCGCAGAATGTCGTTGAGCGCCAGCACGTAGATCAGGGAGGTGTCCTTGACCAGCGTGATGGTCTCGTTGCTCATGGGCGGCAGCACCCGCTGCACCATCTGCGGCAGCACGATGCGGCGCAGCGTCTGCAGGTAGGTCATGCCCAGCACCTTGCTGCCCTCGTACTGGCCGCGGTCCACCGACTGGATGCCGGCGCGGAAGATCTCGGCGAAATAGGCCGCGTAGTTCAGCGCGAACGCCACCACCGCCGCCGGGAAGTCGGGCAGGCGCACCCCCACCACCGGCACGAACGGCAGCGCGAAGTAGATGAACAGCATCTGCAGCATCAGCGGCGTGCCGCGCATCAGCCAGATGTAGCCGTTGACCAGTTGGCTGACGAAGCCCCACTTGGAGATCCGCAGCAGCGCCAGCACCAGGCCCAGCGGCACGGCCAGCGCCAGCGTGATGAAGAACAGCGTCAAGGTCACTTTCGCGCCTTGCGCCAGGGGTCCCAGGAGGGAGAGTACGTAGTCCATGCGGATGGGTGGGCGCCTTGCCGGCGGGAGGAATCAGGAGCGGGATGGGCGGCGCGGGGAATCGCCGGACTGAAAAACGCCCGGACCGCGGCGCGGTCCGGGCGTTTCCCGGGAGCTTACTTGACGATGTTGGCGCCGAACCACTGGGTGGCGATGCGGCCGGCGGTGCCGTCCTGCTTCATCGAATCCAGGGTCTTGTCGAGCTTGGCCAGCAGCTCGGTGTCGTCCTTGCGCACGCCGACGCCGTAGTCTTCGGTGCCGAAGTTGTCGTCCAGCACGCGGTATTCACCGGCGCGCTTGCTGATCAGGTAGCGGCCCACGACTTCGTCGACCACGATGGCGTCCAGGCGGCCGGCGGCCAGGTCCATCAGCGCGGTGACGTTGTCGCCGAACTTCTTGACTTCCTTGATGCTGCCGGCGACCGGGTCCTTGGCGATGGCGTCGGTGGCGCTGCTGCCGTCCTGGGCGCCGACCACCTTGCCGGCCAGATCGGCCTTGGCCTTCACCGGCGAGGCGTTGCCGACGATGATGATCTGGTGGTTGGCCATGTAGGGGGCCGTGAAGCTGATGTTCTTCTTGCGCTCTTCGGTGATGGTCAGGCCGTTCCAGAGCACGTCCACGCGCTTGCCGTTCAGCTCGGCTTCCTTGGCGCTCCAGTCGATCGGCTTGAATTCGACTTCCAGGCCCAGGCGCTTGCTGGCTTCCTTGGCCATGTCGACGTCGAAACCGACGATCTGGTTGTTGGCGTCGCGGAAACCCATGGGCGGGAAGTTGTCGTCCAGGCCGACGACGACCTTGCGGGCGGCGGCCGGGGCCTGCGCGCTGGCGGCCGGCGCGTTGTCGGACGGGCCGCAGGCGGTCAGCATCGTGGTGGCGGACACGAGAAGAACAGCAGTCAGTTTTTTCATATTTATCGAGGGCGCGAGGCGCAGGAATGAAGAAGGCCGGAGGGCTCGACGAAAGCCGCGAGCCGGTTATTTTAGCGTCCCTGGAAATATGTGTTTCATCGTGGCCATATATAGGGCCAAGCGATAGCGCCGAGCAGGATCCCGTCCCGGAGGCCGGGCTGCCATGCCCCATCGGCGTCAGCACAGTTGGCGCCGCCCGCCGGAGCCCCGGTCTCCCCGGACAAGCCCGGTTGAAGCCTAGCCGGCCCGCGCCGCCATGCCCCCGCGCAGGCCGGCCGCGCAGTCGAGCGCGTCGTCCCACAACTGGCGGGTCAGCGCCTCGGCGTCGGTCTCGCGCGCCAGCGCCGCGGCCTCGCCCGACCACAGCAGCGAGAAATCCCCGCTGCCGGTCTTTTCCACCGCCGCCCGCAGCGGATCGACCGCCCCGGTCGCCAGCGGAAACGCCGGCGCCGCCGCGCTCATTGGTCCCTGTTCGCGCATGAAGCGCGTCAGCAGCCCGCGCGCCGGGCGGCCGGTATACAGATTGGTCAGGCGCGTGGCATCGTCGCGCGCGGCCAGCACCGCCTGGCGGTGGATGGCCGAACGGCCGGCCTGCGGCGTCAGCAGATAGGCGGTGCCCAGTTGCGCGGCCGCCGCGCCCAGCGCGAAGGCTGCGGCGATGCCACGCCCGTCGGCGATGCCGCCGGCCGCGATCACCGGCACGCCCACCGCGTCCACCACCTGCGGCAACAAGGCGTACAGGCCCGGCTGCGCGCCGATGTCATCGGTCAGGAACATGCCGCGATGGCCGCCCGCCTCCACGCCCTGGGCGATGATGGCGTCCACGCCCCGGGCGTCGAGCCAGCGCGCCTCCTCGACGGTGGTGGCGGACGACAGCACCATGGCGCCGGCGCGCCGCACCCGCTCCAGCAGCGCGTCGTCCGGCAGGCCGAAATGGAAGCTGACCACCGCCGGGCGCGATTCCTCGACCACCTGGCACATGGCTTCGTCGAATGGCGCGCGGCCCGGGCCGCTGCCGGCGGCCGACAGGTCCAGCCCGGCCTCGCGGTAGTACGGCGCCAGCGTCTCGCGCCAACGGACCTGGGCCGCCTCGTCGGGCGCCGGCGGGGTGTGGCTGAAGAAATTCAGGTTGAACGGCGCATCGGTCTGCGCGCGGATCGCGGCGATCTGCTCGCGCAATGCGTCCGGGCCGAGCGCCGCGCAGGCCAGCGAGCCGAGGGCGCCGGCGCGGCATGCGGCGATGGTCAGCGGGCTGAAAGAGCCGACCATCGGCGCTTGGATCAGGGGCAACAGCGAAGGCAGCGATTTCATCGAGGGCACACGACGGCGGGGAAGGATGCCCAAGCATATCGCAACGGCGTGCTAGCCTTGGGCCTTGTCCCTACTCGCATCACGCCATGGAATTTCGCAGCAACGGCCGCCCCGGCGTGGCCGCGCGCCGGGAGCGCGCCGCATGAGCCCCGCCCTCCGTCTCGGCCCCCTGGTGTTTCCGATCGAGCTCGCGCTGCTGGCGGCCGCCGTCGCCATCGGCCTGCTCGCCAGCCGCCTGCTGGCCGGCGCGCGCGCCGAGGACGCCAGCCGCGTCTTGTGGCGCTGCCTGCTGCTGGGCCTGCTGGTGGCGCGGCTGACCTTCGTCTGGCAATACCGCGATCACTTCCTGCAGGCCCCGCTCAGGATTCTCGACCTGCGCGACGGCGGCTGGGCCGGTTCCGCCGGACTGGCCGCGGCGCTGGCCTACGGCGCCTACGCCGTGCTGCGCCAACTCGCTCCACGCCGCGCCGTGTTGGTCGCGATGGCGCTGGGCACGGCGGTCTGGCTCGGCGGCGGCCGCCTGCTGGCGCCGCCGGCCCAGACGCAGCCGCAGTTGGCGGAACTGTCGCTGCAACACATGGACGGCGCCGCCGCCACGCTGGCCGCCTTTCACGGCAAGCCGATGGTCGTGAACCTGTGGGCCAGTTGGTGCCCGCCGTGCCGCCGCGAAATGCCGGCCTTCGAGCAGGCGCAGGCGGCCAACCCCGACATCCATTTCGTCTTTCTGAACCAGGGCGAAGCGGCGGCCACCGTCCGCCAATACCTGGATGAGCACGCGCCATCGCTTGCCAACGCCTTGCTCGATCCGGCCGGCGACGCCTCGCGCCAGATGAGCAACCGCGGCCTGCCGGCGACCCTGTTCCTCGATGCCCAGGGCCGGCTGATGGACGTGCGCGTCGGCGAACTGTCGAGCCCCGCGCTGGCGCAACGGCTGCAATCGATCCGCGCGGCCGACGCGCAGCGCTGATCGGCGCGCTCCCGCCAAGGCCGATTCCGGGCTGTCAGCCCTCGCCCGGCACCGCGTCGCCCTCGGACAACGCTTGCGCCCAGGGCAACGCCCCCCCTTGCGCCGTCCGTGTCAGCAGACGCAAGCGTTGCCCCACCCCTTGCGGCATATCCGCCAGGCGCACCACCAGCAGCGGCCCGCGCGGCAGCGCATTGACGGTAGCGAAGACGCCGTCGGCATCGCCGCCCTTGCCCGGCACCCGGGTCCACGCCAGCAGTTCAGCTTGCTCCACCGCCACCTCGAGCGCCCGCTCCTGTCCGCACGCCGGGCACCACAGCCGCGCCGGGTAGACCCGGTGCCCGCACTGTGCGCATTCCATCACGCTGAAACTCATGCATCCTCCCGGGCCAGCACCGCCGCGTTGGCGCACATGCCGTAGCGCAACTGCACCATGCCGTAGCCGGTCGCCACGCCGTGGCGCGCACCCGCCACCTGCCGCGCGCCGGCGCGGCCCAGCAATTGGCGCGCCACTTCCGCCAGCCCATGCATGCCGCCGGCCGTCCCGGCCTGTCCCGCCGACAACTGGCCGCCCGCCGTATTGACCGGCAACTCGCGCGTGGCGATGCGGCGCGCAATGAACCCCGGCAGGTCGTCCGCCGGCGCCAGGCCCAGGTCGCACAACTGCGCCACGGCCATGGCCGGGTAATCGTCGTACACGCCGACCACGTCCATGTCTTGCGGCCCGAGGCCAGCCTCGGCCCACAGCACGGGCGCGAACCCGGCGATACCGGTCACCAGCCCGTCGCCCTCCTGCTGGTCGGCGTTGTAGCGCGCGCCGCTGGCCCGCAGCGCGACGTGCACGCCTTGCGGCCGCGCCTGCAGCACCAGCGCGCAGGCGCCGCTGACCACCGGCACGCAATCGAGCCGGCCCAGCGGCTCGGCCACCATCGGCGCCTCCAGATACTGCGCCAGCGTCAGTGGCTGGCGATAGGCAGCGTTGGGATTGGCGCCGGCCCAGGCGCGCTGCGCCACGCACAGCGCGCCATAGTCCTCGCGCCGCAGGCCGGTCCGCGCCATCTGCCGCTGCGTCAGCATGGCGAACAGCGGGTTCGGTCCGGCGCAGCCCAGGGGGCTCAGGTAATCCTGCGCGCTGCGGTTGTAGCGCCCCACCAGCGCGGCAAAGTCGGCGCCGCTGAAATGGTCGCCCGCCACCAGCACGATGGTGCGCGCCTGCCCGGCCCGCAGCGCCAGCCAGGCGTGGCGCAGCAGGTTGATGGCGCTGGCGCCGCCCATCTCGTCCTGCATGCACCAGTCCAGCGTCAGCCCGAGCCGCCACGCCATGTCGATGGCGCGGTCGGGGCGCAGCGTGAACGAGGCCAACCCCAGGCCGTCGACGTCCGCCGGCCGCAACCCGGCGTCGTCCAGCGCCAGCCGCACCGACCGCGCGATCAGCGTGGCCGTGTCGCAGCCGGGCTCGGGATGGCGCAGCGCGGGCGTCTCGCCCACGCCGACGATGCCGGGACCGGCGCTCATGCCGATTCCTGGCGCGGCGGCTCGCGCGTCAGCAGCAAGGTGATGACCGTGATGGCCGCCATCCCCACCAGAAACCACGCCACCGGCGTGGCCGATTCATACTTGCGCAGCAGCGCCATGGCGATCAGCGGCGACAGGCCGCCAGCGAACACCGAGGCCAGCTCGTGGCCGAGCGCCAGGCCGGTGTAGCGCACCTCGGCCGGGAACAGCTCGGCGAAGTACGCCGGCTGGGTGCCGATCATGGCCGCGTGGCAGACCGTATTGCCCAGGAAGAACGCCAGGAAGATCCACACCGGCTCCTTGGTCTGCACCAGCCAGAAGAACGGAAACGCCGCCAGCATCAAGCCGGCCGAGCCGATCAGGTAGACGGCGCGCCGGCCGATGCGGTCCGACAGGTGGCCGAACCACACCAGCGTGCCCAGCTCGATGAACATGGACGCCAGCACCCCGCCCAGCATCACGTCATTGGGAATGCCCAGGAACTTGCCGTAGGCCAGCGCGAACGCCAGGAAGATGTACGAGCCGCCATTCTCCGCCACGCGCAGCCCCATGGCCGTGAACACCTGGCGCGGATAGCGGCGGAACACCTCCACCGCCGGCATGCCGCGCTTGGCGGTCTTCCTGGCCTGCACGAATTCATCGCTTTCCGGGATGTGCTTGCGGATGTACAGGCCGATGCCGAAGATCAGCACGCTCAGGAGGAACGGCAGGCGCCAGCCCCAGCTCATGAAGGCCTCCTGCGGCAGTTGCTGCGCCAGCATGAAGACGCCGGAAGACAACACAAAGCCGCCCGCCACGCCCAACTGGCTGAACGACGAAAAATAGCCGCGGCGCTTGCCGCCCACCGCCTCGCTGATGAGCAGCACGCCGCCGCCCCATTCGCCGCCGGCCGCCGCGCCTTGCAGCACGCGCAGCACCACCATCGCCACCGGCGCCCAGATGCCGATCTGCTCATAGGTGGGCAACAGCCCGATCAGGAAGGTGGCCGCGCCCATGATGCCCAGCGTCCATTCCAGCGCCAGCTTGCGGCCGTAGCGGTCGCCGATGTGGCCGAAGACCACGCCGCCCAGCGGCCGCGCCAGAAAGCCCACCGCAAAGCCGGCGAAGGCGCCCATGGTGCCCAGCAGCGGATCGGTGCCCTTGGGAAAGAACAGCTCGCCGAACACCAGCGCCGCCGCCGTGCCGTAGATGAAAAAGTCGTACCACTCCATCGCGTTGCCCGCGACGGACGCCATCACCACCCGCCGCGTGCGCTTCCTGCGGGCCTGCTCGTCGGCGCTCTGCGCCGCGCCCTGGTATGCCAACGTCATGGTCTTACCCCTTGTTTTATATATATGGACGGGATTCAGCGCGCCACGCGGTAGCCGGCGGCGTCGCGATCCCAGGTGTCGCCCGTCACGCCCTCATCGCGCAACCGGAACTTGCGGACCTTGCCGTTCTCGGTGCGCGGCAGGTCGTCGAGCATGCGCAGATAGCGCGGCACGGCGAAATACGGCATGCGCGGCTGGCAGAAATCCAGCAGCGCCTCAGGCGTGAGCGCGCAGCCCGGCTTGCAGACCAGCGCCGCCATGACCTCGTCCTCGGCCAGCTCCGAGCGCACGGCGTAGACCGCCGCCACCGCCACCGACGGATGCGCCAGCAGCACCTGCTCGACCTCGTACGACGAGATGTTCTCGCCGCGCCGGCGGATCGCGTCCTTCATGCGGTCCAGGAAGCGGAAGTAGCCGTCGGCGTCGCGCACCACGCGGTCGCCGGTGTGGAACCACAGGTTGCGCCAGGCCTCGACCGTCTTGTCGGCCATGCCGAAGTAGCCGGTGGCGATGGCGAACGGCGGCCGCGCCCGCAGCAGCAGTTCGCCGGCCTCGCCGTCCGGCAGCGGCGCGTCGTGCTCGTCCGCGACGATGGCGTCGAACTCGGGCGCGACCCGGCCCATCGCGCCCGGCCGCTGCTCGGCCAGCGTGCCGCCCAGCGCAAAGTTGGTTTCAGTGGAGCCGTAGCCTTCCAGCAGCGCGATGCCAGTGCGCTCGGTGAAGACGGCATGGAAGCGTTCGGGCACGCCCGGCGCCAGCGCGATGCGGGTGCGGTGGCCGCGTTCGGCCGCCGACGTTTCACGCGCCAGCAACATCGGCACCATCGCGCCCAGCAGATAGGTGACGGTGGCGCCCGTGGCCGCCAGCCGCTCGAAATAACGGCTGACCGAAAAGCGCTCGTCGCAGACGATCGAGGCGCCGGTCGCCAGCGCCTGGAAACAGGCGTTCAGCGCGTTGGTATGGAACAGCGGCAGGCTGGTGTAGAGCACGTCGTCGGCGCCGATCTCCAGGTTGCGGGCGGCGATGACGCCCCACCAATGGAATTGCGCGTGCGGGCAGCACACGCCCTTGGACAGACCCGAGGTGCCGGAGGTGTAGAGAATCGCCAGCGTATCGCCGGGGCCGAGGTCGGCCTCGGGCGCGAGCCCGTCCGGCAAGGCCGGCAGCGCGGCGGCGGGGGCCGGCAGGCCGGACGCAGCGGCGGCCGAGCCGTCCGCGCCATCGTCCAGCAGCCAGATCTGGCGCAGGGCCAGGCCGGCGGCGTCGAGGCCGGCCAGTGCCGGGCAGGATGCCGTGTCCGCCACCAGCAGCACGCAGCCGCTGTTGGCCAGGATGTGCTGCAACTGCATGCCGCGCGACGCGGTGTTGATCGGCACCACCACCGCGCCCAGCCAGCCGCAGCCCAGCACCAGCGACATGAACTCGATGCGGTTGCCGGCCATCAGGCCGACACGGTCGCCACGGCCCACGCCGGCCTGGGCCAGCAGCGCCGCCCAGCGGGCCGCGTGCTCGGGCGCCTCGGCGTAACGCAGCGCGCCGCCCGGCGCCTGGATCCACGGCCGCGTTCCCTGGCGTGCCGCCTGGTCGCGCAACAGCGACGGCAAAGTCAATGCATGCATGACGTGCTCTTCCCCTTGTTGTCGGCGGCCGCGTGGTCACTGCCGCGGCTCATGAAAATTAGTCTAGGAATCAACTATTTATGTGTCAAATTTATGGGTATTATTCATTGCATAAACCAGACTGATAACAAGGGCGAGCGTGGACTTCGACTTGAATCTCATGCGGGTTTTCCTGACGGTGCTGCATGAACGCAGCGTCACCCGCGCGGCCCAGCGGCTGCAATTGACGCAGCCCGCCGTGAGCTATGCCCTGGCCCGGTTGCGCGAGAAGTTCGACGATCCCCTGTTCGTGCGCACCCCTTCGGGCATGCGGCCCACGCCGGTGGCCTTCGCGCTGGCCGACCCGATCGAACGCGGCATGAATAGCTTTGCCGAGGCGGTCAGCCTGCGGCAGCATTTCGAACCTGCCAGCAGCACGCGGCGGTTCCGGCTGTCGATGTCGGATATCGGCGAGATGGTGTTCCTGCCCAGCCTGATGGAACGCGTGCACGCGCTGGCGCCGCGCCTGCAGGTGGAGGTGGTGGAGGTGGCGCTGGAACAACTGCCGCAGGCGCTCAAGGATGGCGACATCGACCTGGCCATCGGCAACCTGGCCGGCCTGGGCCGCCACACGCGCCACGCCGACCTGTTCAGCGAGCGCTATGCCTGCATGGGCCGGCGCGGCCACCCGGTGTTGTCGGCCGGGCTGACGCGGGGCCAGTTCAAGCGGCTCGACCACATTCTGGTGGCCTCGCGCGCCAGCGCCCACCGCCTGTTGGACGACGTGTTAGGCGAAGCCGGTCTGCACCGCCAGCCGTACCTGACGTTGCCGCATTTCTCGGCCGCCGCCGAGATCGTGCGACGCACCGACCTGACCGTCACCCTGCCATACCGCGCCGCGGTCTGGTTCAACCGCGACAACGCCTTCGAGATCCGGCCGCTGCCGCTGGCGTTGCCGCCGCTGAGCGTCACGGTGCACTGGCACCCGCGTTTCGAGAGCGACCCCGGCACGCGCTGGCTGCGCACGCTGGTGGTGGACACGCTGGCGGACCGCGATGCGGGCGGCTCGGCGGGCGCATCGATGTGATCGGATCTCGCAACAGGCTCGCGCAAGGAAGCGGGCAGCCACCGCCGGCCGACGTGTCCGCCTGGCGCCCGCCGTGTCAGCGCCGCGCCAGCGGCGGCAGTGCCAGGTGTCGCAGGTGCCACACCTGCGACAGCGTGCCGCCCCAGAACATGCCGTCGACCAGCCCGGACACGCCGCCAAATGCCGCCGAGAACACGGCGTCGGCGGCCAGTCCGTGGTTGCGCGCCAGCATCGTCATCAGCACGAACTTGGACGCGAAGGCCAGCGCCAGCAGGACCAGCGTGATCGGCGACCCCGGCCGCTCGATCATGCCTGTTTCCCGGTGATAGGTGGCGCGGCCGGCCCGCGCCCACAAGATCCAGCCGAGCACGCCGCCCACGGCCATGCCGGCCGCGAAAGCCTCGTAGGCGGTCCGCAGGTCCGTGACTTCCCCATGGATCGACACCAACACCCAGACCAGGAACAGCACCGGCAACAGGAAAGTGCGCGACACCGAGAGCTGACGCGGCCGCAGCGCGCGTATGCCGCGGTACAGCAGCAGCGCGAACAGGGCCCATACCCAGAGCGGCGTGCGGTGCAGGATTTCCAGGGTCATGCAAGCTTCAGGCGGCGGATTCCAGGCAGGGGATCCCAGGCAGGCGCGGCCGGAACGGCAGCGCCTGCCCAGTTGAGCAGAAATCGCCTGACAAACCGCTGGCGCTTCAGGCCTCGGCCAGGGCCAGCGCGTCCAGCATCAGATCCAGGTTCTGCACCGCCGCGCCCGACGCGCCCTTGCCGAGGTTGTCGAACACCGCGCTCAGCAGCACCTGGCCATGGTCAGCGTTGCCGTACACGGCCAGCCGCAGGTCGTTGGTGCCGTTGAGCGCCTGCGGGTCCAGGAACGTGTGCGCCGCCGCGTCCTGCGCCGCCACCACCTGCACGTGGCGGGCGCCAGCATAGTGGCCGGCCAGGCAGTCCTGCAAGCGCGCGGCGCTGACGCCAGCGGGCAGCAGCCGCAGTTGCAGCGGCACGGTCAGCACGATGCCCTGGCGGAACGCCCCGTACGACGGCACGAACACGGGCCGCTGTGTCAGGCCGGCGTGGCGCTCGATTTCCGGGGTGTGCTTATGCGCCAGGCCCAGTCCGTAGACCTGGAAGGCCAGCCCGCCGGTGGCGCCCGGCCCCTCATAGGCATCGACGCTGGCGCGGCCGCCGCCCGAATAGCCGGACACCGCGTACACGCTGAGCGGATAGTCGGCCGGCACCAGGCCGGCCTGCACCAGCGGGCGCAGCAGGGCGATGGCGCCCGTTGGGTAGCAGCCAGGATTGCTGACGCGCTTGGCCTGGGCGATGCGCTGCGCCTGCCCGGCTTCCATTTCCGGGAAGCCGTAGACCCAGCCCGCGGTGGTGCGGTGCGCCGAACTCGCGTCGATCACCCGCACCTCGGGATTGACGATGGACGCCACCGCCTGGCGCGCGGGCTCGTCGGGCAGGCACAGGATGGCGATGTCGCTGGCGTTGATGGCCTCGGCGCGCCGCCTCGGATCCTTGCGGTCGCCCTCGGCCAGCGTCAGCAGGCGCAGGTCGGTGCGGCCCCGCAGCCGTTCGTGGATCTGCAGACCGGTGGTGCCCTGGTCGCCGTCGATGAATACTAGGGGATGCGTCATGTGCGTGGCCTTGCGAAAGAGCCGGCATGGCGCCGGCGGATTGGGTCGGAAATGGATCCGGGTGTTCATGATTGCCGATCTCACGCCATACGAAAAGTCGAATATCATGACGACAAGATTCAGAATTCCTGAACGAAACCGCCATGCGTGAAATCAACCTGGACCGCCTGCGCACCCTGGTCGCCATCGCCGACCTCGGTTCTTTCGCCGACGCCGCCCGTGCGCTGCACCTGGCGCCGCCCACCGTCAGCCTGCACGTGGCCGACCTGGAGGCGCGCGTCGGCGCGACGCTGCTGACGCGCAAGCGCGGCCAGGTCCGCCCCACGCCCATCGGCGACACCCTGCTGGAGCGCGCGCGCCGCATCCTGGCCGAGGCCGACCAGGCGCTCGACGACGTGCAGCGCCAGGTGCAGGGCCTGGCCGGCCGGGTGCGGTTGGGGGCGTCGACCGGCGCCATCGCTCACCTGCTGCCGCAGGCGCTGGAAGCGCTTGGCCGCGAACACCCGGGCATCGATGTCCAGGTGGCCGTGCTGACCTCGCAGGAAACCCTGCAGCAACTGGGCGACGGCGCGCTCGACGTGGGCCTGGTGGCGTTGCCGCAGCCGCCGGTGCCGGGCCTGGTGCTGCGGCCCTGGCGGCGCGATCCCATCATGGCTTTCCTGCCCGCCGCCTGGAACCCGCCGGCGCGCGTCACGCCGGCCTGGCTTGGCGACCGGCCGCTGATCCTGAACGACGCCAGCACGCGCCTGTCGCGCCAGACCGGGGAATGGTTCGCCAGCGCCGGGCTGCAGCCGCGGCCGCGCATCCAACTGAACTACAACGATGCCATCAAGAGCCTGGTGGCGGCCGGCTACGGCGCCACGCTGCTGCCGCACGAAGCCACCGCGCCTCAGGCCGACCCGCGCATCGCCATGCGGCCGCTGCGCCCGGCGCTGTGGCGGCCGCTGGGCATCGCCCATCGCGACGGGCAGGTCGAACGCGCCACCCAGCACGTGCTCGACGCCCTCTGGCAATTGCGCGCGGCCGACGACCGCGCCTAGCCTGGCGTCGGCCCGTCGAAGCGGCCGATGGACTCAGCCGCCCGCGGACGACGCCCGCCGCAGGAACGACGCGCGCTCGGCTTCCTCGCGCAGCCGCCGGGCGCGGCTGCGGAACAGGTCCTTGCGGCCGACGATGCCCAGCACCCGGCCGCTGTCGCGGTCCAGGATCGGCACGCGGCCGGCGCCGGACAGCGCCATGCGGTCGGCGATCTGGCTGGCCAGTTCCTCGGGAAAGCCATGGACCAGTTCTCGCCCTGACAGCGCCTGTGCCAGCGTCCGCCCATGCAGTGCCGGTTCCAGCGCCCAGGCCAGGCTGTCGGCGCGCGTCACCTCGCCCACCGCCGCCCCGACCTCATCGACCACGGGATAGCTGGTGTGGACCGGTTGCGCGGTGGTGAAATGCGCGATCGCCTGCGCCACCGTCAGGCTGTCGGGCAGCGTCTGCGCCGGCGTGGACATCACCTGGCTGGCGCGCAGCAGGTCGAACGGATCGACACGGTACTCGCGGCTGACATGGTGGCCGCGCCGCGCGATCTTTTCGGTCAGGATCGAGCGGCGCAGCAGCAGCACCGTGACGCCGTAGGCGAACACGCAGGCCGCCAGCACCGGCAGCAAGGCCCCCAGGTTGCCGGTCAGCTCGACCGCGAACAAAGTGGCCGTCAGGGGCGCCCGCATGGTGCCGCCCATCATCGCCGCCATGCCCACCAGCGCCCAGAAGCCCGGCGCGGCCGGCGGCAGCAGCGGCGTGGCCAGCGCGCCGAGCGCGCCGCCGAAGATCAGCAAAGGCGCCAGCACCCCGCCCGAGGTGCCCGAGCCCAGCGCGATCGACCAGATCGCCACCTTCACCACCAGCAGCAGCAACACCGCCTGCAAGGCCAGGTCGCCCGTCAGCAGATGGCGGATGTTGTCGTAGCCCACGCCCAGCGCGGCCGGATCGATCAGGCCGCCGATGCCGATGGCCAGGCCGCCCAGCGCCGGCCACCACATCCAGTGCAGCGGCAGTTTCTCGAACAGGTCCTCGGCCGCGTAGACCAGTGCCGTCAGCGCGCCCGAGCCCAGCCCCGCCAGCACGCCCACGGCGGCGCAGGCCACCAGATGCCACGGGGTGAATGCCATGACGCCGGCATAGCTGAAGACCGGCCCGCCATCGAGCGCGAAGGCGCGCGCCACGGCCGCCACCAGCGCCGCGGTGGCCACCGGCAGGAAGCTGCGCGGCTTCCACTCGAACAGCAGCAGCTCCACCGCCAGCAATACCGCCGCCAGGGGCGTGGCGAAGATCGCCGTCATGCCCGCGGCGGCGCCGGCCACCAGCAGCGTCTTGCGCTCGCCGTCGTTCAGGTGGATGGTCTGCGCCAGCAGCGAGCCGATGGCCCCGCCGGTCATGATGATGGGGCCTTCCGCGCCGAAGGGACCGCCAGTGCCGATCGAGATGGCGGACGACACCGGCTTGAGCACCGCCACCTTGGGCGCGATGCGGCTCTTGCCGATCAGGATGGCTTCCATCGCTTCCGGAATGCCGTGGCCGCGGATCTTCTCCGAGCCGTAGCGCGCCATCAGACCGATGATGAGGCAGCCAATGACGGGAATGGCCACCGACGCCGGCCCCAGGCGGCCGGTGGTGATGGGCAGGTCGGCGAACGAGAACAGGCCGTGGTAGGCCAGGTTGGTGCACAGCGCGATCAGGCGCAGCAAGGCCCAGGCGGCGGCCACGCTGGCCAGGCCGGTCGGCACGGCCAGCGCCATCAGCAGCACGACACGCTTGTCGGTGGTGAAGTCGCCCAGCCGCAAGGCGCGCACGGAAGAGGAAACGGGAGGCATGGTTCGAGGCGAGGAGAGGGAAACGGAACGCGCGGCCGCCGCGTCCGCGAGGACGGTGATCGGCCGCTGTTTGCGAAAAGTCAAATATATCGTATCACGATATATATTAGAATCGGCCGGGTGAAACGTTCCCCAGCCCCCGCCCTGCCATCCGCCACCGACTACGAGTTGCTGGCCGATTTCCGCTACGCGCTGCGCAAGTTCGCCGCCTTCAGCGAAAACGCCGCGGCCGGCCTCGACCTGATGCCGCAGCAGCACCAGGCGTTGCTGGCCATCAAGGGCAGCCGGCCCGGCGCGCCCGGCCGCCGCGGTCTCTATGTCGGCGAGATCGCCGAGCGCCTGCTGGTGCGCCCGCATACCGCCGCCGAACTGGTCAATCGCCTCGAACGGCTGGACCTCGTCAGCCGCGAACCCGACCCTGAAGACGGCCGCCGCGTCGAGGTGGTGCTGACGGACAAGGCCGAGCGCATCCTGGCCAGCCTGTCGGCCTCGCACCTCGAAGAACTACGCGCCATGCGGCCGTTGCTGACCCGCCTGCTGGCCCGCATCGGCGACGACGCCGAGCGGTGATTCCGCCCGCCTCTCATGACCCGGCGGCACAAGCTCATGCCGCCGGCCGGCGCGCCGCGTGATAAATTGTCGTCCCCCGATATATCTGAAGCGGCGAGGTAAAGTTTTGGCTGTGGCTATCAAGCGCTGGCTCGGTGCGTTCGCGCCGGCGCCGGTTGGCGTCAATCTGCGCGAAAAGCTCTATGGCGCGTTGGGCGCGCTGGTCGGGCTGTTCTGCACTGAATGGGTCGGCCACCACGCCCTGGGCAACGCCAATCCCTGGTTCATCGCGCCGATGGGCGCGTCGGCCGTGCTGCTGTTCGCCGCGCCGGCCAGCCCGCTGGCGCAACCCTGGTCGATCATGGCGGGCAACCTGGTGTCGGCGTTGATCGGCGTGTTCTGCGCGCAGGCGATAGCCGATCCCGGCGTGGCCGCGGCCACGGCGGCGGCGCTGGCCATCGCCGCCATGTTCTCGCTGCGCTGCCTGCATCCGCCCAGCGGCGCGGTGGCGCTGACCGCGGTGCTGGGCGGGCCGCAGGTGGCGGCGCTGGGCTATGGCTTCGTGCTGTGGCCGGTGGCCTTGAATTCCGCCATCCTGCTGGGCATCGCCGTGGTCTTCAACGGCCTGCTCAGGCGCAACTATCCCCGCCGCCACGTCGAGCCCGCGCCCGGCCACCAGACCCGCGACCCGGCGCCCAGCGCCCGCCTGGGCTTCTCGCGCGCCGACCTGGACGAGGCCCTGGCGCAGCGCGGCGAGCTGCTCGACATCAGCAAGGAAGACCTCGAGGACATCGTGCTGGCCGCCGAGCTGCGCGCCAGCCGGCGGCGCTTCGGCGACGTACGCTGCGCCGACATCATGTCGCGCGACGTGGTCGTGGTGCGGCAGCAGGATCCGCTGGACTACGCCGTGCGCCTGTTCGACAAGCACCGCCTGCAATGGCTGCCGGTGCTCGATTCCGCCGGTCACTACGCCGGCATGCTGGCGCAGGCCGACGCGCTGGCCCGACGCGGCCGTCCAGCCCAGGTCGCGGCCGCGGGCGGCGCGCCGGCCGACCTGCTGGTGGCCGACTGCATGCGTTCCGAGGTGCCGTTCGCCACGCCCGACCTGCCCGCGATCGAACTGGCCCGCCCCATGTCCGACGCCCTGCACTGCGTGCCTGTGCTGGACGAGGGCCGCGTGCTGGCCGGCCTGGTGACCCAGTCGGACCTGGTGGCCGCCCTGCACCAGATGGCGCTGTCGGCCGCCGCCCAGGCCGCGCCCGGCCACGACGGCCGCCTGGCGGCGTGAGCCGCGACGCCTCCGTAGCCCTACGGATTCCGCGCCGCATTGGCCGCGGGGCATAATTCCAGCGTGAATCCCCCGCTGCGCCACCGCGCCCTCCTCGCCTGGCTGGTCCTGTTCTGCCTGGGCGCCCTCTGGATCGGGCGCCAGCACTACGTCGACCAATACGAACGCTTCTTCCAGGACACCAGCGTGGCGCAGCGCATGCTGAGCCAGAAGACCGTGCAGCACGAAGCCGTGCTGGCGACGCTGTCCGCGCTGTCGCACCCGCCCGCGCCCGAACGGCTGTTTCCCAGCCTGCGGCCGGCCATGCCGCAGTTGCAGGCGCTCGGCTACCTGCCCGACGGCGCCTGGGCGGGCAGCACGGCCGAACCGCCCGGCCTGCGCGCCGCGGTCGAGCAGGCCCGCACCCTGGGCCGCCCTGTCACGCTGCCGCTGGATGCCGCCCGCTACTGGCTGGTGGCGCCGTCCGGCTGGAGCCTGCTGGTGGACGCCCGCGAACTCGTGCCCGCCGCCGACTTCCCCTCTGGCCTGGCCAACCTGACGCTCGCCATCGGCGAACAGCCGCTGCCCCTGCTGCAACGCCAGCCGGCGCCGGCCGGCCCCGGCTGGCCACTGGCGCTCGCCAAGCCGCTGGGCGCGGCCAGCCAGCCGTTCGCGCTGCACAGCACGCGCACCCTCACGCCCGCCTCCTGGCCCTGGCTGCCCTGGAGTCTGTGGGGCCTGACCAGCGCGCTGCTGGTGGCGGGCGTCACCGCCACGCGGCGCTCGCGCGCCGAGGCGCGGCGCCAGCAGGAACAGGCGCGGCTGGCATCCATGGCGCGGCTGAGCACGCTGGGCGAAATGGCCGCCGGCATCGCCCACGAACTGAACCAGCCTCTGACCGCGATCCTGGCGCAGACCCGCGCCGCGCAACGCCTGCTGGACGACGAGGAAGAACGCCCCAGCGTACGCCGCGCCCTGCTGGCCAGCGCGGAACAGGCCAAGCGCGCCGCCGATATCATCAGCCGCATGCGGGCGCTGGTGCAGCCCAGCGCGCCCGGCCGGCGCGAGGCGCTGGACCCGGACGCGCTGGCGGCCTCGCTGCGTTTCCTGCGCGAACCCGAACTGGCGCGCCAGGGCATCCGCCTGCACTGGCACAACGCCAGCCCGCAGGCGCGGCCCCTGGCCGAGCGGGTCGCGCTCGAACAGATCCTGCACAACCTGGTGCAGAATGCCGCCGACGCGCTGGCCGATGCCCCGGGGCCGCGCCAGATCACGCTCGAAGGCCGCGCCGACGGCGCCACCTACGTCTTCAGCGTCAGCGACAACGGACCGGGCATCGCAGCCGACGCGCTGCCGCGGCTGTTCACGCCGTTCTATACCACCCGCGCGCAGGGCATGGGCCTGGGGCTGGCGCTGTGCGAAACGCTGGCTGGCGCGATGGACGGCCGCCTGGCCGCGCGCAACCTGCAGCCCTCGGGCGCCTGCTTCAGCCTGACCCTGCCCCTGGCCGGAGGCCCCGCATGAACCTGCCCGACCAATCGCCGCTGGTCTACCTGGTGGACGACGACGACGCCGTACGCGACGCGCTGGCGCTGCTGCTGCGCAGCGTCGGCCTGCGCAGCGCCGGCTACGGCGATCCGCAGCAGTTCCTGGCGCAGTTGTCGCCGCGCACCATCGGCTGCGTGGTGCTCGACATCCGCATGCCCGGCATCAGCGGACTCGATGTGCTGGCGCGCCTGGCCGAAGCCTCCGACCTGCCGGTGGTGATGCTGACCGGCCACGCCAACGTCGACCTGTGCCGCCGCGCCTTCAAGGGTGGCGCCATGGAATTCCTGCAGAAGCCGGTGGACGACGACATCTTCCTGGACGCGGTGCAGACCGCCGTGCGCGGCCACATCGCCCGCCGCGAACGCTTGGCCGTGACCCAGGCCGCTGCCGACCGCCTGGCGCGCCTGTCCGCGCGCGAGCACGAGGTGCTGGAGCGCATCGTGCAAGGCCTGAGCAACAAGGAGATCGCGCGCGAATTCGACCTGTCACCGCGGACCGTCGAAACCTACCGCGCCAATGTGTTCGCCAAGCTCGAGGCCGACTCGCTGGCGCAGTTGATCCGCCAGTACGCCACGCTGCTGGAGTGACGCCAACGTCAGCCTCGTCGCGCACGCCGCCTCCGTAGCGCTACGGAGGCGCGTGGGTAATCGGGCGTATACCGCGCCGCCAGCCTTTTGGCCACACTGACTGCTCCTGATCCCCACACGAATAAAGGACGCAGACCATGACCCGCCACCCGCTCGCCGCCCTGGTTGCCACGCTCGCCGTCAGCGGCGCAGCCCACGCCGCCGTGCTCACCGAAAGCAATATCTCGACCGCCGACGCCCAGAAGCTGGCCACCGCCGCCGTCGCCGCCTGCCAGGCCAAGGGCTACAACGTCAGCGCCTCGGTGGTCGACCGCGCCGGCCTGCTCAAGGCCTTCGTGCGCGCCGACAACGCCGGCCCCCACACCATCGAGGCGAGCCGCGCCAAGGCCTTCACCTCGGCCTCCGCCAAGGCGCCGACGCTGGCCATCATGGAGAACGCGCAGAAGAACCCCGGCGCCGCCAACCTGACCGACATCCCCGGCTACCTGCTGCTGGGCGGCGGCGTGCCGATCAAGGCCGGCAACAACGTCATCGGCGCCATCGGCGTGGCCGGCGCGCCCGGCGGCAACCTGGACGCGCAATGCGCGGATGCGGTGCTGGAAGAGAACGCGGCGTTGTTCAAGTAAGCGGCGAGCGGAGCCGGCCTCTGACTGTCGCCGAATATCGGCCAATCAAGGGCCGGCTCCGCGCTTTGACTCAAAGGTGGGTTGTCCGCGCTTGCCAGCCTGCGGGGCGCGCAAATGCGAATCACCAACCCACATCATCGAGGTTATTGCCCACCAAGGCGCAAGCGGCATCCGCGACCGCCCAACCTTCTTCGAACAGCCACGCATTGCCCGTATCGGACAACAGCGCACCGGACTGACTATCTCCCTGCGCCAGCGTCGCCGTCACGCCGGAATCGGCTGTAACGAGCTGATTGAGGTCCTGCCTTATCGAGAGGTTACCGGCCCAGTCGATCGACATGGGATATGCGTCGCGCAGCAGGCCATCGCAGAAAGTCTTCGTGAAAAAATCGGGGCTGTCGCATTGGAACATATCCCAGGTCGCGTTGATCCAGTCATTGACGGGACTGCCATGGACCACAATGGGCGGCGGTGGAGGCCCCTTCAATCCGGTCCCGTCGTCGGGAAACGGAGGGTCCACCAACACCGCGTAAAACGGACCGCCATCAGTTCTGTCGGGCGGCGTCGATTGCTCCTTGGGAGGAGCGGTGGGTTCGGGTAACGACGGCAACGGGACCGACGGCAATGGATGTGAGGTTATCGGCCCGATGTCCATGATCGAAGGTATCGGCATACTCGCCATATCCGGATCCGGATCGCTTGCTGGAGGCGCCGATGTCGCCGCAGGCGGCCTGACAGGGATCACGTCAGGGAAGACCTGAAGATCGTCGAGATACAGCCCAGGCCAGGCCATGGTCGAAGGCTCCGCCAGCACGACAGGGTCCTGCAGACCGGATTGCGAAGTGACAAAGCCCCCATCATAGAGGGTGATCGTTCGGGACGATCCTTCGACTATTTCGCCCGCGACCACGGCTGCGATGCCATGCGCTTCCCGATACGGATCCTCGTAATACGCAATCACCGCACCCGCCCCGGCCGCATCGGTCGCGATCAGCGTGAATCGTGTGAACGGGATGTCCCAGAACTCCTGATCACCGAATCCGCCGTGGAGTTCTCCTTCATTGACCGCCCCCCACATCATGGCGCCGAACTGATCCATATAGGACAACCCATCAATCTTGTCGAAGAGGCTTGCGAGCGATAGCATCAGATCCTTCATGGCCGTCATGACCACCTCGTAGCCAAGCGCAGGGACATCGACGTTGAAGATCTTCTCGGCGAAAGCGACCGCCATCAGTTTGCTGTAGGTCTTCTCATCTTTCGTGAGCTTGGTCTGGTCCAGCGCCACGAGGTCGTTTAACAGATCCAGATCCGCATGAAATTTCTGCGCTGCCTCGTGGTCCGGATGATCCATGGCCTTAACGTAGGCAATATCATGCGCCCTGCAGAGTTCATCCAGCGGACTGTCCACCTTCACCCCTCCACCGGGACCGACACGCTTGAATACGGGCTCTCGAAGAAGCTCTTCCACAGTCTTCGTTACTCCGCGCGCTCCCGCGGACCAATCCGGCCCGCACCATCGACCGTATACCGGAAGCCAGCTGGAGGGATTCCAACTCGGGTTTTGCACACTGATGCTGCCATCATCTGTTGCCATGCCATTTCCCACTCGTCAATGAACTGCTTTTGAAAACTACTTTGCGACTCGATGCATCTCCCCGTTGGAGATGACCACCGGAATTTCCTCAGCCTCCGCCCGTGGCGGCAACGGCAATGTGACCCATTTGTTGGCAGCAATGTCGAGCATGGCGAGCCCCCCTGCCCCGCCACCAAAACGTAGGGGATGATCCCGATAAATGGACGCGATATATTTGCCGTTCGGATCGCAAACCACTTCCCTGGGATCGAACGACGCCTCCGACCCGTCTTCTTGCAGCCATGCACTGCGCTCACCGTCGGCCGCAATACGGATAACCGTCAGGCCATAACGGGGTGTCTGGCCCCACAGGCACAGACTGCCTGCACGATCCATGGACGGCATCCTGATATGTTCGATTCCATCGAACACATCAGGAGTCGGCACCGTGTCGGTTCCTCGCTTCATTCGATAGATTTCATTGCCGTCATAGCGACGGTGGTATTCCGAGAAATGATCTATCGGCCCATAAGATTCAAACAAGATCTCGTCGTCCGAGATGTATTGCGCCTGCCCACCGTCGACAAAATGAAAGACGCGGGCAAAGGGCCGTTCCACTCTGTCGCGTCGATCAAATTCCCGGATATCGAAATCGAACAGGCGGATGCGCTTGGCAGGCGGCACCAGACGAGCGGCTCGCCAGAACGCGATGCGCGTCTCGTCCGGTGACATGAACGGCCACAGCTTGTTGCCGGGCGCTGTCGGGATGACCTCCAGCCCGCGGCCGTCCTGGTGCATCAACACGATTTCACTGTCATGGAGCGAGCGCTCCAAGGCATCTTCCGACCCGCCATGGACAGGCCTGCGCGACATCACGATGAAATTGCCTTTGGGTGAATAGCGCGCGTAGGTATAGGAATAGGCCGGCGGCAACGCGTAGCGATACAGCCGGCCGGAATCGAGTTGGTAACGCATGACGTCACAGCGGTTGTCGCCGCTTTGGGCGCATTCGACAAACAGCCAATCCACGCCATTCGGATGCAGGCTCAACGAGCGGATATCCCTGCCACCGTTCGGAGGAGAAAACGGCGTCCGCGTGGTCGGCGTTTCCACCACAGCGACGGGCGCCCTTTTCTCGTTCGCGACCGGGGAGGCCGAAGTCCAGAGCGACCACCACAACGGCAGCACGCAAATCAGCGCCACCGTTGCCACGAAGATCCACGCGCGATTTCGCTTCATCGTCGCTTCCATATACGTTCAGAAGCCCGCCAAGCCAACGGAGCAATGTTCGACAACGTATATGGATGATCCAGGCGGCGAAAGGAGCGCCCCGACGAAAGCGGACGAGTACTCAGGAAATGGCCAGGCGCGTCGACAGCCATCCGCTGCACGCGGAACAGCGGCGGTTCCTCGCCCAGCGCAACGACTAAGCACATCCCCCGCTGGAACTCCAGGCCCGAATAGCTATAATAGGAACCATTCCCATTATTCTTTCAGGTTTGGAGTCCCCGTGCCGCCCGGCGACCTCCCGGCTCCCCACGCCGTCGACACGCTCTATCGCTCGCACCACGCCTGGCTGACGGCGTGGCTACGGCGTCGCCTGCGCGACGACCACGACGCCGCCGATCTGGCCCAGGACACCTTCGTGCGCCTGATCGCCGCCCGCGACACGCCCGGCCTGCGCGAACCGCGCGCCTTCCTGACCCGCATCGCCCACGGCCTGATGGTCAACCTGTGGCGCCGCCGCGATCTCGAACACGCCTATCTGCTAGCCCTGGCCCAGCGCCCCGAGGCCTGCGCGCCCTCGCCCGAGCGGCGCGCGCTGGTGCTGGAGGCGCTGGTCGAGATCGACGCCATGCTGCAGCGCCTGCCGGCCCGCGCCCGCGAGGCTTTCCTGCTGGCGCAACTGGGCGGCTACACCTATGCCGAGATCGGCCAGCGCCTGGACGTGTCCGAGCGCATGGTGAAGAAATACATGGCGCAGGTGATGCTGCAATGCCTGTTGATCGCGGACGGCGTCTGGTGAGGCCCGCCACGCTGTCCGCCCCGCCCGACCGCCGCGTGCTCGAAGCCGCGGCCGACTGGTTCGCGCGCCTGGGCGACGAGCGCGCCAGCGCCGACGATACCCGCCAATGGCAGGCCTGGCTCGATGCCCGGCCGGAACACCGCCGCGCCTGGGACGCCGTGGCCGCGATCAGCGCGCGCTTCGAATCCGTGGCCGGCCAGCCGGCGCTGGAGGCCCTGACCGGCGCCGGACGCGGCCGCCGCCGCGCGCTGCGCACGCTGATGCTGCTGGCCGGCGTCGGCGGCGTGGGCGCCGCCGCCTGGAATCAGCCGGCCACCCGCCGCCAGTTGGCCGACCTGCGCACCGATGTCGGCCAGACCCGCCAGGCCGCGCTGGAGGACGGCTCGCGGCTGTGGCTGAACACCGCCAGCGCGGTCAACCTGCGCTTTGAGGCGCGGGCGCGCCGCGTGGTGCTGGTGGACGGCGAAACCCTGATCGACACCCATCCCGATCCGCGCGCGCCGGCCCGGCCGTTCCTGTTGGACGTGGGCTATGCGCAACTGCGGGCGCTGGGCACCCGCTTTGCCGTGCTGCGCGACGGCGGCCGCGCCTGGCTCGATGTCTACGCCGGCGCGGTCGAGATCCGTCCCGACGATGCCCCCGTCCGCATCGCGCAGGCCGGCACCCGCACGGGGTTCAGCGGCCGCGTCATCGACGCGGCCGAACCGCTCGACCCCGCCCGCGACGCCTGGACCCGGGGCGAGCTGGTGGCCGACGGGCTGCCGCTGGCGCGCTTTGCCGCCGAGCTGGCGCGCTACCGGCGCGGCTTCGTCACCTGTACGCCGGAGGTCGCGCAACTGCCGCTGGTGGGCGTGTTCCCGCTGGCCGACACCGACCACATCCTGCGCGCGCTGGAAGCCACCCTGCCCGTGCGCGCCCGGCGCGTGTTGCCCGGCTGGGTCCGGCTGGAGGCTGCCTAGCGCCGGCCGGCGCGGGCGGCTTGCCCAACTATTTTGTAACAGCCGCGCGTTTCCAGTTCCCCTTTCTTCTTTTCGCTTGGCACTGCAGAGGTACGACGCGTTTCGCGCGTCCGCCGCCAAGGAATCCCATGCACGTCCCTCCCTTCCGTTTTCCGCTCCTGGCCCGCGCGCTGGCCACCGCGCTGACCGCGCCAACGGTCCTGCTGGCCGTCACGCCCGCGCAGGCCCAGGCGCCGGCCGGCTTCCAGGTCGCGCCCGGCCCGCTGTCGCAGGCGCTCAGCCAGTTCGCCAGCCAGGCCGGCGTGACGCTGTCGCTGGACGGCCGCCTGGTGGCAGGCAAGCAGAGCCCCGGCCTGTCGGGCGCCTACAGCGTGGACCAGGGCTTCGGCCGGCTGCTGGACGGCACCGGCCTGCGCGCCGAGCGGCGTTCGGACAACGTCTACACGGTGCGGCCGGTGGCCAGCGGCGACAATGCCGCCCAACTGGAGCCGGTGACTGTGCTGGGCGCGACCACCGCCGAAGGCGCCTACCAGCCGGAGCCGGTGGCCTCGGTGACACGTTCGCCGCTGGCTGTGCTGGACCAGCCGCAGGCGGTCAACGTGGTGCCGGCCCAAGTGCTGCGCGACCAGCGCCCGCGCAACCTGGACGACGCGCTGGCCAACGTCAGCGGCATCACCCAGGGCAACACGCTCGCCGGCACCCAGGACACGCTGATGAAGCGCGGCTTCGGCGCCAACCGCGACGGCTCGATCATGCACAACGGCATGCCGCTGGTGCAGGGCCGCGGCCTGAACGCCGCCGCCGACAGCGTCGAAGTCCTGAAGGGTCCGGCGTCGCTGCTTTACGGCATCATGGACCCGGGCGGCGTCATCAACATCGTCAGCAAGCGGCCGCAGCTCACGCCGTACCACGCCATCACGCTGACGGGTTCGACCTATGCCCAGGGCCGCGACGGCGTCGGCGCCACGCTCGACAGCACCGGACCGATCGGCGACTCGCGCCTGGCCTACCGCCTGGTGGTCGACACCATGAACGAAGACTACTGGCGCGATTTCGGCCGCCGCCGCGACACGCTGGTGGCGCCGTCGCTGGCCTGGTATGGACAGGACACGCAGATCGTGGCCTCCTATGAGCACCGCGACTACCTGTACCCGTTCGACCGCGGCACCGCGCTCGATCCCACCACCGGCAAGCCGCTCGACATCCCCTCGCGCCGCCGCCTGGACGAGCCCTACAACAACATGTGGGGCAGCACCGAGCTGGCCCAGGTCACCATCGACCAGCGCGTCACCGACAACTGGAAGGCGCACCTGGGCTATAGCTGGAACCAGGAACGCTACGATGCCAACCAGGTGCGCGTGACCGCCATCGATCCGGTGGCCGGCACCATCAAGCGCAGCAACGACGGCACCCGCGGCGCGCTGTCCACGGACCACTACGTGATCGGCTACGTCGACGGCCGCGTCGATATCGGCGGGCTGCGCAACGACCTGCAGTTCGGCGCCGACTACGAGCGCCGCAAGATCTTCCGTTCCGACCTGATCCGGCAGAACCTGTCCAAGCCCTTCAGCTACGTCAACCCGGTCTACGACCAGCAGGATCCCGGCAACACCGTGGTCGCCAGCGACAGCGACCAGACCGACAAGCTGCGTGCCACCTCGTTCTTCCTGCAGGACTCGCTGCACCTGGGCGAGCGCTGGATCCTGGTGGGCGGGCTGCGCTACCAGCACTATGAGCAATTGGCGGGTCGCGGCCGGCCGTTCAAGACCAACACCGACATCGAGGGCGGCAAGTGGCTGCCGCGCGCCGGCCTGGTCTACAAATGGACGCCCGAGGTGTCGCTGTATGGCAGCTATACCGAATCGCTCAAGCCCACCTCGACCATCGCCCCGCTGACCAGCGGCACGGTGATCGACTCCGGCGTGGCGCCGGAGCAGGCCAAGTCGTGGGAGCTGGGACTGAAATGGGACATGCCGGGCCAGACCACCGGCACGCTGGCGCTGTTCGACATCCGCAAGCGCAACGTGCTGGTGTCGCAATACAACGACGTCACCAAGCTGACCGACTGGCGCACCAGCGGCGCGGCGCGCTCGCGCGGCGTCGAGCTGGACGTGAGCGGCTCGCTGTCGGCGCGCTGGGACTTCATGGCCAGCTACGCCTATCTGGACGCGCGCACCACCGATGATCCGCAGTACCAGGGCAACCGGCTGTGGAACGTGGCGCAGCACACCGGTTCGCTGGCGCTGGTCTACAACGCCGGCCAGATCGGCGAAGGCCGCCTGCGGCTGGGGACCGCCGCGCGCTACGTCGGCACCCGCCCGGGCGATTCGGCCAACTCATTCGTGCTGCCGGCCTATACCGTGGTCAACGCCTTCGCCACCTACGACACCCGCGTCGCCGGCCGCAAGGTGCAGTTCCAGTTGAACGTCAACAATCTGTTCGACCGCACCTACTACACCTCGAGCGCCAACCAGTACTTCATCTCCATGGGCGACGCGCGCCAGTTCGTGCTGTCGACGCGGGTGGAATTCTGAGCATGCAACCGTCCATCCCTGCCCCCGCGCCGGCCGCGTTCCCGCTTCGAGCCGCGCCGCGCCTGCGCGCCGCCTTGTCCGCCACCTGCGCCGCCGCAGCCTTGATCGCCCAGGCCCCGGCCGGCGCCGAAACGACCGCCGCCCGCGATCCCATCGTGGTCGAGCGCAGCGCCACCGCGCTGCCCGGCAGCGGCCACGGTTGGGGCTTCGCGGTCCTGGCGCGCGACGGCGCAGAACTGCTGCTGGCGCGCCGCGAGAACGGCCTGACCGTCTACGACACCGCCCGCCGCCAGGCGCTGGCCCGGATACCCGGCACCGAAGGCGCGAACGCCGTCGCCGCCGTGCGGTCGGCCGACCGGCTCTACGTGGCCAGCATGGACGACACCGAGGTCTATCCGGCGGACGGCGGCGAGTCGCAACGGCATTTCACCGCGGACAGCTTCACCGTCACCGCGTTGCGCCTGCGCGAGGCGCGGCCATGAGCCTCGCCTCCGCCAACTCCGCCACCGCCCGGCCGCCGCGTCCGCCGGCGCGGCGCGGTCAATACCTGAAGGCGCTGCGCAAGGCCCACGGCTGGCTCGGTTTGTGGGGCGCGCTGCTGGGCCTGCTGTTCGGCGCCAGCGGCATCCTGCAAAACCATCGCGCCGTGCTCAAGATCGACATGCCCGGGCCCGTGGTCGAGACCCTGCAATTGCAGGCGCCCGCCGATCTGCCCCGAACCGACGCCGCGGTGGGCCGCTGGTTGCAGCAGGCCCTGAAGCTGGACAAGCCGGTCGAACGCATCCGCAAGGAAACGGCGCAGGATGTGCGCTGGGGCGATGTCTCCGCGCGCCAGCCCGAGCGCTGGCTGGCGCTGTTCCGCGCGCCGGGCTATCAGGTGCAGGTGGAATTCTGGCCGCAAAGCGGCGCCGCCAGCGCCCGCCGCAGCAGCGCCAGTTGGTGGGGTGTGATCCAGAATTTCCATCGCGCCAACGGCACCGGCGTGGCCTGGGTGCTGCTGTCGGACACCATCGGCGGCGCGCTGATCGCGCTGTGCCTGACCGGCGTGCTGCTCTGGACCGAGCTGGAAAAGCGCAAGCTGATCGGGCTGGCCATTGCGTTCGCTTCGGTGATCGCGTGCCTGGCGGCCGTGGCGCAATCGTGGGCCTGATCGGTCCTCAGACGGGCTGCGGTGCGGATAAGTTCAATATATGTCTTGTCCAACTGCTAGGTCGGGGGGGTGGGGCGATGAAAACAATCCCAAGACCGGCGCATAGACAAGATCGTCCGCCTCTTGCTCATTGTGGAGATCGTGGCGATATATAGAGTCCGCGATACTTCCGCGCTCGCCGCTTTGAGCCTCGACAAACTCTAACTCGGTTGTTGGGCCCGGCTCAGACACCGAAAAGAAGCTTAAGGAATACAACCCCCAGCAATCATCAAACTCGGGCGACCCTTCCCATGAAAAGCACCCAAAGGGGTCCGGATCCCAAGGAGATGGCATCCAAGCATCCATGGGGGCATCGCCTACCACCTGAATCGGCGGAGATGGCTGGCCCATCAGATCCCCGGGGCCCGGCGTATCGACGACCTCGGCGAAATACCTTGTCCCGGAACCAGCTGGCGTGGATAACGCTGGGCTCTCGGTAAGCACCGGAGCATCCGCATCCTGCCCTCCCGGCGGCACAGTCGTCGAGAAGGGCAAATAGGGATCGTATGCTCCCCCACCCAAACCAGCTTGTGGCGTCCCGAGTCCCCACCCCGAGAAAAGTTGCCCGGATTCGTACGACGCCAACGGGTTATTTGACGCCGCGCCCAACTCCGGGGCAGGATGGTAGCCAGGCGTAATCAGGGTAATGGGCTCCGAGTCCCCCACCTGTTCCGAGACCGAACCATCGCGCATGACAATGATCTCTTTTAGAGATTCTCCGATGATCTCTTCATTTATGATAGAACTAACGCCGTGGGCCTCTTCGAATGCATCCTTGTAATAGCTCCACATACGGCTCGATCCGTCCGCCTGCCTGTCCGTCACCCAGTACATTTGATAGGCGAGGCCTCCAACTTTGCCATCTAGGGCCACGCCCGTCATCTTGGTACCGAACTGGTCGATGTAGGTCAGGCCATCGATTTTCTGGAAGAGTCTTTCGAAGGACTTGGCGAGTTCGAGAATGCGGCTCCCCATCCACTCGCTCGAAGCGTTGGGCAGATCAACGCATATAATTTTCTCGAAGAATACAAACGACATCAGGCGGGCATATAAGCGCTCAACCGCCGGAAGTTGGTCGAAATCAAGCTGGTCGAGCCTAGCCATCAAGACGAGATCTGCTTCCAGCTTTTTCATGGCTTCATCCGGCTGCCCCTGCGCGTCGAAATAGGCGATGTCATGGTCCTTGCAGAACGAATCGACTGGGCTGATTCCAGGCGTCACCCCGTCAATACCGATACGCGTCAATACCGGGCTCTCGATCAACTGCGCCCTGCTCTTCTCCCCCCCTCTCTCCCCTGCGGACCAATTTGGCCCGCACCAAAACCCGTACACGGGGATGTAGCTTGTTGGACTCCAAGGATCCAGACCCGCCAATCTTATTGCGTCACGCTCCATAGCCATCAGTAGCTCCTCGAATTGATCGAACCGCCCCGTGCGCCGTTATCCGCGCCGCTCGCACTTGTGTTCACCGGAATGATTTCCGCATCCCGCCACGACGGCAGGGAAATCGCAGTCCAGGTATCCGTCGCGATATCCAGCATGGCCAAGCCGCCCGGACGGTTCGTGACATCCATCGGCTGGTCCCAATAGATCACCGCGAGATAGGTGCCAGCCGGATCGCAGATCAACTCCTGCGGAATGAATCCCAGGCCCGGCTGCCAGGCCCTGCGCTGGCCTCCCGGTTCAATACGGATCACGGTCAGGCCGTAGCGCGGCGTCTGCCCCCAGAGATACAGGATCCCTGCGCGATCCATCGTCGGCATCTCGGCGTACTTGATGCCGCTGAAGACCTGTGGCTCGGGCAGCCGCGTATCCCCGCGCCGCATGCGATAGACGCTGCTTCTGCCATACAGGGACTCGTAGCTCGAGAGATGCCCCGCCGGCCCGAAGGTTCGGAACAGGATCTCGTCATCCGAGAGATACTGCGCCTGGCCGCCGGAAACGAATTTGAAGATGCCGGCAAAAGGCCGTTCCGTCGCGTCGGCCCGATCAAACTCCCAGATGTCGAAATCGAGCAGGCCCAGGCGTTGTCCGGGCGGCAGGATGCGTCCCGTACTCCAGAATGCGATCCGGCTTTCATCCAGCGACATGAAAGGCGAGAGCTTGTTGCCCCGCGCCAAGGGAAGGATCTGGAGGCCCTCGCCATCGCTGCGCATCAGCAGGATCTGCATGGCGTCGAGCGAACGGCGCTGTTCATCGTCGGAATCGCCGGCGATCCGCCGCCGCGACATCACGATGTAGTTGCCCTGCGGTGAATAGTGGGCGTACGGATAGGTGTAGCCAGCGGGCAGACCGTAGCGGTACAGCTTTCCCGTCTTCCATTGATAGCGCATGACGTCGCACCGGTTGTTGCCGGTGCGGACGCATTCCACGAACAGCCAGTCATTGCCATCGGGATGCACGCTGAGCGAACGGATCTCCCGGCCGCCGTTGGGCGGGGAGAACGGTGTCTGCATCGTTGGCGTCTCTTGCACCCACTCATCCGACTTGAGGGGAGCTTTGGTGAACCCGTGCGGGAACGGCAGCAACCATGACAACGGCACCAGCACAAGCATCGCCAGTACCGACGCGATCACGAGCAGGCACGCGCGCTGTCGTTTCATCGCTGTCGCCTCAGCTCGGCGCCGAATCTGATCTGCCGATGCAATAACCGGGTTTCAGCGGCAACGCCGAACACCCCCGCCCCATACTTCCGACACCACGCCACTGCCGCCTCCACGCCGCCACCCGGCAACCGGACCTCGGTGGCGCCTGTTAAGGCGCGCGGTCCGCCTCGACCAGCCCGTCCATGGAGCCGTTATTGCCGATCCTCCGCAATAACGTATCGGCGGGAACGGTCAAGCGGAAGCGGTTGCCGGTGGAAAGCGGACGGATGCTCAGCGCGTCGGGCGCAGCTTCAGCGCCACCCAGATCCCCGCCACGCAGGCCGCGCCGAAGATCCAGCCCGAGGCCGCGCCCGCCATCACGCCAGACAGCAGAGTGCCGACGGTGCAGCCCAGCGCGGTCATGCCGCCCCACCCCATCAGGACGCCGCCGGTTAAGTTGCGCAGGATCTCACGCGCCGTCGGCAAACGCGGCCGGAACGCGCCGGCGGCCAGCGCGGCGGCCCAGGCGCCCGCCACCAGCGCCAGCACGAAGGCGCCGTTGTTGGACAGCAGCGCGTTCTTGACCGCGGTGACGCAGCCGGCGAAGGTGTCCAGCCCCTCCAGCCGCGCCGGCAGCGCGCCGGCCGCGGACGCGGCGGTGCGGGCCACGCTGCCCAGTTCGGCGGTCACGCCCAGCGGCGCGATGCGCAGATAGGCGATGACGCCGATGAAGGCCACCAGCAGGCCGCCGACCGCGGGCGGCCAGCGGTCCCGCAGCACGGCTTGCCATGGCGAGGGCGGCGGCGTGGCCGGGTCGTTCGCCGCGTCCTGGAAGGCATTCGCTGGCCGGATGGCGGCGCCGTCAGGCGCGCCATCGGCTTGGCGCGCGGCCGGAACGCGCCGGCCGAGCCGGCTCAGGCCCAGCGCCAGCAACGCCAGCAACGCGACTTGCAGCAGCACGGTGCCGCCGTAGCCGAGGTGATGCGGCAGCCACACCACCGGCGCCTGCTGGATCATCGCCAGGTACAAGGCGTTCCACGACGCGAAGCCCAGCACGAAGCCGAGCCCGGCGCCCAGCAAGGCGAACGGCGACGCCAGCGCGCCTTCGCCGAGGCGGTAGAAGTGCGCGCTGATGCACGAGCCCGAGATGCGCATGCCAACTCCGAACACGAACGCTCCGGCCACCAGGGCCAGGCTGACCGGCCCGATGTGCGCGCCGGGCGGCAGGCGCTCGGCCCCGGGGATGGGCAGGAACGCGCCGAACACCGCATGGTAGCCGAGCGTGCCGACCGCCAGCGCCACCAGCACGGCATAGGCGCCGGCCGGGTCGCGCCGCTCGATCGCGTCACGCGCGATGCAGTAAAAGCAGAATCGTGAACGCTGCAGCACGATGCCGAAGGCGGCGCCGAGCAGCAGCGACAAGGACAGGCCGCGGCCGCCCTCGGGCTGCGACGCCAGCCACCAGGCGGCCGCGCCGATGGCGGCCAGCAGCGCCACGGCCGCCGCATTGGCGATCGCCGCGGCGGTGGACGGGATCGCAGCGGCCGAGCCTGTGGCGACAGCCGCCGCCGACCCGGCCGCCGGCGCGGAGTTTCCCAGGGCGCTCACTCAGGTCTTGCCCCACACGGTGCCCGACGGATTGCTGATCGGCGAACCGACGCTGTTGCCGTACTCGGTCCACGAACCGTCGTAATTGCGCACGTCGTAGCCCAGCAGCTTGCGCAGCGCGAACCACGAGTGGCTGGAGCGCTCGCCGATGCGGCAATAGGTGATGATGGGCTTGCTGCCGTCCACGCCCACCGCCTGGTAGATGGCGCGCAGTTCGTCGGCCGACTTGAAGGTGCCGTCTTCCGCCACCAGCTTGCTCCAGGTGACGTTGACCGCGCCCGGCACGTGGCCGGCGCGCACCGCCAGTTCCGGCACGCCGTTGGGCGCGAAGATCTTGCCGTTGTATTCGTCGGCCGAACGGATGTCGACCAGCACGCCCTGCTTGTCCTTGCGCGCCACCGCCAGCACGTCCTGCAGGTGGGCGCGCAGCGCCGGGTTGGCGTCCTTGGGACGCGCGTTGCCGGCGGCCAGCACCTTGACGCTATTGGACTGCGGGCGACCCTCGGCTTCCCATTTCTTGCGGCCGCCGTCCAGGATCTTCACATTGTCGATGCCGTAGATGTCGAAGATCCACGCGCCCCAGGCGGCGAACCAGTTGTTGTTGTCGCCGTACAGCACCACGGTGCTGTCGGTGTTGACGCCGGCGCGCTCCAGCAGCGCCTGGAACTGCTTGGGCGGCGCGATGTCGCGGTTGACGGTGTCGACCAGGTCGGTGTGCCAGTTGACGTTGCTGGCGCCGGGAATGTGGCCGCGCTCGAACAGGCCGGGATTGACGCTCACCTCGATGACACGCACCTTGGGGTCGTTCAGGTTCTTCTCCAGCCACTCGGTGGTGACCAGGTACTTGGCGTGCTGCGCCGTGGCGGGAAAGGCCATCAGGCTGGCCAGCGTGGCGAACGCGCCCGCCAGCAGTTTCGATAGGGACATCATGATCTCCGGAAGCAGGCGCAATGCGGCCTGGGAATCCGGAGCATATTTGTTCAGCTTACAGTCAGGAACAATTTACTGGTCATATCCTGATTACCGGAATGCGCAGGTCGCGGTCGATCGCGACCCGCGCCCGCGAATCCTGGCGCGTGGCCAGCGCGGCGCCTGCCTTCACGACAGGCCGGCGCCGTAGCGCCGCGCGGCGGACGCCCTGGCCGGGCATCGCCCGCGGCACCCAGGCGCTCCGCCTATGCCGCCGCGATCAGCCGGATATCCGCGCTGCCGTCGCGCTCCAGTTGCGCCACCAACCCCAGTTCCCAATCGAGGTAGTCGCGAAAGCCCTGGTCGCGCGCCGAGAGATCGTCGAACAGGTACGGACTGATACTCTGGTCGTCGTCGCCCGTCAGCACGCCGTCGGCGCCCTGCGCCAGCGGCAGGCCCTGCGCCTGCCAGGCGCGGGTGCCGCCCAGCAGGTAGCGCACCGGGCGGCCGGTGCGCCAGGCCAGCTCGGCCGCCGCCACGGCGGCCAGCACGCCGTCGGGCGACGTCAGCACGATCGTCCGCTGCGTGTCGGCCGGCAGGAACTCCTGCAGGCGATCCGGCGCGGCGTAGCGCGCGCCGGGCACGTGGCCGCGCTCGTAGGCCAACCGCGATTCAATGTCGTAGACCTCCGCCGAACCGGCATCGATAGCCGCCTGCAAGGCCTGCGGCCGCAGCGCCGGCACGTCGGGCCGGTGCCGCAGCACGCGGCGCGGCTCGGCGCCGCGTTCGAGCGCCGCCAGCGCCGGCGGCTGGTACAGGTAGACCTCGACCGCGCCCAGTTGCGCCAGCCAGGCGCCGGTGGTCTGGGCGCGCACGCCGTCCCAGTCGGCCAGCACCACGCGCGCGCGCCGGGTGGCCAGGTACTCGTCGGTGGCCTGCACCAGTTGGCCGCCGGGCGCCCAGCGCCAGCCCGGCAGGTGGCCGGTTTCGTATTCCTCGCGGGTGCGCACGTCGAACTTGTACAGCGTGCGCGTGCCCTGCTCGGCCTCGAAGGCGCGCAACGTGGCCGCGTCGATATGGCCGATGCCGGCCCGCTGCGCCACGCCGCGCGCCTGCTCGCGCGCGGCGGCGGCGCTGTCGGCCGACGGTTCGGGCAGCGCCGCCTGACGGCCATAGGCCAGCTCGCGGCCGGACAGCAGCCATTCCATGGTGCCGTTGCGCAGCGACGCGACGCGGTTCGGGATGCCGGCGTCGATCAGCGTCTGCGCGCCGACAATGCTGCGCGTGCGGCCGGCGCAGTTCACCACCACGAAGGTCTTGGGATCCGGCGCCAGCTCGCGGATGCGGTACACCAGCTCGGCGCCCGGCAGGCTGTGCGAGAACGGCAGCGTAAAGTTGTGGAATTCCTCCGGCGTGCGGCTGTCGACCACCACGATGTCGTCGCCGCGCGCGACCCGCTCGTGCAGTTCGTCGACGTCGATCCACGGCGTGTGCTTTTCGTGTTCGATGACTTCGCCGAAGGCCTTGCTGGGCACGTTGGTGCCCGAAAACAGTTCGCGCCCTTCCCGCTCCCAGCCGTCGGTGCCGCCGGCCAGCACCGAGATGTCGGTCCAACCCAGGCGCGTCAGCTTGGCGGCGGCCTGATGCGCCAGGGTCTCGTCGTCGTCCACCAGCACGATGCGCGTGTCGCGGCGTGGCACCAGGCGGTCGGCCAGCACTTCCAGGCGCCACAGCGGCGCCGGCACTGCGTACAGCAGGTGGCGGCGGGCGTAGCGGCCGGCTTCGCGCACGTCGAGCACGGCGATCTCCGCCTCGCCGCGCAGCGCTTCCTGCAACCCGGCGGGCGACAGGCGCGCATGGTAGATCGCGGCCGGCGGCGAAAAGGTGCGGTAGGCGCCGCCGGCGGTGCTCTCGAACACCACGCGGCCGTGCAGGCGGTCAAGCGCCAGGCCGTAGAAATGCAGGTGCGCGCCGGGCGCGTCGCCCACCAGTTCGATGGTGTGCACGTCGGCCGGTCCCAGCACGATGGAATTGCCCGCCGCCACGTCCACCCGTCGCACGTGGGTCAGCACGTCGCGCCCGGGCTCATTGCCGGCGCTGCGCGCATAGACCTCGTTGCGCTCGTTGCCGGAGACGCCGGCGATGATGGCCCAGGTGGTGTGGTCGTGCGGCGGCTGCGCCTTGCCGGGCTCGCCCAGCGACAGGTACAACGCGTAGCCGCCGTCGGCGTCTTCGGCCAGGCGGTAGATCGAGGTGGGCCGTCCGGGCACCACGGCGAAGGCCTCGGCCGGAAACAATTCCGCGCGGCGTCCGAGCGCTTCGAGCAGACGGGCCACCGGGGCCAGTTGTTCGGGCGTGGCGCGCGCGGGGTCCGGTACCAGCGCCTTGACCTGCGCGATGAAGTCGCGCACGGCGCGGGCCCGTTCGGTATCGTGGCGGAAAGCGGCTGCGGCCGCGTCGGGATGGGTGCTCATGGGATCCGGAATTCCTGGGGTTGAAGAACCGGATCAGCCTACGTCCGCGACCGGGCGCGGACAACGTAGAAATGCGTCTATGGTTATGCGGCCGGCGATGCGCGCCCTCGCCCGGTCTCAGGCTTCGCCCTTGAGCGCCTGGTCCACCACCGCGCGCGTCAACGTCGGCACGAACATCTCGATGAAGTGGAAGGCATAGCCGCGCAGCCACGCCCCGCGGCGGATCGCCAGGCGCGTCAGGTTGATCTCGAACAGGTGGCGGGCGTCAATGGCGCAAAGCCGCGTGTCGCGCTCGGCGTCCCAGGCGACGGCGGCCACGATGCCTACGCCCAGTTCGAGCTCGACATAGGTCTTGATGACGTCGGCGTCCATCGCCGTCATGACGATGTCCGGCGTAATGCCGGCGCGGGCGAAGGCCTCGTCGATATGGGCCCGGCCGGTGTAGCCGCGCCCGTAGGTGATGATGGGATAGCGCGACAGCTGCGACAGGCTGATGCCGCCGTCCACCGAGGCGAGCGGATGCCCCTTGGGCACGATGACGCTGTGGCTCCAGCGGTAGCACGGCAGGTTCAGCAGGCCGGGATAGTCGGCCACCGCCTCGGTCGCCACGCCGATGTCGGCCTCGCCCTCCAGCAGCATCTCCGAGACCTGCTTGGGCGACCCCTGGTGCAGGTGCAGCACCACCTCGGGATAGCGCTGGCGGAATTCCTTGACCACCGGCGGCAAGGCGTAGCGCGCCTGCGAATGCGTGGCCGCGATCGACAGCACGCCCTTGCGGCTGTCGGCGTATTCGGCGCCGGCGTGGCGGATGTTGTCGGCGCACTGCAGGATCTGCTCGACCAGCGGCAGGATCTGCTCGCCCGGCGGCGTCAGGCCGATCAGCCGCTTGCCCGAGCGCACGAAGATGTCGACGCCGACCTCTTCCTCCAGTTCGCGGATCTGGCGGCTGACGCCAGGCTGCGAAGTGTGCAGGCTTTCGGATACGTCGGTCAGGTTGAAATCGCGGCGCACGGTCTCGCGCACGGAACGCAGTTGCTGGAAGTTCATGGAATCGCCGAGGCCTGTGTGAGGGAGCCGAGCACGAGGCCTAGCCGAGAAATGCCAGTTGATTGCCGCTGGGATCTTTGACGTACATGACGCGCGGCGAGGCGTCGGGCAGCGAACAGACCGGATGAAAGCCGGCGTCGCGCAGGCGCAGCAGAATGTCGTCGTAGGCGTGGGTGCGGATCGCCAGATAGTCGGCCCGCACCTCGCGGCTGACCTCGGCCACGGGTGACAGCGACAGGGTCGCGTCGCCCAGGGCGAACAGCAGGCGCCCGTCCGGGACCGACATCTCATCCAGCCCGAGGGTGCCGCGGTAGAACTCGCGCACGGCATCCAATTGCCGCGCCGCGAAGGAAAGCTGTACCGATCCGATCGAAGAAATAGAAGACATGCCCTGCCGCCAACCGTGGAACAAGGCAAATTCTAGACCCCGAGGGTACAACCGGACAAAGAGGTTGTAATTGCTTCTACATAATCAGAATCCCTAAGGAAACGCAGTCATTTGCATATGCGTCAGGCGCTGCGGCGCAGGCCGTCGCGGACCGCGCCGAAGGCCCGGTCGAGGTCCTCGACCAGGTCCAGCGGATGCTCCAGGCCGATGTGCAGGCGCACCACTTCATGGCCGCCCTGCCACACGCTGTGCTCGGCCAGCCGTTCCGGCGCCGCTTCCAGCGCCAGGCTCTCGTAGCCGCCCCAGGACGCGCCAATGGAGAAATAGCGCAGCGCGTCGATGAAGCGCGCCGCGGCACCCGGCTGGCCGGCCTTGAACGCGAACGACACCAGGCCGCTGGCGCCGCTGAAATCGCGCCGCCACAGCGCATGGCCCGGATCCTGCGGCAACGCCGGGTAAAAGACCCGTTCCACGTCGCCATGGCGCGACAGGTATTCGGCGACGCTCAGTGCGTTCTGGTGGTGGCGCGCCAGCCGCACGTCCAGCGTGCGCAGGCCGCGCAGCGTCAGGTAGGCATCGTCCGCGCCCACCGCCAGGCCGAGCGCGTCGTAGGTGGCGCCGACCTGCCGCGCCAGCTCGGGGCTGTCGACCGTGACCACGCCCATCATCACGTCGGAATGGCCGGCCAGGTACTTGGTGGCGGCCTGGATCGAGATGTTGGCGCCCAGCGCCAGCGGCTGGTAGTAGAGGCCGCCGCTCCAGGTGTTGTCGGTGGCCACCAGCACGCCGCGGCTGCGCGCCTGGGCGGCCAGCGCCGGCAGGTCCAGCACTTCGAACAGCAGCGAGCTGGGCGACTCCAGGTACAGCAGCCGCGTGTTGGGGCGGAAGCGTTCGGCCAGATCGTCGCGGCCGGGCGAGAAGTATTCGACCTCGATGCCGTAGCGCTGCAGCAGCGCCTTGTCGACGCGCCGCACCGGCGAATAGACGCTGTCCGACACCAGCGCATGTTCGCCGGGCGCCAGCGTGGCCAGCAGCACCAGCACGATGGCCGACAGGCCGGACGGCGCCAGGATGCTGCGATGGCCGCCTTCCAGCGACGCGACCGCCGCTTCCAGCGCCTGGTGCGTGTCCAGGCCGTGGCGGCCGTAGGTGGCGACGCGTTCGCCGGCGGCGCGCTGCGCGTTCAGCGCGGCATGGGTGGCGGTATCGGCGAAGCGCACGGTGCTGGTGCGCACCACCGGCACGTTGACCGGGCCGGCGCCCTGCTTCAGGTCGGGACTGCCGGCATGCACCAGCCGGGTCTGCACGTGGGCGTGATCGAGGCTCATGCGCGCTGCTCCTGGCCCGGCTTCATCTGGGTGGCGTTGTAGTTGACGATCTCGCCGGTGGCCAGGTCGATGCCGATGCGGCCCGACAGCGTCTCCAGCGGCTGCCCATACAGGTGGAAATGCAGGGTCGGCGCATCGCCGGTGACGTGGATGCTGTGGATGTCGTCCGGCAGGAACGACACCGACTGCCCCGGCTGCACCACCACTTCGCGCACCTGTTCCAGCGTGGCGCGGCCGACCTGCGAGCCGTCGTCGCTGCGGCGGTAGACGCGGTTCAGTTCCTGGCCCGACAGGGCCACGATCACCGCCCAGGTGGTGTGGTTGTGCGGCAAGGTGGTCTTGCCCGGGTTGATCGAGTTCAGGTAGAGCGCCGGTTCGCCGGCGGCGGCGTCGGGATTGAGGCGGTAGCGGGTCGAGGCGCCCACGCCCTGCCCCGGCGCCGGCGGCGCGAATTCGGTGGCGGGAAACAGCGCGCGCTGTTGCGCCAGTTGTTCCAGGCGCGTGGTGATCCGCGCCAGCAGGTCGCGCGTCAGCGGCGCGGCGGCCAGCAGGCCGCGGATGTCGGCCAGGGCGTCCTGCACCTGCTGGCGGCGTTCGAGAGTAACGGAAGATTCGGTGGTCATGTCGGCTCCGGGTTGCGGAAAGGCATCACACTGCGAGGCGCAGCGGGTCAAAGGTCAGGTAGGCGTCGATCGGATCGGCCTGGGCGCGCCGCACCGGCGGCTCGGCCGAGGCGCGTTGCAGGAAGGCGCGGGTGCGCTCGCTGTCGGGCCGGCCGAAAATCCGGGCCGGCGGGCCGTGCTCGACGATGCGGCCGGCTTCGGTGAAGTACACCGTGTCGCTCACCTCCTGGGCGAAGCGCATTTCGTGCGTGACCAGCACGCAGGTCAGGCCGTCCTGCACCAGGTCGCGGATCACGGTCAGCACTTCGCCCACCATTTCCGGATCCAGCGCCGAGGTCACTTCGTCGAACAGGATCAGTTCGGGCCGCAGGGCCAGCGCGCGGGCAATGGCCACGCGTTGCTGCTGGCCGCCCGACAGCTCGCCCGGGTAGGCGTTTTCCTTGTGGTCCATGCGCACCTTGGCCAGCAGTTCGCGCGCCAGCGCCTGGGCCTGGGCCCGCGGCTGGCCGTTTACCTTGGTGGGCGAGATCACCAGGTTCTCCAGCACGCTCAGGTGCGGGAACAGGTTGTATTGCTGGAACACGAAGCCCACCCGCTTGCGCAGGGCGATCAGTTCGGACTCGCTCTTGAGCGCGTCGACCCGCACGCCGCCGACCTCGATCTCGCCGCGCTGCGGCCGTAGCAGGCCGGTGATGCAGCGCAGGATGGTGGACTTGCCCGAGCCCGACGGGCCGATGATGGACACCGCGTTGCCAGGCCGGACCTCGACGTCGATGCCCTTGAGCACCTCGGTCTGGCCGAATGCCAGGTGCACGTCCCGCAGGCTCACCAGCGGGGTGTCGGTCGCGGCGTGGCCGCCGCTGTCAGTGATGCGCATAACGTCGTTCCAGATGGCGCGTCCAGCGCGCGATGGGATAGCAATAGGCGAAGAACAGCGCCAATAGCGTGAAATAGACCAGGATGGTGAAGTCGCTGCGCGCCACCGTGTTGCTGGCCACCGTGGCGGTGTCGACCAGGTCGTGCACGCCGACCAGCGAGGCCAGCGAGGTGCTCATGGTGATGCTGGCGTACAGGTTCATCCACGACGGCAGCATGCGCCGCACGCACTGCGGCAGCACGATCATGCGGAAGATCTGCGCGCGCCGGAACGCCAGCGATTGCGCCGCCTCCCACTGCGCCTCGGGGATCGACTGGATCGCGCCGCGGAAGATCTCGGCGACGTTGGCGCTGGCCGGCAGGCCCAGCCCGATCACCACCTTGATCCAGTCCGGGAATGGCAGGTTCCAGCCGCCCAGGTTCAGTTCGAACGGGAACACGTAGGTGGTGAAGTACACCAGCACCAGGATCGGCGCGTTGCGGAACGCCAGCACGTAGATCCGCGTCAGGCGCCGCAGCAAGGCCGAAGGCGACAGCGACAGCGCGCCCACCACCAGCCCGGCAGCCGTGCCCAGCGCCATGGCCAGCACGCTGATCTGCACGTTCATGCCCAGGCCGCGCAGCAGCGCCGGCGACCAGTGCCACAGGTGCCGCACCGCGGCCGGCGCGCTGTCGGTCAGCGCCCAGGCGACGCCCAGCGCGACCAGCGCCAGCAGCAGCACCACCCACGGATCCCGCAGCAGCGCCCGCCAGCCGCCGCCCGCGCGATGCGCGGCAGCGCCATTCAATACCAGTTCATTGGCCATAGCCGGGCATCCTCAAGCGCGCTTCCAGCCAGCGTCCGCCCACGCTCACCAGCCAGGTCAGCAGGCCGAAATACAGCAGGATCAGCAGCAGCAGTTCCAGCACGTTGTCGCGGTGCGACCAGATCATGATGGACTCGTAGGTCACATCCCCCACCGCGATGGCCGAGGCGATCGCGGTCATCTTCACCAGGTCCACCAGGTTGTTGACCAGCGCCGGCAGCGCGAAGCGCAGCGCCAGCGGCAGTTGCACCTGCGTCAGGATCTGGCGGCGCGAGAAGGCCAGCGAGCGCGCCGCCTCCAGCGTCACCGCCGGCACCGCCTCGATGCCGGCGCGCAGCGCCTCGGCATGGAACACGCCCTTGTGCAGCGCCACCACGATCACCACCCACATGAACGGCGTGATCGGGCTGCCGCCGCCCAGCTTCTGCGTGATCAGCATGTTCAGCACCAGGAAGGCGCAATAGAGCTGCACCAGCGTCGGCGTGTTGCGGGTCAGCTCGACGAAGGCCTGCAGCGGCCGCGCCAGCCAGGGCCGGCCGCTGGTGAGCCCGGCCGCGATCAGCACGCCGAACAGCAAGCTGACGGGAATCGTCCAGGCGCACAGTTGCAGCGTCACCAGCAGGCCGTGGCCGAAGGCGGACAGCTCGCCCGGATCCAGCACGAAGCCGTAGTTCAGGCCCAGGGGCTTGAAGAAATGCACCCAGGCCTGCAATGCCTGTTCGATCATGCGGCCGCCTCCAGCGCCGCCGGCCGCAGCGCCGCGACCGCGCGGGCGATGCGCACGACGGCCTCCGCCACCTTGGCGTCCGAGGCGGCGAACGACAGCCGCAGGTACGGCGACAAGCCATAGGCCGCGCCCCGCACCACCGCCACGCCCTCGGCCTCCAGCAGCCAGTCGGCCACGTCGCCATCGTCGGCGATGACGGCGCCATCGGGCCTGACCTTGCCGATCAGGCCGGCCACGCCGATCCAGGCGAAGAATGAGCCGCGCGGCGCCGTCACGCTCAGGCCAGGCACCGCGCCCAGGCCGTCGACGATCACTCGCGCCCGGCGCGCATAGGCCAGCCGCGCGTTCTCGACGAAGTCGTCGGCCACGCCCTGCAACGCCACCAGCGCGGCGGCCTGGCCCAGCGAACTGGGGCCCGACGACACCTGCGACTGCACCGCCTCCAGCACGCCGATCAGCGCCGCCGGCCCCACGCCCCAGCCGATGCGCCAGCCGGTCATGGCGTAGGCCTTGGACACGCCGTTGACCGCCAGCGTGCGCCCCGCCAGGTCCGGCGCGGCGCGCAGCAGGTGCGTGGGCGCCTCGTCGAACCAGATCTGTTCGTACATCTCGTCCCACAGCACCAGCACCGACGGATGTTCGCGCAGCACCGCGGCCAAGGCCGCCAGCTCGGCCTCGCTGTAGACCGCGCCGGAGGGGTTGCCGGGGGAATTCAGGATCAGCCACTTGGTGCGCGGCGTCAGCGCCTGGCGCAGGCCCTGCGGCGTGAGCTTGAAGCCATCGGCCGGTGCCGTCGGCGCCAGCACCGGCGTGCCGCCGTTGACCCGCACCGAATCCAGGAAGGTGGGCCAGTACGGCGTCGGCACAATCACCTCGTCGCCCTCGTCGAGCGTGGCGGCCAGGGCCAAGTAGATCACCTGCTTGCCGCCGTTGGAAATGATGACGTTGGCCGACTCGGTCGGCAGGCCGTGGCGCTGGCGGTAGTCATCGGCCACGGCGCGCCGCAGCGCGGCGGTGCCGGCCGTCGGCGTGTACTTGGTCTGGCCTTGCGCCAGCGCCAGCGCGGCGGCGTCCTTGATGGCCTGGGGCGTGTCGAAGTCGGGCTCGCCCGAGGTCAGCACCACGATCGAGCGGCCCTCGGCCGCCAGCCGCGCGGCGCGCGCGCCGGCCGCGGCAATCGGCGACAGTTCCACGCCGCGGACGCGGCGCGCGAACACGCCGGGAAACAGGGATTCAGTCATGACAGGACCTTTCCGGGATTCATCAGGTTCAGGGGATCGAGCGTGTCACTGGCGGCCGTCGTCATGGCTTGGCCTGGGCCTCGGGGGGAGCGCTGTCGAACTTGCCGGCCTGCGCGTCGGCGTTGGCCTGCTTGAGGTAATCGGCTGGCACGCCGAACCTGTCGGCCTCTTTCACCAGCAGGCCGGACTTGTGCCAGTCGCGGATCACGCCATCGACGAAGGCGCGGGTATCGGCCTCGTTGCGGCGGGTCCAGATCACCGTGGGCGACGGGATCAACTGGTCCGGCGTGGCCAGCTCGAAGCCGTCCCATTCCTTGCCGTTGGGGCCGTGCAGCGTCTCGTACAGCGCCGGCTGGATGTGCACCGACGCATCGCAACTGCCGCCCTTGAGCGCCAGCAGCGATTCAGGGATGTTGCGCAGGCCCTTGACCACCGCGCCGTAAGTCTCCTGCAAGGGCTTGGCGAAATTGCTGCCCTGCGACACGCAGGCCACCTTGCCCTTCAGGTCTTCCCAGCGCTTGATGCCGCTGCGCTTGGACACCATGGCCGCGCCGCCCACGAGGTTGTACGGGGTCGGCGCATAGCTCAGGATCTCGCTGCGTTCCTGGGTCCACTGGATGTTGGCGATCAGCAGATCGACCTTGCCAGCCTGCAGGAACTGCACCCGGGTCGCGGCCGTCACCGGCACCGTCTCCAGCGTGACGCCGAGCCGGGTGGCGATGTCGCGGCCCAGCTCGGTCTGGAAGCCGCCGACCTTGCCGGTGGCCGGATCGAGCAGGCCGAACGGCGGGCTGGCTCCGTCCACGCCCACCACCAGTTTGCCGCGCTGCTTGACGCGGTCCAGGGTGGCGTCGGCGTGCGCCGCGGTCGCCAGGGCCGCCAGCGCCAGCGCGGCGGCCCACTTGATTGCTTGTCTATTCATCGGTCTTTTCCAACACGGGCGGGCGCGAGGCTCAACTGCCCTGCTTGTACTTGTCGTGCAGTTCCTGCAGCAGCGGCTGCGGCGGCTGGATGTCCAGGCGTTTCTCGGTGGCGATCAGCCAGCCGCTGCGGTGCCAGCCCTGGATCACCTTGTCGACGGCGGCGATGGTGTCGGCCTCGCCCTTGCGGGTCCACACCACCGAATTGGCCGGCAGCACTTCCGTGGCGATGGGCGCGTGGTAGTCGGCCCATTCGGGATTGGTGCGCAACAGCGGATGGATCAGGGTCGAATCGTGCACCGCCGCCACGCACTGGCCGCCGCGCAGCGCCAGCAGCGAGTCCGAAGAACTCTTGTAGCCCTTGACCACCGCGCCGTAGTCGGCCTGCAGGGGACGCGCGAAGCTGCTGCCCTGCGACACGCAGACCGGCTTGCCGCGCAGGTCTTCCCACTTGGCGATGCCGCTGTCCTTGCGGGTGGCGGCCGCGCCGCCCACGCGGAAAAACGGCGTCGGCGCGTAGCCCAGGATCTCGGCGCGCTCCGGATTCAGCTCCATCGACGCGATCAGCAGATCGACCTTGCCCGAGATCAGAAACTGGGTGCGGGTGGCGGTCTGCACCTGCACCAGCTCGGCCTTCACGCCCAGGCCCTTGGCCAGTTCACGCGCCAGGTCGGGGTTCCAGCCGACGAGCTGCTGCGTGGCCGGGTCGATCGAGCCGAACACGCCGCCGTTGGCCAATACGCCGATGGTGACGGTGCCGCGTTCCTTGATCTTGTCCAGCGTGGCATCGGCGTGGGCGCCGGTGGCGCCGGCCGCCAGGGCCAGCGCGACGGCCGCCTGCAGGATACGGCCGGAGATATTGCGAGTCTTCATGTTGTTGTGTCGTAGGCATTGAACGAAGTTCTATGCTGCGGTCCGGCGCCGCACAACACAAAGAAGACTTTCAGATATGAATATGAAACCGCTGTTGCGGCGCGCCTACTGGAGCTTGACGTCGGCCGTGGCAATCACGCGGCGATAGGTGGCGATGTCGTCGCGCACGGTCTGGTCGACCGCTTCGGGCGTCGAGGCGGCGATGGCGAAGCCCAGGTTCTCCAGCAGCGTGGCGGTCTCCGGTTCGCGCAGCACAGCCACCACGTCGCGATGGATGCGCTCGACCAGCGCGCTCGGCGTCGAAGCCGGCACCACGAAGCCCTGCCAGCTCTCGACCGCGTAGTCGGCCAGCCCCGCCTCCTGCATGGTCGGCACCTCGGGCAGCGCCTTGGAGCGGTACGGCGTGGTCACCGCCAGCGCCACCAGCTTGCCCGAGCGCACGTTCTCGGTGGCGGCGGCCAGCGTGATCAGCATGGCGTCCACATGGCCGCCCAGCACATCCAGCGTGGCCGGCCCGCCGCCCGGATAGGGAATCTGGTTGGTCTTGGCGCCGATGCGCTCGTTGAGCAGTTCCACCGCCAGGTGCTGCAGGCTGCCATTGCCGCCAGGCAGCGCCAGCGAGATCTCGCCGGGCCGGCTGCGCACCAGCGCCACGAATTCCTGGAAGGTCTTCACGCCCAGGCCCGGGCGCACGACCAGCAACTGCGGATTGACCACCGCCTTGGTCACGCCGCGCAGATCGCGCAACGGGTCGTACAGCGGCTTGCCGGGTTGCAGCGCGTTCAGCGACAAGGCGTCGCCGCCCAGCAGCAGCGTGTAGCCGTCGCCGCGCGCATGCGCCACCGCGGCATTGCCGATAGCGCTGCTGGCGCCGGGCTGGTTCTCCACCACCACGCTCTGCCCCCACTTCTCGCTCAGCTTCTGCGCCACGGTGCGCGCCAGCTTGTCGGCGCTGCCGCCGGCCGCGATCGGCACGATCAGCTTGACCGGCCGGCTCGGATAGCGCGTGGCGTCGTCGGTGGCGGCCGGCGCGGCGCCGGTCATGTTGCTCAACAAACCCGCGCCCACCACCACGCCGCCGGCCAGGCCGAGCGCGGCCTTCAGTACGGATCTGCGTCGATTGCCCATCATCCTGCTCCCTGCGGAAATTCCAAGCAGGCCAGGATAGGAGCGCGCCGCGCGCCGGACAAATACCGATGCGCAATGTGGAAATGCCGGGGCGGCCCTTTGCCGGGGCGGCCCTTCGCCGGGGTGGCCCTTGCCGGGGCGGCCGTCTGCCGCGGCGGTCGCGCCCGGCTACGCCAGGAACGCCAGCATGCGCCGCGCCAGTTCGCGCGGCTGCTCTTCCGGCAGATAGTGGCCGCAATCGGCCAGCACCCCGCCGCGCAGGTCGCGCGCCAGCGGCCCCAGCGCCTCGTACAGATCGGGCGCGCTGCCGTGTTCGCCGCCCAGCGCCAACACCGGCTGCGTCAACGGCGTCTCGCGCAGCGCCCGGTTCTGCTCGGCCGACTGGTGCGCCGCGCGGTAATAGCCCAGCATGCCGCGCAAGCCGCCCAGCGTCTGGTAGACGCGCTCGTACTCATCCAGGTCGGCGCGGCTGAACACGCCCGGCTTGTTGGCGGTCTTGCGGCTGAAGAACCACTCGATCAGCACCCGCTCGCGTCCCTGCAACAGCGCTTCGGGCAGGTCCGGTACGGTGTTGAAGAGGAAATGCCAGCGCTTCCAGTTGTCCGGTCCCAGCTCGAAGCTGGCGGGCAGCGTCACGCCGGGGATGTTCGCGTCCAGCAGCACCAGGCGCTCGACCTCGTCGGCGTGGCGCGCCGCGTAGGGATAGGCGATCCAGGCGCCGATGTCGTGCCCGGCCAGCGCGTAGCGCGTCAGCCCCAGCGTGTGGAACAGCGCCCGCAGGCGCTCGCCCGCCGCGCGAGTGTCGTAGCCGTCCAGCGGCTTGTCCGAGTCGCCCTGCCCGGGCAGGTCCACCGCATAGAGGCGGAAGTGCGGCGCCAGCAGGGGCATGACCCGGCGCCACGCGTACCAGCTCTGCGGAAACCCCGCCAGCAGGACCAGCGCCGGCCCGGCGCCGCCTTCCACCACGTGATAGCCCAGGCCGTCCACCCGCACCTGCCGGTGGCGGAACGGCACGCCGTCCAGCGCGAAGGCGTCGGCGTCGTTGAAGGTATCCATCGTCCGTCTCCGTTCAATGCAGCGCGCCGCCGCCTTCCTTGACGTCCGCCGTGACGGCCAGCGAAGTCGCCACCATCACCTTCACGCCTTCGATCAGCGTCTCCAGCGCCAGGCTGGGCTGGCCGGGATGATGGACCGCCATCTCCGGCAGGTACGGCACGTGCACGAAGCCGCCGCGCAACGCCGGACGCTCGGTGGCGATATAGTGCGACAGGCCGTAGAAGATGGTGTTGCAGTTGTAGGTGCCCGCCGTCGACGACACCGACGCCGGCACGCCCGCGCGCCGCAGGTCGCGCACGATGGCCTTGATCGGCAGGGTCGAGAAATAGGCCGCCGGGCCGCCCGCCACCACCGGTTCGTCGATCGGCTGGCGGCCATCGTTGTCGGGGATGCGCGCGTCCACCACGTTGATCGCGACGCGTTCGATCGACACGTCGCCGCGGCCGCCCGCCTGGCCCAGGCAGATCACCAGGTCCGGTTGCGTGTCCTCGATGGCCTGGCGCAGCACGCCCACCACCTTACCGATCACGCACGGCAGTTGGCGCGCCACCAGGGTGGCGCCGGCCACTTGCGCGCCATCGAGCCGCCGCGCGGCTTCCCAGGAGGGATTCAGGGTTTCGCCATCGAACGGTTCGATGCCGGTAATCAGTACGGTCGTCATTGCGCAGTCCTTCGATTCCATTGCTGCCAGCCATGGTAGGACCGCGCCATGGAATTGTTGAAATCCATAATCGCTATTCGTATTATTGATGGCATGAATCTTTCCGCCGTCGACCTGAACCTGCTGGTCGCCTTCGAGGCGCTCTACGACACCCGCAACGTGACCCTGGCCGGCCAGCGCATCAACCGCGCCCAGCCCTCGGTCAGCAGCGCGCTGGGCCGCCTGCGCCTGCTGTTCCAGGACGAGCTGTTCCTGCGCACCGCCGACGGCATGCAGCCCACGCCCAAGGCCGTCGCGCTGATGCCGGCCGTGAGCGCGGCGCTGGACCAGATCCGCCAGGCGCTGGCGCAAGGCGCCGGCTTCGATCCCCAGGCCGCCGCCGGCCGCCGCTTCACCGTGGCGGCCAGCGACTACGCCGACGTGGTGATCGTGCCGCACATCGTCGCGGCGCTGCGGCGCGACGCGCCCGGCATCGACCTGCGCATCGCGCGGCTCGACCGCGCCGCCCTCTACGAGCAACTGGACAACGGTAGCGTCGACCTGGCCATCGGCGGCCACCTGGCGCCGCCCAAGCGCATGCTGCGCGAACGGCTGTACCAGGAACACTTCGTCTGCATCGCCGACAGGCAGCATCCAGCGCTGCGCGGCCGCAAGCTGGACCTGGCGCGCTACGTGGCGCTGCCGCACGCGCTGTTCACGCCCAGCGACGACGGCTCGGCGCGCGGCGTGGTGGACGCCAGCCTGGCGCGGCTGGGCCAGCGGCGCCGGGTGGCCTGCACCTTCGCCCACATCGTCGCGCTGCCGCACGCGGTGCAAGGCACCGACCTGGTGGCCACGCTGGCGCGGCGCGCCGCCTTGCGGCTGGCCGGCCCCGGCCTGACCCTGCGGCCGCTGCCGCCCGAGGTCGACCCGGGCCCTTTCGATATCGACATGGTGTGCAGCCGGCGTGCGCCCGGCGACGCGGCGCTGGCGTGGCTGCAACAGGTGGTCCGCGACGCCGCCGCGCGGCTGGCGGATTGACCGGGCGCCCATGAAAAAAGCCGGCCCCCTGTACGGGAGCCGGCTTGCCGTGCCGGGCGGCGCGCTGCCGCCTCATGGCGATCTCAATTGGCTTTTTCGTCCTCGCCGGCATAGCCGCTGATGTAGGGACGGCCCGAGCAGCGCACCATCGCCACGCAATTGGGCAGGCCGCTCTTGGCGCTGCAGGTATTGCGCGCCGCATCGCGCGCCGCCTTCGGATCCGGATCGAGCGCGGTGTAGCTGCTGCCGCGCCCCTTCACGCCCTTGGCCCAGGCCATGCCGACGCAGGTGTCGCGGTAGGTCAGCACCTTGGTGCAGCCCGTGCATTCATCCCACTCCAGCAGTTGGTTGATGGCGTCCTTCTCGTTGGGATAGCCGTCCGAGTAGGTCAGGTCGCCCGAGTCCTTCTCGGCGACGGCGCCCCAGTATTCGCGGTCGTTGAGCTTGGCGGACAGGGCTTCCAGCTCGGCGGGCGTGGCCCTTCTGGCCGCCTCGATGTCCTGCGCGCTGTAGCCCGGCCCGACGCACAGCGGCATCGTGGTCAACCAGCATTTGCCGTTGGGGCTGCCGGCGGTGCAGCGTCGGATCGCCTTCTTGGCCGCCATTTCCGGCGACACGCTGTTGCCGGGGAACAGGTCGTTCGAGGTATTGCGGGCATAGGTCATGCAACTGTCCGAAAACCAGCTCAGCGATTTGCAGTCCTTGCCGCCGCCCTTGCGGCAGGCCGCCAACGCCGCCGCTTCGGCCGCCTTTTCCGAATCCTCGGGCAGCGCCCAATAGATCTTGGCGTGCTTGCCATCCGTCGCAATGCCGCCATACAGTTTGTCGGCGTGCGCCTGCGGCGCGAACAGGCCGGCCATCAACGCCAGCGCGCCGAGCGCCGCGCGGATGGTCGGGGAAAATCGGGCAAATAGCATGGTCAGTGTCCGGATCGGGTGGATTCAGCGGCCACGATCTTAGCAAAGCGGATCGGTCGGTCCGTCCCCTTTGCCAATACGACGCGGGCATATTGAGTAACAAATTTCACCATTGGCGCAAGGAAGCTGGCCCCGTTTATCGGTAAAAATGGCGGACATTTCGTAAGCAGGCTGTCAGTCTGCAATCATTCTCCCGTCGCAGGGCTGGCCACCCCGGCCTGTCACGAAGAGAAACAAAACGCCTGGCGCCCGGCCCGCAATCGCAGCCGCCGCGCCCGACCGACACGGAGCGCCGACCACAAGCCATGATCTTCCCCTCGCCCCTTTCCGCCCGCCGTCCGACGCTGCGCCTGGCCGCCAGCCTGATCGCCGCCGCCAGCCTGGCCGGATGCGCCCCGATGCCCTCCGGCGGCAGCTCCTCGTTGCCCTCGCTCAGCCGGGTCTTCTCGGAAGGCCTGTCGTTCTCGCCCAGCGTCAACGTCGCCCGCAACATGCAGGGCCGCTCGATCAACGACGCCATCGCGGCGCTGGGCGAGCCGTCCCGGAAACGCGCCGTCGGCAACACCATGGAACTGGAGTGGTCCGACTACCAGGCCGCGCCTTACCAGGAATGGGTGACGACCGGCACCAGCCAGCAGGTCGTCGGCATGATCCCGGCCACCAACACGACCGCCGCGACGCCGGTATTCCAGCAAAGCACCAGCGGTTATTACCAGGGCCGCACCCGCATTTATGAATGCAAGGTGCTGATGCGCATGAAAGACAGCGTGATTGTCGATTCCACGGTCGACGGCAACGTCTGCCCGGAATTCATCGCCGCGCTGCGTAAATGGGCCGGTGAAAATGAAGCGAAGAATTATGTCGTGAAATAAGGCCCGCGGCGGCGCATGACAGGCGTCGCCCGCGCGCATCGATTATCTCGCGATTCCTGGCATCTGTTTTGTCGACATTATTTTTGGAATCCCCCAAAGCTGTCACTTAACTGAATATAAATGCCTTCAAAAAAGCAAAAATAAATATCACCGGCAGATTAATTTTTCGCCGCGCCCGCCGTTAGTCATGGTGATACTCCCCGGCAAGCCTCATTGGGCAGTTGTTGCCCGCCAGGACTACCACTGACATGACCACGATCTCCAGCTACACCCCGCCGCTCGTCATCGCCCCGCAGGCGCCGGCGACCGGGGTGTCCCGCGTCACCACCGTCAACCGCAGCCCCGACATCCCCGCGTCCACCTCGGTGACGCTGGGCCAGCCGACCAACGTGCTGACCTATTCTCCCGAGTCGGTCGCTGCCGGGCAGGTGCAGGAACCCGACGCGCTCTCCTCGCTGATGTCCGACAACGTCCGCGCCTCCTCGCTGACCGGCCAGTTCAAGGGCCTGGCCGCGGCCCTGCTGGGCCGCATGCAGAACGATGGCGGCAACTACGCGCTGACGATCCCCTCGGCCCGCGCCGCCGCCCCGGTGGACGGCATCGCCGCGCCCCAGGGCGCGGCCGTGGCCGACAACTCGGTCTCGCTGCGCATCACCACCGCCAGCGGCGCCAAGGTCACGGTGACCCTGGAAAGCAATGAAAAGGGCCTGGGCGTGCAGATCGACGTGGGCGATGCCAAGCTCACCGAAGAAGAACGCAGCGCCATCGCCGGCCTGTCCAAATCGTTCCAGGACGCCGTCGATGGCCTGGCCTCGGTGCCGCCCAAGCTGGCGCTGGGCGCGCTGGCCAAGTTCAACACCAGCGTGCTGTCGTCGGTGTCGCTGGAAGCCACGGTCGGCGCCGAGGGCCCCGACCGCGTCAGCTTCAATTTCCAGGCCGACGCGGGTCAACGCTCGCTGACGGTCAAGACCGTGGCCGGCTCGGCCCAGATCAACGTCGACGCCAGCCAGCCCAGCCAGTTCGGCAGCGCCCAGCAGCAGACGACCGCCATCAACAACTACCTGAGCAAGTTCGACAGCGCCCAGAAGCGCGGCGAAGGCGATGCCACGCTGATGGCCCTGTTCAAGTCGGGTTTCGCGGACCTGCACAAGAGCTACGGCGACTGGGCGCCGGAAGGCAAGACCACGACGCGCCTGGGCATGCCGGCCGAAGTGCATCGCACCATGCTGTCCGGCCTGGCCGACTTCTCCGCCTCGATCAACCAGGCCCCGGTCGCGTCCAATCCGTTGCAGCCGCGCGAATTCGACACCTTCTCCTACGAGACCTCGCAGAACACCACCTCCAGCGGCCGGCCCCAGCTCGACCTGGCGATCACGCAACAGCAGCAATCGTCGCTGAACGCCAGCTTCCACCGCGCGCTCTCGCCCGATCAGAAGCTGAACCTGACCAAGGACCCCGAGTCGCAGAACTACGCGTTCCACCAGATCCGCGACGATTACAGCAACCGCACCGACATCGCCTACGAAGACGGCGAACTGGCCCAGGCCTCGTTCACCGAGTCCAGCACCATGTCGACCCTGGTGAGCAAGTTCGTCAAGGGCAAGCTGGTCGACCAGAGCCGCATCACGCCCACCACGCAGACCCGCACCCAGGACCTGATGGGCCTGCTGCGCGCGGCCGACCTGACCAGCCACCGCGACGACACCCGCACCCCGCGCGACCAGGTCGAGGCCGCCCTGATCCGCAAGCAGGAAGACCTGGCGCAAGCCGTGGCGCGTCTGCGCGGCTGATACGACGAGGCACGCAAAACGGGGCAGGCCCGGCGATCCCGCCGGCCTGCCCCGTCGCTTTTCTTGCCCCGCCGCCAGGGCCGGCTAGGCGTCCCGCGGCAGTTTCGCGATCACCTTGATCTCGAAATCGAAGCCGTACAGCCAGGTCACGCCAACCGCCGTCAGCGTCGGATGCGGCGCCTGGCCCCAGTATTCCGGCACCACCTGCCAGATGGTCTCGAAGCGGGACGCCGGATCCACCATGAACACCGTCACGTCAATCACGTCCTCGAAGCAGGCACCCGCCGCCTTCAGGATCGCGTTCAGGTTGTCGAACGCCTGCCGCACCTGCGCCTGCAGATCGGGTTCGGGCGAGCCGTCCTCGCGGCTGCCCACCTGGCCCGATACGAACAGAAAGCCATTCGACCGCACCGCCGGCGAATAGCGGTTGCGTTCATACAGCGCCTGGCGCCCGGCCGGAAAAACCACATCACGCGTTGCCATACTCATTCTCCTGTCCCGGGCCTTGAAGCCCGTATTGATGATGCAGGCACTGTACGGACGGCGCCGCCGCCGATAAACGGGCAAGCTTGTCCATCACTGTTTGTAAAATGCAAACAATCCCCTGATCCCCTGGAGTGGCGATGGACCGTTTCGACGCAATGCAGGCCTTCGCCCGCGTGGTGGAAACCGGCAGCTTCACCAAAGCGGCCGAGACGCTGCACATGAGCAAGACCAGCGTCACGCAACTGGTGCAGCAGCTCGAGGCCCGCCTGCGCGTGCGGCTGCTCAATCGCACCACGCGCAAGGTCAACGTCACCGCCGACGGCGCGGTCTACTACGAGCGCGTGCTGCGGCTGCTGGCCGACATGGACGACGCCGAAACCAGCCTGTCCGTGGCCGCGTCCGTGCCGCGCGGGCGCCTGCGGGTCGACGTGCCCAGCCCGCTGGCGCGCATGATCCTGGTACCCGCCCTGCCCGCCTTCCACGCGCGTTATCCGGATATCCAGCTCGACATGGGCGTGAGCGACCGCATCGTCGACGTGATCGGCGAAAACGTCGACTGCGTGGTGCGCGGCGGCGAACTGACCGACCAGTCACTGATGGCGCGGCGCGTCGGCGACCTGCAATTGCGCGTCTATGCCGCGCCCACCTACCTGCAACGGGCCGGCGCGCCCGCGCATCCGCGCGACCTCGAGGACAGCCACCACCGCATCGTCGGCTTCCTCTGGTCGCGCAGCGGCAAGCCCCTGCCCTACGCCATGCGGCGCGGCGACGAACGCGTCCACGCACACGGCCGCTACGTGGTCGCGGTGGACGACGGCAACGCCTATCTGGCGGCGGGCCTGGCGGGCATGGGCGTGCTGTGGCTGCCCGACTACATGGCGCGCGAACATGCCGCGCGCGGCGAGCTCATGCCGCTATTCGAGGACTGGCAACTGGACCCGATGCCGCTCTACATCGCCTTCCCGCCCAACCGCCACGTCAGCGCCAAGCTGCGGGTGTTCATCGACTGGGTCGCGGAACTGATGGCGGAGCATGCGCCACCCGGATTCGCGCGCCTACCCCCGCCCACCACAATACGGCAATCGAAGAGGCCAGACCAATGAGCGAATGGAGCGAGATCAAGGCGCGCTTCAAGCGCCCGCTAAGTGCACTGTTCCTCTGCCTGATGCTACTGATTTTGTCCCGCGATCTCTTCGACGCCGCGAACAAGGCGTACCTGCCGCCCGATCCCGCCACGCTGCACGCCGTCGTCGTGCGTGTGGACAAGTTGGCCGGATGCCCCTACACGCGGACCGCCAGCTCCCGGCAGAACAGCGGCTACAGGCCTCTTTGCTATTTCTCGAACGACTATCCCGACGTGGCGTTCGAGGCGGGCGCCGTTGTGACCGGCCTCGTCCTGCCAAGGACCTTGGAACTGCTGACCGACCGCGAGCCGAATGACCTGAAGAACGTCTACGAGGGCCAGATGTTCAGCGTGCACGTGCCCATCAGGGTTCATGGGGTGCGCCAGATGGACGGCAAGGTGTTGTGGGATCCGGTGGCCACCTACGATAGCGCCTGGTCCAACAAGCAGCGCAAGAAGGCGTATGCCTGGCTCGTGGTGCTGATCGCGCTGGGCTGCGCCGCCTACGCCTTCCTCAGGATCCGGGCGATCCTGCGCGATCCGCATCTATGACCTGACGGCCCGTCGCCCCGCCTGGCTCAGGTCCGCCTGGCCAGCCACACCGTCGCGTTGCCGCAAGCGGCGTCCCATTCGACGTGGCGCAATACCTCGAAGCCGTTGGCCGCGAGCAGCTCGCGGTATTCGGCGCTGTCCAGGCTGCCGTGATAAAGCGGCTGGCCGTCGAGCTGGCCGATGGCCTCGCCCAGCGTCGTGCCGCTGGTGAACATCAGCGCCGCGCCCGGCGCCGCCAGGCGCCGGAACTGCGCGAACATGGGCCGCTGGTCTTCGGGCGACAGATGGAAGAAACTGTGCCACGCGATCAGGCCGTCGAACGGCCCGGCGCAAGGCATTTGGCGCATGTCGGCGGCGATCCACGCCTGTTCGGGAAAGCGCGCGGCGGCGCGCGCCAGCAATGCGGTCGAACTATCGACACCGGTAATCCGGCAGCCGTGCTCGATCAGGTGGCCGGCGATCGGCACGCCGGTGCCGCAGCCGATGTCCAGCACCCGCGGCGTGGCCGTCGGCAACGCCGCCAGGAAGTCGGCCAGCCAGGCGCGCTCGATCAACGCGGCGCCGCGGTCGCGCTCGAACGCCGCCGCATGCGCCTGATACAAGGCCATCACGCCGGCGGACAAGGGATGGATCATCTGCGCGTCGCCTCCCGACGTCAATCCAGTCTCGGACCGGCACCGTGCCGGCCTGTCATGCCAGGCGCCGGATGCCCTAGCGCGTGACAGCGCCATGACAATCTTGCGGCTGGCGAGCCGTATTCATACAGCTGATATTAAGGCATCACCCCTACAATCGATCAGACCCCACGGGATGGCTTCCACGAGCCGGCACGGCCTGAAACAGATATTCACGCGCCTTTGCAGCTTGACGGGAACTCTGCCCCGTGTGCGCTTATCCATAATCTGTCCGTTGTCTTCCGGTTCGTATTCCATGCCGTCATCCCCGCAGCAGCCTTCTCCCGATCAGGGCGGAATTGTCATCCACGCCGCCGAGGCGTTGGAAACGACGCAACGCTTCCTGTCCGACCTTGGGCTGCGCGCCGCCGCCAATTGCCAGGCGCGAACCGGCGCCACCGGCGTGCATGCCGCGCTCACCCCTGGCTTCGCCGCCAGCTACCTGCCCGATCACGACACCACCGGCGTGGCGCGGGCGCTGAGCCTGCGCACCGAGGCCAACGAAGCCGACCTGGACCGCGAGATCGTGCTGGCGATGCTGGCCAGCCCGGTCGCCTTCGACTTCCCCAGCGTGGCGGAACTGGCCTCGGCCGTGCGCATCCGTCGCTACATCGTGCAGGCCGCCGGCAAGACCGCGCTGGCCTTCGACACCGAACACGCCGAGCGGCCCGAGGACTACTGGACCTACGACGAGGCGCGCGGCTTCACGGTGTTGCCGGGCCGCTCGCTGATCGACGGGCTGCGCAAGGCCACCCAGCCCGAGGCCTCGGGCCAGTTGTATTCGTTCTCGTGCTACCGCGCCACCGAATACGTCACCGTGCTCGGCATCGCGCAGGAACTGCAGACCGCCAACCCCGAGCTCGGCCGCCGGCTGCAGCGCCAATGGGAAACGCGCGCGGTCATGTCCGGCAGTTTCCACGACACCTTCCTGCACGAATACGGCGCGCTCGACGCGCCCTTGCCGCAGCGTTTCTACGTACCGGGAGACCGGCTCTGGTTCCGCAACCCCGACGCCGAATCGTCGGACGTCGAAGGCTACGAAGGGTCCTGGGTGTTCTACCTGGGCGGCGGCCTGTTCAACAATTTCTGGGAACGCGGCGCGCCGTACACGCTGACGTCCAAGTGCGTCGAGATCTACCACTGGCGCCACGGCCTGCGCACCGACGCCGCGGGCAAGCGCCATATCGATGAACAGATCGTCAAGGAACGCGTGCACGAGACCCTGGCCGACCCCGAGGCCACCGCCATCATCCTTGAACGCATGATGCGGATCCGCGACCCGCAGGGCGTGTACGCCGAAGGCGGCTGCATCGACGCCACCCGCGAGCGGGTGCGCTGGGTCCGCCCCGGCCATTGCGATATCGTGCTGCCGGACTTTCCCGGCGCGGCGCGGGCGCTCTCCATTGCGGCCTGATTCCCCGAGCCGCTCGGCTTGAATGCCTCAACGGGCGGCGGCCCCTGAATCCCCGCGCCGCCCCGTCGCCGGCATGACGCGCGGCTAGCGTTTGCCGAAGTCCTTCTGCTTGAAATCGGTCTCGCCGCGATACCCGTACAGACGCGAAACCGCCTGGAAATCCTCGGGCGAGAAGCCGGCCCAGGAATAGTTGCGCACGTTCTTCTTGCTCTGCGCATCGCGCACGTAGAAAGACAGCGACGCTTTCTGCTCGGGCACGTTCACCGCCTTGTGCAGCGACGGCACGAATTCATATTGCGACGTGGGGTAGGTTTTCTTCACGCCCAGCAGCGTGCCAACCTGGATTTCGCTGTCGCTGAAGGCGTATCGGTTCACGAACACATAGTCCTTGCGGACCGCCAGGAACACGACCAGCGCCAGCGCCACGGTGGCCAGATAGAAGCCCGGCGTATTGATGTCTCGGTCGACCGTGTAGCGGTAGGCATAGTTGAATACCAGCGACAGCAGGCCCACGGCGATGACCAGTTGCCCCAATTGGGAAAACAGCCATTTGGCCTTGTTCTGGATGTTGACGGTCAGCATTGCGAGAGTCCCTATGACGGTTGTTATTGGAAGCACGGGAATGGCAAGCGCGTAGTGTGCCGCAAGCGGGCGGGCCGTAACCGTTCCGTCTACGCTTTGTTACCCCTTGGCCAATTGCGCCGCCAGGACCAGCGCCTGCGCCAGGAACGGCGAGGCGTCGTCCTTGCGATAGCTGGCGATCACCGGCGACACGAAGGCCTCGGCGTCGATGCGCACGTGAGCCACGTCGCGCCGCTGCAGGCGCTGCACCGAGGCCGGCACCACCGTCACGCCCAGTCCGGCCGCCACCAGGCCGATGGCGGTCTGCAGCTCGTTGGCCTCCTGCGCCACCTGCGGCGCGTGGCCGGCGGCGCGGAACAGGTCCAGCACATGGTCGGCGAAGTTGGGCCGCGGCCGCGCCGGATACAGCAGGAACGGCTCCTGCGCCAGCCGGTCGACCGACACGCTGTCGCAGCCGGCCAGCGGATGCCGCAGCGGCACGGCGGCCATCAGCGGCTCGGTCATCAGGACACGGCGCTCGATCGCCGGATCGTCCAGCAAAATGCGGCCGATACCCAGGTCGATGCGGCCGGCCTTGAGCGCCTCCAGTTGCGGCAGCGTGGTCATTTCCATCAGCCCGACCTCCACCTGCGCGTCGGCGCCGCGCAATTGGCGGATCAGCTCGGGCACGAAGCCGTATAGCGTCGAGGGCACGAAGCCGATGCCGAACCAGCGCCGCCGCGCCTGGCCCAGCCGGCGCGTGCCCTCCAGCACTTCGTCCAGCCTTGCGGTCAGCAGCCGCGACTGCTCCAGCAGAAAGCGCCCGGCCTCGGTCAGGCGCAGGGCGCGGGTGGTGCGTTCGAACAGCGCGACGCCCAGTTCCTCTTCCATCTGGCGGATCTGGCGGCTGAGCGGTGGCTGCGCCATGTGCAGCGCTTCGGCGGCGCGGGTGAAGCTGCCCTCGCGCGCCACCGCCTGGAAGTAGCGCAGGTGCCTGAGTTCCATGGTTTATCCAAACCCTGAAGGTATAAATGAAGACCCATATAGTCTTGGACTTAGCGGCGTAACGCAAGCGATACTGCGCTTGCCCTGAAGAACCTGCTTTGGAAAGTATGAATCCGGTAACGATAAATTCGGTCGAGGCGATCCTGGTGGATCTGCCGACCATCCGCGCCCACCAGTTGGCCATGGCCGTGATGCAGCGCCAGACGCTGGTGATCGTGCGCCTGCGCTGCAGCGACGGCATCGAGGGCATCGGCGAGGCCACCACCATCGGCGGCCTGTCGTATGGCGAGGAAAGCCCGGAAGGCATCAAGCTGGCCATCGACACCTACCTGGCGCCGGCGCTGGCCGGGCTGGACGCGGCCAACATCCACGCCGCCATGCGGCGCCTGGAAACCGTGGCGCGCGGCAACCGCTTCGCCAAGTCGGCGCTGGAAAGCGCGCTGCTCGACGCCCAGGGCAAGCGCCTGGGCGTGTCGGTCTCGACCCTGCTGGGCGGCGCCGTGCGCGCCAGCCTGCCGGTGCTGTGGACCCTGGCCAGCGGCGATACCGCGCGCGACATCGAGGAAGCCGAATCGCTGCTCGCCAGCCGCCGGCACAACACCTTCAAGCTCAAGGTCGGCCGCCGCGCCGTGGCCGACGACGTGGCCCACGTGTCGCGCATCAAGCAGGCGCTGGGCGAGCGCGCTCGCGTCACGGTGGACGTGAACCAGGCCTGGAACGAGGCCGACGCGGCCGGCGCCATCGCGCGCCTGGAAGCGGCCGGCGTCGACCTGATCGAACAACCCATCCCGCGCGCCAACCTGGCCGGCATGGCGCGGCTGGCGGCGCGCTTCGTGGTGCCCATCATGGCCGACGAAGCCGTCAACGGCCCCGAGGACGCGCTGGCTATCGCCCGCCTGGGCGCGGCCGACGTGCTGGCGCTGAAGATCGCCAAGTCGGGCGGCATCCACGAAATGCTGCGCACCGCCGCCGTCGGCGACGCCGCCGGCATGTCGCTGTACGGCGGCACCATGCTGGAAGGCTCGGTCGGCTCGATCGCATCGGCCCACGGTTTTGCCTGCCTGCCGCGGCTGTCGTGGGGCACCGAGCTGTTCGGCCCGCTGCTGCTCAAGGACGACATCGTCGCCAACCCGCCGCGCTACGCCGATTTCGAGATGGAGATCCCCTCCGGCCCGGGCCTGGGCCTGGAACTGGACGAAGACAAACTGGCTTTCTACCGCAGGGACCGCTGACGCGCCCTGCCCCACGGTTGTTCCCGCGCGCCGGCCACGCATCGGCGCGCGGAAAAATAATTCAAGCACACGGAGACACGACATGGTTTTGCGCCACGCTTTCAAACACCTCGCCCGGGCCTGCATGGGCCTGGCCCTGCTCGGCGCCGCCAGCGGCGCGATGGCCGACGGCTATCCCGACCGGCCGGTCAAGTGGATCGTGCCGTTCCCGCCGGGCGGCGCCATGGACAGCATCGCCCGCACCCTGGGCGAGTCGATGGGCAAGCAACTGAACACCTCGTTCATCGTCGAGAACCGCGCCGGCGCCGGCGGCAACATCGGCGCGGCCAGCGTGGCGCGTTCCAAGCCGGACGGCTACACCATCCTGATCGTGGCCAACGGCATGGCCGTGAACCCGGCGCTGTACGCCGACCTGAACTACGACCCGATCAAGGACTTCGCGCCGATCTCGCTGCTGGCGGTGGTGCCGAACGTGCTGGTGACCAACCCCGCGCGCAACGATGTGAAGAGCGTGGACGAAGTGATATCCAAGGCCAAGGCGCAGCCCAACCACTACACCTACGCCTCGGCCGGCGTCGGCACCTCGATCCACCTGGCGGGCGAGCTGTTCGTGTCGATGGCCAAGATCGACATGCTGCACGTGCCCTACAAGGGCAGCGGCCCGGCCATCGCCGACCTGCTGGGCGGCCAGGTGGACTACATGTTCGACAGCGTGACGTCGGCCAAGCCGCACATCGAGGCCGGCAAGCTGCGCGCATTGGCGGTGACCACCGCCAAGCGCTCGGCCGCGCTGCCCAACGTGCCCACCGTGGCCGAAAGCGGCCTGCCCGGCTACGAGCTGATGCCGTGGTTCGCCGCCTTCGCGCCGGCCGGCACGCCGCCCGAGGTCGTGGCCAAGCTCAATGCGGCCATGCGCCAGGCCCTGAACGAGCCCAAGGTCAAGGCGACGCTGGACTCGATCGGCGCCGAACCGATCGGCGGCACGCCCGACGAACTGCGTGAGTACCTGGCCAAGGAAACCGCGCAGTGGAAGGTGCTGGTGAAGGAACGCAATATCAAGATCAACTGAGTCCCGCGCGGACTCGAACCGGGCGTCGCGCGCACCCGCAACGTCACGAACGCCGGCTGGAAGTCATTCCGGGCCGGCGTTTTTTTGGCGAGGCCGGAAATCCGGCGCGTGGCACGCTATGGCCTGGCGATCTTCGGACCTGCTGGCGCCCGCCCCTGTCATCGCGATTGCCGCCCCGCCATCGCAATCACGGGAGGCAGGAGATCGGCGCTCAGGCCGGCGCGGCCGTCGTATCCAGCAGATGATCGACAATGGCCAGGATCTGCTCGGCGGCTTCGGCGATGTGGTGTTCCAGCGCCGCCTCGGCCTCGCCGGCGCGGCCCTGGCGACAGAACGCGATCAAGGCGCTGTGCTCGTCGTGGGCCTGCTGGCGGATCGGCGCGTTGACGATCTGGAAGCGGAAATAGCGTTCGGATTTTTCATGCAGCGCGCGCACCATGGCCAGCGCCGCCGGCCGCTGCGCCGCGCGGTACAGCAGCTCGTGCAGTTGCCAATTCAAGCGGCCCCACTGCTGCGGTTCGGCGCTGTCCATCCGCGCCACGATGCGCGCCGCCTCGTCCAGTTCCTCGGGCATGTGTTGCGAGACCGCCAGCCGCAGCAGCCAGGGTTCCAGCCGCAGGCGGATGTCGAAAAACTCCTGCACTTCGGCGCGCGAGAGCATCGAGACGTACGCGCCGCGATGCGCGATCATGTCCACCAGGCCTTCGGCGCTGAGCTGGCGGATCGCCTCGCGCACCGGCAGCCGGCTCACCCCCAGTTCCTCGGCCAGCAGTTCCTGGCGCAGGGCGGAGCCCGGCGCGATCGCGCCGGACAGGATGCGGTCGCGCAGTTCGTCGACCACCAGGTCGACGGCGGTCTTGCGCACCAGGCGGCCGGCGGATCCGGCGGCGGCGCGGGGTTGGGTGGCGCTGGCGGGAGAGGAATTCTGGGACACGTCACATCCGGTGGAGGATTCCGCCCGGCGGACGCCGGGCGGCGGCGGATCCGTTCCACCTGCCCCACGCCCAGGAAAACCCCGAGAGACAGCCGGTGTCCGGAACCCGTTTAATGTGAGTATATTGGATCCATGATCCAACAGAAATCTGCGCCCTCGCCGGGGCGATGGTTAGAGGCCGTGTGCCTCGTTTTTCTGGCCTTTTTATTTTGGATCCAATATCCAATCAATAGCCCGACAATACAAACCGGGCGGATCACGCAACAGGAGCGGCAGCATGAGCATTCAATGGCAAGGCGTATTTCCCGCGGTCACCACCAAACTGAAACCCGATTTCTCGCTGGATGTGGACGCCATCCGCCAGGGCCTGGAGCGCCTGATCGCCAACGGCGTGGGCGGCGTGGTGATGATGGGCATGGTGGGCGAGAACGCCCAGCTTTCGCCCGAGGAAAAGCTGGAGGTGCTGCGCATCGCGGTCGAGACCGTGCGCGGCCGCGTGCCGGTGGTGTCCGGCGTGGCCGAGACCGGCACCGCGCGCGCCGCGGCCTTCGCGCGCCAGGCGGCGCAGATCGGCGTCGATGGGCTGATGGTGTTCCCCGGCCTGACGTACAAGTCGGACGAGCGCGAAACGGTGGCGTTCTATCGCAGCGTGGCGCAGGCCAGCCCCCTGCCGATCCTGCTGTACAACAACCCGCGCGGCTACGGCGTCGACCTGACGCCGGACCTGGTGGCGCAGTTGCTGGAGGAGCCGACCATCGTCGCCATCAAGGAGGAATCCTACGACACCACCCGGGTGACCGACCTGATCACGCACTTCGGCGACCGCCTGGCGGTGGTCTGCGGCGTCGACGACCTGGTGCTGGAAAGCGCCGCGCTGGGCGTCACCGCCTGGGTCTCGGGCATGGCCAACGCCGTGCCGAAAGCGTCGGTGGACCTGCTGCGGCTGGCGGTCGAAGGCGACTTCAAGCGCGCCCGCAAGCTGTACGCGGCGCTGACGCCGCTGTTCCACCTGGACACGGTGGTCAAGCTGGTGCAGCACATCAAGCTGGCCGAGCACCTGATCACCGGCAGCGCCGAAACCGTCAAGCCGCCGCGCCTGGACCTGGCCGGCGCCGAACGCGAACGCACCCTTGCCATCACCCGCCAGACACTGGCGGATCTTTCAGCCCTGGGCTACTGATACCGGAGCCACCATGACCCGCACCCGCCTGCCCGCGCTGGCCTTCAGCGCCCTCTCCTTCCTGGCCTGCGTCGCGGCCGCCCCCGCCGCGATGGCGGCCGACTATCCCAGCCGCTCGATGGAGCTGGTGGTCGCCTACCAGCCCGGCGGCGGCAGCGACAACACCGCCCGCGCCATCGCCGAGGCGGTGCGCCCGCCGCTGCTGGCGCAACCGACCGTGGTGATCAACAAGCCCGGCGCCAGCGGCTCGATCGGCTGGTCGTACGTGGCCAACGCCCAGCCCGACGGCTACAAGCTGGTGCTGATGACGCCGGAAATGCTGGTGGTGCCGCTGATGGGCATCGGCAAGACCACCGTCAAGGACTTCCAGCCGATCGCCCGCTTCACCGACGATCCGTCGTCGGTCACGGTGCGCGCCGACGCGCCGTGGAAGACGGTGGAGGAATTCCTCGACTACGCGCGGAAGAATCCGGAACGGGTGGCGGTGTCCAACGCCGGCATCGGCACCGTGCCGCACATGGCGGCCGCGGCGCTGGGCGAGCAGACCGGCGTGAAGTTCGTGCACGTGCCCTACCAGGGCTCGGCCCCGGCCATCATGGGCCTGCTGTCCGGCGACGTGCAGGCCACCACCGTGGCCTATGCCGAGCTGCAGCAACACGTGGACACCGGCAAGCTGCGCACCCTGGCCGTGATGGCGCCCAAGCGGCTCGATACCCTGCCGGAGGTGCCGACCATGAAGGAACGCGGCGCCGACCTGCAGTTCAGCGTCTGGCGCGGCATCGGCCTGCCGAAGTCGGCCCCGGCCGACGCCATCGAGAAATGGCGCGCCGCCGCGCGCCAGGTGGCGCAGTCGCAGGACTTCCAGGCCCTGATGCGCAAGCAGAACCTGACGCCGTCATACGCCGACCAACCGCAATTCGCGGCCGACGTGGCGCGGCAGGAACAGGCCTTCAATGCGCTGGTGCCGAAGCTGAACCTGAAACCCTGACGCGACGAATCCGGACGCGGAAAACAAAAACCCCGGCTCCAGGCCGGGGTGGGAATCAGGTCTTACATGATGGGGCGTAGGCTTGCGCCCATTGGCAGCCATCACCAACCTAGTCGCTATTCTAGACTCTTGGAACCAGCGCGGTCAAAGGACGATCGGTCCGTCTTTTGCGCGCTTCTGCGACATGCCCCACACGCTGCCGTACCGGCCCATTCTGATTGATACGCTCATCAGCAACGAACGCATTCAAAGCTATCAGACCGTTTTCCAGCCTCCCGACGACACCGCGCTGATGGGTGTCTATCTCTGGAACGCGCATGTCTGCGGCGCGTTCTACCCGCTCATCAGTGCCGCCGAAGTCACACTACGCAACGCGATCGACCATGCGTTGGTGGCCAGCCTGGGACGCTTCTGGTGGGCAAGCAACAAACTGCACTACCGCTCATTCGTCACCCAGGCGCAAGAGCCCCATGCCGTCAAGGCACTGCGAGAGAACTTCGCCTTGGCGACGCGGGCCCATCTGGCGGAACAACGCCGACGTCCCGTGACGCAGCGCGCGCAGGCCATCCCGCACAGCGGCGTCATCGCCAAGACGGCGTTCTCGACATGGGAGTTCATCCTGGACCGCGAATTCCTGGGACGCGGCCTGATATGGCCCAAGCACATGGCCCAGGTCTTCCGCGGACAGTGGCCGGCCCCTCGGGCGGGCGTTGTGCTGGACCACGCCCGTCATCTCGTCTCGACCTTGCGAGACTTCCGCAACCGCCTGTCCCACCACGAACCCGTCTGGAAGCGTTACGGCGTTTCGACCGAAGCTGACGCGCTACGGCACTTGCAATCAAGAATCGACGCCCTCGAAAGCCTGCTCATCTTGATCCACCCCGACGCATTGCGGGTATTGCAAGCCAACGGACTACCGCAAGCCGCGCGACGGGTATGTTCCGCGGCCGAGATAAAGCGTTTTCAGCAACAGGCGCATACGCATCCGATCCATTCGCTGGACAAACTGGCAACGCTGGTGGACCGATCCGCCCGCGAAAATGTCACGCTGCCTGCGATCATGCGTTCGGGGCGCCGACGGCGGCGGTTCCTGATTCTGCCCCACTGAAACCATCCCGGGGACTCGCATCCAACGTTCCCCGGGGAGTGGCCAACCATTGCGACGACGCTACTCCACCGTCGCCCCCGACTTCTTCACCACCTCCGCCCAGCGCGGAATCTCCGTGGCCATCAGGGCGCGCAGTTCGTCGGGCGTGCTGCCGACCAGTTCCATGCCCATGGTCTTGCCGAGCTTTTCCTGCACGTCGGGTTCCTTCACGATCACGGCGATCTCGGCGGCCAGCTTGTCGAGAATGGGCTTGGGCGTGCCCTTGGGCGCATACACCGCCTGCCACGAGGCCATCTGGAAGCCGGGCACGCCGGCCTCCTGCATGGTGGGCACGTCGGGGGCCAGCGAGATGCGGTCCTTGGTGGTGACGGCCAGCAGCTTGAGCTTGCCGGTCTGCAAGAGCGGCAAGGCGGCGGTCATCTGGTCGAACATGAACGTCACCGCGCCCGAGGACACGTCGACCATGGCCGGCGGCGTGCCCTTGTAGGGTACGTGCGTCAGCGGCACGCCGATCATGCTGGAGAACAATTCGCCGGCCAGGTGGGTGGAGGTGCCGGCGCCGGACGAGGCGAAGGTGCGCTTGGACGGGTCTTTCTTGAGCAGCGCGATCAGGTCGGCCACCGAGTTCACGCCCAGGTTCGGATCGACCAGCAGCACGTTGGGCAGGTAGGCGATCAGCGAGACCGGCTCGAAGTCCTTGACCGGGTCGTACTTCAGGTTCTTGTAGAGGCTGGCGTTGATGGCGTGGGTGCTGATGGTGCCGCCGAACAGCGTGTAGCCGTCGGGCGCGGCCTTGGCCACGTAGGTGGCGCCGATGCCGCCGGCGGCGCCGGGCTTGTTCTCGACGATGACGTTCTGGTGCAGCCGGTCGCCCAGCTTCTGCGCCAGCACGCGGCCGACCACGTCGGTGGAGCCGCCCACGGTAAACGGCACCACGTAGGAAATCGGCTTCTGCGCCGGCCACTCGGCGGCCGCGGCCGGCAGCGCCCACGCGCCCAGCAGCGGTCCTGCCAGCAGCGCGGCCAGCGCGCTGCGACGTTGCTTGTTCATGCTTGTCTCCTGCCCTCTGTGTTTTATAGGCATGGGTCGCCGGCCGGTCGGCCGGCGCCAGGGCTCAACGGCCCTGTTCTTTGCGCCAGGCGGCGAACTTGTCCTTGGTGGCCGGGTCGGTGGGCGGATACAGGCCCAGGATCGACGCGCCGGCCTGCACCTGGCTGGTAACGAAGTCCTCGAACGCGGTCATCTCCACCGCTTCGTCCGCGATCTCGTCGGCCAGGTGCGCGGGGATCACCACCACGCCCTCGCGGTCCCCCACCACGATGTCGCCGGGGAACACGGCCACGTCGCCGCAGCCGATGGGCGCGTTGATGTCCAGCGCCTGGTGCAGCGTCAGGTTGGTCGGCGCGGACGGCCGGTTGTGGTACGCGGGATAGCCGAGTTCGGCGATCTCGGGCGAGTCGCGAAAACCGCCGTCGGTGACCACGCCGGCCACGCCGCGCTTCATCAGGCGGGTCACCAGGATCGAGCCGGCCGAGGCCGCGCGCGGATCCTTGCGGCTGTCCATCACCAGCACCGCGCCGGGCGGGCAGGTCTCGACCGCGGCGCGCTGCGGATGGGCGCGATCCTCGAACACCTTGATGGTGTTCAGGTCCTCGCGCGCCGGGATGTAGCGCAGCGTGAAGGCCGGGCCGACCATGTTGGGCAGCGTCGCGTTCAGTGGCCGCACGTCCTGGATGAACTGGTTGCGCAGGCCGCGCTTGAACAAGGCGGTGCACAGCGTGGCGGTGCTGATGCCGGCCAGCTTGGCGCGGGTGGCGGGATTCATATCTGACACGGAAAACTCCAGGGCTAGCGATTCGGGGTTGAAGGGTTCAGAAGATTTCCGGTTCCGGCACGGGCGCGCCGAAGCTGGTTTCGAGGAAGTCGAAGTCGCAGCCCTCGTCGGCCTGCAGGATGTGTTGCGAGTACATCCAGCCGTAGCCGCGCTCGTAGCGCTTGGGCGGCGGCGTCCAGGCGGCGCGGCGCGCGGCCAGCTCCTCGTCGCTGACGTTCAGGTGGATGCTGCGGGCCGGCACGTCGACGGTGATCAGGTCGCCGGTCTTGACCAGCGCCAGCGGGCCGCCGATGTAGGCCTCGGGCGCGGCGTGCAGGATGCAGGCGCCATAGCTGGTGCCGCTCATGCGGGCGTCGGACAGGCGCAGCATGTCGCGCACGCCCTGCTTGACCAGCTTGGTGGGGATCGGCAGCATGCCCCACTCCGGCATGCCGGGTCCGCCCTGCGGGCCGGCGTTGCGCAGGATCATGATGTGATCGGCGGTGACGTCCAGGTTCTCGTCGTCGACCGCGGCCTTCATGCTGGGATAGTCGTCGAACACCAGCGCCGGGCCGGTGTGTTGCAGGTATTGCGGCGCGCAGGCGCTGGGCTTGATGACGCAGCCGTCCGGCGCGATGTTGCCGCGCAGGACCGCCAGCGCGCCCTCGTCGTAGATGGCGGTGTCGAGCTTGCGGATTACATCGTCGTTGTAGACCTCGGCGCCGGCGATGTTCTCGCCCAGCGTCTTGCCGGTGACGGTCATGGCGGACAGGTCCAGGTGCCCTTCCAGGCGCGACATCAGCGCCGGCAGGCCGCCGGCGTAGAAGAAGTCTTCCATCAGGTACTTGTCGCCGCTGGGCCGGATGTTGGCGATGACCGGCACCTTGCGGCTGGCGGCGTCGAAGTCGTCCAGGCCCACCGGATGGCCGGCGCGGCGCGACATGGCCACCAGGTGGATGATGGCGTTGGTGGAGCAGCCCATGGCCATGGCCACGTTGATGGCGTTCTTGAACGAGGCCAGCGTCAGGATGCGCTGCGGCGTCAGGTCGTCCCACACCATCTCGACCACGCGGCGGCCGCATTCGGCCGACATGCGCATGTGGTTGACGTCGGCCGCCGGGATCGACGAGGCGCCCGGCAGCGTCATGCCGATGGCCTCGGCGATGGCGGTCATGGTGCTGGCCGTGCCCATGGTCATGCAGGTGCCGTAGCTGCGGGCGATGCCGCCTTCGACCTCGGTCCATTGTTCCTGCGTGATCTTGCCGGCGCGGCGCTCGTCCCACAGCTTCCAGGCATCCGAGCCGGAGCCGAGGATCTTGCCCTTCCAGTTGCCGCGCAGCATCGGGCCGGCGGGCACGTAGACACAGGGCAGCCCGGCGCTGATGGCGCCCATCAAGAGGCCCGGCGTGGTCTTGTCGCAGCCGCCCAGCAGCACGGCGCCGTCCACCGGGTGGCTGCGCAGCAGTTCCTCGGCCTCCATCGCCAGCATGTTCCGGTACAGCATGGTGGTGGGCTTGACGAACGATTCCGACACCGAGATGGCCGGCAGTTCCACCGGGAAGCCGCCGGCCTGGAACACGCCGCGCTTGACGTCTTCGACGCGCTGCTTGAAGTGGCTGTGGCAGGGGTTCAGGTCTGACCAGGTGTTGATGATGGCGATGATCGGGCGACCGGCCCAGTCGTCGGGGCCGTAGCCCATCTGCATCATGCGGGAACGATGGCCGAACGAGCGCAGGTCGTCCTTGGCCATCCAGGCGGCGCTGCGCAGGCTTTCGTAGGTGCGTTTCATGAGGGAAGCGGATCCTGGGATGCGGTGAAAGGAAGAAGGCGAAATCATTGACCGAACCATTTAAACACTAATACATTAGTGCGTCAGCTAGGTGAAAACCCGCTACACTGCGGCTGCATTCCCCCGTCCCGCCCCTTTACCGAACTTCGCTCCGATGCCCAGCCCCAAGCTCAGACTGGACCGCTCGCGACACGCCGCGCCGCAAGTCTTTGAACATCTGCGCGAACAGATCATGTCCCTCGAACTGGCGCCCGGCGCGCCGCTGTCGCGCGTGACGCTGGCCGAGGCCTACGGCCTGAGCCAGACGCCGATCCGCGACGCGCTCATGAAACTGGCCGAGGAAGCCCTGGTCGAGATCTATCCGCAGCACACCACGGTGGTCAGCCGCATCGACATCGCCGCGGCGCGCCAGGCGCATTTCCTGCGCCGGTCGATCGAGCTGGAAATCGTGCACGTGCTGGCGCAGCAACCCGACCCCCTGCTGGTCCAGCGGCTGCAGGCCAGCATCGACCGCCAGCGCGTCTGCCACGCCGCCGGCCAGTACCAGGAATTCATGGCGGCCGATCAGGCTTTCCACCGCGACATGCACGCGGCCGCCGGCGTCGCCGCGCTGTGGGACATGGAGCAACGCTACAGCGGCCACGTCGACCGACTGCGCCGCCTGCACCTGCCCGAGGCCGGCAAGGCCGAGCGCATCATGGACGACCACCAGCGGGTGCTGGACGCGATCGCGGCGGGCGATGCGGCGCGCGCGCAGCAGGCGTTGCGCGAGCACCTGTCGGGCACGCTCAGCCAGGTGGCCGAGATCTGCAAGCGCTATCCGGACTACGTGCAGGCCGATTGAGGCCGCGAGGCTCAGGCCTCGGCGCGCGGCGGCTGGTCGCCGCGCGATTCCAGCAGCAGGTAGTCGCCGTCCTCGCCCGTGCCCGCGCCGATTTCCACAAAACCGCAGGCCTGGTAGAAGGCCAGCGCCGCGGCGTTGCGCCGCAGGCACTTGAGTCGGTAGCGCGTCAACGGCCAGCCGGGCAAGGCGCGCAGCAACGCCCGCGCCACGCCTCGCCGCTGCCAGGCGCGGCCCACATACAGGTGGTGGATGAAGTCGTCCGGCTCCCACAGCGACACGAAGCCTGCCAGGGCGTCGTCCGCGGCCAGCGCGACCCAGAGCCGTTCGCCCTCGGTCTGCGCGTCCAGGTCGGCTGCGCGCAGGCTGGCCGGCGCCAGCCAGGGATAGGCCTCGCGGCGCGTCGCCAGGAACAGCGCGCGCAACCCCGGCAGGTCGGCGGCCCGCGCCTCGCGCACGGTCAGCGTCATGTCTCACTCCAGCGCATAGCGCACGATGATGGTCTTGCCACCGCGCTCGACGTGCACCAGCACGCCCTCGCCCGCGGCGTCCAGGCCGAGCAGGCCGCGCTCCTGGTCCGGCGATAGCTGGAACGGCCGCCAGGTGCGGCCCTGGTCGCGCGTGTGGAAATAGGTGCGGGTGTAGTCGTTGAACGAGAACAGGTGGTCGGCATAGGTCTGCACCACCCAGCCGTTGCGGCCGAACCAGGCCTGGCCGATCCAGGTGCGCTGGCCACGCACGGCGGGCATGGCCGCCAGCTCGTGCCAGTTGCTGTCGGCCGGATCGAGCCGGTAGATGCGGTTGTCGGCGGTGGCGTATTCGGCTTGCCCCACCCGCGGTTGCGAGCGCGGATCCTGTGGTGGCACGGCCGCCACGTCGTGGGCGATGCGGAACGCTGGCGAGGCGCCGTCCTGGAACCGTATCTCGAAGCGCCGGGTCTCGATACGGCGCGCCACGCCGGCCGTGACGCGGTCGCGCCAGCTCCAGCCGACCGCGCGGTCGGCGGCCAGCGGGTACAGCGACCAGCCGTACGCCAGTTGATCCGTGGCGGCGCGGCCCGGGCCCAGGTGTTCCCGGAACGCCCGGCCGTAGCTGTCGGCGTCGGGCCAGACCTGCTCGCGCAAGGACAGCGCCGACCAGTGGCGCGCCCCGTCCTCGCTGACCAGCAGGCGCTCGTCGCCGGCGCCGTCCGCCAGCGCCATGACCCGGTCGCCCGTCAGGAACACGGTGAACCGACGCGGCCCGCCCAGTTGCACGTCGGGCTCGTAGCGCCAGTGGGCGCCCTGGTCGTCGGAACGCCAGACATCGCTGGCGGCGGACCGGTCGCCGCCACGCGCGTTGCCGCCCAGCAGGTACACGGTCTGCCCCTGCGGCCCGCCGATGAGCGTGACGCCGGTGTCGCCGCCGATCGAGCCAAGCAGCGCGTAGCGGCCATTGTCACGGCCACCGTAGACCAGGTTGCGCACGTCGCGGGCTGTCGCCGCCGCCTGCAGCATGCCCTGGGCCGGATCGGCCGAGGCGGCCTCGGCGCGGGCGGCGCCCTCCGGCTGGCAGCAGTCCGAGGCAATCGGCAGCAACGCGTCCAGCACCGGCGCCTTGGCCAGGCCGGTGACATCCTTGTCGCCCGCGATCAGTTGCCCCACCAGGAACTGATGTTCGCCGTAGCGGTACAGCCGCGTGCGCGAATAGCCGGCCAGCGGCGGGCCGTCGAGCTCGCCGATGACTTCGCTGCGCGCCAGCGGCTCGCCTTCCGGCATGAGTTGGTAGAACCCGTAAGCCAGCACCCCGGTCACGGCGATGGCCGCCGCACCGGCGAGCACCCTGATATTCATCGTCGTCGCCTCTCCTCCGACCCCGGCCGGCGCCCCGTGGCACGGCGTCGGCATCGCTTGTCGAACGGACGAGACTATACCCCCGCGACGCGCTCCCCGCCGGGTTCCGGCCGTCATGGTTTCTTTCTCTATACTGGGGAAACCCCACACCGATGTGCCACAGGAAAGACCCCATGACAGCAAGGCAAGCGCAACTCACCCTGGTCCTGGCTGTACTGGCGGGACCTGCCTGGGCGCAGGCAGGGGACGCGGCGCCGGCCACGCCGGCCGATGCCTGCGCCGTGGTGACGGCGCGCGAAGGCGATCCGGTCCCCTCCGACGCATGCGCGGCGAGCGCCGTGCCGGCCACGCCGGATGCCCGCGGCATCGTCTTTGGCGGCGCGCCGGCCTGGCAGCCGCTGGCGCCGCAGTCCATGCCCGGCGTGTTCTACGACCGCGATTCGATCGTGCAACTGACCGAGCGGCCGCTGGTGATGCTGGCGACGGTGGCATGGTTCTACGCGCAGCCGCGGGTCTCCGAGGCCAATGGCCAGCCCTACGGCTCGGTGACGCAGCCCGTCACCATCAACTGCACCAACAACACCTACACGATCACCGCGACCCAGCACTATGCCGGCCCGGACGCCACCGGGGAGCTGGTGGAATCGCTGCCGGTGGCCGGCATTTCGAACGCGCCGGTCGCGCGCGACCCGGTCCAGCGCAAGCTGCGCGCCCTGATCTGCCCGCCGGGCAGGAGTTCGCGCAAGTAGCGCCGCCGGCCTCTACCCGCGCCAGTAGCGGTACAAGCCCCGCGCCGCGGCGTCCAGCAGGAAACCCAGCGCGCCGATCAACAACACCATGGCCATCAATTCCGAATAGGCCAGGCGGTCGCGGGTGTCCAGGATGAAGTACCCCATGCCGGCCGACACGCCGAGCATTTCGCACGGCACCAGCACGATCCAGAGAATCCCGATCGCCAGCCGCACGCCTGTCAGGATATGCCCGAGCACGCCCGGCAGGATCACGTGGCGCAGGGTCTCCCAGCGGGTCGCGGCCACGCTTTGCGCCAGCAGCATCCAGCGCGCGTCCAACTGCTGGACGCCGGCCGCCGTGTTCAGCACGATTGGCCAGACCGCGGCAAAGGTCAGCAGGAAATACACCGGATCGTCGCCTACCCCGAACACCATCACCGCGATCGGCATCCACGACAACGGCGAGATCATGCGCAGGAACTGCATCGCGGGCGACAGCGCCGCCTCCAGACGGCGGTAGCTGCCGATGGCCAGGCCAAGCGGCACGCCGATCGCCAACGCCAGCCCCAGGCCCACCGCCACGCGGCGCAGGCTCACCAGCACATGCAACGGCAGGTCCGAACCGGTCAGCAATGCCCACAGGCTGGCGAAGGTGGCGCCCGGCGCGAAACGCCGCGCCATGCCGCCGGCCGGCGCCAGCGCGTCGGTGCCCAGCCACCAAAGCGCCATCAGCGCCGCCAGGCCGGCCAGCCCCAGCGCGCAGCGCGCGAGCAGCCCCTGGCGCGGCGGCCTGGCGCGCGCCGGGCCGGTCACCGGCGCGGCGACGCGCGCGCCCGCCGCGGCAGACTCGCGCGCCGTCACGCCTGCACCGTCTCGGTCCGGGTGTAGGCGTCGGGAAAGCCGAAGCGCCGCAGGCCGCCCGCGGCCTCGATGGCGCGCTTGACGTAGCGGTCATCGACCAGCTCGGCCGCGGCGCGGGCGGGGTCCAGCCCGGCCAGGAAGCCCCGGTCGGCCTCGATCAGCGTGTCGCGCAGGCGCCGCACCAGTTCCTCGGTGTAGCTGGGGAACGGATATGGCTGGAAGTCGATGCGGCGTTCGTCCCAGTCGGCATGGCGGATCGCGCCGCTGGCCAGGTATTGCTCGCGGTCGGACGGCGGCGGCGCCAGCACCTTGCTCAAGGCCGGCAGACCGTGCGGGGTATAGCGGTTGATGCCTTCCTTGGACAGCAGCCTGGCGGTCTCTTCGCGGTTGTCGCGGATCCACAACTGCGCCTGGACGATGGCGTCGACCACCTTCTGCGACCACTCGGGCCGCTGCTGCAGGTCGCGCTCGTGCATGAACACCACGCAGCAGGCGTGGTTGCGCCAGATGTCGCCGGTAAAGCGCAGCACCTTGCCCACGCCCAGCGTCTCGGCCACGGCGTTGAAAGGCTCGGCCACGATGTAGCCGGCGATGCGGTTCTGCGCCAGCGCCGGCGGCATGTCGGCCGGCGCCATCACCACCAGGTTGATCTCGTTGGCGGCCGGCGCGCCGTCCTTGCGCGACACCGGCGTCAGGCCGTTCTCGCGCAGCAGGTACTGCAGCATCACGTTGTGGATGGAATACCAGAACGGGATCGCCACCGTCTTGCCGCCCAGTTCCTTGACGCCGTTGATGGCCGGCGCCACCGTCAGGCCCGAGCCGCCGACGTGGTTCCAGGCCACCACCTTGGCGGGCACCTGGCTGCCGAAGCGCGCCCATACCGTCATGGGCGACAGCAGATGCACCACGTTGACCTGGCCGGAAATGAAGGCCTCGATCACCTGCGCCCAGCTACGCAGCAGGGTCGGCTTCTCGGCCTTGACGCCGGCCTTGTCGAACAGGCCATTGTTATGCGCCACCAGCAGCGGCGCGGCGTCGGTGATCGGCAGGTAGCCGATGCGCACCGGCGCGTCGGGCTCGCTCTGGGCGCGGGCATTGAATGCCGACAACAGCGGCGCGGCGCCGCCCGCGGTCAGCAGGGCCGACAGTTTCAACCAGTCGCGACGCGACATGTGTTCAAGGCACATCAACAGGCTCCTTGGCGGCTTGGCCGCGTGCGACCCGCAGCGCATCGCGCAGGCGGGTCAGGATTTCCAGGCGCAACGCGCCCATTTCAGGCAACAGATCGGCGCGCGGCTGCGGCAGGTCCACCGGCCACACGCCCAGGATGCGTCCGGGCGCGCCGCCCAGCAGCACGATGCGGTCGGCCAGCAGCAGCGCTTCGTCGATATCGTGGGTGATGAGGACGGCGGCGGTATGAAAGTCGGCCACCACTTTGCGCAGCAGTGTCTGCATCTCGCCGCGCGTGACCTCGTCGAGCGCGCCGAACGGCTCGTCCAGCAGCAGCACCGCCGGCTGGCGCGCCAGGCAACGCGCCAACGCGGTGCGCTGCGCCATGCCGCCGGACAACTGCGCCGGCCGCAACTGGCGCGCGTGCGACAGGCCGACCTCGTCGATGGCCTGGTCGATCCGCAACCGGCGTTCGGCGGCGGTCAGCCTGGGCTGATGGGTGAAATCCAGGCCGAAAGCGACATTGCGTTCCAGCGACAGCCACGGCAGCAGGCCGGGATCCTGGAACGCCACCGCCACGCGCGGATGCACGCCAGTCAGTGGCGCGCCCTCCATCAGCAGCGTGCCGGCACTGGCAGGCTGCAGTCCGGCCAGCACGCGCAACAGGCTCGACTTGCCGGCGCCGCTGGCGCCCAGCACCGCCACTACCTCGCCCCGGTCCAGCACCAGATCCACATCCTGGAATACGTCGGCCGGCGCCTGCGCATAGCGCAGCGCCAGGCCCTGCGCCTGCAACACCGGACGCGGCGCGCTCATGCGGCGCCCTCGGCCGCCAGACGCGCCCGGCGCTTGGCCAGCTCGGTCTTGAGCTGCACCAGGCTGGGGGTGACGATGGGCAGGAAAGCGGCCTCGCGCCAGCGGCGCGCAAAACCGTCGCCGGCAGGCTTCAGGTAGGCCGCGCCGCCGCTGGCCTGCAATTCGAGCTGCACCGCCTGGCTGGCGATCTCGGCCAGCGCGATGCGGCTTTCGAACAGCAGCCAGGGTTCGGCCACGAAACGTTCGCTGCGCACGCCGTCGACCAGGCGCGCGGTCGCCTCGTCGAGCTGGCGCGCCAGCGCCTGCAAGGGTTCGCCGAGGATGCCGCGCGACGCCTGGCCCTGACCCGCCTCGCCGGCGGCGCGCAACGCGCGTCGCGCCAGGCCGATGGACAGGCCGCATTGCAGCCCCGCGAACGCAGGCCGCGCCTGCGGCAGATATTGGCGCGCATCCGGGTGAATCAGCCATTGCGGATCGATGCGCACGCCGCGCACATCCAGCGCCGCGGTGTTGCTGGACTGCAGCGCCAACAGATCCAGGTCGGCGCTGCGCGTCAGGCCTTCGATATCATGCGGCAAGGCCACCACGGCCGGCGTGCCGTCGGGGGCCGAGACGGCCGCGGCCACCAGGAAGCCCTGCTTGCGCAGGTTGGTGACCCACGGCATGCGGCCATCCAGCACCCAGTGCGCGCCATCCTGCCGCGCGCCGATCTGCAGCGACTCGATGCCGCTGAGGAATTTCATGGCGTTCGACAGCGCGGTGGCGCCGGCCACCTCGCCCGCCAGCAAGGGCGCCAGCCAGGCCTGCGACAAGGCGGCATTGGGGCTGCGCAGCAGGTACTCGATGAAAACCCGCTGGCCCCAGGCCACGAAGGCCGCGGCCACGGAATGCTCGGCCACCTGCGACACGGCCTCGATGGCGTCGCCGATGTCGGTGCCCGGCGCGCCGCCGTGCGCGGCCGGCACGCCCAGGCGGAATACGCCCGCCGCGGCCAATCGCGGCAGGACCTCGGCGGCGTCATGGCTGCCGTCGTCCAGCGCGCCGGCATGGTCGTCGAGCCAGGCGGCCAATCCGGGCGCCAGTCGCGGGTCCGGCTGCCGCGCCGTCATTGCGCGCCGCTCCAGGCATAGGCGCCCAGTTGCTCGTTCAGCGGGGTTTGCGCCAGGTTGTTGCCAAAGTTGCAGATCGTGGCCAGGCCCACCCCGACGATCACCTCCAGCGCGTTGCCGTCGCTGTAGCCGGCCTCGCGCAGCGCCTGCAGTTCGGCGTCGCTGACGCGGCCACGGGTGCGGATCACGGCTTCGGTGAAAGCGGCCAGCGCCTGCAGGCGCTCGTCCGGCAGCGTGCCCTGGGCGCGCAGCGCGTCGACCACCTCGGGCGACAGCTTGGCCTTGTTGCGCGCCAGCGCCGTGTGGCCGGCGACGCAGAAGGTGCAGCCATGGCGGGTGCCGGCCACCAGTTGGACCACCTCGCGCTCCTGCAGCGTCAGCCCGGCGCGGGCGTTGATCTGCGATAGCGTCTGGTAGGCCTCCAGGGCCACCGGCGCATTGGCCAGCACGCCCAGCAGGTTGGACAGGTAGCCGGCGCCCTGCTCGGCGGCGGCCAGGGCGGCGCGGGTGGGTTCGGGCGCGCTCTGCGCGGTATGGACGGGCAAACGGGCCATGAGGGTCTCCGGAATGGGAACAACGAAAACTCGATTGTGCGGGCGCCCCGCCCCGCGCGACAATGCACGCGGATCGCAAGCTGATGCTCGATCTTATCGACTTTCAGCTATGCGCTTATAACCAGCCAGGCGCCCCGCGTATCATCGCGCCAAACTGATCCGGTCGTGCCGCCATACCAGTACGGCCGCCACACGCCTTGCCAACTTCGCCATGCCGCCCTCGCCCGCCCCGAACGCCGATCAAGCCGCCGTCGACGCCCTGCTGCTGTCGAGCCTGGAGGTGCAGTCCAGCTTGTATCACCTGGGCCAGTATTGCGGCAATTGGTCGGCCAGCACCAGCGGCCGGGCCCGCGCCAGTTTCCACCTTATCCTGCACGGCCGCTGCCGCGTCGAGCTGGGAACGGGCCAGGCGCCGCTGACCCTGGCGGCGGGCGACGGCGTGTTTTTCCTGCGCGACCTGCCGCACACGCTGACGCCGCTGGACGCGGCCGACGCTCCGGTGTGCCGGGACATGCGGCCGCTGCTGCCGCGCCAGGCCGACGGCACCGGGCTGGCCTGCGGCTTCTTCCAGTTCCGCCCGGGCCTGGCGGACCTGGTGGCCGAGACGCTGCCCGACATACTGGTGCTGCGCGCCGACGATGCCCGCTACGCGAGCGCGCGCGGCGTGTTCGACCTGATCCTGGGCGAGACCGCGCGCGACGGTGGCGCATCCGAGGTGGTGCTGGAGCGGCTCACCGACATGCTGATCTTCTTCATGCTGCGCCACCTGGCGATCCACGACCGCCAGGCCCACGGCCTGTTCGTGCTGGCGCGCGACCCGGCCATGGCGGGCCTGCTGCAGGCGATCCTGGCGCGGCCGGCGGATCCCTGGAGCATGGACGACATGGCGCGCCACGTGCACATGTCCAAGGCCACCTTCCACCGCCGCTTCACGCTGCAAAGCGGCACCACGCCGGCGCAACTGCTGCAACTGCTGCGCATGCGCGTGGCGCGGCGCCTGCTGGCGCAGGGCGTGGCCATCGTGGACGCCGCCGAACGGGTCGGCTATCGCTCGCAGGCGGCCTTCAGCCGCGTGTTCCAGCGCACCGAGGGCGTGGCGCCCTCGGCCTGGCGTCGCGGCGGCGCCTGAACTGAACGCCGGTCCCGGCCGCGGCCTGCCGAGGCGCGGCGCACCCTACGCACTCGCTATCGGGCGCGCCGAGGCCCCCACTTGCCCGCGCGTCAGGACAGGCCCAGCAGCAGGTCGGCCAGCACCTGCGGGTGCGTGATGTGGGCTTCGTGCGGGGCGGCGATGTCGACCCAGTTCCAGCCCGGCTGGGACTTCACCAATTGGCGCGACTGCTCCAGCACCGGCAGCTCGGGCTGGGTGCAATGGATGTAGGTGCGCGGCCGGCCGTTGCCGATGGGATGCTTGAGCGTCAACGGCGTGGTGTAGCTGGCCAGCGGGTGCGGCGTCAGCCGGCGCTTGACCCAGGCCTCGTCGGCGCTGCCCGGCTTGAAGCCCCAGGCCGCCGGCAGCGGGTCGGGAATGGGCACGGCCAGGCCGTTGGTGGCCTTGGAGGCGGCCGCGATGCGCGCGTCGGCGTCGGCCTTGGGGTACACCGAGAACGCATCCTGGCCGCTTTGCAGCACGATCGAATCGAAGTACACCAGGTGCGCCAGCCGCTCGGGAATGCGGTCGGCCACGCCCGAGATCGGGATGCCGCCGAAGCTGTGGCCCACCAGGATCACGTCGTTCAGTTCTTCGCTCTGGATCACCTGCACCAGGTCCTCGACGAAGGTGTCGATGGTGATGCCCTTGTGCAGCAGGTGGGCGCGGTCGCCCATGCCGGTGAAGCTGGGCGCGTGGACGCGATGGCCGGCGGCGCGCAGCCGCTCGGCCACCGGCCGCCAGCACCAGCCGCCATGCCAGGAGCCGTGCGCCAGCACGTAGGTCTTGGCGCGGCCGGCGGCCGGCTGGGCCGCGATGGACGGGGCCGCCGCCAGGGCGGGCAGCCCGGCGGCCAGTTGCAACAGGGTCCTGCGGGAAATCATGTTCATGCCCCTCACACCTTTGCCAGCGCCTGGTCCAGGTCGGCCAGCAGATCGTCGATGTGCTCGATGCCGATCGACAGGCGCACGGTTTCCTCGCGCACGCCCGCCTTCTGCAGCTCTTCGGGATTGAGCTGGCGATGGGTGGTGGACGCCGGGTGCGTGGCCAGCGACTTGGCGTCGCCGATGTTGACCAGGCGCGTGAACAACTGCAGCGCGTCCTGGAAGCGCGCGCCGGCTTCGCGGCCGCCCTTCACGCCGAACGTGAACAGGCCGGGCGCCTTGCCGCCCAGGTACTTGCGCACCAGGGCGTGATCCGGGTGGTCCGGCAGGCCGGCGTAGTTGACCCACTCGACCTTGGGATGCTCGCGCAGATAGCCGGCCACCTTGACCGCGTTCTCGACGATGCGGTCCACGCGCAGCGCCAGCGTCTCGATGCCCTGCAGGATCTGGAACGCATTGAACGGCGAGATCGCCGCGCCGGTGTTGCGCAGGGGCACCACGCGGGCGCGGCCGATGTAGGCGGCCGGGCCGAAGGCTTCGGTGTAGACCACGCCGTGGTAGCTGACATCGGGTTCGTTCAGGCGCTTGAAGCGGGCCTTGTGCTCGGCCCAGGGGAACTTGCCTGAGTCGATGATGGCGCCGCCCAGGCTGGTGCCGTGGCCGCCCAGGTACTTGGTCAGCGACTGCACCACGATGTCGGCGCCGTGCTCGATCGGTCGCAGCAGGTACGGCGACGGCACGGTGTTGTCGACGATCAGCGGCAGGCCGTGGCGGTGGGCCAGCTCGGCCAGCGCGGCGATGTCGGTGATGTTGCCCAGCGGGTTGCCGACCGATTCGGCGAAGATGGCCTTGGTGCGATCGTCGATCTGCGCCTCGAAGGCGGCCAGGTCGCTGGGGTTGGCGAAGCGCGTGGTGATGCCGTACTGCGGCAGCGTGTGGGCGAACAGGTTGTAGGTGCCGCCGTACAGCGTGCTGGACGAGACGATGTTGTCGCCCGCCTCGGCGATGGTCAGGATCGCGTAGGTCACGGCGGCCTGGCCCGAGGCCAGCGCCAGCGCGGCGATGCCGCCTTCCAGGGCCGCGACGCGCTGCTCCAGCACGTCGGTGGTCGGGTTCATGATGCGGGTGTAGATGTTGCCCGCGACCTTCAGGTCGAACAGGTCGGCGCCATGCTGGGTGTCGTCAAAGGCGTAGGCCACGGTCTGGTAGATCGGCACGGCCACGGCACGCGTGGTCGGGTCCGGCTTGTAGCCGCCGTGCACGGCGATGGTTTCCAGCCGCCAGTCGGGCTTCTTCGCTTCGGTCATGATGTAGTGCTCCTCGAAAATGCGTTATCGGTGATGGGATCAGGCGGCGAACCCGCGCGCGGCGCGCAGGATGCGGTCGATGTCCCCGTGATTGTTATAGGCGCCCACGGACAGGCGCAGGTAACCATACTCCACAATGCTGGCCACCACGCCCTCGCGGGCAAGGTGCGCCAGCGCCGCGGCGGGATCGGGCACGCGCACGGCGGTGGTGGTGCTGCGCGCCGCCGCGTCGGCCGGCGATACCACCTGCAGGCCCTGGGCGCGCAAACCGTCGCTCAACGCCGCGGATAGCTCCAGCACCCACGGCTCGATGCGCTCGGGCCGCGCCCACTCGATCAGGTCCAGCGCCGCGGCCCAGCCGGCGATGCCGGGATAGTTGAGATTGCCGGTCTCCAGGCGGCGGGCGTCGCCGGCGTCGGACACGCCCACCTGCCACTGCAGGCCGGCCTTGTCGAGCGTGGTGACTTCCGAGGGGCCGACATACAGCGGATCGAGCGCGTCGAGCAGCCGCGGCGACACGTGCAGCAGGCCCACGCCCAGCGGTCCCAGGAAGCCCTTGTGGGCGCCGCTGGCGAACGCGTCCACGCCCCAGGCATCGACCTCGGCGCGCAACAGGCCCGCGCCCTGGATGCCATCGACCACCAGCCAGATGCCGCGCTCGGCGCAGCGCCGGCCCAGTTCGGCGATGTCGGTGCGCAGGCCCGTGCCGTACTGCACCCACGACACCGCGATCAGCCGCGTGCGCGCGTCGACGTGCTGCCACAGGTCATCGACCGTATAGCGGTGCGCGCGCGACGGCGGCACCCGCACCTGCACGCCGCGACGGCGCAGGTTGAGCCAGGGCAAGGCATTGGTGGGATGTTCCTGGTCGTCGACCACCAGGTTGTCGCCCTCCTGCCAGGAGAGGCCCTGCGCCACGGTATTCAGGCCCTCGGTGGTGTTCTTGGTGAAGGCCAGCCGGCGCGCGTCGCCGCCGATCAGCCGCGCCAGCCGCGCGCGCAGCGCGCCGGCATCGCGCAGCCATTGCGGCTTGTCGCTGCGGGCATGGGTGATGCCGTCGAAGAAGGCGGCCACGCCGTCGGCCACCTTGGGCGCCAGCGGGCTGGTGTAGGCGATGTTGGCGTAGGCCTTGTCGCGAGTGATGGGAAACCATTCCCGGAATTCATCCTGCCAGCTCATGCGCAACCTTCTTCAATCCTGCAACTTGGTATGGACGGATTCTAGGTATATGACGCGAATTTGGATAAGGCTAAGTTCTCATAACCATATGACGATACAGTCGCTCACAATGGCGATGCGCAGCCCTAGAATTCATGCCTTTCTTGCATACTTCAAATACGGGAACGGCATGCGGTTGATCTCTCTACTCAAAGCCGCCGGGGTGGCGGCGGCGCTGGCGCATATGACGATGTCCACGGCCAACGCAGCCACGGCGGGCGCCACGGTCGATGCCATCAAGAAGCGCGGCGAACTGGTGTGCGGCGTGAGCCAGGGCTCGGCCGGCCTGTCGATCGCCGACAAGCAGGGCCGCTGGACCGGCCTGGACGCCGACCTGTGCCGCGCGCTGGCCGCGGCGGTGCTGGGCGATCCGGAAAAAACGCGCTTCGTGCCGCTCAGCTCGCAGCAGCGCTTCCCCGCCCTGCAAGGCGGCGAGATCGACGTGCTCAACCGCAACACCACCATCACCTCCAGCCGCGACGCGGGCCTGGGCATCGTCTCGGCCGGCATCGTGTTCTATGACGGCCAGGGCTTCCTGGTGCCGAAGAAGCTGGGCGTGAAAAGCGCCACCGAACTGGACGGCGCGCAGGTCTGCGTGCAGCCCGGCACCGTCAACGAACAGAACCTGGTCGATTACTTCAAGAAGCACAAGCTCAACTATCGGCCGGTGGTGATCGAGAACCTGGTCGAGCTGGAACAGGCCTTCTACGCCGGCCGCTGCGACGTCTACCTGTCGGATGCCTCGACGCTGGCCGCCAGCCGCGCCGCGCGCGCCGCCAATCCGGACGACTTCGTCATCCTGCCCGAACGCATCAACAAGTCGCCGCTCGGCCCCTTCGTGCGCCAGGACGATCCCAACTGGACCGCCATCGTGCGCTGGACCGTCAACGCGCTGGTGGCCGCCGAGGAACTGGGCATCACCTCCAGGAACGTCGACAGCCAGGCGCAAAGCAGCGACGCGCAGGTGCGCCGCCTATTGGGTCTGGACCCCGGCATCGGCAAGAGCTTCGGGCTGGACGAAGGCTGGGCCCGCAACGTGATCAAGGCCGTCGGCAACTATGGCGAGGTGTGGGACCGCAACCTGGGCGCGGCCACGCCGCTCAAGCTCGATCGCGGCCTGAACCGGCAATGGAACCAGGGCGGCCTGCTGTATTCGCCGCCGTTCCAATAAGCCTTCACGCACGCGCTGCCGCCAGGCGGGCCGACGGCTCGCCTGCGCGCTTTTGAGAAGTCGCCGGGCCTTCCGGCGCAGGCCAGGACAGACATGATTGCCCTTCACCCCTCGCCCTGGAACGCCGCGCTGCGGCGCTGGTGGCCAGCCGCCGCCTGGACCCTGGGGCTTGCCGCCCTGGCGGCGTTACTGCTGCTGCACATCGAGGCCACGCAGGCGGCCCGCGGCATCCGCGGCGGCTTCGGCTTCCTGTTCCAGCCGGCGGGCTTCCGCATTTCGGAAAGCCTGCTGCCGGTGACGCCCGACGATCCCTACTGGATGTCGATCGCCGCCGGGCTGGTGAACACGCTGACGGTCGCGCTGGTGGCGGTTCCGCTCGCCACCCTGCTGGGCGTCGGCCTGGGCCTGCTGCGGCTGTCGTCGCAGCCGCTGGCATCGCGCACTGCCGCGCTCGTCATCGCGCCCTTGCGCAACACCCCGGTACTGCTGCAATTGTTCGTCTGGTACGGCCTCTTGCTGCGCCTGCCGGACGCGCGCCAGGCGTGGACGCCGCTGCCGTCCGTGCTGCTGTCGAACCGCGGGCTGGCATTGCCGGCGCTGCATGGCTGGCTGCCGTACGCGCTGGCGGCGGCGGGCGCCGTGCTGCTCGGCTGGCGCCTGCGTCATCGCCTCGGCCGCGCCGCGTCGTGGGCCGCGCTGGCGGCGACGGCGCTGGCCTGGGCGTTGTTGCCCGGCGTCACCATCGATCTGCCCGTCAAGCGCGGCCTGGGCCTGCAAGGCGGCTGGCAGCCCAGCATCGAATTCGCCGCCCTGGTGATCGGCCTGGTGGTGTTCCATGCCGCCTACATCGCCGACATCGTGCGCGCCGCCGTGCGGGCGGTGCCGGTGGGCCTGGTGGAAGCCGGCCAGGCCATGGCGCTGACGCCCTGGGGCGTGCTGCGCCACGTCGTCGCGCCCTACGCCGCGCGCGTAGCGCTGCCGCCGTATGCCAACCAGTGCCTGGCGCTGGTCAAGAACAGCACCCTGGCCATCGCCATCGGCTACCAGGAGCTGATGGCCGTGATCAACACCGCCATCACCCAGACCGGGCTGGCGCTGGAAGGCATCACGCTGGCCGTGGCCGTCTACCTGGGCCTGGCCCTGGCGCTGGGCGGCGCGCTGTCGGCCTGGAACGCGCGCCACGCCCGCCACGGCCCCGGCGACAGCCACGGCGCCCGCCTGGGCGAGCGGCCCGCGTTGCGCCTGCTGGCGCGCGAGGGACGCGGCATCAACGGCTGGCTGGGCGCGGCGCTGACGGTCTTGCTGCTGGCCGCCGCCGGCTGGGCGTTGCTCGATTGGGCGCTGCTGCGCGCCGTCTGGAGCGGCAGCCCGGCCACCTGCGCCGCCGCCGCGGGCGCCTGCTGGGCCGCCGTGGGCGAGAACCTGCCGTTGCTGTTGTTCGGCGCCATGGCGCCGGCCGACCGCGCGCAGGCGCTGGTCGCCTGCGCCGCCCTGCTCGCCGCCGTGGCGGTCGCGCTGGGGGTGGGTCGGCTCGCGGCCCGCCCGCGCCTGGCGTGGATCGCACTGATGGTCGCCGTCACGGCGGCCGCGCTGGGCGGCTGGCCGTGGGGCGGCAGCGCCATCGGCCCGCTGCGCTGGGGCGGCCTGCTGGTGACGTTGATCCTGGCGATCGCGGCGTTGCTGGCCGCGTTGCCGCTGGCCTTCGGCCTGGCGCTGCTACGTCGCGGCGGCAGCCCGGGCGGGTCGCTCGCCGCCGCCGCGCTGATCGAGGCCGTGCGCGGCGTGCCGCTGGTGACGCAATTGCTGTTCGCATCCTTCGTGCTGCCGCTGCTGCTGGGCGGCGGCGTGTCCAAGTTCGGCATGGCGCTGGCCGCGCTGACGCTGCATACCGCCTGCCTGCTGGCCGAAGTGCTGCGCGGCGCGCTGCAGGCGATTCCGCCGGGCCAGATGATGGCGGCGCGCGCGCTCGGCATGCGCCCGGCAGTGGCCTACTGGACGGTGATCTGGCCGCAGGCCCGCCGCATCGCGGCGCCGGCCGCGCTGGGCGTGTTCGTGGGCGCGGTCAAGGACACCTCGCTGGTCAGCATCATCGGCGTATTCGACGTGCTGGGCGCGGCCAAGGCGGTGGTGGCGGGCACCGACTGGCGACCGTACCACGTCGAGGTCTACCTGGCGGTGGCGCTGCTGTACTTCGGCGCCAGCCTGGCGCTGTCGCGGGTGGCGCGGCGCATGGAAGGACCGGCGGCGTCCTGAGATCCGCGGCCGGGCGCGTGCCGCCTTCGCGGCCACGCCTATTGCACCCCTGCGCCCAGCCGTTCCAGCCAGGCCGGACGCGGCGCCGCGTCCAGCCAGTTCTTGACGATCAACCCCAGTTCGGTGTCGCCGGAAATGCGCAGCCGACGCTGGAAGAACAAGGTGTCCGCATCAGTCTCGCCGCGCATCAGGGCCAGCAGTTCCGCCACGCCCGCGCCCAGCGCCAGCTCGCAGGCCTCGCGGTTCCACATCGGTCGAAAGACGCCGCCGCGCACGGTGAAGCGGCTGCACAGGCCCAGGTCCTCGATGGTGATGGCGAAGCTGCGGCCCTCCAGTTCCGGCGGCGGGCTGAGCCAGTTCAAACGCCGCGCCAACTCCAGCCCGGCGACGAAGTGCAGCGACACCAGCGGCGCGGGCAGCCGCCGGCCCAGGCGCGCGACCAGACCCGGCACGGCGAATCGGCTGTCGCTCATAGCGCCTCCTGCCAGGCGATCCCCGCCTGTCCATGGAAATAGCCATTGCAGCGGCTGATGCCGGCCGGCGGCTGCACCGCTTCCGGCGCGCGGCCGCCGCGCGCGGCGTCCAGCGCCGCGATGGCTTCGAGCGTGCCGGCCGACTGCGGGCTGACGCGCAGCACGTCGGCGCCCATGTCGGCCAGGTATGCGGCCTGGTCCAGCAGGTCGAGACAGGCGGCCGACTGCACCTGGATGCCGTTGATCGCCAGGAACTCGCGCGATTCACGCGTGCGCATGTCCAGGCCGTCGGGATGCTCGATGCAGCGAAAGCCGCACTCGTCCTTTTTCAGCCGGAAGTGGCGCGCGGTGAAACAGCGCGCCGAGAACGCCAGCGCCATGCGGCCCCACACCATGATCTCGGCCTGCAACCCGGCCGGCCGCTCGGCCAGCAGCCGCGCCAGCGCATTGACGTGCATTTCCAGCGGCGCGACGAAGCGGGTCGCGCCGCGCGCGGCCAGCCATTCCAGCGTGCCGCCGTGGTAGGCGTTCATGTGCGGACCGGCCACGAACGGCCGGCCGCCCAGGTGGCGCATGGCGCCGGCCTCGCCGGCCTCGACCATGAAATCCTGCTGCTCGCACAGGCGCCGCAGGGCCGAGGCCTCGGCGCCGGTCTCGATCAGGGTGCGGCCGGACAGCACCACTTCCTTGCCGGCGGCCGCGAGGTCGCGCGCCAGGTCGAGCCAGTCGTCGGCGCGCAGTTCATGGCGCCGGCTACAGACGGTTTCGCCGACGTAAAGGATATCGGCCGGACTGTCGGCCAGTTCAGCGTAGAACGCCAGCGTGCGCTGGCGCGGCCAGTAGTACAGCAACGGGCCGACCGAGATGCGGAAAGCCTTGGGATTCATTTCCATGGACGTTCGAATGCGCCTTGCGTGACTTGGGAACCCTCGGCATGGCGCGCCAGCATGGCGTTCCATTCGGGGCGGGGGGAATAGCGATTGGGGTCGCCGTGGGCGCTGTCGAGCGCGGCGCGCAGCGTGGACACCACCTGCGTGACGTAGGCCGGGCTGCGCTGGCGCCCTTCGATCTTGATGGCCGCCACGCCCATCTCGGCCAGTCTGGGCAACAGGCCGATGGCGTTCAGGCTGGTGGGTTCCTCCAGCGCGTGGTCGGCGTGGCCCTCGACCTCGAAGCGCCCCTTGCACAGCGTCGGATAGGCGGCGGCCTCGCCAGGCCCATAGCGGTCGATCAGGATGCCGTTCAGGCGCGCATCCAGGCGGCCGTCCTGCTCGACCCAGCGCACCGCGCCGGCGGGCGAACAGACGCCCTTGTTGTTGGGCGAATCGCCCGTGGCGTACGACGACAGCAGGCAGCGCCCTTCGGCCATGACGCACAGGCTGCCGAAGCCGAACACCTCGACCTCGACACTGACGTTGGCGCAGATGCGGGCGATCTCGGCCAGCGTCAGCACGCGCGGCAGCACCACCCGCTGGATGCCGAATTGCTCCTTCATCAGTTCGATGGCGTCGGTGTGGGTAGCCGAGCCCTGCACCGACAGGTGCAGGCGCAGGTCGGGATAGCGGTCGCGGGCGTAGGCCAGCAGGCCGGCATCGGCCATGATGACCGCGTCCGCGCCCAGCCCGTGCGCGGCGTCGACCGCCTCGCGCCATTCCTGGCCGCGGCCGGCCTGCACGAAGGTGTTGATGGCGAACAGCACCTTGCGCTGGCGGCTGTGCGCCAGTTCGACGCCGGCGCGGATGTCGCGTTCGGTGAAATTGAGCCCGGCGAAGTTGCGGGCGTTGGTGGCGTTCTTCAGGCCCAGGTAGACCGTGTCTGCGCCGGCCTCGACCGCCGCTTTCAGCGCGGCCAGGCTGCCGGCCGGCGCCACCAGTTCCAGGGGAGTGGTTCGGATTTGCATGCCGGCCAGTCTAGGGGCCGGCGCGGCCCGTGGCCTTGTCGCAGATCAAACCGCGCGGCCAGCGCGAGCCGGCGCGGCGCCGTCAGACCGGATCGTCGCCGTGCAGCCCGTGTTCGACGGCGTAGACCGCCACCTGCACGCGGCTGGTCAGGTTGAGCTTCTTCAGCACGTTCTGCACATGGATCTTGACCGTGCTTTCGCTGACGTCGAGTTCGCGCGCGATGACCTTGTTGCTGGCGCCGCGCGCCAGGCACTGCACGATCTGGCGTTCGCGCGCCGTCAGGCGATGGCGCTCGGCCTGCCCCGCCGGCGCCTGCGCGGCCAGGCTGGCCTGGCCGCGGAACTGCTCGACCAGCTTGGCCGTCATGCTTTCGGCGATGACCGGCTCGCCGCCGGCGGCGCGGCGGACGGCGGTGGTGAGCGCCTCGGCGTCAATGTTCTTGAGCAGGTAGCCGCGCGCGCCGTCGCGCAGCGCCTGGCCGAGTTCGTCGGCCTCTTCCGACACGGTGAGGATGATGACCGCACAGGAAGGCAGATCCTGGGTCAGCAGTTGCAGCGTCTCCAGCCCCGACAGGCCCGGCATGTTCAGGTCGAGCAGCACCACGTCGGGCTTGAGTTCCTTGGCGCGCTTGAGACCCTCGACGCCGTCGCCGGCCTCGGCCACGACCTCGAAATCGGGCTGGCGCTGCAACAGCAGGCGCATCCCCGAGCGGAACAGGGTGTGGTCGTCGACGAGCAGGATACGGATGGGCATGGTCTCGATGGGTCAGGCGGCCTGGCGTTCGGCGTCGGGCAAGGTCAACGCGATGCGCGTGCCGCCGCCGGGCCGGGACTTCATTGTAATCAAGGCATGCATCCGGGCGGCGCGTTCGCGCATGATGTGCAGGCCGATGTGGGCCTCGCCACGCTGCGCCACTTCGTCCGGATCGTAGCCCTGGCCGTTGTCGGCGATCAGCAGGTTGAAGTCGCGGTCGTTGCGCACCACCACGTCGACCCGGTCGGCCTCGGAATGCTTGCGCACGTTGGACAACGCTTCCTGCAGGATGAACAGCACCTGCAATTGCTGCTCCGGCGCCAGCGGCGCGCCGACGCCCTGGCTGAAGGCCAGCTCCGTGCGCACGCCGGTCTGGCGGCGGAAGCGCTCGACCGTGTCCTCGATGGCCGTCTTCAGGTCGCCCTGGCCCAGCTTGTCGCGGAAATTGGTCAGCAGTTCGCGCACGTCCTTGTAGCTTTCGTCCACGCCGGTGCGCAGTAGCGGCAGGATCTCCTCGACCTCGGCCTGGTCGCCGCGCTTGACGGCGGCGTCCAGCAATTGCAATTGCAGGTTGAGGAAATTCAGGCCTTGCGCCAGGCTGTCGTGCAGGCCCTGCGCGACCAGGCCACGCTCCTGCACGACCGCCAGTTGACGCGCCTGGGCACCCAGGCGGCGGTTGTCCAGCGCCACGCCCAGCAGTTGCCCCAGCGTTTCCAGCAACTGCGATTCGGACGCGGCCAGCTTGCGCGGCTGGCGGAAATGCAGGGAGTACGAGCCCAGCACCTCGTCGCGCGTGACGATGCGGAACACCGCCACGCTGGCGAAACCGTCGCGCTGGCAGTTCAGCTCCGCCTGCGACGGCGCCTGGCGCAGATCCTGGATCACGATGACGCCGGCCTGGCGGGTGGCCACGCCGCAGTAGCAGTCGTCGACCCGCATGCAGTGCTCGGATTCCACCAGTTCCTCGGACAGCCCCACCGACACCACCAGGTTGAGCTTTTCGTTGTCGGGGTCGAGCGCGCGGATGCTGCCGCCCTCGGCGTCGAACTGCAGCATGACGCGGCGCAGGAACCCCTGGCACATCGCCTCGATGTCGTTGGGCTGGTTCAGGAATGCCGCCATGTCGTACAGCGCGCCGATGTCGCGGTTCTGCGCCGCGAGCTGCGCGGTCTTTTCGCCCACGCGCTGCTCCAGCCCCGCATACAGGCTCTGCAACTCATCGGCCATGCGGTTGAAACCGCGCGCCAGCACGCCGAATTCGTCCTGGCTCTCGACCGGCAGGCGGGTGCTGAATTCGCGCGCGGCCATGCGCTGCAGGCCGTCGCGCAGGCGCAGCACCGGCGCGATGATCCACAGGTACAGCAGGTAGATCATGGCCAGGGTGCCGGCGCTGGCGATGGCCGCCAGCACGCCCTGCGACAGGCGCAGCGAGGTGGTCTTGCCGGCGTTGTCCTGTTCGATCATGCGCACCAGTTCGTCGGCGCGGGCGACGAAATCGGGCAGCGTCCGCAGGTACTCGGCCGCGTCGTCGCGGGCGATGGCGCGCATCGCCGCCGGCCGCATGATGTCGCGCCAGTAGTCGGCCACGCCCGCCCAGTGCCGGCGGATGAGCGGGTCGTTGGGAATGAACAGCGGCCGCGCCGGGTTGCCGCGCGCCAGGCGGGCGATGGTGTCGTCCATCAGCCGCACCTGCTCCTCCGTGCGCGCCTGGCGCCCGGCCTCGGGCCGCATCAGCTCGACCGCCACGCGGTTGGCGCGCATGCGCAGGCTGCCGGTGTCGTTGATGGCCGCGCCCGCCCCTTCCAACTGCCACGACAGCCATAGCGTCAGGCCGATCATGCCCAGCACCACGATCAACGCGACCAGCGAACTGGCGACGATGCGCGTCGACAGCCGGTGGCGCGGCGACGGCAGGCCGTGGGCGTCGGCGGAGGGATCGGGCATGGACATCGGGAAGGACTGGCGGGTGGATGGGCGTGGCGGCGGTGGCCGGCGACGGCGCGCGGCGCGGTTTACCGGATCAAGTGTAGTCCTTTCGTTCAGCCCCGCCCCACCGCGCGGACGATGAAATCGGCCACCGCCGCCGGATCGTTCAGCGGCAGGCAGGGCAGATCCGTGTCCAGCGCCGCGTCGGACACGATGGCCAGGAAGCCGCCGTCCTCGGCATGCAGCGGCGGCTTGCCCAGCGCCGGGCGGTAGACCTCGATGCGGGGAATGGCGGCCTGCTTGAAGCCCTCCACCAGCACCAGGTCGGCCGGCGCCAGGCGGGCCACCTGCTCGGCCAGCGACGGCTCGGACGCGCCGCGCAGCTCGTGCACGATGGCATAGCGGAACGGCGACGCCACCATCACTTCCTGCGCGCCGGCCCGGCGAAAGCGCGCGCTGTCCTTGCCGGGCGGCTCCATTTCGAAATCGTGGTGGCTGTGCTTGATGACGCTGACCTTCAGGCCGCGCGCGCCCAGCAGCGGCAGCATGGCCTCGATCAGGGTGGTCTTGCCGCTGCCTGAGCGGCCGGCGATGCCGAAAACGGGGGTCATGCGGGCTCCGTGAACAAGGGACAGACGATGGGCAGAAACGCGTTCGCCCGGGCCGAGTATGCCAGCAAAGCGCCCGCCACCAGGTCGAAGTACCAGCCGTGCAGGGTCAGGTCGCCGGCCTGCAGGCGCCGCTGCACGCACGGCAGCGCCTCCAGGTTGCGCAGCGAGATCAGGATGGACGCCTGCTCACAGGCGCGCCGGTGCTCCGCCAGCGATGCCGCCGGCATGTCGCTCAACACGCGCTGGCGCGCCGGCTCGGCGATATCCATCCAGCGGTTCAGGTAGTCCGGTTCGCCATCGCCGCGCGCCGGCCGTTCCATCAGCGCGCGGATGCCGCCGCACTGGGCATGGCCCAGCACGATGATGCGGCTGACCTTGAGTTGCTCGACCGCGAACTGGATCGCCGCCAGCACGCCATGGTGGCCCTGGTCGCGGTCGGGCGGCGGCACCAGGTTGGCGACGTTGCGCACGGTGAAGATGTCGCCCGGGTCGCAGCCCAGCAGCATGGCCGGATCGACCCGCGAATCGCAGCAGCCCACCAGCAGCGTGCTGGGGTGCTGGCCGTCGCGCAGGTTGCGGTACAACGACGGCGCCGCTTCGTAGTATTGATGCTGGAAGCGCTGGAAGCCGTCCACCAGCCGTTCGATGTCGCGCATGGTTCAGCCTCCGGTCTGCGACATGAAACGCACGATGCGCTCGGGCCGGGTGGTGAATTCGTGGCGTTCCGGCTTGGCGGCGATGCCGGCGCGGATCGCCCGTTCCAGGTCGGCGTCGCTGGCGCCCTCGCGCAGCAGCCGCCCCAGCGGCACCTGGTCTTCCTGGCCCAGGCACAGGTAGAGGGTGCCGTCCACACCCAGCCGCACGCGGTTGCAGGCGGCGCAGAAATGGCGCGACATGGGCGTGATGACGCCCAGCACCGGCGCGCCGCCGCCGCTGCTCCAGTAGCGCGCCGGGCCCGCGCCCTGCCCCGCCAGCGCCGGCACCAGGCCGGCGTCGGCCGCCAGCCGCGCGCCCAGCTCGCCGAGGTCGGCATGGGCATAGCGGCGGCCGCAATCGCCCACCGGCATCGGCTCGATCAGGCGCAGGATGAAGCCTTGCGCCAGCGCGTAGTCCAGCAGCCGGCGCACGTCGGCCTCGGGCGTGGCGGCATGCACCACGCTGTTGAGCTTGATCGGCGCGAAACCGGCCTCGCGCGCGGCGCGCAGGCCGGCCAGCACCGCGTCGAGGCAATCGCGGCCGGTGATGCGGCCGAACGCGGCCGCGTCCAGCGTGTCCAGGCTGATGTTGAGACGGTCCACGCCGGCCGCGCGCAACGCGGCGGCATGGCGCGCCAGTTGGGTGCCGTTGGTCGACAGCGACAGGTCGTCCACCCCTGGCAGCGCGGCCATCGCCGCCGCCAGGTCGGCCACGCCGCGGCGCAGCAGCGGTTCGCCGCCCGTCAGCCGCACGCGGCGCACGCCCAGGCCGGCGAACAGACCTGCCAGTCGCGCCATCTCGTCGTGGCGCAGCCAGTTGGCGGGCTCCTCGAAGCCCTTGAAGCCCTTGGGCATGCAATAGCCGCAGCGCAGGTCGCAGCGGTCGGTGACCGAGACCCGCAGGTAGTCGATACGGCGGCCGAAGCCGTCGATCAGCCCCCGCGGCGCGGCGGACGCCATGGCGGCGACCGGGGCCGCCGGGGCCACCGCCAGGGCGGGCGCGGGTGTCATGACGGGCTCCCGAACACCCGGTCGTCCTCGGCGCCGCCCAGGTCGATGCCGCGCACGTCGGCGCGCTCCACCAGCAGCCTGGCGTACTGGCGCCAGGCGGTGTCGCGGCTGGCGGCGGCCAGGGCCGAGGCGATCGATTCGCGCACCTGCTCGAACGGCAGCAGGCGCCCTTCGATGCGCCGCGTCACGCGCACGATGTGCAGTCCGTGGCGGGTTTCCAGCACCTGCGGCAGCAGGCCGCCGGCCGGCAGGGAGAACACGGCCTTTTCGAATTCGGGCACGGTGTCGCCGCGCCCCAGTTGCCCCAGGTTGCCGCCCACCGTCGCCGACGGGCAGTTCGACTGTCGCCGCGCGACCTCGGCGAAACCGGACGGATCGGCCAGCAGGTCGGCCAGCACCGCGCTGGCGTGGGCCCGCAGCAGGTCCAGGTTCACTCCGGGGGTGACCTGGAACAGGATGTGGTCGGCCTCGATCAGCTCGCCCACGATGAAGCGCTGCGGGTTGGCCTGGTAGTAGCGGCGGCAGGCGGCCTCGTCGGCCTCGGGCGCCGGCGCCTGGCGGGCCAGCAAGGCGCCGATGGCGTCGTCTTCCGAGGCGAGGTCCAATCCCTGCCGCGCCGCCTCGTCCCGCAGCACCCGCCGCAGCACCAGCGCCGTGGTGGCGGCGCGTATCGGGTTGGGCGCGTCCGCGTGCAGCGGCAGTTCTTGTTCCATGTCGGCGTCGGTCAGTTCGACGCCATTGATCGTCACAGGCATGTCGGCCTCCTCGGGTCAGCGCGGACGCACCAGTTGCCAGGCGCGGCCCAGATAGCCGACCGAGGCGAAGCCGCTCCACACGTGCACCAGGCGCGTGAACGGGAAGATCACGAACAGCGTCAGGCCCATGAACAGGTGCGCCTTGAACAGCGGCGGCACCTCGGCCACAAAGTCGGCGGCCCCACTGCGGAAGGTCACGATGTGCTGCGCCCAGTGCATCAGGCGCACCATCATCTCGCCATCCATGTGGCCGGCCGACAGCGCGATGGTCGACAGGCCCAGCAGCAGCGTCACCAGGATCCACAGCAGCAACAGCTTGTCGCCGGGCCGGGTGGTCTTGCGGATGCGCGGGTCGCTCAGGCGGCGGTGGATAAGGATCAAGAGGCCGATCAGGCACAGCCCGCCCATGACGCCGCCGGCCACCATGGCGACGGTCTGCTTGAGCGTGTGCGACACGCCCAGCGTGTCCCACACCGCCACCGGGGTCAACAGGCCCGCCAGGTGGCCGAAGAACAGTCCCAGGATGCCGACGTGGAACAGGATGTTGCCCAGCCGCAGCTGGCCGCGATGCAGCAGCTGCGAGCTGTCGGTCTTCCAGGTGTACTGCTCGCGCTCGAAGCGCGCCAGGCTGCCCAGCAGGAACACCGTCAGGGCAATGTAGGGGTAGATGCCGAAGAAGAACTGGTTCAGGGAATTCATGATGCGTGTCCTGGAAATTAGCGGGTGACCGGCGCGCGGGGATAGAAGCGCACGGCCTGCGCGCCGTCGCCCGAGAACGGGCGCAGCAGCGGCTCGACGCCGTCGGCGCCGGCGCCGAAGGTCTCCATGGCCTCGTCCATGTCGCGCACCGGCGGCGCGGTCTGTTCGCGCGGCGTAACCCGCGACAGGCCGCGCAGCACGACGAAGACGCTGGCGTACGGGCTCTCGTTGCGCGCCAGGCGCGAGCCGATGGCGGCCAGCACGTGGATGGCGTCGTCCAGCAGGTCCCGCGCCACGGCCGGGTCGATCACGCCCAGGAACTCCAGGAACAGCGGCACGTGGTCCGGCAGTTCCGACACCACCGGCTCGAAGCCGTGCTGGCGGTAGGTCTCGAGCAGGTCGACCATGGCCTGGCCACGGTCGCGGCTTTCGCCATGCACGTGCTCGAACAGGTGCAGCGAATGGGCGCGGTTGCGGTCGAAGGTGGCGACGTAGGCTTCCTGCAGCGCGATCAGGTCCTGGCTGGCCAGGTGGCCGATCAGCGGCTGCAGGGTTTCCTCGGCTTCCGGATAGGCGGCCAGCGCGCCCTCGACCTCGGTCAGGGCGTCGAGCAGCTCCTGTTCGGGGTAGCAGAGCAGCGCGGAAAGCAGTCGATAAAGGCTCATGATGTTCTCCGGTCTCAGGCCGCGGCCTTCTTGCGCGACTTCGGCATGTCGATGAAGATCTCGCTGCCCTGCGGCTTGCGGCCGAACAGCGTGCCTTCCGAGATGCCGCCCGAGCAGCCGTTGCCGAAGGTGAAGCCGCAGCTGCCCTTCTCGTTGAAGCTGTCCTCGACGATTTCCTTGTGGCTGCTGGGCACCACGAAGCGGTCCTCGTAGTTGGCGATGGCCATGATGCGGTACATGTCCTGCACGGTTTCTTCCGACAGGCCGACCTGTTCCAGCAGGGCCGTGTCGTGTTCGCCGTGCACGGTCTCGGCGCGCTTGTAGGCGCGCATCGCCAGCATCCGCTCCAGCGCCTGCAGCACCGGGGCTTCCTTGCCCGCGGTCAGCAGGTTGGCCAGGTAGCGCACCGGGATGCGCAGGCTGGCCACGTCCGGGATCATGGCGCTGGTGCCGAGCGTGCGCTGCGGCATCTTGCCGGCCTCGGCCGCGGTCTGGATCGGCGACAGCGGCGGGATGTACCAGACCATCGGCAGCGTGCGGTATTCCGGATGCAGCGGGAAGGCGACGCGCCACTCCACCGCCATCTTGTAGACCGGCGACTGGCGCGCGGCTTCCAGCCACGATTCCGGGATGCCCTGCTCGCGCGCCGCGGCGATCACCTCGGGCGAATGCGGGTCCAGAAACAAGTCCAGCTGCGATTCGTACACGTCCTGCTCGTTGCCGACGGCGGCGGCGCGCTCGATCTGGTCGGCGTCGTACAGCATCACGCCCAGGTAGCGGATGCGGCCCACGCAGGTTTCCGAGCACACGGTCGGCTGGCCGGCCTCGATGCGCGGATAGCAGAAGGTGCACTTCTCGGCCTTGCCGCTGTGCCAGTTGTAGTAGATCTTCTTGTACGGGCAGCCGGAGATGCACATGCGCCAGCCGCGGCACTTGTCCTGGTCGACCAGCACGATGCCATCGTCCTCGCGCTTGTAGATCGAGCCCGACGGGCAGCTGGCGACACAGGCCGGGTTCAGGCAGTGTTCGCACAGGCGCGGCAGGTACATCATGAAGGTGTTCTCGAAGGTCGAGTACATCTCCTTCTGCACGCCCTCGAACAGGGCGTCGCGGCTGCGCGCGGCGAATTCGCCGCCCAGGTCGTCCTCCCAGTTCGGACCCCAGACGATCTTGTCCATCTTCTTGCCGGTCAGCACCGACACCGGGCGCGCGGTGGGCGGCGTCTGCGACAGCGGCGCGTTCTTCAGGTGCTCGTAATCGAAGGTGAACGGCTCGTAGTAGTCGTCGATCTGCGGCAGGTTGGGGTTGGCGAACAGGTTGGCCAGGATGCGCAGCTTGCCGCCCTGGCGCGGTTCCAGCTTGCCGGCCGCCGTGCGGCGCCAGCCGCCCTGCCACTTCTCCTGGTTCTCCCATTCCTTGGGATAGCCGATGCCGGGCTTGGTCTCGACGTTGTTGAACCAGGCGTACTCGACGCCGTCGCGGCTGGTCCAGACGTTCTTGCAGGTGACCGAGCAAGTGTGGCAGCCGATGCACTTGTCCAGATTCAGCACCATGCCGATTTGGGCGCGTATCCTCATGATTGCTTCTCTTCCTGTTGCGTTTGGACGGCGGGATCTTCGACCAGCGGGCCTTCCAGCCAGTCCACTTTCTTCATCTTGCGCAGCACCACGAACTCGTCGCGGTTGGCGCCCACGGTGCCGTAGTAGTTGAAGCCGTAGGCCTGCTGGGCGTAGCCGCCGATCATGTGGGTCGGCTTGAGCACGGTGCGCGTCACCGAGTTGTGGATGCCGCCGCGCTTGCCGCTGGTCTCCGCGCCCGGCACGTTCACGATCTTTTCCTGGGCGTGGTACATCAGGCACATGCCGACCGGCACGCGCTGGCTCACCACCACCCGCGCGGTCAGCGTGCCGTTGACGTTGAACACCTCGACCCAGTCGTTGTCGACCAGCCCGGCCTGCTTGGCCTCGGCCTCGGAGATCCACACGTGGGGACCGCCGCGGCTCAGGGTCAGCATGCGCAGGTTGTCGGAATAGGTGCTGTGGATGCCCCACTTCTGGTGCGGCGTCAGCCAGTTCAGCACCAGTTCCTTTTCACCGTTGGGATAGCGGCCCAGCATCGGCGCCACGGTCTTGGTGTCGATCGCCGGCTTGTAGACGCACGAGCCCTCGCCGAAGTCCAGCATCCAGCGGTGGTCCTGGTAGAACTGCTGGCGGCCGGTCAGGGTGCGCCACGGGATCAGCTCGTGCACGTTGGTGTAGCCGGCGTTGTAGCTGACCTCTTCGCTTTCCAGGCCCGACCAGGTCGGCGCCGAGATGATCTTGCGCGGCTGCGCCTGGATGTCGCGGAAGCGGATCTTGTCGTGCTCGCGGCCCACCGCCAGGTGGGTGTGGTCGCGGCCGGTGATCTTGCCCAGCGCTTCCCAGGCCTTGACCGACACGTGGCCATTGGTCTCGGGCGCGAAGGTCAGGATCATTTCGGCGGCGTCGATGGCGCTGTCCAGCCGCGGCCGGCCCTGGCTCACGCCAGCTTCGGCCACGCGCTCGTTGATGCCGGCCAGCTCGCCCACTTCATGCTCGGTGTTCCAGTTGATGCCCTTGCCGCCGTTGCCCAGCTTGTCCAGCAGCGGACCGACCGAGGTGAACTTGCGGTAGATGTCGTTGTAGTCGCGCTCGACCACGGTCATGTTGGGCGCGGTCTTGCCCGGCACCAGGTCGCATTCGCCCAGCTTCCAGTCCCTGGGTTCGAAGGCCTGGCCCAGTTCCCCCGGGGTGTCATGCATCAGCGGCGTCAGCACCAGGTCGCGGCGCTTGCCCAGGTAGGGGCCGCCGATGTCGCTGAACTTCCTGGCCAGCAGCTTGTAGATCTCCCAGTCGGTCTTGCTTTCCCAGAGCGGCTGCACCGCTTCGCTCAGCGGGTGGATGAAGGGGTGCATGTCGGACGTGTTGAGGTCGTCCTTCTCGTACCAGGTGGCCGTCGGCAGCACGATGTCGCCGTACAGGCAGGTGGTGCTCATGCGGAAGTCCAGCACCGTCAGCAGGTCGAGCTTGCCCTCGGCCGCGTCTTCCTGGTAATTGACTTCGACCGGCTTGATGGCGTCGGCCTCGTCGCCGAAGACGGCGTTCTGCGTGCCCAGCAGGTACTTCAGGAAGTACTCGTGGCCCTTGCCGCTGGAGCCCAGGATGTTCGAGCGCCACACGAACATGTTGCGCGGGAAGTTGGCGGGATCGTCCGGGTCTTCGCAGGACATGCGCAGTTCGCCGGACTTGAGCTGCTCGACGGCGTGCGCCACCGGGTCCTTGCCGGCAGCTTCGGCCTGCGCGGTCAGGTCCAGCGGATTGGTGCGCAACTGCGGCGCCGACGGCAGCCAGCCCATGCGCTCGGCGCGGGCGTTCAGGTCGATCATGCTGAGGTCGCCATAGCGACCGCGGTCGGCGGTCGGGCCCAGCACTTCCTGTACGTTGAGCTTTTCATGGCGCCACTGGCTGGTATGGGCGTAGAAGAACGACGTGCCGTTCATCTGGCGCGGCGGGCGCACCCAGTCGGAGGCGAACGCCAGCGGCGCCCAGCCGAACTGCGGCCGCAGCTTTTCCTGGCCCACATAGTGGGCCCAGCCGCCGCCGCTCTTGCCGACGCAGCCGCACATCATCAACATGTTGATGATGCCGCGGTAAATCATGTCCATGTGGTACCAGTGGTTCAGGCCGGCGCCGACGATGACCATCGACTTGCCCTCGGTGTCGTGGGCGTTCTGGGCGAACTCGCGCGCCACCTGGATCACCTGCGCGCGCGGCACGCCGGTGTGCTTTTCCTGCCAGGCCGGGGTGTAGGGCACGTCGTCGTCATAGGACGTGGCCACGTTGCCGCCGCCCAGGCCGCGATCCAGGCCGTAGTTGGCCATCTGCAGGTCGTACACCGTGGCCGCCAGGGCCTCGCTGCCGTCGGCCAGGCGGATGCGGCGCGCCGGCACGTTGCGCACCAGCAGTTCGTCGTGCTCAGCGCCGAAGTACGGGAAACCCACGCCGACCACGGTGTCGGCGCTGTCCGCCAGGCTCAGGCGCGGCTCGATGGCGCGGCCGCTGCCGCCGTCGCGCGCTTCCAGGTTCCAGCGGCCGACCTTCTCGCCGCCGTTGACCGCGCCCTCGCCCCAGCGAAAGCCGATGCTGCCGTTGGGCGCCACCAGGTCGCCGCTGGTTTCGTCGAATACCAGCGTCTTCCAGTCGGGGTTGTTCTGCTCGCCCAGCGCGCCGTCAAGCTGCGAGGCGCGCAGGAAATGGTCGGGCGCATAAAAGCCGTCGCGCTCCTTGAGCAGGACCAGCATCGGCATGTCGGTGTAGCGCCGCACGTAGTCGCGGAAATAGGCCGAGGCGCCCGACAGGTGGAATTCCTTGAGGATGACATGGCCCATGGCCATCGCCAGCGCGGCGTCGGTGCCCTGCTTGGGCGCCAGCCAGATGTCGCCGAACTTGACCATTTCGCCGAAGTCGCTGGACACCGCCACCGTCTTGGTGCCCTTGTAGCGGACCTCGGTGTAGAAGTGGGCGTCGGGCGTGCGGGTCTGCGGCACGTTCGAGCCCCACACCATCAGGTAGGTCGAGTTGTACCAGTCGGCCGATTCCGGCACGTCGGTCTGCTCGCCCCAGATCTGCGGGCTGGCCGGCGGCAGGTCGCAATACCAGTCGTAGAAGCTCAGGCAGGCGCCGCCCAGCAGGCTCAGGTAGCGGGCGCCGGCGGCGTAGCTGACCATCGACATGGCGGGAATCGGCGAAAAGCCGATCAGGCGGTCGGGGCCGAACTTCTTGATGGTGTAGGCGTTGGCGGCGGCGATCATCTCGGTGGCCGTGTCCCAGTCCGTGCGCACGAAGCCGCCCAGCCCTCGCACCGACTTGTAGCGCCTGGCGCGCGCCGGGTCCTGGCTGATCCATTCCCAGGCCGCGATCGGGTCCATGGTCTTGCGCGCCTCGCGCCACATTTCCATCAGGCGGCCGCGCATCATCGGGTACTTCACGCGCTGCGCCGAATAGACGTACCAGCTATAGGACGCGCCACGCGGACAGCCGCGCGGCTCGTGGTTGGGCAGGTCCGGCCGCGTGCGCGGGTAGTCGGTCTGCTGGGTCTCCCAGGTGATCAGGCCGTTCTTGACGTAGACCTTCCACGAGCACGAGCCGGTGCAGTTGACCCCGTGGGTCGAGCGCACCACCTTGTCGTGCTGCCAGCGGGCGCGATAGGCGTTTTCCCACTTGCGGTCTTCATTGACCACCGCCCCGTGACCGTCCGCGTAGGTGGATTTCACCCGCGACATGAACTTCAACCGGTCCAGAAAATGACTCATTGCGTTTCTCCAAGAGCGCCGGCGCGGCCGGCGCGTACTGCAATCCGTGCTGTCAAAATCACTTTAGTGGTCGCCCGCCGCGCCGACCATTCGCCGGTGGCACAGGGCGGGCGCGGCAGAGTGACTAGTCACCCCGGCCAGCCCCGCTCAGCAGGGCACCGGCGCGTTGCGGCGCGCGTAGTACCACCAGGTGATCAGCACGCAGGTGGCGTAGAAGCCGATGAAGCAATACAGGGCCGCCTGGGCGCTGCCGGTCAGCTCCAGCGAGGTGCCGAAGCTGCGCGGGATGAAAAAGCCGCCATAGGCGCCGATGGCGCCGGAAAAGCCCAGCACCGCGGCCGATTCGCGCGCCGCGTCGGTCAGGGCCTGCTTCTGCGCGGCCGCGCCCTTGCCGTGCGCGGCCTGGGTGCGCTCGCGCAGGAAGATCACCGGAATCATGCGGAAGGTCGAGCCGTTGCCCACGCCGGTCAGCGCGAACAGCACGATGAACATGGCCAGGAAGCCGTTGAAGTCGCCGCCCTGCCCGTTCAGCGGCAGGAACATCACCACGCCCAGCACCGCGGCGATCATGCCGATGAAGGTGAACAGCGTGACGCGCGCCCCGCCCAGCTTGTCCGAGACCCAGCCGCCCACCGGCCGCGTCAGCGAGCCCACCAGCGGCCCCAGGAAGGCGTAGGTGGTCGGATCGACCTGCGGGAACAGCGTCTTGGTCAGCATGGCGAAGCCGGCCGAAAAGCCGATGAACGAGCCGAAGGTGCCGACATACAGCCAGCACATCAGCCAGTTGTGCTTGCGCTTGAAGATCACCGCCTGGTCGGCGAACGAGGCGCGTGCGTCGGCGATGTCGTTCATGCCGAACCATGCCGCCAGCGAAGCCAGCGCGATGGGAATGACCCAGATGAAGCCGGCGTTCTGCAGCCACAGGCTGCGCTGCGCGCCGCCGGCGGTAATCGTCTGCGGCTCGCCGCCGAGGGCGCCGAACACGCCCATCGAGATCACCACCGGCACCACGAACTGCACCAGCGACACGCCCAGGTTGCCGATGCCGGCATTAAGGCCGGTGGCCAGGCCTTTCTTGTCCTTGGGAAAGAAGAAGCTGATGTTGGCCATGCTGGAGCTGAAGTTGCCGCCGCCCAGGCCGCACAGCAGCGCCAGGATCAGCAGCGTCGGGAACGAGGTGGTCGGGTCGCGCAGCGCAAAGCCCATGCCCAGCGCCGGGATCAGCAGCGAGGCGGTCGAGATCGCGGTCCACTTGCGGCCGCCGAACACCGGCACCAGGAACGAATAGAAGATGCGCAGCGTGGCGCCCGACAGCGCCGGCAGCGCGGTCAGCCAGAACATCTGGTTCTTGGACAGCATGAAGCCGGCGCGGTCGAGGTTGACCACCACCACGCTCCACAGCATCCAGATGCTGAACGCCAGCATCAGCGCGGGAATGGAAATCCACAGGTTGCGGTTGGCGATGCGGGCGCCGGTCTGTTTCCAGAAGCCGGGGTTTTCCGGCTCCCAGCGCGCCAGGACATGGGAAGACATAGGTGTTCTCCGGTGGGGGTCAGGCGGCTTGGCGCCGCGCGGTGGCGGCGCTTTCGGGCCGGAAGCTGAAATGCATGAAGATGAGCGAGACGCAGACCGTGCCGTACAGCAGCATGAAGGCGCTGGAGCGCACGCCGCTCAGGTCGAGCAGCACGCCGAACAGGATCGGCAGGATGAAGCCGCCGAGGCCGCCGGCCAGGCCGACGATGCCCGAGACCGCGCCGATGTTCTGGCCGAACTCATCCGAGATGAACTTGAAGACCGAGGCCTTGCCAATCGCCATGGCGATGCCGACGATGAACAGCAGGATGGTGAAGCTGACCGGCCCCAGGGCGATGTCGAACTGGCGCGGGCCGCCGGTGGTCATGACCGTGAAGTGGGTCTGCGGATAGCTGAGGATGAAGAACGCCACCCAGCACACCCACATCACCCACCAGGTGGTCTTGTAGGCGCCGTAGCGGTCCGAGATCCAGCCGCCCATGGCGCGCAGCACGCCGCCCGGCAGCGAGAAGCACGCGGCCAGCAGCGCCGCCAGCTTCATGTCGAAGCCATACTCGCCGATGTAGTACTTGGTCATCCAGAGCGCCAGCGCCACGTAGCCGCCGAACACCACCGAGTAGTACTGGCAGTAGCGCCACACGCGCGGGTCCTTCAGCATCGCGAATTGCGCCTTCAGGCTGGCGCCGCCGGCCACCCGGTGCGACGGATCCGAGGCCGAGAACAGCCAGAACAGGATCGCCGTCACCAGGAGCGCCACCGCGTACACCTGCGGCACGATCACCCAGGCGCCGCCGGCGGCGGCGATCAGCGCCGGCGCCACGAACTTGGTGATGGCCGAGCCCGAATTGCCGGCGCCGAACACGCCCATGGCCAGGCCCTGCTTGTTGCGCGGGAACCAGCGCGCCACGTAGGGCGTGCCGACCGAGAACGAGCCGCCGGTCAGGCCCACGAACAGCGCCAGTACCAGGAATTGCCAGTACTCGGTGGCGTAGGACAGCAGCCAGATCGGCACCACCGCCAGCAGCATCAGCACGAAGAACACCGGCCGGCCGCCGTAGCGGTCGGTCCAGATGCCCAGCGGCACGCGCACCAGGGAGCCGGTCAGCACCGGCATGGCGGCCAGCAGGCCGAATTCGGTCTCGGACAGGCCGAGCTGTGTCTTGATGGGAATGCCCAGCACCGCGAAGATCATCCATACCGCGAAGCAGATGGTGAAGGCGAAGGTGCTGGATACCAGGACCCGCATGGGCGCGCTGGCCGAGGGGTGGGTTGATGCCATGGTGGTTCTCGCTTTTTTGCACACGGAATACGACAGCCCCAAGCCTAGGCATCCGCGCCTGCCGCCACCATTCGCCGGCCGACCATATCGGCGCCGCCGATGTGACTAGTCACCCCGGAAAAGCCGCCGCGTTTGCGCGGGATCAAATCCACGCGATGGGCCGAAAGCCTTCTTAGGCATTAATATGTATTTCAAATACACATTCAAAATCACCCCGCCGGCTACTGGTCAAAGGTCATCATGTCCACCCTGCTCACCCTGGAAGAACCCGCCGCTGACGGCGCCGCGCGGCCGAATTGGCGCGCCTTCACCGAAATGGGCTTTCGCCCGCTGTACCTGGCTGGCTGCGCCTGGGCGTTGCTGTCGGTGCTGCTATGGGTGTTCGCGCCGGCCCGACTGACGGGCGTGCTGACCGCCATGCCGTGGCACGCCCACGAGATGCTGTGGGGCTTCGTGGCCACCATCGCGGTCGGCTTCCTGCTGACGGCCGGCGCCAACTGGACCGGCCGCAATCCGCTGCGCGGCGCGCCGCTGGCGGCGCTGTGTGTGGTCTGGCTGGTGGCGCGCGGCGCCTACCTGGCGCCCGGCATGACGGCCTTCACCGTCGCCGCCGTGGCCGACCTGCTGTTCTTCCTGTCGGCCGCCATTGCCCTGGCGCGCGCCGTCTGGATCACGCGCAATCGCCGCAACTACGGCGTGCCATTGCTGCTGCTGGCGCTGGCCGCGGCCCACGCGCTGTATCTGCGCGCCGCGCTGGCGGGCGATTACCTGGCGCTGATGCGCTACTTCAACGCCGGCCTTTTGACGATGGCGGTGCTGACGCTGCTGATCGCGCGCCGCGTGCTGCCGTTCTTCGCCAAGCGGGCCGTGCAGGGCCTGGAAATTCCGCCCCACACCCGCAGCGGCCATTGGCAGCTCGGCGCCGGCGTGCTGGCGATTGCCGGCCTGCTGGCCGGGGCGCCGCGTGCCGCCGCACTGCTGCTCGCGGTCACCGGCATCCTGGCGCTGGCGCAGTGGTTGGCCTGGAAGCCGTGGGCCGCGCGCCGCGTGCCGCTGCTTTGGATCCTGTACGTGGGTTATCTGGGCCTGGGCATCGGCCTGCTGGCGGGCGCGGCGCAACTGGCCGGCTACGTGGCGCGGCCCGCCTGGCCGGCGCACGTCATCGGCGTGGCCGGTTTCTCGGTGCTGATCATCGGCATGGCCACGCGCACGGCGATGGGCCACTTGGGCCGGCCGCTGCGCGCCGACCGCAGCATGGTGCTGAGCTATGCGCTGGTGATCCTGGCGGCGCTGCTGCGCCTGGCCGCCCTGGTGCCGACGGGCGCCGCGCTGGGCTTGCTGCATGCGTCGGCCGGCGCCTGGGCGCTGGGGTTCGGCTTGTACCTGTGGCGCTTCTTGCCGTGGATGATCCGTCCGCGCGCGGACGCCGCGGCCAAGCCGGCGGCGCCGATGATGAAGATCGTGCCCGCCGGGCCGCGCCGGGCGCCTTGAAGCGCGGGCGGCCGCCCCGCTTCTTAGCCGCGCGCTTCGCGCCGGCGGGTCGCTTCCAGTTGCTTCTTCATGGCCTTGAGCCAGGCCTTGAGCTGCTGCATGTCGACGAACTGCGACAGCTCGAACTCCAGCTCGCCGATATAGTCCTGCACATCGGCGATTTCCGCGTCCAGGTCTTCCATCAGGTCGGCCGGGTCGATCGGCTGCTCCGGATCGAAACGGTATTCGGCCTTGAAGTCGCGCTCGAACGCGGCCAGCTCGCGGTTCACGGCCGCCAGTTGCTCCCGCAGCACGGGAATGGCCAGCGCCAGCTTGTCCTGGGGCACGCCGTCCAGGCCGTCCGGCCCCAGCGCCAGCAAGGCCTCGGCCTGCGCCAGCGCGTCCGGCGCGAACGTCGCGGCGGTGGCGGGCGCGCCTGCCTGGGCCTGCGCGGAGGCGGCCATCTCGGCCATCTCCGCCGCCTCGGCCTCGCGTTCCTCGGCCACTTCGGCGTCGATGTCGGAACCGCTGTGCTTGCGGTAGACCGCCTTCAGGCGCTCGACGTCGCATTCGGCCGGCGTGCCGTCCAGCAGGATCGAGAACAGCGTCTCCTGCCCCAATTGCGCGGCGATCTCGGACACCAGTTGACGTTCCGCCTTGGTCAGCTCCTTCTGCTTGGCGGCATGGTCGAAGCAGAACACCAGCCTGGCCTTTAGCTCGATCTCGGTGACCTCCAGCGGCGCCAGCACCTCGGCATGCTTGTCCTGGTACTCGCGCGCCACGGTTTGCCACAACTGCAACGCGGCGCGGTCGGTGCGCAGCGCGTCGATCAGCGCGGCGGCGGAGGTATTTTCTTGCATGGATGAAACCCTATGAGCGGCCCGGCGCGCGCCGGGGCGGAAACTGGCTGGAAAACCGTATTATCCCCGTTCACAGCCCTTCGCCCCAGGCGCTGGCCAAGCCCCGCAGCGCCGCCGCCGGGTCGGCCGCCCTGGCCTGCTGGTCGCGCAGGCGGCAGATCTCCGGATCGCGCTCGAACAGGCCGCGCGCATGGACGCGGGCCAGCTCGGTCAAGCCGGCGGTCTTGGGCCGGCGGATCGCGGTGAAGGCGGCCAGCGCCGCCTCCAGGTCGCGCGGCCCGGCCGCCAGGCATTGGCCCAGGTGCCAGGCATCCTCCAGCGCCTGGCACGCGCCCTGGCCCGAGGTCGGCAACGGCGCGTGCGCGGCATCGCCCACCAGCAGCACATTGTCCCGATGCCAGACCGCCGGCGTGTCCAGGTCATGCACGGCGATCAGGCGCACGGCGTCGGCGGGCGTCGCCTGGATGAGGCGCGCGACCGGCGCGGCCCAAGCGGCGAAAAGGCCGGCAACCTCCGCGCGCGGATCCGCCCCCTCCCCGGCGACGGACAGCGGCCGGACCTGGGCCCCGGCCCAATAGACCAGATCCCGCCGCACCGCGACGCAGCCGAAACGCTCGCCGACGCCCCAATAGTCCTGGATGGCGATGTCATCGGCCAGGCCTGGAGCCGACGCGACGCCGATCCAGTTCACGAACCCTTGGTACACCGGCGTGTTGTCGCCCGTGACGAACCGACGCGCCACCGAGTCCATCCGGCCGTCCGCGCCGATGAGCAGGTCCGGCCGGATGGCGGCGCCATTGCCAAACCGCGCCGTGGCGCGGCCATCATCGCCCGGCTCGATCGCCACCGCGCGATGGCCGTACTCGACCGTGATGCCGGCGCGCGCCGTGTGCGCCAGCAGCACGGCCAGCAGGTCGCGGCGCAGGATCGCATGGGTCGGGTAACCCATCAGGCGATCCAGCGCGGTGATGTCGAGTCCGCCCAGGGCATTGCCCGCGGGGTCGTAACGGCGCATCGCCACCGGCTTGCCCCCCAGCGCCGCGACGTCCGGCAGCAACCCGAGCCGGTCAAGCACGCAACCCGCATTGGGCCATAGCGTCACGCCAGCCCCCATCGTGGCCGGCGCGGCGCCGCGTTCGTAGACCCGCGGCCGGTGTCCCGACCGATGCAGGGCGAGCGCGACGCTCAGGCCGGCGATCCCGCCGCCCAGTATTCCGATATCCATGCTGAATCCTTGCTTCAAATCCCGCGTGCCGGCCCGACGCCGCACACAGGATCCGCATCGTAGATTCCGCCGGATGTGAGAACTAGTATGGAAAAATGGGTTCCTTTCATATCGCAAACGGGATAATCATGGGTCAGGCCCTGGATCTGAACAGCGTTCGCGTCTACGCGGCGGTGGTGGACGAACAGAGCTTCGCGGGCGCGGCGCGGCGCCTGGCCATGCCGTCGTCGAACGTCAGCCGCCATGTCGCGGGACTGGAGCGGCGGCTGGGCTTGCGGCTGCTGGAACGCAGCACCCGCCATCTGCGCATGACCGAAGCCGGTCAGTTGCTGTACCAGCGGGCCAAGCCGTTGCTGGACAGCCTGGACGCCACGGAAGAGGAACTGGGCGCGGCCAGGCAGGAACTGCGCGGACCGCTGCACCTGTGCATGCCGGGCGAAGCGCCACGGTTGCTGGCGCCGATCCTGGCGGAGTTCTGCGATCGCCACCCCGGCATCGACCTGGCCTGCGACACCCGCCTCGATGGCATCGACGCGCTGCGCGAGGATGTCGATCTGTCGATCGTGTTCCATCGCGGCCGCCAGGACGACAGCAGCCTCATCACGCGCGAACTGGCGATATTGCCCAGCATCGTGGTTGCCTCGCCCGCGCTGCTGGCCCGCGTCGGCGTGCCGCGCCAGGCGCGCCAGCTCAAGGCGCTGCCCTGCATCACCACCCTGAGCGCGCTCAAGGGCATGCCCTGGCAATTCGTGGACGCGGCCGGAGACATCGTCAAGGTGCCGGTGCGCAGCCGCTACCGCGTCAACAGCGGCGAACTGGCGCTGATGGGCGCGCGCCAGGGCATCGGCTTCGCGATCCTGGCGGCCGCCTCATGCCAGGAGGACCTGGCCGCCGGCCGCCTGTGCGAAGTGCCGCTGGACCTGCAACCGGCCCCGCTGCAGTTGCTCGGGGTCTACAGCCACCGCCACTCGGTCAGCGCACGGGCCCGGGCGCTGCTTGAATTGATCCAGACGCGGCTGGCCGAGGCCGGCCTGGGCGCGCCGGCGGCAAACCGGCGCAAGGGAGGCCGCATCAAACCTGACGATAAGCTGATATAAAAACGCTAATAATTATTATTCAGCTAGAATCCGTACTGTCCCCAACTTATCCCCCGGCAGTACCGAGATGCCCTTGCCTTCTTCCGCGGGCCCCGCCGCGTTGCGCCAGCGGCTGGCGCTGGCCACCTTCCTGGCCGTGGCCGCGCTGGCCGGCTGGGCAATCTGGCGCTACGCCCTGCAAGGTCCGCCCGCCGCCGCCATTCCCGGTTACGCCCAGCAACCCGTGCCCGTCAGCATCGCCGCCGCGCGCCGCGGTCCGCTGCCACGCGACCTGCATGCGCTGGGCACCATCACGCCGCTGGCGCAGGTGGTGCTGCGCAGCCAGGTCGACGGCCAGTTGCAGCGCCTGCACTACACCGAAGGCCAGGCGGTCAGCCGCGGCCAACTGCTGGCCGAGATCGATCCGCGCCCCTACCAGGCGGCGCTGGCGGCCGCCGAAGGCGAGCTGGCGCGCGTCGAGGCGTTGCTCGGCAATGCCGAGATCGACCTGCGCCGCTACCGGCAACTGGCGCGCCAGGAAGCGGTGGCCGGGCAGCAACTGGACACCGCCGAGGCCCAGGCGCGCAGCTACGCCGCGCAGCGCCAGCGCCTGATGGCCGGCGTCGCCGACGCCCGCCGCCTGCTGGCACAGACCCGCATCCAGGCGCCGCACGACGGCCGCATCGGCTTTCGGCGCGTGGACGCCGGCAACCACGTGCGCGCCGCCGACGCCAATGGCCTGGCCACCCTGGTGCAGACGCGCCCGATCTCGGCGCTATTCTCGATTTCGGAGACCCATCTGGACCTGCTGCGCCAGGCCCAGGCGCAGGCCGGCGACGCCGCCCTGCAGGTGCAGGCCTGGGACGCCGACGAACGCCGCCTGATCGCGCTGGGCACCCTGCAGGCGCTGGACAACCAGATCCACGCCGCCAGCGGCACGGTCAAGCTGCGCGCCCTGTTCGAGAATGCCGACGAGGCGCTGTTCCCGAACCAGTTCGTCAATATCCGCCTGGCGCTGGCGCGGCAGGAAGAGGTGCTGTCGATTCCCACGGCGGCGGTGCAGTACGGCGCCGACGGCGCCTTTGTCTTCGTCATCGGCGACGACCAGCGCGCCACCCGGCGCGACCTGACGCTGGGCCGCGCCAATGCCGGCCGTGTCGAAGTCCGCTCCGGCCTGGCCGTGGCCGAACGCGTGGTGGTCGAAGGCGTGGACCGCCTGCACGACGGCCGCGAGGTGCGGATCGTGGAAACCCAGCCGTAACGCCATGAGCCTGTCACGCCCCTTCATCCTGCGCCCGGTCGCCACCTCGTTCCTGATGCTGGCGCTGCTGCTGTCGGGCATCCTTGCCTGGCGCCTGCTGCCGGTGGCGGCGCTGCCGCAGGTCGACTACCCCATCATCCAGGTCACCACGCCCTACCCCGGCGCCAGCCCCGACGTCACCGCGCGCGCGGTCACCGCGCCGCTGGAGCGCCGCTTCGGGCAGATCCCGGGCCTCAAGCAGATGTCGTCCTCCAGCGGCAGCGGCATCTCGGTGATCACGCTGCAGTTCTCGCTCGACGTCTCTTTGGGCGTGGCCGAACAGGAGGTGCAGGCCGCCATCAGCGCCAGCGGCTCGCTGCTGCCGTCCGACCTGCCGACGCCGCCGGTGTACCGCAAGGTCAACCCGGCCGACGTGCCGATCCTGACGCTGGCGGTGACCTCGGATTCGCTGCCGCTGCCGCAGGTCTACGACCTGGTCGACACGCGCATGACGCAACGCCTGGCGCAGTTGTCGGGCGTAGGCATGGTCAGCCTGGCCGGCGGCCAGCGGCCCGCGGTGCGGGTGCAGGCCAACCCCATGGCGCTGGCCGCGCGCGGCCTGCGGCTGTCCGACGTGCAGGAAGCCATCGCCAAGGCCAACTCCAACCAGCCCAAGGGCAGCTTCGACGGCCCGGTACGCTCGGTCATCATGGACGCCAACGACCAGTTGCAGAGCGCGCAGGAATACCGCGACCTGATCGTGGCCTGGCGCAACGGCGCGCCGGTGCGGCTGGGCGACGTCGCCACGGTCGAGGACGGCGCCGAGAACCGCTACCTGGCCGCCTGGGTCGATCGCCAGCCGGCGGTGCTGGTGAACATCCAACGCCAGCCGGGCGCCAACGTCATCGCCGTGGCCGACCAGGTCAAGGCGCTGCTGCCGCAACTGACCGCCAGCCTGCCGGCGGCGGCGCAGGTGCGGGTGCTGACCGACCGCACCGAAAGCATCCGCGCCTCCGTGCGCGGCGTGCAATGGGAGCTGGCCTTCGCCGTCGGGCTGGTGGTGCTGGTGACCTTCCTGTTCCTGCGCAACCTGCCGGCCACGCTGATCCCGAGCCTGGCGGTGCCGCTGTCCCTGATCGGCACGTTTGGCGTGATGCACCTGGCGGGCTTCTCCACCAACAATCTCACGCTGATGGCGCTGACCATCGGCGCCGGCTTCGTGGTCGACGACGCCATCGTCATGCTGGAGAACATCGCCCGCTACCGCGAACAGGGCCACAGCCCGATGGCGGCCGCGCTCAAGGGCGCCGGACAGATCGGCTTCACCCTGGTGTCGCTGACGCTGTCGCTGATCGCCGTGCTGATCCCGCTGCTGTTCATGGAAGACGTGGTCGGCCGGCTGTTCCGCGAATTCGCCATCACGCTGGCGGTGGCCATCCTGATCTCGCTGGCGGTGTCGCTGACGCTGACGCCCATGATGTGCGCGCGCCTGCTGCCGCCGCACGCCGAGCGCCCGCCCGGCCTGCTCGACCACCTGCAGGCGCGCTATGCCGGCTGGCTCGACATCACGCTGCGCCACCAGCGCCTGACGCTGCTGGCGATGCTGGCCACCGTCGCGCTGACCGGGCTGCTGTACCTGGCGGTGCCCAAGGGGTTCTTCCCGGCGCAGGACGGCGGCGCGCTGCAAGGCGTGACCCAGTCGGCGCAAAGCACCTCGTTCGAGGCCATGTCGCGGCGCCAGCAGGCGCTGGCGCAAAGCCTGCTGGAAGACCCCGACGTCGCCAGCCTGTCGTCCTTCATCGGCATCGACGGCATGAACGCCACCCTCAACACCGGCCGCCTGCTGGTCAACCTCAAGCCCTGGAGCGAGCGCGGCGCGCCGCTGGCCGACATCATGGCGCGGCTGGACGCCCGCGCCCGCCAGGTGCAGGGCATCTCGCTGTACCTGCAACCCGTGCAGGAATTGAACATCGAGGATCGCGTCAGCCGCGGCCAATACCAGTTCACCCTGACCTCGCCCGACAGCGCGCTGCTGGCGCGCTGGAGCCACGCCCTGACCCAGCGCCTGGCCGCCGCGCCGCAACTGGCCGACATCTCGTCGGACCTGCAGGGCGATGGCCGCCAGGCCTACCTGGAGGTCTCGCGCGACGCCGCCGCGCGCCTGGGCCTGACCATGGACGACGTGGCCCAGGCGCTCTACAGCGCCTTTGGCCAGCGCCAGGTCGCCACCCTGTTCACGCAGTCCAACCAGTACCGCGTGGTGCTGGAGGTGGACCGGCGCCTGGCCGCCAGCCCCGAAGCGCTGGAACGCATCCACCTGCGCACGGCGGACGGCCAGCCGATTCCGCTATCGGCGCTGGCCACGGTCAGCGAGCGCGCCGTGCCGCTGGCGGTCAACCACCTGTCGCAGTTCCCCGCCGTGAATTTCTCGTTCAACCTGCCGGCCGGCGGTTCACTGGGCGCGGCCATCGCCGCCATCGAAGCGGCGCGCCAGGACATCGCCATGCCCGCGAGCGTCGAATTGCGCCTGCAGGGCGCGGCGTCCGCGTTCCAGGCCTCGCTGTCCAACACCCTGTGGCTGATGCTGGCCGCCGTGGTCACCATGTATCTGGTGCTGGGCATGCTGTATGAAAGCGCGATCCACCCGGTCACCATCCTCTCGACCCTGCCGTCGGCCACGGTGGGCGCGCTGCTGGCGCTGCTGCTGACCGGCCGGCCGCTGGACCTGATCGCAGTGATCGGCATCATCCTGCTGATCGGGCTGGTCAAGAAGAACGGCATCATGATGGTCGACTTCGCGCTGGAAGCCGAACGCAGCCGCGGCCTGGCGCCGCGCGAGGCGATCCGCGAAGCCGCGCTGCTGCGGCTGCGGCCGATCCTGATGACCACGCTGGCGGCGCTGTTCGGCGCCCTGCCGCTGATGCTGGCCACCGGCTCGGGCGCCGAGCTGCGCCAGCCGCTGGGCTGGGTGATGGTCGGCGGCCTGCTGGTCAGCCAGGTGCTGACGCTGTTCACCACGCCCGCCGTCTACCTGTTCTTCCACCGACTGGGCGCGGGCCGCCGCAAGGCCCTGCCCGCCCCCGCGGACCGGCCGGCGCCATGATCCGCGCGCTGCTGCACCGGCCCATCGCCTGCATCTTCCTGGCGCTGGCCCTGACGCTGCTGGGCGCGGTGGCCTGGCGCCTGCTGCCGGTGGCGCCGCTGCCGCAGGTCGACTTCCCCACCATCGAGGTGCGCGCCGAACTGCCCGGCGCCAGCCCCGAGAGCATGGCCAGCACCGTGGCCGCGCCGCTGGAACGCGCGCTGGGCGGCATCGCCGGCGTCAGCGCCATGAGCTCGTCCAGCAACCAGGGCGCCACCCGCGTGCTGTTGCAATTCGCGCTGGACCGCGACATCAACGCCGCCGCGCGCGACGTGCAGGCCGCCATCAACGCCGCCCGCTCCGAGCTGCCCTCGGGCATGCCGGGCAATCCCAGCTACCGCAAGGTCAATCCGTCGCAGGCGCCCATCATGGCGCTGGCGCTCAGCTCGCCCACCCGACCCGCCGGCCGGCTCTACGACCTGGGCGCCACGGTGCTGGCGCAGAAGCTCTCGCAGATCGTCGGCGTCGGCGAAGTGACGCTGGGCGGCAGCTCGCTGCCGGCGGTGCGAGTGCAGGTCAACCCCAATGCGCTGGCGCACTACGGCGTGGCGCTGGACGACCTGCGCCAGTCCATCGCCAACGCCGCCCCCATGGGTCCGCAGGGCCAACTGGACTCGGCCTCGCAGCGCTGGGAGGTCGGCACGCCCGGCCAGCCGCGCACGGCCGCCGACTACAACGGCCTGATCGTGCGCCACCAGGACGGCGCCGCCCTGCGGCTGGCCCAGGTGGCGCGGATCAGCGACTCGGTCGAGAACCGCTACAGCAGCGGTTTTCACAACCACAACCCGGCGGTGGTACTGACCGTCAGCCGCCAGCCGGGCGCCAACATCATCGAGACCATCGCCGCCATCAACCAGGCCCTGCCCGGCCTGCGCGCGCTGATGCCGGCCGACGTCGACCTGACCGTAGTGCTGGACCGCTCGCCCGGCATCCATGCCACGCTGCGCGAGGCCCACGTCACGCTGGGGCTGGCGGTGGGGCTGGTGATCCTGGTGGTGTGGCTGTTCCTGGGCAGCGCCCGCGCCGCCGCCATTCCCAGCGTGGCGATTCCGGTCTGCCTGATCGCCACCTTCGCCGTCATGTACCTGTGGGGCTTCTCGCTCAACAACCTGTCGCTGATGGCGCTGATCGTGGCCGCGGGCCTGGTGGTGGACGACGCCATCGTGGTGCTGGAAAACATCTCGCGCCACCTCGAGCGCGGCCTGGGTCCGCGCCAGGCGGCCCTGCGCGGCGTGCGCGAGGTCGGCTTCACCCTGGTGGCGATGACGCTGGCGCTGTCGGTGGGGTTCGTGTCGATCCTGTTCATGGGCGGGCTGGTGGAGCGGCTGTTCCGCGAGTTCTCGATCACGCTGGTGGCCGCCATCCTGATCTCGCTGGTGGTGTCGGTCGCCATCATTCCCAGCCTGTGCGCGCGCTGGCTGCGGCCGCCGGCCGCGACCCAAACGCGGCCCTCGCGGCTGCGCGCGGTGTTCGCCCGCATCCACCAATGGTATGGCGCGTCGCTGGCGCGGGTGCTGGGCCACGCCCGCCTGACCCTGCTGCTGCTGGCCGCGGTGGTGGCGCTGAACGCCTATCTGTACGTGCAGGCGCCCAAGGGCTTCCTGCCGCAGCAGGACACCGGCCAGTTGATGGGGTTCGTGCGCGGCGACGACGGCTTCTCGTTCCAGGTGATGCAGCCCAAGATCGACGTCTATCGCCAACTGGTGCTCAGGCATCCGGCCGTGCAGGACGTGATCGGCTACAACGGCGGCAGCCTGGGCATCAGCAATTCGCTGTTCCTGATCCGCCTGAAGCCGGTTGCCGAGCGGCGCGAATCCTCGGCCCAGGTGATCGACTGGCTGCGCGCCAACGCCCCGCCGGTGCCGGGCGGCATGTTCTTCCTGAACGTCGACCAGGACCTGCGCATGCCGGGCGGCTTCGGCAATTCCGGCGACCACGAGCTGGCCATCATGGCCAGCGACGTGCCGGCGCTGCGGCAATGGTCGCGCAGGATCTCGCGCGCGATGCGCGACATTCCCGAGCTACGCGACGTCGACGCGGTGGGCGACGCCGCCACCCAGCAGGTGGTCATCAACATCGACCGCGCCGCCGCCCGGCGCCTGGGCGTGGACATGCGCACCGTCGCCAGCGTGCTCGGTAACTCCTTCAGCCAGCGCCAGGTGGCGACGCTGTACGACCCGATGAACCAATACCGCGTGGTGCTGGAGCTGGACCCGCGCTACACCGAGGACCCCGAGGTGCTGGAACGGGTGCAGGTGGTGGCGGCCGACGGCAGCCGCGTGCCGCTGTCGGCCTTCGCCACCTACGAACACGGCCTGGTCAATGACCGCGTGTTCCACGACGGCCTGTTTGCCGCCGTCGGCGTCGGCTTCTCGCTGGCCGAGGGCGTCTCGCTGCAGCAGGGCCTGGCCGCCATCGACGCCGCCATGGCGCGGCTGATGGTGCCGGCCCACATCCAGACGCGGCTGGGCGGCGACGCCCGCAGCTTCCAGCAGAGCCTGCAGGACCAGCCCTGGCTGATCCTGGGCGTGCTGGTGGCGATCTACCTGGTGCTGGGCATCCTGTACGAAAGCCCGCTGCATCCGCTGACCATCCTGTCGACCCTGCCCTCGGCCGGCGTCGGCGCGCTGCTGGCGCTGCGGCTGGCCGATATCGAGTTCAGCCTGATCGCGCTGCTCGGCCTGTTCCTGCTGGTGGGGGTGGTGATGAAGAACGCCATCCTGATGATCGACTTCGCGCTCGGCCTGGAGCGGCGCGAGGGCCTGACGCCGGAACAGGCCATCCATCGCGCCGCCATGCTGCGCCTGCGGCCCATCGTCATGACCAACCTGGCCGGCCTGCTGGGCGCGCTGCCGCTGGTGCTGGGCATGGGCGAAGGCTCGGAACTGCGCCGGCCGCTGGGGGTGACCATCGTCGGCGGGCTGATGATCAGCCAGTTCCTGACGCTGTACACCACGCCGATCGTGTACCTGGCGCTGGAGCGGCTGCGCTTGAAGGTGGCGGGCTGGCGCGCGCGCCGCGCCTGATCCGCCCGTCCACACCGCGCCCGACGCCTCAGCCCGCGCCCCGTTCCACTTCCGGGGCGCGCGGCGCCACGCTCAGGCGTTCGGCCAGCAGCGCCAGGAAGGCCCGCGCCAGCGGCGGCAGGGTGGCGCCGCGCAAGGTCACGACCTGGATGCTGCGCTGGCGCATTTCGGGATTGCTGAACGGCACCGCCACCAGGCCGGCGCTGTCGAGCAGGCCGATCACTGTCAGGTAGCCCGTCAACGCCACGATCTGGCTGCCCGGCAGCATCGGCAGGAAGGCCGCCGAATGGTTGGACACATAGGCCGGCTCGATGTGCACGCCGGCATTGGCGCAGGCCGTGTCGAACAGGTCGCGCACCGTGGTGCCCGGATCGCCCAGCGACAGCGGCGCCTGCGCCAGGTCGCGCACGCCGACGCTGCGGCGCGCGGCCAGCGGATGGCGACGGCACATGATGGCGTAGACCGGCGCGCGGCACAGCAGCTCGGTCTTGAGGCGCTCGTCGGGCGCCACCGTGTAGCGCAGCGCCAACTGCGACAGGCCCTCCAGGATCAGCCGGTTGACCTCCTCCGGCCGCTCCACCAGCAGATGGAAGCGCGCCTCGGGATGCAGGCGCTTGAAATCGGCCATGCACTGCGGCAGGAAGCGGTGCGCGAAGCCCTCGGTACAGGCCAGCCGCACCGTCACGTCGCCCTGCGCGCTGCGCTGGCGGATGGCGGTGGTGACGCGCTCGGCCTCCAGCGCGGCGGCGTTGGCGTAGGCGGCCAACTGGCGCCCTGCCTCGCTCAAGGCCATGCCACGCGCCTGGCGTTCGAACAGCGCAATGCCAAGCTCTTCCTCCAGCTTGGCGATCTGGCGGCTCACGGCCGAAGCCGCCACATGCTGCGCGGCCGCCGCGCCGGCGATCGAGCCGCAGCGCGCCACCTCCAGGAAATACCGCAATCCCAGCGAAATCATGGTGCTCCCCCAATCATTGCCTTAATGGCAACGATCAAATGCGAATTATCTAATTGTGGCATGTCCATAAGCGTAATAACTTTGTGCCTCCGCCGCTTCCCCCGAGACCGCAGTGACCCGCGAACAAGCCCTAGCCCACGCCACCGGCGCCTATGACGATGGCACCTTGCAGGCCGACCTGGCCCGCCGCGTCGCCTTCCAGACCGAAAGCGAGGAACCGAGCCAGGCCCCTGACCAGCACGCCTACCTGAGCGACGAGCTCGCACCGGGCCTGGAACAACTCGGCTTTGCCTGTCGCGTCCATCCCAACCCGGCCGGGGTCGATCTGCCGATCCTGGTGGCGCGGCGCATCGAGTCCACGGCGCTGCCCACCGTGCTGCTGTACGGCCACGGCGACGTGGTGCGCGGCAACGCGGCCAAATGGGACGCCGGCCGCGATCCCTGGCGCCTGCGGGTCGAGGGCGACCGCTGGTACGGCCGCGGCACCGCCGACAACAAGGGCCAGCACACCATCAACCTGGCGGCGCTGCGCGAAGTCCTGCGGGCGCGCGACGGCAAGCTGGGATTCAACGCCACCTGGCTGATCGAGACCGGCGAGGAAGCCGGCTCGCCGGGCCTGGCGGCGTTCTGCGAGGCGCAGCGCGAGACTCTCGCCGCCGACGTCTTCATCGCCAGCGACGGCCCGCGCCTGGCCGCTGCCCGCCCCACGCTGTTCATGGGCTCGCGCGGCGCGGTCAACTTCGAACTGTCGCTGCGCGCCCGCGAGCGCGGCTATCACTCGGGCAACTGGGGCGGCCTGCTGGCCAACCCCGCCATCATCCTGTCGCACGCCATCGCCACGCTGGTGGACGCGCGCGGCCGCATCCAGGTGCCGGGCCTGCGCCCGCCCCCCATCCCGGCCGCGGTGGCCGCGGCGCTGGCCGACCTGGAGGTCGGCGGCGGTCCCGACGATCCCGCGATCGACAACTGGGGCGAACCGGGGCTGTCGCCCGCGGAGCAGGTGTTCGGCTGGAACAGCCTGGACGTGCTGACCTTCGGCGCCGGCGATCCGGCCAAGCCGGTCAATGCCATTCCGCCGGCCGCCTCGGCCTGGTGCCAGTTGCGCTTCGTGGTCGGCACCGACTGGAAGGCGCTGGAACGCCACGTGCGCGCCCACCTCGATGAGGCCGGCTTCGGCGACGTGCAGGTGCGCGTCGGCATGCAGGCCGGCGCCACCCGGCTGTCGCCTGACAACCCGTGGGCGCGCTGGGCCGCCGCCTCGATCGAGCGCAGCACGGGCCTGCGGCCGGCGCTGCTGCCCAACCTGGGCGGCTCGCTGCCCAACGACATCTTCGCCGACCTGCTCGGCCTGCCCACGCTGTGGGTGCCGCATTCCTACCCCGCCTGCGCCCAGCACGCCCCCAACGAACATCTGCTGGGCAGCGTGGCGCGCGAGGGCCTGGCCATCATGGCCGGCCTGTTCTGGGACCTGGGCGACCAGGGCGCCGCGTTGCGCCAGGCCGCCCGCAACCCCGTTACCATTGCCCAACCCTGACCGGACCCGACCATGATCGCCAGAATCCGCGCCGCCGCGCTGGCCTGCCTTTCGGCCCTTGCCCTCCAAGCCGCCGTGGGCGCGCCCGCCGCCCACGCCGCCTATCCCGAACAGGCCATCAAGCTGGTGGTGCCGTTCACGCCCGGCGGCGCCACCGACGCGGTGGCCCGCCTGCTGGCCAACCGCCTGTCGGGCAAGCTGGGCCAGGCCGTGATCGTCGAGAACCGGCCCGGCGCGTCAACCGTCATCGGCGCCAACGCCGTGGCGCAGGCGCAGCCCGACGGCTACACGTTGATGCTGTCGGGCAGCACCACCTACACCGTGCTGCCGGCGCTCAAGCGCGACCTGCCGTACGATCCGCGCCGCAGCTTCGAGCACATCGCCATCGTGGCCCTGGCGCCGGTGGTGCTGCTGGCGCAGAACAGCGTGCCGGCCAAGACCGCGCAACAGGCCGCCGAGCTGGCGCGCGACAAGACCGCCGGCGGCGGCCTGATGTATGGCACCTTCGGCCCGGGATCGGCGCCGCACCTGGTGGGCGAAATGTTCGCCGAGGCCGCCGGCGCCAAAATGACGCCGGTGCCCTACAAGGGCAGCGCGCAGTTCATCACCGCCCTGATCGGCGGCGAGATCGCGCTGGGCGTGGACACGGTGTCGTCGGCCGCGCCGCAGGTCAAGGCCGGCAAGGTGCGCGCGCTGGCCGTCACCGGCGAACACCGCGTGCCACAACTGCCGGACGTGCCGACCTTCATCGAAAGCGGCCTGCCGGGCGTGTCGATGGTGGGCTGGTACGGCCTGGTGGCGCCGGCCCGCACGCCGCAGCCCGTGCTGGACACGCTGAACCGCGCGGTGGCCGGGATCATGGCCGATCCGCAGGTGCAACGCGCCGTCACGGATCTGGCGCTGGAACCGGTCTACCTGGACGGCGCGGCCTTCACGGCGCGCATGCAGCAAGAGTTGCAGACCTTCGGCGAAGTGGGCCGGCGCGCCAACATCAAACTGGATTGAGGCCGGCGGGCGCCCCGCGTTGCGCCGCGGGGCCAGCGCGTAGGGATTTCGTCCTACTCTGGCCCCATTTCGACTAGAATCAGAACCATTCTCAATAAAGGACGCCGGTCCGCGGCCGCGTCGAAAAATAACGAGGCGCGTTCTGAAATCCACTTTCCGTCTTTCCATGGCCTGGCTCCACACCTGGGTCGGCCTGTGGTTTTCCTGGCTGCTGTTCGCCGCCTTCCTGACCGGCACCCTGGCGGTATTCGCCGAACCCATCACTCATTGGATGACGCCCGAGCATCACGCGGCCGAGGCCGAGGCGGCGGCGCGCGAGCCCGTCAAGGTGGATCGCGCGCGCCGGCTCGACCTGGCGGTGCGGTACATGGCGCGGCATCACCCCGGCGCCGGCATGTGGGAGATCTGGCCGGTGGACCGCTTTCACGACAACGGCCTGGTGGCGTACTGGTTGGACCAGAACGGCGAATACGCCGACGCCGAACTCGATCCCGAGACCGGCCAGGAACTGCCAGAGCAAGCGCACCACGCGGCCGGCCGCGCCACGCTCGGCGGCAGTCACTTCGTCGACTTCCACTACAACCTGCATGCCCAGCCGCTGGGCGTCTGGATCGTGGCCTTCGCGGCCATGGCGATGCTGGTGGCGATGATCTCGGGCGTGGTGACGCACAAGCGCATCTTCAAGGACTTCTTCACCTTCCGCGCGAAAAAAGGCCAGCGCTCGTGGCTGGACGCGCACAACGCCACGGCGGTGCTGACGCTGCCGTTCCAGTTCATGATCGCCTACACCGGCATCGTGATCTCGGCCCTGACGCTGATGCCCGCGCCGATCACGGCGGCCTATGGCGGCGGCGCCGAGGCCGCGCGCCAGTACCTGGCCGAACTCTCCCGCGAAGACCGGCCGACGCCGACCGGCGCCGCGCTGGCGGTGCCGCCGCTGGAACCGCTGGTGGCCCGCGCCGAACAACTGATCGGGCAGACCGCCCGCGCCGTCGTCATCAACAACCCCGAAGACGGCTCGATGCGGATCGCGGTCTATGGCTGGAACGAGGCCGCCGACCAGCAGGTCCTCATCAGCACCACCACCGGCATGGCCGAATTCTCCGCCGCCAGCGGCGAACTGCTGCGCGTGCGCGCGCCCGGCGGCGTCGAAGGCGGCGCCGCGCCGCTCACGCGCCAGGTGATGGCCGACCTGCACATGGTCAAGTTCGGCGGCCTGGCCATGAAATGGCTGTATTTCCTGTGCGGCCTGGCCGGCGCCGCGATGATGGGCACGGGCGCGGTGCTGTTCATGGTCAAGCGCCGCAACAAGATGGGCAACGAGTTCGGCGCCGCCACCGCGCGCGTCTACCGCCTGATCGAAGGCCTGAACGTGGCCGCGCTGGCCGGCCTGGCGATCGCCTGCGTCGCCTACCTGTGGGCCAACCGCCTGCTGCCGGTGGCGCTGCCGCAGCGCGCCGGCTGGGAGCTGCGCGCTTTCTTCATCGTCTGGGCGCTGACGCTGGCCCACGCCTGGCTGTGCGCGCCGCGGCGCGCGTGGATCGGACAATTGGCCACGCTGTCGGCGCTGTGCCTGCTGCTGCCGCTGCTGTCGCTGGCGACGATCGGCGACCATCCGCTGGCGCAGATCGCGCGTGGCGACTGGGAAAGCGCCGGCGTCGAACTGACGGCCGTGGCCACCGGCCTGGCGGCCGGCTGGGCCGCGCTACGATTGCGCAAGAAACCGTTGTCGGCGCCGCCGCCGCGCAACGCCCGCCCGCCCCAGGAAGCCACGGCATGAATCTGAACGACGCATACGGCATCGCCATGGCGCTGCTGCTGACCTATTCCGGCATGGCCTGCCTGAGCCTGGCGATGCCGCGCCACTATGACCAGGTCTGGGGCCGCGATCCGTCCGCCGGCCATTCGCGCGTGCTGCGCGGCGCCGGCATCCTGCTGTTGCTGCTGGCGCTGCTGCCCTGCGTCGGCCTGTGGGGCAACACCGTAGGCGTGGTGGCCTGGCTCGGCTGGCTGTCGGCCGGCGCCCTGCTGTGGGTCGGCATGCTGTCGTGGTCGCCGCGCCCGGCGATGCGCACCGCGGCGCTGGCGGTGGTCATCTCGATCGCGGGGGTCGGCTTCGGCTTCTAGGGCCGCATTGCGCCCGCCCCGGCCCGGCCGGGGCCGTTTGACCGGCATCAAGCCGGCCTGACAAACGCCTCGGCGACCCGGTCTTTGACACCATAGGTGGTGGTAGAGTTTTTCCACCCCACAACATATGGTGTCAGTGATGCAACTCCAACACATCCTCAAGCGCGACGGCCGGGTCGTCGCATTCGACCGCGCCAAGATCGCGGCGGCCATCGCCGCCGCCGGCCGCGGCACCGGAGAACTGGACGCCGACGTGGCCCAGGCGCTGACCGGCGCGGTGATCGAGGCGCTGGCCGCCGAGGGCAACGTCTGCCCCGGCGTGGAGACCATCCAGAACCAGGTCGAGGAAACGCTGGTCAAGGCCGGCTACTGGCGCACCGCCCGCGCCTACATCGTCTACCGCGAACAGCACGCCCGCCTGCGCGCGCTGCGCCACACCCTGGTGGACGTGGAAAGCGCCATGGAGGAATACCTGGAACAGCGCGACTGGCGCGTCAACGCCAACGCCAACCAGGGCTACAGCCTGGGCGGGCTGATCCTGAACGTGGCCGGCAAGGTCACCGCCAACTACTGGCTGTCCAACGTCTTCACGCCCGAGGCCGGCCAGGCCCACCGCGACGGCGACATCCACATCCACGACCTGGACATGCTCAGCGGCTATTGCGCCGGCTGGTCGCTGCGCCAGTTGCTGACCGAGGGCTTCAACGGCATCCCCGGCAAGATCGAGGCCACGCCGCCGCGCCACATGTCGGCGGCCATCGGCCAGATCGTCAACTTCCTGGGCACGCTGCAGAACGAATGGGCCGGCGCGCAGGCCTTCAGCTCGTTCGACACCTACATGGCGCCCTTCATCCGGCGCGACGCGATGACCTACGCCGAGGTCAAGCAAAGCATGCAGGAGCTGATCTACAACCTGAACGTGCCGAGCCGCTGGGGCACGCAGACGCCGTTCACCAACCTGACCTTCGACTGGACCTGCCCGGCCGACCTGCGCGAACAGATCCCCTACGTCGGCGGCGAGGAAATGCCGTTCGCCTATGGCGACCTGCAGGCCGAGATGGACATGATCAATCGCGCCTACATCGAGGTGATGATGGCCGGCGACGCCAAGGGGCGCGTGTTCACCTTCCCGATTCCCACCTACAACATCACGCCCGATTTCGACTGGGACCACCCCAACACCGAGCGCCTGTTCGAGATGACCGCGCGCTACGGCCTGCCGTACTTCCAGAACTTCCTCAATTCCGATCTGGAGCCGCACATGGTGCGCTCCATGTGCTGCCGCCTGCAACTGGACCTGCGCGAGCTGCTCAAGCGCGGCAACGGCCTGTTCGGCTCGGCCGAGCAGACCGGCTCGGTGGGCGTGGTGACGATCAATTGCGCCCGCCTGGGCCATACCTGCCGCGGCGACGAGGCGGCGCTGATGGCGCGCCTGGACCACCTGCTGGGCCTCGGGCGCGACGTGCTGGAGACCAAGCGCAAGGTGGTGCAGCGCTATATCGACCAGGGCCTGTATCCGTACACCCGGCGCTACCTCGGCACGCTGCGCAACCACTTCAGCACGCTTGGCGTGAACGGCATCAACGAGATGATCCGCAACTTCAGCGACGACGCCGACGACGTCACCACGCCGGCCGGCCACGCGCTGGCGGTGCGGCTGCTGGACCGGGTGCGGGCGCGCATGACCGAGTTCCAGGAAGAGACCGGCCACCTCTACAACCTGGAGGCCACGCCGGCCGAAGGCACCACCTACCGCTTCGCCCGCGAGGATCGCAAGCGCTATCCCGGCATCCTGCAGGCCGGCACCGAGGCCCAGCCCTACTACACCAACTCCAGCCAGTTGCCGGTGGGCCACACCGACGATCCGTTCGAGGCGCTGGCGCTGCAGGAAGCGCTGCAGGGCAAGTACACCGGCGGCACCGTGCTGCACCTGTACATGAACGAGGCCGTGTCGTCGGCCAGCGCCTGCAAGGAACTGGTGCGGCGCGCGTTGTCGAATTTCCGGCTGCCGTACATCACCGTCACGCCGACGTTCTCGATCTGCCCGAACCACGGCTATCTGGCCGGGCACCACGAGTTCTGCCCCAAGTGCGACGCCGAATTGCTGGCCAGGCAGGCGTCTTGCTGCGCGCCGGCCTGACCGCGCCGTCCATCGCTTTTTACCCCCGGGCGATCCGCGCCCGGCCCTTTCCCCAGGAGCCATCATGCAAACCGTGATCACCCCGCAAGCCATCGCCCCGCAGGCCGCGCATCTGGACGACAGCCAGCGCGTGCGCTGCGAAGTCTGGACCCGCGTCATGGGCTATCACCGCCCCGTGTCTTCCTTCAACACCGGCAAACAAGGCGAATTCAATGAACGCCGCTTCTTCGTCGAACAACGTGCCTGAAGCGGCCGGCGGCCGCAAGGCCGCCCCCGCCCGCCACCCGCCGCGCCTGGCCCACGCCGCGCCGCCCCGGCCGGCGGCCCAGCCGCTGCCGCGCCATTCGCCGGCGGTGGGCGGCCTGACGCCCTTCTCCACCGTGGACTGGCCGGGCACGCTTGCCGCCGTCGTCTTCATCGCCGGCTGTCCCTGGCGCTGCCACTACTGCCACAACCCCGAATTGCAGACACGCAACGCGCGCTACGACTGGCGCGATGTGCGCGCCTTCCTGGACAACCGCCAGGGCCTGCTCGACGCGGTGGTGTTCTCGGGCGGCGAACCGCTCAGCGAGCCGCGCCTGCCGTCGATGATCCGCGAGGCGCGGCGCATGGGATACCGCATCGGCCTGCACACCGCCGGCATCTATCCGCTGCGCCTGGCCGACGTGCTGCGCCACCTGGACTGGGTCGGCCTGGACATCAAGGCCGACGCGCAGGGCTATGACGACATCACGGGCCGGCGTGACTCGCACCGCCCCGCGCAGGCCTGCCTGACGCAGTTGCTGACGGCGGGCGTGGATTTCGAATGCCGCATCACCTGGCATCCCGACTGGCTCGACGAGACCCGGCTGCTGAGCCTGGCGCGCGAACTGGCGCGGCGCGGCGTCAAGCGCTTCGCGGTGCAGGGCGCGCGCAATTGCCCCAGCACCCCGCCGGCGCGGCTGCTGGGCGCGCAGGCGCAGGCCCTGCTGCGCGGCTGGTTCGAGGAATTCAGCTACCGCTGAGCGCCGCCGCGCCCCAGGCGCGCCGCCAGCGCGGCGTGAAAGCGCGGCGACGCCACCGCGCCCACATTGCAGCGCGACCAGGGCGAGGCCGCCGTCGGATCGACGCTGAACACGCGGCCCGGCGCCATGATGACCTTCTCCGGCATCAGGTCCTCGGCCAGCGCCAGCGAATTGTCGATGCCGGGAAACGCCGCCCACAGATAGAGCGAGCGGGTGGGCCGCGTGTAGACCGTCGCGCCCAGCGAATCGAGCACCCGCAGCGCGTCGCCGGTGGCCGCTTCCAGCCGCTGGCGCAGGCGCACCAGATGGCGTTCGTAGTGGCCGTCGCGCAGCATCACGTCGACCATGCGTTCGCAGTATTCCGAACTGCTGACGTGCACCAGCGCCTTCAGGTCCGCCAGATCGCTGGCCAGGCCCGCGCCGCAGGCGATGAAGCCGACCCGCAGCGCCGCCGAGAACGACTTCGAGAAACTGCCGATGTAGACCGTGCGTTCCAGTTGGTCCAGCGCCGACAGCCGCACCGCCGAGGTCGGCTTGAAGTCGGCCAGCGGATCGTTCTCGACCACGATCAGGTTGTGGCGCTCGGCCAGTTGCAGCAGCTTGTAGGCCTTGGCCGGCGAAATGTCGGAACCGGTGGGGTTGTGCGCCAGCGACTGCGTGAAAAAGAGGCGCGGCTTCTCGCGCTGCAGCAACGCCTCCAGCGCCGCCAGATCCGGGCCGTCCGACAGGCGCGGCACGCCCAGCATGCGCACGCCGGCCAGCTTGAGCTTGCCGAACAGCGGGTAGTAGCCCGGATCGTCCACCAGCGCCGCCGCGCCCGGCGGCAGGAAGTAGCGGATCACCAGGTCCATGGCCTCGTTGGCGCCGTGCGTCAGCACCAGTTGCGACGGCGCCGCGCTGATGCCGACGTCGCCCAGCTTGCGCACCAGGCTCTCACGCAGCGGCGCGTAGCCGAAGCGGCTGCCATAGCGGAACAACGTGCCCAGGCCGGTGCGCACCACCTTCTGGTGATAGCGGTCCATGCGCATGTCGGCCAGCCATTCCACCGGCGGGAAGCCGTCGCCGGCGGCGATGGCGTCGGGCTGCGTCTTGAGCTGCTCGCGCATCAGCCAGACGATGTCCATGGCGCGGCTCAACTGCCCCGGCTCTTCATCGGCGGCGCGCCGCGCCGGCCCGGTGTCGAGCACGTAGAAGCCCGAGCCGCGGCGCGGCTCCACCAGCCCGCGCGCCACCAGCATCTCGAACGCCACCACCACGGTGTTCTTGGCGTAGCGATGCAATTGCGCCAGCTCGCGCAGCGACGGCAATTTATCGCCCGGGCGGTAGACGCCATCGGCGATCTGGCGCCCGATCAGGCGCGCCAGGCTTTCGGCGATGGGCGCGGCGCGCGGGGCGCGGCCCAGGGAGTTGTCGGCGTCCACGGCGTGGTTTCCAGCGGGGAAAAGTCGAAAATTGGTGCAGTGCGATGGTACTGTTCGTCCAAACTGTACCTCTGAATGCCGGTACAGTTTACCTAGAATCCGGTCACCCAATTCCTAGATTTCCAGATGGAGACACATGCCATGGTGGCCGATTCACGCCTGCCCAACTTCCGCGCCCTCACCCCCGCCCAACGCCTCGCCGCCATCGCCGACGCGGCTGGCCTGACGCCCGAGGAGCGCCAGCAACTGGCCGAACCGGGCGCGCTCGGCCTGGACCGCGCCGACGGCATGATCGAGAACGTCATCGGCGCCTTCGAGCTGCCGCTGGGCGTGGCCGGCAACTTCCAGGTCAATGGCCGCGACGTGCTGGTGCCGATGGCGGTGGAAGAACCGTCGGTGGTGGCCGCGGCCTCGTTCATGGCCAAGCTGGCGCGCGAGAACGGCGGCTTCGAGACCTCCAGCACCCGGCCGCTGATGCGCGCCCAGGTGCAGGTGCTGGGCCTGAGCGATCCGCACGGCGCGCGCGTCGCCCTGCTGCGCGAGCGCGAGCGCATCGTCAAGCTGGCCAACAGCCGCGATCAAGTGCTGATCGGCCTGGGCGGAGGCTGCCAGGACATCGAGGCGCACGTGTTCGCCGACACGCCGCGCGGCCCGATGCTGGTGCTGCACCTGATCGTCGACGTGCGCGACGCCATGGGCGCCAACACCGTCAACACCATGGCCGAGGCCGTGGCGCCGCTGGTCGAGGAGATCACCGGCGGCACGGTGCGGCTGCGCATCCTGTCGAACCTGGCCGACCTGCGCCTGTCGCGGGCCCGCGTGCGCCTGACGCCGCAGACCCTCGACACCAAGGACCGCAGCGGCGCCGAGATCATCGAGGGCGTGCTGGACGCCTACGTGTTCGCCGCCACCGACCCGTACCGCGCCGCCACCCACAACAAGGGCATCATGAACGGCATCGACCCGGTCATCGTCGCCACCGGCAACGACTGGCGCGCGGTCGAGGCCGGCGCCCATGCCTACGCCTGCCGCGACGGCCGCTACACCTCGCTGACTCATTGGGAAAAGGACGCCAGCGGCGCCCTGGTCGGCACGCTGGAAATGCCGATGCCGGTGGGCCTGGTCGGCGGCGCCACCAAGACCCATCCGCTGGCGCGGCTGGCGCTCAAGATCATGGCGGTGCGCTCGGCCCAGGAGCTGGGCGAGATCGCCGTGGCCGTGGGCCTGGCGCAGAACCTGGGCGCGCTGCGGGCGCTGGCCACCGAAGGCATCCAGCGCGGCCACATGGCGCTGCACGCGCGCAACATCGCGCTGACCGTGGGCGCGGTGGGCGCCGAGGTCGACCAATTGGCCAAACGCATGGCCGAGGAAAAGGACGTGCGCGCCGACCGCGCGCTGGCGCTGCTGGAGGAACTGCGGAAACCGGCCTGACGGCGCGGCACGGCCGGCGCACGCACGCCGGCCGCACAAGAACAGAGGCGGCGCCGGGAACCTCCCGCGCCGCCCGTCCATCAAGGAGACAGACATGGAAAGAGACAGCAAGGCGTCCGCCGGACGCCTGGCCGAAGTATGGAACGACACGGTCGACCTGCGCCACCTGGCGTGGGCCATCGCCATCGGCATCGCCGTCAGCGTGGCGGGCTTCTACGCCGCCAGCGGCTGGCTGCGCGACAAGGTCGCCTCGCCCGAGCTGGCGCACGCCTACGCCATGCTGGCCGGCCTGGCCGGCTGCGTGCTGGCGGGCGTGATCTGCGCCCGCCTGTTCCCGCCCAAGCGCGAAGTGGTCGAGCACAGCGCCTCGCACGATCCGGCCTGGCGCGCCGAGGTGCTGGCCGAACTGGCCGCGCAACCGGGCGGCCTGGGCACGCTGGCGGACCTGCCGCCGGCGGTGGTCAAGGAACTGAAGGAACTGGACCTGTACGAGCTGTTCGCCGCGCCCGCCGCGGCGCCGGCGCCGCAGGCCCAACCGCGCAACGTGCGTGAAGAGGTGCCGGCATGAGCGATCCCGTGTTGCTTGAACAGATCATGGTGGCCGCCGGCATGGGCCTCCTGGGCGCGGTGGTGTTCGCCGCCATCGGCCTGGTGTCCGGCACCGACGAGACCACCACGCTGGCGCCGCTGACGCTGCTGGTGGTGCTGCTGGGCGTGCCGCCCGCCGGCGTCTTCACCTTCTTCCTGGCCGGCGCGGTGGCCAAGCACATGACCCACGCGGTGCCGACGGCGCTGCTGGGCATCCCCGGCGACACGCTCGCCACGCCGCTGCTGCAGGACGCCAACATGCTGCGCAAGCTGGGCGTGCCGCACATCGCGCTGCGCAAGATGGTGTCGGGCGCCATCGTCGCCGCCTTCGTGGCGGTGCCGCTGGCGGTGCTGTTCGCCGTGCTGCTGGCGCCGTTCGGCGGCGCCATCACCAAGTCGGCGCCGTGGATCTTCCTGGCCGCGGCGGTGCTGATCGCCTATTTCTCGGCCGGCCGCTGGGCGGCCGTGGCGCTGCTGGTGCCGTTCGTGGTGGTGATCGTGGCGCTGCAGAGCCTGACCGCCAAATACGGCGTCAAGCTCAGCATCAGCTACTTCCTGGGCATCGCCATCGGCCCGCTGATCGCCGACCTGTTCACCGTGATCGCGCCGCAGGGCCGCGCCAAAATGATGCGCGACAAGGTGCGCACGTTCTCGCTGGCGCCGGACGTCAAGGGCTGGTCGGGCTACTTTCCCAATCCGCTCAAGGTGATGGACCGCATCCAGACCCGCTGGACCCTGGCCACCGCCACCATCTCCAGCGCCACCTTCGTGTTCAGCCCGGTGGCGATGACGGTGGTGCTGGGCGAACTGGTGGGCTCGCGCGTCAAGCATGCCTATCACCGCCTGACCACGGTGCTGAGCGCGCGCAACGGCGTCACCGAGGCGACCTACATCGCCGAGGCCCTGATCCCGCTGATCGCTTTCGGCCTGCCGCTCAGCCCGGTGGCCGCCGGGCCGGCCGCGCCGCTGTTCAACGCGCCGCCGCGCTTCACGGTGGACGCGGCCAGCGGCCAAACGCACAACCTGCACAACCTGCTGAACCACTGGGAGTTCCTGGGCTACGGCATGCTGGCGGTGCTGCTGGCGGCGATCGTGTCGTATCCGTTCGCCATGAACTTCGCCCGCCGCGCCGCGCTGTTCGTGTCGCGCAAGGTCAGCCACGAGGCCATCATCGCCACCTTCGTCGGCCTGATCATCGTGATCAGCGTGTGGGAAGGCCAGTTCCTGGGCCTGCTGGTGATCCTGACCATGGGCCTGTTCGGCGGCCTGCTGTCGCGCCTGTTCGGCTTTAACACCGGCGTGCAGTTCATGGGCTACTACACCGCCGTGCTGACGGTGCCGGCGCTGGTCAAGCTGGTGGCGTAAGGCCACCATTGGCCAGGGGCGGAGCCCGCCGGCTCCGCCCCTTTTTTGTCTGCCCGGCCGGGCCACGCCCCTGCCGCGTTCCCTCTCCCCGCTTTCACCCGCCCGCTTGATCCCGCGCAAGGCGGCGCGTCATGCATTGCTCTAGCCTCGGAGCCACTGTTCCCAATAAAGGCTCCCATTTCATGACGTGGTTCAAATCCCTCACTCTCGCCGGACGCGAATTGCTGCCCATCGTCCAGGGCGGCATGGGCGTCGGCGTATCCGCCCATCGCCTGGCCGGCGCGGTCGCCAGCCAGAACGCGGTCGGCACCATCGCCAGTGTGGACTTGCGCCATCACCACCCCGATCTGATCGAGCAGACCGAGGACTGCCGCGACCGTGAACAGATCGACAGCGCCAACCGCGTCGCGCTGGACCGCGAAGTGCGCGCCGCGCTCGACACCGCGCAGGGGCGCGGCGTGGTGGCCGTCAACGTCATGAAGGCGGTGCGCGACCATCCCGCCCTGGTGCGCCAGGCCTGCGAAAGCGGCGCCCAGGCCATCGTCATGGGCGCCGGCCTGCCGCTGGACCTGCCCGACATGACCGCCGACTACCCCAAGGTGGCGCTGGTCCCCATCCTGTCGGAAGCGCGCGGCGTGGCCGCCGTACTGAAAAAGTGGATGAAGAAAGGCCGCATGGCCGACGCCGTGGTCATCGAACACCCCGGCTACGCCGGCGGCCACCTGGGCGCCGCGCGCCTGGACGACATCCACGACGAACGCTTCGACTTCAAGCGCGTGCTGGCCGAATGCCGCCAGTTGTTCCAGGACCTGCAACTGGGCCGCGACGCCCCGCGCCTGATCGTGGCCGGCGGCGTCGGCAGCCACGAGCAGGTGCGCCACTGGCTCGGCCACGGCGCCGACGGCGTGCAGGTGGGCACGGCTTTCGCCGTGACCGAAGAAGGCGACGCCCACGAGAACTTCAAGCGCGTGCTGATGGAAGCCGACCCCGACAAGCTGGCCGAATTCACCAGCGTGGCCGGCCTGCCGGCGCGCGCCGTGCCGACGCCGTGGCTGACGCGCTACCTGCGCCAGGAAAAGACCCTGCAGGAGAGCACCCGCTGCGACGCGCGCCGTTGCAGCCAGCGCATGGACTGCCTGACGCAGTGCGGCCTGCGCGACGGCATCGCGCGCTTCGGCCAGTTCTGCATCGACCTGAAGCTGGCCGCCGCCATGCGCGGCGAAGTCAGCCGCGGCCTGTTCTTCCGCGGCGCGTCGAAGCTGCCGTTCGGCGACGCCATGCGCAGCGTGCGCGAGCTGATGGACTACCTGCTCAACGGCAGGATGCCGACGGCGGCCTGACGGCACGCCAGCGCCAGGCTACGGCGGCGCGCGGGCGGCTGACGCCGCGTCAGCGCGCCGCCGGCAGGTCGAACTCGAACACCGCGCCCGGCTCCGGCCGTTGCACCAGCCGGATATCGCTGTGATGCAGCTTCAGGATGCGGTGCACGATCACCAGCCCCAGCCCGCCGCCATCGCGCGGGCCGTCCGCCAGCACCGAGGCGCGGGTGAACAGGCCGGCGCGCAAGGCGTCGGGAATGCCGGCGCCATTGTCGCTGACCCGCACCTGCACGCCGTCGCGCGCCTGCCGCAGGCGTAGCTCGATGCATCCGCCCGGCGCCGTATGGCGGATGGCGTTGTCCAGCAGATTGGTGAGCACCCGCTCGATCATGCCCAGGTCGGCGCGCACCGGCGGCAGTTCCTGGTCAATCGCCGTGGTCAGCCGCTGCTGGCGCGCCTCGGCGGCCAATTCGAATTTCTGGATCACGTCCTGCGCCAGCTCGGGCAGCGAGAAGGTCTCGGGTTCCAACCGCACCAGCCCGGATTCCAGCCGCGCCAGCTCGAACAGTTCCTGCGCCAGCCGGCCGACCTTGCGGCTCTGCGCCAGGGCGATGTCCAGGTAACGGCGGCGCTCGGCCGCGTCCAGCGTCTCGTCCTTCAACCGCAGGGTCTCCAGGTAGCCGTGCAGCGAGGTCAGCGGCGTGCGCAGATCGTGCGAAATGTTCGCCACCAGGTCGCGCCGCTGCTGGTCCTGTTGCGTCAACTGGCGCCATTGCTCGGAGATGCGGCGGCCCATCTGCACGAAGCTGCGGCGCAGCAGCGAGATCTCGTCGCCGCCCGCATCAGTGGCGTCGGCGGGCCTTTCCAGCGCCGCCAAAGCGCGGCCGTCGTCGTCGCCAAAGGCCCGCACCGCGCGCGTCAGCCCGCGCAGCGGCCGCGTGATCAGGCCGAACGCCGCCAGGCCCGCCACCAGGCCCAACAAGGCCACCAGCGCAATCGACCACAGGGTGGTGCGCAGCACCGCGCTGCGCGACGCGGCCATCGCCAGCGCGTCATGCGCCTGGCCCTGCAGCACCACATAGACATAGCCCTCGTCGCGCCCCGCCACCCGCACCGGCGCGGCCGAAAATACCTTGGCCGTATCCAGGTGGCGCGGATCGTCGCCTTCGATCGGCAGCGCCCCGCCCGCCAGGAAGCGCCGCACCGGCGCCAGGTCGATCCGGTCGCGCTTGATCTGCCCGGGCGGCGCGGCATCGCCGACGATGCGTCCGTCGTTGTCCAGCAGGTAGACCTCGACCGCGGGATTCACCATCATCAGCATCGAGAACAGCGAACGCACCGCGTCCGGCTTCCAGCCGTTGGCGTCCATCAGTTCATTGGTGCCGGCGATATGCTGCGCCAGTCCGCTGGACAGGCGCTGCACCACTTCCTGCTCGTAACGCGCATGGGCCGAGATCTGCAGCCAGGCCGACGCGCCGCAGCACGCCAGCAGCAGCAGCGCGAACACGGCCGACAGGCGCTGGGTCAGGGTCAGGCGCTTCATGATGCTGACTCCGCCGGCGCGCCGGGCGCGGCCGCGAACTTGTAGCCGCGGCCCCAGACCGTGAGGATGCGTTGCGGATTGGACGGATCGGCCTCGATCTTGGTGCGCAGCCGGTTGATGTGGGTGTTGACGGTGTGCTCATAGCCTTCGTGCTGGTAGCCCCAGACCTGGTTCAGCAGGTCCAGCCGCGAGAACACCTTGTCGGGATTGCGGGCGAAGAAATGCAGCAGGTCGAATTCACGCGGCGTCAGTTCCAGCCGGCGCTCGTCGACCGAGGCGGTGCGGGCAATGGGGTCGATGGCCACGCCGTGCTGGCGCAGGCTGCCGGCGTCGATGCGGGCATTGCGCTCCAGCGCCTCGGTGCGGCGCAGCAGCGCGCGCACCCGCGCCACCAGTTCCAGCATCGAGAACGGCTTGGCCAGGTAGTCGTCGGCGCCCAGTTCCAGGCCGAGGATGCGGTGCACCTCGCTGGAGCGGGCGCTGGTGATGATGATGGGGGTGTAGCGCGTCATGGCGCGGGCGCGCTTGCAGATCTCCAGGCCGTCGATGCCGGGCAGCATCAGGTCCAGCACCAGGGCGTCCCAGCCGCCCTCCTCCAGCCGGCGCATGCCTTCGTTGCCGTCGGCCGCGTGCTCGACCGCGTACCCCTCGTCACGCAGGTGCAGGCGCAGCAATTCGGCGATGTGGGCGTCGTCTTCGACGATCAGGACGCGGCGGGGCGTATCCATAGGGGCTCGGTCAGGGGTGGAAATCAGGGTGAGCCGACCGCCAGCGGCCGGCAACGCCGGGCGCGGGCGATCCGCCCCCGGCAGCGCTATTGTCGCCAATCCATGGCCGGCGAGTTATCACATTTATTTTAAGTTTGCGTGAGGACTTCGATATCGGGCCCGGGGAAGAATGGCTCCAACGACAACAACCGCCTCCCCGAGGAGCCCCGCCATGATGGCCACGCCCGCCACCCCAGACGCCCCCGCCGCCCCGGCGGCCGACAGCCGCGGCCCGGTCCATCCCGGCTGGCTGCGCATCATGCATTGGCTCAATGCGCTGGCCGTGGTCATCATGGTGACCAGCGGCTGGCGCATTTACAACGCCGCGCCGTTCTTCGACTTCACCTTTCCCAACGGCGCCACCCTGGGCGGCTGGCTGGGCGGCGCGCTGCAATGGCACTTCGCCGGCATGTGGCTGCTGCTGGTCAACGGCCTGCTCTACCTGGGGCTGAACCTGACCACCGGCCGCCTGTGGCGCAAGTTCTTCCCGGTCGGCCCGCGCGGCGTCGCCCGCGACCTGGCCGCCGCCCTGCGCGGCAAGCTGTCGCATGCCGACCCGCGCCACTATAACCAGGTGCAGCGGCTGGCCTACCTGTTCGTCATCGCGGATATCACGGTGCTGGTCCTGTCCGGCCTGGTGCTGTGGAAGTCGGTGCAGTTCGACACGCTGCGCACGCTGCTGGGCGGCTATGAATTCGCGCGCCGCATCCATTTCTTCGCCATGGCGCTGCTGGTGGCGTTCGTGGCGGTCCACCTGGTCATGGTGGCGCTGGTGCCGCGCAGCCTGATCGCCATGATCCGCGGCAAATAAGGAGTCTGACGTGAGCGCAAAACGACGCCTGTCGCTGCTGGGCCTGGATGGCCCGGCGATCCTGAAGGAAGCCGTGAAGATCCTGGACAAGCGGGTCGAGGCGCCCTCGCGCCGCGCCTTCCTGCGCAGCAGCCTGACGCTGGGCGGGCTGGCGATGCTGTCCGGCTGCACGCTGTCCGACGATGAAAACGTGGAAAAGGCGCTGAGCGCGGTGTCGCGCTTCAACGACCGGGTGCAAGGCTGGATCTTCGATCCGAACAAGCTGGCCCCCACCTACCCGGAATCGATGATCACCCGCCCGTTCCCGTTCAATGCCTATTACGGCATCGACGAGGTGCGGCAGGTCGAGGAAGAGAGCTTCCGGCTGGAAGTCACCGGCATGGTGGCGGACAAGCGCCGCTGGCGGCTGGAAGAGCTGCGCGCCATGGCGCAGATCGACCAGGTCACGCGCCACATCTGCGTCGAGGGCTGGAGCGCCATCGGCAAATGGGGCGGCGTGCCGTTCTCGACCTTCCTGAAGCGCGTGGGCGCCGACCTGACCGCGAAATATGTGGGATTCAAGTGTGCCGATGACTACTACACCAGCATCGACATGCCGACCGCTTTGCATCCGCAGACGATCCTGGCGCTGACTTACGACGGCAAGACCCTGCCGCCGGAGTACGGCTTCCCGATGAAGCTGCGGATGCCCACCAAGCTTGGCTACAAGAACCCCAAGCACATCCAGGCGATTTTCGTCACCAACACCTACCCGGGCGGTTACTGGGAGGACCAGGGCTACAACTGGTTCGGCGGCAGCTAGGTGGTTTTCACTTTTTTTCCCACCACGACACACCAGAGGAACGCATCATGAAGACACTCACCACCGCCGCATTCTCGCTGTGCCTGGCCTTTGGCGCGGTCGCCGCGCACGCGGCCGACAGCATGTCCAAGGACGGCATGTCGAAGGACGGCATGGCCAAGAGCGGCATGTCGAAGGATGGCATGGCCAAGGATGGCATGGCGAAGGACGGCATGTCCAAGGACGGCATGTCGAAGAACTCCATGTCCAAGGACGGCATGTCGCACGACGGCATGAAGAAGGACGGCATGGCCAAGGATGGCATGTCGAAGGAAGGGATGTCCAAGGACGGCATGTCCAAGGGCGGCTCCATGAGCAAGGACAGCATGGGCAAGTAAGCCCGCCCGCCAACCGTCCCGCGTGCGCCGCCCCGGCCGCGCCGCGCGCGGGCCCGCTTTCCCGAGGAGCCCCCATGAGACTGACACGCAGGCATTTCCTGGGCGCGGGCGGCGCCTTTGCGGCCGCCGCCGGCCTGGCGCCGCTGCTGGGCGGGCGCGCCGCGCGCGCCGCGCAGCCCCGCGCCTACCCCTATACCCTGACCGACGCCGAATGGCGCGCCAGGCTGACCCAGGCGCAGTACGACGTGCTGCGCCGCGAGGGCACCGAACGGCCCTACACCAGCCCGCTCAACGACGAGCATCGCGCCGGCACCTTCGCCTGCGCCGGCTGCGCCCAGAAGCTGTTTTCGTCGGCCACCAAGTTCGACAGCGGCACCGGCTGGCCCAGCTTCTGGCAGCCGCTGGAACACGCCGTCGACACGCTGGAAGACCGCAGCTTCGGCATGACCCGCACCGCCGTCAATTGCGGCAATTGCGGCGGCCACCTGGGCCACGTCTTCGACGACGGCCCGCGCCCGACCGGACTGCGCTACTGCATGAACGGCGTGGCCATGAACTTCACCCCGCAGGCCTGATCGCGGCCGGCGTCATTTTTCGAGGATTGCGCATCATGTTCCTTCGTCCCTTCTCCCGCGCCCGCCAGGCCGCGCTGGCCGCCGCCGGCGCCCTGTTCGCCCTCGGCACGGCCGGCGCCGCCGAGACTGCCTTCATCATTCCGCCGCCCGCGCTCGACGCGTCGGCGGCCGGCGCGGCCCAGGAAAAAGCCGTGATCGCCGGCGGCTGCTTCTGGGGCGTGCAGGCGGTGTTCCAGCACGTCAAGGGCGTCTCATCGGCGGTCTCCGGCTACGCGGGCGGCCAGGCAGCCACCGCCGACTACGACACCGTCAGCGGCGGCCGCACCGGCCACGCCGAATCGGTGGAAATCACCTATGACCCGAAGCAGGTCAGCTACGGCCAACTGCTGCAGATCTATTTCTCGGTGGCGCACGACCCGACCCAGCTCAACCGCCAGGGCCCGGACAGCGGCACCCAGTACCGCTCCACGGTGTTCCCGGCAAACGACGACCAGCGCAAGGTGGCCGAGGCCTACATCGCCCAGTTGAACAAATCCGGTGTGTACCCCAAGGCGCTGGCGACCACGGTGGAACCGCTCAAGGCCTTCTACCCCGCCGAGGGCTACCACCAGGACTACCTGGTGCGGCACCCGTACAGCATGTACATCATGGTGAACGACGTGCCGAAGGTGGAGAACCTGGCCAAGACCTTCCCGGCGGCGTATCGCGACAAGCCGGTGCTGGTGAATCCGTAGGCAGCGGCTGAATCCGCGGGCGGCTGGTGGGGCTGTCATTGGAGGCCGCCGGCAGGGGTTGCCGTGCCGGCGGCCGCGCCACGCGCGGCCGCCGTTGCCATCGCGCGCCGTGCAGCCGGGAAGGCGCCGTCGCGATGGCCGAAAAAACGCGCGTCCTGACGTTTTTTCGCGGCGCCTCGATAAGCAGGATAAATAATAAAAACCGCGCCGATTCTTAAAATAGAAAATCAGCATCTATCGTGCCTGACAGATAATATGGAATGTATCAATTCCCGCCATATTGATAATACGGACGGTATCAAAAACATCAATAAAAACAAATGGTTGGTATCCAAACGGCCGAAAACCGCAGCCTTGGATGGTATCTTTCAGGCAGTTTTTTAATCTGCAAAAAAGCAGGTATAAATTGCGTCCTTTTTCCACCGGCCCGTCCATTCCATACAAAGTATTTCAGCCATCGGAAACACGATTTCCGTGGGCGATTGCGTATGGCATCGGGACCTCGGGCCGAGACAAAAAGGATTCCAGTCTTGATATACGGCACGAACAAGTGGCTGACGGCCACGGTCGCATTGAGCACCACCTGCTGCGGCGCCGCCATGGCGGCCGACCTGACGGTGGCGTCCGGCAGCACGCAGGTGTTCGACGGCTCGGCCGCCTTCCCCGGCGGCGTTGACGTCAACGGCGGCACCCTGGTGATCGGCGGCAACGGCGGCGGCGCCGGCGTCACCCTCACCGGCAACGTCAACGCGGCCGCCAACGGCACCGTCTCGGGCTTCGGCGCGATCAACGGCAACCTCGACGTGAACGGCGCGCGCGTCGCCCCCGGCTACCCGGTGGGCACGCCCACCGGCGTATCCAACGGCAACCTCGTCGTCAGGGGCGACCTGTCGATGAACAACGCCGTATTCGACTTCGAGACCGGCTACGCGGGCCTGCCGATCACGCAGCCCGGCACCGGCGACAACATCACGGTCGCCGGCAACGCCACCCTGAACAACACCACGTTGAACGTGTCGGTCAACACGCTGGGCACCAACGCCGGCTACTACCGCATCCTGTCATACGGCGGCACCCTGAGCGGCAACGGCCTGACGCTGGGCAGCGTGACCGGCGACTCGCAGCCCGCGGCGACCATCCAGTCGCTGACCGGCGACAAACAGATCAACCTGATCCTGGGCCCCAGCACCACCAATCTGTGGAACGGCAACGGCGCGGCATCCGCCACCCGCGCCGGCGGCGGCAATGGCACCTGGAGCGCCGCCAGCGGCAACTGGAACAGCCCCACCAACGCCACGGGCGCCCTGCCCGACGGCGGCTACGCCATCTTCACCGGCGCGGCGGGCACGGTCACGGTCGATGGCGGCGCCGGCCCGGTGCGCGTGTCGGGCATCCAGTTCGCGACCGACCGCTACACCGTGCAGGGCTCGCCCATCACCCTGGTGGGCAGCGGCGGCAACCCGCCGGCCCTGGTGGTCGGCGACGGCACCTATGCCTCGGGCCAGTTCGTCGACACCATCCACAACCCGCTGCAAGGCACCCAGGGCTTCGTCAAGACCGGCCCGGGCTCCCTGATCCTGACGGCCGACAGCAGCGGCCTGAGCGGCCCCATCCTGATCGCCGACGGCGCCCTGGAGATCGACGGCAAGCTGAACGGCCCCCTGGACATCGGCCGCGAGGTCGTGCTGGCGGGCGTCGGCCAGGTCGGCACCACCACGCTCTACCCCACCGCCGTGATCTCCCCGGGCAACGACGGCTCGCCCATCGGCACGTTGACGGTCAACGGCAACCTCGCCTTCGGCGCCGATACCGTCTATCGCGTGCACGCCGATCCGGCCAGCAGCGCCAGCGACCGCATCCACGTCACCGGCGTCGCCACGCTGGATGGCACCGTGGCGCACGTCGGCCCGGCCGGCAACTATGCGCCGCGCACCACCTACAACATTCTCACCGCCGACGGCGGCATTCAGGGCCGCTTCACCGGCGCCTCCAGCGCCTACGCCTTCCTGACGCCCACGCTCAGCTACGACGCCAAGAATGCCTTCATGACGCTCACGCGCAACGACGTGCCGATCGGCAGCATCGGCGGCACCGGCAACGAAGCCAGCGTCGGCGGCGCGCTGGACCAGGAAGATCCGCCCGCGAGCGGCAACGGTTCGACCTCAGGCGGCAATGGTTCGGCCTCCAGCGGCAATGGCGCGACGGCCCCCGGCAACGGCTCGCCCGTGGTCGGCAGCGGCAGCACTGCGGCCGCCGGTACCGGCGCCCGCCAGGTGACCACGGCCGTGCTGACGATGACGCCCAATGAAGCGCGTTCGGCCCTGAAGCAGTTGTCCGGCGAGGCCTACGCCAGCACCGCCACCGTGCTGCAGAGCCAGGCCGACAGCGTGCGCGCGCTGCCGCTGGATCACCTGCGCGGCAACCTCGACGCGCCGGCGCGCGCCGGGCAGCCGACCGCTCAACTGGGCGCGCCGTCGGCCGACGCGCTGCCGCAAAGCGGCGCCTCGCCGGTCTGGGCGCAGGCGTTCGGCAACTGGAGCACCTTCGCCGGCGACGGCAACGCCTCGAGCGTCAGCCAATCGTCCGGCGGCCTGTTCGTCGGCGGCGATGGCGCGGTCGGCGGCGGCTGGCGCCTGGGCGGCGCGGTCGGCTACGTCGGCAGCCACAGCTCGCTGGCCGATTCCGCCTCGCGCACCGACGTCGACAGCTACACCGCCACGATCTTCGGCGGCCGCAATTTCCAGGCCGGTCCCGGCCACCTGCGCTTCATGGCCGGCGCCGCCTACACCTGGCACGACATCAACACCAAGCGCGACGTCGCGGCCGGCAGCCTGAACCAGCGCCTGGAGTCGTCCTACCGCGCCTCGTCGACGCAGCTTTTCAGCGAGCTCGGCTACCACCTGCCGCTGAGCGATGCCTACAGCATCGAACCCTATGCCGGCCTGGCCTGGAACCAGCTTCGCACGCGTGATTTCGAGGAATCGGGCGGATCGGCCGCGCTGCGCGGCAAGGGCCGCACCGACGACGTGACCAGCAGCACGCTGGGCGTGCGCGGCGCCTGGCAGTTCGAATCCAGCGGCGCGCCGGGCCGCCTGACCGCCTCGCTGGGCTGGCGCCACGCCATGGGCGACGTCACGCCCAGCCAGCAACTGGCCTTCGACGGCGGCGGCACGTTCTCGGTGCGCGGCGTGCCGATCGCCAGGAATGCCGCGGTGGTCGGCCTGGGCGCCGAAATCGCGCTCGCCCGCAACACCACCGCCGGCGTCGCCTACGACGCGCAGTTCGGCGGCGGCAACCGCCAGCAGTCGGGCCTGCTCAAGCTGGCCGTGCGCTTCTAGGGCAACGCCGCGAGACCGGGGCGTTCCCGCCGCGCCGGGAACGCCCGCGCGCATTGCGCTACAGTGCGGGGGGCAGGCGGAATCCGGCCATCCGGATATCCGCCCTGCGCACCCATGATCTCTTCGGCCTGGCGCGTCAACCCCGCCCGCGAGGCCGCGAACCCATGCCCCCAGGAAAAGCACAGTAGTGAACGACACCCACATGCCGGACGACGGCGACTTCCACGACCGCAAGGAACAGGGCGCCACGCTGTGGCGCGACGATGGCTGGACCGCCCGCATCATCAAGAACGAAGACGACGACGGCTGGGCCGTCGAGATGACCCTGGACGGGCAGGCCGAACCGGCCCTGGTGGGCCCGTGGACCATGGGCCGCGACAAGAAGAACCCCAAGCCCCTCGACACGCCCGCCTTCCATACCCTGGTCAAGACCGCCAACGAAGTCCTGCGGCGCCACGAACAGCAATTGCACGCGACGCTGCACAAGAGCGTGAAGATCGATGCGGCCGCCGGCCGCGTCACCGTCAAGCTGGATATCGTGCCCGACGAGGACGAGCCCTATGCCGTGCTCAGCGCCTACGACGAATCGGGCGAACAACTGGCCGAAATCCACGTGGCGCCCACCTACAAGCTGAGCGTGCAACGGGCCTCGGAATGGGCCCGCGGCGGGTTTGGGCGCGAGGGCTGACGCACCGGCAACCGGCGGACCGCCCTTCGCCCCGCCCTCTCCCGCCCCCCGATACAAGGGCCGGGAAACGGCTGCCTACGCCGTTCAATGACCGGTGCTGTCGCCCTGCCGGCTGGCCTCGAACAGGAACCAGGTGCGCCGCTCGGTCTCGTCGATCCAGTTCTCGATGAGGCTGGAGCTGGCGATGTCGCGATGCTCGTCGGTCACGTTGTGGGCCTCGCGCAGCGTGGCCGCCAGGGTCTTGTTGTCTTCGCGCAGCTCGGCCAGCATGTCCAGCGGCTGGACGTAGTCGGCATCGTTGTCGGCGATGCGCTGGGTGCGCGCGATATGGCCGATGGAACGCAGCGTGGTGCCGCCGATCTTGCGGATGCGCTCGGCGATAGGATCGGTCATGGCGAACAACTGGTCGCCCTGCTCGTCCAGCAGCAGGTGGTAATCGCGAAAATGCGGCCCGCTGACATGCCAGTGGAAGTTCTTGGTCTTCAGGTACAGCGCGAACACGTCGGCCAGCACCTGGTTCAACACCGCGGAGATATCGCGGGTGGCGGCGGCGGCCAGATCGGTGGGGGTTGCCAGCGGACGCTTGCGCAGCGTCTTCGCCGCCTTGGTGGTCTTCGCATTCAGTTTCTTGGCCATGGAATCGCAGCTCCTGGAAATGATTCGGAAAACACGCGCGCGGCGCGATCGGTCGCGCCGCGACGTCCCAGGGTAATTCCGTATGCGCGCTTTGCCAATGGCCGCGCGCGGCTGGCGCCAAGCTGAATCGATATGCCCGCGCGGGCATGACGCCATCACTAGTCCGGCAGAACCTCGAACACCCGCCCCTGCCCGGAGAACAGCGCCACGCAAGCCTGGATGCGATCCGCGATGGAGCCCCGCGGCAGCGGCTCGGCCAGGCCCAGCGCCATCTGCCGCAGCGGTTCGGCGATGGTCATGGCCAACAGCAGGCCGGCGGTCTCGCGCGGTTGCTTGATGCGGATCAAACCGCGCGCGGCCAGTTTCTCGAACCACCCCGCCAGCATCGCGGTGCCGCGCTCGATGCCGTTTTCCTGATACACCGCCAGCAGCGCGTTGCGCGCCGGAAAATCGGCCGTCAACAAACGGAACATGCCGACGGCGTCGGCCGACAGGGCGCGGTCGGCGATCGTCTGCAGTACCCGCGCCAGCGCCGGCAGCACCTCGGCGGCGCTGGCGACCTCCTGCGCCAGCGCCGGCTCGAAGGTGTCGGTCCAGCCGCGCACCACCTGCGCCACCAGGTCCTCGCGATTGGCGGCGTAGCGGTACACGGTTTTCTTGGCCATGCCGGCGCGACGGGCCACCGCTTCCAGCGTCGCGCCGCCATAGCCTTCGTTGAGCAGCAGCCAGGTGGCGGCGTCGAGGATCGCGGCGCGCAGTTCGGCGTCAGGTCGGGCGGGACGGCCGCGCGGGCGCGGCGCGGCGGATGAGGCAAGGGACGCCATGGGCGATTGGTTCTCCTGATGTCGAGTGGGCGATCTTACACGGTCCGCTTATTTTGGAAACGACATACGTTTCTTTAATGTAGAATCGGCTTTCCCTTATGGCTTTCCCTTATCCCGGAGACCTCGCATGACCACCCCGCACCCCGATGCGGCGCACATCGCCGCCGACATGGACAGCCTGCTCGATCCCGCGCCGCTGCGGCTGGAGACCGGCATTGCCCGGCTGCCCGGCGGCGGCCTGGTGGTGGCCACGCGCACCGACCTGCATGGCTGCAAGGGCCGCATGCTCGACTGGTGGTTCAAGTTCTTCCAGACCACCCAGCACATCAAGTGGTGGCATCCGCACGACCATGTCGAGCACCGCGGCTGGGACAGCGCCTGGCGGCGCGGCGAAAGCTATATCGGCGCCTCGATCCACGCGGTGGAGTCGCTGGCCGACCTGCCGCCGGTGGCCGCCCGGCTGAAATTCCACGCCCCGCAGGAGGCCTTCGACGCCGCGCGCCTGCGCGCCGCGCACGGCAACCAGGACGTGTCGGCGGCCATCTACGCCCGCATCGGCTTCGGCGACCACATCCAACTCGACGCCGATGGCGATCCGCGGGATGGCCAGATGATCCACCTGGCGCGCGACACGCCGTTCGGCTGCGTGCTGCGCAGCCGCTTTTACCTGGGCCTGTCGAGCCCACGGCCGCAACAGGACGTGCCCGACGTGCTGGGATTGAACCTGCTGCGCCATTGCTATACCGAGTTCACCTACCTGTCGCGCTTGCTGCCGTCGATCTATTACGGCGAGCACGCCAACGGCGAAGCCGCGCCGCTGCCCTGGTAAGGCCGGCACGGCCGTTGCGATGGCAAGGCCGGCGGCGGCGGCGCGGAGCCGGCCGGCCGGGCGGGCGGGCGGGCGGGCGGGCGGAAGGAGTATGCTACGGCGCTTCCTCCCAGCCACACTTCTGTCACATCGCTATGCGCGGCAACCCCGACGCCCGGCAAGGCGCTATCGCCCTGCATGGGTTCTACTTCCTGTACTACGGCTTGCAGGGCGTCAGCATCCCGTTTCTTCCCCTGTGGTTCGCCAGCCGCGGCCTCGACCCGGCGCTGATCGGCCTGATCGTGGCGACCTCGTTCCTGCCCAAGATCCTGTCGACGCCGGTGGTGGCGCACGTGGCCGACCAGCGCGGCAGCGCGCATGGCCTGATCTTCGCCGCGCTGGCCGCTTCGCTGCTGCTGTTCATCTGCTACCCGTTCAGCGCGGCGCCGGCCTGGCTGTTCGCCGTCACGCTGCTGCTGAACGCCGTGTTCCCGGCGGTGCTGCCGCTGCTCGACCGCATGGCCATCGCCAGCAGCCGCGGCCAGGGCAGTTCCTACACCATCATCCGCGCCTGCGGCTCGCTCGGCTTCGCCGTGGTGACGGTGGCCGGCGGCTACCTCATCAAGACCTTCGACACCGATTGGGTGATGTGGCTGTCGATCCTGCTGATCGTCGCCTGCCTGGCGTGCGTGCGCCTGTTGCCGCGGGCCGCCCGCCCGAGCGCCGAGGAGGCACCGGCCGAGCGCGTGCGGCTGCCGATGCGCGAGATCCTGCGCGACCGGCCGCTGCTGCTGTGCATCGCCGCCGCGTCGCTGGTACAGGCCAGCAACGGCTTCCTGTATTCGTATTCCACGCTCTACTGGACCGACCGCGGCCTGTCGACGGCGCTGATCTCGACGCTGTGGGCGGTGGGCGTGGCCAGCGAAGTGCTGTTCTTCTTCCTGGCGCCCAAGGTGCTGGCGCGGCTCGGCGCCCAATGGCTGATCCTGGTTTCGGCCGCCATGACCGCCCTGCGCTGGGCCGGCCTGTCGGCCACCACCGACCCGGGCTGGATCGCGGCGCTGCAAGTGCTGCAATGCTTCACCCTGGCCGGCAACAATGCCGCCATCATGTGGTACATCGCGCGCCGCGTGCCGGCGGCCTGCAAGACGTCGGCCATCGCGCTGTATGCGCTGCTGTCGGGCGGGGTGTTCATGTTTGGCAGCATTCAACTGGGCGGCGCGCTGTATCGCGGTTACGCGCCGGCAGGCTTCCTGGTGATGGCGCTGTGCGCGGCCTGCGCCATTCCGCTGGTGCTGGCCGCCGAGAAGCGGACCCGCCGCGACGCGGCGGCCAACGGCTCCTAGCGCGCGGCCCCATCCACGGGACCGCTCACGCCGAGCGCGCCGCGGCCAACGCCCGCGCCAGCGTGTCGAATACGCGCGGATCGGTGGACTGGGCCACGTTGAAGCGCAGGCAGTCGCCCGCGCTCAGCGACACGCTGAAGGCGTTGCCGGGCGCCAGCACCACGCCGTCGCGCAGGCAGGATCGCGCCACCGTCGCCGCGTCAATGCCGGCCGGCAGGCGGCACCACAGGAACATGCCCGCCTTCGGCTGCAGCCACGGCACGATGCCGAGCGCCCGCAGCCGCGCCGTGACGCTGTCGCGCTCCTCGGCCAGCCGCTGCCGCACCCACTCCATGTGCCTGCGGTAGCCGCTGTCGGTCAAGGTCCGGAACACCACGTCGGCCGCCAGCCGCCCGCCGCCGAACGTGGTGGCGATCTTCAGGTCGGCCAGGCTGTCGATCCAGTCGCCGCGCGCCGCGATGAAGCCGCAGCGCAGCGAGGCCGAGATGGTCTTGGAAAAGCTGCCGATCTGGATCACGCGTGACAGGCCGTCGAAGGCCGCCAACCGCGGCGCCGGCGTGTGTTCGAAGTCGGCGAAGATGTCGTCTTCCACGATCACCAGCCCCGCGCCGTCGGCGGCCTTGAGCAGCCGGTGCGCCACCAGCGGCGACAGCGTCGCGCCGGTGGGGTTGTGGATGCCCGAATTGGTGATGTACAGGCGCGGCGCGTGCTCGCGCAGCGCCGCCTCGAAACGCGCCACATCGGGCCCGTGTGGCGTGTACGGCACGCTGACCACGCAGGCGCGGTGGGCCTTGAGCAAGGCGTGGAAATTGAAATAGCAGGGATCATCGACCAGCACCGTATCGCCCGGTTCCAGCAGGAAGCGGCAGATCAGGTCGATGGCCTGGGTGCCGGACTCGGTCAGCATGAGCTGCTCGGGCGCGGTCTCGATGCCGGCGGCGGCCAGGCGCCGCGACAGGACCTGGCGCAGCGCGGGGTGGCCGAGGGGCGTGGCGTAATCGGTCAATTCCAGGGAATCGGACTTGGCCAGCGCGCGCAGCGCGCGGCGGATGCCGGACTCGTACATCCAGTCGCCCGGCAGCCAGCCGCAGCCGGGCCGCAGCGCATCGGGCGCGGCCTCCAGCGACTGGCGCGAGACCCACAGCGGATCGATCTCGCGGTCCAGCTTGGGGCCGATCTCGGTCAGCGCCAGCGGCGCCACCGGGCCGGCGACGTAGAAGCCCGAACCTGGTCGCGACGTGATGCTGCCTTCGGCGGCCAGGCGTTCATACGCCTCCACCACCGTCGACACCGACAGGCCCATGGCGCCGGCCTGCGCGCGCACGGACGGCAGGCGCGCACCCGGTGAGTACGCGCGCGATGCGATGCGCGATCGCACCTGCGCCATGACCGCCTCGATCCGGGTGCCGCCTGATGTCATTTCGCCTCCATCCGTACTGGACTGTTTTGCATAACAGTTATTTTAAATTGTACTGGACTGTCTCTGGGAAACGCGGCGTCCGGATGCTTCACTGGACGCTTTGCGCGGAGCAGTGCATGGACAAGGCAACCAGCGGTTGGATCAACGGTTTCATCGGCGTGGCGATCTTCGCCGGCTCGCTGCCCGCGACGCGGGTGGCGGTGGCGGAGCTGGACCCCATCTTCCTCACCTGCGCCCGCGCCACCATCGCCGCCGCGCTGGGCTGGGCCCTGCTGTGGCTGCTGCGCCAGCCGCGACCGCGGCGCGCCGACCTGCCCGCCCTGATGCTGACGGCAATCGGCGTGGTGCTGGGCTTTCCGCTGCTGACGGCGCTGGCGCTGCAGCACGTCACCTCGGCGCATTCGATCGTGTTCGTCGGCCTGCTGCCGCTGTCCACCGCGGTGTTCGCGGTGCTGCGCGGCGGCGAACGGCCGCGGCCGGCATTCTGGCTGTTCTCGGTGGCGGGCTCGGCCTTCGTGGTGGGGTACGCGCTGACGGGCGGATTGGACGTGTCGCTCAAGGGCGACCTGCTGATGCTGGCCGCCATCGTGGTCTGCGGCATGGGCTACGCCGAGGGCGCCAGGCTGTCGCGCACGCTGGGCGGCTGGCAGGTCATCAGTTGGGCGCTGGTGTTGTCCTTGCCGGCAATGCTGCCGCTTGCGCTGCTGACCCTGCCTTCGTCGTTCGCGCAGGTCACCGCGGCCGGCTGGATCGGCCTGGCCTACGTGTCGCTGTTCAGCATGCTGATCGGCTTCGTGTTCTGGTATCGCGGCCTGGCCCAGGGCGGCATCGCCGGGGTAGGCCAGTTGCAGTTGTTCCAGCCCTTCATGGGCCTGGGCCTGGCGGCGCTGCTGCTGCATGAGCAGGTCAACTGGACCATGCTGCTGGTGACGCTGGCCGCCGTCATCTGCGTGGCCGGGGCCCGCAAGCACGCCCGTTGAACGCCATTGGCGCCGGACAAAGCCGGCGCCTTTTGCCATCGCGATCGACGAGCCGTGGCCCGTCAGCAGCAGCCGATGCGTTTCTTGCCGCCGTAGCGGGCGTCCTGCCGCTCGCGGAAGAAGTCCTCGTAGCTCATGGGCTCCTGGTCGGGATGGGTGCGCCGCATGTGCTCGACGTAGTTCTCGTAGTCGGGCACGCCGACCATCAACCGCAGGGTCTGCCCGAGGTAGCGGCCGGCGGCGCCGGCCGCCGAGGTCATGTTGGAAAACAGCATGGCGGCGCCTCCTTGCGTCAGTCCGCGCCGGCGGCCACGGCCGGCAGCGCTTCGTAGGGCGTCTCGCGCGCGGTCGGCCGGTTCTCGGCGCGGGCGCGCATCACCGAACGGATGCCGAACACCACGATGCTGACCACCACGAACATGAAGATCGCGCACAGGCCGGCGTTGATGTAGTCGTTCAGCACCACGCGCGACATTTCCGCCAGCGACTTGGCCGGGGCCAGCACCTTGCCTTCGGCGATGGCGGCGTTGTACTTGGCCGCGTGCGACAGGAAGCTGACCTTGGGGTCGGCATGGAACAGCTTCTGCCAGCCGGCGGTCAGGGTGCACGCCAGCAGCCACAGCGTGGGCAGCACGGTGACCCAGGCGTAGCGGTCGCGCTTCATCTTGAACAGCACCACGGTGCCCAGCGTCAGCGCGATCGCGGCCAGCATCTGGTTGGCGATGCCGAACAGCGGCCACAGCGTGTTGATGCCGCCCAGCGGATCGACCACGCCCTGGTACAGGAAGTAGCCCCACGCCGCCACGCACAGGCCGGTGGCGATCAGGTTGGCAGGCAGCGACTCGGTGCGCTTGAGCGACGGCGCGAAGGTGCCCAGCAGGTCCTGCAGCATGAAGCGGCCCGCGCGGGTGCCGGCGTCCACGGCCGTCAGGATGAACAGCGCTTCGAACAGGATGGCGAAGTGGTACCAGAACGCCATCATGCTGGGGCCGCCGATGGCCTGGTGCAGGATGTGCGCCATGCCCACGGCCAGCGTCGGCGCGCCGCCGGCGCGCGAGATGATGGTGCTTTCGCCGACGTCCTTGGCGGTCTGCACCAGGTCGGCCGGAGTGATCACGAAGCCCCAACTGGACACCACCTGGGCGACCTGGTCGGGCGTGGTGCCGATGACGGCGGCCGGGCTGTTCATGGCGTAGTAGATGCCCGGCTCGATGACGCAAGCGGCCACCAGCGCCATGATGGCGACGAACGATTCCATCAGCATGCCGCCGTAACCGATGTAGCGGGCCTGGGTTTCGTTCTCGATCAGCTTGGGCGTGGTGCCCGAGGAGATCAGGGCGTGGAAGCCCGACACCGCGCCGCAGGCGATGGTGATGAACAGGAACGGGAACAGGTTGCCCGACCACACCGGACCGGAGCCGTCCACGAACTGCGTCAGCGCCGGCATTTTCAGCTCGGGCGCAACCACCACGATGCCGATGGCCAGGCCGACGATGGTGCCGATCTTCAGGAAGGTCGACAGGTAGTCGCGCGGGGCCAGCAGCAGCCACACGGGCAGCACCGAGGCGATGAAGCCGTAGACGATCAGGATCCAGGTCAGGCCCTTGCCGTCGAAGTCGAACATCGGGCCGATGACCGGATGCGCGGCCACGTCCTGGCCAAAGGTGATGGCGGCCATCAGGCCGACGAAGCCGATGATGGACACTTCGCCGATCTTGCCCGGGCGGATGTAGCGCAGGTAGACGCCCATGAACAGCGCGATGGGAATGGTGGCGGCCACCGTGAAGGTGCCCCACGGCGAGTGCGTCAGCGCCTTGACCACGATCAGCGCCAGCACCGCCAGGATGATGACCATGATCATGAAGGCGCCGAACAGCGCGATCACGCCCGGGATCTTGCCCAGCTCGGACTTGACCAGGTCGCCCAGCGAGCGGCCGTCGCGGCGGGTCGAGATGAACAGGATGGTGAAGTCCTGCACGGCGCCGGCGAACACCACGCCGGCCAGGATCCACAGCATGCCGGGCAGGTAGCCCATCTGCGCGGCCAGCACGGGGCCGACCAGCGGGCCGGCGCCGGCGATGGCGGCGAAGTGGTGGCCGAACAGCACGTGCTTGTTGGTCGGGACGTAGTCCAGGCCGTCGTTGTACTTCCAGGCCGGCGTCATGCGCGTGGGATCAAGGCGGAACACCTTGTTGGCGATGAAGCGGCTGTAATAGCGGTATGCGATCAAGTACACGCAGACGGCGGCAATCACCACCCATAGCGCGTTGATGGTCTCCCCTCTGGCCAGCGCCACGGTGCCCAGCGCGAACGCGCCCAGGACCGCAACCGCCAGCCAGACCAGGTGCTGACCCAGTCCCTTACTGCTGGTTTGCATAAGTGCTCCTCTTGCCTCCCGCCATGCTTTTGGCGTGAAACGCTTTTTTCGTCCCGCGGGTAGGCAGACTCATTGTTGTAGGGTGGCGGGCGCGAACGTCCGCACGGCGTCCGGTCGACGCGGGCGTTAGTATTTCGGTTTGCCCGGGGCGCAACAAGCGCGGAACTACGCAAGCCCCCTACGTGGTACTACGGAATGCGCCGCAGCATATTCCCCGCGGGGATCGTAAAATCGGCGGCGCGGACTCCTGTCCGGCGTGGGCCTTTTTCCCTTGATGCACCGCAACACGCGCATTCGGCGCTGATACAAATCCCCTGATGAAGCTGCGCCTGAAAATCCTGCTGCTGGCCGCCGTCCCCCTGCTGGTGGCGCTGGCGGCCATCGCCGTGGCCGTCTACGTGCAGGGCCTGCAACTGGCCCAGCGCGAAAAGGAAGTGGTGGAAAGCGCCTGGCTCGGCAGTAAGGAAAGCGAGCTGCGCCATTACGTCAGCCTGGCCTACAGCGCGATTGCCCCGCTGCAGGACGCCAGCGACGGCGACGCCGCCCGCGAGCGCGCGCTGGCGCTGCTGGCACAGATGGAATTCGGCCACGACGGCTATTTCTTCGTCTACGACCTGCAAGGGCGGAACCTGATGCACCCGCGCCAGCCCGAACTGGTCGGCCAGGATCTCTGGAACCTGCGCGACACCCGCGGCCAGCCAGTGATCCAGAACCTGCTGACGGCGGCCCGCCGCGGCGGCAGCCAGGGCGAGGCGGTGCACTACCAGTGGGAAAAGCCCTCGACCCACCAGATGGTGGAAAAGCTCGGCTACGTGGTGGTGCTGGAACGCTGGGGCTGGATGCTGGGCACCGGCATCTACCTGGACGACGTCGAGCAGACCCTGGCGCACATCGACGCCGCCGCCCAGTCCAACATCCGCAACATGTTCGCCTGGGTTGCCGGCATCGCCGCGGTCTCGATCCTCGGCGTGGCGGCCTGCGGCCTGGCGCTCAATATCAGCGACCACCGCCAGTCCGACGCCAAGCTGCGGCTGATGGCGCAGCAACTGGTGCGCTCGCAGGAAGACGAACGCGCCCGCCTGTCGCGCGAGCTGCACGACGGCATCAGCCAGGTGCTGGTGTCGATCAAGCTGGCGCTGGAGGCCGCGCGCGAACGATTGCGCCAGGCCCTCGGCGCCGAGCCGCGCGCGCTGGCGCACATCGACACGCCGCTGGGCGGCGCGCTCGACCGCCTCAATACCGCCGTGGGCGAAGTGCGCCGCATCTCGCACAACCTGCGCCCCACCCTGCTGGACGACCTGGGCCTGCCGGCCGCGCTGGAACACCTGGGCCGCGAATTCGCCGGCGCCAGCCAGCACGGCGCCGCGCCGCTGACCGTGCGCCTGTCGACCCAGGGCCGGCCGGTGAAGCTGCCCGACGCCTACGCCACCGCCCTGTTCCGCGTCACCCAGGAGGCCCTGACCAACGTCGTGCGCCACGCCGGCGCCCGCCGCGCCGACCTGACGCTGGCCTACACCGAACGCGACCTGCGCCTGACCATCCATGACGACGGCCGCGGCTTCGACTACGCCGAGGTGCAGCAGGATCCGCGCCGCGGCATCGGCCTGCGCAACATGCGCGAACGCATGACCGCGCTGTCCGGCAGCCTCAGTTTCCATACCTCCGACCAGGGCACCACCCTGCAGGCCTGGCTGCCCTTGCCGCCGCCCTTCTCCGACGCCTCCGACGCTTCCCGACCCGCATGACCGACCCTGGCTCCCCCATCCGACTGCTCCTGATCGACGACCACCCGCTGGTGCGCGACGGCCTGCGCTTGCGCCTTGAGACCGTGCCCCACCTGCAGGTGGTGGGCGAAGCCGGCAACGCCGCCGCCGCCCTGGCCTTCCTGCAGGCCTGCCTGGCGGAGGACCCGCTGGGCGGCACCCTGCCGCAACTGGTGCTGATGGACCTGAACATGCCGGGCGTGGGCGGCCTGGAGCTGACCGCGCAGTTGCATGAACGCTATCCGCAGATCGCGGTGCTGGTGCTGTCGATGCACGACAACGCCGAATACATGGTGCAGGCGGTGCGCGCCGGCGCCCGCGGCTACCTGCTCAAGGACGAGCCGGCCCAGGAGATCCTGGCGGCCATCGACGCGGTCATGACCGGCCGCACCTACTTCAGCGCCGCCGTGTCGCTGCGCCTGTCGCAGGCCAGCGCCCCCGCCACCCTGCTGACCCAGCGCGAGCGCGACGTGCTGCGCCACATCGCCAGTGGCCACGCCAACAAGCAGATCGCCCAGGCGCTGGGCCTGTCGGTGCGCACCGTCGAAACCCACCGCCTGAACATCAAGCGCAAGCTGGGCATCGACGGCCAGGCCGAACTGATCAAATACGCGGTGGAAAACCGCGGCGTATAACCCCTCTGGCCGTCAGGTTTCCGGCTGCGAAGCCGGCCCGCGCTGGAGTAGACTTGCGTGTTCATCGCCATCGCCGGCGCGCAGCCCCCAGGAGTTCCCATGTCATTGGAAAGTCACTACACCGCCATTCTCGAAGCACTGGGGGAAGACCCGTCCCGCGAAGGCCTGGCGGACACGCCGGCGCGCGCGGCCAAGGCCATGCGCCACCTGTGCCGCGGCTACAACCAGAATCTGGAAGAGATCGTCAACGGCGCCCTGTTCACCTCCGACACGCGCGAGATCGTGCTGGTCAAGAACATCGAGCTGTATTCGCTCTGTGAACACCACATGCTGCCCTTCATCGGCAAGGCGCATGTGGCCTATCTGCCCAACGGCAAGGTGCTGGGCCTGTCGAAGGTGGCGCGCATCGTCGAGATGTACGCCCGCCGCCTGCAGATCCAGGAAAACCTCAGCCGCCAGGTGGCCGAGGCGGTGCAGTCCGTCACCGGCGCCGCCGGGGTGGCGGTGGTCATCGAGGCCCAGCACATGTGCATGATGATGCGCGGCGTCGAAAAGCAGAATTCGTCGATGGTCACCTCGGTGATGCTGGGCGAGTTCCACGACAACCCGTCGACCCGCGCCGAGTTCCTCAGCCTGATCCGCTGAAGCGCGCCTGGCGTCGCCCGGGAATGGCCGGCCCCCTCGGGACCGGCTTTTTTGTCGGCGCACGAAGCGAGCGCTAGCGCGGTTCGTTCCGCACGACCATCCAGATGCCGCACGCAGACACGGCCGTGCCCACCAGCATCAGCCAGGACAGCGGCTCGCCGAACATGGCCCAGGCCCACACCAGCGTAACCGCCGGGCTCAGGTACAGCACGCTGGCGACACGGGTGGGAGACGAGCGCCGCAGGCAGATCCAATACAGGCCGTAGCCGCCCAGCGTCGACAGCGCCGCTGTCCACAGCACGCTCAGCGCGAACCCCGCGCTGGCAACCGGCAGCAGGCTGCCTTCCCTGCCCGCCAACGCGGCGAAAGCCACCGCCGAAATCGCGCATTGCACCCACAGATTGGACAGCAGCCCCATGGACGCAGGGGAATCGGCCTGCTTCTGCCACAGGGTGGCCAGCGCCAGCGACAGCATGCCCAGCAGCGGCAGGCTGTAGGTCCATAGGGGCGTCCCGCCCCAGGCCAGGGCATCGCGCGTGACCAGGACCACGCCCAGCAATCCCAGCAACAATCCCAGCCAGGCTTGCCGGCGCAGGCGCTGGCCAGGCAGCCCGACGCCCAGCAGCGCCGTGCCGATCGGCAAAAGGTCGGCGATCAGTGCGGCCAATCCCGCGGGCACCCCGTACTCAATGCCCTTGGCAACGCCCGCCAGATAGCCCGCCATCGCCAGCAGGCCGATGCCGGCGTGGCGCAGCAGCAGCGCCGGCGGCGTGCGTCGCAGCTCGCCCGCCACCCAGGGCAGCAGCGCGAGCGCCACCACCACGCAGCGCCAGAACACCACCAGGAAAGCCGAGGCGTGATCGATCGAAAAGCGCATGCCGACAAACCCCGAACTCCACGTCACGATCAAGGCGGCCTCCAGGACCAGCAGGGGCACGGCCGCCAGGGCGGCGCGCGGCGCCGTTCCCGGGGCGAATGTGGCGTTACGGGCGTCCCGGCGGGGCATGGCTGGCTTGCTCGTGGTGGGCGTCCTCATGCCCTTGACCTTAAAGCCAGGCCATAATCAAATAAATCAAAATATATTTGCCATCTGATTCATGAAATCAAAACCATGAGCGCCTCCCTGGATATCGACCTGTTGCGCACATTCCATGCCGTGGCCCGGCTGGGGCAGTTCCGCGCCGCCGCCGAACATGTCCACCGCAGCCCGGCGGCGGTCAGTGTCCACATCCAGCGGCTGGAGGCCGTGGTTGGCGGCCGGCTGCTGGAGCGCGACAACCAGTCGGTGACCTTGACGCCCCTGGGCCAGCGCGTGCTGGGCAGCACGGCCGAGCTGCTGCGCGTGCACGACCGGGTGCTGGGCGGTATCCAGGGGACGGCGCTTGCCGGCCGTATCAAGCTGGGCCTGCCCGACGAGTACGCGGCCCACGTCATCCGCGACATCCTGCCGCTGTTCGCCGCGGACTGGCCGGGCGTCGTGCTGGAAGTGACGACGGCGCCCAGCCTGGCGCTGCGCGACCAGGTCGGGCGCGGTCGCCTGCATCTGGCGCTGGCGGCGCAGGCGATGGCCCGGCGGCCGGACCCGCAGTCACTGGCCTCGACCACGCCGGTGTGGGTGGGAAGCGCCAGGCTGGGGACGCCATTGCCCGATCCCCTGCCCTTGGCCCTGCACGCGGCGCACTGCCCCTACCGGGAGGCAATGACCACCAGCCTGGATCGCGCGGGCCTGGCCTGGCGGACGGTCTTGAGCAGTCCGTCGAGCCAGGCGGTCGAAGCCTGCGTCGAGTCGGGCCTGGCCGTCAGCCTGATCGATCGCTCGCGGGTGACAAGCGCCATGCGGGTGCTGGACACGCTGCCGGCCATTGCCGCGCATGAGATCGTTCTGCTGCGCTCGGCCTCGGCGCAAACCGCCCCGGCCACCGACCTGCTGGAACAGACCCTGCGGCGGCATTTCAGGCTCTAGCGCGACGAGCGGGATCGCCGGTCACGGCGAGACCTGACGGCAAGGGTCCGCCCGGCTCGCCCCCTTGTTCCGCCCCCTCTCCCCCAAAAGACGTAGGACGCCCGGGGCCGCCGCCCCAAGGTGGGGCAACCCCCTTGGCTCCTATCGAATACGGCATCTGGCCCTAGCGCTGTGGCCCCATCCGGGCAAACTGGCACCACAGGCCGCACCGGCACAAGCCGGTCGCGTCGGGGCGCGGCCCATTCTCTATCGGAGATCACCCATGAACGCGTTATACCGCCTCATCCGCCGCGGCATCCTGGCCGGCCTGGCCGCCACCCTGCTGGCCGCGCCCGCCCATGCCCAGACCCGCCTGACCGTGGGCTACCAGCTCATCGTCGGCCCCTTCCTGACCGCCATCGCCGATGGCAGCTTCGATGCCGCCCTGAAAGACGCCGGCTACCAGGTCGACTGGCGCCAGTTCACCTCGGGCGGCGACATTTCCACCGCCCTGGCCTCGGGCAACGTGCCGGTCGGCGTGCTCGGCTCCACCGGCATCACCTCGGCCGCCACCCGCGGCGTCGACCTGCAACTGTTCTGGATCCTGGACAACATCGGCAAGTCGGAAGCGCTGGTGGCGCGCAACGGCTCGGGCATCAACGGCACCGCCGACCTGAAGGGCAAGCGCGTCGCCACGCCGTTCGTATCGACCTCGCACTTTCACCTGCTGGTGGGGCTGGAACAGGTCTGGAAGATCAACCCGCGCGACGTGCGCATCCTGAACATGCAGCCGCCTCAGATCGTGGCCGCCTGGCAGCGCGGCGATATCGACGCCGCCTACGTCTGGCCGCCCGCGCTGACCGAGATCGAGAAGACGGGCAAGGTCATCGCCGACTCCGAAGCCATCGGCCGCGCCAGCGTGCCGACCTTCGACGGCCTGGTGGTCGATCGCGCCTGGGCCGCCAAGAACCCCAAGTTCATGGCCGCCTTCACCACCGTGCTGGCCAAGTCGTACGCTGCCTATCGCGCCAACCCGGTCGCCTGGACCGCCGATTCGGTGCAGGTCAAGAGCATCGTCAAGCTGATCGGCGGCAAGCCTGACGACGTCGCCACCGCGCTCACGCTGCTGACCTTCCCCACCGCCCAGGAACAGGCCTCGCCCGAATGGCTGGGCGGCGGCAAGGAATCGGGCGCCGCGCGCGCCTTCGCCGCCAGCGCCAAATTCCTCAAGGACCAGAAGCAGATCGACAAGTCGCTGGACGACTACAGCGCCCACGTCACCGACCAGTACGCCAAAGCGGCCGCCAAATAGCCGCGGCGAGACGCCGGGCGCGCCGCAAGCCGCGCCCGGTCCCGGCGCCCGCCTGGCCGCGGGCGTCGCACCATGCAAGGGGACCCCGCATGACTCCACCCGCCACGCCCGCCGCGCAGGCCCTGCGCGCGGACCACGTCAGCGTCACCTACCCCGGCCTGCACGACAGCGGACCGGTGATCGCGCTGCAGGACGTCAACCTGACTATCGAACCCGGCGAATTCGTCGTCGCGCTGGGCGCCTCCGGCTGCGGCAAGACCACGCTGCTGAGCCTCCTGGCCGGTTTCCTGTCACCCACCGACGGCGAGATCACGCTGGGCGGACGCCCCATTACCGGCCCCGGCGCCGACCGCGGCGTGGTGTTCCAGAAGCACGCGCTGCTGCCCTGGCTGAACGTGCTGGAAAACACCGAATTCGGTCTCAAGCTGCAGGGCGTGGACAAGGAGACGCGGCGCGCCCGCGCGCGCCGCAACCTGGAGCTGGTGGGACTGAAGGACTTTCACCGCCACATGATCTACCAGTTGTCGGGCGGCATGCAGCAGCGCGTGGGCATCGCCCGCGCCCTGACCTGCGATCCGGCCATGCTGCTGATGGACGAGCCGATGGCGGCGCTGGACGCGCTGACGCGCGAGACCATCCAGGAGCTGCTGCTGGATATCTGGCGCCAGACCGGCAAGATGTTCTTCTTCATCACCCATAGCGTGGAAGAGGCGCTGTTCCTGGGTTCGCGGCTGATCGTCATGTCGCCGCGCCCGGGACGCATCACCCACACCTTCCAGCCGGACTTCAACCGGCGCTACCTGGAGACGCGCGATGGCCGCGGCATCAAATCAAGTCCCGACTTCATCGCCATGCGCGAACAAGTCCTCGGCATCATCTACGGCGACGAACTTGCCGCCGCCGACGCGCAGGCCGTCCATGCCTAGCGGCCTGGGCGGCCGCCGGCCCGCCGCGCCCGGCAAGGTGTACGGCGCGCCGGGCGCCGGCTACAGCGGCCACATCAGCCTGCTGACCAGCATCGCGCTGCTGGCGCTGTGGTTCCTGGCCACCAACGCCGGCTGGGTCAAGCCGCTGTTCCTGCCGTCGCCGCAGGCGGTGTACGGCAAGTTCGTGTCCGCCATGACCGACGGCGTGGCCAACTCGACCCTGGCCGAGCATGCCCTGGCCAGCCTGACGCGGGTGTTCTCGGCCTTCTTCCTGGCCTGCGCCACCGCCATTCCGGTCGGCATCCTGATGGGCGTGAACCGCTACGCCCGGGGCATCTTCGATCCGCCGATCGAGTTCTACCGTCCGCTGCCGCCGCTGGCCTACCTGCCCCTCATCATCATCTGGTTCGGCATCGGCGAGTTCCCCAAGATCCTGCTGATCTACCTGGCCATCTTCGCGCCCATGGCGATCGCCGCGCGCGCCGGCGTGCGCTCGGTGTCGATCGAGCAGATCCACGCCGCCTACGCCATGGGCGGCAGCCGCATGCAGATCGTCTGGCACGTGATCCTGAAGGCCGCCATGCCCGAGATCTTCACCGGCATGCGCATCGGCATCGGCGTCGGCTGGACCACGCTGGTGGCCGCCGAGATGGTGGCGGCCGATCGCGGGCTGGGCTTCATGGTGCTGAACGCCGCGCAGTTCCTGGCCAGCGACACGGTCATCATGGGCATCATCGTGATCGGCGTGTTCGCCTTCGCGTTCGATCTGCTGGTGCGGTATCTGGAGAGGTTCGCGATTCCTTGGAAGGGACGGGTCTAAGACGCTCACCGTTCCATTTTTGCGCCGATACGCCCAAACCCTGCCCATCGACAGGGCAATCCCGCATTCCTTTTTTTCGCACGGCTACTCTATCCTGGGAGCGCGTCCCCGGTGTCGGCCGCTCCAGCGTGCCGACCGGGCCAGACGCGCCCCCTACAAGGAGCCGCCATGTCCAGCCAGGCCTCGATGCTCAAGCCTGTGTTGTGGGAACGCCTGTTCGAACGGGAAAGCGCCCCCAACCTCAGCCTGCAGGGCCGCGTGCGGCAGATGCTGGTGTCGGCGATCCTCAGCGGGCACCTGCCGCCCGGCGCGCCGGTGCCATCCAGCCGCTACTTGGCCGACCAGTTGCGCATTGCCCGCAACACCGTGGTGTTCGCCTATCAGCAACTGGTCAGCGAAGGCTACCTCGAATCGCGCGAACGCAGCGGTCATTTCGTCCACGACGGCGTGCTCGAAGGGCGCGCCGCGCCTCCCAGCATGGACAGCGGGCCCGCCTCGTCGGTCGACCACGTTCGCTGGGACGAGCGGCTGCGCTTTCGTCCCAGCCGCCAGCGCAACATCGTCAAGCCGCGCGACTGGCAAAAGCAGCCCTACCCTTTCGTCTATGGCCAGTTCGACCAGGACCTGTTCCCCACCGCCGACTGGCGCGAATGCTGCATCAAGGCGCTGTCGGTGCTGGACATCCGCAGTTGGGCGCCCGACCTCATCACCCATGACGATCCCGCGCTGATCGAACAGATCCGCACCCAGGTGCTGCCGCGCCGCGGCGTGTGGGCCGATGCCGAGGAGATCGTCATCACCGTCGGCGCCCAGCACGCGCTCTACCTGCTGGCCGACCTGCTGGTCAACGAGGACACCGTGGTCGGCATGGAAGACCCCGGCTACCCGGACGCGCGCAACATCTTCGCCAGCCATACCCGCCACCTGCTGCCGCTGCCGGTGGACGACCAGGGCCTGCGCACCGGCACCCAACTGCTGGGCTGCGACTACGTGTTCGTCACCCCGGGCCACCAGTGCCCCACCACCGTGACCCTGTCGCCGGCGCGACGCGAGGAACTGCTGACGCTGGCGCGCCGGGCCGACAGCCTCATCATCGAAGACGACTTCGAAAGCGAAAGCCGCTGGGGCGACGGCGCCATCCCGGCGCTCAAGAGCCTGGACCGCGACGGCCGCGTCATCTACGTCGGCAGCCTGGCCAAGTCGTTCGCGCCGGGGCTGCGCATCGGCTACATCGTCGCGCCGCGCGAACTCACCGCCGAACTGCGCGCGCTGCGCCGCCTGATGCTGCGCCACCCATCGGCCTATATCCAGCGCGCGTTCTCGCTGTTCATCTCGCTGGGGCACCACCATTCGCTGCTGCGGCGCCAGTCGCAGGCGTACCAGAAGCGCGGCGCCGAGCTCGCCGATGCGCTGGCGCGCTGGCTGCCCGACTTCACCGCCGTGCCCATCACCGGCTCGTCATCGTGCTGGCTCAAGGGCCCGCAATGGCTGGACGCCACCGCGTTGGCGCAGGCGGCGCAGGCCGAAGGCGTGGTGGTGGAGCCGGGCCAGGTGTTCTTCATGGACGCCGCCGGCGCGCCGCGCAACTTCCTGCGCGTCGGCTTCACCTCCATCCGCGCCGAGCATATCGGCCCGGGCATAGAGAAACTCGCACAGGTGGTGCACCGCTTCCGCCTGCGGGCCGCCGCGTGAGGACGCCGTTCGCCGCGCCATCACGGTGAGGCCACGCCTCGCCTGACTGCCACCGATGACGGCGCCATAGCCCTGCGGGCCCATACAGCCATACGCGACATCGTATGGAAAATAATATTTTTTCATTGGAACTCGCATGGCCGGGTCCAGATAATGGCTCCACATAAAAACACCATACGGAGACATCAACATGACCAAGCCACGCATGGCGAGGCGCTGGCGGCTGGGCGCCGCCATCGCGCTCGCGCTGGGAGGTGCGCCCGCGTGGGCCCAGGCCCCCTATCCCGCCAAGCCCATCACATTGATCGTGCCCTTCGCCGCGGGCGGCGGCGCTGACGTCGTGGCCCGCCTGGTGGCGGCGAAACTGCCGCAGCGGCTGGGCGGCCAGACCGTCATTGTCGATAACAAGCCGGGCGCCTCGGGCAACATCGGCGCGCAGCAGGTGGCGCGCGCGGCGCCTGACGGCTATACCTTCCTCTTGACCAACAGCACGCTGACAATCAACGCCGCGCTGCAGATGCGCGGCACGCCGGACGTAAAGAAAGGCCTGGCGCCGATCTCGCTGCTGGTTTCGGCGCCGGTCGCGCTGGGCGTGAACCCCGCCATTCCCGCCAGGACAGTGCCGGAACTGGTCGCTTATATCCAGCAGAACAAGGACAAGCTGAGCTATTCGTCCTGCGGCAACGGCACGCCCCAGCATTTCGTGGGCGAGTCGGTCAAGCAGATGGCCAAGCTGGACATCGTCCACGTGCCGTACAAGGGCTGCGCGCCCGCCATCAACGACGGACTGGGCAACCAGGTGCCGGTGCTGTTCAGCACCATTCCCAACCTGGCGCCCCACGCCGACGCCGGCAAGCTGCGGATGATCGCGGTGGCATCCAGGCAGCGGGTCTCGTTCCTGCCGAACGTGCCCGCCATCGCCGAGACCGCGCCCTTCAGCGACCTCGACATCTCCGTCTGGTTCGGCATCCTCGGTCCGCGCGATCTGCCGGCGGGCGTGAAAGCGAAATTCGAAGAGGCCGTAGCCGCGACGATGAAGGACCCGGCGGTGCAGCAGGAATTCCGCGACCGCTATTACGAGGCAGTCGAGACCGGCCCGGCCGCGATGGCGCGGCAGCTTGACGGCGATCTCGGCCTGTACAGCGCGCTGGCCAGCAGATCCGGCATTTCGCTGGACGCCCAATAGCCGCCACGAACGACAAGGGAAAAATCACGTGAGCACCCCCACGCAACACCAACAGGTCATCGACGACCTGGTCACCGCCAACCGCATCCTGGCGCGTTTCGGCGTCCTTGACGGCTTCGGCCATGTCAGCGTCCGCCACCCGGGCAATCCCGCGCACTTCCTGCTGTCGCGCTCGCTCGCGCCGGAACTGGTGACCGCGCAGGACATCATGGAATTCGACGAGACCTCCGAGCCGGCCGGCGCGGACGCGCGCAAGCCCTATCTGGAGCGCTACATCCACGGCGAGATCTATCGCGCGCGGCCCGACGTGCAGGCCGTCGTCCACAGCCATTCGCCGTCGGTGATCCCCTATGCCGGATCGAATGTGCGCCTGCGCCCGATCTATCACATGGCGGGGTTTCTCGGCGCCGGCGCCCCGGTGTTCGACATCCGTTGCTGCTTCGGCCACACCGACATGCTCGTCAGGAATCGCGACCATGGCCGCGAACTGGCGCGGACCCTGGGCCAGAGCAAGGTCTCGCTGATGCGCGGACATGGCTTCGTCGCGGTGGGCGGCGACATCCCCGTGGCGGTCTACCGCGCCATCTACACCGAGATGAATGCGGCGCTCCAGCAGAAGGCCATCGGCCTGAACGGCGAGATCACCTACCTGTCCGACGAGGAAGCCGCCATGGCCGACGACATGATGGCGGGCGTCATGAACCGCCCCTGGGAGCTGTGGAAGAAGCAGGCATCCGGGCAGCCCTGATGGCCTCCGTGCGCCGGGCGTCGCCATGACGCCGCCCGGCGCGAACGCCGCGACGGTCAGCCCTGGCGGCCCCGCAGCAGCACCACGCCGATGATCGCGATGTTGACCGCGATCAGCGCCATCATCGCGGCCAACGCGAAGCCGATGCCGTGGCCGGCGATCAGCCTGCCCGCGACGTACGGAAAGCCGAACGCCCCGGCGAAGTAGCCCAGGGTGAATACCTGCGACGCCACCGGAATGGACAGGTTCGACTCGCCGGCCAGGTTGACGACCATCGCGTTCAGGGTCGAATACGTCAGGCCATAGCCAGTGGCGAACAGCACGGTGGCGCCGACATAGAGCCAGACGCTGCCGGGGTTCAGCGCCAGCAGCGCGATGCCCGCCAGGGTCAACAGGAACAGGCACAGCGCCAGCGGCCGCAACGGCAGCTTGCCGATGAGCGAAGCCACCGAAAAGCGCAGCGCCACCGTAGTCAGCGTGAAGGTCAGGAAGAACGTATCCGGCGTCAACCGCAAGGGGCGCGCGTACAGGCTCTGGAAAGTGGACAAACCGGCAAACGTACAGGCGGACAAGGCCATCATCAGGACCGGCAACGCGGCCCGGGATCCCAGCACCCGCGCCATCGCCGGCGGCGTCAGCGCCACGGCGTCCAGCGGCAGTTGCGGCAGGCGCGCCAGCGGGCGCCGCAGCCGCCACGCCAATGCGGCCGCCACGGCGCAGAGCGCCGCATAGACGGCAAAGGCGAACGCGGCGCCGCCGAACCTGTCCGCCAGGAAATGGCCGAGCGGCGCGGCCAGCCCCAGACCCAGCATCTGCGAACCGGACAACAGGGTCAGGGCCTCCAGCCGGGCCGCCGGCTTCAGGCAATGGATCAACTGGATCGGCGCCAGCATGTAGAACAGCGCCCATCCCAGCCCCAGCAGCACGCCGCCGGCATAGGCCATCCCGATGCCGGCCGTGCCAACCACGGCAAAGCAGGCCATCGCCAGCGCCATGACCGCCGCGGCCGCCGCGATCACGGGCAGGATGCCGGCGCGCTGCGCAAGCCTGCCGGCCCCGCCGGCCCCGATCAGTGTCGCCACCGTGCCAATGCTGATGACGGTGCCGGCATCGGCCGCGTCAAAGCCGGCCGCGCGCAAGGCATCGACCAGCAGGAAGCTGGCGCCATAGGCGATCGCCAGCGCCAGCGCCGCCAATAGATAAGGCACCAGCAGCCGCGCGGGCAATCGGTCGCCCAACAGGGCGGCGGCCGCGTGCGGCGCGAGGCATGGCGGATTGGCGCGGGGCGACGGCATGGCAAGCGGCGGGCGACGCATCTCTGCAAACGGGAGGTTCCAGGGTTGCAGAACATTACCAGGAATTCGGTCGCATCCGCTGGTCCGATGCCGTGAGGTTGAAGCCGTCTGATTTATCGACGATTGCGACGCCAGGCTCGCCAAACTCAAGTTCAATCCCATCCCACGATGCGCGGCCCGGCAAACACCCTTCGCCTGCTCGAGGCGATGCCGACCGCCCCCCCGATGCCCGCCCCTGCGCTTTCCATTGGCGCATGCCACCCTCCCTCATGAACAAGATCCACTCGCTCAAGTACAACCATCAAAACCTGCTGGTCCCGGTCTCCGAAGTCTGCGGCGCGCGCAAGCGGGGCTCGACCATTGGCGCCACCCGGCGCGCTCGCGGGCAAGGCCGGCGCGCGGCGCTCGCGGCCTGCCTGCCCCTGCTGGCCGCCGCCCTCTTGCCGGGCGCGGCCTGCGCCAGCTACGTCAGCATCGACATTCCCTACCAGACCTACCGCGATTTCGCCGAGAACAAGGGGGCCTTCCAGCCCGGCGCCCTGGGCATTCCCATCCTCAACAAGGATGGCACGCTGCGCGGCAATACAAGCGCCGCCATCCCGTTCATCGATTTTTCCAGCGTCAGCAACGACCGCGCCATTGAAACCCTGATCGCGCCCCAATACGCCGTGGGCGTGGCGCACAACGTCGATCACGACGAGGCCCGCTTCGGCGGCACGGTGTACTCGCAGGTCAGGAGAGACTTGCATCCCAACTATCATGCGATCCGCGATTACACCCAGGAATGGGATTTCGACCTTACCCGCATGAGCAAACTGGTGACCGACGTCGCGCCCATCGCCAGGTCCGTGGTGGCGCGGGCGCCGGTGCCGGCGCTGGACGGCAACGACAAGGACCGCTGGACAGAGGCGCAGCGCCAGCAGTTTCCGTTGTTCTACCGCGTCGGCATGGGTATCCAGTTCGTCGGCCCGAATCCAGACCTGGGCGTCAACATGGCGGGGGAAGATCCCAACCCTGCCAATAAGCCCCTCAAGGACGGCGAGCACTATCTCGGCTATGCCTACCGATGGGCGACGGGCGGCATGGTGACGCCGACCTGGTCGAATGAGACTTTCGTCATCGCCCAGGGAGACAAGGGCCTGCTGCCGTCATACGTGGAGCAAGGCGACAGCGGCTCCCCCCTGTTTGCCTGGGACGCCGCGAAGGCACAATGGGTGGTCGCCGGCACGGCGGCGGACCTGAAAATGTCCGAACAGGGCAGCTACGTCTATTGGTCGCACCTGCCCGATGACTTCATCGACGGCATTCTCAAGAAGGACAACGATCCGGACGTCATCCACACGGCCGGCAACGGGGCGCTGGCCTGGACCTTCGACAGTACGCAAGGCACGGGCGCCCTGCAACAGACCGCCGGCCCCGCCTACGCCATGCACGGCTACAAGAAGTCGCCGACGTTTGCGCTGGCCAACAGCGCGCTGGACTTCCCTGGCCTGGATGCGGGAAAGAACCTCGCCTTTCGCACCGCGAGCGGCACGGGCGCGGGCCAGATCCGCCTGAAAGACTCGGTCAACCAGGGCGCCGGCGCGCTGACTTTCCACAACGACTACACCGTTTCCCCCGACACGAACCAGACCTGGATGGGCGCGGGCATCGACGTGAAGCAGGACGTCACGGTCGCGTGGAACGTCAATGGCGTAGCCGGCGACAACCTGCACAAGATCGGCGCCGGCACCCTGGCCATCGGCGGCACCGGCGTCAACCCGGGCGGCCTGCGCGTGGGTGAGGGCAAGGTCATCCTCGCGCAACAGCCAGGCGCTGACGACAAGGTCCAGGCATTCGCCGGCATCACCATTGCCAGCGGCCGCGCCGAAGTCGTGCTGGGCGACGCCAGGCAGGTCAATCCCGACCGCATCCAGTGGGGCGCGCGCGGCGGCGTGCTGGACATCAACGGCAACGACATCACGTTCAACCAGCTCGCCGACAACGCCCTGGACCATGGCGCCACGATCGCCAACCACGCCGCCCGAAAGGCCGGCGTGACGGTCAACCTGAGCCCGGTCGGCCCCGCTGCCGTCACCGACTACATCCTCATGCCGTCGCGCGCGGGCACCGGATCGCGGGGCGACCTGTACAAGCGCGGCCTCAGCTTTTTTGTCTTGAAGCAGAACAGCTTCGCCACCGTTCCCTCCACGGGTTCCCAAGCCAGCGACGATTATTGGGAATACGCCGGACAATTCCTGGATCCCGCGCTGGAAATCGCGAATGCGCGCAAGCGGGAGTACTTTCCCCCTCGCACGGCATTCATTTTTGCCGGATCCCTGAAAGACAATCTCGACGTCGACATCGTCAACCAGGCGAACACGGCCTTCATCGCCGACGGCGACATTGCCATTGGCGACAACGCCGTCAGCGCGCGCCAGGGCGAAGTGGTTTTCCAGGGGCATCCCGTCATCCATGCCACCAATACGCCGGATGTCGCCCAGATGCTGCGGGATATCTGCGATGACTCGGTGCTGACCCAATCCGTATCGTTCGACCAGCCGGATTGGGAAACGCGCCATTTCACCCTCGGCAAACTGGCGCTGACGGACACCACTTTCCGCCTGGCGCGCAACGCCACGCTGCAGGGCGACATCGACGCGCGCCGCGCGCGGGTCATCCTGGGCAGCCCGTCGCTGTACATCAACAAGAACGACGGCGGCCCATTGGCGCAGGAACCGGAACGGGGCACCTCCATCGCCGCCACGGATGCCGACAAGAGCAGCTACCACGGAAAGGTCACCTTGCAGGACAGTTCCACGCTGGAAATCCGCGAGAGATTCAACGGCGCCATCGACGCCAGCGGCAGCGCCGTCAGCGTGCTTTCCGATCAGGCGGCGCTGACAGGTCACAGCCGGTTCGCCGGCAGTCCCTTGACGCTGGAACGCGGCGCGCATCTCAAGGCCTCGGGCGGCTGGTACGACGACGGCGCCGTCACGCTGGCGGACGGCGCGGCGCTGACGTTGTCCGGCGCGTCCGCGGGCCCGGCCCATTACTTCACCCAGGCCATCGCGTTGCAGGGCGACAATGCGAACCTGTATCTGGCGCCGGGCAGCCATTCGTTCAGCGACCTGTCCAGCCCGGCCGCCAGCCGCATCACGCTGGGCGCCTCGGCCACGGCCGACGCGCCGGAAACGATCTACGCGGGAAGCGTGAACGCGGCGCAGGCCAGCATGCGGATCCAGGAAAAGGCCCACTGGATCGTCACGGGCGATTCCACGCTGAAACAACTCCAGGCGACCCAGGCGCTGTTGAGCTTCGACGACATGACCCAGACCCGGAATGGATTCATGGCGCGGGCGCAGTCCGGCCCCGACGTGGCCGGCATTTTGTCGCCAACGGCGGCAAGCCCGTCCGCCTACACCCTCACAGCCGACACCGTCGCCGCGACGGACAGCACGTTTGCCTTGCGGGTCGATCCGAATGGCGGCGATCATGACCGCCTAATTATCACCACCGGGCTGAGCGGCAGCGGCAACCGCTTGCGGATCACCGACTTCGGCGACCGCCCCGCCAGCGCCGCGCCAGTCGCGCGCGAAGACCTGTTGCTGAGCGCCCCCTCCTCTGCGCCGGCTGACCTGTTTCAACTGGAGCGGGCCGACATCCATGGCACGGCCGGCGCCAGCGAGGACACCAACCCGTGGCTCGGCGGCCTCGCGGTCAGCCATGACGGCGACCAGCGGCAATGGTGGTTCATCAGTATGCGCGGCGACGCCCCCTGGCGTTTGAGCCAGGATCGCCAGTTCGACGCGCTGCATTTGCCGACGGGCGGCCGCGTGGAGCTGTCCCGGCCCCAGGCGGCCGACTGGACGCCGCGCACCCTGCAAACCGACACCCTGAACGCCAGCGGCGTGCATTTCGCCCTGACCGCGCGGCCCCAGGACGGCGCAAGCGACAGCATCCACGTCGCTACCGAGGCGCTGGGCGATGACAACAGCCTGGACCTCACGCTCCTGGTTCGTGGCGAGGTGCCGGACAACGCCAGCGGCAGTCTGCTGCTGGCGTCCGCGCCCGTGGGCACGGCCGACAGCTATTTCAAGACCGGTTCGGTCACGCAGGGCCTGACCGTCTACGTACCCAACCTTGAAATCGTCAGCACCGACACGGAGAAAAAATGGCAGTTGGCGTACAGGGCGGTTGAAAGGCCCGCTGACCCGCCGGTCGAAAAACCTGCTGACCCGCCAGTCGAAAAACCTGCCGACACGCCGGTCGAAAAGCCCGCCGACCCGCCGGCCGAAAAGCCCGCTGACCCGCCAGTCGAAAAACCTGCGGAACCGCCGGTAGAAAAGCCCGCCGAAATGCCGGATATCGAGACGCCGCAGGGCGGCGGCGCCAGTCCCGGCGACGGGGCCGCGCCCGATGGCGATCCCGGCCCCGCCACCAACCCCGGCGCCACCGACACGCCGCAAACGGGCGATTCCTCCGGCTCACCTGAAGCCCCCGGCGATACCGCCGCAACCGAACCCGCGCCACAGCCCGCCGACGATCCCGTCCTTGTCGTCACCCCGGATGCCGGCGGCGGCGCGCAGGCCAGGCCCGGCCTGTCGCTGTTCACGGCCGTGTCGTTGAGGCTGACCGAGCTGGACAGCCTGCGGTCGCGCGAGGAAATCATCAAGCGCCTGGGACAGGCGGGCGTCGCGGCGGACGAAAGCACCATCCGACAGATCACCGAGGTGCGCCGGCAGATCGACCGCACCGGCGCGTTGGCCAGCCTGCCGCGCGTCGCCTTCGTGCTCGAAACCAACCAGCTCGACAAGCGCCTGGGCGACGTGCGCCAGCTCAATGAAGAAGCCGGACTCTGGATCAAGACCAGCCATGGACGGGCCGACTACCAGCAGATCCGCCTGAAGCACACCACGCTGCAATTCGGCCTCGACCGCAAGCAGGGCAGGCAGCTATACGGCATCATGGGCAGCTACACACAGGGTTCCGGCCAGGGCGAAGGCCAGTTGTCGGAGCGGCACACCACGGGCGGCATCGGTCTCTACTACGCCCTGATCCACGAGGACGGCCCGTTCATCGACGTCGTCGCCAAGTACCTGAAAACCAACCAGACCTACCAGTTCCCGGGCCAACTGGACATTGGCGCGCGGAGTGCGCGCTCGACCTCGCTGCTGGCCAGCGTGCAGGCGGGATGGCGGCAGAACCTGTTCAACGGGAGCGCCTTCATCGAGCCATCGGCCGAAGTCGTCGCGGGCGCCACCAGCGGCTACACCCTGCATGGCGGCAAAGACAGCGTCGATGTGCGCGTCAATGCCAGCCGGCCGGTCTACGCCAAGATCGGCGCGGCCGTCGGCCTGAACCTGCAGTCCGATGAGCAACAGGCGCTGGCCGTGTCCGCCGGATTGTTCCGGCTGCAGAACCTGCGGCGCGGCGGCAGCGTCGACATCGTGAACAACGGCAATCCGGACGACGTGCTGCGCAAGCCGATGGCGGACGACAGCCGCTATCTGGTGAACCTGTCGCTGAACGCCAGGCTGTCCGCCAACTGGCGCCTCTACAGCCAGGTGGAAAGCAGTTTCGCCGGCAAGCTCAAGCACGACTACAACGGCCAGATCGGCGTGCGTTATCAGTTCTGAGCGCGCCCCTTTCTGAACGCGGCCCACCGCGCCCGGCCCCGCTTCGCCGATGGTCCGGGCGCGTTCCGCGCCACGCCCCCGCCGCTACAGCACTTCGTCGCGCAGGTAATACCAGCGATACAGCAACGCCTGTCCCAGCCGGCGAAACGGCGCGAACAGGTGCCCGGGCAGCGGCGAGTCGTAGATCGGCAGGTTCCACGACAGGCCGTCCTGGCCCATCATGCGCTGCGCCAGGCGGCGCCCCGCATGGGCCGAGAACGACACGCCGTTGCCGCCATAGCCGAAGGCGTAATAAACCTGCCGCGCCGGGTCCGGCTGGGTGATGCGCGGCATCATGTCGTGGCTGACGTCGACCCAGCCCGTCCATGCATAGTCCAGTTCGATGCCGCGCAGCGACGGGAACTTGCGCGCCAGCCCTTCCCGCAGCAGCGCCAGGTGGCTTGGATGCTGCGCGTCGGCGCCGCGCAACGCGCTGCGGCTGCCGATCTGCATGCGGCCGTCCGGCAGCAGCCGGTAATAGAAGCGCAGCGTGCGCGTGTCGGTGATGAATACCGTGCTCTTGAGGCCGGCGCGGGCGCGTTCGTCCGGCGTCAGCACCCGGGTCACCATGGAATTGGACAGGATCGGCATGATGCGGTTGTCGAGCAGGCCGTTCACCCCTTGCGCCGTGTAGCCCCCGGTGGCGAAGGCCACCCGCCTGGCGCGCACCGTGCCGCCCGGCGTATGCAGCCGGTAGCCGCCGCCCTCCTCGCTCCATCCCGACACCGGGCTGCCGGGATGGACGCGCGCGCCCAGCGCGCGGGCCTGGCGCATGTAGCCATAGGCCAGTTTCAACGGATGCACGCCGATGCCGTCCGGCTCGTGCAAGGCCCCGACCGCCTCGTGGTCGTCGACGTAGCGCTCGCGCAGTTCCGCCTTGGTCAGCATGTGCGTGTCGTAGCCGAAAAGTTCGCGCATCACGCGCGCCTCGTTGCGCAGGAAGGCCATCTTCTTCTCGCGGTGCGCGGTGTACAGGTGGCCGCCGGGCTGCGCGTCGCAATCGATCTGCGCCACCAGGCTCTTCCAGTAATCGAAGCCCTCGTGGATCTCGGCGTCCAGGCGCCGCGCGACATCCAGCCCCCAGCGTTCGATCCATTGCGAGCGGTACAGCCGCCCCGACGCGTTCTGCCCTTGCCCGCCGTTGCGGCTGGTGCAGCCCCACACGGCGCGGTTGGCCTCCAGCACCACCGCGCGCACGCCGTAGTCGCGCGCCAGCGCCAGCGCCGCCGACAGGCCGGTGAACCCCGAGCCGACGATGACCACGTCGGCCTCGATGTCGCCCTGGATCGGGCCGTCGTCCGCAGGCGGCGGCCCGGCCGTGTCGACCCAGTAGGTTGGCGCGTATTCCTGCCCGCGTCCCGGCCCCGACACCAGCGGATCGTAGAGCGGATCGTAGGCGTTGGCGGCCGGGCTGGCGGCGGGCGGCGCGGCCGGCATGCCGTCGGGGTCGATGAGGGTACCGGCGGTATTCGACGGATCGGAAGACATAGCGGCATCCATGGGGCGGTGTCCGGTGGCGGCGTCGGCTCAGGCGCGGGCCGGCAAGGCCGGGCGTTGCTTGCGGAAGGCGTTCTTGACGCGGATCTTGCCGTCCTGGAAGGTGAACACGTCGACCATGTCGGCCTCGACCCGCGAGCCGTCCGCGGCCGTGCCGGTGAAGGTGCATTCCGACACGCCGCGCTCGCCCGCCACCCAGTGGCGGCCGTTGTTCCACTGCGCATCCGGGAAGTTCTTCCAGGCCGCTTCGAAAGCGGCGCGGACCGCCTCGCGGCCGCTGTGCCGGGCGCCCCAGCGCTCGGGGCCCCCCACCGTTTCAAAGACGCAGTCCTCGCTCATGAAGGACATCAGGGCGTCGATATCGTGGCGGTTCCATGCGGCCGCGAATTCGGCCAGCATGTCCACGGTGACGGTCTTTTGCATTGCCTACCCTCCTCGATCGCCGGGCGCGACGTGCGCCCAGGCTCCATGCCCAAGGTACGCGGGGGGCCTGGGCAGGGTCTAGAACCAGACGCGGCAAATCGCTTGCACCAGAACGGCCCCGCCGGCGCGGCGCCTGCCTTCACGACGCCTCACGTAGCGCCTGACGTGGCGCCTGACTCGGCGGCGGGCGCCAGCCGCGCGTCCAATTCATCGACTTGCGCCGTGCCGCGCATGCCGATGAAGACCAGCGACGGCGAACGCACCCCGGCGGGGCGCGCCGCCCGCGTATCGAAGCGCACCCGGCGTCCGGCCAGTTGCACCAGCACCCAGCCATGGCGTTCGGTGCGCACCCAGCCCTTGGCCCGCAGCCAATGGCGCGGCAACTGCCGCAGCGCATCGGCCAGGCGGTCGGCATGCAGCATGGCGGGCGCGGACCAGAGCCAGCTCTGGAATGGATGTTGCGGCTCGTCGGCGTCCAGGGCATGCGCCTGTCCGGCCGCCGCGTGGCGGTGCGCCGGATCGCAGCAATGCGCCGCGCAGTTTTCATGGCCGCGATCGTCCGCGCCAAGCAATGCGCCTAGGTCCACCCGCGCCTCGCGCGCCGTTACGATCGGCGCCCCGCCCGCCTGCGTCCGCAGCCAGTCGCGCAGCGCCGGCAACGCGGCGGCGGGCAACAGGTCCGTCTTGTTCAGCACCAGCAGGTCGGCGGCGTGCAATTGGCGTTGCGCCGTGTCGGCCAGCAGCGGTTCGGCAAGCGTCTCGCGGATGGCGCCCGCGTCCACCAGCACCACCACCGCCTCCAGTTGCAGCAGCGGATCCGACAGCCCCACCTGCGCGATGCGCCCCGGGTCGGACACGCCGCTGGCCTCGATCACGATCCACCCGGGCGCCGGATCCAGCGCCAGCACCCGCGCCAGCGCGTCGTCCAGGCCGCCCGCCATCGAACAACAGACGCAACCGTTGGCCAGCCGGATCACGTTGTCGGCGCGCTCGGCCAGCAGGCCGGCGTCGATATCGACCGGCCCGAAATCGTTGACCAGCACCGCGGCGCGGCGGCGGCCGGTCGCCAGCACGTGGTTCAGCAGGGTGGTCTTGCCGGCGCCCAGGAAACCGCCCACCACCGTCAGCGGGATGCGCGCCATGTCAGGCTGCCTGGGGCGCCAGCGGCCGGCCGCCGATGACCGTGCCCAGCACCTCGATGTCCTTGAGCCGTGACCGCGGCACGTCCAGCGGATCGTCGCGCAGCACGCAGAAATCGGCGTGCTTGCCGACCTCGATCGAGCCGACCAGGTGGTCCATGTGCAGTGTGTAGGCCGCGCCCAGGGTGATGGCATGCAACGCCGCCTCGACGCTGATGCGCTCGGACTCGCCCAGCACCCGGCCCGAGGCGGTCTGGCGGTTGACGGCGCACCAGGCGGTGAACAGCGGCCCCAGCGGCGTGATGGGCGCATCCGAGTGGATGGCGAACGGGACTCCCGCGCGCGCCGCCGAGGCGCAGGCATCCATGCGGTTGGCGCGATCCGGTCCCATGGTCAGCGCGTAATGGGCGTCGCCCCAGTAGAAGATGTGGTTGGCGAACAGGTTCACGCACATGCCCAGGCTGGCCATGCGGCGGAACTGGGCGGCATCGGCCATCTGGCAATGCTGCAGCGTGTGGCGGTGATCGCGCCTCGGGCTGCGGCGCAAGGCGCGGTCGATGGCGTCGATCGCCAGCTCGGTGGCCTCGTCGCCATTGGTGTGGATGTGCAACTGCGCGCCGGCCTCGTGATAGGCCTGCACCAGCCCGTCCAGCTCGCCCGGCGCGATCACCCAGATACCGTTGGGCGCGCCGTTGTAATAGCCCGGCCAGCGCACCCTGGCGGTAAAGCCCTGGATGGAGCCGTCCACCACCAGCTTGACCATGCCCAGGCGCAGCTTGCCATGATTGAGCCGGCCCGCCTCGCGCAGCTTCGCCAGGCAGGCGGCCGGGTCGCCGGCGTAGGTCAGCGCCGACGCCGCTGGCACGATGCGCACCGGATAGTCGGGCTCGGCCGTGACCCGCGCCAGCGTCGCCAGGCCCTCGTCGCCCAGTTCGTTGACGAGATCCGTGGCGGTGGTGACGCCGGCCCACTGCGCCACCTTGCCGAACATGCGCAGGCCGTTTTCCGACAGGCCCACGGTGCGGAACGGATTGCCGATCAACCGCATTACCGGAAACATGGCGGCGAATTCGCACAGCTCGCCGCTGGGCTGGCCGTCGGCGAAGCGGCTGATGCCTTCGATATCCGTATCGCGGTCGATGCCGGCGCGGGACAGCATCGGCGTGTTCACATTCATCAGATGCATGCTGGCATGCATCACCACCACGGGCCGCTCGGCCGACACCGCGTCCAGGTCGCGCACGCTCATGCGCTGGCCGCCGAAGAAAATGGGATCGAAGCCCCAGCCGATCAGTGTCTGTTCCGGCGCCAGGCTGGCGGCGAATTCCCGCAGGCGCGCGGCCACCGCCTCGAAGCTTCGCAGGCCCGGCCACACGCGGCCGTCGGGCCCGCGGCGGTCGTAGTAGCCGACGTAGGCGAACTGCCACATGCCCCCTTCCGGCAGATGGCAGTGCCCCTCCACCAGCCCCGGCATCAGGACGTGGTCGGCGTAGCGCTCGTCCAGGTCGGCGGGTCCCCAACCGGCCAGGTCTTCGCGGCTGCCCACGCCCAGGATGCGGCCATCGCGCACCGCCACGTGCGTGGCGCGCGGCTGGGCCGGGTTCATCGTCAGGATGGCGCGGGCGGCGAAGATGGTGGTGCGGGCGGCTTGCGCCGGTCCCGGATGCGGGGCGTCATGCATGCTGCTTGCTCCTGTTCGTGATGTCCGCCAGCGCCTGAAGGTCGGGCTTGTTCCAGGCCTTGCCCGGCACCGAATCGATCAGGCGGCGCGTGTATTCGTGTCGCGGGTGATAGAAAATCGTGGCGGCGCGGTCCAGCTCCACCAGTTGCCCGTGCCGCATCACGGCGATGCGGTCGCAGATCTGCGCCGCGACGCGCAGGTCGTGCGTGATGAACAGCACCGACAGGTCGAACTGGCCGCTGATGGTCTTGAGCAGGTCCAGCACCTGCGCCTGGATCGACACATCCAGCGCCGAGACCGCCTCGTCGGCCACCAGCAGCCGCGGCTTGAGCGCCAGCGCGCGGGCGATGCCGACCCGCTGGCGCTGGCCGCCCGAGAACTGGTGCGGATAGCGCTCGCCCGCGTCGCCGCCCAGCCCCACCAGGGCCAGCAGTTCGCGCGCCTCGCGCAGCGCGGTCTGGCGGCTTTCGCCGAAACCGATGGGCCCCTGCGCAACCGAATCGACCACGCGCTGGCGTGGGTTGAGCGAAGCGTAAGGGTCCTGGAACACCATCTGGATCTGACGCCGGTAGGGCCGGAAATCCCTTGGCGTCATGCCGACCAGTTCGCGGCCGTCCAGGCGCACACTGCCGCTGTCTGGCGCCACCAGGCCGATCAGCGCGCTGCCCAGCGTGGACTTGCCCGAGCCCGATTCGCCCACCAGTCCCAGGGTCTCGCCCTGGCGGATCTCCAGCGAAATATCCCGCAATGCCTCGACCCGGCGGCCTCCGGTGACGTAGGTCTTGCACAGCTTGGCCACGGTCATCAGCGGCGGCGTGGCGGCGGCCTCTTCCTTGCCCTCGGGCTTGTGCGGCACCGCCGCGATCAATTGACGGGTGTAGGGATGTTGCGGCCGGTTCAGGATCTCGGCGGCCGCGCCCGCCTCCACCACCGCGCCGTGACGCATCACCACGATGCGGTCGGCAATGTCGGCCACCACGCCAAAATCATGGGTAATGAAAATGACGCCGATCCCCATGCGCCGCTGGATGTCCTTGATAAGCGCCAGGATCTGCGCCTGCGTGGTCACGTCCAGCGCGGTGGTGGGCTCATCGGCGATCAACACGTCCGGCTCCAGCGCCAGCGCCATCGCGATCACCACGCGCTGGCGCTGACCGCCGGACAACTGGAATGGAAAGGCCGCGTACATGGCGCGGGGATCGGGCAGCAGCACCTGGCCGAACAGCTCCAGGACCCGCTGCCTGCGCGCGTCGGCGTCCATGTCCGTGTGCCAGGCCAGCACCTCCTCCACCTGCCGGCCCACGCGCATGACGGGATTGAGCGCGGTCATGGGCTCCTGGAACACCATGCCGAACCTGCGGCCGCGCAGCCCCTGCCATTCGGCCGCCGACAGGCCGACCAGGTCGCGCCCGTCGTACAGGATACGGCCCTGGGTCACGCGCAACTGATCCGGCGGCAGCAGGCCCATGATGGCCTGCGCGGTGACCGACTTGCCCGATCCCGACTCCCCCACCACGCACAGGATTTCGTTGCGGTTGACGGTGTAGGACACGCCGCGCACCACCACCGGGCCGCCGTGGGCGGCGGACACGCCGAGATCGCGGACTTCAAGCAAGGCGCTCATCAGCTTCTCCGTTTGCTGGCCAGCTTGGGATTGAGGGCATCGTTCAGGCCGTCGCCGATCAGGCTGACCGCCAGCACCGTCAGGAAAATGGCCGCGCCCGGCAACGTCACCGCCCACCAGGCAGTCAGGATGTAGGGGCGGTTGCTGCCGATCATCAGGCCCCAGCTCATCACGTTGGGATCGCCCAGCCCCAGGAACGACAGGCCCGCCTCGAACAGGATGGCGGTGCCGATGGCCAGCGTGGCCGAGACGATCAGCGGCGCCAGCGCGTTGGGCAGGATCACGCGCCAGATGATGCGCGCGTTGCTGGAGCCGATCACTCTTTCGGCCAGCACGTATTCGCGCCGCTTCAGGCTCAGGAATTCCCCGCGCGCCAGGCGCGCGGTGGCGGTCCAGCTAACCACGCCGATGGCCACGGCGATGGTGCCGAGCGACGGCGAGAACAGCGTCACCAGCACCATGGCGAACAACAGCGCCGGCAGCACCTGGAAGAACTCGGTGATGCGCATCAGCGTTTCATCGACCCAGCCGCCGTAGTAGCCGGCCAGCGCGCCCACGGTGATGCCGATGGCCATCGACAGCACCGCCGCCACCACGCCGACCAGCAAGGTGGCGCGCCCGCCATGGATGATGCCGGTCAGCACGTCCCGGCCCATATAGTCCGAGCCCAGCAGCAGCTCGCCGCCGGGCGGCTCCATCGGCGCGCTGGCGATCTCGAAGGGATCGGCCGGCATCACCAGGGGGCCGATCAGCACCACCGCCAGGATGGCGGCCAGCAACAGCAAGCCGATCAGCGCGCCCGGATTGCGGGCGAACGCGCGCAGCGCTTCGTACGATGGCCGCGCCGCACGGGCGGCCGCCGGCGCGGGCGCGCCGGACAAGGCGGGAGGAACGTGGCTCATGAGGTCTTTATCCTGGGATCGATCAGCCGGTAGGCCAGGTCGGTAAGCTGGTTCATCACCACCACCAGCAGGGACGCGAACAGCAGGATGCCGAGCAGGGTCGGATAGTCGCGCCGCAGCACGGAATCGAACGCCAGCCGGCCCAGCCCCGGCCAGTTGAAGACCGTTTCCACCAGGATGGCGCCGGCCAGCACGTTGCCGAATTGCAGGCCGAGCATGGTCACCACGGGCAGCACGCCGTTGCGCAGCGCGTGCCGGTACAGCACGGTGCGCTCGGGCAGGCCCTTGGCGCGCGCGGTGCGGATGTAGTCGGCCGCCAGCGCATCCATGACGCTGGCGCGCGCCAGCCGGCTGTACTGCGCCAGGTACACGAAGGCCAGCGTGAAGGCCGGCAGCACCAGGTGGTGCAGCACGTCCAGCGCGCCGGCCCAGCCGCCCTCGGGCCCGCCCGCCGAGCGCATGTCCGACACCGGGAACCACGGCAGCAGCGACGCGAACAGGATGATCAGGATGATGCCGGTCCAGAACACCGGCGCGGAATAGCCCACGATCGACAGCAGCGTAATGCCCTGCGAAAGCGGCCCGTTGGGCTTGCGCGCCGCCAGCGCGCCCAGCGCGGTGCCCGCCAGGAAGGCGCTGGACACCGACGTCAGCACCAGCAGCAGCGTGGCCGGCACCCGCTCCCAGATCAACTGCGCCACCGGCAGGTTGAAGAAGTAGGAATAGCCCAGGTCGCCGCGCGCCACCTGCGACAGATACAGCCCCAGTTGAACCAGGAACGGCCGGTCCAGCCCGTACTGGGTGCGCAACTGGGCCCGCAGTTCCTCGCTGATGCCGCCCATGGAGCCGGCGATGGTCTCGACCGGATCGCCCGGCGAGATGTGGATCAACAGGAAGTTAAGCGTCACCACCGCCAGCAGCAGCACCACGGCATAGCCGATGCGACGCGCGAGATAGCGCAACATGGCCGCTCTCCTATTGCAGCCAGGTGTCGTCCAGCGGCGACAGCAGGCCCCAGATGCCATCGGGCAGGCCATGCACCTTCCTGGAGGACAGCGTGTGGTACGGGATGACCGTCAGGAAATCGATCGGCAGGTCCTCAGTCACGATCTGCTGGAACTGCGCATACAGCGCGCGGCGCCGGGCCTCGTCGGTTTCGGTGCCGGCCTGCGCCAGCAGTTCGTCGACCTTAGGATTCCTGTAGGACTGCGTGTTGGTCCAGATGATGTCGCGGATATTGCTCGACAGATAGGTGCGGTGCACGCCGATCACCGGATCGCCCCAGTTGAAGACGATGTCGGTGGTCATGTCGAAGTCATGGCTGGCGATGCGCTTGGCCCAGGTCGGGAAGTCGGGCGAGGCGCGCACCTGCACCGCGATGCCGATCTTCTTCAACTGGCTGCGCAGGTATTCGGCGACGTTCTTGCCCTGCACGTCGCTGCCCGGCATGTAGTCGACCGTCAGCGCCATGCGCTCGCCCTTGCCATCCTTCTTGAAGCCGGCTTCATCCAGCAACTGCTCGGCCTTCTTCAGGTCCAGCGGATACTTTTTCAGGTCCTGGGTCGCGTAGGGACTGGACGCCACGATCGGCCCGTCCGCCGGCTTGGCGAAGCCGGCGTTCAGCGCCTTGGTGATGAACCCCTTGTCGGTGGCGTAGGCGATGGCCTGCCGCACGCGCACGTCGTCCAGCGGCTTGCGCGCGGTATTGAACGCCAGCCAGCCAAGCGCGCCGATGCCTTCGTAGCCGCGATCGGTCATGACGATCTGCGGATTGTCCTTGGCGCGGCGCAGGATGGTCGGCTCGGTCATGTACGGCAGCACGCCGATGTCGCCGCGCTCCAGCCCGATCAGCAGGTTGGTGGCGTCGGGATTGATCTTCACCACCACCCGGTCCAGGTAGGGCTTGCCCTTTTCGAAGAACTTGTCGAAGCGCTCCAGCACGATCTCCTGGCCCGGCTTGAAGTCCTTGAGCGTAAAGGGGCCCGAGCCGACCACGTTGGCCGAATTGCGCGGATGGTTCTTCAGGTCCTGCCCGTCGCCATAGATGTGCTTGGGCAGCACCGGCATCAACGCCGGCGACAGCGCCAGCAGGATCGCCGGATGCGGTTTGCTCATGCGCAGCACGGCGGTGTAGGGATCGGGCGTGTCGACGCTTTCGACGGGCGCCAGCATGCTTTGGAACGGATGATTCTGCTTGACCGCCATCACCGAGAACGCCACGTCCTCGGACGTGACCGGCTTGCCGTCGTGGAACAGCGCGTCGTGGCGCAGGTGCAGGGTCAGCGATTTGGCGTCCGGCGCCAGCTCCCACGACTGCGCCAGGTAGGGTTGCGGCTTCCAGTTGGCGTCGTAGCGCAGCGGGCTGGCGAAAAGCTGGGCGCTGGGCAGCGCCGTGGCGATGCCCGATTGCACCGCGCCATTCAGGTGCCGCGGCACCTGGGTCGAGCCGATCACCAGCGTGCCGCCCGGCTTGGGCGCGTCGGCGGCCCGCGCCGCGTGCGTGCCGGCCATCAAGGCCCATGCTGTCAGTATTGCGGCAAAGCCGCGTGTCGCGCTGCGCATCATCCACCCCTTGGCATTGTTGGCATGAGCCATTCAAACGATGGCTATGGCGCTAGCCTAGTCAACCCGGGGGGTCCGGCTTAGTACCAAACCGCCGGACTTGATGGTGCCAGGCCGGCGGGCGACCCGATTCAACGCGCGCCGGCCGCCAGCGCCCGCGCATACAGCGCCGCCACCGCGCAGCTGTCGACCCGCGCCTGCACCGCGTCCGAGCGGCTGGTCAGCAGCACCGGCACGCGCGTGCCCAGCACCAGCCCGGCGGTGGCCGCGCCAGCCAGCCAGGTCAGTTCCTTGTAGAGCATGTTGCCGGCCTCGATATCGGGCACCAGCAGGATGTCGGCATCGCCCGCCACCGGCGAGACGATGCCCTTCTGCTCGGCCGCCTGGCGCGAGATGGCGTTGTCGAACGCCAGCGGACCGTCGATCTGGCCGCCGCGGATCTGCTGGCGGTCGGCCATCTTCGACAGGGCCGCCGCGTCCAGCGTGGCCGGCATCGCCGGGTTGACCGATTCGGTGGCGCACAGCACCGCCACCTTGGGCCGCGCCACGCCCAGCGCGCGCGCGAGGTCGATGGCGTTCTGCGCGATGTCGGCCTTCTCCTGCAGGGTCGGGGCGATGTTGACGGCGGCGTCGGTCAGGATGAACAGCTTGGGATACGCGGCCGCCGCCATCACGAAGGCATGGCTGATGCGCCGGCCGGTGCGCAGGCCCGATTCGCGCGCCACCACCGCCGACATGAAGTGGTCGGTGTGCAGACTGCCTTTCATCAGCATGCCGACGGCGCCGTCGCGCGCCAGGCCGGCGGCGGCGCGCGCGGCGGCCACCTCGTCGTCGGGCGTGTCGACGATCTCCAGCGAGCCGGCACGCAGGCCCAGTTCGGCCATCAAGGCCGCCAGCCGGGCCGCCGGCCCGACCAGCAGCGGCTCGATGTAGCCGGCTTCTCGCGCCTGCACCGCGGCGCCCAGGCTGGACGCGCACAGCGGATAGGCCACCGCCGTGCGCACCCGCCCCGCCGACAGCGCCGCGGCCCGCAGCGGCTCGAACAAGCGGTCGCTGGCCATGGCGTCAGCCGCGCACCGGGTCGATCGGCAGCGGCACCTCGCCCGGCTGGAACGGCTGGTTGACGTAGCGCTTGTACTTGTCCAGCAGGCGCAGCGGCTGCTTGAGCGCGTCGCGGCGGAACGGATCGCCCAGCTCCTGGCTCACCATCATCTCCAGCACGGTGGTCTTGCCCTCGGACTGCGCCTTGCACGCGGCCTGCAGCGCCGCGCCGACCTGGTCGGCATGCTCGACCCGGATGCCCTCGGCGCCCATGGCCCGCGCCAGTTCCGCGAAGTTGGGATTCTGCAGGTTGCTGCCGACGAAACGGCGGCCGTAGAAATCCACCTGGTTCTTCTTTTCCGCGCCCCACTGGCCGTTGTGGAACACCACCGCCGTCACCGGGATGCGTTCGCGCACGCAGGTCAGCAGTTCCTGGAAGCTCATGCACCAGGCGCCATCGCCAACGTAGGCCACCGCCGGCCGGTCCGGGCGCCCAAGCTTGGCGCCGATCAGCGCGGGCAGCGCGTAGCCGCAGTTGCCGAAGCTCATGGCCGCCAGCATCGAATCCGGTTCGTCGAAGCGCAGGTAGCTGTTGGACACCGAGCAGATGTTGCCGATGTCGGTGGACACCATCACATGCTTGGGCATGGCGCGCTCCAGTTCGCGCAGCATGCGGCGCGGATGCATGCGGCCGCCGCCGTGCTCGATGATGTCCAGGCTCCAGTCGTCGCGCTCGTGCGACCAGCCGTCCAGTTCCTTTTCCCAGGCGCTTTTCTGCGCCGCGATCTCTTCGCCGCGCGCCGCCTTGGTGGCCACGCAGGCGACCTCGCGATCGCGCAGTTTCGCGGCGAGCGCCGCCGCCGCCGGCTTGGCGTCGCCGCAGATGCCCACCGACACCGGCCGCACCAGGCCCAGCATGCGGTGGTCGGCGTCGACCTGGATGATGCGCGCGTTCTGCGGCCAGTAGTCCAGCCCGTGCTGCGGCAAGGTGCCGAAGGGTCCCAGGCGCGTGCCCAGCGCCAGCACCACGTCGGCCTGGGACAGCAGCTTCATGCCGGCCTTGGAGCCCTGGTAGCCCAGCGGTCCGCACCACAGCGGATGGCTGGCCGGGAAGGCGTCGTTGTGCAGGTAGCTGGTGACCACCGGCGCGCCCAGCAATTCGGCCAGCGCCACGCATTCGGCCTGGCCGGCCGAGAACAGCACGCCGCCGCCGGCGACGATCACCGGGAATCTGGCGCTGGCCAGGAGGCGCGCGGCCGCTTCCAGGTCCTCGTCGGACCCCGGGCCGCGGCGGATGCGGCGCGGCTCCGGAATCGCCACGTCGATCTCGCCATAGAAATAATCGCGCGGGATGTTCAACTGGGTCGGGCCGCGCTCGGCCAGCGCGTTGTCGAAGGCCTTGGCGGTGAATTCGGCCATGCGGTCGGGGCGGTTGACGTGCGCCTGGTACTTGGTGATGCGCGAGAAGATCGGCAACTGCTCGGTTTCCTGGAAGCCGCCCAGGCCCATCCCGGACGTGCCGGTCTCGGGCGTGATCGCCACCACCGGGCTGTGAGCCCAGTAGGCCGCGGCCACGCCGGTGACGAAGTTGGTGATGCCCGGGCCGTTCTGCGCGATGCAGACGCCGTGGCGGCCGGTGACGCGCGAATAGCCGTCGGCCATGTGGGCGGCGCCCTGCTCGTGCACCGTCGGCACGAAGCGGATGCCGGCGGCCGGGAACAGGTCCAGCGCGTCCATGAAGGCCGAGCCGACGATGCCGAAAACGTCCTTGACGCCCTGCGCCACCAGCGTCTCGACGAACGCTTCGCTGGGGGTCATGTGTTGTTTGCTGCTCATGGTCTCTCTCCTGGCGGACCGGCGCGGCTTGGATTGCATATTGGCCGGGGTGAACCGATACTGCAGCAGAACTCCAGCATTTCCCACCCTGCAGCGTTCCATTTTCTGCAGAATCCGCATCAACCTGGCGGCCTTTCGCCAAATCTTCAAATATTGAAAGATGAAAGACGAATCCTCCGCGGCGCTGCGCGCGCTATCCCTGCTGGAACAGGTCGCCGGTTCCGAGACGCCGGTATCGCTGGCGGCGCTGACCGAGGCCACCGGCCTGCCCAAGCCATCCGTGCTGCGCATCGTGTCGCGGCTGGTGGACGCCGGCATGCTGCTGCGCGAGCCCGCAGGCAAGAGCTACATCACCGGCCCGCGGCTGGCGCTGCTGGCGCGCGACACCCTGCTCAATTCGCCCCTGCGGGCCGAGCGCCACCGCATCCTCGACAGCCTGGTCGACGAGATCGGCGAAACCTGCAACTGCACCATGCTGGACGGCGACGAGGTCATCTACCTGGACCGGGTCGAGACCGCCTGGCCGCTGCGCGTCAACCTGCAGCCCGGCTCGCGCGTGCCGCTGCATTGCAGCGCCAGCGGCAAGCTGTTCCTGGCGCACATGCGGCGCGAGGCGCGCGCGCGGCTGCTGGCGGCGGCGCCGCTGCCGCGCTACACGCCCAACACGCTATGCGACGCGGCGGCGCTGGAACGCGAGCTATTGGCGATCCGCAAGGAAGGCGCCAGTTTCGACCGCGAGGAATTCCTGCTCGGCATCGTCTGCATGGCGGTGCCGATCATGCGCGGGCGCCGCGCCATCGCCGCCGTGGCGCTGCACGCGCCGATGGCGCGGCTGTCGATCGACGGCGCGCGCGCCTGGCTGCCGCGCATGCAGGAAGCGGCGCGGGCGCTGGCGGGCACCTACGAACCGTCGGCCGGATAGCGCCACGCGCCCCCGAATTGGCGCGCGCCCGGCGGCCGGTGCGTGCGCCGGTCCGGGCGCCCTCGGGACCCGCAGGCCTTACACTGTCGGCCGAATCCGTATTTATCGCAGTTCCTGCGAGAGCCCCTGCCGTGACCCAGACGCCCTTTACTTCCCTGCCCCTTTTGCCCGCCCTGCTCGATAACCTGCAAAGCCTGGGGTTCGAGCAGATGACGCCGATCCAGGCGCAAAGCCTGCCGCTGATCCTGGAAGGCCGCGACCTGATCGCGCAGGCCAAGACCGGCAGCGGCAAGACCGCGGCCTTTGGCCTGGGCGTGCTGCAAAAGCTCGATCCCACCCGCCTGACGCCGCAGGCGCTGCTGCTCTGTCCGACCCGCGAGCTGGCCGACCAGGTGGCGCAGGAGCTGCGCCGGCTGGCGCGCCAGATCGCCAACGTCAAGATCCTGACGCTGTGCGGCGGCGCCGCGGCCCGCCCGCAGGCCGAATCGCTGGCGCGCGGCACCCACATCGTGGTCGGCACGCCCGGCCGCATCCAGGACCACCTGGAACGCGGCAGCCTGGACCTGTCCGGCCTGACCACGCTGGTGCTGGACGAAGCCGACCGCATGGTCGACATGGGCTTCTACGACGACATCGTGGCGATCGCCTCGCATTGCCCCGCCAAGCGCCAGACCCTGCTGTTCTCGGCCACCTACCCCGACAACATCCGCAAGCTGAGCGCGCGCTTCCTGCGCAACCCGGCCGAGGTCAAGGTCGAGGCGCAGCATGACGCCAGCCGCATCGAACAGATCTTCTACGAGATCGACCCGGCCGAACGCCTGGACGCGGTGGCCAGGCTGCTGGCGCATTTCCGCCCGGTCTCGACGCTGGCCTTCTGCAACACCAAGATCCGCAGCCACGATCTGGTCGAACGCTTGCAGGCCGACGGCATCAGCGCCCTGGCGCTGAACGGCGACCTGGAACAGCGCGAGCGCGACGAGATCCTGATCCAGTTCGCCAACCAGAGCTGCGCCGTGCTGGTGGCCACCGACGTGGCCGCGCGCGGCCTGGACATCCAGAACCTGGGCGCGGTCATCAACGTCGACGTCACCAAGGACACCGAAGTCCACGTGCACCGCATCGGCCGCAGCGGCCGCGGCGACCAGAAGGGCCTGGCCCTGAGCCTGTGCTCGCCCGACGAAATGCGCTGGGCCAACCTGATCGAGCAATACCAGGGCGCGCCGCTGACCTGGGGCGACCTGAAATCGCTGCGCCCCAAGGCCGACCGCCCCCTGCGCGCGCCCATGGTGACGCTGTGCATCCAGGGCGGCAAGAAGGACAAGCTGCGCCCCGGCGACCTGCTGGGCGCCCTGACCGGCGACGGCGGCCTGGCCTTCGAGCAGGTCGGCAAGATCAACATCACCGAGTTCAACGCCTACGTGGCGCTGGACCGCAAGATCGCCAAGCAGGCTTTCTCGCGCCTGTCCAACAGCAACATCAAGGGCCGGCGCTTCCGCATGCGCTATCTCGAGGAACTGTAAGCATTCGTCAGCACCGACTGGCCGTCCCCCCCGGCAAAACGCTTGCTGGTCACATTCCGGATTTGTAATAATGGCCAACCCCGCGCCAGCCGGCGCGGGAGCGGGAACCAAAGGCTCGGCGTGCGCTCCAACCGGCGCATCGCATCCCCCTTAACCACCATAAGAGAAATCCACCATGATCAAATCCGACGACACCGGCAAGCTGATCCTGCGCCTGACCCTCGGCATCCTGATTCTGCTCCATGGCCTGTTCAAGATCACCGGCGGCGGCGTCGGCGGCATCGCCGGCATGCTGTCCTCGCACGGCCTGCCCGGCTTCCTGGCCTACGGCGTCTACATCGGCGAAATCATCGCGCCGGTGCTGCTGATCATCGGCGTCTACACCCGCCTGGGCGGCCTGATCATCGCCATCAACATGGTGGTCGCGATCCTGCTGGCCCATACCGGCCAGATCGGCAGCCTGACCAACAACGGCGGCTGGGCGCTGGAACTGCAAGGCATGTTCCTGTTCACGGCCCTGGCCATCGCCTTCATGGGCGCCGGCCGCTTCAGCCTGGCCGGCAACGGCGGCCGCTGGAACTGACCGCCCCGGCGCCTCGCGCCACCCTCTCAAGGCCGCCGCGAGGCGGCCTTTTTCATGGACGGCCGGCCGCTGGGCCGCGGGCCGGAACAATTGCTACGAACGACATCAACGGTCACGCCGGCGCAAACATCCGTCACCTGAAAGCTGTTTCGGATCCATTACAGACCCAGAACTCGCCCCCGCGGTCATGGCCTAATCCCTACGAGCCCAAGGAAGGCGTGACGCACGCCAGGCGCTCGGCAGGAGATCCCAAATGAAGAAGACGATTCTGTTGATGCTGGCGATGGCCAGCGCCCTGACCGGCTGTGTGGTGGTGCCGGCGCGCCCGGCTTATTACCGGCCGGCGCCTGCTTATTACTATTACCCCGCGCCGCACTATTACTATCACGGTGGCTACTACCACGGCTATTGATCCGCGCGCCGCGCCGCGCAAAGGAAACGCCATGAATGCCCTCGCCCCGCTTCCCCGCCTGCGCCCCCTGGCCGCCGTCGTGCTGATGACCGTCTGCGCCGGCGCAATGGCGCAGACGTACGCGCCGCCCGCCGCTCCAGCCGCCCCCGCCTACGACAACGGCGATCCCGCCAATGCCAACCTGGCGCCGATCGACCGCAGCCCGCAACCGCCTCCGCCCCTGCCGGTCTACACGCAACCGCCCGCCCCCGGCGACGGCTACATGTGGGTGCCGGGTTACTGGAGCCTGAATCGCTACGGCTACTTCTGGGTGCCTGGCGCCTGGGTGCTGGCGCCCTACACCGGCGCGCTGTGGACCCCGGGCTACTGGGGCTTCGTCGACGGCGTCTACCTGTGGCATGCGGGTTACTGGGGGCCGCACATCGGCTTCTACGGCGGCGTCAACTACGGCTTTGGTTATATCGGCATCGGCTACGTCGGCGGTTACTGGGATCACGACCGCTTCTTCTACAACCGCGCCGTGACCAACGTGAACGTCACCCGCGTCACCAACGTCTACAACCACACGGTGGTGGTCAACAACAATATCGACAACCGCCGCATCAGCTACAACGGCGGCCCGGCCGGCATCCAGCGCCGGCCCGACCCGCGCGAGGTCGCCGCGCGCAACGAACCACACCATCCGCCCACCGACGTGCAACGCGGCTTCGTGCGCGAGGCCGGCGGCAACCGCGCCCAGTTCTTCGACCACAACCAGGGGCGGCCGCCGCAGGCGTTCGTGGACCATGCGCCGGGCCGCGGCGGGCCGGCTGCGGGACCGCGCCCCGGCGCGGGCCAGGGCAACGGGCCTGGAAATGGGCCAGGATATGGCCCAGGAAACGGTCCGGGAAGCGGCGCGCAGAATCGACCGGGCAATGGCCCGGACCGTGGACCGGGCGCCGCGACGCCCGGCGGCCCGCGCGCGGATTTCAATCGTGGCGGTGCCGGCGGCCCGCCTGCTGCGCAGGCGCCGGGGCAGCAGGCCCGCCCGCCGCAGGCACAGACGCCCGGCCAACCGCAAGCGCGGCAACCGCAAAACGCGCCGCAGGCCCAGCCGCCGAGTCAAGCGCAATCGAGGCCGCCACAGGCCCAGCCGCCCAGTCAGATGCAATCGCGACCGCCGCAAGCCCAGCCCCAGGCTCGGCCGCAGCAAGGGCCGCGTCCCGGCCAGGCCCCGGACAACCTGGCGCCACGCGCGCCACGCGAGTCGCATGCGGTTCCCGCCAACCGCCCCGAGGCCCGGCCCCAGGGCAATCCGCAACACGGCGGCGGGCGGCCATCCGGCGGCCAGGAACCGCAACGCGGCGGTGGCGGCGAGCGCGGCGCGCCGCATGAACGTGGCGGCCGCGACTGACCTCGCAACTAAGGCCGCGTCGTCCGCCGGGCTGGATTCCTGCGGACGACGCGGCTACAGTGGTCAGGCCCGGCCCCGTCGATGTCCACGCGGCCCACGGCCCATCGATTCGCGGAGACCCCTATGAAGCGCCTTGCCCCCCTGTTCCTCGCCTGCGGCCTGCTGGCCGGCCCCGCCGCCCAGGCCGCCCTCAACGTCGGCGCGCCCGCGCCCGACTTCAGCGCCCAGGCCTCGCTCGGCGGCAATGTGTTCACCTTCAAGCTGGCCGAGGCGCTCAAGAAGGGTCCGGTCGTCCTGTATTTCTACCCCGCCGCCTTCACGGCGGGCTGCACCATCGAGGCCCATGACTTCGCCGAGGCCACCGACGAATACAAGTCGCTGGGCGCCACCGTCATCGGCGTCTCGGCCGACGACATCGACACCCTGAACAAATTCTCGGTCAGCGAATGCCGCAGCAAGTTCGCGGTGGCGGCCGACGGCGACGGCAAGATCATGAAGGCCTACGACGCGGTGCTGGACGCGCGGCCCGAGCGCGCCCAGCGCGTGTCCTACGTGATCTCGCCCGAAGGCAGGATCCTGTACGAATACACCAACATGAACCCCGAGGCCCACGTCACTAACACCATGAAGGCGCTGCGCGACTGGAAGGCCGGCAAGAAATAACGCGGCCGCGATGCCGTCAATTGAACGGCCACACCGTCGGATGCGTGCCAGGCGGGCTGGAAGGCCGGGTCCAGCGAGCCGGCGTGAGCGAGAACTGCGCGGCATGGCGCATCGCGATCAATTCGCCGAACCCCGATGCCTCCGTTTCCATCATGCCCTCGAAGCCTGGCATGGCGCGGTTCAGGCCGCCGTCGATGCGGCCCAGCGTGCGCAACCAATGCGCGGTCTGCGCCAGCGACACCTGTACATGCCAACTGCCGCCCTCGGTGGCCTGGCGCGCCAGCGCCACCTGTGCGCCGAACGCCATCAGGTAGCCCGAGGCGTGATCCAGGATCTGCATCGGCAGCGCCCTGGGCGCGTCCTGGCCAGCGGCCTCGGCCTCGGCATGGTTGAAGCCGGCGGCGGTCTGCACCAGCGAATCGAAGCCGCGCCGGCCCGCCCATGGGCCGGAGGCGCCGTAGGCGGACAGGGACACGTAGACGATGCCCGGCCGCAGGCGCGCCGCGTCCTGCGGACCGAACCCCAGCGCGGCCATGCCGCCGGGCCGATAGCCCTGCACCAACACATGCGCGCTGCGCAGCAGATTGGCCAGCGCGATGCGGCCGTCGGCGGTGTCCAGGTCGGCGTGTACCGACAGCTTGCCGCGGCTGGTGTCGATCAGGTTGGCGATATTGGGCAGGTGCGGCGAATTCACCAGCATCACGTCGGCGCCGTAGGCCGCCAACGCCCGGCCACAGACCGGGCCGGCGATGATGCGGGTCAGGTCCAGCACGCGGATGCCCTGTAGCGGGCGCGGATCGTGCCCATACTTGGGCAGGGGCCGCGGGTCGGCCTCGCCGATGCGCTCGACCGTCAGCAGCGGCTGAGCCGCGATCGCCTGCCCTTGGGGGTGGCGGTCCCATTCATCGAAACTGCGCATGGCGGTGACCACCATGCCTGCGTCCGCCGCCACCTGCTCGAAATCCTGCGCGCGCCAGCGGCCCAGCGCCTGCTCGACCGCTTCGCGGGTGGCGCCGTCGCCGGTCGGACAGCCCAGCAAGGCCAGGGCGCCGTCGCGATGGTGCGGAAAATTGGCATGGATGCGGACCCAGCCGCCATCGCCGCAGCGATACACGCCAGTGATCGGATCGCGCGGATCCGGCGAGGCGCCGTTGATGAGGAAGTGGCTGCGGCATTCCTGCGCCGCGTGCAGCATGTCCACGCCAACCTGCTGCCGCTCGCCGCCGCGCAGATGCCACAACTCGGCCGCGGCCAGCGCCGCCGCCGCCATGCTGACCTGGGCCGCCGTCCCCACCGCGAATGAGGACGGCAGCACCGGCTCGTTACCGATCAGCACCACGTGCTCGAGCGATTCGCCGGGCAGGTCGAAGGAACGCCACAGATCCTGCAATACATCGCCTGGCGTCTTGGCGGCGGGTGCGCGTCCCCTCAGGAAGGACGCGCGGAAATCCATCAGATGTCCCATGGCGTTCATTTTTTGCTTTGTCGGTAATTGGATTACATGGCGCGGGCCGCGGCGGCGTCAATAAGGCGGCGGCGCCAGCGTGTTTCATGGTTTGACCGCCGGCCGGCCGGCATCGCCCGGGCATCCGCCGTCCCCCCCTGCGCCCGCTGGCGGCGCACGCGCCGTCACCGCCGTCACATCTACTCGTAGTTTTTACATGGTGTGGGCAGCCGCCCGGCTCGCGGAGGCGCCGCCGGGGCGCGATAGAATGCCTGCCTTTGCCGCGCCCTTCCCGCCGCCCCTTTCCGGAACGACCGCCCTCATGCATACCCTGATCTGGCTGCGCACCGACCTGCGCCTGCACGATAACCCCGCCCTGGCAGCCGCGGCGCAGGCGGGCACGGTCACTGCCCTGTTCATTGCCGCGCCGGGCCAATGGCGCCGCCACGGCGAGGCGCCGGCCAAGGTCGACTTCTGGCTGCGCAACCTGCGCGAGCTGTCGCGGGACCTGGGCCGCCTCGGCATTCCGCTGAAGCTGCTGACGCTGGACACCTGGGACCAGGTGCCCGAAGCGCTGGCCGGCTTCTGCCGTGAACACGGCATCGCGCAGGTGCACGCCAACACCGAATGGGCCGTCAACGAGCGCCGCCGCGACGACGCCGTGGCGCAGCGGCTGGCCGAGGCCGACATCGACTGGCACCTGCACCACGGCGCCTCGCTGCTGCGTCCGGGCACCGTGGTGACCGGCAAGGGCGACTGCTACCGTGTCTACACCCCATATGCGCGCGCCTGCCGCGAACGCCTGCGCAGCGCCCCGCTGCGCGCGACGCCGGCGCCCAGGCCGCAGGCCGCGCCGGCCTGGCAGGCCGACCCGCTGCCCGACGCGTTCGACGGCTACCCGCCCGCCAGCGACGCCATCCGCGCGCTGTGGCCGGCCGGCGAGAGCGCGGCGGGCGAACGACTGGACGCCTTCGTCGATGGAGTCATCGACGCCTATCGCGACGAACGCGACTTCCCCAGCCTGCCGGCCACCAGTTGCCTGTCCCCGTACCTGGCCGCCGGCGTGCTGTCGCCGGGCCAGGCCCTGCGCGCGGCGCAGGCGGCCAACCACGGCGAGCTGGAGAGCGGCAATGCCGGCGCCGCCACCTGGATCAACGAACTGCTGTGGCGCGAGTTCTACCAGCATCTGCTGGCGGCCTGCCCCGAATTGTCGATGCACCGGCCGATGAAGCCGGAAACCGCCGCGGTGCCGTGGCGCGACGCGCCCGACGACCTCGCGGCCTGGCAGCAGGGCCGCACCGGCCTGCCGATCGTCGACGCCGCCATGCGGCAATTGCTGGCGCTGGGCTGGATGCACAACCGGCTGCGCATGGTCACGGCCATGTTCCTGTCCAAGAACCTGCTGATCGACTGGCGCCTGGGCGAAGCCTGGTTCATGGCGCACCTGGTCGACGGCGACCTGGCCGCCAACAACGGCGGCTGGCAATGGAGCGCGTCCACCGGCGCGGATTCCGTGCCCTACTTCCGCGTTTTCAATCCGCTGTCGCAATCGCGCAAGTTCGATCCCCGCGGCGTGTTCCTGCGCGAATGGCTGCCCGAGCTGGCCCACCTGGACGACAGCGCCATCCACGATCCCAGCCCGATGGAACGCGCGGCGGCCGGCTATCCCCTGCCCATCGTCGACCTGGCGCAGAGCCGCCTGCGCGCGCTGGAGGCCTTCGGCAACCTGCCCAAGGCCTGAGCCGGCCGGCCAAAAATCGTCCATCACATCACGGCCCCGCCCGCTTGCGGCCGTTTACGTTTCGCATCGTTTCAAAATATTTTGATGTAGATCAACCCGGCGATATCGCCCGTCCCCGATGATCCGGCAGCAGCAACACGCCCCCGCCCATCAGAGGACGAAAGACGCATGCGCAACAACCAGCCGGTCTACGACAAGGAATACACGCTTCACGACGAGCAGTACCTGATCTCGCGCACCGACGCCCGCGGCCGCATCATCTACGCCAATCCCGCGTTCGTGGAGGTCAGCGGCTTCGCCCGCGAGGAACTGGTGGGCGCGGCCCACAACATCGTGCGCCACCCCGACATGCCGGAAGAGGCGTTCGAAGACCTGTGGCGTACCATCCAGCGCGGCGAATCCTGGACCGGCGTGGTCAAGAATCGCCGCAAGGATGGCGGCTTCTACTGGGTGCTGGCCAACGTCACCCCCATCATCGAGCGCGGCGAGACGGTCTGTTATGCCTCGGTGCGGGTCAAGCCGACCCGGGCCCAGATCGACGCCGCGGACGCGGCCTACCGGCAACTGCGCGCCGGCACCGCGCGCGGCTTCAGGCTCAGCCGCGGCCAGGTCAAGCCGACCGGCCTGCGCGGCGTACTGGCGCGTCTCAAGATTTGGCGCCTGACCGGCGTGCGCTCGCGCATGCTGGCCTGGGCCATGCTGGCTTCGACGCTGTTCCTGGGCGCGGCCGGCGTGGCGCTATACGGCATGCTCGACCGCATGAGCACCGAGGAGATCGCGCTGGCGGCGGCCATGCTGGCCGGCGGCGTGATCCTGATCTTCGCCTCGGGCTGGGGCTTTGCCCGCTCGATCACCGGCCTGCTGGTCACCGCCACCGACTTCACGCGCCAGATCGCCGCTGGCAACCTCAGCACGCCGCTGCCCCCCGCCAGCATCCGCGACGAGATCGGGGCCCTGAAATTCTCGTTGGAAGTGATGCGCAAGAGCCTGGTCAGCATCACCCGCGACGTCCACAGCGGCATCGAAAGCGCGCTGACCTCGGCCGCCGAAATCGCCGATGGCAATGCCGACCTCTCGGCCCACACGCAGCGCCAGGCAGCCTCGCTGGAGGAAGCCGCGGCCAGCATGGAACAACTGGCGTCCACGGTGAAACAGACCGCCACCAACGCGCACGGCGCCGACCAGATGGCCAACCAGGCGTCCGACGTGGCCAAGCGCGGCGGCGAGGTTGTGGACGACGCGGTGCGGGCGATGCAGGGCATCGTGCAAAGCACCGCGCGCATCCGCGAGATCGTCGGCATCATCGACGGCATCGCCTTCCAGACCAACATCCTGGCGCTCAATGCCGCAGTGGAAGCGGCCCGCGCCGGCGAGGCCGGCAAGGGTTTCGCGGTGGTGGCCTCCGAAGTGCGCAGCCTGGCGCAGAAAAGCGCCACGGCAGCGCGCGAGATCAAGGAACTGATCGAGGCGTCGAACCACAAGGTCGAGGACGGCGTGCGCCACGTCGAGCGCGCCGGCGAGGCCATGCTCGACATCGTCGGCTCGGTGCAGCAGGTGACCCAGATCGTCAACGAGATTGCCGCCACGTCCAACGAGCAGCACACCGGCATCGACAACGTCAGCCGCACCATCTCGGAAACCGACAGCGCCGCGCAAAGCAACGCGGCGCGGGTGGAGCAGGCCAGCCTGGCGGTCGACAACCTGCGCACACGCGGGGCCCAACTGCGCCACGCCATCGAGGTGTTCCGCATCGCCGGCGCCCAGACCGTGTTGCCCAAGCGCGCCGCCGCGCCCGTGACAGCGGCGTTGATCACCGCGCCCCGGCAAGGACAACCATTGCTGGAACGGCGCCCCTCATAGCCCCGGCGCCGGCGTGGATTCGGGCGCGGACCCGGGCCGGCCAAGCGGCAATAGCGGGTCACTCTTGCGGCGCGGCGGCCTCCTTGTCGAGCCGCTTGATGAATACCAGCAATTCCTTCTCGACCTGCTTGTCGCCGCGCGCCTGCGCGGCCTTCAGGCCCGACTCCCAGGCGGCGCGGGCGCCAGCCTTGTCGCCGCGGCCGAGGCAGGCCTTGCCCAGCCACTTCCAGGCCACCGAGTAGGCCGGATCGAACACCAGCGAGGCGCGCAGATGCGTCTCGGCGTCGCCGTAGCATTCCTGCTCGGCGTAGGCCTTGCCCAGCGAGAATCGCAACAACATATTGTCGGTGCCTTTGGCCAACATGGTTTCCAGACGATCGATCATTTCCCGCATGCCCGGCCTCCTTTGCGCCGCTTGCGCTGACTGCGATGGCACATGATAGGCCGCGGACCGCCCATCGGCGGCAATGGCCCCGCGCCGCGCAGGGAAAGCGGCGGCGCACTGCACAAGCATCGGTTTCCTTGCGTTTCAAGCAGCGCCGCGACGGGAATGGCGGTGCGACTATCCTGTCACATGCTCAGGATCGGCCGCAGCGCGCGCAGCCGACCCTGACCGCCTGCTGAAGGCAGGCCGCAACCGTCAACCCGCAAGGTGCCGCTTCATGCCGAACATGCGCCTTTTCCCGCGTCTCTTTTTCCCGCGCCGCCTCTTCCTGCGTCGCCTCGCGGCCCGGCGGCCGCCATTGGCGGCCCTGGCGCTCGCCGCGCCCCTGCTCGCCGCCCCCCTGCTGGCCGCGGCCCCTGCGACGGCCGCGCCGCCCACCGCATCCATACCCGCCACCGGCTCCGAGGCCCAGGCGCTCGAGGCCGCGCTGGTCAACCGCATCACCTGGGGCGCCACCCCCGCCGAGCTGGCGCGCATGCGCCAACTCGGCCCGCAGCGCTACCTGCAGGCGCAGTTGCATCCCGACCCGAAGGCGCGCCTGCCCGCCGCCGTGCAGCAGCGCATCGACGCGCTGTCGATCTCGCGCCAAAGCGCCGAGGACGCGCACGCCGAACAGCGCAGCCTGCGCCAGGGCGCCAAGAACGCCTCCCCCGACGCCAGCCAGCAGGCCCAGCGCGACGCCCGCGCCATCTCGCGCCAGCGCGCCGACGACACCGCCAGCCGCGCGTTCTACCGCGCGCTGTACTCGCCCAACCAGTTGCAGGAACAGATGACCTGGTTCTGGATGAACCACTTCAACGTCTACGCGGCCAAGAACGACATCGGCACCTACATCGACCAGTACGAGGAACGCGCCATCCGCCCGCACGCGCTTGGCAAGTTCCGCGACCTGCTGGCGGCCACGCTGCGTTCGCCGGCGATGCTGGCGTACCTGGACAACACCCAGAACGCCGCCGGGCACATCAATGAAAACTACGCGCGCGAACTGATGGAGCTGCACACGCTGGGCGTCAAGGGCGGCTACACGCAGGCCGACGTGCAGGAACTGGCGCGCATCCTCACCGGCCTGGGCATCCACAACCAGGACGGGCCGCCCAAGGTCCGGCCGGCGCTGCGCGATCAGGTGGCGCTGGACGGCCTGTTCCTGTTCAACCCGGCGCGCCACGATTACGGCGACAAGCGCTTCCTGGGGCACACCATCCGCGGCGCCGGCCTGGCCGAGGTCGACGAGGCCGTGGACCTGCTGGCGCGCCATCCCGCCACCGCGCGCTTCATCAGCGCCAAGCTGGCCGCCTACTTCATGGGCGACGCGCCGCCGGCCTCCGTGATCGACAAGATGGCCAAGACCTTCCAGGCCAGCGACGGCGACATCGCCGCCACCTTGCAGACGCTGTATGGCTCGCCGGAATTCACGCGGTCGCTCAAGACGGGCGTGTTCAAGGACCCGGTGCATTACGTTTACTCGGCACTGCGCCTGACCTATGCCGACCTGCCGCCCATCGTCAACCCGCGGCCGGGCCTGGCCATGCTGCGGCAACTGGGTCAGCCGTTGAACCAGCGCCTGACGCCCGACGGCTACCCGCAGGCGCAGTCGGACTGGGCCGGCTCGGGCCAGATGACCGCGCGCTTCGAAGTGGCGCGCGCCATCGCCGCCGCGCCGCAGGCCTTCTATCGCGAAGGCGACGACAAAGGGCCGGTGGAACTGCCGCGCCTGCCCGAACTGTTGCGCGAGAACGCCGGCGACGGCCTGTTCGCGCGCCTGTCGCCCGCCACCCGCGACGCCATCGCGCAGGCGAAGAACCCCAGGGACGCCAACACCTATCTGCTGGCCTCGCCCGAATTCATGCGGCGCTGAGGCGCCGCGGGAGAAACCCATCATGGACCGCCGCCGCATCCTGCAACTCCTGGCCTCGGCGCCGCTCGTCTTCGGCGCCAACCGCCTGTACGCCGCGCCGGCCGCCGCCGGCAACAAGCTGCTGGTCGTCTTCATGCGCGGCGCCTACGACGCCGCCAGCCTGCTGGTGCCGGCCGGCAGCGACTTCTACTACGAGTCGCGCCCGAGCATCGCCATCGCCAGGCCCGGCAGCGGCGCCGGCGCCGCGCTGCCCCTGGCCGACGGCTGGGCCCTGCACCCGGCGCTGGCCGACAGCCTGATGCCCTTCTACCAGAAGCGCCAGTTGGCCTTCGTGCCGTTCGCCGGCACCGACGACACCAGCCGCAGCCACTTCGAGACCCAGAACCGCATCGAACTCGGCCAGGGCGCGGCCCGCGACAGGAACGGCGACTTCCGCTCGGGCTTCCTGAACCGCCTGGCCGCGACGCTTGGCGGCAAGGACGAACAGGCGGCGGCCTTCACCTCCGAGGTGCCGCAGATCTTCCGCGGCGCCGAACGCGTGCCCAACATCGACCTGGGCGGCGCGGCCCGCAAGTCGCGCCTGTCCGAGGCCGACAACCGCGCCATCGCCGCCATGTACCAGCACACCGACCTGGGCGCCTCGGTCGCCGAGGGCCAGCGCATCATGGGCGCCACGCGCGCCGAACTCGACGCCGAGATGGAGGCCGCCAGCGGCAACGCCGTATCGGCCGACAGGCTGGAACAGGAAGCGCGCCGTATCGGCCGCTTCATGCGCGACCGCTACAACCTCGGCTTCGTCGACGTCGGCGGCTGGGATACGCACGTCGGCCAGGGCGGCGCCAGCGGCATGCTGGCCAACCGGCTCGGCCAGTTGGGGCGGGCGCTGGCCGGCTACGCCGATGCGATGGGTCCGGCCTGGAAGCAGGCCACGGTGGTGGTCATCAGCGAATTCGGCCGCACCTTCCGCGAGAACGGCAACAAGGGCACCGACCACGGCCACGGCACGGTCTACTGGGTGATGGGCGGCAACGTGCGGGGCGGGCGCATTGCCGGCCGCCAGGTCGCGGTCAGGCGCGACACCCTGTTCCAGGACCGCGACTATCCGGTGCTCAACGAATACCGCGCGCTATTCGCCGGCCTGTTCTCGCGCCTGTACGGCCTGAGTCCGGCGCGGCTGGCGCAGGTGTTCCCGGGCATCACGCCGCTGGACCTGAAACTGGCCTGAACCAAGGGTATACCCGTATCGGCAACAGGGATTTGCGCCGGCGCGCGCGGGCCGCTGCTCTAAAATCCACGCTCCCTTCCCTGCCGCCGCGGCCCCGTGCGTCTCCGGCCCTCTCCCCGCTTTTACATGCCCCTGCATCTCATCGCGCTCGCCGCCGCCGCCTTCGGCATCGGCACCAGCGAATTCGTCATCATGGGCCTGCTGCCCAACGTGGCCGCCGACCTCGACGTCAGCATCGACATCGCCGGCCTGCTGATCACGGGCTACGCCATGGGCGTGGTGATCGGCGCGCCCATCATGGCCATCATCACCGCGCGGCTACCGCGCAAGGCCACGCTGATCGGCCTGGCCAGCACCTTCGTGCTGGGCAACCTGCTCTGTGCGCTGGCGCCCGGCTACGGCACGCTGATGGCCGCGCGCGTCTTCACCGCCTTCTGCCATGGCGCCTTTTTCGGCATCGGCGCGGTGGTGGCGGCCGACCTGGTGCCGCGCCACCAGCGCTCCAGCGCCATCGCGCTGATGTTCACCGGCCTGACGCTGGCCAACGTGCTGGGCGTGCCGCTGGGCACCGCGCTGGGCCAGGTGGCGGGCTGGCGCTCGACCTTCTGGGTGGTCAGCGGCATCGGGCTGGTCGCGGTGGCGGCGCTGGCGGCGTGGCTGCCGGGCCGCATCCCGATGCAGCCCGGCAACATCCTGCGCGAATTCCGCGTGCTGCGCGACGTGCGCGTGCTGTGGCCGCTGGTCGCCAGCGTGCTGGCCTCGGCCGCGCTGTTCTGCGTGCTGACCTACATCGCGCCGATCCTGCGCGACATCACCGGCGTGTCAGAACGCGGCGTGACCGGCGTGCTGCTGCTGTTCGGCGTGGCGCTCACGGTGGGCAGCACGCTCGGCGGCAAGCTGGGCGACCGCAATCTGGAAGTGTCGCTGCGCCGCATCTTCCTGGGCCTGCTGCTGGTGTTCCTGGCGCTCAGCCAGGCCATCCACGCGCTGGCGCCAATGCTGGTGATGACCTTCATCTGGGGCACCCTCGGCTTTGCCGTGGTGCCGCTGCTGCAGACGTTGATCGTGGACCAGGCGGCCGAGGCCCCCAACCTGGCCTCGACGCTGAACCAGGGCGCCTTCAACCTGGGCAACGCCGGCGGCGCCTGGCTCGGCAGCCTGGCGCTGGGCCACGGGCTGCCGCTGACCGACCTGCCGTGGATGTCGGCGGCCATCACCGCGGCGGTGTTGCTGCTGACCCTGTGGGGCACGCGCTACTATGGGCGCCACGCCGGGATGGCGCAGCCGCCGCAAACCGGCGCGCTGGCCTCGTCCCGTTCCGACGCCTGACCCCAAGGAGCCCGCATGAGCACGATCTACGATTTCTCGGCCCGCGACATCCACGGCGCCGACCAGCCGCTGGCCGCCTACCGCGGCCGGGTGCTGCTGGTGGTGAACGTGGCCTCGAAATGCGGCTTTACGCCGCAGTATTCGGGCCTGGAAGAGCTGTACCGCGCCCTGCGCGACGACGGCCTGACGGTGCTGGGCTTCCCGTGCGACCAGTTCGGCCGCCAGGAGCCGGGCAACGAGGCCGAGATCCTCGACTTCTGCACCACGCAGTACGACATCACCTTCCCGCTGTTCGCCAAGATCGACGTCAACGGCGCCAACGCCGACCCGCTGTACCGCTGGCTCAAGGGCGAGAAGCCCGGCGTCTTCGGCACCGAGGGCATCAAGTGGAACTTCACCAAGTTCCTGGTGGGCCGCGACGGCCAGGTGATCAAGCGCTACGCCCCCACCGACACGCCGGCCGGGCTGAAGGACGACATCGTCCGCGCGTTGGCCGCGCCGGCCGCCTGACGGCTGCCAAGCCGGCAGCCGCGCCCGGATCCTGGCGCCGCCACAGGACGTGCCGCGCTGGCCTTCGCGCCGGCGACGCGCCCGATTCCGCCGTGCCTGTTCAACGCAACGGCGGCAGCCGGCGGCGCACGGTGTGCGCCTTGACGATGGCGGTGTTGGTCTCGGCGAACTCGGTCACGCGTTCCAGGATGCCGTCCAGATGCGTGATCGAACGCAGCACCACCCGCGCGATGAAGCAGTCATCGCCGGTGACCTTGTCGCATTCGACGAATTCCGGAATTTCCTGGATCAGGCCCTCGACCCGCCGCAACTGCCCGGGCAGCGGCCGGATGCGCACGATGGCCTCCAGCGTGTAGCCCAGCGCCACCGGATCGACGTCCAGCGTGTAGGCGCGGATCACCCCTGATTCCTCCAGCCGCCGCAGGCGGTCGGCCACGCTCGGCGCGGACATCCCGACCTGGCGCGCCAGGTCGGCGGTGGTGGTGCGCGCATTGGCCGTCAGCATCTCCACCAGGCGGCGGTCGATGCCGTCCAGGACCGGACTTTCATTTTTTAGGTCATTCTGCATAAATTCCACCCGAACGAAGGTTCAAACACAAAACTGCCGCAGCAACATCATATAACCGTGCTGATCGGCCTGGGATAATTTCTCCATCGAATCACGGACCGCATGGTCCCCTGGAGCCTTCCATGTCCCCCTCATCCGATCGCATTGGCCTGGCCCAGATGGCCGCCGCCATGACCCTGTCCGGCACCCTGGGCGTGTTCGTCCTGGAATCCGGCCAGAGCGCCTGGAACGTGGTGTTCTTCCGCTGCGTCTTCGGCGCCCTGTCGCTGTTCCTGTATTGCTGGGCGCGCGGCCTGCTCAAGCCCGGCCTGTTCACGGCCCGCACTCTGGCGCTGGCCCTGGCCGCCGGCGCCGCGCTGGTGCTGAACTGGGTGCTGCTGTTCTCGGCCTACCGCCTGGCCTCGATCTCGCTGGCCACCGCCGTCTACAACGTGCAGCCCTTCTTCCTGATCGGCCTGGGCGCGCTGTTCCTGGGCGAACGGCCCACGCGCGGCAAGCTGGCCTGGTCGGTGATCGCCTTCGCCGGCCTGCTGCTGGTGCTCAAGCTCACCGACCACAGCGGCGGCGACGCCTATCTGTCGGGCCTGCTGCTGGGGCTGGGCGCGGCGGCGCTCTACGGCGTCACTGCCGTCATCGTCAAGCGCCTGAAGGGCATCCCGCCGCAGGTGCTGGCGCTGGTGCAGGTGACGCTGGGCGCGGTGATGCTGCTGCCGATGGCCGACTTCCAGGCGCTGCCCGCGGCCCCGCTGCAATGGGGCTACCTGGTGGCGCTGGGCCTGATCCACACCTGCCTGATGTACATCCTGATGTATTCGGCGATCCAGAAGCTGCCGACCACCTCGACCGCCGCGCTCAGCTTCATCTATCCGGCCGTGGCGATCCTGCTGGACCTGGTGGTGTACGGCCACCGCATGGACGCCACTCAGGTGCTGGGCGTGGCCATGATCTTCCTGGCGGCCGCCGGCGTCAGCCTGAACTGGCAGTGGCGCCTGCGCGGCGGCGCCCGGCCCGGCGCCGCCTGAACGGGGCCCGGCGCCAAACCCGCACCGCGCCCCCGGGTATTCGGCCGCCCGCCCGGGGCGCCGCTATCATGGACCTTCCGATCCGCCGGCAGTGGCCGGCGGCGCCAAGACGCTGAGGAATCCCCATGATCGATCTCTATTACTGGACCACCCCGAACGGCCACAAGATCACGATTTTCCTGGAAGAAGCCGGACTGCCTTACGAGATCCACCCGGTCAACATCAGCAAGGGCGACCAGTTCAAGCCCGAATTCCTGGCCATCGCGCCCAACAACCGCATTCCGGCCATCGTCGACCAGCAGCCCGCCGACGGCGGGGCGCCGCTGTCGCTGTTCGAGTCCGGCGCGATCCTGCAGTACCTGGCCGAAAAGACCGGCCGCTTCCTGCCCGCCGACCTGCGCGGCCGCGCCGAGGTCTCGCAATGGCTGTTCTGGCAGATGGGTGGCCTGGGCCCCATGGCCGGCCAGAACCACCACTTCTCGGGTTACGCGCCCGAGCGCATCCCCTACGCCATCGAGCGCTACGTCAAGGAAACCAACCGCCTCTACGGCGTGCTGAACAAGCGCCTGGCCGACCGCGAGTTCGTCGCCGGCGACTACTCCATCGCCGACATGGCGTCCTACCCCTGGATCGTGCCGCACGCCAAGCAGGGCCAGGACCTGAACGACTTCCCGCACCTGAAGCGCTGGTTCGACGCCATCGCCGCGCGCCCGGCCGTGCAGCGCGCCTACGCGCTGGCCGACAAGGTCAACACCGCGCCCTCGGTCAGCGACGACGAGTCGCGCCGCATCCTGTTCGGCCAGACCGCCCAGAACGTGCGCTGAGCGAGGCCGCCATGACCGATTCCCCGCTGCGGTTCCGCCGCGCGCGCCTGGGCGACCTGCCCGAGATCGTGGCCATGCTGGCCGACGACGAACTGGGCGCCAGGCGCGAAGATCCCTCGGTTCCGCTCAACCCCCGCTACACTGCGGCTTTTGCCGCCATCGAGCAGGACCCGAACCAGTTCTTCGCGGTGGTCGAACGCGACGCGCGCCTGATCGGCTGTTTGCAGTTATCGTTCATACCCGGCCTGTCGCGGCTGGGCCAATGGCGCGGACAGATCGAAAGCGTGCGCATCGCCTCGTCGGCGCGCGGCCAGGGCCTGGGACGCGCCATGTTCGAGTGGGCCATCGAGCAGTGCCGGGCGCAGGGATGCGCCATGGTGCAACTGACCACCGACCGCGCCCGGCCCGACGCCCGCCGCTTCTACGAAAGCCTCGGCTTCGTGGCCAGCCATGACGGCATGAAACTGAGCCTGTAGCGCCGCCTCCGGCGCCAGGCCTGATACACAAAGGAGCGCCCATGCACGGCGAATACAAAGTCCCCGGCGGCAAGCTGGTGGTCGCGGACCTGGAAGTCCGCGACGGCCGCCTGGCCGATGTCCGCATCAGCGGTGATTTCTTCCTGGAGCCGCCCGAGGCGCTGGAAGCCATCAACCGCGGCCTGAACGGCTTGCCGGCCGACGCCGGCGAACTGGAACTGGCGCTGGCGGTGCAGTCGGCGCTGCCGCCCGACACCGAAATGTTCGGCTTCTCGGCCGAGGCCGTGGCGGTGGTGCTGCGGAGGGCGCTGGCATGACCCGCACCGACTGGAACGACTACGACTGGCAACTGATCCACGAAGCGCCGCAACGCCCCGGGCTGCACATGGCGCTGGATGCCGTCATCACCGACGAAGTCGGCGCCGGCACCCGCCCGCCCACGCTGCGCATCTGGGAATGGTCGGCGCCCGCGGTCGTGATCGGCCGCTTCCAATCGCTCAAAAACGAAGTCGATCCCGAGGGCGCCCGGCGCCACGGCATCGAGGTCGTGCGCCGCGTCAGCGGCGGCGGCGCCATGTTCATCGAGCCGGGCAACAGCATCACCTATTCGCTGAGCGCGCCGCAGGCGCTGGTGCACGGCATGAGCTTCCAGGAAAGCTACGCCTTCCTGGACGCGTGGGTGCTCCAGGCCCTGCAGGGGCTGGGCATCAAGGCCTGGTACCAGCCGCTCAACGACATCGCCTCGGACATCGGCAAGATCGGCGGCGCCGCCCAGGCCCGCCGCGCAGGGGCAGTGCTGCACCACGTCACCATGTCGTACGACATCGACGCCGATAAAATGGTGGAAGTCTTGCGCATCGGGCGCGAGAAGCTGTCGGACAAAGGCACCACCAGCGCCAAGAAGCGGGTCGACCCGCTGCGCACCCAGACCGGGTTGGCGCGCGAGGTCATCATCCAGCGCATGGTGGACACTTTCGCCAGCCTGCACCGGCTGACGCCGGGCCAAGTGGGCGCGGCCACGCTGGCGCAGGCCGAGGCCCAGGCCGCCGAGAAGTTCTCCACGCCCGAATGGACCGCGGTCGTCCCCTGAGGCGCCGCGGGTTTGAGTCGGAAGGTCGCGCCCGCGGGCGCGGCCGGGTTTTCTGGAGGTAGTTCAATGCGTCTTCCCCGCAAGCCGCGCGGCCTGTCCGCCGCGGGTTTGGGAGCCGTCCTGCTGGCCCTGGCCGGCTGCGGCAGTTCGCCCCCCGCCAACATCACGCTGGACTCGCCGACGGCGGCCGCCAGCACGGCCACGCCCGAGAAGATCGGCGACCTGGCCACCGAGCGCATCAAGTGGGCGTCCAACAAGCCCGATTGCAAGGGCGACTGCCCGCGCATCGAAATCGACAGCGTGGCCTTTCCCGGCATCCCCAAGCTGACCGCGCTGGTTGACCACGTGCTGGCCTACATGACCGGCACCGACGCCAATCGCCGCGGCCCGTACGAGACGCTGTCGGAATACACGCAATATTTCTGGTCCACCGCGCGGCCGCGCGACGCCACCTACTTCAAGGCCAGCGTCAAGGACACCGTGGGCGACATCGTCTCGATCGAGCTGCACACCGAGCAGTTCCTGACCGGCGCCGCGCACGGCATTCCCGCCACCCAGTACCTGAACTGGGAACGCAGCCGCGGCCGCGTCATGGCGCTGGACGAAGCGCTGATTCCCGGGCGCCGCGCCGAATACGTCGCCGCGTTGCGGCAGGCCCACGCCAAGTGGCTGGCCGGAAACAGCGACGCCAAGCGCGACCCGGCCGCCTATAACAAGATGTGGCCGTTCCAGGAAAGCGACAACTTCGCGCTCACGCGCGACGGCATCGTGGTCAAGTACGACGCCTACTCGATCGCCCCCTACTCGCATGGCGAGCCGGAACTGAGCATTCCGTACTCGGACCTGCGCGGCATCCTCAAGCCGGAACTGCTGCCCAAGTCCTGAGGACCCGCGCGTTCCGGCCGGCGGCGCCGGTGGCCGCCATCCGGCCGTAAGCGACGCGGCCCGCCCACTCCGCGGCCCGAAATGGAAACCGCCCCTGTCGGGGCGGTTTTCCTGTCTTCCTCTGGCTCCTCCGCGCGCCGGGCCGGGCCCGGCGCCCAGAAGGACTTACGGGTACAGGCCGCGCACCTGGCGGGCCTGCAGGATGCGCGTGCAAGCCACGATGAAGGCGGCGGTGCGCAGCGTCACCTTGTGCTCCTTGGCCACCAGCGCGATCGAGGCGTAGGCCTCGCGCATGATGCGCTCCAGGCGCTGGTTGATTTCGTCCTCGCTCCAGAAGAAGCTGGAGAAGTCCTGCACCCATTCGAAGTACGACACCGTCACGCCGCCGGCGTTGGCCAGCACGTCCGGCACCACGTACACGCCGTGCTCAAACAGGATGTCGTCGGCTTCCGGGGTGGTCGGGCCGTTGGCGCCTTCCACCACGATCTTGGCGCGCACCTTGGCGGCGTTGTCGGCGGTGATCTGACTTTCCAGGGCGGCCGGGATCAGGAATTCGGTTTCGAGCGTCCAGAACTCGTTCTTGTCCATCGCCTGGCCGCCGGAGAAGCCGCCCACGCCGCCATGCTGCGACACGTGCGACAGCAGCTTGTGGACGTCCAGGCCGGCGGCGTTGTGCACCGTGCCGGTATGGTCCTGCGCCGCGATGACCTTGGCGCCGGCCTCATGGAACAGGCGGGCGGCGGTGCCGCCCACGTTGCCGAAGCCCTGCACCACCACGCGCGCCTTGGACACGTCGATGTTCAGGTCGCGCGCGGCTTCGCAGCCGACCACGAACACGCCGCGGCCGGTGGCCTCGACGCGGCCCAGGCTGCCGCCCAGCGCGATCGGCTTGCCGGTCACGACGCCGGTGGCGGTCGAGCCTTCGTTCATGGAGTACGTGTCCATCATCCAGGCCATGGTCTGGGCGTTGGTGTTCACGTCAGGGGCGGGAATGTCCTTGGACGGGCCGATGATGACGCCGATTTCCGAGGTGTAGCGGCGCGTCATGCGCTCGATCTCGGACTGCGACAGCTTGCGCGGGTCGACGCGGATGCCGCCCTTGGCGCCGCCGTACGGCAGGTTGACCGCGGCGTTCTTGACCGACATCCAGGCGGCCAGCGCCATCACTTCCGACAGCGTCACGTCCTGGTGGAAACGCACGCCGCCCTTGCCCGGGCCGCGCGAGGTGTTGTGCTGCACGCGATAGCCCTCGAAGTGGGCCACGCTGCCATTGTCCAGCTCGATCGGCACGTCGACGATCAGCGAGCGCTTCGGGCGCTTCAGGGTCTCGACCCAGCGCGCCAGCGAACCGAGGTACGGCGTGACCCGGTCGACTTGTTGCAGGTAATTACCCCAGGGGCCGAGATCGTCGGCATTCAGATAAGACGGCAAGGCATGGGTGGGAGTTTGAGACATGGACATGCTCTCCTGACAAAGTTGCGCCATTTTATCCATATCCTTATTGTGTCCCCATATTTTATGAAAAAATATTAATTAGGGACACAATATGGAAACGGAGACCGCGAGCGTTGCCGAGCCTGCCGAAACGCTGCGCCTATCCTAGCCCCGCTCGTCGGCAGCGTCCACCCTGTGCGCGCCCGCCCCGAGCACTCGACTCGCCCCAGGCCAGTCACCGGCGCCAGCAAGGCCCTGCGTACCGGGCGCCGGTCGCCCCCTCCCGCCCTCTTGCCTGCGCCCCCCGACGCCACATCACATTCGCGTGTCAGTCCGACCCGGGGCGCCTGTCGCACCTTGCTTGAAAGCGTCATCCAGTTAAATCAGAATCAACCGGCCCCGGTTTTAGCGGTACCCGGCACCGGCGGCGTTCCAAAGCTTGTCATCCCGCGTTGCCGGCGGGCGACTCCCGCTGGCATCACTGCACTCATGAAAATCAACCATAGAGGTGCGCATGTCGGATTTTTCCCTGATTGACAGCAATGACCCGCGTTACGCGACCCTGCAAAAGGGTTTCAACCTGCGCTTCCCCACCACGGGCCAGGGCGCCAACGCCATCTACGTCTGCAAGACCCCGCAGGACGTGCTCGACGCGGCCAACGCCGCGCTGGCCAAGGGCTGCCGCATCACGGTACGCAGCGGCGGCCACTGCTACGAGGGCTTCGTGGCCAACAAACTGCCCGAGGACCACGGCCAGCCGCTGGCCATCATCGACCTGAGCCTGATGACCGGCCTGCGCTACCGCGAGGCTGGCGACATCCCCTCGCCCTGGAACCCCGCCGCGCGCTACCGCTTCGCGGCCGCGTCCGGCAACCAGAACTGGGACGGCTACCTGGACCTGTACAAGACCGCCAACCGCACCCTGCCCGGCGGCTCGTGCTATTCGGTCGGTTCGGGCGGGCACATCGTCGGCGGCGGCTACGGCCTGCTGTCGCGCCTGCAAGGGCTGACGGTGGACTGGCTCTCGGGCGTGGACATCCTGGTGCCGCAGGGCCCGGGTTCGCGCAAGCTGGTCGCCAAGCACGTCAACCTGCACAGCGCCGGCGCCGACCGCGACCTCTTCATCGCCTGCCGCGGCGGCGGCGGCGGCAACTACGGCATCATCCTGACCTACTACTACGCCGACCTGCCCGCCGCGCCCCAGGAAGCCTACTGGCTGTCGCTGTCCTACCCCTGGGCCAGCTTCGGCGCCGGCGCCACGGGCCGCGCCAACTTCGCGCGCTTCATGCGCACCTACTGGCAGTGGTTCGCCGACCACGACGCCGACTGGAACAGCCCCGACCCGGCCAAGGCCAACGGCGGCCTGTTCACGCTGCTGAAGGTGCAGCATCGCTCGACCGGCGACGTGGTGCTGAGCATCCAGTACACCGGCAAGGACGGCAAGGTCGGCGGCGCGCGCGACCAGCCGTTCCTGGACTTCGTCGCCACCATGAACGCGGCGGCCAGCGCCGCCCCCGCCGTCAACCTGTCCACGCATTGGCACGGCCCGTCGCACCGCGTGGTCCATCCGGCGCCGCGGATGCTGGCCCATGCGGTCAACGATGCGCAGAAGATGGACTGGCTGTGGCTGACGCAGAGCATCAACGGCTCGGGCAGCAACCAGCGCGGCAAGTACAAGTCCGCCTATCACAAGGCCAATTTCAGCGACGTCGAGATCATGGCCCTGTGGGAATACCTGAACGGCTCGGACGATCCGCGCCTGAACCAGGCGCTGGTGCAGATCGACTCGTACGGCGGCCGCATCAACCGCAACGACGAGACGGCCAACCCGACCAGCGTATGCCAGCGCTCGTCGCTGCTGAAGTCGCAGTTCCAGGTGTACTGGACCGATCCGGCGCAGGACGCCTTCCACATCAAGTGGATCGCCGACCTGTACGACGAGTACTTCGCGCAGTACGGCGGCAAGCCCAGCAACCAGCCGGGCTCGCCGTTCGAGGGGTGCTACATCAATTACCCCGACACCGACATGAAGTACACCGACGCCAGCCACAGCCACGTCGATCCGCAGTGGCTCGACCTGTACTACGGCAACAAGACCGCCGCGCTGATCGCCACCAAGCGCAGCGTCGATCCCGACAATCTCTTCCACCACGAGATGTCGATCCCGCTGGCCGCGCCGCAGGCGTGAAAAAGCCCGCCGCCATGCGCCGCGCGAGCGGCCATGACGGCGGGCCGGAAGTCCGCCGCGGACCGTGTCAGGCGGACAGCAGTTGCCAGGCCAGGCGCGCCGCCGCGCGGGCGCCATGGCCGTCGATGTCGAAGCGCGGGCTGTACTCGGCCATGTCGGCCAGGCGCAGCTTGCCGCTGGCCTTGACGCGCAGCACGATCTCCTCGATCACCGCCATCGGCACGCCATAGGGCGCCGGCGCCGACACGCCCGGCATCACCGCCGCCGGCAGCACGTCCAGGTCGATGGTCAGGTAGACGTGGCGGGCCCGCGCCAGCAAGGCGTCGACGTTCGCCAGACGCGCCGCCAGGTGGCGTTCCTGCATGTCGCGATCCTCGACCCACACCGCGCCCACTTCGGCCGCCCGCGCGTACAGCGCCGGCGTATTGGCCAGCCGCGACACGCCCAGGCAGGCGTATTGCAGCGCCAGCCCCTGCGCCTCGCAGTAATGCGCGATCTGGTCGAACGGCGTGCCGGAACTGCCCGGCCGGCCGGTGCGCAGATCGAAATGCGCGTCCAGGTTCAGCACCAGCACCGGGCCCTCATCGCCCCGGTCCGCCAGCCAGCGCGCCAGGCCCTGGAAGCTGCCCCAGGCGATCTCGTGGCCGCCGCCCAGCACCACCGGGCGCGCGCCCTGGCGCAACAGGTCGGCCACCGCCAGCCCCAGGCGCTCCTGCGCGTCCTCCAACTGGTCGCCCTCGCAGGCCACGTCGCCCGCGTCCAGCAGGCGCGTCAGGCCATGCGCCGGCAGGCCGGCCATGTACTTGCGGATGCCGGCCGGGCCGGCGGCCGCGCCGACGCGGCCTTGATTGCGGGCCACGCCGGCATCGCAGGCAAAGCCCAGCAGCACCGGCTCGCCCGCCACCGGCGCCTGGCCCGCGGCCGGCTCGACGATGTGCGCCAGGCGGCGCGTGTCGCCGCGCTCGGCGCTGTCGTCGCGCGCGGTCCACAGGCTCCGGTCGAGTTGCGCCGCCGTCATGCCGCCCCCTGCCCCGTGCTCAGCACGGCCTGCAGGAACTCGCGGGTGCGGGCCTCGCGCGGCTGGCTGAAGATGACCTCGGGCGCGCCCGATTCCAGGATCACGCCGCCGTCCATCACCGCGACCACGTCGGCCACGTCGCGGGCAAAGCCCATTTCGTGGGTCACGACCATCATGGTCATGCCTTCGCGCGCCAGCAGCTTCATGACCTGCAGCACTTCGCCCACCAGCTCCGGATCCAGCGCCGAGGTCGGTTCGTCGAACAGCATGACCTTGGGCTGCATCGCCAGCGCGCGGGCGATCGCCACGCGCTGCTTCTGGCCGCCCGACAGGCTGGCCGGCATGGCCGACATCTTCTGCGCCAGGCCGACCTTGCGCAACAGGTCCTCGGCCAGCGCGTTGGCCTCGTCACGCCCCATGCCGCGCAGCGTGCGCGGCCCGACGGTGACGTTGTCCAGCACCGACAGGTGCGGGAACAGGTTGAAGCCCTGGAACACCATGCCGACCTGCATGCGCAGTCGGTTCAGCGCCGCCTCGGGCAAAAGCTCGCCTTCGTTCTGCAGCGTCTGGCCGCAGATTTCCACAGTGCCGCCCTGGGCCACTTCCAGCCCGTTGCAGCAGCGCAGCAAGGTGCTTTTGCCCGAACCGCTGGGGCCGATCACCACCACCACCTGCGACGGCAGCACATCGAAGTCGATGCCGCGCAGCACGGCGTGGTCGCCGTAGGATTTCTGCAGGCCGCGGATGCGGATCATTTCTTTCGGATTCGCGGCGTTCATTGCACCATCCCCCCCGCGCGCAGGCGTTGCTCGATCCTGCGCAGTATCAACATGGCGGCCGTGGTCAGGACCAGGTAGATCAGCGCCACCACCAGATAGGTTTCCAGCGAGCGGTACGACACGCTGATGATCTTCTGCCCTTCGTGCATCAGGTCATGGATGGTCAGCAGCGATACCAGCGCCGAATTCTTGATCAGCGCGATGAACTCGTTGCCCAGCGGCGGGATCATGCGCACCACCGCCTGCGGCAGGATGATGATGCGCATGGCCTGGCCCGACGACATGCCCAGCGAGCGGGCCGCCTCGGTCTGGCCGCGGTCGACCGACTGGATCGCGCCGCGCACGATTTCCGACACGTAGGCGCCGGAATACATGCCCAGCCCCAGCACGCCGCAGGCGAACGCCGGCAGCGTCACGCCGAACTGCGGCAGGCCGAAGAACCAGATGAACAACTGCACCAGCAGCGGCGTGCCGCGAAAGAACAGCAGGTAGACGCTGCACAGGTTGTAGATGATGCTGCGCTGCGGGTTGAGCCGGCCGACGCCGACCAGCAGGCCGATGACACAGCCCAGCAGCAAGGCGCCGGCGGTCACCTCGATGGTGACCACCGCGCCGCGCAGCAGGGCGTCGAAGTCGGCGAAGACGGGAGCAAAATCCAGGTTCATTTCGCGGGCGCCTCGAACCACTTGTTGACGATGGCCTGGTAGCTGCCATCGGCCTTGATCTTCCGCAGCGCCTCATTCAGGCCGCGAGTCAGCTCCGGCTTGTTCTTGGGCACGGCGATGCCGTAGTCTTCGGTGGTGACCTGGTCGGCCAGCACGGTCAGGTCGGTGGTGCTCTGGGCGAACAGCTTGGCGGCCGGCTTGCCGGTCACGGCGGCATCGGCGCGGCCGATCTGTACCAGGTTGAACATCTCCTGGTTCTTCTCGACCTCGACGCGCTGCACCGACGGATAGTGTTCCTTCAGGTAGTTGACCGACTTGGTGCCGACCTGCACCGACACCTTGCGGCCGTCCAGGTCCTTCAGGGTCTTGACCGGGCCATCCTTCTTGGTCAGCACGACCAGGCCGCCGGCGTAGTACGGGTCGGTGAAATCCACCACCTTGCTGCGCTCGGGCGTGATGTAGATGGCGGACACGGCGATGTCGGCGCGGCCGGCCTGCAGGGCGGGAATCAGGCCCTTGAAGTCGATGTCGATCCATTCGACCTTCTTGCCCATGGCGGCGGCCAGGGCCTCGACCAGTTCGATGTCAAAGCCGGTGCGCTTGCCGTCCTTGACGAACTCCATGGGCGGGAAGGTGGCGTCGGTCACGGCGCGGATGGTTTCCTGGGCGTGGGCGGTGCCCATGCTCCAGGCCAGGCCCAGGGTCAGGGCGGCGGTCAGCAGGGTGCGGCGAGTGGTCATGGCAAATCCTGATAGGAGAAAGTGGATACGGATACGGCGATCGGTACGGCGTGGGGTATGGCGTCTAGAGAGGCGGCAGGAATATCGGGGACAACATGGAATCCGGAAACGGGCGGCGTCAGTGCGCCTGCAGCCTGCCCGAGATGCGGCGGGCGGCCGCGACGGTCAGGTCGATGAAGGCCTGCGGCCGCTGGGCGGCGCGGGTGGACGGGGCCATCAGCGTGATGGAGGCAACCGCCTGGTTGGCGCGCTGGAAGATCGGCACGCTCACGCCCCAGACGCCGGCGTCGACTTCGCTGTCGGTCACGGCGTAGCCCTGGGCGCGGATGGCTTCGAGTTCGTCGGCCAGCCGCGCCGGATCCACGCCCGACTCCCGGGCCAGGATGGCCAGCGCGGCCTGCAGGCGCGGCGCCGGCATGAAGGCCAGCAGCGACTTGGCCGAGGCGCCGCGCGCCAGCGGCAGGCCGCGGCCCTTGGTAAAGGAGCAGCGCAGCGGATGCTGGCTCTCGACCATGTCCAGGCAAACGGCCTGGTCCTTGACCGCCACCAGCAGGCCGATGGTCTCGCCCGACGCGGCCGCCAGCGCCGCCATGTCCGGCTGCGCCTCGTGGATCAGGAACGACGACTGGTCAAAGCCCCAGGCCAGTTGCACGCACAGCGGACCGGGGCCGTACTCGCCCTCGTGCTCGGCGACGAAGCCCCAGCGCTTGAGCAGCGCCACCTGGCGGTAGAGCGTGCTCTGCGCCAGGCCGGTCTTCTCAGCCAGCGCGGCAATGCTCAGCGGGCCATCGTGTCGGGCCAGCGTGGCCAACACGTAAAGCACCCGGTCCGCGCCCGGTCCTACCGACTGATCCATCAACAAGCACTCCTGGTGGTGATGGCAGCGAGATTATCAATTTATGGTGGTAACGATGGAAATTTTTCCCACTGATTGAGAAATTACAGGGAAAACCCCGAAACACCCGATCACGAATCCGCCCTCCCCGGACCGCCGAAGCCTTGCCTGGCCGCCGCCCCTCGGCGCCGGCACACCCGAGCCGCGCCGCGGGTCCGCCGGCGACCGGCAATAAAAAAACCCGCCAGAAGGCGGGTTTTGGAACCAGCGGGGCGCGGCCCTCGGTCAGGGCGTCGCGGGCTTGTCGTAGTTGTTCAGGCGCACCCCGGACACGCCGCCCACATTGGGCGCGTTGGCGGGCTTGGCGGGCGCGGCCGGCTGGGCCAGCGGCGGCGGCGCGTCTAGCGGCGCGGGCTGGACGGCGGGCGGCGCCGCCGCCGTATCGGCCGGAGCCACGCCGGTCGCCGCCTCGACGGCCTCGGCCGGATCGGTTTCCGGCTCCGCCGGGCCGCTGGCGCGGCGGGCGCGCTTGGCCGCCTCCTGCTGGGCGATCAGCGTTTGCAGCTCGGCGGCCAGGCTGGTCGATTTGCCGGTGCGGGCCCAGTCCGCGGCATTCTGGTCCTTGGTATCGCGGGTGGTGACGTCGGCTCCCGCCTTCAGCAGCAGCTCGACCATCGCCTTGTTGCCCGACAACGCCGCCATCATCAACGGGGTTTCGCCGTTGGGGGCCGGCGCGTTCACCATCGCCTTGCGTTCCAGCAGCAGGCTGGCCATGGCCAACTGGCCCTTGGAGGCCGCATAGTGCAGCGGCGTCCAGCCCAGCCGGTTGACCTGGGCGCCGCGCGCCATCAGCGCCCGCGCCCGCTCGGTCTGGCCGGCGATGGCCAGGTACATCAGCGGCGTCTCGCCGGCCGGGTTCTCGGCATTGACGTCCGTGCGCGGGTTGGCCGCCAGCACGTCGAACACCTTCCAGGCCCCGTCGACCACCGCCCGCATCAGGGCCGGCTGGCCGTTGCGGTAGCGCACGTTGGGGTCGGCGCCCTGCGCCAGCAGATCCTTGATTTCGTCCGGATAGTCGTTGGCGACGTAGACCCACCAGTCCGACGGATTGGCGGCCTGGGCCAGCGCTGGCGTCGAAACGGCGACGCACAGCGCCAGCAGCGCGCTGCGGCAGTGTGAAACGAGGCGGTGACGGGAGAACGCAGCGCTGGCAGCCATGGGTAATCCTGATAAATTACTTTAAATAATTGACGTTAGATTATTTCTTTATCTTTTTGAAAAGATTAAAGAAATTTTCCGTTGAAGCTCTTGCCACCTCGGCCACGCTGATGCCCTTCAGGTCCGCGATCTTCTCGGCCACGTGGATCACCCTGGATGGGTCGTTGAGCTTGCCCCGGTACGGCACCGGCGCCAGGTACGGCGAATCGGTCTCGATCAGCAGGCGGTCCAGCGGCACCTTGGCGGCCACCTCGTGCACCACATGCGCGTTCTTGAACGTCACGATGCCGGACAGCGAGATGTGGAAATTCTGGTCGAGCGCGGCCTGGGCCACTTCCCAGGTCTCGGTGAAACAGTGCATCACCCCGCCGACCTCGGCGGCGCGCTCCTCGCGCAGCATCCGCACCGTGTCCTCGGCCGACGAGCGCGTGTGCACGATCAGCGGCAGGCCGGTGTCGCGGGCGGCGCGGATATGACGGCGGAAACGCTCGCGCTGCCAGTCCAGCGGCTCGGACAGGCGGTAGTAGTCCAGTCCGGTCTCGCCGATGGCCACCACCTTCGGGTGGGCCGCCAGGCGCGCCAGCTCCTCGGGCTCGGGGTCGGGCGTGTCCTCGTAGTCGGGGTGCACGCCGACCGAGGCCCACAGGTTCGGCTGCGGCTCGACCAGCGACATCAGGCCCGGCCATTCAGGCATGTTGACGCTGACGACCAGCGCGTGGGTCACCTGGTTGGCGGCCATCCGCTCAAGGATGGCGGGCAGGTCGGCCGCCAGCTCGGGGAAATTCAAATGGCAGTGGGAATCGACGTACATGAGACGGGGATGAGGAAAGGCGCGGCGTCCGGACGACGACCCGGACTGGCCGGATCCGCCGCCGCCCCGCGGCAGGTTACGCCTGGCAGGATAGCACCACGCGCTGCAAGGTCGCGTGGGCGAAAAGCTTGGCATTCAAGGGATGCGTGGCCAGCGCCCGCTGGCGCGTCAGCCAGCGCGCGGCCTCGGCCGCGCGCGCCGTGTTCATGCGCGCGGCGACCTCGGCCACGGCGGCGGCCAGCGCCGGGAAATAACGCACCGGCGCGCCGGCGGCGGCCAGCATCAGGTCGGTATAGAGGCGCTGCAGCGCGTCGATCCACTCGAGCGGCGGGGCCTTTTCCAGGGTTTCGGCCAGGGTGCCGACGTCGGGCGTCTGGCCCTTGGCCAGCGGGCCCACCAATTGGGACAGCCACGGCGGGCAGGCGGTCTCGGCATTCTGCGCCAGGCGCAACGCGGCCAGCGGCGCGCCGCCGGCCGCGGCCAGCCATTCGCGCGCCGGCTCGACATTCTGGTCGCGCAGCCATTGCAAGGCGGTATCGGCATCGGGCGCCGGCAGCGGCAGGCGGCGGCAGCGCGACACCAGCGTCGGCAGCAGCCGGTCGGGCGCGTCGGCCACCAGGAGGAACACGGTATGCGGCGGCGGTTCTTCCAGCACCTTGAGCAAGGCGTTGGATGACACCACGTTCAGCGTGTGCGCGGGGTACAGCAGGGCCACGCGCCAGCCGCCGCGGTGAGTGGCGGTGTTGAACCAGGATTCCAGCGAACGGATCTGGTCGATGCGGATTTCCTTGGACGGCGCTTTCTTGGCCGCGCCCGTGGCCGGCTCGGCCTCTTCCGCGCCCTCGGCGGCGTCGGCGCCCTCCTCGACCGCCACGGCCTCGGGCCGGATGCGGCGCAGGTCGGGATGGTTGCCGCTGGCGAACCAGGCACAGGCGGCGCAATGGCCGCAAGCCAGGCCGTCCTGCGGCGTCTCGCACAGCAGGCTGGCGGCGGCGGCATTGGCGAAATCAAGCTTGCCGATGCCGGCCAGGCCGTGCACCAGCCAGGCGTGGGCGAAGCGCTCGCGGTTGCCGAGCCAGGCCCGCGCCGTCTCCATCTGCCAGGGCAGGAACTGGGGCGCGCTCATGGCCGGGCCGCCACCAGTTGGCGCAGGCCGGCTTCCAGCTCGGCGCGGATCTCGGGAATCGCGCGGGTCGAATCGATCACGTGGATACGGTCGGGCTCGGCCGCGGCGCGCGCCTGGTAGGCCGCGCGCGTGCGTTCGAAGAAGGCGGCCCCTTCGCGTTCGAAGCGGTCGGGCTCGCGGGCGTCGGCCAGGCGCGCGCGCGCCACCGCCAGCGGCACGTCGAACAGCCAGGTGCGGTCCGGACGGCCGGCCTGCATCCAGGTTTCCAGCGAGGCCACGCGCGCCGCCCCCAGGCCGCGGCCGCCGCCCTGGTAGGCGTAGGTGGCGTCGGTGTAGCGGTCGCACACCACCCAGGCGCCGCGCGCCAGGGCCGGCTCGATCACCTGGTGCAGGTGCTCGCAGCGGGCGGCGAACATCAGCAGGGTTTCGGTATCCAGGCCCATCTGGTCGGTCAGCACCAGGGCCCGCAGCTTTTCGCCCAGCGGCGTGCCGCCGGGCTCGCGGGTGGAGACGACCTCCAGGCCCTGGCCGCGCAGGAACTCGGCGATCCACTCGGTATGCGTGCTCTTGCCGGCGCCGTCGACCCCCTCCAGCGTAATGAAGCGTCCGCGTGAGGTCATTGTTCTTGTCCTTGTGCTGGCGCCGGATCGTCGCCCGGCGTGGAAGTGGCTGCCGTCTCGGGCGTCGGCGCGGCGGCGGGCGCGGCGGGCCTGCCCGCAGGCGCCGGGCGGGGCGCCGGCGTCTGGCCCAGGATATAGCGGGAAACGTTGCGGTTGTGCTCGGACAGGTTCACCGAGAACTCGCTGGTGCCATTGCCGCGCGAGACGAAAAACAGGAACTTGTGCTGCTCAGGCTGCACCGCGGCCAGGAGCGCTGCGCGGCCGGCCGCGGCGATCGGCGTGGGCGGCAGGCCCGGGCGCGTGTAGGTGTTCCAGGGCGTGTCGGTCTGCAGGTCGCGCTTGCGGATGCGGCCCTGGTAGGCGTCGCCCATGCCGTAGATGACGGTGGGGTCGGTCTGCAGCAGCATGCCGATCTTCAGGCGGTTGGCAAACACGCCCGCGACCCGGCGGCGATCCGGGCCATGGCCGGTTTCCTTTTCGATGATGGACGCCAGCACCAGCGCTTCATACGGCGTGGACAGCGGCAGGTCGGGCTGGCGCTTGGCCCAGGTGTCGTCGAGGATGCGCTGGCCTTCCTGGTACGCGCGGCGCAGCAGGTCATAGTCGGTGCTGCCCGGCGTGAAGATGTAGGTGTCGGGGAAGAACATGCCCTCCGGATGCTTGATGTCCGAGCCCAGGCGTTCCATCAGGGCCTCGTCGCTGATGTCCCCCAGCGTCTGCTTGACGTCGGGATTCTCGCGCAACGCCTGGCGGATCTGGCGGAAGGTCCAGCCCTCCAGGAAGGTGATCTGGCGCTGGGTCATGTCGCCGCGCGCCATGCGTTGCAGCAGCAGCCAGGGCGTGTCGCCGTTGATGGCCTGGTAGCCGCCGGCCTTGATCAGCTTGTCCTGTTCGGTCAGGCGCGCCATCCAGACGAAACCCGGCTCCCAGACCGGCACGCCGGCTGCGTTCAGCGCGCGCGCGACGGTGCGCGGGCTGCTGCCCGGGTCCACCACGAAATCGATCCTGTCGGCCGACAGGGGAATGGGTCGATGCATCCAATGCCAGGCCGCGCCGACGGTCGCGGCGACGGCCAGCACGATGAGCACGAATGACCACAGGACGTAAAAACGGAGTCGCTTCTTCATAAGTCTGGGAAGTTTAATGGATCGCGCGGACCTGTCGGAGCAAAACGAGGGCCGGAGCGCGTCACGCGCCCCTTTGCCCTGCGCGGGCATCGGCCTGCGGCGATGAGAACACGGCTATCATCAAGCCTTTGATGACGAGTCACGGGCCCACGCAGCCATGCATGCTTTCCATTCTTCGATCCCGGCGCGCGCCGAAGGTTGCGCGCAATTGGCGCCGTTGGACGATTTCGCCGTTTTCAGCGCCAGCGGCGCCGATGCGCTGACCTTCCTGCACGGTCAGTTGACCCAGGACGTCACCGGACTGCCCGCCGACGCCGCCCGCCTGGCCGGCTATTGCACAGCCAAGGGCCGCCTGCTGGCGACCCTGGTGATGTGGCGCGGCGCCGCCCCGGCCGAAGATGCCCCGCAACTGTACGCCCTGGTGCGCCAGGACCTGGCCGCGGCGCTGATCAAGCGCCTGTCCATGTTCGTGCTGCGCGCCAAGGTCAAGCTGGCCCCCGCCGCGCTGCACGTGGCCGGCGTGCAGGCCGACCCGGCGCAACTGCCCGCCCTCGAAGCCGCCGCCGGCGCCCTGCCGCGCACGCCCTGGCAACGCGCCGAGCTGCCTTCCGGCACCTGGATCGCCGCGCCCTCGGCCGGCGCCGTGGCGCGCTGGTGGTGGATCGCGTCCGACGAGCAACTGGCCGCGGCCGCGCCGCTGGCCGCCGTGCTCGGGCAGGCCCCGGCCGCGCAATGGCACGCGGCCGACCTGGCCGCCGGCATTCCCTGGATCACCACGGCGACCCAGGACGTCTTCATTCCGCAGACCGTCAACCTGGACCTGATCCAGGGCGTCAGCTTCACCAAAGGCTGTTATCCGGGCCAGGAAGTGGTGGCGCGCAGCCACTACCGCGGCACCGTCAAGCGCCGCATGGCGTTCGGCACCATCGCCGATGCCGGCGTGGCCGATGCCGGGCTGGCCGGCCAGGACGTGTTCGACGCCACCCAGCCGGGCGAGCCGACCGGCCGCATCGTCGACGCGGCCCGCGGTGACGCCGGCGTGTCGGTGCTGTTCGAGACCACGCTGGCCGCGCTGCCCGAGGGCGACCTGCGGCTGGGCGCGGCCGACGGTCCGCGCATCGCCGCCGCGCCGCTGCCCTATTCCATCACGCCGTAACCTCGCCGCCCGCGGACGCGGCCCCGGCCCCGGCCCCGGCCGCGTCCAGCCAGCGCCGCAGCGCCGGATCGCGCACCTCCAGCACCTCGAACAACCCCAGCGCGCGCAGCGCCGGCAGGGCCTCCCGCATGTCGCGGGCGGCGACCTCGCGCGCGGCCGGCGCCGCCTCGGCATCGCACCATACCCGCGCGTTCAGCAGAAAGGCGCCGACCGTGCCTTTGCGCACGGTCACGCCCCCGAATTGGGCGGCGTCGCGGTCGTCCGGCAATAGGTCCTGTGCTTGCATCATGTTCTCCTGTCGATGAGCAGAGACTCACGATAGTCGCCCTCGCGCGGCAAATCTGCGGTAATTTTGACAATCAATACCGCATTTGTGCCAATCCGGAGCCCCCTTGTCCACGCGCCGCCCCTGCCCGCCCCCCGCACCCGCCGAGGCCGCGCCGCCCCTGATCGCCCCCGACCTGGCCGCCGCGCCCGATGGGCCGCCCCTGCTGGCCGTGCGGCGCCAGGACGCGGCGCTGCGCCACACCGCCACGCACCGGCATGCGCGCGGCCAGTTGTTCGGCGCCTATCGCGGGCTGCTGACGGTGGTGGCGGGCGACCGCCAATGGGTCGCGCCGCCCGCGCACGCGATCTGGATTCCGCCCGACTGCCCGCACGGGCTGCGTTCGCATGGCCCGTACGCGGGCTACAGCGTCTACCTCAGCCCCGCGGCCTGCGCCGACCTGCCGGCGGCGCCCTGCGCCCTGCGGGCGTCGGCGCTGCTGCTGGCGGCGGTCGAGCGCGCCGCCGGCTGGCCGGATGCGGCCTGGGACGCTGTCCGTATCCGCATCGCCGACGTGGTGCGCGACGAGATCCGCACCCTGCCGCGCGCCGGCGATGGCCTGACGCTGCCGCGCGACCCGCGGCTGCAGCGCCTGGCGCTGGCGCTGTCGGACGCGCCGGCCGATACCCGGCCGCTGGCCGCCTGGGCCGACGCGATCGGCATGGCGCCGCGCACGCTGGCGCGCCGCTTCCTGGCCGAGACCGGCCTGTCGCTGGGGGCGTGGCGTCAGCGCGCCCGATTGATGCGGGCGCAGGAAATATTGGCGGCCGGCCGGGGCGTGACGGCCGCCGCGCTGGAATCGGGCTATGACAACGTCAGCGCCTTCATCGCGATGTTCAAGCGGGAATACGGCGTGACGCCCGGCCGCTACGACGGCCGGGGTCCGGTGGGAGATTGAACGGCCGGCGGCATGGCGCCGGCCCGTGCCAACGCGCCGGTTTACTCGGCGTCGGCGACCTTGCGCGGACGGCGTGCGCGCGTGGCGGTCTTGCGCGCCGGCTTGGCCGGGGCGGCGTCGGCCGTGGCGCTATCGGCGGCCGCATTGCCCGGGGTTCCGGCGTCGGGGGCCGGCGTGTCCCGCGGCGTGGCCTTGGCGCGGGCGGGCGCCTCGGCGGCGCCGTCCGCGTGACTGGCTTGCGGCGCCGGCGTCTTGGCCGCCCGCGCGGTCTTGGCCGCGCCACGGCCGCTGCGCGCGCCGCGCCGGCTCTTCGGTTCGGCCGGCGCCTCAGTGGAGGACGGAGGGTCGTCCGTGACGGACAGCGCGGCCGGCTCCGGGGCCGGCACGGGGGCCAGGACGGGCGCCGCTTGCGGCGCCACCGATGCGGTCTCGACTGCGGCCGGCTGGCCAGGTCGCGGCCAGGCCTCGCGATCCTCTCGCTCTACCGGTTCGTCCCCCTCCCGGTCCGCGGGCGCGCCCTGGCGGCCAGACGCCTGGCCCGCGCCCGGGCGGCCGCCCCGCCCGCCCGACGCATTCTTGCGGCCTCCGCGCGCGCCGCGCGCGGGCTTGGCATCGGTTTCGTCGGCCTGAGAACCCGGGGTCACGGCCGCATCGGCCGCGCCCTCGGGCGTCTCGACCGCCGCCGCCATAGCGCGCAGCGCCGGCTTGCCGCCGCTCCTGGCAGGCGTGCCGCCCGCGCTGTCGCGGTACACGTAGGTGCCCGATTTCTCCTCGCGCCCGACGTCCAGGAAGCCGCGCGACTGCGCCTCGTCCAGCAGGTTGCCGAAGGCGCGGAAACCGTAATAGGACTCGTTGAAATCGGGCCGGCGGCGCTTGAGGGCGTCCTTCAGGGCCGAGGCCCAGATCTTGCCGCTGTCGCCGCGCTCGGCCATCAGCGCCTCGAAAGTCTCGACCACCATGTCCACGGCCTGCGTCTTGCGGGCTTCCAGTTCTTCCTTGCGGCGGCGCTCCTCGTCGGGCGAGCGGCGCTGTCCGGCGTTGCCGCCGCCACGGTTGTCGCGGCGGGCGTCGGCGGCGCGCTGGCCTTCGCGGGCCAGGTCGTCATAGAAGATGAATTCGTCGCAATTGGCGATCAGGAGGTCCGAGGTGGATTGCTTGACCCCCACCCCGATCACCTTCTTGTTGTTCTCGCGCAGCTTGGACACCAGCGGCGAGAAGTCGGAATCGCCGCTGATGATGACGAAGGTATTGACGTGCGACTTGGTGTAGCAGAAGTCCAGCGCGTCCACCACCAGCCGGATGTCGGCGGAGTTCTTGCCCGACTGGCGCACGTGCGGGATTTCGATCAGCTCGAAATTGGCCTCGTGCATCGGCGCCTTGAATTCCTTGTAGCGCTCCCAGTCGCAATAGGCCTTCTTGACCACGATGCTGCCCTTGAGCAGCAGGCGCTCCAGCACCGGGCGGATGTCGAACTTCTGGTACTTGGTGTCGCGCACGCCAAGCGCCACGTTCTCGAAGTCGCAAAAAAGCGCCATGCTGACGTTTTCGTTGGCATTCATAAGTGTTTCTCCGTTGCGGCGGTCATCCCGGCCGCCTGGCCGGGGCGATTGGCCGCGATTTGCCGCCCATGATATACATTTCCGTCCGCCCCCTTTCCGCGACCGCGATGCCTGACGACCTTCTCCATCCCCCGTTGAGCACCGAACGCCTGCTGCTGCAACCGTTGTCGCTGGACGACGCGCCCGCCATCCAGCGCATCTTCCCGCAGTGGGACGTGGTGCGCTACCTGGCCGAACAGGTGCCCTGGCCCTACCCCGAGGACGGCGCGCGCACCTATGTGGAACAGGTGGCGCTGCCGGCCATGCGGCGTGGCGCGCAGTGGCATTGGTCGCTGCGCCCGCGCGCCGAGCCTGGCCGCCTGATCGGGCTGATCAGCCTGATGCGCGACGATCCGGGCAACCACCGCGGTTTCTGGCTCGACCCGGACTATCGCGGCCAGGGTTTCATGACCGAGGCGAGCGAGGCGGTCACGGCCTTCTGGTTCGAGGTGTTGGACGAGCCAGTGCTGCGCGCGCCCAAGGCGGCGGCCAACGACGGCTCGCGCCGCCTGTCCGAGCGCACCGGCATGCGGCTGGTGGCCACCGAGGAACGCGGTTTCGTTTCGGGACGGCAGATGGCCGAGATCTGGGAGATCACGCGCGACGAATGGCGGGGGCGGTGCCTGTCGACCACGCCGGACCGCACGGACGGCAGCCCGGCCTGAGCGCAGCCGGCGGCCGCCGGATCTCGCGGCGTTCTTGCCGACGCATTAGGAGGAAGCGACGCCTCCCCCATCCTGGCCCGCCTTGAACCCGTGATCGCGAAATAAATCCGACCCTATTTATTCCGCCAGCGGCCGCGCCCCGGCGCCGGTTCAAGCCGGCGCTTACCGCCCCTTTCGCCCCGTTTTCCGACGGATTGGCCGGCTGCTTGCGTGGCTAGAATTTGCCACCATCCCGCATTCCGTGCACGGGATGCTCCCTCGCAATCGGGCAAGATCCATGAATCCGTCTACCGTCATCGGCGCCGTTGTCGGCCTGCTCACCCTGGTCATCGTCATCGCGCTGGCCGCCACCAACCCCGGCATGTACTTCAACCTGCCGGGACTGGCCATCGTGCTGGGCGGCACCTGCGCCGCGCTGTTCATCGCCTATCCGCTGTCCGAAGTGATGCGGGTCTTCAAGCTGGTCGGCACGGTGTTCCGCCACGACCAGCACGACCAGCAGCGCGACATCGAGGAACTGGTCAACATGGCGCAATTGTGGATGAACACCGACGTCCACAAGGTCGAACAGGAACTCAAGAAAGTCACCAATCCGTTCCTGCGCACCGGCGTGCAACTGATCATCGACAACACCCCCGAAGACCAGATCATCGAACTGCTGCAATGGCGCGTGGCGCGGCTCAAGGCCCGTGAAATGGCCGAGGCGCAGATGTTCCGCGTCATGGCCACGTTCGCGCCGGCCTTCGGCATGCTGGGCACGCTGGTCGGCCTGATCAACCTGATGGCGGTGCTGGGCGACGGCAGCATGACCACCATCGGCCAGCAGTTGGCCATCGGCCTGATGACCACCTTCTACGGCATCCTGCTGGCCAACCTGGTGTGCAAGCCGATCGCGGTCAAGCTCGAGCGCCGCACCGCGCGCCGCGTCGAGTCCATGAACATGGTGCTGCAGGGCATCTCGATGATGTGCGAGAAGCGCGGACCGGCCGTGGTGCGCGAGACCCTGAACTCGTTCGTCATGCACGTCGAGGACGAAATCTACGACGGCGGCGCCTCCGCCGCGCGCGGCAAGACCGAGGGCCAGGTGCCCTCCGCCGCCAAGCCCGTGTCCATCACCCGCCCCGCCGCCGCGCGCCAATGAGCCTGATTTCCCCCTCCCTGGCGCAGCGGATCGAGCAGGCCCGCCAGGCCCAGTTGCGCGCGCAGAAGGCGGCGGCCAACAGCGGCTGGCGCCCCAGCAAGAGCGACCGCAAGGACCGCTACGCCCGCTGGCACGTCGATGAAACGGTTGAAAGCGACGCCGAGAACTGGCTGCTCAGCTACCTGGACCTGATCACGCTGCTGCTGGCCATGCTGGTGGTGATGCTGGCCGTGTCGCGCCTGCATGGCGACTTCCACGAATCCGGCGAGAAGCAGGTCGACATCGTCGGCAGCCTGGCGGCCAAGGGCCTGCCGGCCTACGACGGCGAATACGCCGAATTCGACACGCCCGCGATCCCGGCCAGTTGGGGCGAGCCGGCGGCGCCCGCCGCCACCGCCACCGCCGCCGCAGCCGACGCCACGCCCGACGGCGGCGAGGTGGTTGCGCAGGCCGCCCCGCCCCTGAAGGCCCCGTCCAAGGAGTCGCTGGGCCTGGGCGACCTGGGCAAGTCGGTCGACGTCATCATCAACGAGCAATCGGTCAGCTTCCGCATCAGCAACGAGCTGCTGTTCCCGTCGGGCCAGGCCACGCTCAGTCCGTCGGGCCTGGACGTGATCAAGCGCCTGGCCGCGATCCTGAACAAGAACGAGTACCAGGTGTCGGTCGAAGGCCACAGCGACCCGGTGCCGATCCAGACCCGCCAGTTCGCCTCCAACTGGGAACTGTCCAGCAGCCGCGCCACCAGCGTGCTGCGCGAACTGGTGCGCGACGGCGTGGCCGGCAGCCGCCTGCGCGCCGTGGGCTACGCCGAAACGCGTCCGATCGAGTCCAACGACACGCCGGCCGGCCGCGCCGCCAACCGCCGGGTCGAACTCATCATGGACATCACCGCCCCCGCCAAGCCGGCCCGGGCCGACGCCAAGGGCGCCGACGGCAAGCCGGCGGCCGCCGCCGCGAACGGCAACGCCAAGCCCACGGATGCCAAGACCGCCGACGCCAAGCCGGCCGCGGCCGCGCCGGCGCCCGTGGCCGCCCGCCCCGAAGCCGCTTCCGCCGTCTCCCCGCTGGAAGCCGCGCCGCCCTCGACCCTGACGCCAACCGAGGCCATGGCCGCCACCCAGTCCTGATCGCTCCCGATCCCAACCGGCCCCGGCCGGTTTTTTTTCGCGCCGCGGCGGGGCCGGGCCAGGCCAAACGGCGGTAATCTGGCGGCTGCCGGCCCCGCGCCCGGACCGGCGCCAACAGGAATCCGCCATGCCGTACATGCTGCTCATCGTCGAACCCATCGGCCAGCGCGCCGAGCGCACGCCCGAACAGGGGCGCGACGCCTACGCGCAGATGCTGCGCTACGCCGAAGGCCTGCAGGCGCGCGGCCTGCTGGCGCGCGCCGAATCCCTCAAGTCCGACCAGGAAGGCGTGCGCCTGCGGGTACGCGACGGCCAGCGCACGCTGGTCGACGGCCCGTTCGCGGAGGCCAAGGAAATGATCGGCGGCTTCTTCCTGCTCAATTGCGACGATCGCGAACAGGCGCTGGCGCTGGCCGCCGAATGCCCGGCGGCGCAGTGGGCCACGGTCGAGGTGCGCGAACTCGGGCCCTGTTTCATGTAGCGCCGGGTCATCGCCGCGGGCGATGACGAGGACGGACCCGGATAGGTGTTTACCCTGATTCGCCCAATTCCCTGTCGATTCGCGCGCGTCCCATGCGTCGTGCCAGTACCGACCCAGCCGCGCCGTGCGGCCGGGCCCATCGATACCAGGAGATTCCCGATGCGATTCATGATCATCGTCCGCGCCAACGCCGACAGCGAATCCGGCAGGCTGCCCGAAGCCAGCCTGCTCGACGCCATGGCGACCTACCATGAAGGCCTGGCCAAGGCCGGCGTGCTGCTCGACGCCAGCGGCCTGCAGCCGTCGTCCAAGGGCTGGCGGGTGCACTACGACGCGCAGGGACAGCGCAAGGTCATCGACGGCCCGTTCGCCGACACCAAGGAACTGATCGCCGGCTACACGGTGATCCAGGCCCGCTCGCGCGAAGAAGCCCTGCAATGGACGCTGCGCTTTCCCGACCCCTTCCCCGGCCAGCCCTGCGAAATCGAAGTGCGGCAGATGTATGAGCTGGAAGACTTCGGCCCCGGCCAGGAAATCGATCGCTTCCGCGACCTGCCCGGCAACGGCCAGTGAACCGCTCCATCCCTGTCAACGACGCCCGCCGCGAGACCCATCATGCACAAGCAGATCTTCGTCAACCTTCCCATCGCCGACATGGCGAAATCGCAGGCCTTCTTCAGGAGCCTGGGGTTCAGCTTCAATCCGCAATTCACCAATGACCAGGGCGCCTGCATGGTCGTCAGCGACAACATCTATGTCATGCTGCTGGTGAAGGATTTCTTCCAGGGTTTCACCAACAAGCCCGTCGTCGACGCCAAGGGCGGCACCGAAGCCCTGATCGCGCTGTCCTGCGAAAGCCGCGCCGAGGTCGACGACCTGGTCGCGCGCGCCAAGGCGGCCGGCGGCACGGCGCCGCGCCCGCCGCAGGACCACGGGTTCATGTACGGACACGGCTTCGATGACCTGGATGGCCACATCTGGGAAGTGTTCTACATGGAACCCGGCGCGACGCCGCAGGCATGACCGCCCCGGCCGGATCGGCGGCAACCCACCGCGCCATCGAGGCCGTCTGGCGCATCGAGGCCGCCAGCGTCATTGCCGGCGTCGCGCGCCTGGTGCGCGATGTCGGCCTGGCCGAGGAACTGGCCCAGGACGCGCTGGTGGCCGCGCTGGAGCGCTGGCCGGCCACCGGCGTGCCGGACAACCCGGGAGCCTGGCTCATGACCACCGCCAAGAACCGCGCTCGCGACCGCTTGCGGCTGGACGCCATCCACCGCCGCAAGCACGAGCAGATCGGCCACGAACTGGAGGCGCTGCAGGCCGACGTCGAGCCCGATTTCGTCGAGGCGCTGGACGCCGCGCGCCAGGACGACATCGGCGACGACCTGCTGCGCCTGGTGTTCACCGCCTGCCATCCGCTGCTCTCGACCGAGGCGCGCGTGGCGCTGACGCTCAGGCTGCTGGGCGGGCTGTCCACCGCCGAGATCGCGCGCGCCTTCCTGGCCTCGGAGTCCACCATCGCCCAGCGCATCGTGCGGGCCAAGCGCAGCCTGTCGGCGGCGCGCGTGCCTTTCGAAGTGCCCGGGCCGCGGGAACGGACGCAGCGGCTGGCCTCGGTGCTGGAAGTGATCTACCTCATCTTCAACGAAGGCTACGCCGCCACCTCGGGCGAGGACTGGATGCGGCCGGCGCTGTGCGACGAAGCGCTGCGGCTGGGCCGCATCCTGGCCGAATTGACGCCCGGCGACAGCGAGGTGCATGGGCTGGTGGCGCTGATGGAACTGCAGGCCTCGCGGCTGCCTGCCCGCAGCGACGCCCAGGGCCGGCCCGTGCTGCTGCTGGAGCAGGACCGCGGCCGCTGGGACACCCTGCTGATCCGCCGCGGCCTGGCCGCGCTGGAACGCGCCGAAAGCCTGGGCGGGGCCAGCGGGCCGTATGCGCTGCAGGCAGGGCTGGCGGCCTGCCACGCGCGTGCGCGCCGGCCGGAAGAGACCGACTGGCCGCGCATCGTGGCGCTGTACGACGCGCTGGCGCAGGCCATGCCGTCGCCGGTGGTGGAACTGAACCGCGCCGTCGCCGTGGGGATGGCCTTCGGCCCGCAGGCCGGGCTGGACCTGGCCGACGAACTGGCGCGCGATCCGGCGCTGGCCAACTACCACTGGCTGCCCAGCGTGCGCGGCGACCTGCTGGCCAGGCTCGGGCGCCACGCCGAGGCGCGCACGGAATTCGAACGCGCCGCCGCCATGACGCGCAACGCGCGTGAACGCGAGATGCTGCTGGCCCGGGCGCGGGGGCTGCCGGCGGCGGACTGAGCGCCGCCGCGCCCCTCCCCCATCCCGACGGCCGCGCGCCGCGCCCGCCCGGCAGGCTTCCCACGCCACCGGACACGCCGGCGCCGGACGTGCTTAAATCCCGCCATGGCTTCCCTCCTGCCCTCCGCCGGCGGCCTGCCCGCCGCCTCCGACGCGCGCCCCGAGCCGCCGCTCGCGGGGGTGCCGCAGGCCTTCGACCATCCCTACGACCGCGCCGAATTCCGCCGCCCGGCGCACCGCCCCGGCATCGAGCTGTACCGCGCCCACATCATTCGCCACGCCTTCGAGCCGCACACCCACGAGGCCTATGGCCTGGGCGCCATCGAAACCGGCGTGGAACGCTTCCGCTACCGCGGCGCCGAACATCTGGCGCCGCCCGGCTCGGTGGTGCTGATGAACCCGGACGAACTGCACACCGGCCGCGCCGAGACCGCGGGCGGCTGGCGCTATCGCATGGCCTATATCGACCCGGACGTGGTCGCCGAAGTGGCCGGCGAGGCCGGCTGGTGGTTCGATTGCGCGGTGGGCCATGACGCCGCCAGCGCGCAGCGCGTCACCGCCCTGCTCGACGCCCTGTGGGGGGCGCGCGAACCCCTGGCGTTCGATAGCGCGCTGCACGCGTTGCTGGCCAAGTTCCGGCGCCATGCGCGCGTGCCGGCGCCGCCGCGGCCCGAAGGCGCGCCGCGCTTCGCGCCGGTCATCGACTATCTGCGCGCCAATCTGGCGCGCCGCCTGACGCTGGAGGAGCTGGCCGCCGTGGCCGGCCTCAGTCCATTCCATTTCCTGCGCAGCTTCCAGGCCCAGTACCACGCCACGCCGCAGCAGACGCTGATGGCGCTGCGCCTGTTCGAGGCCAAGCGCCTGCTGGCCGCCGGCGAGCCTCCCGCCCAGGCCGCGCTGGCCGCCGGCCTGACCGACCAGGCCCACCTGACCCGCGCCTTCACCCGCCGCTACGGCGTCACGCCCGCCCGCTACCAGAGGCAGGTGCGCGCCTGAGCCGCCCGGCGCCGGGCCGCGAATCGGCTGCCGCGCCGGGCTGGCGGCCCGCAGCAATCTGGTACAAGACCGGCCGCGCCAGCCGCCGCTAGACTGCCCCGTCTATCAAATACCCGTTGGGAATCTTCATGTGGGCAGGAACCTTGTACGCGCTGGCGGCCGGATTGATGTGGGGGCTGGTGTTCGTCGGCCCGTTGCTGCTGCCGGAATACCCCGCCGCCCTGCAATCGGTGGCGCGCTATCTGGCTTTCGGCCTGATCGCCATCCCGCTGGCCTGGCTCGACCGCAAGGCGCTGCGCCAGCTCAGCCGCGCCGACTGGATCGAGGCCCTGAAGCTGGCCGCCATCGGCAACCTGCTGTACTACCTGTGCCTGGCCAGCGCCATCCAGCGCGCCGGCGGCCCGGTGCCCACCATGATCATCGGCACGCTGCCAGTGGTGATCGCCATCTGCGCCAACCTGCGCAACGCGCGCCGCGACGGCCGCCTGCCCTGGAAGCGGCTGGCGCCCCCGCTGGCGCTGATCGCGCTGGGCATCGCCTGCGTCAACCAGGTCGAATTGCAGGCGCTGCGCCAGGAGGCCGACGCCGACCTGTCGCGCTACGCCATCGGCGCCGTGCTGGCGCTGTGCGCGGTGGCGTGCTGGACCTGGTATCCGCTGCGCAACGCCGATTGGCTGCGCGACCATCCGGGCCGCAGTCCGCGCACCTGGGCCACCGCCCAGGGCGTGGCCACCCTGCCGCTGGCGCTGGCCGGCTACGGCCTGCTGTGGGGCGGCATGGCCGCCACCGGCAGCGGTTTCGACATGCCGCTGGGGCCGCGCCCGCAGGTGTTCCTGGGTCTGATGATCATCATCGGCCTGTTCGCCTCGTGGCTGGGCACGCTGTGCTGGAACGAAGCCAGCCAGCGCCTGCCGACCGCGCTGGCCGGGCAGTTGATCGTGTTCGAGACGCTGGCGGCGCTGGCCTACGCCTTCATCCTGCGCGGCAGCATGCCGCAGCCGTTGACGCTGGCCGGCATCGCCCTGCTGATGATCGGCGTGCTCAGCGCGGTGCGGGTCAAGCCCGAGCCGCTGCCCGCTTAGACGGCGTCGGCGCTCAAGCGCGCGACGGCAAGCGGACAAGGCCGCCAGGCCCTGGAATGCGAGGCGCTTTTTTCGCGCGATCCAGGACCTGGATGCCATCACCCGGCTCGGGACCATGGCCTGGCGCCGCCAGGTCGGCCGAGCGGGACGCCGATCGATACCACACGCCTTCATGAAAACAACAACGATTGCCCTGGCCGCGCTGGGATTTTCCGCGCTGGTTCAAACTTCGCCTTCCCATGCCGAGAACATCAACGGCAGGAATCTGTTCCAGCAGCGCTGCGCCATGTGCCATGGCGCGGACATCAAGGGAACCGGGCCGCTGGCCAGGAAAAGCAACCCGCCCACCCCGGATCTGACCACCGCCGCCTTCAGGAAGCGGCTGATCGACTATCCGGGCGTCATCGTGTCCTCGGTGATCCTGCGTCCCAACGACGACCTGATTCCCAGGACCTTGCGCGAAAACGGCGTGAAGGTGCCGCCGCACGCCTGGACGGTCAAGGATTTCCGCGACCTGAACGAATACATGACCGGCGTGATAGCCAAGAGCCGCTGACGCATGGCCCGCCGCCCTCGCCGACGCGCGCCGGTGGCAATGCCATGGCGGCGCGCGCACGACCGCGGCTAGATGATCTCCGACAGCCGCCGCAGGTCGTCGATCACCTCGAACGCGCCTTCGTCCAGCAGGCGCTTGCGCTGGTCCGGCCCGTTGTGCGAGGCGCCGATGTAGCCCACCGCGCGCATGCGCGCGGCGCGGGCGGCGCGCACGCCGGGCACGCTGTCCTCGACCACCACGCACTCCAGGATCGCGGTGCGCATCTGCCGCGCGGCGAACAGGAACACGTCCGGCGCCGGCTTGCCATGCGCCACCTGCGCGGTGCTGAATACGTTGGGCGCGAATTCCTCCCACAGCCCGACCAGCTTGAGCGCCGCCTCCAGCTTGGGCGGCGTGCTGCTGGAGGCCACGCAATACGCCATGCCGCGCTGGCGCAGGGCGGCCAGGGTCTCGCGCACCCCGGGCAACGCGCGCAGCTCCTGGCGGAAGGTGTCCTGCAGCCGATCTGCGTACTGGCGCGCAAAATCCGCCGGCAAGGCGCGCGCGTTCTCGTCCTGCAGAGTCTGCCACATATCGGCGTCGGGAATGCCGGCGAATCGCCGCGCCGCTTCCTGCGGCGTGATGGCGATGCCGTGTTCGGCCAGCGCGCGCGACTGGGCGCGGGCCGCGATGATTTCGCTATCGATCAGGACGCCATCGCAATCGAAGATGACCAGGCGCGGGGCGGGCGTAGGCATGGGGACTCCAGCGGGAACAATGCCCCATGATAGGCCGTTCGCATGACAGCCGCCGCATCGGCGCGCCGCGGCCGGATCCCGTGCCTACAAGCGGGCGCCGTGCAGCCGCCGCAGGCGCCAGGCGATGGCCACGCCGCCCAGCGCCGCCGCCGCCACCACCAGCGAGGCCTGCGCCCAGCCATAGCGGTCGATCACCCCGCCCACCGTCACCGGCCCGATCACCTGCCCCAGGTTGCTGCCCATCATCACCAGGCCCACCGTGGCCGCCGTCAGCGCGGGCCGCGGCGCCACCCGCGGCGCGGTGCCCAGCAGCGTCGCCGGGATCAGGCCGCCCACGGCCGAGAACAGCACGCACAGCAGGAAGGTCGGCATCGCCGGGAACACCGAGCGGAAAATCAGCAGCGCCACCCCGCCCATCGCCACGCTGGCGCAGGCGATCAGGGTCGAGCGCCGCCAGCCGCGCGACAACAGCACGCCGGCGCCCAGGTTGCCGATGATGTTGGCGGCGCTGGCGGCCGCGCTGTACAGCCCGGCGGTGGCCAGCGGCAGGCCGAGCTTGTCCATCAGCAGCACCGGCAGGAAGGTGAACAGCGCGAAGAACATCAGGCTGTAGAGCGTGAACGAAGCCGCCAGCAGCATCGGGCCGGCCGCGCCCAGCGTATCGGTTGTGTCCTGCCGCAGCCCGCGCCAGGACAGGCCGGCGCCGGCGGGCGTGGGCGGCGCCAGCGCGGCGACGCAGGCCAGCGCGATCACGGCGGCCGCGCCGGCGCACCACCAGTAGGCATGCCAGTCGCCGAAGGCCTGCGAGGCCAGCATCGCGATCGCCATGCCCGCCGGCATGTAGCAGCTCCACAGCGCGAAAGCCAGGTCGCGGCTGGCGGGCAGCACCAGGCGCTGCAAGGCCGCCGGCCCTGCCACCGTGATCAGGAGGAAACCCAGGCCCTCGACCACGCGCGAGGCCAGCAGCGCGCCATAACCTGGCGCCAGCGCGCCCACCGCCGTGCCCGCCGCGACCGTCGCCAGGCCCGACAGCAGCATGCGGCGCGCGCCGAAACGCGCGATCACGCCGCCCGCCGCGATGCCGCCCAGCACGCCCAGGATCGAGAACACCGCCGTCAGCGTGCCGATCGACGCCAGGTCCAGCCCCAGGTCGCGCCGCAGCAAGGGCGCCGCGATGATCACCTTGCCGACCTGCAACGACGCCACCACGCCGGCGCCCACGATCGCCAGCACCGCCCCCCAACGGGTCGCCGCCGGCTGGCCGGCCCGCGCCGCGCCTTCCACCTTGTCCATCCCTGCCTCTCCTCGCTTGCAATGCCGCCAGCATGCCGGCCGGAACCGATTCTGATAAGTGATAATCTTTTGATGGAACCGATCTTGAAAATAGATCAGGACGCACGATGATAGACGCCCTCACCCTGGACCAGCTACGCGTGTTCGCGGCCGTGGCCGACACCGGCAGTTTCCGCGCCGCCGCCAGGCAGCTCGCGCGGGTGCAGTCGGCGGTCAGCCACGCCATCGCCAACATGGAAACGCAGTTGGGCGTGAAGCTGTTCGACCGGGGCGGCCACCGCCCTGTCATGACGCCGGAAGGCCAGGCGCTGCTGGCCAATGCGCGCGACATCCTGCTGCGGGTCGACGCCATGCGGGCCCGCGCCCAGGGATTGGGCGAAGGAGTCGAGCTGGAACTGTCGCTGGTGGTGGACACCCTGTATCCGATCGCCCAGGTCGGCGCCGCGCTGAACCGCCTGCGGGCGGCCTATCCGTCGGTCGCCACGCGCGTCGCGGTGCTGCCGTTGGGCGGACCGATCGCCGCGCTGCTCGATGGCAGCCACCAGTTGGGCATCATCGCCGGCGAACATTTCCGCCATCCGCGCATCGCCATGCAGGCGTTGTCGTCGGTACAGATGGTGGCGGTGGTCGGCGCCAACCATCCCCTGGCCGCGCGCGTGGCCGACGGCGCGGCGCTGACCGCGCCCGACCTGGCCGATCACCTGCAGGTGGTGCAGATCGATCCGTCCACGCTCAGCGCCGGCCGCGACTTCGCGGTGCTGTCGCCGCAGACCTGCCGCGTCAGCGGCCAGGACACCAAACATGCGCTGATCCTGGCAGGCCTTGGCTGGGGCCGCCTGCCGCTGTGGCTGGTCGAGCGCGACCTGGCCGAAGGCCGGCTGCTGCGCCTGCCCACCGGCAGCCTCGGGCGCGGCAGCCAGGTGGCCACGGAGGTCTACCTGGCGCACCGCATCGACCAGCCGCTGGGCCCGGCGGCGCGCACGCTGGCGGCGGCGCTGGCCGGGGACTGAACAGCCCCGCCCATCCCAGGCCCATCCCAGGCCCGCCCGTCTCAGCCGCGCGGCGGCTGCGCGTAGCTCACGCCCATGCCGGCGCGCACGTCGTTCTGGATGCCGTATGGCGGGATGGGATAACGCAGGCCATTGGCCGACAGCGCCTTCATCCCTTCGATCGCCAGGGGCAGGTAGCGCGGCGGCAGCGCCATCAGCATTTCCTCGTCCGGCACGCCGCCGTAGCGGCGCTCGGCATAACAGGGCAAGGACAGGCTGGGCTCGCCGGTGGCCAGCGCCCGCCCCCACGAATCGGCACAGGCGGTCTCGCCCACCACGCTCCAGTCGAAGCGCCGGTAGTTTTTCCATTGCAGGCCATTGATCAGGATGATCATCTGCCCGGGCGTCGCATAGATCAGGCAGATGTCGGGCGGATCGAGCCGGCCCGAGGCCAGCGGCGACACCACCATCGCCCGGTACCTGCCCGCCGGCACGCAGGACAGGGCCTCCTGGCGCGCGCGGGCGTCGGCCTCGGTGGCGTGCCACACGCCGACGTACTCCTTGCCGCTGCGCCAGGCCTCGTCCTGCGGCCCCAGGCCGATCACCGCGCGGCACTGCGCGCCGACCAGGTCGTCGCCGGTGATGCCAACGGTCCAGCCCAGCCGCGCCGCCATGCCGACGATCTGGTCGGTGGTATGGGTGGCCCTGGGCCGGCGCAGCCCCTTCACGCCCGCCAGCGCCGCCTCGTCCTCGTACAGCTTCATGCCGATGACCGTGGTCTTGAGCCGCAGCAGGCGGTTCAGGTCGTCGACCAGCGCCGCCCAGTCGCGCGGCGCATCCTGCGTGGTCACTTGGGTTGTCTCTTCCATGCCCGTCCTTTGGACTTGTCGTTGGAACGGGCAAGACTACACGAGCGCGGCGCGCGCGCGCCAACCCTGTGTGGCCGCAACCGCGCCGCCCGCGCTCAGGGGCGGCAGGACTTCATCAGGTACTTCGGCGATTCCTCATAGCCCTGGCGGTAATAGAAGCGGTGCGCGTCAGTGCGCCGCTGGTGGCAGTGCACCTCGATGCGGTCACAGCCGCGCGCCCGCGCCAGCGCCTCGGCCGCCTCTTCCAGCGCCCGGCCGACCCCGCTGCCGCGCGCCGCGTCGCTGACACAGAAATAGGTGATGCGGCAGAAGTCCCCCGGCAGCGCCAGTTGCACCATGAAGTGCAGGCCGATGAAGCCCAGCAGCCGGTCGCCGTCCTCGGCCACCAGCAGCTCGGCGTCGCGGTGCCCCAGCAGGCGTTCGATCTTCCCGGGCAGGAAAGCCGCGGTGCCCGGATAGCCCAGTTGGGCCAGCAATTCGACGATATCGGCGCTGTCGCCGGCTTCTGCGTTGCGGATGATCATGTCGCCTCGGCCAAAAACCGCGATCGTAGGCCGCCCCGATGTCGCCACGATGACGGCGCGCAACGGCCCGCGCCCGGCCCTCAGGCCTTGCTGTCATCCTGCCGCAACATCTCAAACAAGGCCAGCACCGCCGGCGCGCTGGCGGCCTGCGGCGACGCCGCCAGCGCGAAACGCCGCCGCACCGGCGTGGCCAGGGGCAGCACCCGCAGGCCCCGGCGGTTCTCGGGCAGCGTCAGTTCGGGCACCAGGGCCACGCCGACGTTATCGCGCACCAGCGCGTAGGCACTGGACCATTCCATGACCGTGGCGCGCACGTCGGCCAGCGCCAGGCCGGCATCCGCCGCGACGCTGGCCGCGTGCACGCTGCAACCTCCCGTGGCCAGCACGAACGGCTGCGCCGCCAGTTGCGCCAGCGTCACCGACGCGCCGCGCGCCAGCGGATGCGAGGCCGGCAGCACCGCCACCCAGTCGTCCTCGCCCAGCGGACAGGCGCCGCGCCGCGCGGGCGGATTGAGCACCACGCCCACGTCCACGGTGCCGGCGGCCAGCAAGGTCTCGATCTCGCTGTCGCTGGCTTCCAACGGCACCACCTCGACGGCGGGATGCAACTGCCGGAAGCGTCGCAGCACCGGCGGCAGGATGGTCGAGAACACCATCGGAAAGCTGGCCAGCCGCAGGACGCCGCCGGCTACGCCGGCGCTTTCGCGCGCCAGCGCCTGGATGCGGCCCAGCGAGGCCAGCATGGCGCGGGCCTCATGCGCCACCCGCAGTCCCAGCGCGGTCGGCACGCTCTGGCGCCGCTCGCGCGTGAACAGGGGCGCGCCCAGATGATGTTCAAGCTGGGCGATGGCCTGGCTCGCGCCCGACTGCGTCATGCCCACCTGCCGCGCGGCATGGGTGATATTGCCGGCGTCCACCACCGCCAGCAGCAGCCGCCAATGGATCAGATTCATCATGGAAGTAGCTCAACTTATTCCTTGTTTCTGAAGAAGTAATTTTACGAATACTCCAGGCCGAGCGATCCTGGGTGTCCTTTCCCCCAGATCGGGCCACCCCCGAAACGATTCCATGAAGCTCTACTACGCCCCCGGCACCTGCTCGCTGTCGCCCCACATCCTGCTGCGCGAACTGGACCTGCGATTCGACTTGATCCGCGTCGATAACCGCGCCAAGCGCACCGCGGACGGCCGCGATTTCCTGGCCATCAACCCCAAGGGCTACGTTGCCGCGCTGGAGGTCGAGGGGGGTGAGGTGCTGACTGAAGGCCCCGCCATCAGCCTGTACCTGGCCGACCTGCGTCCCAATTCCGGCCTGGTCCCGCCCGCCGGCAGTTGGGCCCGCAACCGGCTGCATGAATGGCTGAATTTCATCTCCGCGGAGATCCACGGCGGATTCGGCCCGCTGTTCAATCGCGACCTGCCCGAGGCTGCGCGCACGTGGTGGCAGGCGCGGCTGGAAAAACGCCTCGATTACGTGGCCTCCGCGCTGCACGCGCGGCACGCCCTGGTGCAGGACCGCTATGGCGTGGCCGATATCTACCTGTACGCGGTGCTGTGCTGGGCGCCGCAACTCGGCGTGGACCTGACACGCTGGCCTGCCCTGGTGCAATTCCAGCGCCGCATCGAATCCCGCCCCGCCGTGCAGGCCGCGTTGGCGGCCGAAGCGCAGGGTTGAGCCGCACGCGGCCAACGCATTATCGACACCGATGGCCGCGCTTGCGGCGCAACGATCGGCGCTACGGTCCGATGGTGCGCAGCGCCCGCTGGCAGATGCGCTGCGTCGCCGCGACCGGGCTGTGCGTCAGCCAGCGCGCACACACCCGCCGGGCCCAGTCGGGCTGGTCCTTGCTGGCGTCGTTCAACCAGTTCGCCACCGAATCCTGCACGTAGACCGCCGGATCGGCGCGCAGCGGCTCCAGCAGCGGCAGCGCCCTCCCCGGATCCGCCTTGAGCGCGGCGATGTGCGCGCACCAGACGCCGCGCGGCCGCAGCGCTTCGCTGGCAAAGCGGCGCAGGCGCTCGGACGGCAGCGCCGTCCAGGGTTGCAGTTGCGTGATGGCCGCGTCCAGCTCGGCCGTCAACGCCGGCCGCAGCGCCAGCCAGGCCCATTCGCGCACGCCGAAGTGCGCGTCGTCGGCCAACGGCCGGATGCGCGCCAGGCGCTGCGCCAGCGGCACGTCCGGCGCCGCCCCGATCATGAAGCAGGCCCAGCCGCGCGCGGTGTCGGACGCCTGCGCCGCCATCCGCGCGCAGCCGGCCGGGTCCAGGCGTTCATGCAGGATGCGCGCCGCCACCGCCATGCGCCTGGAGATGCCCAGCGCCGCCGCGGCCCGCATGGCGGCGATGCCATCGGCGCCCACCTCGGGCGCCAGCGCCTGCATCAACACGGCAAAGTCCACCGCCAGGCACTCGGTCAGGTGCGTGGCCGGCGCGCCCGCGTTCAGCCGCCCCAGGCGGTCGGCACCGATGTCCTTGACGCCTCGACGGGCGGCGCTCATGGCGCGTCCTTCGCCAACGCCGCGCGCCCGCTGTCGGTGCCGCGCCATACCTTCGCCAGCAGTTCGCCGAGCTGGCGCCGCTCGGTGGGCGAAAGCGGGTCGAACAACGAGCCGATCCACTGCGTGTGCTCCTTGAACAACCTGGCCGCCGCCGTCCTGCCCTTGGGCGTCAGGACCACCGCGATCCGGCGCCGATCGTCCTGGCCCGGCTGGCGCGAAACGAAGCCGTCGCGCTCCAGTCCATCGAGCAGGCCGGTGACGGTGGCGCGCGTCACGCCCGCGCGCGCCGCGAGTTCGTGCGGCGACAGGCCGCCCGCCTGCCCGTGCAGCAGGAACAGCAGCACGAACTTGCCTTCCGATAACTGCCGCGGCGCCAGGCGCGCGGCGCAATCGCGGTCGATGGCGCCGGCCAGGGCCAGCACCTGCAGGCACAACCGCATGCCGTCCGCGGATTGCAGCCCGCGGCGGGCAGCCTCGTCCAGCAGCGCGTGGTGCTTGGGTTCCAGCATGGCGGAAATAAGGGAAATGGCGGGTGGCATGGGGTTTCGGCATTTGATACGGCAGCATATGATAAGGCGCCTAACCATATGAGGCAACCCGGCGGGCCATGGCGACATTCCGCCGATCAATCGCCCCGCGCGGCGCCCGCCTGGCGAAGTGCTAGCATCCGAAGCATGACTTCGATCCTGCATGCCCACCCCATCGACCCGGCCATCCGCGAGCGCGTCATGGCGACCCTGGAACACATCGAACAGCGCCACGATGTCCGCGTCCTGCTCGCCTGCGAATCCGGCAGCCGGGGCTGGGGGTTCGCCTCGCCAGACAGCGACTACGACGTGCGCTTCCTGTACGTGCACAAGCTGGACTGGTACCTGCGCGTGGTGCCCCAGCGCGACGTGATCGAGCTGCCCATCGACGACGAGCTGGACGTGTCCGGCTGGGAATTGCGCAAGGCGCTGCAACTGCTGCGCGGCTCCAACCCGACCTTGTTCGAATGGCTGGATTCGCCCGTGCTGTATCGCCAGGACGACGCCACCAGCGCCTGGCTGCGGCACTTCCGCAGCGAGTATTTCTCGCACATCAAGGGCCGCTGGCATTACGTGGCCATGGCCGGCCGCAACTTCCGCGAATCGCTGCAGGGCGACACGGTGCGGCTCAAGAAATACCTGTACGTGCTGCGTCCGGTGCTGGCCGCGCAATGGATCGACAGCGGCCGCGGCATCCCGCCGATGCGTTTCGCGGACCTGGCCGACGCCATGGTCACCGACCCCGCGCTGCGCGACGAGATCAACGCGCTGCTGGCCATCAAGATGCAGGCCGGCGAGGCCGAGCACGGCCCGCGCTTCCCGCTGATCCACGCCTATCTGGAAACCACGTTGCCGACCCTGGAAAAGGCGCCCTTCTTCGACCGGCCGGACGGCCAGACCGAGCGGCTGGACCGGTTCCTGTACGAAGTCGTGACCGGCGCGCCGCTGACGTATTGAGCGCCGCCGCAATGCCGCCCACCCCGACCATCACCCTGCGCCGCCTGCGCACGGACGACGTACCCATGATCCTGGCGCTGGAATCCGACCCCGAGGTCATGCGCCACAGCACCGGCGTCAAACCCGCCACGCAGGCGCGCCGCCAGGAACTGCTGGAATGGTTGCGGACGCCGCCGGATGACATCGGCCATTGGGCGGTGGTCGATCCCCACGATGTCGCGGTGGGCTGGATCAGCCTGACGCGGCTGGAGGACACGGGCGCGTTGCAGTTGGCCTACCGGCTGCAGCGGGCGGCGTGGGGTCGCGGCTATGCCACGCAAGCCGCGCGCCAACTGTGCGATTACGCCTGGCACGCGCTGGACGCCACGGAACTGGTGGCCGTCACCTGGCCCGACAACCTGGGCTCACAGCGCGTGCTGGACAAGCTGGGCTTCGCCTTCCGCGCCATTGAAACGCATTATGGCCGCGACACTCGCGTCTACGTGCTGGCGCGTCCGGGTCACTGATCGCCGACCTGAACGCCGCCGTTCACCCGCTTTGGCATGGCGCCGCGCGATCGCGGCGGCCCGGTCGCGCATGAGCGATGCGGCGGCCAGCGCTTTGCGGGTACCCTATGGCCTTTCCATCCCCCGCAAAGCCCCGCATGTCCGACACCACCCAGCCCTTCGACGTTTCCAACTACATCGCCCAGAGCCTGGAAGGCATGCGGGCCGCCACCTCGGCGCACTGCGCCACCTGGCACCTGGACGAGGCCGAGCAATGGTCCGTGGACATGGACAGCGGCCTGATCGTGTTCCAACTGCCCGGCGGCATCACCGCCCAAGCGCCGGTGCAGATCGTCGGCACCTCCAACAGCGAGGACGGCAGCTTCCTGTGGGGCTGGGATCACCCGTCGGTGCCCGCCGAACTGGCCGAACACGCCCAACTGGCGCTGGCCTTCGGCAAGGCCCACGGCCTGGAGGCATACACCCACCGCAAGGTGCCATGCGATGACGCCCTGGCCTGGGAATTCACCGCCGTGGCGATGCGGCTGGGCGAGGCCAGCGGCTCGTACCGCGCGCAGGCCTCGGAGACCGCCCACGTCTGGATGACGTTCGGCCAGGTGACCTTGTCCAAGGCCTGACGCGCCGGCGGCGTGCGCCACCGCGCCGCCGTCAGGCCGCGTCCGGATGAATCCCGGTATAAGCCGCGCGCGGCCGGATCACATCGGGGCTGCCGCGCTGCTCCAGGCCATGCGCCAGCCAGCCGATCGAGCGTCCCAGCGCGAACAGGCCGAAGGCCGCGCCCGGCGGCAGGCCCAGATGGCGCCGCACCGCCACCAGCGAGAAGTCCACCGAGGGCCGCTGCCCCGACAGCTCGAACGCCTGCTCGATCAATGTCTCCCACTCGGGGCGCCGCGGCAGTATCCGCGCCAGCAAGGCGCTGGCGCGCGGATCGCCCGCGGGGTAAAGGTGGTGGCCAAAACCCGGCATGTCTTCGCCCCGCGCCAGCCGCTCGCGCAAGCCCCGCGCCAGCCGCTGGCCGGCGTCCGCGCCGCCACCGCCACGTTCCAGTTCCTCCCACATCGCCTCGACGCGCGCCGTGGTGGCGCCGTGGCGGCCGCCCGTCAACGCCGCCAGCCCGCCGACAATACCGGCGCGCAGGCTGGCGCCCGTGGACGCGATGCAGCGCGCGGTAAAACTGGAGGCGTTCAGTTCGTGGTCGGCGCACAGCACCAGCGCCATGCGGATAAGATCCGCGCCCGCCGCGTCCACGCCCCAGGCGCGGGCGCACTGCGCGTGGATCGGCGCGTCGTCCGGCGCGGTCTGCAGCAGGCAGGCCGCCAGCATGCGCACCAGCGCGCCGCAGCCCTGCGCCTGGCGCTCGGGCGAGCGCTGCCACAACGCGGTCGCATCGTCATCGCTGGCCGCCGTGAACAGCGGCAACAGCGCGGCCTCGGCGCGCTGGCCGCGATGGCGCGCGAACAGCGCCGCCAGATCCTCGGGCAACCCCGGCGCGGCCGCGCCGAACGCCATGGCCTGGTCGCATTGCCACAGATGCGCGGCCACCGCTTCCACCGAGGACGATTGCGCCAGCGCCACGGCGTTTTCACCGCGATAGAACAACTGGCCATCCTCGATCAGGGTGATGGCCGACTCCAGCACCGGCAGACCCCAGTTCAGCGTCGCCTTGGCCACCTCTTTCGGCTTGCGGCCACGGGTGCGCTGCGCCGCCAGCCGTTCGACCTCCTCGGCCAGGTAGCGGCTTTCGCGCGGCGTGGCGCCGGTCTCGGCGTGCAGCAATCCCCGGCTGACGTAGGCGTACAGGGTCTGGCGCGACACCCCCAGGCGGGTGGCCGCGGCGGCGGAGGTCAGGTAATTGGGCATGGGTTCCGAGACGGGGAACGAGGGCAATGGGTTGATTATATTAATCAATATTGACAATTAATGCGGCAAGATGAATCCTGGCGTCATCCCTCAACGACCCGCAAGCAACATGTCCGCCATCCATCGCCCCCTCCCCCCCTCGCCCGCCACCGCCGACTACCTGCGCCAGTTCTGGCTCGCGGCGGGCGGCGATCCCGCCCTGCTGAGCCAGGTCGCCATCACCGGCCAGGGCGCCTTGCCCTCGGCCTTCGCCGTCACGGAATTCGCCACCGCCGCGATCGGCGCCGCCGGCCTGGCCATGGCGGAATTCGTTGCGGCCGGCGCAGGCGCGGCCGGTGCGCCCGCCGTGCCGGCGGTCGAGGTCGACCAACGCCTGGCCTCTTTCTGGTTCGGCGCCAGCCTGCGCCCCATCGGCTGGAGCATGCCGCCGCTGTGGGACGCCGTCGCCGGCGACTACCGCGCGGCGGACGGCTGGATCCGGCTGCACACCAACGCGCCCCATCATCGCGACGCCGCCCTGGCGGTCCTGGGCGTGGCCGCCGACCGCGACGCCGTCGCCCGCGCCGTGGCGCGCTGGCGCGCCGACGAACTGGAAGCGGCGGTGGTCGAACACAACGGTTGCGCCGCCGCCATGCGCGGCCTGGACGCCTGGCGCCAGCATCCGCAAGGCCAAAGCGTTGCCGCCGAACCCCTGCTGCACCGCGCCGCCAGCGGCGGCGGCGCCCGCCCTGCCTGGCGCATTTCGCGCCAGCGCCCGTTGCAGGGCCTGCGGGTGCTGGATCTGACTCGCATCCTGGCCGGCCCCGTGGCCACGCGCTTCCTTGCCGGCTTTGGCGCGGACGTATTGCGCATCGACCCGCCCGGCTGGGAAGAGCCCGGCACGGTGCCCGAGGTCGTGCTGGGCAAGCGTTGCGCGCGCCTGGACCTCAAGTCCGCCGAGGGGTTGGCCACGCTGCAACGCCTGCTGTCCCAGGCCGACGTGCTGATCCACGGCTATCGCGCCGACGCCCTCGCTCGCCTGGGCCTGGACGCCGAGCGCCGCCGGCAGCTCAACCCGACGCTGGTCGACGTATCGCTGGACGCCTATGGCTGGAGCGGTGCGTGGCGGGGCCGCCGCGGCTTCGACAGCCTGGTGCAGATGAGCACCGGCATCGCCGAGTCCGGCATGCGCGCCAAGGGTGGCGACCGCCCGGTGCCGTTGCCGTGCCAGGCGCTGGACCATGGCACCGGCTATCTGATGGCGGCAGCGGCGATCCGGGGCTTGACCGAACGGCTGGCCACCGGCGCGGGCAGCACCACGCGCGCGTCGCTGGCCCGCAGCGCGCAGCTACTGGTCGCGCATGGCGGCTTGCTGGAAGGCGGGCCGGCATTGGCGCCGGAAAGCGCAGCCGACTGGTCCGAACAAATCGAGGCAACCGCGTGGGGCCCGGTCCGGCGCGTCAAGCCGCCGCTGCGGATCGCGGACACGCCGCAATCTTGGGATTACCCGGCAGGCGCCTTGGGATCCTCCGAGGCGGCCTGGCGCGATGGCTCGCGTTAGCCCGGGGCCGCCTCAAAGCACAAACGCGCGCAAGTTGGCCACCCGTTCGGCCAGGCCGTCCACGCCCAGGTAATGGCCCAGCTTGCCCGCCCGCACGCGGCGCAGGTCTTCCTCGTAGCGGGCCGCCATCGCGTCGCGCGCCTCGGCATACGCCGCCGCGATCCCCTCGCCCGCGGCAGCGGCGATCACGCGCGCGGCCTCGGGCGACCCGCAAGCCACGCAGCGCGCCACGCCCAGGCCGTCGGCCCGCGCCCCGCGCGCCAGCAACTGCGCCACCAGGTCGGCGGGCGGCTTGCGATCGAATCGATGGATCGCCTCCGCGCTGACCGGCGTGCCGGCCCGCAACAGCGCCCGAGCCGCCGCATAGGCATGCTGCGTCAGCGCCACGTCCAGCGCCAGCGCGCTGCCGCGCAACGGCTGGTCAAAGCCCACGCCCTGTGCCGCCAATTGCGCCACCAGCGCGCCGTCGTCATGCGCCAACGCATGCCGCAAGGCCAGCCTGGCCAGCGTGGGCGACTGGCCCAGCGTGCCGACCGCCAACGGCGCGCGCCAGTCCACCAGCGCGCGCCGATAGAACGCCGCCAGCTTGTCCGCCAGGGCCTGCGGCATGCCGTGATCGGCCACGCGCTCGTCCAGGTATTCCAGCACCCGTATGCCGGTGCTGTCGGGGTCGTCGATATCCTGTTCCAGGTAGAGCGCGGCAAAGGCCGCGTGCAGGTCCGCCGCGACGGTCGCGATGGCGTCCTGCTGCAACGCATGCGTCCAGCCCGGCAGCCCCTGCTTCCAGGCCACGATGCTGCCGGCCCGCGGGCCGCGTTCCACGCACACATAGATCCGGTCGCAGTATTCGAAGCCGCCGATCGGCAGATAGCGCAGCTTGCCGTCCCAGGCCTCGCCGCGTTCCGCGGCGGCCTCTTCGGCGCATTCCTGCTCGTGCTCGATCCAGCCCGCCAGGTCGCGGTATTGGTCACTGCCGTCATAGAACAGCTCGGACCAACTGAGGGCCTCTTCGTTGCCGTCCATGCGCGCATGCAGGTCGTAGGCCAGTTCGCCGCCGGCGGTCAGGCGCCACAAGTCGCGCAGCGCATCGGGCAAGGGGCCGGCACAGGCCGCTTCGATCTCGTCGATGCGCGCCTCGTCCAGGGGCGGCTGGACCGCGATCAGGACGCGATCGGCGAACAGGGCAATGCCGTGTTGGCGCAGCGACTGGATGTCGTCGGCGGAAAAATGATGCTCGCTCATGTTCAGGTTTCCTGGGAGATGCCGGTTCGGATTCTACCCGTGGGGGATGGGGACGACGCCACGGCAGACGCAGGCGCCCTGCCGCATCGCCGACGAACTCCCCGCGCCCGCGGCGCGGTGGTAGATTGGCGGCATCCACGAATGGACGTGGCAACGGGGCGCGGGGACGATGGCGGGAGCGTCATGGACGGGCTGATCATGGCCTCGGCGCGGGCGCTGGCCAGCGGCGATCCGCTGGGCGCGTTGAGCCGGGTGGCGCTGCGCGACGATGCGCCGGCGCTGGCATTGCGCGGCATCGCGCTGGCGCAGTTGGGCGACTTCGAACGCGCCCGGCCGCTGGTGCGCCGCGCCGCCCGCGCGTTCGGCGCCAAGGATCCGGTGGCGCGCGCCCGTTGCGTGGTGGCCGAGGCCGAGATCGCGCTGGCCGCGCGCGACCTGGGCTGGCCACAGACGGCGCTCGACGCCGCCCGCGCCACGCTCGAGCAACATGGCGACCGGCGCAATGCGGCCTACGCCGGCTATCTGGCCGGCCGCCGCCTGATCCTGATGGGACGGCTGGAGCAGGCCGAGCAGGTGCTGTCGGAACTGAATCCCGCCCCTTTTCCACCGGCCTTGCGAGCGGTGCACGAGCTGGCCCTGGCCGGCATTGCGCTGCGGCGCCTCCAAGCCACGGCGGCACGCGCCGCGCTGGACCTGGCCGCGCGCGCCGCGCAAGCGGCCGGCATCCCGGCGCTGCAGGCCGAGGTGCGCCAGGCGTCGCTCGTACTGGAAGCGCCGGCCGCGCACCTGCACCGCGCCGGCGACACGCAGGTGCTGCGCCTGGAGCAGGTGCAAGCGCTGCTCGAGTCCGATACGCTGGTGATCGACGCGTGCCGTTATGCCGTGCATGGCGCGGGCCGCACCCTGCCCCTGGCCAGCCGGCCCGTGCTCTTCACCCTGGCGCAGGCGCTGGGCCAGGCGTGGCCGGACGACGCGCCGCGCGACGCGTTGATTGCACAGACGTTCCGCACCCGCCATCCCGATGACTCGCACCGCGCGCGGCTGCGGGTGGAAATCGGCCGGTTGCGGGCGGCCCTGGCGCCGTGGGCAGAAATCCGGGCAACGCGGCAAGGCTTTGCATTAATGCCGGCCGCGCACACCGTTGCCGTGTTGACGCCGCCGGTGCGGGACCGCCACGCCGCCGTGCTGGCGCTGCTGGCCGACGGCCAAGCCTGGTCCAGTTCGGCGCTGGCGCTGGCCACCGGCGCCAGTCAGCGCCAGGTGCAGCGCGCCCTGGAGGCGCTGGCGGCTTCCGGCCAGGCGCATCCGTTCGGCCAGGGCCGGGCGCGGCGCTGGATCACGCCGCCCCTGCCCGGTTTCGCGACGACATTGTTACTCCCGGTCCCGCTGCCGAATGCCTAGCATGGAGACGTCACCCCTCCCAACAAGGAAAGCGTCATGAAAACCAAGCCCGCAGAAATTCTCCGTGAATACGGCCCCTTCCCCGGCGTCACGGACGTGCACGGCGTCTCGTACGACGGCGGCCGCATCTGGATCGCGGTCGGCGACAAGCTGCACGCGCTGGATCCGGCCAGCGGCGATGTGGTTCGTACCATCGACGTCATCGCCCGCGCCGGCACCGCCTTCGACGGCAAGCATCTCTACCAGTTGGCCGACAGCATCATCCAGAAAATCGACCCGGCATCGGGCCGCGTGCTGGCCACCGTGCCGGCGCCCGAAGGCGGCGGCAATTCGGGCATGACCTGGGCCGAAGGCATGCTCTGGATCGCGCGCTACAAGGACCGCAGGATCCACCAGGTCGATCCCGCCACCGGCGCCGTCCTGCGCACCATCGCGTCCGACCGCTACGTGACCGGCGTCACCTGGGTCGATGGCGACCTGTGGCACGGCACCTGGGAGGACGACGCCAGCGAGCTGCGGCGGGTGGACCCGGCCAGTGGCGAGGTGTTGGAACGACTGGCGATGCCGCCCGGCGTGTACGTCTCCGGCCTGGAGTCGGACGGCGGCGACGTGCTCTATTGCGGCGGCGCCAGCAGCGGCCGGGTGCGCGCGGTGCGCCGGCCACGCGCCAGCGCCTGATCCGCCCCGATCCGCCCTGATCCCGCTGATCCGCGGTGTCCCGCGCCGCCGCGCCGTCCTGACAAATTGTTGCAGGCATTGGCGCGGCGGCCCTTTTCCGACCCAGCGAGCCCCCGCCAGCGTGTAAACTCCCCCCTTTTTGACTCTGGTGGTATGTTGCAAGCCCCACAGCGCACAGGTTTAAGCGGCCCGACGCTCATTCGCTTGCTGACTCGCCTGACGGATGTCGACGTGCCGGAATCCCGGCAACCGTTGTCGGATCATCTGAGCCAGTGGCTCGGCTGGACTGACGCGATTGCCCTGTCCGCCGCCCTGAACAACCGACCGCCGGCGATCGCGCCGGGCGCGCGCCAGTTCAGCAGCGCCGAGGAGCGCGAGTGCGAGCGCGTCCGCACCACGCTGGCCGATGCCATTGCCAGCGACACCGCGGCCACGGCCGCCAAGCGGCAGATGCCGGGACAGGTGTCCGCCAAGGTGGCGGCGCTGCAGGCCGACGACGCCGATTACTCGAATTTTCGTCAGCGTTATCTGTCGTTGCAGCACACGATGGAAACCAGCATCGGCAACCTGCGCAGCCGCCTGCGCGGCATGCTCGCGGCCAAAACGCCGGAGATGACGCGTCTGGCGGTGGTGGACGCCATCATGGACCGCGCCCTGCTGCCGCGCGAGCGGACGCTGCTGGGCGCGATTCCGAAGTTGCTGCAGGGGCATTTCGACCGGCTGCGGCTGGCCGAACAGGCCGCGCTGGAAGCGGCGGCGCAAGCGCAAGCCGAGACCGGGGTGCCGGCCGGAACCGCGGACGAGCCGGCGGCCGATGCCCAGGCGCCGGCCGCGCCGGGGGGCAGCGCAACGGACGACGCTCCCGCCGCCGCGCCCGCGCAGGCGGCGGCCTGCACGGCGCCGCAACCCGCTTTATCCGCGCCCACGCCGGGCGCGTGGCTGGAGACGTTCCGCAAGGATATGCGCAGCGTGCTGCTGGCCGAATTGGATGTTCGTTTACAACCGGTGGAAGGGCTGCTTGCCACCCTTCGCGCCAGCTAACCGGGACACTATGTCCAAGTATCTGATCAATATCGTTGTTTTCATTTGCGGCCTGGCCGTGGCCGGCTGGATCGGCGCGGGCTACGCGGGCACCAACCCCCTGGCGCTGGCCGTCACGCTGCTGATCTGCGCCTGCTACGTGGCGGGCGCGCTTGAATTGCTGCGCTACCAACAGGCCACCGCGTCGCTCAGACGCGCGGTCGGCAACCTGTCGGAAGCGCCCGCCAGCCTGGGCGGTTGGCTCGACCAATTGCCGGCCGGCCTGCGCAACGCCGTGCGGCTGCGCATCGAAGGCGAACGCGTGGGCCTGCCCGGCCCGGCATTGGCGCCCTACCTGGTCGGCCTGCTGGTGCTGCTGGGCATGCTGGGCACCTTCCTGGGCATGGTGGTGACGCTGCGCGGCACCGGCACCGCCCTGGAAAGCGCCACCGACCTGGCCGCCATCCGCGCCTCGCTGGCCGCGCCGGTCAAGGGCCTGGGCTTCGCCTTCGGCACCTCGATCGCGGGCGTGGCCACCTCCGCCATGCTGGGCCTGCTGGCCGCGCTGTGCCGGCGCGACCGCATCCAGGCGGCGCAACTGCTGGACGCCAAGGCGGCCACCACGCTGCGCCTGTACAGCCAGGCGCACCAGCGCGAAGAAAGCTTCAAGCTGCTGCAGCGCCAGGCCGAAGTGCTGCAACGGCAGGCCGAGGCCATGCCCGCGCTGGTCGACCGCCTGGACGCCATGATGCGCAACCTGGAGCAGCAGAACCACACGCTGAACGAGCGCCAGCTCGCCAGCCAGGATGCGTTCCAGGGCAAGGCCGAGGCCGCCTACGCGCGCCTGGCCGCCGTGATGGAACAATCGATGAAGGAAAGCGTGGCCGAAAGCGCCCGTTCGGCCGGCGCGGCGCTGCAGCCCGCCGTCGAGGCCACCATGGCCGGCCTGTCGCGCGAGACCGCCTCGCTGCACGAAAGCGTGACCCAGGCGGTGCAGCGCCAGCTCGACGGCATGACCGCCGGCCTGCAGGCCGCCACCAGCAACGTGGCCGGCATCTGGAACCAGGCGCTGGCCGGCCAGCAGCGCGCCAGCGAAGCATTGGCGCAGGACCTGCGCGATTCGCTGGACCGCTTCGCGCAGACCTTCGAGCAGCGCTCGGCCGCGCTGCTGGACAGCGTGTCCGAACGGCTGGAGGCGTCCTCGGGCAGCATGTCCGAAGCCTGGAACGTGGCGCTGAACCGCCAGGAGCGGGCCAGCGAGAAACTGGCCGGCGACAATCTGCAGGCGCTGACAGCCGCCGCCGCCAGCTTCGAGCAGCACTCGGCGTCGCTGCTGCGCACGCTGAACCAGTCGCACACCGCCCTGCAATCCGAACTGGCCTCGCGCGACCAGCAACGCCTGGCGGCGTGGACCGAAACCCTGGGCGCGCTGTCCGCCACCCTGCGCCAGGAATGGCAGCAGGCCGGCGCGCAGGCCGCCGAGCGCCAGCTCGAAATCAACCAGGCCCTGGCGCGCAGCGCCCAGGAACTGACCGAGCGCGCGCAGACCCAGGCCGGCCTGCTGGAGAACGTGTCGGCGCGCCTGGAAAGCGCCGCCGGCAACGTCTCGGCGCAATGGCACGAGGCGCTGGAGCGCCAGTCGCAGGTCAGCGACAAGCTGGCCGGCGACAACCGCGAAGCCCTGGCCGCCGCCGCCGCCACCTTCGAACAACACGCCGCGACGCTGCTGCGCACGCTGGACCAGTCGCACGCCGACCTGCAGGCCGCCCTGGCCTCGCGCGACGAGCAGCGCCTGGCCACGTGGGCCAGCACGCTCGGCGCCCTGACCGACAAGCTCGGCCGCGAATGGGAACAGGCCGGCGCGCAAGCCGCCGCCCGCCAGCAGGAAGTCAGCCAGACGCTGGCGCGCACCGCGCAGGACCTGGCCTCCCGCGCCGACGCGCAGGCCGCGCTGCTGGACACGGTCGCCGCCCGCATCGAAACGGCCGCCACCGGCGTGACCCAGGCCTGGACCGAGGCGCAGGTGCGCCAGGAACTGACCAGCGAGAAGCTGGCCGGCGACACGCAGCAGGCCCTGGCCACGGCCGCCGCCGCGTTCGAACAACATTCCGCGTCGCTGCTGCGCACGCTGGACCAGTCGCATGCCGAGCTGCAGGCCGCCCTGGCCTCGCGCGACGAAGCGCGCCTGGCCGCCTGGCACGCCTCGCTCGGCGCCATGGCCGCCGACCTGGGCCGCGAATGGCGCCAGGCCGGCGAGCAGACCGCCGCCCGCCACCAGGCACTGGAACAACTGCTGACCCGCACCGCGCAGGACCTGACCACCCAGACCCAGGCGCAGGCCGCGCTGCTGGAAAACCTGTCGGCCCGCCTGGAAACGGCGGCCGGCGGCGTGACGCAGGCCTGGACCGAGGCGCAGATACGCCAGGAACTGGCCAACGAGAAACTGGCCAGCGACAACCAGCAGGCCCTGACCACGGCGGCGTCCGCCTTCGAACAGCATTCGGCATCGCTGCTGCAGACCCTGGGCCAATCGCAGGCCGGCCTGCAGGCCGAGCTGGCCGCGCGCGACCAGGAACGCCTGGCCGCCTGGACCGGCGAGCTGGGCCGCATGGCCGAAGCGCTGCGCCAGGAATGGGAACAGGCCGGCGCCCGCAGCGCCGCCCTGCAGCAGGAAATCTGCGCCACCCTGGCCCAGACCGCACAGGACATCGCCACCCAGACCGAGGCCCACGCCAACGGCACCATCGCCGAGATCGGCCAACTGGTGCAGGCCGCCTCCGAAGCGCCGCGCGCGGCCGCCGAGGTCATCGGCGAATTGCGCCAGAAACTGTCGGACAGCCTGGCCTACGACAACGCCATGCTGGAAGAACGCAACCGCCTGCTGGACACGCTGGCGACGCTGCTGGATGCCGTCAACCACGCCTCCAGCGAACAGCGCAGCGCGGTGGACGCGCTGGTGTCGTCGTCGACCGACCTGCTGGACCGGGTCGGCGCGCAGTTCACCGAGCAGGTCGAATCCGAAACCGCCCGCCTGGACGACGTGGCGGCGCAGGTGACCAGCGGCGCGGCCGAAGTGGCCAGCCTGGGCGAAGCCTTCGGCGCCGCGGTGCGCCTGTTCGGCGAGTCCAACGACAAGCTGGTGGCGCACCTGGAACGCATCGAGGCGGCGCTGGACAAGTCCATCGCCCGTGGCGACGAACAACTGGCCTACTACGTGGCACAGGCGCGTGAAGTGGTCGACCTGAGCACCATGTCGCAAAAGCAGATCGTCGAGAACCTGCGCGAACTGGCCAGCCAGCGCGCCGCCACGGCCGGAGCGCAGGCGGCATGAGCGCGGGCGAGGACATCGACGGCGGCGTGGAACCCGCGGTGCCGACCTGGGCCGTCTTCGGCGACCTGATGTCGGTGCTGCTGGGCGCCTTCGTGCTGATCCTGGTGAGCGTGGTGGCCGTGCAGCTGGAGCTGTCGACCCAGCTGGAACGCGAAGTCAAGCAGCGCCAGGAAGAGACCCAGCGCCGCCAGACGCTGGAGCAGGCCCTGGCCGCGCCGCTGGCGGCCGGCCGCGTGACGCTCATCAACGGCCGCATCGGCATCAGCGGCAGCGTGCTGTTCGCGCTCAATTCCGACCAGTTGCAGCCGGAGGGCCGCGAGGTGCTGAAAAGCCTGATCGAGCCGCTGTCGGCCTACCTGAAGGCCAATGACGAGATCCTGATGGTCAGCGGCTTCACCGATGACCAGCAGGTGCGCGAGGGCAACCGGCGCTTTGCCGACAACTGGGACCTGTCGGCGCAGCGCGCGCTGACGGTGACCCGCGCCCTGATCGACGAAGGCGTGCCGTCGTCGCTGGTGTTCGCCGCCGCCTTCGGCGCCGAGCAGCCCGTGGCCTCGAACGCCGATGAAGACGGCCGCGCGAAGAACCGCCGGGTCGAGATCACCCCCATTCCCAAGCCGTCCAACAGTGCGGAGCCAGCGCGTGGCCAGTGATGGCGGCCTGGGCCCGGCGCTGACGGCCGGCGCGGATACCGCGCCCGCCGACGCCACGCTCGCCACCTTGCAGGCCTGGCGCGAGCGCGGCGACGACCGGCTCGATCCGGTCGCCTTCCATTTCATCGAGGCGCTGGCCCGGCGCGCGGCCGCCCACGCCGGCGCGGCCCGCGCCCGGCTGGACGAGCGGCTGGCGCAGTTGCTGCGGGCGTATGCGGCGCGCGTCGCCGCGGCCCGCGCGGCCAACGCCGCCGAAGGGCTGGACGATGCCGCCACGCCCGATGCCAGCCCCGCGCCGGCCACGCCGGTTCCCAAGCCCGCGCGCGGGCCGCTGGCCGAGCTGGCGGCGTATCTCGCCTACCCCGGCGCGCCCGGCGAAGACCCCGACGCCATCGCCGCGCAAGCGCGCCGCGATGCCTATCCGGACATGCCGGTGCTGGATGGCCTGCGCGAGATCTGGTCCGGCCTGAGCGCCGACCGCCAGGTGCGCCAGTCGCAGGAGCAGGTGCACAAGAACGCCGGCCCGCTCAATTCCAACCAGCTCGTGCACCGCGCGCTGTCGCTGATGCGCGAGCTGTCGCCGGGCTATCTGCAGCAGTTCGTGACCTACACCGAGACGCTGGCCTGGATGGAACAAGTGATCGCGGCCACGCCCCCCGCCAAGGAAGCGCCCAGCGCGGCGCCCACCAAGAAGCGGGGCCGCGCCAAGAGTCGTTGATACGCGGTGCTTGCCGCGGCCACCCAGGCCGCGGGCCCCACGCAAGCGCCCCGGCTGCTCGCGCTCAGAAGCGCAGCGTCAGGGTCAGCGCCCCCTGGGTGGCGCGCAGGCCCTGGCCACCCTGCCGCCGCGTCAGACTCGCCGAGACGCCAAGGCGCTCGGTCAATTGGCCTTCCACGCCCGCCTTCAATTCGGCCACGTTCCTGTTGCCCAGGATCGTGGCGCCGACGCCGTCCAGCATCACGCCGTATTGTTTGGACGCATGCAGCCAATTCGCTTCCAGGAAGGTCTCGAACGTGCCCGCTTTGCCAGGCCCCCGCGACCGATGGCCACTGCTGATCGACAACCGCGCGCCCAGGCGCGTCTGCACGTTGTTGGCGCCCATGCCTTGCACGCGCGTGCCGGTGCGCTCGGTGTGATCGGCGGCTTTCACGCCGGACCACAGCACCTGCACCTGCGGCTGGAAGCGGAAGCGGTTTTCCATGCCACCGTACGTTGTGTATGAACCGGCTTCCAGCAGCAGACCCGACTCCAGGGACGCGGTGACACCCTGGCTTTGGTACGTCTCCTTGGCCAACCCATCGCCCTTGACCGTATTGTCGAACCGGTTATAGAGCGCCCAGCCGTCCACGTACAGGCCGCGATGCGTCAGCGCGTCTTGATACCAGGTGCCGTACAGACCGGCGCTGTAGCCCTCCACCGCGCCGCGCGACTGATAGCCCGAGAGGCGGCTGCGGGTCTTGCTGTGCTGATTGCCATAGCCAGCCATGACGCCCAGGCGCCAACCGTCCTTGCCCGTGAACGTGCCGCCTGCGATGGCGCTGCCCATCTGCAGCACGCTACGGTCGGCCGAGAACTGATTCTGCCCATCCGACATGTTCCCATGGCTGCGCCCGGCGGCCGTTCTGGCCCACGCGTGCCGGCGCGCCCCCGTCACGGGATCGACCGCTTCGCCACTTTCACGATCGCTCAGACTCGTGTTGAACAACACGCTCGCGGCAGCGAGGTTGCTGGCATAGCTGCCGATTTCGGGGCGGAAGACACGGACCGCGTTGGCATTGCCTTCGGAATTGCCCCCTGGCGGCGTATCGGCGGGGCCATCGGGAAGGTCGGCCTTGTCATCGACCGGAGGATCAGCGGGTTCGGCCGTGTCCGCGCCAGGCGGGGGATCGGCGGGGTCCGCGCCATCGTCAACCGGGGGAACCTCCGGATCCTGGGCGCCGCCATCGACCTGGGGAACCTCGGGATCCTGCGCGCCATCGTCAACCGGGGGGAGCTCCGGATTCTGCGCACCATCGTCGCTCGGGGGCTCCTCGGGAACCTGCGCGCCGTCGTCGGCCGGAGGAACTTCGGGGTTCTCCGTGGGAGGTTCGGGATTCTCCGTGGGAGGTTCGGGCGTCATGTCCAGGCTGGTCAGATACCAACTGTTCGGGCTATTTCCGGAAGCCGATCCCTTTCTCAGGAAATAATCGTAGGCGCCGGCCGCGATGCGGCCGCGTTGCACGAAGGCGTCTTCGGTGGACCCGGCCGTGCGGATCAGTTCGATCCCTTCCACCGTTTGCGCGCCAGCGCCGCCCTCGTTGGCCACGGTGACGTACGTGGTGCCGCTCGCCGCGCCGCCGATGATCAGTTTGTCCGTGACGCTGTCATCGCCACCCAGCACCGCGCCGAACGAAACGGTGCCGCCATCCCCCACCCAATCGCCAGCCTGGGTATAGACCTGACCCGCGCAATCGGCACATGTATTGAGCACCAGCATGCCGCTGTGCTTCATGTTTCCGGCAACCGTCAGGCCGGCCATCGACACGGGCGCGCCCAGGTCGTTGAACAGGATGACGCCGCTGTTATCCAGTTGCGAGATGATCTGGCTGTAGCCGCCCAGATTCAGGCTGGCGTCGCGCGCGATCATCACGCCCGCGGTTCGCGCGAATGCGTTGACCACGCCGGTTTTCAGCGTCCCGGCCTCGATGCGGGTGGCGCCGGAATAGGTATTCGCGCCGCCCAGGGTCAGCGTATTGGTGCCATTCTTGACCAGGGCCCCCGTGCCGGAGACCAGCCTTCCATATGTCACATCATCGCCGCGCTCAAACGCCAGGATGCCATGATTGACGATGTCGCCGACCAGGGAACCGGTATTGCCGCCGTCGCCAATGCGCAGCGTGCCTGCTTCGACGGTTGTCAGGCCGGTGTAGCTGCTGTTGCCGGTCAGGGTCAGCGTGCCGGTACCCTTGTTGGTGACCGCGCCGCTGCCTGAAATGACACCCGCGTAGGTCGCCGCGTCGCCACGCTCGAAGACCAGCGTGGCGTCGTTGGCGATGTCGCCCGCCACGGCCCCGGTCGTGCCGCCGTCGCCAATGCGCAGTGTGCCGGCTTCGACGCGGGTCGGGCCGCTGTAGGTGCTGTTGCCGGTCAGGGTCAGCGTGCCGGTTCCCTTGTTGATGACTGTGCCGCTGCCGGAAATGACGCCCGCGTAGCTCACCGCGTCGCCACGCTCGAAGACCAGCGTGGCGTCGTTGGCGATGTCGCCCGCCACGGCCCCGGTCGTGCCGCCGTCGCCAATGCGCAGTGTGCCGGCTTCGACGCGGGTCGGGCCGCTGTAGGTGCTGTTGCCGGTCAGGGTCAGCGTGCCGGTTCCCTTGTTGATGACTGTGCCGCTGCCGGAAATGACGCCCGCGTAGCTCACCGCGTCGCCACGCTCGAAGACCAGCGTGGCGTCGTTGGCGATGTCGCCCGCCACGGCCCCGGCCGTGCCGCCGTTGCCGACGCGCAGCGTGCCGGCTTCGATGCGGGTCGGGCCGCTGTAGGTGCTGTTGCCGGTCAGGGTCAGCGTGTTGCTCCCCTTCTTGGTGACCGTGCCCACGCCGGAAATGACGCCCGCGTAGCTCACCGCATCGCCACGCTCGAAGACCAGCGTGGCGTCGTTGGCGATGTCGCCCGCCACGGCCCCGGCCGTGCCGCCGTCGCCAATGCGCAGCGTGCCGGCTTCGATGCGGGTCGGGCCGCCATAGGTGCTGTTGCCGGTCAGGGTCAGCGTGCCGGTTCCCTTGTTGATGACCGTGCCGCTGCCGGAAATGACGCCCGCGTAGCTCATCGCGTCGCCACGCTCGAAGACCAGCACGGCGTCGTTGGCGATGTCGCCCGCCACGGCCCCGGTCGTGCCGCCGTCGCCCACGCGCAGCGTGCCGGCTTCGATGAAGGTCCGGCCCGTGTAGACGTTGTTGCCGGTCAGGGTCAGCGTGCCGGCGCCGCGCTTGGTGACCGAGCCCGCGCCAGCAATGACACCCGCGTGCGCTGCCGCGTCGCCGCGGTCGAACACCAGCGTGGCATGGTTGAGGATATCGCCCGTGACGGAGCCGCTGACGCCGCCGTCGCCGATACGCAGCGTGCCGGCGGCGATCGTGGTGCCGCCGGTGTAAGTGCCAGCGCCCGTCAGCGTCAGCGTGCCCGAACCCTGCTTGGTCAGGCTCCGGCCATCCCAGCCCGTGGCGCCATTGGCGGCCATGTCATGCAAGTCGGCGCCGACGGTGTCCGCCACGCCCGGATCGAGCGTGAACGTGCCATGCGCCTGGCCGCTCTCGTCCAGCCAGCTCAGGTCATAGGTGGCCAGATAGCGCATCAGGTCCTCGGACTTGCTGGCGGCCAGAGTCAGGTAATCGACCTTTCTTTCGTAGCCGTCGAAGATCACCCGCGCAAAGTCGCCCTCGATGCCGCCGTCTGTTTCGAACAACGACACGCTGCGCCGGATCTGGTCGGCGATGCCGGACACCAGGAGAGTGACGTCGGCGCCGAGGGTCACCTTGCCCGCGGTCAGGCTGACGGCGGACGCCGGGTTGCGCAGCGCGTCGCGCAGCATCAGCGCCGAGCCGTCCCGCAGGGATGCCGTTCCGGCCAGATTCACCGCGACGGGCGTATGAATGTCCAGCGTCGCCCCGCTGGCCACGGTCATGCCGCCGCCCAGCGTGTTGGCCGCGGCGGACGCGCCGTCGCCGAATTTCAGGGTTCCGGCGGTGACCCTGGTGTCGCCGCCATACGTATTGGCACCCGTCAGGGTCAGGACCTCGGCGCCGTTCTTGACGAGCGCCCCCGTGCCGGACATGGCGCTGGAGTAGGTCACCGCGTCGCTGCGATCGAAGATCACCGTCGCGGCGCTGGCGATATCGCCGGTCACGAACCCGGTCGTGCCGCCGTTGCCGATGCGCAGCGTGCCGCCTTCGAGCGTGGTCAGGCCGGTATAGGTGTTGTTGCCCGTCAGGGTCAGCGTGTTGGTCCCCTTCTTGGTAACCGTGCCCTCGCCGGAAATGGCGCCCGCGTAGGTCACCGCGCCGCTGCGGTCGTAGACCAGCTCGGCATGGTTGACGATATCGCCTCTTACCGCGCCGGTCGCGCCGCCGTCACCGATGCGCAGCGTGCCGGCGTTGATCGTCGTCACGCCCGTGTAGGTGTTGCCCCCGGTCAGGGTGAGGACATTGTCGCCGTCCTTGGCGACCCTGCCCCCGCCGGAGATGACGCCCGCGTAGGTCACTGGATCGCTGCGATCGAAGGCCAGCGCGGCGTTGTTGAGGATATTGCCCGCGATGGAGCCGGTGACGCCGCCGTCGCCCAGCCGCAGCGTGCCAGCGACCAGGGCGGTCCTGCCGGTGTAGGTATGGTCGCCAGTCAGGGTCAACGTGCCATCCCCGCGGGGGCTGGCGTTCACGGTATAGCCCTTGTAGACCTCCCCCGTGCCGGAAATCACGCCGTCATACGTCGCATCATCGCTGCGCACGAAGAACAGCTTGCCGCCATCGTTGACAATATCGCCCGCCACGGAACCGGAGGTGCCGTTGTAGCCCACGAACAGCGTGCTGTCGGGGTTGCTGATGCGCGTGCCGCCGGTGTAGGTGTTGTCGCCGGTCAGGATCAGCATGCCGTTCGTGAGCGTGACCGAACCCGAACCCGAAATCACGTTGTCGTAGGTGCCCCGCCAGGTGCGACCGTGGTCGAAATGCAGCGCGGCGTCACCGGACAACAGGACCGGACCGGCCACGGAACCGGTGAGGCCGCCGTCGCCCAGGCGCAGCACGCCCCCTTCGACGAGGGTCTGGCCCGAGTGGGTGTTCTCGCCGGTCAGGGTCAGCGTGTTGGTCCCTCGCTTGGTGACCGTGCCCACGCCGGAAATGATGCCCGCGTAGGATGCCGCATCGGCGCGGTCGAAGACCAGCGCGGCGCTGTTGAGGACGTTGCCCGCCAGGGAACCGGTGGCGCCGCCATCACCGATCCGCAGCGTGCCGGCGATGACGGTGGTTCTGCCGGTGTAGGTGTGATCGCCGGTCAGCGTCAGCGTGCCGGCCCCATACTGCACCCCGTCATCGAAGGTATAGCCCTTGAAAACGCTGCCCGTGCCGGAAATCACGCCGTCATAGGTGACGTCGTCGCCGCGGGCGAAGAACAACTGGCCGCCATCGTTGAAGATATCGCCCGCCACCGAACCGGTTGCGCCGCCGTCGCCGATCCGCAGCGTGCTGCCCAGGATCCTGGTGCCGCCGCTATAGGTATTCGCGCCGGTCAAGGTCAGCGTGCCGCTGCCGGCCTGCGTCACGACGCCGTCGCCGGAGATGACGCCCGGGTACGTCAGCCCATTGCCGCGGTCGAAAACCACCTCGCCGCGATTGACGATGTCGCCATTCACCGAGCCGGTGCCGCCGCCATAACCCACGCGCAGCGTGCCTGCTTCGACGGTGGTCAGGCCAAAATAGCTGTTGTCGCCGCTCAGGATCAAGGTGCCCGCCCCGCGCTTGGTCAGGCTGTTGCCATCCCAGTCGCCGTTGGCTCGCATCCGCCTCAAGGTCGCGCCGACGTCGAATTCCTCGTCCGCCCCGAGCAGGAACGTGCCGTGCGCCCTGGCCGGCGTATCGAACCAGGAGAGCTGGTAACTCGCCAGGTAGCTTCTGCCGTCGTCGGATTTGCGGGTGCGCAGCGTCAGGAAATCCGTGATACGCACGCCGGGGGCCGCGGCGTCACCGTCGTCGGCCTTGCCCCCAATGAAGACGCGGGCGAAATCGCCCTCGATCACGCCGTCGGTGGCGCTGAACAGCGCGGTGTCGGTCGCGCTCGCGGCCGCGACGCCGGACAGATTGAAGGTGACCCCATTGCCGATGGTCACGGCCTTGACCCGCCAGCTTTCCGGCAGCTCGCCTTCCGCTGCGCGCGCCGTTGTGATGGACAGGGACGCGCCGTCGTTCAGGACGGCGGCCCCGGCCATGTCGACCGTTGCCGGCGTATGGATGGCCAGCGTGGCTCCGCCAGCCACGGTGATGCCGCCGCCCAGCGTATTGGCGGCGCCGAGGGCCCTGCCGAATTCCAGCGTGCCGGCGCCGACCGTGGTGTCGCCGTCGTACGTATTGGCGCCGGCCAGATTCACCGCGTCGGCGCCGATCTTGCTGACCGCCCCGGGGCCGGAAATGACGCCCGTGTACGTCAGCGCGTTGCCGCGGTCGAAGGTCAGCGTGCCGGCATTGGCGATATCGCCGGCCAGCGAGCCTGTCGCGCCGCCGTTGCCGATGCGCAGCTCGCCGCCCTCGATCGTGGTCGGGCCGGTATAGGTGTTGTCGCCGGTCAGGATCAGCGTGCTGGTGCCCTTCTTGATCATCGCCCCCTCGCCGGAGATGACGCCGGCGTAGGTCGCCGTGTCGCCGCGATCGAAGACCAGCGTGGCCTGGTTGGCGATATCGCCCGCCACAACGCCGGTCGTGCCGCCACCGCCGATACGCAGCATGCCGGCGTCGACGGAGGTCAGGCCGGTGTAGGTGTTGTTGCCGGTCAGCGTCAACGTGCCGGCGCCTTGCTTGGTGACGGTGCCCACGCCGGAAATGACCCCCGCGTGGATCACTTCATTGCCGCGATCGAAGACCAGCGCGGCATTGTTGCGGATGTTTCCTGTGACGGAACCGGTCAGGCCGCCGTCGCCGATCCGAAGCGTGCCGGCCGCAACCGTGGTGCCGCCGGTGTAGGTGCTGTCGCCCGTCAGCGTCAGCGCGCCCGTTCCCCGCTTGGTCAGGCTCCTGCCGTCCCAGCCGCTGGCGCCATTGGCGGCCATGTCATGCAGGTCGGCGCCAATGGTGTCAGACAGGTCGGCACCGATGGTGAACGTGCCATGGGACCGGCCGCCGGTGTCCAGCCAGGTCAGGTCATAGTCCGCCAGATAACGCGTCTGGTCCTCGGACTTCCTGGTGGTCAAGGTCAGGTAATCGACCCGTTTTTCATATCCGTCCGACATCAGCCGGGCGAAGTCGCCCTCGATGCCGCCGGCCGCGCTGAATAGCGGCGCGTCGCGCACGATCCGATGAGCGATGCCGGACAGCGAGAGCGTGACGTCCTGGCCGAGGAACACCTTGCCGGCGCTGAAGCTGGCGGCGGGCGTCTCTCTTTGCAGCGCACCGCGCAGGACCAAGGCCGAACCGTCATGCAGCGTGACATTTCCATCCAGCCCGAGGGGATCGCCCGCGAATCCGACTTCGGCCCCCGTCCCGACGTCCAGGCCGCCGGTTACCCGGACGGATTGGTCGCCGCTGTTGAGAATGGACAATTTTGGCGGAGTGAGCGTCTTGTCGTCATGCGACAGTACGATATCGCCTTCGATGCCGCCGCCAGGCTCGAGCTTGACTTGCCTGGCGCCGCCGGTCAGGCGGATGGCGACCCCGTCGGTGCCGTCTTCCGCCATCGGGACATCGGCCGGTGCCCCCTCTTCCTCGGGGCCGGCGGCCAGCACATCCGGAACCGCTCCGGCGAACGCCAGGACGGCGCACAGCGCGGCGGTCGTCGCGTGCAGGCGGAACGGAGTACACGCGGCATGACCGGGCATGCCGGTCAATGCGGCCGAGTCCGCCCCCCGTTCCGTCGCGCCCGCAGCCGATTTTTGTGTTCCGCGCTTGTTTTTGTTCAAGATGCGGCGGGACGAGGGCCCCTTTCGAAATAGGGTCATGACTACTACCTGTACGTGCGCCGGCCGCCGCGACCTACGGCGGCTGGCGCGATTCTTCCGGGAATGAAAAACGGACGCGGTGCCGACGGGCAGGCGCCTCAAGAATTCTAGGTAGGGGGGGTGGGATAAAACGAGGAAGCGGCCAGGAGTTATTTATACGTTTGGCGGAACCGCCAACGTATCTGCGCGGCGCACACGCCACGAAGCGGCCGACCGCCGCGAGGGCCGACCGCTGCACGCGATTATAGGGACTGGCGCGGACGCCGGCCGGGACGGGCGCCCGGCCGCTGCCCTCACGCGCCGCCCGCCTCCCGCGGCAACCACGCGCCATGAAAACCCGCCGGAATCCGGCGCGGCAGGCGCACCGTGGCCACCGGTCCGGCGCCGATGTCGCGCCCATCCAGCACCACCACATCGCTGCGGTCGCCCTCCTGCCGGTAGACACACACCAGCACCCAACCGTCATCCTCGTCCCGCGCGCCGGGGCGCGGCACGAACACCGGTTCGCTGTTCTGGTCGCCCGGCGGCACCGAATACCTCTGCCGCGCGCCCGTCTCCAGGTCATAGCGCAGCACCCCGCGCATCTCGCGATTATTAGGCTGATGCACCGCGTAGGCGTAGCGGTAGGCGTGGCCGGTGCGGCTTTCGTTGATGCGCGGCAATTCGATGCCGGCATCATCGAGCGCGCGTTCGCTGACGCGGCCGCCGGCCAGGTCGATCACGTAGCGCCACAGCACGCCCAGCGGGTTTTCCTCGAACGCGGCGCCGTCGCGCGCCAGCCGCAGGTAATGCGGATAGCGCACCACGTCCAGCACCAGCGTGGCGTCATCGGCCTCATGGGCGTTGACCACGTGCTGGATGAAACACGGCGCCACCTCGAACCAGCGCACCGGCCCGCCGTGGCGCGGGATCACGCCCAGGCGCGATTGGCGCTCGTCGTGCCAGCGCAGCGGCATGCGGTGGCCGCGCGACAGCATCGAGAAGTCGTAGGCCACGTTCAGGTCGAGCAGGATGCTGTGGCGGGCGGTGATGGCCATGTCGTGCATCATCGACGGCCCCGGCACCTCGATCAGCTGGTCCAGCAGCGGCTGGCCGTCGGCGCCCGTCACGCCGTAGCGCAGCCAGGGGCGCTCCCAATGGGCGCGAAAGCTTATCAGCTCGCCTGTGGCGGGATCGATCTTGGGATGCGCGGTCATGCCGCCGGCCAGGCCGGGATGGCGGCGGCTGGCGCCCAGGAAGTCCAGCCCCGCCGTCATCGCCAGCGGCGCGCCGCCTTCGGCCAGCGCCAGGGTCTCGCCGGCATGGCGCAGCACATTGACGTTGGGATTGGTGTCGGGCAGGTCGGCGGCCAGCGTCGGCGCGTATTCGCGCGCCCACAGGCGGGTGCGGGCCCAGCGGTTGCGGTAGCCGGTGGCGCGGCCGTCGCGGAAAACGATGGCGTGCAGCATCGCCGGTTGCGGCCACCAGGACAGCACGTCGTTGCCCTCGAAGCGGCCGCGCAGGGGGTTGGGACCGTTGCGCACCAGCGCGCCGTCCAGTTCGGGCGGCAGCGCGCCTTCCACGGGCAGGTCGGTCAGGTCGGTTTCATCGGCAAGCGGCGCGGTGGCGCCGGTGTTCAGGTCGAATAGGGTCATGCCTTGCATCCTTCGGGTGAGAGAAGGATGCAATTTTTACCCGGATTAAATTACGCTGTCAATATTATCCGGATTTAATTAGCGCAAGTCTTCGGGATTCATCGACGCGTCGCGGACATACGGATCGCCCGGTTCGGGCCGCAGTGTCGCCTCGATCTCGGGCGGAAACGCCGGGATGTTGCTGGTGCGCATGACGGCCCAGCGCATGATCGCGTGCAGGTAGTTGAAGGGCGCCAAGATCAGGTAGGCCAGGCCTGGCTGCTGCGCGTCGTTGGCGAAGATGCGCTCCTTGCCGAAGGCAAAGCTCTCGCGCTTGCCGTCGACCGGCATGCAGAACAGCACCGCGTCCAGCACGGCCTGCGGCCCCTCTTCCATGTAGCGGCGCAGGAATTCCCAGTGCGAGTAGGCATTCTCGACGCGGCTGGTGGCGATGCAGAACGCAAAGGTCTCCTTGACCGTGACCCCGTCCTGATCGAGGATCAGTCTGCGGATATCCCGGTTGAGCAAACCGAAGCTGCCCCTGCCCCGTCCCAGCGTGAAATGGATCTTGTCCCACGCTGCGGTCAGCACGGTGCCGTCCAGCCGGAACACATGCACCAGGCGGCGCTTGCGATCCAGCGCGATGGGATAGTAGGTCCAGCGGAACATTCCTTTTGGGCGACCCAGGCGCTCGCCGCGCCCAGCGCCGCGCAAATGGCCATGCCGAAGAAGACGGCTTCCCACAGGCCGTTTTCATTGGGCAGCCGGTCCACCACCAGGATCCAGGCCAGCATCAGGACGCCGCCGACGCCGAAGGCCAGGCCGATCGCCCCCAGCAGCGCCACGAAGCCACGCCAGGCATACCAACGGTCGACCGACAGCAGACTGTTGGAATTCATCCTCACCACGCACAGTTGCGCCAGCAGCGGAACATCCAGCCGCTTTTTCTGCAGCAGTCGGTGCTCACGGTCGAATTCCGTCAGTGGACGGTCGTTGGGAAACTTGGACATGAGTCCGTTGAAATCCATCGGGACCCTCCCTGGGTCAAGGAAAAACGGCGGCAAGACGCCCCCGGCACCGAGCGGGGAATACTCTCGCGTCAGGCGCAAGCGAGTCGGCGTCAACGCGCCAACTACAGGAAAAACGCAAATACCGACACGAACCCGATGGGCAGCGCCACCCAGATCAATAGCCCGAAAACGCTTACCAAGCGCCACCGGCCCAGCATATGCGGCAGCTTGCCTTCAATCGCCAAGCGCTCTTCAGGCGTGGGCGGGATAATGGAATAAGGATTCTCGCCCTCCCACTTCATCGACTCGGCCAACTCCGCCGGCAGCGCCGGACGGCGGCCGTGGCAACGGATCCAGTATTCCAGCCAATTGGGCACGTAATACATGCTCCCGAAGAACCAGAACGCCACCGACTGCAGTCCTCCCTTCAAGCGGTGCCGCCGATCGACCGAGTCCGAGAACAATTCACGGTCCATCCACGCATACGCATTGGCGCGATGATCGGGAATCAGCGCCACCGGCGGCACCTGTGCCGGTTCCCCGTCCATGTAGCATCGAATGAATTCCCAGACCTCCCCCGCCAACTGCGGACTGGCGAACGGACTGGTGGGCGTCACGCCCGTCTTGACACGACGGCTCCCCGGCCACAGCTGCGCCACACGCAACGGATACAGCGCACCCGCGCCGGTCGTGGTGACAACCATGCGGTTGGCAACATAGGGAACAGCCTGGTCATAGTCGACCGCGATCCAGCCCGCCTTCTTTTCCCACGCGTACAGGCGGCGCAGACGGCGACTGATGATCACCGTATCCGGCACGAGCGCGAACGTCAGCTTCAATGCGGTAATCAGGCCGACCAAGGCAAGGACAACGTACAACGTTGCAAATATGAAGAAATCCTGGCCGTAGCCTCGGCCGGTGGGATCGAATTTCACGATGAAATTGATCGCCGTGAAACTCATCAGCAATCCGAACAGATAGGCTACCGCCGCCCCATACCCACGCATGGAATCCCGGGGCGGTACGAGCCGCAGGCATGCCGGGGATATTTCGACGACATGATCATGGCCAGAAGGCGTCGACGTTCCACGCTCTTTTCCCACGGGCAGCAGCCAGCCCCACGCGCCGCTTTTTTCCGGAATTTCATTGCCCACTGATTGCTTCTTGCTGGCTCGATTCATCAAATGTATACCCAAGACTCAAAGCCCGTTTCCAGCTCGGGACGGCTGTGCTCATCCGGCCAATACTTGACCCGCATGCAATAGAATCCGCCCTGCCCCTGGAAAACCTGAAACAGCCCTACGATCTTGACACTCTTGCTGGATCCATCCACTTCCATTTCCGTAGACCGGAACGTCGGCGCCGGGATAAAAGAAGGGGTATCGGTGACCGTGGGTTGTTGCGCATTCCTGGCTGCCACCAGCTTGCGGAATGTATTGGCACCAGCGCGCTCGTTGCGGAAAAACTCGATACTGATTCGGCTCTGCGAGATATACCGCGGAACGGAGACGTGAAAATGGATATAAGCATACCCGCCGCCCCGGGCCCCCGGCATCAGATAGCCTGCCGCCACCAACAAAATGCGCTCCAGCGCCTGCAATTCATCGCGAAGATTGGCGAAGGGAATAGCTGGCGCCGCTTTCTGGCCCCCTGATGCCTTGATCGCGAACGGGTTGGCCTGAGTGTTGGAAAGCTGCTCCTTTTTTCCAAAAACCCCACTATCGAGCCAATACTCCACCGGGAGACGGTTGCCCTCGTCGGTACCCGCCGCATTGATGGCGGTCCAGATCGCCACGCCCAGCGCGGCGACCAGCAACAATGTCCACCCTACCGGGCCCAGCGTAACGCCCAACACCGTGGCCACGCCCGCCCCCCCAACGGTCGAAACCGACGCCATGGTCAGCCCATAAGACGCCCCGCCAGCGATGATCGTGGCCAACCCGGACGCGCTGCTCCAATACGCGGAGCGGGTATTCTTCCCCTGATATATCTTGTACGAAGCGCCGATCAGCGTCGCCCCTCCTTCGAGGACGCCGGCGAACAGGCCAAGCCTCGCGCCCATTGTGGTTACCTTCTTGGCGGCGGTCTGCGACACCAACGCCACTATCGTGGTGGACATGTCCATACCCACACTGACCAGCGCCAGGACATTGGCCGCGACTCCCGCGCCGCTCACCATCCTGTCGTCGAGGCCCGCGTCCTCCTTGAGCATCGCGTTCAACGCATTCATTGCGCCTTGAACCTGGAAGAACATAATGCCCGCCCCCAACACCGTTCCCGCCATGGAACCAGCCAGGGCCACTCGCGTCTCCAGATAAGGATTGACCTGGGCCGGATTGCGCGTGGGCAACTCCAGCTCCTGCAGTGGCGTACCCCCTGCCAACGCCCTGCTCAAGGTCTGGCCCTGTTCCAGCTTCTGGACCGTGAACGCGACTACGCTTGCGATGGTCGTCTTCTCCGAGGGGAGATCGAGATAGACGCCTCTTCCAACAGACTCCGATAGGCTGAGTCCTTTCTGCCCTAGGTTGCCCGGTTGGGACAAATAGCCGCGACCGGCAGGCAGCGCATCTCCCAAGGTAACGGGCGCAGCACCTTTCAAGGGCTTGGTGGCAGCCTCTTCGACCAAACGTTTGATCTCCTCCAGCGGACCGCTGAGGATTGTTGGTTTCACCAGCAAGTCTTCGCGCGTCACCAAGGTCATGGCGACTCCACGCATCAACCGGTTATAGGTCTTGATGTCTTTAACCAGCAGCCTGGCCAACTGCCCCGAAACCGTTTCCACCAGCGCCGCAGTCGCCTCGTTGTAACGGCGCTTGGCCCTCAAGACTTCACGCAAAGTGTCGATTTTTTTCGCGTACTCCTGGCTGAACTCCTTGCTCATGTCGACCGCAGCCTTGATCGTGGTGATCGCTTCGTCAACCGACGAAGTGTCAGCCAGCAATTTCAGGAAATCAGGGTTCCCGGCAGCCAGACTACGGTAGTACCAATTGTCAGGGGATTCGATAGGCAACTTCCAGAGTTCGCCCCAGATCTGGTTTCGTTCCCGTTCCGTATGACCGGACCCGGCCACGCACGATGCAGCCATGAACTCACGCCGCACGCCGGCCATTTCGTCTTTGTCGTGAAAATCCGAACGCTGCTGCTGCTTCCAGCATGGACTTCCCATCCATGTGCAGAACAGGGCACTGACGCTCTCGATCTGGTTCATCAGCGAAACCCTGCCCTCGCTGTCGGCAAGCGAACTCTGCCATGCGCCGGTGTCGATATTGCGCTGGTAGCGCTCCGGCCCATAATTAGGCGCCCAGAACGGCCCCGGATTGGCCTTGGCGCTCAAGCACATCCCTTGGATGATATCGGCGATGACACGCTTGCGAGCACGCTCCGGGTCGAGCGCCCCCTCCAGTTCCGACGCCCGCGCCGCCGCGATATTGCGCCGCAGATTCAACTCCTGCACGATCCCCACCGGATCGGGCAGCACCAGCCCCACCCCCCACTGCAACGCTGGCAGCTTCGAATTCACCGCCCACATGAACGACGTCAGCAACTGCGGTTCCGGCTCGGCGCGCAGCTGCAGCGGGTTGTGCAGCCCCGCGTTCAGGCAGCGCTGCACGTCCGCCGGCGCGTAGTCGGCGACGATCTCCGTGATGTCTGGCATGGTCAGCTTGCAGGTGTTGGGCGCGGTGCTGCCCGGCCCCACCTTGCCGTCGGCAATGTCCTTGACGTTCAGCTCGGTCATCCGCGCCGTGCGGCAGCCGTCCTTGTCGTCTTCGTAATCCTTGCGGGTCTCCCTGTCCCAGACGTAGCGGCTGTAGGCGATCCAGACCTTGGGGCTGCGCACGTGATCGATGGTGATGAACTGCGTGGTGGTGTTGTTGTGCCCCTCCGACGAGCAGGCCTCGGACAGCGGCTTGGTGGTTTCGGCGTCCTCCGGCATCTTGGCGACCGGGATCTTGCGGTAGTAGCCCTTCTTGTCGAGCAGGTAGCCGTCCCAGGTCTTGTCCTGCTTGAGCACGTACAGGTAGCCGGCGGCGGGCACGCGCACGAAATAGGTTTCCACCGGCAGCCCGGCGGGGTCGAAGCGCGGATCGAACAGCCGCACCTTGGCGTGCGCGTTCAGTTTTTTTTCCAGCCAGGTGCTGTACATGCGATGGGCAGGAATCTCCCATTGCGTATTGCTGGCGCCGCCATGCTCGCTATTGGCCCAGGCTTCGCGCACCATGGGGCGCGGCAACGGCGCCGGCACCAGCGGCATGATCGCCACGCCGCCCTGCTTGTCGCAGTTGATGCACTTGCCCTTGGTTTCGCCGCAGGTATTCGCCGCCGCGGCGCAGCGCGCGTTAGAAAGCTCCGCCATCCCTCACCTCTGTCTGCTCCGATTCGGATGCCTCGCCGGTCCATTGCCGCACGCGGTTCCATTGTTCTTGCGTGATGTCGTTCAGGGCCGCCACCGCCGCGATGCCGTTGGCCTGCACCGTCGCCATGGCGTGGCGGATATCCGGGTGCTGGTCGAAGTGCGGGTGCACCAACAAACCATGCAGCGTGTAGTCGACGATGTCGGTATCCGTCTCCAGCCCCCAACGCGCCTGGGCGCGCGCCACCAGCCGGTCTGCGCGCGCGCGCAGACCGGCCTCGGCCATGTGGTGGCCGGCCTCGGCCAAGGCGTCGAGCGCCTGGTTGACCCAGCCGGCACGTTCAAGCACGGCGCACTGCGCGTGATCGAGCACCAGCGGCGCGGCCGGGCCGGCTTGCGCCACGCCGGCCGTCGCTGGCCGTTCGTACTGGAGTTCCAGTTCGCCGGCGGCGCGGCCCGGCCGCCAGCAGGCCTGGACCGGTGCCAGCCATTGGGCCATCTGGTCGCTGGACAGCACTTGCGCCAGGACTTCAGCGACGCGCGGATCCCAATGGCGCAGCGTCACCGGGTCGACGCGATCCGGCACGAGGCAACGCGCCATGCGGGCCAGATGCCGGGCCAGCACGGAGGCTACCAAGGGACTGGCGATCCAGCCACAGACCGGCCGATGCGTCTGTCCAGGACCGGCTGCCGCGCAAGCCGCCTGGACAGACAGCTCGATGGCGTCATCGCGACCGAACTCGCCCAATTCGAGCAGATAGGGGCAGTGCTCGGGCAGGAAGCGGCTGCGATCGAGCGGCAATGCCACAGCCTGCCCGCGGTGCGCGGCATGGGCCAGCGGATCCTCGATAGTGGGGTCGATCAGCACATAGAGCCGGCTGTGCTGCGGGCGTGAAGCCGCGGCCAGCAGTTGCTGATAGAGCCGCGCGCAGGCGGCCCGGTCCGCGTCGTGGAGAAAGTCGCCATCAAACAAAGGCCGACCCTCCCGCCGCGGCGCTATTCACCTTGCTCGGGCAATCCTTGAATTCCCCCGAGGGCAGCGCCAAGTCGCCACTGGCGGTCTGCGGCCCCACCCAGCTATGCGCGCTCGCCTTGAGCTCGACCTTGCCCGGCGCGTGCAACTGGATACCGCCGCCCTCCAGGCGCAGATAGGCGCCGCCGGCGGTGGCGAGCACGCGCTGCCTGGCCTGCACCATCACGGCCGCGCTGGCCGAGGCAAAGGTCACCGCCTTCTCTGCCGTCAGGGTCATCTTGGCGCCCTGGCTGTGCAGGCGCAGCTTGCCGCCCGCCGCGTGCAACCGCAGGCCACGGTCCTTCACCGGGCGGCTACCGCCCGCCTCGTGGCCCGCCGTGAACAGCACCACGCCGGCCGCCACGCCCACCGCCAGGTTGGCGCTGCTGACCCAGTTCACGTCCGGCGCCACCTGTGCCAGCGTGCCGCCGGCCACCAGGAAGGCGTTGCCCGGGGTGTATTGGCCGATGCCGCTGGGCGCGCTGACCTGGATATGCGGTTCGCTATAGGCCGCGACCTTGGCCCCGCCCCCCTGCGCGCGGGGGTCGTCCTGGGTCGCCTCGACCACGTCCCGCACATGCTCCAGCGCCTCGTGCGCCGGCAGCGCCTGCGGATCCCCCTCCAGGAAAGCCTTCTGCTTGACCGCGATGTCGCCCAGTTCCCTGGCTGACTCGAGCGCGGCCTCGATCTGCTTGGCCGCCTCCGCGCTGTCCAGCAGCGCGCCGTCGGCGTTCTCGCGCAGGTCGGCGCTGATCAACAGGCCCTGGCCGCCACGCAGCGCCACGGCCTCCTTGGTCGACAGCTCGGCGCCGTGGCCCAGGTCCTGCAGGCGTTCGTTGTCGCGCTGTTGTTTGACGTGGCCCAGGTTCAGGCGCGAATCGGCCTGCGTGGTCGATGCAGTCAGGCGCGACTGGCCCGGCGTGTCGTCGTGCACCAGTTGGTTGTAGCCGCCGGTGCCCGCGCCGCTGGTCGCCAGCGCCTGGGTCTTGAAGCCCGACATGACCGCGTTGTGGGCGTGGCCCTCGCTGGCGCCCGCGAACCAGGCCGGCGCATTGCCGGTGGCGTTGGCGCCGCCCGCCTGCACCTTGTTGTGCGCGGCATCCTCGGCGCCCTCGCCGTTGTAGAGCGCGCCCACCACCACCGGACGGTCGATATCGCCGTGCAGGAATTCCACCAGCACTTCCTGGCCCACGCGCGGCACGAAATGGCCGCCCCAGTCGCCGCCGGCGACCGGCTCGGCCACCCGCACCCAGGTGCCCAGCTCATCCTTGGCGGGCGCGTTCTCATCGCCTGATGGATGCGCCATCCGGCTGCTGGAAGCCTTGCCGCGCTGCCAATGGAACTGCACCTTGATGCGGTGGTCTCGGTCGGTGTGCACCGGTTCCTCGGCGCCGATCACCAGGGCGGTCTGCGCGCCGAACACCGTGGGACGGGGATGCAGGCGCTCGCCGTGGCCATCCTGCGTCGCGGGACGGAATTCGGTGTCGCTGCCGATGCAGGTGAAGGTGTTGCGATAGAAATCGGCGTCGTCGCCGTCGTCGCCCCCCAAAGCCTCGCTGACGGCGCGCCCCATGTCGGCGTCGAAGTTGTTGCGGGCCTGGTGCGTGATCGCGATCACCACGAACGCGGACGGACCGCCCTGCTGATAGTGGCCGGTCAGCGTGAAGCGCTGGCCTGGCGCCAGCGTGCGCACCGTGCCGGCGCCCTCGACGCTCTGCTGGCGCACGCGCAGGGCCGCCAGCGCGTTGTGCGCCAGCCGCTCGCCCTGCGCGCTGTCTTCGTAGGCGTACTGGCCGGGGTAGTCGTCGCTGACCAGCTCCAACGGGTTCGCCAGCTTGCCGGCGTCCGCCTGCGCCGACACCGGCCGCGCCTGGGCGCTGCGGTAGTCCCAACTGGCCATGCGCACGGCGTTGGTCTGCCAGCGCTGGCGCGGGCTCCAACGCTGGATGCTGTCTTCGGTCTCGGTCACGTCGGCGCGCGCAAAGCGCACGCTGGCCTGCGGACCGGCCTTGAAGGCATCGTTGTGGTCGGCAATGACCAGGGTGTGGCCGTCGTCGGCATGCTCGACCCAGTAGAACAGGCCCTCTTCGGCCAGCAGGCGTTCGATGAAGGCGTAGTCGGTTTCGCGGTACTGGATGGTCAGGCTGCGCTTGGCGTAGACGGCGCGGTCCTTGACCTCCCAGCGCCATTGCGGCGCCAGCGTGCCCTGGCCCTTGTAGTCGCCGAAGATGCTGTCGACGATGTCGATCACCGTCTTGTCCTGATAGGCGAAACTGTCGCGCCGCGCCCGCAGGAACGCCAGCCACGGCTCCACGGTCAGCCCATAGCGCGCCAGCCCGCCGTTGGCGCCCAGGTAACGCACCGCCGTGGCGTGGCCGTGCCACAGGCGCGGCTGCTCGCGGTCCAGCGCGGTCTGCAGGCGCAGGGTGACGGGCTGGCCCATCAGGGCCTTCAACGGGATATGCGCGTCATCGGACAGCGCAGTGATCTCCAGGCGATAGGCGCCGCCGCTCAATTGTTCGGTGGCCGACAGGGTCTCGGCCACCAGGCGGTTATCGCCCAGCGGCGTGCGCAGGTCCAGCAGGCGGTTGGCCTGCGCGATGCCGGCGGTCGACAGGCGGGACAGTCCGGAAGCATCCTGGGGCATGGTCTTGGCTCCGGGCTCAGGTCAGGCGGTAGCGGAAGTCGCCGTTCTTGCCGGCCGTGACGCGGATGCGCGCGATCGCCTCGCCCTGCGCCATGCGGCCCAGCACCTGCTCGGCGATCTGCGGCAACAGCGTGCCGTTCAGGATGTGGTCGACGTTGCGCGCGCCCGTGTCCACCTCGGTGCAGCGCGCCAGCACGGCCTCGACCAGCGCGTCGTCCCAATCGAACACGGCGCGGTGGTTGGCCTGCACCCGCTCGGCGATGCGGGCCAGCTTCAGGCCGATGATGCGCGCCAGGGCGTCGTCGTCCACCGGGTAGTAGGCGATGGTCTTCATGCGGCCCAGGAAGGCCGGCTTGAAGGCCTTGTACAGTTGCGGCGCCAGCAGTTCCTGCAAGGCGTCCGGGTCCGGCCGTTCCTCGGCGGTCTTGTTCAGGCAGGCCTGCATGATGGTCGACGAGCCGACGTTGGAGGTCAGGATGATGAGCGTGTTGCGGAAGTCGATCTCGCGCCCTTCGGCGTCGTCCATCACGCCCTTGTCGAACACCTGGAAGAACAATTCCAGCACGTCGGGATGGGCCTTCTCGATTTCGTCCAGCAGCACCACGCTGTAGGGCTGGCGGCGCACGGCTTCGGTCAACACCCCGCCTTCGCCGTAGCCGACGTAGCCGGGCGGCGAACCCTTCAGACCCGAGACGCTGTGGGCCTCCTGGTATTCGCTCATGTTGATCGTGACCAGCTTGCGCTCGCCGCCGTACAGGATGTCGGCCACCGCCAGCGCGGTCTCGGTCTTGCCCACGCCGGAGGGGCCGACGAACAGGAACACGCCCTTGGGCTTGTTCGGGTCTTCCAGGCCGGCGCGCGCGGTGCGCACGCGCTGGGCGATGGCGTGCAGCGCGTGGTCCTGGCCGATCACGCGTTCGGCCAGCAGCGGCTGCAGTTCCAGCACGGTGCGGATCTCGTCATTGACCATGCGGCCCAGCGGGATGCCGGTCCAGGCCGAGACGATCTCGGCGATCACCTGCGCATCCACGTAGGCCGGCACCAGCGGCGCATCGCCCTGCAGGGCGCGCAGTTGCTGCTGCAACTCGGCCAGTTGCGCCTGGGCGGGCGTCGGCTCGGCGGCCTTGCCGCCGCGGCGCTTGGCGCCCGCTTCGGCGTCGGGCTCCTGGCCCGCGGCTTCCAGCTCCTCGCGCAGCGCGTGGATCTGCCGCACCAGCTCGCTTTCCTGGGCCAGGCGCGCTTCGGCGTCGGCCAGTTGCTGGCGGGTGGCGGCCATTTCCTCGTCCAGTTCGCGCAGGCGGGCCGACTGCGCGGCGCCGGCGGCGGCCTCGCGGCGCAGGGCGGCGCGCTCGGTTTCCTGGCGCGCCAGGCGGTGGCGGGCGTCGTCGATCAGGGCCGGCGTGGCGCTACGGCCCAATGCCACCCGGGCGCAGGCGGTGTCCAGCACACCGACCGCCTTGTCCGGCAATTGGCGGCCGCTGATGTAGCGGTGCGACAGGCGGGCGGCGGCCACAATCGCTTCGTCCAGGATGCGCACGCCGAAATGCTGTTCCATCAGCGGCGCCATGCCGCGCAGCATGCTGGCGGCAAGCGTCTCGCTGGGCTCTTCCACCTTGACCACCTGGAAGCGCCGCGCCAGCGCGGCGTCCTTCTCGAAATACTTCTTGTATTCGCTCCAGGTGGTGGCGGCGATGGTGCGCAGTTCGCCGCGCGCCAGCGCCGGCTTGAGCAGGTTGGCCGCATCGTTCTGGCCGGCCTGCCCGCCTGCGCCGATCATGGTGTGGGCCTCGTCGATGAACAGGATGATGGGCGTGGGGCTTTGCTTGACCTCGTCGATCACGCTTTTCAGGCGGTTCTCGAACTCGCCCTTGACGCTGGCGCCGGCCTGCAAGAGGCCCATGTCCAGCGTGCGCAGCGCCACGCCGGCCAGCGCCGGCGGCACGTCGCCGGCCACGATGCGCAGCGCCAGGCCTTCGACCACCGCGGTCTTGCCGACGCCGGCCTCGCCGGTCAGGATGGGATTGTTCTGGCGACGCCGCGTCAGGATGTCGATCATCTGCCGGATCTCGGCATCGCGGCCGATCACCGGATCGATCTTGCCTTCGCGGGCGCGCTCGGTCAGGTTGGTGGTGTATTGGTCCAGCGCCGGCGTCTTGGACAGGCCGGCGGCGGGCGTGGCGGCCTCGCCCTGCGCGGCGTCATCGCCCAATGCGACGGACTGGCCGGCCTCTTCCGAGCCGGCCGTCAGGGCCGCGAAATCGTGCTTCAGCTCTTCCAGCCGGAACGACTCGAACAGGCGCGAGCCGCGCCGCGCCAGCGCCGCCAGATCGGGCTCGGTCAGCAGCGCCAGCAACAGGTGGCCGGAACGGATGCGGGTGGTCTGCGTGTCCAGCGAGGCGATCAGCCAGGCATGCTCGAACAGGCGCGGCAGGTGCGGCGAAAACACCGGGGTGCGGGTATTGCCGTTCTTGAAGCCGCGGATCTCGGCGTTCAGGTCGGCCTCCAGCACCGAGGCCTCGATGCCGCTGCGGCGCGCCACGATGCTGAAATCGCTGGCGGGCTTTTCCAGCAGCGCCAGGAACAGGTGCTCCAGGTCCACCTCGTAGTGGCCTTGCGCCATGCACAGGCTGGCGGCGCGCTCGGCGGCCTGGCGGCAGGTCTGGTTCAGTTTCCCGATCAGGGTTTTCAGGGGAGTGGCCATGTTCTCGGTTGTCTTGTTCTTAGTGGATGGTGTGCAGTTCGTAGCTGGCGTCGTCGCGGTCCGACGCCGACGGTTCGGTGCAGAGAAAGGAATTCCAGCCCAGGCGCGCGCCGCCGCCCTCGGCGTCGCCGCCCAGCGCGCTGCCGGCGACGTCCTCCTTGGCCATCACCAGGCGCACCTCGTATTCGAAGCTCAGCCCGCCGAACATCGTCAGCAGCTTTTCCAGCGCCTGGGCGCGGGCGCCGCCGGGCAGGAAGTCGGCGAACGCCGACTTGGACAACGGGCCGATCCACAGCCGGATGCGCAAGTCGCGCTGCCAGATGCGGTCGCCCGCCATGGCGGACACGCCCAGCACCGCGCCGGGACGGCCCAACTGGGTGCGGTTCTCGGGCGGCACGTGATACCAGCGGCCGACGAACTGTTCGACCCGCAAGGCCACCTGGAAATAGTCGGCCAGCACCCGCTGCAGGTACGCGGCCGACACCGGCCGCTGCCGCGCCGCCGCCGCGTAGTGCGCCAGCGATTCGTCGAACACGCGGCCCTCGCCCGCATGCAGGCGGTCGCGCAGCGCCGGATGGCCGACCCCGCCCAGCGCCAGCAGCAGCGGCAGGTAGTGATGGTCCTGCTCGGTCTCGTGCCGCAACGGCATGCGGTACTTCTTCCAGGCCGCGTAGAACAGCGCCGCGGCCCGGTTCGAGAAGATGTCGAAGAAAGCGCGCGCGCCGCGATCGCGCGTGGCGCTTTCGCGGTGGCTGAGGATCTCGGAGTAATGCAGCGGCAAGGCGCCCTGCCCGCCCAAGAGGCCGAAGAAGGCCGGCTCGATCTCCACCCGCCCCAGCGTGCCGGCCGCCAGCGCCGCCAGGCGCGCGTCGGCGTCATGCAGGGCCTGGCCGTTCTTGTCGAAGGCCGTCAACCCCGCGATCTCGCTGGCCGGAAAGCCCAGCGATGACGAGTTGACGAAGCGCAGGTGCGCCGGCACGGCATTCTTGGCGCGCGTGCCTTCCTGGCGCGCGAACCACAGTTCCAGCACCCGCACGGCCTGGAAGAACTTGAAGCGCTGCGGCTCGGCCAGCAGCGATTCGATTACGCTAGGATCGCGTCGCCGTTGCATGGAGCACACCGTAGGATCTCTTCCGCGCCGCGGCGCGACAGCACCACCAACTGCACGAAGCTGTTGGCGTGCACGTAAAGGCCGAAGAAGCGGTTGAGCACCGCCACGAAGGCATGCAGGCTGGTGCCCACGAAGTTTTCTTCATTGATCGTCAGCCGGATCTCGATGCCGCGCACGAAGGTCGCGAACGGCTCGCCCGGCATCCAGTGGGTCGCGGGCTTGTAGTCCAGCCCCACCAGTCCTTCGATCTGGCGCGCCGCCACCGCCGCGTGCGACAGGTCGTACAGGCGCAGCGTCTCCTTCAGGGCAGGAAGGCCGCTGTGCACCAGCGACAGGTGGTTCAGCGCCAGGTGCGAGATCAGCCGCCAGTGCGCCGCGCGGCCCTGCTGGAAGCGGTGCGTGTGGGTCGGGCGGCGCAGCATGCGGATCTCGCGCGCCACCGAGCCGCCCTCCAGGAACAGGTCGCCGCCCGGCTGGCCCACCGCCAGGTGCGACGGCAGGTCGCGGTTGGTGCAGGTCAGTTCCAGGCTCAGTGTTTCGGTCTGTGGCAAGGCCGGGTTGAAGTCGATGTCGACGATGGACATCTCCATTTCGTAGCCCGGGCTGCGCTCGGCCACCATCGCATCGCGCCGCGCGGTCCAGTAATGGCTGGCGCCCTCGGGCGTTTCGCCGTGATGCAGCGAATAGAACGGCCGGAACTCCACCACCGAATCGCCCTGCGCGTTCTGCCGCACCAGCCGCACGCGGTCGATGGAATAGACCTCGTAGCCGTAGGCACGGCGGGCGTCGGCCACCACCGGATAGGAGGCCGCCGCATGCGTGACGCGGATGGGATCGGCGCGCTGCTCGAACAGGTTGATCACCGGCGTGCAGCCCAGCCGGAAGTTATCCGCCGACGCCGACTCCAGCAGGCGCGCGGTATTCGAATCGGCGCGCAGCCCCTTGACCGGCAGGTGCAGCGTGAATTCGCGCGCCGGGCCGACCGCGCGCCGCAGCGCCGCTAGGTCGATGTCGACGAAATTGAATTTTTCGGAGAAGACGAAGTACTCGGCCAGCAGCCGATAGGCCGGATGCGAGCTGGCCGGAAAGTCGATCAGCGCGTCGTCCTCGGCCAGCCCCACTTGCGCCAGCGGCACGTCAGGCAGCCGGTTCCAGCGGCCGGGCTGGGTTTCGATGTAAGCCGCCGCGGTGCGCAGGAACAGGCAGTCGCGCAGCGCCGCCACGAACGACGGCTCGCCATGCAGATAGACCCGCAGGCGGTCCACGGCCAGCGTGGCGAAGCTTTGCGTCTCGGCCAGGCAGGCCAGCGTCAGCGACAGCCGGCCGGTCACGCCCGGCGGCAACTGCGTGGCCGATGGCGCGTTGGCGGTCGAGGCGAACGTGGCCTGGCGGATGGCCACCGGCGCCAGGGTCACGTCATAGGCCGTGCGGAAGCGGCAGGCCACGCCGCGCACGGCGTGCGATTTCAATTCGGTGCCCCGCGCCACGCGCACCGGCGCGGTCAATTGCGCCGCCACCCCGCCCATGTCGAACTGCGCGATCGAGCATGACGGAAACGGCCGCAGGTAATGCGGGTACATCACTTCGAACAACGCTTCCGTGAACTCCGGATAGTCGTCGTCCAGCTTCTTGTTGATGCGCGCGCCCAACAGGGCGAACGACTCGATCATGCGTTCGACGTGCGGATCCTCGCAGGTCTCGCCCGATAGCCCCAGGCGCGCGGCGATCTTCGGATAGCGCTGGGCGAAATCCCGCGACGAACCGCGCAGGAACCCCAGCTCGCGTTCGTAGTACGGCAGCAGTTCTTCCATCTTTCCCTTCCTCGCCGGCGGCTGGCCGCCGGCGCCCGCGTGCGTTTATGTTGTCAGGCGGCCGCCGCGGCCTTGGCCCAGCCCTTGCTGACCGAATACTGCAGCGTCGACGGCTGCAGGGTCGCGTCGAACGTCACCGGCTCGTGGGCCGGGCCGACGTCCAGCATCGCGGTGATCGCGAAATACAGCACCGACGTGGCGCGGCCGTCGACCTGCAGCACCACCCGCACGTGCGTCAACCGCGGCTCATGGCGGGCGATGGCCTGCTCCAGCGACCGGCAGATGAATTCCCGGTCGTAGTGGCTGGCCAGGCTGAGCCCGGAGAAATCCGACAGGCCATAGGTCAGGATCGACCGCTGGCAGTTCGGATAGCGCTTGAGCGACGCCTCGGTGAAGACCATGCGGGTATTGAGCAGGGCCTCGATGTCGCGCGCGACGGTTTCCTTGATTTCCTCGACCGACAGGCGGCGCAGCGCGTGCGGCGCCGGGCCGTCCGCCTCGAACAGCTTGTCGAACAGGCTGGGTTCGAATCCCTTCATCACGGACCTCTTTCAGGAAAACCGCGGCCCGGGGACGAGCCGCGGCCTTCGCCTTGCCGCGCGGTCGGGATCAGACCGAGTAGGTCTTGTCGTTCTTGGTCAGGCTCCAGGCGCCCTGGGAATTGCCGCCCTGGTTGCCGCCCACCTTCTGCTGCGTGTACTTCCACTGCACCGCGGCGTACTTGAGCGAGAACGATTCGTGCGGCAGGCCTTCGCTGACCACTTCCGGCGCCACGCGCGAGATGATCACGTACTTGAGCTTGATTTCCAGGTACTTGACGCGGTTGCCTTCGCCGTCGGCGCGCAGGAAGTCGATGGTCACTTCGTCAAACGTCGTGCCGCCCGAGGCGTGCTGGTAGAGCAGCGGGCTGACCACGTCCAGATCCTTGGTGAAGACCATTTCGCCGTGCTCGGTGCGTTCGGCGGTATGGCCGCCCGAGGTCGAGGCGGTGGCCGAACGCGGCTGGATGATCTCGTGGCGCCACGAGCCCACTTCGATCCAGTCCGGGTGGTCCTTGTCCTGGGACTCGCCCTTGAGCGCGGGATTGCCGAATTTGACGTAGATGTCCTTCATTAAAGTACTCTCCGGTTAAAAGCTTTGAATCAGACGGTCATCACGATTTCTGGGCCTGGGCGGGCAGTTCCGCAACCAGGCGCAGGGAAATCGACAGCTCGTCGAGTTGGAAATGCGGCCGCAGGAACGCCACGGCCCGGAACACGCCAGGACGACCCGGCACTTCGGCTACTTGCACCGATGCTTCCCGCAGGGGGAATTGCGCTTTCTGCTCCTGGTTGGCGTTGTCGTCCAGCAGCACGTACTGCGAGACCCAGCGGTTCAGGAAGCTCTCGACCGATTGCGCGGACGCAAAACTGCCGATCTTGTCGCGCATCATCGCCTTCAGGTAGTGGGCCACGCGCGACACGGAGAAGATGTATTGCAACTGCGCCGACAGCACCGCGTTGGCGTTGGCGCTGTCGGTGTTGTACTTCTTGGCCTTCTGCACCGACTGGGCGCCGAAGAACGCGGCGTAGTCGGAGTTCTTGCAGTGCACCAGCGGGATCAGGCCGAGGTCGCTCAGTTCCTTCTCGCGCCGGTCGGTGATGGCGATTTCGGTCGGGCACTTCAGCGCGATCTCGCCGTCGTCGGTCTTGAAGGTGTGCGTCGGCAGGTTCTCGACCAGGCCGCCGCCTTCGACGCCGCGGATTGCCGCGCACCAGCCGAAGTCGGCAAAGGCCGCGGTCAGGCGCGCGCCGAAGGCCCAGGCGGCGTTGCACCACAGGTACTTGGAATGGTCGGTGCCGTCGACGTCCTCGACGAAGTTGAAGCCTTCCACCGAGGTGCCCTCTTTCGGGTCGTACGGCAGGCGGCCCAGGAAGCGCGGCATGGTCAGGCCGACGTAGCGCGAGTCCTCGGAATCGCGGAAGCTGCGCCACTTGGTGTATTCGACGGTGTCGAACACCTTGGCCAGGTCGCGCGGCCGGCCCAGGTCGGCGAAGCTGTCCAGGCCAAGCAGTTCGGGCGAGGCCGAGGCGATGAACGGGGCGTGCGAGGCCGCGGCCACGTGCGACATCTGCTCGATGAAGTACATGTCCTCGGGCTGGCGGGTGATCTCGAAGTTGCCCAGCAGCGCGCCAAATGGCGAGCCGCCGAAGGTGCCGAATTCTTCCTCGTAGACCTTCTTGAACATCAGGCTCTGGTCGAAGTCGATGGCGGTCTGGAAGTCGCGCACCAGGTCGCGCTTGGTGACGTTGAGCACCTTGATCTTGAGCATCGGCCCGGTATTGCTTTCCTGGCACAGGTAATGCAGGCCGCGCCAGGTGCTTTCGAGCTTCTGGAACTCGGCGCCGTGCATGACTTCGCTGAGCTGGGCCGAGATCAGGCGGTCCAGCTCGGCCACGCGGGCGTCGAGCATGGCCGACAGATTGTCCGACACCACCACGGTGCCCTTCATGACTTCGCGCGCCAGTTCGCCGATCAGGTCCTTGGCGCGATCGTGTTCGGCAGTGGATTTGGCCACCCGGCTCTGCTCGACGATCTGGTCGAGCAGGCCCGAGTCGGCGGCGGCCGGGGCGGCCGCGTTCTGCGCGGCGGCGGAATTACTCATTGCTGCCTCCCTTGCCGTCCTTGCCGGCTTCGCTGGTCAGTTGCTGCAGTTTTTCCGTGCTGCTGAGCACCTCGCCCAGCAGGTCTTCCAGCTTGTCGTTGCCGGCCAGCTTGTTGCGCAGGTCGGCCAGCTTGGTGCGGATCTCCAGCAATTCCTTGAGCGGTTCGATCTGCTGCACCACCGCCTCGGGCCGGAAGTCCTCGATCGAGCGGAACTTCAGGTCGACGCCGAAGGTGCCGCCCTCTTCCGTCAGGCGGTTCTTGACGCGATAGGCGGCGCGCGGCTCCAGGCCGCGCATCACGTCGTCGAAGTTGTCGACGTCGATGTTGACGAACTTGCGGTCCTTCAGGCGCGGCAGCTCGGCTTCCGACTGGGCGCTGAAGTCGCCCACCACACCCACGACGAAGGGCAGTTCCTTTTGCTCGATCGCGTCGCCCTTCTCGACGTCATAGGTCAACTGGACGCGCGGCGGGCGTACTTTCTGGAGTCTTTTCTGAACGCTTTCTTTCTTAGCCATGGGGGCTCCAAGCGGGTGCGTATTGACGATGGCAAGCGGACCCGGCCAGCCGGGTCCGGCGGCCGATCAGGGTTTGTTGAGGAGGTTGCCGAACGGATCCGGCGCGCGGCCCGATGCGGGCGGAGGCGTCTGGGCGGACGAGGCGGCGCCGCCAGACTGCGCCGGCCTGGCCGCGGGCGTCGCGGGGGTGTTGGCGGCCGAGGCCGGCGCGCCGCTCGTGGCGGGCGTACCGGCTGCGGGCGTACCGGTTGCGGGCGTACCGGCTGCGGGCGTACCGGCTGCGGGCGTACCAGCTGCGGGCGTGCCCGTGCCGGCGGCGCCTTCGTTGCGCGGCTTGGGCGGACGCGCGCCGCCGCCGCGCGGCGGCTTGCGGCCCTCGGGGAACAACACGTCCTGGCCCAGCGTCTCGCGCATGGCGGCGGCCAGGGCCACCGCGTCGCTGCGGGCATTGCCGGCCAGCAGCGCGTCGGCGCGCAGGTCCGCCAGCGACTGCATCGCGACCCGCAGGCCGCCCACGGCGCGCACCGTCTTGGCGGTGAAATCGTTCGAATCGCGGTTCAGCGCCTCGTCGGCGGCGACGATGGCTTCCCCGTACTTCTGCTCGTCAAAGCGGATCTTGGCGATATACGACCAGGGCTCGCCGCGCGAGGGGTTGCGTTGTGCGATTTCCTGGAATTGGGCCACGGCCTCGTCGCCGCCCTTGTTGGCCAGCGTCTCCGTGGCCTGGGTGATCGACTGCTTGTATTCAGCGTCCGTCTGGGGCTTGCTGGTGGTGGCGCAACCGGCCATTAACGCCACCATGCCACCTATGAGGAAATACCGGGAAAGTTGCATTTTTTGGGCACGTGTCTGATGTAACCAAGGGCCGCGTATTTCAACAACTTTTTGTTAGTACACCACTACAGGGCATTACGTCATGTAACTCACGCCGAAATGTCGCTCAACGTGCCGTCATCTGTATGCCGTCGCAATGATCCGGTATAAAGAGCCATGTCAAAACATCTCAATTTATCGCGATGCCTGGCCGCCACGATGCTTATCGCGGCAGCCCCCGTCATTACTGGTTGTGCGGCGGTTTCCGCCCTTGGCGCGGTGGCCGGAATCACCGGCACGGCGCTCGATGCGGCGGGCCTGAAAAAGGACCCAAATGCGCCCACGGACGTGAAATTGGCGATACACGCCGGAGAAAATTTGAATGCGAGCAGCGGCCAGCCAACCGCCGTCGTTACGAAAGCATACTATTTGAAGAATGCCGAGGCATTTCAGCGCGCACCGCTCACGCAATTGGTTGATACTGCGCAGGAAAAGGCGGCATTGGGCGACAGTCTGATCGCGTCGCGCGAAATCACCCTGACTCCAGGCCAGCGTTTCGAAAACGTCGAGAAGGTGCCGAAAGGCGCCGCGTATATCGCCGTTGCCGCCTTGTTTTACGCGCCCGCGCCGCAGCGCTGGAAATATGTGTTCGAGGTCAAAGAGGTCGAGGACACCGGCATCGTCCTGGGCGCGCATGCCTGCGCCATGACGGTCGCCACCGGCAAGATCGTGGTGCCGCCAGGCATGCCCGCGTTCGATCCGTCCCGGCTCGGTTCGTTGCAATGCCCGAACTGAATCCGGCGCGAGCCGGATGCGTTCACCGAAACGTCCTCTTTATATATAGATAGTCAATAACGAGAGCCCGCCAACGTGAGTTATTCAGCGAAGATTCTGTGGGGAGAGGGGCTGTTCCTGCGGCCCCAGCATTTTCAGCGCCAGGACGCCTACCATGAGGCCCGCCTGGCGGAGATGAGCCGGGCGCTGCATCCCTATTCCTGGGGCCTGCGCGCGGCGCGCTTCGATGCCGCCGCGCTCGCCAACGGCATGCTGCGCGCCACCGAGCTGTCGGCGATCTTTCCCGACGGCGAGATCTACAACGCGCCGCACAACGACGACCTGCCGCCGGCCGTGGCGCTGGACGGGCTCGACGGCGCCAGCGAGGCCGTGTTCTACCTGGCCCTGCATCCGATGAAGGACATCGGCGGCAACTACCGCGACGCGCAGCAATCGCAAGGCTTCGATGCCCGCTACGCGCACCAGGACAGCCCGGCGCCGGACCTCTACACCAACGCCAGCACCGCCGACCTGGCGTTCCTGCGCAAGAACGTGCGGCTGCTGTCCGAGCACGAACCGCGCGACGCGCTGCTGACCCTGCCGGTGGCGCGCGTGCGCCGCACCGCCAGCGCCGGTTACGAACTGGACACCAGCTTCATCGCCCCCAGCCTCACGGTGCAGGCCTGCGGCGCGCTGTTCGAGCAGTTGCGCCGCCTGCTGGACGCGCTGCAGGCCAAGGTCAACGCGCTGTACGGCTTTCACCGCGAACCCAACAAGAACATCATCGAGTTCCGCTCGGGCGACGTGGCCTCGTTCTGGCTGCTGCACACCGCCAACGAAGCCTATTCGGCGCTGTCGCACCTGTTCCACAACCCGCAACTGCATCCGGAGCGCCTGTTCCAGGAAATGCTGCGGCTGGCCGGCGCGCTGATGACGTTCTCGAAAGTGCACACGCTGGCCGACCTGCCGGTGTATCGCCACGAGCAGCCCGGCGCGGCCTTCGCGCAGCTCGACACGATCCTGCGCGACCTGCTCGACACCGTCATCTCGACCCGCTACTTCTCGATCGTGCTGGAAGAACTGCGGCCGTCGTTCCACGTCGGCCGGCTCGATTCCGACAAGCTCGACGAAACCACCGCGCTGTACCTGTCGGTGTCGGCCGCAACGCCCGCCAGCGAACTGGCCGAGACCGTGCCGCTGCGCTTCAAGGTCGGCGCGCCCGACGACGTCGAGAAGCTGGTGCTGTCGGCCATGCCGGGCGTGCAACTGGCCTACACCCCGCAGGTGCCGCCGGCGGTGCCGGTCAAGCCCGGCGCGTGCTATTTCGCCTTGCAGACGCGCGGTTCGCTGTACGACCGCATGCTGCAGGCCCGCAGCATCGCCATCTATGCGCCTGCCGGCATACCCGAACTGAAACTGGACCTGATCGCCGTCACCCGCTGACCGGCGCCCGTACGACCCGACGCAACCCGACGCCCACTGAAAGAGCCGCCATGAACACCGCCGCGCCCTCTCTGATGCCTGCAACCTCGCTCCCGCCCCACGCCGCCGACTTCTACGGCTCGCGTCCCGCCAAGTCACTGCTGGACCTGCTGTACGACGGTTTCCTGATGCTGTTCCTGCTCAAGAGCGGGCAGGAGCCGGCCAGCGCCGCGTCGTTCTCGGCCCGGGTGCAGCAGTTCCTCGCGGACTTCGAACGCAGCGCCAAGAAGCTCGACATCCCGGCCGAGGACGTCTACGCCACCAAGTACGCGTTCTGCGCCGCGGTTGACGAAACCGTGCTGAACTCCGGCTTCTCGATCCGCGATGCCTGGATGCTGCAACCGCTGCAACTGACGCTGTTCGGCGAGCAACTGGCCGGCGAGAACTTCTTCACACGCCTGGAGGACCTGCGCGCCCAGGGCGCGCCGCGGCTGCAGTCGCTGGAAGTGTTCTACATGTGCCTGCTGCTGGGCTTCCAGGGCAAATACATGATCGAGGGCCAGGAAAAACTCGGCTACCTGACCGCGCGCCTGGGCGACGAGATCGCGCTGCTGCGCGGCAAGCGCGCCGGCTTCGCGCCGCACTGGCCGCTGCCCGACAAGATCGCCCACACGCTCAAGCGCGACGTGCCGCTGTGGAGCATCGGCGCGCTGTTCGCCCTGCTGGGCCTGCTGGCCTACCTGGGCATGGCCCACTTCCTGAACGGCGACATGCAGACCGCCATGGCGCCCTATCACGACATCGTCAAGCTCGGGCCGCGCGCCGCCCACCTGACCATCTCGCTGCCCTGAAGGTTCACGCACACCGCCACGCACCATGATCGATCGCTCCTCCCCGCCCGCGGGCTATAGCAGCCTGAATGTTGCCTCGCTGTCCCAGAACGCCCGCCTGCTGCGCGTCGACACCCCGCTGGGCGAGGCGCTCGCCGTCGAACGCATGCATCTGCGCGAAGGCGTGTCCGAGCTGTTCGCGCTGACGCTGGACTGCCTGTCCTCGTCCGCCGAACTGGATATCGAATCCCTGCTGGGCAAGGAGATCAGCGTCGGCCTGCTGCTGGCCGATGGCGGACAGCGCCGCTGGCACGCGGTGGTGGAAGGCGTGGATGCGCTGGGCGCCGACGGCGGGCTGGCGCACTACCGCCTGCACGCCGCGCCCTGGCTGGCCACGCTGCGGCTGCGGCGCGACAGCTTCGTGTTCCAGGACAAGTCGGTCACCGACATCCTGACCGACGTGTTCGCGGACTACCCGCTGGCCGCGTTCGCCTTCGAGATCACCGAACCGCTGGCGCCGCGCCCGGTGCGCACCCAGTACCGGGAGACCGACCTGGACTTCGTGCTGCGGTTGATGGCCGAGGCCGGCCTGAGCTTTCGCTTCGACCACCAGCAGGGCGAAGGCCAGGCCGACGGCGGCGGCGCGCGCCACCGCCTGGTGGTGTTCGACGCCCGCGCGGCGCGGCCGGCCAACCCCGCCGCCTCGCTGCGTTTTCATCGCAGCGACGCCACCGAATCCGAAGACAGCGTCACGCGCTTTGGCGCGGCGCGCGCGCTGCGCGCCAACACCGTCACCCGCGTCGCCTGGAACGACCGCGCGTTGCTGGCGCACGGCGCTCATGCCGAATCGGCCCTGGACGCCGGCGCGCTGCCGCCACTGGAAGACTACGACTACGACGGCCACGGCCGCCATCCCGACGATGCCACGGCCGAGCAATTGGCCAGCCGCGGCCTGCAGGCGCACGAAGCGCGCGCGCTGCAATTCGAGGGCGGCGGCACGGCCCGCCAGATGATGCCGGGCCACGTCTTCGCGCTGACCCAGCACGACCGCTACGCGCAGGGCGATGCCGCCCCCGGCGACGAGCTGGGCGGCAACCAATACACCCTGCTGTGGGTGGAACACGAGGCCGCCAACAACCTGGGCAGCCAGGCCGCCCAGGCGCTGGACACGCCCGATCTGGAGCACGGCGCCTATCGCAACAACTTCGGCGCGCAGCCGGCCGCCGCCGCGCTGCTGCCGGCCTGGCGCGCCCGGCCCACGGCCCCCGAGGGCGTGACCGCGCTGGTGGTGACGGCGCAGGACGCCAGCGTCACCACCGGCCGCGACCTGCGCGTCAAGGTGCAGTTCCCGTGGCAACGCGGCGAACGGCCGCTGCCGGGCGGGCTGCGCCACCGCAGCCACGGCGACGACGCCGGCAACGCGCCCGGCGACGACCGCTCCGGCACCTGGCTGCGCGTGGCCGGCGCGCAAGCGGGTCCGAACTGGGGCGCGCACCACCTGCCGCGCCAGGGCACCGAAGTCGTGGTGGAATTCCTCGACGGCGACATCGACCAGCCCGTGGTGGTGGCGCAGTTGTACAACGACAGCGACCTGCCGCCCTGGAGCGCGGGCGTGGACGCCGATGCCAACCATCCCGGCACGCTCAGCGGCTGGCACAGCCAGGCCCTGGACGGCAGCGGCTACAGCCAGTGGCTGTTCGACGACACCGCCGGACAGGTGCGCACGCGCCTGTCCAGCTCCATCGCCGCGTCGCAATTGGGACTGGGCTATCTGGTGCAGCAAGGCGCCGACGAATCCTCGCGCGGCCAATGGCGCGGCACGGGCTTCGAGCTGCGTTCCGACGCCTGGACCGTGGTGCGTTCGGGCCAGGGCATGCTGCTGTCGGCAAACGCCCGCGAAAGCGCCCGCTCCACCCAGGCCGATGCGCAGGAAGCGCTGCTGTTGCTGCGTGGCGCGCAACATGCCGCGCAGCGTATCGACAACGTTGCCACGCAGAGCCAGGCGCGCGCGCTGGCGGCCAACGAACAATTCAACCCGCTGATCCAGGCGCTGGACCCGAAGGCCGACGGCCGCTATGCCGGCAGCGTCGGCGGCCAGCAGGCGGTGAAGGCCAGCGCCAACGAGCGCAGCGGCACCGACCCGGTCGAACGCATCGATGGCGCCCGCATGCTGGTCGACGCGCCCTCGTCGCTGAACCTGGCGACCCCCGCCAGCGCGATCCTGCATGCCAGCGAAAACCTGCACGCCACCACCCAGGCCGACGGCCACGTCGCGGCGCGCCAGACCTTCGCCAGCGCCTCGGGCCGTTCCACCAGCCTGTTCGTGCAGGACGGCGGCCTGCGCGCCATCGCCGCCAACGCGCCGGTGTCGATCCACGCGCACACCGACATGCTGGAAATGCTGGCGGGCCAGGACATCACCATCACCTCCACCACCGACAGCATCGAGATCCTGGCGAACACGCGCATCACCTTGCAGGCGGCCGGGGGCAGCATCGTCATGGACGGCGGCGACATCCTCTTCAAGGGCCCGGGCATGTTCTCGGTCAAGGGCGCTTCGCACAACCTGATCGGGCCGGCCAGCGACGCGGCCGCCCTGCCCGCGCTGCCCTCCAGCCAGGTCGGCGATCCGATGCTGGTGACGGCCGAACTGGTGCACCGGCCCAACGCGCTGCTCCAGGCCCTGAGCGGTTCAGGCAAGGCGCTCAATGCCGCGGGCGCTTCGGACGCCCTGGCCGCCGCGCCGGCCGCAGCCGATGCGGCCGCCGCGGGCGGGCCCGGCTCGGCCCTGGCCGGTGGCGCCAGCGCGCTTTCGAGCGGCCTGACAGCCGCTTCCGGCATGCTGGACAAAGCCAAGTCAATGGCCGGCGCCGTGCTCAAGCCGGTGCAGGACCTGGGCGCGATGGCCGGCAAAGCCATGGGCGCCGTCACCGAAGCCGGCTCCGGCCTGGTCTCGGGCGTCGCGGCCAAGGCCGGCGGCATGGCGCAGTCCGCGGTGAGCGCGGTCACGCCGTCGCTGATGAGCGGCGCCACCCCGTCGCTGATGGGGCGCGCCGCTTCGGCCGCCGGCAATGCCACGCAATCGCTGGTAAGTGAAAACGCCGCGTCCCTGACGCAAGGCGCCGGCGGCGCGCTCGCCAGCGCCGTGCCCATCCCTGCCGGCCTGGCCAACGCCGCCGACGCGGTCTCCCAGGCCGGCGCCATGGCCGGCCAGGCCACGGCGATGGCATCGCAGGCCGCCGCGCTGGGTTCGAAAGCCGGCGGCATGTTGTCCGGCGCCTCGGACGGTGCCGCTGGCGCGGCGGGTGCCTCGGCAGCCGCGGGTGGCGCGGCGGGCGCGGCGGCATCCGCTGGCGGCGTGGGCGCAGCCATCGGCCCGATGATGACCCAGGCCATGGGCGTCATGGGCGACCGCGGCGCGGCGCTCGGCTCCACCGTGAACACGCTGCTGTCGATGCCGGACGTCACCCAGGGCAACCTGCCCGCCGTGGCCGGCGCCATTCTCAGCACGCCGGGGCTGACGCACTCCGCGGTCCCGGCGGTGGTGGGCGCCATCCTGCAATCGCCCAGCATTTCCAGCGTGACGCTGCCCAAGGTGGCGCAAGCCATCATGAACATCCCCGCGGTGGCCAACTCGCCCTATCCGGGCCTGGCCCGGCGCGTGATGGAAGCGGCCGGCATCAACCTGCCCGGCGCCGCGCGGGTGCCCGGCGGCGCCACCGGCGAACCGGCGGGCGACACGCCAAGGCCGGCCACCACGGTGGCCTCGGCCTACCAGGCGCGTAGCGGCGCCAAGCTGCAATACGTCAACCTGCCGCAGGCCGAGGAACGCTGGAACGACGGCCAGGCGCTCACCAGCCTGGACCGCCAGACCAACAAGCCCAAGATCCGGGTGCGCTTCGACAAGGCCGGCCAACACCGCTTCACGGTCAAGGTCAGCCCGCGGCCGGGCAATGCGGTGTACTCGGCGCGCGAACTGAGCCGCCAGCCGCTCTACCGCGAGCCGAACCAGCGCTCCTACAGTTACGTCACCGATCCGGACGGCACCAAGATCGTCGACGATATCGCGCTGCCAGCCGCCGGACTGAACACCTATCTGTTCGAGGTGGTCAACGACAAGAACCAGATCATCTCCACCGAGGTCGTGGAAACGGTCAGGCGCCTGTACATCCAGGAAATCATGCTGCCCGGCCCCGAGCCGATGCAGCGCCCCCACGGCTTCCAGCCGACCGCGACCGAGTACGCGCGGCACGGCGTGGACGTTGTGCAGTTGCCGCCGCTGACCACGCGCGGCCAGGCCAATTACGATGTGATCTATGACAACAGCGCTGACGATGCCCGCCTGCGCAGCGCGGCACGGTCGGTCTACGCCCAATCGCAGGGCGCCGAGCGCGAGCCGTACACCATCGTGGCCTGCCACGTGGACCGGCTCGCCACGCCGAAGCCGGTGCAGCCCTTTTACATCCGCGCCAACGCGGGCCCGGGCGCCGGCAGCACACAGGTCCAGTTCGCCGACGCCGCCGGCGACGTCAGCTTCCTCTGGTACAACATCGATCCGGCCCAGGACTGGTTCCTGGAATGCCTGTTCGAGTACACCGACCCGGCCGCCGGCGTGCGGCGCGCGGTGGTGCCACGCGATCGGGTCACGCCGGTCCCCTACGATCCGGCCCAGCCCAAGGCCTGCCATGCGGTGAACGTACGCCTGGAGGGGCTGCTGCCCGTGCCCACGGCCGGCAAGATCGTATTGCGCGTGCGACTCATGGAAAGCGCGGCGGCCGGTCTCGCGTTCTACAACACCAACCTGCTGTGCGTGGCCGCGATGTCCCCCTGGGACCCGGTGACGATGAACTACCAGCAGGAGACCTTCGTCCATGAAATCGGCCACCTGATCGGCATGACGCCCAGCGGCCCGGAATGGGTCCAGGCGCATCCGGACGAAGCCGACATGGACTCGTCCAAACTCGACAAGGGGCCGTTTTTCTATTCCAAGTGGGGCAACCACTGCCATCAGGGCCTGCCCGCGAACCGGTTCAGCGATGCCGACACCGGCGCCTGCGTCATGTTCGGCGCCGACTGCATGAGCATCCGCTTCTGCGTCCATTGCGCCAAGGCCGTCCGCAAAGTGGATATGTCCGGTGGCTGGCCCACGTTCTGACGGCTGGCGCCGCGCGGCGCCGGCCCTGGTTTTGCTGCTCGCGGCCGCGCTCTGCGCCCTGCCCGCGTCGGCGCGGACCGTCGGCGGTCCGCGCGCCCCCTCTCAACCCGCTACCCAGACCGCTTCCATGACCACCGACTGGATTGACCCGCCCGCCTTCGCCACCGCCCCCATCGGCACCGTGTTGGACCACGCCTGCATCCCGCCCAACCACGGCAGCGATGACCAACTGAACATCGCCGCGCCCACGCGCGTGCGGCCGCAGGCCACCGGCGCCTTGGTGATCCCGGTATGCGCGCAAGGCATCATCCCCGTCTCGCAAAATCAGAAGTTGCCGCGCTTCGTGGCGGTCAACACCCAGACCGGCAAGACCTACGAAGGCGTGGCCTACGAATACAAGCGCCGTCCGCCCCGCGCCGGCGTCGAGGTCGACGAGATCCCGGGCTCGCGCCCGCCCAAGGGCATCCCGATCAGCCCGGGCATCAGCGTCGGCACGCAGTTCAGCACCGACCTGGCGGCGCAGGTGGGACTGCCCACGGAGCCGGCGAAGTACGAGGTCTATATCGAGTCCAATGGCGTGCGGTCCAATACCGTCACGATCGAAGTACAGGCGGCGCCCTAGGCCCGGCGCGACGCCGCCCACGCCGGCCGGCCATGTTTCCGCTCGAAATCCTTCTGCTCATCGGCGGCATGGCGCTGGCCGTCGGCATCGCCGCGCTGGTGGTGGCGATCCAGGTCCTGCGCTTCATCCACTGGGGGTACTGGGCCGACGATGCGACCCACGGCGAGCGGCCCCATTTCACCGGCCCGCTGCTGGCCCTGGTGTTCAGCCTGCTGGCCGCCAGCGAAATCCTGCCGTTTCACCCGATCTTCGACCGGATCCATGAGCTGAATCCGGTGCCCCCCTGGGCGACGGAGTATTACATGGTGGCGATGCTGGGGTTGATGGTGCTGTCCTGGGCCTATGGAGGCAGGATCAAGCACTGGCTGTGGAACAGGTTGCGGCGATGGCTGCGGCGCTCAGGGGCGCGGTCCGAATCGTGAATACGCGGTAGCCTGGGCGTTGCGACCGCGTCGGCGTCAACCATTCTTGTCGCCCGGCGGCGTACCCTGGGCTTTCAAGCGTGCGATGGTCGCCACCGGCAATGCGGCGACGGCCTTGGCGAAATCGCCGGGCTGGCGGCCGGGTTGCGACAGCAGCGCGGCGATTTCCGGGTCGGTGTCGAAGTCGGAGGCGACGGTGAAATACAGGCGCATGTATTGGCGCATGTCTTGCTCCTCCACGATGCGATACTTGATCCAGGCCGTCCTGGCGACTTTGCCAAGCACACGCAGGACCTCATGGCGATCCCGATAATCTTCGAATGCGCCGCGGTATTCCCGGTAAAGCCAGTCCGTCGTGTCGACCAACGGGAAGCGTGTCTGGCCGAGCAGTTTGCGGCTCAGGGCCAGCTCCATATGCTCATCGGGGTAGATGTGCAGTTCCAGGTACAAAGGCCCATCGCCTGCGGGTATGGGCGTCGGGCCGAGATGGACCTTGGTTTCCTTGCGAAACAGCAAGCTGTCCATCGTACCGTCATAGAGATGCTTGATCGCCTCTTCACCATCCAGACCTGACCATCGAACCGTGAACTCCGTGCCCTTCAAGGTGTAGCAACAGGTCACTGATCCCTCGCCGCCGCCAACACCCATGGCGCCGCTGCTGGCGGTCCGCCCCGCTTTGTCGGAAATGAGGATGGTGTCGATGTCCCACGGCGTGTAGTTGTAGGCGATCAGGTTCAGACCACGATACTCGGGCTCGCCGCCACAAGCGGCCGATGCGGCCAGCAATGCGATTGCGAAAACCCGGCTTGCGTGCCGCCCCTTCATGGCCGGGCCGGCGCCATACTATCCAGGTTCGCCCGCATCTGGTCCACGCGCGCCGCAGCGGCGGTATCGGTCTTCAACTTCGCCTCCTCGGCCTTGAAATCGGTCTTGCCGAAAATGTCCTTGTCGCGCGTGCGGAAGTACAGCGTGGTGCTGGCCAGCAGGTGATCCGGCCAACTGCTCAGCATGGCGTCGTGCACCAGGAAGTCGAACAGGGCCATGACCTTGGGCGGCAGCGGATTCTTGCCGGCACTGGCTTCGCGCCATACGTTCAGCAGGCGCTGTTCGGTGGCCCGCCTTGCCTTCATGTCGGCGAAGGGGTCCTTGGGCTGGTCTTCGTCGGTCAACTTGCCGCCATTGCGCACGATGATGTCGTTGCGCATCTTTTGCATATCGCGCGGACCCTGGTTCACCTGTTCGATGCGGCGCACCAGCTCAGGATTAGTGCGGCGGAGTTCGTCTTTGCGCCGCTCGTTCTCGGCATCCTTGCGCTCGGCGTCTTCCAGCGCCCGGTATTCCTCCTCAAGCCGCTGCCACAACGGCTTGAACCGCTTGGGCGGCAACTCGCCACGGCTGGCCGCTGCGCGCTCCCAGCGTTCGTCCTTCAGCGCCTCCAGTTCTTTCAGGCGAGCCGTGTTTTCGGGCTTTGCCCGCTCTTCGCGCGACAGCCCCGACACGCGGCGGAGTTCTTCGTTGTATTCCTGTTCGGGCGTGAAGAAATCGCGATCCTTGATCCACTTTTCCGCGGGATCTGACAGCTCGCTCTTGAAGACGGGGTCCTGGTAGCGGACGGCGAGCCAGCGCAGGAAGACTTCCATGTGGGGCATAAAGTCGATGCCTGGCTCGTATTTCACTACGCTGCGATAGGCATCAACCAACTCGTTGATATGGTATGTCTGGCCGCCATCCTGGATAGACGCAGCCATGCTGAACTTGGCATAAGTCAGCGCCCGCTTGTCGAATAGTTGCTCCATGCTGTAGAAGCCCACTCCGTGGCAGAGGCCAAGATTCAGCATGTCGCGCAACGGCACCCGCGACAGCTCGCCGCGTGATCCAAGCGACCCCTCAGGACTGACACCCGTGACATCCCCGCTCGACCCGGGGTAGAGATACTGCTCACCCCGGGTTTTCTCAAGGCTATCCACACGCTGGTTGGCACGCAGCTCCTGCGCGGCGGCAAAGTGGACGCATTTTTCGACTGCGCCCGGCACCGTCAGCGTACGATCCTTGTGAGTCTGTTTGATCAGATCCGTAAATGGCAGAAAACCCAGGAAGGTATTCTCATCCATGATCGACGAGACGGAATCGAGCAACCCCAGGAAGCGGATGCGGATTTCAGCCTCGCGCGCGCCATTCACGCCCGGAAAGACGAGATCCTTGTCATGGCGACGGCGGTACTTCTTGACCACGTCGTTGATGAACTGGCGTGCCATGACGCCTCCCCGATCGCCGCCAAACACCGAAATCTCGATCCGCCGCACGTTATTCATTTCGGCGCTTACCGCCTCATGCACCGCACGCAACTGGCGCAGCGCCGCATCGACCCGCACGTCAACACCGGTTCCCATCAGGTAGGCCACGGTTTCGTTGTCACGAATGACGGGCACGCCTTCCAGCGCCGTGGTCTTGGCGACTTCCTTGGCCGCGGTCCAACCAACTTTCAAGGGATTTTTCTTGAAGCCTGCCCAGAAACCACGCACCGTACCCTTGGCTCGATTGACCAGGCGTTCCGGGTCCCAGGCATTCCAGATCCGCACCACCTTGTCGGGAAGCGTCTTGACGTCCTTCACCACATCCTTGTACGCCTTGACCACCGGCTGAAACGAGCCCTCTTTGATCATCTTCTGGGTAGCGCTGCGCAAGCGCTTGAGCGCATCCGTCTCCGGAATCTCGTCGGTGCGGGTGATGTTCTTGGCAGCGTTCTTGGCGTTCTTCGCGGCTTCGCTCAGGATTTTTTTTCCGGCGGTGGTCGCTCCGTAGATCAAATCGTCATTCTTGGCGTCCGCATTCAACTCCGTGCCCAGTCCTGAATAGTAGAACCGGAACCAATACTGATTCACGGGACGATCTTCGTCGTCATGAGCATAGTGCGCTTCCCAGAGCCGACAGATATTCGAGTAGAACGTGGGATGCTTGTTATCGACATCGCGGCTGCGGCCGAACCCGTCGAAGAAGAACCCGATGCGGATCACGGCGCCACATTCCTGGCAGTCCTGCTTGGGATAGGCAGCCTCGTTCTCGGCCATTTTCTTGAGCACGGTGGCGGGGGTGCGATCCACCGGCGGTAGGCGGTCAGCCATTCTTGTCTCCCGGGGCGGTTCCCGTAGCTTTCAGATGCGCGATCTTGTCCGCAGGCAAGGCCTGCACGGCCTTGGCAAAGTCGCCCGGCTGGCGACCAGATTTGGCCAGCAGCGCCGCGATGTCCGGGTCGGTGTTGAAGTTCGATGCCACGGTGAAATACAGCAGCATGTATTCCTGCAGGTCCTGCTTATCCTCGAGACGGTATTTCGTCCAGGCCGTTTTGGTCACCTTGGCGACAACCCTGCGAACCTCGGCACTACTGCGATAGTCGCCCAGAGCGTCACGATGCTGGGCATAGAGCCAACGCGTAACCTCGACGATCGGAATGCGTACCTGCCCCAGCAACTTGCGGCTCAGCGCCAGCTCCATATGCTCGTCGGGGTAGATGTGCAACTCCAGATATAGCGGCCCATCACCCGGCGGAATTTCGGCCGCTGGGAAACGGACGGGCGTCTCCTTGTTGAAGATCACCTCCTCCAACTTGCCGTCAAACATGTGTTGGCGGGCCTCCTCCGCGTCCGCCCCACGCCATTGCACCTTGAAATCGGTGCCCTTGAGGTGATAGCAGCAGGTCACCGAACCTTCCCCGCCACCCGCGATGATGGCACCTGTAGTGGCCGAGTTTCCCTCTTTATCCGTGACCTCGACACGATCCAAATCCCAAGGCGTGTAGTTGTAAGTTACGAACGAGAGTCCCTTGTAGCTAGGCTCGCCATTGCATCCCGCCAGCATCCCCAGCCACATCAACAGAATGACCAAGCCCTTACGCATTCAAAACCCCCTGTTCCCGTTCCTGCTCCGCCCGCAGCAGCCCATCCCACACCGCGTCGGGCACATGTGCCAGCGCCTGCGACAGCCCCTCGCCCTGGAAGGCGCGCAGCGCCGGCGAGATCGCCTCGTGTTCGTCAAAGCGCGGGGAAATCGTGATGCCCCACGCCACGTAGTCCAGCATGTCGCGCTCGCTGGCGATGCCGTATGAGCGCGCCCGCGCCATCTGTTCGGTCACGCGCTCGACCAGTTCATCCTGCCGCAGTTCGCCCAGCACGCCGAGGTAGATGCGGCGGATCTGCACCGCCAGCTTGTCCGGATAGTCCAGCTCCAGCAGCGCCTGGTGCTGCGCCAGCGTGAACGGTTGCTGCCGGGGCGCATCGTCGGCCGGCCGCTGGCCGGGGCCGGTCCACTGCGCCAGGGTGCCGTCGCGGCGCGGGTAGCGCAGCAGATTGAACGGCGCCAGGAAACGCGCGCGCTCGGCCGGCGTCCACACCTGGAAGGCGCGGTCCAGGATGCGGCTGTCGTAAAGGTGCAGGTAGTACTCGCGGCCATCGGGCAGGCCGTACTCCCCGTAATAGGCGAAGTGCGCCATCAGTTCGGCCAGCGGCAAGGGCGACACCAGATGGATCAGCGCATACGCGCCGCTATCGCTTTGGTGCAGCCGCTTCAGCAGGCGCAGCAATTCCGAGGTACGCGGCTCGCCCGGGTCGCGCGACAGTTCGAAACGGGTCAGGTCATCGACCTCGATCAGCAACGGCGCGATGTCTTCGTAGATCGCCAGTTCGGTGCCAACCCAGATGGAGCCATGGCTCAGATCCGCGCTGGCCCGAAGCGGAGCGGACAGTTCGGCGTGGCCGCGAAAATCCACCAGCAGAAAGGTATTCAATCCTGCGCCGACATCGGCGGCCAGATCAACGGCCTGGGCCAGCGTGTCGTTCAGGCGCGACTCCCAATCCATCATGCCGCCCCTCATGCTTTGTCGGTGATCGACTGCACGCCATCCTGCGCGTCCAGCACGCACTGCTTGCAGACGGTGAACTGGGGGAAGGCATACGGCAGGCGGTCCGGCCCGGCGAACTGCTTGTTGCCGGTCTTGACGTCGATGCGGCCCGGCGCGGTGACGGTGATGTTGCCGCCCTCGAGCACGATGCTGGCGCCCGCCGCCGTCGCAATGCGGATGCGCTTGGGCGCGGCGTATTCCACCGCCGTCTGGGCGCTGCCGATGGTGATGTCCTGCTGCGCCTGCACCCGCAGGATGTCGTGCTGCGCCTGCACGTCGACATTGCCCTTGGCCGAGATCAGGTCCAGCCCGGACTCCGATCCGCCCTGCTGCAGTCCCGCCACGATGCCCAGCCCCTGACCCGTGTGCAGGCGCAGCGCGCCCATCACCGCCAGGTTCTGGTCCTTGCCCGCCGACCAGTGCAGCGCCTCGCCGGCGGTGTATTGCAGGTGCTGGCCGGCCACCTGCGCCAGCCCGGCGCGCGCCGCCATCAGCACCACGGGATCGGTGGCGTGCGGCACCTTGCCTTGCGCCGCGTCGGTATGCTTGGACGAGGCGTCACCGCGCGCGCCTTCCACGCTGTCACCGGCCACCGTGCCCGAAACCGCGCGATGCATGGCCGCCAGCGGCGCCTTGTCGCCATCGAGCACGCTGGCGCCCGGCCCGCGCGTGCCCTGCACAGTCGCCAGCCGCAGCCCCTGATGCGCGCCCGCCACGCCGTCGAGCGAACGCGCCATCTGCTCAGTCTGGCCCGCCAGCGCCTGCACCCCGGCCGCATCGCCGATGGCGCTGGCCAGGCCGCCGGTCGCCGTATACGTGCTCAGCAGCACGCCCGCGCCGCCGCGCACCGCGCCGTAGCCATCCGTGCGCAGCTCGGCGCCCAGGCCACGCAGGCCGCCGCGGTAGTTGCCAGCCTGGTGGATCAGGTGTCCCAGGTTCAGCTCGCTGGCCTGCGCGCTGCTCTTGACCTGCATGCGCAACTGGCCATCGGTGTCATCGAACACGATCTGGTTGTAGCCAGCGCCGCCGAACTCCTTGCTCTTGAAGCCGCTCAAGGCGGCCGCGTTGCGATGGTTTTCGTCGCCGCCGGCCGCGCCGTGCCAGGCCGGCGCGTTGCCCGAGGCCAGGTTGGCCTGGGCGCTGGGCGCGCCATCGCGCGCGGCGGCATAGACCTGCGTGTCGGCCTTGGCGCCCTGGCGCCCGCCGGGCGTGGCGGGCGTGCCGCCTTCACCTCGGCCGTTGTACAGCGCGCCCACCACGATGGGTTGGTCGATGTCGTCATCCAGGAAGCGCACCAGCACCTCCTGGCCGATGCGCGGCACGAAGCTGATGCCCATGCCCGCGCCTGACTGGCGCTGCGCCACCCGAACCCAGCGGCTGGCGGCCTCGCCCTCGGCGGCGTTGGCCTGCCAATGAAAACGGATGCGAACGTCGCCGCGCTTGTTGCGCAGGATCTCGTCCTGCTCTTTCGGTTGCGTGCCGCCCTCGGCATCGGTGACGACAGCGGTGTGCACGCCGTGCACCGACGGCGCGCCCGTCAGGCGCGCGCCACGTGGTTGCGGCAGCGCGGGCCGCCAGGGACGGTCACAGCGCACCGCCTCGAAGCGGTTGGCGTAACCGACCTCGCGCGCCCTGGCCAGCACGGCCGCATCCGCGCGCAAGGCGATGGCGTCATGCGGTTGCGCGCCCGGCCCGGCCAAGGCGTCGCCATCCAGCGCCAGGTACTGATCCAGCCCGCCCAGCCGCTGCGCCAGCGAGGCGCGCGTTTCGGGCGGCAGGTTGTTGATGCCCACGTGCTCGACTCGGTCCAGCGCAAAGACCGGTTCGAAGCCGGCTTCGCCCGCCGGCCCCAGCGACGAGAGGTCCTGCAGCGTGAAGCGCGTGCCCGAGCGGAACGTGCGCACCACCCCGCGCCCGACGAAGGTTTCCGCGCGGGCGCGCACGGCTTCGGTCGCCAGGTCCGCCTGGCGGCGGGCCTGGGCTTCATCCGCAAAGCCGCCGTGGCCGGCGACCTCGTACCAATCCAGCCCATGCTCGTCGCCGTTGCCGCTGGCCGGATTGACCAGCGACTGCGCGGCCACCGCGCGCTTGCCGCTGTCATGCCAGCCCAGCACGGTGATGCTGTCCGGCGTGCGGCGTCGCTGGCGCGCCAGCGCCTGTACGGTGTCGCGCGATTCGGTCGCGGCGGCGCGCTGGAAGCGGATGCCGCCGTTCGCGGACTCGGCGTCCTCGGCCAGGTTGCGGCTGTCGGCGAACAACTGCACGACGTGGCGAGCGGGCACGCTTTCGTCTTCCAGCACGGTCCAGCCCAGGCCGGCCTCGGCCAGCAGGCGCGCCAGGAAGTCGTAGTCGGTCTCGCGATATTGCGTGGTGTAGGGACGCGGCTTCAGGCCCGCCAACGCCGGTTCGACGTCGGCCGCCAACCGGTAGACATAACCTTCATAGCCATCGAGCACGTGGCGCACGATGTCCAGCACCGCCTTGCCTTCGAACACGCGGCTGGCGCGCCGCTGCGTGGCCAGCCACAGCCACGGCGCCACGGTCAGCCGGTAGCGCGCCAGGCCGGCGTCGCCCGACAGCAGCTCGGCTTCCCGAATCACGCCGCTGCGCGCCGCGCGACTGCCGTCGGCGCGCGCGGTCCACAGCGTGACCGGGCGAGAAATCATGTCCTGCAACGAGAGGCCAGCGTCATCCGACAGCGCCACCACGCGCAACTGGCCCACGCTCGAAAGCGCCTCGCGCGCGATCCAACCCTCCACCTGCAGGGACGCAAGCGCGCCCTCGCCTTGCAAACGGTAGAGTCGGGCATCTGCATTGAACAAGCCAGCGGTTGCGGTCGGATCCATCGAGGAAAAACCTTGGTCAGGCGCGATCACGGTTCGATGTGGGATTGCGCGTTGGGACATTCAGGGGCCGTGCCCCAGTGGCCCGCGCAGACGCGCAGGCGGCATTGTTCGCTTTCGAGAAAACCGAGCTTGCGGCATTCCCCGAGGCGGGTGGCGAGCGACGATCCCGGCAACTCGCGCACGAAGATACCGTCGGTCTTGTAGACCTTGGTGCCGGGCGGCGACGCCGGCGGCAAGCCGTAGGCCATCAGCGTCGCCAGCAAGGCCGCGTCGCTGTCATTGCGTGGCGTCGCCTTGCCGCGCGCCGGCGCGCTCTTCGACGTCGACGCCGCCGCGCCGGGCGTTGCCGCGGCGATCACGGTGGCTTCGCGCGAGCGCTCGGCGCGCTGCGTGGTCGGGCCGGGGGCCTTCGGCGTTGCGGCGCGCGGCGCGGTGGCGGGCTTGGGCGCGGCGGCCGTGACGGCCAGCGCCGCCAGCGGATTGGCGGGTTCGCCCTCGTCGGCGGGCTGCGTCAATTGCGCCAACGGATGATCGTCGATGATGGCGGCCGCGCTGGGCGGCGGCGCAGGCGCGTCCGCCGGCATGCGCGCCTGCGCGCTCGCGGGAGCACTGCCCTGCGGGTTGGCTTGCGTCGCGACCGCGGCGGCGCCACCGGCGGACGGGTTGCCCGCGGGCCGGGCATCCGGCTCGATGCGCGCCACGACGGCCGGCAATTCCGCCGTGTCATAGACCGCCCACAGCCCCGCGCCGAGACATACCAGGAGCAGCACCAGCAGCACCCGCAGCGGCGCCCTCGAACGTTGCCTGGGCGGCAAGTGCCCCGCCTCGGCTTCGGGCACGCGGCCCTCGAGCGTGGCGAGAATGCGCGACGACTGCTGCGCATCCGCGGAGGATGAGCGTCCGGCTAGCAAGCTGGGAATAGGAGGCGGTGGTCGCGATCTTTTTTCGTCTTCTGCCATGCGAGATCCCGTGTCGGCAAGGGCGCACGAAGCTCCTTTAACCAAGGTGTCCGAGAATACCTGATGACATCTTTTAGATCACGGCTTCTTGTTACGATTTCTAAAGCATCGACGCTGTCTGCAACGCCCAAGCGCTTGCCTCAATCCCGAATAGAACAAAAGATTACGCCTTCGTGATTGAGGGATACCGTTGCTAGTTCTACTGCCCCTATATTTTCTGCTTGCGATTGGCGTCTCCGCGCTGCTGGTCTTTCCGTCATTCCGGACGGGAACCGCGCGGAGCCTGCGTGCGTTCGCGCAGGGAATGCGGCGCCGCGTGGCGCGCGGCGCGGGACATGCGGGCGGGATGGTCGGCGGCTCCGCGCAGGTGGTGCGCGCGGGCGTGGGCCGCGCCGGCAGCACGTTTTCCGCGTACCGCTGGCAGATCGCCGCGGGCCTCGCTGTCGTGTTGCTTCCGTCCCTTTTCGCTTTCGTCATGCGACACAATCACACATTTATTTACGAGGATCGGATGGCCGGTCCGGACCCTCGCATCCAGGCCCTTCTGACCGGAGAAAGACTGGTTCCGCCGCCGCCCTTGCCGCCCGAAGTCTTCACCACGCGCGAAGTGGAATTGGTGCGCCCGAACCTGGGCGGCGCGAGCCGCGACTGGAACCTGCTGGACGCCGATTACCGCCAGCGCCTGCTGGCCGCCTATCGCATCATGCGCGAAGAGCATGGTTATGAAATGGTGCTGATCGAGGGCTACCGCAGCCCCGAGCGCCAGGAAGAACTGGCCAGCAAGGGTTCCCACGTAACCAACGCCGGCGCCTACCAGAGCTATCACCAATACGGCCTGGCCGCCGACAGCGCGTTCCTGCGCGACGGCAAGGTGGTGGTGTCGGAGAAGGACCCCTGGGCCATGCGCGGCTACGAGCTGTTTGGCGAGACCGCCGAGCGTGTCGGCCTGACGTGGGGCGGCCGCTGGAAGCTGATGGACTTCGGCCACACCGAATTGCGGCGCCCCGGCGTCATGCGACGCGACGCGGGGGCCGCGCAATGAGCCGATCATCTCGCGCGACTACCCTGCCCCCTGCCCCGACAACCGATTACCGCTACGAATCCACATGACCCGCTTTCTCAAAACCGGCCTGCTGCTGGCCCTGGTCTTCGGGGCGGTCTGGCTGGCCGTCATTATCTGGTGGCAGGAATCACGCACGCTGCCCACCGGGCTGGACATCGGCCTGTATCTGTTCGCGCTGCCGCTGGCGCTGATCGCGGCCGGCTGGGCCGGCCTGCGCATCGCGCGCGCCCGCCGCGAAGCCCGTGCCGCGGCCGCGGCGGCGCCGGCCGCGGAGCCCGGCGACCAGGCGCCCCAGGCGGCGCCGGCCGCCACGCGGCTGGCGGTGTTGGCAAGCGCCGCGCGCGCCGCGCCCGGCAGCGATGCGGCCGCGATCCACGAGGCATTGGCGAAACAGCAGCGGCCCGACCTGGACGACACGCTCAAGAACGCCCGCGGCTTTCCCATCTTCAGCGCGCGCGCCGCGCACCTGGACAACCACATGCTGCGCGAGGCCGCGGAAACCCAAGCCGCGCCCGCCGCCGCGCAGGCCGAGAACTGCCTGCGCGCCACCGCCCTGCTGTGCGAAGTGGTCGAGAGCCTGGCGCGCGAGGCCCGCGCCCACGTGCTGGATCACGGCACGCCGGAGCGCGACGACGATTGGCCGCTGCTGCAGGTCGAACTGCTGCTGCCAGCCCAATGGCCGCCGGCGGCGCGCGAGCACGCGCTGGCCCAGGCCCGCCTCATCGCGGCCTGGCCCGCCGCCCGCCTGACGCTGCGGCCACACGAGGCGCGCGACGCCCTGGCCAGCGACGGCCTGCTGCGGCAACTGGCGCTGGAGCCCGTCACGCCAGCGCGCGCGCCGCTGCGCATCGTGGCCTCGGCCGATTCCTATATCGACTCCGCGGTGGTGCAGGACTGGGACGCGGACGGCATGCTGGTCGACAGCGCCAATCCGCAGGGACGCGTGCCCGGCGAAGCGGCCGCCGGCCTGCTGCTCGACCTGAACCAGGCCGGGGCCGGCGACAACGCCGGCGCCGCGCCGCCGGACGGCGCCTTCGAGCTGGCCCTGTCGCCCATGGCGCACCGCGCCACCGGCGCCGACGCCCGTGGCGCCGCCAGCGAACCGATGCTGGCCGAGTTGGCCAGCCACTTCCTGCAGCAGCAGGACCGGCGCGCGGACGACATCCGAGCGCTGGTCAGCGACGCCGACCATCGTGGCAGCCGTCCGCTCGAAACCGCGGGACTGGCCAGCACGCTGTTCACCACACTCGATCCGAATGAGGATTGCCTGGCCGTGGGCGGCGCCTGCGGCTACACCGGCGCGGCCGCGCACCTGCTGACGCTGGCGGTCGCCGGCGAGGCCTGCGCGCAGGCCGAAGCCCCCGTCATCGCCGTCATGACCCAGGACCCCGCTTTGCGCACACTCGCCCTGCTGTCTCCGTCCCTCTCCGCCTGACCCACATAAAAATAGCCAGAATCATGCGTAGCCCTTCAGGTTTCTTCTCCGGTATCTCCAGCGCCCTGAGCGAAGGCCGACATTGGACATCGCGCGCCCTCGGCAACCCGCGCCTGTTCATGGCGATCGGCCTGATCGCCCTGGTCGTGTTCCTGTTCCTGTTCGCCGACACGGTCGAGATCGGCCTGGTCTGGGCCGCCATCGCGCTGGGGATCTTCCTGTTCATCTGGCTGTGCGCCTACCTGTGGCGCCGGCGCCGCGCGCGGCGCGCCAACAAGAACCTGGGCGACATGCTCGAGCAGCAGGTGCAGGCCGGCGCGGCCGCCGCCAACCGCGGCGACGTGGACGCGCTGCGCACCCGGCTGGTGCAGGCCGTGCGCACCATCAAGACCTCCAAGATCGGCCAGGTCTCGGGCAACGAAGCCCTGTACGAACTGCCCTGGTACATCGTGATCGGCAACCCGGCCGCGGGCAAGAGCAGCGCGGTAATCAACTCGGGCCTGCAGTTTCCCTTCGCCGACAAGAACGGGGCGGCGGTGCGCGGCGTGGGCGGCACCCGCAACTGCGACTGGTTCTTCACCACCGAGGGCATCCTGCTGGACACGGCCGGCCGCTACTCGGTGCACGAGGAAGACCGCAACGAATGGATGGGCTTTCTCGACCTGCTCAAGCGCCATCGCCCCAAGGCGCCGATCAACGGCATCATCGTGGCCGCCAGTATCGACGAGCTGACCGGCGCCGGCCCCGAGTTCGCCATCAACCTGGCCAAGAACCTGCGCCAGCGGGTGCAGGAACTGACCGACCGGCTGGAAGTGTTCGCGCCGGTCTACATCATCTTCACGAAGGCCGACCTGATTTCCGGCTTCAACGAGTTCTTCTCCGACAGCGACCAGCGCGAACGCGACCGCGTCTGGGGCGCCACCCTGCCCTACGGCGCGGAAGAGAACCGCGACGTGCTGGCCCTGTTCGATGAACGCTTCGACGAACTGTACGAAGGCCTCAAGGAAATGGGCACGGCGCAGATCTCGCTGCGCAACAACCGCGACCTGCCGCCGGGACTGCTGACGTTCCCGCTGGAATTCGCCGGCATCAAGCCCGCCCTGCGCACCTTCCTGTCGACGCTGTTCGAGACCAACCCGTTCCAGTACAAGCCCGTGTTCCGCGGCTTTTACTTCACCAGCGCGCTGCAGGAAGGCGTGTCGCAAAGCACCTCGACCGAACGGCTGGCCGAGCGCTTCGACCTGCGCCCGGCCCCGCGCGGCCAGGCGCGCAGCGTGTCCTCGCACAACGGCTTCTTCCTGCGCGACCTGTTCTCCAGCGTGATCTTCGCCGACAAGAAGCTGGTGCGCCAGCACGCCAGCCCGGCCAAGACCCGCGTGCGCTACCTGACCTTCTTCGGCCTGGTGCTGGCGCTGGGCCTGGTGCTGGGCGGCTGGAGCTGGTCGTACCTGGGCAACCGCCAACTGGCGCAGAACGTGCAGGCCGACCTGGACAAGGTGGTGCGCCTGCAAAGCGAGCGCACCGACCTGCAGAGCCGCCTGGAGGCCATGGAGATCCTGCAGGACCGCATCGAACAACTGGACCGCTATTCGTCCAGCCGCCCGTGGTCGCTGGGCCTGGGGCTGTACCAGGGCGACGTGCTCAAGGAACGCCTGTTGGCCGAGTACTACAACGGCGCACGCCAGTTCATGCTGAGCCCGGTCAAGGTGAGCCTGGAGGACTTCCTGGCCAAGGTCGACATGTCCGGCAATGCGGCGGCCGCCGGCGGCGCGCCGAAGCCTGCGCCGCAGGCGCTGCGCGGCGCGAATGCCGCGGGCGGCGACACGCTGTTCCAGGACGCCTCGCCGACCAATGCCGACGACGCCTACAACGCGCTCAAGACGTACCTGATGATGGCCAATCGCCAGCACGTCGACCCGACCCACCTGTCCGACCAGATCACGCGTTTCTGGCGCGGCTGGCTGGAGACCAACCGCGGCGCCATGCCGCGCGACCAGTTGATCCGCAGCGCCGAGCGCCTGATCTCGTTCTACGTCAGCCGCGCCCCCGACGCCGGCTGGCCGCAGATCGACACCAACCTGGCGCTGGTGGAAAAGACCCGCGCCAGCCTGCGCGCCGTGATGCAGGGCATGCCGGCGCGCGAACGCGCCTACGCCACGCTCAAGGCGCGCGCCGCCACGCGCTTCCAGACCATGACGGTGGCGCGCATCGTCGGCGAGAACGACGCCGGCGTGGTGGCCGGCAGCTACGCCATCCCCGGCACCTTCACCCGCGAGGCCTGGGAACAATACATCCAGCCCGCCATCAACGAGGCCGCCAAGAAGGAAGTGCAGACCAGCGACTGGGTGCTGGGCGTGAACGCGCGCGACGACCTGACGCTGGACGGCAGCCCCGAGCAGATCCAGAAGAGCCTGGCGACGATGTACAAGACGGAGTACGCCCAGGAATGGCAGAAGTTCCTGCGCGGCGTGACCATCAAGCCCTTCACCAGCTTCGAGCAGTCGGTGGGCGCGATGAACCGCCTGGGCGACCCGCAGACCTCGCCCATCGCCAAGCTGATCAACACCGCCTATGAGCAGACCTCGTGGGACAACCCGTCGCTGGTCAACGCCGGCCTGCAGCAGGCGCAAAGCGGCGTGGTGGGCTGGTTCAAGCGCGTGATCCTGCGGCAGACGCCGCCGGCGCCCGCCACCGCCGCCAACGGCGAGGCCATCCCGATGGGTCCGGTGGGCCGCGAGTTCTCGGACGTGGCGCGCCTGGTGGTGACGCGCGAGAACCAGTCGCTGCTGGGCAACTACATGGGCGCGCTGTCCAAGATCCGCACGCGCTTCAACCTGCTCAACAACCAGGGCGACCCCGGCCCCGGCTCGCTGGTGCTGCTGCGCCAGACGCTGGAAGGCAAGGACTCGGAGCTGGCCGACGCGCTCAAGCTGGTCGACGAGCAGATGCTGGCCGGCCTGTCGGCGACGCAGCGCGAGACGCTGCGCCCGCTGCTGGTGCGGCCGCTGATCCAGGCCTACGCCGTGGCCATGCAACCGGCCGAGCGCGAACTGAACAAGGTCTGGAACGCGCAGGTCTATCAGCCGTTCAACCAGACCCTGGCCGAGAAGTATCCGTTCGCCTCGCGCGCCAGCGTCGAGGCCAGCAGCGACGAAATCGGCCAGGTGTTCGGCCCGCAGGGCAGCATCGCCAAATACGTCAACGACACCCTCGGCCCGCTGACCGTGCGCCGCGGCGACATCCTGACGGCGCGCACCTGGGGCGACATGGGCATCAGCCTGCAGCCGACCTTCACCGCCAACTTCGCGCAGTGGGTGGCGCCGCTGTCCGGCGGCGCGGGCGCCGGTTCGGCCAGCCAGCCGCAGACGCTGTTCCAGATCCAGCCCAAGCCTGCCGCCGGGGTGACCGAATACACCATCGAGATCGACGGCCAGCAACTTCGCTACCGCAACACGCCGCCGCAATGGGTCAACTTCGTCTGGCCCAATGCGCAGGGCGCGCCCGGCGCGCGCATCACCGCCACCACCTTCGACGGCAGCGTGGTCGAGATCGTCAACGAACCCGGCCGCTTCGGCCTGGAACGCCTGATCGCGACCGCCCAGCGCACCTCCAACGCCGACGGCAGCTTCAACATGAGCTGGGGCAAGTCGAACGTGACGGTGCCGGTCAAGCTGCGCATCATCAGCAACGCCCAGGCGCCCGGCGCCGGCGGCAGCGAGCCCGGCGGCAGCCAGGGCCTGCGCAACCTGCGCCTGCCCTCCTCCGTGGTGGGCGCCACTTCCGAATCCTCCTCCGCCCAGACGCGACCCGGAGCGCCGCAATGAGCAACCTGCAGTCCCCCCTGTTCCGCACGGCCTACTTTGGCAAGATCCCGGCCCGCGGCGACTTCGTCAAGAACACCTCGCATCCGCAACTGATGAGCACGCTGGACGGCTGGGTCGCCAACACCATGGAGCTGCTGGCCCAGGACCCGCACTGGAAGACGCTGTACGACGAGGCCGAGCCGATGCCGTTCGCCATCCTCGGCTCGCGCGGCAAGCTGGCCATCGCCGGCCACCTGCAGCCCAGCCGCGACCAGTCGGGCCGTCGCTTTCCGTTCCTGTCGGCGACTTCGGTCGAGGTGCAGCGGCCGCTGGCCTTCATCGCCCGCAGCCCGATGGCCTTCAGCCGGCTGTGGAACCGCATGAGCGGCGCCGCCGCGCTGCTGATGACCGACGCCGACCCCGGCCCGGCGCTGCAGAGCCTGAACGAACTCGAAGGCGAAATCCGCACCGAGGCCGACGACGGCTTCGATGCCTTCGTCGACCTGCAGACCGTCGAGCGCCTGCAGGCCATGCTGCGCGGCAACGGCCACGCGGCCAACGTGCACGACATCGTCCTGGCGCTGGGCATCCTGCTCGAACCGGTCATGTCCAGCGGCTCCTCGCAGCTCGACCGCGGGCTGGCGCTGCCGCTGCCGGACGATCCGCTCTACATCAATCTGGTGGCCTCGTACTGGATGACGCTGATCGCGCCGTTCCTGGCGCGCGCGGATTTCGAGATCGCCGTGTTCATCGGCCGCATCGGCGGCAAGCACCGGCTGGTGGCGGGTTTTCGCGGCGCCTCTCCGCAGACGCTGGCCAGCCTGCTGTCCACGCCGCAGGCCTTCGCCGAGCATTACATCGTGCTGGAAGACGCGCCCTGGGTGCGCAACCACGTGTCGGCCAGCCACGGCCTGGCCAAGCTCTCCAGCTACCTGGACCAACCCAGGCTGTCGCTGCGCATGGCGCTCGACACCTATCTCGAAGTCTTCACCGGAGCCTGACCATGCGCGTCTCTCTCCTGATCCTGGCGGCGCTGTTCTCGTGCGCCGCGGCGGCGCAGGACGCCGCCACCGTCGTCCCCGCCAACGTGATTCCGCAGCCCGGCCAGGTGGTGGCCAGCGGCGCCGTGCCCGACGAGGCCACCAAGGCCGACGTGCTGGCTCGGCTGCAACAGGTCTATGGCGTGGGCAACGTCATCGACCAGATCGAGGTCGGCGGCGTGGTCGCGCCCCCCAACTGGTCGGAACACGTCGGCAAGCTGATCGGCCAGCCGCTCAAGCAGATCAACCGCGGCCAACTGGAAGTGGACGGCACCCAGATCCGCCTGCAGGGCGAAGTGCAGAACGAGGCCTCGCGCCAGCAGATCGCCAGCGCCTTCGCCACCTCGCTCAACCCGACCTACAAGATCGTCAACGGCCTGCGCGTGGCCGCCGGCAAGGACGAACAGGGACTGCTGGACAAGGTGCTCACCAACCGCGTGGTGGAATTCGAGACCGGCAGCGCCACGCTGACGGCGCGCGGGCGCGAACTGCTCGACCAGGTGGCCGACGTGATCCCGAAGCTGCACAGCGACAAGGTGCAGATCATTGGCCACACCGACAGCTCCGGCAGCCGCAGCACCAACCTGGCCTTGAGCCAGGCCCGCGCCGACGCGGTCAGGGCCTATCTGGTCGACAAGGGGCTGCCGCCCGGCCGCTTCGAGACGCTGGGCGCGGGGCCGGACCAGCCGGTGGCGACCAATGCCACCGCCGAGGGCCGCGCCAAGAACCGCCGCATCGAATTCCGCGCCAGCCGCTGAGCGGCGGCCACGCGGCCAGCGCCACGGGCGGGATTTCAGCCGTTGTTCTCGGGCGGCTTGGGCACGCCCAGCAGCTCTTCCAGGCCCGAGAGCGCTTCGCCATTCTTGACCACGGTACGCAGCCACAGGTGCAGCGACATCTCGCCCCAGCTTGCAGCCTTGTCGGCCAGATAGGCGACGGGACTGTGCGGCTCGGTGCGGCGGAAGAACTCGGCCACTTCGCGCAGTTGCGCCAGGGCCTGGTCGCGCGTTTGCAGCGGGCCGCGCGTGGCCGTGGAGGCCGTGGGCGGAAGGTCGGCAGCGGTCAAGGTGGGCTCCATGCGGGTAACGGGCGCGCCGGTGGACGGCACGGCCTGAGCGGACGGCGCCGGCGCCAGGTCGGCGCGCACCAGCAGGCCGGCCTCGCGGGCGAAACGATGCACCAGCTCGGTCACGTCCTTCAGCGCGGCGCGCACCGGCGTGAAGGCCGGGCCTTCGTCGCCCAGACGCTCGGTCAACGTCGATTCCAGCACGTCGACCGCGCCGAAGCAGCTCTGCAATTGGCTTTCCAGCTCGGCGTAGAACGCCGGCGGCGTGTCGCGGCGCGCGGCGTCGAACTGCTCCAGGGTGACTTTGCCACGCGACATGTCGGCGGCGTTCTGCGGCGAACGCTTGATGGCGTTGGCCAGTTGCGAGGCGCTGTCCCACAGCACCGCGCCGAAGCGCCCGCCCTCGGACTGCGTCAAGGGAAGTTCGCGCACCAGTTGCTGCGAACGCGACAACAACCACGCCAGGTTGCCCACGCGCTGCTGCACGTCGCCCTCGTCCGGCACCGGATGCAGGCCATCCCAATAGCGCCGGCACAGCCCGTCCACCAGCAGGAAGCCGTCGCGCAGGCCGGCGAAGCCGCGCGTCTTGGCCCAGGCCTCGGCCAGCCAGGCGGCCACGCGCACGTCCTTGCTGCGCTGGGTCAGCACCTCGGTGCAGATGCGGATCACCTGCGGCCAGTCGGCTTCTTTGATGTCGATGACCCAGTCGCCCTGGTCCAGGTGCGGGTCATCCTGGCGGCGGGCCTCGCGGATGGCGTCGAATTCGGCGGAAAAGACCATGTCGGCGCCACAAGGCGCCTCGCCCGGAATGGGCTGCAGCAGTGCGTCGATATCGCTCATAGTGTCTTGTGTCGTTGCGGGTGGCGAGCCATGCGCAAGCGGCGCATGGCCCGGCGGCGAAAGCAGCGATGATCCCATATCTGTAACCGCGTTACGTTGGAACATGACACGCCCTATTACAAAACGCATCAGGGACCATCGCTATCATGCAAGCTCTCCAAACCCAGGAAGTCGCGATGAACAAGTCATTCCACATGATGCCCAACGGCCGCTTCATCAACGGCACGCCGCGACGCTGCCCCGATGGCACTTACGTCGGCGACGGTGGGCCCATCACCCGCGCGCCGGACGGCACGTACGTCGCGGGCACGCCCCAGCGCGCGCCCGATGGCCGCTACCTCGGCGGCGGCGGCCCGGTGCGCATGGCGCCCGACGGCACCTTCGTCGTGGGCACCCCGCGCATGGCGCCGGACGGCACCTATCTGTAAGCAGACTTAACCTTCATTCGGGAGCAACGGGCGGCCATGGCGCAGCGATCCGTAATACGCAAGGGTGACCGCACCTCGCACGGCGGCGTGGTGGTGACGGGGGATGAATCCGTACAGATCTTCGGCCGGCCCATGGCCCGCGTCGGCGACCGCGTCACCTGCCCCAAGTGCCCCGGCCAGCACACCATCGTCGAGGGCGTGCAGAGCGTCAGTTCCGACCGCCGCACCGCGCTGGAGGGCATGAAGACCTCCTGCGGCGCCACCCTGATCGCCAGCCAGCAGTTCTACCAGCTCGAACATGGCGGCGGTGATGGCGGCGGCGCGGGCGTGAACGACGCGCCCCAGGCTCTGCAGGCCGGCGCGCCGGCGGCGCTGGCCGCGATCGAACCCATCGCGGCGCAGGACGCGCCGGTGAAATGCGCCCAGGTGCAGGACACGCTCAAGCTCACCGAGGCCATGTTCGACGCCAAACGGGTTCCGGTGAAGCTGACCGGGCCGTCGGCCTACCAGCCGCCCGCCAACCTGGCGCGCGCGGGGGACGACAAGTGCGTCATGTACGAAGCCTGGCCCGCCGGACAGCGCGTGCCGGTGGTGCTGGAACCGCGCGATCCCCTCTGGACCGGCGACCTGATGCAGCGCCGGCCGCATGAATTCACCGAGCGCCTGACCGAGGAACCGCAGCCGCAACCGGAACAGGTCGCCAAGAGCCTGGGCATCGCCCCCAAGGCGATGCTGCAAGGGCGCGATCTGCAGATCCGCCTGGCCAAGGGGATGGCGCTGGAAGACCGCATCACGCGCCTCAACGCGCAAGTGGTGAAGGGCCCGCCCTGGGCCGACCCGACACGCGAGACGCACACGGTGGGCGAGACCATGTTTTCGCGCATCACGCTCTACAGCATGTCGGGCGAACAGGCCATGATCGATCACGCCGTGCTGCACGAACTGGCCCACAGCTACGCCAACAACGCCCGCGTCGACATGAAGGCCTGGGGCGCCGCCGCCCGATCCGACGGCAATTTCCCGTCGGACTACGCCAAGGCCGGTCCGCCCGAGGACTTTGCCGAATTCGTGGTGATGGCCATCGCCACCCAGGGCACGCCGTGCGAGGACTACGCGCGCTCGATCTATCCGGCGCGCTACCGTCAATTGGACGCCATGGACCTGCTGGAAAAGGCCCCCGCCCAGGGGCGCGCCTGACGCCGGGTGCGCCCCGCGGCGGTTTGCGTCCGGTCCCGACGGTGGGATAACATACGTTCCATATACAAACCATATATGGAACACTCACCATGGGCATCGTCAAGATTTCCGAGCAGATGCACGAGAATCTGCGCGTGGCCAGCAGCGCGCTGAGCCGCTCGATCAACTCGCAGGCCGAACACTGGATGCGCATCGGCATGCTGTCCGAGCTCTACCCCGAGCTGCGCCACGCCGACATCTGCCAGTTGCTGATCCGCATCGAGCAGGCCGAGGGCTTCAGCATCGCCGCCCTGTCCCACGGACAGGCAACCGCCGGCCAGCAGGAGGCCGCGTAAATGGCGCGCAAGGTCTCCATCAAATCCGCCGCCGACATCGCCATGGCCCGGCGCGCCGGCGCCCTGGCGGCGGAAGTGCTGCACATGATCGCCGAGCACGTGCGGCCCGGCGTCACCACCGACGAGCTCGACCGCATCTGCCACGACTACATCGTCAACGTGCAGAAGGCCATCCCGGCCAACGTCGGCTACCACGGCTTTCCCAAGACCATCTGCGCGTCGGCCAACCACGTAATCTGCCACGGCATCCCGTCGGCCAAGGTGCTCAAGAACGGCGACATCCTCAACATCGACGTGGCCGTCATCAAGGACGGCTGGTTCGGCGACACCAGCCGCATGTACTTTGTCGGCCAGCCGAGCCCGCTGGCGCGCCGCCTGGTGAACACGACCTACGAGGCCATGCGCGCCGGCATCATGGCAGTCAAGCCGGGCGCCACGCTGGGCGACATCGGCCACGCCATCCAGACCGTCGCGCACCGCGAGCACTTCAGCATCGTGCGCGAATACTGTGGCCACGGCATCGGCCAGATCTACCACGACGAACCGCAGGTGCTGCACTATGGCCGCCCCGGCGAAGGCCTGGTGCTGCAGCCCGGCATGATGTTCACGATCGAACCCATGATCAACGCCGGCAAGCCGCAGACCAAGCAGTTGCCTGACGGCTGGACCGTGGTCACCAAGGACCGCTCGCTGTCGGCCCAGTGGGAACACATGGTGGTCGTCACCGACACCGGCTACGAGGTGCTGACGTCCTGGCCGGACGGCTTCGGCGACTACCCGCCGATTCCCTGACGCCGCCGGCCGGCGACGGCAATTAACGGAGTGCGACGCCCACGGGGCCCGGTCATGATCGGGCCCTCGTCGTTTTCGCGGCCGCGCCGGCCGTCGCCTCCATGCCCGTCCTGCCCGCGGCATTCCGCCGCCTGGCCGCCTCCAACCTGGCCGCCCAATGTTCCGAACAGATCGCCCTGGCGGCGGCGCCGCTGGTGGCGGTGCTGGCGTTGGGCGCCAACGCCGCCCAGACCGGCTATCTGCAGACCGCCCAGACCCTCCCTTTCCTGCTGCTGTCATTGCCCGCCGGGGTGCTGGCCGACCGGATCGCGCGCCGTACCCTGATGACCGCCGCCGAGTGCGCGCGCGCCGCCAGCCTGCTGGGCCTGCTGGCGCTGCTGGCGATGGACGGCCTGAGCCTGGCCGCGCTGGCGGTGCTGGGCTTCCTGGGCGCGGTCGGCACGGTGGCCTACAACGTCGCCGCGCCCGCGCTGGTGCCGACGCTGTTGCCGGCAACCCAACTGGCGCAGGCCAACCGCTGGCTGGAACTGGCGCGCAGCGCGGCGTTCTCGGCCGGGCCGGCGCTGGGCGGCGCGCTGGTCGGCGGCATCGGCGCCGCCGTCGCCTACGGCCTGGCCACCCTGCTGTCGCTGCTGGCGGCGGGGCTGCTGGCGGGCCTGCCGCCCGAGCCGCCACGCACGGCGACGCGACGCCACCTGTGGCGCGAGTTGCGCGAAGGCGCCGCGTTCGTGGCGGCGCATCCCCTGCTGCGGCCGGTGCTGGTCACGGCGGTGTGCTTCAACACCGCCTGGTTCGTGCTGCAGGCCGTCTACGTGGTCTACGCGGTGGAGCGCCTGGGCCTGACCGCCGCCGGCGTGGGCATGACGCTGGGCATCTACGGCGCCGGCATGCTGGCCGGGGCCCTGGCCGCGCCGTGGCTGGCGGCGCGCCTGTCGTTCGGCGCGCTGATCGCGGCCGGCCCCACCTGCGCGCTGGCCGCCAGCCTGATCCTGCTGTCGACGCTGGCGTGGCCGGCGGGCGCCTGGGCCGGGGTCGGCCTGTTCCTGTTCGGCGCCGGACCGATTCTATGGACCATCGCCACCACCACGCTGCGCCAGGCGGTCACGCCCAACGCGCTGCTGGGCCGCGTCTCGGCCGTGATCGTCACGGCGACGTTCGGCGCGCGGCCCGTGGGCGCCTTGATCGGCGCGACCCTGGCGGCGCGGCTGGGCATGGAAGCCTGCCTGTGGTTGTCCAGCGTCGGCTTTGCCGCCCAGTTCGCGGTGCTGCTGGCCTCGCCCGTGGCGCGGCTGCGCCGCCAGCCGCAAGCCGTGGCGGACTGAACGGCGCCCAGCCGCCCCGGCGGGCTTTCTGTTGTGGTCCCGCCCGGCCCGATCTGTATCTGGCGGCGGCCGGCGGCGGCCGCTAGACTGGCCTGCCATCGAGGCCGCCGCGCGCGGCGCCTCGCCAAACACCCCGCCCCGCCGCGATCATGCTGAACATCCTGGGAAAAGCCTCTTCCATCAACGTCCGCAAGGTCCTCTGGACCTGCGTCGAACTCGACCTGCCGTTCACGCGCGAGGACTGGGGCTCGGGCTTTCGTCCGACGACCGACGCGGCCTTCCTGGCCCTCAACCCGAACGCCATGGTGCCGGTGCTGCGCGACGGCGACTTCGTGCTGTGGGAATCGAACAGCATCATCCGCTATCTGGCCAACCAATATGGCGGCGACGCGGCGAATCCGCTCTATCCGGCCAATGCCAGGCTGCGCGCCCGGGTCGACCAGTGGATGGACTGGCAGGCGACCGACCTGAACCGGTCGTGGAGCTATGCCTTCATGGCGCTGGCGCGGCAGTCGCCGGCGCACCGGGATGCCGCCGCCATCGAGGCTTCGAGCCGCGACTGGGCGCACTTCATGGGAATCCTGGAACGGCGGCTGCGGGACACCGGCGCCTACGTGGCCGGCGAGGCCTTCACGCTGGCCGACATTGCCATCGGCCTGTCGGTCAACCGCTGGTTCGCCACGCCGCTGGACAGCGCCCTGCGGCCGGCGCTGCCGGCGGTGGCCGCCTACTACGACCGGCTGGCCGAGCGGCCGGGCTACCGCGCCCACGGCCGCAACGGCACCGCCTAGCAGGCGGCCCGGGGCGTCACTTCACCACGCCGCAGACCATGCGGCCGCCCCCGCCGCCCAGCGGCTTGGGCGTGTCGCTGTAGTTGTCGCCGCCGACGTGGATCATCAGCGCGTGCTGCTTGACGTCGGCCAGCTTCAGGCGCGGCGCCACCACGGCCGTCTTGGCGTTGCCATCGGCGCCCACGGTGATGAACGGCAGGTCGCCCAGGTGGCCGTCGGTGGCCAGCGGCCCCTTGTGCGCCTTGGTGCCCTGCGGATCCAGGTGGCCGCCGGCGGCGCCGCCCGGCATCACCTTGCCATCGACCGTGGTCGACGCGCACGAACCGTTTTCATGGACGTGGAAGCCATGCTCGCCCGGCGGCAGGCCGGTGAGCTTGGGCGTGAATTTCAGGCCTTCCTTGGTCTGTTCGAGCGTGATGGTGCCCGCGCTCTTGCCCACGCTGCCGTCGTCGTTCAGGACCGACATCGTGACGCTCTCGGCCTGGGCGGCGGCCGAGGCGCCGGCCAGCGCCAGCGTTGCAACGAGAATCGAGAATTTCTTCATGGGACTTGCCTCCTGGGGAGAGATGCGCGTGATACGGGCCGCCCGGCCGGGCGGCGGTCGTCCCGGGGATCTGACGGCAGGCCCGGCGACTGGCAAAGACAATAGCACCGCGCCCTGGCGCTTCGCCAGCAATCTTCCTTCCTGATACATCGGACATGTCCGCAAATCCGCGATGGTTGACCGGCGCCCTCCCCGCGGGCGCCGCGCTAGCCCGTCGCCAGCAGCACCGCCGCATGCAACAGCACGCCGATCAGGCCGCCCACCAGGGTGCCATTGAAGCGGATGTACTGCAGGTCGCGCCCCACGCTCAGCTCCAGTTCATCGACCAGGTGGCGCTCGTCCCACAACTTGACGGTGCGCGCGATGTGCTCGGTCACGCCGATGCGCAACCGCCCGGTCAGCCGCCGCGCCGCGCCCAGCACGTGGCCGTTGATGGCCTCGCGCAGGTCCGGGTCCTCGCCCAGCTTGCGCGCCAGCGCCAGCAAGGCGCTTTCCAGGTGCCCGGCCAGGGCCGAATGCTCGTCGCTCAGGTCGCGCCGCAACGCGGCATGGATGTCGTCCCACAGGCCCTGCACGTACTCCTGCACCTTGGGGTGGTCGATGGCGCGCTGCTTCATGGCCTCGACCTGCGCGGCAAGCGCCGGATCGCTGCCCAGGCGCGCGATGTAGTCCAGCACCCAGGCCTCGTAGTCGCGCCGCACCGGGTGATCCGGTTCCGACAGCACATCGCGCAGTTCCTGCACCAGCGCCCGCGCCAGCCTGTCCGCGAGGTTGTCGGCGATGCCCTCGACCGACGCGATCACGTCCACCGCCTTGATGATGCGCGGCCATTCCTTGCGCGCGAATTTCACCAGCAGCGCCGAGGCGCGTTCCTTGACGTCCTCGTCGCCCAGGTAGCCGCCCAGCCGCTCCATGGCGGCGTCCAGCAGCTCCTGGTGGCGGCCGTCGCGGGTCAGCAGGCCCAGCACCTCGCCGGCGCTGCCGGCCGCGTCCCAGCGCCGCAGGGTCTTGACCACGAACGCCTGGATCACGCCGCGCACCGCGCGGTCGTCCAGCAGGTCCAGCGTCTGCAGCGCGACCCGCCGCGCGCCGTCGCTGAGCGCGTGCGCCTGCTTCGGCCGCGCCAGCCAGCGCGACAGGCGCGCGGCCGGGTCGAAGCCGCGCAGCTTCGCCATCAGCGTATCCGGGTCGAGGAAGTGGTCGCGCACGAACACCGCCAGGTTGTCGCCGATGCGGTCCTTGTTGCTGGGGATGATGGCGGTGTGCGGAATCGGCAAGCCCATCGGCCGGCGGAACAGCGCCACCACCGCGAACCAGTCGGCCAGCGCCCCCACGGTGGCGGCCTCGCAGAAGGCCCGCACCCATGCCCACACGCCCTGGCCGCCCATGACGTGGCTCGTGATGAAGCCGCTGATCATCGCCACCAGCAGGGCCAGCGCGGCGATCTTCATGCGCCGCAACTGGGCACGGCGCGCCTGCGACGCCAGCGCCGAACGGGTGGCGAAGGCTGGCGAGGACGGGCTGGCGGAAGGCGGCGTATCGGTCATGGAGTCTCCGGCGGGAATGCCCGTCCAGCATACCAAGCCAGCCGGCCCCGCCGCGCGGCCATCAGTCCTCGGGCCCGGCCAGCGCGCCGCGCAGCCAGGCGATGAAGGCATCGGCATGGGCGGTGCGGGCGCGGCCGGCGGCCGGCACCGCGCGCAGGCCGCCGTCGAACGGCACGAAGCCGTAGGGCGCCACCAGTTGCCCGTCCTGCAACTCGCGCGAGATCAGCCGCCGTTCGACCAGCGCCACCCCCAGGCCCGACAGCGCGGCCTCGATGCACAGGTGGGTGTGGGGAAACGCCAGCGTGTCGCCTTCCGCCGCCGGCTGCCCGGTGATGGCCTCCCACTGGTTCCAGGCGCTGGAGGTGTATTCATGGGCGATGCGCGCGCGCGTGGCCGGCTTCCTGCGCGCATAGGCCGGCGTGCAGACCGCGCCGAAACGCACCGGCGCCAGCGCCAGGGCCTGGCGCCGGTCGGTCTCGGCGTAGCCGGACAGGTCCCAAGCCAGGATCAGGTCGGCGCCCTCGTTGCGCATTTCACGCGCCGAGGTCATCGACAGGCGGATGCGGATCTCGGGATGCTTGCGATAGAACACGGCCAGGTTCGGCACCAGCCAGCGCATGGCGAAGGTGGCGCTGCAGGCCACGTGCAGCCCCGGCGCCTGGGATTCGCGCGCCAGGCGTTCGTAGGCGTTTTCAAGCTGGTCGAAGGCCGCCCGCACCGAGGCATAGAACGTGGCGCCACCCTGGGTCAGGCGCAGGCCGGTGCCGTCTTTCTCGAACAGCGCCACGCCGGCGTGCTCCTGCAGCAGGCGCAGATGGCGGCTGACGGCGCCATGGCTGCGGCACAGTTCCTCGGCCGCTCGGGTGACCGAACCACTGCGGGCGATGGCTTCGAAGGCGCGGACGGCGGACAGGGGCGGCAACTGGCGCATGGCGGATCATCTGTCAGGAAAACTGACGAAGAGGCAGAAAAACTGCATTGTCGGATTCAAGGTCCATTTTTAGCATGCCGGCATTGAAATGGCTGATTGCCCGATTCATCGCCGCACCGACGACCTGCCGGCGTGGCTGACTCGATTCCTGCTTGTTTGAATTAGCTGACGATTACCCTTTCCCCAAGTCCTTTCCGGAGCCCACCATGAACATCACCCACCTGGCCGCCCACGAAGCGCTGGACAGCCGCGGCAATCCCACCGTCGAAGTCGAGATCCGGCTGGACGACGGCGCCCGTGGCCTGGCCCTGGTGCCGTCGGGCGCCTCGACCGGCAAGCGCGAGGCGCTGGAGCGGCGCGACGGCGACGCCGCCCGCTACCTGGGCAAGGGCGTGCTGGGCGCGGTCGGCGCGGTCAACACCGAGCTGCGCGCCGCCCTGCTGGGCCTGCCCGCCGACCAGCAGGCCCGGATCGACCAGATCATGATCGAACTGGACGGCACGCCCGACAAAAGCCGGCTGGGCGCCAACGCCCTGCTGGGCGTGTCGCTGGCGGTGGCGCACGCGGCCGCCGCCAGCCAGGGGCTGCCGCTGTGGCGCCACATCGGCGGCGTGCAGGCGCAGACCCTGCCGGTGCCGATGATCAACATCATCAACGGCGGCGCGCATGCCGACAACCCGCTGGATTTCCAGGAATTCATGATCCTGCCGGTGGGCGCGGACAGCTTCCGCGAAGCCCTGCGCATGGGCGCGGAGGTGTTCCACACGCTGCGCCACGCCCTCAAGGCGGCCGGCCACAGCGTCAACGTGGGCGATGAAGGCGGCTTCGCGCCAGCCCTGCGCAATGCGCCCGAGGCGCTGGACTTCATCATGGCCGCGATCAAGCGCGCCGGCCTGCGCCCCGGCGCCGACATCGCGCTGGCGCTGGACCCGGCCGCCAGTGAATTCCACGGCCCGGACGGCTACCGCTACCACGGCGAGAACCTGCTGCGCGACGCCGAACAGCAGGTGCAATACCTGGCCGGGCTGGTGCGCGACTACCCCATCGTCTCGATCGAGGACGGGATGGCCGAGGACGACATCATCGGCTGGAAGACACTGGGCGCGACGCTCGGCGGCGCCTGCCAGTTGGTGGGCGATGACGTGTTCTGCACCAACCCGCGGCTGTTCCGCGCCGGCATCGACCAGGGCATCGGCAACGCCATCCTGGTCAAGATCAACCAGATCGGCACGCTCAGCGAAACCTGGCGCGTGCTGGCGCTGGCGCGCCGCGCCGGCTACGGCGTGGTGATGTCGCACCGCTCCGGCGAAACCGAGGACACCAGCATCGCCGACCTGGCCGTGGCGGCCAACTGCGGCATGATCAAGACCGGCTCGCTGTCGCGCGCCGACCGCACCGCCAAGTACAACCGCCTGCTGCGCATCGAGCGCGAATTGGGCGCGGCCGCCGTCTATGCCGGCGCCGGCGCGCTGGCGCGGCGCGGCTGAGGGTCCGCGACGCGTTCACTGGCGTTCAAGACGGGACAACCGCCGCCGCCGACGATGGCGGCTTTTGCCGAGGAAACGCGCATGTCCGTCCCCATCGCCCCTGTCGTCCCGTCCGCGCCCGCCGTGCCGGAGAAAATCGTGATCGTGCTGGCGGCAACGCTCGGCGTGGGCCCGGCCGCCAACGTCTCGGCCTGCCTGGCCGCGGGCCTCGCGGCCGCCCTGCCCGGCTGGGCCGGCGCGCCGCTGCGCGACCCCGATGGCATGGCCTCGTCGGCCATCTCGCACCTGCCCATCATCGTGCTGGCGGCCGATGCGGTGCGGATGGCGCAATTGCGTCAGCGGCTGACGCAGCCGCCGCCCGAGGACGCGCGACTGGCCGTGTTTCCGGCCTACGCCCGCGAGATCCACGACGCCGGCCACTATTGGGCGCGGCACCGCGAGACCTCGCACCGCGACCAGCCGCTGCTCGGCGTCGGCCTGGCCGGCGCCAAGCGCTGGATCAACGCGCTGACCGGCAGCCTGCCGATGCTGCGTTGAACGCCCGCGCGCCGGCGCCACCGCTCAGGCGCGCTCGCGGTACGCGGTGGCGCACAGGATCGACAGGAACAGCAGCAGCGCCAGCGTCAGCAACAGGCCGCCCGCCGCCGTGATGATGGCGTCGGCGCGCCACAACACCAGCGCCTGGCGCAACGCGGCGCCCGTCACCTCGGTCAGGCCCGTCAGCAACAGCAGCACGGCGGCGAACGGCCAGACCGCGCCGCGCAGCGCCTGGCGCGACCGCCGCCAGCCATAGCCGTCCGTCAGGGCGGCCTGCGGCAGGGCCAGGGACCAGGATCCCAGCAAGTGCGTCATGGGCAGCCACAGGATCAGCAGCAACAGCAACGCGATGGCCAGGAACACCGTGCCGGGCGTGTTCGGCATCTGGAAATACAGGGAGAGCGTCAGGCTGCCGCTGACCGACTTCAGGGCGGCGATCGCGACGATCGCCGCGAACACCAGGGCCAGCACCCGGGCCTGGGCGCCATCCAGACTCGGCGCGTGGCGCGGCACGCCCGCCAGTTGGCGCTGCCAGGCCAGCGCCACGCGCGCCAGGGCCAGCAGATTGACCACCGCCGCCAGCAGGAACCACATTTCGCGCGGAGCGCCCGCCTGGTTCAGCAGCAGCGCGCCCGGCAGCGACAGCGCGAACAGCACGCAGGCCCACGGCGCGGCGGCGACCATGGCGGGCACCTGAGCGGTGAACTGGCGGGCCGTCAATGCCAGCAGGCGGCTCGCGGTGGGCGGATGCGGCAAGGGGTACCTCTCTCGGTCAGGTCCGGACCATCGACCTCGCGGCCGATGGCGACTCCAGGCCTTATACCAGAGACGCGCGCCCGCCGCGCCGCGTTCAATCGGCCAGCAGGCCCGGCGCCAGCGCCGCCAGGGTGGCGATGTGCGCGTCCATTTCCTGCGGCCGCGGATTGTCGATATTGCCGGCGCCCGCGGTGCGCAGCCGCAACGTCAGCAGCCCGCCGCCGTCGGCGCTGAACTGCAGGCCGAACACCCAGTCCACGCCTTGCGCGCGGGCGATCAGCGTCAGCCAGCCGGAGTCCGGCTCGATCAGGGTCCGGGCCCGCAACAGGCCGCGCGCCTCCAGCGCCGACGGCGCGGCGGCGGCGAACCGCTGCATGGCCGCCAGCACGGTCGGGGTCTCGGCGGAGAAGGCGATCTGCACCAGTTGCAGCGGCGGCACCAGCAGCCGATGCGAGAACAGCCGTGGCATCGGCGTCGCGGCGGCCGTCCACGAAGCCGGCACCGTGACCGGTCCGGGACCCGCGATGCCCGCCGGCGCCGGCGCCGTGAGCCGGGCCTGTCCGGCGGTCGACGCACAGCCACCGAACAGCACCGCGGCCAGGGCCGGCAACAGCAACCGGGGCAACCAGCGCAGGAAGCCGCCGCCCTCGTTGGCGCGCGGCGCTAGGATCTGGCCGCGCATGCCTGGCCCTCCGGCTTGTCGTGATAGGTGCGGAATTCCTCCAGATCCGCCAGCGGCTTTTTCAACCGATAGCAGGCGTTCAGGCCGCGCAGCAGCAGAAAGGCTTCCTCGCTGCCGAGGGACTTGGAGAAATCATCGTCGGCCAGCTTGGTCGAAATCTCGTCCAGCGTCTTCTGGTCGCGATAGCGCGCCAGCCGCTCGCCCAGCGTGTAGGCGGTCAGCGCGGCCTGCAGCCGGCCCTGCGCGTCGCTGACCTGCTCGACCGAGGCGCTGGCGCCGACCTTGCTCAGCAGCGCCGTCAGCGCCACCGACTTTTCCAGCACCGACTTGGGCACGATGCTCTCGAAAGTGCCCACCGACACCAGCGCGGTCGGCACGTTCAGCGGCTCGGCGCCGTCCATCACCTGGTTGGTGCGGGTGTTGTAGGTGAGCGCCTTTTCCCAGAACGCGCGCGTGCCGGCCACCGGACGCCCCACCACCACATAGGTGCCCTGCTTGAGCAGGCCGAGGTTGGAGCCGGCCGACTGGCTCACCGCCGACTGCGAATAGAGCTGCACGCTGTAGTCCAGCACCATGCGGTTGCGCTGGTTCGCCAGCACCAGCTCGGCGGCGGTGAAGGCCACCCCCACCAGCGGCGAGACCAGCGGATTGTTGGCCAGGCTGGCCGCGCCGTTGGCCACGCCCTGCGCCCGTTGCAGCGCGCGCAGGGTCTCGGCGTTGCGTTCGGTGGTGACGTCCATCACGCGCAGCCGGAACGACGGCGCCACGCGCTCGTCCCAGCGCTGCACGTAATACACCAGCAGATTGGAGAAGTTCAGGGATTGATCCGGCTGCACGCCGCGCTGGTACCAGACCACGATGGACTGGTTGCTGCCATCGTCCCTGGCGGCGACGTCGAGGATGACCGCGTAGTCCGCCGGGCCGTCGATGCCGGCGGTCTTGGCGCCGGCCGCGTCCTTCAGCGCCGGGATCTCGACCGACCGCATCATGATCGAGAGCGGCGCGTTGGCGGGCACCGCCAGTTGCCGTTCCGCGTCGGAAGAAGCCGGCGCGCCGGCCTGCTCCAGCACGCGCGCGCGCTCATCGCCGCCGGGCTTGAGATAGAAGATGCGGTTGTCGGCGTAGATCGGGGTGTGCACCGTGTAGGCGTCGCCGATGCGCGGCTCGCTGCCCGCACACCCCGCCAACATCGCCGCCAACATCGCCGCCAGTCCCAACATGCCCCACCGCAACGCGGCGCCGTCCGGACGCCGCAGGCCGGACCATGCCCGGCGCATGAACACGAAAGCCATACTTGCTCCGCAAGAAAAGGCCCGCAATGGATCGGAACAACGCCTACGCCAGGCGCGATGGGCAAGAGACGGTCAAGGCCGCCCTGGCCGCGGCCGGGGACTCCCGCCGCCAGCCGGCGCGGGAATGGTCGGCATTTTTATCATTATGTTTCTTTTTGTCAAACTTTCGAGAGAATACCAAGCCCGGGGCGCCGGGCTCGCGTGGCCGCCCGCGTCTCGCGCCGAGCGGGCGCCGCCGAAAGCCGGTCCTATGCCGCGCCCAGCAACCCGGGCCGTCCTTCGTGCGCGGCCTGGGCGCGCTGCTGGATGAACTCGATCATCATGGAAATGGCGCGTGGATGGTGGCGATTGGGCATGTACAGCATGTACATGGCGCGGCCGAAGATGCTCAAGCGCCACTGCGGCAAGGCGGGCAGCAGGTCGCCGCGCGCGATATCGTCGTGCACGACATAATCGGGCACCACGCCGATCCCCAGCCCGGCCAGCGTCGCCTCGCGCAGGAAGGCGTAGTTGCGCGAAATGACGGTGGGCTCCAGCACCACGTGCTGGCGCGGCTGGCCGCCGTAGTAGGCCGACAGCCGCAGCGGCCGGCCGATCACGGCGGCGCTGATGATGGGCAGGCGCGCCAGATCGGCCGGCTTGTCCGGCAGGCCGCGCTCGCGCACGAAGGCGGGCGAAGCGCAGGCCACGTAGCGCACCTGGCCCAGTTCGCGCGCCACCAGATTGTGCGGCGGCTCGGACATGATGCGCACGGCGATGTCGACCTCGTCGCGCAGCAGATCATCGACGCTGTTCTCGAACAGCACGTCCAGCACGATGTCGGGATAGGCCTGCTTGAACTCGATCAGCCACGGCATCATCACGAACTGCCCGTAGCCGCTCGGCACGCTCAGGCGCACCTTGCCCTGCGGCGTCTTGCCCAGCGTTTCGACGGCCTCGCGCGCCGCCGCCAGTTCGTCCTGGATGCTGCGGCCGTGGTGGTACAGCTTGAGTCCGATTTCGGTGGGCTCGACGTGGCGCGTGGTGCGCCGCAATAGCTGCATGCCAACGGCGCGCTCCAACTGCGTCAGGTGATAGCTGACGTTGGCCCGTGTCATCTTCAGCCGACGCGCCGCTTCGCTCAGGTTGCCCGCATCCACGATCTCCACCAGCAACGTCAGCGCCTTTGTATCCATGTCGACTCTCCCGGACCGGTACTGGCTTTGCCCGTTGCATCGCGGCGGTCCGTGCCTATTGTCAAATTCCTTTATCGTCGTTGTCAATTATGGATGCCATTGTCAAGACTTCTTTGCTGGGAAAGAATAGACGGATACAAGACGGGCCGTTCCTGGCCCGCCAGGCGCCGCGACTGCGCCGCGTCCGCCCCGGGCGCGCCGGCCTCGCCAGAGCCCCGCTCTGCGATGCCGCCGTGCCGGCCAGGGCCGGCGCGGGCGGCGACCCTACCGGAGACACTGTCCCATGACAGCCAGCGCACCCGCCGGCGCCGTTCACACGCGCCGCGACGGCGACGTCCTCGTCGTCACCATCGATCATCCCCCCGTCAATGCCCTGAGCGCCGAGGTGCGCGCGGGCCTGGCGCGCGCCATCGATCAGGCCGGCGGCGACCCGCAGGTGCGGGCCGTGCTGCTCACCGGCGCCGGCAACAACTTCATCGCTGGCGCCGACATCCGCGAATTCGGCAAGCCGCCGCGTCCGCCCGCCCTGCCCGACGTGTGCAATCAGATCGAAGCCTGCGCCAAGCCGGTGGTGGCCGCGCTGCACGGCGCCGCGCTGGGCGGCGGCCTGGAGGTGGCGCTGGCGGCGCATTACCGCGTGGCCTTGCCAAACGCCAGGCTGGGCCTGCCCGAAGTGACGCTGGGGCTGCTGCCCGGCGCCGGCGGCACGCAGCGCACGCCGCGCCTGATCGGCGCGGCCGCAGCCTTGGACCTGATGCTGTCGGGCAAGCCGATGACGGCGCAGGCCGCCGTCGCGGCCGGGCTGGCCGATGAACTGGCCAGCGGCGCCGACCCGCTGGCCGCCGGCCTGGACTACACCCGGCGCCTGCTGGCGCAGGGCGCCAAGCCGCGCCGCAGCCGCGACGGCCAGGCGCTGGCCGACAAGGCCGCGTCGCTGGCCGCGATCGACGCCGCCGACCAGCGCATCGCCGCCAGCACACGCGGCCTGTTCTCGCCCGCGAAGATCCTGGACGCCGTGCGCGCCGCCGTCGAACAACCTTTCGACGAGGGCCTGCGCGCCGAGCGCGCGTTGTTCCTGCAATGCCTGGACAGCCCGCAGCGCGCCGGCCTGATCCACGCCTTTTTCGCCGAACGCGAGACCGCCAAGATCCCTGAATTGAAGCAGGCCAAGCCGCGCCGGCTCGACAGCGTCGGCGTGATCGGCGGCGGCACCATGGGCGCGGGCATCGCCGTGGCGGTGCTGGACGCCGGCCTGCCGGTGGTCATGGTGGAACAGGACGATGCCGCGCTGGCGCGCGGCCGCCAGCGCGTCGAACACGTCTACGACCTGCTGGTCGGCAAGGGCCGCATGAGCGCCGACGAGCGCGCCGCCCGGCTGGCGCGCTTCACCGGCGCCACCGACTATGCCGCGCTGGGCGAGGCCGACCTGATCATCGAGGCCGTGTTCGAGGACATGGACGTCAAGCGGGCGGTGTTCGCGCAGCTTGACCGCGTCGCCAAGCCGGGCGCGGTGCTGGCCACCAATACCTCTTACCTGGACGTGGACCGCATCGCCCAGGCCACGCGCGGCCCCGCCGATGTGTTGGGCCTGCACTTCTTCTCGCCCGCCAACATCATGAAGCTGCTGGAGGTGGTGGTGGGCCGCCAGACCGCCGCCGACACCGTCGCCACCGGCTTCGAGCTGGCGCGCCGCCTGCGCAAGATCCCGGTGCGCGCCGGCGTCTGCGACGGCTTCATCGGCAACCGCATCCTGGCGGTGCATCGCCAGGCGGCCGACATGATGATGGAGGACGGCGCCTCGCCCTACGAGATCGACGCGGCGGTGCGCGACTTTGGCTATCCCATGGGTCCGTACCAGATGGTGGACCTGGCCGGCGGCGACATCGGCTGGGCCACGCGCAAGCGCCGCGCCGCCACCCGCGACCCGGCGCTGCGCTACGTGCAGATTCCCGACCGTCTGTGCGAGCGCGGCTGGTTCGGCCAGAAGACCGGCCGCGGCTTCTACCTGTATCCGGATGGCGCCCGCCAGGGCACGCCCGATCCGGAAGTGCTGGCGATCATCGACGCCGAGCGCCAGCGCGCGGGCGTGACGCCCCGTCCGTTCAGCGCCGAGGACATTCAGCGCCGCTACCTGGCGGCCATGATCAACGAGGCCGCCAACGTGCTGCACCAGGGCATCGCGCTGCGGCCCTCGGACATCGACATGGTGTTCCTGTCGGGCTATGGCTTTCCGCGTTATCGCGGCGGGCCGATGCACTACGCCGACCGCGTCGGGCTGGCCAACGTGCTGGCCGACATCCGCGCCTTTGCCAAGGAAGACCCCGCGTTCTGGAAGCCGTCGCCGCTGCTGGAGGAACTGGCCGAATCCGGCCGCGATTTCGCCAGCCTGAACCAGGCCGCCTGACCCCACTCACCCAACGGAAACCGATATGCGCGAAGCCGTCATCGTCTCCACCGCCCGCACGCCCATCACCAAGGCGCAGCGCGGCGAATTCAACCTGATCGCCGGGCCGACCCTGGCCGCCCACGCGGTGCGCGCCGCGGTCGAACGCAGCGGCATCGACCCCGCCCTGATCGAGGACGCCTTCATCGGCTGCGGCTACCCCGAGGGCGCCACCGGCCGCAACATCGGCCGCCAGGCGGTGATCCGCGCCGGCCTGCCGGTCAGCGTCGGCGGCGCCACCGTCAACCGCTATTGCGCCTCGGGCCTGCAGGCCATCGCCTCGGCCGCGGCGCGCATTGTCATGGACGGCGCGCCCGCCATGCTCGCCGGCGGCGTCGAGCTGGTGTCGCAGATCCGCACCCGCGACGACGGCGTCAGCGGCATGGACCCGTGGATCGTGGCCAACAAGCCCGAGCTGTACCTGCCCATGATCGAGACCGCCGACATCGTCGCCGCGCGCTACGGCATCAGCCGCGAGGCGCAGGACCGCTTCGCCGCGCAGAGCCAGGCGCGCACCGAGGCCGCCCAGGCCGCCGGCCGCTACCGCGAGGAGATCATCCCCGTCACCACCACCATGGCCGTCACCGACCGAGCCACCGGCGCCGTGTCGGAACGCGAGGTCACGGTGGACCACGACACCTGCAACCGCCCCGGCACCACCTACGAGGCGCTGGCCAAGCTGGCCCCGGTGCGCGGCCCGGACCAGTTCGTGACCGCCGGCAACGCCTCGCAGCTGTCGGACGGCGCCGCCGCCTGCGTGCTGATGGAAGCGGCCGAGGCGCAACGCGCCGGCATCCGCCCGCTGGGCGCGTTCCGCGGCCTGGCGATCGCCGGCTGCGAGCCCGACGAAATGGGCATCGGCCCGGTCTACGCCGTGCCCAAGCTGCTGGCGCGCCACGGCCTGAAGGTCGACGACATCGACCTGTGGGAACTGAACGAGGCCTTCGCCTCGCAGGCGCTGTATTGCCAGGAACGCCTGGGCATCCCGATGGAGCGGCTGAACGTGAACGGCGGCTCGATCGCGCTGGGCCACCCGTTCGGCGTCACCGGCGCCCGCCTGGCCGGCCACGTGCTGCTGGAAGGCCGCCGCCGCGGCGCGCGCTACGCCGTCGTCACCATGTGCGTGGGCGGCGGCATGGGCGCGGCCGGCCTGTTCGAAATCTACTGAGGAATCGCCCGATGGATCTGGAATTCACCCCCGAAGAAAACGCCTTCCGCGACGAGGTCCGCGCCTTCCTGGCCGCCAACCTGCCGCCGCGCCTGTCGGCCAAGGTCACGCAGGGCAAGCTGCTGGCGCGCGCCGACATGGTCGAATGGCACGCCATCCTCAACCGCCAGGGCTGGCTGGCCAGCCACTGGCCGGTGGAATACGGCGGCACCGGCTGGAGCGCCACGCAGAAGTTCATCTTCGACAACGAGTGCGCGCTGGCCGGCGCGCCGCGCATCGTGCCGTTCGGCCTGAGCATGCTGGGGCCGGTGCTGATCAAGTACGGCAACGAGGCGCAGAAGCGCCACTGGCTGCCGCGCATCCTGGACGGCTCGGACTGGTGGTGCCAGGGCTACTCCGAACCCGGCGCCGGCTCGGACCTGGCCTCGGTCAAGACCACCGCCGTGCGCGACGGCGACCACTACGTCGTCAACGGCCAGAAGACCTGGACCACGCTGGGCCAGTACGCCAACATGATCTTCTGCCTGGTGCGCACCTCGAACGAGGGCCGGCGCCAGGAAGGCATCAGCTTCCTGCTGATCGACATGGCCAGCCCGGGCGTGCAGGTGCGCCCCATCATCACGCTGGACGGCGAGCATGAAGTCAACGAGGTGTTCTTCTCGGACGTGCGGGTGCCGGTCGAGAACCTGGTGGGCGAGGAAAACCGCGGCTGGACCTGCGCAAAATACCTGCTGACCTATGAACGCACCAACATCGCCGGCGTCGGCCAGTCGACCGCCGCGCTGGAACGCCTGAAGGCGGTGGCCGCCAGCCAGAAGAAGAACGGCCGCCCGCTGGCCGAGGATCCCGACTTCGCCGCGCGCCTGGCGCGGGTGGAGATCGAACTGGCCAACATGCGCACCACCAACCTGCGCGTGGTGGCGGCGGTGGCCGGCGGCGGCGCGCCCGGCGCCGAAAGCTCGATGCTGAAGATACGCGGCACCCAGATCCGCCAGGAGATCACCGCGCTGAACCGCCGCGCCATGGGTCCCTACGCCCGCCCGTTCGTGGCCGAGGCCCTGCACGACGGCTACGACGCCGCGCCCATCGGCCCGGAAGGCGCCGACAGCGCCGCGGCGCAGTACTTCAACAACCGCAAGCTGTCGATCTTCGGCGGCTCCAACGAAATCCAGAAGAACATCATCTCCAAGATGATCCTGGGACTGTAAAGGCCGGCCATGAACTTTGAACACACCGAAGACCGGCGCATGCTGTCCGACATGCTGCGCCGCTTTGTCGCCGAACAATACGACTTCGCCACGCGCGAACGCCACGCCAGGATGGCGCAGGGCTACAACCCCGAGTTCTGGCGCCGGTATGCCGAACTGGGCGCCATCGGCGCGCTGTTCGCCGAGGAACACGGCGGGCTGGGCGGCGCGGGCTTTGACATCAGCGTGGTGTTCGAGGCACTGGGCCGCGGCCTGGTGCTGGAACCCTTCCTTGACGCGCTGATGGTCGGCAGCGCCATCGCCCGCGCCGGCAGCCCGGCGCAGCGCGAGGCGCTGGACGGCCTGATCGCGGGCGGCATCACCGCCGCGCTGGCCGCGGCCGAGCCCACCTCCGGCTACGCCCTGAACGACGTGCGCACCCGCGCCGAGCGCAGCGGCGACGGCTGGGCGCTGAACGGCGCCAAGGCCGTGGTGATGGGGGGCGAGCATGCCGACCTGTTCCTGGTGTCGGCGCGCACCGGCGGCGCCGAGGACGACGAATCCGGCATCAGCCTGTTCCTGGTCAGCGCCGGCACGCCGGGCGTGACGGCGCGCGGCTACGACCTGATCGACGGCGGCCGCGCCGCGGAACTCACGTTCGAGAACGTGGCGCTGGGCGCCGACAGCCTGCTGGGCGAGGCCGGCGCCGGCCATGCGTTGCTGGAACACGCCACCGGCCGCGGCATCCTGGCGCTGTGCGCCGAGGCCGTGGGCGCGATGGACTGCGCCCGCGACGCCACGCTGGAATACCTGCGCACCCGGCGCCAGTTCGGCGTGCCGATCGGCAGCTTCCAGGCGCTGCAGCACCGCATGGCCGACGTGCTGCTGGAGATCGAGCAGGCGCGCTCGGCGGTCATCAACGCCGCCGCCGCGCTCGACCACCCCGACCGCGCCACGCGCGAACGGGCGCTGTCGGCCGCCAAGTACACCATCGGCCGCATCGGCACGCTGGTGGCCGAGGAAAGCATCCAACTGCACGGCGGCATCGGCATGACCTGGGAGCTGCCCCTGGCGCACTACGCCAAGCGGCTGGTCATGATCGACCACCAGCTCGGCGACGAGGACCACCACCTGCGGCGCTACATCGCGCTGGGGCGCGCGTAAGCGGCGAGGACGGCATCATGACGCAGGCCCCCATAGCCTCCCCCACCGCCCCTCCCGTCGCCCCGCCTTTCGCCGCGCCGTTCCCGGTGCGTTCCATCGACGACGTGCGCCGCCTGGCGGCCCGGCCGCTGGCCGAGACGCTGACGGTGCAAAGCACCTACGAGATCTTCCGCAACTCGGCCGCCGCCTTTGGCGACCGCACCGCGCTGACCTTCCTGCGCAACGCCGATCCCGACGAGCCGGCCATCAGTTGGCGCTACGACGACCTGCTGGCCGGCATCCACCAGACCGCCAACCTGCTGCACAGCCTGGGGCTGGGCCCGACGGACGCCGTCGGCGTGCTGTTGCCCGGCTGCCTCGAATACCACCTGGCGCTGTGGGGCGGCGAGGCCGCCGGCATCGTGCAACCGCTCAACCCGCTGCTGACCGACGACAAGCTGGCCTCGCTGCTGACCACCGCCGGCGCCAAGGTGCTGATCGCCTACGGCTCGGACACCGAATGCGAGTCCTGGTCCAAGGCCCTGCGCCTGCGCGAGCGGGTGCCAACATTGCGCACGCTGCTGCGCGTCGCGCCGCACGACGAGCCGCCGTCGCAACGCCCGGCGCTGCCCGACTTCGCGCTCGACTTCAACAGCGCGCGCGCTGCCCAGCCCTCGGACCGGCTGGTCAGCGGCCGCGTGATCCGCGCCGACGACGTGGCCGCCTACTTCCACACCGGCGGCACCACGGGCGCGCCCAAGCTAGCCATCCACACCCACGCCAACCAGGTCTTCACGGCCTGGGCGGCGGTGCAGTTGCAGGGCGCGGGACCCGGCGACGTGGTCATCAACGGCTATCCGCTGTTCCACGTGGCGGGCGTGCTGCCGGCCTCGCTGGCGGCGCTGTCGGCCGGCGTGCAGACCGTGATCCCGACCACGCTGCTGCTGCGCAACCGCGAGGTGCTGCGCAATTACTGGCGGCTGGTCGAGCGCCACCGCGCCACCTCGCTGCAGGGCGTGCCCACCATCCTGGCGGCGCTGGCCGAGATCCCGCTGGACGGCGCCGACATCTCGTCGCTGCGCTACTGCCGCACCGGCGCCGCGCCGTTGCCGGCGGAGCTGGCGGCGCGCTTCGAGCGCCTGTTCGGCCTGCACGTGAACGAAAGCCTGGGCATGACGGAGATGGCCGGCATCACCTCGATCACGCCGCCCGGCTCGCGCTTTCCGGTCAACTGCGTGGGCTTTCCGCTGCCCTATGTGCAGGTGCGCGTGGTCGGCCTGGATGCGCCCGCCGGGCAGCCGGCGCGCGACCTGCCGCCCGGGCAGGCCGGCATGCTGCTGTTCAAGTCGCCCAACGTCATCCCCGGCTTTCTCGACCCCGAGGACACGGCGCGCGCCTTCACCGAGGACGGCTGGCTCATCAGCGGGGATGTCGGTTTCCTGGACAGCGAGGGCCGCCTGCACCTGCAGGGCCGCGCCAAGGACCTGATCATCCGCGGCGGCCACAACATCGATCCCAAGACCATCGAGGATGCGCTGGCCTCGCACCCGGCGGTGCGCATCTGCGCCGCGGTCGGCGCGCCCGATCCGTACGCGGGCGAGCTGCCGATCGCCTTCGTGACCCTGGCCGACGATGCCGAGGTCTCCGAGGCCGAACTGGTCGCCTACGCCGCCGCCCACGTCGACGAGGCGCCGGCACGGCCCAAGCGCGTGATCGTGCTCGAGCAGATGCCCATGACCAACGTCGGCAAGATCTACAAGCCCGACCTGCGCCGCCTGGCCACGGCGGTCTCGGCGCGCGCCGTGGTCGAGCGCGTCCTCGAACAGGCCGGCCTGCCGCCGGACAGTCCCCTGCTGCGCGTGCTGTCCGACGCGCAGCCCGACGTCGCCGTAGAAGCCGACGCCGCCACCCCCGCGCCGCTGAAGGAGCAGTTGCGCGAGGCGCTGCAACGACTGCCGGTCAAGGTCGCCCTGCGCGGCTGACCGGCGCCTCACAACACAGCCACGACACACAAAACCATAATCACATCGGAGACAAGCCCCATGGCCCACCAACCCCTGCGCCGCGCCTGCCTCGGCGCCCTGCTGCTGGCGCTGGCCGGCGGCGCGCTGGCGCCCGCGGCGTCGGCGCAAAGCGCCTTTCCCACCAAGCCCATCACGCTGATCGTGCCGTTCCCGGCCGGCGGCTCCACCGACCGCCACCTGCGCATCGTCGCGCAGGACGCATCCAAATACCTGGGCCAGCCCGTCATCGTCGAGAACCGCCCGGGCGCGGGTGGCACGCTGGGCACCGCGACCATGTCGCGCACCGCCAAGCCCGACGGCTACACCGTCGCGCTGTACACGCTGGCCATGCTGCGCATGCCATACATGCAGAAGACCTCGTGGGACCCGATCAACGACTTCACCTTCATCATCGGCCTGTCCGGCTACACCTTCGGCTTCACGGTGCGCGCCGACTCGCCCTACAAGACTTTCAATGAGTACATCGAGGCCGCGCGCCAGCACCCGGGCACCATCGACTACGGCTCGACCGGCGTGGGCTCGTCGCCCCACCTGCTGATCGAGGAAGTGGCCATCAACGCCAAGGTCAAGCTGAACCACGTGCCCTACAAGGGCAACGCCGACATGCAGCAGGCGCTGTTGGGCGGCCACGTGATGGCGCAAAGCGACGCCACCGGCTGGGACCAGTTCGTCGATTCGGGCAAGATGCGGCTGCTGGTGACGTTCGGCGAAAAGCGCACCACCCGCTGGCCCGACGTGCCGACCGCGCAGGAGCTGGGCTACAAGGTCGTATCGACCTCGCCCTACGGCCTGGCCGGTCCCAAGGGCATGGACCCGGCGGTGGTCAAGACGCTGCATGACGCCTTCAAGAAGGCGCTGTTCGACCCGGCCAGCATCGAGGTCATGAAACAGCTTAACCAGGAACCCGCCTACCGCGACAGCGCCGACTACAAGGCCTGGGCCCAGGCGACCTACGTCAAGGAAAAGGGGCTGATCGAGTACCTGGGGCTGATGGCCAAGGACTGACACCGCCCCCAGGCTCCGTCCTGGACGGGCCGGGCGCCTCGCGGCGGCCGGCCCGTTTTTTCATTGGAACGCGGACTTGTAGGCGTACAGGCCGGGCGCGCCGCCGGTCATCACGAACAGCACGTCGCTGCCCGGCGCGTGGCGGCCGGCGCGCACGTCGGCCAGGAGGCCGGCAAAGGCCTTGCCGGAATACACCGGATCGAGCAGCAGCCCTTCGCTGCGCGCCAGCAGGCCGACCGCCTCCAGCATGGCAGGCGTGGGCACCCCATAGGCCAGGCCGCGCTGGCTGCCATCGACCAGGATGTCGTTGGGCGCCGGCGCCGCAACGTCGTCCGCCTGGCCCTGCGCCAGCAGCGCCAGCGTGGCGGCGGTCAGGTCTACCGTCTTGGCATGCGCGACCTCCGCGTCGGCCAGCGTGGTGAACGACTGCACGCGGCTGGCGGGCAGGCCCGCCGCGACCACCCCGGCCGCCAGGCCGGCATGGGTGCCGGCGCTGCCGTTGGCCACCACGATGCGGTCGAAATCCACGCCCAATTCACGCGACTGCGCCAGGATCTCCAGCGCGCAGGCGGCGTAACCGAGCGCGCCGACGGGCGTCGACCCGCCCAGCGGCGCCAGGTAGACGCGGCGCCCGGCCAGCTCCAGCGCGCGCACCCGCTCCAGCGCCGCCGCCATGGCATCGGCGCCCACCGGCAGCGCATGCACCGTCGCCCCGAACAGGCGGTTCAGCAGCATGTTGCCGTTTTCCTCGTAATCGACGTCGTCGCGCGGCACCACCCGGCCCAGCACCAGCTCGCAGGCCATGCCCGCGCGGGCCGCGGCCGCCGCCGTCAGGCGCGCGTGGTTCGATTGCAGGCCGCCGACCGTCACCACGGTATCGGCGCCCTGCGCGCGCGCCTCGCCCAGCAGGAACTCCAGCTTGCGCAGCTTGTTGCCGCCGCCGCCCAGCGACATATGGTCGTCGCGCTTGACGTACAGGCGCACGCCGTTGGCCGCGGCGCCCAGGGCCGCCTCCAGCCCGGCCAGGCGCTGGATCGGCGTGGGGCCGTCGAGCAAGGCATGACGGGGAAAGCGCTGCAACGCGGACGAAAGGCCAGTGGGCATGGGGAATTCCAGGGAGAAAGGCATGGCCGGCGGCGCGCGCCGCTGGCGCGAGGCGCCGACCGCAGCAGGATACGCCAAGACGGCCGCGCGATTGATCAGGGCTGGCGTGCCGATTGTGCACAAAGCGGCATGAATCCGTCGCGCCAGGGGTCGTCGACGCGGCGAGGCGCCTCCCCGGACCTGCGCGAGGCTGCTTGCCGTGTGAGCCGGCCCTAGCCCTCGGCGGCCGCCCCCTGCGCGGCCCGCCCCATCTGCTCGAAGCAGAACTCCCGCGCGATGCGGGTGGCCGGGCTTTCGCTGCGTCCGCGCAGCGTGACAAAGGCGAAATGCGCCGCGATGTCGAAATCCGGCGGCGGCAGCAGGCGCGCCAGGCGGCCCTCGGCAACCGGCCCGGCGGCCGACGCCAGCACGCCCAGATAGAGCGCGTCGGAGCGCGCGGCGATATCGAGCAGGCCGGCGATGTCCTCGCTTTCCATGTGCAATTCGAAGCCGTCCGGCCGCGCCGCCGCGACGCGCCGCCGGATCTCCGGCGACAGGCCGGTGGACACCACGGGATACGCCAGCACCTGCGACAGCGACGGCGCGGGGCCCGCCAGCAGCGGATGGTCCGGGCGGCAGACAAAGCCCGACGCCAGGCTGGGCATGGCGGCCACGTCCAAGTCCGCGTCGTCGTCCAGCGTGCGCACGTGCACGACCAGCGCGTCCAGGGCGCGTTCACGCAGGCCGGCGAGCAGCGCGTCGGTCGGCCCGCGCGACAGGCGCACGCGCAGCCGCGGATAGGCGTCCATCACATGGCGCATCAGCGGCACGCTCAACAGCGCGCCGGGCGCGGCGCCCAGGCCCAGCGCCACCGCGCCGGCCTCGCCCTGCGCCAGCAGCTCGGCCTCGCGCCGGATCTCGTGCACCTCGGCCAGCACCCGGCGGGCGCGCGCGGCCACCTGCCGACCCAGCGGCGTGGCCTCGTTGCGCTTGCCGATGCGGTCCACCAGCGGCGCCCCCAGCTCGGCCTCCAGCAACTGGATGCTGCGGCTGAACGCGGGCTGCGACAGGTGCAGCGATTCCGCGGCGCGGGTGAACGAGCCGGTCTCCAGCAGCGCCACCAGATGAGCCAGTTGCGACAGATTCATGAAATCTCCGGGACGCGGCCGCGCCGCGAAAAATCATGCATAAAACGCATTGTAATCAGCTAATCAATCGATTGGACAGATGAAAACAGCGCTTCTAGCATTCCGGAAAACACACAACACCCAAGGGACTCCGATGAAGACACTGCTGTTATCCACCGTCGCCGCGCTCGCCCTGCTGGCCACGGGCGCCGCCGCCGCCGAAGACTACCCCGCCCGGCCGGTATCCCTGATGGTGCCGTATCCGGCCGGCGGCGCCAGCGACATCACGGCGCGCGCGCTGCAGGGGCCGATGACCCAGGCGCTGGGCGGCCAGGTCATCGTCGAGAACCTGGGCGGGGCCAACGGCGTGCTCGGCGCCAATCGCGTGCTGGGCGCCAAGGCCGACGGCTACTACGTGTTCCAGGGCTCGCCCAACGAACTGATCCTGGCCGGCCTGACCAACAAGTCGGTCCACTACCGGCCCGAGGCCTTCCGCATGATCGCGCCGGTCGCCACCTCGCCCTACGTGGTGATGACGCGCGCCGGGCTGGGCGTGGCCAACGTCGATGAACTGGTGGCGCTGGCCCGGCGCGGCGGCGCGCCGCTGACGTACGGCTCGGGCGGCGCGGGTTCGATGATCCACCTCATCACCGAGGCGCTTTCCAAGCGCGCCGGCCTGACGCTGACGCACATCCCCTATCGCGGCGCCTCGCCGATGCTGACCGACATGGCGGGCGGCCAGATCGACTTCGCCATCGTGCCCTATCAGGCCAATTACGAGGACCTGCGGCGCGAAGGCCGCATCCGCATCATCGGCACCCTCAACCGCGATCGCCTGCCGATGCTGCCCGACGTGCCGAGCGTGCAGGAAAGCGCCAGCCTGAAGGACTTCAACTACACCATCTGGACCGCCTACATGGTCAAGCAAGGCACGCCCGATGCGGTGGCGCAGAAGCTGCACGCGGCGGTCGAGGCGGCGCTGGCCGACCCCGCCGCGCGCAAGACGCTGCTGGCCCAGGGCAAGATCCTGTTCGAGCCGCAGACCCTGGCCGCCAGCGAAGCCTTCTATGCCGAACAGACCGCGCGCCTGACCGAACTGGTACGCAGCAGCGGTTTCCAGGCCGAATGAGCGGCCGCCCTCTTCCTTCCCACGGAGTCTGCATGTCCGACACTCTCATCCAGCCGGTGCTGGCGCACCTCGACGCGCGCCAGCCGCTGATCGCGCATTGGCTCAAGGCATTCCTGCGCATCCCCAGCGTCAGCGCCGACCCGGCCTTTGCCCCGCACATGGCGCGGGCGCGCGACTTCCTGTGCGAGCGGCTGCGCCGCGACGGGCTGCACAACGTGCAATTGCTGGAGGGCGGCGGCGAGCCGGCCGTCTACGGCGAGTGGCTGGGCGCGCCCGGCAAGCCCACGCTGCTGATCTACGGCCACTACGATGTGCAGCCGGCCGACCCGCTGGAACTGTGGCGCACCCCGCCTTTCGAGCCGACCCAGGTCGGGGACCGGCTCTATGCGCGCGGCGCCTCCGACGTCAAGGGGTCGACCACGGTGGCGCTGGAGGTGGTGTTCGCCTTCCTGGCCACGCTGCGCAGTTGCCCGGTCAACATCAAGGTGTTCATCGAGGGCGAAGAGGAAACCGGCAGCCCCACGCTGCGCGCGCTGATCCAGCGCCACGGCGCCCTGCTGGCCGCCGACGCGGTGCTGTCGGCCGACGGCGGCCGCGCCAGCGCCCAGGTGCCGACCATCAACACCGGCGCGCGCGGCAACGCGGCGCTGGAGGTGCGGTTGCGCACGGCCGCCAAGGATCTGCATTCGGGGCGCTATGGCGGCGGCGTGCGCAATGCGCTGCACGACATGGCCGCGCTGCTGGCCACACTGCATGCGGCCGATGGCCGCGTCGCGGTGGCCGGCTTCGACGACGACGCCGCGCCGCCCACGCCGCGCCAGCGCCAGGACACCGCCGCCTTTCCTTATGACGAGGCGGCGTTCTTCGACGACGTGGGCGCGACCAGCCATGGCGAGCCCGGCTACAGCCCGCGCGAGCGCATCACGCTGCGCCCGGCCCTGGACGTGAACGGCATGTGGGGCGGCTATACCGGCGCCGGCACCAAGACCATCATCGCCTGCGAGGCCTCGGCCAAGCTGACCGTGCGCGTGGTCGAAGGCCAGGACCCGGCGCGGGTGATCCGCGCGGTCCTGGCGCACCTGCGGGCGCACTGCCCGCCCGGCGCCGCGCTGGAGGTGGTGGCGATGCACGACGGCTCGCCGGCCTCGACGCTGGCGCCGGACCATCCGCTGGTGCGCGCGGCCCAGGCGGTGCTGCGGACCGAAGACGGCCGCGATCCGATCCATGTGCGGCTGGGGGCCTCCGTGCCGATCACGTCGGTGTTCAAGGAAACCCTCGGCATCGACACGCTGATGTTCGGCTTCAACCTGCCCGACGAGGACGTGCACGCGCCCAACGAGTTCTTCCGCATCGGCTCGATCCGCGAGGGCGTGCAGGCCTGGACGCGGCTGCTCGACGCGCTCGGCCAGTACCAGCCGGCGGCGTTCCGCGCCTGAGCGCGGCGGACGAGGCAGCGGCTCCAACAATTTTCGTATGCAATAAATGTTGCCAGCCCGGGATTTTGATAGACTGGCTGCCCATACAGTCTTTCCGCCCCGCGCTTCATGACCCAGGAAGTTCCCGCCGATCCCAGCGCCGACGATATCGCCAAGGCCATCGCCGCCGCCATCGTGGCGCACCGGCTGCCGCCCGGCACCCGCCTGCGCGAAGAGGCGCTGGCGCGCGTCTACAAGGTCAGCCGCACCAAGATCCGCGCGGCCCTGCTGATGCTGTCCAAGGACAAGCTCATCAACATCGTGCCCGACAAGGGCGCCTTCGTCAGCAAGCCCGACGCCAACGAGGCGCGCGAGGTCTACGCGGTGCGCCGCATCCTCGAGGCCGCGCTGGCGCGCGAGTTCGTCGCCCGCGCCACGGCGGCCGACTACCGCCGCATCGACGCCCACCTGGCCCAGGAGCGCGCCGCGGTCGAAAGCGGCGACGTGCAGGCCCGCAACCGCCTGCTGGGCGACTTCCACATCCTGCTGGCCGAGGCCGTCGGCAATTCGGTGCTGACCGGCATGCTGCGCGAGCTGTCGGCGCGCAGCGCCGTGATCACCGTGCTGTACCAGAGCTCGCACGATGCCAGTTGCTCATCGCGCGAGCATCACGCCTTCATCGAAGCGGCCCGCGCCGGCGACGTCGACCGCGCCTGCGCGCTGATGGACGAGCACCTGGAACACGTGCAGACGGCGCTCGATTTCAGCGAAAGCGACCGCGCGGGCGGCGACCTGGTCGCGGCGCTGTTGAGCTGACGCGGGGCCGCGCGGGGCGGTTTGACCCTGCGCAAGGTTTGATCCCGCTCAAGTAGCCGCCCTCTCCCGGCCGATACAGTGTTACGTAACCGTCGCAAGTCGCGACGGCCGCTGCACAAACACGGGAGACACCATGTACAAGCACATTCTCATTCCCACGGACGGCTCGCAATTGTCCTCGGAAGCGCTGGTCGAAAGCCTTGATCTGGCCAAGTCGCTGGGCGCCAAGGCCACCATCCTCACCGTCGAGGAGCCCTTCCACGTCTTCGCCATGGGCGCGGCGCAAGTGGCCCACAGCCTGAGCGACTACCAGGACCAGATCCGCGCCCAGGCCGAACGCCTCTTGAGCGCCGCCGCCACCCAGGCGCGCGAGGCCGGCGTGCCCTGCGAAACGCTGCGCGCCACCCACGAGGATCCCTACCAGGCCATCATCGACACCGCCCGCGAACGCCATTGCGACCTGATCGCCATGGCCTCGCACGGCCGGCGCGGCATGGCCGCCGTGGTGCTGGGCAGCCAGACGCAGAAGGTGCTGGCGCACTCCACCACGCCGGTGCTGGTGTATCGCAAGAAGGCCTGACACGTCCGGGCTCGGGCCGCCGCGGCGGTCGCCTTCCGCAGGCCGCCAGCGCCGGCCGCCCGGCCGCTCCGGCCCGCTCAGGCCGCCGGATGCAGCAGTTGCTCCATGCGATCCTGGATCCAGCGCTCGGTGGCCGTCGGCGTCCGGCCCTGCAGCCAGAGCGTGCGCACCGACAGCGGCGGCAGCGACAGGCCGACGCACGGCACATTGGCCAGGTCCTCGCGGTAGCCCTCGTACTCGGCGATGTTCAGCGGCAGAATGGCCCAGCCCAAGCCATCCACGGCCATGGCGGCGATGCTGTAGAAACTGTCTGAACGCCACGCCGACGGACTCATCACCACATCCTCCACCCCCTCCATCCGCATCACCAGTTGACGATGGCGCGCCAGGTCGTTGCGCGTGACTTCGGGCAACGCGGCCAGCGGATGGTCGCGCGCCACGAAGATGCCCTGTCCCACGTCGCCCAGGTAGCGATGGGCGAAGGCCGCGCCCGGATCGCCGCGATCGTAATGGAACGCCACGCTGGCGCGCCCCTGCGAGACATAGTCCGCCACTTCGGTGGCCGTGCCGTTCAACTGGGTCAGCTCCAGCGCGGGAAAGCGCGCCGAGACCTCCTTCACCAGCGCGCCCAGCACCCGATCAGGCAAGGCCTCGTCCAGCGCCAGGCTGAGGTGCGCGTCCTGCCCGGCCGCGAATGACAGCGCCCGCTGCTCCAGTCCCGCCGCCTGGCGCAACAGCTCGCGCGCCTCCTGCAACAGCACTTCACCGGCCCGGGTCAGCGTGGCATTGCGGCGCGAGCGGTCGAACAGCTCCACCCCCAGGTCCGCTTCCAGCAACCCCAGCGAGGTGCTGACGGCCGATTGCGCCCGGCCCACCTGGCGCGCCGCCGCCGAAAACGAGCCGGCGTCCGCCGCCGCCACGAAGTGCCGCAGTTGTTCCAGGGTCCAGTGCATGGTTGTCTCCAGGGGTGGCCAAGCAAGCCTTCAAAACGGTTGCCGGCCGCACGGGGCGATGGAGCCGCCACCTATACATCTATTTTATAGATGGATCCCAACTTCTTATCCATGCTTCATAGATTGAAAATGTCCGGCGTTACAGGAGTCAATGCATGACGCAGCGCAATCCCTCCCCCGCTGTCGCCGCGCCCGCGCCGGGTCGCTGGCTGGTGCTGGCCATCGTTTCCAGCGCCCTATTGCTGATCGTGGTCGACATGACCGTGCTGTACACCGCCCTGCCTCGGCTCACGCACGAACTGGGCGTGACGGCCTCGTCCAAGCTCTGGATCGTCAACATCTACGCGCTGGTGGTGTCCGGCCTGCTGCTGGGCATGGGCACGCTGGGCGACCGCCTGGGCCACAAGCGCCTGTTCATGATGGGCCTGGCCGTGTTCGGCGCGGCCTCGCTGGCGGCGGCCTATTCGCCCAACCCCGCGGCGCTGATCGCGGCGCGCGCGGTGCTGGCGGTGGGCGCGGCCATGATGATGCCGGCGACGCTGTCGATCCTGCGCCTGACCTTCGCCGACGAGCGCGAGCGCGCCATCGCCATCGGCGTCTGGGCCTCGGTGGCCTCGGGCGGCGCGGCGCTCGGCCCGGTCATCGGCGGCATCCTGCTGGAGCACTTCTGGTGGGGCTCGGTGTTCCTGATCAACCTGCCGATCGTGCTGCTGGCGCTGCCGCTGGCGCGCCGCTACATCCCGACCGGCCAGCCGGACCGCCAGCGCCCCTGGGACCTGGTCGGCTCGCTGCAGGTGATGGTCGGCCTGATCCTGACCGCCTATGCGCTCAAGGAACTGGGCCGCGCCCAGCCGTCCTGGCTGGACGCCGCGCTGGCCTGCGCCGGCGGCGCCGCGATGCTGTTCATCTTCGCCCGGCGCCAGCGCGCGCGGCCCCATCCGCTGATCGACTTCGCCATCTTCCGCAACCGCAGCTTCAGTTCGGCGGTGGCCTCGGCGCTGTTCGCGGCGGCGGCGCTGCTCGGCATGGAGTTGGTGTTCAGCCAGCGCCTGCAACTGGTGCTGGGCATGTCGCCGATCCAGGCCGCGCTCTATATCCTGCCGCTGCCGCTGGCCGCGTTCATCGCCGGCCCGCTGGCCGGCTGGCTGCTGCCGAGGGTGGGCAGCGCGCGCCTGCTGTTCGTCTCGCTGCTGGTGTCCGGCCTGGGCATGGGCGGCTACCTGTTCAGCTACGACGGCGCGCTGGCGGCGCAGATCGCCAGCCTGTGCGTGCTGGGTGTGGGCATCGGCGCCACCATGACCGCCGCGTCCAGCACCATCATGCAGAGCGCCACGCCCGAGCGCGCCGGCATGGCCGCGTCGATCGAGGAAGTGTCGTATGAACTGGGCGGCGCGCTGGGCGTGACGCTGATGGGCTCGATCCTGTCGGGCGTCTACGCGCACACGCTCAACGTGCCCGCCGGCCTGCCGGCAGCCGGGGCGGGTGCGGCGCGCGACAGCCTGGACGAAGCGCTGGTGGTGGCCGAGGGCCTGTCCAGCGACACAGGCGCCGCGCTGGCGCGGCTGGCCCGCGACGCGTTCGACGCGGGCTACGCGGCGGTCATCGCCACCGCCACCGTGCTGCTGCTGGCCACCGCGTTGCTGGTGCTGGTGAACCGCTGGCGTGGCGGCGCCAAGGTGTCCGCCCCCGCGCCGCGCTGAGCCGCCGTTGCAGGCCCGGCCTGCGGGCGGTCATGCACCAGTGCGAAACGCGTTGGAAGGTCGCTGCACCCCGGGCCTGTCAATCACGAAAAGAAACGGCCACTAGGCCGCATCGCCCGGGCGCCGCGCCCCCACCAGGCTCAACACGTACTCCAGGAACGCGGCCTCGTCCGGCATGGCGCCGCCGCCCGCCGCGATGGCGTCGGCCACTTCCAGGTGGCTGTGCAGCCAGTACTGGATCAGCGCGCCGGTGGTGATCATGGCCTGCCCCGCCGGGATGTCGGCGCGCACGAAGCCGGCTTTCTGGGCCTGCGCGAAGACCGGCACGAACAGCCGGTTCAGGCGTTCGGAGCGCGCCCGGCGCTCGGCTTCCTGCGCCCCCATCACGCGCCAAAGCTGGAAGCGCAAAGCGGCCGGGTGCATCTTCCAGTAGCGCAGATAGCTGCCCACCATGTCAGGCACCGTGCGCGCCGTGACGGGCTGGCGCGTGATCGGCTCGATCGCGGCCAGGAAATCCTCGGTGATGCATTCCCCCACCTTGGACCAGAGGCTTTCCTTGTCCTTGAAATGATGGTGGATCAGCCCGGGCGAGACCTTGGCTTCCTGCGCGATCAGCCGCATGGTCGAACCGTCGAAACCCAGGCGGGCGAACAGCGTCAGCGCCGATTCCAGGATCACGTCGCGGGCGTCGGGCGTCGTGTATTGCGAGCGCAGCTCTGTCATGCCGAGGGTCTCCATCGTTGCGGCAACCGGCATGTTACGGGCGCGAAACGCATTGATCAATTGACTGACCAAACGTTTAGTCAATAGAATTGCGACAAATTCTCATTAACCACCCTGGAGTTTGTCTTGCCCCCGTCACCCGCGCTCCCGCGCTGCCGCCTGTGCCGTCCCCTGCTGCTGGCGTTGTCGCTGACCCTGGCCCCGTTCTCAACGCGGGCGCAAACGCCTCCCGCAGCCGCCTCCGACGCTGCGTGGGCGTCGACGACGGCGTCGGAGGCCGCTTCCAACCCGCCCCGGGCCGGCGCCACCGAACTGCCCGCCGTCACCGTGACCGCGCGCCGGCGCGAGGAAAGCGCGCAGGACGTGCCCATCGGCATGACCGTGCTGAACGGCGAGCAATTGCGCGCCGACGCCGCGCCGCAGGCCGGCAACGCCGGCCTGGCGCGCTCGGCGCCCAACCTGGCGTTCACCGACACGGGCGGCCAGAATTCCAACGTCTTCACCATCCGGGGCGTGGGCTCGTTCGCGCCGCTGTCGCCGGACGACACCTCGGTGGTGATGTACGCCAACGACGTGCCGCGCTCCGTCTACGGCGCGCCGCCGACGCTGCTGGACGTGAACCGGGTCGAGGTGCTGCGCGGGCCGCAAGGCACGCTGTTCGGCCGCAACACGCAGGGCGGCGCCATCAACGTGATCGCCAACCAGCCGGTGTTCGACCGCGAATACACCATACGCGGCGAGATCGGCTCGCACGGTCACCGGCTGGGCGAACTGATCGCCAACGAGGCCCTGTCGGACACCGTGGCCGCGCGCCTGGCGCTGCGCTACACCACGGTGGACGGGACCACCCCCAACCTGGCATCAGGCGGCAAGGACGGCTGGGCCGACGTGGGCGCGGCGCGCGCCACGGTGCTGTGGACGCCCGGCGCCAACACCGTGGTGACGGTCACCGGATCGCACGACCAGCAGAAGGCCGCCGCGCCGCGCTTCGTATGGCTGCAGAACCCGCGCTTTCCGCAGACCGCCTCGGATCCCGAGAACAAGATCGACTGGAAGGACAGTAGCGCCAGCGTCAAGGTCGAGCACGAGTTCGAGCACTTCACCCTGACCTCGCTGACCAGCTACCTGGATTCGCGCTCGCGCCAGGCCTTCGACCTGACCGACGGCCTGATCTATTCGGCGATGACCGGCCGGCCCGCGTCCGTGTACAACGTGCCCTACGCCGACTACGCCGACATCCGCTTCCAGGAACAGAGCTGGCAACAGGAATTGCGCCTGAGTTCGCCGGAAACCAGCGCACTGGGCTGGACCGTGGGCGCCAACTACTTCCACTCCAGCTTCCGCAACGACACCACCGCCAAGGCCTCGCCAGCGGCGTTCAACTTCCAGACCCAGAACGGCACCCAGGCCAACCGCATCAAGACCGACAGCGCCTCGCTGTTCGGCGAGGCCAGCGTGCCGCTGACGCCGAAACTGAAGGCCCTGGCTGGCCTGCGCTACACGCACGAGGCCAAGGACGCGCGCTACCGCTACACCGGCAACGGCAACCCCGCGGTGGTGGCCAACTTCCGCCAGCACGACACGCTGTCCGACAATTTCGTCACCGGCCGCACCGGCCTGTCGTATGACTGGAGCGACGCGCTGATGACGTACGCCACCGTGTCGCGCGGCTATGTCTCGGGCGGCTTTGCCGGCGTGTCCGTCAACACGCCGACCGGCAAGCCGGAAACGCCGTTCGAGGCCTCGACCAGTTGGACCTACGAACTGGGCTTCAAGTCGCAATGGTTCGACCGCCGCCTGGACCTGAACGGCTCGGTATTCCTGAACGAGGTCAAGCGCGGCCACCTGATCGTGTTCAACCCGTCCGCCCTGCTGTTCACGCCCGCCTCGCTCGACTACCGCAGCAAGGGCGCCGAACTGGAATTCGCGGCGCGCGTGCATCCCAACGTCAAGCTGATCGGCGGCGCCGGCTACACCCATGCCGAACTGGTCTCGGTGCCCGCCGGCAGCGCCACTGGCGCCCAGTCGGGCAACCGTGTGCCCAATGTGCCGCGCCTGACCGCCAATCTGGGCGTGGAAGTCGAGGCGCCGGCGCGACCGCTCGGCCTGCCCGGCCAGCTCAACGGCCAGATCGTCTGGCAGCACGTCGGCGCGCGCGCGGCCGACGTCAAGGAAAGCTTCACCCTGCCCGCCTACGACGTGGTCAACCTGCGCGCTGGCTGGCGCGACGGGCCGCTGGAAATCTATGGCTTCGTCTACAACCTGTTCGACAAGCGATATCTGGTGGCGGGCCAGAGCTGGGGACCCACGGTCAGTTCTGTGCGGTTGGGACAGGAACGACTGGCGGGCGTCGGCATGAGCTGGAAGTTCTGACATGCGGACCGGCCAACCCGCCGCGCCCTGGGCGCGCCTGGCCGCCATCGCGGCCCTGTACGTGTCGCTTGGCGCGGTGCTCGGCTTCGTGCAGGGCGGCGTCGGCCCGATCATGCGCGGCAAGGGCCATGCGCTGACCTCGATGGCGCCGGTATTCGCGCTGTACCTGCCGTTCGGCGTGACCTTCCTGTGGGCCCCGCTGGTGGATCGCTGGCGCCTGCCCTGGCTGGGCCGGCGCAGCGGCTGGATCGTGGCGGCGCAGGGCCTGGCGGTGCTGCTGGTGGCCGCGATCGCGCTGGGCGGCGCGTTGCCGCTGGCAGCGCTGTTCGGGCTGGGCCTGGCCGCGACGCTGGCGGTGGCGACCATGGACGTGGCGCTGGACGCCTGGACGGTCGAGCACATTGCCGACGCCCATCGCGGCGCGGCATCGGCGGCCAAGGTCGGCGGCCTGTCGCTGGGCGCGGTGCTGGGCGGCGGCGTGCTGGTCGGCCTGTTTCCCCGACTGGGTTGGGAAGGCGCGCTGCTGTTGCTGGCCGCCCTGATGGCGTTCGCGACGCTGCCGGCCTGGCGCCTGCCCGACCACGCCGCGCCAGCGGCGGCGCGGCAGGCAAGGCCGGGCCTGCGGGCCGCCCTGCGGCAACCGGCCATGGCCGGGCGCCTGCTGCGCATCAGCCTGGTCACCTGCGCGCTGATGGCGCTGTTCAACCTGAACCGGCTGATGCTGGTGGACCTGGGCGTGCCGCTGGCCCGCATCGGCTGGGTGTTGGGCGTGGCCGCGCCGCTGGCCAACCTGGCGATGGCCCTGGCGCTGCCGGCGGCGCTGCGGCGCTGCGCCCCGCGGCCCTTGCTGTGGGCCTTGCTGGCGGCCACCGTGGCCGGCGCGCTGGCCATCGTCATGGCCTTGTACATCGGCCACGCCGACCTGGCCATCGCGGCCTCGATCGCGATCAGCGCCTGCGTCAGCGGCCTGTACATCGTCATGGGCGGCCTGATCCTGGGCTGGGCGGCGGGCGGCCAGGCCGCCACCGACTACGCGCTGCTGTACGGCCTGGGCCGCTTCGTCGGCACGCTGGCGCTGCTGGGCATGCCGGCATTGATCGCCCTCGTCGGCTGGCCTGCGTTCTATGCGCTGGCGGCCGCCTGCGCGGTGCTGGCCGTGGCCTGCTTCATGGCGGCGCTGCGAAAAACCTGATCCCTGTCGGCACAAAGGCGGCAAGCCCCGTAAACTTCCGGACATCCCATTGAGATAGATCATCGTACCCAGGGTATGGCTTCGGATAGGCTTATGCGAAATGTGAAAAACAAGTCCGCCCCCGACAAGGACAGCTATTTGTTCTCCGACCAGATTGGACACCTGCTGCGGCGCGTGTACCAACGGCATACCGCCCTGTTCCAGCAGTACATCCCCGACTCGCAGTTGACCGCGGCGCAGTTCGTCGTGCTGTGCTCGGTGCGCGACAACCAGGGCAGTTCGCTGGCGGATATCGTCAAGGCCACGGTCATCGACCAGGCCACGGTGCGCGGCGTGGTGGACCGGCTCAAGCAGCGCGAGCTGGTGCGGGTCGACCACGACCCGCACGACCGCCGCAAGGTGGTGATCAACCTGACCCCGGTGGGCCAGGAGCTGGTGCGAAAAATGGAACCCTTCGCCCTGCAGATCACCGAAAGCACCTATGGCACGCTCAATCCCGCCGAGCGCGTGGCGCTGGAATTCCTGCTGCGCAAGATGATCGAGGGCGACGCCGGGGAATGAGGCGTCCGGGCTTCCGGCGTCCGGGCGTCCGGCGTCCGGGCTTCCGGCGTCCGGGCTTCCGGCGTGCGAGCGGCACGCGTCCTCCCGGATGCGCGCCGCCCTTCTGACGGATCAGTCCAGCGCGCGGTTGCGCGACTCGACGTCGACCGCCCGGATCGACAGCGCCGCGGCCAGCAGCATGGCCGCCAGCACCGCAAGCGCCAGCGTGAAGTGGGTGGCCATGATGGGCGCGATGATGGCCGGCGCGAACAGGCCGCCAAAGCGCGCCACCGCGCCCGCCAGCCCCATGCCGCTGGCGCGCAGGTCGGTCGGATAGACCTCGGGCGTGAACGCATACAGCGCGCCCCAGGTGCCCAGCAGCGCGAAGCTCATGAGCAGCGTCGAGCCGACCACCAGGAAGCTGGAGGTGCCCAGGCTGTACAGCATGCAGCCCACCGCGCTCAGGATCAGGAAGCCGACCAGCGTGGGCTTGCGGCCCCAGCGCTCCACCCCGTAGGCCGACAGCGCGAAGCCCGGCAACTGCACCAGCGCCAGCAGCACCAGGAATTCCTGGCCGCGCATGAAGGCGAAGCCCTGGCTGCTGAGCTTGATCGGCAGGTAGACGAACACGCCGTAGTAGGCGATGGAGATCAGCGCCCAGGCCAGGCACAGCGCGATGCTGCGGCGGCGCAGCGCGTTCGAGAACAGCGCTGACAGCGGCTTGCGCTCATGCAGTTCCGGCTTGAGCTCGGGGATGTCGGTCGGACGTCCGTTGACGCGGGCCACGCGTTCGAGCACCTTGCGCGCCTGCCCCGACTTGCCGTTGCGGTTCAGGTACATCGGCGACTCGGGGATGTAGAAGCGCAGCACCACGCCGATCAGCGCCGGCAGGCCGGTGACGAAGAAGATCACGCGCCAGGCATCGTCGCCCCACGACAGCGCGGCCAGGGCCAGCAGCGCCAGGCAGATGGTGCCCAGGGCCCAGAACGATTCCAGCAGCACCAGCCAGCGGCCGCGGCGTTCGCTCGGCAGGAACTCGGCCATCATGGTGTAGTCCACCGGCAGCGTGCCGCCGACACCGATGCCGGTGACAAAGCGCAGCAACAGCAGCCAGGCGAAGTCCGGCGCGAAGGCCGAGGCCACGCCGGCGCAGGCGTCGATGACCACGGCCATCATCAGCACCGGGCGGCGGCCGATGCGGTCGGCCAGCCGGCCAAACGCGAAGGCGCCGATCAGCATGCCGACGAAGAACGCGGTGCCGGTCTGCAAGGCCTCGGGCACCGGAATGCCGAAGGTGCGGGCGATCGAAGGCGCGCTGAAGCCGATCGACAGCACCTGCATGGCGTCGGCCAGCCAGACCAGCCCGAAAATCATGAACAGCCGGTACTGGAACTTGCCGACGCCGGCGGTCTTGATGCCTTGTTCCACCGTGATGAATGAAGCTGACATATGCGTGATTCCCTTTGTGTGCCGCGCGCGGGATCCGCGCCTGGAAAGGCGTCGGGCCCCGGTTCGGCGCATGGCCGGCTTCGCGGATGCGAAGGTCGACCGCGCCCCTCGGCGCCGGACAAGCGTCGATGGAAAACCGATGCGCGCGATGTTGTGTCGCGAGGCGCGGCCGGACCCGCCATGGGCCGATCCGCTGCCCCGTCTTCCCCTTACTGCTGCTGCGCGTGCTGGCGCAGCCTGCCTATGGTCGTCGTGTCAACTGGCCAAGCCTCTTCCTCCGGCGCGAACCGCGCGCGCAAATAGTCGATCAAATCGCCGATCTGCCTGTCGTCCAGGCTGTTGCCGAACGCCGGCATGTAGCCCAGGGCATCGTCGGCCGGGGCCTGGATGCCATGGAGGATCACCTGGATCAGGTTGTCCGGCGATGCGGCGTGCAGATTGGTGTTCTGGCCCAGCAGGGGCTTGACCCCGAACAGGGTCGGCCCGCTGCCGGCCTCATGGCAGACGGCGCAGGCGTTCTGGTAGATGCGTTCGCCGCTGGCGCGGCGCAGCGTGATGGCCTCGCTGACAGCCGCGGGCGCGGGGACCGCGGTGTTGGTGGCGGCGGCGGTAGCGGTCGTGGCCGCCGGGGCGGACACAACGCTGGCCGACGCGGCGGCGCTTGCCGTGGCCGTGGTCGTGGCCGTGGCAGTCGCCGTCGCGCGCGCCGACGACGGCGTCCGCCCCGGCACCGCCATCAGATAGGTGACGATGGCCTTCAGGTCGCTGGCCGGGAGTTCGGCCAGGCCATGGATCACGGGTGCCATGGGGCCCGCGGCCACGCCATGGCGCGGCGAATAGCCGGTGCGCAGGTACTGGAACAGTTCCTCGCCCGACCAGGCCCGCTCGCCCGTGGCCAGACGGTTCAGCGCCGGCGCGTTCCAGCCCTCGGCCTGGCCGCCGGCCAGGTAGGCCAGGCCGCCCTTCTCCGCGCCCAGCGCGTTGCGCGGCGAATGGCAGGCGGCGCAATGGCCCACGCCTTCCACCAGATACGCGCCGCGATTCCATTCGGCGTCCTGCGAGGGATCCGGCGTGAATGGCTTGGGATCGTGGAACAGCAGGTTCCAGCCGGCCAGCAGCGGCCGCAGGTTGAACGGAAAGCCCAGCTCGGTGCGCGGCGGCGTCGCCGCCACCGCGGGCTGCGACATCAGGTAGCCGTACAGCGCCTGCAGGTCGGCGTCGCTGAGTTTGGCATAGGCCGTGTAGGGAAACGCCGGATACAACTGGCGGCCGTCCTGGTGGATGCCCTGGCGCATCGCGCGTTCGAAGGCCGCGTATGACCAGCGGCCGATGCCGGTCTGCGCATCGGGAGTGATGTTGGTGGAATAGATCACGCCGAACGGGGTCTCCAGCGCCAGGCCGCCGGCGTTGCGGGCGCCGCCCGGCGCGGTGTGGCAGGCCACGCAGTCCCCGGCCGCCGCCACCAGCCGGCCGCGCTCGATCGCCTGCGCCGAATACAAAGAAGCGTCGGGCCCGGCCGTCAGCGGCAGCGCCGGCTTCAGCGGCCACAACGCGGTGGCCATGGCCGCCAGTCCGGCCGCGCCGGCCGCCAGCCAGCCCCAGCCCCGGCGCAATGCGCCCTTCCCGCCGGCCGTGCGCCGGTCCGCCAGCGCCAGGCGCAACTGGCCGGCGTCAAACGGCGCCTGCCGCAGGCGCACGCCGGTGGCGTCCTGGATGGCGTTGGCGATGGCGGCGGCGGCGGGCAGCGTCAGCACGCCATCCACGTCCAGCCGTCCTTCGCGCAACGGGCCGGGCACGTCCGGCGCCGCGATGGCGACCGCATCCAGGCCCGCGGTCGAGGGCATCGGTTCGGCGCCGCGCCAATCGTCGAACGCCGCCGGGCCGGCAATGAGGCGGCGGGCATCGGCCAGCCGCTCGGGTTGCTGGCGCGTGATGGCCAGCCGCGTGGTCGCGCCTTGCGCCGCGCGCAGGTCCTGGCTGTCGTGGCCGGCGACGACGCGCGTCACCTCGATGCGCCCGGTGGCGGGCTGGATCGCCACGTCGGCCACCCAGGCGCTCCAGACCATCTGCGCCGAACCATCCTCGGCCTCGCAGCGGACCTGCGCCGTGGCCAGGCCGGTGCCGCGCAGCAGGCCGTCGGCGGCCGACGTGGCCTCCTGCGCCGTGGCCGCCTGCGCCTGTTCCACCACCTGGCGCGCCAGTTCGCGGCCGCGATCATCGGCCATGTGCCGCAGCCGCCAGCCCACCGGATCCTCGCCCGCCGCCAGCGCCCGCTCGTGCCACAGGCTTTCGCCGGCGAACACCTGGGCCGCGTTCAATTCGTCGATGCTGGCGTGCGGCAGATCCCGCGATGCCGCAGGCGCCAGCACCGGGCTGTCGCCCTGCACCGTGGCCTGGCCGCAGGCCTGGGCGTGACCGGGCCGCGCCAGCAGGCGCGCCAGGCTGGGGCGCACGGCCCAGGGGTGGCGCGAACGCAGCGCCGGCCCCGCCGCCAGGTCCGCCTCGCGCAACGCCAGCGTGGTCGCGGCCGCCGGCCGGCAGGCCACGCATACAGGCCGCCCCACCGCCTCGGACAGCAGCGCGGCGTCCGCGGCGGCGTCCAGCAGATCGAGCGCGTGCGGCGGCAGGCCGGCCTCGGCCGCGCCCTGCGGCCAGTCGGCCAGGCGCACCGCGTGCCCGGGACAATCCATCAGCGCCGCCAGCTCGCGCCGCAGCCAGGCCTGCGAGGCGGGCGCCGGCGGCGGCAGCCACAGCGTCAGTCGGCCGTCCAGGTACCAGGCCGCGACACGCGCGCCGGACGCCGTTTCAGTAGATCGCCATAGATACTCACGCTGGTCGTCCGGATCCACTTCCGAACGGATCACGGTTGCCTCGCGCGCAGGCGGGCCATCGCCGCGCCACACGGGCGCCATGCAGGCCAGCGCCTGCCGCGCATGCGCCGGCGTCACCGCCACCACGCCGACAAAGTGCTCCCGCCGCACTACGGCCACCACGCCCGCCTGGGCCCGCGCTTGCTCCAGGCTCACGCTCTCGAGCGCGCTGCCGCGATAGCGCGTGCCGTCCCAGCGGGCCGCGGGCGGGCACAGAGCCAGTCCATGCAGCAGATCGGACGGCGGCGCGATGGCGCCCGCCGAGGCCTCGGGCAGCAACGCGCTCATGCGCCAGCCCCTTCGCACCCGCGCGGCGCCGCCTCGGCCCGCAATTGCACCGCGCGCAACGCCGCCTGCATGATCTCGACATGCGTCCCGCAGCGGCACAGGTTGTGATGCAGCTCGCTGCGCAGCGCCTGCTCGGACGGCGCCGGGTCGCGGCGCAGCAGCGCCTCGACCGTCATGATCATGCCGTTCAGGCAATAGCCGCACTGCGCCGCCTGGCATTCGATGAAGGCGCGCTGCGTCGGCCCGGGCCGCTCGCGCGAACCCAGGCCTTCAAGCGTGGTGATCTCGCGCCCTTGCGCCGCCCTCACCGGAATCACACAGGACCGCGCCGCCACGCCGTCGATCAGCACCGTGCAGGCGCCGCACTCGCCCAGGCCGCAGCCGTACTTGGGCCCGTTCAGGGCCAGATCGTTGCGCAACACCAGCAGCAGCGAGGTCGCCGGCGGCGCCGCCACGCGCACGACGCTGCCGTTGACCTTCAGGCCGATCGGCTCGGCGGCGGGCGGGGTGTTGGCGGGATGTCCCATGGTGTGCGTGGCGAAGGTCTGGTGGATGAAGGACGGCGGGCGCGTCAGGCCGCCGCCTTGGCCTTCGGTTCGACCAGCGGCTCGCTGAACACGTCGTAGCCGAAACACCAGCTCGGGTCCTCATTGGTCCGCAGCCAGGTGTTGTCGTGCGAAATGCGCTGCACCTTGCTGGCGCGCTCGGCGCGGTTGGCTTCGTACAGCGCGAAAGCCAGTTCGTGATTATGCGCCCCGACTTCCTTGAAGCAACGCACCAGCATCGCGCCGTCCTCGATGGCCATGGCCGCGCCCTGCGCCATGTGCGGTTTCATGGGGTGGCAGGCGTCGCCCAGCAGCACCAGGCGGCCGCGGCTCCACAGCGGCAGCGGGTCGCGCTCCAGCAGCGACCACTTGGTGACCTCGACGGTGGCGTCGATCAGCGCCTGCACCGTGGGATGCCAGCCCTGGAAGGCTTCGCGCATTTCGTCCTTGCTGCTGGGCAGCCAGCGGTCGTTCAGGTCCCATTGCTCGACCGGCACGCCGGTCACGTAGTAGAGCTCGTCGGCCTTGCTGGTGACGAAGTACGTCATCATGTGGCGGTCATCGGTCCACCACTTCACGCAGGCGTCGAACGGCAGCATGCCGGCCTTGACCTCGGGCGTGGGGAACACCGCGCGGTGGGCCAGGTAGCCGGCGTACTTGGGAGGCTCGGGCCCCAGCAGCGCCTCGCGGATGTGGGAATTGACGCCATCGGCGCCGATCACGATGTCGGCATGCTCGACGCTGCCGTCGGCAAAGCGCATCTCGACGTCGTTGCCGCGGTCGGTAACGCCGACCAGGTGCTTGGAATACGCCATCACGCGCTCGGGCAGCGCCTCGATCAGCAGTGCGTGGAAGTCGCCGCGGTGCACCGTCAGGTACGACGCGCCGTAGGTCTTGACGGCGTAGTCGCCCAGCGGAATCTGCGCCAGCACGTCGCCGGTCAGGCCGTGGCGGCTGTACCAGTAGTCGGGGTGCGACCCTTGGGCGTTGAGCGCGTCCTCGATGCCGATGCGGCGCAGGATCTTCATGACGTTGGGACCGACGTGGATACCGGCGCCCAGCCGCGAAAAACTCGGCGCCTGTTCGTACACGCGCACGTCGAAGCCTTCCTGCAGCAGGAGCGAGGCGGTGGCGGCGCCACCGAGGCCGGCGCCGATCACGGCGATGCGGGGGGATTTAGACAAGAGGCTCTCCTACTTTTCTATGCATACACTCTATTTTTTCCAGATGGAAAACCGCACCATCGTGGATCCGAAACTGTTCGCCTGCGTCCAAAACAGTGCATTTTTATGCACATATAGGTAAAAACCACTATGAACATCGGCTTTGCGATTCACCTCGCTGTTTGCAAGAATAGAGCGTCTACACTGTTTTTTTAATTTATCGAAAACCCTAAGATGGATCCGCGCTTCACGTCATCACGCTCGATCCGCGCCCTGCGCGGGGCAAGCAATGACCGTCGGATCCCGTCCTGGCATCGACCCACCCGGAGCACGGCATGAGCCAACCATCCAGCACCTTCCTGTACGGCGCCAACGTCCACGCCAACGGCATCCGCCAGCACTACCTGCGCTACGGCGGCGCGGACGGCGCGCGCGCCGAACGCGACGCGCTCATCCTGATCCCTGGCATCACCAGCCCGGCGGTCACCTGGGGCTTCGTGGCCGAGCGCCTGGGCCGGCGCTACGACACCTATGTGCTGGACGTGCGCGGCCGCGGCCTGTCCAGCGCCGACCCCGGCCTGGACTACAGCCTGGACGCGCAGGCCGCCGACGTGCTTGCCCTGGCGCAGGCGCTGGGCCTGCAGCGCTACGCCCTGATGGGCCATTCCATGGGCGGACGCATCGCGGTGCGCGCGGCACGCAGCCAGCCGGCCGGCCTGACGCGGCTGGTCATCGTCGACCCGCCCGTCTCCGGCCCGGGCCGCCGCCCCTACCCCGCCAAGCTGGCCTGGTACGTCGACTCGATCCGCCAGGCCACGCACGGCATGGATGCCGAGGCCATGCGCGCCTTCTGCCCCACCTGGACCGAGGAACAGCGGCGCCTGCGCGCGCAATGGCTGCACACCTGCCACGAGCCCGCCATCGTGCGCAGCTTCGAGGACTTCGGCCGCGACGACATCCATGCCGACTTGCCGCGGGTGCGCGTGCCGCAGTTGCTGATGACCGCCGAGAACGGCGGCGTGGTCGGCGACGAGGACGTGGCCGAATGGCAGGGCCTGGCGCCCGACACCCTGCACCGGCGCGTGCCCGCCGCCGGCCACATGATCCCGTGGGATAACGAGGCCGGCTTCCACGAGGCGCTGGGCGACTTTCTCGAGCCGCGCGGCTGAATCCCCTTTTCCCCCTTACCGGACAGGAGTCCGCCATGCCCGTCAGCGACATCGACCTGATCCGCGCCTGGAAACAGGTGCTCACGCTTTCCCGCCTCGAAGCCGGCCAGACCGTGACCGTGCTCACCGGCGCCGACACCCATCCGCAGACGCTGCGCTGCGCCATCGCCGCCGCCGGCGACATGGGCGCGCGCGTCAACCGCCTGGATCTGCCGCCGGTCAACGGCGAAAAATCCCTCAGCCGCGACTCGCTGGCCTACCTGGGCACCACGCCGCTGACCGGCAACCCCGCCGCCATCGCCGCGCTCAAGGCCAGCGACCTGGTGCTGGACCTGATGACGCTGCTGTTCTCGCCCGAGCAGCACGAGATCCTGCAGGGCGGCACCAAGATCCTGCTGGCGGTCGAGCCGCCCGAGATCCTGTGCCGCCTGGTGCCGACCGAGGCCGACCGCGCCCGCGTGCGCGCGGCCGCCGCGCAAATCGCCGAGGCAAGCCAGATGCGCATCACCTCCCGGGCCGGCACCGACCTGCAATGCCGCCTGGGCAGCTTTCCGGCGATATCCGAATACGGCTTCGTCGACGAACCGGGGCGCTGGGACCACTGGCCCAGCGGCTTCGTGCTGACCTGGCCCGACGAGGGCCACAGCAACGGCCAGGTGGTGCTGGACCGCGGCGACATCCTGCTGCCGATGAAGGACTACGTCACCGACCCGATCACCCTCACCATGGAACGCGGCTACGTCACCCGCATCCAGGGCGGCCTGCAAGCCGAGGTGCTGCGCGACTACATGGCTTCGTATGAAGACCCGGAAGCGTACGCCGTCTCGCACATCGGCTGGGGCCTGCAGCCGCGCGCGCACTGGTCGATGCTGGGCCACTACGGCAAGGAGACCCACATCGGCATGGACGCCCGCGCCTTCGAGGGCAACTTCCTCTGGTCCATGGGGCCCAACAACGAGGCCGGCGGCCAACGCACCACCGCCTGCCACATCGACATCCCGATGCGCCATTGCACCGTGACGCTGGATGATCGCGCCGTCGTCATCGACGGCGTGGTGCAGGACGAACCCGGGCTGGCGCGCGCCGCCCGCCGCAAGGAGCTGGCATGACCACCACCGTTCCCGCCGGGGATATCTCGGCCTATGCCCGCCAGGGCTTCGGCACGCCGCTGCCGCTGAAGGCGCCGTTCGGCCTGCTCATCATCGATTTCGTCAACGGCTTTGCCGACCCCGGCGTGTTCGGCGGCGGCAACATCCCGCAGGCCATCGAGCGCACCCGGACGTTGCTGGCGCATGCGCGCGAACAAGGGTGGCCCGTGGCCCACAGCCGCATCGTGTTCTCGGACGACGACGCCGACAGCAACATCTTCTGCCTGAAGGTGCCGGGCATGCTGACCCTGAAGGAAGACAGCCACAACAGCGCCATCGTGCCGCAACTGGCGCCCGCGCCCGGCGAGTACGTGGTGCGCAAAAGCACGCCGTCGGCGTTCTACGGCACCATGCTGGCGCCGTGGCTGGCGCAGCGCGGCGTGCAGACGCTGGTGGTGGCCGGCTGCGTCACCAGCGGCTGCGTGCGCGCCAGCGTGGTCGACGCCATGCAGGCCGGTTTCCGGCCGCTGGTGGTGTCCGACTGCTGCGGCGACCGCGCGCTCGCGCCGCACGAGGCCAACCTGTTCGACATGGCGCAGAAGTACGCCGCCGTCATGCCGCTGGATCAGGCGCTGGCCGACATCGGCGCGCTGGCGGCATAATCCTCGATCGGCCCGCATCGCCTTCGCCCATGAACCTGCCCCATCCCCGCGCGCTGCACGACGCGCTGCTGACCCACCCCAGCGCGCTGCTGGTCGTGCGCGCGCCGACCGCGCCGCCTCGTCCGGCGCCCGGGCAGCCGGGTGTCGTTTCGGATTACGTGCAGGACACGCCCGAGGTCTTCGTGGCGGTGCTGGCCGATGATGCCGCGCCGGACGGCTGGCGCGCGCTGGCCTTCAACGGTCACGTCGACCTGGGCACCGGCATCCGCACCGCGCTGGCGCAGATCGTGGCCGAGGAACTGCACGTGCCGATGGCGCGGCTGGAAATGGTGCTGGGCCACACCAACGCCACCCCCAACCAGGGGCCCACCATCGCCAGCGCCAGCATCCAGATCTCGGCCGCGCCGTTGCGCCGCGCCGCCGCCCAGGCGCGCGAGCGCCTGCTGGCGCGGGCCGCGCGGCAATGGGGCGTGGCGGCGGACACGCTGCGCCTGCGCGACGGCGTCGTGCGTCCCGCCGATGCGGGCGACGAACGCGCCCTGCACTACGGTCAACTGGTGCAGGGCCAGCACACCCGGCTCGAGCTGGCCACCGATGATTCCCAGGTGCGGCTCAAGCCGGCCCGCGACTACACCGTGGTCGGCAGCGCGGTCGCGCGCGTCGACATTCCGGCCAAGGCCACCGGCGAACTGAGCTTCGTGCACGACGTGCGCGTGCCCGGCATGCGCCACGGCCGCGTGGTGCGCCCGCCGCACCCCGGCCGCGACGCCGGCGACTTCATCGGCCGCTGCCTGATCAGCGTCGACAGCGATTCCGTCGCGCACCTGCCAGGCCGCATCCAGGTGGTGGTGCAAGGCGATTTCATCGGCGTGGTGGCCGACCGCGAGGAACAGGCCGAAGCCGCCATGCGCGCGCTCAAGGTGCGCTGGAAGCCGGTGCCGCCCGCGCCCGCGCTCGACGACCTGGCCAGCGCCATCCGCGCCAACCCCGCGCGCCGCCGCCTGCTGCTGGAGGAAGGCGACGTCGAGGCCGCCTGTGCCGCCGCCCCCGTGCACCTGCGCCGCACCTACGTCTGGCCCTACCAGATGCACGCGTCCATCGGGCCCTCATGCGCGGTGGCCGACCATCGCGACGGCCGCCTCACCGTGTGGGCCGGCACGCAGAATCCGCACATGCTGCGCGCCGACCTGAACCGCCTGCTCAAGCTGGGCGAGGACCGCATCGAGATCATCCGCATGGAGGCCGCCGGCTGCTACGGCCGCAACTGCGCCGACGACGTCTGCGCCGACGCCGCGCTGCTGTCGGCCGCCGTCGGTACGCCGGTGCGGGTGCAACTGATGCGCGACCAGGAACACCAGTGGGAACCCAAGGGCACGGGCCAACTCATGGACGTGGCCGCCGCGCTGGACGACGAGGGCCAGTTGCTGGCCTATGACTTCGAGGTGCGCTATCCGTCCAACGACGCGCCGCTGCTGGCGCTGCTGCTGACCGGCGCCGTGCCGGGCGAGCCGCGCGTGCTGGAAATGGGCGACCGCACCGCGGTGCCGCCCTACCGCTATGCCAGCCGGCGCATCGTCTGCCACGACACCGCGCCGCTGGTGCGCGCCTCGTGGCTGCGCGGCGTCTCGGCGCTGCCCAGCTCGTTCGCGCACGACTGCATGATCGACGAGCTGGCCGAGGCGGCCGGGGCCGACCCGGTCGCGTTCCGGCTCAGGCACCTGGACGACACGCGCGCCATCGCGCTGCTGGAGGCGACCGCGGCGCGCGCCGGCTGGCGTGAACGAACGCCCGGCAGCCGCGGCACGCCCGATGCCGACGGCCGCCTGCATGGCCGTGGCGTGGCCTACGCGCGCTACGTGCACAGCAAGTTCCCCGGCTTCGGCGCCGCCTGGGCCGCCTGGATCATCGATCTGAGCGTGGACCCCGTCAGCGGCCGCATCATCCTCTCGCGCGTGGTCGTCGGCCAGGACACCGGCATGATCGTCAACCCCGATGGCGTGCGCCACCAGATCCATGGCAACATCAACCAGACCCTGAGCCGCTGCCTGCTCGAGCGCGTGCAGTTCGACGCGGCCGGCGTGGCCAGCCGCGAATGGGGCGGCTATCCCATCATCGGTTTCAAGGACCTGCCGCCCATCGACGTGCTGCTCATGCCGCGCCAGGACCAGCCGCCCATGGGCGCCGGCGAATCCGCCTCGGTCCCCGGCCCGGCGGCCATCGCCAACGCCCTGTTCGACGCCACCGGCAGGCGCTTCCACCAGGCGCCCTTCACCCCCGACGTGGTGCGCGCCGTCCTCGCCCATCCAGACCGCTCCCCGAGGTCCGCATGATTGATATCGACACCTTGGTCCTGCAGCAGGCCGCGCAATGGCAGTGTGACGGCGTGCCCGCATGGCTCGTCACCGTGGCGCGCACGTGGGGCTCGGCGCCGCGGCCGCCGGGCGCGCTGATGGCCCTGAACGCCCGCGGCGAGGTCGCGGGCTCGGTGTCCGGCGGCTGCATCGAGGACGATCTGGTGGCGCGGGTGCGCGCCGGCGCGGCCCCGGCGGCGCGGCCCGAGGTGCTGCGCTACGGCGTGCACGCCGACCAGGCGCGCCAGTTCGGCCTGCCCTGTGGCGGCACCCTGGAATTGGTGATGGAGGCCATCGGCCCCGCCAGCCAGTTGCCCGCGTTGCTGGAACACTGCCTGCGCCGCGACTGCATCGAGCGCGAACTGGACCTGGCCACCGGCGCCGTCAGCCTGCGCCCCGGCCCCGCCGACGGCCTGCCGCGCCTGACGGCCGCCACCTTCACCTCGTATTTCGGCCCGTCGGTGCGGCTGATCGTGATCGGCGCCGGCGACACCAGCGCCTACCTGTGCCAGATCGCGCTGACGCTGGGCTTCGAGGTCATCGTGTGCGATCCGCGCGATACCCAGTCGCCAGCCTGGACGATGCCGGGCGCGGTTCACAGCCGCGAGATGCCCGACGACCTGATCCTGCGCCTGCGGCCCGACCGCCGCACCGCCGTCATCGCGCTGAGCCACGATCCCAAGCTCGACGACCTGGCGCTGATCGACGCTCTGCAGTCGCAAGCGTTCTACGTCGGCGCGATCGGCTCGCGCCGCAACAGCGACGCGCGCCGGGCGCGGCTGCGCGAGCATTTCGACTTGAGCGCCCCCGACCTGGCGCGATTGTGCGGCCCCGCCGGCGTTTACATCGGCAGCAAGACGCCCGCCGAGATCGCGCTCTCCATCATGGCCGAGATCGTCGCCGCCAAGAACGGCGTGGCGCACGGCGCGCTCGACAGCGTGGCCGCCGGCAAGACGCGCGACGGCGTCCGGATGGCCCCCGTCGACCTGGCCGGCGCCTGCTCCACCTGATCGCGTCATGCCCGCCCCGATCGCCGCCATCATCCTCGCCGCCGGGCGGGGATCGCGGCTGGGCGGCCGCGCCAAGCCGGCGCTGCGCATCGACGGGGTGAGCCTGCTGGAACGGCTGGCCCGCAGCCTGCGCGAGGCGGGCGTCGCGCCGGTGCGCGTCGTCATCGGCCCCTACGCGGACGTCCTGGCGCCGCTGGCGCGACGCGCCGCGATCACGCCGCTGGCTCAGGCGCGGCCGGACGCCACGCTCGCCGACTCGCAGCGCCTGGCGCTGCGCGAACACGCCCGCGCCCATCCCGACCATGACCTGCTGCTGGTGCTGGCCGACCTGCCCCTGCTCGACGCGAGCGCCATCGCCGACCTGCTGGCGCAATGGCGCGCCTGCGCGCCGGGCACCGACAGCCTGCGTCCGCGCATCGCCGGCGCGCCCGGCCATCCGCTGCTGCTGTCGGCCGCCGCGGCGCGCGCCGCCGACGCGCTGCCGGCCGGCGTCGGCTTGCGCCAATGGCTGGACCCGCGCAGCGGGCGCCATGCCGTCTTCGACAGCGCCAACCGCGCCTACGTCACCGACCTGGACACGCCCGCCGACCTGGCGGCGCTGCGCGACGCGCTGGCGCCCGCGCGCGTCGACTGGCCGCCCGAAACGGTCTGACGCCGCCCGCCGCCGCGCCTCAGGCCACGCTGCGCATGGCCTGGTCCATGTCGGCGATGAGGTCTTCCTCGTGCTCCAGGCCAATGGAAATGCGGATCAGCCCTTCGGACACCCCCGCCGCGTCGCGCTCGGCCGCCGGCACGCCCGAGTGGGTGGTCGAGGCCGGATGGCACACCAGCGATTCGGTGCCGCCCAGGCTCACCGCCGACTTGAACAGCCGCAGCGCATTGATGAAGCGGAACGCCTTGGCGCGGCCGCCGTCGAGCACGAAGGCGAAGGTCGAGCCCGGGCCGGCGCACTGGCGCTTGTAGACCGCCTGATAGGTTTCGTCGGCGATGGTCTCGGGGTGATAGATGCGCACCTTCTCGTGCGGATTGCCGGCCAGCCACTGCGCCACGCGGGTGGCGCTGCGCGCGGCCTGCTTCATGCGCAGCACCACGGTCTCCATCGAGCGCGTGATCATCCAGCACGAATGCGGATCGAGCTGCGAGCCGAAGGCGCTGCGAATGGCCCGCACCTTCTTGATCAGGTCCTTGGCGCCAGTGACCGCGCCAGCCACCAGGTCGCTGTGGCCGCCCACGTACTTGGTCAGCGAATACACGCACAGGTCCACGCCATGCTCGGCCGGCTTCTGGAAGATCGGGCCCAGCAGCGTGTTGTCGCACACCGATATCGGGCGGTAGCCGTGGCGCGCGGCGAACGCGTCGAGCTCGGCCTTCATGGCCTGGAAGTCGATCAGCGCGTTGGTCGGATTGGCCGGCGTTTCCACATAGAACAGCTTGACCGGCCCCTTGGCCGCGGCCGCTTCCAGCGCCTCGCGCATGCTTTGCGCCGACAGGCCGTCGTGGATCGGGTGCGAGCCGATGCCCCATTCCGGGAAGATCTTCGCGATCAACGTCTCGGTGCCGCCATACAGCGGCACCGACTGCACCAGTTGGTCGCCCGGGCGCAGGAACGCCAGGAACACCGCGCTGATCGCCGACATGCCGCTGGAGGTCACCGCGGCATCTTCCGAGCCGTCCAGCAGCGACAAGCGGTCTTCGACGATTTCCAGGTTGGGATGATTGAAGCGGCTGTAAACCAGCCCGGCCGACTCGCCCTGCGGCAGCGGCTTGCGGCCCGACACCAGGTCGAAGAACTCGGCGCCGTCCTCGGCCGAACGGAAGGCGAAGGTCGAGGTGAGGAACACCGGCGGCTTGACCGCGCCCTCGGACAGGAACGGATCGAAGCCGTACGACATCATCTGCGTTTCGGCGTGCAGCGGACGGCCGGAGATGTCTTTCTTGTGATAGCTGGAATAACTCATGGCGTGCCTCTCTCGATGGGGGAAGTGCGGCCTACCTGACGGCGATATCACGGATTGGGACACGATAGCGCCGCCGGCCAGGGCATGCAGCGAGTATGGGCGCGTCCGGCCACAATATTCTTTCCATTTCTGCTTCAGGAATCGGATAATGGGAAATATCGTTTCCCACAGCATTGAAACCATGAAAGAGACTGCCTTGTTACATCAACTTGACGCGATCGATTGGAAAATCATGAAAATCCTTCAAGAAGATGGCCGCCTCTCCAACGCCGAACTGGCCGAGCGCGTGTCGCTGTCGGCCTCGCCCTGCTGGAAGCGCCTCAAGCGCCTGGAAAGTTCGGGCGTCATCCGCGGCTACCAGGCCATCCTCGACCGCCGCGCGCTCGGCATGGGCGTGGTGGCGTTCGTCAGCATCTCGCTGGACAACCACACCGAGAAAACCTGCCACGCGTTCGAGGCGGCGGTGGCCGCCATGCCCGAAGTGCTGGCCTGCCACAACACCACCGGCCAGCACGACTACCTGCTGCACATCGTGGCGCGCGACTTCGACGCCTATTCCGAATTCGTGCGCAACCGGCTGCGCACGCTGCCCGGCGTGAAGGAACTGCTCAGCACGCTGTCGATGCACGAAGTGAAGTCGTCGACCAAGCTGCACCTGTGATGCGGATCCGCGGTCGAGAAACCCCAATCGCAAGGCGTGTCAGGAAGCGTCGGGCGTATCCGCGGCGGACGGCATCGGTCCCTGCACCACGCGGTTGCGGCCCTGGTTCTTGGCCTGATAGAGGCCGCGATCGGCCACCTGGATCAGGTCGGTGCACGGCTGGTCGGCGGCCGGCACGGCGGTGGCGGTGCCGATGCTGACGGTCAACCAGGGGCCGCCGTTGGTGTCCTTCTGCGGAATCTGCATGGCCTCGACGGCGCGGCGCAGCTTCTCGGCGGCCAGGCGCGCGCTGCCCGCCGGCGTGCCCGGCAGCACGAGCGCGAATTCCTCGCCGCCAAACCGCGCGGCCAGGTCGGTGGAGCGGTCGCAACTGGCGAAGATGGTGTTGGCCACGCGCTTGAGCGCCTCGTCGCCGGCGATGTGGCCATAGGTGTCGTTGTAGGACTTGAAATGGTCCACGTCGATCATCAGCATGCTGATTTCACGGCCATCGCGGCGCGCGCGCAGCCATTCGGCGTTGAGGTATTCGTCGAAATAGCGGCGGTTGCCCAGCCCGGTCAGGCCGTCGGAATTGGTCAGGCGGCGCAGCTCCATATTGCTTTCCAGCAACTGCTGCTGGCTCTGGCGCAGCGCCTGGTAGGCTTCGTCGCGCTGCACCAGCGCCAGGTACGAGCGCGAGTGGTAGCGGATGCGCGCGACCAGTTCGATCGAATCGGGCAGCTTCACCAGGTAGTCGTTGGCGCCGGCGGCGAACGCCGCGCTCTTGATGGCCGGATCTTCCTTGGTCGACAGCACGATGATGGGAATGTCGCGCGTGACCGGATGGTTGCGGTATTCCTGCACCAGGCTCAGGCCGTCCACGCCCGGCAACACCAGATCCTGCAGGATCACGGTGGGCCGCGTCTGCACCGCGACGGTCAGCGCCTTGTACGGATCCGAGCAATAGTGGAAGTCGATGTTGCCCTCCATCGCCAGGGCCCGGCGGATGGCCTCGCCAACCATGACCTGATCGTCCACCAACAGCACCATGGCCGCGTGCGAGTTCAGGTCGGCCGAGGCCGGGCTGTCAATGGGAGGGTGCATAGCGTCTTCCTTGATTTCTACTTTGTCCGCCGGCTCAGGCAAACGCCTGGATCAAGCGGGGTGCGATCGTGTCCAACGGACGGATTTCAACGGCGGCCTGCATGGCGGCGGCCGCCTTGGGCATGCCATAGACCGCGCTGGTGGCCTGATCCTGGGCGATGGTCAGGCAGCCGCGCTCGCGCAGCGCCTTCAGGCCGCGCGCCCCGTCCTGCCCCATGCCCGTCAGCAGCACGCCCACGGCCAGGCCGCGCCAGTGCTGCGCGACGCTATGGAAAAATACATCAATAGAGGGTCGGTACAGGCTTTCTTTAGGATTCTCGGTGTAACGCAGCGTACCATCGGCCAGCAGGTGCAGATGGTCGTCGGTGCCGGCCAGCAGCACCTGCCCCGGCGCCGGCCGTTCGCCTTCGCGCACCAGCCGCACAGGCAGGGCGATCTGGTCGTTGAGCCAGTCCGCCATGCCGGCCGCGAACGAGGCGTCCACGTGCTGCACCAGCACGATGCCGGCGGGAAAGCCGACCGGGATGTCGCGCAGCAGTTGCGCCAGCGTCGAGGGACCGCCGGCCGACGCGCCGATCACCAGCAGGCCCTGCGACGGGTCGGCGTGCGCGGCGGCCCGGGGCACCGGGCTGAGCGCGGTGCGATTGGCGCCATAGCGGCCGATCAGCCAGCCGATATTGCGGATCTTGCGCAGCAGCGGCGCGGCCGCGCTGCGCAGGTCGGCCCCGCCCACCACCGGCGTGTCGGCGGCGTCCAGCGCGCCATAGCCCATGGCGTCGAACACCCGCGCGGTATGGCGCGCCACGTCAACCGTGACCACCACGATGGCGCAGGGCGATTCAGCCATGATGCGGCGGGTGGCCTCGACCCCGTCCATGACCGGCATGATGAGGTCCATCAGCACCACGTCGGGCCGGTCCAGGGCGCACTGTTCGACGGCCTCCTGGCCATTGGAAGCGACCCACGCCACTTCCAGCCCCGGTTCCAGCGCGATGACGCGCCTGAGGGTTTCCACCGCCATCTGAAGATCGTTGACGATTCCGATTCTCACGTCCGCGCCTTTCCGATCAGGTCTTCCACGGCGTCCAGCAAGGCGTCGTCGTGGAAACTACCCTTGGCCAGATAATAGTCGGCGCCCGCATCCAGCCCGCGCCGCCTGTCTTCCTCGCGATCCTTGTAAGACACTACCATCACCGGCAGGCTTTGCAACTTGGGATCTGCCTTGATGCGCGACACCAGCTCGATGCCGTCCATCCGCGGCATGTCGACGTCGGTCACGACCAGGTCGAAGGCCTCGTTGCGCAGCATGTTCCAGCCGTCCATGCCGTCCACCGCCACCGCCACCTCGAACCCCCGGTTCAGCAGCAGCTTGCGTTCCAGCTCGCGCACCGTCAGCGAATCGTCCACCACCAGCACGCGCTTGCGGCGGCGCGCCTGCGCCACCGGACCGCCGCCGTCCACCCTGGCAAGGCGGCCGCCCTCGACCAGCTTCTGCACCGACAGCAGCATGTCCTCGACGTCCAGGATCAACAGCGGCGTGCCGTCGTCCATCAGCGAGCCGGCCATCACGTCCTGCACCTTGCCCAGGCGCGGATCGAGCGGCTGCACCACCAGCGTGCGCTCGCCCACGTAGCGGTCCACGGCGATCCCGTAGAGCCGGTCATGGTCGCCCACCACCACCACCGGCAGCGTCTCGGCGGCCGGCGCCGGCTCGCCGGAATGCAGGATCTGGCGCGCCGACACGAGGCCGATCTGGCGGTCCATGAAGCGGAAATGCTGGTGTCCTTCGAGTTGCTCGATGTCCTGGGCCCGCACCTGCAAGGCGTGGCTGACGTAGGCCAGCGGAAACGCGTAGATATCGCCCTGCACCTCGACCAGCAGGCTGCGCACCACCGACAGCGACAGCGGCATCTCCAGCACGAAGCGCGTGCCCTGCCCGGTCTGCTGGTGAATGCGCACCGCGCCGCGCAGTTGCCGCACCATGGTCTGCACCACGTCCAGCCCGACCCCACGGCCCGAGATCTCGGTGACCTCGCCGCGCGTGCTGAAGCCGGACAGGAACAGGAATTCCAGCAGCTCGGCCTCGCTCAGGCGGGCGGCGGTCTCGGCGTTGGTCAGCTTGCGCTGCACCACCTCGACCCGCAGACGGTCCAGCGAGATGCCCGCGCCGTCGTCGCTCAATTCGATCAGCAGCATGCCGGCGGCATGGCGCGCCGACAGCCGGATGCGGCCTTCGGCGGGCTTGCCGGCGTCGAGCCGGTCCATCGGCATCTCGATGCCGTGATCCACCGCGTTGCGCAACAGGTGCATCAGCGGCGCGTCCAGCTTGTCGAGGATGTCGCGGTCCACCTGGGTCGAATCGCCCTCGATCTCCAGGCGCACCTGCTTGCCCAGCGAGCGGCCCAGGTCGCGCACCATGCGCGCCATGCCGCCCAGGCCGTCGCCGAACGGCCGCATGCGGCAGGCCAGCGCGGTGTCGTACAGGCGCTGCGCCAGATGGCCCATGCGCCAACCGAACTCGTCGACCTCGCCGGCGCGCTGGATCAGCTCCTGCTGGCAGGCCTGGACGATGCGCTGCGCGTCGTCCAGCGCGGCCTGGCCACGGGCGTCCACCTGCACGCCGGCCAGCGCCGCGCGCAGGCTGTCCAGGGCCTGGCTGGCGCCCGATTGCAGGCGCCGCAGCCGCAGCATCGAAGCGCTGAACGGCGCGATCCAGTGCGATTCGACCAGCGTCTCGCTGGACAGGCCGAGCAGTCTGTTGAGCGTGTCGGCCGTGACGCGCAGCACCCGCTCGCCCTCGCCCAGCGCCTGGTCGGAACTGCGGCGTCCGGGCGGCGGCGCCGGCGGCGGATCGTCGGGCTGGTGGATCGGCGGCAGGAAATCCGAAGGCTTGGGCGCGCGCTCGACCACCGGCGCGGCCGGCGGTGCATTGGGGGCATTGGACAGCCGCGCCACCAGCTCGTCGATGGCGTCGCCCAGCTCGGCGCCGGGCGTGGCGACCCGTTGCAGCAGGTCCGTGCCTTGCAGCAGCGCGTCGATGTCGGCGGCCTGCAGCCGCAGGCGCCCTTCCTGCGCCGCCACCAGGCAGTCTTCCATGGCGTGCGCGATGCGCACCGCCGGATGCAGATCGACGATGCGGGCCGCGCCCTTGAGCGAATGGGCCGCGCGCATGCAGGCCTCGAGCTGCGCGGCCGAGGTCGGATCGTGTTCCAACGCCAACAGGCCGTTGTTCAGCACTTGCACCTGGTTGCGGGTTTCCAACTGGAACAGCTCCAGCAGGGAGGCATCGCGCATCTGGTCCGGGTTCACGCCAGGCTCCGTTCCAATGCTTGCATCAACAGGGTCTCGTCCAGCACCCCGACACTGCGGGCGCCGCAACGAACGACCCCGCGCGAATACTTCAGGCTGGCCCCCTCGAGCGTGGCCGGCAGCGTTTCCAGCGCCTCCAGGTCCACGCTGTGGATGCCTTCCACTTCATCGACCGGCAGCACCACCGCGCGGCCCGCGCCGCCGAAGATCAGCATGCGCGCCGCGGCGGGCCGCTCGCGGCCGTTGTCGACCGCCGCGCCGTCCAGGCCCAGCAGACGAACCAGCGAGACGCAGACCGTGAGCGTGCCGCGCACGTTCGTCACGCCCAGCACCGCGGGGTCGCGCCGGTGCGGCAGCGACAGGATGGCGCGGGTGCCGGCCACCTCATCCAGCGTCCTGGTCGGCAGGCCCAGCCATTCGCCCTGCAGGCGGAACACCAGCAGCGACGACAATCGCGCCTGGACCTTGGGCGCCGCGCCGTCCTCCGGCGTGTCGATCTGCGGCGGCAGGCGGTCGAGGATGCGCTTGGCCGCGCCGGCATACACCGGACAATTGCGGCAATGGACGTACTCGGGCAGGCGCTCGCAGCGCTTGTCGCCGCGGCTGCCGATACGGTTCCAGCAGTCGTCCACTTGCGCCAGGCTGGCCAGGAAATCACTCACGGCGGGCCTCCTGGCGCGCGGCGCGCGCCTGCAGTCGGCGGGCGCCTTCCGCGTCGCCCTCGGATTCGACCAGCGCGGCCAGGTGCAGCAGCGCCTCGCGATGGGTCGGGTCCAGGTACAGCGCCTTGCGATAGGCCGCCTGGGCCTGGCGCGTGTCGCCGCCCGCGTCCTGCAGCAGGCCCAGCAGGTACAGCGCTTCGGCGCTGGCGCCATGCTCGGCAAGGTGGGCTCGGCACCGGGCCATGGCTTCCTGCACCCGCCCCTGGTCGGCCAACACCGCGATGGCGCGCAAGGCGGCCTTGATATCCGCGCCGGCCGGCAAGCCGGCGGGCGACGGGCGTGACGCGGACGGCGACGGCGCGGCGGCGCGCGCGCCTGCTGCCGGCGCCTGGGCGCCCGGCGATGAGGTCGACATCCGAGGCGGCGTTGGAGCCGGTATTTGCGTCGGCAGGCGGGCGGATGCGTGGCCCGATGCAGCGGCAGGCATCTGCCCCGCCAGCGACCGAGGCGCGGGCGGCGTCCAGGCCGCCGCCGGTTCCGCCGGTTCGGCGTGGAAGGCGAAGGCGCGCGCCAGCGGCACCGCCGGCAGGCGCCGCCCGGTCATCAGACTGGTCTCGGCCGGCCCCACGAACAGCACGCCGTCGCGGCGCGCGAAGCCCTTGAGCAGCGCCACCGCCCGCTCCTGCGTGGCGGCGTCGAAGTAGATCAGCAGATTGCGGCAGAACACGAAATCGTAGGGCGGCACGTTCGGCAGCAGATGCGCGTCGAACAGGTTGCCCGACAGAAAACGCACCCGCGCCATCACCGCGTCGGCCAGTTGGTGGCCGTCGGCGGTCTCGGTGAAGTAGCGGTCGCGATATGACAGGTTGTCGCCCCGGAACGAATTGCGGCCATAACAGCCGCGCCGGGCAAACTCGACCATGCGTTCGCTGATGTCCACCGCGTCGATCTGGAAGCGGGCGGGCGGCACCCCCGCGTCGAGCAGCGCCATGGCGATGGAATACGGCTCTTCGCCGCTGGAACAGGGCACGCTCAGCACGCGCAGCGCGCGCGCCTCGGCCCCCGGGGCGAACAGGCGCTCGCGCGCCAGCGTCGCCATTGCCGCCTGCGATTCCGGATAGCGGAAGAACCAGGTCTCCGGCACGATCACCGCCTCGATCAACTGTTGCATCTCGGCCGGCGAGGTCTGCAGGCGCGCCAGGTATTCCTGCTCGTCGTCGCTGCCCACCGCCTGCATGCGGTGGCGCACCGCCCGCTCGATCGCGGCGCTGCCGATGGAGCCGCTGTCCAGCCCCATCTTGCGCTTGAGCACCGCGCTGAAGGCATCCACCCCTGTCATGCCCGGGCTCCTTCGTATGACGTCGCTCCCGCCGGGAACAGCAGCGTGCGCACCGCGTCGGGCAACAGGTCGGCCACCCTCACCGCCTGCACCATGTCACGGCCGTCGCTCAGCACCGGCCCCAGGTAGCGCGCCTGCGGCGTCTCCAGGCCGGAAGGCTGAAACGCCGCCGGATCATAGTGCGCGGTCTCGGTGGCCTGCTCCAGGATCAGCCCCAGCGGGCGTTCATCGGCCGCGCCCGCGGGCCGGTAGCGCACCAGCGCCAGCCGCGTGCTGGTCACCAGCGTCGCCGCGCCGGCGCCGGCCAGCGCGCTCAGGTCGATGGCCGGCACGGCCACGCCGCGGCAGTCGAACATGCCGGCCACCCAGGACGGCGTGCCCGGCACCTGCTTGAACGTGCGCATGCCCAACACCTCGATCACGTCGGCGGCGTCCAGCGCATAGCGGTCCGCGGCGATGCGGAACAGCAGGTACAGCCGGCGCCCGGCGGTGGCGCCAGCGGCCGCGAAAGGGATCGGGGCCTGCTCGGACATGGCGCGTCAGACCTTGAAGCGCGACACGCCGCTGCGCAGGTCGTTGGCCACCAGCGTCAGTTCCTCGATCGCCAGGCTCGACTGGCGTAGCGATTCCACCGTCTGCTGCGCGGCGTCGCTCAACTGCTGCAGCGCCTGATTGATCTGTTCGGCGCCCGTGGCCTGCGCCTGCATGCCCTCGTTGACCATCAGCACCCGCGGCGCCAGCGTCTGCACCTGTTGGATGATCTGCGACAGTTGGTCTCCCACCTGCTGCATATCGGCCATGCCGCGCCGCACCTCCTCCGAGAACTTGTCCATGCCCATCACGCCGGCCGACACCGACGACTGGATCTCGCGCACCATCTGCTCGATGTCGTAGGTGGCCACGGCGGTCTGGTCCGCCAGGCGCCGGATCTCGGTCGCCACCACCACGAAGCCGCGGCCATATTCGCCGGCCTTTTCGGCTTCGATGGCGGCATTCAGCGACAGCAGGTTGGTCTGGTCAGCCACTTTCGTGATCGTGGTGACCACTTGCGTGATATTGCCGGCCTTCTCGTTCAGGATGGCCAGCTTGGCGTTGACCGAGCCGGCCGCGCCGACCACGTTGCGCATGGTATCTTCCATTCGCGCCAGGCCGACCTGGCCGCTGCCGGCCAGCGACGCGGTCTGCTCGGCGGCGTTGGACACCTCGGTCATGGTGCGCACCAGCTCGCGCGACGTCGCCGATATCTCGCGCGAGGTCGCGCCGATCTCGGTGGTGGTAGCCGCCACTTCCGACGCGGTGGCCTGCTGCTGCTTGGAGGTGGCCGCGATCTCGGTCACCGAGGTGGCCACCTGCACCGCCGAGCGCTGGGTCTTGCCGACCAGTCCGGTCAGCTCGTCGACCATGCCATTGAAGCCGCTCTCGATCGTGTTGAACTCGTCCTTGCGCGACAGCGTCAGGCGGCGCGTCAGGTCGCCGCCGCCGGTGGCTTCCAGCGTCTTGACGATGCTGCGCATGGGATTGACGATGGCGCGCATCAACAGGATGCCGCAGATCACCGCGGCGATGACCGCCAGCCCCAGCGACGCCAGCATGCCGACCTCGGCCTTGTCCACCGCCCGCTGGATGCCGATGGCGGATTCATCGGCCTGCTGCTTGTTGGCCGCCACCATGTTGGCCAGCACGTCGCGCCCCAGGTAGAACGCCGGACGCAGGTCGGCCTTGATCTTGGCCTGCGCGCGGACGGGATCGGTCGACACCGCCGGGTCCAGGATCTCCGCCCGGATGCGCATGTAGGCCTGCAGCGTCTTCTCGAATTCCTCGAACATGCGCTGGTCTTCGCCGCGCAGCACCGTGCGGCGGTACTGGTCGATGTTCTCCTGCAACTGCTGGTCGCTGCGCGGCAGGGCCGCCAGCGCGGCGCGGCGCTCCTGCTCCGTGTCGGTATTGAAAGCGTCCTGCACCGCCACGAACCCGGCGAACCAGGAGGCGCGGATCGAGGTGCTGTAGTAGATGCCGGGCACGGCGTCGGTGTTGATCGACCTGGCCTCGGCCTCGACCTGCAGCAGCCGCTGGTAATCGACCACCACCATCAAGCCCATGATGGCCAGGATCACCAGGAAGCTGGCGATGATGCGCTCGCGTAGTGTCAGATTCTTCATACCGGAGGACGCCCCATTCATGACCAGATGTGGAAATAATCGACAATTATTGCAAAGGCGAGCCCTGTCAGCTACGGAAAAACAGGGCAAACCCGCAATTCCGTCCCCGCTTCGTCGGGAAAAAGCCAAGCCCGGTTACACGGGCTTGTGTTTTCGTGTGACAACGCGTAGCGGACAGCCGCAAGCCGGCGCCCGCCCTAGCCCCACAAGCCCTGCGGCGGACGCGCCTGGACCCAGTCGCGCACCTGCTCATGGGCGCGCGCCAGTTGCAGCACCGCCAGGTCGCCGCGCGGCGGCCCGATCAACTGCATTCCCATCGGCAGCCCGGCGGCGCCGAACCCCACGGGCACGCTGATGACCGGGCAGCCGGCCAGCGTCCAGGGCGTGACGATCTCCATCCAGCGGTGGTAGGTATCCATGGCGCGCCCGGCGATCTGCCGGGGCCAGTCCAGTTGGGCATCGAACGGGAACACCTGCGCCGACGGCACCGCCAGGTAGTCCACCTCCTTGAAGATGCCGAGCACGGCCTGGTACCAGGCGCTGCGCTCCTCGGTGGCCTGGTAGACCTGTCGCGCGGTCATGCCGTCCAGCCCCTCGACCTCCCAGATCAGCGCCGGCTTGACCAGCTTGCGGGTCTGCGGATCGTTCACCAGCGCATGGAACTGCCCGCCCACCATCAGATGGCGGTGCGCCAGCCAAATGCGCCAAAGCCGCTCGCCGTCGAACGGCACGCGGTAATCGTCCACCTGGCAGCCGGCCGCCCCCAGATCGGCCAGCGCCTGGACGCACAGATCCAGGATGCCCGGCTCCATCGCCAGATAGTCGTTCCAGTCGCCCAGCCAGCCGATGCGCCGGCCGCGCAGGTCGGCTTCCAGCGGCTGCGCGAATACGGCCGGATCGTCGCCCAGCGACAGCGGCACGCGCGCATCGGGCCCCGCCATCACCGCCAGCATCCGCGCCACGTCGCGCGGCGTGCGGCCCATCGGACCTTCATACGACAGTTGCTTGAGGAACACCTCGCTGGACGGGCCAAACGGCACCCGCCCCGCCGACGGCCGCATGCCGTACACGTTGCAGAAGGCCGCGGGGTTGCGCAGCGAGCCGCCAAAGTCGCTGCCATCGGCCACCGGCAGCATGCGCGCGGCCAGCGCCGCCGCCGCGCCGCCGCTGCTGCCGCCCGCGCTCTTGGAGACGTCATAGGGATTGACCGTGGTGCCATAGACCAGGTTGTAGGTGTGCGAGCCCAGCCCGAACTCCGGCACGTTGGTGCGGCCGATGAAAATGGCGCCGGCCGCGCGCATGCGCTCGACCACGATGGAGTCGTGGCCCGTCACCTGGTCCTTGAACACCAGCGAACCCATCGAGGTCACCATGCCGCGCACCGCCGTCAGATCCTTGGGCGCCTGCGGCATGCCGTGCAGCCAGCCCAGCCACTGCCCCGCCGCCAACTGCGCGTCGCGTTCGTCGGCCTCGCGCAGCAGCTCCCGCGGCTCGCGCCGCGCGACCAGCGCATTGAGCTTGGGGTTGACCGCGTCGATATGGCGCAGATAAGCGGTCATCACTTCGCGGCACGACACGCGCCGCTGGCGGATCGCGTCCGACAGCGCGTGGGCGGGCATGGCCACGATATCGTCCAGGCTGCCGGCGGCCGCCGGGATGGCTGCATTCATGGTGTTGTCTCCTCTTTTTGCTTTGCAGGCCGACGATACTACGCCAGCCAGGCGCGCAAGCGCGGCAAGAGCCGGGCCATGCCGCGCGGGCAGCGGCCATGCGCTGCCCCGCGCCCTTCAGGACGGCGCAGACCGCCGCGACCGCGCCGGTCTGCGCCGCGACTCGCCGCGCCGCGTCAGGCCGCCGGCCGCGCGAACACCAGCAGCGTCGAGGTCGCCGACGCCAGCAGGCGCCCCTCGGCATCGGTCAGCTTGGCCTCGGCGTACGCCACCCGCTGGCCGAACGACAGCACCCTGCCCTCGGCCCGCAGCCGGCCGCTGTGACGCGTGATGGCCTTGTGATAGGCCACCTTTAGCTCCAGCGTGGTGTAGGCCTGTTCGGCCGACAGGCGCGAATGCACCGCGCAGCCGCAGGCCGAGTCCAGCAGGGTCGCGGCATAGCCGCCATGCACCGTACCGATGGGGTTGTAGGCGTGCGGGCCGGGCGTGCCGGCGAACACCGCCAGGCCTTCCTCGGCCTCGACGAAATCGAAATCCAGCGACACCAGGATGCCCGGCTTGCGGCCCGAGGCCAGCAAGGCGCGCAGTTGCGCCAGGCCATCCAGGCCGGCGCCGGTCTGGTCGACCAGGCTGGGCTCGCGTTGCGGTGAGGCGCTGCCGGCGGGAGTCGAAGCGGAAGTCATGCGCGGTTCTCCTGAAGGGGAAACATCGTCGAGGGCGAATATGACGAACATCATATATCAAGCCAGGAACGGGGCGGATTGCCCGGCGGCTGGGCCGCCTCCGGGGTGCCAGGGTTCGTGCCTGGACGGCTGGACTGCTGGCGGCCTTCGATCGGCAGTCCGGTTGTGGCGGGCGAGCCTGGCGCCGGGAATTCCGGGCTTGGGCTCGCCTGGCAGGCCCCTCTCAGGGAAACAACTGCTGCGCCAGATGATCGACGAACACGCGCAGCTTGGGCGACGGATGGCGGCTGGCGGGCCACACCGCCCACATGGTCGCATTGCCCCGGGTGCGTTCGTCCAGCACCGTCACCAGCTTGCCCGCGGCCAGCTCTTGCCGGACGGTGAAATCCGGCAGGCAGACGATCCCCAACCCGCCCAGCGCCAGGAAGATGCGGGTCTCGACGCTGTTGCAGACCAGCGTCAGCGGCAATTCGGGCGCGGGCGCGCCGGCCGCCGTCTTCAGCGGCCATTGCTCCAGCTTGCCGGTGCTGGGATAGCGATAGTGCAGGCAGCAATGGCCCAGCAGGTCGGCGGCGCGACGCGGCGTGCCATGCCGCGCCAGGTAATCGGGCGAGGCCGCCAGGATGCGGCGGAACGGCCCCAGGCGGCGGCGCTTCAGGCCGGAATCCTGCATCTCGCCGGAGCGCACCACGGCATCGTAGCCCTCGCCGATCACGTCGACCATGCGATCGGTGAAATCCAGGTCCAGCCGCACCTGCGGATACTGCTTCATGAAGGTGGCGATGGCGGGCTCGAACAGCCGGCTGTAGCGCGGCAGGCTGACGCGCAGCCGGCCGCTGGGCGTGCCGGCGGCCTCCGACAGTTCGAGCTCGGCGGCCTCGACCTCGCACAGGATGCGGCGGCAGCGCTCCAGGAATTTCTCGCCCTCCGGGGTCAGGGTGATGTGGCGCGTGCTGAGGTGGAACAGCCGCACTTTCAGGTGCGCCTCCATCCGCGCCACGCTTTTGCCCACCGCCGACGGCGACACGCCCAGCACCCGCCCCGCCTCGGCAAAGCTGCGCGTGTCCGCCACCAGCACGAAAACGCCGATACCACTCAGGCTGTCCATGCCAATTTCCTTCAATACGGACATGAATGTCCGGAATATTCGGAATCCTAGCCTATTTTTCTTTTATCAGAGGCTGCCTATCCTGCCGGCATTGCGTTCCATGGCGCCCCGCCCGGGCGCCGCGCTCGCCCGTTTTCTGTTTGCCCACCCGGCTTCGCGCCGCTATACCGACATGACCCCATCGCATCCCTCTCCCGCCTCCAATCGCTGGCTGCAACTGCTGGCGGCCTGCCTCACAGCCGTGCTCATTCCCCTGTGCTTCACCGGCCCGGCGGTGGTCCTGCCGTCGATCAGCCAGGCGCTGGGCGGCACCTCCGTGCAACTTAACTGGATCCTCAACGGCTACATCCTGGCCTACGGCAGCGTCATCATGGTGTCCGGCAGCCTCACCGACCTGTATGGCCCGCGCCGCGTCTGGCTGGGCGGACTGGCCTGGTTCTGCGCCTTCACCTTTCCCATCGCCTGGGCGCCGTCGGCCGGCTGGATCGACTTCCTGCGACTGATGCAGGGCGTGGGCGGCGCCGCGGCGTTCGCCGCGGCCATGTCGTCGCTGGCGCCGCTGTTCCATGGCGCCGCTCGCGCCCGCGCCTTCAGCCTCTTGGGCACCACTTTCGGCATCGGCCTGTCGTTCGGACCGCTGATCTCCGGCTGGCTGGTGCAGACGGCCGGCTGGCGCTGGGTGTTCCACGGCACCGGACTGGTCGGGCTGGGCGGGCTGGCGCTGGTCGCGGCCAGCGTGCGCGCCACCCCGGGCGCGGCCGGCGGCCGCTTCGACTGGCGCGGCGCGCTCAGCTTCACCGGTGCGCTGGGGCTGTTCACCTATGGCATGCTGCTGGCCCCCGAAAACGGCTGGACCGATCCCGCGGTGGCTGGCTCGCTGCTGGCCTCGGCGCTGCTGGGCATCGCCTTCATCCTCGCGGAAACCCGCGCCACGCATCCGATGCTGGACCTGTCGCTGTTCCGCCGCCCGCGCTTTGTCGGCGTGCAGGCGCTGGCGGCCTCCCCGGCGTTCCTGTTCATTGCGCTGATCGCTCTCCTGCCCAGCCGCTTCATCGGCATCGATGGCCACAGCGCGCTGCGCGCCGGCCAGTTGATGATGGGCCTGGCCACGCCGCTGCTGGTGGTGCCGTTCCTGGCCGCGCTGCTGACGCGCCGCTTCAGCCCTGCCGCGCTGTCCAGCACCGGCCTGGTGCTGGCGGCCATCGGCCTGGCCTGGCTGGCCCGCGACCTGGGCAGCAACGCCGACCGGCTGTGGCTGCCGATGAGCCTGATCGGCATCGGCATCGGGCTGCCCTGGGGGCTGATGGACGCCATGGCGGTCAGCGTGGTGGAGCACGAGCGGGTCGGCATGGCCACCGGCATCTTCAATACCGTGCGCGTATCCGCGGATGGGGTGGCCATTGCCGTTCTCAGCGCCCTGCTGGCCACCCTGATCCACGCCCAGGCCGCCGCCCTGCCCGACGCGGGCGCTCCGGCCCTGCTGCAGGCCGCCAACCGCGCCGCCCTCGGACAACTGGACGAAGCAGGCGCGCTGCTGTCCGGCGCCGGCGACCTGCTGCGCCATGCCTACGACCAGGCCTTCGGACAGGTGCTGTACGCGCTGGCCGGATTCGCGCTGGCGCTGGCCGTGCTGGTCTACGCCTTGCTGGCGCGGCCCGAGACGGCGCCGATGACGCGGGTGCGGACCCAGGCGCATTGATCGCCGGCCGCAGGGCCCGGGCGCATGGATCGCCGGCCGCATGATCCCCGCGCCCGCGCGCGCCCGGGGCCATGCGGCGGCTTGCGCCAGATCAATCCGTCCTCGCGCAGCCTCGCCCTACTATTCGTGCTGCCGTTTCACGCCGCCAGGAGCCTCCGTTGTCCGAACCCGACCCGCCCGAACCCGACATCTGCACCGAAGCCGAAATCCGCGGCCTGGTGCATACGTTCTACGCCAAGGCCCGCGCCGATGCCGCGCTGGGTCCGGTGTTCGAGGCCCAGGTGCACGACTGGGACGAACACCTGGCGACGCTCTCGGATTTCTGGTCGGCCGTGCTGCTGGGCACGCGGCGGTTCACCGGCATGCCCATGCCCAAGCATGCCGCCATGCCGCACCTGAGCACCGAGCTGTTCGAGCGCTGGCTGGCGCTGTGGGGCGAGACCCTGGCGGCCCTGCCCAACCGCGCGCTGGCCGATGCCGCCGGTGAGATGGCCAAGCGCATGGCGCGCAGCCTGTGGTACGGCTACCAGCTCAGCCGCGACCCGAACCAGCCGCTGACCGAACTGCGCTCGGCCTGAGCGCGGCCCGCGCGCTCAACGCGTCGGCGCGGCCGGCGGCGGCCTGTCCCCTGAACGCCCGCCCCGCGGCAGGCGCGAAGCAGCAATGGGCGGCATCCTCGTTCAATCCACCCGCCACCAGCTCGGCAGCAGGTTGCGCACCTTGGCGCGGCGATAGCGATCGTCGATCAGGTGCACCGTGCCCACGTCCTGCTCGGTGCGGATGACGCGGCCCGCCGCCTGGACCACCTTCTGCATGCCGGGATAGAGATAGGTGTAGTCGTAGCCCTGCGCCTCGCCGTAGCGCCGCTCCATGGCGCGCTTGATGTTCTCGTTGACGGCATTGACCTGCGGCAGCCCCAGCGTGGCGATGAAGGCGCCAATCAGCCGCTTGCCGGGCAGGTCCACGCCCTCGGAAAAAGCGCCGCCGAGGACCGCGAAGCCGACGCCCTGCCCGCTTTCGGTGAAGCGTCCCAGGAAGGCGGCGCGGCCGGCCTCGTCCATGCCTGGCGTCTGCAGCCAGATCGGCACCTGCGGATGGCGCGCGCGCATCAGATCGGCCACCTGCCGCAGATAGTCGAAGCTGCTCAGAAAGCCCAGATAGTTGCCCGGCCGGCGCGCGTACTGGTCGGCGATCAGGTCGGCGATCGGCTGCAGCGAGCGTTCGCGGTCGCGGTAGCGGGTCGACACATGACCGACCACCTTGACCGCCAGTTGTTCGGCCTGGAACGGCGCGGCCACGTCGATCCACGCGGCCTCGGCCGGCAGGCCCAGGGTGTCGCGATAGAACTGCTGCGGACTCAAGGTGCCCGAGAACAGCACGGTGGCGTGCGCCGCCGCGTGCCGCGCGGCCAGATACGGCGCCGGCACCACGTTGCGCACGCACAGCGTGGACGGCGGCGTCTTGGCGCCGCGCGCCCCGCCTTCGGCCCGCGTCACGTCGAATAGCGCGTGCGGCCCGAACTGCTCGGCCAGCCGCATGAAATGCAGCGCCTCGAAATAGAAGGCCAGCACCGGATCGTCCTGCGCCAGCGGCGCCTCGCCCAGGTAGTCGGTGATGGCGGCCACCGCCTTCTGCACCGCCGCCAGCACACCGGCCGGCGCCTCGTCGTAGGCCTGGTAGGACTCGGCCTGCTTCCTGTTGAGCGCGGTCCAGGAACGCTGCAGGCCGTCCAGCGGCTTTTTCAGGGCTTTGGGCGCGGCCTGGCGCGCCGCCGCCAGCCCAAGTTGGCTCAATTCGCCGGTGTACATGCGGCGCGCGCGGTCGACCAGGTTGTGCGCCTCGTCCACCAGCACCGCCACTTTCCACTGATGCGCCTGCGTCAGCGCGTGCAGCATGGCGGTGGCGTCGTAGTAATAGTTGTAGTCGCCCACCACCACGTCGCTCCAGCGGATCAATTCCTGCGACAGGTAATACGGGCAGACCTGATGCGCGCGGGCCGCCGCGCGCACCGCCGGGGCATCCAGCCGCGGCTGCGACAGCGCCGTCTCGCGCGCGGCGGGCAGGCGGTCGTAGAAGCCCTGCGCCAGCGGGCAGGAATCGCCATGGCAGGCCTTGTCGGGATGCTCGCAGGTCTTGTCGCGCGCCTGCAGGTCCAGCACCCGCAGGCCGGGCGCCGCCGGCTGCGCGTTCAGCGTATCCAGCGCGGCCATCGCCAGCCCGCGCCCCGAACCCTTGGCCGCCAGGAAGAACACCTTGTCCAACCCCGCGCCCGGGGCGGCCCTGAGCAGCGGAAACAAGGTGCCCAGCGTCTTGCCGATGCCGGTGGGCGCCTGCGCCATCAGGCAACGGCCGTCGCGCGCCGTGCGGTACACCGACACCGCCAGCTCGCGCTGGCCGCTGCGGAACTCGCCATAGGGAAACGCCAGCTTCTCCAGCGCCGCGTCACGCGCCTGGCGGTGCGCCAGCTCGGTGCGCGACCACGCCAGGAAGCGTTCGCACTGCTCCTGGAAGAAGGCCGCCAGCCAGGCCGCGTCGCGGGTCTCGACGAGCAGGGTTTCTTCTTCGGTGGCCACGTTGAAGTACACCAGCGCCACGCGGACCTGCGCCAGGCCGCGCGCCTGGCACAGCAGGTGACCGTAGACCCGCGCCTGGGCCCAATGGGCGGCGCGGTGGTTGTCGCGCACGCTGTCGAGCCGGCCGCGGTAGGTCTTGATCTCTTCGACCTGATTGGCCTGCGGGTCGTAGCCATCGGCGCGGCCGCGCACCAGCAGGTTTTCGTATTGCCCGGTCAGCGCCACCTCGGTTTCGTAGGCGGGCCCGCGCCGGCCGGTCACGGCGGCGTGGCCGGCCATGCCCTCCAGGCCGCTGGGCGCGGGCGTGAAGCGCAGATCCAGGTCGCCGGCGCGGGCCGTGAATTCGCAGAGCGCGCGCACCGCCACGGCGTACGTCATGGCGCCGGCCCTTCCGGGGCGGCACGGTGCGTCGAGGCCGGCGGCTGCGATGCGCACGCCGCGTCGCGCCAACTGACATGACAGACGCGCACCGGCATGCCATGCTCGGCGCAGTACGCCAGCCAGCGGATCTGGTTGTCCTGCAGCTTGTCGCCCGGCCCCTTGATCTCGATGAGTTCATAGCCGGGCGCGTCCGGCTGGAAGCGGATCAGGTCGGGCAGCCCCGACCGGTTGGCCTTGACGTCACGCAGCAGCCGCAGGAAAAACAGTTTCAGGTGCGCTGGCGGCAGGTGGTGCAACGCCCGCTCCAGCAGCGCTTCGTCCAGCGCGCCCCAGAACACGAACGGCGATTGCACGCCCTGCTTGGCGGCGTAGCGCTGGCGGATCGTGACGCGGTATTCGCCCGTGTCCAGTTGCGCCAGGCAGGCGGCGAACAGGGCCTCGCGCCGGGCGTGGAAATCAGGTGCGTCCAGGTCGGCCGGCCCGCGCTGGAACGGATGGAAGAATGCGCCCGGCAACGGCGCGAACACTGCCGGCCAGCACAGCAGGCCGAACAGCGAATTGATCAGCGTGTTCTCGACATAATGGACCGGCGCCTCGTCGCGGTGCAGGTGATCGCGCGCCGCGAATTCCACCGCCACCGTCGGCTCGGGCCGCTCCAGCGCCAGGTCGAAACGGCTCACCGGCGCGGCCGCGCCGCGCGGCGCGCCCTGCCCCAGCTTGCGACGCAGGCGCGGCAACATGCGCGCCACGCGTTGGGATTCCTCCTCGCTTTCGGGCCGGGCCTCGGCTTGCAGCGCCAACGCCAGCGCCTCGTCGAAACGCGCCATGCGCTCGTACACGCGGATGCGGCGATGCCTCGCGCCGGGGTAGGCGCACAGCGCGTACACCCGTTGCGCCGCCGCCCAATCCTGGGCCCGCTCGCAGGCCTGGCCCAGGCGCAGCAGCACCTTGGCGCGGCGCTTTTCCAGCCAGGCGTTGCCGCTGGCGCAGTCGGCCACCGCCTGCAACAGCGCATCGACGTCCGGGCCATCATCCAGCGCCCGGCGACAGGCATGCAGGGCCAGGTAGCGGTCGACGTCTTCCCGCGCCTGGAAGGCCCGCGAAGAAGGCTCGAACGGCACCGTTTCGTACTGGAACACGCCCAGGTCCGCCAGCACGAACTCTGACCAGTCCTGGTGCAGGTTGCCGAAGAACATCAGGCGCAGGCGTTCGCACAGGTCGGCAACCGCGACGCGCCAGGCCGGATCGAACGGCATCGCCGCGTTGCGGCCGGCCGCAACGACGCGCGTGCCGTCCGCGCCTGCGCGGTCGGGGCCGGCGGCGGGATTCCAGCTCGCATAGGGCTGCGCCTCGGGCTGGCTGGCACGCAGGAGCGCCAGCAGGTCGGCCTTGCGCGCCGCGCCCTTGGGGCGGGAGTCGGCGAACAACCGGTCGAGTTCGGGCCGCGTATGCAGCCCGAACAATTCGTCCAGCGTCATGGGAGCGTCGGCGTCCAGCCACCCCAGCGTCAGCAACGGCGCGGCGGCCTCGACCGTATCGGGGATTTCCTCGTAGGCCAGGCGGCTGGCGCGGAACCACGGCCCGCGCCGCATCAACATGCGCACCAGCAACGCCTGCGAGGCCTGCGGCAGCGCGGCGAAATCCGACATGAAGCGGCGTTCGCGGGCATCCAGCAGATCCGCGTAGCGCTCGCCGACCCACGCAAGCGCGCGCTGGAAATTGTGCAGGTAGTAGTAGCGGTGCGGGGGCAGCATCAGCCGGTCTTGGTAACTGGGTATTTATCCAGTAATCATAGCAGGCCGTATCGCCGTCCGCCGCCCTCGGCTTGTACCTAGTGGCGCACGATCTCGAACCCCTCGTCGTCCTGCGGCGCCACGAAGTATGCGGTGATCGCGTCGTACTGCGCCTCGCTGGTGGTGTAAGGATGGGCGCCCGATTCATTGCGCGCCCGCAACCGCGCCTTGCAGACCGCATCGGGCAAGTCCAGGAAATGCAGCACCGGTTCGGCCGGGGACGGGACGGAAACGCGTTCGATTGCATGGACTGCCTCTGGAGAAAACCAACAGGCGCGCCAACAAAAAACCCGCCATTGGCGGGTTGATGTAGCGATGATCCGACGCGCGCTACCCCACCGAGGTCCCAGCGGGGCGAATAATCAGGGCGGACGGGCGGTGCGGACGGTTCATGGCACGATGCTGCTGGACGCCGCCAAACCTGTCAAACTCATCCGGCAACATGCTCGCCCTGGCCACGCGCCAGGCCGGATCGTCCGTCATCGTCCCAAAGGAATCCATGTCCCGTTCCGCCGTCACCCTGCGCCAGGCCACCGCCCGCGACGCCGACGCCATCGCCGCCATGCACGCGGCCAGTTGGGCCGTCACCTATCGCGGCCTGCTGCCGGATGGCTTTCTCGACGCCGGCCTGGCCGACGACCGCATGGTCCACTGGCAGGACCGGATGCGCGACGCCGACGCGCAGGCCGTGTTCATCGCCGAGCAGGACGGCCAGCCGATCGGCTTCGTCTGCGTCAAGCAGGAACACGATCACCCCGGCGCGGTGCTGCTGGACAACCTGCACGTGCTGCCGCCCTGGCAAGGCACCGGCGCCGGCAAGCTCATGGTGGCGCGCGCCGAGGCCTGGGCCCGCGCGCGCGGCGCGTCGCGCCTATATCTGTATGCGCTCGAAGGCAACGCCCGCGCCATCGCCTTCTACGAACGACAGGGCTGGCGCAACACCGGCACCGAAACCGACCGGATCGGCGGCATCGAGGTGCAGGCGCGCCGCTACGAGCGGCCGGTGTGACGACACGCGCCCCCGCCAGCGCCTGGACGTCCAGCGTGGCGACGGAGAACGCCCGAACCTGCCCGGGTTCATCCAGGACAGGCAAAACCTGATCAATCGCCAGTGAGCCTGGCGGGGGCGCGTCAGCGCGCCGCGAACCAGTCGCCGGCCACGCCGCCATTGCGGCCGCAGAAAGGCGGACCCGAGCCGTCGTCGGGGGTGCCAGCAGGCGCCGTTTGGCGCGCCACCAGCACGGCGCCGCGCCGCGTCAGCGTCACGACCCAGGGCGGACCGTCCTGGTAGGTCACTTTCAGGCTGTCGCCATCAACCACCGCATTGCCGCTCAGGTCGCAGATCCAATTGCCGTAGTAAGGCATCCACGAATTGACCGCCACGGCCAACTCGCCGTTGGCGCCTCGCGTGATCTCGATCTCGCCCTCGATGTTGCGCCACTTGCCGACGAAGCCGGCGGCCGGATGCGGATTGATGGCCTTCAACAAAGCCAGGCGCGCCCGCATGAAGGTGGCCATTTCCTTGGCAGGTGTGCTGTGCGTGAAAGGCTGCTCATAGACCCTGTCCCGCATGCCCAGGAAATAGCGTTGATCGGCGGTCAGCGACTTGGCCGCTTCGGCATCCAGCTTGTCCCGCACATCCTTGTATTGCCGCGCGATCGCCGCATCCTGGTCCGCCAGCGCCGGGTTGGCGCAAATCGCTTTCTCGACCGGCGTGGCGGCCTTGGCGCAGTTGAAGGAAGGCGCCGCCGTCGCGCTGCCGGCCACGGCCAGCGATGCCGCCAAGAGCAGAGGACGCATCATGGTGGGAAATTCTCCAGAAGGTGTAAAGGTGTTCAACATGCCCGGCGACATCGGAAAAATTCGCCCGCCGAAGCGGGCGAATCCCATCGGGGCGCCGCGGGCCGGCCAGCCCGCGGCAGCGCGATTATCGCGCCGGCGCCTTGGCCGCGCCCACTTCCTTGCGCACCTTGGCCACGTCCGACGCGCTCACCGCCGCGCCCTGGTTGCCCCAGCTTGACCGCACGAAGGTCACCACGTCGGCGACTTCCTTGTCGGTCAGGCGCCAGTCAAAGCCCGGCATCGCATACGCCGTCGGCGCGGCCGAGGTGCCCGGCATCTGCGCGCCCTTGAGCACGATGTGGATCAGCGACGCGGGATCGGCCGAGTTCACCGTCGAGCTCAGCGCCAACTGCGGGAAGGTTTCCGCGTAGCCCTTGCCGGTGCTGCGGTGGCAGGCCGCGCAGTTGTTCAGGAACGTCATCGCGCCGTCGCTCGTATCCTTGCCGCTGCGCAGGGCCTGCGCCACGGTGTCGTTGTAGGCGAGCGGCTGGGTGGCGTTCTTGTTCACCGGCGGCAGGCTCTTCAGATACACCGCGATGGCGTTGACGTCGGCGTCGGTCAGGTGCTGGGTGCTGTCCTGCACCACCTGCGCCATGCCGCCGAACGCGGCCGAATGGCCGTTGCGGCCGGACTTGAGGAAGGCGGCGATGTCTTCCTTGCTCCAGCTACCCAGGCCGTCGGTCATGTCGCCGCGCAGGTTCTTGGCGAGCCAGCCTTCGACCACGCCGCCGGACAGGAAGGCCGAGCCGTCGGCGTCGGTCAGCGCCTTTTCCTGCAGCGCGAAGCCGCGCGGGGTGTGGCAGGTGCTGCAATGGCCCAGCCCTTCGACCAGGTACTGGCCGCGCAGCAGCGCCTGCTTGTCCGCGTCGTTGGCGGGGGTGGCGGTGACCGGCGCAGTGGCCACGTCGGGCGCGAACATCCAGCGCCACACGCCCAGCGGCCAGCGCATCGACAGCGGCCAGGTGATGTCGGTGTCCTTGTTGGCCTGCTTGACCGGCTCGACGCCGTGCATGAAGTAGGCGTACAGGGCCTTGACGTCATCCGGCGTGACCTTGGCGTAGGCGGTATACGGCATGGCCGGATACAGCGAATGGCCGTCCTTGGCCACGCCATGGCGCACGGCACGGTCGAAGTCCTCCAACGTATAGTTGCCGATGCCCGTGTCCTTGTCGGGCGTGATATTGGTGGAATAGATCGTACCCAGGGGCGACTCGATGCCCAGGCCGCCAGCGAACGGCTTGCCGTCCCTGGCGGTGTGGCAGGCGATACAGTCGCCGGCGCGCGACAGGTATTCGCCCTGCTTGATCAACTGCGCATCCGCGGTGGCGGGCGTGCCATCGGCGGCCCAGCCGGTGCCGCAAGCCAGGATCGAGAGCGCGGCAACAATGGTTTTCTTCATCATTGTCGGCTCCTTACGCCTGGACCAGCGGGCCGGGGTTCTTCAGGTACTGGTCGCGGATCGCCTGCGCGGCCCAGTACGCCAGGGCGCCCACCAGACCGGTCGGGTTGTAGCCCATGTTCTGCGGGAACACGCAGGCGCCCATCACGAACACGTTGGGCACGTCCCAGCTTTGCAGGTACTTGTTGACCACGCTTTCCTTGGGATTGGCCCCCATGATGGCGCCGCCGGTGTTGTGCGTGCTCTGGTAGACCCGGGTGTCGTAGCGCGCGCCCTTCTTGCGCACGGCGACGAAGTGCTTCTCCGGCTTCATGGCCTTGGCCACTTCCTCCATCTTGTTGCCCATGTGGCCGAGCATGTCGAATTCGTTGTCGTGCCAATCGAACGTCATGCGCAGCAGCGGCTGGCCGAAGCTGTCCTTGTAGGTCGGGTCCAGCGACAGGTAGGCGTCACGGTACGACATCACCGAGCCGGAGATGCCGATGGTCATGTAGCGCTGGTAGGCGTCCTGCACGCCGGCCTTCCACGCGGTGCCCCAGGACGGGGTGCCGGGCGTGGTGGGCGTCATCTTGATGGGACGGCCGCCGTAGCGGATGTGACGGATGCTGGCGCCGCCGATGAAGCCAAGCGGGCCGTGGTCGAACTGGTCGCCGTTCAGGTCATCCATGCCGACGCCGCCGGCGCCGGTGCCGACGAACGGGTTGAGCTGGGTGCCCTTGGGCAGCAGCACGTTGACCGCGCCGTTCATCTGGTAGGCGTAGTTCTTGCCGACCACGCCTTCGTTGGTCTTGGGATCGTAGGGCTTGCCGATGCCCGACAACAGCAGCAGGCGCACGTTGTGCATCTGGTAGGCCGACAGGATCACCAGGTCGGCGGGCTGCTCGATCTCGCGGCCCTGCGCGTCGATGTAGGTCACGCCGACGGCCTTCTTGCCGGTCGAATCGAGGTTGACCTTGATCACGTGCGAGTGGGTGCGCAGTTCGAAGTTGGGCTTTTTCAGCAGCACCGGCAGGATGGTGGTCTGCGGCGAGGCCTTCGAATACATGTAGCAGCCGTAGTTCTCGCAGAAGCCGCAGAAATTACAGGGACCCAGGCGCACGCCGTACGGGTTGGTGTACGGGCCGGAGGCGTTGGCCGCGGGCGCCGGATACGGATGGAAGCCCACTTCGCGCGCGGCCTTGTCGAACAGTTGCGCGCCGTAGGTGGTGGCCAGCGGCGGCAGCGGGAATTCCTTGCTGCGCTTGCCTTCCAGCGGGTTGCCGCCCTCGACGATCTTGCCGTTCAGGTTGCCGGCCTTGCCCGAGGTGCCGCAGACGTACTCGAACTTGGTGAAGTACGGTTCCAGCTCGTCGTAGGTGACGCCGAAGTCCTGGATCGTCATGCCTTCTGGAATGAAGTTCTTGCCGTAGCGCGTTTCGTAGCGGGTGCGCAGTTCCAGTTCCTCGGGCAGCACGCGGTAGTGCATGCCGTTCCAGTGAAAGCCCGCGCCGCCCACGCCCGTGCCCAGCAGGAAGGAGCCATTCTGGCGATACGGCACGGCCACGTCGTCCACGCCATGCCGTATCGTCACCGTCTCCTTGGACAGGTCCTGGAACAGCTTGCCGCGCACGGAGTACGCCAGCTCGTCGAGCACCTTGGGATATTCCGCGTCCTTGGGGGTGTCCTGCATGGCGCCACGTTCCAGCGCCAGCACGTGCAGGCCGGCTTCGGTCAGCTCCTGGCCCAGGATCGCGCCGGTCCAGCCGAAGCCCACCAGCACGGCGTCCACTTTGTCTTTCTTGATCGCCATCGCTTACCCCTTTTCCCCGGAAATCGACACGGGCCCGTAGGGATACTTGACGTTGGGCTGGTCGACCCAGTCCATGTAGTCGCCGCGCGCGCCCGGGAAACCCACCATCTTCCAACCCACCATGTTCTTGTTGCCGCCGTACATCGGGTCGGCGAAGAAGCCTTCCTTGGTGTTGCCCAGCAGGAAGCTGAAGAAGGTCTTGGCGGGGACCGCGTCGAACTCGATCTTGCCGGCCTGCAGGTCCTTCAGGATCTGTTCCTGCAGGGGCTTGTCGAGTTCGGCGAAGACCTTGCCGTGGGTCTTCTTGCACCACGCGTCACAGGCCTCGATGCCATGGCGGTAGACCTCGCGCGGATTCTGGTTCAACTGGTAGCCGAGTTCCGGCGCCACGTCGGGATGGAACGGCCCCTGCATGTACCAGAGCTTGCCGTGGCCATACGGCGTTTCCATCTGGCGGTCGATGAACTCCGGCACGCCGGCCTCGATGGCGCCGGGGCCGTACTGGTCCGCGGGAATCAGGTGATCGACCGCTGCCACGATGAAGTTCCATTCGGGCTTGGTGAAGTAGGTAGGCTCATAGGCCTTGGCCGAGCGGGCCGCGCCGCCGTCGGCGGCGTTGGTACAGCCCGTGGCGGCCACCCCCACCGCCAGCGTCGACGCGGGCACGATGGCCAGCGCCTGCAGAAACCGCCTGCGCGGCTTTGCATCTTGTGTCATAGACATCTCCGTGAAAATTCCAAGTCGTCCTGGCGCACAGCCGCACATGCACTCCTGGAAACACGAACTGCCGGGCCGCGCCCTGGTGACAACACGCTCTTCTTCGTTACTGAAAAGCAGACCGATCCTTGAAAAGGGACGCAAGGAAAGGTGGCCCTCATTATGCGCTTTTCAGACCAACTGATCTGCTGTTCCGACCGGATCAGATCGATTTTCTTGACTTGGGATTTACTTTTGCATTAAGGACACTGTCAGACGAATTCAGGACTGCACCGCGTCTGTATAGTGCGCAGTCAGCCAGCGGCCACCGCGTACCCGCTTCCGGCCCAATAACAAACGTTACTCACGGAAACGATTCGATGACGGAAAAAAGCAAAACCTGGCGCAGCTCGACCACCACGCGTAGCTGGTCGATGTCGAGCGGCGCCTCGGGCGATCCGCAGGATGCCTTTGGCGGGCTGCGTGGCGTGCGACACGACACCGAAGAAGCCCTCACCGAGCAATGGCGCTACGTCGGCGCCGACGGCGACGGTCGCTTCGAGGTCGAGATCAAGAACGGCGCGGTCACCGTGAACGGGCGCCGCTATGACAGCATGGACGAGGTGCCCCGCGCGGACCGCGACCGTATCGAGGCGGTGCGCAAGGGCCTGAACGACAGCGGCCTGTGGGACGCGCTGCGGGAGGCCGGCGTGGACATCGGCGGCCTGGCGGGACCGGACGCGCGCCACGCCGCCGCCAAGCCGGAATTCATCATCGAAACGGATATCCCGGACGTGCGCAGCGCGGCGCCAACGGCCGCCCCGGGCCCGTCCGTGGTTGACGCTTCGGCGCCCGGCGCGGTGCCGCGCCAAGGCGGCGGACTGCGTCGCATCGTGCTGGCGGCCGTGGCGGTGGGACTGGCCTGGTGGATCCTGCGGCTGACGGGCGCGGCCTAGCGTCGAGCGATCGACTCGGCGCGCAGGCCATACGGGCGCCGCGGCACGTCATGGAGCGAGCGGTTGGATGGCGGCGGACTCTTGCGCCAGACCTTCGCCTTTTAGGCAATCGTCCTGTCATCGACCGCGCGCTACGCGCTTCGCGCCCGGCCGCGCCACGCGATCATCCAGCCCGCCGTTCCCAGCCCCGCCGCCACGCCAAAGGCCAGCGCCATGCCCCGCGCCACCGCCACTGGCGGCGCCGCCGCAAGGTCAGTCGCGCCCGTCCCCAGCGCGAACACCGCGCCCATGACCGACGCCCCGGTCACCAGTCCCAGATTGCGCGACAGGTTCAGCATGCCCGACACCAGGCCGCGCTGGCGCGCGTCGATCGCCGCCATCACGCCGGTGTTGTTGGCGGCCTGGAACGTCGCATAGCCCGCGGTCAGCAACACGATCGGACCGATGTAGCCCGCCACGCCCAGCGCCGCCGGCGCGGCCGCCAGCAGGCCCGTGCCGACGGCCAGCGCGACCAGCGCCGCGCGCGTGATGCGCCCGGCGCCGCAGCGGTCCACCAGGCGCCCCGCCGGCACGCCGCACAGCGCGCTGACCAGCGGCCCGGCCGACATCGCCAGCCCGGCCCGCGCCGGGCTCAACCCCAGCGCCTGGGTCAGGTAGAACGGGCCGACGACCAAGGTCGCCATCATCACCGTGGACACCAGCGCGTTCATCGCCAGCCCCGCCGCCAGGAACGGTTGGCGCAGCATCGCCGGATGCAGCAACGGCGAAGCGGTGCGCGCCTCGGCACGCAGGAACAGCCAGCCGCCGCCGGCCGCGCCCAGCAGCAGGGCGGCATTGAGCGCGCCGAAATGGCCGCCGCCCAGCGTCATCGCCAAGGCGTAGGCCGCCAGCGTCAGCGCCAGCAGCAACGTGCCCGCGAGATCGAAGCGCGCGCCGCCCCCCGCCCGGCCCCGGTCCGCCGGCAGGTGGCGGCGCGCCAGCGCCAGCGCCAACACGCCCAGCGGCAGGTTCACCAGGAAGATCCAGCGCCAACCGAGCGCGGCGATCAGCGCGCCGCCCAGGGTCGGCCCCAGCGCGGTGCCCACCGCCGACATCGTGCCCAGCAACCCCATGGCGCTGCCGGTCCGCTCCCGGGGCAGCAGATCGCCGACGAACGCCATCGTCAACGCCATCATCACGGCGGCGCCCGCACCCTGCAGCGCGCGCGCCGCCAGCAGCAGCCACAACGAAGACGCCAGTCCGCACAGCGCCGAGGCCGCCGTGAACACGGCGATGCCCGCCAGCAACAGGCGCCGCCGTCCGATCAGATCGCCCAGGCGGCCCGCGCCGACGACGCACAGCGTGATCGCCAGCAGATAGGCCAGCACGATCCACTGCACCAGGGAAAACGGCGCATCGAAGACTCGCGCCAGGGTCGGCAGGCCGACGTTGGCGCTACTGGTGCCCAGCGAGGCCAGCAACAGGGACAGGGCCAGGCTGGCCAGCGGCCAGGCGACGGCGCGGGCGGCCGGGACGGAATGCGGAAGGGATTGCGACATGAAGGTCCGTAGCGGTTGGAAACGGCCGTCCGGCGCGCGCCGGAACAGCCCAGCCGCCAGCGTAGGACCGCCAGGCACATGGCGGAAGACGCAGCATTTGCACTTTATTCGTGCGTTTGACGCCATCTCATGGCCGCGCCGTGATACCGTCGCGCCATGTCCCGCCCCGACCTCAACCTGCTGCTCACGCTCGACGTCCTGCTGACCGAAGGCAATGTCGCGCGCGCCGCGCGCCGCCTGCGCCTGAGCCCCTCGGCGATGAGCCGGGCGCTGGCGCGGCTGCGCGAGACCACCGGCGATCCGCTGCTGGTGCGGGCCGGCCGCGGCCTGGTGCCGACGCCGCGCGCCCAGGAACTGCGCGACCAGGTCAGCCGCTTGGTACAGGAGGCGCAGGCCGTGCTGCGCCCCGCCGAACTGCTCGACCCGGCAAAGCTCTCGCGCGGCTTCACGCTGCGCGTCAGCGACGGCTTCGTCGAATACTTCGGGCCGGCGCTGATCGCCCTGGCCCAACGCGAGGCGCCAGGCGTGCGGCTGCGCTTCGTGCAAAAGCCAGACAAGGACAGCACCCCGCTGCGCGACGGCAGCGCCGATCTGGAAACCGGCGTGATCGGCGCCGCCAGCAGCCCCGAGATCCGCACACGGGCGCTGTTTCGCGACCGATTCATCGGCGTGGTGCGCGCCGGCCATCCGCTGGCCAAAGGCAAGGTCACGGCGGCGCGCTACGCCGCCGGCCAGCATGTGCTGGTCTCGCGCCGCGGCCTGGACAAGGGGCCGATCGACGACGCGCTGCACGCGCTCGGCCTGGCGCGCCAGATCACGGTCATCGTCGCCGGCTTTTCCGACGCGCTGGCCCTGGCGCGCGCCTCCGACCTGATCGCCAGCGTGCCGGAACGCCACACCACCAACCTGCGCGCCGGCATGCACACTTTCGCGCTGCCGGTGCAGGCGCCCGGCCTGACGATCTCGATGCTCTGGCATCCGCGCATGGATGCCGACCCCGGGCACCGCTGGCTGCGCGACTGCGTGCGGCAGGTCTGCGCGCTCGCTACGCCCGCAACGTGACCCGTTCGGGCCAGCGCCAGGACTGCTCGCGGAATTCCTGCGGCGGCATGTCGTAGGCGCGCCGGAACGCGCGGGCAAAGTCCGAAGCGCTGCCGAACCCCAGCCCGTAGGCAATTTCCATGACGCCCAGATGTGGGTAGCGCACCAGTTCCTCGGCCGCCAGCCGCAACCGCAGATGGCGGATATAGGCGCCCAGCCCGCCCTCGTGCTGGAACAGGCGGTACACCGTCGGCCGCGGCAGGCACAGCGCCTGGATCACCGAGTCCGGCGTCAGGCCGGCCTGGTGCAGATTGGCCTGGATGTGGCGTCGCACCTGGGCAAACATCGCCGCCCGTGCGGCGGCGCGGGCATTGCCCGCCAGTCGCGCCTCCCTGCCGAAGGCGGCCAGCAGCAGACGCGCACAGGCCGTGATGTCGGCCTCGGCCCGCGCCCGGTCCAGACCCCGCACCGACTGCGCCAGCGCCGCGACCTGCCCGATCGCCAGCCGCGCCAACGGCATGGCGTCACGCAGCATGCGGCCGTGGATCGCCTGCGGATCCGGGAACACCTCCTGCACCAGATCCGCCGGCACGAACAGCGTCAACAGCCGGCAGGCCCGGCGCCGCATGCGCATCGGCTGGCCCAGGTCCAGCGCCATCACCCGCGCCGCGCCGCCATCGGCGGCGGGCCGCGAGCCATTGCGCACCGTCACCTCGTCAACGCCGCCCTCCAGGAATACGTGCAAGGCGAAATCGCGGATGTTGTCGCGCGAGATGCGCACCAGCGAACGTTCCAGTTGCATGGCGTCGGAACGGCACTCGGTGAACATCAGCGAGCCGGCGCGATAGCGGTCGATGGATGCATTGAAAGGCTGCCGCAGCGCGTCGCGGCTGGGCAGCACGTCGACCACGTGCCCGACCTGGTCGCGCCAGGCCAAAAGCCGGCGCTCAGGCGCCTGCGCCGCCACATCGAAATGATGGTGGGCGATCGCGGGTGGCATGCGCGGCGGTTGGCCGACAGGGTAAGCACTCGGGTTCATGCTTGCGGGTTGCCGCGCGGATGGCGCGGACGGAGCGGGATGCCAAATATGACAAAAAGTAAATCCGGCGTCTCCGACCAAAAAATGAGACGCACGGTATAGCCACGAGACTAACAGTATCTAAGCTTGCCAGGAGATTCCGCAAGACGTACGCGGACTCGGGCCGAAGTACCGCATGCCAGCGGGGCCCGCGCCGGGACTTCCGACGCGCGCCGCACAGCGATTTCGCGCATTCCCCTCGCGGGGAATGCGCGTTTTTTTGCTCCGGCGCATGCATTTCATGGAGCCGCTACCATATCCCTTTTGCCATCAGCCTGACCGGCCCGCCTTCCCGCCACGCCCATGCCTTCCCTGACTTTCCGCGCCCCCACTCCCGCCGACACCGACCGCTGCTTCGAGATCGAAAACACCGCCTACGAAGGCGACGAGGCCGCCACCCACGCCAAGATCGCCACCCGCATCGCCCAGTATCCGCAGGGCTTCCTGCTGCTCGAGGAGGACGGCATAATCGTCGGCTTCATCAACAGCGGCTGCGCCCACCAGGTGGTAATGGCCGACGAGGCCTTCAAGGAACTGGTGGGCCACGATCCCGACGCCCCCAACGTGGTGATCATGTCGGTCGTGGTGGACCCCGCCCATCAGGGCAAGGGATATTCCACGCGTCTGATGGAAGCCTTCGTCGAGCAGGCCCGCGGCCTCGGCAAGCGGACCATCCACCTGATGTGCAAGGAGCGCCACATCGCGCTGTACCGCAAGCTCGGCTACCAGTACGTGCGGCCGTCGCCGTCCGATCATGGCGGCATGGCGTGGCATGAGATGGTGATGGCGCTGTAGAAAGCAAAACGGCCGGTCGCGCGCAACCGGCCGCCGGCGCCGCGCCCGGACGCCCCGCCTCAATCCAGTTGGATCCTGGCGCTGTCGATGATCTGCTTCCAGCGCCGCGTCTCCTCGGCCGACAGCTTGGCCAGGTCTTCGCTGCCACCGGGAAACGGCACCGCGCCCTGCTCCGCCAACTGCCCCAGCAGCGCCTTGTCATTGGCAATGGCGATCACCGTGTCCTGCAGCTTGCGGATGACCTGCGGGTCCGTGCCGCCCGGCGCCATCACGCCGTACCAGGATTCCACCACCGCATCCTTGACGCCGGCCTCGGCCAGCGTCGGGATGTCGGGAATCGACGCGCTGCGCTTGTCGCTGGCCACCGCCAGCACCCGTACCTGCCCCGATTTGACGTACGGCAGCACATTGGGCAAGTTGGCGAACAGCACCTGCACCTGGCCCGACAGCAGGTCCGACGTGGCCGGCCCCGCGCCCCGGTACGGCACGTGCTCGAAACGGGCGCCCGAGCGGAACATGAACAGTTCGCCGGTCAGGTGGTTCACCGAGCCGATGCCCGCCGAGGCCATGTTCAGCTTGCCCGGATTGGCCTTGCCGTACGCCACCAGTTCGGCCACCGTCGCGGCCGGCGCGTCCCTGGACACCGCCAGCACGTTCGGCACCGTCGAGAACAGCGCAACCGGCGCGAAGTCCTTGTCGGCGTTGTAGGGCAGGTTCTTCGAAATCAGCGGCAGGATCGACTGCTGCCCCATCGTCGCCAGCAGCAGCGTGTAGCCGTCCGGCGCCGCCTTGGCCACGAAGTTGGCGCCGATGCTGCCGCCGCCGCCCGGCTTGTTCTCGACGATCACCGTCTGCCCCAGCGCCTCGGACATGCGATTGGCCAGCAGGCGCCCCATCAGATTGACGGTGCCGCCCGGCGCGAACGGCACCACCAGCGTGATCGGCTTGGCGGGATAGGCCGGCGCCGCGTGGGCCGCCGGGTTAAGGCTCAGGGCCGCGGCCAGCGCCACGGCAAGTTTGGGCAGTGCTTTGAACATGACGGAATTCCCCTTGGTTTGATTCATACGGCGGCGCCTCAGGCGGCGGCCATGCCGTTTTCCTGATGGACCAGCGCGTGGGCGCGCCGTTGCAGCGTCTCGCGGGCGTCGGCGGCGCGTTCGCGCGCGGCGTCGATCGCCGCCTGGCGCGAGTCAAGGACCGCGTGCTGCTCGCGCAGGCGCGCCCGCACCGACTGCGGCGCCGGGCCGCCCGGCGACAGCCGCGCGGCCACATTGCGCACCGGGTCGAGGCAGGCGGCGATATCGTCGGCCGCCAGCGCCACCGGCCGGCCAAGCTGTTCCTCGGCCGCCGCCACGATCATCGCCGGCGCAATCGCGCGCGCCGGCAGGCCCTGCTCCAGCGCCTGCCGCACCACCGCGCCGATGATGTGGTGCGCATCGCGAAACGACGCGTCGGCCTGGCGCACCAACAGGTCCGCCAGGTCGGTCACGGTCGAGAAATCATCCGCCGCGCGCGCCGCCATGCGCTCGCGGTTCGGCGCCACCTGCTCGACCAGCAGGTGGACCAATTCCAGCGCTTTCAGCGCCTCCTCGCAGGCCTCCCAACAGGTGCGGGTGCTTTCGCGGCTGCTGTCGCCCGAATGGGTGAAGTGGGTCGACTTGACCGTCGACAGCGCCGCGCCGGTCAGGCCGATCAGGTGGCCCGTCTTGCCGCGCAGGTATTCCAGCACCGCCGGGTTCTTCTTCTGCGGCATGATGCTGGAGGTGCTGGCAATGCTGTCCGGAAACGACAGATAGCCGAACTCCGGCGTCGACCAGATGTAGAAGTCCTGCACCATGCGGCTGCAGGTGATCATCATGATCGACAGCGTTGCGCTCAGTTCCAGCGCGAAATCGCGCGAGGCCACGCTGTCCAGCGCATTGGCCAGCGGGCCGCTGAAGCCCAGCATGGCGCTGGTGCTGTCGCGGTCGATCGGGAACGAGGTGCCCGCCAGCGCGCAGGCGCCCAGCGGCGAGGCGTCCGCCGTTTCCAGCACGTGCGCCAGCCGGCCGATATCGCGCGACCACGCATCCACCAGCGCCGACAGGTAATAGCCGTAGGTGATCGGCTGCGCCGCCTGCATGTGGGTGTAGCCCGGCATCACGCAATCGGCATGGCGCTCGGCCTGCGCCAGCGCGGCGCGCGACACGCCGATCAGCGCGCTGCCGATGCGCGCCGTGAAATCCCGCGCCCGCATGCGGTCGATGGTCGCGCCGATGTCGTTGCGGCTGCGGGCGGTGTGCAGCCGGCCGCCCAGTTCCTGCCCCACGGCCTTGATCAGGTGCGCCTCGTAGTTGAAATAGGCCTCTTCGCGCGCCGCGTCCAGCTCGACCGCGTGCGGGCCGTCGGCCTGCATTTGCAACAGCGCCCGCGCCAGCCGCCGCGCGGCGTCGTGAGCGACGATGCCGCGCTCGCGCAGCATCAGCAGGTGCGCCAGGTTGATCTGCGTGAGCATGTCGAAGTTGGCGAAGAACTCGCGGTTCAGGCGCGGCAGGAAGAGATGCTCGAGCACCTCCTTGGCCAGGGGTTGCTTGAGACGGGCGCTGACTTTGGATTCCATATCGGTCCGGAGGGAAACAAGGAAAGCCGTAGTCTCCCGCCGCGCCAATTCATACGTCAAATCAGATCTTTACGGCTTCTCATACAAAAATGATATGATTTGCCGGCTCGTCTCCCGACCGTCAAACGCATGAATTTCAAACAAGTCGAGGCCTTCCGCGCCGTCATGATGACGCGCTCCATGACCACCGCGGCCGGCCTGCTGCACACCTCGCAGCCCAACGTCAGCCGCTGGATCGCGTTGCTGGAAAAGACGCTGGGATTCGTGCTGTTCCAGCGCGTCGGCACCCGTATCATTCCGACGCCCGAGGCCGAGGCCTTCTACGCCGACGTCGAACGCGCCTTCATCGGCCTGGAATCGCTCAACGACAGCGCCAGCTCGATCCGCCGGCGCGGCACCGGCCTGCTGCGGGTCGGCGCGGTCGGCTCGATCACCCAATGCGTCCTGCCCGACGCAATCCGCCTGTTCCGCGAAAAGCATTCGGACATCCCGGTGGTGGTCAACACGGGCGGCTCCGACGCGGTCGCCAAATGGCTGGCCACCGGCGTCTGCGATATCGGCTTCTGCTCGCTGCACACCGACCTGCCGGGACTGCGTTACGAGCGCATCAACACCACACACGGCGCCGCCATCGTGCCGCGCGCGCATCCGCTGGCGGCGCGGGCCGTGCTGACGCCCGCCGACTTCCGCGACCAGGACTTCATCTCGCTGCCGGCCGGCAGCTTCAACCGCGCCGCCATCGACCGGCACTTTCCCGACGACACCCGCGTGCTGTCGATCGAAACGCCGTACGCCACCACCATCTGCAGCATGGTCGGCAAGGGGCTGGGCGTGTCCATCGTCAACCCGGTGGTCCCGCGCGCGCTCGGCATCGCCGAGCTAAGCGAAATCCCGTTCTCGGAAAAAGTGGAGTTCCACAGCTACGCCGTCACCTCCGAGCACCACCCGGTCAACACGCTCGCGCGGCGCATGGCCGATTGCGTGCGCGAGACGTTCGCGGCGTTGGAACGACCGCCGGCGGCGCGCTAGCACGCCGGCAGCGCCGGCGCTCAACGCGCCGCCCGCCGCCGGCCGGGCTTGAAGCCGTGACCCCTGGCGCTCCACGCCACCGCGATCGCCACCCCCAGCAGCGCCAGGATGCCACGCGGCAGCGCCTGCGCGCCTGCCGTTTCGAGCAACACCCCGCCCAGCGCCCCGCCCGCCGCAAAGGCCAGGTTGAACACCGTCACCAGCATCGATTGCGCCACCTCGGCGCCCTCGCCCGCGGTATCCGCCAGCGCCGTCTGCAGCAACGTCGGCGCGCCGCCAAAACTCATGCCCCACAGCGCGATCGCCACGAATACCGCCGGCCCCGTCGCCCACCCCAGGCCCAGCGCCAGGGCCACCAGCGCAAACACGCCCAGGCTGGCCAGCACCAGCGCCCGCAGGCCACGGTCCACCAGCAGGCCCGTCATCCAGATGCCGCACAGCGCCGCAACGCCAAAGACCAGCAGCGCCGCATCCACGCGCCCGGCCAGGCCGCGCGCCGCCATGAAAGGCGCGATATAGGTGTACAGGGTGTAGTGCGCGAGGATCCAGAACAGGATGACGGCCAGGACCGGCCGCACCCCCGGCGTCATCCAGACCTGCCGTAGCGGCAGGCGGCGGCGGGCAGCCTGCCCAGGGTAATCGGGCACCGAACGCAGCACCCATGCCGCCAGCGCCACGCTCAACCCGGACAACGCGCCGAACACCGCGCGCCATCCCGCCAGCTCGCCCAGCCACGCGCTCAGCGGCACGCCGAACGCCAGGGCCATGGGAATGCCGACCATCGCCACCGCCATCGCGCGTCCCTGCAACGGGCCCGGCACCATCCGCCGCGCATAGCCGGCCAGCAGGCTCCAGGCCAGTCCGGTGGCAATACCGGCCAACAGGCGCGCCGCCAGCGCCAGTTCGAAATACGGCGACAGCGCGGTCACCGCATTGCCGACGATGAATCCGGCCACCGACAACAGCAGCGCGAGGCGCCTCCGCCACGCGTGCAGCGCGATCGTCAACGGCATCGCCGCCAGCCCCGAGCCCAACGCGCAGGCCGTCACCCACTGCCCCGCCCAGCCCTGCGACACGCCGAAGCCGCGCGCAATCTGCGGCAGCAGGCCGGCGGCCACGGTTTCATTGGCGGTCGCGATGAAACTGCACATCGTCAGCGCCAGCAACGCCGCCATCGGCAGCCGCGGCGCAGCGGCCTGCCGCTCCGCGCTTGCCGCCGCCCCGGAAATTCCGTTCATGGTTCGCACTCCTTTGCCCCTCAGGGGCCACACCCCGATTGAAGAGGCGCCAGTGTGCTTCTTGCGGATTTATTTGATAATTGGCCCATTCATTGAATGACTTTCAAATCTGGATTTGAAATGGCGACGGACCGATTGGGCGATATGCGTTTATTCGTGGAAGCGGCGGCATTGGGCAGCCTGTCGGCGGCCGGGCGCAAGCTGGGGCTGTCGCCCGCCGCCGCCAGCGCGCGGCTGATCAAGCTGGAGGCCGCGCTGCGCACCCGGCTGTTCCATCGCAGCACGCGCCAACTGCAGTTGACCGACGAAGGCCGTCTCTACCTGTCGCACTGCGAGATCGCCCTGCGCGCCGTCGAGGACGCCGAGGCCGCGCTGCACGCGGGCCAGAACGCAGTGCGCGGCAAACTGCGGATCTCGGCCTCGGCCGATTTCGGCCGCCACCTGCTGAGCCAGTGGCTGGACGAATTCAGCGTCGCGCACCCGCAGTTGAAAATCGCGCTGACGCTGTCGGACTCGCTCTCGAACCTGTTGCAGGACGACATCGACCTCGCCATCCGTTTCGGTCGGCCGCAGGACGGCGCGCTGGTCGCCCGCCCGCTCGCCCCCAACTGGCGCGTGCTGTGCGCCTCGCCCGAGTATCTGGCGCGGCACGGCATGCCGCGCGTGCCCGCCGATCTGGCGCATCACACATTCGTCGTGCTGGTCACCGCGGCCGGTCCGTTGAACACCTTTCACTTCGCGCGGGACGGCCGGTCCGAGACCTACACCGTACCGCTGGACCAGGCCTGGGAAACCAACGACGGCGCGCTGGCGCGCCGCTGGGCGCTGGCCGGTCGCGGCATCGCCCGCAAGACCATCTGGGACGCCGCCGACGACATTCGCGCCGGACGCCTGGTAGCCCTGTTGCCTGAATACCGCGTGGCTGAAGCCGGCGTGCACGCCGTGTTCCACGGCACCCGCTACCTGGCGCCGCGCGTGCGGCAATTGCTGGATTTCCTGGTGGAGCGCTTCGCCCGCGCCAGCGACGGCCTGCCGGCGCAGGCATCAACGCGAACCGCCCCGTGACCGGCGGCCGGCCCGCAATTGACGCGCTAGGCCGTCCTGCCCATCACCCGCGCCAGCACGCGCTGCGCGCAGAGCTCGCGGTCGGCGCCATCGGGGCGGGTCGCGGCATCGCGCATCAACGCCACCAGTTGCGCCTTGCTATGAGCCAGCCGCGCCTCCAGCGACTGGATCTTGTCCACTTTGCGCCGCAACGCCGCCAACAGCGCGGACGGATCCCAGCCATCGCGCCCGAGCGGCAACAGCGGCCGGATTTCGTCCAGGCCGAAGCCGGCCTGCTGCGCCGCCGTGATGAACGTCAGCGCCAGCATGGCCTCCGGCAGATAGGTTCGGTTGTCGGCGTGCGGGCGGGTCACCGTCTTGAGCAGACCGGCGCTCTCGTAGGAATGGATCCGCGATGGAGCCAATCCGGTGCGTTGCGCCAATTCCCCGATATTCATTCCTGACCTTGTAGAAAAACACCGGCGAAACGCCGGTAAATGCATGGCCGCGAGCCATGCGACGATCCGCCACGGCGCGCGGCCCGTGGCGAATCGCGGACTGCGCGGGCTTACTTGGCAGCGGCGGCAGGCGCGGCCTGCACCTTGTTGGGCGGACGCACCGGCACGGCGGGCAGCGGCGCGGCGCCATCCGGCTTGACGAAGGTCAGCGTGGCCACATAGCCGATGGCGTCGTAGTGCTCGGGTCCGCTTGCGCCCGGACGATCACCCGGCGTGCGGTCGATGTGCATGGTGCGCAGCACGTACTGCGTTTTCCACGGCAGGCTGAAGTGGGCCTTGCCCTGCTCATCGGTGTAGGCGGTCTGTTCCCAGCCCGAGTCCACCATGGCGACGAGCTTGGTCTTGGGCAGCGGCTGGCCCTTGAACACCACCTGGAACTGGCCGGCCTGCCCCGTGGGGACGATGTCCATGACCAGCTTGGGCGCCGTCGCGGCGGCCGCGTCGGGCACGTAGCGGGCATTCATCTGGAACCAGGTCTGCAGCGGTTCGCCGCCATGCTTGAACGTACGCAGCGTGTTCATGGGGCCGTCGACCACCACGCCGTCCTTGCCACCCACCTTCTGCGACAGCGTGAAGCCATCGGCGGCCTTGGTCGCCGTCAACGGCACCTCGCCCTTGGCGGTGAGCAAGGTCGCCGTCATCTTGTCAAAGCCGTCCAGGTATCCCGGCGAGGCCTCGCGCAGGTTCTCGGCGAATTCTCCGAAACGGATGATGGCGGGCTTGCCCGCGGGCTGTTCGATCCAGACCTGGTGGGCCTGCGCGGTGGCGGTCAGCGCCAACGCCGCGATCGCGAGTGACAGGGTTTTCTTCATTGCGTGCTCCGGAAAATGAAACGTGGGAGTGAACAGCCGGCGCGCCGGGCGCATGGCCACGCCTCGCTCCGTTCCGGGGGAATGGAAAACCGCGCCGCGGCGATCGACGGCGCTCGCTCGGTCCGAGCATTGAATCCTGGCATTCGAAGACAACCCAAAATCACAAAGGAGAATCAATCAATCACGATTATGTAAAACGACCTGGGCATGTCAAGGAAGCGACCCGCCGCCGAATGGCCCCCGCGCGGACCGCCGCCATGCACCGTCGGTCCCGTGCGCAGCGGCCTCGCGCGGCGCGCCGGACCCACGCGAAACCGCCTGGGACGGAGAATCAAAATCGGACTCTTCGTCGGCCGGCCCGGCCCCGGCAATGTCGGCGGCCTGGCGGTGGCACTCGCGCCGCCGTCGCGTCATCAGGCCTGCGCGCCCACCCGGCCGCGCAGGCCGTCGACGATCACGCCAAGTCCGAACTCGAACGCCGCCTCGGCATCCATGGCCCCGGCCAACTCGTTCCCGCCGACCGCCTCGTCCGCCCCCCCTTGCGTCATGGCCGCGCGCGCCTGTTCCTCGAGCACGCAGCCCAGCGTGTACTGCCCGGCCGCGAACAACGCCATGCCCGCCTGCTCCCGGGTGAAGCCGGCGCCGACCAGGTAGGCGACCTTGCGCGCGATGCCCGCCAGATCGCCCGGCCCCGGGGCCGTGCCTGCGTGCAGGCGCGCCCCGTCCCGATGGGCCAGCAAGGCGCGGCGGAAGCTGCGCATGTTGTCCGCGAACCAGGCGGGCCATTGCGCCGCGCTCGCCGGCACCGCGAGTGTGTGGTGCCGCGCCAGCACGGCCGACGCCATCTCGCCGAGCAGCACCGACTTGTCGCGGAAGTGCCAGTAGAGCGTCGCCGACTCGACGCCAAGCTGCTGCGCCAGTCGCCGGGTCGAGAGGCCATCCAGCCCCACCTCATCCAGCAGCTCGAGCGCCACGTCCACCACTTGTTCCCTGCGGATTTTTGCCATGGTTGATTTCTCTAACGGTGATAGATTAAATTATCAGTGATAGATTTTACCCAAGAAAGGTGTCACATGCCTGCATTTCCCTCGCGTACCGCCGTCCTGATCGTGGGCGGGGGCCTGGTCGGTCTGAGCGCCGGCCTCTTCCTGCAACGGCTCGGCGTTCCGTTCATCCTCGTCGAAAGGCAACAGGGCGTCTCGCCCCTGCCCCGCGCCCGCGGCATCCACACCCGCACCATGGAGCTGTTCCGCCAGGTCGGCGTGGAGCAAGCGGTGCGCGCGGCGGCCGACGGCGCCTGGAAGCAAGGCGCGTTTGGCGGCGCCCGCCGCGGCGCCACCCTGGTCGACGCGCAACCGATCATCAACATCCCGGCCATGCGCGCAAAAATGGCCGCGGCCGGCGCCTCGCCCACCGGCTTCGTGGCCTGCCCGCAGACCTGGATCGAACCGGTGCTGCGCCACGCCCTGCAAACGCGGGGCGGCGATGTGCGTTTCGGCCATGAAATGCTGGCGTTCGAGGACTCGGGCGCCTGCGTCAGCGCCCGGGTGCGCGGCCCGGACGATCACGAATCGGTCATCGAGGCGGATTGGCTGATCGGCGCCGACGGCGGTCGCGGCGCCATCCGCCGGCAACTGGGCATCGGCAGGACGGACACGGCCGCCCCTCAACACCTGGTCAACATCTTTTTCCAGGCCGACCTGGCCCGCGTCGTCGAAGGCCGCACCTTCAGTCAGTGCGAAATCGCCAACGACACGGTGCGCGGCCTGTTCCTGGCGATGAACAACACCGACAAGTGGTCGTTCCACCTGGAATACGATCCGGCCCTGGGGCCGCCCGCCGACGACGCCCTGCCGGGGCTGGTGCGGGCGGCGATCGGGCTGCGGGATCTCGAGGTCCGGATCCTGCAGCACGGCGCCTGGAACACCGGCGTATCCGTCGCCGATGCCTATCGGTCCGGCCGCGTTTTCCTGTGCGGCGACGCCGCCCACCTGATGCCGCCCTGGGGCGGCTTCAACGCCACCACCGGCATCGCCGACGCCCACAACCTGGCCTGGAAACTCGCCGCGGTCATGCGTGGCGAGGCAGTTCCGGATCTGCTGGACAGCTACGACGCCGAGCGGCGCCCGCTGGCGCTGCGCAATGGCCGCCAGGCGCTGCTGCGCACCGACTTCGACGCCCGCTTCGGCATCGAGACCGAGCGCAATCGCGACAGTTTCAGGGAACTGATCGACCCCGGCGCCCTGATCCTGCGGCACCGCTATCCGGCAGCCGGGGCGCCCACACACGCCGAGGCGCCGGCCGCCGTTGACGTCCTGCAGGCCCAGACCGGCACGCGCTTTCCGCACGCCTGGATCCAGCGCGGCGCCGAGCGGCTCTCGACGCTCGACCTGTTCGGTGACAGCTTCGTCCTGCTTGCCGGTCCGGCGGCATCGATCGCGGCATCGACCCGCGCCAGCCTCGATCCGGCCACGCCCCGCGTGCTTGCCGCGGGCCGCGACTTCGTCTTCAGCGACGGCGACTGGGGCAGCCTGACGGGCCTGGCGGACAGCGGCACGGTGCTGGTGCGGCCCGATGGCTTCGTGCTGCGTCGCTCGGATGACGGCGCATGACGACGGCCGGCCTCAAAGATCGAGCTGGTCCAGCAGGTCCTTGAACAGGTCGCGCTCGGGCATCTCGTCCAGCGCAATGTCCGCGTCCACGAACCACGATTTCCCGGCTTCGGGATGCGGGCCGCTCAGGACCACCAGGCCGCGCTCGAACGAATAGCGGGCCGCGGCCAGATCGCCATTCTCGTAGGTGGCGATCGCATGAAAGCGCGCATCGCCGGGTTGCGGCCGCAGGTAGGGGCCGTCCTGGAAGAAGACGCTGTCGTCCCTGCCCGCCCAACGGACAGCGACCGCCGCGTCCTCGATGGTCTTGATCGGGAAGCCGGGGCGGCCGACTTCCGAATCCAGGTCCTGCGCGATCAGGCCCAGGTTGGACGCGTCGGCGAGGTAGGCGCCCATGCACAGCCCAAGATAACGTCCGCCGCGCGCGACGAAACGGCGGATCGCGTCCACCCGCTCGTCGCCCAGGCTGCTCAGCGCGGCGGGAATATCCTGGCCGCCGCCCGGCTGCACGTACACGTCGTAGCGCGCCAGGGTGGCGTCGGAGATGTCGATCGGCTCGTCGGGGCCGACGAAGTCGACCTGATAACGCGCGTCCGTCTTTTCGATGGCGCGCCGGGCCGCGGCCGCGCAGGAGTCGCACGCGGCCGGCCCGCGATACACCGCGACGCGCACGGACCTGTCCGCGGTGCCGGCAAGCGCCGCGGCGGGCGCGGCCAACGATAGCGCCAAGGCCAGAAGCAGGAAACGCAGGAACGCCATATCGACCCGTCAAAAACCAAAGTATAGGCAAGTCCGATTACGCCCCCGCGTCAGTCCAGTCCCGTCTTGCCGGGCGCCCAGTATGCCTTGGCCATGATGCGTCCCGAGGCAACGCCCAGCGCTTTCAACGCCTGGCGCAGGCGCTGGATGGTCGACGCCCTGCCGGTCAGGATGAAGGCCGCGCCCGCGGCCGCCAGTGGCGGCAGGCGATGCTCGATCGCATCGAGATGCGCGTCGCCGGCCTGCCGGCCGAACAGTTCGACCGCGTCCAGCCCGAGCCGCGCCAGCGCATCGCGAACAGCGGCCGCCTCGTTGACCTCGAGCAGGCAGCGCGCCTCGCCCCCCATCGCGCGTTGCAGGGCGCAGGCGACGCCAATCGAGGTCTCGTCGCCCAACAGCACGCAGGCCCCCACGGAGCGGTCGAGATTGAGCGACGCGCGCGGACCGAACACATCGCACGCCTCTCCGGGCTCGACGCGTTCGGCCCAGGCGCTGCCGGGGCCGCCGCCATGCGAGTACGCCACGATGCGGGTGCGTCCGGTTGCGGCGTCCCAGTCCATCGGCGTGTAGGTCCGCGCGACGAAGGCCGACCCCATCGCGATCTGCACTTTCTGCCCCGGCACCCAGCGCGCTTCGCGGAACGCGGGACTCTGCAGCGTCAGCAGGCGCAAGCCGCCCGCCAGGCTTTCAGCCGCCATGATGCGCGTCGGCTTCATGAAAAGCCGGGTGAAAGCGCGGCTCATGCGGCCCTGCGAGGAATTCGTCATTTCTGCGCGCTCCCCGTTCATCGCGTCACGATGGTGAATTCGTTGCCGCGGCCCTCGGTGACCGGCAGCGGTTGCGACAGATAGCCGTTGGCGGGGTCGCGCACGTAATCCAGGTAGTCGTTGCCCTGCGTCCAGGCGTTCTCCGCCAGAATCGGGGCTCCGCCGCGCAAGTGCGGCTCGAGCAGCTTGAGCACCGGCAGGTAGAGGCTGAAGGCGCCGTCGAGCAGCACCAGGTCGACTTCGCCGTCGACCTGCGCCAGCGTCTCGCGGGCGTCGCCGACACGGATCTCGACCAGGTCCGCCAGGCCGGCGGCCTCCAGGTTGGCGCGGGCGCGCGCCGCCTTCGCCGGCTCCAGCTCGGTGCCGATCAACTGGCCGCCCCCCATGTCGCGCAAGGCCGCGGCCAGGTAGATGGTGGAAATTCCCATCGACGTGCCGAACTCGACGATGCACGTGGCCCGCCGCGCCCGCGCGCATTGGTACAGGAACCGGCCGTACGCCGGGGCGACATTGAGGAAGTTGCCGGCGTAGCCGCGATACACGCCGCGCAGGTCGCGCCGCTCCTCGGCCACCATGTCAGCGATGATGTCGGCATAGGCCTGCTCGGACAGCGCGGCCATGCCGCCTTCGAACTGGTCCATCAGGCCCTTGTCTGCGATCTCCGCCTCGGCCAACAGGCGTTGCAGGGTGTGGGCGACGCGCCCGCTACTCAGTGAATCCATGATTGCTTCCTTTGGCAATGAACGGTGGCGGATCGCACCGCCGTGCCGCCATCGTAGGAAGCCCTGGATCTGGCAGCATTGGTAAACTGCGCCAACAAATTCCGAATTCCTGCCAATCCCGCGCAATCGCCGCCATGCCCGTCCTGACCAACCTCGACGACGCCCCGGAATGGACCGATCCCGACCTGGTGCCGCGCCCCGTCGTGACCATGGGCGCCGCCGGCATCGACGTGGCCAGTCTGGACCTGCACGGATTGGATCGGCTCGAAAAGGACTTCCATCGCCATCGCAAGGCGCAACTGATGCTGTTGCTGCGCGGCGTGCTCACGTGCGAGCTCGAAGGCGCCCTGTGGCTGGTCCCCCCGCAAAGCGCGCTGTGGGTGCCAGGCGATGTGCTGCACAAGATCACCGCCGCCGGCACCATCGAGGTCTACGTCGCCTTCGTCGAACCCGCGGTCGCCGCCGACCTGCCCGCCACCTGCTGCGCGGTGTCGACCACGGCGCTGCTGCGCGAACTGGTGATCCGCTCCGCGCAACTGCCGCTGCTGTACCCGGAAGATGGCCCCGCCATGCACCTGGTCTGCCTGCTGCTGCATGAATTGGCATGCGCCCCGCTGGGCACCCTGCACCTGCCGATGCCGTCCGATCCCCGCCTGCGCAAGATCGCGCAGCTCATCATGGAGCATCCCGCCGACCGCGGCACCATGCAGAGCTGGGCGCGGCGCGTGGGCCTGAGCGAGCGCACCCTGGCGCGGCTGCTCACGCAGCAGACCGGCATGAGCTTCGGCCGCTGGCGCCAGCAATTGCATCTGATGCTGGCGGTGAAATGGCTCGGCACCGGCGCGTCGGTGCAACAGGTGGCCGATGAACTGGGCTATGAAAGCGCCGGCGGCTTTGTCACGATGTTCCGCAAGGCGCTGGGGACGTCGCCCGCACGCTACATGGCGCAACGGCGCGCGGCGGGCTGAGCCCCGGCGTACGGATCGCGCGCGCCACGCCAGCTAATGATGCATCAAACCCGGACGGGGTCTGGCGGTGGCAACGCCACCCCCGACAAGGCAGCGCATTGCGCCAGAAGCTCGTCCTGCAACGCGAGATCCAGCGCCTGAGGATTCGCCGCCTTGCGTTTCAGATGGTAGAAGTACGCCCCGGTCACATCGGCCCGGCGGTCCTCCCCCGCGGCCAGCCAAGCCTGGGTGCGGTGCGCCTGGTCCAGATCATCCGGCGCGCCCGGACCTCCCATCCGTGTCGGCACCCACCCCGGCTCCAGGGCGTTGGCGTAGACCTGCGGCCAGCGCCGCGCCCAGCAATGCACATCCGGCGCCGAACGCGTACACGGCTGCATAGCCGAAATGGCGGGCGATGACGCCCGCCGCCGGCCCCGCCAGGCCATAGGCGATATCGAGAAAGGCCACGAACGCGGTGCAGGCGCCTGATATCGGCGACCTGGTGACTGAAGGCATTGACGTGGCGGTGCGCTTCGGCCCGCAACCGCCGTCCACCATGACCTCACGCCTGCTGCTGCAGACGCGCGTCCTGACGGTGGCGTCACCCGCGTACCTGGCGCGCCACGGCCGGCCCAAGCGACCCGAGAAACTGGCCGAGCACGATTGCATCCAATACATCGACCCGCGCCGCGGCCGACCTTTCGGCTGGGAGTTTCATCGCGGGCGGGAAGTGTTGCGGGTGGACACCCGGGGGCCGCTGACGACGACAGACGTGGACCTGATGGTGCAGGCGTGCCTGAACGGCGCCGGCGTGTCGCAGGTGCTGGCGCTGAACGTGCGCGAGCTGCTGGCCGACAGGAAGCTGGTCGAACTGTTTCCGGAATGGAACGGCGAGACGTATCCGCTGTATGTCACCCGGCCGTCGCGGCGCCTGGCGCCGGCGGCGATGGAGGCGTTCCTGGATTTCTGTTCAGATATCTGCGCCGGTCTCTAAGCGGCAGGAGGGTCCAGCGGCAAGGCGTCTACCGACGGCGCGTCACAGCCCGCGCAAAAACCCGATCAACGCCGCGTTGACGGCATCCGGCGCCTCTTGCGGCAACCAATGCCCGGCGCCGGCAATCACCTGGGAGCCGCGCAGATCGGGCACGAGCCGCGGCATCGCCTCGATGATCTGGCGCATGCCGGGAATGGCCAGTCCCGTGTCGTACTCGCCCGCCAGGTACAGCGCCGGCACCTCGATAAGCAGCCCTGCGAAAGCGGCCTGGTCCCGCCAGTTGCGGTCCAGGTTCCGGTAGTAATTCAAGCCGCCGCGAAAGCCCGATTTGGCAAACGCCCGCGCGAACTGCGCCAGGTCTGCCGTGGAAAGCCACGCGGGCAGCGCGGCCGGGTCGGGCAACACATCCAGCAGCCCGCCGCCGCGCGGCACCATGCCGAAGGGATTGGGCGTCGTCGCATCGCGCGGCCCCAACGCGCCCGACGCGCAGACATAGATCTTGCGCAACGTGGCCTCGGCATCCCGCTCGAATGCCGTTTCGGCCAGGCCCGGTTCGGAAAAGTAATGCGTGTAGAACCACGCCTGCTCATTCTGCGGGAACAGAAGGCTCGGCGCCATCGGCGCGCGTCCCATCATCGGCACCCCGAGCGCCGCCACGGCCCGGAACCGATCCGGGCGCAACTGCGCCGCCTGCCAGGCAATCGACGCGCCCCAGTCGTTGCCGACCAGCACCGCCTGGCGCTGGCCCAGCGCGTCCGCCAGCCCGACCAGATCGCCGATCACATCGAGCGCCGAATAGTGCGCGATGTCCGGCGGACAGTCGCTGTCGCCATAGCCGCGCAGATCCGGCGCGACCGCGTGAAACCCCGCCTGTCCCAGCGCGTCAAGTTGATGGCGCCACGCATGCGACGTCTCCGGAAAGCCATGGCAGAGGATGACCAGCGGCCCCTCGCCCTGCTCCCTCACATGGAGGCGGATACCGTTGGTCTCGATGAAGCGTTGGCGGGCTGCGGGCATGTCGGTTCTCGATAAAAGCGTGAGATGGCACAAATGTTCGCCAAAAGAGTAACATTAAAAGTTGCACATTTCCACGACCCCGAATCCATGCAACGAGACACCCGCCTCGCCCGCCTGCTGCACGTCCTGGTCCACATGCACCTGCGCGGCGGCACGACCACGTCGCAGACCATCGCGCTGATGCTGCACACCAATCCCGTGGTCGTGCGCCGCACGATGGGCGCGCTGCGCGACGCGGGCTTCGTCACCTCCACCGGCGGCCCGGGCGGCGGGTGGACGCTGGCCCGCGATCTGGACACCCTGACGGTGCGGGACGTGTGCGAGGCCATCGCGCACACCACGCTGTTCGCGGTCGGCCCGGCGCAGGACAATGACGCCTGCCCGGTGGAAGCCGCCGTGAACCGGCGCATCAACGCCGCGCTGGCGGCGGCCGAAGCGGCGCTGATGACGGCGTTCGGGGAGGTTCCGCTGTCAGAGATCGCGGGGGAAATCAGGGCGCCGGCGGCGCGCGGGCGGTCGCGGTGACACGGGTCGCGACGGTGGCGCTCCCTCGGGCGCATCCCTCCTTGCAAACACGCTTGGCGATAGCCCCACCGAGCGGCTGAACGCCGCGCTGAAGGCGCTCGCGGACTGATAGCCGATTGCATGCGCGACCTCTCCCAGGGACAAGCCGTCATGGCGCAACATGTCCTTGGCCAGCGCCATGCGCCAGCGCAGCACATACTCCATTGGCGGAACGCCCAGGACTTGCATGAAACGGGCCGCGAACGCCGCGCGCGACATGCCGATCCGGCCCGCCAGTTCCTCGATGGTCCAACGGTGCGCGACATCGCCATGGATCAGGCGCAACGCGGCCGCCATGCGCGGATGCGCCAGCCCGGCCAAGAGGCCGCCAGGAGGCACCGCGCCGTCCGCGCGCGACGGATGCCAGCGCAACGCCTCGATCAGCATGATTTCGGCCAGGCGGGTGAGGATCGCATCGCCGCCAGGCCGCGGGTTCACGCTTTCCTCGCCAATCACGCCGGCTATCCAGCGCAACCGCTCCGCGCCGCGATCGCCCGATTTGATATGCACCACCCTCGGCAACCGTTCCAACAGCAACGGCGCATTCGCGGCATCGAACATGAAGAAACCGCCCAACATCCTGACGGCAGCCTCGTCGCGCGGCTCGCCGTGACGCACCTCCGCCACGGGCTCGGTCGTGGCCACGCGTATCGTCGGCGTCTTCAACGACTCCGGGTCACTGCCCATCCTGAAGCCCGGCGTGGAAGGCAACAGCAGGTAGTCTCCCGCCTCGAACAGGAATGGCTCGGCGCCGTCGACCTGGAGCCAGCACGCGCCGGTCAGCATCAAGCCGAAACTGGGATGCCCGGAGTCGGGATATTGCACTGCCCACCGCCCCGCGCCACTGACGAACTTGGACAGAACGGTTTGTGGACGCAGCAAGGCCACGATGGCGCCCAGCGGGTCTGAATCAAGACGATCTCGCATGGTTTACAGATTATTCGCTATTCATCGTCTTGGTCAACCGATCTACGATGGCCCTATCGAACAAGGAGCGACTATGAAGACCGCACTGATCACCGGCTGCTCGTCGGGCTACGGCAAGGCCACCGCCGACAATTTCGCCGCGCACGGATGGAACGTCATCGCGACCATGCGCCGCCCGGATCCGGAGATGTTCCGTTCCTCGGGGCCAGGGGCCGTGCGCGTCGTGCGAATGGACGTCACCGACGCGGACAGCATCGACCAGGCCATCGCTCAGGGGCTGGAAGCATTCGGCCAGATCGACGTCCTGGTCAACAACGCCGGCATCGGTTTGCTCTCGCCGCTGGAATCCACGCCCCTGGCAACCATACGCGAGGTCTTCGAAACCAATACCTTCGGCGTCATGCGTACGAGCCAGGCCGTCATCCCGCTGATGCGCGAACGAGGCCAGGGCACGATCATCAACGTCACGTCCAGCGTCTGTTTCGCGGGCATGCCACTGGTGGCCCCGTACGCGGCCAGCAAGTGGGCCATCGAAGGCTTCACGGAGGCCCTGTACTACGAATTGCATTCCGTAGGAGTGCGCGTGCGCCTGGTCGAACCCGGCTATGGCCCCGGCACCGCGTTCACCGCGAACGGCATGCCGCGCATGAGCGGGCTGGTCACCGCCCCTTATGAGGCGTATGCGGCCCAACTGTTCGCGCAACTGGGCGCGCCCGGCGCTGCCGTAACGACGCCCGAACAGGTTGCCGCGGCCATCCACGCCGCGGCAACGGAAGAGAGCGAGCAGCTGCGGTTTCCGGCCGGTCCCGACAGCGAGCATCTGGCGAACGCGCGCTGGCACAGCAGCGACGCCGAATTCCTGGCCGGCATGCAGGCAATGCTGCGCCTGCAACGCCAGCCCGCGCGCTGACATTGCCGGCGCGTCGCCGTTCAAGCAAAGTCCGTTCCCACCCCCGCCCGCTGGCGCCACGCATCGAAATCCCCCCGCACCGTCTCCAGCTTCTGCTCGGCCAGGTCATTGGCGATCTTGCCCACGAACAGATGCAGCGGCGGCGCGTCCAGGGCCGCGACCTCCTGGATCAGCAGGGCCAGCTTCTCGGGATCGCCGTCCTGCCGGCCGTTCATGCCTTCGCGGTGCAGGTCCAGCGAGGCCTGGGCCGCGGTGTAGTCGGCGATCTTGCGGCGCGCGATGACCAGGCTGTTGTCGTTCAGGAAGTCCGTGCGCACCGGGCCGGGGTACACCACGGTGGCCTTGACGCCGAATTCGGCGGTCTCCGCCGCCAGGGTCTCGGTCAGCCCGGCCAACGCGAACTTGGTCGCCACGTAGCAGCCCCAGCCCGCGTAGCCGCCGGCGAAGCCGGCGATCGAGGCGACGTTGAAGACGTGGCCGCTGCCCTGCCTGCGCAGGTGCGGCAGCGCATGGCGCAGCACGTGCAGCGGCGCGAACACGTTGACATCGAAGTTGCGGCGCACCTCGTCGTCGTCCAGCGCTTCCAGCGGGCCCTGCTGGCCGTAGCCCGCATTGTTGACCACGTAGTCGATGCGGCCAAAGGCGGCGATGGTCTTGTCGATGGCGGCCTGGACGCTGGCCTCGGACACCAGGTCCACCTCCAGCGCCAAGAGGCGCGGATGCTCTTCGCCCAGCGCCTTGTGCAGGCCGGCCAGCGTGCGCGAAGTGGCGGCCACGTAGTCGCCGCGCGCCAGCAACTGGCGGGCCAGCGACAGCCCGATGCCGCGCGCCGCGCCGGTGATGAACCAGATCTTGTTGGTTTGGATCGTCTGCATTTCCTGATCTCCTGAGGGGTTGGATTACAGGATCAAATGCTAGGCGCGGCGGCCCCGTCCGGATAGGCACAGGGCTATGGGATGATTGCCTATTCCTCTTTTCCGCCCTTTATTTATCGCGGATTCGGTGCAAAATGATGCCCAAGACTCTTAGCCAAGGCATTCCCCCATGACGGCACCGCATCCCGCCCGTGACACCATGTCCGCCCTGCTCGCCCAGCTCGCGCCGCACCAGGGCTACACCCGGTCCCAGCTCGACGGCGTGCGCTTCATGCGCGCCGACCACCCGCTGGGACGCACCCCGGTGCTGTACGAACCCTGCATCGTCATCGTCTGCCAGGGCAGCAAGCGCGGCTACCTGGGCGACAAGGTCTACCGCTACGACGCCCGTCATTACCTGGTGCTGTCGGTGCCGCTGCCGTTCTCCACCGAAACCGACGCCTCGCCCGAGGAACCGCTGCTGGCCATACAGATCCGGCTCGACCCGACCACGATCGCCGACCTGGTTCTCTCGCTGGACGGCCGCGAAGGCCAGACGCCGCCGGCGCCGGAAGGCATCACCTCCACGCCGCTGGACGATACGCTGGCGGACACCACGCTGCGGCTGCTGCGGGCGCTGGCCTCGCCGGTCGAAGCCCGCATCATCGGCCCGGGCATCGTGCGGGAATTGTGTTTTCGCGTGCTGGTCGGCGAACAAGGCGGCGCGATCCGCGCGGCGCTGGCCAGCCAGGGCAACTTCGGCCGCATCTCGCGGGTGCTGCAACGCATCCACGACGACTATGCGCAGCCCATGGAGGTCGCCACCCTGGCGCGCGAAGCGGGCCTGAGCGCCCCCGCCTTCCACGCCCATTTCAAGACCGTGGCGGGCACCTCGCCCATCCAGTACATCAAGTCCATCCGGCTGCACCAGGCCCGCCTGCTGATGATCCGCGACAACCTCACCGCCGCCGCGGCCGCCGGACGCGTCGGCTATGAAAGCGCGTCACAGTTCAACCGCGAGTTCAAGCGCCTGTTCGGACGCAGCCCCGGCGAGGAAGCGCGCGAGATGAAGACCGTGTTTTCGCTATTGCCGGCCGCGCGGCTGGAGGGGCTGGCGGCCACGCATTGACGCCGTCAATAGTCCCGAACCGCATCGAACCAACGCAGCGCCTGCGCCTCCGTCACGCCCAGCTCGGCCAGCCGCGCGAGCTGGCTGAATTGCCACACGGCCTCGCCGATGTCTTCGCGTTCGGCGGTCTCGATGCCCTTCATCCCGTTGAAATGGCCGGCGAACGCCTGGATGGCCGACTGCGCCGCGTCGGCGTCACGGGCGCCCTGCAAGGCATCGAGGGCAATGTCATAGGCCGCGTTGGCCGACTTCGCCATGCGGCCGCTCCATCCTGAAAACGGCCGCCCATATTCGCTTTGCCACCACTGCGGCTTGCGCAGCTTGCTGACCGACGTATAGTCCGCCCACGCCCGGACCTTTTCCCGCGCCTTCAGTTGCGCCTTCAAGCGCTTGCCGGCGTCGTCATCGACGTTAAAGCCAATGAACCGTTCCAACAGCGGCCAGGTGTCCAGCGGCGGCAGGCCCGCCAGGTCCGGCGCGAAGCGGATCTCCAGGCTCTTCAGATGCGGCAGCCGGGCCAGCGCGTCCCAGTCGGAAAAGCCGCCCCACAACGACAGGCGCTCCAACCCGGCAAAGCGCTCGATCCCCTGCAGCGATATTGGCTGCGCCAACGGCTCGCCGTACAGCGCCAGCGTCGTCACCGACCGCAGCATGCCCAGGTCGGGCAACTCATACGGCGCCTGGCTGGCGCGCCGGCCCAACGCGGGATGCAGCGACAGCATGTCCGGCGTCGCCCCCGTGACGGCGATCCGGGAAAGATCGCCCAGCAGGCCCAGCCGCAACCCGCCTGGCACCGTGATGTCCAGATGCCCCGCCACCGCATCGAGCCGGATCTGCAGCGTCTGGATATCGGCCGCGCGGGCGTCGATGCGGCGCGTGTCGGCAAACGCCGGCGCCCAGGTGAACTGTTCGATCGGACGCCGCTCGGACCAGCGCAGGAAGCCGCTGTCATTGCCGTGGTAGTAGAGGTGGCGCGGCCACGGCGACCCGGCCGGGGTGGCGAACGGATCGAACGCCGGCCAGTGAATCACGTCATCGAGCGCCACGCGCAGATCGGCCTTCGGGTCCACGCCGGCCGGCCCGATGACCAGGTCCCCGCGCCCCGCCTCCCTGACCAGCACATGGCTGTCGGGCCCGGTCAGGCCCAGCCGGAAACGGCCATCACGGGTCACCGACCCCGCAGGTTCGCCGGACACATCGATGGGTTCGGACACACCACACTCCCTTTCGTCAGCAAGATTCAGCACGCCTGCCGGGCTGGCAAGCGGTCACAACGTCATGGGGGGCTGCTCTTCGATCCGGAAAGACAGCTCCCTTTGCCCCAGCGCGCCGGCGTCCACGTATTCGAATTCCACGCGCTGCCCCGGCTGGGCGGCGGGCCCGAGATGGTCGACCCGATACATCACGCCGCCCACGCGGTAATTGTGGGCCAGCGACACCGTGAGCGAGTTCGGCGTGCGCAGGCGATACGTCAAGGCCTCTTCCACCACCCCGCGCACGCTCTGCTTGTGACGCGCGCGCTTCAGGCGCGGACTGCGCATGCCCAGCACCAGCCCCATCAGCGCCAGGACCGCCGCCAGCAGGATCACCGGCGGCACGAACAGGCTGACCGCCAGCGGCGCCAGCGCCGCCAGCAGGAAGAACTTGCGCACGCCCCGCTCTTCGCGTCTCACGTTCTCGCGATCGGCGTCGCTGATCTCCTCGAGCGACGTCCAGGCCTGCCCGCTCATCGGGTAATCCACCCGCAGCAACAGGCCCGGCGCATCCGGCAGCAACGGCAGCACGTGCAGCCGCACCGGCAGATCCGTCAACGCCACGGCGTCGGCCGGCCGGGCGCCGCTGCGGGTATCGCTGGTGACCTCGTTCCAGAAAGGCAGCGCCACCTCTACCCGCTGTTCGCCAAACACGTAGCTGATGCCCGGCCGCTCGCCCGGCCCGAAGCCGGTCAGGTGTCCGGACACGATCTGCTTGGTCCCCCGCCCCTTGAGCGCGCGCGCGACGCTGCGCCAGGCGCGCGGCACCCGCAGCAACCGCCGCCCGAAGAACGCCACGCCCACGCCCGCGCCGACGGCCACCAGCAACACCATCACGCCATCGGCGCCGCGCAGCGAGCGCCATTCGGACACGGCCAAGACGCCGACCAGCAGGATCGTGCTGCCCAGCAGCAGGAACACGAGCAGGCAGGCTATCAGGGCCAGCGTCTTGCCGCGGGTGCATCGGCGCAGCAGCGCGATGTCGTCGCCCGTCAGCGGGGCCTCTTCGATCCGCAGGGCATCGCTCATGCTCAATACGTCGCGAACGGCACTTCCACCTTCAATGCCGCGCCAACCGAGGCCGGGCGCAGGCTGTAGGTGGTGACGCCGCCATCGTCGTCGGCCAGCGAAGCATCTTTGCGCGTCACGGTGTAGCGCTGGTCGCCAATCTCCAGTGCATCCCGCGCCGCCGCGCGGGCATCGGCCGGCACCAGCAAGCCGCCCCGCGCATCCGCGCCGCCGCCGAATTCGTGCCCGGCCAGCGCCCCTTCGACGCGCAGCAACTGCACGCGCGGCCGGTACGGCGCGGCGTCGAGGTTCCAACCGTTGGTCAGGTCGGTGATCCACGGGCCGGGAATGTCGTAGGTGCTTTCCAGCTCGGCCTCGGTGACCGCTTCGCCCTGCACCACCAGGCAGCACACCACCTTGCCGGCCTTGGCGTCGAAGGCCGCCCACTTGCTCGCCACCGGCGCGGCGGCGGGCAGCATCGAAAAATGGAATTGCTTGTCGAGCCGGGAATCGGAGACCTTGCGCCATGCGCCGACCTGCGGCTGCTGTGCGTGGACGATCGTGGACGCCAGAAGGGTCATGGCGAAAACGCTTGCTCGGAACAATGAAGGTGTCATCTGGCGCGGTATGGATAGGGGAGCGGACGCATCGACCCGCAATGCAATGTTGCGATAGTCTAAGGCACGCCGGGCTGGCGGCAGTCTCGCTGCCGCATGGTCTTTACAAATACACTTATATGCCCGTAATATTGCGCCATCATCTGACCCGATCCGACCCATGAGCCAACAAGACCTCCCTCCCGGGGTCTGCAATAGCACCGCCATCCGCAAGGCCGCCCGTCACCTGGGCCGGTTTTACGACCAGTGCCTGGCCCAGGCCGACCTGCGCAACACGCAATACGCGATCCTGAATCTGCTCGCCACGCGGGGGCCGCTCACGATCGCCGAATTGGCCGAGCACCTGGTCACCGATCGCGCAACGATGGGACATAACCTGCGCCCTCTCGAGCGCGACGGGCTCATCCGCATATCCATAGGCAGGCAGGACCGCCGGGAAAGGGAAATCACCCTGACCGACGCCGGCGTGAAGATGGAAACCGCGGGCAGAAAGGCCTGGCAACGCGCCCAGCAACAGTTCGAGGCCGTATTCGGCAAAGAAGACGCGCTGGCGATGCGGCGCATCATGCACCGCATCACCACCCTGGACCTTTCGGTTCCAAGCTAATCCCCGTCCCGCCCCCTTCAGCCGCATTGCGTGACGCGCCCAGGTTCCGTCAATGCCTCCAAATATGGGCATATAAGGCCAAATCATGTTGACCCCCTCTCTCGCGATGCCCCAGGCCGCCTTGTGGCTGCACAAAATGAAGACGGCATTCACAATGGCGCTGCTCGGCGGCATGGCCAGCGCCATGCCGCTCGCCGCCCACGCCGGCGCCGCATTCACGCTCGCCGATCGGCAACAGGTGCAGGCGGTCTTTGAACAACAGGCCCGGGCGGCGACAGCCCACGACCTCGACGCCTTCAGCGCTGTTTTCGCCCCGTCCGGCGCCGAGGGCGACCCGGTGACGTTCATCGCCCGGCCATACCAGTTCTGGGGCAAGGCCGAATTGATCGAACACTTCCGCGAGACGTTCAAGGGCATCTGGAAATTCGAGCCCGACCTGGCAAAGCTGCGCATCGTTCCCCTGACGCCGGATGTTGCCCAGCTCTACGCCCCGACCCGGATCACCTTGGGACGCACCGCCGCCGACGCGCGCACGGCCGCCTACCTGGTCTACGAAGTGGCGGTACGCACACCGGCGGGCTGGCGCATCGGCTCGATCGTTCCCATTTCCGCGCAATAGCGATCCAGGAAGGAGATTCACCATGAAAGCAGCGGTCTATTATGAAAACGGCTCGCCTGACGTGTTCCGCTACGAAACAGTCGACGAACCGGTCTGCGGTCCCGATGACGTGCTGATCGGCATCGAGGCGATCTCCGTGGAAGGCGGCGACCTCATCAATCGCGAGATCCGCCCGTTGGCGCGGATTCCCCACATCGTGGGATACCAATGCGCCGGCACCATCCTGGACGTGGGCGCGCAGGTGCGCGACCGAAAACCCGGCGACCGCGTCGTCGCGGTATTGGGCTGGGGTTCCCATGCGCAACGCGTCGCCGCGCCGGCCGCGGACACCTGGCTGATCCCCGCGACGCTGGACACGGTAACCGCCGCCGCGGTACCCGTCGCCTGGGGAACCGCGCATGAATGCCTCTTTGCGGCAGGCGGCCTGGTCGCCGGCGAAACCGTATTGATACATGCCGGCGCCGGCGCGCTCGGATTGGCCGCCATTCAACTGGCGCATCGCGCCGGCGCGACGGTGTACGCCACGGCATCGGACGACGCGCGGCTGGCGCGGCTGAGCGCCTATGGCATGACGGCAGGCATCAACTATGCCAGCAGCGACTTTGTGGAGCAGATCTCCCGCCTCACGGCCGGGCGTGGCGTGGATGTCATCGTCGACAGCATCGCGGGCAGCACCCTGGCGCGCGGGGTCCGGGCGTTGGCCTACAAAGGCAGGCTGGTGACAGTGGGCGTGTCCGGGCGCGACCAGGAAAAACTCGATCCGGTAAGCCTCTGGCGCGGCAACCAGAGCCTGCACGGCGTTTTCTTCCCGACGCTCCTGGATCAAGAGCACGCGCGCGTGCACGCCAGCGTCCAGGCGCTGCTGCAGCGCGTGGCCGCGGGGGAACTGCGCGTGGCGATCGACAAGACATTCCCCTTGAGCGATGTCCGCGCGGCGCATCGCCATGTGATGACCCGGCAGGCCTTCGGCCGGGTCATCATGATCCCCTGACCGGAGCCCTTCCATGTCCAGACTTCTCACCAGCCTCTTGCTCGCCGCGACCCTGGCGAGCAGCGCCTGCGCCGAATCCACGGCAATCAATGTCGTCGCCGACGGCCTGGGCTTTCCAGAAGGCACCATTCTCGTGAACCAGACGCTGTATTTCGTGGACTACCAGGCCTCGACGGTAAACAAGCTCGACGCCACGGGCCACAAGGTGGTTGCCGCCCTGCCTGGCTGCGGCGCCAATGGGCTGGCGGCCGCCAACGGCACGCTGTGGGTGGCCTGCTACGACGGCGGCGTGATCGAGAACATTTCCCTCGATGGCAAGCGACTGGGCGCTGTCCGCCAGGCGCGATCGGGCGAACGATTCAACCGCCCCAACGACCTGATCGCCAACCGGCGGGGCGACCTCTATTTCACCGCGTCCGGAGAGCGGCCGGGCGAAGGCAAGGTCTTTTTCCTGCCCAAAGCAAGCGACGTCGCCGAGGAAGTGGCCAGCGGCCTCGACAATGCGAACGGCATCGCGCTGGCCGCCGATGAACAAACCCTGTATGTCGGCGAGAGCGGCACGGACAGCATCCTGCAATACCAGACGGCCGGCGACGGCACCTTGACTCATCCCCGTGTGTTCGCACGGCTCGACGCCCTGGCCCCGCCCTCGTCCAAGGGGCGGCATACGCCGGATGGCGTTCGCATCGGACCGGATGGATTGATGTACGTCGCCCTGTACAACGGCGGCGGCTATTGGGTGCTGGACCGTACAGGAGCGTTGCTGCAGGTGCGGGACATCCCCGGCGAGCACCACTCGAATCTGGCCGTTGCGACGGAACCGCCAGACATCTACGTGACAGCCCTTTCAGGTTCGATCGGCCGCATCTACCGGCTGGCGCGCGGTGGCTCGCGATATTGACATATCGCGAAGTTCCGATATCATCCTTCCCATGGACCTGCTCGACGTCTTCAAAGCCCTCTCCAACCGCACGCGCCTTGAAATCCTGAAGGGTTTGAAGGACCCCGTGAACAGCTTCCCCCCGCAGGACGAGGGAGATGTGCATACGGTCGGCGTCTGCGTCAGCAGTATCCAGGAAGGCGTCGGGCTGTCGCAGTCCACGGTGTCCGACTACCTCGCCACGCTGCAACGCGCCGGCCTGGTCGAAGCCACCCGCATCGGCTCCTGGACGTATTACAAGCGCAACGAAGCCGCCATCAGCGCCCTGGCCGAGATCATCGGGAAAGAGCTGTAGGGTTCCGGCTTCGCTTTTTTTGACCCATCAAATCGACATTTTGCGATATCCCGTTTTACCGAAATAAGGATCCCCTCCATGAAAGCCATCGTACTCACCGCCTTTGGCGGCCCCCACTCCTTGCAACTGCGCGACGTTCCCAAACCCGTTCCACAACCCGGCCAGGTCCTGGTACGCGTCCACGCCACCTCCATCAACCCGCTCGACTACCAGGTCCGCCGTGGCGATTACCCCGATCTGGTGCCCCTGCCCGCCATCACCGGCCACGACGTCTCCGGCGTGGTCGAAGCCGTCGGCCCGGGCGTGACGGCCTTCGCCCCCGGCGATGAAGTCTGGTACACCCCGCAGATCTTCGATGGCCCAGGCAGCTACGCCGAATATCACGTGGCCGCCGAGAACATCATCGGCAGGAAGCCCGCCTCGTTGAGCCACCTGGAAGCGGCCAGCCTGACGCTGGTCGGCGGCACCGCCTGGGAAGCCCTGGTGGTGCGCGCCGGGCTGCGCGTCGGCGAAAGCATCCTGATCCACGGCGGCGCCGGCGGCGTCGGCCATATCGCGATCCAGCTCGCGAAAGCCATCGGCGCCAGGGTCTACACAACCGTGCGCGAAAGCAATGTCGAATTCGTGCGCGGCCTGGGCGCCGACGTCGTCATCGACTACGAGAAGGAAGATTATGTCGACGCGATCCAGCGCGAGACCGGCGGAAGCGGCGTCGACGTCGTGTTCGACACCATCGGCGGCAACACGCTATCGCGCAGCCCCGACGTGCTGGCGCAACTGGGGCGCGTCGTTTCGATTGTCGATATCGCCCAGCCGCAGAATCTGATCCAGGCCTGGGGCAGGAACGCCAGCTTCCACTTCGTGTTCACGCGCCAGAATCGCGGCAAGCTGGATGAGCTGAGCGCGTTGGTCGAGCGTGGTCAACTGCGGCCGCACGTGGGCGCGGTGTATTCGCTTGCCGATATTCCGGCGGCGCATGCGCGGCTGGAGAGCGCGAATAATGGGTTGCGGGGGAAGATTGCGATTGCGGTGGCGGACCGGGCGGCTGCGTAGACCGCACCAACCCGCCCCCCGCGGCTACGCTCAGGGCGCCGTGCCGATCTGCAGCAAAGTGAACTCGCGGCGCATGTACCGATTCATCACCTCGGCCAGCACCGGATTGCCGGCATCATCCGCCTTGGGCGCGGTCGCCCTCACGACCGCGGCGCACAGCTTGCCGGCCTGCACCGTCGTGCCGGTCACCTTGGCATCCTTGGCGCCAGCCATGCTCTGCATCCAGGCGGCGCGGATCCCGTCGACGGCCTGCCTGGCCGTGGCGCAATCGGCGTAAGCCAGGGAAATCACGACCGCCGGCAGCTTATTGACCTGGGCATCGGCCAGGATCCCCGAGAAGTACGGCGGAATACCCTTGCGGTTCGCTTCGACGGCTGCCTTGAGATTCTGCTTGGCGATATCCGCATCGACACTCGTCGACAACAGCACCTTCGCGGGATCCACCGTGGCCAGGCCCATGATGGGAGAGATGACCGCGGCCTGCACGATCTGCCCCCGGTCCGCGGGCACGCCTTCCTTCAGCCCGGCAAGCGAGGCGGCCACGATTTCGCTATCGGCCACCGACGGCGTGGGTTGGGCCAGTATCTGCATCCCCTTTGCCGAAGACGCCTGGATCAGCGCCCGGTTCAACGGCAGGACAAAACTCGGCATGCCCATCATGCCGCGCCAGGGATCCTGCTGGTTGGCCTTTTGCAGATTCATCTTGCCTTCGTTGTCATTGGCGATGAGGCCCGGCGCATCGCCCTCCACCGCGGCAAAATCGATGCGCTTGAGGCTGGCGACCAGCTTCCCGACGGCCTCCTTGTTCTTCAAGCCCCAATAGCTGATGTTGGCGGGCGCGCGGCCAAATCCGGCGAAGAAGGCCACCTCATCGAACGGCACCTTCGCGTTCTCTGACCAGGACTGCAAGCCAGACCCGATGGATTCGAGCGGCCGGATCTGTCGCGCAATGCTCAGCCGCCGCATGCCGTCCGCCGAGGGCGCAGCCGGCTCCAGGCCGCGCCAGGCCTGCACATCCAGGAAAACGATCTGCATCGCGTCGGTACTGGACAGCACCACCTGCGGCATCTGCTTCAAGGCCTGCCGCAGTGTCAGGGTGCTGTCCTGGGCCGCGGCCGTGGCGGCGAACCCAGTCATCAAACACAGTGCAAGGGCCTTCATGCGCATTCGGGTTTCTCCGTTTTCTTGATCTGTTGGGGGACGCTGCGGGAGCGAAGATCGTACCGCAGGGATGGGTCGTTCTTACCCGTGACTCTTGCGATCTGTGCCGAGCCATTAGCTGATGTAAATGCCGCAGCGCATCCCCAATCTTGGAGATGCGCGCGTCGGCGGGTTTCGAATATTGTCCCCCCCGTCCACGTTCCCCATCCCGATACCGCACAACGCGCAGGACCGCCGCCATGAAAATTGCCAGTCGAATCATTGCTCTCGTCATCTGCAGCCTGGCCTCCCCATATGCCCTGGCGGCATGTGAGGCTGAACAGATTCAAATGTATGGCCCGGCCAATGCAAATCAGCTCAACGAAGATCTGCAACGGTATCAGCGGAGCTTTCAGGACAGTAAAAGCACTTCTTCGATAGACCGCGACATCGACATTACAAGGGATGAATTGGGCCGCATTCCCCCGGGCATTTATAAAACCTGGCGGACGTGCCAGCTCGGCGCCCTTCAGAAAGCCAGGGATGAGATGCTGAAACAGGCGGCCGCCAGTTCGAGTCCGAATGCCAAGAAGACCGCATCGGCCGGCGCCGCCGCCAATGCCTCCGCCAAGCCGAAGCCGGCAAGCCAGACGCTGGTTTACGGCCCCAACCAGAGCGAATGTCTCAAGCAAGGGCGGACGGCCGACGGCTATATCACCTACACCAACACCTGCAAGGCGTCAGTGGCTGTCGGCTACTGCAATGTGTACGCCGCCAAGGGGCAGAAGGACGGCACGGTCTGCGCCTCGCACAACAGCGAGTTCTCCCGCACGAAACGGACCTACGTCACCCAGGACCTGGGGCTCGCGCCCGGCGCCACGCACCGCCTGGCCTACCGCTACGACACGCAAGCCACGTTCATCGTCGCCTGCGTCGGCGGGCAGCCCCTGATCGAGTCGTTCGACACGAATCAGATCAGCGTCGGCAGCAAGGCGCGCACGGCCTGCTGGCGCTTTGCGTCCAGCAAGCCGTAGGCTGCCGCACCGACATGCGCATGTGACGCCGCGCGCCCTGACGCGGCAAACGCGGGCAATGAAAAAGGCGCCAAGGCGCCTTTTTCAATTACCGTTCGCAATGCGACACCACCTCCTCACTTATGACCGGCGTCCCGGACATCGTGGCTGGCGAGTCCCCTGCCCGAGCAACCGACGGCTCCCGCCGCAGCCCGTACTGCACGGCCGGGCAGCACGGTGAATCGCACCTTGGTTTTGGCGACACTGGACGCAACTGAGCAAGATGACCATAATATTTTTCGTTCAGGCCAAAGCCTCATTTTCCAGTCGAGCCGCTACGAGACACTATGTCGCGCGTCGCAATCACCGATCTAACCGTGCCAAGGGACGTCGATAGCGTCTCGCGCCCCGTTGTCGCCTTGAGTGCCACATCGGTAAGAAAGGACTGGGAGAACGCGAGGCACCAGCATCGCAAGGCGCAACTGATCTACTCCGTGCGAGGCATCCTCAACTGCGAAATTGAAGACGGCGTCTGGATCGTGCCGCCACAGTGCGCCATCTGGATACCGGGAGATTTACCCCATGCGGCGCGCGGGGCCGGTGAAACGGAATGCTATTGCCTGTTTGTCGAGCCGGACGCCACACCGGATCTTCCCAAAGACTGTTGCACGATTTCGGTATCGCCACTTCTGCGCGAATTGCTGCTGCGGGCGGCCGGTTTTCCTGAGTTATATCCGCTGGGGGGACGGGAAGACCGGTTGATTGCCGCGTTGCTCGACGAGCTGGTGGAAGCGCCCGTCGAAGACCTGCATCTGCCCATGCCGCGCGACGCGCGCTTGCGCCGCCTGGCGCAAATGATGCTGGCCGATCCCACGGACAAGACCTCGAAGGCCGACTGGGCTATTCGCATCGGCATGAGCGAGCGAAGCATGAGCCGTCTGCTGCTGCACGAAATTGGCATGAGCTTCGGACGCTGGCGTCGGCAACTGCATGTGATCCTTGCCCTGCAACGCCTGACCAAGGGCGAAAGCGTGCAAACGGTGGCTTTGGAGCTCGGGTACGAAAACGCGAGCGGGTTCGTAACGATGTTCCGCAAGGCAATGGGCAAGCCGCCGGCACGATACCTCTCGGATCGCCTGAACGGCGAAGCGCTGGCTGGCGTTCCCGGCATCACGCTTCCCGATTGAATGCCCTGACGGGATCTGGCCTAACTGAATAACAATCTGGCCCAGTTTCGCCATGTGGCCGCCCCATGCGCAGTGTTTAATTTGGCATCCAAATGCAAATGAGTCTTGTTGATGCCTACTCTCACCCCCGCTGGGAAGCCCCGTTGGCCGATGAATATGCCGAACGAGCGCTTCGTCCGTTCTCGTCCGCATGGTCACTCCATGAGGGCTGCGCCCCGTAGCGCGCTCGGCTCGGCCGCCGCGGCCGTATTTTTCATTAGCGCACAGGGCGTATTTGCCGCGGAACCCGCGCCGGCCCAACCCGAGGCGCGGGAAGCATCTCAAGGGGAGATCGCTTTGCCGGCCATAACCGTAACCGGCCGCACGGATACGGCGACCACCGAAGGTACGGGCTCTTATACGACGGGCGAGACAACGGCCGCCACCCGCCTGCCGCTGTCGCTGCGGGAAACGCCGCAGGCGGTCACGGTGATCACGCGTCAGCGCATGGACGACCAGCAGTTGAATTCGGTGCAGAGCGTACTGGATAACACGACGGGCATCGCCTCCTACCAGTCCGACAGCGAACGAACGAGTTTCTATTCGCGTGGCTTCCTGATCAACAACGTTCAGTACGACGGCATCCCCACCGTCGTCGGCAACACCGTCAACGGGAGCGGAATCGGTTCCATCGATACCGCATTCTATGATCGCGTTGAGGTCGTGCGCGGCGGGTCCGGCTTGTTGACCGGCACCGGCAACCCGTCGGCCGCCATCAATCTGGTGCGCAAGCGACCGACCCGTGATTTCTCGGCCGCCGCTTCGCTTGGCGCGGGGAGCTGGGACACCTACCGGGGCATGGGCGACATCTCGACGCCGCTGACCGAGGACGGCCGCATCCGCGCCCGCCTCGTCGGCACTTACCAAGATGGGCACTCGTACCTTGACGGCTACAGACCGGAAAGGAAGTCGTTCTACGGCATCATCGAGGCAGACCTGACCCCGGACACGACGGTGAGCCTGGGCTATGACTACCAGGACATCACGCCGAAGGGCGCCACCTGGGGTGGATTGCCACTATGGTTCAGCGACGGCACGCAGGCGGAATATTCACGCTCCAGGACTTACGCGCAGGACTGGAGCCATTGGGACAACACCCTCAAGACGGCGTTTGCCGAGGTCGAGCACCGCTTTGACAACGGCTGGAAACTGCGTGCCATCGCCAACCAATACCGCACCGAATCCGATGCCAAACTGGCCGGCCTGGTCGGCCGCCCCGATCGCGCCACGGGACTGGGCTTCTTTCCCTCCGGGGCCTATCCGGTAGCACTGGCGTCCGAAGCCCGCAGCCGTCAAAACACCTTCGACGTGATGGCGAGCGGCCCCTTCAAACTGCTCGGCCGCCAGCATGACCTAGTGGTCGGGGCGACGAGTTCGCGCCGCACGGCCAGCCAGGAGGACATCGCGCCGTTCTATCCGGGCTTTACGCCGGTCAACATCTATGACTTGACTCCGGCCTTGCCCCGCCCCGACTTCGAAGCCATGCCCTGGATACCGACCCGCACCCGAATCAAGCAGAGCGGTGTCTACAGCGCGGCCCGCTTCTCGCTGGCCGAGCCCCTGAAACTCATCGTGGGTGGCCGCTTCAGCAACTACGAAATCGACGATACCGCCAACGGCAGCTCGCTGCACTACAAGAAGCGCAACGAGTTCACGCCGTATGCCGGCCTGATCTACGACATCAACAACACCTATTCGGCCTACGTCAGCTATACGGGCATCTTCAACCCGCAGACCGACTATCGCGACAGCAATGGCAACGTGCTCACGCCGTCAAAGGGAAAGACCAAGGAAATCGGCCTCAAGGGCGCTTACCTGGACGGGCGCCTGAATGCGTCGGTGGCCTTGTTCGAGACCCGGCTCGACAACGCGGCGCAGATCGTCGCCGGCTCCTATACGCCAGCCGGCGGCCAGGCCTACAAAGGCGCGGACGGGACGAAATCCCGGGGGATCGAGCTGGACTTGCAGGGCGAGCTGGCGCGCGGCTGGAACATCTATGCGGGTATCGCTCATTTCACGGCGCAAGACGGCGATGGCGTTCGCTTGAATTCGCAACTGCCGCGCACCACCGCGCAGCTTTTCACCACGTACCAGTTGCCGGGGGATTGGAGCAAGTTGACGCTGGGCGGAGGCATCAAATGGCAAAGCCGCTTCTACCAGGCGCCCAATACCGGCACCAGTTCGCTGGGCGGGGAACAGGGCTCCTATGCGCTGGTATCGCTGATGGGCCGTTACGACGTCACGAAGCAGACCAACGTCACCGTCAACGTCAACAACGTTCTGGACAAGAAATACGCGCTGCAAAAAGGCGATTTCGACACCGTGGGTTATGGCGCGCCACGCAATGTGATGGTCACGCTGAACTATCGGTATTGATTTGAACCCAGGCGAACGCTTCCGCCGTCGCAAACCCATCGAGAAAGCCCTTATGCCCCTCAAGCCTCCCCTGCCCCCCGCGCAAACCCTGGCCGTGAACAATCCCGACAAGGTCGCCTTGTTCTGGTTGACGACAGCCGCTGGCGCCGTGCTGTTCGTCACCTTCCAGTTGTTCTTTTACGTCAATGACTTCGTGAGAGCGCAAGGAGCAACACCGGCGATCACGTTTGAGCCCGACGTACTGTGGATGTTTCCCGCGTTCTATGGTTGCTGGATCGTCGCGGTGCTCTTCGCGCTGATCGGAACCCGTAAGACCCAGTGGGTTGCGCTGGTCCTGGGCAGCCTGCTTGTCGTTCTGAATACCCTCGGGGGAATCGCCGACGGGTTGCGCGACGGTTGGCACGTGGCCTTTTCGGCTGTGTTCTTCATTACGCTGCCCGGCGTGTTCGCTATCGCGGCCACCTGGCGTCGCATCAAAAACAAGGAAAACGGCCATGCCGATGAATAGCTCTGACTTCCCCTTGGTCTGGATGAATCTTGCGCAGGAACCCGGACACGATCACCAGAAGGACTTCGACGCGTTCGAAGCCAATTTGCGGCGCGACGAGCCCTTCGTCATCTTGAGCGATACCGCGCCGCCCGCGGAGGAACACCAGCACTCGCCGGAAGAGAAGAAACGCCTCGCGCTCTGGATGAAAAAGCACAAGGCCCAATTGCGAAAGCAGGTTCTGGCCATGATTCAGATCGAACCCAGCCAGGCCAAACGCCTGGGTTACAAGGCATTCGCGGCCCTTTTCGCCAAGTTCTGGGGCTACCCGCTGCTTCTGGCGGCTTCGCGTGAGGAGGCTGTGGAGATGGCTAGAGCATTGCTCTCGAAGGATGGGCGGTCACCCGGCGGCTGATGGCCTACGCAGTGTCCGAGCGCTGATGCAACCGTATCGTGGCGCGCTGTCGCGGCGCGATGCGGGCCTGACTCTTGTTCAACGACTCCCTCTCACGGCGCCGGCAAGCAGCACACGTTCTCGCCGCACATCTTGGCAACGGTCAGGCGGCGCTTCTCGAACTGTTTTTTCTGTTCGGTGAACTAGTAGCGCTGCACGATGCCTTTTGGCGTCGATCAGCTTTTCGCGGCCTGCATTGCGGCGACAGTCGCCCTGGCACGCCAAAAGACATGCGCGCCACCAAAGCGCTGCGCCCGCGAATTCGCGACATCGCCTTGAGTGATCCGAGATCCCGAGACTGGTGCCGCCGCCAAAACATGCACCTCAGTTGCCATACCTGCTGACCGCAGGTCGATTTCGTCCGATTTAAAGGCACCTGGGACAAGAGTCAGACGACTCTTTGCATAAACGACTCCCATTCTCAATAAGAATCGAGCTCCAACCGGATAGCCCGTCGGCACGACGCGCAACGGTAACCCCCGACGTTGTCGAGCCGATCACATAGTTCTCCCTTCCGCGGCAACGTGAACTGCAACGAGGCCGTGTATGGAGCTTTCCAGCAGCACCGAACGCCTGAATTCCGTATGGATGCAGGCGCTTCAGACCGAAGCGTTTCAACGTAATGGCATCAACCAGGCCGACCTGGTTGCCGTACTTCCCAAAGTTCGGGAGCGCGCGTTTCAGCGTCTGATGCAAGCCTTGCTGCGAGAGAAGCTGATACCGCCCGGGCGTGTCCAACAAGCGCATGGGCGAAGCATCCTGCCCCTCGACAACGATGGCGCTTACCTCACCTTCGGCAGCCTGCGGCCGGGGCCCATGGCCAGTTGGTGCCTGGGCGGGCCGGTCCTACTTCACCGTTCTCCGAATCCAGCACACGAACTGGAACTTCCCTCGGACCTGATCGAACAATTGGTTCCCTTGCTACAGCCCCTTCCCGGCAGCGACGAGGTCGAACAACTGAAACGCGAACTCGACGATAGCTTCCGCAACGACAGCCTGTGCCTGGCATTTCATGAAAAGTGGAACATGCGATTGTTCAAGCGTGTCGGCGACGCGCACACGCACAGCCTGTTGCAATGGTTGCGATCACCAGACGCACCCCGCAACCCCACGCAACTGCTGGAACAGTGGGGAACCCTCGGCCATCCCTGGCACCCGGGCTACAAAGCCAAGCTCGGCATGGACACCCGGGAAGTCATTGACTGCGCCCCGGAATTCGAAGCGCACGTGCGTCTTCCGCTTGTCGCGCTACATCGGGGGATGGCGCATACCGAGTCGATGTCAGAGCCCGCCTATCCGACCTGGTGGCGCGGGGCTTTCCCACACGAAGCGCGTACCTGGGATTCGGCGCTGCGTGCGCTGGGACGCGAGCCGGCAGACTTCCTCCCCTTGCCGGTGCATCCCTTTCAGCTCTCTACCCTGCGGGAAGCATTCGCCGCCGAAATCGCACAGGGTCAGTTGATCCTGCCAGACGACACTGCGATCGCAGGCAGTCCGGGCATGTCCTTCCGTACGTTGTGGACTGAGGGCGTGGATCCGCAGCATATGCCAATGGTGAAGTTGCCCGTCGCGTTGCGCCTCACCAGTGTGCAACGTACGCTCTCTCCCCGATCGGCAAGGATGGGGCCTCGCATCAGCCGTTTGCTGGCGACCATCAGGCAACGCGAGCCGCAACTGGCCCACTCATGGGACTTCGTTCCCGAGCGGCACGGCATCCATGTCTTGCTGGAGCCGGCCAACGACGAGCGCGCGCGCCACCTCGGCGTTCTCTATCGGGACAACCCGACAAGTCGATTGCATTCGGGCCAGATGGCGATACCCGTCGGCAGCCTGTTCGTCGAAGACCACAACAACGAACCTTTGCTACGCCAATGGGTCGCGATCGCGCAAGGCGCAAGCGACCATCAGGCCGCACTGCGGTTCTTCCAGGACTATGTCGCCACGGCCCTACCCGGCCTGCTCGACCTCTACCTGATCTACGGCATCGCCTTCGAAGCCCATCAACAGAACAGCTTCATGGTCATGGATGACGCGGGCCAACCCTCCCGGCTACTGATCCGCGACTTCGGCGATCTGCGCATCCACCGTCCCAGCCTGGTCCGGCAGGGTCTCACGCTGGAGATCCACGATCCCGCGCTGACGCTCTTTGACGACGCCGACTTCGTACGCGCCAAGCTGCTGCACGCCGGCTTCATGTGCCATCTCGGCGAACTGGCCCTGCTGTGCCAGCGCCATTGGCTGGAACTGGATGAGCAAGCGCTCTGGTCCGTGCTCGCCCGGCAGGTCGCCGAGCGCTTCGATCATGTCCGCCCACGGACGGAGCCTGACCGCTGGCAATCCGAACGCGCCGCGTTTCTCGAAAACCCCTGGCCCGCCAAGAGTTTCCTGCGCATGCGATTGGCCCAGACCCAGAACGACATCGCCGGCCAAATGGACAACCCGCTACGCGCGTGGATCGGCAATGCATGAATTTCGACCGCCGACAGATCTTCCGGCTGGTACTGATCCAGGCCTTTGCGATGGGCGCGATGGAAATGAGCGGCCCATTCTGGCCGCTGCGCCTGCGGGCCTTGTTGCCTCCAGATCGACAAGATCAATTGTCCTGGCTGGCGGCGCTGATCTACATCGGGCCGGCATTAACGGCCATTATCGCCACGCCATTCTGGAGCGCGCTGGGCACGCGTCGTGGACACCGCCCCATGTTGATCCGGGCGCTGTTGGCGCTTGGCGTCTGCCAGTGGCTCGCGGCCATTACCGCGAACGTCTGGCTGCTGATCGGCATCCGGGTGCTGCAAGGCGCCTTGGCTGGCTTCATCGCCGCGGCACAGGCTTACGCCACCACCGGTTCGTCCGGCGCGAATCGCGGGCAAATCCTCGCCCGCCTGCAATCGGCCACCGCCATCGGCTCCTTGTTGGGTCCCGTCGCCGGTGGCCTGTTGATGGACCTCTACGGATTCGCCTGGATCTGCCTGATTGCCGGGCTGATCTGTCTGATTTGCGTCATTCCCGTCCTGAGCCTGCCCAAGGACACGCCAGAACCCGTCGCACCACCGGGCACCGGGACCACCGGACACACCACCGCGCACACCTGGTTGCTGGCCCCGCTAGTGGTCATCACCCTCATCCAGGCGGCAAAGATGATGCCGCAGCCTTTCTTCGCGCTGTATCTGAACGAAGTGCTGCACGCGCCCTCCTGGCTCAGCGGCGCAAGCTACGCCGCAAGCGCCTTGACGCTGGCCCTGTCCGCCCCGTGGTGGGCGCGCCTGTGCTCACCACAGCCCGTCCAGCGCGGCTGGCGATGCCTGGAGGCCGCCTCCTGGGCCAGCGCGCTCACGCTCTGCCTGATGGCGCTAGCCCACGACACTACTACGTTCATCGCCACCCGCCTGCTGTGGGGCCTGTGGCAAGGCGCGCTCCTGCCGCTGGCCTACGTCCTGATCGGGCATACCGCCCCCAAGGCCTACCGGGCAATCGGCCTGGGGCTGGGCAACAGCGCCGCCAAAGCGGGTGCGCTGGCGGGGCTCGCCTTGGGCGCCGGCGCCATGTCATGGGCCAGCCTGCATTGGGGCTTCTGGCTGGTCGCACCGCTGTATGTCGTCGCCGCGTTGAGCGTGCGCTTCCTGCGCCAATTACCCGGCTGCCAGCAGCCCCTCCCTACTCGCCCTGACCCACCCGCCACACCATCCTCCTCGGAAATCAAGGACCCACCATGAAATCCCTTATCGCCGGCCTTGCGCCTGTCCGCGCCAACCGACTCCCGCTCGTGCTCATCTCCGCCTCGATGTGGACCCTGGGTATCAGCCCGTCCCATGCCGAGGAAGCCACCACCCTTCCTGCCGTCACGGTCACCGCCACTCGCGGCGAAGCCAGCATCGCAAGCATCCCGGGCTCGGTACAGGTGATCGAAGCCGAAGAAATAAAGCGGCAATCCGGCGCCGGCCGCAAGGTCGCCGACGTCCTGGCGACGCTGGTCCCCGGCATGGCCCCCAGCAGCGGCACCATGACCAACTACGGCCAGAGCCTGCGCGGACGCAACGTCCTGGTCCTGATCGACGGCGTGCCGCAAAACGCCAGCCGCGACAACTATCGCCAGCTCAACAGCATCGCGCCCGAGAGCATCGAGCGCGTGGAAGTAGTCTCCGGCGCCAGCAGCCTCTACGGGGCCGGCGCCACCGGCGGCATGATCAACATCATCACCAAGCGCAACAAGGGCCAAGGCCTGGCCTTCAGCAGCCGAGTCGGCATCACCGCCGACAAGGACTTCCACGGCGACGGCATGGCCTACGAACTGTTCCAGAGCGCCACGGGGCGCCAGGGCGCATTCGACTGGTACCTGTCCGGAGATTTCGTCAAACGCGACGGGCAATTCGATGCCCTGGGCCAGCGCATTCCGCAGGACACATCGCAAGGCAGCGAAATGGACACCCGCAACCATGACCTGACCGCGCGCTTCGGCTTCGACTTCACCCCAGACCGCCGCTTGACCCTGGGCCTGCAGGAGTTCCAGGACAAGCAGCGTTCCGATTACGGCTTCCAGGCTGTCGCCGGAGAAGCGCGCGCCGTATCGGGTCTGGATCTGGATGACCAACCCAAGACGCTCAATCGCGCCGTGAACCTGAACTACACCGACCGCGCCTTCTTCGGCCAACGGTTGCAGGCCGAAAGCTACTGGCGCCATAACGAAGCCCTGTTCTACCCCGATCGTCCCAGAAAGATGGCTGGCATCACCGCTACCGACAGCCGCGCAACGGTCTACGGATTGCGTCTCGCCGTGGAGAGCCAGCTACCCAGTTTCAACGGCATCCAGGGAACGCTGACCTACGGCGGCGACTACGAACGCGAGCTGCTGACCCAGGATGGCAGGCAATATACGGTGAAGGGACTGGTCTACACCCCCACCGGCCGCACGCTCGAACTAGGCCCCGACATGACCACCCAGACCCGCGCCCTCTTCCTGCAATCCGCCTGGGAAATGGAGCATTGGACCCTGCGCGCGGGCGTTCGTCGCCAGTGGATCGACAGCAACGTCAAAGACAGCGTCGCCTATGGCGACATCCAGGCCACCGGCGTGGGCAACATCCTGCCGGGCGGCAAGCTCAAGTACAACGCCACGCTCTACAACCTGGGGGTGGTCCGCCACCTGAGCGACGCCCAGGATGTGTTCGTCAACTTCAGCCAGGGATTCACCCTGCCAGACATCCAGCGCTTCCTGCGCGACGTGCGCAGCGACTACGACATCCAGCAGTTGAACTCGCAGGCGTTGAAGGTCGACAGCTATGAGATCGGTTGGCGCGGTGCGTGGGATGCATTGCAGGCCAGCCTCACGGCCTATCGAAACAACTCGGATGTGACGCAGTTCTACGATGCGAAGGATCGGGTGCTGCGGCTGATCAACCAGAAGGAGCGCGTGAGCGGGGTCGAAGCGAGCCTGGACGTCAATGTCGCTCGCGCTTGGAAGGTGGGCGGCAGTTATGCGTATACCAAGGGTGCGACCAAGCAGAATGGAAGCTGGATCGCGCTGCCGGCGACCCGGATCGCGCCACCGAAGTTCACGGCTTATGTCAGTTATTCGCCTGGGACGTATAGCGTGCGGTTGCAGGGCGTGCGCGTGGGCGGGTATGACGCGGCGGCTCGGGATAAGAATGGGCGCGAGACCGTGGGGTATACGTTGCTGGATCTGTTGGCTTCGGTGGAGTTGCCCAAAGGGCGGGTGGATGTGGGGGTTTATAACCTGACGAATCGGGATTATTACTCGGTGTTCATGCAGGCGAATGCACGGGCGCCTTGGCCGCGGGCGCAGGGGAGGATGGTGGCGGTTAGTTATAGCTTGGACTACTGACGGCCGGATAGTCCTGCGTCGGCATACGCAGTGAAAGGGGAGTGTCATAAATTTTGTGTTTGAGGCCTAACATACCGCTCAAGGAGCATGTGTATGGCCACAAAGAAGAGACTTCCCCTGCGCGAGTTGCCGTCGATTCCGGCAGACCTGGTAGATCAATTCGTTAAAGGCCCGATGACCGCGGAGGCGGTGCAGGACCTGTCGATGGCGTTCAAGAAGGCGCTGATCGAGCGGGCCCTGGGGGCTGAGCTTGGACACCACCTGGGCTATGCCCAGGGCCAGGAGCGCCCCGAGGAGGCGACCAACCAGCGCAATGGCAAGAGCCCCAAGACGGTGCTTACCGACGACGGCCCGCTGCGCGTGAACATTCCCCGGGACCGCGACGGCAGCTTCGCCCCGATCCTGATCCCCAAGCACGAACGTCGCTTTACCGGGTTCGACGACAAGATCATCGCGATGTACGCACGCGGGATGACGGTGCGCGAGATCCAGGGGTTCCTGGCCGAGCAGTATGGCACTGAGGTCTCGCCGGAGTTCATCAGCTCGGTGACCGACGCAGTCATGGACGAGGTCACCGCCTGGCAGACCCGGCCGCTGGAGACGATGTATCCGGTGGTGTTCTTCGATGCTCTACGAGTCAAGATCCGCGAGGATGGGGTGGTGCGCAACAAGGCGGTGTACCTGGCGCTGGGTGTGCTGCCAGACGGCACGCGCGACATCCTGGGCTTGTGGATCGAGCAGACCGAAGGCGCCAAGTTCTGGATGAAGGTGTTCAACGAACTGAAGACCCGCGGCACGCAGGACATCCTGATCGCGGTCACCGACGGCTTGAAGGGCATGGAGCAGGCGCTGAACGCGGTGTTCCCAGCCACGACGCTGCAGACCTGCATCGTGCACCTTATCCGCGCCAGCCTGGACTATGCCAGTTGGAAGGAGCGGCGCACCGTGGCAGCGGCGCTCAAGCCCATTTACACCGCACCGACCGTCGAGGCAGCACTAGCGGCCCTGGCAGAGTTCGAGCGGGGGCCGTGGGGGCAACGCTACTCGCCGATCGTGGATGCCTGGCGCCGGGCCTGGGACCGCGTGATCCCGTTCTTTATGTTCCCGCCGGCCATCCGCAAGGTGATCTATACCACCAACGCCATCGAGAGCATCAATGCGCAGTTGCGGCGCGCGGTCAAAACCCGGGGCCACTTCCCTAGCGACGAGGCGGCCACCAAGCTGCTCTGGTTGGTACTGCGCAACATTACCGAGGCCTGGGGAGGTGCCACTCATGATTGGAAAACCGCCATGAACCAGTTCGCCATCATTTATGCCGAACGCTTCACCGACCCGTATCGCTGAGATAGCATCAACAAGCCTGACCGATCCTCGGCCAGGCGTTTAATGCCTTAAACACAAAAATACTGACACTCCCTACTCAAATCATGTAACAATAAGAAAACGCAATAACGCAAGTACTTTCACGGCAATTGATACCGTCGTAGCTGGGCCTAAATGGATTGAGCCATCGACGCAGGGGACCACATGAATCAGTCAGCGCCTAATTCGCCTCAGCTTACTCTTCGGTTTGCACATAACGTCATCGAGCATCTCGGCCTGAAGCTTTATCAAAACAAGCCAACGAACGTCCTAGCAGAATTGGTTTCCAATTCGTGGGATGCAATGGCTTCCAACGTCTTTATTGATCTAAGCGTGTCCGAACAAGGCACACCTACAGCCATCAGCGTTTACGACGACGGCCAAGGAATGAGCAAAGAGAGCCTGATTAAAAATTATTTAGTGGTCGGGCAACCCAAACCAAGACCGAACGACGCAAACCATGAGGTAATCGGCCGATATCCTACGGGAAGAAAAGGGATAGGCAAGCTCGCTCCATTCGGAATTGCCCAGATCGTTCACGTAATAACGGTTCATGATGGAACCGCGATGTGGCTCCGATTTGACTATGCAGCTATGCTCGCTTCAGAGCAGCAGGATGCATCAACCACCGCAATTTATGCCCCCGAAATATTAGCTGACGAAACCCCACTTAATGACGTTCTGATTGAAAATGATTCAATCATGAGTGGAGTTTTTCTAAAGTTTAGAGATGCTATTGCAGCCTCCGGCTCGGGGACGCTGATATATACAACCTCATTGACCATCAAGAAGCAAATCTCAACGAATCAGCTACGAGAGTCTCTAGGCCGCCGATTCACTGTAACTCTAGCACGCCCCGACTTCAATGTTCATGTAAATGGCGGAATTCTCACCGAGGCCGACGTATTCCCAGAGTGGGAGCTTCGAATACCCGAGCAAGGAATGTCGGAACACGTTCTAAATACACCTATCGGAAATCGCTCAGTTAAATTCTGGGTCGGGTTCGTTAAATCTGCTAGCTGGTCTCAAGAGGAAGCTGGAGTGGGGGTCTATGCTCATGGCAAGATTGCCCAGGATCGGCCATTTTTCTTTGGGGTGAAAGGCCGCGAAATTTTCTCAAGATATATGTATGCCGTAGTTGAGGCGGACTGGATTGACGAGTTACAACAAGACACTATTTCGACTGATAGAACGAGCGTCAACTGGGAGGACTCTGATCTTGAGTCACTGTATTCTTGGGGCGCCCAATCCGTAGTTACATGGATTTCAGCCTACGAGCAACGCAGAAAAGAAATCTCCAAAATCGAAGACGTAGCACTAGTCGAGGGGTTCCTCAATAACACCCGGGACATTCGCCTGAGAGAATCAGAGAAGGGGCATCTGGTCGAGCTAATAAGTGACGTAACACCTCGCCTTGGGAAAGACAATGATGCAAAGAATCGCCTCATTGAAGCTGCAGCAAAAGCATGGGTACATGAGCCGGCCAGAAAATTGATAAAGGAGCTTTGGACGCAGGTCACTACGTTCGAACCGTCCGCTTTTGTCTCATCCGTAAACAGGCTAAGTGATGAATTGGTGCCGGAAAGCTTGTCGCTAGCCGTAGCGTTCTCTCTACGTGTTTTTGCCTTAACTCAACTTCATGGTCACATACTCAAAGGTCAAGAAACGCAACTTCAACAGCTAATCGAAAATTTCCCGTGGATACTGCATTCAAAATATGAGAAATACGTCTACAGAAAAAGCCTGGCAAACATTGTAAAAGACGAAGCAGAGTTAATTGCTAAACGCAATCCGTTCCCTGCCATCCCAGCAGATCGGACGCTTCCAGATTTCGTCTTTTTCGGAACAGCTGAAGACAGGGAGATTCTGGTCGTCGAACTTAAAGGACCTGGCGATATTGCCGAGCACGAGGAATATCAACAACTACACTCTTATGTGCTATATCTAGCATCACGCTTCCAAGGTGCCAAGGTTTATGGCTTGCTCGTATCAGGCGGCCATGCACCCTACCTTTCGAGTTATCGCTCAGAAGCCATAGATTTCGAAAAATGGAGCGACGTACTACTGCGGTCTAGGCGGGGGCATATGGATCTACTGACGGCACTCTTAGTTGGGACGGATCCTGTAGGAGACGATGCACGTATACAGCAGGTATGTGAGCTAGGTGGCCAGGCGGTTCAAGATTTTCTTACCCAAATGAGTGAGCGCGAACCGACACTCCGTGATTTAGTTAATCGTCTAAAGCCAGTGCCAGGGACGCCAAGGCCGAGTTCCCAGCCCTAGGCCTGCTATTAAGAGACCAGTTTTTTAGGAGAAGTTCTCTAATCTAATGGCAAAAGCGAAATCACCGTCATACATTGACGTATCTGCTGCCACACGTCGCCGCATGCAAGCAGTGCGAGGGGAAGATACGGCACCGGAGCTGAGGGTTCGTCGCCTATTGCATGCGATGGGTTATCGGTTCCGGTTGCACGTCAAGAAACTACCTGGATCACCAGACATTGTTCTTCCGAAGTACAAAAAGATCGTACTGATTCATGGGTGCTTTTGGCATGGCCACATGGATTGCAAGCGCTCCAAGCTACCGGCTAATAACTCAGAAACTTGGAGATCCAAGATCGCAAGCAATCACGCGCGCGACCTTAGAAATACTTCTGCCTTGCACGACTTGGGATGGGACATACTAGTGGTATGGGAGTGCGAGACAAGAGATCAGGCAGCACTTGTCAAACGTCTCAAAGAGTTCCTCCCATCTGACTAGAGTTCAGCTCCCCGCATTCACGACTGAAACAGTGGCAGTGGAATTATGACTATTGGCGCGTCGACGAATTAACACATCGCTAGAATACGAGAAGTAAGTAGCTGGATCTGGGCGCCCATCTTTTTTTGCTGCAGAAGACAGTTTTTCCCACCCTTTGCGGCATCGCTCGTCACTTTGCGCCATTGGTGCACGCTCCCATTCTCGCTTCAAGATGCCATGCAGAACTTCACCATGCATCTTGGTAAAAGCAGGAGGAACTGCTTCACCAATCATCTCTCTGACGTTCGAGTGACCAAGCTTCTTTAATGCGTCACCCCACTGGAAATCTCTTGGAAAAGTTTGAATTAACGCACACTCAAGCGGACTGAGCAATCTGTGCTGCGTAGGATGAATAGTATAGTCACTTCCGATGTGCCCACTAGCCGTCGTCACGGTTGCAGCAGGCTTATCCCCATGCATCCTCCGATAGCTACTTTTGAATCCTTTAACCAAGCGATAACTGCCATCGGCCTCTTGAACGATGGGCCGAAGTAGTGGCTGATTGCAAGACGGGCATAGTACCGTATTGGGTGACGCCTCAACTGGGCCACAATGGTAACAAACGTTATTTTCCCATGCACTTTTCCCTGTGGGAGGTATCGCCTTTACCATCGCGTACATGCGCTCATTCCATACGGGAACGGCATGAAATCCAGCATATTCGTCTGCAGATGCCGTTTCTGGCCTGGCAGCGTCCAGCGCAGGCAAGGCAAAGCGTTCCAACGCAGCAGACAGTGTTATTGGTTTTGCGTTCCCCACATCGGAAGCATGCGTTGCACGAGGGAATGGCGTACGGCCGATACGGAGCAACTGCTTGAGCCCCGGCAGATCCTTTCTTACGAACGTGAGAAAGGCGCGATTCCGAGACTGTGGGACACCGAAGTCACACAAGTCAGCCACCATGGGAAATGCAACATAGTCATCGGCCAAGGCCGTAATTAAATAATTGGCAGCAGACACGGGCCTGCTGTCCGTAGGATGATGCACCTTTCGAGTTAAAAAGGCAGGCACGTTTTCCACGACTAACAATGCGGGCTTCAACTCCATTGCCACATTGGCAACAACGGTAACCAGCAAATTGCGCTCATCTTTAGAGCCTGCATCAGCGTCATCGTGACTACCCTTCCCCGAGCGCGCTGAACTCATTCCTTGACAAGGCGGGCAAGCACACAATAAGGCGGGGCGTGCTTTCCCTGCTTTAGCTCTATATTTCTTTACGACAGTCTTCCAGGTCTCGCGAAGATCGCCGGGCACACCTTCCGCACCGGGATGATTAAGAAGGCACACCTCTAGCCTGCGATGGTCTAACTCCGCCATTACTTCAAAGCAGAAACCTGCCTCACGATAACCAACGTCGCCCGCACCGCAGTTAGAGAAGAGACTGACAGCTCGAAGCTTCTTCATGTTCTATTACCTTGACGTTTTTGCACGCTCAAATCGTGCACGTCCAAAAACTGCTCATGAACCTTCTTAGCACGAGAAAGAAAATCACGCCACGACATCCTCCGGACTCGATTCTTTTCTTCAAGTCCATGAAAAGTACGTAAATTGGCGCTTTGTTTAAGTTTCAATCCATCTGCCACTAAGTCAATTCGCCATTCTCGATAGAATTCAGCCACAGTCTCTTTATTTTCTTCAAAAAACTGCTCAAAAGCATCGACATAATTGATCAAGCGAGAAAAGTCTGCATCATCGAACGCGTGATCCGCTTTCTTTATTTCTACTATATGTAGAAGTCCGTCAATACTCACCAACGTAAAATCAGGACGCTTGGTTTCATAATCAATTGCCAAAGACACTTTCGCACCATGCTTGCTTTTCCAGAATTTCTCAAAAGCATGCTTAAAATTCTTCAAGCTCTGGTTCTTGGTTATGACAGTCCATGAAGGCTCGATCAACCAGGGAGCGTTCGCAATAAGCCCTTGGAATTGATTCTCATCCATCGACACATCGATGATCTGCTGCAACTCGTTAATGACACGCACTCGCTGAGCGGCAATCTGCGCATACGATGCAAGCTCTGCAATTTGCGCTTTGCTAAAGATGTCGAGCATCTGATCCATCGAGGCCTCTCCTTTCATCACCTGATTCGTGAATTCGTGGAAGGCTTCCATTAGCGCCTGATGCGGGGCTACCGACAGGATAATTTGCGATAAATCCTCAACGTAAACGTCGTCGTTGAGTTCATCTTCTGCTGCAAATCCACCAAATTTCTTGGCCAAGTCTATGGCGACGCGTGCTACTTGTTTGTCGCCAAAGCGCTCACGCGCGCGATCTTCAATCTTGGATTTCCGTAAGAACTCATCACGCACGCGTGTTCGACGAGGTTCTCGCGAAATACGGGCAATCTCTTTGATCAGCTCTGCCCCCCATCGGCGGAGCAATTGGCCGTAATCAGAATCCCACAGAATGTCTTGCCGGTCCGTTCGAACTAGATCATCCCCCTGATCAAGATCAAGCCACTCTGCTTCCACTTGTCCTACCAAGTACGACCGCATGGCAAACTCGCCGGTAAATCCAGCCGGCTGATTAAAATCGCGGGTCACCCCTGCAATTTTGCCACGAGCATAGATGCGGACCCCCATCATTTCCTCGTTCTTGTACGCCTCTTTAGCCATACCTAGCCAGCCGGAGACAGGCAAAATTGAGCCGTCATCGTCAACCACAGGTCGGCTGGACAGATCAATTTTTGATCCTGGAAGAAGTGGAATCTCCAGTGGATTGACCTGCACTGGTTTCTCACTATCCTTGGTTGCGTCAACAATGAGAATTTTGAAGTCAGGCTTGGCAAATGTGAAACGCACTGCGAGTTGTCGTAAAAACGTATCTAGGTCTGGAACCCGTTTAGCCAAAAATGAGGTTAAACGAATCCGAGTTCCAGATTTTTTGCTCCAGGTTTGATCGTCACCTCCCACCTCCAACGGAACGGCCTCGTCCTCATCCGTGACGATCTTTTCAAAGTCCATGAAGAAATGAGTAACGGCGTAGCCTTTCGCCGTTTTCACACCACCAGCAGACCAAACCTCAATCCGCCGGCAAATGCCGAATGGCGCGAGTTTTCCTATCCCTTTTCGCCCCATCACTGGACGTTTCTTTTTACGCGAGCGACTTCCGTCCTGGCCTTTACGGCTACGACGATCTGCCCCAACCCGCAAGTAGAAGCCAATGGCTTCATCGGGCGTCATTCCATGGCCGTCGTCTTCCACGTCGATGACGTATCCAAGATCGGTAAGCGTACCACCCGCTTTGGATGCCAACTGTAGGTTTAGAGGTAGCCGAACCGTGACGGTTTCAGCGTCCGCGTCGTAGCCGTTGGCAATCAGTTCCGCAACAACGGCGCTCGCTTTGTCGTAAAGCTTCACCCCGAGCTTGTCTACGGTCAGACGCGAAATGCGCAGATGGTACGGAGACGGCTTTGCTGATGGCTTCTTCGCGGCGACTTTTTTGGCGTGGCCCAACTTGCCACGTTCGGCTGACACAACGCGACGAGAAGATGTGGCCATCGGCAACTCCAGAGTGGTGAACGCAGTTTAGCCTGCGCTACGATACTTGTTGTATGCGCATACTGCACACACGGTATTATCGCATGATCGCCTATAGGAGCCGACCATGTCCACCCGTACCAGCAAAGGCCAGAAAGCCCACGAGAAGAGTCGTGCTAAGTCAGTGGTCAGACGAGCGTTCTCGATGCAAGAATCCGATGCGCGCCTTATAGAGACACTCCGACTTCGTTGTGCCGCACACGGGATGCTCATGAACCAGAGCGAGGTCGTAAGGATCGGACTGCAAGCGCTGGCCGACATGACCGACGAGCAGTTGTGCGATGAAGCAGCCAAATTGGAACGCTTAGCTGGCACGGCGCGCGAAAAAGTGGATCCGCCGACCTTGTAACGAATCCAGCCAGGATCGGGAAGCGAGGTTTTCGGAAAAGGGCCGGAACTCTTGCTCCTCCACCAGCCCTAGAACATCCTTGGCCTTTCCCATCACGACACCGCGCGGTACAGCGCAAGCCGTCACAGGGTCGAAGAGGGGCTATGCCACAGCGCGCAGAGCCCGTCCAGCGTTCCGGCTCGGAGGCATCAGGAATCAAAGCCAAATGACCGCGACTCGCAGAGGCGCGGGGCATAAGCCCGCGAGCCCGGTGGCAGGATGCTCGCGCCCTACGCCTGACCTAGCTGCAACAAGTTGTCGCGATCGCCGCCGATAGTCACAATGAGGCTCATCACGACCCTCATGGATTCTGGACGATGGCTGCCGACTCGGAGTCGATCATGATCTCAACGCAATCCAACGCTTCCCTGCCCCATCCCAGCACCGAGCAGTATGCCCAGCTTCCGCAATTCTCGAAAGGCTCTCCGCTCCCCTTTCGCCGCACGATCCGTCGCCGCGAATTGCATCAGATCGTGCCTCTGGCGGAGACCACCATTTATGAAATGGAGCAGCGCGGCGAGTTCCCCCGGCGTTTCCGACTGACTCCACGCTGCGTGGTCTGGGATCTGGAAGAAGTCGAAGCCTGGGTCGAAGCCCGGAAACAGGCCTCACGAACCACGAAGACCGATGTGCATACTGGCCCGGACGTCAGGCAGCGCCGATACCGGCCCGTGCGGTGAATAGCCCTACTTTGACCGTGGACACGTGCAAAAAGCGAACTGCCCATGCAAATTCGATGACGGGCGCATAAAAGCGATTAGGAAAGCGCCAGTCTGCGTAAAACCGATTACGGTTCATCAAAACAGCAAGAGGATCACTCAGGGTGACCCTTCTGCGTGAAAACCAAACCTCTGAGGCTGGTGAAGCGTCCCTATCCTTCTGCCCCTGATCAGCCAGCAGGCCGAGAGCGCCGCTCATCCAACCAGGGCTTCCAGCTCCTTGGACGCCGCGCGCGGCAGCCTCCGGCCCTCCTTCGCCACATTGACCTGCAGGGCTGCCCGTGCCACCTCCAGCACATCCTTAGCCAGCGAATAGCTGCCCTTGGTCTGCAGCCAAGCCAACACATCCGCTAGGTGCCAGATCGACGCACTTCCTTCATGCACCGGTGCGGGGAAGCTGCCGGGATGGGCCAGCATCAGCTTGCGCATGTTCTGCCGCGATACGCCAACAATCTCCGCCACATCGGTCAGACCAACCAAGTCCGGCGCCACCTCGATCAGCCGTGCCAACGGCACGGCACGGCGCACATCTGCCAGCGCGCTGCGAACCGCTTCGTTCGCATCCACCGCCTCGCGGATGAACTCCAGCGCCAAGCGACCTGGTTGCCCGATGCCGACCAGGGCATCGTCGCAGCCAGCCTCGCCCAGGCGCTCGACCAACACGTCCGGGTCGTGGTCGTCGTCGGCAAGCTGGTATTTCAAGGTGAAGGTGTATTCCATCGCGCTACTCCTTGACATCGTCATCAGCCTCGCGCTGCTTGCGATGCATGGTGCAGTTGTCCACGACACGCCGCAAAGCGCGGGCGTGGTTGCTAGGGCTCTTCGGCGTACTCCATATCGACGTGATACAAAACTCACCGCAGCGGCATTCCTCGTCGTTGTACGGACAGTAAATCCGCCCCCAGGCGTGGCTCCCGCCGACTTCGACACGCCAGCCCTGCCCTTCGGCGTGCCTGAGAGCTTCCTCGACCTCTTTCTTCGGATGAGAGGAACGGGTCATCAATGATCTCCAGTATGAGGATGACCGGCCAGGTTGTCAAATGACAACCTGGCCGCCCTTCAGACCGTTGCGCTCAACGTAGGAACGACGACGTTTTCTGGCATCAGCTTCGGCAGGTAGGTCTGCCCGTCGATCCAGGCATCAACCATGTTCGCCCACTCCTGCAGCATGTGGCGCCGCTGCTCGGCGTACTCGGCCTTGTTGTAGATCGAGCGTGAGGAGCGCCCCTCTTCGTGTGCCAGACACTTCTCGATCCAATCGCGGTTGAAACCGATTTCGTTGAGTAGGGTCGATCCGGTACGGCGCAGGTCGTGGACGGTGAAAGGCTCCAGCGGCAGACCAGCCGCCTTCGCACGCTCCGCGACGATCTGCGTGACGCGATTCAAGGTCGCGTTCGACATGCAGCGGTCGGCGTCGTAGCGAGATGGCAGCACGAACTTGGAACCGGCAGCGCAAGTGTGCAGCGCTACAAAGATGTCTAGCGCCTGACGAGAGAGATAGACCACGTGCGGGTTGCGACCCTTCATCCGCTGCTTTGGAATCGTCCAGGTCGCGTTCTCGAAATCGACTTCATCCCAAGTGGCCTGGATCAACTCGCTCTTACGCACCAGCGTCAGCAGGATCATGCGCAGCGCCAGCCGGATCGTCGGATAGGTCGCCACCGATTCCATCTGCCGTGCCATCAACCGGATTTCCAGTGGCGATAACGCGCGATCCTTCGGCACGAAGGTCGCGATCGACGCCGCGCCGACGCCGTCGGCGGGATTGTCCACCTTCTCGCCATGCAGGATGGCGAAGGTATAAACCTGCTTCACGATGTCGCGGATATGTACCGCAGTGGCGGGCGCACCGCGTGCCTTCACCTTGCTGCAAAGGGCGCGTAGGTCATCGGCAGTGATTTCGCTAAGTTGTCGGTTCTGGAAGACTGGCAGGATGTCCCGATCGACGATGTGCTTGCGCATCGCCTTGGTGCTATCGGCCATCCGGGCACCTTCCAGCCACTTCGCCGTCACGTCGCCGAAGGTCTTTGCGGCAGTCAGCCGGCGCTTCTCGCGCTGCTTCTCCAGCGCGGGGGACTTGCCCTGGGCGACGGCCTTCTTGGCGTCGATCAGCTTTTCGCGGGCCAATGCCAACGAAATGCCCGCCGGACCGTAGCGGCCAATGGTCAGCGTCTCGCGGCGCCCGTTGAGACGGTAATCGTAGCGGAAGGTGACGGTACCGGTAGGCGATACCGTCACGTACATTCCATCGCGGTCAGAAGCCTTATAAATCTTGGACTTAGGCTTGAGGTTGCGCAGTGCGGTGTCGGTAAGTATCGAGGTTTTTCCTCCTGTTCGTGACGGCTTTTACCGTCAGAGGCCAGGAGACCTGCTGATGCTCGGAAAGCCGCATGAAACTAGCTTTCCCGAGGAGACTTTTACCGTCAAAGACGGCTTTGGTCCGAATAGTGAACGGGAGGGTCTTAATCCGGCCTCCGGTTCTTACCGCCACTTCCACCGCCAACCTGTTCTGCTGGCCGGCGACAGTCACCGATAGCTGCCGCGACGTATCCACTTGAAAATCAACACGTTACGGCGTCTTTTCGATAGCTGACGATAGTCCCCGAAGGACCTGATTTCACTCCCACTCAATCGTCGCAGGCGGCTTGCTCGACACGTCATACACCACCCGGTTAATCCCCCGCACCTCATTAATAATCCGCGAGGAAATCCGAGCCAGCAACGGATGCGGCAACGGCGCCCAATCCGCCGTCATGAAGTCAAACGTCTGCACAGCCCGCAGCGCCACGACATATTCGTAGGTGCGGCCATCCCCCATCACCCCCACCGACTTCACCGGCAGGAACACGGCGAACGCCTGCGAGGTCAGCTCGTACCAGGTCAGGCCGCTGGCCTCGTCCTTGGTGTTGCGCAGTTCCTCGATGAAGATCGCATCCGCGCGGCGCAGCAGCTCGGCGTATTCATGCTTGACTTCGCCCAGAATGCGCACGCCCAGGCCCGGGCCCGGGAACGGGTGGCGGTAGACCATCTGCGGCGGCAGGCCCAGGGCCACGCCCAGTTCGCGGACTTCGTCCTTGAACAGTTCGCGCAGGGGTTCCAGCAGCTTCAGGTTCAGCGTATCCGGCAGGCCGCCGACGTTGTGGTGCGACTTGATCGAGGTGGCCTTGCCGGTCTTGGCGCCGGCCGATTCGATGACGTCGGGGTAGATGGTGCCCTGGGCCAGCCACTTGGCGCTCTTCTGCTTGCCGGCTTGTTCCTGGAACACTTCGACGAACTCGCGGCCGATGATCTTGCGCTTGGCTTCGGGGTCGGCCACGCCGGACAGCTTGCCCATGAACTGGGCGGTGGCGTCGACGTGGATGATCTTGACGCCCATGTTCTCGGCGAAGGTCTGCATGACCTGCTTGCCTTCGTCCAGGCGCAACAGGCCGTGGTCGACGAACACGCACGTCAATTGATCGCCGATGGCCTTGTGGATCAGGGCCGCGGCCACCGACGAATCGACGCCGCCGGACAGGCCGAGGATGACTTCGTCTTCACCGACCTGCTCGCGGATGCGGGCGACGGCTTCGGCGACGTAGTCGGGCATGTTCCAGTCGCCCTGGCATTCGCAGATCTCGTTGACGAAGCGGGCCAGCATGGCCTTGCCTTGCACGGTGTGCGTGACTTCGGGGTGGAACTGCACGGCGTAGAAGCGGCGTTCTTCGTCGGCCATGCCGGCGATGGGGCAGGACGGCGTGGAGGCCATCAGCTTGAAGCCCGGCGGCAGCTCGGTGACCTTGTCACCGTGGCTCATCCAGACCTTGAGCATGCCGTGGCCTTCGGCCGTGGTGAAGTCTTCCAGGCCTTCCAGCAGCTTGGTGTGGCCGTGGGCGCGGACTTCGGCGTAGCCGAATTCGCGGTGGTCGGAGAAGCTGACCACGCCGCCCAGTTGTTGCGCCATGGACTGCATGCCATAACAGATGCCCAGCACGGGCACGCCCAGCTCGAACACGGCGTGCGGCACGCGCATGGAGCCTTCTTCGTAGGCCGATGCGTGGCTGCCCGACAGGATGATGCCCTTCAGGCCCTGCGCCATCTGGTCGCGGATGAAGGCATCGTCGACGTCGCCCGGGTGCACTTCGGAGTAGACGCCGGCTTCGCGGACGCGGCGGGCGATCAGTTGGGTGACTTGCGAACCGTAGTCGAGAATGAGGATGCGCTGGTGCATGGAGACTCTACCGGTAAGGAATGAAATCGCTGTAAATAAAACCGCACCGGCAGACCCGCTGACTGATTTTGCGGTTCTGCCGGTGCGTGATGCATGACATTGTAGTTGACTGTACGGGGATCAGTCGGCGCGGTAGTTGGGCGCTTCCTTGGTGATCTGTACGTCGTGCACGTGGGATTCGCGGACACCGGCGGAGGTGATTTCCACGAATTCAGCCTTGGTGCGCATGTCGTCGATGGTGGCGGCGCCGCAGTAGCCCATGGAGGCGCGGATGCCGCCGACCAGTTGGTAGATGATGGCCAGCACGCTGCCCTTGTAGGGGACGCGGCCTTCGATGCCTTCGGGGACCAGCTTGTCGGCGTTGTTGGCCGGGTCCTGGAAGTAGCGGTCGGCCGAGCCTTCCGTCATGGCGCCCAGGCTGCCCATGCCGCGGTACGACTTGTACGAACGGCCCTGGAACAGCACCACTTCGCCCGGCGCTTCTTCGGTGCCGGCGAACATGCCGCCCATCATGCAGGAGAACGCGCCGGCGGCCAGGGCCTTGGCGACGTCGCCCGAGTAGCGGATGCCGCCGTCGGCGATCAGCGGCACGCCCGTGCCTTCCAGCGCCTTGGCGACTTCGGAGATCGCGTGGATCTGCGGCACGCCGACGCCAGCGACGATGCGGGTGGTGCAGATCGAGCCGGGGCCGATACCGACCTTGACGCCGTCAGCGCCGTACTCGACCAGCGCACGCGCGGCGGCGGCGGTGGCGATGTTGCCGCCGATGACTTCGACCTTGGGGTAGTTCTGCTTGACCCAGCGCACGCCTTCCAGCACGCCCTTGGAGTGGCCGTGGGCGGTGTCGACGATCAGCACGTCGACGCCGGCGGCGACCAGCTTTTCAACGCGCTCTTCGGTGTTGCCACCGACGCCGACCGCGGCGCCGACGCGCAACTGGCCCTGGGCGTCCTTGCTGGCCAGCGGGTGCTCGGTGTTCTTGACGATGTCCTTGACGGTAGCCAGGCCGCGCAGCTCGAAACCGTCGTTGACGATGAGCACGCGTTCCAGGCGATGCTTGTGCATCAGGGCCTGCGCTTCATCGAGCGTGGCGCCTTCCTTCATGGTGACCAGGCGTTCCTGCGGCGTCATGATGTTGCGCAGGGGCTGGTCCAGGTTCTCTTCGAAGCGCAGGTCGCGGTTGGTGACGATGCCGACCAGCTTGCGCCCTTCCACCACCGGCAGGCCCGAGATGCCATGCTGGCGCTGCAACGCAATGGCGTCGCGCACTTTCATCTGGGGGGTGACGGTGACCGGATCGATCACGATGCCGAATTCGTGGCGCTTGACGCGGGCGACTTCACGGGCCTGGGCGTCGGCGGACAGATTCTTGTGGATGATCCCGATGCCACCTTCCTGGGCCATGGCGATCGCCAGGCGGGATTCGGTGACCGTGTCCATGGCGGCGGACACAAGGGGGATGTTCAGGGAGATGTTGCGGGTGAGGCGCGTGGCCAGGGAGGTGTCGCGCGGCAACACCTCGGAATACGCAGGCACCAACAACACATCGTCGAAGGTGAGCGCTTTTTGAACGAGACGCATGGGTAACTCCGGGCGCAAAGCAAGATTATACGCCGCTGACGTGTTTTGACTAGGTGTTGACCCTAGGTCGGGACGGAATTTTTGCGACTTTTTTCAATAGGCGTTGCGACATTGCACCATTTTTACCCGGATTATATTGACAAGCGCTTTGGCAAGCCGCACAATGCCAGACATTAAATTTATCCGGGTAAATAAACCCCTGTACGCCATGACCCAACCTCTCCTTCCCCATACCGCTTTCGAAGGCCACCGCCTGCTGGCGCGTGGCGCGCTCGCCGAGGTCGCCCTGGCCGTCAGGCAGGCCCAGGACAGTCACGCCAACCGTCATGGCGACGGCGCGATTCTGGTGTTCGACGACCGTACCGGCAAGCAGGTCGACCTGGACCTGCGCGGCGCTGACGCCGACATCCGCGCGCGCTATCAGGCGCCGGCCGATGCCGCCCCCGCGCCCGCCGAGGAAGCGGACGGCGCCGACGCCGCCCCGCGCGGCCGCGGACGGCCCAAGCTGGGCGTGGTGCCGCGCGAGGTGACGCTGCTGCCGCGCCACTGGGACTGGCTGGCGGCGCAGCCGGGCGGCGCGTCGGTGGCGCTACGCAAACTGGTGGAACAGGCGCGCCGCGACAACGAGGCGCGCGACCAGCAGCGGCAACGACAGGAAGCGGCGTATCACTTCATGTCGAGCATGGGCGGCAACCTGCCGGGCTTCGAGGAGGCCACGCGGGCGCTGTATGCCGATGATCGCGCGGGTTTCACGCGGCAGGTGGCCGCATGGCCGGCGGACGTGCGCGATTACGCCATGGCGCTGGCGTGGGCGGATGAGCAGGCCTGAGCGGCAGACCGCGTATCGCTGGGCGCGGTCCCTGTCCCTGCGCCCTATCCCTACGCGCATGCCTGCGCCCCACACCTGCGCCCCCTACCTGCCCCCACCATGACTGCGGGCCGCCACTGCGCCCCATCGCTGCGCGCGCCGCTGGCGCGGGGCGGCGCGAGTGTCATGCGCCGCTTCCAATCGTGCGTCGGCAGCATCCCGGCGCCCCAAGCAAGCGACGCCCGCCGCTGGTAAGCTGTACGTCATGGATACGGATACCGCGCCCCGCAACTTCCTGCTGTACGACGGCGACTGCCCGTTCTGCACCAACTACGTGCGGATGGTGCAGTTGCGCAAGGCCGTCGGCCCGGTCGAATTGCTCGACATGCGCCAACATCCCGAACTGGTGGCGTATTTCCGCGACCGTGGCTATGACCTGAACGACGGCATGCTGCTGCGGCTGGAGGGGCACATCTACTGGGGCGCCGATTGCATCAACCGGCTGGCGCTGCTCAGTTCCGACAGCGACCTGTTCAACCAGATCAATGCGGCCATCTTCCGCCGCCCGTGCCTGTCGGCGGCGCTGTATCCCTTCATGAGCCGTGGCCGCGCGCTGACGCTGGCGCTGCTGGGCAAGAAGAAGATGCCGGCCTGACAGCGGCGGCCCGCTTGGTCGCGCGCCTTGCCTTGCCTTGCCGCGTTGCCTCGCCTCGTCGCGCCTTGCCTCACCGCGCCCCGCCTCATCGCGTCCTGCCTCATCGCGTCCTGCCTCATCGCGCCCTGCCTCTCCCCGCCGCGCCTCTCCCCGCCGCGCCTCTCCCCGTCCCGCCTAGCCTGGTTCCGTCCCGTCTCGTCTCGCCCCGCAGCAATGCTAAATTGCGGATCACCCCCTGACGGAGACCCCATGCCCGAGCCGAGCACCGCTGCCGACGGCACGCTGACGCCGCCCGTTGCGCCCCCGAACGAAGCGCCCGGCGCGATGCCGGCCGACGGTTTCTCGCTGACCGCGCCGATCACGCTGCAGGACCGCATCGCGGCCGCGCTGTTCAGCTACGCGGACATGTTCGGGGCCGCCCGGCGGCGCGCGCTGTACTTCCTGGCGTGGGTGGTGCTGGCGCTGTTGGGGATGCTGGGGTTCTCTTCCTGGCGGGATAGCGGCGAGCGGGGCTTCGGCCCGTTCCTCTCGCGCTTCTTTCACGACCTGTTCGGCCTGGACGGCGTGCCCATCCTGGTCGTGGCCATCCCGGTGCTGATCTACTACATCCGCCATCCGGCGATCGTGCGCGGGCGCCTGGCGCGCTGGTGCCGCGACGAAGGGCTCGACCAGACCATCCACCCGCTCTATTACTTTCAGCCGGGCGGGCTTACCGTCACCCTGCCGGGACGCAAGACGGCCATGGCGTGCTCGCGCATCCAGGGGCTTGCCGAAACCTCCGAACACCTGTTCATCCAGTTGCGCAACATCGAGGACGTGTACGCCCTGCCGCGACAGGCGCTATCCGACGAGCAGGTGGCGCGCATCAAGGCGTGGGCCGCATCCTGCCACGCCGGCGCCCCCGACGCGACGCAGCACCCGCCGCGAGCGCGGCAGGCGCCCGAGGCCGCGCCGCCGCTGCTGACGACGCGCTTCCTGCTGAACCAGGAAGACCGGGCCGCCGCGATCTCGTGGCAGATCGAACGTCCCGGCATGCGGCGGCGCCGCCGGCGCGGTTTCCTGCTGGCCTTCGCGCTGACCGCCCTGCTGGTGCCGCTGATATTCGTGCTGCTGTGGCTGCTGGACCCCGAGCGGGTGCCGCTGCGCTATGCCTGGCCGCTGTTCGGCGAGATGTTCACGGACAGTTTCTGGAAGATCACGCTGGGGTTCTGGGCCATACTGGCCGTCATCATCCTGCTGCATCCCTGGTCCCGGCGCCGCCACGCTTACAAGCTAGCCGGGCAGATGCACCGACGCATGCCGGCCGAGGAGCACGAGGCGCGGCTGTATGACGATCGGCTCGAGGTCTGGCAGGACGGTTGGGTCAACAGCTTCGCGACGGCCGGCTTCGACCGGGTCGAGCGGCAAGGCGAACACCTGATCCTGATGCGGCGGGAGGGCGAACCGCTGATCCTGCCCCGACGCGCGCTGGACGCGGAGCAGTTGGCGCTGTTCGAACGCACCCTCACGGGCGGCGCGGGTGGCGACCATCGCCAGCGCGGGGATACGCCATGAGCGGGCCGGCCTTGATCCGCCTGGCGGCCCTGTGCGCGGCGCTTGGCGCGCTGGCGCCGGCCGCTTCCGCCGGCACCCTCGATCTGCCGCATGGCCTGTCGGTGCAGCTGCCAGAGGGCTGGGTGGCGGACGGCTCGCCACAAGGCGAGGTCTCTCGCAGCGGCATGCGGCGCGTGCAACTGGTCTGCGAAAGCGAGGCCTGCGAACAGACGCAGGAAACCTGCACCCTGCTGATGCAGGCCAAGCCGCTCGAAGGCGACGACGATGACGCCCGCTTGCAAGCGCTTTATGCCTCGCCGCTCAAGCGCTATTTCCGGTTGCGGGCGGTGCTGCGCGCGACCAGTCCCGACGCCGATATCCGCCAGCCGCTGGAGCGGGTGCGGATCGGCGATCGGGATTGGTACCGGGTCGAGACCGATGCGCGGCACCAGTACCGGTCGGGCGTGTTTGCCGAGACCGTGGTCGACGGCCTGTACGTCGGCGCGATCTGCAAGTCGTGCGAGACCGGCGAACAGCGCCACCGGGACGGACTGCGGATCATCGAGAGCCTGAAGTCGGATGCGAACGCCGTGTCGCGTTGAACGCCGCGAACGCCATGCAATGCCCTGGCCGGTTGCGTTGAACGCCACGGGCGCCTGCGCAATGCCCTTCCCATCGCGTTGAACGGCGACGACACGCCGGGCGCGCCCCCGGCTGTCGCCCCCTTCAGGGCGCGGGGGGCAGCACCTCGGCCACCTGCCGCAGGAAGGCCTCCAGCGCCGGGTTGTCGTGCTGCGCATGCCAGGCCAGGTACATATCGGCATACAGGTCGCGCTGGCCCAGCGACCGGAACTCCACCCCCTCCAGGCGCAGCTCGCGCGCCGAATCGGGCACGATGCCCACGCCCAGTCCGGCCCGCACCAGCGCCAGCAAGGTATGCGTCTGGCTGGCGCGCTGCACGTAGTCGGGCTGCACGTCGGCCAGGCCGAACGCGCCGACGATGCGGTCATAGAAGTATTTGCCTTCGCGCGGCGAATACAGCACGAAGGGCTGGCCCTGCAGCAGCCGCAGCGGCACCACCTCCTGTTCGCACAGCGGTGAATCCGCCGGCAGCGCCAGCACCAGCGGCTCGCGCTCGATCAGGCGGGCCTCGATGCCGGCCTGCTGCGGCACGCTGCGCGCCAGGATCGCGTCCAGTTCCCGCGCCAGCAGCAGGCGCGACAGGTCGGTGCTGACGGTTTCGCGCAACTGGATCTCCACGCCCGGCAACCGCTTGCGGGCCCGCATGATGAGCGAGGGCATCAGGCGGTACGAGGCCACCGCCGTGAAGCCCAGCGTGATGTGGCCGGCGTCGCCGCCGGCGGTGCGGCGGGCGCTGGCGGTGGCGCGGGCCGAGTACTCCAGCAGGTGGCGCGCGTCGCGCAGGAAGCGGCGGCCAGCGGCGCTCAGTTCGACCTGGCGGCTGCTGCGCTCGAACAGCGTCACGCCCAGGTCCTGCTCCAGCAACTGGATCTGGCGCGACAGCGGCGGCTGCGTCATGCACAGGCGCTGGGCGGCGCGGCCGAAGTGCAGTTCCTCGGCCACGGCGATGAAGCATTCGAGCTGGCGGAATTCCATCGATTCAATCCTTGAATTGATCAATGCTATTTATAGCTCGAATAGTCATCCATCGGCCGGCGTTCCTATACTCGGCCGCAGCACCGGGGCGCGTTTTTCCGCCCCGCGAAAGGAGTGCCATCGCAGCATCGACTTTCCGCGGCCCGCGCCGCTTACTACTACAAAGAGAAGACCATGGAGACACGCAATTCCGCACGCCCGCGCCGCCGCTTCCTTGCCGCGGCCCTGGCCCTGGCCGCCTGTGGCGTCCTGCCCGCCGCGGCGCAGGCCGCGCCGTTCCCGGACCGCCCGATCAACCTGATCGTGCCGTTCTCGCCGGGCGGCGGCACCGACATTTCCGCGCGCCTGCTGGCGGCGGCGCTGGGCGACAAGCTGGCGGCCTCGGTGGTGGTGGACAACCGCCCCGGCGCCGGCGGGCAGATCGCCGCCGATCTGGTGGCGCGCGCCAACCCCGACGGCTACACGCTGCTGTTCGCCAATTCGGGCATGCTGGCGATCAATCCGTGGATCTACAAGCTGCATTCCGATCCGGCCACCGCGTTCGCACCGGTATCGCTGTTCTCGGACCTGCCGTTCGTGCTGGTGGTGCCCACCACCCTGCCCGCCAAGAACGTGAAGGACCTGGTGACGCTGGCGCGCGCGCAACCGGGCAAGCACACCTTCGCCAGTTCCGGCACCGGCGGCGCGCCGCACCTGTCGGGCGAGATTTTCCAGCAGGCCACCGGCACCGACCTGATGCACGTGCCCTACAAGGGCGGCGGCCCGGCCATGACCGACCTGATGGCGGGCCGCGTCGACATGCTGTTCGCATCGGTGCTGGAGACCATTCCGTACGTCAATTCCGGCAAGCTGCGCGCGCTGGCGGTGACCGGCGCGACGCGTTCGCCCGCGCTGCCCGACGTGCCGACCATCGACGAGGCCGGCGTCAAGAACGCGCAGACCGGCTCATGGACGGCGGTGCTGGCGCCGGCGGGCACGCCGCAGGCGGTGATCGACAAGCTGTCGGCCGCGATCCGCGAAGTGGCCAGCGACCCGGCGATGCAGGCCAAGCTCGAATCGCAGGGCGCGCTGGCGCACGGTTCGACGCCGCAGGAACTGCAGGCGCTGGCGGCCAGCGAACGCGCGCGCTACGGGGAGATCATCAAGACACGGCATATCCAGACCCAATGATCGGGCGGGCGCAGCGACCGCCCACGATGCGATGACGCGCCCCGAGGGCGCTGCATTGCGCACCGCCCTTTTTTTGTCCCCTGTCCGTCCCGGCGCGGACGGCTTTCCTCGGTCGTCCCGCCGCCGCCCCTTTTCTTGCGAATCCCGCGCCCGCGGGTCGCTGCAACAACCATGACACCCGACATGACCACGACTGCTTCCCAGCCCCTCGCCGACCTGCTGATGGTGGGTCCCTTGCTGCCCGAACTGACCGCCGAACTGGAGTCGCGCTACCGCGTGCACCGCTGGTGGCAAAGCCCCGACCAGGCGGCGCTGCTGCGCGACCACGGCGCGGCGATCCGCGGCATCGCCACCAGCGGCCGCTTCGGCGCATCGCGCGAGCTGATCGACGCGCTGCCGGCGCTGGAAGGCGTATTCAGTTTCGGCGTGGGCTACGACACCATCGACCTGGCGGCGGCGCAGGCGCGCGACGTGCGGGTCACCAACACGCCGGGCGTGCTCGATGCCTGCGTGGCGGACACCGCGCTGGCATTGATGCTGGCGGCGTCGCGCCGCATCGCCGAGGCCGACCGCTTCGTGCGCGCCGGCCGCTGGCCGCAGGAAGGCTTCGGCCTGGGCACGCGCATGAGCGGCAAGCGCTGCGGCATCGTCGGGCTGGGCAATATCGGCCTGCAGATCGCGCGGCGCGCCGAAGCATTTGATATGCCCATCCTGTACACCAACCGCAAGCCGCGCGCGGACGCGCCGGCGCACTACCGTTATTGCCCGGACATCACGACGCTGGCGGCCGAGTGCGATTTCCTGGTGCTGGCAGTGCCGGGCGGCGGCGCCACGCGCCACCTGGTCAATGGCGAGGTGTTGCGGGCGCTGGGCCCGCGCGGCTGGCTGATCAATATCGCGCGCGGCACGGTGGTCGACGAAGCCGCGCTGGTCCAGGCGCTGCAAAGCGGCGCCATCGCCGGCGCGGGCCTGGACGTGTTCGAGCATGAACCGGCCACGCCGGCCGCCTTGAACGCGATGGACAACGTGGTGATGCTGCCGCACATCGCCAGCGGCACGCACGAAACCCGCCGCGCCATGGCCGACCTGATGCTGGCCAACCTGGACGGCTGGTTCCGCGACGGCAAGACGGTGACGCGGGTGGTTTGAGAGGGATCGCCGCAGCAAGCGTCCATTTAATGGACACTACATCTTGTAATTTATCTCATACATGATAAATTTCTCACCGCACTGGCTCGTGCCGGCGAGCCGTTGTGCTTGTTGTTGTAAGTTTTTTCCGGCCTTCGGGCCGGATTTTTTTTGCATTGGCGCCTGGCGACGAGTCGGGACGCCAGCAATCTCCGCCCAGGCGTATTGGCATTTTTCCGCGATTGCGGCGCCATCGCCCCACATTCGACGCGATTGCCCGCGTCACGCATCGATCGTGATGGATAGCCCATCGGCGCGCGCCGCGATCGACCGCACCCGGATCGTCCAGCCGGCGTTGATGGCCTCTTCCTGATCGTCGAACACGCCATATTCGGTCACCGCCACCGCGCCATGCAGGATGCGGCCGTCGGGCGCCGGCCCCCGCGCCTCGATGACCGGCACGTAGCCGTCCTGCACCTGCAACGCGCCACGCGTGATCTGAAATCCGTTCAATGCTTCTTCCATGGCCGCTCCTCTGTTTGGGGCCGGGCCATGGTAGCCTGCCGCCAAACGATCCGGAGACATCATGGTGATCTGCAGCAGAATCGAGCCGTCCGCCTGGGCCCAGGCCTTTCCCCTGATCAGCCAGTTGCGCGCCGCCCTCGATGAAGCCGAATTCCTGCAGCGCGTGCGGCGGCAATCGCATGGCGGCTACGAACTGGTCGGCGCCTACCGCGACGGCAGGCTGATCGGCGTGATGGGCATGCGGCCCGTGCACACGCTGGCGCGCGGTCCGCACCTGCATGTGGACGATCTGGTGGTCGACGAAGCGGTGCGCGGCAGCGGCGCCGGCCGCGCGCTGATGGCCTACGCCGAGGCGGATGCCCGCGCTCGCGGGATGGGGGCGGTGTTCCTGGATGCCCGGCCCGACGCGATTCCATTCTATGAACGCGAGCAATACACGCTGCATGCGGCGCCGTCGATGAGGAAGCTCATCGGCCCGGCGTCTGCCTGAGCGCGGCACAAGCCGGGCCGCCACGCGCGCCACCATCGAGATCCCGCCACGCCGATCATGCGATTCGACATCTACCGCCGCCTGCAACTGGACATCGAGCGCGAAGCTGGCCAATGGGCCGTGTACCAGTCGGTGGCGGGCAAGCGCGTGCGCGCTGGCGAGATCGTCATTCCGGCGGATGTCGCGGAAGACGAATTGGCGGCGTACCTGGACGACCTGTATCACGAGATGGCGCGGCCGGGCGACAGCGTGACACGGGTCGCCTGAGCGCGTGGCGCTGGTGGCCGCCAATGGCCGTTGCTGGCCGTTGCTGGCCGTGGGCGCGGGATGCGCGCGGGACTGGCCAGGGAACAGGCCTTTTCGGAGCTGGCCGCGGCGCTGGCGCGGGAGTATCGTGAAAACCAGCCCTTCGCGCCTGGAGCCCGCCATGTCCGACGACACCCCCGCCATCGAGGCCAGCGCCTCGCAATTGGGTAACCTGACGCAGTTCCTGATCTGGGCTGCCGAGCGCCCTCGCACCTATGCCGACATCATGGAGGCGTGGCGCACTTCGTGTCCGCGCCTGTCGGCCTGGGAAGACGCCACCAGCAACGGCCTGGTGGATCTGGCGCGCCGATCTGCCGGCGACGCCGGGACCGCCGTGGCCACGCTGACGCCAAAGGGCCGCGCCTGGCTGGCCGCGCGCCAGGCCGGCATGATCGCGACGCCGCGCCAAGGCGCTGGCGTCGCGCCGCTTTCGCACTAAATGCGCGGGCGTCGCAACGCTCTCCCAATAAAGGCGCGGACGCCGCGCCCCGCTCCCGCTAAGGCGCGGGCGCCGCGCCGCTTTCCCGCCAACGCGCCAGCACCGCGCCGCCGTCCGCTTGCAGTTGCGCGCGCAGGCTGGCGATGAAGGCCTTGGCCGCCTCGGGCAGCACGCGTCCGGCCAGCGTCTGCACCTCGAAGTGGCGTTCGTTCATTTCGCGGTCGCGCAGCGGCAGGGCCACCACCTGCCCGGCGCGCAGGCGATAACGGATCGCCAGTTCGCCGCAGAACGCCACGCCGCCGCCCGCCCCCGCGAACGCCACCAGCGCGTCGACGCTGCGGCTGGAGAACATCGGTTCGCATGACAACTGCTGGCGGCTGCAACTGATGTCGATCAGTTGCCGCAGCGTCGAATCGGCATCGGGCAAGGCCAGCGGATAGGCCATCAACTGGGCCAACGATACCTCGGACCGGCCCGCCAGCGGATGGTCGGGCGCCACCACCGCGCGCACCGGCGCCGGCATGCGCAGCTCGACCCGTACGTCATGGTGCGAGGTCAGGCTGAGCGTGACGCCGATATCGGCCGTGCCGTCCCGCACCCGGACGGGCACCTCGCGCTGCGAGCACACGTCCAGCGAAAAACGGATGCCGGCGTATTGCCGGCGGAAAACGGCGATGGCGGCCGGCAGGAAGTCATGCGCGAAGCCTTCGGTGCAGACCACCCGCACCAGCCCCTGACGCAAGCCACGCAGGCCCATGATCTCGCCGGCAACGCGCTCCACGTCCTGGTGCGCGCGCTTGGCGTGGGCGGCCAGCAGTTCGCCGGCGGCGTTGAGCGCCATGCCGCGCGAGCGGCGCTCGAACAGCAGGGTGCCCAATTCGCGTTCGAGCCGGGCGATCTGGCGGCTGACCGCCGACGGCGCCACGTCCAGCCGCTCCGCCGCGACACTGACGGAGCCGCAGCGCGCCACTTCCAGGAAGTAGCGCACGGCCATTTCCTGCAGGATTTGCGGGTTCATCGGGTTTGCCCTTGGTTTGCGTAAAACGCAATGAATGATTCTAGCAATTCATATTGCCGCAATACGGAGCCGCCGCCTAGGATGTGACCGTTGCATGACGCTCCCTCTATGGAACACGCAGGCATGACCCCGTCCCAGGCTTCCGTTCCCGCTTTTTCATTGCAGGCGTTGCGCGCGGCGCAACCGCTGCTGTGGACCCGCCCCGATGGCGGCGCGGCCGACACCGGCGTCCCCTTCGGCCTGGCCGACGTGCAGGCGGCCCACGACCGCTTCACGCGCTTCGCGCCGTTGCTGGCGCAGTTGTTCCCCGAACTGGAAGCCTCGGCCGGCGTGATCGAGTCGCCGCTGCGCCAGGCCGCCGCCATGCAGCAGGCGCTGGGCCTGGCGCCGGATGGCGGACGCCTGTGGATCAAGGCCGACCACGCTTTGCCGGTGGCCGGTTCGATCAAGGCGCGTGGCGGCATTCATGAGGTGCTGGAGTTCGCCGAGAAGCTGGCGTGGGCGCAAGGCCTGATCGCGCCCGGCGATGACTACCGCAAGCTCGCCGCGCCTGCGGCCCGCGCCTGTTTCGCGCAATACCAGGTGGCCGTCGGATCGACCGGCAACCTGGGCCTGTCCATCGGCGTGATCGCTTCGGCGCTGGGTTTTCGCGCCGCCGTGCACATGTCGGCCGACGCCAAGGAATGGAAGAAGGCGCGCCTGCGCGCCCGGGGCGTCGAGGTGGTGGAACACCCCGGCGATTACGAAAAGGCCGTGGCCGCCGGCCGCCGCCAGGTCCAGGCCGATGCGCGCGGCTACTTCGTCGACGACGAGCGCTCGCCCTCGCTGTTCCTGGGCTACGCGGCGGCGGCGCTGCGGCTGCGCGACCAGATCGCGCAGGCCGGCATCGTGGTCGATGCCGAGCATCCGCTGTTCGTCTACCTGCCCTGCGGCGTGGGCGGCGCGCCCGGCGGCATCGCCTTCGGCCTGTCGCTGCTGTACGGCGCGCACGCGCACTGCTTCTTTGCCGAACCGGTGCAGTCGCCCTGCTTTCTGCTGCGCATGATGGCCGGCCATGGCCAGTTGCCCGGCGTGCCGGTGCCGCCGTCGGTCTACGACATCGGCCTGACCAACCAGACCGAGGCCGACGGCCTGGCGGTGCCGCGCGCCTCCGACCTGGCGTATGCCGCCGTCGGCCGGTCGCTGGCCGGCGTCTACACCGTGGCCGACGACACCCTGTACGGCGATCTGGCGCGGCTGCATGACAGCGAAGGCCTGCGCATCGAGCCGTCGGCGGCGGCCGGGTTTTCCGGGCCGCGCCACTTGCTGCACAGCCCGGCCGGGCAGCAGTGGCTGCGCCAGCGCGGCCTGCTGCCGCATCTGACGCGCGCCACGCATCTGGCCTGGACCACCGGCGGGCTGTATGTGCCGGCCGAAGAGTACGACCGATTCCTGAGCCGCGGGCAACGACTCGCGGCCACCCCCCAGGCGCCGACCGACGCGCCGTCCTTCCACCTCTCTCGTCGAGCATGACCATGAAGACTGCCTTGATTGCCCTTGGTGTCACCCTGGCTAGCGCCCTTGCCGCCCCCGCCCCAGCCAGCGCCCAGGCCGGCTATCCGACCCGCCCCATCACGCTGGTGGTGCCATTTCCGCCCGGCGGCGCGACCGACGTGCTCGGCCGCGTCATCGCGCAGAAGCTCGGCCAGGAACTGGGCCAGACGGTGGTGGTGGAAAACCGCGCGGGCGCCGGCACCGCGATCGGCGCCGGCTACGTCGCCAAGGCCGCGCCCGATGGCTACACGCTGCTGGTCAGCTCGGGCACCACCTTCACGGTCAACCCCGCGATCCAGGCCAAGCTGCCGTATGACCCGGTCAAGAGCTTCGAGCCGCTCGGCATCGTGGGCCGCACCGGGCTGGCGCTGCTGGCCAATCCGCAGGTGCCGGTCAAGGACTTGAAGGAACTGGTCGCCTACGCCAAGGCGCGCGAGAAGGAACCGCCCGCCTACGGCTCGTTCGGCGCCGGCACCACCGCGCACTTCGTCGGCGAGGCGTTCCTGGCCGCGGCCGGCATCAAGATGATCCACGTCCCCTACAAGGGCAGCGCGCCGGCCATGACCGACCTGATCGGCGGCCAGATTCCGTTCTCGGTCGACACCGTGGCGGCCGCGCTGCCGCAGAGCAAGCTGGGCAAGGTGCGCGTGCTGGCGGTCTCGGCCCCGACCCGTTCGGCCTTCCTGCCCGACGTGCCGACCTTCGCCGAACAAGGCTATCCGTCGGTGGCCATGGACACCTGGCTGATGTTCACCGCGCCGCGCGGCCTGCCGGCGGACGTCAAGGCCAAACTGGAAACCGCCCTGCGCGCCACGGTCGAATCGCCCGACGTGCGCAAGAGCCTGGAAGCCCAAGGCTTCGAGGCGGCCTTCTCCAGCGCCGCCGAGGGCGAAGCGCTGATCCAGAAGGAACTGCCGCAGATGCGCGACGTCGCGCAGCGCGCCAACATCAAGATCGATTGAAGGAAGCACTCATGACCCTGGACGATTCGCTCGTCTCGTTATCCGCGGTGGAACTGCGGCGCCTGATCGGCGCGCGCCAGTTGTCGCCGGTGGAACTGCTGGAGGTGTGCATTGCACGCATCGAGGCGGTCAACCCGTACATCAACGCCGTCACCGCCACGGCCTTCGAGCGCGCCCGCATCGAGGCGCGCGCGGCCGAGCAGGCGGTGATGGCCGGCGACACGCTGGGCCTGCTGCATGGCCTGCCGCTGGGCGTGAAGGACCTGGAGCCCACCGCCGGCCTGCTCACCACCTTCGGTTCGCCGATCTACCGCGACCACGTGCCGACCGAGGACGTCACGCTGGTGGCGCGCCTGCGCCACGCCGGCGCCATCGTGGCCGCCAAGACCAATGTGCCCGAGATGGGCGCGGGCGCCAATTCGCGCAACACCGTGTGGGGCGCGACGGGCAATCCCTTCAACCCGAACCTGAATGCCGGCGGCTCTTCCGGCGGCTCGGCCGCGGCGCTGGCCAGCGACCTGTTCCCACTGTGCACCGGGTCGGACACTGGCGGCTCGCTGCGCATCCCCGCCGCCAAGTGCGGCGTGGTCGGCTTCCGGCCGTCGCCGGGGGTGGTGCCGAGCGTGCGCAAGCCGCTGGGCTGGACGCCAATCTCGGTGGTCGGCCCGATGGGCCGCACCGTGGCCGACGCCTGCCTGCAGATGGCCGCCAGCGCCGGCCCGGACGCCGGCGACCCGCTGAGCTATCCGCTCGATCCGCTGCAGTTCCTGGCGCCAGGCAACGCCGACCTGGGCCGCCTGCGCGTCGCCTACAGCGAAGACTTCGGGCTGTGCGACGTGGACGACGGCATCCGCGCCACCTTCCGCGCCAAGATCGCCGCCATGCGCCACCTGTTCGCGGCCTGCGATCCCATCGAGATCGACTTCGGCGAGGCCCACCGCTGCTTCGACGTGCTGCGCGCCGAAGCCTTCGTGGCCGGCATGCGCGAGGCCTACGAGAAGGACCCTGCCAGCCTCGGCCCCAACCCCCGCGCCAATTTCGAGATGGGCGCGGCCATGAGCCTGAAGGACTGCGCCTGGGCGCAGGCCGAGCAGACCCGCCTGATCAAGCGCTTCCAGCGCGCCTTCGACGACTACGACCTGATCCTGTCGCCCACCACGCCGGTGTCGCCGTTTCCGTGGACGCGGCTGTATGCCGAGGCCATCAACGGCAAGCGGCAGGAGAACTATTACCGCTGGCTGGCGCTGACGTACGTGATCACACTGACCACGCATCCGGCGCTGACGCTGCCTTGCGGGCGCGATCACAAGGGGATGCCGTTCGGCTTGCAGATCGTGGGCAGGTTCCGCGGGGATCGCGAGGTGCTGGCGGCGGCGCAAGGGATGGAGTCCGCGTTCGCGGGCAATGAGGAACTGCGGCGGCCGCGGCCGGATCTGGCGGGGTTGAAGGCGGCGGAGCCGGCATTGACGTCGATCGTGACGGCGCCGCCGGGGGTGGCACGGGGACCGTCGGCGGCGGAAGTTTCGGCGGTATAGTCAGCGCCTTCGCCGACCGCTGCGGCGAATGGAAGATCGTCGATGCCTTCCCGGACTTCAAGATCCAGTTCGTGGACGCGTTCCCCGACGTGACGGTCAAGTGGGTGGATGCGTTTCCGGGCACCGACTGACGCAGGGCCGCGGCGTCAGCGCTGGCCGGCAGCCCGGGGCGGCGCGCAGCAATGGGCGGTGTCGATCACGCGGCCGCGGCAGGCCGCCAGCAGGGGGGGATTCCTGCACAACAGCGCGCTGGCCGGCAACGTGAACTGGAAGCCCACGTCGAGCATGCACAACTGCGCGGCGGCGATATCGTTGAGCAGCATGTCGTCGCCCGGCTCGATGACCGAGGCGTAGCCGCACGCCCGCATGGCTTGCTGCACGCGCTGGGCGTCGGCGTCCGGCCGGGTCCATTGTTCATAGGCGGGCGGACGTTGCCGTGCCCCCGCCGCCGCGACGCCGTCGGTTGCCGGACAGGCCGCCAGATGGGGATGGGTGTCGCAGTAGGTGTGGCGCTCCTGGTAGGCGAAGCCCTTGCCGAGCATGCACTGCTCACCCCGTGCATAGTCGTTGTTGGTGATGGTCGTGCCGTCGACATGGCTGGCGCTGGGATAGCCGCAGTCGAGCAGCGCGTCACGCACGCCTTGCCGGTCCACCCCGGGCTTGGCCCACAGGGCGTACAGCGGTGGCGGCGGCTGCATCGGCCGGACATTGATGCAGGCGCTCAAGCCCAGGCACAGCAATGCCGCAAGCGGACGCAACAGGCGCGCGCGGTCACTCGCGACGCCGCGCCGGCCGGCGGCCCACGGCGTGGCGCGCCCCGCTCCCCACATCCGTCTTTGCATCGGTTCTCCCCACGGTTGACGAATCGGGACGCGCATCTGCCGCCCGACCGGATTTCGGACCCCATTCTATATAGCGTCGTCAGGCAATGCGAAACCAGGCCATCAATGGCAAGCGCCAGGAGAAGGATTGCCACTGGCTGGCGTTCAAAGTCGGCCCTGCCGCTAAAACGACATCCTGAACCCTGCGGTGGCAGTGACGACATAGCTGCCGGAGAAATCCGCATCGGCGTCGACCTGACCGTAAATGGCATAGCGCCCGCCCCAACCGTAATTGGCGCCGACGCCCAGGTTGCCCCAGGTGCGCGCCATTCGGCTGCTGAACGGCACATCGGCAACCCGCAGGCGGGTCCCGTCCAGGAACTCGTGCTTGAGGTTGACGACACCGTAGACGCTCGCTTCACCGTTGCGCCCGCCGGCCTGAGAATCGCGCTTGTAGTCCAGCGCCACACCGAAGCGACCCATAAGGCTGTTGCCCTTGTCGCCGTCGACGCGAGCGCCAAACCTGTCATTGAAACTGCCCCAGTGCGTCGATGCGTACGCAAGCTGAGCCTGCGGGATCAGGGCCAGGCGATCGTTCAAGGAGAAGGCCTTGCCCGCTTCGATACCGAGGCCAAGACTGCGCGCGTGCTGGCCATCCTTTAGCTTGCCCGCGAGCCGGGACTTCAGGTCGCTGTCGAACCAGGTTGCCTGCGCCTGCGTATCAACATAGAGGCCGTCCTTGCCGTACCAGGTCAGCGTCGGCATCAGGCCGTAGGCCGCCGTGTCGATCGTGCCATTGCCATACACTGACGACACTCGGGTGTCGGCCTTGCCATAGTGCAAGGCCAGACCGCCCACGAGGCGCGAGCCGCCCGGCTCGCCCGACAGGATGCGATCCACGCCGAATTGCGCTTTCCAACTGTCGATATTCTGGTGCTGGCCCGTGGTGGACACCGAGGGCTCAAGCCTGGCCGTGGATCCCTCGACCCGGCTCCATACGCCGTTGCGGCCGCTGTCCGCAGGATCATAAAGGCGATTGCCCACGCGCTGACGCAGCGTCGGCAGACGGCTCAATTGAAGCAGCGTGTTGGCGTAGGCTTCATAGACGGGCGCGCCGGGCTGGTACAACGGGCGTTGTGCGGCCGGGGAACCGCTGCCGACCTGGGGCGCGCCGAGGTCGGCCAGGGACGAGCGCAGATACCAACCGCCGTCGGCCGGATCCTGCTGCAGCACATAGCCATAGGCGCCCGCCACGAGGGCCGGGCGCCCGCCGATGACGTAGTCCCCGTTGGCAAGGTTGAATTGGCCCGCGGAGACGCCGTTGACCTGCACGACCTGGATGCCGCGTTGTGTCTGCGCGCCGGCGCCGCCGATGTTCTTCACGGTGACCGGCGTGGCGCCCGCGGTGGCGCCGGTGATCACCAGCTTGTCGGTCGGCGAGTCATCGCCGCCCAGTCGGGTGCGGACTTCCAGGTTGCCGCCCTGCGCGGCGTAGTCGCCGGCAATCGTCAAGGTGCCGAAGCCCGTGCGCGGGCCCGGCGCGATGGTGCCTTTGTTGCTCGTCGCGCCGACGCGTCCGGTCCCGGTCAGCCGCGCGCCGGTCTGCACATCCACCGGGCCGCCCAGGACGCCGTCGACCTGCAGCGTACCGGCCTGCACCTCGGTGTTGCCGGTGAAGGCCGCGCTGTTGCCCGACAACGTCAGCGTTCCAGCGCCCAGCTTGTTGAGGCTGGATGTGCCGGAGAAAGCGGTGCGCACGCCGACATCATGGCCGTTCGTGTCGAACCAGGCGCCGCCGGCGCCCACCGCCTGCGTCGCAAAGCCCCTCAGGAAATTGGCCTCGTCCCGGTTGGCGCGCAGGACGCCGCCATTCAGGTTGACGGTGACATTGCCCGCGCCCTTGATGACCGAACCCGTCTCCAGCACGCCACGACCGCTGGCGTCGCCGGTCAGGTTCAGCGTGCCGGTGGCCGTGCCGTCGGTGGCAACCCATGTATCAACAGCCGCGATGGCCAAGCCGCCCTTCGCGACCGTGAACGTTCCCGTGCCCGCCGAGCCGACTTCGATGCGGTCCGTGGACGAGAGGGTCGAGATGTCGCCCGTCGTGCTCGAGACGGTCACCGTGCCGATGCCGCCCACGCCCCTGCCGATGTAGATCGATGCCGCGCCCCTGGGGCGGGTCGACGCCTCGGTGTGCACGGTGGCGCCATCCTGCACCAGCAGCTCACCGGTGCCGTCGAAACCGACGTAGATGTTGTTCAGCGGGTCCCAGACCGATGCGCGCCCCGATACCGTAACGTGCCCTTCGCTGCCGGCGTTCCAGCCGATCATCCCCTGGCCGCTATGCACGGCGCCGCCATTGTCGATTTGCAGCGTGCCCTTGCCGTCCGAACCGATCAGGAAGGCGCTGACCGTGTTGAGATTCCAGGTGGATCGCGCACCGGATACGACAACCGTACCGACGCTGCCGGCACTGCCGCCAAGGGTGCCCGACTGGCTTTGCGCCACGCCGCCGTCCAGGATGCGCAGCGTGCCGGTACTGCCCGGGTCGGTGCCGATATACACGGCGCTGAGGCTGGTCCAACTGGACGCCTTGCCGCTGCCGTCGATACCCGTCACGGTCAGGGTGCCCACGCCGCCGTTGAGATTGCCGATGAAGGCCCAATCGTTGCGCACCGACCCGCCATTGCTGATGGTCAGCGTGCCGGTGGCGGAATCGCCGACGATGAGGTCGCCGCCGACGTCCCAGTCCGGCGATACCACCGGCCCGGGCTGCACGTCGCCGGTACTGGAGACCGTTTGCCCGCCAGCGGGATTCGAGAGGCTGGCGGCGGAAGCGGCCAGGATTATCCAACTTGACCACCCGGCACGATTACGCTTTTCGTCGACCACGATATTCCTCCCAAGTAGATGCGAGCCACACGCGAGCACTACGGCACGCGGCGCCGTGTTTTTATAGGTGTTTACCCATGCTGGACGGCGCCTTCGACGCCATGTCGCCGCGCCGGACCTGTTCCCGAGGCGCCAAAGGCGCGCCGGCCAGGTCCCGCGTCGGCTGGCGCCGGACCCGCGACCGTGCAGTTCCGTCCTCGCCGCTTGGCCGTGTAGAGCAGGTCATCCACGCGCTTGAGCGCGCTGGCGAAGGGCTCTCCCGCCTGCATCAGCGTCACGCCCATGCTGGCCGTGAAGCGTGAATCGGGCGCATGCTGCGCCCAGCGCTGCGCCGCGAAATCCGCACGGATCTCCTCGGCGATCGCGGCGGCGCGCTCCAGATCCGCAGCGGGCAGCAACAGCAGGAACTCTTCTCCTCCCAGGCGCGCGGCATGGGCACGCGCCTGCGCATGCGGCCGGAGCAAGGCGCCAAATCGCGCCAGCACCATATCGCCAAACGGGTGGCCGTACCGATCGTTGATGCGCTTGAAGTTGTCGATGTCGGCCATGATCAGGGCCGTCGGCGTCTCGCCTTCGGTAAAAGGGCGTCCCGAAACGGTGGCGAGCAGGCTGTCGAGGCCTTGCCGGTTCAACAGGCCCGTGAGGGCGTCGGTATGAGCGTGACGCCGGTATTTCTCTATCGCGTCGTAGCTCGTCGCGATGAAGACCGCCAGCGTCAGCACAATGCTGCCAAGCAGGCCGGTGTACTGGATCAGGATCCCCCACACGGACGCTCGCCATTCTCCCGTTGCGAGCATGGGCGCAGGAGCAGCGATGTACAGGACGCATTGCCCCGTCAATACCAGCGCGATGAAGAGAAAGGTGGCGGCAAGCACCCTGTCCGACGTGGTCGCGGCCTGTTTGGCGAAGGACAGCGTGGTCCGCCAGGTGACCAGCGCGCAACAGGCCAGGACGAAGAAGGTCTCCAGCTTCGCGCTCGCGAACAGCGCCACCGAGACAACCACCATCGCCGTCGAGGCAAGCAGGACCGCAACATCGAAGTGGAGCGGAATCTGGCGGCCGCGCCGGCTCAGCAATGCGCGACAGGCGAGGATGACGCCGCCCAGGATGAAAGCATCCTCGACGACCTGCTTGTACGGGGCAAGGTTGCTCGCCTGTACGAGCATGACGGCGTAGCCCGCGCCCAGGCAGCCCAGGGCGCCGCCCCACCGTAGCGTGTGGAAGCCGGCAAAGCGCGCGGCGCAGAGGCCTGCGGCGCACATCAGGATCGCCGCCGGCACGGACCACTCAAGGAGGGTGACGGGCATAGTCAGGGGACGCTTGGAATGACACCCAGTCCGGCCTTTGCCCGACTGACACAATGTGTGCCGAAAAGATTACAGTGTGTCGTAATGTATCGCCAGGACTCAACAGTCAAGGATTGTCAAGCGCAGGGGATCCGTGGCGGCTGCCGCCGCTTGCGCCGCGGCCGAGATACTGCGAAGGCGCGAGTCCGAAGCGTCTTTGAAATGCCTTGGAAAGCTGCGCCTCCGAACGGAACCCCGTGGCCCTGGCCAACATCTTGAGCGATTGATCCGCCTCCAGCCTGGTTCGCACCGCCTCCAGGCGCAGCGCTTCCAGGAAGTCGCGTGGCGTGAATCCGGTGGCGCGCGTGAATCCGCGGTGGAAGGTGCGCGGCGCCTGCCCCGCGACTTGAGCCATGCGCTCGACACTGATCGCTTCGGCCAGGTGTTGTCGTAGCCAATCGACCAACTCGCCATAGGCGCCGGCCTGCCCCTCCAGTATCAGGGAGTACTGCGCCTGGTTGCCTGGGCGCCTCAGTGCCAGATTCAGTTGCCGGGCAACGCGCGCGGCGAGCCAGCGCCCGGCATCCTGTTCGACCATGGCCAGGCACATGTCGATGCCCGCGGTCACGCCGCCCGAAGTCCAGAGCTTGCCATCCTGGAGGTACAGGGCATCGGCATCCACGTCCATGTCCGTGAAGTACTGCCCCAGCACTCGCGCCGACTCCCAGTGAGTCGTCACGCGCCGGCCGCCGAGCAGGCCCCAATGCGCCAACAGAAACGCGCCCGTGCATACCGAAGCCAGGCGACGCACAGGCGCGCGGGCGCGCCCTACCCAGGCCGCCAACGAGGCGTCGGCCGCGGCATGCTCCAACCCTTCGCGTTCGCCGCCGGCAATGATCAACGTGTCGATGCCGAGCGGATCGATGTCCGCCGCGGCTGCGGTATGCAAAGTCAGCCCGTTCGATAGCGTGACGGGGCCGCCGCCGCCGGACAGCACGACAACACGGTAGGGCGAGTCAACGCCCAACGCGCAGGCCATCGCAAAGACGTCCGCCGGACCCGCGATATCCAGATGTTGTGCTTTCGGAAACGCCACAATGGCGACAAGGCGTGGCGAGGCAGCGGCAGACGGCATGGCGTTCGAAGCGGTGAATGCGGAACCGGCGATCTTAACGCGGGGTTGGCAGAAAACAGCCGGATTTTGTCATTGCTGCCAACTGCGCCCGGCACGTAGGCTAACGGGATTGAGGTAGCCCTCGTCGTCTGGAAGCGGTGTGTCAATGTTCGGTAAGCGGTATCGCGTGGCCTTTTTTTATTGTGCGTTGGCTGTTGCGTCGGCTGCCGCCGCGCTTTGGATGGGGTGGGATCGCGCCGACATATCCGCGCCGATCCTGAGCGGCGAAAGCTCGCCCCCGCTACCCGATCCACGCCTGCCGGTGGCGCAGCGCAAGCCAGTGATTGCCGTCATCGCGCACAACGCCAATACCGAGCTGGTCGATTTCGTGGTGCCGTACGCGGTGCTGAAGCGATCGGGGGCCGCCGAGGTGTGGGCCCTGGGGATCGAGTCGAGACCAATACGCTTCTTTCCGGCGTTGAGCGCGCGGCCCGATGCCGATGTCGCCGCTTTCGATCAACGCCATCCCCAGGGCGCCGACTATGTCATTGTTCCCGCCGTGCATGACGACGCGGACCCGCGCCTCTTGTCCTGGGTACGTTCGCAGTCCCAAAAAGGCGCGGTGGTCATCGGCATTTGCGACGGCGCGTGGGTGCTGGCGCGGGCAGGTCTGCTGGACGGGCGCCAGGCGGTTTCGCACTGGTATTCCCGAGGCGCCCTGGCGCGCGGCTTCCCCTCGGTTCAGTGGCGGCAGGACCGGCGCTACGTGGCGGATCGAAACGTGGTGACCACCACGGGTGTCAGCGCCTCGATCCCCTTGTCGCTGGCATTGGTGGAAGTCATCGCGGGCCAATCGAAAGCCCGCGAATTGGCGCGGGACCTGAGCGAGCAAGGTTGGGAAGATACGCATGACGGATCGGCCTTTCGCTTACGGCCCGGGCATGTCGCCACAGCGGCGAAGAACGCCCTCGCCCTCTGGAACCATGAGACGTTGGTGGCGCGGCTATCGCCGGGCGCCGATGACCTGCGCCTGGCGCTCGCCGCCGACGCATTTGCGCGCACCTATCGCACCGCGGTGGTCGGCGCCACGATCGACGCGGCGCCCGTCGCGCTGGCAAGCGGCTTGATCTACCTCTCCGACGGCGGAGGATGGGGCGCGGGCGATCCCCTGCCACTGCAGGCGCGGGAACCAGGCGCAGACCGCACGGCTGCCCGACCCGTGTTGGCGGACATCCTCGAACTGCTGCGGACGCGTTATGGGCAGGACACCGCGGAATTCGTCGCGCTGCAGTTGGAGTATCCCGGACCGCGGCCTTGACCTGTGCGGGCATTCATCATCTGTCCCGCACCCGGATCGGCATTGCCCGCCGCGCTCACGACGGCTCGTCGGTGGCGGGATCGGGCGGCAAGCCAGCCTGACGACGTTGCAGCGGGCCGCGGCCGTATGCGTCCTTGCCCTGTTCGCGCCGATGCCCGCCGGCGGGGTAGCCCGACCCCGTATCCGGGTCGGGATTGGGAACGTCGCGTCCCGGCTTGTCCGCCTCGGGTTGGCCGTTATGCCGCTCGCTGTTCGACGCTGCATGAAATATTGGCTTCGACATGGTGTTCTCCGATTTCACCGGCCGCGCTGCGCCGGTGCGGGACGGGCCAGCAATTGCCATGCCGAAGGGCCGTCTCATGCCTTCGGACTCTCCCGCCGCCCGTCCTCGAACTCGATCACACTGAACTCGCCCGTCGACTCGAGATACGCCCGCCTGACGCGCGAGAGGCGGTCCACCCCTTTCAGCCGCAATTGCTCCATCAATTCACCCCGGGTGATGTGTTCGCGCCGCAGGCCGGACACAATCAACTGCCCGTCTCGAACCAGGCATACCCGCTTCGGCTCCAGCAGCCGACGCAGCGGCGGGACGTAATAGCTGACGCGATCCAGAAAATAGCTCCAACCGACAATGGTCGCCACGACGATGATCCCGTCGCCGAGCGAATACGAATCGCCGGACATCGCATTGCCCGCCGCGTCCGCGACCAACACCAGGACGAGCATGTCGGCCACGCCGAGCGACCCCAGATCGCGCCGGCCCGACGCCCGGAGCAAGGCATACAGGACCCAGTACACGGTGGTTCCGCGAATGAACATCTCGGCAAAGCCGGCCTGCAGCGCGAAGATCTCCGAAAGCTCGCTCATATCCAGGCCCCTTGTCAGCGTTGCGCCGCGCGCCACTCGGTGTAATAGGTGACCATCCTTTCCAAGGCATGCCGCGCGCTCGCCGCTCGGATGGCATTGCGGCCTCCGGTGAAGCGCAGGGTCTCCGCGTAAACCGCGGGCGCGGAATCCGCCGCCCCTTCTTTGAACACCCAGGCAAAACACTGCGTGCCCGCGGGGATTGCCGCATCGGTGTCGTCGGTCACGCCCGTGTTCGATATCGCCACGTTCGCTCGGCTGCGTCGGGCCGCGCCCAGAGCCATTTCGCCCGCGACGGCTTCGCTCGTCAGGTTGTGGGTTCTGAGCGTGCGGGCCGAAACGCCCAGGCATCGCATTTTGGCCTGGGGCGAATAGACGACGAATGCGCAATCCAGCAGCGCCCCGGCGCCGGGCACGTCCGCCAAGGTGGCGGCGATGAGTCCGGCCGTGCAGGACTCGGCAGTGACCAATGTCAGCCCTTCCCTATGCATGAAAGCCGCCACCCGCTCGATTGCATTCATCTCCCGCCTCCCGGTAGTCGAGATCTCATGCTTTCAGCAACTTCCATGCCGAGAAAGTCGCCGGCGAGGCCGCGCGCGGCGTGACACGCCCGAGCTTGCGGGACAGCCCCGGGGGAGCGATGCAGGCAGGCCCGCAATGCGCGGCGGGCCCGCGGCGCCTGGTCAGCAGTTCCCTTTCTTTGCCTGGCCCGGCGGACAGAAACCGCCGCCGCCGCCGCGGTGAGGGTCCACCACCACTGCCCCATCGGGCGTGTAGACCGCACAGCCGGCGAGAAGGGCAACCATGACGGTCAGGCTACAGAGAATTTTCATGTCAGTAACGGCGAGTTGAGGATGCGGCAGTGTATTTCGGCTCCCTGCAACCAGGGCGAAGCAGGCGTTACACGGTGTACTTCAGACCGGGACGGGTTGAGCCTTTCCGAGCCTATCGCTGGCTTTGTTATCGCCTGTAGCGGGCGCCGCTCCGCCAGGGCAACCGCTGCGAGCCTCGCCATGAACGCCTAAGTCATTGAAATAACGCGAAGTAATGAAAGGGCATAAGGAAATCCCGATTAGGGAATTTGCTTATGCCCTTTAATTATTTGCCGGGCGCATACTCGATACGCAAGAATTCGTCCTTGGCATAAAGCAAGACAGATGGAACTTCGTCAACTCGAGGCCTTCGCGGCCGTCATGTCCACGGGCAGCGTCACCGCTGCCGGGCGTCTGCTTGGCCGCTCGCAACCCGCGATCAGCCGCCTGCTGCAGGAACTGGAGGCCGAGATCGGCTATGCCCTGTTCGCCCGCAGCGGGCCGCGCGTGACCCCGACCGAGCAGGGCTTCCTGCTCTATGACGACGTCGAACGCGCCCTGTCCAGCCTGCGCCAGATCCGCGACCGGGCCGAGGAAATCGCCCGTGGCCAGGCGCAGCCGCTGCTGCTGGCGGCCACTTCGGCGCTGGCCGCCGGGCTGGTGCCGGACGCGCTCAAGCGCATCGAGCCGCACGCCAACCTCGCCCCCCGCATCGAACTGCGCAGCGCCTCGCCCGAGCGCGTGGTGCACGCCGTCCTGAGCGGTACGGCGCAACTGGGCGCGACCAGCCTGCCGCTGGAGCATCGCGGCCTGACCGTGCACTGGATCGGCCAGGCGCCCTGTGTGGTGGCGCTGCCCGAAAACGATCCCGCCGCGCGCCATGACGTGGTGCCGGTGGCCGAGCTGGCCGGGCGCCGCGTCATCACCATGGCCAATCCCTACCGCCTGCGCCGCCGGCTGGACGCGGCGCTGGGCCATGCCGCCGGCGCCATCGAAACCAATTCGTCCGTCAACGCCCTGGCCGCCGTGCGCGCGGGCCTGGGCGTGTCGGTGCTGGAACCCATTACCGCCTACGGCGCGCCGATGGCGGGCGTGGCGATCCGCCCGATCGACCTGGACATCCCCTTTTTCTTCGGGGTCATCACCTCGCAGTCGCAGCCCCTGACGCCGGCCTGCCAGGCCATGGCCGATGCGCTGGCGCAGGCCGCCGCGCAACTGCTGCCCGGCTTCGTGCTGCACGACGCCTGCCAGCACGGCGCGCTGCTGCAGTCGATCTACGGCGATGACGCCCCTCTTACGGATACCCCCGCATGAACCACCCCCTCGCTCCCGCCCCGCAAGGCCTGGCCGCGCTGGAAGCGCGCCTGCGCCAGGATTTGTCCTGGCTGGAAATCCCCGCCAAGCCCTGGGTCACGCCGCGCCTGGTCGACGGCCAGCCGGTGCTGGACGTGGCCATCATCGGCGGCGGCATGGCCGGCCTGGCCGCGGCCGCCTCGCTGACGCACCTGGGCATCGTCGCGCCGATCTTCGACCAGTCGCCCGAAGGCTATGAAGGGCCGTGGGCCACCACCGCGCGCATGGAAACCCTGCGCTCGCCCAAGCAGTTGACGGGCCCGGCGCTGGGCCTGCCCGCGCTGACCTTCCGCGCCTGGTTCGAGGCGCAGTTCGGCGCCGAGGCCTGGGACGCGCTGGACAAGATTCCGCGCCTGCAATGGATGGACTACCTGCGCTGGTACCGCCGCGTGCTGAACCTGGACGTGCGCAACCAGCACCGCGTGCTGGCCGTGCTGCCGCGCGCCGACCGGCTGGTGCAACTGGACATCGAAGCGCCCTCCGGCCGCCAGACCGTACTGGCGCGCCGCGTGGTGCTGGCCACCGGCCGCGACGGCCTGGGCGGCGCCTACGTGCCGGACTTCGCGCGCAAGCTGCCGCGCGACCGCTGGGCGCATTCGTCGGACGTGCTGGACTACGCCACCCTGGCCGGCAAGCGCGTCGGCGTGGTGGGCGCGGGCGCGTCGGCCATGGACAGCGCCGCCACCGCCCTGGAAGCGGGCGCGGCCAGCGTCGACCTGCTGATCCGCCGCGACGACATTCCGCGCATCAACAAGGGCAAGGGCGCCGGCAACCCCGGCCTGACCCACGGCCACCTGAACCTGCCCGATGAGTGGAAGTGGAAGATCCGCCACTACATCAACGCCGCCCAGGTGCCGCCGCCACGCGGCAGCACGCTGCGCGTGTCGCGCCACCCGAACGCCCGCTTCAACCTGGGCTGCGGCGTGCAGGACCTGGCGCTGGTCAATGACGAAATCCGCGTCACCACGCCCAAGGGCGTCTTCACGCTGGACTTCCTGGTGTTCTCGACCGGCTTTCGCATCGACTGGACCGTGCGGCCGGAATTCGCCGCGCTGGCGCCGCACGTGCGCGCCTGGGGCGACCGCTACACCCCGCCCGCCGGCGAGGAAGACCAGGAGTTGCATGATTCGCCCGACCTGGGCGCGGCCTTCGAATTGCAGGAGAAGACCCCGGGCGCCTGTCCGGGCCTGGACCGCGTGCACTGCTTCTCGTACCCGGCCGCGCTGACGCACGGCACCGTGTCGGGCGACATCCCCGCCATCAGCGAAGGCGCCAAGCGCCTGGCGCAGGGTATCGCGGGCCTCTTCTACCGCGAGGACGTGGCCACGCACTACGCCAACATGGAAGCGTTCGCGGAACCCGAGGTGTTCGGCGACGAATGGACGCCGGCCCCGGCGCCCGGCGCGGCCCGGCAGGCGGAGACCGCGCAATGACCGCTTGGCTGCTCCGCCGCGTGGCGCAAGCCGCGGTGGTCGTGTTCCTGATGACGCTGATCGTCTTCGTCGGGCTGCACGCCATCGGCAACCCCGTCGACATCCTGATCGGCCAGGACGTCGACCAGGTCGACCGCGCCCGCATCATCGCCGAACTGGGGCTGGACAAGCCCCTGTGGCAACAGTATCTGGGCTTTCTGAACGGGGCGCTGCACGGCAACCTGGGCAACAGCTTCGTCTACAACATCCCCGCCGTGGAACTGGTGATCCAGCGCCTGCCGGCGACCCTGGAACTGGCCATCGCCGCGCTGCTGCTGGCGGTGATCATCGGGCTGCCGCTGGGCCTGTTGGCCGGGCTGTATCCCGACAGCCGTTTCTCCAAGCTGGTGATGGCGGGCAGCATCGTCGGCTTTTCGCTGCCGACCTTCTGGGTCGCGCTGATGCTGATCATGACCTTCAGCGTGTCGCTGGGCTGGCTGCCGGCCAGCGGCCGCGGCCAGACGGTGGAATTCCTGGGCTTCCAGTGGTCGTGGCTGACGGCCGACGGCTGGCGCCACCTGATCCTCCCGGCGCTGAACCTGTCGCTGTTCAAGATCTCGCTGGTGATCCGCCTGACCCGCGCCGGCGTGCGCGACGTGATGCCGCTGGACTTCGTCAAGTTCGCCCGCGCCAAGGGCCTGTCGCCGTTCCGGGTGGTCTGTGTGCACGTGCTGCGCAACACCATGATCCCGCTGGTGACGGTGCTGGGCCTGGAGCTGGGCTCGACCATCGCCTTCGCCGTCATCACCGAAAGCATCTTCGCCTGGCCCGGCGCCGGCAAGCTGATCCTGGACAGCCTGAACGCGCTGGACCGCCCGGTGATCGTGGCCTACCTGATCGTGGTGGTGTGCCTGTTCGTGACGCTCAACCTGATCGTCGACATTCTGTACAAAGTGCTGGACCCGCGGGTGCGGCTGGAGGCCTCGGCATGAGCGCTCCGAACACTCCCCAGGCAAATGCCATGCAAAACGCCGCCCCTGCGCTGAAGCGTGAATCGCCCTGGCGCCGCAACCTGCTGGAATTCCTGTCGTCCAAGACGGCGGTGTTCGGGCTGGTGATCGCCACCCTGCTGATCCTGGCCGCCATCCTGGCGCCGTGGATCTCGCCGCAGAACCCCTACGACCTGCTGCAGATCGACGTGCTGGACGCGCGCCTGGCGCCGGGCACGATGAACGGCCTGAACACCTTCCACTACTGGCTCGGCACCGACGGCCAGGGCCGCGACCTGCTGTCGGGCATCCTGTACGGCCTGCGCATCAGCCTGATGGTGGGCGTGGGCTCGGCGCTGATCGCCGGCATCATCGGCACGCTGCTGGGCCTGCTGGCGGCGTACGCCGGCGGCAAGGTCGACGCGCTGATCATGCGGCTGGTGGACCTGATCCTGTCGTTCCCGTCTATCCTGGTGGCCATGATGATCCTGGCCTACCTGGGCAAGGGCGTGGGCAACGTGGTGCTGACGCTGGTGATCCTGGAATGGGCCTACTACGCCCGCACCGCGCGCGGCCAGGCCCTGGTCGAGCGCCGCCGCGAGTACGTCGAGGCGGCGCGCTGCCTGGACATCCCCAACTGGCGGATCATGCTCAAGCACATCCTGCCCAACTGCCTGCCGCCGCTGATCGTCATCGGCACCCTGCAGATCGCGCGCGCCATCACGCTCGAAGCCACCCTGAGCTTCCTGGGCCTGGGCGTGCCCGTGACCGAGCCGTCGCTGGGGCTGCTGATCTCCAACGGCTTCCAATACATGCTGTCCGGCGAATACTGGATCAGCTTCTACCCCGGCATCGCGCTGCTGATCACCATCGTCGCCATCAACCTGGTAGGCGACCGTCTGCGCGACGTGCTGAACCCGAGGACCCACAAATGAGCGCCGCCCGTCCCGTCGCGGCGCCGGCCGCCGCCAACGTGCCGACCCTGGAAGTGCGCAACCTGCGCACCCACTTCTTCACCCGCGCCGGCACCCTGCCCGCCGTGGACGACGTGTCGTTCACGCTGGAGCGCGGCAAGATCCTGGGCCTGGTCGGCGAGTCCGGCTCGGGCAAATCCGTGACCGGCTTTTCCATCATGGGCCTGGTGGACGCCCCCGGCCGCGTGGTCGGCGGCCAGGTGCTGTTCCAGGGCCGCGACCTGACCCAGCTGGCCCCGCGCGAACTGCGCAAGCTGCAGGGCAACCGCATCGCCATGATCTTCCAGGATCCGATGATGACGTTGAACCCGGTGCTGCGGGTCGACGTGCAGATGATCGAAACGGTGCGCGCCCACAACAGCATGAGCAAGGCGCAGGCGCGCGAGCTGGCCCGCGACACGCTCGGCATGATGGGCATTCCCAGTCCGGAAGAACGGCTGCTGGCGTATCCGCACCAGTTGTCCGGCGGCATGCGCCAGCGCGTGGCGATCGCCATCGCCATGCTGCACCGGCCCGACCTCATCATCGCCGACGAGCCGACCACGGCGCTGGATGTCACCATCCAGGCGCAGATCCTGTCCGAAGTGCAGAAGCTGGCGCAGCAACACGGCACCAGCCTCATCTGGATCACCCACGACCTGTCGGTGGTGGCGGGCCTGGCCGACGACGTGGCGGTGATGTACGCCGGCCGCATCGTCGAACACGGCAAGGTCGACGACGTGCTCGACCGTCCGCAACATCCCTACACGGTGGGCCTGATCGACAGCCTGCCCAGCAACAACCAGCGCGGCCAACGCCTGCGCCAGATTCCCGGCATGACACCCAACCTGCTCACCCTGCCCGCCGGCTGTGCCTTCGCGGCGCGCTGCGCGCGCGCCACGGCGCAATGCGGCCAGCAGCCCGCCATCACCGACGTGCTGCCCGGCCATCAGGTGCGCTGCTTTCATCCGTCGCGCCAACGGGGCGAGGTGACGGCATGAGCCAGACGACGATTCCGGATACCCGCGACGGCGCCCACGCCACCCCGCTCATCGACCTGCGCCAGGTCAGCAAGCGCTTTGGCGAACGCCCCGTCGGCGCCGCCGGCCGGGCCTTGCAGCGCCTGGGCCTGTCCAAGCCGCCCGCCATCACCCGCGCCGTCGATCATGTGGACCTGCTGGTGCGCCCCGGCGAAGTGGTCGGCCTGGTCGGCGAGTCCGGCTGCGGCAAGTCCACGCTGGGCCGCATCGCGGCCGGCCTGCTGACGCCGTCCGGCGGCGAGGTGCTGATCAACGGCCAGCGCCCGGCCGACATGACGCCGGCCCAGGCCCACGCCGCGCGCCTGAAGGTGCAGATGATCTTCCAGGACCCGTACGCGAGCCTGAACCCGCGCCTGCGCGTGGACGAGATCGTCGGCGAGGCCGCGCGCATCCACGGCCTGGTCGGCAACGGCGACTTCGACGACTACGTCAGCGCGCAACTGCAACGCGCCGGCCTCGACCCGGCCCTGCGCCAGCGCTATCCGCACCAGTTCAGCGGCGGCCAGCGCCAGCGCATCGGCATCGCCCGCGCCCTGGCGGTGCAGCCGTCGATGCTGGTGTGCGACGAGGCCGTGGCCGCGCTGGACGTGTCGATCCAGGCGCAGATCCTGAATCTGTTCATGGACCTGCGCGAACAGCTCAACCTGACGTACCTGTTCATCAGCCATGACCTGGGCGTGGTCGAGCACCTGTCGGACCGCGTGGTCATCATGTACCTGGGCCGCGTGGTCGAGACGGCGCCGGTGGACGAAGTCTTCCGCCGCCCCAACCATCCCTACACCCAGGCGCTGCTGGCCGAGATCCCCAACCTGAAATCGCGCCACAAGACCTTCACCGCCATCAAGGGAGAGATTCCCAGCCCGCTCAATCCGCCCGGCGGCTGCCACTTCCACCCGCGCTGTCCGCATGCGATGGCGCGCTGCAAAACCGAGGTTCCCACCCTGAAGGGAATCGCCATCAACCACCTGAGCGCCTGTCACCTGAACGACATGGCCTGAAAGAAGTTCCCCCTCACCAAGGACCCCGAACATGAAACGCCTGATTCTCTCGACCCTGACCGCCGCCATCCTGGGCGCGTCCGCCGCGGCCTCGGCCGACAACCTGTCGATCGGCTTTGCCGATCCGCTGTCCTCGCTCGACCCGCAACTGAACAACCACGCCGGCGACCGCTCGGTGGCTCTGCACTTCTGGGATCTGCTGATCGAGAACAAGTGGAACAAGCTGCAGCCCGGCCTGGCCGTGAGCTGGAAGCCGCTGGACAGCACCACCTGGGAATTCAAGCTGCGCGAAGGCGTCAAGTGGCAGGACGGCACGCCGTTCACCGCCGACGACCTGATCTACTCGTACACCCGCGCCCGCGCCGTGCCCGGCAGCGTGGCCACCTACGCCGGCTACCTGCGCACCATCGACACGATGACCGCCAAGGACCCGCTGACCCTGATCGTCAAGACCAAGGCGCCCAACCCCGACCTGCCCCTGAACCTGGCGTCGGTGCACGTGGTCAGCAAGCACGTCGGCGAGAAGTCCACCACCGAAGACTACAACTCGGGCAAGGCCATGATCGGCACCGGCCCCTACAAGTTCGTGTCCTACACCCCCGGCGACCGCGTCATCATGGAACGCAACGATGGCTACTGGGGCGAGAAGGCCACCTGGGACAAGGTCAACTACCGCTACATCAACAACGCCGCCGCCCGCACCGCCGCGCTGCTGGCCGGCGACGTCGACGTGATCGACAAGGTCTCGGTGTCCGACCTGGCCAAGCTGCAGAAGGCCGCCAACATCTCGGTCTACCCGTACGACGGCCTGCGCGTCATGATCCTGCAGCCCAGCTTCAACCCCGCGCCCAACCAGTACATCACCGACAACAACGGCAAGCCGCTGGACAAGAACCCGCTGCTGGACGTGCGCGTGCGCCAGGCGCTGAACCTGGCGATCAACCGCAAGGCCATCGCCGACCGCATCCTGCAGGGCGCCGCCACCGAAGCCAACCAGTGGATGCCCAAGGGCACCTTCGGCTACAACCCCGACGTCAAGGACATCCCCAACGACGTCGAAAAGGCCAAGAAGCTGCTGGCCGAAGCCGGTTTCCCCGACGGCTTCAAGCTGACCATGCACGTGCCCAACGACCGCTACCCGCAAGGCCCGGAAACGGCCCAGGCGGTGGCGCAGTTCTGGACCCGCATCGGCGTCAAGACGCAAGTGGAAGTGGTGCCATGGGCCGTGTACTCGGGCCGCGCCAACAAGAACGAATTCGCGGTCAGCATGCTGGCCTGGGGCAACGGCACGGGCGAAGCCAGCTACGCGCTGGTCAACATCCTGGCCACCGTCGACGCCAAGAAGGGCCTGGGCGCCTCCAACTGGGGCCACTACAGCAACCCCAAGGTCGACGCCGCGCTGGACCAGTCCACCTCGGAATTCGACGTGGCCAAGCGTGAAGCCATCCTGCGCGACTCGGTCAAGCTGGTGTCCGACGACGTCGGCATCATCCCGCTGTACCACTACAAGAACATCTGGGCCGCCAAGAAGGGCCTGAAGGTCACCCCCATGACCAGCGACCGCACCGCCGCCATGATGGTCACCAAGGACTCGGCCAAGTAAGGCGCGCATCATGGTTCCTACCCTGAGCATCCAACCCGCCGACGCGCTCATCGACGTGCCCCGCCAGATCCGGGTGGAGCACGTCGCGCCCGGCCAGACGGTGGAGATCACCGCCCTCACCCGCCGCAACGGCGTGCTGTGGCAAAGCCACGCCGCCTTCGTCGCGGGCGAGGACGGCGTGGTCGACCTGACGCGCGACGCGCCCGTCTCGGGCGACTACAGCGGCCTCTCGCCCATGGGCCTGGTGTGGTCGCAGTCGCCCGTGGACTCGCCCAGCCGCGAGCACTTCAACCACCCGGTCAGCGAGCCGCTGGTCACCGAAGTGGTGGCGCGCGTGGCCGGCGCCCAGAGCGTGGCGCGCTTCACCCAGCGCCTGGCGGCCGACGGCGTCACCCGCCAGGACGTGCGCGAGGAAGGACTGGTCGGCACGCTCTACCTGCCGCCCGGCGCCACGCCCGGCTCGCATCCCGCCGTGCTGATCCTGAACGGCTCGGGCGGCGGCATCAACGAACCGCGCGCCGCGCTGTATGCGTCGCGCGGCTACGCCGCCTTCGCCCTGGCCTACTTCAAGGCGCCGGGCCTGTCGGACTACATCTCCAACACGCCGCTGGAGTACTTCCAGACCGGCCTGCGCTGGCTGCGCAAGAAGGTCCAGCCCAAGCACGACTTCGTCGCCATCAGCGGCCAGTCGCGCGGCGGCGAACTGGTGCTGCTGCTGGGCGCCACCTTCCCCACGGAAGTGTCGGCGGTCGTGGCCTACGTGCCCGGCGCCGTGGTCCACAGCGGCCAGAACGCCTGCGATCCCAAGATCGGCCGCGAAGGCCCGACCTGGCTGCTGGGCGGCAAGCCCCTGCCGCACGTCTGGGAAAACAACCGCACCGCCACCTGGGCGCCGTTCGACGAAGGCCCCGCGCCGCATCGCCACGAAAAGGCCATCCTCACCGCGCTGCAGGACCCCGACGCCGTGGCCCGCGCCCGCATCAAGGTCGAGGACATCCAGGGCCCGGTGATGCTGCTGTCGGCCACCGACGACGGCTCATGGCCGTCCAGCCTGTACTCGAAGATGGTGCGCGACAAGCTGGCCGAGGTGAAGCATCCGTATCCGGTCCAATGGCTGGACTACGAGAACGGCGGCCACTCGATCCTGTTCCCCTACGTGCCCACCACCCAACTGGTCTACGCCCACCCCGTGTCCGGCAAGATCAGCACCAGCGGCGGCAACCCCAAGGACAACGCGCGCGCCGACGAGCAATCGTGGGAAGGCGTGCTGAAGTTCCTGGACGCCGCGGTCAAGGCGCGCGGCCAGGCCGCGCCGTCCGCGAGCCGCGCCGAAGCCGGCGCGGCCGCCACGCCCGGCAACCCCGGCTGAACGACATCCAAGGAGACTTTCTCAATGGCACAACCCCCCATCGTCTATGACGCCGCCCGCGACCTGGTGGACCAGCTCGTCGGCCTGAAGGCCGACAGCGCCACCTACGCCGTGCGCCACCAGCGCGACAAGGTCGCCGCCGCCACCCAGGGCAGCTACGACGCCCTGTTCGACCCGGCCCTGCCCGGCCTGACGCTGGCAGAGCGCCTGCTGGTCGCGCTGTACGCCGCGCGCCTGACGCCGTCGCCGGCGCTGGCCGCGCACTACCGCCAGCGCCTGGTCGAGGCCGGCGCCAGCGCCGCCGACATCCAGGTGGCCGAGTCCGGCAAGCCGGCGGACGCCGCCGACCCGCGCCTGGCCGCGATCCTGGAGTTCACCCGCAAGCTGATCGAAAAGCCCGTCGAAGGCGACGAGGCGGCCCTCAAGACCCTGCCGGCCGCCGGCGTCTCCACGCCCGCCGTGGTCACGCTGTCGCAACTGGTGGCGTTCCTGTCGTATCAGGTGCGCCTGGTCGCCGGCCTGCAGGCCATGCTGGCGCTGGAAACCAAGCCGATTGCGGCCGGTACCCCGCCCGCGCCCTTCCCGGCCAACACCGCCGCCACCGAACCTGGTGACGTCATCAAGGCCCACGGCTTCACCAACGAAGTGCTGGAGTGGAAGGCGTGGCTGGACGTGGTCCAGGTCGACAGCGCCACGCCCGAGCAGATCGCGGTCCTGGAAGAAAGCCACCCCAAGGCCAAGGTCTCGGATTACTACCTGTTCCTGGTGCACCAGCCCGAGATCCTGCGCCAGCGCTCCACCGCGTTCAACGCCATCATGTACGCGCCCGGCGGCCTGTCGCGCGCCGAGCGTGAACTGGGCGCGACCGTGGTGTCGCGCGTCAACGGCTGCGTCTACTGCGCCTCGGTGCACGCGCAGCGCTTCGAGCAACTGGCCAAGCGCAATGACGTGATCGCGCAGGTGTTCGAAAATCCGGCCACCGCCGGCACCACCGCGCGCGAACTGGCGATCGGCAAGTTCTCGATCCAGATCACCGATGCGCCGGCCTCGGTGGATGCGGCCAGCATCCAGGCGTTGAAGGACGTGGGCCTGAGCGACGGCGAAGTGCTGGACCTGCTGCATTCGGACGCGATCTTCGCGTGGGCCAACCGGTTGATGTTGAACCTGGGCGAGCCGGTGGTCGTGCAGGTCTGACGATCGCGCGCGCATCGCGCCGCGCAGTACCTGGACAGGCCGCGTTTTCGCGGCCTGTCTGCTTTGCGGCTCGCGGTTGATGTCCGTCATCCGCAGGCGGCCGACAACGCAGCGGCGTGCCGGTTGAACCGCGCGCCCGCCTACTTCTGCCGCGCCTCAACCCGCTGCGACAGCAGGTCGTAGAACAGCCGCGCCACCGGATTCAAGGTCTTGCCGCGCGGATGGATCAGCCCGATCGTGCGGCTCACGGCGGGGTTGCGCAGCGGCACGCTGACCAGCGTGCCGTGGTCCTCATCCGGCATCGCCAGGCGCGGCACCACGCCCACGCCCAGGCCCGCCTCCACCATGCTGACCAGCGCCGGCACGTGCTGCACCTCGCAGAAATGGCGCGGCCGGCTGCCACTGTGCACCAGCGCCTGGTCCATCAGGAAACGATTGCCGCTGCCCTGCGCCAGCGTGATGTACGGATGCGCCTCCAGGTCGGCCCAATCCACCGACTTGCGTTTGGCCAGCGGATGCTTGCGGCTCACCGCCGCCACGAACGGCTCTTCCAGCAGCGGCTTGAACTCGATCTCCGCGTCATTGGCGCCGATGTAGGTCAGCCCGAAATCCGCGTCGCCGCGCGCCACCGCCGTCAGCACCTGCGAGGACGACTCGTCGATGATGCGGATGCGGATGCGCGGATAGCTGGCGTGGTATTCGCGGATCACATCCGGCAGGAAATACGCCACCGCCGACGGCACGCAGGCAATCGTCACCATGCCCGACAACCGCTCGGCCACGTCGCGGATGCCGACCAGCGCGCTCTCCAGCTCATTCAGCACGCTGCGGGCGCGCGGCACGAAGCCGCGCCCGAGGGTGGTCAGCTCGACCTTGCGCGTGGTGCGCGTCATCAGTTGCACGCCCAGCGCCGCCTCCAGCTTGTCCACGCGACGCGACAGCGCCGACTGCGACAGGTGCAGCGCCTCGGACGCGGCGCGGAAACTGCCCAGGTCGGCCACCGCCAGAAAGGCGCGCAGATCGGCAAGATCGAAATTCATGCGTTTTCATCAAGAATTGAACGAATTTTTGCACTTTACTCGATTCCGAGGGCGGGGCACGATGTCTCCCAGCCGCAACCAATAGCGGCCCGAACAGGAGACCCGCCCATGAAGCCGTTACGGAGAGCCTGCCTGCGCACCGCGCTGGCGCTGGCCGCCGCCCCCTTGTTGTCGTCCGCCCCCTTCTCGGCCCACGCCGACGCCTGGCCGCAACGCCCCATCCGCCTGCTGGTGCCCTACGGCCCCGGCGGCAGTTCCGACGTGGTGGCGCGCGCCGTCGCCGTGGAAATGTCGCGCGACCTGGGCCAGCAGGTCATCGTCGAGAACAAGGGCGGCGGCCAGGGCAGCATCGCCACGGTGGAAGCGGCGCGCGCCCGGCCCGACGGCTACACGCTGATCCTGGGCCACGTCGGCACCCTGGCGGTGAACCCGACCATGATGCCCAACCTGTCGTATGACCCGCGCCGCGACTTCGCCCCGATCATCCTGCTGGCCAAGCTGCCCATGGTGTTCGCCGTGGGCGCCAAGGTGCCGGCCGCCACCCTGCCCGAATTCGTGGCGCTGGCGCGCGCCAAGCCGGGCGTCCTGAACTACGGCTCGGCCGGCAACGGCAGCGCCGGCCACCTGGCCTTCGAAATGCTCAAGACCGCCGCCGCCATCGACGTGGTGCATGTGCCGTACAAGGGCACCGGCGCCCAGGTCACCGACCTGCTGGCCGGCAACATCGACGCCGCCGCGGCCGGCATTCCCGGCCTGCTGCCGCATGCGCAGGCCGGCAAGATCAAGATCGTGGCCGTCGGCTCGGCCCAGCGCCTGCCGATCCTGCCGGACGTGCCCACCGTGGCGGAGCAGGGCTACCCCGGCTTCGAAAGCTCGCAGTGGTTCGGCCTGCTGGCCCCGGCCGGCACGCCGCAGGAAGCGATCTCGCGCCTGCAGGCCGCCGCCCAGCGCGCCCTGCGGACCGACGCCGTGCGCCAGCGCCTGGCCCATGACGCCGCCGAGCCTTCCGGCGCCGGCCCGGCCGAATTCGCCGCCTTCATCGACGCCGAAGAGCGCCGCTGGAGCCAGGTGGTGAAAGACGCCCGTCTTTCCGCCGAATAAGTCCCCCCTCTTTTCTCACACAAGGATTGCTGATCATGGCCGCCACTGCTGGCTCCCCCTCCCTCGTCCCGGAAACCGAACTGCGCGAGCTTGGCGTGCGCGCCTTCGAAGGCCTGGGCCTGCCGCGCCAGGACGCCGTCGACGTGGTCGACATCCTGGTGCTGGCCGATCTGTTCGGCCTGTCCACCCACGGCCTGTCGCGCATCGAATCGTACGGCGAGCGCCTGCAGGTCGGCGGCATCAACCGCCAGGCCCGCATCCGCGTGGACAGCCCCGCCCCCGCGCTGCGCCTGGTCGACGGCGACAACGGCGTCGGCCCGCTGGTCGGCATGCACGCGCTGCGCGCCGCCATGCAAGCCGCCAGCGAATGCGGCGTGGGCCTGGCGTTCGCCCGCCAGAGCAACCATTTCGGCCCGATCTCGCCCTACGGCCTGATCGCCGCAGAGGCCGGTTACGCCAGCATCATCGGCAGCAACGCCACCACCACCATCGCCCCCTGGGGCGGCACCGACGCGCGCGTCGGCAACAGCCCCATCGGCTTTGCCGTGCCGAATCCGAACGGCGCGCACTTCCTGCTCGACATGGCCATGAGCGTGGTGGCCCGCGCCAAGATCCGCAACGCCCTGAAGGCCGGCCAGGCCATCCCCGACACCTGGGCCACCGACGCCCAGGGCCAACCGACCACCGATCCCAGGCAGGCACTGGACGGCTTCCTGCTGCCGATCGGCGGCCACAAAGGCTACGGCCTGGCGCTGATGGTGGACCTGTTCGCCGGCCTGCTGTCCAACGCCGCCTACCTCACCCACGTCAAATCCTGGGTCGACGCGCCCGACGAACCGCAGAACCTGGGCCACTTCTTCCTGCTGATCGACACCCGCCGCCTGGGCTCGACCCAATGGCTGGCCGAACGCATGAACGACTTCGCCGCCATCCTGCACGCCAGCCCGGCCGCCGACCCGGCCCGCCCCGTGATCCAGCCCGGCGAGATCGAACTGGCCAAGCTGGCGCGCCAGCGCACCCACGGCATCGAAGTGGCCGCGGACGTCCTGGCCCTGCTGCGCCAACACGCCGGCCAGGGCTGAGCCGGCATCCCGGAGGAGACCGACAACATGAAGAACATCGCCCGACTCACCCTGGTCCTGGCGGCGGCGCTGGCCGCGCCGCTGGCCGGCGCCGCCGACTACCCGAGCCAGCCGATCCGCCTGATCGTGCCCTACGTGGCCGGCGGCGCGGCCGACATCACCGCGCGCGTGGTCGCCGCCCGCATGGCCAAGACCCTGAAGGGCACCATCGTGGTCGAGAACAAGCCCGGCGCCAACGGCATGATCGGCACCGACTTCGTCGCCAAGGCCGCGCCCGACGGCTACACCCTGCTGCTGGACGCCAGCGGCCCGCTGGTGGTCAACCCGTCGCTGTACAAGAAAACGCCCTATGACCCGCTGAAGGATTTCGCCCCGATCAGCCAGATCACCAGCTACCAGTACGCGCTGGTGGTGCCGCAGCAATCGCCCGCGCACAGCATCGACGACCTGCTCGCCGCCGCCCGCAAGAAACCCGGCGCCGTCACCTATGGCTCGGCCGGCCTGGGCGCTGGCGGCCACCTCGCCGGCGAACTGCTGGCCCTGCGCACCGGCACCCAACTGACGCACGTACCCTACAAGGGCAACGCCCAGGCCCTGACCGACGTGCTGGGCGGGCAACTGTCGTTCACCTTCGACACCACCGTCACCGCCGCCCCGCACATCCAGTCCGGCAAGCTGCGCGCCTACGCCGTCACCGGCCCGCGCCGCGCCTCCAGCCTGCCCGACCTGCCCACCATGCAGGAACTCGGCTACAAGGACTTCGTCATCACCCAGTTCCAGGGCCTGCTGGCGCCGGCCGGCACCGATCCGCGCATCATCGCCACCCTGCACGACGCCGTGATCCAGGCGGTGAAGGACCCGGAAGTGGTGCGCAAGCTGGCCACCGAAGGCGGCAACGAAATCATCGCCGGCACGCCCGAGGAATTCACGCGCCAGCTGCGCGACGACCTGCAACGCTACCGCCAACTGATCAGCGAAGCCCACATCACCGCGGAGTGACCCCATGTACCAGATCGACATCCTGATCCAGGGCTACCCCGGCCGCGCCGTCTGCCATGGCGGCCTGGGCTGGAGCACCAGCACCCTGCTGCGCTCGGACCGCCACAGGATCCTGGTGGACGTCGGCGCGTTCGGCGCGCGCCACCTGCTTAGCCGCCATCTGGACGCCTGCGGCGTCGCGCCCGCCGACATCACCGACGTCGTCCTCACGCACGCCCACTACGACCACGCCGTCAACTTCACGCTGTTCCCCAACGCCACCGTCTGGATCGGCGCGCGGGAACTCGAATGGGCCGCCGCGCAGCCACCGGGCTTCAACCCGCTGCCCGAACTGTACGTGCGCGAACTCGACCGGCTGGACCGCGTGCGCCGTATCGGCGACGGCGACGCCTTCCTGCCCGGCATCACCGCCATCGCCGCGCCCGGCCATACCCCGGGCCACCTGCTGTTCTACGTCGACGATCCGCGCCAGCCCATCCTCTTCACCGGCGACGCCGCCAAGAACCGCGCCGAACTGGTCTCGGGCCAGGTGGTCGACACCGCCGACGCCGCCGCCAGCCATGCCAGCCTGGAACGCATCTGGGAATGGTGGCGCAAGCGGCCCGGCACGCTGCTGGTGCCGGGCCATGACCTGGGCATGAAGCTCGACGCCGATGGCGCGCCGGTCTATGTCGGCGAGCGCCGCGCCGCGATCAATGCGTGGTTCGGGGATGACCTGGAGCCGCAACGGATCGACCTGTGCTGTGCGCCGGGTGCGGGGCGGTACAGCGTGTGAGTTGGCGGCTAAACGGAGAGAGCCATCTGCTATCACCCTTCAGCCGTCGTTGTCGCCTCGTGAACTATCCGCTATGGCCTTGAGCCGTCCTCAGCCGCCTGTGAGCCTTCCGCCACGGCAGGCTGCCATCCGCAACCACCTTTGAACCTCCCACTGCCCTCCGCGAACACCACCATGACTGCGCTTTCCAGTACCGCCGCCCTTTCCAACGCCCCCGCCCATTCCGGCGCCACCAGCATCCCCGCCGACATCGTCAGGGCCTTCACCCCCACCGGCGCGCTGCGCGCCACCATCAACCTCGGCAACCCCATCCTGGCCACCCGCGACGGCAGCGGCGCGGCCGCCGGCGTCTCCGTCGACCTGGCCCGCGCCTTCGCGCAGCGGCTCGGCGTGGCCCTGGAACTCATCGTCCTGGACAGCGCCGGCAAGGCCGTCGACACCGTCAGCCAGGACGCCGCCGACATCGGCTTCTTCGCCATCGACCCCAAGCGCGCCACCGGCATCGCCTTCACCGACGCCTACGTCCTGATCGAAGGCGCCTACCTGGTGCGCAACGATTCGCCCCTGCGCGAGATCTCCGAGGTCGACGACCCGCGCCACCGCGTCACCGTCGGCCTGGGCAGCGCCTACGACCTCTACCTGACGCGCGAACTGCAACGCGCCGCCATCACCCGCGCCGCCACCTCGCCCACCGTGGTCGACACCTTCCTGCAGACCGGCACCGACGTCGCCGCCGGCGTGCGCCAGCAACTGGAAGCCGACGCCCGCCGCCTGGGCGGCCTGCGCCTGCTGCCCGGCAGCTTCATGACCATCCGCCAGGCCATGGGCCTGCCGCGCGGGCGCGGCGAAGCGGCGGCGCGCGTCCTGGCCGACTTCGTCGAAGACATGAAACGCAGCGGCTTCGTGGCCCAGGCCCTGGCCCGCCACGGCATCGACGGCGCAGCCGTCGCGCCGGCTGCCGGCGGATAGCCGCCGGCTAGTCGGCCGACCCGCGCACGGCTCAACGCCAAGCTGGCCCGCCCTGTCGGCTGCCGGACGAGGAGTCACCGGTTTCGTTAAAATGACGCTTTCCGCCTATTCATGCGCCCCGCCCCACGCGGGGCGCATTGCCTTACCCCCATGTCCGACAAAACCCACGACATCCGCCCCGGCCAGTCGATCGAACTGCTCAAGGCCCTGCACATCCTGACCCGCGACGGCAAGATGAACCAGGACAGCCGCCGCAAGCTCAAGCAGGTCTACCACCTGTTCCAGTTCATCGAACCGCTGCTCAAGGACGTCCAGCAACAGCGCGGCGCCGTCACGCTTGCCGACCACGGCGCGGGCAAGTCGTACCTGGGCTTCATCCTGTACGACCTGTTCTTCAAGGATCAGCCGGACGCGCTGAAGAACGGCTCGCACATCTACGGCATCGAAACCCGCGAGGAACTGGTCAAGTCATCGGAAGAACTGGCCACGCGCCTGGGCTTTGACGGCATGTCGTTCCTGAACCTGTCGGTGGCCGAGTCCATCACCTCCGACAAACTGCCCGCCACCATCGACGTGGTCACGGCCCTGCACGCCTGCAACACCGCCACCGACGACGCGATCCATTTCGCGCTGGAGAAAAAGGCCAAGTACATCGTGGTCGTGCCCTGCTGCCAGGCGGAAGTGGCGTCGGTGCTACGCAAGAACAAAGCCAAGGCGCTCGCCGATCCGCTGGCGGAAATCTGGCGGCATCCGCTGCATACGCGGGAGTTCGGCAGCCAGATCACGAACGTGCTGCGGTGCTTGCAGCTCGAAGCGCACGGGTATCAGGTCAGCGTGACGGAGCTGGTGGGGTGGGAGCATTCGATGAAGAATGAGCTGATCATCGCGCAGTACAAGGATCTGCCGCGTCGGAAGCCGGCGGAACGGCTGACGGAGATGCTGGATCGGATCGGGTTGCAGGAGTTGAAGGATCGGTTTTTCCTGCCTGAAGGCGCTTGAGAATTGAAAAAGGACCTTGCGAGGTCCTTTTCTTATTGAACGCTCGTCTCGGATAGGGATGAGAATGTCACCCTTGGCATTGCTGCCAATGTGCGTCACGCCCATACTCATCTTGCGATCGCAACAACGATCGTCCGGATTGACAGCCGGAATGACCTTGGGCGGACAGCCGCTGCAATAGCGGCGTTTTCATGTTCGTAGGCTGACGCACGTCCCTCCTATGGGCGAGCCTAGGCTGGGGCACGTTCACGTGCGCCGGTTTCCCCATGGTCATCGGTCTGTCAACCCGGCCTTGCGCTCGCCCGCCCCGACTGACGACGGGGCGCGAGCTTAACGACATAGGCAGCCGCGATGAACGACCACTCTCACACCCTCGACCGCTGGGCCACGCCGGATGATCCGGAGAGTGTCCCTATTCGATTTGCAGATCTTCGGAAGATAGAACGGGCTTGCCTGGGCATCTGGGCCATCGCCCGGATCGTGGGCAATAGCGCAACAGAACCCGAGAGCACCGGCGCGGAACCGCTGGAACCGTGGATCAGCGCCAACTTGCTAGGCGGCATTGAGAGCCTCTGCGATCACATTGCGGATCTTGCAGAGTCGGCTATGGACGGGGCGCGGTTGGATATTGGGGTGGCGATGACGGAAGGGTCATTGCATTGATTGGCGCGGTTGCGGTGTGCTTGGCGCCATCGGGATGCCAGCACGTCGCAAGGGTGGGCAATCGAAAGGATGCCGGGCCACCCGCCACGCCACCGCCTGCGCTGAGCTATCGCTCAATCCCCCGAGCTTCTACGCAACCGATCAGTCGAAGCCTTATTCAGGCGTTTCGCCTCAGATTCCGCGTAATCTTCTTCGCCCGGTTCATACTTGCCGTCATACATGCAACTGCTGCGATTCCAGCGGCATTCGTTGGTCAGTGAACAGCCGGAAGTCAGCGCGGCGAGAAACAGAACGACACCGCAACGGCCTAGGGTTTGAATCGACATGGGGCTCCTTGGTTGTCGGGGTAGTGTACGGGAGGGGAACGACCAAGAGCGAATCCCGGAATCGGCCCAACCTAGCCATCTCAGCACAAAGATAGCTCAGATTGCATGCTGGAAATGATAGACGGCGCAGCCACAGCCCTGACGGCTATACGCCTCTTATGGGGTTAATACAGAAAAGACTAATGGACGAAATTCTCGGACCTACGATTGGTGGAGTACACCGGACGCTCCCCAATTTTGCAAGATAAGGATTGCACAAACCTTCGAAAGTTGGTCAGAGCATGAGGAATAAAAGCCAGGCATGCTGAGCCTGGCTTCGCCCTTTCACCTATAGCGAAAATTTATTCTTATGCAATTTATGCCCTTCCCAATCTCTCGTTTCTCTATGCAAAATCAAATCGATTGCACGATTTTTTTCTACCGCTTGTTTCTCATCCATCTCTGAAATCTCGGATATTCGAATCAATCCAATAGAACCAGCAGATGTACCTAGGCGAAGACCGCTATTCTGACTAAGAATCCAGCGATCATGTATAGGATGCTTGCCCTCCGGACCGAATCCGATCACCACGATATCGGTAGGCGGTGGAGCCCCCTCACATAGTTTATCCCATGAATCACGAAACAGCTCTTCAGGCGGCTGTCCCCTTGCTTTCTTATTTACCTGCTCCCGGCTAGTTATTACAACAATCTCTTTATTATTCGAAACCTCAGCAATCGCTTTTACCAATTCCAAATCATCGGGACCAAAATAAGGATCTGAAATGTGAATAACCCCTTCACTCTGCTTCCCTGCCCATTCCCGAATACGACAAAATAATTGCTCTCGACCACCAGGACCGATAGTATCCCCATCCATCATTAACGACTTACGAATCCCCCCGCCACTCCTCTGGAAGAATGACAATGACACATCAGCCACATTACAAATACACTCGAACATAGACGGCAGAACTCTCCCCGCACTTTGCTGTGTGGCTTTGCGCAACCCATTTTCAAAAATCCAAAGCCAAATAGGATAAGTAAGAGGAAAGGGGTAATGCTTGCCGACCTCCGCAAGCCGCATAAACTCTTTCATATTTTGCGGAATCTGCCTACCCGCATTCAGTGCCCCAACGCTTCTAAAAGCGATCCGCGTCAAATCCTCAAGCGAATAATCTTCTAATTTAAGACCCTCAACATTGCTAGCAGCTGTTTTTTTTGCATCCAACAACCTCGAATGATCCTTTAACAATTTCTTCTGGAGCTTACTGGCCTCATCATCATCAAGAATATTTACTATTTCATCAACGAAACTCGGATCAATATTATGAGCCAAATCCAGTATTTTTTGCCTCTTATCAATTATTCCACTATCTGAGATATGAGTAGATGCCAGCATTGCCTCCTTCAGCAGCGCGCGGCATTTACTCTTATCAAAGGTTTCCAGTATTTCTGCCACCCACTGGAAACGTTCCAACCGATCTCTATCCGAAGGGATGGTTCGAATATCTTGTTGAACGTCTTCAAACCACTTGCCATTCGAAAAAACGCCTCCACCGCTAGCGCAAGAAGCAATCATACTGATGACAATCGCTCGATCAGCGCCATTTGGAATTGCCCGCCCGCGCTCCAATAGCGTGGCCCAATACCCATTGTCCTTGTTTTTTGTTTCCGATATCTTGCAACGATGAATTTCTGCCAAGCAAGCAATCAAAAATCCTTCGTGCTTTATGTTATTTACGTCCGGTAATTTCTGAATTACCGTATTTTCCAAATCAGCAAGCAGATCTGCCACCTGATTTCTACGAATAGTTCCACGATTCTTCTTAGCGCATAAACTATTGGCAAGCCGAACCACATTCTTGTATATGACTGCATCACTAGACATCAAGCTGATTTGAGATAAGACATCTGATGCTTCAGCATGGGTGAGATCAAATTCCGCACGCTCGCGCTCCTGATAAACCTCCGATTGCAGCATTTTGCGCATAATAGTGGCGCAGATATTATCGCGTGCCTCATCTCGACGTTTAGGCGAGAACGTCCGTTCCAGTCTCGAATTAGTAGCCGCAGCCGAGCACAAATACAGCAACGGCGCAGCCTCAAATACGATATCTTCAAGAAGTGGTCTATCCTCCGAAAAATCAAGAGACAATAGTGGATCAATCTTTAATTCGACGATCCGCTGACTGAAGTCTTTCTTCGATTTATACCAAAGCGCCACACCTATTTGCGCCCATATTTGCACTTGGTCTTCTAGGCCAGGTAGCAAATCAACATAATCACTCAGTCGCTGCAATGCTGTTTCAAACTCCTGAGGATGAGCAGCTACGTAGTGATTAAATATGCGCGCAGCCAAACAATTTATAAAGTAAAGATGAGACCCCGCCATGCGAGAAGGGGCACCAGATTTCTGGGCATCCTCCCTCACATTCTCGAGCCATTTCTTTGCAATCGACTTATCAACGCTGGCTAGTTCACTAACCGCCCAATAGCCCACGTCCACTTTCAACCAACTTATCCGTATTCCTGTCCACTCCTTTTCCGCCGCCTCTAGCAGGCCATCCTGCTTAATCAAATAAGCGCACTGGTGGACAATTTTGAATGTCAGTATGAGTGCCTGCATTTTTCTACTAGGAGGAAGAATATCCCTCCACAATAAAAGCAGGCGAGGGTCAACTAACGCATCTGAAACCGCTGCCAAATGAGCAGACACCCTATAGAGAACAAATAATATAAGCCTTTCTTGCTCGTCTCTATCGCTAATCCGACCCAAACACGCCGTCAGAACCTCAACATTCTCATTAAAGTCCTCATTTACAGCAATACGCCTCACAATCAGACCATAACCCTTGTCTCTGCGGTCTTCGGTATTTATTTTATCTACCAAATCCATAGCATGCGCCGGCTCGAACATACAAAGGGCACGGATCGCATCTACGGCCGCCAAATAATGATCGGCCGTCTGCAGCAAAAGCATATTAATTGCTTCTATCAGATATTTTGTTGTCTCCGCAACAATTCCCGTGCGCGCATCAAGAGAGTCTTTGTTTTCAAAGTGGCCTAAGTGATATAACATCCAAGCGTAGCACGCAGTACGAATTCCAACATCCGCGACTTCATGCACCTCAACAAAGAGATCAATCAACTCTATATCAACGGCACAAGGATTCCACTTGTGCTTTGCGCGGAGCAAAGTCATCCTTAATCGGACAGACTCCTCCGACGTCCCGTGCCCGATAAGCTCCTTGCTTTGTACTTCCAACCGGGTCGTGAGTCGCTCAGATATTTCCGGATCAGTGACGTGAGGCGCAACCACCGCAATCTCTCGAACATCTCGAATTCTTGGCGAGCGAGACGTATCCCGAAGAACAATATCTAGCGCAAGCAGAGCGATCTTTGGTGCATCTTCATGACGGCAATGTGCTTCCAGCCAACGCTGCAAAACAAAAAGTTTATGAGCTTCAGATAGATACTCTACGCGACGAAGAACATCGTCTGCACTCATCGCACGGACGAATCGAGTCGCAGCATCTATTACCGGACGTACTTTTGAATAATACTCTTGCCCCCCTCCCGCCTCGTTGATATTCTCGTCCTGTGCAGCGACAGCCCCAGTCGGCCCTTGCGTCGCTCCTTCAGAATTACGCCGATGCTTGCGCGCCGATTTTGCCGACCGCTCTAATATCTGGAGTGATAATTTTATGTCAACGGCAAATAGATCTGCTGCAATACTAACCAAGACTGGTTCCGGCAGTTCATCTTCCAAGTCAGAGAGAAGTTCTGTCACTGCGCTAAGCACTTGAGGTGGAGGCTCTTTCCCCATACGGCCAAAACAACCGACAGCCAAAGCTAACTGCCTGAGCCGTTCTTCAGCAGTGGTGGCACTAAGAGCTAACGCAGCTGCCGCGTCCTCCATACCTAGCGAAAGTAGTGCCTCAATTTCGTGCATCGAACTACCCTCAAGGGTAGTTCCATTAATCGAAGACTGGATTAAAGAAAATCGCAGCTCCGAGTAAATATCTCCGTTCTTTCGTGCAGATATAACTCCGTATTCAGCATGGTTCTTTAATTCACGGAGCGAATTCTCCTGTGACAAAAGCCGGGAAAAATGATCGCCGGAAAGACGTCGTAGCACTTCAACATGCTGTCCAGCCGCCACTAATTGAGAGGGTAGCGCTAAAGTCGCCTGTCGATCACCCTCACGACCCATAAGCCACTTTATTAACTTCTCCTCAACATCTTTTTTTATACCAATTAATTTCTCAGAGACAAATTGCTGTTGAGCCGGCGAACGAATACTCCAACAACCATTGGAATCATCACAAACGAGAAATTTGCACCTCCCGAGCATTGAGTCAACCTCAGTTGAATTTATATTTGCGAGCTCAGACAGTGCAGGCGTGTCCAACGGAGCATGTGAAAATACTATAAATCCGATAACTAGGTGACACAAATCATTGAGCCGGAGAGACTCCCACTCATATTCGAAGATTTCGCTTAGAGTTCCTTTCTTTTGTGTAAGCAAATCATCAAGTGAGGCACCTTGCATCAACAACAATCGCAATTTATGGAGCAAGCCAACATTACCGCTCGAATAGGTATGTAGCGCACGGACATTAACTTCATCCAATTTTAAATCGGCCAAATACTCTGCACTTTCAGGCAAGCTCAACGGAAACATTGGAACTCGCAGCGCATTCTTTTTATGAAGATCAAGCTCCTTAAAGAGCCTTGCGTCACCTGTTATTAAAAACCGAAATTCAGATTGAATTGCTGGAAGCTGTTCGAATATTTCCAACGTGCTCTGTCGATCAACTTTTTCACTATCGACCAGCCCATCAACCACAAAAGTTATCTGCTGCTGCCTACCCAGGCGCTGTAATTGTAAGATATATTTTTGATACAAGGCCTCACTGAGTTCTACGTCTAACGGTTGTTGACTGCTGCTACCCGACACCGCAATGGAAATCTGCTCTGCAAATGTCAGCCTTAGGAATGTAGCCGAGTAAAATATGGGTGCCGCCGCCGTTAAAAATGCACCGACGGCGAATCCCTCATGGCGACGCATGTATTGGGCTGCGAGCTCGGTTTTTCCAGAAAGAGGGTCTCCTTCGAGAAATACAATTCGACTAGATTCAAATGCTCGATCAATTGTGTCGAGAACATTATCCCTGCCAATTGGCCATCCTGGCTCCGCGGGTGCATTGCGGGCATGCGAAATCACGCTATCAACTTCATCACTCATTGAATTCCTCACCAAGTCTCTAGGATTCACGAAATCAACTCTGTGCCTACCATACGAATTAAACTTCTCTCTATTCCTGACGGAACCGAGATTGACTCAGAGCTATGCTCCCTTCCAATGGATGCCGCACTCCGGCATGGCTCGAGATAGCAATGCAACATGAGCCTTTCCTGTTGACTACTTTATATAACATTTTGAAATTTTTGTTCTTTTATTGTCTCTCTCGTCAACTGGCGGCCCTGCAGAGTGGCCCTCTTCAATTCGACCAAACAACTCACTAGCTAGGTACTCCTTGTCCTCGCCCCGCCTCATCAGTCGCCGCCATCTCCGAGCCCAGCTCCAAGCCCGCGCCTTCCACCAAATCGACGCCTACTACAGCGATCTGGAACAGCAAGATTGGGCCGCCACCGAAACCCAGGACTCGCCCTACTCCGAAGCCGTCCTCTCCGGCACCCTCTTCGACTACAGCACCGTCCCCTACCCGCAAGCCGCCGACTTCCTCCAGGCCTGGATCGCCGCCTGCCCCGACTCCTACCACGCCCATCTGGTCCTGGGTAACTTCTGCTTCGGCCGCGCCGCGGATATCCGCGGCTTTGGCTGGGCAGACAGCGTGACGCAGGATCGCTGGATCGGCGCCGCCCTGGCCTGCGAAACCGCCGCCGCCGCGCTGTTGAAAGCCATGACGCTTTCGCCGCGTCCCGTCGCGGCCTGCGTGACCCTGATGCAAATGGCCGCGCATTTCAAAGAGCCGTATTGGCTGCGTCAGCTGTTCGAAGGCAATCCCCCGGAAACCATTACCCACGACGACATCGAGGAACCCGGCCTGATGGATGCCGCGCTGGCGCATCTGGCGGAATATGGCGTGCCGCGCCTGCAGCCGGATCAGGCGCCGCAGGCCCTGCCGGCCTGGCTCGCGCCGCGCGCCGAGCATGAAATGGACCAGGGCAAGGATTACTGGCTGCTGCGCGCACTGGAATTGCGCCCCGGCCACCTGGAAACGCTGACCGCGTATGCGCAGTATCTGCAACCGCGTTGGGGCGGCAGTTATGAGGATATCGACGGCCTGGCCAGCGGCCCGCTGTGCGAGACGCTGACGGAACCGCAGCGCAACGCGATCCGCTGGATCGGCCTGTGGGACGAGCTGAGCGATTTTCCGGAACAGGAAGAAGCGCAGGCGGTGCAAGCCCATCGCCAGGCTTTCGAGTCGTTCCTGCAGCGCGATTTGCGGCCGGAAGAACGCGGCGAGGCGCTGGGCCGGTTCGCGCATTTCACCAGTTATTCGCTGGACGACCACGCGGGCGCCCGTCAATTGCACGCGCAGAGCGTGGCGGCGTTCCCGGGGAATATGTATTTCGCCAACGTGGACGGGCCGTTCCGCAGTTTTGCGCACGTGACGCTGATCCACCATCTCCCGGACGACGATGGCGCCTTCAAGCGCGCGCTGGAACGCATGTGCCATTGGAACCAGTTGGCGACGCCGCAGGCGTTGGTGGCGGTGGCGCATCAGTTCGGGCTGTGGGGTTTTGAGCAGGATCCAGCCAAGGCGCAGCAATTGCTCGATCGCGCGACGGAACTCGGGCAGGATCAGGCGGACGACAGTTTCAACGTGCTGGCGGCGGCGGCGATGCTGTGGGACGGCGGCGCGCACGAGGAAGGTTATTTCCTGACGCGCCAGCTGGCGGACCGGCGCCTGCCCGACGCGGCCAGCAGCATGTACGACATTCACCGCGGCTTCCGCGACAACACGCCGGACCATTATCTGGACGAGGCGGTGCGCGACGAATGGCTGCAACGCGCGGTGGACGATGGTTCGCCGCTGGCCAAGTACAACATGGCGCATCGGCACCTGTTCGACGGCAAGATGGATTTCTCGCGCCGCGAGAATGTCGAGACGGTATTGCGGCTGCTGCAGGAATCGCGCGAAGAACCGCGCGCCGACGCCCTGGCGCGCTTGCGCATCGGGGTGCTGCTGCGCGACCACGGCACCGACGCGGAAAAACAAAGCGGCGTGCGCGAGTATCTGCGGCCGCTGGTCGACGAAGACGACGACTGGCGCGCCGCCCGCGCCAGCGCCGAGATCGGGCTGGCCTATGCGCGCGGCCATGGCGCCAAGAAGAACCGTTTTGCCGCCATCGAATGGGTCGGGCACGCCAGCAAGCTGCAACCGGACGACGAGGGTATCGACGATATCCATGGCGAGGTCATGAACTCGCATAGTCTGGTCAAGACCATCGGCACGGTGTTCGGGGCCTATCTGGGACGGGGCGGCGTGACGGCGGAGGATCTGCCGCCGAAGCTGGCTGAATAAACCGTCTGGCGTGAAAACGGAGGCGCCTTTCACGGCGCCGCCAAAACAGAACGGAAATCCGGCTCGCCCGGCATTGCCGTTCTGCTTTATTGTTCTACCCTTCGACCATGCCTGTCCCGCTGTCGCCAGGCTCGCACTGCCGACAGACGTAATGACTCCGGAGCCCGTATGTCGCCAGTTTCGTTTTCAACGTCCAAACCCGGCCGCGACAAGCGATGGCTGTTGATGCACAGCCGCCAGGCCGCGCAGGCGCATGGCTCGGATCAAGTCCTTTTCTACGATGCGCCGCCGGACCCGGCCACGCTGGCGACGATCGAATACGTCCATCTATGGGCGCCACCTTTGGACCCGGTGCAGGAATTGCCGGACTTAATCTCCCGACTACCATCCATGACGCATCTGTCCATCGGACCCGGCAATATCCAGGCCTCGGTCGTCAAGAACCTGCGCGCCGAGATGCTGCCGGCCAGCCTGCGGCATCTGTCGATTTTCGATTGCCCGGGGTCATATACCTGGTCGGCGGGGCCGATGCCGCGGTTGGAGTCGCTGGAGGTCAACGTTCCGATGCGGTTCAAGGCGGAGGATTTTCCGGCGCTGAAGTCGCTGTCGATGTTGCCGGACAAACCCGGCAAACTGCTCGATCAGGCCTTGCGGCTGCCGCTGCAGGAATTGAATCTGTTCAATGTCCCGTTCGATGAATCGCTGTTTCCCCGCATCGCGGCGTTGCCCCTGTTATCGCTGGGCCTGATGGCGGGGCGCTCGTTGAAAACGCTGGCGGGAATCGAACAGCTTTCCGGACTGCGTTCATTGCGGCTCAAGAATCAAGGCCTGTTGGAAACCATTGGCCCGATTGCCGCCCTGCCGGCGCTGGAGCAACTGAATATCCAATATTGCAAGCGGATCACCGATATCAATACCCTGGAGGCGCTGCCCGCCCTGCAAGACCTGACCCTGGTGGGCTGTGGCAATATCGGCCTGGGTGAATTGGAAGCCAAGCTGCGAGCCAAACTACGGCATTCCAACATCGCGGCAACGACGTAGCTGCATGAGCGCATTCCCCGGCGTCTGGGCTTCGATAGCCGGGGATGCGGGCCGCCCACCGACGCGCCCGCCCCGCCATCAATCCACCCGCCTCACCACTGATACCCCACCTTCAAACTGACCACCCTTCCCGCCCCCGCGAAGCAGCCGTTATCCAGGTCATAGCATCCCCCGCTATACCGCTTGTCCGTCAAGTTCGACACATTCAACTGCACCTTCGTCCCCTTCAAACTGGGCACCTGCCGCCCCAAGTCGTAATGCAGTTGCGCATCCACCAACGTGTATCCCGGCACGCGGAAATCCTGCAACGTCTGGTACCCGCCCCAGCTTCCCCCGTTATGCCGCACCCCCAGCGCCGCGCCCAGGCCGGAGGGCGCATCCCACGCCAGCCAGACGCCGCCAAAGCGCGTCGGCACGCGCGAGGGCGTCCTGCCCACTTCGTTGGCATTGCCCTTGGTGTATTCGACGTTCTGCCACGTATAGGCCGCGATCACGCTCCACTGCGGCGACAGCCGCGCATGCGCTTCCAGCTCCAGCCCGCGTGAGCGGACCTCGCCCGACTGCACGGATAGGCGCGGGTTGGCGGGGTCGGCGCTCAGCACGTTGGTCTGGGTCAGGTGGTAGATCGCCGCGGAGAACAGGGCGTCCCAGTTCTCCGGCTGGTACTTGAGGCCGGTCTCGAACAGTTCGCCCCGGGTCGGCTTGAACGGCTCGCCGCTGGCGGACAGGCTGTTCACGGGCTCGAAGGACTGCGCGTAGGTGGCATACGGCGCCAGGCCATTGCCGAAGCGATACAGCGTGCCGACGCGCACGGTGGTTGCCTGGTCCTTCTGGGTGAAGCCGCTGTGCCAGAGCCTGTCGGTGGAATCGATGGTCGACCAGTCCTGGCGCACGCCGACGGTGGTGTGCCAGTTGCCCAGCGCGATCTGGTCCTGCACGTAAAGGCCGGTCAGCGTCGAGCGCATGCCCTTGTCCATGACCGTGGGCGGGACGGGCTGCGGCGCGCCGTAGACGGGGCTGTAGATATCCAGCTTGGTGCCGTTGTAGGTCGTGCGGTAGTCGCCGTCGCCGCGCATCTGCTCCCACACCAGGCCGGCCAGCAGTTCGTGGCGCGCGGCGCCGGTGGCGAAGCGGCCTTTCAACTGGTTGTCCAGGGTGAAGCTGTCGTAGCGCTCGGTGGAACCGAGCACCTGGCGGTCGATGGTGCGCAGGTCCGGTTGCAAGGCGGCCAGGACCACGGCGTCATAGTCGCTGTCGACGCGGGTGTAGCGGCCGTTCAGGCTCATCGACCAGTCGCCCGCCAGCTTCTGGTCGAACTGGTAGCCCACGGCGCGGATGGTGCGCGCGAACGTGTCGTAGCCCGGCTCGCCCACGTTGAAGCGGGGCGGCAGTTGGCCATGGGGGTTGGACAGTACGCTGCCGATGCCCGGCACCGACGAGATCATGCCCAGGCCGGGATCGTCCTGGTAGCGCGCGTACAGCGTCAAGCGGGTGGCAGCGCTGGGTTGCCAGGTCAGCGAGGGCGCGACCGCGCGGCGGCGCAGCCAGGTGCCGTCCAGTTGGCCATCGCTGTTCATGGCGGTGCCGACGATCCGGAACAGCAGCGTGCCGCGTTCGTCGGCCTTGCCGCCCAGGTCGAACGAGCCGCGACGGTAGCGGCTGGTGCCGCCCTCCAGCTCGATGAGGCGCACGGCGTCTTCGCGCGGCAGCTTGCTGGTCAGCGCAATGACGCCGCCGGGCGTGGAGGTGCCGTACAGCACCGAGGCGGGGCCGCGCAGCACTTCCATGCGTTCGAGCAGGAAAGGATCGACCTGCTGGCCGCCGAAGACGACGCCGCGGTTCAGGCGCATGCCGTCCAGGAAGGTGTCGACGGGGCCGTTGTCCGTGCTGAAGCCGCGGATACTCATGTCGTCATAGGCGGTGACGGCGCCCCAGGATTCAGTGGCGACGCCGGGCGCGTAGCGGAAGGCCTCGTTGACCGAGCGCACGTTGCGCGCGTCCATCTGTTCGCGGGTGACCACCGAGAGGGACTGCGGCGTCTCGATCAGGGGCGTGTCGGTGCGCGTGGCGGAACTGGAGCGACGCGGCACCACGCCGTCGTCCTGCGGGATGCCGACGACCTCGACGGACGGCAAGGTGGGCGCGTCCGCCGCCTTGGCCGCTGCGGCCGCCTGCGCCGCGCCGGGCGGGGTCCAGGCCAGCAGCAGCAAATGAAATCCGACGGTAAGAACCCGGGGCGATGCGCATCTGGCGCGGGATTGGAAGATCATGAGCGTGGTCCGTTTGTTTGGTGGCATGCATCCCGAGACCCGGCGCGTGTCGCCGGGCGCGATGTATGGGCATTGCTTGGAAGCCGCTCCATTTAATATTGCGTCTCATTCCTTTAACTACCCGGATCGGGTCGTCACCCCCGAAACGGGTCCCCCGGCATCGCTTCATGAAGACCCATCCCGACGCGCCGCGCCACGGCGCCATTTCCTCCCTGCCCGATGTGCCCACGTCCTCGATGTTCGACACGGACTTCCTGGCGCACTACCTGTCAGGACAACGACATCGGTTGGTGTACGCGGAAGTGGCAGAGGGCATCGAGCTGTGCCATTGGCAAAGCGCATTCGACCAGCCGTTCACCGTGCACACGCGTGACGACGGCAACCGCGTATTGCTGTCGTACCAATTGCGCGGCGAGACCGATTGCTGGCTGGAAGGCGGCGTCGCCGGACAGGGCGAGGCCATCAGGGAAACGTCGGGTTGCTTGTACTACACGCCAGATCGCCGTGGACACTTTGCCCAACATGGGGTGTGCGAGAGCCTGACCGTTGCGCTGCGGCCGGACGTGCTGCGCACGTGGATCGAGGACGAAGAGGACGCGCCGCTGCGGCGCTCACTGGACTCCGGCAGTTGCTTTCGCGCCGGCTACCGCGGCGAAAAGCTGCATCGAGCCGCGCTCGCCATCAGCCGCGAGTTGAAGCACCTGCGCACGCCCGTCTGCGACACGCCCGGCGCGCGGCTGATCCGCGAAGCGCAGGCCATGATGCTGACGGGGCTGTTTCTAGAAGCCGGCCACGCGGACCTGCGCCGCGCCAATGCCGCCACGCCGCAACGGCAACGCCTGATGGCGGCGCGCGACTATCTGCTGGCCGACCTCGCCCATCCGCCCACGCTGGCGCAGATGGCCGCGGAGACGGGTTTGAGCGCCATGCGCATCAAGCGCGGCTTTCGCGAGTTGTTCGGGCACAGCGTCTATGGCTTGTTCCAGCAGGCGCGGATGCGCGAGGCGCAGCAGCGGCTGCAAGCGGGCAAGGTGACGGTGATGGAGGTGGCGTTCGATATGGGGTACTCGAATCCCAGCCACTTCGCGGCGGCATTCCGGAAGGAGTTTGGCGTGGGGCCGGGGGAATATAAGCGCGGCCTGTCGCTTACGCCCGCTGGCTCAACGCCTTGGCAATCCGATGCCGCCCCACCGTCGTCTTCGGCACCTTGAACGGAAACCAGCTACGCACGTCCTCGTCCAGCCCGATCCCGTGCATGTAGTTGTAGATCGCCTTCTTCAACGCCCGTCCCAGCGCGTCGTGGTCCACCCCGGTCGGGTCGTCGAAGCCGATGTCGTTCTTGGCGAACGTCACGTCCGGCAGCGGCCGCAGCGTCACGCCGTATTCCTCGGGGTTCAACCCCACCGGGGAATGCACCGTACAGGCGAAGCGGTGGAAGAACCCGCTCTGGATACAGCCGTTTTCGAACAGTTGGCGCACGTATTCCAGCGCGTCGACCGTATCCTGCACGGTCTGCGTGGGAAAGCCGTACATCAGGTAGGCGTGCACCAGGATGCCTGCATCGCTGAAAGCGCGCGTGACGCGCGCCACCTGGTCGACCGACACGCCCTTCTTCATCAGGTTCAGCAAGCGGTCCGAGGCGACCTCCAGGCCGCCGGAGACGGCGATGCAGCCGCTGTCGGCCAGCAGTTCGCACAGCTCGGGAGTGAAGGTCTTCTCGAAGCGAATGTTGCCCCACCACGAGATGCCGGCGTTGCGCGCGGTCAGTTCCGTGGCCAGGGCCTTGAGGGACTTGGGCGGCGCGGCCTCGTCGACGAAGTGAAAGCCCGTCTGCCCGGTTTCCTGCACGATGGTCTCGATGCGGTCGGCCAGCACCGTGGCCGAGGCGCCTTCGTAGCGGCCGATGTAGTCCAGGCTGACATCACAGAAGCTGCACTTCTTCCAGTAACAGCCATGGGCCACGGTCAGCTTGTTCCAGCGGCCGTCGCTCCACAGGCGGTGCATGGGGTTGAGCATGTCCAGCAGCGACAGGTAGCGGTCCAGCGGCAGGCCGTCCCAGGTGGGCGTGCCGACCTCGGCGAAGGCGACGTCGGGCTCGATCAGGTTGACGTAGCGCACCGCGCCGCTGTCGGCGTCGCGCAGGAAGGTGCGCACCAGGCGCTGACGCGAGCGCTTGCCTTGCACGTGTTCCATCAGCGCCAGCAAGGGGCGCTCGCCGGCGTCGAGGCTGACGAAGTCGAAATAGTCGAAGACGCGCGGGTCTTTCAGTTCGCGCAGTTCGGTGTTGACGAAGCCGCCGCCCAGCACGGTGATGATCCTGGGGTCTTGCGCCTTGATGGCCTGGGCGATGCGGAAGGCGGCGTAGACGGCGCCGGGGAACGGCACCGACAGCAGCACCATGGTGGGCTGGTGGCGCGCCAATGCTTCCAGGGTCAGGTCGCGCAGGGTGTCGTCGACCAGGTTCAGCGGCGCGGCCAGCGCTTCGGCCAACGGGTCGAAGGTCGGCTGGCTGCCAGCCAGCGATTCGGCGTAGCGCACGAATTCAAAACGCGGATCGATGGCGTCGCGCAGCACGTCGGCAAGGTCGTTCAGGTACAGCGTGGCCAGGTGCTTGGCGCGGTCCTGCAGGCCCAGGGCGCCGAAGGCCCAGCCCAGCGGGTCGCCGCCCTCGTCATCGACGTACACGTCCAGCGAGGCAAAGCGCGGACCCTCGGGCAGGAAGTGGCGGCCGACGATGCGGTGCGCCAGCGTCGAGTCGCGTCCCTGCAGGAAGGCGATCACCGGGCCGATGGTGGCCAGGTAGCGCGGCTGCATGGCGATGAAGGCCTGGATCGCGGGGGTGTGCTTGTCCAGCGGCAACGCGTCCACCCTGGCCGCCACGGCGCGTAGGCCGTCGGGCGACAGCAGGCGCAGGACCAGCGCCAACGCCAGGTCTTCCTGCGTGGCCGTGACGCCGCGGGAGCGCAGAAAGCCGGTCAGGTAGGCGGTGGACGGGTATGGCGTATTGAGCTGCGTCATCGGCGGGATGACGGACAGCACGCGAAGGGGCGTGGCGGACATGAGACACGGCGGGAAATGCCGTCAAAGCGGGGATCGAGGGGGGATTATAGTTACCGGCGAGTCCGGGACGCCGTCGCACGGGAGATACGGGTGCGGCGCCCGGGCGGCGGGTTTCCCTGTTTTTCCCTCAACCACGAGGAGCGTTTCGTGCTGAATCGAGAACGACACAAGGGCCGTTTGATTGATCACATCGGGTTGGTGGTGCGTGATCTGCCCGCCAGCAAGAAGTTCTATACCGCCGTGTTCGAAGCGCTGCGAATTCCGATTGGCGGGTCCGATGACAGGAATTTCTGGGCGGATGAGTTGTTCATTTCCACGCCGGATAGTGATGAAGTGCAGGGGCCGTTGACCGGGCGGCTGCATCTGGCGTTCCAGGCGCATGACCGGGACATGGTGGATGCGTTCTACCAGGCCGCGATGGCCCATGGCGGGCGCGACAATGGCGCGCCGGGAGAACGGGCGTATCACAAGGGGTATTACGCGGCGTTCGTGCTCGATCCGGATGGGAATAATATCGAGGCGGTCTGCCGGGATTCGGCGGTGCGGACGGCGGAGTCGGTGGTAATTCGGTATTGAGCGATTCGAGTTATGAATTCATGAAGGTGCCCATGGAAAATTCAGTGGAACAATACGAATCAAAGCCCGACGGCAAGAACAGGTAGGCGACCAAATGACCATTACGATGACGACTCGCTACGGTCCACTCCACATTATCGATGAGCCATTGTATTCATTCGATTCACAGGACAACCCGCATCGTTACTCGCTAGAAATATGTCTTGCGAACGGGTTGCCGAGCTCCATCCACGGCATTGATCTGAACCATCAACGCATAATGGTCGTTGGCGCGGGTGGAGGACGCTCAACGGTCCACCAGCATTCGGCCCTGATGATTGACGACAAGCTTCATTTGGCAGTCGGTGACCATGTTGTGTGCCTGTCATTGGATCGACCACATCGATTGCTGTGGTCAGTCCGAGCCGATGCGGCGACATGCTTTGGCATCCACTGGAATAGCCACCGGTCTGCATTGATCTCTCATGGCGAGCTGGAGATTTCTCGAATTTCAACCGACGGAGATCTGATGTGGCGAGTATCTGGAGCGGACATATTTACAGGGGACTTCCGTCTGTTGCCTGACTATATCGAGGCCGTGGACTTCAATAGTTCCGCATATAGGCTTGACTATAGGACCGGAAAGACAATTTTCTAGTTGCGCACGAATTGGGCCGGGGTAGGATGCACTAGGGAGCCCGCAGGCGACCGCCGACAGAAACGCCCCCAGACCGCCTAACCGCCTCCAAACAAATCCGCCCCCCGCACCTCCGCCGGCTCCAACACATACCCAATCTCCCCCGCCACCTCGCGCAGAATCCCATGCGCCAGATTGAACGCGGTATTGGCCGCCGGCACGCCCGCGTAGATCGCGTTCTGCAGCAGCACTTCCTTCAGTTCATCCGGACTCAGCCGCGACTCGTCCTTCGCCGTCAGCGCGGCTCGCACGTGCAGCTCGAATTCCTCCCACCGCCCTAAGGACAAGGTCACCGCCAGCACCATCATCCGCCGCGCCTTGTGCGGCAGGCCCGGGCGGCTCCAGATGTCGTGCCAGGCGTAGCGGGTGATCAGGTTCTGGTAATCGGCGGTGAAGGTGGTGGCGCGGTCCAGCGAGCGCTGCACCCATTCTTCTCCCAGCACGGCGCGGCGGTTGGCCAGGCCGCGCTCGAAATCGTCTTCCCGGCTCATTGCGGCATCTCCCCTTGGGTGTTTGCGTCGGCGGGGCGGGCAACGGCGCTGCCCGCCCCGGCCGATCAGTTCACGGTGATGTTATTGGTTTTCACGACCTCGGCCCAGCGGACCTGTTCGGCGTCGACGAACTTGGCGAAGTCCGCGGCGCTGCTGCCGACCGGGGTCAGGCCGAGCTTGGCGAGCTTGTCGCGGGTTTCGGGGCGGGCCAGCGCCTTCTGCACCAGCTCCTGCAGCTTGGCGACGACCTGCGGATCGGCGCCGGCCGGCAGGAAGAAGCCGTTCCATTCGACGACGTCGAAGGCATTGACGCCGCCTTCGCTGACGGTGGGCACGTTCGGCAGGTCGGGCATGCGCGCGGCCGACGAGACGGCCAGCGCCTTGAGCTTGCCGGTGCTGACGTAGTTCAGGCTGGACGCGGCGTTGGCGAAGTACACGTCGACCTGCCCGCCCATGACGTCGACGATGGCGGGCGCGCCGCCCTTGTACGGCACGTGCACGATGTCGATCTTGGCATCCTTCTTGAGCAATTCGGCGGCCATCTGCGCCAGGCTGCCCGGACCGTACGAGGCGTAGGTGTAGCGGCCGGGGTTGGCGCGCGCGGCCTTGATGAAGTCGGGCAGGCTGTTGAAGGCCGAGCCGGTGGCGGCGACCAGGATGTTGGGCACGCTGACGGCCTGCGAGACGGGAATGAAGTCCTTCTTGGCGTCGTAGGGCAGCTTGCGCAGCACGGGGTTGATTGAGAACGCGGAGGCGTCGTACAGCACGGTGTAGCCGTCCGGTTTGGCGCGGGCCACGTAGGCGGCGCCGATGGAGCCGCTGGCGCCGCCCTTGTTTTCGATGACGACGCTCTGGCCGGCGACTTCACCCATGCCCTGGGCGATGATACGCGCGGCGTTGTCGGCGCCGCCGCCGGCAGAGTACGGCACCACCACGGTGATGGGCTGGTCGGGGTAGCCGGCGGCCTGGGCCGCGCCCAGCGTGGAGGCCAGGACCAATGCGGCGGCCACGGGGCGCAGTGCGGCCAGGGCCGCGTGACGGGTTTTCTTCATGTGTGCTCCTCACGTCTCCCCTGCGGGGATGTTGAATGGATCAAGGATCGTGGCGCGGTCCGTCCGAGGTCAGACGGTCGCGATGGGGTTGACCGGCGCGCCCACCAGGCCGGGCACGTACATCGGTGCGGCGGTCAGGAAGAAGGCGTGGCGGTCCTGCTGGCGCAGCCAGTGCGCCAGCGGGGTCAGGTGCCAGAGTTCGCCCAGCGGCAAACCCAGCTTGAACAGGCATTGTTCGTGCAGCGGCAGGAGCGGCCCGCTGCCGCTCTCCAGATGATGATTGCGCAATTCCACCGCGTGGTTGTCGGCGGCGATGGCGGCGATGCGACTGTCTCTGATCCAGGCCAGCAATTGCGCGTCGGCGCCGTCCAGCACGCAGCAACTGGTCTTGAGCCGGTCCTGCTCGTCATCGCCCAGCGTGAGCGCGAGGTCGGCCAGGCCGGTATGCAGGCACAGGATGTCGCCGGGGCGCACCTGCACGCCGTCGGCGTGCATCACGTCCATCAGGTCCTGGTACGAGACCTTGCGATGCGCGTCGCCGAAGCGGGCGCGCAGGTCGACCATGACGCCGCGCCCCTGGATGCCGTGCCGCGCCATGGGCGCGATGGACAGGTCCTGGGTACCGGTGAAGCCGTCGGCGCGCGGTTCGCTGACGGTGAAGCCGTTGTAGCCGGTGGGCTGCGGCTGGCCGGTGCCATGGGCGTCGTACATCGCGCCGACGTGGCCCAGGGCGTCCCATTGGGTGGAGTACTGCGGCGACAGCGTGACGCGGTCGTCGCTGACGACGTCGGTGGCGCCCGGCACGTCGCGCGCCAGCGGATAGCGGTACACCGGCACGCCGTTCTTTTCGGCGGGCTGGATCACGGGGCCCTTGCGCCGTGGGTTGAGCACGGGCGCGCGCGGCACCGTCAGCGGCAGGCTCAGGGAAAACGACAGGCCTTCGCGGATTTCCGCGACGGCGGCCAGGCGCGCCTGGCGGTCCAGGTGGTTCAGGGTGCCGAGCTGGTCGTCGTCGCCGAAGTCGCCCCAGTTGGAGCCGTCGGGACGCTGCTGGTAGCGTGGACGCATTTTCTTGTCTCCTCGTTCTGTCTCGGACGAGTCTTATGATCGTTGTGGCGGCTATTGCACCACCGAGGATTGCCGTAATTGGGCAATTTCGGACGCGGTGTATCCCAGGGTGGACAGAATTTTTTCGCTGTGTTCGCCCAGGCCGGGCGCGCCGCGCCCTGCTCGGGACTCGCTGCACCCTGCCCGGGACTCGTCGCGCGCTGCCTCGGACCCACCGCGCCCTGCTCCAGATTCGCCGCGCCCCTCCCCCGACTCATCGGCAGGCGCTTGCGCGGCGCCGCCGAAGTGGGCCCATTGCGCCAGGCCCAGGTAGTCGCCGGCCTGCGGGTTGTGGTACGGCCGCATGAGCCCCATGGCCTCGACCTGGGGATGGTCGAACATGTCCTCGACCGGGCGCACTTCGGCGCAAGGCACGCTCTGCCCGAAGCGCTCGGCCCATTCGCGGGCCGAAGCGCGCGCCAGCGCCTGGCGCACCAGGGGCACCAGCACGGCGGCCTGGGCGGCGCGTTTCTTGACGGAGTCGTAGTCAGGGTGTTCGGCCAGTTCCGGCAGGTCCAGGTGGCCGCACAGCGCGCGCCAGAAGTGCGGCGTGTTGGCCGACAGGTACAGGTAGCCGTCGCGGGTGGGATGGATGCCGGTGATGCCGCCCGAGCGCATGTCGCGCTCGATGTGGCGCGGTTCGCCATCGGCCCAGACCAGGCGGGCCGACTGCATCGCCAGCGCGCTGCCCAGCAGCGAGACCTCGATCGCCTGCCCACGGCCTGTCTTCTCGCGGCGGTAGAGGGCCGCCGCCACGCTGTTGGAGATCAGGGCGGCGCCGTAGTAGTCGACCACGGAGCCGTACAGCACTTCGGGCGGACCGTCGGCCTTGGCCTGGGCGGCGCACATGCCGGTCATCGATTGCAGCACCTGGTCGTAGCCGGCGTGGCGCGCCATCGGGCCGACCGCGCCATAACCGGTCATGGCGCAATAGACCAGGCGCGGGTTGACCGCCGACAGCGTGGCGAAGTCGATACGCAGGCGCTCGGGCACGCCCGGCCGGAAGTTGTGGACCAGCACGTCGGCCTCGCGCACCAGGCGCAGCAGGATCTCGTGGCCGGCGGCTTCCTTCAGGTTCAGGCACAGGCCGCGCTTGTTGCGGTTGATGCCCAGGAAGGCGCGGCTTTCGCTGGCCAGCGTCGACGGGTACTTGCGCAGGTTGTCGCCTTCGGGCGGCTCGACCTTGATGACGTCGGCGCCCATGTCGCCCAAGAGGGCGCAGCCATAGGGGCCGGCGATGTAGGCGCTCAGGTCCAGGACCTTGATGCCGGCCAGCGGCAGGTCGGCGGGGGATGCTTGTTGCATTGCGGATTCACTCAAAATCGGTAGCGCGGCCGGCGGCCAGCAGCACGTCCTGGGCGCGCCGCACGAAGGGGGCGTCGATCATCTTGCCGTCGAGCACGAAGGCGCCGACGCCGTCATGCTCGCGGCTGGCGGACACGATGCGCTCGGCCTGGGCGATCTCGTCCGCGCTGAAGCCGAACACTTCGTTGGCGATGGCGATCTGGCTGGGATGCACGCAGGACTTGCCCAGGAACCCGAGCGAGCGCGCCAGTTGCGCCTCGGCCCGAAAGCCCTCGGCATCGCGCACGCGGGCATAGGCCGCGTCCATGGCGTACTTGCCGGCGCAGCCGGCGGCCAGGCGCAGGGACAGCATCACCGCGCGCAGCGTGTCAGGTTGGTAGCGCTCGATACCGAGCGGCTCGAACAGGTCGGCCAGACCCAATTGCAGGCCAGCGACGCATGGATGGGCCGCCGCCAGTTGCGCGGCGTCGGCCAGCGCCCGCGGGGTTTCGATGGTGACCAGGAATTCACCGGCGAAGCCGGCGTCCATGGCCTCGTCGATCGCGGCGCGCAGCGCGGCGGCGCTTTCGACCTTGGGCAGGTTCAGCACGTCGATGGGCAGGCCACGCAGCGCGGCCAGGTCGGCGGCAAAGTCGGGCGTGTCGGCGGCGTTGACGCGGACGATAATTTTCTTGGGATGTTGCTTATGGACGGCGGAGAACGCGGGCGCGGCCAGCCAGGCCGCCAAGGCGGCGCGGGCTTCCTGCTTGCGGCTCGGCGCGACCGCGTCCTCCAGGTCGAAGGACAGCGCGTCGGCCACGCTGTACAGGGCCTTGTCGAACAGTTCCGGGCGCGAGGCGGGAACGAAAAGCTTGCTTCTCATTGATGTCTCCTGGCCGCATTGTGGCGCTGGAGACGTGCGATCGGGGACAGCCGAATTACGATAAGACGATAGAATATCTATCATCATGAACACCGACTTCCTGCACACGCTGGCCGCCGTGGCGCGCCATGGCTCCATGGCCGAAGCCGCCCGCCGCCTGGGGCTGACCCACGGCGCCGTGGCGCAGCAGATCCGCAAGCTGGAACAGGAGCTGGGCGTGGCGCTGGTGGCGCGCGCCGGCCGCACCGTGCACCTGACCGCCAAGGCCACCGAACTGATCGGGCCGATGCGCGAGGTGCTGGAACGGATCGAGAAGATCCGCTACCTGGCCCGTTCCGACGAGATGATGGGCGAGCTGCGGCTGGGCGCCGGCAATACAGCGCTCAATTCGATGGTGCCGGCCATCCTGGAACACCTGGTGCGGCGCCATCCGCTCATCAACGTCGAGATCCAGCCGGGCCACTCGGCGCGCTTCTACCCCGCCATCGAAAGCGGCGAACTGGACGCCGCCATCGCACTGCAAGCGCCCTACCCGCTGTCCAAGAGCCTGGGCTGGCAGTTGCTGCGCGAAGAACCCTACGTGCTGGCGGCGGCGCCGCGCCATGCCGGTCGGCACCCGCACAGCCTGCTGACGGCCGAGCCCTTCATCCGCTACCAGCGCAGCGACTGGGGCGGCCAGCACATCGACGATTACCTGCGGCGCGTCGGCATCACGCCGCGCGAGCGCTTCGAGCTGAACGCCATCGAATCCATCGCGGTGATGGTCAGCCGCGACCTGGGGGTGGCGATCCTGCCGCGCTCCACCAACGGCGCGATCGAACGGCTCGGCCTGCTCGCCCTGCCGCTGCCCGAGCCCTGCGAGCCGCGCCGCTTCGGCCTGATCTGGTCGCGCGGGTCGCCACGGCTGGCGCTGATCCGCGCCTTTCGCGACATTGCCGTTGTAGAGTATGCCAACGCGGGCGCCTGACCCGCGCTCTACAAGGGGAAAGCATGAAGAAGACCATTCTGTCGACGCTCGTCGGCTGCTCGATGTTCGCACTGCCGCTGGCCGCCAGCGCGGCCGGCCAGATCGGCTACCTGGGGCCCGCGGGTTCCTGGACGCACCAGGCCTGCCTGGATCTGTTCGGCCCCGCTGACCTGGTGCCGCTGACGCGCGACGACCTGTTCAAGGGCTACCAGTCCGGCAAGATCGAGCGCGCCTGCGTGCCCGTGACCACGTCGGTAGTGGGCGTGACGCCGTACCTGGATGCCGTGCTGGACCTGCCGGACGTGATGATCGTGGCCGAGTATCCGAAGATGCTGGGCTACAGCCTGCTGGCCAAGCCGGGCACCAAACTGGCGGACGTCACGGAGGTGCTGGCGCACCCGGTGGCGTTCGAGGAGGTCAAGCCGTGGGTCGACCGCGAGATGCCCAAGGTCAAGCGCACCGAGGCCGCCAGCGGCGGCGCCGCCGCCAAGACGGTGGCCGACAGCCCGGGCCGTGACAAGGCGTCGTTCGGCCCCAAGGTCGGCGCGTCGGTCTATTCGCTGGTATCTCTGGTGGATGGCATCGAGCAAGGGCCGCACAACGTGACCCGCTGGTGGGTGCTGGGCCGCGCGATGCCGGCGCCGACCGGGCGCGACAAGAGCTCGCTGCTGGTCGACACGTCGGACGACAAGTTCAACGACACGTTGGCGGCGCTGGTCGATGCCAAGGTGCCGGTGCTGACGATCTACGAACGGCCCAGCAAGAAGACGCTGGACACGCATCGCTACGTGATCGAGGTGGCCGGCCATGCCCGGCAGGAGCCGTTGGCGTCGGTACTGGCAGCCCATCCGGGGATACGGCTGCTGGGCTCGTATCCCCGCCAGTGATCCCCGCGCTCGCCGATCTGGCGAAAGATCCGGTTGCACTTTATTGGGGACATACGCAAATCCGCCCTTGATAATGCGGACCTTCCCTCGGCAGCGCGTGCGCGCAACGTTGCCGGGCAATAAGAAGCGCCGGGCCCGCGGGCCCGGCCAGCAACCCGGGATCCCGTTCAATGAGCCGTATTTTTCCAGGCGACCTCTGGTCCGTGGGCGAAGCCCGCATCAACGATCTGTTGGTCGTGGTCCGCTTGCGCACCGGCCTGCCGCCGGCGCCCACACGCCAGGTCAATGAGAACCTGGTCATCATTTCCTGGCCGTACACGGGCATCGAAAACGGCATGCCCAATGAAGAAGACAAGCAAAGCACCAACCGCTTCGAAGAAGCCATCGAACAGGCTTTCGACGACTCCGACATCGGCGTGCAGGTGGCCTGCCTGACCGGCAATCACCAGAAGGAATGGCGTTTCTACACGCACGACGTCGAAGCGTTCCTGGATGCGTTCAATGCCTGCCTGGCGGGGCATCCGGTCTATCCCATCCGACTGGGCACATACAAGGATCCCGATTGGAATGGCCTGGCGGAACTACAGCCGGAAGGCTCCGACCAGCTTCACTGAAAGGCCAACCGGCCGCGCCATCGATCAGGCCGGTCGCCACTTGCAGAGGATATTATTTTGAAGTTCAAAGCCGCACTCCTGATCTCCGCCATCACCGCCGTGGTTGCCGCCCCCGCGAATGCCGAGCCGCCGCGCTCGGTCGATGCCCGGAGTTTCGACATCGCCGGCGTCAAGACGGGCATGGACTACGACGAAGCGGTCGCCGCCGCGGCGAAGAATTTCGGCGTGGGCAAGAATCAGATCAAGGCGGGTTACCCGACGCTGAACCCCGTCACCAATACCAAGCAGCCGCAGAATTTCAGCTACGAAAAAGATGGCGTTCGGCTGGTGGTGCATTTCGAGCCGCGCGTGCCGGTCGACAAGCAGCGGCCGCTGGCGGTGTCCCAGGTCCGCTACGAAATGCCGTGGACGCCGGCCAACAAGGACGCCATGGCGCAGGCCGTGGTGCAGAAATACGGCAAGCAGTCGAACTTTCCCAACCAGTTGAACCTGGAGTGGTGCCAGAAGCCCAGCACCAATCCCGGCATGGGTTGCTCGACCGACATGACGCAAGCGGTGCTGAAATACAGCGGCGTCAGCGTGCAGTTGTATGACCCGGCCTGGACCAACGCGCGGATCGAGTTCATCAACCAGTCGAACAGCCGCAAGCCGAGCTTCTGACCGGGCCCGGCGCCCGCGATAGGCATGACGGGCGCCGTCTCCAGGACGATGAGTCAGCCCGGCCGAACCGGCCGGGCTCGCGCTCAATACTGATACCGCATCGTCAACGTCGCGCTACGCCCCGCCGCCCACGCGCCCTGGCTGTAGAAGCCGATCTGCGAGTAGTACTTGCGGTCCATCAGGTTGTTGATATTCAACTGCGCCGACAGGCTCTTGTCGAACCGGTAGCGCGCCATCAGGTTGACCAGCGCATAGCTGCCCTGCCCCACGCGCTCCTCGCCATTGGGGCCGTTGGCGATCGTGTAGACGTGGCTCTGCCAGTTGACGCCGCCGCCCACCGTCAACCGGTTCCAATCGCCCGGCAATCGGTAGGTGGTGAACAAGCGCACCAGGCTGCGCGGCTGGTCGGTCTGGATGGGGCTGCCGTCGCCGTCGCGCGCGGTCCAGTGCGACCATCCCGCCGCCACGTTCCAACCGGGCGAGACTTCCCCCGACACTTCCAGGTCGAAGCCCCGGCTGCGCGTGCCATTGGCGGCGCGCGAGGCCTGGTTGAGCGTGCCGGGCACCAGATAGCCGACGTCGTCCTGCGCCAGATTGTCCTGGTTGATCTGGAATACCGCCGCCGAGGCATTCAGGCGGCCTTCGAGGAATTCACCCTTGATGCCGGCCTCGTAGGCCTTGCCCTCCAGCGGATCGAGCCAGTTGCCGTTGCGGTCCTGCTTGTCCTGCGGATTGAAGATCCCGGTATAGCTGACGTACGCCGTGTAGTTCTCGTTGATGTCGTACAGCAGGCCGGCGTACGGCACGAAGGCGTCCTTGTCGAACGCCTGCCGGCTGCTGCCGCCCCACCCTACCGCATCGGTCTTCCACGTGCTGTAGCGGCCGCCGACGATCAGCTTGAGCGGGTCGGCCAGGCTGAAGCGCAGGGCGCCGTACCAACCGGCCTGCTTGGTGGTGTAGCGGCTGGCCAGGGTGGAGGTGTCGCTCCACTGCGGTTCGGGATACGAGCCGTCCCAGTCCAGGAAATTGCCGATGGGCGCCGGCGAGACCGCGCCACGGTTGCGGAAATCGGCGTATTGGCGGGTGAAGCTGGCGCCGACCACCGCTTCGTGCTGGCGGCCGAACAATGAGAATGGGCCGGAAGCCTTGAGGTCCAGGCTGTTCTGCTTGCGGTCGCCGTAGTAGCGCTGGGCCGAGGCGCCCATGCCCAGGCCGGTGTTGCGGTCGGGCCAGCCATACAGGTAGAGCAGCTTGCCGTCCATTTCGTGCTTGGAGTGCGAACCGACGGCCTGCACGCGCCAGCCGTTATCGAAGCGGTGCTCCAGGCTGGCAAAGGCGCCTTCGGTGGTGCTGGCCCACTTGGTCCAGTCGGCGCCGGTGTTGAGCGAGCGTTTCCAGTCGGTGCGGCCGCCGTCGGCGTACCACAGCGGGAAACCGCCCCAACTGCTGCGTTGCGGGTCGTTGTCCTGATAGTTGAAGCCGACGCTCAAGGTGGTGCGGGCGGTCAGGTCGGCGTCCACCACGCCATAGAAGACCTTCTTGCGGTTCTGGTAGCCATCCAGGTACGAGTGGTTGTCCTGGTAGGCCGAGACGATGCGGCCGCGCACGCTGCCGCTGGCGTTCAGCGGCGACGACAGGTCGGCGCTGGCGCGGTAGGTGTCCCAGGTGCCGGCGCTGACGCTCAGGTCGGCGGTGAATTCGCGGCTGGTGGCGTGCTTGCGCACCAGGTTGACTGAGGCGGACGGGTTGCCGGTACCGGTCAGCAGGCCGGTGGCGCCGCGCACCACCTCGACGCGGTCATAGATGATGGAGTCCAACGAAGATTCACCGCCGGCATAGCCGATATCGAAACTGGTGGGCACGCCGTCGTACAGATAATTGCTGATGGCGAAGCCGCGCGAGCTGAAGGTGTAGCGTTCGCTGTCGTAGTTCTGCACCGAGATGCCGGGCGTGTTGCCCAGGATGTCGGTCAGCGAGCGCATGTCCTGGTCTTCGATGCGCTGGCGCGTGACGACGGTGACCGATTGCGGGGTTTCGCGCAGCGTCAGCGGCAGACCGGTGCTGGCCGCCGTGGCGCGTGGGGTGTAGGAGCCGGTGCCCTCGGTGGTGGTGGGATCGCCGTCGGCCTGGACCTGCACGGCGGGCAAGGTGGCGACGCCCGACTCCTGCGCCAGCGCTGTGCCGCTGGCCAGCGCCATCAGCACCAGGCTGGTGGTGCGCCGCAGGGCGAGGCGTGGACGAATGGGGAAAATCAGGCTGGCGGGCCGCGGGTCTTGCATGACGCTTCCTTGCAGGGTTGGTGAATAATTGGCAAGCAAGTGTAATGCGAACTCTTATCATGTGCATTTGTGTTGCGAATATGCACAATAGGGATAGCCCCGATTTGGCCAGGCCTTGTAGGGGTTTTCGACGCGTGGCACGCGCGCGTCCGGGCTATGGTGCCGCTGCCCTGGCCGCGTCGGGCCTGGCTTGGCGGGAACTACTTCCCAACACCTGTCGGAACAAATAATGCGTGTGCGCCATTGGCCAGGTATGCCCCGTTCACGCCGTCGAATCTGCGTGCCGCGTCCGGCCATGCAATGAATTTCCGGTCGACCCTGGTTCCGCGCTGACCGGTGGCCGCGTCGATGGATACCAACTTCTCCGCGCGCGCCTTTGCCTCGCGCAGCACGATCGCCACGAATGCCTCGGTATCCTCGTCATCCGCCGGAATTGACGCCCGCAGCTCGCCGTTGAGAAGGGAATCCGGAAGAAAATCCGCCGCTCTTGACCTCAAAAGGCTGACCAGCCCTGACCCGACCAGCGCGTAGATCCACCCCTTTCCCGAGGGATGACGTTTCACATAGCGATTGTGAAAATCCGCTTCGGAAATGATGGAGGAATCCACGATCGTCACGTGGCCCCCGCCACACACATCGATTCGATTCTTGTATCCCGGCCGCTCGACGTCCGGCTGCTCCTGCATGTTGATGAACCGGATCGAGGGGCGGGCTTTCATGAGCGCGCCGGCGAATTCAGCCTCATCCGCTGAAGTCATGAATAAGCACTGTTGAATCATCTTGGAGCCGGCCACGGGTCGCCCTATTCCGGTTGCGCAATGGATGCCTGCGCCAGGATCACCGGCATGAACCCTGCCCTCACCGATCCACCGATTTCATGTCGCAGGTCGTTTCCTGCACGTCGCACAGTCCCCGGAACCACGCCCGCCCCGCCAGTCGCTCGCCCTTGGCGCGCTCGACGATCTCGTCCTGCGGCGAGCGCTTGCGGTCCACCAGGTAATCCAGCAGCACCCAGTCCTCGTGGCAGGCGCGGATGCCCTGGATCTTGCCCATTTCGGTCAGCCAGTCGCTGCCCAGGTCCACCAGCCGCTGGCTGGCGGCGTCGGGCCTGGCATAGCCGCGCGCGGACTGGATGCCGACCCGCGCATCGTCCGCGAGGATCCAGCCTTCGCCCTTGTAGAGCTTGCGCGGCGCGCGCTCTGGATATTCTTCCTCGTTGTAAGCGTCGCTGGCATTGGCGATCCTGAGCCAGCCGTCCTTCGCTTCCTTCACGTCGAAGGTGACGCTGTAGGAATACTCCGGCTCGCCGGCGGCGGGCCTGGCGGGGATCTGGCCCAGGGCCTTGGCGCCGGCGGACGGCGCGTCGCGCACGGTGATCGACGGCTTGTCGTAGTTGGCCCAGGCACTGAAGGCGCACGCGGTCGCGCCCGCGGGGGCTTCGGCTTGGACAGGGGCGGCGATGACCGGCGGCGCGGCCAGCAGCGCCAGCGTCAGCGCGGCGATCGAAGCGGTCAGACGGGGACGAATGTGCATGAAGACTCCAAAGCGCCGACGATCCGGGCCCGGCCGGCCCCCGACATCCCGCAAGCCGGGTTGCTATCCAACTGACGGGCGGCGGTCCACCGGCAGGGTGTTTCTGTTAATCGGGCAGTTCCGCGACTGTATCAAACCCGCCGCCAGCGGCCGCTTCAGCGGAACCGCAGGTGCCGGCGCTGCAGCTCCGCCACCGTCCGGCAGCCCATCAGCTTCATCGCGCGCTCGATCTCCACGCGCATCTGCTCCAGCGCCCGTTCCACGCCGGGCCGTCCGGCGGCAGCCAGCGGGAACAGGTAGTAGCGGCCCAGCCCCACGGCCTTGGCGCCCAGCGCCAGCGCCTTGAGCACGTGCGTGCCGCGCTGCACGCCGCCGTCCATCATCACGTCGATGCGGTCGCCGACGGCGTCGACGATCTCGGCCAACTGGTCGAAGGCGCTGCGCGAGCCGTCGAGCTGGCGGCCGCCGTGGTTGGACAGCACGATGCCGGTGCAGCCGATGTCGACGGCGCGTTGGGCGTCCTCGACCGACATGATGCCCTTCAGGCAGAACTGGCCGCCCCACTCGCGCACCATGGCGGCGACGTCGTCCCAGGTCATGGCGGGATCGAGCATCTCGGTGAAATAGCGGCTGATGGACATGGCGCCGCCGCCCATGTCGACGTGGCCGTCGAGCTGCGGCAGGCGGAAGCGCTCGTGGGTGGCGTAGTTGATGGCCCAGGCCGGCTTGATGGCGAACTGGGCGATGCCGGCCAGGTTCAGGCGGAACGGGATGGCAAAGCCGGTGCGCTTGTCTCGCTCGCGGTTGCCGCCGGTGATGCTGTCGACCGTCAGCATCATGACCTGCACGCCGGCGGCCTTGGCGCGCGCCATCATGTCGCGGTTCAGGCCGCGGTCCTTGTGGAAGTAGAACTGGTAGACCTGCGGGCCGCCGCTGATCTGGCGCGCCTCTTCCAGGCTGACGGTGCCCAGCGACGACACCCCGAACAGGGTGCCGAACTTGCCGGCGGCGGCGGCCACGGCGCGTTCGCCGTCATGGTGGAACAGGCGTTGCAACGCGGTGGGCGAGCAATAGACCGGCATGGCCAGCTTCTGGCCCATGACGGTGACGGACATGTCCACATCCGCCACGCCGCGCAGCACGTCGGGCACCAGGTCGCAGGCCTCGAAGGCCTCGGTGTTGCGGCGGTAGGTGGTCTCATCGTCGGCGGCGCCGTCGATGTAGTTGAAGATCGGGCCGGGCAGCCGCTGGCGCGCCATGCGGCGAAAGTCGTGGAAATTCTGGCACTGGCTCAGGCGCATCGGGGGACCTTTGTCTACGCTGCACGGACTACCGGAATGCCCCTTGCGACCCGGGCATGATGGGCCGAATTGTACCGGGGACGGCGTCCCATCACGCATAACAGCTTTGCCATCCGGGTGGAGCCTGCCGCCGCGCGGAAATCCTAGACTGGCCGCACTTCACAGCAGTCAAGGAGAAGGCGTTGCAGCCGCTGTTATCAAACCTGAAAGTGCTCGACCTGAGCCGCGTGCTGGCCGGCCCCTGGGCCAGCCAGATCCTGGCCGACCTGGGCGCCGATGTCATCAAGGTCGAGCGGCCCGGCCAGGGCGACGACACCCGGTCCTGGGGGCCGCCCTTCCTGAAGGACGAGCAGGGCCAGGACACGGCGGACGGCGCCTATTTCGTGGCCACCAACCGGGGCAAGCGCTCGATCACGCTGGACCTGCAGACGGCCGAGGGCCAGGCGCTGGTCAAGCAGCTGTGCCGCGACGCGGACGTGGTGCTGGAGAACTACAAGGTCGGCACGCTGGCGCGGCAGGGGCTGGACTATGCGTCGCTGTCGGCGATCAATCCGCGACTGGTGTATTGCTCGGTGACGGGCTTCGGCCAGACCGGGCCGCGCGCGGCCGAGCCGGCCTACGACTTCCTGATCCAGGCCATGGGCGGGCTGATGAGCGTGACCGGCGAGCGCGACGACCGGCCGGGCGGCGGGCCGCAGAAGGTGGGCGTGCCGATCGTCGACCTGACCACCGGCGTGTACGCGGCGCTGGGCATCGTGGCCGCCCTGCTGCGGCGCGCGCAGACCGGCCAGGGCGAGTACATCGACGTGGCCATGCTGGACGTGCAGGTGGGCCTCCTGGCCAACCAGGCCATGAACTTCCTGCTGGGCGGGCGGGTGCCGCGCCGCACCGGCACCGCGCACCCGAATATCCAGCCGCAGCGCACCTTTGCCTGCGCCGATGGCGACATCGTCATCGTGGTGGGCAACGACGCGCAGTTCGCCACCCTGTGCGAGGCGCTGGGCCAGCCCGGCCTGGCGCGCGATCCGCGCTATGTCAGCAACAGCCAGCGCGTGAAGAACCTGGACACGCTCGATCCGCTGCTGGACGCCATTTTCATCCGCGAGCCGCGCGCCCACTGGCTGGACCTGCTCAAGCGGGCCGGGGTGCCGGCCGGCTCGATCAACACGGTGCCCGAGGTGTTCGAGGACCCGCAGGTGCTGCACCGCGGCATGCTGCGGCGCCTGCCCCACCCCGCCGCCGGCGAGGTGCCGCAGGTGATGAACCCGCTGCGCTTCGGCCAATCGGCGCTGCGAGTGGACCGCGCGCCAGCGCTGCTGGGCCAGCACACCGACGAGGTGCTGGCCGAACTGGGACTGAACGCGGCGCAGATCCAGGACTACCGCGACCGCAAGATCATCTGACCGGCCCCACAGACCGGACCACAAGGAGACACACCATGACCATGCCGGAAAACCTGGCCGGGCCCTACACCGCGCTGGACGTCAGCCTCGACGGCGGCGTCGCCACCATCCTGCTGGCCAATCCCCCCGTCAACGCGCTCAGCACCGAGATGATGAACGAGCTGTCGTGGGTGCTGGACCGCATTTCCGAGACGCCCGAGGTGCGGGCGGTGGTGCTGTCGGGCCAGGGCAAGACCTTCTGCGCGGGCGCCGACCTGAAGAACCGCGCCGCCACCATCAAGGGGCCGGGCGACCTGCCGCAGCACTCGCGCCGGACGCGCGAGTGCTTCCATGCCATCCGCGAATGCGCCAAGCCGGTGGTGGGCGCCATCAACGGCGCGGCGCTGGGCGCGGGGCTGGCGATCGTGGCCTCGTGCGACATCCTGCTGGCGGCGTCCGACGCGGTGGTGGGCCTGCCGGAGATCAACGTCGGGCTGCTGGGCGGCGGCCGCCATGGCATGCGGCTGTTCGGCCATTCGCGGCTGCGGCGCATGATGCTGACCGGGCTGCGGGTGGACGGCAACGAGCTGTACCGGCTCGGCGTGGTCGAGGAAGCGCTGCCGGCGGACGCGCTGATGCCGCGCGCGCTGGAACTGGCGCGCGAGCTGGCGTCCAAGAGCCCGCTGGCTACCATGCTGGCCAAGCAGACGCTCAACGCCATCGAGGACATGAGCCTGCGCGACGGCTATCGCTACGAGCAGGACATGACGGCGGCCATCGCCAAGACCGAGGACGCCATGGAGGCGCGCCGCGCCTTCCTGGAAAAGCGCGCGCCGGTGTTCCAGGGCCGTTAGCGGCACGGGCCCCGCGCATAACAGCTATTGCGGCGGCGCCGTAGGTGCAAGGCCCGGCGCTGCCTACACTTCGCAAAAAAAGACAAGGAGACGACATGACGAGCGCGTTGGACGGCGTGAAGGTGCTGGACCTGAGCCGGGTGTTTTCGGGGCCGTGGGCGGCGCAGATGCTGGCCGATTTCGGCGCCGACGTGATCAAGGTCGAGCGCCCCGGGCGCGGCGACGACGTGCGCCACCAGGGCTATCCGCTGCCCGGCCGCGACGGCGCGCCGAGCCCGCAGACCTCGTCGTTCGTGGCCATGAACCGGGGCAAGAAGTCGCTGACCATCGACATCTCCCGGCCCGAGGGCCAGGCGCTGGTGCGGCGGCTGGCGCAGCAGGCCGACATCGTCATCGAGAACTTCAAGGCCGGCGACCTGCGCCGCTACGGGCTGGACTACGCCGCGCTGGCGGCGCTCAATCCGCGCCTGGTGTATTGCTCGATCACGGGCTTTGGCCAGAGCGGGCCCTACAGCCACCTGCCCGGCTATGACCCGATCTTCCAGTCCATGAGCGGACTGATGAGCGTGACCGGCGTGCCCGACGGCGAGCCGGGCGCGGGGCCGGTCAAGGCGGGCTACTCGGTGTCGGACCTGACGGCGGGCTTCTATGCGGTATGCGCCATCCTGGCGGCGCTGCGGCACCGCGACCAGGTGTCGGGCGCGGGCCAGCACATCGACCTGGCGCTGCTGGACGCGCAGATCGCGGCGCTGTCGCACATCGGCATGAACTACCTGGCCAGCGGGCAGTTGCCGGCGCGCATGGGTTCGGCCTCGCAGATCACCGCGCCGTTCCGCGCCTTCGAATGCCTGGACGGGCACCTGATGGTGGCGGTGGGCAACGACTCGCAGTTCCGCGCGTTCTGCGAGGTGATCGGGCTGCCCGAGCTGGGGCGCGATGCGCGCTTCGATACCAACCCCAAGCGCGCCGCCGCGCAGCCCGAACTGTCGCGGCTGATCGAGCCGGCGATGCGCGCCCGCGGCGTGCGGGACTGGAATCAGGCGCTGGCGGCGGCCAACGTGCCTTGCGGGCCGATCTACACCATGGACCAGGTGTTCGAGGATCCGCAGGTGCGCCACCGCGGCGTGCTGGGCAGCGTCGAGCATCCTCGATTGGGCGCCCTGCCGGTCATCCGCAACCCGATCCATTTTTCCGGCACGCCGATCACGGGCGGCCTGCCGCCGCCGCTGCTGGGCGAGCACACGGCCGAGATCCTGCGCGCCGAACTGGGGCTGTCCGACGACGAAATCGCCCGGCTGCGGGCGGAGGGCATCGTATGAGCGGCGTCGACCATGACCTGATCGAAGAGATCCGCGACAGCGCGCGCGACTTCCTGCAGCGGCGCGACCAGCGCCAGCGCAAGCGCGCCGAGGCGCCGCCGGACCGCGACTATTGGCGCGAAATTGCCGGGGTCGGCTGGCTCGGCATGAGCGTGCCCGAGACGCTGGGCGGCCTGGGCCTGGGCTGGCGGGCGATGGCGGCGGTGCTGGAGGAAGCGGGCCGCGCACAGTTGCCCGAGCCGCTGGTCGGCGCCGGCGTGCTGCCGGCGGCGCTGCTGGCGCGGATCGCGCCGGTCGATGCGGCGCGGCGCGACGCGCTGCTGCAGGCCGTGTGCGGCGGCGAAACGCTGCTGGGGCTGGCCTGGCAGGAAACCGAGGGCCAGTTGGAGGCCGGCGAGGCCGCCACGGCCTTCGGCGTCAGCGTGATCGAACGCGAGGGCGCGTACGTGCTCAATGGCGAGAAGCGCCACGTGGTGCCGGGGGCCGGCGTCGATGGCTGGCTGGTCACGGCCGATGGCGAGCGCGGCACCGCCCTCTTCTTCGTCGCGGCCGGCACGCCGGGCGTGACCGCGCAGGTCCACCCGCGCGCCGACGGCGCCGCCGCCTGCCACCTGGCGATCGAGTCGGCCGCGGTGCCGGCGGACGCGCTGCTGGCGCGCGACGGCGTGCTGGACGCGGTCGACGAGGCGCTGGACCTGGGCCGCCTGATGCAGTCGGCGGAACTGGTGGGCGTGGCGCGGCAGGTGTTGGCCGATTCGGTGGCCTATCTGAACACGCGCCAGCAGTTCGGCCGGCCGCTGGCGTCGTTCCAGGCCTTGCAGCACCGGCTGGTGGACGCCGCCATGCAGGTCGAGCTGGCAGCCAACAGCCTGCTGGATGCGCTCGATACACTGGCCGCGCAACCGGACGACGCCACCCTGCGCAAGACGCTGGCCAGCCGCGCCAAGGCCCGCGCCGCGCGCGCCGGCCTGGAGGCGGCGCGGCTGGCGATCCAACTGCACGGCGCCATCGGCTACACCGAGGAATGCGACGTCAGCCTGTACTTCCGCAGCGCGCTGCACCTGGCGGCCTGGCTGGGCAATGCCGCCGCCCATCGCCAGCGCTACGGCGCGCTGGCGGCGCTGCCCGCGCCCAGCGCCGATGACGACGACGCCACGCCCATCACGGACTTCCCGCGCGAGGCCGACTGGAACGGCATGCCGGAAGCCGATTTCCGCCGGCTGGTGCGTGGCTTCTTCCGCGCCCACTACCCCGAGCACCTGCGCCACGCGCCGTGGCGGCTGCATTGGGACGAAATCAAGGACTGGTATTTCACGCTGTCGCGCCAGGGCTGGATCGCGCCGTCGTGGCCGCGCGAGCACGGCGGCATGGCGCTGTCGCCGGCGCGCCAGATCGCCTTCATCGAGGAAGCCGAACGCCACGGCGTGGCGCGCGCGCCGGACCAGGGGCTGGTGATGCTGGGGCCGATCCTGATCCGCCACGGCACCGAGGAACAGCGCGCGCGCTTCCTGCCGGGCATCCTGTCGGGCGAGGCGGTGTGGGCGCAGGGTTATTCGGAGCCGAACGCCGGCTCGGACCTGGCTTCACTGCGCTGCGAGGCGCTGGTGGACGGCGACGACCTGATCGTGAGCGGCCAGAAGACCTGGTCGACGCTGGCGCAGGACGCGACCCACATGTTCATGCTGGTGCGCACCGACAAGACGGTCAAGAAGCAGGCCGGCATCAGCTTCCTTCTGGTGGACCTGGCCAGCCCGGGCGTGAGCCGCCGTCCCATCCGCACGCTGTCGGGGCACGAGGAGTTCTGCGAGGTGTTCTTCGACCAGGTGCGCGTGCCGCGCGCCAACGTCGTTGGAGAGCTGAACGCCGGCTGGGGCATCGCCAAGGCGTTGCTGGGCTTCGAGCGCCTGTTCAGCGGCAGCCCCAAGCACGCCAACCATGCCCTGCAGCAGATCTTCAGCATCGCGCGCCAGCGCGGCCTGCTGGCCGACCCGGCGTTCGCCGACCGGCTGGCCGAGCTGCGGCTGGACGCGGCCGACCTGACCGCCATGTACAGCGTCTTCGCGGAACTGGCGAAGGCCGGCCGGCCGTTGCCGCCCGAGCTGTCGCTGCTGAAGGTCTGGGCCACCGAGACGCACGAGCGGCTGGCCGCCCTGCTGATCCAGATCGCCGAGGAATACGGCGGCGCGGCGATGCGGCTGGGCTATGGCAACGGCCAGGTGCACGCGCTGGCGCCGTACGTCAACGCGCTGGCGGCGACCATTTTCAGCGGCACCAACGAGATCCAGCGCAATATCTACGCCAAGCAGTTGGGGCTGGAAGGCGCATGACAACGACGCGCCGGCCCCGAGCCGGCGCCACAGGAGAGAGACAGATGAAAAACGCTACCGCACTGACGGCAGCCGCCCTGCTGCTGGGCGCCGCCTTTGCCGCCCCGGGCCAGGCCGCCGCGCCCTGGCCGAGCCAGCCGATCCGGCTGATCGTGCCCTACCCGCCCGGCGGCTCGGTCGACAACCTGGCGCGGCTGCTGGCGCCGGCGCTGGGCCAGCGGCTGGGCCAGACCATCGTGATCGAGAACAAGGCCGGCGCCAGCGGCACCATCGGCGTGGACGCCACGGTGCGCGCCACGCCCGACGGCAACACCTTCGGCTTCGGCGTGCCGGGCGCCATCACCGGCCTGCCGCACGTCATGAAGGTGCCGTACGACGTGTCCAGGATCCAGTACGTGTCGCTGGTGGCGCGCATCCCGCTGGTCATCGTGGTCAACCCGTCTCTGCCCGACGCCACGCTGGCCGACTTCGTCGCCAGCGCCAAGCGCCAGCCCGGCAAGTACAACTATGGCTCGGCCGGCAACGTCACCACGCCGCACCTGGGCGGCGAGCTGCTCAAGCAGCAGACCGGCATCGACATCATGCACGTGCCGTACAAGGGCGCCTCGCCCGCGGTGACGGCGCTGCTGTCCAACGAGGTGCAGATGTTCCCGGGCGACGCCTCGGCGGTGCTGGGCTTCATCAAGGCCGGCAAGCTGCGCACGCTGGCGGTGGCCAGCCCGACGCGCTTCGAGGGCCTGCCGGACGTGCCGACCACCAAGGAGGCGGGTTTTCCCGGTGTGATCGTCGAATCGAACTACGGCATCATCGCGCCGACCGGGACGCCGCCGGAGATCGTGCAGAAGATGTCGCAAGCCATCGCCGAGACGCTGGCCGAACCGGCCCTGCGGCAGAAGATGATCGACCAGGGCGCCATTCCCACGGCCACCACGCCCGAGGCCTACCAGGCGCTGATGCAGGCCGAATCGAAGAAATGGGGCGAGGTGATCCGGCGCGGCAAGCTGGGGCTGGAATAGTCCCATGCCGGCCCGCTTTTGCCGTACCCTTATGCCGTCTCTTTCGTTGCCGCCTTATCCATCATGCCGCCTGCCAAAGCCACGGGCCTGAGCCTGGACGTCACCGCCGACCTGCACAAGTGGCGGGCCTTCCTGGCGATCGCGGAACTGGGCAGCATCTCGCGCGCCGCCCTCTATCTGGACCAGGACCAGTCGGTGCTGAGCCGCCGCATCAACGCGCTGGAACGCGAGTGCAACGCGCGGCTGTTCAACCGCACCGGCCGCGGCGTGCACCTGTCGGAAGTGGGCGAACGCCTGTTTCCGCTGGTGCGCACGCTGCTGGGCGACGCCGAGCGGCTGGAACTGGAGCTGAACGGCGAGGCGCGCGAGCCGGCCGGCGAGGTCACGCTGGGGCTGCTGCCGTCCACCGCGCATCCGCTGATCCGGCGGCTGTTCTCGCGGCTGCGCAAGCAGTTTCCCAAGGTGCACCTGAAGATCCTGGAAGGCTCCAGCGGCCAGATCGAGGAATGGCTGACCGACAGCCGCGTCGACATCGCCATCCTGTACCGCTATGGCGACAAATGCCCGCCGGGCGAACAGGCGCTGGCCTCGGTCGATTCGTACCTGGTGGGCGCGGCCGGCGACCCGCTGACGCGCGGCGGCGAGGTCGCCTTCGAACAGCTGGACGGCCTGCCCTTCATCTTGCCCGGCGCGCCCAACGGCCTGCGCAATGCGCTGGACGGGCTGGCGCGGGCGCGCAAGATCAGCATCGCGCCGCTGATCGAGGCCGATTCGCTGCCGCTGATGAAGTCCATCGTCGAACACGAGCACATGTACACGGTGCTGCCGCTGCACGCGGTCTGGCAGGAGGTGCAGGAAGGCCGCCTGGGCATCGCGGCGCTGCGCGATCCGGCCATGGGCCGCATCATCTCGATGGCGTTCGCCCGCGCCAAGGGGCCGGGCCGCACCGTCACCGAAGTGGCCGCGCAGATCCAGAGCCTGGTGCGCGAGATCGGCGGCGAAGGCGTGTGGCACGCCAGCCCCTGACGGCGCCGGCGCTTCAATCGAAGCCGTAGAGCCGCGCCGGGTTGTCGACCCAGACCTTGCGGCGCGTGGCGTCATCGCCCAGCCAGCGCTGCGCCACCGCCACCAGGGCGTCGGCGGACGGCGCCGTCGCGCCCATGCGCACGAACGGCCAGTCCGAGCCCCACAGCACCTGGTCGGGGTTGGCGGCGACGAAGGCGTCATGGAGGAAGCGCGCATTCTCGTAGTCCGGCGCGCTGCCGACGCGGCACAGCGTCAGCTTCATCCACAGGCGGCCGTCGGCCAGCAGGCCGCGCAGCAACAGGAACGCCGGGTCCTGGTCGCCACGCGCCGGGACCAGGCTGCCCAGGTGGTCGATCACCAGCGGCAGGTCCAGCTTCGCCAGCGCCGGCAGATGGCGCAGATAGGTATCGCACGGCGCCCACAGCTGCGCGTGCAGGCCGTGGTGTTTCATGCGCGGGGCCAGCGCGGCGACCTGGTCGAACCCCACGCTGCCCGGAAACAGATTGCCGGCGGGGTCGCGCGCCTCGACGAAGCGCAGCCCGCGCACGCCGCCGTCATACAGGGCCCGCAGTTGCGCGTCGCTGGCCGACGGGTCGGCCACCGCGATGCCGCGCAGGCGGTCGCCGCCCTGCGCCAGCGCGTCCAGCAAGGCATCGGGATGCGTGCCGTAGGGCGCGGGCTGCACCAACACGCCGCGCGCGGCGCCCAGGGTGTCCAGCATGCGCAGGTAGCGCTGCGCCGGCGCGTCGGGCGCGGCGTAAGAGGACGGATGCCACAGCGGGAAGCGCTCGTAGGGGCCGAACACGTGGCAATGCGTGTCGCAGGCAAAAGGCGGCAACGGTTCGGTGGGCGCTTGTGGCATGCGCGGCGTCTCGACGCTGTCGGGCACGTAGGGTTGCGTGGAGCCGGCGGGCGCGGTCATGCCTTGCCCTCCCCGGCCAGCGGCGCCAGCCGGCTCAGCGCCGGCCAGCCGTCCTGTTGCGGCAGGTCCAGCGGCGCGGGCGCGTCGTCCGGCATCGGGATCTCGTGCGCGTTCAGCGTCATCGACACCATGGTGTAGTAGCCGATGACGGCGGTCAGTTCGACCACGCCGACGGCGGCCCAGCGCTGCACCGCCTCGGCGTACAGGGCGGGCTCGACCTGGCCGGTCTCCTGCAGTTGGCGGGCGTAGGCGTAGACAATCTCGTCGTCGCGGTTGTCGAATACGGGTTCGCGCCGCGCCTGGATGGCGTCCAGCACCGCGTCGGCAATGCCGGCGGCCCGGGCGGCCTGGGCGTGGATGTGCCATTCGATCTGGCTGTTCCAGCGGCGCGCGGTGACCACGATGGCCAGTTCGCTGACGCGCGGCGGCAGGCTGGTGCCAAAGCGCAGCAAGGCGCCCAGCGCCTGCCAGCGCTCGGCCAGTTCGGGGTTGTGCAGCGCGGCGCGCAAGGGGCCGACCAGCCGGCCGCGCGGGCCGGAGACGATGCGTTCGTAGACGCGCTTCTGGTCGTCGCTCATGCTGTCGGGCGTGGGCAGGGGGATGCGGCTCATCATCGTCCTTCGCTCAAGGCGTTTCGTCGGGTTGGCTGCGCGCAACCGAGGGCCGCGCGCTGAAGTCCTGGTGCCAGGCGGCCAGCGCCGGATGGCCGTCGCGCCAGGCCAGGTCCGGGAAACGATAGTCCAGATACGACAACGCGCAACCGATGGCGATCAGGCCCAGGTCGAAGCGGCTGGCGCGCAGGGCTGGCGCCTCGGCCTCCAGCACGGCCAGCACCGCGCGGGTCTTCAGCGCGAAGGCGTCGAGCCAGGCCTGGGTCTGCTTCTCGACCGGCTTGTTGCGTTCCTGCCGGTACAACAGCAGCGCGTCCAGGAAACCGTCGCCCAGCGCCTGGCGCCGCTCGGCCAGCAGCCGCGCGGCCGGGTCCGCCGGCAGCAGGCCGGCGCCGGCCAGGCCGTCCAGATAGGCGCAGATGACGCGCGAGTCGTAGACCGGCGTGCCGTCGTCCAGCACCAGCGTCGGCAGCTTGATCAGCGGGTTGTCGGCCACCAGGTCGAGGTTGGGCTTGTCCATGGCGACCGGCGTGCGCACCAGCGTCACGCGGTCGGCGATGCCGGCTTCGTACAGGACGATCATCACCTTGCGCACGAAAGGCGAGCGCGGCGACCAATGCAGTTTCATCAAGAGGCTCCCAGGAAATTTGAAATCGTGACGCGGTTCAATGGCCCTGCGCGGGCCGCACCGCCGGATCGTTGGCGGCGTCCGGCGCGCGCATCTGGAACAGGTCGCTGGTGTGCGCGTACCAGCCCGCGCCGTGCATGCGGCCCAGCAGGCGCAGCGCGGGGGTGTCCACATGGAAGCGCTGCGCGTCCAGCAGCGCGTCGTCGCGCAGGTACAGCGCCACCACCCGCGCCAGCACGATGACGCGCTGTGGCGCGGCATCCAGCACCTGCCACACGCGGCATTCCAGCGCCGCCGGGCTGAGCGCGATGCGCGGCGGCGCGACCACCCGCGAGGGAGCGGTCGCCAGCCCGGCGCGGGTCAGCTCATCGACGTCGGCCACGTAGTCCAGGCTGGTGTGGTTCATCTGCGCGGCCAGTTCGGCCGACACCAGGTTGATGACGAACTCGCCGGTCTCCAGGATGTTGCGCGAGGTGTCCTTCAACTGCCCGCCGCGCGGGCCGATGCCCAGCGCCACGATGGGCGGGTCGCTGCTGACCACGTTGAAGAACGAGAACGGCGCGGCGTTGCGTTGGCCCTGCGCCGACTGGCTCACCACCCAGGCGATGGGGCGCGGCACCACCACGCTGGAGAGCAGCTTGAAGGCGTTGGTGGCGCTGAGTTCGCTGAAATCGAAGTTCATGGATGCGTTCCTGGTGGCCGGCGCCGCGTCCGCGACTGGCCGGCGGCCGTGGGCATGCGGGGTCGTGTGTCCAGTAGCCGTGTTTTCATTTGGCCAGCAAGCCCAGCGTGCCCAGCAGCCTGCGCATGTCGGCCTGGTCCTTGGCGACGTAGGCGTCCGCTTCCCGCGGCGACAGCGCCATCAACGCTATCGCCTGCTCCTGCATGACGCGGCGGTAGTCGGGATCGTCGTTCACGGCCCGGACGGCGTCGCTCAGGGTGTGCACGATGTCCGCGGGCGTGCCGGCCGGCGCGGCCAGGCTGTACCAGGTGGCCGCGTCCGCGCCCGCCACGCCGGCCTCGGCCAGCGTCGGCACGTCCGGCAGCAGCGGCGAGCGCTTGTCCGACGCATAGGCCAGCGCCAGCAGGCGCCCCTGGCGGATGAACGGCAGGCTGGCCGACAGGTTCAGCATGGCCAGGTCGGTCTGGCCGCCCACCACGTCGTTGACGGCGGGCGAGGCGCCGGCATAGGGAATGTGGTTCAACTGCACGCCGGCGACCTGCTGGAACAGCTCGGCGCCCAGGTGCGTGGCGCCGCCCACGCCGGCCGAGCCATAGCTCCACTTGCCGGGTTCGGCCTTGGCGCGGGCGATCAGCTCGGGCACCGAGCGGATGCCGCGCGACGGATTGACCACCAGCATGATGGGCTGCACCGCCACCACCGAGCAGAAGGCGAAGCCCTTGACGCCGTCGTACACGGTTTTCTGCATCAGCGGCGTGACCACGTGGCCGGCCGAGGTGCCCAGCAGCAGCGTGTAGCCGTCCGGCTTGGCGCGCGCCACGAAGCCGGTGCCGATGGAGGCGCCGCCGCCGGGTTTGTTCTCCACTACCACCGGCTGGCCCAGGCGCTTTTCCAGCGCCCGCGCCAGGCTGCGCGCCACCACGTCGGCGGGGCCGCCGGCGGCGTAGGGATTGACCAGAACGACGGGCCGGTCGGGATAGGCCGCCGCCGCGGACGCGGCGCCGATGGACAGGGCCACCGCCGCCAGCAGGGATCGAAGCATCAATCGCATGGGATTTCCTTCCAGGGGCCCGGCCGCCGGGCGGGCCGGGAGCCGGGGCCTCAATCGGCGCGCGCGCCGGACTGTTCGATGATGCGCGCCCATTTCGCCGTATCGACGCGGATGCGTTCGGCGAAGGCTTCGGGCGTGCTGTGGGTGGTCTGGATGCCGTAGCCGGCCATGCGCTCGACCATCCGCGGCGCCGTCATCACCGCCTTGATGTCGGCGTTCAGGCGGTCGATGACGGGACGCGGCGTGCCCGCCGGCGCCAGCACGCCGGACCACAGGCTGACCTCGTAATCCTCGAAACCCGGCGTCTCCGACATCGACGGCACGTCGGGCAGCGCCGCCAGTCGCTGGCGGCTGGTCACGGCCAGCGCCCGCACCTTGCCCTGCCGGACCTGCTCGATGAAGTTGGACGAGGTGTCGATCATCATCGAGATGCGGCCGGCCAGGAAGTCGTTGATGGCGCCCGAGGTGCCCTTGTAGGGAATATGGCGGATGTCGGCATGCGCCGCCGTCTTGAACATCTCGCCGGCCAGGTGGCTGGTGGTGCCGTTGCCCGAGGAGCTGAAGGTCAGCTCGCCCGGCCGCTGCCGCGCCAGTTCGGCCAGTTCGGCGACCGAGCTGACCTTCAGGTCGGGGTTGACCACCAGCAGGTTGGAGGTCAGGTTGGTCATCGACACCGGCGCGAAGCTGCGCTGCGGGTCGTAGCGCAGCTTGGGGTACAGCGACGGGTTGATGGTCAGCACGCCCATGGTGGAGTACAGCAGCGTGTAGCCATCGGGCGCGGCGCTGGCCACGGCCTCGGCGCCGATGGTGCCCCCCGCCCCGCCGCGGTTCTCCACCACCACGGTCTGGCCCAGCTTTTCGCCCAGGCCCTGCGCCAGCGAGCGCGCCATCAGGTCGGTGGCGCCGCCGGCCGGGAACGGCACGATCAATTTGACCGGCCGGTCGGGATAGGCCCCGGCCGCCACGGCCGCCGATATCAGGCCCGCGCCGAGCCACAGGCTGACCGCGGTCAGCGCACTTGCCATTCTCATGCTGTCTCCACCCTGGGGGTTCTTGTGTTTGCAGCATGGTAGGCGCGGGGCGGCGATGGCGCTATGCGCGGGATCGCATATCTGCTTTGTGCGGACACCGCGCGGGCCGGCGCCCGCAGGCGTGGGCAACGGCTACCCCTGAACGGCGTGCGGCCGGGATCGGGTATCGTCTGAACCTGGCCCATCCGCCCGCGCCGTTCGCAATGCCCCAACGCCCCGACCTGTTCTCGCCCCCCTCCCGCCAGCGCGCCGCCCGCGCCAATTCACTGCTGTGGATCCTCGACCCGCTCGAGCGTGATCCCGGCTATCTGCGCCGCAAGATGTTCGGCTGCGACGCCGCCTACCTGGACGGCGCGCTGTACCTGGTGGTGGCCGACCGCGACATCCCCTGGAACGGCGTGATGGTGTGCACCTCGCATGACCGCCACGCGGCGCTGCTGGCCGATATGCCGAGCCTGCTGCCGCACCCGGAACTGGGCAAGTGGCTGTACCTGCCGCAGACCGACGAGGCGTTCGAGACGCTGGCCGGACAACTGGTGGAACTGGCATTGGCGCGCGATCCGCGCCTGGGCGTGGCGCCCAAGCCGCGGGCGCGGCGCCGCAAGTCCTGGCGGGGCGAGGAATAAAGCGCGCCGGCGCGCCCTTGCGCCGCGCGGCATGCCCTGACGGCTGCCACCATGGCGACGGGCGTGAAATCATCCGAACGCTGCGGTGAAACGATAAAGCGGCCGAATTGGCTCACATCGATCCGGCCCGGACGCCAAACACCTCGCGCCAGGGCCGCGACAGCGCATCGGCGTCCGCCGTCGACAGGTATTGCGGCGCCCCCCGCGCCATGGCGGCGAACAGCAAGGCGTCGCTGGCCCCGTCCCACGGCGCCGCGAGCGACTCGTCGACCTCGCCGTCCTCGTCCACTTCGCGAATGAACGCGGCGTCGCCATCGACGGCCTGGGCGCGTTGCCGCAGCAGGCCGTGGATCTGCAGCAAGCCGCCATGCACGGGCGAACGCGCCCCGCCCCGACGGCTCGCGGCGGCCAGCACGCCATACCATTCCGATTGCGGCGGCGCATCGGCAGGCGTGGGGACACCCTCTTCGTCTTTCGACCAGCGCTCCCAGGCGCGACCGTAGCGGTCCCAGCCGTCGGCAGGCAGATCGGCGCCCAACGCCCGCGCCTGTTCGCGCGTCAGTTCGGGAATGCGGGCCAGGATGTCGACCACCGCCTCGCCGTGCGGGCCGAACAGCGCGCCCAGCGGCAGAGGTTGCAGCAGTTCGATCGCGGCGGCGCGCCAGTAGCCGGGTTGCGCCACCAGTCCGGACATGTCGCCCAGTTGCGCCACGCGCACGCGCCACAACTGCCCGGGCCAGCGGCGGCCCAGCGTCATGGTGGCAATGGATTGATCGACGACCAGCCAGGGCGGCTCGGCGCGCGCCAGGCGGACGTGGTTGCCGGCGCGTTCAAGCGCCATGTCGGGATCGGCGGCGTCGAACCAGAAACCGTCGCGGTCGGAGGAAGCGGAATGGGTGGGAGGCGTCATGGCCGTCATTATCGATGCAAAGCGTCGATGCAAAGCGTCAGGGCAAAGCATAGGCCCGTCCCTGAACGGCCCCGGGCGTTTCGCCGCGCGGGCCGCGCCACTGGCCGCGACGGCGGCGCCTCAGTCCGCGGCGGCGCGCTCCGGCGCCAGGGCCGCTTCCAGCCGGTTGCCGCCCAGGGACTTGGCGCGATACAGCGCCAGGTCCGCACGCGACAGCGCATCGGCCAGCGGCGGCACGTCCTCGTCGAAATAGGCCAGGCCAATGCTGACCGTGGCGGCGATGCCCAGGCCGTCGGCCGGGTTGGCGATGGTGGTGGCAAAGCGCCGGGCCGCCGCCGCCCCCAATTGATGGGCGCGGCGCGCGTCATCGCCCGCCAGCAGCGCGGCGAATTCCTCGCCGCCAAGGCGCGCCAGGATGACCTGCGGCCCGAGCGCGTCGCGGGCCACGGTGGCGAACGCCGCCAGCACCAGGTCGCCGGTATGGTGGCCGTAGCGGTCGTTGATGGCCTTGAACTGGTCCAGGTCGAACGCCAGCACGGCGACAGGCTCGCGCCCCGCGCTGGCCGCGATGAGGCGCGCGCCCTGCTCGAAGAACCAGCGGCGGTTGCCCAGCCGCGTCAGGTAGTCGGTCTGCGACTCGTGCACCAGTTGCACGTGGGTTTCCTCGCGGATCAGCTTGATCAGCGTCATCGGCAGCAGCACCGAATACAGCACCCCTTCGTACATGGTGATGTTGCTGGCCAGCAGTTGCACCCAGGGCCCCTCGGCAGCCACCCACCACGGCAGCAGGAAGGCGCGGCCGAAATAGATCAGCGCATGCACGCCGGCCACCGCCACGGCGAAGTTGCGGGTTTTCGGCATCCCCATGGAATCGCAGCGCAGCAGTTCCCACGCGGTCAGGGCGCTGACGAGGGCGATGGGCAAGGCGCTGACGTATTTCCACACCACGTCCTGCCCCGGCACGCCGGCCGCCAGCCAGATCAGCGCCATGACCGCCAGCAAGCCCATCGAACGCTTGCGGTAGTGGCGCCCGCTGAGCGAGGCGACGCTGTCCAGCACCAGCAGGTAACCGCCGAGGATCACCAGGTTGCTCAGCGGCGCGCCGATCGCGGCCGGCAGATCGGCGCGGAACAAGGCGCAGATACAGCCCAGCGCCAGCGTGCCGAAGCCGACCGCCAGGATGCCCAGCGAGCGGCTGCGGTGGGGGTGGGTTCGATACTCCCAGAACGTCAGGCCGGCACTGGCCAGCAGCGTCCCGATGGTAATGAAGTACAGGGTGAGGAGATCGACGTGCATCTCGGCCGGAAAGAGGTGGCACGCCAGGAGGAAATTGCGGCGGCGTTCGCAATTTTAGGGGGAAATCCGCCGCGGATAGGTGACGGGAAAGCGGTCGCCCGGGGTCATAAGTCCCCAATTTGACCGCGCTCCCGGCGGGACGTCAGAACCGGTAGGTCACGCTCCCGATCACCGTGCGGCGGGTGCCGAAGAAGCAATCGCCACGGGCAAGGCAGGTGCCCACGTACTGTTTGTCGAACAGGTTGGTGACGTTCAGCGCCAGGCGCATGGGACCCGCATCGTAGGCCAGCACGGCGTCATACAGGGTGACGGCGGGCACGCCGTTCTGGCCGGTGCCGTCGTCGCTGCTGCCGTTGTAGCGCACGCCCGCCCCCGCCAGGAAGCCCGGGGTTCCCATCACGCTGAAGCGGTAGTTGGCCCAGAACGACGCCATGTGTCGGGGAATGCTGGCCAGTTGGCGCCCCTCTTCGGCCGGCGTGCCCTTGGCCACCTTGGCGTCCAGGAAGGTGTAGGTGGCCACCAGATCGACATTGCCCAGCGACGCCAGCGCTTCCAGTTCGGCGCCCTTGGTGCGGGCCTCGCCCACTTGCACGGTGTCGGCAATGCCGTTGACCACGCCGGCGACCTTGCGGTTTTTCTCGGTCATGTCGAACACGCTGGCGGTGACCGTCAGGTTTTCGCCCGGCGGCTGGTACTTCAGGCCGGCCTCCCATTGCTTGCCGCGCAGCGGCTTGAACGCCTGGTTGGCGCGGTTGAAGCCGGCCAGGCCCTGGAACGATTCCGAGTAGCTCAGATAGGGATTGAGGCCGGCCTCGGAGCGATACATCAGGCCAAAGCGCTTGCTCATCTCGCTGTCATCGCGCGACCCGGACGGCGTATCGTCCACCGACGCGCGCGAGCGGTCATGGCGCAGCCCCAGCATCAGCAGCCAACGCTCCCATTCGAGCTGGTCCTGCATGTAGAGGCCCAACTGGTTGCCGCGCGAGGTCGGCGCGCTGACCGTCGAGGTGGGCGGCGTGAAGTTGCCGTACACGGGGTTGTGCACGTCGATGGGCGCGACCGTGCCGCCCACCCCCTGGCGCGCATCCAGCACGGAACGCTGGTAGTCGATGCCGGTCAGCAGGGTGTGGCGGATCGGGCCGGTCTGGAACTTGAACTGGCCCTGGGTGTCGACCACGAACTGCTTGAGGGTCGGCTGGTTCTGGTAGATCACGCGGCGCAGCAGCGTGTCGCTGCCCGGCACCCAGCCGTGTCCGGCGCCGTTGAAGCCGGCGGTGTAGATGCTGCGATAGTCGACCTCGCTGTGCGTGTAGCGCAGGTTCTGCCGCACCGTGACGTTGTCGTTGAAGGCGTGCTCGAACTGGTAGCCCACCGCGCTCTGCCTGGCGGTGTACTTGTCGAAGTCGGGTTCGCTAACGAAGAAGTCCTGCGGGATGCGGCCGGCCGGCGTGCTGGTGAGCGTGCCGCGCCAGGGGAAGAAGCCGACCATCGAACCGCTATTGTCTTTCTGGAAATTGGCCAGCAGCGTCAACGAGGTGGCGGCGCTGGGCCGCCAGGTCAACGACGGCGCGATGAAATAGCGATCGTCGTCGACGTATTTGACCGAGCTGTCGCTGTCGCGCCCCAGCGCGACCACGCGATACAGCCACTTGCCGTCTTCGTCGATCGGGCCGGTGAGGTCGGCCTGGATCTGCTTGCGGTTGTGGTTGCCGTAGCTGACGCCGATCTCGCGCATCGCTTCGGGCTGCGGCCGCTTGCTGATCTGGTTGACGATGCCGCCGATGGCGCCCTGCCCGTACAGCATGCCCGACGGCCCGCGCAGGATCTCGATGCGCTCCAGCGCGTAGGGATCGGGCCGGGTGTTGTTGTAGGACCCCACGGCGTTGAGCAGGCCGTCGAGGTATTGGGTGGAATCGGTGCCGCGGATCTTGATGGAGTCGCCGCGATTGTCCGGCCCGAACGCGCCGGCCGTGACGCCGGCGGTATAGCCCGCCGCCTGCTGCACCGACTGGGCGCCCTGCAGCGTCATGCGATCCTGGGTGATGACGCTGATCGACTGCGGCGTTTCCATCACCGGCGTGTCGGTCTTGGTGGCGGTGGCGGCGCGCTTGGCGACAAAGCCCTGCACGGGGCCAACCGCGGTCTGTTCGACATCGCTGCCCGTGACGGTGACGGCGGGCAAGTGGACCTCGGCAGGGGCGGACTGCGCCAGGACGGCGCCCGGCAGGCCCAGGCCGAATACGATCAAAGGCAATTGCCGGGCCCGGAAATGCACCGGGCGCCGGCGGGACGAAAGGCTTACAGCCATGGAAACTCCGCTCGCATGTGAATGGCAATAAGAACCAGTCTTATTACATGATGAGGCGGAATTATAGTCACACTGTTTCAGCTAAATGCCAGGGACGGGCCGTCCGCGCCAGAAATACCTGGTGGAAAATCGTGGCAGTCTGCAACCGTGCGCCAAGGCCGCCGCGGTTCAATAGCGCCTCGCGGCGGCCAGCGCCGCATCCGTGCCGCGCCCTTCCCCGGAGCCGGCGTCCCGTTTTCCTTCCCACGCGCCGCGCCCCCATGGCCAACCGATCCTATCTCTACAGCCTGAGCAATCGACCCGCCGCCTACGCCGACCGGCCCGAGACCATCACCGGGCTGTCCGAATGGCCCTACGCGGTGCCGTTCTCGTACCGCCTGCTGATGTCGGGCGATCCACAGTTGTGCGCCTCCCTGATCTCCGACGGCCTGGATAACGACGAACTGGAACAGCGCACCCCGCTGCACGCCATCAGCAGCCGCTTCGAGCCGGGGCTGGCGCGGATCAAGCGCTTTGCCGACATCGTGCGGACGACCGTGGCGCCGGGCGGCGCATCGGCCCCCGCGCCCGCCGCGCAAGACGTGGCGCAGAACCCGGAGCCGTCACTGCTGGAGGGCCTGAAGCGCTTGTTCGCGCCGGCCCGCGCGAAGACCGAAACGGGCGCGCGGGCGCCGTCCGGACTGCTGGCGGCGCTGGACGAGACCATCGCCTTCCTGGAGGCGCATCGCAACGACTATCTGCTGCTGGAAACCGTCGAACTGGATCTGATGGCGGCAGCGGACAAAGCCGCGCTCAAGACCCAGGTGGAACGGGAGCTGGCGCGTTGCCGGCGCGCGGGCGAAGCGCTCGACGCCTTGCCGGCGGACCCGGCCGAGGCGGGCCGCCAATTGCTGGCGGCCACCCGCGAACGCGGCGCGGCGCCGCTGGACGCCTTCCATGGCCTGCGCCTGGATGACGGCTTCGACGGCGGCGGCAACCAGCGCGTGGATTACATCCTCGGGCTGGAATGGAGCGAGGTGCTGTACTTCGATCTGCACAACCGCGCGGAATTCGAAGCGCAGCGGCGGGAACCCGAAGCAGAGGCCTGATGGTCCGTGGATTGCCCGGCCCCGCCGAGGGGTCCGGGCCGGGTGCGACATCATGTCCCTTCCGGCGCGGGCGCGGCGCGGCGTGACAAATCCGTCACTCATCTACAATCCGGGGTCACCTTGGCCGGCCCGCATGGCGGCCGGTCCGTAGCCCCCAGGTAGCATGACCCGCGCGAAGAAACCCGCTCCCAGAAAGAGAAGCTCCCCCTCCCGATCCCAAAGCCGCGCCGCCGGCCGCGTGCCGCGCTTCCTGCGCGCGCTGATCGTCACCTCGCTCGCCAGTTTCGGCGCCGCCACCTATGTGCTGCATCCGCAATGGAAGATGCCGGCGGCGGTTGGCGACATGCTGTCGCGCCTGGAATGGCCGTCGCTGCAGCGCAGCGCGCCGGTGGCCCTGCCCGCGCCCAACGCGGCGCTGGTGCAGACCGCCTTCAGCGACTGTCCGCAGTTTTTCCCGAATGCCCAGCCGCCCGCGGTGCCCGCCGCGCAACGCTTGCGCGAAGTCTGTTTCTCCTCGTTCGCCATCCTGCACAACGGCTCGACCAAGACGCCGGTGTTCGTGGCCGAGCGGCTGAACCGCGAGAACCTGGCGCAGGCCAAGGGACTGCACCGCACCGACAAGTTCTACGCCGAGGCGCGGGTGCCGCGCGCCGAGCGTTCGGAGCTGGATGACTACCGCGGCTCGGGCTACTCGCGCGGCCACATGGCGCCGGCCGGCGACATGGCCACGCCCGAGGCCATGGCGCAGAGCTTTTCGCTGGCCAACATGGTGCCGCAGGACCAGAAGCACAACGCCGGCCCCTGGAGCCGCATCGAGCAGGACACGCGCCAGTACGTGATGCGGGCGGCCGGCGATGTGTACGTCTTCACCGGCCCGGTGTATGACGACCGTCCCAAGACCATCGGCGCCGGCGTGGCCGTGCCCACGTATCTGTACAAGGTCGTGTACGACGCCACCACGCACCGCTCGTGGGTGCATTGGCAGGCCAACAGCGCCGGCACCAAGGCCGGGCCGCCGATCGGCTACGACGAGTTCGTCAAGCGCACCGGGCTGCGGCTGCTGCCGCAATAATCGCGGCCTGCACGCGGCCTGGCGCGGCGGATTGGTAACCGAAAGATTGCATCCGGCGCCGGCGTCGCCGCTTCAGGCAAAATGAGCCGCGCGCGGCCACGGCAACGCCCCCGCCTGACGGCATGGCCGCCTTTCGGAGAACAAGGAGAATCATGAAACACGCCACCCTGATGGCCAGGCTGGTCGCGGCGATGCTGTTGACCGGCCTTGCGGCCAACGCGATCGCGGCGTCCGATACCGCCGCCGCCCCGGCCGCGCCCGCGAAAGCCGCCCCCGCCAAACCGGCCGCGCCCGACGCCGCCATCGAGCCCGCCAACCACGGCCCCATGAGCGAGCAGGAATACCTGACCCGCATGGAAGCGGCGTTCAACAAGCAGGACATCAATGCCGACGGTTATCTGACCCGCGGCCCGCTGCTGCAGGAAGCCACGCCCGAGCAGATCACCGCGATGGACACGGATGGCGACGGCCGCATCAGCAAGGCCGAATTCCTCGCCTATGCCCTGAAGAATTTCCAGGCCCGGCCGAAGTACGAAAAGAACCACTACGCCAAGCCGTGAAGGCACGCGCGGGCGGCTCCCGACGCCGCCTGCGCTGCCAGGTTAACGATTGGATACACAAGACGGAAATCGCAATTACCCCGTCGCGGCCACGTGCTAAGTTACGTCCCCAGTTGACGGCGCCACCGCCCGCGCGCCGGCGACAGCGCGCTTTCCCCCTTCCTTTCTTCACGACAATCATGCACAAGAACCAAGATCGCGCCCCGGCCCTGGCCGGCAAGAAACGGATAGCCGGCCTGCTGACGCTGGGCCTGGCCCTCGCCACCGCGGCCTCCGCCACGCTGGCGGGCGATCTGCCCCCGCGCGGCGGCGCCGCGGCCCAATCGCAGGGCCAGACGCAGATGCAGACCCAGCAGCCGCCCGCGCAGAACGACGGCCGCCTGCCGCCGCGCGGTTCGGCGCAGACGCAGAGCCAGGCGCCGGCGCAACCCCAGGCCCAGGGCGCGCAGAAAACCGAGATCAAGGACCAGGCCGCCTACGAGCGACTGCTGCATAACAGCGGCATCAGCGTGCAATGGCTGTGGACCGACGCGCGCGGCAAGCTGAAGGCGGTGGACGAGAACGACGTGGTGCGCCTGGAAGGCGGCCACGCCAACGAAAACGGCTCGGTGACGATCAAGGGCCAGGTGCTGTCGATCTCGGCCGACCGCTTCACCTTCCGCGGCACCATCCTGATCGTGGACGCGCCGGACAAGGGCCGCCGCTGCGAACGCACCGGCGACTACGAGTTCCGCGCCACCGGCAAGCGCAAGTACTGGCGCCTGCAGCAGATGGAAGCGTGCGGCGGCCTGACCGACTACGTCGACATCTACTATTGATCGACGCGACGGCCTCGATGCGACGCCCCCGGCCTGCCACAGCAGGCCTGGCGTCCGCGTTTCACAGATGCCGGTGGCTGCATGCCATCGGCTGGTCGACCATCTGGCCGATCGCCCGCGCCAGCGCCTCGGCGCTGCCTTCTTCCAGGCAGTTGGCGCGGATCATGCGGAACCCCAACGCCAGGCTGTAATGCCAGTCCAGGTCGAACAGATGGTATTCGCGCCCGTCCGCCGGGTTGCGCCAACGCACCGCCGGATCCTCGTACGCCACGCCGATGAAATCGACGTGCGAGCCGAACGGCGGCAATTCCTCCAGCCGTTCATCCGAGCCCGGCAGGCTCGGCACTTCCAGGTTCTCGCCCACGCCGACATACGGCTCGGCCCCCTCGTAGGCCAGCATCACCACGCTGAACCCGGCCGGATCGGCGTCGTAATGCGCGCGCTGCGCGGGGTTGAGCAGTGCGCGGGCCGCCGGCCCCAGGCAGCAATACGGGCCGCGCCAGTTGCTGCGCTCATCGTCGAGCGACGCATCAGGCGCGACGCCGTGCGCCGCCAGCAATGCCAGCGTCTCTTCCATCGTGTCGTGATGACGCACCGGGATATCGGGCGGCAGATGGCCGGCGGACTGATAGAGCGCGATCACGTCGCCGGTGGTGCGCAGGCCGTGGCGATACTGGAACGAGCCTTCCTTCAAGCGCGCCAGCCGATGGCTCAGGTCGTCCAGGGCCTCGCGCGGCACGCGATCGCCGCGCGGCTCCAGCAGATAGCCCTCGGCCAGCAGGCGCGTCTGCAGCGCCGGCCAGTCGGGCGGCGGCAGATGGGGGTAACGGGGAAAGATGAACTGGTGATGTTCGGACATCCGGGGCGAACCTCGTAATAGCGTATTCTCTGACGTTCAGGCAACAGCAAGGATATCTTGAATGAACCCGACCGTAATCAAGTGGCTGACCAGCGTCGGCTTTGGCCTGATCATTGGGCGCGCCGCCTACGGCGTCCTCAACTCACTGCTGCAGATGGCCTTCGGGCTGGACCAGCCCGACGCGCCGCTCGACCCGGTGGCGCTGGACCGCATGTTGATCACGGGCAGTGTGCTGTGCCTCGTGGTGGCGGTGGTGGTGGCGGCGGCGCTGCTGCGCGTGGCCGACAACCGGCGCCGCATTGCGTGGGGCTGCCTGGTGCTGGGCGTCACGCTGCTGCTGACGCTGCTGGCCGCCCTGCCGGGAATGGACCTGGGCGGGCATGCCGCCGGATCGGCCGAGGCGCGCGACGCCAAGACGGCGCTCTTCTTCTGGTTGCTGATCTTCGGCCTGCCCTACCTGGGCGGCGGCCTGGCGCTGACGATCGGCGGCGCGGTCATGCTGCGCAAGTTCCGCTCCCCGGCGAACCGCGGCCCCTTGGCCTGAAAACGGGAGGCGCCGCTCAGGCCGGCTTGGCGTGTTTGCGGGCGGCGGCGGGCGCCTTGCCGCCGGCGGCATTGAGCGCCGCGGCGGCGCGAATCAACGCCGTCAGCGCCTGCGCGTCGATGGCCTCGCCCTCGCGGATGTCGATGGCGCGGCGGGCGTTGCCCTGCAGACTGGCGTTGAACAGGCCGGCGGGGTCGGGCAGCGCCGCGCCCTTGGGAAAAGTCAGCTTGACCGCGCGCTGGTAGGTTTCGCCGGTGCACAGGATGCCGCCCAGCGACCACACCGGCACCTGCCACTTCCACTCTTCGATCACGCCGGGATCGGCCGCAAGGATCACCTCGCGCACCCGCGCCAGCAACGGGCCGCGCCAGTCGTGCAGCTCGCGGATGCGGGCATCGATCAACTGCGACGGGGCGTGCGCGTTCGTGACGGACTTGGCGCTGGGCATGGCGATTCCCTGTGGGTGGCGCCGGGCGCGGCGCCTGCCGGTCTTTATACCGAAGCCGCCGGCATGCGTCCATGCGGCGCCGCGCCACGCCCTCCCCCGCGGCCGCGACGTCCGGTCACCCGGTTTGCAGTCTGACACCATTTCCCCTGAGCACGGCCAACGCCCATCGGGCCATGCCGGTACAATTTCCCCCGCGTTTTCCCCTAGCCGTCCCACCTGTCGTCCAAGCTCCTCACCCATGTCCAATCTCATCGTCCACGGCGGCACCCCCCTGCGCGGCCGCGTCATCCCGTCGGCCAACAAGAACGCCGTGCTGCCGATCCTGTGCGCCACGCTGCTGACCGACCAGCCGCTGCGGCTGCATGGCGTACCCGACATCACCGACGTGCGCAAGATCCTCGACATCTTCCGCACGCTGGGCAGCGAAGTGCGGCTGGATGAAAGCACCCGCACGCTGGACCTGCACCACCGCGACACCACCTTCGACGCCGCCCGCCACCGCCTGCCGGAAGAGATGCGCTCGTCCATCATGCTGGTGTCGCCGCTGCTGGCGCGCTTCGGCGTGGCGCGGCTGGAGGACAACGTCAAGGGCTGCACGCTGGGCGTGCGCGAGATCGATCCGCACGTGGACATCTTCCGCTCGTTCGGCGGCGAGGTCGAACGCGCCAGCGGCTCGCTGCTGGTGCGCAGCGCCGGTCCGCTCAAGCCGACCCATCACTGGCTCGACTACGCCTCGGTCACCACCACCGAGAACTTCGTGCTGTGCGCGGCCGCCGCGGCCGGCGAATCGACGCTAACCAATGCCGCGTCCGAGCCGCACGTGCAGGAGTTCTGCCGCTTCATGACGATGATGGGCGCCGACATCGACGGCATCGGCACCTCGCGCCTGACGGTGCGCGGCGGCGCCACCCTGCGCGGCGGCGAGTTCACCTTCGAGGAAGACTTCCACGAGATCACCACGTTCCTGGCGCTGGGCGCAATCACCGGCGGCGACGTGGTGGTGCGCAACAGCACGCCGGCCAACTTCCCCCTGATCGACCGCACCTTCGCCAAGTTCGGCGTGAAGATCGTGCATGAAAACGGCTGGTCGCGCGCGCTGCGCGACGGCCCGCTGAAGGTGCAGACGCCCTTCACCAGCAACGTGCTGACCAAGGTCGAGGCCGCGCCCTGGCCGTATTTCCCGGTGGACCTGCTGCCCATTTTCATCGCGCTGGGCGTGTGCGCCGAGGGCAACGCGATGTTCTGGAACAAGGTCTACGACGGCGCGCTGGGCTGGACCGGCGAGCTGTCCAAGTTCGGCGCCCACGTGTTCTCGTCGGACCCGCACCGAGTCATCACCTTCGGCGGCAATCCGCTGACGCCGGCGGTGGTCGAAAGCCCCTACATCATCCGCGTGGCGATCGCGCTGTTCATGATCGCCAGCAGCATCGAGGGACGCTCCGAGATCCGCAACGCCACCCCGATCCGCCGCGCCCATCCGCGCTTTGTCGAGAACCTGCGCAGCCTGGGCGTGCAGGTCGAATGGACGGCCGAGGAATAGCGCGGGCGGTTTTCTATAATCCCGCGATTCCTCCAAACGGCGCCACGGCGCCTTTTTGCTTCCCAGGATCCCTCCATGTCGTCGATTGCCAGCCAGGATGTCCATGTGCCCACCCCGCAAGGCCGCCTGTTCGCGCGGCGCTGGGATCCGGCCGGGCGCGATGCGGACGCGGCGCCGATCGTGCTGCTGCATGATTCGCTGGGCTGCGTCGAACTGTGGCGCGACTTTCCCGAGCGCCTGGCCCTGGCCACCGGCCGCGCCGTCATCGCCTATGACCGGTTGGGCTTCGGCCGCTCCGATCCCAACCCCGCCACGCTGGCCACGGGCTTCGTCGAAGCCGAGGCCGACGGCGGCTTCCAGGACCTGCGGCGGGCGCTCGACATCGGCCCCTTCATCGCCTTCGGCCACAGCGTCGGCGGCGGCATGGGCATCTGCTGCGCGGCGGCCCATGCGGCCGATTGCCGGGCGCTGATCACCGAGTCGGCCCAGACCTTCGCCGAGGACCGCACGCTCGACGGCATCCGCACGGCGCAGCGCAACTTCGCCGAACCGGGCCAGTTGGACCGCCTGAAGAAGTATCACGGCGACAAGGCCGCCTGGGTCCTGAGCGCCTGGGTCGACACCTGGCTGTCGCCGGCCTTCGCGCAGTGGAACCTCGATGACGCGCTGCGCCGGGTGCAATGCCCGGTGCTGGCGCTGCATGGCGAAGAGGACGAGTACGGCTCGACCGCCCATCCCGGCATCATCGCGCGCCTGGCCGGCGGCCGGCAGGCGCTGCTGGAAAACTGCGGCCACGTGCCGCACCGCGAGCAACCGCACATCGTGCTGGACCTGACCAGCCAGTGGCTGCGGGGCGCGCTGCCGGGCTGATCCCTCCGGCCCTCGCCGGTCCCGACGCCACGCCCTGGCGCCGCCCCCACGGCGTCCGCGCCTCCCGCCCGCTCCCCGCACGCGCCCACCGGAAGGGAAAACCCCAGGGGCGATTTGGCGCAAAGGTTGTATACACTCTTTGCACACCATAGTACGCGCCAGGCTCCGTCCAAGTGTTGCTGCTGTATTGGTCGGCCCGGCTTCCTTTACGGCCATGCCCACACGTGGGTCAGGGAGCTCGCCATCGATATCCGAAATCCGTCGCCCGGTCTCTACAACGAGGACCTGGCCCCCACCAAGGAGCGCCGCTGGGGCGCCTTCAGCATCTTCAACGTCTGGACCTCGGACGTGCACAGCCTGTGGGGCTACTACCTGGCCGCCAGCCTGTTCCTGCTGTGCGGCAGCTTCGTCAACTTCCTGATCGCCATCGGCCTGAGCTCGCTGGTGATCTTCTTCCTCATGAACCTGATGGGCTATGCCGGCGAAAAGACCGGCGTGCCCTACCCGGTGCTGGCGCGCGCCTCGTTCGGCATCTGGGGCGCCAACCTGGCGGCGCTGGTGCGCGCGGTGGTGGCCTGTTTCTGGTACGGCGCGCAGACGGCGGCGGCCTCGGGCGCCATCGTGGCGCTGCTGGTGCGCAACGACAGCCTGCTGGCCTTCCACCAGAACACGCAATGGCTGGGGCATTCGGGGCTGGAGCTGATCTGTTACGTCGGCATCTGGGCGCTGCAACTGCTCATCATCCAGAAAGGCATGGAGACCGTGCGCCGCTTCCAGGACTGGGCCGGCCCGGCGGTGTGGATCGCCATGCTGGTGCTGGCGGTGGGGCTGTGCGTGAAGGCCGGCGGCTTCAGCCTGGACCACGGCATCCCGATGGACGTGCTGCTCGACAAGACGCGCGACGCGGGCGTGAACGGCGCGCCGGGCAGCTTCTGGGCGCTGATGGCGGTGGGCGCCACCTGGATCACCTACTTCGCGGCGCTGTACCTGAACTTCTGCGATTTCTCGCGCTATGCCCGCGACAGGCAGGCCGTCAAGCGCGGCAACCTGTGGGGCCTGCCGGTGAACCTGGTGGCGTTCTCGCTGGTGGCGGGCGTCACCACCATCGCCGCCTACAAGGTCTATGGCGAAGTGCTGCTGCACCCAGAGCAGATCTCCACCAAGTTCGATAGCTGGGTGCTGGCGCTGCTGGCCGCCCTGACCTTCGCGGTGGCCACGCTGGGCATCAACGTGGTGGCGAATTTCGTGTCGGCCGCGTTCGATATTTCGAACGTGTTCCCCAAGCGCATCGACTTCAAGCGCGGCGGCTACATCGCGGCGCTGATCGCGCTGGTGCTGTATCCGTTCGCGCCGTGGGAAGGCGGCGCGGCGCACTTCGTCAATGCCATCGGCGCCACCATGGGGCCGCTGCTCGGCATCATCCTGGTGGACTATTACCTGGTGGCCAAGGGCCGCATCAATGTCGCGGCGCTGTACGACGAGCACGGCGAATACCGCTACCAGGGCGGCTGGAACATCAACGCGCTGATCGCCACCGGCATCGGCAGCGTGTTCTCGACCATCCTGCCCAACTTCACCGACCTGCTGCCGGCCTGGTGGGCCACCTACGGCTGGTTCTTCGGCGTGGGAATCGGCGGCGGCGTTTATTGGGTGCTGGCCACGCTGCGCCCGCGCGCGGTCCCGGCCCTGGCCTGACGCGTCCTTGCCCGAGCCGGCCGCCAGGCGCCGGCGCGGGCAGCCGCGACTCGACGACCGGGCCGCGCTCGCGGTACCCTGCATGCGATATCCGCCCTACGTGGCATCGCACCCTTGCATGGAGACTGCGCCCCCATGAGCCACCTGGTTTTGCTGCTGCTCGGTGTCGACTATCTGCACAAGCGCGCCCGCGCCCTGATGATCGGCGGGTGGCTGATGCTGGCCGCCGGCGCGTTCGTCTTCATCGACGCGCTCGATAACGCGCTCTATTTCCCGCTGAATTTCTTCGCCGCGCTGCTGGTGGTCGAAGGCATCGCCACCCTCGCGATCGCCAAGTCGGGGGTCGGCGGCCAGCGTGTGCTGCGCTACACCAAGGGCGTGTTCGTGCTGGCGGCCGGCACGCTGGTGCTGGCGGGCCAGCACCACGGGCATTTCGTGCTGTCGATGATCTTCGGGCTGCTGTTCCTGGTGGACGGGCTGATCCAGTGCATCGCCGCCTACGTGGTGCGCTACCAGCGCTGGCGCGTGGTGTTCGCCTCGGGCGTGGCCGAGGTGCTGCTGGCAATCTTCTTCTTCCAGCCCTACCCCACCCACTACGTCGGCACGGTGCCGTACTGCATCGGCCTGTTCCTGGCGATTTCGGGTGTGAAGCTGCTGTGGCTGGCGCGCCGCGTGCGCAGCCTCGATGCCAACCCGGCGCTGGCCGCCAATCCCGACCCCGCCTTCATGCCGACGCGCGCCGACGGCCCGGCGCAGAAAGTGTTCGATGGCCCGCCCCAGGCCAGCGAGCGCGCCCTGACCGTGCATGTATGGACGCCGTCGGGCTCGGCCAGGACCGAGACCCGCCACTACCCGGTGGTCGACCGCTACATCGCGGCCGTGGACATCAATGGCGTCGTGTCCACCGGCCATGCCGCGCTCGAATCGCCCGAAGGCATCTACATCAGCCTGTACCCCGCGGTGGAAATCGACCACTCGCCCGAACAGTTCGGCACGCTGCTGCGCGCCACCGCCGACAACAACGTGCCCGGCGTGTACCAGCCCGACTACGCCACCGAGTCCCAGGCCTGGTGCCCGTCGACCATGCAGGTGCGCATCCGCAATTACGACGCGGCCAAGCTGGCGGCCTTCTGGGACGAGTACCGCAAGACCGAGATCTACAACCTGACCCACCGCAACTGTTCCAGCTCGGTCTCGGCCGCGCTGGAAGCGGCGCTGGATGGCGTGGTCGGCCGCCTGCATGGCCCGGATGCCGGCTGGGGCGTGATGTGGCGCCTGCTGTTCACGCCCGAGCTATGGGTGGCGGCGCAGATCCGCAAGCGCGCCCTGACCATGGCCTGGACACCGGGCCTGACGCTGGACTATGCGCGCGCGCTCAGCATGCTGGCCGACCCGCGCCCGTTCGGCTGGTGGAAGATGTCGCAGGCGGCGCTGCGCCAGATCGCCGCGCTGCGCGCCGGCTGGCGCCGCCAGGACCGCGAGGCCGTCGCCCGCAACGCCCAGACCCAGTCATGACGGGGCTGCTGGCGGCCGTGGTGATCGCGGGCGCGCTGTGGGGCGCGCTGGCGCTGTGGTTCCAGTCGCCCGGCGGGGGCCGCGTGCGCGTGCTGGCGCCGCTGGCCTGGCTGGCACTGGCCGCCGCCGCGCTGGCCGGATTGGCCTGGGGATATCGGTTGCCCGCGGCGGTGTTCGCGGCAATGCTGCTGATTCTGCTGGCCTGGTGGATCTGGGGCATGCGGCCATCCAACGATCGCGACTGGATGCCGGAAGTGGCCCGCACCACCTACGGCGAGGTGGACGGCGACCGCCTGACGCTGCATAACGTGCGCAACTTCGACTGGCGTTCGCGCACCGACTTCGACGCGCGCTGGGAAACCCGCCGCTACGATCTGTCGAAGCTGGCCTCGGTGGACCTGGCGCTGTCGTATTGGGGCCGGCCGGCGATCGCGCATGCGCTGGTGTCGTTCGGGTTCACCGATGGCCAGTATGTGGTGTTCTCGGTGGAAATCCGGCGCAAGCGCAATGACACATTCTCGGAGATCGGCGGATTCTTTCGCCAGTACGAATTGTCGGTGCTGGCCTCGGCCGAGGAAGACAGCCTGCGCGTGCGCACCAACGTGCGCGGCGAGGACGGCTACCTTTACCGCGTGCGCATGCCGGCCGGCGCGCCGCGCAAACTGCTGCTGTCGTACGTGGACACGGCCACGCGCCTGCGGCGCCAGCCGCGCTTCTACAACACGCTGACGGCCAACTGCATCACCATCGTGTACCGGCTGGCCGACAAGATCGTGCCGGGCCTGCCGCTGGACTACCGCCTGCTGCTGTCCGGGTACCTGCCGGAATATCTGTACCGGCTCGGGGCCCTGGCGGGCGCGGACAGCTTGCAGGCGTACCGCGACGCCGGCCGCTACACCGACCGCGCCCGCGCCACGCGGGACGCGGCGCAGTATTCGCGCAACATCCGGCGCGGCGTGCCGGGCGTCGCGCAACCGTCGTCGGTGGAACAGTAATGGCGTCCGCCCCCCCGGCAGTTGTACGCAATGGCGCGAGAGACAGCCTCCCCCTTGCAGATTACTTGGCGGCACGCCGGCGCGGCTGTCGACTGTCGCCCGCCAGGCTCTCGAGATACGCGCACAGCATGTCGGCCAGCGCGTCCGCGTAGGTCTCGATCTCGGCCTCGCTGCGCGGGCTTTCGGAGAACTGCTTGCCGACGGCGCTGAGCGTGTGGGTGATGAGATCGCCGGCCAGCGCGCGGGTGGCGTCGCTGGCCTGAGGCAAGGCCTCGCCGAGAAAGGCGAGCACGACGCGGCCGCCCTCTTCCTTGGTGGCGCGCGCCTCGGGCGCATCGCGGTACAGCGGCGCGGCGTCGTTGAGGGCGACGCGCATCACGGCCTCTTCGCATTCCGAGCGCACGAAGGCATGCACCAGGTTGCGCAGCCGCCGGGGCGGCGCGTAGCGCGTGTCTTCGAGCAAACGCCGCAGCAGGTCGGACGTCTGCTGCCATTCCTGCGTCTGCAGGCGGTAAAGGATGGCGGCCTTGTTGGGGAAGTATTGATAGAGCGAACCGATGCTGACGCCGGCCTTCTCGGCCACGCGGGCAGTGGTGAAGCGCGTGGCCCCCTCCTTGGCCAAAACCTGAGCCCCCGCCTGCAGGATGGCCGCGACCAGCTCGGCCGAACGGGCCTGCTGCGGCTGTTTTCTCTCGGAAAGCCGGGTGCTGCGGCGTGTGGTCATGGCGGCGCGCGAAATGCGAATAGGGAAATGCGACGAATTCGTCGTATTCTAAACCGGAGCCCTCCGACTGGAAACCCATCACCATGACCAACACCCTGACTTCCGCGCCCCTGGCCTCGCTGCTCGACCGGCTGTTCACGCAGGCCGACGCCTCCTGGGCCAATGCCGGCCCCGCCCTGGCGAACATGTCCGACGCCGAACAGTCGCGGCTGATGCGCAGCAAGACCGAATACCGCGAGTTCTACGGCCGCATGAAGGACCTGCCGCTGGCCGTGTCTCCCGAGACCGGCACGCTGCTGTACATGCTGGCGCGCAGCACACAGGCCCGTTCCATCATCGAATTCGGCACCTCGTTCGGCATCTCGACGCTGCACCTGGCGGCGGCGCTGCGCGACAACGGCGGCGGCCGGCTGATCACTACCGAATTCGAGCCTTCCAAGGTCTCGCTGGCCAGCGGCCACCTGGCCGAAGCCGGCCTGGCCGACCTGGTGGAACTGCGCCAGGGCGACGCGCTGCAAACGCTCGCCACCGGCCTGCCGGACCGCATCGACCTGGTCTTGCTCGATGGCGCCAAGGCGCTCTATTCGGACGTCCTGGCATTGCTGGAGGACCGCCTGCGGCCGGGCGCGCTGATCGTGGCGGACAACGCCAACCATTGCCCGGAATACCTGGCGCGGGTGCGCTCGCCGGCGTCGGGCTACCTGTCGACGCCCTTCGGCAGCGACGTGGAACTGTCGATGCGGCTGGGGTAGGACGCGGCGCCGGCTCACGCCACCGGCATGCGCTCGCACAGCTCGCCGATGGCCGCGAGATCGCCCAGCCGCGCCAGGCGCTGCACCTGCTGGCTGAAATCCGTAAAGGCCGGATCGCGCGCCTGCACGGCGCGCGCCCAATCCATCAGGTCCGAAATGCCGCCGATGTCCAGCAGGCGCCGCACCTGTTCCAGTTCGGCGCGCGACAGGCGCGGCATCGGCGACGGCGCCGGGGCCGGCTCGCCGGCCGTCGAAGGCATCGGCAGATGCAGCAGCCGGCCCAGCAAGTGGCGCAGTTCAACCAGATTGATGGGCTTGAGCAGGCTGGCGTCATAGCCGACGCCGTCCAGGGCCGCGGTCTCCTGCGGCGTGGCAGATACCGCCACCACCGGCAGGTCCGGCCAGCGCGCGCGGGCCGCGCGCAGCACGGCCGAGCCGTCGGCGCCTTCCATGCGGTGATCGGTCAGGATCAGGTCGGGCCGGCGCGCGTTATCGGCCTGGATGCGCGCCACCATGCCGCGGCCGTCCGCCTCGCTTTCCACCTGAAAGCCCAGGCTGGCCAGTTCCTCGACCAGGAACTCGCGGATTTCCGGCGTGTCCTCGGCCAGCCAGATGCGACGCCCGGATCCGTCGAGCTGGGGCAGCACATGCGCCGCGGCGGCGATGTAGTGATGCGACACGCCCGATTCGTCCACCTGCCTGACCGGCAGCGACACGCTGATGGTGGTGCCCTGGCCCACTTCGCTGTCGACGTGGATGCGGCCATTCATGCGCTGCACCCATTGCTGGACGATGGCCAGGCCTAGCCCGACGCCGGGCTGGCTCTCGGCCGCGCCCAGCCGCTGGAACGGTTCGAAGATGTGCTGCCGGTCCGCGGGCGCGATGCCGCACCCGGTATCGCGCACCGACAGCGTCAACCAGCCCGTGGCTTCGCCCGCGCCTGGAGCGGCATAGTCCGCCGTCAGTGTCAGCACGCCGCCGCGCGTGAACTTGGCGGCATTGTCGATGAGATTGGACAGCACCTGCCGCACCCGCTTGCCGTCCATCTCCAGCACGGCCGGCAGCGCGTCCGCCACCCGCAGCTCGAAACGGTTGTCCTGTCGCGCCGCGATCGGCACGGATTCCTTGGCCACGGTGTCGAGCAAGGCGTGCACGTACTCGGGCGCCAGGCGCAAGGCCTGGCCGCCCGCGCCGGCGGCGTAGTCGATCAGGTCGTTCACCATGCCCAGCATGTGGTCGGCGCTGCGGCGGATGACGGCGCCGCGCGGCGCGTCGTCGCGGCCGCCGGCCTGGATCAGGTCGGCGAAGCCGATGATCGAGGTCAGCGGCGTGCGCAGGTCGTGGCTGATGCGCGCCAGGAAGTCCTGGCGCACGCGGCCGGCCTCGTCGGCCAGGATCAATGCCGCCTGCAGCGCCTGGGTGCGCTCGGTGACGGCCTGATCCAGCCGCTGGTGTTCGCGTTCGCGCGCCTGCGCCAGTTCGCGCTGGGCCGCCAGCCGTTCCTGGCGATGCTGGCGCGAACGGCCATGCAGCAGCACGGCCAGCATCAGCGACACCGACAGCAGATCCCAGGCGACTTCCGGCCCGCCCGCCCAGCGTCCCGGCAGCAGGCCCTGGATGTAGGCCACCCGCAGGAACAGGCAGGAACAATAAATCGCAAACGACAGCAGGAAGATGCGCGCATTGGCGTGGCCGCGGCGCCAGCCGTCGGCCATGGACACCAGCCACACCAGCGCCCACAGGAAGATCAGTCCGATCAGCGCCTGCGCGGCCTCGCGGTAGTCGCCCAGCGCGGCCCAGACCGCGCCGGCCAGGCCGGCGGCGATCAACGCCTGATAGACGCCACGCCAGATCCGCACGCGGTGCAGGTCGGCGAAGAGCATCGCCATGAATCCGAACAGGGAGGCCGCCAGCGTCGCCAGGACGCTCGGCGCGCGCAACACCATTTCGCCGCCGCCGGTCAGGACGTAGCGGTAAAGCAGCCCCTGGAACGACAGGCTGTAGAGGATCTCGATGAAGATCGCGGCGGACAGCAGCAGGTAGACCGGATCGCGCTGGGCCGCGCCCAGCACCGCGGCGTAGATGCCGACCATCATCAGCGCGCCGATCAGCAGCGCCACCACCATGGTGTTGCGCTGGGTCACGCCGACAAAGGCCGCCGGCGTCCTCAGGGTGGGCTCCATGCTGATGGCCGAACGGCTCTGCACCCGCACCAGCACCGTCATGCGCTGGCCCGGCTCGAGCCGCAGCGGCACCACCGAGACGGTGGCCGGCACCTCGCGCCGCGCCAGCGGCTCGCGGTTGCCCGCCAGCAGAATGCCGGAAGGCTGCCGCTGCCCCGGCGCGAACAGATAGAAACGCACGTCCTCCAGCCGCGGCACGCCGAACGAAAGCCAGCGCTCCTGGGCGCGGTCGGAGGTATTGCTGACCTCCAGCCTGAGCCAGAACGCCGAGGCGGAATATCCCCGGTTGAGCCAGCGGGCGGTCACCGGCTGCCAGGCGCCGTCCAGGACCTGGCTGGCTTGCTGGTCGGCGGCCTTGTCCTCGATGCCCCGCAGCTCGCCGACCAGCGGCAGGGTGCCGCCCACGGTGCTCAGATCGATCACGGGCTGGGCATCCTGCCCGCGCGCGGGCAGGCTCAGGCAGGACAAGGCCAGCCACAGCAACCAGGCCAGCCAGCCCAGGCGACGATCAGGCATGGGGATCCTGCTCCTGGCGCAAGGCGGTGGGCGCCATGCCGAAACGCTCGCGGAAAGCGGTGGAAAAATTGCCGCGGTTGCCATAGCCCACCGCCTGTGAAATGGCCTGGATGTCCAGACCGGTCTCGCACAGCAGGCGGCGCGCCTCGCGCATGCGCTCTTCGCGCAGGAACTCGAACACGGTGGTGCCGGCGCAGCGGCGGAAGGCCTGGTTCAACCGACGGGCGTTGGTGCCCAGCGCCTGGGCCAGGGCCACCAGCTCGGGCGTGTGGTCGAGCCGTTCGCGCAGCAGCTTGCGCGCGGCGCGGAACAGCACGCCGTCGAGCGACGCGCCGGTGGCGGCGGACGACGCCCCGTCCTCGGCCGGCTTGGCGGGCGGCGTCGCGGCCGGCACGGGCGCCACCCGTAGATGTATCAGCAGGCGCAGGCGCACTTCCTCGAAATCGAACGGCTTGGCGACGTAATCGACGGCGCCCGCCGACAGCCCCGCCACCCGCTCGGCCGGCAGGGCGGCGGCGGTCAGGAAAATGATCGGAATGGCGCGCGTGGCCTGATCGGCCTTCAGCAGCCGGCAGGCCGCCAAGCCGTCGCAGCCCGGCATGTTCACGTCCATCAGGATGATGTCCGGCTGCACCAGTTGCGCTTTGCGGTAGCCGTCGTTGCCATCCTCGGCCACGTAGACCCGGCAGTCCTGGCTGGTCAGGAAATCCACCAGCAGCATGCGGTCCTCGGGCCGGTCCTCGACGACCAGCACGCGCAAGCCGGCAAGCTGGCCGGGGATAAGCGGATGGGAAGCGGCGTCATTCATGCCGCGCATTCTTTCATGCCGAGGCAGGGGCGCGTTGGTAACAAGCGACGAAACCGTGCCGGGTTTGTGAATATTTTTCCTTTTGGCAAACGTGCCGTGCATTCCGGCAAACTTCTCAATCGCAATCATTATTCACACATGATAGTGTTTGTTACATCGAGCAATCTGCCGGAAGTCTGGGCTCTTCGTCGACCCGAACCATCGCAACGCCTCGCGATGACGAGATCCCGACGACACCTGGACACCACGCCGGCACGCTCCCTCTTCTGACGCATCCGCAAGGATGCCATTGCCCGGCCAAGAATCCCGCAGTGTCGGGGAGTTGTAAAGAACTTTAGAAATTCCGTTTATTGATGTTTACGAAATATATCAAATAGCTTCGTTTAATTCTGATTGTAACGAATCATCACTTACGTATCCATGCGCCGTCCAGCCCAACCCCGCCCCGCCGTCCTCCGCCAGCCCCCTTTCTCCCTACGCGCCGGCTTTGCCGCCGTGGTGCTGGCGCTCGCCGCCGGGCCGGTTGCCGCCCAGAACGTGCAGTTGCGCCTGCCGTCAGGCGCCGAACCCGGCCGCCAGTTGCCGCAACCCGTCCTGCCGGAAAGCACCCCCGCCGCGCCGCCGGTGACGGTGCAGCAAGGCGGCGCCACGGAAGCGCCCGCCGGCGCCGACAAGCTGACCTTCACGCTGACCGACATGCGCGTGGAAGGCGTGACCCGCTACCCGGCCGATTCGCTGCGCCCGCTCTACCAGGGGCTGGTCGGCAAGACGATCACCGTCGCGGACGCCTTCAAGGTGGCCAACGAGATCGAGCTGCGCTACCGCAACGACGGCTACGTCACCACGCGCGTGATCGTGCCGGCGCAGACCATCGATGACGGCCGTTTCCGCATCATGGTGGTCGAGGGCTACATCGCCGACGTCAAATATGACGGCGACATCGGCCCGGCGCAGGCGGCGGTCGAGAAGCTGGTGCAGCGCCTGCGCGGCGTTCGTCCCATCAACGTGGCGGAAGTCGAGCGCCAGTTGCTGCTCGCCAACGACCTGAACGGCCTGACCGTGCGCGCCTCGCTGGAAGCCTCGCCCACGGAAGTGGGCGGCTCGGTGCTGGTGGTGCGCAGCGAACGCAAGGCGGTCGACGCGCGCCTGGGCATCGACAACCGCGCCTCGCCCTACCTGGGCTGGAGCGAAATGACCGGCCAGGTCACGCTGAACTCGTTCGGCGGCCGCGCCGACAGTCTCACCCTGACCGGCCGCGTGGGCTTCCCGGCCTACCGCAGCAAGGCCGTGGGCGCCAACTACAACATGCTGGTGTCCGACAGCGGCACGACGGTCGACGTGGCCGCCAGCTACGCCAAGAGCGAGCCGGGCCGCGAACTGGCTCCGTTGAACGTCGCCAGCGACGTGCAGGCCTATTCGGCCACCGTCACCCATCCGCTGATCCGGTCGCGCCTGGAGAACCTGCGCGCCTTCGGCATGCTCGACGTGCGCAACGTCGCCACCGACATTGTCGAAACCCCCTTCACGCGCGACCGCCTGCGCGTGCTGCGCGCCGGCCTGAGCTATGACCGCACCGACAGTTGGAATGGCATCACCGCCGTGCGCGGCACCGTGCACCAGGGCCTGGACGCGATGGGCGCCTCCAAGGAAGGCAACGAGCTGGCCTCGCGCGCCAAGGGCCGCCCGGACTTCCTCAAGCTCACCGCCGAACTGACCCGCCTGCAGCAGTTGTCCGACCGCTTCAGCCTGGTGGCCACCTTCGCCGGCCAGTACAGCGCCAGCCCGCTGCTGGCCAGCGAGGAATTCGCCCTGGGCGGCCCCAACTTCGGCCGCGGCTACGACGACGGCGAAATGTCGGCCGACTCGGGCGTGGCCGCGTCGCTGGAACTGCGCTATGCCATCTCCACCGACCGCTTCCTGCCCAGCGGCGCGCACGTCTACACGTTCGTGGACGGCGGCCACATCTGGTCGCGCAGCGAAAGCGCGCCGCTGACGCGCGCCAAGCTGTCCTCCTACGGCGCCGGCATGCGCGCCAACCTGACCAAGAATCTGTACGCCACGATCGAAGTGGCCAAGCCCATGAGTTCCGACGTCCTGACCCAGGGCAACAAAGATCCCCGCGTGTTCTTCAGCCTCTCGGCCCAGTACTAATCCGCGACAGAAAAGCGACCGACCATGACTCGTCAATCCCGCATCCTCGCCCAATCCGCCCGCCGCCAGGCCCTGAAGGCCCCGCCCCTGCCCGCGCTCACCACCATGGCGATGGTGATCGGCTCGCTGGTCTCCGGCGGCGCCCACGCCAACCCCACCGGCGGCAACGTCGTGGCCGGCGGCGCGACCATCAATGACCGCGGCAACGGCACGCTGGACATCAACCAGTCGACCGGCAAGGCGATCATCAACTGGAAGGGTTTCAGCATCGGCGCCAACGAGACGGTCAATTTCCGTCAGCCGGGCAGCAACAGCGTCACGCTGAACCGCGTGGTCGGCAATGATCCGTCGGCCATCTTCGGCCGCCTCAACGCCAACGGCAACGTGATCCTGGTCAACCCGAACGGCGTGCTGTTCGGCAAGGGCGCGCGCGTGGACGTGGGCGGACTGGTCGCCACCACCGCCAACATCAGCGACAAGGACTTCCTGGCCGGCAAGTACAAGTTCGACCAGCCCTCGTCCAAGGCCAATGCCATGATCGTGAACGAAGGCACGATCAGCATCAAGGACAGCGGCCTGGCGGTGCTGGTGGCGCCGGCGGTGCGCAACTCGGGCGTGATCGAGGCCAAGCTGGGCCGCGTGGCCCTGGCCGGCGCAAAGACCGTCACGGTCGACTTCCACGGCGACGGCCTGCTGAGCTTTGACGCCACCTCGGCCGTCAGCGAGCTGCCCAAGGACGCCGATGGCAAGCCGGTCTCGGCCCTCGTCGCCAACAACGGCGTGATCCGCGCCGACGGCGGCACGGTGCTGATGACGGCGCGCGCGGTCAAGGGCGTGATCGACAACGTGGTCAACACCGACGGCATCGTCAGCGCCAAGGCGGTGGGCACGCAGAACGGCAAGATCGTGCTGTCCGGCGGCGACGCCGGCACGGTCAATGTGGCCGGCACCGTCGAGGCCACCGGCGTCAACGCCGGCGAGCGTGGCGGCAAGGTGGTGGTGACCGGCGAACACGTCAACGTGGCGCGCGGCGCCGCGATCGACGTGTCCGGCGCGGCCGGCGGCGGCGAGATCGCGCTGGGCAGCCAGGGCGTCGCGCCTGACGACGGCTCGGCCGCGTTCAGCGGCAAGTCGTCGACCGTGAAGGTGGCGGCGGGCGCCACCCTCAAGGCCGACGCGCTCGTCAGCGGCAACGGCGGCAACGTCACCATGTGGTCCAACGACGCCACCGCATTCGCCGGCAGCCTGTCGGCGCGCGGCGGCGCGCAAGGCGGCGATGGCGGCTTCGCCGAAGTCTCCAGCAACAAGAACATCGGCCTGACCGGATCGGCCGACCTGCGCGCGCCCAAGGGCAAGACCGGCCTGCTGCTGATCGACCCGACCGACCTGCGCATCGTCGACTCCGCCAGCGGCGGCGGCTCGCAGGACGGCGCGGCCGGCGACGGCACCATCAACGGCGGCGACGCCAACACCGCCAACAACACCGTGTCGCGCGGCCTGCTCGAAAGCCTGGCCGGCACCACCAACATCAAGCTGGAAGCCACCGGCCAGATCACCGTCGCGGACATGGCCGCGATCAACCTGAAGACCACCGCCGGCCACAGCTTCACGATGCGCTCGACGCAGACGGGCGGCATCCGCTTCGAGAATTCGAACACCGAGATCAGCACCCAGGGCGGTTCCATCACGCTGGAAGCGCTGGGCGTGGGCAGCACGCTGGACAACATCGGCAAGCTGACCAGCCGCGGCGGCGCGATCACGCTGAACGCCACCGGCGACATCAACCTGGCCAACATCATCGACGCCGGCACCGGCGCGGCGCTGGTCCGCACCAGCGCCGGCTCGATCCGCAACACCGGCGGCGCCAACCAGGTGGTGGCCGGCAACAGCGTCAAGCTGGACGCCAGCGGCGGCAGCATCGGCGACCTGGCCGCCCCGGTCAACACCCAGACGGCGCTGCTGTCGCTGGCGACCGGCGGCAACCTTGCGGTGGCCAACCGCCAGACCCTGACCTCGCTGGACATCACCAGCCGCCACGCGCAACCGAACGTCAACAACAGCTTCCTGCTGACCTCGCCGGACTTGGCCTTCGCGCTGCAGGACAACGGCGGCTACCAACTCAACACCGTCAACCAGTCGGCCCTGCACTTCTCGTTCACCGGCGACCGCACCATCACCGTCGGCGACGTGGCCCTCGGCACCGGCACGCTGGCGCTGACGTCGACGGCCGGCCATATCCTCGCCACCTCGACGGGACAGGTGGGCGCCAGCCAGATCACCCTGAGCGCCGCTGGCAGCGATGGCCGCGCCGGCGCCATCGGTTCGTCGACGCAGGCGCTGCGCACGCAGACGGCCACCCTGATCGCGACCAGCGGCAGCGGCGGTGTGTACGTGGAAAACAGCGGCCCGCTGAACCTGAAAGCGATCGACACCACCGGCAACCTGGTCGCGCAGACCAGCGGCCACCTGACCCTGGGCGACATCAAGGCGGGCTCGGCCACACTGACCTCGTTCCTCGGCAACATCGTCGACGATGGCAACGACGCCACCAGCATCGCCGCCGCGTCGCTGACGCTGTCGGCCGAGCGCGGCATCATCGGCGACGCCGCGCGCGCCCTCAAGACCAACGCCAGCACCCTGTCCGCCACCGCGGGCGCGGGCGGCGTCTACCTGGACAGCTCCAGCGCCAACCTGAACATCACACAGGCGCAGGCCAACGGCGGACCCGTCACGATCACCGGCGCGGGCAGCGTTTCGGCCAACAACGTCAGCTCCGGCGGCGGCGCCATCAACCTGACCGGCAACAGCATCGCCGCCGGCCAGATCAACGCGGGCGCCGGCAATGTCACGCTGACCGCGCGCGCCGGCAGCATCACCGGCACGTCGGCCTCCCTGATCACCGGCAACGTCGTCACCCTGCTGGCCCCGGCCGCCAACACCAGCTACACCGTCGGCACCGCGGGCACCTACCTGCGCACCGCCGCCGGCGTGCTGAACGCCACTGGCGGCAGCATCTACCTGAACCAGGCCCAGGGCTCGGTGCTGCTGGACGACCTGAAGGCCAATAACGGCATCTTCGTCACCGGCGTGGCGAACCTGAGCGCCAACATGCTCGATGCCGGCACCGGCACGCTCTCGCTCAACGCGCAGGGCGGCAGCATCGTGCGCGCCAATGCCAACAGCACGCTGGCGGGCAGCAGCATCCTCCTGCAAGCCCAGCAACACATCGGCACGGCCAGCGACCACCTCACGACGGCCACCACCAGCCTCACGCTGGGCAGCGGCGGCGACATCTACGTCGACAATCCCGCCAAGACGCTGACCTACCTGGCCATCACCAATTCGCACGCCGATCCGGCCCGCCGCAACACCATCCAGGTGGCCGCGCCGTTCCTGAATTTCGACGTCAATGACGACCTGGGCAACGCCTATGAGCTGCGCCAGGTCTACAGTTCGCTGCTGAGCCAGTTCTCGTTCACCGGCGACCAGAGCCTGAAGCTGGGCAACCTGCGCGCCGGCAGCAACATCACGCTGGTATCGAACCAGGGCAGCATCCTGGACGACGGCATCGCCGACACGCGCGTCACCGCCAACAACGTCAGCCTCCGCGCCGCCCAGGACATCGGCACCAGCGCCAATTTCGTCGCCGTCAACGCGCCGGGCCTGACGCTGGACACGCGCGGCAACCTCTACGCCACCGACATCGCCGACCTCACCTCGTTGACGGTGTACGCGCGCCACAAGGACGTGGACGACCGCTACACGCTGGACGTGCGCGCGCCGTCGCTGCTGTTCAACATCACCGACGACGTCGGCGGCCACACGATCCATGAAGTCCGCGACAGCAACTGGGTCAACTTCAGCTTCAACAGCGACCGCGACATCACGGTCGGCAGCATCGACGCCGGCTACAGCGGCAGCATCACGCTGAACGCCGCGGGCGACCTGCGCGACGACGGCAACAAGCAGACCCGCCTGCTGGCCAATTCCGTCAGCCTGATCGCCGGCAAGGCGGTCGGCGCGACCGGCACGGGCTATCTGGACGTGCTGACCGGCTACCTGAGCGGCACGGCGAGCAATGGCGGCTTCTATGTCCAGTTGCCCAATCCCACCGGCTACGCCAATTACACCGGCATCGTCACCCTGAACAACATCACCGCCAGCGACGCCGTGCAGATCGACCTGCGCCAGGGCGACGCGCTGCTGTCCGGCACGGTGCGCAGCAACGCCGGCAACGTCACGCTGAACGTGGCCAACGGCTCGCTGTACGGCAACGGCGGCGGGGTCTATGCGGGCGCCAACGACATCACGCTGTCGGCCGCCGGCACGATCGGCGGCGTGTACGGCGGCACCCTGCGCTACGTCGGCGTGGGCGCGGCGGGCCAAGCCAACGTGCAGGCCACCGCCGGCACCGACATCTACCTGAACGGCACCACCGGCAACATCAAGCTGACGCGCCTGCAGGCCGGCAGCGGCCAGATCGGCTACACCCAGTCCTCGGGCACCACCACCATCGGCAGCCTGAGCGCCGGCGGCGCGGCCACGCTGACCAATAACAGCGGCTCGCTGCTGGACGACGGCGATGCCGCCACCGTGATCCGCGCCAGCAACATCGCCCTGACGGCGGGCGGCGCGATCGGCGCGGCCGGCGCGGCGCTGACGCTGCAGGCGCCCGACGTCAGCCTGACCAGCGGCGGCAACATCGCCGTGGACAGCCTCACCGGCCTGACGCGATTGAATGTCACGCGCAATGGCACGGCCAATGGCGTGTACGGCATCACCGCGCCCAACCTGACGGCCTTCACGCTCACGGACGACGGCCTCGGCATCCACCTGACGGACATCGCCAGCTCGACCAACCTGGACTTCGGCTTCACCGCCAACAACAAGAACCTGCTGGTCGGCAACATCGACGCGGGCGCCAACGGCAAGGTCAGCCTGGCATCGGTCCAGAACATCAGCAACGACAATCCGGCCAGTCCCGGCGTCATCCGCGCCGCGACCGTCGCGCTGACGGCCGGCTCGAACGGCTCCATCGGCTCGTCCATCACGGGCGGCACGCTGGCCCTGAGCGGCACCTCGGCGCTCAGCCTGACCGCCGGCAACAACATGTACGTCGGCAGCGACACCGTGCTGCGCAGCCTGGCCATCAACAGCCTGAAGAACGCCGGCAGCGCCAGCACCTTCGCCATCGGCGGCGGCGCCGGCCAGGTCATCACCCTCAGCGACGATGGCACCACCCAGTACCTGCAGCAGGTCACGGGCGGCTTGACCGACTTCAGCTTCAGCGGCCGCAAGAACATCCAGGTCGGCGCCATCACCGCCACCAATTCCGTCAGCCTGACCACCGCCGGCGGCGGCCTCAATTCCAGCATCACCAGCGATGGCGGCACCGGCCGTATCACGGCCGGCAGCGTCACGCTGTCCGCCACCGGCTCGGACAGCTACACCGCGCGCGACGCCAATACCGGCGCCATCGGCGCCGGCAGCCGCGCGCTGCGCCTGAGCACCAGCAACCTGGCCATCACCAACAACGGCGACATCAACCTGAACAACGGCGGGCTGGCGCTGAACAGCCTGAACCTGTACCTGTCGCGCCGCGACGCCGGCAGCAGCGCCAACTTCGACACCAACAGCTACGCCTTCGGCAACCTGGGCAGCCAGTCGCTGACGATCGGCGGCGGCACCAATCTGTCGATCGGCGCCAGCATGAGCGGCGCCGCGCTGACGATCAATACCGACACCGCCATCACCGCCAACGCCATCAACACCGGCAGCGGCTCGGTGTCGCTGACCTCGCGCTACGCCAATACCGACCTGGCCCCGACCATCGGCGGCTCGGGCCTGATCACCGGCAACAACGTCAGCCTGAGCGCGCTCGGCACCAACGGCAGCGTCTCGGCGCAGACCAGCGCGTCCAACCTGTCGATCGCCTCGGCCGGCAACGTGTCGGTCGCCAACAACAAGGCGCTGACCGCGCTGTCGCTGACGGCCAACCACAGCAGCAGCAGCGGTTCGATCAATAACACGTACAACATCAGCGCCAGCGGCATGACGGCGTTCTCGCTGAGCGACTCCACCGGGGTCGCCGGCCTGACGCTCAACAACATCACCAATACCGGCAACCTGGCGCTGTCGATCTCGTCGGACCGCTCGCTGACGGTCAACAACGTCAGCACCGCCGCCGGCGGCTCGGTGACGCTGGCGAGCAGCGGCACCATCTATGGCAACAGCTCCAGCGCCAGCTCGCCCAACATCACCACCGGCGCGCTGACCCTGAACGCCGGTTCGGTCACGGGCACCTACGCCACCAACCAGCCGCTGTTCGTCAGCGTCGACTCGCTCTCGTCCAACGTCCGCGGCAGCCTGTGGGTGTCGAACAACAAGAACCTGACGCTGCTGGACAACAGCGCCACCAGCTCGGCCCAGGTCAACGTGACCAACGGCTCGATCACCCAGGGCGCCGGCCGCTTCGTCACGCCGGTCCTGACGCTGACCGCCACGCAGTCGATCGGCGCCGCCGGCAACGCGATGCAGACCGACACCCGCCAACTGACCACGCAGTCGGGCGGCAACCTGTACGTCAACAACGCCAGCGACCTGTTCTCGCTGAACATCACCGCCAACCACGCCAACAGCGCCGTGGACAACGTGGTGCAGGTGGCGGCCAAGGGCCTGACGTTCAACGTCACCGACGCCGGCGTCTACACGATGACCGAGGTCAGCGACCTGACCGGCCTGAACTTCTCGTTCAACGGCGACCGCACGCTGTACGTCGGCAACGTCGACGTCGGCCCGGCCAACACCGTGAGCCTGGGCGCCTTTGGCTCGGGCACCCACATCCTGAACCTGACGCCGACCTCGCACATCACCGGCGACGTGGTCACGCTGGGCGCCAGCGGCCAGATCGGCGTGGCGTCGGGCGACAACTCGGGCTCGATCCACACCACCACCGGCGAGCTGTACCTGACCGCCGGCAGCCACGTCTACCTGGACAACGACCGCGACCTGGCCAGCCTGTCGCTGTACGCCACCGGCTCGTCGGCGGCCACCTACCAGATCCTGTCCAACGAACTGCTGTTCGACGTGGCCCACGATGGCAGCCGCCTGCAGGTCAACGAGGTGCGCGACAACACCGGGTTGAACCTGATGCTATCGAGCAACGTCGGCCAGGACATCGGCATCATCGACACCACCCAGAACGGCACGGTGCGCCTGTCGAGCAACAACAGCATCCTGGGCAGCGCCGACGACAGCCAGCGCGTCACCGCCGCGTCGGTGCAGATCACCACCCAGGGCTCGGGCGCCATCGGCGCCGTGGGCCGCGAGATCAACTTGTCGGCGCCGCTGGTGAACATCCAGAACGCCGGCGACGTCTACATCGACTCCGACCGCCACATCGACGCGCTGACGCTGTATTCCACCGGCAACAGCGCCCGCAGCTACGGCATCACCTCGCCCACCCGCGACGGCGGCAACATCGTGTTCCAGGCCACGGACGGCGGCAGCGGCAGCAGCGCCGGCCTGGTCCTGACCAAGGTCGAGGACTCGGGCGGCCTGAACCTGAGCGTGACCAGCGACCGCACCATCACCGTGGGCGCGATCAATGTCGGCTACGACAACGTGGCGCTGTACTCGCGCGGCGGCTCGCTGCTGGGCGACGGCGACGCCAACACCAAGATCGACGCGGCCGGCCTGACCCTGACGGCGGCCAACGCCATCGGCGCCGCCGGCACCGGCAACGCCATCGACACCCGCGTCAGCACGCTGAGCGGCCGCGCCGACAACGGCGGCGCGTTCATTACGGTGGAAGGCAACACCAGCCTGCCGAGCCTGACCTCGACCGGCGCCAGCTCGGTGGGCAACACCCTCGGCGACATCGAGCTGGGCACGGTCAACACCAATGGCAATGCCTTCTCGGTCAACAACACGGGCGGCTCGATCCTGAGCGGCACGATCAACAACGCCACCACCGTCAACCTGACGGCCAACGGCTCGATCGGCAACAAGAGCGCCATCCGCACCAATGCCCTGAACGGCGGCACCACCACGGTCACGCTCAGCGCCACCAGGACCGACCGCGCCGATGGCAGCATCGCGCTGAACGAGACCTATGGCCTGCAGGCAACCTCGGTTACCGCGGCTGGCGACGTCACGCTGGCCGCCGACACCGGCAGCAATGGCCGCAACCTGACCGTGGGCACCGTCACGTCGACCGACGGCGCCGTCACCCTGTCGACCGCGCGCGGCAGCATCACCGGCATCAACAACAGCAACCTGGTCACCGGCAAGAGCGTCAACCTGACGGCCAACTACGGCACGGCCGCGACGATTGGCGCGTCCAACTCGGCGCGCCTGCACCTGAACACCGGCAAGCTGACGATGGCCACGCCGGGCAGCATCTACGTCGACAACCTGGCCGACCTGTCCGACCTGACCATCATCCGCAACAACGCGCAGGGCTCGAACCTGGGCAGCGCCGGCTTCCTGACCATCGACGCCCAGAACCTGACGTTCAGCGGCGCCGACACCGGCAACGTCACCGCGCTGACCATCGTGCGCGACACGACCGGCCTGAACTTCACGTACCAGGCCGTGGGCGCGATCAACGTGCACGACATCGACGTCACCCAGAATGGCTCGGTCACACTGTCGACCAACCCGTACTACTACACCGGCGGTTCGATCCAGGGCATGAACGCGTCCTCCAAGATCGTCGCCGGCGACCTGACGCTGTCCACCGGGTCGGGCGACACGCCCAACACCATCGGCTCGTCCAGCCTGGCCCTGAACACCCAGGTCAAGAACATCGCCGCCACCGCCTCGGGCGGCATCTGGCTCAAGCAGACCGGTTCGATCAACCTGGGCAACCTGCGTGCGGGCGGCGACCTGTCGGTCACCACCACCACCGGCGACATCCTGGTCGGCACGGTCAGCTATGGCACCGGCAACGCCCTGACCCTGAACGCCCAGACCGGCAGCATCCTGTACGGCGGCGGCACGCTCTCGGGCGCGGGCGCCGGCGCCATCACGCTGACGGCGCAGAACGGTATCGGCACGCGCGACGCGGCCATCAAGATCGCCGCGCCCAACAGCCCGGTGTCGGCCACCGTCACCGGCGACGGCTCGCTCTACCTGGAGAGCAGCGGCAACCTGCTGGGCGGCCTGACGACCTCGGTCGCCAATGGCGAGACGCGCATCACCGGCAACGGCAGCCTGGCGCTGACCAGCGTCACCTCTGGCACCGACGCCACCGGCAACGACATCTCGGTCAAGACCACCTCGGGCAACATCACGGTCAAGAACGTGCAGGCCGGCGCCAACCACGGCCAGGTCACGCTCAACGCCGAGAACGGTTCGATCCTGGCCGACGCGGCCGGCGCCACCGTCAAGGCCTACGGCGTGGCGCTCAACGCCGCCAACGCCATCGGCGCCAGCAACGGCCGCATCAACGCGACCGGCCAGCGCGTCGAAGCCACCACCAGCGGCGGCATGTACCTGGCGGCGGACAACAACTCCGTCCACTCCTACCTGTCGGGCAACATCATCGACATCGCCGCCGCCGGCAATCTGCAGATCGCCAACGCGATCTCGTCCAATGGCGCGATCAAGATCACCGGCAACGGCGCCAACAGCCAGTTGGTGGCCGGCAACATCGACGCCGGCGCCGGCAGCGTCAACATCGACTTCAGCAAGACGGGCAGCACCATCGTCGACGACCGCGAGGACTCCACGCGCATCATCGGCAACAACGTTGTGCTCAAGGCCGGCGCGGGCATCGGCGGCGCCGCCGGCTCGCCCGACAACCTGCAGACGACCGCCGCCAACATCACCGCCGAAGTCACCGGCGCGGGCTCGATCTACCTGAACGACAACCGCGCGGCCGGCAGCACGCTGGCGTCGGTCATCACCCAGAACGGCGCGATCGGCATCACCACCGCCGGCCCCACCCTGGTCACCAGCGCCATCAGCCGCAACGGCTCGGCCAGCAACAACATCTCGATCGCCACCACCAGCGGCGACCTGTCGGTGAACACGATCGACGCCTCGGCGGGCGGCGACATCAGCCTGAATGCGGCCGGCTCCATCCTGGGCGCGGTGGCCAACAACCTGGTCCTGGGCAACACGCTGACGGCCGTCGCCGGCGGCAGCATCGGCTCGGCCGCCTACCCGGGCAATGGCTCGGGCGGCATCGCGCTGCGCACCAACCTCGGCGCCCTGGGCAACCTGTCGACCGCCGCCGACGGCGCGGTCATCGTGGTCAACAACATCGGCACGCGTGCGCTCAGCGCCAACAGCGGCAACATCCAGCAGAGCGGCGCCATCAGCTCGGTCTACCTGACCACGGCCGGCGACCTGGACGCCAGCGGCGGCATGTCGAACACCGCCGCCAACCTGCTGCTGTCCTCGGGCGGCAAGCTGACGCTGGCCAGCGCCGGCGTGCAGGCCAACGGCACCATCACGCTCAAGGGCACGCAGGACGTGGTGGCCGCCGGCGCCACGCCGCGCACGATCAACGTCAAGGGCACCACGCTGAATTTCAGCAGCGGCGCCGCGGGCGGCAACACCACGCTGGTGACCGAAGCCCGCACCATCGGGGCCAGCCTGACCGGCACCAGCACGCCGGCCAACCTGACGCTGACCAACACCGGCGCGCTCGACGCGTCGCTGAGCGCCGCCAACGGCGACATCAGCGCCACGGCCACCGGCTCGCTGAACGCCTCGGCCACCGCCGTCGGCAGCAACCGCACCGTCGCGCTGACCTCGCAGCACGGCGATGTAGAGATCGGCATCGTCAACGCCGGCGCCGCCAGCGGCACCGTGATCCTGAGCGCCGCCGAGGGCTCGCTGCTGGGGCTGGACAACACCCTCACGGCCAACAGCCTGGACCTGACCAGCAAGACCGGCATCGGCACCCAGGCCGACCACTTCACCACGTCGGCCCGCAATCTCAAGGCCAACGTGCTGGGCAGCGGCGACATCTATGTGGACGCCTCCGGTCCGTTGACGCTGGGCCGCGTCGCGACGGCCGACGGCAACATCGGCATCGCCTCCGCCGGCAACCTGGCGAGCACGGTCGGCCTGTCGGCCGGCAACGGCGGCGACGTCGCGCTGGCCTCCACCGCCGGCAACGTCACCGTCAGCCACGATATCGCCAGCGCCGACGTGCATGACCTGTCCGTGAGCGGCGCGGCCATCGCCATGGCCGCCGCCAACACCAGCGGCAGCCAGACCTACACCGGCAACGTCACCCTCAACGGCGACCTGACCGGCAGCGCCATCGGCATCACCGGCAACGCCACGCTGGCCGGCGGCAAGCGCACCCTGACGGCCAACGGCGCCAACGGCGGCGTCGCCCTCTCGGGCGCGCTGAACGGCGGCGCGCAGCAGGCCGTGATCGTGGCCGACGACGGCGACGTCACGCTGGGCGGCAATGCCTCCAACCTGGCCAGCCTGACCATCACCGGCAACAACATCGACCTGCGCCAGGTCGCCACCACCGGCGCCCAGCAGTACAACGGCGCCACCACGCTGCGCGGCGCGTACACCACCGCCAACGGCGCCTTCGGCGTCGACGGCGCCACCACGCTGGCCAGCACCGTGAGCGTGACCACCGGCAGCGGCGCGGTCGCCTTCACGGGCGCCGTGTCGGGCGCCAACGCGCTGACCGTCACCAGCAGCGGCACCACCGCCTACGGCGGCGCGGTCGACATCGCCTCGCTCAACCAGGCGGGCACCGGCGACACGGCCATCAACGGCGGCAGCGTCACCACCAGCGGCACGCAGACCTACGTCGGCCACGTGACGCTGGGCGACGATGCGGTGCTGACCGGCACCACCGTCACCCTGGCCAACGGCGCCGACGGCGCCCATGCGCTGGAAATCGACGGCACGGCCCTGCTGACCGGCGCCATCGGCGCCACCACCAAGCTGGCCAGCCTGACGCTGGACGGCGCCGCCACGCTCAATGCGGGCAGCATCGCCACCACCGGCAACCAGCGCTACAAGGGCGCCGTGACGCTGAGCGGCGATCACACGCTGAGCACCACCACCGGCGGCGTGGCCTTCGACGGCGCGCTGGACGGCACGCATGACCTGCACGTCGTGTCCACGGCCGGCGGCGACGTCAGCTTCGACGCGGTCGGCAGCGCCACGCAACGCCTGGGCAGCCTGACGGTCGACACGGCCGGCACGACCGCCTTCAATGGTTCGGTCTACGCGGCATCGGTGCAGACCGACGACCCGGGTGCCGTGACCATCACGGGAGAGCGCGTCGACACCACTGGCGTCATGCGATTCGGCGAGCTGGTCACGCTGGGCGGCAACGTCACGCTCAAGGGCGCCAGCGTGACCCTGGCCGGCGGCGCGAACTCGACCGACGAGGACCAGGGCCTGACCATCGAAGGTCCGGCCACGATCAACGGCCCGGTGGGCGCCGGCGCCAATGGCCGCCTGGCCTATCTGACCGTCGACGGCGACGCGACGCTCGGCGGCGGCCCGCTCAAGACGGTGGGCAAACAGTCCTACCTGGGCAAGGTCGAACTGTCCGGCAATGCGCAACTGAGCACCGCCGACGCCAAGGTGACCTTCAACGATACGGTCACCAGCGGCAACGGCAGCGGCCTGACGGTCAGCAGCGGCAGCGGCGACGTGCGCTTTGCCGAACAGGTCGGCGACGCCGCCACGGGCCGCCTGGGCGCCCTGGCCGTCAACAGCAACGGCACCACCACCTTCGAGAAGGCCGTGTACGCCGCGTCGGTCAACACCGACGCGGGCGGCACCTTGGCCATCAACGGCGGCCTGATCGACACCACCGGCACGCAGTCCTATGGCGAACGCGCCGTGTTCAGCACCGACACCGTGCTCAAGGGCAGCACCGTCAGCCTGCTGGGCGGCGGCGACGGCGAGCACGACCTGACCATCGACGGCAATGCCGTGCTCAAGGGACCGCTGGGCGCCAATGATCCGCTGGCCAGCCTGACGGTCACGGGCAACGCCACGCTGGGCGCCGGCAGCATCGTCACCGACGGCGAACAGTCGTACCAGGGCAATGTGACCGTGGGCGGCAACGTCTCGGTGACCAGCCGCCAGGGCGACATCGGCTTCGACCGCGCGGTCGATGGCGGCCACGGCCTGACGGTCGTCGCCAATCAAGGCGAAGTGACCTTCTCCGGCCCGGTCGGCCAGGGCTCGCGCCTGGGCGACCTGAAGGTCAGCGCCGCCGGCGACATCGTGCTGGACGGCCCGGTGCGCGCCGCCTCGGTGCAGACCGGCGGCAATGGCGACGTGCTGATCAACGGCGGCTCGGTGGACACCACCGGCACGCAGCAATACGGCCAGCACGTCATCCTGAGCGGCGTGGACACCACCCTGACCGGCGCCAACGTGCAGCTCAAGGCCGGCGTCGACGGCACCCAGCCGGGCCAGCAAGGCCTGGTCATCGTCGGCAACGCCGATATCCAGGGCGACGTCGGCGCCACCACGCCGCTGCGCAGCGTGGCCGTCACCGGCACCACCACCCTGGGCGGCGGCAAGACGCACACCACGGGCGACCAGGTCTACAACGGCGCCGTGACGCTGAAGGGCGACCGCGACCTGACCACCGACACCGGCTCGGTGATCCTGGGCAGCAAGCTGGATGGCGGCAACGGCAACAACCTGAACGTCAACGCCGGCAAGAACATCCAGGTCGCGGGCGATGCCACCGGCCTGGGTTCGCTGACCCTGCGCGCCGTCGACACCATCGTGTTCAACGGCGACGTCAGCGCCTACCGTGTGCAGCAGTTGGAGGCCAAGTCCGCCAGCTACAACGGCGCGGTGCGCGCCTCCGGCCCGGACGGCATCGACATCTCGGGCGGCACGCTGTCATTTGGCAAGAACGTCACCGCCGACACGGGTTCGATCCGCATCGCCAATACCAGCCCGACCGGCACCACGTCCTTTGGCGCGGGCAGCACCGTGAAGGCCGCCACCGGCTTCACCCAGACCGGCGGCGCCGGGCTGACGCTGCCGGCGCAATTGCTGGTGACGCAGGGCCCCATCAACCTGGGCGCGCCGGCGAAGCTGCAAGGCGGCAACGCGGTCATCCAGACCAACGGCGACATCACCGCCATCGGCCTGAGCGGCCCGCAGACCTCGCTGACGCTGGCCTCCGGCGTGGGCGCGCTGCGCATCGGCCTGAACGACGCGGATCCGAGCCACAAGCTGAACGTGGCCGGGCTGACCGTGCAGAACGCCGGCTCCGCCGATATGTGGGGCACGATCGGCGGCAAGACCGGTTCCATGGCCGCCACCACGATCCGCAGCTCGCTGGCCGGCGCGCCGTACTTCATGAACGGCGCCGCCTGGGGCCAGACGGACGTGATCGACCGCCTGGCGGCGGTCACGGCCCCGCGCTCGGTGATCCCCAGCACGCCCACCGCCAACCCGCTGTTCCAGGGCACCGTGCCGTCCAAGGGCTTCGGCCCCGACGTGCTGGGCGCCTTCGCTGATCCGCAGGTGCTGACGGTGGCCTCGGCCTTTTCCTGGCAACTGCCTTCCGGCGACAATGCGGTCTTGACCGTGCCGACCGGCAACCACCCGGTGCTGCAAACCCCGGGCGGCAACCCACAACGCCCCGCCGTCGAAGGCGCCGCCGACGACGCGCGCCGCGACACCGACATCCAATCCCGTACTCTCTGACCAGACACCATGACGACGCAAACCTCGCTTCCCCTCTTCTACGAGCAACCCCGTCCGCTCGCCGCCGGCGCGCACGCCAACCTGTCGCTGGCCGGCAACACCGGCTTCGCCTACGCCGCCAGGACCAACGCGGTGCCGCTGGTCGCCACCGAGCTGCCGACCGCGTGCCGCCACTTCCCCATCGTCTTCACCGATGGCGAACAGCCCACGCCGGTCGCGGTGCTGGGCGTGCGCGGCCAGGAAAACCTGTTCGTCGACGCGCAGGGCCAATGGCGCCCCGGCACCTACATCCCGGCCTACGTGCGCCGCTATCCCTTCATCTTCATGGAGAACGAAGACCGCAGCCAGTACACGCTGTGCGTCGACGAGAAGGCCGCCTCGGTGGTCGAAGGCCGTGACAACCCGTTCTTCGACGAGGCCGGCGAGCCGACCGCGCTGGCCCGCAGCGCCCTGGAATTCTGCCGCGACTACCAGAACCAACACGCCTACACGCTGGAATTCGCGCGCGCCCTGGCCGACGCCGACCTGCTGATCGAGAACCGCGCCGACATCACCCTGGCCGACGGCCAGCGCCTGGCCATGTCCGGCTTCAAGGTGATCGACGAAGCCAAGTTCAACAAGCTGCCGGAAGCGGAATTCCTGCGCTGGCGCGCCAATGGCTGGCTGCCGCTGGTCTATTGCCACCTGCTGTCGATCAACACCTGGCCCAGCCTGATCGACCAGGTGCAGCCGGTCGCCGCGACCGAGGAAGCCGCCGCCGAGGCATGATCTTCTGGAACGCCCGCGGGCCGGCGCATGCGCCAGCCCGCGCCCCACGGCCCCGCCGGCCTCGCCGGTCGGGGCCGTGCGCGTTACTGGCCTTGCCCGGTCGCGCGCGCCAGGAAGGCCAGCACCGCGCGATAGGATCCCTCATTGCCGGCAGCGTTGGCCGGCGGCGTGCCGCCCGCGTCCAGCAACAGGCCGGACATGGCGTGCGGCTTGCTGATCAGCGTGGCCGGCAGGCACGGATAGTGCACGTGATGCCCCGCCCCCTTGCAGACGTAATGCGACGTGGGCAGCCCGTGCGCCTCGCGCTGGCGCATGACGATCTCGGAATACGCGGTGCTGGGCCAGAAGCCGTCGTCCGACGCGCTCACCAGCAGCACCGGGCCCGGATAGCGTTCCACCGGGATGCGGGCGCGTTCGAACGCGGCGGCATCGCGGCTGGCGCTCAGGAACGCATGGGTCTGCCGGTAGGGTGGATCCGAGGCGTAGGCCGCCTCCCAATCGGCGCTGGGGTTGTCCTGCCACAGGTGCGGCAAGGGTTCGCCGCCCTTGCGCCAGACCTGCGCATTGCGTCCCGTGCCCGGCTCGCCGGCGCTGACCACGCCATGCGTCACCGGCGACGGCACGTAGGCCACCACCGCGCTCACCAGGTCGGGATAGTGCGACGCCACGAGCAATGAGGTCTCGCCGCCGCGGCTGATGCCGGACAGCGCCACGAAACCATCGCGCGGCTTGAGCTCGGCGCGGGCCCAGCGCAGCGCCTGCTCGAAATATTCCAGCGGCATGTCGTTCAGGTACTTGGGCCGGCCATCGTGGTTGAAGATGGCCAGCGCCAGGCACTGGTAGCCGCGGGCCGCGAACAGCGCCGCGCGCGGCGCGTTGACGCCGCCGGACGAGCCGTTCATGTAGATCACCAGCGGATGCGGGCCGGGGCCGGCGGGCGTGTAGAGCTCGCCCGACAGCGTCATGCCGCCGACCTGCTCGCGCACCGCGCGGTGCGTGACGCCCTCGGCCACGAAGGTCTGCACCAGCCGCGCGGCGGCCTCACGCTGGCCGTCGGTGGCGTGCAGGTCAATCACCAGCGGCTCGGTGCGATCGGGCGGAAACACCACCCGGTCCATCTCCTCGCAGGTCATCGACCACACCAGTCCCATGGCGGACGGCTCGGCATAGCTGCCGGACACCGGGCAATCGCGCGCCAGGTCCAGGCTGCCGTCGTGGCCGGCCATGAACACCGCCTGCGAGCGCCACGGCACGCCGCTCATCGACATGCGGGCCGTGACGGTGACGAAGGCGTAGGCGGGAAAGCCGTCGATGCGGATCTCGCGCGGCACGTCGATCAGCGCGGATTCGGGGCTGACGGTGATGCGGGCTTGTTCGGTCATTGCGCGTCCTCAGCCTTTCAGGTCGGTCTTGGGCACGTTGTTGGCGCGGATCACGCCGGCCCACATGGCGGACTCTTCGGCGATGACCCGGTCCAGGTCGGCCGACGAGGTGAACTCCACGGTCACCCCCTGCTCGGCGAACTGCTTGACCAGGCTGGGGTCGCGCGTGCCTTCGCGCACCGCGTTCTCCAGCGTCGCGGCGACCGCCGCCGGCATCGCCGCCGGGCCCGAGATCATCATGCGGGTGTACAGCTCGAAGCCATCGACGCCGGCCTCTTTCATGGTCGGCACGTCGGGCAGGCTCGACAGGCGCCGGTCGGCCGTCACCGCCAGCACCTGCAGCTTGCCCGACTGGATGTTGGGCAGCGCCGAGGTCGGGAAATCGAAGGTGCTCTGCACCGTGCCGGCCATCAGGTCCAGCAGCGCCGGGCCGCTGCCCTTGTAGGGCACGTCCTGGAACTGCGTGCCGGTCTTGGACTGGAAGTGCAGCAGCGCCAGGTGGTTGATGACGCCGCGCCCGGCATGGGCGCAGGTGATGTCGCCCGGCTTCTTCTTGGCCAGCGCGATGAATTCCTGCACGTTCTTGACGCCCAGCGCCGGATGCACGATCAGCAGCATCGGCGACTTGCCCATCGACCCCAACTGCTTGAAGTCCGACTGCTGGTACGGCAGGTTGTTGTAGAGCAAGGGGTTCAGGATCATGCCGTTGGTGCCGGCAAAGCCCAGCGTGTAGCCGTCCGGCTCGGCCCGCGCCACCGCAACCGTGGCGATGATGGCCTGGCCGCCCGGCCGGTTCTCGACCACCACGTTGCCCTTCAGGACCTTGCCCATGCGTTCGGCCAGCGCGCGCGCGGCGATGTCGGTCAGGCCGCCGGGCGCGAAGCCGACCAGCAGGCGCACGGGGCGGGTGGGGAAATCGGCCTGGGCCTGGGCATGCGCCAGGCGAGGCATCAACGGCAGCGCGGCAAGCGCGCCCAGGGCGTGGCGGCGGGTGAACGGCATAAGGCTCTCTCCAGACAGGCGCGCACGACGACCGCGCGACAGGCGGCCGCGCGAGCCATGCGATGAACAAGGGGGAAGGAAGCACAGGCCGCCCGCCGAACGGCGGGGGGTCTCAATGACGGTATCTTGTATGCAATATGGCGCGGGGGCTATCTAGGGATATCCCGGTGCCGGGTTCGCCCCCACGCCGCGCGCCTGCGCGGCCCCGCGCCGGAGAGGCCCGCCTGGAACCTGAGCAAAGCCCGCCTCAGGACTTGCTCATCAACCGCTTCCAGCCTTCCAGGCCCAGCCGCTGCATCGTGTCGATGTTCTTCTCGTAAATCTCGGCGGCGTCAGGGAAGGACTCGACCGCGCGGTCGATGCTGTCTTCACGCAGCAGGTGCAGGATGGGATATGGCGAGCGGTTGGTGTAGTTCTCGATATCGTCCGGCTGGGTGTCGGCGAACTGGAACCGGGGGTGGAACGTGGCCACTTGCAGCTCGCCCACCAGACGCATGCGCTTGAGCAGGCGGTCCGACAGGTCCTCGAAGTCGTTGAACTCCAGGAAATCATCGAGCGCGTCGGGAATGATCAGCAGCGTGGTGTCGATCTTTTCCGGATCGGCCTCGGCCAGCAAGGCCAGCTCGTCCTGCAGGTCGGTCAGGACGCCCTCGGCGTCGGTCGCATCGCTGACGGCAAAGCGGATCTGGTCCTTGACCTGAACCGCCTTGGCGAACGGACAGAGATTCAGGCCGATCACGGCCTGGGTGAGCCAATGGCGGGTTTCGGCAACCACGTTGGCGTAGGCGTCGGAAGTGGAAATCATGGCGGGTCATCCTGGCAAAACGCGAGTATAGGCGACCCGGTGGAAGGCCCCGCGACCGGGTTCACCCTGGGCCAACGCCCTGCCGCCGCGCCTGGGATACAATCGATCGCAATGGGAATGGAGCTTCCCAAAACCGCCGATCCCTCGGCTGATGGCTCCTGCTGACCGGGCAACATGCCCGCAGCGGGTGCCGTCCGGACAAAACCCGCCGCGGCGGGTTTCTTGTTTTTCGGGCCGCGACCTCGTCGCAGGCCGCCCGCGCCTTCAACCGGCGCGGTCCGTGGACAAGCCCCAGGCTGTTGCTCTCCATCGTTTCACCTGGAGAGAAATCTTGAATCTATTGCTGGTTTTCATCGGTGGCGGCCTCGGCTCGGCCGCCCGCTACGGCATGAGCCTGGCCGCGTTGCGCCTGGGCTGGATCGCCTTCCCCTACGCCACCCTGGTCACCAACGTGATCGGCTGCTTCGTCATGGGGCTGATCACCGAACTGCTGGCGCTGAAGTTCTCGGTGTCGCAGCCGACCCGGCTGTTCCTGACCACCGGCATTGTCGGCGGCTTCACCACCTTTTCGACCTTCGCGCTGGAGACCGCGCTGCATGTGGAACAGGGTCGCATCGGCACCGCGCTGCTGTACGCCGGCCTCTCGCTCGGGTTGGGGCTGGCGGCGCTGTTCGGGGCGATGGCGCTGGCGCGGACGCTGTGACGGCGGCGGCCGGGGCGCCGTTGACGGCCGCGCTCGCCATCCACCCTCCGTCCGACATTGCCGGAGCCTGTGGCACCGCGCGACGGGGCCGCGCTAGAGTGGCGCCACGACTACCACGAGAGAAACGGATGGCCATCGCGCTCACCTATTTCGCCAACCGCCTGTCCGACGATGAACTGGTGATGCTGCTGCGGCAACGCGAGAACTTCTACGTCGAGAACATCAGCGCCATGGATATGCTGACGCGACGCATGCAGGCGCTGCTGGCGACGGACGGCCTGTACAGCGTAGTACAGATCGCGCCCCAAAATACGGCCCCCCTCTCATTCATTCCCAACCCGATCACGGACACCGTCTTCATCCTGAGCGGCCTATGGGCATTACTGCGGCGGATCGCGCAACGATTCACCCGCCCCCGCTGCGACGTACTCCTGCGGGTGACGTCCGAGACAGCCATGCGCGTCGTGTTCCGCCCATCGGCGCGGCTCTCGGCAGCGCATCCGACGCCATGAAAAAAGCCCGGCCAGGCCGGGCTTTCTTTCATCCGCCAACGCCGATCAGGCCGCCGGCATCGCCGCCATGGTCTGCGCGACCGCGGCGGTCAGCTTCTTGCCGTAGGGCACGTGCAGGAATTCATTCGGGCCGTGGGCGTTGGACTTGGGGCCCAGCACGCCGCACACCATGAACTGGGCCTTGGGGAAGCCCTTCTGCAGCATGCTCATCAGCGGAATGGTGCCGCCCTGGCCGATGTAGCCGCAGGGCGCGCCATAGTACTGCTGCGAGGCGGCATCCAGCGCCTGGGTCAGCCACGGCGCCGAGGCCGGCGCGTTCCAGCCGGTGGCGGCGCCTTCGTTGGCCTTGAAGAGGACCTTGGCGTTGTAGGGCGCGTCGGCTTCCAGCAGGGCCTTGATTTCCTCCGAGGCGGCGACGGCGTCGACCAGCGGCGGCAGGCGCAGCGACAGCTTGAAGGCGGTGCGCGGGCGCAGCACGTTGCCGGCGCTGGACAGCGGCGGCAGGCCTTCGGCGCCGGTCACCGACAGCGTCGGGCGCCAGGTGCGGTTCAACAGGGCCTGTTCCGGCTCGGTCGTCATGGGCAGCACGAAGCCGCCGTCGGCGCCGCAGCTCCAGGGGAAGCGGCGCCACACTTCGTCGCCCAGGATGCGGGCGGTGGCGTGCACCTGTTCGATGCGGTCGGCGGGAATTTCGCAGTGCAGGCTCTGCGGCAGCAGGCGGCCGGTGGCGCTGTCTTCGAGGCGGTCCAGCAGATGGCGCAGGATGCGGAACGACGACGGCACCACGCCGCTGGAGTCACCCGAGTGCACGCCTTCGTCCAGCACCTGCACTTCCAGCGTGCCCGACACCATGCCGCGCAGCGAGGTGGTCATCCACAACTGGTCGTAGTTGCCGGCGCCCGAATCCAGGCACACCACCAGGGCCACGTTGCCCAGGCGGTCACGCAGCGCGTCGACATAGGGCAGCAGGTCGTAGCTGCCGGATTCCTCACAGGTCTCGACGATGCCCACGCAGCGCGGCCGCGGGATGCCCTGCTTGTCCAGCGCCATGATGGCGGTGAGCGAGGCGTACACGGCGTAGCCGTCGTCGGCGCCGCCGCGGCCGTAGAGCTTGCCATCTTCGTACTTGGGGGTCCAGGGGCCGAGGCCGGCGCGCCAGCCCGAGAATTCCGGCTGCTTGTCCAGGTGGCCGTACAGCAGCACGGTGTCGCCGTTGTCGCTGCGGGTGGCGGGCGCGTCAAAGAAGATCACCGGCGTGCGGCCGGGCAGGCGCACCACTTCCAGCTTCAGGCCCGAGACCTTCTGGGCTTCGACCCACTGCGCCGCGTCGCGCACCACGCGCTCGATGAACGCGTTCTTTTCCCAGTCGGCGTCGAACGCCGGGCTCTTGGCCGGGATGGCGATGTAGTCGGTCAGCGCGGGGATGATCTCGTTGTCCCACTTGTCGTCCACAAAAGCCTGCAGAGCCTTCGGATCGAGGGTAGGAGGAAGTGCGTCGTCGGGGATGCGTGCGTTCATGGCGCGGGATCCTGTGGTCGGGAAGCGGAATAATCCTCTATTTTATGCCTAGCGCGCCGCGTAGGCCTCGATCCGCCCCCATACCTGGCGCGCCAGCGGCTTGGCGTTGGCCACCGACTGGTACAGCCGGATCTCCATGTGGATGTCGTTGCGCGCGCTGTCGGCGCGCACCAGGGCGCCGGCGCGCAGGTCGGATTCGACCAGCGTGTGGGGCAGCCACGCCAGGCCGAAGCCCTGCCGCGCCATGGCATGCAGCGCGTCCGCCAGGTCGGATTCATACATGGCCTGCAACCGCGCCGGCACGCACAGGCCGCGCAGGCGATCGCGCAGGATGCGGCCCAGCGACATGCTGTCGGCGTAGGCCAGGAACGGCACGGCCGGATCCGAGGCCAGCTTGGGCACGGCATGGCGCGGATGGCGGCTGCCCGGCGCCAGCGGCGCGCTGACCGCCACCAGCTTGTCGGCGCCGACCCGGCGAAAGCGGTAGTTGGGGTTGTCGATCTGCGCGTACAGCGGCTCGTGCGCGTGGCACAGCAGGAAATCGACCTCGCCGTCGGCCAGCATGTCGATGCCAAAGTTGAGCGTGGTGGTGACCACCTTCAACTGGAACGGCTGCATGCCCTGCTGCACCCTGGCCATCAGCCCCGGCAGCACCGAATGCGCCAGCGTCTTGCCGGAGGCGATGGCGATGCGGCGGACACGCTCCTGTTCCGGCTTCTGCAGGCCCTGGCGCGTCTCGCGCAGGATGTCCAGCACGTCGATGGCCGCCGCCAGCATGCTGCGTCCGGCCGCGTTCAGCGTCGACACCTGGTGGCCGCGCTCGACCAGCGGCACGCCGGCCCAGTCCTCCAGCGCCTTGATGCGGCGCCCGAAGGCCGGATGCGTGACGTTGCGCGCCTCGGCCGCCTGGAACAGGTTGCGCGCCTTCGACAGCGCCACGAAGTCCTCCAGCCACTTGATATCCATCCGTCTCCCCTCTTCTTGTGTGGCTGTGCCGTATCGGCACAGGCCCTGCACATTTTGCACAAACCCCGCGCTTGTTACAACTAGTATTACGGCGTTCCCTGGAGATGCCGATGTCCGACGCCCCGATCCTGCTGAAATCCCTGCGCAGCCACTTCCTGGGCGGCCGCGAGGTCGCGGCCAGCGGACTGCCGGTGCTGCGCAGGCAGGTGGTGGGCAACGGCGCCGCGCGCGCCATCGACATGAACGGCAGCTACTGCGCCGGCCAGCTCTATGTGCAGGAATACCGCCTGGCCGAGCCGCGCCACCCGCATCCGGTGCTGCTGTGGCACGGCGGCGGCATGACCGGCGCGCAATGGGAGAGCACCCCGGACGGCCGCCAGGGCTGGCTATGGCGGCTGCTGCAATCCGGCTATGACGTGTTCGTGGCCGACGCGCCCGAGCGCGGCCGCGCCTCGTGGGCGATGTACCCGCAGATCTACGACGCGGCGCCAATATTCCGTTCCAAGGAAGAAGCCTGGCACCTGTTCCGCGTCGGCCCGGCCGGCGGCTACGCGCCCGCCGGCCAGCCGCGCCGTATCCATGCGGCGCAGCAATTCCCCACCGAGGCCTTCGACACCTTCGCCAAGCAGTTCGTGCCGCGCTGGCTGGCGCATGACGCCATGGCGCTGGACGCCTATCGCGAACTGCTCGATCTGGCCGGCCCCTGCATCGTCATCGGCCACAGCCAGGGCGGCGGCTACGCCACGCAGTTAGCGCGCGCATGCCCCGGTCCGATTCGCGCGGTGGTGGCGGTGGAACCCACCGGCACGCCCGGACTGGTCGACGGCCCCCTGCCCCCGCACCTGCTGGTATGGGGCGACCACTTCGACCACCACGACACCTGGCAACGCTACCGCGCCCAGACCGACGCCTACTGGGACGCCCTGCGGCGGGCCGGCCGCCGCGCCGACGTGCTGGACCTGCCCGCAGCGGGCATCGCCGGCAATTCCCATTTCTGCATGCTGGACCGCAACAGCGACCGCATCGCCGAACTCATCGTCGACTGGCTCAACGGCCTCGACTAACCTTCGCCTGGAGACACCATGAAACTAACCAAAACCGCAATCGCCGTCGCGTTGCTGAGCGGCGCCTCGCTGATCGCGGGCGCGGCCTCGGCGCAGCAGGCCGACTACCCCAACAAGCCCGTGCGCCTGATCGTGCCGTTCGCCCCCGGCGGCACCGCCGACATCATCGGCCGCGTGTTCGCCGCGCAACTGGGCACCGAGCTGGGCGCCACCGTGGTGGTCGAGAACAAGGCCGGCGCGGGCGGCTCGATCGGCACCCGCTTCGTGGCCGACGCCGCGCCCGACGGCTACATCCTGCTGCTGGCCTCGTCCAGCACCCACGGCACCAACCCGGCGGTGTACAAGAACCTGACCTACGACGCGGTGCAGGACTTCACCGCCATCACGCAACTGGTGACCGTGCCGGGCGTGCTGAGCGTGACCAAGGACTTCCCCGCCGCCGACCTGAACGGCCTGATCGCCGCCGCCAAGGCCAACCCGGACAAGTACACCTACGCCTCGTCGGGCGCGGGCGGCCTGGGCAACCTGGCGATGGAACTGATGAAGTCGATGACGGGCGCCAAGCTCATGCACATCGCCTACCGTGGCGCCGGCCCGGCCTTCACCGACGTCATCAGCGGTCAGGTCTCGATGATCTGGGAGCCGGTGCCGGCCTCGCTGCCGTACATCAAGGGCGGCCAGATCCTCCCCATCGCCATCGCCGCCGACACCCGTTCGCCCGAACTGCCCGACACGCCGACCTTCAAGGAAGCCGGCCTGCCGCGCTACGAGGCCAACGCCTGGAACGGCCTGCTGGCGCCCAAGGGCCTGCCGGCGGACGTGACGCAGAAGCTGCACGACGCCTCGGTCAAGGCGCTCAACAACCCCGAGGTCAAGGCCAAGCTGGCCAGCCTGGGCGGCACGGTGGTGGCCGGCACGTCCGAAGCGTTCAAGAACGTGATCGCCAGCGACGTGAAGAAGTGGAAGAACGTGGCGGCCGACGCCAAGATCCAACTGGATCAGTAAGCCCCGCGCGCCACGGCGCCTGTTTCGCGGGCCGGCGATTTGCGCCGGCCTTTTTCATGTCGCGGCGGCCGCGGGAAAGGTGACCATCAGGCCGATCCCCCGGCCGTTCAGGCCGGGGGTGAAAACCACCACGGCGCCATGGCGCGCGGCGATCTGCGCCACCAGCGACAGGCCGATGCCGCTGCCGCCGCCATTGGCGCCCGGGGCGCGGTAGAAGCGGTCGAACACCCGCGCGCGTTCGGCCGGCGCGATGCCGGGACCGTCGTCGGCCACCCGCAGCCAGGCCCTGCCGGATTCGTCCGGCCCGCAGGACACCGCGATCTGCCCGCCCTCGGGGGTGTAGCGCAGGGCGTTGTCGAGCAGGTTGCGCACCAGCACCCCCAGCGTGTCCATGTCGCCGCGCGCGCCGCAGGCCTGCACGTCCAGCAGGATGCGCTGGCGCTTGCGCGCCGCGGCCGCCTCGCAATCGCGCACCAGCAGCACCACCAGCGTATCCAGCGCCACCGGTCCGGAATCCGCGTCGGATTCGCTGGCCGCGTCCATGCGGGCCTGGTCCAGCAATTGCTCGGCCAGGCGCGCGGTGCGCTGCGCCACCGCGCGCAATTGCAGGGCGGCGTCGGCGGCCGGCGTGTCGGCGATGCGTTGCAGCAGCACTTCGGTCTGGGCGCCGAGCGCGGCCAGCGGCGTGCGCAGTTCGTGCGCGGCGTCGGCCAGGAAGCGGCGCTCGTGGTCCATGGCGGCCTGCAGGCGCAGCAACAGGGCATTGATGGACTGCACATAGGGATGCAATTCGCCCGGCAGGCGGTCCAGCGGCAGGGGCGCCAGATCGAACGGCGCGCGCCGCAGGATCGCTTCGCCGGCCTGGTTGACCGGCCGGAAGGCCTGGCGCACCACGATCCAGGTGGCCGCCGCCAGCAGCAGGAACAAGGCGGTGACGATGACCAGGCCGCGCTTGAAGGCGGCCACCGTTTCGGCCCGCAGCACGCTGTCGGCGCGGGCCAACTGCACCTGCACCTGACCGGAGGCGTCGCTGAGCGAATACACGCGCCAGCGCCTGCCGTCGATCACACTGTCGCGGAAGCCATCATCGAAATGCGGATTGAGCGGCTGGGCCGGCGATTCCGGCGAACGCAGCGCCAGGCGCCGGTCGGCCAGCGACCAGATCTGCACCGAGGCGCGCTCGCCACGGAAATGGCTGGACGGCGGCAGTTCGAAGCGCTCGTCCGGCCGTTCCTCGAGCAGGCTGCGGCGCAGCGACAGGATGGTCTGGTTGGCCGAGTCCACCAGCGCCTGGTCGCGGATGCCGGTGCGGGCCTCCGTCATCGCGTGCTGCTGGAACAGGAACACCGCCGCCCAGGTCAGCAGCAGGGTCAGCAACAGCGTGACGGTCAGGCGCTTGCGCAGCGTCTTCACGGCGCGTCCCCGCCGGCAATGCGATAGCCCAGCCCGTGCACGGTGGCAACCAGGTCCTCGCCCAGCTTGCGCCGCAATTGGTGCACGTACACCGCCACGGTGTTGCTTTCGATCGTGCCGCTGCCGCCATAGACGGCGGATTCCAACTGCTCCCGGCTGACGGTCTGGCCGGCGCGCTCCATCAGCGCCAGCAGGGTGCGGTATTCGCTGGCGCTGAGCGTCACCTCGGCGCCCGCGCGGGTCACCACCCGCCGCGCCGGATCCAGCGACACATCGCGGCAGCGCAGCACCGAGACCACCGAATTGCTGCTGCGGCGCACGACGGCGCGCAGCCGGGCCAGCAGCTCGTCGAGCTGGAACGGCTTGACGATATAGTCGTCGGCGCCGGCGTCCAGCCCCTGCACCCGCTCGCTCAGGCGGTCGCGCGCGGTGATGATGAGCACCGGCGTGGCGTCGTAGCGCCCGCGCAGGTGCTTGAGCACGGCCAGGCCGCTGCCGCCGGGCAGCCCCAGGTCGAGCAGCACGGCGCCGTAGCCGTGGTCGACCAGCGCCAGCCGGGCCTCGGGCACGTCGCGCACCCAGTCCACGCGCATGCCGGCCTGCGCCATGCTGGCGCGCAAGGCGTCTCCCAGCATCGCATCGTCTTCCACCAGTAGAACTTGCAAGAACGCTCCCTGACTCTCCATGGCGTCGCATTGTGCCGCCCCGGATTTAAAGAATTTTTAAAAGCCGGCCCCGACAATGGCGCCTTGCCGCGCTCCGGCCATCGCCGGGCGCCCGCCCACGAGAAAGGAAAGTTCCCGCAATGAAGCTGGCTATGTTAGCAACTGGCGCCGCCACGGCCGCCACCCTGGCCTGCGCCGCCGCCCCGGCCCAGGCCGATCAACCTGGCACCAATTTCATCGGATTGAGCGTCGGCTACGTGCCGGTCTACGAAGGGTCGCGCGAATACCGCGCCCTGCCGGTGCCGTTGGTCAACTACCACTCGGGCAACTTCTTCATCTCGCCACGCGCCGGCCTGCCTGCGATGGGCCTGCAGACCGCACTGGCGCCCGACTGGAAGGCGGGCGTGTTCGTCGGCATGGGCCTGGGCCGCGATTCCAGCGACGCCGACCGCACCAAGGGCCTGGACGACATCGATTTCCACGGCACCTACGGCGCCTTCGTCGAATGGGCGCCCGGCCCACTGTCCCTGGGCGCCGCCTACCGCCAGGCCGCGCGCAGCGGCTACGGCGGCACGCTCGAACTGCGCGCCACCTACGCCGCCTGGCAGGACGGCGCCCATCGCGTCAATATCGGCGCCAGCACGCAGTGGGCCAGCCACGACGCCATGCAGACCTGGTACGGCGTCACCTCCTCGCAGGCCGCCAGCAGCCGCGCCGGGCTGTCGACCTACTCGCCGTCCTCCGGCTTCAAGTCGGCGGCGCTGTTCACCACCTGGTCGTACCGCATCAACCCGAGCTGGAGCACCATCACCACGCTGGGCGTGAACACGCTGCTGGGCGACGCACGCGACAGCCCGCTGACCGAGCGCCGCGCCAACCTGTTCGGCAGCGTCGGCGTGGTCTACGCCTTCTGAGCGGCCCCGGCCGCGCCTTCCAAGGAAACCCGCGCCATGACACCGCTGCCCAGGATGGAAGTGTTCGCCAAGGTCACCAGCGTCGGGGCTTTCGGCCGCGCCGCCGCGGCGCTGGGCATTCCACTGACGCCGCCGCCGCGCCAGGCGGCCAGCGCGGGCCGCGACGCCGGGCTGCTGCGCGTGGACCTGCCCGACGCCCGCACCCGGCAGGCGCTGGCGCCCTTGCTGGCGGCCTTCGCGGCACGCCATCCCGGCCTGCGGTTCCAATTGAGCGTGACGCCGGCCGCATCCCCGGCGCCGGACGGCGCCGATCTGACGATCCGGCTGGAACCGCCCTGCGACCCGTCCTGGCTGGCGCATCGCTTGGGCGCCCTGCGCGCCCGCCTGTATGCCGCCCCCGAGTATCTGGCGCGACGGTCGGCGCCGGAACGCCCGGCCGATCTGGCGGCGCACGACTGCATTGGCGTGCATGCCGACGACAACGGCGCGCCCGCGCGCTGGCAACTGCGGCGCGGCCAGGACCGCGCCGTCGTCATGACGCGCGAACGCTATTGCGTGGATGATCCCGAGATGGCGCGGCAGTTGGCCGCGCGCGGCGCCGGCATCGCGCCGCTGCGCGAGGCCGCGCCCGGGCTGGTCGCAGTGCTGCCGGATTGGGAACTGGAGCCGGTGGCGTTGTACGCGTTGACCAGCGCACCCCGGCTGCCGGTGCGCACCCGCGCCTTGATCGCGCACCTGACGCAGGCGCTGGCGGACTGACCGCAACGGCGGCGCGGCGCCACCTCATCAACAAGACGCGGCACGCACAGGCGTCCCGCGCCCCGAAGGACGGCGATTCAGGCGGCGATCAGCGCCGGCTCGGCGCCGCGGCCCAAGGCCGGCGCCTCGGCGTCGATCACCCGGCCGGTCTGCAGCTTGAACACCGCCACCGCTTCGCGCAGGCGTTGCGCCTGCGCTTCGAGCGAGGCGGCCGACGCGGCGGCCTGTTCGACCAGCGCGGCGTTCTGCTGCGTCACGCTGTCCATCTGCGACACCGCCTGGTTCACCTGCTCGATGCCCTGCGACTGCTCTTCGGAGGCACTGGAGATTTCGTTGATGATGTCCGTCACGCGGCGCACCGAGGTCACAATCTCCTGCATGGTGGCGCCGGCCGCTTCGACCTGGTCGGAGCCGATCGAGACCTTCTGCACGGAGTCGTCGATCAGGCCCTTGATCTCCTTGGCGGCCTGGCCGCTGCGCTGCGCCAGCGCGCGCACTTCGCTGGCCACCACCGCGAAACCCTTGCCCTGCTCGCCGGCGCGGGCCGCTTCCACCGCGGCATTCAACGCCAGGATGTTGGTCTGGAAGGCGATGCCGTCGATCACGCCGACGATGTCGGCGATGCGGTTGGAGCTGTCGGCGATGGCGCGCATGGTGCCGACCACATCGCCCACCGCCTGGCCGCCGCGGGTGGCCACGTCGGACGCCGCCGTCGCCAATTGCGAGGCGTTGCGCGAGCTGTCGGCGTTGTTCTTCACGGTGGACGACAACTCGTCCATGCTGGCGGCGGTTTCTTCCAGCGAAGCGGCCTGCTGCTCGGTGCGCGAGGACAGGTCGATGTTGCCGGCCGCGATCTCGCGCGAACCGGTGTGGATCTCTTCCACGCCCTGGCGCACGGCGGCCACGGTGCGCGCCAGGCTGTCCTGCATGCGCTTGACCGCCGCGTACAGCACGCCGATTTCGTTGTTGCCGCGCTGCTCGATGCGGTTGGTCAGGTCGCCGCCGGCGATGCGATCGAACAGGCGGCCGGCCTCGTGCAGCGGCCGGAACACCGAGCGCGCGAACACCGCGTACAGGCCCACCACCAGCACCGCCACCACCACCAGCAGGCCGATCAGGAAGGCGATAGCGCCGTTGATGCGGGCGTTGGCTTCGCGCGCCACGCGCTTGCCGATTTCGTCGGCGAAGTCCACGTACTTCTGGATCGCCTGGGTGAAGGCGATGCCCAGCGGCGTGACCTTTTCCAGGTTCAGGCGGCTGGCGTCCTGCGCCTTGCCGGCGCGGATCGCGGCGATCATCGGCGTGATCGCGTCGCGCTGGTAGACCTCATAGGCGGCCAGCGCCTCGTCGAACAAGGGCTTGCCCACCGGCGACGTTTCGGGATTCTGGCGCGCGCTCTGGATCAGGTCGGCGGCCTTCTTGGTGTAGCCGTCCAGGCGCTGCATGCTGGCCAGGCTGTCGATGCTCTTGCCTTCCAGCAAGGTGGTCTGGGCCGCCAGCAGCACCAGACGCGCGCGCAGCAGCTCGGCCCCGGCCGAGTCGACCGCGTTGGCGCGCACCAGGTTGGTGTCCAGCATCACCTCGATCGAGCTGCGGTTGGAGGTCAGTTGTTGGTAGACGGCGATGCCGGTGACCAGGAAAAGGGCGAAAAAGATACAGAGCGCGGTCGTCAGGACGGCGCGGATACTCAGATTCTTGAACATGGGGAGGGCCACTCGGGGTTTGCAGGAGGCCGCCGCGGGCGGCTGTCCTCCTGTTTACGGCTTATTGCAATGAAAAGTTAAATATCTCATTGGGTTACAGCACCGATTACAGCAACGGAGCGAATACCGGCGAGCCTCCCCGGCCGCCGCGCGTTGCTCGCATGAAAAAAGCCCCACCGAAACCGGTGGGGCTTTGCCAGGTGGGCCATGTCCTGCGTGACGCATGGCCTCTCGGGGGCAGCCCGCGCGACACGCGCGGGCTGAGGCGCTTCTTATTTCAGCCAGGCGCGCGCGTTGCGGAAAATGCGCATCCACGGGCTGAACTGGCCGCCGCTGTCGGCGTTGCCCCACTTCTCGGGCGCCCACGACATCATGACGTTGCGGGTCACGCGTTCCGGGTGCGGCATCATCACGGTGAAGCGGCCGTCGGCGGTGGTGACGGAGGTCAGGCCGCCCGGGCTGCCGTTCGGGTTGAACGGATAGGCCTCGGTGGCGTTGCCGCGGTTGTCGATGTAGCGCGCCGCTGCCAGCACGCGGCCGGCGTCGCCCTGCTGCGAGAAGTCGGCGTAGCCTTCGCCGTGCGCCACCGCGACCGGGATGCGCGCGCCTTCCATGCCGGCAAAGAAGATCGACGGCGACTTGGCCAGCTCGACCATCGACAGACGCGCCTCGTACTTCTCGGACAGGTTGCGGGTGAAGCGCGGCCAGTGCTCGGCGCCGGGGATCATCGGGGCCAGCGCGGCCATCATCTGGCAGCCGTTGCACACGCCCAGCGCGAAGGTGTCGGGGCGGGCGAAATACGCCGCGAACTGATCCGACAGCTTGCTGTTGAAGCGGATGGTGCGGGCCCAGCCCTCGCCGGCGCCCAGCACGTCGCCGTAGCTGAAGCCGCCCACGGCCACCAGGCCCTGCACCTGCGCCAGGTCGACACGGCCCGACAGCAGGTCGGTCATGTGCACGTCGACCGCGTCAAAGCCGGCGGTGTCGAAGGCCCAGCCCATTTCCACCTGGCTGTTGCAGCCCTGCTCGCGCAGGATCGCCACGCGCGGGCGCTTGCCGCTGTTGATGAACGGCGCGGCCACGTCTTCCTGCGGGTCGAAGGCCACGTTCGGGCTCATGCCCGGATCCTGCGTGTCGTTCCAGACGTCCAGCTCGGCCTGGGCGCAGGCCGGGTTGTCGCGGCGCGCCATGATGCGGTAGGAGACTTCGCTCCAGGCGCGGCCGAGGTCGGCGCGCGGCTGGCCCCAGACCTTCTTGCCGTCGCGGTAGAACTCGACCTCGTCGCCGCCGTTCAGGCCGCCGATGACGTGCGAGTGGGCCGACAGGCCGGCGCCGCGCAGCACCTGCATGACGGCGTCGCGCTGGGCGGCCGGCACCTGGATGACGGCGCCGGCTTCCTCGGCGAACAGCGCCTTGAGCGTCAGTTCGTCGCGCTGCACCGCCACCTGTTCCGGACGGATCTTGTAGTCGCCCCAATCGGCCGATTGCGGGTCGAAGGTCAGCATGTCGAGGTTGACCGAGATGCCGGTGCGGCCGGCGAAGGCCATTTCCACCAAAGTGGCGAACAGGCCGCCGTCGGAGCGGTCGTGGTAGGCCAGGATGGTGCCGGCCTCGGCCAGGGTGCGGATGGTGACGAAGAAGGCGCGCAGCGCTTCGGGCGAGTCGATGTCCGGCACGGTCTCGCCGACCTGGTTGTAGGTCTGCGCCAGGATCGAGCCGCCCATGCGGTGCAGGCCACGGCCCAGGTCGATCAGGATCAGCACGCTGTCGCCGGCGTCGGTGCGCAGTTGCGGCGTGAGGCTGGCGCGCACGTCGCCGACCGGCGCGAAGGCCGTGACGATCAGCGACACCGGCGCCACCACCTGGCGCTGCTCGCCGTCCTGTTCCCAGGAGGTCTTCATGGACAGCGAGTCCTTGCCCACCGGGATCGACAGGCCGGCGGCCTGGCACAGCTCGCTGACGGCCGACACGGTGTCGTACAGCGCGGCGTCCTGGCCCTCGACGCCGCAGGCGGCCATCCAGTTGGCGGACAGCTTGATGTCTTCCAGGCGCGCCACGTCGGCGGCGGCCAGGTTGGTCAGGGCCTCGGCCACGGCCATGCGGCCGGAGGCCGGCGCGTTCAGCATGGCGATGGGGGTGCGTTCGCCCATGGCCATGGCTTCGCCGCGGAAGCCCTGGTAGTCAGCCAGGGTGACGGCGCAGTCGGCCACCGGCACCTGCCACGGGCCGACCATCTGGTCGCGGCTGGAGAGGCCGCCGACGGTGCGGTCGCCGATGGTGATGAGGAACGACTTGTTGGCCACCGTGGGGTGGCGCAGCACGCGGTAGGCCGCTTCGGTCAGGTCGATGCCGGCCAGGTCGAGCGGCTCGGACACGCCCGGCATGCGGCGCACGTCGCGCGTCATGCGCGGCGGCTTGCCCAGGATGACGTCGATCGGCACGTCGACCGGACGCACCTCGGCCTCGCCCTGCGGACGGATCGTGTCCAGGCCGGGCAGGCCCTCGCCGTCGACCACGCGCAGTTGGCGTTCTTCGGTGGCCACGCCGACCACCGCGTAGGGGCAGCGTTCGCGGCGCGCGATGGCGTCAAAGCGCTCCAGGTCCTTGGGCAGGATCGACAGGACGTAGCGTTCCTGCGATTCATTGCTCCAGATCTCGGCGGGCGACAGGCCGGATTCTTCCAGCGGCACGCGCTTCAGATCGAAGATGGCGCCACGGCCGGCGTCGTTGACCAGTTCCGGGAAGGCGTTGGACAGGCCGCCCGCGCCGACGTCATGGATGGCGATGATGGGGTTGTTCTCGGCCTGCTGCCAGCAGCGGTCGATGACCTCCTGGGCGCGGCGTTCCAATTCGGGGTTGCCGCGCTGGACCGAGTCGAAATCCAGCTCGGCCGAGTTGCTGCCCATGCTGATGCTGGAGGCGGCGCCGCCGCCCATGCCGATGCGGAAACCCGGGCCGCCCAACTGGATCAGCAGCGCGCCGGGGGGAATCACGTCCTTGTGCGTCAGGCCGGCGTCGATGCTGCCCAGGCCGCCCGCGATCATGATGGGCTTGTGGTAGCCCCAGCGGGTGCCGCCGGCGGTCTGCTCGAACGAACGGAAATAGCCCAGCAGGTTGGGACGGCCGAATTCGTTGTTGAAGGCGGCGCCGCCGATGGGGCCGTCGATCATGATGGACAGCGGCGAGGCGATGCGGTCCGGCAGGCCGTGGTGGTCGGCTTCCCAGGGCTGCGTGGCGTCGTCGAAGCGCAGGTGCGAGACGGTGAAACCGGTCAGGCCGGCCTTGGGCTTGGAGCCGCGGCCGGTGGCGCCTTCGTCGCGGATTTCGCCGCCGGCGCCGGTCGAGGCGCCGGGGAACGGCGCGATCGCGGTCGGGTGGTTGTGCGTCTCGACCTTCATCAGGGTGTGCACGGTGGTGTCGCGGCGGATGTACTTGGCGCCATCCACGCCCTCGCCCGTCACCCCGGGCACGCCGGCCTGGAAGCGCTGCGCCGGGCCGCCGGCCATGATGGCGGCGTTGTCCGAGTAGGCCACCACGGTGCCTTCCGGCTGCGCCTTGTGGGTGGCGCGGATCATGCCGAACAGCGTGTTGGGCTGCTCCTGGCCGTCGATCACCCACTGGGCGTTGAAGATCTTGTGGCGGCAGTGTTCGCTGTTGGCCTGCGCGAACATCATCAGTTCGACGTCGGTGGGATCGCGGCCCAGGTCGCTGAACGACTTGGCCAGGTATTCGATCTCGTCATCGGACAGGGCCAGGCCCAGCGTGCTGTTGGCCTCGACCAGGGCGGCGGCGCCGCGCGCCTGCACGTCGACCGTGCGCATCGGCTTGCCGGCCAGCGGCTGGAACAGCGCCTGGCCGTCGAAGCTGGCGTCGACCACGGTTTCGGTCATGCGGTCGTGCAGGCAGTCGGCCGCGCGCGCCAGCATGTCGGCGTCGAAGGTCTTGCTGCCCAGCAGGCCGCGTTCGGGCGTGATGACGTAGCGCACGCCGCGTTCGATGCGGTGCACGGCCGACAAGCCACAGTTGTGGGCGATGTCTGTGGCCTTGCTGGCCCACGGCGAGATCGTGCCCAGGCGCGGGATCACCAGCAGCGCCAGGCTCTTGGCCGGCGCCTCGCCGGTGGCGGGGGTGCCGTAGTCCAGCAATTGGGCCAGGTGCTGCTGCTGCTCGGCCGTCAGGGCGGCGTCGGTGCTGACGAAGTGCTCGTAGCGGGCGGAAATGTCGGCCACCGGCAGGCCGGCTTCCTTCAGTTGCGCCAGCAGGCGGTCACGACGAAAGGAGGACAGGACGGAGGAACCAGGCAGATGCTGAACAAGGGACACGATGCGGGCGCCGTATATAAGGAGGGAAGCAAAAACAGGATTTTACCCCGCTTGGCGGGTTTTCCCGGACGGAAGCACGGCCCTGTCCCGATCCGGCCCGAATTCGTCCGGCTTTGGTCATTGTTACAAAAGAATTCCGCGACGAGGCGCGGGGCCTGCTGCACAGCAATATGGCGCGCAAAGCCTTGCCGCCCGCGCGGATTATGGCGGGCCCAAGGCCCGCCCCAGCACCCCGGCTATTGCGATGCACCATGTTGCGGCCATACCGCAGCGCGGGAAAACACGAACACCCGCCCTTCCGCCCCGACGGTAGGATGCAGCGACCCCATACCAAGAAAGCGCCTCGCCGCGCTGGCCGTCGCCTCACATGTCACGCCCCGAAGCCCCCGCCGAGCCCGTCGAACCGATCATCCCCGCCGAAGCAGACCCCGCCGTGAAAGTGCCGCTGGCCATCGAGGACTGGCTGGCCGTGATCCTGCTGGCGGCCTTGGCGCTGATTACCTTCCTGAACGTGCTGGTGCGCTACTTCACCGACCAGTCGTTCGCCTGGACCGAAGAGATCTCGGTGTTCCTGCTGATCGTGCTGACCATGGCCGGCGGCAGCGTCGCCTTCGTGCGCAACCACCACATCCGCATCGAGATCCTGGCCGACAACGGCTCGCCGCGGCGCCAGCGCATCATGGCGCTGATCGCCAACTTCTGCGTGCTGGCGTTCTTCGTGCTGCTGACGGTGCTGTCGGTCAAGCTGGTGTCCGATGAATTCATCTACGAGGAAACCTCGCCGGCCATCGGCGTGCCGACCTGGTGGTATTCGATCTGGCTGCCGGTGATGGCCGCCGCCATCTCGCTGCGCACCCTGGGCACGCTGCGGCGCCTGTGGAAGGCGCCGCTACCCAAGGCCGACGAGGGCCAGGCATGATCGCCGGCATCCTGTTCGCGGTCTTCATCGCGCTGATGCTGATCGGCGTGCCGGTCGGCGTGGCGCTGGGCATCGGCGGCACCGTGGCCATCGTGCTGTCCAACCTGGACACGCCCTGGTATGGCCTGCTGACCGTGCCGCAGAACTTCTACGCCGGGCTGGCCAAGTACCCGCTGCTGGCGATTCCCATGTTCGTGCTGGTCGGCTCCATCTTCGACCGCTCCGGCGTGGCCAAGCGGCTGGTGGATTTCGCCATCGCCATCGTCGGGCGCGGCCCGGGCATGCTGCCGCTGGTGTCGATCGCCGTGGCCATGTTCCTGGGCGGCATCTCCGGCTCCGGCCCGGCCTGCGCCGCCGCGGTGGGCGCGGTGATGATCGCGGCCATGTCGCGCGCCGGCTACCCGGGCTCGTTCTCGGCCTCGGTGGTGGCGGCCGGCGCGGCCACCGACATTCTGATCCCGCCATCGGTGGCCTTCATCATCTATTCGGTGCTGGTGCCCGAAGCCTCGGTGCCGGCGCTGTTCGCCGCCGGCATGGTGCCGGGCGTCCTGGCCGGCCTGGCGCTGATCGTGCCGGCCGTGTGGCTGTCGCGCAAGCACAAGATGGGCATGCTGGAAGCGCACCTGCCGCGTCCGCCGTTCTGGAAAAGCCTGCGCGAAGCCTCGTGGGGCCTGGCCGCGCCGGTGCTGATTTTGGGCGGCATGCGCATGGGCTGGTTCACGCCCACCGAGGCGGCCGTGGTCGCGGTGTTCTACGGCCTGTTCGTGGGCATGTGCATCCACCGCACCATCAAGCTGCGCGACCTGTACGTGATCCTGCGCGAGGCCGCCGAGCTGTCGGCCGTGATCATGCTGGTGGTGACCCTGGCCGGCATCTTCGCCTGGGCCCTGTCCACGCTCAGCGTGATCGACCCGATCACCCACGCCATCGTCAATTCCGGGCTGGGCGAATGGGGCGTGCTGGCGCTGCTGATCCTGCTGCTGATGACCGTCGGCATGTTCCTGGACGGCATCTCCATCTTCCTGATCTTCGTGCCGCTCCTGATGCCGATCGCCAAGGCCTACAACTGGGATCCGGTGTGGTTCGGCGTGATCCTGACGCTGAAGGTGGCGCTGGGCCAGTTCACCCCGCCGCTGGCGGTCAACCTGATGGTGTCGTGCCGCATCGCGCGCGTGCCGATGGAATCGACCGTGCGCTGGGTGGTGTGGCTGCTGGGCGCGATGTTCCTGGTGCTGGTGGCGGTGCTGGTGTTCCCGCAGTTGGCGCTGTGGCTGCCGCACAAGCTGGGCTATTGAGGGACCCGGACCGGCTCGTCCGGCATGCATTCATGACAACAACAGACAGACCCGCAAAGAGAGGAGACGCAACATGAATATCCGCAAGCTGATCGGCGCCACCCTGTGCGCCGCCGCCGTGGTTGGCCTGCCCGCCGCCGCGCAGGCGCAGAACTACAAGCCCGAATACAAGCTCTCCATCGTCGTCGGCACCACTTTCCCGTGGGGCCAGGGCGCCGAGATCTGGTCGAACCTGGTGCGCGAGCGCACGCAGGGCCGCATCAACATCAAGGTCTACCCCGGCACCTCGCTGGTGCAGGGCGACCAGACCCGCGAATTCACCGCCATCCGCCAGGGCGTGATCGACATGGCCGTCGGCTCGACCATCAACTGGTCGCCGCAGATCAAGCAACTGAACCTGTTCTCGCTGCCCTTCCTGATGCCGGACTACGCCGCCATCGACGCGCTGGTGCAGGGCGACGTGGGCAAGGAGATGTTCAAGCTGATCGAGAAGGCCGGCGTGGTGCCGCTGGCCTGGGGCGAAAACGGCTACCGCCAGCTCAGCAACTCCAAGCGCGAGATCAAGCGGCCCGAGGACATGAAGGGCATGAAGCTGCGCGTGGTCGGCTCGCCGCTGTACATCGACACGTTCACAGCGCTGGGCGCCAACCCGACCCAGATGAGCTGGGCCGACGCCCAGCCGGCGCTGGCCAGCGGCGCGGTCGACGGCCAGGAGAACCCGCTGTCGATCTACACCGGCTCCAAGCTCTACACCGTCGGCCAGAAGTACCTGACGCTGTGGAACTACGTGGCCGATCCGCTGATCTTCGTGGTCAACCGCGAGGTGTGGAATTCGTGGTCGGAGAAGGACCGCGACATCGTGCGCCAGGCCGCGCTGGACGCCGGCAAGCAGCAGATCGTGATCGCGCGCAAGGGCGTCACGCCGGAAGATCCGTCCTTGCTCAAGGAGATCGAGGGCCACGGCGTCACCGTGACCTCGCTCAGCCAGGCCGAGCACGACGCCTTCGCCAAGGTCACCCAGCCCGTCTACGACAAGTGGAAGAAGCAGATCGGCGAGGACCTGGTCAACCTGGCCGAGAAGTCCATCGCGGCGCGCAAGAAGTAATCCGGCCAGGACACGATACCGAACAAGCAGCAAGCCCCAGGGGAACGGCGGCGCAAGCCGCCAACCGAGGCAGGGACGTCAGATCCCGCCCACCAAAGACGGGCGCCGGCCACAAGCCGGCGCCCGTCGCCTTTTGGAGGGTACGTTTCGGCGGCGGGCGCCGCAACGCCGCCGCGTGGCATCGCGCTACCCCGGGTAGCGCACTTCCAGGATGTCCAGTTCCTCGATCCCGCCCGGCGTGCGCAGCACCACTGTGTCGCCCTCCCGCGCCTTGATCAGCGCCCGCGCCACCGGCGAGATCCAACTGATCTTGCCGGCCAGCGGCTCGGCCTCGTCCACGCCGACGATGGTGACGGTATGTTCCTCGCCGGCCTTGTCGGAATACAGCACCGTGGCGCCGAAGAAGACCTGGTCGCGGTTGGGCTGGGCGGCCGGGTCGACCACCTCGGCGATGTCCAGGCGCTTGGTCAGGAAACGCATGCGGCGGTCGATCTCGCGCAGGCGCTTCTTGCCGTAGAGATAGTCGCCGTTCTCGGAACGGTCGCCGTTGGACGCGGCCCACGACACCACCTGCACCACCGCCGGCCGCTCCACGTTCATCAGGTGCGTCAGCTCGCCGCGCAGGCGCTCGTAGCCTTCCGGCGTCATGTAGTTCTTGGTGCCGGCCGGCAATGCCTGGGCCTGCGGCAGGTCATCGTCGTCCTCGTTGTCGGATTCTTTGACAAATGCTTTGTTCATGGCGGCGGCGCGGTCGACGCGCGATCAGTCAATTCAAGGGCGGCATGGACACGCCATGCCAGGAGCCGGGCGGCGGCGCGCCGCCCGCGCTAGAACCAGTCGTGCCAGACCGGCTTCAGGTCCGGCGGCAGCGGGGGCAGCCGGCCCAGGTCCATGCGGCTTTCTTTCGGGCTATGGAAGTCCGACCCGCGCGAGGCCAGGAAACCATAGCGGCGCGCCACCTCGGCATACTGGCGCGCCTCTTCAACAGTGTGGCTGCCGGTCGTGACTTCGATGCCCACGCCGCCCAACTGCAGGAATTCGTCGAACAGCGCGGCGAACTGCAGCGGCGTGTACTTGTAGCGCCCCGGATGCGCGATGACGGCAATGCCGCCGGCGCCGCGGATCCAGCCGACCGCCTCGGCCAAGGTGGCCCATTGCATGGGCACGTGGCCGGGGCGGTCGTCGCCCAGGTGCTTGGTGAAGACGGTCTGCACGTCGGGACAGTAACCCGCCTCGACCAGATAGCGCGCGAAGTGCGTGCGGCTGATCAATTCCGGGTTGCCGGCGAAAGGCAGCGCGCCTTCGTAGGCGCCAGGCATGCCCATCTCGGCCAGCCGCTCGCCGATGCGGCGGGCCCGCTCGGCGCGGCCCGAACGCGTCTTGCGCAGGCCGTCGGCCAGCGCCACATTGGACGGATCGAAACGCAGGCCGACGATGTGCACCGTCAGGCCGGCCCAGGTCACCGAGATCTCGACGCCCGTGGCAAAGCGCATGCCGAGTTCACCGGCCATGGCCGCGGCCTCGGCCAGGCCGCCGATCTCGTCATGGTCGGTCAGGGCCCAGACATCGACACCGTTGGCGTGCGCACGCTGCGCCACGTCGCGCGGCGCCAGGGCGCCATCGGACACGGTGGAATGGCAATGCAAATCGATGTTGAGAACGGGCGTAGTCATGGAACCTATTGTAGAGAAGCCCCGCCCCCCTGGGTAGCGGCGCCGGCCAGCGGCGTCCCCAATTGATCGACGGGGCCGCCGAGGCGGCCGTCACGCCAACAGGAAATCCGCCACCGCTGTCACCTGGTCGTCGGCCATCAGCGTCGGCGCGTGGCCCACGGCCCGCACCTCGTAGAGCCGGGCGCGCGGATTGCGCTGGCGCATTTCGTCGACGGTGGCGCGGGTCAGCAGATCGGAATGCTCGCCGCGCACGATCAGGATCGGGCAGTCGACCGCGTCATACGAACGCCACAGGATCTGCTCGCCGGCGGCCAGTTCCTCGCCGGTCTGCAACGCCATCGGCTGCGCCAGCGCCAGGTCGTAGTGCTTGACCCACTGCCCGCCCTGCTCCGGATAGACAAAGCGCGCCAGGTGGTCCCACTGCGCGTCCGTGTGCGGGCCGAAGGTCTCGGAATTGGCACGCATGGCCGCCACCGCCTCGGCAAACGAGCCGAACGCGCCCGGTTCGCCCACGTACTGGCCGATGCGCGCCAGCGCGCCGGTCTCCAGGCGCGGGCCGACGTCGTTGAGCACCAGCTTCGACAAACGGATGCCGTCCTGCGGCGGCAGCATGCCCGCATGCGGGCGCAGCGGCAGCATCGCCCGCGCGAACGCGGCGGCGCCGGCCAGCCCCAGGCCGATCAGCCCGCCCATCGAGGTGCCGACCCAAGCCAGCGAGGCGGGCCGCAGCCGCGCCACCAGGGTGGTCATGTCGGACACGTACTGCGGCACGGTATAGAACGCCGGATTGACCAACCAGTCCGAGCGACCGCGGCCGACCACATCGGGGCACACCACGCGGAACTGCCCCGCCAGGCGCCGCGCCAGCGTATCGAAATCGCGCCCGCTGCGGGTCAGGCCATGGACGCAGACCAGCACCCGGTCATTGGCCGGATCGCCCCATTCCCAGTACGCCATGCGGTGCAGGCCCGCCGGGCTGGCGCAGGTGACGAATTCCAAACGGGGTTCCAGGCTCGCATCCAGCATCGTTGTGCTCCGAAAAACCGGCGCGCGGCCGCAATGGCGGCGCCGTGCATGGCGGGTATCTTATCGGAAGCGCGCGCCGCCGCCCGGACGCCGGCGCGGCCGCCGCGCCCCAGTCGGCGCGGGATGGCCGCTAAATGCCTCAGGCCGGACTCCTGGATACGCGCATGTCCGGCGGCAATGCGGCCAGCACCTGGTCCGCCAGGTCGTCCACGCTGGCGCGCGTATCCAGCGTCAGCACCGGGCAATGCAGTTGGCGGATCCATTCCCGGTGCTGCGCCAAAGTGCGCGTTCCCTCGGCGCCCGTGTCGTAACCGGCGGCCCATTCCAGGAAAAGGCGGCTCTTCTCACGCACCGCGGGATCGTTTTCCAGCGCCGCGCCATAGCGTTCAACCTCGCGGCGGCGCAGCCGCGCCATGCGCTCGGCCGCCGGCAGCCGCAGGAACACCACCAGCGTTAACGCGGGAATCAGGCCCTCGCCCCAGTGGTAGACCGAACCGCCGCTGAGCACCCAATCGTCATGCCCTCGCAGCCGTTCGCGGATGCGGCGCCAACGCTCCTCCTTGGGATACTTGTCGGTGAATGGCGGATCGGTCGGCAGCCAGTAGTAGTCGTCGGCTTCGAGGTGGGGCACGCCCAGGCGTGCGCCGAGCGCGGCGCCCAGCGTGGTGGCGCCGCAGCCGGACGCGCCGAAAAGATGGATGCGCGCAGCCATGGGACTCTCCTTGAGACGGATGCGACCCGGCGGAATCCGCCGGCGACAGGCACGAATGCCGCCCGGACAGGCCCGGGCGGCGCCGTTGCAGGCAACCAGTGTAGCGGCGTGCGACCGTCTGTCGGGCGCCTACGGCACCATTGGCCCCATGGTCTTTATCCTGGGCCCGGCCCTGTTGGTGGCAGGATGCGTCTGGGCCTTGCGCAGCAGCATACGTTGGTTAAGATTGGCGGGTCCCGGGTCAGCGGCCGCGGTGTCACGGCGCTGACACCCCGCTGAAATTACGATTGCCTATCGAGCCGATTCAATCATTAAATTGGATTCCATCCGCCGGTCCGGGCGAGAGTTATGCGCTTCGAGCATTGCCAGATCAGTCAGTCCAGAATTGATATGGAGCCACTATGCACCAAAGCAGTCCGACTACTCAGCTAACGCCACCCCGCGCCGACGCCGGCCCCCCCGCACCGCCCAAGGTCCTGCAGGACCTGCTGGCGCGCGCGGATGTCCGGATCAACGGCTCGCGCCCCTGGGACATCCAGGTCCATGACAAGCACATGTACGAGCGCGTCTTCGCCAGTTGGTCGCTGGGGTTGGGCGAGTCCTACATGGACGGCGAATGGGACTGCGAGCAGCTCGACGAACTCTTCACCCGCCTGCTGCGCGCCGACATGGGCTCGGCCGCGCTGGGCCTGGCGCGCGTCAAGCTGATCGCCGAACACCTGCGCCACAAGCTGTTCAACCTGCAATCCCGAAGCCGCGCCTTCGAAGTCGGCGAGCAGCATTACGACGCCGGCAACGACGTCTTCGAGGCCATGCTCGACAGCCGCATGATCTATTCCTGCGCCTTCTGGGAACAGGCCGACACGCTCGAAGCCGCCCAGGAAGCCAAGCTCGACATGATCTGCCGCAAGCTGCAGCTCAAGCCCGGCGAGACGCTGCTGGACATCGGCTGCGGCTGGGGCGGGCTGGCCAAGTTCGCGGCCGAACGCTATGGCGTCAAGGTCACCGGCATCACCGTCTCCAAGGAGCAATTGGCGCTGGCCCAGGAGCGCGTGCGCGGCCTGCCGGTGGAACTGCTGCTGCAGGACTACCGCGACCTGCAGGGCAGCTTCGACAAGGTGGTGTCGGTCGGCATGTTCGAGCACGTCGGCCCCAAGAACTACGACACCTACTTCACCAATGTGCAACGGCTGATGGCGCCCGGCGGCATCTTCCTGCTGCACACCATCGGCATCGCCTCGACCAGCCAGAGCACCGATCCCTGGATCGACCGCTACGTCTTCCCCAACGGCAAGCTGCCGTCGGCCCGCGAGATCAGCACCGCGGTCGAAGGCCGCTTCATCATCGAGGACTGGCACAACTTCGGCGCCGACTACGACCGCACGCTGATGGCCTGGTGGGACAATTTCCAGCGCGCCTGGCCGCGGTTGCAGGAGCGCTACGGCACGCGCTTCTACCGCATGTGGCAGTACTACCTGATGTGTTGCGCCGGCTTCTTCCGCTCGCGCGAGGGGCAACTGTGGCAGGTGATCCTGACGCATCCGCAGCGCCAGGAGATGTACCGGTCGCTGCGCTGAGGCGGACTCGGGGAGCGCCTTCCGGGGACCGCCTCCTCTGGAAGGCGCCGCCCGGGCTCCAGGCTGGAAATGTCGGGCCTGGCCGCTCCCCTCCAACGCGCCACGCCCGGATCGCCACGGTCGCGTCCCGCCCCGCGTCACGCGACCAGTTCGGCCGCCCGCGCCTCGGCGCCGACGCGCACCGCGTCCTCCAGAATCATCTGCGCCGCCCGCTCCGCGATCATGATGGTGGGCGAATTGGTGTTGCCCGAGGTGATCGTCGGCATGATCGACGCGTCGGCTACGCGCAAGCCTTGCAGGCCATGCACGCGCAGGCGCGCGTCCACCACCGCGCCGTCGTCGGGGCGGCGGCCCATGGCGCAGGTGCCGACGGGATGGAAGATGGTGGTGCCGATCTTGCCGGCCGCCTCGCGCAGCTCGGCCTCGCTCTGGCAGGCCGGGCCCGGCAGCCATTCCTCCGGCTGGTAGCGCTGCAAGGCCGGCGCCGCGCTGATGCGCCGCACCAGCCGGATGGCGTCGGCCGCCACCTTCAGGTCCTGTTCTTCCTTCAGGTAGTTCGGCGTGATCACCGGCGGCAGCGAACCGTCCGCGCCCTGCGCGTGCACGCTGCCGCGCGACACCGGCCGCAGATTGCAGACGCTGGCCGTGAAGGCATCGAAACCATGCAGCGGCTCGCCAAAGGCGCCCAGCGACAAAGGCTGCACGTGGAATTCCAGGTTGGCGCGCGCCTGGCCCGGATCGGACTTGGCGAACGCCCCCAACTGCGACGGCGCCATGCTCATCGGCCCGCTGCGGTTCAGCAGGTATTCCAGGCCGATGCCGGCCTTGCCCCACCAGGTCGAGGCGATGCGGTTCAGCGTCTTCACGCCGCGCACCTTCAGGATGACGCGCAGTTGCAGGTGGTCCTGCAGGTTCTCGCCCACGCCGGGCAAGGCGTGATGCAGCGCAATGCCGCTTTCGCGCAGGCGCGCCGGCTCGCCGATTCCCGACAGTTCCAGCAGTTGCGGCGTATTGACGGCGCCCGCCGCCAGCACCACCTCGCGCGCCGCGCGGATGCTGACGGTTTGCCCGTCGCGGCGCACCTGCACGCCGACGCAGCGCGTGCCCTCGAACAGCAGGCGTTCGGCGTGCGCGCCCGTCATCACCCGCAGATTGGGCCGCTCGCGCACCGGCCGCAGGAACGCCTTGGCGGTGTTCCAGCGCCAGCCGCGGCGCTGGTTCACATCGAAATAGCCGACCCCGAAGTTGTCGCCCCGGTTGAAGTCCGCCACGCGGGGGATGCCCGCCTGCTCCGCCGCGTCTGCGAAGGCGTCGAGGATGTCCCAGCGCAGCCGCTGCGCCTCGACCCGCCATTCGCCGCCGACGCCATGGAATTCATCGGCCCCGCGATAGTGGTCTTCGCTGCGCTTGAACACCGGTAGCACCTGGTCCCAGCGCCATGACGGGTCCCCGGTGGCCTCGGCCCACTCGTCGTAGTCCTGGCGCTGCCCGCGCATGTAGATCATGCCGTTGATCGACGAGCAGCCGCCCAGCACCCGGCCGCGCGGATAGATCAGCGACCGCCCGCCCAACCCAGGCTCGGCGCCGGTGCGGTACATCCAGTCGGTGCGCGGGTTGCCAATGCAGTACAGGTAGCCGACCGGAATGTGGATCCAGTGGTAGTTGTCGCGGCCGCCCGCCTCCAGCAGCAGCACGCGCGCCGCCGGGTCACGGCTCAGGCGGTTGGCCAGCACGCAGCCAGCCGACCCGGCGCCCACGATGATGTAGTCGTATGTCTCCATTTGCGCTTCTTCTTTTGAGTCTCGACTTCTTGTCAGTCACCAGTCGCTGCGCCACTGTCGCGCAGCCGGACGCCCCTGTCCAATCAATTGTTGAAAAGCGCTTTATAAGACTCTTTAATAATGGGTATCGCCCTGACGGGACCGGAGCCATGGACCTCAAGCACATCCGCACCTTCGCCGCGGTGGCGCGTGTCGGCAACCTGACGCGCGCGGCCGAACACCTGCACCTGACGCAACCTGCGCTCAGCCTGCAGCTCAAGAGCTTCCAGGAAACCCTGGACCTGCCGCTGTTCACCCGCACCGCCCAGGGCCTGGCGCCCAACGCCGATGGGCGCGCGCTGCTGCCCTCGGCCCAGCGCGTGCTGGACGCGCTCGAGGACTTCGAGCGCGCCATCGGCGCGCTGCGCGTCACGGTGCAGGGCGAACTGCGCCTGGGCACCATCCTCGACCCCGAATTCCTGCGGCTGGGCGCCACCCTGCGCCACCTGGTCCAGCACTATCCCAAGATCCGCCCCACGCTGCGCCACGGCATGTCCGGCTCGGTTGCGCGCCAGGTGCGCAACGGCGAGCTGGACGTCGGCTTTTCCCTCGGCCCGCGCGATCAGGCCAGCGGCCAGCCCGCCCTGCATGCCCTGCCGCTGGCGGCGTTCTCCTACTACGTGGTCGCTCCCAAGGGTTGGGGCCCGCAACTGGCCGGCCGCGGCTGGCACGAGATCGCCGCGCTGCCCTGGATCTGGACGCCGCCCGACTCGGTCCATCACCGCCTGCTCGCGACGAAATTCAGCGAACTGGGCGTCGCCCCCAACGCGGTCGCCGAAGTCGACCAGGAGGCCTCGATGCTGGACCTGGTGCGCTCCGGCGTCGGCCTGACCCTGGCGCGCGACTCCATCGCCCTGCGCGAATCGCAGGCGCACGGGCTGGCGCTGGCGCCGGGGCTGTCGATCGAGGCGGAACTGGCCTTCATCACGCTGGCCGCGCGGCGCGAGGAGCCGATGATCGCCGCGTCTTTCGACGCGGTGCGGGCGGCATTCGGCTGACCAGGAGAGACTCCCCGTGCGCTCACGCTTGCTCGCTATCGGCCTGGCCCTGGCCTGCGCCGCCGTCCCCGTCATGGCCGCCGCCCCCGGCAACGAAGCCGAATGGACCCGGGCCGTGCAACGCCGCCTGATCAGCCGCCTGGATTATCCGAAAGAGGCGCACCGCCTCAGCGGCCCGATCAGCCTGTCCCTGAAGATCACGGCGCTACGCAACGGCGCCATCTACGACGTCGTGGTGAGCCGGTCCTCCGGCGACGCCGCCGTCGACCAGGCCGCCGTCGCCATGGTGCGGCGCGCCGGCCCGCTGCCCGCTTTTCCGGACGCCATGACCCAGGAAAAAACCGAGCTGATGCTGCCGCTGCGCTTCCAGCAGGAAGACGACACGGCGCCCGCCACCGACCGGGGGCCGCCCGCCGACATCCCGCCGCGCCGCTACGTCGACGCCGCCACCGGCTTCAGCGTCACCGTGCCCTCGCCGCTGCGGGCCGGCCCCGCGCCCACCCGCGGCAGGTACGACGCCCAGATCGAGATCTCCAGCCCCGATGACTTCCCGCCCAGGGCGCGGGACGCCAGGTACCTGTGCCGGATCGGCTTCCAGGCCACGCGGGCTGGCGCCAAGCCCCCCGCCGCGCCGGCGCCAAGCGCGCAGGTCGCCGCCGCCGAACGCCGGCAGCGCCGGTTGGGCGGGTCCATCGAGCTGTACGACCGCTTCACCCTGGACGGCGCGCAGGGCCTGGACTACCTTGCGGCGCCGGGCCCCAGCCACCCGGACACGCTGCACTACTATGCCGACATCGTATTGCCGCAAGGCCGCGTCCGCATGGCCTGCGCCACCCAACGCGATGCCATGCCCGCCGCGATGACGATGTTCCGGCAAGTGCGCGACGGCATCGCCGCCCGGGCCCGCTGACCCGGGCGGGGGACCTGACGCATCAAGGCGGCGGCAGGTTGCCGGGCACCAGCCGCTCGGCCATGGTGAAACCGTCGATGTAGTCGCGAAAGTGCTTGAGGAAAGCCGCCTCGGCCGGACTGCGTTGCACGTCCCGGTGCCACAACAGGTGCAGGTCGACCGAACACACGCCCTCGCCGGGCGGCAGCCGCCACAACCGGCCCTCGGCGAGATCGCGCCGTACGCTGTGCTCGGGCAGGCAACCGATGCCGAAGCCGGCGACGAGCAAGCGCTTGACTTCGTCATGCTGCGTGGACGTCGCCACCACCCGCCCTGAAAACCCCCGCTGGTCGCGAAAAATCGTCAGCGGCGACAGGCTGTCGCCCAGGGCATCGCTGGCGAAAGAGACGAAGTTTTCGCCCATCAGGTCTTCGATGCGCAGGTCCTGACGACCGAACAATGCGTGGTTGCGCCCGCAGAACAGCGCGTAGCGCTGGTGCAGGAAAACCTTGTTCTCGAGCCGCTTGGGCATCTGCCGGCAAAGCGCGATGCCGGCCGTGCCCACGCGTTGCTGCATCAGCGTAACGATCTCGCTGCTGGGCAACACATCCATCTGCACCTCGATGCGCGGATAGGCCGCATGGAACGCCGCCCAGAAATCGTCATAGACCTGGGAGTGAATACGGCTGGCCACCAGCAAGTGGATGCGGCCGGTCGCCTCGACTTCCGTCTGCGAGACGTCGGTCAGCAACTGCGCGACGTTGCCATAGATGGCCTGCGCCGCGCGACACACCTCTTCACCGGCATTGGTGACGGTGAACGCCTGGTTGTGCCGTTCGATCAGGCGCCGGTCCAACTGTTCCTCCAGTCGCTTGAGCGCCTGGCTGACGGCCGATTGCGTCAGGTGCAGCTTGGCGGCCGCGCCGCTGATGCTGCGCTCCTGCACGATCACCAGGAAGGTCCGCAGCAGGTTCCAGTCGAGGCGGTCGCCGCTGCGGGCGTCGGCGGGGTGGGCGTTGTTCATCGGCGGCCTTTGCAGGGAATCGGCAAGACATCAATTTAACTTAAGTGAAAAATTAAAAATCATAAATTGACGTTATATCGAGGCGGGCGCGATAAAGACGCCTTCGAACAACGACAACACCCACAAGAGGAAACCCCATGACCGCTCCCGCCCATGCTCCGGCGGCGCGCCAACCTGTCCGGGCCGCGACCGCCGCATTCGTCGGCACCACCATCGAGTGGTACGACTTCTACATCTACGCCACGGCCGCCGCGCTGGTGTTCGGCAAAGTGTTCTTCCCCACCGCCGATCCGTTCATCAGCACCATGGCGTCGTTTGGCACGTTCGCCGCCGGCTTCCTTGCACGGCCGCTCGGCGGCGTCCTCTTCGGCCACCTGGGCGACCGTGTCGGCCGCAAGAACGCACTGATGGCGACCCTGGTCATCATGGGGCTGGCCACGGTCGGCATCGGCCTGCTGCCCAGTTATGCCACCGCCGGCCTCTGGGCGCCCGCCCTGTTGCTGCTGCTGCGCCTGGCACAGGGGCTGGCGGTTGGCGGCGAGTGGGGCGGCGCTGTATTGATGGCCGGCGAACACGCCTCGCAACGCCGCCGCACGTTCGCCGCCTCGTTCGCGCAATTGGGCAGCCCGGCCGGCCTGATCCTGTCGCTACTCGCGTTCCGGCTGCTGACCACGCTGGACGAGGCCGATTTCGTGAGCTGGGGCTGGCGCGTTCCCTTCCTGATCAGCGCGGTCCTGTTGCTGGTCGGCTATTTCATCCGCGTCGGCGTCAATGAATCGCCCGATTTCGCGAAAGTGCTAGAACGCCAGGAACGCGCCGAGATCCCGGCCAAGGAAGTGCTGCGCACCGCCTGGCGCACCGTGCTGCTGTGCATGGGGGTGTGCACCGTGGCGATCGGCGGCATCTACTTCACCAACACCTTCATGCTGTCGTACACGACCCAGACAATGGGCCTGAGCCGCACGCTGGTCCTGGACTGCCTGTTCGTGGTCGCCATCATCCAGTTCTTCGTGCAGCCGGTGGCGGCCTGGCTGGCCGACGCCGTTGGCCCCACCCGGGTCCTCATTACGGCGGCCTTCTTCTCGGTGTTGGCGCCCTATCCCATGTTCATGCTCGTGTCGCAAGGCACGCCCTACAGCATCGTCGGCGGCATCGCCATCGTGCTGGTCTTCATGGCCGCGATCTATTCCGCCATGGCCGGCTACATCAGCTCGGCGTTCCCCACCCACGTGCGTTATTCCGGCATCTCGCTGTCGTACCAGTTGTGCGGCGCGGTGGCGGGCGGCATGACGCCGCTGGTCGGCACCTGGCTGACCTACCACTACCCCGGCCAATGGCTGCCGCTGGCGATCTTCTATTCGACGCTGTCGGCGATCACGCTCGTGTCGATCTGGGCCCTGGCCGGCCACAAGCGCCGCCTGGCGCTGGAAGTCACCCCCGCTGCCGCGGCCTGAGCCGCCCCGCTTCTCCTTCTTTCAGGAAACCCGATGACACAGACCACCTCCCCGCCCGCGCTCACCGAAGCGCAGACCCGCCGGATCCTGCAAGCCGTTGACGCGCATTTCGACGCCCAACTGGCCTTCACCCAGGATCTGGTGCGCTTCCCCTCGCTGCGCGAACAGGAGCATACGGCGCAAGACTTTCTCTACGAGGCGATGCGCGCGCGCGGCTTCGCGATGGACCGCTGGAAAATCGACGTCAAGGACATCGAGTCCCACCCCGGCTTCGGCCCGGTGACCGTCTCGTATGAAAACGCCTTCAACGTGGTCGGCACTTATCGTCCCTTGCGGCAACAGGGCCGCTCGCTCATCCTGAACGGACATATCGACGTGGTGCCCACCGGCCCCGTGGATATGTGGTCCCGCTCACCGTGGGACCCCGCGATCATCGACGGCTGGATGTACGGACGTGGCGCTGCCGACATGAAGGCGGGCCTGGCCGCCAACCTGTATGCCTACGACGCCGTGCGCGCCGCCGGCTATGAACCCGCCGCCCCGATCTATTTCCAGTCGGTGGTCGAAGAGGAATGCACCGGCAACGGCGCCCTGTCCGCCCTGCTGCGCGGCTACCAGGCCGACGCCGTGATCATTCCGGAGCCGGAAGAGAACATGCTGGTGCGCGCCAACGTGGGCGTGCTGTGGTTCAAGGTCCGCGTGCAGGGCCATCCCACCCATACCCGCGAGATGGCCAACGGCTTCAACGCCATCGACGCCGCCTACGCCGCCATCGAGGCGTTGCGCGGGATCGAAGCCAAATGGAACGCGGAGCACCACTGCCATCGCCATTTCGAACATCTCGACCATCCGATCAATTTCAACATCGGCAAGATCGAGGGCGGCGACTGGCCGTCGACGGTACCGCCCTGGTGTGAATTCGACGTGCGCGCGGCAATCTATCCGGGCACCACCGCGGATGAGGCCCGCGCGCAGATCGACGCCTGCCTGCGCGACGCCGTCGCCGACCCGCGGCTTGGCGGCACGCCGCCCCAGGTCGCCTACACCGGCTTCTATGCCGAAGGCTACGTGCTCGAAGAAGGCAGCGATGCCGAAAACACGCTGCGCGATTGCCACCAGCAGGCCTTCAAGAGCGAGCTCGAAAGCTTCACGACCCCGGGCTATCTCGATGCCCGTGTCTTCGTGATCTATGGCGACATGCCGACGCTGGTCTATGGTCCAAAGTCGCTCGACATCCATGGCTTTGATGAACGTGTCCACATCGAGTCGCTGCGGTTGATCACCAAGACCATTGCGCTTTTCATTGCCCAATGGTGTGGCATCAGCGAAACGAACGCCCAGGCGGACTGAACCCGGCGCGGGCCGGCTCAGCGCCCATGCCAGTAGCGCCGGTGCCGCTCGCGTTGCGCCCACACCGCCAGCCCATCGGCGCGCGACTCGGCCGTCACCGCCCCATCGCGGTCACTGCGCCAGAACGCCGCGCCCGCGCGGAGCCAGCGCCGTTCCACCGCCGGGGCCGGGTGGCCGAAACGGTTCAGGTAGCCGCACTGGGCAATCGCGTGGCCGGCATGCGCGGCGGCCACCAGCTCCCGTCCGGATGACCATGCCGACCCGTGATGCGGCGCCAGCACGATATCGGTCGGCGGCAGGCCGAGCGCGGCCAGCTCGCGCTCCTGCGCCACGCCGATGTCGCCGGTCAGCAGCAGCGAATGGGCGCGGCCCGCGACGCGCAACACGCAACTGTTGGCGTTGCGATCGGCCCCCAGCGCGGCCGCTGCCGCCGCGGGATGCAGGAAGGTGAAGGTCACGCCGTCAACACGCCAACTGTCGCCGCGCTCGCAGCGCAGCATCCGGGCCGGAGAAACGTAGGAGGCGCCCCGGTCCGGTGCGCGATTCGAAGATTCGCCGGCCGGCAAACTGCCCCGGGACGATGTCGCCGCCGTCGATGCCCCACGCTGCCCGGACCATAGCCTGACATCACGCCGCAGCCACGCCGCCACATCGAACGACGCATAGCTGCGCGCCACCGGCACCGCCGCCAGCACCGAGCGCGTGCCGCCCACGTGATCCAGGTCCGCGTGCGACAGCACCAGCACGTCCAGCTTGTCGATGCCGCGCGCCTGCAACTGCGGCGCGATCACCCGTTCGCCCGCGTCGCCGCCGCCGAAATGGCGCGGACCGGCATCGAACAACAGGGCCTGGGTCGCGGTCTCCACCAGGATCGCGCTGCCCTGGCCGATGTCCATCGCGCTCATGCGCCAGTAGCCCGGCTCGGGCCTTTCGGGCCGCCAGCACAACAGCGGCAGCATGCACAGCCAGCCCAGGCGCCGCGCCGGCCAGCCCTGTGCCTGCAAGGCCCACGCCATCCCAGCCAGCGCCCAAAGCAGCCAGGGCCACGGCGCCGCCGCCACCGTGAAGCTGGCCCAGTCCGCGTTGCCCACCCACGCGACCACCGTCATCGCCAGGTCGAACACCCACGCCCCCGCCTGCCCCGCCACCGCGGCCACGCCGGCCGTGGCCGGCGCCACAGAGAACATGGCGCACAGCAGCGCCAGCGGCGTGACCAGGAACGTCACCGCCGGAATCGCCACCGCATTGGCCAGCGGCGACCCGAGCGAGACCTGATGCACCAGGAACGCCAGCAGCGGCGTCAGTCCCAGCGTCACGGTCAACTGCAGCCGCGTCGCCTGCGCCAGCGCCGCGGCCCAGCGCTGGCGCCACCCGGCATCGGCGTCGCGCGGCGCCTGCGCCACGCGCAGCAGGATCGCCACCGCGCCGAACGACAACCAGAAACCCGCCGTTATCGGCGCCCATGGATCCAGCATCACCACAGCCGCCGCCGCGAACGCCAGCACCCGCCCCGCCGATATCCGCAGGCGCGACCAGCCCGCCGCCAACACCACCAGCAGCATGAAGAACGTGCGCCGCGACGGCACGCCCCAGCCCGCCAGCAGGCAATACGCCAGCCCCACGACCATCGCCGCCGCGCCGCCGGCGATGCGCGCAGGCACCCGCTCGGCCAGGCCGATGCCGCGCCAGCGCGCGCGCCGCCACATCGCCGCCAGCAACCAGGCCGCCAGGCCCGCGATCGAGGTCACATGCATGCCGCTGATGGACACCAGATGCGTGATGCCGCTGCGATTGAAGACTCGCCAGTCGTCCCGCGCCACGCCGGCCTGATCACCGATCGCCAGCGCGATCAGCACCGGCGCGTAGCGATGGCCGCCGAGCGCCCGCCGCATGCCTGCGCGCACGCGATACCTGGCACGCTCGATGGCGATGCCGGCAGACGCCCAGGGCTGGTCTTCCAGCAATCGCGGCTGGCCCCGCACCGTGCCGGTGGCGCGCAACCCGCGCGCGAACAGGCGCGCCTCGCCATCCGGCGCATCGGGATTGAGCGGCGCATGCGGCCGGCGCAGCACCAGCGCCATGCGCCACACCTGGCCCGGCGCCACCGCCGGCAGCCCCGGCTGCGCGCCGGGCGGCGCCAGCCACGACACCAGGATGCGCAGGGGAATGCCGGATCGCGGCGGCCCGACCTGCTCGCCCACGAACCGCAAGCCGCCTGCGTCATCGTCGGGCAGCTCGGCCACGCGCAACGCCAGCCGCGCGACGGCATCCTGGTGCGCGTCGGCCAGCGCGTCATCCAGGCGCCATTGCGCCCGCAGCGCGGCATTGACCGCGCCCACCAGCAACCCCGCGATCAGGCAGGCCAGCATCCCCGCCAGCCAGCCCTGCCAGCGCCGGGCAGCCAAGGGCAACAAGGCGCAGGCCGCGCCGGCGGTCAGGTAGAACCACGCCCCCGGCAGCGCCGCGAGTGTCTGCACCGCCCCCGCGCCCGCCACGATGGCCAGGCAGAATATGCGCCCCTTGATATCCGTCTCCCGGGAAACGGATCAGCGTAGGGCGACAGGCGCTCAGGCGGTCGGTGTATGAAGGGATTTGCCCACCTCGGGAAACCGTCGGAGTCCCATCCAGCCATCACTCCCCTCTTGCCGCCGCCCCCAACCCGCGCACTTCCGCCAGCGCCGCCCCCACCCCGCCCGCCGCCAGCACCTCGACCAGCCGGGTCCCGACCGCCACCAGATCCGCATGGCGCCCGACCGCCTTCATTTGTTCGGCGGTGCGCACGCCGAAGCCCGCGGCAATCGGCAGGGAGGTCTTCGCCCGGATGCGTTCCAGCGCAGCGGCGATCACGGCGTCCGACGGCAGCGCCGCGCCCGTCGTGCCCGCCAGCATCACGTGGTACACGAAGCCGCTGGCGCCTTCCAGCACTTTCTCCAGGCGCGCTTCGGTCGTCGTCGGCGCGGTCATCTTGATGAGCGCAATGCCGTGGCGCCGCGCCAACCGCTCGATGCCGGCGGCGTGCTCGGGCGACAGGTCCACCACGATCAGCCCGTCGACGCCGGCCCAGGCCGCATCGGCCATGAAGCTGGCCGCCTCATAGCGCAGCAGCGGGTTCAGATAGCCCATCAGCACGACAGGCGTGCGCTCGTCCTCTTCGCGGAAGGCGGCGACCAGGTCGAGCGTGCGGCGCAGGGTCTGCCCCGCCTTCAGCGCGCGCGCATTGGCCTGTTGCAGCACGGGCCCGTCGGCGATCGGGTCGCTGAACGGCATGCCCAGTTCGATCACGTCTGCCCCGGCGGCGGGCAGGCCTTTCAGCAAGGCCAGGCAGTCATCGTAGGACGGATCGCCCGCCGTGAAATAGGCGGCCAGGCCCGGCCGGCCGGCGGCGCGCAACGCCGCCAGGGTCTGTTCGATACGGCTCATGCGGCCTCTCCGGTGAATTGCAGGACCGAATTCAGGTCCTTGTCGCCGCGTCCGCTCAGGCAGACCACCAGCGCCTGGTCACGCTCCATGAGCGGGGCGAGTTTCCTGGCATAGGCCAAGGCATGGGCGCTTTCCAGCGCGGGGATGATGCCCTGCCGCCGCGTCAGCCACAGAAAGGCGTCGACCGCCTCGGCATCGGTGACCGATTCGTAGACGACCCGCCCGGTATCGTGCAGCAGGGCATGCTCCGGGCCGACGCCGGGGTAATCGAGACCGGCCGAAATCGAATGCGCGTTCTGGATCTGGCCGTCCGCGTCCTGCAGGAAGTAGCTGCGGCAGCCATGCAGGACGCCGGGGGAGCCTTCGCCGATGCTGGCGGCGTGCTCGGCGGTCTGCGTGCCGCGTCCGCCCGCCTCGATGCCGAACAGCCGCACGCCGGCATCGTTCAGGAAGGGATGGAAGAAGCCGATGGCGTTGGAGCCGCCGCCCACGCAGGCGACCATCGCGTCCGGCAGCCGCCCGGTCTTCGCGAGAATCTGCGCCCGCGTCTCCTCGCCGATGACTTTCTGCAACTCCCGCACCAGCCAGGGATAGGGATGCGGCCCCGCGCCCGTCCCCAGCAGGTAGTAGGTGTCGTCCGGATGCGCGATCCAGTCGCGGATGGCGGCGTTCATTGCGTCCTTCAGCGTGGCGCTGCCGTCCGGCACGGGCCGGACCTGCGCGCCCAGCATCTCCATGCGCGCCACATTGGAGGACTGCCGCGCCACGTCGACCTCGCCCATGTAGACCACGCATTCCAGGCCGAACAAGGCGCACACCGTGGCGGTGGCCACTCCGTGCTGCCCCGCGCCGGTCTCGGCGATGATGCGGCGCTTGCCCATGCGCCGGGCGAGCAGCGCCTGGCCCAGGCAATTGTTGATCTTGTGGGCGCCGGTGTGGTTAAGGTCCTCGCGCTTGAGGAAGACGCGCGCGCCGCCCAGTTCCTCGCTGATCGCCTCGGCATGCAGCAGCGGACTCGGGCGTCCGACGTAGTCGGCCAGCATTGCGCGGTACTCGGTCCAGAACGCAGGGTCCTCGCGAACCGCGCGGAAGGTGTGTTCCAGCGCATCGAGCGCCGGGGCCAGCGTCTCGGGCATGTAGCGGCCGCCATAACGGCCGAACTGCCCGGCGGCATCGGGATATTCAGGATGTGGGATAAAAGACATGATTTCAGGCCTTCGGGAACATGTCCGCCATGGTATCTAGGTGAAATGCCTAGATAAATCATAGATTTCTTGCTCATTGATATCAGATTTTCTAATATCAAAACATGAGAAACCTGCCTCCCATGAATTCGCTGCGCGTCTTCGACAGCGCCGCCCGCCACCTGAACCTGTCGCTCGCCGCGCAAGAGCTCGGCGTGTCGCACAGCGCGGTCAGCCAGCAGGTCCGGCAACTCGAGACCTGGCTCGGCGGCAAGCTGTTCGAGCGGCATTCCGACGGCGTGCGGCTGACCGCGGCGGGCCAGGACCTGCAACGCGTCTGCCTGCCGGCGTTCGACATGCTCGAGCAGCGCCTGGCCGAACTGCTCGGCCGCGCCACCTCGGCGGAGGTGGTCGTCGGCGCGCCTGCCAGCCTGCTGTCCAACTGGATCATCCCCCGGCTCGAGGATTTCGAACGCGCCCATCCCGGCGTCCAGGTACGGCTGCAGACGGCGGCCGACATCGCATTGCTGGAACGGCGCGTGGTCGATGTGCTGATCGTGGCCGACGAACACCGGTCGCCGGACATCGAGGCGGTGCCGCTGTTCCGGGAGAGCATCGGACCCGTCTGCGCCCCGGCGTTGGCCGGGCGGATCCGGCGGCCGGCCGACGTGCTGGGCTCCCCGTTGCTGCATGCCGCGGCGCGCCCCGCCGCCTGGGAGCACTGGGCGCAGGCCCACGGCGTGACGCTGGACGCGCAACAGCCCCGGCGCCAGTTCGACCAGCTCGGCCATCTGCTCGAGGCCGCGGTAGCCGGCCTGGGCATCGGCATCGCGCCGCGGGAACTAGCGCAGGCCGACATCCGGGCCGGCCGGCTGGCCGCCCCGCTCGGGTTCCAGGATACCGGCGGCCGATTCAGCCTGTACGCCCGCACCGACGCCCGTGAAGTCGTTGCCGACTTCAGGCGCTGGCTGAAGGCGCAGGCGCTGTCCGACGCTCCCTGAGCCGCGCCCCATAGGACGAATCTGGGATTCGCGCGCGCGGCGAGACGGCCGGCGGGGGATCGGCTTAGCATTTTTGATCGGCCCGCGGCCTCGCCGGCGGGCAATCTTGCATTGGAGAACAACATGCCCTCGATCAGAAGCCAGTCCCTGTCGCTGCGGGCTCGCACCAATCTGGGCAAATCGGAGGCCGCGCAAGGCGTGGCCATCGAGCGGCTGTCATCCGGCCAGCGCATCAATCACGCGGCGGATGACGCCGCCGGCGAAGCCATCGCCAACCACTTCACTGCGCAGATCCGCGGCCAGCGCCAGGCGGCGCGCAACGCCAACGACGGTATCTCGCTGGCGCAGACCATCGAGGGCGCGCTGGGCGAGATGGATCGCAGCCTGCATCGCATCCGCGAACTCTCGGTGCAGGCGCAGAATTCCACCAACTCGCTCAGCGACCTCGAATCCATCCAGGCCGAGATCGACCAGCAACTGGGCGAAATCGAGCGGATATCTCACCAGACCCGTTTCAACAACCTGGACGTGCTGGCGCTGGACGCCGGCATCTCGATCCAGGTCGGCGCGCATGACGGCGAGACCATCGACCTCAATACAAAGCTCGTCAATACCAGGACCCTGAACCTGGACGGGATCGACGTGGTGCGCGATCCACGGCTGGGCGGCGCCACCGACAAAACCATGCTGGACATCGCCGCGCCACCCGGCCCCGCCGTCGCGGCTCCCGGCCCGGCGGCTCCCCCGCCCGCCACCACCCCGGCAACGCTGGCCATCAGGGACGGAGGCAGAACCTTCACCATGTTCCAGGCATTCCTCATCCAATATGACTTCAACGGCACCAGCAACTACGTGGTCCGAACGGTGGGTCCACTGGTGAATCCGCTGGGAGACTCCTACCGGGTCGCGCTGCCGGCCCCCGTCGGCGGCACCCTCGATATCGACGTCGCCGGCTTGACGCCCTTCGATGTGGCGAAAGTCAGTGCGGCGGAACGCGCCCAAATAGCCGGCAGCACCGCCTACCTCGTCGGCCAGCAAGTCCCGGTGCCGGTGACGCCCCCTCCCGCGACGGCCCCGGCGCCAACCACGCCTCCCGCCGCGGCCACGGCCGATTCGGTCAGCAAGGGCACGCCGATCAAGCTGTTCGACTTCCTCCAGCGCCTCGCGCCCGTGCCCGTCACCGCCGACGGCCGGCCTTTGTTCGATCACGACAGCAAAGTGCACTACCTCACCGACGCCAGCGGCAACGCCAATGGCGACTATGTCATCAGCGGCAGCGACGGCAATTTCTACGACATCAGCATTTCGGCCACCGGGCAGGTGGAATTCAAGCCGAAGGACGCCCCGCCCACGGTCAACATGAAGGTCATGCCCATGAAGCGGGTGAGCAACGCGCTGGACCAGGTGGACGGCCTGCGCGGCGAACTGGGCGCGATGCAGAACCGCCTGGGTTCGGTCATCACCAACCTGAACCACACCGCCGGCATCCTCAGCCAGGCCCGCAGCCGCATCGAGGACGCGGACTACGCCATCGAAACCTCCAACCTGACCCGGCAACAGATCCTGCAGCAGGCCAGCAAGGTGGCGCTGACGCAGGCCAACCAACTGGCGCAGAACGTGTTGGCGTTGCTGCAGGAGGATTGAGGCGTCATTGGCGCAGGTGCGAACGCGCGCGGCGACGCGATGCGCGGCTTTGGTGTCTCACGCCCAGTTTTTGCGCTTCGAAAGCTGCCCGACTCCTGGGTTGAACTGATTGCAGGGATCCAGGGCGCGATAGAAATTGCGAAGCTCGGGGCCGGCGCGATACAGATGCCCCACGTTGTGTTCGGCCGGATACTGCGCGCCGCGCGCGTCCAGCAGCTTCCACATGCGGTGCTCCAGCTCCAGGCAATCCACGCCCTTCTTCACGATGTAGTCCTGATGAAAGACATGGCAGAGAAAGTGCCCGTAATAGAGCTTGGCCACCATGGCGGTCTCCATGTCCTCGGGCAGAACCTCCAGCCAGTCCCGTTCGTTGCGCTTCAGGGCGATATCGAGCGCGACGATATCCTCGACCGCGTCCGGATGCATGGCGCGGTAGCGCACGGCGGCGCCGGCCGCGGCGAATCGCAGCAGGAACGCGGCCGCGCCTTCTTCCGGAGAACACAGGAAGTAGGCGCCCGTGGCCTTCTTGAAATGGGAGTCCAGAAAAGCCTGAAGCGGCTCCCTCAGCTTTCTGGACACCTTGATCATCAGGTGGTGCTCATACCGGGCGCGAAAGTCGCGCAGGCGGGCGGGCAGGTGGTCGCCACAGCGTGCGCTGAAGAACTGCAGGAGCCGGTCGCTCATGTTCCTGGGAAGAAACGAGAACCTCGCGCAGAAATTGTCCACGCGCGCTTTCAAGGCGAAAAAGGCGGGAAGCCTTGCGGTGCCCAGCCTGCGGATGGCCAGGAAAGTGTCCTTGCCGTAGACGTCGGCGATATCGAACGCATCCCTGTGCATGTATTCCCCCGCGATGGGCAATGCCGGCAGGGCCGTCAGAAGGTATCGTCGAATATCCGTCAGTTCCGCGGGATCGTTCGTCCCGATATAGAAAACGTCGGTCTGCGTCTCCGCCGGAAACGTGTCCAGGCGCACGGCAAAGAGAATCAGCTTTCCGGCACTGCCTGACGCCTCGAACAGCCGCTTCGGATCCGCATTGAATCGCGCGGGCGAATCCGCATCGACATCGCGCACGTGCCGCGCATAATCCTGGTCCGACCCGCGCCCGCCGTCGTGGATATCGTCAGGCCGGTAAGTGCCGTCATCCAGGCGCCGCAGGATATCCTCGGGGGATTGCCCCAACGAGATGCCCAGATGGTTGACCAGGGACAGTTTGCCGTCCTGCCCCAATTGCGCAAACACGGCCATCTCGGTGAAAGCGGGCCCCCGCTGGACCAATGATCCACCGGAGTTGTTGCAGATCCCGCCGAACACCGACGCGCCAATGCATGACGACCCGATGACGGAGTGCGGCTCCCGTCCCAGCGGCTTGAGCGCCTTCTCCAGTTGATCCAGGGTAGCGCCGGGAAAGCAGATCACCTGACGCCCATCGCGGATCAACTGGATTTTCTTCATGCGCAGCGTGCTGATGATCACGATCTCCCGATCGTAGTCATTGCCGTCGGGCGTTGATCCCCCGGTCAAGCCGGTATTGGCCGCCTGCATGATCACGATCTTGTCATGCGCCACGCAAGCCTGGACCAGGCGCCATTGCTCCAGAAGACTGCCCGGCCGCGCAACCGCGATCGCCGATCCGAAGCCGAAGCGAAACCCGGTCCGGAACCGTTGGGTATGCCGTGGATCGGTCAAGACATGGTCCGCGCCGACAATGCCGCGCAGTTCGTCCAGCAGACGCTGGTTATCAGGATTCATGCGGTCCTCGGAAAGAAACGGATTGGAAACCGCGCGCAGCCCAAACCCTCAGGGCCGCCGACACGGGGCACGCCAAATGCAGGCCGGGCGTCCTCGCGGACGCCCCGCCCCCACGCCACGTCAGTCGAACACCAGGGCCGAACCCGGCACCGGCGTGAAACCGAGATCGCCGCGGGCGATCACCGCTTCGCGCCCGCCGTTCTCGCGCAGCAACGTCTGCTGGCGCGCCTTGGCCTGGCGGTCGACCGCCTGCGGGTCACAGATCAGATGCAACTGCCGGCGGCAGGCCTGCAGGGCGTCGGCATGGCGCGGATCCGCGGCCAGGTCCTGCAGTTCTTCCGGATCGGCTTCCAGGTCGAACAACTGCGCAGGATAGCCGACGTATTCGATGTATTTGTACTTGCCGTGGCGAATCATGAAGGCCCCGGTGGTCGAACCCATGCCGTGGTATTCCACCAGCACGTTGCGCCGCGGCGTCTCGCCCCGGGCGATATCGAACAGCGAATGGCCGGGATAGCCTTCGCGCAAGGCCGGCTCAGTGTTGCCGACGGCGTCCAGCACGGTCGGATAGGCGTCGATATGCGTGACGGGCACGTCGACCACCCGTCCGCGCGGAATGTCGTCGCCCGCCATGATCAGCGGCACGCCCGCGGTTTCCTCGAACATGGTGGACTTGCCCCACAGGCCGCGCGCGCCCAGGTTGTCGCCGTGGTCGGAGGTGTACATCACGCGGGTGTCATCGGCCAGGCCGGCGTCCTCCAGCGCGTTCAGGATCTTGCCGATGTTCTCGTCCAGGAACGAGCACAGGCCGTAGTAGCCGGCGACGGCGCGCTTGACCGCGTCGCCCTCGAAATAGTCGTCGTAGTTGAAGCTGTTGCGGTAGTCCACCAGATAGGGGTGGTCCGGCCGCTCGCGCCTGTCGTACAGCTTGGGCAGCGGCAGGTTCTGGTTGAAATAGCGGTAATAGTGTTCCGGCGGCGCGGTCAGGGGGAAGTGCGGCGCCACCAGCGACACGAACAGCACCCACGGCTTGTCCGATTCGCGCCGCGCCGCCTCGCGCAGCCAGACCTGGGCGCGGGCCGTGATCTCACGGTCGTAGAAAGTGTATGAGCTTTCGCCGGGCCCCGCGAAGCGGGCCATCTTGTAGGCGCCCTTGCGCACCGGCAGTTCGCTGCGGACCAGGCCCATCAGGTCACCCTTGCCCTCGATGATGTGCATGGGGATGATCTCTTCCGAGAACCCGTGGTCCTCGCCGGGCTGGCGGAAGTGGAGCTTGCCGATCGAAACCACGTCGTGATCGCGTTCGCGCAACCGATGATGCCAACTGGGCACCGCGCCGTCGTAGGCGTCGGCGTTGTCCCAATAGCCGATCTGATGAATGTACTTGCCCACCGCGAACGAGGCCCGGGCGGGAATGCACACCGGGCTGGCGCAATAGGCCGAGCTGAACCGGGTGCCGCGCGCGGCCAGGGCATCGAGATGAGGGGTCTTGACGATCTCGCTGCCATAGCAGCCCAGGGCCTTGGGCGAGTGTTCGTCTGACATGATGATCAACAGGTTCTTCGGTTTCACGGTCATGGCTCTACTAGGTTGGATGGCTGATGTCAGCCGCTTGATAAATTCGAATCGGGGAACGCGAGATCGCGCGAGGTCGGGCCCAGGAAGAATTCCTGGTAGTACACGCACTGCCCGCGCCCGGACCGCGCCACGGCCTGCATGTAGATGCCGCGGTAGGGATATGGCACGCCGATGCGCTCGCAGGATTCCGCGTCGAAATCGGCCTGCTTCACCAGGTGGGTGATGTTGGTGATCGGCAACTTGAACTGCTGGATGATGACTTTCTTGAAGTTGGCGCCGTTGAGCTTGTCCATGGGCATGTCCCACAGGCGCTTGAGCAACTGTCGGTCGGCGTAGAAGCGGCTGGAAATGCGGAACTCATCGTTGACGATGATGATGCGGTCGAGCCGCATGACGTTGGCCTCGGTGCCCAGGTGGCGATTCCAGGGGCCCGCGCCGGTCACGGGCGCGCGCAGGATCGCCTGCGAGAAGATCGGCAGCACCGAGCCATCGTCGTCCAGGAAACGGCAATGCCAGGGGTCCTCGATCTGGCGCGGCGCCTCGGCGATGAAGCTGCCCAGGCCGTGCATTCGCACCACCAGCCCCTGCTCCACCAGGTCCCGCAATGCCCGTTGCACCGTGCCGAGGCTGAACGGCGTGAGCTGCGCCAGTTCCTCCTCGGCCGGCAACTGGTCGCCCGGCTGCCAGATGCCGCGCCGGACCGCGTCGATCAACACCTCCACCAGCCGCTGGTACTTGGGCCGGCGGGTCGGATCGGGGGCATGCAACGTCTCGAAGATTTCCAGACGACGTTCCAAGGTACTCATGAGATTTTCTCCCTGTCTTGCATGATCATGTCGGCGCCTTTCTCGCCGATCACGATGCTACCAGCGTTGGTATTGCCGGAAAGCAGCAGGGGCATGATCGAGGCGTCGACCACGCGCAGCCGGTCCACCCCGCGGACCCGCAGCCGGGTATCGACCACGGATTCGGCGTCGGCGCCCATGCGGCAGGTGCCCACGGGGTGGAAGATGGTGGTGGCGTACCCACGGATGAAACGCAGGACTTCATCGTCCGACTCGACGTTGAAGCCGGGGCGGTATTCGTCGGCCACGTACGGCGCCAGCGAACGGGTGCGCACCAGTTGCCGCGCCATCCGCACCCCTTCGATCATGGTGCGCCGGTCGAACTCGGTATCCAGGTAGTTGAAGCGCGCGCGCGGGGCGGCCAGCGGATCGGGCGAGGCCAGGTCGAGCCGGCCACGGCTGGTCGGCCGCAACTGGCACACCGACAGGGTGAAGCCGGAAAAATCATGCGGCCGGCCGGCCGTCATGTCGGCGCTGATGGTGCCAAAGTGAAATTGCACGTTGGGGGTCTGCTCGGTGTCGTTGGTGCGCGCGAACATGCCGCCCAACTGGATGCCGGCCGCCACCGGCCCGGCACGGCGCAGGATCCACTGCAGGCCGATGCGGGCCGTGCCCCACCAGGTGCGCAGGGCATCGTTGGTGGTGATCGGCCGGGTGCAGCGGTACATCAGCCGCGATTGCAGGTGATCCTGCAGGTTCCGGCCGACCGAGGGCAGATGGTGCACCGGCGCAATGCCCAGGGACCGCAGCGCGTCGGCGTCGCCGATGCCCGACAGCATCAGCAATTGCGGCGACTGGATCGCGCCGGCGCTCAGCACCACCTCGCGCCGCGCGCGGACCTGGCAGGCCTGGCCCCCGTGCAGGTACGACACCCCCACGGCGCGGCGGCCCTCCAGGATCAGCCCGGTGGCGTGCGCATCGGATTGCACGCACAGGTTGGCGCCGGCGATGCCCGAGCGCAGGTAGGCCTTGGCGGCCGAGCAGCGCAGGCCATTGCGGGTGGTCAACTGGAAATAGCCGGCGCCTTCCTGCCGCGCGCCGTTGAAATCGTCGGTGCGCGGCACGCCCAGCTCGTTGGCGCCGCCGATGATGGCTTCGATCAGCGGGTGGCGGCCGCGGATGTCGGACACCGCCAGCGGGCCGTCGCCGCCATGGCAGGCGTCGGCGCCGCGCTCGTTGGCCTCGGACCGCCTGAAGTACGGCAGGACGTCGTCCCAGCCCCAGCCGACGTTGCCCAGCGCCCGCCAGCGCTCGAAATCCTCTTTCTGGCCACGGATGTAGACCAGGCCATTGATCGAGCTGGACCCGCCCAGGGTGCGGCCGCGCGGGAGGTAGATCCTGCGGTTGTCGAGGTTGGGTTCAGGCTCGGATTCGAATTGCCAGTTCAGTTGCGGATTGAACATCGTCTTGCCATAACCGATGGGGATGTGGATCCACAGGTTGCGGTCCCGCGGACCGGCCTCCAGCAGCAGCACCGTGGTCTTGCGGTCCTGCGCCAGCCTGGCGGCCACGGCGCATCCGGCCGAGCCCGCGCCCACGACGATGTAGTCAAACTCCCTGGTCTCCACGTTCCCTTCCCCTCAGATGTCCAGTACCACGGCGCCCTCGCGGACACGCGCGCAGCAGATCAGTACGCTGTCGGCGCGTTCTTCGTCGCTCAACAGGTAGTCGTTGTGTTCGATCAGGCCCGACAGGTAATGCAGCCGGCATTCGCCGCACAGCCCGGCCTCGCAGGATGAATTGCAGGCCACGCCGGCGCCGCGCAGGGCCTGCAGGATGGTCTGCCCCGGCGCCACCGGCACCGACCGCTCGCTGCGGCGCAGCGTCAGGCTGGCCGGCGCGCTGTCCGCCGCGAGCGGCGGCGCGGGCGCCAGGTCGGCGCCGAAATGCTCCGAATGCACCGCCTCGGCCGGCCAATGGGCGCAGGCCGCCTGCACCGCCCGCATGAAGCCGGGCGGGCCGCAGAAGTAAAGCTGGCCATCGTCCGGCCGCCGCGCCAGCAGTTGGCCGAGATCCAGCCCGTTGGCGGGGTTGCCGCCATCGTGGTGCAGGAAGACGCGGCCGCGCCACTGGTCGTCGGCCAGATAGCGGGCGAAGGCGGTGCGCTCGGGTGACTGCGTGCAGTAGTGCAGCGTGTACGGCCGGCCCAGCGCGCGCAGCCGCTCGGCCATCGCCAGCAACGGCGTGATGCCGATGCCGCCGGCCAGCAGCAGCGAATGGCCGGCGTCCTCGCGCAGCGGGAAGTAGTTGTGCACGCCCGCCACCTCCAGCAGATCGCCGGGCCGCACCTGCTCGTGCATGGCGCGCGAACCGCCGCGGCTGTCCGGCACGCGCAGCACGGCGATGCAATAGCGGTCAGTGCTGCCCGGCGCGTTGCACAGGGAATAGCGGCGGTTGACGCCGCCCGGGGTACGGATATCCAGGTGCGCGCCGGCCTCGAACGCAGGCAGCGGCGCGCCGCCCGGATCGACCAGGTCGAAGGCGTAGATGCCTTGCGCCTCATACCGGATCGCACTGACTCGCAGCTTCAGCATGGCTTTCTCCGCATCCTTCAGCCGGCGCTGGCCGCCCGGCCGGCGCGGTCGATGCCATCGAGCCGGGCGCGCACGTGCGCATCGCGCTGGTCGGCCGGCAGCGCGTCGGCCGACCGCATGATTTCGAGCACCTGTTTGCCGGCGGCGGCCAACTGCTTGCGGTCCGCCTGCTTGTCGGCCAGTTCGGGAATATCCAGCACCGAATCCTGGGCATAGATCGGCAGCGTCCTGCCCTGCTCCTGCAACTGCTGGTAGAGCGCGTAGGGCGGGGTCTTTTCCTGCACGGCGTTGCGCAACAGCTTGCGGCACAGGTACACGCCCACGTCCGAGACGCCGGGATGCTCGGCACCGTGCGCGGCGATGCGGCCCTGGCTGACGATGGCCTCCCAGTCGCCCGGCGCGCGCTGGCCTTCGTCGTAGCTGCGGTTGCCGGTCTGCCCTTCCAGGAAGTCGATCTTGTCGACGCCGCAGTCCGCTTCGTTGCCCAGGCCGTCCGGGTCGACGGTGCTGTTGAAGTGGCGATAGCCGAAGATGATCATGTTCTCGTCGTCGACCGGCACGCTCCAGCGGGTGCAGCCGGCGGTGCCATGGCGCTCGCGCGCGGCGGTCGGCAGCAGCGAGCCGATCTGCAGGTAGTTGGGGAACACCATTTCGGTGATGCGCACCCAGATCCTGTCGCCGGGCAGGCGGCGCGAGGCGATGAACACGCAGCCATTGCCGTCGCGCGTGGCTTCCCATTGCATGACCGGCATGTCGCCGAAGCCTTCCAGCGACACGCCGGCCGAGGTCGCCGCATCCACGCCCTCGACCACCATGTGGTTGTGCAACACGGCGGTATGCATGTGGTCCATGATGTTCTCGTACACCTGCAGCCAGTTGCACGGATAGATATTCGAGAACGGCACCAGCCGGGTATCGGCGGGCAGGCTGTAGGTATCGAATTCCGGGAACGGCGGCGCCTGGCCCGGCCCCATGTAGGCGAAGACCAGCCCGTCGCGCTCGAACGCGGGATAGGCGCCCTGGCACACGGTTTCCTTCAGGCGCGTGGCATCCGGTTCGCAGGGCGCGTCCAGCAGCGTGCCGTCCACGCCGTAGTGCCACCCGTGATAACAGCAGCGGATGCCATGCTCGGCGATGATGCCGAATTCCAGCGAGGCGCCACGGTGCGCGCACTGGCGGTGCATGACGCCAACGTCGCCGCTCTTGTCGCGAAACGCCACCAGGTCCTCGCCCATGATGCGGATGGCCTTGGGCACGTCCGTCAGTTCCTGCGACAGGCACACCGGCTGCCAGTAGCGGCGCATGTATTCGCCCATCGGCGTGCCGGGATTGCTGCTGGTCAGTTCCAGGTCCGGGCCGGGGCGGTTGCGTTGCTGGTAGCCGGAGAACCGCAACGGATGCTCGTTGCGGGTCGGGGGCACAGCACTCGTGGCTTGTGTCATGTCTTGTCTCCTGATGATGGGAATGGATCAAACTCGCAGATTCGATTGGCTGACGAAGCGGATCTGCTGATATGCGTCCAGGCCTTCCGGCCCGCCTTCGTAGCCCAGCCCGCTGTCCTTGACGCCGCCGACCGGCGCATCGGCCAGCGAGGGCGTGAAGTTGTTGATGCCGATCCACGCCGCATCGATGTCCTCGGCAAAAGTGGCGGCGCGTTGCAGGTCGTTGGTGAACAGATAGGCCGCCAGCCCGTACTCGACGGCATTGGCGCGCGTGATGGCGGCGTCCAGGTCGCCGAAGGACAGGATCGGCGCCACCGGGCAGAACGGCTCCTCGCGCAGGATGCGGGCGCTGGCGGGCACGTCGGTCAGCACCGTCGGCGGGAAGAAGTAGCCCGCGCCCGCCTGGCGGGCCCCGCCCAGCCTGACCTGGGCGCCGCGCCGCCGCGCATCGTCCACCAGTTCGGTCGCCGCGGCCAGGCGCCGCTCGTTGTTCAGCGGCCCCATGCGCACCCCTTGCGCCAGGCCATCGCCGACCTGCAACTGGCTGGCGTATTCGACAAAATGCGCGACGAAGGGCTCGTACAGGCTGTCCTGCACGAAGAAGCGGCTGGGCGACAGGCACACCTGGCCGCTGTTGCGGTACTTGAACGCCACGCACGCGTGCGCGGTGCGGGCGACGTCGACGTCGTCGCAGACGATCACCGGCGCGTGGCCGCCCAGCTCCATGGTGCACGGCTTGAGATGGCGCGAGGCCAGCATGGCCAGCAAGCGCCCCACCGGCACCGAGCCGGTGAACGAGACCTTGCGGATCACGGGCGAGGCGATCAGGCGCTCGGAAATCTGCGCCGGCTTGCCATACAGCAGGCCGATCGCGCCGGCCGGCACGCCCGCGTCCAGAAACGCCCGCACCAGCAGCATGCCGATGGCGGGAGTCTCCTCGGGCGCCTTGAGCACCACGGTGCAGCCCGCCGCCAGCGCCGCCGCCACTTTGCGCGCGGCCAGGAAAGCCGGGAAATTCCACGGCACGAAGGCCGCCACCGGCCCGATCGGACGCTTGACGGTGGTCTGCGTCAGCAGCGCCGAGCGCGGCGGCAGTTGCCGGCCGTAGGCACGCTTGCATTCCTCCGCGCAGTAGACGATGCCCTCGATCACCCGGCTCAGCTCGCCGTCCGCATCGGCCAGCGGCTTGCCATTTTCCAGCGTCAGGACCACTGCCAGCTCGCCGCGCCGCTGGTCGATCAACTGCGCCGCGCGCATCAGGATCGCCGCCCGATCCCAGGCGCTGGTGCGCGACCAGGAGGCGAACGCGGCGTCGGCGTGGCGCAGCGCGTCGTCGATGTCCTCGTCCGTGGCCACCGGCAGCCTGCCCAGCTCGGCGCCGCTAGCGGGATTGCGCACCGCCAGCGTTTCGCGCCCCGGCGCGCCGCGCCACTGTCCGCCCACGCAAAGGGCGAGGTCGCGGGGATAGGCCGCCGCGTCCTGGCTCGCGACCGCCGCGGTGGGCTCGTGTTTCGTTTGCTTCATGGCTTGTGACTCATCGTGGTTCTAGAAGGGGGAAGAAGATCCGTCATGACAACCGCCGCGCGCCGCCCGGCATGGTTCCTGCGACGGCGCCCGGTACGGCGGTCATGCGGGCCTGCATGCGCCGGCGGCTAGCCTGCGGATTGATGAACAGCACGCCGACGAGACTCACGCCGATGGCCAGCACCGCGGATACCAGGAAGCCCTGTTCATAGCCGGCCGCGACGGTGTTGCCGCTGCCGATGAAACGGCCCATCAAGGCCGGCGCCACCAGGCCGCCGGTAGTCGCCAGCGCGCTGCTGATCGACATCGCGGCCGAGCGCTGCGAATCGAAGGAGATCTCGGCGACGATCGCCGAACTCAGCACGAAGGTCAGTTGCGGCAGGTTGCAGCCCAGCGCCAGCAGCAGCACGCGCAGCGTGGGGTGTTCGGCCACGTACAGCGACAGCAGGATGCAGGCCCCGCCCAGCAGCACGAACGCACAGCTAAGCCAGCCGCGGGCGTAGATCGACGCGATGCCGCGCTTGAGCATGCGCTGCGACAGCCACGATCCAACCAGCACCAGCGGAATGTTGATGCCGGTGAAGATCATGAACATCCAGCCGGTTTCCTGCGTGGAGTAGCCCAGCGCCTTGCTCATGTAGGCCGGGATCCAGGTGAACATCACCGAGAAGATCCAGTACGTGGTCCAGTACAGCAGCATGTTGGCCAGGAAGGTGCGATCCGTGAGCAGCACCCAGTACGGCACGCGCGCTTGCGTTGCGTCGGCGCTGGCACTGGCGTTGCGGACCTGCCCGTCGCCGCCGAACAGCAGCCACAGCACCATCCAGACGATGCTCAGGATGCCCAGCAGCAGGAACGCCGCGTGCCAGCTATGGTTGAGCATGATGTAGGTGAGCACCGGCCCGGAAATCAGCAGACCGACCGTCACGCCCTGGAAGATGACCGACGACGGCACATTGCGCTGGTCGTCGCTGAACCAGGTGTAACAGGAGTGCAGCGCCAGCGGATACGCCGGCCCCTCGCCAATGCCCAGCAGGATGCGCGAGAAATACAGCAACGGCACCGAGGCGAAGAACGCCAGCGGCATTTGCGACACCCCCCAGATGCCGGCCAGCACCACCAGAACGACCTTGGACGACACCCGGTTGGCTAGGAAGCCGAAACCGATCGCCGACACCGAAAAGAACAGGAAGAAGCTGCTGGCGATCATGCCGAACTGCGCCGGCTCGATGCTCAGCTCCTGCATCAGCGGCACGGCCACGATGCCGAGAATCGCCTTGTCCATGAAATTGATGACCATGAACAGAGCCAGAAGCGCTGTCACGACCCACCCCCGTACATTCACCTGCGCTGGTGCTGCTGTTGCCATGTCTCGCCCCTTGTTTTTCGAGATCCGCCGCGTTGACGCCGCGCCGTGTCAAAACTATAGTCCTATATAGTTCTTAAGTTCAATCCTCAGACCCACTAGGACTAACCCTAGTCCGACCGATCACGCTTCTTTTCGAGCCCCAAGCCCATGCAACGTCCCCACTGGCGCCATCACGGCAGCGACCCCGACTACCGTTATTCCCTGGCCAACGAACGCACTTTCCTGGCCTGGATCCGCTCGGCGCTGGCGCTGCTGGCGGCCGGCCTGCTGCTCGACCAACCCGGCATGGCGGGCGACCCGATCGTGCGCATGGGGCTCGCGCTCGGCCTGTGCCTGCTCGCGGTGCTGGCCTGCGCCAGCGCCTATCTGCGCTGGCGCGGCAATGAAATCGCCATGCGCCATGCCGCCGCGCTGCCGCACAGCCCGGCCCTGGCGCTGCTGTGCCTGGCCATGCTTGCCATCGGCGCGGGCGTGTGTTGGCTGCTGCTCAGCCACGCTTGATCCTCATCCTGTTAACCGGCCGGCGATGCGCCAACCATGACCTATCCCCGCGATCCGGGGCTGCAACCCGAGCGGACCCTGCTGGCCTGGCGGCGCACCTGCCTGGGCCTGGTGCTGAACAGTTTTCTGCTGATGCGCGGGGGAGCCTTGCACGGGGAGCCCGCCGCGATCGGCGTCGGGCTGCTTGTCGTGGCGCTGGCCGGCTGGCTGTATGCCCGCGTCCGGGCGCGCCTGTCCACCTCGCCAGGCGCGCGCGCCAGCGCGCCGGACCCGCGCGTTGTCATGGCGGCCACCTGCGCGGCCCTGTTGCTGTGCCTGGCGGGCGCCTGGCACGGCGTGCGCCTTTTCCACGCGGCGCTGTCCTGAACGCTCAGGGCGACACTGCCCCTCCCCGCCTTCTCACCGCGCTCCGCCTTTGGTGGCGCTTTTCGTTCGAGACGGTCACACGCTGCTGACGCAAGCCGGCCTAATGCGCATCCGCCACGGAGGCCAGGGGCTTGACTGGCGGTTGCTCGTGCTGCAACGCCTGCCACAGATCGTAGTTCGCCTGCATCGCAACCCACGCCTGCGCGGTGCCCGCGCCCGCCTGCTCCAATCGGACGGCGAGGTCCGGGCTGATACCGGCCTTGCCGTTGAGTACCCGCGACAGCGCCACCCGCGACATCGCCAGGCGATCAGCGGCGTCTGTCACCGACAGGCCCAAGGGGGCAATAACGTCTTCCCGCAACACTTCGCCCGGATGCGGAGGGTTATGCATCATGATGATTCCTAATGGTAGTCGCGATAATCGACCAGCTCGACACCCGCCTGGGTAAAGCGGAATGTCACGCGCCAATTGCCGTTGACCCAGACTGACCATTGGTTCGCGAGCTCGCCTTTCAACGAGTGCAGCTTATAGCCGGTGATTGTGTTCACCGCGCGGCTTCCCAATCGGCATCGCGTCTGCAAGGACCCATCCTGCGCACCGGACACCGGACCGTCAACGATGACACGCCGTTTATCAGTTTGAGTCCGGACGCACGCAAAAAGACAGGCGGGACCATCACCGCGCAACACGGCGCGGCAGCGAGAAGCTGAATGGCGTGTGTGTGCAAGCCGCGCCACCGCAGCGGCGCCGCGCCCGCTCAGTCGGTTACCAGATACGCCTGCCCCCCCGGCTTGAGGGAGGGCCGCAGTGCCTTGAACGGCACGCTGCCGTGCGTGCCCAGGCAGGCGCCCGAGGCGTGCCCCACGCCGGACACCGACAGGCTCAATGCCCCCGGCGCGGTGGCGCCCAGGGCCAGGTATTGCGGCCAGAGATCGGCGCAATCTTCCAGGTTGGGATGCTGCTCGGCGCGGTCCTCGGGCGGGCCGGCCTTGACCACCTGCTCCACCAGCCCCCGCAGCGCGGCGCTGGGCTCACGGCCGAAACTGCGCTGGCCCGGCGCGTAGGCGTCGAACACGCGGTTCCAATCGAGGTATTCGCCGCGCAGCAAGTCGAAGGTGTATGGCTCGAAATGATTGGCGGGATGTGCCCCGCCGCAATCCAGGCTGCCGGCTTCGGTCACGGTCAGCAGCGCGCGCGACAGCCAGGTGACGTTGATGTTTTCATCGTCGAAGCCGCCCAGGGTGCCCGCGCCGGGATTCGTGCTGGTATAGGCGGACGCCATGCATTCCAGCGCGCCCAGGCTCTTGCGCCAGTGGCGCTGCTCCAGCAGGTCATTGACGCGCCGCATGACCTGCGGATCGGGGTGACGGCTGAGCCGTGGATAGGCGAACCTGGTGCGCGGATCCACCCACATGCGGTAGGCCACCGCGGCCGAGCCGGCTTCCTTGCCCACCGGCTTGGCGTGGCCGGCCAGCTTCAACGTTTCGTAGGGCGCGCGGGTGGCATCTATGCCCGCCTCGAGGTCGATGTCGCCCAGGTCGACCTGCGTGGCCCGCGCCTTGGCGCGGTCGCGTTCGAGTTGGGCGGTGTCGTAGCCGGCCACCCGCTGCAGGTCGAAGCGGCGTTGCTTGCCGGTGCGCGTGTCGGTCCACTGGCCGCGATAGCCCTTCTCATCGCGCGTGCCTTGCCAACTGGCGGCGCGATCGGCGGGTTCGATCGTGGCCGTGTCCGAGGCGGGCGGCCGTGCCGGATTCGGCTTGGGCTCGTACAGGACTTCGCCCGTGCCGCGCAGGGGAATGTCGACGCCGCTCCTGGGATAGAAATAGCGTCCGCTTACGACCCCGTCGGCGCCAGCCGCGTCATCCAGTTCCAGCACCACCTCGCCGGCGCCTTGCAGCGTGCCCTTGTAGACGGTGCGCTGGGCGGCATCGACCTGCGCACCCGGCAGCGACAGGAAGACCATCGCCAGGGCCCCGAGGGAAGGAATATGAGGACGAAAGATGGACGATGGCATGGAGTGGGCGCAGCCGGAAATTGGGGTAGGCCGAATATACCGGAGCCGGCGATTGAAGCGAGGCCGCCGGGCCGGCGCTTACGCGCTCTTTAGCGCCGCCAGCACCCCGGCCAGATCCAGCGCGCCGGCGCTGGCGGACCGTTTCATCGATTCCAGCCCGCGGGCCACCCAGCCCGCCACCGCCGCATTCGCGTCCGCCTCGTTCACCGCCATCGCCTCGTGACGCGGAACCTGGATGACAACCGCAAGAGCCGCTTTCTTGCCCGAGTACTTCGCCACGGCGCTGAACCCCGACTCGGCATAGTCGCTGATGCCGCCTCCCACGAAGAGTTCGATATCCAGCGTGGCGGCGCCAGGCACCACGACCGGCGCCAATGCCGCCTTCAGTCTGGGCCGGTACGCGACGACGGCGGGCAGGAACCGCAGGCCGGCCTCCGGCCCGCCCATTCTTGCGCCGAGTGCGACATCCATGAAAACTCCTTTCCCGGGCAGGCCGGTCGTGTGCGGACGGGGCATCGGCCGGGCACGGTGCGCCGGCCGCGCCGGGCGTCACTTATTTCGCTTGACCATATCCAGGATGGTCCGGAAGAGTTCGTCGCGCGCTTGCGCCTCGGGAATTTCACCGGCGACGGCCGCATTCGAGAGCGCGTCAGCCGCGCCCAGCATGGCCCACAGGCTGGCCGTGGCGATGCCTTGCGGCCCGGCGAAGGGCGCGAAGAGGCGCCGGCATTTTTCGATGAAGGCATATTGGTACTGCCTTTTCACGGCGGCCAGCTCCGGCGAGCCGTCCAGCGCCGCGAGCACCCCGGCAATCTCGCGCCCTTGCGCCGATACGCACGCGACGTATCTCGCGGCGATGACGCCGGCCCTGTCCTTCAGGGTCGGCTTGCTGGCGGCGATGGCGTCGTCGATGATCGCCGTCTGGCGCGCATCGAAGTCCTGGTACAAGGCGGCCAGCAGGCCATTGCGCGTGCCGAAGTGGTCGTAGACCACCGGCTTGGAAATCCCGGCCTCTTCGGCCAGGCGCCCGAGGGTCAAGGCGTCGGAGCCTTCCTCGCTGACCAGTTTCCAGGAGACTTCCAACAACTGGCGCGAGCGCTCGTCTTTCGACAGGCGGCGGCGTGGCGGAGGGGCGGGAGCGGCGGACATCTGTATTCTCGGGTATCGATCAGGACGGCACGGCAAAGATCCGCTGGCCGATAGTGTGCGCCGCGTCGAGATGGGACGCCGGAGAGCCGGTATCCGAGGGAAGCAGCAATTCCGATGTCGCGACGCGCGCGCCGCAGTAGCCAAAGATGCCGTGGTCGATCTGCGTTTTCATGGCGCCGAAATAGCCATGCTTGTCGTAGGTTCGCATATCGGCGCCGCCGATGGCAACCAGGTGCACCGGCAGGCGCTGCAATTTCTTGACCAGCTTGCCGTCCGCGCTGGCGTCATAGGCCCAGCCGTTGGTGAACACGCGGTCGATCCAGCCCTTCAACAAGCCGGGAAATGACCACCAGTAGACCGGGTAGACCAGCGCCAACGCATCCGCGCGGTCGAGCCGCGCATGCTCGGCGAGGACGTCCGGCGGCGGCGCCGCCTGCTTCAGGTGCAGGGCCACGTCGGCCTGGGTGAATGTCGGATCGAACCCCTGCGCGGCCAGATCCGCGATCTCGAAAGTGTGTTCCGTACCGGAGGCGGCAATGCCCTGCGCGAGCCGGGCGGCGACGGCGTGGGTCAGGGATGCCGGATCGGGATGTGCGACAACGATAAGGGCGTGCATGCGGGGCCTTCCGTATCAGAGTTTCTATATACCAATCGTAGCCTACTTTTAGTAGGTTGTGAAAAATTCTTTGGCCGCGGTCGCGATGGCGGCGGCGGACATGTCCGCCGACCATGCCCGCCGCGATCTTGAGCATGGGCGCCCGAAGCGATAAATTTGCTGCAGCGAAATCGTTACCGCGGCCTGCCCCGCAGGCCCGACGTTGGAGTCACACGCATGGATATCATCGAGACGATCGCTGCGCACACACGCGCGCTGCAACGCCCGCTGTACGCCGTGACGGCCAGCGCCATCCGCAAGGCCGACACTCCCCTCATCCTCACCCTGCACTGGCACGGCTTTCACCGTGATGGCGAGCCCGGCCGCCGGCTGCGCTCAGTCGCCGGTTCGGCGGTGCAGCTCAACCTGCGCTGGCATGATTTCGCCGTGCTCGACCGCGCGATCATCGACGCCGGATGGGCGCTCGGCGCCTGGGACGTCGAGCGCGTGGCGCGCCCGCCCTGGTGGCGCCTGAACGCGCCGGTCGCGGAAGCCGTGGCCGGCCACCGCGCCTTCGCCGATTATTCCGACCTGCCGTCCGCGCACGACCCGGTCGTGGTGGAAGCCCCGGACCAGCGGGACCTGATCGCGCTGGCGGCGCGCAAGGGCTACGTGCGTTGGCTGTTCAGGCCGCGCAAGGGGGGACTGTGGCGCCTGGTGGACGGCGACGACAGCACGCTGGACGCCGACGGCGGACGCCCCATGCCCTGCCCGGTTCCGCTGCAACCGGACGGCCGCGAACTGCGCCGCAAGGTGCTCTACCGGCTCGGGCGGGGGAAGGGATTTTTGATTCCTTAAGTTTCATTTTGATGCATTTTTGACTCTTGAAGCGCCTTTGGCGCGCCCATAGATTTTTTGCGCATCCCGATCGCGGATGCCCGGCGCATGACGGCGCAATGCCGTGAGGAGGCGCCGGCGTTCACTTTTTGATGATCAAGACTTCAGGAGATAGAGTCATGAAGATCCGTCCCCTCTACGACCGGATTGTCGTCAAGCGAATCGAACAACAGCGCCAGACGGCTTCCGGGATCGTCATCCCCGATGCGGCCGCCGAAAAGCCCGAGCAAGGCGAAGTCCTGGCCGTCGGGCAGGGCAAGCGCAACGCCGACGGCTCCCTGCGCGAGCCCGAACTCAAGGTGGGCGACCATGTCCTTTTCGGCAAGTACGCCGGCCAGACCGTGAAGGTCGACGGCGAAGAACTGCTGGTCATGCGCGAGGACGATGTCTTCGCCGTGCTCGCGCCGCGGGACAAGCAACTGAAGAAGGCCGCCTGAGGCCCGGCCATCGCGAACTGAGGAGCAAGACATGAGTGCCAAAGACGTCAAATTCCACGATAACGCCCGCACCCGCGTGGTCAAGGGCGTCAACATCCTGGCCGACGCCGTCAAGGTGACGCTCGGCCCCAAGGGCCGCAACGTGCTGCTCGAACGCAGCTTCGGCGCGCCCGTCATCACCAAGGACGGCGTCTCGGTCGCCAAGGAAATCGAACTGAAGGACAAGTTCGAGAACATGGGCGCGCAGATCGTCAAGCAGGTGGCCTCGAAGACGGCCGACGTGGCCGGCGACGGCACCACCACCGCCACCGTGCTGGCGCAGGCCATCGTGCAGGAAGGCATGAAGTACGTGGCCTCCGGCATGAATCCGATGGACCTGAAGCGCGGCATCGACCAGGCCGTATCGGGCGTGGTCGAGGCGCTGCGCAAGCTGTCCAAGCCGATCTCCACCAGCAAGGAAACGGCGCAGGTGGCGGCGCTGTCGGCCAACGCGGATGAAGCCATCGGCAAGATCATCGCCGACGCGATGGACAAGGTCGGGCGCGAAGGCGTGATCACCGTCGAGGACGGCAAGTCGCTGGACAACGAGCTCGATATCGTCGAGGGCATGCAGTTCGATCGCGGCTACCTGAGCCCCTACTTCATCACCGATCCCGAGAAGCAGGTGGCGCAGCTCGACGACCCGCTGGTGCTGCTGTACGACAAGAAGATCTCCAACGTGCGTGAGCTGCTGCCGGTGCTGGAAAGCGCCGCCAAGGCCGGCAAGCCGCTGCTGATCGTGGCCGAGGATGTCGAAGGCGAGGCGCTTGCCACGCTGGTGGTCAACGCCATGCGCGGCGTGCTCAAGGTCACCGCGGTCAAGGCGCCGGGCTTCGGCGATCGCCGCAAGGCCATGCTGGAGGACATCGCCATCCTCACGGGCGCCACCGTCATCTCCGAAGAAACCGGCAAGCAGCTCGACAAGGCCACGCTGCAGGACCTGGGCAGCGCCAAGCGCATCGAGGTGCGCAAGGAAGACACCATCATCATCGACGGCGCCGGCAAGCAGGAAGCCATCGACGCCCGCGTCAAGACGCTGCGCAAGCAGATCGAGGACGCCACCAGCGACTACGACCGCGAGAAGCTGCAGGAACGCGTGGCCAAGCTGGCGGGCGGCGTGGCGGTCATCAAGGTGGGCGCCGCCACCGAAGTCGAGATGAAGGAAAAGAAGGACCGCGTCGACGATGCGCTGCACGCGACCCGCGCGGCGGTCGAGGAAGGCATCGTGCCCGGCGGCGGCGTGGCGCTGCTGCGCGCCCGCGCCTCCATCCAGGACCTCAAGGGCGCCAATGCCGACCAGGATGCCGGCATCCGCATCGTGCGGCGCGCGCTGGAGGCGCCGCTGCGCGCCATCGTGGCCAACGCCGGCGAAGAACCGTCGGTGGTGGTGGCCAAGGTGGCGGACGCCAAGGGCAATTTTGGCTATAACGCGGCCACCGGCGAGTACGGCGATCTGGTGGAGATCGGCGTGGTCGACCCGACCAAGGTCACCCGCACCGCGCTGCAGAACGCGGCGTCGATCGCCGGCCTGATCCTGACGACGGACGCCACCGTCGCGCAGGCCGCCGAAGAGACCAAGCCGCAGGCGGCGCCGGCCGAAGCCATGGACTTCTGATCCGGCTCGGACCGGGGCAGCGTGAAGGCATCGCGCCACGGGCGCGGTGCCTTTTTTTTGCGTCGCGGCGCGCGACCGGGCCACCCTCCCGGGTCCTCGCGGGCCGCTCTTCAATGGCGTCTATGCATTCGCGCCAACCGATTTCACGAATCAAAAACGCGGGATCTTGAATCCGCGCGGACCGCACTTATATCTCTGTTGAAGCGGTCGAGCGGCTGGCGATTGCGACGCATGAAACGGCCCCGATCCTGTCCAACCATCTTGGGAGGTAATCATGGCGAACTACCCATTCACCGATACCGGTGTCGAGTCCTTCTTCGATGCGGTCCAGGAACAGATGGACCGCATCCTGCGCGGCGCGGGCCTGCCCGCCACCCTGCGCGCCCTGCCGCGCGGACATTTTCCGCCGGTCAATATCGGCGTGTCGGATGATGCCGCGGTCGTGGTGGCATTCATTCCCGGCATCGACCCGGACACCCTGAAAGTGTCCATCGAAAAGGGCCTGCTGACGATCAGCGGCACGCGCGAGACGCAGGCGCTGCCCGAGAACGCGCGCTATTACGCGCGTGAACGCGCCGACGGTTCATTCACGCGCGCCATCGAACTGCCGGCCGACGTCGACGCCGACAACGTGCAGGCGCGCTATGTCGATGGCTGCCTGCTGGTCTCCATCAAGAAGAAGGAGTCCTCCAAGCCGCGCCTCATCCCGGTGCAGTAACGCCCGCCAATCGCACTATTCAGGAGATAGCATCATGAATACGCGTAACGAACTCGTTGTCGAACAAGAAGGCCGCGCCGCGCCGCGGCGCCCCGCCACCCTGCCCGCCGTGGACATTTTCGAGGACACGGCCGGCGTCACGGTGCTGGCCGACCTGCCGGGCGTCACCAAGGAGCGCCTGAACATCAAGGTCGAATCCGACGTGCTCGTCATCGAAGGCGAAGCCGCCGTGCCAGTGCCGCAGGAACTGCGCCTGATCCACGGCGAACTGCGCGAGCCGCTGTTTCGCCGCTCGTTCCGGCTGGGGCCGGAATTCGACAAGGACGCGATCAGCGCCAACCTCAAGCAAGGGGTCCTGACGCTGCGCGTGCCGCGTGTGCGCGAAGCGCAGCCGCGCCAGATTCCGGTGACGGTGGCGTAAACGATGCGCCGCGCCGCGGGGCCGCCAGGCCACCGTGGCGCGGCGCCTTCATGCCCCTGACCTGCCGCGGCCGGCGTCCCCCTGCCGCCGAGGATTCAGAAGCGGTATCTCACTTCCAGCGAACCGGTGTTCTGCCGGTTGCCATCGCCGAATTGCCCGCCGTACAGCGCGCTCACCGTGGTGCGCTTGCTGACGTCGATGCCCACGCCAAGCTCGACTACCGCCGCGTCGCGCGCCACAGGGGCGCCCGTCACCGAAAACGCGTCCCCGCCCTGCACGAAGGACATCGTGCTGAGCGGGTTGCGGTCGCCGAAGGCGTGGCGCCATCCCAGCGTGCCCCGCACCGCGCCGCGCGCGCCGGCGCTCTCGAAATCGCTGCGCGCGTGCAGGCCCAACGTGGTGGTCGTGATGCGGCTGCGGCCGCTCTCGCCGCGCAACGCCGCGTCGCCGCCGGATTCGGAAAAGCCGTGGGTACGCAGGTCGCTGAAGTTGGCGCCGACGAAAGGCTCGAGCGTGACCCGGTCATTCAACGGCACGGCATAACCGAGTTCACCGAAGACCTGGCCGGTGCTGGCGCCGTAGCTGGCCTCGAGCGTCTGGTCCAGGCCCGCGGCGGCGGTGCTGCGCCGGGTGTCGACGTCGTGCCAGGTATAGGCGGCCCCCAGGCTGAGATTGATCCGGCCCGCGCCGGCCTCGAAGGCCCGGCCGCCATACAGCGTGACGCTGTAGCTGTCGACGTCGGCGCTGGAGGCCCGGTCGCTGGTGCGGCTGCGGCTGTTGGTGTAGCCCAGCGCGCCGCCCAGACGCCATTGCGCGCCGACCGCCACGTCGCCGCCGAGGATCATGCCCGAGTCAGTCTGCGTGGTACGGGCGGCGTTGCCGTCGCCGCCCAGGGTGGTCCAATTGCCGAACACCTGAGTCCAGAGCGGCTGCGCATTCGGCTGCGGCAGCGACGCGGCATCGCCCCTGCCCAGTTGCGCCGTCGGCGCGCCCGGCGCCCAGCCGGCGCCCAGGTTGGCGCGCAGCCGCGACAGCGGCATCTGCGCCATGGCGCCGGTGGCGCCCTGCAGGATCGACATCGCGCTCGCATGGGCTTCGCCGGAGAGCGCATCGAACGCCTGCGCGGGCATGCCATCCGGCAGGTTCAACACGTGCCGGTATAGCGCGCTATCGGGCGCCAGGCTCTGCAGGGCCCGCGCCACCGCGCGCTGGTTACCGCTGGCCGCGGCGTCGACAAACTGGATCGGGCGCGAGCCGCCGTCATCCGACGGGACCTGCTTGAGGCTCACCACCAGATCGACGCGCTGGCTGTCGTAGGCCAGTGAAGGCGTCAGGAACGCCAGGTTGCTCGACACGCTATCGAAACGTCCCTGCACCCCGTTGTCCGCCGTCAGGATGGAATAGACCGTGGCGGGCGCGTAGTTGCCGTTCTGACCGATGTGCAGCACGGACCCCGCCAGGTTGGCGCCGCCGGCCACCCGCACACTGCTGGCCAAGCCATCCGGCGTGGTGGCGACGCGGTAGACGGCTCCCGGTTGGAAGGTCAGGTCCCCCTGCACGTTCATGCGGCCCGTGGGAAGGTTGGCGCTGCCCGGCGCCAGGGTGGCGCCGGACGCGATGGTCACATCGCCCAGCGTTCCGGAGCCGGACAGCGTCGACCCGCTCGCGGCAAGCACCTGGCCGCCAAGCTTGCCATCCACCTGCAACGTGCCGGCCGCCACCTGCGTCGCGCCCGTGTAGGCGCTGCTGTCGCCGGTCAGCGCGAGCGTCCCGGCTCCCAGCTTCGTCGTTGCGCCCGCGCCGGAAATCGCGCCACCGTAGGCGGAGTCGTCCGCGCGATCGAACCGCAGGTTGGCGTTGTTGACGATATTGCCGCTCAACGAGCCGCGATTGCCGCCATCGCCCACTTGCAGCGTGCCCGCGTCGACCACCGTGGTGCCCGCGAAGGCGTTCTCGCCGGCCAGCACCAGGGTGCCGGCGCCGGCCTTGCGCACCTGTCCGGCGCCGCGCAGTATCCCGTCGAAGCGGATCGTATCGCTGCGATTGAAGACCAGCGCCGCGCCCGCCGCGATGTCCGCGTCGCCCGCCAGGCTGCCCGAGTTGGCGCCGTCGCCTATCTGCAGGGTGCCGGCTTGCACGAAAGTGCCGCCGGCATGGTTGCCGGCGCCGGTGAGGATGACGGTGCCGCTGCCAGTCAGGCTCAGCCCCCCCGCGCCGGACAGCGTGCCGGATAGCGTCATGCCGTTGGCGCCGGTGACCGTCAGCCCGCCAGGGCCCAGCACGAAGTCATTCGACATGCTCAACGCCCCCGGCACACCGGCGGCGGCGATCGCGCCCCCATTCGCGCTGATCGGGCCGAGTCCTAGCATGGCGCCGTGCTGCAGCGTCGCCAGGCCGCCGTTGAGCGTCACGCTGCCGCCGGAGACCAGGGGCGAATCCTGCAATATCCAGGAACCGCTGTTGATACGCAGGTTCTGGAAGTTGACGTAGGTCAGCCCGGAGATGGCGGTGACCGCCCCTCCCGTGCCGCTGCCCGTGCCCGCGGACGGCAGCGCGTTCTGCAGCACCAGCGTGTTGCCCCCGCCCACGCCGCCATCGACCGTGCCGGCTGGCGCGAAGGCAAGCCCGGGCTGACCGGCCACCGGCAGGTCGGCCGACGAGGATCCCGAACCGCGAAACACGACGGAACCCGAAACGGCGGTGAAGGTGTTGTTGCCGCCCTGGCCCAGCGATACGCCGCCGACGATGGTCCCGGCATTGGTGAAACTGTGCCCCTCGCCGGGAGTGCCGGCGGCTTCGAACGCGACGCGGCCGACGATGGTGCCGGTACGGTCGTTGACGAATTCCACCCTCGCGCCGCCGTAAGCGGCAATGACGGCCTTGTCCGCCGCCGCGGTGACGGTGCCGTCCACATCTCTGCTGCTTATCATGCCAGCGTTGGTGAGATAGCTCGTCCCGCCGCTGCCGTTCTGCACGGCCACGGCCATGCCCAGGAGCGACGGCAGGCTGGAGCCGCCGCCGACGCCAGGGGTGACGCCGACAATCGTCCCCGTCGTCTCATTGGTCACCCGTGTTTCGCCGGCCGAACTGTTGCCGACGAACACGCCGGTCGACCCGGCCGAATTCACGCCAAGCGGGTTGGGGTCGATCCGGCCGTGGTTCGACACGGTCACGTTGCTGCCGGTCAGGCTGAGCGCGGTGCCGCCGCCGGGCGGTATGACGCCCAACGACCCCGTGCCAGTCACGGTGACCTCCAGGTTATTGGACGCATCCGCGTAGGACGGCGTGACAGGATTGGCTGGCGAGGCGCATTGGACGAGAAGGCCGACGCGGATACAGTCCGCCTGGGCCGCCCCGCCGGTCCCGGCCAGCGCGAGCGCCAGCGCGGCGCCCAGCGCATGACGGCGCGGCCGGCAAGGCAGGACGGGGCGGGGCGAGATCCCGCCCGCGCGCGCTTGCGATGCCAGTTCCGACGCCGCTTGCCAAACGCGCAGGCGACGATTCCATACCAGACGGTAGATGTGGTTCAAAGCGGAATCCCTTGTTTTTGCGACGGCCTGCGTCATCCTGGCCCACCGTGAAGGTGGCACGAACGCATGCGATCAGCGCGGCGCACCCACGACAGGACGAGCCGACTTTTTTGGCCGATGGGCGGAATATTTGCGCACAATATAGCCTGCGCCAGGGCGGCTGAAGCGAAAAGAAAAGGCGCAATCACTGGTCAATTCCTGCCCACCGCGAAGATAATCGCACTTTTGCCGCCAATGCCGATTTACAAGGAGCGACCTTCTTGGGCCCGACCGCCGACCGCGCCGCCCCGCCGTTGACCGTCCGCGAGGCGATCGCCCTGGCCCACACGCACTGGAACGCCGGTCAGGCCGCGCAAGCCGAAGACCTTTGCCTGCGCGTGCTGGACGCGGTTCCCGACCAGCCCGACGCGCGGCATTTGCTCGGCCTGATCGCGCATGCGTACGGCCATCCAGCGCTGGCGCTGGCGCATCTGCGCGCGGCCTGCCAGTCGCCTGCGGCGCCGGCCGCCTATTGCAGCAATCTGGCGGAAGTGTGCCGCCAGCAGGGACGGCTCGACGAAGCCGAGGCGGCCGCCCGCCGCGCGGTGGCCGCCGACCCGGGGCTGGCCGAGGGCTGGAACAACCTGGGCATCATCCTGCAGGAGGCAGGCCAGTTGGCCGCCAGCCTCGATTGCCTGCAGCGCGTGGCCGCATTGCTGCCCGATAGCGCGCAGGCCCACAACAACCTGGGCAACACCTGCAAGCGCCTGGGCGACAACCCGCAGGCGCTGGCGCATTACCGGCGCGCCCTGGAATTGGACCCGGACTACGCGCAGGCCTTGAGCAACATGGCGGTGGCGTTGGGCGACGAGGGCCGGCACGAGGCCGCCCTGGCCGCCATCCGGCGCGCCATCGAGCTCGATCCGCTGCTGCCGCAGGCGCACCTGAATCTGGCCGCGCTGGAACGTGCGCGGCCACGGCCTGGCCAGGCCCGGGCAATTCCCGGCGGCGCCCCGGCGCCGGCCGCGCCGCCCGATGAACATGCGCTGGGCGAGGCCGAGGCGCTGCTCCGCGAGGGCCGCTACGCCCAGGCCGAAAGGTTGCTGCGCGACGCGCTGGCGCAGGCGGGGCGTCATGTCGCGCTATTGCGCCTGCTGGTCCAGGCCCTGCGGCCGCAAGGAAAGCTGCGGGAAGCGCGCGACGCCCTGGAGCACGTGCTGCGCGCGGAGCCGGGCGACACGGGGGCGCGCTTCGAGCTGGCCGAGGTGCTGCTGACGGAGGGCGATTTCGATGCCGGCTGGCGCGAATACCGCTACCGCTATCACCTGGCGCACACGGCGGCGCTGGCCCGCCACGTGCAAAAGCCGCGCTGGGACGGCCGGCCCATCCCCGGCCAGACGCTGCTGCTGCATGACGAGCAAGGCTACGGCGATACCTTCCAGTTCCTGCAACTGGTGGCACTGGCCCGCGCGCGCAGCGGCGCGCGCATCGTCCTGGAGGTCAAGGAGCCATGCCACGCACTGGCGCGGCGCAGCGACGGGATTGATGAAGTCATCGTCGCCGGTTCGCCGCCGCCGCCGTTCGATCTGCACTGCGAGCTGATGAGCCTGCCGCTGGCGCTGGGCCTGCGCCTTGACGACCTGCCCGTGCGCACCGCCTACCTGCGCGCCGACCCGGCCCGCGTGGCTCGCTGGCGCGCGCGGCTGGCGGACCTGCCGCGCCCCCTGGTCGGCCTGGCCTGGGCGGGCAGGCCGACCCATCCGCGCGACGCGCAGCGTTCCCTGGCGCTGGCCGATATGGCGCCGCTGGCACAGCCTGGCGTCACTTTCATCGGCCTGCAGGTCGGCGAGGCGTCCGCCCAGGCGGCCTCGCCCCCGCCGGGCCTGAACCTGGTGCCGTTGGGCCAGGATATCCACGACTTCGACGACACCGCGGCCATCCTGACCCTGCTGGATGTGCTGGTGTCGGTGGATTCATCGCCGGTTCATCTGGCCGGCGCGCTGGGCTGCCCGGCCTGGGCGCTATTGCCCTTCGCGTCCGACTGGCGCTGGCTGCGCGAGCGCCGCGACAGTCCCTGGTATCCGTCGGTGCGCCTGTTCCGCCAATCGGCCCCGGATGCGTGGCAGCCGGTGTTGGAAGAGGTGGCGGTCGCGCTGCGCGCCTTGCAGGCGGCCCGTTCCGCCGCCGAATGACGTTCCGCCCCTTCCTCGCCGGCCGCTCCAAAACCTGACGACCCGCTCCACGGCAAAGCCGCGCACTTTGGCGCCGAACATGGAGCGGCCGGAAATGCCACGCGCGTCGCCCGCGAACCGCGACTGCGTCGGCTCCAGCGCGCGGCGCCGCGGCCGCCGCAATGCCGTCACGCAGGCGCCGGACCGCGTCAGGGCAGGCCGATTCCCGTGGCGCCTTGCAGGGTTTGCAGCAGACGCGCCTGGAAGGCCTCGTCGTGCGTGGCGGGATGTGGCTCGCGACGCGCCTGGTGGTGCCAGTAACCGCCGCTGCGCGACGCCGCCGCGTCATCGGTCGTCGCCAGCCAGGCCTGAGTCACATGTCCCAGGCTGAGATCGTCCGGCGCGTTGGGCCCGCCCATCTTGGTGGGCACCCAGCCGGGATCGACCGCTTGGCTGATCACATCCGGCCAGCGGCGCGCCACGGCCGCCATCAACACCGTCACGAACAGCTTGCTGTCCGAATACGAGCCGCTTTCGCGGCCGCCATCCCAGGCCATGCCGTCCAGGTCCGGCCTGCCGTCGTAGTGCATTTCACTGCTCAGGTAGACCAGCCGTCGCGGCCGCGCCATCAAGGCGGTCAGCACATACGGCGCGATGACATTGACTGGCAGGATGGCCGGGCCGGTGAAGACGCCGGCATTGTGGATGACCGCGTCCATCCGACCCAGCGCATTGAGCTGGTCCGCCAGCTCCCGCGTCTGCGCCAGGTCGGCCAGGTCGCCCACCACCGCCAGCGCCCCTTGCGACAACAATTCCCGCGCGGCGCCCAGGCGCTCGCGATTGCGCCCGTGCACGACCACCATGTGGCCGTCCGCCAGCAGCGCGCGCGCGGCCGCCAGTCCCAGGCCATCGACCGAACCGGTGATGAAGATGCGTGCCATGAATCCACTCCTTGAAAACCGGGCGCGGGCCGGGCAAGCCTTGCGCGGCCGCCGTCGACACCGCGCCATGCGCAGGCGACTGCAGTGTATCGGCATCGCGCGCCCGATGACGCCTTGACCCGCCGGCGCATCCGGGAATTCCGGCGCCCGTCGCGTGAAGCAGCCTGGGATGCGCGGATCCGCGCGAAGTATAGTGACCGGCGCGGCGCAGGCGCGCCCGACGCCCCCCATCCCGAACTTCGCAGCAGGAGCCCCTTTTCATGGCCACCGAATCCCAAGCCCCCGTCATCCTGATCACCGGCGGCAGCCGCGGCGTCGGCGCCGCCACCGCGCGGCTGGCCGCCGCGCAGGGCTATGACGTGGCGATCAGCTATGTCTCGAACGAAGTGGCGGCGCGCGCGGTGGTCGCCGACGTCCAGGCCCTGGGGCGCCGCGCCCTGGCCGTGCGCGCCGACAGCGCGGACCCGCAACAGGTCACCCATCTGTTCGCCGCCATCGACCAGGCATTCGGCCGTCTGGACGTGCTGGTGAACAACGCCGCGATCATCGCGCGGCAATCGCGGGTGGAAGACCTGACGTTCGAACGGATGCAACGAATCTTCGCCGTCAACGCCATCGGCCCCATGCTGTGCGCGCAACAGGCGGCCCGGCGCATGTCCCAGCGCCACAACGGCCGGGGCGGCGCCATCATCAACGTGTCATCGGGCGCGGCGCGGCTCGGCAGTCCCAATGAATACGTGGACTACGCCGCCTCGAAGGGCGCGCTGGAGAGTTTCACGATCGGCTTTTCCAAGGAAGTGGCACGCGAAGGCATCCGCGTGAACTGCGTGCGTCCCGGCCACATCTATACCGAGATGCACGCCAGCGGTGGCGAACCGGGGCGGGTGGACCGCGTCAAGGACACCGTGCCCATGGGCCGCGGCGGCCAGCCCGAGGAAGTGGCGCGCGCCATCCTGTGGCTGGCCGGCGCCGAGGCCTCGTACGTCACCGGGACGTTCGTCGACGTCACCGGAGGCAAGTAACCGGAGCGCCGCGCTAGCGCAGCGCGGCCACCTCCATGACGGTCGCCCCGCAGGCCTGCACCAGTTCGGGATCGTGGCTGGCGAACAGCACCACGCGGTCCCGGCCCCAGGCCATGAACAGCTCGGCCAGTTCACGCCGCGCCGGCGTATCGAGCCCGTTGCTGGGGCCGTCGGCGATGACCACGGCCGGATCGCCCAGGGCGGCCGCGGTCAGGTAGACCTTGCGGCGAGTGCCCGTGGACATCTGCTCGAAGCGCTTGTCCAGGTGCGGTTCCAGCCCCAGCCGCGCGGCCAGGTCGAGCACCGCGTCATCCACCGCCACGCCCTTCTCCGCCGCGACCTGCTGGAGCAACCCGCGCCCGGTCTGCTGCGGCGACGCCAGGCAGTTGTCGGGCACGTAGGCAAGGCGGGACTTGGCCAGTTGGGGCGACCCGCCCAGCGAATGGCCCTCGATCCAGACCTCGCCGCCATCCGGCGCGATCACGCCCGCGATGATGGCGAGCAGGCTGGATTTACCGGTGCTGTCCTCTTCGCACAGCGCCACGCAGCCGGGGCCGAAGGTGTGCGTCAGCCCCTGGAAGACGAGATGGTCGCCGTAGCGTTTGGTGAGATGGTCAATGCGCAGCATGGCGCCAGTGTACGCAGGAACGTGCCGCCCCGCCAGGACCGCGCGGTGCCTGCCGCGCAACCCGCCGGGCCGCCCCCGACCACGCGACGACACGCCAGGCCCCGGCCATGTACGACGGCGCGGCCACCGCTACCCGCCCCCGCCTGGCCTCGATGGCGAAGGTCTGGAAGCGCCTGAAGCGCGAGGCCACGTGACGGCAGCGCGTCACTTCCTCAGGTACGACTTTTTTCCGCTGTCCGAATAGCAGAAGGTTCCGCCGCGCGGGCCCTTACAGTATTGGCCGTCGCGGCAGTGGCACGAGCCGCTGGAACCGGCCGCGGGTGGCGGCGACACCAGGGATTGGGCGGCGCCGTCCGGGCCCGTGCAGACACGCTTCGAGGCGCTGATCGAACCATCACGGCAGAGGAACTTCTCCCCGGCACAGCGTTCCACGCCGCCCTTCTTGCCGGAACAGGGGGTGTTCGCCGAATGAGCCGTGGTCGCGAACGATACGGCCAGCGCGGCCAGCGCCAGGATAAGCGCGCGCATCGTCAATGCGCCGCCGGTCGACCGCCGACCCAGGCCGAGAAGCGCAGCAGATAGCCATCGGGGTCCTGCACCAAGAACTGGCGCACGCCCACTTCGATCGCATCGCTGCGATACCAGCGCGCTTCGGGTTCCCGGTACAACGGCCAGCGGGCGGCCGCCAGCCGCTCCAGCAAGGGCTCGATGGCGGCCACCTTGATCTCGAAATTGACGCCCCGCCCGCGCGGCGCCTCCAGCGGGCCCGTGATCCAGTTGTCATCGCCGCGCACTTCCTCCAGCATGAACTGCGCGCCGTCCAGGTCCAGGTATGCAAAGCCCTCCGCCTCGCGTCGATAGGCAATCTTGAAGCCGCACAGGTCCATCCAGAAAGCCAGGCTGCGCGACAGGTCGGCCACCAGCAACTCCGGAACCATTCGGGCTCGGCGTAATTCGGTCATGCGTGTCTCCGCTTTTTTGATTATTCGACATGATGACAGAAACGACGCCGGCCGCATCCCGTCCCGGCAACGTCACGCCCCTGCCACCCAGACCCACGCCGCCAGCACCGCCACCGCCACCAGCAGATACAGCCACGCCCGCCGCACGGCGAACACCCACATCACCGCCAACCCATAGAACAGGAATGCGCACAAGGTGCCCGCCACGACGGCCACCGGCCGGCCGACCCAACCCACCGATGCCAGCCATTGCGCCAGGGCGATCGCGACCAGGGCTGCCAGCGCATAGCCGCCCGCCACCGCCACCGCAACGCGCGCCAGGACGCGCCAGCGATAACCAGGCGGCGCGGGTGGCGTGCGGCCCGCCAGCGGCGGCGACCAGCGTGCGCCCCCCACCTTCCCGGCCAACCACAGGAACAGCAAGCCGGCGAGCAGAACGACGCCCTCCACCGACGCGGCGATCACGTCGCCCGCCCTGACATAGGTGTGAATCGACTGCCCGGTGGTCAAGCCATTGACGAGCGGCAGCGACAGGCACAGCAGCGCCGCCGCGCCGAACTGCTCGCGCCACGCGCACGACGGCGGCCGGAGCAGCGCATGCAGCAAGGTCGCCAGCCACACCAGGAAGAACACCCGGATCTCCCAGGATTCGCGCGCCGGCCAGTCCGCCGGGATCAGGCGATTGCCGTGGAAATAGGCGATACAGGCCACCGCGCTACCGGCGATGGCCGCGACATTGAGCGACTCGACCACCCGCTGGAAAACCGGCGTGGCCGCGCCGAATGCGCCATCGTGCCGGGCGCGCCGCTTCACGGCGTACAGCACCGCGCCGGTGGCGATCATCACCGTGCCCGCCAGGCCGAACAGGAAGTACAGCCAGCGCAGGGGCCAGCCGCCATAGGCCGCCAGATGCAGCCGCTCCATCACGCCATGCGCCACGTCGGCGCCGGGCGGGGCGTCGGCCCGGCGCAGCTCGGTCATCTCGCCGGTGGCCGCGCGGAACGCGGCGCGGCCAGCCTGGGCGGTGAAACGCCGCACGGCGGCGTCCTCGTCGACGCGGCCAAACACGCGGATCGTCTCGTTGGGCTGGCCGGGACGCTCAACCATGACCATCCGCGCCGGACCGCCCATCGCGGCCTGCGCGGCATCCAGAAAGACGCCCAGTTGCAGGCGCGCGGGCACGCCCGGCGCCAACCCGGCGTCCACCTTGGCGGCGCCGGCGTCGGCGCCCGGCCCTGCCGCCACCAGTTCCGCCCGCCACCGCGCCATGCCCTGTTCGCCGTACAGGACCCGCAGCGGTCCCGGCATGTAGCTGGTATAGAAGATCGCCAGACCGGTATAGACGATCATCAACTGGAACGGCAGCGTCAACACCGCGCTGGCGTTGTGGCCGTCCAGCCAGGCACGCGCGCCCCGGCCCGGCCGGAAGGTGAAGAAGTCCTTGAAGATGCGCTTGTGCACCACGACGCCGCTCAGCAGCGCCACCAGCATGCCGACCGACAGCCAGCCCACCAGCCAGAAGCCGAAATCGCCGCCATAGAGTGTGTAGTGCAGCACCATGAAGTGGCGGCCGCCCTCGGTCTTGCGGCCCCAGGGCTGGGGCAGCCGCTCGCCGCTGCGCGGGTCCATTGCCGCCTCGCGCGTCACGCCGCTCGCATCGCGCCAGATCAGGCGCAAGGCCCGATCCCCCGCTGGCGGCAGCTCGATGCGCCAGAAGCGCGCGCCCGCTCCCTCCTGGTCGAGCAAGCGCCCGGCGGCGGCAAGCACCGCCGGCTTGCCAACGTCCCGCACGTCGCGCGGCAGGGTCGGTTCGGCGCCCATCCAATGGGAGATCGGCGCGCGGAACACACTGAGCGTGCCGGCCAGGAAGATCACGCACAACAGCCAGGCGCAGACCAGGCCGCACCAGGTGTGCAGCCAGGCCATGCGCTGGCGCAGCCCGCCCTGGCGCATCAGAACGTGCCGCGCAGCGTCAGCATGGCATTGCGAGGATCGCCATAGTGCACGCCGTTGACCATGTTGCCGATGGCGCTGTAGTAAGTCTTGTCGAAGATGTTGTTGAGGTTGAGCGTGGCGGCCCAGTTGCGGTTGATCTGGTACTTGGCGTAGGCGTTCCACACCGCGCGGCCGCTGACCTTGGCGGTGAGCGCGCCGATCTGGCGCGACTGCCCGCTCTGCACGTTGACCCCGCCGCCCAGCGTGAAGGCGTTCAGGTCGCCCGGCAACTGGTACGTGGTCCAGAGCCGGAAAATGTGCTTGGGCGTGTGCCAGGCGAACGCCTGCCCCTCGCTGCTGACGTCCTTCAGGTAGCGGGTGGTGTTGAAGGTATAGCCGGCATAGACGTTCCAGCCGCGGGTGACTTCGCCGTTGATTTCCGCGTCGAAGCCCTGGCTGCGCACCTTGCCCGCATCGGTGTAGCAGTAGTAGTTCTCGGCGCAGGTCGGGCTGGAGCTGAAGTCCACCTGGGCGCGGTTGCTCTGGTCGATGCGGAAGATCGCGAACGCCGTATTGACGCGGCCGTCCAGCAGCTCGCCCTTCAGGCCCAGCTCGTAGTTCTCGCCAACGATCGGCTTGAGCGACTGGCCGGACGCGTTGACCTCGCTCTGCGGCTGGAAGATGTCGGTGTAGCTGACGTAGGTGGTCCACTGCGGCGACAGGTCCAGGATCAGGCCCGCATACGGCGTGAAGTGGGTATTGGCCTGCACCGTCTGGCCGTTGGTCAGCCTGCCGGCGCTGGTGGTGTCCGTGGTCCAGATGCGGGTGGAACGGCTGAAACGGCCGCCCAGCACCAGTTTCAATGGATCGGTCAGTTGCAGGCGGGTCGCGCCGTAGAAGCCCAGCTCGCGGCTCGTGCCGAGGCGGACTTCGTCGGTGAACGCGCGCAGCGCGGCCGTGGTCGGCTCGGGCAGGTCCGGATTGAACTGGAAGGCGTTGAAGGTGGCGTAGTTGGTGATGTACGAATACGACGTGTCGATCTTGGTGTGGGCGTAGTTGGCGCCCACCACTACCTCATGGGTGCGGCCGAAGGCCCGGAACTTGCCGGTCAGGTTGGCATCCATGCCGGAGGCGTCGAGGTCGGCGACCGTGCGCGCGACGTTGACCTGGGCCATCTGCGTGACCGGATTCACGCCGCGGCTGGACGCGGTGTACTTCAGGTACTGCTTTTCCTGCACGTAGGCGCCCGTGGCCTTGAAGCGCCAGTCGTCGTTGAAGGCGTGCGTGAAGTCCGCATAGAAACCCTGGTTCGAGGTCTGCTGCCGGTTCCAGTTGGCGCCGTAGCTGGTGGAGCGCTTGAAGTCGATCTCCTCGCCGTCGCTGTAGCGCGGCAGGCCGGAAATCGACGGGCGGCCGCGCAGGTCTTCGTAGCTGTAGCCCAGGTTCAGTTGGGTGTATGGCGTGAAGTCGTACTCGAGCGTGCCGTAGAAGGTCGTGTTCTTCATGTGGACGCGGTCGACGAAAGAGTGGTTGTCCTGGCGATCCACCAGCGCGCGGCCGCGCAGGGTGCCGTCGGCATTGAGCGCGCCGCTGCCATCGACCTGCAGGCCATAGCGGTCCCAACTGCCGGCCTTGGTCTCGACCATGTAGCGGTCTTCCGCCAGCGGACGCTTGCGCACCAGATTCACCGCGCCGCCGGGCGAGCCCGAGCCTTGCAGCAGGCCGGCCGCGCCGCGCAGCACCTCGACGCGGTCATACATGGCGGTGCCGCCCGAGTAATTGCTGGCGCGGCCGTAGAAGCCGCGTTCCAGCGGCACGCCGTCGTACTGGATGACGCTGTCCTCGAAGCCGCGAGAATAGATGTACTTGCCGCCCTGCGGGCTCTGCTGCAGGGTCACGCCGGTGGTGTTTTCCAGCGCGTCGTAGACCGAGGTCAGGTTCTGCTCGTCCAGCCGCTGGCGCGTCACGACGCTGACAGACTGCGGGATGTCGCGCAGGCGCTGGTCGCCCTTGCCGATCATGACCGAGGGCACGGTGTAGGAGCCGGTGCCTTCGGACATGCTGCGGTATTCCTGCCCGGTCACCGTCACCGCGTCCAGCGTGACGGCGCTGCCGCGCGCGGCGCGCCGCACCGTGTAGCCGCCGCTGGGTTGGCGCACGCCTTCGAAGCCGGTGCCGGCCAGCAACGCCGCCAGCCCCTGCGCGGTGGCCCAGCGGCCGTTCAGGCCTTGCGTCTGCGCGTGCTCGACCTGGGATGCATCGAATGACACATTCACTCCGGCGGCGCGCGCGAACTGGTTCAGCGCCTGGTCCAGCGGGCCGGCGGCTATCGCGAAGCCGTGTGCGGCCTCCTGCGCCGCCGGCGCGGCTTGCGCCCACGCGGCGGCGCCGGGCCAGGCAGCCAGGGAAGCGCAGCACAGGATGCCGGACAGGGCCGTGCGCAGCACGGTGGGAACGGGCGCCAGGCGCGCCGTCTTCGGGGTACGAGCGAGTGTCATTGCGTAGTCTTGAAGGCCAGGTTGAAAGGTGTCTTTCCCTGTAGGCCGGACAAGAACGCCAATCCCCTCATTTTTTCAGCAACTTTTTTTCGGCCCTTTTCAAGGCCGGATCGTGACGCGGCATGACGGCCTCAGGCCGGGCCGACCGTCACCCAGTAGCGCGTCCAGTAGCGCACCCGGACCGGCAGGGTCTGCGCCAGGAAGGCCAGCGCCCGGTCAGTGTCGTCGACGTGGTAGGTGCCCGATACCCGCAGGTCCGCCACCTCGGGGGCACAGTTGATGCGCCCGCGACGATAGCGCGACAGTTCCGCCAGCAGGTCGGCCAGCCGCATGTTCTTGCCGGCGATCGCGCCTTCGACCCAGGCCGCGCTTTCCATGGCCGGCGGCTGCAGGGGCTGTGCGTGCCAGCGGTCGAGCCAGCCCTGCTGGCCCGCCTGCACGATGACACGCTCGCCGCCTTCGGCCGGCGTCAGGGCCACGGCGTGCTCCTGCACGCTGACCCGGGCGCCATCGTCGTCCAGCCGCACGACGAAGCGAGTGCCCAGCGCCTCGACGACGCCATAGGGCGTGCGCACCCGGAATGGCCGCCGCGCCGGCGAGCCGGGGTCGCTGCCCGTGTCCAGCGATATCTCGCCGCGATGCAGCACCACCACGCGTTCGGCGCCGTCCAGCCGCAGGCTCACGGCGCTGTCGGTGTTCAACACCAGGCGGGTGCCATCGGCCAGCGTCAGGGCCCGGCGTTCGCCCAGGCCGGTACTGACGTCGGCCGTGAGCCGCTGCCACGGCACCTGCTCGCGCGCCGCCCAGCCCGTACCCAACACGCCGCCGGCAAGCAGCAGGCTCTTGAGCACCACGCGGCGCTGGCGCCGGCGCGCACCGTTCAGGGCGGTCAACGTATCCAACGCCAATCCTTGTGGGACCGCATTGAAATCCGCGTTCAGCGATTGCACCCGGGTCCAGGCCAGCTCGTGCTCGGGCGCGGCCCGGCGCCAGCGCTCGAACGCCGCGCGGGTGCGCGCGTCGGCCTGGCCGAAGTTGAGCTTGACCGACCAATCGATGGCCTGGTCGACAATGGAGGCGGCAATCGGCGCCGCCGCGCCCGGCGCTCTCATGTCGGCTCGAAGCGGAACAGGTAGCACTGGCGCAGCCCGCTGGCGACGTAGCGCTCGGCGGTGGCCAGCGACACGTCCAGCCGCTCGGCGATCTGCCGGCAGGTCAAGCCTTCGAGCTGGGCCCACAGGAAGGCCTGGCGCACCTTGGGCTTGAGGGTGTCGAGCATCTGGTCGATCTTGATCAGCGCCTCGAGGATGAGCAAACGGCTTTCGGGCGAAGGCACTTGCGCTTCCGGCGTGCGGGCCAGCACGTCGAGCCAGGCTCGCTCCAGTTCGCGCCGCCGCCAATGGTCGACCAGCAGGCCGCGCGCAATGGTGCTCAGGAAAGCCCGCGGCTCGCGCGCATCCGCCGCCGCCGGCCGGCGCAGCAGGCGCACGAACACATCATGCGCCAGGTCCGCGGCCTCGAAAGAATTGCCCAACTGACGGCGCAGCCAACCGTGCAACCAGCCGTGGTGATCCACATAAAGCGATTCGATTCGATCCTGCGTCGTGGGGGGCATGGCCGCGCGCCCTTGCGGGCTTATGAATGATAACCATTCTCCATTGTAGTGAAAGGAGACAGGCATCGGCAAGCGCGCAGTCCGCGCAGCTTGACATTCCCCCTCCCCCCTCCGAACATAGCCCCATCCACCCGGGGAGCTTCGGCAAGAAGCTGAGATTCCGATGGCGGCCGCGCCCAGCGCGGCACGCGGCGCGAGAGACCCGTTGAACCTGATCCAGACAATCCTGGCGTAGGGAAGGTGCGCATCCCGCCGGCCCCCCATGCCGCGCCACGCCGCCCCGCCCCGCCCGTTGTCCCCTTGCAAGGACCCGCCGGCATGGCCTCCCTCACTCCTACCCTGTCCGACCTGGCGCTGGCTTCGCGCGACCTGTATGCGGCCGTGCGCCGCGACGCGCCGCTGGTGCAGTGCCTGACCAACTTCGTGTCGATGAACACCGCGGCCAATACGCTGCTGGCCATCGGCGCCTCGCCAGCAATGGTGCACGCGGCGGAGGAAGCGCCCGAATTCGCCGCCATCAGCGGCGCGGTGGTGATCAATATCGGCACGCTCTCGGCCCCCTGGCTGGACAGCATGCTGCGGACCGCCGCCGCCGCCAGCCAGGCGGACACGCCCTGGGTGCTGGATCCGGTGGCGCACCACGCCACCGCGTTCCGCCGCGACGCGGTGCGGCGCCTGCTGGACCTGCGGCCAGCCGTGATCCGCGGCAACGCGTCGGAGATCATCGCGCTGGGAGGCGGCCAGAGCGCCAGCAAGGGCGTGGATGCGCGCGACCCGGTGCAGCAGGCCGAGCAGGCGGCGCGCGAGCTGGCGCGGGCCCGCGCAACGGTGGTGGCGGTGACGGGAGAAGTGGATTTCGTGACCGACGGCCAGCGCGAGGTGCGCGTGGCCGGCGGATCGCCGCTGATGCCTCAGGTCACCGCCACGGGCTGCGCGCTGACCGCGGTGGTCGGCGCCTTTGCGGCGGTGGCGCGCGCTGACGCCTACACGGCGGCGGTGGCGGCGCTGTCCTGCTTCGGCATCGCCGGCCGGCGCGCCGGGGCGCTGGCGGAAGGCCCCGGCTCGTTCGCGTGGCGCTTCCTGGACGCGCTGGCGGCGCTGGAGACCGACAGCCTGACGGCCGAGTCGCCACTGCGCTGAAACCACATCCGCGCGCCCTGTCGGCGCGCGGACGCCTTTCCATTTACATGCGGTACTGCAGGCTCAGCATGGCGTTGCGCGGCGCGCCCGGCATGTTCAGGTTAGGGCTGGTGCCGTGCGCCGAGACGATGTAGCCGGCATTGAACAGGTTGTACACGTTCAACTGCACCGAGTACGGCCCCTGGCGCCACCACGCCGCCGCGTCCGCCGTGAGGTAGCCCGGCAGCGTAACCGTGTTGCCCGGGTTGGCGAAGCGCGCGCCCACCAGGTTCAGACCGGCGCCAGCGCCGAAGCCGTCGCCCAGGTCCTTGGTGATCCAGACGTTGCCGGCATGGCGCGGCGTCAGCGTGGCGCGCTTGCCCTCCACGTCCTTGCCGGCGTCGCGCGCCACCGACTGCGTCACGCGCGCGTCCAGATAGGCATAGCCCAGCATCGCGCGCCAGCCGTTGGACAGGTCGCCTGACAGGGTCCACTCGGCGCCGTCGGTGCGCTGCGTGCCCACCGGCACCAGCGTGTTGGTCACCGGGTTGGTCACCTTGATGTCGGTGCGCTCCAGGCGGAACACCGACACCGTGGTCGACAGCTTGCCATCCAGGAAATCGTACTTGGCGCCGACTTCATAGTTGGTGGTCTTCTCCGGCGCCAGGTCGACGTTGTTGGCCGCCAGCGCGAAGGCCTCGCCCGAGGGCTGGTAGGAACGGCTCCACGACACGTAGTACGACTGCACGCTGTCCGGCTGGAACACCAGGCCCAGGCGCGGGCTCAGGTTGGAGTCGGTGCGCTGCAGGTTCTGGCCGCTGCGGCGGTCCTCGGTCTTCTGCTCGAAGCGGTCATGGCGCACGCCGCCCAGCACCTTCCAGTGCTCGCCCAGCGACACCATGTCCTGCACATACAGGCCGAGCGTGCTGAAGCGGCCCAGGTTGTCGGAGCCAGGCGCGCCCACGGCCTGCCGCCGCAGCGTCGGCAGTTGCGGATCGAACAGGTTGACCACCGCCACGTTGGGGTTGGAATAGCTCACCAGGTCCTTGTTCTGCTGGCCCACCTCGACGCCGTAGAGGATGTCGTGGCGCACCGATCCCCACTGCACGCGCTGCATCAGCTCGGTCTGGTTGGTCCAGCCGTGTTCGTCGCGCAGCACGTTGCCGTGGGTCAGTGACACGGTTTGCGCGGCTTCGTTGACCGAACCCGGCAGCGTGTTGTTGCGGTTCAGCGTGTAGTGGTAGTAGCGCGTGGCATTGCGCAGCGACCAGTTGTCATTGAAGCGGTGCGTCAGCGTGCCGGCGTACGACTGCACGCGGGTCTGGGTGTAGTCGGTGTCGCGCGCGTTCTCGGCGCCGTAGTAGGTGGACGGGTCCACGTCCACCGGCCGGCCATGGTAGGCCGGGATGCCGAAGTCGGTCAGGCGGCGGTCTTCCAGGAATTCGGTCTGCAGCAGGAAGGTGGTGTTCTCGCCCAGCTTGAACTGGGCCGACGGCGCGATCGCCTTGCGATCGATGAACTGCTTGTCGCGGTAGCTGTCGCCCTTTTCCACCGCGCCCGTCAGGCGCCAGGCCATGCTGCCGCTGTCGTTGGCGCGGCCCAGGTCCAGGTCGAGGCGGCGGTCGTTCCACGAACCGTAGCTCAGGCCGACCTGCGAGATGTCCTCGCCCGGCTTCTTGGTGATGCGGTTGATCAGGCCGCCGGACGAACCGCGGCCGTACAGCACCGCCGCCGGCCCCTTGATGACGTCGATGCGTTCGACGTTGGACAGGTCGCGGAAGTACAGCGCGTCATCGCGGAAGCCGTCGACGAACTGGTCGGCGATGGCGGTGAAGCCGCGGATCGACACCTGGTCGCGCTGGCCGTCGCCGGTCGAGAAGCTGACGCCCGGCACGTTCTTGAGCGCGTCCTGCACCGACATGGCGTGCTGGTCGCGCAGCACCTGCGCCGGCACCACGTTCACCGTCTGGGGAATGTCGCGCAGCGGCGCGTCGATCTTGGTGGCGCTGGTGGACGCGGGCGGGTTGTAGCTTTGCGCGGTGTCATCGGCGCCGACGACGCTGATCGCGGGCAGGGTGGCGGCGGGCGCGGCGGCCTGGGCGTGGACGGCCAAGGGGACCGCGGCGAACAGGGCGGCGGTGAGGGGGCGGAGGACGTGCATGGCCTGCGGGTCTTTTCGAAGTCGTTTGAAATGGAAGAAACCGCCATTCTCTTGACAACGAGAATCACTCGCAATGCTTTTATCATTACGTTGCCTGGGGGCCACGATAAATGAGACACGCGTCCAATTCAGATGTTATTCAGCATGTCTGTGCGAAGCGTGCGCGACGGGCCGGATGTCCCAGTCCGCTCGTATTCCGTCCCCGGAAATTTTCCGCCACGCGCCGGCGCCGGCGTCGTCCCGCGACCCAGCGCGCTCCCCGCGACCGTCAGCGGTAATACACGCAGATGCGCTTGCCGCCGATTTCGTGCACGTCGATCGGCAATTCGTACAGGTCGCCCAGCACCTCGGGACGGATCAGTTCGGCGGGCGTGCCGCAATGCGCCACCCTGCCCGCCTTCATCGCCACGATGCGGTCGGCATAGCTGGACGCGAAGTTGATGTCGTGCAACACCAGCACCACGGTCTTGCCCAGTTCGTCGGCGGCGCGCCGCAGCGTGCCCATCATGGCCACGGCGTGCTTCATGTCGAGGCTGTTCAGCGGTTCGTCCAGCAACACATAGCGCGTGTCCTGGCACAGCACCATCGCCACGAACGCGCGCTGGCGCTGGCCGCCGGACATCTCGTCCAGGTAGCGGCCGGCCAGCGGTCCCAGGTCCAGGTAGGCGATGGCCCGGTCGATATGGACCTTGTCGTCCAGTGTCAGGCGGCCGCCCGAATGCGGATAGCGCCCGAATGCCACCAGGTCGCGCACCGTCAGGCGCAGCGGCAGGTGGTTGTCCTGCCGCAGGATGGCCAGGCGCCGCGCCAGTTCGCGGCTGTCGCTGCGCGTCACGTCCAGGCCGTCCACCTGGATGCGGCCGGCGGACATCGGCAACAGGCGGCTGATCATCGACAGCAGCGTCGATTTGCCGGCGCCGTTGGGGCCGATGATGGCGGTCACGCCGCCGGCCGGCAAGGCCAGCGACACCTGGTCCACGACCACGCTGTCGCCGTATTGCTTGCTGACTTGCTGGATATCGATCATTGGCGTCCCCTGCGCAAGATCAGGGCCAGGAACATCACTCCGCCCACGAATTCGATGACCACGCTGACCGTGGTGCTCAGTTGCAGCACGCGCTCCAGCAGCGTCTGCCCGCCGACCAGGAAGATCACGCTGAGCAGCACAGCGGCCGGCACGGTGTGTCGGTGCCGGTCCGACCTCATCGCCTGATAGGCCAGGTTGCTCACCAGCAGCCCGAAGAACGTCACCGGCCCCACCAGCGCGGTGGACACCGACACCAGCACCGCGATGGCGGCCAGCGTCAGCAACAAGGTGCGGCGGTAGTCCACGCCCAGGTTCAGCGCGATCTCGCGGCCCAGCGCCAGCACGTCGTAGCGGCGCCGCATGCGCCAGACCAGCAGCGTCGCCGCGGCCACAGCCGCCAGCGCGATCGGCAGCAGTTCGGTGCGCACTGAATTGAAGTTGGCGAACATCCGGTCCTGCAGCACCAGGAATTCGTTCGGGTCGATCAGGCGCACCACGAAGCTGGACAGGCTGCGAAACAGCAGCCCGAAGATGATGCCCACCAGCATCATCAAATGCAGGCTGCGCACGGCGTCCGTGAACAGCCAGCGGAACAGCAGGCAGGCGAAGGCCGTCATCGCGCACACTTCCAGCTCGAAGGCCGCCACCGGATGGTTGACCGCGCCCGCCGCCTGGCCGAAGCCGAACACCACCACCGACTGGATCAGCAGGTAGAGCGCGTCAAAGCCCATGATGGCCGGCGTCAGGATGCGGTTGTGCGTCACGGTCTGGAACAGCACCGACGACACCGCCACCGCGTAGGCCACCAGCAGCATCGCCGCCAGCTTGCCGCCCCGGAACGGCAGCACGAAAGCCCATTGGCCGTTGGCGCCCAGCGTCATGAAACCGACAACGCACAGCAACGCGGCCGTGGCCAGCAGCGCCAGGCGCCAGGCCTGCGGCGAAGGCAACAGGCGCGACACGGATTCAGCCACGGCGCGCTCCCCGGCTGCGCAACAGGCACAGGAACAGGACGCTGCCCACCACGCCCACCACCGTGCCCAGCGGCACCTCGTAGGGATGGATCACCAGCCGGCCGATGATGTCACAGGCCAGCACGAACACGCCCCCCAGCATCGCCACCCACGGAATCGCGCGGCGCATGTTGTCGCCCAGCATCAGGCTGACCGCGTTCGGCACGATCAGGCCCAGGAATGGAATGCCGCCGGCGGTCACCACCACCACGGCGGAAATCGCCGACACGATCAGCAGGCCCACCAGCGTCAGGCGCGCGTGGTTCAGGCCGAGATTGGCGGCGAACTCGCGGCCCATGCCGGCCACGGTGTAGCGGTCCGCCGCCAGATAGGCCGCGGCCGCCAGCGCAAAGCCGATCCACAGCAGTTCGTAGCGGCCGCGCAGCACCCCGGAGAAATCCCCGGTGGTCCAGGCATGCAGGGATTGCAGCAGGTCATAGCGATAGGCGACGAAGGTGGTGACCGCATGGATCACGCCGCCCAGGATCAGGCCGATCAGCGGCACGATGAAGGGCGTGCGCAGCGGCACGCGCCGCAGCAGCGCCAGGAACAGCAACGTGCCCGCCAGCGCGAAGCCGGTGGCCGTCAGCATCTTGCCGATCACCGGCGTGTCCGGCGCCAGCAGCGTCACCACCAGGATGCCGAGCGTGGCCGACTCGACGGTCCCGGCCGTGGTCGGCTCGACGTAGCGGTTGCGCACCAGCATCTGCATGATCAGCCCGGCCACCGCCAGCGCCATGCCGGCCAGCAGCAGGGCCAGCGTGCGCGGCACGCGGCTGACCAGCAGCAGGCGCCAGGCGCGCTCGGCGTCCGGCCCGCCGGCCAGCGCGGCGAACGAAAACGACCCCGCGCCCAGGCTGACGCTGGCCACGCACAACGACAGCAACAGCAGCAACAAGGCCGCCAGCCCGGCCCAGCCGGTCATCATCCCGCCCTGCTTCACCCGGCCGACTCCACTGCCATCCGATGGACCACGCGCTTACTTGGCCGCGGACAGCGCGCGGGCGATATCGTCCACGTTCTGCTGCATGGCCGTCAGGCCGGCACTGCCCAGCAGGTACCAGTTGTAGCCGTTCAGGTAGACCACGCGCTGCTGCTTCCAGGCCTTGGTCGGGCGGATCAGGTCGTTGTCAAGCATCCGCTGGGCCGAGGCGCCTTCGCGGCCGATGGCGGCGTCGCGGTCGATCACGAACAGCCAGTCGGGATCGGTCTGGGCAATGAACTCGAACGAGATCGCCTGGCCGTGGTTCGACACGTTCAGGTCCTTGGCGGCGGGCGCGAAGCCGAACGCGTCGTGGATCACGCCGAAGCGCGAGCCGGGACCATAGGCGCTCATCTTGCCGCCGGTGGTCAGCACGATCAGCGCGGTGCCCGCCTTGCCCGCCTGGCCATGCAGCGCCGCGATCGAGGCGCGCAGCGCGTCCAGCTTTTCCCTGGCCTGGGTCTGTTTGCCATAGATGGCGGCCAGCGTTTCGGTGTTGCGCGTGACGCTGCCGACCAGGTCCTTGGCGTCAACCGTCAGGTCGACCGTGGGCGCCAGTTTGGCCAATTCGTCGTACTTGGGCGCCGAACGGCCGGCCACGAAGATCACCTGCGGCTGGGCCGCGTGGATCACCTCGTAGTTGGGCTCGAACATGCTGCCAACCTTGAGGTAGCGCTTGTCGGCGTACTGGGCGAGCTGCGGCGGCAGCTTGGCGGCGCTGGGCACGCCGGCTACGTCCACGCCCAACGCGTGCAGGGTGTCGAGCACCGCCAGGTCCAGCACCACGGTCTTGGCCGGGTTGGACGGCACGGCGGTCTCGCCGCGCGCGTGCTTGACCGGCACGCTCCGGGCCGCGTCCTGGGCCAGGCTCGGGGCGCTGGCGGCGCCCAGGGCCAGGGCCGTGGTGGCACACGCCAGCCAGCGGCCGGCGCGCCCTGCCAAGGTTTGCTTCATCGTCATGCTTGTCTCTCCAGGTTGCGGGAATGCCGCCAGGCGGCGGCGCGTCCCGGTCGTTGCTCGCGGGCTCAGAACTTCACGCCCACGCCCAGCCAATAACGGCGGCCGTCTTCGACGTAGCCGTAGTCGTCGTACCCGACCTGCTTGTCGAACAGGTTGTAGATGCCGGCGTACACCGACACCTTCTTGTTCACGGCATACGAGCCGCCCAGGTCGACGAAGGTGTACGACGGCGCCACCAGCGAGGTCGAGGACGGGCCGGTGATCGGCTGGCTTTCCTTGCCGCGGTAGTTGACGCGGGCCCACGCTTCCAGCGCGTCGGAGGCCTGCCAGTTGACCGTGGTGGTGAACAGGTGCTTGGGCAGTTGGTTCAGCGGCTGGCCCTGGTACTGGCCGGACTTCTGTTCCGACTTGGTGAAGGTGTAGCTGCTGGTCAGCGACCAGTCGCGGCCCAGCGGCAGCTTCAGGTTGGCCTCGACGCCGCGCGACACCGCCTTGTCCACGTTCATGTAGGTGGTGGGATTGGAGCCGAACTGGTTGGGGCCGTCGGTGCATTGCGACAGCGGGCAGGCGACGCGGGTGATCTTGTCCTTGAAGTTGTTGTTGAACAGGGTCAGGCCGGCATTGAAGCCCTCGCCGTCGTCATACAGCAGGCCAAGTTCCTGGGTCACCGACTTCTCGGGCGTCAGGTCGGGGTTGCCGTACATGTTGCCGCCGCGGCTGACCTGCCCCCAACCGGCCACGGTCTGGCGCAGGTCGGGCGCGCGGAAACCGGTGGACACGCCGCCCTTCAGGGTCCAGCGCTCGGCCATGTGCCACACGCCGTACAGGCGCGGACTGAAATGGCTGCCGAAGTTCTCGTCCTGGTCCATGCGCAGGCCGCCGGTCAGCGCGAAGCTTTCGACCAGGCGCCATTCGTCCTCGGCGAACAGCGCCCACTGGTAGCGCTCCACCTTGCTGGGACCGCCGGCGAGCTGGTTGCCGGTCTGGTCGGTCAGGCGCTGCGTCAGGTAGGTGCCGCCCAGAGTCAGCATGTGCGAACCCAGCGGCAGCGTCCAACTGGTCTGCAGGTCCAGGTTCTTGATCTTCATCTGGCGCGAGCGGTTGTCGAACTCTTCCTGCTGCACGTAGCTGTCGGACACGCCCCAACCCCAGCGGCCGGTGTGCGACAGCGCCCATTTGTTGCTGCGGTAATCGGTTTCCGACGAGGCCGGGCAGCCGTTGCGCGGGCACGCCACGCCGGGAGCCAGCGGCGCGACGGTCTTGCCCAGCGTGTTCTCGTACTTCTGGCGGCTGGACGTGGCTTCCAGCACGATGTCATGGTCGCGGTTAGGCGTCAGCGCCAGCTTGGCCGTGATGTTGGTGGCATTGCGCTTGCGGTAGCCGTCGACGATCCTGTCTTCGTCGCGCTGGGTCGCCTGGCCGTAGATCTGCAGGCCCAGCAGGTCATTCTTGATCGGGCCCGCCAGGTAGAAGTTGCCCTGGTAGATGTCGCCGGACTTGCTGCTTTCCTGGATGGTGGTGTCCATGCGGATTTCGCCGCCCCACTCGTTGGGCACCTTGCGGGTGATGATGTTGATCACCCCGCCCATGGCGTCGGAACCATACAGCGACGACATCGGCCCGCGCACCACCTCGATGCGCTCGATGGCCGAGATCGGCGGCGTCCAGCCGCCTTCGACGCCGCCGGAATCGGAGTTGGTGCGGGTTTCACGCGAGTTCTGGCGCTTGCCATCGATCAGGATCAGCGTGTACTTGGGGCCCATGCCGCGCAGGCTGATGTCCTGGCGGTCGCCGCCGCCGGTGACCACCACGCCCGGCACTTCGACCAGCGCGTCGGTGACGTCACGGTAGAACTTCTTTTCGAGATCCTGGCGCGTGATCACGCTGATCGAGGCCGGCGCGTCCTGGATCTGCTGCTCGTAGCCGCTGGCCGTCACCACCACGGTATCCAGCGTCCTGGCGTCGGCCGGCGGGGCCGATTGCGCCAACACCGGATGACCGGCGGCAAGGCCGCTGGCGCACAAGGCGACAGCCAGGCCGGTACGCGGGCCGAATGCGCGGCGCGCGGCCAGATCGTTGCAGCTCATGATTTCAGACTCTCCCGTCCCGGAAGGGCCGCGCCCCGCGCGCAGCCCCGCTCCGCTTCAATTTTTAATGAAAACTATTCTCATATTAGAATTGAGGCAAACCGTGAGCTGCAACACGCTTTCCGCAACTTTTACTTTCTTCGCACTTCTTGACACTTCTGCCGCCGGCGACCCGCTATGCTGCCGTGGCAACAGAACCCAAGCGCATGCCCATACCCTCCCCCATGGCAACGCGCCGCATCCTGTTGATCGACGACGACGTCGACCTGGCATTGATGCTGCGCGAGTACCTAGAGCCCGGCCACATCGAACTGACCCTGGCGCACAACAGCGCCCAAGGTCTGCCACTTGCAATGCAAGATTGCTTCGATCTGGTGCTGCTCGACCTGATGCTGCCGGACGGCAGCGGCCTCGATCTGCTGCGCCATCTGCGCCGCCACTCGCGCCGCCCCGTCATCATGTTCACCGCCCACGGCGGTGAAACCGACAGGGTGCTGGGACTCGAACTGGGCGCCGACGACTACCTGGCCAAACCCTTCGGTCCGCGCGAACTCAAGGCCCGCATCGGCGCCGTGCTGCGCCGCTTCGAGGAAAAGCCCGATCCCTCCCCGCCCGAGCTGAACGTCGGCGCGCTATCGCTGGACGCCGCCAGCGGCCGCGCCCGCCTGGGCGAGCAGGAAGTGCTGCTGACCGGCGCCGAGCAACGCGTCCTCGAAGTCCTGATGCGCACCCCGGGCCAAGTGGTGCCGCGCGAACAGATCAGCCTGTACGCGCTGGGCCGCGCCGCCGATCGCTACGACCGCAGCATCGACACCCACATCAGCAGCCTGCGCCGGAAACTGCAACTGGACCAGGCCGGCGACGCCCCCGCCATCCGCAACCTGCGCGGTCTGGGCTACGTGCTGGCCGGCGCGGCCTGATGCGCGGGCTGCCCGTCCGCTCCCTGTTCTGGCGCGCCTTCCTGACCTTCTGGGGCGCAATGGCCGTCATCACGGTCTGCGGCATGATGCTGACCGCCGTGGTGGCCTGGTACCGCGTCGATTCGCTCGACGGCCTGAACCCCGGCAACCTGACGCGCGACGCGGCCCAGATCGCGCGCGGCGAAGGCGCCGACGGCCTGCGGCGCTGGGTCGAGGCCATGGACGCGCGCTATTCGGCGCTCAAGATTTATATCGTCGACACGCACGATCGCGACATCCTCGGCCGCCGGTTGCCGACCCGCCTGGACGACTGGCTGGCGGCCTTCCGCGCCGCGCCCGATCCAGGCCTGATCGCCGCCTCCATCGAAGTCCCAGCCGATCCGGCCGCGCTGCGCGTATCGTGGTGGGATCCGCAATTGCTGACATTGCCGGACAACCGTGAACTGCTGATGCTGTTCCTGCCGTTCGACTCCTCGCACTGGGAAGTGCTGGGACTGACGCCGGTGGCGCTGGGCCTGCTGCTGTTCGCGCTGGCCATCACCGCCCCTTTCTGCTGGGCGCTGACGCGCCACGTGGCCGCGCCGCTGGACCAAATGCGCGGCGCCGCGCGCGCCCTGGCCGCCGGCCGGCTCGATACCCGCACCCCCGGCGCGCTGTCGCGGCGCCAGGACGAACTGGGCCTGCTGGCGCGCGACTTCGACGCCATGGCCGGCCGCCTGCAGGCGCTGGTCGATACGCGCGAGCAACTGCTGCGCAACATCGCCCACGAACTGCGCTCGCCGCTGGCGCGCCTGCGCCTGGGCGTGGAACTGGCGCGCCGCAAGGACGAGCGCCAGGACCTGCAACTGGACCGCATGGAACGCGAATGCGAGCGCCTGGACACGCTGGTGGGCAGCACGCTGCGGCTGGCGCGCATGGGCGCCCTGCCCCTGCCCACCGATACGCTGGACCTGACGGACGTGGTCGACGACGTGGTGCAGGATGCGCGCTTCGAGGCCGGCGAACGCCAGATCGCCATTGGCTGGCACCGTCCGCCGCCGCTGCGCATCGCGGCCGACCGCGACAGCCTGGCCAGCGCCATCGAAAACGTCCTGCGCAACGCCCTGCGTTTCGCGCCGGCGGGCGGCGCGATCCAGGTGCGCCTGCTGGCCGACGCCGGCGAAGCCTGCCTGGAAATCGAGGACAACGGCCCAGGCGTGCCGGAAAAGGAACTGGCTTATCTGTTCGAACCGTTCTACCAGGGCGCCCCCGCCGCGGACGCGCCCCCCGGCGGCGCCGGCCTGGGTTTGAGCATCGCGCGCGCCGCCGTGGCGGCCCACAAGGGCCGCATCTCGGCGCGCAACGCCGCCCCGCACGGGCTGAGCGTGCGCATCGAGCTGCCGCGCATGGCCGCCTGACCCACGCGGCCGCGTCGCCAATCGTCAGGAATCAGTCGCCGGGCACCAATAGTCAGGGATCAGTCGTCGGCCAGGATCGCGGCCGACAGCCGCGGCAACACCCGCAGCGCATTGGCCGTGGTCGCCTGCGCCACCTGCGCCGGCGTGATACCGCGCAGTCCGGCCAGCACCTGGGCGATGCGGGCCAGCTCGCCGGGCCGGTTGCGCCGCTGCGGCGGATGCAGCCAGGCCGGGGGAATATCCGGCGCGTCGGTCTCCAGCACCAGATGGCGCAGGTCGACGTCGGTGGCGTGGCGGCGGATCTGCAATGCCCGTTCGTAGGTCATGGCCCCGCCCAGCCCCAGCGCGAAGCCCTGTTCGACGAAGGCCTGGGCCTGCTGCGCGCTGCCATTGAAGGCATGCGCGATGCCGCCGATACGCTCGTGGCGCCGCAGGTACTTCAGCAGGATGTCTTGCGATTTGCGCACGTGCAGCAGCACCGGCAGCTTGAATTCCGCCGCCATGGCCAGTTGGGCGGCGTAGAAACGCTCCTGCCGCGCGCGCGGCTCGCCCGAGGCGATTTCCGGCACGAAGAAATCCAGTCCGATCTCGCCGATGGCGACGAAACGGGGATCGCCCAGCGACTGCCGGATGGCGTCGCGCAGGGCGTCCAGATCGGCATCGTCGGCGCGCTGCACATAAAGAGGATGGATGCCCAGCGCGTAGGCGCCGCCGGCCACCTGCCCGGCAAGCTCCCGCACGACGGCAAAATTGGCCCGTTCGATGGCGGGAATGACGATGGCCTGGACGCCGGCTTCAAGCGCGTGTCCGATGACCTCGCTACGATCGGTATCGAACTCGGCGGCGTCCAGGTGGCAATGGGTGTCGATCAGCATGGGCGCGGCCTCCTTGCCCGGGTTTCCTGCACAATCATCGCGCCGCCCGGCCCACGGACCGGCCGCGGGCGTCAGCCCGAGACCAGCCGGCCGTTTTCCATCAGCAACTGACGGTCGGCGCGCGCCGCCAGCTCGGGGTCGTGGGTCACGATCGCAAATGCCGTGCCCGACTCGCGATTGACCCGCGTCAGCAGTTCGAACATGTTGTGCGCGGTATGGCGGTCCAGGTTGCCGGTGGGCTCATCGGCCAGCACGCACACCGGCCGCGTCACCAGCGCGCGCGCCAGCGCCACGCGCTGGCGTTCGCCGCCCGACAGTTGCCCCGGAAAGTGCCCTTCGCGCGCCGCCAGGCCAACCAGGCCCAGAACCTCGCGCGCCGCCTCGCGGGCCTTGTCGCGGTTCTCGCGGCGCACGATCAGCGGCATGGCCACGTTGTCCAGCGCAGAAAATTCCGGCAGCAGGTGGTGGAACTGGTAGACGAAGCCCAGGCTGCGGTTGCGCACCTGGCTCTTCTTCGCTTCGGACAACCCGACGGCCAAATGGCCGTCGACCGAGACGGAGCCGCTGGTGGGCACGTCCAGCAGGCCCAGGATGTGCAGCAGCGTGCTCTTGCCGGAGCCGGACGCGCCGACGATGGCGACCATTTCGCCGCGCGCCACGCTCAGGCTGACGTTGCTCAACACCTCGATGCGGGCCGGCCCCTCGTCATAGATCTTGACGAGGTTGTCCGCCTGCAGCGCGGGAGTCACGGTATCAGTCATGGCGCAGCACCTGTGCGGGTTGCAGGCGCGAGGCGCGCCAACTGGGATACAAGGTCGCCAGCAGCGACAGCACCAGGGAGGTCACGCCGATGGTCACGATGTCGCCCACCTGCGGGTCGGACGGCAAGGCGCTGATGAAATAGATCTCGCGCGGCAGGAAATGCACGCCCAGCAGGCGTTCGATGAACGGCACGATCACGTCGACGTTGTAGGCGATCACGATGCCTCCCGCCACGCCCAGCAGCGTGCCGATGACGCCAATCAGCGCGCCCTGCACCAGGAAGATGCGCGCCACTTCGCCCGGCCCCGCGCCCAGCGTGCGCAGGATGGCGATGTCCGATTGCTTGTCCTTGACCGCCATCACCAGCGACGACAGCAGGTTGAACGCGGCCACCGCCACGATCAGCGCCAGGATCAGGAACATCATGCGCTTTTCGGTCTGCACGGCGGCGAACCAGGTGCGGTTGTTGCGCGACCAGTCGCTCGCCATGACGTACGGCGGCAGCACGTTGCGCAGCTCGGCCGCCACCTCGGGCGCCTTCTGCATGTCGGCGATGCGCAGGCGCACGCCGGCGGTGCCGCTGTCGCGGAAAACCTTGGCCGCGTCGTCGTTGTCGACGAAGGCCAGCGAGGAATCGTATTCGTAGTGGCCCGACGAGAACACGCCGACCACGGTGAACTGGCGCATGCGCGGCGCGAAGCCGGCCGGGCTGATCGAGCCCTGCGGCGCCAGCATCAGCAAGGTGTCGCCCACCTTCACGCCCATGCCGTCGGCCAGCTCGTTGCCCAGCACCACGCCGAAGCCGCCCGGCTTCAGGTCGGCAAGCTTGCCCGCCACCATCTGCCGCGGCAGGTCCGAGACGTTGCCTTCGGTGGCCGGGTCGATGCCGCGCACCTGCACCCCGCGCAAGGCCTGGCCGCGCACCAGCATGCCCTGCGCCGCCACGAATGGCGCGCCGGCCTTGACCTCGGGGTTGCGCTTGGCGGCGTCGGCGAACTGCTGCCACTGCTCCAGCACCCGCTCGGGCGCGGCGCCCGGGATGTAGAGCTCGATGTGCGGCAGCACCGACAGCATGCGGTCACGGACCTCTTTCTGGAAGCCGTTCATGACCGACAGCACCACGATCAGGGCGGCGACGCCCAGCGCGATGCCTGCCATGGAACTGGCGGCGATGAAAGAGATGAAGCGATCGCGGCGGCCGCGTCGCTGGCGGATGCGGGCCAACCCGGCATAGCGGGCGCCGATCCAGAGTTCGTAGGGTATTTTCAGCACGAGCGCATTATGGCATTAACCGGCCGCAAAACCGTCCCCGGAATGCGGGAATGGAAGACAAGCCGTGACAAGCTATGGCAGTCGGGGCCGGGCTTAGTTCCCGGCCTGGGTCCGGGTCCGGCCAGCGACTACAATCCTGGCCATGCTGATCGTCATCCCGGGCGCCCTGCCCGCCCTTCCCGTCGCCGCAGAACTGGCCAAGCTGCTGCCCGAGCGCGCCCCCACCCTGCACCACTGGCTGCAGGCCGGCAGCGCCCGAGTCCAGGCCCACGACATCCGTACCCAGGGCTGTACCGCGTTCGAAGCCTGGCAACTGCGCCGCGCCGGCTACGCCACGGAACCCGGCCTGCTGCCGGGCGCCGGACTGGGCCCGCTGCTGGCCGACGGCCAGGCCGGCGACGGCCCCATCTGGCTGGCCGAACTGGTCCACCTGGCCCTGGGCACCGACCAGGCCACCCTGCTCGACCCGACCCAGATGGACCTGCGCGACGCCGAGACCGCCGCGCTGCTGGAGACCGCCCGTCCGCTGTTCGAAGACACCGGCTTTGCCGTCGAACCGTTGACGGCCGCCCGCTGGCGCCTGCGCCTGCCGGACGGCCTGCGGCCCCAGACCGCCAGCCCGCTGGCGGTGGCGGGCCAGCGCCTGAACGACTGGTGGCGCCAGGATGCCGAATCCCGGCCCTGGCGCCGGCTGCTCAACGAGATCCAGATGTCCTGGCACGAGCATCCCGCCAACGAATCGCGCGCCGCGCGCGGCCTGCCGCCCGTCAACGCCCTGTGGCTGTATGGCGGCGGCACGCCGTGGGCCATGCGCCCGGCCGGCCCGGAACAGGTCATGACTGAACTGGATGCCGCGCAACGCGCGGGCGACTGGGCCGCCTGGCTCGACGCCCTGGCCGCGCTCGAGCAGCGCCTGCAAGCGCTGGCCGGCCCCAAGGGCCTGCCGGACCAGCCCGCAGAACTGCTGTTGCTGGGCGACGATCGCAGCGCCACCCTCACCCTGAAACCGCGCGGGGGCCTGCTCGGCTTGCTGCCCGCGCCCAAGAAAAACTGGAGCGCCTGGTGGTCTCACCCCGCTTAACCGTCCGCCGCGCCGACCTCGCCGCCTGCCACGCCCTGGAAGCCTCGGGCATCCACCCGCTGCTGGCGCGCCTGTGGGCCGCGCGCGGCGTCACCCATCCCGACCAGACCAAGCTGGCCTGGCCCGCGCTGCTGCCGCCGGCCGGCCTGACGCACTCGGCGCACGCCGCCGGCGTGCTGGCCGACGCCATCCAGGCCGGCAAGAAGCTGCTGATCGTGGCCGACTACGACTGCGACGGCGCCACCGCCTGCGCCGTCGGCCTGCGCGCCCTGTCGGCCATGGGCGCCGATGTCGACTTCCTGGTGCCGAACCGCTTCGAGACCGGCTACGGCCTGTCGCCCGCCGTGGTCGAGCTGGCCTGCCGCCATCGCGCCGGCAAGCCCGACATCATCATCACCGTGGACAACGGCATCGCCAGCGTCGACGGCGTGGCCGCGGCCAACGCCGCCGGCATTGGCGTGGTCATCACCGACCACCACCTGCCCGGCGACACGCTGCCGGACGCCCTGGCTATCGTCAACCCGAACCAGCCGGGCTGCGGCTTCCCGTCCAAGAACCTGGCCGGCGTCGGCGTCATCTTCTACATGATGCTGGCGCTGCGCGCCGAGCTGCGCCGCCGCGGCGTCTACGCCCCCGATGGCGGGCCGCGCCTGGACGCGCTGTCCGACCTGGTGGCGCTGGGCACGGTGGCCGACGTGGTCAAGCTCGATGCCAACAACCGCCTGCTGGTGACCCAGGGACTGCAGCGCATGCGCAGCGGCCGCCTGCAGCCCGGCCTGCGCGCCCTGTTCGCCGTGGCCGGGCGCGAGCCGCGCGCCGCCAATGGCTTCGACCTGGGCTTCGCGCTGGGCCCGCGCATCAACGCCGCCGGCCGTCTGGCCGACATGAGCCTGGGCATCGCCTGCCTGACCACCGACGACGAGGCCCAGGCGCTGGAGATGGCTCGCGAGCTGGACAACATCAACCGCGAGCGCCGCACCATCGAGGCCGAGATGCGCGAACAGGCCATGGCGGCCATGGAAGCGCCCGACGCCGCGCCCGGCGCCACGGTCTGCGTGTTCGACCCGGGCTGGCACCAGGGCGTGGTCGGCCTGGTGGCCTCGCGCCTGAAAGAGAAATTCTGGCGCCCCACCCTGGCCTTCGCGCCGGCCGGCGACGACGAGATCCGCGGCTCGGGCCGTTCGATTCCCGACGTGCACCTGCGCGACGTGCTGGACCTGGTGTCCAAGCGCCACCCCAACCTGATTCGCAAGTTCGGCGGCCACGCCATGGCGGCCGGCCTGACGCTGGGCCGCCAGGACTTCCCCGCCTTCGCCCCCGCCTTCGACGCCGCCGTGCGCGAACTGACCGGACGCGACAGCTTCGAGCCGGTCATCGAGACCGACGGTTCGCTCGAATCCGGTTACGCCAACGCCGAGGTCGCCGGCCTGCTGCAACAACAGGTCTGGGGCGCGGGTTTCGCCGCGCCGCTGTTCCTGGACGAATTCGTGGTGCGCAACCAGCGACTGGTCGGCGAGAAGCACCTGAAACTGTCGCTCGAACGCGGCCACCAGCGCTTCGATGCCATCTGGTTCGGCCACGACCAGTCCTTGCCCGAGCACATCCAGGCGGCCTACCGGCTGGAGCAGAACGTGTGGAACGGAATGGTGTCGGTGCAGTTGGTGATCGAACACGCCGGGTGATGTTGCCCGCCCGGCGCCCGCCGCGCGGACTGGCTGTGCCCCCTTTGCAGCCATGAGGGTGCGACCAGGCTGGCTGGGCGCACCCTTCCCGGCTCAGAACCGGTACTTCAGGCTCAGGCCGCCCTGGGTGTCCCGGTAGCCGTGGTCGCCCTGTTGATGGGTGACGTTGGCTGACAGCGCAAGGTTGTCGCTGAGGTTGCCCGAAACGCCGATCCTGGCTTCGCCGACGTTTTCCGCACCAAGCATCCAGTTGCGATTGGCGCCCATCGTGACCCCGTACTTGTTGGTGTTGTGCAACCAGTTCAATTCAAGCGCGGTTTCGACCTGGCCGGCAACGCTGGCGCCAGCGGTGGCCGAGCTGCTGACCATGGCCAGGCGCGCGCCGAGGCGCGTCTGGATATTGCCATCGCCTTCCCCCTTGACCGTGGTCGGGCCCGCGTCCTGCTGCACGAAAGTCCTGGCCTTGACGCCGCCGTACATGATCTGCGCTTGCGGCCGCACGCGCAGGCGGTGTTCGCGGCCGCCACCATTGCTGAAGGATGCCACGTCGATGGCATAACCGGCTTCGATCGAGGCGGTCATGCCGTCGGCCTTGTATTTTTCCTTGAGGCCGCTGCCTTCAGCGCTATTGTCGAAGTAGTTGTAGAGCAGCCAGCCATCGACGTAGCCGCCGCGGTGGCTTTGGCCGTCCTGATACCAGGTGCCATACACGCCAGCGCTATAGCCGTCCACCTGACCCCGGGCGTTGCCGGTGGCGGCGTTGCGGGTCTTGCTGCGTTGCTGACCATGGCCCGCCATGAGGCCGACGCGCCACGCATCCTGGCCGTTGATACTGCCAGCGATGATCGAGCCCCCCAATTGCAGCAGACTGCGGTCGGCACTGAAGCGGTTTGCACCGTCGAACATCATGCCGTGCGTGGTTCCCCCTGCGACCCTGGCCCAGACGCGGCCGCGCGCGCCGGTGACGGGGTCGACGGATTCGCCGCTTTCGCGATCGCTCAAGCTGGTGTTGAACAGCGTGTTCGCCGCAAGCAGGTTGCTGGCGTAGGCGCCGAACAAGGGGCTGACGTTGTGATTCCTGATGTCGTCGGAGCCCGCCGACGGTCGCTTGGCGCTGGTCAGATACCAGATACCGTTGGCTTTCTTGTCGGCATTTTCCTTGCTGTTGAGCGAATAGACATACCCGCCCGCGGTGACGTCGTTGGCAAGCACGAAGGTATCGGTGCCGCTCGCGCCTTCGGCCACGGTGATGAGGGTGATGCCTTCCACGGTCTGGCCGCCCGCGCCGCCTTCATTTTCAACGGTCACCGCGGTCTTGCCGCTGGCCACGCCTTGAATGATGAGCTGGTCGGCGGGACTGCCGTCGCCCCCCAGCACCGCGCCCAGAATCACCGCGCTGCCCTCCCTGCCTTCCCAATCGCCGTCGATGGTAAAGGTCTGCACGGCGCAAGAGTCGCAGTTCTTGAGATTGAGCGTGCCGCTGTTGAGGAACTTGCCCCTCGTGCCGGCGGCGCCGAGTTTGAGGGTGACCGGCGTGGATACGGGCGTCCCGTTGGCTTGAACGTCGTTGAATACCAGGGTCCCCTGGTTCTCGATCCCGGCGAAGTTCTGGTTCGTCGCCCCCAAATTGAGCGTGGCGCCAGGACGGATGGTCACATTGCTGGTATTGGCAATCGCGTTGACGATCGCGGTCTTGAGCGTACCCGCCTCGACGGTGGTGGCGCCGGTGTAGGTGCTGGCGGCCGCCAGTTCCAGCGTGCCCGCGCCCTTTTTGGTCAGGGTTTTGCCGTCCCACTTGAAATCATTGGTGGCCGCGTCGACCCCCGACACATCGGCCAGCGCCGTCGCCAGTTTGAACGCGCCGTTTTCGGCAATGGTGAAGTTGCCGCTCGATTTATTCTTGTCGTCCTCATTCCAACGGAGCTTGTAGCTGAGTTCCAGCTTCTTGGCGTCGCCCGTCGCGACCTGGAGGCGAGGCGTCAGGTAATCGATCTCGGTCGCGCTCGTATCGAAGACGGTGACGCTGGGCGTGCCGTTGAGATGGATGCCGTTGGTATCGTTGCCAGCGGGCCCGGTATTTGGCAAGGTCAGGATCACCCGAGGCGTGTCCAACGCTTCGCTGGTAGCGGGCGGATGGGCGTCGGTCAACTTGATGGGATCGCCGGCGGCGATATTCAGGTTTCCATCTTCATTGATGTAGTCCTTCAGGTTGTCGACGCCGGGCGCCTGCCCTGTCGTGATGACGAGCGGTTTCGTTGACGGAATCGTCGAAATGAACGTGTCCGCCAAGCTGCTCAACACCCAAATGCCCTCGTTAACCTTGCCGGTGGCGTCTTTTTTGCCTTGCCTGAGCTTATAGACGTAGCCGCCCGCGGTGACCGGGCTGTCCAGCACGAAAGCATTGGCCACGCTGCTGCCCGTGGTGATGAGGGTAATGCCGCCATCGGCAGTGGTTTCGCCCCCCGCGCCGCCGACATTACGGATCTTGACTCTGGTGGTGCCGGTGGCGGCGCCAGTGATGTCGACTTTGTCGGTATTGCTGTCATCGCCCGCCAGTGCCGCGGTCAAGGAAATCAAACTGCCGACATCGCCGAACCAGTCGCCTTGGACCTGGAAGGTCTTGCCAACGGTGCTGTCGCCGGTGTCGAGCTCGAGCCTGCCGGCATTGCTGACGTTGCCGGCCAGGCTCATCGGGCTGGCGCCTTTGCTGCCCTCGCCTCTGTCATTGAACGCGATGATGCCGCGATTGGTGATGGCGCCGTGCGTGTTGCCGCCCACGGATTGGGCAAAGCCGCCCATGTTGAGCTTGGCATCCGCGGCAATCGTCAGATTGGCGCTGGTGGAGAAAGCATTTTCGGCGCCGGTTTTGAGTTCGCCCTGGTTGATGATGGTGTCGCCGGTGTAGCGGTTGCTGGCTGCCAGCACCAGCGTGCCCGGGCCGTTCTTGGTAAGCGTCTTGCCGTCCCACGGCGTGGCGCCGTTGGTGTTCGCCCCCGTGTCGGCCAGCGCCGCGCCGAGCTCGAAGCTGCCGCCGCCAACGGTGAAGGTGCCGTGCGCCTTATCGGCCGTTTCGTTCCAACTGAGTTTGTAGCCGGCTTGCAGGGTCTTGCCGTCCGGAGATCTGGACACGTTGGCTGTCAAATAATCGGGTTGCGCCGCGCCGTTGAGGATGACGTTGGGCAAATCGCCCTTGATGGCCCCGGTGACGCTTGCGATCCCGACGCCGCTTTTCTCTGCCTCGGTGATGCCGGGCATCGTCATGTCCAGCGTGACGCCCTCGGCGAAGATCATGTCCCCGTCTGCGTTGACGACATATTGCGCCTTCTCTTCGGCGGTCAGCGCCCTTGAGAAATCGAAGGGCAGCGTGGTGCCGGCCTCGATCGTGGGACGGATGACGTTGTCAGTGTCCTGGTGCTCACCTGCAGAAGGGGGGGTCTGCTGCTCGGGAGCAGGAGGGGCCGGCACATCGCCATCATTATCCTTGGCGCTGCTCAGATACCAGACTTTCTGATTGGCCGAATCGGCCTTGTTCAGGAGCGAATAGACCAGGCCGTTGGCGGTGAGGGTTCCGGTGCTCAAGATGAAGGCGCCGCTTGCGCTATCTTCGCCGGCGGTGATCAGGGTGATGCCGTTTGTCGTGCCTGTCGTCCCCGCGCCATTGATATTGCGCACCTGGACTTTGGTGGAGCCGGTGGCGGCGCCGGTGATTTCGACTTTGTCGGCAACGCTGTCGTCGCCGTTGCCGAGGGCGGCGGCCAATTTGATGAGGCTGTCGGTACTGCCAGTCCAATTGCCAATGATCCGCAACGTCTTGCCAACGGTATCGTCGCCGTTGTCGAGATCGAGCGTGCCGGCATTGAGCAGGTTACCGGTCAGGCTCGCCGAATTTGTGCCCGTCTTGCCGGCATTCATGCTGTTGAACAGGATGACGCCGTTGTTGATGATGGCCCTGTCTTCGCTCCCGGCCTGGGAGAATCCGCCAAGGTTCAACGTGGCACTTGGGCCAATCGTCAGCTCGCTGCTTTTTGCAAACGCGTCCGCGATCCCGGTCTTCAGCACGCCCCCGTAGATCGTGGTGGCGCCGGTGTAAAGGTTCGCCGCCGTCAACTGCAACACACCCGGGCCGGCTTTGGTCAGGCTCTTGCCATCCCACTTGTTGGACGCCGGAAGGTCCTTGATATCGCTCAACGCCGCGCCCAGGGTAAAGTCGCCGCCTTCGGCAATCGTGAAGGTACCGTGCGCCTTGGCGGGGTCTTCGAGCCAACTGAGCTTGTAGGTGGCCTGGTAGCCGATGGGGTGGGCCGGTATCACAGACAGGTTGAGGCCGAATTTGTCATCATCGACCTCCTCTTGGGTCCGCTCGCCGCCCATTGCAATGCCGGATGCGAACGTCAGATAATCGACCGGCGACGTATCGGTGACGACAATGCCGCCGACGGCGGTCTTGGCGAAATCGCCATCGACAAAGACTTCCGGATTGAGTTGATTCTGGGTAACAAACAGGAACTGATCGGTCGCGCTGCCGTCGGTGATGCCGGCCAGGTTGAACGTCGTGCCGGTTCTACTGATGGTGGCCTTGCTGTTATTGAGGATGAGCCGCAGACTTTCCGGATTGCTGGATTTCGTGCCGTCGCCTTTGAGCGCGCTGCGGGCAATGACGGAGAAGGTGCTGCCATCCTTGAAGACCAGGTCGCCGATCCGCGTCAAGCCCGTTCCCGACACCATCAGCGTAGCGCCTTCGCCAATGGCGAGTTGCGGCATGCGCATGCGATTTATCACGGCAGCCGAATCATCGGCGGGAAACAAGGTGGCCGCCAGCTTACTGCGCTGTGGCCCTTGCTTGATGTCGGCGAAACCTGTTTGGTGCGTTCCGTTCAAATCAATCCACTCTGCCGCATTATTCAAGATATGCAGCGAACTGCTGGACGAGCCGACAGGCGCATCCAGCACCACGCTGCCGTTGATGGTGGATCCTCGCTCGAGCGTGAGCAGGTTGTTGCCGCCGGTGAAGTGGAGAGCCTCCCCATAGCGGCCGTGGACCCCGCTTTCCTGGGCCTCGCCTCCTGCCGTGCCAATGCCCTGCCGCCCAAAACCGGGCGTTCCAGCGCTGATTGATCCTGCGGGCGTGGAATCGGTGAACACAATGTCCAGGTCGCTGCCCACAATGGCCGCACCGCCATCGCCGCCATTGCCGCCCTTTACCGGCGGATCTCCGCCTTCGACAGCGCCGCGGCCATTCATGCCATGGGCGCCTGCGCCCCCCTTGACTGAACCACCGCCGATGACAATCCGAAGATTGCTGCCATGAATGGCGTCCGCGCCGCGGGCGCCATTTTCGCCAACCTTGACGGCCGGGGTCCCCGCCGCGCCACCGACCAGGGCGCTGTTTACCCGCACCACGTTGTTGTCGCGCAGCGAACCGTCTTGCGTGGTGAAGACATACGCCGTTTCGCCATCGGTCGCGGACGCATAGGGCTGCTCCTTGGCACTGCCGTTGTGGCCATCCAGCCCGGCGGGCTGCGCCGCCAAGAACGGCGTGTTGTCCTTGGTCAGCAGGATGCTCTGCGTGCCAGCCGTTTTCGTGGGCGTCTCCCCTGCCACTTCTGCCGCATGCACGCCGGCCGCCTGCCCCGAGAGCGCCAGAGCGACGTAGAGGGCGGTGGTGGTTTTGCGGGGAATGAAACGCCTGGACTTGGCGTGGCTGCGGGTTGGCCGGGGCTGCAGGCGGAAAGCGGCGCGCGAGGAAGCAAGGGTCATGATGGTTTTGAACTCCGCGGCCGCTGCGGTCAGAATGACCGAGGCAGAGCCGCAAAACTGCCAGGGGAAAACGCGTCAACGAGAATGAATCATTGACGCAATACTCCTCAGCATTTTCGGCACAAAACTGGCGGAAAGTTTCGCTGCCGCCTCGAAGCAAGACCAAATGACGCTCGGCGCCACAAAAGAAAACGGGCGCATCCACGAGGATGCGCCCGTTTCGCTCGCGGCCCCATCCAGCAGGGCCGGCGCGCGCGGCTACGCTATTTGTTGACCAGCCTGGCCGGCTGCGCCAGCGCCACCAGCGCGCCGACCACCAGGCACGCCGACAGCATGTACAGGCCGGTGTTGGTGGTGCCGGTCATGTCCTTGAGCCAGCCCACCAGGTAGGGGCTGACGAAGCCCGCCAGGTTGCCCACCGAGTTGATCAGCGCGATCCCGGCGGCGGCGGCGGTGCCGCCCAGCAGCGCGGTCGGCAGGCTCCAGAACAGCGGCAGCACCGTGCAGATGCCGATGTTGGCCACCGTCAGCGCCAGGATGGCCAGCACCGTGTTGCCGCTCCAGATCGCCGAGAACAGCAGCCCCAGCGCGCCGAACAGCGCCGGAATCGCCACGTGCCAGCGGCGCTCGCGATTGCGGTCGGAGTTGCGCGCGATCAGGATCATGCCGATCACCGCGAACAGGTTCGGCACGGCCGTCAACAGCCCGATCGCCAGCGGACTCTGCACGCCGGTGCTCTTGATCAGCGTCGGCATCCAGAACCCCACGCCGTACAGGCCCATCACGAAGGAGAAGTAGATCAGCGCCATGGCCCAAACCCGCGGATGCGCCAGCGCGGCGCGGATCGGCGGGTCTTCCTTGTGCTGCTCCTCGGCCGCGATGTTGCGGATCAGCACCGCCTTCTCGTTCGCGGTCAGCCACTTGGCCTTGTTGATGCGGTCGTCCAGGTAGATCAGCACCAGCACGCCGATGATCACTGACGGGATGCCTTCCAGCAGGAACAGCCATTGCCAGCCCGACAGGCCATGGTCGCCGTGGAACGTATTCATGATCCAGCCCGAGATCGGGCCGCCGATCAGGCCGGACATCGGCACCGCGGTCATGAAGAAGGTGGTGATGCGCCCGCGCCGGGCGGCCGGATACCAGTAGGTCAGATAGAGGATGATGCCCGGAAAGAAACCCGCCTCGGCCGCGCCCAGCAGGAAGCGCAGGAAATAGAACATGTGCACGCTGGTCACGAACATCATGCAGGCCGAGATGATGCCCCAGGTGATCATGATGCGCGCGATCCAGACCCGCGCGCCGACCTTGTGGAGAATGATGTTGCTGGGGATCTCGAACAGGAAATAGCCAATGAAGAATATCCCCGCGCCCAACCCGTACACCGTCTCGCTGAACTGGAGTTCCTGCAGCATCTGCAGCTTGGCGAAGCCCACGTTGACGCGGTCCAGGTAGGCCACGACGTAGCAGACGACCAACAGCGGCACCAGCCGCCACCCCACTTTGCGGTAGATCCGGTCCTCCTCAGCCGCCGGGATCGCCGGCGAGACCCCGGGGGCCATAGTGTGTTCCATCAATGTCTCCTCCTCTGACGGGATAGGCCGGTCATGGACCGGCAGCTTGTCCGGTCCCGCGTCCCCAGCGGGGACATATGGGCCGGCAGACCAAGCCTAGAACCCGGTAGTTGACAAAAAACTGAACAACTATGCCCTCTGCGCGCAAACCCCTAGAACGATCCGACAGAATCGGGCGGAACCTCGGCGAAACCTTTTTTCGCCCGACCCGTCCCCCTGCATGCGAGCGGACCCGACGGGACGGCGGCTTACACGGTAAAATGCCCGGTTTCGCACAAAAGTCATCAGGAATCATCATGGAAGCCGAACGTCAGAACCAGCTCGCAGCCCGCCTCGCCGACTACGCGGAGCGCGAACAGGCTCTACGGAGGTATCTTTGACTACGATGCCAAAACCGAACGCCTGCAGGTCGTAAACGCCGAGCTCGAAGACCCGGCCGTCTGGAACGACCCCAAGCACGCCCAGGACCTGGGCCGTGAAAAGAAATCCCTCGAGGACGTGGTCGAGACCCTCACCGCGCTCGGCACGGGCCTGGCCGACGCCAACGAACTGTTCGAACTGGCCGCCGCCGACAACGACGACGCCACCCTCGAATCCATCGAGCAGGACGCCAATGGCTTCCAGGAAAAGCTGGAAAGCCTGGAGTTCCGCCGCATGTTCTCGAACCCGGCCGATCCCCTGAACTGCTTCCTGGACATCCAGGCGGGCGCGGGCGGCACGGAAGCGCAGGACTGGGCCTCGATGCTGCTGCGCCAATACCTCAAGTACGCCGAGCGCAAGGGCTTCAAGGCCGAAGTGCTGGAAGAATCCGAGGGCGAAGTGGCCGGCATCAAATCCGCCACCATCAAGCTCGAAGGCGATTACGCCTTCGGCTACCTGCGCACGGAAACCGGCGTGCACCGTCTGGTGCGCAAGAGCCCGTTCGACTCGTCGGGCGGTCGCCACACCTCGTTCGCCAGCGTGTTCGTCTACCCCGAGGTCGACGATTCCTTCGAAGTCGAAGTGAACCCGGCCGACCTGCGCGTGGACACCTACCGCGCCTCGGGCGCGGGCGGCCAGCACATCAACAAGACCGACTCGGCCGTGCGCCTGACGCACATCCCGACCGGCATCGTGGTGCAGTGCCAGAACGACCGCTCGCAGCACCGCAACCGCGCCGAAGCGATGCAGATGCTCAAGTCCAAGCTGTACGAACTGGAAATGCGCAACCGCATGGCCGAACAGCAGAAGCTGGAAGACTCCAAGACCGACGTGGGCTGGGGCCACCAGATCCGCTCGTACGTGCTGGACCAGAGCCGCATCAAGGACCTGCGCACCAACGTCGAAATCTCCAACACGCAGAAAGTGCTGGACGGCGACCTGGATCCTTTCATCCAGGCCAGCCTCAAGCAAGGCGTGTAAGTTCCGCGATACTTCCGTCCACCGTCCCCCGAGGGTTCACGCATGTCCGACACCATCGCAATTCTCACCGGCGCTTCGCGCGGCATCGGCGCCGCCATGGCGCGCGGCCTGGCCAAACCGGGCACCCGCCTGATCACCCTGGCGCGCCGCGAAGACCCCGAACTGGCCGCCTACGCCCGCTCGCAGGACGCGCAGCTTGAACAGGTGTCCGTGGACCTCTCGGACCTGGCCGCGGCCGAAGCGGCCGCGCGCCGCATCTGCGACGCGCTGCCGCGCGACGCCCGTCGTTACCTGCTGATCAACAACGCCGGCACCGTGCACCCCGTGTCCGGCACCGACGCGCTGATCGACGGTCCGGCGATTGCCGCCGCCTTCAATCTGAACGTCACGGCCGTGATGCTGCTGACCGCGCGCTTCCTGGCCGCGGTCGAAGACCTCAAGGCCGACCGCCGCGTGCTCAACATCTCCTCCGGCGCCGGCCGCAACCCCAACGCCGGCTGGGGCGTGTACTGCGCCACCAAGGCCGCGCTCGACATGTACTCGCGCGTGGTCAAGCAGGAACAGGGCGAGAACGGCGCGCGCGTCGTCTCGCTAGCCCCCGGCATCGTCGACACCGACATGCAGGCCGCCATCCGTTCCAGCGATCCCAAGAGCTTCCCGGCGCTGGCCAAGTTCCAGGACTTCCACGCCACCGGCAAGCTGTCTTCGCCCGCCAACGTGGCTTCCCGCATCCTCGCCTACCTGGATCGCGACGATTTCGGCGCCACCGAAATCGACGACATCCGCAATTACGACTGATCCCCCGACCATGACCGACCACACGACCGCTCCGGCAACCGCCCAGGATGAAAACCGCTTGATCGCCGAACGGCGCGCCAAGCTGGCCAAACTGCGCGAAACCGGGGTCGCGTATCCCAACGATTTCGTCCCCGACGCCCGCGCCGCGGCCCTGCACGACAAGTACGACGACCAGACGCAGGAAGCCCTGGCCGCCGCGCCCGTCACCGTCAAGGTCGCCGGTCGCATGATGCTCAAGCGCGTCATGGGCAAGGCCAGCTTCGCCACGCTGCAGGACAGCACCGGCCGCATCCAGATCTACCTGGACCGCGGCACGCTGGGCGAAGACAGCTACGCCGCGTTCAAGCAATGGGACATCGGCGACATCATCGCGGTCGAAGGGTCGGTCTTCAAGACCAACAAGGGCGAACTGTCGGTGCACGCCGCCACGGCGCGCCTGTTGTCCAAGTCGCTGCGCCCGCTGCCGGACAAGTTCCACGGCGTGGCCGACCAGGAGCTGCGCTACCGCCAGCGCTACGTCGACCTCATCATGACCGACGCCACGCGCCGCACCTTCGAGGCGCGCAGCAAGGCCGTGGGCAGCATCCGCCAGTTCATGCTGAACGCCGGCTTCCTCGAAGTCGAAACGCCCATGCTGCACCCGATCCCGGGCGGCGCGGCGGCCAAGCCCTTCGTCACGCACCACAACGCGCTGGACATGGAAATGTTCCTGCGCATCGCGCCCGAGCTCTACCTCAAGCGCCTCATCGTCGGCGGCTTCGAACGCGTGTTCGAGGTCAACCGCAACTTCCGCAATGAAGGCGTGAGCCCGCGCCACAATCCGGAATTCACAATGATGGAGTTCTACGCGGCCTTCGCGGACTACCGCTGGCTGATGGACTTCACCGAGGAACTGATCCGCCAGGCCGCCATCTCGGCCACCGGCAGCGCCGTGCTGACCTACCAGGAACGCGAGCTGGATCTGTCCAAGCCGTTCGACCGCCTGACCATCTGCGAAGCCATCCTCAAGTACGCCCCGGGCTACACCCAGGCGCAACTGGACGACCCGGCCTTCGTGCGCGCCGAACTCAAGAAGCTGGGCGCCGACGCCGACGGCCCGGTGCTGGCGCGCGCCGGCCTGGGCGCGCTGCAGCTCGCGCTGTTCGAGGAAACGGCTGAAGCCAAGCTGTGGAACCCGACCTACATCATCGACTACCCGGTCGAAGTGTCGCCGCTGGCGCGCGCCTCCGACACCCGCGAGGGCATCACCGAGCGCTTCGAGCTGTTCATGACCGGCCGCGAGATCGCCAACGGCTTCTCCGAGTTGAACGACCCCGAAGACCAGGCCGAGCGTTTCCGCTCGCAGGTCGAGGCCAAGGACGCCGGCGACGAGGAAGCGATGTACTACGACGCCGACTACATCCGCGCGCTGGAATACGGCATGCCCCCGACGGGCGGCTGCGGCATCGGCATCGACCGCCTGGTCATGCTGCTGACCGACAGCCCCAGCATCCGCGACGTCATCCTCTTCCCGCACCTGCGCCGTGAAGACTAAGACGCGGGCGGCATCATGATCGTCAAGATCCTGATGCTGGCGGCGGTGGTTGCGGCGCTGTTCTTCATGGTGATGCAACCCCGCCGCGGCCGCGGCGGCTACGCCACGGGCCCCGCGCCCGCGCGGCGCACGCCGCTGTTCATCGCGCTGTGCCTGGCCACGGCGCTGGCCCTGACCGGCACGCTGGTCACCGCGGTGATCTGGATGGGCAGCGTTGCCGGCGGCGTGACCGGCGGCGGCTACCATGGCGAAGCCGATTTCCTCCTGACCATCGCCGGCGCCCTGCTGGCGATCGCCGTGGCCTGCGGGGTCGGCGCCTTCCTCAAGCGCAAGGGCTGATCCCGCGCCTCGGGCCGTCCACAAGCGACCGCCCTCCGCGGCGCCATGCCCACCCTACCCCTTCTTCCTTATCGCGACCGCCAGGCGCCGCATGGCCAGGTCGATCTCATGCGCGCTGAGCGAGGCATAGCCCAGCAGCCAACCTTGCAGCGCGGGCGTATCCGCATACAACCGCGCCAGGCCTGGCAGCACCAGCCCCGCCTGCGCGGCGCGGCGGATGGTGTCGGCCTCGGACCATCCCGGCTCCAGCAGGCACGGCACCTGCAGTCCACCTTCGGGACGCAGCGCGCGCGCCACGCCCGCCAGATGCTTTCCGACCGCGTCCAGCATGGCCTCGCGCCGCGCCGCGTACAGCTTGCGCATGGCGCGCACGTGGGCGTTGTAATGGCCATCGGCCATGAAGCGCGCCAGCGTCAGTTGCAGGACCTGCGGCGTATGGCCGTCGACGATGCTGCGCGCGCGGCTGAAGGCGCCGACCAGCTCGTCCGGCAGCGCCATGTAGCCCATCCGCAACCCCGGATAGAGCGTCTTGCTGAAGGTGCCCAGGTAGATCGTGCGGCCGTGCCGATCCAGGCCTTGTACGCACGCGGTCGGCAGGCCGTCGTAGTGGAATTCGCTGTCGTAATCATCCTCGATGATCCACTTGCCGTTTTCGGCCGCCCAGCGGATCAGGTCGAACCGCCGCTCCAGCGACAGCGTCGCCCCGGTCGGATACTGGTGCGACGGCGTCACATAGACGCAACTGGCGCCGCTGCGGTCGGCCCGCAGCAGGTCGGTGCGGATCCCGTGCGCATCGACGTCGATCGGCACCACCCTGGCCTCGGCGAACTCGAACGCCTTGCGGGCGCCGAAGTAGCCCGGGTTCTCCAGCAGGATCGGCTTGCCGGCATCCGCCAGCAACTGCGCGCACAGGAACAGCGCCTGCCGCGTGCTGCTGAGCACCACGATCTGCTCGGCACGGATCCGGGCGCCACGCTCCAGGTTCAGATAAGTCGCGATCGCGCGGCGCAAGGGCTCGGCGCCCTGGGGATCGCCGTGCAGCAGCACATGGCCGCGATGGTCCTTCATCACCTGCCGCTGCAAGCGCTCCCACACCTCCGTCGGAAAGGTGCGGGTCTCGGGCAGCCCGGTGGCGAATGCCTGGATCGTCTGCTGGTCGGTCACGCCGCCGCTGTCGAAGATCGCGCGGCCGCGCCGGCTCAGGCCGGCCGCGGGCGCGGCCGGTTGCGCCGTCGCCCGGCGTTCGCGCTGCGGGGCGCGGCGCCGCGCCGAACCGCGCAGTTCGGTGCCGATGGTCTCGGACACATAGCTGCCCGAGCCCTTGCGCCGCGCGATGAAACCGTCGCGCTGCAACTGCACGTAGGCATTCTCGACCGTGTCGCGGGCCACCCCCAGCAACTGCGCCAGCGCGCGGGTGGCGGGCAGCTTCACGCCGGGATCCAGGTCGCCGTCCAGCACCAGCGCGCGCAAGGCGCGCTGGATGCGCAAGTGCAGGTCGAGCGGCGCCAGGTCGGCGTCGCCCATACGGATTTTCAGCGTCTCAAGCGCGAAGGTCTTGCTCATGGGGTCTGCCCGCGGGCGATGAAAGGGTTACTGGCAGCCTGCCATTCCAGGCGAGGCAGAAGTCGTCGCAGCGAAAAAGTGGTCTGGCACGCATTGCCAAAGTGTACTGCCTTGACAGTCCAATGCCGCGCTACAAAGTGGTCTGCCATTCAACCTTTCCCGCTTCCCACCGCCCCCATGTCATCGCCTAGCGCCTCTTCCCTGTTCCCGCGCGACCTCGTCCACCCCATCGTCGCCGGCCTGATCTCGGTCATCGTCAACTACGGCGGCACCTTCATCCTGGTGTTCCAGGCCGCCAAGGTCGCCGGCCTCAGTCCGGCGCTCACGGCCTCCTGGGTCTGGTCGGTGTCGATCGGCGTGGGCATCACCGGCATCGTGCTGAGCTGGCTCAGCCGCGAACCGGTCATCACCGCCTGGTCCACGCCCGCCGCCGCCTTCCTGGTCACGGCCCTGGCGACCACGCCGTATGCCGAGGCCATCGGCTCCTACCTGGTCTCGGCCGCCGCCTTCGTCCTGCTCGGGCTGTCCGGCTGTTTCGACAAGGCCATCCGCCTGATTCCTCCGGGCGTCGCCGCCGGCCTGCTGGCCGGCATCCTGCTGCCCTTCGGCATCGGCGCCTTCGGCGGCATGAGCCTGGACCCGCTGCTGGTGGGCTGGCTGATCCTGGCCTACGTCGCGCTCAAGCGCTACACCGCGCGCTACGCCGTGGTCGGTATCCTGGTGTCCGGCCTGGCGCTGCTACTGGCGCAGGACCGGGTCGACCTGTCGGGGCTGCGGCTGGAGTTCGCCGCCCCCGTCTTCACGGCGCCCGAGTTTTCGCTCAATGGACTGTTGAGCGTGGCGCTGCCGCTGTTCCTCATCACGCTGACGGGCCAGTACATGCCCGGCATGCTGGTGCTGCGCAACGACGGCTTCAAGACCAGCGCCAATCCCATCGTCACCCTCACCGGCCTGGGCTCCCTGCTGATGGCGCCGTTCGGCTCGCACGCCTTCAACCTGGCCGCCATCACCGCCGCCATCTGCACCGGCCGCGAAGCGCACGACGACCCGTCCAAGCGCTGGATCGCCGGCATCGCCGCGGGCGTCTTCTACATCCTGGTCGGCATCTTCGGCGTGACGCTGGCCGCCGTGTTCATGGCACTGCCCGCGACCTTCATCACGACGCTGGCGGGCCTGGCCCTGCTGGGCACCATCGGCGGCAGCCTGGCCAGCGCGCTGGCCGACGCCAAATCGCGCGAGGCCTCGCTCATCACCTTCCTGGCAGCCGCCGCCAACATCAAGCTGTTCGGCATCGGCGGCGCCTTCTGGGGCCTTGTGATCGGCCTGCTGGCGCACGCCCTGCTCAATGGGCGCCTGCCGCGGCGCGCGGCCCGTTACACTGCATCGACGCGTTCCGACTCCGCGCACAAGCAACTGGTGAAATGATGACGACTTGCCCCGACAGCGCCGCGGCCACGCCAGCCGACGGCGACACCCAGACCCGGCACGACCAGCATGGCCGCTATCCGCAGGCCCTCAGCGTCGAGGATTTCCAGCACAACCTGGCGACGATCCGCGCCCGCATGGCGGCCGCCTGCGATCGCGTCGGGCGCGATCCGGCCAGCGTGCAATTGCTGCCGGTCAGCAAGACCATGGATGAATCCCGCATCCGGCTGGCCTACGCCGCCGGCTGCCGCCTGCTGGGCGAGAACAAGGTGCAGGAAGCGCACCGCAAATGGCAGAACACCACCGACCTGGCCGATCTGCGCTGGTCGGTCATTGGCCACCTGCAGACCAACAAGGCCAAGCTGGTCGCGCAGTTCGCGACCGAATTCCAGGCGCTCGACAGCCTGCGGCTGGCCGAGGCGCTGGACCGGCGCCTGCAGGCCGAGGGCCGCGCGCTGGACGTATTCGTGCAGGTCAACACCTCCGGCGAGCCCAGCAAGTATGGCCTGGCGCCCGACGACGTGGCGGCCTTCCTCCAGGCGCTGCCGGCCTACTCCGCGCTGCGCGTGCGCGGCTTCATGACGCTGGCGCTGTTCTCCAGCGAGGCCGAGCGCGTGCGCCAGTGCTTCGTGCTGCTGCGCGGCCTGCGCGACCGTCTGCGCCAGGAGGCGCCCGCCGGCATCTGCCTGGACGAATTGTCGATGGGCATGTCCGGCGACTTCGAGATCGCCATCGAGGAAGGCGCCACCCTGGTGCGCGTCGGCCAGGCGATATTCGGCGCGCGCGCGCTGCCGGACAGCCACTACTGGCCGGGCAGCGCCTGACCCGCCAGGCGCTTCAGCCGACCGGCCAGCGCCCCGCCCCCTCCGGCAACGTCGGCAGGCTGGCCCGCAGCATCTCATCGATGAACGCGGCGGGGCGCAGCCGGCCCTCGGGCTTGTACCACTGCACCGTCAGATTCATCGCGCCCAGCACGCAACGCTTGATCACGCGCGCATCGCCGCGCAGCAGGCCGGCGGCCACCGCCGCCGCCACTGCGTCCTGCCACATCGCCTCGTAACGGTCGCTCAGCACCTTGACGCTGGCCTGGCTGGGCGCCGACAGGCTGCGCCACTCGTAGACCAGCGCATTCATCGCGTCGCCGCCGGCGCCGTGCAACATGCTCCACATGTGCACGCGGAACAGCGCCGCCAGCCGGTCGGCTGGCGCCGGGTATAACGCCAGGGCCTGGCGGCCGGCATCCAGCACTTCCTGAATGCCGTTGTTCATCACCGCCACCAGGATTTCCTCCTTGCTGCGGAAATGGTGGAACAGGCTGCCGGACTGCAGTCCCACGGCGCGCGCGAGCTCGCGCACCGTGGTGCGCTCGTAGCCGTGCTTGCGAAACAGGCGGGCCGCGGTCAGGATCACTTCGGCGCGACGCAGCGATTCCGCGCCGTCCTCATGCCCGGCCGGCATCGCGCCCGACCCTTGCCTGCCGATCCGATTCATAGGCGTTCGATGATCGTCGCTGTCGCCATGCCGTGTCCGATGCACATGACCTGAAGGCCGAAGCGGCCATCGGTGGCGCGCAGCCCCGCCAGCATCTTGGCCATCAACGCCGCGCCGGTCGCGCCCAGCGGATGGCCGTGGGCGATGGCGCCGCCCCACGGATTGACCTTCGACGGATCGGCGCCCAGCGTTTTCAGCCAGGCCAGCACGACGCTGGCGAAAGCCTCGTTGATCTCGATCCAGTCGATATCCGCCAGTTGCAGGCCGGCGTGCGCCAGGGCGCGTTCGGTCGCGGGGATGACACCGGTCAGTTGCAACACAGGATCCGAGCCGATCGCCACCCGCGCGCGGAACCGCGCCTGCGGCCGCAGCCCGTCGGCCAGCGCCACGGCGCGATCCGCCAGCAGCACCGCCGCGGCGCCATCGGCCAGTTGGCTGGCCTGCGCCGCCGTCACCTTGCCCAGGCCGGGCGCGCGCATGGCCGGCGCCAACGCCGCCATCTTGGCGGGGTCGGCGTGCTCGCGGATGCCTTCGTCGCGCGTCGGCGCGCCAGCCGGGGCCGGCAACAGTTCGGCATGGCGCCCCGCGCTGGCCGCCTGCCAGGCGCGGGCATGGCTTTGCATCGACCAGGCGTCCAGTTCTTCGCGGCTCAACTGCCATTGCTCGGCGATGCGCTCGGCGCTCTCGATCTGGTGAATCAGCGGATAGCGCCGCAATAGTCCGGGGTTGAGCGACTCAAAGCCGCGGAACTCGCGCTGTCCCAGCGTCACGTCCAGGAACATCGGCACGCGGCTCATGCTCTCGACGCCACCGGCCACCACGTAGCGCATATCGCCCGCGACAATCGCCTGCGCCCCGAAATGCACCGCCTGCTGGCTCGATCCGCACATGCGGTTCAACGCCACGCCCGGCACCGTGTCCGGCAGGCCCGCCAGCAGCGCGGCCAGGCGGCCGATGTTGGCGCCCTGCTCGCCCGCCTGGCTGACGCAGCCCGCCAACACGTCGTCCACCTGCTCCGCCGGCAGGCCTGCGCGGGCCAGCACGCCCTGGATGGCAATGGCCAGCAAGTCATCGGGCCGGGTATCGGCCCACCAGCCGCCGCGCCGCCCAAACGGCGTGCGCACCGCTTCCACGATCACCGCTTCGTTCATGCCGGCGTCTCCTCGGCGTACAGCCGTTCGATCTCATCCGCATAGCTGCGATAGATGCTGGCGCGCCGCACCTTCATGGTCGCCGTCACCTCGCCATCGTCATGGTCCAGTTCCTTGGTCAGCAGATGGAAGCGCTTGATCTGCGCCACGGGCGCCAACCCCGCATTGGCGCGCGCCACCTCGCCCGCCACCAGCTCGCGCACCTGCCCGCATTCGGCCAGCGAGCGGAAATGGGTGAAGGCGATGCGCTGCGATTCCGCCCACTTGCCGACCGTCTCGAACTCAAGCTGGATCAGCGCCGCCACGTAGCGCCGGCCGTCGGCGACGATCACGCATTCCTTCACGTACGGACTGCTCTTGACCGCATTCTCGATCTCGGATGGCGTCAGATTCTTGCCGCCCGCCGTGATCATGATGTCCTTCAGGCGATCGACGATGCGCAGTTGGCCGTCCCGCACCGCGGCCACGTCGCCCGTGTGCAGCCAGCCGTCGCGCACCGTGTCGGCGGTGGCGGCGTCGTTCTTGTAGTAGCCCGCGAACACCATCTCGCCGCGCACCTGCAATTCACCCGCCTCGCCCAGGCGCCATTCGACGCCCAGGATCGGCTCGCCCACCGTGCCCCCCTTCACGCGGTCCGGATGCTGGCCGAAGATCATGCCGGTCGACTCGGTCAGGCCATACACCTCCACCAGCGGCACGCCGAGATTGCGGAAGTAGCGCACCACCTCGGGCGCGATCGGCGCCGCCCCCGTCATCGCCACCCGCACACGCCGCAGGCCGATGAAGTTCTGCAGGGCCCGCAACACCAGCCAGTACCACAAGGCGTAGGTCAGCCGTTCGCCCGCATTGCGCTGGCGCGCCGACTTTTCCGCGAACGGCGCGCAGGCCGCCATGGCCCGCCGATACAGCCAGCGTTGCAGGCGCCCGGCCTCCTGCATCTTGATCGAGATCGACGCGTGCAGCTTCTCCCAGATGCGCGGCACGCCCAGGAATAGGGTCGGCGCCACTTCGCGCAGATCCTCCTGCACGGTGCGAATCGATTCACCGAAATTGACCTGCGCGCCCAGGTAGATCGGCACGAAGGTCGACAGCATCTGCTCGGCCACGTGGCACAGCGGCAGGTACGACAGATGCACGCTGCGCGCATCCATGCCCAGCCGCTCGGCAATGCCGGGGGCCACGCCGCGCATGTTGCGGTAACTGAGCATCGCGCCCTTGGGCTTGCCGGTCGAACCCGAGGTGTAGATCATCAGGCCCAGGTCATCCAGCCCCTGCGTGTCCAGCAACTCATTCAACGCCTGCAACCCTTCCGCCTCCAGCCGCTGGCCGTCGGCCTCCAGCTCGGCGAATGCGATGATGCGCGCGCGTTCGGCCGGCGCGTAGGAACGCAGCCCCTTGGTCTCCATCACCACGATGCGCCGCAACAGCGGCAGCCGGTGCGCCACCTGCAGCACCTTGTCGGTCTGCTCCTGGTCCTCGCACACCACCAGTTCGACGTCGGCATGCTCCAGCACATAGCCCATTTCCTCGGCCGGGCTGGTCGCATAAACACCCACCGCCACGCCGCCGACCGCGCCCGCGCCCAGTTGCGCCAACAGCCATTCCAGGCGATTGTCCGCCACGATCGCGACCCGGCCGCCGCGCGACAGTCCGGCGGCCCGCAGCCCCAGCCCCACGCGGCAGGCGCGGCGCCAATACTGCGACCACGACACCGGCTGCCAGATGCCAAAGTCCTTCTGCCGCACCGCGATGCCATCCGGCTGGCGCCGCGCCTGTTCGCGCAGCATCTGCGGCAAGGTCAGCGCCGGCCAGGCCTCTCCGGCCGAGCCAGGGTCGATCGGCCCGTTCATGACAGCCAGCGCTTGCGGCGCTTGTAGTGCTTGATGTCGCGAAAGCCGCGCGCCTCGCCCGCGCCGCCCACGCCCAGGTAGAACTCGCGCACGTCGGGATCGGCCGCGAGCTTCTCGGCCGTGCCGTCGATCACCACCTTGCCCGTCTCCATGATGTAGCCGTAGTGCGCCACCGCCAGCGCCACGGACGCGTTCTGCTCGACCAGCAACATCGACACCCCCTGTTCGCGATTGATGCGGGCGATGATGGAAAAAATGGTTTCCACCAGCATCGGCGACAAGCCCAGCGACGGCTCGTCCAGCAGCATCAGCTTGGGCTGCGCGATCAGCGCCCGCCCGATCGCCAGCATCTGCTGCTCGCCGCCCGACAGATAGCCCGCCAGTCCGCGGCGACGCTCGTACAGGCGCGGGAAATAGCCATACACCAGATCGAAGTCGGCCTTGGCGCCCGGCCTGCCGCTCAGCGCGTAGGTCGCCGCCACCAGGTTCTCCTCGACCGACAGGTCCTCGAACACGCGGCGCCCCTCCATCACATGCGCCAGTCCGGCGCGCACCAGGTTCTGCGGCCGCGCGCCGGCGGTGTCGCCGCCGTCGAACAGGATGCGCCCGCGCGCCAGCTCGCCGTCCTCCAGGTCGAGCAGGCGCGACACCGCCTTCAGCGTGGTCGACTTGCCGGCGCCGTTGCTGCCCAGCAGGGCCACGATGGCGCCGGCCGGCACCGACAGCGACAGGCCGCGCAGCACCTGCACCGCCTTGTTGTAGACCACCTCGATGTTGTTGATGTCCAGCACCGTCGGCGGCGACGCAGCGTGTCCGGGATTCACGGGCGCCTCACTGCAGCACGATCCAGTCGGATGCCGGCACCATCTGCTTCTGCTTGGCATCGGCGCGATAGATCCGGCCCACCGGAATCGAATTGCCCTTGATGCTGATCGGCACGCCGATCAGCCCGCCGGTGTCGAAGTCCTTGATGCCCTCCAGCGCCGCCTTCATGTTGGCGCTGGTCAGTTCCTTGCCCGCCTCCAGCGTGCGCTTGGCCACCTCGGTGAACAGCATCGCCGCCAGGAAGCCCTGCATGTAGCCGGTGCTCTGGTATTGCGGCCGCATCTCGCGGATCTTCTTGAGCATCGGCGCGTCGGCCGTCTCGTCGTAGTAATAGCGGTACGGCATCACGCCCATGAAGCCCTCGGCGTCCTCGCCCATCTGCATCACGGTGGAGTTGTCCATGGTCCAGAACGTGCCCATGTAGCGCGTCTTCAGTCCCATGCGCTTGCCCTGCCCGACGAACTCGGGAATCGGCGCCAGCACGTAGCCGTGGAAAATGGTGAAGTCCGGATCGGCGCGGCGCAGCTTGATGACCTCGGTCGACACGTCGACGCTGCCCGGCGGCGTCATGATCTCGGTGGCCACCGTCAGCCCCAGCTTCTGCGCCACCGCGCGCGAGCTGGCGATCGGGTCGCGCCCGAACTCCGTGTCCGAATACACGAACGCCACCTTGGCGCCCGGCTTCTCCTTGGCGATGTAGCGCAGCAGGATGCCGAACATCTCCGTGTAGTCCGGCCCCAGCATGAACTGCGCCGGATACTTGGCCGGGTCATTCAGCTCGGTGGCGAACGACGCGCCTGTCATCAGGATGTTGCCCGAACGGTTCAGTTCGGCATTGATGGTCTTGGAGAACCCGGTCGAATCGCCATAGTAGAAATTGACCTTGTTCTGGCTGGTGATCTTCTTGAAGGCCGCCACCGAAGCATCCACCTTGTAGGCGGTGTCCTCCGGCACGTAGCGCAGCTTGCGGCCCTTGATGCCGCCCTGGTCGTTGACGATCTTGACGTAGTCGGTGATGCCGGCATGGATGCCCTGCCCGGCGAACGCGAACACCCCGCTCAGCGGGATCGAGCCGCCCAGCACCAGGTCCTCCTCGGCCTGGGCCGCCGGCGCCGCGGCCAACGCCAATGCCACGCCCAAGGGGGCCAGCAACTTCGATAAACCGCTGCCTATCCGGATGCGCTTCATGGTTTCGTCTCCTGGTTCTCTTGGGAATACGCGGCCGCCGTCTAGGTGCGGAATGGCCACAGATGGAAGTAGCGGCGCACGCGGCGCCAGATTTCCGCGAGCCCGTGCGGCTCGAAGATCAGAAAGCCCACGATCAGCAGGCCGAACACAATGGTGCGCACCGGCGAGATCAGCCGCAGGGCATCGCCCCCCACCGGCAGCCAGCCCACCACCAGCTTGAGCAGTTCGGGCACCATGGTCATGAACACGGCGCCCAGGATCGATCCCAGGATCGACCCCATGCCACCCACGATGATCGCGGCCAGGAAGAAGATCGACATGATCAGCGGAAAGCTCTCCGGCGTGACCACGCGGAAGAAATACGCCCACAGGCCGCCCGCCACGCCCGCATAGAACGACGACAGCCCGAACGACAGCAGCTTGTAGCGCAGCAGGTGGATGCCCAGCACCTCGGCGGAAATGTCGCGGTCACGGATCGCGATGAACGCGCGGCCGATGCGCGTGCGGAACAGGTTGGCCGCGCCCAGCACCATCAGCGCCGTCAACGGCACGATCAGCCAATAGATCTTGAACGACGTGTCCAGATCGATCCCCAGCAGCCGCGCCGGCGGCACCTGCAACCCGCCCGTGCCGCCCGTGAAGGCCCAATTCGCGAACACGAAGTGCGCGATGAAAGACGCCGCGATGGTCGAGATCGCCAGGTACAGCCCCTTGACCCGCAGCGACGGAATCCCCACCAGCAGCCCGCCCAGCATCGCCACCACGCCGGCGCCCAGCAGGTTGAGCAACACCGGCGTGCCCAGCCGCAGTTCCATCACCGCCACCGTATACGCGCCCAGCCCCATGAAGGCGGCCTGCCCCAGGCTCACCAGCCCGGTGTAGCCGGTCAGGATGTTCAACCCCGTGGCGCTGGCCACGTTGATCGCCACCAGGCACGCCAGGTACAGCCAGTAGGCGTCGGCCACGAACGGGAACAGCGCCAGCGACGCCGCCAGCAACGCCAGCCACAGCCGCTGGGTTGTTGTGTCGAACAGCGCCTCGTCGGCCTGGTAGGTCTCTTTCGCGGTCGCGATGCGCATGGCTACAGCCTCTCGATTTCGCGCGTGCCGAACAGCCCGTAGGGCCGCATCATCAGCACCGCCACCAGCACCACGAAGGTCGCCAGCAGTTTGTATTCGCCGCCCAGGTAGGCGCCGGCCCAGGCCTCCAGCAGCCCGATGAAGATGCCCCCCACCAGCGCCCCGGCCACGCTGTCCAGCCCGCCCACGATCACCACCACCAGCACCGACAGACCGAAGACGCCCATCGACGACGAGATGCCGCCGATCGCCCCCACGATCACCCCCGACACCGCCGCGATCGCGCCCGCCGCCGCCCACGACAGCGAAAACACCTGCGGCACGTTGATGCCCATCGCATACGCCGCCCCCTGGTCCGACGCCGTGGCGCGCAACGCCACCCCGCCGCGCCAGTAGCGGAACACCGCCAGCACCAGCAGCACCAGCGCCAGCGCCACCCAGAAGCCGTAGAACACCTTGGGCGCGACAAACGCCTCGCCCACCATCACCGGCGCGCGCGGCATGAACTCCGGCAGGCGGCGCTGGTCCGCGGTCCAGATCAGTTCCACCACGCCCACCAGGATCGACGCCAGTCCCACGGTGATCATGAACACCGAGATCGGCGACTCGCCCAGCATCGGCCGGATCGTCAAGCGTTCCACCAGCGCGCCCAGCACGGCCGACAGCGCCACCGCCCCGGCGATCGCCGCCCACACCGGCCAGGCCATGCCGGCGGCGAGGGCATAGAACACGTAGGCGCCCATCATCAGGAATTCGCCGATGGCGATGTTCACCACCCGCGTCGCCTTGTAGACGATCACGAACGCCAGCGCCGCCAGCGCGTACAGGCCGCCGCTGCCCAGCCCCGCCAGCGTCACCTCCAGGAAGAACAGGCCGTCCATCAGGCCGCCTCGCGCAGCCGCCGGCGCAGGTCGCCGACGTCGCCCGCGCCCAGATAGGCCTTGATGACCTCGGGATCGGCCTGCACCGCCGCCGGCGTGCCATCGGCGATCACCTGGCCGAAGTTCAGCACCACCACGTGGTCCGACAGGTCCATCACCATGCCCATGTCGTGCTCCACCATCAGCACCGTCACGCCCCACTCGGCGCGCGCATCGAGGATGAAGCGCGCCATGTCGTCGGTCTCCTCGCGGTTCATGCCGGCCACCGGCTCGTCCAGCATCAGCACCCTGGGCTGCATCGCCAGCGCCCGCGCCAGCTCCACCCGCTTGCGCAGCCCGTACGACAGCGCCGCCACCGGCGCATGGCGGATGTGGTCGATCTCCAGGAAGTCGATGATGCGTTCTTCGATATCGGCGCGCAGCGCCATCTCCTCGCGCCGCGCCCGGCCCAGGTATAGCAACGCATCGAGCACATTGGTGCGCAGGTGGGCGTGGCGCCCCAGTTTGATGTTGTCCAGCACCGTCATGCCGCGGAACAGCGCGATGTTCTGGAAGCTGCGCGCCAGCCCCAGGCGGGCGCGCTCGGGCGCCGCCACGCGCGTGATGTCGCGGTCCAGGAAGCGGATGGTGCCCGCGGCCGGCCGGTAGAACCCCGAGATGGTGTTGAACAGCGAGGTCTTGCCCGCGCCATTGGGGCCGATGACCGTGGTGATGGATCCCGGCGCGACGCGAAAGCCCACGCCCGTGAGCGCCTTGACCCCGCCGAACGCCAACGTGACCCCATCCACCTCCAGCAAGGGAGGGCTATCGGATTGATCCACCTTTGTCTCCTCGCTTTGGTCGCGAAGCTGTTTTTCTATTGGCGGTGAATCAGCGTAGCCCCGAGGCAGGCGATGCGGCGAACCTGTCTTTACCTACGCTGTACAGCGCCGGAAAATCGTTCTATGCGTTACGCTTGCGTGGCGGACGGCGACCGAGCAAGCGCTTGGTTCCGAACATAGCATCGTGGTTTTTGGATCGAAAGTTGGTATTTACCCGATAACGGAGACAAGCCATGAACCCACCCCTTCCGGTCTTTCCCACCCTGCTGTTGGAAGCCGGCGACGGCATCGCCACGCTCACGCTGAACCAGCCCGCCACGCTCAACGCCATCGACGTCGCCATGGCGCTGGACCTGCAGCGCGCCGCCCAATGGCTCGATACGCGCGCCGACATCCGGGTCGTGCTGCTGCGCGGGGCGGGCAAAGCCTTCTGCGCCGGCGGCGACATCACGCTGTTCGAAGGCGACGTCAACGCAGTGCGCGGCAAACTGCTCGACCTGTTCACGCCCCTCAACGATTTCGTCGCGCACGTCGCGCGCATGGACAAGCTGTGGCTGGCGCAGATACACGGCGTTGCGGCCGGCGCCGGCCTGTCGCTGGCGCTGGCCTGCGACCTCGCCATCGCCGATGCCGACACGCGCTTCATGACGGCCTACCTGAAGCTCGGCGCCACGCCCGATGCCGGCATGACGCATGGCCTGAACCGCCTGCTCGGCCCGCGCCGCGCGCTCGACCTGCTGCTGCGCCACGACGCCTTCAGCGCCGCCGATGCATTGGGCTGGGGCCTGCTCAACCGCGTCGCCGACACCGGCCTGCTCGCGCAACAGGCGCAGGCCTATGCCAGTCAGCTCGCCAGCCACGCGCCGCACGGCATCGCCGGCGCCAAGCGCCTGCTGCGCAACGCCGCGCACGCCCCGCTGGAAACGCAACTGGCCGAAGAGACCGCGTGCTTCCTGGACACCGCGCGGCGCGAGGACTTCGCCGAAGGCGTGCGCGCCTTCCGCGAAAAACGCGCGCCCCGCTTCCAGGGCCGGTAAAGCGCGAGCGCGGCGCCCGCGTCAGAACTTGTAGGTGACGCTGGCGATCGCGCTGCGGCGCGCGCCGTACCAGCAATCGCCGCGCGACAGGCACGTCGCCAGATAGGTCTTGTCGGTCAGGTTGTTGACGTTCAAGGCGTAGCGCCAGTGACTGGTCTCGTACGCCATCATGGCGTCCACCAGCCACACCGGCGCCAGCTTGGGCCCGTCGCCATCGCGGAACGACGCCATCCAGCGCGTGCCCGCGCCCACCGTGAAGCGTCCGTCCAGGTTGTCGAGCGCGAAACGGTAACGCCCCCACGCCGCGGCCTGGTGGCGCGGAATGCCCTCCAGCTTCGGATCCAGGTCGATGTAGTTGTAGTGCGCGATCACGTCGAACGACGACGTCACCTGGCCGCGCCATTCCAGCTCCAGGCCGCGCGTGCGCGTCTTGCCGGTCTGGACGTTGTTCAACGCCGCCGTCGGATCCGGCACCAGGCGGTTTTTCTCGCGCAGGTCGTACACCGACGCCGTGGCCAGGTGGCCGCCGTCAGCGGACTGGTACTTGACGCCCGCCTCCCACTGCTTGCCGCGCAGCGGCTTGTACAGCTCGGGCACCGCGCCGTCGGGCGTGTTGCGCGTAGTGCCGGCCACCGGCGTGAACGACTCGCTGTAGCTGATGTACGGCGACCAGCCATTGCTGGCGGCATACATCAGGCCAAAGCGCTTGGTGGTGGCCTGAGCCTTGTCCGCCTCGCCACCCTCAAGCTGGCTGCGCGCGCGGTCATGCCGCAGGCCCGCCGTCACGATCCAGTGCTGACCGATCTTCATCTGGTCCTGCAGGTAGATGCCCGTCTGGCGCTGGTTGAACCTTGGCTCGCCGGTCAGCTCGGGGATATAGCCATTGCCGTACACCGGATCATAGGCATCGATCGTGTCCTTGCCGCTGCCGCTCTCGCGGTCTCGGCGATAGCGCGACCAGTCCAGCCCCAGCAGCAGCTTGTGCGTCACCGCGCCGGTGCTCACCTCGCCCGTCAGGTGCTGGTCCAGCGTGTCCATGCGCACCTTGGTGATGGTGTCATCGGCATAGCGGCCGATGATGCGCTGGTTGATCGGATCATCCGCCCAGCCGCCGGGCACCGAAAATGCATCCGCGTAGTGCGTGAAGTACGTCACCTTGTTGTTGGCGTGGCGGAATCCCTGGCTGAACGACCACTTGTCGTTGAACTGGTGCTCGAACAGCCAGCCGAAGCTGCGGCGCTCGGAATCGTAGCGGTCGTGGTCCGGTTCGCCGATGAAGCGATAGGTCGGAATCATGCCGTTCGGATTCGGCGTGCGCATGCCCGACCACGGCATGAACTGCGCGGTCGAACCCGACTTGTCCTTCTGGTACAGCGCCTGCAGCGTCAACGACGTCGCCGCGCTCGGTCGCCAGGTCAGCGACGGCGCCACCAGCGTGCGGTCGTCCGGCACATGGTGCACCTGGGTATCGGCATCGCGCTGCAACGCCACCAGGCGGTACAGCCATTGGCCATCCTCGGTGACGGGCCCCGTCAGGTCGATCTGCGCCTGCTTGCGCCCATGGTTGCCCACCTGCACGCCGACCTCGCGCTGCGCCTCGGCCAACGGGCGCTTGCTGACCATGTTGATCAGGCCGCCCGTGCTGCCCTGGCCATACGTCATGGCCGCCGGCCCGCGCAGCACCTCGATGCGTTCCAGCATATACGGATCGGGGCGGGTCGTGCTGGTGTAATAATCGAACGCCTGGCGCATGCCGTCCAGATAGACGTCGACGTCGGTCCCGCGCACCCGCACGCTGTCGCTGCGCGAATCCAGCCCATACGCATCGGAACGTACCCCCGCCGCATAGCCGAGCGCCTCCTGCAGGCTGGTGGCGCCCTGGTCCACGATCTGGTCGCGCGGCACCACGGTGATCGACTGCGCCGTCTCGTTCAGCGGCGTATCCGTCTTGGTGGCCGTGGCCGAACGCGTGGCCGCGTAGCCCAGCACCGGGCTGGTCGCCGTCTCGGCGCTGCCTTCCACCTTGACCGACGGCAACGTGGTCGGTTCGACGGGCGCGGACTGCGCGACCAGCGCGGCCGGCAGCAGGCTCAACGCCGCCGCCAGGCTGGCGCGGCGGGACATGGCAGGATCAAACATCGACGTGGCTCCCCTTGATGAATTTTGAAGAGCCAGATGTTAATGTTTCTCGTTATTGAAATGGTTCCTTTTCTCTACGAAAAGAAAGACTTCCCCTGTTTACAACAGACCGCCCACGGGCAACGCCCCCCAAGCGCTCCGCCCCATCAGGGAAAACGACAATAAAAAAGGCGCCCCAAAGGGCGCCCCGACGGCACGCTGGCGGCTCAAGCGCGCCCGGCGCGCAATTCCACCGCCTTGGCCCAGCGCCGCGCCACCGACGGCGAGGTCGCGCACGTGGCCGACTCCGTCACCACGCGCACCGCCCGTTCCAGCAACTGGATGTCCGCCTCATGCTGGCGCGCCACATGGGGATCCTCGAAGAAGATGACCCGCTGGCACTGGTGCTCCAGCACCAGTTCCGCGATCTGCGCATCGCCGCCCAGCGGACCGCTCAGGTAGCGGTGCACCCACGGCGTGTCCTTGGGCCAGCCGCGCGACCACGCCAGTTCGTTCAGGCGGCCACCGGTGGTGCCGGTCGCCACGCGTCGCGCAAACTGCGACAGCACGTCGAAGTGCTCGGCCGCGAACGCCACCATCTCGTCCTTGAGCGCATCGTGCGCGATCAACGCCAGCGTCTGGCCGGTGTAATTGAACAGCCGCGACGCCGCCATGTCCGGCGCCAGGCCCGCGTGCACGCGCTCGACTTCCATCCACTCGATGGCGCCGGCCAGCGTTGAAATGAACGGCCGGCCATGCGTGATGCACTGGCGCTTGAGCGCCAGCGCCTCCGGAAAGATCGACGACGGGTCCACCGGATCGATCAGGTAAATCGCGCCATCGAACGGCTCCTGCCCATCGCGCCCTTCGGTGACGCGCGCCACCAGCTTCATCAACCCGCCTTCGCGGCCATACGGATAGCGGATCAGGCCGGAATAGCCTTGCAGCATGCCCTCGCGCACGATGGCATCGTGGGTGCGCCCCACGGTATGCAACTGCACGCCCAGTTCGCGGATGGTGGACGAACAGGCCCGCAGCCAGGTGAACAAGGCGGCGTCGGGCGATTCATGGTGCAGTCGGTTGGCGGCCAGGCCAAAGCGCAATTGGGCAGCGGGCATCGGTAGACTCGGATGGCAAGGACAACGAAAGAGTCTTGATGATACCCCGCCGCCCGCGCCCCCAATGCAAAAACGCTCCCGAAGGAGCGTTTCGCTGGAGGATTAGTCGGCCTCGTCGATCCAGGCCATCTGGATGGCCTCCAGGATCTTCTCGCCGCTGCGTTCCGGGTCGTCATTGAAACCGGGCAAGGCCAGCACCCATTCGCGCAACTGCGTGAAACGCAGCGTCTTGGGGTCGACGTCCGGATGGGCGTCCGCCAGCGCCTCGGCAATCTGGTAGGTATCGGTCCACTTCATCAATGGCCCTCTTTCGCGTGGTTGATGGTGTACTTGGGAATCTCGATCGTCAGATCGGCATCCTCGACCCGCGCCTGGCAAGACAGGCGCGAGGTCGGCGTCAGGCCCCAGGCCTTGTCCAGCAGGTCCTCTTCGTCATCGGTCGCGTCTTCCAGCGACGAATAACCCTGCTTGACCACCACGTGACAGGTCGTACACGCGCACGACAGTTCGCAGGCATGCTCGATGTCGATGTGATTGTCCAGCAGGATGCGGCAGATCGACACGCCCTTGGGCGCGTCCTCGATCACGGCGCCCTCGGGGCAGTAGTCGGGATGAGGCAATACGGTCAGTTTCGGCATAGCGTCTTATCAGGCGATTTCGTCAAGTTTGCGGCCAGCCAGCGCGGCGCGGATGCTGCGGTCCATGCGGCGCGCGGCGAATTCATCGGTCGCCGCCGACAAGGCCTCGACCGCGGCCTTCACCGCGTCCACGTCCTGCGCCTCCTGGGCGCGACTGGCTGCCTGCAGGCATTCATCAACCCGTTGGCGTTCCTCGGCATTCAGCAGGTCGCCGTCGACCGCCAGCGCGGCCTGCACCGACTCGACCAACTGACGCGCTTCCACCTGCTGCTCGCGCAGCATGCGGGCGCGGGCATCGTTGTCGGCCTGCGCCACGCTGTCGGCCAGCATGCGCGCGACCTCATCGTCGCTCAGGCCGTACGACGGCTTGACCGACACCGCCGCTTCCACGCCCGTGCTCTGCTCGCGCGCGGTCACGCTCAACAGCCCGTCGGCATCCACCTGGAACGTCACGCGGATGCGCGCGGCGCCCGCCACCATCGGCGGAATGCCGCGCAGTTCGAAACGCGCGAGCGACCGGCAATCCGACACCAGGTCGCGCTCGCCCTGCAGCACGTGGATGCTCATGGCCGTCTGGCCATCCTTGAACGTCGTGAATTCCTGCGCGCGCGCCACCGGAATGGTGCTGTTGCGCGGGATCACGCGCTCAACCAGGCCGCCCATGGTTTCGAGGCCCAGCGACAGCGGCGTCACGTCCAGCAGCAGCCAGTCCTCGCCCGGGGCGCGGTTGCCGGCCAGCAGATTGGCCTGCAGCGCGGCGCCCAGCGCCACCACCTGGTCCGGGTCCAGATCGGTCAGCGGCTCGGTGCCGAACATCTCGCCCACGGCGGCGCGCACCACCGGCATGCGCGTGGCGCCACCCACCATCACCACACCGCGCACGTCGGCGGGTTTCAGCGCGGCGTCGCGCAGCGCCCGGCGCGCGCTCTCCAGCGTGCGCTGCACCAGCGGCTGCGCCAGCGCCTCGAACTGCTCGCGGGTCAGCGTGTGATCGATGACCTGGCCATTGGCCAGCGTCAGATTCAGATTGGCGTCCTGCGCATCCGACAGCGCCTCGCGCGCGGCGCGCGCCGCCATCAGCAGGCCGCGCCGGTCGGCGTGCGTCAGATCCTTGGCACCCGCGGCCGCCACCACGTGGTCAACGATGAGCGAATCGAAATCATCGCCGCCCAGCGCGGTATCGCCACCGGTCGAGATCACTTCGAACACGCCCTGCGTCAACCTCAGGATGGAAATATCGAACGTGCCGCCGCCCAGGTCATAGACGGCATACACGCCTTCGGCGGCGTTATCCAGGCCGTAGGCGATCGCCGCGGCGGTCGGCTCGTTCAAGAGGCGCAGCACGTTCAGGCCGGCCAGGCGCGCCGCGTCGCGGGTCGCCTGTCGCTGGGCGTCGTCGAAATACGCCGGCACCGTGATGACGGCGCCCACCAGGTCGTCGCCCAGCACATCCTCGGCGCGCTGGCGCAGCACCGCCAGGATCTGCGCCGACACTTCCACCGGGCTCAGGTCGCCCTGCGCGGTGCGGATGCGCACCATGCCGGGCGCGTCCACGAATTCGTACGGCGCGCGCGTGGCGCGCGCCTCTTCCAGCGAACGGCCCATGAAACGCTTGACCGACACCACCGTGTTCAACGGGTCTTCGGCTTGCTGCGCCAGCGGTTCGCGCCCCGTGGTGACCTTGCCGCCGGGGAAATAACGCACCGCCGACGGCAGCAGCACGTGCCCCTGCGCATCAGGCAGGACCTCGGCGACGCTGCTGCGCACGGCGGCAACCAGGGAATTGGTGGTGCCCAGGTCGATCCCCACCGCCAGCTTGCGCTGGTGCGGCGCGGGCGATTCGCCGGGCTCGGAAATCTGCAATAAGGCCATGATTGTTTTTTCTACTCAGTAGGCGGCGAAGTCCGGGCGCCCCGCGGCCGGGCCATCCTGGGGACTAGGAATCGGGATGGGCCTGGGCCAGCTCCTGCGCCAGCTTCTCCACGAACATCCATTCCCGCACCTTGAGACCCGCCGCGGCGTAGTCGCGCTGTTCGTCCAGCAGGCGCGTCAACGCGGCGCGCATCTGCTGCCGGGCATCCTCCAGCTCGGTCCGCAGCTCGGCCAGCACGCCGGCGTCATTGCGCGCGTCGTCCATCATTTCGCGCCAGGTCATCTGCTGCATCAGGAAAGCCGTGTCCATCGACGTGTTGCTCTCGGTCTGCAGATCCACGCCGGCCTGCTCGCACAGATAGCGCGCCCGCAACAGCGGATCGCGCAACTGGCGGTAGGCCTCATTGGCGCGCGCCGCCCACTGCATGGCCACGCGGCGTTCCGCGGGGCTGGCGGTGGCAAAGCGGTCGGGATGCACCTGCGCGGCGACGGTGCGCCACGCCGATTCCAGCGCCTGGGCGTCCAGGTCGAACCGTGCCGGCAAGCCGAACAGGCTGAAGTGATCGTCTCCAGCCAAGACTTACACCGTGAACGACTCGCCGCAGCCGCAGGTCGCCTTCTCGTTGGGGTTGCGGAACTTGAAACCTTCGTTCAGGCCTTCGCGGGCGTAGTCCAGCTCGGTGCCGTCCAGGTAGGCCAGGCTCTTGGGATCGACGAACACCTTCACGCCGAAGCTTTCGAACACCTGGTCCTCGGGCGCCGCGTCGTCCACATACTCCAGCTTGTAGGCCATGCCGGAACAACCCGTCGTCCTAACGCCGAGGCGCAAGCCGATCCCCTTGCCGCGCTTTTGCAAGTAGCGGCCGATGTGGGTGGCAGCCTGTTGGGTCAGGGTAACGGACATGTTCAGCTCGCAACAGCTTCGGCGGGCACCGAATGCTTTTCCTTGTAGTTCTGCACGGCGGCCTTGATCGCGTCTTCGGCCAGGATCGAGCAGTGCACCTTCACGGGCGGCAGGGCCAGTTCTTCGGCGATCTGCGTGTTGCGGATGTTCATCGCTTCGTCCAGCGTCTTGCCCTTGACCCATTCGGTCACGAGCGAGCTGGAGGCGATGGCCGAGCCACAGCCGTAGGTCTTGAAGCGCGCGTCCTCGATGACGCCGGCTTCGTTCACCTTGATCTGCAGCTTCATGACGTCGCCACAGGCCGGCGCGCCGACCATGCCGGTGCCCACCGAGTCGTCCGACTTGTCGAACGAACCGACGTTGCGCGGGTTTTCGTAGTGATCCAGGACTTTGGTGCTGTAAGACATGTTAGTTCTCCACGTATTCTTTGGCGCGGGCGCTCAGTGCGCGGCCCATTGCACGGTATTCAGATCGATGCCTTCCTTGGCCATTTCCCACAGCGGCGACATATCGCGCAGCTTGCCGACGCGGCTCTTGAGCAGTTCGATGGTGTAGTCCACTTCCTGCTCGGTGGTGAAACGGCCCAGCGTGAAGCGGATCGAGCTGTGCGCCAGCTCGTCGTTGCGGCCCAGGGCGCGCAGCACGTAGGAAGGTTCCAGGCTGGCCGAGGTGCAGGCCGAGCCGCTCGAGACGGCCAGTTCCTTGATCGCCATGATCAGGGACTCGCCTTCGACATAGTTGAAGCTGACGTTCAGGTTGTGCGGCACGCGCTGGTCCATGTCGCCGTTGAGATAGACCTCTTCGATCTGCGACAGGCCGGCCCAGAGGCGATCACGCAGCATGCGGATGCGCTCGTTCTCGGTGCCCATTTCCTCGCGGGCCAGGCGGAAGGCCTCGCCCATGCCGACGATCTGGTGCGTGGCCAGCGTGCCCGAACGGAAACCGCGTTCGTGGCCGCCACCGTGCATCTGCGCCTCGATGCGCACGCGCGGCTTGCGGCGCACGTACAGCGCGCCGATGCCCTTGGGGCCGTAAGTCTTGTGCGCCGAGAACGACATCAGGTCGACCTTCAGCTTCTGCAGGTCGATCTCGACCTTGCCGGTGGCCTGCGCGGCGTCGACGTGGAAGATGATGCCCTTCTCGCGGCAGATCTCGCCCAGGGTTTCGATGTCCTGGATGACGCCGATTTCGTTGTTCACCATCATCACCGACACCAGCACGGTGTCGGGACGCAGCGCCGCCTTGAAGACATCCAGGTCGATCAGGCCGTTGTCCTTGACGTCCAGGTAGGTCACCTCGAAGCCCTGGCGCTCCAGTTCACGACAGGTGTCGAGCACGGCCTTGTGCTCGGTCTTGATGGTGATGATGTGCTTGCCGCGCTCGGCATAGAAGTTGGCGGCGCCCTTGATGGCAAGGTTATCCGACTCGGTGGCGCCAGAAGTCCAGACGATTTCACGCGGATCCGCGTTCACCAGCTTGGCGACTTCCTCGCGGGCGCGTTCGACGGCCTCCTCGGCTTCCCAGCCGAACGAGTGACTGCGCGACGCGGGATTGCCGAAGCTCTCGTACAGCCACGGGATCATTTTTTCGACGACGCGCGGGTCGACGGGGGTCGTGGCCGAGTAATCCAGATAGATCGGGCGGGTGGTCATCTCTACAACTCCTACTGCTTATACGGTGGCATTGGCCGCGACGGTGGTGGTCGGGGCGTTGGCGGCGTTATTGGCGCCTCCCACCCGATTCACGCGCACCGCGCAGGCCTGCGCTTGATTGTTGGCTTCCTGCAATTGGCGCACACGCTGCTGATCGACCAGATCCTGCAGCGACACCGAATCCAGGTAATCGACCATCTTGCGATTCAGCGTGGCCCAGAGCTCATGCGTCATGCACTTGCCAGGCTTGCCGTCGTTGCCGCTCGTACAGTCCCGCTTGCCGCCGCAGCTAGTGGCGTCCAGCGGCTCATCGACGGCGAAGATGATGTCGGCCACGGTCACGTTGCGCGCCAGGCGGGCAAGCGAGTAACCGCCGCCCGGGCCCCGCACGCTGTCCACGAGTTCGTGGCGGCGCAGTTTCCCGAACAGCTGTTCCAGATAGGAAAGCGAAATATTCTGACGCTGGCTGATGGCCGCAAGAGTGACCGGGCCGCTATGCTGCCGCATAGCCAGATCGATCATGGCAGTCACGGCGAAACGCCCTTTGGTAGTTAGCCGCATGGTGAATTCCCTGTGATTCGGCAATGGCCGCCGGCGAATCCGACGGTCAATACCCGAGTAATTGGCTCAAGTATAGCAAATTCCCGAGTAATTTGGTATGGCTCCCGGCTAGAAAAAACCGCGCTGTCGCGCGGTTTTTTTCACTGCCAATCGCCAGGCGCCCCACAGGACGCCCCGGCGCACAGGAGACTCAAGCCGCCTGGTATTGGGTAGCGCGCTTACGGACCAGTTCAAGCACGCCCTGACAGGCGTCTTCGAGGTAGTCCAGCACCTTGCCAAAACCGTCGGCGCCGCCGTAGTACGGATCGGGCACGGTCGCCTCTTCGAACTCGTTGGCGAAACGCATCAACAGCATCAGCTTGTGCTGGTACGCCTTGGGGCACTGCTGCTGCATGGCGGACAGGTTGTCCCAATCCATGGCGAGGATGAGGTCGAAGTCGCGGAAGTCTTCCGCGGTGACCTGGCGGGCCTCGCAGTGCGTGATCTCGTAGCCGCGCTTGCGCGCTGCGGCCTGCGCCCGGGCATCAGGCGCCTCGCCGATGTGAAACGCGTGCGTGCCCGCGGAGTCGATGCGAACCACATCGCCCAAACCCGCGTCGTTCACCAAATGGCGAAACACGCCCTCTGCGCTCGGCGAGCGACAGATATTGCCCATGCAAACGAAAAGTACCTTGGTCATCATGGGAGTAAGTGTGCGGGAAAACCCGAGATAAGGCAAGCTTTTTTTGCGTTTTCGCCATCCGTTACACGCCGGACCAACGCCTTAAATAATCATTATAAATCATATAGTTAACAACTATATTTGAGGCTTTCCGGAGGGCCTGAGACGGATCCCGTGCGCAAATTTCGGACGCCCGCTGACAACATGATGACTTTTCCCAATATTCAGCACACTGTCAGCGCAGAGACACATTTAGATACCTATTTGCCTCATACCGCGCCATCCAGCAGCACGCGCTGCTTGAGCGCCGTCAGCGCATCCCGGGCGGCCGCGGCCTGCTCGAACTCCAGATTGCGCGCATGGTCCATCATCAGCTTTTCCAGGCGCTTGATCTCGCGGGCCAGGGCCTTTTCGTCCTTGAGCAGCTCAGCCGGAACTGCGGCTTCCAGCGCGTCGTGCTGCACCGGGGCGACGATGCCGTCGATCAGCTCGCGCACGGCCTTCTGCACGCCGCGCGCGGTGATGCCGTGATCGGCATTGAACTGCAACTGCTTGGCGCGGCGACGGCTGGTTTCCTCCATGGCGCGCTGCATCGAATCGGTGATGCGGTCGGCGTACAGGATGGCATGGCCGTTCAGGTTGCGCGCGGCGCGTCCGATCGTCTGGATCAGGCTGCGCTCGGAACGCAGGAAGCCTTCCTTGTCCGCATCCAGGATGGCAACCAGCGACACTTCCGGAATGTCCAGCCCCTCTCGCAGCAGGTTGATGCCCACCAGCACGTCGAACGTGCCCAGGCGCAGGTCGCGGATGATTTCCACGCGCTCGACCGTGTCGATGTCCGAGTGCAGGTAACGCACCCGCACCCCGTGCTCGGTCAGGAAGTCGGTCAGGTCCTCGGCCATGCGCTTGGTCAGCGTGGTGACCAGCACCCGCTCTCCCTGGCTGGTGCGCGCCTTGATCTGTCCCAGCAGGTCATCGACCTGGGTGCGCGCCGGCAACACCTCGACGATCGGATCGACCAGGCCGGTGGGACGCACCACCTGCTCGACCACGTTGTCGGCGTGCTCCTTTTCGTACGCCGCGGGCGTGGCCGACACGAACACGCACTGGCGCATGCGCGCCTCGAATTCCTCGAGCTTGAGCGGCCGGTTGTCCAGCGCCGACGGCAGCCGGAAGCCATACTGCACCAGGGTTTCCTTGCGCGAGCGGTCCCCCCGGTACATGGCGCTGAGCTGGCCGATGGTGACGTGGCTCTCGTCGATGAACATCAGCGCATCGGCGGGCAGATAGTCGATCAGCGTGGGCGGCGGCTCCCCCGGCGCGGCGCCGGACAAGTGGCGCGAGTAGTTCTCGATGCCCTTGCAGAAACCCAGTTCCTGCAGCATTTCCAGGTCGAAGCGGGTGCGTTGCTCAAGCCGCTGGGCCTCGACCAGGTGGCCGTCGTCGACGAAGCGCTTGGTGCGTTCGCGCAACTCCTCCTTGATGGTCTCGATGGCGCGCAGCACCGTATCCCGCGGCGTGACGTAGTGCGAGCCGGGGTAGACGGTGAAGCGCGGCAGCTTCTGGCGGATGCGGCCGGTCAGCGGATCGAACAGCTCGAGGCTTTCGATTTCGTCGTCGAACAGTGTCAGGCGCAGCGCCAGCTCGGCGCTTTCCGCCGGGAAGATGTCGATGGTCTCGCCGCGCACGCGGAACACGCCGCGCGTGAATTCGGCGTCGTTGCGGGTGTACTGCATGGCCACCAGCCGCGCCAGGATCTCGCGCCGCGAGATCTGGTCGCCGGCGCGCAGGATCAGCACCATCGCGTGGTAGTCGCCGGGGTTGCCGATACCGTAGATGCACGACACGGTGCCAACGATGATGGTGTCGCGCCGTTCCAGCAGGCTCTTGGTGGCCGACAGGCGCATCTGCTCGATGTGCTCGTTGATCGACGAGTCCTTTTCGATGAACAGGTCGCGCGTCGGCACATAGGCCTCGGGCTGGTAGTAGTCGTAGTACGAGACGAAGTACTCCACCGCGTTCTTGGGAAAGAACTCGCGCATTTCCGCGTACAACTGCGCGGCCAGCGTCTTGTTGGGCGCCAGCACCAGCGCCGGCCGCCCCAACTGGGCGATGACGTTGGCCATGGTGTAGGTCTTGCCCGAGCCGGTCACGCCCAGCAGGGTCTGGTACATCAGGCCGTCCTGCACGCCCTGGACCAATCCTTCGATGGCGCCCGGCTGGTCGCCGGCGGGCGGATAGGGTTGGTAGAGGTGGAACGGGCTGCCGGGGTAATCGACGTACCCCGGGCCAGGGGCCGCCGCGACAGCGCCAGGGGCCACATCGGCCGCCCCGTCAGTGACGGAGCCAACGGCTGCGGCACCCGCCGCGCTCGGGTCTATTGCGCTCTTAGGCATGCTAGACTGTTCCCAGGGTAAACCCCCCATTATCCACAGCACTTCCGACTGCGTCCACTCACCCTCAGCAGAGTCCCATGAGCACCCTTTTCGATTCCGTCGAACTCGCGCCGCGCGACCCCATTCTTGGTCTGAACGAACAATACAACGCGGACACCCGCCCCGGTAAAGTCAATCTGGGCGTGGGCGTGTACTACGACGACCAGGGTCGCATTCCCCTGCTGGGCGCCGTGCGCAAGGCGGAAATCGCCCGCATCGAGGCCGCCGCCGCCCGCGGCTACCTGCCGATCGAAGGCATCGCCGGCTACAACCAGGGCGCGCAAGCCCTGCTGATCGGCAAGGATTCCCCGCTGGCCGCCGCCGGCCGCGTCCTGACCACCCAGGCCCTGGGCGGCACCGGCGCGCTCAAGATCGGCGCCGACTTCCTGCGCCAGTTGCTGCCGACCTCCAAGGTCCTGATCAGCGATCCGAGCTGGGAAAACCACCGCGCGCTGTTCGAACGCGCCGGTTTCGAAGTCGGCACCTACGCCTACTACGATGCCGCCACCCGCGGCCTGAACTTCGACGGCATGCTGGCCGCCCTGAAGGCCGCGCCGGCCAACACCGTGGTCGTGCTGCACGCCTGCTGCCACAACCCCACCGGCGTCGACCCGACCTTCGACCAATGGAAGCAGATCGCCGCGGTCGTCAAGGAAAACAAGCTGGTGCCGTTCCTGGACATCGCCTACCAGGGCTTCGGCGAAGGCCTGCGTGAAGACGCCGCGGTCGTGCGCCTGTTCGCCGACCTCGACCTGACCATGTTCATCAGCTCGTCGTTCTCGAAGTCGTTCTCGCTGTACGGCGAGCGCGTCGGCGCCCTGACGGTCGTGGCCGGCAGCAAGGACGAAGCCACCCGCGTGCTGAGCCAGCTCAAGCGCGTCATCCGCACCAATTACTCCAATCCGCCCACCCACGGCGGCACGATCGTCTCCACCGTGCTGAACTCGCCCGAGCTGTTCGCCATGTGGGAAGAAGAACTCGGCGCCATGCGCGACCGCATCCGCCTGATGCGCAAGCAGTTGGTCGAGAAGATCAAGGAACACGGCGGCAAGCAGGACTTCAGCTTCGTGCTGCAGCAGCGCGGCATGTTCTCGTACTCGGGCCTGACCTCGGCCCAGGTCGACCGCCTGCGCGAAGAGCACGGCGTCTACGCCGTCTCCAGCGGCCGCATCTGCGTTGCCGCGCTCAACAGCGGCAACATCGACCAGGTGGCCAAGGGCATCGCCGCGGTACTGTAAGACGCGCCGACAGCGGCACCTCCAAACGGGACCTGCGGGTCCCGTTTTTATTGCCTGTCACAAAACCGCGTTGGATCAACGCTTGCATTTTTGCGTTATGTCCCCCAGAATGCCGCTGTATATATGTACAGTCCGACTCACAAACGGATCACCGCCATGGCCAGCAAACTCACTGATCGTCAACAGCAAATCCTGGACCTCATCCGGCAGACCGTCGCGCGTACCGGCTTTCCGCCCACCCGCGCCGAGATCGCCCAGGCCCTGGGTTTCCGCTCGCCCAATGCGGCCGAAGACCATCTGAAGGCCCTGGCCCGCAAGGGCGCCATCGAGCTCACCGCCGGCGCCTCGCGCGGCATCCGCCTGAAGGACAACTCGCCGACACCGTCGCAGGCCCCATTGCCCCTGCCCGGCCTGGCGCAGCTACTGCTGCCGCTGGTGGGGCGCGTGGCGGCAGGCAGCCCGATCCTGGCCGCGGAACATGTGGAGCGCGAGATCGGCGTCGATACCAGCCTGTTCGCGCAGACGCCCGATTACCTGCTCAAGGTGCGCGGCATGAGCATGCGCGACGCCGGCATCCTCGAAGGCGACCTGCTGGCCGTCAAGAAGGCTTCGGAAGCTCGCAATGGCCAGATCGTGGTGGCGCGGCTCGGCGACGACGTCACCGTCAAGCGCCTGCAACGCCAGAACGGCCGCATCGAACTGCTGCCCGAGAATCCGGACTTCAGCGTCATCGTGGTCGAGGCCGACCAGGAATTCGCGCTGGAAGGCATCGCGGTCGGGTTGATCCGCCCGCACACGCTGCACTGACCCACTGCTTCCGATCCGGCGCCACGGACGCGCCAAAAAAGAAACCCCGCTTGCGCGGGGTTTCTTTTTGCGAGCACCCCTCGCGGGGCGCCTCGGGCCAGGCATCAGTGCTTGAGCACCGGATCCGTCGAACCCGGCTCGGCCGGCTTGGCGACCAGCGGCTCCTTGACCGCTTCGTCTTCAGCCAGCGGCTCCGGCAGGCGTTCCAGGGCCAGTTCCAGCACCTTGTCGATCCAGCGGACCGGCACGATCTCGAGATGGTTCTTGACGTTGTCCGGGATCTCCGCCAAATCCTTGACGTTTTCTTCCGGGATCAAGACCGTCTTGATACCACCGCGATGGGCGGCCAGCAGCTTTTCCTTCAGGCCGCCGATCGGCAGGACTTCGCCACGCAGCGTGATCTCGCCGGTCATGGCGACGTCGGCGCGCACCGGGATGCGCGACAGGGCCGACACCATGGCCGTGGTGATCGCGATACCGGCGGACGGACCGTCCTTGGGCGTCGCGCCTTCCGGCACGTGCACGTGCATGTCGTGCTTCTCGAACACGCTGTCGGCAAAGCCCAGGCGACGCGCCCGCGAGCGCACCACCGTGCGGGCCGCCTCGACCGATTCCTTCATCACGTCGCCCAGCGAACCGGTGCGTTGGATCACGCCCTTGCCAGGCATGTCCGCCACTTCGATCGTGAGCAGGTCGCCACCGACTTCCGTCCAGGCCAGGCCGGTCACCTGACCGATCTGGTTTTCCTTTTCGGCCATGCCGAAGGTGTAGCGGCGCACGCCGAGGTAGTCGCTGAGGTTCTCGCCCGTGACGTTGACCGGCTTGAGTTCGAAGGTCTTGCCTTCGGCCTTGGCGCGGTCGCTCTGGGTCAGCAACTGCTTGATCACCTTGCGGCAGATCTTGCCCACTTCGCGTTCGAGCGCGCGCACGCCGGCTTCGCGAGTGTAGTAGCGCACGATGTCGCGCAGCGCGCTGTCATCGACGGTCAGCTCGGTATCCTTGACGCCGTTGTTCTTCATCAGCTTGGGCAGCAGATGGTCGCGGGCGATGTGGATCTTTTCTTCCTCGGTGTAGCCCGACAGGCGGATCACTTCCATCCGGTCCAGCAGGGCCGGCGGAATGTTCAGCGTGTTGCTGGTGGCCACGAACATGACGTCCGACAGGTCGAAGTCGACTTCGATGTAGTGGTCCTGGAACGTGTGGTTCTGTTCCGGGTCCAGCACTTCGAGCAGCGCCGACGAGGGATCGCCGCGGAAATCCATGCCCAGCTTGTCGATTTCATCGAGCAGGAACAGGGGATTGCGCACGCCGACCTTCGACATGTTCTGGACGATCTTGCCGGGCATCGAGCCGATGTACGTACGGCGGTGGCCACGGATCTCGGCCTCGTCGCGCACGCCGCCCAGGGCCATGCGCACGAACTTGCGGTTCGTGGCCTTGGCGATGGACTGGCCCAGCGAGGTCTTGCCGACCCCGGGAGGACCGACCAGGCACAGGATCGGCGCCTTGACCTTGTCCACGCGCTGTTGCACGGCGAGGTATTCGAGGATGCGTTCCTTCACCTTCTCCAGGCCGTAGTGGTCGTTGTCGAGCACCGTCTCGGCATTGGAGATGGAATTGTTGATCTTGCTCTTCTTCCTCCAGGGGAGATTGATGAGCGTATCGATGTAGTTGCGCACCACGGTGGCTTCGGCCGACATGGGCGACATGAGCTTGAGCTTCTTGAGCTCGGCATCGGCCTTCTTGCGCGCCTCCTTGGGCATGTGCGCGGCGATGATCTTCTTTTCGAGCTCCTCGATGTCGGCGCCCTCTTCGCCCTCGCCCAACTCCTTCTGAATGGCCTTGACCTGCTCATTCAGGTAGTAGTCGCGCTGGCTCTTTTCCATCTGCTTCTTCACGCGGCCGCGGATCCGCTTTTCGACCTGAAGGATGTCGATTTCGGTTTCCAACTGCGTGAGCAGGCCTTCGAGGCGCTCGGAGGTGCCGACGATCTCGAGCATCTTCTGCTTCTGCTCGAGTTTCAGCGGAAGATGCGCGGCGATCGTGTCGGCCAGGCGGCCGGCGTCATCGATGCCGGCGAGCGAGGTCAGGATCTCCGGGGGGATCTTCTTGTTGAGTTTTACGTATTGCTCGAACTGGGCGACGATCGCACGGCGCAGGGCCTCCGTCTCGGAGCCCTGGACGGCGTCCGGCTCGATCGGGGTGACCTGGCAGGTGAAGTGCGAGTCGGCGTCTTCGATGCTGTTGATGCGGGCGCGCTGGGTGCCTTCGACCAGCACCTTGACGGTGCCGTCGGGCAGCTTGAGCATCTGCAGGATGCCGGCGACGCAGCCGATCTCGTAGACGTCTTCAGGGGTGGGATCATCCTTGCCGGCGGACTTTTGGGCCACCAGCATGATGCTCTTGCCCGCTTCCATCGCAACCTCGAGCGCGCGGATAGAGCGCGGACGGCCGACGAACAGCGGGATGACCATGTGCGGGAACACCACGACGTCGCGCAGTGGCAGCAGGGGGAGGTCGATCGGGTCGGAAGGCAGGGTCTGGCTGGCAGACATAGGAGGTTCCTCGGTATGACTCGGCGTATCGGGGACAGGATGACCGGGTATACCCGGACAGCCCCGTCAGTTACGTCTGTTATGGGAACAATAGCCGAAAATTCAAGATCCCGGCGGCCGGATAAACAAAACCGCAAAAAAAACGGCGGCCGGTATCCAGTTTTATTGCACACCCCCAGGGAGTGTGCGTTCAATCGGGGCCCTGAGACAAAAAAACCCGTTACGGAAACGGGTTTTCTTGAAATATCCGTCAGGCCGCGGCGTCGCGGACTTCCCCGCGCTCGGGCTTTTCGGTCGTCCCCTCTTCGTCGGCGTAGATCAGCAAGGGCTTGCCCTCGCCTTCGATCGCACCTTCGTCGAGCACCACGCGCTTGACGTTGCCTTGCGACGGCAGGTCATACATGGTGTCGAGCAGGGCCTGCTCGATGATGGAACGCAGGCCACGGGCGCCGGTCTTGCGCTTGAGCGCCTTGCGGGCGATGGCCTTGAGGGCGGCGGGACGCACGTCCAGCTCGGCGCCTTCCATGGCGAACAGCTTCTGGAATTGCTTGAGCAGGGCGTTCTTGGGCTCGGTGAGGATCTGCACCAGGGCAGCCTCGTCGAGTTCGTCCAGCGTGGCGACCACCGGCAGGCGGCCGACCAGTTCGGGGATCAGGCCGAATTTGATCAAGTCTTCGGGTTCGACTTCGGAGAACAGCTCGCCCACGCCGCGCTCGGACTTGGCGCGCACGGAGGCGGAGAAGCCGATACCGGACTTTTCCGTGCGGTCGCGGATGACCTTTTCAAGCCCGTCGAAGGCGCCGCCGACGATGAACAGGATGTTGGTCGTGTCGACCTGGACGAAGTCCTGGTTGGGGTGCTTGCGCCCGCCCTGCGGCGGCACCGAGGCCACGGTGCCTTCGATGAGCTTGAGCAGGGCCTGCTGCACGCCCTCGCCCGACACGTCGCGGGTGATGGACGGGTTGTCGGACTTACGGGAGATCTTGTCGATTTCATCGATGTAGATGATGGCGCGCTGCGCCTTCTCGACTTCGTAGTTGCAGTTCTGCAGCAACTTCTGAATGATGTTCTCGACGTCTTCACCGACGTAACCGGCTTCGGTCAGCGTGGTGGCGTCTGCCATGACGAACGGCACGTTCAGCATGCGCGCGAGGGTCTGCGCCAGCAGCGTCTTGCCCGACCCGGTGGGGCCGATCAGCATGATGTTGCTCTTGGACAGCTCGACTTCGTCGCCCTTGATCTCGCCGTGGCGGATGCGCTTGTAGTGGTTGTAGACGGCCACCGCCAGCATGCGCTTGGGCGAGGTCTGCCCGATCACGTACTGGTCCAGGAACGTCTTGATTTCAGCCGGAGTGGGCAGTTCGGAACGAATCGCCGCGCGCGCGGTAGCCTGCGCTTCCTCGCGGATGATGTCGTTGCACAAGTCTATGCATTCATCGCAGATGAATACCGACGGACCCGCGATCAGCTTGCGGACTTCGTGCTGGCTTTTATTGCAAAACGAGCAATGCAGCACTTTTGCGTCTGCCGATCCCTTTTTTTCAGGCATATGTAGTCGTATCTCAGGTAAAGAAGCGCCGGACCGGGTAAAGGGCCCGGCGCCTGCGCTTACTCAAACATGGCGGCAGCGGATGGGACTCAACCGGGAAGTCAGCCTTCCGAACGGGAGGTCATCACCTTGTCCACCAGTCCATACGATACCGCATCTTCGGCGGACATGAAGTTGTCACGTTCCGTGTCCAGGGCGATACGGTCGATCGACTGGCCGGTGTTGTCGGCCAGGATGCGGTTGAGACGCTCGCGCAGGTCCAGGATCTCGCGAGCCTGGATCTGGATGTCGGAGGCCTGCCCCTGGGCGCCGCCCGAGGGCTGGTGGATCATGATGCGCGAGTTGGGCAGGGTGAAGCGCTTGCCCTTCTTGCCAGCCGCCAGCAGGAAGGCGCCCATGCTGGCCGCCAGGCCCGTGCACAGGGTCGACACGTCCGGCTTGATGAACTGCATGGTGTCGTAGATGGCCATGCCCGCGTACACCGACCCGCCGGGCGAGTTGATGTACAGGGAAATGTCCTTGTCAGGATTCTCCGATTCCAGGAACAGCAACTGCGCCACGACCAGGTTGGCCGTCGCGTCGTTGACCGGGCCCACCAGGAAGATGAGCCGCTCGCGGAGCAGACGCGAATAGATGTCGTAGGCGCGTTCGCCGCGCCCCGACTGCTCGATCACCATGGGAATGTAGCCCAGGCCGGTGGGGGTCACCGACGACCCGCCATTCATTGCCGCATAGAAATCGGTGAATCTCTGCATAGTGTTACGCCATCCCCATCAACTGATCAAAAGGCACCTTTTCGTCGGTGACCTTGGCCTTTTCCAGAACATGCGCGACGACGTTGTCTTCGAGCACGATAGCCTCGATTTCAGCACGACGCTGGCGGTCGGCCAGGTAATAGCTGACAACCTGGGCGGGTTGTTCGTAGTTTTCCGCGAACTCTTCGATGCGGGCGCGGACCTGTTCCGGCTTGGCCTGAAGCTGGGCTTGCTTGACCAGTTCGGACACCAGCAGGCCCAGGCGCACGCGGCGCTCGGATTCGGTGGAGAAAGCTTCGGCCGGGATCGGCACGGACTCGGCGTTGGGCACGCCACGCTGCTTGAGCTCTTCGCGAGCGGCGGCAATGCGGCTTTGCACGTCGTTGTCGACCAGCGCCTTCGGCACGTCGAACTTGCCGGCTTCGACGAGGGCGTCCATCACGCTGGACTTGGTGCGGCCTTGCGCGCGAACCTTGACTTCGCGTTCGATGTTGCTGCGGATGTCGGCCTTGAGCTTTTCGATGTCGCCTTCGGCCTGGCCGAGCGACTTGGCGAATTCGGCATTCAGTTCGGGCAGCACGCCTTCGGCCACTTCCTTGACGGTGATGGTGAATTCGGCGGTCTTGCCGGCGACTTCCTTGCCTTGGTAGTCATCGGGGAACTTGAGCGGGAAGACCTTGCTTTCGCCAGCCTTCAGGCCGCGGGCGGCTTCTTCGAATTCCGGCAGCATGCGGCCTTGGCCGAGCACGAACGGGAAGTCTTCGGCCTTGCCGCCTTCGAACGGCACGCCGTCGATGGTGCCGGCGAAGTCCAGCGTGACGCGGTCGCCGTCTTGCGAGGCGCGGCCTTCGCGAGCTTCGAACGTGGCGCGCTGCTTGCGCAGGACGTCCAGGGTCTGCTGCACTTCGGCGTCGGTGACGGCGGTTTCATAGCGGGTCACGGCCAGGGCCGACAGGTCCGGCACGGCGACTTCGGGGTAGACCTCGAACGTGGCGGTGAAGGCCAGCGTGTCTTCGCCGACGCCTTCCGTCTTGGGTTCCAGGTTCGGGGCGCCAGCGACGCGCAGCTTGGCGCCGTCGACGGCTTGTTCGAATGCGCGGCCGACCTGGCTGTTGATCACGTCGTAGCGGATGCCGGGGCCATGGCTGCGCTCGAGCATGGCGAGCGGCGCCTTGCCGGGACGAAAGCCAGGGACCTTGGCGGTACGGGCCACGCGCTTCAACTGCGCCTGGACTTCCTTTTCGACGTCGGCCACCGAGACGGCCAGATCAACACGGCGCTCGAGGCCGGAGAGGGTTTCAACCACAGGCTGCATTAAAAGACCTATTTTCCGAAAGATATGGGATGACGGGCGGATAAACGCGGCATTTTACCGGAAACTTCCGGACCCCTGACGCAAAGGGGCGCGAGCACCCGGACAAGCCCGGATGCTCGCGCCCCGTTTTCCACCCGGAAAGGGCGGCAAATTGCCCGCCAGGGCGCTTTATTTGGCCTTGGCGATGCGATCTTCGATATGCTGCGCGCGCTTGGCCGAAGACGGGTGCGAGCTCATCATATCGCTCTTGCCGCCGTCCAGCTCGGCCAGCTTCTGGAACGCCGTCACCAGGCCGCGGGTGTTCAGCTTCTTGGCCTGCAACTGGTCGAACGAGTAGTCGTCGGCGGCGCTTTCCTGCGATTGCGAGAACTGCGCGTTGATGAACTTCTCGGTCAGGTCGCCCAACTGCGAAGAGTTCAGGGCGGCGACCGTGGCGCCACCGGCGGCGCCGGCGGCGTCGCGCGCGGCCGAGACCGTGTAGGCGGTCTGCATGGCCTTCTTGCTGTGGCCCAGCGCCACGTGGCCGATTTCATGGCCCACGACGCCCAGCACTTCGTCGTCGGTCATCATGTCCATCAAGCCGCTGTAGACGCGGATGCAGCCGTTGGCCATGGCCCAGGCGTTGACGTCCTTGGTGATGTAGACCTTGTAGTTGGCCTTCTGGCCGTTGACGGTGCCGCCCAGTTGCTTGGCGATCTTCTGCAGGCGCACGTCGTACTTGCTGCCCGGGGCGGCGATCTTTTCCTGGGAGTCGCTCTGCGCGCAAGCCTTGTCCGACAAGGTCTTGATTTCGGCATCGCTCAGGGTGGCGGCCTGCACCACCTTGCTGCCGGCGCCCACCAGTCCCCCGATATCGAGGGCATGCGACGCGGAATAAGGGGCAAGGGCAACGGCCAGCGCGGCAACGGTGTAGCGGATCTTCATGGAAAAAACTCCTCTTGACTGACTCTGTTCGAGTGAGGCGGCAATTCTATATACGCCAAAAGCGCTCAAACCGTTTCGCCACAGAGTTTCGCAAATGCGAATTTCTCTTACACAAAAGGCGGGCGAAAGACTTCTTACCGTGGTAAGTACCCCTGCTCCGCCATAAATTCGTCATCAAAAACAAATCCCGGGAGAGCGCGGCGTTGTTAGAATTGCCGCCGCACTTTTTCCGTATCCCTATAACGGCTCGCACCCATCATGACCCCCAACACCCCACCCCGTCTTGGCTTGCTGCCCAGCCTGATTTTCAGTTCGCGCTGGCTGCAACTGCCGCTCTATCTGGGACTGATCGTCGCCCAGGGCGTCTACGTGATGCTGTTCCTGAAGGAACTCTGGCATCTGCTGACGCACGCCACCAGCTTCGGCGAAATGGAAATCATGCTGCTGGTGCTGGGACTGATCGACGTGGTCATGATCTCCAACCTGCTGGTGATGGTGATCGTCGGCGGCTACGAGACCTTCGTGTCGCGCCTGCGGCTGCAGGGGCATCCGGACCAGCCGGAATGGCTCAGCCACGTCAACGCCAGCGTCCTCAAGGTCAAGCTGGCCATGGCCATCATCGGCATCTCGTCGATCCACCTGCTGCGCACCTTCATCGAGGCCGGCACGCTGGGCACGCCCAACGCGCGCTTCTCGGAAGCGGGCGTGATGTGGCAGACCATCATTCACGCGCTGTTCATTCTGTCGGCGCTGGGCATCGCCCTGGTCGACAGGCTGTCCACGCCATCGCACGCGAAGCACTGAACGCCCCCCGCGCCGCGCGGGAAAAGAAAAGCCCCGGCACTGGCGTGTCGGGGCTTTTTTATTACGGCGGGCCGTATCCGGCCCGCCATGGACCTGTACTCAGGCCGCCACCTTGATGTTCTTGGCGCTGGGACCCTTGGGGCCGGTACCGACCTCGAACGTGACGCGCTGGTTTTCCTGCAGCGACTTGTAGCCTTCGCTGCGGATTTCCGAGTAGTGGGCGAACAGATCCTTGCTGCCGTCGTCGGGCATGATGAAGCCATACCCTTTTTCGGCGTTGAACCACTTGACGATGCCGGTTGCCATGGAATTTCCTCGAACCTAAAGAAGCGATTGCTCGCGGGGCGCCAGATGATCAAGGATGGGAGAGGAAAGCAACCGCAGCACCACTGACCGCGACAAGTTAAACGCAGACCGCGTCTCTTGAAAATCTCGCTGAACCCAGTGTATTGGCGAACCCGGAAAAACGTCAAATATGCGGTGATCGCCATGCCCGCGCCGCGCCACCACCCGAGCCGCGGCCCCGGATCTTTCAACTCGCCATGCACCGATACAAGCAGATACGCTCGCGTCGAACGGCCATGCCGCCGGGGCTCAGCCGGAGAAGCCGCCGGTGTCCAGGAACTCCTGCTCGGGCTGCGTGGTCTGCCGGCCCAGCGCGGCGTTGCGATGGGGAAAGCGGCCGAAGCGCTTGATGATGTCGCGGTGCAGGACGGCCCAGCGCACCGCGTCGGCGCCCAGCGGCTCCATCAATGCAACCGCCCGGTTCTGTGCGGCCACGGTCTCGGCGTGCTCGAAGGGCATGTAGAAGAACTGGCGCAGCGCCGGATCGACGGCAAGGTCGTGGCCGGCGGCGATGGCGCGTTCGGCGAACAGCAGCGCCAGCGGATCGGTGGCGAACATGTGAGCCGTGCCGCGGTAGGCGTTGCGGGGGTACTGGTCCAGCAGGATCATCAGGGCCAGCGCGCCGTCCGGCTCATCCAGCCAGGCATCCAACTGGCGCGCGGCGGCGGCCATGTGGGCGGCGCCGCAATGCTGGCGAAAGCGCTCGTCGAAGGCCGCGTCCTTGGTGAACCATTGCCGCGGCCCGGCGTCGCGCCAGAACGCGACGACGTCCTGCGGCGTCAGGGATGCGGGGGCTTGGCCAGGGTGGGTCATGGAGATCGTCCTCTGTCGATGGCGGGTCCGGCCAGGCTGGGCGGCGGGAGACACGGGCAAGGATACCGCGGGGAGCCCAAACGCAAAAAAGCCCCCGAAGGGGCTTTTCCGAAAAGCCAGAACCTTACAGGACCTGGATCTTCGTGGCTTGCGGGCCCTTGGGGCCATTGGCCGTCACAAAGCTGACGCGCTGGTTCTCTTCCAGAGACTTGAAGCCCGAGCCCTGAATTTCGGAGAAGTGAGCGAACAGGTCCTTACCACCCGCTTCCGGGGTGATGAAGCCATAGCCTTTTTCCGAATTGAACCACTTAACGACGCCGGTTTCCATACTGTATTTCCTAGAGATAATGGGCAAATGCCCGGAGGTCACGAATCAATCAAGGAGGGGACAGTAGAACAATAACGCTGAGCCGGAAAAGGCACGGCACTGAACGAAAATCGCAACGCTTGTGATCGTGTGCCGACACTATCGTTATGTTCCCCTCACAAGTCAACATAATCCTAAAAAATACGTGCCAATAATGCAACAAAGAGAAACTGCGAACAGAATTTGCACGTTTTCATAGGAAAAAAGAAGCCCTGCATAGGTGTAAACACCCACGCATCATAAAAAAACAATCAAGGCTTATATAAATGCCGGCAAAGAGCGTACCCGGATGCATACGCCGTTTGGACGGGCACTTTGGTTTGCCGTCAGGCTTACTCTTCGATAGGTAAACCCAACAGATCGAGCGCCGCGCCGAAAGCGTCGGGGCCCGAGCAAAGGAAAACCGCCACGTCGCCGGGATTCATATTTTCCAGGACTTGGTCGATTTGTTCTTGCGCATTATCAACATTGTCGACACTGGCGGCGTGTATGTCCGCGCCGGCTTCGACTTTTTCGGGGGGCACGATGTCGGCAATCGCATTGAGATCGTCCACATCGGTCACGACATAGACGCTGATGCTCTCGCCATCCAGCGTTGTGTGCAGCTCAACGCCGCCCGCCACGTCGGCAACATGCCGACTCAGTATTTCCATGATCACTCTTCCTTGACTTGCGGGCCAGGCCCGCGTGGACGCGCCCGCACGGATGCGTGCACGTCCAGGCGCGACTATAACAGCCTTACGCTAAGGCTTCCTGACAGCCGGTCCCGGCGAGCGGCGGGCGGCGCCGGACGTGGCCGCCACGTTGCGGCTACGCACCCCGGCCGCGGCCAGCGCGGCCAGCAGCGGCTTCTGGGCGTCCAGGAACGCGGCCTTCTCGTCGCCGACCAGCTTGCACAGGAACATCTGGGCTTGCAGTTGCGTGCGGCGCGCCTTGCGGTTGTCGGCTTCTTGCGCGAGCCAGTTGGCCACCCAGTCGGCGGCGGCCTGGGCATCGCCCTGTTGCTTGACGTGCCCCAGCAGATCGAACACGGTGACGCCGACGATGGCGCCCTCCTCGGTGCGCGTCAGGAACAGCTTGGCGGCTTGGCCGGTGTAGCCAGGGACCAGGGCGAGGCAATCGCGCTCGGCGGGTTTCTTCATTGATACAGCCTGTCTGTGATCGGTAATCCCGCACTGTAACCGACCCGGCCGGCTGTCGCGTCGCCGCCACGGAACTCTGCTATTGTGGGCTGTTCCACCCCAACCCATACGGCGGACATCATGCAACGCGATTTCGATCTGGTCGTCACGATCCTGGGAGCCCTGCGCGACGCGGCGGGCCCCAACCTGAGCACCCACGACATCAAGGAGGCTGCCCTGGCGCCCCACGCGCAGGAGCAAGGCCTGCAACTGATTGCGCACCACCTGGACCTGCTGGCCGACGCCGGCCTGGTCAAGCAGATCAGCGAAACGACGGCGACCGCCGGCGACACGCGCTGGCGCATCACCTGGAAGGGCTACGACGCCCTGGAGCAGGACGAGGAAGACGAAGAAGACGAGGACTTCGACGACGAAGAATGAGCGCTCAACGGCGCCGCAGGATGCGCCGCGTCAGCAGCGCGGCGGCGGCGCCGATCACCAGGCTGAACATGAACGCGGCGATCGCCAGCATCGCCGCCTGGTCGCCGAAACCGGCCGACCGCGACAACGCCACCACGCCCGCGCAGACCGCCGCGGCCAGCACGGCCACGCCGGCCAGCGTCCGCCCGGGGGAATGCAGGCGGCCGCAGAGCGCCCCGCCCACCAATGCCACCGCCACCATGGCGGCCATGGACCAGAACAGGTATTCGTACTGCATGCGGACGGACTCCCCTGGGATGTTGCGGCGCCCGCATTATAGGTGGGCGGTCGTCTAATCCGTCCCCGAGGGGGGCGGCCGGCATACGGACAGGGCTGTCGCCAGGGTCTTGTTCAACCCTGGGGAACGACGGCGACGGCGCTGATTTCCACCAGCGCGCCATAGTGCAATTCGCGCGTGGGCACGATCGCGCGGGCCGGTTTGTGGTCGCCGAAGCTGCGTTCGTAGACGCTGTTCACTTCGTTCCAGAGACCGACGTCGGGAATGTAGACGGTGACGTTGACCACCGAACCCATCGACGCGCCGGCGGCCTGCAGGATGGCGGCGACGCTGCGAAGCGCGGCCTCGGTCTGCGCCGCGACGCCCTGCGCCAGTTGCGGCCGTTCGCCCGGACTGGCGGCGGGCAGGAACCCCAGTTGCCCGGAAACGAACACGAAGCCGTTGGCGCGCACGGCCTGCGAATAATGGCCCGCCGGTGGCGTGGCGTGGGGGGTGTGGATCAGGTCCATCTCGAGTCCTTTTGCGGGCAGCCGACTTACCAGCCGCGAAAGCGCTGCCATTGCGCCACGACCCGGCGGTCGCCCTCGCGCACGACCTCATAGGCGTCGTGCTGGGCGCAGGTGGCGCAGGCGTGGTTCGGCACGATCCGCAGTTTGGTGCCTAGCGGCAGTTCCGGCAAGGCGGCGCCGCTGCCCGCGCGCAGCTTGATGATGCCCTGCTCCTGGTTGGTCTCGGCCAGCAGCAGGTCGGGATAGACCTTGCCGTCGACATCGCAAACCAGCCCGTACAACTGGTCCACTGGCTGCCTGGCAGTGCCGCGATCGCGCGACATGGCCATCCAGCCCGCGTCCACCAGGATCCAGCCCTTGTCGGGCTGGTGGCCGATCACCGTGGTCAGCACGGTGGCGGCGATGTCGTCCACGTCGCAGACGCCGAGGCCAGCCATGACGAGGTCGAAGAACACGTACACGCCGGCGCGCACCTCCGTCACGCCGTCGAGGTTGCGGGCGAAATGCGCGGTGGGCGTAGACCCCACGCTGACCACCGGACACGGCAGGCCCGCCGCGCGGATGGCCTGGGCGCAACCGACCGCGGCCGCGCGCTCCTGCCCCGCCATGTCGGCGATGGCCTGCACGCTGCGGCAACCGTAGGATTCACCCGCGTGGGTCATGACGCCGCGCAGGCTGTCGGCGGCATGCAGAGTCCGCGCAATCGCCAGCAACTGGTCGGTGTGACCCGGCTGCACCCCGGCGCGGTGGCCGTCGCAATCAATCTCGATCAATGCGGGGATGGCGGCGCCCTCTTGCCGCACGCGAGCCGCCAGCGCTTGGGCGGCGTCAATACTGTCGACCACGACAGTCAGGTCGACGCCCTGGCGGCGCATGGCCAGCACGCGGCCGAGCTTGGCCGGCGCCACGCCCACCGCGTACAGCAGGTCGGTCACGCCAGCGGCGGCGAACTGTTCGGCCTCCTGCAGCGTCGAGACCGCCGCCGGCCCCTCGGGCCGCGCCATGACGCGGCGTGCCACCTCGATCGACTTGGGTGTTTTCAGATGGGGACGCAATTGCACGCCGTGGCCGGCCATCAGGGCGTTCAGGCGATCGATATTGCGCGTCATGCGGGTTTCGTCCAGCAGCAGGCAGGGCGTTTCCAGCGTATCGAGGGTGGCAGAGGCAGTGGTCATGGCGGTAGCGACGAAACAGGAAGGGGCGGAAAAAGGGAAACCGACACGGGCGCCGCCCCGGGGCGCGACCGCATGCCCGCAGTATGGCGCGCCGCGCGGCTTGCGTGTTTAATCATCTCTTAATCAATCATTAAGGTGATTCTGAATGATCACGACCGATGACCTGCGTTTCTTCCTGAGCCTGGCGGCCACCAGCTCGCTGGCGCAGGCGGCGCGCGCCCTGGACGTGACGCCGCCCGCCGTGACCCAACGCCTGCACGCGCTGGAAAAGCGCCTGGGCGTGCGGTTGGTCAATCGCTCGGGACGCGGCACCGCGCTGACCGACGAGGGCCGGCTGCTGGCGCTGCGAGCCGGCCAGATCTGCGGCGAACTGAACGACCTGGCCGATGAACTGGCGGGCCGGCGGGGCGTGGTGGCCGGCCACCTGCGCGTGGTGGCGCCGCTGGGCTTCGGCCAGCGCTACGTCGCCGGACTGGTGGCCGGGTTTCGCAAGGAAAGCGAGAACGTGACCGCCAGCCTTATCCTGTCGGACGGGCCTCCCCGCCTGGCCAGCGACGACTGGGACGTGATGATCCATATCGGCGAGCTGCGCGATTCGACCCTGGTGGCCTATCCGCTGGCGCCCAACCGGCGCATCCTGTGCGCCTCGCCCGCCTACCTGGCGCGCCACGGCGCGCCCGCCAAGCCCGAAGACCTGCGCGAACACGACTGCATCGCCTTGCGCGAGAACGAGGAGGACGTGACCCTGTGGCGCTTCAAGCGCGGGCGCGGGCCGGCGGTGGGCGTGCGCATCGCGCCGGTGCTATCCAGCAACGCCGGCGCCGCCGCCGTGGCCTGGGCCCTGGCCGGCCACGGCATCGTGGCCCGCTCGGAGTGGGACGTGGCCGAGCATGTGAAAACGCGCGCGCTGGTGCCGCTGCTGCCGGGCTGGACTCTGCCCGAGGCCAACGTGGTGGCACTGGTGAAATCGCGCCAGGAGCTGCCGGCCCGCACCGCTGGCTTTCTCGCCCACCTGCGCCAGGCTTTCGCGGCCACGCCGTGGCGAGACAAGACGCCTGCCTGAGGCGCGCGCCGGACGGATCAGTCCAGCATGGCCTCGGCCTCGATCTCGACCAGCCACTCGGGCAGCGACAGGCCGCTGACGATGATCCACGACGACGGCGGTGGATCGACCGGGAAGCGGTCGCGCAGCGCCTGCGCGATCACCTCCTGATCCTCGCGCGCCGTTTCGCAGATGTAGATACGCAGCATGATGACCTGCGCCAGCGTGCCGCCCGCCGCGGCAAGCACACGGCCGATGTTGTCCAGCGCCGCGTCGGTCTGCTCGCGCAGGCCAGGGCCGACAGTGCGCTCCCGGGCATCGACGCCGACCTGGCCGGACAACAGCATGCGGCGCTGGCCCGTGACGATGACAGCCTGGCTGAAGCCGTATTGCACGGTATTGAAGACGGTGTCGGGATTGACGACGGTTCGGGACATATTGGTTCTCCTTGTAGACGCCTCGCCCCGCGGCGCGGCGTTGCCGGCATTCTATACATCCGGGGTGGCCGCCCCGGCCGCGCTCAGGCCACGGCGGCGGCAGGCCGGGCGCCGCGCGCCGCGTAAACCGCGACCAGCAGCACCACCGCTCCCGCGCCCGCCGCGGTCCAGAACCCCGCGCCCACGCCATGACGGTCGACGATCCACCCCGCCAGCGCGGCGCCCGCCGCGACGCCCGCCCCCAGGCCCGTCACCAGCCAGGTCAGCCCTTCGGTGAGGCGGCGACCCGGCACGCTGGCCTCCACCATCGCCATGGCGATGATCATGGTCGGCGCGAACGACAGGCCCGCCAGCAGCACGCCCAGCGACAGCGTCAGCAGATCACCCACCCACAGCAGCGGCAAGGTGGTGAGGGCGGTCACGCTGGCGGCAATCGCCAACATGCGCGCCAGGGGCACCCGGAATTTCAGCACGCCGAACGCCAGCCCGGCGACGCAGGACCCCAGTGCGTAGGCCGACAGCACCAGGCTCGCGCCGGCGGGCATTCCCTGCTGGCGGGCGAAGGCCACGCTCATGACATCGATAGTGCCGACGATGACGCCCATGGCGGCCATCATGGCGGTTAGCTGGCGCATCAGCGGCACGCCCAGCACCGACGACTCGCGGCCCGCCTCGCGCGGCTGCACCACCGGCGCCGTGGCCCGTTGCAGCACGAAGGCGGTCACGCCCAGCCCCAGCAGCAGGGCCGCGCCGAGCGGGCCGGCCTCGGGAAACAGGATCACGCACAGCCCGACGGCCAGCGGCGGGCCGATGATGAAGCTCAGTTCGTCGAATACCGACTCGAGGGCATAGGCGGTGCGCAACTGCGGCCGGTCGCGGTAGATCTCGGTCCAGCGGGCCCGCGCCATGGCGGGCATGCTTGGCAGGCTGCCCGCCAGCGCGGCGAACACGAACAGCGTCCAGTCGGGCGCCTGCCAGCGCACGCAGGCGGCCAGGCCCGCCAGGCCGGCCACGCTGGCGCCGGCGGCCAGCGGCAGGATGCGGCCCTGGCCGTGCCGGTCCACCAAGCGCGAAATTCGCGGCGCCAGCAACGCGGTCGCCAAAGCGAAGGTGGCGGCCACCGCGCCGGCCAGGGTGTAGGCGCCCCGCACCTGCGACAGCATGGTGATGATGCCGATGCCGATCATGGGCAGGGCCAACCGCGCCACGGCGCAGGCGGCGACAAAACCGGCGGCGCCGGGCGCCTGGAACAATTCGCGATAGGGATTCGACACCCGGTACCTCTGGGGATGTTGCAGCCGGCGGCAGCGACGCCGGACAGATTGACATACGTAGCGTATGCAAGATGGTATTCACATACATTACGTATGTCAATTAACATACGACTCGTATGCCACTGGAGACAGCCATGTCGCGATCGCGCGCCGAGATGATCGAAGAAACCCGCGGAAAACTGCTGGCGACGGCACGCGAGTCGTTCCGCCGCGCCGGCTATGCGGGCACGTCGATGGACGACCTGACCGCCGCCGCGGGGCTGACCCGAGGAGCGTTGTATCACCATTTCGGTGACAAGCAGGGCTTGCTGGCGGCGGTCGCGGCGCAGATCGACCGCGAGATGGAGGCGCGCCTGCAGGCCATTGCACGCGGCGCTCCCGATGCCTGGACCGCCCTGCGCGAACGCTGCCGGGCCTATCTGGCGATGGCGGCCGAGCCCGAAATCCGCCGGATCGTGCTGCAGGACGCGCGCGCGGTGCTGGGCCATGGCGGCGCCGCCGCGCAGGAACAGTGCACCGCGTCGCTGGGCGCGCTGCTGCAGGTTCTGATGACGCAAGGCGTCATCGGCCCGGCCGAGCCCGACGCGCTGGCGCGGATGCTGCATGGCGGGCTGGCCGACAGCGCCCTCTGGATCGCCGGAGACGACAGTCAGGGGCGGCTGGCGCAGGCGCTTCAGGCGCTGGATCTGCTGCTCGCGGGCCTGCGCCGGACCTGAGCGCGTCCCCCCGGCGAGCGGGATCGGCACTCGCCGCAAACGCCGTCGTCGCGCATAATGCAACAACGCGTTTGATGGGCCGCCCCTGGAGACCGGCCCCCGCCCCCGCAACCCGGATCCCTCGCCCCACCAAAATGAAGCTCCTGCGCCTATACGCCCTGGCCGCCCTGCTCGGCGGCACCGTGCTATTGCCCGCCGCGGCGCCCGCCCAACCACCGACGCAGCAAGCCGCCGCGCAGGCCCTTGTCGGTAAATGGCGGCACCAGACCATGTTGCGCACCGTCGACGGTCAGGCGCTGCCGCCCCAGCCTTCCGGCGGCGCCGGCGTGGCCGAATTCCGCAGCGACGGCACCTGGTCGATGCAGGGGCCGGGCGCGCTTTCCAGCGGCACCTATCGCTGGCTCGACGCCAAGCGCATCGAGCAGACGCTGGAGCAATCCACCAGCGAATACGAGATCGGCGAGGCTTCCATCCGCTACGTGAAGATCCAGGGCGACCACCTGACGCTCACCCGCGTGCAGGACCGCAAGGAAATGGACAAGCTGATGCCGCCGGCGACGCCGGGCACCAAGCGTCCCGATCAGATGATCGTCACCAATCTCTTTACCCGCCTGCCCGCGGACTGATGCCCGCCGCCCCGGACGCAATCCGCTGGTAATCCAAATGCAGTATGGAAGGATGAAATCTTCTTTGCTACGCTGGGTCACCCTCGTGGAGGTCCAGTGACCATGCAACCCAAGATCCGAGTGCTTTGCGTGCAACCGTCATCGGTGATGGCTCGCTTCGCCTTCCTGGGCGTCGCGTTGCGCTGGTCGTTGGGCGCCACGCCCCGGCCGGCGCGACTGCGCATCGGGCCGCATGACCTCGCGCCAGTCGGCTCGGAAGCGGCCTTCTGGATGTTCGCGCTGCGCCATGCGCTGTCGTCGCAATCGATGCTGATCACGCGCGGCGACCACTGGGACGTTGCCGCCTCGATCGACGGCGACGTAATACGCGCCTTCGGCCGCAAGTTCGCGCTGCGCCAGTGCCTCTAGCGCGCCAGAGCGCGCCCGCCTTCGTCAGTCGCCAACCCGCGGTTTGCGGTGGTAGGCCGCCAATTGCTCGGCGGTCCAGCGCTGCCGGGCGTCCTCCTGGCAACAACTGCGGAACACCCGCGCGCCCACTTCCAGAAAGCGTTGCATGTCGTCGTCCGTCAATTGACCCTGCACCCGCATCAGGCAGTCGGCATAGGCGGACAGGATGCCATCCCAACCTTCGGGCCTGCCGGACGCGACAGGCTTGCTGATCATGCGGGCCATCATTTCGCTGTGGTCCATCATGCTGGTTCCCCTGAAGCCCCGCCGCGGCCGCGCGGCTCGCGGCGGTATGACGACAGGGGCGGCAGCAAGCGCCATGCCCGCGGCGCGGGGCGCGGGATCGGCGCTTCGGGGGTGAAAAAACTACCGGTCGGACCGGTACGGGCATGCCGTCGCTAGAATTCCGGCAAATCGAAGATGGTATGCAGGGTGGAACTTGGCATCGGCACTGACGCCAGGTGTTCGCGCCCGTCGTCGTCGGTCAGCATCCGCACCGGGCGCGAGGCCACGGAGAGGCCGTCGACGCTGATCACCGTCTCGACCTCGATGCCGGCCTTGATGGCCTCGATGACCTCGGAGACCGCCGCCGTCACGGGGTCGCTGACCCAGCCGGGCACGCCGCGCTCGGCCAGGCCCCAGCGCACGTAGGCGACGTGACCGCTGACGGCTTCTTTACGAACGGCGACGATTGCGTAAAACGACATCCAGGCCTCCCGAAAGTTGGTGGCCCGGATCGTATAACAACTTCACTGATCCGCGGTGACAGGCGGCATCAGGGTTCGATATCGATGGGCGCAAAGGATTTCACCAGATCGTCCAACTGCTTGAGCTGGGTCAGGAACGGCTCCAGCTTGTCCAGCGGCAAGGCGCTGGGGCCATCGCACTTGGCATTCCTGGGGTCCGGATGGGCCTCCAGGAACAGACCCGCCAGCCCCACGCCCATGCCCGCCCGCGCCAGTTCCGCGACCTGCTCGCGGCGACCGCCCGAGGCCGTATCCAGTGCCGAGCGCTGCTGCAGCGCGTGGGTGACGTCGAAGATCACCGGCCGGTTGCCGGACACCTTCTTCATGACGCCGAAGCCCAGCATGTCCACCACCAGGTTGTCGTAGCCGAAGCTGGTGCCGCGGTCGCACAGGATGATCTGCTGGTTGCCCGCCTCGGTGAATTTCTCGACGATGTTGAGCACCTGGGTGGGGCTCAGGAACTGCGGCTTCTTGATGTTGACGACGCGGCCGGTCTTGGCCAGCGCCACCACCAGGTCGGTCTGGCGCGCCAGGAACGCCGGCAATTGCAGGATGTCGGCCACTTCGGCCACGGGAGCCGCCTGCCAGGGTTCGTGCACGTCGGTGATCACAGGCACGCCGAAGTTCTGCTTGACCGCCTCGAAGATCTTCATGCCCTCTTCCAGGCCTGGGCCGCGGTAGGAATGGATCGACGAGCGGTTGGCCTTGTCGAACGATGCCTTGAACACGTAGGGAATGCCGAGTCTGGTGGTCACACGCTGGTATTCCTCGCAGGCGCGCAACGCGAGATCCTTGGATTCCAGCACGTTGATTCCGCCGAACAGCACGAAGGGCTGGTCATTGGCGCAGGTGATGGAGGGCGAGATGACGACTTCCGGGGCGGTCATGGGAGAGCGATCCTGTAAAGATGTAGCGGGTGATAGTGCGTAATGTACAACCAGCCCGACCCGGACCCGCCCGCCGCGGCCGGCCAAGGCCGGTTGCTCAGGGCCGGCGGGCGCGGATGGCGTCATCGCGGCGGTCACAAGATACACTCGTTGGCGGGAAGCGATACGCGCGAGCGTATTGAGAACAGACTTACGACAACCTGATTCATGGACACCGACACACTACAGGGCCGGCTCGAGTTCCTGCGGCAAGCCGAAAAGCTGAAAGACGTCCTGCGCAGCGCCCGCAGTTCGGGCGGACGCCAGGAAAGCACGGCCGAGCACACCTGGCGCCTGTGCCTGATGGCGATGATGCTCGAAGACGGCCTGGCGGACCTGGATTTCGCCCGCATCCTGCGGCTGTGCGTAGTGCACGACCTGGGCGAGGCCATCCATGGCGACATCCCGGCGACGCAGCAGGCGACGGGCGCCGACAAGGGCGCCCAGGAACGGCTCGACCTGCTGCAACTGGCCGCTGCGCTGGACGCCCCGGCGCGCGCACGGCTGCTGGCCCTGTGGGACGACTACGACAAGGCCGGCTCGCCCGAGGCCCGCGCGGTGAAGGCGATGGACAAGCTGGAGACGCTGCTGCAACATAACCAGGGCGCCAATGCCCCGGACTTCGACTATGCGTTCAACCTGGACTACGGCCGCAAGCACACCGACGCCCTGCCCCTGTTCCGGGAGATCCGCCGGCTGCTCGACGCCGACACCGAAGCGCGCATCCGCCAGCAGGCCGCGGCACGCGACGCGTCCCCCGCCCGCCCCGCCGACGTGGTGCAGCGGCAACTGGACGCCTACAACGCCCGCGATATCGAGGCGTTCATGCCGGCCTGGGCAGAGGACTGCCAGTATTACGCCTTTCCCGACACGCTGCTGGCCAGCGGCCGCGCCGAAATCCGCGCGCGCCACCTCGAGCGCTTCCAGGAACCCGACCTGCACGGCAGGCTGGTCAACCGCATCGTCAATGGCGACATCGTGGTGGACCAGGAGATCGTCACCCGCAACTTCGCCGACGGCCCCGGCGAGATCGACGTGGTCGCGATCTACGAAGTGCGCGGCCAGCACATCACCCGGGCCTGGTTCAAGCTCGGCCAACCGCGATTACACCCCAGACCGGCATAGCGACGCCCCCACCAGGTGAGACAAGCATGGGATTCCTAGACTCGCTGTTCCGGCGCAAGCCCACGCAAGATCAGTTCGCCACGCTGTTCATCGCCGCCGTCCGGCAACGGGGCTACACCGGCGAGCTCACCTACAAGGCCGACGAGTTCCGCCTGCTGCACGGTGACAGCGCCTACTTCAACCTGCACAACGCCTACCACGCCTATTGCGATGCCCGCGGCGGACAACGCCAGGGCGCCTTGCAGGGCTATGTCTCCACCCTGCTCAGCAGCGGCCAGGCCATGCCGCACTCGCTGGCCGAAGCGCGCGCGCTGCTGCGTCCCGTCATCCGTGGCCGCAGCGCCGTCGAGGCCGTGCGCATGCACCACCTGCGCAACGACGGCAACGACGCGGCGTTCCAGCCCGCCGTGCGCCCCTTCGGCGACGACTGCGTGGTGCTGCTGGCGCTGGACCGGCCGGAATCCATCGCCACCCTCACCAACGGGCCCGAAGCCTCCTGGGGCATCACGTTCGACGAAGCGCTGGCCATCGCCATCGACAATCTGCGCGACTCGGCCGACAACTTCGTGGAGGTGGCGCCGGGCGTCTACGGCGGCGTCTGGGAAGACGGCTATGACATCAGCCGCGTGCTGCTGCCCGACATGCTGGAGCGCGTCCCGGTGCGCGGCCGGCCGGTCTTCATGATGCCGACCCGCGACCTGCTGCTGGTCAGCGGCGACAACGACACCGAAGGCCTGATGAGGATGGCCGAGCTGTGCCAGCAGGTCATCCCGCACGGCCGGCCCGTCTCGCCCTGTATGTACCGCTATGGCGAGGCCGGCGTCGAACGCTACCGGCCGCCGCACGACGAATTGCTGCAGCGCCAGGCCCACCTGGCGCGCACGCTGGCCAAGGGCGACTACGACGCCCAGAAAGAGGCGCTGGACCATCTTTACGAGGAACATGGCGTCGACGTGTTTGTCGCCACCTACAACCTGTTCGTGCAGGACGGCGACGCCGACGCCTCGTTCTCGCTGGCCACCTGGACCCGCGGCGTGGACACCTCGCTGCCCGAGGTCGACCGTCTGGCACTGGTGCGCCCGGACGCGACCGACGAGATCGGCGAAGTCCGGGTGGTCGCCTGGACGCAGGCGGTGGCCATGCTGGCCCCGCTGCTCGAGCGCGAGAACCTCTATCCGGTGCGCTACCGCACCCGCGGGTTTCCCAGCGATGCGCAGTTGGCCCGGTTGCAGGCGATGGACTGACCCGGGTCGGCGCGCCCCGCTCCTTACGCCTGCGAGGCTGGCTCGCTCACCAGCCGGTAGGCCAGCGCCCCGATGATCGCGCCGGCGATCGGCGCTGCCCAGAACAGCCACAGTTGCTCCAGCGCCCAGCCGCCCACGAACAATGCCGGGCCGGTGGAACGCGCCGGATTCACCGACGTATTGGTGACGGGAATGCTGACCAGGTGGATCAGCGTCAACGCCAGGCCAATGGGGATGGCGGCGAAACCGGCAGGCGCCCGCTTGGCGGTGGCGCCCAGAATCACGAACAGGAACCCCGCCGTCATCACGACTTCGGTGACCAGCGCGGCCGCCATCGAATACTTGCCGGGCGAATAGGCGCCGTAGCCGTTGGCGGCGAAGTGACTGCCCTTGAGGTCGAAGCCCAGCTTGCCATCGGCGATCACCGCCAGCACCGCCGCCGCGGCGATGGCGCCCAGCACCTGCGCCAGCACGTACGGCAGGATCTCGCGCGCCGGGAAGCGGCCGCCGGCCACCAGCCCGACCGTGACGGCGGGATTGAAGTGCCCGCCGGAGATATGGCCGACCGCGAACGCCATGGTCAGCACCGTCAGGCCGAACGCCAGCGCCACGCCGGCGAAACCGATGCCCAACTGCGGAAACCCGGCGGCCAGCACCGCCGCGCCGCAGCCGCCGAGCACCAGCCAGAAAGTGCCGAAGAATTCCGCGCCGCAGCGTTTCGATAAGGGATACATGACTTGCCTCCGCAACAGAAAACCCGACGGTAGCCCGCGCCGGGAATTGCGACTTCAAAGCAATGAAAATTCCTGCTGGTTCTTGACAGTACTTGACGATGACGCCCCCCGCCATGCTGCAACACGGCTAGGACGAACGGCGGCGGCGGGCGGTATGCTTCGCCTGCGCGGCCATGCCGCGCGCCCCTTCCCTGTTTCCCATCCACGCCGTCATGATCCGACACGCCTTCGCCCTCTCCCTGATGCTGTCTCCCGCCCTGGTCCTGGGCGCCTCCACGCCGGACTACATGGGCCAGTACGACCGCTGCCTGCGCGACGCAGGCGTCACCAACAACGGCACCGTGGGCGCCTGCGCCGAAGGCGTCTCGGCGGCGGCCAAGCGGGAGATCAACACGCTCTACGCCCGGATCCAGGCGCGCCTGGCCAGCGATTTCCCGGAAGACGCCACCAAGTTGGAACAGACGCAGAAAGCCTGGCTGGCCTACCGCAACGGCCATTGCGCCCTGGCCGGGGCGCACGTCGGTTCGCCCATGTATGAATACTGCCCCATGCTGCTCAATATCAGCCGCGCCGCCGAACTGCGGGAACTGGCGGGCGACTGACGATGCGGCGGAACGCGGCGGCGCTTGCCGCGGCGCGGCGGCGTTGGTAACTTTGCCGTGCTTGGCCTCGCGTTACCCATTTTTCGAATAGGACAACGCCCACCATGACCATCGTCGTATACGCCGCCAACGCCCGCACCCTTTGGGAGACCATCCAGGCAGACATCGCCCCCCTCAGCGTCCGAACCACGACCAGCGGTAACAGTTGGCGCAAGGACGACAGCGGCCGCGCCACGAAGATCTACCGGGCCACGCCCACCGGCCAGCATGACGAACGCGCCTACTTCGTCGGCACCGTGCGCACCGGCCAACTGATGCTGCTGGACCTGCTGCCCGGCAGCGAGCCGCTGACCTGGCCGCTGTTCGGCGCGCTGCATGGCCATTTGTCCGGCATGCTGCTCGCGACGTATCCCGACGCGATCCTTTCCCTGAACCTGTTTCCCAACAAACCCACCGACGTCTGAGAAGCCACGCTGTGCTGCTGTTATCCGTGTGTGTACTGGCCGCCATGTCGCTGGGCGCGCTGACGTGGCGCCTCGCGCGCCGGCCCGCCGGCAAGACGCGTGGCGACATTGCCCGCTCGGCCGCCGCCGGCGCCGCCCTGTTCGCCGCACTGGGGCCCCCGGTTGGCACCCTGGTCTTCGCGCTGTTCGTGGCCATCTCCTCGATAAGCGTCGAGGCGCTGTTCACGTCGATCTTCCTGGTGCCCTGGTCGTACCTGTACGGCGGCGTGCCCGCGCTGCTGTGCGGCCTGGTGGCGGGCGCCTGCCGCCCCGCCACCCCGTCATGGCGCTCGTATTGCTGGCCGGGGCTGCTGGGCGGCCTCTACGCCTTCACCTTCCTGCTGGGCTTCGCGGTGCGCGAATACACCCTGCCCGAAATGAGCTTTCCAGTGTTCCTGGGAGGCGTGCCCGGCCTGATAAGCGGCGCGGTCTGCGCGCGGGTGTTCTACGGCAGGCAGCAAACCACCCTTGCCGCCACCGCGTGAGCGCCGCCGCCCGCTGTTTTCCCCATCACCCTATGGAAGCATCCATGACGATCTCCCTGTCCCGCCTGTTCGCCACCCTGGCCGCCAGCCTCTGCGCTGGAGCCGCCCTGGCCGCCCCTGTCACCTCGGTCGCCGACGCGCAGGCCAAGCTGGCCGCCATGACGCCCGCCTCGCGGATAGAGTGTCACGCCGACGGCGGCAACAGCGCGCAATGCAGCGCCGACGGCTACACCGTGATGTACCTGGGCGACTGCGGCGAAGGCGCCGCCTTCGGCTCGATCGCCGGCGACGGCGGCGTTGACCTGAATGACCGCGTCGACGGCCAGGGCAAACCGGTGGCTCGCGTCATGGACCGCCAGTTCGTCTGCATTCCGGCCATGGTGCGCAAGGGCGAGGAACAGCGCCACTACGTGATCGCCGTGCCCACCGCCAGCGTGCCCGAATGCCGTGGCAACGCGCTGTGCAAGGACGCCGACCTGCCGGTGCAATGGAAGCGGGCCAAGCGCGGCCAGGCCTGCGAACGCACCAAGGATGACGACTACCAGGGCGACTGCGCGGCCGGCTGGGTGGACGTCGGCCAGATCGACCAGTACGACACGCTGGCCCCCGCCAAACCGGCCCGCTGAACGTCATGACGCGCCGCCTCGTTTCGATTGCCCTGCCGGTGTTTGCGGCCGTGTCCGCTTCGGCCTGCGCGCTGGCCGCGAACGTCGTTGCGCACCCCGATCCGCAAGCGCGCCAGCGCGTGGACCTGAGCGTGCGCGTCGAGGACGCGCCGGGCCCCTTCGAACGCATTGACGGCCATGCCGACTACCGGGTCGAGAACCCGGACTGCGTGCCGCTGACCGCCGTCACCGGCGCCACGGTGGTGCCGGAGCAACGCGCGCCCGTCTCATTCGAGCCCGCCGCCGATGGCGGCTATCGCGCCGAAATCCTCCTCGACCGATTCCGCGACGAGGACTATTACGGCCAAGGGGTATGTCGTTGGGCGCTGGTGGCCGTGACCGCCGATCTGCGCCACGGGCAGGTCGACTTCAGCCCTGCCATCTACCTGGCCGACATCGTCTCCGGGCGCGACGTGGTGAAGCACTTTTCGAACAGGTCGTACGCCAACGCCGACACTGCACGCATCGATATCGGCGCCGACAGCGCCAGCGCGTTCAACGATCCGCGGGCGACGTTCCGCATCCGGCTGCAGGCCGCGACTCGCTAGGCGGCCGCGGGGCCGCGGGCGGACAGCGAGGGGCCGCCGGTTCAGCCCTGCGCTATGCCGTAGTGCCGATAGAACGCCGCGATCGGCGCCTCGGCCGCCAGCGCCCGCAGCGGAAAGCATGCCGCCAGATCGCGGACATCGCCCGCTCGCGCCCAGCCCGCCTCGAACTCCCGCACGGCTTGCGCTCTCAACGCGCCATCGCGACGCAGGAACTGTCCCCAGAGCGACACGTTGCGAAAGCGATCACCCGCCAGGCGCAGGCTGCCGACATAATCCGCCGGGAAACAGCGCCGGTAGGCCGGCAGGTTGTACAGCCATGACGTTCCCGCCACCCTCCTGGCTGCTGGCCGATCCCGCCGGATGGCATGAAACAGTGACCGCAATTCGTCGATTCTCAGCGGCAGGCGGCTGCCGTTCAGCGGCGATGCCGGCGCCGGCTCGGCATTGCGGAAATGCAGCCGCACGGTGGCGGCATCCTGCATGACGTAGGAAAAACAGCCAGAAACGGCACCGGACGTGTCCACGCCCGGCCGGTCCGCGCCCAGCCGCAGGTAATGTCGATACGTCCAGTCGCCAATGTCCGGCGCAGCCACGAGCCCGTCGGCGTATTCCCGCCAGGCCGCATGACCGGCATCGAAGTCGCGACCCAGTCCAAACCGGATATAGACATTGGTGTAGTCCATCACGGCGCGCTCCAGGGAAATTCCCGCCAGGGCGCGCGCCGCCTGCGCAAAGCGCAGTTGCAGGTCAAAAAAGGCCTTGCCGTATTCCATCGCGAGCGATTCCGCCAACAAAACGGCCCGCGGTCAGGCGGCCGTTACTGTTCGATCAATTGCCGGCGGCGCGGCGCAGCCGGTCCAATTCGGCGCGGTTCAGGCGCTTGGCCTCGTCCTCGGCGTAATCGCGCTCGCCCGCTTCGTACTTGCCGTCATACAGGCAACTGCTGCGGCTCACCCGGCATTCGAGACTGACGCGCGACGAGTCGGGGCCCGATGACGACGCCGGCGCCGACCAGACATTCAGGGGAGAGGAGGAAGAACAGCCCGATGCGAGCCCGGCGAGCAACACCATCAATGCGCCGCGGCCAAGTGATTGAATCGACAACAATTTACCCTCGCTCGACAAGAAAAGCTTCAGGCCTCTTTATAACAAGCGAGACAAATGCGGTACAGGCGCGCGCTACAGGCAAGTGAGCCCGGCGCCCGGGCCGAGGCTTCGATCAGGATTGATCCACCATTTGATTATCAACCATTTGATTAATAAGGACATTCCAAAGGGAGAAAAAATGAAAAGACCCCGAGACACAAACATGTCTCGGGGTCATGGCTCGGAGTCGTGGGACAGTGACGGCGTGGCGCCGGTCACGATCCGAATAGGGTTGGTGCGAAGGAGGGGACTCGAACCCCTACACCTGTTACGGCGTCAGGACCTAAACCTGGTGCGTCTACCAATTTCGCCACCTTCGCAATAGGCCAAGCCCGCTATTGTAGCTTGCTTGTTAAAATCTTGCGTCATGAATCCGCGCCTCGATGCCCTGCACCCCTACCCGTTCGAAAAACTGCGCGCCCTGCTGGCCTCGGCCACTGCGCAACCGGACGGCCTGACGCCCATCAACCTGTCGATCGGCGAGCCCAAACACGCCGCGCCGGAACGCGTTGCGCAGGCCATTCGCGACAACCTTGGCGGACTGTCGGTGTACCCGTCGACCAAGGGCGATCCTGCGCTGCGCCAGGCCATCGCCAACTGGCTGGCACAGCGCTACAGCATCCCCGCGCCTGACGCCGAGACCCAGGTGCTGCCGGCGCTCGGCTCGCGCGAGGCGCTGTTCGCCTTCACCCAGACCGTGATCGATCCGGCGGCCGGGTCGGTGGTGATCTGCCCCAACCCGTTCTACCAGATCTACGAGGGCGCCACGCTGCTGGCCGGCGCCACGCCCTATTACGTCAACGCCGACGCGCTGCGCAATTTCGCCTGCGACTGGGACCAGGTGCCGGACGAGGTCTGGAAAAAGACCCGCATGGTGTTCGTCTGCTCGCCCGGCAACCCGGCCGGCAACGTCATGACGCTGGACGAATGGGAAGACCTGTTCGCCCTGTCCGACCGCCACGGCTTCGTGATCGCCTCCGACGAGTGCTACTCCGAGATCTACCTGGACGAAGGCAATCCGCCGCTGGGCGGCCTGCAGGCGGCGCGCCGCCTGGGCCGCAACGACTACCGCAACCTGGTGGCCTTCTCCAGCCTGTCCAAGCGCTCCAACGTGCCGGGCCTGCGTTCGGGTTTCGTGGCGGGCGACGCCGCGTTGATCGGCCGCTTCCTGCGCTACCGCACGTATCATGGCAGCGCCATGAGCCCGCTGGTGTCGGCGGCCAGCATCGCCGCCTGGACCGACGAGGCCCACGTCAAGGACAACCGCCGCCTGTACCGCGAGAAATTCGAGGCGGTGTTGCCGATCCTGCAGAACGTGCTGGACGTGCAGCGTCCGCAGGCCTCGTTCTACCTGTGGGCAGCCACCCCGGGTTCGGATACCGCGTTCGCGCGTGACCTTTACGGCCGTACCGGTGTTACCGTGCTGCCGGGCAGTTTCCTGGCGCGCGAAGCGCACGGCGTGAATCCCGGCCAGGGGCGCATCCGCCTGGCCCTGGTGGCGCCGTTGGCCGATTGCGTGCAGGCGGCCGAACGCATCGCCCATTTCGTACATACTTCCGTTTGATCAACCTTTTTTGAAAAGCTGAGCCGCTATGACTCTCGACCTCCAGACCACCATCGAAAAAGCCTGGGACGACCGGGCCAACCTGTCGCCCTCCGACGCCAGCGCCGAAGTGCGCGAAGCCGTCGAACACACGATCGACGGGCTGGACCTGGGCCGCCTGCGCGTGGCCGAGAAAATCAACGACGACTGGGTCGTGCACCAGTGGATCAAGAAGGCCGTGCTGCTGTCGTTCCGCCTGTACGACAACGCCATCATGGGCCAGGCCCCGCTGCAGTTCTACGACAAGGTGCCGCTCAAGTTCTCGGAATACGGCGACAACGCCTTCAAGCAAGGCGGCTACCGCGTGGTGCCGCCCGCCGTCGCCCGCCGCGGCGCCTTCATCGGCCGCAACGTGGTGCTGATGCCGTCCTACGTCAACATCGGCGCCTACGTCGATGAAGGCACCATGGTCGACACCTGGGCCACCGTCGGCTCGTGCGCCCAGATTGGCAAGAACGTCCACCTGTCCGGCGGCGTCGGTATCGGCGGCGTGCTCGAGCCGCTGCAGGCCAACCCCACCATCATCGAAGACAACTGCTTCATCGGCGCCCGCTCGGAAGTCGTGGAAGGCGTGATCGTCGAAGAGAACTCGGTGCTGGCCATGGGCGTGTACCTGTCGCAAAGCACCAAGATCTATGACCGCGCCACGGGCAAGGTTACCTACGGCCGCGTGCCGTCGGGTTCGGTGGTGGTGCCGGGTTCGCTGCCCTCGGCCGACGGCTCGCACAGCCTGGCCTGCGCCGTCATCGTCAAGCGTGTCGACGCGCAGACCCGCGCCAAGACCAGCATCAACGATCTGCTGAGGGCGTAATGCGCACGACCGCACGGCCGCCCGAAGGGCGTGCACCCTCCCTTGGGGAGGCAGCCGCGCAGCGGCAGGAGGGCCAACCTCCCTCGGTTGTTCTGGATCTGGTCAAGGACCTGATCGCCCGTCCGTCGGTCACTCCGGCGGACGCCGATTGCCAGGCGACGCTGGCCGCGCGCCTGGCGCCGCTCGGCTTCACCTGCGAAACCATCGCCCAGGGCGGCGTCACCAACCTGTGGGCGCGCCGTGGCAACACCGCGCCGCTGGTGGTCTTCGCCGGCCACACCGACGTGGTGCCCCCGGGCCCGCGCGAGAAGTGGGAAAGCGATCCGTTCGTGCCCACCGAGCGCGACGGCTACCTGTACGGCCGCGGCGCCGCTGACATGAAAAGCTCGATCGCGGCCTTCGTGGTGGCAGCCGAGGAATTCGTGGCGGCCAACCCGCGGCACGGCGGCTCGATCGCCCTGTTGATCACTTCGGACGAGGAAGGCCCGTCGATCGACGGCACCGCCATCGTCTGTGACGCGCTCAAGGCGCGCGGCGAGCAGATGGACTACTGCATCGTCGGCGAACCCACCTCGGGCGACGCGCTCGGCGACACCTGCAAGAACGGCCGCCGCGGCTCACTGTCGGGCAAGCTCACGGTCAAGGGCATCCAGGGCCACGTGGCCTATCCGCACCTGGCGCGCAACCCTGTGCACCAGTTGGCGCCGGCGCTGGCCGAGATCGTCGCGATCGAGTGGGATCAGGGCAACGAGTACTTCCCGCCGACCACGTTCCAGGTCTCGAACCTGAACTCGGGCACGGGCGCCACCAACGTGGTGCCGGGCGAGGCGGTGGCGCTGTTCAACTTCCGCTTCTCCACCGCCAGCACGCCGGAAGGCCTGAAGGCGCGGGTGCACGAAGTGCTGGACCGCCATGGCCTGGAATACACGCTGGACTGGGAACTGGGCGGCGAGCCTTTCCTGACCCCGCGCGGTTCGCTGACCGATGCGCTGGTGCAGGCCATCCAGGCCGAGACCGGCGTGACGGCCGAGCTGTCGACCACCGGCGGCACGTCCGATGGCCGCTTCATCGCCAAGATCTGCCCGCAAGTCATCGAGTTCGGCCCCTGCAACGCCACGATCCACAAGGTCAACGAGCGTATCGAGCTGGCCTCGCTGGACCCGCTGAAAAACATCTATCGGCGCACGCTGGAAAACCTCCTGCCCGCCGCTTAAAAAGCCTCTCATGTATCAATCCGCCCGCCAAGAACTGCTGACCCTGCGCGACCTGATCCGCTACGGCGTATCGCGCCTGAACGCCGCCCAGGTGGCGCTGGGACACGGCAGCGACAACGCCTGGGACGAGACGGTCTATCTGGTCCTGCACGCGCTGCACCTGCCGCTGGACACGCTGGAGCCCTTCCTGGACGCCCGCGTGCTCAGCGAGGAGCGCAACCGCGTGCTGGAGCTGATCGACCGCCGCGTCACCGAGCGCGTGCCGGCCGCGTATCTCACCAACGAGGCCTGGCTGCGCGGGCATCGCTTCTACGTGGACGCGCGCGTCATCGTGCCGCGCTCGCCCATCGCGGAGCTGCTGGACGAAGGCCTGTCGCCCTGGGTGCAGGACGCACAGGCCGTCGACAGCGTGCTGGACATGTGCACCGGCTCGGGCTGCCTGGCGATCCTGTCGGCCCTGGCCTTCCCCTACGCTCAGGTGGACGCCGTCGACGTGTCGCCAGACGCGCTGGAAGTCGCCCGCCGCAACGTCGATGACTACGGCCTGGGCGATCGCCTCGCGCTGCACCAGAGCGATCTGTTCGACAGCCTGCCCGAACGCCAGTACGACGTCATCGTCTGCAACCCGCCCTACGTCAACAGCGGCTCGATGGACGTGCTGCCGCAGGAATACCGCCACGAGCCGCACCTGGCCCTGGCCGGCGGCGCCGACGGCATGGACCTGGTGCGCCGCATCCTGCAGGCGGCCCCGCGCTACCTGTCGGAGAACGGCGTGCTGGTGCTGGAGATCGGCCACGAGCGCGATTTCTTCGAAGCCGCCTTCCCTGAGCTGTCGCCGGTGTGGCTGGATACGGAAGCAGCGTCCGACCAGTTGCTGCTGCTGACCCGCGAGCAGTTGACGACGTGATCCGCGCCTCTGGATTGACCCTGCGTCGCGGCACCAAGGTGCTGCTGGACGACGCCGAATTCGTGGTGCACCCGGGCGAACGCGTCGGCATCGTCGGCAAGAACGGCGCCGGCAAGTCGTCGCTGTTCGCGCTGCTGACCGGCGCGCTGGACCTGGACGCCGGCAACCTGGCGCTGCCGGCCGGCTGGCGCATCGCCAGCGTCGAGCAGGAACTGCATGCCGACGACCGCCCCGCGCGTGAATTCGTCATCGACGGCGACACGCCGCTGCGCGCCCTGCAGGCACGCCGCGCCGAGCTGACCGACGACCAGGGCACGCAGATCGCCGAGGTCGAAGCGGCGCTGGTCGAGGCCGGCGCCTGGAGCGCGGCCTCGCGCGCCGAGCAGTTGCTGGCCGGCCTGGGCTTCAAGCCGGCCGAATGGACCCAGCCGGTGGCAAGCTTCTCCGGCGGCTGGCGCATGCGCCTGGCGCTGGCGCGCGCGCTGATGGCGCCGTCCGAACTGCTGCTGCTGGACGAGCCCACCAACCACCTGGACCTGGACGCCATGCTGTGGCTGGAGAAATGGCTGGCCGCCTATCCCGGCACCGTCATGCTGATCTCCCACGACACCGAGTTCCTGGACGCGGTGGCCAAGTCCATCCTGCATTTCGATCACGCCAAGCTGGTGCGCTACCGCGGCGGCTACGGCGACTTCCTGACGCAGCGCGCCGAGCGCCTGCGCCAGACCAACATCGCCTACGAACGCCAGACGCGCGAAGCCGCGCGCCTGCAGGGCTTCATCGACCGCTTCAAGGCCAAGGCCTCCAAGGCCAAGCAGGCCCAGAGCCGGGTCAAGGCCCTGGCGCGCATGCAGGTGTTGGCGCCGCTGCACGCCGAGGCCGGCATCGACATCCGCATCCCCTCGCCCGACCAGGTGCCCGATCCGCTGCTGACGCTGGAACACCTGTCGGCCGGCTACACCGACGCGGCCGGCAACGAAGTGCCGATCCTGCGCGACGTGACGCTGATGGTGCGCGCCGGCAGCCGCGTCGGCGTGCTGGGCGCCAACGGCGCCGGCAAGAGCACGCTGATCAAGACCCTGGCCGAGGAACTGCCGGTGCAGGCCGGCGAACGCCGCGCCTCGCGCGGGCTGGCGATCGGCTATTTCCACCAGCACCAGCTCGACATGCTGGACGTGGACAGCACGCCGCTGGCCCACCTGGCGCGGCTGTCGCCGGAAACGCGCGAGCAGGAATTGCGCAACTACCTGGGCGGCTTCGGCTTCTCGGGCGACACGGTCAACAGCAAGGTCGGGCCAATGTCGGGCGGCGAAAAGGCCCGCCTGGCCCTGTCGCTGATCGTCTGGCAGAAGCCCAACCTGCTGCTGCTGGACGAGCCCAGCAACCACCTGGACGTCGAGACGCGCGAGGCCCTGGCCGCCGCGCTGGCCGAGTTCGGCGGCAGCATGCTGCTGGTCTCGCACGATCGCCATCTGCTGCGCACCACCGTGGACAGCTTCTGGATCGTGGCCGACGGCGCCGTGCGCGAATTCGACGGCGACCTGGAGGACTACCGCGACTGGCTGGCGGCCCGCAACGCCGGCGAACGCGCCGAGGCCGCCCGCGAGAACGCCGAGAATGGCGAGGCCGTGGTCGACCGCAAGGCGCAACGCCGCGCCGAGGCCGAGCAGCGCCAACGCCTGTCGGCGCTGCGCAAGCCGCTGGAAGCCAGGCTGGCCAAGGTCGAGACCGAAATGGAGAAGCTGCGCGCCAAGCTGCAGGCCCTGGACGCGGTGATCGCCGACCCGGACCTGTATTCCGATGCGCGTCGCGCCGAGCGCCAGAAAGTCATGGCCGAACATGGCGAACACGGCAAGCGCATGGAGACGCTGGAGGAACAGTGGCTGGAATTGCAGGGCTCGCTCGAAGAAATCGAGCAGGGCGAAGCCTGAGCCGCGGGCGGACGGCATGGGCCGTCCGCCCTTTCCCTCGGGGCGCAACACCCAATAACAATAATAATTATCATTTATAATTCGACGCGAATCTGACTCTATCTGGCGCGAGGCGTCAGCGACATGTCTTCGCTTACCGATGTATTTCTGCGGCACTACCGCGAAGTGCTGGGCTTTCTGGCCATGCGCACTGGCTCGCGCGACGTGGCCCAGGACTGCGCCCAGGACACCTGGATCAAGCTGGCCGAGTTCCAGGACAAGACCCTGCCGGACAACCACCGCGCCTATGTCTTCCGCGTGGCGGCCAACATCGCCACCGACTGGCACCGCCGCCGGGGCCGCGAACTGAACGTGGTGGCCGACTATGCCGCCACGCAGCCGCCCGCCTTCGAGGCCGACACGCTGGAAGTGGCTTCGGCCAACCAACTGCTGCGGCGGCTCGAAACCGCCCTGCTGCGCCAGCCGCGCCGCAGCCTCGACGTCTTTGTCCTGCATCGCCACGAAGGACTGACCTACCGCGCCATCGCCGAGCGTTTCGCGATTTCGGTGAGCGCGGTCGAGAAACACATGATGCGCATCCTGCTGGCCTGCGACCAGGCGCTGTCGGCATGAGCAAGGCCAGCACCCCGGGCAATTCCGCCACCGCGGACGAGCAGGCCTCGCGCTGGGTGATCCGCCACAGCGGCCAGCCGCTCGATGCACAGACGCAGGCCGAGTTCGACGCCTGGTACCACGCCGATCCCCGCCATGCCGCCGCCTACGACAGGCTGGCGCGGGTGTGGCGCCGCATGGGCGAGATCGACCGCGGAAAATTGGCTGCCCGCCCGCCGCGCAAGCGCCATACGGCGCTGGCGCTGGCACTCGTCGCCGCCACCGGCACGACCGCGTACGCGCTGCGCGACTTCCAGCCTGGCGCCGACTACGCAAGCGACACGCAGCCGCTGCGCGTCGCCCTGCCCGATGGCTCGCGCGCCATCCTGGACGCGCATTCGGCGATCGCCGTGGACTTCGGCCCCGACAGGCGCGAGGTGCGCCTGCTGGCCGGCCAGGCGCTGTTCGAGGCCGCGCCGCGCGGCGCCGCAGGCCCGGCCTTCAGCGTGGTGACGGCGGACGCCAGCGCCACGGCCCTGGGCACCCGCTACGCGGTCGCGCGCGACCGCGACGCGACGCGCGTCACCGTCTACACGCACCAGGTGGCGGTGCAATGCCTGGCCTGTGCGGACCGGCAACCGCAAACGCTGGACGCCGGGCAACGCATCGCGGTTTCGGCCGACGGCATGGTCCAGGATGCGGCGCCGCATGAAACCGCGCCCGCCTGGAGCCAGGGAATGCTGGCCTTCAACAACACCGCATTGCCCGAGGCGGCCGCGCAGTTGGCGCGCTACACCGGCAAGCACATCCTGGTGCTGGGCGAGCTGGCGCGCGACACCCGAGTGTCGGGCACGGCCGGCGTCGCCGACCCCAAGCGGGCGCTCGACCTGCTGCTGGCGCAGACCAAGGTGCGCATCACCGACCTGCCGGGTCTGCTGATCCTGCGCTGATCACGCCCCCCGCCGCGGACCTTCCCGTCCGGCGGCGACTCCCCCGATGAGTCTTGCGGATCGGGCGCGGCCCGGGTCGCCCGACCTGGAAGTCCCGTGAGTGACCGGGACGGACAAGCGCATTCGCCGCCCTGCCCGTTTCGATCAATGCCAATCGGTAAATAAGAATCAATATAAATTATTCATCAATTCTGCAATGAGGGGTTGCGTCCTACGCCGCGTCCTACGGCTGACATCAACAGCAGCGTAGGACGTTTTCATGCCTTTCCCTCTTGACCGCAAACGCCGGCCCGGCGCCTCGGCCGCCCTCCTTTGCGTCATGCTGGCCATTGCCGCACCCGTCATCGCCCAGCCGCCCGCGCGCACCATCGCGTATGACCTCCCGTCGCAGCCGCTGGGCGACGCCCTGCTCGCGCTCGGCCGCCAATCGGGCTTGGAGATCTCGTTCCCGCCAGCCGCCGTGGCCGGCAAGATGTCGCCCGCGCTGCAAGGCGAGTATTCCGCCCTGCTCGCGCTGGACCGCCTGCTGGCCGGTTCCGGACTGGCGCTGCGCGCCGAAGGTCCGGGCCGCTATATCGTCTTCGTCGACAAGGCACATCCCTTCTCCACCTCGCGGCTGGAGCCGGTGCGTGTCTACGGCGAACAGGCCGGCGAACGCACCTATGGCCAGCAGGAGATCGCCGAAACGCCTTCCTCCAACCGCGACCTGAGCACGCTGGTGGCAAACCACCCGGCGGTGCGCACGAATCCGGGCGCGGCCGGCTCACAGAACCGCGGCTCGCTCAACGTCGAGGACATCTCCTTTCACGGCGCCAGCCCCTACCAGAACCTGTTCCAGATCGACGGCATCGACGCCACCAACCGCGTCGACCCGGCCAGCAAGAACCTCAACCTGCAGGTCGGCAACGTGCCCAGCAATCCACAGTCGTACTTCGTCGACACCAGCCTGCTGGAAGCCGTGCGGGTGTACGACAGCTTCGTGCCGGTCGAATACGGCCGCTTCACCGGCGGCGTGGTCGATGCGCGCCTGCGCCGCTTTTCCGGCGAGAACCACCTGAAGTTCGACTACCGCTGGAACACGTCGAAGATGACGCGGCAGCATGTAGCCGAGGGCGAGGAGAATAGTTGGGCGCAGGGCCAGCCGGGCTATTCCCCCGAATGGAAGAAGCGTTTCTATTCGGCCGTGGGCGACTTCGCCTTCAACGACAAATCCGGCGTGGTGCTGGCCATGTCGCGCCGGGAATCCGACATCACACGCTGGAACATGGGCGTGGACGACAAGGGCCAGCCGCAGCAAGGCCAGGACACCTACCGCGACCGCGTCGACAACTTCCTGGGCAAGTTCAGCGTGCGCGCCAGCGCCGACACCACCGCTGACCTGACGCTCAAATACAGCGACCGCAGCGAGACCTTGTCGAGCTACCTGTTCCGCGACACGCACTGGGACAACAACCACGGCGCCTACGGCCTGAGCGGCAACCTGGACCACCTGTTCCAGGACGGCCGCGTCTCGCTGCAGGCCGGCTGGGACCATGCCACCAGCGATCGCCAGTCGGTCGGCGATGAACTGGTGACCTACCAACCCTATAAACTGCCGCAATACACCGCGGGTGGCTTTGGCAAGGAGCAGACGCGGCAGGACACCTGGACCCTCAAGGGCCGCGTCGATCTCGACCCGGTGCGCACCGGCATCTTCACCCACAGCCTGTACGCGGGCGCCGATCTGCAACAGGTCGACGCCGGCTTCAAGCGCTTCCAGGATTCGTATTCGTTCCGCCGCGCCTACAACAACAAGGGCACCTACCAGGACTTCAGCAAGGTCCACTACCTGCCCGGCACGGTCAACGTGAAATACAACATGGCCAGCGTGTACCTGTCCGACCGCATCGAGTGGCAACGGCTGGCGCTGGATGCGGGCGTGCGCTACGACCGCGAGACCTTCCTGGGCAACACCAATCTGTCGCCGCGCACGCGCCTGGAATGGGATGTGCTGGGCTCGGGCGACACGCTGCTGAGCGCGGGCTGGTCGCGCTACTACGGCAGCGAGGTGCTGGAGACGGCGCTGGAGGCCGAGCGCAGCCGCCTGCGCCGCCAGGTGCTGGACAGCAAGGGCAGGCCCGTGGCCGACGGCGGCAAGGAATACTTCGTGGACTACCGCGGCCTGCGCATGCCCTACGACGACGAATGGGCGGTGTCGCTGCGCCAGCGCATGGCAGGCATCGAGGGCTTGCTGAGCTACGTGCATCGCAACGGCCGCGACCAATGGACCAAGAGCGGCACGCAGGCCACCGGCTACACCTACAACAACGACGGCTTCTCCACCACCGACGGCGTCAGCCTGACGCTGCGCACGCTGGAGCCCTGGCGCCTGGGGCCGACGCGCTGGAACATGCAGGCATCGTGGAGCTGGCAGAAGCGCAAGACCAACGGCGACCTGGTCACGGGCTATACCGCCGATGCCCGCGATCCGGATGACCGGGTGATCTACAACGGCTCGGAGATCCGCGCCATCGACTTGCCGCCCAGCACCTTCTACCAGCCCCAGGTCGCTACGCTCACGCTGATCGGCGCCTACCCGCGCGCCGGCCTGACCTGGAGCAACAAGCTGAACTGGCGCAGCAAGCGCGACGCCACCATCTACGTTGGCGTCGGCCCGCGCCCGCAATACCTCGACCGCTACGAATCCGGCGAGCTGCCATCGTACTGGACCTGGGACACCAAGCTGGCGTGGCAGCCGACCTTCGCGCGCAACCTGGAATTCACGGTCGAAGTGCTGAACCTGCTGAACCGCATGCCGGCGGTCACGGCCAGCAATCCCAACCTGAAGGCCAACCGCAGCACGTTCCAGTCGGGACGCGAACTGTGGCTGCAGGTGGGATATCGGTTCTGAAGCGGGCCTGACACGGGGCGCAAGCATTCATCCGGTCTGACTTCGACGCGTCGCATGGCTTACCGGCCGGTTTGACGCTGAGGTTCCCCGTCGACCGCCGCGTCCTATGGCTGGTTTCCAATCAGCCATAGGACGCTCGCATGCCTCTCTCATTCAACGGCCGTTTCCGCGCCAACGCGTCGGCCGCGATCTTCTGCGCCACGCTGGCCATGGCCGCCCCCGCCCTGGCCCAGTCGCCCAACCGCACCTTCGACTATGACATTCCAGCGCAACCGCTGGGCGACGCCTTGCTGGAACTGGGTCGCCTGTCCGGCCTGCAGATCTCGTTCCCGCCGGCCGCCGTGGCCAATAAGGCCTCGTCCGCCCTGCGGGGAGAAACGTCGGCGCTGGCGGCGCTGAACCAGTTGCTGGCAGGCTCCGGCCTGGCGCTGCGCGCCGACGGGCCGGGACGCTATATCGTCTTCGAGGACAAGGCCAATCCGTTCTCGGCATCGCGGCTTGAGCCGGTACGCGTCTACGGCGAGCAGATTGGCGGGCGCCTCTATAGCCGCGAGGAGATCGCGGAAACGCCGTCGTCCAACCGGGACCTGAGCACGTTGGTGGCGACGCATCCAGCGGTCCGCACCGACCCCGGCGCGGCGGGTTCGAAGAATCGGGGATCGCTGGACGTCGAGGAGATTTCATTCCATGGCGCCAGCCCCTACCAGAATCTGTTCCAGATCGATGGCATGGACGCCACCAACCGCGTAGACCCGGCTAGCAAGAATCCGAACCTGGTCGTCAACAACGTGCCCAGCAATTCGCAGTCCTACTTCGTCGACACCAGTCTGCTGGAATCGGTGCAAGTGCATGACAGCTTCGTGCCTGTGGAATACGGTCACTTCACTGGCGGCGTGGTGGATGCAAAATTGCGCCGGTTCTCCGGGCAGAACCATCTGAAGCTGGACTACCGTTGGAACAGCTCCAACATGACCCGACAGCGCACGGCGCATGGCGATGAACAAAAGTGGTCACAGGGCCACTTCGACTACTCACCCAAGTGGAAGAAGAACTTCTATTCGGCGCTGGGCGATGTCGCATTCAGCGAAAAGGCCGGCATGGTATTGGCATTGTCTCGTCGCCAATCCGACATCACGCGGGCAGCCATGGGCGTTGACGACAAGGGTCAACCGGAGTTGCGCGAGGGAACCTACCGCAGCCAGATCGATAACCTTCTGGGCAAATTCAGTGTGCGTCCCGCCCCGGACACCGTCGCCGACCTGACGCTGAAATACAGCGAGTATCGCCAGGCCCTGGCCGACGCCTATTTCCGCGACACCACCTGGGACAATTATCACAGCGGACGGGGCGTCGACGGCAATCTGGAACATCGATTCCAGGGCGGACGCTTTTCTCTGCAAGCGGGCTGGGATCGCGCCACCAGCCACCGGCAATCGGTTCGTGAAGAGTTTGTTTCCTATTTCACTCCGCCGATCAAAAAGGTCCAGTACGCGGTGGTGGGCTTTGGCAAGGAGCAGACGCTGCAGGACACCGGCGTTCTCAAGGGCCGCGTTGACCTGGATCCGCTACGCACCGGCATGTTTGCCCACACCGTCTACGCGGGTTCAGAGCTGCGGCAGACCCACGCTCGATTCAAGCGATTTCAGGATGCCTATGCGTACCGCCGCAGCCAGTTCGCCGATGGCACTGTCCAAGACAGCAATAGAACCCACTACCTTCCCGGGACGGCCGCGGTAAAGCATCACACTGCCAGCCTGTATCTGTCGGACCGCATCGAATGGCAACGACTGGCCCTGGATGCCGGGCTGCGCTACGACCGCGACAGCTTTCTTGGCAACGACAATCTGGCGCCCCGCACGCGCCTGGATTGGGACATGTTCGGAACGGACGACACCGTGCTGAGCATGGGATGGTCGCGCTACTACGGCGCACAGATACTGGGCATCGCCATGGAGGCGGAGCGCGCGCGCCTGAAACTGCACGAGACGGACAAGAATGGAAACCCGATCGCGGATGGCCGCAAGCCGTATACGGTGGAATACAAGGGGTTACGCACGCCGTATGACGACGAATGGGCGATATCGCTGCGCCAACGAGTGGCGGGTCTGGAGGGCGCGCTGAACTATGTGCATCGCAACGGGCGGGACCAGTGGACAAACGTCAACGTCAACGCCAACACCTCCCGATACAACAGTGATGGTCATTCCACGACCGACGGCATCAACATGACCGTGCGTACGCTTCATCCGATTGCCCTGGGAAGGACCCGCTGGACCATGCGCGCCACCTGGGGCTGGCAGCGGCGCCGCGCCAACACCGAGTTGGCCAAGGGCTACAACGACCACGCGGGGGATCCTGATGAACAGGTGCTATATAACGACGCGCGGATTCGCGCCTTCGACCTGCCAACCAATTCGTTCTTCCAACCGCAAGTCGCCACCTTGACCCTGACCGGAGCCTACCCGGGCGCGGGCCTCACGTGGAGCAACGCATTCAACTGGCGCAGTGCGCGCGACGCGATTTTCTATACAGGCAAAGGTCCGGCTCCGGAATTTCTCAACAGCTACACATCGGAGAAGTTGCCATCCTACTGGACCTGGGACACCAGGTTGAAATGGCAGCCCACGTTCGCACGCAACCTGGACCTGACCATCGAAGTTCTGAACCTGCTCAATCGCATGCCTGCGGTCACGGGCAATAGACCCAAACTCACGGCGGACCATCGCACCTATCAATCCGGACGCGAGCTCTGGTTGCAGGTCGGCTATCGCTTCTGACCGACAAATCAGACGATGCGGCATGGAGCGCCGCGGCCTTCGTCCCTAACATGCGCCGTGGCCATCCCGGCCATGGCGCGGGTTCTCCATCGGGACGCCAGTCGCGCCGTCACGCAGGAGCTATTTGCATGGCATTGAGCCGATCCCAGACCGAAATCAAAGCCGCCATCGCGGAACACGGCCGGCAGCGCGGCTTCAGCCCCCCGACCATCCAGATCGCGGCGGACATTGCCTACATCGAATCGGCGTTCGGCGCCTCGCCGCGGTGCCCCGACGCCAGCTCAAGCGCATCGGGCCTGTTCCAGTACACGGACGAGGCCTGGTACGCGCATCATCAAGCCGTGGGCGAAAAGGACGCCCCGGGCAGCCAGATCGCCGCTTTCTATACCGACCTGGCGACCTACGCGGCCTGGTACCACAGTCCCGCCACCAATCGCCATATCCCCGACGACATGCCGCTGGGGGAATTCGTCTTCGTCATGCACCACGGCGGGCGGGGCGGACCGGTCTTGTTCAAGGACACCGCGCGCGATCTCTATCGCAAGCATGTCACCGACGATACCCGGTTGCTGACCGCCACCCATCCCGCCCCCCGCCCCGGCGCGCTCGTGCTCGACGCCGAGGCTTACACCGGCTATCCGGTGGCGGGTGACAGCGCGGGATGCATCAAGATCGGCCCGAACGGCGTGGCGTATATCGACTACATCCTGGAACCCCTGCTGTCGCGAGCGGAACGGCGCGGCATCGTCGAGCGGGATCCCGCCGGGGCATTCCGCCTTCTTGGCGAATGAGGGACCGGCAAGGCAAAGCCAGCCACGACGCGGCGCCAACCAAGGCGCCTGGCACGGGTCATCGGCCCTCATGTGCCAATCAAAAAATCGATATCCATATAAATTATTAATCGATTGCGTGCTGAGGTATTGCAATCGTCGCAGCGTCCTACGCCTGACACCAACGCCACACGGAACGTATCGATGCCCCTGCGTGGCAAATCCCGGCTCCGGCAGAACGCCCTGGCCGCCTTCCTGCATGCCATTCCGCTGGCCCTCGTGCTCGCCACCCCGTCCACCGCTTCTGGCCAGCAGCGCGCCGCCACGCCATCCGGCATCGCGCCCAGCGCCGCCGCTTGCCACGACCCGGCGGGCTGGAACATCGCCTGCCTGCGCGCGCGCTATTCCGGACCCCCGGCCGGTTGGCCCGCGCCCACCATCGACGCCGGCGTGCAATGGCATGAATGGGCGCCGGTCCCGCCCGTCGCCGACCCGCCGCTGCAATGGACCGCCGCCAATTCCGGCCAGGCCGAACTGGCCGCCGACGTGGCGCGGCCGGCAATCGTGGCGCTGGGTCAGATGCTGTTCTTCGATACCCGCCTGTCGCGCAAGGGCGAGGTGTCCTGTGCCACCTGCCACCAACCGCAGCGCGCCTTCACCGACGGCCTGCCCCTCGCGGTGGGCGAGGACAGACTGATGGGTCGGCGCCGCTCCACACCGCTGTATGCCGCGCCGTTCGCGCCCCGGCTGTTCTGGGACGGGCGCGCGTCCAGCCTCAAGGAGCAGGTGATGGGGCCGCTGCACGACCCGCGGGAAATGAACCATGACGCCGCCGGGGCAGTGGCGCGGCTGCGGGAGACCGACATGTATCCCGCGCGCTTCCTGGACGCGTTCGGCGGCGCGACGGCGGCGTCTTCTCCAGCGACTGCATCGGCTTCATCAACAGTTGCGCCGGCTTCATCAGCGGCTGGCTCAACGGCATCGGCATCGGCATCGGCATCGGCATCGGCATCGGCATCGGCGGCAATGATACCGACAGCTCAAGCGCCTGGGGCATCGACCACGGCATCCGCCATCGACGCCGACCGCCTGGCGCGCGCACTGGCCGCCTACGTGGCCTCGCTGCGCCCGGGGAAGACCCGCTTCGACGAGTTCCTCGCTGGCCGCGTCGATGCGCTGGACGACACCGAGCTACTGGGCCTGCACCTGTTCCGCACGCAGGCGCGCTGCATGAACTGCCACAATGGCCCCTTGCTCACCGACCATCAGTTCCACAACATCGGCCTGTCGTTCTACGGCCGCCGCAACCAGGACCTGGGGCGCTATGAAGCCACGCGCGATCCCGCCGACCTGGGCAAGTTCCGCACGCCGAGCCTGCGCAACGTTGCGCAGGCCGGCCCGTGGATGCACAACGGCCTGTTCCCGGATCTGCGGGGGCTGCTGCGGATGTACAACGCCGGCATGGGCCGAGAGACGCCGCCGGCCGATCCCCCGGACCCGTATGCGCCGCGCAAGTCGGAACACATCAAGCCGCTCGACCTGAGCCCGGCCGAGATCGACGCCCTGCTGGCGTTCCTGAAAACGTTGTAGCGGACGCCGCCGACCCCGCGCCGCGGAAAAAAGAATGGCCGCGGCTGGAGCCGCGGCCATGGAACTGCCGTTGCGCATGGTGAGGCGGCCAAGCAGGCCACCGGCCACCCCCACGCATCACGAGTAGGGACGCTCGCGCAACCGGGTGTGGTGATCGACCACCGTGTCGATCACTTCGCGCAGGATGGTTTCGGCCAGGGCCGGGGGCACGCCGGCCTCTTCGGCCAGGCGCCGGATGCGCTGGACCTGCTGGTCTTCGCGCACCGGGTCCACCAGGTCCATGTCGTTGGCTTGCTTGAGCTCGCCGATCATGTCCGTGCAGCGAAAACGCACGCCCAGCAGCAGGATGATCTGCTGGTCGATCTCGTCGACTTCGGCGCGCAGCGATGCCAGTTCGGCTTTCGGGGAGTCTTGATTGGCCATGTCTATCAACCTTGAACGATATCCAGCTTGGCGATGCCGAGAGCCAGCGTCTTGGAACCGACATCGCGGAAATGGATTTCCGCCTGCGCGTCCTGCCCCGCGCCGCTCAGGCTGACGATGGTGCCGTCGCCGAAACGCGCGTGGTGCACGCCCTGTCCCACACGATACTGCTTGTCGCCCACCGTGACGCCGGAGGCCGTGCCGCGCGGTTGACGCGGCGCAATGGTGTTGGTGGGCTTGCGGCCGAAGGCGTCGCCGCGGTTGCCGTTCCAGCCGCCGCCGGCGCTCAGCGACGGCGTCAGGCCGGCCTTGGGCGACAGCCACTTCAGGTGCTGCTCGGGGATTTCGTCGAGAAAGCGCGACCGCATGGCGTAGCGCGTCTGGCCATGCAGCATGCGGCTTTGCGCCAGGCTGATGTACAGGCGCTGGCGCGCGCGGGTGATCGCCACGTACATGAGGCGGCGCTCTTCTTCCAGGCCGGACTGCTCCAGGATGCTGTTCTCGTGCGGGAACAGGCCTTCCTCCAGGCCGGTGATGAAGACGGCGTCGAACTCCAGGCCCTTGGCCGCGTGCACGGTCATGAGCTGCACGGCGTCCTGGCCCTGTTGCGCCTGGTTGTCGCCGGCTTCGAGCGCGGCATGCGACAGGAAGGCCGCCAGCGGCGTCAGGCCGTCGGACACCACCGGCGCCGCATCGACCACGCCGGGCATCAGCGTGCTGGAGGTGTCCTGGTCGGGCACCACGCCGGCGGGCATGCCGTCGTAGTTTTCCTCGGACGCGAACACCGCCGCGGCGGTGATCAGTTCGTTCAGGTTTTCGAGGCGCTCGGCGCCTTCGCGCTCGGCCTTGTAGTGCGCGTTCAGGCCGCTGGCCTCGAGCATGTGCTCGACCATTTCTGGCAGCGGCAGGTCGCGCGTTTCCTCTGTGAGACGATGGATCAACTGGGCGAACTGGGCCAGGTTGGAGCCGCCCTTGCCGGCCACCAGCGCCACCGCCGAGTACAGGCTGGAATCATGCGCGCGCGCCGCGTCGGCCAGTTGTTCCAGCGTGCGCGCGCCGATTCCGCGCGTGGGGAAATTCACCACCCGCATCCACGACGTGTCGTCGTGCGGGTTGGCCATCAGGCGCAAGTAGGCAAGCGCGTGCTTGATTTCCTGGCGCTCGAAGAAGCGCAGGCCGCCGTAGACCTTGTAGGGAATGCCGGCCGAGAAGATGGCGTGTTCGATCACGCGCGACTGCGCGTTGCTGCGGTAGAGCACGGCGATCTCGCGGCGCAGGCTGCCTTCGTGGATCAGCGAACGGATCTCGTCGACGATCCATTGCGCTTCCATGCCGTCCGAGGGCTGTTCGATGACGCGCACCGGTTCGCCTTCACCCTGGTCGGTCCAGAGGTTCTTGCCCAGGCGGCCGCTGTTGTGGCCGATGAGCGCGTTGGCCGAATCCAGGATGTGGCCGTACGAGCGGTAATTCTGCTCCAGGCGGATGACGGTGCCGCGGGCGTAGTCGCGCTCGAAGTCGGACATGTTGCCGACGTTGGCGCCGCGGAACGCGTAGATCGACTGGTCGTCGTCGCCCACGGCGAAGATCGCCGCGCCGCCGCCGGCCAGCAGCCGCAGCCACTTGTACTGCAGCGTGTTGGTGTCCTGGAACTCGTCGACCAGGATGTGGCGGAAACGGCGCTGGTAGTGCTCGCGCACCGGCGCGTTGCGCGACAGCAGTTCGTAGGCGCGCAGCAGCAGCTCGGCGAAGTCGACCACGCCTTCGCGCTGGCACTGGGCTTCGTAGAGCTGGTAGATCTCGATCAGGCGACGGCGGTGCGCGTCATAGGCTTCGACGTCGGCGGGGCGCAGGCCCTCTTCCTTGGCGCCGTTGATGAAGCGCTGCACGTCGCGCGGCGGATATTTCTCGTCGTCGACGCCATTGGCCTTCATCAGCCGCTTGATGGCGGCGAGCTGGTCGGTGACGTCGAGGATCTGGAAGGTCTGCGGCAGGCCGGCGTCGCGATGATGCGCGCGCAGCATGCGGTTGCACAGGCCGTGGAAGGTGCCGATCCAGAGGCCGCGCGTATCGATCGGCAGGATGGCCGACATGCGCGCCAGCATCTCGCGGGCGGCCTTGTTGGTGAACGTGACGGCCAGCAGCCCAAAAGGCGAGGCCTGGCCGGTTTGAATCAGCCAGGCCATGCGGGTGGTGAGCACCCGGGTCTTGCCGCTGCCCGCCCCGGCCAGGACCAGGGCGTGCTGCGGTTCTAACGTTACTGCGGCGCGTTGTTCAGGATTGAGCTTCTCTAGCATCATGCCGCGTAGCGGCGCAGACGTTGAGCGAATTGCTCGAGCCCGGCGATGCCGCTTTGCTGGGCGCGCTGGCACCAGGCCTGCAGGTCATGGAGGAGCTGTTCGCTGCTGGCGCTGGAGCTTTCCCAGATACGGCCGAGTTCGCGGCGCATCTGCACCAGCGTCGACAGCGACTTGTTCTGGGCGATGGCCTTGTCCACGGCTTCGAGCTGTTCCGGCTGGAGGATGTCCTCGTTGCGGTGGATGGCGCGGCGCACCTTGTGCAGCTTGGTCCAGCCGCAATCGGCGTTGCCGTCCTGGCGCGAGGCCTTCAGCTTGGCGAGTTCCTCGCGGGCGGCGCTCTTGATCACGTCCGCGTAGCGGGCCATGACTTCGTAGCGGTGCGTGATCACGCCCTGCAGCGTGCGCAGGTCGATGCCGGTCTTGGAATCATCCAGCTTGAGCTTGGGCGCGACCTTCTTGATCTTGGCCAGGCCCAGGAACTTCAGGATGTTGATGTAGCACCAGCCAATGTCGAACTCGTACCACTTGGCCGAAAACTTGGCCGACGTGCCGTGGGCGTGGTGGTTGTTGTGCAGCTCTTCGCCGCCGATCACGATGCCCCAGGGGAACACGTTGGTGCTGGTGTCCGGGCTGTTGTAGTTGCGGTAGCCCCAGTAGTGGCCGATGCCGTTGACGACGCCAGCCGCCCAGAAGGGGATCCAGGCCATCTGCACCGCCCACACCGTGACGCCGATCGCGCCGAACAGGGCGATGTCGATGGCGAGCATGGTCAGCACGCCCCACAGGCTGTGCTTGCTGTAGACGTTGCGTTCGAGCCAGTCGTCAGGCGTGCCGTGGCCGAACTTGGCCATGGTTTCCTTGTTGTTGGATTCTTCGCGGTAGAGCTCGGCGCCGCGGAACAGCACCTTCCAGATGCCGAACAGGATGGGCGAATGGGGATCGCCTTCCTTTTCGCACTTGGCGTGGTGCTTGCGGTGGATGGCAACCCATTCCTTGGTGACCATGCCGGTCGTCATCCAGAGCCAGAAGCGGAAGAAGTGCATGACGGCCGGATGCAGGTCCAGGCCCCGGTGCGCCTGGCTGCGGTGCAGGAAGACGGTGACGGACACAATGGTGATGTGCGTCATGACCAGGGTGAAAACGACGATCTGCCACCAAGTGGCTTGGGTCAGACCGCCGGCAATGAAGGAGAGGATGTAATCCATAAAGCTGTAATGAGCCTCGCTTGAAGAGTGCCTGAAGTTTAGCTTACCTTTGCCGCGTTATGACAATGGAGTTTCAAAATAGTTTTTGAGGGAAATCAAGGACTAAGCCCTGCTTTTGACCACACTACGCCAGGCGCGCGACCGAGTCGGCGCGACCCTTGGCGACGATGACGACGCATCCCGGGCCGGGACGCGCCCACGTCGGACACTTCGTTTTGGCTACGCGTCGCGATTAAAGTTCCTGTCAGGCTGGCACGCGCTGTCTTGCGGGCGCCACGGGTCTGGCGCACACTTCGGTCCGCTATCACCGTCTCTTCCGCCTCACGATGTTCCGCGAAAAAATCTGTCCCTATTTTATTGCCCTCCTGACCGCGGCCGGTCTGGCCGCCGCGGCGCCCACGCATGCCCAGTCGCTGAAAATTGGGGACGTTACCGTGCTGGCGTCCTATTACGAGATCCGTGGCTCGGACTGCCTGGCGCTGCGCGCGCCCCGCGTCACCATCACGCTGCAACCGCGCCTGGGGGTCGCCAGCATCGTCCAGACGCGCGGCCAGTCCGGCGACTCGGGACGTTGCGCGTACAAGACAGTGCCGGTGGCGCAACTGGTCTACCAGGCCAACCAACCCGGGTCGGATTCGCTGGCTTGGGAAGTGAAATACCAGAATAAGACCATCGGAACGCGCCGGTACAGCGCGACGCTGGGCATCGCGCCGGCTCCCTGAGCCAGCGCGGGGCCAGCCGCCGCTCAGGAAGCCGGCCTGGCCTGATCCGCCTCGCTGGACGCTTCCGCGGCCACCGGTTCCAGGGCCTCCTGGGCGACGGGCGCCTCGGCAGTGCCGACACCCTCTTCGTGCGGCGCTTCGGCGTCCGACTGCGCCTCGGCTTCGCCTTCCGCTGCGGTGACAGCCTTCTTGCGGCGCTCGAACACGGCGGCGAAGAAGCCGTCGGTGCCATGCAGGTCCGGACGCAGTTGGACGTAGGGCCCCTCCAGCTTCAGGTTGTCGCAACGGGCAGCCAGGATCTCGGCCGCGTCCACCCGCTCGAAATCCGGATGGCTGGCCAGGAAGCGGTCGGCCTGCACTTCGTTTTCCTCGGCCAGCAGGCTGCAGGTGGCGTACACCAGGCGGCCGCCGGGCGCCACGCAGCGCGCGGCGCTATTGAGGATGCGTTCCTGCAGTTGCCCCAGTTCAGCCAGCGACTCGGGGTGCTGGCGCCACTTCAGGTCGGGGTTGCGGCGCAAGGTGCCGATGCCGCTGCAGGGCGCGTCGACCAGCACGCGCTGGGCCTTGCCGGCCAGGCGCTTGACGCGGGCGTCGTTCTCGCTGTCGATCGCCACCGGCACCACGTTCGACAGGCCGCTGCGTGCAAAGCGCGGCTTGGCTCGCGCCAGGCGGGCGGCCGAGACGTCAAAGGCGTAGAGGCGGCCGGTCGAGCGCATCAGCGCGCCCAGCAGCAGGGTCTTGCCGCCGGCGCCGGCGCAGAAATCGATGATCATTTCGCCGCGGCGCGGCGCCACCAGCAGGGCCAGCAACTGGCTGCCTTCGTCCTGCACCTCGATACTGCCGTTCTCGAACTGCGGCCAGCGGTTGATGGCCGGACGGCCTTCCATGCGGATGCCCCAGGGCGAGTACGGCATCGCCACGGGTTCGTAGCGGCCGGCGCTCTGCTGCAGTTCCGCCAGCATGGCGTCACGCTCGACCTTGAGCGGGTTGACCCGCAGGTCCAGGCTGGCCTGGCGGTTGAGGGCCTCGATCAGGGTTTCGGGGCTTTCCATGGCGCCCAGGCGCTCGTCGAGCCAGTCAGGGATGCTGCCGCGCACGGCGCGCGGCAACGTCGCCAGGTCGATCTGCAGCACGCGTTGCAGCCATTCCGCCTCGGCCGCGTCCAGGCCTTCACGCAGCGCTTCCGTGCCGAGGGTGGCGGCCAGGCCCAGGATGGCCAGGCGGCGCGAAGCCGGCCCGACGCCACTTTCGCCGAACTGGCGGTAGCGGCGCAGGTGGCGGAGCACGTCGTAGACGGCTTCGGCCACTTCCGAACGGTCGCGCGCGCCCAGGCCGGGATGGCCACGCAGCCAGTGCGACAAGGCGGCGTCTGCCGGGTAGGTCCATTGCAGGATCTCGCCCAGCACGCGCTGCACCTGGTCGATACGGCTGGCGGCATACGACAGGCGCGGCCGGTTGAATTGCGGCTTTTGCGGGGCGGCGTCACGCCGGCCCTGGCCTTCACGGCGGTCCGAACCGAAGGAGCCGCGCTCACCGCCGCGGCCTTCGCCGCGCGAAGCGCCATGGGAGGGACGCGAATCCGGGCGACCCTGGCCTTCGCGGCGGTCCGAACCGAAGGAGCCGCGCTCGCCGCCACGGCCTTCGCCGCGCGAAGCGCCGTAGGACGGGCGCGAATCCGGACGGCCGTAGCCTTCGCGGCGGTCCGAACCGAAGGAACCCCGTTCACCGCCATGGCCTTGGCCCTCACGGCGCTCCGAGCCGTACGAGCCACGCTCGCCACGCGGCGCGTCATAGGAAGGGCGCGGCGTCGGGCGGCCCGAGCCTTCGCGCCGGTCGCCGCCGAAGGAACCGCGTTCGCCGCGGCCTTCGCCGCGTGGCGCGTCATAGGACGGACGTGGGGTCGGACGGCTGTCGCGGCGCTCGTCCGAACGGCCTTCGCGGCCGCCGGCGGCGCGCTCGGGGCGCGGCGCGCGTTCCTGGGCGACGCGGGCCTCGCCCTTGGGGCGCGAGAAGAAGGACCGGCCGTCACGCTCTCCGGCGGCTGCCGGGCGGGAACGCGGGGATTGGGGTTTGCTCATGGTGTATTCCAGTGGGGCGGACACATGCCGCCCGATAAATGCGATTCAGGGCCGTCGGCGGCCCGGCTGCGCGGCTGGCGTCGGCTCAGGCCGCCGCGGACCAGGTGAACAGGCGGTCGGGATCTCCCTGCACGTCCACCCGGTGGTCATTCGTCAGGGTAACCCGGCCTTCGGCGAGCCAGCGCACGGCGGTCGGAAAAGCCTGGTGCTCGACTTCCAGCACGCGTTCGGCCAGCATTTCGGGCGTGTCGCCAGCCAGGACCGGCACGCAGCCCTGGGCAATGATGGGACCATGGTCCAGCACCGGCGTCACGAAATGCACGGTGCAGCCATGCACCCGCACCCCGGTGGCCAGCGCCTGGGCGTGCGTGTGCAGCCCCGGGAACGCCGGCAGCAGCGACGGATGGATGTTGACCAGGCGGCCGCTGTAGCGATTGACGAAGCCGGGGGTCAGCACCCGCATGAAGCCGGCCAGGATGACGTAGTCCGGTGCGTGCAGGTCGATTTCCGTGGCCAGCGCGGCGTCGAACGCTTCGCGGCTGGCATAGTCCTTGTGGTACAGCGCCGCCGTGGCGATGCCCTGGGCCGCGGCCCATTCAAGGCCGGCGGCGTCCGGCCGGCTGGCGATCACGGCGGCGATCGTGGCGGGCCAGCCCTGTTGGCGACAGGCCTGGACCAGCGCCTGCATGTTGCTGCCTCGTCCCGAGATCAGGATGACGATGCGGCGCGGTGGTGTAGAAGTTTCCGGCAAGATGAGCGATCCAAATTGGGGATGACGAACAATCCCGTAATCCAAAATTGTAAACTCTCGCTCGTGAAACCACCGCTGCGCATCCACCGATCCCTTCCGCCGCCCGCCCAGCGCGCTCCCAGCGCGCTGACCATCGGCAATTTCGACGGCGTCCACCGAGGACACCAGGCCATGCTGGCGCGCGTCTGCCAGGTCGCGCGCGACCGCGGCCTGACGCCCGCCGTGATGACCTTCGAGCCGCACCCGCGCGAGTACTTCGCCACGCTGAACCAGCGTCCCGAGCTGGCGCCCACCCGCATTTCCGGGCTGCGCGACAAGCTGGCGGCGCTGGCCCGCTATGGCGTATCCCAGGTCGTGGTCGAGCGCTTCAACGCCCGCCTGGCCGAAATGTCGGCCAACGCCTTCATCGAGAACCTGCTGGTGCGGGGGATGGATACCAAGTGGCTGCTGGTGGGCGAGGACTTCCGCTTCGGCCACAAGCGCAGCGGCGACATCGACCTGCTGCGCGAAGCCGGCCTGCGCCATGGCTTCGAGGTACAGACCCTGGCCGACGTCACCGACCGCCACGGCCACCGCATTTCCAGCTCGGAAGTGCGCACCGCCCTGGCCGTGGGCGACCTGGACCGGGCCCGCCACCTGCTGGGCCACCCCTTCCATATCAGCGGTCACGTGATCCACGGCCAGAAGCTGGGTCGCACCCTGGGCTATCCGACCATGAACCTGCGGGTGGCCGAGCGCTGCGCGGCCCGCTCCGGCATCTACGTGGTACAGGTGTATGGCCTGGCCGAGCGCGCCCTGCCGGCAGTGGCCAGCCTTGGCGTGCGCCCGACCGTCGAGGACCGCGGCCGCGTGCTGCTGGAAGCGCACCTGCTCGACGAGACCGTCAACGCATACGGTAAACTCGTGCGTGTCGAATTCCTGCAAAAGCTGCGGGACGAAGAAAAATTTCCTGATCTCCCTTCCCTGACTGCCGCCATCGCCGAAGACGCGCGAAACGCGCGCGCCTATTTTGCCGTTCATGGACTATAAAAAGACCCTCAACCTGCCCGATACCCCCTTCCCCATGCGGGGCGACCTCGCCAAGCGCGAGCCCGCCTGGATTGCGCAGTGGGAGGAAAACCACGTCTACCAGGCGATCCGCGCCGCCAGCCGCGGCCGTCCGCGCTTCGTGCTGCACGACGGCCCGCCCTACGCCAACGGCGACATCCACATCGGCCACGCGGTCAACAAGATCCTGAAGGACATCATCGTCAAGAGCCGCAACATGGCCGGCTACGACGCGCACTACGTGCCGGGCTGGGATTGCCACGGCATGCCGATCGAGATCCAGATCGAGAAGAAATACGGCAAGCACCTGCCCGTGGCCGAGGTGCAGTCCAAGGCCCGCGCCTACGCGCTCGAGCAGATCGACCGCCAGCGCAAGGACTTCAAGCGCCTGGGCGTGCTGGGCGAGTGGGATCGTCCCTACATGACGATGAACTTCAGCAATGAAGCCGACGAGATCCGCGCCCTGGGCCGCATCCTGGACAAGGGCTACGTGTTCCGCGGCCTCAAGCCCGTGAACTGGTGTTTCGACTGTGGCTCGGCGCTGGCCGAGGCCGAGGTCGAATACGCCGACCGCGTCGACCCGGCGGTGGACGTGGCCTTCCCGTTCGCCGAGCACGACAAGCTGGCCAAGGCCTTCGGCCTGGACAAGGTCGACGACGGCGCCATCGTCATCTGGACCACCACGCCCTGGACCATCCCGTCCAACCAGGCGCTGAACCTGCACCCCGAAATCGAATACGCGCTGGTGCGCGTGTCGCCCGCGCCCAAGTTCGGCCCGTTGCTGCTGATCGCGCGCGAGCGCGTCGAAGCCTGCCTGAAGGCCTGGAACCTGGAAGGCGAAGTCATCGCCACCGCCCCGGGCGCGGCGCTGTCGGGCATCGAGTTCCGCCATCCGCTGGCGCAGTTCGAAGCCGCCTACGACCGCAAGGCCCCGGTCTACCTGGGCGACTACGTCACGGCCGACTCCGGCACTGGCGTGGTGCACTCGGCCCCCGCCTACGGTATCGAGGACTTCATCTCGTGCAAGGAGCACGGCATGAAGGACACCGACTTCATCAGCCCGGTCATGGGCGACGGCAAGTACGTCGACAGCCTGGCGCTGTTCGGCGGCCTGTCGATCTGGGACGCCAACCCCAAGATCGTCGAGGCCCTGAAGGAAGCCGGCGCGCTGATGCACGTCGAAAAGCACAAGCACAGCTACATGCACTGCTGGCGCCACAAGACGCCCATCATCTACCGCGCCACCAGCCAATGGTTCGCCGGCATGGACATCAAGCCCAAGGACGGCGGCCCGACCCTGCGTGAATCGGCGCTGGCCGGCATCGACGCCACTGCCTTCTATCCGGCCTGGGGCCGCGCCCGCCTGCACGCCATGATCGCCAACCGTCCGGACTGGACCCTGTCGCGCCAGCGCCAGTGGGGCACGCCGATGGCCTTCTTCGTGCACAAGGAAACCGGCGCGCTGCATCCGCGCACCTCCGAATTGCTGGAACAGGTCGCGCAACGCGTGGAGCAAGGCGGCATCGAGGCCTGGCAGACGCTGGACCCGCGCGAGCTGCTGGGCGACGAGGCCGACCAATACGAAAAGAACCGCGACACGCTGGACGTGTGGTTCGACTCGGGCAGCACCCACGCCACCGTGCTGGGCGGCAAGGACGGCGATTTCGCCGGCTCGCACGGCGCCGAACTGGGCTGGCCCGCCGACCTCTACCTGGAAGGCTCCGACCAGCACCGCGGCTGGTTCCATTCGTCGCTGCTGACTGGCTGCATGCTGTATGGCCAGCCGCCCTACAAGGCCCTGCTGACGCACGGCTTCGTGGTGGACGGCCAGGGCCGCAAGATGAGCAAGTCGGTCGGCAACGTGATCGCGCCGCAGAAGGTGTCCGATTCGCTGGGCGCCGAAATCCTGCGCCTGTGGGTCGCCTCCACCGACTACTCGGGCGAGCTGTCGATCTCTGACGAGATCCTCAAGCGCGTGGTCGAAGGCTATCGCCGCATCCGCAACACGCTGCGTTTCCTGCTAGCCAACCTGGCCGACTTCGACGCCGTGTCGCAATCCGTGCCCTACGGCGAGCTGTTCGAGATCGACCGCTATGCGCTGGCCATGACGGCGCAGATGCAGGCCGAGGTGCAGGGTCACTACGAACGCTACGACTTCCACCCGGCGGTTTCGCGCCTGCAGACGTTCTGCTCGGAAGACCTGGGCGCGTTCTACCTGGATATCCTGAAAGACCGCCTGTACACCTCGAAGGTGGACAGCGTGGCCCGCCGCTCGGCCCAGACCGCGCTGCTGGACATCACCCAGACGCTGCTCAAGCTGATGGCGCCGATCCTGTCTTTCACGGCCGAAGAAGCCTGGAAGGAACTGGTCGGCTCGGCTCTGAAGCACCAGGCCGACGCCGCCCGCGTCACCATCTTCACCGAGGTCTACCACGCGCTGCCGCCGTTCGCGGACGCCGAGGCCCTGTCGGCCAAGTGGACGCGCCTGCGCGCCATCCGCGCCGAGGTCCAGCGCAAGCTGGAAGAGGTGCGCACGGCCGGCGACATCGGTTCGTCGCTGCAGGCCGAGGTCGACCTGTACGCCAGCGGCGAAGACCAGCAATTGCTGGCCAGCCTGGGCGACGACCTGCGCTTCGTGCTGATCGTCTCGCGCGCCGCCGTGCACGCCGGCGAAGGCGAGACGCGCATCGAGGTCACGCCGTCCAAGCACAAGAAGTGCGAGCGCTGCTGGCACTGGCGCCTGGACGTGGGCCAGGATCCGGATCACCCCGAGATCTGCGGCCGCTGCGTGTCCAACCTGTTCGGCTCGGGCGAAGCCCGCGACAAGGCCTGAGCATGGCCGGCCCTCAAGGCACGGCCACCGGGGCATCCGCCGGCGCGCCCCCCGCAAGGGTGGGCCGCTGGCTGGGCATCGCGCTGGCCATCGTCGTGCTGGACCAACTGACCAAGGTGTACTTCAACACCTCATACCAGTATGGCGAGCGCCTGAACCTGCTGCCGTTCTTCGACTTCACGCTGCTGTATAACCGCGGCGCGGCATTCAGCTTCCTGGCATCCGAGGAAGGCTGGCAGCGCTGGCTGTTCACGGCGCTGGGCCTCGTCGCCGCCGTGGTCATCACCGTGATCCTGCGCCGCACCCGCGGCCAGCCGCGCTTCTGCCTGGCGCTGGCGATGATCCTGGGCGGCGCCATCGGCAACGTGATCGACCGCGTGGTGTATGGCCACGTGGTGGACTTCCTGCTGTTCTATTGGCGCGACTGGTACTACCCCGCCTTCAATGTGGCGGACGTGGGGATCACCTGCGGCGCGGTACTGCTGGTGCTGGACGAGCTGCTGCGGGCCCGCAAGCCGCGCGCCTGACGCCCTCCCCCGCCCCCCTTCGAAACCCGGCCCCTGGCCGGGTTTTTTCCTGTTTGAGCCCCCCTGCACGCATGGCGAACGGCGCGATGCGGCAATGCGGAATAAAATCACTGTCCGTTCCCTGATTCGACGGCATCCAAACGCCGTCCGACGCCCATGCTCGACCTCGCCCGCAAACGCATCGTCCTCGGCCTGACCGGTGGCATCGCCTGCTACAAAATCGCCGAGCTGGTGCGGCGCATGACCGAACAAGGCGCCGTCGTCGACGTAGTGATGACCGAGGCGGCCACGCACTTCATCACGCCGGTGACCATGCAGGCCCTGTCCGGCCGTCCGGTGTTCGTCGATGCCTGGGACCCGCGGGTGCCCAACAACATGGCGCACATCGACCTGACGCGCGGCGCCGACGCCGTGCTGATCGCGCCGGCCAGCACCGACTTCATGGCCAAGCTGGCTCACGGCATGGCCGACGACCTGCTGTCGACGCTGTGCGTGGCGCGCGCCTGCCCGCTGCTCGTCGCGCCCGCCATGAACCGCGAGATGTGGGCCAACCCGGCGACCCAGCGCAACGTGGCGCAACTGCGCGCCGACGGCATCAGCATCCTGGGCCCGGCCGCCGGCGAACAGGCCTGTGGCGAGACCGGCGACGGGCGCATGCTCGAAGCCCATGAAATCCTCGCCGACCTGATCGCCTTCTTCCAGCCCAAGCTGCTGGCCGGCCGTCACGTGCTGCTGACCGCCGGCCCCACCTCCGAGCCGGTCGATCCGGTGCGCGTGCTGAGCAACCGCTCGTCGGGCAAGACCGGCTACGCCCTGGCCCGCGCCGCGCGCGAAGCCGGCGCTCGCGTCACGCTGATCACCGGCGCCACCGCCCTGCCCGTGCCGCGCGGCGTCACCGCCCTGTCGGTGATGACGGCGCGCCAGATGCACGACGCCGTGATGGCCAGCGCCGCCGACGCCGACATCTTCATCGCCGTGGCCGCCGTGGCCGACTGGCGCGTCAAGAACGTCAGCAACCAGAAGCTGAAGAAGACCAGCGAAGGCGGCGGCGCGCCGCAGATGGAGTTCGAGCCCAACCCCGACATCCTGGCCGAAGTGGCCAAACTGAAGGACGGGCCGTGGTGCGTGGGTTTTGCGGCAGAGACCGAAAAGCTGGCCGAGCACGCCGAGGCCAAGCGCCAGCGCAAGGGCATTCCGCTGCTGGTGGGCAACCTGGCGCACAAGGTGATGGACGCCGACACCACCGAACTGGTGCTGTTCGACGCGCAGGGCGCGCACCCGCTGCCGGCCGCCGACAAGCTGGACGCCGCGCGCCGCCTGATCGCCGAGATCGCGGCGCGGCTGCCGGACTGATCCCGCCCGTCCGCGAGACCCAACAAAAACGCCAGACGCGAGTCTGGCGTTTTTGTTTGCGGCGCGCGCCGCGCCTGCTGGCAACGGCGGACGCGACAGCCTGCTTATTGCTCCAGGCTGATGTTGGCGGCGCGCACGATGTCGGCCCACTGCTTGCGGTCGTTCTCCAGGAACCGGCCGAACTGCTCGGGCGTCATGCCGGTGACCGGTTCCGAACCCAGGCCGGCCATCTTCTCCTTCACGGCGGGCTGCTTGAGCACGTCCTGCAGCGCCGCGTAGTAGGCGGCCAGCACGTCGGCCGGCAGCCCGGCCGGCGCGAACACGCCCTGCCAGGTCGGCATGTCGAAGCCCTTCAGGCCCTGCTCGTCCAGCGTGGGCACGTCGGGCAGTTGCGGCGAGCGCTTGAGCGAGGCCACGCCGATGGCCTTGACCTTGCCCTGCAGCGCCAGCGGCGCGGCGGTGGAGATGTTGTCCATCGTCATCGCGATATGGCCGCCCAGCAGGTCGGTGATGACCGGCGCGGCGCCACGGTAGGCCGCGTGGGGCACCTTCACGCCCAGCTTGTACAGCATGGTCTCGGCGATCAGGTGGTTGGAGATGCCCACGCCGGCGGTGCCGTAGGTGGCGGTCGGCGTCTTCTGGAAGTAGTCCTTCAGTTCGGCCAGGTTGTTGGCCGGCACGTCCTTGTTGACGATGACCACGTTGGGCTGCACCGCCGCCAGCGTAATGGGCGTGAAGTCGGTCGGCTTGTAGCTGGTGCCCTTGGCGTTGAGCACGTGGGTGATGGCCATGGAGCCGGCCGCCGCGATGCCGATGGTGTAGCCGTCGGGCTGCGATTGCGACAGGCGGTACGCCATGATGTTGCCGCCGGCGCCCGCCAGGTTCTCGACCACCACCGTCTGGCCCAGGCGCTGCGACAGCGGCTCGGCCAGCAGGCGCGCCAGCGTGTCGGCGGAACCGCCGGGCGCGAAACCGACCAGCAGGCGCACCGGCTTGGTCGGCTTCCAGGCGTCCGCGGCCAGGACCGGCGCGGCCGACATGGCGCCGACGACGAACAGTGCGCCCACGGCGCGTTGCAAACTACGGCTGAACATGAAGAGGATCCCTTATTCCAGAATTTGCGCAAGCATCTGCGCCACAACACGATTCGACAGCAGCACCGGGCGACCCGATGCCTGCGCCACCGCCTGGCGCATGCGTTCGGCGTAGCCCATGCAATGCATGACGATGAAATCGCAGTCAGCCAATGCGCGGCCGGCCTGCGTGAAATTGGCGGCCGCGCGCGCCGCGTCCGTTTCGTAGGGCGAGGCATGCACCACCGTCGCCGGGCATTCCAGCGGCACGGCCATGTGGAACGCATCGACCTGGGCTTCCAGCGGCACCACCAGCCCGACATGGCGACCGTGCTGCGACAGGCCCGCGACCAGGTGGTCCACCACCTGCTGCGGCTCGACCACCAGCGTGCGCATCGGCGCGATCGCGGTGCCCGTGCACAACGGCACCAGCAGGTCGTAGCCGGCAGCGTCGACCTGACGCATCACCTGCGCCAGGCGGGCCTCGGCGGCGGCCGCGTCCAGTTCGATCTGGCTGCCGTCGCGCATGCGCGTGGCGAAGCGGTATTCGCCCGGACGCGGCGCCAGCGCGGCCAGCGCCGCGGCGTCCAAGCCGTCGAGCGCGCCGAATTCGTCGACGCGCACGTGCTCGCCCAGCAAGGGAGCCATCTCGGGCACCACGTCGCTGCGCGGCGACTGGCCGATGGTGAAGAACGCCACGCGACGCGGCTTGGGCGCGCTCATTGCGCGCCCCCGGGTTCCCGGCCGGTGGTCTGCAGGTGCGCCATCGAGCCGTAGCGGGCCTGCAGCGCGCGCCATTCGGCGTCGTCGAAGAAAGTCAGCGCGCCCTGCCCGAACAGCTTGGCGATCTCGATGCAGAAGCGCATGGCGACGTCGGCGTCGACCGCGTTGGTGACGCCGGTGGCGCAGCCCGGCACGGCGGTCTGCGCGGTCAGCGCCACGCCCACTACCGGCGCGTCGGTGACGATGGCCGGCTGCATCAGCGAATTGACGTGCCACAGGCCGTTCTCGTAGGGCGTGATGTCCTGTGTGGTCAACGGCAGCGTCAGGGGCAACTGGCCGCTGACCCAGCCGATCACGTCCAGCATGGTTTCGGGAATGCGCAGCAGGTAACCCTGCTTGGCCACCGGCGTGAGGGCCACGCCGCGCTGGTTCACCAGGCGGTTGCCGCGGGTGGTGTCGACCGACAGGATCGCGTCCATGCGCGGATCGACTTCGTGCGACATCATCTCGCGCATCGGGAACGGCGAGCGCATCATCGGCACCGGGTGGTGCGGACGGGTGCCGGCGCGCGGGCAGATGTGGGTGCGGATGCGCACGGTGCCGGTCAGCACGTCGCCCTGGCGCGCCATGGCCATCAGCTTGAGCGCGGTGGCCACGGCGACCACGGCGCCATCGCTGTCGGACACCAGGCCGGTGACGGCCGGACGCGCGCCGATGCCGCCCAGGCGGCCGACGATGCCCAGTTGCGGCGCGTTGGCGTCGGAACCCGGGATGACAATGGAGAGAAAGTCGGTGGCCAGGCCGTCGCGCTCGAGCCGAGTGACTTCGACTTCGCACTGGCCCGCCTCGCGCAGGACCTGCGCCACCGCTTCGCCCGTGACATGCGCCGAGGACAGCAGCTCGATAGTGTCGATGACCTGTTTCATGCCGGGATCTCCACCACCCCGGGCTGGAACACGCGCGGCTCGTTGCCGCCCAGGAACAGCGGCGCATCGTGCGGACCGACCAGCGTAATGGCGGCGCCGCGCACGCGCAGCGCGGCGCCTTCGGGCAGGCCCAGCACCGGCATCGTCGGGTTCAGCGTGCAGAACTCAGCCAGGCGCTGTGCGCGGGTCTCGCCGCGGTGGCCGGGAGGATGGGCGTTGGTGTAGTGCGGATTGATCTGGAAGGACAGCAGGCCGAGCGCGTCGAAGCCCGCGGGATCGGTGATCGGCATGTCGTTGGTGGTGCAGATGCTGGGGCAGGCCAGGTTGGAGCCGGCGCTCCAGCCCAGGTAGGCGGCGCCTTCGCGCACGCGGCGCGCCACCACGCTCAACAGGCCCCGGCGGCGCAGCTCGCCAAGCAGATTGAAGGTATTGCCGCCGCCGACGATGATGACCGCGGCCCTTTCCAGCGCGGCCACCGGATCGGCGGCGCGGTGCAGCGGCTCGATGTCCAGGCCGGTGTCGGCCAGCGCCGTCACCACCATCGCGGTGTAGTCGTCCCAGTTGCGGGTGACGCCTGCGTACGGCACGAACACCGCCGGCGCGCCGGCTGGCAGCGTGGCGATCAGTTCGCGGATGTCGGGCAAGGCGTGCACCAGGTAGCCGGCGTCGCTGCTGGAATTGCTGAGGAGCAGAAGGTTCATGTGCAAAGTTCCGTGGAGTCGTTGGGTCGGAGCGCCGCATGCGGGCGGCCAGATAGCGGGAATCGGTAACAGGGATCAGTCCAGCCAGTAGGGGTCGTTCAGTTCGCGCCCCAACGCGGCGACCTGCTGTGTCAGGGCGTCGCGCAACGCGGCGACGCGGGCGGCATCGACCTGGAACGACACAAAGGACAGGCACAGGCCGCGCAATTCACCGCTGGACGGATCGCGCACCGCCGCCGCCACGGCGCCGATGCCGGGCATCGCCTGGTCGATGGCAACCCCGTAATGGTCGGCGCGGGTCTGCGCCACGCGCTGCGCCAGTTCGCCGACGGTGGCCGGACAATCCTTGCCTTCCATCGGCAGCGACTGCGTGGGGTCGGCGCCGTAGAGCGCGTCGAACTCGGCCTGGCTCAGGCGCGACAGCAGCGCCCGCCCCATGGCCGTGCCCGAGGCGGCGCGACGCGAGCCGGGCGGCGACAGCACCTGCACCGGGTGCGAGCCGTTCAGGCGCTGCAGCACCACGGTTTCGCGCTGGTTCAAGGTGGACAGGTAGGCGGTCAGGCCGCTGTCCGCCGACAGGCGCGCCAGCACCTTGCGGCAGGCGTCATCCAGCGGGGTAGCGGCCAGGCCGGCGCGCACCGCCTGCGATAGCAGCAGGCCGGGACGATAACGGCGCGAGGCCGCGTCCTGGTCGAGCATGCCGTAGTGCTGCATCTGGTTGAGCAGGCGCGATGCCGTGCTCTTGGGCATGGATAACCGCTGCGCCACGTCGGTGAAGCTGAGCTCCGCAGCGCCCTCCGCATAAAGCGCAAGCACGCGTTGGACGCCGTCGAGAATACTCATCGATGTTCCATAAAACGGAACTACTGTTCCTTTATATCGAACAAGAATAATGCAGGGTCGGACCGCCGGTCAATACGGGGCCCACGCCGGGGCAGCGCCGGAACATGAAAAACCCGCCAGATCGCGGCGGGTCGTATCAGGCGGCGTGGCGAGCCAATGCGGACCGGCTCAGCGCGTGGCGCTCTCCGCCCACTGCGCCAGCGGCAGCGGCGGCTGGGCATGCAGGATGCGGGCCAGCAGCAGCTTGAGCTCGGCCCAGCCGCCCCGCTCGCCCGGCCAACTGGACGGAGTCACCGGCCGCCAGGTGCCATCGGGCGCGCGCTCCGCCATCTTGAAGCGGAAGTTGTAGTGACCGGCCATGCCCATGCGCAAATCGGTCACCACCAGCGCATCGCCCAGCGCGTCATAGCGCAGCCAGTCATCGGTGAACCAGCGCAGTCGCTCGTGCAGCGGCACGCCCGCCAGCGCCTGGCCCAGATCCGGGTGAAGCGGCTGGCGCAGCCATTCCGGCGGCTCGCGGTCGAACCAACTGCTGACGGCCTCGTAGTAATGGCCATCGGGCGTCTTGGCGATAACGCGCCACAGCAGCGTGTTGAGCGGCATGGGAACGGCCCGCAGCTCGGTGACGACGATGCCTCGCGCCTGCATCGCATCGCGCACCCGTTGCTCGGCGGCGATGCGGCCCGCCAGGCCGAACGCCAGGTAGGCCGTGCTGAAGATCAGCGCCCCCGCCAGCAGTCGCCGGGCGTTGCGCGTCATGCCCGCGATGATCGCGTAGACCGCCGCCAGCAACAGCGGCACGGTGTAGACCGGATCGATGATGAAAATCGCCGACCAGCTTTCCGGAATCGACGCCAGCGGCCAGAACAACTGCGTGCCGTAGACGGTGAAGGCGTCCAGCAGTGGATGCGTCACCAATACCAACCACAGTGTCAGGAACAATCGCCTGCCGCTGTAGGGGGCCTGTGGCCAGTATCGGCGTATCAGGCAGGCCAGGAGCAGCGCCAGACCCGTCAGCACGAAGATCGAATGCGAGAAGCCCCGGTGATAGGTCATCAGTGACACCGGGTCCGGGTAACGCATCAACACGTCCAGATCCGGCACCGTGGCCAGCGCCGCGCCGTAGATCAGCGCTCGCCGTCCCTGCACGCGCCCCAGCAGCGCCCCCTGTATGCCCGCGCCCAGCACGGCTTGTGTAACCGAATCCATAGAACTCCGACGATAGCCTTCGGTGGACGCCGCTTTCACGCGGCGCCCACAATGCAGGCGTTAAGATACCCGATTGCGTTCAGCTAATTTTCAACTTTTGCCTCATGGACCAATACATCGACAAGATCGGCGTGCTGATCGAGACCAACCAGGCCTGGGCCGGCCCCATCACCTTCCTGCTCACGCTGGGAGAATCGATGGTGCTGCTGGGCCTGTTCATTCCCGCGACCGCGCTGATGCTGCTGACGGGCGGCCTGATCGGGGCCGGCACGCTGGATCCATGGAGCATCATGGCCTGGGGCGTCGCTGGCGCCATCGTCGGCGACGCGCTGTCCTACGGGCTGGGCCGCTGGGCGGGCCCCAGCGTGCTGCGGCGCTGGCCGCTCAAGCAGCAGCGCACCGCCGTCGCCCGCGCCCGGCTGTTCTTCTACCGCTATGGCTTCGCCTCGGTGCTGATCGGCCGCTTCCTGGGGCCGATCCGCTCGACCATCCCGACGGTGGCCGGCGTCATGGGCATGGCGCATGGCCGTTTCCAGATGGCCAATGTGCTTTCGGCCATCCTGTGGATGCCGCTGATGCTGGCACCGGGCTACATCACCGCGCGCAGCCTGGGCGCCGCGGAAAACGCCCAGCAGATCGCCATGATGATCGGCGCGGGTTTCTCGGTGCTGCTAGGATGCGGACTTCTGGTCGCGATGATGCGCAAGCGCCGGCAGCCGGCGCGGATCCGTCGCGGCAATTAGCGGAGAACAGCATGGCTATCGACATGGAGCCAAAGAACGGCGACTTCGCGCGCTACATCGAAAATCTTTCGCGCGCCGGTGGCGCCACGCCTGGACGGGTGCCGAGCAAAGCCGAGACCAAGCGCCAGGCCGCCATGCCGGCGCCGACGCCCTCCCCCGCCCCGGACCAGGGTTCCCTGAACGACCTGACCTGGGGCAAGACAGCCCCGCCGCCGCTGCAATCGCGTCGCGCCGACAGCGTGCCGCCCACCGTCGCGCCCGGCCAGACGGACGCCGAGGCGGTTTCGCTGGCCAAGCGCGCGCGCCAGCGCAAGCAGGGCATTTTCCTGACCATCGCCGGCGCGGTGGCCGGCTGGGCCGCGGTCAATGTCGCCTTCAAGGCGCTGCACGCGCCGCGCTTCGACCTGGACGATTTCATGCCGGCGGTGTTCCTGGGCTTCTTCGCGCTGATGCTGTTCAAGGCCGCCAGCGGCGCCCGCGACCCGCGCAAGCGGCCGCTGGAAAAGCTGCCGCCGCTCAAGACCTCGTCGTACCGCAAGGATGCGTGAGCGGACGCGGCCGCGGCGGCAATGGTGCTAACATTTCCGCCGCTGTCGAACAGACCCCACGAATACCGGAGTGAAAGTGAATAACGTTGTCGGATTGAACCAGGCCCAGGCGGCCACGATGCTGAAGCTGCAAGGCGACCTGAACAGCATGATCAATCCGGACTGGATCAACGGCGGCGCCCGCTTCCTGCGCGCCGCCTTCGTCGAATCGGCCGAGGCCCTGGAGCACTACGGCTGGAAGTGGTGGAAGAAGCAGACCATCGACCTGCCGCAGGTGCAGATGGAACTGGTCGACATCCTGCATTTCTACCTGTCGCACACCATCGTGCAGGCCAAGGGCGACGTCAACGCCGCCGCCGCCGCGCTGGTGGCCGACCTGGCCGGCCCCGCCTCGATCACGCTGGACGGCAAGAGCTACGCGCTGGCCAGCCTGAACGTGCCCGAACTGCTGGAACTGATCGGCGGCCTGGCGGTGTGCGGCCGCGCCAGCTTCAAGCTGCTCGAGCAGAGCATGAGCGCCTGCGAGATGAGCTGGAACGATGCCTACACCCAGTACGTTTCCAAGAACGTGCTGAACATCTTCCGCCAGCAGCATGGCTACAAGGAAGGCACCTACATCAAGATCTGGAACGGCGAAGAGGACAACGTGGTGCTGGCGCGCCTGCTGTCGCAGCACGACGCCGCCCGCGCCGACTTCGCGGACATCCTGCATCGCGAACTGGAAGCGGCGTATTCGCGCCTGTAAGCGCGCAGCGTCCGCCCATGAAAAACGCCGCGTCACGCGGCGTTTTTCTTTGGACGACGGTCGCGCGCTAGCGCTGGCCGAAGCGCGTCTCGCCGAACAGTTCCTTCAGCTCGCGCGGCTGCGACCGCCAGTACTGGCGCGGCGCGGCGACCTGCCCGCCCAGTTGCGCGGCGGCATGCCAGGGCCAGCGCGGGTCGTACAACATGCCACGCGCCAGCGCCACCATGTCGGCCTGGCCTTGCGCCAGGATGTCCTCGGCCTGTTGCGCCTCGGTGATCAGGCCCACCGTGATGGTGGGCAGGCCGACCGCGCGCTTGAGGGCGTCGGCGAACGGCACCTGGTAGTTCGGCCCGACCGGGATCTTTTGCAGCGGCGACACGCCGCCGCTGGAGACGTCGATGAACTCACAGCCCAATTCCTTGAGCCGCAGCGCGAACGCCTCGGTCTGCGCCGGGTCCCAGCCGCCCTCGACCCAGTCGGTGGCCGACACCCGCACGCCCAGCGCCACCGATGACGGCGTCACCGCGCGCACCGCGCGGAACACTTCCAGCGGAAAGCGCATGCGGTTCTCCAGCGAGCCGCCGTATTCGTCGTCGCGCTGGTTGGCCAGCGGCGACAGGAACTGATGCAGCAGATAGCCGTGGGCCGCGTGCAGTTCGATGGCATCGAAGCCCAGGCGGATGGCGCGGCGGGCACTGTCGACGAAGGCGTCGCGCACCCGCGCCAGGCCAGCGGCGTCAAGCGCGCGCGGCGCCGGCTCGGAGGCATTGTGCGGCAGCGCCGACGGCGCCCAGCCCTGCCAGCCGCCCTGCTCCGGCGGCACCAGTTGGCCGCCCTCCCAGGGCGCATGGCTCGACGCCTTGCGGCCGGCGTGACCAAGCTGGATGCCGAGCTTGATGGGCGAATAGCGGCGCACCGCCTGCACCACGCGGCCCAGCGCGGCCTCGGTCTCGTCGGACCAGAGGCCCAGATCGCCCGGGGAGATGCGGCCGTCGGCCTCGACCGCGGTGGCTTCGGTGAACAGCAGCGCCGCACCCGACAGGGCCAGGTGGCCCAGGTGGATCATGTGCCAATCGGTGGCGCGGCCCTCGTCGGCCGAGTACTCGCACATGGGCGCGATGACGATGCGGTTGGCCAGTTCGACATTGCCGACTGACGTGGGACTGAAAAGATGACTCATGCGTAAGGCTCCGGGCGATGGACGCGGATGCACAGCATAGCGCCGGCATCCGCCCGCGCGGCCAATCCCGACGCCCGCGTGGGGATTTAGGGCGGGATGAGGCCCGCCCTTTAGGCCTACCGCTTATTACCGCGGCTTATTGCCCCTCGATCACGCTGTCCAGAAATTGCCGGGTGCGCGCCTCCTTCGGATCGCTGAACAGCGTCTGCGATTCGGCGTCCTCGACGATGTTGCCCTGGTCGAAGAACAGCGTGCGGTCCGAGCTGCGCTCGGCGAACTTCATCTGGTGGGTGACGATGATCATGGTCATGCTCTTGCGCGCCGACAGGTCGCGCAGGATCTGCAGGATGCCGCCCACCAGCTCCGGGTCGAGCGCCGAGGTGACCTCGTCGAACAGCATGATCTCCGGGCACATCGCCAGCGCGCGGGCGATGCCGACGCGTTGCTTCTGGCCGCCCGACAACTGCGCCGGGTAGACGTCGAGCTTGTCGCCCAGCCCCACCATCTCCAGGTATTCCACCGCGCGCTCGCGGGCCTGGTCGCGCGACAGCCCCAGCACGTGCACCGGCGCCTCCATGGCGTTGCCCAGCGCGGTCATGTGCGGGAACAGGTTGAAGTGCTGGAACACCATGCCGATCTTGCCGCGCACCTTGCGCAGGTGCTCGGAATTGGGGCCGGCCGGGCGGCCCTGGGCGTCGGTCCACATCGGCTCGCCGTCGATCTCGATCTCGCCGCTGCTGGGCTGGTCCAGGGTCATCAGTACGCGCAGCAGGGTCGACTTGCCGGAGCCGGACGGCCCTATCACGGCCACCGTCTGGCCCGCCGGAATCTCCAGGTTGATGCCTTTGAGCACCTCCAGCTCGCCATAGCGCTTGTGCAGGTTCTTGATGGTGATGCTGGAACTCATCGCTTTCCTCCATAACGTTGCAGGCGGGCCTCCAGGCCGCGCACCCCCCAGGCCGCGATCAGGCTCAGCGCCAGGAACAGCACGCCGACCAGCGTCAGGGGTTCGGTGTAGCGGAAGGTGGTGGAGCCGATCATCTTGCTCTGCTGCAGCAGCTCGACCACCGTGATCGCCGACAGCAGCGGCGTGTCCTTGAACATGGCCACCAGGTAGTTGCCCAGCGCCGGCACCACCGGCGGGATCGCCTGCGGCAGCACCACGCCCACGGCCGTGCGCCACGGCGACATGTTCAGCGCCCGCGCCGCTTCCAGTTGGCCGCGCGGCACCGCCTCGATGCCGGCGCGGTAGACCTCGGCGCAATAGGTGGCGTAGTGCAGCCCGAGCGCCACGATGCCGGTCGCCAGGGGCGACATCTGCACCCCGGTCAGGGGCAGCACGTAGAACAGGAAATACATCTGCACCAGCAGCGGCGTGCTGCGCACGAACTCGATCACGAACGCCGTGGGCAAGGACAGCAGCGCCAGGCGCGAACGCCGCAGCAGCGCCAGCGCCAGGCCAAGCGTCACGGCCACCAGCATGCCCAGCACCGTGGCCTGGATGGTGATGACCAGCGCCGAACCCAGCGTGGGCAGGATCTCCAGCGCGAAGGACCAGTCGAATATCGGTTTCATCGGACGCGGACCCTCCGTTCAAGCAGGCGCACGCCGGCGGTGATGAGCAGCGCCACCGCGAAGTACAGCAGCAGCATGAGCGTGAAGATCTCGGTGGTGCGCAGGGTTTCGCTGCGCAGCAGTTGGCCGCGGAAGGTCAGGTCGGTGATGGTGATGAGCGACACCAGCGCCGTGTTCTTGAGCAGTTCGATCAGCAGGTTGCCGGCCGGCGGCAGCATGGCCGGAATAGCCTGCGGCACCACGATGCGGCGCATGATCTGGCCGCGCGTCAGGTTCAGGGCCACGCCGGCCTCGCGCTGGCCCGGCGGCACCGCGCGGATCGCGCCGCGCACCACCTCGGCGCCATAGGCGCCGGCATTGAGCGCCAGCACCACGATGCCCACCAGCATGGCCGGCAGTTGCACGCCGAACAGCGGCAGCACGAAATAGAACCAGAACAGTTGCACCAGCGCCGACGTGCCGCGGAACACCTCGACGTAGATCGACGCCAGCCAGCGCACGGGGCGCACGGTCGACAGGCGCCCCACCCCGGCCGCCAGCGCCAGCGGCACCGCCAGCACGACGGCGCCCGCCATGATCTCCAGCGTCACCGCCAGGCCTTCCAGCAGTGGCGGCACCAGCTCGGCGATATGTTCGGATATGAGCTGCATCGGCGCCCCCTAGTTAGCGGCGCAGAGCTTGGCGGCCGTGACGTCCTTGGGCAGTTCCTCGGGCGTGAAGCCGAACGGCGCCACCAGTTTCTTGTGTTCCTCGGTGCCGATGAACTTGGCCAGCTCGGCATTGAAGGCGTCGGCAAAGGCCTTGTCGTCGGTGCGGAAAGCATAGGCGCCATAGCCGCGCACGCCCTTGCCGTCGATCACCGGATCGGTGAATGGTTCGGCTTTTTCCAGGCCGCTGCCGTCGTTGGTCTTGCCCATCAGGTCGTTGACCGTCAACGCCGTGGCCGCGTAGGCGTCGGCGCGGCCGGCCTGCACGCCGGACAGCGCGCTCACGGCATCCGGGAACACCACGATCTGGCCGGCCGGCACTTTCACCTTGGAGGCGTATTCGGCTTCGATGGCGCCCACCACCACGCCCAGCCTGGCGTCCGGGTTCTTGACCACGTCCTCGTAGCTGTGCAGGTTCTTCGGGTTGCCCTGCTTGACCAGGAACGCCTGGCCCACGCCATAGGTCGGGTTCGAGAACGCCACCTGGCCGCAGCGCTCCGGCGTGACGTACATGCCGGCCGCGATGATGTCGAAGCGCTTGGCCTGCAGGCCGGGGATCAGCGAGCCGAATTCGGTCAGCACGCCTTCGACCTCGTTGATGCCCATGCGCTTGAGCACCACCCGCGCGATTTCCACCGATTCACCGGTGACCTTGGCTTCCTTGCTGTCCATGAAAGCGAACGGCGCCTCGTTGGCGTAGCCGATGCGGATCTTGCCGGCGGCCTTGGCGGCCGCCAGCGTGTCGCCGCCAGCGGCGGGCGCGCTGGCCCCCTGTGCGGGCTTTTCCGAGCCGGAGTCGGAGCAGGCGGCCAGCAGGCCCAGGCTCAGGGCCAGCAGGACGCGGCGGGTGCGTTGGACGATCATGGTCTTATTTCTCCCGAATTTATTTCTAGGTACATGGCTTCGCTAAAAATGATACGACATTAAATCATTTCACCTCTAATGATATGGACGAAAAAAAGCAGGCCGAAGCCTGCTTTTCACCGTCCCGCCCTATGGCGGGTGAGCACTCGTTACGAACCGTACGGGACTATGTCGTCCCTATTTTTTCTCCGCCGCGTCCGCGTAGGAGAACTTGCCATTGCGCACCACGCCCATCACGCGGGCGCGCTCGTCGAAGCCCTGGTGGTTGTCCTTGGAGATGTTGAGCACGCCGTTGGGCACGATCAGGTCGCGGGTGTTCTCCAGCGCGTCGCGCAGGGCGATGCGGAATTCGGGGGTGCCTGGCTTGGCGCCGGTCTTGAGGGCGCGCGCCACCGCCGAATCCAGCAGCATCCAGGCGCCATAGGCGTCGCCGGCGAACTGCGTCAGGGTGTTGGCCCCATACTGGCGCTCGTACTTGTCGGCGAATTCCACCGCCACCTTCTTGACCGGGTTCGAATCCGGCAGCTCGCGCGCCACCACGCCGGGGCCGGTGGGGAACAGCGTGCCTTCGACGTCGCGCCCGCCGACCTGCAGGAATTCCAGCGTGCCGATGCCGTGGGTCTGATAGATGGTGCCGGTGTAGCCACGCTCGAGCAGCGTCTTCTGCGGCAGCGCCGAGGGCGTGCCGGCGCCGGCCACCAGCACCGCGTCCGGCTTGGCGGCGATCACCTTGAGCACCTGGCCCACCACCGACGCGTCGGTGCGCTGGAAGCGTTCCTGCGCCACGATCTTGATGTCATTGCCGGCGGCCGCGGAGAACTCCTTCCACCAACTGTCGCCGTAGGAATCGGCGAAGCCGATGAAGGCCACGTTCTTGAAGCCCTTCTTCTTCATGTCCTCGACCAGCACGGTCGCCATCAGCGAATCGTTCTGCGGCATCTTGAAGGCCCAGGCGCGCTTGGGATCGGACAGCGGCTCGACGATCACGCTGGAAGCCGCCAGCGCGATCATCGGCGTGCCGGTCTCGGCCAGCACGTCCAGCCCGGCCAGGGCGGCGGCGGTGGTGTTGGGGCCGACGATGGCGTCGACCTTGTCTTCCGAGGTCAGCTTGCGCAGGTTCTTGACCGCGCGGCTGACGTCCGTGCCGTCGTCCAGCACCACGTAGCGCGCCGGCTCGCCGCCCAGCGTATTGGGCCACAGGCGAATGGCGTTGTTGGTCTGGATGCCGATCGCCGCGGCCGGGCCGGTGGTGGAGACATCCACCCCGATCACGATCTCGGCATGGACGGACAGGGCGGGAACGGCCAGCGCGACAGCGCAGGCGTAGCGGACGAAGAAGCGGGACATGACGACAGCTCGCAGGATGAAAAAACAGCGGATGGCGCTATTTTGCCTGACCGCCGCAGGCCTCGTAGACGAGCGCGGCCAGCGTCAGGTCCTCCAGCGCGCTGCCGACCGCCTTGAACACGGTCACTTCATCCGCCCGGGTGCGGCCCGGCGCCTGGCCGCGCACCAGGTCGGTGAGGTTGCCGCGGATGTCCTCGCGCGCCAGCACGCCGGCCTCGAACGCGGCCAACAGGTCGCCGGCCTTGGTCGGCGCCTCGTCGGTATCCACGTAGACCGTGGTGCCGTCGAAGCAGGCCGTGTCGGTCTCGATCATGTCGGGCTTGAAGCTGCCGATCAGGTCCAGGTGGGCGCCGGGGCGCAGCCAGTCGCCGCGCACCAGCGGCACGGTGGACAGCGTCGCGCAACTGACGATATCGGCCTGGCGCACGGCCTGCTCCAGATCGAGGGTGCTGCTGGCGTCAAAGCCCTGCTCGCGCAGCGCCGTCGCCAGCGCCTCGGCGCCGGCCGGCCGCACGTTCCAGACCCACACCTTGTCGATCGGCCGCACCGTGCGCATGGCCTGCGCCACCAGCCCGGCGATGCGCCCCGAGCCGACGATGGTCAGCACCCGCGCATCCTCGCGCGCCAGGTAGGACGCGCCCAGCGCCGCCGCGCCGGCGGTGCGGAACACCGTCACCAGGTCGCCGTCCACCTGCGCCAGCGGCACGCCGGTGCGGGCGCTGTACAGGTTGTAGGTGGCGTGCAGGCCCGGCAGCGACTGGCGCGTGTTCTCGGGAAAGATGTTGATGACCTTGACGCCGAAGTAACCCTGCTCGTTCCAGGCCGGCATGATCAGCGTGGTCCCGTGCGCGCCGCCCGATTCGATCGCGTGGACATGGCGCGCGGGCACATGGGCGCCCTGGCGGAACGCCTCGCGCAAGGCCGGAATCGCCGCGTCGAACGACAATGCGCGGCGGGTTTGTTCGGTGTCGATCACTACCATCTGTATCCAATGCCTGTTCGGGTTGAGCCAGGGGCGAAGTGTGACGGCGCCGCGCGGCGCTGGCAAGGCGCCGCAAGCGGCGGTTACATCGGCTTGCCGGATGCGGGCGGCCGACAGGCGACGCCCCGCCGCGCCCGCCGTATCATGGTCCATGCCCCTTCCGGCAACGCGCGCCGCCATCGGGCCGGCCGCGCGCTCCCCCAACCGGACGCGTCCGTTTCGGGCGCGTTCCCTCAACAGGAGTCACGCATGAAGAAAACCGCAACCGCCGCCTGGTCGGGCGATCTGAAGACGGGCAAGGGTACGATTTCCACGCAGAGCGGCGCGCTCAAGAACCAGCCCTATGGCTTCAACACGCGCTTCGGCGACACCCCGGGCACCAATCCCGAGGAACTGCTGGGCGCTGCCCACGCGGGCTGCTTCACCATGGCGCTGTCCAACATCCTGAGCGAGGCCGGCCTGGCCCCGCAAAAGCTGGACACGCAGGCCGAGGTCACGCTGGACAAGGTCGACGGCGGCTTCGCCATCACGGCCGTGCACCTGACCGTGGAGGCCGTGATTCCGGGCGCCAGCGCCGAAGCCTTCGACGAGGCCGCGCGCAAGGCCGAAAAGGGCTGCCCGGTCTCCAAGGTGCTCAACGCCAAGATCACCATGGACGCCAAGCTCAAGTCCTGACCGGCCGCGGCAGGCCCGGATGGGGCGACGCCATTGGCCCGCCCTATCCGGGGCTTGCTGAAAATCAATTTGACGGTCATGCCGGAGATATGGAAAATGAGAACCATTCTCAGGAACTAACATGACCCGATTCATCTACGCGATTTCAGGCGGCAAGGCGGCGTACCCTCAGGACGCCCAGGTCTCGGCCAACCTGCGCCGGGTGGTCGGCTCAGGCATCCTGGTGGCGGTGGGCTATATCGACCCGGGCAACTGGGCCACGGACATCGCCGGGGGCAGCGGCTTCGGCTACGGCCTGCTGCTGGTGGTGATCGCCTCGGCCATCCTGGCGCTGGGCTTCCAGGTGCTGGTGTCGCGCCTGGCACTGGCCACCGGCGAAGACCTGGCCACCCTCACCGCCCGCCACCTGTCCCCGCGCACCGCCAAGGCCGCGTGGCTGGCCGGCGAGGCCGCCATCCTGGCCACCGCGCTGGCCGAACTCATCGGCGGCGCCATCGCGCTGCGCCTGCTGTTCAACCTGCCGCTGCTGGGCGGCGTCGCGGTCACCGGCGTCGGCACCTTCGCCGTGCTGGCCCTGACGCGCGGCAACGCCGACCGCCACGAGCGCGTCATCGCCGTGCTGCTGTCGATCGTGGCAGCCTCGTTCGTGTTCCTGCTGTTCAAGGCCAACCCGGCCTGGACCGACGTGGCCCATGGCATGACGCAGACCGGCCGCGCGCTGCGCGACCCGCAAGGCTTCCTGATCGCGCTGGGCATCCTGGGCGCGACGTTGATGCCGCATAACCTCTACCTGCATTCCGGGTCGCTGGCGCAGCGCGCCCGCGTGCTGCCGGCCGACGCCCGAGACCTGGCCATGCGCGTGGCGCGCAACGACACCGTGGTGTCGCTGGGCGTGGCCATGTTGATCAATTCGGCCATCATGATCGTCGCCGCGGCCTCGTTGTCCGGCTCCGGCATCATCGTCTCCAGCCTGGACGACGCCCACGCCGTGATCGGCCAGACCTTCGGCATCGGCGCGGCCATCGTGTTCGCGATCGCGCTGTACGCGGCGGGCCAAAGCTCCACCATCACCGGCGTGCTGGCCGGCCGCATGCTGTCGCAAGGCTTCCAGATCAACAGCGGCTGGTCCGATCGCCGCCGCGCGCTGGCCACGCGGCTGATCGCCGGCACCGTGGCCGCCGCCCTGCTGGCCTTCACCGGCGGCCAGGACCCAGACCAGTTGCTGGTGCTGAGCCAGGTCATCCTGAGCCTGGCCCTGCCGTTCGCGCTGGGGCCGCTGGTGGTATTGGCCTGCCGCAAGCAGGTAATGGGCCGCCACGTCCTGCGCGGCGCCTGGGCCTGGGCAGCCGTGGTCGCCACCGTTGGCATCATCCTGCTGGACGGCTACCTGCTGGTGGATATGGCGCTGTGATCCTCACCAGCGGCCGTCGCGCGGGGCCGGCCCCGGCAGCGACGGAAAATGCGGCAGCACTTCCTCGGCCAGCTCGTGGATGATTTCGGCCGCCGGCCGCTCCGAGAACTGGATTCCCAGCGCGGCGTGGTTCACCCCTGCTGCCTGCCAGTCGCGCAACAGATCGATCAGGCCGTTCCGGCCCGTGCGCAGCACGAAGCCGCCTTGCAGCGGCGTGCGCGGATGGTCGGGATCGTCGACCAGGTCCAGCCACTCGTTGGTCATGTGCGGCCGGAAACCGCCGTCCGGAATGCCCTGGCGCCAGATACGGATCTTGTCGGCAAGCCGCGCCGGCCCGCTCTTGTCGTGCGACGGACCGGGATAACTCAACCAGCCGTCCGCATGCTCGCTGATCCACGCCGGCGACTGGCCGGAGCCCCCCGTCACCATCAGCGGGATCACGCCCGTTGCCGGCTTGGGCAGCAACAGCGTGCCGTTCAGGGTGCGACCCAACGGCGATTCGATGGCGCCGCCCGCGCTGCCCAGCAGCCGCCGGAAGTACGCCACCGCGTCGCGGAAGCGTTCAGCCCGCTGCTCGTGTTCGATGCCATAGGCCGGAAACTCCGACGGCCGGTCGCCCGAGGCGATGCCCATCACCAGCCGGCCGCCCGACAACTGGTCGATGGTGGCGGCGGCCTTGGCCAGATCGATCGGATGGCGCAACGGAAAAATTGCGCTGCCGGTGGCCAGCGCGACCGAGCGGGTCCGGGCCGCCAGGAACGACAGGTAGGTGAAGGGGTCGAAAACCTGTCCGGCATCGCCGAAGCCCACGTCCATCAAGGGCACGTCCCGTACCCAGACGGCGGCAAAGCCGAGCCGGTCGATCTCGGTCACGAGCTCCGACTGCCCCGCCAGCACCCGCATGTCGCCGTTGTAGAAGCGCAGCGGCAGGAACATGCCGAGGGTGAGCTGGCCGGGCGCGAACATGCGGCAATAACCCGGATGCGCGGCGAACGCCGGCGCGGAAGCGCCAGTGGGGACGGACACGGACGACGTCGTGGTGGATTCAAGCATTTTGCATTTCCATGATTGAGCGGGTTCAGGCGCCGACGGCCGGCGCGGGCAAGGTGACGCCACGCTGGACCGCCGGCCGGGCGGCGACGCGTTCGTGCCATGCGCTCAAATGGGCGTGGGCGCTGAAATCGAAGCCGACGATGCGGGCGATATGGGTCCAGCCGAAGTGCGCGATATCGGCAATCGAATAGTCTTCGCCCGCGATATGGGGGTGCCGCGACAGTTGCCCATCGAGCACGCCGAACGCGGCATCGCACAGGCCTCGATAGCGGTCGACCGCATCGGGCTGCGCGGTGGCCGAGAAAATCTCGAAGTGCACGCGTTGACCGAGGATGGGACCGACGCTGGCGGCATGGAACATCAGCCACTGGATGGCCTGCCAGCGCGCCCGGGGTTCCACGGGCAGCAGGCGGCGCGTCTTGTCGGCCAGATACAGCAGGATCGCCGCCGACTCGAACAGGGTGATGCCGGTGGCATGGTCGACCAGCACCGGTATGCGGCCGTGCGGATTGAGCCGCAGGAATGCCGGCCGCCGGTTTTCCCCCGCGTCGATATGCACGTGCCTGAGGGTATAGGGCAGGCCCAGTTCCTCCAGTGCGATAGTGATCTTGAAACCATTGGGCGAGCTGTCGGTATACAGGTCGATCATGGCTGTGCCCCGACCTGGACAGGCTGCCGGACACGGGTTGCTGGCGTCATCAAAGCGATCCTCTCGGTTTAGTTTTCGTGGCGTCGAAAATTCAAACCGACCGCACCATGATGGCAACAAGCTCCTATAATCAGAAGCGATGATTTCTGCCACCATGCTTTAGAAAAACTAAACTCGATGCCCCCCGTCCCGCTTCAGACCCTGCGCACCTTCGTCGAAGTCGGCCAACGCGGCAGCATCAAGGCCGCGGCCCAGGCGCTGCACGTCACCCCGGGCGCGATCAGCCAGCAGATCCGCCTGCTGGAAGACCGCGTCGGCCTGGCGCTGTTCACCCGCGAACGCCAGGGCCTGCGCCTGACGCCGGCCGGCGCCACGCTGCATCCCGCCCTGCTGCAGGCCTTCGCGCAGATCGACCAGGCCATGGCGGCGCTGGAGGCCAGCAAGGGGCAACACACGCTGACCATCAGCACGGTCGCCACCTTCGCCGCCTCGTGGCTGGTGCCGCGGCTGGGCGCGTTCAAGCAATTGCATCCGGGAATCGAGATCCGCGTGGAGGCGACCTCGGCATTGACCGACCTGCGCCGCGACCGGGTCGACGTCGCCCTGCGCCACGGCCTGGGCGACTACCCGGGACTGGAAAGCGTGCGCCTGATGGCGCCGGTGCTGGTGCCCGTGGCCAGTCCGCAACTGGTCCCGCCGGGCGCGATCCGCGAACCCGCCGACTGCCTAGATTACCCGCTATTGCATGACTCGGACCGCGCCGACTGGCCCCTGTGGCTGGCGGCCTGCGGCGCGCCGGCGGATCCGCGCGCCGAACGCGGCAATGCCTTCGAGGATGACTTCCTGCTGATCCGCGCGGCGGAATCCGGCCAGGGGCTGGCCCTGGTGCCGCAGCAGTACGCGCAGCAGGAGATCGCCGCCGGCCGGCTGGCGCAGGTGCTGGACAAACCATGGCCCGCGCGATTCGCCTACTACGCGGTCACCGTGCCGGGCGCGGCCGAGCGGCCGGAGGTACGGGCTTTCCTGGACTGGATCATCGACGCCGCGGCGGGAGCGGCCTGACAACGGCCTCCCCATGAAAAAACGCCAGCAATCGCTGGCGTTTTTCTAGCGCATGGCCCGGGTTCAGCGGCGGGCGGAGATCACCGGATGCTGGCGGCGGCCGGCGTCCATGTCGTGCAGCACTTCGCCGACGGCCCCGCCCAAGCGGCGCAGGCGCAGCTTCAGCCGACGCCAGCCCATGCGCGAGAACGGGCCGGACAGGGTTTCCGCCTTGATGGCCTCGCGGATCAGGGACCGCTCCAGCGCATCCGACATGCGGGCATTTTTCAACGCGGTATCGCTCATGATTCTCTCCTTGAGAAAGCGCGATGGGGGAACAGCACGAGTCCATCTTAGACCCGCGCATGCTGCGTTGCAATAAAAATGCCTAGCATTATTTTTGGCGTTGCGAAATAAGTACAAACACCACCACAACGGTGCATCCGGCACCACATCTGGCACCAGTATTGTGCAGTGCAAAAACCTATCGCCGCCCCAGATGTGCGTCAATCAGCAGGTCGGCCATGTCGGCCACCCGGGCGGCCGGACCGCCCTCGCCGAACAACTGGCTGGAGACGAAGGCGCCCTCGATCAGCAGCAACAACCCATCCCCCAGCTTGGCGGGATCGGGCGCGCCCATCTCGGCGGCCATGGCGGCCAGGCGCCGGCGCAGCTCGACCTTGTGCTCGACCGCGACCACGCGGGCCGGATGGCCGGCCTCGGGATATTCCACCGCGGCATTGGTCAAGCCGCAGCCGCGATAGCCGTTCTGCACCGCCCGCACGCTCAGGCCCGACAGATAGGCCCGCAACCCCGCCTGGGGATCGCCGGGATGCGCGTCGCAGGCGGCGTTGAAGCGCCCCCAGAACTCGGCGTCGTAGTCGCGCAGATAGACCGCGGCCAGTTCGTCCTTGGACGAAAAGCTGCGGTACAGGCTGGGCTTGGTGACGCCGGCCTGGTTGACGATGGCGTCCACGCCCACCGCCCGGATGCCGTCGCGGTAGAACATCTCGCGCGCCGTCTTGCGGATGCGATCGGCCGCCAGGAGCGGCTTCGCGGGCGTATCGGCGACGGCGGTCTTGCCACCCGCCGGGGATTTGCTGGCCATGACTGGAACTCCTCACTGAGACCGGCCGGCAAGGCCGGCCGCCCTGAAAACAGGGACGTCAAAAATACCTCTTGACGATGTTACTAACCGGTACGTACTATTCGCAAACCAAATTACGTACCGGTCAGTAACATGAGTATAGCCCACCCCCCCATCCCCTTCCGCCGCGCCGGCCAGAAGTACGCGTTCGTCGTGGTCGCGGTCGTGTTCCTGGCCCTGCTGGTATCGGCCGGCCTGCGCTCCTCGCCCAGCGTGCTGCTGGTGCCGCTGGAGGAAAGCTTCGGCTGGAACCGCGGCACCACCTCGTTCGCCGCCGCCGTCGGCATCTTCCTGTACGGCCTGGTCGGGCCGTTCGCCGCGGCCGCCATGGAACGCTTCGGCCTGCGCCGCGTGCTGATCGCCGCCTTGTCGTTGATGGCCGCCTCCAGCGCCATCAGCGCCTATATGACCCAGCCGTGGCACCTGCTGATGACGTGGGGCGTGTTCTCGGGCATCGGCTCGGGCGCGGTCGCCGTGGTCATGGGCGCGACCGTGGTCAACCGCTGGTTCAGTAAGCATCGCGGCCTGATGATGGGCCTGCTGACGGCCAGCACCGCCACCGGCACGCTGATCTTCCTGCCGCTGCTGGCGGCGCTGGCGTCGTCGGGCGACTGGACCCGGGTGGTGTGGACCGTGGCCGGCGCCGCCGCCGCGCTGGTGCCGCTGGCCTGGTGGCTGGTGCCCGACCGCCCCGCCAGCGTCGGCCTGGTGCCGTTCGGCAGCGATCCGCATGCGCCGCCCGCGCCCGTTGCGCCGCGCACCGGCATGATCGCCGCCACCTTCGGCGCCCTGGGCCGCGCCGCCAAGACCCGCACCTTCTGGTTCCTGTTCGCCACCTTCTTCATCTGCGGTTTCACCACCAACGGACTGGTCGGCACGCACCTGATCGCGCTCTGCGGCGACCATGGCATGCCCGAAGTGCAGGCGGCCGGCCTGCTGGCGATCATGGGCATCTTCGACTTGTTCGGCACCACCGCCTCCGGCTGGCTGACCGACCGCTACGATCCGCGCAAGCTGCTGTTCGTCTATTACGGACTGCGCGGCCTGGCGCTGGTCTACCTGCCCTACTCCGACTTCTCGTTCTACAGCCTGGCGATCTTTGCGGTGTTCTTCGGCCTGGACTGGATCGCCACCGTGCCGCCCACGCTGCGCCTGGCCACCGAAGCCTTCGGCGACCGGGAGGCGCCCATCGTGTTCGGCTGGATCGTCGCCGGCCACCAGTTGGGCGCGGCCAGCGCGGCCTGGATGGCGGGCGTGGTGCGCGAGTCGCAAGGCAGCTACCTGATGGCCTTCGTCGCAGCCGGCGCCACTGGCCTGATCGCCGCCGTCATCGCCCTGCTGATCGGGCGCGAGCGGATCGTGCCGCAGCCTGCCTGAGCCGGCCTTCCCGCCAGCGCGCCGGCGGCGACGCCGCCCCGTTGACGCTGGCGCCGGCGATTTGATAGGATGGCTGCACTTTGAAAACGCCCTCCCGGTCCGCCGGGAGGGCGTTTCGTTTTCGTTCCCCTCACACAAGGAAACCTGGAATGAAGACGTCCCTTGAAATCCATCCCGGCTCGCCGGCCGGTCTCGGCTATGCGCGCCTGGGCCACGGCCCGATCCCCGTGCTGGTCCTGCACGACTGGCTCGGCGACCACGGCAGCTACGATGCCGTCATGCCCTGGCTCGACGGCCAGGCCTTCACCTACGTGTTCGCCGACCTGCGCGGCTACGGCCAATCCATCGCGCTGACCGGCGCCTGCACGGTCGAGGAAATCGCCGCCGACTGCCTGGCGCTCGCCGACCGGCTCGGCTGGCAGCGGTTCCACATCGTCGGCCATTCGATGACCGGCATGATCACGCAACGCCTGGCCGCGGACGCGCCGTCACGCATCGCCAGCGCCATCGCGGTATGCCCCGTCTCCGCCACCGGCAACCGCCTGGGGCCGGAGGCCCTGGCGTTCTTCGCCAGCACCACCGAGGACGACGAGGCCTTGCGGCGGCTGTTCCGGCATGTCTCCAGCGGCCTGTCCGACGGCTGGGCCGACGCCAAGGTCCACCACAACCGCGCGACCGTGGCGCCCGCCTGCCGGCGCAAGTACCTCGACATGCTGGTGACGGCGGACTTCGTCGACGCCGTGCGCGGAATCGAGACGCCGTTCCTGGTCGTGGTCGGCGATCGAGACCCGGGAATCGACGCGCAAGCGATGCAAGGCAGCTTCCTGGCCTGGCATCCCAACGCGACGCTGCACGTCATTGCGCATTGCGGCCATTACCCGATGCAGGAATGCCCGCCCGCCTTCGCCGCCCTGATCGAGGGCTTCCTCAAGCGCCAGACCGGCTGAGCCCGACGCGCATGAAAAAGCCCGGCATGGCCGGGCTTTTTCATTGCGGCAAATGGACGGGCCTACGCCTCTTCCACTTCCCCCAGGTACGCGGCGCGCACCTTGGGATCGTGCAGCATGTCGGCGGCGGGACCGGACAGCGTGATCTCGCCGGATTCCATCACGTAGCCGCGGTGGCTGTTCTCCAGCGCCAGGCGGGCGTTCTGCTCGATCAGCAGGATCGTGACGCCTTCGCTGGCGATGGTGCGCACCACTTCGAAGACCTTCTCGACCATCAGCGGCGCCAGTCCCATCGAGGGTTCGTCCAGCAACAGCAGCTTCGGCCGCGCGATCATCGCGCGGCCCATCGCCACCATCTGTTGCTCGCCGCCCGACAGCGTGCCGGCCGCCTGCTTGCGGCGCTCGGCCAGGCGCGGGAACAGCGTGAACACGCGGTCGGTGTCCTGCCGCACCTGCGCGGCGTCGCGCCGGATGTAGGCGCCCATCGCCAGGTTTTCCTCGATGGTGAGCTGGCCGAAGATGCCGCGGCCCTCGGGCACCATCACCAGGCCCTGGCGCACCAGCTCGTGCGACTTCTGGCCGCCGATGGACTGGCCGCCGTAGACCACTTCGCCGCCGGCCAGCGGCACCAGGCCGCAGATTGCGCGCAGGGTCGTGCTCTTGCCGGCGCCGTTGGCGCCGATCAGGCACACCAGTTCGCCTTCGTCCACGCGCAGGTCGATGCCACGCACCGCGCGGATGCCGCCGTAGGCGACCTGCAGGCCGCGCAGTTCCAGTAGGGGTTTGCTTGCCGTCGTCATGCCGGGCGCTCCTGATGAATCAGCGGATCCTGGGCGGCGCCCGCGCCCAGATACGCTTCAATGACCTTGGGGTCGCGCTGCACCTGGGCGGGTTTGCCCATGGCCAGCACCTTGCCGTATTCCAACACCAGCACGCGATCGCACAGGCCCATGACCAGCTTCATGTCGTGCTCGATCAGCAGCACCGTGACGCCGTCGTCGCGGATCTTCTCGATCAGCTTGCGCAGCACCACGGTTTCCGAGGCGTTCATGCCGGCGGCCGGCTCGTCCAGCGCCAGCAGCTTGGGATCGGTGGCCAAGGCGCGCGCGATTTCCAGGCGGCGCTGGTCGCCGTAGGGCAGCGAACGCGCCACGTCGTTGGCGCGGTGGCCGATGCCGACGTAGTCCAGCAGCTCCTGGGCGCGGGCCTCGATGGCGGCTTCCTCGGCACGCGTGCCGCGGGTACGGAACACCGCGCCCAGCACGCCGGCGCGGGTGCGCATGTGGCGGCCGATCATGACGTTCTCGATCGCGCTCAGGTTGGCGAACAGGCGGATGTTCTGGAAGGTGCGCGCCAGGCCCGCGTGCGCCACCTCGTGCGGTTTCTTGCCCGACATCGAGGCGCCGTTGAAGGTGCAGCTACCGTCTTCCGGGATGTAGAGGCCCGTAAGCACGTTGAACAGCGTGGTCTTGCCGGCGCCGTTGGGGCCGATCAGGCCGTAGATCTCGCCCTGCTCGATGTCGAAGCTGACATCCGACAAGGCCTGCAGGCCGCCGAAGCGTTTGCCCAGTCCCTGGGCTTGCAGCAGTTTGCTCATGCCGCGCCTCCCTGGGTCTTGGTCGAAAGTTCGCGCTTGCGCACGGCCGACGGCCACAGGCCGGCGGGACGGAACAGCATCACGCACACCATCGCCAGGCCGAACAGCAGCATGCGGATGCCCTCGGGATCCAGCACCACGGCGCCGAACACCATCTGCTGCACCGGCTCGACCACCGCGCGCAGGAATTCCGGCAGCGCGGCCAGGATCAGCGCGCCCAGGATCACGCCCGGGATGTGGCCCATGCCGCCCAGCACCACCATGCACAGGATGGAAATGGATTCCATCAGCGAGAAGCTCTCGGGGCTGACGAAACCCTGCATCGACGCGAACAGCGCGCCCGCCACGCCGCCGAACGAGGCGCCCATGGCGAAGGCCAGCAGCTTGATGTTGCGGGTGTTGATGCCCATGGCCTTGGCGGCGATCTCGTCTTCGCGGATGGCTTCCCAGGCGCGGCCGATGCGCGAGTTCTGCAGCCGCACGCACACCAGGATGATGATCAGCGTCAGCGCCAGCAGCAGGTAGTAGTACTTCTCCGGCCCGGTCACGCGGATGCCCAGCAGGCTCTCGGTGCGGCCAAAGGCGAACTCGCCCACCTTGAACGTATCGATGCGGTTGATGCCCTGCGGGCCGTTGGTGATGTTGACCGGCGCGTTCAGGTTGTTCAGGAAGATGCGGATGATCTCGCCGAAGCCCAGCGTCACGATGGCCAGGTAATCGCCGCGCAACTTGAGCGTCGGCGCCCCCAGCAGCACCCCGAACAGGCACGCCACCGCCAGCGCGATCGGCAGGATCGCCCAGAACGGCAGGTGCAACCCGAAATGCGGCGAGGCCAGCAGCGCCCAGGTGTAGGCGCCCACCGCGTAGAACGCGATATAGCCCAGGTCCAGCAGGCCGGCGAAGCCCACCACGATGTTCAGGCCCAGCGACAGCATCACGTACAGCAGCGCGAAGTTCAGGATGCGGACCCAGCTCTGGCCGGCCATGCCGATCACGAACGGCAGCACCGCCAGCACGATGCCGATCAGCGCGATGCCGATCAGGTTGCGGGTCGACAGCCCGCTGTGTTTCAGGGTGGTGCTCATGCGCGGTCCCCCACACGCTCGCCCAGCAGGCCGGACGGACGGAAAATCAGCACCAGCACCAGCACGAAGAACGCGAACACGTCCTGGTAGTGGCTGCCCAGGAAACCGCCGGTCAGGTCGCCGATGTAGCCGGCGCCCAGCGATTCGATGATGCCCAGCAGCAGGCCGCCCGCCATGGCGCCGACCAGGTTGCCGATGCCGCCCAGCACCGCGGCCGTGAAGGCCTTCAGGCCCAGCATGAAGCCCATCGTGTACTGGGACACGCCGTAGTAGGTGGCGACCATCATGCCGGCCACCGCGGCCAGCGCCGAGCCGATCAGGAACGCCGCCGAGATCACGGTGTTGATGTTCACGCCCATCAGGCCGGCCACTTCGCGGTTCTGCGCGGTGGCGCGCATGGCGGTGCCCAGGCGCGTCTTGTGCACCACGGCCAGCAACCCGCCCATGATGAGCGCGGCGATCGCGACGATGGCGATCTGCAGCGTGCTCATGCGCGCGCCGAAGATCTCGAACACCCGCGGCGACAGCACCTGCGGGAAGTTCAGGTAGTTGCGGCCCCAGCCCATCATCGCCACGTTCTGCAGGATGATGGACACGCCGATGGCGGTGATCAGGGCGGCCAGGCGCGGCGCGCGGCGCAGCGGCCGGTAGGCCACGCGCTCGGCGGTCCAGCCCACGGCCATGCACAGCGGCACGGACACCAGCAGGCCCAGGCCCAGCACCATGAAGGCGGACGCGGACGGGTCGCCGCCGACCAGCGAGATGGCGATCGTGGTGGCCGCCATCGCGCCGATCATGACGACGTCGCCATGCGCGAAGTTGATCAGCCCGATGATGCCGTACACCATGGTGTAGCCAAGGGCGACCAGGGCGTACACGCTGCCGAGCGTGACGCCGTTAATCAGTTGTTGAATGAAGATATCCATAGGGGCCGTGGAAATAAGCCTGGAAAAATCGCGCGAGGATCGGATGCGGCGCGGCCCGGGGGCCGCCTTCGCGCAAATCGCCGCCGCGCCGGGCGGCGCGCGCGGGGTCAATCAGGATGGCCAGGCACGGCGGCGCCGCGTCCTGGCCGGGTCAGGCGGCCTTAGTTGGCCTGGCTGACCATCGTTTCAACCATCTCCCACTTGCCATTCTTGACTTCGTAGATGGTGACGGAGATTTCCTTCAGGTCGCCGTTCTTGTCGTAGGCGATGTGCTCGCTGGTCGCGCCCTTGCGGTTCAGCTTGGCCAGTTCCGGCAGGTACTTCTCGGGCTTGGCCGAGCCGGCCGCTTCGATCGCCGCGATCATGTTCCAGGCGCCGTCATAGGCGTAGGGCGCGTAGACGCCGGGGGCCTTCTTGAAGCGCTCTTGGTAGCGCTTTTCGAAGTCCTTGCCCGCGGCCATCTTGTCCAGCGGCACGCCGGCCAGCGAGGCGAAGGTGCCGTCGGCGGCGTCGCCGGCCAGCTTGATGAAGGTGTCGCTGCGGGTCATTTCGCCCGAAACCAGCGGCGACTTCAGGCCCAACGTGGCCAACTGGCGCTTCATCGGGCCGGACTGCGCGTCCAGGCCGCCGTAGAAGATGGCGTCGGGCGCCGAGCCCTTGATGTTGGTCAGGATGGCCGTGAAGTCGTTGGCCTTGTCGGTCGTGTACTCGCGGCGCACCACCTGGCCGCCGGCGGCCTTGACGGCCTTCTCGACCTCGTCGGCCAGGCCCTGGCCGTAGGCGGTGCGGTCATCGATGATGGCGACCTTCTTGGCCTTCAGGCTTTGCACCATGAACTTGCCGACCGCGGCGCCCTGCTGGGTGTCGCTGGTCATCATGCGGAAGGTGGTTTCGTAGCCCTGCTTGGTGTACTCGGGCGACGTGGCCATGGCGATCTGCGGCAGGCCGGCTTCGTGGTAGACGCGCGAGGCGGGGATCGTGGTGCCCGAATTGAAGTGGCCCAGGATGCCGACCACGTTCTCGTCGACGAGTTGCTGCGCCACCTGCACGCCGACGCGCGGATCGGCCTGGTCATCGCGCGACACCAGCACGAACTTGGCGGGCTGGCCGTCGACCTTGATGCCCTTCTTGTTGGCTTCTTCCAGGGCCAGGTTCAGGCCGTTCTGCATGTCCTCGCCGTAGTGCGACTGGGGACCGGTCAGGGGCGCGGCAAAGCCGAACTTGACGTCGGCGGCCTGCGCGGCGGCGGCCATGCCGACGGCGGCGATGCTGGCGGCGACAAGCTTCAAAGTGGTGCGAAACTTCATGGGAATCCTCCGGTATGTCGGATGTGGCTTTGTTATACCTGGGCTTTTGGGCCAGGTGATCTATTTGAGTGCGATTGCCGGGTTGCCACAATCGAACTTCAGGTGCGACCGGATTTTGCTTCCAGTGCAACCTCGCTAGATATTGGAGATAACCCTTGGTTTCCCAAGGGTTACCCCTCGGTCACGTTCAACCGATGGTCATGAGGCTGGCGTTGCCGCCGGCCGCCGCCGTATTGACGCTGATGGAACGCTCCGTCAGCAGGCGCTCGGGCACATACGAGGCGCCGGCCGCCAGGGCATCCGAGGTCAATCCATGCACCGCCAGGATGGCGCCGGGGCGTTGCGCGATGCGCTGGTTCAGCGTGCGCAGCGTGTCGCCATCGCCTTCGAACAGCACCGCATGGTAATCGGCGTGGTCGACCTCGGCATCGGCCAGAATGCCCGCCTGCCCCTGCTGCTCGGCGTCCAATCCCGCCAGCAGCGCCTGCGCCGCCGGCGTATCGGCGAACCACGCGTGATTGCCGGTCAGACGCGCCGCCGCCCATTGGGCACGCGCGCCGGCCTCCGTGGCCGCCACACAATAGACCGCGCCGCGCGGCTCGACCATATAAGTGTTGGTCTCGCCAGTGGGACCCGGCAATGCAATGCGCTGCGGCAACGGCGCGGCCGCGTCCAGCGCCGGCGGCAACCCCTCGGGGCGCGTGCCCAGCAGGCGGTACATATATAGCGGGCCGCCAGCCTTGGGACCGGTGCCCGACAGGCACTCGCCGCCGAACGGCTGCACGCCGACCACCGCGCCGACGATGTTGCGATTGACGTAGACGTTGCCGGCGTGGACCTGGCCGGTCACGTGGGCGATGGTCTCGTCGATGCGGGTATGCACGCCGAAGGTCAGGCCATAGCCGGTGCCGTTGATGGCGTCCAGCAGCCCGTCCAGCTCGTCGCGGGCGTAGCGCACCACGTGCAGCACCGGACCGAACACCTCGCGGGTCAGTTCGCTGATGTGGTCGATCTCGATGATGGTGGGCGCCACGAACGTGCCGTGGCGGCATTCGCCATTCAACTCCACCTGGTCCACGCGGTGGCCCGCCGTGCGCATCGCATCGATGTGGCGCTGGATATTGTTGCGCGCCTCCGTATCGATGACCGGTCCGACGTCGACCGACAGGCGGTCGGGATTGCCCACGCTGAGCTCGCGCATGGCGCCGCGCAGCATGGTCAGGACGTGATCGGCATTGTCTTCCTGCACGCACAGCACGCGCAGCGCGGAACAGCGCTGGCCGGCCGAATCGAATGCGGAGCTGAGCACATCGAACACCACCTGCTCGGCCAGCGCCGACGAGTCGACCACCATGGCGTTCTGGCCGCCGGTCTCGGCGATCAGCGGGATGGTGTGGCCGTCGTCGTCCAGGCGGTCGGCCAGCGTGCGCGCGATGATGCGCGCCACGTCGGTCGAGCCGGTGAACATCACGCCGCGCACGCCGGGGCTGGCCACCAGTTGCGCGCCCACGGTTTCGCCGCGGCCCGGCAGCAGTTGCACGGCGCCCGGCGGCACGCCGGCGGCGCGCAGGATCGCCACCGCCTGCGCCGCGATCAGCGGCGTCTGCTCGGCGGGCTTGGCCAGCACGGTATTGCCGGCCGCCAGCGCGGCCGCGACCTGGCCGGTGAAAATGGCCAGCGGGAAATTCCAGGGGCTGATGCACAGCACCGTCCCGAGCGGACGATGGGTGTCGTTGCTGAATTCGCGGTCGGCCTGGTCGGCGTAGTAGCGCAGGAAGTCCACCGCTTCGCGCACCTCGGCGATGGCGTTGGGCAGCGACTTGCCGGCCTCGCGCACGATCAGGCCCAGCAGGGTCTGCATCTGCTCTTCCAGCATTTGCGCGGCGCGGCGCAGGCATTGCGCGCGCTCGGCCACCGGGGTCGACTGCCAGATGGGCGCGGCATTGGCGGCGGCGCGCAGGGCGGCCTCGGCTTCCTCGCCATTGGCTTCGATGACGTGGCCAACCACGTCGTGCAGGTTGGCGGGGTTGCGCACCTCGATGGCCCGCGCCGTGTCCCAGGCGCCATCGCCCTCGCCCAGCATGGGCGCGGCGCGCCAGGGCGTGGCGGCGCTGGTCAGCAGCGCGGCCGAGAGCGAGCCCAGGCGGTGTTCGTTGCTCAGATCCAGGCCGGCGGAGTTGGCGCGCGCGCCCTGCTGCGGATTGCCGTAGAGTTCGCGCGGCAGCGGGATCTTCTCGTGCGGCGCGCCCAACGGCACGATGCGCGAGGCGGCCTCGACCGGATCGGCCACCAGCGTCTCGACCGGGATGCTCTCGTCGCCGATCAGGTTGACGAACGAGGTGTTGGCGCCGTTTTCCAGCAGGCGGCGCACCAGGTAGGCCAGCAGCGTTTCGTGCGTGCCGACCGGCGCGTAGATGCGGCAGGGGCGGTTCAGCTTGCCCTGCGCCAGCGGTCCGACCACTTCGTCGTACAGCGGCTCGCCCATGCCATGCAGGCACTGGAATTCATACTGGCCGGGGTAGTAGTTCTGGCCGGCCAGTTGGTAGATCGCCGACAGCGTGTAGGCGTTGTGGGTGGCGAACTGCGGATACACGGCTTCCGGCGCGCCCAGCAGCTTGCGGGCGCAGGCCAGGTAGGCCACGTCGGTGTAGACCTTGCGGGTGTAGACCGGATAGCCCTCCAGGCCGTCGACCTGGGCGCGCTTGATCTCGCTGTCCCAGTAGGCGCCCTTGACCAGACGCACCATCACGCGATGACGGCTGCGGCGGGCCAGGTCGATGACGTAGTCGATCACGAACGGCGCGCGCTTCTGGTAGGCCTGGATGACGAAGCCGATGCCGTTCCAGCCCTCCAGCTCGGGCGTGAAGCACAGCGCCTCCAGCAGATCCAGCGAGATCTCGAGGCGGTCGGCTTCCTCGGCATCGATGTTCAGGCCAATGTCGTAGCTGCGCGCCAGGATGGTCAGCGCCTTCACGCGCGGCAGCAGCTCGGCCATGACGCGTTCGCGCTGGGCGCGCGAATAGCGCGGATGCAGCGCCGAAAGCTTGATGGAGATGCCGGGGCCTTCGTAGATGCCGCGGCCGGCGGCGGCCTTGCCGATGGCGTGGATGGCCTGTTCGTACGAGGCGTAATAGCGGTCGGCGTCCTCGGCCGTGGTGGCCGCTTCGCCCAGCATGTCGTATGAATAGCGGAAGCCGCGGCTTTCCATCTTGCGGTTGTTGGCCAGCGCTTCGGAAATGGTCTGGCCCGAAACGAACTGCTCGCCCATCATGCGCATGGCGATGTTCACGCCCTTGCGCACCAGCGGTTCGCCGCCCTTGCCGATCAGGCGCGTCAGCGCCTTGGACAGCGACTGCTCGCTGCTCACGGCCACCAGCTTGCCGGTGATCATCAGGCCCCAGGTGGCGGCATTGACGAACAGCGACTGCGAGCCGCCCATGTGCGACTTCCAGTCGCCGCGCGCGACCTTGTCGCGGATCAGCGCGTCGCGCGTGGCGCGGTCGGGAATGCGCAGCAGCGCCTCGGCCAGGCACATCAGCGCCACGCCTTCCTGGCTCGACAGCGAGAATTCCTGGATCAGGCCTTCGACCCCGCCGCCGGTGCGCTTGCCGCGCAGCTTCTTGACCAGGTCAGTGGCCATCGCATGCACTTTTTCCAGGTTCGGCATGCGCGCCTGGCCCAGCAGCAGCGGCACGCATTCCGGCTCGGGGCGGCGGTAGGCGGCGGTAATGGCCGCGCGCAGCACCGATTGCGGCTGCACGTCCTGGCCGAATTCGTAGAACGGCGGCGTGGCGGCGGCCTGGTGTTCGCCCCCCTCGTCATCGCCTCCCTCTTCCCCGCCCAGATGGGACATCTCGGCGGGCAGGTGGCCGCGCTCGATCTTGTCCAGGTAGGCAAGGATCGCCTGCTTGTGCAGCCAGTGCGGCGTGCAGTTGAGTTTGTGCGCGGCGGCCTTCAGGCGATCGCGTAGCGCGTCATCGACCTTGACGCCGAGGGTGGTGCTGGCCATAAGAGATTGCTTCCTGTCGCATGGCAAAGGTCACACCGGACCCGCAAGGGGGCCCGGCATCGGTAGGACCGTATGCTAGTCAGGTTGCAACCGGGTTTGTATTAAGGTTAACCCTAGGGTTAACCGATTGAGATCGCGGCAGGTTTTGGCACCCTGCCCGTCCCTTTTTATGGCTTGTCGGCATCGGGCAGCGGCGAGCAGCCCAGCATCCGCACCGCGCCGCCGCTGTCGGGCGTCTGCCCGCGGATGGCGGACGCCATGGCGCCCGCCAGCGCCGCCACCGCGCGCTGCTGCGCGGCGACCAGCGCGGGGATGCCGGCCTCCGACACGGTTTCGGTGACGACGCTGCGGCACAGCAGGCCGTTACCCTTGAGATTGACCGGCCGCACCCGCCAGGTGGCGTCCAGTTGCGCCATGCTGCCGGACACCAGGTCGAACCGCTGCACGTCGGTCTGCACCCGCCAGACCGGCGCGGTGGGCGCGGGCTTGACCACCTGCACGTCCAGCGCGCCCAGGTCGTGCTTGAGCGCGTCGGACAGCGCACCGCGAATCTCGTCCCCCAAGGGCGAACTCCAGCGCTCGGAATACATCGCCGCCACGCTGCCGTCGCCGGTGCGGACCATCAATTGAGGCTGGTCGGCCTGGGCCGCCACATTGACGCCCTGCACTTCCAGCAGGAACGGCGCGGCGGCGCGCGGCACGGCCGGGGGCTGGGGCGCCGGCCCTTGCAGCGTGTAGTAGTGCACGGGCGGCGACGAGGCGCAGGCGGCCAGCAGCAGCGGCAGCGCCAACAGCGCCAGGCCGCGCGCAAACGGGCCGGGGCGGGAGGTCGGGAAGGGACGGAAATCGAGTCGGGTCATGGGTTCAGTTCCTGACGGGGCCGGCGCCCGGAATCGGGTCCTGGCCGCGGCCGCGCAACAGCGCTTCGGGGTTGGACTGCAGGAAGTCCGCCAACGCGCGCAGCGAGCGGGCGGCGCGGCTCAGTTCCTGCATGGCCTTCTCGGCATTGACCGGCAACGACGAATCCGACGCCACCAGGGCGTTGAGGCTGGCCATGGACTCGCGCGCCTGCTTGAGCACGCCTTGTGCCTCGGGCGCCACCTGCTTGTCCAGGCGGTTCATCAGCTTGGACGTGCTGGCCAGCGTGGTGCGCAGGTCCTCGCCGATCTTGTCGAACGGAATCTTGTCGATCTTGGCGACGATATTGCTGACCTGCTGCTGCAACTGATCGAGCTGGCCCGGCACGGTCGGGATCATCGCCGGCGTGGTCATCTTGAATTCCACCGGCTTGACGTTGGGGAACTCGTCCAGCACCACGTACAACTGGCCGGTCAACAGGTTGGCGGTGCGCAACTGGGCGCGCAGGCCGTGCTTGACCATGATGCCCAGCAGGCGCCCGCCGGCCTCGTCGCCGTCCTTGATGGCGTGCTCGCGCACTTCGTCGTACACGCGGCCCAGGCGTTCCGGATACAGCGTCGCATCCACCAGCGCGAAGAAGCGCTTGCTGACGGGATCGAAGTCCATGTTGATCTGCGTGACGTTGCCCAGCGTGATGCCCGAGAAGTCGATCGCCGCGCCCACCGCCAGGCCGCGGATCGACTGATCGAAGCGCATGCGGATCGGGAAGGCTTCGCCGTCGGGGTTGGCCTTGGCGGCCGCCTCGGTGGCGTATAGCTCGAAGTGCGAATCGGCCGCCGCCGGGGTGTTGGCGTCACGCGCGCTGTAGACCGGCTCGAACGCCACGCCGCCCACGGCCATCGACACCAGCGACTGGGTCCGCACCTTCAGGCCCTCGGCGTTGACGCTGAAATCCACGCCGCTGGCGTTCCAGAAGCGGGTGCCGTTGGTCACGAACTTGTCGTTGGGCGCGTCGACGAATACCTCGACGTTGACGGCATTGCCGGTCTTGTCCAGTGCGTAACCGATCACGCGGCCGACGTTGATGCGGCGGAAATACACCGGCGACCCGATATCCAGCGACCCCAGGTCCGCGGCCTTCAGCTTGAAGCGCTTGCCGGCGCGGTCGTGCGTCACGGCCGGCGGCGTCTCCAGGCCGACGAAATGCAGTTTGGTCGCCTTCTTGGACGAGTCCTTGCCCTCGACCGCGTCCACGCCGATGTAGGCGCCGGACAACAAGGTGCCCAGGCCGGACACGCCGCTGACGTCCAGGCGCGGGCGCACCACCCAGAAGTTGGTGCCCTCGCGCGCCAGGTCGGCGACTTCCCTGGACAGCTCGGCCTGCACCACCACCTTGCTGCGATCGGCGTTGAAACCGATCGACTTGACGGTGCCGACGTTCACGTCCTTGTAGCGCAACTGGGTCTTGCCGACCTCCAGCCCCTCGGCCGTATTGAACTCGATCGACAGATCAGGGCCGGCCTGCATCCAGGTCCGCACCACCAGCGACAGGCCCATCAACGCCGCAACGACCGGCACGAGCCAGATCCATGAAATCCGGCTCTTGCGCTTGCGCGAGATCGTGGGCGACGCATACTTCTCTTCACCAGATCCAGGTGCTTGGTCGGACATTGGTATTTCCTTTTCTTCTTTGAACGGCGCGCGGGGAGGTTTCCGTCCACCGCGATCATGCCGGCATCAGCCCGCTTGCGCGCCGGCTGCGGACGCCCCGCGCCCGCCACCGGCCGGCGCGGCTTCGTCCAACTCACTCACATCCTCGAGGTCCCAACTGCGGCGCAGGTCGAAACTCATGGCGGCCAGCATGGTCAGGATGACGACCACGCCGAACGCAGCGGCCCCCGCGCCGGCACTGATTTCCATCAGGCCCTGGAAATCGGCCAGGGCTGCCAGCAGGATCACGACAAAGACATCCAGCATCGACCATTGGCCGATGAACTCGACCATCTGGTAGAGGCGGGTGCGCGGACGCAGGTTGGTGGTGCTGCGCCATTGCTCGGTCAGCAGCAGCAGGATCAGCGCCAGCAACTTGGTCAAGGGCACCGCCACACTGGCGATGAAGACGATCAGCGCGATGTCCCAGGAGCCCATGTTCCACAGTTCCACGACGCCGCCCAGGATGGTGTGGGCGCTGTCGCCCAGCACCGAACTGACCTTCATCACCGGCAAGACATTGGCGGGAATATAGAACACCATCGCAGCCAGCAACAGCGCCCAGGTGCGGGCCAGGTGGTCGGGCTTGCGGTAGTGCACCACCGCGTGACAGCGCACACAGTGGTGCTCCGCTTCGGGGTCGTCGGCGCGCGGCACCGCCTGAACCTGGCCACACACATGACAGCCCGTCAGCACCGCGTCGGGCCCTGCCTCGGGCACATGCACGGGCACCACGCCGCCGGATTCGGCGTAGCGCCACAACACATGCGGGGTCAGCCGGCCCAGCATGGTCAGGAAAATGGTCAGGACGCCAAAGGCGAACAGGCCGACGCCGGGCGCCACCGCGGCCATGCCCGCCAGCTTCACCACGGCGACCAGCACCCCCAGCAGGAAAACCGGCACCATGCACCACGGCCGCAACAGGCCCAGCAGGCGCATCGCGCCGCGAAATTCCGCCGGCTCGACGCCGCGCGACAGGGGCCCCAGCACCCACAGCAGCACGATCAACTGGAACAGCGGGAGCACGAAACCCGCCAGCCCGGTCATGACCGCCACCACGTAATGTCCCTGGCGCCAGGTGATGTCGATGGCATCCAGCAGCGAAGCCTGCTGCACCATGCCCTGCACCGACATCGACGCGACCGGATAGGCATTGGCCACGCCGAAGACGATCAGCGCGGCGATCGCGAGCGCCAGCCAATTGGACAAAGTAAGCCCGCTGTAGCGCCATAGAATGGTGCCGCAGCGGGCGCAATTGGCGGTCTCGCCAGGTTCGAGCGGATGTCGGCGATAGATGCTTGCGCAGTGCTCGCACTCGATCAGCGGCTGGCTCTCCGCGCTACTCATGGGCCTATTCGACGAGCTCGACTTCCTGCTTGTCGGGCGCGGCCGACGGCGGCTTGCCGTGGTCGTCGAAGTCCAGCGTGACCTTGCCGGCCTCGTCCAGGTCCACGGTGACGGTGCCGCCATCGACGAGCTTGCCGAACAGCAGCTCGTCGGCCAGCGCGCGCCGGATGGTGTCCTGGATCAGGCGCTGCATCGGCCGCGCGCCCATCAGCGGGTCGAAGCCTTCCTTGGCCAGGTGCTCGCGCAGGGCCGTGGTGAACACGGCTTCGACGCGGCGCTCGTGCAGTTGGTCTTCGAGCTGCATCAGGAACTTGTCGACCACGCGCAGGATGATCTCGCGGTCCAGCGGCGCGAACGGGATGATCGCATCCAGCCGGTTGCGGAACTCGGGCGTGAACATGCGGCGGATTTCCGCCATTTCGTCGCCCACCACGCGCGAATTGGCGAAGCCGATGGACGGACGGTTCAAGGTCTCGGCGCCCGCGTTGGTCGTCATGATGAGGATGACGTTGCGGAAGTCCGCCTTGCGGCCGTTGTTGTCCGTCAGCGTGCCATGGTCCATGACCTGCAGCAGGATGTTGAAGACGTCCGGATGGGCCTTTTCGATTTCATCGAGCAGCAGCACGCAATGCGGCTGCTTGGTGATGGCCTCGGTCAAGAGACCGCCCTGGTCGAAACCGACGTATCCCGGCGGCGCGCCGATCAGGCGCGAGACGGCGTGGCGTTCCATGTACTCGGACATGTCGAAGCGCAGCAGCTCCACGCCCAGCGTGAACGCCAACTGGCGCGCGACTTCGGTCTTGCCGACGCCGGTGGGGCCGGAGAACAGGAAGGCGCCGATCGGCTTTTCCGGCTTGCCCAGGCCCGAGCGCGCCATCTTGATGGCGGCCGACAACGCCTCGATGGCGTTGTCCTGGCCGAACACCACGGTCTTGAGGTCGCGGTCGAGCGTGGCGAGCTTGCTGCGGTCGTCGTTGGAGACGGACTGCGGCGGAATGCGCGCGATCTTGGAAACGATGTTCTCGATGTCGACCTTGCCGATCACCTTCTTCTGGCGCGAACGCGGCAGCAGACGCTGGGCGGCGCCGGCCTCGTCGATCACGTCGATGGCCTTGTCCGGCAGATGGCGGTCGTTGATGAAACGCGCCGACAGCTCGGCGGCGGCCGACAGCGCCGCGGCCGAGTAGCGCACGTTGTGGTGTTCCTCGAAGCGGCTCTTCAGGCCGCGCAGGATCTGCACGGTCTGCTCGACGCTGGGCTCGGCCACGTCGATCTTCTGGAAGCGGCGCGACAGCGCGTGGTCTTTCTCGAAGACCCCGCGGTATTCCGTATACGTGGTGGCGCCGATGCACTTGAGCTGACCCGAGGACAGGGCCGGCTTGAGCAGGTTGGACGCGTCCAGCGTGCCGCCCGAAGCCGACCCGGCGCCGATCAGCGTGTGGATTTCGTCGATGAACAGGATCGCGTCGGGATTGCCGCGGATCTGCTTGAGCACGCCCTTCAGGCGTTGCTCGAAATCGCCGCGGTACTTGGTGCCCGCCAGCAGCGCGCCCATGTCCAGCGCGAACACTTGGGCCGCCTGCAGGATCTCGGGGACCTCGCCGCGCGTGATGCGCCAGGCCAGGCCCTCGGCGATCGCGGTCTTGCCCACGCCTGCCTCGCCGACCAGCAGCGGGTTGTTCTTGCGGCGGCGGCACAACACCTGGATCACGCGTTCGACTTCGTGCTCGCGACCGATCAGCGGATCGATGCGGCCGGCCAACGCCGCGGCGTTCAGGTCGGTCGCATACTGGTCCAGCGGCGACTGGCGCGATTCGCCCTGTTCTTCACCATTGGTTTGCTGCTCTTTCTGCACGGCGGCGGACTCCACCTGTGGCTGTTTGGTAATGCCATGCGACAGGAAATTCACCACGTCCAGCCGCGTGACGCCCTGCTGTTGCAGGTAGTACACGGCGTGCGAATCCTTTTCGCCGAAAATGGCCACGAGCACGTTCGCGCCGGTGACCGGCTTCTTGCCGGTGCCGCCCGCGGATACGTGCATGATCGCGCGCTGGATGACGCGCTGGAAACCCAGCGTGGGCTGGGTGTCGACTTCCGCGCCGCTGGGGATCACCGGCGTGTTTTCCGAAACGAACTGACGCAGGTTGCGGCGCAGGTCATCCAGGTTGGCGGCGCAGGCGCGCAACACTTCAACGGCCGAAGCGTTATCGAGCAGCGCGAGCAACAGGTGCTCGACGGTAATAAATTCGTGCCGGGCCGAACGGGCCTCGACAAAAGCCATATGCAGGCTGACTTCAAGCTCTTGGGAAATCACGCTTCCTCCGTAACGCATCGAAGCGGGCAAATACACGATTCATATTCTATGCCGATCAGGGCGTAACGCCAGCGATTTCAAAAACCACGCTGTCATGACGGCCTTGCGCGTCCATGACGGTAAGCGTATACCGTCCGTCCCGCGTCAGCACCAGATTAAACGGACGACCCGACGCGGCATGACCCACCACGCGACCATCGAGCATCCACCAAACTTCGCCTTCGGCGCCCTGCACATCCACATCCACCGCCACCTGCGCACTGCCAGGCACCGGCCGCAACACCGATCCGGTGGCCACGCCCCCCAGGCGCAACGGCCCCTGCGTGGCATCGGCATAGCCGGCGAACGACGGCGGCACCGTGTCGTTCAAGGCCCACGCCGCGCGCTGCTCGGGGCATTCCCCCGACGGCACGCTGCCGAGCCGGTAACCCAGCGGCCAACACGTCACGACCGCCTGCACCGAGGCAGGCCGCACGCGCACGTGCTGGGCGCCTTCCGGCAACGCCGCCACGATATCCTGCAGTAGCGGCGCCGCCACATTCGCCCCGAAAAACCCGGGATTCGGCGTGCCGTCGGGACGGCCCACCCATACCCCGATCGTCCAACTGTCGGTCACCCCGACGGCCCAGGCGTCCCGGAATCCGAAACTCGTCCCGGTTTTCCAGGCCAGTTGCTTCGCCGGGCTGCCCGATTGGTAAAACGGCCGATCCGGGTGGCCGCCGCCCTCCAGGATGTCGCGGACAATCCAGGCCGCGCCAGCACTCATCATACGGGACTCGACCCGCGGTTGCTCCGGCCGCAGGCGCGGACGCCCGGAGATGCCGCCACGGGCCAGGGCCCGATAAGCGCCCACCAGTTCTTCCAATGTGGTGCCGCCCCCGCCCAAAATCAAGCTCAGATTGGGCTCGGCGCCGGCCGGCAAACGTAACCAGACCCCGCCCGTCAGCATAACCGAGGCGAAACGGGTGGGCCCGACGCGGTCCAGCAGGTCCACGGCCGGCACGTTGAGCGAGCGTTGCAGCGCCTGCGCCACACTGACCGGCCCCGAGAACGACGCCTGGAAATTGCCCGGCGCGTAGCCGCCGAACGACAACGGCGCGTCGATCAGCAGGCTTTCCGAGTGGATCAGGCCGTCGTCCAGCGCCTGCGCATACAGGAATGGCTTGAGGGTCGAGCCGGGCGAACGCACGCCGCGCACCATATCCACGTGGGCGTATCGGGAATCATCGGAAAAGTCGGCCGAGCCGGCGTAGGCCTTGACTTCAAGCGTGTCGTTGTCCATCACCAGCACCGCCATCGAGACCTTGGGCGGCAGGTTGTCGACCCGATCCAGCAGCATGCGCTCGACCGCGGCCTGCATGTCCGCATCCAGGGTCGAGGTCAGCAGCGGCGGGCGGGCGCCGGGGCGGCGCGAACCGGCTGCGGGACGGCCGGCCTCCTGTAACAGCCGCTGGGCAGCCAACGGCGCCAGCCAGCGGGCGCGCAACGGCGGCGCCACCACCTGCTCGATCTTGGCGTCGGCCACCTCGGCCGGGGTCCAGCGGCCCAGTTCCACCATGCGGTCCAGCACCTTGTCGCGCGCGGTCTGCGCGGCCTGGGGATGGCGGTCCGGCCGCAGCCGCGACGGGGCCTGCGGCAAGGCGGTCAGCATGGCGGCCTCGGCAGGGCTGAGATCGCGCGCCGGCTTGCCCAGCCACAGGCGCGAGCCCATTTCGACGCCTTCGACGATGCCGCCCATGGGCGCGTGGGTCAGGTACAGCGACAGGATCTCGTCCTTGCTGTAGTGCATTTCCAACTGCACCGCGCGCCACGCCTGGCGCAGCTTGGCGCTCATCGAGCGCGACGGCTTGCCGGCCAGTTGCGGGTCGATCAGGCGCGCCACCTGCATCGTCAGGGTCGAACCGCCCGAGACGATGCGGCGGTTGGTGGCCCATTGCCAGCCGGCGCGCGCCAGCGACACCGGGTTGACGCCGGGGTGCCAGTAGAACCAGCGGTCCTCGTAGGTCAGCAGCGTATCGAGGTAGTGCGGCGAGACCTGGTCAGGCTTGACCGGGTAGCGCCAGATGCCGTCGCGGCTGGGATAGTTGCGCAGCGGCGTGCCGTCGGCGGCGACCACCACGGCCGCGCCGCCGGAATCGATGGGAGGCAGGGGATAGAGGCGGTCGAACACGAATAACAACGCGGCCAGCGCGAGTAGCACGCTGGCCGCGAAGAGTCCGCGCCGCCGCCAGCGGCGGGCGCGCGAGGCGCCCGCCGGCGGGGTGGCGGCGGTGTTCAAGGACGCTGCTTGGCGCTGCGATCGCGGATTTCGACCGTGCTCCATTGCTCGCCTACGCCACGGATCTCGGGCCGGTACATGTCTTCGGCCACGGTCGACGGCACCGCATAGCGGCCCGGCGTCACGACCCGCACCAGGTAGAACACGTCCACCTTGCCGCGACCCAGCGAGACCGCCGCAACATACCGGTCATCGCGGAACTCGCGGTGCTTGATGTTGGGGTCGGCCATCGCGTCGGCCACGCGGCGCCCGCCAATGCTCCAGTCCTGCATTTCGGGGCTTTGCGACAGGTTCAGGTTCTCGACCTCGAAACCGGCCGGCACGCGATCCACCAGCAGGCCGTCCGGAATGTTCTGGTTGGCGCTGGCCTGGACCCATACCACCAGCATGTCGCCGGTCTGCAGCGTGCCGCCATCCCACGGCTTGCCGTCGGGACGGTACCAGCCGCGCTTGAGCTGAATCACGTCGTTGCGCGGCGCCGGCACCGTGGTCGGGCTGCCCTGGATGTCGTACTCGACGAAGATCGACTGGCTGCCGGTGTTGAGCAACTGCGTGCCGGCCAGCTCGGCCGCGCTCAGCGACACGGTGCGGTCGGACCTGCCGCCTTCCAGCTCCTTGCGCACGCCATTGACCGTCAGCGCGGCCTGCCCCGGCGTCGACTTGTCGCCGCCTGCGGCGCGCGCGGCCAGCAGCAGGGCCATCTGTTCCTGGGTCGACAGGTACGAACGGTTGCCCAGGCGCGCGGCCAGTTGCGTCATCAGGTTCTCGACGCGGTCATGGCGCAGCTCGTACTGGTTGGCCAGCGCATACGCCAGCGCGTAGTCGCGCACGGCGCTGCCGTAATCGCCGAGCCAGTCATCGTAGTAGCTGTTGGCGCGGCGGGTGATGCCGTACTCGCGCGTCATGGCCAGATCGAGCGCGCTCTTCATGCGCCCTTCGTCGCCCATCAGCTTGAACGCGGCGGCCAACTGGATCAGGGGCAGCGGCGAACGCGCGCGGTCCTGGTAGTTGTCGAACAACTGGCGCACCGTCGACAGCGGCGCCTTCTTGTCGCGCGCCAGCGCCAGGGCGGCCGTAGCCAGGCCGGCAAACCGGCGGTGGTCTTCGCGCAGCACGCTCTGGCCGCCGCTGTCCAGGCGACCGGACTCGAAGTCGCGCTTCAGATTGGTCGACCAGGTGCCGAACGAACCACTGCTCTGCTGCACCTGTTCCAACAGCCACTGGCGCGAACGATCCAGCGAGGCCTCGGGAATGGTGAAGCCCTTGTCGCGCGCGTCCTGCAGGAAGCCCACGGCGTAGGCCGTCAGCCACACGTCGCGCGAGGACGAGCTGCTCCACAGGTTGTAGGAGCCCACGGCGTTGCGCATGCCCGACAGGCGGCCGATGGCGCCCGCGACCTTGGCTTCACGCTCGGCCTGGGTGCGCGGCTTGAGGCCGAACTGCTTGGCCGCTTCCTCGTCGATCAGGACCCACGGCAGCGTCGCGCTGATGGTCTGCTCGGTGCAGCCGTAGGGGTAGTTGAGCAGCCCTTCGACCACGCGGTTGACGTTGATCGGCGGACGGTTCGAGACCGTCATGCTGACCGTGGTCGAGTCGGGGTAGTACGACGCCACCCACGATGCCTGCGGCGTGTTGGACTCGCCCGGGTTCAGGCGCAGGCGGCGCACCTGGCGCTCGGCCGCGTAGGCCGGCTGCACCTGCAGCACCGATTCACGCACGATGTGGATCGGCTTGGCGCCGCCCTGCCCGTCCACGGTCAGGCGCATCAGGCCCAGGCCGTAGGAGCCCGTGGTGGTGGCGGTAAAGCGCAGCGTGGTGCGTTGCTTGTCCTTGAGGGTCACGGTGCGGGTGCCGTCGACGATGCCGACCGGATCCAGCGCTTCCAGCTTGACCGTCACCTTCTGGTCGGCGCCGCTCAGGTTGGTCACGTCCAGCGCGATGGCTGCCTGGTCGCCCGGGGTGATGAAGCGCGGCGTGTTCAGCTCGGCCACGATCGGCGCCGCCACCACCATTTCGGTGTCGGTGCTGCCGTAGTTGTCCGCGGTGAACGCGACGGCCATCAGACGCAGCGTGCCGTTGAAGTCGGGCAGATTCAGCGGGATGTCGGCCTCGCCCTTGTCGTTGAGCTTGACCGGTCCCGAGAACAAATCGACCAGCTTGACCTTCTTGGGCAGGCTCTTGCTGTCGCCGCGCATGGCGGCGTCGCCGCCCCATTTCAGCTTGCCCTTGGTGCCGTCCATTTTCTCGATCAGCTTGCCGTACATGTCCAGCAGTTCGGCCGCGTAGCGATGCTTGCCGAAGAAGAAGTCGAGCGGATCGGGCGTGCGGTACTGGTTGATGTTGAGGATGCCGACGTCGACCGCCGACAGCGTCACCACGGCCTGCTTGCCCTGGGCGCCATCGACCTTCACGCGGACCGTGGTCTTGGTTTCGGGTTCGGTCTTGGCCGCGGCCGTCAGCTTGACGTCGAGCTTGCGGTCGGCGCTGGCGATCGGCAGGAAGGTCAGGCCCAGCGCGCGCGCGGGGGTCACGCGGTCACCCTCGCTGCCGGGACGGAACACCGCCGCGGCCACGTACAGGTCATGGCGCTTCCAGCTCTTGTCGATCGGGATTTCCACTTGCGTGCCAGTCGCCTTCACGGCCACCCAGGTCGACCACAGCATGCGGTCGCCCTCGACGGTGATCAGGGCCTGGCCGTCGTGCGGCGGCGTCAGGGTCAGCTTGACGCTGTCGCCCGGCTTGGCCGGCACGCCTTCCAGCTTCATCTGCACGCGGTCGGGGCGGTTGCCCATGGCGTCGGCGTCCTGGGCGTCCCAGCCCGCATAGAAGCGGTAGCGCAGGGTTTCGCCGGTCTCGGGATCGGCGATTTCCAGGCGGTAACGGCCCCATTTGACGGGCACCGTGAACTGGCTGCGGTCCTTCAGCGCGATCTCGCGCGAATCGAGCAGTTCCTCGGTTTCGGTGTAGCCGCTGTTCCAGCCGCGCTGGTCGTCAAAGCGCCAGTAGTACTGGCGTTCCTCTCGATACAGGCGCATCTGGGCCTGCGCCAGCGGCGCGATCTTGCCCTGGGCGTCCACGCGCAGCACTTCGAACGAGGCCGGCGCGCCTTCGCGCGCGACGTCGCTGTCGAACTGCGGACGCACGGCGATCAGCTTGTCGGCGGGCCAGACGCTGCGCTCGATCGAGCGCACCACCGGGCGGCCGCCCGATTCCAGCAGGCTGGCCGAGACCCGCACCTTCATCGGCGAATGGGTGCCTTCGGTGCGCGGTTCGATTTCCAGTTGCGCGGCGCCGGTCGAATCCAGCGCGGCCTCCGGCAATTCCTCGAAATGGCGGCGCGAATCGTCGTCCACGTCGCCGAAGATGAACCCGGGCCATTGCTGCGGCAGCGCATAGCGGTCGCGCTTGACCTGGAAGCTGGACAGCAGGCGGTTGCCGGCGGCGGGCGCGCCATACAGATAGTCGCCCTGCACGTCGACGGTCAGGGTGTCGTTCGGCGCCAACACATCCTGGTCGGACGTGAGCGCCATCTTCATGCGTTCGGGCAGGAATTCCTCGACCTGGAACTTCCAGGAAGCATCCGGCGCGCGCGACGCGGGGTCGACGCGCAGTTCCAGCATCCAGGCGCCGGTCTGGGCATCGGGCGGCAGGTCGATGGCGCGCTCGACATAACCCTGCAGGTCCTTGGCGGGCTGCCACAGGTTGGTCGAGACCACGCGGCCGTCAGGGCGCTTGAGCGTGGCGGTCAGCGGCGCGGGCGGCATGACGCGGCCGTCGAGGTCGCGCGGCAGCACGGACACATGGAAGGTCTCGCCGGGGCGGTACAGGTTGCGGCCGGCATAGACAAACAGGCTGTTGGGGCGGGAAATATGGCCGCCGGTATCGAATTCGGACAGGTCCAGCGCGGGCTCGGCCAGCGCCAGCACGGTCATTTCCTTGTCACGCGAGGCCCGGATCACGCGGGCGTTGGTGAAGCTGCCGTCAAAGCGCACGTGGCCCTGGCCATCGGCCTGGGCCTTGGCCAGCGTCTTGCCGGCGCCATCCACCAGTTCGAAGAGCGCGCCCGAGATCGCCTGACCGCTCTTGAGCGACACCGAGTAGGCCTCGATGCGGTCGCTGTAGCGGCGCGCGTGCAGGCCGATGTCGCTGACATAGAAGTAGGTGACCTGGTATTCGTAGCGGAAACGGCCGGGCTGGCTCATCACCGCGACGTAGATGCCGGGTTCCTGCAGTTCCTTGATGCCTTCGACCGGCAGGAAGGTGACGTGGCGGCGGTTCGGCTTGTCGTCCGTCAGGAAGCGGCCCTGGTAGACACTGGTCGTCAGGGTGTTCAGGCGGTCCAGGTCCCAGTTGCTGACCGAACCCTTCAGACTGCGGTTGCCCGAGTAGCGCCAGCCGTCTTCGTCGTCGTAGCCGCCGGATTCATCATCGTCCGACGCGGAGGTGTTGCGGCCGATGCCCAGCACCGACTCGAACAGTTCCGGCACGCGCTCGGGCGCGACACGCAGGAATTGCACGTCGACCTCGGGCATGTTGACCGTCGCCACCGGCAGGCCGCCGTTCTGGCCGGCCGGCAGCACCACGCCGCGGCTGGCGAAATAGAACGAAGGCGGCATGGCATCGGTCACCACGTCGCAATGCGAGGCGCCGGCCAGGGCGACCTTGTCGCCAGCGCCCGGCAGGCCCGCGCGCACCGCGACGGAATACGTGCGTTGCGGCTGGACGAAGGGGAAATACACCATGCGCGGATTGGAGCCGACCACCCAGTTGCCCTGGACGATCTTGCCCTTGGGCGCGGCGTCGCCAGGCTGGACGGAGCTCGGCTGCTGGCCGTTGGCGCTGCGCTCGGTGTCCTGGTCGGGTTTGCCCGAGGCGGCGCCGGTGTCGGTGACCTGCAGGAACTTGGTCAGATCGGCCTTGGCTTCGACCGGCTGTGTGAAAGTGACCGCCAGCGCCAGCGAGTCGTTGTACTGGCGCGGCTGGCAATTGAGGACCGCGAACGCGTCAGCGGTGCCGACCGTGGCCGTGGCCGGCAAGGCCTCCGGCTTGGCGGCGCCACCCGTCGCGGCGGGCGCGGTCGTGGCTGCCGCCGGCGTAACCGTCTGCGGCGTCGCCGGCGCGGACGGTTGGCCGCCCTTGCCCATCCACCAACCCACGCCTATGGCGCCGGCCACCACGATCGCGCCGGCTACCGCCAGCCAGGTCTTGCTGTTCTTTCCACTCACGGCAAACCTCCCCGCCTACTCGAATGCGATGCTCCTTTGCGGCGGAGCTGCCGACCTGATAGTGCCGCGCGCTTCTCGGTGCGCGGTTCCTGCTTTGCAACCCTGTACAGCAGAACGCCGCCTGTGGTGGCGGCGCTGTTCTTGCGAGTTCAGACCGGTTCCATCACGCACTGCAATGGATGCTGGCGCGCCCGCGCATACTGGGCCACCTGGGCAATCCGGGTGGCGGCCAGGTCGCGCGGGTAGACGCCGCAAACCCCACGGCCTTCGTGATGCACCTGAAGCATGATGCGCGTGGCTTCTTCGTGGTTCTTGTTGAAGAACTTCTGCAGCACCTTCACGACAAACTCCATCGGGGTGTAGTCGTCATTCAACAACAGCACCTGGTACATCGGAGGCGGCGCGACGCGCGCCGGCGCCTTCTCGACGGCCAAATCATGCTGGGTATCCAAGGTAGAACTCATAGGGCGGCTATTCTATTTAATCAGGGGACGGCTTGCATGTAACTTACGCAAAATTACACGTAGAAATGCGTAGTTTCCATACTTGACTCCGCAAAGAAAAGCGGCGCATTATCCACGCATTCTGGGGTTTTCAATTCACCGAAAACCTGCCAGGAGGCCGGAGGGGGGACAGGGGTCTAGGCCGCGATGCCCTTCTGTCAACATACGATTCAATGAGGCAGTCCGCATGTCTGATACGACCGCAACCGCCGTCCAAGGGGACAATCCCAAATCGACGGGTACCGTCAAATGGTTCAACGATGCAAAGGGTTTCGGCTTCATTACGCCCGACGACGGCGGTGAAGATCTGTTCGCCCACTTCTCGTCCATCCAGATGAATGGTTTTAAAACCCTGAAAGAAGGCCAGAAAGTGGCTTTCGAGATTATCCAGGGGCCCAAAGGCAAACAGGCGCTCAATATCACCGCTGCCTGAGTTACTCTTTACAGCGCAACGGTAAGGTTGCGCCATTATCAGGCGGGGCTTTCGGGCCCCGCCTTGTTATTTTCTTATTACCGCGATTACCGCGTTTGGTCATGCTGAAGAATGCTGCTTTGTTTCATGTTGGTGGTGCGTTGCTCAAAACAGCGTTCATTAAATCGGCAGCGCGCGCGGCGGTAGCCGCGCTGCTCGGCGCCGCCACCCTGGCGTTGCCCCTGGCGGCCGGGGCCCAGACGGCGACCGGCCCGCAACCGACGCTGCCGATCGCGCAACTGGCCGCCGGCATCCATATTATCCGCGCAGAAGTCGCCAACACGGAAGCCAGCCGCCGCGACGGCCTCATGTTCCGCAAGGAACTGGCCGGCAATGACGGCATGCTCTTCGTCTTCGAGCAGCCCGACGTGCAGTGCTTCTGGATGCGCAACACCCTGCTGCCGCTGTCGATCGCTTTTATCGCCGACGACGGCACGATCGTCAACATCGAAGACATGGCGCCCCAGACCGACGACACCCACTGCTCCAAGAAACCGGTGCGCTACGCACTCGAAATGGCGCAGGGTTGGTACGAAAGCCACGGCATGAAGGCCGGCAGGAAGATCGACGGACTGCCCTGAGCCAGCCGCGGTCCTGCGCACGCAACAAGGGAGCCCATGGGCTCCCTTTTCGTTTGGCCGTGCCGCCACCGCGCGGCGGCGGGCCCGGCCCCGGTCGCCCGGGGCCGTAGCGGAATCAGACACGCTCGATGATCAAGGCGATGCCCTGGCCCACGCCGATGCACATGGTGCACAGCGCATAGCGGCCGCCGGTGCGGTGCAACTGATTGATCGCGGTGGTGGCAAGACGCGCGCCGCTGGCGCCCAGCGGGTGGCCCAGGGCAATGGCGCCGCCGTTGGGGTTGACGCGCGGGTCGTTGTCGGCGATGCCAAGCTGGCGCAACACGGCCAGGCCCTGGGCGGCAAAGGCTTCATTCAGCTCGATCACATCCATCTGGTCCAGCGTCAGGCCGGTCTGGGCCAGCACCTTGCGGGTGGCGGGCGCCGGGCCGATGCCCATGATGCGCGGCGCGACACCGGCGGTGGCCATGCCGACCACGCGGGCGCGCGGCGTCAGGCCGTGGCGCGCGGCGCCTTTTTCGTCGGCCAGCAGCAGCGCGGCGGCGCCGTCGTTGACGCCCGAAGCATTGCCGGCGGTCACGGTGCCGCCTTCGCGGACCACACCCTTGAGCTTGGCCAGCGCCTCGAGGCTGGTCTCGCGCGGATGCTCGTCCTTGGACACGACGATAGGATCGCCCTTCTTCTGCGCGATCGAGACCGGCACGATCTCGGCGTCGAAGAACCCTTCCTTCTGGGCGCGGGCGGTCTTCTGCTGGCTGGCCAGCGCGAACAGGTCCTGGTCTTCGCGGTTGATCTTGAAATCGTCGGCGACGTTTTCGGCGGTTTCCGGCATCGAGTCGACGCCGTACTGGGCCTTCATCAACTTGTTGATGAAGCGCCAGCCGATGGTGGTGTCATAGATCGCGGCGTTGCGCGAGAAGGCGCTATCGGCCTTGCCCATGACGAACGGCGCGCGGCTCATGCTTTCGACGCCGCCAGCCAGCATCAGGCCGGCTTCGCCGGCGCGGATGGCGCGCGCGGCGCTGCCGATGGCGTCCAGGCCCGAACCGCACAGACGGTTGACCGTGGCGCCGGGAACTTCGACCGGCAGACCGGCCAGCAACGTGGCCATGCGGGCGACGTTGCGGTTGTCTTCGCCGGCCTGGTTGGCGCAGCCCAGGATGGCATCGTCGATTTCTTCCCAGCGCACGCCAGGATTGCGCGCCACCAGCGCCTTGATGGCTACGGCCGCGAGGTCGTCGGGACGCACCGGGGCCAGTGCGCCGCCGTAGCGGCCGAAGGGGGTGCGAATCGCGTCACAGATATAGGCATGCACGGTCATGAGATGCTCGGATTGAAGTGGAGGAATCGAATGCGCACGATCTTAACGCAGCGGTTTCGCGCCAAGATGGTGCATCCCGAGGATGTCCGCAGAACGGACGGTGTCCAGCTACTGTTCACTCACCGTACACATGCCGGCCTGCCCTCAAGGTGTCGGCGCGCTCGCCCGCGCGGCGCGCCCGGCCTCGAGGATGGCCTGGCGGCGAAAGCGTCCGGCGGCCAGATGGTAGAACGGCTGCGGGCAGAACTGGCGCGACACGCCCGAGGCCAGCAGCGAGCCGACCAGCAGCCAGAACAGCATGGGCTGGCTGCCCGTCATTTCCATGACCACCACGCTGGCCGTCAACGGCGCCTGGGTGGCCGCGGCCAGGAACGCGGCCATCGACACCAGGACCAGCACGCGCTGGTCCACGCCCTCGCCCGCCAATTGCCAGATGTGATGGCCGATGCCGGCGCCGGTGGTCAGGGCGGGCGTGAAGATGCCGCCGGGAATGCCGGCCCAGTACGAAGCCACGGTGGCGGCCAGCTTGGCCAGGCCGAAACCGGCGGGCAAGGCGTTCTGCGTCTCGCCCGACAGCAGGTCGGCGGCCGCGCCGTAGCCGGTGCCGTAGACGCTGCCGGCCGTGGCCAGGCCGATCAGCGCGAGCACCACGCCCATGGCGAAGGCGGTCCAGATGGGATGGACGCGGATCCAGGCCCGCCAGGCCGCGGGCGCCATGCCGGCCGCCCCCTTGCCCAGCAGGCGCGCGAAGAGACCGCCCAGCGCACCGTTGAGCGCGGCGCAGATCAGTACCCACCACAGCATGCCATGCGTAAGGACCGCGCCGCCAAAGGTGCCGAAATAGGGATTGTTGCCCTGCACCGCCACCACCAGAAAACCGGCCGCCAATACGCCGATGAGCACCAGCCGCTGCCAGCGCAGCACGGTGCCGCGACCCAGTTCCTCGATGGCGAAGATGACGCCCGCCAAGGGAGCGTTGAAGGCCGCGGCCAGGCCGCCGGCCGCGCCCGCGGCGATCAGCTCGTTGGCATGGAAGCCGCGCAGTTGCAGCCCGCGACGCTTCCAGAAATCGCCCCATGCCAGCATCACCGCGGCGCCGACCTGCACCGACGGCCCTTCGCGGCCGATCGAGGCGCCGGCCAGCATGCCGAAGAACGCCAGCGGAATCTTCCACAGCGCCTGCGCCAGCGACACGAGGCTGCGCTGTCCCGGGCCGGGCGGCAGCGACAGCGCGCCGATCACCTGGGGAATGCCGCTGCCCGCGGCATTGGGCGCGAACCGCAGCGTGGCCCAACGCAGGATGGCCAGTGCGCACGGCAACACCAGCAGCGCCAGCCAGCCGGCATGCCCGACCCATTCGCGGTTCCATTCCAGCGCGAGGTCGGCCAGGTAGGCAAACCCCAGCGACACCAGGGCAACCAGCGCCGCGCCTCCCAGCAACAGGGCCATCTGCAGGCTCTTGCGCGACAGGCGGTTGGTCTGTCGCAACTTGCGGCGCAGCAGGTGGCGGGAACCGGTGGCGATACGGCGCAGCGGGGTGGGCAGGAACATGGGCGGGGCCGGGCGGCAAGGAGTGGCAAAACCAGAAGTGGCTAAACCATACCATTGCCGCCTGACTGCCAGCCCACAGGCGTGCCATTCAGAACGACGACCAGTCGTCCTCGTCCGCGTCGTGCTTGATGAGGGCCGGGCGCGCCACGACCGGTTGCTGGCGCGCGTCCGCCGCCTGATGCGGCGTGGCCCGGCCGGCCTGGATCAGCCGGGCCCGGGGTTCGGCATTCATCGACACGGGACCGGCATCGATCTTGAAGCGTCGCACCTGCTGCGCCAGGCGGCCAGCCTGATCCTGCATGCTGCCGGCCGCGGCCGCGGCCTGTTCCACCAACGCGGCGTTCTGCTGGGTCACGGTGTCCATCTGCGCCACGGCCTGGTTGACCTGGCCGATGCCGGTGGATTGCTCGGCGGAGGCGCTGGCGATCTCGTGGACCAGGATCGCGGCCTGGCGCACGCTGTCGACCACCTCGCGCATGGTGTTACCGGCCTCGTCGGCCTGACGCGTGCCGCCTTCGACGCGATGGACGGATTCGTCGATCAGCGCCTTGATCTCCTTGGCCGCGACCGCGGAGCGTTGCGCCAGGGTGCGGACCTCGCCGGCCACCACCGCGAAGCCACGGCCCTGCTCGCCGGCGCGCGCGGCCTCGACCGCGGCGTTCAGCGCCAGGATGTTGGTCTGGAACGCGATGCCGTCGATCACGCTGGTGATATCGGAGATGCGCCGCGAGCTTTCGGAGATCGCGCTCATGGTCTGCACCACGACGTCGACCACCTCGCCGCCGCGCGCCGCCACGGTCGAGGCCTGGGTGACCAGCTTTTCGGCCTCGCCGGCGTTGCTGGCGTTCTGCTGCACGGTGCTGGTGAGCTGTTCCATCGAGGCCGCGGTCTGCTCCAGCGATGCCGCCTGTTCCTCGGTGCGCTGCGACAGGTCGGCATTGCCCTGCGCGATCTGCGAGGAAGCGGAGGCGATGCTTTCGCAGCCGTCTCGCACATCGCGCACGATGCGCGACAGGTTTTCGTTCATGGCCTTGAGCGCGGCCATCAGGTCGCCCGTCTCGTCGCGCGAGGTGACCTGGATGTCCCCGCTCAGGTCGCCATTGGCGACCCGGCGCGCGGCCTCCACCGCCCGCCCCAGCGGCCGGGTGATGCCGCGCGTCACCAGCCAGCCCAGCAGCAGGCCCAGGGCCACGCCGGCCAGCGACAGGCCGATCATGATGAGGCGGGTGCCGGAGTACAGGTCGGTGACTTCGCGCACCGCGCGGTCGGCCGCCTGCTCCTTGGCCTGGACCAATTCGGTGATCAGCGCCTCGGCCTTGCCGGACGAGGCGGCGGCGCGTTTGGTGATGTTGACGATGGCGGCATCGGTCTGGGCCAGCGGCAGCCCTTCGGCGGCCTCGAAGAACTCGATGGCCTCGCGCTTCCAGAGCTCTTCGGCTTCGACGAATTGCGCCAGCAGGCGCTTGCCGTCCTCGCGGACGAAGCTCTGCGCCGCCTTGGCGCGCAGGCGCTCCAGGTTTGCGACATCGCGGTCGAACTCGGCGCGCAGCGCCTGCCTTTCTTCCTCGGTGGTGGCGCCCAGGAAGCTCTTGCGCGCACGGCCGGCGGCGATCAGGCTGATGTTGGCTTCCTTGATGTCGGACAGCCCCCGGAATTCGACCTCGGCGATCTGGTCGTTCATGTCGTTGATGCGGGAGAGCCCCCACACCCCGAACGCGCCGATGCAGCCCCCCAGCAACGCTACCAGCAGGAACGCGCCCGACAGTCGCACGCCGATGCGCGCGCCGATATGCAACCCCGAAAAAAACCGCAACATGCTTCCCTTCCCGTCAAACGCCACGGTGTTGTGGCGGGCATGCCGCGATCGTTGGCCCCATGGCTCGGCCGCAGACTGCTTTCAACGATAGCGGGACCTTCGCCTCGCTTTATTCGTAAAGAGAGGGAGATTTATTCTCATTTTCTACAAAATGAATTCGACAAAATACAAAATTTGACCCCGTAATCTAGAATTTCGGTCGGCTCCCGGGGCGCGCCGAAAACAAAAAGGCCCCTCGCGATGCGAGGGGCCTTGGCCCTGCGGTGCGCGCCGGGCGCGCAGCGGAATCAGGCGAAATTCTTGGCGGCGAAGTCCCAGTTCACCAGGGCCCAGAAGTTTTCCAGGTACTTGGGACGGGCATTGCGGTAGTCGATGTAGTACGCGTGTTCCCAGACATCACAGGTCAGCAGCGGCTTGTCGGCCGTGGTCAGCGGGGTGGCGGCGTTGCTGGTGTTGACGATGTCGACGGAACCGTCGGCCTTCTTGACCAGCCAGGTCCAGCCCGAACCGAAGTTGCCGGCGGCCGACTTGTTGAAGGCTTCCTTGAAGGCGTCGAAGCTGCCCCACTTGGCATTGATGGCGTCGGCCAGCTTGCCGCTCGGCGCGCCGCCGGCCTTGGGAGCCAGGCTGTTCCAGTAGAAGGTGTGGTTCCAGATCTGCGCGGCGTTGTTGAAGATGCCACCCGAGGACTTCTTGACGATGTCTTCCAGCGACAGGTTCTCGAACTCGGTGCCCGGGATCAGGTTGTTCAGGTTCGTGACGTAGGTCTGGTGGTGCTTGCCGTAGTGGTACTCCAGCGTCTCTTTCGAGATGTGCGGAGCCAGCGCGTCCAGTTCGTAAGGCAGGGGGGGAAGAGTATGTGCCATGTGTCGGTTCCTTCTGTTGAGTGCACGATCAAGCCGTTCAATTGTATCGGCAACTCTGCGAGGATACCGCGTTAACCCCGCGGCGGCGCGGGGTTAACGGGCATGTGTTTATGCCTTGCGCGCGTAAACGCTACTCTTTCTCATAGCGCAGTTCGCGCCCGCCTTGCGCGGCCACCAGCGCGCCGTCTTCGCGCAACGCCAATGTCATGTGCAACGGTGTGCGACTAGCCGATTCCGGCAGTTCCAGGTCGATGCGCAGCGCCCGCGATGCGATATCGGACTTGCTCACATCCACGCTGTGCCAGCGCGCGCCGGAAGGCAGCGGCACGAACACCGCCAGGGCCTTGAGCTCACCCGGCGCGATCGGCGCGCTGACGCCATCGGCGCCTTCGGACTGCTTCGGCGTGCCGGCGTAATCGGCGCTGGCCGACGACATCGCCACATCGACCTTGACCGGCCGGCCTTCGTAATACACGCGCACCGTGAGCTCGTCGCCCTCGGCGGGCCGCGAGTCCGCGCCGACCTTCGCGATCGCCGAGAACGGCTGGATCGGCGGCGTGTCCAGGCGCACCTGCCTACCCTCCAGGCGCCAGGTGCCGCTGGCCTGGATGTCCACGGCGCCGTAGCTCATCAGGTAATCGAAACGGCCATCGGGCGACAGCAGCAGCTCGCTGCCGACTTCGCGCATGCCGCGCAGGTAGTAATGGCCGGCGACGCGCGCGGCCGCTTTGCCCAGGGCCTTGGCGGCGCCCGGCTTGGCGGGGCAGGCCTGCTTGAGCGGCGCGCCGGCCGCCTGCAGCGCGGCGGCAAAGCCGGGCGCGGCCTGGCATGCCAGCGTCTGGCTGAACGACTGGCCCGAGGGCGCCGCCGCGCCATCAAAGCGCGCGTGGTGCCGCGCCAGCAGCGCCAGCATGTCCGGCTGCCCGCTCGCCAGCGCCACCCAGGCCGGACTGCGACCCTGCGCATCGGCGGCGTCCGGGCTCGCGCCGGCCGCCAGCAGGGCATCGGCCAGATCGGCGCGGCCCAGCAGGATGGCGGCGACCAGCGGCGTATCGCCGCTCTCGGTCTGGCGCGCGTCCAGATCGGCGCCCACGGCCTTCAAGCGCGTGAGCACATCGATCACCGTGTCGCGGCGCGCGATCGCCAACTGGCGGTCGCGCAACAGCGCCGACAGCAGGCGCTGCGGCAAGGCGCCGTCCTTGCCGACGCACTCGGCGCGCGCGCCGGTGTAGCCCGCCGCCTGCAATTGCGCGAAGTACCCGGGCCGGTCGAGCAGCGCGTATTCGCCCCCCGACGGCAGGCAGGCGTCGGCCAGCGGCTGCTTGGCGCCCTGCTCCACACGTTTGACCAGCGCCAGGTCGCCGGAGGCAAGCGCGGCGTTCAACAAGGCATGAGCGGCCGGCGCGCGCGGCAAGCGCGGATCGTCGAGCCGCGCGCCGGCGGCCAGCAAGCGTTCGAACATGGCCGCGTCGCCGCCGCCGATGGCCCAATACAGGGCGCTGCGGCCGTCCGGGGCCAGGCCGAGCGGATCGGCGCCCTTGGCCAGCAACGCATCGACCATGGCCGCCTGGCCCGAAGTCACCGCCACCAGCAAGGGCGGCACGCCCTTGTTGTCATAGGGATCGTCCGACGCCGCCGCGGCGGCCTGCGGATTGACCGGGACGCCCGCGTCGATCAGATACCTGGCCATCTCGCCGTCGCGGTTCTCCAGCGCCTGGCGAATGGCGCTGGCATCGAGCGTCCTCAGGTCGAGGCCGGCATCGGCCAGGTGCCGCAGCATCGCGGCGCCCTGCTTGCCCGGCTGGCGCAGCGCCTGCGCCAATGGCGAGCGCGCGGGGTCGGCCAGCAGCGCCTGCAGCGCGGCCGGCGGCGTGGCCGCCAGCAGGTCGTGCAGCAATGGCGCGTCATCAGCCTCGATGGCGCGCTGCAGGGCGGACTTGCGGTCGTAGCCCTCCCGCGTGGTGGTCGGATTGGCGCCGGCCGCCAGCAGCACGCGCACGGCCGCGGCCTGGCGGGCCCGCACCGCGTCCGCCAGGGGCGTGTCGCCATGCGGTTCGGTATCGTCGCCCTCGACCGTCGCGCCCAGCGCCAGCAAGCGCTGCAAGGTGACGACGTCGCCCTTGCCGGCCGCCAGATTCATGATGGGACGCTCGTCCGCTTCCATGCGCACGAAGACCGCCGCGTCGGTGCCGGTCTGCGGTCCGCGCTGATTGAACGGCATGTCGGCGCGCAACAGCGGCACGGCGATGTCGCCGTGTCCGGCCGCCACGGCGGCCTGGGCCGCGTCCAGCCATAGGTCGCGGTCGCCGCTGGCGCCGTAGCCGGTGTCGGGCGCGGTGCGCGGCCCCAGCTCCGCGAGCGCCGTCACCGCGCCCGCGTTGCCGGTGTAGGCCGCCAGCGCCAGCGGACTGGCGCCCTCGCCGTACGCGGGCCGGGTGCCGGTGGCGGCCAGCGCGCGCACGACTTCGGCGCCTTCGGTCAATTCGACCAGCGGCCCCCAGGCCAGGTAGTCCGCGGCCCGGCGCGGTTGCCCCTGCGCGTCCGTGAAGGCCTGGCGCATGGCGTCATCGGCGTGTTCGTCGATATAGGCGAAGGGACGCGCGGCGCCGGCCTTGAGCAGGGCCAGCACCATGCGCGTGGTCTGCTGGCGGTCAACCAGTCGCGGCAGGTAGGTCATGCGCACCGCGAATTCGAAATCGCGGCTGAGCAGGAATTCGAGCGGAGTCTTGTTCTCGTCGCCGCGCTGGTCGGGGCGGGCGCCGGCCGCCAGCAGCATGTCCAGGATCTCGGGCGTGCCATACAGCAGCGCCAGTTGCAGCGACGGACGGCGCGATTCGTAGGTGATGTCGTCCAGCGCCGGCCTGGTGGCCAGCAGGGCCGCCAGCATGCGGGTGCGGGCCGGCAGCGCCGCGTGGCAGGCCTGGCGCAGGCGCGCCGCCTCGTCCGTCGGCATGTCCCAATACACGTGCTTGCCGCGCTTGCCCGCCGGCATCAGCAGCGCGTGCAGCAGCGGCACGCCTTCAAGCGCGTAGTCGCCCGGCTGCTTCACCTTGGCCAGCGCGGCGGCGAAGGCCGCCTCGTCGCCGGCGGCAACGGCGTTGAACAAGGCGCGGGTCTCGGCGGTCTCGGCCGCCCGATATTCGCGGTAGGGCGACGCGCAGTCGCAATCGGACGGCGGCTTGGGCTCGGCCCGGGGCGACGGCGCGGCCGGAGGCGGCGGCGCCACCGACAGCGGCGCGGCGGGCGGCGGCGGGTCGTTCTGAAATCCGGCCCGCGCCGGCGTCGTCGCGGCCAGCGTCATGGCGGCCAACAGCGCCGCCAGCATAGCGGCCTGGCGCATGCGGCGCTCAGGCTTGCGTGGTTCGTTCAACCGCATCGTTCCATCCCTGACGGCCGGCCCCGAGGGCCGCGTTGTCCCACTACCGCCTGTTCGCGGCGCTTCAGAGGTCGCGCGTCTCGCGCACCTGCGTGACCTCGACCCGGGCGCCGCCCTGCGCGAAGCTCAGGTCCAGGCCCTGCCCCGCCGCCAGGGTGGCGGCATCGCGCACGATGCGGCCGTCGGCGTCCCGCGCGATAGCATACCCGCGCGCCAGCGTGTTGCCGGGATCGAGCGCGCGCAGTTGCGCGCCGGCCGCGGCCAACTGGTCGCGGCGCCGCGCCAGCAGGCGCGCGTGTGTCTGGCCAAGCTGGCGCGTCACGGCGGCCAGGCGTTCCGCGCCGCGGCGCGTGTCGGGCGCGCGATGCGCCAGACGCTGCGCCAGCAGGTTGACGCGGGCGCCGCGCCGGGCCTGCGGACCGGCCCAGGCCGATGCCAGCCGGTAGCTCAGGCTGTTCAGGCGCTCGCGCTGGTGTTCCAGCCGCTGGGCCGGCGACACCAGTTGCGCGGCGGCGCGGTCGAGACGCTGCGCCGCGCGTTCCAGGCGGCGCTGCTGGCCGCGCACCAAGGTTTCGGCCGCGTACATGACGCGGCCCAGCAGTTCGGAGCGCGGCACGCAGGCCAATTCGGCGGCCGCGGTCGGCGTCGGCGCGCGCACGTCGGCGACGAAGTCGGCGATCGTGAAGTCGGTTTCGTGGCCAACGCCGCTGATGGTGGTGATGGCGCTTGCATCGATCTCGCGCGCCAGGGCTTCGTCGTTGAAGCTCCAGAGGTCCTCGATGCTGCCGCCGCCGCGCACCAGCAGCAGCGTATCGACCTCACCGCGGGCGTTCGCCTGGCGGACCTGCGCCGCCAGCCGGCCGGCCGCGTCGGCGCCTTGCACCGGCGCCGGGTAGATGATGACCGGCACCTGCGGCGCGCGCCGCGCCAGCGCCGACAGCACATCACGCAGCGCGGCGGCATGCAACGAGGTGATCACGCCGATGGCGCGCGGCAACGGCACGGGTTCGCGCTTGCGCGCCGGATCGAACAGGCCTTCCGCGTTCAACTGTTCCTTCAGGCGCAGGAAAGCTTCGTACAGATTGCCCAGGCCGGCGCGGCGCATGGCGTCGACCTGCAGTTGATAGTCGCCACGGGGTTCGTAAAGCGACACTCTGGCCCTGATTTCCACCTGGTCGCCGGCGCGCGGCACGAAGCCGACCGCGCTGGCGCGGCCCCGGAACATGACGGCGCGCACGGCGGCGCGGCTGTCCTTGAGCGTGAAGTACCAATGCCCGGAAGCCGCCTGCGTGAAGTTGGAAATCTCGCCGCGAACCCACAGTGCCGGGACGCTGCGCTCCAACAACTGCCCCACCGCTTGGTTCAGCTGGGCAACTGTCAGGATATCCCGCGCAAATACGTTGTTTGTGACTGCAAGTTCAATTGTCATAAGGCTTTCCGATGCGTACCTGTCCACAGGGCATACGTAGCGGGCCGCCATGATACCGCGTCCGGGCATTTTTGCCGCGACAGGCCCGAAAGCTAGCAAATTCGACCTAAGAACATGATTTTTATGGAATTTCTGACCATGCACGGTTGCTCGTATTTGAAGCAACCAAGCGCAAGCCCTGTGCCCGCAAGCGTTCCGGCGAAGTTTTGCACAGAATTATCCACAAATTCTGTGGATAGTTTGGCCGTCCGGCCGGCCTTGCCACATCCCGGCCGCGCCGTTACAGTTCCGGCTTGAGCAGATGCCGGCGCGTGGCCCTCCCCGTCCCCCGGCGCACCTGGAGTTGACCGCTTTGCTTTCCATCTTGCGCGAGGCCGGCTGGCCGATCTGGCCCCTGCTGGCGACTTCCGTGCTGGGTCTTGCGCTGATCTTCGAGCGCTTCCTGTCGCTGCGCCGCAGCCAGGTCATGCCGCGCGGCCTGAACGAACAAGTGGCCGAGATGCTGCGCAACCGCCAGGATTCTCCCGAATCCCTGAGCCGCCTGGAACGCAATTCGCCGCTCGGCCGCGTGTTGGCCGAGGTCATGCGCCACCGCCATCTGCCGCGCGAGGAATTGCGCAGCGTGGTCGAGGACACCGGCCGCGCCGTGGCCCATGACCTGAGCCGCTACATCCCCGCCATCGGCACCATCGCCGTGGTCGCGCCGCTGATGGGACTGTTCGGCACCGTGGTCGGCATGATCGAAATCTTCGGTTCGTACACGCCTGGCGGCGGCGACCCCGCCCAGTTGGCGCGGGGCATCTCGATCGCGCTTTACAACACCGGCTTCGGCATTCTCATCGCCATCCCCGCCATGATCGCGCACCGCTATCTGCGCGGCCGGGTCGACGGCTACCTGAACGCCATGGAACTGTCGGCCGCGCGGCTGGCGCGCGCGGTGTCGCCCGCCTCCGCCGCGCGCGAGGACCGTCCATGAATTTCCGGGGCTCCCGGGGCGACCGCGACGAGCTGGACATCAACCTGATTCCGCTCATCGACGTCCTGCTGGTCATCCTCATCTTCCTGGCGGCGACCACCTCGTTCGCCCGCTTCACGCAACTGAAGGTCACGCTGCCGCAGGCCTCGGCCGAGCAGGAAACCCCGCCGGCGCTGGAAGTGGCGATCAGCCAGGATGGGCGCTATGCGCTCAATGGCACGCTGATCGACGTCTCCACGCCGCCCGAGATCGCCGACGTGCTGCGCCAGGCCGCCGCCGGCAAGACCGAACCGCTGGTGGTCATCAACGCCGATGCGCAGGCCACCCACCAGTCCGTGATCAACGTCATGGAAGCGGCGCGCCTGGCCGGCATCGGCCGCGTCAACTTCGCCGCCCAGACCGCCCGGTGACTTCGTCCCGCCCCAAAGCCTCGCTGATTGCGCGCCAATGGCAGCGCGGCGGCTGGCTCTCCACCCTGCTGCGCCCGCTGTCCGCGCTGACCGCAAGCGTGGTGGCGCGCAAGCGCGCGCGCTACCGCGACGGCCGCGCGACGGCCTACCGGGCGCCGGTGCCCGTGGTGGTGATCGGCAACATCTACGTGGGCGGCACCGGCAAGACGCCCATGGTCATCGCCACCGTCGACGCGCTGCGCGCCCGCGGCTATACGCCCGGCGTGGTCAGCCGCGGCTACGGCGTGAAACTCGGACCGCAGGCACGCGTCGGCCAGGGCGAACTGGAAGCCGCGCAATTCGGCGACGAGCCCGCTTTGATCGCGCGCGCCACCGGCGCGCCCGTGGCGGTGCATCCGCGCCGCGCGCTGGCCGCCCAGGCACTGCTGCGCGCCCATCCCCAGGTGGACGTGATCGTTTCCGACGACGGCCTGCAACACCTGGCATTGGCGCGCGACCTGGAAATCGTCGTGCAGGACCAGCGCGGCGTCGGCAATGGCCGCCTGCTGCCGGCAGGCCCCTTGCGCGAACCGGCCAGCCGGCTGCGCGAGGTGGACGCGGTGATCACCAATATCGGCGTGCCCGGCGGACACGCGGCGGCGCCCTCCGGCCCGGGGCCGCGCCAGGTCGCCATGTGGCTGGAACCCGATGACGCCCGCCAGATCGAAGGCGGCGCGCGCCGCCCGCTGGCCGCCTTCGCCGGCCAGCCGGACGTGGCGGCGGCCGCCGGCATCGGCAACCCGGAGCGTTTCTTCGCCACGCTGCGAACCCAGGGGATCACGCTGGCGGCCACGCTGCCCCTGCCTGACCACCACGACTACGCCACCTCGCCCTTCCAGGCGCTGGCCGCTCGGACCATCCTGGTCACGTCCAAGGACGCCATCAAATGCGCCGCCCTGCATGACGCGCGCCTGTGGGAGGTGCCGGTGCGGGCCGGCTTTTCCGATCCGCGATTGTTCGACTGGCTGGCGCAGACGCTGCGCCAGCGCGCTGTGGGACAGCCTTCCTAGAAAAAGGCCGAACGCGCAGCGACCGGTCGCCGCGCGTATTCCGCCAGTCCACGCTTGCGGGCAGCCGCCGCGCGCAACCGCAGCACCGCCAGCGGCACATGCACCGCCAGCAGCAGCAACGCCAGCGCCAGCCAGATGACCCGCGCAAGCGACGGCCATGGATCGTCCAGCGAAAGCCGCGCATCGACGTCGACGACCGTTGTGCCGGACGCCTCGCGCCCGACCGCGGTGACCACGCCGCCAGCCTGGAATGGCCGGGCTCCATCGGCCGCCAGCATCGCGGTCTGGTGGCTCCACGACTGCAGCAGATCGGGCATTTCGTCGCGCGGCGGCAATTGCGGCAGATCGGCGTAGCGGCCGGGCCACACCTGCAGGACGACACCGCCGCGCTGGCGCGCCATCAGGTCGTTGCCGGCGCGCGCCAACGCCTCGCGCAACTGCGGCTCCATGCTGCTCCTGGCCAGACCGCGCAGCCGGTTGGCGACGTGCGCGATGATGACGCCCTCGTCGGCATTGCCCAGCTGCCTGAAGGCCCCGCCCTGCGCCAGCCGCAACAGTGCCAGCCAACTGTCCGGCTCGTCGCGCGCCAGCATCAGGCCATCGACCGTCTCGGCCTTGAGGCGGTCGCACTCGGCGATGGCCTGGCCCGTGGCGGCCTCGCAGGCCAGTTCGATCGTCAGCACCAGATCGGTCACGCGATTCACGGTCACCGCGGAGACATTGCGGGCGTTGTAAGCGGCCAGCGGATTGCCGGCCACGCTGCCATACACCTGGTTGCGGACCAGCATGTCCATCATCGGATTGGGCCGGGTCTTCAGGAAACCGCCCGAATACAACGCCAGCGCGGCCGGCGTGACCCGCAGTTCGCCAGCCTGGATCGCATCGCCCTGCCAACGGATGCGCTCGCAATCGAAGCGCACCTCGCCCTGACGGTAAGCGTCCGGCTGGAACTGGCAGCGGCCCGCGCCCTTCAGGGCCACCACGTCGCCGGGCGCGGGCGGGTCCTGGGCCAACGCCGTGGCCGAGTCGTAGACCCGCGGCTGGGCGCCACGCGCCCACGCCGACGCCAGCGCGACGTCGCCGCGCAGATCGCCGTCACCGATCAGGCCGAACGCCGCGCCCGCGATCAGCCCCGCAAGCGCCAGTGTCACGTGGCGCCCCCAGGCCACCTGGGGAAACAGGCGCTGCTCTTCATCCACGGAAAACCGGTTGCCCAGGCGCAGCACGGTGTAGTCCTCCACCCGCAGGTCCACGTCGACGCGGCCGTCATCCGGCAGCTCCAGGTTGGCGCGCCAATGATCGGGCAGCGTCACCGGCAGCTTGTCGCCCAGGAACAATTGGGTCGACACCGCCTGCGCGTTGGCCGGATTGGTCAGCACGATCGCGTTCAGTTCGCCTCGCACCCGGTTCACCTTCTGCGCCGCGCCCAACGGTCGCCGGCGCCAGGTCAGCCAGACGGCCAGCAGCGCCGGCGCGGCGGCCGAGGCCAGCCACGCCAGGCCGCCGCCCGCCGCGGCCACGCCCAGGCAGACGAACGCCGCCAGCCACCACACGGCGGGCCAGAAGGCGACGCCGGCCGGACGGCGCCAGGCGATCTCGGCGGGCGTTTCCTCGCGCTGGCTCAGGATCTCGACCCGCATGGCGTCGGCGAACTCGCGTTCGGCCTGGGCGTCGGGCGCGTTGCCAGCGTCCTGCGCGGCGGGCGCGTCGGCATCGACCACGTCCTGCATCGCCCCCAGCTTGCCGCTGGACCATTGCTGGTTCTGCTTCTGCCGGCGCGCCTCGCGCTCGCGGCCGCCGGCCAGGTCGAACCCGCCGTTCAGCGCCACCACGATGGCGAATTTCTCCGTCAGCACCACTTCGGCCTGGTTGTCCTCGCGCAGATAGTCGCGCGCGTCGTAGGGCAGCACCACGTCGACGCCGCCCAGCGTGTCGTGCAGCGTGGCGGCGCCGTGGCTCGATTCCAGCCCGTGACGCACGAAGGCGCCGCGCAGCGGGAACACGCCGTCATTGAGCAGCGCGACGCTTTGCGTGGGCTTGGCGGGCCGCACCAGGAATGGCTGCACCAGCGCCTGCTCCTCGGCGCCAAGGCGGCGCAACGGCTGGCCTTCCCGCTTGAGCTGGCGCAGTGCGTCCTTGTTGCCGCTGCGGCGCGCCATGTAGGTGATGGCGCTGATGACCGTCCAGGCCAGGATGATGAGCATCAGTCCGATGCGGATGGTGTTGGAATCCATTGTCGTGTTTCCTCTTTCCTCACGTCGCGGCGGATCATAGCCATCATCCGTCCCGAAATTTCTGGCGCGGAGCGTCAAAACATGACAACAATTAACAAAACAAGTAATTCGACCCTCCCGCGACCCTCATTTCCGGCGCGCAAGGCGGCCCGGCGCGGGCTGCGCCCGCCCAAACTGCTTTAGAATCCCGGTCATGGAATCCCGCCTTCTCGACATCCTCGTCTGCCCCCTGTGCAAGGGCCGCCTCGAACACGACCGCACCCGGGCCGAACTGGTCTGCCGCGCCGACCGCCTGGCATTCCCGCTGCGCGACGGCATTCCCGTCATGCTCGAATCGGAAGCGCGCTCGCTGGACGACGCCCCCGTTTCCTCCTGACCCGCTCGTATCGTGAGCTTCATCGCCCTGATCCCGGCGCGGACCGCCTCGACCCGCCTGCCCGACAAACCGCTCGCCGACATCGGCGGCAAGCCGATGGTGGTGCGCACGGCCGAACGCGCGGCGCAATCAGGCGCGTCGCAGGTCTACATCGCCACGGATGACGCGCGCGTCCAGGACGCCGCCCAGGCCCACGGCCTGCGCGCCCTGATGACCCGCGGCGACCATCCCACCGGCACCGACCGCCTGGCCGAGGCCGTGGAACAACTGGGCCTGCCCGACGACGCCATCGTCGTCAACGTGCAGGGCGACGAACCGCTGATCGAACCCGAACTCATCGACGCCGTGGCGGCCCGCCTGGCCGACAGCCCGCAGGCGGACATCGCCACCTGCGCCTGTCCGCTGGCGGACGCCCAGGCGCTGTTCAACCCCAATGTGGTCAAGCTGGTCTGCGCCGTCGACGGCCGCGCGCTGTATTTCTCGCGCGCGCCGATCCCCTGGGCGCGCGACGCTCTGGCCGGCGGCGAGCGCGTGCTGGCCGACGGCCTGCCCGCCTGGCATCACATCGGCCTGTACGCCTACCGCGTGTCGTTCCTGCGCCGCTACCCGACCCTGCCGCAAGGCGCGCTGGAACGGTTCGAGTCGCTGGAACAGTTGCGCGCGATGGAGCACGGCCACGTCATCGTCGTCCATCGGGCGTCGCACCCTCCGGCCGCCGGCGTAGATACGCCGGCCGACCTGGAACGCGTTCGCTTGATCTATAGCAAACGGATATAAGGGTTATTTCGCATGGCGCGGCCCCGCAGAGGCTGCTGCGTTGCGGCATAATCGCTCGGATCACAAAAATTAAACCCCATTCAGGAGCACTCATGCGTCTCATCTTGCTCGGACCTCCCGGCGCCGGCAAAGGCACCCAGGCCGCGTTTCTCACCCAGCATTTCGGCATTCCCCAGATTTCCACGGGCGACATGCTGCGCGCCGCGGTCAAGGCCGGCACGCCCCTGGGCATCGAAGCGAAGAAGGTCATGGATGCCGGCGGCCTGGTCTCGGATGAGATCATCATCGGCCTGGTCCAGGACCGCCTGAAGCAGCCCGACTGCGCCAACGGCTACCTGTTCGACGGTTTCCCGCGCACCATTCCGCAGGCCGACGCGCTCAAGAGCGCCGGCGTCAAGCTGGACTACGTGGTGGAAATCGAAGTCCCCGAAGAAGACATCATCGAACGCATGAGCGGTCGCCGCGTGCACCAGCCCAGCGGCCGCAGCTACCACGTGCGCTTCAACCCGCCCAAGGTCGAAGGCAAGGACGACGTCACCGGCGAAGACCTGATCCAGCGCGACGACGACCGCGAGGAAACGGTCCGCAATCGCCTGAACGTGTACCGCCAGCAGACCCGTCCGCTGGTCGACTACTACTCGTCGTGGGCCCAGCAGAACCCGGCCGAGGCGCCGAAGTACCGCAAGATCTCCGGCGTCGGCGCGGTCGAGGAAATCAAGTCGCGCCTGTTCGACGCCGTCAAGAGCTGATAGGCGCTTCGCAGGCCCAGGCCTTCGGCGCCGGCCGGACGCGACGCGTTCCGCCCCCGGCCCGAAGGCCTTTTCGCATCCGGCGCCCGGCGCGCCGTTTTCATCCCTTGAATTGATCTGGTGGTAGAGACATGGAAATCGCGAACAAGGTATTCATCGTTACCGGCGGCGCATCCGGCCTGGGCGCCGGCACCGTGCGCATGCTGGTGGCCAACGGCGCCAAGGTGGTCATCGCCGACCTGCAGGACGGCCCCGGCGAGGAACTGGCCAAGGAACTGGGCCAGCGCTACGTCCACTGCGACGTGACGCAAGAGGCCGACGGCCAGCGCGCCGTTGCCGCGGCCAAGGAACTGGGCACCCTGTTCGGCCTGGTCAACTGCGCCGGCGTGGCGCCGGCCGCCAAGATCGTCGGCAAGAACGGCGCGCACCCGCTGGATCTGTTCCAGAAGGTCGTGTCGATCAACCTGATCGGCAGCTTCAACATGATGCGGCTGGCCGCCGAGGCCATGAGCGGCAACACGCCCGAGCCCACCGGCGAGCGCGGCGTGATGATCAACACCGCGTCGGTCGCCGCGTTCGACGGCCAGATCGGCCAGGCGGCCTACGCCGCCTCCAAGGCCGGCGTGGCTGGCATGACCCTGCCGATCGCCCGCGACCTGGCCAAGACCGGCATCCGCTGCATGACGATCGCTCCCGGCATCTTCGGCACGCCGATGATCTTCGGCATGCCGCAGGAAGTGCAGGACTCGCTGGCCGCCAGCATCCCCTTCCCCGCCCGCCTGGGCCGTCCGGAGGACTACGCCAAGCTGGTGCACGCCATCATCACCAACGACATGCTGAACGGCGAGACGATCCGCCTGGATGGCGCCATCCGGATGCCCCCCAAGTAATCGCCCGACGCCCCCTCCCCGGAGGGGGCGATGCTTTGGGCGCCGGCGAGCCGGCGCCGCTTCCTTGCAATACCCCGGGCAGGCCCGCCCGCTTTCTATCGCAGTCACCCCCATGAGCCTGTTCCGTTCCGCGGCCACCGTCAGCAGCTTCACCCTGCTGTCCCGTATTTCCGGGCTGGTGCGCGACATCCTGGTGGCGCGCGCCTTCGGCGCCGGCCCCATCACCGACGCCTTCTGGGTCGCCTTCCGCATTCCCAACCTGTTGCGCCGGCTGTTCGCCGAGGGCGCCTTCGCCCAGGCCTTCGTGCCGATCCTGGGCCATGCCCGCAACAACCGCTCCGAAGCCGAGGTCCGCACCCTGCTGGACCGGGTGGCGCTGCTGCTGACCGCGGCCCTGATGGCGATCACGCTGACCGGCATCATCGCCGCGCCCTGGGTGGTGTCGGCCATGGCCAGCGGCCTGCGCGGCGCCGCGCGCGACACCGAATTTGGCGCCGCCGTCTGGATGACGCGGGTGATGTTTCCCTATATCTTCTGCATGTCGCTGATTGCGTTCGCCTCCGGCGTGCTCAACACCTGGCGGCGCTTTGCCGTGCCGGCCTTCACGCCAGTGCTGCTGAACCTGTCCATGATCGCCGCCTGCCTCTGGCTGGCCCCGCGCATGGACGTGCCGGTCTATGCCCTGGCCATCGGCGTGATGATCGGCGGCGTGGCGCAACTGGCGGTGCAATGGGTGGCGCTGGCGCGGCTGGGCCTGACGCCGCGCTTCTCGCTGCGCTTTCGCGAAGCCTGGGCCGACCCCACGGTGCAGCGCATCCTCAAGCAGATGGCGCCGGCCACGCTGGGCGTGTCGGTGGCGCAGATTTCGCTGCTGATCAACACCAACATCGCCACCTGGCTCGCGCCCGGCAGCGTCACCTGGCTGTCGTTCGCCGACCGCCTGATGGAATTCCCGACCGCCCTGCTGGGCGTGGCGCTGGGCACGGTGCTGCTGCCGAGCCTGTCGGCCGCCCACGCCCGCGACGACCATGGAGGCTACAGCGCGCTGCTCGACTGGGGCCTGCGACTGGTGCTGCTGCTGGGACTGCCGGCGGCGGTGGGCATGGCGCTGCTGTCGGACGGCCTGGTGGCGACGCTCTTCCACTATGGCGCGTTCTCGGCGCAAGACGTGCTGCAGACCCGGCTGGCCGTGATTTCCTATTCGGCCGGCCTGATCGGCCTGCTGGCGGTGAAGATCCTGGCGCCCGGCTTCTATGCCAAGCAGGACATCCGCACGCCCGTGAAAATCGCCATCGGCGTACTGATCCTGACCCAACTGATGAACCTGGCGCTGGTGCCGCTGCTGGCCCACGCCGGCCTGGCGCTCGCCATCGGCCTGGGCGCCTGCCTGAATGCGCTGGCGCTGCTGATCGGCCTGCGCCGCCGGGGCGTCTACCGGCCCGGCGACGGCTGGGGCCGCTTCTGCCTGCGCCTGGTGCCGGCCTTGGCGGCCCTGGCCGCGCTGCTGCTATACGCCGATGGTCGTATTGACTGGATCGGCCTGCAGGCCCATGCCGGCCATCGCGCGCTGTGGCTGACCGGCGTATTGGCGGCCAGCGCGGCGGCCTACTTCGGCATGTTGTTACTGTTTGGGTTCCGTCCCCGAGACTTCGGACGCCGATCCCCCCGTTAATTTCCAGGGTTCGCGCCTCAATCTCAGCAAAAAGCCGGCTACCCGCCGGCTTTTTTTGCATTTGATTCGTCAAGAATTGACAAGCGGCCGGTAATCTTTGGTAAAAAACCTTTATTATTTACAAATTGCCATCAAAAGGATTCCCGCCTGGCCCCCAGGCGGCAGCTTGAAGTGAAGTACGCCCAAGGACAACCCATGGCGGACCAAGTCATCAATTGGTTGCTGCTGCTACGCTCCGGTAAAGCGACGGCGCAGGACTACAACGATTTCCTGGCGTGGCGCGCGGCCGACCCTCTGCATGAGAATGCCTGGCAACAATTGACGGGCACTCTGGCGGGATCGGGCTTTGGCCGGCTGGGCGACGCCTATCCTGCCGGTTACGCCACGACCGCCTCGCCGCCCTCGCCGCCCTCGCCGCAGGCGGCGCCCGCGCCTGCCGTCACGCCGCCCGTCGTCGTGCCGCCGCGCCGGCGCTTCCTGGCGGGTTCGCTCGCCCTCGCCAGCGCGGGCGCCTGCGCCGCGTACGTGGGCAACGCCTTCTACCCGTTGAGCAACGTCGCGGCCGACGCCGCCACGGCCACCGGCGAACGCCGCCGCTACCTGCTTTCCGACGGCAGCCAACTGCTGCTGGACGCGCGCAGCCGCGTCAACCTGGACTTCACCCCCGCCTACCGCCAGGTGCGGCTGCTGGACGGCGCCGTCACCGTGTCGGTGGCGCCCGACGCGCGGCGGCCCTTCCTGGTGCAGACCGCCGAGGGCACCGTGCGCGCCCTGGGCACCCGCTACATGGTGCGCCAGCAAGCCCAGCGCACGGTGGTCGTGGTGCATGAGCACGAGGTGGTGGTGGAAACCATGGCGGGCGCCCACGGCATCGTGCGGGCCGGCACCGGAGCCCGCTTCGATGTCTCGCGCATCGACACCCCCCGTGCCGAACTGATGGCGGAAGCCGCCTGGGAGGCTGGCTGGATCGACGCCCGCGGTCGCCCGCTGGCCGAGGTCATCGCCGCCCTGCGCCCCTACCGCAGCGGCTCCCTGCGCGTCTCCATGGCCGCTGGCGGCCTGCCCGTTTCCGGCCATTTCCCGCTCGACGACACGGACGCGGCGCTGGCCGCGCTCGAAGACATGATGCCGATCCACGTGCGGCGTTACACACCCTGGTTCGTGTCGATCAACGTCGCGGCCTGACCACGTCCGCTGAAACGGGGCTGTAACGAAAGGCCGCTTCCGTTGTATACTCGGCACGGTGTTTTTATCCAGTAGGCGCAGCAGGGCCACCAGGCGTTGATTCCTTCGATGCCCGCGCGGTCTGAAGCCCAGGTCAAGCTACCCGGGTCCTGCAGTCCGAGGCTTTCCTCGCAGCGCCCCCCGCCCGGTTGACGGGCGCTCCATCGGCAGACACGGCATTTAAAGCTTGCAATCCCTCTGGGACTTGCTAAAATGTTCGACTTTGCCGAATTCAACTTACATAGCAACATGGCCAATACCGCCCAAGCCCGCAAGCGCGCTCGCCAATCCGTTGAGCGCAACAAGCACAATTCCAGCCTGCGCTCGATGCTGCGCACCGCCATCAAGCGCGTTCGCCAATCCATCGCCGCTGGCGATAAGGCTGCGGCTGGCGAAGTGTTCCAGAAGGCGTCGAGCGTGATCGATCGCGTGGCTGACAAGAACATCATCCACAAGAACAAGGCCGCTCGCCACAAGAGCCGCCTGGCTGCCGCCATCAAGGCGCTGGCCTAAGCCATTATGCCGCCCTGCCTTGCAGGGCGTCATGAATACGGCAAATGAAGAAGGATGCCCACGGGCATCCTTTTTTGTTGCTTGTTCCTGTTGCCTGTTCCTGTTGCCAGTTGCTCGTTGCGCTATTGCCGGCTGCTGCCACCTGCCCGTTCCCACCTATTGCCGACTGCCGTCTACGGACCCCAGCCGCATGGCCCGATGGCGGCAGCGCCCGTCAGTCCTGCCGGGCCGCGAGGCGGGCGCGGATCTGCTCGGCCTCGTCGCGCAGGGTGGCGGTGAAGGCGTCCACCAGCGGGTTCTTGGGCCGGTGCTCCGGAAACACCAAGTTGACCCGGAACGGGAACGATCGCCGCAATGGCCGGATATGCAGGCCGCGGCCGATGAAATCCAGCGCCGTCAATGGATTGACGATGGCCAGCCCCAGCCCCTGGCGCACGAAGGCGCATACCGAGACCGCCGTCGGCGTCTCGATGATCGCGCGCCGCAGCACGCCTTCGGCCGCGAAGGCCTCGTCGATCTGGATGCGGTAGGGGTCACTGGACGACAGGCTGACGAACGGTTCGCCAGCGAAATCGGCCAGTTCCAGCGCCGGCCGGGCCAACAGGCGATGACCATCGGGCAGCACGCAGACCTCGTCCACCTCCAGCAATAACGCCAGCCGGGTGCCGGCCGGCTCCAGCTCGTGCTCGGTCAGGCCCAGGTCGTAGCGCTGGGCCGTGAGCCATTCCTCCAGGAACGGCGATTCCTGCGCCTCCAGCGCCAGGCTCACGCCCGGGTAGTCCTGGCTGAAGCGCCGGAAGGCCCCCGGCAGCAGCGAATGCGAAAACGCCGGCAACGCGATTACCGCCAGTTGCCCGTCCTGGAAGGCGCGCAGGCGCGCCGCGGTGGACGCCACCCGCTCCAGCCCGGCGTATGACTGCCGCACCTCGTCGTACAGCGCCAGCGCGGGCATGGTGGGCCGCAGGCGGCCGCGCACCCGCTCGAACAGGGCGAAGCCGATGGTCTGCTCCATGCGCGCCAGCTCGCGGCTGACGGTGGGCTGCGAGGTGAACAGCAGGTCGGCAGCCTTGGTCACGCTGCCGGCGATCATGAGGGCGCGGAAGACTTCGATATGTCGGTGCGTCAGCATGACTGACCCATATCAGGAATGAATCGATGTGGAAAATCTAAGCATTTTACTGGATGACCTGGCGCAGGCATGATGCTGCCCTGATTCCCTACCCCATCACCGTAACAAGGTTCACCCCGCAATGGCTTTCGATCCGCGCCAACTCACCCGACTCGCCGCCGAGCACGGCACCCCGCTGTGGGTCTACGATGCCGCCGTCATCCGCGAACGCATCGCCCAACTGCGCCGCTTCGACGTCATCCGCTACGCGCAGAAGGCCTGCTCCAACCTGCACATCCTGCGCCTGATGCGCGCCGAGGGCGTGATGGTGGACGCGGTGTCCCTGGGCGAGATCGAGCGCAGCCTGGCCGCCGGCTTCGAGCCCGCGGGCGAGCCGGCCGGCGTGGTGTTCACGGCCGATCTGATCGACCACGCCACCCTGGCCACCGTCATCAAGCACGGCATCACCGTCAATGCCGGCTCGCTCGACATGCTCGAACGCGTCGGCCAGCACGCGCCGGGCCACCGCGTGTGGCTGCGCATCAACCCGGGCTTCGGCCACGGCCACAGCAACAAGACCAACACCGGCGGCCCGCAAAGCAAGCACGGCATCTGGATCGACGACGTCGCGGCCGCCATCGGCATCGTGCGCCGCTACGGCCTGAAGCTGGTCGGCATCCACATGCACATCGGCTCGGGCGTGGACTACGGCCACCTGTCCAGCGTGTGCGACGCGATGGTCGACGTGGTCGCCTCGCTGGACTACGACATCGAGGCCATCTCGGCCGGCGGCGGCCTGTCGATTCCGTATCGCGAGGGCGAGCCGCGCATCGACTGCGACCACTACTTCGCGCAATGGGACGCGGCCCGCAAGCGCATCGAGCAGCGCCTGGGCCACGCGGTGCGCCTGGAGATCGAACCGGGCCGCTTCCTGGTGGCCGAGGCCGGCGCGCTGGTGGCCGAAGTGCACGCGATCAACCGCCGCCCCGAGCGCGATTTCGCGCTGGTGGACGCCGGCTTCAACGACCTGATGCGCCCGGCCATGTACGGCAGCTACCACCGCATCTCGGTGCACGCGCCGGACGGCGCCACGCCGCCGACGGCCGAGACCCGCATCGCCGTGGCCGGCCCGCTGTGCGAATCGGGCGACGTGTTCACGCAGGACGCCGGCGGCGTGGTCTCGGACCAGTCGCTGCCGCGGCCGCGCATCGGCGACTTCCTGGTGTTCCACAATGCCGGCGCCTACGGCGCGTCGATGTCCTCGAACTACAACACCCGGCCGCTGGCGGCCGAAGTGCTGCTGGAGCGCAACGAGGCGCGCCTGATCCGCCGCCGCCAGACGGTCGCCGACCTGCTGGCGCTGGAGCAGTAAGGCAAGGCGCGGCCGTGGCGAACGCGACGGCCGCGCGATCAGGCAGGATCAGGTGGGGAAGGCTTCGCGCAACGCGAAGGTGGCTTGCTTGAACACGCCCAGGTCGGTGCCGACCGCGACGAAGTGCATGCCCATGTCCAGGTAGCGGCGCGCATCGGCCTGCACCGGCGCCAGGATGCCTACCGCCTTGCCCTGCGCGGTGACGCGCTGGTACAGGTGGCGAATCGCTTCCTGCACTTCCGGGTGGCCCGGATTGCCCAGGTGGCCCAGGGCCGCGGCCAGGTCCGACGGGCCGATGAAGACGCCGTCCACGCCCTCGACCGCGGCGATCGCGTCGACCGCCTCGATGCCCGGCCGGCTCTCGATCTGCAGCAGCACGCAGATGTTGTCGTTGATGGTCTTCAAGTAATCCGGCACGGTGCCGTAGCGGTTGCTGCGCTGCATGCCGGCCACGCCGCGGATGCCCTGCGGCGGATAGCGCGTGGCGGCCACGGCGCGGCGCGCGTCATCCTCGGATTCGATGAAGGGGATCAGCAGGTTGTAGAAGCCGATGTCCAGCAGGCGCTTGATCTCGACCGGATCGTTCCAGGTCGGCCGGCCGATGGCGGCGCTGGCACTGCCCTGCAGGGCCTGCAACTGCTGCAGGAACATCGGCACGGTGTTGGGCGAATGCTCGCCGTCCAGCAGCAGCCAGTCGAAGTCGGCCAGGCCCGCGACTTCCGCGGTGATGTGGCTGGACATGCACATCCAGAAGCCGATCAGGCGCTCGCGCGCCAGGATGCGTTGGCGAAAGCGGTTGGGCAAGGGTGAAGTCATCGCTGCGTGTTTCCCATCGTATTGAACCCCGGGCGCCGCCCGGCGCGCGGGGAGTGTTGATACAGAACGCTAGTCCATGCGGGCGCCGGAGGCCTTGGCCGCCGCGCCCCATTTGGTGATTTCGGATTGGACGAAGGCCGAGAACGCCTTGGGGTCGTCGCCCACCACCACGAAGCCTACGCTTTCCAGCTTCTGCCGGATATCCGGTGAAGCCAGGGCTTTGACGGTGGCCTGGTTCAGCCGCTGAATGACGGCCGGCGGCGTCTTGGCCGGCGCCGACAGGCCGAACCATGATTCGGCGGCGAAGCCCGGGTAGCCGGACTCCGCGACCGTGGGCGTATCCGGATAGGCGGGATTGCGCTTGGCGCTGGCCACCGCCAGCGCGCGCAGCTTGCCGGACTTGACCTGCGGCAGCAGCGTGTCCTGGTTCAGGAACATCACCGACACGCGGCCGCCGATCATGTCGGTGATGGCGGCGGCGCCGCCCTTGTAGGGCACGTGCACCAGGTCGATCTTGGCGGCCTGCTTGAGCATCTCCATGGCCAGGTGGCCCGACGATCCATTGCCCGAGCTGGCGTGGGTGTACTTGCCCGGGTTGGCGCGCACCAGCTTGATGAAGTCGGCGAAGTTGGTGGCCGGGAAATCCATGTTGGCCACCAGCACGTTGGGCCCGGTGGCCAGCAGCGAGATGTGGGCGAAGTCGCTGTCGCGGTACGGCATGCTCTGGTAGAGCGAATAGCTGATGGCGTTCGAGCCCACCCCCGACAGCAGCAGCGTGTAGCCGTCGGGCTCGGCCTTGGCGACCACATCGGAACCGATGTTGCCGTTGGCGCCGCCCTTGTTCTCGACCACGACGCTCTGTCCCAGTTCCTTGGACAGCTCGGCGGCCAGCAGGCGTCCGACCGCGTCGGTGCTGCCGCCCGCGGGGAACGGCACGATCAGCTTGACCGGCCGTGTCGGCCAGTCCTGCGCCAGCAGCAGCCCCGGTGCGATCGCCGCGGCCGCGCCCAATGCCAGCGCGGCCAGTCCCAGCCGGCGGCGCGCCGGCGGTGTCTTGTGTTGCATGGTTGTCTCCTTGTCGTGTTTTTCTAATGCTTGCCGCCCGGTGACCGGGTCGGTGAATCAACGCGCGGGCAGGCCCGCGCGGCGGGGAAAACCTCATGCGACCGGGCGGAGGGCTCAGTCCAGCAGATACGGCACCGCGGCCCGCTGGCAGATCTCGCGCAGGCGCTTGGCGAGGGCGGGCGGGATCGGGATGCCCTGCTCGCGGCGGCGCGCGCGCTCGGCGGCCTCGGGTTCGCCGGCCACCAGCACCGGTTCGTCGGGCCGCGCCGGCGGGGTGTCGTGCAGCGTGTCGATCAGGTCGTCCATGTCCGACTCGAACGAGCCGCTGGCGCGGAAGGCGTCGGGATTGAGCGCCAGGAAGAAGTGGCCGACGTCGTCGGGTTCGCCGGGACGGCGCGTGACGTTGCGGCGCGCCGCCAGCGCGCTGCCGCTGAGCGTGCCGCCCAGGATCTGCGCCATCATCGCCAGGCCATAGCCCTTGTGGCTGCTCATGGCCGGCGTGCCGCCCAGCGGCGTCAGCCCGCCCTCGGGATGCTTGAAGATGAACTGCATGGCGCTGTCGGCCGCGGTGACCGGCTCGCCCTGCCCGTCCACCGCCCAGCCCGGCGGCAGCGGCTTGCCAAGGAAGTCATAGACCTTGACCTTGTTGGCCGCAACGGTGGTGGTGGCCATGTCGAGCACGAACGGCTCGTTATGCGCGGCCGGCGCGCCGAAGGCGATGGGGTTGGTGCCCAGCATGGGCATGGCGCCGCGCGTGGGCACCATGATGACGCCGTTGGCGCTGCTGGTGACCAGCCCGACCACGCCGCGCTCGACCGCGATGCGCGCATAGACGCCAGCCGCGCCGAAGTGATGCGAATTGCACACTGACACCGCGCCCACGCCATGCTCCAGCGCCTTGTCGACGGCCAGGTTCATGGCCTGCGCCGATACCGGATAGCCCAGTCCGCCCATGCCGTCCAGCAGCGCGCTGGCGCCGCCGTCGCGCACCACGCGCGGGCGCGCGTCGAGCTTGAGCGTGCCCGCGCGCAGCTTTTCCTCGTATGACGGCAGCATCGAGATGCCGTGCGAATCGATGCCCAGCAGATCCGTCTCGGCCATCAGGCCGGCGGTGATGGCGGCCAGGTCGGGCGCCATGCCCCAGGCCTGCAACACGATCAGAATCTGTTCACGCACCTGCCCCGCCGATGCCGCTGTTCCTGCCGAACCATTGCCTTGCACGCGATGTCTCCTGCTGTTGTCAGTGTGAAGCTCCCGGACGGCGCGAGCGGCCGGTCAATCGCGTTCGCGGTCGACCAGCCGGTGGCGGGCCTGGCCCAGGTGGAATTGCATGGCGACCCGGGCGCGCTCGCCGTCCTGGGCGCGGATCGCGTCGAGGATGGTGGCGTGCTCGTCGAGGACGCGCTGGGCGCGCTGGCGCGACCCGGTGCGGGTCAGGTTGAGCGTCAGGCGCATGAAGCCATTGATGGACTCGTGGATGCTTTCCAGCACCCCGAGATAGAAGTCGTTGCCGGTGGCCTCGGTGATGCTGGCGTGGAACGCCAGGTCGGCCTCGGCCGACATCTGGCCGCGCGCCAGGCTGTCGGCGAAGGCGGCATGCGCGGCCTCGATCTTGTGCAACTGCTCGTCGGTGCGGCGCAGCGCCGCCAGCCTCGCGGCATCGCCCTCGAGCGCCACGCGCAACTCCTGTGCGCGCAGATAGGCGCCGACGTTGCCAACGTCGCTGAAGGCCGTCAGGCGCGGCGCCGGCTGGTGGCTGACGAAGGTGCCCAGGCCCTGGTGCGCGGTGATGAGGCCGTCGGCGCGCAGGCGCAGCAGCGCTTCGCGCACCACCGGCCGCGACACGCCGAAGCGTTCGGAAATCTCGTTCTCGGAAGGCAGCTTGTCGCCGACGTTGAGATTGCCGGCGACGATCTGCTCGAAGATCTGGCCGTAAAGTTGGTCGGCCAGCCGGACGCGATGGCCGCGTTCCAGCACCAGCGCGCCCATGGCGTCCGGCTCGGCGGACGCGGGCGGCGCGGAGGGAGGCGATGCTTTGGGTCGGGCCACGAAATCTCCTGGTGCGTATCGGCAGCGCTCATCGTACCGCCGTTGCCGCGCGCGCGGCCATCAGGCCGCGACGGCTTCGCGGTCCCACTCGGCCAGCGCGCGCGCCACTGGCGCGACCCGCTCGCGCTCGGCGCTGGAAATGCCGGTCAGCAGCGGCAGCATCGGGCCCATGTCGGCCACGCCCGACAGGGTCACGGCGTCGTGCAGCACACGGATCGGGCTGATCGCGTCGCGGCAGTCCTCCAGGCCCAGGTATTGGGCGCGCACCGACTCGGCCTCGTCGTAGCGGCCTTCCTTGAGCAGGCGCAGCAGGCGCATCGAGCCGCGCGGCGCCACGCAGACCGAGCCGGAGGTGAAGCTCTTCAGGCCGAAGTCGCGATAGTGGACGATGGCCGGGCGCTCGCCGATGCCGCTGACCACGCGATTGGCGTCCACGCTTTGCAGCAGCGCCGACAGGTAGGCGTCGCGCGCCGGGTCCTCGCGCACCACCGCATACTTGAACGCCACGATGCGGCCTTCCTCGACCAGCCGCGCCGCAGTGGCCGGGGCCAGGTAGTCGGCCGACTTGATGTAGACAACCGCCGGCTTGCCCAGCGCATCGGTGAAGCGGCGCACGCCGTCGGCCAGGCCGGCGTCGGTGTAGGGAAACGACATCGGCAGCAGCATGGCCGTGGGGAAGGCGCGGCCGCGCAGGATCGCCGCCTGGTCCATCATCTTGCCGAAATCGGGGCCGACCGACGGCAGGATCCAGGTGTCCGGCCCGGCCAGCGCGGCCAGCATATCGACGATGCGCGCGTATTCGCCCACGCCGACGTTGTAGAAGTTGGCATTGCCGCCGTACATCACGTTGCGCACCCCGCCCGCCTCCAGATGTCGCAGCAGGGCCTGGTTGGCGGCTTCGTTCAGCGACAGGTCGGCATGGCGCGCCAGCGGCGGGACCGCGATGACGGAACGCTGCAGGTCCTGCACGGTGACCGGGGAGGTTTTCATGGCGGGTCTCCTCGCGGATTCCGAGGGGGAATCCAGTTGTTAGATGAGTAGCTTGGAAAAAGTATACTTGGTTGACAAGTAGACCCTCAATACCTATATTCGTTTTACAAGTCATCGGCATTCACGACGGCAAGGCGCGACAGACGCCGGCAGCATTCAGACCCAGGCCCCGGCCTGGCAGGAACACCCCACAAACGATGCGCGGCCACGCGCACACGAGGAGACGACTTCCATGCTTGCAGCCCCCTTGCGCGGCCGCCTGGCCCTTGCCGCCTGTCTGGCGGCGGCAGCCCTGTTACCCGCCGCCGCGCGCGCCGCCGACTATCCGGCGCGCGACGTCAGGATCATCGTGCCCTTCCCCGCCGGCGGCACCGCCGACATCGCCGCGCGCGTGGTCGCGGCCGAACTGGGCAAGGCCTGGGGCAAGGCGGTGGTGGTGGACAACAAGGCGGGCGCGGGCGGCAACGTCGGCACCGCCGAAGCCGCCCGCGCCACGCCCGATGGCTACACGCTGCTGATGGGCACCGTCAGCACTCATGCGATCAACCAGTCCGTTTACGCCAAGCTGCCCTACGACCCGGTCAAGGACTTCACGCCGGTCACGCTGGTGATCCCGGTGCCCAACGTGCTGGAACTGAATCCGGCCTTTGCCGACAAGCACGGCATCCGCAGCGTGGCGGACCTGATCAAATACCTGAAGGCCAATCCCGGCAGCGTCAATATGGCCTCGACCGGCAACGGCACCTCGACCCACCTGTCGGGGGAACTATTCCAGACCATGACAGGCACCCGCATGACGCACGTGCCCTACAAGGGCAGCAGCCCGGCCCTGACGGATGTGATGGCGGGGTCGGCCGACCTGATCTTCGACAACCTGCCATCGTCGATGGGCTTCATCAAGGGCGGCAAGCTGCGGCCGCTGGCGGTCACCACCGCCACGCGCTCGCCGGCGCTGCCCGACGTGCCGACGCTGGCCGAGGCCGGCGTGCAAGGCTACGAGGCGTCCAGTTGGTTCGGCCTGCTGGCCCCGGCGGGCACGCCACAACAGATCGTCGACAAGGTCCAGCGCGATGTCGCCGCGGCGCTGCAGCAGGCGGCGGTGCGCGAACAATTGCAGGCCCAGGGCGCGACGCCCTCGGGCAACACGCCGGCGCAATTCACCCAGTTCATGGCGCGGGAAACCGTCAAATGGGCCGCGGTCGTGAAGCAATCGGGCGCCAAGGTCGACTGACCCGCGCCGATCCGGGCCCGGCCGCCACGCGTGGGCGCCGGGTTCTTCATCATCACGCGAACCAGGAGACATCATGAACAGATCGATCGGCGCGGTCGCGCTGTCCGCCGCCCTGCTTGCCGGGCCGGCGGTCCACGCCGCCGGCTATCCCACCAAGCCCGTCACGATGATCGTGCCGTTCGTGCCGGGCGGCTCGTCCGACATCACGGCGCGCAGCGTCACGCCGGGGCTGACGAAAGCGCTGGGCCAGACCTTCGTGGTCGAGAACAAGCCGGGCGCCAACAGCGCCATCGGCGCGCAGGCGCTGGCCCGCGCCACGCCCGACGGCTACACCATGATGGTCGGCTCGATCGGCACCTTCGCCATCAACGAGGCGCTGTACAAGAACCTCTCGTACAACCCGAGCAAGGACTTCGAGTACCTCACGCAGGCGGTGCGCAACCCCAACGTGCTGGTGGCCTCGCCGTCGTTCCCGGCCAGCACGGTGGCCGAGCTGGTGGACTATGCGAACAAGAATCCGGGCAAGGTTTCATACGCTTCGTCCGGCACGGGCTCGTCCGACCACCTGTCGGCGGTGATGTTCCGCCAGCGCACCCAGACCTCGGGCGTGGACGTGCCGTATCGCGGCGGCGGCGCCGCCATCGCCGACCTGATCGGCGGCCAGGTCAACGTGTCGTTCCAGAACCTGGGCGCGGTGCAGACGCACATCAAGGCCGGCAAGCTCAAGGCGCTGGCCATCACCGGCGACGCGCGCGCGGCGGACCTGCCGGACGTGCCGACGCTGGCCGAGGCCGGCATCAAGGACATGGTGGTGTATTCGTGGCAGGGCTTCGCGGTGCCCAAGGGCACCCCGCCGGCCGTGGTGCAGCAGTTGACCAAGGCTCTGCAGACCGCCCTGCGCGATCCGCAGACCGAGAAGACGCTGCAGGGCCTGGGCTTCGAGGTGGTGGCGAACACGCCGCAGCAGTTCAGCGCGTTCCAGCAGGCCGAGGTCAAGCGCTGGAAGGACGTGATCCAGAAGGCCGATATCCAGCTGGAGTAAGGCTGCTTGAAATGGGCTGCTTGGGGCAGGCAGCCTTGGGCAGCCTGATTCGAGCCCGCCGCTCAAGGGCGCGGCCCGGGAGGGTTCCCGCGGCCCGCGCCCTGTCAGCCGGATTCAAGGCCGGATCAAGTAGCATGAAGGTTTCGCCACCCACCTGTACGACAACATGACCACCAAGCATCGCATCATCCAGGTCGGCTCGCTGGCCGGCTCGCCCTCCGCCAACCAGCGCCTCGCCGAGCGCTACGACGTCATCGAGCTCTGGAAGCAGCCGGACCGCAAGGCCGCGCTGGCCGAACTCGGCAAGGGCGTCACGGCCGTCGTCACCTCGGCCAACTTCGGCGCCAACGCCGAACTCATCAACGCCCTGCCCGACCTGAAGGCCATCTGCAGTTGGGGCGTGGGCTACGAGACCATCGACGTGCAGGCGGCGCATGCGCGCGGCGTGCAGGTCAGCAACACGCCCGACGTGCTGACCGACTGTGTGGCGGACCTGGCCTGGGGCCTGATGATCGCAGGCGCCCGCCGCATGGGCCAGGGCGAACGCTTCGTGCGCGCCGGCCAGTGGGGCCAGGTGCACGGCAGCATTCCGCTGGGCCAGCGCGTCAGCGGCAAGAAGCTAGGCATCGTGGGCCTGGGCCGCATCGGCGAGGCCATCGCCCGCCGCGGCATCGGCTTCGATATGCAGGTGCGTTATCACAACCGCAGGAAGCGCGACGACGTCGACTACGGCTACGAGGCCTCGCTGACCGACCTGGCGGCCTGGGCCGACTTCCTGGTCGTGGCCACCGTGGGCGGCCCGGCCACGCGCCACCTGGTCAATCGCGAGGTGCTGGAAGCGCTCGGCCCGCGCGGCATCATCGTCAACATCGCGCGCGGCCCGGTCATCGACGAGGCCGCGCTGGTGGCCGCGCTGGAGGCCGGCAAGCTCGGCTGCGCCGCGCTCGACGTGTTCGAGCACGAGCCCAAGGTGCCCGAGGCCCTGATCAAGAGCGACCAGGCGGTGCTGCTGCCGCACATCGGCAGCGCCACGCTGGAAACGCGCCAGGCCATGGAAGACCTGATGCTGGAGAACCTGGCGGCGTATTTCGATACCGGCCGCGTGATCACGCCAGTGGATTGACACGGGCCTGCCCCGTGGCGCCGCCCGCGCCACGGGGCAGGCCGCACGCCGCGGGCGGAACACATGAAAAAAGCCTCTCGGCGCCCATACCGAGAGGCTTTCGACTTCCGGGCCCGAAGCCCGTCCGCCGTGCAAAGGAACTGCGCGGATCTCGCGATCCGGTACTGCGCGGCCGACTTACTTGGCGGGAGCCGTGGCCCCCGATTGATCCACCTTGGCGGCGCCCGATTTCTCGGTGCCCTGCTTGGCGGACGTCTTGTCGGACTTGTGATGCTTGTGCTGCGCGTGGGTCTTGGTGTCGCCTGCCTTGGTCGTGGCGTCGGCGCCCGCCGCGAACGCCGAAGGCGCGGCAGCGAGACCGAGGCACAAGGCCGACGTGGACAGGAACGCAGCGATACGGGAGTGAGTCGTCATTACATGTACTCCTAATGGTGAAGACCCGAGGGCTGCCCCTCCGGCCTTGCCAACACGGGGCGGCAACATCGCCGCAAAACCCGTACTCCGTTGGAGCCCGCACCGCCACGAAGGTTCAGCGGGACGCGCGGAATTTTCGCGCCCTTTCCGACGTTAACGCTTGGTCATGGGATCGTGACAATCGAGCGGCCCCGCCGCGCCGCTCAGCTTTCAAATACCAGCAGCGCCACGGTGGCAAACAGCATCGCCGCGAAGCAGGCTCTCAGCTTGCGTTCAGGCAGACGGTAAGCCAGGCGCACGCCCACCGGCACGAACAACAGGCTGCCCGCCGCCAGGGGCAAGCCCACCCACCAGTCGGCCTTGCCCGCCCAGGAATACGTCACCAGCGCCACGGCCGAGCCGGGAATCACCATGCACAGGGCCAGCGCCTGCGCCGTGGTCTGCGACAGGCGAAAGACCGACGTGATGATGGGCACGGCGAGCACCGCACCGCCGACACCGAAGAAGCCGCCCAGCGTGCCGCACAGCACGCCCAGCGCGGTCGCGCGACGCGGCGTGAACGCCGGCGCTTCCCCGGCGGGCAGGCCGCCTTTCCTGGTGGCCGGCCGGGCAGCGGGCGGGACGCTTCCGGCGCGCCAGGTCTGCCATGCATAGAACAGCGCGATGAAGAACAGGAACACGGCGAAGCTCAGGCGCAGCACGCCCGGCTCGATGCCCAGCGCCAGCCGCGCGCCGACCCAGGTGAACACCACCGCCCCACCCGCGCCGGCCAGCGCCACGCGGCGGTCGATGCGGGTCTGCTGGTTGTACTTGCGCACCGCCATCATGATGGTGGGCAACACCATGATAAGCGCGGTGCCCTGCGCCAGTTGCTGCGGCATGTCCAGCAGCAGCACCAGCGCCGGAATCGCGATCAGGCCGCCGCCGATGCCCAGCACGCCGCCCATGAAGCCAATGAGGCATCCCGCGCCCAGGCACAGGGCGATCAGCAAAAGACTCACTCGGGGCTCCCGTCAGCGCAACTTGTCGAGCGCGGCGTCGAGCCGGTCCACCGCCCAGATCTCCAGCCCCTCGATGGGCTGGCGCGGGGCGTTGGCCTTGGGGATGAGCGCGATCGAGAAGCCCAGCTTGGCGGCTTCGCGCAGGCGTTCCTGGCCGCGCGGCGCGGGCCGGATCTCGCCCGCCAGCCCGACTTCGCCGAAGGCGATCAGGCCGCGCGGCAGGGGCCGGTCGCGCAGCGACGACATGATGGCCAGCAGCACCGGCAGGTCGGCCGCGGGCTCGGTGATGCGCACCCCGCCGACGGCGTTGACGAACACGTCCTGGTCGAAGGTCGACACGCCGGCATGGCGGTGCAGCACGGCCAGCAGCATCGCCAGGCGGTTGCCCTCCAGGCCGACCGTCAGGCGGCGCGGATTGGGCGCGTGGGAGCTGTCCACCAGCGCCTGGATCTCGACCAGCAGCGGGCGGGTGCCCTCCTGCGTGGCCATCACGCAGGAGCCGGCCACCTGCTGCTCGTGCTGCGACAGGAACAGCGCCGACGGGTTGGCCACGCCGCGCAGGCCGCGGTCGGTCATGGCGAACACGCCCAGCTCGTTGACCGCGCCGAAGCGGTTCTTGAAGGCGCGCACCAGCCGGAAAGACGAGTGCGTGTCGCCCTCGAAGTACAGCACCGTGTCGACGATGTGTTCGAGCACGCGTGGTCCCGCCAGCGCGCCGTCCTTGGTGACGTGGCCAATCATGACGATGGCGATGCCGGTCTGCTTGGCCAGGCGCGTCAATTGGGCGGCGCACTCGCGCACCTGCGACACCGAGCCGGGCGCCGCGGTCAGCTCGCCGCTGTAGAGCGTCTGGATCGAGTCGATCACGGCCACGCTGGGCTTCTGCTCGGACACTGCGGCCTGGATCGCCTCCAGGCGGATTTCCGCCAACAGGTTGACGTTGCCGGTCTGCAGGCCCAGCCGGCGCGCGCGCAGCGCCACCTGCTCGGCCGATTCCTCGCCGGTGACGTAGAGCACGTTGGTGCTTTCGGACAGCGAGGCCAGCGCCTGCAGCAGCAGGGTCGACTTGCCGATGCCGGGGTCGCCGCCGATCAGCACCACGGCGCCGGCCACCAGGCCGCCGCCCAGCACGCGGTCGAATTCCTCCAGCCCGGTGGGGGTGCGCGGGGTTTCACGCGCCTCGATCTCGGACAGGCTGCGCACCGGGCTGCTGGAGGCCAGCGGCGCATAGCGGTGCGAGGCCGCGGCGGCCGGCGCGGCCGACTCCACGGTTTCTTCGAGGGTGTTCCAGGCATTGCAGTGCGGACACTTGCCTTGCCATTTCGGAGTGGTGCCGCCGCATTCGGCGCACACATAGACGGTTCGGGTTTTGGCCATGGGCGCAAGTTTACCGGCACTGGACAGTGCCGGGGGGCCGCCGCCGCGTCGCCACGGCGCGCATCCACGGCAGGTTTTGCCCCGCCCTGGTGCAGCCAGCTTTCAATTGGCTTGCACAAACAGGGACGCGTCATAGTTACACCATGCAAACAGAAGAAATTCGCTGGCAGATTTCTGCAAATCGCGCATAATCACCGGGTGATGCGCAATGTTGAACCGTCGGTTATTTGGCGGCATACCCGGCGCCGCCGCCCGCCAGGACGGCACGACGGGAATCGCGGCGCATCGCAAGACGCTTGGGCCGCAAACGCGGCCACCTAAACCGGAACAAGACCCGCCCCTGGACGAGACCGCCGGACCACCGGCGCGGCACAGGCCAAGGTCAGACGCGGATACGCCTTGCCACCAGGCGTATGCGCGAGGAGTACGCGCATGAGCATTACCTATCGCCCCCCCTTCGACGAAGACGACGAACTGGATTTGCGCGCCCTGTATCGCAAGCCCAGGGCCGGCGGCAGCCCCGAACTGGATGCGGCGGTGCGCCGCGCCTGGCATCCCGGCCGCAGTTGGCACCCGGGCTGGGCCGCAGCCGCCTGCGCGGCGCTGGTCGCCGGCCTGTTCGCCTGGACCGACATGCGTGAAAACGCGGAAATGGCCGACATGACGCCGCAACTGGCCGTGTCGCACGAACCGGCCATCAACATCGAACGCGGCCCGGCGCCGCGGCCGGAGATCGCCGAAGCGCCCGCGCCGCAGCCGGCGTCCGCGCCGGTGCAGCGCGCCGCGGTGCAGACGCCCGCCGACACCCCCGCCGCCGTCCCCGCCCAGCAGGCCAGCGTCGACGCCACGCCGGCTGCCGCCACGGCCGCGGCCGAACAGCCGGCCGAGGCGGCCAGCAGCGAGCCGGTCGCCTTCAGCGAACAGGACATCGAGACTCGCGTGGCGCACATCCGCGCCTTGATGCAGGACGACCAGCAGGAAGAGGCCGTGACGGCGCTGCGCGAATTGCAGCAGGGCGCCCCCGACCTGACCCTGCCCGACGACCTGCAGGAACTGGCGCAGCAGAACCCCGCGTCCTGACCCCGTTTCCGCGTTCCGTTTTACCCGTCCAGGCCCGCCATCGTTGCGGGCCTGGACGTTGATACCCCCGAGATCCGGTCAGAAACTGATCGGCTTCTTGCTAACATGGCCAACATGAGTCCGAGCTTCCACCACCGCAACCTTCCCCACCTGCTGCTTTACGCGCGTGAAACCCTGATGGCGCATTTCCGCCCGATCCTGCACGCGGCCGGCGTCACCGAACAGCAATGGCGGGTGTTGCGCACGCTGAGCGAAGTCGGCGCGATGGAACCCAACCAGATCGCCCGCAGTTGCCAGATCCTCAGCCCCAGCCTGACCCGCATGCTGGCGGGCATGGAAGAACAGGGCCTCATCAAGCGGGTTCGCTCGAACGCGGATCAACGGCGCCAGGAGATTTCGCTGACGCCCAAGAGCAATAAACTGATCGACCGCATGCGGCCGCAGGTGGATGCCAAGTACCAGGAAATCGAGGGCCGGATCGGCAAGGAATTGCTCGACCGCCTGTACGCCGACGTCGACGCGATGGTCGACCTGATCAAGCGCGACCCGACCGAATGAATCAGTCCGGCACGGGCAGGATCGCGTTGATCTGGCCCGTGCCCGAACTGGTGAAGTAGTCCGTGACGATCTCGGCCGGCCGGTCGTAGGCATCCCAGCCCAGCAGCCCCAGCAACATGGCGGTGTCGTGCATGCCGCCCTCGCCCACGCACAGCTCGGCGTATTCCGGCAGCATGGCGCAGAACGTCTTCCAGTCGCCCTGGCGCCACAGGTCCACCACCCGCAGGTCGACCTGGCGGTAAAACTCGCGGCTGATGTTATGCATGGCGGCCTCGGGGCTGCCGTTGTCGTTGAAGCGGTGCGACAGCGAACCGCTGGCCAGCACCGCGACGCGGCTGTCGCTCTGCGCGATGGCCTGGCGCAGGGCCGCGCCGAAACGACGGCTGTCGTCCAGCGAATGCCAGGCGCACCAGGCCGCCACCGACACCACCTTGAAGCGGTCGTCGCCATTCATGTAGCGCATCGGCACCAGCGTGCCGTATTCCAGTTCCAGGCTGGCGATCTCGTGCGCGCGGGTGGGCACGCCGGCGGCGCCGGCGCATTCGGCGATGCGCCGGCCCAGCGCCGGGTCGCCGCGATAGGCGTAATCCATGTCCTGGATGAAGTGCGGCAGCTCGTTGCTGGTGTAGCGGCCGGCGAAGCGTTCATTGCAGTTGATGTGGTAGCCGGCGTTCACCAGCCAATGCACGTCCAGCACCACCAGCGTATCCACGTCCAGGTCGCGGCAGCGCTGGCCGATGATCCGATGGCCCTGGATCGCGGCTTCGCGGCAGCCGTGATGGCGGCCGGGCATTTCAGATAAGTACATCGACGGCACGTGCGTTACCTTGGCCGCCAGCGCGAGCTTGCCCATGATGCGTGTCTCCTGTTGTTTTCGGTATCCGGGCGCCTGTCAGATGCCCCACTTCGGAATGGGGTGGTCGCCCATCGAGACGCAGACGTTCTTGATCTCGGCGAACACTTCGTAGCTGTATTCCCCGCCCTCGCGGCCGGTGCCGGATTCCTTGGTGCCGCCGAACGGCTGGCGCAGGTCGCGCACGTTCTGGCTGTTGATGAACACCATGCCGGCCTCGATGCCGCGCGCCAGCCGGTGGGCGCGGCCGATATCGCGGGTCCAGATGTAGGAGGCCAGGCCATACTTGACGTCGTTGGCCAGCGCCAGGCCGTGGGCCTCGTCCTTGAACGGAATCAGGCAGGCGACGGGCCCGAAGATCTCTTCCTGGGCGCAGCGCATGCGGTTGTCGACGTCGGCCAGCACCGTGGGCCGCACGAAATTGCCGCCGGCCAGGTGCGCCGGCAGGCCCTGCGGCGCGTCGGCGCCGCCCGCCAGGATGCGCGCACCCTCTTCCTTGGCCAGGCGGATGTAGCCGGTGACCTTTTCCCAGTGCTGGCGGGTGATCATCGCGCCCACATTGGTCTTGTCATCCGTCGGGTCGCCCACCACCAGGCGATTGGCGCGCTCGGCGAAGCGACGCACGAAGTCATCGTAAATCGATTCCTGCACGAAGATACGCGAACCCGCGGTGCAGCGCTCGCCATTGAGCGAGAAGATGGTGAACAGCGCCGCGTCCAGCGCCCTCTCGACGTCGGCGTCGTCGAACACCAGCACTGGCGACTTGCCGCCCAGCTCCATCGAGAACTTCTTGATGCCGCCCGCGTTCGCCATGATCTTCTTGCCGGTGACGGTGCCGCCGGTGAACGAGATCGCGCGCACCCCGGGATGGCGCACCAGCGCGTCGCCGGCACTGGCGCCATACCCCTGCACCACGTTGAGCACGCCGGGCGGGATGCCGGCTTCCAGCGCCAGCAGGCCGAGCTGATCGGCGGTCAGCGGCGACAGCTCCGACATCTTCAGCACGGCGGTATTGCCCAGCGCCAGGCAGGGCGCGGTCTTCCAGGTCGCGGTCATGAAGGGCACGTTCCACGGCGACACCAGCGCGCACACCCCGACCGGCTGGTACAGCGTGTAGTTCAGCATCTGGTCGTCCACGGGATAAGTGTGGCCGTTCATGCGGGTGCAGACTTCGGCGAAGAAGGTGAAGTTCTCGGAGGCGCGCGGGATCAGTTGTTTGCGCGTCTGCGAGATGGGCAGGCCGGTATCGCGGGTTTCCAGCTCGGCCAACTGCGGCACGTTGCGGTCGATCAGTTCGCCCAGGCGGCGCATCAGCCGCGCGCGTTCCTTGGCGGGCGTGCCGGCCCACTTGGGAAAGGCCTCGGCCGCGGCGGCCACGGCGGCGTCGATCTCGGCCTGGCCGCCGGCGGCCACGTCGTCGATGGCCTCGCCCGTGGCCGGGTTGAAGGTGGTGAAGCGGTCGGCGCTGTCGACCTGCCTGCCATTGATCCAGTGCTTGATGCTCACGTGCGTCTCCTCGCCTTGGGCGGACGGCCGGCGCCAATGCGGCGGGCGGCTCGACATTTTAGTTAACTCGTTAACTTTATGCGTCGGCGATGGCGCTGTCAACGACGGAAAACCCCTGTCGCGCGGCTGCGCGGACGATTGCCGCCGACGCCCTTTTTTCGCTATGATAATTAACATGCTAACAATATGCCGGAGGGGGCTGGTCCCGCGCCTGTCATGCCACATATCTGGATCGAGTACTCCGCCAACCTGGACCTGGACACCCGCGCCCTGATGCGCGTGGTGCAGGACGCCGCCGTCGGCGACGGCAGCCTCTATCCGCTGGCCGGCGCCCGTACCCGCGCCGTGCGGATCGATGACTACCTGATCGCGGACGGCCATCCCGACAACGCCTTCGTGCACGTGCTCCTGCGCATCGGCCACGGCCGCAGCGCCGCGCAGCAGGCGGCATTGGGCGAACGCACGTTCCAGGCCCTGTGCGACGCGCTGGCGCCGGAAATGGCGCGCCGGCCGCTGGGCCTGTCGCTGCAGGTGGAAGAAGCCGACGCGGTGCTCAACTACAAGCACAGCAACTATCGCGAATACCTGGCGGCCCGCGCCGCCGCGCTGCCGCGCACGGTGGCGGGCGCCGCGCTCAATACGCGCCAGGCGCTGGCCGCGCTGGGCGAGGCGGTGAACGCGCCGCCCTACCAGGCCGCGCCGCGCGCGCCGGTGCTGTACATCAAGCCGGCCAATACCTATGCCGCCGACGGCGACGCGATCACGCTGCCCGCCGACGTGCCCCAGGTGCGCATCGGCGCCACCCTGGGCATCGTGTTCGGCCGGCGCGCCAGCCGCGTCAGCGAAGCCGAGGCGCTGTCCCACGTGGCCGGCTATCGCGTGGTGGCCGATCTGTCGGCGCCGCACGACAGCTATTTCCGTCCAGCGCTCAAGCAGCAATGCCGCGACGGCTTCTGCCCGATCGGCCGCGCGCTGGCGCCGGTGTCGTCCGTGGCGGATCCGGACGCGCTCGCCATCGAGGTCTGGATCGACGGCGCACTGGCGCAGCGCGCCAGCACCGCCGACCTGGTGCGGCCGGTGGCCCGCCTGATCGCCGACGTCACCGCGTTCATGAGCTTCGAACCGGGCGACATCCTGCTGGCCGGGGCCCGCGCCGACGCGCCGCTGGCGCATGCGGGCCAACGCTACGAGATCCGCATCGACCAGGTCGGCACGCTCGGCAACACGCTCATCGCCGGCGCCTGAGGCGTCCCCACGGAACCCGCCATGAAACACGCACGCATCGCCCACGAAGGCGCCATCCACGCCGCCACCGACGCCGGCCACGGCCAGATCCGCCTGGCCGACGGCCGCCTGCTGGCCGAGGACGCGGTGACCTGGCTGCCGCCGATCGAGCCGCGCACCACTTTCACGCTGGCCATCAACTATGCCGACCATGCCAAGGAACTGGCGTTCAAGGCGCCGCCCGAACCGCTCGGCTTCCTGAAGGCAGCCAATACCTTTGTCGGCCATCGCGCGCAGACGCTGCGGCCGGCGGACGTGGGCTTCATGCACTACGAATGCGAGCTGGCCGTGGTGATCGGCAAGACCGCGCGCAACGTCACGCGCGAGCAGGCCTATGACTACGTGGCCGGCTACACCGTGGCCAACGACTACGCGCTGCGCGACTACCTGGAGAACTGGTATCGCCCCAACCTGCGCGTCAAGAGCCGCGACACCTGCACCCCGCTGGGGCCATGGCTGGTGGACCGCGACGACGTGGCCGACCCGATGAACCTGGACCTGCGCACCACCGTCAACGGCGTCGAGACCCAGCGCGGCAACACCCGCGACATGGTGTTCGACATCCCCGCCCTGATCGCGTACTTCAGCGGCTTCATGACGCTGTCGCCCGGCGACCTGATCCTGACCGGCACCCCGGACGGCATCGTCAACGTTCAGCCGGGCGACGAGGTCGTGACCGAGATCGACGGCATCGGCCGGCTCGTCAACACGCTGGTGCCCTGCCCCGCCTGATTCCCCCTACCTGGATACCCCGCATGCTCGATTCCACCACCGTGCGCGCGCTGGCCGCGCGCCTGCACGACGCCGAACGCACCCGCCAGCAGATCCGCCAGATCTCGCTGGAACACCCCGACATCACCATCGCCGACGCCTACGCCATCCAGCGCGCCTGGATGGACATCAAGCTGGCCGAGGGCCGCGTCAAGCGTGGCCACAAGATCGGCCTGACCTCGCGCGCCATGCAGTTGTCGTCGCAGATCGACGAACCCGATTTCGGCATGTTGCTCGATGACATGTTCTTCGAGGACGGCGGCGACATTCCCGCCGGCCGCTTCATCCTGCCGCGGCTGGAAGTGGAGCTGGCCTTCGTGCTGGGCAAGCGCCTGCAAGGGCCGAACGTGACCCTGTTCCAGGTATACGACGCGGTCGACTACGTGATCCCGGCGCTGGAGATCATCGATGCCCGCTCGCACGGCATCGACCCCGACAGCAAGCGTCCGCGCAAGGTGTTCGACACCATCGCCGACAACGCGGCCAACGCCGGCGTGGTGATGGGCGGGAGGCCGGTGAAGATCGGCGAGCTGGACCTGCGCTGGATCGGCGCGATCCTGTCGCGCAACGCGGTGATCGAGGAAACCGGCGTGGCCGCCGGCGTCTTGAACCATCCGGCCAATGGCGTAGTATGGCTGGCGAACAAGCTGGCCGCGCACGAGGTGGCGCTGGAAGCGGGCGAGATCATCCTGTCGGGTTCCTTCACCCGGCCGGTGGCCGCGCGCCCCGGCGACACCTTCAACGTCGACTACGGCGTGCTCGGCTCCGTCAACTGCCACTTCATCTGACCTCAACGCGGCCCATGGATATCCTGACCAATCAGTTCAAACGCGCGCTGCGCGCCGGCACGCCCCAGATCGGCCTGTGGGCCGGCCTGGCCAACGCCTACACCTCCGAGATCATCGCCGGCGCCGGCTTCGACTGGCTGCTGATCGACGGCGAGCACGCCCCCAACACGCTGCAAACCACGCTGGCGCAACTGCAATCGGTGGCCGCCTATCCGGTGGCGCCGGTGGTACGCCCGGCCTGGAACGATCCCGTGCAGATCAAGCAGATCCTCGACACCGGCGCGCAGACGCTGCTGGTGCCGATGGTGCAGTCGGCCGAAGAGGCCGCCGCCGCCGTGGCCGCGGTGCGCTATCCGCCCGCCGGCATCCGTGGCGTGGGCAGCGCGCTGGCGCGTTCGTCGCGCTGGAACCGCATCCCCGACTACCTGGAGCGCGCCAACGACGAGATGTGCGTGCTGGTGCAGATCGAGACGCCGCGCGGGGTGGAGGCGCTGGAGGCCATCCTGGCGGTGGACGGCGTGGACGGCGCCTTCATCGGCCCGGCCGACCTGTCGGCCAGCATGGGCTACCTGGGCCAGCCCGAGCATCCCGAAGTCACCCGCACCATCGACGCGGCCATCGGCCGCATCGTCAAGTCGGGCAAGGCCGCCGGCATCCTGCACAGCGGCGTGGCGCAGGCCAGGCACTACCTGTCGCTGGGCGCGACCTTCGTGGCGGTGGGCGTGGACGCGGTGCTGCTGGCGCGCGCTGCCGAGAAGCTGGCCGGCGAGTTCAAGGACGTCAAGCCGGCCGCCAAGGCCGGCGGACCGTACTGAGCCGGACCGCAAACGGAAAAAACCCCACGCTCCGCCGCTACGCGGGTCGCCGCCCCTGCGGGGGCGCGCTTTTGCCTTTGAGGGCGGCCCGGCGGCAAAAAAAAGGCGCCCGTTGAACTGACCCCCAGAAGTTGGACAGTCAGCTAAAGCCCGAAGGCCTGAGCTCGGTATTGCACCGGGCTCAGGCCTTTTAGCTTGAGCTTGATGCGATCGTGATTGTAGTAACGGATGTACTGTCGAATGCCGGCTTGCAACTGCTCGATGCTTTCGAAGCGATTCAAGTGGAAGAACTCAGCCTTGAGCGTGCCGAAGAAGCTTTCCATAGCGGCATTGTCCAGGCAGTTTCCCTTGCGTGACATGCTTTGCGTCACCGATCTATCTGCCAGCATCCGCCTGTAGTTCTGCTGCTGGTACTGCCAGCCCTGATCGGAGTGCAGCACTGGACGCTCCGTCGGCAGCAGCCGCGCCAGCGCCTTCTTCAGCATGCTGCCCACGAGCTTGAACACCGGCCGGCGGCTGGTCTCGTAGGCCACGATCTCGCCGTTGTATAGGTCCATCACCGGCGACAGGTACAGCTTCTCGCCTCGTACGTTGAACTCGGTCACATCGGTGACCCACTTTTGGTTCGGACGCGCCGCCTCGAAGTCGCGCGCCAACACGTTGGCCGCCACGTGGTGTGATTGGCCTCGGTAGGACCGGTACTTCTTGGCGCGCACCAGCGACTTCAAGCCTAGCGCCTGCATCAGCTTCTGCACGGTCTTGTGGTTCACTAGCTCACCGGCCTGGCGCAAGACCGCCGTAATCCGGCGGTAGCCGTAGCGGCCCTTGTGACGGGCGTAGACCGCGCTGATGCGCTGCTTGAGCTCGGCGTACGGGTCCACGGCTCCGAACGACTTCAGGTGGTAATAAAACGTGCTGCGCGACAGCTTGGCGACGCGTAGCAGTAGTGCCAGCGGATGCTTGGGCCTTAATCCTTGGACCACTTGCGCTTTCCAACCAGCGCCCGGGTCTTCTCCGCTTCGATCAAGGCCTTCATTTTTTTTAGGTAATCGTTCTCCGCGCGCAGATAGGCCAGCTCTTGCTCGAGTTCTTCCTTGGTCATGTCCTTGGACACCGGCTCTGGGGGGTACTTATGCGGCATGCTTGCTCCTCGGCGCTTGCGCGCCAGCGCCTCTATACCCCCAGCATCATACTGGGCGCGCCATTTCGTAATGTGCCCTGTATGACGAATCCCCAGCAACACCGCTGCCTGCGTGTCCGACAGACCTTCGCGCCGGATCTTGATCAGCACCGATTGTTTGAAGGCCGCGCTGTACGAGCCAGATTGCCTGCGCAACCCGTTAACGCCATGCGCTCGAAAACTCCCGACCCAGCGCCGCACCATTGAGTGCGGCACTTCGTATCGGCGCGCCACCGATTTGAAGCCGTCCGTGCCTTGCAGGTACGCCTGCACCACTTTGATCTTGAATTGCTCTTCATACTTCGCCATGTAAAAACCCCCGAAGGTCGGATCAATATCCAACTTTCGGGGGTCAGTTCACGTGGGGCGCCTTCTTTATCCCGTGCCACGGGCGGCGTGCCGGCCGTGGGGCGGGCGATCAGGAGCGGCCGCCCAGGCTGCCGCCGCCGTCCACGCCCAGCACCTGGCCGGTGATGAAGCCGGCGTCGTCCGACAGCAGGAAGGCGATGGCGGCGGCCACTTCGGCCGGCGTGCCCAGGCGCTTCATCGGCACCGAGGCCAGCGCGCGCTTTTCGCCTTCGCTGCCCGCCGGACGGGTGGCGCGGAACATTTCGGTTTCAATGGGGCCTGGCGCCACCGCGTTGGCGGTCACGCCGTATTCGGCCAGTTCCAGCGCCCACGTGCGGGTGCAGCCGACCAGCGCGCTCTTGGCGGCCGAATAGGCGGTGCGTTCCAGGCCGCCGTGGATGGCGCGGCTGCAGACGTTGACGATACGGCCGGCGCGGCGCGCTTTCATCGATTCGATGAAGGCCTGCGTCACCTGCACGGCGACGCGCACATTCAGGTCCAGCACGTTGTAGAGGGTGGCCAGATCGATCTCGCCCAGCGGCTGGGGCGAGGCGATGCCGACGTTGTTGACCACGGCATCGACCGGGAATTTCTCGCGGATCTCGCGCAGCACTTCCTCGGTGCGGCCGGCGTCGGCCAGGTCACAGGCATAGAGGTAGCCGGGAAAGTCCACATCGCCGGTATTGCGCGCGATACCGACCACATGACAACCCATGTCGGACAGCCGCTGAGTAAGGGCCCAGCCTATGCCTTTGGTGGCGCCCGTGATGAGCACGCATTTGTCCTTCATGGATCGAAACCTCGTCGTTCGTTACTGGGGCGAAAACGGGCGCTTGGGCGCCCGGTTTTCAAGTAGACACCATCCGGCGTTGCCTGTCTTGTAAATTGCGTAGCAATTCTTGCATGCCGGACACCTGCCGCCATGGGCGGAAGTACCCGGTGAAAAAGGACGCCGTCAGGCTTGCGACAGGCAAGAGTCGGAAAAGTGCCCGGGGTTGGTCAAAAAGGAATCAGGCGTCCCGGGTGACCGGCACGCGCGGCGCCAAGGCGCAAAGGAGCTCGTAGCCGATGGTGCCGGCCGCGAGCGCGACTTCGTCCACCGACGGCCCCTCCTCGCCCCACAGCGACACCGGGGCGCCGACGCCGGCGGCCGGAATCGGGTCCAGGTCGACGATCAGCATGTCCATCGACACCCGCCCGACCAGCCGGGTACGGACGCCGGCCACGACCACCGGGGTGCCGGTGGCGGCATGGCGCGGATAGCCGTCGGCGTAGCCGCAGGCCACGATGCCGACGCGCATGGGGCGGTCGGCGCGGAACAGCGCGCCGTAGCCGACCGAGTCGCCGGCCTTCAATTCCTGCACCGCGATGATCTCGGAGCGCAACGACATGGCTGGCTTGAGCCCGAAGGCGGCGGCCTCGGCGTCGGCGAAGGGCGAGGCGCCATACAGGCAGATGCCGGGACGGACCCAGTGCGCCTGGCTCTCGGAACCGACGGCGACCTCGGCGAAGCGCAGGGTGGCCGCCGAATTGCAGACGCTGACAGGCCCGGTCATCTTATGCGTCACCGAATTGAACACGGCCAGTTGCTCGGTGATGCCCTGGGGGCCGTCGGCGCAGGCGAAATGGGTCATCTTGCCGATCGAGCCGATCACGCCCTGCTGTTGCAGCAGCAGCGCGCGCTCGTGGGCGGCGGGATAGGCCGCGGGCGAAAAGCCCAGCCGGTTCATGCCGCTGTTGAGCTTGAGCATGACGTCCACGCGGCGCGACAGTCGGGCGCGCGCCAGCATGTCGAGCTGTTCGCGCTGATGCACGGTGATGCTCAGGTGGTAGCGGTCGACGATCTCGAGATCGGACGGATTGAAGAAGCCTTCGAGCAGCAGGATCGGACCGCCCCAGCCGGCCTCGCGGCAGCGCACGGCCTCGTCCAGGTCCAGCATGGCCAGCCCTTGCGCCTTGGAAAAACCGGCGACGGCCTGTTCGATGCCATGGCCGTAGGCGTTGGCCTTGATCACTGCCCAGATCGACGGCGGCACGCCGCCGGCCGCGGCGGCGGTCTGGTCGAGGTGGCTGCGCACGGCGGCCAGGTTGTGGGCCAGGGCGGAAACGGAAACGGTGGCTGAAATTGGGCGGGGCATGGTATGAGATCCTGTGGCGCTTAAGTCTAACTGATCGGCGTGTCGGCGGCGCGGGGCCGCGGCGCCGCACGTACTCTAAAATGACCGGGATCCGGCCCGCGCGGCCAGACCGCAGTCAGAAAGCAGGACCAGACCATGCCCATCGATCACTACGAGAATTTTCCCGTCGCCTCGCTGCTGCTGCCGCGCAGGCTGCGCGGCGCCGTGACCGATCTGTACCGGTTTGCCCGGGCGGCGGACGATATCGCCGACGAAGGCAGCGCCAGCGACGACGAGCGGCTGGCCCAACTGGCGGCCTTCCGCGCCGAACTGCACCGCATCGGCGCCGAACCGGGCGCCGTGCCCGCGCCCGGCGCGCCTCAACTGGCCGGCATTTTCGTGCCGCTGGCGGCCACCATCGCCCGCCACCAGTTGCCCATCACGCCGTTCTACGACCTGCTGTCGGCCTTCGAACAGGACATCAGCGTCAAGCGCTACGAGGACTACGCCACGCTGGCCGATTACTGCACCCGCTCGGCCAATCCGGTCGGGCGGCTGATGCTGCATCTGTTCGATGCCGCCGAACCCCACAACGTGGAGCAGTCGGACGCCATCTGCACCGGGCTGCAACTGGTGAACTTCTGGCAGGACGTGCGGGTCGACTGGCACAAGCACCGCGTCTACCTGCCGCAGGAAGACCTGGACCGCTTCGGCGTCTCGGAAGAGGACCTGGCGGCCTGCCGCCTGACGCCGAGCTGGCGCGCGCTGATGGCATTCCAGGTGGAACGCACCCGCGCGCTGCTACACTTCGGCGCTCCGCTGGCGCGCCGCCTGCCGGGCCGAATCGGCCTGGAACTGCGCCTGGTGGTGCAAGGCGGGCTGCGCGTGCTGGAGCGGATCGAGGCGAGCGGCTACGATGTATTCATGAACCGACCCGAATTGGGCGCCAAGGACTGGGCCATCATGCTCTGGCGCTCCATCAAGTAAGCAAACGGCCCTGCCAACTATGACCCCTGACGAGTACTGCCAGGAGAAAGCCGCCAAAAGCGGTTCCAGCTTCTACTATTCCTTCCTGTTCCTGCCGCCCGAGCGGCGGCGCGCCATCACGGCGCTGTACGCCTATTGCCGCGAAGTCGACGACGTGGTCGACGAATGCACCGACCCGTCGCTGGCGCGCATCAAGCTGGCCTGGTGGCGCACGCAGGTCGACCAGATGTTCGACGGCAAGCCCGACCATCCCGTGACCCGCGCGCTGCAGCCGCACCTGCAGAGCTGTTCGATCACCCGCGAGCGCCTGCTGGCCGTGGTCGACGGCATGGAAATGGACCTGGACCAGACCCGCTACCTGGACTGGCCCGGCCTGCGCAAGTATTGCTGGCATGCCGCCGGCGTGGTCGGCGAATTGTCGGCCGGCGTCTTCGGCTACACCGATCCGGCCACGCTGGTGTACGCCGAGAAACTCGGCTTGGCGTTCCAGATGACCAACATCATCCGCGACGTGGGCGACGACGCCCGCCGCGGCCGCATCTACATCCCGGTCAACGACATGCAGCAGTTCGAGGTCAAGGCCTCGGACATCCTGAATGGCGAGTATTCCGAACGCTTCTCGGCCCTGATGAAGTTCCAGGCCGAGCGCGCGCGCGAGTTGTACCGCGAGGCGATGCGCAGCCTGCCCGAAGCCGATCGGCGCGCGCAGCGTCCCGGCCTGATGATGGCGGCGATCTATCACGCGCTGCTCGACGAGATCGAGCGCGACAACTGGCAGGTGCTGCATCAGCGCATCTCGCTGACGCCGCTGCGCAAGCTGTGGCTGGCGTGGAAGACCTGGGTAGGCGGCGGGCGCGGACTGGTCCGCCGGTTGGCACGGTGAAGGCGGCGGTCATCGGCGCCGGCTGGGCGGGCCTGGCGGCCAGCGTCGCCCTGCGCGAAGCCGGCGCCAAGGTCACCGTGTTCGAAGCCGGCCACACGCCCGGCGGCCGCGCCCGGCGCGTGTTCCACGATGGCTTCGAATCGCCGCTGGACAACGGCCAGCACCTGCTGTCAGGCGCCTACACGCACACGCTGGCGCTGATGCGCCGGGTGGGCCGCAACCCCGATGCCCTGTTGATGCGCCGATCGCTGCGGCTGGCGAGCCTGGACGGCCGCTTCCGGCTGTCGGCGCCGCGCCTGCCCGCGCCGCTGCACATGGCGGTGGCGATCCTGGGCGCGCGCGGCCTGTCGTGGGCCGACCGCTTTGCCACGCTGCGCCTGATGCGCGGCCTGCGAGCCATGTCCTGGACGCCGCCGCGCGACTGGACCGTGCTGCAGCTCCTGCACTATCACGCGCAGTCCGACGCCCTGATCCGCCAGGTCTGGGAACCGCTGTGCCTGGCCGCGCTGAATACCCCCGTGGCCGGCGCCAGCGCCGGGTTGTTCGCCCGCGTGCTGCGCGACAGCCTGGCCGGCCGCCGCGAAGACAGCGACCTGCTGCTGCCCTGCACCGACCTGTCGGCGCTGTGGCCGGACGCCGCCGCGCGCCAGGTCACCATGCGCTACGGCAGCACGGTGCGCCAGTTGCGGCCGGCGGAGGACGGCATCGACATCAACCAGGAACGCTTCGACGCCGCCGTGCTGGCGGTGCCGCCGGCGTTCGCCGCGCGCCTGCTGGACGCGCCGCTGCGGGCGGCCGGCGCCACCGGGCTGCTGGACGCGCTGCGCGCCTTCGACTATCTGCCGATCGCCACGCTCAACCTGCGGCTGGCCGGCCCCTGGCGCCTGCCCGAGCCCATGATGATGCTGCGCGAAGAGCCGGCCCGTGGCCACGTCGGCCAATGGCTGTTCGACCGCGCGCAACTGGCCGGCGATGCCCTGGCCGGCGAACTAGCGGTGGTGGCGAGCGCCGCCACCAGCCTGGCCGACCGCAACCGCCAGCAGGCCATCGAGGCCCTGATCGACCAGGTGGCCGAACAGGCCGCCGCCCATCCGCAACGGCTGCCGCCGATGCCGGAAGTCGCGGCGGCGGAATTGTTCATCGAAAAGCGCGCCACCTTCGCGGCGGTGCCGGGCCTGACGCGGCCCTTGAACAGCACGCCGTGGCCGACGCTGGCGCTGGCCGGCGACTGGACCGATACCGGCTATCCCGGCGTGCTGGAAGGCGCGGTGCGCAGCGGCCTGGAAGCGGCGCGGGTGCTGAATCCGCGGGCCGGCGACTGAAGCGTCGCCAAGGCGCCACGCCACCGCATGGCGACCCCGCGCCGCCGCAACGCGGGCGCCTCAGCGCAACAGGCTGGCCGTTGCCAGGCCCAACCCCGTCAGCAGCAGGGATCCGAGCAAACTGAAGCCGGCGTAGCCGAGCGCGCCGCCGTACGCGCCGCGCTCGAGCATCGCCACGGTTTCGGCCGAGAATGTCGAGAAGGTGGTCAGACCGCCCATGAAGCCGGTGATGGCCCCCAGCCGCACCCAGGCCGGCCATTCGGGATGGCCCGCCACCAGCGCCAGCACCAGCCCCACCAGGTAGCCCCCGGCCAGGTTGACCGCGAGCGTGCCCCAGGGCCACGACTCGGTGTTGAGCCACAGGCTGACGAGCCAGCGGGCCCAGGCGCCGAACATGGCGCCCAGGCCCACGGCCAGGAAGTTCAGGGGAATCAGGGTCTGGTAGGCGGACATGGACTCAGGGCGCGCGGTGCTGCTTGAGGCGCAAGGAAAAGACCAGCAGCAGTATGCCAAAGAACACGGCATAGATACCGATGACCCACACCAGCGCCAGCGCGCCGGCCCCCGGCTGCATCACCAGCGTCGCGCCGAACAGGACCGACACCAATCCGGACAGCCCCAGGAACCATTCGTTGCGGATTTCCTTGCGGAAACGGATCGCGGCAATGATCTGGAACACGCCGGCCACCAGCGCCCAGATGGCGATGATGTAGAGCAGGATCAGCGCCGTCAGCCCCGGCCACAGGAAAGTGACGATGCCGGCCGCCACGCCCAGCAGGCCGACGATGATCAATGCCCACAGCGGCTTGCCGTGGTCGCGGATGCGGATGCCGGCGATCAGCGCCAGCACGCCATCGGCCAGCGCGAACGCGCCCCACACCAGCACCAGCGCCGACAAGGTGATCGCCGGCATGAACACGGCCATCAGGCCGAACAGAATGGCGACGACGCCGCGCAACGCCACCCAACCCCAATGACGACCGATCTGATCCACGACTTGCGATTCAAGCATGACGACCTCCGGTAACACGTAACGGGTGACCTATCTTATTTGAATTTCCCCGCCCGTGGACCGCCTGGCCGCCGTGACCCGGCTGGCCGGAAAGACCGAGCCAGCCGGAGACGGGCGGCTCCCCGCCTTACTGCAGCTTGATCTGCGCGCGCTCGATCACCGATTTCCACCGGTCGCGCTCGGCGCGGATCTGCTCACCGAACTCGGCCGGTGAATTGCCCAGCGGGAAGGCGCCCGTCTCTTCCATCTTGGCGGCGGTGGTGGGGTCGCGCACCGCCTTCGCGAAGGCCTGCGCCAGCTTGTCGCGCACGTCGGCCGGCATGCCCGCCGGCCCCACCACGCCGTACCAGGCCGTGACGTCGTAGTCCTTGTAGCCCTGCTCCGCGAAGGTCGGCACGTCCGGCAGGCGCGGATTGCGCGCGGTCCCGGTGATGGCCAGCGCGCGCAGGTGGTTGCTCTTGATGTAGGGCAGCGACGACGGGAAGTTGTCGAAGATCACGGGCACCACGCCGCCCACCGTGTCGGTCAGGGCCGGCGCCGAGCCGCGGTACGAGATGCTGTTCATCTTGCCGCCGGTGATCTGCAGGAACCAGATCATGCCCAGGTCGTTGACGCCGCCGGCGCCTGCGTTGGCGTAGCCGTCCTTGCCGGGATTGGCGCGCACGTGCGACACGAATTCCGCCAGCGTCCTGGCCGGATACTGCGGGTTGACGCTGGGGATGTTGGGGCTGGTCACCAGGTTGCTGATGGGCGTGAAGTCCTTGACCGGGTCATAGGCCAGCTTGGGGAACAGGTGCGGCGCGGTGCCGTGGGTGCTGACGGTCGCCAGCCCCACCGTGTAGCCATCGGGCTTGGCGCGCGCGGTGGCGGCCATGCCGATGGTGCCGGAGGCGCCGGTGCGGTTCTCCACCACGACCTGCTGCCCCAGGATCTCGCCCGCCTTGGCCGCGGCCAGCCGGCCGACGATGTCGGTGGGGCCGCCGGCCGGGAACGGCACGATCAGGGTGATGGGGCGGTCGGGGAATTCGGCGTGGGCGGCCGGCAACAGGGCGGCCAGCGCCAGGGCGACGCAAGTCTTGCGGATCATCGGGATTGTCTCCTGTGGGGATCGGTTCTGCTTGTTATCGGGAAAGAACGGGCGCGGCGGCGATGCTGGCGTCGCGGCGCAATATCCTGCCGGGACGATGCGTGCCGGGCGCCGCCGGGAACACGGCGCAGCCGTTGACCAGCACGTGCTCGATGCCGGCCGAGGCCAGCGTCGGCGCGTCCCAGGTGGCGCGGTCGCACACCGTATCGGCGTCGAACACCACCACGTCGGCCCAGGCGCCCACGGTCAGCCGGCCGCGATCGGCCAGGCCGAACACGCGGGCCGGCAGCGCGGTCATCTTGGCCACGGCGGCCTCCAGCGTCAGCAGCTCGGCCTCGCGCACGTAGCGTCCCAGCACGCGCGTGAAACTGCCCCACAGGCGGGGGTGCGGATGGGCGTCGTTGGGCAGGCCGTCGGAGCCCACCATGCAGCATTCGTGCTGGAAGATGCGGCGCACTTCGTTTTCGTCCATGGCGAAGTAGATCGCGCCCGCCGGGCACAGGCGGCGCGCCGCCGTGACCGGATCGCAGCCCCAGCGCGCGGCGATCTCGGCCAGCGACTGGCCGCCGCATTCGGGATGCGGCGTCGACCAGGTGATGCGGATGTCGTCGATCTGGTCGGCGCGCTCCGGAATCAGGATGGTGGAGCTGCCAGGATACGGATAGATGTCCAGCGCCACGTCGACGCCGGCGGCGCGGGCACGGTCGATGTTGGCCAGCGTGGCGGCGCTCTTGCCCCAGTTGGCCGGCATCATGCATTTGTGGTGCGACAGCACCGTGGCGCAGCCGGTGCGGCGACCGATGCCCAGCACCTCGTCGACGGCGGCCTCGACCGCGTCGCCCTCGTTGCGGATGTGGCTGGTGTGCAGCGCGCCGTGCGAGGCCGCGACGCGCGCCAGGCCGTCGAGTTCGGCTTCCTCGGCGACGCCGCCGGGCTGGTAGGCCAGGCCCGTGCTGAACCCCACCGCGCCAGCCTCCAACGCGTCGGCCAGCATGCGCTCCATCGCCCGCTGCTCCTCGGCGCTGGGCTGTGCCGCCGGATCAAGCATCGCGGCCAGGCGCAGGTTGGCGTGGCCCACCAGGGCGGCCACGTTGATCATCGGCCGCTGCGCCTGCAGCGCGCCGAAATACGCGGCCATGTCCGTGAACAGGGGCGAATCGCCCAGCAGCGCCAGCGCAGCGGCGGTGTTGCCCGGCAGCGGCGCGGGGGCGCCGCTGATGCCGCAGTTGCCAACCACCACCGAGGTGATGCCCTGGCTGGTCTTCCATTCCAGGCCCGGCCTTTCCACGAACATCAGGTCGTCGTGACCGTGGGTGTCGATGAATCCGGGCGCGACGATCCTGCCGGCGACATCGAGGCGTCGCGCGGCCGGGGTGGCCGACAGATCGCCAATGGCGGCGATGCGCTCGCCACGGATGCCGACGTCGGCGCGGCGGCGCGCGGCGCCCGTCCCGTCGATCACCCAGCCGCCTTCGATAACCAGATCCAGTTCTTCCTGCATGCCACTTCCGTCTCGATAGGGCCGGCATCGAGGCCGGCCGCTTGCGGGCCGTCCACCGACGGCTCCGATGCTTGATGAAGCCCCTAGTATCGTCCGCCCGATCAATCTGGAAAAATTGTTTTTATTGATCCATCCATCGTGATTTGAAATGAATCGCCTGCCCAAGCACGTCACCCTCAAGCATCTGACCGCGTTCGTCGCGGTGGCGCAGGAATCCAGCTTCACGCATGCCGGCAAGCGCCTGTTCCAGACCCAGTCGTCGGTGACCAGCCTGGTGCGCCAGTTGGAAGAGGCGCTGGCCACGCGCCTGTTCGCGCGCACCAGCCGGCGCGTGCTGCTCACGCCGGCGGGCGAGGAGTTCCTGCCGCGCGTGATGCGCCTGCTGGCCGATTTCGATGGCGCGATCGAGGACGTGGTGCGCTTCGGCGCGCTGGAACGCGGCCGCGTCGGCGTGGCGGCCGCGCCCTCGGCCATCACCGAGCTGATCGCGCCGGCGGCGGCGCTGTTCGCGGCGCAATATCCCGCCATCCGCCTCTATCTGAGCGACGACAACTCCGGCCGCATCCAGCGCAAGGTGGCCGCGCGCGAAGTCGATTTCGGCCTGACCAGCCGTTGGGCCGATGCGCCCGGCCTGCAATTCGACGCGCTATTGGAAGACCGCTTCGGCGTGCTGTACCGGCGCGACGACGCCAGCCTGCGCCCGGGCCGCGACGGCGCCATGCGCTGGTCCGACCTGGCGGGCCGCAAGCTGGTGGGGGTGGTGGACGAGACCGGCATCATGGCCCTGCTGCGGGCCCGCGCGGACCTGCCGATCGAGGCCGCCGCGCCCTTCTACGAGGCCTCCAGCACCACTTCCCAGGCAGCGTTGGTGAAGGCCGGCATGGGCGTGGCGCTGCTGCCCGCGCTGGCGGCGCAGCGGGTGCTGGAACCGGGATTGGCGTTCGCGCTGCTGGCGCGGCCGACGGTGGTGCGCACGCTGTGCATCATCCGCCACAAGGAACATGCGCTGAGCCCGGCGGCCGAGGCGCTGATCCGCGCCATCCGCGACTACCTGCGCAGCGCGGCGCTGCCGGCCGGCTGCAAGCTGTCGGCGGGCGCGACGCGCCGGCGCGCCTGACGCATCGCATCGCCACGGCAACGCCAGCGGGGCACGCGCCCGCCCCGCCGCGACGATACGCGCCGCTCAGGCGCGCAGCTTCGCGTCCAGGGCTGCCAGTCCCGCGGCGAACACGCCCTGGCCCACGGCGGTCGCCACCGCCTGCAGGTCGGCGTCCGCCTCGACCCGGAAATCGGCCCACCATTCCACCAGCGTCGTGCCGCTCTCGGTGATGGCGCGCAGGTTGATGCCGGCGACGTAGTCACGCATCGGCAGATCGGTCTCGATGATGGAATAGCGCAGCGCGGTGCCCGGGTCGTCCAGCATCAGCAACTGCTCGCGCACGAAGCCCGAAGGCTTGAGCGACAGGTAGCGCACCGAGCCGATGGCGTCGTGGCGGCCGCCCTCTTCCAGGCGGCTGTGCGCAATGCCGGGATGCCACTCCGCCAGGCCGTTGAAATCACGAAACAGCGGCCAGACCTTGGCCAGCGGCGCCTGGACGATGGCGCTGGTGTAGACGGTATGCGGCATACGGACTCCTGACGGGCGCGCGGCGCCCCGGCGGAAACGGAGGAAGGGGAAATTTCAGAACGTCAGTTGCTTGAACTCGCGGGTGGCGGCGGTCAGCGCCTGCTCGGTGGGCAGGCGCTCCATCGAGCTGGCGCCGTAGAAACCGTGGCAATGCTGGCAATGGCGCAGGATGTGGGCGGCGTCCTCGGGCGTGGCGATGGGGCCGCCGTGGCACAGCACGATCACGTCGGGACGCACGGCCAGGGCGGCCCCCGCGATGCGGTCGATGGCGGCGACGCAGTCATCCAGCGTCAGCGCGGTCTCGGCGCCGATCGAACCGCCGGTGGTCAGGCCCATATGCGCCACGATGATGTCGGCGCCGGCCTGCGTCATGGCCACGGCGTCGTCCTCGTTGAAGACGTACGGCGTGGTCAGCATGCCCTTTTCGTGCGCCAGGCGGATCATGTCCACCTCCAGCGCGTAGCCCATGCCGGTCTCTTCCAGGTTGGCGCGGAAGGTGCCGTCGATCAGGCCCACGGTGGGGAAGTTCTGCACGCCAGCGAAGCCCTGGCGCTTGAGGTCGTCCAGGAACACGTCGAAGTCGCAGAACGGATCGGTGCCGTTGACGCCGGCCAGCACCGGCGTGCGCTTGACCACGGGCAGCACTTCGCGGCCCATGTCGACCACGATCTCGTTGGCGTTGCCGTAGGCCAGCAGGCCGGCCAGCGAGCCGCGCCCGGCCATGCGATAGCGGCCCGAGTTGTAGATCACGATCAGGTCGATGCCGCCCGCTTCCTCGCACTTGGCGGACAGTCCGGTCCCGGCGCCGCCGCCCACGATGGGGGTGCGGTCGCGCACCATGGCGCGGAACTTGTCCAGCAGTTGGTTACGGTCAAAGCGCGGCATGGCGGCAATCCTCAATGTTTGGCGATAGCTAGGAACTGCTCGACCGCGGTGCGGGCGAACAGGGGGTCGTTGATGTGGCACGGCACGCGCACCAGGCGCCGGTCTGCGGTCTGCACCAGGCGCGACTCCAGCGCCTCGAACAGCGCGGCGTCGGCCTGCGGATCCCAGAACGCCTGGCCCGGCGCGTCCAGCGCCGAGACGCCGCCTTCCGGGATCAGGAAGCGCACGGGGCCGTCGCAGCGGTTCAGCCGGTCAGCGATCCATTCGCCCTGGCGGCGGTTCTCTTCCGCCGTGGTGCGCATCAGCGTCACCTGCGGGTTGTGGGGGTAGAAGGTGCGGCCGCGGTAGCGCTCGGGCACCGAATCCATGGCGCCGAAATTGACCATGTCGAGGGCGCCGCAGGAGCCCACGTAGGGCGCGCGCGTGCGGGCCACGGCGCCAAAGCGGTCCTCGGTGCAGGCCAGCACGCCGCCGAACAGGAAGTCGCAGACCTCGGTGGTGGTCAGGTCCAGCACGCCGGACAGCAGATGGCTGTCGAGCAGCTTTTCCATCGACTGGCCGCCGGTGCCGGTGGCGTGGAACACCAGGCAGTCATAGCGCGATTCGAGCAGCGGCGTGACCTGCTGCACGCAGGCGGTGGTGACGCCGAACATGGTGATGCCGACGGCGGGCCGGCTGTCATCGCCGGTGGCGCTGGCGGCCTGGCGGAAGGCGCCGCCGATGGCGCCGGCGGCATTGGCCAGCACGCGGCGCGAGATGCGGTTCAGGCCCGCCACGTCGGTCACGGAATACATCATGGCGATGTCCGACGGCCCGACATAGGGCGCGACGTTGCCCGACGCCATGGTCGAGACCATCAGCTTGGGCACGCCGATGGGCAGCGCGCGCATGGCCGGGGTGATCAATGCGGTGCCGCCGGAGCCGCCCAGGCCCAGCAAGGCGCCGATGTCGGGGTTGGCGGCGGCATAGTGTTCGAATGCCAACGCCATGGCAGCGATGGCGGTGCCCCGGTCGCCCGTGAACACGGCCTGCTCGCCCTGCGGGTGGCTGCGCGCCACTTCCCGCGCCTGCACTTGCGCCGCGCTGGCCGCGCCGGTGGTGGACACGTCCACCGAGACCACGTCCAGGCCGTCGCGCTTGAGCAGCTCGACCACGTACTCGGCCTCGTGACCCTTGGTGTCGTAGGTGGCGGCCACGAAAACCCGCCGATTCGAATGCGTCATGACTCCTCCGCGGGCGGCTACACTCGGTGCGCGCCTCGATATATGTCCGGGGCTAGTGGCCCTGTAGAATCAAGAAATGAGACGAAAGAATCATACTGAGACACCTGTCTCACGTCAAACCGCGACCACGGCGCGCAAGCCGGCCGCCGCCCCGGCGCGCCTGATCGCGCCCGCCAGCCGCCAGGCGGCCGCCAGCGGCGAACCGCCGCACGGACCGCGCGCGCGCATGCGCAAGATCCTGCTGGACGCCGCGCAGCGCCTGATGGCGCAAGGCATCACCCCGTCGGTGGCCGAGCTGGCCGAGCACGCGCAGGTGTCGCGCGCCACCGCCTACCGCTACTTCCCGAGCCAGAGCGCGCTGATCGCCGCCGTGGTCGACGAGAGCCTCGGGCCGATCCTGGCCTGGGACTCGACCGCGCCCGACGCCGCCACCCGCGTCGACGAACTGCTGCGCTTCGCCTACCCGCGCCTGGCCGCCCACGAGGCGCCGCTGCGCGCGGCCATCCAGGTGTCGCTGCAGCAGCACGCCGAAGCCAGCGCCGGCCGCGCCGGCAATGAACCGCGGCTGGTGCGCGGCCACCGGGTCGACATCCTCAAGCGCGCCATCGCGCCGCTGGCGGACCTGCTGCCGCCGGCGCAACAGGAACGCGTGGCGCAGGCGCTGTCGCTGGTCTACGGCACCGAGGTGTTCCTGGTGCTCAAGGACATATGGGGCCTGGAATTGCCGGCCGTCACCGAGGTCGCCCGCTGGACCGCGCAGGCCATCATCCGCCAGGCGCTGACCGACGCGGCGCAAGCCGCTCGCTAACAGCAAGCTGTCATTCCCACGTCACTCGCGGCCCGCATAGTGCGGGCCTTCGCGGCGCCGCGCCGGTGCGGGCCGCATGACGCTGGAGTATGGAATGCAGTTCGAAGTAACCCGCCTGCGGCGGGCCCTGATGCCGTTGTCGCTGGCTTGCGTAACCTTGCTGAGCGCCTGCGGCGGCAGCGATGACGATGACGACGCGAGCGCGCCGCCGGTCGTGACCGAACCCACGCCGCCGGTGAAGACCGGCGCCTGGAGCGCGGGCGACCTGCACGTGCACACGATCCAGTCCGACGACGCCCAGACCACGCTGGAAAGCGTGCTGGACCAGGCCTTCGACCGCTACCAACTGGACTGGGCCGCGCTTTCGAACCACCTGCGCATGTCCGCGCGCGACAACACCGGTGCCAACATTCCCGGCGGCTCGATCCCGTTCTCGGCGGGCATGGCGCGCTATGAAGTGCCGTTCATCAAGCAGGCGCAGGCGGCGGGCCGCTACGCCGGCAAGATCATCTTCTCGTCGTTCGAGTGGGACATGCCCACGCACGACCACGTCAACATCGGCATCGGCACCCACGACCCGCTGTCCGACAGGTCGCTGCGCGCCGTGGCCGAATTCGAATACCTGTACACCAACAAGGCCGCCAACCTGTTCGACGCGCAACTGGTCGCCGACCTGGCCGGCCAGACGCGCGCGTACACCACGCACGCCGACTCGCTGACGGCCCTGAAGTGGCTGCGCGACAAGCACCCCGACAGCTACATGCTGTTGAACCACCCGTCGCGCTACGCCGGCAAGTACACCATCGGCCAGTTGCGCGAGATGCACGACCTGGCGCCGTCGATCTTCTTCGCCATCGAAGGCATGGTCGGCAACCAGATGGAGCCGGACCGCGGCGGCTATGCCGAGGCCTACACGGCCGACAAGCTGCCCAACCGCACCTACGGCGGCGTCGACTACCTGGTGGCCAAGCTCGGGGGCACCTGGGACGCGCTGCTGGGCGAGGGCCGCCACATCTGGACCGTGGCCGATTCGGACTTCCATTTCCGCATCAACGCCACCGGCCAGTACAGCAGCGGCTACGCGCCGGGCGAATACGCCAAGACCTACGTCTGGAAGGATGGCAAGGACATGGCGGCGGTGGTCGCGGGCCTGAAGAGCGGCCGCATGTTCGGCGTCTTCGGCGACCTGATCGACGCGCTCGAATTCCAGGCGCAGGGCGCCTCGGGCGCGGCACAGATGGGCGGCGAACTGACGGCGGCCAAGGGCGAGCAGGTGGAGGTCACCATCCGCTTTCGCAGCCCCGCCAGCAACCACTACGAGTATCCGATCGAAAGCGGCAACCCCACCTACGTCAAGCCGACCGTGCACCACGTCGACCTGATCGTGGGCGATATCGGCGCCCGCGCCGCCGCCGGCACGCCGGCATACGACAACGCGACCAATCCCAGCACCCGCGTGCTGGGCCGATATACCAGCAAGGACTGGACCGTGGACAAGGACGGCTACAACGTCATCAAGGTCAAGCTGACCGCCGACAAGAGCCAGTATCTGCGCCTGCGCGGCACCAACCTGGCGCCGGACGTGGCGGGCGAGACCGCCAACGGCGAACCGTTGCCAGACGCCAAGGTCGATCTGGCCGACAACGCGGCCCGCTTCAACGCCATCAACGCGCGCAATTACAACGACCTGTGGTTCTACTCGAACCCGGTGTTCGTCACCGTCAAACAGTAAGACGGCCTGCGCCGGCGCGGCATTTCGAGCCGCGCCGGCCCGATCCGAGACGCGACCGGCAAGGATGCCCTTTTATAAGTCACAGTTATTTTGTTGACCGACAACCCCTCAATTGCTACATATGAGGGCGCAACTGCACTTGGTTCCTGATTATTCTCATCGGAGGATTTTTATGAGCAAGCGAATTGTTGTCGTGGGAGGCGGGGTCGGCGGCACCATGCTGGCCAACCAACTGGTCCACAAGCTGTACCCCGAAGTGGCGGCCGGCAAGGTCAGCATCATGTTGCTGTCCGATTCGCCGGATCATTACTACAAGCCGGCCTTCATGTACGTGGCGTTCAACCTGTTTTTCCAGGAAGAACTCAAGCGTCCCGAACGTTCCCTGCTGCGGCCCGAGATCGATTTCCGCGTCGACAAGGTGACGCGCTTCGATTTCGATGCCCAGCAACTGCACACCCGCGGCGGCAAGCGCCACGGCTACGACTATCTCGTGATCGCCACCGGCTGCGTGCCCGCGCCGGAGCGCATCGAAGGGCTGCGCGAAGCGGGCGACCATTTCTACCAGTACGAGCCGGCGCGGCAACTGGCCAGCCGCCTCTCCACGATCGAACGCGGCCGCGTGTTCGTCAGCGTCACCTTTCCCAAGACACCGAACGTGCCGCACCAGTGCGGCATCGCGCCGATCGAGACCACGCTGATGCTGGACGACTACCTGCGCCGACGCGGCGTGCGCGACCGTGTGGAGATCATCTACACCTACCCCACCACCTCGCAACTGCTGCGCAACTGCCTGTTCCTGCAAAAGCCCACCTGCGAGGTGCTGCCGGCCATCTTCGAGCAACGCGGCATCCGGTTCCAGCGCGGCTTCACGCTGGCGAAGGTGGACCCCGATCGCCGCATTGCCTACTCGGAGGAAGGCGTCGAGCAGCCGTTCGACATCCTCATGGCCACGCCGCCGATCCGCGCGGTCGACGCGGTGCTGGAATCGGGCGCTTCGCAGGCGCCCGACAACGAGGGCTGGCTGCCCACCGATCACGAAACCATGCAGGTCTATGGCCTGCGCAATGTGTACGTGATCGGCAACACCGTGGACCTGCCGGTGAGCAAGGCAGGCGGCTCGTGCCACAACCAGGCGCCCGTCATCGCCAACAACATCGCCGGCGAGATCCGGCTGGGCCATCCCTGCAGCGCCTACGACGGCCGCGTCCAGGCCGTGGCGCAGATGGGCCTGAACGCGGGCATGCCGCTCTGGTACGACTACACCCACGACGTGCGGCCGACGCCGCCGACCAAGCTGGGCGGACTGCTGCGGCATGGTTTCAACCGGGGCCTGTACTGGTCCGTCGCCAGGGGAATGCTATGAACGCACCGCACGACAACAGCCTGTCCAACGCCGGCCAATGCGACACCCTGCTCGCTGCGCCACCCGCGGCGGCCGGCAACGATGCGCTGGCGCAGCTCGCCGGCAAGCTGCAACCGCTGGCCGACAGCGGCCGGCTGGACAATCTGGTCGACCTGCTGGCGCTGGCGTCCGACCTGGTCGACCTGCTCGATGCCCCCATGGTGGAAAAGCTGGGCGCGCTGTCGGAGCAGGCCACGGGCGCGGCCTGGACCCTGTCCAACGCCTGGCGCGCGGCCCACGCGCAAGGGTTGCAAGAGGCGCGCCCGCCGGGCCTGGGCGGACTGTTCCAGCTCTCGCGCGACGAGGACACGCGGCGCGGGCTGGCGCTGGTGCTGCGGACGCTGCAAGGCCTGGGCCGTCAGGTGGGCGATCAACGGCGGGACTACGCCCCTTCCTGATGCCGTTGGCGGGGCCGCCCGCGCGGCCCCCGTTGTCCAAAACAAAGCCCCGCAAGCGCTTGCCTGCGGGGCTTTTGGGGTGCGCGCCCGGGATGGGCGAGGCGACCGGGCTTACTGCAACGTACGCGTGAACACGAACTTGCCGTCGCGCCAATCCACCGGCACTACGTCGCGCGGACCGAACTGGCCTTCCAGGATCAGCCGGGCGACCGGGTTCTCGATCTGCTGCTGGATGGTGCGCTTGAGCGGACGCGCCCCGAACACCGGATCGAAACCGTCGCGGGCCAGCTCGGCCAGCGCGGGCTCGGTCACTTCCAGCCGCATCTCCTGCTTTTCCAGGCGCTCGGCCAGGCGGCGCAACTGGATGCGGGCGATGGACTCGATGTGCTGCGCTTCCAGTGCGTGGAACACCACCACTTCGTCGATGCGGTTCAGGAACTCGGGCCGCAGCGTCTGCTTGAGCTCGCCCCAGACCACTTCCTTGACCACGTCGTACGGCTGGCCGGCCAGCGTCTGGATATGCTGCGAACCGAGGTTCGACGTCATCACGATGACGGTGTTGCGGAAGTCCACCGTGCGGCCCTGGCCATCGGTCAGGCGGCCGTCGTCCAGCACCTGCAGCAGCACGTTGAAGACGTCCGGGTGCGCCTTCTCGACTTCATCGAGCAGCACCACGCTGTACGGCTTGCGGCGCACGGCCTCGGTCAGGTAGCCGCCCTCTTCGTAGCCCACGTATCCGGGCGGCGCGCCGATCAGCCGCGCCACCGAGTGCTTCTCCATGAATTCGCTCATGTCGATGCGGATCATGTGCTCTTCGGAGTCGAACAGGAACTCGGCCAGCGCGCGCGTCAGCTCGGTCTTGCCCACGCCTGTGGGGCCCAGGAACAGGAACGAACCGTACGGGCGCGAGGGATCCGCCAGGCCCGCGCGCGAACGGCGGATGGCATCGGACACCAGGCGCACGGCCTCGTCCTGGCCGACCACGCGCTTGTGCAGGTATTCCTCCATGTGCAGCAGCTTTTCGCGTTCGCCCTGCATCATCTTGGACACCGGGATGCCGGTGGCGCGCGACACGACCTCGGCGATTTCCTCGGCGCCGACACGGGTGCGCAAGAGGCGTGGACGGCCTTCGCCACCCTCGGCCTCCTCGGCTGCCTCGGCGGCGCCCACCTCGGCGGCCTTCAGGCGCGCTTCCAGGTCGGGCAGCTTGCCGTACTGCAGCTCGGCCAGCTTGTCGAACTGGCCCTTGCGTTGCAGCTCCGCCATTTCGGCGCGCACGCTGTCGATCTCTTCCTTGATGGCCTGGGTGCCCTGCACCGCGGCCTTCTCGGCCTTCCAGATTTCCTCGAAGTCGTTGTACTCGCGTTGCAGCTTCTCGAGCTCGTCCTCGATCACGCCCAGGCGGCGTTTGGAGGCGTCGTCGGTTTCCTTCTTGACGGCCTCGCGCTCGATCTTGAGCTGGATGATGCGGCGGTCGAGCTTGTCCATCACTTCCGGCTTGGAGTCGATTTCCATGCGGATGCGGGCGCCGGCCTCGTCGATCAGGTCGATCGCCTTGTCGGGCAGGAAGCGGTCGGTGATGTAGCGGTGCGAGAGCTCGGCCGCGGCCACGATGGCCGGGTCGGTGATCTCGACGCCGTGGTGGATCTCATAGCGCTCCTGCAACCCGCGCAGGATGGCGATGGTGGACTCGACATCGGGTTCGTCGACCAGCACCTTCTGGAAGCGGCGCTCGAGCGCGGCGTCCTTTTCGATATACTTGCGGTATTCGTCCAGCGTGGTGGCGCCGATGCAGTGCAGCTCGCCGCGCGCCAGCGCGGGTTTGAGCATGTTGCCGGCGTCCATCGCGCCCTCGGCCTTGCCGGCGCCGACCATGGTGTGCAGCTCGTCGATGAAGACGATGTTGCTGCCGTCGTCCTGCGACAGTTCCTTGAGCACGGCCTTCAGGCGCTCTTCGAATTCGCCGCGGAACTTGGCGCCGGCCAGCAGCGCGGCCAGGTCGAGCGACAGCACGCGCTTGCCGCGCAGGGTCTCGGGCACTTCGTCGTTGACGATGCGCTGCGCCAGGCCTTCGACGATGGCGGTCTTGCCCACGCCGGGCTCGCCGATCAAGACGGGGTTGTTCTTGGTGCGGCGCTGCAGAATCTGGATGGTGCGGCGGATTTCGTCGTCGCGGCCGATTACCGGGTCGAGCTTGCCCTGGCGGGCGCGCTCGGTCAGGTCGAGGGTGTACTTGGACAGCGCCTCGCGGTTGGATTCGCCTTCGGCGCCGGAGACGTTCTCGCCGCCGCGCACGGCGTCGATGGCGGCCTCCAGGGCCTTTTTCTGCAGGCCCGCGTCGCGCAGGATGCGGCCGGCCTCGCCCTTGTCGTCGGCCAGGGCCAGCAGGAACAGTTCGCTGGCGATGTAGGTGTCGCCGCGGCGCGCGGCTTCCTTGTCGGTGCGGGTCAGCACGCCCTGCAGGTCGCGGCCGACCTGGACGTTGTCATCGCCCTGCACCTGGGGCAGCGCCTTGAGCGCGGCGTCCAGGGCCGGCTGCAGCCGGTTGACGGCCACGCCGGCGCGCGCCAGCAGGCTGCCGGCGCCGCTGTCCGGGTCGGACAGCAGCGCCGCCAGCACGTGGACGGGCTCGATGTAGGGGTGATCGTTGCGGGCGGCCAGACTCTGAGCGTCGGCCAGGGCTTGCTGGAACTTGGTGGTCAGTTTGTCGAATCGCATAATGGTCGTTGGTGGCTTGTTGGTGAGCCTGACCGATACGCGCCGGCGGGCTCGATGACCTGAATATGCGGCCGGATGCGAGAATTTCAATACCTCGTCGGCCGCATGGATTTGGTCGGTTAACGCATCCGCGTACAGCAACAATCTGTCCCATGAGCATAAACGTTTTTGTCTACGGCACGCTACGCGCGGGCGAGATCAATGACCTGGCGCAAGCCGCCGCGCGCCGCGGCCTGCCGCCGGCGCGCCACGTCGGCCCGGCCACGGTGCCCGGCATGCTGGTGGATTTCGGCGACTGGCCCGGATTGCTCCCGGTGACCGATGGCCGGCGGGTGCTGGGCGATATCTACGAGGTCGACCCGGCCCTGCTCGCCCTGATGGATGAGATCGAGGAATACGTCCCCGGCCGCCCCGGCTGCTTCGTGCGCCGGCCGGTGCTGGCCCGGCCGCTGGCGCCTGGCGCCGCGCCGGTGGCCTGCGACTACTACCCCATCGACCCGGCCTGGCGCGGGGCCGCGGCGGACATCGACGGGGACGACTGGATCGCCTATCGGCGGGCCCGCCCGGCCCGATCGCAGCCGTAGGAATGCGCTACAAAATGCCGCGTAAGACACCCGTAGTAACAACGGACTACAATGGGTACCTGTCTTCACGCTTTTAAGCCCGTCCAGGCTACCGGCCAGGTCTAGGCACTATAAAGGTCATCGTATGCAAAAACGGGTTCCCGTTGCCCCTGATGCCGCCCACTGTTCCACGTGTATGTTGGGCCACGTGTGTGTCCCGGTCGGGATGGCAGCCGCCGAAGTGGAAAAGCTGGACGAACTGGTGAAAGAACGCGTGCGCCTCGAAAAGGGCAAGACGCTGTATTCGCTGGATCATCCCCTGGACGCCGTCTACGGCGTGCGCTTCGGCAGCCTGAAAACGCAGCTCGAAGACGCCACCGGCCAGATCCAGATCACCGGTTTCCACCTGCCCGGCGAGATCGTCGGCATGGACGGCATGCTCGATGGCAAGCACGTCTCGGCCGCCGTGGCCCTGGAAGACTCCGAAGTCTGCGTGATCCGCCTGAACGAAGTCGACCGCGTGGCCACCCATCTGCCGTCGCTGCAGCAGCAGTTCCGCCGCCTGATGAGCCGCGAAATCACGCGCTCGCACCAGATGCTGGCGTCGCTGGGATCGATGCGTTCCGAACAGCGCCTGGCCGCGTTCCTGCTGAACCTGTCGCAGCGCTATGCGTCGCTGGGCTACTCCTCGACCGAGTTCGTGCTGCGCATGAGCCGCGAGGAAATCGGCAACTTCCTGGGCCTGACCCTGGAGACGGTCAGCCGGCTGTTCTCGCGCTTCGCGCGCGACGGCCTGATCCGCATCAACCAGCGCGAAGTCCGCATCCTGGACCAGCCCGCGCTCAAGCAACTGCTGGGCCACGAGGGCTGCTGACGCCCGCCCGCGCCATGCGCCGCACAGCCGCACCCGGCGCCGCGCAGCCCCATCCGGCTACGCGCGTGCCGCGCTCGCGCCGGGCGCGGGGCGTGGCGGCGCTGATCCTGGCGGCCCTGCTGCCCCTGGCGGCGCGCGCGCAGACGCCGCTGCCCGACCCCTACGATTACGACGAACCCGCGCCCGCTCCCAAGCGGGTGGTGGTGCCGCGCTGGCAGACGCTGGAACTGGGCAAGCCCGGCCATCGCTACAAGATACCGGTTTATGCTAACCGGAACCTGGCGCGCGGCGACCTGCGCGATATCAAGCAGATCGTGATCGTGTTCCATGGGGTCAAGCGCAACGCGGACGCCTATTACGAAACGGTCGCCACGGTGCTGGCCGCCAATCCGGCGCGGGCCAACGACACGCTGATCCTGGCGCCGCGCTTTGTCGGTTCGATCGACTCGGGCTTCGCCGGCATGGCCGCGTGGCGCAAGGCCGGCTGGGAAGACGGCGAGGACAGTGTGCAGGCCAACGGCCGGCCCGCGCCGGTCAGCTCGTTCCAGGTGATTGACGACCTGCTGCGCAGCCTGGACGATCGCAAGCGCCTGCCGATCCTGGCCGGCATCGTGCTGGCCGGGCATTCCGGCGGTGGCCAACTGGTGCAGCGCTACGCCGTGCTGAACCAGATCGACGGCCCGTTGCGCCGCGACGGCGTCGCGCTGCGCTACGTGATCGCCAACCCCTCGTCGTACCTGTATCTGACCCGCGAACGCCCGCGCCCCGACGGCAAGGGCTACGCGCCCTACGAGCGCGGCATCTGCCCGACCTACAACCAGTACAAGTACGGCACCGACAAGCTGCCCGCGTACGCGCAGGAAACCGACGACACGCGCCTGTTCATCCGCTACGCGGCGCGCGACGTGACCTACCTGCTGGGCGGCGCCGACAACAACCCCGAGCACCGCCTGCTGGACAAGACCTGCGGCGCCGAGGCCCAGGGGGCGACGCGGCTGGCGCGCGGCACCGCCTACCTGCAGTACGAGCGCATCGTCGCCGCGCGCGGCAGCCGGCCGGTGACACTGCATCGCGCCGGCTTCGAAGTAACGGGCATCGGCCACGACAACAAGGGCATGTTCGGGTCGGTCTGCGGCGCGCGCGCCTTGCTCGGCGACGATGCCCAGGCGCCCGCCGGCGCGGCGGCCTGCACGGTGATCGAACCGCCGCGCAAGTAGACGCGCCCGGACCGCAACGCGGCGCGGAGTATCCCGCCGGCGATTATTGACACCAAGCTGAACGAATAACCCGGACGGGCGCAGGGGTGCATTTTGGCGCCAGCAGGCGCACCATAGGCGGGAACCGTCTCCGTGGAAGACAGATATGAGCCAAGCGTATCTCGACATGCCCGACGCCAAACGCCGCATCAAGGCGATCTTCGTCGGCTCCATGGGCAACCTGGTCGAATGGTATGACTTCTACGCCTATACCGCCTTCGCCCTGTACTTCGCCCCCGCCTTCTTCCCCTCGCACGATCCCGTCGTGCAGCAGTTGAACGCCGCCACGCTGTTCGCCGCCGGCTTCATCGTGCGGCCGCTGGGGGGCTGGCTGTTCGGCCACCTGGCCGACCGGCACGGGCGCCGATTGTCGCTGATGGTCTCGGTGGGCATGATGTGCGTGGGGTCGCTGATCATCGCGGTCACGCCCACTTATGCCTCCATCGGCCTGGCGGCGCCGGCGCTGCTGGCACTGGCGCGGGTCATCGAGGGCCTGAGCCTGGGCGGCGAATACGGCGCCAGCGCCACCTACCTCACCGAGATCGCCGATCCCGATCATCGCGGCTTCTATTCCAGCTTCCAGTACGTCACGCTGATCGGCGGCCAGCTCTGCGCGATCCTGGTGCTGCTGTTGCTGCAGAACGTATTCCTGACGCACGAGCAACTGGTGGAATGGGGCTGGCGCATTCCCTTCGTGATCGGCGCCATGCTGGCCATCATCACCGCCGTCATGCGGCGCGACATGCCGGAAACCGACTCCTACCGGCAGGCCAGCCAGACCAAGCCCAAGACCAGTTCTCTGCGCGGCCTGCTGCGCTATCCGCGCGAGGTCGCCATCGTGGTGGGCCTGACGGCCGGCGGCACGGCGGCGTTCTACACCTTCACCACCTACATGCAGACCTTCGTGCGGCAGACCGCCGGGTTCTCCGACATCGTCACCACCTACGTGATCGCAGCCTCGCTGATCTTCGCGCTGATCCTGCAGCCGCTGTATGGCGCGCTGTCCGACAGGATCGGGCGCAAGCCGCTGCTGGTGTTCTTCGGCATCGCCGGCGCGCTGCTTACCGTGCCGCTGCTGATGACGCTGTCGCAGACCCGCTCGCCGTTCATCGCCTTCCTGCTGATCTGCGCGGCCTGGATCTTCACGGCCGGCTACACCTCGATCAACGCCGTGGTGAAGGCCGAGCTGTTCCCCACCAATATCCGCGCCACCGGCGTGGCGGTGCCCTACGCCATCACCGTGTCGATCTTCGGCGGCACGGCGCCCGCCATCGCGCTCTGGTTCAAGCAGCAGGGCCACGAGCAGTGGTTCTACTACTACCTGGCGGGCGTGATCTTCATCTCGCTGCTGGTGTACGCGACCATGCGCGACACCAAGCATCAGTCGGCCATGCACCGGCACGACTGACGCCGCACGCGGGGAATGGCCGGCGCGCGCGGCCGCCCGTGCGACGACCGGCCGCGCGCGCCGGCGATGTGCGACCGTGCAAAGTCGCACGGGCCGTCAGCCCGGCTGATGCGCGCTGACGGCGTCCAGCACACGGGCCGAATACACCATCGCGGCGCCAGCGTTCAAGGCCACCGCCACGCCCAGCGCCTCGCCGATTTCCTCGCGGGTGGCGCCGTGCTTGAGCGCCTGCGCCGAATGCACCGTGATGCAGCCGTCGCAGCGGGTCGTGACCGCCACCGCCAGCGCGATCAATTCGCGCGTCTTGGCATCCAGGTGCGCGGTCCTGGCGCCGGCGGCCGACAGCGCCTGGTAGCCCTTGAGCGTGTCGGGCGTGAGCGCGCCCAGTTCGCCGATGCGGCCCATCAGTTCCTTTTGGTAGTTCACCCAATCCAGCATGTCGTGCTCCTTGAAAAAAGCGGCGTGGCTGAATGCCTGACGCCATGGAGGCAGTATGCGCGACCGGGCAGCGATTATTTAGCCGAAAAATCGCGCTTATATGCTGATTCGTATCAACCGCGCATCCGAGGGTTGCCGTGCCGGGCGGCTGGCGGCTGGCAGCCGGCGGCGGGCAGCGAGCCGCGGGAAACGGGAAGCGGGCGGAGGTTGTTGGACCGCGGCCTAGCGCCGCGCGCCCGTCAGCGGCCGCGGTGGCGCCGGCGGCGCCGGTTCGAGAGGCGCGGCCTGCAACGACTGGATTTCCAGCGGTGACCGGGCCTGGGCCACGCAGGGCAGGATCCAGCCTTCTTCCTTCTCGTCGCGCGACAGGCCCGGCCATTCGATGCGGTAGGCGATCTCGCCTTCCAGCATCAGGCACATGCAGGCGCGGCAGGTGCCGTTGCGGCAGGAACTGGGCAGCTTGATGCCGGCGGCCTGCGCGGCCGCCAGCAGGGTCGAATCGGCGTCGGCCTCGAAACGCAGTCCGGACGGGTGCACCAGGACAGGAAAGGCGGGCATGGTCGGCGGGATCGTTCGTCTAGTGAGGGCGACGGCGCGGGCCGGCCTTCAGGGCGGGCCCGGGAAGGTCGCTGTCCGCTCAGGCGGGCTGGTCCTGCCAGTCCAGTTGCCAGGCGCCGGACAGCACGTTCTGCAGCCACAGCGTGCAGGTCAGGGTCTTGGCGTCGGTGACTTCGCCCTTGGCGCAGGCCGCGTACAGGTCTTCGGGCAGGGCGCTGAAGACGTCGAGGAATTCGTCCTGGTCCAGTTGCCGGGGGCCGGCGCGCAGGCCGCGCGCGAAGTAGATGTGGATGATCTCGGTGGAATAGGCGATGGCCAGGTGCAGCGCGCCGGCGCGGGCCCACTGGCTGGCGGTGTAGCCGGTTTCCTCGAGCAGTTCGCGCTTGCCGCAGGCCAGCGGGTCTTCACCCGGATCGAGCTTGCCGGCGGGGAATTCGGTCATGACGCGGCCGATCGGATAGCGGAACTGGCGCTCGAGCAGCACGCGGCCGTCGTCGAGCAACGGGATCACCACCACCGCGCCCGGGTGCACGACGTATTCGCGCGTGGAGGTGTTGCCGTTGGGCAGCCGCACGGTGTCGTTGCGGATCTTGAGGAAGCGGCCATCGTAGGCGGCCTCGGTGGAGACGCGTTCTTCGAACAGATGGGAATCGGACTTGTCGGTCATGGCGCGGCGTGGGAAGGTGCGAGCGCCGCCACGCAAGGCGGCCGGCGCGAAGAGCTTGCAGCTTACCATCGCGCCCGCCATGGCCGCGTCATGGAGCTGACGGGCGTGATGGGAATGACGGGCATCATGCCCCCCGCGCAGGACCAAGCGCCGAGGATCTCGGGGCGGCAGGCTCGCCGCCCCGTGTATCAGTCGAACTTGCGACGGGCGTCCAGCGCCAGGCCGGCGCCGATGCTGCCGAACAGGTCGCCTTCGACGCTGCGCGCCTGCGGCACCAGCGCCGAGACGCAATCGCGCAGGCGCGGCACGCGGCTGGAACCGCCGGTGAAGAACACCGTGTCCACGTCGGCGGGGGCAACGCCCGCGTCGCGCAGCAGGACGCCGACGGTCTGTTCGATCTTCTCGATCAGCCGCGCCACGCTGGCGTCAAACGACGGCCGCGTCACGTCCACGCCCAGCTCGGGCGCGATGCGCGACAGGTCGATGCGCGCGGCCGGGCCTTCCGACAGCGCGATCTTGGCCTCTTCCACCTGCACCGCCACCCAGTGGCCGGCGCGCTGCTTGACCAGGTTCAGCAACAGATCGATCTTGTCGCGGTCGCCGGCTTCGGCGCGGATGTAGGCGAAGTGTTCGGCCGCCTTGCGGGTGTAGGCCTGGTTGATGGTGTGCCAGCAGGCCAGGTTGCCGTATTGCGTGGACGGCACATCCTTGCCGCTGCGCAACTGGCTGCCCAGCCCCAGCAGCGGCATGACGTGCGCCAGGCTGAGCTGCTTGTCGAAGTCCACCCCGCCGATGTGCACGCCGCCGTAGGCCAGGATGTCGTCGCGCCGGTCCGGCTTGGCGGCGCGGCCCGGCCCCAGGCGGATCAGCGAGAAGTCGGATGTGCCCCCGCCGATGTCGATGACCAGCACCAGTTCCTCGCGGTCGATCTGCGACTCGTAGTCGAAGGCCGCCGCCAGCGGCTCGAACTGGAATTCGATGTCGGTGAAGCCGACGCTGCGCGCGATCTCGCCCAGCGTGTCCTGGGCGGTCTGGTCGGCGGCGGGGTTGTCGTCGACGAAGAACACCGGCCGGCCCAGCACGGCGCGGGTGAAGTCGCGGCCGGCGGCGGTCTCGGCGCGGCGCTTGAGTTCGGCGATGAAGCGCGTCAGCAGCACGCGGAACGGGATCGAGCGGCCCTGCACCTCGGTGGAGCCGTCGATCAGCGAACTGCCCAGCAGGCTTTTCATCGAGCGCATCAGGCGCCCGTCGTAGCCCGCCAGGTAGTCGGAGATGGCCGCGCGGCCGTAACTGACCTCGGCGTCTTCATCGTGGAAGAAGATGGCCGAGGGCAAGGTGGTCTTGCCGTCTTCGAGGGCCAGGAGCGCGCGCTGGTCGGGGCGGCTCCAGCCGACGGTGGAGTTGGAGGTGCCGAAGTCGACGCCGCATGCGGTGGAAATCATGGAAATTCGGGGCTTGAAAGCAAAACGGCGCACAAGTGTAGCCGCAACCGCCCGAAACGCCATGTCACCCTCGGCGGCGCAGCGCCAACGCCACGAATGCCAGGGTGGCAACGGCCGCCAGCAGCCCGCCGCCGAAACCGGCGGCATAGCCCAACCGCGCCGCCAGCGCCGTGATCAGCGACGAGGTCAGGATCTCGCCCAGGTCGCGCGCGCTCTGCACCGCCGTCATGTCGGTGCCGGCCTGCGTGCCGCGCGCGGCGAAGCGCATCGCCAGCGTCATCAGCGCAACCGAGGCCGCGCCCGCGCCGAACGAACCCAGCGCCTGGGCCAGATAGGCCGTCGGCGTGGGCTGCGCCGCCCAACCCTGCGCCTGCGCCAGCCAGGCCGCGGCGGCCGCGCCCGACGCCGCCAGCCCCAGGGCCAGCGCGCCGCGTGCGCCCATGCGGCCCACCAGCCAGGCGCCGCCGCCGCAGCCGAGCAAGACGGTCACCGCGCCCCCCGCCATGCCAAGTCGCCCCACCGCCTCCACCGGCCAGCCCGCGTCCACCAGGAACAGCTTGGACAGCCCATAGCCCGCCACCGCCGTCATGGCCGCCAGGAACGCCGCCAGCACCAGCGCCCAGGCGCCGGGCCGGCGCGCGAAGCGCGCCAGGGTGGCGCGCCGCGGCGCGGCGGCGGGCGCGGGCAAGGCGGCTTCACGCCACCCCAGCGCCATCAGCAGGCTGAAGGCCACCACCGCCGCCAGCAGCGTCAGCGCAACGCCCTGCCCCAGCCACCCCGCCAGCACCAGGCAGCCCGGCCCGCCGGCGAAAAAGCCGACCATGGTGCCGCCGACCTGCACGGCGTTGGCGCGCGCCAGCGCCTGGCCATCGAAGCGCTCGGCGGTCAGGCCGTCGGTGGCGATGTCCTGGGTGGCGCTGGCCAGCGAGGCCAGGGCCATCAGGCCCACCACCCAGGGCGCGCTGGCGGCGGCGATGCCGGTCATGGCCACCGCCGCCAGGCAGGCCAGCACCACGGCCTGCATCGGAAGAATCCAGCTACGGCGCCGGCCGAGCGCGGCGCGCCAGCGGTTGTCGACCTGCGGCGCCCACAGGAACTTCAGCACCCAGGGCAGCCCCACCAGCGGCAGCCAGGCCAGCGCGTGCAGGGGCGCGCCGTCGCGCCGCAGCAGCGTGGGCAATGCCTCCATGGCCACGCCCAGCGGAATGCCCTGGGAGAAATACAGCGCGCCGATCATGACGAACAGGCGCGCATTCGCGGTTTGCTTCACGTCGATTTCCTTCAAGCTTGCGTTGCCGCGCCCACGCGGCGGTGTTCACTGCCCTGCCCGGGCGTGACGAACAGGATGCGGGCCGGACAGGCCACGCGCAGGCGGTGCCAGATGCCGCGCGGCACCACGGCGCCGCGCCGGGCGTCCAACAGCACATCGGTCTCGGCGCCGGCCTCGTCCATCAGCGTGAGCACCACGCTGCCTTCCAGCACACAGAGCATTTCCTCGCCGGCGGGATGGCGTTCCCAGACATCGCCGTGCACGTCGGCGTCGCTGGCCGCGGCCTTGATGCCGACCAGCCAGCCTTCGTGCGGCGCCAGGCGCCGCAGCCTGCCGATGTCGCGCATGCCGCCATCGCCAGCCAGCGCCATGAAATGATCGAGCCAGTCGAACACTGGCACGGGCGTCATTGCAGCCACGTTGTCTCTCCTTGAAAAAACGGATGGACGGCGCGCCTGCGCCGTCCATCGATCGCACACCGCTCAGTACTCGGCGCGCAGGGTCAGCATGACGTTGCGCGGCTCGCCGTAGCGGTTGTTCCAGGCCGTGCCCGACAGGCTCTGGTAGTAGCCGCGGTCGAACACGTTGTTGACGTTCAGCGCCGCGGTCAGGTGCTTATCGACGCGATAGGCCAGACGCAGGTCGACTAGCGCATAGCCGCCCTGGCGCAGCGTGACCGGGCCCGACACGGTCGAGTAGCTGGACTGCACCTGCAGGCCGCCGCCCACGCTCAGGCGCCGCTGCATCGTCGGCAGCGCATAGTTCGTCCACAGACGGAAGATGTGCCTGGGCGTGAAGCTGGCGAAGGGCTGGCCGCCGGCCTGCGTGTCGGTCAGGTACTTGCTGGTGTTGAAGGTGTAGCCGGCCGCCACCGTCCAGTTCGGCGTGATGCTGCCGCTGGCCTCGGCCTCGAAGCCGCGGCTGCGCACCTCGCCGCCCGCCACGTAGTAGCAGTTCTGGCCGACGCAGGGCCAGGCCGGATCCTGCTGCGCGCGGTTCTTCTGGCGGATCTGGAACGCGGCCAGCGATACGTTCAGCGCGCCGTCCATCAGTTCGCCCTTGATGCCGGCCTCGTAGTTGGTGCCGGTGACCGGGTCCAGCCCCTGGCCGTCGCGCGTGAGCTGGGTCTGCGGCTGGAACACCTCGGCATAGCTGCCGTACAGCGACCACTGGCGGTCCAGATCGACGATCAGCCCGCCGTAGGGCGTGAATTCGGGGTCGATGCGCTGTCGCGAACCGGGCGCGTCCTGGTTCCACCAGCTCATGCGGCCGCCCAGCACCAGCGTCAGTGGATCGGCCAGGGAGAAGCGGCCCATGCCGTAGACGCCCTGCTGGCGCGCGCGCGTCTCGCCCGGCGAGGTATAGGGGCCGACGCCCGGCTCCGGCACGCTGTGCGGATCCCAGTCGAACACGTTCACCGGCACGCGCAGCGCCGGCGTCAACTGGCCGGTGTACTGCTCGGTCGTGGTGCGCTGCGCATTGCCGCCGACCAGCAGCTCGTGGCGCCGGCCGAACAGCTCCACGGGGCCGCTGACGTAGGCATCGACGCTGGCCTGGGTGTTGTCGAATTTGTAGGCGCCGCCCATCAGCGCCGAGCCCAGGCCAGTCTGGCGGTCGATCGCGCCATAGGCGCCGGCGTACTTCAGGTTGCTGTCGGCGGTGAGGTAGTTGGCGCTGAGCTTGGCGCTCCAGCCCTGGCCGAAGCGGTGTTCCAGGTCGGCGAACACGCGCGCCGTGTTCCAGTTGAAGCGGTCCCAGGCCGCGTCCAGGTAGGTCGAGCGCTTCAGGCCGATGTCGCCGCCATCCTTGTAGCGTGGCACGCCCGCCATGTTGGTGGTGGAGCGGATGCGCTGGTATTGCAGCCCGGCCGACAGTACCGTGTCCGGGCCCAGGTCGACCTCGCCGATGCCGTAGAACAGCGCCGACTTCTGGTCCGCCACGTCGTAGAAATAGCCGCGGTCTTCAAAGGCCGTGACGAGACGGCCGCGCACGCTGCCGCTGGCGTTGAGCGGGCCGCCCAGGTCGGCCTCGGCGCGGTAGCGGTCCCAGTTGCCAGCGCTGACCGCGCCGCTGAAGGCGAACTCGCGCTGCGGACGCTTGCGCACCAGGTTGACGGTGGCGGCGGGATTGCCGGCGCCATGCAGCAGGCCGTTGGCGCCGCGCAGGATCTCGACGCGCTCGTACACCGCCATGTCCTGCGGCGACGCGGCCATGTTGCCCATCAGCACCGGCACCCCATCCTGCTCGTACGAATCGACCTTGAAGCCGCGGGAATAGTAGGCCGTGGTCAGCAACTGGTACGGCTGCACCGTGATGCCGGTGGCGTGCAGCATGACGTCATCCAGGCTCTGCAGGTTCTGCTGCCGCATCTGTTCCTGGCCGATCACGGTGATCGACTGCGGCGTCTCGCGCACCGTCAAGGGCAGCTTGCCCATCGTGGGCGCCGGCGCGGTCGCGTCGCGTTCGCCGCTGACGGTGACCGCCGGCAAGGTCGCGGCATCGTCGGACGCTTGCGCCGCCACCGGCCCCGCCGCCGTCAATGCCAGCCACACCGGCCAATGGCGCGCCGCGCCCTTGCGCGGCCGTGCCGCCCTGTTCCTGAACCTTGATCGCACCGCCGTTCCTCTTTCCTGGTTACTGAGAATTATTCTCAAACCATTCTAGAGAGCGACGTGGCGCGCCACTGGCGATTGCGGAAGTCTCGCTGGCGATTGCGGAAGTTTTTTACCGGGCGGGCCGAGGCGGCCGGCGCGCGCCATGCGACGCGCGCGGCCGTCTCATGCGATGACGACGGTCAATACTCGGCGCGCACCGTCAGCATGAAATTGCGCGGCTCGCCGTAGTAGTTGGTCCAGTTGGCATCGTTCAGGCGCTGGTAGTAGACGCGGTCGAACAGGTTGTTGGCGTTGAGCGCCACCGTGACGTGCTTGTCGACGCGATAGGCCACGCGCATGTCGGCCAGCGCGTAGCCGCCCTGGCGCAGCGTGATGGTCTTGGCCACGTTGTAAAAGCCCGATTGCACCTGTACGCCCCCGCCGATGCTCAGGCGCCGCTCCAGCGCCGGCAGGGCGTACTCGGTCCACAGGCGGAAGATGTGCCTGGGCGTGAAGCTGGCATAGGGTTGGCCGCTGGCGCGCGTGTCCACCATGTACTTGGTGGTGTTGAAGGTGTAGCCCGCCGCCACCGTCCAGTAAGGCGTGATGGCGCCGGCGGCCTCGGCCTCGAAGCCGCGGCTGCGGACCTCGCCCCCGGCGACCGAGGGGCAGCGTCGGCCCGCGCACACCACCGACGGGTCGGCCTGGGCGCGGTTCTTTTGCTGGATCTGGAACAGCGCCAGCGACACGTTGAGCGCGCCGTCCATCAGTTCACCCTTGACGCCGGCCTCGGTGTTGGTGCCCGTGACCGGATCGAGCGGCTGGCCGTCGCGATCGAGCTGGTCGATTTGCGGCATGAATACCTGCGCGTAACTGCCATACAGCGACCACTGCCGGTCCAGGTCGACGATCAGGCCGCCATAGGGCGTGAATCTGGCGTTGGTGCGCTGGCTCGCTTTGGGCGTTTCCAGCCGGCTCCAGTCCATGCGCGCGCCGAGCACCAGCGTCAGCGGATCGGCCAGCGAGAAGCGGCCCATGCCGTACACGCCCTGCTCCCGGTCGCGATTGATGCTCGCGGACTTGTAGGGGCCGATGTCGTAGTCGGGCACATCGCGCGGATGCCAGTGGAACACGTCCATCGGCATGTTCAACTGAGGGCTGGTGACATCGGCATTCAGGTTCTCGTACGAAGTCCGCAGTGAATTGGCGCCGAACAGCAGCTCGTGGCGCCGCCCGAACAGTTCGACCGGGCCGCTGACGTAGGCGTCGATGCTGGTCTGGCTGTTGTCGTACTTGATGCCTCCTCCCGACAGCTTAGCGCCCAGGCCCGTCGCGCGGTCGATCCCGCCGTTGACGGTGAGGTACTTCATCTCGGAATCGGAGCGAAGATGATCGACGCTGAGCCGCGCACGCCAGCCCTGGCTGAAGCGGTGGTCCAGGTCCGCGAACACGCGCGTCGTGTCCCAGTCGGAACGGCTGCCGGCGGACTCCAGGTTGACCGAGCGCCGCAGCCCGATCGGCGCGCCGTCCTTGTAGCGCGGCAGTCCGCCCATGCTGGGCGGCGGATGCGAGCGCACGCGGCTGTGCAGCAGGCCCGCCGACAGCACGGTGTCCGGGCCCAGGTCGACCTCGGCAGTGCCGTAGAACAGGCCGGTCTTCTCGTTCGCGCTTTCATAGAAGAAGCCGCGGTCGGCCATGACCCCGACGACGCGGCCGCGCACGCGGCCGCTGTCGTTCAGCGGTCCGCCCAGGTCGACTTCGGCGCGATAGTTGTCCCAACTGCCGGCGCTGAGTTCTCCGCCGAAGGCGAATTGCCGCTGCCCCCGCTTGCGCACCAGGTTGACGGTGGCAGAGGGATTGCCGGCGCCGTGCAACAGGCCGTTGGCGCCGCGCAGGATCTCGACGCGCTCGTAGATGGCCATGTCTTCCGGCGCGGCGGCGCGGTTGCCCATCATGGCCGGCACGCCGTCCTGCTCGAAGGATTCGATCTGGAAGCCGCGCGCGTAGTAGCCGGTGGTGAGGTGATGGTGCGGCTGCACCGTGATGCCGGTGGCGTGCCGCATGACGTCGTCCAGGGTGTGCAGGTTCTGCTGGCGGATCTGTTCCTGGCCGATCACGGAGATCGATTGGGGCGTCTCGCGCACGCTCAAGGGCAGCTTGCCCAGCGTCGGCTGTTGCGCGGCGCCGGCCTCGCGCTCGCCGCTGACGGTGACCGCGGGCAAGGTGGCGGCGCCCGTGGGCTCCTGGGTGCCTTCGGCCAGCGCCGGCCCCGTCGCCACCGCCAGCCAGAGCGGCCATTGACGCGCCAACCGCGCGCGCCGCGCGTTGTTCCCGAACCTAGAGCGCATGGGTACTTCTCCTTCGTTAATACTGAGAATTATTCTCATACAATTTCGAGGAGAAACCGCAACGCGCAGGCGTTTGTAAGACTCTTGCCATGGAAACCGCGCGGGCGCGAACGCGCATCGGCATGCGCGCGATCCCGCGCGACGGGTGGGGCCAGAACGCCGACAACCGGCGGCGCGGTCAGCGGCCGCGGATCAGCGCGCGCGGCAGCACGCCGTAACGCCTCTGGAAGGCCTTGCTGAAATGCGAATCCGTATAACCGCAGGCATAGGCGGCCTCCGATACGCTCATCTCGCCGGCGGCGAGCAGCGCGTGCGCCTGCGCCATGCGCTGCTCGCGCACGCAGGCATAGACGCTGCATCCGAACAACTGGCGAAAGCCCGTGGTGAGCTTGTTGACGTTGACGCCGACACGGCGCGCCAGCTCGGGCAACGTGGGGGGATGCTGAAGATCGGCCAGCAGCAGATCGCGCGCGTGGTGCAGGCGTTCAACGTCGGCGCGCGACGGTCCGCCCGGGGTCGATGCGGCCGGCGCCGGTTGGAGCGCGCCCAGCGCCAGCGCGGTCAGCTCCAGCGCCTTGGCGGACAGGTACATGCGCTTGAGCGCGCCCTGCATGGGGCAGGCCAGCATCTGCCGGCCCAAGGCCTGCAGCGGCGCGGCCAGCCGCAAATTGGCGTCGGCATAGGGTGCGCCGTCGCGCGGCGCGCGCAACAGGCCCGCGATGTCGGCCGGCTCCAGGGATAAGGACTCGCGCAGGTGTTCCAGCGAGGTGCGCAGCGACACGAAGCGCAGCGACCGGCGCGCGCCGAATTCGTGTTCCATGCGCAGCGGATCGCGGCACAGGCTCAGGTGCAGCAACGGCCCGCTGACCTGGGCGGCCGGCGCGCCCGGCACGCGGTAGCGCAGCTCGCCGTCCAGCACCAGCACCAGCTTCAGGCCCGGCGCCAGGTCTTCCAGCACCCGTTCGCCGCGCTCGAAGCGCAACGTGCCGCCGGCCAGCGACATGGCGGGCGTGGCGGCCGGAACGGCCCAATCGAGTTCGGGGTGAGAAGCGGTCACGGTCGCGGGCCCGCCCGGGGCCCGATACTTTATTGAGAGTGACTATTATTACCGTTTTCGCCTCGCTCATGCCAACGCGGCGTTGCGCGCGGCGCGGCGCAGCGCCTGGGGCGGCTGGCCGTAGACCCGCAGGAAGGCGCGCCGCATCCGTTCGCTGTCCATGAAACCGACGCGCCGCGCCACGCTGTCGATACTGTCGTCGCCAGCCTCGATGCAGGCCCGCGCCGCCTCGGCGCGGATGCGCTCGACCGCCTTGGCGGGGGTTTCGCCGGTATCGGCCTTGAAGCTGCGCAGGAACTGGCGCGGACTGACGCAGGCCACCTCGGCCAGATGCTCCACCGTCAGGGCCGCGCCCAGGTTGGCGCGGATATGTTCGAGCACCCCGCGCATGCGCTCGCTGTCGGGCGCCAGGTCCTGCAGGGCCGAGAACTGCGATTGGCCGCCCGAGCGGCGGTGATACACCACCATTTCGCGCGCGGTGGTGGCCGCCAGTTCGGCGCCCAGGTCGGCCTCCACCATCGCCAGCGCCAGGTCGATGCCGGCGGTGATGCCGGCCGAGGTCCAGGTATCGCCATCGCGGATATGGATGCGGTCGGGCTCGACCCGCACGCCCGGATGCTCGCGCGCCAGCATTGCGGCATGGCGCCAATGGGTGGTGGCGCGGCGGCCGTCGAGCAGGCCCGCGCCCGCCAGCACCAGGGCGCCGGTGCAGACACTGGCCAGGCGCCGGCCCGCCTGCCGCTGCGCCAGCAGGCGGGCGCGCAGGGCGGGCGTGACGGCGGCGGCGCGCGCGCCCTCCCCGCCAGGCACCACCAGGGTATCGGCGGGCGTGCCGTGCCAGGACACCGTCTGTACGCCGATGCCACAGGAGCTGCGCACCGGGCCGCCGTGTTCGGAGACGACGTGCACCGCATACGCGGGGCCGGCGGCGGTCTGCGCGAAACGGCCGGCGGTCTGGAACACCGCGGCCGGGCCGGACATGTCCAGCAACTGAAAATCGGGCACCAGCAGGAAGGCGACGTGGTGGGTCATGACGGCTTGGGGTTCAGGGTGGGGGCTGGGGTTGGTGTTAGGGTTTGGCGTTTTTTGAGGTAATTATGTCATTCACGCCAAAGTCTGCGTCGATACAGTGGGGTCTGTCAAACCCCCGCTCTCTTTTTCTTCCCATGCCTTCCTCGCCCTCGCCCGCCACGGGCCGCCGCAACGCCCGCATCCTGGCCGTGTGCCAGGGCCTGTTCATCGCGGCCATCTCCATCGACCTGACCCTGACCGCGCTGACCGGCCACATGCTGGCGCCGGACAAGGCGCTGTCCACGCTGCCGTTCGCGCTGATCACCGTCGCCGGCGCCGTGGTCACCTGGTTCGCTTCGCTGCTGATGCAGCGCATCGGCCGCCGCAACGGTTTCGCGCTGGGCGCCCTGGCGGGCGCGGCGGGCGGCGGCATCTCGGTGTGGGCGGTGTTCCATGCCGATTTCTGGGCGTTCTGCGCGGGCACCGCGCTGGTCGGCGTGTTCCAGGCGTTCGCGCAGTACTACCGGCTGGCGGCGGCGGACGCGGTGGAGCCGGCCGCCAAGAGCCGCGCGATCTCGGTGGTGATGACCGGCGGCGTCATCGCCGCGATCGCCGGGCCGGCGCTGGCGGCCTGGAGCCGCGACCTGTTCGCGCCGGTGACGTTTGCCGGCGCCTACCTGATGGTGGCGCTGCTGGCGCTGTTGTCCGCCGCCCTGTTGTTCGGCTTCTACCGCGATACCGAGGCGCCCGTGGCCCCGGGCGAAGTCCAGGGCGGACTGCCGGCGCGCCCGCTGCGCGCGGTGGCGCGCCAGCCGGTGTTCATCGCCGCGCTGGCCAACAACGTGGTGGGATCGGTGTCGATGATGTTCATCATGACGGCCGCGCCGCTGGCGGCGGTGGCGTGCAGCCACAGCATCGGCGACGGCGCCAACATCATGCAGTGGCATCTGGTCGGCATGTATGCGCCCGCCTTCTTCGCCGGCGCGCTGATCCAGCGCTTCGGCCTGCCCAGGGTGCTGGGCGCGGGCATGCTGCTGAACGTGGCCTGCGCGCTGATCGCGATGGCCTCGCCATCGCTGCCGGCGTTCTACGCGGCGCTGTTCTGCCTGGGCGTGGGATGGAATTTCATGTTCGTCGGCGGCACCACGCTGCTGGCGCAGTCGTACCGTCCCTCCGAGCGGGCCCGCGCCCAGGGCGCGGCCGAAATGCTGCGCTACGCGGCCACCGCGGTGGCGACGCTGGCGGCCGGTCCGGCGCTGGACGCGTTTGGCTGGGAGGCGCTGAATGCCGCCATGCTGCCGGTGGTGCTGGCCGCCGGCCTGATGACCTGGCACTGGGCGCGCGGCTCGGCCAGGGCCGCCACGGCAGCCGGCCCGGCCTGACCAGGCCCTGCCTGAAGCGGGTTGGCCTGACCGAGCCCGACCTGACGCTGCCCTGCCAGATCAAGCCCGGCGGGCGCGGCGCCTACTGCTGCTGGCGACGCTGCTCCAGTTCGCGCAGGCACTGGGCGACGCCGGCCTGCATCTGGGCGTTGGAGACGGCGGCGCGGTCCGAGACCTCGCGGCAGCGCACGTATTGCGCCTGGCTCTCGGGCGTGTCGCGGATCACGGCCGGCGCCGCATTCGGGTCGGGCGTGACGGTCATGCGCAAGGTGGACGGCGGCGACAGGCTGCCGTCCTTGGAGCGCTGGCTGGGATACTGGAATTCCTGCGTGACCGGCGCCGCGTTCTGCGCCTGGGCCGCGCCGCCCAGGCAGGCCAGGGCCAGCAGGACGGCGGTGAACGGGAGTTTCTTCATGACGACCTCTCTTTGTTGGTCGCGCCCGGGCCAGATACCCCGCCCGGTGACGCGCCGGTCTATCGTAGCCCCACGCGCGCCCGCAGGGCGTGCCAAGACGCTACGCCAACCGCGAGATTTGTTTCTTGCGGTTTCCCCGGCGCCGTTCAGCGCGCCGCCGGCGGCTGGCGCAAGGGCGCCAGCAAGGACGACAGGCCGTTGTGGTCCAGCTCGTGCATGAGCGCCAGCAGGCGCCCCAGTTCGCCCGGCGGAAAACCCTTGCGCGCGAACCAGGCCAGGTAAGGCCCCGGCAGGTCGGCGATGAGGCGCCCCTGGTACTTGCCGAAAGGCATGGTGCGCGTCACCAGCAACTGCAGCAGTTCGGGATCCATGGGCCGCTACCTCGCTTGGCCAAAGCCAATGTCGGCCGCCAGCGTCACCGGATAGCCCAGCGCCGCGGCGCGGCGCACGGTGGTATCGACGCAGAACTCGCTGGCGTAGCCGCACACCACCAGATGCGTGGCGCCCGCCCGCGACAAGGCATCGTCCAGGCCGGTGCGCAGGAAGGAATCGGGCGTGGTCTTGCGCACCCGCACATCGCCATCGGCGGGATGCAGGCGCGTGTCGAGCTGCCAGCCGGGCTCGCCATGCGCCAGCTTGCCGCCGGGCGCTTCATGCTGCACGTAGATCACCGGCGCGCCGGCGGCGCGGGCGCGCCCGGCCAGGTCATTGATGCGCGCCAGCACGGCGCCGGCATCGGCCGGCTCGGGCGTGGTTTCGAACAGCGCGCGTTGCACGTCGATCACAATCAAAGCGGAAGTCATGGTTCTCGCGAAAGGAAATGGCGGCCCGGCCCCACCGGGCGCGCGGCGTGGGAAAGCAAGCCTAGCCGCATTCGGCGCCCACCAGCGGGGGCGGCCAGATGCGCGCGTACATCCAGAAATGGCGAGGCTCGCCGCGCACCTGCCGGTAATGGTGCAGCAGCCCTTCGCGGTGGAAGCGGCAGCGCTCCAGCACGCCGGCCGACGCCGTATTGGTATCCAGCACGGTGGCCTGCACCCGCGCCAGGCCCAGCGTCTGCAAGGCCCACGTGGATACGACTTCGCAGGCCTGCGTGGCGATGCCGCGGCGCCAGTGCGAAGGCGCCAGGTCATAGGCGATTTCGGCGCGGCGCGCGCCCGGCGCGATCTCGTTCAAACCGATGGTGCCGATCAGGCGGTCGTCGGCCTCGACGATGGCCAGCCGCACGCAATGGCTGGCGGCGGGGTCGGCATAGCCCTGGATCAGCGACGCCAGCGCATCCGGGCCGTCCAGTTGCCAACTGGTGTGGCGGGTTACGTTGTCGTCGCGCAGGTAGGCATGCCAATCGGCCGCGTCGGTGTCGCGCAGCGGGCGCAGGCGCAGACCGGCGATACCCAGTTCGGGCGCGCGCCGCGGCCAGTCGGAAAGAGGCAGGAACATGAAGAGGGCTACGTGGCAAAGGATGGGCCGGTGCGCTCGCGCCGGCCAGGAACAGATTAACAGGCCCGCGCCCGTCAGAAATCCAGCCGCCCCTTCAATTCGCTGAAAGGCACCATGATGTGCTCGCGATAGGCGGGACGCTCGCGCAGACGGTCGTACCAGGCCCGCACGTGCGCCAGGGGCTCGCGGGCGATGTCCAGCTCGTAGTAGCGGTAGAGCGCGGTGGCGGCGGGAATGTCGGCCAGCGTCAGGGCCTGCCCGCCCAGATAGGGTTGCGTGGCCAGCACCGCGTCGAGCTGGCGCAGGCAGGCATGGGTAGCGGCCAGGCTGCTCGCGATGGCGGGCAGGTCGCGCTGCGCCTCGGGGGTGCGGTAGTAGCCCCAGAACACGCCCGACAGGAATGCCGGCTGCAACGCCGTCTGGGCCCAGTCCATCCAGCCGTCGGCGCGCGCGCGGCGCGCCGGATCGGCCGGCCAGAAGGCCTCGGCGCCATGGCGCGCGGCCAGGTAACGCAGGATCGCGTGCGACTCCCACACCACCGTGTCGCCATCGCGCAGCAGCGGCACCCGGCCATGCGGGTTCATGCGCAGGAAATCCGGCGTATCGAGCAGGCCGAATTGTCCGCCGGCGGGAATGTGTTCGTAGGCCAGGCCCAGTTCGCCCGCCAGCCAAAGCACTTTCTGCACGTTGAACGAACTGCGCCGGCCCCAGATCGTCGGCAGGGTCATGGCCTGTCCTCCCGTGTCAGCCGGCCACGACGATGCGCGGCTCGCACAGCACCGGGAAGTTCACCGAATTGGCGATATAGCAGAAATGATGGGCGCGGGCGTGCAGCGCTTCGGCCAGTCCGGCATCGCCGCCCGCGGCGATGGTGACCTCGGGCCGCAGCGTGACCGAGGCGAAGGCGCCGCCGCGCTCGGGGTCTTCGCGCATGACGCCGTGGGCGTCGTCGCGGTAAGCCGTGACGATGATGTTCTCGACCGCGCACAGGTGCAGATACCAGAGCTTGTGGCAGGCCGACAGCGAGGCCACCAACAGGTCCTCGGGATTCCAGCGCGCCGGGTCGCCGCGGAACGCGGGATCGGCCGAACCGGCGATATCGGGCTTGCCCGGCGACTGGATCACGTGGTCGCGGGCATATGCGGTGTAACTGGCGGTGCCCTTGCCGGTATTGCCGGTCCAGGTCACGCCGACGTCGTAATGGTGTTCGCCTTTCATTGCGGCTTCCTTGCGGCGCGCCACGCCGGCGCGCAAAGATCGCTAGCGTAGCGCATGCGCCACGCGTCGGAAACGGGACGGCGACGCGCGCTATCCCGGCACGGTTTCCGGATAGGCCGGAACGCCCGGCCCATGATCGAGCCACGGCACGTCGTGGGCGGTGTGGATGTGCGCGAGCGGCCGCGCGCCGGGATCGTCGTCCAGCGTCGCCACGCGCAGGATCACCTGCGGCTGCGCCACCCAGTGCGCCATCAGGTGCGCGCCGCAGCGGGTGCAGAAATGGCGGATCTTGCCGGGCGACGATTCATAAGCGCCCAGCGCTTCCGCGCCGCGGGTCCAGCGGAAATCCTCGCGCGCCACCCGCGCGGTCGAGGCGAACGCGGCCGCATGCGCCTTGCGGCAGGTGACGCAATGGCAATGGACGATGGGCCCGGCCAGGCGGTCCGCCTCGTAGGCCACGGCGCCGCACAGACAGCTTCCTTGCATGATGAGGCTCCTTCGCGCCCGCGGCACGATGCCGCGGGCCTGCCGATGAGCGTAACGCGGGCCTGAATGGCGCGCCGCGCCGATACGGCCAGGATGGCGGGCGGCGGCGGACATGCGCGGCCACGGCGCAAGGCCTGGCCGGCCGCCGCAGCCGCGTCAGGCGCCCTGCCCTTGCCGCGCGCCCATCAGCGAGCGCGACAGGCGACTGGCCGCGGCGAGGATCGGCTCCTTCAGTTCATGCAGCACGCTTTCGCCCAGGCGCGAAATCGGCCCCGAGATGCACACCGCCCCCTGCAGCGCCCAATTGATGCCATAGACCGGCGCGGAGATGCTGGAGACCTCGGGATCGCGTTCGCCCAGCGACACCATGTAGCCGGCGCGGCGCACCGACTCATAGGGTTCGCCCGGTTCGCCGGAGAAGGCGAGCAGCACGCGGCCGGGGCTGCCCAGCTCCAGCGGCAGGGCCGCGCCCACGCGCACGTGGTGCCGGATCGACCTGGGGCCTTCGACCCGCGCCATGCAGATGCGCTGCTTGCCTTCGCGCACGTAGAACGTCGCGCTTTCGCCGGTCGCCGCCGACAGCTCGCGCAGGATCGGCTGGACCACCTCGACGATGTTGAAGGTGGCCTGGTAACACGCGCCCAGCCAGCCGGTGGCGCGCGCCAGGCGCCAGGTGCCGTCGGGCCGCTGCGCCAGGTAGTCGTCCATGGCCAGGGTGCGCGCCAGCCGCAGCACGGTGGAGCGATGGCAGCCGGTGCGCCGGCTCAGTTCCGCCAGCGACAGATGCGGATCCTCCACGCCAAAGGCTTCAAGGATGCGCATCGCGCGGCGCACGGCCACGACGCCCTCTTCGCTCGGCGCGTGGGGGGATTCCGAAGGCAGGTCATCGTTCGTCATATGAAACATGTTCCGCTGTATGAACTCGTATTGTATTGGACGGAACATCCTCCGACAATTCCTTCCATCAAAAACAAATATCGGAGACAAAACATGAAGCCGTTCGCACGCTTGCTGTCGGGCCTGGCCCTGATGTGCATGACCAGCCTGGGCGCCGCCCAGGGCTACCCTGACAAACCCATCCGGCTGATCGTGCCGTTCCCGCCCGGGGGCGGCACCGACGTGCTGGCCCGCGAAGCGGCGATCAAGGTGGCTGGCAACACCGGCTGGAACATCGTCACCGAAAACCGCCCCGGCTCGGGCGGCAACATCGGCGTGGACGCCGTCGCCAAGTCGGCGCCGGACGGGTATTCCCTGGTGCTGGGCCAGACCAGCAACCTGGCGATCAACCCGACGCTGTACGCCAAGCTGCCCTACGACCCCGAGAAGGACCTCACCGCCATCGGCCTGGTGGCCGACGCGCCGCTGGTGATCGTGGTGCCGGCCAACTCGCCGCTCAAGACCTTCGAGGACATGATCGCGGCGGCCAAGGCCAAGCCGGGGGCCTTGAACTTCGCCAGCTCCGGCAACGGCACGGTGGCCCACCTGGCGGCGGTGCAATTGCAGAACGCGGCGGGCATCCAGCTCACGCACATCCCCTACAAGGGCGCGGCGCAGGCGTCCAACGATCTCATCGGCGGACAGATCGACATGTACTTGTCTTCCGTGCCGACGCTCATCGGCCACGTGCGCAACGGCAAGATGCGGGCGCTGGCGGTGACCTCGGCGCAGCGCGTGCCCGACATGCCCGACGTGCCCACCATCGCCGAGCGCGGTTTCCCCGGCTTCGAGGCCGTGACCTGGTTCGGCCTGGCCGCGCCGGCCGGCACGCCCAAGGACATCGTGCAGCGCCTGAATGCCGAGTTCAACAAGGCGCTCCAGACGCCGGAGCTGCGCGTCAAGTACCAGGAACAGGGCGCGCGCGTGCTTACCGACACCCCGGAGGCGTTCGCCAAGCTGATCCACGACGACCGCATCCGCTGGGGCAAGATCGTCAAGGACTCGGGCGCGAAGGTGGAGTGATCCGGCCGTGGCTGCCCTTTACGCCTACTCCAGCGGCGACGCCAGGCCGGCCACCGCCGCCCCGCCCGGGGCGTGCGACTGCCACATCCACGCGTATGACGCCCGCTACCCGGCGGTGAAGGGCGCAAGGCTGCTGCCGCCGGACGCGTCCATGGCACAGTACCGCGCGATCCAGGCCCGCCTTGGCACCCAGCGCGCGGTGCTGGTCACGCCATCCACCTATGGCGCCGACAACCGCGCCATGCTCGATGCGTTGGCCCAACTGGGCGGGCAGGCGCGCGGCGTGGCCGTGATCGATGGCAGCGAAAGCGATGCGCAACTGCAAGCCTTGCATGACGCCGGCGTGCGCGGCATCCGGCTCAACCTTTCGCTGGGGGTGACGAGCACCATCGACCAGGTGCTGCCGCTGACGGCGCGGGTCGCCCCGCTCGGGTGGCACGTGCAGTTGCTGATGCCGCCCGAGCGGCTGGCGCAACTGGAGGATCTGCTGTCGGCCCTGCCCGCGCCGGTCGTGTTCGATCACATGGCCCGCATCAGCCCGGCGCAGGCCGGCGCGCATCCGGCCCATGCCCTGGTGCTGCGCCTGCTCGGCCAGGGCCGCGCCTGGCTCAAGCTGTCGGGCGGCTACCTCGTCAGCCCGCGCCACAGCGTCGAGGATCCCGCGCTGGATGCGCTGGCCCGCGGCTATCTCGACGCCAATCCCGAACGCATCGTCTGGGGCAGCGACTGGCCCCACGCCTCGGCGTCGGCCGGCATGCAGCCCATGCCCGACGACGCGCGCCAGCTCGACCGGCTGGCCGACTGGGCCGGCAGCGCCCGGCTGCGCCAGGTCCTGGTGCACAACCCGGCGGCCCTGTACGGCTTTGCGGCATGAATACCAGAACAACACGGAGACAACCCATGCAGACCTCTTATTCGCTCTCGCGCCGGCGCTTCCTCGCGCTTGGCGCGGCCGTGGCGGCGGGCGCGGCCTTCAGCGCGCGCGCCGCGCAGGATTGGCCCGCCGGCAAGACCATCACCTGGGTGGTGCCCTATCCGGCCGGCGGCAGCACCGACGTGCTGGGCCGCGCCATCGCGCAGCAACTGGATGCGCTGCTGGCCACGCGCGTGATCGTCGACAACCGTCCCGGCGCCACCGGCACCATTGGCGCGGCCCGCGTGGCGCGCGCCGAGCCGGACGGCCTGACGCTGCTGGGCACCTCGATCGGGCCCCAGGCGATCGCGCCGCACGTGCTCGGCAAGCTGACCTATGACCCGGTGGAGGACTTTGCCCCCGTCATCATGATCGGCACCATTCCCCATCTCCTGGTGGTGGGCAAGGACCAGCCATTCCACACGGTCGCCGACCTGATCACGGCCGCGAAAAAGGCGCCGCAAAGCCTGGCGTATGCCTCGGGCGGCACGGGCACGATCCTGCACATGCAGGGCGAACTGCTGCAGCAAAAGAGCGGCGCGCGGTTCCTGCACGTGCCCTACAAGGGCGACACGCCCGCGCTGCAGGACACGCTGGCCGGGCAGGTGCAATTCGCCTTCATTCCCGCGGCGGCCGCGTTGCCGCACGTGCAGACCGGCGCGCTGCGCGCGCTCGCCGCCACGTCGGCGCAGCGTCTGCCGGCCTTGCCGCAGGTGCCAACCATGGCCGAGGCCGGCTTCAGCGATTTCGTGGTGGAGCAATGGCAGGCCGTGTTCGCCCCCGCCGCCACGCCCGCGCCCGTCATCGCCCGACTCAACGCCGGGATCGGACGCGCCTTGCAGAGCCCGGCGCTCACGACGCTGGCCGAGCAGCTCGGCATCACGCTGGCCGGCGGCACGCCGCAGGCCCTGGACACCATCCGCAGGGCGGACTTCGACAAATGGGGCAAGGTCATCCGCGATGCCGGCATCAAGCCGGCCTGACCCGCCCTCCCGACTTTCTCCTTCTTCACAGGAACACTCATGGCAAACCAGGACATCATCAAGGACTTCCCGCGCGTCGGCGCCGACATCGTGCGCCGCGCGGCGGCACTGCAACCGGCCATCCTGGCCGACGTGGCCGGCCGCCGCGGCGCGCTCAGCGGCCGCATCCGCCCGCTGCATCCGGGCATGAAGCTGGCCGGCACGGCGCTGACGGTGGAGGTGCGCCCCGGTGACAACCTCATGATCCACGCCGCGATTTCCCTGGCCAAGCCGGGCGACGTGCTGGTGATCGACGGCAAGGGCGACCTCAGCTCGGCGCTGATGGGCACCATCATGATGAACGCCTGCCGCAAGCTCGGCATCGCCGGCGTGGTGATGGATGGCGCGGCGCGCGACAGCGTCGAGATCATCGAAATGGACTATCCGGTGTTCGCCGCCGGCACCAACCCGAACGGCCCCACCAAGAACGTGCCCGGCCGCATCGGCCATCCCGTGTCGGTCGGCGGCGTGACCGTGTACCCGGGCGACTTCGTCATCGGCGACGCCGACGGCGTGGTGGTGGTCGAACGCGAGAAAATCGAAGGCCTGCTGCCGGCCGCCGAAAAGAAGGTGCGCGACGAGGCCGCGCGCATCGCCGCGATCCAGGCCGGCGACACCGAGGCCAAGTGGCTGTCGGCGGCGCTGCGCGCCGCCGGCGTGCTCAAGGAAGGGGAATCGCTGTGAACAAGACCACCACAGGCAAGGCCGCCATCGTCGTGACCGCGGCCGACCTGGCCCCGGAAGCCATCGCGCTGCTGCAGGATTTCAATCTGGTGTTTGCCGGCAAGACACCCGCCGAAGAGGAAATCGTGGCCTTGTGCCGCGAGCACAACCCGGTCGCCATCATCGTGCGCTACAGCAAGGTGGGCGCCGCCGCCATGGACGCCGCGCCCGCGTTGCGCGTGATTTCCAAGCACGGCAGCGGCACCGACACCATCGACAAGGCCGCCGCCGCCCAGCGCGGCATCCAGGTCGTGGCCGCCGTGGGCGTGAACGCCGCCGCCGTGGCCGAGCATGCCCTGGCGCTGCTGCTGGCCTGCGCCAAATCGGTCGTGGGCCTGGATGGGCGCATGCGCGCCGGACACTGGGACAAGTCGACGCACAAGAGCCTGGAGCTGGACGGCAAGACCATCGGCCTGGTGGGCCTGGGCGCCATCGGCCGGCGCATGGCCGCCATGGCGCACGGCATGAACATGCGCGTGATCGGCTTCGATCCCTACGCGCGCGATCTGCCCGAGTACATCGCCAGCGTGCCGCTGGACGCGATCTGGCGCGAGGCCGACGTGGTATCGCTGCATTGCCCCCTGACCGACGAAAACCGCGGCATGGTCAACGCGGCGACGCTGGCGCAGTGCAAGCCCGGCGTGGTCCTGGTCAACACCGCGCGCGGCGGCCTGGTCGATGAAGACGCGTTGCTGCAGGCGGTGCGCTCGGGCCAGGTCCGCGCCGCCGGCCTGGACAGCTTCGCCGTCGAGCCCATGACGGCCGGCCACCCCTTCCAGCAGGAGCCGCGCATTCTCCTCAGCCCGCACGTCGGCGGGGTGACCAGCGCCGCCTACGTCAACATGGGCGTGGCCGCCGCGCGCAATGCCCTGGACGTGCTGGCCCGCGCGGCCGCCCCCGCCTGAGGAGCCGCGCCATGCCGCAACGATGGAAGCACGCGCCGCCGGACAGCAACTGGGGCGAATTCGGCCCCGACGACCAGCGCGGCCGCATGAACCTGGTGGACCGCGCCAAGGTGCTGCAGGGCATCGCGGAAGTCCGTGAGGGCCTGACGTTCTGCCTGTCGCTGCCGCTGGACGTGCCGGGCGGCATGGCGCTGAACCCGCGGCGCCTGCCGCCGCAACGCTACGCCACGCTGCGCGATGGCAAGAGCGCGGGCGCCCAGGGCTTTTGCTGGTCCTATGCGTCGGAGGATCCGCTGCTCACCGATGTGGTGTGCGACGACGTGCTGCTGATGAATACGCAGTATTCCACGCAGTGGGACAGCCTGGCGCACATGGGCAGCCGGTTCGATGCCGATGGCGACGGGCAGGCCGAGGCGGTGTTCTACAACGGCTTTCGGGCCGGCGCCGAAATCGTCGCGGCCGCGGAGGATCCGCAGGCCGTGGCCGACTGGGCCCGCTTTCCCGGCCCCCGCGCCGGGGCGCTCGGCATCGAGCAACTGGCCGAACATGGCGTGCAGGGCCGCGCCGTGCTGATCGACCTGGAGGCCCATGTCGGCCGCACGCGCGCCGCCGTGGGCTACGACGCGCTGATGCGCATCCTGGAGGCCGACGGCGTGGCCATCGAGCCGGGCGACATGGTGTGCCTGCACACCGGCTTCGGCGACACGCTGATGTCGATGAACCGCCAGCCCGATGTCGCGCACCTGCACGCCACCGGCAGCGGCCTGGACGGCGACGATGCGCGCCTGCTGCGCTGGATCGTCGACGCGCGCCTGGCCTGCCTGATCGCCGACAACCCCGCCGTCGAGCTGGTGCGGCCGGTGGCCCTGGGGGGCGCGGCCACGCCGCTGCGACGCCCGCGCCTGCCGCTGCACGAGCACTGCCTGTTCAAGAACGGCATCCACCTGGGTGAACTGTGGTGGCTGACGCCGCTGGCGCGCTGGCTGCGCGCCAACGGGCGCCACCGCTTCCTGCTGACCGCGCCCCCGCTGCGCCTGCCGGGCGCGGCCGGCTCACCGGCCACGCCCATCGCCACGGTCTGAAACGCTGAAAAAAACCAACCAGGCGCAGCCGCCGGCACAGGCGGCGCGCTTTCCACAAGGAGACAATCTCGTGAAACTGTTCCGCCTTTTGCCCCTGGCGCTTGCGTTCTGCGCCAGCGTGGCCGCCGCCGACTACCCCGACCGCGCGCTCAAGCTGGTAGTGCCCTATTCCGCCGGCGGCGCCGCCGATGCCCAGGCCCGCCTGGTTGCCCAGAAGCTGGGCGCGCGCCTGGGCCAGACCGTGGTGGTCGAGAACAAGCCCGGCGCCAGCGGCACCATCGGCGCGGCCAGCGTGGCGCACGCCGCCGCCGACGGCTACACGCTGCTCTACGACGCCACGGCGTTCGCCATCAATCCCTCGCTCTACAAGAAACTCAGCTACGACAGCCGGCGGGATTTCCTGCCGATCTCGCTGATCAGCCTGACGCCCAACCTCCTGGTGGTGCCGGCGCAGTCGCCCTACCAGCGCATCGAGGACCTCACGGCCGCCGCGCGCAAGGGCCACCTGACGTTCGGCACGCCCGGCCAGGGCACCGCGCAACACATCGCCGCCGCCTGGTACGCGCAGGGCAACAAGCTGGAACTCACCCACGTCCCCTACAAGGGCGGCGCGCCGGCGCTGACCGACCTGATGGGCGGCCAGATCGATATGATGTTCAGCAACATGGCGGCGTCCTACCCGCTGGTCAAGAGCGGCAAGCTGCGCGCGCTGGCGGTCACATCGCCCGAGCGCATCGCGGCGCTGCCCGACCTGCCCACCGTCGCGGAGAGCGGCGTGCCGCAGTATTCGGTGTACGAGTGGAACGGCGTGCTGGCGCCGGCCGGCGTGCCGCCCGAGGTGGCCGCGCGCATCGAGCAGGCGCTGCGCGCCACGCTGCAGGACCCGGCGCTGCGCCACAGCCTGCAGGAACTCGGCGCGCAGCCGGTGGGCTCGACCGCCACCGAATTCCGCGCCTTCATCGACGACCAGATGGAACGTTCGGCCCGTATCCTGGCCGATGCCGGCATCCACAAGGAGTGACGCGGCCTGCGAGGACTCAAGGCCGAATGACATTCCCGCATAAAAACAGAGGACGACAAATGAATCACCGTAATCGCACCCGCTTCTCCCCCCAGCGCACCGCGCTGCTCGTCGCGGCCGCCGCGACACTCCTGGCGGGCGGCGTTGCCCATGCCGCGGACGCCTGGCCCAGCCGCCCGGTGCGGATCGTGGTGCCCTACGGCCCGGGCGGCGCGGTCGACGTGGCCACGCGCAAGGTCGCGCAGATGCTGTCGACGCAGACCGGCCAGAGTTTCGTGGTGGAGAACAAGCCCGGCGCGACCGGCACCATCGGCGTCAGCCAGGTGGCCCGCGCGCCGGCCGATGGCTACACGCTGGTGGCCAACGACACCACCTATTCGCTGCTGCCGCACATCTTCAAGAAACTGCCCTTCGATCCGGCGGCGGACCTGCAGCCGGTCACGGCCTTCATCTTCGCGCCCATGGCGCTGGCGGTGGCGGCCGACAGCCCGTATCGCACGCTCGACGACCTGGTGGCGCGGGCGCGCGCCAAGCCCGACTCGGTGACGTACGGCTCGGGCGGCGCCGGCACCACGCCGCACTTCGCCGCCGAAGGGCTGGCGCGGGCGACGGGCGTGAAATTCATGCACGTGCCGTTCAAGGGCGCCGCCGAAGCCACGCAGGCGGTGCTGGGCAAGGTGATCGACTTCCAGTTCGCCTCGACCACCGGCCTGATGGGGCCGGCGCAGGGCGGGCAGTTGCGCCTGCTGGCCGTGAGCGGCGCCAAGCGGCTGGCGGTGCTTCCCGACGTGCCGACATTCGCGCAGGCTGGCGTGAAGGATTTCGGCGTGGTCAACTGGACCGGCCTGTGGGCGCCCAAAGGCACGCCGCCGGAAGTCACCGAACGCCTGCAACGCGAGGTCGCCAAGGCCATGGCGTCGGAGGAAATGCAGACCTTCGCCACCAAGATGGGCGCCGAGCCGCGCGCCGCCGACGCGGCGGAATTCGGCCGCATCCTGGCCGACAGCAACGTGATGTGGGGCAACGTCGCGCGCAGCATCGGCTACGACGCCAAATAGACACCGAGGAGACGCCATGTTTTTCCTGCAACCGCCCGAGGTGGCGCCCTTCGAAGCATGGAGCGCCATGCCCGACGCTTTCCGCCGCCTCCAGCGCAGCGACTGGGCCGACGCCAACCGCGCCGGGGCGCCGGTCGATTCGTTCCTGGAAGGCCCGGTGTTCGACCGCCACGGCAATCTGTACGTCACCGACATCCCCTGGGGCCGGGTGTTCCGCATCGGGTCCGACCGCCAGTGGACCCTGGTGACCGAATACGACGGCGAACCGAACGGCATGAAGTTCCTGGACGACGACCGGCTGCTGATCACGGACTACAAGAATGGCCTGATGGTCCTGGACGTGGCCAGCGGCCAGGTCACGCCCTACCTGGCCCGGCGCAACAGCGAGCGCTTCAAGGGCGTGAACGACCTGACCTTCGATGCGCAGGGCAATATCTACTTCACCGACCAGGGCCAGAGCGGCCTGCACGATCCCAGCGGCCGACTGTACCGCTTGCGTCCCGGCGGCCAGCTCGACTGCCTGCTCGACAACATCCCCAGCCCCAATGGCGTGGCGCTGTCGCCGGATGGCAAGGTACTGTACCTGGCGGTGACGCGCGGCAACTGCGTCTGGCGCGTGCCGCTGATGGCGGACGGCAGCGTCAGCAAGGTGAGCCAGTTCTTCACCTCGTACGGCCCCAGCGGCCCGGACGGCCTGGCGGTGGATCGCGAAGGCAACCTGCTGGTCTGCAATCCGGGGCTGGGCTACGTGTGGCTGCTCAACCCTCGCGCCGAACCGCTGATCGTCTGGCGCAGCCCCAAGGGCATGTCGACCACCAACCTGGCCTTTGGCGGCGAGGATGGCCGCACGCTGTTCTGCACCGAGTCGGTGACGGGCACCATCCTGACCGCGCGCGCGCCCCATCCGGGCCTGCTGGCCGTGGCCCCGCGCTGACGCGCTCCGGGTCCCGGGCCCGGCGGGATCCCGGGCCTGCGCGGCGGGCCCGCCGCGCTTGCCTTTACATCCCGTTTCAGCAAGGATGGGCGTGCGTCCGTATCGTGGGCGCACCGCAACACAGGAGCTCGCCATGATGAAAACCACCTTGACCTGCACCCTGACAGTCGCCCTGCTTGCCGGCTGCGCCCCTTCCCGACACACGGCCGCCGTGCCCGTGGACAACCACACGGCGCGCGACTCGCTGGACTGGCCCGGCAGCTACGAGGGCACCCTGCCCTGCGCCGACTGCCCCGGCATCCGCACCCGCCTGACGCTGATGAAGGACGGCCGCTACGAGCGCACCACGCAATACCTGGATCGCCAGCCGCAGCCTGAAGCGGTGGCCGGCACCTTCAGTTGGGAATCCGACGGCAGCACCATCCGGCTGGACGCCTCCGGCGACAGCCAGCGCTACTTCGTCGCCGAGAACCAGGTGATCATGCTGTACCGCGACGGCACCCGCCCCACCGGTCCGCTGGCGCCGCACTACGTGCTGCGCCGCGCGCAATAAGCGCGGCGTCATCGGCCGCGCGCCGGCGGCGGGCCCCGCGCCCTGCCGTCGGCGCCGCCAGCGGCACGCAAGCGCCTCGCTTGCGGCTATTCTCTGGGCTGCACATGCCGCGCCGCCGCGACACCGGCGGCGTCCCTAGAGGAAGGAAGATCCATGAAGACCGATCACGAACTGCTCGACGCGTTTGCCCCGACGGGCACGCTGCGCGCCTCCATCAACCTGGGCAACCCGATCCTGGCCAACAGCCATCCCGACACCGGCGCGCCCGGCGGCGTGTCGGTCGACCTGGCCACCGAGCTGGCGCACCGGCTGGATGTGAAGCTGGAACTGGTGGTGTTCAAGTCCGCCGGCGAATCGGTCAACGCGGTCGCCGCCGAGCAGGCCGACGTGGGCTTTTTCGCGATCGATCCGCTGCGCGGCGAGCAGATCGCCTTCACCGCGCCCTATGTGGTGATCGAGGGCGCTTACCTGGTGCGCGACGATTCGCACATCACCCGCATGGAAGAGGTGGACCGCGCCGGCCAGCGCGTGGTGGTCGGCAAGGGCAGCGCCTATGATCTGTACCTGACGCGTGAAATCAAGCACGCCGAGCTGTTCCGCGCGCCCACCTCGCCCGCGGTGGTCGACACCTTCGTCAAGGAAAACATGGAAGTGGCCGCCGGCGTCAAACAGCAACTGCAAGCCGATGCGCAGCGCCTGGGCGGCCTGCGCCTGCTGGACGGCCACTTCATGCTGATCCGCCAGGCCATGGGCGTGCCCAAGAGCCGTGGCGCCAAGGCCAGCGCCTACCTGGCCGCCTTTGTCGAAGCCATGAAGAAAAGCGGTTTCGTGGCCGAGGCGCTGGCGCGCCACAATATCCAGGGTGCCGCCGTGGCGCCGCTGGAAGCCGCGCCGCAGTAAGAAAAAAAGCGAGGCGGCCGCCTCGCTTGATTGCGCGCAGCCGGCGTCAGTGGCTGATCATCCAGGGCCGCGCGCCGGCGAAGGACTTGGCGCCGTCGGCCGTGGCGCGGGTCCTGCCGGACTTGCGTCCGCCCGCGCAACAACCGCAATTCATGCCGTGTCCCGAACGCGAGCTGCGCGGCTCGTTGGCGCTGCGTTCGTTGGCGGCATGGGCGCGGTTGACGGCCGACGACAGCGCCGAGATCGCGGGCGCGCCGCCAACGATGCGGTTCGACGCCGCGCCGCAGCGCGGACAATCGGCTGGATCGCGCCATTGCGCCAGCGGCCGCAGCGCCGCGAACTCGCCGCAGTCGGCACAAGCGTAGTCATACATGGGCATGTCGGTCTCCTTGGCGCGGGCGCTTCAGCGGTCGCGCGACAAGGGCATGTCGACGCCGCCCTTGATGTGCTTGACCGGACCGGAGGCCGAGGGCTGGATGTCGAAATCGAAGATCTCGGTCGGCAGCCACAGCGTGGCGCAGGAGTTGGGAATGTCCACCACCCCGCTGATGTGCCCCTGCACCGGCGCCGTGCCCAGGATCGAGTACGCCTGCGCGCCCGAATAGCCGAACTTCTTCAGGTATTCGATGGCGTTCAGGCAGGCCTGGCGGTAGGCCACGTTCACGTCCAGGTAGTGCTGCTTGCCGCCCTCGTCCACCGAGATGCCCTCGAAGATAAGGAAGTCCTTGTAGGCCGGCGTGATCGGGCTGGGCTTGAAGATCGGGTTGCGGATGGCGTACTTGTCCATGCCGCCCTTGATCAGCGTGACGCGCATGTGCACCCGGCCGGCCATCTCGATGGCGCCGCAGAAGGTGATCTCGCCGTCGCCCTGCGAGAAATGCAGGTCGCCCACCGACAGGCCGCCGCCCTTGACGTAGACCGGGAAGAACACCCGCGCGCCGCGCGACAGGTCCTTGATGTCGCAATTGCCGCCATGCTCGCGCGGGGGCACGGTGCGCGCGCCCTCGGCCGCCGCGCGCTCGCGCTCGGCCCCTTGCAGCGCGCCCATGTGCGCCGTCTTGGGCGCGGGCGGATTGGCCAGCGGCGGCACGCGGTTCGGGTTGGTGTCGATCAGCGCCTGCTCGCGCTGGTTCCAGGTGTCCAGCAGCTTCTTGTCGGGCAGGCAGCCGATCAGGCCGGGATGGATCAGGCCGGCGAAGCTGACGCCCGGGATGTGGCGCGACGAGGTGAACATGCCGTGGAAATCCCAGATGGATTTCTGCGCATGGGGGAAATGGTCGGTGAGAAAGCCGCCGCCGTTGTTCTTGCTGAAAAAGCCATTGAAGCCCCACAGGCTGTCGGGCTTGGCGCCGATGTCCAGCAGGTCCACCACCAGCAGGTCGCCGGGCTCGGCGCCTTCGACGCCGACGGGGCCGGACAGGAAATGCACGGTGGACAGGTCGACGTCGCGCACGTCGTCGGCGCTGTCGTCGTTCTTGATGGCGCCGCCGGTCCAGTCGTAGGTCTCCAGGATGAAATCATCGCCGGGCTTGACCCAGACGGCCATCGGGATATCCGGATGCCAGCGGTTGTGGATCTGCTTGTTCTCGTAGGGGGACTGGGTCAGGTCGACCTGAATGAGGGTATCGGTCATTCTCTTTCATCTCCAACGCAACGTGTTGATAAAACAGAACTTAAGCTGGAAGGCGCGTCCAATTTCGCATGTGGGGATTGGATCTTCGATTCCTTGACGTGTGAACGATGGTAGACGCGTTTGCATTGATTGCCATACTGGTTTTCCATGCAGCATGCGGCCGCGCAGGGTGCGCGCCCGCCGCTGGCGAACTCGCTGACACGCGCGTTTCCCACTAGCGGGAAACAGGAAAAAAGAATACGGCGCGAGTGACGACTCGTCCGGCAGTTATGATCCGCCCATTGCATTTCGCGGCCCCGCCGCGCCGGAAGCCCCCATCCATGATCCCGATCCGCCCCCTGCCCATCCTGCTCCTGCTCGCCTGTGTCCTGCCGCCGGGCGCCGCTCACGCGGCCAAGGAATGCGTGGCGCGGTTCGACGCCAGCGCCGCCCGCTACCAGGAAGCGGTGAACGTGCAGAAGGGACGCGAGACCGCCAACTGGCAGGAGCTGAACGCGCCGCTGTGCCAGGGTCGGCTGGACCTGCTGGACATGGAGTTCGAGCTGGTCGATGACTATGAGCAATGCGTGCGCGACGGCGGGGAATTTCCCGACAAGACCGTGCGCGCAATGAAGGACCGGCCCGACGACCTGGCCGCGCTCAAGACCGCGTGGATCAATACCTGCGGCCCCTACATGAAGGAATGAAGGGACGGCCGCGCAGCGGGGCCGGGCCCCCGCGATGCGTGGCCGCCAGCCGCGTCAGGCCACCGCCGAGGCGGGCCGCGGGAAGAAGATGGCGCGAGCGGGATCGAAGTCGTAGCGGTCTTCGAACTCGGTCGCATCGGCGGCCAGCGCCAGCACCGAATCGAGGATGAAGTCGGCCTTGGCCTCGGACAGCAGCACGCTGAAATTCAGGCGGACAAAGCCCGGCTTTTCGATTTCGCGGCCATCGAGGATGGCCTGGCGCATGCGCGCCGATTCGGCCTCGTCGATCTCCAGCAGGTTGTGCACGTAAGGCCCGGCGCAGGCGCAGCCGCCGCGGGCCTGGATGCCGAAGCGGTCGCTCAGCATGCGCGTGACCAGTTGCTGGTGCACGTAGCCGCCCTGGCCGTCGCGCACGCGGAAGGAGAAGATCGGCAGACGCGGGGCGGTCAACGAGCCCAGCAGTTCCAGGCGGGGATCGCCCTGCCAGCGGGCCAGCGCGCGCCGCACGAAGGCGGCGTTGCGCCGCGCCATCAGATCGGCGCCCAGCGCTTCCTTGACCAGCAGCACCAGCGCGGCGCGGATGTCGCCGACCACGTTGGGGGTGCCCGCCTCTTCGCGCGCTTCCAGGCTGGCGCTGTAGTCGTGGTGGCTGGGCGAGACGAACTTGACGGTGCCCCCGCCCGGGAAGGTGGGCGTGGTCGGCACGACCGCGTCGCGACGCACGATCAGGATGCCGGACGCGCCGGGCCCGCCGATGAACTTGTGCGGCGAGAACACGATGGCGTCGATCGGCGCATCGGCCGCGGGCGTCATGCGGATGTCCAGGTACGGCGCGCCGCCGGCGTAGTCCCAGATCATCCGGGCGCCGGCGCGCTTCACGCGGCGGGTGATTGCCTCGACGTCGGCGACGATGCCGGTGACGTTGGAGGCGGCCGACAGCGCGCAGATGACCAGCGTGCCGTCCGGCGCCCGCAGCGCGGCGTCGAGTTCGCCCAGGTCCGGGCCGCCCTGCGGGCTTTCCGCCAGCACGACGATGTCGGCGCCGCATTCACGCCACGGCAGGATGTTGGAATGATGCTCGTAGGGGCCGATGACGACCCGCACCTTGCGGCCCGCCGCCAGGGCGGCCGGCACGCCGAACAGGTGCACCAGGCGGTTGATGCCCATGGTGGCGCCCGAGCCGGAGAAGATCACGGCGTGCTCGTCGCCCGCGCCGCAGCAGCGGCCGACCACGGCGCGCGCCTCGCGCCGCAGGCGCGTGATGAAGCCGCCGCAGAAGGAGGCCTCGGTATGCGAGTTGGCGTAGTACGGCAGCACGTGTTCCAGGACGAAGCGCTCGACCTGCATGAGCGCGCGGCCCGAGGCGACGTAGTCGGCGTAGACCAGCGGCTTGAGGCCAAAGGGGCCTTCGATGACGGCGTCCTTGCCGATCAGGCCGTCGGCCAGGCTGGCGATGATGTCGGGGGATTGCAGGGATTGCTGGAACTGGCGCAACGGCCCTGTGGCGGCCGGGGTCGCTTGGGTAGACATGGTGCGGATTCGATGAAACGGCTGGCAGGAAAATTATCGAAATATCATACGATGGAAGGAATTTTGAAACCTCACCTAAATTTTCCTTAAAATCGCTGAAAACAGATCATTTGATCGAATTCATGGAAAAAATTGACAAGTTTGATCTGAATATTATTTCCTGCCTGCAACGCGAGGGCTCGCTGTCGCAGCGCGAGCTGGCCGACCGGGTCGGCCTGTCGCAGAACGCCTGCTGGCGCCGACTGCAGCGGCTGAACGCCTGCGGCATCATCCGCGGCACCCGCGCCGAGGTGAACCTGGCCGAACTCGGGCTGGACCTGACGGTGTTCGTCATGATCCGCACCAGCCATCACGCCAAGGAATGGGCCGACGGCTTTCGCAAGCACGTGGAACGCCTGCCCGAAGTGACCGGTTTCTACCGCATCGGCGGCGACTGGGACTACCTGATCCAGGTGGTCTGCCGCGGCATCGCCGGGTACGACCGCTTCTACCAGAAGCTCATCACCGACTTCGAACTGTCCACCGTGACGGGCTTTTTCAGCATGGAAGCCATCATCGAGAACCGCCCGCCCGACCTGGGGCTGTTGCAGGAATCGGCGGGCGCGGCATAGCGAGGCTTCGCGTCAGATCGCGACGGCGGCCACGACGCCGCCGCGGGAATAACTTGCGGTCATGAACCCCGGGGACCGCTTATATCCACGGGTTATCCCGGATGCCTGCATATCCACAAATCGTCAATAATTCGCCAACGTTTTGTTGTCGATCCGTCCCCATCTGCCTCCCATGCCTGTTTCCGTCCGGGACGCCATTGTTTCCTCCTCCCATCTCGCCTCGTCCGCCCCGGAGCTGTCCGAGGTGGAGTTCGGCCTGATCATCGCCTCGCACGCCTTCAATCGCTGGATGGTCCGCTGCATGGCCTGTGCCGGGCTGCCCGAGCTGACCTCGCTGGACATCCTGGTGCTGAACCACGTGTTCCATCGCGGCCGCGGCAAGAAACTGGCGGACATCTGCTTCACGCTCAATGTCGAAGACACCCACCTGGTGAACTATTCGCTCAAGAAGCTGGAGCGGCTGGGCGTGGTGCAAAGCGCCAAGACCGGCAAGGAAGTGATCTACACCACCACCGATGCCGGCGCCGCCGCGATCCAGCGCTACGCCGAAGTGCGCGAGCAATGCCTGGTGAAACCCTTCATCGACTCCCCCGCCGCGGACGATGCCAGCCACCAGTTGGCCAATACCCTGCGCGCCCTGTCGGGCCTGTACGACCAGGCCGCCCGCGCCGCCACCTCGCTGTGAGAATCCACGTTGTCTAGCCTTCCCGCCTCCTCCGCCCAGCCGCTGCTCTCCGTGCGCGGCGTCTCGGTGGATTTCAATACCGAAAACGGCGTGTTCCGCGCCGTCGAGAACCTGGACTTCGACGTGCGGCCGGGCAAGACGCTGGCCATCGTCGGCGAGTCCGGCTCGGGCAAGTCGGTGACGTCCATGGCCATCATGCGGCTGACGGACTACAACAACGGCCGCATCGCCACCGGCAAGATCCTGTTCCGCGACGGCGCCGACCGCGAGGTCGACCTGACCGCCGCGTCCGACGAGCAGATGCGCGCGATCCGCGGCAACGACATTGCCATGATCTTTCAGGAGCCGATGACCTCGCTGAACCCGGTGTTCACCATCGGCGACCAGATCATCGAGGCCATCATGCTGCATCAGCAGTTGTCGCGCTCGGCCGCCCGCAAGGCGGCGCGCGCGCTGCTGGAAAAGGTGCGCCTGCCGGACGCCGAACAACTGCTGGACCGCTACCCGCACCAGTTGTCGGGCGGCATGCGCCAGCGCGTGATGATCGCGATGGCGCTGTCGTGCCAGCCGCGCCTGCTGATCGCCGACGAACCGACCACCGCGCTGGACGTGACCATCCAGGCGCAGATCCTGAACACCATCCGCGAACTGCAGCGCGACCTGGGCACCGCCGTGATCTTCATCACGCACGACATGGGCGTGGTGGCCGAGATGGCCGACGACGTGGTGGTGATGCTGCGCGGCAGGAAGGTCGAGCAGGGCCCGGTGGAAGAAATCTTCCGCGCCCCCAAGCATCCCTATACCCGCGCCCTGCTGGCCGCCGTGCCGCGCCTGGGCAGCCTGACCGGCCGCGACCTGCCGCTGCGCACGCCGCAGACGGTGCTGGAAGGCGACACGCTGCGCGAAGTGGGCGAGACCCGCGAGCAGGACACGGCCCGCTACGACGAGCCGGTGCTGCGCGTCGAAAAACTGACCACGCGCTTTGACGTCGGCCACAATCTGTTCGGCCGCGTCACCCACCGCGTGCACGCGGTCGAGGAAGTGAGTTTCGACGTCTACCCCGGCGAGACGCTGGCGCTGGTGGGCGAATCGGGCAGCGGCAAGTCGACCATCGGCAAGACCCTGCAGCAATTGGTGGCGCCGACCTCGGGCGCGGTGCGCTACAACGGCCAGGACATCTTCTCGATGGACGCCGCCGGCCGCCAGCGCCTGCGCCAGGAGATCCAGTACATCTTCCAGGATCCGTATGCCTCGCTGGACCCGCGCAAGACCGTGGCCTTCAGCATCGCCGAGCCGATCCGCACCCACCGCCTGCTGACCGACGAGGCCGCCATCGCGCGCCGCGTCGGCGAGCTGCTGGAACAGGTGGGCCTGAAACCCGAGCACGCGCGCCGCTATCCGCACGAGTTCTCGGGCGGCCAGCGCCAGCGCGTCTGCATCGCGCGCGCCCTGGCCAGCGACCCCAAGCTGATCATCGCCGACGAATCGGTGTCGGCGCTGGACGTGTCGATCCAGGCGCAGATCCTGAACCTGCTGATGGATCTGCAGAAAGACCGCGGCCTGTCGTACCTGTTCATCACCCACGACATGGCGGTGGTGGAGAAGGTCAGCCACCGCGTGGCGGTGCTGTACCTGGGCCAGATCGTCGAGCTGGGCACGCGCCGCCAGATCTTCGAATCGCCGCAGCACGCCTACACCCGCAAGCTGCTGGCCGCCGTGCCGGTGGCCGAGCCCGGCCGGCACATCGACACCTCGCTGATCGAGGGCGAGATTCCCAGCCCGGTGCGGCGCGTGGGCGACGAGCCGGCGATCATTCCCCTGGTTGAATTCGCGCCCGGCCACCGCGTGGCCCGCGCCGCCTGAACCTTCCGTTTTCTACACGTCGGCCCGGCCGATTTCCCGTCCCTGGAGTTGAACATGCTCTCCCTACGCAAAACCTTCACCGCCACCGCCCTGGCCCTGGCGCTGGGCGGCGCGCTGCCCGCGGTCCTGTCGACCGCCCAGGCCGCCGGCACGCTCAACGTCGCCATCAACCAGGATCCGGGCAGTTGGGATCCGATCGACACCTTCGTGACCTTTTGGGGTTCGGTCGGCAGCAACCTGTACGACGGGCTGACCATGCGCGGCGCCGACCTGAAGCTGCAGCCGGGCCTGGCCACCAAGTGGGAATACCTGGACGACAACAAGCGCCTGCGCTTCACGCTGCGCCAGGGCGTCAAGTTCCACAACGGCGAGCCGTTCAACGCCGAGGCCGTCAAGTTCACGTTCGAGCGCCTGCTGGGCGCGGAAGGCGCCAAGGGCCCGCAGAAGTCGAACTACGACTCGATCGGCGAGGTCAAGGTGGTGGACGAGTACACCGTCGACTTCATCCTCAAGCAGCCCGACCCCGTGCTGCTGACCAAGCTGGCCGGCTACGGCGCCATGATCGTGCCGCCCAAGTACATCCAGGAAAAGGGCGAGGAGAACTTCAACACCCACCCGGTCGGCACCGGCCCGTTCAAGTTCGAAAGCTACCAGCCCAAGGTCAACGTGACCCTGGCGCGCAATGACGACTACTGGGGCGGCAAGCCCAAGCTGGACAAGGTGGTCTACCGCTTCATCAGCGAACCCGGCACCCAGGTCGCCGAACTGCAGGCCGGGCGCGTGGACATCGCCACGCTGATCCCGCTGGGCCTGATCGAGACGGTCAAGAAGTCCGGCAACGCCGACGTCATCTCGACCGGCGGCCCGGTGGCCTTCGCGCTGCGCTACAACACCAAGAACGGCATCACCCAGAACCGCGACGTGCGCCGCGCGCTGATCATGGCGGTGGACCGCGACACCATCGTCAAGCAGTTGCTGCTGGGCCAGGCCAAGACCATCGCCAGCTTCCAGGGTCCGCAGTCGTTCGGCTACAACCCCGAGCAGAAGCCCCTGCCCTTCAACCCCGCCGAAGCCAAGAAGCTGCTGGCCGGCGCCGGCATCAAGCCGGGCGCGACGGTGCAGATCGACGTGCGCGGCAGCGATTCGAACTTCCGCGAAGTGGCCCAGGCGGTGTCGGGCTATCTGCAGGCGGTGGGCGTGCGCGCCACCATCAAGCCGTATGAGACCGGCGTGCTGCTCAACGACATCATCCCCGGCGGCAAGACCGGCGAGATGTGGCAGAACCAGTGGGGCGGCTGGACCTACGACTACGACAACACGGCCTACCTGATGTACCACTCGGGCCAGAAGTGGAATCCGTACGACAACGATCCCAAGCTGAACGCCATGCTGGAAGCGCAGCGCACCGTCTATGACGTGAAGAAGCGCGAAGCCATGCTGCAGGAGATCGCCGGCTACGTGGCCGACCAAGCGCTGGAACTGCCGCTGTACAGCCTGAACACCATCGTCGGCGTGAACAAGCGCGTGAAGAACCTGGAAGTGCCGGGCGACATCCGCTTCCGGTTCGTCGACACGACCGTCGAATAGAGCCCACCCCCGAAGCGCTGCGCGCTTCCCCCTCGAGGGGGCATGCCAGGGGACCGGCAAAGCCGGCTCCCCGGCATCCCGCTAGGGGGGGGCGATGCCTGATTGGGCGTCGTGATGTCTGTGTGGCACTTGAAGTATTTGACGCATTAACCCTACTGATTCGCCGGGGCGAAAGCCCTGGCGGAGCCTCATGACCGGATTTCTGATTAAACGCGTGTTGCAGGCGGTCTTCGTGATCGTGGCCGTGACGCTGCTCGTCTCCTATGCCGTGCGCCTGACCGGCGACCCCGCGCTGATGCTCAGCCAGGGCTCGGGCAGCGTCACCGAGCAGGACCTGGCCAACATCCGCCAGGCGCTGGGCCTGAACCGGCCGTTCCACGAGCAATACCTGAGCTACATGCAGGGGCTGCTGCACGGCGACTTCGGCCGCAGCTTCATGGGCGGCACCTCGGTCGCCAAGCTGATCGGCGGCGCGCTGCCGGCCACGCTGATGCTGGCGTTCACGTCGCTGATCGCCTCGATCCTGATTTCGCTGCCGCTGGGCATCCAGGCCGCCATCAAGCGCGGCAAGCCCACCGACCAGGCGATCCGCATCCTGTCGCTGGTGGGACTGTCGTTCCCCAACTTCTGGCTGGCGCTGATGCTGGTGCTGCTGCTGTCGATCACCTTCCCGCTGCTGCCGCCGTCGGGCTGGAGCGGTCCGGCCAGCCTGGTGCTGCCGTCGCTGACCATGGCCATCATCCTGTCGGCCACCAACATCCGCCTGGTGCGCACCACCATGCTGGAGACGCTGTCGGCCCAGTACATCATGGTGGCGCGCAGCAAGGGCCTGAAAGAGCGCATCGTGCTGTACAAGCACGCGCTGCGCAACTGCGCCATTCCCCTCATCACCTACCTGGGGCTGCAGTTCGGCGGCCTGATCGGCGGCATCGTCGTCATCGAGATGGTGTTCAACTGGCCCGGCCTGGGCACGCTGGCGTTCGACGCCATCTCCGGCCGCGACTACCCGGTGCTGCAAGGCACGGTCACCGTGCTGGCCGCCGTCATCGTCCTGGTCAACCTGATTGTCGACATCGCCTACGGCATCGTCGATCCCCGTATCCGCACGCGGTGAGCCCCATGCAGACGACTACTTCCCCCGCCGCTCCCAAGGCCGTCAAGCCGCGCAGCCGCTACCGCTCGCTGGAATTCGTGCTGGGCGCCGTGCTGACCGGCGTCATGATCGTGCTGGTGCTGGCCTCGGGCTGGCTGTTTCCCGATGGCGGCGAGTCCATGGACCTGACCGCCCGCCTGATGGCGCCCTTCACCAGCGCCGCCCACCTGTTCGGCACCGACCCGCTGGGCCGCGACGTGCTGGCGCGCGTCATCGTCGGCGGCAAGATCTCGCTGCTGGTGGGCTTCGCGTCGGTGCTGGGCGGCGCCCTGCTCGGCATCATCATGGGCCTGATCGCCGGCTACTACCGCGGCTTCTGGGACATGATCGTGATGCGCTTCGCCGACGTGCAACTGGCGCTGCCGTTCATCCTGGTGGCCATCACCTTCATCGCCATCCTCGGCGGCGGCCTGTTCAACGTGATCTTCTTCATGATCATCTCGCAGTGGGTTCAGTACGCGCGCCTGGTGCGGGCCCAGGTGCTGGCGCTGCGCGAGCGCGAGTTCGTGCTGGCGGCGCGTGCCTTCGGCGTGCGCGACCTGGCCATGATCCGCCATCACATCGTGCCCAACCTGCTGGGCCCGCTGGTGATCCTGATGACGCTGAACGTCGCCAACAACATCCTGCTGGAAAGCAGCCTGACCTTCCTGGGCCTGGGCGTGGATCCCATGATCCCGAGCTGGGGCGGTATGCTGGCCGATGGCCGCACCTACATGCAGACGGCGTGGTGGGTGAGCGTGTTCCCCGGCCTGGCGATCATGCTGACCGTGCTGGGCCTGAACCTGCTGGGCGACTGGCTGCGCGATCGCCTGGACCCCACCGGCAAGGTGTAAATGTATGCCCCCGCCCTGGGGCGGCCTGCTCCGGCAGGCAATTGAGGACTACTGACGATGGCATTGCTGGAAAAGACATTCGACCGCACGCTGGACGCCTGGATCCATGCCTACAAGGCCCCGGCGTGGCGTGGCGCGGCGGTGGAAGGCTGGCTGTTCGAAGGCGTCGACGCGCGTCGCGAGGCCGAGGCGCGGCTGGCGCAGGCCGGCGTGACGGCGCGCTTTCGCAGCGCCTACAAGCCGCTGCTGCACTACTTCCTGGAAGAAGTCGAACGCGACGGCCTGGTGGCGGTCGACCTGCGCTACCCGCGGCATGAGCACGCGCTGCCCAAGCGCTTCACGCTCGAAGCCTATCCGCTGGTGGCGCTGCTGCAAGGCGTGCGCGTGACGATGAAGCCCGGCGCGTCCGACCTGCACTACGACGTCACCCTCGTCTATGCCGACGGCCGACGCCGTGAAGAGCGCGTGTTCGCGCCCAACCAGCTCGGCCAGGCGCAGGACGGCACGCCCGAACTGTCGCCCACCGGCTGGCTGCGCGTGCGCGACGCCGAGGGCGCCGTGCAGACCGACGCGGCCCAGGCCACCGAATACCAGCAGGCCTTCCGCAGCATCGTCGACACGGTGCGCAACCATCCCTGGGGCGCGCACGAGCCGTACTTCGACCGGCTGGAGATCCGCGTCGACCTGCCCGGCATGGACTTCGCACTGCCGGTCGACGAGGAAATCGTCAGCACCTTCGAGGCGCTGCACGAAGACCTGTACTTCACGCTGCTGGAACACTTCCAGCACCACTCCGGCCGCCCCTCCGGCGACCGCGGCCTGCAGCCCGGCCAGATCATTCCCGACATCCGCCGCCACGACGGCGCGGCGCGCGTGCTGGTGACGCTGGAACCCTTCGCGCCGCCGGCGCCGGTGGCGCCCGTGGCGCTGGACGCGCCGCTGGCCGAGCTGCGCCAGCCGCTGGCGGCCGGGCAGATCGCCGGCTGCATGGCCGCGCTGGGCGGCGACGCCTTCCAGGCCGTGTCGCGCCAGGGCCGCCCGGTGCTGGGCACCTATCTGCGCGGCCCGGGCCCGGCGGTCTTCATCTCGGGCGCGCAGCATGCCAACGAGACCTCCGGCGTGGTCGGCGCGCTGCGCGCGGCGCAAGCGCTGAAGGCGCGCGGCGACGCCCACTTCGCGCTGATCGCCGCCGAGAATCCAGACGGCTACGCGCTCTTTAACCGCCTGCGCGAACAGCATCCGCGCCACATGCTGCACGCCTCGCGCTACAGTGCGCTGGGCGACGACATCGCCTACCGCGAACACGCGCCGTTCTTCGAACGCGAGGGCCGCCACCAGGCCCACGCCATCAGCGGCGCGCAGTTGCACATCAACCTGCACGGCTACCCGGCCCATGAGTGGACCCGCCCCCTGTCGGGCTACCTGCCGCGCAATTTCGAGCTGTGGACCATTCCCAAGGGCTTCTTCCTGGTGCTGCGCCACCACCCCGGCTGGCGCGAGCGCGCCCGCCGCCTGATCGAGGGCGTGACGGCGCGGCTGGCCCGCAACGTGCCCGGCCTGGTGGAATTCAACGCGCGCCAGCTTGAACTATTCCACGCGCACGCGCTCGAAACCGGATTCGATGTGCTGAACGGCATTCCCGTGCAGGTCACGGAGACCGACCGGGAAGCGCTGCCGATGGCGCTGATCTCCGAGTTTCCGGATGAAACCGTGTACGGGGACCGCTTCGTTTTCGCGCATACTGTGCAAATGGAAACCGTCCTGGCGGCGATCGACATCCACCGCGCCGGACACTGACGCCCCTTCCTGACATGAACATCCGAGAACGCAACCACGGCGACGACCTCGCCCTGGTGGACATCTGGCTTCGTTCGGTGCGCGCCACCCATACGTTCCTGTCCGAAAAGGAAATCCAGGCCATGTACCCGCAGGTGCTCAACACCTACCTGCCGTCGGTGCGCGTCTGGGTCTGCGAGGACGATGCCGGCGAGGTCGCCGGTTTCATGGGCCTGAACGGCAACAAGGTCGAGATGCTGTTCGTCGACGCCAACAAGCGCGGCAAGGGCGCCGGGCGGCGCCTGCTGAATTTCGCGCTGTCGCTGCACGGCAGCCTGCGGGTCGACGTCAATGAACAGAATCCGCAGGCGCACGGTTTCTACAAGCACTATGGCTTCGAGGACGTAGGCCGTTCGGAAACCGACGCCGCGGGGCGGCCGCGGCCGATCATTCATATGAAGCTGGCGGGCTGAGGCGGACGGGAGGAGGCAGTTACGCTGCCTGCACGGGCGCCTGTTCGATATGCGTGCTCGATATATCACCCAATTGATGGCGTCCCCTGTTGCTTTCCCCGCCGGGGTGGCGAATGATCGCAGCAAGCGCCACGGGACGGGCGTGTTACGCTGCACTTATCGTGTAACACATGAGAACCGCACCATGAGCGACGCTACCTTTACCTTTCGGGTGGATGAAGCCTTGAAAAACGAGTTCGCCATGGCCGCCAAGGCCCGAGACCGCACCGGCGCACAGCTTCTGCGTGACTTCATGCGGGAGTACGTGCAGCAACAACAGGAAGCCGCCCAGCATGACGCCTGGTTCCGCCGCCAGGTGCAAGCGGGACTGGATTCCGCCAACGCCGGCCGCCTGGTGCCGGCCGCCGAGGTCGAAACCAAATTCGCGGCCCGTCGCGCCGCGACCCGTCGCCGGATAGCAACATCCAAGTGAGGGCATTGCGCTGGACGCCCGAAGCGATCCGGGACCGGGAAGCGATCTACGATTTCATCGAGGCGGACAACCCCGTTGCGGCGCTGACGCTTGATGAACAGCTTGAAGAGCAGGCGGGACGCCTGATCGATCATCCCGGCCTGGGTCGCCCGGGCCGTGTCGCTGGCACCCGGGAGCTGGTGGCGCACCCGAACTATCTATTGATCTACGACGTGACGAACGATCTGGTGCGCATGCTGCGTGTGCTGCATGCGGCTCGGCAGTGGCCAACGCCGGATTCATCGCCGGGCAATCGTTGAATCTCGCGGTACGGCAAAGCCGCGCCCAAACGGCGGTTGCCCGCCCCCTACCCCACCACGCCATGCCGAGCCCGCCACGCCTTGAGCGCGGCGCGGTATTCGTCCATGGCTTCGTTGTAGGTGTCGTAGACGCAGGGGATACAGCCGCTGTTGCAGCATTCCTCGGGCGCGGGGGCCTCAGGCGGCACGGGCGGCGGATCGTCGTCGGCGGGCGGAGTGGTATTCGGGGTATCGGGGGTATTCGCGGGACTCATGGCCGCATGTTAGCGCCGATCGGCGCCGCTTCGTCCGCTAGCGCCCGCCATTGCTGGCGCCGGATCTCGTAGCGCAGCTTGCGCGCCTCGCCTTCGCCGGTGGTCTCGATCCAGCGCATCCCGCATTTTTCCATCACGCGCAGCGACGCGGCGTTGGCCTGTATCGCCACGGCGCTCAGCGCGTCCACCGGCAGGCGTTCGAATCCCAGCGCCAGCAAGGCGCGGGTGATTTCCGAGGCGTGGCCCCGGCCCCAACAGGTGGGCATGAACGCGTAGGCGATCTCGACCCGCTCGATCTTGCCCGACAGCGCCAGCTTGAGGCCAGCTCGGCCGGCCAGCGCGCCGCTGTCGCGCTCGCTCACCACGTACATGCCGTAGCCATGTTCGGCCCAATGCAGCATGTTGTGCTCGACGTAGCGCCGGCTGGCCGTGGCGTCTCGGGTGCCGCCCATGGTTGCCATCAGGGCGGCGTCGGCGTGCATGGCCGCGATGAAGGGCAGATGGGTCGACGACATGCGCTCGGCGCGCAAGCGCTGGGTGACGAAGGATTCGGGCAGCAGGGCGGACGGCATGATCTCGAAGCATGGACACACACGGTGCCTTGCATCATATCCATGCCCGCCCCTGCATGCCATCGCACTTTCGCACCGTGGACACACCCTGCTAGCCGCGCCGCAGGCCCAGGAAGCTCCAGTGCACGTCGGCGCGGTCCAGCATGTCTTCGCGCCTGACGAGGTGATGCGCCGACAGGCCATGCCCGGCCGCCAGCGCGATGGTCTCCTCGGCCGATACGTCGAACATACGGCGGCCGGGCGGCACCGGGCCGTGGCGCAGCGACATCAGGATCTGGCCGCCGGGCGCCAGCAATGCCGCCAGCGCCGCCATGCCACGGGCGCGCTCGTCCGCGTCCAGGTGCATCCAGACGGCGGTCAGCATGATGACGTCGAATTCGCGCCCTTGCAGGCCTGCAAGTTCGGGCAAGGCGTCATCGACCCATTCCAGGTTGGGCAGCGCGTGGCGCCGCTGGCCCTCGCGCCGCAGCTCGGGCGTGGGCTCGGCCGCCACCACCTGATGGCCCATGCGGGCCAGCGCGGCGGCGTCGCGGCCCGAACCGGCGCCGATGTCGGCGATGCGAGACGGCGTTGCCGGGATCAGGTGCGCCACGTCGCGATGCACATCCGCGAAAGCGATGCTCTCGTACTGCTCGGCCAGGGCCGCGGCGTTTTCGCCGTAACCCTGGGTGCCCGAGACCACGGCCCCGCTGCCGTCGACGGTTTGCGCGGGATCGGCGGCGCTCATTTGGCCTTGAGCGCGTCGTAGATGCGCTTGCCGACGCGGCCGTCCTGCGGCAGGTTGCGCTTTTCCTGTTCGGCGCGCACCGCGTCGCGGGTCTTGGCGCCGGGGATGCCATCGGCGGTGCCGACGTCATAGCCGCGGGCGTTGAGCATCTCCTGCACTTCCTTGATCTGCGCGCGCGACAGGCCGGGGTCGTCCGTCGGCCAGGCCGTGGCCAGCGCCGGGCCGCCCTGCAGGCGGTTCAGCAGCAACGCCACCGCCAGCCCGTAACGGCGCGACTGGTTGTAGTGCAGGATCGCATCGAAATTGACGGTGGCCAGGAACACCGGGCCCTTGGCGCCGGTGGGCGCGAACAGGTAGGCCTGCTGGTCGTTGCCGCTGGCCAGCTTGAGCGCGGAACCGTCGCCCTGCTTGAGGCCCGCCTGGGCCCACTGCGCGATGCTGCGGCGGTCCTGCGAGCCGACGTATTCGGCGTCGGGCGCGGGCGGAATGGCGGCGGCCACGTCGGCCGGCACGCGCACCTCCACCACCGCCGGCAGGCCGTGGGTCCACTTGGCGCGGCGCTTGCGCAGGTGGTTGGCGGTCGAGGCCAGGGCGTCGGGCAGCGAGTTGTACAGATCGATCTTGCCGTCGCCGTCGCCGTCCGCCGCCAGCTCGTAGAACGAGGTGGGGATGAACTGCGTCATGCCGAAGGCGCCGCTCCAGGAGCCGACGAAGTTGTCGGCCGGCACCACGCCGTCGCGCAGCAGGCGCACGGAGGCGTAGGCGTTCTTTTCCCACAGCGTCTTGTTCTCGGTGCAGGCGCGCGTCAGCCACGCGTTGAGCACGTCGGTCTTGCCGACCTGGCGGCCGTAGTTGGTCTCGATGCCGAAAATGGCGACCAGCGTGGCCGGATCCACCTGGTACTGCTGGCTGATGTCGCCCAGTTGCTTGCCGTACTTGGCGAGCACCGCGCGGCCATCGGCCACGCGCTCGTCGTCAACCGTCTTGGCGATGTAGTCCCACCAGCTTTCGCGGCCCTCGGGCTGGCCCTGGGCGGACGCCACGGTGGTGGGCAGCAGCTTGGCCTTGGCGGTGTACTTATCCCAGTCGGCCAGGGTCAGGCCGTTGGCGGTGGCGCCCTTGCGCAGCTTGGCGATACACGCCTTGGTGTCGAGCTCGGTCGGGATGATGACCGTGGGCGCGGCGGGGGTGGCGGTCGCGGCGGGGGTGGCGGGCGCGGCGGGCGCGGCGGTGGCGGCAGGCGCATGGGCCGGCGCCGCCGCGGGCGTGGCGGCCGGCGCGGCGGCTGGCGTACGCATGTTTGTCGGCGGAGCGGCCGGCGAATCGTCCGGCGTGGCCGCGGGCGCGGCGGCAGGGGCCGCGGCCGGCGTGGCCGGATCGTCGAAGCTGCGCTTGGGCGTCAGCACCGGTCCGGACGAGGAAGGCTGGGCCCCGGGACTGCGCGTACCGGTGGCCGAAGAAGGCGACTGGGCCTGGGCGGCGCCCAAGGCGGCGACGCTCAGCGTGGCGGCCAGGACGGCGCGCGCCAGGGGATCGATTCGGGTGCGAAGCGCATTCTGTCGCATGGTTATCCTGAAAAATCGAAGTCAGCCCGGATCGTACCGCGAGCGGGCGCCGAAATCGAACCGGAAAGCGCGCGTGGATACGGGCGGTTACCCGAGGGGCTACCGGCCCGCGGCCGACGGCCCGAACCAATACTGCGACCGCACCTCATCCGACGAATACCACGGCAGCAGGCCGATGCTGTGCGACTCGCGCTGCACGCTCACCAGCAATCCGCCCGCCTGTGGCCGCAGCAGCGCCACGGTGCGGAACACGCCCATGGATTCATACTGGCGCCAGTCGCGCCGGGCGCTGATCCAGTAGCGGCCATGGGTGCAGCCGCCGAAGTGCTGGATGTCGGTCCGGGCCAGCGGCGGGCCATCCGCCGGACCGGGGGAGCCCGCCGTGCCGTCGCGCAGCGGCAGCAGGCCGTTGAAGCGGCCGCCCTGGCCGTCATCGGCCAGGATCCGCCAGCCTTCCGGCGCCGCCACGAAGGTGACGCTGGCGGCCGCTGTGGGGCGCCAGGCATGTTCCGAGGTATCCGGCAGGCCCGCCAGGTCCAGGGTGTAGGCCAGGAAGTGGCGCAGGTCGGCCATGCCGGCGGCGCCCTCGCCCGAGCCCGGTTCACCCCGCGGTTCACCCGCCACCCGGTAGGTGCCGGACAGGTCGGGACACTGCGCCGGATCGGACGGCAGCGTCAGCGCCGTGCCTTCCTTGAACGGCGGCCAGGTCACGCGCACGGCGTCCACGGTCGACACGCCGCAGCCGGCCAGCATGGCCAGCGCCAGCCCCGCCACCAGCCATCGTGGCGCGGCCTGGGGCCGCCCGGATTTCCACCTTGCCGTCATGCGCATCGCGCGTCCGCCTCCCTGGCGACGAACTATACCGAAACGCCAGGGCCGCGTTGCCAAGGGCCCGGCGCGGGTCAATAATCGGCGCATCGCCACTGCCCCGCCCGCCATGACGCCCTTCAAAGGAAAACTCCGCACCCGGCACCTGGAAATCGTGCTGACGGTCGCCGAGCTGGGCAATCTGTCCAAGGCGGCGGCGCAGTTGCACAGCACGCAGTCCGGCCTGTCGCGCGCCATCGTCGAGATCGAGGAACTGGTGGGCGCGCGGCTGTTCGAGCGCACCGCGCGCGGCACCAGTTGCACGCCGCTGGGCGAGGCCATGTGCCGCCACGCGCGCCAGTTGCTGACCGGCTTTCGCAAGGCCGAGATCGACCTGGCGGCGCTGTTGCGCGGCGACGAGGGCAGCCTGACGGTGGGCTGCTTTTCGATGTTCGCCGGCTGGCCGGTGGCGCAGGCCGCCTCGCGCTTTCGCGAGCGGCATCCACGCATCACCCTGACGCTGGAGATCGGCACCCACGAGCGGCTGATCGAGGACCTGGACGCCGGCGCGCTGGACGTGCTGATCAGCCGCTTCTCGTCCACGGTGGATCCGCGCATCTACCGGTCGGTCACCCTGCTGGAAGACGCCGTGGTGCTGGCCTGCGCGCCCGCCCATCCGCTGGCCGAACGGCCCGAGGTCACGCTGGCCGATTGCGTCGCCTACCCGTGGATCACGGCGCTGCCCGGCAGCCGCATCCGCGGCGAGCTGGAAATGCTGCTGTTACGGGAAGGTCTGCCGATTCCGGATATGATCGGCGCCCTATCCCTGGAATTCGGCCGAGAACTGCTGACGGTCGGACCCTATCTGTGGATGCTGCCCGGCAGCGTCGCGGCGGTGCGCGCCGCGCGCGGCGAGGTGGCGGTGCTGGCGCCTCGCCCCGCCCTGCGGCGCTCGCCGCTGGCGGCCATCTGGCGCCGCGACCGGCCCAGCACCCGCCAGGCTCGCGCCTTCGCCGACACGCTGGCCGAAGCCATCCAATCCTCTTCTTAGGAGCGCCCATGTACGACTGGCTCAATGCACTGCCCAAAGCAGAGCTGCACCTGCACCTGGAAGGCACGCTCGAACCCGAGCTGCTGTTCCGGCTGGCCCGGCGCAACGGCGTGGCGTTGCCGTGGCCCGACATGGATGCCCTGCGCGCGGCCTACAACTACGGCAACCTGCAGGAATTCCTCGACCTGTACTACCGCGGCGCCGACGTGCTGCGCACCGAGCAGGACTTCTACGACCTGACCTGGGACTACCTGGTCAAATGCCACGAGCAGAACGTGGTGCACACCGAGCCCTTCTTCGATCCGCAGACCCACACCGACCGCGGCGTGCCGTTCAAGGTGGTGCTGGACGGCATCAGCCAGGCGCTGGAAGACGGCCGCAAGAAGCTCGGCATCAGCAGCGGCCTGATCCTCAGCTTCCTGCGCCACCTGCCCGAAGAACAGGCCATGCGCACGCTGGAAGAAGCGCTGCCCTACCGCGACGCTTTCATCGCCGTGGGCCTGGACAGCAGCGAAAAGGGCTTTCCACCGCGCCTGTTCCAGCGCGTCTTCGACCGCGCCCGCGCCGAGGGCCTGCCGGCCGTGGCCCACGCCGGCGAGGAAGGCCCGCCCGAATACATCTGGGAGGCGCTGGATCTGCTGAAGGTGCTGCGCATCGACCACGGCGTGCGCGCCGCCGAGGACCCGCGCCTGATGGCGCGTCTGATCGACGAGCAGATCCCGCTGACCGTGTGTCCGCTGTCGAATACCCGCCTGCGAGTATTCGACCACATGTCGCAGCACAACATCCTGTCGCTGCTGGACGCCGGCGTGAAGGTCACGGTCAACTCCGACGACCCGGCCTACTTCGGCGGCTACGTCACCGAGAACTTCCACGCGCTCTACGAGCACCTGGGCATGAGCCAGGCGCAGGCCCAGGCGCTGGCCGACAACAGCATGGATGCGCGCATCCTGAAGTAGGCGCGGCAGGCCCGGCCGCGCCCACGGCGCAGGTATGCGGGTTGCGCATGACCCGGTTCGAAACCGGCATGCCTGCCCGCCCCCATTCGTCCCTACCATAGTCCCGAGCGGATGGCGGCCCTGCACGCCGTCCGCCGAAAACCAGGACGACAAGGGACCAGACCATGACTGACACCGTTCAGGCCAACCTGCGCGCCGGCAGGTTGACCGGTGTGCGCGAGGGCGGCGCCTGCCGCTTCAGCGCCATTCCATATGCCGAACCGCCCTTGGGTGCGCTGCGCTTCGCGCCGCCCCAGCCGGCCCGCTGGCGCGGCCCGCGCGATGCCTCCCGCCCCGGCAGCGTGGCGCCGCAACTGCCCTCGCGCCTGCGCGGCGCCATGGGCGACTTCGTGGCGCCGCAGGCGGAAGACTGCCTGCACCTGACGGTGTGGACGCCCGCCGCCGACGCGCGCCGCCGGCCGGTGGTGGTGTGGCTGCACGGCGGCGCCTGGCAAAGCGGCGGCGGCGCGCTCGACTGGTATGACGGCGCGTCCCTGGCGGCGCGCGGCGACCTGGTGGTGGTGGCGGTGAACTACCGGCTGGCCGCGCTGGGCTGGCTGCACCTGCCGGGCGAGACCGCCAACGTCGGCCTGCTGGACCAGGAATGCGCCATCGACTGGGTGCTCGACAACATCCAGGACCTGGGCGGCGACCCGGCCCGCGTCACGCTGATGGGCCAATCGGCTGGCGCCTCGTCGATCTGCGCCATGCTGGCGCGGCGGCCGCGCTTTGGCCGCGCCATCCTGCAAAGCGCGGCGCTCGGCCGCGGCTTTCGCAGCAGCGCGCAGGCCGCGGCGCTGGGCCAGACATTCCTCGCCGCCGCCGGCGCCGATACGCTGGAACAGGCCCGCGCCCTGCCCGTCGAGCGGCTGCTGGCGGCGCAACAGGCGCCCGAAGTGGCGACGGCCCTGCAGGCCGAAGGCAGCCGCCGCAGCCTGTTCGGTCCGGTGCTCGATGGCCAGGTGCTGCCCGTCGACATCGAGCCTGCCTTACGGCGGGCGGCTGGCCGCGCCGATGTGCTGGTCAGCTACACGCGTGACGAAATGGCGGCATTTCCCGGCGGCGACGGCCCCGACTGCGCGCCGACCAGCGAGGCCGTGTTCGGCGCGCCTTCGCGGCAGTGGGCCGCCGACGCCACGGCCCAGGGTCGGCAGGCGTGGCTGGCGCGCTTCGACGTGGCGCCCACGGCGCGCTTTCAGGCCTGCCATTGCATCGAACTGCCGTTCGTCTTCGACACGCTCGCGGCCTTTGCCGACGCGCCGATGCTGCGGGGCCTGGCGCCGACGCAGGCCGCCTCCCTGGCGCGGACCACGCAACGCGCCTGGATTGCCTTCATCCGCGGCGAGACGCCCGCGTGGCCGGCCGCGCCGCACCTGGAACGGCTGGCCTGAAGTCCCGCGCCGGGCGCATGACCCGGCGCGTCCAACATCGACAAGGGGAATACCAATGCTCAAGCAATTTGCCATCGCGCTCGCGCTGCTGCTGCCCGCCGCCGCCGGCGCGGCCTATCCGGACAAACCGGTCAAGATCATCGTCTCCAATCCGCCGGGCGGTCCGGTCGACGTGATGCTGCGCGTGCTCGCCAGCAAGCTGTCCACCGCCTGGGGCCAGGCGGTGGTGGTCGAAAACAAGCCCGGCGCGTCCGGCATCATCAGCACCGGGGCGCTGGTCAAGTCGGCGCCGGACGGCTACACGCTGGGCATGGTGGTGGCGTCGTCCGTGACCATCGTGCCGTTCGCGGTCGACCACCTGCCGTTCGATCCGCAGAAGGACCTGCAACCGGTGGCGCTGGTGGCGCGCACGCCGTTCCTTTTCATCGTGCCCAGCGACAGCCCCATCAGGACCTGGCAGGACTTCGTGCGCGAGAGCAGGGCCCGCAGCCTGACGGTGGGTTCGTTCTCGATCGGCACCGCCTTCCACCTGGTGTGGGAACAGACGGCGCGACGCGCCGGCATCAAGGCGCTGTACATCCCCTCGTCCTCGTCGGGCAAGACGCAGAACGATCTGATCGGCGGCCAGCTCGACGTCGGCCTGGACGCCCCTTCCAGTTCGAAGGGCTTGATCGACAGCGGCCGCCTGCGGGCGCTGGCCATCACCAGCCCCGAACGTTTTCCCGGCCTGCCGGACACGCCCACGCTGCGCGAATCGGGCATGGGCGACTACGCGCCGCAGCCGTGGATCGGGCTGATGGCGCCGGCCGGGGTGCCGGCCGACCGCGTGGCGCGGATCCAGCAATCGGTCGCGGACATCCTCAAGGAACCGGCGATGAAGGCGCAGATGGAGGCGCTGGGCATGATACCCATCGGCGGCAGCGCGCAGGAACTGGCCGACACCATCGCCGCCGATCGCGCGCAGATGGCCCCGCTGATCAAGGAACTGGGCATCAAGCTGCAGTAGCCGCGCCCACCAGCCGCAGGAACGAGGGAATCAGGCTGGCGGCCAGCGCCTCGGCGTCGGCCGCGCCGCGCGCGATGCTGTCGTCCACCGCGCCATGCATGCCGTGATACAGCAGGATCGCGGTCAGCCCGGGCTGCGCCAGTTGCCAGCAGCCGGCGGCCTGGCCGGCGCGCAGCATGCCCTCGACCTGCTCCAGCACCGCCGCGCGTTCAGCGGCGCCGCGATGCGGGTGGTTGACGTCGTGGAACACGACGTCGTGCAGCGCGTAGCCGTCGAAATAGGCGTGCACGCCGGCGCGCGTCCAGGCCTGCAGGCGCGCCACGCCATCGTCCGGCGCGCAGGCCGCCATGGCCGCGTCGATGCGGTCCAGGAAGCCTTGCGAGAACTTCACGCGCAGCGCCGCCAGCACGTCCGCCTTGGATGAAAAGTAATGATAGAAGGTGCCCTTGGCCACGCCGGCCTGCGCCACGATCTGGTCGATGGTGGTGGCCTCGACGCCCTGGCGCACGAACAGATCTTCGGCGGCCGCCATCAGTTCGTCCAGGCGCACCGACGCGGGCTTGGTGCGCGGCGTGGCGGCGCTGGCATTGGCGCCGCGCCGGGTGTCCGGCTTGCCGGCGGGCCTGGAGTCCGGCTTGCGGGCGGGCCGGGTATCCGGCCTGGCGCCAGGCTCGGCGTCGGGCTTGGCGTCGGGCTTGCCGGGGGACTTGGCGGAACGGACCATCGCGAGCGGGAATCCTTTCATTTTCAACGATCCGCAGTGTAGAGGACGCGCCCCGCCTGCCGCCCGCAAAACGTCCGGGAATGCGTCTTTTTATTTATTGACCGACGGTCAGTCGATTACTAGAATACGGCTTTCCCTCCCCTTCACGGCCCTTCCGCATGCTTGCCTCCCGCCGCCGCGCCCTGGTGTTCGCCGTCAACCTGGGCAGTTTCATCACCATCCTGGACATCAGCATCGTCAATGTCGCCCTGCCCACCATGCAGGCGGCGCTGCGCATCGACATGGCCGGCCTGCAATGGGTGGTGGACGCCTACGCGCTGTTCCTGTCTGCCTTCATGCTGTCGGCCGGGCCGCTGGGCGACCGCTATGGCCGCAAGCGCTCGTGGCTGGCGGGCGTGGCGCTGTTCACGCTGGGTTCGGCCTTGTGCGGGCTGGCCGACAACCTGCCGCTGCTGCTGGCGGGCCGCGCGGTGCAAGGCGTGGCGGGCGCGCTGCTGATCCCGGGCGCGATGTCGCTGCTGACCCAGGCCTTTCCCGACCCCGCCGAGCGCGCCCGCGCCATCGGCCTGTGGGCCTCGTGCAATGCCATCTCGCTGATCGTGGGGCCCATGCTGGGCGGCCTGCTGGTGGCGCACTTCAGTTGGCAGAGCATCTTCCTGATCAACCTGCCGGTGGGCGCGCTGGCGATCGCGCTGGGCGCCTGGGGCATCCAGGAAAGCGCGCATCCCGAGCATGCCGCCTTCGATCCGCTCGGGCAGGCCCTGAGCGTGGTCTGGCTGGGCGCGCTGACCTATGGCCTGATCACTGCCGGCGAACACGGCTGGCAGGCGCCGGCCACCCTCGCCGCACTGGCCGTTGCCGCACTCGGACTGATCGCCTTCCTCTGGGTCGAGCACACCGTGGCGCGCCCCATCCTGCCGCTGGGCCTGTTCCGCGACGCCGGCTTCGCCAGCACCAACTTCGCCTCGTTCGTGATGGGATTCGGCGCCTACAGCAGCCTGTTCTTCTTCTCGCTCTACCTGCAGCACGTGCGCGGCCTGACGCCGCTTGAGACGGGCTGGCAACTGGCGCCGCAGTTCGTGGCCACCGGCATCGTGTCGACGGTGTTCGGCCGGTTGAACCAGCGCTTCGGCCTGCCCGGGCTGATGATCGCGGGCTATGCCATGGTCGGCGCGGCCATGCTGGGCATGATGCGCTTCGACGCCCACACGCCTTATGCGCTGTCGGGTTCGCTGATGGTGCTGCTGGGCCTAGGCATGGGACTGTCGGTGCCGGCCACCAGCATGGCGGTGATGGCGACCGTGCCGCGCGAGCGCTCGGGCATGGCCTCGGCCACCATGAATGCGCTGCGCCAGACCGGCATGACCATCGGCATCGCGCTGCTCGGCGCGCTGATGAGCAGCCGCGCGGTCGAGCACCTGGCCGCGGCGCTGGCGCGGCTGGGCCAACCGGATGCGCAGGCGGTGGCGCGCGTGGCGGTCACCCAGCACGCGCTGCCGGCGCAACCCGATGGCGTGGCGGCGTTGTTCGCCGACGCATTGGCCAGCGGTTTCCATGCCGCCATGGCCGGCGCCGGCGTGGCCTCGCTGCTGGCGGCGCTGGTGCTGCTGCGGGTCACGCGCGGCGCGCGGCCGGTGCTGCGGGCCGCGTAGGCGACAGGCGCGCGCATCGTCGCGGCGACGCCGGACGCCACCGCGTGGGTCCGACGACGCTGCGCGGGCCTCGCGGCGAGTCGCCGAAACCCAGGCGGGGCGCGCAATTCCAAGGCGCGGAATTCCAGCGCCCGGAATCAAACAGCGGCGTTTTTAAGCAGGCGTAACAAGCGCGCCGCCGCGCATGCGCTCCGGTAATATCTCCGCCCAATAACAGGTTAACAACCAAGAGGAGACATGCCATGCAACACCGCAAGATCCTGTTTCGCCTGGCCCCGCTGGCGCTGGCCGCGCACCTGGCGCTGAGCGGCGCCGCCGCCGCGCAAAGCGCGCCCGGCACGCAGGGGCCGCTGGCGCCGGCGCCCATGCCGGAACTGGCCGCGCAGATCGACCAGCGCGCCAAGGCCATCGAAGACAAACTCATCGCCTGGCGCCGTGACATCCACCAGCATCCCGAACTGGGCAACCAGGAAACGCGCACGTCCAAGCTGGTGGCCGACCATCTGCGCGCGCTCGGCATGGAAGTGAAGACCGGCGTGGCCGGCACCGGCGTGGTGGCGCTGCTCAAGGGCGGCAAGCCCGGCCCGGTGGTGGCGCTGCGCGCCGACATGGACGCGCTGCCGGTCAAGGAGCAGGTGGACGTGCCGTTCGCCTCCCAGGCCAAGGGCACCTACCTGGGCAAGGAAGTGGACGTGATGCACGCCTGCGGCCACGATGCCCACACCGCCATCCTGATGGCCACCGCCGAAGTGCTGGCCGGCATGAAGGACCAGTTGCCCGGCAGCGTCAAGTTCATCTTCCAGCCGGCCGAGGAGAGTCCCGCCGACTTCGAGCCGGACGGCAAGAAGATCTGGGGCGCCAAGATGATGGTGCAGGAAGGCGTGCTGGACAATCCCAAGGTTGACGCGATCTTCGGCCTGCATGTCTCCAGCAGCTATCCGGTGGGCAAGCTGTCGTGGCGCAGCGGCCCGGCGATGGCCGCGGCCGACCAGTTCTGGATCGACGTCACCGGCAAGCAGACGCACGGCGCGCGGCCGTGGTCGGGCATCGACCCGATCGTGGTCAGCTCGCAGATCATCCTGGGCCTGCAGACCATTCCCAGCCGCCAGATCAACAGCATGCTGGAGCCGGCCGTCATCACCGTGGGCGCGATCCACGGCGGCAACCGCATGAACATCGTGCCGGACAGCGTCGCCATGACGGGCACCATCCGCACGTATGACGAGGGCATGAAGAAGGACATCCACCAGCGCATCGAGCGCACGGCCACGCAGATCGCGCAGAGCGCCGGCGCCAAGGCCGACGTGCGGGTGGTGGAACTGTACAACGCCACCGTCAACAATCCCGGCCTGACCGAGCAGATGGGCGGCACGCTGCGGCGCGTGGCGGGTGAAGGCAACTACGGCCTGCAGCCCAAGTCGACGGCGTCCGAGGACTTCTCGTTCTACCAGGAGAAGGTGCCGGGCATGTTCTTCTATCTTGGCGTCACGCCCAAGGACGTCAATCCCGACACCGCCGCGCCCAACCATTCGCCGCGCTTCTATGTGGACGAGTCGGGCCTGATCAACGGCGTGCGCGCATTGTCCAACCTGACGGTCGACTACATGGCCAAGGCCAGGCAAGGCGGCTGACAACGGGCCCCCCCGCCCGCGCTCTGCCGGCGGCGCGACGGGCGGCGCAAGCGCAAGGCGCGCGCCCCGTCCGCCGCGATAGGCGGCGGGCATAAGCAAACCGCCATAAAGTCTTTGTGGCGGAAGGCATGGTTTCCTACAGTACGGCCCTTGGCCGCCAAAGCGCCGACTCGCCATGCCGATCTCCCGCCGCCGATTCCTGCTCGCCAGCACGCTGGCCCTGCCGCTTGCGCATCCCCGCCGGGCGCGCGCCGCCGCCTGGCCCGAGCGCCCCATCCGCCTGGTGGTGACGTTCCCGCCGGGCGGCGCCAGCGACATTGCCGCGCGCGTCATCGCGCCGGCGCTGGGCGAACTGCTCGGCCAGTCCATCGTGATCGACAACCGTCCCGGCGCCGGCTCCACCATCGGCGCGACGCAGGTGGCGCAGGCCCCGGCCGACGGCTACACCCTGCTGATGTCGAACTCGGCGCCGCTGTCGATCTCGCCGGCGCTGATGCCCCAGCACCACTACGATCCGCTGGCCAGCTTCCGCCACGTGGCCTACCTGGGCGCGGTGCCGACCGCGTTCGTGGTGCATCCGTCGGTGCCGGTCGAGACCTTCGCGCAACTGACCGAGTGGATCAAGGCGCAGCCGGCGCCGGTGCAGTACGGCAGCGGCGGCCTGGCGTCGGTCGGCCAGATCGTCGGCGAACTGTACGCGCGCCAGACCGGCGCGCGGCTCGAACACATTCCGTACAAGGGCTCGGGCGCGATGCGCAACGACCTGCTGGGCGGACAGATCCGCTTCGCGGTCGACGCGCTGCCGCAGAACCTGCCGTTCCTGCGCACCGGCCAATTGCGCCTGCTGGCCGTGACCACCGCGCAGCGCGTGCCGCAGGCGCCGGAGATTCCGGCGGTGGCCGAGCTGGGCTATCCCGGCCTGGTGGCCGAGAATTTCGTCGGCCTGTCAGGCCCGGCGGGCCTGCCCGACGCCGTCAGCGAACGCCTGTACGACGCCTTGACGCAGGTGCTGCGCACCCCCGATATCCGCGCCAAACTGGAAGGGCAGGGCTTCGTGCTGGCGCAGAAGTCGCCCGCCGAATTCGCCGACTTCGTGCGCCGCCAGGCCGATACCTGGGGCCCGGTGGTGCGGGCGACCGGAGCCAGCCTGTGAGCGTGCGCCGGTTGCTGGTGCTGTTCGGCCAGGCCGGCCGGGGCGGGTTCAACGAAGCCGCCGTGCAGGGCGCGGCGCGCGCCGCGCGCGCGGGCCACGCCCTGCAGGTGGAATGGATCGCGAACAACGACCCCGATGCGCGCGCCGAGCGCCTGGCGGCGCTGTGCGCGGACGCCCCCGACCTCGTCATCGTGCATGGCGGCCAGGGCGATGTGCCGGTGGCGCGGGTGGCGCCGCGCTTTGCGCGCACGCAGTTCGCCATCACCCAGGGCAGCCACCATGCGGCCAATGTCGCGTCCTATGAAATCCTGCAGGAGCACACGGCCTTCCTGGCCGGCGTGCTGGCGGGCCTGCGCGGCGGCGCCGCGCATCTGTCGGGGGAACGCGTGCGGCCCGGGCTGAAGGGTCGCGCCGCCTATGCCGACGGTGTGCGCCGCGTAGTCGGCCAGGATCCGCTGACCGGCTTCTGCGGCAACCAGCACGACCCGGCGCTGGCCGAGGCCTGGACCGACGCGCTGGCCGCCGACGGCGCGCGCGTGGTGTTCGCGATGATGGATGGCGGCCGCGACGGCATCACCCGCGCCTGCCGCCGCCGCGGCCTGTGGCAGATCGGCAATGTGCTGGACTGGGTGGCGCGCGATCCCGCCGTGTATCTGGCGTCGGCGCTGGCCGATTCTGGCTTGTGCGTGGAACGCGCCGCGGCCGATCACGCCGCCGGCGCGCTGCGGGTCGGCGCGGTCACGCACTTCGGCCTGGAAGCGGGCGCATCGCTGCGGCTGGCGCTGGGCGCGGACGTCGGCGCGGAGGAACGCCGCGTGCTGGACGACTGGTCTGCGCGGCTGGCTCGCGGCGAGATCGCGGTCGCGTCCGACTACACGGGACGGGAATTCGCCCCGCCGGCCCGATAGCCGCATGCCCCTGCCGCCTGGCGATGAACGAACGGAACGGACAGCGCATGGTGTCCGCGATGATTGACGCACGCCCGCCCCCTCGCTACAGTGACCGCCGACCCTGGCCGGCGATGCTGCCGCCGGCCGGCCCGCGAATCTGACGGCGCCCTGCGCCCCTTCCCCGGAATCTTCCATGAACAGCTACCGCGTCGGCATCGCCGGCTTCGGCGCCATCGGCCAGGCCGTGGCGCAATCCCTGGATGCCGGCCTGCCCGGCCTGACGCTGGCCGCCGTGGCCGTGCGCGATCCCCAGGCCGCGCCCGCGGTGGCGTGGCAGAACGCCAGGCCGGTATTCACCACCATCGGCGCGCTGGCCGAACATTGCGACGTGGTGGTCGAATGCGCCCCGGCCGCCGTGTTCCGCGAACTGGCCGAGCCGGTGCTCACGGCCGGCAAGAAGCTGGTGGTGCTGAGTTCCGGCGCGCTGCTGCGCCACGACGACCTGATCGAGCTGGCGCGCCGCCACCACGGCCAGATCCTGGTGCCGTCCGGCGCCATCCTGGGCCTGGATGCGATCACCGCCGCCGCCGAGGGCGAGATCCATTCGGTCACGATGATCACGCGCAAACCGGTGCGCGGCCTGCTGGGCGCGCCCTACCTGACCGACAACAACATCGATATCGACGGCATCACCGAGCCGCGCCTGATCTTCCGCGGTTCGCCGCGCGAGGCGGCGGTGGGCTTCCCGGCCAACCTGAACGTGGCGGTGAGCGTCTCGCTGGCCGGCATCGGTCCGGACCGCACCACGCTGGAGATCTGGGCCGACCCGTCGCTGGAACGCAATGTGCATCGCGTCGAGGTGGTGTCGGATTCCGCCTCTTTCTCGATGGAAATCCAGAACATCCCGTCGGCCAATCCCAAGACCGGCCGCATCACCGCGCAAAGCGTGATCGCGGCGCTGCGCAAGCTGACCGGCCCGCTGCGGGTCGGCACCTGACCGGCGCCCGGGCACGCCGGGCGCCGCCCGTGCTCGTGCCAGCGGCCGGCCGCTGGGAGCCGGCCGCACGGCAGAACGCCTCGCGCCGGCCTCAGGCCGCCGCCCGCGTCAGCACCGGCCCCGGCGCCGCGGCCAGCGGTCCGGCGCGCCAGCCCCCCTCTCCGTCCAGGTCCAGCCGATGGGTGTGGAACGCGTCCAGCGTGCTGCGGTGGCCGACGCTGACCAGCATGGCGTCTGGCAACTGTTCGCGCAGCAGGCCGTAGAGCATGTGTTCCAGCCCTTCGTCGGTGGCCGATGTGGCCTCGTCCAGGAACACGATCGCCGGCCGGTTGAACAGCACGCGGGCGAACGCCACGCGCTGCTGCTCGCCGATCGACAGGATGCGCGACCAATCGGCCTCGTGGTCCAGCCGCGCGGCCAGGTGCCCCAGATTCACCGCCCGCAGCGCGGACGCCAGGCGCGCGTCATCGCCGGCCTGCGCATGCCCGGGATAAGCCACGGCATCGCGCAGCTTGCCCAGCGGCAGATAGGGGCGCTGCGACAGGAACAGCGCGGCCGCGCCCTGCGGCCGCCGCACCGTGCCCTGCGCGTAGGGCCACAGGCCCGCCAGGGCGCGCAACAGGGTGGTCTTGCCGCTGCCCGAAGGCCCCTTGATCAGCAGGGCCTGGCCCGGATGCAGCGCCAGGTCCAACCGCCGCAGCAGCGCGCGGCCATCGGGACGCGACACGTCCAGTCCGCTGATTTCCATGGCGTGCGGCAAGGGCAGCGCCGCGATCGCCGGCAGATCGCGCGCCGCCGCGTTGGCGTCGAGGAAGCCGGCCAGGCGGTTGAGCGTGGCGCGGTACTGCGCGAAGGCATCGTATGAGGTGCGGAAGAACGACAGCGAGTCCTGCACCTGGCCGAAGGCCTGAGAGGTCTGCATGACGTCGCCCAGCTTGATCGCGCCGCTGAAGAAGCGCTGCGCCTGCAACAGGAACGGGAACACCACGGCCACCTGGCTCACCACCAGGTTGAAGCCGTCGAATTTCAGGCCCCGGTATACCCGCTCCCACAGGTTGGCGATATAGGCCGAAAAGCGCGCCCACAGCGTCGCCCGTTCGACCTCCTCGCCCTGGTAGAAGGCCACGTTCTCGGCATTCTCGCGCAGCCGCAGCAAGGCGTAGCGGAAGTTGGCGGTGAGCCGTTCGGACAGGAAGTTCAGCAGGATCAGGGGCCGGCCGATGCGGAACGCGAACAAGGTGGCGATGAGCACGTACACGTACACCATGAATACCATGGCGCGCGGGATCTCCACGCCAGCCACCTCGAGCGCGCCGGACAGGTTCCACAGGATGCCGGTGAACGCCACCAGCGACACCACCGCGCTCAAGGCGCCGATCGCCAGCGAGCGCGAGCCGCTCACGAACAGGGCGATGTCCTGCTCGATGCGCTGGTCGGGGTTGTCCACCGGTTCGCCCACGAAGTGGCCGCGGTAGTAGGCGCGCGCGCCAAGCCAGTCGCGCGTCAGGCGGTCGTTGAGCCAGACCCGCCAGTGGATGTCGAAGGCCTGGCCGGCGTAGCTGTCGACCAGGGTACGAATCACGTGCACCGTGGCCAGCACCGCGAAGATGCCCAGCAAGCGCCAGAATGCGTTCGGATCGAGCGCCTGCAGCGCGCTGTAGAAGCCGTTGTACCAGAACGAAAACAGCACGGTCATGCGGACCGCGAACATCGCCAGGAACAACAGCGCGGCCAGCGTCAGCAGCGGGCGCCAACTGCGCCGCGGCGTCAGGTAGGGCCAGGCCAGGCGCCAGAACTTGCGCCCCCAGTCGGTCCAGCGCGCCAGCGCCAGCGTCGCCACTGCCAGCGCGACCACGCTGATGCCAAACGCGCGCGCCAGCCAGAGCGCGCTTTCCCACAACTGCTGCTGCCAGTTCAGGTCCATGAAGAGCCCCTCTAACGTCGTTTCTGTTTAGAGCGGCCGGGGCGTCGCGGTTCCGGGGGAAACGGCTTCTTAAGCGTGGCTTAAGCGTTCGCCGGCGCAACTGAATGCGCAGTGAAAGGTCAATGCCCGCCCAGGTCCAGGTTGGCGAACAAATCAGCCAGGGTCGGCACCGAGCGGGCCGGCCAGATCGCGCTCAGGTCGAAGCTGGGCAGGCGCTCGCCGTCGCGCACTTCGCAAAAGCGCACGCCGCGGAAATCCATCGAGCGGATCCAACTGGGCAAGAGCGCCACGCCGCAACCGCCGGCCACGCACGCCAGCACGGTCAGGGTGCGGTTGGCCTCCTGCGCCACGTGGGCGTCATGGCCGCCCTTGCGCATGGCATCGAGAATGTCGGCGTAGAACGCCGGCAGTTGTGACTGCGGGTACATCACCAGGCCGGCCTGCGCGATCTGCGCCATCGAGACCCGGCCATCGGCGGCGACGTCGAACTCGTCCGGCACCGCCGCCACCAGCCGGTCGCGCAGCAGTTGCCGCTCGCGCATGCGCCCGCCCACCGCCACCGGCGTATGCATCAGGCCGATGTCGATCTCGCCGGTCTGCAGGGCGTCGGCCTGCTCGGCATTGCTCATCTCGCGCAGGATCACGCGCACGCCGGGCGCCTGCCGACGCATCTCGCGCAAGGCGCGCGGCAGCGTATCGAACAGCGCCGACGACACCAGCCCCACCGTCAACTGGCCGGCGCTGCCGCGGCCGATCTCGCGGGCGCGGCGCGCGGCGGCGTCGATGCGCGCGACGCTGGCGCGCACGTCCTCCAGGATGGCCTGGGCCGCGGGCGTGGGCGTGGTGCCCTGGCGCGAGCGTTCGAACAGGCGCACGCCCAGGTCCTTTTCCATGCGTCCCAGGGCCTGGCTCAACGCCGGCTGGGCGATGCCCAGCCATTCGGAGGCGCGGCTGACGCTGCCGTGGTCCACCACCGCCAGGAAGTAGCGCAGATGCCGGGTTTCCATATCAATCCAATATAAATAAAGCAATTTTCCAGAATGGAAAACTATACCCTGCCTCCCTAGAATGCCGCTTACAGAACCTTACAGAACGCGCGGGGCATGGACCCCGCCCAGGAGACTGCCTTGCCCCCCTCCGTCACCGGCCTCGCCGTCGACAGCCACGCCCACGTCTTCCTGCAGGGCCTGGCGTTGGCGGACACCCGCCGCCACACCCCGGACTACGACGCCCCGCTGGCCCAATACCTGGGCCTGCTGGACGCGCACGGGCTGTCGCATGGCGTGCTGGTGCAGCCCAGTTTCCTGGGCACTGACAACAGCCACCTGCTGGAGGCGCTGCGCGCCGCGCCGGCGCGGCTGCGCGGCGTGGCGGTGGTGGACACGGCCATCGACGAGGCCGCGCTGCGGGCGCTGGCCGCGGCCGGCGTGGTCGGCATCCGGCTCAACCTGATCGGCCTGGCCGTGCCCGACCTGCGCACGCAACCGTGGCAGTCATTGCTGGCTCGCGTCAACGCGCTCGGCTGGCACGTCGAGATCCACCTGCAGGCCGCGCGCCTGGCCGATATCATGCCGGCGCTGCTGCAGGCCGGCTGCCGCGTGGTGGTGGACCACTTCGGCCGTCCCGACCCGGCGCTCGGCGTGGCCGACCCCGGCTTCGGCTACCTGCTGCGGCAGGCCGACAGCGGCCGGGTATGGGTCAAGCTGTCCGCCCCTTACCGCAACTGGACCGGCGAGGCCTGTGCCAGCGCTGGCCGCGAGGCCGCGCGCCAACTGCTGGACGCCTACACGCCCGCCCGCCTCATGTGGGGCAGCGACTGGCCCCACACCGAGCATCGCCACCTGGCGTCCTACCCCGCGTCCATGCGGTGGCTGGCCGACTGGATCGACGACCCCACGCAACGGCGCGCCGTACTCGCCGAGACACCGTTGCGGCTGTTCCAATTCCAAGGAGAATTCTGATGACCCCTCTGATCCAACGCCTCGCGCGCCGCGCCAGCCTGCTGGCTGCCGCCGGCCTGCTGGCCGGCGCCGCCGGCACGGCAACCGCCGCCTACCCCGAGCGCGCCGTTACGCTGGTGGTGACCTACCCGCCCGGCGGCACGGTCGACGTGGTGGCCCGCCTGATCGGCCCCAAGCTGGCGGCTGAACTGGGCCAGCCGGTGGTCATCGAAAACCGCGGCGGCGCCGGCGGCATGATCGGCGGCGCCGTGGTCGCCAAGGCCCAGCCCGACGGCTACACGCTGATGCTGGACGCCTCCAACCACGCGCAGAACCCCGCGCTGCATTCCAAGATGCAGTTCGACACCCTGACCGCGTTCGCGCCGGTGTCGCTGCTGTTGCGCGTGCCCAACGTGCTGGTGGTGACCCCGTCGTACGAGGTCAAGACCGTGGCCGACCTGATCCGCCTGGGCCAGCCCGACAGCAAGGAACACGTCTATTTCGCCTCGGCCGGCCCCGGCTCGGCCCAGCATCTGGCCGGCGAACTGTTCAACCTGCTGGCCAAGACCCAACTGCAGCACGTCGCCTACAAGGGCGGCGGCCCGGCCATGATCGACGTCATGTCGGGCCAAGTGCCGGTGATGTTCGCCAGCATGGGCTCGGCCTGGCAGCACGTGAAGAACGGCAAGCTGCGCGCGGTCGCCGTGGGCGGCTCGGAGCGTTCCAAAGCGGCGCCGGACCTGCCCACCATCGCCGAATCCGGCGTGCCCGGCTACGAGACGTATGAGTGGAACGCCGTGTTCGCCCCGGCCGGCACGCCGCCGGAAATCGTCAACCAGGTGTCGCAGGCCCTGGCCAAGGTGCTGAAGGACCCGCAGATCGCCGAACAGCTCGAAGGCATCGGCGCCGAGCCCATCGGCTCCACCCCCGCCGAACTGGACACGTTCCGCCGCGCCGAGATCGCCAAGTGGCAGCGCGTGGTCAAGGAAGCCGACCTGAAACTGGATTGAGTACCGCCGGGCGACCTGCCGCCCGACAACCGGAATGCCGGTCTTGGACGCCCCTCGGGGCGTCTTTTTTTGGTTTTACGGCGGCTCCCCGATGCGATACAACAGCACTTCAAGCGCGCTCAGGGAAATCCGCGACGAGATGAACCACGACAGCCACGAGCCCTCATCCTTTCCCCCGCCCGCCGACGCCCGCCTCGCGGCCGGCGCCGACGGCGCCACGCTCGACAGTCTGGCCGACGGCTTCCTGTCGCTCGATCGCGAATGGCGCGTGCGCTACCTGAACCCGGCCGCCGAACGCCTGTTGCGGCGCAACAGGCTGGACCTGGTGGGGCGCGGCCTGTGGGACAGTTGTCCGGACCTGGTCGGCACCGGCTACTACGATGCCTGCCGCGGCGCCATGCAGACCGGCCGCCCGGCCCAACACATCGGCTACTACGCGCCGCTGGCGAGCTGGTTCGAGGTGCGCGCCTTTGCGCATGAGGACGGCCTGGCGGTCCTGTTGCGCGACGTCTCGCGCGAACGCGAGGAAACCGCCCAGCTCAGATACCAGGCCACCCATGACTACCTGACCGGCCTGCCGAACCGGCGCCAATGCATGGACACGCTGTCCGCCGCCATCGCCGAGGCCGAGCGGACGCTGGCCGCGCAGGGCCCGACCCTGGCGGTGCTGTTCCTGGACCTGGACCGCTTCAAGGAAGTCAACGACGCCTTCGGCCACGCCGAGGGCGACCTGCTGCTGTGCGATGTGGCCGAGCGGCTGCGCAAGTTCCTCACGCCCGCGATTTTCTGCGCCCGGGTCGGCGGCGACGAGTTCCTGCTGGTGCTGCGCGGCACCAACGAGCGTGCGGCCGAGGCCCTGGCCAATTCGATCCTGAACGCGCTGTCGATCCCGAGCGACATCCATGGCCGCTCGGTCTCGCTGGGCGCCAGCATCGGCATCGCGCTGATGAACTCGCCCGGCGAATCGGCCGAGATGCTGCTGAACTATGCCGACGCGGCGATGTACGCGGCCAAGTCGGCCGGCCGTTTCCAGGTGCGGGTGTATCACCGCGAACTGATGCAGGGGCTGGGCGCGCGCCTGTCGCTGCGCGGCGACATCCAGGGCGCGCTGGCCAACAACCAGTTCGAGCTGCACTTCCAGCCGCAGATCAGCATGCACGACGGCTCGCTGTGCGGCGCCGAGGCGTTGCTGCGCTGGCGCCATCCCACCCGCGGCCTGCTGGCGCCGGCGGCGTTCCTGGACGTGATCCTGGATTCGCCGATGGAGTCGGCGCTGACCGAATGGGTGGCCAACGCCACCTGCCTGCACATCAGCGAATGGCTGGGCGAGGGCCTGCCGGTGCCGCGCATCTCGTTCAACCTGTCGGCGCGCCAGTTGGTGGCGCCCGACCTGGCCAACACCATCGTGCGCCTGGCGCAGGTGCATGGCGTGCCGCCGACACTGCTCGACGTGGAAGTCACCGAGAATTCGCTGATGAGCGACGTCGAGAAGGCCTCCGGCATTCTCGCGGCGCTGCGCGAGGCCGGCATATCGGCGTCGCTGGATGACTTCGGCTCGGGTTATTCGAGCCTGGCGTACCTGGCGCGGCTGCCGATCGACACGCTCAAGATCGACCAGTCGTTCGTCTGGGCGCTGGGCAAGGTGCCGACCGCCACCGCCGTGATCCGCGGCGTGGTGCGGCTGGCGCATTCGCTGGGCATGCGCACGCTGGCCGAGGGCGTCGAGACCGAGGCGCAGCGCCAGATGCTGATCGAGGAAGGCTGCGACGCGATGCAGGGCTTCCTGTTCAGCCGCGCGCTGCCGGCCAGCGCCTTCGCCGCGCTGCTGCGCGAAGTGCCGCGCTGAGGCGAACCGCTATCATGTCCGCCTGACGACCCGATTGATGACGGCAATGACGATGGACAGGATACGGCTCGACAAATGGCTCTGGGCGGCGCGCTTCTACAAGACGCGCAGCCTGGCGGTGGACGAAATCGGCAAGGGCCGGGTGCAGGTCAACGGCCAGCCCGCCAAACCGGCGCGCGAGGTCGGCCCCGGCGACGTGATCAGCATCCGCAAGGAAGACCCGCCCATCCAGGTGCGCGTGGTCGCCGTCAGCGGCGCGCGCGGCCCGGCGCCGGTGGCGCGCCAGCTATATGAGGAAACCCCGGAAAGCGCCGCCGCGCGCGAACGCGCGGCCGAGATGCGGCGGCTGGCGCCCGAGCCGGCGCTGGACATCGCCGCCGGCCGACCGACCAAGCGCGACCGGCGCCTGATCGACCAGATGCGGGGCAAGTGAGACGCGACCGCGACAGGGCCCGGACCGGCCCGGCGGACCGGCCACGAAAAAGCGACAGCGCTACAGCGCCCGTCCCACGATCAACGGATCCAGCGCCAGTTCCGGCGCGCCGCTCTTGCCTTCGTACGGCAGGCGGCTGAGCACATAGCGCATGGCGTTCAGGCGCGCGCGCTTCTTGCAATCCGACTTCACCACGATCCACGGCGCGTCGGCCGTGTCGGTGTGCGCGAACATCGCTTCCTTGGCGCGGGTGTAGTCGTCCCACTTGTCGAGCGAGGCCAGGTCCACGGGGCTCAGCTTCCATTGCTTGAGCGGATGCACCTTGCGCTGCAGGAAGCGGCGGCGCTGCTCTTCCTGGCTGACCGAGAACCAGAACTTGACCAGGTGGATGCCGCTGGTGACCAGGTGGCGCTCGAAGTCGGGCACCTGGCGCAGGAACTGCAGGTATTCCTCCTGCGAGCAGAAGCCCATCACGCGCTCGACGCCGGCGCGGTTGTACCAGGAGCGGTCGAACATCACGATTTCGCCGGCGGTGGGCAGATGCTGCACATAGCGCTGGAAATACCACTGGCCGCGTTCGGTGTCGGACGGCTTCTCCAGCGCCACCACGCGCGCGCCGCGCGGATTCAGGTGCTCCATCATGCGCTTGATGGTGCCGCCCTTGCCCGCCGCGTCGCGGCCCTCGAACAGGATCACCACGCGCTGTCCGGTGGCCTTGACCCAGGCCTGCAGCTTGAGCAGCTCGACCTGCAGCGCGTATTTCTGCTTTTCGTAATTGCGCCGCAGCATGCGGTGGCGGTACGGATAGATGCCCTCGCGCCAGTCGGTCGCCAGCTCCTCGTCGGGATTGCGGCGCGCGGCCGGCGCCTGCGCGTTGGCTTCGAGCAGCGCGCGGTGCACCGCCACCGCGTCGTCCGGCGACAGTTCCTCGATCACCGAGCGCAGCGCCGCGTGGGCTTCGCCCGATTCGCCGATCTGGTAGCGGCGGGCGATGTCGGCCAACACCGACGAGGTCTCCTGGCGCGCGGCGACTTCCCGCGCATTGACGCGCTTGCGCGCCTGGATCGCCGGTTCGATGGCGGGCAGCCCGGCCGGGGCTGCCGGCGCGGACGCCGGCGGCTGGACGACCTTGGACGGCTTGTCGGCGCGGACGGCGCGCGTGGACTTGGGCGTCTCGGCGCCGCGGGCGGACCGCGCCGGGGCCGGCGTGCGCTTGCCGGCCGCGGCGGAGCGGGTGGCCTTGCGCGGCGGGGCGGTGCGCTTGGCGGCGCGCGGGGCCGTGGCGCCGTCGTCGTTCTCGGCGGGCGATCCGGAAGCTTGCGGGGTCTTGTCAGTCATCGTTGCAATCCTTGCTGCGCGTGAGGTCAGAGCCGCGGCGGCCGGCCAGTCGCCGGCGACCCGTCAGGAAAAAACATCTACCCTAACCGGCGTGCCGAGGCGGGGCGTTGACGTGGATCAATGCTTGTAACATTGCGGCAGCAATCCGCGCCGCTACACTGCCCGCTGCCCTCTTTCGACTGCCCCCTGCCGCCATGTGGTCCCTGCTCAAACGGCTGTTCGCCGGCCCGCCCGCGCCGCCCGACCCCTACGCCGAAACCATCCGCTTCGACGACAGCGGCTTCACCCGCGCCATGGGCACCGAAGCGACGGGCGGTCGGCGCCAGTTCTGGCCGTGGGAGGCCGTCGACGAATTCGGTTTCCGCTTCACCGAGGCGCTGTTTCCCGATCCGTGGGCCGGCGCTTACATGGAAGGCCTATGGTACGTCCGGGTGCGCGACGACGGCTCGCCGATGGCGGTCGAATTCGGCCAGGAACACCTCGACCTGGCCGCCCTGCCGCCGGCGCTGCTGCGGCACATGCCGGGACTGGACGTGCAGGCGCTGCGCGAGGGATTGGCCGTGGCCAAACGCGGTATCCATCACTTCGAGGGCGAAGGCAACTGGGTCGGCTGGCGGCGCGATCCGCATTGCACCTGAAAAGCCCTCACGGTAACATCTGCGGCTAAATATTTCGTGGCTGCCGCCCGCCGTGGAAACACGTAGAGAACCCACCCTGAGCCCGGAAGGCGCCAACACGCCGCTGCCGTCCGCGACATCGGCGGCGCGCGGTTCCCCACGACCCAGCCGCGCCCTGCGGACATGGACCTGGGGCCTGTACATCGGGTTGTGGCTGCTCCTGTTGATCTTCAAGTCCGACGGCGCGGACGGCGTCGCGGACCCCGCCGAGTCGCTGGGCTACCGCGTCGGCAGCGCGGTCGGCAGCGCCATCGCGCTGGTGCTGCCCGCCGCCCTGGTGATCCTGGCCCTGTCGCTGTTCAAGCGCTTTCGCACGCCGTTGCACCGCATGCGCGCGGCCTTCGCCACCGGCCTGCTGCTGGCGGCCGCGGCCGCCGTCCTGGCCGGCCTCGCGGCCTATCGCGAAACGCAGAAGGCCACCGCGCTGGCCGAGATCCGCCGCACCGGCGAATGGATGCGCGCCGCGCTCAACGCGCCCGACCATCCGCCCGGAGACGTGCCGGACATCGACGCCACCCCCAAGGCGCATGGCGTGTATGGCGAGATCGAGCGCGGCGTCAAGATCATCCTGGGACAGCGGGTGGCGCAGTACCGCGCCTACATGAAGGAACTGGACGAGGTGCGGCTGTCGGACCTCTTCATCCCCAACCGTCTGGCGCGCGACCGCGGCATGGTGGAAAGCCGGCTGATCCTGGAACAATCGCAGCGCGTGGTGCGGAAATACAGCCAGCAGAACCGGCGGCTGCTGGCCGACGTGCCCGTCACCATCCGCTCGCTCGACCTGAGCGAGCAGCAGAAGGACCGCATGGTCGAAGGCGCGATCAAGGCGCGGCCGCAGCAGAAGGCAACGCTGGCGCGCAACTGGGAGCTGGAGCGCCAGACGCTGGACGAGTTCGAGAAGATGATCAATCTGCTCGACGACAACCGCCGCGCGTGGCGCGTGGAGCACAACGAGATCGTGTTCGACCGCGACAGCCTGTTGAACCGGTTCCGCGCCCATCAACTGGCGGTGCGCCAACTGACCGAGGAACGCGCGCGGCTGGAATCGCAGCAGTTCGACAGCCTGACCTCGGTGCTGCGCTGACGCGGGTCGTCGGCGCCCGGGCGCGAAGGCGGGCCGGGCGCGATCGAGCGTCAGCTCCCCGCCTGATCCAGCCCCTGCTTCAGATCGGCCAGGATGTCGGCGGCGGTTTCCAGCCCGACCGACAAGCGCAGCAGGCCTTCCGACAGGCCATACTTTTCGCGGTCTTCGGCCGTATAGCTGGCGTGCGTCATGGTGGCCGGATGCTGGATCAGCGTTTCCGGATCGCCCAGGCTGACAGCGATGCGCGCCAGCTTCAGGCTGTTCAGCAGGCGCCGGCCCGCGGCCAGCCCCCCCTTCAACTCGAACGCCACCAGCCCGCCGCCGGCCGCCTGCTGGCGCTGCGCGATCTCGGCGCCGGCCGTGCCCGCCAGGCCCGGATAGAACACGTCGGCCACCGCCGCGTGTTCGCGCAGGAACTTCGCCACCTTCAATGCCGATTCGCTGTGACGCTCGACCCGCAATTCCAGCGTCTTCAGGCCGCGCAGCACCAGGAAGGCGGTGAACGGCGACAGCGTCGCGCCGGTGAAGTAACGCAGGCCCTGCAGGCGGATCGCGTCGATGTGCTGCTTGCGGCCGACCACCGCGCCGGCGAGCAGGTCGCCGTGGCCGCCCAGGTACTTGGTGGCCGAGTGCAGCACGATGTCGGCGCCGTGTTGCAGCGGCCGTTGCAGCACGGGCGTGGCGAAGGTGTTGTCGACGATGGTCAAGAGCCCTTTGCCGCGCGCGATGGCCGAGATGGCGGCGATGTCGACCAGCCGCAGGTTGGGGTTGGCCGGCGTCTCGAAATAGACCGCGCGGGTCTTGGGGCCGATGGCGGCGGCCACGGCTTCCGGGCGCGTGAAATCGGCGAACACGGCGTTGATGCCCAGGCGCGGCAGCCCCTGCGCGAACAGCGTGAAGGCGGTGCCGTAGACGATCTGGTCGACCACGATCTCGTCGCCGCTTTGCAGCAGCGACAGCAGCGTGGCCGAGATCGCCGCCATGCCCGACGCGGTGACCACGCCGGCCTCGGCGCCTTCGAGCGAGGCCAGCCGCTCTTCCAGCAGGGCCTGGGTCGGGTTGCGGGTGCGGCCGTAGACGTAGCCCGATTGTTCGCCGAGGCGAATGCGGTCGAAGGCCTCGATGCTGTCCTGGGTGTAGGTGGAGGTCAGGTAGAGCGGCGGCGACAGCGCGCCCTGCTCGTCCAGCGGGTCGTAGCCCAGGTGGATGGCGCGGGTGGCGAAGCCGTGGTGTTGCGAGTCGGACATGGATACCTCCGGGAATCAGCTCGGGGATGCGGACGGCGCGGCGCCGTCAGCGCTTGTGGTCGGCGCGGCGCGACAGCCATTCGCCGGTGAATTGCACGATCGAGACCAGCGCGATCAGGATCACGATCACTTCGAACATCACGCGGGTCTCGTAGCGTTCGTAGCCATAGCGGATGGCCAGGTCGCCCAGGCCGCCGGCGCCCACCGCGCCGGCCATGGCCGAGGCGTTGATCATGGCGATGACGCTGACGGTCATGCCGCCGATGATGCCGGGCAACGCCTCGGGCAGCAGCACGTGGCGCACGATGTGCCAGCGGCGGCAGCCCATGGCGCGCGCGGCCTCCACCAGGCCGTGGTCGACATCGTTCAGGCTGACCTGGGCGATGCGCGCGAAGAACGGCACCAGATTGGCCGACAGCGGCACGATCGCGGCCCAGGTGCCGAGCGTGGTGCCGACCAGCATGCGCGTGAACGGCAGCATCGCCACCAGCAGGATGATGAAGGGGATGGCGCGGAACGTGTTCACGGTGATCGACAGCGCTTTGTTCAGGCGCGGCCGCGGATACAGGTTGCCCGGCGCGGTGACGGTCAGCACCACCGCCAGCGTCAGGCCGGCGGCGATCGCGATGAGCGCGGACACGCCCACCATGGTCAGCGTCTGCAGGAAGGCCTGCAGGTATTTATCCAGCATCGGCAGCGACATAGCCCAGTACCTCGATCTGATCGGCCACCAGCGCGGCGCGCGCGGCCTCTTCCTGTAGAACGGCGGCCGGCACCGACACCAGCAGGCTGCCCTGGGCGTGGCCGCGCAGGCGGTCCAGCCCGCCATGCAACAGCGTCGCGCCCGGCCCCAGCGCCGCCAACGCCTGCAGCGAGACGCCCTCGGGACGGCCCTGCCCGGTGAAGCGCAGCCGCAGCACTGCCAGGCCCGCGCCGCCTTGCAGGTCCGGCACCAGCCGCGCGGCCAGGTCGGCCGGCAGGTCATGCTGCAACGGCCGCAGCAACGCACGGGTGGCATCGGCCTGGGGATTGCCGAACACGCGCCAGACCTCGCCGTGCTCGACCTTGCGGCCGCCGTCCAGCACCAGCACCTTGTGGCAGACCTCGCGGATCACCGCCATATCGTGCGTGATCAGCACCACCGTCAGGCCCAGCTTGCGGTTGATGTCGCGCAGCAGCGCCAGGATCGACTGAGTGGTTTCGGGGTCGAGCGCCGAGGTGGCCTCGTCGCACAGCAGGATCTCCGGGTCATGCACCAGGGCGCGGGCGATGCCCACGCGCTGCTTCTGGCCGCCGGACAGCTTGGAAGGATAGGTGTCGGCCTTGTCGCGCAACCCGACCAGGTCCAGCAGCGCGTCGACCTTGGCGCGCGCCTCGGCCGGCTTGACGCCCGCGACACGCAGCGGCAAGGCCACGTTCTGCGCCACGGTCTTGGCCGACAGCAGGTTGAAGTGCTGGAAGATCATGCCGATGCGGCGCCGCAGGCCGACCAGCGCATTTTCGTCCAGGCCGCCGACGTCCACGCCGTCGACCCGCACCTGGCCGGCGCTGGGCCGCTCCAGCATGTTGATCGAGCGCAGCAGCGTCGACTTGCCGGCGCCGCTGCGGCCGATGATGCCGAACACCTCGCCGCGCCCGATGGAAAAGGAGATATCGGCCAGCGCCGTTACCGTGCCCCGCGGGCCCTGGTAGCGTTTCTGCAGGCCGTCGAAAACGATGTGGGCGTCTTGCGCCGCGTCGGCGGCGGGCCGCAGGGCCGGATCCGCCAGGGGGATGTCGTGTTGCATCATGCTGTGTTCCCGAGCCGCCCGCGCGGCGGCGCGTGCCGCTCCGCGAGCGAGGATGGCGGCGGCGCCGGCTGGCGCCGCCGCGCGTTCCGGCTCAGAAGACCGGGATCACCGAGCCTTCGTACTTGCTCAGGATGAACTGGCGCACTTCCTCGGAGTGATAGGCCTTGACCAGCTCGGGCACCCAGGGCGCGTTCCTGTCTTTCTCGCGCACGGCGATGATGTTGACGTAGGGGTTGTTCTCTTTCTTCTCCACCGCGATGCCGTCACGCGTGGCGATCAGCCCAGCCTGGTAGGCGAAGCTGTTGACGATGGCGGCGGTGTCGACGTCGGGCAGCGAACGCGCCAGCACCACCGAGGCGCTTTCGACGAAGTCGAGCTTGCGCGGGTTGGAGGTCACGTCGGCCAGCGTCGCGGTGCCCGTGGCCGGATCGAAGCCGTCCTTGAGCGTGATCAGGCCCTGGTCGCGCAGGATCACCAGCGCACGGGTCTGGTTGCTGGGATCGTTGGGGATGCCGACCTTGGCGCCTTCGGGCAGGGCCTGCAGCGACTTGTATTTCTTCGAATAGAAGGCGATGGGCGAGATCAGCGTATTGGCCACCGACACGAGTTTGTAGCCGCGCTGCTTGATCTGGTCGTTCAGGAACGGGATGTGCTGGAACGCGTTGGCGTCCAGGTCGCCGTTGTTGAGCGCCTCGTTGGGGCTGGCGGTGCCGGTGATGACCACCGGCTCGACGGCCAGGCCGTTCTTCTTGGCGACCTGCGCCACCACTTCCCAGATCTGTTCGTCGACGCCGCCGCGCACGCCGACCTTGAGCGGCTTGGGATCGGCCGAGAAGGCCGGCCCGTGGAACATGGCGGCCGCGGCCAGCACGGCGCCCAGCAGGGCCTTGGCCAGCGTGCCCGCGCGGGCGGTGTAAGTGCGGGGAGTCATATGGAAATCGCCTCTCAGTCGATACGGTTATGAGGAGACGATTCTAGGGATGGCCCCTGCGCGCGCGAACGAATAGTTGGTTGAGTCGTTATTACAGGGGCGTTTGGATATGGCGCCGGCGCATAAGTGGCGCCTCAGAACGGCTTGACCACCACCAGCGTCACGATGACCGCCGCGGCGACCACCGTGAGCGGCGCGTACAGGTCGACCAGCGGCGCGCGTTTCACGCTGCCCTGCGACTGGCGGCGCAAGGCCGCGCTCTGCACGCCCAGCAGGCCCGACAGGACCAGCGCCAGCGCGATCTTGATCCAGATCCAGGTCATGGCGAACCAGCCGAAGGTCACGGCCAGGTGCAGGCCGACCAGCCAGGCCAGCACCATCGCCGGCGTGGTCACGAACAGCGTCCAGCGGCGCAGCGCGCCCAGCATCCTGCGTTCCTTGGGCGCCTCGTCGCTGTCGGGCGGCTGCGACGACAGCAGGAACAGCGACACGAACAGGGAGCCGCCCAGCCATGCGACCACGGCGGCGACATGCAGCATTTTGAGTAATTGGTAGGTCATGCGCGCGATTATCGCCGCAGCGGCGCGCGCCAGGGCGGAATCGGGTCCGACGGGTTTGCGCTACGGCAAAGACCGACGCCGGCGTTCACGGCGCCAGCGCCTTGAGCACCCGCAACGCCAGCCGCACCCGCGCCTCATTCGGATAGTTGCGGTTGGCCAGGATCACGATGCCGAGCTTGCGCGACGGCACGAACGCCACGTAGGCGCCGAAGCCATTGGTGGCGCCGGTCTTGTTGATCCACACTGCCTGCTGCGGCGCCAGCGGCGGTTGCAGGGCCTTGACCGGCAGGGTCTCGAACGCGACCTGGGCGGAATTGCCGTGCACCAGGTCTTCCACCGACACCGGGTAACGGTACTGTTCCCAGATCAGGTCCTGCGTCATCGCGCCCAACTGGTAATAGCCGGTATGGGTCTCGGCGATGGCGCGCTGCAGCGTGGCATCGACCGGCGTGGTGCCCAGGTTGATCTCGACGAAGCGCAGCATGTCGCGGGCGCTGGACTTCACGCCATAGGCCTCGTCCGCCAGCACGCCCGGGTTCACGCGCACCGGCGCATCCTGCTTGTCGTAGCCCTGGGCGTAGTCGGGCATCTTGCCCGGCGGCACTTCCAGGTAGGTATCGCGCAGGCCCAGCTTGGGAAACAGCCGCTGCTCCATCGCCACCACGTAGGGCTCGCCCAGCGCGCGCGCCGCCACCACGCCCAGCATACCGATGCTGGGGTTGGCGTAGGTGCGGCGCGTGCCAGGCGCGTACCGCGGGGTCCAGGCCTTCAGGTAGTCCATCAGTTGCGCCATGCTCTGCACCGCGTCCGGCACCTGCAAGGGGAAGCCGCCGGCGGTGTGCGTGGCCAGGTTCACCAGCGTCAGCCTGGCGAATTCGCTGCCTTGCAGCTCGGGCACCCACTTGGCCGGGCTGTCGGTGAGCGACAGGCGGCCCGTGGCCTGGGCGTAGGCGGCCAGCGTGACGGTGAAGGTCTTGCTGATCGACCCCAGTTCGAACAGGGTGTCGCTGGAGACCGCGCGGCGCGGCGCGCGCGAGGCGTCGCCGTAGTTGAAGAAGCGCTGCTCGCCGTCGCGGCTGACGCCGATGGCCATGCCGGCGATGCCGTACTCGCGCATGACCTCGGCCACGGCGGCGTCGACGGCGGCGGTGGCGCGATCGGCCTCGGCGGACGCGGGTGCCGGCGTCGCGGATGCCTTGGCGGTGGATGCCGGCGAGGATGCGGGCGTGGATACGGAGGTCGATGCCGTGGTTGCCTTGGCGGCGGGCGCTTGCGCGACGGCCGGGCCGGCCGAGGCGGCGCCGGCCAGGGCCAGCGTCAACGTCATGGACAGCAGGGAAATACGGAACATTGCCGGAGCGCGCATGCGGGATCGTCCTTTCGTTTTCCGGCCGGCGCGTGCCGGCGGTTCGGCGCCCAGTGTAGAGCCAATCCGGCGCCCCCCTGGTATTAACCCTGAGTCCCGCCCGCGCCGAATTTTGGCTATTCTCGGTGCGTCGATTCAAAACCCCGCAGAAGAGTCCCGCCCTCGTGGCGGGCGCCGACGGAGCAACCGCCCCGGAAACTCTCAGGCAACAGGACTGCGCGGTCTAGACAATCTGGAGAGAGGCGCCTGGCGCCCACCGAAGGGGAACCCGCGCCGCCGCGCCCGGGTGAAGCTCTCAGGTACAGAGACAGATGGGGTGCCACGGCCGTTGGGTCGTGGCCACGCCTTCTGGAGCCATCATGCCCCGCATCGCCATCATCGGCGCCGGTATCACCGGCGTCACGTCCGCCTACGCCTTGAGCAAACTGGGCTACGACGTCACCGTCTACGACCGCCAGCGCTATCCCGCCATGGAGACGTCCTTTGCCAACGGCGGCCAACTGTCCGCCAGCAATGCCGAAGTGTGGAACAGCGCCGCCACCATCATGAAGGGCCTGCGCTGGCTGGGCCGCCACGACGCGCCGCTGCTGCTCAATCCGCGCCCGAGCTGGCACAAGTATTCGTGGCTGGCCCAGTTCATGGGGCAGATCCGCAACTACCGCCAGAACACCATCGCCACCACCCGCATGGCGATCGAAGCGCGCGAGCACCTGTACGCCATGGCGGTGGACGAAGGCATCGACTTCGACCTGCAGCGCCGCGGCATCCTGCACATCTACCATGACGCCGCCAGCTTCGAGACCGCGCGCCGCGCCAACGCGCTGCTGCGCGAAGGCGGGCTGGAGCGGCACGCCGTCACGCCCGAGGAAATCCGCGGCATCGAGCCGACGCTGCAAACGCCCTGCCACGGCGGCTTCTACACGCCGTCCGACGCCACCGGCGACATCCACAAGTTCACCAGCGGCCTGGCGCAGGCGTGCCTGCGGCGCGGGGTGCGTTTCGAACAGGATGCCGACATCCGCGCCATCAGCCGCGACGGCCTGCCCTACGTGCTGGATATCGCGCGTGCAGAGGGCGCGCGGCGCGAACAGCACGAAGCCGACGCCATCGTGGTCTGCGCCGGCGCCGCCAGCCGCCAGTTCGCGCGGCAACTGGGCGACCGCCTGAACATCTACCCGGTCAAGGGCTACTCGATCAGCGTGCATCTGGACGACGCCGCGAGCCAGGCCGCCGCGCCCACCGTGAGCCTGCTGGACGAGGCCGCCAAGATCGTCACCAGCCGCCTGGGCGACCGCTTCCGCGTGGCCGGCACCGCCGAGTTCAACGGCTTCAACCTGGACATCCGCGCCGAACGCATCCAACCCCTGGTGGACTGGACCCGCCGCCATTTCCCCGGCGTGCGCACCGCGCGCGTGGTGCCGTGGTGCGGCCTGCGGCCGATGATGCCCGACATGATGCCGCGCGTCGGCCCTGGTAAGCGGCCGGGCGTGTTCTACAACACCGGGCACGGGCATCTGGGATGGACGCTGTCGGCGGCGACGGCGCAGATGCTGGCGGCGAGCGTCAGGCAGGCGGTGGCGTTGCCTTAAGCCCATGCCAGGAGATGGCACGCCGGGAGATCATGACCGCGATGGACAAACGCACCAAAAAAAGACCATTGTTCTCCCGGGACAATAAGACCCACCCCAATTCATGGTCGGACTAAATAAAGACTACAGTCAGTCCAGACCCTAACCACAGGGAGTCCGCGCCATGAAGTATTCGACCCAAGTCAAACCCATCTCCTACCTCAAGAGCCACGCCGCCGAGATCGTCACGACGTTGACCGAAACACGCGAACCCCTGCTCATCACGCAGAACGGCGAAGCCAAGCTCGTCGTCATGGACGTCAAGAGTTTCGAGGAGCAGGAGCAAGCGATGGCCCTGCTACAACTGCTTGCCCACGGACGGCGGGAAATCGAGGAAGGCCGAGTCTCGCCTGCCGCAGACGTGTTCGCCCGCATAGATGCGTTGGATGACGAAGACGAAGAGTGAACCATCAAGTTCTTTTGCTTGATGGCGCCGAAGAAGACCTGCAGCTTGAGCGCCCTGCGGGTCGGACGACGGCAAGATGCCCCGCCTCTTCCCGCAGCCATGCCCGCAATGCCGCCACACGCCGGTCATCGGCATCGCTAGCGCGCCAGCAGTTGCGGCACCGACGACGCCAGCAGCGTCAGGCCCGAGCACGTCAGCAGCCCCAGCACCACGCGACGGAACGTCACGTCGGAAATGCCGATATACAAACGCGTGCCCAGCAGCGTGGGGATCAGCATCGCCGGCGCCACCACCGCGAACATCGGCGCCATGTCGCGCGTAACGATGCCGGTGGCCAGGTAGATCGCCATGGTCACCGACAGCATCGACAGATTGAAGTTCTGGATCACGGCGCGCTGCGTGTCCTTGTTGAAGCCGCGCAGCGTGCACCACAGCGTCGGCACGCTACCGGCGAAACCGCCGATGCCGCCCAGCACGCCTCCCGCCAGGCCGACCGCGCCGTCGCCCCAGCGGTTGCCGCCAATGCGGGGCAGGCGCTGCGCCACCAGCATCACCGGGCACCATAGCGCCAGCAACGCGCCCAGCACCGCCTTGAACCAGTCCATGTCCAGGTGCGGCAGGACCAGCACGCCCAGCGGGATGCCAGCCAGCCCGCCCAGCAGGAACGGCCACAGCAGCGGCCAATTGAAGCCTCGGCGCACCGAGAACACCGCCAGCAGTTGTCCGGTCAGCGCGCCGAACACCGCCAGCGCCGCCGCCAGCCGCGGGTCCAGCACCCAGGCCCAGAACGACATGGCCACCATGCCGAAGGCAAAGCCCGATAGCCCCTGCACGAAGCCTGCCGCGGCCGCGCCGATCGCCACTATCCACACCGCATCCATGCCCTGCCTCTCCTCGTTGTCGTGAACGGCGACGCGTGTCGGCCGGTCCGTGTCTTGTGACGGCAGATTCTAGGCGCGCCCCGGCGCGGCGCGTATTTGAAGTGCTGATGAGGCGATAGGTTTTCGGTAATGGCGCCCGCGGCCCCGCGCAATCAGAGGAAGATCGCGCCGCGCAGGTACAGCGCCGCCTGACCGCTGATGATGACGCGGCCGTTGTCGCGCACCTCGCAGCGCAGTTGCCCCTTGCGCGCCCCGCCCTGCTCGGCGCTCAGGACCGTCTTGCCCAGGCGCTGCGCCCAGTATGGCGCCAGCGAGGTATGCGCGGAACCGGTCACCGGGTCTTCGTTCACGCCCACCCGCGGGCCGAACCAGCGCGACACGAAATCGTGGCGCGCGGACGGCGCGGTCACCGCCACGCCGCGCACGTCGAAGGCCGCCAGCGCGGCGAAGTCCGGCTTGAGGCCGTCGATCAGCGCTTCGTCGTCGATCACGACGAGGTAGTCGTCGGTGCGGTACAGCGCCCGCGCCTCGGCCAGCCCCAGGGCCTGCAACAGGCCGGGCGGCACGGCCTCGGCCACCGGCTGCTTGGCCGGGAAGTCCATCGCCAGGCCGTCGCCGGCGCGACGCACCTGCAGTTCGCCGCTGCGGGTGGCGAACCGCAGCACCTCGTCCCTGGCCCCGAGTTGCTCGAACAGCACCCAGGCTGTCGCCAGCGTGGCATGGCCGCACAGGTCGACCTCGACCGCGGGCGTGAACCAGCGCAGGTCATACAGGTCGCCGCGCCGCACGACATAGGCGGTTTCGGACAGGTTGTTTTCCTCGGCGATGCGTTGCAGCGTGGCGTCCGGGAGCCAGGCGTCCAGCGGCACCACCGCGGCGGGATTGCCGCCGAAGGGCGCGGCGGAGAAGGCGTCTACCTGGTAGAGATCGAGTTGCGGCATGGAAGATCCTCGGATGCGATGAAGTCGGCGGCGCGCGCAGGCACGCCATGCGGCATTTTGCTACGAAAACGGCGAGCGCCTGGCCGCCAGGCGCCCGCCCGCGCAGGCCAGCCCCGAATTGAAGGGCGCTAGCGAGGCATGGCCGCGCGCAGCAGCGCTTCCAGCCGGTCCAGGTCGGCGTCCTGCCGCGCGCTGTAGCCGATGACCACGCCTTGCGGCCAGGACACCCGCCGGCAGAAGTCCGCGACCGGCTGGATGCCCACGCCCCATTCACGGGCGCGGGTCAGCAGGGCCGCGACGTCGAAGCCGGACGGCGGCCACCACACTAGGTGAAAGCCGGTCTGCTCGCCGCTGACGCGCAGCGGCGCCGCGCCTGCCGTCTCGCGCAGCATGGCCATGACGCGGTCGCGGCGGCCGGCGTAGACCGAGCGCGCCTTGCGCACGTGGCGCGCGAAGCCGCCGTCCTCCAGGAACGTGGCCAGCGTCATCTGCTCGATCACGCTGCACGAACGTCCGGTGACATAGAGCGCGCGGGCGAAGGCCGGCGCCAGCGACCGCGGCACCACCGCGTAGCCGATGCGCAAGGCATTGAAGAGCGTCTTGTTGAAGCTGCCGAAGTGGATCACGCGGTCGGCGCTGTCCAGGCTTTTCAGCGCCGCCAGCGGCGCGCCGTCGTAGCTGAACTCGCTGTCGTAGTCGTCGTCGAGGATCCAGCAGCCGGTCTGCGCGGCCCAATCCAGCAGTTCCAGGCGACGCGAAACGGGCATGGTGACGCCGGTGGGCGATTGATGCGCCGGCGTCACGTGCGCCAGCCGGGCGCCGCGCTGGCGCCGGGCGCGCGCGACCGAGAAGCCGTGCTCGTCGATGGCGATGGGCACGATGCGCCGCGTGTACTGGCTGAACAGCGGCTCGGCGTTGAGGTAGCCGGGGTCTTCTACCAGCACCTTGTCCCGCGGCGTCAGCAGCAGGCGCGCGCTCAGGTCCAGGCCGTCGCGGATGCCGGACAGCACCACCACCTGGCCGGCGTCGCAGGCGATGCCGCGCGCGGCGCCCAGGTAGCGGGCGATCTGCTCGCGCAGCGGATACCAACCCAGCGGATCCTCGTGCGCCAGTTGCGCCGGCGTGACGCGCTGGGCGCTGGCCATCAGGCCCTTGCGCCAGGTTTCCATGGGGAACAGCGAGGCGTCGGCGCTGCGCGCCATGAAGGAGGACGCGTCACGGCGCGGGGCCGGGGCCGACGGATCGGCGGCCCCGGCGGCCTGCCCGCCCGCCGCGGCGCGCGCGCGGTCAGGCGCCGCGGCCGCGCCCGGTCCGCTGGCCGCGCCGTCATCGCCAGGCAGGCCGCGCCGGAAGAAATTGTCCGGGATGACCGCCGCCACGTAGGTGCCGGAACCGACCGCGCCTGCGGTATAGCCCTCGCCGCCCAACTGGTCGTAGGCGGCCTCGACCGTGGAGCGGGCCACGTGCCAGCGCGCCGCCAGGTCGCGGGTGGACGGCAGCCGCCCGCCCGAGGGCAGCACGCCGCGCAGGATCCGTTCGCGGATCTGCCGGTAGACCCAGGCCTGCTTGGATTCTCCCGCGCGCGGCGGGTCGACCGGCAGGTCGAGGCTGGATTCCAGCCGGGCATCGCGCACCATTGGCTTGCTCATGTAAGTGGCTTGCTCATATTCGTGGAAATGGCCCTATTTCACCCAGCCATTCTATCCCTACATTACGCCCATCGCCCCGTCTTTCGGAACCGTGCCATGTCCACCTACACCATCACGCTCGCCAGCGGCCAATTCACCTGCGATGGCGCCACCTCGATCCTGGACGCCGCGCTGGCCCAGGGCGCGGCCGTGCCCTTCTCCTGTCAGCGCGGCGAATGCGGCGCCTGCCGGGCGGTGGTCACCGCCGGCCGCCACGAACGCATCACGCCGCCCAATGAACGTTCCTACGTCACCGCCGACGACGAACTGCTGATGTGCCAGTGCCGCGCCGCCAGCGACCTGACGCTGCGGTTTCCGCATTGGCAGGCCCCGCCCCGGCCGCTGCAGCGGCGCGAGGCCACCGTGCTGTCGCGCGCGCCGCTGACGGCCGACGTCACCCGGCTGGTCATCGCGGTGCGCGGCGAAGCCGCCTTCACCTGGCAGGCCGGCCAGCACGTGCGTTTCCTGCTGGAAGACGGCAGCCAGCGCCCCTTCTCGATCGCCAACGTGCCCGCCGCCGCCGGCCCCGCGCAACTCGAATTCCACATCCGCCGCATGCCCGGCGGCGGCTTCACCGAACGCATCCTGCCGCGCCTGATGCCCGGCGATACGCTGTCCCTGGAAGGCCCGCAGGGCGCCTGCGTCTGGCCGGCCGACGGCTGGCCCGCGGACATCGAGCACCTGGTGCTGCTGGCCACCGGCACCGGCTACGCCGGCATCCATCCGATCCTGATGGAAGCGCTGCGGGACCCGCGCTTCAAGCGCGTCACGCTCTACTGGGGCGGCCGGACGGAGGACGATTGCTACGCGGGGCCGCTGCTCAATGCGCTGCAGGGCAAGGGCGCCGGCTTCGCCTGGCACGCCGTGCTGTCGGAGCCCCCCGCCGCGCAGGCCGCCCCCTGGCACGTACAGGACGCCGCCCTCGCCGCCGGCCATGACTGGGCCCGCGCCGTGGTCTACGCCTGCGGCAACCCGGCGATGGTGCGGGCGGCCCGCGAGCGGCTGGGCGCCGCCGGGCTGGCGCGCGACCGCTTCCACGCGGAAGCGTTCCTGCCCTCGCAGGACGCGGCCGCCGCCGGCGCGCCGGCCGCCCCCGCCCATCCCTGGGAACGGGTCGGCAGCCACTTCACCCTGGCCGGCATCCTCGAGGCGCGCCGCCGCTCGCGCGACGCGGTGCGCGAGATCGCCGCGCTGATGCGGCCCGGGATGACCACGCGCGAGGCGGTCAACGCGGCCGACGCGCACCTGCGCCAGATGGGCTCCTCGCACAACTGGCACCCCACCTACATCCGCTTCGGCCCCGACTCGCAGTCGCCCGCGGTGCAGCCCACCGACTTCCAGCGCCGCCTGCGGGAAGAGGACGTGTTCGTGGTCGACATCGGTCCGGTCTGGGACGGCTACGAGGGCGACTACGGCGACACCTTCGTGCTGGGCGCCGACGCCGACCATGAGCGCTGCGCCGAGGCCGCGCGCCAGGTGTTCGAGCGCACCCGCGAGGACTGGCTCCAGGGCCTGACCGGCGCCGCCCTGTACGACCGCGCCGAGGCGCACGCCCGCCAGCACGGCTGCGAACTGGTGCGCGAGATCCCGGGCCACCGCGTGGCGGATTTTCCGCACGCGCTCTACGGCAAGCACCAACTGGCGCAGGCGGATTTCGTGCCCGCCGACGGCATCTGGGTGCTGGAGATCCAGGTGCGCGACCGCGCGCTGCCGATTGGCGCCTTCTATGAGGATGTGCTGCTGCGGGAAACGACGGCGCAAGCCGACAGGGCGACGACCTAGGGTTTGTCCCCATGCCAGTCATGTCGATCCGCGGGATGCTCGAACGTCGAACCAGTACGCTCAACTTCCCTTCAAAGGCGGATTCATCATGACGACTGGCACCGTGACCCTGCATCGCGTCCTGCGCACCACTCCCGAACGCGTCTACCGCGCCTTCCTCGAACCCGACGCGGTCGTGCGCTGGCTGCCGCCCTACGGCTTCACCTGCGAGGTCCATGAACTGGACGCGCGGGTGGGCGGGCGGCACCGCATGTCGTTCCGCAATTTCGGCACCGGCCACGCCCACGATTTCGGCGGCGAGTACCTGGAACTGGTGCCGGGCGAGAAGATCCGCTACACGGACCAGTTCGACGATCCGAACCTGCCGGGACAGATGCAGACCACCATCACCCTGCGCAAGGTCTCCTGCGGCACGGAGATGACCGTGGTGCAGGAGAACATCCCCGCGGTGATTCCGCCGGAGATGTGCTACCTGGGCTGGCAGGAATCGCTGGCGCAGTTGATGCGGCTGGTGGAGCCGCAGATTCCCGACTGATACCGATCAGCCTTCGCGTCCGGCCAGCTCGTCCAGCAGCTCGGCCGACGGCACGAAGAACAGGCTGCCGGTGACGGCGCGGCTGTAGTCCAGCAGGCGGTCGTAGTTGCCGGCCGGACGGCCGACGAACATGTTCTCGAGCATCTGTTCGATCGGCTTGGGCGAACGCGCGTAGCCGATGAAGTAGGTGCCGAATTCGCCGGCGCCGGCGCGGCCGAACGGCATGTTGTCGCGCAGGATCTTGATCTCCTGGCCGTCCTCTTCCAGGGTGGTCAGGGCGCTGTGCGAGTACGACGGCTTGACGTCGTCGGCCAGCTCGACGTTGGTGAGCTTGCGGCGGCCGATGATGAGCTCCTGCTGTTCGGTCGACAGCTTTTCCCAGGCGGCCATGTCGTGCAGGTACTTCTGCACCAGCACGTAGCTGCCGCCGGCGAAGGCTTCGTCCTCGTCGCCGATCAGGGTGTAGCCGGGCAGCTCGAAGCCCTGCGGGTTCTCGGTGCCGTCGACGAAGCCGATGATGGCGCGCCGGTCGAAGTAGCGGAAGCCATGCACTTCATCGACCACGGTGGCCGCCGAGCCCAGCGCGGCCACCAGCAAGGTGGCCAGCTCGAAACAGGCGTCCATGGCTTCGGCGCGAATGTGCAGCAGGATGTCGCCGGGCGTCGAGACGGCGACGCGCTCGCCCGCGCCGATCTCGCGGAACGGATGCAGGCCGGCGGGCCGCGGCGCGCCGAACAGCGTGTCCCAGGCCGCCGAGCCGAAACCACAGACACAGGACAGGTCGGCCGCCACCGCGCGCGTGCCGACGGTGCGCACCAGGTTGCCGACGTCTTCGCACCAGGCGCGCACGGCGGCGGCGTTGTCGGCGCCGGGGTTCAGCGTGGCGACGATGAAGATCGCGTAGCGGGCGTTGGGGCTGAGGACGGCTTGCGGTTCGACGGGTTTTTCGGACATGGGATTCAGTGGGGCCGGCAACGGCCCGCGAGAGACAGGAGGCGCTGGAAATATAGCCGATGCGCCCGCTCATGCGGCGCCGCCTTTGCCGCGGGCGGCCGGCGGCGCCAGCTCGGCGAGCAGTTCCTCCAGTTCCTGGCAGTGGGTGCGGTCGTGGTCGAGCAGCTCGCGCGCGATCTGCTCCAGCGTCATGCGGTGCAGGCCGTCGCGCAGCCCGCAGCGCGCCAGCGCCGCCACGTCCAGCTTGCGCAGCGAGGCGCACAACTGCGCCCGGCCGCGGCGGAACGACGCCAGCGCGGCGTCCGGGTCCTGTTCCTGGTAGTCGCGCTCGGCCGCCATGGCCGTGCCGTCGACGGAATCGATGCGCGGCAGCGGCGCGGCCAGGATGGCCGCGATGCGCTGGGTGAACACGGCGTCCAGGTCGCGCAGGTGGCAGACGTGTTCGGTGGCCGAAAAGCCGGTGCCTTCGGGCCGGCGGGTGCGCCACGCCGCGGGCACCCGCCCCATCAGGCCGGCCAGCGCGTCCGGCATGCGCGCCAGCTCGTCGATGACGCCGGCGAACGGCAGCGCCACGGGCCGCGGGCTGAACACCGCGCCATAGCTGAAGACCGGGCCCGCCACCCGGCCGCGCGCCTGCACCACGTCGTGCCCGTGGCGCCGCATCAGGTCGGCCACCAGCGCGCCGCAGAACTGCCGCGCGGTGGTGTCCGCCGCGACTTCGGGAAACAACCTCTCGATGTCATCGCTGATGGCGGCGACGGCGGCCACGCCCACCCGCGACAGCGCCGCGTACTCGAGGTAGCGGCCGGGCTCATCGATCAGGGCCTCGAGCTGCTGCCCGAGCGGGGTGGCGCGAAATCGGTCGAAACGGGAGTGCATGGCGACGCTCGGATAGTAACTGCGCAAAACGATACGTTACTAGCCGGCCGCCGTCAACACGCGCGTATCAGTCTGCCTGTGTCAGCAGCTCCGCCGTCAGCCGCGCAATCACCGCGTTCGACAGCATCACCGGCAGGCCGGACGCCGCCGCGGCCGCCGTCCGATGGCGTTCGACGAACCCCATGCAGTCGAGCACCAGCAGGTCGGCGCCCTGCCGCTTGAGTTCTCGGGCCGCCTCGGCCAGGGACTCACTGTCATCGGCATAGGGCGAGGCCACGGCGCACAGCGGCGCGTGTTGCAGCGCGCGCCACTTGTGCGCCTCGGACGCCACCTGCGACGCCAGCGGCACGATCACGCCCACCTGCCGCGCGCCCGCCAGGGCGGCGACGGTGGGCGAGACGATCAGGTCCGGCTCGATGAGCCACGCGCTGGCGGCGCGCAGGTCGTCGAACGCGCCGGTACACAGCACCAGCACGAAGGCGCAGCCCTGGGCCTCCAGCGCCGCGATCTTCTGCGTGAGCAGCGCCAGCATGGCGGCCTTGTCCACCACCACCGACGAGCCGTCCAGCAGCCGCGTGATGAGCGTGGCCTGGCCGGCCCGCGGCGCGTAGCGCCGTTCGATCTCATCGCGCGCCAGGCCGTCGAGCAGGCCCGCGTGCAGGCAGGGGGTGCCGGGCGGCAGGTGCCGTTCGAGAATCGGCGTGATGTCGGGCCGGGGGGCCTGGCCGATGGTGATGGTGCCGAGCTTGGCCGTGGCGGACATGATGGCGCTCCCGTGCGTTCAGTGTTTGGCGACCTGCTCGCCCTGCAGATGGGCCAGCGAACCGTAGAGCTTGAGCAGCAGCGCGTACTCGTCGCGGTCGAAGAACTGGCACTTGCCCTGGGTGAATTCCTTGGCCACTTCGACCGCGAACTTGGCGGCGGACGCGATGTCGACCTCGTGGCTGGCGCCCGTGCCGCAGCCCGGCACCACGCTCTCGGTGGTGATGGCCACGCCGACCACCGGCGCCGCGGTGGCGACCGACGGCTGCATGATGCTGTTCACGTGGTACACGCCGTTGTCGTAGGGCGTGATGTCCTGCAGCGAGATCGGGAAGGTGGCGGCGGGACGGCCGGTGGTCGTCTCCATGATGCGCAGCAGGTCTTCCGACATGCGCAGGATGTAGCCCTGCTTGACCGTCGGCGACAGCGCGAAGCCCTTGTGGTTGATGATGCGGTTGCCCTTGGTGGTGTCGATCGACAGCACCGCGTCCATCTCGGCGCTGAGTTCCTGCTCGTTCATGGCCTTCATGTCGACCGGCGAATCCATGAAATCCACCGGTTCGTGCGGACGGGTCGGCGCATCGGGGCAGATGTGCGTGCCGATGATCACGTCGCCGGCCAGCACGTCGCCCTGCGCCTGCATGTGCGCCAGCTTGAGCGCGGCGGCCACGGCCGCGACCGCGCCGTCGCCGTCGGACACCAGGCCAATGCGGCCCGGCCGCGCGCCGATGCCGCCCAGGCGACCGACAATGCCGAGCGTGGGCGCCGGCCCGCCGGCGCGCTTGCCCTGGGCGCCGGGAATGACGATGCGCACGAAATCGGTGGAACCGTTGGCGCCGGTGATCTTGGTGACGGTGACGCTGACGCCGGGATGGCCTTCGAGCAGCGTGGCCACGGTGTGGCCCGACGCGTGCGCGCTGTCCAGCGCTTCGAAGGCCTGCAATGTCTGGGAAAGACTCATGATGGATTTCCTTTCGGGCAAAGACGGCAAGAAGGGGGAATCACTTCTTGCCAAAATGAGAGGTGATGGCGGCGCTGAAGAAGCTGAAGATGGCGTCGCCCGCGATGATCCCGCCGGCAAACACTTCCATGTGGTTGCGGTGCTTTTCGCCGCCGACCTTCTCGATCAACAGGCGCAGCGCGATACCCGCCGCCACGGCCCAGCCCGCCAGCGGGTTGGCGATCAGCAGGCCGGTGGCCAGCAACACGCCGAGCTGGCGCTTGGGGCCGCCGATCAACTGGATGATGGCGCCGGGAATGGCCCATACCAGCAGCATCTGCGCGATGCCCGGCGTGGCGCCGGCGTTGATGGTGGCCACGTAGACCTTGGCCACCGGCGGCAGTTGGCCGCCCGCGAACAGCGCGCCATAGCTGAAGTACACCACCGGGATCGCGATCAGGAAGGCCAGCATGGCGGCAATCAACTGCTGCTTGCGGCCTTCCAGTTCGAGAGCCATGTCGGCGCCGTTGCCGCGCAGCATGAAGCCGGCCTTGAGGTCGTAGCCCATGTCCGCGAAGGCCGGGCCGGTCGCCACCGAGAAACCGCACAGGATCGCCAGCGCATGCGGCGGAAAGCCGATCAACAGGCCCAGCAGCAAGGTGATGAGCGCCACCGCGAACGCCGGGAACCAGCCCGAGTGCATGGCGGCGATGCCGACGATGAGCTCGTGCACCAGCGCGGCGAAGGCGGCATAGAGGATGAAGCCCAGCAGCATCGGCAGCGGCATGTCGGCATACAGCCCGGCCAGCAGCGAAATGCCGGCGGACAGCAGGATGTACCCCACCCCGCCCAGGCGCAGGCTGCTGCCGACGCTGGGACCGGCCGGGCCGCTGGCCTTGGGGCCGGCCTTGCCGCGCATGACCATCGCCACCTGGATCAGCGCCACCAGCCCGGCGCCGATCATCACCCCGTGCGGGATGTACTGCTTGTTGATGTCCATGCCGAACAGCGGCTCGGAATAGCCGCGCAGCAGCAGGCCCAGGCCGAACATGCCGAGCGCCCAGATGTTGCCGATGAAGGCCACGCCGAACGCCGACATCGGAATCTTGAACCACGAGCCCACCGCGCCCACCACGATGCCCAGGCCCAGCAGCTTGGCCTGCGTGCCGCCCTGGTCGCCGGCCTTGATGGCTTCGGCCGCGGCCACCCCGGGCGGCCAGGCGCCGGTGGCCGGGAACACCGAACTGCCGAACAGGCGGTACAGCATGTAGGCGTCCAGCAGCATCGCCAGCCCCACGCCCAGGAACATCGGCAGCACCATGTCGGGGCGGCCCAGCAGATAGGGAATGGCCAGCGGCAGCAGCAGACTGTTGGCCGCGCCGAAGGTGGCCGAGGAGATGGCGGTCTGCGCCAGGTTCTGCGTGTGGACCGAGCGGTAGGAGCGCAGCAGGCGCATCGGCACGCGGGCCAGGATCATCGCCACCAGCGCGCCGATGATGGAGGTGTTGGGCGTCACGCCCAGGGTCACGATCAACTGGATGCCGATCACCGCGCCAAACACGCTCAGTGCGGCCAACAGGACCAGGTTGGACAGCGAGAGCGCTCTTGGATGCGGGTCTTCCTGCGCGGTGGCGCCGCCTTGGGCGGCGTGGCGGGGGGTGGAATCAATCATGGTGCTGACTCGTGGAGGGCATGAACGGGGGATCCCCAGGCCGGATCGCACACGATGCGGCCGAGGCTTCTGGCTTCCGTCAGCAGGTCCGCGGCCAGCGCTTGCACGCTGGCGGCATCGGCCTGGGCCGCCGGAAAGGAAAGGCACATGGCGAAGCGCTCCATGGACACCGGGTCGCTCACGGCGCAACTGACCGAGGCCACCCCCGGGATGGCCTCGTTGATCGCCACGGCGAAGCCGGACTCGCGCACATCGCGCAGACGGGCCAGCACGTCAGGCACGGTGCGCGGCGCTTCGTCGGAAATGAACGGCAGTTGCTTGCCCAGCCGCTTGGCCACCTTGTCGTCGCTGTCGCGCGCCAGCAGCACGCGGCCGGTCGAGGTGGCCCAACTGGGCGAACGGTGTCCGGGATAGGTCGTGACGCGCAGTGGATGCGAGCCCTGCTGCACGTGCAGCACCATCACGTCGCGGCCCTCGAGCACCGAGATGTAGCCGGTGTGGCCGCTCTGGGCGCTCAGGCGCTTGAGCGCGTCCTGCATCTGCGCGGACAGCGAGGTGGTCTCGCGCACCATCCGCGACAGCTCCAGGATCATCACCCCCGGGCCATAGGCGCGGGTGCTCTCCTCACGGTCCAGCAGCCCCAGTTCCTTCATCTGCGCCAACAGGCGCGACGCCGAGCTTTTCGGCATCCCCAGGTGCTCGACCAGGTCCGTCACCGTGACCTTGCGATTGAGCTTGTTGATCAGGCGAAGAATGATGGCTGCGTTTTCGAGTGAGGCCATAAAGTTCCAAAAAATGAGACTTGGTTCCAATGAATGAGTCAATGTAGTCCTTCCGAAAACGGCCGGATACGCGAACTAACCCTAGGTTTGGAGGGAGTTTGAAAGGTGATTTACGGAACGCTGAATGCGAAGCCGGGGCGCGCGCTGGCCGGCATGCCCTGGCGGCCGCGCCTGTGCGTGTCCGCGATGTGCCAGCGACGCGGACCGCGGTGGCCGCGCCCGTTACGGCTGCGCTCGGCGCGTACCGCCGGCGTTGCGCCGGCCGCGCATCATTCCTCGCTCGGGCGCGGGCGGCGGTTGCGAGCGCGCTGGGCGGGATCGCCGGCCAGCGCATCGTCGATGGCATTGCGCAAGGCCGCGGCCTGCGCCACCGGCCCCACCGTGATGGGCGCGGGGCCGGGCGCGGCCACGGTCTGCGACGGCAGGATCGCCGGCAGCCCCGCCACGAAGCGATATGGCAGTTGCGGCAGCAGGCCCTGAATCGTGCCCAGGTCATTGGCGGCCTCGGCGCGCGCCTGCAACGCCGCCTGGGCATCGCGTTCGGCCCGGTTGGTCGCGACGGTGCGCGCCTGCAGCCGAGCCTGTTCATCACGGAACGCCTGGATCGCGAGCTTCAGGCAATGCGCCGTGTATTGGTCGCGCAAGGGTTCGAGCGCGATGCCGGGCGCGTCCATTTTCGGGGCCGCGGCGCGCGGCGCGGATGACGCTGTCGCGGCAGGCGCGGCCGGCGGCGTTGGTTGAGACGCCGCTACCGCCGCCGTTGCCGACACCGCCTGCGTCTGCGCGGCGTGGATGCGCGAGAACGCCGCGGCCCGCGCGCGCATCGCGCGGTCGGTCCGCAGTTGCGCGTGCAGGCGTTCGAGACGGTACGGGTCGCGCACCGCGTCGATGCGCGGTGGATCGATCGGGTCAATGGCGTTGGCGCTCATGGCAAGTCCCCTGGCCGCGCGCCGGCGCGCGCGGCATCACCTGGCTAGCGGGACGGCGCGCGGCGACGCTGCGAACGGATCCACCATTGCTGCGTGATGGCGCCCAGCACGAAGACCGCGAACCACGTCGCCAGCGCGCCGCGCACCAGCGGCGACTGCGGCCCGTCGGCCAACGGATGCGACACCGGCAACCGGGTCAGCGTCTCCGCGATCCCCGGCACCCACATCAGGAAGAAGCTGAACGCGAACCCCAGTTGCGACAGATGAGCCCGCGCCGCCGATTGGGGCGGCAGGCGCGACAGCAGCAGCGCCCCCGCGACCGACAGCAACGCCAGGATGCCCAGCGCATGCCCGGGGTTGAATCCACCCGTGCTGGACAGGCCGAACGACGTCAGCACCGCCACCACCAGGCCGCCCAGATAGATCTTGCCGACCGGCGTCGCGCTGTCGATGCCGCGGTAGCGGACGAAGCTGTACAGGCCCGCGAAGGCGGGGACCAGGCTGATGAGGGTGTGTGCGGCCCCGAGAGGCGAAATGGGATGCGGCATGGGCAGGGCTCCTTGAAAGCGCAGGCGCGGCCAGGGATTGGCGACAGCGCCGACAACGTGGACAGACATGGGCAATGACGCCCGGTAAATTCATAAAACAACCAACTAGTTGGTTGGTTAAGTCATTCAAAAAAAACGCGCACCCGAAGGCGCGCGCGGGCCGGCCATCACGCCGGCGTCGACAACTGCCTGATGGCCGCGTGCGAGATCGCCGTGAATGCCTCGGGCGCGCCCAGCGCCCGGGCCGTCAGCATCGCGCCGTGGATCGTGGACATGAAGGCCTGCGCCTCGACCAGAACACCGTTGCGCAACTGGAACTGCCCCGTGGCGACACCCGCGCCCAGCACCGACCCGATCCACGCGGTCAGCTCGCCGAAATAGGCGCGCACCTCGTCCGCCACCGCCTGCGGGATCATCGGCAATTCGGCTGCCAGCATGGCGCAGATGCACATGGGCATCGAACCATCGCGGATGCACTTGGCCCAGTAGTCCGCATACGCCATCAAGCGCGCCTGCGGATCCGTCACATGCTGGTCCAGCGCCGCCAGCCCCGAGCGGGCCTGCTCGCGATGCCGCGTGACCACGGTCAGCACCAGGTCCGCCTTGGTCGGGAAATGGTGGTGGATGCTGGCCTTGCCGATGCGCACCCGCTCGGAGATGTCGGCATAGCTGAAGCCGTGATAGCCGCCGCTCGCCAGCAACTGCCGGGTCTGGTCGACGATTTCGAGGGCGCGGGGGGAAAGTTCCAGGTTCATGGCAACCAATCTACTAGTTGGTTGGTTTACTGTCAAGAGATCGACCCGGGGCAGTGGCGCAGGATGCGGACGGATCGGCCCGGCCGCCGGGTTCCATCCGCGCCCCGCCGCGTCAGGATTCACACGTCCAGCCCACCGGCAGATGTCCGGCCGAGTAGCGCAGCGCCGGCCAATACCCCGCCATGAACCAGGCGGCATCGTGCGGCGCGAAGTGCACGACATAGCTGCCGTCCGCGGCGACCACCAGGTCGGAGGGCGTGAAGCCTTGCAGGAAGGCTGCCGGCGGATGCTCGGGATCGTCGGGCGTGCGGCCGGCGTCCCAGAGGAAACGCAAGCCGGCGTCCGATCGGGCGGCCAGGTCGCTGGCGATCTCGCGGGCCCGATCGCGCAACGGGGCGGCGGATGCCGGGTCGGGCGCCAGCAGCACCACCCGCAGGCGGCCGTCCTGCGCCGCGGGATTGGCCAGCCCGGTCTCCTGGGCGGGGATGCCGTCGTGGGTATAGGGCAGCAGGTCCGCCTGCGCGGGACCGCCGGGGTCGGTTTCAGCCATCGGATTCTCCGTCACGAATCAGGGATTGTGCCGGATTGCCGCGCGCGGACAGAAATTCACACACCATCACAACTCCCTGGTATCCAGGCGCCCGGCGCCGTCACACAATAGCGGCAACGGTTTCCCAGGCGCCCGCCGATGTCCGCGGGGCGCTGATGATCGAACCGCCCCGCCTTTTGGAGCCTGTTCCCCATGCCCTGCCTTCGCCGCCTTCCCCTGCTTGCCGCCACGCTGCTGACCAGCGCCGCCGCCCTGGCCCAACCGCCGGCCGCGCCCGCCAGCGCCACGTCGGCCCCGGCGCAAAGCGCTCTCTCCGCCAGCGCCGACGCCGCCCCCGCCGCCCCCCAGGAACGCCTGCGCGTCGGCCTGTCCGACCCCGACACCAAGCTGGTGCTGCCGTGGTTCGTGACGACGCTGACCGATGCCGTCAACCAGGGCAAGTCGGCGAACGAGACCGGCAAGGCGCTGCTGGACGGCCTCTGAACGTCGGCCCGCCGGCACGCGCCACGCCCTGGCGGGTCATAGCTCGTTGAGCGATTTCTCCCGCAGTTTTTCCACCAGGAACTCCACCAGCGAGCGGACCTTGCCGGCCATCAGCCGCTGGTGCGTCATCAGGGCGAACACCGGCCGGGGCGGCGTTTCCGAAGCCACCATCAAGGGACGCAGGCGGCCCGCCGCGACGTGGTCGGCGATGGCCCAGGCGGGCGCGTAGACGATGCCGGCGCCGGCCGCGGCGGCGGTGACCACGCCATCCACGGTGTTCGAGCGCATGCGGGTCGGCACCCGCACGACGGTGGGCTTGCCCTTGTCCATCAGCGTCCACATGTCCTCGGTCGCCAGGTGGCTGTACACCAGGCCGTCGTGTTGGGTCAGGTCCTGCAGGCTGCGGGGCGTGCCGCGCCGCGCCAGGTAATCGGGCGAGGCGCTCAGCACCCAGCGGATGGATCCCAGGCGCCGCGCGACGAGGCTGGAGCTGGGCTGCTCGCCCACCAGCACCGCGAGGTCGATGCCCTCTTCCAGCAGGTTGACGGGGCGGTCCAGCAGGTGCAGGTCGAGCGTGACCTTGGGATGCAGCACCAGGAACTTGGCCAGCAGCGGCTGCAGATGCACGCGGCCGTAGAGCGTCGGCGCCGTGACGCGTAGCCGGCCGGAGGGCTCGGCGGCATCGATCCGCATACTGCTCTCCAGTTCGTCCATGTCCGCCAGCAGGCGCTTGGCCTCGGCGTAATAGCGCTGACCAGCCTCGGTCAAACGCAGCGCCCGGGTCGAACGCACCAGCAGCCGGGTGCCAATGCGCTCCTCCAACGCGCTGATGTGGCGGCTGACCGAGGCCAACGACACCCCGCTGACGCGCGACGCGCCGCTGAGACTGCCCTGGTCCACGGCCGCCACCAGCAACGCCATGCCTTCCGATCGGTTCACCCTGCCCTCGCTTCGCGGCCCTTGCCGCCGGGATGCCATGCGGCTCCAGTATTTCATATCTGCAAGGCTGGTTTACGGATTTCGCTATTCACCGCAAGGATCGCGGCTTTCATACTGGGAGCCGTTTCTCTGCCCCCCGTATACCGCAATGTCCACGCCCGCTGCTTCTCTCCCCGCTCCCCTGACACCCGCCGCGCGCCGCTACGCGATGCTGGCCGTGTCCCTGTCGATCTCGATGGCGACGCTCGATACCTCCATGACGAACACGGCGCTGCCGTCGATGGCCGCGCAGCTCGGCGTTGGCGCCGCCGACGTGATCGGCGTGGTCACGATCTATCAGCTCGTCATGGTGGCGACGATGCTGCCGCTGGCCGCCCTGGCCGGAAAGCTCGGCCACCGGCGGGTGTTCCTGCCGGCGCTGTGGCTGTTCCTGGCCGCCTCCGTCTGGTGCGGCGCGGCGCAGTCGCTGTGGTCGCTGGAGGCGGCCCGAGCCGCGCAGGGCCTGGCCGCCGCGGCGCTGATGGGCTGCAACATGGCGCTGGTGAGCGCCATCTACCGCAAGGAGGAACTGGGCCGGGGCATGGGCCTGAACGCCATGATCGCGGCCGCCTCACTGGCGGGCGGGCCGGTGCTGGCGTCGGCGATGCTGACGGTGCTGAGCTGGCACTGGCTGTTCTATGTGAACGTGCCCTTCTGCCTGGTGGCGCTGGCGCTGGCCGGGCGGCACCTGCCCAGGTTGCCTGGCGACGGCAAGGCGCTCGATGCCGGCGCGGCCGTGTTGTGTGCGCTGGCGTTCGGGCTCGCGGTGCTGGGCCTGGAGCGCGTGGCGCAGCCCGACGGGAACACCGCCCTGATCTGGGTGCTCGCGGCGCTGAGCTGGGCGTTGCTGTGGCGCCGCGAACGCCTGAGCGCGCACGCCATCGTGCCGCTGGACCTGCTGCGCCTGGCGCCCTTCTCGCTGGCGGTGCTGGTGTGCGTGCTGGCTTTCGCGGCGCAGGGCGCGGCCATGGTGGCGCTGCCGTTCCTGCTGAACCAGACGCTGGGGCGCGACATCGCCGAGGTCGGGATGCTGATCGCGCCCTGGCCGGTGATGGGGGCCTGCCTGGCGCCGTTCTCGGGCAAGTGGTCGGACCGGATGTCCGCCAGCCTGCTGGGCATGGTCGGCCTGGCCCTGCTGGCCGCCGGCCTGCTAGCGGTGAGCGCGCTGCCGGCCGGCGCGCCGATGTGGGCGGTGATGCTGCCAATGGCGTTGTGCGGCACGGGGTTCGGGTTGTTCCTGTCGCCCAACCAGCGCTTCATCATGTTCAGCGTGCCGGCGCACCGCGCCAGCGTGGCCAGCGGCCTGTCCGGCCTGGCGCGGCTGCTGGGCCAGACGATGGGCGCGGCCTTCGTGGCGGCGTGCTTTGTGTTCAACGCCCGCGCCGGCGCCACCTGGGCCTTGTGGGTGGCGGTCGGGTTCGCGCTGGCGGGAAGCCTGGCCAGCGCCCTGCTCGAACACCTTGCGCGGCGCTCGCGGCAGCCGCTGGCGGCCTCGTAGAGGCCCGGCGACGCTCACCGCCCGGCGTCGCGTACCGTCCAGCGCCGCTGACAGTCCCGCGGCGCTCAGGCCGGGTGCCGCGCCAGGAAGTCCTGGATGGCGTCGAGATAGCGCCGCGGCTGCGTCTTCCACGCTTCCACCAGGGTGGCCGCGGGCGCCAGTTGCGCCAGCTCCAGCGAGACGGCGCGCGGATGCAACGGGTCGTTGCCGCCCAGGATCAGCAGCGGAATCGGGTTGCGCCGCACGAAGTCGCGGCTGACGCTGAAGACGAAATCGCCGCCGAACAGGTTGTGCCGCAGGCCCTCCAGGGCCCGTTCGTCGATGGCGGGATCGCGCTGGCGCACGGTATCGGCCCATTGGTCGAAAGACTCGCCGCGCTTGCCCTCCTGCCCGGCGATGCCGATGGGTTGCTGCAGGATCGCCGACGCCACGCGTTCGGGCGCCAGCTCGCACAGCTTGAGCGCGAACGACGAACCGATGCAGGAGCCGATCACGTGGAAGCGCTGCACGCCCAGCGCGTCCAGCAGGCCCAGGTGATCCCGCGCATAGGTGGTCCAGCCGTCGCTGGCCAGCACCGGCGCGCGCGAGCGGCCGGCGTTGCGCTGGTCCGGGGCGATCACGCGGTAGCGGCTGGCGAGCGCGGCGACCGGATCCGGATACTCGCGCGGCCGGCCGTCGCGCGTCACGCGCCACAGTTCGCGGTGCGACAGCATGCCGCCGGGGGCCAGCGCCAGCACGGCGTCGCCCTGGCCCTGGATGTCGAAATGCAGCTCGGCGTTGCCGATGGTCAGGATGGGCATGGCGGCCTCTTGCGCGTCGGTGAAGCGTTATTGCAGCGCCACGCCGCTGTCACGCAGCAGCGCCGGGAATTTGAGGGCGTCGCTGACGATGCGGTCGGCGAACGCGCGCGGCTGGTCGGCGATCGGCTCGAAGCCGATGGCCAGCAGGCGCGCGCGGAAATCCGGCTCGGTGACGGCCTGGCGCACCGCGCGCCAGACGTCGTCGACCACCTGCGGCGGGGTGCCGGCCGGCGCCAGCAGGCCGAACCAGCCGGTGTCGCCATCCATCGCCAGCCCGACCTGCGCCGCCGTCGGCACCTGCGGCACGGTGGCGCTGCGGTTGTCCTGCAGCACGGCGAGCGCGCGCACCTGGCCGTTGGCGATCAGGGTGGAGACGGCGGGCAACGCCACGATGGCGGCGTCGATCTCGCCGCCCAGCAGCGCCACCACCGCCGGCCCCGCCCCCTTGTACGGCACGTGCTGGACGGTGCCCTGCACTTGCTGCTGCAGGCGGGTGAGCGCGCGGTGGTTGCTGTTGCCGTAGCCCGGGGTGCCGACGTTCAGGACGTGCCGGCTGGCCGCGTCGCGCAGGCCGACGATATCGCGGACGGGCGAATCCGCGCGCACCACGATCACCGGCGGCGTCGCCGCCACGATGCTGATGGGCGCGAAGCTCTTGACAGGGTCGTAGTTGATGGCGCCCTTGAACAGGGTCTGGTTGGCCACCAGCATGTCGCCGGTCAGCAGCAGCGTATAGCCGTCGGGAGCCGCGCGCGCCACCTGATCGGCGGCAATGTTGCCACCGGCGCCGGCGCGGTTCTCGACGATGACAGGCACCTTCCATAGCGCCCCGAGCCGCTCGGCCAGGCCGCGCCCGAGCACGTCCATGGCGCCGCCCGGGGCCAGCGGCAGCACCAGCCGCACGGGTTTATCGGGATAGGCGGCGCCGGCCGGCGCCATCGCGCCCAACAGGAACACCACCGCCAGGCCTTGCACCCGGGTCCAGAAACGAGAGAACTTCAAACCGCACGCTCCACAAAGCCCGCGGGCGTCCGGCGCCGCGCGGCGCCGGCTTCGGTCACCCCTTCGGTGTCGAACGCCCGCTTTACACAGCAAACAGGCTAAGAGGCGCGCCAGCCGGCGCCAACGAAGGATTCCAACTATGGATATGCGGGCGTCGCCGCCCATCCGCCGCCCGGGCGTCCCGATCCTGCCGCCTATCGCTCCGGTGTCTATCAATCTTTAGGCAGGCTTCATAACACCGCGTTATCGCAGGCGTCGCGCCATTCGCCGAAAACCCGAAAAAAATCCTTTCATTTCAACTGGTTGAGCAGGGAATACGAAATCTCGCCGCGGTCTTCCCATAGTGGATTTCCCTGGGTCCCCGGCGCCAGGACGCGCTGGCATTCTTTGGCCACCGCAGCACCTGGACGCCCACAGAGACGAGGTCGTGTCATGCCGAGACCAGTTCACCTTTCCCCCCCACGGCCCGCCGCGGGCGCGCCGCGCACCGGGCCAGTCCCCGAGCCAGCCCGTATGACTTGCGCGGGCCTCGCATGATCCGCCAGATCCTCAATCGCTTCACGATCTCGCTGCCCGTCCTGCTGGGCGTGGTGGTGGTGTGCTTCGTGCTCCTGCAGGTCGCGCCGGCGGACCCCGCCGCCGTGATTGCCGGCCCCACCGCGACCGCCGAGGAACTGGCGCAGGTGCGCCAGGAGCTCGGCCTGGACAAATCGATCGTTCAGCAGTTGTCCCTGTACGTGTGGCGCCTGCTGCATCTGGACCTGGGCCGCTCGATGATCTCCAACGTGCCGGTCATCGACGAGATCGGCGCCACGATCGGCGCGACGGCCGAGCTGATGCTGGCCAGCGTGGTCTGGTCCATCCCGCTGGCGATCCTGCTGGGCACGCTGGCCGCCTACCGCCGCGGCAAGCTGACCGACCGCTTCGTCATGACGCTGTCGGTGGTGGGCGTGTCGCTGCCGGTGTTCTGGGTCGGCCTGCTGCTGGTGCAGCACGTCGGCGGCGCCGGCATCCTGCCGTACATCGGCCGCAACGGCCCGATCTGGACCCTGGCCGGCCTGCAATCGCTGGCGCTGCCCGCGCTCACGCTGGGGTCGGTGCTGATCGGACCGGTGGCGCGCATCACCCGCACCGCCGTGATCGAGACGCTCAGCGGCGACTACGTACGCACCGCGCGCGCCAAGGGCGCCGGCGAACGCCGCGTCCTGCTGCGCCACGCGCTGCGCAACGCGCTGCTGCCGATCGTGACACTGGTGGGCCTGCAGGTGGGCAACCTGCTGGGCGGCGCCGTGGTCACCGAACAGATCTATTCCTGGCCGGGCGTGGGCCGCATGGCGGTCGGCGCCATCTTCGCCGGCGATTTCCCGCTGGCCCAGGGCGCGATCCTGGTGACCGCGCTGGGCTTCATCCTCATCAACCTGATCGTGGATCTGCTCTACGGCTACCTGGATCCACGGGGCAACAAATCATGAGCGCAGGCACCACTTCCTCGATGGGCGGACTGCCGCCCCAGGCCATCGCCACGCCGCTGACGCGCATCGCGTCGCGCCTGCGCCGCGATCCCATCCTGCTGCTGTCGCTGCTGGCGGTGATCGCGATCGTGCTGGTGGCGCTGTTCGCCCCCTGGCTGGCGCCGCACGATCCGTATTCGACCAACATGGCCATCGCCCGCAAGGCGCCGGGCTGGACCTCGGCCGATGGCGTCCACTATCTGCTGGGCACCGACGTGCAGGGCCGCGACATCCTGTCGCGCGTGATCTACGGCATCCGCGCCACGCTGATGCTGAGCGTGCTGGCGGTGATCGGTGGCTCCGGCCTGGGCGCCCTGCTCGGCATCCTGGCCGCCTACTACCGACCTTTGGAAGGCGTCATCATGCGCGTGGTCGACGTGCTGCTGTCGTTCCCGGCGATCCTGTTCGGCCTTAGCCTGTCGGCGCTGATGGGCCCCGGCACCACCAGCATGGTGCTGGCGCTGGGGATCTCGGCGATTCCCGGCATGGCGCGCATCGCGCGCGGCTCGGCGATGGTGGTGATGAAGCAGGAATACATGGAGGCCGGCCACGCGATGGGCTTCGGCAACTTTTACCTGATCACGCGTTATCTGCTGCCGAACTGCTCGTCGATGCTGATGATCTACGCCACGCTGCAACTGGGCCACACCATCCTGCTGGGCTCCGTGCTGTCGTTCCTGGGGCTGGGACCGCAGCCGCCGTTCGCGGAACTGGGCAGCATGGCCGCCGACGGCCGCAAGTTCCTGCAGATCTTCCCGCACATCTCGACCATTCCCACGATGACCATCTTCTTCATCGTGCTTGCCTTCAACCTGCTGGGCGACAGCCTGCGCGACGCGCTCGATCCCAAGCTGCGGTTCTGAACCGCGGCAGGCCCGGCCACACACCACAAACCACACAGGGGAACCGCAACATGAAGACCATCCAGGGACTGGCCCTCGCGCCGCTGGCCTTGACCTGCCTGCTGGCCGCGCCCGCGCCGGCGCTGGCGCAGGCCGAAAAGACCGTCCTGATCCTGCGCGAGCTGGACACCGACAAGTACGACCCGCACCGCACCACCGCGCGCGGCGCGGCCGAAGTGCTGTTCATGGCCGCCGACACCATGGTGGGACTGGACTACGACATGAAGACGCCGGTGCCGGCGCTGGCCAAGAGCTGGACCATCTCGCCGGACGGCCTGACCTACACCTTCAGCCTGCGCGACGACGTGACGTTCTGCAGCGGCCGCAAGATGACGGCCAAGGACGTGGTCGCCAGCTACACCCGCTGGCTGGACCCGGAAACCAAGGGCCTGGAGCGCTGGCGCGCCGGTCCGGTCGACAGCATCACCGCGCCCGACGACGTCACCGTGGTCTACAAGCTGAAGAAGCCCTACAACGAGCTGCTGCAGCAGATGGCGCACTACATGCACTCGGTCATCAACATCGACCAGGTCAAGGCGCTGGGCCAGGACTACGGCGTCAAGGCCTTCGACGGCACCGGTCCGTACTGCTTCCAGAGCTGGTCGCCGCGCAATGAAGTGGTGCTGACCCGCCATGCCGGCTACAAGTGGGGCCCGGCGATCTACAAGGACCCGACGCCCAAGGTCGACAAGATCGTTTGGAAGATCGTGCCCGAGGAAAGCACCCGCCTGACCGCGCTGCAAAGCGGCCAGGCCGACCTGTCGCGCTACCTGCCGCAGTGGGCCATCAAGGACCTGAAGGCCGACAAGCGCCTGTTCGTCAGCAAGGCCGACCCGTTCTACTGGACCTTCTTCCTCGGCTTCAAGATCGACAAGCCGATGCTGACGGACGTGAACGTGCGCCGCGCCCTCAACCTGGCGATCAACCGCAAGGCGCTGACCGAGGCCATCACCTTCGGCGAGGCGGTGCCCGCCACCAGCATGCTGGCCACCAACACCCCCGCCGGCTCCAACGACGCCTACCGCTACGACCCGGCCGCCGCCAACAAGCTGCTGGACGAAGCCGGCTGGAAGATGGGCAAGGACGGCTACCGCTACAAGGACGGCCAGAAGCTGTCGCTGCTGCACTACGGCATCACCGGCTACTGGAAAGACATCATGGAAGCCGTGCAGGGCGACATGAAGAAGGTCGGCGCCGACCTGCGCGTGCAACTGTTCGACTCGACCTCGGCCTGGGGCAAGCTGGCCACGCAGGAGTTCGATGAATTCAGCATGAGCTTCGGCTACATGAGCACGGGCGAGGCGCTCAACAGCTACTTCCTGTCCAGCAGCATCCCGACCCCGAACCGCATGAACTGGAAGGACGCCGACACCGACCGCTGGCTGGCCGAGGGCAGCGAGGCGCTGGACGCCAAGAGCGGCGATGCGATCCTGTCCAAGGCGCTGACCAAGATCTCCGACGGCGTGGCGTGGATTCCGCTGTACCACGACTCGCTGTACCTGGTGGGCGGGCCGCGCTTGAAGCCGATGCGTGCGCACGGCATCTTCGGCGCCGCCGCCTACAAGGGCCTGGACATCGAGTTGAAGTAAACCGCACCGGGCGGCGTCCCCCCCGCGCCGCCCTTCTCCTGATTCCGCCGCACAGAGAGTCTCCCGTGAGCGACACCAATCCAACCCGCATCACCCATTTCAAGCAGCTTGCCACCCTGGTGGCCTGGGACGAGGCGCTGGGCTCGCACGTCTATATCGAAAACGCCGACCTGGTCATGCGCGGCAACACCGTCATCCATGCCGGCAAGGACTATGCCGGTCCGGCCGACCGGGTCGTGGCCGGCAACGGCCTGATGGCGATGCCAGGCCTGGTGAACGTCCACAGCCATCCCTCTTCCGAGCCGGGCAACCGCGGGCTGCTGGAAGAACTGGGCAGCGACAAGCTGGGCCAGAGCTCGCTGTACGAATACATGCCGGTGTTCCGCACCGGCATCGAGACGGCGCAGTACTCCAACCAGGTGGCGATGGCCGAGATGCTGCTGAGCGGCGTGACCACCTTCGTGGACATGTCGCTGCCGCGCCCCGGCTGGGCCGACGTGGTGGCGGCGGCCGGCATCCGTGGGGTGCTGGGCCCGATGTTCCGCTCGGCCGCCTGGCGCACCAACGACGGCCATTCGGTCGAATACACCTGGGATGAAGCGGCGGCGCTCAAGTCGTTCGAGGCCGCCCTGGCGGTGGCCGACAGCGCCATCAACCACCCCAGCGGCCGCCTCGGCGCCATGCTGTGCCCCTCGCAGGTCGACACCTGTTCGCCCGAACTGCTCAAGGCGGCACGGGACGCCGCGCGCCGCCTGGGCGTCCCGATGCAGATCCACGCCGCGCAGAGCGTGGTCGAATTCTCGGAGATGACGCGCCGCCACGGCCGCACGCCGATCGAATGGCTCGATGACCAGGGCCTGCTCGATGGCGGCCTCATCATCGGCCACGGCATCTTCCTGAACGACCACCGCGCGCTGTATTGGCCGCACGCCGATGACTTCGGCCTGCTGCAACGCTCCGGCGCGCACGTCGCGCACTGTCCGACGGTGTTCGCGCGGCGCGGCATCGCGCTGAGCTTTCTGGGCCGCTACCTGCGCGCCGGCATCAACGTCGGCATCGGCACCGATACCTTCCCGCACAACATGCTCGATGAAATGCGGCTGGCCTGCTACGTGGCCCGGCTGCAGGCCGGCCATTTCCGCGCCGCGTCCACCGAGGAAGTGTTCAACGCCGCCACGATCAACGGCGCGCGCATGCTGGGCCGCGACGACATCGGCCGCATCGCGGTCGGCGGCAAGGCCGACTTCTCGCTGGTCGACCTGTCGCATCCGTACATGCGGCCTGGCCGCGAGCCGCTGCGCAGCCTGATCTATTCGGCCGGCGACCGCGCCATCCGCGACGTATACGTGGACGGCGAGCAGGTGGTCAGGGACGGCAAGCTGCTGACCATCGACATCGAACGCGCCATGCAGGAAGTGGAGCGCGCCCAGGCGCGGACCATCGCCACCGTGGCGCAGCGCGACTACGCCGGCCGCGACATCGACGCCATGTCGCCGCGCGTCTTTCCCAGCCGCGCCTGACGGAGCATCCCCATGAGCGAGACCTTACTGGCGGTGCGGGGCCTGAGCGTCGAGTTCGGCGCCCGCGCCCGACCGTATCGGGCGGTGAAGTCGCTGGACTTCACCATCGGCCGCGGCGAAACGGTGGCGCTGGTGGGCGAGTCCGGCTCCGGCAAATCGGTGACGGCGCTGTCGATCCTGCGCCTGATCGAGCGCGCCGGCGGCCGCATCGCCGCCGGCAGCGCCCGCTTCGTGCCGCGCGACGGCCGCGAGGTGGACCTGTTCGGGCTGGAGGAACCGGCATTGCGGCGCATCCGCGGCAACGAGATCTCGATGATCTTCCAGGAGCCGATGACCTCGCTCAACCCGGTGATGACGGTGGGCGACCAACTGGCCGAAGTCTATCTGCTGCACCAGGACATCTCGCGCCAGGAGGCCTGGCGGCGCGCCCAGGAGATGCTGGTGGCGGTGAAGATGTCCGAACCCGAACGCCGCATGACGCAGTATCCCGGCGACCTGTCCGGCGGCATGCGCCAGCGCGTGATGATCGCGATGGCGCTGGCCTGCCGGCCGCAGCTCCTGATCGCCGACGAACCGACCACCGCGCTCGACGTCACGGTGCAGGCCGAGATCATCGACCTGATCCGCGACCTGCAGCGCGAGGTCGGCATGGCGGTGCTGTTCATCACGCACGACATGGGCGTGGTGGCCGAGATCGCCGATCGCGTGGTGGTGATGCGGCACGGCGACAGGATCGAGGAAAGCGCCACCGCGACGCTGTTCGAGGCGCCCACGCAGCCCTACACGCGCGACCTGCTGGCCGCGGTGCCGCGGCTGGGCGACGGTTCGCCCGACGAAGCCATGGTGCGGGAGCGCCCGGCGGTGCTGGAGGTGTCGGGCCTGGCCAAGCGCTTTCCGGTCAAGGCCGGCGCCTTCGGCAAGGTGGTGGCCAACGTGCACGCCGTCGAGGGCGTGTCGTTCGACTTGCGCGCCGGCGAGACGCTGGCGCTGGTGGGCGAGTCCGGCTCGGGCAAGTCGACCACCGGGCGCCTGCTGATGAAGCTGGTGCAGCCGAGCGCCGGCTCGATCCGCCTGGCCGGCCAGGACGTCACCCACATGACGCCCGAGCAGATGCGCGCGATGCGGCGCCACATCCAGATGATCTTCCAGGACCCGTATGCGTCGCTCAATCCGCGCCTGCACGCCTGGGACCTGGTCAGCGAACCGCTCAAGGTGCATGGCGGCCACAGCCGCGAGCAGCGCCGCGAGCGCGCCGCCCAGTTGCTGGAACGGGTCAGCCTGCCGCGCGACTTCCTGGACCGTTACGCTCATCAGTTCTCGGGCGGCCAGCGCCAGCGCCTGTGCATCGCCCGCGCGCTGAGCGTGAATCCCAGGATCATCGTGGCCGACGAGCCGGTGTCGGCGCTGGACGTGTCGGTGCAGGCGCGCGTGATCGAGCTGATGAAGGAGCTTCAGGGCGAGATGGGCCTGTCGTACCTGTTCATCTCGCACGACATCGCGGTGGTGGAGAAGGTCAGCCACCGCGTGGCGGTCATGTACATGGGCCAGATCGTCGAGATCGGCCCGACCCAGGAGGTGCTGCACCGGCCGCGCCATCCCTATACGCAGCGGCTGCTGTCGGCGGTGCCGGTGCCGGATCCGGCGCGGCGCCACCAGCGCAGCGCGCGCGCGGCCCGCGAGATTCCGAGCCCGATCCGCAAGGTGGGCGACAACCCGGTCGTGGCCCAACTGGTGCAGGTGGCCGCCGGCCACTACGTGCAGCAGGCGGCGTAACGCCGCATCGGCCATGCGCGCGCCACGGCGCCGGCATGGCCGATGCGCTGCCGCCCCCGCGGCCGTTCAAGCGCCGCCGAAGATCCGCCCGACCGCCATGGCCACGGCGGCCTGGGTCGGCTCCACCACCGGCAGGCCGCAGGCCTCCTGCAGCCGCGCGCGCAGGTCCACCATGCCCGCGCACCCCATGATGAGCACGTCGGCGCCGTGGGCGTCGCGCAGGGTCCTGCCCACTGTCGCCATGCGCTGGAACGCCAGTTCGGCGTCGGCCAGGTCGCTCACGCGCAGGTCCAGCGCCAGTTCGCCGCAGATGCGGTCGGCCACGCCCATGGCGCGGAAGTAGCGCAGGTGGCGCGGGATGGCGGCCCCGGCGATGGCGATGACGCCGACGCGGGCGCCGATGCTCATTGCCGTCAGCACCGAGCATTCGCCGATGCCCAGCACGGGCACCGGCGCCAGGTCGCGCAGGCCATGCAGCCCCGGATCGCTGAAGCAGGCCACGATCACGGCGTCGGCGCCGGCCGCCTCGCGCCGCACCAGCTCGGTCATGGGCGCGATGCTGGCGTCGGCCTCGGCCTGGTTCTGGATGCCGGCCGGCCCGCCGGCGGACGTCAGGCAGCGGAAATCCAGCGGCAGGTGGCGGAACGGCTCGACCGCGCGGCCGATGGCCTCGGTCACCTTGTCCAGGGAATTCGGGTTTACGAGGAGGATGCGGGCGTTGGGCACGATTGAGTAGAATCCTTGCAATAGAGGCGGGCCGGCAAGCGCCGGCGCACCGCCCGGGTCAAGAGGAAAGCACGCAGCATGTCTGAGTTACCCGGAAAGGTCCGGTCTTCCGCGCCGTTGAATCTGCGCCAGATCGAGGTATTCCACGCCATCATGATCACGGGCTCGTTGAGCGCGGCCGGGCGGCTGCTGCACGTGACCCAGCCGGCCATCAGCCGGGTGCTGGCATCGATCGAACTGCGCCTCGGCTATGCGCTGTTCGAGCGTTTCAAGGGCCGCCTGCATCCCACCAAGGAAGCGCGCAAGCTGTTCCAGGAAGTGGAATCGATCCAGGCCGGCGTCAACCGCCTGAACGACATGGCCGCGGGCCTGGCCGGCCACGGCGGCGGCCTGGTCAGCGTGGTGTCCAGCCCCAGCTTCGGCGAGTGGCTGATCCCGGCCGCGACCGCGAAGTTCTGCGCCCGCAACCCCGGCGTGCGCATCCGCTACCGGCCACTGGGCATGGACGCGCTGCTGCCGCAACTGCTGCTGGGCTACGCCGACATCGCCATCTCCATCTTCAAGCCGGAGCATCCCAACCTGATCACCACCGAGCTGGCGCAGGGCGAAATCGTCTGCGTGCTGCCGGCGGGCCACCGCCTGGCGCGCGAGCGCGTGATCCTGCCGGACATGCTGGCCGGCGAGATGCTGGTGGGCTACAGCCGCGACACGCCGCTGGGCGAGACGCTGTACGCGCATCTCGATCCGCAGGGCCGCGACATCCTGGCCCCGGCGATCGAAGTGCGCTCGTCGCAGACCGCGTGCTCGTTCGTGCGCCAGGGCGTCGGCGTGGCGCTGGTGGACTCGTATGGCCTGACCGACGCCCTGATGCACGGGCTGGCGGTGCGCCGCGTCGAGCCGGCGATCCCGCTGTTCGTGTACGTGTCTCATTCCCGGATCGAGCCGCCCCCGTCCATCGCCAAGGCCTTCCTGACGCAGTTTTCCCAGATCGTCAAAAAGGAGTTGCCCGCGATGACGCAGGCAATCCTCAAGCGGACCTAATCGATTTGCGCCACCGGCAGCGGCTCGCCGGCGCCGGTGCGCTCGACGATCAGCTTGTAGTGCTGCGGGCTGCGGTGCTTGGCGAAGTTGAAGACGTGGTCGCGGAAGGTCTGGCCCATGCCCAGGTCGATGCGGGCGGTGATGACTTCGTCTTCCTCGCCGCTCGAGCGGGCCACGATCTCGCCCGACGGCGCCACGATCATGGAGCTGCCGATCATGTGGTGGCCGTCCTCGTGGCCGCACTTGGCGGCGGCGGCGACCCACACCGCGTTCTGGTAGGCGCTGGCCTGCAGCACGATCTCGTGCGTGGTGGTGCGCAGGTGCGCCGGCTCGTTCCAGTGGATGTTCAGCGACGGCGTGTTGTAGCCCAGCACGATCAGCTCGGCGCTCTGCAGCGACATCACGCGGTAGGTCTCGGGCCAGCGGCGGTCATTGCACAGGCACATGCCGATCTTGACGTCGTTGGTCTCCCAGACGCCGAAGCCCAGGTCGCCGACCTCGAAGAACTTCTTCTCCAGGTGCTGGAACGGCGCCTCCGGCTTGTGGTCGGAATGGCCCGGCAGGTGGATCTTGCGGTACTTGCCGATGATTTTGGCCTGGCGATCGACCAGGATGGCGGTGTTGAACTGGCGCCCTTCCGGGGTCAGTTCGGCGTAGCCCAGGTAGAAGCCGATGCCGAGCTCGCGCGCGGTGTCGAACAGCGGCTGCACGTCGGCGTTGGGCATGCTCTTTTCAAAGAAGCGATCGACCGCCTCGGCGTCTTCCATCCAGTAGCGCGGGAAGAAGGTGGTCAGCGCCAGTTCGGGAAAGACCACGAACTCGGCCTTGCGGGCCGCGGCTTCGCGCATCATCTCGACGAGGCGGCGGACCACCACCGCGCGGGTGTCGGCCAGGTTGACGGCGCCCATCTGGGCGACCGCGAGGTCCATTTTGCGCGCATGGGTTGCGTTGCTCACGATGTCAGTCTCCGGGGTTCTATCGCTATGCGTTGAGGGCCGTGTCGCTCAGGATGCGATCACGGCCGGGAAAATCTTGCGCAGCAAGGCGGCGCGCGGGCTGATCTCGCGCGCCTTCTGCAGCGGGGCGGGCAGGCCGCGGGCGATGAACTGGCCGCGGCCGCGCTCGGCGCGCAGCACGCCGTCGTCCACGATCACGTCGCCGCGGCTGATCACCGTGGTGGGCCAGCCGGTGACCTGGCGGCCTTCATAGGGCGTGTAGCCGACCGCGTCGTGCAGGTCGGCGGCGCGCAGGGTCACGGTCTTCTCCGGATCCCAGATCGCGATGTCGGCGTCCGCGCCCACCGCCAGCGTGCCCTTCTTCGGGTACAGGCCGTACATGCGGGCGTGATTGGTCGAGGTCAGCGCCACGAACTGCTGCAGCGTCAGGCGGCCGCTGCGCACGCCTTCGGAAAACAGCAGCGGCATGCGCACTTCCAGGCCCGGCAGGCCGTTGGCGATCTGCTTGAACGTGGTCGCGTCGCCGGCCGGCAGCTTGCCGGATTCGTCATAGCGGTACGGCGCGTGATCGGACGACAGCAGCGCCAGCGTGCCGCTGTCCAGGCTCTGCCACAGCGCCTGCTGCGACAGCGGGTCGCGCGGCGGCGGGCTGCAGCAGAACTTGGCGCCCTCGACGCCGGGGATGTCGATATCCTCGGCGGTCAGCAGCAGGTAGTGCGGGCAGGTCTCGCCGTACACCGGCGCGCCCAGCGTCTGCGCGGCGTGGATCGCCTGCGCGCCGCCCTGGGTCGAGACGTGCACGATCAGCACCGGCACTTCCAGCACCGCGGCCAGGCTGATGGCGCGCTGCGTGGCCTCGTTCTCCGCGATCGGATCGTGGCTGACGGCGTGGTACTTGGGCGCGGTGTGGCCCGCCGCCAGCAGGTGGCGCGCGATCCAACTGATGACGTCGTTGTTCTCGGCGTGCACCATCGGCAGCGCGCCCTCGCGCGCGGCGATGGCGAACACGTCCAGCAACTGGCGGTCGTCCAGCTTGAGCTTGTCGTAGGTCATGAAGACCTTGAACGAGGTGATGCCGGCGCGGATCAGCTCGGGCAGGTCGCGGTTCAAGGTATCGGGCGTGGGGTCCGAGATGATCAGGTGGTAGCTGTAGTCGATCACCGATTTCTCGGCGGCCGAGGCGGCGTAGGCCTCGGCGACCTGGCGCAGCGACTGGCCGCGATGCTGCGCCGCGAACGGCACGATGGTGGTGTTGCCCCCGTGGGCCGCCGAGATCGAGGCGGTGTGCCAGTCGTCGGCGCACAGCACGCCCATGCTGGAAAGCTGTTCCACGTGGCAGTGGCTGTCGATGCCGCCCGGCATGACCAGCCGGCCTGCCGCGTCGATGGCGCGGCGGCCCGCCGGCAGCGAGGTCGCGATCGCGGCAATGGCGCCGTCCACAATGCCGATGTCGCCGACGAAGTCGGCATCGGCCGTGACGATGCGGCCGTTGTGCAAGGTCAGATCGAAGTCTGTCATCAAGAAAAGTCCCAACGCATGGCCCGGCGCGCCGTGGCGGCGCCTGGCAGGAGGCACCATCATGCATGGCCGCGGGCAATTGGGAAACGGCGCGAAGCCGCCGCGCCGGGCCACGGACGGGCGCCAGACCGAGACGCTAACGCCCTGATTCCATGGACTATTTCCCCACGACGGGGCAAACAGCCGGCCGCCACGCATAACGCTGGATCATGGAGGCTGTGCAAAGTTTTATATCGGGTTTCCCCGTGGCGCGCCGGCGCGCGGGCTGACGCGGGCCGACTACTGGTAGCGTTCGCGGTAGCCCACCGGCGACATGCCGCAGTATTTATTGAAGATGTCGCGAAAGGCCTTGGTGTCGTTGTAGCCGACCTCGTACATCACTTCCGACACGCTCTTGCGCGAGCTTTCCAGGCGCCGCTTGGCGGCTTCGACGCGCACGCGCTGCACGTACTCGACGATGCTGTTGCCGGTGGCTTGGCGAAAACGCCGTTCGAGCGTGCGGCGGCCGAGCGCGTGGCGATCGGCCAGGTCCTCGACGGTGATCTTTTCGGTGTAGCGGCTTTCGATGAAGTCCTGCACCGCGCGCACCACCTGGTCGGCGTGCGCCTTCTGCCCCATGAACACCGAGAACGGCAATTGGCTCTGCCGGCTCCAGTCGAGCTGGAAGTACTTGGCGCACCAGATGGCGGTGTCGCGGTCGGTGTATTTCTCGATCAGGTGCAGCACCAGGTGCGCGGCCGAGAATGCGCCGCCGCTGGTGTAGATGCCGTTGCCGGAATGGACCACGCGGTCGATGCTCCAATCCACCGCCGGAAACAGGCTGGCGTACAGGTTGCGCGCGGCCCAGTGCACCACCGCCTGCTGGCCGTCGAGCAGGCCGCCGGCGGCCAGCAGCGCCGCCCCCAGGCACAGGCTGGCGACCTCGCCGCCGCCGCGATAGTGCCGGGCGATCCAATCGACCAGCTCGCGGTTGGACAGCACCACGTCCGACACCGCGCCCAGCAGCGGCGGCGCGATGCAGATGTCGATATCGCGGGCCTCGTCCAGCACCAGGTCGGCCTGCACCGTGATGCGGCCGTCGTCCAGGCTGACCTGGCGCGTGGCGGCCAGCGTGCGCACCTGGAATTGCGGCGCGCGCCCCTGCGCGGCCAGGTACTCATTGGCCACCAGGAAGCCGTGCCGGGCTGTTTCCAGCGACGCGATATTGGCGCCGGCCGGCAGCAGGAAGGCGATGTTTTTCATGCCCACCAGCATACGCCGACAGACCTGTCGCAATCCACCCTCAAGAATGTCGCAATCGCCTATCTGAAAGCGCTGCCGATCCCGATACAGTGACAACTACCGGCATGGCTGCCGGCGCGGCCGCCGCGGCGATGCGGGCCTGCGGGGGCGCGTACAACGACACGGAATCAAGGAGCATCGGATGGAACAGTACATAGATGGTTACCTGCTGAGCGTGCCCAAGGCCAACATCGAGACTTATCGCAAGATGGCCGAGCTGGCCGGCTCGATCTGGCTGGAATGCGGCGCGCTGGAATTCCGCGAGTGCGTGGCCGACGACATCGACGGCGAGGGCTTCGGCTCGTTCAGCGCCGCCGCCGGCGCGCGCGAGGGCGAGACGGTGGTGTTCTCCTGGATCGCGTTCGCCAGCAAGGCCGAACGCGACCGCATCAACGCCAAGGTCATGGCCGACCCGCGCCTGACGGGCATGTCCTGCGAGGGCGTGTTCGATTTCAAGCGCATGTGCTGGGGCGGCTTCACCACCCTGGTGGGCAAGTCGGCCCGCGGTTGAAAAAAAAATCGCGGCGGCATGTCGATCCCGGCGCCGCCCATTCGTCGTGGGAACAGGACGGGCCGGACTGCGCAGTCGCCGGCGCCCGTCCCCCAAGTACCCCTCTTTTTCACGGTTATCGGAGACACATCATGGCCACCCCCGCAAAGCAAGCGATTCCCGACGGCATGCACACCCTGACCCCGCACATCGTGTGCGAAGGCGCCTCGGATGCCATTGCCTTCTACCGCAAGGCGTTCGATGCCAAGGAACTGACGCGCCTGCCGGCCCCCGGCGGCAAGGTGATGCATGCCGCGATCCGCATCGGCGATTCGGTGGTGATGCTGATGGATGACTTCCCCGAATGGGGCAGCCTGGGCCCAAAGGCGCTCAAGGGTTCGCCGGTAACGTTGCACCTGTACGTGCAGGATGTGGATGCCGCGATCAAGCAGGCGGTGGCGGCGGGCGCGCAGGTCACCATGCCGGCGGCCGACATGTTCTGGGGCGACCGCTACGGCCAGGTGGTGGATCCGTTCGGCCACCGCTGGTCGATCGCCACCCACAAGGAAGACCTGACGCCGGAGGAAATCCAGCGCAACATGGCCCGGATGGGCGAGATGGAAGGCTGCGGCGATCGCTCGAAGCAGCCGGACTGACCCGCCGCTTCAAGCGCCCGCCCGGCCCGCGTCCGCAAGGGCGCGGGCGTACCGGCGAGGGCGTACCGGCGAGGGCGTACCGGCGAGGGCGTGCGGGACGCCCCGACGCGGCGTCAGGCCGTGTACGGCCCCAGGAAGTCCAGCTTGCCGATCGGCACGCCGGCGTGGCGCAGGATGTCGTAGGCGGTGGTGACGTGGAAATAGAAGTTCGGCAGCGCGAACGTCAGCAGGTAGGCATCGCCCTGGAATTCGGGCTTGAACTCGCCGAAGCTGAGCGTGATCTTACGGCCCTCGGCGCCCTCGAGCGCCTCGGCCGGCACCGAGCGCAGGTAGGCGATGGTGTCGGCGATGCGCTTCTGCAATTGCTCGAATGTGGTTTCCTCATCGGGAAACCTGGGCGATTCGACCTGCGACAGGCGCTGCGTGGCGAACTTGGAGGCGTCGCTGGCGCGTTGCACCTGCCCCGACAGCGGGTACATGTCGGGGGCCAGGCGGGCATTGACCAGCTCGGCCGGATCGATGCCGTTGGCGGCCGCGTGGGCGGCGCCCTTTTCCAGCAGCGCGGCCAGCACGCTCAAACCGCGGATGAAGACAGGCACCGAGGCCTGGTAGATGGACAGGGACATGATGATGAGTTCCGAATAGGCTTGCCCGGCCGGGCGCGGGAACGGCGCCGGGTCCGCGGGCGTGGCGCGATGTTAGCGCCGCGCCGCGACGGCCGGCCGGCGCCGGGGACGACATGTCTGTTTCCGTTTCCCGAACAATAACGCGCTGGCCGCCGTCAGGCCACCCCGCCGCCCTTGCCCGCAGGCGCGCTACGCGACCACGCGCCGCTGCCCCTGGAAGAACCGCCAGATCAGCGCCGAGGCATCCGGGCCGCTGCGCGCGTGATAGCGCACCGAGGCATCGCCGCCGCTCCAGCCGTGCTCGACGCGGGTGATTTCGCACAACCGCAGCACGATCTTGCGGCCCCGCAACAGATCGACGCGGCGATAGGCCTTCTCGGTGCCAAGGCCCAGCACCCGCTCGACCGGCGGCTCGTCCGCCGCCAGCCCGTTCAGGGCGCGGAACTGCTCGAACAATTGCCTGGCATTGCGCGGCGCCACCGCCGGATCCATCTGCCCCTGCAGGATCATGGCCGGCATGCCGAGCGCGAACGCGGCGGGATCCGCCACGCCCTGCAATAGCGGCAGCAACGGCTTGACCGAGCCGCGGCGCATCGTGTTCAGGCCGGCCGCGGCACTGTGCGCGTCGCCCAGCACCGGCCCGGAATGCATCGCCAGCGCGGCGATCAGCGCGGGATGGCGCAGCGCCACCAGCCCGGCCATGCCGGCGCCGGCCGACAGGCCGGCGATGTAGACGCGTTCAGGGTCCAGCCCGTGGCGCGCCACCTCGGCCTGGATCAAGGCGGCGATCAGGTCGGCCTCGGCGCCGCCGTGCTGCGCGTCGGGCTGGAACCAGCGCCAGCAGCGCTGCACCTGCCGCGTCATCGATTGCTGCGGGTACAGCACCATGAATCCGCCGGCGTCGGCCCACTGGTTCATGCGCGACCCGCGCGCGAACGCCAGCGCGGTCTGGCGACAGCCATGCAGCATCACCACCAGCGGCATACCCTGGCGCGGCACGGCCGGCGGCGTGTAGCGGGCGAAAGACAGGCTGCGGCCGTGCGCGTCGGTGAATTGTCGCGAGGCTTCCCAGCGACCGCTGCCCAGGCTGGGGGCCGCGGCGCCGGTGGCGCTGTGCGCGGCCGGCCGGGCGGCGGCCGGACGCGCCGGCGCGGCGCGCTTGCGCGCCCGCTTGGGCGCCGCGATGCGCATGGCCGCGCGCTGCATGCGGCTCAGCTTCTTCGCGGCGGTGAAAAACAGATGGGTGAGACTGCGCGCCATTGATCGGGCCTGTGAACGCTGTGTGACTCCACGACGACGTTTGAAAACCGCCTGGCCGCAACGCGCGGCCCGCCGACTGCCGCATCCGCCGCGGGCGGACGCTCATGCTCCGGGACCGGCCCGGCTCAGAACCGACCGGACTGGATTGCCGCGCCGCTCGTCAGCAATTCCAGACAGGAGACCAGCGCCACCGCGATCGTGATGATGGAAAGCACCTTGACGACCTTGCTGGTGCCTGGCCGGGTCAGCGTCGCGGTCATGCGCGTGACGATGTATGCCCCAACCATCAGGCCGATTGCCGGAATCATAGAAGAGCCTCCCCTTGAAGAGTCTGTGCGGGCCCGCCGGATGCGCAGCCCCTCGATAACGCGGTACGCAGCCAAAGCGCTGCCTCTGCGGGCGGCTGATTTAGCGAGAGAAATGTATCACACAGTAACTTGCCCTCGCAGCTTTTCGAGCGCCCCCGCAGCGGCCGGGTTTGCAGAAAATCAAGGCGGGCCGCCCTGCGCCTCCGGCCGACTTGAGGCGGCGACGCAAAACCCTTATGGTGAAAACCCTGACTACAATTCTCGCTCGCCCCGCACACCATGTTCCCGAATGACCGCCGCCAGACCCTCGGAGAGGAAATCGCCAACACCGTCAGCCACGGTCTGGGCGCGGCTGGCGCGCTGGCCGCCGCCCCGATCCTGATCGTCGCGGCCACGCGCCAGGGCGATGCCGCGTTTATCGTCGGCGCGGCGATCTTTGCCGCCAGCATGTGCCTGCTTTACCTGGCGTCGGCCATTTACCACGCGCTGCCGGACAACCGCGCCAAGCGCCTGTTCAATGTGCTCGACCACTCGGCCATCTACCTGCTGATCGCGGGCACCTATACTCCGTTCGCGCTGGGCGCGCTGCGCGGTCCCTGGGGCTGGACGCTGTTCGGCCTGGTGTGGGGCATGGCGCTGCTGGGCGTGGGGCTGAAGGCGAGCAAGCGGCTCGACCGCCCCGCCCTGTCCACCGGGCTGTACCTGGCGATGGGCTGGCTGGTGGTCATCGCCGTCAAGCCGATGCTCGAGCTGGTGCCCAGCGGCGGCCTGTGGTGGCTGCTGGCCGGCGGGCTGGCCTACACCGGCGGCGTGGTGTTCTTCGTGTTCGACAACCGCTGGCGCTATGGCCACTTCGTCTGGCACCTGTTCGTGCTGGCCGGCACCGTCTGTCATTTCTTCGCCGTGCTGTGGTACGGCGCGGGCGCTGCCTGAACGCGTTCAGGCCACGCCCTGTCGACGCGCCGCGCTAGCGCGCGGGCACCTGCGCGGCTGGCCGCACGTAGCCGTCGACCAACTGGCGGCCGTGATGGATGGCGGCATCCACCGCCATGACTGGCGACGACACGAAGCCGCCGGCCGCGAACAACGGCACCAGGTGCGGGTCGTGCAGGCGGTGCCAATCGGCGGCCAGCTCGACCCCCACGGTCGCGGTGAAGGCGGGACGGGGGCTGCCCGCCACGGAAATGCGGGATACGCTGGCGATCAGCCGGTAGCCCTTGTAGACCATGTTGTTATGGAACATGTGTCCTCCTGTCTGAACCGATGGCCCCGCACGGCGGGGCCGTCGTTCACATTGCGCGAATCTGCGTCGCGTGCGGGCCTTTGGCGCCTTGCGCCGTGACGTAGCTGACGCGCTGGTTCTCGACCAGCGCCTTGTGGCCGTCACCGACGATCTCGGAGAAATGCGCGAACAGGTCCTTGCCGCCGTTCTCGGGCATGATGAAGCCAAAGCCCTTGGCGTCGTTGAACCACTTCACAATTCCGGTTTCCATCATTTCACTCCTTGCATGGCGGGCAGCGCCCGGGAAGGGAGCCAATCAAGGAAAGGGATGGCGAACAATGAGGCGCCAGAAGGGGCGCGATACCGGACGTTGATCACGATGCTCGAATAGCTGCAAGTCCACTATGGGTGCCCGACAGGCGAAAGTCAACGGCTGTTTCCAATTAACATCCAGGCCGATACAGGCCGATACGTGATTCCATTGATCACTTTTGTGATATATCGGACCCGAGGGAGGCGGCATTCGGGCCAATTACGTAACTCTCTGCGCAAATGCCCGCTACGGTCGATAAAGCGCGTATGCTGCAACGGTGGTGCTTGAACGCGCGTCTCCTCGCCGTATCGCCATCCCGGAGGAAGACGACCGTGAGTCGCATCGGAAGGTCCATTGCCAGATTCGCCAACGCCTGCGTGAAACTGCTGCCGCCCGCCACACCCGCGGCGGCCGACGCGCCGGCTCGATCCGAGCGCCCGCGCGAACACGCCGCGGTGTCCTCGCCGTGGCGCATCTACCGCATCTACGCCCGCCCCGGCCACCTGCTGCTGCGCGACGAGCATGGCCGCATTCTCGACCTGGGCGTCATGAAGGGCGCCGAACCCAACCTGACCTACCGCCTGTTCGCACGCGGTTTGCAGGGGCGCGGATTCGCGACCCGCACGCTGCTGCTCGATGACATCGCGCAGCGCATCGAATCGGGCGAGGTCGGCAACGAATTGCTCAAGCTGCCGCTGTGGACGCAACCGCTGGGCGCGGACCTGGATCGCGGCACGCATACCGATGTGTCGATGAAACTGCGGCGCTGAATCCCCCAGGGCCGTGCCCGCACGCCCGCAGCCGTCCCTAGTCGGCCGGGTGCAGATAACTCGTGGGCGGACGGCCCAGCACGCGCCGGAACATGGTCGAGAACGCCGCCGGGCTCTGGTAGCCGAAGTCCAGCGCGATCGCCGTCACCGGCGCGCCGGCGGCCAGCCGCGCCAGCGCCAGCACCACGCAGGCGCGCTGGCGCCAGGCCGAGAACGCCATGCCGGTCTGCTGGCGGAAGTGGCGGCTGAAGGTGCGCGGGCTCATGTGCAGGCGCTCGGCCCAGGCCTCGGGCGACTGGCGCACGTCGGGCGCGGCGACGAAGGCGCGGCACAGCGGCGCCAGGCGCTTGTCGCGCGGCAGCGGGATGTGCAGGGGCAGCACCGGCGCGCGCGTCACCTCGTGCAGCAGCAGCGCCGCCAGCGCCCCGTCGCGGCCGGCCGGATCGTAGTCGGCAGGCATGTCGACCGCCGCCAGCAGCAACTGACGCAGCAGCGGCGACACCTCGACCACCTCGCAGGCGGCGCTGCCGGCGCGGGCCGCGCCCGGCTCGATATAGGCGCTGCGCGTACTGACGTCCTGCATGCGCACCTGGTGCGCCACGCCCGCGGGGATCCACACGGCGCGCTGCGGCGGCACCACCCAGTTGCCGTCGCGGGTGACGACGTGCATGACGCCGGTGGCCCCGTACAGCAGTTGCGCGCGGCGGTGCGTGTGCGCCGGCAGCAGGTGGCCGGGCGGGTAGTCGTTGCCGATGGCAACCACCGCGCGGTCGAGGCGATCGTGCTGATCGATGTGGCTGTTTCGCATGACGGGACGTGGCCGGAACGCAAACATTATTGTCCAATCCTCGAAAGCAAGCCAGCGCCAGCCGCCCTATCGTGGCGGTTTCACGGAAAGGACGCATGAAATGCTGTACGTGACATTGGCGCTGTTCGGCGCGTTGAGCGGCGTGACCACGGTGTTGTTCGGTTTTGGCGGCGGCTTCGTGGTGGTGCCGGTGCTGTATGGCGTGCTGACCGCCACCCATGGCGCGCAGGACGCCATCGGCCAGGCGGCCATGCACATCGCGGTGGCGACCTCGACCTGCGTGATGATCGTCAACTCGGTGGCCGCGACCCGCAGGCACCAGCGCGCCGGCAACATCGTGCGCAGCTACGTCTGGCCGCTGGCCGCCTTCATCGGGGCGGGCGCGCTGCTGGGCGCCTGGGCCGCCACCCGCGCCAGCGGCGACCTGGTGCGCCATGCCTTCATCGCCTATCTGGCCGTGACCATTCTCGACTGCGTGCTGCGCCAGGGCTTCATGGCGCAGCGGGAGACGCGCGCGGCGCGGCCCCTGGGCCAGGGCGTGACGGTCGGAGGCGGCGTGGCGATCGGCGTCATCGCCACGTTTCTGGGCGTCGGCGGCAGCGTGATGACGGTGCCGCTGCTGCGCCGCCGCGGTTTGCCGATGGCCAAGGCCGCGGCCATGGCCAATCCGCTGACGCTGCCGGTGGCGATTGTCGGCACGCTGGCCTACATGGCGGCGGCGCGGGCGCTGCCGGCGCCGCTGGCGCCTTGGATCATCGGCTATGTCGACCTGCTGGCCTTCGCAGCGCTGGCGCTGGGGTCGCTGGCCGGCATCCGGCTGGCGGCGCCGCTGATCCCGCGCATTCCGGACCAATGGCACGCCCGCGTCTACGTCGCGCTGCTGGCGCTGGTGCTGCTGAGCATGGCGCTGGCCTGAGCGCAGCGGCGCGGCGATGGCCTATGATCGGAGCATCCCACCCGATGGCGCCCTGCCTTGACTCCGCTGCCCGCCCCCTACGCGCCTTTTGTCCTGACCGGCCGCATTGCCCAACGCGTGCAACCCCTGCCGGCCGATGACGCGCCGGACCCCGCCGCGCGCCGCCAGGCCGAATACCAGGCGGGACGCGAACTGGCCGCAACGCTGCTGGCGGGGCTGGGCGCGCGCACCGTGCAGGTCGGCGCGGACGCGGACCGCGCGCCGCGCTGGCCCGAGGGCTTCGTCGGCTCCATCAGCCACAGCCGGCGCTTGCTGGGCGTGGCCGTGGGCCGCCTCGCCGACACGCGCGGCCTGGGCATCGACCTGGAAGCGATCGCCGGCGCCGATGCGCTGGAAGCGATCGAAGCCGTCTGCATGCTGCCCGATGAGCACGGCCTGGTGGCCGGCGCCCTGCCCCGCGCCGTCTGGGCCACGCTGGTGTTCTCGGCCAAGGAAGCGCTTTACAAGTGCCAGTTCCCGCTGACGCGCTGCCCGCTGGAATTCAGCGACCTGGCCGTGGTGCATGCGGACGTGACGGCGCAGCGGCTGGTGCTGCGGCTGCAGCGCGATGCCGGCCCGGATTTCCGGCGCGGCCAGTCGTTCCATTGCGGTTACCAGCAGGGCCAGGGACACGTGTACACGGCGGTGCAGTTGGCGCCCTGACGGCTCCGGCGCGGCAGCGACGCCCCCCGCCGCCGACACCCGGCCTGCGATCCGCTTGCGCAATGTCACGAAGTTGCGGGCAAAACATTTCCGCCGCCCGCCCGGGGCGCCACTCCCGCGCAGGCCCGGCGCCATCGTGGTCCGCCGACACAGGAAAACACATTGCGAAACTTGAACCGCCCCGGGGCCGGTTGTCATCATGGTCGGACATTCACCCGGAATTAGGAGGTTTCCATGCAGCGTTCCAAAACCGCAATCCTGTCGGCCGTGCTAGCCGCGGCCGTCTTGTCCGGTGCTCCCGTCCTGGCGCAGAACGCGCCCGCCAGCCAGACGCCGACGGCGCCCGCCGCCGCGCAACCCACCGACCAGCAGTTGCAGCGCTTTGCCTCGGCCTCGCAGAAGGTGTCGGGCGTGGTGGACGAATATCGGCCCAAGGTCGACGCCGCCAAGACCGACGCGGCCAAGCAGAAGGTGATCCAGGAAGCGGACGCCAAGATGGTCAAGCTGGTGCAGGCGGACGGCCTGTCCGTCGAGGAATTCAACGGCATCGGCCGCGCCGTGCAGCAGGATCCGCAGCTCAAGCAGCGCCTCATGAACATGGGCAAGGCCGGCGCGACCGTACAGTAGGCCCCCCTCCCCGCTCAGCGCGCCTTGGGGGTATCCTGCCGGGGAACCCTTCAAGGAGCGCGGCATCTTGACCCCCGATCTCACCCTGTACGACCTGGCCGGCGCCGATCCGACGCTGCGCTTCAGCCCGCATTGCTGGAAAACGCACATGGCGCTGGCCCACAAGGGCCTGACCGCCAACACCGTGCCGTGGCGCTTCACCGACAAGGAAGCGATCGAATTCTCGGGCCAGAAGCTGGTGCCGGTGCTGGTGCACGGCGACCACGTGATCAGCGATTCGTGGCAGATCGCCTGCTACCTGGAAGACACGTTCCCCGAACACCCCTCGCTGTTCGGCGGCGATACCGGCCGGGCGCTCAGCCTGTTCGCCAACAGCTGGGCCGACACCACCCTGGTGCCGACGCTGGCGCGGTTGCTGCTGCCGGAGATCCACGCCCTGATCGACGCCAAGGACAAGGACTACTTCCGCCACACCCGCGAAAAACGCTTCGGCCCGCTCGAAGACCTGCCCGCGCTGCGGGAAGAACAACTGGCGGCCCTGCGCGCCTCCCTGCTGCCATTGCGCCAGATGCTGGCGCGGCAGCCGTACCTGGCGGGTCAGCAGCCAGCCTACGCTGATTACGCGGTGTTCGGTTTCTTCATGTGGGCGCGCTGCACCAGCGCGCTGGAACTGCTGGCGGCCGACGATCCGGTGGCCGCGTGGCGCGAGCGGCTGCTCGATGCCCATGGCGGGCTGGCGCGCCAGGCGCCCGTGGCGGCGGCGTAGCCGGTCCGGCGCTGGCGCCAGGCGCACACGCGGGCGCCTGGCGCGGGCCGCCCCCCTGCTCCAGCGGGCGGCCGACGGACAGGCTCAGGTCTTCAGGCGATAGCCGGTCTTGAAGATCCAGCGCACCACCACCAGGCAGACGGCCAGGAATACCAGCGTCATGGCGACGCTGATGCCGACGTTGACGTCGGCCACGCCATAGAACGCCCAGCGAAAGCCGCTGACCAGGTACACCACCGGGTTGAACAGCGTCACGCCCTGCCAGAACGGCGGCAGCATCTTGATGGAATAGAAGGTGCCGCCCAGGAAGGTCAGCGGCGTGATGATCATCAGCGGGATGATCTGCAGCTTCTCGAAGCCGTCGGCCCACACGCCGATGATGAAGCCGAACAGGCTGAAGGTGATGGCCGTGAGCAGCAGGAAACCCAGCATCCAGAATGGATGCGCGATCTCGAACGGCACGAACAGGCGCGCCGTGGCCAGCATGATCAGCCCCAGGATGATGGACTTGCTGGCCGCCGCCCCGACGTAGCCGGCGACGATCTCCAGGTACGAGATGGGCGCCGAGTGGATCTCGTAGATGGTGCCCGAGAAGCGCGGCATGTAGATGCCGAACGAAGCATTGGCCACGCTCTGGGTCAAGAGCGACAGCATGATCAGGCCCGGCACGATGAAGGCGCCGTAGCTGACGCCGTCGATCTGCACCATGTGCGAACCGATGGCCGAGCCGAACACCACGAAGTACAGCGAGGTGGAGATGACCGGCGACAGCACGCTCTGCATCAGCGTGCGCCAGGCGCGGGCCATTTCGAAGCGATAGATGGCGCGGATTGCGTAGAAATTCATGATTGTCCGTGCACCAGGCTGACGAAAATCTCTTCGAGCGAGCTTTCCGAGGAGTTGAGGTCGGTGAATTCGATGTCCAGTTCGGTCAGGCGCCGCAGCAGGCCGGAGATCTGGCCGCCGCCCTGGTTGTCGTAGGTGTAGACCAGCTGGCGGCCGTCGGCCGACATTTCCAGGTGGAACGGCTCCAGCGCGGTCGGGATGCCCGGCAGCGGCGCCTTCAGCGTCAACGTCAGGCGGCGCTTGCCCAGCTTGGTCATGAGCGCGTTCTTTTCCTCGACCAGGATGATCTCGCCCTTGCGGATCACGCCGACGCGGTCGGCCATTTCCTGGGCTTCCTCGATGTAGTGGGTGGTCAGGATGATGGTGACGCCGTTCTCGCGCAGGCGCCGCACCATGTCCCACATGCCGCGCCGCAATTCGACGTCGACGCCGGCGGTGGGTTCATCCAGGAACAGGATCTTGGGTTCGTGCGACAGCGCCTTGGCGATCATCACGCGCCGCTTCATGCCGCCGGACAGGGCCATGATGCGGCTGTCCTTCTTGTCCCACAACGACAGGTCGCGCAGCACCTTCTCGATGTATTCGGGATTGGCCGGCTTGCCGAACAGGCCGCGGCTGAAGGTGACCGTGTTCCACACGCTTTCGAAGGCGTCGGTGGAGATCTCCTGCGGCACCAGGCCGATGGCGCTGCGGGCGGCGCGGTAGTCGGTGAGGATGTCGTGGCCGTCGGCCAGCACCCGGCCTTCGGTCGGGTTGACGATGCCGCAGATGATGCTGATGAGCGTGGTCTTGCCCGCGCCGTTGGGGCCGAGCAAGGCGAAGATCTCGCCGCGTTGGATCTCCAGGTCGACGCTCTTGAGCGCCTGGAATCCCGAGGCGTATCGCTTGGATAGGCCTTGAACTGAAATGACCGGCTGCACTCTGGCTCCCAGCGTGGTGGACAACCCCTGATTTTACCCGCCTGCCGCGGGCGACTTGTTCGGCCTGGTGGAACGGTGTGTTTGATAAATGCGATAACCGCGCCGGCCTGCCGTACACTGCCCGGAAAGGAAAAACAGGGCGGAAATCGCCCGAACCAGGGGAATCGGGCCGTCCAGGCCCGTCGAAAGGCTATGTTCGCGGATCTGAAACACCTGTCACACCACGCGGCCTGGCGCCGCCAGCTGGAAATGCTGCTGGAATCGGCCGGCGAGGGCATCTACGGCATCGACCTGCGCGGCCGCTGCATCTTCATCAACGGCGCCGGCGCCGCCATGCTGGGCTACACCCCCGACGAGGTGGTGGGCCGCAACATGCATTACCTGATCCATCATTCCCACGCCGACCGCAGCCTGATGCCGGTGCACGACTGCCGCATCTTCAAGGCCTTTCGCGACGGCCGCGGCGAACGGGTCGACGACGAGGTGCTGTGGCGCCGCGACGGCTCCTGCTTCGACGCGCAGTATGCCTCGTACCCGATCCGCAACGACCAGGAAGTCGTGGGCGCGGTGGTGACGTTTTCGGACATCAGCGCGCGCAAGCGCATCGAGCGCGAGCTGCAAGGCACCCGGGCGCAACTGGAAGCGCGGGTGCAGGTGCGCACCGCCGAACTCAGCGCCGCCCATGAATCGCTGCGGCGGCTGGCCTCGCACCTGAGCACGCTGCGCGAGCAGGAACGCGCCCACATCGCCCGCAATATCCACGACGACCTGGGCGCCTCGTTCACCGCGCTGCAACTGGACCTGAACTGGCTGCGCCGGCAACTGGCGGGCGAGCCGCCCCTGCAGGCCCACCTGGACCGCATGCTGGAGGTGACGCAGACGGCCATGGACGCCACCCGCCGCATCCTCAACGACCTGCGGCCGGTGGTGCTGGACCACCTGGGCCTGTGGGCGGCGCTGGAAACGCTGCTGCAGGACCTGCAGGCGCGCAGCGGGCTGCGCTGCCGCTACCTGTGCCCGCCCGACACCGAAAGCCGCCGCCTGGCGCCCGAGGCGGAAATCGCCGTCTACCGCATCGTGCAGGAACTGCTGACCAATGTGCAGCGCCACGCGCGGGCCCGCAGCGTCAGCGTCAGCGCGGTCTGGGGCGAGGATGGCCTGCTGCTGGAAGTGGAAGACGACGGCGTGGGCATGCGGTTGCCCGAGACGCGCCAGACCTTCGGCATCCTGGGCATGCGCGAACGGGCCCGCGCCATCGGCGGCGACCTGGAGCTGGACAGCGCGCCCGGCGCCGGCCTGTGCGCCCGCCTGCGCCTGAACCCGCAAGCGGCCTGAGGAGACGACGCCATGCCTCTGAACCTGCTGATCGTCGACGACCACCTCATCATCCGCCGCGGCCTGGCCCGCATCCTGCAGGAAGACCCGCGCGTGGGCCTGGTGCGGGAGGCCGCCGACGCCCCCGCCGCCCTGCGCGCGCTGCGCCAGGAGCCCTTCGACGCGATGGTGCTGGACGTGGCGCTGGGCGAGCGCGACGGCCTGGACGTGCTCAAGACGGTGCGCGCCGACCATCCGGCGCTGGGCGTGGTGATGCTGTCGGTCTATCCGGAATCGCAGTTCGCGGTGCGGGCCCTGCGCGCCGGCGCCCATGCCTATCTGAACAAAGGCTGCGATCCAGACGAGCTGCTGGCGGCGCTGGTCAACGCCGCCGCCGGCCGGATGTACGTCACGCCGACCGTTGCCGAACTGCTGGCGCACACCGTGCGCCAGGACAGCACCCGGCCGCCGCACGAGCTGCTGTCCAACCGCGAATTCCAGGTGCTGCAGTTGCTGGCGGCCGGCAAATCGGTGTCGGCCATCGGCGAGCAACTGGCGCTGTCGGTGAACACCATTTCCACCTACCGCGCCCGCATCTTCGAGAAGCTGGGCGTGCGCACGCTGGTCGAGCTGGTGGACTATGCCCGCGCGCACCACCTGGGTGCGCGCTGAGCGCGGCGCGCACCGGCCCGGCGCGGCCGCGCACCGTGTAGTGCGCCCCCTACATGGATATCGTCGAACCGGCGATACCGGGCGCCGGCGGCGCGCCCCAAGATGGAGGCATTCCGAACCCTGGAGGCCTCCATGTCCCTGTTCAGCAATCCGTTCGATCCCGCCAGCCGCCTGGCCTGCGCCTGCGGCCGCCATGCCTCCCAGGCCGAGCACGCGCGCGCGGCGGCGGACGGCCAGGACGCCCGCGCTGGCGCGGCGTCCGGCGACGCCGCCTTTGACCGCGCGGTGGAAGGCGCCGTCATGCGCGCCCTGTTCCCGCAGGACGCCCTGCGCCGCCGCTTCCTGCGCGCGGTCGGCGGGGGCACGGCCATGGCCGCCGTCGCCGCGCTGTTCCCGCTGGCGGCCGCCAAGGAGGCCTTTGCCCAATCCGCCGGCCCGCTGGAGAAGCAGAAGCTGAAGGTCGGCTTCATCCCCATCACCTGCGCCACGCCCATCATCATGGCGCACCCGATGGGGTTCTATGGCAAGCAGGGACTGGACGTGGAAGTGGTCAAGACCGCCGGCTGGGCGCTGATCCGCGACAAGGCCATGTCCGGCGAGTACGACGCCGCGCACATGCTGTCGCCCATGCCGCTGGCCATCTCGCTGGGCGTGGGCGCCAGCCGCGCGGTGCCGTGGACCATGCCCGCCGTGGAGAACATCAATGGCCAGGCCATCACCCTGTCCATGAAGCACAAGGACCGGCGCGATCCGAAGGACTGGAAGGGCTTCAAGTTCGCCGTGCCGTTCGACTATTCCATGCACAACTACCTGTTGCGCTACTACCTGGCCGAACATGGCCTGGATCCGGATACCGATGTGCAGATCCGCTCGGTGCCGCCGCCCGAAATGGTGGCCAACCTGCGCGCCGACAACATCGACGGCTTCCTGGCGCCGGACCCGGTCAACCAGCGCGCGGTCTATGACGGCGTGGGCTTCATCCACACCCTGTCCAAGGCCATCTGGGACGGCCATCCGTGCTGCGCGTTCTCGGCCAGCCGCGAATTCGTGACCGCCCAGCCCAATACCTACCAGGCCCTGCTCAAGGCCATCATCGAGGCCACCGCCTACGCCCGCGACCCGGCCCACCGCAAGGAGATTGCCGCAGCCATCGCCGCGCCCAACTACCTGAACCAGCCGGTCACGGTGGTGGAACAGGTGCTGACCGGCACCTACGCCGACGGCCTGGGCAACGTGCTCAAGGACCCGCAGCGCATCGACTTCGATCCCATGCCGTGGGGTTCGTTCGCGGTGTGGATCCTGACGCAGATGAAGCGTTGGGGCCAGATAAAAGGCGATGTCGACTATCAGAAAGTCGCCAATGAGGTGTTCCTGGCGACCGACGCGCTGCGCCTGATGCGCGAGGCCGGCCTGACCCCGCCCGCCGACGCCGCCAAGACCTTCAGCGTGATGGGCAAGCCCTTCGACCCCGCCCAGCCCGAAGCCTACCTGGCCAGCTTCAAGATCCGGAGGAGCTGATGCGGGCCGTGCAACCCTGGCGGGCGACCTTCCTGTCCGTCATCCTGTTCCTGCTGTTCCTGCTGCTGTGGCACGTCGCCACCCGCCCCGCCGCCGGCGGGGCGACGGTCGATCCGGCCTATGCGGCGCTGGTTGGCAACGCCGCCGCCAGCGGTTCGCAGACGCCCTTCCCCGGCCCGGCCGAGGTCGGCGCCCGGCTGTGGCAGCACCTGCGCGATCCGTTCTACGACCGCGGCCCCAACGACAAGGGCATCGGCATCCAACTGGCGTATTCGGTGGCGCGGGTGCTGACCGGCTTCCTGCTGGCGGCGCTGGTGGCGATTCCGCTGGGCTTCCTGATCGGCATGTCCAGGACCGTCTACCGCGCCTTCGACCCGTTCATCCAGGTGCTCAAGCCGATCTCGCCGCTGGCCTGGATGCCGCTGGCGCTGTACACCATCAAGGATGCCGACACCTCAGCCATCTTCGTGATCTTCATCTGCTCGCTCTGGCCGATGCTGGTGAACACGGCGTTCGGCGTGGGCGCCGTGCGGCAGGACTGGCTGAACGTGGCGCGCACGCTGGAAGTGTCGCGGCTGCGCACCGCCCTGCTGGTGATCCTGCCGGCGGCCGCGCCCACCATCATGACCGGCATGCGCATCTCGGTCGGCATTGCCTGGCTGGTGATCGTGGCGGCCGAAATGCTGATCGGCGGCACCGGCATCGGCTACTTCGTCTGGAACGAATGGAACAACCTGTCCATCGCCAACATCATCTGCGCCATCTTCTTCATCGGGTTGATCGGCATGCTGCTGGACACCGTGCTGGCGCGCGCCGCGCGGCTGGTCAGCTACCGGGAGTGAACGCCATGAGCCCACCCTTTCTGCAAGTGCAGGCGCTGGCCAAGCGCTACCCGGGCCGCGACGGCCGGCCGGCGGCGCCGGTGTTCGAGAACATCGACTTCGGCATCGAACAAGGCCAGTTCGTCTGCGTGATCGGCCATTCGGGCTGCGGCAAGACCACCATCCTGAACATCCTGGCCGGCATCGACGAGGCCAGCGAAGGCGTCGTCATCATGGACGGCCGCGAGATCGCCGGCCCGTCGCTGGCGCGCGGCGTGGTGTTCCAGGCGCACGCCCTGCTGCCCTGGCTGAGCGCGCTGCAGAACGTCGAATTCGGCGTGCGCTCGCGCTGGCCGGCCTATTCCCGCGCCCAGGTGCGCGAGCACAGCCTGCGCTACCTGGACATGGTCGGCCTGGCCCGCGCCGCCGACAAGAAGCCGTGCGAGCTGTCGGGCGGCATGAAGCAGCGCGTCGGCATCGCCCGCGCCTTCGCCATCCAGCCGCGCATGCTGCTGCTGGACGAGCCCTTCGGCGCGCTCGACGCGCTGACGCGCGGCACCATCCAGGACGAACTGCGCGCCATCGTGCAGGAAACCCGCCAGACCGTCTTCATGATCACGCACGACGTGGACGAGGCCATCCTGCTGTCGGACCGCATCCTGCTGATGAGCGCGGGCCCCCATGCCCGCATCGCCGAGTCGGTCGAGGTGGACCTGCCGCGCGGCCGCACCCGCGCCAGCCTGCACCACGAGCCGCGCTATTACGAAATCCGCAACCATCTCGTCGACTTCCTGGTCGACAAGGCTTCCCACAAGGAGTGAACCCCCATGATGTCCCGCGCCGAAGTCACCGAACTGATCGTCACCCGCCGCCTGGAAAAGAAGCTGTCCTGGGCCGCCATCGCCGAGGCCGTCGGCCAGAGCAAGGAATGGACCACCGCGGCGCTGCTGGGCCAGATGACCCTGACCGAGCAACAGGCCCAGGCCGCCGCCCGCCTGCTGGACCTGCCCGCCGACGCGGTGGTGCAGCTACAGGTGGTGCCCTACAAGGGCTCGCTGCCCACCACGGTGCCCACCGACCCGCTGATCTACCGCTTCTATGAGCTGATCAACGTCTACGGCACCACGTTCAAGGCGCTCATCAACGAAGAGTTCGGCGACGGCATCATGAGCGCCATCGACTTCAAGATGGACCTGACGCGCGAGGCCGATCCCAAGGGCGACCGCGTGCAGATCGTGATGAGCGGCAAGTTCCTGCCCTACAAGACGTATTGAGCAAGACACGGCGGGCGCGGCGGCCCGCCCGCGTCAACCTTCCACCGCCAGTTCTTCCCAGCCGAGATCGCGGGTGCGCGCCAGCGCTCCGGTCACGGCGGCGGCCGCGTCGCGCGCCGCGTTTTCCAGGGAATCACCGGCCAGCAGCCGCGCGGTGATGGCCGCCATGAACACGTCGCCGGTGCCATGCACCGAGGGCGGGATGGCGATCTCGGGGTGGCCCAGCACCACGCAGTCGGCGGCCGTCACCACCGCCAGCCGCAGGGTGCCGGGCGCCGCCGTCTGCGGCGCGGCGCTGGTGACCACGATCCATTCCGGCCCCTCGGCGATCAGTTCGCGCGCGGCCGCCGCCACTTCGTCGATCGAGGCCAGCGGCCGGCCCACCATCTGCTCCAGCTCGAAATGGTTGGGCGTCATGCCGTGGGCATGCGGCACCAGCCTGCGGCGGTATTGCGCCACCAGCCCGGCATCCACGTACAGGCCGTCGTTGCGGTCGCCCATGACCGGGTCGATATGCACCCGCACCTCGGGCCGCGCCGCCCGCAGCCCGCGCAGCCAGTCCGCCAGCAGGTCGGCCTGGCCAGGCTGGCCCAGGTAGCCGCAGACCACGGCGCGCGCCACCGCGGTCACGCCGCGCTCGTCCAATCCGCGCAGCAGGCCCTCGAACCAGTCCAGCGGCACCGCGCCGCCGTGCAGCGTCGGATAGTGCGGGGTATTGCTCAGGATGACGGTGGGCAGCGCGATGGCGCGCAGCCCGGCCTGGCGGAACACGGGCATGGCGGCATTGTTGCCGACGCAGCCATAGACCACCTGCGATTGGATGGAAACGACGTCGACCCGCGCGGTCACGGCGGGCAGCGCTGCGCCGGACGTGGCGGCAGCGGGAATGGCGGTCATACGCGGGCTCCTGCGAATAGGGACGGATGCGGCATATTCTATGCCCAGCCGGGGCCGTCCCGGGCGGCAGGCCCCGCCGCCGGCAGGGCCGCCGCCCTCCGCGTCAGTCGTGCGCACAGGCCAGCCAGCCCGCTCCATCCAGCACGGCGCCCTCGATGCCCGCCAGATGAGGCGCGAACGGATAGGCGAGCGACGACACGATCTGGCATTGCGCCAGCAGGGGGTGGTCGGCATTCAGCAGGTATTGGCAGCCGCCGGCCGCCGAGGGCACCTTCAACAGCAAGGTATCGCCCCGCGCCAGCCAGGCGTTGCCGAAGGCGCGCGAGGCCTGCAGATCGCTCTGCCAGCCGGCCGGCGGGCGCGGTTCGGCCACGGCCGCCGCGGGCACCCGCAGCTCCAGCAGGAAATAGCTGCGCGGCAGGGCGCGCGGATGCTCCACCTCGGCCTGGGCCAGGCGCGCGAAGACGGCGGCAGCGGGGGTGGCGTCCAGCACCACAACCGCCGCGCCGGCGGCATGCCAGCGGCCCGCGGGGCGGGCGCGCGGCATGAGGTCCTGGCAGTTGCTCAAGCGCCAGAGCGCGGTCATGGCCCGTTTCCTTCGTCGATATTTATCAGCCACTGCTCGATCAGCGCGGCGTAGCGGCCGTGCTGGCACAGCAGCAATGGCACCCGGCCATGCAGGCGCCGCTTGGGGCTGCGGAGCCAGCGTCGCGCGCCGTCCGCGCCGCCGAACACCAGCTCGGCCAGCCACGCCACCCGCAACGCCCGGTACAGCACGCGCAGGTCGGCCAAATCCAGGCCGGGATCGCGCAGCGCGTCGCGCGACCGGCCCGGCTCGACCTGCGGCACCAGCGCCAGCCAATGCAGGTCGCCGGCAAAGGCGGCACGCACCGCTTGCAGCAACGCGGCCGCGCACTGCAGGCTGGCGGGCGGCCCGGCCCGCCCCAGGGCCTGGCCGAGCCGAGCCTCCAGCGCCACGGCGATGCCGCCGGATTCAGGGCGCGCGAGCGGCGACGGCGGGTTGGGCGGACGCGGCGGCCGCGCTCTGGTCGAACGCGGCATTGAGTGCCGCGCCATCAATGCTGACGGTTCCTGCATTCAGCAGCCCCTCCAGGTAAGCCCTCGCCGCCAGTTCCTGGCGTTGGGTCCGCAACGCGGCACGCAACTCGTCCTTGACCTGCTCGTAGGGCGTCACGCTGGCCGGGCGCAGGTCCACCAGCTTCAGGATATGGAAGCCCGCCGCCGACTGCACCGGCGCCGCCACCTCGCCGGGCTTGAGCGGCTCGACCACAGGCCGCATTTCGGGCGTCAACTGCGCCAACGGCACGTAGCCGATGTCGCCGCCCTGGGCGCGGGTCGAAGCGTCCTGCGAATGGCTCTTGGCCAGCGCCGCGAAATCCGCCTTGGGCGCCTGGGCGCGCCTGGCCAGGTCCTGCGCCTGCCTGCGCGCGGCGGCCACGGCCTCGCCGTCGCCCAGCGCCGCCGGCAGGAAGATCTGGCTGACGCGGTACAGCGCCGGCTGCGCCAGTTGCGGCCTGGCGCGCTCGTAGGCGGCGCGCAGGTCGGCCTCGGCCGGATAGTCGTCAGGCGCGCGGCTGACCGAATCCAGGTAGGTCTGCAGCACGATGCGCTCCTGCGCCGCCTGGAAGGCGCGCTTGAGTTCGGGTCGCTCCGGCCAGCCCTGGGCGCGGGCCTGTTCGACCAGCGCCTTTTCGGCCAGGCGCGCGCGCAGCCACTGGTCCAGTCCGGCGCGATTGCCCTTGAGCTGGGCCCGGGCCTCGGGCGGCAGCGATTCGAGCTGGCGCGCCAGTTCGTCGCGGTCCACCTGCACCGCGCCCAGGGTGGCCACGGCTGGCGCCTTTGCCGGGGCCGGCTGGGCGGCGGCGGCAGCGGCCGGCGCCGCGCCCTTTTCCGGCGCGGCCGCCGCCTTGGCGGGCACGGGACTGGATTCGCTGCTCTGCGCCGGGCTGCCGCGCATCAGCGCCACCGCGCCGGCCAGCACCGCGATCAGCAGCACCGCGGCGGTCACGCGCAGCCGCGCGGGCTGATTGGGGAGAATGTTCATGGTCGGAACCTCACTTGCCTGGATGCGCCATTCGCCGCCACGGCGGCCTGGGGGGTTGGGGACGTTGCCGTCCCGAACGCCAGGCGCCGGGCCGGGCGGATGGATCAGTTCAGCGCCTCGGTGGCGGCGTCCTGCCGCGGTTCAACGGCGTCGGCATCGGCGCCGGCTTCGGCGGAGGCGTTGGCGCGCAGGAACAGCAGGAACTCCTGCAACAGGCGGTCCCACAGCTCGACGGTGGCGCGCAGGTAGTTCTCGGACACGCCGCCGGCCAGGATCACGTCCAGTTCCAGCACCAGGAACACCCCCTGCAGCGTCAGGCGGGCGAAGCGTTTTTCAACGTTCCAGCGCTCGGCCAGTCCGGGCGGCAGTTCGCCCTGCACGCGCAACGCGCAGCTCAGCGTGTAGTCCAGGTAGCGGCCGGATTCGACGGCGGGGTTGCCCATGCGCGCGGCGAAGCCCACGCCCTGGCTGGCGCTCAGCAATTGCACCATGCCGTTCTGCTCGGACACGGTGACGCGATAGCCGGCGGATTGCAGCAGTTCCTGCAGGCGTTCGACATTCACGTCGAGAATCAGGCTGGAGTCGTTCATTGCAGTCATTCCTAGGTAAAAGAGATCAATTCAGAGAGATCGGTCCGCAGGCAAAGCCGTTCATTACAGTCTCCCTGCATGAAAGAGATAAGACAGCGCCCCTGGCGCTCAAGGTTGGGCCGGCGGCGCCGGCGGCGCGGCGGCGCCGACCTGCGCGTCGTACAGCCTGTCGCCATATGCCTGCGCCTGCTCCTCGAACTTGACGCGCGCGCTGCCGGCGAAGGGCTGCTTCATGGCCAGGATGCCGCCGGCGCCGATGCGCTCGTAGGCATTGAGGATCTCCTTGCCCGCTTCGTACATCTCGCGGTTCTTGGCGATGCAGGCCTTGGCCTCGGTGTCGCGCTGCGCCAGGGCGCGCGCCAGGGTCTGGCGTTCGGCCTCCTTGGCGCGCGACAGCGTCAGCAGTTCGTCATAGGCGCCCTTGAATTTGCCCAACTGCGCGTGGCTGGCGGCCACCTGCGCCTGGGCGCTTTCCATGACCGCGCCCTGCTGCTCGGCCAGCTTCTCGGCCTGGCCCTTGGCCTTGGCCAATTGGCCGCGCAGCGCCTCCAGCTCTTTCTGGGCGGCGTCGCGCTGGGCCTCGGCGGCGGCCTTGGCGGCGTTGACCTGGGCCTGCTCGCTCTGTAGTTGCTGCAGTTGCTGGGTGGTGCCGCGCAATTGGGCGCGCAGGCGCTCTTCCATGGTTTCGGCGTGCGCCGGCAGCGCCACGCTCAGGCCCGCGGCGCACAGGGCCGCGGCGGCGGCCAGCCGCCGGCCGCGCCCCAATGCCCGGGGCGGGCTCGATTCATCCCATAAGCTATGCATGTCCATGGCCTCAGAACCTGGCGTTGATCTCGAACTGCATGGTGTCGATGGACAGCGGCGCGCCGTAGATCTCGCGCGTGCTCATCCAGCGCAGGACGCCGTACACGTTCTTGTCGAAGGCATAGCCGCCGCCGATGTAGTAGCCGCGCGCGTTGGTGCCGCCCTGGTGGAACGACGAATCGTTGAAGGCATCGGGCAGCGCGTCCGGCTGGATGTACTTGTAGCCGACGAAGGCCAGCCAGTCGCCCTTCTCCTTCAGGTCGTACGAACGGCCCAGCGTGGCCTGCAGCATCCAGGCGTTGGGGCCGCTTTCGATGTCGCCGTTCTCGCCGACGTTATTGACGAGCTGGCCTTGCGAACGGCTCGCCATCTTGCTCTTGCTATAGGCCAGGTTGCGCAGGTAATTGGCGTTCAGGCGCAGGCCCAGGCCGTCGAACACGCGCGTGTCCCAGCGCAGGTTCAGGTCAAGCAGGTCGAACTTGGACGCCAGGCCGACGTATTGCGGCTGCGGCGTGTTGGCGGGGTCGAGCGGGTTGGACGTGATGTTGCGCAGCAGGAACAGGGTGTTGCCCTTCTGCATGAAGGCCGGACGCGACCAGTCGGTGTCGCAGTTCTCCTGGCCGGCCCAGGGCGAGCAGGCGCTGGAGCGCTTGCCGGCGATGTTGTCGAAATGGTAGTAGGCCAGCGCGCCGCGCAGGCTGTTGCGGCTGTCGATCTTCCAGTCGGCGCCGGCCTGGGCGGCCAGCAGCCACTTGTCCTCGCTCTTGCCCTCGGAGAACGACGACGAGTTCCAGCCGTTCGAGCCGTACTCGGTCGAGAAGGCGCCCAGGGTGCCGAACAGCGTCACGTCGCGGCCTTCCAGCGGCTGCTTGAAGATCGCGGCAATGCCGTCGAAGTTCAGGTCGTTCGAGAACAACATGTCGGTCGACTCGAACGGGTTGGCGATGCGGCCGCCCGTGACCGTGGCCCACTTGGCGGGGCGGTAGGTCAGGTAGGCCTGGTCCAGCCAGATGTCCTTCTTGCCCATGCCGCCGCCCAGCGTCTGCGAGGTCGACACCGGGCTGTCGTCGCTGCCGGTGGCCAGGCGGATGCCCGCGGTCCAGGATTCCGAGATGTCGGCGCGCACGCCCAGCCGGGCGCGGATGCGCAATTGGTTGCGGCGGTCCTCGCGCGTGTTCAGCATCGGCGGGTAGTTGCCGTTGGTGTTGCGGTTCAGGTCGTACGGGCCCTTGGCATTGAGCTTGGCGAAGTCGACGATTTCGTTGCTGTTGTTGCCCGAGTACAGGCGCGACTCGTCGCGCACGCGCACGTCGCCGTCGATGGTGATGCGCGACACCCAATCGGGGAAGGTATTCGGCTGGGCCCAGTTTTCCGCCTTGGCCTGCACCATCACTTCCGCCTTGACCTCGTCGCGGATCTGGTCGCGCACGGTCTGCGGGATATAGGGCACGCGCACGTCCCCCGCCTGGGCCACGGCGGCGCCGCGGTCCTGCGGCGCGGCGCGGGCGGCCTTGGCCTCGGCTTCGGCCTGGGCCACCAGGGCCTCGGCCTGCTCCGGCTTGAGCACGCCCTGCTGCACCAGCAGGCGGATCAGGTTGATGGTGGCGTTCTCGGACGGGGCGGGCGCGGCGTTGCCCGTGGCCGGCAACGCCACGGCGGCGCCCGCCGCGGCCAGGGCCAGCGATGCCGCCAACCGGTTCAATTGGAACTTCATTCTCTTGGCACTCCAGGATCGGTTCAATTCAGCACTTCAGGAGGGGCGGCGGCCGGTCAGCGATGCCCGGATCGGCATGCTGGCCGAGGCCGGCGGACGTTCATCCAGGCCCGGCACCGCGCGCAACGCCGCCACCACGCGGGCGTCGACGTCGGCATCGCCGCTGGAACGGGTCAGTTCGACACGCGTGATCTGGCCGCTGGCCGTGAGCCAGATGTTGGCTTGCAGGCGGAAGGTCAGATTGCGCGTGCGCTCGTCTTCGCGCAGGATCTTCTGCAGCGCGTAGGCGAGGTACTGGCTGTAGGTGGCGTTGCCGGCGCGGCCGCCGCCGCCGCCGGCCATGCCCTTGCCCTGGCCGGCGCCGATGTTGAAGGCGTCGCTGCCCGCCTGGGCATCGCCGTCGATCTGCATCGGGTTGGCCAGGTCGTCGGCCGGACGCGGCGGCGCCTCGTCCTGCGGCTTGGGCGGTTCGGGCGTGGGCTGCGGCTCGGGTTCGGGCGTGGCCACCGGCTCTTCCTTGGGCGGCTCGGGCTCCGGCGGCTTTTCCGGCTCGGGCGGCGGCGGCGGAGGCGGCGGCAGCGGGATGATCGCGGTGACCTTGGGCGCGTCGCGGCGCACCCCGGCCATGTCGTTGGCCCAGCGCCAGAGCGCGCAGGCGACCGCGATCGACACCACCGCCACCGCCGCCAGCTTGAGCCAGCGGCGCGCGGGATGGGGGGTGCGCGGGGAATCGGATGCGTGGTGCGGCATGACGGTTGCCTCGGCCCCTTATTTCGGCTTGCCGGTGACCAGCCCGACCTGGGCCAGTTCCAGCCGGCGCAGCAGGTCCAGCACTTCCACCACCTTCTGGTACTGCACGGCGGCGTCGCCGCGCACGATCACCGGAAAGTCGGGATTCAGCGCCTTCTCCGTGCGCAGCCGGTCTTCCAGCTCAGGCAGGGTCACCGGGTAGGCGTCCAGAAACACCTGGCCCGCGTCGTTGACGGAAATCGCCTTCGTCTTGGGCTGCGACAGGGCGATGGACGAGCTGGCCTTGGGCAGGTTGACCTTGATGCCGGCGATCTGCGCCGTGGCGGTCAGGATGAACATGACCAGCACGACCATCAGCACGTCGACCAGCGGCGTGATGTTGATGCCGTCCACGGGCGCGTCGTCGTCATCGTCCTGGGAAGCGGATACGGAAGCCATGGGGTCGTCTCCTTATGCTTCGGCGGCGGCCGGCTGCGCATCGCGCACGGCCGGACGGCTGGCGACGGGCGCGCGCGCGCCGCCGTGGTGGGCGGCTTCCTGGGCCTGGCCTTCGCCATGCACTTCGGCCAGGCGCGTCACGAACTCGTCGACGAACACGCGCATGTCGGCGCCGACTTCCTTGTTGCGCGAGACCAGGCGGTTGTAGCCAAACAGCGCCGGGATGGCGACGAACAGGCCCATGGCGGTGGCCAGCAGCGCGGCGGCCATGCCCGGGGCGATGGCGTTGATGTTCACGTCGCCGGCCATGGCGGTGCCCAGGAACACCACCATGATCCCCAGCACCGTGCCCAGCAGGCCGATGTACGGGCCGCCGGCAATGGCGTTCGAGAGCGAGCCGAGCCTGGCGCCCAGCAACTGGTTTTCCTTGGTGCGGACGGCGTCCATCGAGGCGCGGATGGCTTCGATGGTGGCGGCCGAGATAGAACTGGTGTCGGCGCCCTGCTCGCGGCGGGTGCGGATTTCATTGACCGCCACGCGGTACAGGCGCCACAGCGAGGCGTGCTCCAGGCGCTGGGCCAGGGCCTTGTCGTCGGCCAGCAGTTCCAGGCGCTGGCCGACCTTGGCGAAGGACTCGCGGAAGACCTCGTTGGCGCGCGCCACGCGGGCGACGTTGCGGCTCTTCTTGATCATGATGATCCACGACTGCACCATCATCAGCGCCAGGATGGCGATGATGACCCAGGCGTCGATCGGCACCGCCTTGAGCAAAAAGCCCAGGCCGCCGAAGCCGAAGCCCGACTGTTCCTCGTCGTTGCCGTAGGCCACCAGGCGCGATTCGGCGCCCTGCGAGATCGCGTCGGCCAGGATCAGCGCGGCGGGACGGGCAACGCGCGACAGGCGCACTTCGTCGATGGCGCCGACGAACGGCGCGTACACGCGCGGCGCCGGAGCGGCGGCGGCCTCGGCCGGCGCGGCGTCGGCATTGGCGGGCGCGGTGGCCGCCGCCGGCGCGGGCACGTCACCGCCCAGGGCGGCGGGCGTGTTCAGCGGCGGCAGGCTGACGGCCAGCGATGAGGTGGCGCGGCCGTTCACGTACAGCGTGACCTGGCTGCCATCGGCGGTCACGGCCAGGTGCTGCCAGGTCGCGGGCGTGAGCGACTGGCCGGGCTGGCTGCGCTGGCCGTTCACTTCGACGAAGGGCACGCCCTGGTTGATGCCGATCAGCAGCGCGTTGCCGCCGTCGCGGCGCGCGTACACCAGTTGCTCGCCGGCCGGCTGGTCGGCGCGCACCCAGGCGCTGAAGGTGAAGGCGCCCGCGGCGGGCACGGCCAGCGAGGGGCTGGCGGGCAGCATCAGCGGCGCGCCGCCAGCGAATTGGGCGGCGCGGCCGATCACGCCGTCGACCGCGGCGGCCATGGGCGTCTGGGCGTTGTTGCTGTTGCCGGTGGTGTCGCGCGGCGGCGCGCCGGCCGCGCCGTCGAAGTGGTAGACCAGCGTGTAGTTCGGGTCGAAGGTCAACTGGCCGTTGGCGGAAGCCGGCGCCTTCTGGTTGCCGTAGTACATCCAGATGTCCTGGCGCTGGCCGTCGGCCAGCGCCGGCAGGTCCACCCAGATCAGCGCCATGCCCAGCAGCGGATCGAACGCTTCCAACTGGTGGTTCAGCACGGTCTGGTCATCGCCGGCCACGAAGCGGATGTCCGCGCCCTTCTCGTTGATGCCGTCGAAGGTGAAGTTGCCGGTGTGCAGCCGCACCAGCAACGGCGCGCGGCCGGCGGCGGCGCCCAGCGGCGCGCCCTGCGGCGTGCTGTCGACGGTGATCTGCTTGCGGTACTGCCAGTCGGACTGCCACCAGGCGTTGGCGGCGGACGGCAGCACGCCGGCCAGCACGGTCAGTAGGAGCATCAATAAGCGTTGCATGGTCAGGACTCCGGGATAAATACGGTTTCGCGCGCGCTCAGAAACTGGCGCGGACGCTGAAGTTCAGTCGGGGATCGTGTTTCTTGGTGTTGGGGCCGTCCTTGAGCGGATAGCCCCAGTCCAGCGAGCCGGACAGCCAGTCCAGCACCTGCAGGCGCGTGCCCAGGCCGACGCTGGCCAGCGAGTAGCTGGCGTCCTGTTCGGGTAGCGGGTCGCGCAGGCGCAGCGTGGCCGCATCGGCGAAGGCATAGAAGCGCCACTCGTTGACATTGCTGCCGAGCCAGCGCGCCAGCGACGGCGTGCGCCACTCGACCGAACCCAGGAAGCCATCGTCGCCGGTGCGCTCGGCGGCCAGGTAGCCGCGCACGCTGGTGCTGCCGCCGGCGGAGAATTGCTCGTTCGAGACCAGCGCGCCCGAGGCCAGTTGGAAGCCGGCGCGCAGGCCCAGTTGCCAGTCGCCGAACAGGTTCTGCGTGTGGGTGCCGTCGCCGCGCAGCAGCGCGAAGCTGGGGCTGGCGCGGTAGCGCTTGTCGTCGAATTCCTTCCAGTCGCTGCCCAGGCCGAAGAAGGAACGGCTGGCGCCCACGAGCGACAGGCCGACGCTGCTCTGCGACGACTCGGAATAGCGGTAGCCGTTGTACGAGAAGGTGAACGGCACGTACTTGAGCGGGATCAGGTCTTCGTTGCCGCCAAAGCGCGTGGTCTCGTCGAACTTCTTGTAGTCCAGGCCGACCGACAGCGAGTTGTACCAATCGCCCTGCGGCGCCAGGGTGTAGATGGCGCTCATGCCGAACGAGTAGCCCTTGCCCAGCACATTGGTGCCGCCGATGGTGGCCACGTTGCTGTCGCTCTTGTAGCCGGTGAACTGCAGGCTCCATTGCTTGTCCAGCGGCATCGAGTAGGAGCCGGACCAGACCTTGGCGTTGTCGGTTTCCTGCGGCGCGGTGAAGAACGTCAGGCTGACCGAATGGCCCAGTTGCCACAGGTTGTCGTAGCCCAGCGACGCCGTGCTGCGCAGGCGCGTGGTGTCGGCGCTGTAGTCGTTGTTCAGGCCCAGGCTGGCATGCCACGGGTTCTTGTCCTCGACCTTGAGGTCCACGTCCATGGTGCCGGGGATGCGGCCTTCCTTGACCAGCGGCACCACCTGGCGGCTGGCGCCCTTGTTCAGGCTGGTCAGCTCGGCCTGCGCCTGGTTGAAGTTGGGCACCTCGCCCTCCTTCAGCGCCGGCACCTCGTCGCGGATGGCCAGCGGCGAATAGTGTTTCGCGCCCACCACGCGCACGCGGCCGACCTTGGTCTCGGCGACCTGCAGGAACACGATGCCGTCGGTCACCTGCTGCTCGGGCAGGTCAACGTACACGGACTGGTAGCCGCGTTCCTGGTAGACGGCCTGCAAGGCTTCGCGCGCGGCTTCGATGTCGGCCAGCGTGCGGTCCGGTCCCAGGTAGGGATAGACGGCCTTCTCGATGTCGCGGGCATCCAGCACGGTGTTGCCGCGCACGATGTATTCGTTGACGTTGACGCGGCGCGCCTCCTGCGCGGCCGGCGCCGGCTGCGCCCCGGCCACGCTCGCGGCCAGCGCCAGCGCCGCCGCCACCGGCGCGCCGCGCATCATGGCGCGCAGCGCGCCGCCCCTGCTCTCGAAATCATGCATAGCGATGCACTCAGTTCCTTGTGTGATAGCCGGTCTGGCACCGGCCGCTACCGTGCAGCGCGTTTGCGACAATCCCGTTACGGTTTTCTGCCCGCATACCCGCGTCTACAGCTTCTGCTTGTTACTAGACGTTCTCGGGCGGCGCGGACTGCGCGTTGTAAGAAAAATTTCATGAAACAGCGCGGGCCCGGGGAGAAGCTACGCGGAAAAGCATCAGGGCCCGGTTTTCGCCGGGCCCTGAGCCGTTTTTCACGCGCCATCTTCATGACGATGGCGTGACTGGCAGCCGGCTTTTTGCCGACCGCCCGCCCCCCGGCGTCAACCGCCGCTGTCCACGCCCTGCACCTGCACCACGCCGTCGGGACGGTAGGACGGCGTGGCCGCGCGCGGTTGCGGCGCGGCGCCGGCGCCGGCCAGCGGTTCCTCGCCATAGCCCAGGATCTGCACGCTGATGACGGACGGCTGGTTCTGCCGCGCCTGCTGGCGGGCGCGCTGCGCCGAATCCTCGGCCGCGCCGGACGCGGCCGAGGACGCCGCGCTGGCCGAGGCCAGCGCGCCGGTGTTGACCACCGCCGTCACCGGAATGCCCTTGCTGTCGCCCTGCACCTGGATGTTGGCCGCGTTGACCACATGCAGCGCCGCGACGTTGACGTTGCCCGACACGCGGATGCCGGCCTCGCCCGCGTCGATGGTGCCCAGCGGCGCGATCAGGTCGACGTCGCCCGCCGGCACCTCGGCGATCGGCGCCAGCGTGGCGATGCCGGCGCCGGTCGACGGCGCCGTGGGCGCCAGGGTGACGTTGCCCAGGGCGTCGTAGACGCGCTTGGGCGGCGTGTAGAGCACGGTGGTCTTGGCGCCGCGGCCGGCGTTGATGTCGCCCTCGGCCGACCAGGCCTGGATGTGGCCGCCGAAGGTGGTCATGATGCGGCTCTGGCCCAGCAGCACGCTGCCCAGCGCATAGAGCTGGATGTCGCCCTGGCCCTGCGTCACCACGCCCGCCGTCGCCGGCGGCGCCGCGCCTTCGATGCCCAGCACCTGCTGGCCGCCCGGCGTCAGCACCTGGATGTTACCGCCGAACAGAGTGCGCAGGCCGGCGCCGCCATACATGGTGAAGTCGCCCTGGTACAGGCGCTGCGCGCCTTCGGCGTCGGTCTGCGGGAACAGCGCCGCGATGGCGCGGCGGCCGCGCAGGTAGCTGCCGGTGCGCGGGCCGCCCTGCTCGTTGTACTCGCGGCCGCCCTTGCGCAATTCGGCGAAGTACAACTGGCGCGCGTAGAGGCCCTGCTGCGCGGGCGCCAGCGCATCCAGCGCGGCGCGCGCGCCGTCCTCGCCGCCGGCGTAGCCATGATGCAGGCGCAGCCAGTTGACCAGGTGCAGCTCGCTTTCCTGGCGATAGTCCTGCATCAGGTCGCGGCGCTTGCGCGCCGGATCGGCCGCCGCCTCGGCATCCAGCATGCCCTGGCGGCGCGCCAGTTCGGCCGCCGCGCCCGACTCGTCGCCCTGGTAGCCGTACGCCTGGCGCAGCCAGCCGGCCAGCGACAGCTCGCCGGCATAGGACTGCGCCACGCGATCGGGATAGGCCCCCAGGGTCTGGCCCGCGGCCAGCGCGCGTGCCGGATCCAGGTAGCGCGCCAGCAGGCCGGCGTAGTCCGGGCCCTGCGGCCCGACGCCCGCCAGCACCGCGATATCGGCGCCGGGACGCGCATCGCCGCGCACGACCGTGCCCAGGCTGACCACGCTGGCCACATCGTCCTGGCGGATGTTGCGGCCGGCCTGCACCAGCATCGCGCCAGGACCGGCCACCTTCAGGTCGGCCCGCACGATGTCGCGCCCGGCGCTCACCTGCGACAGGTCGTTGGCATTGCTGTGCAGGCCCAGCGCGCTCATCCCGAGGATGTCGCGTCCCGCCCGCACCGAGACCGGCAGCGCGGCCTCGTACCAGGTCAGCACGGTGCGCGGCCGCCCCTGCAAGGTATCCGTCATGATCCGCGTCTCGGCGCCGGCGCGCAGGCCGACGATATCGCCATCCACGGCATGGAAACGCGCCACTGCCGTTCCGCCTTCGCGCGGCGACGCATCCAATGGCGTATTGGGACCGAACGTGAAAAGCGGCTTGGGCGAGTTCTGCCAGACCTTGTTGCCCTCGACCGAGACATTGAAGATGGTCTGGTCGTTGTTCTCGCCCGCATTGATGGCCATGAAGCCGGGACGCCACGGTGTCGGCAGTGGCGTATCCGTGCCCGACATCGACACCGCATGCGCGCCCGCGGCGAAGATCGAGCCGCCGGCCAGCATCGACAATTCACCGCTGGACGACGGCGCCAGCAATAGCACGTGATTGACGTTTTCCGCCTCGCGCGTGGTGGCGGCCAGGATGATATTGCCGCCGGCCGCCGTCACGCCCAGCTTGGACGGATAGAGGTAGTTCACCTGCCGCTGCGCGCCGACGCGGGTCGTGTCATCGGTCAGCAGGTCGGTGCCCGGCTTGAAGGTATTGTTGGTGGTCAGCGGCGTCAGGTTGCCGCCCGCCGAGAACAGGTCGATGGCCGTGGCCGGCGTCCACAACGTGAACCAGCTTTCGGCGCCGCCGCCCTTGGACAGGCTGCCCTGGGTGTAGGGGCTGGTGTTGATCTGGCGCACGCGGCCGGGATCCGGCGCATCGGCCAGCACCAGGTCGCCGCGCGTATCCAGCGAGGCCACCGCATCGCCCAGCAGCAGGCGCGGCCCGCCCATGGGCTTGCCGCCGCCCACCGCGGACATATCGGGCGCGCGTAGCTGAGCGCCGTCGCCATAGAACAGCGAGATGCCGCCGACGCGGCCCGCCGTCAGCGCCAGTTGCCCGCGCAGATTGACCAGCAGCCCGTTCAGATCGACATCCTCGAAGTTGCCGGCATGGCCGGTGCCGGTGCCAGCGCTGCCGTCGGTCTGCTGCATCGCGCGCAGATTGGGGTTGTACGCGCCGCCGATGCGCAGATCCATGTCGCCGCCGCCGGTCAACACCAGGTCGCCGTCGACCACCCGGCCGGTGCCGGCCACCACAGCCACCAGGGCCTGCGAACGGCCGGATGCCAGATTGTTGTTGAGCAGCGCGTCGCCGCGCGCATCGCGCACGCCGGCATCGCGTCCGGCGCTGATGCTGAGATTGCCGCCGCCCAGGGTGCCGAAGCCGGTGAAACCCACGACCCGCGGCTGCTGGCTGTTGGTCGAGGCATTGGCCGCGTACGTGCCGAAATTGATCCACCAGCTCGACGCGATGTCGTTCACGCCCGGCATGCCCACGCTGCCCTGGCGCCACAGCCAGTTGCTGAGCGCGGCGCTGGGGTATTTGGTGTATTCGACATCCTGAGCGCCATAGCGCTGGGCGTTCATGGAATTCGCGCTCCATGCATCGCCGTAGATGTCACGCCCCGCCGCCACGGTCAGGTTGCCGCCCTGGTCCGGGTACCAGGCGCGATAGGCGGCCAGCGCCGCGTCGTACTTGCCGTCGTGCTGGATGGTGCCCAGCACGGCGTCATCGTCGGTGGTGCCCCGCGGCAGGTTGAAGCGCGCGTCCAGCGGCGCCCCCAGCGACGAGGGCGCGCCGGCCGTGTACACGCCGTAGACCGACGCCATGCCGACATCGCGCCCGGCCAGCAGCGACAGGTCGCCGGTGCCGGTGCGCAGCACGCTGAACAGCGGCGCGCGGTCGCCGTAGCGGTAGTCGCGCTTCACCGTGGTCTCGGTGCGGCCGCCGCCTGCGCAATAGCTGACGTCGAAGCACACCTCGTTCTCATCCATGAACCATTCCTGCGCCAGCTTCCTGACCGAATAGCCGACGTAGGCCGGGTCGCCGAAGTACAGCAGCGCCCCCTCCAGCGTCAGCGTGCGCGAAGCCGCCTCGCAGTAGCCCGTGCCGTTGCAGAAGTCGTCCTCACTCATGAAGAAGCTTTCGGCAATGGGCTTTGGCGAGGTTCCCAGCAGGGACTGGTCCAATCCCAACTCGTCGATGGCGGTCTGCGTCAGCCCGCGGTCGCCGATGAATACGCTGGTGATGGTCTTGGTGCCAAAGCCCAGCCGGCCGTAATGCGTGTCGGCCAGGATGATGTCGCCCTGCCCGTCCGCCCGGCGCGCCGCCATGTCGGCCGCCGTCAGGTCCGCGCCCGCCACCGCCATCAGGCTCCAGGCGCTGGCGCCTTCGCCCAGCATCGGCGCCAGCGCCCAGTTGCGGCCCTGGCGGCCATCCGGCCCGACCGGCCGCAGGTTGATGGGTTGATGGCCCGGCAGTTCGATGAAAGTCTGCGACGGGATCAGCGAGCCGCGCGCCAGGTCCAGGCGCGCGCTGGCCTTGAGCGCCGCCGGCAGCGGCACGCCCTTGGGCCAGGTGAAGGCCTGCAGCGCCGCCTCGTTGCGCAGCGTGAAGCCCGCGCCCAGGCGGGCGCCCGCGCCCAGCGCCAGCGCCTCCTGCAGCACCGTGCCGGCGCGCAGCACGCGGCCGTCGGCCAGCGTCAGGTCGCCGGTCAGCACCAGGCCGGCGGGCAGCGCCAGCGGGCCGTTCAGCGTCGCCGCCATCGGCAGCACGGTGCCGGCCGGCAGCGTGGCGGCCTGCGCCGGCAGGTCGTAGTTCAGCGCCCGGCCGGCCGGGAAGATGGTGCCCGTTTCCAGTTGGACGCCATCGGTGGGCACCACCAGGTCTTCACCGAACGGCGTCTGGCCATTGTCCAGGAAACGCCCTTCGACCAGCTTCCAGCCGCTGTCGTCGATGGTCTCGGGCGGCGGCGCGAAGCCGTCGTTGATGCTGCCGTGGATGGCCAGGTCGCCGCCGGCGCGCAGCACCAGCTTGCCGGGTTCGCCATAGCCGCGCAGCGCGGCCACCGCGCGGTTGGCGTTGGGGCCGTAGCGGTAGTTCGACAGGTCGATGTCGCCCGATACCGTCAGATTGCCATCGGGCGTGGCGCTGACGATCTCGACGCCGGGCCGCAGGTGATACGGGCCCAGCGCCGCCAGCCGGGCGGTCAGCGCGCCATTGCCGAGCGCGGCGTTCATGTAGGCCACGCTCTCGCCATCGATGCCGTCCAGGTAGGCCTGCGTGATCAGTTGCGGCGTCTTGCCGCTGACGTCGGGCCTGGGCGCCAGCGGCGCGTCATCGTAGCGGCGGAAGGCGTTCACGGCGACGGTCTTGGCGCCCAGGATCTGCGGCGTGCCCGTGATGCGGATGGCCACGTCATTGGCGCCATCGCCCGATCCGGCAATCGCGCCGCGTTCCGCGCCGCCGCCCAGGCGGCGCGCATTCAGGTCGAGCGTGCCGAGTTGGCGGCCGCCCAGGCGGCTCGGGTCGTCGGTGCCGGCGCGCAGGTCGAAGCGCGCGCCGGCGTCCAGCGCCAGCGTGCCGTCGCGCGAGGTCAGTTCGATGATGGCGCGGTTGGCGGCGTCGATGACCTTGCCATAGCTGTCCAGGCGCAGGCGTTCGCCATGCGTGTCCAGCAGGCCGTTGATGCGCAGGTCGTCGCGCGCCGCCAGGCGGATGCTGCCGACCTGCCGCCCGCTGGCGTCGATGCGTCCATTGACCGTCAGGCTGCCGCCGTCGACGCTGATTTCGACCATGCGCGCGCGCACCTCGTCGCCCACCACCAGATCGCCCTGCTTGACCTGGAAGCGGCGGGCGCCGGTGACGCCGCCCTGATTCAGACGTTGATTCAGGCCAGCGAAATCCGCCAGCGTCTGCGCGCGCAGGGTGATCTCGGCGCCGTCATAGGGTACGCGCGTGCCGCCGGCATCGCGCTCGCCGCTGGCCCCGCCCAGCACGGCGCCGTCCAGCGCCACGCGGCCGCCCGCCGCGCCCAGCGCCACGGCCTGCATGCGGCCGCCGCGCTGGTTGCGCGCCGACAGGTCGATGACCGAGCCGGCGGCCTGGACGATGTTGCCGGCCACGCTGTTCAGTTCGAGGTCGCCGCCCCAGCTATAGCGCACCGCGTCGTAGGCCGTGAAAGCGCGGCCCGACAGGTCGATGCGCGCGCCGCCCGCCAGCGTGATGTCCTCGTCGGCCTTGACGCTCAGCTTGCCCGACGGCAGCGCCACGGTCGAATCGAGCGTCACGCGCCGCGCCTTCAGGTCGAGCGTGGCGCCCAGCACATCGCGGGCCGGCGCCACGGCGCCGGTGCCCGTCAGCGCCAGCGTGCCGCCGGCGCGCAACGCCAGCGTCGCGCCCGCCTCGCCTGTCAACAGCGGCGTGCGCAGCGTCAGATCGCCGCCCTGGTAGCGCCAGCCTTCGCCCGCCACGTAGCCGTTCTGCTTGTGGTAGACCTGCAGGTTGCCGGTCGACCCGCCCGTGATCATCCGGGCCGCCTCCAGGTTGACCGCGGCAAAGCCCAGCGCCAGGCGGTTGGCCGGCACCAGCGAGGCCGGCAGGGTGTAGGGCGAATAGTCGAAGCGGATGACGTCGGCCGCGATGGTCAGGCTGCCGTCGCCCAGGCGGTCCAGCACCGCGCCGCCCGGCGCGGCGGGCGTGTCGTAGCCCAGCGGCACATTGCCGGCCGGCGTGGCCTGGACGGAACCCGCCCAGACGACTTCCGGCGCGCTGATGCGCGCCGTGTCGCCGGCCGCGCCGTAGCCATACACGGCCGGCGCGCCCAGCACCAGCCGCCGCAAGGCGGAGGGTCCGGCCGCGGCGCGCGTGTCCAGCGTCACCGCGCCATAGACGTTGATGGACTCTCCCGCATTGAGGATCAGGCTTTCCAGCGCGGGCGCGCCCAGCGCCGTATTGCCGCGCAGCAGCCGCGCCAGGGCCTCCTGGTCCAGCGCCAGGCCGGGCGGCAGTTGTCCTGCCGCCGCAGCCTGGGCCAGCGCCTGTGGCGAACCCAGGTTCAGGCCGGACACGCTCAGCATCAGGTTGCGCGTGCCGTACTCGACGTTGTCGCGCAAGGTGAAGGCGCCGTTGGTGGCCGCGCCAATCGTGCCTTCCGATACCAGGCGCGTGGTTCCCGTGCAAACGCCGGCGCAGGCGCCGATGTCGATGGCCACGCGGCCATCCTGCGCCGGGGGCCGCAGGTTGACCAGCCCATTGGACAGGACCAGCGCGCCGTTGGACTGGAGCGAGTAGTAATAGCCGCCACGCGCGTCCTGCGGCGCCGCTCCCAGCCCGACGGTGGACAGGACGGCCCCCTGCTCAACGGTGATATTGCCGTTGGAGGGCGCCAGCAGCACGAGCTCCGGCGCGTACAGGCGGGCGCCGCCCCGCACCAGCACGCGCTGGGAGTCGCCGCCCAGGCTGATCGCGCCGAGCGAATCGGCTTGGGTGGAGGCGCCTATCACGCCGCCCAGCACCATGCGGGCCGGACGCAAGGCATTGAGCGCGTCGGCCGAGACCGCCACGCCAGGGCCGGCCAGGGCCGGCGCCTGCCCCGGGCCCAGGATTTCCAGGCCGCCGCCGCGCACGTCCACGGCCAGCGTGCCGCCCGCGCCGCTGCTGTCCGGCGCCGCGGCGAAGCGCGCCTCGCCGCCGAACGCCAGGGCCGGCGTGCCCTCGCGGCCCGCCCCCGGCGTCAGCTTCAGGCGCAGCATGCCCGCGTCAGCCGGCAGCATCGGCAACGGCGTGCCGGTGCGGGCCGCGTTCGCCACCAGGAAAGCGTTGTACGAGGTCTCGTTGTATTGCGCATGGCGGCGCACCACGGCGCCCGGCGTCACCAGCAGTTGGCTGGCGGGCACCGCGCCCGGATCGACGCCCGGCGCCGTCATGCGGCCCGTGGTCACCCAGGAACCGCCACGGGTCGGCGCGGCCCGCGCCGCGTCGAACACACCCGGCGCGCCGGCCTCGACGCGGAACGCGCCCGGCAGCATGGCGAAATTGGCGGGCAACAGCGTGTAGGTGCCGGGCGGCAACCCCGGCACGCCGGCGCCGATGGTGACGCGCTGGCCGTACGCGGGCATGGCGGCGTCCTTGGTGGCCGGCGCATAGTCGCCGCCGAAGCCGGGCACGATGGCATAGACGGCGCTGCCGGACTTGCTGAAACCGAAGCCGGGATTGGCGTCGGCCATGGCGTACTTGAGCACGTCCACCGAACCGCCGCGTCCGCGCACGAACGCGGCGCCGGTCAGTTCGCCGCCGCCGGACAGGTCCAGCAGCGAGCCGGCCTCGGCCGCGATGGACTTCATGTTGATCTGGATCATGCGGGACGGCGCGCCGTTCAGGTCATTGCCGCCCACGCCCGCGACCCGGATCTCCTGTCCGCCGTACAGGTACTTGATACCGTCGGTGGTGCCGCCATAGGGCATTACCAGCCCCTGGCCGCTGATCGAGGTTACGCTGCCGGCCAGGAAACGCACGCTGGACGGCGCGCCCTCGGGCCCCATGAAGACAATCGAGCCGAGCGGCGCGCGCACCACGCCGCCCTGGACGATATTGGGCCCCGACAACGTCACCGAACCGAAGGCGGAATACGGCACCTCGGGCATTGCATCCGTGGCGCGCCGGATGGTCAGCACCGCATCCGGATTCTTCAGCGCATTGCCGCCCCCTTGCCCGTAGTATTCGCCCGCCGCAATCCCGCCGCCGCCGCCGGTGGCGGGATAGATCTGGGCCGCGGTGATCGTCAGGCGGTTGGGCGCGGCCAGCAGCGTGTTGCCATTGAAGTCCTGGCCCACGGACACGCCCGTCAGGCGCAGGTCGCCGGCCAGGTTGACCTGGACGTCATCGAAGCTGCGCAAGTCGCGCATGCCGCGCAGATCCATCATGCCGGCGTCCAGCACCAGGCGATGCCCGCGCTTGAGCCAGTCCGGCGCCACCATGCCGACCTGCACCACGCTGTCGGATCCCAGCGGCGGCGCATAGGCCGCGTGATTCAGGAACAGGTACGGGGCCGACAGGGCCACCACGCTGCCCTCGGGCGCGCTCTGGCTCAACATCAGCGGACCCGACAGGCGCAGGCTCTGGGGCATGGCCAGCGTCAGGCCGCTGTCGGCCCTTACCGACGCGAACAACGCCAGGCTGCCGAAGCCGCCGGCCTGGACCTGGTCCACGCCCAGGCCGCCGGCGCCATAGCGCAGGTCGGCGCCAGACTCGCCCGGACGCAGGCCGGCGGGCAGCAGCGAGGCCCCCTTCTGCCGCGACAGCGTCAGGACGCGCGGCGTCAACACCGCGGCCTCGGCCAGGTTCCTCTGGTAGAAGGCCGGCGCCAGCGCCACGCCCAGCGTTCCGCCCACCGCGCCCGGCCCGCCCGCCATGGCGCGCAGGTCGCCGTCCAGGTACAGGCTGTTGGCCGACGCCAGCACGATGCTGCCGCCGTTGTAGGCCAGCAGCGTGGCGCCGCGCCCGGGCAGGTCCACGAGCGCCTGCGCGCCCGACGCGTCCAGCAGCGAGCCGGGGCGCAGGATCAGGTGCCGGTCCATCGGCCGGCGCGGGGCGTAGGCATCGGCCTCCCAGTCCAGCGCGCCGCCGATCTCGATGCTGCCGCCCGCGCGCGCCACGCCATAGCGGCGGCCGTCGGTGGCCAGCGCGACGTGGCTGTCGCCCGCCACGTCCAGCACGCCTTTCTCGCCGATCCACACCGAGCGGCCGTTGGCCTTGGGCGTGTAGTTCTGCTGCGAGTCCACCCGAGTGTCCAGGATAGAGATCAGGCCGCCGGGCGCCACCAGGCGGCCCAGCACCGTGATCTGGTCGCCGCCGGCAAGGCGGATCGACTGGCCTGGATCCACCGCCACCCGCGCGCCCGCGCCGATCTCCAGCACGCCGCCAAGGGCGTCGCGGTCCGAGCGCAGGGCCAGGCTGGCGCCGCCACGCTGGGTCAGCCTGCCGCGCTTGGGATCTTCCGTGTACAGCGGCGGGGTCCACAGCGACAGGGCCTCGGCCGGGTCGGTGCCCGTGAGCGGCAGCGCGCCGCCTTCCCGACGCATGCGCCATACCGGCATGGCGACGGCGATATCCGCGCCATCGGCGACCCGCAGGCCGCCATGGCCGTTGAGGTCATAGCTGGCAAAGCCGGCCTGGAACAAGGACGGATCCAGCCGCACCGCATCGGCCGCCTGGCCATCGGCGGGGCCGCCCAGCACGAGGGCGCCGCCGCTGGCCAGGCTGAACGCGCCGCCGCCGCTCACGCCGTAACCGCGCACCGCGCCGGCCAGCGCCACCTTGCCGCCGGAGGCCGGCTGCGTGCTGACGGCGTTGGCTTCCAGCGTCACGCTGCCGCCGCGCCCGCCCTGCAACGCGCCACTGGTCAGCAGCGCCGCGCCCGACGACACATCGATCAGGCTGCCCGCCGCCAGCGCCACGTCGCCCGTGCCGCGCAGCGACACGCGGCCGCCGTCGATGACGGCCAGGCCGCGCTGCGCGGCCGGATCCTCCTTCAGGTTGCTCCACACGCCGCGCGCATCCAGCACGACGCCGCCGGCCACGCGCAGCGCGGCCTTGGCATTATTGGTCGGCAACAGCGAAACATCTTCGAGCCGGCCGGCCGTGCCCGGCTGGCGCAGCGTGTTGCCCGCCTGGATCAGGCCGCCGCGGCTGACCAGATCCGCATTGATGTCGACAGTGGGCGCATAGAGCGTGATCTCGCCGCCGTCGGCGCTGCGCAAGCCGGCATCCACGCGCACGGCCCGGGTGGCCGCCAGACGGATGGCGCCCAGGCTGAACCCGTTCAGGCGGTCGGCGTCCAGGAACACCTTGCCCTTCATCTCGGCGGGCAGCGCATCGGCCAGTTCGAGGCCGGCGGAGCGGCCCGCCAGATCCCGGCCCACCACCACCTCGGCGGCCGCGCCGCCGGCGCCGAGCTGGTAGCGCAGGAAGTTGCCGGCGTTGTCGTAATAAGGCTTGTAGGTGCCCACCACGAACTGCGCCGCGCGCGCCGCGTTGCGGTGCGACTGGCTGTAGCCGTCCTGGCCGGCCACCGGCGCGCGCGTCTGGCGGTCGCCCTGGTAAGTGTCGCTGATGACGTCGCCATCGAGCACCGCGTTGCGGGTCGAGACCACCAGCGCGCCGGCGTCGCGGCCCACGGTGTAGCCCGATTCGTAGCGCGTCGGCGGCGCGATCAGCGGGTTGTAGAAGCGCCGCGTGGCGTTCTCGCCCCAGCGCCGCGACACCGCCTCGTAGCCCCGGTACAGGCCGCTGTAGAGCAGATCGCCCGGCGCGCGGTCGGCCAGGTACAGGCGGCCGTCCTCGCCGCGCAGCCAGCTCTGGCGGATCTCGCCGCTCTGCACGTCGAGCGTGCCGCCCGACAGGTTGATGGCCGAGCCGGCCTGCGTCACCACCTCGGCGCCATCGAAGCGCACCACGCCGCCCTGCGCCAACCAGTGGCTCACCGGCACGCCCAGCGTGCCCAGGTAACCGCCCACTTCCAGCAGCCCGCCGGCCGTGTACCAGCGGTCGGCATCGTTGCCGCCGCTGCCCGCCGCCAGGCGCACCAGGTCGCGGCGATCGAGCCACACCTCGCTGTTGTTCAGCAGCTTGCTGTCGCGGTTGATCGGGGCGTCGCGCTGTTCGTTGCCCTGCAGGTTGATCTTGAGGTTGTTGGACTCCATCGACACGATCACGCCGACCGCGCCGCCCACGTCGATGCGCGCGCCGTCGCGCACCAGCGCGCGGCCATCGGCCTTGACCGCCACCTGCCCGCCGGTGGCCAGCGACAGCGAACCGCCCTGGAAGTCCACCGTGCCCTGGCTGCTGATGCGCAGCAGCGACAGGTCGCGGCGGAATTCGTCGCCGGGGATCAGCGCGGTGTTGCCGCCCACGGCCGGCTGCAGCAGGCTCGCGCGCTGGCCGTCCAGCGCGGTCGTCAGGCTGGCGTCCACCAGGATGGCGCTGACCGCGCCATCGGCCAGCGTCACCGCCGCGCCGTTGCCGCGCGCGTCCAGATGAATGGTGCCGCGCGCATCCACCGAGGTGCTCGACACCAGCACGCCGGCCTGCTCCACGCGCTGCGCGGTCAGGGTCACATCGCCCTGCGGCGCCTGGATCAGCCCGGTGTTGCGCACCAGGCCGGCGCCGGCCGCCTGCGCCTCGTTGCCGCGCGTGGTGGAGGCGATGTTGCTGTCCGAGCCCTGCCCGCGGCGGATGATGAAGCTGTCGCCGGCCGCCAGCAGCGCCTGGCCCTGCGGCGTGCTGATCTCGCCGGCGTTGCGGACTTCCTTGCCGGCCAGCAGCACGTAGCCGCCGCCGCGCGTGGCGCTGCCGGGCGTGGCCGTGGCCAGGCGCGCGCCGGCCTGCACCTCGATCTTGCCGAGCGCGTCCTTGAAAGTGGGAATGGTGCCGTCGGCGTCGGCGTAGATGCCGCGCTCGCGGAACTGCGCGTCGCTCATGGTGGCGGCGGCCACCACCAGGTTGCGCGCGTTGACCTGGCTGGCGCCACTGAAGATCACGCCGTTCTGGTTCACCACCAACACCGTGCCGTCGGCCTGGATCGCACCCTGGATCTGGCTCGGCCGCGCCGATGCGCCCACCACCCGGTTCAGCACCGCGTCGTCGGCCTTCTGCTGGAACCGCAGCGTGGTGTTGCGGCCCACGTTGAAGGTGTCCCAGTTCAGGATGGCGCGCGATTGCGTCTGCTCGATCGTCACCAACTTTCGGCCGCCGTCGGTGCCGGTGGTCGGCTTGTTGGCGCCCTCCCATTTGGCCTGCGCGCCCTCGGCGATCCACAGGCCGCCCGGCGCGAGCCCGTCCGGCACGGCCGAGCCATTGGCCGCCGCGGCAGCGCGCGCCGCCGCCTGCGCCGCCTGCTGCGCGGCCACCGCCGCCGCCGTGCGATTCAGGTTGTCCAGCGAGCGCTGCAACTGCTGGCGCGATTGCGCCTGCTGGCGGGCGCTGTTGCCGATGCCAGCCAGACTGCCGTCGGGCATGCGGCCGGTGCGCTGCGCGGTCGATTGCACCGCGCCCTTGTCGGCGAACCAACCCGGACTGAAGGCGCGCGGCTGGGCCTGCGCCGCCCCGCCCCAACCGCCCGCCACCAGCAGCACCGCCAGTGCCTGCGTCACCGGCGTCAGGCGCCAGGCGGGACGGCGCGAACGCCGCGGGGATCGGCAGGGGACAAGGGTGTGACGACGGCTGGGCATGACGGCTTTTCCTTCGTGGAATCGGATCTGGCATCTGCAGCGCCGGGACCGGTGCGCCTGGAAGAAGGCGACGCGGGCCGGGCGATTCTGCGCATGGGTGCCTAGACCGCTTAAAGCGTCATCGACTGCGCCTTTTCATAAAAAATTCATATTTCACGTTTGGGACAACGCGCGCCACGGCGCTCAGCTCAGCAGCACGATGCCGCCGGGCAGCGACGTAACCTGGGCGCCATACACGTCGCGAATCAGCAGCGCGGCGTCGGCCAACTGGTCCAGCGAGAAGCGCGCCTGCACCAGGCTGCCCGCCAGCCGGTCGCCCACCAGCACGATGCGGCCGGGGCGATAGCGGTTGATCTCGTCGACCACCTGCGCCAGGGGCACATTGTTGAATTCCAGCACGCCCCGGCGCCACGCCGTGACCGCGTCCAGGTCCACCCGCCGCGGTCTGCTGGCGCCGCCCGGGCCCAACACCACCTGCTGCGCGGCGGCCAGTTCCAATGACTCCTGCCGCGACGTGACGCGGGCGCTGCCCTCCAGGCAGGTCACCCGCACCTGGCCGTCGGTATAGCGCACGTTGACGCATCCCGACGAGGCGTCGATCCGACCGGCGCCCGCCGTCAGGCTGACGGGCTGGCCGGCCGTCGCCAGCTCGACCTCGCCGGCCAGCAGGTCGATCTGCGGCGCCAGGCCGCTGCGCGACAGGTTGATGCGGGTCTGCGTATTCAACTGCACGCTGGCGTCGCCGGCCAGCGCCACGCGGCGCTGCTCGCCGGTGCCGCTGCGCACATCGGCGGTCAGCTCGTCAACGGCGGGCCACAGGCCCAATGGCGGCTTGAATGCCAGCCAGGCGCCGCAGGCCGCCACCGCGCCGCCCAGGAAGGCGCGACGCGCCGGCCGCGCGCTGCGGGCGCGGCGTACCAGCGCGGCCTGGGCCTGGCGCGCCGCCGGCGCCAATTGCTGCCAGGCGCTACGCGTTTCCTTGAAGATGCGCGCGTGCTCGGCGCTCTGCCCGCACCAGCGGCGAAAGGCTTCGCCATCGGCCACGCTGGCCTGGCCCGAGTCCAGCCGCACGACCCACGCCTGGGCCTCGCGCTTGAGCGCGGCCGCGGGGTCGCCACCAAGGCGGGAGCGTCTGAACAGGATCGTCATATAGCTAAGACGTTTCGCGGGCCTGGGGACCGTAGCGCTGGACATACTTTTTTTCCAATTTCCCGCAACAGTGCTCCAGCCCCGCGCGCAATTCCTTTTCCACGGTCCGCACCGAAATGCCGAAACGCTCGGCGATCTCGCGGTGCGGCACCTCATCGACCCGCGCCGCGATCACGATCGCCTGGCGCCGCCGTGGCAACTCGGCCAGCGCCGCCTCCAGCGCCTCGATCTGCTGGCGCCCCTCCGCCACCTGTGCCGGGCCCGCCGCCTCGTCGGCCATGTCGTACAGTTCCTCGATCTCGGCCATCGACAGGATGCGGGCATTGGCGCGGCGCTGGTCCTCGGCGACGTTCGCGGCGATCTTGAACAGATAGGCGGCCGGATACTCCACCGGCGCGCTCTCGGCCAGGCTGTCGACCCGCAGCCAGGCTTCCTGCATGGCGTCGTTGGCCAGGTCTTCCGACCCCAGCCGGATGCGCAGGCGCTTGCGGAATTCCTGGTACTTGGACAGGAACAGGTTGCGCAGGGCGTCGCCGGTCATGGACATGCGCGTCAGCCCGCCGCGCCGGCCAGGCGGCAATCGGCATCCGGATCCGGGCGTGGCGCCAGCACGATGGTCACGGGCTGCGGCAGGTCGGCCGGCGGCGGCGTGTCCATGATCAATCCCGACAACACGCCGGCCAGCGCCGCGTCGCGGCGCGCGTCGCCGGTGCCCGACAGCACCCGCGCCTGGCGCACCACGCCATTGCGGCCGATCCACAGTTGCAGCGACGCCCGATAGCGACCGAACCGCGCGCCGGTCCACTGGCACAGTGCGCGCGTCACGGTGTTCTGCAATATGCCGGCATAGCGCGTCAGCGCGGCCGACGGCGTCGTGGCCGACGCGCGCGGCGCGGGCGCGCTCGCGGGCGCCTCCACCAGCGTAAACGCCGACGCGCTACTATAGCGGGCCTGCAGTCCGGTGCCCGCCAGCAACAGGCCCAGCGCCTCGCGCGGCGCCAGCCGGCCGCGCACCGCGTTGCCTTGGCGGCCGGCCGTCAGGCGGCTGGTCACCAGCACCGCCATGCCGGTCGCCTGGGTATAGGCGGCCAGGGCGGCATCCAGCGGCTGCGCGGCAATGTCGAACGCGATCGGCGCGCCATCCGCCACTCGCTGCTGCGCCAGCGCTGCCGGCGGCAGCACCGACAGGCCAAAGGCGAACCAGCAGGCGAACGCCCAAGCGGCCCCAGGCGCCTGCGTGACTGTCATAACACCCCGATGTCTCTTAGATGGCGTGGCGACTGCGTGCCGGCGACGGGCCGGACGCAGGGCGGAAGCGGCATGGTAGCGGCGCCGTGTGAAACAGACGTGACACGCGCCCCGCCGCGCGCCCGCCAGCGCAACAAACCCGTCACCCACGCGGAGCGGCGCGTCCCTATACTGGATTCATCGGTGGCGGCCGCGCGCCGCCCGGCCTTTATGCCAAGGAACCCGCATGCGCATCCCCTGCCTCGTTTCGCGCCGCGCCAGCCTGCTGCTGGCGGCGCTGGCAATGGCGCCCCTGCCCGCGGGCGCCCAGACTCCGCCTACGGCCCAGACACCGCCTACGCCCCGGGCCACGCCCGTCGCGCCGCCATCGTCCACCGGCAGGTCCGCCCCGGCCGGCGCCTGCATCGACACCGAGGTCAACGGCTACCGCGCCCTGTCGTATGACTGCCTGAACCAGAAGATGGCGCCCGACGCCGCGCCCAAGCCGCCGCCCGCGCTCGGCTCGGAAGCCATCACGCAACGGCCGCCCAACCAGATGGGCCTGCCCACGCCCGCCACCATCGGCAACCGCATGGGCAACACCTTCGGCACCTCGGCCTACCCGCAGCGGCCGACGCCGTAGCGGACGCGCGCCGTCGCGCGGGCTGCCGTCAATCGTTCATGCCCCGGCCCTGTTCGAACCGTGGCGGGCGAGCGTCGCGCCGGTCTCAGGCGGTGCGGCTGATGAAATAGATCTTCTTGACGAACTGGTCCACTTCCCAGCGGCCGGTATAGCCCTCCGGCATCACGAAGGCCTCCCCCACGGTCAGTTCATGCACGGTGCCGTCCGGATCGACCAGGCGCGCCGCGCCTTCGACGATGTAGCCGAACTCGATGTAGCCGGTGGTGTTGGACTGGAAACTGCCGGCGGTGCTTTCCCAGACGCCGGCCTCGGCGCGGCCGCCATTGCCTTCGAAGGCGGTCACGGTGCGGAACGCCGCGTCGCCTGAAATGGGACGCTTGGGCTTGCCCGGCACCGGGTTCTTCATGGGGCCGGCATCGATGCGGACCAGCCGCGATTGATCATGCTTCACTGCATTTTCCTTGGAATCAATGCGCCGCCACCACCAGCACCTCGGCCGCGCCGCGGCTGACCGTGCGCATGCGATGCGGCAGTTCGGAATCGAAATAGAGGGAATCGCCGGCGTCCAGGCGGAACGCGCGTTCGCCCACCTGGACCTCGATGGCGCCCTTGAGCACCAGCAGGAATTCCTCGCCGGGGTGCGGAAAGACCGCGGCGGCGTCGGGAAATTCACGCGGCGGGTGCACGATGAAGGGTTCCATGGCCTTGACCTTGCGGCGCCCGGCCAGCGACTCGTAGTGGTATTCGCTGCCCAGGTCGCGCCGTTGCAGCGCCTCGCGATCGGCCACACGCACCAGGCTGACGACCTCGTCCTGCGCCGCGCCGTCGCCGCCCACCAGTTGCGACACGCCCACGCCATAGGCCTCGGCCAGCCGCAGCACGGTGGAGATCGACGGCTCGCTCAGGCCGCGTTCCAGCTTGGACAGATAGCTTTTGGTCAGGCCCGTGCGCTCGCCCAGTTGTTCCAGGGACAGGGATTGCTGGCGGCGCAGCGCGCGCAGGCGGTGAGGCAGGTCGATCATGGGCGGGAAAATGGCGGACACGACCGATAAGAATGCCCGAAAGCCGCCGTTGCGTCGAGCCGGCCCGCCCGACACGCCCTTGGCCGCGCCCATGCGGCGGGCCCGCGCAGCAAGCCCGGCCGCCCTCGGCGGCCCCGGCAGACGCTAGCCCAGCACGTCCGGGTGCTGGCGCAGCGCCCGCCGCGCGTAATACGAAAAGCCCACCTGCGAGCGCTTGGGCGTCAGGATCCAGTCGTGCGCCTCGCGTCCCAGCGCCGGCGGAATCGGCTGGATCGTGCCGGCCGCCATCGCCAGCAACTGCATGCGGGCGGCGCGCTCAAACTGCAGCGCCAGCACGCAGGCCTCTTCCACCGTGCCCGCGGCCACCAGCATGCCGTGGTGCGACAGCAGGATGGCGCGCTTGTCGCCCAGCGCCGCCGAGATGATCTCGCCTTCCTCGTTGCCCACCGGCACGCCCGGCCAGTCCTTCAGGAAAGCCACGTCGCCATACAGCGGACAGTTGTCCATGTGCGAGACCTCCAGCGGCACCTCCAGCATCGACAGCGAAGCCGCGTGCAGCGGGTGCGTATGGATGATGCAGTTGACGTCCGGCCGCGCCCGGTAGATCCAGGAATGGAAACGGTTGGCCGGATTGGGCATGCCGCCGCCCTCCTGCACCCGCAGGTCCTCGTCCACCAGCAGCAGATTGCCGGCCGTGATCTCGTCGAACCCCAGCCCCAGCCGCTGCGTGTAGTAGCGGTTGGGTTCCGGCGCCCGCGCCGTGATCTGGCCGGCCAGGCCCGAATCGTGCCCGCCGTCGAACAGGATGCGGCAGGTCAGCGCCAGGCGCTCGCGCAGCGTCCAGTCGGGCGTGTCGAACTGGCGCTGCATCTCGGCCTTGGCGCGCGCGATCAGTTCATCCTTGCCCAAGTGCATCGTATCGGCCATCTTTGACTCCTCGCTATGCCGCTTCTAATAACGGCGTAAAGCCGGGCAGGGCGCGCATGCGCGCCAGCCAGGCGTTGATGTGGGTAAGGGCGGACAGGTCGTAGCCGCCCTGCTCCGCCATGCTGGTGTAGGGATAGAGCGCGATGTCGGCAATGGTCGGCGCCTCGCCCACCAGGAAGGCGCGGCCCGCCAGATGCGCCTCCATCCAGGCCGCCGCGCGCATGCCGACGCGGCGCCACTCGACCATCGCCGGGTCATCCACCCGCGCCGTGCCGCGCAGGTGGATCAGCAGGCGCGGCTGCGCGAAGGCGTGCATGTGCTGGGTCTGCTCGAAGCTCAGCCAACTGGCCACCTGCGCCTGCGCCAGCCGCCCCTCGGGCAGCCACGGCGTGCCCCGGCCCAGATACCACAGGATCGCCTGAGACTCCGCCAGCCACACGCCTTCGGGCGTGCGCAGCGCCGGCACCTGGCGCCACGGATTGATGCGGCCGAAGGCCTCGGTCTCCAGGTCGCCCTGCACGATGTCGAAGGTGCGGCGCGTCAGTGCCAGCCCCATGTAGCCGCAGGCCAGCCGGATCTTCCAGGCATTGCCCGAACGCAGCGTGTCGGCCAGTTCCAGCGGCTGTCCCGCCAGGGGATGCGTCGTCATGCTCAATCCATCCTGATGTCGGCGCGCTTGACGATTTCGGCCCACTTCTTCTTTTCGGCCGCGATGAAGCGCTGGTATTCGTCCGGCGCGCCGGTATGGAGCTGCGTGCCCTGCGCCGCCAGCCGCGTCTTAAGTTCGGGCGAGGCCAGCGTCTGGCGCAGCGCCGCGTTGAGTTTTTCCAGCACCGCCGGCGGCGTGCCGGCCGGCGCGAAGAACGCATTCCACGAACTGATCTGCAGCCCGGCGTCGCCGGCCTCGGCCGCGGCCGGCACCTGCGGCGCCGACGGCAGGCGCTGGTCCGCCGCCACCGCCAGCGCGCGCAGCTTGCCCGAGGCCACATGCGGCATGATCACCGGACTGGCATCCATCACCACGTCCACCTGTCCGCCGATGGCCGCGTTGACCGCTTCGCTGCCGCTCTTGAACGGCACGTGCACGATGTCCACGCCCGCCGTCAGCTTCAGCAGCTCCAGCCCCAGGTGCGGCGAACTGGCCGTGCCCGCCGAGCCGAAATTCAGCTTGGCCGGATGCGCCTTGGCGTACGTCACGAAGTCGGCAAAGTTCGCCGCCGGCAGGTCGCCGCGCACCGCCAGCAGATAGGGCGAGCCGGACACCAGCCCGACCGGCGCGAACTTGTCGGGGTCATAACTGAGCTTGGCGTAGATCAGCGGGTTCACCACCTGCGTGCCCACCGTGCCCATGAAGATCGTGTAACCGTCGGCCGGCGCCGTGGCCGCCACCTGAGCCGCGATCACGCCGCCCGCGCCGGGACGGTTCTCCACCACCACGCTCTGGCCGAGCGCATCGCCCATGCCCTTGCCGACCTGGCGCGCCACGATATCGGTGATGCCGCCGGCGCCGAACGGCACCACCAGCCGGATCGGATGATCCGGAAACGCGGCCTGCGCGCCGCTACCCGCCCCCGCGGCCAGCGCCAGGGCGGCGGCCATGATGATGCGCTTCATAGAATTCCCCTTGTGTCCGCCGCTTGATTGCGGCTATGACACAAAGTGTCCTATAGAGCATTGATTTTCCGCAAGGGGAATGTGATTGGGGGAATCCCTGAGGGGCGGCAGTAACGTTCGCGGCCTGATCCTTCGCTCAAGCCCGCAAAAAACGAAACCCGCCAGCAAAGCGGCGGGTTCATTGGATAGGCGCACCATGGTCATCTCTTCCTTGTCCTCGGGGCGGACAAGACGCGCGGCCATCACACGCCGGGCGATTCAGCCAGCGTGGGCATTCAGGCGGTCAGGAAGCGCACGACTTCGGCCCAATCATTGGTCGACAGGGCGACGTCGTCGAAGTCGCCCTCTTCCTCGTCGTAGCGCGAAACACAGAAGCGCTGGCTCCGGCCGGATTCGCGGTCGGCGTAGTTGGCGTAGTCGACATACACTTTCAGGCCGCGTTCCCGGTTCTCGAATGACGGCGCGGCATCGATGTAGCTCGACGCATCGACGTACCCTTCGGGCAGCGGCGGCAAGGTTGTAATGTCGAAGTCGGGAAATTCGCGGCGCAGTCGGTCAAGGTTCATAAGGCAGGCATATTGAGGCTAGAGACCTGACATTTTACGTTGCTCCGCGTTAGCGGCCACGATGCCTCCCGAAACAGCGGTTCAAGGAACGCCGCGGCGGGATCGCCGCGTACGCCGTTACGCCAGTAGCGCCGCCATGGCGCGCCCCGCGATCATGTCTTCGAACAGGGCCGCGATGCTCGGGGCGACGTCGCGCGTGTCCTCGAATTCCGGCTCGATGCCGTGCACGATGCGGCCCGAGTCGCGTTCTATCGCCAGGAATTCGTAGTCGCCGGCAACGCTCATGTAGATCGGCGTGTGCTGGCTCCAGAAGTCCAGGACCGCCTGCCGGCCGCCATCGTCCAGCGCCGCCTCCAGGCTGATATCGCGCAGGGCGTGCCAAGGAAAAGCGCTGTCCGCCGTGCAGTCATGGTCGGCCGCGCTCAGGAACCAGCGTGTCTGGGTCGCGTTGTGCAATTCGATGAAGGTCGCCAGGAATGCGCCATAACCGTGCGCGTCGCCCGGCGCGGCCGCGGGCGTCGGGCCGGGCGTCGTCCGCCGCACCGTCCAGCCGCGAGCGGCAAGATGATCCAGGAAGCGTTGTGGCAGCGATGTCATGTCGGTTTCCTCGATCGGTTATCCAAAGCGCGTCTGCTGGCCCCGTGTCACGCCATCGGTCAGTTATGGCGAACATTATTGCTGCCACGCAATCCCTGGGCAAGGAGATAAAGTTTGGCCACGGCGATGAAAGACGCGCCAGGCCCCCAGTCACCTCGCGTGCGGTGCGGCGCGCCGCGCCGGCGCCCCGGGCATGCCATTTGCTGAACAAGCAATCCCGTCCTCGCGAACCGCCCCATGTCCCGCAGTGCACCCTTGCCCTCGTTCAGCCTCGATCGCCTGCACGCCGTGCTGGCCGAATCCAACGCCGCGCACGGCTCCGAAGCCATCATGCGCAGGTTGGTGGATGCGGGCTGTGACGGCCTGCCCTTGCCCGGCAGCGGGGAGACGCTGACGCGCTGGCGGGCGCTGGCCGCCGTGGCCGCGGTGGACCTGTCCCTGGCCAAGCGCTTCGAGGGCCACACCGATGCGCTGGCGATCCTGGCGGAGCTCGCCGCCCCCGCGCCTGCGCCGCCAGGGAGCATCTGGGGCGTGTGGTGCGCGGAATCCGCGCGGCAGCGGCTGGTATTGACCCCGGACGCCGCCGGGCGGGTGGTGCTCAATGGCATCAAGACCTGGTGTTCCGGCGCGGCCGGCGCGAGCCACGCCGTGGTCAGTGGGTGGACTCCCGCCGGCGCGCCGTGGCTGGCGACGGTCGCCTTGGCGCAGCCCGGCGTGACCTGCCTGCCTGACACCTGGCTTGCGCCGGCGATGCGCGATAGCGCGACGCTCGATGTTTCCTTCCGGGACGCGCTGGGAACCGCGCTCGGCGCGCCGGGCGCGTACGTGAACCGGCCGGGTTTCCTGCATGGCGGCGCGGGCGTCGCCGCCTGCTGGTACGGGGGCCTGACCCGCATCTTCCAGCGCCTGCGAGCCGGCGCCTCGGACGGCCGTGCGGATCCCTTCCGCCTGGCGCATCTCGGCGCCGCCGATGTGGCGCTGTCCCAGGCGCGCGGGGCCCTGCATGCGGCGGCCGCCGCCATCGACGCGAATCCGCGCGACGGCTGCGCGCTGGCCACGGCGCGCGCCCGGCTTGCGGTCGAGACGGCGGCCGAGGATATCGTGGGCCGCGCAGCCCGCGCGCTCGGCGCCAGCCCGCTATGCAAGGATCCGGCGCTGGCGCAGGTGATGGCCGATCTGCCGCTCTACATTCGCCAGAGCCACGCGGAACGCGACCAGGCCTCGCACGGCGCCCAGGTGCTTGCCGCGCAGGAGTCGACGTGGACGCTCTAGCCCGCCATTTCGAAACGCTGTATCGCTCCTTCGACGACCCCTGGAACGTGCGCGTCGCCTGGTACGAGCGCCGCAAGCGCGCACTGCTGCTGGCCAGCCTGGGACGGCCCCGCTACGAGCATGCCTTGGAAGTCGGCTGCGGCAACGGCGACATGACACTGGCGCTGGCCGGGCGCTGCCGGCGGGTCACGGCCGTCGACGTGGCCAAGACCGCCGTACGCCGCTGCCGCGAGCATATGCTGGCGAATCATGCCGACGGCGTGCAGGTGGTCGCCCTGCGCCTGCCCGGGGCGTGGCCGCGCATCCCGCCCGGCGGCTTCGATCTGATGGTGATCTCGGAGATGGCCTACTACCTGGAGGACGCCGCGCTGGCTCGCTTTCTGGCCCGCACCCGGGCCAGCCTGCGGCCGGGCGCGGAACTGATTGCCTGCCACTGGCGCGGCGGGTTCGACGACCGGCGGCAGCAGACGGACGCCCTGCATGCCAGCCTGGGCGCGCTGCCCGGCGCCAGGCCGCTGTTCACGCACCAGGAACCCGAGTTCCAGCTCGATGCCTGGAGCATGGATATCGCCCGCAAGGAAGACGGCCGATGATCGGCGTCTGCATCCCCGCCCATGACGAGGAACACCACATCGCGGCGTGCCTGCGTGCGGTCACGCGGGCGGCGCGCCACCCTCTGCTGCTGGCCGAGCCGGTCCGGATCGTGGTGGTGCTGGACCATTGCCGCGACGCCACGGCGCGGCTCGCCGCCGCCTGGCCGGTCCACTGCCTCGCGATCCAGGCCCGCAATGTCGGCGCCGCCCGCGCGGCCGGCTCGCAACTACTGCTGGACGCGGGCGCGCGCTGGTTGTCGCACACCGATGCCGACACCGTCGTGTCGCCCCGCTGGCTGGTGGACCAACTGTCCCTGGGCGCCGAGGTGGTGTGCGGCACGGTAGGCGTGGCCGGCTGGGCGGCGCACGGCGTGCACGCCGATGCCGCCAGAAGCGACTTTGCCGCCCATTACCAGGACCGCGATGGGCATCGCCACGTACATGGCGCCAACCTGGGCATCGCGGCGCAGGCCTATCGCCGCATCGGCGGCTTTGCGCCGCTGGCCTGCAGCGAGGACCAGACGCTGGTGGACAGGATGGCGCAGGCGGGCTGCTCCATCGCGTGGACCGCGCTGCCGCGCGTCACCACCAGCGCCCGCCCCTACTCGCGCGTGGAAGGCGGCTTTGCCACGGCCTTGCGCGCGGGGGCCAGGGGGGCCGGGGCGGCCCCGCCTCCGGCCGCCCCGGTCAAATGCGCGGAGGACTGGTCTCGCGCTCCGGATGGCGGTGCCGCGCCAGGGATTCGATGAATGCCGCGACGGCGGACTCCGGCGCGTCGCCGATGACGAGGCCTTCGTCCCCGGCCGCCAGGTCCAGGCCCGCCGTCTCCAGCAAGCCGCCGCCCTCGCCCAGCGCCAGCAGCGTCTTGCCGTGGCGGTAGCTGTCGCGGATGAATTCCAGCGCCCGCCCGTCCTGGCGCCAACGCGCCAGCGCATCCCCACCCGTCGGCACCACGGCGCCGTCGAACAGGACTGACGGCTGGTTGTCCAGCGAGGCATCCGCGTCCAGCCGGGCGCCATCGGCCGTCTCCACGGGACCGATACGCTGCCCCACCAGGCGCACCACCACGCCGGCCTGTATCAGGGCCTGCGCCACCGCCGACACGGCGGCGCCGTCCACCCCTTGCGCCACCAGGATGGCGACCTTGCGCGTGACAACGCCGGCCTGGCCCGGACGCGCCGTCAGCGACAGGGAGGGTGACTGCGCCACTTCCGGGGGCGGGGCCTGGCGCAGGGCGCGGGGCATGGGGTCGGGCAGCGCCATGCCCAGCTTGTCGGCCACGATCCGCGCCAGTTCATCCGAGACGTTGCGCAGCGAGGCGACCATGCGTTGGCGGATGGCGGCAACCGTGACCTTGCTCAGCTCGAAGGCGAAGGCATCGGCCAGATGGCGCCGCTCCCAGTCCGCCTGGCTGTCGTAGAACAGGGTCGCCTGGTTGTAGTGTTCCGCGAAGCGCTCGGGGTGGCCGCGCAACTCGTCGCCCGCCACCGGCTCGGGGAAGGACACGTAGCCCTCCATGCCGGCCTGGAACGGACAGCCGCCGCCCAGCGAATTGGGTTCGTAGGCTACCCGGCCGCGATGCACCGCCTGCCGATGCATGCCGTCGCGCTGGTTGTTGTAGACCGGCGCCAGCGGCGCATTGATCGGGATCTCGTGGAAGTTGGGTCCGCCCAGCCGCGAGATCTGCGTATCCACATAGGAGTGGATGCGTCCGGCCAGCAACGGATCGTTGGTGAAATCGATGCCCGGCACCACGTGCGCCGCGCAGAACGCCACCTGCTCGGTCTCGGCGAAGAAGTTGTCCGGATTGCGGTCCAGCACCATGCGGCCGATGGGGCGCACGGGCACCAGCTCCTCGGGCACGATCTTGGTGGCATCCAGCACATCGAAGCTGAAGCGCTCGGCCTCTTCCTCGGTGAAGACCTGCACGCCCAGCTCCCACGCGGGGCCGTGGCCGGCGTCGATGGCCTCCCACAGGTCGCGGCGGTGGAAATCGGGGTCCGCGCCCGACACTTTCACGGCTTCGTCCCAGACCTGCGAATGCGTGCCCGCCACCGGATTCCAATGGAATTTCACCAGCTTGGCGTCGCCCTGGTCGTTGACGAAGCGGAAAGTGTGCACGCCAAACCCCTGCATCATGCGATAGCTGCGCGGAATCGCCCGGTCCGACATCAGCCACATCAGCATATGGGTCGACTCCGGCATCAGCGACACGAAGTCCCAGAACGTATCGTGCGCCGATGCCGCCTGCGGCATGCCGTGATGCGGCTCGGGCTTGACCGCGTGCACCAGGTCCGGGAACTTCATGGCATCCTGGATGAAGAAGACGGGCATGTTGTTGCCAACCAGATCCCAGTTGCCTTCGTCGGTGTAGAACTTGACCGCGAAGCCGCGCACGTCGCGCGCCGTGTCCTTCGATCCGCGCTCGCCGGCCACGGTGGAAAAGCGCACGAACACGGGCGTGCGCTTGCCCTTCGTCGCGAACAGCGAGGCCCGCGTCAGGCCGGCCAGCGATTCGTAGCATTCGAAGTAGCCGTGCGCTGCGGATCCCCGCGCATGCACGATGCGTTCCGGAATGCGTTCATGATCGAAGTGGGTAATTTTTTCACGCAGGATGAAATCCTTGAGCAGCGCGGGGCCGCGCAGGCCCGCTTTCAGCGAATGCTGGTTGTCGCTCACGGCGACGCCCTGGTTCGTCGTCAGTGCCTGCCCCTGCGCATCCACGCGCACCCGCGCAAGACCGCCGTCGACCGCGTTGGCGCCAGCCTCGGGCGGCTCGCCCGTCTTGTCGGTGTACTGGTTCTCGGACAACGAGCTGGCGCTCGCCGACGCATCGGCCGTCGCCACGGCGACGCCGCGGTACGGGCAGCGGGCGCCCGCGTCCCCGTATTCTTTCTCTTTGTCGGGATGATGGGGCAGCGCCCGGGCAGTCGCCGCCACCGCGGCCGCCCGCTGCATCGCCGCGGAGCCGACGCCCTCGGCGGGCGCTTCGGCGGGGCCGCTGTCCGTATTGTTGAAAGCCGTGTCGACGGCTCCCGGCTTCCTGGCCTTGCTTGGTTTCCTGGCTGGCATGGATATCTCCCTGTACGTGTCGATGGCATCGGTGTGGGCCGACGATGATCCGATCGGGAGATTCAGCAAGCGCCATGCCTGCTCCGGGTGCCGCAAGCCTCTCGGCCCCGCCCTGTCCCACTGCGGCGCGCTATCTCATTCGGCCGCGGGCAATCCATACCTGGCCCGCGCTTCACGCTGGTACTTTTCCCGGATCGCGGCCAGGCGCTCCAGTTCGGCGGGATCATTGACCGTGGCCATCATCCGTACCCACTTGCCGCTTTCCTGTGAGTATTGATAGGTGTTCAAGCCGTATTCCTTCAGGATGGCCTGCGGATCCTTGCCCGCCTGCACGCCCGCGCTCATGTCCGCCTGCAGGCGCGCGTAATCGTCATAGGTGGCCAGCTTGCCCTCCACCCTGGGTTGTTCGCCGGCGTTGGCGAAACGTCCCACGGCCGGGTTGGCAAACACTTCGCCGTAACGCATGAACGTGGGCGAGCCCGGATCGCGCCGCTTCAGTTCCTCGATGAAGGCGGCGTCGGCCTGTTTCCACTGGCCTTCGTTCACCTTCAGTATCTTCAGCACGCCGTCCAGGGGCTGATTGTTGGCCAGGCGGGCATTGCCCGCGGCCCATTCCTCGAAGGTGATGCCGTTGACGGGCGCGGGAAGCCCCTCCTGGGCCTGCGCGTGCATCGCCAGCAACAGCAAGGCCGCGGCGACGGCGTGACGGATCGGGTGTGCGTGCATGGCGGGAGAACCTCCTGGGGAAGCGGGCGAACAGGTCTTCGGCGCGCCGGTACCAGGCCGCCGCGAAGCCAGGGCAGTGTTGACCAATCGCGCGATGGCAGTCAACAGAATGCCCCATGACAAAGGGCAACAGGCCTCACAAGAAGCAACCGCCGTCGATGTCACGCACCAGTCGCTCGGCCATGAAGCGCGCCGGCGAGGTGCCGATGACCTTCCTGAACATCGTCACGAAGCTGCCCGCGCTTTCGTAGCCCAGTTCGAGGGCGACGGCCTGGACGCTAGCGCCTTGCGCCAGGCGCAGGATCGACAATGCGACCTGGATACGCTGGCGCCAGCGACCGAAGCGACCGAAGCTCATGCCGGTCTCGGCCCGAAGCATGACCCGCGCCGACCGCGCGCCGCTGGCAGCGCCGGCCCTCGCCCGGGCCCTTGCCCGTCAAGGCAGGTTCTCGCGCAGAATCACCTGGCTGCGGTTCATCTCCACCCCGCTCATGGGGCTGCGCTTGTCACGCACGTTGCAGAAGATGCGCACACAGCTCATCAGCGCCTCCACCGGGCTCTGCGTGATGACGGCGTCCATGGTGCCGTCGATCAGCAGCGCGCGCGTGTCCGGCGTCAGGCCGTGGCCGATGAACACCACCCGGTGCTGCAGCCCGGCCTCCTTGAGCGCCCGCGCCACGCCGTCGGAAGCGCCGCCGATGTTGTAGATGCCGGCAAGCTGCGGGTATTGCTCCAGCAACTGGCGCGTCTGCTCGTAGTTGCGCTGGGCGTCGTCGTAGCCTTCGCGCAGGTCCACCACCTGCATGGCCTGGAACTGCTCGGCGTAGAGCTGCAGGAAGCCGCCCTCGCGCTCCTCGTGGGCGCGGTAGTGGCGCGAGCCGGCGATCAGCGCCACGTGCGCGGCGCGCGGGCCGATGAAGCGCGCGAGCAGGTAGCCGGCGGTGCGGCCGGCGGCGCGATTGTCCAGGCCCACATAGGCCACGCGCGCGCTGTTGGCCAGATCGGAGATCAGCGTCACCGTGGGCACGCCCTGTTCGGCCAGCGCGTTGACGGCCTCGCGCACCACCGGATGCTCCAGCGCCATGAAGGCGATGCCGTCGGCGCGCCGGCCGTGATGCAGCAGCGCCTGCGCCAGGGCCTCGGGGTTGAAACTCTCGACGTAATCCACCTGGCAGCGCGCGTTGAGCGGCGCGAAGTGCTCGTGCGCGTAGCTCACGCTGTCGCCCAGCATGCGCAGGAAGCGGTTGCTGCCGCGCGGCAGCAGGATCACCAGCCGCATGGGCTCGGGCGCCATCGCGGCGAACAGGTCCGCCTCGGGCAGGTAGTCGAGCTCGGCGGCGGCCTTGAGCACGCGCTGCGCGGTGCTGTTGCGCACGCCGGGGCGCCGGTTCAGCACGCGGTCGGCCGTGGCGGTGGACACGCCGGCCAGCGCCGCGACCTCGGCCAGGGTCGCCAGCTTGCGTTCGCGAGTGGGCTTGTTCACATCAAAAACCATCATTGTTGGGGTTTGACGATGCGGGCGCCGGTTCACTATTGTCCGTCATGCCTCAGCGCGATGGACTTCTGCGGCACCTCAAAAAACATCATAACCAAGATTCTGGAGACAACCATGAAGCTGCTCACCCGCCGCAGTGCCTTGCGCCGCCTGTGCGCCCTTCCCGCCGCGGCCGCCCTGGGCGGGGGGTTCCCGTTGATCGCCCGGGCCGCCGACTATTCCCTCAAGTACGGCAACAACCTGCCCGTCTCGCACCCGCTGAACATCCGCGCCCAGGAAGCCGCCGACCGCATCCTCAAGGAAAGCAACGGCCGCGTCGACATCAAGATCTTCCCCAACAACCAGCTGGGCGGCGACACCGACATGCTGGCCCAGGTGCGGTCGGGCGGCATCGACTTCTTCACGCCCTCCGCGCTGGTGATCGCCACGCTGGTGCCGGTGGCCGCCATCAACGCCGTCGGCTTCGCCTTCAAGGACTATGGCCAGGTCTGGGGCGCCATGGATGGCGCGCTCGGCGCCCACGTACGCGCCGCCATCGCGCAGCGCCGCCTGTATGCCTTCGAGAAGATGTGGGACAACGGCTTTCGCCAGACCACCAGCAGCAAGGCGCCGGTGACCCGCGCCGCCGACATGGACGGCCTGAAGATCCGCGTGCCGGTCAGCCCGCTGCCCATCTCGATGTTCAAGGGCCTGGGCGCGGCGCCGGCCAGCCTGCAGTTCAGCGAGGTCTATTCCTCGCTGCAGACCAAGGTGGTGGACGCGCAGGAAAACCCGCTGCCCATCATCCAGGTGGCCAAGCTGTACGAGGTGCAGAAGTACTGCTCGCTGACCAACCACATCTGGGACGGCTACTGGTTCATCGCCAACGGCCGCATGTGGGAGGGCCTGCCGCAGGACCTGAAGACGGTGGTGGCGCGCGGCATCAACGAGGCCGGGCTGGCGCAGCGCGAGGACATCAAGAAACTCAACGCCTCGGTGCAGGCCGACCTGGAAGCCAAGGGCCTGACGTTCAACCAGCCCGCCGCCGACAGCTTCCGCGACCAGTTGCGCAAGGCCGGTTTCTACAGCGAATGGCGGCAGCGCTTCGGCCAGGAGGCCTGGGGCCTGCTGGAGCAGGCCGTCGGCAAGCTCGCCTGAGGCCGCGCCCATGTCCTCGCTCTCCTCTTCCCACGCCGCCGCGCCCGCGCTGCCGGCCCATCCGCTGCGGCGCGCGGGCGATGCGCTGGACGCGGCGCTGGGCGGCCTGGTCGAACTGGCGGCCGCCGCCATCGTGCTGGTCGAGATCCTGGTGCTGTTCGCCGGCGTGGTGGCGCGCTACGTGTTCCACAGCCCGCTGGTGTGGTCCGATGAGCTGGCGTCCATTCTGTTCCTGTGGCTGTCGATGCTGGGCGCCGTGGTGGCGCTGCGCCGCGGCGAGCACATGCGCATGACGGCGCTGGTCAACCATATCGGTCCGGCGCGCCGCGCGCGGCTGGAGGCCGGCGCGCTGGCCGCCTCGCTCGCCTTCCTGTTCCTGATCCTGGCGCCGGCCATCGAATACGCGCACGAAGAACACTTCATCATCACGCCCGCGCTGGAGCTGAGCAACGCCTGGCGCGCCGCCGCCATTCCGGTCGGCATGGGCCTGATGGCGGTGGTGGCGCTGCTGCGGCTGCTGCGCACCCAGACCGTGCCGCACCTGCTGCTGGCGCTGGCCGGTGCGGCGGCGATGGTCGCGGCGTTCTGGCTGGCGCAGCCGCTGTTCGCGGGGCTGGGCAAGCTCAACCTGGTGATCTTCTTCGTCGGCATCGTCGCGGCCACCGTGTTCGCGGGCGTGCCGATCGCGTTCTCGTTCGCGCTGGCGACGTTCTCCTACCTGGCGCTGACCACCAACACGCCGATGCTGGTGATGGTGGGCCGCCTGGACGAAGGGATGTCGCACCTGATGCTGCTGGCGGTGCCGCTGTTCATTTTCCTGGGTTCGCTGATCGAGATGACCGGCATGGCGCGCGCCATGATCCAGTTCCTGGCCAGCCTGCTGGGCCACGTGCGCGGCGGCCTGTCGTACGTGCTGATCGGGGCGATGTACCTGGTGTCGGGCATCTCCGGCTCGAAGATCGCCGACATGGCGGCGATCGCGCCAGTGCTGTTTCCCGAGATGCGCAAGCGCGGCGCCAGGCCCGGCGACCTGGTGGCGCTGCTGTCGGCCACCGGCGCGCAGACCGAGACCATCCCGCCGTCGATCGTGCTGATCACCATCGGCTCGGTCACCGGCGTGTCCATCGCCGCCCTCTTCACCGGCGGCCTGCTGCCGGCCGTGGTGCTGGGGCTGGCGCTGTGCTCGGTGGTGTGGTGGCGCTACCGCAAGGAAGACCTGAGCCTGGCGCAGCGCTTCGCGCCGCGCGAGATCGGCCGCTTCTTCGTCATCGCCCTGCCGGCCGTGGCGCTGCCCTTCGTGATCCGCGCCGCGGTGGTCGAGGGCGTGGCCACCGCCACCGAGGTCTCGACCATCGGCATCGTCTATGCGGCGGTGGTGGGCGCGCTGATCTACCGGCGCTTCGACCTGGCGCGGCTCAAGCCCATGCTGATCGAGACCGCCTCGCTGTCCGGCGCCATCATGCTGATCGTCGGCTGCGCCACCGCCATGGCCTGGGCCCTGACGCAATCGGGCTTCTCCGGCGACCTGGCGCGGCTGATGGCCGGCATGCCGGGCGGCAGCCATGGTTTCCTGGCCGTGTCGATCGTGGCCTTCATCATCCTGGGCAGCGTGCTGGAAGGGATTCCCGCCATCGTGCTGTTCGGGCCGCTGCTGTTCCCGGTGGCGGCGCAGGCGGGCGTGCACGAGGTGCATTACGCCATGGTGGTCATCTTCGCCATGGGCATCGGCCTGTTCGCGCCGCCCTTCGGCGTCGGCTACTACGGCGCCTGCGCCATCAGCCGGGTCGATCCCGACGAGGGCATCCGCCCGATCTGGGGCTACATCGCCGCGCTGCTGGTCGGGCTGGTCATCGTTGCCGCCTTCCCCTGGATTTCCATCGGTTTTCTCAAATCCGCGTCCTGAATGCCGCGCGGCCCATCGCGGGCCGCGCCCCCGCCACTTCCTACACAAGAATCCATCATGAGTCGTTTCCTGGGCGAGATCCGCCAACTCGGTTATGTGGTGCCCGACATCGAGGCCGCCATGGACTACTGGAGCCGCACGCTGGGCGTGGGCCCCTGGTTCTACAACCCCAAGGTGCCCATCGTGAACTACCGCTATGACGGCGCGCCCTACGAGCCGCACAACTCGGTGGCGCTGGCCAATTCGGGCTTCGTGCAGGTCGAACTGATCCAGACCCGCAACGACGTGCCGTCGATGTACCGCGACTTCCTGCGGGCCGGCCGCAGCGGGCTGCAGCACGTGGCCTACTGGACCCAGGACTACGACGCCGACCTGGCGCGCCTGCTGGCGCAAGGCTTCGTGCCGAAGATGCAGGGCGAGGTCGGCGAGAACGGCCGCTTCGTCTACTTCGACACCGAATACCACCCCGGCACCGTCATCGAGCTGTCCGAGGTGGCCGGCCCCAAGGGCCGCCTGTTCGACCTGATCCGCGACAGCGCGCGCGACTGGGACGGCCGCGATCCGGTGCGCCCCTTTCCCGACCTGACGCGGCTTTGAAACCGGGCCCCGGAACCCATCCATGAACACCCAAGTCATCCGCGCCACCTACCTGATCGAAACCCCGCTGGACCCGGCGCGCGTCGCCGAGGTGATGGCGGGCGAGCAGTCCTGCGGCACCTTCACCCGCGTCGAGGGCGAGACCGACGAGCTGCGGGCGCGCGCCCGCGCCCAGGTCGAATCGGTGCAGGAACTCGAATCCACCGGCCACGCCAGCCTGCCCAACGCCTGGCTGGCGCGCCAGCCGGGCGGCCTGCCGGCCACGCTGCGCCGCGCCCGCGTGCGCATCGCCTTTCCGGTCGCCAACATCGGCCCCAACCTGCCGACCCTGGCCGCCACGGTCGGCGGCAACCTGTACGACCTGGGCGAAGTGACCGGCCTGCGGCTGGAACAGCTGGAACTGCCCGCCGACTACCGTGCCCAGTTCGACATGCCCCGCGTCGGCGTCGCCGGCACCCGCCAGCTGACCGGCGTGGACCGCGGCGCGCTGGTGGGCACCATCATCAAGCCCAACGTCGGGCTCTCGCCCGAGCAGACCGCGCACCTGGTGGCGCGGCTGTGCGCGGCGGGCGTGGACTTCATCAAAGACGACGAAGTCTGCGCCAACCCCGCCCATGCGCCGCTGGCGCAGCGCGTGGCCGCCGTCATGGCGGTGGTGCGGGCGCACCGCGAACGCACGGGGCGCCAGGTCATGGTGGCCTTCAACATCACCGACGAAACCGACGCCATGCGGCGCCACGCCGACCTGATCGAGCGCGAGCAAGGCAGCTGCGTGATGGCCAGCCTGAACTGGTGCGGCTATTCCGCCATCCAGACCCTGCGCCGCCACACACCGCTGGCGCTGCACGGCCATCGCAACGGCTACGGCGCGCTGTCGCGCCACCCCTTGCTCGGCATCGGCTTCCAGGCCTACCAGACGCTGTGGCGGCTGGCCGGCGTCGACCACATGCACGTGCACGGCCTGCAGGGCAAGTTCTCGCAACCGGACGCGGAAGTGGTCGAGGGCGCGCGCGACTGCCTGGCCTCGCTCACGCCCGGCATCGACGACGCGGTGATGCCGGCGTTCTCGTCCGGCCAGTGGGCCGGCACGGTGCCCGCCACCTGGGCCGCGGTGCGCACCGACGACCTGTTGTTCATGTCCGGCGGCGGCATCCTGGCGCATCCGGACGGCCCGGCGGCCGGCGTGCGGAGCATCCGCCAGGCCTGGCAGGCGGCGCGCGCCGGCCAGGACCTGGCCAGCTTCGCCGCTGACGCCCCCGAGTTGCGGCGCGCGCTGGCACACTTCGGGTCGCGCGCATGACGGACGGTCCCGCCCGCGCCGCCGCGCCGCGCGTCGCCTGGTACGGCGACGACTTCACCGGCGCCACCGACACGCTGGCGCACGTGGCGCTGGCCGGCTGGCGCAGCCTGCTGTTCCTGGGCGTGCCGACGCCGCGACAACTGGAACGCGCCGGCCCGCTGGACGCCCTGGGCATCGCCGGCGCGGCGCGCGGCATGGCGCCCGACGCGATGACGGCGGAGCTGCGCATGGCCGGGCGCTTCCTGGCCGCCACCGGCACCCGCATCCTGCACTACAAGTGCTGCTCCACCTTCGACAGCGCCCCGCACGTGGGAAGCATCGGCGCGGCCGTGGCCGAACTGCGGCGCCACATGCTCAATCCGCTCGTGCCCATCGTCGGCGGCCAGCCCGGCATCGGGCGCTACTGCAGCTTCGCCACCCTGTTCGCGCGCGCCGGCGCCGACCCCGAGGTCCACCGCATCGACCGGCACCCGGTGATGCGCGCGCATCCCGTCACGCCCATGCACGAGGCCGACCTGCGCCGCCATCTGGCGCGGCAGGGGCTGACCGGCATCGGATCCCTGCCCCATACCGCCTACCCTCCGCTGCGCGGCCCCGCCGACCTGCGCGCGGCCGACGACTGGATCGACGACATCGTGCACACGGTCGACGGCCCGCTGCTGCTGGATCTGGTGGACGACGAACAACTGGCGCTGATCGGCCGGCTGCTGTGGCGCGCGGCCGCGGCGCTGCCGTTGCTGGCGGTGGGTCCCAGCAGCGTGCAGCAGGCGCTGACGCGCGCCGCCGGACTCGCCCCCGCGTCCGCCCCGCCCACGCTGGCGCCCGCCGAGGGGCCGGTGCTGGTGGTGGCCGGCAGCCTGTCGCCGGTAACGGCCCGCCAGATCGCCGCCTGCCAGCATTATGCGCGGCACCCCTTGCGGGTCGAACGCCTGCTGGGCGACCCGGCCTATGCCCGGGCGCGCATCGAGGAGGCGGCCCGCGCGCTGGCCTCGGGGCACAACGTGCTGCTGCATACCGATGCGCCCGACCAGACCCTGACGGCGGACCGGACCGCCGCCACCGCGCGCGCCACCGGGCAGTTGGCGGCCGGCATCGTGCGCGCCAGCGCCGCCGCCGGCCGCCGGCTCACGCGCCTGGGCATCGCCGGCGGCGACACCTCCAGCCACGCCGCGCTGGCGCTGGGGTTATGGGGCCTGGGATTTCACGGCACGCTCGCACCCGGCGTCACCGTCAGCGTGGCGCGCAGCGACGATCCGCTGACCGACGGGCTGGAACTGATGCTCAAGGGCGGGCAGATGGGCGGAACGACGCTGTTCGACGACCTGGTGCTCGGCGCCGGGCGGGCCTGAGGCGATCCGCCGCCCGGCGCCGGCATCCGCGTCAGCCCGCCAGCGTGGCGTTGTCGATCACGAAGCGGTACTTGACGTCGCCCTTGAGCATGCGCTCGTAGGCGGCGTTGATCTCGTCGGCGCGCACCATCTCGATGTCGGCAACGATGCCGTGCCGCGCGCAGAAGTCCAGCATCTCCTGCGTTTCGGGAATGCCGCCGATCATCGAGCCTGCCAGCGAGCGGCGCTTCATGATGAAGTTGAAGACGTTCGGCGACGGATGCGGCGTGGCCGGGGCGCCCACCAGGGTCATGGCCCCGTCGCGCTTGAGCAGCGCCAGGAAGGCGTCCAGGTCATGCGGCGCCGCCACGGTGTCGAGAATGAAGTCGAAGCTTTGCAGATGCGCGGCCATCTCATCCGGGTTGCGCGACACCACCACGTCGTCGGCGCCCAGCTCGCGGGCCGCGTCGCGCTTGGATTCCGAGGTGGTGAAGGCCACCACGTGCGCGCCCATCGCATGGGCCAGCTTGATGCCCATGTGGCCGAGCCCGCCGATGCCCACCACGCCGACCTTCTTGCCAGGCCCGGCGTTCCAGTGGCGCAGCGGCGAATAGGTGGTGATGCCGGCGCACAGCAGCGGCGCCACCGCGGCCAACTGCTCGGCCGGATGGCTGACGCGCAGCACGTAGCGTTCGTGCACCACGATCTTCTGGGTGTAGCCGCCCAGCGTCCAGCCCGGCTCGTCGGCGGTCGCCCCGTTGTAGGTCCCGACCATGCCATCACAGTAGTTCTCGAAGCCGTCCGCGCACTCGGCGCAGTGCTTGCAACTGTCGACGATGCAGCCGACGCCGACCAGGTCGCCCGGCTTGAATCCCCGCACGTGGTCGCCGACGGCGGCGACGCGCCCGACGATCTCATGGCCCGGCACACAGGGATATTGCGTGCCTTCCCATTCGGACCGCACCTGGTGCAGGTCGGAGTGGCAGATGCCGCAGTAGGCGATGTCGATCTGGACGTCATGGGCGCCGGTGGCCCGGCGGCGGATCTCGAGCGATTCGAGCGGTTTGTCGGCGGCGTAGGCGCCATAGGCTTTCACAAGCATTGAAGACTCCCTGGTGCTTGTCCAAAAGGGACATTGTCCGGAATCGTTTGCGCCGCCGGTAGCGCAATCCGCCGAGATTCCTGCCCAATCCTGCACGGCCGCGGTGGCTCGGCCGGGAGCGGCGCTTGCTGGCGACGGGAAATTCCCCCTCGCCCAAGGAGCCGCCATGTCCAGCCCGTCAACGCCTTCGCCCCCGCCGCCGCGCCCGCAACACCCGGCCGTACCCGACGACGCCCGCCACGACGCGCGCAAGGAGGGCAACGACCAGATTCCGGACGAGGACATCGAACCGGCGGATTCGACCGCCGACGATCCGCGTCCGGATGACGGCCCCGTCACCGCCGCCCGCCCGCCGCGGCGCCTGCGCGAACTCGACGCCGCCCGTCCCGATCTGCCAGGCGAGCACCTGGTGGTGCTGGGCCTGGGCGCATGGATGATGCTGCGCGGCATGCGCGGCGCGACGCCGCTGCGCCGCGCGCTGTGGACGCTGGCCGGCACCACCCTGGTCGGCCGCGCCGCCAGCGGCACGGGCGGCATCGCCCGCGTCGCGCGCCTGGTCCGGCGACTGGGCTGACGCCGGCCCTCCCTCCCCTCAATTTCAGGAGTTACGCCATGTCATCGAATCCCGACCCCGTCACCTCGCCCCCCGCCGGCCCCAGCGACTCCTCGGATTCGCCCAGCGACCTGCCATCGTCCTCGCGCGGCCGCGACAGCGATGCGCAGGGCACCGGCGCACGCCCCGCTGCCAATCCGCGCATCCCCGATGAAGACCCCGGCGCCGACATCCGCCCCGATGACGTCGTCGATGAAGCCGAGGCGGGCGTGTCGCATTCCCCTCCCGACGCGGTGCGCAATGGCGGCGAGGCCGACACGCCGGAGCCGTCGAGCGGCCGCCGCGGCCCGTAACGCTGTAACAGTGTGTCGTTCGGTAATAACCATCGACGCCTGTCCTCATCGCGCGCAAGCTGGACCTTCCCACCCATCCTTTTGGAGAGATTCAATGTATGAAGACATCCGAAGGCTAGGGGCCGTCGCCGCGATGCAGGGCGCCTGGAAGCTGGATTGCCCCTATCTCAAACTGGAGTCACTGCCTTCGCGTACCCGCGAGCCGATCGGCCAGTGGCTGGAAAAAGTGCGGGCCTGGGAAGGCGGCTGGCAGGACCGACAACGCTCGCGGCCGCGCCTGTAGCGGTCCGGCGGAGGTCGGTAAAAAGTACCGTTCCTCCCGCACCCCTGCCGGTCGATCGTGCACGGCATGGCCCTTCCCGGCCCGGGAACATGGATTGCTGTATGGCGGCACGGCCTTATCCGATGCGCCGCGCACGCCAACCCAACGGGAGTACGCCATGACCATCCGCCATCTCACCACCCTTTCCCTGCTGCTTCTCGCGCTGGGCGGCCCGCACGCCAGCATGGCGCAAGCCGCGCCCGCCGCCCCGGCAACCACCAAGCTGGACAGCGGCGACCGCGATTTCCTGGAAAGCGCGGCGCAGTCCGGCCACCTGGAGGTCGAGGGCAGCAAGATGGCGCTGGAAAAAGGCCACAGCGCCGACGTGAAGACGTTCGCGCAGAAGATGATCGACGACCACGGCAAGGCCGGGCAGCAGTTGGCGACCCTGGCCAAGGGCAAGGGCTATGAGGTGCCCACCGAGCCGTCCCTGGTGCAGAAGGCGCGGCTGAAGGCGCTGGGCCTGCGCGACGAAGGCTTCGACAAGGCCTATGCCGAGGAAATCGGCGTGGACGCGCACGAGGATGCCGTCAAGCTGTTCGAAAAGGCCTCCAACGAGGTCAAGGATCCGGATGTGAAGCAGTTCGCCATCCAGACGCTGCCGACGCTGCAACAGCATCTGCAGATGGCCAAGACCCTGAAGCAGGCAACCGAGAAGCAATGAGCGTGACGGACCCATGGCTAACGTATGGACCGCGATGAGTTGTTGGCGCGCATGCTGGCCGCCTCCGTTTCCGACCGGCCGCTCAGCGATTGGCCCGAAGTGCTTTCCGACTATGCGGGATGCCTGGCCGCGCTGAACGACAAGCTGTCGCCGCGTGAAATGGAGGCGCTGGTCCGCGCCGGCGCCGATTTCTACCGGACGCTGGCGCGGGCCGAGCAGTACCGCCAGGCATCGGTCTGGAGCGCCCCGCCCTGATCGAATGGTCCGCGTTGCGAACGACAGGAGCTGCTGCGATGATCACTCCCAAACCGGCGGAGTCCTCGACAATGATCGGCAACGCGGCGGTGTCGCTGACGCCGCCGCAATCTCCTTGCTGTTGCCCTTCGGCAGCGGCCAACGCGGATCTCGCGCGGCCCGCGCCGGCCGCGCCTGGCGACGCGCTTGCCGCGCCGCGGCGCCGACCCCGGCTGTCGGTCGGCCTGTGGCTGGCCCTGCTGTTGTGGGCCATGGGCTCGATGCTGCTGGTGACGCTCAACCTGGCCGCGCGCCTGACGTCCTGAGGGCACGGCGACCCGGCACAAGGGTTGCTGCACGCCGGCATTGCCCTCATCGGAGACGACATGCTCACCCACTGGTTTTCCGACCCCGCCGCTCTCGCCGGCCATCCCGTCGCGCTGTGGCTGGCGGCGCTGGCGGTCGGCGCGGCCCTCTGCTTCCTGTTGATGCTGGCCCTGCGCCTGGCCCGTTCACGGCTCGACCGCCTCGCGCGACCGGCCGGCCAGGGCGCCGCCGGCGCCGCGTCGCGCGTACTGTTGCGCACCAGTTGGATGATCCTGGCACTGGCGTCGCTGCTGCTGGCGGCCGACCTGGTGGGCGCGCCGCTGCCCGGGCGCGCCGGCCCCGGCCACCTGTGGTTCGTGCTGATCGCCCTGCAATTGGCGCTGTGGCTCGATCGCGGCATCGAGGTCGGCCTGACGCATGCCGTCGCGGCGCGGGGACGCGCCGGCTCCATTACCGCCACGCTGCTATCGTTTCTGTTGCGGGCGCTGGTATGGGTGATCGTGCTGCTGGCGATGCTCGACAACGTTGGCGTCAACATCACCGCGCTGGTGGCCAGCCTCGGCATCGGCGGCGTGGCCGTGGCCCTGGCGGTGCAGACCATCCTGAGCGACCTGTTCGCCTCGATTTCCATTGGCCTGGACAAGCCATTCGAGGCCGGCGACTTCATCGTCTTCGGAGCGGTGGCCGGCAGCATCGAGCATGTCGGCCTCAAGACTACCCGCATCCGCAGCCTGGGCGGCGAGCAGATCGTCTGCTCGAACACGGAACTGCTCAAGCAGACGATCCAGAACTACAAGCGCATGCAACAACGGCGCATCGTGTTCTCGATCCGGGTCACCTACCAGACCCCGGTCGAGCAGGTGGCCGCCGTTCCCGGGATCATCCGCGCCCAGATCGAGCTGCAACCCGACACCCGCTTCGACCGCGCGCACCTGGCGCGCCTGGCCGAGAGTTCGCTGGAATTCGAGGCGGTCTACTACGTGATGAGCGCGGACTACAACCGCTACATGGACCTGCAACAGGCGATTTACCTGGGCGTGATGCGCGACTTGCAGGCCGCCGGAATCGCCCTGGCGCTGCCGGAGCGCATCCTGCACGTGGCCCGGCAACCCGCGCGCAGCAGCGGCGCGGCCTGAGCCGCGCCTGCGCCCTCAACGGGTCTCGGTCGTGCCGCCGGAGCCGGCCGACGCGCCCGAGCCGGGCATGCCGCCCTGGCCGGTCGAGCCGGTGCCGCCTCGCCCGCCGGACGCACCCCGACTGTCGGTGCCGCCCTCGCTGTCCAGGCGCTTGGCGGGGCGGTCTTCCTTGGCGGGACGCGGCTCGCCCTGGGGCGGCTCCGATTTCGGCACGGCGTGGGGCGCGCCCTGATTCGGCTGCGCCTTGGGTTGAGGGCGCGATGGGTGCTGCCCCGGCTGCGCCTTGGGCATGGGCCGGGCGTCGGGCGCGGGCGTGGCGGGCGGATTGGTGGCGCCGGCGGGCGGCTGTGCCTGGGCCCAGCAGGCCGCGCCGGCCAACATATTGAGGGCGAACGCGGCAGCGAGGATCGAGGTTTGTTTCATGACAGGACTCCAGAAAGGGGGGACCGCCGCGCGTCGGGCGTGGCGGGGAGAGGGTTGATGCAATCGGTGGCCGCGCCGACCGCGGACAGCCCCGCGCGCGCCGCGGCGGGCGTCAGCGCCTGCCGCAGCAGCCGCTCGAGCTGCGCGAGGCCGGCCGCGAGGTCCCCCGAGACATGCACTCGCAGGCAAGGCCGGCCGCGGGCCATCAGTTCCTCCATGTCGCCCAGGGCCTGCGCCGCCTGGGTCGCGCCGAAGCTGGCCGCGTAGCCCGGCGCCTCGAGCACCCGCGGCGCGTCCGCGGTGATGAACAGGAACCGCCCGCCCGGCGTGCCGCCTTTGTGCAATTGCCCGCTGGAATGCAGGTAGCGCGGCCCGAAGCCGCCCACCGTGGCCGCGCCGGTGCCGCGCCGCACGCAGTCGCGCGCGCCCGCCAGCCAGGCTTCGCAGGCCGCGCCTTGCGGCAGATACGCCAGCAGGGCCACGTAGCCGTCGGGGGCTCCCTGCGTCATGTGCGACGCCAGCAGCGCCAGCGCCGAATCGGCCGACGCCGCTTTGCCATGGAAGGCCAGCGGCCCCTCCACCCGCAGCAGCTCGGCGCCGCCCGGCGCGGCCCCGCCCGGGTTGGCGGACAGACTGCGGGTGCGCGCCTTGCTGGCCTCCACATCGGGCTGGTTGAAGGGATGGACGCCCAGCACGGCGGCGGCCACCGCGGTGGCGAATTCCCAGCGGAAGAACTCCTGACCCACCGCCAGGGCGGACCCATTACGGCAGGTCAGCACCGGGTGGCCGGCGGCGGCCAGGTCGCGCGCCAACGCGGCCATGCGCGCGTCGGGCGACCGCGCGTCGGCAAGGTGCACGAACAGGCGGTCGCGCCCATACTCCCCCGGCCCGGCCAGGCACTCCTGCGCCACCGGGATCAACCCCTTGCCGTCCTTGCCGGTCGACTCGGCCAGCAACTGTTCCAGCCACCCGGCCAGCGCGTCCAGGCCGGGGTCGGCCAGCAGCGTGACCTTGTCATGGCCCGCCAGCGCCGCTTCACCCAGTGCGCAGCCCAGCAGCAGGCCGGGATTGCGCCGCGCGGCGGCGCGCGGCGAGCAGGCGCGCCGCATGGGTCGGGCGGCCCGCAGCAGGCGGGCCGGATCGTGTCCCAGCAGCGCCGCCGCCACCAGCCCGAAGGACGAAAGCACCGAGTAGCGTCCGCCCACCGCCGGATTGCCGGGGAAAACCGCCGCGTAGCCTTCGCGCAGGGCATGCGCATGCAGGGGCGTGCCCGGATCGGTGATGGCGACGAAGCGACGGGCCGCTTCCTGGCGGCCCAGCCGGGCCGCCACGCATTGCTGGAAATAGGCGGCGAGCATGCCGGATTCCAGCGTGGTCCCCGATTTGCTGGCGACCACGAACAGCGTCCGGCCAAGGTCCAGCCGCGCCTGCAGCGCCAGGATCTGGGCCGTGTCGGTGGAATCGAGCACATGCATGCGCAGCCCGCCGACGGCCGCGCCAAGCAGGCGCGCCAAGGCCTCGGCGCCCAATGTGGCGCCGCCCATTCCCAGCATCACGGCGTCGGTGAATCCCGCCACGCACAGACGCCGGCAGATGGCGCAGAAGCGGCCGAGCCGGCCCGGCGCCACGCCCGGTTGCAGCCAGCCCAGCCAGCGGTCCTCATCGGCGCCGGTCCAGAGCGTGGCGTCGGCGGCCCACAGCCGCTGCATCCAGGCATCGCGGTCCGCCACGGCCAGGCGCCGCTCGACCCGGTCCGCCAAGGCGGCCGGCAGGACCTGAGAATAGCCGTTCAACGCGATCGGGCCGCGCTCCGGATAGGCGTCGGCGCGCGCGGCCGGCGCGGATGGCCGCAAGCGGCGCGCGGCGCTGTCGCGCGACGGCGCGACGGGCACATATATGTCCATGGTGGATTCCTAAAGTGCGCGCCAGCCGCGCAGCCAAGCGCGTCGCTCGGGGCCGGCATCGCCGAGCCGGTCGATGCCGGGAGTCTGTTGCGGGTCGACGTCCGGCATGGGATTGGGCAGGCCGCCCGGCGGCCAGCGTCCATGGCGGTCGGCGTCCTGTTCGCGGACCGGCGGATCCGGTGATTCCGCGGGCGACTGGTCCGGCCGCGCCGGCTGCCGGCGTCGTCCGGATTCGCCGGTGTCTGGATGCTTGGTGGCGTTCGCCATGGCGGTCTCCTTGTCGGACGGGTCGGCCGGCCTATGCGGCTTTGCCGGCGCGCGCGGCCTTGACGTTTGCCTGCTCCAGGGCCAGCGTGTTGAGTTTTTCGTCGGCGGCCTTTTCCTCGGCCAGCGTCTCTTTCAGCAAGGCGAGCGCATCGTCGTGACCCAGTTGTTTGGCGAAGGTGCACAAGGTGCCGTAGCTGGCGATCTCGTAGTGCTCCACCTTCTGCGCGGCCGCGATCAGCGCGGCGTCCAGCACCGGGCCCTTCTCGACGTCCTCGATGACGTCGCGGCCCTCTTCCACCAGGCCCTCCATCGCCGCGCATTTGACGCGCTTGAGCCTGAAGTCGGCGGCCTCGACGATCTTGTCGATGCGTTCGACCTGTCCGCGCGTCTCCTCCAGGTGCGACGTGAACGCCTCGGCGAGCTTGGCGTCGCTGGCGGCGCGCGCCATTTTGGGCAGCGCCCGGGTCAGTTGTTTCTCGGCGCTGTAGATGTCCGAAAGTTCATGGATGAATAGATCCTGCAAGGTCTTCTGCGTCATTGCTGACTCCTGTCGGGTTGGCGGGCGGGCCGCGATCGCGGCCGCCGGGACCTGTCCAGCAATCGCCGTGCCGACCGGTGCCGGCCGGCTTCGTCGGGATCGCGGGTGCGCTGGCGCCGTTGCGATCGGGCGCGAGCGGTGCAGGCCGCGGCCAGCGCCAATAATTTGTCTTCATCCAGGCGCTCGGCATCGACCAGTCCCTCGTCGGCGCCGTGCAGCGCGATCAACAGCTCGTCAAGCTTCAGATGCAGTGCCTCGCTGTCCTTGTTCTGGCTCTGCTGGATCAGGAACACCATCAGGAAGGTGACGATCGTGGTGCCCGTGTTGATCACCAGTTGCCAGGTTTCGGAATAACCGAACGCCGGACCGGAAAGCCCCCAGACCAGCACCGCGAGCAGCGCCGTCCCGAACGCCACGGGCGACCCGGTCCACTTCGTGACCCGGGCGGCAAAATGATCGAAGAAGCGGGAAACGGCATTGCCCCGTTCGCCCCCGCGCGGGCGGGGCGCTCGTTTCGACGACGGCTTGCGCCGAGGCACGCGATTGCTGGTCATGGGACTCCTTCCTGTCGGACGCGGCGCTTCTTTCCAGCAAGCCGCGTGCCCATCTGCCCGCCCCGACGCGGCCCGACGCGTGCTAGCCTCGCACTGTTGCGGTCCGCCGAAACCCGATGAAATCCATTCTGCAGTCCGAGAAATTCCTGCTGCTGGCCTGCGCCATCGCGATGGCGGGGTTCGCGGCGGATGCCCGCCTGGCCGACTACGGACGGGCGGCCGGCCTGCTCGAAACGGCCATACTGGTGGCGGCGATCCTGGCGGCTTCCCTGAGCGTGGCGCGCCATGCCGAACGCATCGCGCAAAAGCTGGGCGATCCCTACGGCAGCATGATCCTGACGCTGTCGGCGGTGCTGGTCGAGGTCATCGTGCTGGCCATCGTCTCGTCCAAGGCCGGCTCGCCCACCCTGGTGCGCGACAGCATCTACTCGGCGGTCATGCTGGACATCAACGGCATCCTCGGCGTGGCCGCCCTGATCGGCGGCTTCAAGCACGGCGAGCAGGCCTACAACGACGATTCCGCGCGCACCTACAGCGTCATGATCCTGACCGCCGTCACGGTGTCGATGATCATCCCGGAATTCGTCCCCGGGGAAAGCTGGCGCGCCTACAGCGCCTTCACCATCGTGGTGATGCTGCTGCTGTACGGGGTTTTCCTGCGCATGCAGACCGGCCCGCACAGCTATTTCTTCAGCTACAGCTATCCCGACAAGAAGACCCGCCGGCCGCCGCCCGCCTCCGGCTATCCGACCCGGCGCCAGTCCATCGGCGTCATGGCGGCCGGCATCATCGCGGTGGGCGCGCTGGCCGAACTGATGTCGCACTCGTTGAACCGCAGCCTGGCTGGCGTCGACGTGCCCGCCGGCCTGGTGGCGCTGATCGTGGCCGGCATCTCGGCCGCCCCGGAAATGCTGACGGCGCTGCGCGCGGCGCTGGCCAATCGCATGCAATCGGTGGTCAACATCGCCCTGGGCGCTTCGCTCTCGACGGTCATCCTGACCGTGCCCGCGATGGAGGCGCTGGCGCTGATATCGGGCCAGCGCATCGATATCGCCATGACGCCGCTGCAGACCCTGATGATGCTGGTGACGCTGCTGGTGGCCGCCATCAACCTCAACGACGGCCAGACCAACGCGATCGAAGGCATGACCCATTTTGTCCTGTTCGGCGCGTTCCTGATGCTGCTGGGACTGGGGCTGTAGGGCGAAGCGCGCCGGGCACGGGACTTGCTCCCCGGCCAGGATCCCGTTTCGCCGGAGAGGCCATTGCCCGCACCGATCGTCCCGATGACGCTCCTGACCGTCAATATCCACAAGGGCTACACCAGTTTCAACCGCCGCTTCATGCTGCATGAGCTGCGCGACGCCCTGCGCATGGCCGCTCCGGACCTGGTCTTCCTGCAGGAAGTGGTGGGCGAACACCAGGCCATGGCCGCGCGCGCCGCGCCGCGCTGGCCGGCGGCGTCGCAGTATGAATTCCTGGCCGATACGCTGTGGCGCGACTTCGCCTACGGCCGCAATGCCGTCTATCCGGCGGGCCACCACGGCAATGCGGTGCTGTCGCGCTACCCGATCACGCGCTTCGAGAACCATGACGTGACGGTCGGCGGACACGAAAGCCGCGGCCTGCTGCACTGCGTGCTGGAACTGCCGGGGCGCGCCGGCGCAGTCCATGCGATCTGCGTCCACCTGGGTTTGCGCGCCCGGCATCGCGCCCGCCAGATCGCCAGCCTGTGCCGCCTGGTGGCGCGCGACGTGCCGGCCGGCGATCCGCTGTTGATCGCCGGCGATTTCAACGACTGGCGGCAGCAGGCCGATGGCCTGCTGCGCGACTGCCAGGTGTGGGAAGTCTTCACTTCGCGGCTGGGCCGACCCGCCCGCACGTTCCCGGCGCGCTGGCCCCTGCTGCGGCTCGACCGCATCTACGTGCGCAATGTGCGCGACTGGCGGCCCGTGCCGCTGGCCTCGCGGGTGTGGGCGGGGCTGTCCGACCACGTGCCGATCGCCGCGGAAGTCGCGCTATGACGCTGCCCCCGAATGGCTGGCGCAGCGGCAACCGTTACACGCTGCTGGAAAACGGCGAGGCCTACTTTCCCGCGGTGCGCGCCGCCGTCGAGGCCGCCACCCGCGAAGTGCTGATCGAGACTTTCATCCTCTTCGACGACGCGGTGGGCCGCGATCTGCGGGATACCCTGATCGCCGCCGCGCGCCGCGGCGTCAGCGTCGACGTGCTGGTCGACGGCTACGGCTCGGACCTTCTGTCAGAGGAATTCCTGGCGCCGCTGACCGGCGCCGGCGCGCGCGTGCACCTGTTCGACCCGCGCCCGCGGCTGCTGGGCGTGCGCACCAATCTGTTCCGCCGCATGCATCGCAAGGTCGTGGCGGTGGACGGCGCCTGCGCCTTCGTGGGCGGCATCAACTTCTCGGCCGACCATCTGCCGGACTACGGCCCCGAAGCCAAGCAGGACTATGCGGTGCGCGTGGACGGTCCGCTGGCCGCCGATATCGCCGACCATGCCCGGGCCGCGCTCGGCGCGGACCCGCCCCGCCGGCGTCGGCCCGCGCCCCTGGAAGCGATGCCCGCGGGCGACGGCGGCGGCCGGCTGGTGGTGCGCGACAACCACGCCCACCGCACCGACATCGAACGCTATTACCGCGCCGGCCTGCGTTCGGCGCGCCATGACGTGCTGATCGCCAACGCCTACTTCTTTCCAGGCTATCGCCTGCTGCGCGACCTGGCCAACGCCGCCCGCCGTGGCGTGCGCGTGCGGCTGCTGCTGCAAGGCGAACCCGACATGCTGGTGGCGCAGTTGGCCGCCAGCATGCTGTACGACTACCTGATCGACGCCGGCGTCGAGATCTTCGAATACTGCCGGCGCCCGCTGCACGCCAAGGTCGCCTGCGTCGACGATGACTGGTCGACCATCGGCTCGAGCAACCTGGACCCGCTCAGCCTCGCCCTGAACCTGGAAGCCAATGTGGTGGCGCGCGACAGCGCCCTGAACGCCGCCTTGCGCGACAGCCTGGAGCGCCTCATCGCCCAGGACTGCAAACGGGTACGGATGCGGCCGGACTCGCGGCGGCGCCTGCGCCGGCTCTGGGTCGGGGTCGTGGTGTTCCACTTCCTGCGCCGCTTCCCGGCCTGGGCCGGCGCGCTGCCCGCGCACAAGCCGCGCCTGCGGACCGTCAACGGCGCGGGCCATCACCAGAGCGACGCGCGATGAACCTGCGCCGCGCCCCCCTAGTGCGCGCGGCCCGGCGCCGCTGGCCACGCATCAAGCGGGTGCTGCCATGGATCGTGCTGGCGCTGGCGCTGGGCCTGCTGGGGTATTTCGGCGGCTCGGTCGACTGGCCCGGCGTGTGGCAGGCCGTGCGCCGCATCCCCCGCGAGACGCTGCTCCTCGCGGCCGCCCTGGTGGTGCCGGCGTACCTCGCCTACGCCGCCCTGGACCTGCTGGGCCGCCGCTACACCGGCCATCGCCTGCCCTGGCCCAAGGTGCTGGGCGTGGCGTTGCTGAGCTATGCGCTGAACCTGAACCTGGGGGTGCTGCTGGGCGGCCTGGGCACGCGTCTGCGCCTGTATGCCCGGCTGGGCTGCCGCAAGGCCACCGCCACCCGCGTGGCGGTGTTCTCGGCGGTGTCCAACTGGATCGGCTATGCCTGGGTGGCCGGCGCGGTGTTCGCCAGCGGGGCGATCGTGTTGCCGGCCGGCTGGGACATCGGCGGCGGCGTGCTGCGCCTGATGGGATTGGGGTTGCTCGCCATGGCCCCCCTCTATGTCTGGATCTGCGCCCGCGCCACCCGCCGCGTGGCACGCTGGATGGGGCAGCGCGTGACGCTGCCGGGCGGCCGCATGGCGGTCCTGCAGAGCGTGACGGCGGCGCTGTCGTGGTTGCTGATGGGGGCCATCATGTACGTGCTGCTACAGGCCAAAGTCAGCTATCCGGTGGTGCTGGGCGTGCTCCTGTGCACCAGCTTCGCGGCGGTGGTCACCCGCGTGCCGGGCGGACTCGGCACCACCGAGGCGATCTTCGTGGCGGCCCTGTCATCGCGGCTGCCGGCGGCGGAAATCCTGGGCGCGGCGTTGAGCTACCGGGCGCTGTATGCGCTGGCGCCGCTATGCCTGGCGCTGCTGGCGTTCGCCGCGGTCGAGGCGCGCCTCGGTTGGCGCAGGCACCATCCGCCGGCGGATACCAGCCAGCCGCGCGCGCCATGATTACAAACCAGCGGCAACAACGACGCACGACCGTCCACATAGACCCGCGCGCCCGCCGCGGCGCCCGCGGGCATGGCACTTGCTTGGCGATGAGTCTTGCGGATGTGGCCCCGGCTCCCGGGACCGTCCGCCGACTCCGGAGCGAGCATGACGACACCAAGAATCCTCATCGTGGCGGCGGAAGCCTTCCCCCTGGCGAAGACCGGCGGCCTGGGCGATGCCATCACCGGCATGGCGCGCGCGCTGGTTCAGGCGCACGCCCAACCGACGCTGCTGTTGCCCGCCTATCGCGGCGTTGCGCGGCGGCTGCAATCGACGCGCCCGGTGGCCCATCTGGCCGGCTTGCCCGGCGGCGACGCCCGGCTGCTGGCCGGCGAATGTCCCCAATCCGGGTTGTCGTTCCTGCTGCTGGAAAACGACGCGCTCTATGACCGCGACGGCCTGTACCTGGACGAGGGCGGCCAACCCTACGCCGACAATGCCTTGCGCTACGCCGCCCTGGCCCACGCGGCGGTGCGCGTCGCCCAGGGGCTGCCCGGCCTGCCGCGCCCCAACGTGGTGCATGCCCATGACTGGCACGCGGCCCTGACGCCGCTGCTGCTGCGGGCGGCACGGGTGCAGGACGTGAAAAGCGTGCTGACCATCCACAACCTGGCCTTCCAGGGCCAGGCGCCGATCGAGGCGGCGCCGGCGCTGGGAATTCCGGCGCCCTTCTGCGGCGAGCAAGGGGCGCAGGCCTGGGGCCAACTGAATTTCATGAAGGCGGGCATCCGCCACGCCGATCGCATCACCACCGTCAGCCAACGCTACGCCCGCGAGATCCTGACCCCCGAATTCGGCTGCGGGCTGGATGGCCTCTTGCGCGAGCGCGTGGCCGACGTGCTGGCCATTCCCAACGGCATCGACACCCAACTGTGGAACCCCACGCGCGATCCGCATCTCGGCGCGCTGCGCTACGGCGCCGCCAACCTGGCCAACAAGCGCTTGTGCAAGGCCGCCACGCAGCACGAATACGGTCTGCAGGAAGACCCCCAGGCGGTGCTGCTGATCATGTGCAGCCGCTTGACCGGCCAGAAGATGGCAGACGTCGCCGCCCAATCCCTGCCGCAGGCCCTGGACGCGCATCCGCAACTGCAGGTGGCGGTGCTGGGGCAGGGGGAACGACACCTGGAAAACGCGCTGCGCGAACTGGGCCAGCGCTATCCCCGACGCTGCGCGGTGCGCATCGGCTATGACGAGGCCGGCGCCCACCGCTTGCACGCCGCCGGCGACTTGCTGCTGCATGGCAGCCGTTTCGAGCCGTTCGGCCTGGCGCCGCTCTATGCCATGCGCTACGGCACATTGCCGATCGGCTCGCGGGTCGGCGGCATGGCCGATACGATCGAAGACCCCGGTCCGCAACAGCCGCTGACCGCCATGACCCGCGCCACCGGGGTGCTGTTCGACGGCAGCACGCCCGCCGAGATGACCGCCGCCATCGCCCGCGCGGTCCATTTGCGGAGCCACGCGACCGTCTGGCGCGCGATGCAGCGCAACGCCATGACCGCGGACTTCAGTTGGCGGCCGGCGGTGGCGCAATACCTGGCGCTGTTCCACGCGCTCAGCGGCACCCAGGCGCAAGCGGCCGCCCCGGCGCGCCAGCCCGCGCAAGCCGCCGCGCGCCCGGTGCGTCGCGCGCATCAGGGCGCTTCCCTCACGGCCCCGCTGCCGCAGTAGGAATCCGCCATGGCCAAGCCGCACGCCCTGCCTGACAACGCCGGCCTGCCTCGCATCCACTACGCGCGCGCCGGCCTGCCGCCGGCGTCGGACGACGGGGCGCGCGAGCAGTGGCTGGCGAGCGTGCGCCGCGCCGGTTTCACCGCGGTGCTGGCGCCCGTGCCCTGGCTCTGCCCGCCGGGCGCGCGGACGCTGGCGCCGGTCGATGCCGACCACGCCGCCGCCGACGGTGGCGTCGAGCCGCTCGCAACGCGGCTGGCGCGCGACGCGCGCAGCGCCGCCGACCACGGCCTGACGTTGCTGCTGCGCCTGGAGCTGCAGCGCGTGGCGCGCGAGGCCCGCGACTCCACGGCCCCCGCCGCCTGGTATCGCGACCCCGTCGACGCCCCCGCGCGCGACCCGCGCCTGCCAGTCACCGAGCACGGCGTGAGGCAACTGCGCGACGGCCCGCCGGCGGGCTTCGTGGCCGCCTGGGCCGAGCGCCTGCGGCGCTGGACGCGCGCCGGGGTGGGCGGCTATGTGGTGCACGTGCCCCCGGTTCTGGACGCGCAGGCCTGGCGGGCATTGTTCGCGCCCTCGCGCGAGGCCGACGGCGAACTGCGCGCCCTGGCCTGGACCCCGGGGTTGGCGCCCGCGGCGTTGGCGGGCTTGCACGACGCTGGCTTTGACGGCGTGTTCTCATCGCTGCCCTGGTGGGACTACCGGGCGCCCTGGCTGGCCGAGGAGTACGATCGCCTGCGCGCCATCGCGCCGATCATCGCCCCCGCGTGCGCGCTGGACGCCCCGCCCGCGGGCGCCGCGGCGCCCCGGGCGGATCCGCGGCGCGCCTGGACCGCGGCCCTGAGCGGCTGCGGCTGGCTCGCCGACGACATCGGCGAGGCCGGCGGCGCCCCCCAGGTCAATGCCTGGTTGCGGCAGGCCCATGCCACCGCCCCGCCCCGGATCGTCGTGGGCCGCGACGGCGGCGCCACCCTGGTGCTGCGCGAGACGGCCGCCGAGGGCGCGGATCTGCTCGCGCTCAATCCCGACGACCAGGCCCCCGCGCGCCTGGACCGGGACCTGGCCGCCGGCCTGCTGCCGCCCGGCGAGCTATCCCCCCAGGACGGCGCGCCAGCCGACGGCATCCTGGCGCCCGCAGGCCATGCCCGTTATCTGCTGTCCCCGGCCCCGCCGATATGCGCGGCGCCACGGATGGCGGCCCCGGCGCGCGCCGAAGGCGCCCAGGCGCGCATCGCCATCGAGCAGGTCGCGCCCGCCGTCGACGGCGGCGGCTTTCCGGTCAAATGCAGCGTCCACGAACAGGTCGAGGTGCGGGCGGACATCTTCATGGACGGCCACGACCAGCTCGCCGCCGAACTTCGCTGGCGCGCCGACGACGAACCCGGCTGGCGCAGCGTGCCGATGGTTCCGGCCGGCAACGACCGCTGGCAGGCCGCCTTCCGCCCAAGCCGGATCGGCCCGCACACCTTCCAGATCGTCGCCTGGTACGACAGTTGGGCCACCTTCCAGCACGAGTTCGAGGTCAAGCACGCCGCCGGCGCCAGCCTGCGGCTCGAGCGCGAGGAAGGGCTGCAATTACTGCGCGAGGCGGACCAGCGCGCCAGCATGGACGGCGCGTCCGGCGCCGGCCTGCTCAAGCGCGCCATCAAGACCTGCGCCGCGCGGCGCGAGGGCGACGAGCCCGACGCCGAGCAGATTGCGCTGCTGCTCAGCCCGGCGCTGGCGCAGGCCATGCGCGGCCTGGACAGCCATCCGTTCGAGTCGCTGTCCGCCCCCCATCCCGTCTGGGTCGACCGGCCGCGCGCGGTCCACGCCGCCTGGTATGAATTGTTTCCGCGCTCCCAGGCGACCGAGGCGGGCCGCCACGGCACGTTCGACGACGTGATCGCGCGCCTGCCCGACATCCGCGAAATGGGCTTCGACGTGCTGTACCTGCCGCCGATCCACCCCATCGGCCGGTCCAACCGCAAGGGCCGCAACAACAGTTTGCAGGCCGGGCCGGACGACGTGGGCAGCCCCTACGCGATCGGATCGGCCGCCGGCGGCCACGACGCCATCGAACCGCAACTGGGCACGCTGGAGGATTTCCTGCGGCTGGTACACGCGGCGCGCGCCCACGGCCTGGAAATGGCCCTGGACTTCGCCATTCAGTGCTCGCCCGATCACCCCTGGCTGGCGCAGCACCCGGACTGGTTTTCGTGGCGGCCCGACGGATCGCTGCGCTACGCTGAGAATCCGCCCAAGAAATACCAGGACATCGTCAACGTGTCGTTCTACGGCCCCGCGCCCAAGCGCGCGCGCAAGCTCGGGCTGTGGCGCGCCCTGCGCGACATCGTGCTGTTCTGGGCGGAACAGGGCGTGCGCACGTTCCGCGTCGACAACCCGCACACCAAGCCGCTGCCGTTCTGGCAGTGGCTGATCGCCGAAATCCACGCGCGCCATCCCGACGTGCTGTTCCTGTCCGAAGCCTTCACCCGCCCCAAGATGATGTACCGGCTGGCGAAGGTGGGATTCACGCAGTCATACACCTACTTCACCTGGCGCAACGACAAGGCCGAGCTGGAAGACTACCTGCGCGAGATCTCGCAGCCGCCGGCGGCGGATTTCTTCCGGCCGCATTTCTTCGTCAACACGCCCGATATCAACCCCCTGTTCCTGCAGACCTCGGGCCGTCCCGGCTTCCTGATCCGCGCGGCGCTGGCCGCGCTGGGCTCGGGGCTGTGGGGCGTCTACAGCGGCTTCGAACTGTGCGAGGCCGCGCCGGTGCCGGGCAAGGAGGAATACCTGGACTCCGAGAAGTACGAACTGCGCCCGCGCGACTGGCGCCAACCCGGCAACATCCGCGCCGACATCGCCCGCCTGAACCAGCTTCGCCGCGCCAACCCCGCCCTGCAGAGCCACCGCGGCCTGACGCTGGCCGCCAGCGGCAATGCGCGCGTCATCGCGTTCGCCAAGGCCACGCCCGGACAGGGCAACGTGATCCTGGCGGCGATCAGCCTGGACCCGTTCCACGCCCAGACGGCCCGCATCGAACCGCCCTACGCGCTCTTCTGCCCGCCGTGGGCCGCCGAGATGGTGGCCGAGGACCTACTGGCCGAACGGCGCGAAACCTGGCGGGGCGGCGCCCGCGAAGTGGCGCTGTCTCCCGAACAACCCTATCGCATCTGGCGGCTGTCGCGTCATGGTTGACGCCGCCATGGAGCCCGCAACCATGAACAGCGATACCCCGCCCCAGGACGACGGCCTTTGGTACAAGGACGCGGTCGTCTACCAACTGCACGTGAAGTCGTTCTTCGACTCCAACGACGATGGCGTCGGCGACCTGCCGGGGCTGATCTCCAAGCTGGACTACATCGCCAACCTTGGCGTGGACACGATCTGGCTGCTGCCGTTCTACCCCTCGCCGCGGCGCGACGACGGCTATGACATCGCCGACTATCGCGGCGTGCACCCGGACTACGGCACCGTGGCCGACGTGCGCCGGCTGATCCGGGCGGCGCACGCGCGCGGCCTGCGGGTGATCACGGAACTGGTGGTCAACCACACGTCCGACCAGCATCCGTGGTTCCAGCGCGCCCGCAGTTCGCGGCCCGGTTCGGCCGCGCGCAACTTCTACGTGTGGTCGGACAACGACAAGGCCTATGCCGGCACCCGCGTCATCTTCTGCGACACCGAAAAATCCAACTGGACCTGGGACCCGGTGGCCAACGCCTACTTCTGGCACCGCTTCTACTCGCACCAGCCCGACCTGAACTACGACAACCCGCAGGTGCTCAAGGAAGTGCTGGCGGTGATGCGCCATTGGCTGGACATGGGCGTGGACGGCCTGCGGCTGGACGCGGTGCCCTACCTGGTCGAGCGCGAGGGCACCAACAACGAGAACCTGCCCGAGACCCACCAGGTGCTCAAGCGCATCCGCGCCGTGATCGATAGCGAATATCCCGGGCGCCTGCTGCTGGCCGAGGCCAACCAGTGGCCCGAGGACGCGCAGGAATACTTCGGCAATGGCGACGAATGCCATATGTCGTTCCACTTCCCGCTGATGCCGCGCATGTACATGGCCATCGCGCAGGAAGACCGCTTTCCCATCACCGACATCATCCGCCAGACGCCGGACATCCCCGCCACCTGCCAGTGGGCCATTTTCCTGCGCAACCACGACGAACTGACGCTGGAGATGGTCACCAGCCGCGAGCGCGACTATCTCTGGAGCGTCTACGCGGCCGATCCGCGCGCGCGCATCAACCTGGGCATCCGCCGCCGCCTGGCGCCGCTGCTGGAACGCGACCGGCGCCGGGTCGAACTGATGAACAGCCTGCTCTTGTCGATGCCCGGCACGCCGGTGCTGTACTACGGCGACGAACTGGGCATGGGCGACAACGTGCACCTGGGCGACCGCGACGGCGTGCGCACGCCAATGCAGTGGTCGCCCGACCGCAACGGCGGCTTCTCGCGCGCCGACCCCGAACGGCTGCCGCTGCCGGTGCTGATGGGTCCGCTGTACGGCTATGAAGCCGTGAATGTCGAGGCCCAGCAGCGCGATCCGCATTCGCTGCTGAACTGGACCCGCCGCATGCTGGCGCAGCGTCGCCAGACCCACGCCTTCGGGCGCGGCACCCTGCGTTTCATCCAGGCGGGCAACCGCAAGATCCTGGCCTACCTGCGGCAGTGGCGCGACACCACCATCCTGTGCGTGGCCAACCTGTCCAACGCCGCCCAGCCGGTCGAGCTGCCGCTGCAGGCCTTCAATGGCCGGGTGCCGGTCGAAATGCTGGGCGGCACGCCGTTTCCTGCGATCGGCGAACTGCCGTACCTGTTGACGCTGCCGCCTTACGGCTTTTACTGGATGGACCTGAGCGCCAACGCGGCGCCGCCGGGCTGGCATGCCAGTCCGCCGGAACGCATGCCGGAACTGGTTACGCTGGTCCTGCGCGGCCACGCCAACGCGGTGCTGACCGACGCCTCGCGTCTCGCGCTCGAAACCGAAGTCCTGCCCGAATACCTGGCGCGCCAGCGCTGGTTCCCCGGCAGCGCCGCGCCGCCGCGCGCACAGTTGGCCTATGCCACGCCGTTCGGCGCCGATGGCGCGGAGTACTACTGGGCCGAGGCCGAGCCGGCCGATGCCCCCGCCACGCAACGGGTGCAGGTGCCCTTCGCACTGGTATGGGACGAAGCCGCGCAGATCCAGTATCCGATCGCGCGGGTGCGGCGCGGACCGGAGGTCGGCATCCTTGCCGACGCGTTCCTGCAGCCCGGCTTCGTGCTGGGGATCGTCGCGGCCCTGCGCGCCGCCCGGGAATGGGACGGCCGCCAGGGCGGCAAGCCGGGCGAGCGCCCCGGCGTCATCCGCTGCCTGCCCGAGCCCGGCCTGGCGGCGCTCGACCTCGGCGGCGAACCGGCGCTGCAATGGATCAGCGGCGAACAATCCAACAGTTCGGTGGTGATCGGCGGGCAGGCCATCCTGAAACTGCTGCGCAATGTCCAGCCCGGCCTGTCGGCCGAAGTGGAAATGAGCCGCCACCTGACGCGCGCCGGCTACGCCAACATGCCCGCCCTGCTGGGCGAAGTCCGGCGGATCGATGCCGAGGACACGCCGTGCACGCTGGCCGTGCTGTATGCCTACATTCCCAACGAAGGCGACGCCTGGACCTGGACACTCGATTTCCTCAAGCGCGCCCTCGGCACCGCGCTGCTGGGGGGCGACAGCCCCGAGGAATTCGAGGCCAGCCTGGAAGGCTATGCCACCCTGGCCAACACCATGGGCCGGCGCGTGGCGCAATTGCACCAGGCCCTGTCGCGGCCCAGCGACGATCCGGCCTTCGCGCCCGCGGTGGCGTCGCGCGAGGCGGGCGACGCGCTCGCGGCCCAGGTCAACGCGCAACTGGACCGCGCCGCGCAGGCGCTGCGCGCGCGCCTGGACGCGCTGGAGCCCCCCTCGCGCGCCTGCGCCCAATGGCTGTTCGAACACCACGAACGCCTGGCGGCGCGGGTCGAAAGCATGGCCCAGGCGCTCGCCGGCAGCCCGCTGATCCGCGTCCACGGCGACCTGCACCTGGGCCAGATCCTGGTGGCGCAGACCGACGCCTACCTGATCGATTTCGAGGGCGAACCCGATCAACCGCTGGCGTTGCGCCGGCAATTGGCTTCGCCCGCCAAGGATGTGGCCGGCATGCTGCGCTCGTTCGACTATGCCGCGGCCGCCGTGGCGCGCCAGGATCCCCTGGGCGGCGCGCCGGCCGACGCCAATGCCGCGCCGGTGGAGAATGCGGCCGCGTCGAACTCGCCGGGGCAATTGCGCGATGCGCTGCTGGCGCGCTTTCGCGCCCGCGCCACCGAAGCCTTCCTGCAGGGCTACGAGGAAGCCGCCGTGGCCAACGCCCCGCGATGGCGCACCCTGCTGCAATTGGCGCAGCTCGAAAAGGCCGCCTACGAAATCGCCTACGAGGCCGGCCACCGGCCCGATTGGCTGTCCATTCCCCTGTGCGCGCTGGGCGCCCTGGCGCACACCCTGCTGCAGAACGCGGCCATCGATGCCGAGGATCCGACCTCATGAACCGACGCCACGCCTCTTCCCGCGGCGCCGCCGGCGCGAACGGCCGTCCGCCGCCTGCCGCGCCTTCCCTGACGCCCCCTCTGGACGCGGCGCAGCGCGCCGCCCTGGTCGCCGGCCTGCATGGCGACCCCTTCGCCGTGCTGGGCCCGCATGACGGCCACGTGCGGGTGCTGGCGCCCGGCGCGCGGTCGGTCACCGTGATCGGCGCCGATGAGGCGCGCCACCCGCTGGCCGATGACGGCGACGGCCTGTTCAGCGGCCCCGCGGACTGCGCCCGCGCCGGCGAGCCTGCCTCGTACCGGCTGGAGATCGAATGGCCGCAGGCGTTGCAGCGCACCGCCGACCCATATGCCTTCGGCCCATTGCTGCCGGCCGACGCCTTGCGCGGGTTGGCGGCCGGCGACTGGCGGGCCGCCCTGGACTGGCTCGGCGCGCGGCCCGCCACGGTCGATGGCGTCGCCGGGCTGCGCTGCGCCGTCTGGGCGCCGAACGCGCGCCGCGTGGCGCTGGTCGGCGACTTCAATAGCTGGGATCCCCGCCGCCACGGCATGCGGCTGCGGCACGAGGCCGGCGTCTGGGAGCTGTTCGTGCCCGACGTCGCGGCGGGCTCGGCCTACAAGTTCGCCGTCACCGACGCGACCGGCGCGATCCGTTTCAAGGCCGACCCGCACGCGCGCCGCGCCGAACTGCCGCCGGCAACCGCCTCGGTGGTGGACGACGCGGCGCCCTATCCGTGGACGGACGGCGACTGGATGCGCGGCCGCGGGAACCGCCATGGCGCGGACGCGCCCATCGCGATCTATGAAGTCCACGCGGGCTCATGGCTGGCCACCGGCGACGATGCCTGCGCCTGGCGGCAATTGGCCGACAAGCTGCCGGCCTACGCCGCGTCGATGGGGTTTTCACATATCGAACTGATGCCGATCATGGAACATCCGTTCGGCGGCTCGTGGGGCTACCAGCCGCTGGGCTTGTTCGCGCCCAGCGCGCGCTTCGGTCCGCCGGCGGCCTTCGCGCACTTCGTCGACCGCTGCCACGCCGCCGGCGTCGGCGTCATCCTGGACTGGGTGCCCGCGCACTTTCCCGACGACGCCCATGGCCTGGCGCGCTTTGACGGCACGGCGCTTTACGAATACGACGACCCGCGCGAGGGCTACCACCCCGACTGGCACACGCTGGTCTACAACCTGGGACGCACCGAAGTGCGGGGATTCATGATCGCCAGCGCCCTGCACTGGCTGCAACGCTTCCACGTCGATGGCCTGCGCGTGGACGCGGTGGCGTCCATGCTGTACCGCGACTACAGCCGGCGGCCCGGCGAATGGATTCCCAACCGCCACGGCGGCCGCGAGAACCTGGAGGCCGTCGATTTCCTGCGCGCGCTGAACCAGGCGGTGCGCCACGAGGTGCCCGACGCGATCATGGTCGCCGAGGAGTCCACTGCCTGGCCCGGCGTGACCGCCCCGGTGGCCGATGGCGGCCTGGGCTTTCACTACAAGTGGAACATGGGCTGGATGCATGACACCCTGCGCTACCTGCGCGAAGACCCGGTGCATCGCAAGCACCACCACGGCGAGCTGACTTTCAGCATGGTCTACGCCTATGCCGAACGCTACGTCCTGCCGCTGTCGCACGACGAGGTGGTGCACGGCAAGGGCTCGCTGCTGAACAAGATGCCCGGAGACGCCGCCGCGCGCCTGGCCAACCTGCGCGCCTACCTGGGCTACATGTGGGCCCATCCGGGCAAGAAGCTGCTGTTCATGGGCGGCGAGATCGCCCAGCCCGACGAATGGAACCACGATGCGCCGCTGGATTGGAACCTGCTGGACGATCCGCCTCGCAGGGGCGTGCAGCGGCTGGTCGGCGACCTGAACCGGCTGTACCGCGACCAGCCCGCGCTGCACGCGCTTGACGCCGACCCCGCCGGATTCGCCTGGGTGGTGCTGGATGACGCCGACAACAGCGTGGTCGCCTTCCTGCGCACCGATGGCGCGGCGCAAATGCTGGCGATCAGCAACTTCACGCCGGTGGCCCGGGACGGCTACCGCGTCGGCGTGCCGCTGCCCGGCCGCTGGGCCGAAGTCCTCAATACCGATGCCGGCGCCTATGGCGGCGCCGGCGGCGGCAACCTTGGGCTGGCGCGCACCGCGCCGGAGCCGGCGCACGGCCATGCCCAATCGCTGGCCCTGACGCTGCCGGCCCTGTCCACCCTCTACTTCAGGCATGAAGGCGAATGACCATGGATCCCTCCCTGTTGACCCGCATGACCGCCGGCCACCCCTATCCGCTGGGGGCCGTCAGCGACGGCCTGGGCGTGAACTTCGCCGTGTTCTCGGCCAACGCCACCCGCATCGAGGTCTGCCTGTTCGATGCCCGCGGCCGCAAGGAACTGCGCCGTTTCGATCTGCCGGAATGCACCGACGAGATCTGGCACGGCTACCTGCCCGATGCCCAGCCGGGCCTGGTCTACGGCTTGCGCGCCCATGGCCCGTACGACCCGCGCAACGGCCACCGCTTCAACCCGCACAAGCTGCTGCTGGACCCCTACGCGCGCCAGCTCACCGGCCCGGTCAACTGGAGCGATGCGCTGTTCGGATACCGCCTCAACCACGCCCGCGCCGACCTGGCGATGGACCGGCGCGACAGCGCCCCCGCCATGCCCAAGGCGATCGTGGTGGAGGATCTGCCGTTCAACTGGGGCAACAGCAAGCCGCCGCGCACCGCCTGGGCCGACAGCGTCATCTACGAGATGCACCTGCGCGGCGCCTCGATGCTGCGCGAAGACCTGCGTCAACCGCTGCGGGGCACCAGCGCGGCGCTGGCCGATCCGCGCTTCATCGAGCACCTGCAACGGCTGGGCGTGACCGCGATCGAACTGCTGCCGGTGCACGCCTTCCTGCAGGACCGCTTCCTGCTCGAGCGCGGGCTGCGCAACTACTGGGGCTACAACACGCTGTCGTTCTTCGCGCCCGAACCGTCGTACCTGCAGCACGGCCCCAACGACCTGCGCCAGGCCATTCGCCGCCTGCACGCTGCCGGCCTGGAGGTCATCCTCGACGTGGTCTACAACCACACCTGCGAAGGCAACGAACTGGGGCCGACGCTGTCCTGGCGCGGGCTGGACAATGCCAGCTACTACCGCCTGGTGCCGGGCGAGGAGCGCCACTACATCAACGACACCGGCTGCGGCAACACGGTCAACCTGTCCCATCCGCGAGTGCTGCAGATGGTGACCGATTCACTGCGCCACTGGGTGCGGTCCTATGGCGTGGATGGCTTCCGCTTCGACCTGGGGGTCACGCTGGGGCGCGAAGGCACCGGCTTCGATCCGGGGTCGGGCTTTTTCGACGCCGTGCTGCAGGACCCGGAACTGGCGGGGATCAAGCTCATTTCCGAACCGTGGGACATCGGCCCGGACGGCTACCAGCTCGGCAACCACCCGCCCGGCTTCGCCGAGTGGAACGACCGCTACCGCGACACGACGCGGCGCTACTGGCGCGGCGACGAGGGGCAGCGCGGCGACATGGCGGCGCGGCTGACCGGCTCGCGCGACGTCTTCGACCGCCGCCACCGGCGCCCCTGGGCCAGCGTCAACTTCGTCGCCTCGCACGATGGCTTCACCGTGCGCGACGTCGTCAGCTACGACGGCCGCCACAACGAGGCCAATGGCGAGAACGGCGACGACGGCCATCCCGAGAACTACAGCAGCAATTGGGGCGAGGAAGGTCCCAGCCAGGACGAGGCGGTGCTGGAACGGCGCGACCGGGTGCAGCGGGCGCTGCTGGCCACGCTGTGCCTGTCGGATGGCACGCCCATGCTGCTGGCCGGGGATGAATTCGGCAACACCCAGGACGGCAATAACAACGCCTACTGCCAGGACAATCCCCTGTCCTGGCTCGACTGGACCCAGGCCCAGAGCGATGAAGGCCGCGCGTTGAGCCAGGCGGTGGCGCGCGCGCTGGCCTTGCGGCGCGGCCATCCTTCCCTGCGGGCCGCGCGCTATGGCGACGCCGCCCGCGAAGTCTGCCCCGGCGTGGCCGCCATCGCCTGGTTCAACCCCGACGGCCGCCCCATCGAACCGGCCTCCTGGGAAGATGTCACCGCCAAGTCCCTCGCCCTGCGCCGCGCCGCGCTGCGTGACGACGGCAGCGCCGACATCACGCTGCTGCTGCTCAATCCCGGCGCCGAGCCGGCCGCCTTCACGCTGCCAGCGCCGGCGCTGGCCTGGATCCGCGAGCTGGATTCCTCCGCGCCGACCGCCGCGGCGCCCGTCAATCAGGGAGAACTCGTGGTCCCGGCGCAGAGCCTGGTGCTGCTGGCGGCCGCCCACATTCCGGAGCACGCGCAATGACCGCATGGCCCGAACCATTTTCCTTCGGCGCCCTGCCGCTGCCCGATGGCCGCACGCGCTTTCGCCTGTGGGCGCCTTCCGCGCCCCCCGGGCTGGCCCTGCTGATCGAGGGCCGCGATCCCATCGCGCTGCGGCGCGACGCGCAGGGGTACGCGCAGGTGGATGTGGATTGCGGCCCGGGCACGCGCTACCGCTACCGCATCGGCGACGCGCTGGTGGTGCCCGATCCCGCCTCGCGCCTGCAGGCCGGCGACGTGCGGGACGCCAGCGTGGTCACCGGCCTCGACACCTACCCATGGCGGCATCCGGGATGGCGCGGCCGGCCATGGGAGGAGACCGTGCTGTACGAAGTGCACGTGGGCCTGGCAGGCGGCTATGCCGGCCTGCGGCAACGCCTGCCCGCCCTCGCCGACCTTGGCGTCACGATGCTCGAACTGATGCCGCTGGCCGATTTCCCCGGGCCGCGCAACTGGGGCTACGACGGCGTGCTGCCGTACGCGCCCGACACCGCCTACGGCACGCCCGAGGAACTGAAGGACCTCATCGATACCGCCCACGGCCTGGGCATGGGCGTGATGCTGGACGTGGTCTACAACCATTTCGGCCCTGATGGCAATTTCCTGTCGCAATACGCCGCGCCGTTCTTCCGCGACGACGTGCCCACGCCGTGGGGCGCGGCCATCGATCTGCGCCAGGCCGCCGTGCGCCGCTATTTCGAGGAAAGCGCGCTTCATTGGCTCACCGAATACCGTTTCGACGGCCTGCGGCTTGACGCCGTGCATGCCATCATCGACCAGGACTGGCTGGAGGAATTGGCGCGCCACCTGCGCGGCCAGTTGCCGCAACGCCACCTGCACCTGGTGCTGGAGAACGACGACAACCGCGCGTCGCTGCTCGGCGCCGGTTATGACGCGCAATGGAACGACGACGCGCACCACGTGCTGCACCACCTGCTGACCGGCGAATCGCATGGCTACTACGCCGATTACACGCGCTATCCGGCCCAGGCGCTGGCCCAATGCCTGGAGCAAGGCTGGCTGTACCAGGGCCAGCCCTCCGCCCATCGCGGCGGCCGCCCGCGTGGCGAACCCAGCGCCCACCTGCCGCCCACGGCCTTCGTGCTGTTCCTGCAGAACCACGACCAGACCGGCAACCGCGCCCAGGGCGAACGCCTGACCACCCTGACGCCATCGCCGGACCGCCTGCGCGCGGCGGTCGCCCTGCAACTGCTGGCCCCGCAGATCCCCCTGATCTTCATGGGCGAGGAATGCGGCAGCACCGCGCCCTTCCTCTACTTCACCAGCCATGCCGATCCGGCGCTGGCGCGGGCGGTGCGCGAGGGCAGGCGCCGCGAGTTCCCGGCCCTCGCGCTCGACGCGGCCGCGGTGCCCGACCCCGGCGCCATCGACACCTATGCCCGCAGCCAGCCATGGACCGCCGAACACAGCGACGAGGGCAAGGCCTGGCGCACCTATTACCGGGCGCTGCTGCACCTGCGGCGGCAGCTCATCGCGCCGCGCCTGCGCGGCGCGGTCAGCCTGGGCGCCCTGGCGCTGGGCGCCGCCACCGCGCTCGCCCGCTGGCGGCTGGGCGATGGCGCGGTGCTCTCGCTGTACGTCAACCTGGGCGACGCGCCCGAATCCCTGCCGCCCGATCTGTCGCCGCCCCCGGCGGACTGCGACCTGTTGTTCGAGTCGCTGCCCGGCGCGTTCAACGCGCTGCGCACCGGCAGCGTGTGCGGCAACAGCGCGACCTACCTGCTGGAGAACACGCCATGACCGCCGAGCTGTCCGCGCTGGCCAAGGCCGCCGGCCTGGCGGAACATTGGACCGACGCCCACCAGCGGGCCCGCGTCGTCGCGCCCGACACGCTGCGCGCCCTGCTGCGCGCGATGGACCTGCCCGCCGACAGCGACGCGGACATCCGCGACAGCCACGAACGGCTGGCCAGCGCCCGCGGCGCGGCGCAACTGCCGGCCATGCTGGTCGGCATCGCCGGCGGCATGCTGAAGGTGCCGCCTTCGTGCGCGGGGCGCTACGAGATCAGCGCCGCGCACGCCAGGCCGCTGGCCGGGGAAACCACCCCGGACGCCGCCGGCCAGCCGGAGATCGCCCTCCCCACCGTTCCCGGCTACTACACCCTGGCGCTGCGCGCCGGCGCCACCCTCCTGGCGGTGGCGCCGGCCAGCGCGCCCACGCCCTCCCAATTGCTGGGCGAGCCGCGGCCGCGCGCCTGGGGCCTGGCGGTACAGGTCTACAGCCTGCGACGCGCCAGCGACGATCCGGTTCACGCGACCCAGGGCCATGGCGATTTCGGCGCGCTGCGCGAGCTGGCCGCGAGCGCGGGCGCAGCGGGCGCGGACGCGCTGGCGATCAGTCCGGTCCACGCGATGTTCGCCGCGGATCCCGAGCAGTACAGTCCCTATTCGCCTTCGAGCCGGCTGTTCCTCAACACGCTCTATGCCGATCCCGCCGCCGTGCTCGGCGACAGGCCGGTGCGCGCGGCGCTGGCGCGGATGGGGCCGCTGGCGCAACAGGCGCTGCATGCCCTGGACAAGCAGGACCTGATCGACTGGCCGCAGACCGCCCGCGCCCGCCAGCGGCTGCTGCGCGAACTGCATCGCGATTTCGAGCGCACGGCGACGCCACAGCAGCGCCAGGCGCTGCAGGCGTTCCGCGCGGCCGGCGGACAGTCCCTGCACGACCATGCGCTGTTCGAAGCGCTGCACGAACACCTGGGCCGCATGCCCGGCGCGCCTCGCGCCTGGACCGCGTGGGCGGACGGCCTGCGCGATCCCCGTTCCGCCGAGGTCCGCGATTTCGCCCAGGCGCAGGCGCCCGAACTGGACTTCCACATCTTCGCGCAATGGCTGGCCGCGGTCAGCCTGTCTCAGGCGCAGCAGACGGCCAGGCGCGCCGGCATGCGCGTGGGCCTGATCGCCGACCTGGCCATCGGCGCCAGCCCCGCCGGCAGCCATGCCTGGAGCCACCAGGCCGACCTGGTGCGGCACGCCGGCGTGGGTGCGCCGCCCGATATCTACAATCCGCAGGGGCAGGCCTGGGGCCTGACGGCGCTGTCGCCGCAGGCCCTGCGCCAATCCGGCTATGCCGCCTTCCTCGCGTTGCTGCGCGCAGGCCTGGCCCACGCCGGCGGACTGCGCATCGACCACATCCTGGGCATGGCGCGCCTGTGGCTGATCCCGAAGGGCGCGCCGGCCAGCGACGGCGCCTACCTGCGCTATCCGCTGCGCACGCTGCTGCGGCTGACGGCGCTGGAGGCGTGGCGCCACCAGGCGCTGGTGATCGGCGAAAACCTGGGCACCGTGCCCGAGGGCTTTGACGACACGCTGCGCGACCACGGACTGCTGGGCATGGACGTGTTGTGGTTCATGCGGGATGCGGCCGGCCCGCGTCGCGCGGCCGACTTCGTCGCGCCCGAGGCCTGGCCGGCCCCGGCCGCCGCCATGACGACCACCCATGACCTGCCCACGCTCGCGGGCTGGTGGCGCGGCCGCGATCTCGACTGGCGCAGCGGGCTTGGCCTGCTCGGCGCCGACGAGCGCGAAACCGACCTGCGCGCGCAGCGCCAAGCGGACCGCGAATGCCTGTGGCAGGCGGTGCGCGACCATGCGCGCCTGCCGCCCGACACGCCCGCGCCTGCGCAAGCGCCCAGCGCCTCTTTGCTGGCCTTCGTCGCGGCCACGCCGTGCCCCCTGGCCCTGGTGCCCCTGGAGGATGCCACCGGCGCGATCGACCAACCCAACCTGCCGGGCGCCGACAGCCGCCATCCCAACTGGCGGCAGCGCCAGCCCCTGGCGGCGGCGGATTGCCTGAAGGACCCGGCGGTGCGCGAACGCCTCGCCCCGCTGCGGTCCCTGCGCGGACGCAAACCATGAACAGCCACGCACCTGTCCTTCCGGCGGGGGCCGGCCGCCCCCGGGCCACGCTGCGCCTGCAACTGCACGCGGGCTTCACCCTCGACGACGCCTGCGCGCAACTGCCGTACTTCGCCGGCCTCGGCATCAGCCATCTGTACCTGTCGCCCATCACCCAGGCGCGCGCCGGGTCCACCCATGGCTACGACGTGATCGACCACGGGCGGGTCAGCGTCGACCTGGGCGGCGAGGCGGCGCTGCGCCGCCTGGCGGCGCAGGCGCGCGCGCGCGGCATGGGGCTGATCGCCGACATCGTGCCCAACCACATGGCGACCGACGTCGCCAACGCCTGGTGGGCGGACGTATTGCGCCATGGCGAGCGCAGTCCGCATTCGCGCTGCTTCGACATCGACTGGCGCGCGCCCGATCCCGCCCTGCGCGGCAAGGTGCTGCTGCCGGTGCTGCCGGAACCCTACGGCGTCTGCCTCGAGAACGGCGACATTACGTTGGCATACGCCCCCGGACAAGGCTATGCCATCGCCATCGGCGACCAGCGCTACCCGCTGGAGCAGGCCCCGCAATCCGAACAATCCCCCGCGCGGACCTGCGCCGCGCATGCGCCCGGCACGCCCCAGGGCCGGCGCCGGCTGCATCAGTTGCTGGAGCGCCAGCATTACCGCCTGGCCTGGTGGCGCACCGCGCCCGATCAGATCAACTGGCGGCGCTTCTTCGAGATCACCGAGCTGGTCGGCGTGCGGGTCGAGGACGACATCGTGTTCGACGCCGTGCATGCCCTGCCCCTGCGGCTGGTGCAGGAGGGCGTGCTGGACGGCCTGCGCATCGACCATGTCGACGGCCTGGCCATGCCGGGTGCGTACCTGCGGCGGCTGCGCGCGGCCCTGTCCCGGGCCGCGCCGGCGCGCGCGCAGGCCGGCCTGTCAGGCGCGCCTTACCTGATCGTGGAGAAAATCCTCGCCCAGGACGAACCCCTCGACCCGCGCTGGCCCGTCGATGGCACCACCGGCTACGATTTCATGGACCAGGTCGGCGCGCTGCTGCACGAGGCCGACGCCCGGGAGCCGCTGGAGGCCTTCTGGCAAACGCTCACCGGCGACCGCCGGCCGCCATCGACGCAACTGCTGCGGGCGCGCGAGCTGATGCTGGCGCGCCACTTCGCCGCCGAGCGGCTGGTGCTGGTGCGCGCGCTCACCCGGATCGCCCGGCTCGACCTGCGCACCCGCGACTGGACCGCGCCCGCCATCGACCGCGTGCTGAGCGCGTTGCTGGCGGCGTTTCCCGCGTATCGCAGTTATGCGGAGGATGGCGGTCGCGGCGCCACCGATCGCCACCATTGGCGGATCGCCCTGGCCGGCGCGCGCGCCAGCCTGCCCGCCCCGGCCGACAGCGCCGACGGCCGCCTGCTGGCGCTGCTGGATCAATGGCTGGACGGCTCGGCCGGAGAGCCCCAGGAGGAAAGCGCCGCCACCGCCCTGCGCAGCGCGCGGGCGCGGGCGCTGCGCCACTTCCAGCAACTCACCCCGCCCCTGGCCGCCAAGGCCCTGGAAGACACGCTGTTCTATCGCCATGGCCCTTTGCTCTCGCGCAATGAGGTGGGTTCATCGCCCACCCGGTTCGCCCTGGCGCCGAAGGCGTTTTTCGACGCCTGCGCCGCGCGCGCCAGCAGCCATCCCGACGCCATGCTGGCCACCGCCACCCACGACCACAAGCGCGGCGAAGACAGCCGCTGCCGACTGGCCGCGCTGAGCGAAATCCCGCAGGCCTGGATCGCCGCCGCGAGCGACTGGATCGAACGCCTGGCCCCGCGCGACGGCATGCCGTCGCGCGCCGACCGCTACCTGCTGCTGCAGACGCTGGTCGGAGCCTGGCCGCTGGAGCTGGCGCCCGAGGACATTGGCGACCGCCCCGACGCCGTCGCCGCCCTTATCGAGCGCGTGGCGCAATGGCAGCAGAAGGCGCTGCGCGAAGCCAAGCTGCACACGCGCTGGACCGCGCCCGACATCCCCTACGAAGACGCGGCCCGGCAGGCGCTGGACGCGCTGGCGCACACCGCCGGTGGCCGCGGCCTGCTGCGGGAGATCGCGGATTTCGCCGAACGGCTGGCGCCCGCCGGCCTGGTCAACAGCCTGACCCAGACGCTGCTGCGCTATACCCTGCCGGGCATGCCCGATCTGTACCAGGGCGCCGAACTGTGGGACTTCAGCCTGGTCGATCCCGACAACCGCCGTCCCGTGGACTACGCACACCGCGCGGCCTTGCTGGCCGAGGCGGCCGGCGACGGCGCCCTCGACACCAGCGCCGCCGCGTGGCGCAGCGGCGCGATCAAGCAGGCACTGATCCAGCGGTCGCTGGCGCTGCGCGCCCATCACCCCGAACTGCTGCGCGACGGCGCGTTGCTGCCCCTCGAGATACGCGGACCGCGCGCGTCGCGCCTGCTGGCGTTCCTGCGCCGCCATGCGGGCCAGGCTCTGCTGGTCCTCGCGCCCCAACATTGCGCCACCGCCATTGCCGGCTATGCGCGCGGCGATGGCACGACCGCCCGCGCCTATTGGGCGGACACGCATGTGATCCTGCCGGCCGGCGTGGGAGGCGAGCTGCATGACGTGCTGTCCGACCGCCGGCATCCGGCCGCGGCGCTGAACGTTGCCGACCTGTTGCATGACGCGCCGGTGGCGTTGTGCCTGCTATCAGTCTGATTATCTCGCTCGCGCGCAACAAAACCTGGCACTTGCAACAGGACATGGCACGCGCGCCAACCCTCGCGGCATGGGGCGTATGCTCCTACGCTTAATAGCAAAAAGCGATAAACCGGCAGGGGACATGCCTCTTTTCCATTCCGATGGCGAACACGCCATGGCCCCCGCGCATCTGGAGAGGAGAAGAAGTTGGAGAACACCCCCAATACCGAGCTCAAGGGCGGCCTGAAGTCCCGCCACCTCACGATGATGTCCATCGCCGGCGTCATCGGCGCCGCGCTGTTCGTGGGGTCCGGCAAGCAGATCGCCCTGGCCGGCCCCGCCGTCATCCTGGCCTACATCGGCGGCGGCATCCTGGTCATCCTGGCCATGCGCATGCTGGGCGAGATGGCCGTGGCGCAGCCGGACACCGGCTCGTTCTCGACCTACGCCGACCGCGCCATCGGGCGCTGGGCGGGCTTTACCATCGGCTGGCTCTACTGGTACTTCTGGGCCCTCCTGATGGGCTGGGAAGCCTACGTCGCCGGGCAGATCCTGCACGGCTGGTTCCCGATGGTCCCGGCCTGGGGCTATGCGCTGCTGGTGACGGTGTCGCTGCTGATCGTCAACTTCCTGAACGTGCGCAACTACGGCGAATTCGAATTCTGGTTCGCGCTCATCAAGGTGGTGGCCATCGTGCTGTTCCTGGTGATGGGCAGCCTGGCGCTGGCGCACCTGTGGCCGTGGGGCGCCGCCAACGGCTGGGATCACCTGACCAGCCAGGGCTTCATGCCCAACGGCCCGAAGGCCGTGGTGGTGGCGCTGCTGGGCGTGATGTTCGCCTTCATCGGCGCCGAGATCGTCACCGTGGCCGCCGCCGAATCGGCCGACCCGGGACGCGAGATCATCAAGACCACGCGCTCGGTCGTGTGGCGCATCTGCCTGTTCTACGTGGGGTCGATCTTCATCGTGGTCTGCCTGGTGCCGTACAACGCGCCCGGGCTGACGCAGCCGACCCAGGGCACCTACAACGTCGCGCTCGACGCGCTCGGCATTCCGCACGCGCAGTTGATCGTCAACTTCATCGTGCTCACTTCGGTGTGCAGTTGCTTCAATTCTGCGCTGTACACCGCCTCGCGCATGCTCTATTCGCTCGCCCGGCGCGGCGACGCCCACCGCGTCATGCAGATCACCGGGCGCAAGACCGGCACGCCCTACGTCGGCGTCATCGTCTCCAGCCTGTTCGCCTTCGCCGCCGTCTGGATGATGGCGACCTCGAAAATGGACGTCTATGACGTGCTGATGCAGGCCACCGGCACCATCGCGCTGTTCGTCTACCTGGCCATCGCCTTCTCGCAATTGCGCATGCGCCAACGCCTGCAGGCGCGCGGGGTGCGGCTGGAATTCAGGATGTGGCTGTTCCCGTGGCTGACGTATGCGGTGATCGTCTGCATCATCGCCGCCCTGGTCACCATGGTGATCGAAGGCACCTATCGCAACGAAGTGGTCTACACCTCGATCCTGGCCGGCGTCATCGTCGCCATGGGCATCGTGGCGCAGGTGTTCGGCATCGGCACGCGCGCCCGGGCCGAAGCGGAACTGGCGCCGGCGGGCGCCGAGTAGGCCGCCGGCCCCAAGCCCCCGCCTGTTGACCGGCCCCGGCGCCGGTCAACGGCTGGATCGGGGCGCCGAGGCGTCCTACCCGCCCGAATCCGGCTTGAAGTCCATCGCCTTCATGGCCGCGCCCAGCGCTTGCGGGGTGTAGTCGTCCCACGGCGAGTCGCCGACATCCAGGCGCTCATGGATGTTGGCGATGGTCCACTGGTCGCTGGCCCGGACCTCGTCCAGCTCGTCCCACGCCAGCGGCACCGACACCCCCATCCCCGGCCGCGCACGCGCCGACCAGGCCGCCACCGTGGTGGCGCCGAAGCCGTTGCGCAGGTAATCGGCGAAGATCCGGCCGACGCGGTTCTTCGGACCGCTCTTGGCCACGAACACCTGCGGCAGCGTGCGCGCCAGATGCTGGACGATGGCCTGCGAGAACGCCTTGACCGTGTCCCAGTCGTATTGCCGACGCAGCGGCACCACCACGTGCAGGCCCTTGCCGCCGCTGGTCTTGAGCCAGCTTCGCAAACCGATTTCGCTCAGCATCACGTGGACCAGCCGCGCCGCCTGCTGCATCGACGGCCAGGCCACCCCTTCGCCCGGGTCCAGGTCGAACAACATGCGGTCGGGCTTGTCGATCGCGCTTTTCACCGCGTTCCAGGTGTGGAACTCGACTACGTTCATCTGCGCCGCCGACATGATCGCCTGCGGCGTCGGCACCTCCATCAAGGGCGGATGATCCGGGTCCAGTTCCTGCGACAGCGGCCGCACGCCCGGCATCGGCGCCTCCAGGTGCTTCTGGAAAAAGAACTCGCCCTTCAGGCCGGACGGGGCGCGCAGAAAGGAAACGGGCCGGTCCTTCAGATGCCGCAGCAGCAGCGGCGCCACCAGCCCGTCGTAGCGCGCCAGGTCCAGCTTGGTCAGCCCCGTGGACGGATCGATGATGCGTTCAGGGTGGGTCAGCTTGCCGGCGCCTGGCTGGGCCTTGCCCGCCTTGGCCTTGCCAGTCTGGGCGTTGCCCGCCTTGGCCTTGCCGGTCTTGGCTTTGCCGGTCTTGGCCTTGCCGGTCTTGCCGGCCGTATCGTCGGACTGCATCGTATCGGCCCCCATCGCCGTCTCCCTGGTGATCGCCCGCGCCGGCTTGTCGGTGCGCAAGCCGCGGAAGACCGGGTGGCGCACATGCCCCGCAGCGGTCCATTCGCCGAACGACACTTCCGCCACCAGCTCGGGCCGCACCCAATGGACGCCGCGGCCAATGCCGGCCGCCTTGACGGCGGGCCGCTCCGTTTCCAGGGCGCTCAGGCGGCGTTGCAGCGCCGCCAGGCCCATGTCGTCAAAGCCGGTGCCGACCTTGCCGGCGTAGACCAGCCCGCCGTCCTCGTCGTGGTACGCCAGCAGCAGCGCGCCCAGCCCCACCCGCGCGCCCTTGGGATCGGTATAGCCGGCAATGACGAATTCCTGCCGGCGGGCGCACTTGAGCTTGACCCAGCTATCGCTGCGGCGCGATACGTAGGGCGCGGACAGGCGCTTGGCGATGATGCCCTCCAGCCCCATCTTGCAGGCCGAGGCCACCAGGTCCGCCGGCGCCGCGTCGAAGGCTTCGCTGAAGCGCAGCGGATCGCCGCCGGCGGCCTCCATGACCCGCGCCAGCACCGCGCGACGCACGCGCAGCGGCTCCTGACGCAGGTCGCGTCCGGTGACGTAGGGCAGGTCGAACGCGTAGAACAGGATGCCGTCGGTGCGTTCGCCGTCGAAGGCATTCTGCAGCGCCTGGAAGCTGGGCGCGCCGTTGTCGGCCAGCATCACGATCTCGCCGTCGATCCAGGCGTCGGGCAGCGGCAGGCGCTGCAACGCCCGCACCAGGTGCGGCAGCTTCGGCCCCCAGTCGTGGCCGTTGCGCGTGTACAGGCGCACCTGGCCCTCCCGCAGCCGCGCCAGCAGACGGTAACCGTCGAACTTCATCTCGTAGATCCAGTCATCGCCTGCCTGGCGCGGCACGCCTTCCACCAGCGTGGCCAATTGCGGCTTGAGCAACTCCGGCAAGGGCGCCGCCTCGCCCGGCAGGTCCGATGCCCCGGCGCCCGACGCCGGCGGCGACGACGGCGACGCGGCCGCATCCGGCCGCGCCCCGGGCGCCGCGGCGGGCACGGCCCGCGCGCCCGTCCGCGGCGGCGACACCACGCTGTCGGGCTGCTCGTCCACCACGCTGAATTCGCTTTCGGCGCGGGCGTGTTCGTCGCGGTCCTTGACCAGCAGCCAGGGCGGCTGCTTTTCCGACTCGCGGCCCTTCATGCGGATCAGCGCCCAGCGTCCACGCATCTTGACGCCATGCAGGTCGAACTTGAGATGGCCGCGCCTGTAGCCCTCGGCCGGATCGCCCACCGGCGACCAGGTGCCGCGATCCCATATGATCACCTTGCCGGCGCCGTACTGGCCCTTGGGGATCTCGCCCTCGAAGCGGTTGTAGGCGATGGGATGGTCTTCCACCTGCACGGCCATGCGCTTGACCGACGGGTCATAGCTGGGTCCCTTGGGCACGGCCCAGCTCTTCATGGCGCCATCCAGTTCCAGCCGGAAGTCGTAGTGCAGGCGGCTGGCCCAGTGCTTCTGGATCACGAAGGCGCGCGCCGCCTCGTTGGCCTGGCCGCCTTCGGCCGGCTCCGACGTCACATTGAAATTGCGCTTGGCGCGGTATTTCGCCAGGGTATCGGCCATGGTCACGCCGCCTTGCGGGTCTTGGCCGCCTTGGCGCCCGCCGCTTTCTTCTTCGCCGGCCGGGCGGCTGCCTTCTTCGCGGTCTTCTTCGCCGCGGCCTTGCCCTTGGCCGTCGCATTGCCCGTTCCATTCCCCGCCCCGTTCGCGGCCTTCCCGGACGAGCGTCCCTTCAGGCTGCGTTGCAGCAGTTCGGTCAGGTCGATAACGTTATCGGCATAGGCGGGCGTTTCCTCCTGCGGCTCGATCACCGTCTCGGTCTTGCCGGCCTTGACCTTGCGGGCCACCAGGTCCATGACCGCGGCCTTGAATTCGTCCTTGTACTGTTCCGGATCCCACTGGCCCGACATGTCGTCCACCAGCATGCGCGCCATCTTCAGCTCGCTGGCGCTGGGCGCGGAGGCCTTGGCGCCCGCCTTGGGCAGGTCCAGGTCCTCGGTGGACTTGACCTCGTCGCCCCAGCGCATCAGGTTCAGCACCAGCGCATCGCCCGACGGAATGAGCGCGGCCAGGTGCTGCTTGGTCTGGATCACCACCTTGGCGATGCCGATCTTGCCGGCCTTGGCCAGCGTGTCGCGCAGCAAGGCATACACCTTCTGGCCCTTGTTGATCGGCGCGACGTAATAGGGCCGCTCCAGGTACACGAACGACACCTCACCCGCATCCACGAACTGCTGGATCTCGATGGTCTGCGTGGTGCGCGGGTAGGCCTCGGCGATCTCGTCCGGGGAAATGATGACGTACTGGCCGTCCTCATACTCCACGCCCTTGACGATATTGTCCTTGTCGATCTCCTTGCCGGTGCGCTTGTTGATGCGCTTGTAGCCGACCGGGTCCATCGAACGCTTGTCGAGCCAGTCGAAATCCACGCCCGATTCAGTCGTCGCCGTGTGCAGCCCCACCGGGATATGCACCAGCCCGAATGAAATCGCCCCTTTCCAGATGGTTCGCGTCGCCATGATGCCGCTCTCCTTCGGGGCGCCGCTGCCGCCCCGTCCAGTGGTTGGATTGACCGCCTGACGCTATTGTCGCAGCGCTTGGCGCGCGCGCCAACGCCGGCATGATCGTGCCGGCCAGCAATTGCCGTGCCTGGCGTCGCGGTAGCCGATGCGCGAAATGCCAAGCCGAAATGCCAAGCCGAAATGCCAAGCCGAAATGCCAAGCCATTTGGCGGCGCGGCCCAGGCGCCCGCCGGATTCGCCGCTGGCCTGCAGGATCGCGCTGTTCGGCAGGGCGCGCCGGGTCGCCAGGCCCGGCGCGCCAAAAGTGGCTATATCAAATAACCCGGATTGGCTATTTTTCACCGATCCAATTTTCCCTAGCATGGCCGGGTTCCCTGTCAACCTCGAGCACATCCATGCCAGAACTGACCCCGGCGCTGCGCCAGCGCATCCTCCAAGCCGTGGACGCGGGCTTCGCGGCCCAGACCGAATTGACCGCGCAACTGGTGCGCCTGCCGTCGCAGCGCGGCGAGGAAGCCACCGCGCAGGATTTCATGGCGGCGCGCTACGCCGAGCGCGGCTACGCCGTGGACCGCTGGCGCATCGACGTCGACGCCATCCGCCACCTGCCGGGCTTTTCGCCGGTGGCGGTGTCCTATGACAACGCCTACAACGTGGTCGGCGCGCACCGCGCCCGCAGCCTGAAAGGCCGCTCGCTGATCCTGAACGGTCACATCGACGTGGTGCCAGTCGGCCCGTTGGCGCAATGGAGCCGCGACCCGTACGACCCCGCCATCGTCGACGGCTGGATGCACGGCCGCGGCGCGGGCGACATGAAGTCCGGCCTGGTCGCCTGCCTGTCGGCCATGGATGCGCTCGCCGCCATCGGCCTGGCGCCGGCCGGCGACGTGTTCCTGCAGTCGGTGGTGGAAGAAGAATGCACCGGCAACGGCGCCCTGGCCTGCCTGGCGCGCGGCTACCGCGCCGACGCCGCCTTCATCCCGGAACCGCTGCTGCCCATGCTGATGCGCGCCCAGGTCGGGCCGATGTGGTTCCAGGTGCAGGTCGAAGGCGACCCCCAGCACGCCTCGGCCGCCTTCACCGGCGCGGGCGCCAACGCCATCCAGAAGGCGATCTTCCTGATCCAGGCGCTGGACGAACTGGAAACGCGCTGGAACGCCAACAAGTGCGACCACCGCCACTTCTGCGACCATCCCCACCCCATCCGTTTCAACCTCGGCAAGATCGCCGGCGGCGACTGGCCGTCCAGCGTGCCGGCCTGGTGCACCTTCGACATGCGCGTGGCGGTCTATCCGGGCCAGAGCCTGGAGGCCGCGCGCGCCGAGATCGAGGCCTTCGTGGCCCAGGCCGCGGCGCGCGATCCGTTCCTGGCCAAGCATCCGCCCAAGGTGATCTACCACGGCTTCATGGCCGAGGGCTACGAACTGCGGAACGCCGACGAGGCCGAGGCCGCGCTGCGCGCCGCGCACGAGCAGGTGTTCGGCGAACCGCTGCGCGAATACGCCACGTCGGCCGCCACCGACGCCCGCTTCTACGGCCTGTACGCCGACACCCCGGCCATCGTCTACGGCCCGGAATGCCGCATGCCGCACGGCTACGACGAAGCGGTCAACCTGGAATCGGTGCGCAAGGTCACCCAGACCATCGCCCTGTTCATCGCCGAGTGGTGCGGCCTGGAAGAGCGTCGGGCATGAGCGGCGGCAACCTCCCCAGCGTCGGCCAGGCGCTGTTCGCGGCCGAGCCGCCCAAGCTGTCCCTGGCACAGGCCGAGGCCCTGGCGCAACACCACTACGGCCTGCTGGCCCAGGCCACGCTGCTGTCGAGCGAGCGCGACCAGAACTTCCTGCTGCGCGACGCCGCCGGCGGCGCCTACGTGCTCAAGGCCACCCACCCGGCCGAGGACCCGGCGGTCACCGACTTCCACACCCAGGCGCAACTGCGCCTCATGCAGGCCGGCGGCGAGCCGCCGGTGCCGCGCCTGATCCCTGGCCTGCACGGCGACTACGTGCACTGGCACGACGCCGGCGACGGCGCGCGCCGCGCATTGCGGCTGATGACCTTCGTGCAGGGCGTGCCGCTGCACCAGGTGGCGCGCAGCCCGGCGCAGTACCGCGCGCTGGGCCGGGCCCTGGCGCAGTTCGACCTGGCCCTGGCCGGCTTCGACCACGCCATGGCCGACCACGAACTGCTGTGGGACCTGCAGCACGCCGACCGCATCGCCGACCTGCTGCCGAAGATTCCCGAGGCGGACCGCCGCCGGCTGGCCGAGCGCCAGCTCGAACGCTTCGCCAATGACCTGCGGCCGCGCCTGGGCGGGTTGCGGCGCCAGGTCATCCACAACGATCTCAACCCCTACAACGTAATGGTGGCGCGCGACGATCCCGAACAGATCGCGGCGCTGCTCGACTTCGGCGACATGGTGCGCGCGCCGCTGGCGCAGGACCTGGCCGTGGCCGCCGCCTATCTGCTCGACGACGCGCCCGACCCGCTGTCGGCCGGCCTGCGCCAGTGCCTGGCCAGCTACCACCAGACGCTGCCGCTGACCGAAACCGAGATCGCGCTGCTGCCCGACCTGATCGCCACGCGCCTGTTGATCACGGTGGCCATCACCGGCTGGCGCGCGCAGCAGCACCCCGAGAACCGCCAGTACATCCTGCGCAACAACGGCCTGGCCTGGACCGGCCTGGCGCGCCTGGACGCCCTGCCCCGGCAGCAGGCCAGCGACATCCTGCTGGCCGCCAGCCAGAACCCGATGGAGACTCTTGTATGAGCCGAGACCAAGCCATGCTCAACGCCTTCGACCCCGCCGCGGCCGACGCGCTGCCGCCGGCCGAACGCGAGCTTATCGCCCGCCGCCAGCGCGTGCTGGGGCCGGCCTACCGCCTCTTCTACGACCAGCCGCTGCACATCGTGCGCGGCGAAGGCGTGTGGCTCTACGGCGCCGACGGCGAGCGCTACCTGGACGCCTACAACAACGTCGCCTCTGTGGGCCACAGCCATCCGCGCGTGGTGCGCGCCATCGCCGAGCAGGCGGCGGTGCTGAACACCCACACCCGCTATCTGCACGACGGCGTGCTGGACTACGCCGAGCGCCTGCTGGCGACGTTCCCGCAGCCGCTGTCGCAGGTCATCTTCACCTGCACCGGCAGCGAGGCCAACGACCTCGCGCTGCGCGTGGCGCGCAGCCACACCGGCGGCACCGGCGTCATCGTCACGCAACTGGCGTACCACGGCGTCACCGCCGCGGTGGCCGCCGTGTCGCCCTCGCTCGGCCAGGCCGTGCCGCTGGGCTTGGACACCCGCGCCGTGGCCGCGCCCGACAGCTACCGCCACGACCCGGCCACCCTCGGGCAATGGTTTGGCCAGCAGGTGCAGGCCGCCATCGACGACCTGCGGCGCCACGGCATCAAGCCGGCCGCGCTGCTGGTGGACACGATCCTGTCCAGCGACGGCGTCTACAGCGACCCGGCCGGCTTCCTGGCCCCGGCGGCGCAGGCCATCCGCGACGCGGGCGGCCTGTTCATCGCCGACGAAGTGCAGGCCGGCTTCGCCCGCACCGGCTCGTGCATGTGGGGCTTCCAGCGCCACGCTCTCGTGCCGGACATCGTCACCATGGGCAAGCCGATGGGCAACGGCCACCCCATCGCCGCCATGGTCTCGCGCCCCGACATCCTGGAACGCTTCGGCCGCGAGGCGCGCTACTTCAATACCTTCGGCGGCAATCCGGTGGCCTGCGCCGCGGCCCAGGCCACGCTCTCGGTGATCGAGGACGAAGGCCTGCAGGCCAACGCCGCCCGCACCGGCCAGTACCTGCGCGACGGTTTCCGCGCGCTGGCCGGGCGCCACGCGCTCATCGGCGACGTGCGCGGCGACGGCCTCTTCATCGGCGTCGAACTGGTGCGCGACCGCGCCGCGAAGACGCCCGCCAAGGAAGAGACGCACCGCTTCGTCAACCTGATGCGCCAGCGCCGCGTGCTGCTCAGCGCCACCGGCCTGCACGGCAACGTGCTCAAGCTGCGGCCGCAACTGCCGTTCGCGCGGGAACACGCCGACCTGCTGCTGGCGGCGGCGGATGAGACCCTGGCGCAACTGTAGGCGGCAAAGCGGCGCGGCGCGCGTCCTCTCCGCTGGCTCCCACGAGCAAGACGGCGCCGCCGGATGCGGCGGGCCATCCCCGTGATTCGCCGCCGCGTTGCATCACCGGGCGTCACCGCGGCGACCTGCCGCCGCGGCGCAACGACGGGGATCAACGACGCGCCCGGCGCGCGGGCCGGTTCTCCCCGGCCCGCCCCAGCGCCCGCGCAAAGCGCGCCACACCGTCGTCGATGCGCTCGCATGGCACGCCGCCATACCCCAGCACCACCGCGGGCGACGCAGCTCTGGCGGCATCGGGCAGGTAATGCGGCTGCCCCAGCACGATGCCCTCGTCGCGGGCGGCCTCGGCCAGGCGCGGCGCCGACACCTTGCGGTCGAGCCGCGCATACACATGCAGGCCGGCCCGCGCCTGCGACAACCGCACCTGGTCGCCGACCCGCGCCGCCAGCGCATCGCGCAGCACGATCTGGCGCTGCGCGTACTCGGTGCGCATGCGCTTGATGTTGTGCGAGAAATGGCCGTCCGCCATGAAATCCGCCAGCGCCGCCTGCAGATGCAACTGTCCCGGCCGATAGATGCTGGCGCAGGCCCGCGAGAACGACTCGGCCACCTGCGGCGGCACCACCATGTAGCTCATGCGCAGGCCGGCGAACATGGTCTTGCTGAAGGTGCCCAGGTAGATCACGCGGCCGTCGGCGTCCAGGCCCTGCAGCGACGGGATCGGCGCGCCGTCGTAGCGGAACTCGCTGTCGTAGTCGTCCTCCAGCACCCACAGGCCGCGCGCCCGCGCCGCCTGCAGCAGCTCCAGGCGCCGCGCCAGCGGCATCACCACGCCGGTCGGGTACTGATGCGACGGGCTCGTGATCAACAGCCGCGCCCGGCGCGGCAGCTTGCTGGCCGCCAGGTCCAGGCCCTGATCATCGAGCACGGCGGCATGCGCGCGCACGCCGGCCGCCGCCAGCACCGGCGGAAAGGCCCAGTGGCAGGGGCTTTCCACCAGCGCGGCGTCGCCCCACTCGGTCAGCATACGGGCGCACAGATCAACCGACTGGTGCGTGCCCGCCGTGACGATGACCTGCTCCGGCTCGCACACCACGGCCCGCGCCAGCCGCAGATAGCTGGCGATGGCCTCGCGCAGCGGCAGGAAACCCGCGCCGTCCTTGGCGTAGCCCGACAGCGCCAGGTTCGACTTGCCCAGGTGGCGCGACACCAGCCGGCGCCACAGATGGAACGGAAACAGGCTGGCGTCGGCCACGCCCGGCACGAACGCGCCGGTGTGCTGGCCCAGCCCCGCCGCGCCGCCGGCGATGCCTTCGCCGCGCGTGGACAGGCCCGGCACGTGGCGTTGCACGTGTTCGGGCGAGGCCGGCGGCAGCAGCGGCCGGTCCACGGTCTTCTCTACGAAGGTGCCGCTGCCGCCGCGCGCGCTCAGGTAGTTCTCGGCGATCAGGCGTTCGTACGCCAGCGTCACCGTGATGCGCGAGATGCCCAACTCCTGCGCCAGCACACGCGACGACGGCAGGCGCTGCCCCGCCACCAGCGTGTGGTCCAGCACCCCGCGCCGCACGATGTCGTAGATCTGCTTTTGCAGCGGGTCGGCCGACTCGCGCGAGAGCGCGCCGGAAAGCAGGTCGGCGAGCAGGACTTCCTTCATGAAGTGGACCTATCTCTGATTGGATTGTGGCTATACAAGATATAGCCAGTAGTTGCTATCGTCAACGCCGTATCCAATGCGGCGCCACCGTGGAAAGCCGCGACAAACAAGGGGAATTCCATGCAAGACCAGAATGGCCGCAGACAGCCGGTCAGGGCGGCGGCCGCCGCTTTCTTCGGCACCATGATCGAGTGGTACGACTTCTACTGTTATGCCACGGCGGCCGCCCTGGTGTTCGGCGACGTGTTCTTCGCCACCAACGATCCCTTCATGGGCACGCTGGCCTCGCTCGGCACCTTCGCCATCGGCTTTTTCGCGCGGCCGGTGGGCGCGGTGCTGTTCGGCCATCTCGGCGACCGCGTCGGCCGCAAGCAGAGCCTGGTCATCACACTGCTGCTGATGGGCGTGGCCACCACGCTGATCGGCCTGCTGCCGTCATACCATTCGATCGGCCTGGCCGCCGTGGTGCTGCTGGTCGCGCTGCGGCTGGTGCAGGGCATCGCGGTGGGCGGCGAATGGGGCGGCGCGGTGCTGATCGCGGCCGAACACGCGCCGCCCAAGTGGCGCACCTTCCTGGCCTCGGCGCCGCAGTACGGCAGCCCCATCGGCCTGATCCTGGCCACCGGCGTGTTCCGCCTGGTGTCCGACCTGCCCAAAGAGGACTTCCTGTCGTGGGGCTGGCGCCTGCCCTTCATCATCAGCGGCGTGCTGGTGCTGGTGGCCTTCGTCATCCGCCGCGGCGTCAACGAAAGTCCCGAACTGGAAGCGCGCCTGAAGGAAAAGAAAAAGGAAAGCACCGCTCCCATCAGCATGGTGCTGCGCGAACGCAAGCGCGCGCTGCTGCTGGGCATCGGCCTGTGCCTGCTGGGCATCTCGGGGTTCTACTTCGTCACCACCCTGATGATCACCTACACCACCACCTACCTGAAGATCACGCGCAGCCAGATCCTGGACGTGGTGACCTGGGCCGGCGTGGTCGAGCTGATCAGCTTCCCGATCGCCTCGTACATCGCCACCCGCGTCGGCGAGCGCCGCTTCCTGATCTGGGTCACCGCGCTGTCGACGCTGTGGGCCGTGCCGATGATGATGCTGATCCTGACCGGCGACATCCAGAACATCGCCATCGGCATCCTCACCGCCATCTTCCTGATCGGCGCCTACTACGCGGTGCTGGCGCCCTACCTGCCGCTGGCCTTCCCGGTGGAGATGCGCTACACCGGCATCTCGCTCAGCTTCCAGCTGTGCGGCGCGATCTTCGGCGGCACCACGCCGCTGGTAGGCCTGTGGGTGGCGCACACCTTCGGCCTGACCTGGCAGCCGATGGCGCTGATGTTCGCCATCATTGCCGGCGCCAACCTGCTGTGCGCGATCTACCTGCCCACGCCGGAGCGGGAGGCGGCCCGCCAGCGCGGCGGCGCGCTGGGCTCCGGTCAGCATAGCCGCGCGCTGTAGCGGCGGCGGCGCAGCGCTATGGACGATATCCACAGTGCTGCGCCGCTCCCCCTATGACCTAGCGGTAAGCAAGCCGATAAACGTTTCGCCGAGCGCCTTCAATTGCGCTTCGTCGTCCTTGGAAGACGACAATTGGCTCCAGAATTTTCCCGAGTTCCAACCGAGCGTTCGCTTTTTGTCCGTGCCAGTCTGAGTGAAAAACCCCCAGAACCAAAGGTCGTCCCAGGTCAGCATCTCATCAGCCCTGTAGCAGTTTCTCAGGCCATTGTTGATATTCTCGACTCGCGGACAGGGATGCCCCAGCGTCTCGAATATGTGCAGGATGACGCGGTCGACAGGCAGATAAGGCTTGCTTTGCAGGGCGCTTTCAGGTCCCCGGCTGGCGTCGGGCCAAAAATAAAGCGCTTGCGGCCCCTCGTGTAGCCTGATCGCTGCCTTGACGAAGAGCGCCGTCGTCTTGATGCCCCACCCCGGGCGGGCATGCAGGGCGAGGAAAAGCGCCGCCCAATCGTCCGTCTCGGCTTCCCGGGCCGTGAAAGGGGCCTTGCCCTTCTTGGCATGCCCTTTGCCTGGGCCCATCAGATACGCGGTGAACGCCTTCAACGACGCGGTCTGTTCCGGAGTCGCCCGGTGCAGCGTTTCCCAGAATCCCCGCAGATCGTTCATGTCCGCGCTGGACTGCGTGCTGACATTCAAATGCAGAAAACGGGTCAGCCTATCATGAGCGGAATGGCAACCCGCAAGGCAACGCGCATACTCACGCTCCTGGAACTCTCGATTCCACTTCTTATGTTCCTCAAGGAATTCAAACAGTTTCCGGACAGAAGGCTGGGTCCAGTCAAAATCGTCTTTTTTTCTAACCGTGCTCATGTTTCTCTGCATCGCATGGGTAGGCGGAAAGCCGCGGTGCGCGTGATACGCCCCTTGGCACGAAAAGCAGGATCGAGATCGTACTCCCACAATCCGATGGCGACTCGGTCTGACGCTGGCCCCTTGCCTATGGGCGGCGGCCCGATTCGACTTCCCGGAACGGTCCGCGCCGCGGCTCACGCACCCACATCAAAACCGCGTCCGCAGCGTCAGGTTGAAACTGCGCCCCGGCTGCAGCAATGGATTCTGGTCCGTCATGGCGTAATTCACGTTCGAGGCCGTGGCCGCGCTACGGTAGGCGCGGTTGAACAGATTGCTGATGCCCAGCACGGCCTGGGTATTGCCGGCCCGCGGCAACCCGAGCTTATCCAACTGAAGCTGCGCGTACAGGTTGACCACGCCAAAGCCCGCGGCGGGATATTCCTTGCGGTCGTCGTAGCGGTTCTGCCCCTTGGCCCACTGCAGTTCCCCGCTCAGGGCGTAGGCCTCGTTCGGCCCCACATACTGCACGCCCATCAGGCCGCTGAGCGCGGCGATGGAAGGCAGCGGCCGATGGGTGACCAGGTCGGTGGCGTGCAGATAGCTGGCGCTGCCATACAGGTTGAGCGCGCGCGTCACTTGCCAGCGCCAGTCGCTTTCAAATCCCTGCACGCGCGCCTTGCCCACGTTCGCGCGCTGCGTCGCCGGCAGCCCCAGATACATCGTGTCGACGCTCTCGATGAAATCGCGAAAGTCGCTGCGGAATGCCGTCAGGCCGACCGTGGCGTCGGCGAAATGCAGACGGGTGCCGACATCCACATTGGTGCCGCGCTCGGGCTTGAGCCGGGGATTCGGAAAGGTGTAGCCGGTTCCGGTGAAGCCGGCGTCGAACATGTCGAAGATCCACGGCATGCGGAACGAATTGCCCACGCTGCCCAGCAGTTCCACCACCTCGGTGGCGCGGTACGACAACCCCAGGCTGCCGGTGATGGCGGTCTGCTGGTTGTTCCGGGCGGCGCGGAAGGCCGGCAGCAGATCGGGCGACGGCAGCGGACTGAGGCCAACGTCGGAACGGTACCAGTCGTAGCGGCCGCCCGCGCTCACCGTCCATTTGGGCGCGGGGTTCCATTCGTTGCTCAGGAACAGGCCGATGTTGGTCTGGTAACGGGTCGGTCCGCCGCGGATCCAGTCGCCACGGTTCCGGGTGGTGGCGCCATCGGGCTGGCGCACCGTCGTCCGGGTGCGCAGTTTCTGGCCCGGCCAGGTTTCGTGCATGAAATCCATGCCGACCGTGGTGGCGACGCTGGCCCACGGAAGGGTCGCGGCGAGGTTGCCGCCATAGACCAGCGGCCCGATCACATGGCGGCGCACGTCGACCACCCGGGCCGGGTTTACCTCGTTGTGCGCGGCCAGGGTGGTATCGAATTCGTTGACGTACAGGCTGGCCCGCAAATCGCTGACCAGGCCGTCGAATTCACCGGCATAGCCGAGCTTGCCCTGCTTGACGGCCAGCGGATCTCGATGGCTGCTGGCCAGCGGATACGGCGGCACCGCGCCCGCGGCATCGTCGTTCACGTGCGCCATGCGGCCACTGATCTCGATGCGTTGGCGCGCGTCGGGCATGTAGCCCAGCACGATGCCGCCGCCCGCGCCGCGAAAACCGCTGTTGGGCACCTCTTCGGTGGCGCTGCGGAAATTGCTGGCGCGCCGGCCGGTGGCATACACGCGCAGGTCGAAGCCGTCGCCGGCGGCTTCGAGCGCGGCGTTGGCCTGCAGCGCGTTGGCGTTGCTGCGCCACGACGCCGACACCTCGCCGCCATTGAACTGGAATGCATGATCCAGATTGCCGTGGGCGCGCCGGGTGACGAAGTTGATCAGGCCGCCCAGCCCATCGCTGCCGAAGCGCGCCGAATCCGGCCCCCGCACCACCTCGACCTGCTCCAGCTCGGTCGGGCTGATCAGCATGAATTGCAGGGTATTGCGGCCGCGGAAGCGATTGCCGTCGATGAAGACAGGCACCCGCATGTCATTGGTGTTCATGCCGCGCAGGAATACCGTGCCGGCAATGCCGCCCGTGTGGTTGATGGTGGCGTTCGGAATCCGGCTCAATAGCTCCAGGGTGCTGATGGGGCTGAGCCGGTCGATGTCCTGGCGATCGACCACCGACACCGATTGCGTCACCGCATGGTCCAGCGTCGCCGGCGGCGGGGCGGCGCCGATGGCGTGCAGGCGGCCGTCGTCCGCGCCGTCGCCGGCCGTGACGCGGATGGCCGGCAGTTGCGCGGGTTCTGCGGCCACGGCGGGCACGCCAAGGGTGGTGGCCGCGAGCAGGAAAGCGCGGACCAGGGGCAAATGCGGAAAGGGATGAGTCATACGGGAACGCAAAGGCAAAGCCCGAAGGCCGGAGAAACGCCGCCTTGCGCGGCGGCGATGAAAGCCGGCGCGCGGGGTAACAGGGCCCCGCGCGACAGGCTCAGAACCGTGTCCGCAACGTCACATTGACGCTGCGCCCCGGCTGCAGCAACGGGTTCAGGCCCGTCATGGGGTAATTGACATTCGACGCCGTGGCGGCGGTGCGATACGCGCGGTCGAACAGGTTGTTGATGCTGAACACCGCCTGGGTATTGCCCACCTTCGGCAAGCCCAGCCGGTCCAACTGCAATTGCGCGGACAGGTTGACCACGCCAAAGCCGGCCGCCGGGTATTCCTTGCGGTCGTCATAACGGCCCTGCCCCTTGGCCCACTGCAATTCGGCGCCGAAGGCATAGGCGTCATCCGGCCCGACGTACTGCACCCCCATCAGGCCGCTGAGCGTGGCGATGGAGGGCAGCGGCCGGTGGGTGATGCGGTTGGTGGCATGCAGGTAGCCGGCGCTGCCATACAGGTTGAGCGCGCGCGTCACCTGCCAGCGCCAGTCGCTTTCCACCCCCTGCACCCGGACCTTGCCCACATTCGCCTTTTGTGTGGCGGGCAGGCCGTTGTACTGGGTGTTGACGTTCTCGATGAAGTCGCGGAAATCGCTGCGGAACGCGGTCAGGCCAACGCTGGCATCCTCGAAATGCAGGCGGGTGCCCACATCGACGTTGGTGCCGCGCTCGGGTTTGAGCTGGGGGTTGGGGAAGGAATAGCTGGCGCCGGTGAAGCCGGCGTCGAACATGTCGAAGATCCACGGCATGCGGAACGAATTGCCGACGCTGCCCAGCAGTTCGATCACCTGGGTGGCGCGGTACGACAGTCCCAGGCTGCCCGTGGTGGCGGTCTGCTGGTTGTTCTGCGCGGCGCGGAAGGCCGGCAGCAGATCGGGCGACGGCAAGGGGTCAAGGTCGACATCGGAACGGTACCAATCCAGGCGGCCGCCGGCGGTCAGCGTCCACTTTGGCGAAATCGTCCACTCATTGCTCAGGAAGGCGCCGATATTGGTCTGGTAGCGGGACGGTCCGCTGGGCACCCAGTCGCCGCGAGCGATGCGGGTGGCGCCGTCCGGTTGGCGCAGCGTCACCTGTGTGCGCCGTTCCTGGCCGGGCCAGTTTTCATGCATGAAATCCATGCCGACCGTGGTGGCGACACTGGCCCACGGAAGGGTTGCCGCCAGGCTGCCCCCATACGCCAGCGGCCCCGGCACGTGGCGCTGCACGTCCAGCACGCGATCCGGGTTGGCCTGGTTGTGCACCACCAGCGTGGTGTCGAATTCGTTGACGTAGACGCTGGCGCGCAATTCGCTGATCGCGCCGTCGAACTCGCCCCGATAGGCCAGCCTTCCCTGCTTGACGTTCAGGGGATTGCTGCGCGTTCTGGCCAGCGGATAGGGCGGCACGGTGCCCGCCCAGCCTTCGTTGACGTGCGCCATGCGGCCGCTGATCTCGATACGTTGGCGCGCGTCCGGCATGTAGCCCAGCACGATGCCGCCGCCCGCGCTGCGGAAATCACTGTTCGGCACTGCGCCCTCGGCGCTGCGGAAGTTGCCGGCGCGCCGTCCGGTGGCATAGACGCGCAGGTCGAAGCCATCGCCGGCCGCCTCCAGCGCCGCGTTGGCCTGCCTGCCATTGCCATTGCTCTGCCAGGTGGTCGACACCTCGCCGCCATTCACGGTGAACCCGTGATCCAGGTTGCCATGGGCGCGCTTGGTGACGAAGTTGATCAAGCCCCCCAGCCCATCGCTGCCAAAGCGCGCCGAATCGGGTCCCCGCACCACCTCGACCGCTTCCAGCTCGGTGGGGCTGATGAGCATGAACTGCAATTTGTTGCGGCCGCGAAAGCGATCGCCGTCAATGAACACGGGTACCCGCATATCGAGCGTGTCCATGCCGCGCAGGAACAAGGTGCCGCCAATGCCGCCGCCCAGATTGATGGTGGCGTTCGGAATTCTGCCCAACAGTTCGAGCGTGCTGATGGCGCTGAGCCGGTCGAGGTCCTGGCGATCCACCACCGACACCGATTGCGTGACCGTATGGTCGAGCGTCGCCGGCGGCGGCGCGGCGCCAATGGCACGCAGGCGGCCGTCGTCGACGGCGGCGTCTTCGGCCGTGACGCGAATGGCGGGAAGCTGCGCGGCGGTCTCGGCGGCCATGGCGGGCGCGCCGAGGCTGGCGGCGGCCAGCAGGATGGCGCGGACGAAGGGCGAGGACGGGAAGGAATGAGTCATACGAAAAAAGCGCAATAGCCCGGAGGCCGGAAGGAAGCCGCCTCAGGCGGCGGGCGTGGAATCTTTCAGCCACGGCAGGAAACCGCGCAGGAAGCGGCTGGTGGCCGGCATGAAATAACTGCCGTGGTGGTACATCGGATCGAGCGAGGTGACGATCAGCCGGCCCGCCGTGCTGCAGCGGTCCTCGTACAGCACCGATCCGGCGCCGACCTTGTCGACCAGCGAGACCGCGCCCGGCGGCGGCGCATAGGTGCCATGCTGGTGCCAGGTGACATCGGCCAGCGTCAGATACCGGAACAGCGAATGGTCGGGCGCCGCCAGCCGCAGGCCGGGATCGGCCCCCGGCGTCTTCCACCACCAGAAATTCACTTCGCAATCGGTCCAGCACACGCCATCCAGCCAGCGGTGCGAGCCGGTCTCGCCCATCGCCACCAGCGTCTTGCCGGCGGCCAGGAAGCGGGCCAAGCGCGCCCGCTGCGCAACCAGCAGCTCGGGATTGATGCGGCACGACACGATCAAGGCGTCGCAGCCCTCCAGGGCGGCGTCATCCAGTTCCGGCAGGTAGATCACCCGGTCGATGTACGCCGCCAGTTCCGGCGTGTGGAAGGTGCGATGGTGGTAGTAGGTGCCGGCGTCCAGCGCGGCGATCACCGGCGCGCGCCGGTTCGAAACGGAATGGGCGTCGTGGATCATGCCGCCTCCCCGCGCAGCCAGTCGATCAGTTGCGGCACGATGCGGCGGGTGCTGTCCGCGCTGCCCGCATACATCCACATGTCGTTGCCGGAATGCGTGAACAGGCGGCCGCCGCCGGGCAAGGAGAGCACCCAGTCCACCGGCACCGCGTCCGGCCCCAGCGTATGCAGCACGCTGGCGCCGGCCGGCGGCGGGTTGCCGCCGCGCGCGTAGAAGCCGGCCACGCCGCGGCGGAAGGTCAGGTGTTCCGGATCGACGCCATCGAACACGGGATGCGCCTGGGCGCGGTGCAGCCGCAGTCCCTCGATGCCGCGCGCCGGGCCGGGCGCGAACGGCGCCAGCCAGCGCAGGAAGGGATAGGCCACGTGGCCGTTGAACACCATCGTGCCGCCCGCCAGCAGCCAGGCCTCCAGCCGAGCCTGCTGCGACAGCAGATAGCGCTGGTCGGTATTGGCCGGCACCAGCAGAGCGCGTACCGTCGCCAGTTCCAGACGGTGCAGGCCATACAGGGGTTCGGCGATGGCCGCGGGTGCATCGCCGCCGGTCAACGCGGCGGGACCGTCGCCGGTCCAGTGATTCAAATAGACGATGGTGTTCATCGGATTCAATGGAAAAGAGGAATCACGCCCGGCACCTCGCGGCGGTCGGCGGTGACGGTGGTCACCCGCACCGGCAAGCCGTACAGCCGGCTCAGGCGTTCGTCGGTGCACATCTGTCCGGTGGGCCCGGCCTCGCAGGCGTCGGGATGCATCAACAGGGTCTGGTCGGCGATGTGCTGCGCGTGCTGCGGCTGGTGGGTCGAGAACACCACCGTCATGCCCTCGCCCGCCAGCCGCCGCAGCAGCGTCAGGATCACGTCCTGGTTGCGCAGATCGAGCGCCGCGCTGGGCTCGTCCAGGACGATGATGGGGCTGGCGCTGGCCATGGCCCGCGCGATGCAGGCCAACTGCTGTTCGCCGCCGCTGAGCGCGTGGAACGGCCGCGCCGCCAGATGCTCCAGCCGCACGGCGCGCAGGCACTCGCGGGCGATCTCGCGGTCGCCCGGGCCGGGCGAGGCCCACCAGCGCAGGTGCCGCACGCGGCCCATGGTCACCATGGCCAGCACGTCGTAGGCGAACAGCGAATCGGTGCGCTGCGGCACATAGGCGGCGTGGCCGCGCAGGCGCACCGCGCCAGCGGCCGGCGGCTGCACCCCCAGCAGCGTCTTGAGCAAGGTGGTCTTGCCCCGGCCGTTCGGCCCCAGCACGGCCAGCACGCCGCCGGCCGGCACGCGCAGCGTCAGGTTGGACAGCAGCACGCGGCCGCCGGCCTGCACGGCAAGGCGATCCACTTCAAGCATGGCCCGCCTCCCTGCCCTGCGTGCGGCGCAACAGCCATGCGAACAGCGGCGCGCCGACCAGCGCGGTGATCACGCCCAGCGGAATCTCGGCGCTGGTGGCGCTGCGGGCCACGGTATCGACCCACACCATGTAGGTGCCGCCAAGCAAGGCGCTGGCGGGCAGCAGCACGCGGTGATCGGGGCCGACCAGCATGCGCGCGATGTGCGGCACCACCAGCCCGACCCAGCCCACCGTGCCCGACACCGCCACGCTGGCCGACACCACCAGCGTGGCGCAGCCCAGCAGCATCCAGCGCAGCGGCTCGACCGCCAGCCCCATGGCGCTGGCCTGCTCGTCCCCCAGCGACAGCACGTTGATGCGGAACCGCAGCGCGAACAACAGCCCCATGCCCGCCGCGATGGGCGCCACCGCCGCCCCCAGCTTGACGTAGGACGCCGTGGCGAAGCTGCCCATCAGCCAGAACACGATCGCCGGCAGGCTGTCGTAGGGATCGGCGAAATAGGTGGCCAGCGAGATCAGCGCGGAAAAGAACGCGCTGGTGACCACGCCCGCCAGCACCAGCATCAGGATGGTGGTGCGCCCCCGCGAGCGGCCCAGCAGGTAGACGATGGCCACCGCCAGCAGGCCGCCCGCGAAAGCGAACCCCAACGTCGCCCACAGCGACGAGAACAGCAGGATCGCGGCGCAACCGCCGAATGCGGCGCCCGAGGAAATGCCGAGGATCTGCGGCCCGACCAGGGGGTTGCGGAAGGCGCCCTGCAAGGCCGCGCCGCACAGCGCCAGGCTGGAGCCGGCCAGCAGCGCCAGCAGCACCCGCGGCAGGCGCACCAGCAATACCACCCGGCGCTCGGCGTCGGCGACGGCCGGCAGCCAGGATGCCAGGCCGTCGGGCAGCGCCCATCCGGCCAGCGCGGCGCCTACATGAGAGGCCGGCAAGGCATAACGCCCCACGCACAACGCGGCCAGGGCCGACAGCGGCGCCGCGGCGATCATCAGCCACCAGGGCCAGGCGCGCCGCCGATCGTCGCCCCGCGCGGGATTCCGTTCAGCGCAGGCGGTCATAGCCGGCGGCTCCGTGGTTCAAGCGCATGCGCAGCACCTTGTCGATATCGGCCGCGTCGATGTCATAGCCGTACAGCCAGGCGTACGCCTGCGCGATGCGCTCGCGCAGCGGCCAGTCGAATCGCTTCGGATGCAGCAACTGGCTCAGCCACTGCCAGTACAACGGCGATTCCTGGCTGGGGGGATCCCAGATATAGCCGCCGGCCGGAATCATGTAGACGCGATGGCTGCGCACGGCCGGAATATCCGCGAACAGCGGATCGGCATAGATCATGGCGGGCGTCAGGCCCGACTCGAAGTTGTTCAGCAGGATCACATCGGGCGCCCAGGCCATGATCTGCTCGATGCCGACCGATTGGCCGGTGCCGACCACCGCCGCGGCCACGTTGCGCCCGCCAGTCAATTGGATGTCGTCATCGAAACTGCTGCCCGCGCCCGAGGTGCGCAATTGCGGCCGGTAGCGCGACAGGTACAGCACGCCCGGCCGCTCGTCGGCGCGCAGGCCGCCGGTGACGCGAAGGATCTGCGCGCGCACCTCGTCGCGCCACGCCAGCAGCCGGGCGGCTTGGGCATCCCGCCCGAGCGAATGCCCCATCAGCCGGATCCATTCGCGGGTGCGCACGTCGGTGCCGTAGAGCAGCGCGGCCACCGGCAGGCCGGCATTGCGCAGCGGCGCGATCAGGTCGTCTCCCATGTGACCCCACTGCCACACCATGTCGGGACGGATCTGCAGCAGGGTTTCCACGTTCGGCACGAAGCCCGACCGGGTGATGTCCGAGCGCACGCTTTCCATGTGCGGGAACAGGCGCGACGGCACCGGGTCGGCCATGCGCGCATAGGAGTCGGGATGCATGCCCGCCAGGTGGCGCGACGAGCCGCCGTCCAATGACATCAACAGCGTGCCGCCCGGCATCGGCAGCGAGACCGCGCGCGTCGAAGGCGCGGCCTGCGTGACCGGGTTGCCTAGCATGTCGGTGAAGCGCACGGGGCCCTGCGCCGCCGCGCCAGACGACCATGACAACGCCGCCGACAAGGCGCTCAAGGCAATGGGAGAACTTATAAGACGGCGCGGTTGCGGCGCGGTCCTGGCCTTGTATTTTTTCACGGGGAGGGCATCTTGAACAGGAATCATTTTCGATTCGAATTCTAGGTAGCCACCTCCGCCGATCAAATGACTATTGTCAATTCGTCTCAGTCGCTTCTGCTCGCCGCATTGCGACGCCATCCCTGGTTCGAGGGCATCGCCGACGCCGCGCTCGGCGCGCTGGCGGCGCGCGCCCATTGGCTGCGCTTCGAGGCGGGTGACACGCTGTTTTCCGAAGGCCAGCCGGCAACCGCGTGCCTGCTGGTGTGCGAGGGGCTGGTCCAGGGCCTGCGCTACACCGCCGATGGCGATGACAAGGTATTTGGCGAAGTCGGCCCGGGCGGCTGGCTGTCGGTGCTGGCCATGTTCGAGCCGACGCCGCGCCACCTGCATCATGTCCGCGCCCGCCGCGACGGCAATGGTTGCCTGCTGCATCAAGGCGCCTTCCTGCAGCTATGTCGCGACGACGGCCGCTTCGCCTGCCGCGTCGCCGCCCACGGCGCCGCGCTGGTGCGGCATCACACCGACCGGATCGACTGGCTCACATCCAGTTCGGCGCAGGAACGCCTGGCCGAATACGTGCTGCGCGCCGGCAAGCCTCAGGCCGGCCAGCCATTGACCCTGCCGCTCAGCCACTCGCAGATCGCCGTCAAGCTCGGCATGCGGGCAGAGACCCTCAGCCGCATCTTCTCCAAGTGGCGCCGCGAAGGCATCATCGCCAGCCGCTCTGGCACGCTCTACGTCCTGCGGCTCGCGGCGCTCGAACAACTGGCGTCCGGATGCTGAAACGCCGCGTGTCCCGACGGACACGCGGCGTTCATGCATGACCGCCCGGCGTCATGTCGCCGGGCGGTCACAGCCCTCACTTCACGCTGGCAACCGCGTCCAGGATCACCCGCGCCACGGCGTCCGGCTGCGATTGCTGCGGCACGTGGCTGGTCTGCAGGTCGGTGACCTTGGCGCCGATGCGCTTGGCCATCTGGTGTTGCAGCGCCGGCAGGATCATGCGGTCGTGGTTGCTGACGACGAACCACGACGGCTTGGTCTTCCACGCGGCGGTCGACACCGCTTCGCCAAAGGCACTGGCCTTGATCGGGCCCTGCGTGGCCGCCATCACCCGGGCCTGCGCGGCCGGCACATCCTGCGCGAAATCGCGCGCCAGGCCGGCGGGCGACAGGCTCAGCCAGCCGTGGCTGTCGGCGCCGATGCTGTCCGAACCCGGCGCCTTGGGCGTGCCCTCGGTCAGCGTCGCCACCGACTGGCCGGCGTCGGGCGCGAACGCGGCCACGTAGACCAGGCTGGCGACCTTGGGATGGTTGCCGGCCTCGGTGATCACCGTGCCGCCCCACGAATGGCCGACCAGCACCACCTTGCCGGGCTGGTTGTCGATGGCGCGGTTGGCCGCGGCCACGTCGCCGGCCAGCGATTCCAGCGGGTTCTGCACCGCCTGCACCTGCACGCCCTTGGCCTGCAGCAGGGCGACCACCTTGGCCCAGTCCGAGCCATCGGCGAAGGCGCCGTGCACAATGACGACGGACGGCCGCGCGGCGGCCGGCTCGGCGGCGAACGATTGCGAGACGGGCGCGGCGAACAGGCCGGCTACCAGGAGGGAGGCTGCGATAATATGGCGCTTCATGACGGTTCCTTTTTCGGGGTCCAGCGCCGACGTGGCGCTTGCTTGACGCCAGTGTCGTTTTCCCGCCCGTCGCGCGGTATCGGATGATTGACCGATGCGCCGGTTCTCGCCTTCCCGCCCTCTCCTGCCGCCCCCGTTCATCGCTCCGCCTGCCCCCATGATCGCCGATAGCGCCATAGAACTGACCGACGCCGTGCTGGCCATGGCCTTCATCGGCGACCTCAGCATGGGCCGCGCCACCGACCATTCGCGCCGCACCGCCTGCCTGGCGGGCCTGCTGGCCGCCGCGCACGGCCTGGATGCGGCCGGCCAGGACCACGCCCGCGCGGTGGCGCTGCTGCGCTGGTCAGGCTGCACCGCCAACGCCGGCGGCTTCGCCGAGCTGCTGGGCGACGACATCGCCTCGCGCGAGGCCATGATGGCGCAGACCCTGCCCCCGCTGGACGCGCGCACGCAGTCGCTGATCGTGCCGCTGGCGCTGATCCATTGCGAGATCTCCGGCGACGTCGCCGTCAGCCTGGGCATGCCCGACGCGGTCGTGACCGGTCTGCGCCACGCCTTCGAGCGCCACGATGGCAAGGGCATGCCCCAGGCGCTGGACGGCGGCGCCGTCTCGCCGCTGGCGTTCATCGTCAACGCCGCCAGCGACCTGGAGATTCTCAGCCGCGCCCATAGCCGCGACAGCGCGCTGGACTTCCTGCGCCAGCAGGCCGGCGCCAAGTATCCCGCCGACATCGCCGCGCTGACCGCGCGCCACGGCCCGGCCTGGCTCGACCGGATCGACGCCGATCCGCCCGACGGCGCCGACTGGAACCTGGCCGGCGGCCGCCCCGGCGCGCCGGCCGCGCTGACGCTGCTGGCCGACGTGGCCGAACTCAAGCTGCCCTGGCTGGCCGGCTATTCGCGCCGGGTGGCGGGGCTGGCGGTGGCCACCGCCGCGCGGCTCGACCTGGACGCGGCGACGCAGGCGCAATTGCAGGCCGCCGCGCTGGTCCACGGCATCGGCCGCGCCGCGCTGCCGAACCGCCTGTGGAACACCGCCGGCAAGCTGTCGCCGGACCAGTGGGAGCAGGTGCGCCTGATGCCCTACTGGACCGCGCGCGCGGCGCGCCAGATCAAGGGCCTGAGCGAGGCCGCCGAACTGGCCTCGTATGCCTACGAACGGCTGGATGGCAGCGGCTATTTCCGCGGCGCGGCGGGCGCGGCATTGGGCCTGCCGCAACGCGTGCTGGCCGCCTGCGTGACCTTGCAGGCGCTGCTCGAGGACCGCCCCTGGCGTCCCGCGCTTGCGCTGGCGGACGCGGCGCGGCAACTGCGCCAGGAGGCCGCCGCCGGCCGCTACGATGCCGACGTGGCCGAGGCCGCCATCGCCGCGGCGGGCGGCGAAACCGCCGCCCCGCGCCGCGCCGTCTCGCCGCTGTCGCAGCGCGAACTGGAAGTGCTGCGGCAGATCAGCCTGGGGGCCAGCAACAAGGAAGCGGCGCGCGCGCTGAACATCAGCCCCAGCACGGTGCGCACCCACGTCGAAAGCGTGTTCCGCAAGCTGGAATGCTCGACCCGCGCGGCCGCCACGCTCAAGGCGCTGACCTCGGGCCTGCTGTAGCCAGGGCCGCGCGCCGCATCAACGATCGGCGATCGCCCGCAGCGCCCGATAGGTCTCGCGCTCGTCCTGGTTCTCGCCATAGTCGCTGAGCTTGACGATCACCACGCGGCGGCCGGGATGCACGTACAGGTACTGGCCATGGATGCCGACGGCCGCGAAGTCCGGCCCGCCCGTGGGCTCCAGTTGCCACCATTGCGCGGCGTAGCCCCAGCCGTCGACCGGATGCGGGGCGGGACGCGCGATGCGCGCCACCCAGGCGGCCGGGACCAGGCCTGCGCCCTGCCCGGACTCAAGCACGCGCTGCCCGACCCGCGCGAAGTCGCGCGCCGTGGCGTTCAGGCAGCAGAACGCCTTCTCGATGCCGCCGGGCCGGTCCAGGTTCCAGGTGGCGGCGGACTCCGCGCCCATCGGCCCCCACAGCCGTTCGGCGAGCAGGTCGGCCAGCGGCTTGCCGGTCACCCGCGTCAGCGCCATGCCCAGTAGCTGGGTGTCGACGCTGCGGTAGTCGCCCGCGCTGCCCGGCGTGAAATGCATGCGCCGGTGGTCGTGCACAAACCCGGCCAGATCGCGCGTCAGATACATGCGCGCAGCGCCGGTGAAGGGCCAGTAGGCCCGGTAGTTCTCCGACACGTCGATGCCCGAGGCCATGTCCAGCAGATGCCCGAGCGTGACGCGGTCGTAATCGCCGGCGCCCGCCAGCTCGGGCAGCAGCGCGGTCAGGCGATCGTCCTCGCGCAGCTCGCCGCGCGCGATCGCCTGGCCCACCAGCAGCGACACCACCGACTTGGCCATCGACCATGACGACTGCGGGTCGCTGGCGCGCACGCCTGGCCGGTACCACTCGTACTCCAATTGGCCGTCGCGCAGCACCACCAGCGCGTTGGTGGCGGTGCTTTGCAGGAACCGCTCGAACGGAATTTCGGCGCCTTTCCACGGCACCGTGGCGGGCGGCGGCCAGGCGCTGGCCGCCAGCACGGACGGCGTGGCCGAGGCCGGCACGACCCGCGCCGGCAACAGGTCGCCGCGGCGCGACGGCGCCGACGCCTCCAGCCGCCACAGCGTGTGCGGCGGCGGGATCTCCATCACGGCCGTGGCCGCATAGGCGGCGGCCGTCAGCGCGGCCAACCCCAGGGCCAGCCGCACGGCGGCGCGGCCCGCGCGGCGGGCGCGCGGGCGCGTGATGCGGGAGGTCGGGTCCATTGCCATGGCGCGGATCATGCCAAGTCCGCGCCGAATGCACAACAGGCATCGCGCGCTCGTCATCCGCGCACGACGCCGGCGGCGCGGACAAGGAGATTCAAGTCGCAATGTATCCGCCCGCCCGCGCCGTACATTGCGACACCCCCCGCCTCGCCAGGCTGGCTACAACGGCGCCACACCCTGTCACTTCCCTTTCCCGGAGACCCGCCATGCCCGACCCCATCGACACCCGACGCCGCCGCCTGCTCGGCACCACCTCGGCCCTGGCCGGCGCCAGCCTCCTGAACCTGGGCCTGGGCGCCAGCGTGCGCGCCCAGGGCGCCGCGCCAGTCGCCCCTCGCGCCACCGGCACGGCCAGCTTCAGCGCCATCCGCCAGATCCGCGCCGGCGACCTGGACATCGGCTACGTCGACGCCGGCCCGGCCAACGGCCCGGTCGCCATCCTGCTGCACGGCTGGCCCTACGACATCCACAGCTTCATCGACGTGGCACCGCGCCTGACCGCCGCCGGCTACCGCGTCATCGTGCCGTACCTGCGCGGCTACGGCTCGACCCGCTTCCTATCGGCCGATACCGCGCGCAACGGCGAACAGGCGGTGGTGGCGGTCGACATCATCGCCCTGATGGACGCCCTGAAGATCGGCAAGGCCGTCATCGCCGGCTTCGACTGGGGCGCGCGCACCGCCAACATCATGGCCGCGCTCTGGCCCGAACGCTGCCAGGCGCTGGTGTCGGTCAGCGGCTACCTGATCGGCAGCCAGGAAGGCAACCGCAAGCCGCTGCCGCCGCAGGCCGAGTTCCAGTGGTGGTACCAGTTCTACTTCGCCACCGAACGCGGCGCGGCCGGCTACGCCGCCAACGTCGACGCCTTCAACAAACTGATCTGGCAACTGGCCTCGCCGCAATGGCGCTTCGACGACGCCACCTACGCGCGCAGCGCCCGCGCCTTCGCCAACCCCGACCACGTCGCCATCGTCATCCACAACTACCGCTGGCGCCTCGGGCTGGCGCAGGGCGAGGCGCGCTACGACGACCTGGAGCGGCGCCTGGCCGTGGCGCCGAAGATCGCGGTGCCCACCATCACGCTGGAAAGCGACGCCAACGGCGCGCCGCACCCCGCGCCCGCCGCCTATGCCGGCCAGTTCAGCGGCAAGTACCGTCACATCGACGTGACCGGCGGCATCGGCCACAACCTGCCGCAGGAAGCGCCCGAGGCCTTCGCCGACGCGGTGCTGCAGGTGACGCGGCTGTGAATTTCAAAATCACTATCGTGATTTGAATGTGATAGCGCCGTGATACCGCGATACCGCCCGGCGCGCCCCCGTGCCGGACGCAACCCCGCGTGTCCGCCGGACAACAACCGGCGGACGCGGCGTTGACAGCCTCATCATCGTTGCCTTAGGATGCGCCCTTGCTTTTCAACAACCCCTTTTCTTCCGGGTGCCAACGTGTCTGCCATTCGTCAATTCGCCTAAACGCCGACGACTACCTTCCGGTAATCGCGGTCAGCCTGTCCATTCACGCGGCTCGACCTTCCCGGTCTTGAGCGCGACCCGCGGCAGGCGCGGTTCCGGAACGCGCAACACATCCCCCCTCGCTTCCCTTCCCCGCAAGACCGCGTCGTCGGCTTCCCCACTTTTCCTGGAGAAGACCCATGACGCCGGATTTCCGCGCCTGCGCGCAATCCCTTGAACTGTTCCGCTATCCCCGCACCCCGCACCTGGAAGGCTCGCGGCTGCAGGAGGGCGACCACGGCCACGACCACGTGCCTTACCGCGACCTGCGCGGCCTGCGCCTGGTCGTGGAAGAGAAACTCGATGGCGCCAACACCGGCATCAGTTTCAGCCCCGCGGGCGACCTGCTGCTGCAATCGCGCGGCCACTACCTGGTGGGCGGCGGACGCGAACGCCAATTCAACTTCATCAAGGCCTGGGCCCAGGCCCACGCAGGCTGGCTGCTGCAACGGCTGGAAGACCGCTACGTGATGTACGGCGAAACGCTATCGAAAAAGCACTCGGTGTTCTACGACGCGCTGCCGCACCACTTCTTCGAGTTCGACGTGCTCGACCGCCGCACCGGCGCCTTCCTGTCCACCGAGGCGCGGCGCGAACTGCTGGCCGGCGGCCCGGTGCTGTCGGTGCCTGTCCTGTACGACGGCCTGGCGCCCGCGCGCCTGGCCGACCTGAAGGCCCTGCTGCGGCCCTCGCTGGCCAAGACGGCGCGGTGGCGCGACGCGTTCGAGGCCACCGTGCGGCGCGAGGGCCTGGACCTGGCGCTGGCCTGGCGGCAATGCGACAAGTCGGACCTGTCGGAAGGCCTGTACATCAAGGTGGAGGCCGACGGCAGGACGCTGGGCCGATACAAATGGGTGCGCGCCGACTTCATCCAGGCCATCCTGGCCGCCGACAAGCACCATTCCGAGCAGCCCTACGTCCCCAACCAGCTCGCGCCCGGCGTCGACCTGTACGCCCCGCGTCCGCGGGTCGATTGGGACACGCTGCGCGGCGACAAGGAGGCATCATGAACTACGAACAATTGCGGGCCCTGGCGCCCGCCGCCGGCCAGGCGCCGGACTTCGCCGCCTGCCTGGCGGCCTTTCCGGCGCTGGAGCTGGCCAAGACCACGCCGCAGGACCCGCGCTACCACGGCGAGGGCGACGTCTGGACCCACACCCGCATGGTGATCGAGGCCCTGCTGGCGCTGCCCGATTACCAGGCCGCCAGCCGCGCCGACCAGGAGATCGTGTTCCTGGCGGCGCTGCTGCACGACATCGCCAAGCACGCCACCACGGTGATCGACCCGGCCAACGGCGCGATTTCGCAACCCGGCCATTCCGCCCGGGGCGCGATCGACGCGCGCATCGCGCTGTGGGACGCCGGCGTGCCCTTCGCCGTGCGCGAGGCCATCTGCCGCCTGATCGCCGTGCACCAGGTGCCGTTCTTCGCCCTGTCCGGTTCGCGCCGCGGCAAATCGGTGGAATTCATCGTGCGCGAGCTGTCGTGGCAACTGAGCATTCCGCTGCTGGCGATGCTGGCCGAGGCCGACATGCGCGGCCGCATCTGCCGCGACCAGCAGCAGGTGCTGGACAACATCGCGCTGTTCCGCGAGGCCGCGCGCGAGGAAGACTGCTACGGCCAGCCGCGGCGCTTCGCCGACGCGCACACCGCCGTCAGCTACTTTCGCGGCGCCGACGTGCATCCGGACTACGCCCTGTTCCAGGAGCCCGGCTCGCGTGTCATCGTCATGTCGGGCCTGCCAGCCAGCGGCAAGAACAGTTGGGTGGCGGCGCATCACCCCGACCTGCCGGTCGTGTCGTTCGACGACGCGCGCGAGGCGCTCGGCCTGGCGCACGGCAAGAACGAAGGCAAGGTGGCGCACCTGGCGATCGACCGGGCCAAGGCCTTGCTGCGCGCGCGCCGCCCGTTCGTCTGGAACGCCACCAACCTCAGCCAGTTGATGCGCAAGAAAACGCTGGACCTGCTGTACGCCTACCACGCCGAGGTCGAGCTGGTGTACCTGGAGCAGCCGCGCGCCGAACTGCTGCGGCGCAACGCCCGGCGCGACACGTCGCTGCCGAACAAGACCTTGCTGGGCATGCTGCACCGCTGGGACCTGCCGCTGCCGACGGAAGCGCACCGGGTGGTGTACGCGGTGTAGGCGCGGCGGCGCGGGGACCAACCGGCTCAGTGCTCGCGGATCAGCGTCGTCGAAAACTCGTAGCGTCCGGCAGGATGGTACGAGCACGACGCTTCCACGATCTGCCCGGCCTGGTCCTTGTAGTGGCGCAGGATCAGCAAGCCGGGCGACTCCGGCGCCACCTGCAATTCGCCGGCCACCGCCGCCGGCATGGCGCAGGCCGAGATGGTCTGCTCGACCGAGGCGATGCGGCGGCCGTAGTGTTCCTCGATCAGTTCCGACACCAGCCGGTCGGGATGCTGGCGCGCCAGCTTGCGCACGCCCTTGTAGTGGGCGTCCACATACAGCTCGGTCCACACCACCGGCGGCTGCGCCGGCGTGCCTCGGGTCGAGACAAAACGCAGCCAGCGCGTGCCCGGCCCGACGCCCAGGCGCGCGGCCAGTTCCAGGTCGGCCACGATCTCCTGCACCTGCAGGATGGTGCGCGGCGTGCGCGCGGCCAATTGCACCAAGTCTTCCAGCGACCGCAGCGACTGGCTGAAACCGGCCTTGGGCCGGGCCGCCGTGACCACGGTGCCGCTGCCGCGCCGACGCGCGATCAACCCCAGGTCCTGCAACTGGCGCAACGCCGCCCGCAGGGTGTGACGACTGGCGTCGAACTCTTCGGCCAGGGCGTTCTCGGACGGCAGCACGGCCCCCACGGCATACACGCCGCCGGCGATCCGTCGTGCCAGTTCTTCGGAGATGCGGGTGTACAGCGAGATGGACATGGAACCGGGGGTGTTTGCGACAGGCTCCATTCTATCTGCTGCCCGGGCGCGGGTATTCCCCGGCATTGACGCCCGCCGAAGGCCCTGCTTAAATGTACGTACAACTTTTTAAGAGCGTACATTTATGCCAGTCTCGGTTCTCGAATCCACCCTCTTCAAAGATATGTTCGGCACCGCCGCGATGCGGGCCGTGTTCGACGATGCCGCCACCGTGCGACGCTATGTGGAAACCGAAGTCGCGCTGGCGCGGGTGCAGGGCCGGCTGGGCGTGATCCCGGCCGAGGCCGCCCGCGCCATCGAGGCCCGCGCCGACGCCGCCGCCCTCGACATGACGCTGCTGCGCGAGGAAACCGAGATCGTCGGCTATCCGATCCTGCCGCTGGTGCACCAGCTGTCGCGCCAATGCGGTCCGGAAGGCGAATACCTGCATTGGGGCGCGACCACGCAGGACATCATGGACACCGCCACCGTGCTGCAGGTGCGCGAGGCGCTGGAACTGGTGGATGCCGACCTGGCGGCGCTGGACGCCATCCTCGACAACCTGGCGCGCGAATACCGCGACACCCCCATGGCAGGCCGCACCCATTTGCAGCACGCCCTGCCGATCACGTTCGGCTACAAGGCCGCCATCTGGCTGCTGATGCTGCGGCGCCATCGCGAACGCCTGGCGCAGTTGCGGCCGCGGGTGCTGATCGGGCAATTCGGCGGCGCGGCCGGCACGCTGGCCTCGCTCGGCGAGCAGGGCCTGGCGGTGCATGGCGCCCTGATGGACGAACTGGGATTGGGCGCCACGCCGGTGACCTGGCACGTGGCGCGCGACGGCCTGGCGGAAACGGTGCAGTTCCTGGCGCTGGTATGCGGCTCGCTGGGCAAGATCTCGGTCGACATCATGCTGATGATGACCAACGAGCTGGGCGAGGCGTTCGAGCCGTTCGTGAAGGGCCGCGGCGCCTCCAGCACCATGCCGCAGAAGCGCAATCCGATCTCGTGCGAATTGATGTGGGCGGCGTCCAAGACCGTGCGCCAGCACGCCGGGCTGGCGCTGGACGCCATGCTGCAGGACTTCGAGCGCGCCACCGGCCCCTGGCACATCGAATGGTCGGCCGTGCCCGAGGCCTTCGTGCTGACGGCCGGCTCGCTGCGCCAGGCCCGCTTCATGCTCGGCGGACTGGAAGTGGACACCGCCCGCATGGCGCGCAACCTGGATCTGTCCGGCGGCCTGATCGTGGCCGAGGCCGTGATGATGGGCCTGGCGCCGCACATCGGCCGCCAGACCGCGCATGACGTGGTCTACGACGCCTGCCGCGAGGCGGCCACATCGCGCCGCCGGCTGGCTGACGTGCTGCGCGAGGACGCGCGGGTCGCGCAGCGGCTCGGCGCGGACCAGATCGAACGGCTGTGCGATCCGGCCCACTACCTCGGGGCCGCGCCCCGGATGGTGGACCGCATGCGCGCGCATCTCAACCCCGGCGCCGCCTGAACCGCGGCGCCGGCTTTCCCCCGATAAAAAACACCCACGGAGACAAACCATGAAGAACTGGCTGGCGGCGATCACCGCCACGGCGGCGTTCGCCCTGACCCCGGGCGCGCACGCGCAGGACACCTACCCCAACCGCGCCATCACCTGGATCGTGCCGTTCGCGGCCGGCGGCCCCACCGACGCGATGGCGCGCAACATCGCCAACCGCGTCGCGCAGGAACTCAAGCAGACCATCCTGATCGAGAACGTGGGCGGCGCGGGCGGCACCATCGGCGCGGCCAAGGCGGCCAAGTCGACGCCCGACGGCTACACCTTCCTGGTGGGCCACATCGGCTACATGGCGGCCGCGCCGTCGCTGTACCAACGGCTGCCATACGACCCGACCAGGGACTTCCAGGCGGTGTTCCGCTTCCCCGACACGCCGCTGGTGCTGCTGGTGGGCGAAAGCTCGCCCTACAAGTCGGTGACCGAACTGATCGCCTTCGGCAAGCAGCATCCGGGCAAGCTCAACTTCAGCAATGCCGGGGTCGGCTCGACCTCGCACCTGGTGGCCGCCATGTTCGCCAGCCAGGCCGGCATGGACATCACGCCCATCGCCTACAAGGGCGCCGGCCCGGCGCTGAACGACCTGATGGGCAACCAGGTCGACGCCATGTTCGACCAGACCAACACCGCCCTGCCGCAGACCCGCGGCGGCAAGGTGCGCGCGCTGGGGCTGACCTCCGCCACCGCCATGGCGCAGTTCCCCAACGTGGCGCCGATGAGCGCGCAAGCCCTGCCGGGCTTCCAGGTGTCCACGTGGTACGGCCTATATGCCCCAAAGGGCACGCCGGACGCGGTGGTGCAGACGATGTACGGCGCCTGGCAGAAGGCGCTGGCCGACAGTGACTTCACCGGCAAGATGGTGGAACAGGGCATCCAGTTGCTGCCGGAGGGCCAGTACGCGCCCGCCGCCTTCCAGCAATTCACCGCCGACGAAGGCAAGCGCTGGGCCGGCGTCATCAAGCAGGCCGGCATCACGCTGCAATAGGCCCGCCACATCATGCGCGTCCTGCTCGCTTCCGATATCGAGACCAGCATCGCCCAGGCCCTGCAGGCGGTCAGCCACACGCATCCGCCCGATTTCGTGCGGGCGCTGAAGGCCGCCCACGACCGCGAAACCGCGCCGGCCGCGCGCCACGCGCTGCTGCAATTGCTGGTCAACAGCAAGATGAGCGCGCGGGCGCGGCGCCCGGTCTGCCAGGACACCGGCGTGGCGCACGTCTATGCCCGGCTCGGCATGGACGCGCGCATCCGCGCCGACGGCCCCGGCCCCACTCCCAGCCTGCAAAGCCTGGCCGACCGGGCCGTGGCGCGCGCCTATGGCTGTGCCGCCAATCCGCTGCGGGCATCGATGGTGCGCGACCCGCTGGGCCTGCGCCGCAACACCCGCGACAACACGCCCGCCGTGCTGCACGTGGAACTGGTGGAAGGCGACGGACTGGAGTTGACCGTAGTCGCCAAGGGCGGCGGCGGCGACGTCAAGGCGCGCTATGCCATGCTCAATCCCAGCGACTCGGTCGCCGACTGGGTGGTGGCGCAACTTCCCGGCATGGGCGCCGGCTGGTGCCCGCCGGGCGTGCTGGGGCTGGGCGTGGGCGGTTCGCCGGAACAGGCCATGGCCCTGGCCAAGCGCGCCCTCTTCACGCCGATCGACATGCCCGAGCTGCTGGCGCGCGGCGCGCAAGACCCGGTCGAGCGCTTGCGGATCGAGGTCCACCAGCGCGTCAACGCGCTGCGCATCGGCGCCCAGGGCCTGGGCGGCGCCACCACCGTGCTCGACGTCAAGGTCGCCACCGCCGCCTCGCACGCGGCGCTGCTGCCGGTGGCGCTGCTGCCCAACTGCGCCGCCACCCGCTTCGTGACGTTCACGATGCCCGACAGCGGGCCGGCGGTACTGCCGCCGCCCGATCCCGCGGCCTGGGACGGCATTCCGGACGCCCTGCCGCACAGCGCCGGCCGCCGGGTCGACCTGGACTCACTGACGCGCGCCGAGGTCGCCTCGTGGCAAGCGGGCGAAACGCTGCTGCTGTCCGGCAGGTTGCTGACTGGCCGCGACGCCGCGCACAAGCGCATGGATGAATTGCTGGCGCGGGGCGAACCGCTACCGGTGCCGCTGCAAGGGCGCGCGCTGTACTACGTCGGCCCGGTCGATCCGGTGGCCGGCGAAGCGGTGGGCCCGGCCGGCCCCACCACCGCGGCCCGCATGGACAAGTTCATGCCGCGCCTGCTGGCCGACAGCGGCCTGCTGGTGACCATCGGCAAGGCCGAGCGCGGACCGCTGGCGGTGCAGGCGATCCAGGCCCACGGCGGCGCCTACCTCAGCGCGGTGGGCGGCGCGGCCTACCTGGTGTCGCAGGCCGTGCGCGCGGCGCGCGTGGTGGCCTTCGCCGACCTGGGCATGGAGGCGATCTATGAATTCGAGGTGCGCGACATGCCGGTGACGGTGGCGATTGATGCGCGCGGTCGCCCGGTGCATGCGGTGATCCCGATCCAGGCGGCGTGAGCGCGCCCTCCCCTACGCCTGCTCCGGCAGATAACCGCTATACCCCATCAGCGTCGACAACCGCTGGGCGACGTTGGCGACGATCTCCTGCACCTGGGCGATGCTGGGCGATTCCTTGCGGTCGATGCGCTCGATGTGGGGCACGTTGATGGCGGCGATGACCTGGTTGCCCACGCCCATCACCGGATAGGCGACGTTGGTGATGCCGCGGATCTGGCGGCTGGCCATGCAGGCGCAGCCGTTCTTGCGCACGTCCGCCAGGATCGGGAACAGTTCGCCCGGGTCGGACTCCAGCTCGCCTTCCACCTTGATGTGGGCGGCCAGCATGCGGGTGCGCTCGACCTCGTCGCGGAATGCCAGCAACACGTGGCCCGAGGACGTGTCGGTCAGGCCCATCATCACGCCCACCTTCAGGCCGAACGACCAGCGCTCGGGGCTGTCGACCTGCGCGATCACCACCACCCGGCCGGCCTGGTAGACCGCCAGGTGGCACGACTGGCGCGCGCGGTTGGCCAGTTCGCGCAGCAGCGGCAGCGCCACGCTCACCAGCGATTTCAGCGGCTGCTGGCGGTGCGCCAGCTCGAACATCTTCAGCGTCAGCGTGTAGCGGTCGTTGTCGTCGACCTGCACGAAGCCGCGCCGCTGCAGCGTCACCGCCATGCGGAAGATCTCGCTGACGCTGCGGCCGATCTTCTGCGCCAGCTCGGCCAGCGTGTAGCCGGCCGGGCTGGCGGCCAGCGCCTCCAGGATGTCCAGCCCCTTTTCCAGGGCGGGCGCGGCGTAGCGTTGCGCGCCCGGCGCGTCGGCGGCGTCGGCCTCGATCGGCGTGGAATCGGCGGGGGAAATCTTGGAAGCGGTCATGGCGTCGGCGTTGGAGTGAAACCCGATTTTATTCGGCCCGGCTCCAGGCCCGCAGGGCCTGCCGCTGTTCGCCCAGGCCGGCGATGCCCAGGCGCATCTCGTCGCCCGCCTTCAGGTACACCGGCGGCTTCTGGCCCAGGCCCACGCCCGGCGGCGTGCCGGTGCTGATGATATCGCCCGGCATCAGCGACATGAAGCGGCTGATGTAGCTGACCAGCGTCTTCACGCCGAACACCATGGTGCGGGTGCTGCCGTTCTGGAAGCGGTGGCCGTTCACTTCCAGCCACATGTCCAGGTTCTGCGGATCGGCGATCTCGTCGCGCGTCACCAGCCACGGGCCGACCGGCGCAAAGGTGTCGCAGCCCTTGCCCTTGTCCCACTGGCCGCCGCGCTCGATCTGGTATTCGCGCTCGGACACGTCGTTGACCACGGTGTAGCCGGCCACGTAGTCCATGGCCTCGCTTTCCTCCACGTACGAGGCCTTCTTGCCGATGACCACGCCCAGTTCCACTTCCCAGTCGGTCTTGACCGAGCCGCGCGGGATGATCACCGGGTCGTTCGGGCCGCTCAGCGACGAGCTGGGCTTGAGGAACAGGACCGGCTCGGCCGGCACCGGCAGGCCGGACTCGGCGGCGTGGTCGGCGTAGTTCAGGCCGACGCAGACGATCTTGCCAACGCCGTTGACCGGGCAGCCGTAGCGCACCGCGCCTTCCACGCGCGGCAGGCTGGCGGGGTCGAGCTGGGCCAATCTGGCCAGCATTGCCGGGGCGATGGCGGCGGTGTCGATGTCGGCCACCACGCCCGACAGGTCGCGCAAGGCGCCCTGGGCGTCGATCAGGCCGGGTTTTTCCTGGCCGGGCTGGCCGTAGCGTACGAGTTTCATGCGGAATCCTTGAAAGGGAACAAAGCGGAGCGGCGGCTCAGTTGGACCAGCCGCCGTCGATAACCTGGATGGTACCGGTAGTGAAAGCCGATTCGTCGCTGGCCAGGTAGACCGCCAGCGCGGCCACCTCCTCCACCCGGCCGACGCGGCCGATGGGCTGGCGCGCCACGAAGGCGGCGCGCACCGCGGCTTCGTCGCTGCCCTGCTGGCGCGCCTGCGCGGCGATGCGCTCGCGCAGCGAGGGCGACTCGACCGTGCCGGGGCAGATCGCGTTGCAGCGGATACCGCGCGCCACGAAGTCCGCCGCCACCGCCTTGCTCAGCCCGATCACGGCGGCCTTGGAGGCGCCATAGACGAAGCGGTTGGGCACGCCCTTCACGCTGGAGGCGGCCGAGGCCATGTTGATGATCGAGCCGCCGCGTTCCAGCATCAGCGGCAGGTAGGCGCGGATGGTGCGGTACATGGCCTTGACGTTCAGGTCCATGCTGAAGTCCCAGTCGGCCTCGTCGCAGTCCAGCACGGTGCCGGCGTGGACGAAGCCGGCGCAATTGAACAGCACGTCGACCGCGCCGGTCTCGCGCGCGCAGTCGGCCACGGCGGCGCCGTCGCGCACGTTCAGCACGCGGGTGCGCAATCGGTCCAGGCCGGCCTCGCGCGCCTCCTTCGCCAGGTCGGCCAGCGCGGCCTCGTTGATATCGGTGGCCCAGACCTGGGCGCCCTCGCGCGCCATGGCCAGGGCGCTGGCGCGGCCGATGCCGTTGCCGGCTGCGGTCACCAATGCGCGCTTGTCTTGCAAACGTAGGGTCATGTCTCGTCTCGTCGGTGGGGAACGTGGCGCGGCGCCGGAGCGGCGTGCATTATCTTGAAATTCAATTTCATTAATGAAATAACATTAGAAGAATTTCAACGCCCCAACAAGACAGGGATTTTAAGTATTTACCCTATATTTCTTCCCACTCCTGAGCTTTCAAACAAATTGCGCGCGGCCAAAATATGGAAAATTAGTTTTATCAATAAAATTCCGCGCTTGCGCATGCCGCCCGATTCACCGGCCGCCACACTGCGTCACGCCGCGGCAACATCCTCCAGGATCATCTCGGCGCCGCGCTCGGCCACCATCATCACCGCCGCCTGGGTGTTGCCCGACACCATCTTCGGCATCACCGAGGCGTCCACCACCCGCAGGCCGTCGATGCCGTTGACCCGCAGGCGCGGATCGGTCACCGCGCCGCCATCCGAGCCCATGCGGCAGGTGCCGATCGGGTGATAGATGGTCTGGCCGTTGCGGCGCGCGAAGTCCAGCCATTGCTCGTCGCTGTCCACGTCTGGCCCCGGACTCATCTCGCGCTCGATATAGCGCTGCAGAGCCGGCTGCTGCACGATGCGCCGCGCCACCCGCATGCCGCCCACCAGGCTGTCGCGATCGATCTGCGCGGACAGGAAGTTGGGCCGGATCGACGGCGCGACCAAGGGATCGGGCGACTTGATGTGAATGGAACCCGTCGACTCCGGCCGCAGTTGCGCCACGCCGATGGTCATGCCCGGCTCGCGGTCAAGGATGCGCTCAGCCGCGTTGGCGTAGCTGGCGTGCACGAAGAAGTACTGCACGTCGGCCGCCGGCAGGTCCGGCGCGCTCTTGACGAAGCCGTGCACCAGGCCCGTGCCCAGCGTCAGGATGCCCTTGCGGCGGGTGTAGTAGCGCGCCACCTGTTGCGCCAGGCGCCAGCCGCGCGACATCTCGTTGAGCGTCACGGTGTTCCGGACCCGCCAGTTCATGCGCGTGGCGAAGTGGTCGATGTAGTTCTCGCCCACCCGCGGCTGCGCGTGCACCAGCGGGATGCCGAAGGATTGCAGCAGCGCGGGATTGCCCACGCCCGACAGTTCCAGCAGTTGCGGCGACTGCACCGCGCCCAGGCACAGCAGCGTCTCGCGCCGCGCCCGCACGGTGAACTCCTGGCCATTCTTGCGGTAGGCCACGCCGACGCAACGCTTGCCTTCGAACAACAGCCGCGTCACGTGCGCGCCGCATTCCACCGTGAGGTTCTTGCGGTTCGCGGCAGGCTTCAGATAACCATCCACCACGCTCCAGCGACGGCCATGGTGCTGCGCCACCTGGTAGTAGCCGACCCCGTCCTGGCGGCCGGCGTTGTAGTCGGGATTGAGCGGCAGGCCGTCCTCCTGCGCCGCGCGCAGGAAGGCGTCGGACAGCGGAAAGCGCTCGGCCACTTCCTCCACGTGCATCGGGCCGTCCTTGCCGCGGGTCTCGCCGCCGGGCTCATAACATTCAATCTTGCGGAACACCCGCTCGGCGGTGCCGCCGCCCCAGCCGGTGGCGCCGGCGGCCTCCCAGCCGTCGTAGTCCTGCGGCCGGCCGCGCACGTAGATCATGCCGTTGATCAGCGTCGAACCGCCCAGGCCCTTGCCGCGCGGCACGGCGATGGTGCGGCCGTAGACGTTGTCCTCCGGCTCTGTGGCGAAGCGCCAGTTGTAGTCCGGGTTCACCAACAGCTTGGAAAAGCCCGCCGGGATCGAGATCCACATGCTGCGCGCCTCGTGCCCGGCTTCCAGCATCAGCACCCGGTGGCGGCCGTCGGCCGTCAGGCGGTTGGCCAGGATGCAGCCGGCGGTGCCGCCGCCCGCGATAATGAAGTCGTAGTCGCCCATCGTCTCGTCCGTCGCGCCTCAGCGTTGCGCGGCCGGCGCCACGCCCATCATTTCCGCCATCAGCTCGATCTGCCCGGCCAGCATCGGCGCGCCGTAGTGCACCTTGCAGCCGCGCGCCCGCGCCGCCACCAGCAGCGGCGTGTCGGCCGGCTGCATGATGACCTCGCACACCAGTTGATCGGGCGTCAGCCGCGCCGCGTCCAGCGGCAGCGCGTCGTCCGGCTTCATGCCGAGCGAGGTGCCATTGACCACCAGCTCATGGCCGGACGGATCGGCCGTGCCGACCGTGATGTCGGCCCCGGGATGCAGCGACAGGATGCGCGCCTTCAGGTCCTCGGCCTTGGCCGGCGTACGGTTGGCAATGGTCAGCCGCGACACGCCCGCCTGCACCAGCGCGAAGCCGATGGCGTTGGCCGCGCCGCCGGCGCCGGCCAGATAGGCGCGCTTGCCCTCGGGCGCCACGCCGTGCGTGCGCAGGCCGCGCACGAAGCCCTCGCCGTCCAGCATGTGCGCCACCAGGCGGCCATCGGCCTCGCGCCGCACCACGTTGGCCGCGCCGATCTTGCGCGCCACCGGCGTGGCCTCGTCGGCCAGGGCCAGGATCGCCGCCTTGTGCGGCATGGTGACGATCAGCCCGCCCAGGTTCTCCAGCCGCCGCAGCCCGGCCACCACCTCGGCCAGGTTGTCGGGCCGCGCATGGAACGGCACGCAGACGCCGTCAAAGCCGATGCGCGCGAAATGCTCGTTCAGGCGCTGCGGGGTTTTGACGTGGTAGATCGGGTCGGCCAGGATGCCGAACAGGCGGGTGTTGCCGCTGATTTCCTTCATTGCTCTGTCTCCTTGTCGGGGCGCCGGCACCCGGCCCCCTTGAATGCTGGCACGCCCTATCGCGCGATGAGTTCGCGCGCCACCGCCTCGATGCCGGCGCCGTCGAGCTGGTAATGCGCGTACAGCGTGGTGGGCGGCGCGATCAGGCTGTACTCGTCGTAGATGCCATGGCGCCGCAGCCGCGTGCCGCTGCCGGCATCAGCCAGCACCTCCGCCACCGCGGAGCCCAGGCCGCCCATCACATTGTGTTCCTCCACCGTCAGCAGCGCGCGCGCCTGGCCGGCCGCCGCCAGCACCGCCTCGCGGTCCAGCGGCTTGATGGTGGGCATGTCGATCACCCCCACCGACAGGCCGTCCTCGCGCATCCGGGCGGCCGCTTCCAGCGCCGCGTGCAGCGTGATGCCGCAGGCGATGATGTTCAGGTCGCTGCCGGTTGAGTGGACGATGGCGCGGCCGAACGCGAACGGCGCGCCGTCCTCGTACACCTGCGGGTCGCGGCCGCGGCCGATGCGGAAATAGATCGGCTCGGGCCAGTCCACCGAGGCCTTGATGGCGGCGGCCAGTTGCGGCCCGTCGGCCGGCGACACCACGGTCAGGCCGGCGATGGCGCGCATGGTGGAGATGTCCTCGGTGGCGTGGTGCGAGGTGCCATAGAAACCCAGGCTGATGCCGGTGTGATGGCCGATCAGCCGCACCGGCAATTTGGTGTAGGCCACGTCCATGCGGATCTGCTCGCAACACAGCAGGCCCAGGAACGAGGCAAAGGTCGCCACGAACGGCATCGCGCCGGTGGTGGCCAACCCGGCCGCCGCCGACACCATGTTCTGCTCGGAAATGCCGAACTGCACGTAGCGCTCGGGATAGGCCGAGGCGAAGCGGTTCAGGCCGTTGGAATACTGCAGGTCGGCCGAGCCGGCCACCACCGGATGCCCGGCCCGCGCCAGGTCGATCAGCGCGTCGGAAAGATACGACAGCCCGGGGTTCACCGCGTTCAGCGCGCGGTACTGCCAGGAATCGGGGGAAAGCGTCTGTGCCTGTGCCATTCAGATCTCGCGGGTCATGATTTCGTCGATGGCGACCTGCGCGTCCTGCGGCGCCAGGTAGCCCAGATGCCAGCCGGGTTCGGTTTCCATATAGGAAACGCCCTTGCCCTTGATGGTTTTGGCGATGACGCAGGCCGGCCGCGCGCGCGCCTCGTCCGCGCGCAGCCGCCGCAGCAACGCGGTCAGCGCCGCCAGGTCATGGCCGTCGACCTCGTGCACCTCCCAGCCAAAAGCCTGCCACTTGTCGCGCAGCGATTCCACGCCGATCACGTCGTCGACCTTGCCGTCGAGCTGGTAGCCGTTGCGGTCGATGATGGCCACCAGGCGCGACAGCTTGTGGTGCGCGGCGAACAACGCGGCCTCCCACACCTGTCCTTCCTGCATCTCGCCATCGCCCAGCATCACGAACACGTTGAAGTCGCGCTGGCTCATGCGGCCGCCCAGCGCCATGCCGGCGCCGTTCGAGAGCGCATGGCCGATGGAGCCGGAACTGAAATCGACGCCTGGCACCTTGGTCATGTCGGGATGGTCGCCCAGCGGGCTGCCCAGGCGGGTGTAGCCGTCCAGCAGTTCATGCGGAATGAAACCGTGGTCGGCCAGCACCGGGAACAGGCCCACGGCCGCGTGGCCCTTGCCCATCAGGAAGCGGTCGCGATCCGGCCAGCCAGGCTCGCCCGGCCGCAGCCGCATCACGTCGTAATACAGGGCGGCAAAGATCTCGGCGCACGAAAAGACCGAGCTGTAATGCCCGACCTTGGCGATCTCGATCAGCCTGATGGTCTCCAACCGGATGTGGCGGGCCTTTTCCCGCAGCATCCGGACCTCGTCTTCGCTTGGGTCTCCCCGGTCCTGGCGCATGGCGTCTCCTTCGCTTATCAGAATATATGATATATAATATACCCATCGCGCTTGAATTGGCCAGGGCGGGATAGAATTCAGCCGGGCGCCGTTTCACGGCCTCCGCCATTCCATCGAACCCAAGCCTCGACCGTCATGCCCAGCCTTAAACCGGTAAAAAAAGAGAACCTTTCCGTCAAGGTCTACAACGAGATCCGTAACGCCCTGATCAACGGGCAGTACGAACCCGGAGAGCGCCTCATCATTGGCGAGCTGGCCCAGGAAATGGGCGTCTCGATCACGCCCGTGCGCGAGGCGATCTTCCGCCTCATCAGCGAACAGGGCCTGGAAATGCAGGCCGCCACCGCGGTCTACGTGCCCTATGTCAACTCGGAAAAGCTGCGCGAGATCCAGCAGATCCGCTTCCACCTGGAAGGCATGGGCGCGGCCGAGGCCGCCAGGAACATCACGCGCAAGCAACTGGACAACCTGATCGCGCTGCAGAAGGACTTCATCTCCTGCACCTCGACCGATCCCAAGCGCGCCAGCTACCTGAACCGCAAGTTCCACTTCGGCATCCTGGAAGCCAGCAACAAGCCCATCCTGCGCAACACCGTGGAATCGTTCTGGGTCATCACCGGCCCGATCCTCAAGGTGTTCCACATCAAGACGGCCGGGCTGGACTACTCCCAGGACGAACACCGCCACGAGGCCGTGCTGGCCGCGCTGGAAGCGCGCGACCCCGAAGCCGCCACCAAGGCGATCCAGGCCGACCTGGTATGGGGCGGCAAGATCATGATCGACTGGCTGGTCGAACGCGAAAAAGAACTCGACTACCGCCCGCCCGGGCCTCGCAAATAGGAAGACTCGATGCTGAAGATTTTCGGCGCTCCCGGCCGCTACATCCAGGGAGCCGGCGCGCTCGACGCGCTGGGCGGATACGCCGCCCTGTTCGGCCGCCGCGCCGCCCTGGTCATCGACCGCTACGTGCAGGGCGTGCTGGGCCCGAGAATCGAGGCATTGTGCGGCGCCCACGGCGTGGCGCTGACGGCCCTGCCGGTCGAGGGCGACATCACGCCCGAATCGATCGCGGCGCTGCGCGCGCAGGCCGCGGGCGCCGGCGTCGACATGGTGATCGCGGTGGGCGGCGGCAAGGCGCTGGACGCCGGCAAGGCGGTGGCCAAGGCCGAGCACTGCCACCTGGTCACGGTGCCCACGGTGGCCTCCAACGACGCCCCCACCAGCAAGAACTACGTGCTGTACGACGCCCATCACAACCTCCTGGCGGTCGAGCACATGCTGTTCAACCCCACCATCGTGCTGGTCGACACCGCCGTCATCGCCACCGCGCCCGCGGCGTTCTTCCGCGCCGGCCTGGGTGACGCCATCTCCAAGAAATTCGAAGCCGAACAATGCGCCCGCAACGGCGGACGCAACATGTACGACGGCGTCCCGCCGCTGACCGCCCAGTTGATCGCCGACGGTTGCCTGCGCACGCTGCTGGCCGACGGCGCCGACGCGCTGGCGGCGGCCGGCAGCGGCCAGCCCACGCCCGCCTTCGAACGGGTGGTGGAAGCCATGATCCTGATGAGCGGCCTGGGCTTCGAGAGCGGCGGCCTGTCGATCGCCCACGCCCTGACGCGCGGGCTGCCGAAGATCGCCGGCCTGGCCAGCGCGCCGCACGGCCTGCAGGTGGCCGTCGGCCTGCTGGTGCAGCTCGACCTGGAGGCGCGCCAGGACGGCATGCTGGCCACGCTGACACAGTGGTACGAACAGGTGGGACTGCCCACCACGCTGGCGGCGCTGGGCGCGGCCGCGCCGTCCGACGCCGAACTGGCGCGCGCGGCCGAGCTGACGCTGGCCGCGCGCCATGCCGCCAATTTCGATCGTCCGCTGGACATCAAGACCCTCGTCGCCGCCTTGCGCCGCCACGCCTGACGCCCCGCCGCTCGCGCTGGCGGCGTCCCGCGGGCGGCGCCCGGGAGCGCCGCGACCCGCATCCGGCGGGCCGCGCGCCGCGCCATCGGCGGGGGCATCAATCCGGCGGCCGCGCGCACGCCCTTGCCCGGCCTGGCGTCAGAAAGCCACGTTGTCGCCGCCCTTCAGGCCCAGCTTGGCGCGGGTATCGGCGGGCGTGGCCACTTCCAGGTTGAGCGCCTCCAGGATGGTGCGGATGCGCTCGACCTGCGAGCGGTTCGACTCGGCCAGTTGGCCCGGCCCGATCCACAGCGAATCCTCCAGCCCCACCCGCACGTTCGAACCCATGGCCGCGCCGATGGTGGCCAGCGGCATCTGGTTGCGGCCGGCGCCCAGGATCGACCATTCGTATTCATTGCCGAACAGGCGGTCGGCGGTGCGCTTCATGTGCATCAGGTCTTCGGGGTGCGGGCCAATGCCGCCCAGGATGCCGAACACAGACTGGATGAACGGCGGCGACTTCACCAGGCCGCGGTCGACGAAATGCGCCAGGTTGTACAGGTGGCTGATGTCGTAGCACTCGAACTCGAAGCGGGTGCCGTTGGCGTTGCCCAGCTCCAGGATCGATTCGATGTCCTGGTAGGTGTTGCGGAAGATCAGCGAACGGCTGTTCTCCAGGTGCTCGCGCTCCCACTCATGCTTGAAGTCCTGGAAGCGGCCCAGCATCGGGAACAGGCCGAAGTTCATCGAGCCCATGTTCAGCGACGCCAGCTCCGGCTTGAAGGTGGTGGCCGGCCGCATGCGTTCCTGCACCGTCATGTGCGGACTGCCGCCGGTGGTGATGTTGATGATGGCGTCGGTCTCGGCCTTGATGCGCTTGAGGAACGGCTCGAACAGCGCCGGGTCCTGCGACGGCTTGCCGGTTTCCGGGTCGCGCGCGTGCAGGTGCAGCACGGCGGCGCCGGCGCGGGCCGCGCCGATGGCGGCCTCGGCGATCTCGTCGGCCGTCACCGGCAGGTGCGGCGACATGCTGGGGGTATGGATGGCGCCCGTCACGGCGCAGGTGATCACGACCTTCTGTTTCGGCTTAGCCATTTTCGTCTCCGTTGTCTTGCTGTTGCTTGTGGCGCATCAGGCGCATCAGTTGTTCGTCGCGCCAGTAGCGGCGCGCCGTCAGGTCTTCGGCGGGCAGCAGGCCGCGCCGCTCGGCCGCCAGGGCCTCGACCAGCGCGCCGTCCCAGGGCACGGGTTCGCGCTGGCTGGCGCCGATGGATTGGTACAGCCCGCCGTAGCGCGCGCAGTAGTCGGCAAGGCCGCCGGGCGCGTTCAGGTCGATGGTCTCGAACGGCCCCATGAACGACCAGCGCAGGCCCAGGCCGTCCTTGACCGTGGTGTCGATGTCCTCGGCGCTGGCGATGCCGGCGGCGGCCAGGCGGAAGGCCTCGTGCAGCAGCGCGCCCTGCAGGCGGTTGAGGATGAAGCCCTCGATCTCGCGCCGCATCGTCACCGGCTTCTGGCCGATGTCCAGCATGATGTCGCGCGCCGCCTGCATGGCGGCCTCGCTGGTCCAGGGCGCCGGGCACAGCTCCACCACCGGGATCAGGTACGGCGGATTGACCGGATGCGCCACCAGGCAGCGCGCCCGGCCGGGCAGGCCTTCGGTGAATTCGCTGGCGGGAATGCTGGACGTGGAACTGCCGATGATGGCGTCGGGATCGGCCGCCGCGTCCAGTCGCGCGAACAGCTCGCGCTTCAGATCCCGCCGCTCGGGCGAGTTCTCCTGGATGTAGCGGGCGCCGGCCAGCGCCTCGGGCAGGCTGGCCGCCACTTCGATGCGGGCGGCGGCCGCCGCCGCGTCGCGCAGCAGGCCGTGCGCCTGCAATGCATCGAGCTGGCGCCGGATCAGCGCGCCGGCCTCGGCCAGCATGGCGGCGTCGACGTCGTACAGCCGCACCTGCCAGCCCTGGCGCGCGAACACGATGGCCCAGGCCTGGCCGATCAGGCCGGTGCCGATGATGGCGGCGCGGCGCCGCCGCGGATCGGCCGCCATCAGTAGAGCTTCTGCGTGAAGCCGTCCACCACGATGGCCTGCCCCGTGACGCTGCGGGCGGCCTCGCTGGCGTTGAACAGCACCATGTTGGCGATGTCGCGCGCCGTGACCATGCGGCCCAGCGCGGCCTGGTTCTCGTAGAGCGCGGCGATTTCCTCGACCGGCTTGTCCAGCGTCCTGGCCTTGGCCTCGATCACGGCGCGGATGCGCGGGCCTTCGACCGCGCCCGGCAGGATGGCGTTGACGCGGATACCGTGGCCGCCCAGCTCGATCGCCAGCGACTTGGTGAAGCCGATCACCGCCCACTTCGAGGCCGAATAGACCGAGCGTCCGGCAAAGCCCAGGTGGCCCGCGGCCGACGACAGGTTGATCATGACGCCGGCGCGCGACTGCTTGAGCAGCGGGATGGCCTGGCGCGCGCACAGGAACTGGCCGGTGATGTTGACCGCCAGGGTGCGGTCCCAGTCGGCCTTGGACAAGGTCTCGACGAAACCCGTGGGGCCGGCCACGCCGGCGTTGTTGACCAGGATGTCCAGGCCGCCCAACTGCTGGCGCACGGCATCGAACAGGGCGGCCACGCTGTCTTCATCCGACACGTCGGCATGCACCGCGCGCACGCCGGGCAATTCGGCCGGCAGCGCGGCCAGCCGCTCGCGGTTGACGTCGCACACCAGCACCGACGCCCCCGCGCGGTGGAACACCTGCGCCATTTCCAGGCCCAGTCCATCGGCGCCGGCGGTGATGAGTACCTTTTTTCCGGCGAAATCCACTTCCTCGAACATGCTCTTTGTCTCCTGGATTCTTATGCTCAAACGCCTTTTGATCATATAGGATATATGATTCAAAGGGGAACTTTCTTGCCAGCAAAGCAGCCATGAAAAGGTCCGCGAAACAGCGCCCGGACAGCGGAATTTGACCTGTCACGCAGGCGAAAACTGCCCGCAAACGCTTTATTCATGCGGCTTGAGGGAAATCCCCGATTCAGCCGGCCAAGTCCGGCACTAGAATCCAGGACGAGGTTCTCACACCCCGCCGGCGCATATATCATATATTCAAAAACAGACGGACGACTCAGACAACAGTCCGCATCCAAACCCACAAAGGAGCGTAGACAGTGTTCAAGATCAAACAATTCGCCATCGCGCTGGGCCTGTGCGGCGTCATGGCCAGCGGCACCGCGGCGGCCGACATCAAGGTGGGCGCCCTCTTCCCGTTCAGCGGCGCGCTGGCGTTGCTGGGGCAGGAGAGCTATCGCGGCCTGGAGCTGGCCGTCAACGAAATCAATGCCGCCGGCGGGATCAACGGCGAGAAGATCCAGATCATCAAGGCCGACGCGGTCGACCCGACCCAGGCGGTGTCCGAGACCAAGCGATTGATCTCATCGAACGTGGTCGGCGTGTTCGGCAGCTACGCCTCGGGCATCTCGTACGCGGCCTCGCCCGTGACCGAGCTGGCCGGCGTGCCCTACTTCGAGCTGGGCGCCACCGCCCACAAGATCACCACGCGCGGCTACAAGTACCTGTTCCGCAGCAACCCCAACACCGCGCTGTACGGCGTGTCGGTGGTCAACGCGCTGCACGACATCATCGGGCCGGGCATGGGCCTGAACCCGAAGGAAGTGCGCATCGGCATCATCCACGAGGACGGCCCCTACGGCACCGACGTGGCCGCCACCGAGAAAAAGCGCGCCCAGGAACTGGGCTACACCGTGGCCGAGGTGCTGCCCTATTCGGCCAAGACGGTCGACCTGTCCTCGCTGATCCTGCGCCTGAAGGGCGCCAAGGTCGACGTGGTGCTGCAGACCGCCTACCAGAACGACGCCATCCTGTACTTCAGCCAGGCGCGCGCCGCCGGCTTCAAGCCCAAGGTGGTGATCGGCGCCGGCGGCGGCTATTCGCTGGCCGACACCGCCAAGGCCGTGGGCGCCGACATGAACGGCGTGTTCGACCTGGACTTCCCGCAGGCGTCCATCAATCCGGCCGGCGCGCCCGGCCTGGACAAGTTCCTGGAAGCCTACAAGACCACCTACAAGAGCGACCCGCAGTCCGGCCACAGCCTGACCAACTATGTCGGCGCCAAGGCCTTCTTCGAAGCCATCACCAACGCCAAGTCCACCGACAAGGACAAGATCCGCGCGGCCGTGCTGGCGTACAAGAAGCCGGCCGGCCAGACCGCCAACGGCTGGGCCTTCGACTTCGGCGAGGACGGCCAGAACAACGCCTCGACCTTCTACGTGATGCAGTGGCAGGATGGCAAGCTGGTCACCATCGCGCCTGACAACCTCGCGCTGGGCAAGCCCGTCTTCAAGAAATAGGACGCCGGGGCCGCCATCGGGCAGGCCCGGCACGGCAAGCCAGCAAACCGGACGCTCGGGGGCGTCCGGCGTTTCACTGGGGCCCGCGGCCCCGGCCCCGCCGGCGACGGCGCGCGGCCGGGACGCGCCCCGTTCCAAGAGGTTGCACCATGGATATCTTCATTCAACTGGTCATCAACGGCCTGTTGCTGGGCGGCGCCTACACCATCATCAGCCTGGGGCTGACGCTGATCTTCGGCGTGGTCCGCGTCGTCAACTTCGCGCATGGCGAATTCCTGATGATCGGCATGTACGCGGTCTACCTGATCGCGGCGCAGTTCGGCGTGCACCCGTACATCGGCCTGGTGCCGGTGGCGGTCATCCTGTTCGCGCTGGGCGCGCTGACGCAGAAGGGCATCATCCAGCCGCTGCTCAACGCCGACCAGCACATCCAGATCTTCGCCACGGTGGGCGTGTCCACCATCCTGCTGAACCTGGCGCTGGTGATCTTCGGCGCCAACGTGTTCCGCGCCCCGGTGCAACTGGGCACCAGCACCCTGGACGTCGGCAACTACTCCATGGTCACCGGCCAGTTGGTGACCTTCGTGGTCGGCCTGAGCCTGGCCGTGCTGCTGCACCTGTTCATGCACCGCACCTACCTGGGCCGCGCGCTGCGGGCGGTGGCGCAGCACCGCTACGCCGCCACGCTGATGGGGGTGAACGTCAACAACGTCTACGCCATCGCCTTCGGCCTGGGCACCGCCTTCGTCGGCATCGCCGCGGGCCTCCTGGCGCCTCAGTATCCGGTGTTCCCGACAGTAGGCACGTACTTCGTGCTGACCGCCTTCGTGATCGTGGTGCTGGGCGGCCTGGGCAGCCTGTACGGCGCGGTGGCCGGGTCCATGATCATCGGCATCGTCGATACGCTGGCCGGCTACTACATCGCCCCCGACCTCAAAGAGGTCGTCTATTTCGGGATCTTCCTCTTGATCCTTGTCCTGCGTCCGACCGGCCTGTTCGGCGTCGGCACAGAGTGATCAGAGCCACAAGGAGCGAGACGTGTTTCCCGACTTTCGAAGCCCCAAAGCCTACGTCAGCCTGATTCTGCTGATCGTCATGTTCATCGTGCCCGTCGTCACGGGCACGCCGTTCTGGACCAACCTGTTCGTCCTGCTGTTCGTCTTTTCCGCGCTGTCGGTGGCCTGGAACATCGTCGGCGGCTACGCCGGCCAGTTGTCGCTGGGCCACGCGGTGTTCTACGGCATCGGCGGCTACACCGCCACCCTGCTGACGCAGAACTTCGGCATCTCGCCGTGGTTCGGCATGCTGGCGGGCGCGGCCATCTCGGCGGCCGTGGCCATCATCATCAGCTATCCCACGCTGCGGCTGCGCGGGCCGTTCTTCGCGCTGGCCACCATCGCCATCCTGGAAGTGGTGCGGCTGCTGGTGATCCACGAGGAAAGCTGGACCGGCGGCTCCAGCGGCATCAGCCTGCCGCTGAACATCGGCTGGGCCTGGATCGTGTTCCGCGAGAAGATCAACTACGTGATCATCGCCTTCGGCCTGTTCCTGCTGGTGACCTGGGTCTCGTGGTACATCCGCAAGTCGCGCATCGGCCATTACCTGATCGCCATCCGCGAGCGCGAGGACGCGGCGCTGGCGGTGGGCATCCACACGGTGCGCGTCAAGATCATCGCCGCGGTGGTGTCGGCCATGCTGACCAGCGTGATCGGCACCTTCCACATCACTTACCTGACCTTCGTCGATCCCAGCTCGGCCTTCTCGCTGGAATTGTCGGTGCAGGTGGCGATGTTCGCGCTGATCGGCGGCCTGGGCACGGTGGCCGGCCCCATCGCCGGCACCTTCCTGGTGCTGCCAATCGCCGAGCTGGCGCGCGGCTGGCTGTCCAGCGTGGGCAACGGCATGCACGGGCTGATCTACGGCCTGATCCTGGTGGCGGTGGTGCTGACCATCCCGCGCGGCCTGGCCGGCGCCTTCGGTCCGGCCATCGAGCGCGCCCTGGCGCGCCTACCCTACCTGGGCACGCCGCGCGCCCGGCGCCAACTGGTCGAACCGGCCCGTCCGACCGACGCGGCGCGGCGCGAGCAGCCGGTGCTCAAGGCCGAGAACCTGTTCAAGAGCTTCGGCGGCCTGCGCGCCACCAACGATGTCTCGCTGACGCTGAACCAGTACGAGATCCTGGGCATGATCGGCCCCAACGGCGCCGGCAAGACCACGGTGTTCAACCTGCTGTCCGGCTTCCTGTCGCCCGACAAGGGCGCGGTGTCCATGGTCGACGCCAAGGGCAACTGGGTCTCGTGCAGCACGCCGGACGAGTTCGCGCACCAGGGCCTGGGCCGCACCTTCCAGATCGCCAAGCCGTTCACCGGCCTGACGGTATTGGAGAACATCATGCTGGGCGCCTTCATCCGCACCGCCGACCGCGAGGAGGCCGAGCAGATCGCGCTCAAGGTGGCCGAGGAAACCGACCTGCTCAAGTACCTGAACACCGAGGCCCGCAGCCTGACGGTAGGCGGCATGAAGCGGCTGGAGATCGCCCGCGCGCTGGCGATCCGGCCGCGCATCCTGCTGCTGGACGAGGTAATGGCGGGGCTGAACCCCACCGACATCGAGAAGTCGATCAAGATGATCCGCCGCATCCGCGATTCGGGCGTGTCGGTGCTGCTGATCGAGCACATGATGCAGGCCACCATGGCGCTGTCTGACCGCATCATCGTGCTGAACGAAGGCGCGGTGCTGGTGAGCGGCGCCCCCAAGGACGTGGTCGAGAACCCCGCCGTCATCGAGGCCTATTTGGGCAAGGAGTACCAGGATGCTTAAGGTTTCGGATCTGTCGTCGGGCTACGGCAAGAGCCAGGTGCTCAACGGCCTGAACTTCGAGGTCAATGCCGGCGAGATCGTGACGCTGATCGGCGCCAACGGCGCCGGCAAGACCACCACCCTGAAGACGCTGTGCGGCGTGGTTCCCGCCACCGCCGGCCGGGTCGAGTTCGAGGGCCGCGACCTGACCAACCGCACGCCCTACGACATCGTCGACGCCGGGATCACCATGATTCCCGAAGGCCGCCAGTTGTTCCCGCACTTCACGGTGCGCGACAACCTGCTGATGGGCTCGTACAAGCGCGCCGCCCGCCCCATCGTGCAGCGCAAGCTGGAGGAAGTGCTGCGGATCTTCCCGCGGGTGCGCGAGCGCCTGGGGCAGTACGCCGGCTCGCTGTCCGGCGGCGAGCAGCAGATGGTGGCGATCGCGCGCGGCATGATGGCCGATCCCAAGCTGCTAGTGTTCGACGAGCCCTCGCTGGGCCTGTCGCCGCTGCTGGTGCAGCAGATGTTCGACATCATCCGCGACGTCACGTCCCACGGCGTCACGGTGCTGCTGGTGGAGCAGAACGTGTTCCGCACGCTGCGCCTGGCCGACCGCGGCTACGTGCTGGAGAACGGCGCCATCGTGCGCACGGGCACCGGCGCCGAGCTGCTGGCCGATCCCCATGTCAAGAAGGCCTATCTGGGCCACTGAAATCCGAAGGACCGCATTCATGTCTCTACGCTGCACATTCATCGACCACGGCACCGGCGGCGCGCCCGATTGCCTGCGCCTGGCCGAACGCGAGATGGCCGCGCCCGCCGGCCGCCAGGTGCTGATCGAGGTGGCCTACGCCGGCGTCAACCGCCCCGACGTGCTGCAACGCTCGGGCTCGTATCCGCCGCCGCCCGGCGCCTCGCCCTACCTGGGACTGGAGGTCGCGGGCACCATCGTCGCCGTCGGTCCCGACGCCACGCGCTGGCAGGTTGGCGACCGGGTCTGCGCGCTGACGCCCGGCGGCGGCTACGCGCAGTACTGCCTGGCCGATGAGCGTCACTGCCTACCGGTGCCGCGCGGCCTGGACCTGCTGTCCGCCGCCGCCATCCCGGAAAACTATTTCACCGTCTGGACCAACGTGTTCGAGCGCGCCCGCCTCGCGGCCGGCGAGAAGTTCCTGGTGCACGGCGGCTCCAGCGGCATCGGCCTGACCGCGATCCAGCTGGCGCGCGCCTTCGGCGCCGAGGTCTGGACCACGGTGGGCAACCAGGAAAAGGCCGAGGCCTGCCTGAAGGCCGGCGCGCAGCACGCGCTGATCTACCGCGACACCGACTTCGAGGCGGAGGTCCGCCAGGCCACCGGCGGCCAGGGCGTGGACGTGATCCTCGACATGGTCGGCGGCGCCTACATCAACAAGAACATCCGCCTGCTGGCGGTGAATGGCCGGCTGGTGCAGATCGCCTTCCTGGAAGGCAGCAAGGCCGAGATCGACGCCCTGCCCATCATGACCCGCCGGCTGTCGTTCACCGGCTCCACCCTGCGGCCGCGTTCGGACGACGACAAGGGCGCCATCGCCCAGGCGCTGGCCGACAAGGTGCTGCCGCTGATGGAACAGGGGCGTTGCCTGCCGCTGATCGACCAGGTGTTCCCGCTGGAGGAAGCGGCCCAGGCCCACGCGCTGATGGAAAGCAGCCGGCACATCGGCAAGATCATGTTGAAGGTGCGGGCATGAGCGCGCGCTTCCAGGATCAGGTCATCATCGTCACCGGCGCCGTCGGCGGCATCGGTTCGGCCATCGTCGAGGGCTTCCTGGCCGAAGGCGGCAAGGTCGGGCTGATCGACTTCAATTCGCAGGGCGGCCAGGCCTATGAGAAGGAACTGAAAAAGCGCGGCCATGCCGTGACCTTCGTGCACGCCGACGTCTCGCACTTCGACCAGTGCCAGGCTGCGTATGACCGCATCACCCGCGACCTCGGCCCCGCCACCATCCTGGTCAACAACGTCGGCATCTCGCCCAAGACCGACGGCCGCGCGCTGAAGGTGTGGGAGATGACGCCGGGTGAATGGGACAAGGTGGTGGCGGTCAACCTGAACAGCGTGTTCTACATGACCCACCTGGCCACGCCGCACATGGTGCGCCAGCGCCAGGGACGCGTGATCAACATGTCGTCGGTGGCGGGCAAGGCCTATTGCGACATCGTCGCCGCGCACTACGCCGCCACCAAGGCGGCGCTGCTGGGCCTGACGCGCCACTGGGCCGCGGAACTGGGCGAGCACGACGTCACCGTCAACGGCCTGGCTCCGGGGCGCATCAGCACGCCGCTGCTGAAAAGCGTGCCCAAGGAGATCAACGACGCCGTGGCCGAGGTCACCGCGCTGCGCCGGCTCGGCACGCCCGAGGAAGTGGCCGACGCCTGCCTGTTCTTCGCCTCGGACCAGGCGCGGTTCGTGACCGGGCAGGTGCTGGACGTGGCGGGCGGCTGGTTGATGACCTAGACCGCCGGGACGTTGCCTTTCCTGGCCTGCGCGGCGCCCGCCTGGCGGCGGGCATCCGCGCTCAGAAGTCCATGCTGGCGCTCAGCGAGAAGGTGCGCGGGCCGCCCAGCACCAGGTAACCGTTGCCCGGGTAGCCGCCCACCGACGACCAGTAGTTGCGGTTGGCGATATTCTCGACGCGGGCGCGCAGCGTCACCACGTGGCCGTCCACGTCCATCATGTAGCGCAGGCCGGCGTCGAAGCGGGTCCAGCCGGGCACCTTGAGGGTGTTGGCGTCGTCCGCATAGGAGGCGCCGGTGTAGACCACGCGGCCGTCCACGGCCAGGCCCTGCACGCCGGGGATGTCCCATTCCGCGCCCAGGTTGGCCTGGAAGCGCGGCACGCCGATGACGCGGTTGCCGTCGATGGCGCTGTTGCCGGTGGAACGCTGCTTGGCGTCCAGGAAGGTCAGGCCGCCCAGCACGCGCACGCGGTCGATCGGCTCGCCGAACACGGTCAGCTCGATGCCCTGGTGGCGGTCCTTGCCGGAGGCGGTGAACCGATTGGACGCGTCATAGGCCGCGCGCGGCTTGTCGGTGGAGAACAGCGCCAGGCCCGCGCCCAGGCCGCCGCCGTCGTACTTGACGCCGATTTCCTTTTGCTTGGAAACGTAAGGCTGCAGGCTCTCGCCGCCGTTGGGCACGGGCTTGTCATTTGCCCTAAGCGGAGCGGTACCGCCGGCCACCAGGGCTTCGATGTAGTTGGCATACAACGACACGCTCGGCGCCACCTTGAAGACAATGCCGGCGGCCGGCGAGTTGTGGCTGGCGTCGTAGGAGCCCTGCTCCTTGCCGGTGTTGTAGGCATAGCTGCGCGAGGACAGGCGCTGGTGGCGAATGCCCAGCGTCAGCAGCACCTTGTCGTCCAGGAATGACAACGTGTCGCCGAGTGCATAGCTGCTGAGCCGCGTACGCGCCTGAAGAGCAGGATCGTCAATATCATTGCCCCGCGACGCTCCCGCGCTGAAAGCCGGTTTGTCATATGACTGTGGATCGTAGATATTGGTCGGAAACTTGTTCCCTGCATCCATGATGTAGGCATTCTTCGTTTTCAAGTCGAAGAAGGACGCCGACACCACGAATTCATGCCCCACGGGTCCCGTCCGAACCTTGGCACGCAGCCCCAACTCACCCGTATTGACGTTGTCCTTGCGGGTGTTGTCAAAGCGATAGAAATTGCTGGCGCCCGAATAGGCATTGGTCAGATTGATGTTGCCCAGCGAATTCGCCTCATCGCTACGGCGCATACCAAAGGCGGCCCAGCCGGTAAGCTTGTCGCTGAAATCGTGCTCTGCGCGAATCGTCCCGAAGACATCGCGTTCATTGGAGTACGACCACGGCTGCGCGTAATTGGAACTGGCATCAGGCGCATCGGGCACATGGTCCTTCAGGCCCACAACACTAATGTTCGGCCGCGCGCGCTTGAGCTTGTTCTCCTGCCAGCCGATATCCGCCGACAACCGCGTGTCGGCCGAGCGCCAGTCCAGGCCCAACGACACCAGGCTGGTGCGGGAATGTTCGTCATCGATGCCGGTGTCGCCGCTGCGGTTGGCGACGTTCAGGCGGATACCGGTGCTGTCGTCCGGCCCGAAACGGCGCGCGATGTCGGTCGACACGGAGAACTGGCCGCCGCTGGACACGCCGGTGGTGAAGCGGGTGAGCGGCTCGTTGGGCGCGCGCTTGGGCACCAGGTTGATGACGCCGCCGATGCCGCCGCCGCTGGGCGCCGCCCCCGTCAGGAAGGCCGACGCGCCGCGCAGCACTTCGACGCGCTCGAACAGTTCGGTGGCGATGTACTGGCGCGGCAGCAGGCTGTACAGGCCGTTGTAGGCCACGTCATCCGAACTGAGGATGAAGCCGCGGATGAAGTACGACTCCTGGAAATTGCCGAAGCCGCGCGCCACGCGCACGCCCGGATCGTTCTGCAGCACGTCGCCGACGCTGCGCGCCTGCTTGTCCTGGATCAGCTCGTTGGTGTAGCTGGTGATGCTGAACGGCGTGCTCATGATGTCCTGCGTGCCCAGCACGCCGACGCGGCCGCCGCGGGCCACCTGGCCGCCCGCGTAGGGCTGGGCCAGGCCGCCGGCCGAAGCGTCGGCGCTGGCCTCGACCTTGATTGCCTCCATCGAGACGACGGAGCCGTCGGCGGCGGGCGCGGCGGATTGGGCATGGAGGGCGGTGTACGGCAGGGCCGCAACCACGCACGCAAGAGTTCGTATTTTCATATCGGGAATCGGTAGGCGGGCGCTTCGCAGGAAGCAGGGATCGCAACAATCCCGATGAGGGTCACGCGGGGTAACGGCTTGCCATTCGAACTGCCGCAAAGCCGGCCATGCCGGTCTTGTGGAGCCCGTTCACCAAGGGAGATTGAGATCGTGCGGGGTCGATTCTATATAAAACGAAATCATTCTCATTGCGTCCCTTAATATGGACGACAGCTTTGTTGCTCGCTTACAACGATTAGTTTCCGATGGTTGTCCGCGACGCCGGCTTGCGCCCAGCCCGCGGGGCTCGTCAACCCGGCAGGTCCGCCGGGTCGCGCAGTCGGCCGAATTCCCCGGCTTCGTAGGCCGCCATGGTCCGCCCCAGGGCCCGCGCGTCCGCCATGACGAACGGCCCGCGCTGGATCACGGGCTCGTCGATGGCCCGCCCCGCCACCAGGAGGAAATGAACCGGCGCTCCGGCCGCCAGCAGTTGCAGCAGCCCATCGCGATCCGCCGTGGCCGTCAGCGCCGCCCCCGGCGGCAGGATGGCGAAATCGGGATCGGGGACGCGCCTGTCCGCCACCGCCCCCCGGCCGCGCGGCCGGAACGGCGCCATCGGGCGCGTCCCGAGATCCGCCGGCGGGCGCGCCGGCGCCGTGATCTGGTGGCGGGCCCGCACTCCCAGTTCGCCGTGGACCGCGTATAGCCAGGCGTTCCAGCCGGCCGGCAGCGTCACCAGCCGCGACGCCCCCGGGCGCAGCCAGCCATCCAGGATCAACAACGGCTCGGGGGTGGCCAGCGGCGCTTCCCAGCCATCGTAGCGGCCCGACACCACCCGCACGCGGCCGGCGTCGCCCTGCAGGACCGGCATCTCCCAGGCGCGCAGCAACGAGGCCTCGGGCGGCAGCGACTTGAGCCGCTGCGGCAGGTTGACGTACAACCGCACCCCGTTCAGGCGCGACTCTCCCACGGGCTGCTGATCGTGGATCACGCCGCGTCCGGCCACGGTCCAATGCAGGTCGCCGGCCCGGATCTCATGGTCGTTGTCCATGCTGTCGCGGCTGCGCAGGGCGCCGCGGCTGTCTTCCAGCAATAGCGTCACGGCCGACATGCCGGCGTGGGGGTGCGGCGCGAAGCTGGGGCCGGTCATGACGAAATGCTCCGCCAGCACCAGCGGCGACATGCCGCGCGGAAAATCGGGTTGGCGGAATTGCCGGAACGAACAGGCGTCGCCCGCGGGCTCGAACGGCTTGGCCACGGGCGGACTGAGGCGGATGGTCAAGGAGCTGCTGCCTGGATTTTTGGGTGGCGCAGAGCTTATGGGTTCCGCGTCCGGCACAGTAGACGCTAATTTCAGGAATAATTGTCCTGCGTTACAGGACAATTCCCCAACCTGGCCCATGCATTCCTATATCCATCATCTCGACGACCTGCTGCTTTTCACCGAGGTAGTGGAAAAAGGCGGTTTCTCCGCCGCCGCCCGCGTGCTCAATATGCAGCGTTCCAAACTCAGCCGGCGCGTGGCCGAGCTGGAGACGCGGCTGGGCCTGCGGTTGCTGCAACGCAACACCCGCCGCGTCTCGCTCACGCCCATGGGCGAGCAGATCTACGTGCATGCGCTGGCGATGGCGCGCGAGGCCCGCAGCGCCTTCGACCTGGCGGCGGCGATGGGCGACACGCCCAGCGGCCTGCTGCGCATGACCGCCCCCTCCGCCCTGGCCGTGTCCCTGCTGGGCGAATTGGTGTCGCGCTTCTGCCTGAAGCACCCCGGCGTGCGGGTATTGCTGGACACCCGCGACCAGATCATCGACCTGGTGGGCGAAGGCTATGACCTGGCCTTCCGCGCCCAGGGCGCCTCGCTCACGGATTCGAGGCTGGTGGCGCGCGAACTGGCGCCGGTGCCGCTGATCCTGGTGGCGGCTCCGGAGATGGCCCGGGCCGCGCCGCGCCATCCGCGCGAACTGAGCGCGTTGCCGCTGCTGGCCCACGCCACCCAGGACAGCCCGCAAAGCTGGCATTTCACCGGCCCCGCGGGCGAAGCCGAGTCGATCGAATTCCGCCCCCGCTGCCTCAGCAGCAACCTCGCGGCGCTGCGCGAGATGGCGCGCGCCGGCCTGGGCGTGGCGCTGCTGCCCCACTATCTCTGCGCCGGCTCCCTGGCCAGGGGCGACCTGGCGCAACTGCTGCCCGCCTGGCGCGCTGACCCGGCGCGCATCTACGCGGTCATGCCCGCCCGCCGCGGCGCGCCGCTGGCCCTGCGGCGTTTCCTGGATTTCGCCGCGGCGGAAATGCCGGCCTTGCTGGCCTGAGGCGCGGCGCCTGGATCACCAGGCCTTGCGCCTGGAAGCGGTCGCGGAAATCCGCCTGGCGCATCACCGCGGCCACTGCCTCGCGCAGCTTGTCCGCCTCGACCGGCGGCGTGCCGCGCGGCACGACCCCGCCTCCCGCCGCCATGCGCTTGTAGGACTTCTTTGTTAAAAAAAGGGGACTTGCAGGGACGACGCGGCTGCCGCACAGTAGGGGTTTGCGCGACCGCCGCGCAACCCGCAGGCCGGCGCGGGCGGGAACTTTGACGCGCCCTTCAAGTCTTATATAAGATATAAGACACAGACCGAACCCGCGCCGCTGTCGCCCGGAATGACAAACGCGTCGAAACGCCTGAAAATGCCGGCTTTACGCGGGCAAAACCACGGAGTCCATCATGCCGCACAACACCCTCGACACACTCAAGAATTTCAAGATCGGCAACAAGTCCTGTCAGTACTATTCGCTGCCGGCGCTGGGCAAGGCGCTGGGCGTGGATGTGCAGCGGCTGCCGGTCTCCATCCGCATCGTGCTGGAATCCGTGCTGCGCAATTGCGATGGCAAGAAGGTGACCGAGGAACACGTGCGCCAGCTCGCCAACTGGCAGGCCAACGCCAAGCGCGAGGATGAAATCCCGTTCGTGGTGGCGCGCGTGGTGCTGCAGGACTTCACCGGCGTGCCGCTGCTGGCGGACATCGCCGCCATGCGCTCGGTGGCCGACAAGATGGGCAAGAGCCCCAAGAGCATCGAACCGCTGGTGCCGGTGGACCTGGTGGTGGACCACTCGGTCATGATCGACTACTTCGGCACCAAGAATGCGCTGGACCTGAACATGAAGCTGGAATTCAAGCGCAACCAGGAGCGCTACCAGTTCATGAAGTGGGGCATGCAGGCCTTCGACACCTTCGGCGTGGTGCCCCCGGGCTTCGGCATCGTCCACCAGGTCAACCTGGAATACCTGGCGCGCGGCGTGCACCAGGACAAGAAGAACAATATCTACTACCCCGATTCGCTGGTGGGCACCGACAGCCACACCACCATGATCAACGGCATCGGCGTGGTCGGCTGGGGCGTGGGCGGCATCGAGGCCGAGGCCGGCATGCTGGGTCAGCCGGTGTACTTCCTGACGCCCGACGTGGTCGGCGTGGAACTCAAGGGCAAGCTGCGCGGCGGCGTCACCGCCACCGACCTGGTGCTGACCATCACCGAAATGCTGCGCCGTGAAAAAGTGGTCGGCAAGTTCGTCGAGTTCTGTGGCGAGGGCACGGCCAGCCTGTCCGTGGCCGAACGCGCCACCATCGGCAACATGGCGCCCGAGTATGGCGCCACCATGGGCTTCTTCCCGGTCGACGGCCGCACCATCGATTACTTCCGCGGCACCGGCCGCACCGAAGACGAAATCGCCGCGTTCGAGGCCTACTTCAAGGCCCAGGACATGTTCGGCGTGCCCGCCGCCCAGGACATCAACTACACCAAGCTGTTGACGCTGGACCTGTCCACCGTGGCGCCGTCGCTGGCCGGCCCCAAGCGCCCCCAGGACCGCATCGAGATCGGCAACGTCAAGAGCACCTTCATCGACCTGTTCTCCAAGCCGGTCGCCGAGAACGGCTTCAACCAGCCGGCCGAGAAGCTGCAGCAGATCTTCACCACCAGCACCGGCACCAAGGTCAAGAACGGCGACATCCTGATCGCCGCCATCACCTCCTGCACCAACACCTCCAACCCCAGCGTGCTGCTGGCGGCGGGCCTGCTGGCCAAGAAGGCCGTCGAAGCCGGCCTGAAGGTGCCCAAGCACATCAAGACCTCGCTGGCCCCCGGATCGCGCGTGGTCACCGAATACCTGACCAAGACCGGCCTGCTGCCCTACCTGGAGAAGCTGGGCTTCGACGTGGCCGCCTACGGCTGCACCACCTGCATCGGCAACGCCGGCGACCTGACGCCCGACCTGAACGAAGTCATCACCAGCAATGACCTGGTGTGCTCGGCGGTGCTGTCCGGCAACCGCAACTTCGAGGCGCGCATCCACCCGAACATCAAGGCCAACTTCCTGGCCTCGCCGCCGCTGGTGGTGGCCTACGCCCTGGCCGGCACCGTGACGCGCGACCTGATGACCGAACCGGTCGGCCGCGGCAAGAACGGCGATATCTGGCTGGGCGACATCTGGCCGACCACCGAGGAAGTCGAGGCGCTGCTCAAGTACGCGCTGGACCCCAAGGCCTTCGAGGCCAACTATGGCCAGGTCAAGAGCAACCCCGGCAAGCTGTGGGAGAACATCAAGGGCGTCACGGGCGAGACCTACAACTGGCCCGACTCCACCTACATCGCCGAGCCGCCGTTCTTCGAAGGCTTCGGCATGACGCCGGGCGCGATGCCGACCGTCAAGAACGCCCGCGCGCTGGGCGTGTTCGGCGACTCGGTCACCACCGACCACATCTCGCCGGCCGGCTCCATCAAGGAAAGCTCGCCCGCGGGCAAGTGGCTCAAGGAACACGGCGTGATGAAGGCCGATTTCAACAGCTACGGCTCGCGCCGCGGCAACCATGAAATCATGATGCGCGGCACCTTCGCCAACGTGCGCATCAAGAACCTGATGATCCCGGCGCGCCCGGACGGCAGCCGCTTCGAAGGCGGCGAAACCCTGTTCCAGCCCACCGGCGAACAGATGTCGATCTACGACGCGGCCATGAAGTACGTGGCGGCCGGCACGCCCACCGTGGTGTTCGGCGGCGAAGAGTACGGCACCGGCTCGTCGCGCGACTGGGCCGCCAAGGGCACCCAGTTGCTGGGCGTCAAGGCCGTCATCACGCGCAGCTTCGAGCGCATCCACCGCAGCAACCTGGTGGGCATGGGCGTGCTGCCGCTGCAGTTCAAGGGCAACGACAGCGTGCAGTCGCTGGGCATCACCGGCGAGGAAACCTACGACATCTCGGGCCTGGAGAACGGCATCAAGCCGATGCAGGACGTAACGCTGACGATCACCCGCAAGGATGGTTCGAAGCAGGACGTGACGCTGCTGCTGCGCATCGACACCCCGATCGAGGTCGACTACTACCAGCACGGCGGCATCCTGCCCTTCGTGCTGCGCCAGTTGCTGGCCGCGTAACGCGCGGGCCGCAAAGGCAAAGCCCCTGGAACCGAGGTTCCAGGGGCTTTTTTTTCAGGGCCGCGCGCCGCCTGCCATCGCGGCGCGTGGCAGGCTCACCCCATCATTGCGCGACCAGTTCGACCCGGCGGTTCTTGGCGCGGCCGGCCTCGGCGTCGTTGGCCGCCACCGGCGCCAGCGACGCCACGCCCCGCGCCGACAGGCGCGCGGCCGGGATCTTGTAGCCCGCTTCCAGCGCCTTGACCACGGCGTCGGCGCGCTTTTGCGACAGGTCCAGGTTGCCGGCCAGCGTGCCCTGGTTGTCGGTGTGGCCGACCACGTAGACCTTCAGCTTCGGGTTGGCGTTGAGCAGCTTGCCCATCTCGTCGAGCGCGGCCTTGGACTCGGGCTTGACCTCGGCCTTGTCGGTATCGAAGTAGACGCCGTAGACCGCGACGCGGCCCGATTCGGCCAGCGACTTCTGCATGGCGGCCATGTCCAGCACCTTGACCTGGCCGGTCTGCATGGGCTTGGTCTCGATCACCTGCTGGAACACCGGCGTGATGTTGTTGGAGGTGTCGTCCATCACATCCAGGAACACGTAGATGTCGCCGGTGGGCGCCTCTTTCTTGGCCAGCACCGCGTAGTACTTGCCGCCGAACGCCGCGTCGCCCTGCCCCGGCTGGCTGACCTTGCCGCTGTTCAGGACGAACGACTGGAAGTCGCCGCCGCACTGCTCGTCGCCCTTGCATTCGAACAGCGTCTTGAAGCCGCCGGCCTGCAGCGCGCCTTGATAGTTGCGATAGACCTCCAGCGCCGACTTCTTGCCATCGATGCGATAGGCGATGCGCGTCAGCTTGCCTTCCAGCGTCAGGCCCCTGGCCTCGCTTTCGCGGGTGATGGGCTGGTTGGGCATCACGGCTTCGTCGTAGTCCTTGAATTCGTAGGCACGGATCTCGGCGCCCTCGAAACGCGTCAGGGCGGGATGGTCGCGGGAGCCCTCAACGTCCTCGGCCCAGGCGGACGAAGCCGCCGTCAGCGTGGCGGCGACGATGGCCAGACTCGCGGCTTTCACGATATGCGCATTCACGATCTCTACACTCCCGGCCGGATGGCTCCGGCATGCGTCCAGAACAGGAAAACGCCCGCATTGCGGGCGGCTGCCATTATGCATAGACGCAGCGGGGTTTGGTACCGCATGGGGTAACCAAACGTTGGCGGCGGTGAGGGGCGTCAACAGGCCTCAGTTGAATGCATAGGCGTCCATCGCCAGCGCGCCGTACGAGATCTCGTCGGTCAGGCGTGTGGCCTGGCCGCCGCCCGCGCCCAGCGCCACGTAGAGCGGCATCAGGTGGTCGTCGTGCGGATGGGCCTGCGCCGCGCCGGGCGCGCGCGCCTGCCAGTCGAGCAGCGCCGGCACGTCGTTGGCGGCCAGGTGTTCGGCATACCACGCCTGGAACGCCGGCACGTAAGGCGCCGGCGGCGCGTCCTGCGGCATGCGCACGTCGCGCAGGTTGTGCGTCAGCGACCCCGAGCCGATGATCAGCACGTCCTCGTCGCGCAGCGGCGCCAGGGCGCGGCCCAGTTCCAACTGGCCGGCGGCGTCGCGGCCCATGTCCAGCGACAGTTGCACCACCGGCACGTCGACCTCGGGATAGAGGTAGCGCAGCGGCACCCAGGCGCCATGGTCCAGCGGCCGGCGCGGATCGCGGTCGGCGGCGATGCCGGCCTCGGCCAGCAGGGCCTGCGTGCGCGCCGCCAGCTCGGGCGAGCCGGGCGCGGCGTATTGCAGCGTGTAGAGTTCGGGCGGAAAGCCGCCGAAATCGTGCCAGGCCACCTGCTGGTCGCGGGTGGACAGGGCCAGGCCGTGGCCCATCCAGTGCGGCGACACCACCAAAATGGCGCGCGGCTTGCGGCCCAGGGACTGGCTCCAGGCGGCCAGCGCGGGGCCGGTCGAACCGGGTTCGACGGCCAGCATGGGGGAACCGTGGGAAACGAAAAGCGTAGGCCAGCGCATGGCGATGACTCCAGGAAAGCTTGATGATGGGTCCATTGTCGGTCGATTCCAATCAGCAATAAATCCCCTAAACAGGCACGATCTGTTGCCAGACCCGCACCAATCCCAGGCGGAAGGCCGGGTCCAGTCCGGTGACCGTCGGCGCCCTTGTGCTGCCCGATTCGCGGGCGCCCGGGCGTCGCCGCGACCACCGCCGTGGCGGGCGTTAAACTACGTCGTTACACACTTACTGGACGTCCTCCGAAGTTATGGCCCGATCCCGCAGCCAATCCGCTCCCCGCTTGACCCGTGACGCCACCCGCCTCATCACGCTTGCCCAGTCGCTCAACCGCTCGGGCAGCCGCGTCGAAGACGTGTACTGGGAGAATCAGCTTGGCGAAGCGATTCCAAAGCTGCTCAAGGCAGGCCAGGATGCCCCGCTGGAAGCCGCGCTGGACCACCTCGCCCAGGGCGACGTGGGCGCCTATGAGGTCCTGATCGAGCAGGCCGAAACGCTGTCCGAGTCGATGAAGATCGAGAAGAACGGCGTGCGCTACGACATCCTGCTGATCGTCGCGCCCATCGTGGCCTGGACCCGCTACGCCATCCCCACGGGCCCCGTGCCGGCCAGCGCCCAGCAGGCCCTGCTGGCGCAACTGCATGGCCACGTGCTGTCGAGCCAGGCCCGCAGCGCGCTGATGCCGGTGCTGGTAAGCGTGGACCAGATGCCACGCACCTTCTCCGAGACCTGGCAATGGCTGCAACGGCTGGGCTCGCAGGCGCTCGGCGCCGAGACCACCAAGCCCGCGCTCAATGCCGAGGCCGAAACCGCCAACATGCTGGCCGACACGCGCTACATCGTGGCGGCCGTGGCGGTGCCCGAGTTCGCGCCCGTGTTCCGCTGGCAGGAGCAGATCGGCGAGGCCGAGGCCAGCCGCGACGCCTGCCTGGCGCAATGGGCCGCGCAGGCCCAGCCGACGCTGGCCGGCCTGCTGCCGGGCTGCGGTTTCGAAGCCCTGCTGCCCGACGCCTACTACGTCAGCAACCGCGAGGCCGACCGCCGCGTGCGCCCGCTGTCGCTGCGCGCCGCCATCAGTTGGCTCGAGGGCGCGGTCAATCTCGAGGCCTCGCAACTGCGCGCCGTGGTGGCCGGCTGCGGCGAAAACCGGGTCGACGAATACCGCGTCAGCTTCACCGCGCGCAACAGCAACGACGTCTACTACGGCTGCGTCTGGCCGCTGTACGGCCGCGAGGAAGACCTGCCGGCCGACGAGGGCCAGCCCGACGTGGTCGACGAGATCGCGGCGCTGCTCAAGGAATACGGCGTGAGCGACGTGCGCCGCATTCCCGGCGTGCTGCCGCCGGAATATTGCGAGGACTGCGGCGCGCCCTACTTCCCCAATCCCCTGGGCGAACTGGTGCACGCCGAATTGCCCGAAGACGCCGAGGCGGCGCCCGCCAAGTTCCACTGAGCGCGTCGATGCAAGCGGACATCTTCTGCCGCGTGGTCGACAACTACGGCGACATCGGCGTCTGCTGGCGCCTGGCGCGGCGACTGGCGCATGGCCGCGGCTGGGAGGTGCGCCTGTGGGTGGACGACCTGGCCAGCTTCGCGCGCATCCAGCCCGGCATCGATGCCACTGCCGCGCGCCAGGCGTTCCAGGACATCGATATCGTGCGCTGGACCGACACGCCGGATCCGACGCTGGCCGCCCGCGACGTGGTGATCGAGGCCTTCGCCTGCGATCCTCCCGAGGCCTTCCTGGCCAGCATGCGCCAGCGTCATCCCGCCTGGATCAACCTGGAATACCTGAGCGCCGAGGCCTGGGTGGAAAGCTGCCACGGCCTGCCGTCGCAGCGCCCCGACGGGCTGGTCAAGCATTTCTTCTTCCCGGGATTCACGCCGGCCACCGGCGGCCTGCTGCGCGAACCGGGCCTGACGGCCGAGCGCGACGCCTTCCAGGCCGATGCCGAAGCCCAGGCGGCGTTCCTGCGGGGACTGGGCGTGGCCGAGCCTCTCGTGTCGCAACGGCGCGACGGCGCCCGCACCGTGTCCCTGTTTTGCTACCCCAGCGCGCCAATCGACGGCCTGGCGCAGGCGCTGGCGGCCGATGCCCGCCCCGCCCTGCTGCTGGCGCCGGAAGGCGTCGCTCCCGGGCTGGAAGCGGCCTGCGCGCGGCCCGGCGGCCCGGCGGTGGCGCGCCTGCCGTTCGTGGCGCAACCCGACTTCGACCGCGTGCTATGGTGCGCCGACCTGAATCTGGTGCGCGGCGAGGATTCGTTCGTGCGCGCGGCCTGGGCGGCGCGTCCGCTGGTCTGGCAGATCTACCCCCAGGAAGAGAACGTGCACCTGGAAAAGCTGGATGCCTGGCTCGCGCGCTATCCGGCCCCGGAAACCGCGGCCGCCGCCATCCGCGCCTGGAACCTGCCCGAGGCCGGCGCGGCGGCGGATGCGATCGGCGCCGCCCTCGCGCCGGCCGCCTGGCGGGCCTGGACGCAGGCGGCGCGCGACTGGGACGCGGCGCAGGCCGCCCGCCCCGACCTGGCGGAAAATCTGGCCGATTTTTGCGCAGAGTTGGCCAAGAAACGCTAGAATAGAGAGTTTTCTGAGTCGCCCGGGTTTTTCGGCGCCTCAACTATGACGCCTCCCGGGGTGTGCATGAAAGTCGAGCGAGCGGGCCTTTTCGGGCCCGCGGGCTTGAGATGGCGTTGAGATCAAGATGGCGGGCCTGGCCCGTTGCCTGGCGCCCTCACCCGCCGCGGCTTTCTGCAAGCACGGCGAGTGCACCCTTTCCCCCCGGAGTTTTATCGATGAAAACCGCTCAGGAATTGCGAGTCGGCAACGTGGTCATGGTCGGCAAGGATCCCCTCGTGGTCCAGAAGGCCGAATACAACAAGTCCGGCCGTAACGCCGCCGTCGTCAAGTTGAAGTTCAAGAACCTCTTGACCGCCTCGGCCAGCGAATCGGTCTACAAGGCCGACGAAAAGTTCGAAGTCGTCCAACTGGATCGCAAGGAGTGCACGTACTCCTACTTCGGCGACCCGATGTACGTCTTCATGGACGAAGAGTACAACCAGTACGAAATCGAAGCCGAAAGCATGGGCGACGCCCTGAACTACCTGGAAGAAGCGATGCCCGTGGAAGTGGTCTTCTACGACGGCCGCGCCATCTCGGTGGAACTGCCCACGACCATCGTGCGCGAAATCACCTACACCGAACCGGCCGTCCGTGGCGACACGTCGGGCAAGGTGACCAAGCCCGCCAAGATCAACACCGGCTACGAACTGAACGTGCCGCTGTTCTGCGCCATCGGCGACAAGATCGAAATCGACACGCGCACCAACGAATACCGCAGCCGCGTCAACAACTGATCCGGCGACAGGCAAGAAAAAGCGCCAGCCCTTCGGGGTCTGGCGCTTTTTTTTGCCTTGCGCGGCCGTGAAAGCCGCCGCGGCGGCGAACGCGGCTATTGCAGGCGTTCGTCGTCGAGGAAGTCGGGCACGGCCATGACGTCGATGCCATCCTCGGCCAGGGCCTCGCGCTCTTCGCGCGTGGCGGTGCCGCGGATGGGGCGCTCGTCCGCGTCGCCCTCGTGGATACGGCGCGCTTCCTCGGCGAAGCGCGCGCCGACGTTTTCGGTATTGCGCAGCAGCGCGCGCACCTGGCGCATCACCACCGCCTGCAGCGCCGACATCTTCTCGGCGTCGGTGGCGCCGGCCGGCGCCGCCGGCTGCGCCGCGGGCGCGTGCAGGTGCGCCACGTTCAGGCGCGGCGCCGACAGGCGCTTGGTGATGCTGGCCGAGCCGCAGACCGGGCACGACACCAGTCCACGCGCCTGCTGCGCGTCGTAGTCTTCGTGCGAACCGAACCAGCCTTCGAAGATGTGGCCGTGCTCGCACTGGAGGTCGAAAACTTTGAGAGCCATGATGGAAATATGGGGGCTGGCATCCAGAATACAAGAAAGCGCGCGCGCACTCCTGGATACCGGACCGCGAACGGGGTTTTCGGCCGATTCCGGGCGGTTTGGCGGCATTTGCGCCACACACCGGCAGCGGCCGGGCCCCGCCCAATGAAAAGCGGGCCCGGGGGCCCGCTTGCTGGCGTGCGAGGCGCTTACTTGCCGCGCCTGGGCGTGGCGGGCGCCTGGCCGATCTGCGCCTGCTGCGCCTGCAAGGCGTCGATCTGGCGTTGCAGGTCGCGCAGTTGCTGGCGCACGTCCTTCTGCTGGTCGGCGAGCGCGGTGGCTTCCTGGCGCGACTGTTCCTGGCGCGCGGCGACCTGCTCTTCCTGCTGCATGCGCAGGGTGCGGTCGGCCTGCAGCGTGCTCAGCTCGGCGCTGCGGCTGGCCAGCAGCTTTTCGGCGTGGGTGTATTCGGCCTGCAGCTTGATGCGCTTGATATCCACTTCGGCCAGGTCGGCCGACTGGGCCGCGAAGGCGCGGTAAGTGGCCTCGGCCTGCTTGTCCGACTTGGTCTTGAGCACGCGCCAGAAGTCCTTCTGCTGGAACAGGGCCACGTAGTACGTCAGATCGTCCGGCTTGAAGAGCAGGCTGGCGCCGTACGTGCCGTTGTAGGTCGTACGCAGTTCGGAAACCTGGCGGTTCTGGATCAATGCCTGCAGCTCGGCCACCGTCGAGGACGGGCGCGCGGCGGGCGCTGGCGCGGGCGGGGTGACCGGGGTGGAGGCGGCTTGCTTGTCCTCGACCTGCTGCACCGTCGGGCGCGGGGGCTCGGATTGCGCGCTGGCGCACGCGGCCAGACCGGACAGGGCCGTACCCAACAGCGCCATGCGAGCGGCGGCACGGATAAAGTGGACGTTCATGCCTTCCCCAAAAAAATCGTTGCGGAACTATAGCAATTTATTCCGGTTGAAGCTGACGCGCGTGAATAACACGCGGCGATAGTGTCGCGCGCCCAGGGACATTCCCTATTGCGCTCACGACGCCTCGACAATGCCATCGGCGGTTTCGCCCTGGCCGCCGCCCAGATGCAGCTTGCGCATCTTCTCCCACAGCACCTTGCGGCTGATACCCAAGGTATTGGCGGTGTCCTGGCGGCGCCAGCCGTTGACGTCGAGCGCGGCCAGGATGCGGGCGCGCTCGGCGCGTTCGGCGTCGGTGAATACCGGCGGCTCGCACTGGGTATTGGCGCCCGCCGTCGCCAAGGCCGCCGGCCCGCCCAGCGGCTCGGCCAACTGATCGAAAATGCGCTCGATGCGGGCCTGGTCCCAGGCCTGGAACTGACGCCGCACGATCGCCACGCGCTCGGCCACGTTGGAAAGCTCGCGCACGTTGCCGGCGTATCGCGCGCGCGCCACGCGTTCCAGCAGCCAGGCGGGCGGCTCGCCCTCGGCGCCCAGCCGTTCGAGCAAGGCGCGGAAGATCGCCACCTTTTCCTCGGGGCCGCGCTGCTCCAGGTTGGGAATGCGCAGCTCGATCACCGCCAGCCGGTAATACAGGTCGGCGCGGAACTCGTCCTGGCCCACCAGCACACGCAGGTCCTTGTTGGTCGCGGCCACCAGCCGGAAATCGACCGGCACCTCCACGGTGGAGCCCAGCCGCGTCACGGCGCTCTGCTCCAGCACGCGCAGCAGCTTGACCTGCTGGTACAGCGGCAGGTCGCCGATCTCATCCAGGAACAACGTGCCGCCGCTGGCCTGCTCGAAATAGCCCTTGTGCGCGCCTACCGCGCCGGTGAAGGCGCCCTTGGCGTGGCCAAAGAAGTGCGCCTCGAACAGCCCTTCGGGAATGGCGCCGCAGTTGACCGCGACGAACGGCCCGTCCGACCAGGCGGCGTGGTCGTGCAGCAGGCGCGCAATGCGCTCCTTGCCGACGCCGGTCTCGCCGTGGATCAGCACATTGCTGCGGCAGTCGGCGAACATGTCGGCCTCGGCCAGCAGCGCCCGCATCGGCTCCGACACGGCGATCAGCGGCTGCTCGCGCCGCGGCGCGGCGCGATTGAACTGGTCGAGGGTGCCCAGCAGTTCGAACAGCAACTTGCGCAGATCCGCGGTGGTGAAGGCCAGCGGCAGCGTATAGGAGTATTCCGGCGGGTAATAACGCGGATCGCGGCCACGGGCCTCGGACGCCACCCAGATGACCGGCATGGCCTGCACCGACAACCAGTCATAGCCGCTGAAGCGGTTGTCGCCCATGACCGAGACCGACACCAGCGCCACCGCGGGCCGCGACGGGTCGCGCGGCGGCGGAAACGCGGTGCCGGCGTCGGCGCGCACCAGCGACACATCCATGCCGGCCAGGCAGCGCTCGGCCCGGCTGGCGATGTCGGACGTGCCCTCCCAGACGTAGACGTCGAACTCTTCGCGCGAGAATTTCTGGGTCATGGCGACCACCGGGCCGGCCACGAAGGGGCGGAAATCATGGGCTTCATCATCAATACACCAGGCGGGGCTTGCCGCAGTCCACCGACAGCAGCGATACATCGGTCTGGCCGACACTCAGGCCAAGCATGTCCAGCAATTGCTGCAGCAGGGTCGACAGCATGCCGAGCAGCGGCTGCAGCAGCGTCACCACGATGGACAGCACGCCGCCCACCTGGTTGCCGCCGCTCAGCGCCAGCGAGGAGACCGCGTTGACGCGGCACTGGCGGATCCCGTCCGGCGTGATCGCCAGCAGGCAGGTCACGTCGCTCAGCGGCGCCAGCAGCAAGGAATTGAGGAGGTTGCCCACCAACTGCAGCGTGCCGCCCAGCACCCCGGTCAGGCCGCCGTTGGTCATGCGCTGGCCGAGCTGGTTGAGCGCGGTGGAGGACCACTGCATGTCGTTGACCACCTGCGAAATCGATTTGCCCGGATTGCTGCCGCCGCCGCCCACCAGCGTGGTGGCCAGCGACAAACGCTGTTCCGGCGTCAGCGGCGTGCCGGTGCCGACCAGGTCGCCCAGGATGCCGCCGACCACGGCGTCGGCCAGGTTCGAGGCCAGCGCGCCAAGATTGACCGAGGTGGCATTGACGGTGGCGGTGGAATTGGGCGACGGCGGCTCGGTCAGCGTGACCGACACGGGCGCGGTCGAGTTGAAGATCGGCAGCGTGACCTTGCTGGTCAGCGGCAGGATGCCCAGCACGTTCAGGACCTGGTAGCGCTGGATCGATGCGAACGAGCTGGGCTGGCAGCTATTGGTGATGGACAGGAAATTGGCCTGCACGTTGTCGACGGCCGACGACATGCCCGGAAAGCGCCCCAGGCAGATATTGGCGACCGACGAGGTCACGTCGATCGTGGCCTGCGACTCGGTGAGCGGCGCCTGGCACAGCTTGGAGACCGTGCCGGTCGATTGCGCCACGTCGATGATGACAGGCAGGTCGATCTTGGTGCCGAGCGTGTTGGCCAGCAGCGGGCCCACCAGCGGGATGTTGCTGGTGTTGGCGCGCAGGTAGACGCGGATGCCGGCGCTGGTGGCCTGCGTGCCCACCCCGCCCACGCCGATGGTGGGCGGCTCGACGATGCGCACCTGCGATTGCACGCCGAGCAGCGGCACGTTCAGGCCCAGGTTGACCAGGTTCTGGCCGTTGGCGATGACCAGCGCGGTCTCCAGCACATTGAGCGCGTTGATGTTGGCCTGCAGCGCCGAGTTGATGTCGCCGCCCACCACGTTCAGGTCCAGGACGCCGCCGTCGCCGAACAGCTTGACCGGCAGGTTCACCGGCATCACGTTCAGCACCACGTTGATGGCGTTGGACAGCAGCCCGAGGCTGGCGCCGGCGGTATCGCCGGCCTTGTTCATCACGGTCAGCGTGGCCTGCAGCAACTGGCCCAGCGTCAGGTTGTTGAGCGCGGCCAGTTGCGCCGGCGTGCCCACGCCGGTGGCCACCGACACCGGCAGGCCCAGCGCCTCCAGCAGGCCCGACGGCGTGATGTTGACGGTGGCCAGGCCGGCCGCGTCCAGGATGTCGAGCTGCGCCGGCGTGGCGCCCACGGTGGCCAGCAACTGCGACAGCAGGCCGCCCTTCTGCAGGCGCAGCAGGCGCGAGCCGACGGTGAACACGGCCACCGGCTGGGTGCTGGTGGCCACCGAGATCACCTGGACCTGCGCGCCGCCCGCCGTGCTGCCGGAGAAGCTGGGGATCAGGCTGGTGAGGGTCTTGTTGACGGTGATGCGCAGCGCGTTCGGCGCCTGGCCGCTGGCGGGATCGAACACGTACATGCCGCTGGCGTCGGCGCGGCTGGTGTCCCACACCTTGCATTCGACGGTGACGTCGGCCGCCGAGAAGCTGTCGAAGATGTTGGGCACGTTGGCCAGCACCGCGGCCCGCCCCGCCGCCTGCGCCCGGGCGCAGTCCGCGGGCGCGCCCATGCCCAGCACCTGCACCGCCGACAGCGCCGCCAGGTCCGAGGCCTTCTGCATTTCGCGCTTCATGTAATAGGCATAGCCCAGTTGGGCCACGCCCAGCAGCACCAGACCGACGATGACCACGAAAACGATGGCCACCGTCATGCTGCCGCGCTGCCGCGGGCAGAACGCAGAACGAGAATGAGTGGCTGGCATGATCGTGGCTCCGTGGCTCGGCGAGACAGGCCCGAGGCTCCTTGTCGTGTGAACAGGCGCTAGTTCGTGTTGTTGGTCTGCACCCGCTTGGTGAACCACTCGGGAATCGGCCGGGTGAAGCTGTCGACGTAGCGGTTCCAGGCGGCGGTGGACGCGGCGCCCAGCACCGGCAGCGCGGCGCCGGCGCGGCGGCCGTCGGCCTGCGCGGCCAGCAGGCCGCGGGTGATGTCGCCGAACGCTTCCGGCGCCTCGGCCGCGGGTTGCGGCGCCGGCTGCGCGGCCGCCTGCGGCATCGGCGTCTGCACCTGCTGCACCACCGGCCGCGCCGGCATCTGCGCCGCGGGCGCGGCGGCGGGCGCGGCCGGCGGCACGGGAGAAGCCTGCGCCACGCCGCTCATGGCGCCGCCCGTCAGCGGCGCGTTCGACTGCGCCTGGCTCGCCCAGGGCGTGGCCGCGGCGGCAAGCAGCGCCAGGGAAAAAGGAACGAAGCGTACGGTTCGGGACATATCGGGATTCCTGGTTAGCGCACGATCGGGCCGTTGCCCAGTCGGTCCATCAAGGGGCTCATGACCGGCATGACGATGCCTTCGCCACGGGACACCCGCGTCGCCGCCGTGTCGGCCCCGGCGGCCGGCGCCACACCGCTCGGCGCGGCGGTCTGACTGCGGATCTCGGCGGCCAGGCGCAGGACCTGGCTGCGCGCCTCGTCGCCGAGCTTGGCGCGGTCCATCACGTTCTGGGCGCGCACCGGCTCGCCCTCGACCAGCAGCAGCAAGGCCAGGTTGGCCAGCACCTTGCCGCTCTCGGGCGCCAGCTCGGCCGCCTGGCCCAGCGGCACGCGGGCGCCGGCCGGATCGCCGGCCCGCAGCCGCGCGTAACCCAGGTCGCCCAGGATGCGCGGGTCCATGGGCGCCAGCTTGGCGGCGCGCGCGAAGTCGTCGGCGGCCTGCTCGAACTGGCCGCGCGAACCGGCGATCAGGCCCAGCCCGTGCCAGCCGTCTGCCGCCTGCGCGGTGCCGATCAGGGCGCGGTAGGCCTGTTCGCTGGAGGCCGTCTGGCCGGTCTGGCGCAGCGCCTCGGCGCGCAGCACCGCGATGCGTTGATCGTTGCCGAACTTCTGCTGGAACGCCTCGATGTAGGCCAGCGAGGCGAAATAGCGCTCCTGGCGTTGCGACTCGGCGATCATCGACAGCATCATCTCCGGCTCGGCCGGCTTGCGGCGGTTCTCCGCCTCGTCCTCGCGCTGGCGCGCCAGCGCCTGTTCCTGCTGCTGTTGCTGGATCAACTGCCAGGCGGTCTCGGCATTGTTGCTCTGGCAACCCGCCAACGTCCCGGCGCCGGCAACCGCCGCCGCCGCCAGGGTCCAACGCCATGCGCGCCGCGCGCTTTCCATACCGCCCGCCATTACATCCCCCCCATGCGCGACAAACCGCGCAATACCGCCACAAACCCCGCCCCGCCGGTCACGATCAGCAGCGCCGGCAACAGGGTCACGATCATCACCGCCGTCATCTTGACGGTGGTCTTGCCCACTTTTTCCTTCAGCTCCAGGCGCCGCTTCTCGCGCAGGCGCTCGCCAAACCGGTTCAGCGGCTCCTGCACCGCGCCGCCGTGCTGGTCGACCTGGGCGATGAGGCGGCAGATGGCTGACAGGTCGTCGTTGTCGAAACCCGCCGCCAGCCGCGCCAGCGATTGTTCGCGGGTGCGGCCGCGCACATACAGTTCGGACGCCAGCCGCAACTCGTACGCCAGCACCGGCAGCACCTGGTCGAATTCCTTGGTCAGCACCTGCAGGCTCTGGTCGATCGACAGGCCCACGCCCTGCAGCAGCCGCAGCAGGTCGATCAGCAGCGGCAGTTCGTTGGCGGCCTGCTTGCGACGGCGCGACAGGCGCCGGCGCACGAACCACTTGGGCAGCATGTAGCCGATGGCGAAACCGAAGAACGCCGCCACGAACAGGCCCAGCGACGAGCCGATGCTGCGCCCCAGATCCAGCGCCACGGCCGCCGCCGGCAGCAGCAGCGCCAGGGTGAAGCGCGCGACGATGAAGCGCAGCCGCGCCGTGGCCGGGTTCTCGTAGCCCGCCATATCCACCAGCTTGCGGTCCTCGCCGGCCAGCAGCGCTTCGGCGAAGCGTCCTTCGCTCAGGCGCTTGCCGAACGAGTCGGCCGCGCGCGTGGCGGCGGCCAGCCGGCCCTGCGCGCCCTCGGCCGCCGGCGCGGCGGCCGCCTTGACGCGGCCCTCGCGCGTCGCCAGGGCCTGCTCCACCACCTGCCGGCTGCGATCCTGGCCGCGCAGGCGCCGCGTCATGCTCAGGCCCAGGATCAGCATGGCGGCCGCCACCAGCATCAGCGCCACCGCCAGCACCGTTGAGACATTCCAGGATTCGATCGCTTGCATCCGCGTCGTCCTCAGATGGCCTTGGCCATGCGATACAGGATGTAGGAGCCGCCCAGTTGCAGGCAGACCGCCGTCATCAGCATCTTGAAGCCCAGCGGGTCCACCCACAGACCCATGAACAGGTCGTTGTTGGCCACCATGATGAAGCCGGCGATGCCCAGCGGCAGCAGCGCCAGGATCCAGGCCGACAGGCGGATTTCCGCCGAACTGGCCGATAGCTCGGCGCGCGCCTGGCCGATGTCGCGCATGAACGCGGCCATGCGCTCGAGCACCTGGTCGCTGCGGCCGCCGAAGCGCAAGGCCACCGACACCACGGCCGCCACCATGTAGAGCTCCTTCATGTCGTACTGGCGCGAAACCTGCACCAGCGCCGCGTCCAGTTCCTTGGCCGAGCGGCTCAGGGCGGCGGCGGTCTCGACCACTTCGCGCAGCGGCTCGTCGGTGGTGGCCGCGGCGGTCTGGAAGGCCGACGCCATGCTGTTGCCGATAGTGACCAGGCGCACGATGTTGTCCAGAAACGCCGGCAGTTGCGCCACCCTGCGGCGCTGGCGCCGGTCGGCGCGCAGCCACAGCAGGAAATAGGCGAACACGGTCAGCAGCACCAGCGTCACCAGGCCCGACAGCCAGCCCAGGAAGGCCCAGGCCAGCAGCGCCGCCAGCACGATCGGCAGCGTCAGCTTGGCGTAGAAGCCGGGACTCTGGCGCACACCGCCCTGCAGCAGCAGCATGTCCCAACGCGAGAAACCGCTGCGCAGCGCGCGGGCGCCGTGCGCGAACGGCATCTTGCCGCTGACCGGCGCGCCGCGGCCGCGCCGCAACTGGTCTTCGAGAAAGGCGGAACTGGCGGCGCGCCGCTGGCCGCTGTTGGCGTGGCGCCACAGCAGCACCGCCGCCAGCGCCAGCACCAGCGCCAGACCCGCGATCACTCCGGCCTGCAGCATCAGCGCCTCCTGCTCCAGAAGCCGCCGCCGTCGGACTCGGGCGGCGCGTTGTCGGTCGGCCGCTGCTCGCTGCGCATCTTGGCCAGCTTGGGGGTGTGCGGATGGATGCCGAGCCAGTTCCAGCGATCCTTTTCCTCGCCCTCCGGCGTGGCGAAGGTCTCGTGCCGGTAGAGTTCCTGGGTCGAGATGACGTTGTCGCCCATGCCGGTGACCTCGGTCACCGACAGCACCCGCCGCTTGCCGTTGGACAGGCGGCCGATCTGCACGATGAAGTCGAGCGCGCTGGCGATCTGGCGCCGCAGGCTGTCCTCGCTGCCCTGGAAGCCGGCGAAGCCCGCCAGCATCTCGATCCGGTACAGGCATTCGCGCGGCGAGTTGGCGTGGATCGTGGCCATCGAGCCTTCGTGGCCGGTGTTCATGGCCTGCAGCATGTCCATGACCTCGGCGCCCCGCACTTCGCCCACCACCACGCGGTCGGGACGCATGCGCAGGCTGTTGCGGATCAACTCGCGGATGCTGACCGCGCCGCTGCCGTCGAAGCCACCCTGGCGCGATTCCAGCCGCACCACATGCGGGTGGTTGAGCGACAGCTCGGCCGTGTCCTCCACGGTCACCACGCGCTCGGTCTCGGGGATGAAGAAGGCCAGCGCGTTCAAGAGCGAAGTCTTGCCCGAGCTGGTGCCGCCGGACACCAGGATGTTGCAGCGGTTCTTCACCGCTTCATGCAGCAGCCGGTAGATCTCCTCGTCGAAGGTGCCCAGTGTCAGCAGGTCGGCCGGCTTGAGCGGATCCTGGCGGAACTTGCGGATCGACACCATCGGGCCATCGACCGCCAGCGGCTCGATCACCACGTTCAGGCGGCCGCCATCGGGCAGGCGCGCGTCGACCATGGGGCTGGACTCGTCCAGCCGGCGGCCGATCGGCGCCAGGATGCGGCGCACGATGCGCAGGACGTGCTGGTTGTCGGTGAAGCGCAGCGTCTCGCGCGCCAGCACGCCGCGGCGCGACACGAACACGTTGTCGTAGCCGTTGATCAGGATGTCCTCGACCGCCGGGTCGGCCAGCAGATCCTCCAACGGCCCCAGGCCGGCCAGCTCCTTGGTCAGGGCCTCGGCGATCTGGCGCATCTCGCCTTCGTTGATCGGCACCCGCCGCAGGCGCACGAAGCTGGCCACCTCGATGTCGACGAACTCCTGGATCGCCGATCGCGCCCACCTGCCGAACTCCGCGCCCAGCTCCTCGATGCGGGAAAGCAGATGCTCGTAGGCCGCCGTCTTCACTTCCTGGAAGCGGTTGGACGAGGCGAACCCCTTGTCGCCATCGCCGCCGAATTCTATGGTCGCTGTCATGATCATGTGGGATTCCGCCGCCGTCCGTTACTCGACCACCATGCGGCGGTGCACGCCGGGCAGCCAGGTGGCCAGCCAGCTCGCCCGGCCGCCCGGGGTGTTTTCCTCGGCGCTCAGCTTCTCGGCCAGCGCCTGCACCGCGCGCACGTAGACGTCGCGCTCGGCCTCCTCGTGCAGCAGGTGGCCCTGGTTGGTGCACACCATCAGCGCCAGCGTGCGGTCAGGCAGCGTGCCGACCAGCTCCAGTTGGAAGCGCTCGGCGATCTGCTGGGCCGTCATGCCGTAGCGCTCGTCGTAGCGGTTGACGATCAGGCCCAGGCTGCGGCGGTCCACGTGCAATTGCTCCAGCTCCTGCAGCAGCCCGGCCAGCGACACCAGCGCGCCCACGCTCTGGTCGGTGACGATCCAGTTCTGCTCCGAGGCGCGCGCCAGGCCGGCCACGAACTCGGGGTTGGAGAAGCCGCCAGAGTCGGCCACCACCACGCCAAAGTGCTGGCGCATGCGCTCGAACACCAGCAGCGAATCGGATTGCGAGACATCGCGCATCTGGCCCAGGTCGCGCGGCAGCGCCAGCACGCTCAAGCCATTGGCGGTATGCGACATGGCCGAACTGAGCAGGGTCGAGTCCAGCCGCCGCAGGTTGCGCGCCGCTTCGGCGAAATCGAAATCGCCGCCGATGTTCAGGTAAAGCTGGCAATCGCCCACCGGCCAACCCAGGTCCATCAGCGCCACCCGGCTGCCCAGGGGCAACTGGCTGCCGTTGTCGGCCGCCGGCTTGGCGCCCTTGGCGCCCGCGGCCGCGGCGCGCGAGCCATGCTGCTGCTTGAGGCGGTCCTGCACCATGCCGGCCAGGTGCACGGCCAGCGTGCTGGTGCCCACGCCCGGACGCGCGCCCAGCAGCAGCACACTGCGGCGCGAGCCGTCCATGCGGCCGCCGCCGGCCGGCAGGTCCAGTAGCCGCTGCACCACGTCCTTGACTTCCTGCGGCGCCACGGTCGGATCAACGAAATCGCTGACGCCCGCTCGCAACGCGGCGATGGCGCCTTCCGGCTGGCTCAGCAGTCCCACCGCGACGCGCGGAATCGCCGGCGCGATGCGCGCCAGCAGGCGCGCCAGCTCGGCGGACTTGAACAGCTTGCCGGGTTCGTCCTCGCTCAGCGTGAAATCCAGGAACACCACCTGCGGCTCGATTTCGGCCAGGCGCCGCCCCAGTTCCTCGACGCCCGGGACTTCCTGGGTCAGCAGGCCCATGTCGCCCAGCGCCTGCCCGAGCTGCGCGGCCACGCCGTCACCCTTGGAACAAAATAAAAACCGGTTGCTATTCTGCAAGCCAACCCACTCCCTGGCATGTGTCTTCATATCGCTCACCGTGAAAAACCCGGCATTTGCTGCCCACCCGCAGGACCCATCAGGTAATAGCCCCAAGCGTTGAACGCGGTGTCGGTCGCCTCCTGCCTGGCCCCCGGCAGCGGCAAGGTCACGCCGCGTGCTATGGGCCGCACCAGGCGCGGCGTCACCACGATCACCAGCTCGGTATCCTCCTGGGTGTAATCGACACTACGGAAAAACGACCCGATGATGGGCAGATCGCCCAGCATCGGCACCTTGTTGACCAGCGCCTTGGTCTGGCGCGACACCAGTCCGCTGACGACAAAACTCTCGCCGTCGCCCAGCTCGACCGTGGTGTCGGCCCGGCGCGTGCGCAGGGCCGGGATCAGCGTGGTGGTATTCGTGCCGCTGGAAACCGCGATGGCATTGCTGTAGTCCAGCTCGCTGGCCTCGGGCGCCACCTTCAGCGCGATGCGCTCGCGCGACAGCACGGTCGGCGTCACCGTCAGGCCGATGCCGAATGGCTTGAACGTCACCGTGGTCGTCCCCAGGCCGCCGGCCTCGGGGATCGGCAGTTCGCCGCCGGCCAGGAAGCTGGCGCTCTGCCCGGTCAGGGCCACCAGCGTCGGCTCGGCCAGCACGCGCGCCATGCCGTTGTTCTGCAGCAGGCGCAGGCGCGCGCTGAAATCGTTGGAGTCGTAGAACAGCGAGAAGCCCGAAGCCAGGGCCGCGCTCTTGCTGAAGCCCAGCGGCGCCGGGAAGCCGTCGGGCGTGATCGAGTTGGTGCCGCCCCACGGGCCGCTGCGGCCGGCGAAGCTGATGCCGGCCTGCTTCATGACCGAGCGCGACACCTCGACCACCTTGACCTCGACCTGCACCACGCCGCCAGTGCCGGCGGTCGACACGTCCACCACGTTCTTGTCACCCACCACCGCGCCGGCCGCGGCCACCGAGGCCTGGTGCGACAGGGGCGAGTCGGCCTGGCCCGACACCACCGCGCGGTCGCCGGCCACGTCGACGTTGGCGCCGCCCGCCATGCCGCGTCCGGCCATGACCTGCTGCACGTTGCCCGCCACCCGCACCGTCCACAGTTGCGGGGCCGCGTTGTTGCCGGTCCAGACCTGCAATTGCGTGGTGCCCGGTTTCTTGCCGTACAGCAGCAGCGAGGCCTGCCGCTTGCCGGAGGCCGCCAGCACCTTGACGTCGGCCACCTCGGGATCGCCGATGGCGATGCGGGCGGGCGCGCCCTCCAGCATGAGCGTCTGCTGGCCCCTCACGGCGACCGCGATGTCGCGGGCGGGCGCGCCGGCGCCCGGGTCGGACTGGATGGCCGTCTGCGCCATGCCGGCCACGCCGTAGGTCATTACCGCTGCGGCCGACAGAAGGCAAATCAGGGTGGTGCGCTGGAATCTCTTCATTGTGCTGGATCTGGTTTGGCAGGTAAGGTCCAGCCGCGGGCGGCACCAGGCCACGCGCAGCCACGTTTCAATAGCGCACGCGCTCGGATTTGTCTCCTCGCAGGATTTCGACGGTGCGCCCGCCCCCGCCGCCAGCGCCAGCGGCGCGGGCCGGGGCCGGCCTGGCCGCCGGTGTCGGGGCATCCAACTGCGCCAGGCTGTCGCCGGCATAGGCGCGGTTCGGGCCGCTGAGCAATTGCTCGCGTTGTTCGGGGGTCAGGTCGGCGCGCGCCGGCAGCACGGCGCTGCGCTGGGCGAACAACTGGGTATCGGGCTTGCCATCGTCGCCGACCGGACGCAGCGCCAACTGCAGGCGGCCGGAGCGGCTGGCCAGCACCAGCTCGTTGACCTGGTCGACCGGCACGGCCAGCACGGCGGTCCGCGCCGGCTGTCCGGGCGGGCCGGGCAGCGCGGACTTTTCCTCGGGACCGTCCAGCGAAGCCGCGCCATACGCCAGCACGCGTACCTGCGATTGCAGCAACCGGGCCTGTCCGCCCTGGATCTCGACGCCCTTCTCCAGCACGAAGAACACGTCCACCAGGTCTCCCGGCGCAATGCGGTTGCCGCCGCCCACCACCTCATCGACCGCGATCGCCAACGCCCGCTCGCCTGGCTTGAGCTGGCGCGCCAGGCCCTGCGCCAGCATGCTGGGCAACAACGGATCGCCGGCCGCGACGTCCACTCGCACATAGGCGCCCTGCAACGGCGCGGGCGAGCTGTAGCTGCCGGACAGCGCCACCTGCCATTGGTCCACCTTGAGCATCTTGTCGCCGTCGATGCGCGTGCCGGCCGGTATCGGCGTTGCCGCCACCACCACCGGATAGCGCTTGACCGGCGGTTCGGCCGGCGCGGCCGGCGCCGTCGCCACGGGACCGGCCGGCGCCGGCGCCGGGGCCGACGGCGCCGAGGCCAGGCGCCACGCCACGAACGCCAGCACCAGGCCCGCCGCCAGCAACACACCCGCGATGATTTTGCTCAGACTGCTCATGGTGTCCCTTGGGAGATTTGCACGATGGCCTTCGACGACAGCCGGGTCGGTATCCAGTTCTTGTCCGTCCCGGGCAACATGGCGATGAATGCCTGGAAGGTCGACAACACCGGCCAGGCCTGCACGTTGAAGGTCATGGCGACCGTGCTGCACTGGGCCGTCTGGCCGCCTGAACCGCTCCACGCGCATGGCGCGCTGGTCGTCGCGCAGGCCACCGCCGAACCCGTGCCGAACACGCTCATCGCCGCGGCGCAGGCGGCGCCGGGCACGTCCGCCTGGCCGGCAAAGCGCGCGTGGACGGCCGCGCGCGCGCCTTCCGAGGCGGCCGAGGCCAACTGCTGCTGCATCCAGAACAGCACGCCATAGCCGACGACGGCGCAGACGAACATCAGCAGCATCGTCACCATCAGCGAAAACTCGAGCGCGGCGATGCCCCGCTGGCCGCGCTTGCGACCGCGACAATGGCCCGGGGCACGGCGCGCGTCCATGTCAGTTGCTCCCATCCAGGCCGTTGCCCAGGTGGACCGTGGCGCGGGCCGACAGCACGCTCGACGGCGGCATCAACGCCTGCGCCAGGAACGGGAAATTCGGAATCAGCGGATTGGCGCCGTACGGATAGCTGACCGTCACCTCGATCTGGTCGGCGCTGAGCGGCTGGCCGCTGCAGGCGCCCCCGGCGGTGCTGCTGAGCGTGCCGCTGGCGCCGCACACCGCCACCGCCACCGCGGCCGAGGACATGGTGGTGATCCAGCTCGAACGGTCCAGCGCCGTGTCGCGGCCGGCATTGGCGCGCACGGTCAGCGAGGTGGCGCCCGGCTGCCATTGCAGGACCTTGCGGGCGCCGTCCTGCGCCGCCAGGGTGACCGAGTGCTGCGCGGTGAACACCAGGGCGTACGTCAGGATCGCGTAGAACACCAGGAAAAACACCACGAATACCAGTCCGAATTCAAGGGAATAAACACCACGCTGAGCGCGGCCGCGCCCAGGTACGTCCCGTAGGGGATCTGGCGAGCCCGAAGCGGCAAGGCCCAGCTTCGGGAAAGAAACAGGTAGAGCAAGGCGTGCAGCCCGGCCAGCAGGCTCGCGACCACCAGCGTCATGACGAGCGGCGCGAAGCCCGTCAGCAGCCCCAGCACGGCGATCGCCTTGACGTCGCCCGCGCCCATCAGACGCTTGAGCCAGAGCGGGAAGAATGGCAAGGCCAGCGCGAATCCGGCCAATGCCATGGGCCAGCCGGCCCAACGCGGTGGATAGCCCCAGGCTGGCGCGAGCCAAGCCGCGAGCAGCCACAGCGCCTGCCCCGCGAAGCCCGCGACGATAAGCGTGTTGGGTACGCGGCGATAGCGCAGATCGGTGTATATCAACACCAGATTCCAGCATGCGAACAACAGCCACCACAGCACTTCCCCTGGATACAAGGCAGGACCTTCTGACGGTTTCGGGTTCAATCTGGCAATGCATGGGCGCGCAGTACGTGGGAGCCGATGCGCGCAACGCCGTCAATCCGCAACCGCCCGAATTCGCTGCGCGGGAAGTGTCGTCAACATCAGCTCCATGCCCGGCGGGGCGTCAGACCCGGCCGTCCGGCGCCGCCTGGCCCTGGCCAGGCTCACTGGGACGACCGGGGTCTTCGGCCTCACTTGGACGCGTTGGCGAGCTTGGCCTGCAGCGACGTGAACAGGCCGCTGAGCGCGCCCGTGAATGTCGCCAAGGCGGCTACCAGCGCCACCGCGATGGTGCCCGCGATCAGCCCGTATTCCAGGGCGGTAATACCTTCTTCATCGTTCCAGAACTGCGCAAGTTTCGCTTTCATGTCGAGCTCCTCAGGTCTCGCTTGATAATCGAGCCATGCCGCAGGGACGGCGTGGCCCCCTAAGCCCGGTGCTGTCGGCGCGCTGGCGTGTTCCACACCTTCGCGTCTCCGGGGTACCGCCAGGTCCGTCGCTACCGACGGGCCCTCAACCCGGTCCCAATGTCGAGCCGGGAGTCCTGCCCGGATCGACCACGGGGGCCGATTCAATGATCGAGTCGATGCGTTGCGCCAGTCGCGCGCGGAAACGGCGCGAAGCGCGTTGCAAATGCCAACGCATCACCAGCAACATGACGAACGACAGCGCGAACGCGACGTACGGCAGCATCACCCCGCCAATCTGCATGCTGGAAAAATCGCGCGGGGCGGTGCAGACCACCGTGCCGGCCGCCGCTCCCGTGTAATGCATGCCGCACACCGCAATCGCCATCAAAATGGCCGCTCCGACGCGTTGGAACTCATTCTGCGTATTGAAAGCGAGCCACAACGCGGCTGACGCGGCAAATACCGCTATGAGCACCGATAAAACAACCATCGGCAGATTCCAGATAAACACCGCGGGCATGCGCATGGCGCTGATGCCCACATAATGCATGGCCGCGACGCCGAGGCCGGCGGCCAGGCCGCCCACCACGCAGCGCATAAATGTGAAGCGGTCGCGGCCCACATACCAGAAGGCCCAGCCGGAAAAACCCGCCGCCACCAGGAAACTGAGCACGGTCAAACCGATCTGGTAGCCCACCGCGAATGGCAGGTCCTGTGCCTGCATGCCGATGAAATGCATGCTCCAGATGCCCACTCCGCCCATCGCCAGGGCGCCGATGATGATGTAACCGATGCGGATCTCGCCGTCCTGCATTTCGGCGCGGATGCCCACCGCCGCCAGCAGCGCCACATAGGAGCCGAGCGCCGCGATCAGGAACGACAGCGCCACCAGGCCGCTATTGAATGAGAGGGGAACGATATCGCCCGGGTTCATGCGCCGCCCCTGTGAGCCGACGGTCGGCAGACGCTCGTGGCGGGCCGACTTGCGACGATTTTGTTGGGGTCATCCTGGTCCATCTGTGGACTCCCGAGAGCCGGTAAACCCGATGTGTTTTGATACGTTTATATAGTCTTATCTATTAACAATTAATACACATCAGGGTTTATACCAGTATTCGTCGCGGCATGGCAGCTTACTTGTAACGAATACCCGGAAATTAGCCACGGTCATTTTCAAATATCCCGGAAAACCCGGAATCGGGCCATGGAAAGATTGCCTTGTATGTCGTCCTGTTGTTATATCCACGTTTCCGGCCAGTCACAATGAAATAATTTGTCATTGCCCCGGCGCGCTGGCAACATACCGCCTGAGCGGCGCGCCACCGGTTTTACTTATATAGCGGCCCCATATATTCAAGCCTTTATCCGGACCCTTAATACGGATGTTCTGTTTAAACGGTGCCAGCGGCAAAGAGAGACAACCAGGCATGAGACGCACGCTTCCCGCAGGTCCGCTTTCCCTCGCCCTTATCTGCACCCTCGCCACCGTCGGCACGGCACGCGCCGACGGCCCGCTACGCGGCAACCCCGTGGACGCGCTGCCGCAGATCGAACGCCCGCCCAGCGCCACCCAGCCGCCGCCGGTGGTCCAGGCCCCCACTCCCGAACAACTGGCCCTGCAGGCCAGGCTCGCGCAGCGCATCGTGCCCCGGCATTTCGACGTCACCGGCGTGCACGCCATGCCGTTCGAGGAAGTCTCCGCCCTGCTGGCGCCGCTGTCCGGCAAGGAGATCAGCCTGGGCGAACTGGTGCAGCAGGTCGACAAGATCACCCAGTTGTACCGCGACCGCGGCTATCCGCTGTCGTTCGCGCTGGTGCAGAACCAGACCTTCGCCAACGGGCTGGTGGTGGTGACCGTGGTCGAAGGCTATATCGGCACGGTGCGCATCGAGGGCGATATCGGCAATGCCCAGGACCGCCTGGAATCGCTGGCCGAGCCGCTGAAGGAGGAGAAGCCGCTCAGGCAGGCCACGCTGGAACGCGTGCTGAACCTGATGCGCACGGTGCCGGGGGTGAAGTTCACGCCGTCGCTCGACCTGCCACGACGCGCCGACGGCGCCACCGAACTGGTGCTGGCGGCCTCGCGCCAGCCGGTCAGCCTGACAGGCGGGGTGGCGGACCTGGGCACCGGCATGCAGCCCCTGGTGAACATGGCCACCAACAGCCTCACGCCGCTGGGCGAACAGGTCAAGCTGACGGCGTCGGTGCCGTTCAACACCGACGACGTCAAATACATTTCCGGCGAGGTCCGCGTGCCGTTGGGCAACGACGGGCTGGCGGTCAAGATCGACGGCTACCACTACGACGCGCGTCCCAAGGACGAGGCGATCGAATACCTGGGCTTCAACCGCCGGGTCAAGAACGACCGCATCGGCATCGGCGTCAGCTATCCGTTCCTGCTGAACAATACGCGCTCGCTGACCGGCACGCTCGGCGTCTACGCGGCCAACTCGAAGGACCGCTACGAGGCCAAGAACTCCGACCGCTGGCTGCAGCAGGACGCCCAGGTGCGGGCCGCCAACCTCGAGATGCGCTATATCCAGGTGTCCGAATCCAAGACCACCGACGTGACGCTGGCCGTGGCCAGGGGCTTCACCGGCGCCGGGGCGAAGAAAGAGATCAACACCAACTACGGCTATTCGGCGGTGCCGATCCTGGACCTGGACTTCACCCGCTACAACCTCAATGCCAAGCAGACCTTCGCGCTGCCGGCGCGATTCGGCCTGACCCTGTCGGGCGCCGCCCAGTACTCGAGCAATATCCTGCCCTCGTCGGAACAGGTGTCTTACGGCAGTTGGCGGTATGCGATGGGTTATCCGCAAGGCGAGCAAAGCGGCGACAAGGGCGTGGGTGTTTCCGCCGAAGTTAATCGCCAATTCGGCATTGGCTGGCAGTACCTGTCCAACGTGCAGCCTTATGCGCTGATCGACTATGCCCGCACCTGGTACAACAATTCGAGCCTGCAACAGCTCAACCAGCGGCACCTGTCGTCGGTGGCGCTGGGGCTGCGCTTTACCGATGACAAGTACTACCTGTTTGATTTCAACGTGGCCAAGCCAATCGGCTCGGCCACCATAAACAATGGCCGCGACGTGCGCTTCAACGCCAACTACTCGTTGTATTACGACGCGTTCTAGCACGGCCTGCCGGCGGCCGCGCCGCGAGTCCGCCAAGGCGCCGCGCCTGTTTCGACAGGCGCTTTTTTTTGCCTGTTCCATACACCACGTTACGTAACGCAGCCCGTAACGTAACGGCCCAGACAGGCCCCGGACGTAACATTCGCAGGTGGCGCGTGATCGTAAATATGGGGGATTCCCAATATTGGTACAAACCCTCTATTTTAAATATAAGCTATTGATTTAAAAGGATTTTTAACAAGCTAAAAACGACCTGAACGCATACCGAAAGCGTGTTTGAAAAATATTGGCATGGTTTATGCATGTAGGGATGTATCGGGCAGTTTCGACGCCTGACACTTCCCCCACAGGAGCTCGCCATGAATGCCAAGATTGACACGCAGCGCGTACATCGTATTCTGACCTCCACCGTTATGGCGGCCGCTCTGATGAGCGCGCTGGCCGCTTGCGGCGGCGGTGGTGGTAGCCACAAGAGTTCTGCCAGCCTGCCTGGCACGGATAATCCCAGCAACCCTGGCGGTCCGGGCAATCCCGGCAATCCCGGCGGTCCGAACGAACCCAATAATCCCAACAACCCGGTCACCACCGGTTTGCTGCAAACCACGCTGGGTAATACCGGCAATGCGGTTGACAATACCCTGCCCTTGAATCTGGGCACCACCCTGGGCGGTGTCGGCCAGGCGCTCGACCCCACCATCAAGCCGGTCGCCGACACGGTCGTCGGCCTGACCCAAGAGGTTGGCGCCGCCACCGGCCTGGGAAAGCCTGTCGACGGCACCGTCAAACAAGTGGGCGGCCTGGTCGAAGGCCTGGGCACCACGGTCAAGGGCACCGGCCTGCCGGGAGGCCTGAGCGCCGGCGTCGGCGGCCTGGTGGAAGGCCTGGGCAAGACGGTCGCCAGCACGGGCGGCCTGCTCAATGCCGATCCCAAGAATCCGCAGCCGTTGACCACGGTGCTGGGCAATGCCACCAACGCGGTGGGCGCGCTGACCGCGGGCCTGTCCGGCTCCGGCGGCCTGCTGAACCCCGTCAACCAATTGGTCGGCGGCGTTACCGGCGGCGTGCTGGGCGGTCCCTCCAAACCGCTGCTCGAACCCGCGCTGGGTAATGTCGGCAAGACCGTCGACAACGTGCTGCCGCTCGGCCTGCAGCCGGCCCTCGGCGGCATCGGCAAGGCGCTCGACCCGACGGCCAGCCCCCTGGCGGGCACGGTGGTCGGCCTGACGCAGCAAGTCGGCGCCACCACCAACCTGGGCGCGCCGGTCGCCGGCCTGCTCAACACGCTGGGCGGCACGGTCAGCAATCTGGGCACGCAACTGCCTGGCGGCAACGTGGCCGGCCTGAACGGCGTGCTGCAAGGCCTGGGCGGCGCCGTCAGCAGCGCGGGCGGACTGTTGAACGCCACGCCGGGCAACACCAACCCGCTCGGCAACACGCTGGCCAATGCCACCGGCGCGGTCGCCTCCCTGACCGGCGGCCTGGGCCTGGGCGGCGCGGTCGGCGGCAACAACGGCGGCCTGCTCAGCCCGATCACCGGGATCCTGGGCGGCGTGACCGGCGGCGCGGCTGGCGGCAACGGCGGCCTGCTGGCCCCGGTGACCGGCCTGCTGGGCGGCGTGACGGGCAACCTGGGCGGCGCCACGGGCGGCGCGGCCAACGGCGGCTTGCTGGGCGGGCTGCTCGGCGGCGTGACCGGCGGGGTGACCGCTGGCGCGGGCGGCACGGCTGGCGGCGCCGCTGGCGCCAACGGCGGCCTGCTGGGCGGCTTGCTCGGCGGCCTGACTGGCGGCAGCGCCTCGGCCGGCGCCAGTGCCGGAGCGGGCGCGGGCGCCTCGGGTTCGGCCAACAACGGCGGTCTGCTGGGCGGCTTGCTGGGCGGGGTGACGGCCGGCGTCAGCGGCAGCGCGAGCACCGGCGGCAACAACGGCGGTCTGCTGGGCGGGCTGCTCGGCGGCCTGACGGCCAAGAAGTGATCAACCGGATCCGTGAGGGAGCGACGCCATGCTGCAACAAGAAACCTTCGTTCACCACGAGCATGTGACCGTGATGCCTGAATCCCGCAACAACGATCTGCGTCCCGGAATGCTTGACGACATCGCCCTGATGCTGGGCCGACAGTTCGCCGTGTACAACGCGGCCTGCCAATCGGCCCTGGCGGAGAAAATGGGTATCCCCCTGGCGGATCTGAAAGCGCTGGAGCTGGTGATGGAGTTCGATGCCCTGCCCACCGGCCAACTGGCCCAGTTGATGGGCATCAGCTCCGGCGGCGCCACCGCCCTGATCAACCGCCTGGAAGCGGCAGGCTATGTCCAGCGGGGCCGCCATCCGCTGGATCGCCGCATGATCGTGATCCGGCCGGTGGAGGAGCAGTGCCAGCAACTGGCCCAGGAACGCCAGTGGGTGGCCGAGGCGGTGGTGTTGATGGCCCGGCGCTACAACGCCGGCGAACTGGAAGTGGTGCATGCTTTCCTGGCGCAATGCGTGCGCGCCCTGAGGCACGACACCCTGGTCTGGCTCGAGACCCGCAACGCCCACGACTGAGGCGCTTTGACCCGCGCATGCCGCGCCCCGATCCGCCACAGGATCGGGGCGCGGTTTTCATTGGGGCGCGCCGAATTGCAGCCGCGGCACCGCGTCGAGCAGCCGGCGCGTCATGTCCTGGCGCGGCGCGTGCAGCACCGCGTCGGCCTCGCCCAGTTCGACGATGCGGCCGCCGTCCATCACCGCGATGCGATCCGCCAGGTACTCGACCACGCCGAAGTTGTGCGTGATGAACAGGTAGGCGATGCCGAGCTCGTCCTGCAACTCGCGCAGCAGGTCCAGGATCTGCGCCTGCACCGATACGTCCAGCGCCGAGGTCGGCTCGTCGCAGATCAGCACCTTGGGCTCGACCGCCAACGCGCGCGCAATGGCGATGCGCTGGCGCTGGCCGCCCGAGAACTCGTGCGGATAGCGCGCCAGCGTGTTGGCCGGCAGGCCGACGCGCTCGACCAGCCGGACGGCGCGGTCGCGGCGCTCCTGCGCGCCCATGCCGCGGCGCAGCGATTCCAGGCCCTCGTCGAGAATGTCGCCGACCCGCATGCGCGGGTCGAGCGAGGCGTACGGATCCTGGAACACGATCTGGATGTCCTGCCGCAGGCGCTGCAGCCGGGCCCGGTCGGCGGTCAGCAGATCCTGCCCCTGCAGCATGGCGCGCCCCGAAATGCGGGCGCCGTCGATCAGGCGCAGCAGCGCCTTGCCGGTGGTGGTCTTGCCGCAACCGGATTCGCCCAACAGCGCCAGGGTTTCGCCCGCGCGCAGGCTGAAGGTCACGCCGTCGACGGCCTTGACCCACGCCGCCACCCGCCGCAGGGGGCCCTTGCGCACCGGGTAGTGCACCTTCAGGTCCTGCACGTCCAGCACCACGCCGGGCTCGCGCGGCCGGCGCCTAGCGCCTTCCGCGCCCCGGGCGGCGCGGCCGGCCTCGCTCAGCGGCGCGCCGCGCTTCTCGAAAGTGGGAATGGCGTCGAACAACTGACGCGCGTACGGGTGCTTGGGCGCGCGGAAGAATTCCTCGGCGCTGGCGCTTTCGACGATCTCGCCGCCGCGCATCAGGGCCACGTGGTGGGCGACGTTGCGCACCACCGCCAGGTCATGGGTGATGAGCAGCACCGCCATGCCGATCTCGCGCTGGATGTCGGCCAGCAGGTCCAGCACCTGCGCCTGCACCGTGACGTCGAGCGCGGTGGTGGGTTCGTCGGCGATCAGCAGCAAGGGTTCCGCCGCCAGCGCGATGGCGATCATGACGCGCTGCTTCTGGCCGCCGGAGAACTGGAACGGGTAATCGTCCACACGCCGCTCGGGCTCGGGAATGCCGACCCGCCGCAGCCAGTCGATGGCGCGGGCGCGCGCCGCGGCGCCGCGCAGCGGCGTGTGCGCCACCAGCGTCTCGATGATCTGGTCGCCGACCCGCATGACCGGGTTCAGGCTGGTGGACGGTTCCTGGAAGATGATGCCGATGCGGCCGCCGCGCACGCCGCGCATGGCGCTTTCGGGCAGGCGGTTGAGGTCTTCGCCATCCAGGTCGATCTGGCCGCCGACGATGCGCCCGGCATCCGGCAGCAGGCGCAGCAGCGCCAGCGCGGTCATGCTCTTGCCGCAGCCGGACTCGCCCACCAGGGCGAAGGTCTCGCGCTGCGAAATCGCCAGTTGCAGGCGCTTGACCGCGTGTGTAATGCCGCTGTCGCCGGCAATGTCCACGTCCAGGCCCTGCACGGCCAGCAAGGGCGAGTCCTGGCGGAGATCCTGGCTCATGGCGTGTCTCCCGGCTTGGCCGCGCGGGCATCGGCCGCCAGCGCGGCGCCCGGACGGCGGCCGAACCAGCCCATGCCGGGCACGCGGCCCGGCTTGTAGCGGCGGGTGCGCGGATCGAAGGCGTCGCGCACGGCATCGGCGAACAGGTTGGCGGCCAGCACCAGCGCCAGCATGAAGAGAAACGCGGTCATCAGGTTCCACCAGATCATGGGGTCGCGCGACATTTCGAGGCGAGCGCCATCGATCATCGAGCCGAACGAATTCATGCTGGGATCGACGCCGATGCCCAGGTACGACAGCACCGCCTCGTACAGCACCAGCCCGGAGAATTCCAGCACCACGGTGATCAGCACCAGGTGTGCGACGTTGGGCAGCAGGTGGCGCGTCATGATGCGCCAGTGCGATACGCCGAAGGCGCGCGCGGCCTGCACGTATTCCAGCTCGCGCAGCTTGAGGGTCTCGGCGCGCAGCAGGCGGCACAGGCCGGCCCAGCCGGTGAAGCCGAGGATCATGCACAACAGGAACAGGCGCAGGTCGGCGCGCGCCGCCGAGGTGTCGAACAGGTCGGCGTGGTTGTCGATATAGACCTGCATCATCAGGGCGCAGGCGGCCACCAGCAGCACGCCCGGGATCGAGGTGATGGTGGTGTAGAGATACTGGATGGCGTCGTCCACCCTGCCCTTGAAATAGCCGGCCGCGATGCCGAAGATGATGGCCGGAGGCAGCATGGCGAGCGTGGTCAGGCTGCCGATGACGAGCGCGGTGCGGATGCTCTTGAGCGCCTGCCACAGCACGTCGTTGCCGATGCGGTCGGTGCCCAGGGCGTGGTAGCCGCTGGACAGCCCGGCCAGCGCCCCCGCCACCAGGCACAGCAGGGTGAAGGTGATGGCCATGGCGCGCCACGGCACCTCGGCGCGCCCGCCCAATAGGGCCTCGGCCGCCGCGGACGCGCCGCCACGCCGCGCCAGGCAGGCGAACAGCAGACCGGCGCCGATCAGCGCCACGGCCAGCCCCGCCGCCAGACCCAGGCCCAGCCGGTAATAGACGTCGCCCAGGTGGTCGCGGTCGGGGTCAGCCAGGTGCGTGCCGGCCGCCCGCAGCCGCGGGAAGTCGCGCACTGGCTTGTCGTCGACCAGCAGGGTCTCCTTGGTGAACTGGCGCACCGCCAGCGGGCTGGAATAGGTCTTCTCGGGCTGGGTCAGCACGCTGCCGCCCAGCAGGCCGTCCAGCGCCGACTTGACCGCCGGCGCGTAGACCGGGGCGGCGTCGGCCGCCGCGCCCGGCGCGGGCGGCAACTGCGGCCGGTAGTGGACGGAATCGAGCAGGCCGACCAGGGCGAACGCCGCCAGCACCACGGCCGAGCACATCGCCGGCGTGTCGCGCGCCACCCGCGCCCAGGTCGCGCGCAGGTTCGGGCTGCGCCGCACGTGCCAGGCATAGGCCAGCGCGCCCAGCACCATCAGCCACAGCGCGATGTCGGTCCAGAGGAATACGAACTTGGGCATGGCGGCTACTCGAATCGGACGCGGGGGTCAGCCAGCGTGTAGGAAATGTCGGCCAGGATCAGCCCCACGATGTACAGCGACGCCCCCAGGAACACCATGGCGCGCACGATGGAGAAATCCTGCGCGTTGATGGCGTCGATGGTGTAGCTGCCCAGGCCCGGGATGCCGAAGAACGACTCGGCGATCAGGCTGCCCATGAACAGCAGCGGCAAGGCGGCGACGGTGCTGGTCAGGATCGGCAGCATGGCATTGCGCAGCACGTGGCGCAGCAGCACCACGCGCTCGGCCAGCCCCTTGGCGCGGGCGGTGCGCACGTAGTCCTTGCCGATTTCCTCCAGGAACAGGGTGCGGTAGAAGCGCGCCTCGGGGCCCAGCCGCGAGACGATCGCCACCAGCACCGGCAGGGCCAGGAACTTGACCATGTCCAGCCCGCCCTCGAAGCCGGAGAACGGCACCAGCCGCAGCAGCTTGGCGAACATCCACTGGCCGGCGATGATGTAGAACAGGCTGGAGATCGACAGCAATATCACGCACAGCACCACGCCCCAGAAATCCAGCCGGGTGGCGCGGAAATACACCAGCGTCAATGAAAACACGATGCTGGCGAACAGCCCCAGGAAGAAGGTCGGCACCGCCAGCGCCAGGCTCGGGCCCATGCGGGTCTGGATCTCGCGGCCGATGTCGCGGCCGCCGTCGGACGCGCCGAAGTCCATCGCCAGGAGCGGCACCGAGCGCTGGTAGAACACCGTGTCGGTCAGTTGCGCCGCGCCCTTGGCCCCGGCGTTGTAGAACAGCGGCTTGTCGTAGCCGTGCTCGACCTTCCATTTCTCGACGGCGTCCTGGCTGATGCGCTGCCCGCCGATGGCCAGGCGCGCCATGTCGTCGGGCGTGTTGACGGCGAAGAACAGGATGAAGGTGAAGAGGTTCACGCCGATCAGAATCAGCACGCCGTACAGCAGCCGGCGGATGACGTAGCCGATCATGATTGATGCTCCTTGCGGGAAGCCTGGGCGAAGGCGGTCTGCCGCTCGCGCCGCTTGAGCGCCACGTACGACGGCCAGATCGCCAGCGCGATCAGCAGCGCGAACAGGCCCACCGGCCACCAGATGGGGGAATTCCACTCGTCGATCTTGCGTTCGCGCAGGACCGGGTCGATCTTCATGTACTGCAGCGTGTTGCGCACCATCTGGGTGGGCTTGGCGTTGCCGACCCACTGCTGGTAGGCGCCGCCCGACATCGGGAAGTAGCCGAACATCCACGGCGCGTCGCGCTGCACGATGGCGACCATGCGCTGGATCAGGGCTTCCTTTTCGGGGCCGTCGTCCAGGAATTTCATCTGCTCGAACAGCTTGTCGTATTCGGGGCTGTCGTAGTTGGCGGCGTTTTCGCCGCCGCCCTTGGCCTTGGCGTTGGGGCCGTACAGCAGGAACAGGAAGTTCTCGGCGTCGGGATAGTCGGCGTTCCAGCCCCACAGGAAGATCTGCGCCGACCCGCGCCGCATCTTGTCCTGGAAGCGGTTGTAGTCGGTCGAGCGCACGTCCATCTGCACGCCGAGCTTGGCCATCTGCCGCCGCATCCAGTCGAACTGCGGGTTGGAACCGCCGCCCGTCATGGAGTCGTAGTACAGCACCAGCGGCGCGCCGGTGACGGCATTGCGGCCGTCGGGGTAGCCGGCCTCGGCCAACAGCTTGCGCGCCACCTCGATCGGCTTGCGCACCGGCTTGCCATCGACCAGGTCGTAGACCACCGGGTTCACGCCCTCGGGCGGTTCGCGGTAGCCCAGCACGCCGGGCGGCACCGGGCCGTAGGCCACCGAGGCCTGGCTGTTCTCGAACACCGCCACGTATTCTTCCCAGTCGAAGGCGATGCTGATGGCCTGGCGCAGCTTGCGGTTCTTCTCGGCCTGCTCGGGCGTGTCGCCCTTGCCCACCACCGGATCGAGCCAGTTGAAGCCCATGTACCAGTTGGCGGTCTCGACCGTGGTGGGCAGGCGGATGCCGTGTTCGGCGTACTTGCGCGCCTTGTCCTGGCTGTCGCCGGCGGCCACCAGCATGGCCACGCCGTATTCGCCGCGCTCGATCTGCGGCAGGTCGTAGTAGCCCTGCATGAACTTGCCGGTCAGCGGAATGGCTTCCTTCTCGACGCTGAAGACGGCGCGGTCGATGAACGGCGTGGGCTTGCCGCAATCGGCCAGCAGGCCGGCGGCGCGATCGCCCGGCTCGCCCTCGCAGGGATAGGGCTCGCCGTGGAAGTTGGGATTGCGCGCCAGCACGTGGCGGCGGTTCTGCTGCGACTCGGCCAGCATGTAGGGACCGGTGCCGACCGGCCAGGTGTTGAGCGACAGGTCGTGCTCGGCCATGCCGGGCTGGTTGTAGAAGCGGTCGGCCTCCCAGGGCACGGGCGCGGTGAAGGTCATGGCCAGCCAGTACTTGAACTGCGGGTACTTGCCGTTGACGCGGATGCGCAGCGTGTGCGGGTCGAGCGCCTGCACGCCGGTGAAGCCGTCGGCCTCGCGCAGGTCCAGCCACGAGGCGCCGGCGCCGCCCGGCAGGTCGCGGCGCAGCGCCTTGTCGCGCTCGCGCAGGCGGTCGCCATACTCCTTGAGGCCGCTGACGTATTCGGCCATCAGCGAATAGATCGGCGACACCACGCGCGGGCTGGCCAGGCGGCGGAAGGCGTATACGTAATCGTCGGCGGTGAGTTCGCGGGTGCCGGTGCGCGGGAAATCGGGAATGGCGTATTTGTCGGCCAGTTCCTCGGGCGCGATCGGGAAGTAATCGTAGCTGCCGTCGGTCTTGCGGGCGAAGGCCGGATGCGGCGCGAAACGCATGCCGGGCTTGATCTTGATGTCGTAGATGCTCTGGGCGATCTGCTCGCCCGGCGCGTCGGCCGGCAGTTCGCGGCCTTGCGCGTCGAGATAGACCGGCGGATCGATCGAGGCCGCGGCGCGCGGGATCAGTTCATACGGCCGCTTGAGGTAGTGATAGCCGTACAGCGTCTCATAGATGTTGTAGGTATATGGGGTTTCGTCGGTGGAATAAGAGCTGGCCGGGTCGAGGTACTTGGGCGAGCGCTTGACGAAGGCGGAATACAGCGTGTTCTGGCCCTCGGCACCGGCCGGATAGGGGCTGTTGATGGGACTGCCTTCCCGGGAGCAGCCCGCCAACGCCAGCAACAGCATCATGGCCGCCGCCCAGAGCCGCATCAAAGCACGCATGGAAACCTTTCCTTCTATTCAGTGCGACAGAGGATAGCAAAGGTGCATCCGCCCCAGTACCCTGGCATCCCCCTAGGGAACTTGCGGACATGCCTTCACGCACACACCAGGACGGATTACCCCGCCGGCGGGCAGCGCCGGCCCGCGGCAATCACCCGCACTGGCGCTGGCGCCAGCAGTCGTAGCGCCACTTCCAGGGCTGCATCGGCTCCTTGCCGGCCCACAGGCCGCGGCCGGCGGCCTTGGCCTGGCGCTGCAGGTCGGGCATGGCCTTGTCGTTCAGGTACTCGCCCTGGCGCGCGGTGTAGGCCCAGGCGTAGCCGGCCTCGACCTGCAGCCGGTTGGCCGAGCGGCCGTCTTCCAGGATCAGCGCGCAGACGTCGCGGCCATATTGGTCCTTCAGGTAGCACTGGGCGGTCAGGGTCTTGCCGGCCACCAGGCTGGCCAGGTGCTGGCGCGCGGCCTCGGCGTAGGGCTGGCCGGGCTGGTCGGCGCCGTGGCCCTCCTCGGGCGCGTCGATGCTGTCCATGCGGATGCGGCGCTGGCCGTCGGGCGCGCGCAACGTCACGGTATCGCCGTCGGCCACGTTGACGATCATGCCGGTCAGGGTGTAGCTGCCGGCGGGGACGCCGCCGGCCGACGCCGCGCCAGACTTGCCGGATGCCGCCGGCGCGCTGGCGCCGGGCCGTTCGGCCGGACGCTCGCCGCCGTGGCGGGATGGTTGCAGCCAGTTGACGATGGCGCCCGCCGCCGCCAGGATCAAGGCGACCACGAGGGCGGTCAGCTTGCTGCCGCCGCGAAAGGGAAAATTGCCGCGCACGGGGCCGGGCTCCAGGGGTGAAAACGCAGGCAGTTTGCCACAGCCGCGCCCGCGCCGCGCGGCAAAGTGCGTCGCCGCCGTCACGCTCCCGGCGCGTGTCGCGCTACAGCCAGCCCGACTTGCGGAAACGCCAGTACAGGAACGAACAGACCGACGCGATCACGCCCAGCGTGACCGGATAGCCGAACGGCGATTCCAGCTCGGGCATGAACTTGAAGTTCATGCCATAGATGCCGGCAATGGCCGTGGGCACCGCCAGGATGGCGGCCCAGGAGGCCAGCTTGCGGGTGGTGTCGTTCTGCGCCGCCTGGCCGATCATCAGGCTGGCTTCGAACGCGAAAGCCAGCGACTCGCGCAGTGAGTTGAACAGTTCATCGACCCGCAGCACGCGGTCGGCCACCTCGCCGAAATACGGGCGCGCGTGTTCATCGACCGCCGACATCTCGACCCGCGCCAGACGGCGGCAGATCTCAGCCAGCGGCGACACCACGGTGTGGATGCGCAGGAGGTCGCGGCGCTGGCGGTACAGCCTGCGGATGTCGGAGTCCTTGGCGCCGCGGATCAGCAGCTTCTGCTCGGCGCCCTCGACCACCGACTCGATCTTGCCGGCCGCCACCACGTAGCGGTCCACCAGCCAGTCCAGCAGTTCGGAGGCGACATAGTCGCTGCCGCGCTTGAGCAGGTCGGGCGAGGACTCCAGCCGTTCGCGCAAGGGGCTGTGGCCGGCGGTGGCGCCGCGCCGCACCGTGACCAGAAAGCCCTCGCCGATCAGGAACTGGGTTTCGCCGAAGATGGGCCGCTCGGCCTCGACCTCGACGGTGATGACGACGATCAGCACCATGTTGCCGTAGTCGATGATCTTGGGCCGGCGGTGCGACTCCAGCATCTCTTCCTGGTTCTTGTCGCAGGCGCCCAGTTGGTTGACGACGTCGGCCAGCCGTTCGGGGCTGGGATTGCGCAGGCCGATCCACACCATGCCGTGCCTGGGATCGACGTGCTTGCCCACCTCCTCGATGGGCACCTCGTGGTCGCGCCGGCCATTCACATAGGCGATGGAGGCCACGACTTCGCCCTGGGGCGGCGCGGCGACGGCGGCGGTTGCTTCGGTAGACATAGACATCCTTTGGCGATGCGAGCCCTGCGGGTGCAGCGTATATCCAGCGTATCGGCCGATGATAGCCCACCGGCGCCGCCGCGCGGCGGCGCCCGCGCGGGGTCCGAGCCCCGGCGAACGCGCCCTACGCGAACAGGTTGCGCACGCGCTTGGCCACGTCCACGCTCGGCGCCTGCGGCGCCCTGGCCTCGCGCGCCGGCAGGTCGGGCAGCTTGGGCAGGTGGTCGAACAGCGGCAGCATGGCGTTGGTGATGTAGCGGGTGCGCGAGCCGTAGACGTGGCGGTCGCCCATGCCGGTCTGCTGGTGCACGTAGAAGCGCTGCGGCACGATCAGTTGCAGGCGTTCCTTGGCGCGCGTCATGGCCACGTACAGCAGACGCCTTTCTTCCTCGATCTCTTCGGCGGTGCCGGTGCTCATGTCGGACGGGATACAGCCGTCGACCACGTTCAGCACGTAGACCGCCTTCCATTCCTGGCCCTTGGCCGAGTGAATGGTGGACAGGATCATGTAGTCCTCGTCGCGCGAGGGCGCGCCGGATTCGTCGCTGGTGGCGTCGGGCGGGTCCAGCGTCAGCTCGGTCAGGAAGCGCTCGCGCGATGGGTAGCCGGCGGCGATGCGCACCAGTTGGTCCAGGTCGGTCTTGCGCACCCGCGCATCGTCGTACAGCCGTTCGAGCTGGCCGGCGTACCAGCGCAGCGCCAGGTCGACGTCGGCCGGCCAGCGCAGGTTGGGGTCGGCCAGGGCCGCGTAGGTGTCGGCGAACGCGCCCCACTCCGCCTGCGCCGCCGCGCCCGGCTTGAACTCGCGCAGCGCGCGCAGCGGCTCGGCCGATTGCGCCATGGCGTCCATCAGCTTGCCGGCGGTGGCCGGGCCGATGCCGGGCAGCAGTTGCGCCACGCGGAACCCCGCCATGCGCCCGCGCGGGTTCTCGGCCCAGCGCAGCAGCGACAGCAGGTCCTTGACGTGCGCCGCCTCCAGGAAGCGCAGGCCGCCGAACTTGACGAAAGGAATGTTGCGCCGGGTCAGTTCCAGTTCCAGCGCCGCGCTGTGGCTGGAGGTGCGGAACAGCGCCGCCTGCGACTTGAGCGTGGCGCCGCCCTCGCGCTGCGCCAGCACCTGGTCGGCCACCCAGCGGGCCTGGCCGGCCTCGTCGCTGACGGTGACCAGCTCGGGCAACTGCGACGATGGCCGGTCGCTCCAGAGATCCTTGGCATAGCGCTCGGCCGCCAGGCCGATGACGGCGTTGGAGGCGTTCAGGATGGGCTGGGTCGAGCGGTAGTTGCGGTCCAGCGTGATGACCCGCGCCGGCCGCGGGAACTGCGCCGGAAAGTCGAGGATGTTGCGCACCGTGGCGGCGCGGAACGAATAGATCGACTGGGCGTCGTCGCCCACCACGGTCAGGCCGCGGCCGTCGGGCTTCATGGCCAGCAGGATGGCGGCCTGCAGCCGGTTGGTGTCCTGGTATTCGTCCACCAGCACGTGGTCGAAGCGCGCGCCGACGTCGGCGGCGATGGCCGCGTCGCCCATCATCTCGGCCCAGTACAGCAGCAGGTCGTCGTAGTCGAGCACCTGCTGGTCCTGCTTGGCCGCGACGTAGGCGCGGAACAGGTTCTTGAGTTCGTCCTCCCATTGCGCGCACCACGGGAAGGTGGCGTGCAGCACGTCGGCCACCGGCGTCTGGCTGTTGACCACGCGCGAGTAGATCGCCAGGCAGGTGCCCTTGAGCGGAAAGCGCGACTTGGTGGCGGACAGGCCGAGCTCGTGCCGCACCATGCCCATCAGGTCCTCGGCGTCGCCGCGGTCATGGATGGTGAAGGCTTCGGACAGGCCGATGCGCTGGGCGCAGTCGCGCAGCAGGCGCGCGCCGATGGCGTGGAAAGTGCCGGCCCACGGCAGCGACGGCGCCTGCTGGGTGCCGCGCAGGTTCATGACCCGCTGCAGCACGCTGCCGACGCGGCGCTCCATTTCCTGGGCGGCGCGGCGCGAGAAGGTCAGCAGCAGCATGCGCTGCGGATCGGCGCCGTTCAGGATCAGGTGGGCGACGCGGTGCGCCAGGGTGTTGGTCTTGCCCGAGCCGGCGCCGGCGATCACCAGCAGCGGGCCGTCGTCGCCCGCGCCGCCGACGCCGAATTCGGCGGCCTCGCGCTGGGCGGGGTTGAGGTCGGCCAGGGGATCGGGACGGCTGGACGGGTGGGCGGAATTCTGGTCGGACATGGGGCTTGGAATTGTCGGCGGCGGGCGCGGTCGGCGCGGCCCGATACCTGGGGATATATCCAGGTATCATAACCGCATCGCCCCCCGCTCCCGCTACCGCCGTTTTCCCCATGCGCCTGCTTGCCGGCACCGCTTCCTGGACCGATCCCACGCTGCTGGCGTGCGGCCGCTTCTACCCGCGCGAGGCGCACGACGCCCAGGCGCGGCTGCGCTTCTACGCCTCGCGCTTCGGGCTGGCCGAGGTCGATTCCAGCTACTACGCGCTGCCCAGCCCCGACAACGCCTATCTATGGGCGCAGCGCACGCCCGACGATTTCGTCTTCAACATCAAGGCCTACCGCCTCTTCACCGGCCACCAGACGCCGCTGGCCTCGCTGCCCGCCGACATCCGCCGCGAACTGGCCGACTGGCCCGACCCCTTCATCTACCACCACGCCATGCCCGACGACCTGCGCGACGAGCTCTGGCGCCGCTACACGCTGGCGCTGGAACCCCTGCGCATGGCCGGCAAGCTGGGCGCGGTGCACTTCCAGTTCCCGCCCTGGATACGGCGCGACGCGCGCGGCCGGGCGTTGGTGGCTGAATGCGTCCGACGCCTGCCGGAACACCTGCTGTCGGTCGAATTCCGCCACCGCGGCTGGTTCGAATCAGCCGCCGCCACGGACGCCACGCTGGCGTTCGAACGGGAACTGGGCGTGGTCCACACGGTGGTGGACGCGCCCCAGGGCTTCGACAACAGTGTGCCGGCGGTGTGGGCCTGCACCCACCCCGACCTGACACTGCTGCGCCTGCACGGGCGCAACGCGGCCACCTGGAACGCCAACGGCGCCGCCTCGTCCGGGCGCTTCCAGTACGAATATTCCGAGGCCGAGCTGGCCGAACTGGCGCGCCGCTTCCAGGAGCTGGCCCGCCAGAGCGGGCAGGCGCACGCGGTATTCAACACCAACTTCGAGGACCAGGGCATGCGCAACGCCGCGGCCTTCGCGGCGGCGCTGGGCGGTGGACAGGACCGCCCGGGTTGAGGCGTTCGGGCCGGGTGATCGTGGCGCTCGGACCGGTGGATCGCGGCGCTCAGGCGGCAGGCGCCGGCATCCCGCCAACGGCCGTCAAAGCCCGTGCCGCGCGGCCAGCCTTGACCGCCCGCGTCAGGCCGGCTGCGCGGCCACCGCCGGCGCGGCCGGCGTCGTGCGCGCCACCTCGGCCAGGCTTTCCAGCAGCACCTCGAACTTGCGCGCGATGTCGTGCTCAGGCACGCAGGCATAACCCAGCAGCAGGCCGGGCCGGCGGCCTTCGGCGCCGACGTAGTAGCGCGACAGCGGGCGCGTCAGTACGCCCTTGCGGCGGGCCACTTCGACCACCCGCAGGTCGTCCATATGCGGCGGCAAAGTCAGCACCAGGTGCAGGCCGGCCAGGCTGGCGTCGCGATGCAGCCACTCGGGCCCCAGGCGGCGTTCGATCAGGTTGACCAGCATGGCGCGGCGCCGGCCATACAGCATGCGCATGCGGCGGATGTGGGCGGCGTAGTGGCCCTCGGCGATAAAGGTGGCCAGCGCCGCGTGCGTCATCAGGTGGCCTTCGCGGTAGAGCTCGGCATGGGCCGCCTGGAACGCCGCGGTCAGCGGCTTGGGCAGCACCAGGTAGCCGACCCGCAGGCCCGGATACAGCGTCTTGCTGAAGGTGCCCATGTAGATCACGGGCGCGTCCGGCTCCAGGCCCAGCAGCGAGGCAATGGGCCGGCCCGAGAAACGGAATTCGCTGTCGTAGTCGTCCTCGATGATCCAGCTGCCATGCTGGCGCGCCACCGCCAGCAGCTGGCGGCGCCGCGCCAGCGACATCACCGGCCCCAGCGGATACTGGTGCGACGGCGTCACGAAGATGAAGCGCGGCGGCGCCACGGCGGGCGCGGCATCCGGATCCGGCAGCCGCATGCCTTCCTCGTCGACCGGCAGGTGCACCGTGCGCAATCCATTGGCCTGCAGCACCGTGCGCGCGCCCCAGTAGCCCGGGTCCTCGACCCAGGCGGTCTCGCCCGCTTCGCCCAGGATGCGGGTGGCCAGGTCGATGGCCTGGTGCGAGCCTTCGGTGATGAGGATCTGGTCGGGGTCGCAGTCGATCGAGCGCGTCAGCGCCAGGTGCTGGGCCAGCGCCTCGCGCAGCGCCGGCAGGCCGCCGCCGTAGGCATAAGTGAGCAGATCAGGGGTGGGATTGCGCCAGAGCGCGGAAAAGATGCGCCCGAACTTCTTGTGCGGGAATTCGGTCAGGTCGGGCACCCCCGGCATGAAGGCGCCCCATTGGTAGGGCGAGGCCGACACGCCGTCGACGATGGCCGCGCCCCGCGCCGACAGTGCCGGTCGCGGCTGCGGCGCCGGCGCGCGGCGCGACTGGCGGCCACTGGCCAGGTAGGAGTCGGGCTGCGAGGCATTGACGAAGGTGCCGTTGCCCTGCAGGCTGCGGGTATAGCCTTCGGCCAGCAACTGGCCGTAGACGTGCACCACGGTGTTGCGCGCGATGCCGAGTTCGGCCGCCAGGTCGCGCGAGGCCGGCAGGCGCGAGTCGGCGGCAATGGAACCATCCAGGATGGCCTCGCGGATACCGTGGTACAGCCGCTTGTTCATCGGCCCGCCCGCGGCATCGGCCAGGCGCAGCAACAGCAAGTCTCCAACGATGGACCGCAATTGGTTCTACCTGATTTATAAAAGTGGTTCCCACCAATGGGGCCATAGTAGCATTAAAGTAAGGGTTTACCGTCCACTTGCCATCCGAGGCTGAGATGAAGAATCAGGATTTGAATACCCGCCGTTCCCTGGCCACGCCGCGCGGCGTCGGCGTCATGTGCGACTTCTATGCCGTGCGCGCCGAGAACGCCACGCTGTGGGACGCCAACGGCAAGGAATACATCGATTTCGCGGGCGGCATCGCGGTGCTGAACACCGGCCACCTGCATCCCAAGGTCAAGGCCGCCGTCAGCGCCCAGCTCGACAACTTCACCCACACGGCCTACCAGATCGTGCCGTACGAAGGCTACGTCTCGCTGGCCGAGCGCATCAACCGCCTGGCCCCGATCGACGGCCTGAAGAAGTCCGCCTTCTTCACCACCGGCGTCGAAGCCGTTGAAAACGCCATCAAGATCGCGCGCTCGGCCACCGGCCGCTCGGGCGTCATCGCCTTCTCGGGCTCGTTCCACGGCCGCACCATGCTGGGCATGGCGCTGACCGGCAAGGTCGCCCCCTACAAGCTGTCGTTCGGCCCGATGCCGGGCGACATCTACCACGTGCCGTTCCCCAACGGCACCCAGTCGATCACTGTCGCCGACTCGCTCAAGGCGCTGGACCTGCTGTTCAAGGTCGACATCGATCCCAAGCGCGTCGCCGCGATCATCATCGAGCCGGTGCAGGGCGAAGGCGGCTTCAACATCACCCCGCCCGAACTGATGGTGGCCCTGCGCAAGCTCTGCGACGAGCACGGCATCCTGCTGATCGCCGACGAAGTGCAGACCGGCTTCGGCCGCACCGGCAAGCTGTTCGCCATGGAGCACCACTCGGTGCAGGCCGACCTGATCACCATGGCCAAGAGCCTGGGCGGCGGCTTCCCGATCTCGGGCGTGGTCGGCCGCGCCGACGTCATGGACGGCCCGGCGGCGGGCGGCCTGGGCGGCACTTATGCCGGCAACCCGCTGGCGGTGGCCGCGGCCCACGCCGTGCTGGACGTGATCGCCGAGGAAAAGCTGTGCGAACGCGCGGTGCAACTGGGCGACAAGCTGCGCGCCCACCTCGAGGGCCTGCGCGCCAAGGTGCCGGGCATCGCCGACGTGCGCGGCCTGGGTTCGATGGTGGCGCTGGAACTGAACGACGCCAACGGCAAGCCCGACGCCGAGGCGGTCAAGAAGGTGCAGGCCCGCGCCATCGAGCAAGGCCTGATCTTGCTAAGCTGCGGTGTATACGGCAACGTCCTGCGCTTCCTGTACCCCTTGACCATTCCCGACGCCCAGTTCGACCGCGCGCTGGCCATCCTGGCCGAAGCCCTGGCCGCCTGAGGCCGCGCAACCCGATCATCCGGTTTTTCGGCTGGCAGGCATGACGATTGCGGGCGTGGCGAGCATTCCGGGCGGATTCCGCCCGGGGATGCACGCCGCGCCCGCGTCCGCTTTGGCGGCCGCGTTCCCTTTGAGGAGACTAATGCAATGACTTCTTCTTTGACCCATCCCCTGTCGCGCCCCGAACTGCTGCGCGACGCCTGCTACATCGACGGCAAGTGGGTATCCGCCGGCAACGGCCCGTCGATCCCCGTGGACAACCCCTCCACCGGCAAGACCATCGTGTCGGTGCCCAAGCTGGGCCGCAAGGAGACCGAGCAGGCCATCGCCAGCGCCCAGGCCGCCCTGCCCGCCTGGAGCGCCAAGACCGGCAAGGAACGCGCCGCGATCCTGCTGAAGTGGGCCCAGTTGATGATGCAGAACCAGCAGGACCTGGCCGCCATCATGACCTCGGAACAGGGCAAGCCCGTGACCGAGGCCGCCGGTGAAATCGCCTACGCCGCCTCGTTCCTGGAGTGGTTCGCCGAGGAAGCCAAGCGCATCGACGGCGACGTGCTGCAAAGCCCCAAGGCCGGCCAGCGCCTGCTGGCGCTCAAGCAGCCGATCGGCGTTACCGCCGCCATCACGCCGTGGAACTTCCCCGCCGCCATGATCACCCGCAAGGTCGGCCCGGCCCTGGCCGCCGGCTGCACCATGGTGGTCAAGCCGGCCCAGCAGACGCCGCTGACCGCGCTGGCGCTGGCGGTGCTGGCCGAGGAAGCCGGCGTGCCGGCCGGCGTGTTCCACGTCATCACCGGCAGCTCGCGCGACATCGGCGCGGCGCTGTGCGAAAGCGAGGTGGTGCGCAAGCTGAGCTTCACCGGCTCGACCGAAGTCGGCCGCACGCTGATGGAGCAATGCGCCCCCACCATCAAGAAGCTGTCGCTGGAACTGGGCGGCAACGCGCCCTTCATCGTGTTCGACGACGCCGACCTGGACCGCGCGGTCGACGGCATCCTGGCCTCGAAGTACCGCAACGCCGGCCAGACCTGCGTCTGCGCCAACCGCATCTACGTGCAGGCCGGCGTGTACGAGGAAATCGCCAAGCGCCTGGTGGCCAAGGTCAACGCCATGAAGGTCGGCGACGGCTTCGAGGACGGCGTGACGCAAGGTCCGCTGATCGATACCAACGCCATCGAGAAGGTGCAGGAACACATCGCCGACGCCACCGCGCACGGCGCCAAGGTCATCGCCGGCGGCAAGCCGCACGCGCTGGGCGGCACGTTCTTCGAGCCGACCGTGGTGCGCGACGTGACCCAGTCGATGCGCTTCGCGACCGAGGAAACCTTCGGCCCGGTGGCGCCGCTGTTCCGCTTCGAGTCCGAGGAAGAAGTCATCGGCATGGCCAACGACACCATCTTCGGCCTGGCCGCCTACTTCTTCACCCGCGACTACGCCCGCATCTGGCGCGTGTCGGAGGCGCTGGAATACGGCATCGTCGGCATCAATACCGGCCTGATCTCCAACGAAGTCGGCCCCTTCGGCGGCGTCAAGCAGTCCGGCCTGGGCCGCGAAGGCTCGAAGTACGGCATCGAGGAATACCTCGAGATCAAGTACCTCTGCGTCGACCTGGGCGCCTGAGCGCACCACCCTCCCCCGGGCGCCCGCCCGGGGGGTAAACGGGGCTCCGGTCCCGTTTATCCCCAGGAATTGTGGACAACCTGGCAGATAACTCCTGCACAGGTGGAAAATTCCCTTTTAGTTCATGCGGTTATAAATCGCGATCAAATGCCGCCCAGGCGTGATAGATTTGCGCGTTCCCTGGACGAGCGACCATGAGCAGAACCTTTACCCGTGACGACACCCGCAAGCTGGCCGGCATCCTGGCCGAAGCCGCGCAGGCGGAGGTCATGCCGCGTTTTCGCAACCTGCCCGAGGGCAGCGTGCGCGACAAGAGCTCGCCGCGCGACCTGGTCACCGATGCCGACGAAGCCGCCGAACGCCTGATCGCCGCGCGCCTGGCCAGGCTGCATCCGGGCGCGGTGCTGATCGGCGAGGAAGCCTCGACCCGCAACCCGGCCCTGCTGAACATGCTGGTGGACGCCGAACTGGCGTTCCTGATCGACCCGATCGACGGCACCCGCAACTACGTCGCCGGCCTGCCGCTGTTCGGCATGATGATCGCGGCCTGCCATCGCGGCGACGTGATCGCCGGCGTGATCTACGACCCGGTCAACCGCGACAGCGCGCTGGCCGTGCGTGGCGAAGGCGCCTGGATGGAGTACGAGAACGGCAAGCAGGCGCCGCTGGCCGTGGCCAGCCCCGCGCCGCCCGAGGACATGGACGGCCTGATCTCGACCGGCGCCCTGCCCGAGCCGCTGCGCACCACCGTCAACGGCAACCTGTCGCGCCTGGGCAGCACGGCCAGCCTGCGCTGCGCCGCCCACGAATACCGCATGCTGGCGGCCGGCCACAGCCACGTCGCGCTGTACAACCAGTTGACCGCCTGGGACCACGCGGCCGGCTGGCTGCTGCACCGCGAGGCGGGCGGCTACGCGGCGCGCTTCGACGGCTCGCCCTACAAGCCCACCCACCGCAGCGGCGGGCTGCTTTACGCCCCGGACGCAGGGAGCTGGCACGCGGCGCGCAAGGCCCTGCTGGGCGACGCCATTGCCGACGTCGAAGGCTGAATACCGGGGCCAGACCACCATGGATCGGTCGGAAATGCCCCTAACATGCTCGCAAAATCGGGGTAATCCCTAGGAATTATCCACAGTATCTGTGGACAACCCTTTGGAAAGGTCTGTAACGGCGCAAAAAAATCCTTACAGGGCGGGCACTTGGTTAAACCGGTCAAAAACCGGCCGCTGTCCGTCCCGCTTTTATGCCGCCGTCAGCGCCTCAAGCGCCACCGCGCTGGGCAGCTCGATCTTGAGCGTCAACAGGTTGTCGGCCCGCGTGCGGCCCAGGTTGATGGCCGCTATCGGCATGCCGTTGCGGGAGGCCGCCGTGACGAAGCGGTAGCCCGAATAGACCATCAGCGACGAGCCCACCACCAGCACCGCGTCGGCCGCCATCAGGCCGGCATTGGCGCGGTCGACCCGCTCGCGCGGCACGGTCTCGCCGAAGAACACCACATCGGGCTTGACGATGCCGCCGCAGACCGGACAGGGCGGCACCTTGAACGAAGCGAAGTCCACGCCCTCCAGGTCGGCGTCGCCGTCGGGCGCGTCATCGGCCTCGAAGGCGATCCAGCCGGGGTTGTATTGGTGCAGCGTGTCCTGCCAGGCATCGCGGCGGCCGCGCCAGTCGCAGTTCATGCAGCGCACCTGGTCGAGCCGGCCATGCAGGTCGACCACGTCGCGGCTGCCAGCGGCTTCGTGCAGGCCGTCGACGTTCTGCGTCACCAGGACCGACACCCGGCCGCGCTGCTGCAATTGCGCCAGCGCGCGATGCGAGGCGTTGGGTTGCACCTGGCCGAAGCGGCGCCAGCCCACCATGCTGCGGGCCCAGTAGCGGGCGCGCGCGTATTCGCCGCCCATGAAAGTCTGCAGCGTCATGGGCGGGGAACGTTTCCATTCGCCGTCGGTGTCGCGGTAGTCGGGGATGCCGGAATCGGTGCTGACGCCCGCCCCGGTCAGCACGAACAGCCGCGGGTGGCGGTCGACGAAGCCGCGCAGCGCGGCCAGATCCGAAACACGTGTGTCCATCCAGGCTCCCGTATCGAATCCCGGGCGTCAGCGCCGCCCGGGCGAGAGGCGGGCGGCGCCAGGGCCGCCCAGCCGAAACGCGGACGCCGTCTCAGCCGCCCAGGCCGCAATCCGGCATGTCGCTGACCAGGCTGGCCTGGGTGACGTTGCTGCCCGGCGGCACGCTGCGCGTGAGCCAGACGTTGCCGCCGATGGTCGAGCCCTTGCCGATGGTGACGCGCCCCAGGATGGTGGCGCCCGCGTAGATCACCACATCATCTTCGATCAGCGGGTGGCGCGCCAGGCCTTTCTTGAGTTCGCCGTTCTCGCCCGGCGGGAAGCGCTTGGCGCCCAGCGTGACCATCTGATAGAGGCGCACGCGGTCGCCGATGATGGCGGTCTCGCCGATCACCACGCCGGTGCCGTGGTCGATGAAGAAGCTGCGGCCGATGGTGGCGCCGGGATGGATGTCGATGCCGGTGTCGGCGTGGGCGATCTCGGCCACGATGCGGGCCAGCATCGGCACGCCCAGGCGGTACAGCACGTTGGCCAGGCGATGGTGGATCATGGCGGCCACGCCGGGATAGCACAGCAGCACTTCGTCGACGCTGTGCGCGGCCGGGTCGCCCTGGTAGGCGGCGGTCACGTCCAGGTCGAGCGCGGCGCGCACGCGCGGCAGCTCGGCGCCGAACTGGCGCACGATGTCGATGGCGCGCTGCTGCGAAGCGGCCAGCAGCGCCGGATCGTCGCGACCGACGTATTGCAGTTCCAGGTTGACCTGGTGCAGCAGCGCGTCCAGCGCCGCGCCGATGGTGTGGCCGACGTAGAAGTCCTCGACCTCCTCGCGCAGGTCGATGGGCCCCAGCCGCATCGGGAACAGGGCGCCACAGAGGTCCTTGATGATCTGGCGCAGGGCTTCCTGCGACGGAAACTCGCGCAGGCCGGCGTCTTCGCGCAGGCGGCCGCGCGGGCCGCGCCAGGCCACCCGCGCCTGGCGCAGGCCGGAGACGATGCTGTCCAGGTTCCAGTGGGCGGTGGGAAGGTAGGCCGGGCCGCTCATTGGAACAGCCCCGGCTGGGTGCCGGCCGGGCCGGCGGACGGAAGGGAATCGAGCATGACAGTGCCTCGGTGACGGTGCATCGCGCGCGACGGCGGGGCCGCGCGGATGCTGCTTCGCAATATTTCCGTCAACTGTAACCGCTCGGCCCGCTTCGCGGAACCCATCCGACACGCCGTTGGGGTTATGCCGCCGGCGGATCCGTCTCGTAACCGCGCGGGTTGCCCTGCTGCCAGCGCCAGCCGTCGGCGCACATGGCATCGACCCCGCGCGTGCTGTGCCAGCCCAGCAGCGAGGCGGCCAATGCCGGGTCGGCCCACATCCGCTCGATATCGCCGGGACGGCGCGGCCCGGTGCGCAGCGGGATGCGGCGCTGACTGACGCGCTCGAACGCATGCACCAGTTCCAGCACGCTGGTGCCGCGCCCGGTGCCCAGGTTGACCGCCACGAAACCGGGGTGGCCGGTGGCGTAGGCCAGCGCCTGCACATGGCCCTGCGCCAGGTCCATGACATGCAGGTAGTCGCGCACGCCCGTGCCGTCCGCGGTGGCGTAGTCGTCGCCGAACACGTTCAGGAACGGCTGCCGCCCCACCGCCACCTGCGTGATGTACGGGAACAGGTTGTTGGGCACGTCGCGCGGACTCTCGCCGATCTGGCCGCTGGGATGCGCGCCGATCGGATTGAAGTAGCGCAGCGTCACCGCGCCGAACGCCGGCTCGGCCGCGCACAGGTCGCGCAGCATCTGCTCGACCATCAGCTTGCTGCGGCCGTACGGATTGGCCGGCGCCAGCGGATGCGCCTCGGTGAACGGCAGCGAGCGCGGCTCGCCATAGACGGTGGCCGACGAGCTGAACACCAGGCGCGTCACGCCCTCGTCGCGCATGGCGCGCAGCAATGCCACCGAGCCCGACACGTTGTTGTCATAGTACTTGAGCGGGTCGGCCACCGATTCGCCGACCGCCTTGCAGCCGGCCAGGTGCAGCACCGCCTGCACCGGGTCGCCGCGCCGCGCCTCGCGCGCCAGCAGCGCCTGCACCAGCCCGGTCTGGCGGATGTCGCCCTCGACCAGCGGGATCGACGCGCCGCACAGGCGCTCGACCCGCCGCACCGCCTCCGGGCTGCCGTTGCTGAAGTTGTCCAGTACCAGCGGCCGCTGGCCGGCGGCCAGCATCGCCACCAGGGTGTGGGCGCCGATGTAGCCGGCGCCGCCCGTGACCAGCACGCGCATCTCGCTCATGCCCGGCTCCCGGTCAAAGATGCGCCGCCACGCCGGGCAGGCGGGCATGGCGCGGCTGCGGCGCCTGGGCGTGGCCGCGATAGCGGTCGATCCAGTACGAGGTGGACGCGTCGTGGCCCCAGTCGACCACGCCGGCCGACACCGGCACCGCCAGCTCGCGCTCGATGCCGGTGGCCAGCCGCTTGCCCAGTTCCACGCCCCACTGGTCGAAGGGATTGACGCCCCACACCACGCTCTGCACGAACACTTTGTGTTCATACAGCGCCAGCAATGCGCCCAGCGCGCGCGGCTCCAACTGGCGCAGCACGATCAGCGTGGACGGCCGGCCGCCCGGGTGCACCATGTGATGCGCCAGCGTCAGCGCCTGCCCGGGGTCCTCGACATGGGCCACGTCCAGCAGCGCCTGCTCCAGATCCTTGCCGCGCAACAGCGCCTGGCGCTGCGCCAGGCAATTGGCCAGCAGCATGCGGTGGGCGTCGGGGCTGTCCGGGTGGCCCTGCAGGCTGGCGATGAAATCGACCGGCGCGCCATGCGCGCTCTGGTGCAGCCATTGGAAGAAGGTGTGCTGGCCGTCGGTGCCCGGCATGCCCCAGATGATCGGGGCGGTCGGCACGTCCACCGCGGCGCCGTCGCCGCCGACGCGCTTGCCCAGCGACTCCATTTCGAGTTGCTGCAGGTAGGTCACCAGGTGCAGCAGCCGCGCGCTGTAGGCGGCGATGTTGAGCGAGCCGTGGCCCAGCACGCTGCAGTTGACCAGGCCGGCCAGCGCCAGTTGCACCGGCGCGTTGGCTCCCAGCGGCGCCTGCTGGAAATGCTGGTCCATGGCCTCGGCGCCGGCGCGCATGCCGATCAGCACGTCGGCGCCGACGGTGAGCGCGATCGACAGCCCGGCCACCGACCAGACCGAATAGCGTCCGCCGACCCAGTCGCACATGCGAAACACCTGGCCTGCCGGCACCCCCAGGGCGCGCGCGGCCGGCGCGTTGGCGGTGACCGCCGCCAGGTGCGCGGAGGGATCGGCCACCCCGCCCTGCCGCAGCCAGGCAATGGCGGCGCGGGCGTTGTGCAGGGTCTCGACGGTGGTGAAGGATTTGGACGACACCACCACCAGGCAGCGACGCGGGTCCAGCCCGGCCACCGCGTCATGGAAGGCGTGGCCGTCGATGTTGGAGACGAAACGGATCTGGCGCCGCTGGCCCGGGCCGCCAAAGGCCTGGATCGCCAGGCGCGGCCCCCAGTCACTGCCACCGATGCCGATGTGCAGCACGGTGGCGAAGTCGGCGTTCTGGTCGACGTGCCGCACGAAATCGGCCATGCGCGAATACTCGCAGACCGAGTCCCGGTCCTGGCCTTCAGGCTGTTCGCGGGTGCGGCCGGCGCGCAGCGCGGTGTGCCAGGCCGGCTTGCCCTCGGTCCAGTTGACCGGGCCGCCGGAGAACAGCGCCTGCCGCGCCTCGTCCAGGCCGCGGGCGCGCAACAGCGCCTGCGCGGCGGCGTCCAGCGCGGGCGATTGCCGCTGCATGGTCAGGTCCACGCACAGGCCAGCCGCCTCGATCACCTTCAATGCGCCCGCGTCCAGCGCGGCGCCGTGCGCCGCCTGCGCGAAAGCGCGCCATTCCAGGCTGGCGGCGAGGCTGTCGGCCTCAACCGCGGCCTCGGCCTCTCTCGCAAAATTCGCATTACCCATCGCGTGATGCTCCTTAGAACGGTAAACGGATATGGGGGGCAACGCGCCGGAACGCGTTGCGGAAGTCCTCCTCGATGCGGGCCAGGGCGGCCACGGAGTCTCCTTCGAAGCGCAACACCACCGTGGGCGTGGTGTTGGACGGCCGCGCCAGGCCGAAGCCGTCGGCGTAGTCGACCCGCACGCCATCCAGGTCATTGATGGAAAGCGCGCCCGGAAACTGGCCGCCGGCGCGCAGCGCCTCGACCAGCTCGAACTGCTCGCCCTGGGTGGTTTCCAGCTTGATTTCGGGGGTGGCGCAGGACTGCGGCAGGCTCTCGAGCAGCGCCGACGGATTGGGCGCGCCGGACAGGATCTCCAGCAGTCGGGCGGCGGCGTAGATGCCGTCGTCGAAGCCGTACCAACGCTCCTTGAAAAAAATGTGGCCGCTCATCTCGCCGGCCAGCAGCGCCCCGGTCTCGCGCATCTTGGCCTTGATCAGCGAATGGCCCGTCTTCCACATGGTGGCCTTGCCGCCGGCCTCGGTGATGGCGCGCGCCACGTGGCGGCTGCACTTGACGTCGTAAAGGATCTCGGCGCCCGGGTTGCGCGCCAGCACATCGCGGGCGAACAGGATCAGTTGGCGGTCGGGCCAGATGATCTGGCCCGACTTGGTGACCACGCCGAGCCGGTCGCCATCGCCGTCGAACGCCAGCCCGACTTCGCAGTCGGAGTAGCGCAGGCAATAGATCAGGTCCTGCAGGTTCTGCGGATCGGCCGGGTCCGGGTGATGGCCGGGGAAAGCCCCGTCCACCTCGCAGAACAGCTCGGTGACCTCGCAGCCCAGGGCGCGGAACAGCGCCGGCGCCACCGCGCCGGCCACCCCGTTGCCGCAGTCGATGGCGATTTTCATCGGGCGCGCCAGGCGGATATCGCCCACCAGCCGCGCCGCGTAGCAGGGCTGGATCTGCATCTGCGTGCGGCCGCCGGCCACGCTGGCCGACTCGATCGGCAGGCGCATGGCGTCGCGCAGCGCGATGATGCCGTCGCCATACAGCGAAGCGCCGTCCAGCACGATCTTGAAGCCGTTGTGGGACGGCGGATTGTGGCTGCCGGTGACGGCGATGCCGGCGCCGGTGTCCATCAGGCGGGCCGCGAAATAGACCATCGGCGTGGTCGCCATGCCGATGTCGATCACATGCAGGCCGGCCGAACGCAGCCCGGCCTGCAGCGCCGCCGCCAGTTCCACGCTGCTCAGGCGCCCGTCGCGCCCCACCACCATGGCGCGCGCGCCCAGCTCCAGCGCCCGCACGCCGGCCGCCATGCCCAGGCTGTGGGCGAAGCGCGCGTCGATTTCATCGGGCACCGTGCCGCGTATGTCATACGCCTTGAAGACCGCATCCAGGATCTGCGGGGTTTCCCAGCCAAACGTTCCATGCATGCCAGTTCTCCGCGGAGGTTACTTGGGGCCGTTCTGCTTGAAATCACCGTAATAAGCGGCTCGCGAATAGCGGTATCCGCCATACTTGGAGCGGAACCCGAAGCGCTCGGGCATCAGTTTGAGTCCGTTGAACAGCACCCCGTCGACCGGCGCGCCGGCCTGGATCAGGCGCTTGGCGGTTTCGCGGATCTCGCCCACGGTGTTCATGCCCGACCGCACCACCACCATGACCGCCGCGGCATGCGTGCCGACCACGGCGGCGTCGGGCGAGGACAGCACCGGCGCCGTGTCCAGGATGACCATGTCGTACTGGCTGGCCAGTTCGCGCAGCGTCTGGCCGAAGATCGGCGAGGCCAGCAGTTCCGAGGGATCGAAGCTGACCGCGCCCGTGGAAATGAAATCCACCCCCTCCGAGACGCTATGCTTGCGCACGCGTTCGAGCGGCAGCGTGCCCGACAGCACCTCGAACAGGCCGTCTTCCTTGGGCACGCCGAAATAGCGATTGAGCTGGCCCTTGCGGAAGTCGGCGTCGATCAGCAGCACGCGCTTGCCGACCCCGCCCTGGATGAAAGCGAAATTGGCCGACAGGAACGATTTGCCGACGCCCGCCACCGGGCCCGTGAACATGACCATATTGTTGGCCGACTGGCGCAGCGAGGCCTGCAACACGTTGCGGAAGGATCGCAGGCTCTCGATCGGCGGCGCGTTGCCCTGGCTCTGCGCCAGCAGCGCGGGCACCGTGGCGTTCTTGCGGCGGCTGCGGCGCCACAGCTTGTCCTGCAGGTCGCTGTGCGGAATCGCCGCCAGCACCGGCAGGCCGGTGTAGCGCTCGACATCGTCCGGCTCGGACAGGCCGCCGAACAGCGCGTTGCGCACGAAGGCGCACAGCACGCCGATGATCAGGCCGATGGCCGTGACGACGGCGATGATGATGGCGGCCTTGGGCCGCACCGGCTTGTCCGGCTGCACGGCGGCGTCCAGGATGCGCACGTTGCCGACCTTGCCGGCGCGGATCAGGCGCAATTGCTGGGCGTTGTTGAGCAGACCCGTGTACAGCTCGGTGTTGACGCGCACATCGCGCACCAGCCGCACTACGTCCTGCTCCAGGTCCGGCAACTGCTTGATGTTGTCGCCGATGCGGTTGACGTCGCCCGTCAGCGAGGCGATCTGGCGGTCGATCGCGACGATGCTCGGATGGGTCGGCGCGAACCGGGTGATCAGCTCCTGGCGCTTGGCGCGCAGTTCCATCACCTTGGTCTGGGCGTCCACCGACTGCGCCAGGATCAGCTTGGCCTCTTCGCTCAGGTCGATGGTGCCGCGCTTGTTGCGCAGCGAGTTGTACTTGGTCTCGGCCGCGTCCAGTTCGCGCTTGAGCTGCGGCAACTGCTGGTCGAGGAAGGCCAGCGACTTCTCGGCCTGCGCCGACTTGCGGTTGACGTTCTGCTGCACGTATTCCTGGCCGATCTGGTTCAGCACCGCCGTGGTCAGCACCGGATCGTTGCCTTCCAGCGTCACCCCGATCACGCCCGAGGTGCGGCCGCGCTCGAAGATGCCCAGGCGCGACTGCACGTCCTCGATCGCCGCCAGGCGCGAGGTGCGCGACACCGTGTACTCCGTCCCGGGACGGCCGTTGAGCGCGTCGACGTGCACGTCCAGCGCGCCGCCGCCAGGCAGCAGGAAGTGCTCGGGCTTGCCGACCGTGCCGTTGAAGGTGGCGCCGGTGAGCTTGTCGTTCAGGGTGTAGGCGCCCTCGCCCAGGTTGGTGATGCGAAAAGGCTTGCCCAGCCATTCGTTCGGCACGTCCAATTGCGAGATCGAGATCGACTCGCCGCCCCAGGCGTAGCCGCCGCGGGGTAGCCCGGATGGATACGGCAGGCTTTCGTGGCGCTGCGCCAGCCATTCGCCCACCACGGGGAAGTAGCGCGGCTTGGCGTGGATGTAGAGCATGAACTTGTCGACGGCCGGCCCCACCACCATGCGCGAACGCAGCACTTCCATTTCGCCGGAGGTTTCGGCCTTGGTGTCGAAGATGGCCGAGACGTCGCCCAGGAGGCTGCGACTCTGGCCTTGCGGCAGCTCCTCCTCCACCTGGACGATGATGTCGGCCGAATAGACCGAGGGGGTCACCATGACGTAGGCAACGGCCCCCAGCAGTGCGATCAGGGTGATGGCGATGATCAGCCAACGGTTGGAGAAGATGGCGTCCACGTGCGAGGACAGCGGGGTTTCCTGCTGGCGAGCCGGGACGGAGGGCTCGAACGATTCGATGGGCAACGGCATGCAGCTCTCCAGGGTTACTTGATGGAATGCACGGTCTGTACCGTCTGTGCACTCGGGAACAGATTGCTGATGAAGCGGTTCCACCGCACCAGCGCCGCCGTATCGACGAAGACGACGTCCTTGGGTTGCAACTCGAACTTCTCCGCCACCGCATAGGCCTGCGGCGAGGCGGCATTCAGGTGGAACACCAGCGGCGTTGCCTGCTCGGTGCTGCGCACCACGAACACCTGCGACGAATCCGCGGTCAACTGGTTGGGCCCTCCCGCCACGCCCAGCGCCTCGTTCAACGTCAATCTGCCGTCGCGCATCACGATCGTGGCCGGCGTAGTCACTTCGCCCGTCACGAACACCTTGCTCTCATCCCTCGGAGTCACCCGGACGATGTCGCCCGACTTCAGCATGACCTGGTTCAGGTCCTGGCCACGGTCGATCAGCGCGGGCAGATTCACGCGGGTCTTCTTGCCTTCGCGGATGACGTACACGCTGCTGCGGTCGCCCGTGGGCAATACGCCGCCCGCGCGGTTGATCGCCTCCAGCAAGGTCATGGGAATGTCGTTGATCGCCACCGTGCCTGGCGTCTTCACCTCGCCTTCGACGTAGACCCGCTTGCTGCGGTAGCCCAGCACGCGCACCGTGATTTGCGGGTCCTGAATGTATTTGCCGGAACTGTTGACTATGAGATTGCGCGCCTGCAGTTCAGTCAACCCCGCCACTTTCAGCAATCCCGTATAGGGAAATTGGATGTATCCAGAGGACGAGACCGTATACCCCGGAATGCCCGATGCGGTGTCCCCGAAGGCTAGTTCGGTCACCCCAGTGCCGATGGCGTAGGTTTGCGTCGGAAGGACGAGCTCGGGGTGATCCCAGACCACGATCGAGAGGATGTCCCCGGGACCGATGCGATAGGGCTCGGCCTTGTCGACCAGCCGCGAAATGCCGTCGTTGTCCAGCAGCGCCTGCCGCGCGCGGTTGTCGTCCAGCACCAGCGAGGGCGTGATCTCCTTGATCTGCGCCACCGAGTTCGGATCCAGCGGATCGACCAGGTGCTTGGCATTGAAGGTCATGCCGGGAGAAAGGGCGCAGGCGCCCAGCGAGGACACGAGCGCAATGGCTGCGATGGCTCGGCTCAACGTTCCGAAAAATGTCGTCATGGCGAATCCACTGTGAATGACTTCGTTGCTTGGAAAGGAGCCCGATGCGTAACGGGTTGCGACATTCCACTCCCTTTTCCAGGCCCCGCACATTCGACGGATGCCCTAAGCCTTCTCCTACATCGTTTGGAGGTTTCGGGTGCGCCGGGCACTCAATAAGATTTCCACGGTAGCCACATGCTTTGCGGCGGCGCACCGTTTTTTTTTTCCGCGCGGCCGCAGGGCGACTCCCCGAACAAAGGAGTACGCGATGGACCCGTCCCTTACGGACACGTCGGCGAGGTCGAACCGATCCAGCTATCTCTACCGGCTGTTGGATGCCGCGATCGTCATCATCTGCGGCCTCGCCGTCACCGAGCTGAAGTTCTCGGACGAGGCGATGGCGGATCCTCCGCAGATCCACCTGTTCCTGATCTACCTGTGCGGCCTGGGCGTCATCGCGCTGTTCCCGGCCTTCCGCCTCTATGTCTCCTGGCGCGGCCGCCGCCTGACCGACCTGGTGGTGCGCAGCCTGGCGGCCTGGGCCACGGTGTTCGCCCTGGGCATTCTGGTCAGTTTTCTCATGCATCAGAGCGCGGCGGTATCGCGCTTGTGGGCGGCGACCTGGTTCGGCTCCGTCGCCCTGGCGCTGGCCGGCGTGCGCCTGGCGGCCTACACCATCCTGGGCGCGGCGCGCGACCGCGGCCTGGACCGCAAGCGCGTGCTGCTGGTCGGCTTCGGCGCGCTCGGCCACGACCTGTGGCGCCGTGTCGAACGCTACCGCGAGGCCGGCTACGAGATCGCCGGCATTTATGCCGAAGCCCACGAAAACCTGCCGCCGCAGGTGCGCCGCCTGCACGAGCTGGACGCGCTGCATGGCTTCGTGCGCGAGCACAATGTGCGGGAAGTCTGGATCGTGCTGCCGATGGAGGCAGGCCAGGAATTGCGCGAGGTGCTCTACCACCTGCGCAACGACCTGGTGGACATCCGCTGGATCCCCGACGTGATGTCGATCCAGTTGCTGGGACACCGCATCGGCGAGTTCCTCGGCCTGCCCGCCATCCAGCTCAACAGCCTGCCGGCCGCCGGCGTGCGCGACCTGGCCAAGGAAGCCTTCGACCGCGCCTTCGCGCTGTGCGCGCTGGTGGGGTTGTCGCCGGTGATGCTGACGGTGGCGTGCCTGGTGAAGCTGACCTCGCGTGGGCCGGTGCTGTTCACCCAGCCGCGCCTGGGCGTGGACGGCAAGGTGTTCCACGTCTACAAGTTCCGCACCATGACCGTGCACCAGGAGCACGGCGTGGTCACCCAGGCCACCCGCAATGACGCCCGCATCACCCGCATCGGCGGCTTCCTGCGCCGCACCAGCCTGGATGAACTGCCGCAGTTCCTGAACGTGCTGCGCGGCGACATGTCCGTGGTCGGCCCGCGTCCGCACGCGCTGGAGCACAACGAACTCTACAAGGACCTGGTACAGCGCTACATGATGCGCCACCGCGTCAAGCCGGGCATCACCGGCTGGGCCCAGGTCAACGGCCTGCGCGGCCAGACCGACACGCTGCGCAAGATGAGCGACCGCATCGAGCACGACATCTATTACATCCAGCACTGGACGTTCCGGATGGACCTGATGATCATCGCCCGCACGGCGGTCTCTGGATGGACGGGCCGAAATGTCTACTGAACCGCTCGGCTGGCCCCTGATCGTCCCGGCGCGCGTGCGTTTCTCGCCCGGCCCGGCCGCGCCGGCCCCCGGCCTGCTGGCCGAGGACGACTTCCGCCGCGCGGTGGAGATGCTGCCGCTGGTGTCCATCGACCTGCTGCTGCGCGACGCCGAGGGCCGCTACCTGACCGGGCTGCGCAGCAACCCGCCGGCCCAGGGCGCCTGGTTCGTGCCGGGCGGCCGCATCCGCAAGAACGAGACGCTGGCGCGGGCGCTGCAGCGCATCGCCCGCGAGGAACTGGGCGTGACGCTGCCGCCCCCCGCCTGGCGGCCGCGCGGCGTGTACGAACACTTCTACGACACCAATTTCGCCGGCGAGCCCGGCCGTTCCACCCATTACGTCGTCCTCGCCTACGAGGCCGATCTGACGCTGGATGCCGGCAACCTGCCGCTGGGCCAGCACCGCCGCTACCGCTGGCAATCCCCGGCGGCCATCGCCGCCGATCCCGGCGCGCATCCGAACACCCAGGCCTACTTCAAGGAGTCAGCGCCATGCCCCACCCCCATCCCCCCTACCGGGCCGTCATCCTTTGCGGCGGTTCGGGTTCGCGCCTGTGGCCCCTGTCGCGCGAGCTGCTGCCGAAGCAGTTCATCCGTTTGACCGATGACCGCAGCCTGCTGCAGAACACACTGCTGCGGCTCGGCTCGGCCGGCGCCCAGCCCAAACCGATGCTGGTCTGCAACGCCGCCCACCGCTACATCGCGGCCGAACAGGCGCAGGAACTGGGCATACAGGACGCCGAGATCGTGCTCGAACCGCACGCCCGCAACACCGCGCCCGCCATCGCCGCCGCCACGCTGCGGGCGATGCGCGACGGCGAGGATCCGGTCATGCTGATCATGCCGTCCGACCACGTGCTGGAGGACGGACCGGTGCTGGCCGCCGCCTTCGCCGAGGCCTACCAGGCCGCCCGCCAGGGCGCGCTGGTGACGTTCGGCATCACGCCCACGGCGCCGCTGAGCGGCTACGGCTACATCCAGGCGGCCGAGCCGGACGACCTGGCGCCGGCGCGACGCGTGCGCCGCTTCGTCGAGAAGCCCTCGCCCGAAGTGGCGCAGCGCTTCATCGAGACCGGCAGCTACTACTGGAACAGCGGCATGTTCGCCTTCCAGGCCTCGGTGTTCCTGGCCGAGATGGAACGCCTGGCGCCGCGCATCCTGCAGCAGGTGCGCGCGGCCGTGGCCGCCGGCCATGGCGAAGACAGCCTGTTCCAGTTGGACGGCCCCGCCTTCGAGGCCTGCCCCAGCGACTCGATGGACTACGCCATCATGGAACGCACCGACAGCGCCGTGGTCATCCCGCTGGCAGCGCCCTGGAGCGACGTCGGCGCCTGGGACGCGGTCTGGGGCATCGCCCGCAAGACGGCCGAGGGCAACTCCACCAGCGGCGACGTGATGGTCGAGGACTCGCGCAACTGCCTCATCCATTCGACCAGCCGGCTGGTGGCCTCGGTGGGACTGGACGACATCGTGGTGATCGAGACCGCCGACGCGGTGCTGGTGGCGCACAAGACCCGCTCGCAGGACGTCAAGCGGCTGGTGGAGGCTTTCAAGGGCCAGCGCCGCAGTGAAATGAACCACCACCGCGAGGTGCAGCGGCCCTGGGGCTCGTATGACTCGGTGGGCCAGGGGCCGCGCTACCAGGTCAAGCGCATCACCGTGAAGCCGGGCGCGCGACTTTCGTCGCAGATGCACCATCACCGCGCCGAACACTGGGTGGTGGTGTCAGGCACGGCGCGCATCTACAACGGCGACAAGCAATACCTGCTGACCGAAAACCAATCGACCTACATCCCGCTGGGCGAGGTCCACAGCCTGGAGAACCCCGGCAAGATCCCGCTGGAAATCATCGAGGTGCAGTCCGGGGCGTATCTGGGCGAGGACGACATCGTCCGTTTCCAGGACATGTACGGCCGTGTCTGATCCGCGGCGCGCGGCCTCGTCCTTCTTGCGCCCGGGGGCGGCGCGGATCTGCCTGCCCGCGGCGGCGCTGTTCTTCCTGGCGCTGGTCACGGTGGGCAACCTGCCAGGCCTGGCGGCGGAAATGTCGGCCACCTTCGGCGACAAGCGCCTGCACCTTGCGGCCTACGCCTTTCTGACGGCGCTGATCTACGCCTCGGTGCGTCGGCGCCCCGCGCTGACGGCGCTGGCGATCGTGACGGCGCTGGGCGCGCTGGACGAAATCATCCAGTCCTTTTTTGCCTATCGACAGGCTGATCTCTTAGACCTTCTGGCCGATATCTCCGCGGCGGGTGCGACAGTAATCTCGTTGAACATCGGTTCCGCAGCCTTCGGCTCCTTTCGTGCAGTGACTAAGTCTTAAGGATAAAACCATGCCAAAACGGGCACTGATTACCGGCGTCACCGGACAGGACGGCGCATACCTGGCCGAGTTCCTGCTGGCCAAGGGCTATGAAGTCCACGGCATCAAGCGGCGCGCGTCGCTCTTCAATACCGCGCGCATCGACCACCTGTACCAGGATCCGCATGACCAGCCGCGCAACTTCGTGCTGCACCACGGCGACATGACCGACTCCTGCAGCCTGATCCGCATCGTGCAATCGGTGCAGCCCGACGAGATCTACAACCTGGCGGCGCAGAGCCACGTCGGCGTGTCGTTCGAAGAACCGGAGTACACCGCCAACGCCGACGGCCTGGGCACCCTGCGCCTGCTGGAGGCCATCCGCATCCTCAAACTGGAGGACAAGGCCCGCTTCTACCAGGCCTCGACCTCGGAGCTGTACGGCCTGGTGCAGGAGACCCCGCAGAAGGAAACCACGCCGTTCTATCCGCGCAGCCCCTACGCCGCCGCCAAGCTGTACGCCTACTGGATCAGCGTGAACTACCGCGAGGCCTACGGCATGTATGCCTGCAACGGGATCCTGTTCAACCACGAATCGCCCAAGCGCGGCGAGACCTTCGTGACGCGCAAGATCACCCGCGGCCTGGCCCGCATCGTGCTGGGCCTGCAGGAATGCCTGTACCTGGGCAACCTGTCGGCGCTGCGCGACTGGGGCCACGCGCGCGACTACGTCGAAATGCAGTGGCTCATGCTGCAGCAGGACACGCCGGAGGACTACGTCATCGCCACCGGCATGCAGTACAGCGTGCGCGAGTTCATCAATACCGCCGCGCGCGAGCTGGGCATCCTGCTGGCGTGGGAAGGCGAGGGCCTGAACGAAACCGCCACGGTGCTGTTCAGCCCGGTGCACGACATCAAGGCCGGCCAGGTCATCGTGCGGGTCGACCCGCGCTACTTCCGTCCGACCGAGGTCGAGACCCTGCTGGGCGATCCGACCAAGGCGCGCGAGAAGCTGGGCTGGTCGCCCCGCACCACCTTCGCCCAACTGGTCAAGGAGATGGTCGAGAGCGACCTGAAGGACGCGCGCCGCGATGCCCTGGTGGAGCAGAACGGCTACGAAATCTACGCCTACAAGGAGTAGCCCGCCATGAGCCATCAGGATCAACGCGTGTTCGTGGCCGGCCATCGCGGCATGGTGGGCGCGGCGCTGGTGCGCGAGCTCCAGGGCCGCGGCTACCGCCAGGTCATCACGCGCAGCCACAGCGAACTGGACCTGGAGAACCAGAACCAGGTGCACCGCTTCTTTTCGACCACGCCGGTCGACGTGGTGTACCTGGCGGCCGCCAAGGTCGGCGGCATCCTGGCCAACCAGAACCATCCGGTGGACTTCCTCTACCGCAACCTGATGATCCAGTGCAACGTGATCCGCGCCGCCTACGCGGCCGGCGTGCGCAAGCTGCTGTTCCTGGGTTCGTCCTGCATCTATCCGCGCGACGCGCCGCAGCCGCTGCGCGAGGACGCGTTGCTGACCGGTCCGCTGGAAGCCACCAACGAGCCCTACGCCATCGCCAAGATCGCCGGGCTGAAGCTGTGCGAGGCCTACCAGCGCGAGCATGGCGCGCACTTCGTCTGCGCCATGCCGACCAACCTGTATGGCCCGCACGACAACTACGACCTGCACAGCAGCCACGTGCTGCCGGCGCTGATCCGCAAGTTCCACGAGGGCCGCGAGGCCGGCGACGACAGCGTGACGCTGTGGGGCAGCGGCAGGCCGCTGCGCGAATTCCTGTACGTGGACGACCTGGCGCGGGCCTGCGTGATGCTGATGGAAACGCCGTCGGCCGAGGGCATGTACAACATCGGCGCCGGCCAGGACCTGTCCATCGCCGAGCTGGCGCGGGTGGTGGCGCAGGTGGTCGGCTACCAGGGCAACATCGTCTACGACGCCAGCAAGCCCGACGGCACCCCGCGCAAGCTGATGGACTCGTCCAGGGTGCGCGCCCTGGGCTGGAAACCGGAGATATCGCTTACCCATGGCGTGACGCTGGCCTATGGCCATTTCCTGCGCGAGCAGGCGCGTCCGCCGCTGCCCGTGGCCTGAGCGCCACGCCAACCGAGCACAGGCCCACCGATGATCCGACTCATCAGGCAGCACGTCGCCGGCAATGCCTCGTTCTGGGGGCTGGTGGAATACGGCATCGGCCCGGTCGCGGCGCTGGTGGCGCTGCCCATCCTGTTCCGCCAGTTGGGCACGGTGGGATTTGGCCAGTACTCGATGATCATCGCGCTGGCCGGCTTCGGCAACGCCGCCAACCTGGGCGCCGCCGTGACCGCCACCAAGCTGGTGTCCGAACGCCTGCACGAGCCGGGCGGCGCCTACCGCGCGGCAGGCGTCGCCATGTCGCTGATCGGCTGCGCGCTCGGCGTGGTGACGGCGGCCGCGGCGTTGCTGTGGGGCGTGGTCTGGCTGGGCTGGCCCGCCGCCACCTTCGGCGGGGTCGCGGTGACGCTGCTGGCCATGCCGGCGCTGGCGGTCTACCTGACGCAGCAATACGACCAGTTGATGTCCGGCTGCCTCAAGGGCCGCGAGGATTTCCGCGCCACCGCCCTGTGCGAAGTCTTCAGCCGCAGCGGCACCATGGCGCTGGCCTGCGCCGCCGCCTGGCTGACCGCTTCGCCCACCTGGACCGGCCTGGCCCAGGCGGTCGGCCTGCTGCTGGCCGGCTCGGTCAAGATGCGCGTGTTCGCGCGCCGCTACGGCCATGCGCTGGTGCGCCCGGTGCGAGACCGCGGCGCGATGCTGGCGGCGTTCAAGTTCTCGCGCTGGTCCTGGCTCAACAGCCTCAGCGCCCTGGCGTTCGGCTCGGTCGACCGGGTGCTGGTGGGCAGCCTGATGGGCCCGGCCGCGCTGGCCATCTACACGGTCGGCGTGCAGGTCGGCCAGATGATCCACACCGCTTCGGTGGCGATTTTCCAGAAGGCCATGCCGCGCGTCAGCCGGCTGGCCGCGGCGCCGCCCCATCCCGGCGCCGCCGAAGAGGAAATCCGCCGCCTGATGCGGTGGAACCTGCTGCTGTCGGCCGGCGCCACCGTGGCGGTGCTGGCGGTCAGCGCGCCGCTGCTGGACCTGCTGCTGGGCCAGGCGGTGGCCGAGGGCCACCTGGGCACCTTCCGCCTGCTGATCGCCGCCTCCGGGCTGCTGTCGCTGAACGCGGCCGCGCATTTTTCCCTGCTCGGGCTGGGCAACTCGCGCGCAGTCGCCATTCTGAACGGCCTGGGCGGCCTGGCCATGCTGTGCGTCATGGCCGTCCTGGTGCACGCGGCGGGCGAACACGCCGCCGCCTGGGGCCGCATGGCCTACGCGGCGATCACGCTGGCCGGCGTGGCGCTCGCCATCCGTCAATCCCGGCCCGACTACCCGGGCGCAATGCCTGCGGCCACCCGGTAGTGAACATGCTGAGGTCTTATATGCGCAAGCGTCACAACGAGTACTCGCGTGAACTGATCGATTTCGTGAGCGAGCTGCGCCCGCCCGCGCCGATCGCCGGCGGCCTGTTGCCCAAGCTGACCATCGTGACCCCCTCGTTCAACCAGGCCCGCTTCCTGGAACGCACCATCGTGTCGGTGCTCAACCAGGGCTATCCGCGGCTGGAGTACATCATCATCGACGGCGGCTCGACCGACGGCAGCGTCGACATCATCCGCAAGTACGAGCGCTACCTGACCCACTGGGAAAGCGCGCCCGACCGCGGCCAGTCGCACGCCATCAACAAGGGCTTCGAGCGCGCCACCGGCGACTATGTCGGCTGGCAGAACTCCGACGACCTGTACTACCCGGGCGCCCTGCGCAAGCTGGGCGCGGCGGCGGCGCGGGGCCGGGCGCCGATCGTCAGCGGCAACCTGTTCGTGGCCGACGCCGACAACCACATCTTCCGCAAGATCCACTACACCCCCGTCAACCGCGGCACGCTGACCGTGGTCAAGGCCTCGATCCCGAACCAGTCGGCCATCTTCCGCCGCGACCTCCTGCTCAAGCACGGCCTGTTGCAGGAAAGCATGCGCTACTGCATGGACCTGGAACTGTGGAGCCGGCTGCTGCGCGAAGGCCGCAACCAGATCGTGCCGGACGCGATGGGCGTGTACACCGCCCATGACGAGACCAAGACCGCGCTGATGCAGGACGTGCTGCTGGAGGAACGCCAGCAGATCGTCGAGCGTATCCGCCGCACCGAACCGGGCATGGGCAAGCTGTTCGGCCTGTCGTGCCGGGCGTCGCAGGTGGCGGCGCACGCGCGCCAGGGCGATCTGTCCTACCTCGTCGAAAAGCTCGCCATCAAACTGTTCGGACGCGACGACTGGGCCGCGCACTGACCCCACCCAGCCATGGAGCCGCCATGCATCCGCACCGCCGTCTTTCCACGTTGCACCTGCTGGGCCTGTTCGCCTTCACCGCGCTGGCGCTGAACGACGACCACTTCATCCTCGGGGTGGGCAGCTTCAAGCTGTCGCCGTTCGACGTGCTGTTCGTCGCCATCCTGGTGGTCAAGGCGTTGCGGCTGGCGGACCCGGCCGCCTATGCCCTGCCGCGCGGCGCGCTCGGCATGCTGCTGGGCCTGCAGGTGCTGACGGTGATCTACCTGCTGCTGGTGTCGCTGCATCATCCGGGCATCGAGACCGGCGACGTCGCCCGCGACCTGCGCATCGTCTTCTACTTCCTGAGCGTGCCGTTCCTTTGCTACAAGGACATCGACAGCCCGGCGGCCTACGCCCTGCTGCAAAAGTACATCGTGGCGGCGTGCCTGGCCGTGGCCACGCTGATGCTGCTGGAGCAGTTGCAGGGCTTCAGCGTCGCCAACCCGCTGCGCAACGTGCGGCTCGGCGTCTGGGCGATTCCGTTCGGCGTGGTGTCGCTGCTGTACTTTCGCAAAACGCTCAACGTGTCCGGCCCCAAGGCCTACGCATTGACGGTGTACATGCTGCTGGCGCTGGTGTTCTCGCTGAACCGCAGCCAGTACCTGCAACTGATGGTGTCCGTGCTGCTGGCGGTGATGCTGGCGGCCGGTTCCGACGTGCGCCGCCGGGTGGTGATGATCTTCGCGCCGGCGGCGGTGGCCGGCATCCTGGTGTTCGCCAGCATCGGCTACCTGGAGGTGCTGACCAACCGCGTCTTCAGCGTCGAACGCCTGGACGAGGACTCCAGCTACGGCGCCCGCATCCAGGAGATGCAGGGCCAGATGGACTCGTTCGCCGAGAGCCCGGTGTTCGGCAAGGGCGCCGGCTTTCGCAGTTGGGTGATGGGCGAGAACGGCTTCGAACTGAGCACGTTCGCGCACAATTCCTGGGCCTTCTACCTGATGAAGTTCGGCATCGTCGGCACGGCGATGATCATGCTGCCGCCACTGCTGATCCTGCTGCTGTCGCTGTTCCGGCGCTACGCCCACCCCGGACTCGAACTGCATCGACGCTATCTGCTCGCCACGGCGCCGATCTACATCTTCATCGACTCGCTCTCGGGCGGCCTGGCGTACGCCCCCAAGACCGCCTTCACCGGCTTCCTGCTGTGCTACTGCCTGTCGCTGATACGCAATGCGCGGGCCATGCCCGTGCCCACGCCCGCACCCGCGGCTCCCAGCCCCCGTCCGGACGCCATGCGCCGGGCGTCACCGCGAGTACTGCCCCATGCCTGATGTCCTGTTCGTCGCGCCCGACCTGCACGGCGGCGTCGGAAGATGCGTTGCCTTCATCGCCGATGCCCTGCCCGAGCGGGGCCAGGACGCCGCGCTGTTCCTGCTGCGCTCGCGCAACCGCGAGTACCCGGTCGCCAATCCACGCGTGACACGGGCGCTGCCGGTCATCGAATCGCCCACCTCGCTGCGGCTGATGCTGCCGGTGGCGTTCTGGCGCCTGCTGAAGCAGATCCGCCGTGACCGGCCCGCCATCGTCTGCTCGCACGGCCTGCTGTGCAATATGCTGGTGGTGCTGGCCAGGAAGCTGCTGCGCGGCAAATTCGCCACCGTCGCCTTCGAGCACAGCAGCCCCGCCATCCATTACGGCGCGTCGCGCATGCGGCGGCTCAAGTGCTGGCTGGTGAGCCAGACCTACCGCCGCCACGACGCCGTCGTCGGCGTGTCGCGCGGCGTCAAGGAAGACCTGGTCAGCATGTTTCCGCCGCTGCGCGGCAAGGTGCGCACCATCTACAACGGCGTGCCGCTGGACGAGGTGCGCGAGCAGAGCGCGACGTCCACGGACGCCGAGCCTGCCGCCGCGCCCTACCACGTGGTCGCGGTCGGTCGCCTGGAGGCCGTCAAGGACTATGCCACCCTGATCGACGCCGCCGCGCTGCTGGACGACCCGGGCATCCGCTTCACCATTTTGGGCGAAGGCTCGGAACACGCCGCCCTGCAAAAGCGTATCGACGCACGCGCCTCGCGCAGCCCGGTGACGCTGGCCGGCCACATCGACAACCCGTTCCCGGTCATCGCCGGCGCCGGCGCCTTCGCCCTGACCTCGGTGCGCGAGAGCTTCGGCAACGTGCTGGTCGAGGCGCTGTGCCTGGGGGTTCCTGTCATTTCCACCGATTGTCCGCACGGGCCGGCCGAGATCCTCGACGCCGGCCGCTACGGGCTGCTGGTGCCGGTGGGCGACGCGGCGGCCCTGGCCGCGGCGGTGCGCCGCCTGGCCTACGACGGCGACATGCGCGCGAAACTGGCGGCCGACGGCCCCGGGCGCGCCGACGCCTTTTCACTGGAGCGGCACTGCCGCGACGTCATCGAGCTGTTCCAGCCGCTGATGCGGCGCGCCGCCTCCTGAAAGGAAAGCATCATGTCCAAGATACCGGTGTCCGTGGTCGTCATGACCAAGAACGAGGAACGCAACATCGCCAAATGCCTGAAGGCGCTGGCCGACTTCGACGAAGTCTTCGTGGTCGATTCCAACAGCACCGACGCCACCTGCGCCATGGCCGCCGCGCTCGGCGCCAAGGTCAGCAACTTCCAGTGGAATGGCAAGTACCCGAAAAAGAAGCAGTGGTGCCTGGAGCAGTTGCCCTTCACCCACCCCGTGGTGCTGTACGTCGACGCCGACGAGGAAATGACGCCCGAGCTGGCCGCCGAGATCCGCGCCGCGCTGCCGCGCTTTGCCGCCGGCGCCGGCGGCGCCTTCGTGCCGTTCGACTACGTGTTCTGCGGCCGCAAGCTGCGCCACGGCCATCGCGTCTACAAGCTGGCACTGCTGGCGCGCGAGCGCTCGCGCTTTCTCGACTACGACGACCTGGACGTGGCCCACATGTGGGAGGTCGAGGGCCACTACCAGCCCCAGGTGCAGGGCGCAACCTTCGCGCTGCGGGCGCGCATGGTGCACAACGACCACGACTCGCTGTACCACTACTTCGACAAGCACAACCGCTACTCCGACTGGGAAGCCAACCTGCGCATCAAGGGCCTGATGAACGACCCGCGCGAGGCCAACGTTGGCGCGCGGGCGCTGCTCAAGCGCGTATTCCAGGCGATGCCGTTCAAGGCGCCGATCTCGTTCCTGCATTCGTACGTGCTGCGGCTGGGGTTCCTCGACGGACGCGCCGGCTTCGACTACGCCATCGCGCGCGCCATGTACTACTGGCAGATCCGCATCAAGACCGAGGAGATCCGGCAGGCGCGACTGGCCGAGCCCGAGCGCGGACAGCGTGACGCGGTGGCCGGAGCCGCCAAATGAGCGCGCTGCAGCGGCTCGACCAGTTCGCCGTGGCGCCTGGACAGCGCGGCCGCTCGGCGTTGACGGTGCAGTTGTGGTGGCTGGTGCAGGGGTCGCTGTTCCGCTGGTCGCCGCAGGTGGCCTACGGCTTCCGGCGCTGGCTGCTGCGCTGCTTCGGCGCCCGCGTCGGGCGCAAAGTCCTGATCCGGCCCAGCGCCACCGTGACCTATCCCTGGAAGGTGGAAATCGGCGACTACGCCTGGATCGGCGACGACGCGGTGCTCTACAGCCTGGGGCCGATCCACGTCGGCGCCCATGCCGTGATCTCCCAGCGCAGCTACCTGTGCGCGGCCGACCACGACGCCGGCAAGCCCGACTTCCCGCTGCGCGAACGCGCTGTGCGCATCGAGGAAGGCGCCTGGGTCGCCACCGACGTGTTCGTCGGCCCAGGGGTCACCATCGGCCGCGAGGCCGTGGTCGGCGCGCGCAGTTCGGTGTTCCGCAACCTGCCGCCCGCCATGGTGTGCCTGGGCAATCCCTGCCGTCCCGTCAAACCCCGCGTGGAGCCGCCAACATGAAGATCCTTCTGTACAGCATCAACTACGCGCCGGAGCTGACCGGCATCGGCAAGTACAACGCGGAAATGGCCGAATGGCTGGCCGCCCGCGGCCACCAGGTCAGCGTGGTCACCGCGCCGCCCTACTATCCCCAATGGCAGGTCCACGACGGCTATCACGCCGGCCGCTACCGCCGCGAGACGCGCGCCGGCGTCGACGTCCGGCGCGCGCCCTTGTGGGTGCCGCGCAAGCCCGGCGGCGCCAAGCGCCTGGTGCACCTGGCCAGCTTCGCGCTGTCCAGCCTGCCGTCGCTGCTGCGGGCGGCGGCAGGCCGGCCGGACCTGATCCTCGTGGTCGAGCCCGCCCTCTTCTGCGCCCCAGCCGCATGGCTGGCGGCGCGGCTGAGCGGCGCGCGCGCCTGGCTGCACATCCAGGACTATGAAGTGGACGCCGCCTTCGACCTGGGCCTGCTCAAGGGCGCGCGACTGCGCGGCCTGGTGCAGCGCGCCGAGCGTTGGCTGATGCGGCGCTTCGACCGCGTCTCGACGATTTCCCGGCGCATGCAGGACCTGGCGCTGTACAAGGGCATCGACCCGCAGCGCGCGGTGCTGCTGCCCAACTGGATCGACGTCAACGCCATCGCGCCCGACCGCGCGGGCAATCTGCGCGCCGAGCTCGGCATTCCCGCCGACGCGGTGGTGGCGCTGTACTCCGGCAACATGGGCGGCAAGCAGGGCCTGCTCACGCTGGCGCAGGTGGCGCGGTTGCTGGAGCACGAACCGCGCCTGTGGTTCGTGTTCTGCGGCCAGGGTCCCGAACGCGCGCCGCTGCAGGCGCAGTGCGAGGGCCTGGCGCGGGTGCGCTTTCTCGACCTGCAGCCCTGCGAACGCCTGGGCGCGCTGCTGAACACCGCCGACATCCACCTGCTGCCGCAACGCGCCGGCGCCGCCGATCTGGTCATGCCGTCCAAACTGACCGGCATGCTGGCCAGCGGCCGACCGGTGGTGTGCGGCGCCGCGCGCGGCACCGAGCTGGCCGGCGTGGTGGCGCACTGCGGCCTGGTCACGCCGCCCGAGGATGCCGCGGCCATGGCCGAGGCGGTGCGCAAGCTGGCCAACAACGCGCAGATCCGCGAAACCCTCGGCACCGCCGCGCGCCGCCACGCGCTGCGCTATCTGCACATCGACGCGGTGCTGGCGGCCGCCGAACGGGAGTTCGCGGCGGTGGTCGATCCCGTCACCGTGCCGGCCGCGCCCAGCCCTGCCAGCGCCGCCAGCGCCGCGCGCCGCGACACGGGCCGCTGACGCCGCCATCACGGCCTGGCGCCATCCAGGGCGGCGCGCTTGAGGGCGCGCCGCCTTTTTCCTGGGACTTCTTCAGGTGGGTTCGCCGGGCTTGCCACTGCCGCGCACCAGGCCCATCTGCACCGCGATGTAGGCGGCCTCGGCCTGGTTGCGCGCGTTCAGCTTCCAGTACAGGGTGCGCGCATGGCTCTTGACGGTGGCCACCGAAATGCCCACGTGCTGGCCGATCTCGCGCATGGTCTTGCCCTGCACCAGCAATTGCAGGATCTCCTCCTGCCGCTGCGTCAGCTCGCGCAATTCCGGCGCCGCCGTCTGCGAGGCGCCCAATGGCCGCGCCGCTGGCTGCGGATAGCATTCCCCGCCCGCCAGCACCAGGCTGACCGCGGCGGCCAACGCATCCGGGCTGGAGGCCTTGGGCAGATAACCCGCCACGCCGGCCCGCGCGCAGGCGGCCATGACGTTCTGGTCCAGCACCGCGTACAGCGCCAGCACCAGGCGCGGCATGAACAGCGCCATCGCCTGCGACAGCAGGCCGATGTCGGGCTCGGTTACCCCGCTGCAGCCGACCACCAGCAATTCCACTGGCCGATTGATCGAGCCCGGCATGTTCAAGAGATGGGCTGGCGAGATCGCCAGGATGTCCTCGGCATTGCGCACGCGCTCCAACACATGCTGGATAGCGACGCGAAGCAGCGCGTAGTCTTCGATCAGAACGGTTGTCATCCCGGGGGGAACCTTGTGACACAGGGTCCAGACACGGTTCCCATGGCAAGGCGGCGCACGGCAGCGACGACGGTTCCGGCGCGTCACCCGGCTCACGGGAATCTCGTCCGCCGCGCGGGGTGGGCTCTGGCGGCATAGCGATTCGCCGTCTCAACCCATGCTTGCGGACACAACCCATGCTATCAGCGGCTACGTTCGCTGAATCTCGTACAGGAGGATGATTGGAGGAGGAATGCTGCGGCACGGCGACCGCCGATGCTGCAGTGTATGCCCTAGGCGGGATGGCGGGGAGCGCCCGGCCGGGCCGATGGGCGGGGGCCGCGCGCGGTCTGGCGGATGGCGCGAGCCGGGGCGCCGAGCCCCGGCGCTTCAGCCCAGCTTGCGCCCATACATCTGTCCGGCGTCCACGTCGCGAGCGTTGGGCTCATGCCATTCCAGCGTGGCGCCGCGTTGCAGCGCCGCGTACACGGCCTCGCCCTTGTTCTTGACGTGCAGGCGTTGGTACAGCGTGCAGGCATGCGTTTTCGCGGTGGCCACCGAGATGTTGAGCATGCGGCTGACCGTCTTGATGGGATAGCCCCTGGCCAGCAGCACCAATACCTCGTACTGGCGCGGCGTGATCTGCAGCAACTGCGCGCCCGCGCTGATCGGCATGGTGCCCTTGCCAGCGTCATCGGTCTCGCGCGCCGGCAGCACGCAACTGGCCTGAGCCGGCGCCTGCAACGCCTGCTCGCTCGGGAAGCACTGCCCGCCCGCCATGACCAGGCGGATGGCCGCTTCCAGGATCTCCACCGACGCCGTCTTCATCAGGCAACCGTACACGCTGGCGCCGGGCAAGCCCTGCACCGGCATCGGCAGCGGCATGACATCGGTCAGCAGCAGGATGCGCTTGGGGCTGAGTTCGCGCTGGATCTCATGCAGCGTGCTCCAGGCTTCCTCGCTGTCCACGGGCAGGCCGTAGATCAGAAGATCTGCGCCGGCATGCGCCCCGTTGGCCTTCGAGACATCGGCCAACCCCATTCCTTCGATTTCCCACACATCGTCCAACTTGCTCAGAATCTGCCATAACCCCAGCCGCAGAAGCGGATGGGCTTCAATCAGGACCATCTTGGCCATGGTGGCCTCCCGGTTGTTCAACAGGCCTAGAAGGGATCTTCGCTGTGCTGAAGACTATTTTTTTTCCAACCCCGCGGGGGTGGTCCGCGATTTCCCGGAATATCTAATGACGCTGCACCGGGCCATTTGGGCTGGGAGACTTTCGTAGCCAACATAACGGATGGCATGAACCCATCTTATGGTTCGAAATTGGCAAAATCAAGACGCTGGCAAGCGATATAATCCGACAAAAACAGAAATCATTCGTTAGCCGTAAACGTACTCATAAAACAGGATGAGACACCCCTCTCATCCTTTCATCCGCTAGGGTTTCCACCAAGCCCATCCGCGCGCAAAGCCGCGCGCCAAGCGGCTCCCAGGCCGGCAGGCCGGCTTGGGCAAGGCCATGTTCAAGGCATGCGCGGGGGGAACGGGGCGCGACCGGCGCCGACGGAAAGGCAGTCGCGACGCGGCCGGATCGGGCGGCAGACTTGTCGATATGTTTCCACCGACACATTATGCCCGCGGCTATCCGCCGCAAAAGAAATATAGGTAACACTTTTATTTTCCGGTAGCTTGCGTCATTTACTCCATATACGCGAAGTCAAATACCGTATGGCCACCCTGATGATGCCAATGGTGCATTGAAGCATGGCGTTTTTTCAGGAAGCTGGCGTAGTGGATCTCGCCGTCGGTCTCGACGTAGGTCGACGGCGACAGTTCTTCGATCCGGTTCAGCGAAACGCCCTTGCCGTAGTGGCAGAAGCCCTGGTACTGCGCGCAGCGGATCACCTCTCCGCCAGGCGAGACAACGATCCCGGCGTTGCGGGCCCGCATCGGGTTGCGCACGATCGGGTTGCAGGCGTGCGGCGTCCAGTGGCTCGAGCGCGGCGAGTCGGCGAAGAAGGCGAACAATTCATCGCAGTGATTCTGGCCGTCGGTGCGATCGATATTGGTTAATAGCCACCAGTATTCACCGCGTTTGAAAATAATAGTATCGACCGCGGAAACATCGGTCATGAGCGTCAGATCAAGCTCCCATTTCAGCGGAAATTCCGTGCATTTCCATAATTCAATACTACGATTTCCGCACGTTTCCGGCACCATGTACGTCGTTCCTTCATATTCAAAAATATATGGAAATGATAAATGGTAAGGCAGATTCAGGGCGGTCCCGAGCAACTGAAAAGCCCCGTTTTCATAGGTGGCGACCGAGATCGTTCCCTTGCGCGAGTGAAAATCGTAATCCTCAAAAAAAATATATGGATGATCGCCCCGCATATAAACAAACGGATCCGCGAAAAAACGCCCCTTGGGAGGCTGCAATACCATGGCCTCGGATACCACCGCCTGTTGCCGGGTCGATGGGAACATACCGATTCGCCAGCGCACATTGCGCCTCATGACGCGGCGCACAATCAAATCGGTCATTAACCAGGCCTGACGGGCGATATAGGCGGCGCTGTCCCACTCGGCCGGATCGTCGCGGCGCTGGCCGCTCATGATCTGCATGCCGGGAGGCGCGGCGCCAGGCCGCGCCCGCGCCAGCGCCAGCAGCGCGTCATAGACCATGAAATTGCCGAGGCTGAACGCGCGGGTCTGGTTCTTCAGCCAGAACACCTCGGTATTGAAACTGCGCTGGTCCAGCAGCGCATCCTCGTCCGCGCTGGCGCCCACCCGCCACAGCTTCACGGTGGTATGGTCCTCGCGCTGATAGACCTCCCAAAACCCCGCATAGCGGCTGGTGGAAACGGCGATGTCGGAATAACTGAGCCGCCAGATGCCGTGCCGCGCCCAGCCCGCCATCCGCGAGCGCGGCGGCGGCAGCGCGCCCAGCATGATCACCAGGTCCAGCCCCAACGCCGCCACGCCGTCATCGCGTCCGCTGTCACGCGGGCCCGCCGGCAGGGTCAGCACCGTGGTCGATGCGGGCAGGCCGTCGCGCAAGTCGCGGCAGGCCAGCATCTGGCGCTGCCGCGCCGGCAGCAGGCGCGACTCCAGCCGCGACAGCGTGCCGAACAGCGCCTTGGCGCCAAACCGCGGCGCCAGGCCGGCGGCGTCTTTCTCCATGACCAGCAGTGCGGAAAGATCGAAATCCTGGCTGCGCGCGAGCCACTCAGCCATGTCGTGGATCCAGCCGGGCTGGTCGGTGCCATCGATCAACAGCCCCACTCTGTAGGTCTTCATGTCTCCTGCTCCTGTGTCAGGTCGATATGGCCTGCGGCACCGGAACGGCGATCGGGCTCGCCAGGCGCATCCACGGTGCCACGCTCTCAAGTCCTCGCTGTGATACTGCGGCGTTTCGCCCCGACCTTCCAGACGGCTTTCATCCTAGGGCGCAAGTCCGAGGCCAAACGGCGCAACGCCGTTTGGACGACACGCCGCGCTCCGCCTCAGCCAACGGCAGGGGTTCTCATGCAAAGGAACGAGCGCCGCACGCACTCCGTTTTTAGGGGTAAACCCTATTCGGGATTGCAGGGGTCGCACGCTTGCGATCTTTTACGCATACTGCTTTCAAACAAACGTTTGAATTCAACTTAATGCAAGAACTCAGATCCTCCAGCACGCGCGAATCGATCCTGGACACCGCCGAAGCCCTGTTTGCCCAGCAGGGGCACGACGGCACGTCCATGCGCCAGATCACCGGCGCGGCGGGCGTCAACCTGGCCTCGGTCAACTATCACTTCGGCTCCAAGGAATCGCTGGTGCAGGCCGTGCTCAAGCGCCGCCTGGAAGTCCTGAACCGCGAACGGCTGCGACTGCTCGACGAGCTCGAGGCCCAGGCCCAGGGCAAGCCGCTCAAGCCGTCGCAGATCGTCGACGCCTTCTTCGGCACGCTGCTGCGGCTGGCGGCCGATCCGGAGCAGGCCGGCAGTACTTTCCTGCCGCTGCTCGAACGCACCATGACCGACCCCGCCGGCTTCATCCGCGCCCTGTTCGCCGAGGAATACGCCGACGTGCTCGAGCGCTATCGCAATGCCTTGTTCGCCGCCCTGCCCGACGTGCCGCGCGCCGAAATCGTGTGGCGTTTCCAGTTCATGCTCGGCGCCACCTCCTACGCCATCATCGGCACCGACCTGCTGCGCTCGGTGACCGGCTGGACGCTGGACGAGTCCGAGCAACCCGACAACCCCGAGCTGCTGCTGCCCCGCCTGATGAGCTTCCTGCTCGGCGGCCTGCGCGCTCCGCTGCCGCAGCACCCCGCCACCTAGCGGCCCCGGGTCGGCGCGGCGCGGCGGTTCCAGAGAATTCAAAAAAAGGAGACTAGGAAATGAACGCAGTCATCGTCGCGCTGATCGTCATCGCGCTGCTGGCCGTCATCCTGCTGGGCGTGCGCCCGCTCAGGCGGGCCTTGCTGTCGGCGCCGATCTTCAATCTCTACCGCAAGGTGCTGCCGCAGATGTCTGACACCGAGCGCGACGCGCTCGAGGCCGGCACGGTGTGGTGGGAAGGCGAGCTGTTCCGCGGCCGCCCCGACTGGAAGCGCATGCTGGCCTACCCGCGCCCGCGTCTGACCGACGAGGAACAACATTTCCTCGACCACCAGGCCGAAGAGGCCTGCCGCATGGTCAACGACTGGAACATCACGCAGGAGCGCTTCGACCTGCCCCCCGAGGTCTGGGACTATCTCAAGCGCAGCGGCTTCCTCGGCATGATCATCCCCAAGGAATACGGCGGCCTGGCCTTCTCGGCCTATGCCCACTCCGAGATCGTGACCAAGCTGTCGACGCGCTCGTCGGCGCTGGCGGTGTCGGTGATGGTGCCCAACTCGCTCGGCCCCGCCGAGCTGCTGCTGCACTACGGCACCGACGAACAGAAGAACCACTACCTGCCGCGCCTGGCGCGCGGCGAGGAAGTGCCGGCCTTCGCGCTGACCAGCCCCTGGGCCGGTTCCGACGCCGCCGCCATTCCCGACAGCGGCATCGTCTGCAAAGGCGAATGGCAGGGCCGCGAAGTGATCGGCATGCGCGTTAGCTGGGACAAGCGCTACATCACGCTGGCGCCGGTCTGCACGCTGCTGGGCCTGGCCTTCCGCCTGTACGACCCGGACGGCCTGCTGGGCGGCAGGAAGGACATCGGCATCACCTGCGCGCTGGTGCCGCACGACCATCCCGGCGTGGACACCGGCCGCCGCCACTTCCCGCTGAACGCCATGTTCATGAACGGCCCGACCCGCGGCCAGGATGTGTTCATGCCGCTGGACTTCATCATCGGCGGCCCGGCCATGGCCGGCCAGGGCTGGCGCATGCTGATGGAATGCCTGGCGGCCGGCCGCTCGATCTCGCTGCCATCGTCCAACACCGGCATGTCCAAGCTGACCGCCCGCGCCGTCGGCGGCTACGCCCGCGTGCGCAGCCAGTTCCGCACCCCGGTCGGCAAGTTCGAGGGCGTCGAGGAGGCGCTGGCCCGCATCGGCGGCCACACCTACATGATGGACGCCGCGCGCAGCATGACCGCCGGCGCCGTCGACCTGGGCGAGAAACCGTCGGTGGTGTCGGCCATCGTCAAATACCACGTCACCGAGCGCGCGCGCCAGGTCGTCAATGACGGCATGGACGTGATCGGCGGCAAGGGCATCTGCCTGGGGCCCTCCAACTTCCTGGGCCGCGCCTATCAACAGATTCCCATCGGCATCACCGTGGAAGGCGCCAACATCCTGACCCGCAGCCTGATCATCTTCGGCCAGGGCGCGATCCGCTGCCATCCCTACGTGCTGGCCGAGATGCGCGCGGCGCAGTCGTCCGACCGCAGGCAGGGCCTGATCGATTTCGACCAGGCCTTCTGGGGCCACGTCGGCTTTGTCGCGCGCAACACGCTGCGCGCGCTGGGCACCGCCCTGACCGGCGGACGCTTCATTGGCATCGACGCCGACGTCGCGCCTGAGATGAAGCGCTACTACCAGTTGCTGAGCCGCTATTCGGCCGCTTTCGCGCTGCTGGCCGACACCTCGATGCTGGTGCTGGGCGGCAGCCTCAAGCGCCGCGAACGCCTGTCGGCGCGCCTGGGCGACATCCTGTCGCAGATGTACCTGGCCAGCGCCGCGCTCAAGCGCTTCGAGGACGAAGGCCGCCAGAGCGCCGACGCGCCGCTGGCGCACTGGTCGGTGCAGGACGCGCTGTTCCGCTTGCAGGACGCCATCGACGGCCTGCTGGAAAACTATCCCAACCGGGTGGTGGCGTGGAGCCTGCGCCGCATCGTCTTCCCCTGGGGCCGGCCGCAGTCGCTGCCGTCGGACCAACTGGGCCAGGACGTGGCTCGGCTGCTCATCAACCCCGGCGCGACCCGCGACCGCCTGACCGCCGGCTGCCATCTGCCCGCGACCGCCGACGAACCGGTCGGCGCGATCGAACAGGCGCTGGCCGCCACGCTGGAGGCCGAGCCGATCGAATCGAAGATCCGCGAGTTCGAGAAGCGCGGCACGCTCGAAGGCAATCCGCAGGCCAACGTGCGCGACCTGGCCGACGCCGTCTTTGCCGCCGGCGGCATCACCGCCGAAGAATATGCGGTGGTCAAGCGTCGCAATGCCTTGCGCGATAGCGTGGTGAGAGTGGATGATTTCCCCTTTGACCTCGGCGTCACAGGCGCGGTCAAGCCAGCGGCCGAACGCAAGGCCGCCTGAGGACCCAGTCAACACGCAGAGGAGATCGGATGGCATTCAAACCGGTATACGTGGTCGACGGCGCCCGCACGCCATTCCTGAAGGCGCGCACGGGCCCCGGCCCGTTCGCCGCCGGGGATCTGGCGGTGCAGGCCGGCCGCGGCCTGCTGCTGCGACAGCCCTACGCGCCCACGGACCTGGACGAGGTCATCGTGGGCTGCGCCGCGCCGTCGCCCGACGAAGTCAACATCGGCCGGGTGATCGCCCTGCGCCTGGGCTGCGGCAACAAAGTGCCCGGCTGGACCGTGATGCGCAATTGCGCTTCGGGCATGCAGGCGCTGGACTCGGCCATCGCCAACATTCAGACCGGACGCTCGCAATTGGTGCTGGCCGGCGGCGTCGACGCCCTGTCGCGCGCGCCGGTGCTGTTTTCCGACGACATGGTGCGCTGGCTGGCCGGCTGGTACGCGGCCCGCGGCGTCGGCGCCAAGCTCGCCACGCTCGGCCGCCTGCGCCTGCGTCACTTGGCGCCGGTCATCGGCCTGCTCAAGGGCCTGACCGACCCGGTGGTGGGCCTGTCGATGGGCCAGACCGCCGAGAACGTCGCCACCCGCTTCGGCATCAGCCGCCAGGCCATGGACGCCTATTCGGCGCAGAGCCACGCGCGCGCGCTGGCCGGGCGCGCCAACGGCGCCTTCGCCGAGATCACGCCGCTGATCGACACGCAGGGCAAGCTGTACCCGGACGACGACGGCGTGCGCGAGGACTCCACGCCTGAAAAGCTGGCCAAGCTCAAGCCGGTGTTCGACAAGCCCTGGGGCAACATCACCGCCGGCAACAGCTCGCAGGTCACCGACGGCGCGGCGATGCTGGTGCTGGCCTCCGAGGAAGCGGTGCGGCGCTGGAACCTGCGGCCGCTGGGCCGCATCATCGACAGCCAGTGGGCCGGCCTCGATCCGGCCATGATGGGCCTGGGGCCGGTGCACGCCGCCACCCCGATCCTGCAACGCCACGGACTGGGCCTCAATGACCTGGACTTGTGGGAGATCAACGAGGCCTTCGCCGCGCAGGTGCTAGGCTGCCTGGCGGCCTGGCGGGACGAGGCCTATTGCCAGGAACACTTCGGCACGCCCGCGTGGGGCGAACTCGATCCGGCGCGCCTGAACGTGGACGGCGGCGCCATCGCCATCGGCCATCCCGTCGGCGCCTCCGGCGCCCGCATCGTGCTGCACCTGCTGGAGGCGCTCAAGCGTCGCGGCGCGCGCCGCGGCATGGCCGCCATCTGCATCGGCGGCGGCCTGGGTGGCGCCATGCTGGTCGAAACCCTGGAGGACCGCCCATGAACACGCTGGAGACGCTCTCGCACTGGCGCCTGGAGCGCGACGCCGACGGCCTGGCGTGGCTGACGTTCGACCGCGCCGGCAGCGCCGTCAACGCGCTGTCCGCCGACACCATGGCGGAACTGGCGACGGTGCTGGACGCGCTCGACGCGCAGCCGCCCAAGGGCCTGGTGATCCGCTCGGGCAAGCCGACCGGCTTCATCGTCGGCGCCGACGTCAATGAATTCGCCGAACTGAACACGCCGGAACAGGGCCGCGCCCTGGTGGCGCGCGGCTGGAACCTGTTCAACCGCCTGGCGGCGGTGCGCTACCCGACGCTGGCGCTGATCCAGGGCCACTGCCTGGGCGGCGGCCTGGAACTGGCGCTGGCCTGCCGCTACCGGCTGGTGGAGGACGCGCCCGGCGCCTCGCTGGCGCTGCCGGAAGTGATGCTGGGCATCTTTCCCGGCTGGGGCGGCATGCTGCGCCTGCCGGCCGTGGTCGGCGCGCCGGCCGCGCTCGACATGATGCTGACTGGCCGCGGCGCCGACGCGCGCCGCGCGGCCGCGCTGGGCCTGGTGGACGCGCGCGTGCCGACCCGCCTGCTGCAGGCGGCGGCGCGCGGCATGGTGCTGTCGGGCAAGCCGCCGCGCCGCGCGCGCGGCCTGGGCGCCTGGCTCAACCGCTGGCCGCTCAAGGCAGTCGCCGCCAAGCGCGCCCGCAAACAGGTCGCCGCCAAGGATCCGCTGGGCCACTACCCGGCCGCGCCCGCCATCATCGAACTCTGGGAAAAGCACGGCGGCAACGCCTTGCAGGCGCCGGCGCTGATCGATGCCATCATCGCCTCGGATACCGCCCGCAACCTGCTGCGCGTGTTCCGGCTGCAGGAACGCCTGAAGGCCAACGGCCGCCAGCCCGGCATCGCGCCGGTGCGCCACGTGCACGTGGTCGGCGCGGGTGTGATGGGCGGCGACATCGCCGCCTGGTGCGCGCTCAAGGGCCTGACCGTGACGCTGCAGGACCAGGACATGGCCCGCATCGCGCCCGCCCTCAAGCGCGCCGCGACGCTGTTCGCGCGCCGCCTGAAGGACCGGCGCGCGGCCCGCGCCGCCTTCGACCGGCTGATGCCCGACCCCACCGGCGGCGGCGTACCGCTGGCCGACGTGGTGATCGAGGCCATCAGCGAGAACCCCGAGGCCAAGCGCGGGCTGTACCAATCGCTGGAGCCGCGCATGAAGGCCGACGCGCTGCTGGCCACCAACACCTCCAGCCTGTCGCTGGAAACGCTGAGCGCCGGGCTGGCCCGCCCCGAACGGCTGATCGGCATCCACTTCTTCAACCCCGTGGCCAAGATGCCGCTGGTGGAAGTCGTGCATGCGGACGGCACTGCCGCGCAAACGCTGGCGCGCGCCAACGCCTTTGTAGGACAGATCGGAAAATTGGCCTTGCCGGTGCGTAGTGCCCCCGGTTTCCTGGTCAATGCGGTGCTGGCACCGTATATGCTTCAGGCCATGCGAAATATCGATGAAGGTCTATCGCCAGCCGCCGTGGACGCGGCCATGGTGGCGTTCGGCATGCCGATGGGCCCGCTCGAACTGGCGGACACGGTCGGCCTGGACATCGCGCGCGCGGCCGGGCAGGAGCTGGCTGGCGGCGCCGAGCCGCCGCGCTGCCTGGCCGAGAAGCTGGCGCGCGGCGACCTGGGCAGGAAAAGCGGGCGCGGCTTCTACGCCTGGCGCGACGGCAAGCCGGTCAAGGACGGCCACGGCGGCGCACAGGCGCCGGCCGGCCTGGCAGAGCGCCTGATCCAGCCTTTGATCGATGCCACCCGCGAGCGGGTCGAGGCCGGCGTGGTGGCCGACGCCGACCTGGCCGACGCCGGCGTGATCTTCGGAACCGGCTTCGCGCCGTTCACGGGCGGCCCCCTGCATTACCAGAGCAGTCGCAGTGCCTAACGCAGCAACGCGTCAACAAACCAAACCGGCCTGGACCCCCTTGAGCCGGATAGACCGGGACGACGAGACCGGCAGTGCCATAGAGACATACCTATCCAACATGAGGAGGCAGTACCATGAGCAGACGTTCATTGTCCCTGAGCACCCTGTCGGCCATTGTGGTCGGCCTGGGCGCCACCAGCGCCGCCCACGGCGCCGGCTTTCAGCTCCTGGAGCAGAACGCCAGCGGCCTGGGCAACGCTTACGCGGGCTCGGCGGCAAATCCGGAAAACGCCAGCATCATCTACTACAACCCGGCGGGCATGACCTACCTGCCGGGCATCAATGTCTCGGGCGGCGTCAATCTGATCAAACCCTCGTTCAAGTTCTCGGACAACGGCAACACCCGCAATCCGACGGCGCTGGGCGGCACCCGCCCCACCGGCGGTGACGGCGGCGACGCCGGCAACCTGGGCGTCGTGCCCAACCTGTACGGCTCGTGGCAATTGAGCGACCAGTGGTTCATCGGCCTGGGCATCGGCGCGCCGTTCGGCCTGATGACCGAATACGACAAGGGCTGGGAAGGCCAATACCACTCGAACAAATTCGAGATCAAGACGATCAACATCAACCCGTCGATCGCCTACAAGGTCAATGACAAGTTCTCGATGGGCTTCGGCGTGAACTGGCAGCACATCGACGCCAACTACAAGAAGAAGACCGTGGTGCCCGTGGCCCTGCCAGGCGGCGGCACGTTCATCACCAACGGCGACGCCGACCTCAACCTGAAGGGCGACGCCTGGGGCTGGAACGTGGGCTTCATGCTGCAACCTACCGAAGACACCCGCATCGGCCTGTCGTACCGCTCCAAGATCAAGCACACGGCCAAGGGCGACACCGACATCGACAACATCGGCCCGACCCGCCAGTCGGTCTCGTTCGACGCCAAGGCCTCGGTCGACCTGCCCGACACCCTGATCCTGAGCGCCACCCACCAGCTCAACGAGAAGTGGGAACTGCTGGGCGACATCTCGTGGACCGGCTGGAGCAGCATCCCCGACCTGAAGATCCGCAACTCCGGCGCCGGCGCGCGCGATGACGACCTGCCGCTGAACTTCCGCGACACCTGGCGCATCGCCGTGGGCACGACCTACAAGTTTGCGCCGGACTGGAAGTGGAAGTTTGGCCTGGCCTACGACCAGTCGCCGGTCCACAAGGCCGAGGACCGGCCCACCTCGCTGCCCGACAACGACCGCTACTGGTTCTCGACGGGCGTGCAGTGGCAGGCCACCAAGAGCACCACGCTGGATCTGGGCTATACCTATCTGTACCTGCGCAAGACGGATATCGACACCACGTCCGGCAACGCATTGACGAAGGGCCGCGTCGCGGGCACCTATGACAGCAGCGGCCACATCTTCGGCCTGCAACTGTCGTCCCGCTTCTAGCCCCGCCGGGGCGGATGACGGGCCGGCCCCGTCTTCCGCCCGCCTTTTCAGGAGACTTCCTTGAGCAAGTTCGTCGTCAAACACGTCGCCGTGCTGGGTGCCGGCGTCATGGGCGCGCAGATCGCCGCCCACCTGGCCAACGCCGGCGTGCCCGTCACGCTGTTCGACCTTGCCGCGCCCGAAGGCGACCGCAACGGCATCGTCAAGAAAGCCCTGGCCGGCCTGAAGAAGCTGGAGCCCGCGCCGCTGGCCAGCCCCGCGCGCCTGGCCCTGATCACCCCGGCCAACTACGACGACCATATCGAACAACTGCGCGGCTGTGACCTGATCATCGAAGCGATCGCCGAGCGCATGGACTGGAAGACCGCGCTGTACGAGCGCATCGCGCCGCACGTCGCGCCCGGCGCCATCATCGCCTCCAATACCTCCGGCCTGTCGATCGACGCGCTGGCCAACGCCCTGCCGGCCGCGCTGCGCGACCGCTTCTGCGGCATCCATTTCTTCAATCCGCCGCGCTACATGCGCCTGGTGGAAATCATCGCCACCGCGCACACCCAGGCGCCGGTGCTGGACCAGCTCGAGACCTGGCTGACCTCCGCCCTGGGCAAGGGCGTGATCCGCGCGCTCGACACGCCCAACTTCGTGGCCAACCGCATCGGCGTGTTCTCGATCCTGGCCGCCATGCACCACACTCAGCGCCTGGGCCTGGGCTTCGACGAGGTCGACGCCCTCACCGGCCCCAAGATCGGCCGTCCCAAGAGCGCCACCTACCGCACCGCCGACGTGGTCGGCCTGGACACGCTGGCCCACGTGGTCGGCACCATGGACAAGAACCTGCCGGACGATCCCTGGCACCGCTATTTCACGCTGCCCGCCTGGCTGTCGGCCCTGATCTCCAAGGGCGCGCTGGGCCAGAAAAGCGGCGCCGGCGTCTACCGCAAGGCCGGCCGCGAGATCCAGGTGCTGGACCTGCAGGCGCAGGACTACCGCCCCAGCGCCGGCAAGCTCGCCGACGAGGTCGCCGCGCTGCTGAAAGAACGCGATCCGGCCAGGCGCTTCGCCGCGCTGCGCGCCAGCGAGCATCCGCAGGCCCAGTTCCTGTGGAGCCTGTTCCGCGACATCTTCCACTACAGCGCGGTGCAGCTCGGCCAGGTGGCCGACAACGCCCGCGACCTGGACCTGGCCATGCGCTGGGGCTTCGGCTGGGCCCAGGGCCCGTTCGAGACCTGGCAGGCCGCCGGCTGGCAGGCCATCGCCCGCGCCGTCGCCGAAGACATCGCCGCCGGCCGCGCCATGAGCGACGCGCCGCTGCCGGCCTGGGCCCTGGAGCCCGAGCGCCAGGGCGTGCACACGCCGGCCGGCTCGTATTCCGCGCGCAGCGGCAAGCTGCATCCGCGCTCGGCGCTGCCGGTCTACCGGCGCCAGTTGTTCCCCGAGCGCGTGTTCGGCGAAGGCCCCGACGACCGCGGCACCACGGTCTGGGAAAACGAAGGCGTGCGCCTGTGGAACCTGCCCGAGGTCGACGCCGGCATCGCCATCCTGTCGGTCACGTCCAAGAACCACACGCTGGGCGCCGAGGTGCTCGAAGGCATCCTGCAGGCCGTGGCCCGTGCCGAGCGCGAGTTCGACGGCCTGGTGATCTGGCATGACGCGCCATTCGCGGTGGGCGCCAACCTGCAGCAGGTGTCCGAAGCCTGCGCCGCCGGCCAGTGGGACATGCTGGAAGCCACCGTCGAGAAGTTCCAGCGCACCTCGCAGGCCTTCAAATACGCGCAGATCCCCACCGTGGCGGCCGTGCAGGGCATGGCGCTGGGCGGCGGCTGCGAATTCCTGATGCACGCCTCGCACCGCGTGCTGGCGCTGGAAAGCTACATCGGCCTGGTCGAGGCGGGCGTCGGCCTGATCCCGGCCGGCGGCGGCAGCAAGGAATTCGCCGGCCGCGCCGCGGCGCTGGCGGCAAAGACGGCCACGCCCGGCGAGGTGTTCCCGTTCCTGCAGCCGGTGTTCCAGACCATCGCCATGGCGCGGGTCGCCAAGAGCGCCATCGAGGCGGTGGACCTGGGCTTTGCGCGCGAGCAGGACGTCGTGCTGTTCCATCCCGGCGAGCTGCTGTTCGTGGCCATCGGCCAGGCGCGCGCCGCCGCCACCGCCGGCTACGCGCCGCCCCCGCGGCTGCAGGACGTACCCGTGGCCGGCCGCAACGGCATCGCCAACTTCGAGATGGTGCTGGTCAACATGCGCGAAGGCGGCATGATCAGCGCCCACGACTACCGCGTGGCCCGCAGCGCCGCGGTGGCGCTGTGCGGCGGCGAGGTCGAGACGGGCGCCAAGGTCGACGAGGAATGGCTGCTGGCGGTCGAGCGCAAGGAGTTCGTGGCGCTGCTGCGCACGCCCGAGACCCAGGCCCGCATCCGCCACACCCTGGACACGGGCAAGCCATTGCGGAATTAAGCCCCCCTAGCGCCTGCGGCGCCTCCCCCAGGGGCGCCGGTGGCGGACCGGCGGAGCCGAGCATCGGTCCCCCCGAAGCGCCTGCGGCGCTACCCCCAGGGGCGCCGGCGGCGGACCGGCGAAGCCGGATCCGCGCGGCCCCGCTAGTGAGAAACCGTGATGGACGTAGGGTGACTGTTATGGATACGAGGAAATGATATGAGCAAGCAGATTCAAGAGGCTTACATCGTTGCGGCGACGCGGTTGCCGGTGGGCAAGCGCAATGGGGTGTATGCCACCACGCGGCCCGACGACATGCTGGCGGCGGCGCTGCGGGGCGTGCTGAAGCAGACGCCGTGGCTGGATCCGGCGCGCATCGACGATGTCATCACCGGCTGCGCCATGCCGGAAGCCGAACAGGGCATGAACGTGGCGCGCATCGGCCTGTTGCTGGCCGGCCTGCCGCAAAGCGTGGCCGGCGTCACCGTCAATCGCTTCTGCGCCTCCGGGCTGCAGGCGGTGGCCGACGCCGCCGCCCGCATCCGCACCGGGGAAGCCGACATCATGATCGGCTCGGGCACCGAATCCATGAGCGCCATGCCGCAGATCATGGGCAACAAGGTGTCGCTCAACCCGGCCATCTTCTCGCACCCCGAGAACATCGGCATGGCCTTCGGCATGGGCCTGACGGGCGAAAAGGTCGCCGAGCAATGGAAGGTGTCGCGCGAAGACCAGGACGCGTTCGCGCTGGCCTCGCAGCAGAAGGCCAACGCCGCCATCGCGGCCGGCCATTTCCGCGCCGAGACCACGCCGTTCGAGGTGGTGACGCGGCTGCCCGGCGGGTCCAAGGGCGACGTGCGCGAGAGCCGCCGCCTGGTCGAAGTCGATGAAGGCCCGCGCCCCGACAGCAGCGCCGAGGGACTGGCGCGGCTCAAGCCCGTGTTCGCCGCCCGCGGCAGCGTCACCGCCGGCAACAGCTCGCAGATGTCCGACGGCGCCGCCGCGGTGGTGCTGGTGTCCGAGCGGGTGCTGCGCGAATTCAACCTCAGCCCGCTGGCGCGCTTCGTCAGCTTCGCCGTGGCCGGCGTGCCGCCCGAGATCATGGGCATCGGCCCCATGGCCGCCATTCCCAAGGTGCTGGCGCGCGCCGGCATCGCCCAGGACGACCTGGACTGGATCGAACTGAACGAAGCCTTCGCCGCGCAATCGCTGGCGGTGATGCGCGAGCTCCAGCTCGACCCGGCCAAGGTCAACCCGCTGGGCGGCGCCATCGCGCTGGGCCACCCGCTGGGCGCGACCGGCGCGATCCGCACCGCCACACTGATGCACGGGCTGCGCCGCACCGGCGGCAAGTACGGTCTGGTGACGATGTGCATCGGCACCGGCATGGGCGCGGCGGGCCTGTTCGAGGCCATGTGACGCAAGCCGGATGGAAAAGCCGTGAAGCCCTATTGGTTCAAACGCCTGTCGCCGGCCTGGCGCGCGCGCCTGATGCGGGTGGGATTCAACCTGCACCCGGCGTTCCGCGCCACCGGCGGCCGGGTGTTGCACGTGTCGCACGATTTCCAGCACATCCGCATCAAGCTGCCCTTGCTGCGGCGCACGCGCAACATCGTCGGATCCATGTATGGCGGTTCGCTGTTCGCGGTGACCGACGGCGCCCACCCCACCATGCTGATGGCGGCGCTGGGCGCGGACCACATCGTGTGGGACAAGGCGGCTTCCATCCGCTACCGCAAGCCCGCCTACACCACGCTGTATGTGGACTTCCGGCTGCCGCCGGGAGAAATCGCGGACATACGCAGGATTCTTGCGCGTGACCACGAGACCACCCGGACCTACACCGTGGAATTGAAGGACAAGGACGGCGTCGTCTATGCCGTCGTGGAACGCACGATCTACATCGCCGACAAGAAGTACTACAAGCAGAAAACGACTGGAGGAGACCCATGCGTGACATCATCCCCGGAGGGCGCGCCGCCGCCCTGAGCCTGGTCCTGGCCGCCTGCCTGACGGCCGCCCCCGCGCTGGCCGCCGACATGGACGTGGCCGGCGTGCGCCTCCCCGCGCAGTTGTCCGAAGACGGCCGCGCACTGGTGCTGAACGGCGCCGGCCTGCGCACCAAGTTCGTGGTCAAGGTGTACGTGGCGGCGCTGTATGCCAGCGCCAGGAGCCAGGACGCCAAGGCCTTGATCGACAGCAACGAACCGCGCCGCATGCGGCTGCAACTCTTGCGGGATGTCGATAGCAAGAGCCTGGACGCGGCGCTGCAGGAAGGATTGCGCGACAATACGCCCAAACAGGAACTCGCCGCGCTGCAACCGTCCGCCGCGCGCCTGTCGTCGCTGATGGCCGAGATCGGCTCGGCGCGCGAAGGCGATGTGATCGACCTGGACTTCGACGCCCGCGGCGTCACCATCACCGACAACGGCAAACAGCGCGGCAGAATCGACGATCCCGCCTTCGCCCGCGCCCTGCTGCGGGTGTGGCTGGGCGACAACCCGGCGCAGTCCTCCCTGAAAAAAGCCCTACTGGGAACCCCGTGAAGATGGAACGAATCTGGCAAAAGAGCTACCCCCCGGGCGTGCCAGCGGAGATCGAGCTGGACGAGGCCACCACGCTGGCCTCGATCGCGCGCGACAGTTGCCGGCGCTTCGCGGACAAGGCCGCGTACATCAGCATGGGCAAGACGCTGACCTACGGCGAGCTCGACGCCCTGACGCGCGACTTCGCCGCCTGGCTGCGCGCCAACGGCCTGCGCAAGGGCGACCGCGTGGCGCTGATGATGCCCAATCTGCTGCAGTATCCGGTGTGCCTGTTCGGCGTGCTGCGCGCCGGCTGCGTCGTCGTCAACTGCAATCCGCTCTACACCGCCCACGAACTCGAGCACCAGTTGATCGATTCCGGCGCGCGCGCCATCGTGGTGGCCGACAATTTCGCCGCCACCGTGCAGAAGGCCCTGCCGGCCACGGCCATCGAGCGGGTGCTGGTGACCTCCATCGGCGAACTGCTCAGCCCGCTCAAGGGCCGGCTGGTCGATTTCGTGGTCAAGCGCGTCAAGCGCATGGTGCCGGCCTGGTCCATCCCCGGCGCGATACGGCTGCGCGACGCCCTGCGCGCCGGGCGCGACGCGCCGTTCGACGAAGTCGCGCTGACGCAGGACGACCTGGCCTGCCTGCAATACACCGGCGGCACCACCGGCGTGGCCAAGGGCGCCATGTTGACGCACGGCAACCTGGCCGCCAACGTCACCCAGGCCCACGCCTGGATCAAGCCGCTGGTCAAGGACGGCGAGGAATGCATCGTCACCGCCCTGCCGCTCTACCATATCTTCGCGCTCACGGCGAACTGCCTGGCCTTCATGAAGATCGGCGCCAGCAACCTGCTCATCATCAACCCGCGCGACATCCCCGGGTTGATCAAGGAGATGGGCAAGGTGCCGTTCAGCGCCTTCACCGGCGTCAACACGCTATTCAACGCCCTGCTCAACCACCCCGATTTCGCCAGGCTGGATTTTTCGCGCCTGCGACTGACGATGGGCGGCGGCATGGCGGTGCAGCGCGCCGTGGCCGAGCGCTGGCTGACCGTCACCGGCCGGGCGCTGGCGCAGGCCTATGGCCTGACCGAGACCTCGCCCGCCGTGACCATCAATCCGCTCGACGTGAAGGTCTTCACCGGCTCGATCGGCCTGCCCGTGCCGTCCACCGACCTGTCGATCCGCGACGACGACGGACGCGAGCTGGGCGTGGGCGAACGCGGCGAGATCTGCGTGCGCGGCCCGCAGGTGACGCGCGGCTACTGGAACCGGCCCGACGAGACCGCGCTGGTGATGACGCCCGACGGCTATCTGCGCACCGGCGACGTCGGCTACGTCGACGACACCGGCTATGTCTTCCTGGTGGACCGCAAGAAGGACATGATCCTGGTGTCCGGCTTCAACGTCTATCCGAACGAGGTCGAGGACGCCGCCGCGCTGCATCCCGGCGTGCGCGAAGTGGCCGCCATCGGCGTGCCCGACGAACGCTCCGGCGAAGCAGTCAAGCTGTACGTGATCCGCAAGGACCCCAACCTGGACGCCGAGACGCTGATCGCGCACTGCCGCACCCAGCTCACCGGCTACAAGGTCCCGCGCTACATCGAATTCCGCGATGACCTGCCGCGCACCAACGTCGGCAAGATCCTGCGGCGCGAACTCAAGCCGGCCGCCGCGGCGCCGCAGAAGGACACCGCGGGCGCCTGACGCAAACCTGGGCGCGGCCGCGGACGGCAACCCGCGCGCCGCCGTCTGGCGCCGCGCGCCGGGCGCTCACCACTGCCCGAAGAACACCCCGGCGCGCTTGTGCGCGTTGGTGCCCTGCTCCACCGCCGCATCGCTCAGGGTGGTGCGGCGCTTGCCGCGCAGCATCCAGTCAAGCAGGCGCTCTCGCAGTTGCGCCCGCACCATGGCGTGCGCGGCGCTGGCGCCCAGGTCCTGGAACTCGTCGGGATCGGCCTGCAGGTCGTACAGTTGCTCGGGTTCGTCCAGCCAGTACACGTAGCGCCAGCGGTCGGTGCGGACCGACCAGGCGCGCGCGTTCTGCGGCGTCTTGCCGCGCAGCAGGCGCGCCTGGCGGAAGCTGTAGTCCAGTTCCGAGAACACGCAGTCGCGCCAGGGATCCTCGGCGCCACGGCCGTGCAGCACGGTCTGCAATTCGCGCCCTTCGAGCCGGTGCCACGGGCGGGGCGCCTGCAGCGCGCGCAGCACCGTCGGCACCAGATCCACGCTTTCCACCATGTCCGCCAGCGCCTGGCCGCGCGTCGCATCGGCCTCAGCCGACGGGTCCATCACGATGAACGGCACGCGCTGCACGGTGTCGTAGAACAGTTCCTTCTCGCCCAGCCAGTGGTCGCCCAGGAAGTCGCCGTGATCCGCCGTGAACACGATCAGCGTGTTGCGCATCAGGCCCGCGCCTTCCATGTAGTCGAACAGCCGCCCCAGGTGGTCGTCGAGCTGGCGGATCAGGCCCTGGTAGGCCGGACGCACCACGCGCACGCATTCATCGGTCGAGAAGCTGACGCTTTCCTCATGCTGGCGGTAGGCCGCCACCACCGGATGCGCGCCGGCCAGCTCCTCGCGGCTGCGCCGCACCGGCAGGCACTGGTCGGCCGTGTAGCGCTGATGGTAGGGCGCCGGCGCCATATAAGGCCAGTGCGGCTTGACGTAGCTCAGGTGCAGCACCCAGGGCTGGCTGCCGCGCTGCTGCATGAAACGCAGCGCCTGGTCGGTCATGTAGGCGGTCTCGGAATGCGGCTCGGCCACCCGCGACGGCAGGTGCACGTTGCGCATGTTCCAGCCGCTGACCACCTGGCCGTGGGCGTCGACGCCGGCAATGACGTAGTCGGTCCAGGGGTCGGCGCTGTCGTAGCCCTGGCTGCGCAGGAACGCGGGGTAGCCGCTTTCCTTGCCCGGTTCGTGGTGGCCGTCGTAGCGATCGACCTCGATGAAGCCGCCGCGCGACAGCAGCGCGCCCAGCTCGGAGCCGCCGTCGATCGACAGGCGCTCCATGCCGGCGCGGTCGGGAATGACGTGGGTCTTGCCCGCCAGCGCCAGGTCGCGCCCCTGTCCCGCCAGGTATTCGCCCAGCGTGATCTCGTTGACCGACAGCGGCACCCGGTTCCAGGTGGCGCCGTGGCGCGACGGATAGCGACCCGTGTAATAGCTCATGCGCGACGGGCCGCACACGCCGGAATTGACGAAAGCCCGCTCGAAGCGCGCGCCGCGCGCGGCCAGCGCGTCCAGGCTGGGCGTCTGCAAATAGGGATGGCCATAGCAGCTCAGGTGATCCGCCCGCAACTGGTCGGCCATGATGAACAACACATTCTGCACCGTGCTCATCGTCGCCCGCCTATTGCGTGGCCGTGAAGCCGGACGCCTTCACCGCCGGTTCCCATTGGGCCCGGTAGGCGTCCAGCTCGCGCCCGGTGGCGGCGGCATCCGCCGTCACCGGCTCCAGATACGACTCGCGCACCGCCTGCTGCATGGCCGGCTCGCGCATCACCGCGGCGATGTCCTCGCCCAGCCGGGCGGCCTTGGCCGGCGCCATCGCCGACGAGGCGAAGAACGCGTTCCAGCCGTCGGCCGCCAGGTCCACGCCGGCCTCGCGGAAGGTTGGCACGTCCGCCAGCAGCGGGTCGCGCGCCTCGCCCGACGTCGCCAGGATGCGGATCTTGCCGGCGCGGTGCTGCGGCAGCAGCGTGTCCAGCGTATCGACCGCCTGCGGCAGCACGCCGCCGATCAGTTCGGAGATCAGCGGCGCCGAGCCGCGATACCCCACCACCTCGGGTTCCTGGCCGATCTGGCGGCCCAGCATCAGCGCGAAGAAATGCGGCAGGCTGCCGGTGGCCGGCACGCCCACGGAGAACTGGCGCGGGTTGTCGCGCAGCCATTGGCGCAGCCCCGCCACGTCGCGGATGGGCGAATTGGCCGCCACCGCCAAGGCGAACTTGTAGCGGCTGACCAGCGACACTGGCTGGAAATCGCGGCGGGCGTCGTAGCCGGGTTCGGCGTAGACCAGCGGCGCCACCACCATGACGGCGGGATTGGCCAGCATCAGCACGTTCTGCCGCGCGGCCAGCGCATGCAGGCCCTGGGCCGCGATGCGGCCGCCTGCGCCGGTCTTATTTTCGACCACCACGGTCACGCCCAGCCGGTCCTTCAGGCGGTCGGCCACCAGCCGCGCGATGCGGTCGGAACTGCCACCCGGCGGATAGCCCACCACGATGGTCAGGGCGCCGTCCAGCGGCGCCTGCTGGGCACAGGCGGGCGCGGCCGAAGCCGCCGCGAGCGCCGCGAACGCGGCGCAGGATATCCAATTACGCACGGTAGTCTCCCTGGTGACAACGGCCCGCTGTCGGTTATGTTTGCGCATGCCGGGCCTGGGCCTGGATAGGCGAGACGACTGTAGCGCCGTGAAGATTGCTTGATCTAATCCAGTACTTGTCATAACGATATGAACTGCCAATACTCGCCATAACGATATGCGCCACGCCATGGACGCGGCGCGCCGTTGGCAGGAGACGACAATGCCCCCGCAAGATCCCGTCGAACACCCCCTGGCCGGAATGCTGATGTACCAGCTATACCAGGCCTGGGCGCAGTCCAACCCCGTCTTCGTGCGGCTGTGCGAAGGCCGCTTCGGCATCACCCGGCGCGAATGGCGCCTGCTGGCCTGCGCGGTCGAGGGCGGCATCATGACCTCGGCCGAACTGGCCGCGGCCGCCAGGCTCGACCTGGCGCGCACCTCGCGCACTCTTGGTTCCCTGTGCGAGAAAGGCTGGCTGCGGCGCCTGCCCGACAGCGCCGACCGGCGCGTGGTGCGCGTCGAGGCCACCGCCGAAGGCCTGGACCGCTACCGCGCCCTGCTGCCGGAGGTCGTGCGCCTGAACGACCTGCTGGTGCAGGACCTGGATGCCGCCGAGGTCGCCCTGCTGCGCGACCTGCTGACCCGCATCGCCGGGCGCGGCCAGCGCATGGCGCAGGACAACCTCATCACCGACAAGGCCAGCCGGCGCGAGGGCGGAACGCGGCGCGCGCAATACGGATGACGGCGCGCAGCCCCTTTATTTTTAAGGGGTTACCCTGATACGCTTGGGCGGCCTCCTTCTACGGACCTGCCATGCCCGGCGCAAAATCGAATCCCGTCTTCCGCTACTTCGAAAACCTGATCGACCCGTTCCGCGACGCCCCCGACATCACCCCGCCGGGACGCGTGCTGCGCTTCTACGCCTATTACCTGTGGCAGGTCTGGCCGATCTTCGCCATCCTGCTGCTGGTCGGCCTGGGCGGCGCATTGGTGGAAGTGGCGCTGTTCAGTTTCCTGGCCGACCTGGTCGACATGGCGCAGCACACCCCGCCGGCGGACTTCTTCCGCGAGCACGCCTACACGCTGGTGTGGATGGCGTTCGTGGTGATGGTGCTGCGGCCGCTGTCGATCGCGCTGCACGACCTGCTGTCGCACCAGACCATCTCGCCCAGCCTGACCACGCTGGTGCGCTGGCAGAACCACCGCTACGTGCTGAACCAGGGGCTGGCGTTCTTCCACAACGACTTCGCCGGCCGCGTCGCCAACCGCGTGCTGCAGACCGGCAATTCGCTGCGCGATTCGGCGGTGCAGTCGGTGGATGCGCTGTGGCACGTCATCCTGTACGCGGCCAGCGCGCTGTACCTGTTCGCCGAGGCCGACTGGCGCCTGGTGATTCCGCTGGTGCTGTGGATCGCCATCTACTGCGGCATGCTGGCGTACTTCGTGCCGCGCATGCAATCGCGCGCCGTCATCGCCTCGGAAGCGCGCTCCCGGTTGATGGGCCGCATTGTCGACGGCTACACCAACATCTCCACGCTCAAGCTGTTCGCCCACGCCCGCCGCGAGGAAGACTACGCGCGCCAGGCCATGACCGAACAGACCGAAAAGCAGCGCCTGTCGACCCGCGTCATCACCGCCATGGACGTGTCCATCAACACGCTCAACGGCATCCTGATCGCCAGCACCGCCGGCCTGGCGCTGTGGCTGTGGAGCATCGGCAGCATCAGCCTGGGCGCGATCACGCTGGCGCTGGGGCTGGTGATCCGCATCAACAACATGTCCGCCTGGATCATGTGGGAAGTGAACGGCATCTCGGAAAACGTCGGCATCGTGCAGGACGGCCTGGCCACGATCTCGCAACCGCGCCAGGTCGTGGATCGCCCCGACGCGGTGCCCTTGCGCATCACGCAAGGCGAGGTGCGCTTCGAGGACATGTCGTTCCACTACGGCAGCGGCCGCCAGATCATCCCGCACCTGGACCTGACCGTGCATGCGGGCGAAAAGATCGGCCTGATCGGCCCGTCGGGCGCCGGCAAGTCGACCCTGGTCAACGTGCTGCTGCGGCTGTATGACGTGGAAGGCGGCCGCATCCTGATCGACGGCCAGGACATCGCCGGCGTCACCCAGGAAAGCCTGCGCTCGCAGATCGGCGTGGTCACCCAGGACACCTCGCTGCTGCACCGCTCGATCCGCGACAACCTGCTGTACGGCCGGCCCGACGCCAGCGAGGCGCAACTGCGCGACGCCATCGACCGCGCCCGCGCCGCCGAATTCATCGACGCGCTGGTCGACGGCGACGGCCGCCGCGGCCTGGACGCCCACGTCGGCGAGCGCGGCGTCAAGCTGTCGGGCGGCCAGCGCCAGCGCATCGCCATCGCCCGCGTGCTGCTCAAGGACGCGCCCATCCTGATCCTGGACGAAGCCACCTCGGCGCTCGATTCCGAGGTCGAGGCCGCGATCCAGGAAAGCCTGGAGGCGCTGATGCGGGGCAAGACCGTCATCGCCATCGCGCACCGCCTGTCCACCATCGCCCGCATGGACCGGCTGGTGGTGCTGGACGGCGGCCGCATCGTCGAATCCGGCACCCACGCCAGCCTGATCGCCCAGGGCGGGCTGTACGCCCGGCTCTGGAGCCACCAGACGGGCGGCTTTGTCGGGCTGGATTGAGCGGGTCCGCAGTCGTCGCGCTCGCGCCACACGGGAAGATCCTGTACGTACATGCTGTACGTACAGGTGTACACTGGCGGCTTTCAACCCCCTGACAGACGCACGCATGAACGTCTGCGCCGCGAGAAAATCCCCCTGGAGACTCCGATTGTGACGACCGCAACCCCCCGTTCGCCCTTCTTTGGCACGATGCAGAAAATCCCCGGCGGCCTGATGCTGATCCCGCTGATCCTGGGGTCGCTGATTGGCACCTTCGCGCCCGACGCGCTGGCCATCGGCGGCTTCACCACCGCCCTGTTCAAGAACAGCGCGCTGCCGCTGATCGCGCTGCTGATCTTCGCCACCGGCACCCAGGTCAACACCCGCACCGGCGGCCCGATCCTGGCCACCGCCGGCACCATCCTGCTGATGAAGACGCTGGTCCCCGCCACCCTCATCATCATCCTGGGCAGCTACGTCGGCCTGGACGGCGTGCTGGGCGTGTCGATCCTGGCCATGCTGGCCGCCTTCGACAACAGCAACGGCGGCCTGTGGCTGGCCTACACCGGCCAGTACGGCGACGCCCGCGACCGTGGCGCCTACGTCGCCAGCGCGGTCAACGACGGCCCCTTCTTCAGCCTGCTGTTCCTAGGCGCCTCGGGCCTGGCCGACATCCCCATGATCGCCCTGGTGGCGGCGCTGGTGCCGTTCCTGCTGGGCGTGGTGGTCGGCAACCTCGATCCCAAGTGGCGCGACGTGCTCAAGCCCGTGCCCAACATCGTCATCCCCTTCTTCGCCTTTGCGCTGGGCACCGGCATCAACCTGGGCGCGGTCGTCAGCGGCGGCGTCAGCGGCCTGATCCTGGGCCTGATCATCAGCCCGATCACCGGCGGCCTGGTCTACCTGGGCTATCGCCTGATCCTGCGCCGCGGCGGCAAGAGCGGCCTGGGCTTCGCGGCGGGTACCACCGCCGGCAACGCCATCGCCACGCCCGCCGTGGTCGCGGCCGCCGATCCCAACTTCCAGCAGTACGTCTCGACCGCCACCGCGCAGGTCGCCGCGTGTGTGTTGATCAGTTCGATCCTGGCCCCGGTGCTGGCTTCGTACTTCCTCAAGCGCGCCGGTGAACTCAAGTCCGAGGACGCCGCCGACGACGCGGCGGCGGGCGGCTACCGCGAGGCGCGCGGGGAGGCCCTTTGAACCCCGCCATCGCCATCGTCGCCGACGACCTGACCGGCTCCGGCGACACCGCCGTGCAGTTCGTTCGGGCCGGCTGGACCACCCGCCTGTCGATCGACGGCGCGCACGAGGCGCTGGCCGCGCCGGCCGCCGACGACGTCGACGTGCTGGCGGTCACCACCCACAGCCGCGCCCTGCCCGCCGCGCAGGCGGGCGCGGTGATCCGGCGCAACGTCGAGCGGCTGCGCGCCGCCGGCGTCGCGCGCCTGTACAAGAAAGTGGACTCGACGCTGCGCGGCGCCTTCAAGGCCGAGATCGACGCGGCGCGCGAGGCCTGGGGCGCGGATGCCATCGCGGTGGTGTGCCCGGCCTTCCCGGCCACCGGCCGCACCGTGGAAGACGGCATGCTCATGGTGAACGGCCAGCCCGTCACCGCCACCTCGGCCGCCACCGATCCGGTCACGCCCGTGACCGAAAGCCATATCCCGACCCTGCTGGGCTGCGCCCACGTCGCGGCCAAGGCGGGTGAATCGCCCGAATCGCTGGCCGCGCGCATCGCGCAGGCCGGCGCCACCGTGGTGGTGGATGCCCGCAACGACGCCGACCTGGAACGGCTGGCCCGCGCCATCGGCATTCTGGGGCCGCGCGCCCTGCCGGTGGGCGCCGGCGGCCTGGCGGTGCCGCTGGCCCGCGTCTGGGCCGGCGCCGACCAGACCGCCCCGGTGGTCGTGGTGGTGACCTCGCAACACAGCGCCGCCCGCGCGCAGGCCGCCGCGCTGCAAGCCGCCGGCGCGCGCACCTGGGCGCCTTCGCTGGCGGACCTGGCCGATGACGCGGCCTGGCGCAAGTGGTGCGAGCCGCTGCTGCGCGCCCACGCGCAGGCCGGCGCCGACGCCGCCGGCACGCTGCTGTTGCTGGCCCCGGCCGGCCAGCGCGAAGGACTCGATTCCGACACCGTGGCGCAGCGCCTGGGTGCGCTGGCCGCGCAGGCCATCGGCGCCTCGCGCGCCGCCGGCGTGGTCGCCACCGGCGGCGACGGCGCGCGCCAGGTGCTGCTGGCGCTGGGCGCCGGCGGCATCGCCCTGGTGGATGAAGTGATCGGCGGCGTGCCCCTGGGCACGCTGACCGGCGGCACGGCCGACGGCCTGCCCGTGGTGACCAAGGCCGGCGGCTTTGGCGCCGAAGACGTACTGGTTCGCGCCGTGCGCGCGATCCGCGACAGGAGATTCAAGCGATGACACAAACCCCCGCTCCCAAGCTGCCGCTCTTGGCCGTCACCCTCGGCGACGTGGCCGGCATCGGGCCGGAAATCACGGCCAAGATGCTGATGGGCCATGACGAACTGCGCCAGAAGGCGCGCCTGGTCGTGGTTGGCGACGTCGACGTGATGGCCAACGCCGTGCGCGGCCTGGGCGGCGATCCCGCCATCGTGCGCCGCGTCGAGCGTCCGGCCGACGCCACCAACGCCCCCGGCATCATCGAAGTGTTGCAGGCCGGCCCCTCGCTGGGCCACGTCAAGCTGGGCGAGATCAGCGCCGACGCCGGCGACGGCTCGGTGCGCTTCGTCACCACCGCCTGCGCCCTGGCGCGCGCCGGCGAGGTCGACGGCATCGTCACCGCGCCGTTGAACAAGGCCGCCATGCACGCCGCCGGCCACAAGTGGCCCGGCCACACCGAACTGCTGGCGCACGAATTCGGCGTCAAGACCTTCTCGCTGGTGCTGTCCGCCGGCGATCTCTACATCTTCCACGCCACCACCCACGTGTCGCTGCGCCAGGCCATCGAGGACCTGACGCCGGCGCGCATGCGCGCGGTGCTGCGCCTGGCCGGCTCGTTCGCCAAGGCCCTGGGCCGCGGCGACCGTCCGGTGGCGGTGTCGGGCCTGAACCCGCACGCCGGCGAGAACGGCATCTTCGGCACCGAAGACGCCGACATCCTGGCGCCCGCCGTGGCCGAGGCCAACGCCGCCGGCATCCTGGCGGCCGGCCCGATCCCGGCCGACGCGCTGTTCCCGCAAGCCGTGCGCGGCAAGTGGCAGTTCGTGATCGCCTGTTACCACGACCAGGGCCACGCCCCCTTCAAGGCCGTCTATGGCGATGACGGCGTTAACATCACCGTCGGCCTGCCGGTGGTGCGCGTGTCGGTCGATCACGGCACCGCGTTCGACATCGCGGGCCAGGGCATCGCCCGCGAAGACAGTCTGATCCTGGCCGCCGAGCGCGCCGCGCATCTGGCCCCGGGCTGGACGCATGTATGGGAAACTGCGCGGGCTCAAACAGGAGGTTGATTCCATGGCGCCCGCCAACGCTGAAGACTTGCCCGCGCTGGACCGTTCCGGCGACGTGCCGCTGCACGCCCAGGTGGCGGCCCTGCTGCGCGGCTACATCCGCACCCGCAAGCTCGGCGCCGGCGCCCTGCTGCCCAGCGAGGCGGCGCTGTGCGAGCACTTCGGCGTGGCCCGCAGCGTGGTGCGGCAGGCCCTCTCGGCCCTGGCCGCCGAAGGCCTGATCCAGCGCGAGGCCGGACGCCCGGCGGTGGTGGCCGCGCCGCGCGAACACCGCCGCCTGGTGCAACGCTCCACCGGCCTGTACGAGCAGTTCGCGCAATCCGGCGTGACGCTCAAGACCCGCGTGCTCGATCTCGCGCCCAGCGAGCCGCCCAAGGCCGTGGCCGAGTTCTTCGGCACCCAGGACCTGCTCTTGCTGGAGCGGCTGCGCCACGTCGCCGATGCGCCGCTGGCCTACGTGCGCACCTGGCTGCCCGCCGCCGCCGTGCCCGGGCTGCGCGCCGAGGAACTCACCGACGCTTCGCTGCACGGCGTGCTGACGCGGCGCTTCGGCCTGCATCCCGGCGCGGGACGCAACCAGATCCGCGCAGTGGCGGCGGATGCCGCCCTGGCCGGCCTGCTGCAAGTGCCGGCGGGCACGCCGCTGCTGATGCTGGAAGGCCAGGGCATGGACCAGCATGGCCGGCCGCTGGAGTGGTTCAGCACCTGGCATCGCGCCGAACAACTGGTGTTCGACGTCGACGTCAGCGTCGGCCACGAAAGCGTGCAGCCGCGCCTGCGCGGCGCGTCGGGCACCGCCGCGGCCGCCGTCGAACCGGCTGTCGCCGGCCACGATCCTTTGGCGCGCGCCCAGGCGCTGGTGGCCGAGCTTTCCGCCGAACTGGCGCGCCTGCGCGCCGGCAACCACGACTGAGCCCACGCGGCGCGCATCCGGCCGGCGCCGGGCCTGAACGCCCTTTCCAACGGGCGGGAGCCGCACGGGCCCTAGCGCAGCGTCACCGCCGCGTCACGCTCGAACTCCCCATCGGGATCCAGCTCGCGCAAGGCGCGCCGCTCGGCCTCGGTCGGCGGCGGCGTCGGCCCGGCGCCCTCGGCATCGAAATCGAAACCGGTGCGCTCGCGCACTTCCGCCAGGCTGGACTCGGGATGCCAGGATTGCAGCGCCAGCCGGCCGTCGCGCTTGACGAACACGGCGATCGGCGTCGCCACGCCGGCAAAGCCGCCGCCCGCCGTCACGAAATCCAGCTCCCGCACGAACACCCGGCGCGAATGCTCGGTGCGCCAGGTGCAGGTGCGCCGCGCCGTGGGCATCATCACCGCCCCGCCGCCGCCGCCCGGCAGCCGCACCTTGGGCGCATGCCAGTCACCGATGCAGGAATTGTTGGCGCGGCCGGCGCCGTCTATCTGCGCCGCGCCCAGGAACGCCAGGTCCATACGGCCGCGCGTGCACAGGTCGTAGAAGTCCTCGTTGGCGAAGATCGAGGCGCTGTGCTCGGCCAGCACCGGATCGGAGCTGGACAACGGGATGTGCGACGGACGCGGGTCGACCCCGCCCGCCACGTTGATATAAATGTAGTCCCAGTCGTAGGCGCGCTTGGCCAGCAGGCAGGCCAGCATGGGCGGGGTCGAATTGACGCCGCTGAAGGTGATCTCGTCGGGCCGGATGAAGCGCGCCAGATTGGTGACGATGTACGAGAACCCCGACCATTGCTCAGCCATTCGCCGCTCCCGCTTCCGGCGCGGCGGCCAGGTGGGCCGCCAGGTCGCCGTTCCTGTCCATATAGGCCTCGACCGCCGGATAGTCGATGGCATAGTCCGGCCAGCACGAACCCGGCCAGGCCGAGCGTGGCAGCACCGTATAGGCCTGCACCATGAAATACGGCACCAGCGTGGCCTCGGGCTGCGCCTCGAACACGGCGCTGTCCACCCGTTTCTCGGCCACCACCAGCACGCTGCCGGCGGCGCGCGACATGATGCGGTCCCAGTGCGCCGTGCCATGCACCCGCACATTGCCGCGCGCGTCCACTTCCGAGGCCTGGATCACCGCGAAGTCGGGCCGCACCGCCGGGATCACCCAGGTGCGCTCGCCGCTGCCGTAGGGATCCTCCAGGCACTTCCAGCCGTTCAGGGTCGGCAGGGCGCTGCCGTGCAGGCCGCCGCAGGGCTGGAACGGCACGCCGTAGGCGGCGGCTCGCAGGCCCGCCGTCAGGCTGTTGCAGGCATGTTCCTCCAGCTCGACCTCGCCGCGCTCGATGGCCTTGCGATACCACGGCGCCAGGCCGAAATTGCCTTCCATCGCCACGATGCCGGCGCGCACGCGCCGCAGCGCGCCCGCGCGGCACAGAATGTCCACGTCGTAGCCCGGCGACTGCTTGACCAGCTCCAGATCGCGCCGCCCCTGGCGGATCAGTTCGCGCACGAAGGCGAACGGCCCCCGGTGCAGAAAGCTGCCTCCCAGCGCGATCGACGCGCCGTCCGGCACCAGCGCCGCCAGCTCGGCCAGCGAACACTGCTTGTGCGTTTGATTGAATCCCGAACCCATGCTGCCTCCTTCGCTTTCTTATCGTCGCGCCGGCCGGGCCGGCGGCGTCAGCGCGCCTGCAGGTACGCCGCCACCCGCGCCTTCAGGCCCGGCTCGGCGGCCGAGCGCACCAGCCGCGCCAGGTCGGTATCGGGCTGCTCCGCGGACAGGGCCGCATACAACTGCGCCCGGGCCGCGCCGGTCAATGCGCCGGCGGCCTCTCCGGCCTGGCGCTCGATCTCGGGCCACGATTCCTGCGCCGTCACGTGGCTGACGAAGCCGTCGCGGTAGGCCTCGGCCGCGCCGAACGTGCTGGCCTGTTCCAGGATGGCGCGGGCGCGCTCGGCGCCGACCAGCGCGGCGAAGCGGCGCGTGCCCAGCACCAGCCCGAACTTCAGGCCAGGCATGCGAAAGCTCGCGTCCGGCGCGCTGACGCGCCACTTGCAGGCGCCGAACAGATCGACGCCGGCGCCGAAGTTGCGGCCATGCGCCAGCCCCACCGTCAGGCAGGGCGAGGCCGCCACGCGTTGCAGCAGGGTCTCGATGCGCACGAAGCGCAGCAGCAGGTCGCCCTCGCTCTGCGCCTCCAGCTCGCCGAAATCGAAGCCGGCGCTGAAGTTGCGGCCCGCGCCCCGCAGCACGATGACCTGTGCGCCCTGCGCCGGCGCCGCGTCCACCGCCGCGATCAGCGCCTCGACCAGCTCGGCCGACAGCGCGTTCATCTTGTCCGGGCGCGCCAGCGTCAGCACCTGCGCGGCGCCGCGCCGCTCGACCTGCAGCGCCGCGCTCATGCGCGCCGCCCCTTGTCGCGCAGCGGTCCCAGCACCTCGTCGTTGTGCTGGCCCAGCGCGGGCGGCGGGCGCCGCAGCGCGGTGGTCTGGCCGTCGAAGCGCACCGGCAGGCCAAAGGTTCGCGTCGCCACGCCATTCGGCAGTTCAAGGGCCTGCACCCAGCCCATGTGCTCGACCTGCGGGTCCGCCAGCACTTCGGAATAGGTGTTGATGGGCGCGCACGGCACGCCGGCCGCGCGGAACCGCGCCAGCCAGGTGGGCGCGTCGTCGGCCGCGAAGATCGCTTCCAGGATCTCGCGCAGCGCGTCCTGGTTGCGGGCACGCGCGCTGGTGTCGGTAAAGCGCGGATCGGCCAGCAGGTCCTCGCGGCCCACCGTCACGCACACGCCCTTCCACAGCGCGTTGTTGCCGGCCGCCATGCCGAAATAGCCGCCCTTGCAGCGAAACGCCTGATACGGCGCGTTGCGCGGGTGGGCCGAGCCCAGCTTGACCGGATCGCGCCCGCTGCCGAAGAACTCCGAAGTCTGCAGCGCCGCGATGCCAAGCGTGGCGCCGAGCATCGGCACGTCGATATGCGTGCCCTGGCCGCTGGCCTGGGCGGCGCGCAGCGCCGAGGCGATGGCGAAGGCGCCGTAGAGACCGGCAGAGAAATCCGCCACCGGCACGCCGCACTTGACCGGCCCGCCGCCGGCCTCGCCGGTGACGCTCATCAGGCCGCTCATGGCCTGGATGGTGAGATCGAAGCCGCCTTCCTGGGCGCGCGGGCCGGTTTGGCCATAGGCCGAGATCGAGCAGTACACCAGGCGCGGATTGACCTCGCGCAACGCCGCGTAGCCCAGGCCCAGCCGGTCCATCACGCCGGGCCGATTGTTCTCGATCAGCACGTCGACGCTGGCAGCCAGTTCGCGCGCCAGGGCCAGGTCTGCCGGATCCTTCAGGTTCAGCGTGACCGAGCGCTTGTTGCGATTGAGCGAGGCGAAGTTCTCGCTGTAGCCCTGGCTCAGCGGCGGCCAACTGCGCAGCGTATCGCCGCCCTCCGGATTTTCCAGCTTGATCACGTCCGCGCCCATGTCCGCCAGCAGCATGCCGCAGAACGGCCCCGCGGCGACGTTGCAGATCTCGAGCACGGTGATGCCGGCCAATGCCGAACCGGATGTCATGGTCGACCTCTCGTTATGCCAATTCAGTATTTGGAATGAAGAAAAGAATCCAAGGCCGCGCGCGATACCGTGGCATCGTGTCGCCTGCCTGCGTTCTTTCCGGATGCGAAAACGCGGCGCCAGGCCGCGGGCCAGCATAGCACCGCGAAGAATCCGCGGTAAACCATTAATTGAAAATTGAATCCTACTATTTAGGATTCATGAGGACGCACGGCATGCGCGGGAGGCCCCCGTCATTGCCCAAGAAACCCGCGCCGATACCCCATGCCCTGGGACAGCGCCTGGGCGCACGCCGCCACGTCCGGGGCCAACTGCTTCATGCGGGCCGCGCTCAGGCGGTCGAGGGGACCGGAGATGCCGATCGCCGCCACCGGCTGGTCCAGGCTGTTGAACAGCGCCACGGCCAGGCCGCCCACGCCCTCGCGCCATTCGCCGCGATTGACCGCATAACCGGTGCGCGCCACCTTGCGCAGTTCTTCCTTGAGCAACGGCATCGAAACCAGCGTGGCCGGCGTATGGCGCGCCAGCCGGTCGGCGTAGCGCTCGACGTAGCCTTCGGCCTGATAGGCCAGCAGCGCCTTGCCGGTGGCCACCGCGTAGGCCGGCGCGCGGCCGCCCACCATGGAATAGGCGCGGATCGGTTGCGGGCTGTCGATCTTGTCGACGTAGACCACGTCGAAGCCGTCCAGCACCGACAGGTGCACGGTCTCGCCGGTCTGGTCGGCCAGCGTGCGCATGAACGGCGCGGCCAGCCGACGCAGGTCGAGCTGCCCGAGCTGGCGCGCCGCCAGCTCGAACAGGCGCACCGCGCCGCGATAGCCGCCGCCGTCCTCGTCGCGCACGACGTAGCCGGCGTGGATCAATGTTTGCAGGGTACGGTGGGTATTGCTGCGCGTCAGCCCGACCCGGGCGGCCAGCGCATCGATGGTGCGGGGCGGATTATCCACGTCCGTGACCGCCTCCAGCACCATCAACCCCTTGAGCAGTGTCTTGTCCATTTTTTTGGTTTTCCCAATATTTAGGACGCGACCATAGCACGGGCCATGCCCGGCGAACAGGCCTCAGCGGCCCGCGGCGGGCAAGGCCGCGCGCACCGCCGCCGAACGGTCCCACAGATTGGGCACGCTGGGCGCCGAATAGCCCGACACGAACGGCTTGGCCTGGCCCGTGGCCGGGTCGTAGACATGGCGCGACACCGCGCCGATATTGCCGCCGTACAGGTGCACGCTGATCGAGACCTTGTCATCGAAGGCGTTCGAAACGCGGTGGATGTCGCCCTCCTGTGGCGACAGGCGTTCGACGTCGCCCGGATGCAGGGTCTCCGGCTCGCCACGCGCCGCCAGCCGGCCGTCGGCGCCGCGCGTATAGCGCTGGTTCACCTCCGCCCCGCGCAGCATGCCGACGTAGCCCCAGACCTCATGATCGTGCACCGGCGTCTGCTGACCCGGCCCCCACACGAAGCTGACGATCGAGAAGCGTTCGAGCGGATCGCAGTGCAGCAGGTACTGCTGGTAGTACTGGGGATGCGGCGCGGTACAGGCCTCGGGCAGCCAGTCGTCATGCGCGATCAGCGCGGCGAACGCGGCCTGCAGTTCGGGCGACTGCGCCAGCCCGTCGGGCGTGGCCAGGCGGGTCGCGGTGGCAATGAAATGGCGCAGCCGGTCCAGGCCGGCGGTGGCTTCGGGCATAGCATCTCTCCGGATCGGGCGCGGCCCGCTCGGGCCATGCCATTGAACATCCCAATTTGGCTATCCAGTATCCATCATCTGGGACGCGCGCCGCAATGTCCCGCCCGCGCGCTATCCCGCGCTTGACAGCCCGGGGGCCACGCGTGCAGCGTATCGAACCCGCCCCTTCACCGCATTCCCCGCATGGCAACCGAGATTCCCACCATTGCGCCCGCGCTCGCCGACCGGCTGGCGCGCGCCCGGCGCGTGACCGTCTTCACCGGCGCCGGCGTGTCCGCCGAAAGCGGCATCGCCACCTTCCGCGACCCGCTCACCGGCTTGTGGGCGCGCTTCGACGCCCGCGCCCTGGCCACGCCGGAGGCCTTCGCGGCCCAGCCGGACCTGGTCTGGGGCTGGTATGAATGGCGCCGCGCACAGGTCGCGCGCGCCGAGCCGAACGCGGCCCACCGCGCCATCGCGGCGCTGGCGCGACGCATCCCCGCGCTGACCCTGGTCACCCAGAACGTCGACAACCTGCATGAGCGCGCCGGCAGCGACGCCGTGATCCATCTGCACGGCAGCCTGCACGCGCCGCGCTGCAGCGCGTGCGGACACGCCGCCCGCATCGCCCCGCGCGCCCTGGACGACGGCCTCGACACGTCCGCCGAAGAGCGCGCGATCACGCCGCCCGCCTGCGTCGAATGCGGCGCGCCGATACGGCCGGGCGTGGTCTGGTTCGGCGAAAGCCTGCCGGCCGGCGCCTGGCGCGCGGCGCAGCAGGCGTGCGACGATTGCGACCTGTTCTTCAGCATCGGCACATCGGCGCTGGTGTATCCGGCGGCGGAGCTGCCGTTGCGCGCCGCGCGGGCCGGCGCGACCGTGGTGCAGGTCAACCCGGCGCCCACGCCGCTCGACGCGCACGCCGACTTCAACCTGCGCGGCGCGGCCGCCGACGTCATGCCGCGATTGCTGGCCGCGGCCGGCTTCTGAACCCGGCCGGCAATACCGCGATGCGCTGCCGCCGCGTCACCACTTGCAGCCGCCGTCACGCACCGTGTCGGCCAGCAGGAACGGCAATGCCAGCAATCCAAGACCCGCATGCGCGTCGCGGCAAGGCGGCCGCGCGCTTTGCGCGATACCCTTGGCCAGCGCCGAGGGTTCGGCGCGCGTCCTGGGCGCCAGGTCCACCCTCGCCTCGCCACGCGCGCGCGGCAGGCCTTGCGCCGCGGCATCCTCACCGCGCCAGCGAAAGTCGCGTGGTGTATTGGCCGTAGGCGTCCTGGCGGGCGTGGCCTGACGCGACGCGGATGGCTTCGCCAGCCTGGAAGAGGACGGCGTGGACGACCGCGGCAATGCGGACGAAGACGGCTCGACGGCCTCGGAGGATAGGGGCGAAGACGGCGCGACCGATGGCGCCACGGTGAACGTCGCCGATGACGCGGAGGGCTGCGGCCCGGCCCGCGGCGGCAACAGCGTCACGTAGAAATCGTTCTGGCGGATCGCCGCCGGCGCCGGCGGCGTCTCGCGCTCGCTGGCGGCCCGCCACAACAGGCCGGCCACCAGCACATGAAAGGCGCACGAAAGGCCCGCGGCCCACCCTGCCAGCGCGCGGCCGCGCGGCACGGCCGGCGCGGTCCGCAAGGCGCCCGCTCCAACAGAAAACATCACGGCAATCCTGGCGTCCAATCCGTTATTTTGCGGGCTCGCCGGCGCTGCACAGCCGGCTCCCGGGTGAAGATTTGTGAAGATGTTTTGAGCGAATCAGGACTACCATGGACAAACGTCCGCGATGCAGGGGAAACCCCAAATTCCATCGCGCGCGCAGAGGGATACAGTGGTAGCGAACCATTGCAGCCATGGAGATCATCATTCCGTTTTCCTGGAGACTTCCCGACGTGTTCGTGCGCTCGCCCGACGGTGTCCTCCACCGCGTGGTGAGACATGCCACGACCACGGAAACCATTGCCAAACTCGAGAGCATTCCCAGCAACCACCACCTGGATTGCGAATGCATGCTCGACAATGGCGAAGCCCTGGCCTGGATCGGCGGTAATCTGTACCGCCAGGTCAATGGTGGGATCATCTTCACCGCCGAACCCGGCGCCGCGCCCCCCCTGGCCGAGGCACGCAAGAACGCCAAGGCGCGCAACACCGTGCGCGACGCCTGCCGTCCCGCTGTCGCGCAAGAATCACACGCGGCGCAAAAAAACGTCGTACCATCCGCTGTAGCTAGACTAAAAACCGGCAACGATTGGAGCCTGATACGCGCCTGGCGCGAGCACCTGAACATCAGCACCGCTGACATGGCTGCCCGCCTCGGAGTGGATCACTCCATCTACATCGAATTGGAAAGGCCGCGTCCGCGACCGCGCCAGATCATTCTGGACCGCATCTCGGCCGCGCTGGGTGTCACGCCCGACCAGCTCGATGATTCATCGTTAGGAGGACATTTCCACTGATGCAGGCCGCATTCGCCTGACCAATGGAATTGTTCGAGCAACTTTGGCGCCGCGTAAGAATGACCGCGCATGGGGAGGTACCTGAAATGCTCGGAACCGCAAGACGCTTGACTGACGTACTGGCCACGGCCCCCGACGGCACGTTGTATCGCATCGAACGCTTCGTGTCGGACCCCGACGCCTACTCCGCGCTCGGCACTTCCCGCTTCGATCCCAAGGCGCATTGCGTCTGTCGCACCAGTTCGGGCGAGAAAGTCACCTGGCTCGGCGGCCAGGTCTACCAGCTCCTCAAGACCGGCCTGTGCCTGACGGCGGTGGACCGACGACGTGGCTGAAGCCGCTCAGCGCCGCCCGCCCTTCTCCGTGAACCGCGCCACGACGAACTCCACGAACGTCGTGAGCTTGGGCAACGCCTGCCTGTCCTTCGGATACAGCAGCGTGACCGGCCGTGCTGCCGGCCAGTATGGTTGCAGGATCGGCATCAGCTTGCCCGCGCGCACGTCCTCGGCCAGCAACAGCTCGGGCTGCAGCACGATGCCGAAGCCGGCCAGCGCCGCCTGCCTGAGCGCCTGGCCGTTATTCGAGACGAAGCGGCTGGTCGGCGGATAGTCGGCCTGCGCGCCGTCGCCATCGGCCAGCCGCCAGCCCGTGCGGCGGCTCCAGTACGAGAAGTCCAGACACTGGTGCCGGGTCAGGTCGGCGGGCGTATGGGGCGTGCCATGGCGCGCCAGGTAGGCCGGCGCGGCGCAGATGATCATCTGGTAGCGGCCGATGGGGCGCGCCACCAGGCTGGAATCGCGCGGCTCGCCGATGCGCACCGCGAGGTCGTAGCGTGACGCCACCAGGTCCTCGACCGCGTCGCTCAGGGCCAGTTCGACGCTGACGTCCGGATAACGATCCAGGTAATCGGCGATCACCGGCGCCAGCGCGAACGAACCGAACGAAACCGTCGACGTGATGCGCAGGTTGCCCCGCGGCGCCACCCGCAACGCCTCGGCGCCCTGCTCCGCGTCGCGGATGTCGGCCAGGATCTCCTTGCAGCGCGCGTAGTACGCCTGGCCCGCCTCGGTCAGGCTCTGGCGCCGCGTGGTCCGGTTCATCAGCCGCAGTCCCAGCCGCGCCTCCAGGCCCTTGATGTGCTTGGCCGCCATGGCGGCGGACATCTCATGGCGCGCGGCCGCCGCCGTCAGGCTGCCCAGCTCGACCACCGCCACGAAGACTTCCATGCTGAGCAGACGATCCATGAATTACGCACCCTGGGTATGAAGTGTTCCAACCATTCCCGGATTTTTCCACAGGAATGGACATCGCAGAATGCCTTCATGCGCTGGCGTCCATGCCGCGCGCCCCACATCAAACTCGGGAGTTTCCATGAAAATCGCACTTATCGGCGCCAGCGGCACCATCGGCCGCGCCGTCGCCCACGAACTGGGCCAGCGCCACGAGGTCATCGCCATCGGCAAGACCCAGGGCCAATACCAGGTCGACATCACCCGCAGCGACAGCATCCGCAGCCTGTTCGACCGCATCGGCAAGGTCGACGCCATCGTCTCCACCGCCGGCGCGCTGCACTTCGGCCCGCTGGCCGAAATGACCGCCGAACAATTCAAGATCGGCCTGCATGACAAGCTGCTGGGTCAGGTCGACCTGGCGCTGATCGGCCAGCACTACCTGAACCAGGGCGGCTCGATCACGCTGACCAGCGGCATCGTCAGCGACGAGCCGATCCGCTTCGGCGCCAACGCGTCGGCCGTCAACTCGGCGATCGATGGCTTCGTGCGCGGCGCGGCGGTGGAACTGCAAGGCGCGCGCATCAACTCGGTCAGCCCGACCGTGCTGCAGGAATCGTGGGACGGCTACGGCCCCTACTTCCTTGGCTTCGAAGCCGCGTCCGCCCAACGCGTGGCGCTGGCCTACAGCCGCAGCGTCGAGGGCGTGCAGACCGGCCGCGTGTACCGCGTCTGGTAAGGCGCGCGGCGGCGTCGGCGCAGGCGAGTCTGATCTCGCGGCGGCTCATGGTGTCTGCGCAGATCAGCGAATGTACACTCAGCGCATTCTCGGAGAACCGCATGCGCTACACCCTGTTGCTCGCGTGCGTGGCGGCCGCCACGCTCGGCACCGCCTGCTCGTCGCGGCAGGCCTACGACACCGGCCAGGCCTGGCAACGCAATGAATGCGGCAGGATCACCGACATGCAGGAGCGCCAGCGCTGCATGGGCGCGGCGTCCACGTCGTACGACAGCTATCAGCGCCAGCGGCAGGACATCCAGAAGTGAGCCAGAAAGCCGGTAAGCCAGTAAGCCAGTAAGCCACTAAGCCGGTAAGCCGCCCCCCAGGCGCGCATCACCGCGGACCGCGTGTCCCGCGCGCAAAAACGAAAAAGCCCGGCGCAAGGCCAGGCTTTTTTAGCTTCGCGCCGACGACTCGGCGCCTATCAGCGCCTATTTCATCGACACGTAATGCGATGGCGCGCCCGGCAGGATTCGAACCTACGACCCCCTGGTTCGTAGCCAGGTACTCTATCCAGCTGAGCTACGGGCGCGCTAAAGAGGCGTGTTTATAACATGGATTCGCGACGGTCCGCAAATCGGAGGGCCGCCGGCTGCCTCCCACCCGGATTGCGCCAGATCAATCGCCGCGGTCGCCCACGGCGTTACGCTGGATCCAGCGAGCATGGAGACACACCGGCATGGCCAAGAAATTTCCCCTGCACCCCAAACACCCCGAGCGCGTCTGCTGGGGCTGCGACCGCTACTGTTCCACCAACGAACTGGCCTGTGGCAATGGCTCGGATCGCACCATGCACCCGGCCGAACTGTTGGGCGACGACTGGTACACCGTGGGCAATTGGGGGCTGGAGGATGACGACGTCGCCGCCGCCACGCCGGCCCCTGCCGCGACGGGCGCCATTGCCGCGCCCTGATCCCGTCGGAAACCGTGCCGGCATGCGCCCGTGCCCGCGACGTTCCACGGCATGCCCCCAAGATGCCCGACCATGGCATGGCCGACAAAGGCGCCGAGCAGGAACATTCGGCAAGAACGGCCGGCAAGCATGCAGTGCACAACCATGCCGCAGACAAACATGCTGCATACAAACATGCTGCATACAAACATGCTGCATACAAACAAAAAGGCCTTCGATCCGAGATCAAAGGCCTTCTCATTGTCGCGGCGCATATGACTGCGCCACCTTGCCACGCCATGCATTGCCACATTTTTCATTGCCACATTTTCATGTGGCGGCGCGGCTTTTTTGCGTTTCTTTCCCTTTTCCGTACTCACCTCGGAATATGCATCCAAGTGAGTGGCGCGCCCGGCAGGATTCGAACCTACGACCCCCTGGTTCGTAGCCAGGTACTCTATCCAGCTGAGCTACGGGCGCTCCGGTAAAGAGGCAAAATTATATCAGAATAATTTCACCACCGCACTGCATTTGCTCTTCATTTTTACCCAAGCGCTCGACTTGGGCGGTCCATCGTTTAGCCTATAAGGCAACCTTTGAGCTGACTTTCAAATCAAACTCTAGCCAACCATACAGCAAACATTCAATGGCGCGCCCGGCAGGATTCGAACCTACGACCCCCTGGTTCGTAGCCAGGTACTCTATCCAGCTGAGCTACGGGCGCGTTAAAAAGCAAGCCTTGAATCATAGCGTTGTTTCGCAGACCGCGCAAGTCGGGCGCCGTGCCTACCCAAAACACGGCCGGCCACGGCTGCCGTCCTGAATCGTCGCGGCGCTACACGGCCGCGCCGAGCATGCGCAGATAGGCGTCGGCGATGCCGCGCGCGAAGTCGGTGGGATCCGACAGCTTCGACAGGATCGCGTCGTCCGTGGCGCAGTGCACCCCGGCGTAGATCAGCAGCGACATCATGCGCGGATTGTCCACCCGCCATGCGCCCGCCTCGGCCCCGGCCTGCAGGATGCCTTGCAGTTGCCTGACCACGTCGTTGCCGGTATGCCCTTCGCGCGCATGGTGATGCTGATGCGTGAAAACGATGTCGTGCACGCGGTAAGTGCGCAGATAGGTCGCGACGTTGGCATGCACCCATGCGCGCAGCTTCCCGACCCAGTCGTGCGCGTCGCAGGCGTCGATCGCGCTGGCCAGTTGCGCGACGAATTCGCGCACGTAGCGCTCGGCAAGCGCATGCAGCATCTCGTGCTTGGACGGGAAGTAGACATAGAACGTGCCCTTGGCCACGCCCGCCGCTTCCGTGATCTCGCTGATGGTGGTGGCGTCGACCCCTTTTTCCAGGAACAGCGCCTGCGCGGCGCCCATCAACTCGTCCAGCCGCACCTCCGGCGGCTTGGTGCGAGGCGACGCCTGGCGCGCGGATCCGCCTGCGGAATGGTCGGTCATTGCTTTCACTCGGATGTCAGCCATGGCGCCAGTCTAAGGGAATTTGGCGGGAGTCTCCCTGGCGTACAGCTTGCCGACAGCCGATGGTCACATTGATACAACGTCGCAAACCTAGGCTAGCCGCCGTGAATGCCGGCTGTCATCCGGCAACCCTCGTGTCGCCATGACAGGGCGCCACCCTCTCCGCAAGGTCTACAACCATGTCTGAAAAAGAAAAGAGCGCGAACGCGCAGGCTGCCGCGACGTCGACGGCCGCCGATCACGCTGACGCCGACACTCCCGTCCGCGCCACCCGCCGGGGCTTCCTGACCGGTATCGCCGCGCTCGGCGCCAGCGCCGCCGCCATGGGCGCGCTGGCCGGCTGTTCCAGCGGCGACAGCGACGATGACGACAACACCCCCGCTCCCGCCCCCGACCTGACGACGCAACTGCGCAAGAACGTCAAGACGCTGGTGGTGATCTTCGCGGAAAACCGCAGCTTCAACAACCTGTTCTCCAACTTCCCCGGCGTCGAAAAGCCGTTGTCGGCGTTGACCGCCGCCGACTACACGCAGAAGGACCGCGACGGCACGACGCTATCGGTGCTGCCGCCGGTGTGGGGCGGCATGGTGCCGACCTCGCAACAGGCCAACCACGTCACCTACCAGGTCGCCGAGAACGCGCCCTACATGAACAACCTGCCCAACGCGCCCTTCGACCTGCGCGGCCCGCAAGGCGAGCCACTGCCGCAAGGCGTGGTCACGCGCGACCTGTGGCACGTGTTCTACCAGAATCAGATGCAGATCAACGGCGGCAAGAACGACCGCTTCGTGGCCTGGGCCGACTCCGGCGCGCTGGTCATGGGCCGCTACAGCGACTCCGCCTACAACCTGCGCCTGTGGAAACTGGCCCAGGAATTCGTGCTGTGCGACAACTTTTTCCAGGGCGCGTTCGGCGGTTCGTTCCTGAACCATCAATACCTCGCCGCCGCCCGTCCGCCGTTCTATCCGGACCTGGCGAACGCCTCGATCAACGTGCGCGGCCAGATCGCCCAGTTGCAGAGCGCCGATCCGACCGATCCCAACCTGCAACCCAAGCCGACCTCGCCGGCCAGCGCCCTCACCGGCGCGCCGCAGTTCGGCGCCAGCGCCCTGACGCCGGACGGCTACGGCGTGAACACCATGGGCCCGCCCTACTGGCCCGCCTTTTCCCGCGATGCCGCCAACCCGACCCAGGCCGATCCGACCTCGGTGTTCATGGTGCCGCAGACGCACGACAACATCGGCGACCTGATGACCGCCAAGGGCCTGGACTGGGCCTGGTACGCGGGCGGCTGGCAGGCGGCGATCGACTCCACCGCCAACACCGGCTTCCCCTCCTCGCCCAACTTCCAGGCGCACCACCAGCCCTTCAACTACTTCCAGAGCACCGGCCCCGGCACCGCCGCGCGCACCGCGCACTTGCGCGACGGCGGCCTCGGCGATCTGTCGTCGACCAACAAGTTCCTGGCCGATGCCGAAGCCGGCAAGCTGCCCCCGCTCACGTTCTACAAGCCGCAAGGCAACCTGAACATGCACGCGGGCTACGCCGACGTCGATTCGGGCGACCGCCACATCGCCCACATCGTCGACAGCCTGCGCAAGAGCTCGCAGTGGGCCAACATGGTGGTGGTCATCACCGTTGACGAGAACGGCGGCTGGTGGGACCACGTGGCGCCGCCCAAGGGCGATCGCTGGGGCCCCGGCACGCGCATTCCCGCGCTGGTGGTCTCGCCGTTCGCCAAGAAGGGCTCCGTCGACCACACCATCTACGACACCGGCTCGATCCTGCGCCTGGCCACCCGCCTGTTCGACCTGCCGACGCTCGAGGGCCTGAAGGCGCGCGACGACGCCATGACCGCGCGCGGCCAGAAGCCGATGGGCGACCTGACCAACGCGCTGACCTTCGGCGCCTGATCGCCGCCGGCGGCGGCCGTGTTCCGCGAGGGCCGGCCGGGCGCACATGCCCGGCCGGCCCTCCGCCCTTCCCACGGTCCCGCAAGTGCTCCCCGTTGCGCGCCCGGCACGGGTCCGACCCGGCGCCGTGCGAAAATTCGCCATTCCCTCCTGGATGGCCCCGCCTTGAAACACCTGCTGGCCGGTTTGGACCGGCTCGATGACTTCGACGACATCATCGACGTGCGCACGCCGCTCGAGTATGCCGATGACCACATCCCCGGCGCCCTGAACGCGCCGGTGTTCAGCAATGAAGAGCGGGCCCGGGTCGGCACGCTGTACCGCCAATCGCCCTTCGAGGCCACGCGGCTGGGCGCCGCCCTGGCCGCGCGCAACATCGCCAACCACCTGGACACCACCTTCGCCGATCGCCCGCAAAGCTGGCGTCCCCTGGTGTATTGCTGGCGTGGCGGCAAGCGCTCGGGTTCCATGACGGTGATGTTCAACATGATCGGCTGGCGCGCGCGCCAGCTCGATGGCGGCTACAAGACCTACCGCCGCGCCACCCTCGAGGCCCTGGACGCCCTGCCCGCCGGCCTGCGCTTCGTGGTGCTGACCGGCCCCACCGGCAGCGGCAAGACGCGGCTGCTGCACGCGCTGGCGCAGGCCGGCGCGCAGACGCTGGACCTGGAAGCGCTGGCGGCGCATCGCGGCTCGCTGCTGGGCGCCCTTGCGGGGGTGCCGCAACCGACGCAAAAGGGCTTCGACACGCGGTTGGCGGCGCGGCTGCGCGCGCTGAACGCGGACCGGCCAGTGTTCGTCGAAGCCGAAAGCCGCAAGATCGGCGCCGTGGCGCTGCCGGACTCGCTGCTGGCCGCGCTGCACCGGGGCGCCTGCGTCGCCGTCACCGCCAGCCGCGAAGACCGCGCGCAGTTTTTGCAGCAGGACTACGCGCAACTGTTCGACGATCCCGCCGGCTTCAAGTCGCAGTTGCAGCGCCTGGTCGGACTGCACAGCCGCGACACCGTCGGCGGCTGGCTGCGCCTGATCGACGAAGGCCGTCGCACCGAGCTGGCGCGCGAACTCATCGACCGCCACTACGACCCGGCCTACGCGCGCAGCAGCCAGGCGCACTTCACGCGCCTGGCGCAGGCGCTGCCGCTGGTGTTCCGCCCCAACGACGACGATGTCGTGGCGCAGGCGCGGGCGCTGCTGGACGCGCTGGACTGAACCCGCCCGCTCACAACGCCGCCAGCATCGCGCGCAACGCATCGGCCAGCGCCGTCACCTGCGCGCGCGCGGGATCGCTCAGCGGTTTCCCGGCGCGCAGCCGCGCTTCGGCCGCCTCGGCCTGCTGGTACAGCGCCATCGCCTGGACCGCGCCGAACCCGCCCCGCATCCGGTGCAGCACCGCCTTCAGGTCGCGCACGTCGGCGGCGGCCAGCGCCCGCTCCAACCGCGCCAGGTCCTCGCTCATGGTCTGCACGAAGACCTCGCGATACTTGCCCACGAGCGGCGGCGCCCCCGCGGCGCAGGCGGCGGCGATGGACGCGGCGGCGGCCGCGGCTTCCGATGCGCTGGGCGGCTGCCCCGGTTCGGCGGCCCCACCGCGTTGCGCGCGCAGCTCGCTCCACAACAGGCTCAGCTTGAGCGGCTTGACCAGCCAACTGCTCATGCCCGCGGCCCTGCAGCGGGCTTCCTCGTCCTTCAACGCGTTGGCCGTCACCCCGATGATCGGCACGGCCACGCCCTGGGCCCGCAAGGCGCTGGCCAGCTCGTAGCCGTTCATGCGCGGCATGTTGACGTCGGTCAGCACGGCATCGAACGGCCCGATGTTCCATTGCGCCAGCGCCTCGGCTCCGTCCGGCGCGAGCGTCACCTCGCACCCCAGTTGCTGCAACTGGTCGCGCATCGTCACCTGGTTGATCGGGTTGTCCTCGGCCACCAGGATCCGCAGGTTCAGCGGCGCGTAGTGCGGCGCGGCGGCCTGCCTGGTGGCGACGGCGGCGTCGCCGCTGGCCCAGCGTTCCAGCGCGAAGCCGATGCTGTTCAGGTAGTGCCGGTCGGCGCGGTGCAGTGTGGCGCCAGCGTCGTCCTGGCCGCCCGCCAGCACCACCGGCCCGTCCCACTCGATGGGCGCGGCCGCCTCGCCGCCGATCTGCACGTCGAGCAGCACGCGCTCGCCTGACTCGTCCGACGGCAGGACGGCCGGCGCCACGCTCGCCTGCGCCCCCCAATGCTCCAGCCATTCGCACAGGTTCGCGCTCAGCGCCCGGCGCGCGCTGCGCACGTAGACCCGCAGCCCGTGCAACCGCGGCGACGGTGCCGGCGGCGCCTCGGCCAGGTCCAGGTCGATGGCGATGGAGAAACTGCTGCCCAGCCCCGGCTCGCTGGTCACCTGGATGGCGGTTCCCATCAAAGCCGCCAGCCGCGCGCAGATCGACAGGCCGATGCCGGCGCCGCGCACCAGGTGCGAACCGCCGTCGATCTGGTAGAAGGGCTCGAACAAGAACGCCTGATCCTCCTCGCGGATGCCGACGCCGCTGTCGACCACCTGGAAATGCAGGCGCGCGCGCCCGCCCTCCAGCGCCTCGGCCCGCAGCCGCGCCACCACGTGGCCGGAGTCCGTGAACTTGATGGCGTTGTTGACCAGGTTGTTGAGGATCTGCCGGATCCGGCCGCCGTCGCCCATCACCCAGGCCGGCGTCGCGGTGTCGATGCCGCTGTAGATCACCAGCCCCTTGCGCTCGGCCACGCCGGCATACGAGGCGATGCAGTTTTCGACCAGCTCGCGCGGATCGAAACCCTCGCGCTGCAGCGCCAACTGGCCCGATTCGATCTTGGTGATGTCGAGGATGTCGCTGATGAGCTGCTGCAGGATCACGGAGGAATCCTGGATGCGGTCGACGTGGCGGCGTTGCGCCTCGTTCAGCGGCGTCAGCGACAACACCTCCAGCGTGCCCAGCACGCCGTACAGGGGCGTGCGGATTTCATGGCTCATGGTGGCCAGGAAGGTCGATTTGGCCTCGTTGGCGCGATCGGCCTGTTGCTTGGCCTGCGCAAGTGTGTGCTCCATCTCGGCGCGCGCGCTGATATCGGCGAAGGCGCACAGCACCACATCCTGCTTCTTGTAGCGGGTCGGCGCGAACGCAACGAACAGCGTGCGCCCGTCATGGGTGCGGAAGGTCTCGAGGGTGCCGGGGCCGGACGCGCCCAGCACCTGGCGCAGCAGCTTGTTGGTCTCGGCCGAATCGCGCAACTGCTCGCCCACGCCGATGCCCAGCCACTGCGCCGCCAGCGCATTGCCGAACACGATGCGGCCCTCCAGCCGCGACAGCACGCACAGCGCCACCGGCGCCGTGTCGAGCACGGTGCGGTTGAACTCCTCGCTCTCGACCATGTCGAGATGGGCGATCTCGGCGGGATGGATGACACGCCGGTTGTACCAGAACAGGTAGCCGCAGCCGGCCGCCAGCCCCAGGCCGAGCATCAGCAGCACCGCGGCCGGCAACCACATGTTGGCGCGAAAGAAGCCGCTGTAGGCCAGTTGGTAATAGCCGTTCCACTGACCGCTCTTGTCGGCGATGCGCAGCAGCAGGCCGTCGCGGGCGAAACGAAAGCCCGGCGCCATCACCGGCGGAGCGCCCTCGCCCAGCAGCACCTCGCCGCCCTGGCGCACCAGCCAGAAGCGGTCGAACAACGGCACCTGCCGGATACGCTCGGAAATGCTGACACGGCCGCGGCTCAGCAGCGAGACCGCGTAGACATTGCGCCGCGTGGCGGGCTCGGCGCCGCGCCCGTTCAGCGGCAGCATCACCGGCAGCATGCCGACTATCGCATCCGGCAGATGCGGGTCGCGCACCCACAGGACGCTCGGTCCCTCGCTGCCCGAGCGATCCTCGGGATCGGTGGCGCCGCCCGCCCGCTGCACCGCATCCACCACCGCCAGGAAGGTCTGCCGGGTCAGCGGCTCGTAGCCCGACATGGTGGCGATCGCGGGCACGCTCATGCTGAGCTGCTGGCTCGGAGACATGACGAACAGCGGCGCGGCCGGATACACCGACGCGGCCCAGCGCGTGGCGTAGAAATCCGACAGGTAATCGCCGATGCCGGTGAACACGCCGCCGGCCACCGGGCACGCGTCCGGACTCTGGCACAGCAGCGAAAACGGCATCGCCGCGATCGCGTGCTGGCCGTCGTAGAAGGCCCACGACCCGCGCTCGAACCCGGCGGTCTCGCTGACCCGCGTCGGCGCCACCAGCCGCCGTCCGTCGGGGTTCAGGCCCTGTGCATACAGGCCCTGCAGCACGCTCTCGTGGGCGTGGATATATCCCACCAGCACGGTGAAGTCGGTGCGCAGCTTTTCCTCCTCCTGCTGCAGGATGCGCTGCCCGCCCCAATAGAGCACGCCGCCCAGCACCAGCAGCAGCGTCAGGATGGCGAACAGGACGATATTCAATCGGCGCGATGCGCGTATGACTCTTATCAACGGTGTGTCCAGTTTCATGGATGCGTCATTGCCCGCGCGCGCCAGGCCGGCGCCGCGCCATGCGCGCGGCGCCGACCGGCTCACGCGGGTCGCGGGGATTCACGGGTGGAATCGGGTGATTGGAAAAGGGCGGCGCGCCCAGCAGCGCCTGGAACGCCGCCGGGTCCACCGCGGGCGAGATCAGGAAGCCCTGCGCATAATCGCAGCCGATGCGCCGCAGGAATTGCCGCGCTGCCTCGGTCTCGACGCCCTCGGCGGTGACCCGCAGCCCCAATCGCCGTCCAAGCTGCGCCGCGGACAGCAATGCGGCCGCGCGGGACTCGTCTTCGGGGGCGCCGTGGACGAAGGCGCGATCGATCTTCAATTCGGTGAAAGGCGTCGAGATCAGGCTGTAGAGCGAGCTGTAGCCCTTGCCGAAGTCGTCCTGGGCCAGGCCGAAACCCTGCAGCCGCAGCCGGCTGGCCCCCATATGATAATTGCCCGGCGCCACCGTCATGTCGTCTTCCAGCAGTTCGAAGGTGATGTCCTCGGCCGCCAGGCCCCGGCGCGCGACCCGCGCGCACAATTCCTCGGGCAGCCGCGGCCGGTCCAGCAGGCGCACCGGCAGGTTGACCGAGACCGGGATGCGGAAGCCGGCGCGGCGCCAGGCGCTGATGGCCGCGAGGCTGTCGTCGAGCATGCGGATCAGCAGTTCGTGCTCCAGGCCGTGGCGGCGCACCGTCGGCAGGAACGCGCCAGGCAGCAGCAGGCCCTGGTCGCGATGGCGCCAGCGCGCCAGCGCCTCGGCCCCCGCGATGGCGCCGGACGCCAGCGACTGCTTGGGCTGGAACCAGGCTTGTATGTCGCCCGCGCGCAAGGCCGCCATCACGTCGCCGCGCGACGGCGCGTAGCCCGCGCCAGCGGGCCGCCCCGCCGCCCGCGCCGAGACGCGGGCGCGCCACTGCGCCACCAGGCCGCGGACCTGTTCGGCCGTGACGGGTTTGACGAAGACGCCAAGCAGCGGCAGCCCGATTTCGCTGGCCATCAACCCGATGCTGTTGGCCAGCGCGCGCCCGCACCCCGTGACGACCGCCAGCATCGGCGGCCGCGCCAGCCCGGCCAGCTCGCGGATGAACTGCGCGCCGTCCATGCCGGGCATGCGGATGTCGGTCAGCACCAGATCGTAGCGCGCGACGCGCAGGCATTCGAGCGCGGCGGCGGCGTTCTCGGCGGTATCGACGAGACCGACGCCGGCCTGTCGCAGCAGGTCGCGCAGCGACAGGCACTGCAGCGGATGATCGTCCAGGACCAGCGCCCGGCAGGCGGCCGGCGAAGTCATGTCGGATCCTTCGCGATCCCGTGCAGGGTCTGCGCCAGCACCAGGAAGGGCAATGGCTTGCCCAGCACCTGATCCATGCCCGCGGCCAGGCCGCGCTGCACGATCTCGGCGCTCGAGCCCGACGTCAGACCGATGATCGGTCCGGCGTGGCCCGCGTCGCGCAGCGCCCGCGCCAATTGGTAGCCGTCGGACACGGGCATGTTCAGGTCGGTCAGCACCAGGTCGAACGGCTGCGCGCGCCATTGCCGCAAGGCTTCGTCGCCCTGGCTGGCCAGCGTCACCACGCAGCCCAGGTATTCGAGCTGCTCGCGCAGCACCCGCTGATTGATCGCGTTGTCCTCGACCAGCAGCACCCGCAGGTCCAGCGACCGCGACGCAGCCCCCGCCACGCCGGACGCGCCGGGCTCGACTCCGTCCTGCGCCATGCGCACGGCGCGGCAGATGCTGGCGGGGTCGGACGCGCTCGCCACGCCTTCGGCCGCGTCGGCCATGAAGGCGTCCTGGCTCGCCCCGGGCGCCCACACCGTGACCTGCCGTTGCCGCCACTGCGGCGCCGGCGCGGACGGCGGCCAGGTCCGCACCAGCACCGCATCCGCCGACCCGGCGGCGTCGCCCGCCTGGCGGTACGGCAGCGCGGCCGCGCCGCACGCGCTCAGCCAGCCGCGTACGTTGTCGACCACTTCGGGCACCGCGCCATCGACATACACCGGCCGCGGCGCCAGCGCGACCGGCGCGGCGCCGACCGGCTCGTCCGCCGCCAGCGTCAGGCAGAACGCAATGCTGGTGCCCAGCCCTTCCTCGCTGACCACCGACAGCGCGCCGCCCATCAGATCCGACAGGCGCCGGCAGATCGTCAGCCCCAGGCCGGTGCCGCCGCTGTCGCCCCCCTGCCCCGCGGGGATCCGGAAGTACGGCTCGAACAGCCGCGCGCGGTGGTCCTCGCGGATACCCGGGCCGGTGTCCGCCACCTGAAACCGCAGCCGGACCTGCCCCGGCTCGCGGGCGACGGCGGCGCAGGCGCGCAGCACCACGCGGCCCGCCTCGGTGAACTTGACCGCGTTGCTGACCAGATTGTTGAGGATCTGCTGGATGCGCACCGCGTCGCCGCGCACCGTCATCGGCATGCCGACCTCGCTCAGGCCATACAGGGTCAACCCCTTGGCGGCGGCCCGCGCCGCGTAATTGGCCACCACCTGTTCCACCAGCTCGGCCGGCGAGAACGCGCCGATCTCCAGCTCCTCGCGGCCGGCCTCGATGCGCGACAGGTCCAGCGTGCCGTTGACGGTGCGCAGCAGCGTCGACGACGACTGCTGGATCGTGTCCAGGTACTGTCGCTGCGGCGCGCTCAGGCCGCTCATGGCCAGCAGCTCGAGCGTGCCGAGAATGCCGTAGAGGGGCGTGCGGATTTCGTGGCTGATGGCGGCAAAGAACATCGCCTTCGAGGCGCTGGCCTGGTCGGTGGCCAGCTTGGCCTGGCGCAGCGCGTGCTCGACCTTCTTCTGCGCCGTGATGTCGCTGATGCCGCACAGCACGACGTCTTCGGATTGATAGGTGGTGGCGGCGAACGCCACGTAGGCGCTGCGGCCGTTCTCCAGCGTGCATTCCTCGCCGCCGGTCTCGGCGCCCGCCCGCAGCAGCGTCTCGCGCCAGTGGTCGCGCTCGCCCAGCCATTGACGGGCCGCGGCGTTCGACAGCAGCACCGCGCCATCGGCGCGCCGCAGCAGGCACAGGCCGACCGGCGCCACCTCGACGATCTTGCGGTTGAGCGCCACGCTGTCCAGCAGCGCCGCGTAGTGCCGCTGCGCCGGCCGCACCAGCCGAAGGCGCAGATGGCGTACCGCCAGCAGCACCGCCGCCAGCAGCGCCAGCGCCACGCCGGCGGCCGCCTCGAACGCCGGCGCGCCATCCTCGATCAGGTCGCTGATCGGCACGTAATAGGCCAGCCGCCAACCCGCCTCGCCCACCGATTTGACCAGCACCAGCGTCTGCGGCCACCAGCTCGCCCCGCGCAGGCGGAACGAATCGCGCGACAGGTAGGCCGGCGTCTCCTCGACCCGAGGCGGCAGCTTGCCGCCATGCAGGGCCATGGCGCCGTCGCCGTCATACAGCGCGTAGCTGGCCCCTCCGCTGGCGCACTCCACCGGGTCGAGCACCGCCCCCAGGCCGCCCACCTCGAGCCCGATCCAGGTGCGGTCCTCGCCCGCGACATCGGCCGGCGTGTAGAGGAACAGGCGATTGGCCGGATCCATCGGCGGCCGCAGCCAGACGATCGGCGTGCGGCCGTCCGGCCCCGGCCGCGCGCTGCGCAGCCGCAGCGCCTGCGCCAGCCAGCGGGCGGTGTCGCCGGACATCGGCGTGACGCCGCCATCTGCCGGCATCGCCAGGCGGGCGGCCGCGCCGCCGGACGGCGAGACGTAGACGATGTGGGCGCGCAGTTGCGCCACGTTGACGCGATCGCGCGGCGTGAGGATCAACGCCCAGTCAAAGGCGCCGCCGGCATCGGCCAGCGGCGCCACCGTGACCTGGCCGGAGGGACCGAGCGTCTGCGGCATCTGCGACAGCGGCAAGCGGCGGCTGTTGCGCACAGTTGAAGCCGCCACGGAACGCAGCAGCGCCTCGCGCTGGTCGAAATACAACTGGGCGTTGTAGGCGCCGGCGTTCATGCGGCGGCGGTACTTCGAGACCTCGGCGGTGAACGCCCCGTAGGCGTACAGCGCGGTCCCCACCAGGAAGCAGGCCGCGAGCGCGACGGCGAACAGGTGCAGTAAAAGCATGGACAGCCCCGGCGCCGCCGCGGTCGGGGCTTCCCGGGTGCGGGGGGCTACGATCATGCCGCCGATCATAGAATTCCGTCCTACCGCCCAAACCAAGAATTTTCTTAAAGCCGACGTGGCGCCGGCCCGCCGCGCGACGACGCGCGCGCAAAGAAAAAACCCGCAGAACTTGCGTTCTGCGGGTTTCTTGCCAGCCTGGCATGCCAGGCTGGAAATCTGGCGGAGATGGTGGGATTCGAACAATGCGATCAAGCTATTGAAAAATAAGCACCTTACACACCAGACAAATAAAAATACCCGCAAAAATACCCTCACGCTGATCAGTCTTCCTAAGAAACTTGTGGAGCCAACAAGGTTTGCGGCGGCTCCCAAAGACTCCTACAGCAAAGCGATAAATTCTTGGATGGCAGGCTGCTGATTGAGGTTTGTGGCAAGCACGATGCCGGAAATGGTCTCCGCCAGACGCGTCACTTGGGCGCCGTCGGCCAAGACGTCAGCAGGCTCATCACCAATCTGAGTTGCGAAGATCGAAAAAATGGCCATGACCACAGGCTTCCACGCTAACGCAAGCTCCTCGAGGGTTTTTCTCCTGGCGTCAGATGCCTCCTGGCTGAACGCAACGTGCTCTGTGTCCACCCGTCTCGCAACGATAGTTTCTAGGCAGGCGCCAACAACTGCCATGAAAAAGTACTTAAAACGCACTATGCGTGCAATCCGAAGTTGCTTTTGCTGCGCTTTAATGAGTTGCCCTGCTGCATTCTTCGACTTAAGCTCAGAACGAATATCGTCGATAGCTTTTGCTAGCGCATACACAAACAGGATGTGACGGGCTGACTTTCCTTCAAAGGCTCGGTTGTAGGCAGACTTCCTGTCGAAGATTGTGTTTTTTCCTCGTACCGCGTCGTCCAGCGCTCCGGAAAACGCAAGAAGCGGCTGCGCCACCACCTCAATCCCAAGGCCGGAAAGCGATTGACCAAAGCCACGCTTCAATGAGTATCCATGGCCCAAAGCAGCAAACTCATCGGCGAGCCTCCGTTGCGTCTCTGTGTTGCTATATTGATCCCAGGTCGTGATCTCGTTCTGGGTGTTGTTGAATCTCACTATGTTCCGAACCGTCTCTTGTTGCCCGCAAGCGACCACACGCGCTAACACGCGCACTTGAGACAGATCGTGTTTCGAACGATCGATTTGACTTATAGAGCCAGTGGTCTGCGCACCATTGATGATCGAGCATCCTGAAATTAGGGTGCCATCCCTCGTTTGCTGGTAATCGAGGGTCAACAGTGTCAGCCCATTATTGAACATCCAGAAATCCGTAGGGGCGTTCTCAGCCGTCTGTTTTATGCCCGCGTTGATCTTCCTACGCTTGCTTACACCCAGGAATCCGCGATAGTTCGCGGAAAACAGTTCTGTGGAATGAGTGTGAAACTGCTCGTACAGCCAAGAAGCTGGAAGCGAAATTACAGCTGCTCGCCAATCTTTACCTTGTTCTTCGAACAATACAGGGGCGGGGACAAGGATCTCGTCTTTCACGAGGATGCCACTTTCCCTCGCCACGAAGAGGCGTTCGCATTCTTCTAGCCCAATCTCCTTGGCAGTAACCTGAATATTTCTTCCTTCGAAACCCCGTTCCAAATGTCTCCGGGCAGTTTCAAGCTCGTCTGCTACATTCTTTGACTGCATCAGATTGTGCACATACAACAATTCGATCTGGTCGATATCACCCTGATCAATTGCTGCTCGGCATTCGCGAATGATGTCAGCCAATTCCTTTGGAACTTTCGTCAAATCTCCGGAAACCAACCACGCAGCTGCCGTGTTCAAATCCGAAGCTTTGTTGGCTGGCGCGGCTCCCCCAACCTTCTGGGTAAAGTAGCCCTGTGCAAAGACAAGTCGCCGCTCGTCTCTATCCAAATACACGAAATCGAGCTTCTTGTCGTCAGGCTGGTCAGTTAACGCGTTGACGCCCAATTCGATTGGATCAGGCTGATCCAGATACATGGACATAACCCAGATAAGATGGGCGTTCCCCATTCCAAACTGACCATGTAGATCAGCCTGGGTCGCAAAATCATCGGTGTGGTGCACAGACATACTCCCCTCCGCAAATGAGCGGCAACAGAACATTTTAATACGTAACAGACAAATTCAACGCCTGCCGTGAGCCAAGTGTTGCGTCCGTACTGCGTCGTTCTGCGTCGCCTAAATCGTAAATCCCGGTACATATCCAGCCTGCGCTCACTCTAGCAAAAGGCGTGATGCATGGATGAGTCATTTCTCTCGGGTTTAGCGTGCAGGCGTGGAGGGGGGAAGACTGCGCGCCAGCGGTGGTGACACACCACATTACTGTATATTTATACAGTACTTTGAGGTGCCATCATGACCATGCTCGACCGTCCCCCGCCCACTCCCATGTCTGCGGCCCGCATACGCGAGCTGTACGCCCGCAATCCATCGGCCGAAGGGTGCGCCCTGGCCTGGGAAATCTGGCGCCTGCAGCGCGTTCTGATCGCGTTGGAAGCGGGCTTGCGAAATGCCTCCACCCTGCGCCACCGACAGGACATCATTGACCACGTCGTAGGGCTGCTGGAATACGTGCAGGGCGAGCCCTGTTTGACCGAACCCCTCGCGGTCAAGCAAGGGCGCAAGCGTGGCGAACAGCGTTGACGCACAGCCGCCCGGCGCTGGCCGGAGCACTGGCGAAAAAAAGCCCCGCGAGTGCGGGGCTGATCGTGACCACTGGCTGCGCGGCTACTCGCTCGCGCCCTGGATGACGTAGGGTTTGAAGCGGACCACTTCATAGCCCAGCCAGTCGTTGATCTCCAAGAACTTGGCCTGCAGCGGCTCCAGCTCGTTGCGCGCGAAGACCTGGGCGGCTGATATCGGCGTGCCGAAGCCGCCAGAATTCGACGGCACCAGGCCCATGAGCTGGGGCGGCACACGGTGCGCCGCAAGCACGTCGTCGCGCGACACGTTCTTGATGTTGAAGAAGTCATCGCGCGCGGCCACTTCGCTAACCGGGATGATGATCTGCATCCCATCCTTCTTGCCGCCAGGCGCGTACACGAACAGATTGCGGAAGTTGCCCGGCCCCTTGGAATCCTTCATGGCTGCGCGGATGTCGTCCACATAGCTGGTATCCGTCACAGTGTCCGTCAGGTACGTGACGAACCCCGCATGACTGCCGTTCAGGTAGTACCTGCGCCGGAAGAGCCTGGTGGACTCGTTCAACCATGCCGCGTTGAGGGCGGCCAAGTACTCGGGCAGGCCATAGACCTCCTGATTGATGTGCGACTGCGTGAGCTGGCATATCGTGCTTTGCCGGAACTCATGCTGCTGACCTGAGGGGGCACAAAAAAGGTCGGACAGCACCCCGCGCCGCATGCACTTGGCAAACGCATACTGAATGAGCGGCTGCCGGTTCCTGGCTCACATATATCGAGCCGCAGCCTCTAAGTCAGCTAGCAATCTGTACGAGCGATGATCTTCTTTTGTCTTGCGCCGCGTCATCGTGACGCCGCGATAGACGTCCATCGCCATCGTGCGTCTGCGTTCGATGACCGATAGTGGCAGCGCCATTACTTGCCGCCGTCGGCCTTGACCAGATACAGCTTGCCACCGTCGACCAGCCTGTAGTCCTTCTCGCCGGGCCTTGCCGTGCGGGCTTTGATCTCAGTTCGTCTGTCCAAGCCTTGGCGATCATATACGGGTACTTTTCGCTTCTATGAGCGCGTTCCCCCGCAGTACCCGTAAAAATACCTGCGCGTGTATTGAGCTATCCAGGCACAAGCAGGGAAAACGCAACCCAAAGAAAAAACCCGCAGAACTTGCGTTCTGCGGGTTTCTTGCCAGCCTGGCATGCCAGGCTGGAAATCTGGCGGAGATGGTGGGATTCGAACCCACGATGCAGTTTTTAGCCACATACTCCCTTAGCAGGGGAGCCCCTTCAGCCTCTCGGGCACATCTCCGAAGAGAACGAGATTCTAGCACGACTTTTTACACTGTTGCCCGCGCAATGCCGCGGGCGTGAAAAAAACCGTGCCGGACCCGCGTCGCTCAGGCCTTGGCGGCGGGCGCCTGGTCCAGGCCGAAGGCCTTGTGCAGCGCGCGCACGCCCAGTTCCATGTACTTGTCGTCGATGATGACCGAGGTCTTGATCTCGCTGGTGCTGATCATCTGGATGTTGATGCTTTCCTGCGAAAGCGTCTGGAACATCAGGCTGGCCACGCCAACGTGCGAGCGCATGCCGATGCCGACGATCGAGACCTTGGCGACCTTTTCATCGGTCGACAGTTCACGCGCGCCCACGGCGGGGATGACTTCGCGCTTGAGCAGGTCGACGGCGCGCGCGAACTCGTTGCGGTTCACGGTGAACGAGAAATCGGTCGTGCCAGCCACGGACTGGTTCTGCACGATCATGTCGACGTCGATGTTGGCGGCGGCGACAGGGCCCAGGATCGAGAAGGCGATGCCGGGCTTGTCGGGCACGCCCAGCAGGGTGATTTTGGCTTCGTCGCGGCTGAAGGCGATGCCGGAGACAACGGCGGCTTCCATTTTTTCGTCTTCCTCAAAAGTAATCAGCGTGCCCGAACGCATTTCTTCGTCGAGCGGGATGAGCGGGTCGGTCAGCGAGGACAGCACCCGCGTCGGCACACGGTATTTGCCGGCGAATTCGACCGAGCGGATCTGCAGGACCTTGGAGCCCAGCGAAGCCATTTCCAGCATTTCCTCGAAGGAAACGACGGCCATGCGGCGCGCTTCGGGCACCACCCGCGGATCGGTCGTGTAGACGCCATCCACATCGGTGTAGATCAGGCATTCATCGGCCTTGAGCGCCGCCGCCACGGCCACGGCCGAGGTGTCGGAGCCGCCGCGGCCCAGGGTGGTGATGTGGCCGTCAGGGTCCACGCCCTGGAAGCCGGTGACGATGACCACGCGGCCGGCGTCGAGGTCGCCGCGGATACGGGCGTCGTCGATCGAGGTGATGCGGGCCTTGGTGAACGACGAATCGGTGCGCACCGGCACCTGCCAGCCCGCGTAGCTGCGGGCGGCGACGCCTTCGGCCTGCAGCGCGATGGCCAACAGGCCGCTGCTGGCCTGCTCGCCGGTGGCGGCGATCATGTCGAGCTCGCGCGCGTCGGGCTGGGGCGTAATCTCGCGCGCCAGGCCCAGCAGGCGATTGGTTTCGCCTGCCATGGCCGACGGCACCACGACAACCTGGTGGCCGGCAGCGTGCCACTTCGCGACGCGTCGCGCCACGTTCCTGATGCGCTCGACCGAGCCCATCGAAGTACCGCCATATTTATGAACGATCAGGGACATCTCGTACTCTGGCTGGGGACCCGCCGCAAGAGTGGGGGCGGGCAAAACCTCATATTCTATCCCGACGGTAAAAATTTGCGCAGGCCATGGAATTTTCTTTCCAGGGAACGGTCGTTTTTTCCGGAAAAATGTCGTTCTGGCCAGAATTCGACGGCGCCAGCCGCGGATTTCACTGCGCAGCGCCTGCCGGCGCCGGGCGCCCCCACCTTTGCGCTAACGTGACGCCGGCGGTTGCGGATCCGGCCGCGGCTCGATCCAGACCCGCCCGCGATGGCAGCGCACCACGTGGCCGGCCTGCTCGACCCGCAGTTGGCGGTCGTGCCCCAGGCTGTGCACGCCGCGCAGTTGGCGCAGCAGGTCGTTCAGGCGCGCCTCGGTCGGCATGCGGGCGCCCTGTTGCGCCATCCAGTGGCGCAGCACGTGCGCCTGGCGCGCCGGCGACAGCCGCCGCCAGGCCGCCAGCGAGAAGCTGGCGCCGTCCGCGCCCGGCTCCAGCGCGGCGAAATCCTCGCGCGCCACCTCGTCCAGGATCTCGCCCGCCTCGGCCATGTGCCGGGCGTGGCGCGCGACGATGGCGCGCCAGCCGGGCCAGCGCGCATCCAGCACCGGCGCCAGCAATTCGCGCAGCGCGGCGCGGGTGTAGCGCGGATCGGCGTTGGTCGGGTCCTGCACCGCGTGCCAGCCGGTGGCGTCAGCAAACTGCCGCGCGGCCTGCAGGATCGTCGTCCGGTCCTGCTCCAGCCACGGCCGCAGATAGGTCAGGCCGTCACGCGATGTGAGCGGCGCCATGGCCGCCATGCCGGCCAGCCCGGTGCCGCGCAGCAGGCGCAGCAGCACGGTCTCGGCCTGGTCGTTGCGGTGGTGCGCCAGCAGGACCAGGCCGATGCCCTCCTCGTCCGCCAGCCGCGCCAGCGCGGCATAGCGGGCGTCGCGCGCGGCGGCCTCGATGCCCTTGCCGCCGGCCGCGTCGACCTCGACGCGGGCCTGGCGCAGCGGCAGTTCCAGCAGACCGGCCAGGGCCTGGACCTGATCGCGCCAGCCGTCGGCGGCGGCCTGCAGGCCGTGATGCACGTGCAGCAGCGCCACGCCGGCGCCCAGTTCCCGCGCCACGGCGGCGGCATGGACCGCCAGCATGGCCGAGTCGGCGCCGCCGCTGACAGCCACGGCGAACCGCCCAGGCGGCCGCGGCAGGGCTTGCAGGGCGCGGCGCAGGGCCGCGATCAGGTCGGGCGAGACGGGATGGGGGAAAGGGGTCCCCGCGGCAGTCGAGTCGGACGCGGGGCGGGAAGTCATGGCGGCGGGCGCGGGCCGGAAGCGGCCGCGGCGCCGGCCAAGGCCGGCGCGCGCGCTTCGCTCAGGCGCGCACTTCCTGGAAGGCGCCGTAGGACAGCAGGCGTTGCACCCGCTGTTCCACCAGTTGCTCGGGCGTCATGCCCTGCAACTGGCGCAGGGCGTCGCCGAGCGCGCGGCGAAGCAGACGCGCCATGACGCGCGGGTCGCGGTGCGCGCCGCCCACGGGTTCGTTGATGACGCGGTCGACCAGGCCCAGGTCCTTCAGGCGCGGGGCGATGATGGCGAGCGCCTCGGCGGCCTCGGGCGCCTTGTCGGCGCTGCGCCACAGGATCGAGGCGCAGCCTTCGGGCGAAATCACCGCGTAGGTCGCGTACTGCAGCATCAGCACGGCGTTGCCCACGGCGATCGCCAGCGCGCCGCCCGAGCCGCCTTCGCCGATGATGGTGACGATCACGGGCACCTTCAGTTCGGCCATGGCGTACAGGTTGTGGCCGATGGCTTCGGACTGGCCGCGTTCCTCGGCGCCGATGCCGGGATAGGCGCCCGGGGTGTCGACGAAGGTGAACACGGGAATGCCGAACTTCTCGGCCAGGCGCATCAGGCGCAGGGCTTTGCGGTAGCCTTCCGGACGCGGCATGCCGAAGTTGCGCGCGGCGCGTTCCTTGGTGTCGCGGCCCTTCTGGTGGCCGATCACCATGCAGGGCATGCCGTTGAAGCGCGCCAGGCCGCCCACGATGGACTGGTCGTCGGCGTACATGCGGTCGCCGTGCAGTTCGTGGAAGTCGGTGAAGATCTCGCGCACGTAGTCCAGCGTGTAGGGACGCTGGGGGTGGCGGGCGACCAGCGCCGTCTGCCAAGGGGTGAGCTTGGCGTAGATCTCCTTGGCCAGCGACTGGCTCTTCTGCTGCAGACGTCCGATCTCGTCGGAGATGTCCACCGCCGAATCGGCCTGCACATAGCGCAGCTGCTCGATCTTGTTCTCAAGCTCGGCGAGCGGCTGTTCAAATTCCAGAAATGTATTGCGCATGTAGTGTGGTTCCGTAGATGGGCGACCTGGATTGCGTCAGTATTGGACCGGCGTCGGTTCCAGACTGCGCCACAGATACCAGGTTGCCACGGTACGCCAGGGTTGCCACGCCAGCGAGACTTCACGAGCCTCGAAGCGCGAGACAGGCTCGCCGCTGAAATAGTGTAGCGAGATTGCCTTGAGCAACCCAGGATCATCCAGCGGCAGGACATCGGGCCGCTGCAGATTGAAAATCAAAAACATCTCCGCCGTCCAGCGTCCGATGCCGCGGATGGCGGTCAATTCCGAAATGACGGCCTCGTCGTCCATGGCCGCCCATTTCTCGGGGTGCACCCGGCGTTCGCCGAAATGCACCGCCAGATCCAGCACGTACTCGGCCTTGCGCTGCGACAGGCCGGCCGCACGCAGGCCTTCCAGGCCCACGCGCAACACCGCCACCGGCGTGGGACGCTTGCCGGCGGCTTCCAGGAACTTGTCCCAGACGGCGTCGGCCGCCTTGGCAGAGACCTGCTGCCCGATGATGGCGCGGGCCAGCGTCACGAACGGCGTGCCGCGCGACGTCAGCCAGACCTCGGGGTGCTGGGGAATGATCTTTTTCAGGATGCGGTCGCGCCGCATCAGGTGGGCGACGGCGGCTTCCCAATAATCCGGCTTGGGAATCTCGGTATCTGCGATGGACATGGCGGGCGTATCCAGGGGGGTCACGCCCGACGCCACTGCGTCAGGCCGCCCGGCTTGTCATCGAGCTCGATGCCGGCTTCGCGCAACTCGGCGCGGATGCGGTCGGCCTGGGCGAAGTCGCGCGCGGCCTTGGCGGCGGCGCGGGCGTCGATCAGGGCCTGGATGGCGGCGGCGTCGAGTTCGGCGCGCGCGCCCTGCTCCATGCCGGCGGCCGAATAGCGGGTGGACGACTGGAAATACGTCGCCGGGTCCTGTTGCAGCAGGCCCAGCAGGCCGCCCAGGGCCTTGAGCTGGCCGGCGCTGCGCGCGCTCTTGCCGCGGTTGGCCTCGGAGGCCAGCTCGAACAGGGCCGCGACCGCGCCCGAACTGTTGAAATCGTCGTCCATGGCGGCCTTGAAGGCCTGCGCCTGCGGCTCGTTCCAGTCGATGCCCTGGTCGTCCGCCGGCACGTTCTGCAGCGCCTGGTACAGGCGGTCGAGCGCGTTCTGGGCGTCGACCAGGTTGTCCGGCGTGTAGTTCTGCGGGCTGCGGTAGTGGTTGCGCACGATGAAGAAGCGCACCATTTCCGCTTCACGCGGGTTGACGCGGTAGTCGGCCGTGTCGGCGGCCGGCTCGCCCTGGGCGATGGTCTGGCGGATGGTGCGGAAGTTGCCGAGCGACTTGGACATCTTGTCCGAATCGACCATCAGCGGGCCGCAGTGCATCCAGATGTTGGCCAGCGTGCCGCCGAAGGCGCCCTCGGTCTGGGCGATCTCGTTCTCGTGGTGCGGGAATTTCAGGTCGGGGCCGCCGCCATGGATGTCCAGCGGCAGGCCGAGCAGCGACTTGCTCATGGCCGAGCACTCGATGTGCCAGCCCGGCCGGCCCAGGCCATAGGGCGATTCCCACTTGGTGTCGGCCGGTTCTTCTTCCTTGGCGGACTTCCACAGCACGAAGTCGAGCGGGTCGCGCTTGGCCGAGCCCACCGCCACGCGCTCGCCGGCGCGCAGGTCGTCCAGGGTCTTGCCCGACAGCTTGCCGTAGCCCTCGAAACCGCGCACGGCGTAGTTCACGTCGCCGTCATCGGCCTGGTAGGCCAGGCCCTTCTGCTCGAGCTTGCCGATGATGTCCAGCATCTCGCCCACGTACTCGGTGGCGCGCGGCTCGCGGTCGGGCGAAGCCACGCCCAGCGCGCGCTCGTCGGCGTGCATGGCGTCGATGTAGAACTCGGTGACCTCGCCGATGCGGCGGCCGGTCTCGACCGCGCGGCGGATGATCTTGTCGTCGATGTCGGTGATGTTGCGCACGTAGTCGACCGCCAGGCCGCTGGCGCGCAGCCAGCGCTGCACCACGTCGAAGGACACCAGCATGCGGGCGTGGCCCAGGTGGCAGAAGTCGTACACGGTCATGCCACACACGTACATGCGCACCTGACCGGCCTGGGCCGGTTTGAACGGTTCTTTGGTACGCGATAACGTGTTGTAGATTTGCAGCATGGCGCTTGTGATGGTCCTGTTCTTTCCGTGGCGGCCGCGGAAATCGTTGCGCCCGAAGGACGATACCTTCGAGGCTTGCCGTCCGGCCGGGTGGTTCGGGCGATGCCCGGGTTCGCGTCATCCAGTCTGCGGCCCACCGGCTTCACCTACCGGCCTTACCCACCGAATTCACCCATTGTCGAGCCAAAAACCCAACCGAGGCTAAAATGGCGGTCGTCAAGTATAGCAAGCGGCCCGGCCGCGCGCGTCAGCGCCGGCCGGCCACGACTTTTAACGGATGCCCACGTGACTATCAAGCCGCGTTTTTGCGTCACCCTGCTCGCCCTGGCCCTGGCCGGCTCGCCGCTGGCCGGCGCCCATGCCCAATCCATGGCCGGCGGATCGGGCGAGAACCCGAATGCCAATCGCACCACCCTGGACCCGATTCCGCCCGAGGGCGGCTGGGACGGCCTGTCGAACGTGCTCAAGTCGATGCAGCCCAGCGTGGACACCCGGCTGCAGCCGTCCGCCTCGCAGATCACCACCCACATCGAACGCCTGCTGAACCGCGGCGACAACGCCGAGGCGCTGGCGATGATCGAAAAGCGCGAAGCCGAGATCAAGGACCAGCGCGGCACCGACGTGCAACTGATGTTCCAGCATGCGCGCGCCCTGGCCGCGCTCGACCGCAAGGCCGAGGCCATCGACATCTACACCGAGATGACGACCCGCTTCCCCGAGCTGCCGGAACCTTGGAACAACCTGGCGGCTCTATATGCCAGCCGGGGCGAACTTGAAAAAGCGCAGGACGCCCTGCAAATGGCCCTGCGCGCCGACCCGGGCTACGCCGCCGCGCGCGCCAACCTGGGCGACCTGCAACTGCTGCAGGCCCTGCGCACCTACAAGCAGGCCGCCAAGGAAGGCGTGCCCGGCATGCAGGACAAGGCCCGCGAAGTCGAAACCATGCTGAAGGATAAGCAACGCAAATGACGTCCCGTTACTCCCCTCTTCACCTGCTGCGCCTGACGGCGTGCTCGTTCGCGCTGGCATTTGCCCCGGCGCTCGTCAGCGCCGCGCCCGCGGCCGCCCCCTCCAACTCCACCTCTGAAGGCACAAAAGCCATGAGCACCAATCCCCGCGTCAAGCTTCACACCAACCAAGGCGACATGGTCATCACCCTGGACGCCGCCAAGGCGCCCAAGACCGTCGAGAACTTCCTGACCTACGTCAAGGAAGGCTTTTACAACGGCACGGTGTTCCATCGCGTGATCGATGGCTTCATGATCCAGGGCGGCGGCTTCGAGCCCGGCATGAAGCAGAAGCAGACCCACGCCCCGATCGAGAACGAGGCCAACAACGGCCTGAAGAACGACAAGTACACCCTGGCGATGGCCCGCACCAGCGACCCGCACTCGGCCACCGCGCAGTTCTTCATCAACGTCTCGAACAACGACTTCCTGAACTTCACCGCACCCACGCCCAACGGTTGGGGCTACGCCGTGTTCGGCAGCGTCACCGAAGGCACCGACGTGGTCGACAAGATCAAGGGCGTGAAGACCGGCAACAAGGGCTTCCACCAGAACGTGCCGAACGAAGACGTGATCATCGAGAAGGCCGAAGTTCTTGAATAAGATCGCCCTGTCCGGCCCGGTCTGGCTGGCCTCCGATCTGCACCTGGGGCCGGCCACGCCGGCCACGGCGGAGGCCTTCCTGGCCTTCCTGCAGGCGGCCGAGGAAGAAGCCGCCGCCCTGCTGCTGCCGGGCGACATCTTCGACGCCTGGATCGGCGACGACGTGATCCGCGCCGCGCCGCCGTGGCTCGCCACGGCGCTGACGGCGCTGCGCGCCACGGCCGGCCGGATTCCGGTGTGGCTCGGCCGCGGCAACCGCGACTTCCTGATCGGCGAGGAACTGGCCGCCGCGGTGGGCGCCAAGCTGCTGCCCGAGCCGGCGCTGCTGCAGACCGACTACGGCGACATCCTGCTGACCCACGGCGACGAGTTCTGTACCGACGACGCGGCCTACCAGCAGTTCCGCCAGATGGTGCGCAACCCGCGGTGGCAGGCTGAATTCCTGGCCAAGACCATCCCCGAGCGCCTGGCGATGGCGCAGCAGGCGCGTGGCGAAAGCCAGATGGCCAACCAGGGCAAGTCCATGGAGATCATGGACGTCAACGCCGGGGCCGTTGCGCAGGCCTTCCGCGACCATGGCGTCAAGCTGATGGTGCACGGCCACACGCACCGCCCCGCCCGCCACGTGCTGGAGGTCGACGGCGTCAAGCGCGAGCGCTGGGTGCTGCCGGACTGGGACTGCGACCACGTCTCGCCGCCGCGCGGCGGCTGGCTGGTCATCGACCGCGACGGCCTGCAGTTCTACGACCTGGAAACAGCCGAATAGGCGGCGCGCCCGTCCTGTCCGTCCGAAAGCAAAGGGCCGCGTCATGCGCGGCCCTTTCTTTTTGCCCGTCGCGTTGGCGCGGCGCGGATCTCAGCGGGTGAAGATCCAGGCGGCCACGATGGCGCCGAACACGATCCGGTACCAGGCGAACACGCGATAGGTGTGGTTGGCCACGAAGCGCAGCACCGCCCGCACCACCACGATGGCGCTCAGGAAGGCCGCCACGAAGCCCACGGCGATGCCGGACAGGTCGTGCTGCGTCAGCAGGTCCATGTTCTTGTACATGTCGTACACGGCCGCGCCCAGCATGGTCGGCATGGCCAGGAAGAACGAGAACTCGGTGGCCGTCTTGCGCTGGATGCCGGCGATCATGCCGCCGATGATGGTGGCGCCGGAACGCGAGGTACCGGGAATCATGGCCAGGCATTGCGCCACGCCCACGCCCAGCGCCTGCTTCCAGGTGATCTGTTCCAGGGTATGGGCGGTGGCGCGCTCATCCGAGGCGGTATCGTCGGCCGCGCCCGGCGCGTCGCCGGGGGTGTGGCGGGTGCGGCGTTCCACGTACAGCATGATCAGGCCGCCCAGCACCAGCGTCACCACCACCACGCCGGGGTGGTAGAACACCTGCTTGATGGACTTGATGAAGATGGCGCCGATGACCGCCGCCGGCAGGAAGGCGATCAACAGGTTGCGGGTGAACGCCACCTCGCTCGGCACGCCGGTGAGGGTGCCGCGGATCAACCGCAGCAGCCGCGCGCGGAAAATCCACATCACCGCCAGGATCGAGCCCAGTTGGATCACCACCTCGAACACCTTGCCCTGGCTGGATTCGAAGTTGAGCCAGTCGCCGATCAGGATCAGGTGGCCGGTGCTGGACACCGGGATGAACTCGGTCAGCCCCTCGACGATGCCGAGGATGAAGGCCTTGATGAGATAGAGCGTGGTATCAGTCACGATGGCAAGGGTTCCTTGAAGGCATCTAGTCGTTGGTCAGCGCGGCGTCTTCGTCCAGCGGCTCTGGGGAGCGTTTCTCGACGCGCACCAGGGCAATGCGGCGGCCGTCCATTTCCAGCACCTCGAAGCGGAAATGGTCGTGGTGGAATTCGTATTCGCAGACGTCGCCCGGCTTGGGCAGGTGGCCAAAGCGCGACAGCAGGTAGCCGGCCAGGGTGGAGAAGTCCTGCGCCTCGTCGACCAGGCCTTCGGTTTCCAGGACCTGCTCGACGTGGTGCAGGTCGGCCGCGCCGTCGATCTTCCAGGTGTTGGGCCCGTCGGCGACGATGTCGGGCAGTTCGTCCTCGTCGGGGAATTCGCCGGCGATGGCCTCGAACACGTCGATCGGCGTCACCAGGCCCTCGATGGCGCCGAACTCGTCGGCCACCAGCACCAGTTGGCCGCGCGAGCGCTTGAGGGTGTCCATCAGGCGCAGGATGCCGATGGCCTCGTGCACGATGATCGGGTCGCGCAGGCGGTTGCGGCGCACCCGGCCCTCGGTGATCAGGTCGGCCACCAGGTCCTTGGCGCGGGCGATGCCCAGCACCTCGTCGAGCGAACCGCGGCAGACCGGGAAGAAACTGTGCGGCGCCTCGGTGATCTGGCGGCGGATGGTGTCGGGGTCGTCGTCGATGTTGATCCACGACACGTCGGTGCGCGGCGTCATGATCGAGCGGATCGAGCGCTCGGCCAGCGTCAGCACGCCGCTGACCATGTTGCGCTCCTCGACGCCGAAGGCCGGGATGGCGGGACCGTCGGCGCTGGGCAGGTCGGGCTCGTCGGCCGGCGGGCGCTTGCCCAGCATGCGCAGCACCGCCGAGGCGGTGCGTTCGCGCATGGGCCGGCGCGCGTCCAGCTTGAGCAGGTTGCGGCGCGCCACCTGGTTCAGGGCCTCGATCGCCACCGAGAAGCCAATGGCAGCGTACAGGTAGCCCTTGGGCACCTTGAAGCCGAAGGCCTCGGCCAGCAGCGAGAAGCCGATCATGAGCAGGAAGCCCAGGCACAGCACCACCACCGTCGGATGCGCGTTGACGAATCGCGTCAGCGGCTTGGAGGCCAGCAGCATGATGCCGATGGCGATGACCACGGCGATCATCATGATGGCCAGGTGGTCCACCATGCCGACCGCGGTGATGACCGAGTCCAGCGAGAACACCGCGTCCAGCACCACGATCTGCGTCACGATGACCCAGAAGCTGGCGTACACGCGCGGTCCCGAGGAGCCGCCATGCTGCCCGCCTTCGAGCCGCTCGTGCAGCTCCATGGTGCCCTTGAACAGCAGGAAGAAGCCGCCGGCCATGAGGATCAGGTCGCGCCCCGAGGGCGACAGCGGTCCGATCGAAAACAGGGGGGTGGTCAGGGTGACCAGCCACGACATGACCGACAGCAGGCCAAGCCGCATGACGAGCGCCAGGCTCAGGCCAAGGATGCGCGCACGGTCGCGTTGCGACGGCGGCAGCTTGTCCGCCAGGATGGCGATGAAAATTAGGTTATCGATTCCCAGGACGATCTCAAGGACGACCAGGGTAAGCAAGCCGACCCACGCAGCGGGGTCCAGCAGCCACTCCATCAGGAGCTCCAGAAGTTACACGACCGGTAATCGTACCCGGAAAACGCGTGACACGCCGGTGACAGGGGTCGCGCGGATGGCTTACGGAACTGTGCCGAGGCGTGCGCCGCGCTGGGATGCGCAACGGCGCGCGCGACAAAAAAGCCGGCCACATGGGCCGGCTTCGGGAATGCGTCGGGACGCGCCCGCGGCGTCAGGCCGCCGGCGTCGGGTTCAGCGCCGACAGCATCTGCGTGAAGATCTTCGGGCTGGCGGCCAGCACGTTGCCGGAATCCATCCAGCCCTGCTCGCCGTCGAAATCGGCGACCAGGCCGCCGGCTTCCAGCACCATCAGGCTGCCGGCCGCCAGGTCCCAGGGCTTCAGACCCACGCCGCAGAAGCCGTCCAGGCGGCCGCAGGCGACATAGGCCAGGTCCAGCACGGTGGCGCCCAGGCGGCGCACGCCGGTGCTGCCTTCGGCCATGGCGCGGAATCGGGCCGAGCCCTGCTCCAGGTCGCCCGAGTTGGGCCAGTGCGCGCCCAGCAGGGCCTCGTGGTAGCGGGTGCGGCCCGAGACGCGCACGCGGCGGTCGTTCAGGAAGGTGCCGCTGCCACGGCTGGCGGTGAACAGTTCATTGCGCGAGGGATCATAGATGACCGCCTGCGTGACCTGGCCGCGCTGGGTCAGCGCGATCGACACGGCGTAGTTGGGCAGGCCGTGGATGAAGTTGGTGGTGCCGTCCAGCGGATCGATGATCCACTGGAATTCGGCCTGGTCGGGGCCCTGCAAGCCGAATTCCTCGCCCAGGACGGCATGGTCCGGATAGGCGGCGCGCAGCGTCTCGACGATGGACTCCTCGGCGGCGCGATCGACTTCCGTGACATAATCGCGCGGCCCCTTGCGAGCCACGCTGAGTCGTTCCAAATCCATGCTGGCACGGTTGATGATGGTGCCGGCACGCCGGGCCGCCTTGATGGCGATGTTGAGCATCGGGTGCATAAAATTCCGTACGTATGCGGTGGGTAGGCCGCTAGCCACCCCCCCGGATCCACCGCCCCCGACAGGGGGAAACCGGCTCAAAAAACCAGGAAGGCACTAAGCCAAACGTGCCATTTTAAATGACTCAAGCATTTTCACGCGTTCGCTTCATCATGGTGAACCCCAGCCACCCCGGAAACGTCGGTTCGGCGGCCCGCGCGATCAAGACCATGGGCTTCTCCGAACTGGTGCTGGTGGGTCCCAAATTCGCCGATGTCACCAGCCAGCCGGAGGCCGTGGCCCTGGCCAGCGGCGCCCTGGACGTGCTGGAAAACGCGCGCATCTACGATACCCTGGAAGAGGCGCTGGCGCCCGTGACGCTGGCGTTCGCCCTGACCGCCCGGGTGCGTGACCTCGGCCCCCCGCCCTGCGACATCCGCCAGGCCGCCGACCTGGCCTGCGCCCACCTGGCCGAAACCGCCGAGGGCTGCACCGCCATCGTGCTGGGCACCGAGCGCGCCGGTCTCACCAATGACCAGATCGGACTGTGCCACCGCATCTGCCACATTCCGGCCAACCCCGAGTACAGCTCGCTGAACGTCGCCCAGGCGCTGCAACTGGCGGCCTGGGAGCTGCGCTACGCGCTGCTGGTGGACCAGGGCGCCCCGTTGCTGCCGGCCTCGACCGCGCAGGCGCCCTCGCGCGGCGCCGAGCCGGCCTCGGGCGAGGCGGTGCAGGCCTTCCTGGCGCACTGGGAAGAGGCGCTGGTGGGCGTGCGGTTCCTGGACCCGGCCCATCCCAAGAAGCTGCTGCCGCGCATGCGGCACCTTTTTTCTCGCGTCGCCCTGACCCGCGACGAGGTGGACATGATGCGCGGGGTCTGCACCGCCATGCTGGCCACGGCCCGCCGCGACGGCGATGCAAAAAAATAGGGACGGGCATCGGCCCGTCCCCTGTCATCGGCCGCCGGCGGTTGACCCGCCGCGGCACGAAGCGCGCGATCAGTCGACCTTGGCGCCCGACGCCTTGACCACCGGCGCCCAGCCTTCCACTTCCGACTTGATGAACTGGCCGAATTCGGCCGGCGTGGTCTTGACGCCCACGGCGCCCAGCTTTTCGAAAGCCAGTTGCACGTCGGGCTTGTCCAGCGCCTTGACCATGGCGGCGTTGAGCTTGTTGACCACCTCGGGCGGCGTGCCGGCCGGCGCGATCAGGCCGAACCACGACGACACGTCGAAGTTGGCGAAGCCCGCTTCCTTCATGGTGGGCAGGTCCGGCGCGCTCTTGGAACGCTCGGCGGTGGTCACCGCCAGTGCGCGCAGCTTGCCCGACTGGGCGTGCGGCCAGGCCGACGGCATGTTGTCGAACATGAACTGCACCTGGCCGCCGATCAGGTCGGTGATGGCCGGCGCGCTGCCCTTGTAGGGCACGTGCAGCACGTCGATGCCGGCCTGCATCTTGAACAGCTCGCCTGCCATGTGGATCGAGGTGCCGCTGCCCGACGAGGCGAACGCCAGCTTGCCCGGGTTCTTCTTGGCGTAATCGACCAGTTCCTGCACCGTCTTGACCGGCACCTGCGGGTTGACCACCAGGATGTTCGGCACCTTGGCGCCCAGCGCCACGGGAGTGAAGTCCTTCGTCAGGTCGAACGTGACGTTCTTGTACAGCGTCTGGTTGATGGCGCTGGTGACGGCCACGAACAGCAGCGTGTAGCCGTCAGGCGCGGCGCGTTGCACCTGGTCGGTGGCGATGTTGCTGCCGGCGCCCGGCTTGTTCTCGACCACGAACGACTGGCCCAGGCTCTCGGTGAGTTCCTTGGCCATGATGCGGGCGATCACATCGGTGGTGCCGCCGGCGGAGAAGCCGACCACGATGCGGACAGGTTTATCGGGATAGGCGGCCTGGGCGGAACCCATGGCGAAAGCGCTTGCGGCGGTAGCCAGTAGCGTGGCGGCAAGACGCCGCAGTCCAGGCTTTTGACCGGTCATCATATAGTCTCCGTGCTGATACTGTCCATTAAATGGACGATTTGAATTATTGGATGCTGCATTCTGATCTATACACGAGCGGAGCATCAAGGTAGAGTCCACGGTACGGACTATGGTTTTCCCTTGCCAAGACGCAATAACCCCCAAGTTTTCAGAGAGTTGCATGCAAGACAGCGATGCCGCGGCCGCAGGCCCACGCACATTGCGGCGCGGGCTGGCCGTTCTGGCCGCCCTGCGGGACCAGGGGCCTGATGGCCTCAGCGTGACCGATATTGCCCGCCTGACGGGCATTCAGCGCCCCACCATCTACCGGCTGCTGGCCGCCCTGCTCGACGCGGGCCTGGTGCTGCCGGTGACGGGCACCAAGAAATACCGCGCCCAGTTGGCGGTGGACCCCGACACCCGTTCGCGCGATCCGCGCGTGCGCCAGTTGCTGCCGGTGCTGCGGCGCCTGGCCGACCGCACCGGCGACGCGGTGTTCCTGGTGGTGCGCGACGAGGACGATTCCATCAGCCTGCATCGCGAGATCGGCAGTTACCCGGTGCAGATCCTCGCGACCTACGCCGGCAAGCGCCAGCCGCTGGGCGTGGGCTCGGGCGGCATGGCGCTGCTGGCGGCGCTGTCCGACGACGTCGCCCGCGGCATCGTCGAGCGCAACTCCAGCCGGCTCGACGAATACGGCGGCATGACGCCGCAGGAAATGTTCCGACTGATCGAGAACACCCGCGCGCGCGGCTATTCGGTGGTGGGCAACCACGCCGTGCGCGGCGCGCTGGGCGTGGGCTGCGCCCTGCTCGACAACCATGGCGCGCCGCTGCTTGCGGTCAGCGTGACGGCCATCATCGACCGCATGCCGGCCCAGCGCCAGCGCGAGATCGCCGGCTGGATCAAGGCCGAACTGGCGCGCCTCGCGGTCCAGGCCTGAGCCCGGCACGCGGCCCGCGCCGCGCCATGAAAAAGGGCGTCCCGCCATCGGCCGGGACGCCCTTTTCATTGGCGACCATACGCTCAGACAGCGGCGCCTGCCTTGGGCTCGCTGGCCTTGGGGTTCTGGATCTCGCGCAGCGGGATCGGCGCCTGGAAGCCCGCGGCCTCCAGCGACAGGCGGATGTCCTGGTACAGGCCCCAGCGCAGGTCCCAGTACTTGGCCGCCTCGGCCCACACGCGCACGTTCACCACCACGCCGCTTTCCTTGTAGTCCACCACCTTCACCAGCGGCTGCGGATCCTTCAGCGCGTTCGGATTGGACGCGACGATGTCCTGCAGCTTCGCCAGCACCGCGTTCAGGTCATCGCCATAGCGCACCGGCACCGGGATATCCAGGCGGCGCGTCTTGTTGCGGCTGTAGTTGGTGATGGTGGCGTTCCACACCGTGCTGTTGGGCAGCGTCAGGTGGATGCCGTCGACCTGGACCAGCCGCGTCAGGAACAGGCCGACCTCTTCGACCGTGCCTTCCGCGCCCGTGCTCAGGCCGACGTATTCGCCGGCGCGCACCGGCCGCAGGATCAGCAGCATGATGCCGGCCGCGATGTTCTGCAGCGTGCCCTGCAGCGCCAGGCCCACGGCCAGGCCGGCGGCGCCCAGCACCGCGATCAGGCTGGCGGTCTGCACCCCGAAACGCGCCAGCACCGCGATCAACGTGAAGATGCGCACCGTCCAGACCACCGTGCTGTAGAACATCGGCACGATGGTCGGATCGATCTTGCTCGAACGCGTGGCGATGCGCCGCACCCAGCGGCCCAGCAAGGCCGAGACCCACCAGCCGATGACCAGGATCAGCAAGGCCACGAGCAGATTGATGCCCAGGTCCACCAGCCTGGGGGCCCAGGCATTGAATTCCTTCAACGCGTCTTCCATCGTTGTCGCTCCTTCTTGCAAAAAAAGACAGCCGAAAACTTTATCAGATGCGCCTTGCGGAAAGGGCCGCGACGGGGGGCCGGTATGTCAAGCTTTGTAAGGCATCCTGCGCGCCGTGGCAGGCCATCGCATGCGCCGCATCGCCCCGGGGGGCGCGGCGCGGGCCGCCTCAAGCGGCCGCGACCTTGCGGAAATGGTTGTCCCAGGAGCGTTCGCGCGACGGCGCCAGCACCGGCCGCTCGCCGCCCGCCGCGTCGGTGCGCACCATGGCGCCCAGGCCGCTGCTGACCAGAAAGCCCGCGTCCGTCGCCGGCGCCACGCCGCAGCCATCGGCCAGGCGGGTCTCGCCCAGGCAGCGGCCGCTGGCCGCATCCCAGTACAGCACCCGCCCGCCCACCGGGCTGGACGTGGCGATCACCGCGCCGGCCGCGTCCGCCGCCACCGAGCCGATGTAGTTGCGCATCTCGCGCAACGTATCCGCCGGCCCGCTGAACAGCACCGGCTGCGCGCCGCGCCGGTGGCGCCCCACCAGCGCCGGACGGTCGCCGGCCGGTCCCATGTATTGGCAGCCGAACCAGACGCTGCCATCGCCCGCCAGCGCGAGATGGCGAATCGACAGACGATGCAGGTCAGGCGCCAGTTCGACCCGCTCCAGCAGCGCGCCGCTGGCCGCGTCCAGGTAAGCCAGCGACGGCCGCATGGTGTCCAGGTTCAGTTCGAGCTTGCCGTAGTCCGGATGGGTCAGGATGCCGCCGTTGGCCACGCACAGCGTCTTGCCGTCGGGCATCAACAGCACCTCGTGCGGCCCGATGCCACCGCTGTCGTATTCGCCGATGCGGCGGTAGCCGCCGCCCGGCGTGGCATCGTAGATGCCGAGCACGCCACGGCCGCCGTCGAAATCGTTCTCGGTCGCGGCCAACAGCCGGCCGCCGTCGAAATAGGCGCCGTGGCCGAAGAAATGGCGGTCTTCCGGCAAGGGCAGTTCGAACGGCGGGCGGGCGCCGCTCAGGTCGAACGCCAGCGCGAAGAAGCCCGGCTGGCGGCCGAACACCACGGCGCGTTCGGCGGGCGCGTCGATCGCGAAACTGTGGCCGCGCGCGGGCATCGGCACCACGTGCCGGTCCTGTCCGGCGCCATCGAGCACCACCGTCTCGTCGCGGCCGCCGCGCTGCCGCGCCGCCAGATAGCGCGCCTGCGACTCGTCGCCGGGGGCGGCCGGCGCTGGGCGCGGCCACCCGAGAGCCGCGCCCAGCGCGCCGCCCGCGCCCCAGGCCAGGAAATCGCGCCGCGCGGGGCGCGCCGGCGCGTTGCCGGCCCGCACATCGCGCGCAATGCCGGTCAGCATGCGGTCGTGCTCAGTCGCCATCGAGCGCATTGAAGCCGATGGTCACGCCCAGCGCCGGCGCCAGGTCCTGGTCGACGATGGCCTTGGCGTTCTTCAGGGTCAACGCCGCCAGGCCCAGCAGGCGGCGCCCTTCGGCATCGCCCAGCGCCCGCTTCAGCGGCGCCGGCACCTCGCGCAGCGCGCGCGCCGCGTTGCCCACTTCGGCCAGCACCGCGCCCGCCATCCAGTCCTCGCCCTTGGGCAAGGCATAGCCGCCCGCCTGATAGAACGCCGCCAGGCCCTCCAGGCCGGCGGCCAGCGTGCGCGTCGACAGCCCGCTGCGCCAGAACGCGGCGCGCCGGGGCCGGGCGCCGTCGGCCGAATCGCCCAGCACCGGCAGCAGCTTCACGTCGCGCGCGAACTGCAGGCCGGTGGACAGCGCCTTCATGGCTTCGGCCGCCACTTCCTGCGGATCGCGGTAGAGATCATTGCCCGCCCGCGGCTGCGCGAACTGGCGGCCGAAGTCGGCCTTGGCATCCCACGCCTGCGCCACGTCGCGCGAGATCGCGGCGACGTTGGCCGACACGGCCCGGGCGTAGCCACAAGCGTAGGCAAACGTGGGCGCGCCTTGCTGCGCCAGCAGCGCCGGCTCTCCATACAGCACGAATTCCAATGCCGGCAGCCCCTGCACCGCGACGCTGCGGCCGGCCAGCGCGCCCGGCTTGAGCAGGTCGGCATCCTGCGCGGCGATCACGGCCTGCACCTGGCGCGGCATCACGCCGCGCGTGTCGGGCCAGAACGCCAGGCGCTCGTAGCGGTTGGCCTGAACCAACGGCCCGAAGCGCAGCGGTTCGAGGCGCGCCCACGCCAGGGCCAGGTCGGCAAAAGCCGCTTCGACCCGCTTGGCGCCGGCCGCATCCGGCTTGCCGCACCACTGGCCCAGCGCGCCGTCCAGATCGGTCGCGGCGGCGACCATGCCGGCGGCGGCCGGCCGCGCATAGCCGTGCGCCAGGCGCTCGCCCAGGTCGGCGGGCAATTCGGCGCCGGCGGCCAGCGGCCAGGCCAGCGCCAGCGCGGCGACCAGGGCCGGCGCGCGCCAGCGTGCAACAAGGATAGCCATCACAGCGACTCCAGGAAACGGATCAGGTCGGCGCGTTCTTCGGGCGTCATCGCCACCACGCGGTCGCGCGCGGGCTGGCCCGCGCCGCCGTGCCACAGCACCGCCTCCAGCAGCGTGCGGGCGCGGCCGTCGTGCAGCCAGGTGGCGGAGGGATTGACGGTCCTGGTCAGGCCGATGCCCCACAGCGGCGGGGTGCGCCATTCGCGCCCGTTGGCGGAACCATCGGACACGCCGTCGGCCAGGTCATCGCCCATGTCGTGCACCAGCATGTCGGTGTACGGCCAGATCAGTTGGAAGCGATGCTCGGCCTGCTTCGCGTTGCGGCTGGTAACGTACTTGGGCACGTGGCAGGCCACGCAGTTGGCCTCGTAGAACAGTTTCTTGCCTGCCAGCACGCGGGCGTCGTCGGCGTCGCGCCGCTGCGGCACCGCCAGGTTGGTCGAGTAGGTGGTGACGAAGTCCATCAGCTTGGCCGGCACTTCCTCCGGCCCGAAGCGCGGCTGCGCGCCGTGCGGCATCTTCAGACACTGGGGCTGCGCCGGCGTACAGTCGCCGTAGTGGTTGGGGAACAGCGGCGTCGACAGCCCCATGTCGTTGGAAAACGCGGCGGCGCTCTGCTGCTCCACCGTGGGCTGGCCGGCCTTCAGGTTGAAGCGGCCCAGCGCGCGCTGGCCGGTGCGCGCGTCGATGACCCAGTTGGCCTTGCCGACGATGCCGTCGCGCTTGTCGGCGCCGATGTTGGCCAGGATGTCGGCCTCGTGGATCGATTCCAGCAGGCCCAGGCCGATCATCGGCGGCGCCAGCCGCGGCGAGATCTGCGTGTCCTTGCGCATCGGGCCGTAGCCCAGGTTGTCGATGCGGTAGGCCGGCTTCATCAGCGTGGCGGTCTCGCCGCCATTGAGCTTGACGGTGACCGGGGTGTATTCGATTTCCATGCGGCCTTCGGCCGGCAGGCCGGCCACCGCGAAGTTCTGCAACTGCACGCCATAGACGGGCTCGGGCAGCAGCGCGATCTCGCCCGGCGCCAGGCGCGGATGGCCGCGGTCCGGGCCTTCCGGCACCGCCAGACGCAACAGCAATGCCACGGCGTCGGGACGCTCCAGCGGATCGAAGCCCGGCACCGAGCCGCGCCCGTCCTTGGTATGACAGGCCTGGCAGGACCGCGCGTTGAACAGCGGACCGAGGCCGTCGGAGGCCTGCGTGGAGGCCGGCGCGGAGACCCAGTCCTTGCGGAACAGGCCGTTGCCGACCTGGAATTCCTGGCGCCGCTCGAAGCTCATGTTGGCCGACGGCTGCGAGAAGATATCGGCGTTGATGAGCTTGTTGGTGGTGGTGGCGCCCGCCTGCATGGTCTCGAAGGTCTCGGCCTTGGAGAAATCGCGGGTCGGCGCGGTGATGGCGAGGACCCGCTTGAGGTCCTCGGCGCTCAGGTCGTCGCGCCCGGCGGGCGCGGTCGGAGCGGCGGCGGCGCCGGCATGGGCCGACGCCGCCAGTACGGCGGCGAATACGAGCTTCACTTGAATACGGCGTCGGGTTTGTCCAGGCTGTCGGAACCTTCGATGGCGACCTTGCCCAGGTCCAGCAGCGCGATCACGCGCTCCAGGCTGCGGGTCTGGTCGACCAGGCGGTCGATGGCGGCCTGCACCACGGCGTTGCCCTCCTTGTTGCCGTCGGCGATCATCTGGTCATAGGTCTCGACCGTCTCGGCGCGGGTCTTCATGGCCTGCATGGCGGCCACGGTGGCGTCCAGCTTGGCGCGCACTTCGGCGTCCAGCTTGGGATCGCGCGCCTTGACCAGTTCCGACAGGCTGGCGCCCGACACCTGCTTGCCATCGACGCGGGTGTACGCGCCCAGGTAGACGTTGCGGATGCCGATCTGGTTGTAGAAGTGCGAGTTGTGGGTGTTGTCCGAGAAGCAGTCATGCTCTTCCTCGGGATCGTGCAGCATCAGGCCGAGCTTCATGCGCTCGCCGGCCAGTTCGCCGTACGACAGGCTGCCCACGCCGGTCAGCATCGCCACCAGGCCGGCCTTGGGATCTTCTTCCACGGCCTTGCGCGCGGCGCCGTCCTTCTTCCAGTTGCCGACCATCTCTTCCAGATCGGTCACCAGCAGGTCGGTCACGGCCTTCAGGTAGGCGATGCGGCGTTCGCAGTTGCCGCCGGTGCACTGCTTGACGTCGTAGTCGGTGTGCGGACGGTTGCCCGCGTGGCGTTCCTGCGGCGTGCCCTTGCGGTCGGCCGGCGCCGGGCCGGTGCCGTTCAGGTCCTGGCCCCACAGCAGGAATTCGATGGCGTGGTAGCCGGTGGCCACGTTGGCCTCGTTGCCGTCGGCCTCGTGCAGCACCTCGGACAGCAGCTTGGGCGTGATCTCGCTGACATCGACGGTCTTGCCGCCCACCGAGATCTTGGAATTGGCGATGACGTTGACCGCGTAATAGGCGTTCTCGTCGTTCTCGGTGCCGTAGGAGGCGTCGACGTAGTCGATCAGGCCTTCATCCAGCGGCCAGGCGTTCACACGCCCTTCCCAGTCGTCGACGATCGGGTTGCCGAAGCGGAAGGCCTCGGTCTGCTGGTACGGCACGCGCGCGTCCAGCCAGGCCTGGCGGGCGGCCTTGAGCGTGTCCGCGCTGGGCTTGGCGACCAGCGTGTTGACGGCCTCGCGCAGCGCCTTGGCGGAAGTGAGCGCGTCTTCATAGCCGGCCAGCGCCAGGTCCGAGTAATTCGTCACCACGGCCTTGGGCTGCGTGGCGGCGTGCGCCGCCCCCCCGAATGCCGCGACGGCCAGCGCCGCCCCCAACAACAACTTGCGCATCACTTTCTCCCGTAACTCGGACCGGATTCGCCCCGCGGCGACCCGGTCCACACTTGAATTTTGTGGATGCGAGTGTAAACAATTTTCGTTTGTTATTCAGCGCAAAGTCAGATAGCTGACATTTCTCCGAACGAAAACGCATGAAAACGCGCCCCTTCCCGTCGTTTTCCGGCCTCGCGGCCGCAACGGCCGTCAGACAGCCGCGCGCGGAATGGACGCAAAAAAGCCCGGGCAAGCCCGGGCGCAGGCAGGAGAAGCCGGCCAGGCCGGCCCCGCGCTCAGCGTTGCAGCGGCGCCTTGGCGGTCTCCCTGGCGGCCAGCACCGAGATGGCGGTCACGACCAGCGCGGCGGCCACGTACAGCGACACCGCCACGGTCGAGCTCCACGACTTGAACAGGCTGGCGATGATCAGCGGCGCAAAGCCCCCGCCGACGATGCCGGCCAGCGTGTAGGCCAGCGACGACCCGGCGTAGCGCACCCGGCCCGGGAACTGCTCGGTGATGAAGGCGGCCTGCGGGCCGTACATCATCGCGTGGATCAGCAGGCCGACCACCACGGCGGCGCAGATCGCGATGGGATGCGCGGTGTCCATCAGCGTGAAGAACACGAAGGCCCAGATCATGCCCAGCACCGCGCCGGCCACGTACACCGGACGGCGCCCGATCTTGTCCGACAGATGCCCGCACAGGGGCACGGCGATGGCGTTGAGCGCCGCGCCCAGCATGGTGGCGCCCAGCGCCAGCGGCCGCGACAGGTGCAGCACGGTGGTCACGTAGGTCAGCGTGAACACCACCACCAGCGCGTACAGCACGTCCGAACCGATGCGCGAGCCGCCGGCCACCAGCAACTGGCGCCAGTGTTGCACCAGCACTTCCTTGATCGGGGTGCTGGCGGTTTCGCGCTTCTGTTCCATTTCCAGGAACACCGGCGTTTCCTCGACGCCGCGGCGCAGCCACAGGCCGAATAGCACCAGCGCCACGCTCGACATGAACGGCACGCGCCAGCCCCAGGCCTGGAATTCCTCGGGCGTGAGCCACAGCGAGATCAGCGCGATGAAGCCGGTGCCGATCAGCGTGCCGCACGACGGCCCGACCTGCGTGAAGGACGCATTGCGGCCGCGCTGGTCGGGCTTGCCATGCTCCATCGACAGCAGCACCGCGCCGGCCCACTCGCCGCCCAGCGCCACGCCCTGGATGAAGCGCAATGCCACCAATGCCACCGGCGCCCACACGCCCCAACTGGCATAGGTGGGCAGCATGCCCATCAGGCCCGTCGACACGCCCATGATCACCAGCGTGGCGACCAGCACGAACTTGCGCCCCAGGCGGTCGCCCAGGTGGCCAAAGACGAAGCCGCCCAGCGGCCGCGAGACGTAGCCCACCGCATAGGTCGAGAACGCCAGGATGGTGCCCGTCAGCGGGTCGAACGACGGGAAGAAGATGGCGTTGAATACCAGCGCCGCCATCAGGTTGTAGATCGTGAAGTCGTACCACTCCAGCGTGGTGCCGACCGAGCTGGCCATCGCCAGTTTCTTCATCTTGTCCGGCGCCGCGCCGCCGTGGGCGGCCGCCGGAGCGCGCAAGGTGTTTTCAGCCATTGTGTTTCCCCATGTTCGTGATGTGTGTGGACGGCGGCGCCGTGTCAGCGCAGGTCGGCGGCCGCCAGCTTCCAGCCCAGTTCGAGTTGCCAGGCATCGCTGGCGCGGATGCCGAAGGCGCCGGCGGCCTGTTCGGCCAGGGCCTGCGCGGCGCCGGCCGAGCTGGCCTCGACCACGAACAGCGGATCCAGGCGGCGGTTCTCGGTGGATTCTCGCGGCAAGGGACCGCTCAAGGCCGCATCCGGCGCCAACAAATACGACTGAACGAAACCATCGACCTGCGCCAGCGCCGCGCCCGCCTCAGCCGCCCGCGCCACCAGCGCCCCGGCATCGCCGCCGAACACCAGCGGCAGCACCGCGATGTGGCTGCCGCTGCCGAACCCGGTCACGGCCTGCACCGCGCAGACGCGTCGCATCGGGTCGCGCATGCGGTCCAGGTTGGTCACCGACCACGGCGTCTGGCGCTCGAAGGCGGCGCGGTAGTCGGCGGTGGTGAACGCGCCCAGCGATGCCGTGCGGTACAGCCCCAGGTACTTGCGGCCGCCGGACCGCGAGAAATAGCGTGCGCCCGACAGGAAGCCGGGGATGCGCACGCGCTCTTCGACGTGCTCGCGGTCGTACCAGCGGTTGAAATCGGTTTCGAAGGCGGGATCGACGTCGCAGGCGACGAACAGCATGCCGTGGGGCGTGGACGGAGTGGAGGCTTGGCTCATGGAAAGAAAAATCCCTTCGATAACGGAAGGGATTCATCTTCGGCCGGCGGGGCCAACTCCGACAAACGAGTAATTTTTCGCGCCGGCAACAGAATTACTGAAAGCCGACCTAGGGATAACGCTATTGCGCGGACCCGAATGTTGGCGGCGTGACCGACGCGGTGTACTGATCCGAGGCGCGGCAGGCCAGCTCGGCCACCAGCCGGATCGCATCCGAACCGGCGCCCTCCAGGTAGCTCACCACCAGCAGTTGCGGCGGCACCGGCACGTCGCAGCGGATCATCTGCACCTCGCCGCGCGCCACGTATTCGTAGATCGGCGGCAGCGGCACCAGGGCGCGGCCAAAGCCGCTGCGCACCAGCCGCGCCAGCGCCGAGATCGAGCTGACGCAATGCACCTTGCCCAAGGGCAGGCCGGCTTCGCGGAACAGCCCTTTCAGGGCCTCGTGCGGCTGCGAGCCGGGACTCATGGTCAGCACCGGCTCGCTCAGCAACTGCTGCACGGACAGCGATTCCTCGTCGCCGGCCGGCCCGACCCAGCCCATCTCCATCGGCAGGCACGGCGTGCTGATGACGCCGGTATCGGTCAGCAGGTCGGTCTGGAAGGCGATGTCCAGCGTGCCTTCGCGCAGGCCGCGGTGCAGCGCGCGGGTGGTCTCCGAGGTCAACTGCACCTCGATGCCCGGATAGGTGGAACGCAGGTTGGTCAAAAAGCCGATCAGCCAGGTGTGCACCACGGTCTCGATGGCGCCGATGCGCACCAGGCCGAACACCTCGTCGCCGGTGCGGCCCAGCGACAGGATCTGCTGACGCAACTGCATCAGCCGCTCGCCATAGTCCAGCAGGCGCGTGCCCACCGCCGTCAGCCGCAGCTCCTTGGCGTCGCGCTCGAACAGGCGCGCGCCGATGTCCTCCTCGAGCGAGGCGATGCGGTTGGCCACCGCGGCCTGCGTGATGTGCAGGCGGTCGCTGGCCGCGCGAAAACTGCCCAGCCGGGCGGACCACAGGAATGCTTCGACAAAACGGGTATTCATATCCACGCCACGGCGCGCCCGATGACGCGCCCTTCCGATAACGGCGGGGCGGCAGCCCCGGCCTGTGCACATCCTAACGCCTGGCGGGCCGGCCGCGCCACGACGCCAGGCGCGCCCCCTGTCGGTGCCACATGCACCAGCTTGGTTCACGCGAGGCGCCAGGATCGCCCCATCATGGCGAAAAACCGGGTCCGCGAAGGTTGGCACGGGTCTTGCTTGAAGGACTGGTATGCAAGCTTGTCTACAAGCGCCCATTCTTTTCCTGACCAGGAGTCCCGCATGACCGACCGCCCCGCGCCCTTCGCTTTCAACGCCACCCGCCGCCGGCTGATGCAGGGCGCCGCGCTGGGCGCCGCTGCGCTGGCCGCGCCCGCCCTGGTGCGCGCGCAATCGGGCCCGGTCATCCGCATCGGCTACTGGCCGGTCGCGGCCGGCCTGCCGTTCTATGCCGCCATCGAAAAGGGTTACTTCAAGGAAGCCGGCCTGAATGTCGAGGCGCTCAAGTTCGCCGGCGCGCAGCAGGTCATGGAAGCCATGCTCGCGGGCCGCGCCGACGGCAGCGCCAACGGCACCGGCTCGGCCAACCTGGCCATCGGCGAAATCGCCTCGCCCGGCCTGTTCAAGATTTTCGCCTCCAATCCCAGCAACGCCAAGAACGTGCTGGACGAGTTCATCGTCGCGAAAGACAGTCCCATCCAATCCATCGCAGACCTCAAGGGGAAAAAGGTCGGTTCTGGACCCGGCATCCAGAATGCCACGCTGGCCAAAGCAGTGCTGGAGCGCGCCGGCGCAACCGGGGCGACCGTGGTCGAGCTGGCGATCAGCCAGCACGTCGCCGCGGTCGCCGCCGGCCAGTTGGACGCGTGCTACACGCTCGAGCCCACCGGCACGGTCGGGCGCCTGAACGGCACCACCCGCGTGCTCGAGGCGGGCGTGATCGCCAAATACGTGCTGGGCGATCCGATGGCGCCGTGGTTCGGCGGCTCGGCCTCGCTGACCACCGCGTTCCTGAAGAAGCATCCCGAGGAGAGCAAGAAATTCATCGCCGCCTACGCCCGCGGCATCGAGCTGATCCGCACCAAGCCCGACGAGGCGCGCCCCTTCATGAAGGGCTACACCGCCATCGAAGGCCCCATGACCGAAGCCGTGCCGCTGGCCGCCTACACGCTCTACAACGAGTTCACCCCCAGCGACATCCAGTACTTCCAGAAATTCTTCGACCTGTTCGCCGACAAGGGCATCTTCGCGCAGAAGGTGGACGTGGCCTCGATGCTGTACAAGGGCTGAGCCATGGACGCGATCAACGCCAACCGCACCAGCGCGGCCCCGGCTGGCCGCGCCAGCCACGCGGCCGTCGCGTCGGCGGCCGCCCTGCCTGCCGCCGGGTCGCCGGGCAAAACCGCCCCCGCCTCGCACCCGCCGCGCACCTGGACCGCCGCGCGCCTGCTGCCGCTGATCGGCCCGCTGGCGCTGTACGTAGTGTGGGACCTGGTGGTGCGCCTGCAACTGGTCAGCCCGGTGCTGCTGCCCACGCCTGGCGCCACGCTGGTGGCCCTGGCCAAGGGCATGGCCGGCGGCCCGCTGCTGGGCGACTTCCTGGCCTCGGTCAGCCGCACGCTGCAGGCCTTCGTCATCGCCGGCGTGATCGGCGTGCCGCTGGGCGTGCTGCTGGGCAGCAATGAAAAAGCCTACCGCAGCGTCGAATTCCTGGTGGACTTCTTCCGCTCGACGCCGTCGTCGGCGCTGATCCCGCTGTTCCTGATGATCTTCGGCGTGACCGACATGAACAAGATCGCCATCGCCGCCTTCGCCGCGGTGCTGGTGATCCTGTTCAACAGCGCCTACGGCGTCATCAATGCGCGCAAGCAGCGCGTGATGGCGGCGCGCGTGATGGGCGCCTCGCGCTGGCAGATCTTCAAGGACGTGCTGATCTGGGAAAGCCTGCAGCCCACCTTCGTCGGCCTGCGCAGCGGCGTGTCGATGGCGCTGGTCATCGTGATCGTGGCCGAGATGTTCATCGGCTCGGACAGCGGGCTCGGCAACCGCATCATCAACGCCCAGCAGGTGCTGAACGTGCGCGACATGTACGCCTCGATCCTGGCCGCCGGCGCGCTCGGCTACGTTCTCAACATCCTCTTCCTGGTGCTGGAAAAGCGCGTGGTCCACTGGAGCGGCCGATAATCATGTCCACCGTCATCAACCCCGTCATCGCCCCCTCCCCCACGCCCGCGCCGTTCCAGCCGGGTCCGGCCGGCACCCACATCACCATCCGCGGCCTGACCAAGTATTTCGCCGGCTGGCCGCTGTACGAGGACTTCAACCTCGACATCCCCAAGGGCAAGATCGTCTCGGTGTTCGGCCCCAACGGCTGCGGCAAATCGACCCTGATCAACATGATCGCGGGCCTGATCCCCATCGATGCCGGCGAGATCCTGTTCGACGGCAAGTCGCTGGCCCAGACCAAGATCGGCTACGTCTTCCAGAACTACCGCGAGGCCATGTTCCCGTGGCTGCGCACCATCGACAACATCGCCTACCCGCTGCGCCTCGAAGGCCGCAGCAAAGCCGAGGTGGACGCGCGCGTGGAAGAGCTGGTGGCCTCGTTCGACGTCAAGTTCGACCTCAAGCGCTATCCCTACGAGCTGTCGGGCGGCCAGCAGCAGACGGCCTCCATCATGCGCGCGCTGGCCCCCGGACCGGAAGTGCTGTTCCTGGACGAGCCGTTCTCGGCGCTGGATTTCGAGATGACGCTGTTCATCCGCGAAAAGCTGCAGGAGGTCTTCATGCAGACCGGCACCACCATGCTGCTGGTGTCGCACGACCTGGAGGAAGCCGTGTACCTGGCCGACCAGGTGCTGCTGCTGACCAAGCGCCCCACCCGCGTGGCCGAGATCCTGGACTACGGCGACGCCCGGCCGCGCACGGTCGAGACGCTGTCCGAGCCCAGCTTCATCGGCATGAAGAAACTGAGCCTGGAGATTTTCCAGCGCGAAGTCCGCAAATAGTTCGTCTTTTCCTTCCGATCCACCGGAGTCCGCCATGACCCAGGAAACCATCGACCAATACGTACGCAGCGCGCTGGCGCTGGCCGGCTATGCCCTGCGCGAACCGGCCGCGACCGAGGTGGCGCGGCAGTTCACGCGCATCCACGACATCGCTTCGAGCTTCATCGACGAGGCCCTGCCGGTGGAGCTGGAATCGGCCTCGGTGTTCCGCCCGTGAACGGCGCCGTCCTCGACCTGGCGCGGCAGATCCGCAATGGCGAGCGCAGCGCAGGCGCCGTGCTGGAAGCCACGCTGGCGCGCATCCGCGCCGCCGATGCGCGCTACAACTGCTTCACCGCCATCACCGAAACCCGTGCGCGCCAGGAAGCCGCCGCCATCGACGCGCGGCGGGCTCGCGGCGAATCCCTGCCGCCGCTGGCCGGCGTGCCGTACGCGGTCAAGAACCTGTTCGACACCGCCGAAGAGGTGACGCTGGCCGGCGGCCGCGTCAACGCCGCCAATCCGCCCGCGCCGCGCGACGCCACCCTGGTGGCGCGGCTGCGCGATGCCGGCGCCGTGCTGGTGGGCGCGCTCAACATGGACGAGCACGCCTACGGCTTCACCACCGAGAATTCACACTACGGCGCCAGCCGCAACCCGCACGATCCCGCCCGCATCGCCGGCGGTTCCTCGGGCGGCAGCGCGGCGGCGGTGGCCGGCGGCCTGGTGCCGCTGACGCTGGGCTCGGACACCAACGGCTCGATCCGCGTGCCAGCCTCGCTGTGCGGCGTGTTCGGCCTGAAGCCGACCTTTGGCCGCCTGCCGCGCACCGGCTCGTTCCCGTTCGTCGGCAGCCTCGACCACCTGGGCCCATTCGCGGCCGACACGGCCAGCCTGGCCGCGGTCTACGATGCGCTGCAAGGCGCTGACGATGAAGATGCCGCCTGCGCCCAACGGCCCGTCGAGCCCGTGCTGGCGGATCTGGGCTCGGACCGCCCCTTGCGCGTGGCCGTGCTGGGCGGCTACTTCGCGCACTGGGCCGGCCCCGAGGCGCGCCAGGCCGTGCAACTGGCCGCGCGCGCGCTGGCGGCCACGGAGGTCGTCGAACTGGCCAGCGCCGAACAGGCGCGCGCCGCCGCGTTCGTCATCACCGCGGCCGAGGGCGGCGCGCTGCATCGCCGCCGCCTGGTCACGCACTATGACTACTACGAACCCCATTCGCGTGATCGCCTGGTCGCCGGCAGCCTGGTCCCCGCCGCCTGGGTGCAGCAGGCCCAGCGGGTACGCCACCGCGTCTACCGCGAAGCCATGGCGCTGTTCGCGCACTACGACGTGCTGATCGCCCCGGCCACGCCGGTGCCCGCCACCGCCATCGGCACCGAGACCCTGGCCCTGGCCGGCCAGTCACTGCCCGCCCGCGCCAGCATGGGCCTGCTGACGCAGCCGATCTCCTGCCTTGGCCTGCCGGTGTGCGCCGCGCCCACCTGGCCGGGCATCGGCGCCGACGCGCACCTGCCGTTGGGCGTCCAATTGATCGCCGCGCCGTGGCGCGAGGCCGATTGCTTGCTGGCCGCGCGGCGGCTGGAACAGGCGGGCGTCGCCGCCGTTCGTCCCCTCCCCTGACCCGCCACAACCGAGGCCGTCCATGGATTCCGCATTCGCCGTCATCGACACGCCCCGCAGCCTGGCCGATTCCGCCTACGGCACGCTAAAGCGCGACATCCTCGACTTCCGCCTGGCGCCCGGCGACCGCTTCACCGAAACCGAGATCGCCGAGCGCCTGCGCGTCAGCCGCACGCCGGTGCGCGAGGCGCTTTTCCGCCTGGAACGCGAGGGCTACCTGGAAGTGCGCCAGCGCAACGGCTGGCTGGTCAAGCCGCTGGACTTCGACACGCTCGATCATTTCTACGAGCTGCGCAGCGTGCTGGAGATCTCCGCCGTGCAGGCCCTGTGCGCGCCGGGCCAGGTGCCGGATCCGCTGCGCGCGCTGCAGCCGCTGGCGGACGTGTGGCTGGTGGACGGCGCCAACCAGTCGCACGATGGCGAGTGGCTGGCAGCGCTGGACGAGCGCTTTCACACTGACCTGGTGGCCGCCGCCGGCAACCCCGAGATCGCGCGCGTGCATCGCGCCGCCACCGAGCGCATCCGCATCGTGCGGCGGCTGGACTTCACCCAGCCCGAGCGCATTGCCCGCACCTACGCCGAACACGGCGCCATCCTGCAGGCGATCCTGCGGCGTGACGCCGAACAGGCCACCGCGCTGCTGCGCGCCCACATCGGCGACAGCCAGGCCGCCGTGCGCAAGATCACGCTGCACCGGCTGTACGCCAGCCGGCGCGCACAGGCGGCCTAGGCGGCATGGCCGGGCCACGCCACCCGCTGGCGACCGCGTCAGCGCGGCTGCAGCCAGCGGCCCAACCGCCGCGTGACGAACGGAATGCAGACAAACACCATCACCGGCGTCATGGTCACGCTGGTGATCAGCGCGCGCCAGAACACCGGCAAGGCGCTCAGGTGTTCGCTCACCAGCAGCGTGAACGCCAGCAGCACCGGGAAGTACGCCAGCCAGATGCTCACGGCCTGCTTCCAGCGCGGCGGCGCGCCCGCGGTGCCCTGCGGACCGAACCAACTGTCCATGCCGCTGACGCGGCGCGCGTGGCTGGCCCGCACCAGCGCGGCGCCGCGTTCGAGCCACATGCGGCGCGGCAACGATTGCTCCCAGCGATTGAGGCTGGCCTCGTCATTGAAGCGCAGCACGATCTGATACTGGTCGCCGCCCTCGGGCGGTTGCAGCACGCCCGAACCGAGAAAACCGGGAAAGCCGGCGGCGAGGATCTCGCCCTGGCGCATCCAGGACAGGAAATCGCTGTAGCGTTCGGGCGCAATGTGCCGGGTGACCAGCATGGTGACCGGGGCGGGAACGGCGGAACTGGACATGGTGAAACTCCTGGAGCGGCGTGCAGCGTGTTATGTGGTGTAAACCCTAGCAAGCCGCGTGCCAGCCTTGCACCGCAGCATCCCCCCGCGGACAGGGCGATCCGCCTATGCCACGGCGGAATTTGCGCACCGCAACACACCCCATATTGGTGATTACCCTGAATCAAGCACCATCGTGGTGCATTCAACACGGAGCATGCCCCGCAACATGGATATCAACCTGCCCGCCGTCGTCGCCGAGGTCACCGTGGCCTTCGCGCGCTATGAGGCCGCCCTGGTCAACAACCACGTCGACGTGCTCGACGAACTGTTCTGGAACAGCCCCCATACGCTGCGCTACGGCGCTGGCGAGAACCTCTACGGCTACGACGCCATCCGCGCCTTCCGCGCCGGCCGTTCGCCGCAAGGCCTGGCGCGCCGCGTGCTGCGCACCGCCATCACCACCTATGGCCACGACTTCGCCACCACCAACATCGAATTCCAGCGCGACGGCAGCGACCGCATCGGCCGCCAGAGCCAGACCTGGATGCGCACGCCGCAAGGCTGGCGCGTGGTGTCGGCGCATGTCAGCCTGATGAGTCCATAACCTTATGGGCTCGCCGCCATTGAGCGGTCATGACGACAGGTCTACACTGGGCTTTCCCCCGACCCAGGAGCCCCGCCTCATGAGCACCTACAAGATCGCCGTCTTCGTCGGCAGCCTGCGCGCCGCATCGATCAACCTGCGCCTGGCGCGCGCGCTGGAAAAACTGGTTCCCGCGGACTTCAAGTTCGACTACGTCAGCCTGGGCGACGTGCCGCTGTACAACCAGGACAACGAGAACAACCTGCCCGCGCCCGCGGCCAAGCTCAAGCAGCAGATCCTCGATGCCCAGGGCATCCTGTTCGTCTCGCCCGAGCACAACCGCTCGGTGCCCGCCGCCATCAAGAACGCCATCGACTGGGGCACCCGTCCGTGGGGCCAGAATTCGTGGGCCGGCAAGGCCGTGGGCATCCTGGGCACCTCGCCCAGCGCCGCCGGCACCGCCCTGATGCAGCAGCACCTGCGCAACATCCTGGCCGCCGAAGGCGCCAACGCCCTGACCACGCCGGAAGTCTTCCTGCAGTACACCGATGGCCTGGTCGACGACCAGTACAACATCACCAACGAAGGCACGCGCAAGTTCCTTCAGGGCTGGATCGACCGCTACGTCGACTGGGTCAAGAAGTTCAACGCCTGATTGCCGCCGCTGCCGGGCCAAGGGCGCCTGCCCGCCCGGCAACCGATCGCCCGTCTACCTCCGGGCGATCACGCCCCCCGCCAAGCCGGGGGGCTTTTTTTTGTGGATTAAGCGCCCGGCCGCCCGAAGGCCGGGCAGCCCCCTCGGAGGGCAGCAAGCGCACGCAGTGCGCGCCGCGTGGGGGCCAACAATATCCCCGCCAACTGTGGAGAAGCTTGAGGACAGGTGTGGGGCAGGTGCGAAAAAACCTGTCATGCCAGGCACTTGCGAGTGCCGATCAAAAAATGCGCAATCGACCGTTTGGCCGATTCCCAGGACACTTATCCACCGCCCTGCGGACGCATCCCGCGCCTGCCGCCAGCATCCGCGCCGCCATGTGCATTTGTCCCAGCATTCTGTGGACAAGCATGAGGACAGGATGAGGGCAGCTCGGCTTTTCCCTTGCACATCAAGCACCTGCAAGGGCTGATCAAGAAAGGCCCAGGACGGCCCGAAAAGGCCTCGGGTTGTCCCCGGGAAATGTGGATAAGGCTGAGGACAGCCTGCGGGCAGCCGCAAAAATCCCTTTACCGCCAAGGCCTTGCGCCAGGCGGGCAATAAACGCTCAGGCGCCGTGCGCCGGCCGCGCCAGCTACGTGATGCGCCGCGCCCGCCCGCCCCGTCTCGCATTTGTCCCCACCGGATGTGGACAAACCTCTGAACAGTCTCATGACAAGCCGAAAAAAATCTTATCCGACAAGCACTTGCAAGGACCGCTCAAAAAAGGAGCAGCGCCGCGGACGCGTCGCGCCCGCCGCGTCAATGCCGGGCGCTCGCCATCGCGCCTCGGCGGCGCTAGACGTCGCCATCCTCCAGCCGCATGCCGATCTTCAGGCCGACCTGCCAGTGCGCCACCTTGCCGTCCTTGATGTGGCCGCGCACCTCGGTGACCTCGAACCAATCCAGGTGGCGTAGCGTTTCAGACGCGCGTTCGATGGCCTTGCTGATCGCATCGTCGGTGGACTTGGTGGACGAGCCCACCAGTTCGATCTGCTTGTAGACATGATTCGACATGGCTTGTCTCCTTTGAGGGGGAAGCGTTGCGAATCGTCGGCCGCGCGCGGGGTTCCGGCGCTTACGACCGGCAATCCATTCGAACACACAGGATACCGCGTGGGGCATAGAGTGGTGTTACGAGTTCCGTCGGCGCGGCCTCGCCCACGTCGCGGTCTCGCTTCTGAAACGCAAGCCAGGAGGTTGTCATGCCTGAACGGAAAACGCTGCAACGCGCCGCGCGCGACAAGAAGCAAGGCAAGTCCCCATCCACCCAAGCGGGCGAATTCGTGCGCGAGGAAATCGACCACGTGCGCGAAGGCAAGCACGGCGTGCGCTCGACCAAGCAGGCCATCGCCATCGGCCTGTCGAAGGCGCGCCGCGCCGGCGTCGACCTGCCCTCGCCCAAGAAGGCCGGCGCGGCCACCCGACGCAAGGCCAAGCAGGACAGCGAGGCGGCGCACGACGGCCACGCGAAATCCGCCACGCGCGCCCGCGCCACCACCCGCGCCCTCAAGCGTGAAAGCGCCAAGCCGGCGTCCAAGTCCGCCCTGTCGCGCCATGCGTCCAAGACGGCCAGCCGGCGCACGGCGGCGGATCGTTCGGCCGCCGCGAAAAAGGCCGCCGCCACCAAGGGCGCGGCGGGACGCTCGGCCGCCGCCAAGAAAGCCGCGCGCACCCGCGCCGCCAACCGCGCCGCCGCCCATCACTGAGCGGCCCGGCGGTCACGGCGTGGCGCCGGCCTCGAACTCGCGCAGGCGCGCCTGCAGGAATTCACGCAGGCGCTTGACCGCGGGCGACAGCAGCATGCGGTGCACGCACAGCAGGTACAGCGGCGACGGTTCGCCGATGTAGTCGGGCAAGGCCTGCACCAGCCGCCCGGCGCGCAGATCGGCCAGCACGTCGTAGCGCGACTTGTAGGCCACGCCGTGGCCGGCCAGCGCCCAGCGCCGCACCAGGTCGCCGTCGTCGCCGACGCGGTCGCCCTTGACCGCCACGGTCACGGCGTCGCCCTCGTGCTCGAAGGCCCAGCGATCATGCAGGGACTCGCCCAGCACGAAGCACAGGCAGTTGTGGCGGCGCAGGTCGGCGGGAGTGCGCGGCATGCCGTGGCGCGCGAAATAGGCCGGCGCGGCGCACACGACGCGGCGGTTGTGCTCGCCCAGCGGCAGCGCCACCAGGCTCGAATCGCCGGGCGTGCCGTAGCGCAGCGCGATATCGACCGGCTGCCGGTACAGGTCGGCCAGGCGGTCGCTGATGCGCACCTGGAAGTTCACGCGCGGATGGCGCTGCTGGAATTCGTCCAGCCAGGGCAGCAGCACATGGCGGCCCAGGTCCGACGGAATCGACACCGACAGCGTGCCGGAGATCGCCGTCTTGTCGCGCGCCAGCGCGCTCTGGCCGGCCTGCAGGCTCGACAGCGCGGCGCGCGCGTATTCCAGGTAGCGCTCGCCGTCGCCGGTCAGCCGCAGGCTGCGCGTCGAGCGCACGAACAGGCGGGTTTCGAGCGACAGTTCGAGCCGCTTGAGCGCGGCGCTGGCCACCGCCGGCGTCAGGTCCAGCTCGCGCGCGGCAGCCGAAAAACTGCCGTGATCCGCCGCCGCCACAAAGATGCGCAGGTCTTCAAATCGAACCATGAAGGGCTCATTTTCAAAAATTCATTGAAACTGAGTCCGATGCTAGCCGGTTTTTCCGCATCCGCCACTGGGTAATGATGGCGTCACCCCCACGCTTTTGGAGTCCCCCATGAAAATCGAACTCGACGGCAAGAAGGCCCTGGTCACCGGCTCATCCGGCGGCATCGGCCTGGCCATCGCCCAGGGCCTGGCCGAGGCCGGCGCCCAGGTCGTGCTGCACGGCCGCAACGCCGACAAGCTCAAGCAGGCCGCCGACGCCGTCGCGCGCCAGCATCCGGGCGCCCAGGTCCACACCGTGCAGGCCGACCTGTCCACCGCCGACGGCGCCGCCTCGATCTGCGCCGCCCATCCCGACGTCGACATCCTGGTCAACAACGCCGGCTACTTCGCGCCCAAGTCCTTCACCGAAATCACCGACGACGACTGGCGCTACATGCTCGACACCAACGTCATGAGCGGCGTGCGCCTGTCGCGCTATTACCTGCCGCGCATGCTGGCCGCCGACTGGGGCCGCATCGTCTTCATCTCCAGCGAATCGGCGCTGCACATTCCCGCCGAGATGATCCACTACGGCGTCAGCAAGACCGCGCTGCTGGGCGTCTCGCGCGGCCTGGCCGAGCTGACCGCAGGCAGCGGCGTGACCGTCAACGCCGTGCTGCCCGGCCCGACGCGCTCCGAAGGCGTGGTCGACTTCTTCGCCGAAATGGCCAGGGAACAAGGCCTGCCGCAAGAACAGATGGAACGCGACTTCATCGCCCAGCATCGTCCCAGCTCGCTGCTGCGCCGGCTGGCGACGGTGGAGGAAGTGGCCAACATGGTCGTCTACACCTGCTCGCGCCAGTCCTCGGCCACCAACGGCGCCGCCTTGCGCGTCGACGGCGGCGTGGTCCGCACCATCGCCTGATACCTTTTCCCGTTCCGAGATCCCCCATGAAAGCCATCGCCTACTTCCAGAACCTGCCCGCCACCGATCCGCAATCGCTGCAGGACATCACCGCGCCCGAGCCCGTGCCCGGCGACCACGACCTGCTGGTCGAAGTCAAAGCCATTTCCGTCAACCCGGTGGACGTGAAGATCCGCGCCAACCGCAAGCCGAAGGACGGCCAGCCCGAGGTCATCGGCTGGGACGCCGCCGGCATCGTGCGCGCCGTGGGCGCCAAGACCAGCCTGTTCGCGCCCGGCGACCGCGTCTGGTACGCCGGCGCCCTGACCCGCCCCGGCGCCAACAGCGAACTGCACGTGGTCGACGAGCGCATCGTCGGCCGCATGCCGCAGAGCCTGGATTTCGCCCAGGCCGCCGCGCTGCCGCTGACCACCATCACCGCGTGGGAACTGCTCTTCGACCGCCTGCGCGTGCTCGATAACGCCGCGCCCAGTCAGGGCTCCCTGTTGGTGGTCGGCGCGGCCGGCGGCGTCGGCTCGATCCTGGTGCAACTGGCGCGCCAGTTGACCGGCCTGACCATCATCGGCACCGCCTCGCGGCCCGAGACCCAGGCCTGGGTCACCGAGCTGGGCGCCCATCACGTCATCGACCACACCCGCCCGCTGGCCGAGGAGCTCAAGCGCATCGGCCATCCGCAGGTCAGCTTCATCGCCGGCCTGACCCAGACCGACCAGCATTTCCCGCAACTGGCCGAAGCCATCGCGCCGCAGGGCAGGATCGCGCTGATCGACGATCCGTCCGCCATCGACGTGCGCCTGCTCAAGGGCAAGTCGGCCTCGCTGCACTGGGAATTCATGTTCGCCCGGCCGCTGCACAACACGCCCGACCTGATCGCCCAGCACGAGCTGTTGAACCAGGCCGCGCGGCTGATCGACAACGGCACCCTGCGCACCACGCTGGGCGAGCACTACGGCCGCATCAACGCCGAAAACCTGCGCCGCGCCCACGCCTTCATCGAGAGCGGCAAGGCGCGCGGCAAGGTGGTGCTGGAAGGCTTCTGACCCGCCCCCGCCCGTTCCGACGAAAAAAACGGGACGGGCGTCTCGCATTACAGCGGAGAAAGCGGTAAAAACTCGACTGCGCGACGCGGGCTGCCAGCCCGCCGCCGCGCTTTCGGGAGTTGGCTCTGACTTCTCACCTGTTCGACCAAGCGCTGGAACCCATGCTCTGGGGCATGGTGGCGGTCGCCTTGCTGATGCTGCGGCTGGTGCCGCTGCAGGGCTGGAAGGCCGTCCTCGTCGCCGGCATCACCGCCGGGCTGGTGTTCGACACCATCCAGTTCCGCGTCGGTCCGCCGCGCCTGTGGGACGCGCTGGTGCTGGGCTCGATCCTGGCCGCGCTGCTGGTGGCCGCGGTGCAGGAACTGCTGGTGCTGGTGGCGCGGCGTCTGCGCGCGGCGCGCTCGCGGGCCCGCGCCTGACGCCTGCCCCGACCGGCTCAGGCCGCGCGCAGCCCGGGCAGCACCAGATCGTCGACCTGATAGGTGTGGAATTCGCTGGTCGATACCGCATCGAGCTTGCGGAATTTCTCCACGAAAACCGGATCGGAAAAGAACTCATCGACCTTTCCCGCCCCCGAGATCGCCTCGATGTTCACCACGGTCTTGCCGTCCGTGCTCTTGGCCAGGTTGCTCCAGAGAAAGCCAGGCTTGGTGCGCGCGACGTAATGCACCACGTCCTGGATAGCGCGGAAGGCGTCCTCCTGCCGGCCTGGGTGGGCATGGATCACATTGACGATGAATACCGTGCCATCCGGCGCGGGCTTGAAGGCGGCTGAATCGGGAAAGGCCATGTCGGCTCCTGTGGTGAAAAACAGGCAACACTATGGCCCGGCCCGGCGCCGTGAAAAAGAGGCCGGCGGGCGCGAGAGTGCGGACATAGCCGTCCGCAATCGCGCCGCCTCCTTGCCCGGCCTGCCGGCCCGGATCAGGCGTTTCCGTCGCGCTTGGCGCGAGCGTGCGGGTCGCGGATTTCCTCTTCCAGTTGCGCGATCAGCCAGTCGAACCAGCCGTTCTCGGTGCGCGCGTAGACCACCGCCGCCGGAATCTTGCCTTCGCGCCAGCCCGGCTGGTGCGCGTCCATCCAGGCCGACAGGCTCTTGTGCGGCGCCAGCAGGCCCGACAGCCACGACCAGACGTAGTCGGGCACGGCGCGGCGAAAGCCCTTGGCGCTGGCATAGATGGTCGGCTCCAGCGGCAGGCTGCCCGAACGGGCCAGCCTGGCCTGCACCCGGCGCAGCGTCTCGGCCGCCGCCTGCAATTGTTCGGTGCTGAGCTTTTTCACGTAACGACTCCTGGATTGGGTTTTGCCGGATTATCGCCGGAGCGTCCGACCGTTGCCAGCGGCATGGCCGCCGGCCTCAACGCGCGCCGCGCGGCGGCCGCAGCGCCAGCAACAGCGTCGCGCTGAAGCGCTCTCCCGGCGCCAGCACCTGCAGGCCGGCGCGAGTCTCGCCCGCCGCCGCCAGGTTGAAGGCATCGGCCACGTTGGTCACCGGCTCCACGCACAGGAAATCAGCGCCCGGCGCGGTGTAGACCACCAGGTGCGCAAAGGCCGCATCGGCGTGCAACGCCAGTTCGTGCCCGTCCGGCCAGTGCAGCGTGGCGCGTCCGCCCCATTGCGACAGATAGGTATCGCAACCCTCGGCCGACTGGCCCAGCTCGCGCACATGGACCGTCTGGCTGGCGCCGGGCAGGCCGTCGGCGTCGGCCGGCCAGATGCGCCGCGCATGCAACGCCACCCGCGGCGCGGTGAAATACGGATGGATGCCGCAGCCAAACGGCATCGGCGTCTCGCCCTGGTTGATCATCAGCAGCGTCAGCGACAGCCCGCGCGAATCCAGCCGATAGCGCTGCACGCACTCATACGGCCACGGCCAGCCCAGCACGCCGGCCGGCTGTTGCAGCACCAGGTCGACCGCGTCATCGGCCAGGTGGCGCACCTGCCAGGGCTGGTACAGGCCGCCGCCATGGATCGCCTGCGGCCGACCGGGCAGCGATTCCAGCACATGCCGCGCGCCCGCGAAGGTGAACCCCCCGTCGCGCACCCGGTTCGAGTAGGGCGTCAGCGGATACGACCCGGCGCGCGGCCATTGCGCCGGCGGCCAGCCGTTCTCGACCAGCGGCACGATCCAGTCATGCTCGCCCGTCGACAGGCGGGTCAGGCGCCCGCCCCCGCCCGGCGCGAACTCGGCGCGGTGGGAACCGTGGGCAATGGTCACGCGTTCGCTGGCATCCAGCGTGGCGGGAAAGGGTAAATCAGGCATCGGGCGCTCCCGCGGCGCTGCGAACGGCCGCGTGGCGCCATTGTGCATGGCGCGGTCCGGCGCCAGCAAGTCGCGCGCGCCGGAACCCGCATCAGGCGGCGGGCGTTGGCGGCGGCGTTTGCGGCAGGCATCCCAGCCCGCGCAGCGTCGCCGCCACCGCCTCGTCCAGCGGCGTATGCGGTTCGGCGCCCAGCACGCCGACCAGGCGCGTGTTGTCCATGCGCAGCGGCTGGCGCCACAGGTACCGCATCTCCATCATCTCGCGCAGCGTCTCCGAGAACGGCGCCGCCAGCCGCAGCAGCCACCATGGAAACGCGCCCACCCGCGGCTCGGCCCCGTGGCGGCGCGCCACCCGCACGATCGCCGCGGCCATCCGCGTGCCGTCCGCATCCCAATGCCCAGCCATGTGGAACGCCGCGAACGGCGCCAGCGCTTCGCGCCGCGCCAGCAGCTCGACCAGCGCCCGGCCCACGTCCGGCAGGTAGTTCCATTGATGCCCCACGCCCGGCGCGCCCGGCACGCTGACCCGCGTCAACGGCCGGCCCGGCTTGACCAGCGCCTGCGAGAACCAGTTGTTGCCGGCGTCAGGCCCGAAGAAATCGCCGGCCCGCAGCACCACGGCGCGCGCGCCATGCGCGCTGGCGACCTGCAGGCGGCGTTCGAGCTCCACCCGGATCGCGCCCTTGCGCGTCAACGGATGCTGCGGCGAGGTCTCGCGCAGCAGTACAGAGGCGTCCGGTCCGTAGTTGTAGATCGTGCCCGGCAGCACGATGGTCGCGCCCTGGGCGGTCGCCACCGCGATGGTGTTGTCGATCATCGGCAGCACCAACTCGCCCCAGCGGCGGTAGCCGGGCGGATTGACCGCATGCACGATCACCTCGCATCCCAGCGCCGCCCGCGCCACGTCCTGGCGGTTCATGGCGTCGCCGCGCAGCCACGTCATGCCGTCGCGCTGCGCCGTTTCCGTCGCCAGCCCGCGCGCCAGGGCACGGATGCCCCAACCGGCGTCACGCAACTGGCGCGCCGCCTCCCCGCCCACCCCGCCGGTGGCGCCCAATACCAGCGCGGTGCCCGGCCGGCCCGATTCGATCGTCGTCATGGTCATCTCCCGTGAATCCATGGCGACCATTCTGGCGCTGACGCCGCACAAAATAAATTGCCGAACCTAGCCTCGCAGCTATACATTTATGCATGACCAAACCGATCGGCTGGGAACTCTACCGCAGCTTTCTCGCCGTGCTCGCCGAGGGCTCGCTGTCAGGCGCCGCGCGCGCGCTCGGCATCACCCAGCCCACGGTGGGCCGCCACATCGCGGCGCTCGAGCGCGCGCTCGGGCACGTTCTGTTCACCCGCTCGCAGACCGGCCTGCTGGCCACAGACGCCGCGCAGTCGCTGCGCGGCTATGCCGAGGCCATGCACAGCCACGCCGCCGCCCTGGAACGCGCGGCCGCCGCGCAAGGCCCCGGCGTCGCCGGCACCGTGCGGGTCTCCGCCAGCGAAGTCATCGGCATCGAAGTGCTGCCTCCGGCGCTCGCGCGCCTGCGCCAGGAACACCCGCGCCTGACCGTCGAACTGGCGCCCACCAACCGCGTGCAGAACCTGCTGCTGCGCGAGGCCGACATCGCCGTGCGCATGGCCCCGCCCAGGCAGGAACAACTGATCGCGCGCCCGGTCGGCCACGTCGAGATCGGTCTGTACGCCCGCAAGGATTATCTGCGCCGCTGCGGCACGCCCACCGCGCCGGCCGACCTGGCCGGCCACGCCCTGATCGGCTACGACACCGAGACGCCGTTCCTGCGCGGCGCCAGCAAGCGCTTTCCGATCCCCTGGGTCCGCGACCGCTTCGCCCTGCGCGCCGACAGCGACCTGGCGCAACTGGCGCTGATCCGGGCCGGCGCCGGCATCGGCGTGTGCCAGGTGGCGCTCGCGCGCCGCGACAAACAGTTGGTGCGCTTGCTGCCGGAGCAGGCCGCTTTCAAGCTGGAAACCTGGATCACCATGCACGAAGACCTGCGCGCCAGCCCCCGCTGCAAGGCGGTCTTCGACGCGCTGGTGGCATGTCTGCTGGCCCACACCGGCGCGGCCGGCTAGCGCCCCCGCGCGGCATACCGGCAGCGGTGCGACATACCCGGCGGGACTCGGTCCGACGTTCAGATATACTGTTCATCCATACAGTCATCCGACCGCAAGGGAACCCCGCCCCATGACCAGTCTGATCAACTCCCCGCCCAGCCGCAGCATCTGGCTCAGCGCCTTTCCGCGACTGTCCGGCGTCAAGAACGGCGACTACCTGCCGCTGGACCGCCTGTGCGAAGCCACCGGCCTCGAAGGCGGCCAGAAGCTGCGCGAGGTCCTGGCCGCCGCCGAACGCGACGGCCTGCTGCTGATCGACCGCGGCGCCACGCCCGCCAGCTACCGCGCCACCTACGCGCTCGAGCGCCAGGTCACGCTGTTCGCGGCCGACTAGGAGCCGTTCCATGGCAGCGCTTCGCCCCGGCGCCGCCCCCAAGCGAGTGCTAACCATCCCTTGCAATGCTGTTACATCTGGGGAAATAGAATTTTCCCCAATGCAACCTACGGAGAAAAACATGCAAGAAGACACCGCCAAGCCCGAACCCACCCGCCGCCGCTGGCCTTTCGGCTACGGCCAGGAAGGCTGAACGGCGCTTCGCCTTCCCCGGGGGACGTGTCCGCGGCGCGCCGCGCGCAGGTTGTCACAGGCAGCGGGAATCGCTAGTATCCGCGCAGACCCACCGAGCCTTCGCCATGCCCCTGGACACCGCCCACCTCATCACCGACCCCGCCGCCCTGCAGGCCCTGTATGGCGAACCGGGCGAAGCCTCCCTGAAGAAGGAAGTGGACCACGTCCACCCGCACTATCGCGCCTTCATCGAGGCCGCGCCGTTCGCGGCGCTGGCCACCTCGGGCCCGGACGGTCTGGATGTGTCGCCGCGCGGCGATCCCGCCGGTTTCGTCGTGGTCGAAGATGAAAAAACCCTGCTGCTGCCGGACCGGCGCGGCAACAACCGCATCGACAGCCTGCGCAACATCCTGGCCGAGCCGCGCGTTGCGCTGCTGTTCCTGATTCCCGGCGTCAACGAAACGCTGCGCGTGAACGGCACCGCGCGCATCAGCGTCGACCCGGCGCTGCTGCAACGGTTCGAGATGGACGGCAAGCAGCCGCGCTCGGTCCTGATCGTCGACGTGCAGAAAGTGTTCTTCCAATGCTCGCGCGCCCTGCTGCGCTCGCGGCTGTGGGACCCCGCCACCCAGATCCCGCGCGCGGCGCTGCCCAGCGTCGGCCGCATGCTGTCCGACCTGACCGCTGGCACCTTCGATGGCGCGGCCTACGACCGCGACCTGCCGACGCGCGTGGCCAGCTCGTTGTACTGATACGCGCGGTTCCATGAGCCTCGTCGGCATTTTCGTGCTGGTCCACGGCATCGTCCTGCTGCCCTTCCTGGCCTGAAAGTTCCCGCGCCGGGCAACCCGGCCGGGCGACGCCGCGCCACCCTCCGCCTCCGCTCCCCCGCCCCGCCCCGGCCCGATACAATCACGGGCATGAATTCCGCAACACAGACCACCGCCGCCGAGGCCCACGCGGGCCACACTCCCATGATGCAGCAATACCTCCGCCTGAAAGCGGAGGCCGGCCCCTTGCTGCTGTTCTATCGCATGGGCGACTTCTATGAAATGTTCTATGAAGACGCGGAACGCGGCGCGCGGCTGCTCAACCTGACGTTGACCAAGCGCGGCTCGTCCAACGGCACGCCCATCCCCATGGCCGGGTTGCCGGTGCACGCGATGGAACAGTACCTGGCGCGGCTGGTGGCGATGGGCGAGTCCGTCGCCATCTGCGAACAGATCGGCGATCCCGCGGCCTCCAAGGGCCCGGTCGAGCGCCGCATCGTGCGCATCGTCACCCCCGGCACGTTGACCGACGACGCGCTGCTGCCGGCCAAGGCCGACCGCGCGCTGGCCGCGGTGTTCGTCACCGGCAACGCCCGCGCGCCGCGCGCCGGGCTGGCCTGGCTGAACCTGGCCAGCGGCGACTTCCGCGTCACCGAATGCGCGCCGGCGCAGCTCGAATCCGAACTGCACCGCATCGCGCCGGCCGAAATCGTCTGCGCCGACAGCGCCGAATTCGACTTCCCGTTCGAAGGCGCGCGTTCGCGCGTGCCCGACTGGCACTTCGAAAGCGACGGCGCCCGCGCGCACCTGCTGGCGCACTTCAAGACCGACACGCTGGCGGGCTTCGACATCGAAGACATGCCGGCCGGCATCTGCGCCGCCGGCGCGCTGCTGCGCTACGCCGCCCGCACCCAGTCGCAGGCGCTGGCGCACGTGCAGAGCCTGTCGGCCGAGCGCCCCGGCCAGTTCGTGCTGCTCGATCCGGTCACGCGCCGCAACCTCGAACTGACGCAGACGCTGTCGGGCGAGGATTCGCCCACGCTGTTCTCGCTGCTGGACGGCTGCCGCACGCCCATGGGCAGCCGCCTGCTGCGCCGCTGGCTGCACCATCCGCTGCGCGACAACGCGCCGGCCCAGGCCCGCCAGCATGCCATCTCGACGCTGCTGGCCGGCCGCATGGACGTCGAACAGACCTTCGGTTCGGCCGGCCTGCTGGAGACGCTGCGCGGCGCGCTCAACGCCTTCCCCGACATCGAACGCATCGCCGCGCGGCTGGCGCTGCGCTCGGTGCGCCCGCGCGAACTGGCCAGCCTGCGCGACGCGCTGCAAGCCCTGCCGGCGCTGCGCGACCTGGTCGCGCCGATGGCCGCCTCGCCGCGCCTGAACGACCTGGTCTCGCACCTGTCGGTGGACCCGGCGCTGGCCGCCCTGCTGATGCGCGCCATCGCCCCCGAACCGGCCGTGGCGATCCGCGACGGCGGCGTGCTGGCCACGGGCTTCGACGCCGAACTCGACGAACTGCGCGCCCTGGCCGCCGACGGCGGCGACTTCCTGGTGCAACTGGAAGCGCGCGAACGCGAGCGCACCGGCATCAGCAACCTGCGCGTCGAATTCAACCGCGTGCACGGCTTCTACATCGAGGTCACCAAGGGCCAGACCGCCAAGGTGCCCGAAGACTACCGCCGCCGCCAGACGCTCAAGAACGCCGAACGCTACATCACCCCGGAACTCAAGACCTGGGAAGACAAGGTGCTGTCGGCGCAGGACCGCTCGCTGGCGCGCGAGAAATGGCTGTTCGAGCAACTGCTGGACGTGCTGGCCGAACACGTGCGCCCGCTGTCCGATTGCGCCGGCGCGCTGGCCGAACTCGACACGCTGGCGGCATTGGCCGAGCACGCGCGGCGCCACGACTGGATCGCCCCCGAACTGTCCGAGCAGGCCGACATCGACATCGACGCCGGCCGCCATCCGGTGGTCGAGCAGGCCATCGAGCGCTTCACGCCCAACGGTTGCCGGCTCGATCCGGCGCGCCGCATGCTGCTCATCACCGGCCCCAACATGGGCGGTAAATCGACCTACATGCGGCAGGTGGCGTTGATCGTGCTGCTGGCGCGCATCGGCAGCTTCGTGCCGGCGGCGCGCGCCCGCGTCGGCCGCATCGACCGCATCTTCACCCGCATCGGCGCCGCCGACGACCTGGCGGGCGGACGCTCGACCTTCATGATGGAGATGACCGAGGCCGCCGCCATTCTCGCGGCCAGCACGCCCAACAGCCTGGTGCTGATGGACGAGATCGGCCGCGGCACCTCCACCTACGACGGCCTGGCGCTGGCCTGGGCCATCGCCTGCCGCCTGCTGGCGCACAACCGCGCCCTGACGCTGTTCGCCACCCACTACTTCGAACTGACGCGCCTGCCGGCCGAACAACCGGCTTCCGCCAACGTGCATCTGGCCGCGGCCGAGTCGGCCGGCGGCATCGTGTTCCTGCACGAAGTGCGCGAAGGCCCGGCCAGCCGCAGCTACGGGATCCAGGTGGCGCAGCGCGCCGGCGTGCCCGCCGCCGTGATCCGCCAGGCCACCCGCGAACTCGAACGGCTCGAGGCGCAAGGCGCGCCCACGCCGCAGCTCGGCCTGTTCTCGGCCGCGGCCGACGCCGACGCGCAGGCCTATGCCGAAGCCGACCGCGCCGACGCCATCGAGGCGCTGGACACGCTGCGCGAGGAACTCGCCGGCATCGACCCCGACAGCCTGACCCCGCGCGAAGCGCTGGACGCCCTCTACCGCCTGAAGAAGCACCTGCAATGAACCTCGACCATCCCCTGCCGCTGCTGGGCAACCAGAGCCCCAACGACTTCATGCGCCGCTACTGGCAGAAGAAGCCGCTGCTGATCCGCCAGGCCATCCCGGATTTCAAGCCGCCGGTCACCATCGCCGCGATCAAGAAGCTGGCGCGCCGCGACGACGTCGAATCGCGCCTGATCTGGCGCGAGAACGGCGAATGGCAGATGGAAAACGGCCCCTTCGCCCGCCTGCCCAAGGACAACGAAGGCGACTGGACCCTGCTGGTGCAAAGCGTCGACCTGCACAGCGACGCCGCGGCCGAGCTGATGCAGCAGTTCCGCTTCATCCCCGACGCGCGGCTCGATGACGTGATGATCAGCATCGCCAGCCACGGCGGCGGCGTCGGCCCGCACTTCGACAGCTACGACGTGTTCCTGCTGCAGGCGGCCGGCGAGCGCGAATGGCGCTACGGCCGCCAGAAGGACCTGTCGCTCGAACCCGGCCTGCCGCTCAAGATCCTCAGCCATTTCCAGCCCGAGGAACAGGCCGTGCTGGCGCCGGGCGACATGCTGTACCTGCCGCCGCAGGCCGCGCACGACGGCATCGCCGCCGGCGACGGCTGCATGACCATCTCCATCGGTTTCCGCGCCCCCACGCAGGCCACGCTGGCGCGCGGCCTGCTCGAGGCCGCCGCCGACCAGGTGATGGCGCGCGTAGGCCTGCTGGGCGGCCCCTACGGCGAGCCGGCGCTGCCCGGCCCCAAGCTGTCGGCTGTCTACCGTGATCCGGCCCAGGCCGCCGTGGCCACGCCGGCGCAGGTGCCGGATGCGCTGGTGCAGGCCACGCTCGACACCGTCAGCAAACTGCGTTTCGACGACGCGCTGGCGTCGCGCTTCCTGGGCTGCTGGCTGACCGAGCCCAGCAACCTCAGTGTGTTCGACGGCCCCGAGGGCCTGGACGTGGATCTGGAAGAAGACTGGCCCGCCAGCGGCAGGCTGGTGCTGGATCGCCGCAGCCGCATGCTCTATCGCGGCAAGCAGCTCTTCATCAACGGCGAAACCGCCATGACGCCGGCCGCGCCCGCGCTCTGCAAGCTGGCCGACGCGCGCAGCCTGGACTGCGCCGATCCGGCCTGCGCCCGCCTGTCCGACGAAGCCCGCTCATGCCTGGCGGACTGGCTGGATTCCGGCTGGATCCATTACGTCGCCTCGTAGTATCCGGAAACCTGCGCGTATCCGTCTTGCACAGAACGCAATGAGGTCTATGCGCAGGGTCACATAAAGCAAGACATCACACCGCGCGGAAAGGTTTGTTGCCGTTGGGATGCGACCTTTTTAACTTTCACACTCGCATCGCTTACGGCTTCCTGTAGCCTGGATCCTGGTTTCCCCTGACGGGGTTTCAAGAGTCGTCATCTACAGGAGTCTAAAAATGATGAGCAAAACCTTGATTATTGCCTCGGTGCTGGCGGTCTCGCTCAGCGCGTGCAACAAGAAGGAAGATGCCCCGGCGCCCGCGAACAACCCCACGCCGGGCGCCACCGCCCCGGCGCCCTCGAGCACGCCGCCGGCCACCTCGCCGGCCCCGGCCCCGACGCCTGGCACCACGCCTGGCGGCGGTTCGAACACCCCGGGCGGCTCGACCACCCCCGCGTCCTGATCAGCGAACAACCCCCGCGCTGATCACGGCAAGCAGAAACCCCGGCCCCGCGCCGGGGTTTTTGTTTGTGCGCCGCCGGGCGCCGTTCCTGCGCGTGCCGCCGCCGCGGCATACCCCACCCCCCGCGCGCAAAGAAAAAGGCCCGCGAAGGGCCTTTTCCGGAGCCGTGCGGGCGCCGTGGCGCCCGCCGGAATACGCGGCAATTACATCTTGTCCTTCAGCACGCTCAGCAGGCGCTGGGCGGTGGCGCTGTTGTCGCGTTCGCCCTTGGCGTCCAGCACCGTGACGGTGGTCTGTTCGCCGCTGCCGACCAGGTGGATGCGGTACTGCGGCGCCTCGGCCTTCTTGTCGCCCGAGAACATGCGGCTGAAGAAGCCCGGCTGGTCGATCTTCTCGCCCGTGTCGGTGTCGACGTAGCGCACGAAGTAGTCGCCGGCCGAACGATCGCGATCGTCCACCGAGAAGCCGCCGCCGTCCAGCGCCACGCCGACACGGCGCCAGGCGCGGTCGAACGATTCGCTGACGATCAGGGCCGCGCCCTGCGCGCGGACGTCCTGCTGCACCGCCGGCTTCTGCGGCGCGGCTTCCGCCTGCTGCACCAGCTTGCGGGCGTTGTCGACGTCGGTGCCCAGGTAGACCATCATGCGCGCCAGCATGGCGGCGTTCAGGCCCGGGTCTTCCTTGCCGTTCTGCCACTGCACTTGCGAGCCGTCGCTGCCGACGCGCTTTTCCAGCATCTGGCGATGGCTGACGTAGATTTCGGTGTGGCCGTTGACGCGTTCGACGCGGGTGCGGAATTTCTCGCGCTCGCCGCTGTCCCAGGCCGATTCCAGCACCGCGCCCAGGGCCTGGCGCAGCCAGCTTTCCGGGATCTTGGCGCGGTTTTCCGCCCAGTCGGTCTCGATCAGGCCGGCGGCCGGATTGTTGCTGGCGACGGTGAAGCCGTTTTCGGTCCAGAAGTCGACCAGGCGCGGGAACACGTCCTCGGGCGCGCGGTCGACCACCAGCCAGCGCAGGTCGCCGTCGCGCTCGACGCGCATGTCCTGGCGGCCGGGCAGCACGTTGCTGGCCTTGGGCGCGCTGGCCTGGGCCTGGCCCTGCTGCTGGAATTGCGAATAGGTGGTCGAGCCCGACGCCGGCGCGCGGTAGCGCGGATCGCTGGCGGCCTGGGTCAGGTCGGGCGGGATGCTCAGCGGCTCGCCACGTTGCGTGACGGCGCTTTTGTAATTGACGGATTCTTCATTGCCCAGGAATTGGTTGACCTCGCTGCAGCCGGCCAACAACACCAGAGACATCAATGCCGACAAACCGGCATGACGCTTGTTCATACGTATCCTCACGATATTTAGAGCAGGCCCGTTTCCTGGAGCGCGCGACGCACCGTTTCGTGGTGCGACGCGCCCAGTTCCACCAGCGGCAACCGGTAGCCCAGCGCGGTGCGGCCCATTTCGGCCAGCGCCCACTTGACGGGAATAGGATTGGCTTCAACGAACAAAGCCTTGTTCAGACGGGCCAGGCGCGCATTAAGTTCACGCACCTTCGGCACGTTGCCCGCCAGGGCGGCGGCACACAAGTCACGCATGAGCTTGGGCGCGACGTTGGCGGTGACGGAGATGTTGCCGCGCGCGCCCAGCAGGATCAGGGCGGCCGCGGTGGGGTCATCGCCGCTGAACACCTGGAAGCTGGCCGGCGCCTCGCGCAGCAGCAGGCCGCCGCGCCCGATGTCGCCGGTGGCGTCCTTGATGCCGATGATGCCCGGCACCTGCGCCAGGCGCAGCACCGTTTCGTTGCTCATGTCGGCCACGGTGCGGCCCGGCACGTTGTACAGGATGGTCGGCAGGTCGACGGCTTCCGCGATGGCGCGGAAGTGGCGGTACAGGCCTTCCTGCGACGGCTTGTTGTAGTACGGCACCACCGACAGGCCGGCCTGCGCGCCCACCGCCTTGGCGTGGCGCGTGAGGTGGATGGCTTCGTCGGTGGAGTTGGCGCCCACGCCCGCGATGACCGGGATGCGGCCGGCGGCATGCTCGACCGCCACGCGGATCAGTTCCGCATGCTCTTCCATGGAGACCGTCGGCGACTCCCCGGTGGTGCCCACCACCACCAGCGCATCGGTTCCTTCCTGGATGTGCCAGTCGATCAACGACCGGTAGGCGGCGTAGTCTAGGCTGCCATCGGGCTGCATCGGGGTGACGAGGGCCACCATGCTGCCCTGGAAATTAACGCCTGCGGCGGTTGCAGGGGATGCCATAAATGAGGGGCTCCAGAGCCCCGTGGCGGGATGCCCCAGGGCCAGAATCAGTGAAACCGCTGAGTTTAACGGATATTGGCCAAAATCCTAGAGGAACCACTGAACGATCGTCGTTCCCAAAGCCAATACCGGACGCATCAATATCCAGAGCACGTCGGTCACCAGCAGCACCACCACGATCACCAGCCCATACGGCTCGATTTTCGAGTATTGCCAGGCCAGCCGGTTGGGCAGCAGGCTGAAAAGGATGCGTCCCCCATCCAGCGGCGGAATCGGCAGCAGGTTCAGGGCCATCAGCACCAGGTTGACCTGCACGCCGGCCATCGCCATCTCGAACCAGAAGCTTTCCTGCATGCCGGTTTCGAGGAACAGGCGCAGCGAAAACACCCACAGGATCGCCATCAGCAGATTGGCGGCGGGACCGGCCAGCGCCACCCACAGCATGTCCTTTTTGGGACGGCGCAGGCGGCCGAAATCCACCGGCACCGGCTTGGCCCAGCCGAACAGCATGCCCGGGCTGCCCAGCAGCTTGGAAGTCAGCAGGATCACAGCCGGCACCAGCAGCGTGCCGATCGGGTCGATGTGGCGCGCCGGGTTCAGGCTGATGCGGCCCGCCTGGTAGGCGGTCGGATCGCCGAACATGCGCGCGACGTAGCCGTGCGCGGCCTCGTGCAGGGTGATGGCGAAGATAACCGGTATCGCGTAGACCGCGATCGTCTGGATGATGTCATTCATGGCGAAGCGGATTGTAGAGGAGCGGCGTGACGAACAGTGCGGCGACATGCACAGCGGCGCCCGCCCTGCCCCGCGCCGGCGACGACCGGCGGCGCGCGCCGCCGCGCGAACGGATGGTCAGCCGTTTCAGGCCAGGCCCAGCGTGGCCGGATCGCCGCGCCCCACCCGCACCACGACGGGGTCGTCGCCGGTCAGGTCGATCACGGTGGTCGGCGAATGCGGGCAAGCGCCCGCGTCGATGATGGCCGCCAGTTCGTGGTCGTAACGCTCGCGGATGGCCTCGGCGTCATTCAGCGCGTCGGCCTCGCCCTTCGGGATCAGCGTGGTGGACAACAGCGGCGCGCCCATCTGTTCGAGCAGGCCCAGCATCACGGCATGGTCCGGCACGCGGATGCCGATGGTCTTGCGCGACGGGTGCGAGACGCGCCGCGGCACTTCCTTGGTGGCTTCCAGGATGAAGGTCCAGGGCCCCGGCGTGGCGGCCTTGAGCAGGCGGTACTGGCGGTTGTCCACGCGCGCGAAGTGGCCGATCTCGGCCAGGTCGCGGCACAGCAGCGTGAGATGATGGCGATCGTCCAGGCCGCGCAGGCGGCGCAGGCCGTCGGCGGCGTTCTTGTCGTCCAGGCGCGCGACCACCGCGTAGCTGGAATCGGTGGGCACCGCCACCAGGCCCCCGTCGTTCAGCCATTGGGCGGCCTGCTTGAGCAGGCGCGGTTGGGGATTCGCGGGGTGGATATCTAAATGAAGGGCCATGGGATTATCCTAACACTCTTGAAGGCCGCATCGCCAACCGCGGCCGACGCAACACATGGCGGCCGCGGCCGCCCGGAGACACAGTATGCGCCTGGATGATTCCCGCGAAAGCGACAACGTGGAAGACCGCCGCGCCAGCGGTCCGCGCATCGGCGGCCGAGGCACCATCGGCATCGGCACTATCGTGCTGGCCCTGGTCGCCATGTATTTCGGCGTCGATCCCAGCGTGGTGCTGCAGATGGCCGAGGGACCGGCCACGCAGCAACAGCAGGCCCCCGCCAGCCGCCCGCCCGCCAACGACCCGCAGGCACGCTTCGTGTCCAAGGTGCTGGGCGAGACCGAGGACACCTGGAGCGCCATCTTCCAGAAAGACCTGAACCGCCAGTACGTGCCGCCCAAGCTGGTGCTGTTCCGCGGCGCCACGCCCACGGCCTGTGGCACCGGCCAGGCGGCGATGGGACCGTTCTACTGCCCCGGCGACAGCAAGGTCTACATCGACCTGGCGTTCTTCGACGAGCTGCAGAACCGCTTCAAGGCGCCCGGCGATTTCGCCCAGGCCTACGTCATCGCGCACGAGGTCGGCCATCACGTGCAGCACCTGCTGGGCATCTCCGACCAGGTCGACAACCTGCGCCGGCGCAACCCGTCGCAGGCCAACGCGCTGTCGGTGCGCATGGAACTGCAGGCCGACTGCTTCGCCGGCCTGTGGGCGCAGCGCGCCAACGCCGCCCGCAACATCCTCGAAAGCGGCGACGTCGAGGAAGCGCTGGCCGCCGCCACCGCCATCGGCGACGACCGGCTGCAGAAGCAGAGCCAGGGCTACGTGGTGCCCGACGCCTTCACCCATGGCTCGTCGGCGCAGCGCGTGCGCTGGTTCAAGCGCGGCCTGGACAGCGGCGATCTCAAGCAATGCGATACGTTCGCCGCCAGCTCGCTGTAGGGCGCTGGCCGCGATGCGGCGGACGCTGGATATCCATACAGCCAAAAGCCGACACGGTCTTCATCTTGTAAGATTACGCCCCCGCGCACTCCCGCTGCGCGGGCCAGAGCTCCCCAGCGAGGGGGCTTTTCCCGTTGGCCGGCCCGACGGGAAAAGCGTGCTCACGCCCCTCGCGCCCAGCCGCGGCGACGAGAGCGGCACGGCGCATTTCCAGTTACTAGATCCGTTCCATGGCCAACAAGTTCGAACCGTTAATCACCGTTGATGAGGTGCAAGAGATCCTTGCGGAGCCCAAGGAAACGGTCAAGCAGATCACCTGGACCCCGAAACCGGCCGCTGCCAGCATCCAATGGATGGAGTTCGCCAGCCCCTGCCGAGTCAAGGGCGAGGCGCGCGACGACGTGATCTTCCGCGCCATCTACCGCGGCGCCCGCACCGTGGTGCACGGCCAGGCCACCATCTTCCTGGCGGAGGCCTTCTGCGCCAGCCTGTTCGTCGGCCCGCACCGCGTGTTCGGCGTGGATACCGACGACTCGTTCCACACCAGCCTGGTGGGCGAAGGCCGGCCGCAGTACCGCAAGCCGCTGGCGGACCGCAGCCATGAACACATCTGGGTGGACGAAGGCGAAGGCTATGCCGAGCCCGTCGTGCCCGCCCTGCACACGATCGCCGAGCTGATGCAGTATTTCCTGCCGAGGGCCAACCTCACCCTGACCGGCGGTTTCGCGCATCCCCTCAAGGGCCGTCAAATCGAACTGATCCTATGAGCAATTTCCTGGAAGCCTCCGGCTGGACCGTCCTGCCGGCGGGCGAGCACGCCATCCGCGCCATCTCGCCGATGACGCTGGGCCTGGACGGCCAGCACGCCGCGTTCTTCATTGCATACCCGGACGACGCCACGTTCTATCTCACCGACGCCTGTGAGACGTCGATGCATGCCTCCAGCTACGGCATCGAGCTGGCGCCCAAGCGCATCGACATCCTCAACGAGACGCCTGGCGTGAGCCTGGCGCACTTCGACAAGTCGGGCGCCATCGTCGCCACGGGCCCCAACGAGCAGTTGCAGGAAGCCCTGTGGGACGCGGTCAAGCTGGCCATGGCGCTGTCGTTCCAGTGCGCCAAATGGATGCCGCGCTTCAGCCAGTTGCGTTTTCGCGCCCAGGTGGGCCGGGCGCTGGCGGCCGGCGTCGGCCCCAACCGCATGGTCAAGGGCGCGCGCGCCAAGGGCAGCAGCGGCCACACCGCCGACTTCGCCTTCGCGGTGCGCGCGGCCGGCAGCACCGCGCTGACCTATATCGAGCCGATCGCGCTCAAGGCGGGCAAGAAAATGGACTGGACCCAGGTCTACCAGACCCACGGCAAGATGTCGGACGTGAAAATGGCCGATGCGCGCAACTCGCGCATGGTGATCCTGGAAGACGGCGCATCGGCCGAGGAACTCAAGAAGGCCGTGGCCATTCTGGAACAGTCGGCCAGCGTGCTGACGCTGGCCAAGACGCGCGACTGGAAGGCCGTGTTCGCGGCCGAATGAATCCTGGCGCCGCCAGGCGTCAGGACGGCACGTGGGTCAGGCCGTCGACGATTTCGCGCCCGTGCAGGATGGCGGCATGCACCGCCTCGCGCGGGCTGTAGACGAAGCCGCCTTCGGCAAAGCGCGGCACGGGGTATTCGTCGCCGCCTTCCTGCACGGCGCCCGCCTGGACCACCATGATCGAGGCGATGAAAACGGGGCCGCTGGGCAGCGTCTGAACTTCTTCGCCCGCGCCCCGGGACACCTTGGCCGTCAGCCGGTATCCCTTGTAGATCAAGTTGTTCTGATGCACTTCGGATGCCCTCTTTCTGCGATCCAGCATACCCCGGCTGTTCATGACAGTTCGGATAAGTTTTGTAACTCCGGCATCCGATAGAAACATTGTTGCAATGCGCGAATTGCGTCCCCGTTTCCGTCGGACGCGCCGCGCCGGTCGGACAATCAGGCGGTACGCGGGTGACAGCCAGATGACCCGGTCGTCGGGCCGTCACCACGCTGATCCGTCCCGGGGATTTCCCCTATGACTGTTGCGAAAGCGCACTTTCAGGCGCGTGCATGCCGGTCGCCCGCAGGTAGTCGGATCGGGTCCAGCCCCGTCCCAGCAGGAACATCCGGGTATGCAGGTCGCCCAGCACCGTCGGCGTCACCGAGGCGCCCAGGTAGGTCAGGCGCTTGCGCCGCAGGTCGACGTAGCCCAGCTCGTAGTCGCGGGCCAGCGCCAGCCACAGGCGGTGGGCGCCGGTCGACTGGCGCGCGCCGCTCATGATGCACAGGCCGGCATCCAGCCCCCAGCGATAGACCGCCGTGGCCAGCCCCATGCCCTGGTAGGGCGCGGCGTATTTCGAGTGCGGCGCGCGCACGTAGGGATCGGCGCGCCGCCCCACCTCGATCAGCCGGTTGAACACCGTGTAGCCCGCCAGCCGCCCGCGCCGCGCGTCCACCACATACACGTAATACTCGCCATCGGCTTCGCGGTAGCGAAGCACCATGCCAGGGATGTCGGTTTGAACCTCCGGCAATCCATACAAGCGGTCCGAGGGACGATTCATGCGGTCGTGGATGGCATCGAGCTCCGTCTCCACTTCATGCGGAGCATGGTTGACGTCGATGCGCAGTTCCGTCGCGATTGGCAGAATGCGGCGGAAAGCGTGCAGGGCCAGCGTAGGCAAGGCCACCTCCTGTACAGGGCAAATGCCCGATGAAAAAAGCGATGGGTGCGCCGCCCCGGCCTGCCGGCCAAGGGGCGACGCGCGATGTCGATGGGGGTGTGCGAAAACCGCCGCGGCCTCTCGCCCGCGGCAAGGCGATGTCATGACGGGCCAGGGCCTGTCCGCGCTACAAGGCGCCTCGCACCGGCCCTAGGCCGCGGCATGGCCGCCGGCGCGGCGCCAGTCCGCGCTATCGCCGGACGCCTCGTCGGGCATGCCGAAAAACGCGGGAAACTGGCGCGCGCCCTTGCGCGTGACCGACAGCGCGCGCGAATCCAGGTCCTTGTCGATCCAGCCGCGCGCGAGCAATGCGTCCAGCAGCGCGGCGCCGAGCGCGCCGCCCAGGTGCGAGCGGCGCTCGCTCCAGTCCAGGCAGGGGCAGGCGAAGCGGCGGCGGCGCTGGCGCGCCTGCGCCGCGTCCACGCCGACCTGCGCCAGCGAGGCCTCGCCCAGCGGCGTCAGCGCGTAATCGCGGCCATCGGCCGCCAGCCACTGGCGCGCCAGCATCGCGTCATGGATGCGCACGGCCAGCGTGCCGGCCATATGGTCGTAGCAGGTGCGCGCCTCGCGCAACGCCGAGGGCGTGTTGGGCTTGAACGGCGCGCGCTCGGCGCCCGCCACCACCAGCAGCGCCTCCAGCGCGCGCGCCACTTCGGCATTGGCCAGCCGGTAATAACGATGCTTGCCCTGCGCCGCCTGCTCCACCAGCCCCTGCTCGCGCAGGCGCTGGAAATGGCTGCTGGCGGTGGAGGCGCCGATCTCGGCGGCCGCCGCCAGCTCGGTGGCGGTGCGGGCCCGGCCATCGAGCAGCACGCACAGCATGCGCGCCCGCGCCGGATCGGCGATCGCGCCTGCGACGGCCGACAGGTTGATATCGGCGAACTCGGATTCCATGATTCGGTCCTGGCCAAAGTGTTGTCTACAGGGCCAAGCATACTGCGAGTCATCCCAACAAGACAGCCGGCGCCCTCGCCGCCACCCGCCATGCGCACCCCACAGCCTTTGTTTTTCGGTCGGAAAGTCCTTTATGCCACCTTCGTGCTGGCCGTCTTCGGCTGGGGCGTCGGCTTCTACGGCCCGCCGGTGTTCCTGCACGCGGTGGTACAGCGCACCGGCTGGAGCGTGGCGCTGGTGTCGGCCGCCGTCACGCTGCACTTCCTGTGCGGCACGCTGGTCGTGGCCAACCTGCCGCGCCTGTACCGGCGCTGGGGCGTGTCCGCCGTGACCCTGGCGGGGGCCATCGCGCTGGCGCTGGGCGTGTCGGGCTGGGCCCGCGCGACCGCGCCGTGGCAGTTGTACGCGGCCGCGCTGTTCTCCGGCATGGGCTGGGTCACGCTCGGCGCGGCGGCGGTCAACGCGCTGATCTCGCCATGGTTCGTCAAGCGCCGGCCGGCCGCGCTGGGCATGGCCTACAACGGCGCCAGCGTCGGCGGCGTGGTGTTCTCGCCGCTGTGGGTGTTCCTGATCGCGGGCCATGGCTTCGCGCAGGCGGCCTGGTGGGTCGGCCTGGCGATGGTGCTGGTGATCGCGGTGCTGGCGCGCAAGGTGTTCTCCGTCACGCCGCAACAACTCGGCCAGCATCCCGACGGCGTGCCGCCGGACGCGCCGGCGCAGGCTGCCGCCGCCGCGCTGGCGCGCGTGCCGCGGCTATGGCGCGACCGCGCCTTCCTGTCGCTGGGCGCGGGCATGGCGCTGGGCCTGTTCGCGCAGATCGGCCTGATCGCGCACCTGCTGTCGTTGCTGGCGCCGCTGCTGGGTGCGCAGACCGCCGGCATCGCGATGGGACTGGCCACCGCCAGCGCCATCGCCGGCCGCAGCCTGGTGGGCTGGCTGATGCCAGACTCGGCCGACCGCCGCCTGGTCGCCTGCCTGTCCTATGGCGCGCAGATCGCCGGCTCGCTGGTGCTGATGCTGGCGATGGAGCATACCTGGGCGGTGTGGACGGGCGTGCTGCTGTTCGGGGCCGGCATCGGCAATGCCACCTCGCTGCCGCCGCTGATCGCGCAGACCGAATTCGCGCGCGAGGACGCTGCGCGCGTGGTGCCGCTGATCGTGGCCATGTCGCAGGGCGCCTATGCCTTCGCGCCCGCCGTGTTCGGCCTGCTGCGCACGCTGGCCGGCCAGGGGCCGCACCCGCTGTTCTGGTTCCTGGCGGCGGCGGCGGCGCTGCAGGCCGCGGCCATCGCCTGCCTGGTATGGGGCCGCGGCGCCGCGATTCAACGCCCGGCGGTCACGCCAGCCCGCCGCGGCGGGCCACCAGACCCGCCATCACCGCATCGCCCTGCTCATTGGCCAGGCCCGCCGCCACGCCCTGACGATCGGCCACGGTGCGGTTCTGGCTGACTTTCCATTTGCCTTCGATGCGCGTGATCGCGATTTCGACGCCGACGATGGCGCGCATCTGCGCCGCGATGAAATCCTCGGGCGCGTCCTCGACGCGCCACGGCTGCGCCCGCGCCTTTTCCCGCGCCTCGGTCAGGGCGCCGATCTGCGCGCGCACCCAGGCCGGATCGTCATGGATGCGCGCGTGGCCCCAAACATGCACGGCGACGAAGTTCCAGGTCGGCACGACTTTGTGCGTCTCCGCCTTGGTGGCGTACCAGGACGGCGTGATGTAGGCCTGCGCGCCATGGAACACCACCAGGCATTCGCCGCCGGCGGCCAGTTCCTGCCATTGCGGATTGGCGCGCGCCATGTGCAGGCGCAGCACGCCTTGCGGCCCTTCCGGATAGAGCAGACAGGGAATGTGATTGGCCATCAGCCCGCCCTTCCCGCTGGTCATCAGCACCCCCAGGGGGTGCGCGCGGATGAAATCGTGCTGGACCTCGATGGAATCTTCACGGAAGGCGGACGGCAGGTACATGGCGGAATGGGCAGTGGAAAGGAAAAACACACCATAGCGCCGCGCTGGCTCCATTGCGAGAGCCATATAACCCTTAATTCATGGAGCCACAATGCGCGTGGCTCCCCGGCAACAGCGCCGCCGGCAGCGGATCACATCAACGGATCACATCAACGGCTTCCCGCGCCGCCGCGCCCGCCCACGGGATCACGCCAGCGCTTTGACCAGCAGCACCGTGGTGAAGCCGCTGTCCCACTCCTCGTCGGGATAAGTGTCGACCTCGGCATAGCCATGCTTGGCGTAGAACGCGCGGCTCTGCATATTGAAAGTGTCGGTCTCCAGCCGCGCGTCGCCGAAGCCGGCGGCGCGCATGCCGTCCTCGGCCAGCGCCAGCAGCGCCGCGCCGACGCCGCGCCGCTGCAGCGCCGGATGCACGTGCAGGGCCCAGATGAAGTTCTTTTCCCAATCCACCATGCCCGCCACGCGGCCGTCGGCCTCGCAAACGTGGAACCGCGCGCCGCGCTCGGCGACGTATCGTGGGATCTTGCCGCTGTCCAGGAAGTACTGGTATTTCTGCGGCGTCATCTGCGGCCGCCAGGTGCCCGCGTAGGTTTGCGTCAATATGTCCTCGAGCGCCGCCACATCGCCGGGGCGCGCTTGCCGGATCGTCAGGAGAGTCTGGGATTGCGTCATGCGCGGCAGTGTAGCAACCCGCGCGCACGCTATCGTCGGACGCGTTCGTAGGCCTGGTTCATGCGCTCGCGCGCGGCGGTTTCATGGGCGTAGGCGCGGTCGTAGGTGGCCAGGCAGGCCGGCGTCGGATCGGGCCATTTGATCGCGGCGACGGCCGCGGTCAATTCGTCGCGCGCGCGCTGCCATTCCTTGACGGCGGCGTACCATTCCTTGGTCGTGTCCATAGTTCCCTCCCTATGTGCACGGCCCCATCGTAGTCCCGCCCGGGGCGGCGGCGACTACTGCTTTCAGCGACGCAAATGGATGAGTCCGAGCCGGCGCCGGATGGCGACTTCCCGCCGCGTGCGGCGCGCTCCCGGCCCGCCGCGCCAGCGCGCCGCGCCGCGCCGCGCAGCGCGGCCAAGGTAAAATGTTCGGATGCAATCGGGACAGGCCTCGCGGCAGGCGCCGCGGCGGTCCCTTGCAAGGATGCCGCCGACGCGGCCTCCCGCCAGCGCCGCCATGACGCCGCGGCCCGCACGGGCCATTAAAGCAATGCGCTCATGCGGTGAAATCCAGACACCAAGCCTCCAGAAATGAACGCTGCGACGCCGCGGCGGTCGTACGGTAGCCGGCCCGCCGCGCCACCGCCCGCCGCACCGCGCCCGCGTCGCCGCCCCAACCGCTTCCTCATATCACGATGTGATGAATATTGACGTCAACCCTCACTTACTCACGGCCACGGCAAATGCTACTGTTCCGCCTGTGCAAGGAGTACAAGCAATGGATCAGAAAACGAAACCCTGGGCCTTTCCCAAACCCCATCCGGAAAACACCCCGCGGGGCGAACGAAACAAACAGGAGTTCGACACGCCGCCGGTGAACGAAACGCCCGCGGCCAAGCCGCGCGGCAAGAAAAGCGCCACCACGGCCGCCGCCGCCAAATCATGACGCGTCATTGACGGTCGTCCGCCCATGCGCCCGCCCGCCGCCGCGCCGCGCCCCGCCGCCTTCACGCGCCCGATCCGTGGCCCGCGAAGCCTGAAGCCGCCTCGCGCGCAAGCGCGGCGGCTGCAAGAATCGTGAACGCATTCATGAATCCGGCGCTGCAAGGCGCCGGCCGGATCACCGGCGTGTTCTTCCACCCGGCCGGCGACATCGTCGCCGTGGCCTCGGCCTTTCCCCTGCTGATCAACCCGCCCGCGCGCGCCGCCTATGGCGGCGCCGCGCTGCGCTATCGCGTCGGCCTCTATCGCCGCGGCGACCCCGCGCCGTTCGCGGCCTGCGACGCGTCGCGCCTGCCCGTCAACGACATCGCCTTCCATCCGGACCAACCCGTCATCGCCATCGGCGCGGGCAGCTACGACGGCGGCTATATGTTCGAAGGCGAGCTGATCGCCTGGAACTGGGACAGCGGCGCCTGCCATCGCCCCTTCCTCAACGTGCCGGAAGTGGTGCGGTGCCGCTACCTGGAGGACGGCCGCATCCAGGCCTGGGTCCGCCCCTGGGACGAAGCGTGGGACGAACAGGACGACGATGCCCCCGCGGCGTTCGAAACGCTGCTGCGCGTCGAGACCGCCGCAGGCGTGGCCACGCCTGAACTCGACCCCGCCACCGCCACCCTCGACCGCGCCACGCCGCCTGATGCCGACGACGCCGCCCGGCGCCTGGCCGACTGGCTGGGCCTGCCCGACCTGGGCCTGCGCGGCGCCATCTGGGATCTCGCCTGGCTCGACGCCGACACGCTCGCCGCGGTCCACGACAACTGCCTGCTCGACCGCTACCGCGTGGACGGCGCGCTGCTCGCGCGCCACGACGGCGGCGGCCGCGGCGCCGAGATCCTGCCCACCACGCCGCTCGTCGTGCACGCGATCGCCCCGCCCGATCCCGCCGCCCGCTTCCGCCGCGACTCGCGGTTGTACGCGCTGCGCGACGGCGAGCTGACGACGGTGCGCGACGAAGATGGCCAGTACACCTTCTGCGCCAGCGCCGACGACCGCCTGCTGGGCCGCCGCGACCGCGTCGATGCGCGCCGCCGCGCCGCTGGCGACGTCCTGCTCGATGCCACCCTGACCGAAGCACGGCGCCTCGATCTCGGCCACTACGACTGCTTCAACCACTACATCGGCATCAACGGCGCGCCCGATCTGTTCGCGCTGCAGGGCACGCCGCCCGATTCGCACGAAGGCAAGCACCTGTGCCGGGTCCACGCCGATGGCCGCATCGAGCGCCTCTGGCCATTGCTCAAGCCGGATGGCACGTCCGCCAGCCACGCCATGGAATGCCGCGGCGCCTACATCGACGACGCGCTCGGCGCGGGCGTGGTGATCGCCGGCAAACACTACTCGCCCACGGTCGGCAACAAATATCGCGGCTTCATCTACCGCAAATCGCTGGCGCGCGGCCAGGAACGCTGGCGCCATGCCACCCCGGCCTCGGCCAGCGCCATCGTGGTGGCCGACGGCCTGGTGCTGGCGGCCTTCCTCGACGGCACCCTGATGCTGATCGACGCCGCAAGCGGCGACCTGCTGCTGGCCTCCCGGGTCCGCATCGGCGGCATCGCCACCGTGCTCTATGCGCTTGCCGCGCACGGCGGCAGGCTGGCCGTCGGCACCCTCGACGGCCGCATTGCGCTGGTCGACCTGGCCACCCTGCGCACCCTGCGCGCGACCCGCGGCCGCATCGATCTGGCATGATGGGGCCATCGCGGGCGCCGCCGCCCGCTTCCCCTGTACCGATCATCCACGCCCATGCACTACACCCAGGACCCCGCCACCCCGCCCGCCCCCACCGTCAGCTTCGACGACTTCATGAAGGTCGACATCCGCGTCGGCACCATCATCGCCGCCGATCCCTTCCCCGAGGCGCGCAAGCCGGCGTACAAGCTGACCATCGATTTCGGCGCCGGGGTCGGCGTCAAGAAAAGCTCGGCGCAGATCACCGGCCGCTACACGCTGGAGCAACTGCCGGGCAAGCGCGTGCTCGGCATCGTCAATTTCCCGCCGCGCCAGGTTGGCCCGGTGCGCTCCGAGGTGCTGGTGCTGGGCCTGGCCGATGCCGCCGACCAGACCGTACTGGTGACGCCCGAGCTAGACGTGCCCAACGGCGCCCGGCTGACCTGAACCTGGAAATTCGGTCCGCAAGCGCCTGCGTCGACACGCTGGGCGCTCCGGGCCACGGGTAAGACGAATGCCCGCCACGCACAGGGCGGGCGCGCCGATCTCCAGAAAATAGCGGACGGAATGACCCCGTTCACGCCTTGGGATCGGGCTATCCTCACACGCTTGTTGCGACGCATACGCATGACCCGCCCCTGTCCGGCCGGTTCCGCGCGCCGCGACGCCCGCCCGCGCGACGGGCCGGGCACGACGCGAACAGGATGCACGACCCATGGCCTTGAAACACTACCGCGACCTCGACGTCCACGAAGCCGCGAAGGCCCGCATCCGGCTGGTGTTCCAGCACTTCGAGCAGGTCTGCGTCGCCTTCTCCGGCGGCAAGGACAGCTCCGTCACCCTGCACCTGGCGCTCGAGGTCGCGCGCGAAATGGGCCGCGGCCCGGTGCACGCGGTCTTCATCGACCTCGAAGGGCAATACCAGGCCACCATCGCCCACGTCGCGCACATGTTCGACCGCGCCGACGTCCGCCCCTGGTGGATCTGCCTGCCCATCAACCTGCGCAACGCGTCGAGCCTGCGCGAACCCTACTGGTGCACCTGGGAGCCCGGCCGCGAGGCCGACTGGATCCGGCCGCTGCCGCGGCATCCGTCCGTCATCAGCGATCCCGGCTATTTTCCGTTTTACCGCCACCGCATGGAATTCGAGGAATTCGTGCCCGAATTCAACCAATGGCTGGCGCGCGACAAGGCCACCGCGTTCCTGGTCGGCATCCGCTCCGACGAGTCGCTCAACCGCTATCTCGCCATCAAGCGCCGCACCAAGAAATGCGCCTGGACGCCGCCCGGCGCGCACAAGCCGCTGCCCTGGAGCACGCGCGACAAGCAGCGCGACAACGCCGTCACCTTCTTCCCGATCTACGACTGGAAGTTCGAAGACCTGTGGCGCTACACCGGCGAAAACGGCCACGCCTACAACCGCCTCTATGACCAGATGCTGCGCGCCGGCGTGCCGTATTCGCAGATGCGCATCTGCCAACCTTACGGCGACGACCAGCGCAAGGGGCTGGACCTGTTCCACAAGCTCGAGCCCGAGACCTGGTTTCGCGCCGTCAAGCGCGTGCAGGGCGCCAACTACGCGGCGCGCTATTGCCGCCAACGCTTCCTCGGCTATCGCGGCGGGCTGGGCCTGCCGCCCACTTTCGATACCTGGCGCCAGTACAGCCAGTTCCTGCTCGACAGCATGCCGGTCGCGCTGCGCCAGGTGTACGCCCGGCGCATCGACGTCTTCATCGCCTGGTGGGAACAACGCGGCCATCCGCTGGCGATGTGGCCCGACGCCGGCATCCCCGACCTCGAAAATCGCAAGGCGCAGCCCTCCTGGCGCCGCATCGGTCTGTCGCTGCTCAAGCAGGACATGGCGCGATCGCTGTCGTTCGGCCCGGCGCGCTGCGACATCGACAGCCTGCTTCCCGTGCCTGCGCGCGCCGCACCATGACGCATCCCCTGAAACACTACGATTTCCTGCTGCTGCGCTCGTACGACGACGAACGCGCCTTCTTCGCGCAGATGGGCCGCTTCTTCGCCAGCGCCACCGTGCGTCGCGACTGCGGCGGTTATCCCTTGAACGACAGTCCGCGGCACCGCTGGTTCATCGTCAGGCGGAAAAGCCACGCCCGCGTGCTCGGCTTCGTCAGCATCGAACTGCTGAGCGACACGGTGCGCATCCGCGACGGCTACATCCGCCCCGAAGCGCGCCAGTTGGGCCTGTTCCGGGCGCTGCGCCAGCGCGTGCTCGACTACATCGACGGTCTGGACCAGCCCTGCACCCTGCGCGTGCCATGGCTCAGCGCCGAGCTGCTGCAACCCTACGGCTTCCAGCCCCACACCAGCCGAGGCAACTGGATCACCTTGAAAAGGAATGCCCATGCCACTTCTCGACAGCCTGGAGAGCCGGGCCAGGATGCTGTTCAACGAACTGGACAGCCTGCCGATCCGCCAGCGGATCGAAGCCATCAACCGGATCCGCCTGTGCCTGCATGAGCACAGTCCCTTCGCCGCCGAGCCGGTCGATTGCGTGCAATGGGTCCCCGGCGAGCGGATCGAGGCCAACGACTACAACCCCAACAGCGTCGCGCCGCCCGAAATGCGGTTGCTGGAGCTGTCGATCGCCGCCGATGGCTACACCCAGCCCATCGTCGCGCACCAGGCGGGCCCCGCCCGCTACGTCGTGGTGGACGGCTTTCACCGCCAGCGCGTGGGCAAGAAGAAGGGCCCCATCCGCCAGCGCCTGCAGGGCTACCTGCCTATCGTGGTCATCCGCCACGGCCGCGCCGGCGCCGCCGACCGCATCGCCGCCACCATCCGCCACAACCGCGCGCGCGGCGTGCACGGCGTGATGCCCATGACCGATATCGTCGTGCGCCTGCTCAAGGCCGGCTGGAGCGACGCCGACATTGCCCGTCAGCTCGGCATGGACGAAGATGAGGTCCTGCGCTTCAAGCAGGTGTCGGGCCTGCCGGAACTGTTTCTCGATCACCGCTATTCGCGCTCCTGGGACTGAGCCCGGCCGCGAGGGCCAGCGGCACGCTCAGGCGGCAGCGCAGGCCCGCGCCCGGCGTCGACTCCAACGCCAGCGCGCCGCCGTGGCGCCGTGCGATGGCGGCCACGATCGACAGTCCCAGGCCCGCGCCCTCGCCCTGGCGCCCGCCGCGCCAGAACGGCTCGACCGCCCGCGCGCATTGCGCCGGGGTGAGCCCCGGCCCGCGGTCGCGCACCGTCACCACCAGATCGGCCGCCGCGATCGAGACGTGGACCTGGACATCGGCGTGCGCCGGTGAGTACTTGAGCGCGTTGTCCACCAGGTTGCGCACCGCGCAATCGAGCAGCGCATCCGGCAACGCCGCCCAGGGCCGGCTGGCGGGCAGATGCCAGCGCACCCGCGCCGGCTTGCGGCTGGCCACCCGCGCCAGCACCGCCAGCGCATCGCAGGCCGCGTCGGCATCATCGCCGTCGGCGCGCGCCAGCATCAGCAATTGCTCGATCAGGCGTTCGAGGCGCGCGGTGCCCTGCAGCGCATGCGCGACCGCCTGGCGGCTGGCCGCATCGCCGGCCATCGCCGGCAGGCGTTCCAGCACCTGCAGGTGCGCCTTGATGGCCGTGACCGGCGAGCGCATCTCGTGCGCCGCGTGGTCCGAGAAATGCCGTTCGCGCAGCAGCATGTCCTCCATGCGCTGCGACAGGTGTGTCAGCGTCTGCGTGAAAGGCATGAGTTCGCGCGGCACCTTGTCGCCGGGCAGGTCGTGCGCCGGCCACGGCGCTTCGCACGCCAGCCGGCGGCGCAGCCCTTCGACCAGCGCCAGGCCGCGGCCGACGCCGAACCACAGCAGCGCAAAACCCACCAGCAGACCGGCCACGCCGGGCAGCAGCGCGGTCCAGGCCATCTCTCGGCGCAGCTCGGCCCGGATGTCCGTGCGGCAGGCCGTGGCGACGCGCATGCCCTCGGCCTCGACGGCATAGGTGCGCCAGGTGGCGCCCGCCCGGCTGAACGAGCCGAACCCCAGCGGCGCCGCCTGCAGCGCCAGCGAGGCGCGCGCCCGCGCCACCGTGAACGCCGGGGTCGCGCCAGCGCCGAAGGCGCCGACCTCGCACGCGATGCCGCCGCGCGCCGGCGCGCCGCTGGCGGCGGCCATGTCCGGCAGGCCGACCGCCGCGTCGCGCGGCCATTGCGTCACCAGCCGCGTCACCATCGCCGCCGACGCCGCCAGCCGGGAGTCCAGCGCCGCGTCCAGTTGGGCGCTGGCGTGCTCGAACATCCACAGCGTGACGGCGCCGCCGACCACCAGCCAGACGACGCCGAGCAACATCGACAGGCGCGTGCGCAGACTCACGGCGACGGCATCCCCAGCCGGTAGCCCCAGCCGCGCACGGTCTCGATCAGGTCGGCGCCGAGCTTGCGGCGCAGCTTGTGGATGTGGACGTTGACGGCATTGCTCTCGACCCGGTCATCGAAGCCGTACAGGCTGTCGCGCAACTGATCCATGGTGAGGATCTGCCCGGGATGCTGCAACAGCGTACTGAGCAGCGTCAGCTCGCGCCGCTGCAACGCGATGCGCTTGCCGTCCAGCAGCACTTCGCCGCGCGACACGAACAGCGTCAGGCGGCCGTGCTCGATGCGATCGGTGGTGTGCCCGGCGGTCCGCCGCATCAGCGCCTGCAGGCGCGCGCCCAGTTCGTCCAGGTCGAACGGCTTGAGGACGTAGTCGTCGGCGCCGGCGCGCAGCGCGTCGACCCGCTGCGGCACCGCCGAGCGGGCCGTCAGCACCAGCACCGGCAGGTTCAGGCGGCGCGCGCGCCATCGCGCCAGCAGCCCCATGCCGTCGCCATCGGGCAGCCCGAGATCCAGCACGCAGGCGCCGAAATGCGACGTCTGCACCGCCAGGTCGGCCTGCCGCAGGTTGCCGACCACGTCCACCACGAACCCTTGCAACCCCAGGCCCGCCTGGATGGCCAGCGCGATGGAGGCGTCATCCTCGACCAACAAAATCCGCATGGCAGAAACCCCATCCCGGCACGTTATACTTATTTGAAGTAATAAGTTAATTTCTAAAAGTAATTAATGATGGTGACCGCGACCCTGCTCGGGCTGTGCATCGGCGTCTCCCTCGGCCTGACCGGCGCCGGCGGCGGCATTCTGGCCGTGCCCGCACTGATGTTCGGCCTGGGCCTGACGCTGACGCAGGCGGCGCCGGTGGCGCTGATCGCCGTGGGCATCGCGTCGGCGGTCGGCGCCCTGCAGGGCCTGATGCGCGGGCTGGTGCGCTACAAGGCCGCCATGTTGATGGCCGCGGTGGGCGCACTGACCGCACCGCTGGGATTGTCGCTGGCGCGGCGCTTGCCGGCGCATTGGCTTAGTCTGACTTTTGCAGCGGTGATGCTGCTGGTGGCCGCCCGCATGGTGCAGCAATCGCGCCGCCGCGCGCCGGCCCCGGGCGCGGCCGACGCCCCGCGCAAGGCCTGCCGGCTCTCGCCCGAAACCGGCCGCTTCGTCTGGAACCGCCTGACCGCCGTCACGCTGGGCGGCATCGGCGCCGTATCCGGCCTGTGCACCGGCATGCTCGGGGTCGGCGGCGGCTTCATCATCGTTCCGGCGCTGACGCACTTCAGCGACGCGCGCATGATCAGCATCGTCTCGACCTCGCTCATGGTGATCGCGCTGGTATCGGCCGCCACGGTCAGTTCCGCCCTGCTGCACGGACTGACGCTGTCGACCGCGCAATGGACCTTCGTGGCCGCGGCCATCGCCGGCATGACGGCCGGCCGCGCGCTGGCGCCGCGCGTGCCGCAAGCGGTGCTGCAGCGGGTATTCGCGGCGGTCTGCGTGGCGGTCGCCGCCGTGCTCGCCTGGCGCGCCTGAGCCGCTCCTCCTTTCGGCCTTTCCTTCCCGCCTTTCCTTCCCGCCGATCCTGCCGGACGCCCCTCATGGGCGTCCTCCGAGGGCGTCCTGACGGACGCCCACCGGGGCGCTCCGACGCCCCCTCTCGATATCTGACGCGAGTTAATGCTCAGATAATCCGCGCTATGCAAGATTCCGTCCATGACGGGAACATCACATATTCCTCCGCACGCCTGGCGCCTCAGCGCGGCCAGGCCTCTTGAACCAACGCCTCGACATCTCATGCGAACGCAATAGCTTCTCATTCGGGCTGATGAAAAAACGGCGCCACGCCGACCCATCATTTTCCGAGCCCGGCCTATCCGTTTTTTCAACCTCTGCGCGGCCAACCGCGCAGGCTAGCTCCCTCGGATATCAATAAGGACTATCCATGCTTAAGAAGACGCTCCTCGCCACTGCAACCACCGCCGCCCTGCTGGGTCCGGTCGCGGCATTCGCCGCCGGTGAATTCGGTCAAGGCACCATCACTTTCACCGGCTCGATCATCGAAGCGCCGTGCAGCATCTCGGCCGCCGACTCCGCCCTGAACATCGACCTGGGCCAGATCTCCCGCAAGGACCTGGTCGGAACTGGCAAGTTCTCCGCTTCGGTGCCGATCACCATCCACCTGACGGGTTGCTCGTTCGAAGCGGATACCGGCGCAGGCGCCAACGCGAACGGCAAGCTTTCCAAGGTCGGCGTGTCTTTCGCCGGCACCACGTCCGACGCGGCCAAGGGCATGCTCACGAACACGGGCAACGCCGCCAACGTCGCGGTCCAGATCCTGGGCAAGGACAACGCCACCGCGGTCAACTTCAACACCGCCCCTACGGCGGCCACGGCCCAACAACTCACGGCGGGCAACACCAACGTGCTGAACTTCTTCGCCCGGCTGGCATCGACCGCCGCCACCGGCGTCACGGCCGGTACGGTGAGCAGCTCGGTCACCTACACGCTGACGTATTTCTAAGCGGCCAGACGCCGCCATTCCGTGCGTACGGAACCCCGCCGCCATGGCGGCGGGGATTTCCAACGCGCGCTTTCCGTACCGAGGTGGCCGCGATGCGGCGCCACATCGACGCCGAGGTTTTCCGGCAGTCTCTCACGCCGGAATATGGCAAAAAACATCATGACCCTGGCCCGCTTGGCATCCATCATGGCAATCAGTACCTATGTGCTGTCGGCGCACGCCACGGAGTTCAGCAGTGGCTTTCTGAACACCAAGGACAAGCGCAACGTCGACCTGTCCACCTTCAGCCGCGACGGCTACGTGGCGCCAGGCACCTACCTGGTCGACTTCTACCTGAACCAGCGCCTGCTCCAGGCCCAGTACCAGGTCAAGGCGGTGCCGGTGATAGACGACGGCACGGTGTTCTGTGTCACTCCGGCAATGCTCGAGATGCTGGCCCTCAAGGACGACGCCGCGGCGCGGCTCGCCAATGTCAACACCGACGCCGGCCCCTGCGTCGACCTCGACACCCCTGACAGCAAGGTCGCCTACAGCCCGGACAGCCAGTCGCTGACCGTGACGGTGCCGCAGGCCTGGTTGCGCTACCAGGACCCGGACTGGGTGCCGCCGGCGCGCTGGAGCACGGGCGTGAACGGCGTGATCCTCGACTACAACCTGCTGGCCAACCGCTATATGGCGCAGCAGGGCAGCAACTCGTCCAGCTACACCCTGTACGGCACCGCCGGCCTGAACCTGGGCGCTTGGCGCCTGCGCAGCGACTACCAGTACAGCCGCCACGACAGCCACGGCAAGTCGCAAACCAACGCCATCCTGCCGCAGACCTACCTGTTCCGGCCGCTGCCGCAATGGGAATCGAAGCTGACGCTGGGCCAGACCTACCTGTCGTCCTCCCTGTTCGACCCGATCCGCTTCGCCGGCGTCACCCTGGCCAGCGACGAGCGCATGCTGCCGCCATCGCTGCAGGGCTATGCGCCGCAGGTGACCGGCATTGCCAACAGCAACGCGCAAGTGACCGTCAGCCAGAGCGGCCGCCTGCTCTACCAGACCCGAGTGTCGCCCGGCCCCTTCGTCCTGCCGGCGCTGAACCAGAACATCAGCGGCAATCTGGACGTCACCTTGACGGAGAGCGACGGCAGCACCCGTACGTGGCAGATCACGACGGCGAGCGTGCCGTTCATGACGCGCAAGGGCAACCTGCGCTACCAGGTTTCGGCCGGACGGCCGCTGTTCGGCGGCCGCGCCAACAACCACGTGGTCAGGCCCGGCTTCATGACGGCCGAAGCCACCTGGGGCGCGTTCAACGATACCTCGCTGTATGGCGGCTTCGTTGCCACCCAGGACGGATACCGGGCGCTGGCGCTGGGCGCCGGCCAGAACTTGGGCCGGCTGGGCGCCCTGTCGGCGGACGTGACGCGCTCGGACGCCCGGCTGCCGTTCGCCCATGCCCCGCGCCGCACCGGCTACAGCTACCGGGTCAACTACGCCAAGACCTTCGATGGCCTGGGCAGCACCATCGCCTTCATGGGCTACCGATTCTCCGGCCGGCACTTCCTGTCGCTACCCGAATACGTCATGCGCTCGGTGCTGCGCGACGAATTCTTCCGCGACGAGAAGCAGAGCTACACGGTGGCATACAGCCAGCACATCCAGCCGCTGGACATGAGCGTGTCGCTGTCGCTGAGCCGGCTGAACTACTGGAACGACTCGGCGACCAACAACCACTACATGATCACGCTCAGCAAGAACGCCAACATCGGGCCGCTGCGCAACATCAACATGTCACTGTCGCTGGCCCGTACCCAGAGCTTCTATGGCCAGGCCGAGAACCAGATCTACGCCACGATCAGCATCCCGATAGGCGACAACCGCCAGTTCAGCTATGGCTACCAGCGCAGCGGCGACAGCCTGATGCAGCACACGGTCGGCTACACCGACTTCAGCCATCCGAACACCACCTGGAACCTGAACGCGAGCGACGAACGCTACTACGACTCGCGGCGCCAGAGCATGAGCGGCAGCATCCAGAGCCGCACGCCCTATGGCCGAGCCAGCGCCGACTTCACCGTGCAGCCCGGCCAATACCGCAACGTCGGCCTGAGCTGGTATGGCTCGATGACGGCCACGGCCGCGGGCGCGGCATTCGGCCAGCCGGCCTCCGGCAACGAACCGCGCCTGGTGGTCGACACCGACGGGATCACTGGCGTGCCGGTGGACTACGGCAACGGCGTTACCAATCGCTTTGGCATCGCCGTGGTCAACAACGTGTCGAGCTACCGCGAAAGCAACGTCGCGGTGGACGTGAACGCCCTGCCCGACGACGTCGACGTGGCCGACTCGATCATCAGCCAGGTGTTGACCGAGGGCGCCATCGGCTACTCCCGCATCCGCGCCAGCCAGGGCGAGCAGGTGCTGGGCCATGTCCGGTTGAGCGACGGCAACGCCCCGCCGCTGGGCGCCCTGGTGCTGTCCTCCCGTTCCGGCATGACGGCCGGCATGGTGGGCGACGAGGGGCTGGTCTATCTGAGCGGCGTGACCGCGGAAGACCGCGACGCGCTCACCGTGACCTGGGCTGGCGAAAAGGAATGCCACCTGACCCTGCCCGCGCCCGCGGCGCTGGCCCAGGGCCCGCAGCCGCTGCCCTGCCAATGAGACCTGATATCCCGCATCCCATGACGTTCATTTTGAAAGCGAAAACATGAAACTCAGACATATCACCGGACCGCTGCTCTGCGCCTGGCTCGCCTTGCCCGCCCTCTGCCAGGGCGCGGTCAATGTGGATCGCACCCGCATCATCCTGGGCACCGAACAGAAGTCGGTCTCGGTGGTGCTGACCAACGAAAGCACCGATACCCCCTACCTGGCGCAGGCCTGGGTCGAGGACCAGGACGGCAAGATGACCGACGACCTGCTGGCGCTGCCCCCGCTGCAACGCATTGACGCGGGCAAGAAGGCGCAGGTGCGGATCATGCAGATGAGCGCCGCGGCCAAGGCCCGCCTGCCGCAGGACCGCGAGACTCTGTTCTATTTCAACGTGCGCGAAATCCCGCCGGCGCCAAAGGACAAGGACGCCAGCCTCCTGCAACTGACCACGCAGAGCCAGCTCAAGCTGTTCATACGGCCGCCCAAGCTGGGCGAGCGCGGCGAGGCGGCGCCGGAACAGGCCCTGCAGGCGCGCACCGATGGCCGCACCCTGACGCTCAAGAACACGTCGCCCTATTACCTCACGGTGATGTGGCTGGGCACGGACAGCAAGCAACTGCTGCCCGGCTTCGACACGCCGATCATGCTCGCGCCGCTGTCCGAGCAAGCGGTCAAGGCCCAGTTACCCGCGGACGCCAAGCAGTTGATGATGGGCAATGTCGACGACTACGGCGGCATGCGCGTCAGCCGCTACCACTGTGCGGCGGGGGTTTGCGTATTCAAGGAACGGGTCAAGGAATAGGGACGCGACCCGCGCACGCTTTTTCACGGTTGCGGACCGCCAGATACGGTCCGCGACCATTCATGCACTTTCCACAGAGGAAACACAGGAGTCACCCATGATCAAGAAATCCACTCTCGCCCTCGCCGCCGCTGTCGCGTTCAATTCAGCGCCGGGATTTGCGGCGGGCACCAGCGGCTCCGGCACCATCACCTTTTCGGCGACGGTCATCGAAGGGCCTTGCTCCATCTCCGCCGCCGACAGCAACATGACGATCGACCTGGGTCAGGTCTCCCAGCGCATGCTGAATGGCCCCGGGAAATTCTCCGACTCGGTGCCCGTCGTCATCCACCTGACGGGCTGCTCGTTCGACGAGGATACGGGGACCACCCCCAACCCGAACGGCAAATTGTCCAAGGTGGCGGTCCAGTTCCTCGGCACCTTCACGAACACCCAGCTGGGCAAGATCTCCAGTACCGGAACCGCCACCGCCGTCGCCGTGCAGTTGCTCGAGAGCGATGGCACCACGCCCGTCAATCTTGCCGCCACCCCCAGCGCCGCGAACGCGAAGCAACTGACCGGCGGCGGCAACGAGCTGCGCTACTGGGCCCGCATGTCCGTTGTGGGCGGACCCGGAGCGGTCACGTCGAGCACGGGCTCGGTCCAGGCAAACGTCACCTACGCGTTGGCCTACTTCTAAGCGACGCACTCGCGAGGGCCGGCGGCCGCCGCGCGCCAGCCCTCGCCGCGATCGGCGAAACGTTTTACCCGAATCCATTCTGCCAAATATCCGCGACCGAAACGGCATATTCCGTTGTTCGCAATAATGAGACGATCCTCTCTCATTCGGACGCGGACAGCGCGGGCAGGGGTCGCGCCGCCAGCACGCGTGCGCCGGTGACCGCATCGACCTGGAAGCGCCGGACCAGTTGCGTCAGCCGTCCGGCCTGCTCGCGCATGCTCGCGGCCGCGGCGGCGGCCTCTTCCACCAGCGCGGCGTTCTGCTGGGTGACGCCGTCCATCTGCGCCACGGCCTGATTGACCTGGCCGATGCCGGTGGACTGTTCGGCCGAGGCGCCAGCGATTTCGCGCACCAGCGTCACGGCCTGACCCACGCTGGCCACCACTTCACGCATGGTGCGGCCGGCGGCGCCGGCCTGCCGCGCGCCGTCTTCGACGCGGCTGACGGACTCGTTGATGAGGGCGTTGATCTCCTTGGCGGCCACGGCCGAGCGCTGCGCCAGGGTGCGAACCTCGCCCGCCACCACGGCAAAGCCCCGGCCCTGCTCGCCGGCCCGCGCGGCCTCGACCGCGGCATTCAGGGCCAGGATGTTGGTCTGGAAGGCGATGCTGTCGATCACGTTCGTGATATCGGCGATGCGCCGCGAGCTGTCGGAGATGGCGTCCATGGTGCGCACCACGCCATCGACTTCATTGCCGCCGCGCACGGCCACGGCCGAGGCCTGGGTGACGAGTTGCTCGGCCTGGCCGGCGTGGCTGGCGTTCAACTGCACGGTGCTGGTCAGTTGCTCCATCGACGCGGCGGTTTGCTCCAAAGAGGCGGCCTGTTCCTCGGTGCGTTGCGACAGGTCGGCGTTGCCCTGGGCGATCTCGGAGGCCGCCGAGGCGATGCCTTCGCAGCCATCGCGCACATCGCGCACGATAGCGGCCAGGCCGTGGTTCATGGCTTGCAGGGCGATCATCAGGTCGCCCGTCTCGTCGCGCGTGACGACGCGGATGTCGCCGGTCAGATCGCCGGCGGCCACGCGGCGCGCGGCCTGCACCGCCTGCCCAAGCGGCTGCACGATGCCGCGCGTCATGAACCCGCCCAGCAGCATGCCGAGCGCCACGCCGGCGATCGACAGCGCGATCATGATGAGGCGCGTGCGTTCGTAGAGGTCGGAGCCCGCCTGCACCGACCGCGCGGTGCTGGCTTCCTTGGACTCGGCCAGCCGGTCCATGACGCCGTCCAGTTGCTCCGAGGACGCAATCACGTGCTTTTCGATCTCGACGGCGCGCGAATCCTTCGCCCGCAGCGGCAGCTCGCGGGCGGCGGTGAAGAAAGCCTCGGCGTCGCGCTTCCAGGCGTCTTGCGCCTGCCTGAAGCGCGCCAGCAACTGGCGGTCCTCGGGCGCGAGGTAGTAGCTGGCTGCGCGATCGCGCAGCGCGTCCAGCCGCCGCACGGCGCTGTCAAACTGTTTACGGCTGGCCTCGCGTTCGGCCTCGGTGGAGGCCGCCAGATAGCTGTTGCGGGCGCGGCCGGCATACACCAACTGCAGGTTGGCGTTTTTCATGTCGGACAGGCCGCGCAATTCGACCTCGTAGAGCTGGCTGTTCATGTCGTTGATACGGGCCAGCCCCCACACGCCGAAGGCGCCGACCGCGCCGCCCAGCAGCGCCACCATCAAGAACGCGCCGGACAGGCGGGCGCGGATACGCAGACCAGAAAATAGGCCAAACATGCTTGCTTCCTATGTCGCCCCGGCCGGGTGGCGCGATGATCGCCTGTTGTTGTTCCGGGGCCTTGTTGAACCGGACCGGCATGGTAGGGCGAGGAAGATATTAGGGATAACCCTAGGAATGACGACTTTGCTCGGCTGTTCACCGCGCTGGTTCAAGCAACGGCTTAAGCCCCTTATAAATCCCAGTGATACGTAGCGCTGCCTAGCCTTCCCTGGACGCCAGCAACCTGTGCGACAAGGTCCAAGCGATCCGCGAGCCCCCGACGCGAACGTCAGCGATACCTTCAAGCGCGCGGCGGCGAAGCTGCAGGCCGTCAACCAACGCCTGGGCGGCGTCGGCATCGTCGGCGTCGCCTTCAACTGGTCCGAGGCCTGGGCGGACTTCGACCGCTACGGCGGTCGCAAGCGGCTCAGCGCCAGCAGCGCCGCCAGCGCCAGCACGCTCAGCCCGCCCAGCAGCGCGAACGTGACCGGCGCGCCGGCCTGCTCCATCGACACCGCCAGCGCCGGCGGCGCCAGGGCGTTGATCAGATTCATCGGCAAGGCGATGGCGGCCATCGCCGCCGCATAGCCGGCCTTGTCGAAGAACACCAACGGCATGGTGGCCCGCGCCACCGCGAAGGCGCCGCTGCCGACCCCGAACAGCAGCAGGTAGCCGACGACCGGCAGCAGGCCCGCGCCGCCGATCCAGATGGCGGCCAGCCCCAGCGGAATCATGACGCCCGCGGCAATGCCGGTGGACAGCCCGTCCCAGCGCCCGCCGCCCAGCAGGTCAAGCAAGCGCCCGCCGACCTTGAAAACGCCCAGCAGCGACGCAACCGCGACGGCGCGCGCCAGATCCATGCCCATGGCCCGCAGCAGCGGCACGCCCACGGCCTGGATGCCGAAGGTGACGAAACTGTTCAAGGCTATCGCGGTCACCAGCAGCACGAAGACCCGGCCATGGGAGCCGGCGCCGCGCCGCGCGGCCACTGCCGCCGTCGCTTCGGTCGCGGGCAGGCCGAACCAGAGCAGCGGGCCCGCGGCCAGCGCCATGACGGCGGCGTACACGAGCAGCGCATCGCGCCAGCCGATCAGGTGGTCGAGAAACGCCGTGACCGGCAGGAACACGCTGCCCGCCAGGCCCGTCACCAGCATCAGCGTGCCGATGAGGCCGCGCGCCTGTTCCCGCGCATATTCCACGACGTAGGCATAGGCGGCGGTCGTCAGGAAGGCGGCGCCCGCCACGCCGATCAGCGCCCAGGCGGCCCAGAAGGCCATTAGGCCCGGAGACAGCGCCAACAGGGCCAGGCCCAGTCCGATCAGCGCGGCGCCCGCCGCCATCGCCTGGCGCGTGCCGAACCGGCGGAACGCGCGGGCGGTCAGCGGCGCGGCCAGCCCCATCGCGACATACATGACCGACGTGCCCAGGAATATCGACGGCAAGGTGGCGCCCAGGTCGGACGCGACCGGCGCGGCGATGACCGGCAGCACGCCGACCACGCCCCAACCGACGATCTGGGTCAGCGACAGCAACAACAGGACAAGGAAATGGCGTTGCATCGTCCACTCCTCGATCCGGGTGGGACAGTTGCATGGCGACGGTCAGGCGCTCCGATGCGACGGGGCGGTGGGGGAGTTTACCCCCGCCAAACGCAACGCCGCGTTGCGCGCTCTTCTCTTTTTTTCCCGCCGCGCGCCGGCCTAGCGCCCCTTGTCCATCGACAGCGGCACGCCCCAGATCGGATCTTCCATGCCCTGCTTGCCCAGCGGCGTGATCTGCATGGGCTGCAGCTTGGCCAGCAGCGCCTGGTGCTCGGCGCTCAGGGTCCGCTGCGCCAGGTACTTCTGCGCGAACTCCATCGGCGCCGGGCGGGTGTAGACGGTCAGGTCCTCCAGCGGGCACTCGATCATCTTGGGATCGACCGCGCGGCAGGCCGACTGGCGGAACTTGTAGCTGGGCGTCTTCAGGTGCATGCGCTGGCTCAGCACCAGTTGACCGCCCTGCAGCGTGAAGCTGGCCAGCGCCTGCTTGGGCGGGATGCGCGCCTGCACCTTGATGGCGGGAATATCGCGCGAATCGGTTTCCTCGTAGTAGCCCGCCGGCATCCCCGCCGAGGTCTCGGTGTATTGCTGCTCGCCCCAGCTCACGCAGGCGCCCGAGGCCACGTGCACGGCCGTGCAGACCTGGCGCGTCCTGGTCTCGCTGTGGGTGGTGGCGTCGCGCCACGCCTGCTGCCTGTAGAACTCGCGATAGAGTTCCGGCGAAAGATAGGCGGTGCCGTTGGCGCCGCGGCCCGATCCCTCCGGCCCGCGCTTGGCCCCGACCTGATCGAGCAGCGCATTCAGCTTGTAGTCGTCGCCGCCGGTCAGCAGGTATTTGCCGGGCGGCAGGATATGCACCTCGAACGCCTGGAACAGGTAGGTTTCCTTCGGGTCGCGCTTGAGCGCATTGGTCTGGAACTTGCGGCTGAAGGTCACCTGCGGCGCCTTCTCGTGCATCCAGATCACGGTCGGAGTCCACTGCGTCATGGTCAAGGCGTCTTTCAGCGTCGCGTGCGGCATCAGGTCGGCCACCAGCACCACGGCCATGTCCGATTTGAGCGCCTCGTTGATCAGGTCCAGCAGTTGCCCGTAGCGCGGATCGTCGCGGGTGCCGTATCCGTTCGAGGACGGCATGTTCACGCACCCCGACAGCGCCAGCGTAAGCGTCAGGAGGGACAAGGCAAGGCGCGGGCGCGGCAAGGTCATGGATCGGTCCTTAAATGAGGCTGAATCGGTCTGAGCGCGCATGCTACTGCCTCTGGGCCGGAGCGCAAGCGCGGCGAGGCACGCTGAAACATTGGGCCACGCGGGCAACACGGTGGGATTTCGCGCGGCCGGCGCGATGGGGCGGACGCCACGCCCGCATTCGCACGGGCCGCGGCGCGATGACGCGCGGCGATACGGTGCCGGGAGGCTCGCGCAGGGCGCGCTCGCAAGAAAACTATTGTTGCGATTGTTTCTGAAGACGCGGGCCTTTGCACCGAGGCCGCGCACCCGCCGCCCGAGTCTCCGCCCACAATCTTGCCGCGACGCCGACCTTGATATCAGACCGCATTAAGACGCCAAACCGCGTTTTCCCGCAAGGACAAATCTAGAATCGGATGGGCGTCGCTTCCGCGATGCCGCGCTGGCGGAAGAAGGCCCGCCGTCCAGTCGTCGACGCAGTCCGTGGCCCGGGAAATCAATCGCAGGTATGCGCGTTCTTGTCGTTGAAGATCCGCCGGAATGGGCCGAAAGCGTGTCCAACCATATCGCCGGCCTCGGCCGCGGCGTGCACGTCTGCGGCACCGTGCAGGACGCGCTCGCACACATCCGGCAGTCCCCGCCCGGCATCCTGGTGACCGCCGCGTCGCTGCCCGATGGCGACATGCTCGGCCACATCGCGCCGCTGCGCCGCACGTTTCCCGCCATGGGCATCATCGTGCTGACCGACAACGTGCGCATGCCCGCTCAATTGCAGAGCCTGAGCGACGGCGCCGACCATTACCTGATCAAGCCGATCCAGCTTGCGCTGCTGGCGGTCACCGTCAGCGCGCTCGAACGCCGGCTCGTGACCGCGACGCCGGGCCCGATCTCGCACTGCAACTGGACCCTGGACGTGCAATCGCGCCAACTGCGATCGTCGGACGGTCAACAGCTAAGCCTGACGGCCAAGGAATCCATCGTCATGGCGACGCTGATCCAGAGTCCGAAGTACCCCGTCAGCCACAAGCGGATGTCGCAGAATCTCGGCTATCCGGCAGTCATCTACGATCAGCACCGCATCGACGCGCTGCTCTATCGGGTCCGCAAGAAACTCGCGACCCTGCGCGATGCCCCCTTGCAGATCCGCAACATCTATTCCGAAGGGTCCTTGCTGGTGCTGCGCGAGGGCAGGATCGGCATCGCGACGCACGACTGATTTGCGCGCGGCGGCGCCGCCGGCGCCCGACGATACCCGCCGCGGCGCCCCCTCCCCGTTCGCGCTCCACTGCGCCGTTGAGTATTCATGAGTTTTCGGCGGCGCCCAAACGCCTACACTACACATGTCTTGCAACTTTCCCCAAGAGAGACAAGGCCGAAGGCCCCACCCGCTTACCCGCGAGTGGGGCCTTCTTTTTCGTGCGAGTAAAAGCTCGTGTTTCAGAAAATTTCCAGCAAAACTCATCAAAAATCATAAGACAGCCGTTTGCGCCGCGATCGTCTAAAGATCAATTTGGCAGGGTCGTAGTTTTGGCAACGGACGAACCCGAACGCTGATTCTCGGTTCATCACGTTGGCAATCGGGCAGCGCCGCTGCCCGCCTCGATCAAGCCTCACTCTGCCAAGGAGCTAACACATGGCTGCAGTCATCAACACCAACTATCTGTCGTTGGTCGCCCAGAACAATCTCAACAAATCCCAGTCCGCGCTGGGCACCGCCATCGAGCGCCTGTCCTCGGGTCTGCGCATCAACAGCGCCAAGGACGACGCCGCCGGCATGGCCATCGCCAACCGCTTCACGTCCAACGTCCGGGGCCTGACCCAAGCCGCCCGCAACGCCAACGACGGCATCTCGCTGGCGCAGACGACGGAAGGCGCCGCCTCCGAAATCACCGCCCACCTGCAACGGGTGCGCGAACTGTCGGTGCAAGCCGCCAACGGCAGCTACTCGCAAGAGCAGCTCGACTCCATCCAGGACGAAATCAACGAGCGCCTCGCCGACATCAACCGCATCTCCGAGCAGACCGACTTCAACGGCGTGAAGGTACTGTCGGACAAGGCCACGCCCCTGACGCTGCAAGTCGGCGCCAACGACAACGAAACCATCACGCTGGACTTGAACGAAATCAGCGTCAAGACGCTGGGCCTGGACGGCTTCAACGTCAACGGCGTTGGCATTGTCGATAACAGGAAGGCCCAAGTCAGCGACATGATTGGCCCGAACATCCAGCTTGTGGCGGGCACGGACAATCAGTACGACGTCACGGAAACGAACACCGCCGCCACGACCACTGACCTGATGAGCCAGATGACGGACGGCAGTACCATTATCAAAACGACAGGCGCAGCGCCTGCAGGCGGCGGTGCAGTACCTACCACCACCTACACGTATGACGCCGCCGCTGGCAACTTCGTCTACGACGATACCGATACGGATACCGCCGTCGAAGCAACCATCAGGGGCCAGATCGGCGCCAAGCCGATCGCGGCTACGTACATGAACAAGACCGCTCAGGCCGACATCCTGATCACCTCTAGCGGCAACATCACCGATGTCAACGGTAAGGCGCTGTACTGGGACCCCGCGGGCAATCTGTCAGTCAATGACGGCCTGACGGGTGGTGCCGCTCCGGGTGCCGCTGCTTTTACTCAGGCAACGCTAGCCGACGTGACGACCTACATGGGTACCGGCGCCACTGCTGAAGGCGTCAAACTGACCGTGAACGGCACGACGTACCAGAGCCAGGCCGCCGGGACGGCAGACATCAAGTTCCAGGCGACCATCACCAAGGAGAAGCTGGCGGCGGACCTCAAAGCCCAGCCTACCGTTACGCCTGCCGAAGTCAAGATTGAAGCGGGCGCGTTCAGCCTGACCCTGCAGGTAACGCAAATTGGCCAACTCGACACCGATGCCGATCATTTGCTGTATATGGATGACAAGCAGCAACTGACGACGGTGTCCAAAACTGTCCGACGCTACGAGTTCAATCCGGATACCGGCAACATCACTGCCATCGCGGGCGGCAGCACGTTCCATCATCAGGTTGCCGCTGCTATCGGCACAGACGTCACCGACAACAAAGACGTCGCCGTCAACGACTACGGCAAGAAGTTGTACGTCGCCAGAGCCGGCAGCAAAGCCGGCAGCCTGACGCTCGAAAGCACCAGCAAGGGCGACAAGACTGGCGACCCGATGAAAACGCTAGATTCCGCTTTCAACCTTCTGAATAAAGTGTCCGGCCAACTGGGCGCGGTGCAGAACCGCCTGGAGTCGACGATCAACAACCTGAACAACGTGATCAACAACCTGTCCGGCGCGCGCTCGCGCATCCTGGACGCCGACTACGCCACGGAAGTGTCGAACATGTCGCGCGCCCAGATCCTGCAACAGGCCGGCACGTCGGTCCTGGCCCAGGCCAACCAGGTGCCGCAGACGGTGCTGTCGCTGCTGCGTTGATCGCGTAGTCAGCCAGCCCATCGGGCCGGCCCCCTCCGTCGCGCGTTGCGGCGGGCGGGGGCCGGCCTTTTTGTCGTCAGCGAGATCGGCCGCGCGTCACGCCGGGCGGATCTACAATGCCCGTTCTCTTTTCGGGAGTCTTTCCATGCTCGGTGTCACCGACTATGGCGCATTCGTGCTCGCCTTCATCATGCTGCTGATCATCCCCGGCCCGGGCAATTTCGCCCTGTTGACCGCCACCGGCAAGGGCGGCATCAAGGCGGGCCTGGCGGCGACCTGCGGCGTGATCCTGGGAGACCAGGTGCTGATGTGGCTGGCGGTGGCCGGCGTCTCGGCGCTGCTGGCCGCCTATCCCACGGCGTTCCATATCGTGCAGTGGGCCGGCGCCGCGTATCTCGCCTGGCTGGGCCTGCTGATGATGCGCAGCAAGCCCGGCGCCGCGCCGCGTCCGAGCCGCATGGACAACGGCCGCTACCTGCGCCAGACCGCGATGATCACCTTGCTGAACCCCAAGGCGATCATGTTCTACATGGCGTTCTTCCCGCTGTTCATCGACCCGGTCCGGCATCAGGGCCTGGTGACGTTCGCCTTCATGGCGGTCACGGTGGCGGCGCTGACGTTTCTCTACGGCCTGGCGGCGGTGCTGCTGACGCACCACCTGGCCGAGCGCATGCGCGCCAACCCGCGCGTGGCGAATCTGCTGGAGCGGCTGGCGGGCGTGTTCCTGCTGGGGTTCGCGGTGAAGCTGGCGGCGATCCGTTAGGGCTGGCGGCCGGCGCGCGCACAGGGGTGTCACGCCCGCGCGCGGGCGTCCCGACGCCTGAGCACCTGGCCGCTGCGCCTGCCCGACCCTGCCCCGAACGCCCACGCAACCTCGCCGTTGACAAGGACATAATCGATGCCCTCGGCCTGGCTCGTCGGGGATGCCCAGGTGGCCACGTCCTTGATCCGATCCGCATCGAAGACGACCACGTCAGCGGCGTAGCCTGGCGCGATGCGCCCGCGGCCGGGCAGCCGGAAGTACGCCGCCGGCTTGCCCGTCATCTTGTGAACCGCCTGTTCCAGGGTGAACAGCCCGACGTCGCGGCAATAGTGGCCGAGCACGCGCGGGAACGTGCCCCACAGGCGCGGGTGCGGCGCGGGGTCGTGCGGCATGCCATCGGATCCGATCATGGTGCCCGGATAGGCCAGGATGCGCTCGACGTCGGCTTCGTCCATGATGAAGTAGATGGCGCCGGCCGGCTGCAACGCATCGACCGCGGCTTCGGGGCTCAGGCCCATGTCGCGGGCGATGTCGTCCAGGTCGCGTCCAGCGTATTGCGGATACGGGACCGACTTGGTCACGATGACGCGGCTGGACACCGCCAGGCGGTCCTTGCGCAGGATGGTCGAGCCGGCGACATAGGGGTAGCAGTCCAGGGCCACCTCCTGGCGCTGGCCAGCCTTGTCGATGTGCGCAAGCGTCTGCACCGAGCGGCCATGGTTGCGCGGGCCGATCAGCTTGTGGTGCGAGATCAGCACGGGCGCATCGCCCGCGGCCCCCACGGCGAAGGCCTCATCCAGCGCGGCGAAGATGCGGTCGCCTTCGTCGCGGATGTGGCTGGCATACAGCCCGCCATGCTCGCGCAGCACGCTGGCCACCGCGACCAGTTCGTCCAGCGTCGCCGGCATGGCGGCGGGATACGCGGTGCCGGAGGACAGGCCGATGGCGCCGCTCAGCATGGCTTCGCGCAGCAGCGCCTGCATATGTTCGATTTCCGCCTCGGTCGCGGGCCGGTCCAGGTCGTCCATCGCGGCGGCGCGCAGCGAGGTGTGGCCCACCAGGCATGCCGCGTTGACGGCGGGCGGATTCCTGTCCAGGTTGTCCAGGTAGGCGCCGAACGTCTCGTAGGGAAAGTCGCCAACGTCGTTGCCCAACAGGTTGACCGGCGCAGGCACGTCGCTGCGCCAGCCGGAACGCCACGGCGCCTGGCTGATGCCGCAATTGCCGGTGATGACGGTGGTGACGCCCTGGCTCAGCTTGGCGGGCATGCCGGGATCGATCGACAGGTAGCGGTCGTCATGGGTATGCGTATCGATGAAGCCCGGCGCCACGACGCGGCCGCCAGCCTCCAGCACCTGGCCGGCGATGGCGTCGCCCAGGTCGCCGACGGCCGCAATGCGGCCGCCGCGCACGCCCACATCGGCGCGGAGGCGGTCCGCGCCCGTTCCATCGATCACCGTGCCGCCGCGGATCAGCAGGTCGTAGCGTTCGAGGTCCATGAGGTTCAGTCGATCCTGACGTTGGCTTGCTTGATCACTTGCGCCCAGACGGGACGCTCGGCATGCGCGCGGTCAAAGAGCTGCTGGCGCGGTCCCACGTTCGGCACGTAGGCCATGCTCTTGAGCTTTTCCTGCACCTGCGGCGATTGCAACGCCTTGTTGAAGGCATCGTTCAGGTAATCCAGCACCTGGGGATCGGTGCCCGCGGGCGCGACAAAGCCGGTCCAGGCCACCGCGCGATAGCCTTTCAGGCCCTGCTCGTCCAGCGTCGCCAGCTCGGGCATGGTCGGGTCGCGCCGCAGGTCGGTCACCGCCAGCGGCACCACTTTGCCCTGCTCCACGAATCCGGCAATGGACGAAATGTTGTCGAACACCAGATCGGCCTCGCCGCGCAACACGGCCAGGTCCGCCTCGACGCCGCCCTTGTACGGCACGTGCATGAATTCCACGCCCGCCATCGCGCTGAACATAGCCGCGCTCAGGTGCCCGGTGGTGCCGTTGCCGCCGGACGCGACGACCAGCTTGCCCGGGTCTTTCCTGGCCATGGCGATCAGGTCGGCCACGCTCTTGACGTTCAAGCCCGGGCGCACGGCCAACAGGTTCTGCACCGAGCCGGTCAGGGCGACGGGCGCGAGCTGCTTGTCGGCGTCATAGGACAGCTTGGCGTAGAGGCTCTGGTTGATGGCCAGCGTGGCCACGTTGGCAAAGCCGATGGTGTAGCCGTCGGGCGCGGCATTGGCCACGGCCTGCGTGCCGATGATGCCGGAGGCGCCGGTGCGGTTCTGCACCACGAAATTGCCGCCGGTCTGCTTGGCCATTTCGGCGGCCAGCAGGCGCGACACGAGGTCGGGCGTCGTGCCGGTGTTGAACGGCACGACGATCGTGACGGGATGCTCGGGATAGGCGGCCTGCGCGGCGGATGCCGCGGTCAGGGCCAGCACCGCGCTCGCGGCCGCGAGCCAGCGCTTGGCGCTGCTTTGATACGTGGACATGGTTTTCTTCCTTGGACTGTTATAGGTGTATCCGCTCGGACTCTGCGGCCCTCGCGGGTCTTGCTGGACGCCTCACGGACGCCGGCACTGCGCGGCGGGGCCTTGCGGCGCCGCCGTTCCGGACTGCGGCGCGAACGCTCAGTCCAGGGCGATCTGACGCAACAGCGGCAGATCGATGTTTCCGCCAGACAGCACGATGACCGCATCACGGCCTTCGGCCGACAGCTTGCCCGCGAGCAGCGCGGCCAGCGCCACCGCCCCGCCCGGCTCGACCACGAGCCGCAATTCCTCCAGCGCGAACCGGATGGCGGCGACGACTTCCTCGTCGCTCACCGACACGGCGGCGCTCAAGGCGCGGCGGTTGATCGCGTAGGGCAGTTCGGCGGGCGTCGCGGCCTGCAGCGCATCGCACAGGGTTTTGGCGCCGGGCGGGTTGGTTTCGCGCCGGCCCGAGGCCAGCGAGCGCACCGTGTCATCGAATTCGCGCGGCTCGACGGCCACGATCCGCGCCTGCGGCGCCAGTTCGCGCAACACCAGCGAACAGCCCGCGGCCATGCCGCCGCCGCCGCACGGCGTGGCGAACAGGCCCAGGTTGGCGCGGGCCGCGGCGGGCAGGTCCTGCAACGCTTCCAGGGCCAGCGTGCCCTGGGCGGCCAGTACATCGGGATGATCGCCGGGCGGCAGCAGCGTGGCGCCGGTCTCGGCCAGCAGGCGCAGGCCGATTTCCTCGCGGCTTTCCCGCGTGCGGTCATAGCGCACGACCCTGGCGCCATGGCGCAGCGCCTTTTCCACTTTGTTCTCCGGCGCATCGACCGGCATCACGATGGTGGCGGGCACGCGCAGGCAACGGCTGGCCCAGGCGACGGCCTGGCCGTGGTTGCCGGTCGAGTAGGCGACCACGCCGCGCTCGCGCTGCGCCGGGTCCATGTTCAACAGGGCATTGAATGCGCCACGGGCCTTGAACGAGCCCGTCACCTGGAGGTTTTCCAGCTTCAGCCAGATGGGCGCCTGCGCCCGCTCGTCCAGGGCGGGCGAGCGCAGCAGCATGGTGCGGCGCACGTAGGGCGTCAGCCGCTCGGCGGCGGCGGTCACATCGCGCAATTGCGGCACACGCAGGGTGCCGAGCAGTTCGTGCTCGATGGTCGTGGGTAGAGACATCGCGGTCATGGGGCTGTCCTGCGGGATGAAGGGAGTCAGGCGCGTTACGCCGAGGGAGTCCAGACGGCGGGCGCGACGCTGCCGGTCTGTTCGATGAGGCGGCCGTAGGCTTCGGGACGGCGATGCTTGGCGAAGTTGAAAACGGTGCTGCGCCCCAGCTCGCACAAGTCCAGGTCGCAATCGGCGACGATCAGCTCATCGTCCCAGGTGGCGGCCATGGCAATGATTTCGCCTTGCGGATTGACGATGATGGAATGGCCCAGCAGTTCGTGGCCGTCTTCCGTGCCGGCCTTGGCGACCGCCGCGGCGAAGGTGGCGTTCTGGTAGCAGCCCGCCTGGATGGAGAGATGCGAATGCAGCACCCGCAGATGGTGCGCCTCGAAGCCGCGGTTGTCCTGGTTGCGGCTGGGCGTGTTGTAGCCCAGCATGACCAGCTCGACCTGCTGCAACCCGAGCACGCGCCAGGCCTCGGGCCAGCGGCGGTCATTGCAGATCAGCATGCCCAGATTGGCGTCCACGCCGGGCGCGACGGGCGCGCGCACCACCGGGAAGCCCAGGTTGCCGACTTCGAAATAGCGCTTTTCGAGATGCTGCACCTGGCGATGCTCGGCGAATTCCGCATGGCCGGGAAGATGCACCTTGCGGTACTTCAGGACGACCTCGCCATTGGGCGCGATGACGACCGAGGTATTGAAGCGGCGCTTGCGCACCACGCCGTGCTCATCGGGCTCCCAGGCCAGTTCGGCGTAGCCGAGGTAGACCATCAGCCCGTAGCGCTTGATGGCATCGAACAGCGGCTGCGTGGCGGGCGAAGGCAGACTGGTTTCGAACCAGCCATCCGCCTCGTCCAGGTCTTCGCAATACCAGCGCGGGAAGAAGGTGGTCAACGCCAGTTCCGGGAACACGACGACCTGGGCGCCGCGCTGACGCGCCCGCTCCAACAGCCGGATCATGCGGTCGATCGCCACATCGCGCCCCTCGGCGCGTTGGATCGGGCCCAATTGGGCGGCAGCGACGGTGACGATGCGGGACATGAATCAATCCTGAGAGAGAGGTTGCGAATTCACCGGCAGCATGACGCGGCGTCGGCCGCGCGAAAAGACGGCCCACGCTTGGCCACGCCGCCGCCGACGACGCGCCACGGCGCTCGCAAGCCCATGAAAACAAATATCTTTTCCTACGCACCCGGCCATCGGAAAAGCCAACAGGACTGTGCATTTAGTTATGGACTGCGCGCAAAACATCATGGGAAATCGGCGGCGCGCGCGCCGCGCGGATTCCCCGGGGAATAAAATGGCGGGCAACGCATTCCCGTCCTCGACGCCCGCCTTATGTCCTGCCCGCTCCCCGCCACGCCCGGCGCGCTGACGCTCCGCCAGATCGAGGTCTTCCATGCCGTGATGCTGACCGGCTCGCTCAGTGAAGCGGGCCGCATGCTGTCGGTCACGCAGCCCGCCGTGAGCCGGCTGCTGGCCTCGGCCGAAAACCGCCTGCGCTATCGGCTGTTCGAGCGCGTCAAGGGAAGGCTGCATCCCACGCCCGAGGCCCGCCGCCTGTTTGCCGAAGCCGAGGAGATCTTCGGCCGCGTCAGCCGCTTCAACGAGCTGGCGGGCGCCCTGGGCGCGGGCGCGGCGGGCGCGGTAAGCCTGGTCTCGAGCCCCAGTTTCAGCGAGTGGCTCATCCCCCACGCGATCCAGAAATTCCGCGAACGGCATCCCGATACGCCGATCCGCTATCGGCCGCTGGCCTTCGACGCGCTGCTGCCGCACCTGCTCCTCGGACAGGCCGACTTCGGCATCGCCTCGATGCCGCCGCCGGTCAACGCCAATATCGTCAGCGAGGAAATCGGCCAGGGTTGGCTGGGCTGCGCCGTGCCGCGCGGCCATCCGCTGACCAAGCGCAGCCATGTGCGCGCCGAAGACCTGCAAGGCCATCTGCTGATCGGCTATGGCGCGGACACGCCATTCGGGCGCCTGGCCAGCCGCTTTCTGCATTCCGGCCCCGTGCCCGTGCAGCCCCAGATCGAAATCCGCTCCACGCCCGAAGCGCTGGCGCTGGTGCGACAGGGCGTGGGGGTGGCGCTGATCGAGTCGTTCGGCTATCACCCGAACTTCCGCAAGGATTTCATCCTGCTGCCCACCGAACCGGCGCTGGGCCACGCCATCCACCTGCTGCATCCGGCCAGCAGCCCGCTGTCCAGCACCACCAAGCGCTTTGCCACGGTGATCAAGGCCCTGATCAGGCAGGCGCAGCAAGGCGCCGCCTACTGAAAATCCAGTTGCGAGATGGGCCGCAGCCGCACGCCCTCTTCCAATAGCGCCAGACGCACGGCGCGCGCAATCTCCACGCCCTGCGGGTTGTCTCCATGCACGCAGATCGTGTGCACCGGCATCGCGATGACTTTTCCGCCCACCGTGCGGATTGCCTGTTCGCGCACCATGCGCAGCGCCTGCGCGGCCGCCGCGGCCGGGTCGTGGATCACGGCGCCCGGCTCGCTGCGCGGCAGCGTCAGGCCGTTGTCGCCATAAAGGCGATCGGCGAATACCTCGCAGGCCACGCGGATGCCCGCGCGGCGCGCGGCGCGCTCGGTTTCGTTATGGGGCGTGCAGACCAGCACCAGATCCGGGTCCAGCGCGCGCATGGCGCAGGCCAGCGCCTCGGACAGCGCGCGATCCTCGAAAGCCTGCGTGGCAAGGGCGCCGTGCACCTTCACATGCGTCACCCGATGGCCGGCCACGCGGGCCATGCCCTGCATCGCGGCGATCTGGTACGCGAGCATGTCGCCGAGGGTCTGCGGACTGTCGCCGATGATCTTGCGCCGGCCGAATCCCCACAAGTCGTTGAAGCCCGGATGGGCGCCCACGTCGATGCCCCGTTTCAGGGCGGATGCCGCGGTTTGGTGCATCACCGACGCATCGCCGCCGTGAAAACCGCAGGCCACGTTGGCCGACGTGATGAGGTCCAGCATGGCCTCGTCGGCGCCGATCCTGTAGGGGCCGAAGCTCTCTCCCAGGTCGGAATTGAGATCTACGTCGAGCATCTGAAGCACTCCCGAAAAAAGCGGATTTGAATGTTTGGCATACCGTTGGCATGCAATTTGCATGCCAAGGAATTGCCGAGGCGAAATGCCCGGGATCGGGCGGATCGACCCAACGCGCTTTTCTTATGGAATGGAGTCCCAACAATGAATTTCACATGGAAGAACGCCACGTGCGCCGTTGCCGCCGCGCTGGTGATGGCAACGGGCGCGGCCCAGGCGAACGAACTCAATTTCGCGAGCTGGGGAGGCAACTACCAGGGCGCCATCCGCGACGCCTGGCTCAAGCCCTTCTCCAAGGAGACCGGCATCACGGTGCATGAGGACACGGATCCGCAGGTCGCGAAGATCCGCGCCATGATCGACACCAAGTCGATCACGTGGGACGTGGTGACCGAGAACAGCGCCCGCCTGACTCGCGGCATCAAGCTCGGCGTCTTCGAGAAGATCACGCCGGACATGGTCAAGCAGGACCACGTGATCCCCAACGCTCGCAACGACTACGGGGTGCCGTCGGAGATCTTCGCCACCAACGTCGGCTTCTCGACCCAGGCCTTCCCGGCGGGGAAGCCGCAGCCCAGCACGTTCGCCGACTTCTGGGACGTGAAGAAATTCCCGGGCAAGCGCACCCTGCAGGACGACCCCGCGACGGTGATCGAGGCGGCGCTCATCGCCGACGGCGTCGCGCCTGCCGACGTGTACAAGGTGCTGGCGACGCCCGAGGGCCTGGACCGCGCCTTCCAGAAGATCGACGAGATCAAGCCCCATGTCGCCCGCTGGTGGAAGAACGGCGCGGAACCGGTGAACGCGCTGGCGAGCGGCGAAGTGGTGATGGCGCTGGGCTGGAACGGCCGCTTCCAGGCCGGCATCGACTCGGGCCTGCCCATCGCCATGGGCTGGGGCGACAGTATCGCCCAGGTCGGCTACTTCGCCATCGTCAAGGGTTCGCCCAATCGCGATGCGGCAATCAAACTGCTGAACTACATGATCCAGCCCGAACACCAGGCCGAATTCAGCAAATACATCGCCTACGGCCCGACCACCGAGAAGGCCCTGCCCCTGATCGACGCCAAGCGCCTGGAGCGCCTGCCGTCGACGTCCGAACGCCTCAAGCACAGCACCTTCCTGAATTCGGAGTTCTGGGACGCGAACGGCCCCGCCATCACGGAGCGCTACAACCAGGTCCGCGCCCGCTGATCTTCCTGCTTACCTACCCCGACGCCGGCGCGCGCGCCGGCGTCCCGAAGCCATGACTACGAGCACCGAAGCCCTCCCCCTGCCTGTCGCCAGACGCCGCCCTGGCGCGGCATCGCGGCGCGGCCGCGTCGCGGCCCTCGCCGCGCTGCCGCTGTTGCTGTTCCTGCTGCTGTTCTTCGCCGGCCCGATCGCGGGGCTGCTCGGCAACGGCTTCAAGGGCGAAGATGGCGGCCTGACGCTGGCGCACTACCGCCACCTGCTGGACACGCCGATCTACCGCATCGTGCTGGTCAACACATTCACGATCGCCGCCGCGGTCACGCTGGCATGCGTGGTGCTGAGCTACCCGCTGGCCTACCTGATGGCGACCGTATCGCCCACGGTGGCGCGCGTACTGTTCTTCGCGGTGCTGCTGCCCTTCTGGTCCAGCGCGCTGGTGCGCACTTCGGCATGGATCGCGCTGCTGGGCAAGAACGGCCCGTTGAACACCCTGTTGACGACGGTGGGCATCCTCGACCAGCCCATGGCGTTCCTCTACAACTTCACCGGCGTGATGGTGGGCATGACGCACGTGCTGATGCCCTTCGTGGTGCTGCCGCTGTATGCCTCGTTCCGGTCCCTGGACGGCAGCCTGGTGCAGGCCGCGCAAGGCCTGGGCGCCGGCTCCGCGGGTATCTTCAGCAAGGTCATCCTGCCGCTGACCAGCCCCGGCGCGGTCGCCGGCGGCATCATCGTCTTCATGAACGCGGTGGGCTACTACATCACGCCGTCGCTGATGGGCGGGCCGGCCCAGCGCATGGCGGCGGAACTGATTTCGCACAACATCACCGAAGAACTCAACTGGGGGCTGGCCTCGGCCCTGGCGGGCGTGCTGCTCGCCACGGTGCTGCTGTCGCTGTGGTTGTTCAACCGGCTGTTCGGCCTGAACAACCTGATCAGCGCCAGTTCCGGCAAGGGCAGCAACCACACGGGATATCGCCGCACGCCGGGCGGACGGGTGTCGGCTCTTCTGGGCGTGGCGTGCGCCATGTTCCTGCTGCTGCCCATCATCGTGGTCATCCCGATGAGCTTTGGCACCACGGATTTCCCGATTTTCCCGCCGCCCAGCTATGGCCTGCGCTGGTACGAGAACTTCTTCACCGACGGCAAATGGCTGTCGGCCCTGGCCTCCAGCACGCGGATCGCCGTGGTCGTGACGCTGCTTGCCACGGCGCTGGGCACCGCCGCCGCGCTGGGGGTCAGCCGGTTGGCCAAGCGTCGCCAGGGTTGGCTGGATGCCTTCTTCATCGTGCCGATGTCGGTGCCGGCCATCGTCACGGCGGTGGCGCTGTACTACCTGTTCGCGCCCATGGGCTGGGTCGCCAATTCCATGGCCGTCATCCTGGGCCACACGGTGCTGGCCGCCCCCTATGTCTACATCACCATGCGCGCGGCGCTGCGCAGCCTGGACCCCAGTCTGGAGCTGGCCGCGCTGGGCATGGGCGCGTCCTGGCCGACGATGTTCCGGCTGGTCATGCTTCCGGCGCTGATCCCGAGCCTGATCGGCGGCGCCGTCTTTGCCTTCGTCAGTTCGTTCGACGACGTGGTCATGGCGCTCTTCCTGACCACCATACGCAACCGCACCCTCCCCAAGCTGATGTTCGAAGGACTGGCCAACGACTTCGATCCCACCGTGATCTCCGCCTCCTGCCTGCTGGTCGGGGCAACGGCGCTGATCCTGCTCGCCAACCTGCTGATCGGCAGGAAGAAGGAACACTGACATGCATATCGCCAACGACATCCTCCCGCAACGCCCGCCGGAAAGCCAGGGCAAGGAACTGACGCTCGCGGGCATCCACAAGCGCTATGGCGACTCGGTCGCCCTGCCCGAGGTAGACCTGACCGTGGCGCGCGGGGAGTTCTGCACGCTGCTGGGCGCGTCCGGCTCCGGCAAGACCACGCTGCTCAAGATCATCGCCGGCTTCGAGCATCCGGACGCCGGCACAGTGACGATCGGGCGACGCGACGTCACGCACACCCCGATCGCGGACCGCAACATCGGCATGGTGTTCCAGAACTACGCCCTGTTTCCGCACATGAGCGTATTCGAGAACGTCGCCTTTGCGTTGCGCATGCGGCGCCTGAACGACGACGACATCCGCCGCCGCGTGGGAGAGGCGCTGGACCTGGTGAGCCTGGCGCCCCTGGCGGACCGCAAGCCCGGCGCGCTTTCCGGCGGGCAGCAACAGCGCGTGGCGCTGGCGCGCGCGCTGGTGTTCACGCCGGACATCCTGCTGATGGACGAACCGCTCGGCGCGCTGGACAAGAACCTGCGCCAGTCGATCCAGCTCCAATTGCGCCGGTTGCACCAGGAATTGGGCCTGACCGTGGTCTTCGTCACGCATGACCAGGAAGAGGCGATGAACCTGTCGGACCGCATCGTCATCCTGGAGCAGGGCCGCATCGTCGAGGCCGGCTCGCCGGAAAGCCTGTACCGCAAGCCCGCCAGCGCGTTCGTCGCCGGCTTCCTGGGCGAGTGCAATTTTCTGCCGGCCAACGACGGCGTGCTAGGCGTGCGGCCCGAACACCTGCGGCTGGGCAACCGCCTGGCGGGCGGCGACCAGCGCCATGCCGGCAAGGTGGTGGCCTCGACCTTCTGCGGCGCGCACTGGAAAGTCTTCATCGAAGCCTATGACAAGGTGATCCTGGCCTATGCGCCGCTGGACCTGGACACGGTCCAGCGCACGCCTGGCCAGGCGGTGACCTGGGGCTTCCATCCGACCGACGCCATGGCATTCGCCAGCGCAGCATGACGCCCGCCACGCCTTCTTCCGGCGGCGCGGGCGCGCCACGCATCGTGGCCGCGGGCGACAGCACGCTGCTGGTCGAATTCGCCGACCACATCGACGCCGAGACCAACGCGCGCGTGCTGGCGCTGGCGCACGTCCTGCGGCAGCGCCTGCGCAAGACCGCCGGCCTGTCGAGCGTGGTGCCGGCGTACCGCTCGCTGGCGGTGGGCTTCGATCCGCTGGCAATCGAACATGACGCGGTGCGCGACCTGATCGCGCGCAGCCTGGACGCCAGCGCGCTGGCGCCGGCGCCCGTCCCGCGCCGCTGGGAGGTGCCCGTCTGCTACGGCGGCGAACACGGCGAGGATCTGCTGGCCATCGCGCGGCAACATCAGCTCGACCCCGCGCAGCTCATCGCGCGCCACACGGCGCCGGTCTACCGCGTCTACATGGTGGGATTCCTGCCTGGCTTTGCCTATCTGGGCGGCCTGGATCCCGTCCTGCACACCCCGCGCCGGGCCATGCCGCGCGCGCATACGCCAGCCGGCAGCATCAACATCGGCGGCCAGCAGACCGCCATCGCCTCGGTGCCTGGCCCCAGCGGCTGGCACCTGATCGGCCGCACGCCGTGGCGCAGCTTCGATCTGCGCCACGCCAACCCCTTTCTGTTCGAGGCTGGCGACGAGATCGTGTTCCGGCCCATCGACGAGGCGACGTTCGAACGCCTTGCCGCCTGGCAGGACGATCCCGCCCATCGTCCGCAACCGGGTCCCGGAGTCGACCCATGAGCGCGCGACTGCTCGTCGAAGCGCCCGGCATGCTGACCACGGTGCAGGACCTCGGCCGCCCCGGCCATGAGCACATGGGCGTGCCCCCTTCCGGCGCCATGGATCCGGGCGCACTGCGCGTTGCCAACGCGCTCATCGGCAACGCGCCCGACGCCGCCGCGCTGGAGTTCACACTGCTGGGCGGCCGGCTGCGGGTGCTGGGCGCGGACTGCGTCATCGCCTTCGCCGGCGGCGCCGCACTGCACGTGGGCGCGATCGGCACTTCGCCCGCGCGCGCGCTGGCCCCTTGGCAATCGCACCGCGTGCCCGCGGGCGCCAGCTTGACCATCGGCCCGCTGGAACGCGGCGTGCGCGGCTATCTGGCTGTCGGCGGAGGCATCGCCGTCACGCCGGTCCTGGGCAGCGCCTCCACCCTGACGCGCGCCCGGCTCGGGGGCCTGGACGGACGCGCGCTGGCCCGCGGCGATCTGCTGGCGACCGGCGCGGGCCGGCGCCGGTCGCCGCGGCGCTGGCTGACGGCCCTAGAGGCCCAGTGGTTCTACCGGGACGGGCCGATCGGCGTCGTCCTCGGTCCGCAGCAGGATCATTTCGCGCCCGGCGAAATCGCGCGGTTTCTGGGCGCCACGTATCACCTGGCCCCGCAGTCGGACCGCATGGGCCTGCGCCTGACGGGTCCCGCCATCGCGCATGCCCGGGGGGCCGACATCATCACCGATCCCATTGCGGCAGGCAGCATTCAGATCCCGGGCGCGGGGCAGCCCCTGATCGCCATGAACGACCGCCAGACGACCGGCGGCTACCCCAAGATAGCGACCGTCATTTCGGCCGACCTGCCGCGACTGGCGCAGATGCGGCCGGGCCAGCCGCTGCGCTTCGAGGCGCTGGAACCCGCGCAGGCCGTGCGGCGTTGGCGCGACTATTCGGATTGGATCAGCGCCCGCGAGACCGCATTGCGGGCCGATCCGAACTTTCCCATTTTCCCCTTACTGTATCCATGATCCCCATGTCCATCCTTCCCGCCACGGAAAGCCCATCGAGCCCGTCCCTGGCGACCGCCGCGACGCCCGCCGAGGACGCGCGCGACCTGGTCGACGAGGCCTATTCGACCCTGCTGGACATGATCCAGCTCGGCAAGGTGCCGATCAACCAGCCCCTGCAGGAGCGCAACCTGGCCAGCGCCCTGGGCGTATCGCGCACGCCGCTGCGCGAAGCGATGAGCCGCCTGATCGGCGCCGGCTTCGCCGTGCGCACCGCCCGCGGCCAGTTGATCGTGCCCGAGCCGACGCTGCGCCAATACCTCGAGATATTCCAGATGCGCGTGCTGCTGGAAGGCGACGCCGCGGCGGCGGCGGCCACCCGCATGCCGCCGGAGCTAGCCGCTGCCCTGCTGGAGCAGGTCAGCGAGATCCGGCGGCGGCGGCAGACCACCCACGAAGAGAACCATCGCATCGACAACCTGCTGCACGACAGCATCGCCCAGGCCAGCGGCAACAGGCTGATGGCGCAGGCAATCCACGACCTGCGCATCAAGGCGCGGTGCTTCGACCGCAACGGCGCACCCGAGCGGCTGATTCCAGGCTGCGAAGAACACATGACCATCCTGCAGGCGATCCTGGACCGCAACCCGGACGCCGCGCGCGCCGCGATGCAGGCGCATCTCTGCAACGTGCGCATCGGCCTGGTCGCGCGGCACACCGAGATCTGACATGGATTGCTCCACCGATATGCCCTGCCCCAAGCCCCTGCTCATCATCATGAATCCGGTCACGCAAGGCGACCGGGACCAGATCGCCCGCCATTTCGAGGTCGTCTTCGCCCCGACGCCGGAGCAGTACGCCCAAGCCGTCGCCGACCATGCGCCGCGGGTCGAGGTGGTGATGACCATCGGCGCCATCGGCCTGACCGCCGACCAGATGGACGCCTTGCCCAACCTGAAGCTGGTGTACTCCATGGGCGCCGGCCACGAGAGAATCGACCTGGCACACGCGCGGCGGCGCGGCATCCCCGTCGCCAACGGCGCGGGCACCAACGACAGTTGTGTCGCCGACCACGCCATGGGCATGATGATCGCCATCATCCGCGGCATTCCGCGCCTGGACCAACTGACGCGACAAGGCGCCTGGCGCACGCAACTGCCGCTTCCACCCAATGTGTCGGGCAAGAAGCTGGGCATCATCGGCCTGGGGGGGATCGGCGAGAAGGTGGCGTTGCGGGCGCAGGCCTTCGAGATGCAGGTCGGCTACCACAACCGCGGCCCGCGCGCGGGCTCGCCGCATCGCTATTTTGCGTCCGTGATGGAGCTGGCGCAGTGGGCCGACGTGCTGCTCGTGGCCGTTCCCGGCGGCGACTCGACCCGCCACCTCATCAACGACGCCATGCTCGCGCAGCTCGGCCCGAAGGGATACCTGATCAACATCGCGCGCGGCAGCGTCGTCGACACCGACGCCCTGGAACGCGCGCTGCGCCGCCAGACCATCGCCGGCGCGGCACTGGACGTCTATGAAGGCGAGCCGCTGCTGCCCGCCGGGCTTGCCGACCTCACCAACCTGGTCGTGACGCCGCACGTCGCTGGCTGGTCGCCCGAGGCGATGCAACGGATGGTGGACAAGTTCCTGGAGAATGCGCGGCGGCTGTATGCGGGGCAAGCGTTGTTGACGCCGCTATAGGCGGCGTGGCTGGCTGAGCAGGACGCCGAATCGCCGCCCCAACGGCGGATTCAATCCACGGGCCGATGGCAGACGGCTTCGACGTTGTGCCCATCCGGCCCGATCACGAAAGCCGCATAGTAATTGGAATGATAGTGAGGACGCAGGCCCGGCGGACCGTTGTCTTTTCCGCCGGCCGCCAGCGCCGCGGCGTAGAACAAGTCCACCTGTTCCCGGGAATCGGCGGCAATGGCGATATGCAAGGGCGCGCTGACGCGGGATTGCGCATACAACCACAGCGATGGCTTGCCCTGCCTGCCCAGGCCGATGCTTGCCGGCCCCTCCATGGCCAGCCCTACGCCGAGCGGCGCAAACGCCTTGAGAAAAAACTCGCGGCTCCGAACCATGTCGCTGACACCAAAACCGATATGATCAAACATGTTTTTCTCCGTTGTCGTCGCCATCGGCGCATACCGTCACAGGCGTTCGGGCCGACCGATTTTCGGGCCCACGCGCGAGGCGGCAGCGCTCGTCCGGCGAAGCGCCCGCGCCCGGCGCGAGATCTCCGCGGGGATCATTCCCCTTTCCTGCGCGAGCGGAACGCCGCCACTTTCATGCGGTTGCCGCACAGGGCCATGCTGCACCAGCGGCGCCGGTGCGACTTGGTCTTGTCGTGGAACATCAGCGTGCAGTCGTGCGCCTCGCATTGCCGCACCAGTTCGAGCTGCGTGTCGGTCAGCAGCCTGACGACGGCCTGCGCGACGGGTTCGAGAAAGCTGGCAGCATCGTCGCGACGGCGCTGACGCACCACCTTGAACGACGCGCTGGCGTCATCCCACCGCAGTTCCTTGGACGCGCGCCCCGCCTGGAGCACCTGGTTGACGACGCTGGCATCCGAGGCCCCTTCCTGCTTGGCGGCATGCACCAGCGACCTGGCGTTGTCGCGCAGCCGCAGGGCCAGCGTCTTCAACCCCTTGGGCGCGGCGCCGACGTCCTCGGGCAGCACCCCGGCGAGCTTCAGCCAGGCCAGCACGGCCTCGTCGTCGACGAAGCAATCGTGATGCGCCGCCCCCACCCCGAATTCACTATTGATGAAATCGAGCGCGAGGTCGTCTCCGACGAACAGCGGGGCCTTCGGGTTTTTGGCGGTTTCCAGCATGCGTCCAATGTAACCCATAAAAAATAAATTGACCAGTTACCAAAATCATGAGTAACCTTTTAAATCAAATTTATCGGTTACAAGGAGATTAGTCATGACCACGAAGACATCGATGGGCGCGGCCGGACTGGCGGCGCTGGCGCAGGCTGGCGACACGCAGGCAGCCCGCCTCCAGGTCCGCCACCGCTTCGAGCAGGTGGGCGACGTGAAGGTGTTCTACCGCGAGGCGGGCGCGCCCGACGCGCCGACGGTGCTGCTGCTGCACGGCTATGCCGCGTCCTCGTTCATGTACCGCAATCTGATTCCGATGCTGGCGGACAAGTACCACGTCATCGCGCCGGACCTGCCGGGTTTCGGCTTCACCGAAGCGCCCGCCCGCGGCGAGTACGCCTACACGTTCGACCAACTGGCCCGGACCATCGACCAGTTCACCCAGCAGCTCGGGTTGGACCGCTACGCCATCCAGGTGTTCGACTACGGCGCGCCGGTGGGCTGGCGCCTCGCGGCGGCGCATCCCGACCGCATCACCGCCATCATTTCGCAGAACGGCAACGCCTACGAGGAAGGATTGGGCCAGGGCTGGGCGCCGATCCAGCGGTACTGGAAGGAGCCGTCGCAGGCCAATCGCGAGGCGCTGCGCGACTTCCCGACGCCGGCTTCCATCGAATGGCAGTATCTCGAAGGCGTGCCCGACAAGACCCTGGTCGCGCCCGATGCGATCGCGCTGGAAAGCTATCTGGTGTCCCGCCCGGGCAACGCCGAGGTGCAGTTGGACCTGCTGCTGGACTACGCGTCGAACGTGGCAAAGTACCCGGCGTTCCAGGCGTATTTTCGCGAGTACCAACCACCGCTGCTGGCCGTCTGGGGCAGGAACGATCCGTTCTTCCTGCCCGCCGGCGCCGAGGCGTGGAAGCGGGACATCCCGGGCGCGGACGTGCGGTTCTACGACACGGGGCACCTGGCGCTGGAGACGCATGGGGCGGAGATTGGCGGGGTGATCCGGGAGTTCCTGGATCGGAATGTGGGGTGATCCTGCGACGGGCGGATAGCTCGACGAGCGCGCGCGCATCCTGGTGAACGCGCTTCACATCCCGGCCCGGGCGGCGGGCCCGTTCGCGCACGTCGACCCGACCTGCGCCCAACATCTCCCGCACCGTGTTGCCCCTCGGCTCTGTCAACTGCCCTCAGCGACGAAGCCCTCCAGCCATTGCGCCACACCGCGACATTCGTAGGGACCGGCCTGGCGGCACGAGAACCTCGCAGCCCATGCCAGCCTTGCCACCATCCGGAAATGAAAAAAGGCACTCCGCTTTTCGCGCGAGTGCCTGATTTCATTTGAATTCTTTGGGGTGGCTGATGGGACTCGAACCCACGACAACCGGAATCACAATCCGGCGCAATTTCTAGGTTTTATGCGGGTCTCCGCTGGAAACTGGTGGCATGGCGTACCGGAGCAAGACCTCGGTCGCTACCCGGTTCACCCGGGCCGACGGCCCGCCCCTGGGCATCGCCGGCCTGATCCAGGCTGTGGGTGTACGAGTGACCGATTGCATGGCAAACGGCACAAGTAGCTTGAACATTCTGTAGCCGGTAGGCTACAATAAAACTCGTATCTAGGCTTTCGCGGACAGATACCATGATCACATCGCATGAAGACAATTCTGACGACCGAAGTCTACGATGCCTTTGAAGCAAAACTTAAGGATCTTGCGGGCCGCGCGCGCATTCAAGCACGCATACAGCGACTGGCCCATGGAAACCCCGGCGATCATCGCAACTTGAGGCATGGGGTCTCCGAGCTGCGTATCGACGTAGGACCTGGCTACCGTGTCTATTACACGGAACGAAGGGACGGAACAATCGTAGTCCTGCTTGTTGGCGGCGACAAATCCACCCAGCAGCGAGATATTGCCGTTGCCTATGAATTAGCGGATCAACTGTAAGCATGCGCCGCTTGACGGCAAGACGACATCGAGCCATTAAGCGAGGCCGCTCCAACAACGACCGGAGCAATTCATGATCAAACTGAAGACACGCGAATACGACATTGCGGAGCGTTTGCGGACGCCGGAAGAAATGGCGCTCTACCTGGACGCCTGCATCGAAGAAAGTGACGGTGATGCAGCATTCATTGCAAAGGCGCTTGGCGATATTGCTCGGGCTAAAGGCATGACCCAGGTAGCGAAAGACGCCGGTCTGTCGCGCGAGAGCCTATACAAGGCATTATCTGGTGAACGTGCCCCGGACTTTTCCACCATCCTGAAGGTGGCGCGCGCGCTCGGATTGCGCCTGCATGCGTCTGCGGCCTAGATCTAAACAGGCACATTTTCCAAGCGCATCCGTCGGAGAGTTGATACTCTCGCGCCGGCCTCCGATGACCACCCCTACCCCGCTCGCCGCGGAGCCTTCTCGTATTCCGCGATCACGGCCATCGCGAAATTCAGCGATGCCTGCATCGAGGCCAACATCTGCCGTACGGCTTCAATAGGATCAGTCATTGATTGCGCAACCCGCTCCGCTGGTGCAGCAGCAGCAGCAGCAGCAGCAGCAGCAGGTTTACGGATCGAAGCTACCCCGCGGGGCAGCCGTCCTCGCCGCGCGGCATTCTTCACTGGCTGCAGGTCGGCGGTAGGCAGATAGGCAACCTCCGGCGCCTGGGACGCTTGAGTGAATTTTGAGTCGGTGCTACCTTCCATTCGTGATTCTTCCTTCCTACAGGGCTTGTCACAGATCTAAGCATGCCATTACCCGTCGGCTCGGGTATCGCAACGAGGCGCCTCGTATAAATGCGGCTATGCTCGTCAAATGCCGCTCAGCGGGCCCCGGCGTCATCCGGGAACGTGACACTGCCCGGCGACACGGCGAACTGGCGCACTTCGGCGTTGGCCCGTTGCGTCTCCCCGGTCGTCCCGAACCAGAACGCCAGCACCTGCTTAAGTTCATTGAACCAATACCCGATCACGGTCCCAATGGTCAGGCTGGCGGTGGCATCGCGCAGCAGCCCCTCGGCCATGCCGGAGAACACGAAGAAGACGATGCCCGCCGCGCCCAGCAGCAACAGGACGGTGACGGCCGGGCGCACCCAATCCCTGGGTTGCTGCGCGGCCAAGCGACGGGCGCTGCCGCGGTCGGCCGCCTGGGAGGCGTGCTGCGCTGCCGCCGCCTGGAGCCGGTTCTGTTCGGCCGTCACCGCCAACTGCTGAAGCTGCACCCGAGAATTAGTTTCCAGCTCCTTGAGTTTTATAGCGGCCTGGGGGTCTCGCAGGATGGCCGCCGACACGGAATCCGGCGACGCATCGGTGCCCAGCGCCGTAGCCACCAGGCCGCCCACGGCAACGCCGGCCGGCCCGCCCAGGATGCCGCCGAGCACGGGCGCGGCCTTGCTGACGACACCCGCCAAATCCTTCCAGTCCATCACGCATCCTCCGCCGCATACTTCAGGTTGCCCGCCACACGCCGCGCCCAGCCCTTGCCGAAGGCCGGCCAGGTCGAGAGCTTCGTGTAGAAATCCAGACGCTCCGCATTGAAGCGCGCCAGCACATTCGCGACGGGCACAGCGCGCACCGCCGCCAGTGTCGCCGGGCCGACGATCCCATCGTCAGCCACGCCCACCGCCCGCTGCAAAAAGCGGATGGCCTGGCCGATTCCGTGATTGACGGCAGCGTCGAACACCTGGAACGCGATCGCGCCGTCGTATTGCTCGGCCTTGGCGCGGCGCCAATAGGCAGCCCGGTGGATTTCCCTGGCCTGCTCGCGCGTCAGGGTACGCATGGAGCCGGTGTAGCCAGCCTCACGCGCGGTGCGCAGCGTGATGCCCCAATTGGTTTCGCCGCCCGGATCGTCGGGGTGGCTCGCGTAACCCCCTTCATGGCCGATCAGACGATCGAATGCAGTATCAAAATTCATCATTTGCCGCCTGTGATGTTGGACACGATGCCGGCCCACAATGCAGCGGCCAGCGCGGCCGCGGCCACGCCGATAAATGCAACGGTTCCCTGATCGGCGACCTTGCGCAGTTTTCTGCCAAAGCGCAGATCAGCGCGGAATTCTTCGACCTGTTCCGGCACGTCCACATCCACGCCCAGAATGGCGAAGAACTTCTTCACGGCAAGGTCGGCCGCTTGCTGGCAGACCTGCGTTTCACGTTGTTCGTTCATAGTTGCTTTTATGCTTTCAGCGTGGCCGCGAAGCGGAACAAGTCGTCCCGCTTGTCCTGATCAATTCCCAGTACGTCCGCCGCCGCGTTGAACATGGCGCTGCCATGCTCGACGGTTTGCAGCTCGTCCCAAGCGCGGCGGTAATACGCTGGCGTGGCCGGATCATTCATCATCGCCTCGAAAGCATCGAACAGCGTCCAATCCGGCCGGTCGTCCCGCGGCCACGGCGTCAGCCGCATCGCTTCGCGCAATTGGTAGCGGGTGACAGCCTGCGGTGGATTTGCGGCAGGATCGGGCGCGGGCATGTCTTCGATATTGGCCGGTTCGAGCGTTGGCGGCACGCTCAACTGCGTGCCGCGCGCCGGGGCGGACGGGCTGCTGGCGTCACTGCTGTCACTGTCAGCGCCGTCTTCGGGCATCTGCGGTGCGACCGCTTGGTAAAACAGGTACGCGCCGGACGAATTGTCGGCAATCACGTCGTCCTCGAATTGCCAGAATTGACCGGTTGCGGTGTCTTTGAAGGTCTGCATTATCGGTACTCCTTCCACATATCGAGGGTCACTCCGTCACTGAAGGCGGCCATATATTGCTCACCCGGCGGGACGAGTGTCGAGACTGTTATATATTCGCCAGTTGCCATGGACGGTGTGGTGCGGCAGACAGCAACCGTATCCATTGGGGTGCCTACTTGCAGTGCCAGAAATGACTGGATTCCGGCCCCTCTAGCCACGACCCGCACATAGACCATAATGGGCTGTTCTGTGCTATTGGTGTAGACGACACTTAACGAACGGGAATGTGTCACATCGGTCAGCATTTGCCCCGGCCCCAAGGCGCCAGCGGCCACAGCGGCCATATACCTCGTTCCATTCCAGCGGTGCCAGCCAATGCCGTCCACGTAGATGTCGCCCGCGTCCCAATTGGGCATGGAATTGGGGCTACTGAAGGCACCCGTCACCCGCCAGGGTTGCCAGATATTGGTCTGAGGATTGCCTAACCGGTGGAAGCAATACGGCTTACGGCCCGTGCTGAGGATCGTCAGTTCCTGGGCGAAAAGGTCGCCTGCCATGTGATAGGACAGCAGATAGCCCGCGCCCCTGATGTTAGGGAAATTGACGCCCATGACGACTGAGTTGGACCAGGCATAATTCACGTTGTCTTCGATCAGCGTGTTGGCGTCGGTTGCGGCGAACAGGCGTACGCGGCGCATCGCTTCGCCCTCGGCCACCACCTTGCGCCAAGGCCCCCACGTTCCGTCATGGCTGATCCGCGTCCGCCACCACCGGTGGGTGGTATTGCTCCACCGCACCAGTTCCTGCAACGTCAGTTCGCCGTACGTGCGAACTCGCAGCAGGCCAAATCCGGGGAAGCCGTCCGGGGCGTTCGGGCCTGCGGTCCTGATGTAATAGTCGTCGCTGGTCAGGCAGGTGTCGAAGTCAGTCCCGTTCAGCAGCGTCTGCACGCCGGGATATCGGCTGTTCAGTTCGGGGACTCGCCGGCTGTCGTCCAGGCCTGCCACGCCATTGGCGGCCCCCTTTTGACTGAGTGGGATGCAGTCATCCGCCAGGGCTGCGCTCGCCTTGGCTTGGTTCGCCCATCCTTGCGCGGCTGTCTCGCTTTTCGCAGCCGCCGCAGCGGACGTTTGCGCGGCATCGCGGGCGCTGGCCGCCATCACCTGGCTGTCCAGGGATCCTTGGGCGTGATTCTTGGCCGCTGTCGAGAAGGCCCCGGCCGCTGTCTCGCTTTCTTTGGCGGCGGCCGCGCTGACACGGGCTTCGTTGGCGTAGCCGAGCGCGTTGGCGGCGTCTTCGCTGACTTTGATTTCGTGGTTGCTGGCCGCCAGTTCATGTAGTTCGGCAGCGCTCTCGCTCGCAGCAGCTCTGTCCGCCGATCCTTGCGCAGCGGCTGCCGATGCCGTCGCTTGCTCCTGGCTTTTCCAGGCCCTGGCGGAGTGCCAGGCCGCGCTGCTCCAGCTCGCCTCGGCCGCTTGCTGGCTGGAGGCGGCTGACCGGGCGTGCCCAAGGGCGCTATCGGCCCACCCCTGCGCCTCTTCACGCGCCAGCTTTGCCTCACGCGTGTCGTTCTTCAGTTCCTGCCAGAGATCATCGGGCTTGGTGTTGCTGAAAATCGGTACGCGCACCGAGCGCTGCGCGATCGAATCGACCTGCTGAACCTGCGCCTCCAACCGGTCAAGCGCGCGTTCGATCACCTTCGGATCGAACCCGCCCAGGTTGATCAACGTGTCGGGCTGGGTATTGGGAACGTCGCTGATGATCGCGACCCGGTATTCCTGAGCGTAGGCGGTGTGCAGCGTCACCGTTCCGCCGGGATGGGCGTCCTGGTCATCGTTGAGTGCGACGCTATAGTCCGCGCCGAAGGTCAGCGACCTGGCCCTGTCGAGCGCGTCGCCCACCTGAACCGCGACTTGCTCGCCCTCGAACACTTTGAAGTCGAATGGAAACTGCGTGATCTGGCCATCGCAGGCATATGGCCCGCAGACCCTGCGGGTATTTTGGATAGGCATGGTACGAACCTCTGAGAAACCATCGCAAGACTAGCCCCCAGGCGGTCCGGTATAGGCCCCCCTGGCATGGGCGCTACCCGCATTGCTTACTGGCGATGACCTTGACGCGCACGGCGGTCTGGCAGCGCTGCGTCCCGCGGCAGATGTTGCGCACCGTGGACCGGGGCATCTCCAGCTTCTTGGCGATGGCCCGATAGCCCCACCCCGCATCCCGCAAGGCATGCACCATGGCGATCTCGCCGTCGGTGTACTTGGCGCGCGGGTGGTCTTCGCCAACGCGCAACCCCGCCTCATTGACCGCCACGGTCTTGCGCACGGGTTCACCGGAAAAAATCGGGGTTGCCCAGCCTGACCCGCTCGCAGGCCTTCTCGATGGCCTTGACCCGCGCCAGCGGATCGGCCCGCGTGATGGGCGTCCGTGCCGCCTGCTGCAACACGCGCACTGCTTCCGGCGGCAACAGCGTGGAGAGAGGCAACGCCGGGGATTGGGTGAGGGTTTGTGGTGTCTTCATTCGCTGCTCGCGCCAATGGGTGCGGCGATAGCCCGCTGGGCCATGCGCAGCACGGTGAGGGAAACGGAATCGTCCTTCCGGGCCCGGGCAACGAGGCGATGGGCCCAGGAGCGGTGATCCGCGACGGCCGGCGGCAAACCGCCGCCGGTGCGCTCCTTGATCTCGCGCAGGAATGCCAGGGATTCCTCGCGGGTGGAAACAGTGCCGCCAGGCGCGGCCAGGCGCTGGCGCGGGTGGGGAACAGGTTCCCACTTGCCCTGGGCCATCACGTCGCGCAGGGCATACTCCCAGCGGCCGCGAATGGCCTGCCAGCCCATGTTGAGCAGGTCGTACGCGCCAACGCGCCGGGCAGCCCAGAACACGCCAGGGTGTGACCATTGCCCGATGACGCCGCGCGAGCGGGCGGACATGCCTGCCACGGCTTCGTGGTAGGCCGTCTCGGGGTTCAAGGTCGGACGGCACAGGCCCAGGAACTCGGGCAGCGTGGGCGGGAAGGTTCGCCCTCGGCAGGACGCCAGGCCGCGCTGGATTTCCTCGGCGGTGTAGTCGGCGATTTCCTGCGCCCAGGCCTCGGCAAGGCGGGCAGGCTCGATACCCTCCCACTGCTGGGCGAACTTCGCGCCGTACAAGGCCTGCATGCGTTCGATCACGCGAGCGGCCCAGGCCACGGGAACCGGAGGCGGCACTTCAGTCGCGTGTACCAGTTGCATCGATAACTCCCATGTCGATTTCGTGCCACGGCTGTGCGCCAGCGTTGGCAATGACGTTTTGCAATTTGGCGTTCCAGGCGGCGCGCCGTTCGTTGGCGCTGGGAGGGCGTTGCGGAGGGGCGCCCTTCTCCGGGATTTGCTGCGCGGCTTGGCGCTGAGCCGTCAGCACCTTGGCAAGGTAGGCCCAGGGGATGGCTTCTGGCGGGGGCTTGGACTGGCGCGCCACGGCGAGGCCCGCCAGGGCTTCGTCGGCCGTCAGGCCCTTGTCCACCCAGGCGCGGAAGTCGAGCTGGCTGGGGAGAACCTGAACGCCGGCAGCGCGCAGCGCCTTGGCGACGGTCCCGTGGGGGGGTTGGGTTGGGCAGGTAGTCGTCGCCGCTCGCGCGCGCGTTCCCCACACTATCTTTTATATATCCCTCTCCCTGTCCCTTGGATGCTGTTTCCCGAGGGACACCACCATCTCGTCCCTGGGGACACTCGTTTTTTGTCCCTCGGGACGATTGCTTCATGTCCTTGGGGACTGGATCGGCATATTCGGGGGACAAGAACTCTTCCAGCGCCGGAAATTGAATGCCTGTCCCGTGCCGCTGGTTGTGCTTCTTGATGCGCGCGCACTCCGTCTTGTAGCGCTGCGCATTCTTCGCGGCCCAGGCGTCGCGCGCCTTTTCAGCAACCACGGGGTGGTACAGACGGCCGTCGTCGCATTTGATCCAGCCGTACAAGGCACCCTCTCGGTACTTTTTCCATTCCTTCACGACGAAACCAAAGCCGGCCAGTTTCGCCAGCTCCGTGTCATCGTCAGGCAATGACGCGGCGGGCACCTGGTGCCATGACGCGCACCAGAGGATCACGGCGAGAAATGCACGGTCGGGCTTCACCGCAGTAGTGAGCTTGCTGTCACGCAGTTGCTGGACATACAGCGGCATGAACGGGAAGTCCCGCAGATCGCAATCGGGTGGTGTCAGGGGTGCCGTCATGCCGCCCTCCCATACGCGAAGGGGCGACAGCGCACCTGCGCTTCCAGTTTTGGGGTCTTCCGCAAACACTGAAGCAGAGGCTCCACAGGCACTCTTGTTCGGGATAGGGATTGTTGACTCACCCCAGAATATTACCTAAAGGTAATTATTTAGACAAGAAAAATTACCCGCAGGTTGTTTACCTGCGGGTAGCTCTCAGGCAACACTTCACACCATGAAAATTGACGATATCCACGCAGTCCGCCTGCAGCGCTTTCGGACCCTGATGGAAGACCGGTTCGGCGGCAAACAAGCCGCGATCGCTACTGCGGTAGGCAAGCCAGCCAACTATGTCTCCCGCATCATCAGCGGGAATAAAAAGCTGGGCGAAGAAATCGTCCGAGAATTCGAGACATCCCTGGACCTTCCCGCGTATTGGTTTGACGGGCTCGCCGATACTACCGCGTGGCCCTTCCCTAGCGTCAGCCGAGCGGCGTATGAGTCGCTTACTCCCGAACAACGCCGTGGCATCGAACAATGGGTTGCCAGGCAAGTGGAAGCATTCGGCGACACGCACGCACCTGGCGTGGAAAACACCAAGAAGAGCGCCTAGGCGTCCCAATCGTGGCCAACAGCGCCAACGGGCCGAGCACCACTCCCCATAGGAACCAGCATGCTCCGCATGCCCCTTTGGCATTGGCGATGTGATGTGCCATGAATTAATCGTAATAGATTGATTCTTAAATCTGGTCCTATCGCCTAGCGCGGGGAAGAGTCCTACTTTCGCCTCCCACCAAGGTTACCTACAGGTATTTCTATAAAACTTACCTACAGGTAATTTTTAGGAAGCCACCAGGGTGGTTACTCAATCCGTCAGCGCAGGGCTGACGCCCAACAGCCTGATCTCGCCCGACGAGATCACTGAAGACGGCGAACTGCTGCCCATCATGGACTCGGCGGGCGGCAAATTCAGCGAATTGATCGATGCCGTCACCGCTTACGCCAAGGCCGGCAAGGCGGCGGGCCACCTCGTCCATCCGACCGCCGGCTGATGGCCAAGTTCGTCGCGCTCACCGGCCGGCGCCGCGCAGAGTTCCTGAATCTGCGCAGGACTGACCTCGGCCAGGACGGTATTGTGGTGGGGTTCGCCAAGGCCAAGGCGGGCGACGCCCTCCGCCGCGGGCTGATCGAATGGACGCCGGCGCTGCGCCACCTGTTCGCCGAGCTTGCGAACCTGGACCGGAAAGCGCGGGACGGCAAGTCGGCCATCCCGGAATCGATGTTCGTGTTCACCAACCGGGAGGGGCAGCCGTACACCGAGCAGGGCTTTAAGGCGCTCTGGTCGAAGATCATGGCCGACAGGATCAAGGCGCCGGGGCGCGAGCGGTTCGCCTTTCACGACCTGCACGCCTACTCTGCGCGCCTACTATGCGCGCCTACTATGCGACCGTCCTGGTGGGCCGGGATGAGAACCCGGAAACCCACGCCAACCCCGCCACCACCAGGCAGGTGTACGACCGCCGGCGCGTCGTCAAGATCAAGGGCAGCGCCTGACGCATGCCACCATGGCCGGATCTTGCCACCATCCGGAAAAGAAAAAAGGCACTCCGCTTTTCGCGCGAGTGCCTGATTTCATTTGAATTCTTTGGGGTGGCTGATGGGACTCGAACCCACGACAACCGGAATCACAATCCGGGACTCTACCAACTGAGCTACAGCCACCACTTGATCTGCTTCGCCGTTGACACGACAAGTTTCGTGCTCAACTGCAAAGAGGCCGAATTCTAGCACGTTTTTTTGAGGCGTGTAAAACGGATGACACCTCGGCGGGCCAACGGGAGCCTTCCTCCCCTCGCCGCGTGACAAATCCGCGCGCGGCCCGCCGCGCTCGTGCGCGGGCCTTGCTATCCTTGGCGCTCGGATCATTCCCTGGAGGCCCGCGCTTCGCCGTTGCTATGGATCGCATACACCAACTACTGATCGATTACTGGCCCCACATGGTGTTCACCCTCAGCGTGGTGGCGGGCGCGGGCGCGGCGGTGCATGCGGCCATGACCAAGCAGGATGTGCGATCGGCCATCGGCTGGGTGGGGCTGGCGCTGTTTTCGCCGTTGTTCGGAGCGGCCGTCTATTTCGTGGCGGGGATCAATCGGATCCGCAAGACGCGGCTGTCGCAGCAGCGCGACGAGGCGATGCTGGTGGACGCGGCGCTGGTGGAGACCCCGAGCGTGGATGTGGCGCCGATCTCCGGGCCGCAGTTTGCGTCGCTGAAGGTGCTGGGGGACCGCGTCAGCCGGTTCCGGTTGCTGGGCGGCAATGCGGTGCAGCCGCTGGCCGGCGGCGATGAAGCCTATCCGGCGATGCTGCGGGCGATCCGCGAGGCGCGGCACGCGGTGGCGATGCAAAGCTACATCTTCGACAACGACGCGATCGGACGCGAGATGGCGCAGGCGCTGATCGAGGCGCGGGAGCGCGGGGTGCAGGTGCGGGTGCTGATCGACGCGATCGGCGCCAAGTATTCGCGGCCGCCGATCGTGCGGATGCTGGCGCGTGGCGGGGTGCCGGTGGCGCGGTTCATGACCAATCCGCTGGGCGTGCTGCGCATGCCGTACGCCAACCTGCGCAGCCACCGCAAGGTGCTGGTGGTCGATGGGCGCATCGGTTTCACCGGCGGCATGAATGTGCGGGCGGCGTTCGTGACGGCGCTGTCGGGCGCGGCGACCAACGTCGATACGCATTTCCGGGTGGAAGGGCCGATCGTGACGCAACTGATGTCGGTGTTCGCGCACGATTGGAATTTCACGACGCATGAGTCGCTGCCGGCGCAGCCATGGTTCGATCCGCAGGCGCAGCCGCCGCATGGCGCGGTGCCGATGCGCTGCGTGCCGTCGGGGCCGGACCGCGCCATGGGCAGCGCGCACAGCATCCTGCTGGGTGCGCTGGCGGTGGCGCAGCGGCATGTGCGGATCCAGTCTCCCTATTTCCTGCCCGATCAGCCACTGATCGGCGCGCTGGCGACGGCGGCGCGGCGGGGGGTGGTGGTGGATATCGTGATTCCGGGCAAGAACAATCTGCGGCTGGTCGATTACGCCATGACGGCGCAACTGGACCAGGTGGTGCGCACGGGGTGCCGGGTATGGCGCTCGCGAGGAGCGTTCGACCACTCGAAGCTGATGACGGTGGACGACGGCTGGGCCTACGTGGGATCGTCGAATCTGGATCCGCGCAGCCTGCGGCTCAATTTCGAGCTGGATACCGAGATCTACGACGTGGACGTGGCGCGCTGGGTGAGCGCCCGGATCGACGCGCAGGTGGCCGCGGGGCGCCGCCAGACGTTGGAGGAGCTGCAGCAGGCGCCGTTCGCCAAGAGGCTGCGCAACAAGGTGATCTGGCTGGCGACGCCGTATCTGTAGGCCGGTGACAGCGCCGGCGGCTTGCCGCCGCCGATTCCGCGGCGTGGGGCGAAGCCACGGCGGCCCCATCGGCCCAAGGGCAAGCCGACCGTTCAGCCGTCCGAGGTGGGCACCGCAGCCTGGCGCACGGCGAAGACGGCGCTGGCCTTGAGCACCAGGCGTTCGTCCACTTTCAGGTGGCAAGTGGCGTAGATCAGGCGCTTGCCGCGCTTGTCGATGGTGACGTGGGCTTCGAGCCAGTCGCCGGGCATGACGGCGTTGAGGTATTCGACCGACATCTGCGCGGTGACGACCGACGCCTGGCACTGGTGAGCGATGACGAAGCCGAGCGCGCTGTCGGCCAGGGTGGCGAGCAGGCCGCCGTGGGCCATGCCATGCATGTTGCCGTGGGCCGTGCCAATGCGCATGGCCAGCACGTCGTCGGCGTCGCGCCGGTAAAAGCCGCCCAGGTCCGCCAGGTGGCGCATGAATTGGCTGCTGGGAAGCCAGGGTGCGAAGCCGGCGGGAATGGTGTCTGTCATGGCGAGGGAAAGGTGCGCTGCGCAATGCCCCACGGTAGCGCAAACCGCCGGGCGCGCGCCAGCGGCGGCGCCTGGCGACCGGTGAACGGACAATATCCGGCGCAACTGGCGCCGGCGTCGCGCCGGCGCTACAGTCTTCCCATGCAATTGCCCCTTTCTTCACCGCCCGCATGAACCGCATCAAGACCTACGGCATGGCCGAGCGCGCGGACTATTTCGATTTCGATATCCGCGCGCAGCAGGTGCGCGAACCGCTGGAGCAGCCGCACCGGCACGAGTATTTCCAGATCCAGGTGAACCTGGAGGGCGACACGCGCCAGACCATCAGCGGCACCACGCGGCCGTTTCCGCGCGGGGGGCTGAGTTTCGTGCTGCCGTACCGGGTGCACCTGGTGCCGCATCCGCCGGGCGCGCGCTACGTCATCATCAATTTCGCGCAGCGCTTCCTGTGGCCGGAGCTGGCGGTCGATCCGCTGGACCTGGAGGACGTGCCGATGGCGCAGGCGCCGGCGCTGGCGCCGTTCCTGTTCCAGGAGTACCTGGATTTCGCGCTGGACGCGGACGGGCTGGCCGAGGCCGAGACGCTGATCGGACGCCTGACGGACCAGAACCGGCGCCGCGGGTTCGGGTCGACGACGGTCATCCGCGGCCTGATGCTGCAACTGATCGGGCTGGTTTGCGGCCGCTACGAGGCCGACCTGCTGCACCTGGCGCGGCACCATGCCGGCAGCAGCCGGCGCGAGAGCGTGCGGCGGGTGCTGGCCTACATCGGCGCGCACCTGGCCGAGAACCTGACGCTGAACGACGCGGCGGCGGCGGCATTCCTGTCGCCCAATTACCTGGCGCACCTGCTCAAGAAAGAGACCGGCAAGACCTTCACCGAGCTGGTGGCCGAGCGCCGCATGGCGCTGGCGCGCGACCTGCTGGCGCACACGGCGCGCACGGTGGCGCAGGTGGCGCATGCGGCGGGGTTCGCGGACGAGGCCTATTTCTCGCGCCGCTTCCGCCAACTGGAAGGGGTCAGCCCGACCGGCTACCGCGAGCGCCTGCGCGGCGGCGAGGCGGAGGCGCGGTGAAGCCGAGGCGCGGCAGGGCCGATGCCCAGTGAGGCGCGGTGAGGCCGCCGGCGGTAAGGTCGACCCGCTGCGAAGCCCCCACCCTGGGCGACTACCCGCCACAAGCCGCGCAAAAAGGACACGACAGGACGCGCGGCGAAATGCGTGGAATCGTCCACGGATTGCGTAATCGTCTCCAGGCCGGGCAGGCCAGGCCGACCTAAGCTGGCGGCAACCCTCGCAACCTTCAGGAGACCCGCGATGACCCAGGCCGTCCAAACCCCGTTTACCGTGGCGCAGACCACCGTGCCGATCGCCGGCAGCGCGCTGCGCTTTCCGGTGCGCCGCATCTACTGCATCGGCCGCAACTACGCCGCCCACGCCATCGAGATGGGTTCGGACCCGAGCCGCGAGCCGCCGTTCTTCTTCCAGAAGCCGACGGACGCGATCCAGGTGGTGTTGCCGGACACGGTGACCGACCATCCCTACCCGCCGCTGACGCAGAATTACCACTACGAGGTGGAGCTGGTCGCGGCGCTGTCCCAGGGCGGCCGCGACATTCCTCTGGACAAGGCGCTGGACTGCGTCTACGGCTACGCGCTGGGGCTGGACATGACGCGGCGCGACCTGCAACGCGGCATGGGCGACCAGAAGAAGCCGTGGGAGATCGGCAAGAGCTTCGATCACGCTGCGCCGATCGGCCCGATCCATCCTGTAGCCCAGACCGGTCACTACAAGGAAGGCGACATCTGGCTGGCGGTCAACGGCGAGCGCAAGCAGCAGGCCACGCTGTCGCACATGATCTGGTCGGTGGCCGAGCAGATCTCGCGGCTGTCGCAGGCGTTCGAGCTGTTTCCCGGCGACCTGATCTATTCGGGCACGCCGGAGAACGTCGGCCCGGTGGTGCGCGGCGATGTGATCGTGGCGCACGTGGACGGCCTGCCGGAACTGAGCATCCGCATCGTGTGATGCGCGGCGCCGGCTGGCCCTGCCGCCCTCCCCGGCGCCAGCCTGGTCTTGGCGCCTCGCCGCCCGGCATGCGGCGGGGCGCCGTAAGGCCGTCCGGCAAGGACCGCGGCGCCGTGCCCCACGGCGGTGCGGCGTCCGGATCCTCGCGGATCTGAGAGTAAGATTTATGCCATAACAAACAGCCCGTGTGGCAGGAGCAGTGGAAGATGGCAAAAATCGGTATGGTGGGCATCGGCCTGATGGGCCATGGCATCGCAAGCAATCTGGTCAAGCATGGTCACGCGCTGACGGTGCTGGAACATCCGGGCAACCAGCCGCTGGACGCGCTGAAGGCGGCGGGCGCCACCAGTTGCGCCGACGGCGCGACGCTGGCGGCGCAGTCCGACGTGATCATCCTGTGCGTCACGGGCAGTCCGCAGGTCGAGGCGGTGCTGCTGTCGCCCGGCGGCGTGCTGGAAGGCCTGCGGCCCGGCACGGTGATCATCGACTGCTCGACCGCCATTCCCTCCTCCACCGTCAAGGTGGCTGAGGCCGTCACCGAAAAGGGCGGCCGTTTCCTCGACGCCCCCATGACGCGCACGCCGAAGGAAGCCGCCGAAGGCCGCCTGAACCTGCTGGTGGGCGGCGACAAGTCCCTGTTCGAGGAATGCAAACCGATCCTGGCGTGCTTTGCCGAGAATATCGCGCACGCCGGTCCGGTGGGCGCGGGCCACCGCATGAAGCTGTTGCACAACTACGTGTCGCTGGGCGCGATCGCGCTGCTGTCGGAAGCGGCCGCCTGCGCGCTGCGCGCCGATATCGACCCGGCGGTGTTCGCCGAGGTGCTGACCAAGGGCGGCGGCGGCGGCGTGGCGCTGGAGCGCCTCAAGCCGTATCTGCTGGAACAGGACCCGTCGTCGCTGCGCTTTTTCATGTCGAATGCGCAGAAGGATCTTTCCTACTACAACACCATGGCGGCCGAGACCGGCGCGGTGCGCGAGATCGGCGCGGCCGTGCTGCACACCTATGACCAGGCGGTCAGCCAGGGCGGCGGCGAGCGCTACGTGCCCGAGCTGGTGTCGCTGCTGAAGGACCGCTGAGCCGGATGGCGGCGCGGGCTCAGCGCCCGCCCGCCGCCATCGCCGGCACGGCGCGCAAGGCGCCGCGCCGCGGCAGTTGCAGGGAGATGGCCGCGGCCAGCAGCAGCAGGGCGCCGGCCGCGCCGAACGCCACCCAGTGGGTCTGGAAGGCCTCGAAGGCCCAGCCGCCCAGCCATGAACTGATCATGCCGCCGACCTGGTGGCCCAGGTAGGTCAGCCCGTACAGCACGCCCACCAGGCGCACGCCGTAGACGTCGGCCAGGATGGCCGACGACAGCGCGATGCTGCCGGCCCAGACGATGCCGCCGATGGTGGCGGCCGCGTACAGTTCCCAATGCGCGCCGACCATGACCAGCGCGAAGAACCCCAGCCCGCGCACCAGATAGATGACGGCCAGGATATTGCGCCGTTCGACCTGATCCGACATGCGGCCCAGCACCAGCGTGCTGAAGATCGCCACCAGGCCGATCAGGCCGATGCCCAGCGAACTGGTGGTGGCGTCAAAGCCATGGTCCATCAACATGGGCATGCCGTGCGTGCCCAGCAGGTTCATGCTGAAGCCACAGGCGAACAGGCCCAGCGCCACCTGCCAGAACGGCAGCGTGCGCACGGCGTCCTTGACGCGCGGCTCGGGCCCCTTGGCGGCGGGCCGCGACGCGGATTTTTTCTCGACGATCTGGTGCGGCAGCAGGTCGGTGTGCTCGGGCGCCTGGTCGCGCATCACGAACAAGGCCACCGGCACGGTCAGCAACGCGAACAGGGTGGCAAAGGCCAGCAGGGTTTCGCGCCAGCCGACGGCGCCGATGGCAAAGGTGAGCGTGGGCGTCATCAGGGCGATGCCCGCCATGGACCCGGTGGACAGGAAGAACAGCGCCATGCCGCGCTGGCGCGTGAACCAGCGGCTGATGACCGGGGTCAGCGCCACCGGGCTGGTGAAGGCAAGGCCGACCGACAACGCCACGCCGGAGGACAGCAGGAATTCGATCGGGCCGCGCGCGAAGACGGTCCAGATGGACGAGGCCACCACGATGGCGGCGCCGGTCAGCAGCACGAAGCGGGTGCCGCGGGTGCTGACCAGGTAGCCGGCCAGCGGCATCGCCAGGCCATAGCACAGCATGCCGGCCGCGACGATGCCCGACAGCAGGCTGCGCGAAAAACCCAGGCCGTCCGCCATGGGCAGGAAAAACGGGCCGATGCCCATGCGCAGGCCCACCGTGAGCAGCGTCAGCACCGTTGCGGCGCCGACGATGTTCCAGCCGAAATACCAGCCGGCCGATTCTTGCTTCTCCACTTGCCTCTCTCCTTGTGTCTTCTTGTCGCGCTGGGGCGCTTCAGTACGGACACCGCGAGGGATGCGAGGAGACGGAAGCCGGCCGCCAGACGCGCCATATTACTCCCGGCTATATGTGGGCGGCGCGGCGGCGATGAAATCCTGTCCGGTGAGCGGTCAGGCGGCGCGCGGCTTGCGACGGCGCGGCCTGGGCGCGCCGTCAGCCGGCGTGGCGACCAGCGTCTCGACGTGGCGCAGCTTTTCGGCCGCGACGGCGCGCAGGTGCCGGATCAGCAGTTGCGCGGCCGGCGACGGCGGGCGCGCCTTGGGGTAGATCAGGCCATATTGCAGCGGCGTTTCCGGCTCGAAGCGGCGGATCTGCGCGCCCAGGTGGATCTGCGACAGGGCCGACAGCGGGTCGCTCAGGGCCGCGCCGCAACCGCGCACCGCCAACTGGCAGGCGATGAAGCCAAACGAGACATCGAACTGCGCATCGGGCTCGTAGCCGGCCTGGGCGAAGGCGCGCGCATAGCGGTGATGCAGGGCGCCGCGCTGCGGCAGGCCGATGAAGCGGCCCTGGCCCAGGATCCGCGGCGTGATGACGGCCTGCGCGGCGCGCGCGTCGGCGCCGCTGAGGACGGCGACGGCGCGCGATTCGGCCAGGATCTCGGTGGTCAGCAGCGGATGCTCGACCGGCAGTTGCGCCAGCGCCAGGTCGAACTGCTGCTGGCTGATCCAGGCATCGACATTGGGCGGCATGCGCGCATTGATGGTGACGCCGAAGGCATTGTCCTCCTGCACGGCGCGGGCCACGGCGTCGACCAGCAGGCCCTCGATCAGGTGCTGGGCCACCAGCACGTTGACATGGGTGCGGTTCTTGCGCCGGGCGCCGCGAGCGTATTCGCGCACGGCGTCACCGGCCCGCAGCATCTCGTCGATGCGCTGGTAGAAGCCCTGCCCCTGTTCGGTCAGCGATAGCCGCCGCCCTTCCTTGAGCAGCAGCGGAAAGCCGGCCTCGTCCTCCAGCATGGCCAGCAGCCGGCTGACCTGCGACGGGCTGCGATGGATGCGCAGGGACGCTTCGGCGATGCTGCCGCCTTCGACGAAGGCGCGCAGCGCCTCCAAGGCCATGAAGTTCATGGCGGGCCTCCAAACAGTTGTGCGTTATGCAAGTATCACGCCGAATTTCGACATTGACGCATATTAGCCCGCCTGCCGACAATGGCCCTGCCGATGGCGCCCGACGCGGGCGCCCGGACCAGAACAGCAAGGGGAAAATCCATGAACGCTATCCACCGCCTGGCCGTCGCCGCGACGCTGGGCCTGGCCCTGGCCGGCCCGGCCCAGGCGCAGGACGCCTATCCGTCCAAACCCATCAAGGTCATCGTGCACACGCTGCCGGGCGCGTCGTCCGACGTGCTGGCGCGCGCCGTCAGCAAGACGATGGGCGAGCAGCTCGGGCAGTCCTTCGTGGTCGAGAATCGCTCGGGCGCGGGCGGCGCCATCGGCGTGGACGCCGTGGCCAAGGCGGCGCCGGACGGCTATACGCTGCTGGCCGGCGCCTCCAGCGCCATGGTGATGCTGCCGATCGTGCTGAGCCGCAAGCTGCCGTATGACGAGAACAAGGACTTCGCGCCCATCGGCGTGATCTCGCGCTCGCCGTTCGTGCTGGTGGCCAGCAAGGCCTCGGGCATCCGCAGCGTGCAGGACCTGATCGCGCGCGCCAAGGCCGAGCCGGGCAAGCTGACCTACGGCAGCGCCGGCCCCGGCACCAACCCGCACCTGCTGGGCGAGCTGCTGAGCCAGTTGGCCGGCATCCAACTGTCGCACATTCCGTACAAGGGGCCGGCCGCCGCCGAGTCCGACCTGATCGGCGGCACCATCGACATCCTGTTCGATACGCCGTCCTCGGCGCTGCCGTACGTGAAGGCCGGCAAGACCGTGGCCATTGCCGCCACCAGCGACAAGCGCGTGGCCGATGCGCCCGAGGTGCCCACGGTGGCCGAGCTGGGCTATCCGAGCCTGACGCTGTACGGCTGGACCGCGCTGTACGCGCCGGCCGCCACGCCGCCCGCGGCGTTGGCCAAGCTGCGCGAAGCGCTGCGCCAGGCGCTCAGGACGCCCGCGCTGCGCGAGTTCATCCTGAACTCGGGCAACGACATCCTGGACCTGTACGGCGACGACCTGCTCAAGATGCAGGTCGGCATGCAGGACTTCTGGCGCGACGTCGTCAAGGCGCGCGGCATCCGCCTGGACTAGGCGCGGGCCGGCAATTCCCTTCCCTCCCCCCACCGCGGCCGTCCGGCCGCGAGGACACCATCCATGAGCATCAAGATCCGATTCGCCGTGCGCGACTGGGACTACATCGTCCCGCTCGCCCTCGGCGATGTGACCGCCCGCGGCATTGACCTGGAGATCCACCGGGTCGGCGCCCTGCCCGACGACCTGGCCAGCGACCCGCGCTTCGACGCCGGTGAAATGTCGATGAGCCGCTATTGCCTGGGCCGCGCCCGGGGTCGCGACGACATCGTCGGCGTGCCGCACTTCCTGATGCGCGGCTTTCGCCACCGCTGCATCATCACCACGCGCGGCAGCGGCATCACGCGGCTGGACCAACTGGCCGGCGCCCGCATCGGCATGACCGGCTGGCAGGACTCCGGCAATACCTGGACCCGCGCGCTGCTGCGGCGCGAGGGCATCGGCGTGGAGGACGCGGTGTGGAAGGTGGGACGCCTGACCGGCGCGCACCCGATCACCGACCGGCTGGGCGGCTTCGGCCGGCCCGGCGTGATCGAGGCGGTGGCCGACGAGCGCCCGCTGGTGGACCTGCTGCGCGCCGGCGAACTGGAGGCGGTGTTCACGCCCTTCATGCCGGACGGCTTCTTCGACGCCGGGTCGGACCTGCGTCAACTGCTGCCCTCTTGCCGCGACAGCGAGGTCGACTACTTCCGTCAGGTCGGCTACGTGCCGGGCATCCACCTGCTGGGGCTCAAGCCGGCGCTGGCCAACGCCCATCCCTGGGTGGCGCAGGCGCTGAGCGAGGCGCTGGACGCATCAGCCGCGCTGTGGCTGGACAAGCGCCGCAAGTATGCCGACACCACGCCGTGGATCCTGGACGAACTGATCCAGACCTCGCGCGACCTGCCCGAGGCCTGGAACCGCAACGGCCTGGAACCGAACCTGAAGATGATCGGCGACTTCGCCGCCGAGCTGCACGCCCAGCAACTGGCCGACCGCGTCATGACGCCGACCGAGCTGTTTCCGCACGCGCACTGAACACCGAGGAATCCATTATGAAAATCGCCATGGGGCAATTCGCCGTCCGCCCGGTCTGGGAAGACAACGCCCGCGTCTGCCTGGACCTGATGCGCCGCGCCGCCGAGGCCGGCGCCGACCTGCTGGTGCTGCCCGAGGGCATCCTGGCGCGCGACATCGCCGACCCCGACCTGGTGCGGCGCGCCGCCCAGCCGCTGGACGGCCCGTTCATGACGCAGTTGCAGGCGCTGTCGCGCGGGCTCGACCTGACGGTCATCATGACCGTGCACACGCCCGCCGCGGGCGAGCGCGTCTGGAACACGCAGGTGGCGCTGCGCCGCGGCGAGATCGTGGCGCAGTACCGCAAGCTGCACCTGTACGACGCGTTCTCGATGCAGGAGTCGGTCAACGTGGTGCCGGGCGACGAGGTGCCGCCGCTGGTGCCGGTGGCCGGCATGCGGGTCGGCATGATGACCTGCTACGACCTGCGCTTTCCCGAGCTGGCGCGCCGCCTGGCGCTGGATGGCGCCGACGTGCTGGTGGCGCCGTCGGCCTGGGTAAAGGGACCGCTCAAGGAAGCGCACTGGTCGGTGCTGAGCACGGCGCGGGCGCTGGAGAACACCTGCTATGTGGCGGCGGTGGGCGAATGCGGCCCGCGCAACATCGGCGCCAGCCTGGTGGTGGATCCGCTGGGCGTGGCGATCGCGCAGGCCGGCGAGCAGGAGGCACTGGTGTTCGCCGACCTGGATCCGGCGCGCATCGCGCATGCGCGCGACGTGCTGCCGGTGCTGAAAAACCGCCGCTTCGCGCGGCCCGAACTGGCGTAACGGGAGCCACGTAACGGGCTCCGCGTAGCGGGCGCCGCGTAACGGGCGCCGCGCAACGGGCGCCGCGCAACGGGCACCGCATAACGGGAGCCGCATAACGGGAGCCGCGGCGGGAGCGCCGCGACGGACGCGGCGCGACGCGGCGGCGGTGCCGGCCGGGTGCCCGGCAGCGCGCATCCCTACCAGCGATAGCGCGCCGTGAGCACCACGGTGCGCTCCGCGCCGCGATAGCACTCGCCCACGTAGCAGATCGAGTAGTAGTCGCGGTTGAACAGGTTGGTGGCGTTGAGCGCCAGCCGCCACGGGCCTTTTTCGTAGTGGACGACGGCGTCGGCGAGCGTCACGCCGGGCCGGCTGGTGGTGTTGTGCTCGTCATCCTGGCGCCGGCCGATATAGCGCAGGCCGCCGCCCACGCCCAGGCCCTCGGCCAGCGTGTAGTCCAGCCACAGCGCCGCGGTCTGCTTGGGGACGCCAATCGGGATCTTGCCCACTTCCAGCGCGTCGCCGCTGTTGCGCACGGTGATGTCGAGCCAGGTGTAGGAAGCCGCCAGGTTCAGGCCGCGCGCCAGCTCGCCCTTGGCCTCGAACTCGATGCCGCGGGCGCGCTGCTTGCCGATCTGGCGCTGTTCGTTGGTGATGGGGTTGTAGCTGACGATGTTGGTCTTGTTCAGATCGAACACGGCCACGGTGTAAAGGCTGCGCGATCCAGCCGGCTGGTACTTGACGCCGACTTCCACCTGCTTGCCGCGGCTGGGCTTGAAGGGATTGCCGTCGCCATCCACGCCGCTGCTGGGCAGGAACGATTCCGAGTAGCTGACATACGGGGCCACGCCATTGGCGGCCACGTAGGTCAGCCCGGCGCGGCCGCTGAAGGCGTTGTCGCGGACCCGTGTGTAGGTGCCGTTGAGACGGTCGTCGGTGGTGGCGGTGACGCGGTCCTGGCGTCCTCCCAGGGTCACGATCCAATGATCGTCGAGCTTGATCTGGTCCTGCAGGTAGAGGCCGGCCTGGCGGATGGTCTGGCGGTAGTTGGCGAGAGGCTGGGTGGGCGTGGGGATCGGCACGCCATAGACCGGATTGAGCAGATCCAGGCCGGGCGCGGGGCCGATATAGCGGTTGGCCCTGGCGCGCTGGTCGTTCCAGTCGAGGCCGAACAGCACCGTGTGCTCGGCGCCGGCCAGCCGCAGCTTGCCCAGCATCTGCGTATCCAGCACGGACTGGCTCAGCGGATCGTCCCAAGTGCGGGCCACGCGGGTGATGGCAGTGACGTCTTCATTGACCTCGTCGGTCCAGACCACGCGCCGATCCAGCGACAGATGGCTGTAGCGGAAATTCTGGCGGAAGGTCCAGGCGTCGTTGAAGCGATGCTCGAACTGATAGCCGACCGAGGCCTGCTCGCGACTGATGCGGCTGAAGCCCGGATCGCCCATCTTGACGTCGGTGAGCTTGTAGTCCTTGGCGAAGTAGTACGGATCCTCGCCGGACTTGTCCTTGATGTATTCGCCCAGCAGCGTCAGCGAGGTAGCGGCGCTGGGTTGCCAGCGCAGCGACGGCGCCAGGTACAGGCGCTTGCGGTTGATCTTGTCGCCGTTGGGATATTTGTCCTGGTCATCGCTGTCCAGCCCCACGCCCACCAGGCGGTAGCTGAGGGCGTCGCCGGGGCCGAACGCATCGCCCAGGTCGAACGCCAACTGCTTGCGCTCGAAGCTGCCGTACTGCACCTCGACTTCCCGGATGCGGTCACCGCTGGGCAGCTTGCTGACGCGGTTGAGCAGGCCGCCGGCATCGCTCTGGCCGAAGGTCATCGACGACGGGCCGCGCAGCACCTCGATGCGCTCCAGGCCGTAGGGCTCGGTGGAGTAGTAGGTGACGCCGGCCGGACTCTGCGCCAGGCCGTCGCGCATGGTGACGTTGTAGGTCATGAAGCCGCGCAGGCTGATGTATTCCCAGCCGCGGTTGTCGGGACCGTAGGTGTTGACGGACACGCCCGGGGTGTACTGGATGGCGTCCATCACGTCGAGGGCGCCGCGCGCCTCCATTTCCTCGCGGCCGATCACCGAGACCGATTGCGGCACCTCCAGGATCGGGGTGTCGGTCTTGGTGGCGGTGGCGGTGCGGCTGGCGGCATAGCCCGGCACCGGACCGAAGGCGGTCTCGCCGGTGACGGTCACGGCATCCAGGGTGGCGACGCCGGCGGCGGGCAGCGCGCGCAGCACGTAGTTGCCGCCGCCGCGATGGCGCGCCTCCAGCCCGCTGCCGGCCAGCAGGTGGGCCAGGCCGGCCTCGACGCCATAGGCGCCGCGGATGCCGGCGGACTGGCGTCCGCGGGTCTGGTCGGCGTTGAACGACAGGGTGATATCGGCGGCCGCGGCGTAGCGGCTCAGCACCACGTCCAGCGGCCCGGCGGCGATGTCGTAGCTGCGCGTCGCGGACACGGCCTGGGCCTGCGCCACGGGGGTCAGCGGTCCAGCGGAGATGGCGGCGCAGACGGCGGCGGCGACCAGCGCCGGCAGCAGGCGCGGCCTGGCCCGGACGAGCGGGCGCGCGACCGTCGGTCGACGATGAGGGGAAGCGAAACGGGGGACGGCGGCTGGCGGCTTGCGGGACACGGTGGCTCTCACGGACGGGACACGGGACGCCGCCAGGTCCTGACCCGGCGGCCTTCCCTGATAGGCCGGATGAGAATCAAAAAGAGCAACCCCCGCGACGAAAAAAATTCAACGCGGGACGACCCGCACCCAATAGCGGGTGCGGCTGCGCAAGGCCACCGGCAGCGATGCGGCGATGTTCTCCAGCACCGCGTCGGTGTCGGCCAGGCGGAAGGCGCCCGACAGGCGCAGGTGCGCCACCGCGGGATCGCAGCTCAGGCTGCCCTGGCGATAGCGCGCCAGTTCGGCGATGAAGTCGCCCAGCGGCTGGTCGATGGCGACCAGCCGGCCCTCGACCCAGTCCGCCTGGCCCGCCGCCACCGGTTCGGGCGCGGCGGCGGCGCGGGTGGTCAGCAGGCTCTGGTGGCCGGCCTCCAGGCGCCGCGATGGCGCCGCCGGATCGGCGGGTTGCAGCAGCACCGCGTCCTGGAACACCGCGACGCGCGTGCCGCCGGCCTCGCGCCGCACGCTGTAGCGGGTGCCGAGCGCGCGCGCGCCGCCGTCCTCGGTCCAGACCTCGAACGGCCGCTGGCCGGCGGGGTCGGGCGCGGTCTGCACCAGCACTTCGCCCTGATGCAGGCGCAGCAGGCGGCGTTCAGGCCCATAGTCGATATCGACGGCGGAGGCGGTGTTGAGATACAGGGTGCCGCCGTCGGGCAGCGTGACGGTGCGGCGCTCGCCGGTGGCGGTGCGCAATCCGGCGGTCAGGACGCGCCAGGGCGGCGCGGCGACCCAGCCGAAGGTGGCGCCGCCGCCGGCCAGCAGCGCCAGCGCCAGCAGGCGGCGGCGCTGCTGCCGGCGCGCGCCGCGCAGGGTCGGCAACAGCAGGTCGCCGGGCACGCTGCCCAGCCGTTGCTGCAGCGCCAGCATGCGCTCCCAGGCCTGGCGGTGGCGCGCGTCGGCCTCCAGCCAGCGGCGCCAGGCGGTCCGGGCGGGATCGTCGGCATCGGCGTCGCGCAGGGCGACGTACCAGTGCGCGGCGGCCTCCAGCAGTTCCGGCGCGGGCCGCATCAGTCGGCGGCCAGCAACAGGCACTGCGTCAGCGCGCGCACCATGTGCTTCTTGACGGTGGTGACGGACACGCCCAGCCGCGCGCCCACCTGGGCGTAGGTCAATTCCTCGAACTGCGCCAGCAGGAAGATCTCGCGGGTGCGCGGGCCCAATTGATCCAGCATGCGGTCGATGGCCAGCACGGTTTCGAGCAGGATGGCGCGGGTCTCGGGCGAGATGGCGACCGGCTCGGGCCGAGCCGCCAGGGTTTCGAGGTAGGCGCGCTCGATGGCCTGGCGGCGGTAGGCATCGGTGACCAGGCCGCGGGCGATGGTGGCGAGATACTCGCGCGGCCGCAGGATCGCCTCGACGTTGCGGTTGGCGAGCACGCGCAGGAAGGTGTCCTGGGCCAGATCGGCGGCGCTGTCGCCGTCGCCGAGCTTGCGGCGCAACATGCCCACCAGCCAGGGATGGTGGTCGCTGTACAGCGCTTCGAGGGTGGGAGCGGGAGCCTGATCGGACATGGAACGCACTTGACGCCCATGCAACCGAGCGGCCTAGGAATGAATATTATTCTCGATTCTAGCCGACCGCCGCGACGCCGTGGCGCAAGAAAATCCGGGCCGTGGCGGCAAACCGACGTCCCGGGGCGGCGGGCGCCCCGCCAATGCGGACCTAGCGCAACACGTTGCGCACGAAGCGCAGCGGCGCGTCGGCGTCGTTGCGATAGGAATACGGCTGCGCGCTGCTGTAGATGGCGAAGTCGTTGGCCCGCACCGGCTGCGTCACGCCCGACAGCTCCAGCAGCAGCGTGCCCTCGATGACGTAGATCATTTCGTGCCAGCCTTGCGGGTCGGGCTCGGCCACGTAGGTTTCGCCCGGTCCCAGCGACCAGATCCAGAGCTGCGCCTCGCAACTGGCGGGCGCCGCGCCCAGCAGCACGGCCTGGCTGCCGGGGCGCTTGCCGCGCCAGGCGCGGGCCTCGATGCGGCGCCGTTCGCGCGCCGGATCGCTGACCAGGTCGACAAACCCCACATCCAGCGCCTGCGCCAGCTTGTCCAGACTGGACAGGCTGATGTTGGCGTTGCCCGCTTCCAGGCCGGCGATCATGCGGCGGCTGATGCCGGAGGCGTCGGCCAGCGCCGACTGGCTCAGGCCGGCCAGCTTGCGCAGGCGTTTCAGATTGGCCCCCACGTGCGTGAGGACATCACTGTCGGAATTGGTAATGTGCAGTATATTGCTCAAATTAGTGACACCTGAAGTCCGCCGTGAAATCCGAATCGATGTTTGCCCTGTCGCGCCAGGAAATCGCCCTGGTGCTGGTCACCATGCTGTGGGGAAGCACTTTCCTCATTATCCATATCGCCATGCAGCATAGCGGACCGCTGTTCTTCGTGGGCGTGCGGTTCACCCTGGCGGGGGTGGGGTCGATGCTGCTGTTCCGCCGGCACATGGCGGGGCTGACGCGGCGCGAGACCGGGGCGGGGGTGGCGATCGGCTGCGCCCTGTTCCTGGGGTATTACCTGCAGACCTACGGCCTGCGCACCATCACCAGCAGCCAGTCGGCCTTCATCACCGCGCTGTACGTGCCGATCGTGCCGTTGCTGCAATGGGCGGTGCTCAAGCGCCCGCCGGGCCTGATGAGCTGGGTCGGCGTGGCGCTGGCGTTCACCGGGCTGGTGCTGCTGGCGGGGCCCGAGGCGGGCGCGCTGCATTTCAGTCCGGGCGAGGTCGCGACGCTGGCGGGCGCGGCGGCGATTGCCGCCGAGATCATCCTGATCGGCCATTTCGCCAGCTCGGTGGACAGCCGCCGTGTCACGGCGGTGCAGTTGCTGACGGCGGGGCTGGTGTCGTTCGCGCTGATGCCGCTGCTGGGCGAGCCCGTGCCGGCGTTCTCGTGGCGATGGGCCGGCGGAGCGATCGGGCTGGGCCTGGCCAGCGCGGTGATCCAGTTGACCATGAACTGGGCGCAGAAGTCGGTGTCGCCAACCCGCGCCACGGTGATCTATGCCGGCGAGCCGGTGTGGGGCGGCATCGTCGGCCGGCTGGCCGGGGAACGCCTGCCGGGCGTGGCGCTGGTGGGCGCGGCGCTGATCGTGGCCGGGGTCCTGGCCAGCGAGATCAAGTTCAAGCGCAAACCGAAGCCGCTGCCGCGCGAGGCCTGACCGCCGGACCTCAGTTTGCCCGTTCGAGGAAGGCCTGCAACGCCGGCACCGTGTTCAGCACGTGCTGGCGCATCGCCGCCTCGCAGCGGTCGGCGTCGCCGGTGAGCAGCGCGTCGATCAGTTCCTGGTGCGATTCGCGCACCCGCAGCACGCGTCCCGGCTGGGCGGCCCACAGGCGCATGTAGGGCTCGACCACCGAGTGCAGTTCGGAGATCTGCCGCAACAGGCGCGGCTGCTGGCAGAAACTGCAAAGGTATTCGTGGAAGTCGCGATGGGCGCTGGTCCAGTCCAGGTAATCGCCGGAGCCCTGTTCGAGCTGGTCCAGCATGTTGGCCAGGCGGCGGATGTGTTCGGCGCTCATGTGACGCACGGCGTTGCGCACGGCCAGCCCTTCGAGCACCGAGCGCATTTCGAAGACTTCGCGCATTTCCTGCTGGTTCAGGCCGCGCACCACGGCGCCGCGATTGGCGCGGATCTCGACCAGGCCCTCGGAGGCGAGCCGGCGCAGCGCGCCGCGCACCGGCATGCGGCTGGTGCCGATCTCGCTGGCGATGACCTCGGGCACCAGGCGGTGGCCGGGCGGGTAGTTGCCCAGCCGGATTTCGCGCTGCAGGTGCTGGTAGGCCTCTTCTTCGGCGCTGACGGCTGTCTTCTGAAACTGCAGCATTCTCGTCCCCGGGGTTTTCAAAGCCGCCATGATAGATAAACGCAAAAATAACACAAATTGGATCCAGTGATCCATGGATGCAAATACCTATGTTCGGATCGCCGGCGCTCGCGTCAAATCCGTGACTGGCGCGCCGACCTTGCGCGTCCGCCGGGACCGCAACGGGCGATAGACCCGCCTGGCGCTCCATCGATACAACGCATTCAAGGGGAATCCATGCCTTTCCGTCTCATCCGCGCCCTGGCGGGCGCCGCCGCCGTGGCCTTCGCCGCGCAAGCCGGCGCCCAGGCCACCGATTGGCCGCAGCATCCGGTGCGCATCGTGGTGCCGTTCCAGGCTGGTTCGGCCACCGACCTGATTTCGCGCCAGCTTGGCGCGGCGCTGTCGACCGAACTGGGCCAGCCCTTCGTGGTGGAGGCCCGCCCGGGCGCCGCCGCCGCGATCGGCAGCGCCTCGGTGGCGCGCTCGGCGCCCGATGGCTACACACTGCTGATGGGCGGCCCGGCCGCCGTCGTCACCAACCGATTCCTGCAAAAGCGCCTGGCCTACGATCCGGACAAGTTCGAGCTGGTGTCGATGGTGGCGTATACGCCCAACATCCTGCTGGCCAATCCGCAGCAGCCGTTCAAGACCCTGCCCGAGATGATCGCGTACGCCCGCGCCAATCCCGGCAAGCTGACCTACGCCTCGTTCGGCACCGGCACCACCTCGCACATGGCGGGCGAAATGCTCAAGTCGGTGGCCGGCATCGACATCCTGCACGTGCCCTACAAGGGCGCCGGCGAAGCGATTCCGGCGCTGCTGAGCGGCCAGGTGTCGATGTACTTCGACACCATCATGACCGGCCTGCCGCAGGTCAAGAGCGGCGCGCTGCTGGCGCTGGGCATGTCCAATTCGCAGCGCTCGTCGCTGGCGCCGGACATCCCCACCATCGCCGAGCAGGGCTATGCCGGCTACGACATCGCCCCCTGGTACGGGCTGGTGGCGCCGGAAGGCACGCCCGCGCCGATCCTGGACAAGCTCAACCGCGCCGTCAACAAGGTGCTGGCCGATCCCGCCTTGCGCGGTAAGCTGGCCGAAGCCGGCGCCGAGCCGCGTGGCGGCAGCCGCGAGGAATTCGCCGCCTTCATCAAGGCCGAGATTCCCCGCACCAAGCAGTTGATCGACCAGGCCGGCATCACCCCGCAGTAATTTTCCACAGAGTCCCCACGCCACCATGTCTTCTTCCTTCGATTGGTCTTTTCCGTACGCTTCCCGAAAAATGCCGGTGCTGGCCGCCAACGCGGTCGCGACCAGCCAGCCGCTGGCGGCGCAGGCCGGGCTGCGCATGCTGCTGGCCGGCGGCAACGCCGTGGACAGCGCCATCGCCACCGCCATCGCGCTGACCGTGGTCGAGCCCGTGATGAACGGCATCGGCGGCGACATGTTCGCGCTGGTGTGGCACGAAGGAAGACTGCATGGCCTGAACTCCAGCGGCTGCTCGCCGGCGGCGTGGACGCCGGCGTACTTCGCCGGCCGCGAGGCGATGCCGGGCACCGGCTGGGGCACGGTCACCGTGCCCGGCCAGGTGGCGGGCTGGAAGGCGCTGTCCGACCGCTTCGGCAAGCTGCCGTTCGCGCAGTTGTTCGAGCCGGCCATCGCCTACGCCGAGAATGGCTTCGCGGTGAGCCCGACGATCGCGCGCCAATGGGCCAACCAGGCGTCCAAGCTGGCGCAGGAGCCGGGCTTCGCGCAGGCCTTCCTGCCGCAAGGCCGCGCGCCGCAGGCGGGTGAATGGTGGCGCTTTCCGGACCAGGCGCGCACCCTGCGCGAGATCGCCGAGAGCGGCGGCGACAGCTTCTACCGCGGCGCGCTGGCCAACAGGATCGCCGATTTCGCCGCCCGCACCGGCGGCGCGCTGAGCGCGGCCGACCTGGACCAGCATCGCCCCGAGTGGGTCGAGCCGATCTCGCAATCGTTCCGCGGCTACCAACTGCATGAAATCCCGCCCAGCGGCCAGGGCATCTCGGCGCTGATGGCGCTGGGCATGCTGGAACAGTTCGACCTGGAATCGATGGGCCGCGACAGCGCCGATTACTACCACGTCAGCATCGAGGCCATGAAGCTGGCCTTCGCCGACCTGCATCACCACGTGGCCGACCCGCGCCACATGCGCACCGACGCCCGCGCCCTGCTCGACCCGGCCTACCTGGCCGAGCGCGCGCGGCTGATCTCGATGGATCGCGCCGCCGTGCCGGTGGCCGGCACGCCCGCGACCGGCGGCACGGTCTACCTGACCGCCGCCGACGCGGCCGGCACCATGGTGTCGTTCATCCAGTCCAACTACCACGGCTTCGGTTCGGGCGTGGTGGTGCCGGGCACCGGCATCAGCCTGCACAACCGCGGCCTGAACTTCGTGCTGACGCCCGGCCACGTCAATCAGGTGGCGCCGCGCAAGAAGCCGATGCACACCATCATCCCGGCCTTCGTCACCCGCGGCGGCGAGCCGGTGATGTCGTTCGGCGTGATGGGCGGCTCGATGCAGGCGCAGGGTCACCTGCAGATGATGACGCGGCTGGCGGCCTTCGGCCAGAATCCCCAGGCCATGAGCGACGCGCCGCGCTTCCGGGTGGAAAAGGGTCCGGTGGTGAACGTCGAATCGCACCTGCCCGCAGACGTGGTCGACACGCTGCGCCAGCGCGGCCACAACGTGGCGGTGGCGCCGGTCGACAGCCTGGAGTTCGGTTCGGCGCAACTGATCCGCCGGCTGCCGCAGGGCGGATATGTGGCGGCGTCCGATTCCCGCCGCGACGGTCAGGCGGTCGGTTTCTAGGCGCGCCGGGCGCGGCGGCGGAACACGCCGCCGGAAAGGGGCTTGATCGGTCATATGGGCGACGCCGGGCGCGGCGATACTGCCGTGCAGACTCAGCAAGGCCCCCCATGAACCGAATCCTGTCCGCCGCGGCCCTGGCCGCCTCCCTGGCAATCCCGTCCGCCCTGCCCTGCCGCGCGCTGGCCGCGCTGCCGATGGCCGTGGACGGCCAGCCGTTGCCCTCGCTGGCGCCGATGCTCGAACGCGTGACGCCGGCGGTGGTCAACATTTCCGCCCAGGGCGACGGCGGGCAGGCGCCCGCCTTCGGCCCGGCCCGCGCCGGCGGACGCCAGAGCATCGGCTCGGGCGTGATCGTCGACGCGGCCCAGGGCAACATCCTGACCAATCACCATGTGGTGCGCGGCGCCACCTCCATCCGCGTGTCGCTGCAGGACGGCCGCAGCTTCACCGCGACGGTGGTCGGCAGCGATCCGGACACCGACCTGGCGGTGCTGCGCATTCCGCCCGACAGGCTGCAGGCCCTGACCCTGTCCGATTCCAGCGACCTGCGGGTGGGCGATTTCGTGGTCGCCATCGGCGATCCCTACGGCCTGGGGCAATCGGCCTCGTCGGGCATTGTGTCAGCGCTGGAGCGCTCAAGCCTGCGCGCGGCCGGCTACCAGAACTTCATCCAGACCGACGCTTCCATCAATCCGGGCAACTCGGGCGGCGCGCTGGTCAACCTGAATGGCGAGCTGGTCGGCATCAACACCATGATCTACACGCCCTCGGGCGGCAACGTCGGCATCGGTTTCGCGATTCCGTCGAACCTGGCGGGCGAGGTCATGCGCCAACTGCTGCAGCACGGCCAGGTGCAGCGCGGCGGCCTGGGACTGGACACCATCGACGTCACGCCGCGCAACGCGCGCCAGTTGGGCATGGCGCCCAACGCCACGGGGGTGGTGGTGGCGCGCGTGGCGGACGGCTCGCCGGCGCAACAGGCGGGGGTGCAGGCGCGCGACCTGATCGTGGCGCTGGATGGCAAGCCGATCGGCAGCAGCGCGCAACTGCGCAACGCCGAGGGCCTGCTGCCGGTGGGCAAGCAGGTGCGGCTGACGCTGTCGCGCGGCGGCCAGCGCTCGGAGGTGACGCTGCGCATCGAACCCGAGAAGAACGAGCGGCTGCACGGCGGTTCGCTGGATGCGCGCCTGAACGGCGTGGAATTCGCCGAGATCGGCCGCGAACAGCGCCTGAAGGGCAACGATGGCGTGGCGGTCAGCGCCACCTATCCCGAGCGCGGCGCGGTGGCGGCGCGGATGCAGCGCGGCGACGTCATCATCGGCGTCAACCAGCGCCCGGTCAGCCGGCTGGCCGACCTGCGCGGCCTGCTGGCCGGCGCCGCGCCGGGGCAGCCGCTGCTGCTGACGCTGGTGCGCGGCCGGGCGATGTATACCTTGCAGATCCAGTAGGCGCGCCGAACCGGCGATAATGCTTCCCGCCCTGGATTCTCGCCGTCGCCGCCCATGTCCTTTCCCGCACCCTCCCTCGCCCTCTGGGGCATTTCCGCCCTGGCGATCGTCGGCATCCTGCTGCGCCCCTGGAAGCTGCCCGAATACGTCTGGGCCGGCGGCGCCGCGCTGCTGCTGACGGCGACCGGGCTGATCCCGTGGCAGGCGGCGCTGGGCGCGGTCGGCAAGGGGCTGGACGTGTACCTGTTCCTGATCGGCATGATGGTGCTGGCCGAGCTGGCGCGCCAGCAGGGGCTGTTCGACTGGCTGGCGATGGTGGCGGCGCGTCATGCGCGCGGGTCGGCGCGGCGGCTGTTCGACCTGGTGTTCCTGGTGGGTATCCTGGTCACCGTCTTCCTGTCGAACGACGCCACCGCCGTGGTGCTGACACCGGCGGTGTACGCCGCGGCGCGGGCCGCCGGCGCGCGGCCGCTGCCCTATTTGTTCATCTGCGCATTCATCGCCAACGCCGCCAGCTTCGTGCTGCCGATCTCCAACCCCGCCAACCTGGTGGTGTACGGCAGCCAGATGCCGCCGCTGCTGGACTGGCTGCAACGCTTCACCCTGCCGTCGCTGGCGGCCATCGGCCTGACCTATCTGGCCCTGCGCTTCAGCCAGCGCGAGGCGCTGCGCCAGCCGCTGCGCACCGACATCGTGCCGCAACCGCTGGCCGCGGGCGCGCGCCTGACCGGCATCGGCATCCTGCTGACGGCGGCGGTGCTGATGCTGGCCTCGGCGCTGCACGCCGACCTGGGCCTGCCGACCTTCATCGCCGGGCTGGCCACCGCCGGCCTGATCCACCTGAAGCAGCGGCTCAGCCCGCTGCCGGTGCTGCGCCACGTGGCCTGGGGCGTGCTGCCGATGGTGGCCGGCCTGTTCGTGCTGGTCGAGGGCCTGGCGCTCAGCGGCGCCATCGACGCGCTGGCGCGGGCACTGCTGCGGCTGGCAGGCGACTCGGCCGGCGGCGCGCTGTGGGGCGCGGGCATCGTGGCGGCATTGGCCAGCAATGTCATCAACAACCTGCCGGCCGGCCTGATCGCCGGCTCGGTCGGCCAGATCGCCGACCTGCCGGCACAGACCGCCGGCGCGCTGCTGATCGGCGTGGACCTGGGCCCCAACCTGTCGATCACCGGCTCGCTGGCGACGCTGCTGTGGCTGATCGCCGTGCGGCGCGAGGGCCAGCACGTCGGCGCGCTGCGCTTTCTCAAGCTGGGCGCGTGGGTGATGCCGCCGGCCCTGCTGGGCGCGCTGCTGATGCTGGCGCTGGCCGGCGGCTGACAGCCCGCGGCCGCGTCACGCGCCGCTCCCGCGTGCCGTCGCACGCCCTCTGGCGTGCCCAGCGGCGGTCCGTCGCGATGGCGGCGCCGCGCGCAGGGGTCAAGACTGGGGCTGCGCCAGCAGCCGCTGGATCTCGGCCTCGGTCTCGGCATAGCGCCCCTCGCCGAAGTGGCGGTAGACGATGTTGCCGCCCTTGTCGATCAGGTAGAACGCGGGCCAGTACTGGTTGCGGTAGGCGTCCCAGGTCTTGTACTGGTTGTCCTGCGCCACCGGATATTCGATGCCGAAGCGCTTGATGGCGTCCGCCACGTTACGGGTGGTGCGCTCGAACGGGAATTCCGGCGTGTGCACGCCGACCACGACCAGGCCCTGGTCCTTGTACTTCTGGTTCCACTGCTTCACGTACGGCAGGGTGTTGATGCAATTGATGCAGGTGTAGGTCCAGAAATCGACCAGCACGACCTTGCCGCGCAGGCCGGCCAAGGTCAGCGGCTCGCTGTTGAGCCAGGTCTGGATGCCGGTGAATTCCGGCGCGGGGGCCGGCGCGGGCGCGGCGGCGTGCGCGGCGGCGCCGAGCAGCAGGCCGGCCAGGGCCAGTTTGGCGGAGATGAGGGCCCGGCGGGCCGGCAGGCGGATGGATGGCATGGTGCGCTCCTTCAGGTTGCGGATAAACGGCTCAGGAAAACAGGCGGCTGATCCAGGCATAGGCCAGCACGTCGTATTGGAAATGGATGGCGACGGCCGAAGCCACCAGCAGCACGCCGAAGGCGCGCTGCAGGCGCACGGCGTGGCGGGCGATGGCGCCGACCCGGCGCGCGGCAAAGCCGCCGCCGTAGGCGATGGCCAGCATCGGGATGCCCGCGCCCAGCCCGTAGACGAGCAGCAGCAGGCTGGAATGGGTCAGGTTGTCGGCGCGCGCGGCCAGGATCAGGATCGAGGCCAGCACCGGGCCCGCGCAGGGGGTCCAGACGGCGCCCAGCGACATGCCCAGCAGGAAGCCGCCGGCATTGCCCGAACCGCCTTTGTCGCCCAGGCCGATCACCCCTTGCAGCGGACCGCTCAAGCGCGCCGCGAGCCAGTCGTAGGGCCGCGGCCAGATGCGCGCCAGGCCGAACAGCGCCAGCGCCGCCACCGACACCGAACGCACCGCCTCGTGGGCCGACTCGACCGCGCCCGACAACAGGCTGAGCGCGATGCCCAGCCCGGAAAACGCCGCCACGAAGCCCAGCACAATGAACAAGGGCCGGAGCCGGCCGCCGCGCTCGACCGCGCTGCCCAGCAGGATGGGCAGCAGCGGCAGCACGCAGGGCGAGGCCACCGTCAGCATGCCGGCGGCCAGGGCAAGGGGGGTGTCGATGAAGGTGGTCATGGCGCGGCGGTCCGTTTGTGTCTCGATGACCGCATTGGACGCGCGCCGGGTATCCGTCCTGTGCCCGGAAAGCGGGTTTTTACCCGGCTTTTGTATCGTGTCCGGCCCCGCATACACTACGACACACTTGGCGGCGCGGGCGGCGCTATAAACTGCCGGACACCCGTTGCCGGAGCCCGCGCATGAACACCGTTCCCCTTCCCCGCCCCCGCCTTTCCTGGCGGCGCCTGCTGGCCGTGCTGGCGCTGCTGGCCGGCGGCCTGGGCGCCGAAGCCGTCCAGCCCGGCCCCTGCCAGTTGATCGTCAACAGCCAGACGCGCCGCCGCGCGCAGCCCGCTGAGTAGAATGCGCCATGGACAATCCAGACCACATCCTGATCGTCGACGACGACCGCGAGATCCGCGAACTGGCCGGCAACTTCCTCAAGAAGAACGGCCTGAACGTCACCCTGGCCGCCGACGGCCGGCAGATGCGCACGCTGCTCGAAACGCTGACCGTCGACCTGATCGTGCTGGACATCATGATGCCCGGCGACGACGGCCTGGTGCTGTGCCGCGAACTGCGCGCCGGCAAGCACCGCCGCACCCCGATCCTGCTGCTGACCGCGCGCGACGAGGACATGGACCGCGTGCTGGGACTGGAGATGGGCGCCGACGACTACCTGGTCAAGCCGTTCGTGGCGCGCGAACTGCTGGCGCGGATCAAGGCGATCCTGCGCCGCACCCGCATGCTGCCGCCCAACTTCCAGGTCACCGAACCGGGCCGCGCCGTGCGGTTCGGCGCCTGGACGCTGGACACCACCGCGCGCCACCTGGTCGACGCCGAAGGCACCATCGTGTCGCTCAGCGGCGCCGAGTACCGGCTGCTGCGGGTGTTCCTGGACCACCCGCAGCGGGTGCTGAACCGCGACCAGTTGCTCAACCTGACGCAGGGCCGCGACGCCGATTTCTTCGGCCGCTCGATCGACCTGCTGGTCAGCCGGCTGCGCCAGCGGCTGCGCGAGGACGCGCGCGAGCCGATGTACATCAAGACCGTGCGCAGCGAAGGCTATGTGTTCGCCGCGCAGGTCGACGTGTCCGAGGCGACGTAGATGGCCACGCTGGTTCCGGCGCTGCGCCGCTGGCCGCGCACCCTGGCGAGCCGGCTGTTCCTGATCTTCCTGGTGGGCCTGGTGCTGGCGCACGGGCTGTCGTTCGGGCTGCAGTTCTACGAACGCTACCAGTCCGCCAAGAGCGTCATGCTCGACAACCTGGAGCGCGACGTGGTGGTGGCGCTGGCGATCCTGAACCGCCTGCCGGCCGACGAACGCGCGGCCTGGCTGCCGCGCCTGAGCGGCAACAACCGTCAATACCTGCTCGGCCCCGGCGACATCGACCGCCCGCTGCAAACGCCCGCCGCCGAGGCGGTGCGCGACTCGATCCAGGCGGCGCTCGGCAACGCCTACCCGCTGGCGTTCGGCACCGTCGGCGACGATCCCAAGCACATCCAGGCGCGCGCCACGCTGGCCGATGGCCAGCCGGTCACGCTCGACATCCACATGACCGTGATGCCGCTGGCGATGTGGCTGCCGGTGGTGCTGCTGGCGCAACTGGCGCTGCTGATCCTGTGCGCCTGGCTGGCGGTGCGGCTGGCGATCCGCCCGCTGACGCGGTTGGCCGGCGCGGCCGACGCGATGAGCCCCGACCGCCGCAGCCCGCGCCTGGCCGAGGACGGGCCGGCCGAAGTGGCGCAGGCCTCGGCCGCCTTCAACGCCATGCAGGACCGCATCGCCGCGCACCTGGCCGAACGCATGCAGATCCTGGGCGCGATTTCGCACGACCTGCAGACGCCGATCACGCGCATGAAGCTGCGCTCGGAATTCATGGACGATTCGACCGACCGCGACAAGCTGGCGCATGACCTGCAAGAGGTCGAACAATTGGTGCGCGACGGCCTGGCCTACGCGCGCAGCGCCGGCGCGGCCACCGAGCCGCCGGCGCGAATCGACCTGGACGCGTTCCTGGACAGCCTGGTGTGCGACTACACCGACATCGGCAAGCCGGTGACGCTGCAAGGACACTGCCCCGGTCCCTGGCAGACACGCCCGCGCGCGCTGCGGCGCATCCTCGGCAACCTGATCGACAACGCGCTGAAATTCGGCGGCGCCGCCGAGGTCGAGGTCGGCGCGGCCGACGATGGCCGCGGCGTGTCGATCCGCGTACTGGACCGCGGTCCCGGCATTCCCGAACAGGAATTGCAGGCGGTGCTGCAGCCGTTCTACCGGCTGGAAGGCTCGCGCAACCGCGACAGCGGCGGCACTGGCCTGGGGCTGGCGATCGCGCGGCAACTGGCCGATGTGATCGACGGCGAACTGCGGCTGCGCAACCGCGAGGGCGGCGGGCTGGAGGCGCAAGTGCTGTTGCGGCCCGGCGCCTGAGCCTGCGCGCCGAACGGCGCATCGGCGCGCCCTGCGCCCGCCCGCCCCGGTTCCCGGCTGCACGAAAAACGCCCCGCGATGTGTCATCGCGGGGCGTTGCGCTTGGCGTTGGGGGGATTCAGACGATCGCCAGTTCCACGTCGATGTTGCCCCGGATCGCCCCCGAGTAGGGGCAGGTCTGGTGCGCGGTGTCGACCAGTTGGCGCCGCTGTTCGTCCGACAGTCCCGGCAGCGAAATGTTCAGCCTGACCGCCAGCGCGTAGCGCGCGCCGCCGTCGGTCTTGCCCAGCGAGACCTCGGCATCGACCGCCACGTCGCGCGGCACGGCGATGCCGAGCTTGGCGCCGGCCAGTTGCATGGCGCCGATGAAGCAGGCGGAATAGCCGATGCCGAACAGTTGCTCGGGGTTGGTGCCGGGCCGGCCCGAGCCCGGCGGGCTGAGCGGCAGCAACAGCGCGCCGTCGTCGCTGCGGCCGGCGCCGTCGCGGCCCCCGGTGGTGTGGGTGTGGGCGGTGTACAGCACGGTTTCCAGCGCTTGGGACATGATGGCTCCTGGTATCGGAATTGAGGAACCCGCATTGCACCAAGGCGCTGTATCCCGCCTGTGTCGCAAGACCGCCGCTTTTGCGTCGTACTGTATCCCGCGTCCGAGCCGGCGGCGGCGCGCGCCTCAGGCCGGCGCGGCAGGCGCGGCGGCGTCGTCCGGCGCCAGCAGCGTGAACGCGTCCGGTCCCGCCCGCCGCGCCATCGCGTCGAGGATGCGCTGGACCAGTTCGGGCACCAGCGGGTGCGGCGGCTGGCCGGCCAGCGTGGCCATGCCCACGCAGTAGTCGATGCGCGGCCGGAACGGCCGGCAGGCGATGCCCATGTCCAGGCACAGGCGCGCGAACAGGCCGTTGACGATCGACACGCCGATGCCCTGCGCCGCCAGGCGGCAGGCCATTTCCACCGAATGCACCTCGGCCTTGATCTGCGGCATCATGCGGCCCTGGCGGAACGCCTGGTCGATCTGCAGGCGCAGCGATCGCTGCCGGCCCAGCAGCACCAGGTCGACGCCGATCAGGTCGGCCGGGCCGATCTCGTCCAGCGCCTCCAACGGATGGCCGGGCGGCATGATGCAGACCGCCTCGGTCGCCAGCCGCCGCATCATGGACAGGCCCGAATTCATGGGCGGCGAACGCACCAGCGCCAGGTCGGCCTCGCGGCCCAGCACCGCCACTTCGCTGGTTTCGTAGGTGCCCACCAGCACTTCCAGCGCGACGTCGGGGTGATCGGCCAGGAACGACTCGACCACGGCGGGCATGACCGACTGCGCCACCGTGCTGGGCAACTGCACGCGGATCAGCGTGCGCCGCTGTCCGCCCAGCCGCAACTGGTTGACGTGGCGCTGCAGCGACTCGGCGTCCGAGATCATGTTCTGCACGTCGGGCAGCAGCGATTCGGCCTCGGCGGTGGGATGCAGGCGGCCCTTGCGGCGCACGAACAGCGGCACGCCCAGGTCGGTCTCGAACTGGCTCAGCAGGCGGCTGACGGCCGGCTGCGACGAGCCCAGCCGCTGCGCGGCCTCGATGGTCGAGCCGGTGGTCATGAAGGCGAGGAAAGCCTCTAGCTGCTTGAAGTTCATCCTGTCCCGCGGGGTTCTCGATGCCGGCCCCGCGCGGCGAATCGACGCGCAGGGCCTAGGGTTAACACCAAATTTCTCGTCATTCACATAGCCGTATGCCGCCTTCGCATACGGTTGCCAGCCTGGCGCGATGGATCGAACATTCCGCCCATCCGGATTCTCGCCATTCACGAATCCGCAATCAATACGCGATATCGCCGATATTGTCCGGCAAGGAGCCCCACCGATGCGCGCCGTTCCGTTTCCCGCTTCCTGTCGCCGCGAGGCGCCATGACCGCGTTCATTATCCGCCGGCTGTGCCAGAGCCTGGTGATCCTGGCGCTGACCTCGCTGATCGTGTTCGCCGGCGTCTACGCCATCGGCGACCCGATCGAGATCCTGGTGCCGGCCGACGCCACGCAGGCCGAGATCGCGCAGGCGGTGCGGTCGCTGGGCCTGGACCTGCCGCTGTACCAGCAGTACCTGAAGTTCGTCGGCAACGCGCTGCACGGCGACCTGGGCAACTCGTTCGTCTTCAACCAGCCCGCCATCCAGTTGATCCTGCAACGCGTGCCGGCCACGCTGGAGCTGGCCTGCGTGGCGCTGCTGCTGGCCCTGGCCATCGGCCTGCCGCTCGGCCTGGTGGCCGGCCTGAAGCCGGATTCGGCGCTGGACCGCGGCATCATGACCGGCTCGATCCTGGGTTTCAGCCTGCCCAACTTCTGGCAGGGCATCATGCTGGTGCTGATCTTCTCGGTGACGCTGGGCTGGCTGCCGTCCACCGGCCGCGGTCCCACCGGCGAGATCCTCGGCATCCACACCAGCCTGGCGTCGTGGGACGGCATCCGCCACCTGATCCTGCCGGCGCTGAACCTGGCGCTGTTCAAGATCGCGCTGATCGTGCGCCTGACCCGCAGCGGCGTGCGCGAGACGATGCCGCTGGACTACGTGAAATTCGCCCGCGCCAAGGGCCTGCGCGAATCGCGCGTGATCTATATGCACGTGCTCAAGAACATCCTGATCCCGATCGTCACCGTGGTCGGCATGGAGTTCGGCTCGCTGATCGCCTTCGCCACCGTCACCGAGACCATCTTCGCCTGGCCCGGCGTGGGCAAGCTCATCATCGACAGCATCATGAAGCTGGACCGCCCGGTGGTGGTCGCCTACCTGCTGATCGTGGTCACCATGTTCATCGTGCTCAACCTGCTGGTGGACATCATCTATTCCGTGCTGGATCCCCGTGTCCGCGTGGGAGCCTCAGAATGACATTGCTTGCCAAAAAATGGCTGCCCGGCCGCGACACCACTTTCGGCCAGGCGCTGCACGGCGTGCTCGACAGCCGCCCCGCGACCCTCGCCGCGATCATCTTCCTGCTGCTGGTGCTGGCCGCGCTGCTGGCGCCGTGGATCGCGCCGCAGAACCCGTATGACCTGGCCGCCATCACCATCCTGGACGGCCGCATGCCGCCGGGCAGCCAGGGCGTCTATGGCGACATCTACTGGGCCGGCACCGACGCCCAGGGCCGCGACATGCTGTCGGCCATGATGTATGGCCTGCGCACCAGCCTTTCCGTGGGCGTGCTGAGCGGCCTGTTCGCCATGGCCGTGGGCACGGTGCTGGGCCTGACGGCGGCGTACTTCGGCGGCCGCATCGACGCGCTGATCATGCGCCTGGTGGACCTGATGCTGGGGTTCCCGACCATCCTGGTGGCGCTGATGATGCTGGCCATCCTGGGCCAGGGCGTGGACAAGGTGATCCTGGCGCTGGTGGTGGTGCAGTGGGCCTACTTCGCCCGCGCGGTGCGCGCCACCGCGGTGGTCGAGCGCCGCAAGGAATACATGGAGGCGGCCCTGTGCCTGGGGCTGAGCCACCGGCGCGCGCTGTTCAGCCAGCTACTGCCGAACTGCATCCCGCCGGTCATCGTCATCGCCATGATCCAGACCGCCAACGCCATCGCCGCCGAGGCCACGCTCAGCTTCCTGGGCATCGGCCTGCCGGTCACCGAGCCGTCGCTGGGCCTGCTGATCGCCAACGGCTACCAGCAGATGCTGGCCGGCCTGTACTGGATCAGCGTGTTCCCCGGCGTGCTGCTGCTGACCGTGGTTTTCACCATGAACATCGTCGGCGACCGCGTCCGCGAGGCGCTCAATCCGCGCCTGCAGAAATAGGAAGCGCCATGCAATCGGCAACCCCCACTCTTTCCGTGCGCAACCTGCGCACCTGGTTCCACACCCGCGCCGGCCTGGTGCGGGCGGTGGACGACGTCAGCTTCGATGTCCATCCCGGCGAGATCCTCGGCCTGGTGGGCGAGTCCGGCTCGGGCAAGTCCATCACCGGCTTTTCCATCCTCGGCCTGATCGACCCGCCAGGGCGCATCGACGGCGGCCAGATCCTGTTCAAGGGCACCGACCTGGCGACGCTGTCGCGCGAGGAACTGCGCCAGTTGCGCGGCAACCGCATCGCCATGGTGTTCCAGGATCCGATGATGACGCTGAACCCGGTGTTCCGCATCGAGACCCAGATGGTCGAGACGGTGTTGAGCCACGAGCGCTGCAGCCGCAAGGCGGCCCGGGACCGGGCCCGCGACACGCTGGCGGCGGTCGGCATCCCCTCGCCGGCCGAACGCCTGAAGGCCTACCCGCACCAACTGTCGGGCGGCATGCGTCAGCGCGTGGCGATCGCCATCGCCATGCTGCACAAGCCCGACCTGATCATCGCCGACGAACCGACCACCGCGCTGGATGTCACCATCCAGGCGCAGATCCTGGCCGAAATGCAGAAGCTGTGCGCCGAGACCGGCACCGCCATGGTGTGGGTCAGCCACGACCTGGCGGTGGTGGCGGGCCTGGCCGACCGCGTCTGTGTGATGTACGCCGGCCGCGTGGTCGAGTCCGGCAGCACCGACGACATTCTCGACCGTCCACGCCACCCGTACACCATCGGCCTGATCGGCTCGGTGCCGAGCAATGAGCACACCGGCGACCGCCTGTACCAGATCCCCGGCATGGCGCCGTCGCCGCTGGCGCTGCCGGCCGGCTGCGCCTTCAACCCGCGCTGCGGCCACGCCACCGAGCGCTGCCGCGCCGAGCAACCGCCGCTGGAGACCACGGGCGTCCGTGGCCTGCGCTGCTTCCATCCCCAGACTGGAGTGCTTTCGTGAGCCCGACGATCCTGATGCAGGCCAACCAGGTGTCGCGCCTGTTCGTGAAGCGGCCCGACTACGCCGAACGCCTGGCCGGCCTCCTGGGCGCCAAGGTGGCCTCTCACACCGTGCACGCGGTCGACCGCGTCGACCTGACCATCCACCAGGGCGAAGTGGTCGGCCTGGTGGGCGAATCCGGCTGCGGCAAGTCGACGCTGGGCCGGGTGCTGGCGGGCATCCTGCCGGCCACCTCGGGCAGCATCCAGACGCCCGCCGGCGAGCTGTCCACCCTGACCGGCCGCGCCGCGCACGCACAGCGCATGGCCACGCAGATGATCTTCCAGGACCCGATGTCCTCGCTCAATCCGCGCAAGCGGGTGCGCGACATCATCGGCGAGGCGCCGCTGGCCAACGGCATCATCGCGCGCCGCGACTACGACGACTACGTGGCGCAGGTGATGCGGCGCGTGGGGCTGGACCCCGACTACCGCAACCGCTTTCCGCACCAGTTCTCGGGCGGACAGCGCCAACGCGTGGGCATCGGCCGGGCCTTGGCGGTCAAGCCGGGCTTCCTGATCTGCGACGAGTCGATCGCGGCGCTGGACGTGTCGATCCAGGCACAGATCCTGAACCTCTTCATGGACCTGCGGCAGGATCTGGGCCTGACCTATCTCTTCATCAGCCACGACCTGGGCGTGGTGCGGCGCATCAGCGACCGCACCGTCATCATGTACCTGGGCCGCGTGGTCGAATCCGGCCCCACCGCCGAGGTGTTCGCCGCGCCGCGCCACCCCTACACCCAGGCGCTGCTGGAGGAAGTGCCGCGGCTGTCGAACCGCAAGCGACGCTTCCACGCCATCAAGGGCGAGATCCCGTCGCCGCTGAACCCGCCGGCCGGCTGCCATTTCCATCCGCGCTGCCCGCAGGCCATGGCGCGCTGCAAGACCGAGCAGCCCTTGCTGCGCGTCACGGCCGACGGCCACCAGGCCGCCTGTCACCTGCTCGATGGCGCCGCGCCCCTTCAAGGAACTCCCGCCGCATGAACCGCTTTTCCACTCCGATCCGCCGCGGCGTCGCCGCGCTGGCCCTGCTGGCGCTGCTGGCCGGCGCCGCGCCCGCCCTGGCGCGGCCGCTGCTGACCATCGGCCATTCCAGCGAACCGTCGTCGATGGACCCGCTGTTCTCGCGCACCGGCAACAACCAAGCCGCCGCCGAGAACATCTTCGAGCGGCTGGTGTCGACCGACGAGAACATGCAGATGCGGCCGGGCCTGGCCCTGTCGTGGCGGGCGCTGGGGCCCGATACCTGGGAGATCAAATTGCGGCCCGGCGTGCGCTTCCATGACGGCACGCCGTTCAGCGCCGACGACGTGGTCTTTTCGCTGGCGCGCGCGCCCAAGGTGCCGAACAGCCCGGCGCCGTTCAGCGGCGCGGTGCGTTCGATCGCCGCGGTCGAGTTGGTCGATGCGCTGACGCTGCGCATCCGCACCAAGGAGCCCACGCCCGACTTCATGGAGCAGATCGGGCTGGTCTACATCCTGTCGCGCCACGCGGCGCAGGACAAGCGCTCGGAAGACTTCAACAGCGGCGTGGCGACCATCGGCACCGGCCCCTACAAGTTCGTGCGCTGGCAGCCGGGCGACAGCCTGGAGCTGGCGCGCAACGACGCCTACTGGGGCGCGCGGCCGGACTTCGAGCGCGTGGTGATCCGCTACATCGCCAACGACGCGGCGCGCATCTCGGCGCTGCTGTCGGGCACGGTCGACCTGATCGACAGCGTGCCGCCGACCGACGCCAAGACGCTCACGGCCAAGGCCGGCTACACGCTTTATCGCTCGCCGTCGGCGCGCCTGATCTACCTGGCGCTGGACTCGGCGCGCGATGTCAGCCCGTTCGTCACCGACGCGCAGGGCAAGCCGATGACGGTGAACCCGCTCAAGGACGTGCGGGTGCGCCTGGCGATCTCAAAGATGTTCATGCGCGGCCCGATCACCGAGCGCCTGCTCAGCGGCGCCGGCGTGCCGGCCGGCCAGATGGTGCCCGAGGGCCTGGGCGGCTACAGCCCCAACCTGCCGGCGCCCGCCTACGACCTGGAGGGCGCGCGCGCCCTGCTGGCCGAGGCCGGCTATCCGCACGGCTTCGGCCTGACCCTGCATTCATCGAACGACCGCTTCGCCGGCGACAGCGACCTGGCCCAGGCGCTGGCGCAGATGATGGCGCGCGCCGGCCTGCGCATCAACGGCGTGGTGACCCAGCCCTACAACGTCTACGCCGGCGCCAGCGGCAAGCAGCAGTACAGCGCCTTCATCTTCTCGTACGGCAACAGCACCGGCGATTCGTCCAATGGCCTGACCAACGTGCTGGCCACCTACGACAAGGCCGCCGGCACCGGCGCCTTCAACCGCGCGCGCTATTCCAACCCGGCCGTGGACCGCCTGCTGGCGCGGGCCGCGGTGGAGTTCGACCCGGCGCAGCGCGACGCCCTGCTGCGCCAGGCGGCGGAAACCGCCTTCAACGACGTCGGCATCGTGCCGCTGTATTTCCCGGTGGCCTTCTGGGCCGCGCGCGACGGCACCGTGATGCGCGCCAACAAGCTCGAACGCACCTCAATGCTGTACATACAGGAAGCAAAATGACCGCCCCCGAAGTTTCTCCCGCCGTGCTGCTGGCGGACCAGATGGTGCGCATGCGCGACGGCGTGCGCCTGGCCACCGACGTGCACCTGCCGCCCGGCTATCGCCCCGGCCAGGACGCGCCGCTGCCCGTGATCCTGGAGCGCACGCCCTACGGCAAGGCCGAGGTGTCGCGCTCGGAACAGATCGACGGCCGGCTCGGCGTGCCGCGACCCGAGGTGGCGCGCTATTTCACCGCGCGCGGCTTTGCCGTGGTGTTCCAGGACTGCCGCGGCCGCTACGGCTCGGAAGGCCACTTCACCAAGTACCTGTCGGAAGGCCCGGACGGCTTCGACACGCTGGCCTGGATCGTGCAGCAGCCGTGGAGCAACGGCCGCATCGGCACCATGGGCCTGTCGTATGCCGCGCACACGCAGATGGCGCTGGCCTGCCTGAACCCGCCGGGCCTGGCCTGCATGGTGCTGGACTCGGGCGGCTTTTCCAACGGCTACCAGTGCGGCATCCGCCAGTCGGGCGCGTTCGAGCTGAAGCAGGCCACCTGGGCCTACAAGCAGGCCAAGCTGAGCCCGGCCGCGCAGCAGGACCCGCTGGTGCTGGCCGCGCTCGAGGCCGAGGACATCCGCCAGTGGTTCACGCGCATGCCGTGGCGTCCCGGCCATTCGCCGCTGGCCAGCGTGCCCGAGTACGAGGACTACCTGTTCGAGCAATGGCGCGCCGACACCTTCGACGAATCCTGGCGGCAACTGGGCATCTACGCCCAGGGCTACTACGACGCGATTCCCGACATCCCGGTGGCGCTGATGTCCAGTTGGTACGACGCCTACGTGCGCACCACCCTGGAGAACTACGCCGGCCTGACGCAGGGCCGGCAGTCGCCGGTGCGGCTCATCATGGGCCCGTGGCTGCATGGCGACCGCAACACCACCCACAGCGGCGACGCCGAGTTCGGTCCGCGCGCCGCCTTCGACGGCAACCTGGCGCGGCACTGGCTGGGCTTCCGGCTGGCGTGGTTCCAGCGCTGGCTGCAGGATGCGCCGGCGGGCGCCGCGCCGGACCCGGTCGCGCGCCTGTTCCTGATGGGCGGCGGCAGCGGCGCGCGCGACGCGCAGGGCCGCTTCGACCACGGCGGCGCCTGGATCCAGGCCGACGCCTGGCCGGTGCCGCAGGCCCGCGCCACCGCCTTCTACCTGCACGCCGACGGCCGCCTGGACCAACGCGCGCCGACGGGCGAGGCGGACCGGCTGCGCTACCAGTACGACCCGCGCAATCCAGTGCCGACGATCGGCGGCGCGCTGACCTCGGGCCAGCCGGTGTTCGAGGGCGGCGGCTTCGACCAGCGCGAGGACGCGCGCTTCTTCGGCGTGCGCCAGCCCGGCCTGCCGCTGGCCGCGCGCGACGACGTGCTGGTGTTCCAGACCGAGCCGCTGCCAGAGGACCTGGCGGTGGCCGGGCCGGTGACGGTCCGGCTGCACATTTCGTCGGACTGCCCCGACACCGACTTCACCGCCAAGCTGATCGACGTCTACCCGCCCAGCGCCGACTACCCGCAGGGCTACGCGCTGAACCTGACCGACGGCATCTTCCGCTGCCGCTTCCACGAGACCTGGGACGAGGCGCGGCCGCTGGCGCCGGGCAAGGTCTACGAGATCACCATCGAGCCGTTCGCCACCTGCAACCTGTTCCAGCGCGGGCACCGCATCCGCCTGGACATTTCCAGCAGCAACTTCCCGAAGTACGACGTCAACCCGAACAGCGGCGAATCGGCCGCCGACGCCCGCGAAAAGCGCATTGCGCTGAACACAGTGCATCTGTCGGCCGCCCATCCGTCCAGCGTCACGCTGTGCGTGGCCGCGCCACGGGACCTGACGCCGCTGCCCGCGCACGGGGCCGTGACATGACCCGCTAGCGCCCGCGCCGACACCTCCGCATGCTTCACCCTTTGCCGCCGGCGCGCCGGCGGCAGGGGCTTCTTTTGTCCAACGCCATACCAATCGAGGGGATCACACCATGAAAAGAATCATCCGCCACCGCAGCACGCTGGGCGCCGCCCTGGCCCTGAGCTGCCTGAATCCGGCGCAGGCGGCCGAGACCAGCAGCGTGACGCTGTACGGGATCGTCGACCTGGGCACCACCTATGAACGCAAGGACGGCCAGTCCAGCCTGCGGCAAAAGAGCGGCAACCAGTCGGGCTCGCGCTGGGGCCTGCGTGGCTCGGAGGACCTGGGCAACGGCTACAAGGCCGTGTTCCGCCTTGAAAGCGGCTTCAACGCCAACAACGGCACGCAGGCGCAGGGCCGCCTGTTCGGCCGCTGGGCCTACGTCGGCCTGGCCGGCGGCTTCGGCGAAGTGCGGCTGGGACGGCAGTGGGTCTACGGCTTCGAGTGGGCCGGCGTCGGCTCGCCGTTCGGCACCGGCTGGGGCCAGTCGTCCAACAACGCCAGCCTGGGCTACAACGACGGCGACTTCGGCGCCGGCGGCCGCGTCAACAACGCCGTGTTCTACGCCACGCCGCGCCTGGGCGGCTGGCAGGCGGGCCTGGGCTACAGCTTCGAGGCCCACGACGGCGAGGCCTTCGCCACCAACGCCCATGACCGCGTGCTGACCGCCGGCCTGCGCTACAACGGTGGTCCGGTGGCGGCGGCGCTGACCTACGAACGGCTCAACCCGAATTCGCAACTGCCGAACAAGAAGACCGCGGGCAACCTGCAGTTGGCGGGCTCGTACGATTTCGAGTGGATCAAGCTGCACGGCACCTACGGCAACCTGCGCAACGCCAACACCGGCCCGTCGGCGGGCTATGGCCGGGTCAATTCGTACATCGCGGGCGTGACGGTGCCGACGAGCAAGGCCGGTTCGGTGATGGCCTCGTACCAGCGCGGCACCGGCTCGGACATTACCGGCTGGGCCCTGGGCTATCAGTACGACCTGTCCAGGCGCACCAACCTGTATGCCTACGTCAATCGCCTGGATATCCGCGAGTCGCACACGCTGCAAAGCTCGGTCGGCATCCGGCATCAGTTCTGACGCGCGGGACCATTTGATGTCAGATTGAACGCCATGGTCTGAATATCGGACTCATCTAATTTACCGCGCCCGGATCCCCCAATACGCTTGTCGGAGTTTTCAACATATCCGCCGACGATCGCGCCGGGGGATTCCGAGAGGCTGCATGCATTCCATTCGACTACCGCGCATCGGCGCCCCCATGCTGGGACTCGCCCTGCTGATGGGCACCAATGTGGCTCACCCCCAGTCCGTCGGCTCAATGGACGCGTCGCAGAAAGTGTCCTTGGGCACGGCGTCCATCCTGGCCTCGCCCGTCACAAGTGTTGGCGGCAGCGCCGACGGCGACGCCAGCCTCGGCGCTGCCGTCGCGATCACGGGCTCGTCGTTCGTCGTGGCCGGCATCGCCCAGCTTTCGGCCGACACCACCGAGATCATCCTGGAATCCGCGGGCAAGGCTGCCAAGATCTCGGTACAGGTCGCCTCATCCGTGGTGCGCGGCCTGGGCGTCTCGACCGGCGCCGCCGTGCAGGCCGTGGCGGCCTCGACCGGCACGGTGCTGGTGATCTCGGGCAAGGTTCTGGCGTTCATTCCAAACACGCTCGGCCAGGCCCTGCTGCATCACGAACGGGTGCCCGGATGAAGCGCTGCGCCACCTTCCGTCTGCGCCACGCCTTGTGCGCCGTGGCCACCTGGGGCGCGCTTTGCGGCGTGCCGACCCTGTCGGCCCACGCCGGCCAGGGTTGTTCCGACACGGCGGTCAGCGCCGCCACCCTGATCACCGCCATGGATACCGCGCAACGCGTATCCGACTTGCTGGATAAGCTGCCGGTGAATGTCGTCGTGTTGGGGCGAATGGGGCAGGACCTTTCCGAGTACCACCTTCGCTACAGCCACGCCGGCTTCGCCTACCGCGCCGAGGCGGGCGCACCTTGGCGCATCGCCCACCTGCTCAACGAATGCGGCACAGCCAAATCCGACCTCTGGTATGAAGGCCTGGGCAACTTCTTCCTGGACGACATGTTCAGGTTCGACACGCTGATGCTGATCCCGCCCAAGCCGATCGCCGACGGCCTGCTCGCGCGACTGCAGCAGCCGCAGGCCCTGCGGTCGCTGTTCGATCCCAGCTACAACATGATTGCGTTCCCCTTTTCCACGCGCCATCAGAATTCCAATGCCTGGGTGCTGGAGACCATCGCCAGCGTGCTGTCCAAGGATGCACGCCTGCGCAACCGTGAACAATCACAGGCATGGTTGAAGCTGGCGGGTTATCAGCCATCGGAACTGCGCATTGGCGCGTTGACGCGCCTGGGTGGGCGCATGTTCAAAGCGAACATCGCCTTCGATGACCATCCCGACAAGCTGCGTTACGCCGGCCGCATCATGACCGTCACCGTCGACTCGCTGCAGGATTTCCTGGTGCGTGATGAAGGGTGGACGGTCCGGGAGGTGCGCGCTTCCCATTGAAGCGAGCAGCCGCGCGGGCGGTCTTTGATCCACACCGCCGCGCGCTCACAGGAACGCGCGCGTGCCCCACCACCCGGGCAGCAGCAGCGCCGCCGCCCACAGGAAAGCCGAGGCCCAATTGGCGACCTGGAACGCGGCGGCGCGCATGCCGCAGATGCCGGCGATCATCGGCACGGTGGCGCGCAGGGGACCGAAGAAGCGGCACAGCACGATGCTCAGCACGCCCCACTTCTGGATGAACCGCGCGCTGCGATGCAGCAGTTCGGGACGTTTGCGCAGCGGCTTCGATTGCGTCAGGCTCGGCCCGAACCATACGCCGCAGGCATACTGCACCCAGTCGCCCAGCGCCGCGCCCACCGCGATCGCCAGCCATACCGGCACGAAGCCGCTATCGCCCAGCCCCAGGATGGCGCCGATCGACAGCAGCAGCGCGGTCCCGGGAATCACCAGCGCCACCAGCGGCAGCGACTTCAGGAACGCGAACGCGAAGCCCAGCGGCGCCAGCCAGTCGGCGTGGGTCCGGGCGAAATCGACCAGGGTCTCCTGCAGGGAATGGAACGTCTCGAACAGCATGCGGCGTCAGCACCAGACAGGCATCAGGTCCATAGTATGCGGCCCGCGCCTCAGACGACGAGGTCGCGCGGGTCGCGCGGCCGCCGCAGCACCAGGCCGGCCAGCCGCTCCAGCGCCAGCCCCAATGCCCCGCGTTCGGGAATGCTGCCGAGCGAAATACGGATGGCATTGGGCGTGCCGGGGCCCTGGTGGAAGGCTTCCGACGAGGTCACGCTCAAGCCCTCGTCGCGCGCCACCCGCTCCAGGTCGGCCGCGGTCCAACGATCGGGCAGCGGCTGCCACAGGTGGATGCCGGCCGCCGCGGCCGGAAAGGGCCCCGGCAACAGCCGGCGCGCCAGCCGCTGGCGCGCAAGGGACTCGGCGCGCACGCCGTCCAGGATCTGCTGCGCGGCGCCGCTGGTGATCCACTGCGTGGTCAACGCGCCCATCAGCGGCGCGGCCATCACCGCGAAGGACCGCATTGCCGCCAGCACGTTGCGGCGGCTGTCCTGGTCGGGACTCAGCACGAACGCGGTGCGCAGCCCCGGCGTCAGCGTCTTGGCCAGCGTGGCGATGTAGAACACCGAGGCCGGCGCCAGGCTGGCCAGCGCCGGCGGCGCGCCGTCCAGGAACAGCGAATAGGGATCGTCCTCGATGATGCGGGCGCCACAGGCCACGGCCGCGCGCACCAGGTCGCGGCGGCGCGCCGCGCTCATGGTGTGGGCGGTAGGGTTCTGCAACGTGGGATTCAGGTAGACCAGCCGGCCGCCCTCGCGGCAGGCGCGCTCCAGCCCGGCGGGGGTCATGCCGTCGGCATCGGTCTCGGCCACCAGCACGCGGCGGCCCAGTTGCCGCGCGGCGGTCAGGAGGCCCGGGTACACCAACGGCTCGGCGACGATGCCGTCGCCCGGCTGGCTGTAGGCCAGCATCACCGCGGCCAGCGCGGCCTGCGCGCCGGGACACACCAGCACGCGGTCCGGATCGACCCGCTCGACCGACTGCGACAGCCATTGCGCCCCGGCCTCGCGCTCGGCGGGACCGCCGCCGGCCTGGTGATAGGTCATCATCACCCCCACGTCGTGGCGTTCCATGGCCTTGGCCAGGCCACGCCGCAGCAGGTCCTGCAGGTCGCAGTCGAGCGGCAGCGGCGGCATGTTCATGCCCAGGTCCAGCATCTGCAAGAGCGGCTGCTCGGCCGGTCGCGCGATGAACGTGCCGAGCGGCCCGCGCGCCTCGAGCAGGCCGCGCTGCCCCGCCTCGGCGTAGGCGCGCGTCACGGTCGTCAGGTCCACCCCCAGGTGCCGCGCCAGGCCCCGCTGCGGCGGCAGGCGGTCGCCCGGCTGCATGCGGTTGGCGGCCACCGAGGTCTCGATGAAATCGGCGATCTGGCGGTAGCGGGGGCCGGCGCCGCGGACGAATTTCAGCGGCCAGGATGCATACATGTCGTCGTTATGCATTGGTTCTATTGCGCCAAAATGCCGCAACATATGGGGATACAAGGGCCAGACAGTATGGCGACAAACTCCGCTTGCGTCCATACATCGGGAAGCTTGTACGGCCTTTCCTGACCGTCGGGCAGAAGATGGGGTGGCCCCGGCCGGCGGCACAGATATGTATTTCTATGAAGCCGCCCCCGTTAAATTTTCACATTCCTTAAATGTATCGAAGAAGGTTTGGCCGCCCGCTCCTTTAGATTGCGTAGCCATCACACATGGCTACCGAGGAGAGGCAAAGCGTGTCGGACATCGTCGTCTACGTCAGAAGCCAGCCCCAGTTGGGCGACCAGATCGTCGCCTTCGCGACGCTCTACCAGCTCAAGGCCTGGTGGCCCGCGCGGCAGGTCAAGGTCGTCGCGCGCGACGACGTCGGCCACATCTACCGCGGCCTGCCATGGGTCGATGAATTCGTGCGCGCCCGCAGCCTGCTGGATTACGCCCGCAGCCTGACCGCGCGGACCCAGGTGTCGGTCAGCCTGCACCACAGCAGCGAACGCTTCGGCCTCATCAACCTGCTGCGGCTGCCCGCCATCCGACTGGGCTTTCGCAATGCCCGCTTCAGCGACCTGGTGTGGACCCATTGCCATCGCAAGGACGAGGCCGAGTACATCGGCCTGGCCAACCTGCGCCTGCTGGCCGCGTACCGTCCGCTGAACGCCGAGGAGGCGGCTCGCCGCTGCTTCACCGAACTGGCCCGCGCGCACCGGCACACCCCGCTCGGCGCGGACGTGGTGTTCATTCCCGGCGGCGGCTCGGGTCCCTTCAAGCGCTGGAGCCTGGCGCACTACCTGCGGCTGGCCGACCGGCTCAAGCCGCTGCTGGGCGCCGACACCCGCTACACCTTCGTGCTGGGCCAGCAGGAAGCGCGCGAGCGCGCCGAGCTGGACGCCCTGCGGCGCGCCGACATCGAGGTGGCCTATTGCCGTCCGCTGTCCGAGCTGAGCGCGATCATGTTGCGCGCGCGCCTGGTGGTGGCCAACGACTGCGGCCCGTCCCACGTGGCGCAGGCTACAGGCGTGCCCTACGTCGGCATCTTCAACAGCGCCAATCCGGAATGGTTCTGGCGCCGTCGCAACGCCACCGACGTCGTGCCGCGGCATCCGCGCGACGGCATCAACTCGATCACCCCGGACCAGGTCGCGCACGCCTGTGCTCGCGTGCTGTCGCACGCGCCCGCGGCCCGCGCCTGACGCGCGGCCGTCCTTACCCATCAGGTCACACCATGCGGATCCTGCATACTCTCGGCGAAAAAAGCCTGGGCGGACTCGAATTCCGCACGCTCGACCAGGCCTGCTGGCTGGCGCGCCACGGCCATGACGCGGCCATCGCCGCCCCCGCCGGCAGCGCCATCAACCTGGCGGCGCGGCAGCGCGGCATCGCCACCGTCGACATCAACTTCGACGCGCCCTATTCGCCGGTCACCGTGCTGCGGCTGCGGCGCGCCGTGCGGCGCCTGCACATCGACGTCATCGACAGCCACAGCCGCGCCGACGGCAAGACCGGCGCGCTGTGCCGCGACCTGTGCGCCGTGGTGCGCACACGCCATTTCGCCAAGCCCATGCGCAGCAGCGCACGCCGTCGCCTGGAATGGAAACTGGGCTGCGACCACGTGATCGCCACCAGCGCGGCCGGCCGCGACGCGCTGCTGGACGCCCGGCTGGCGCCGGCCGGCCGCATCAGCGTGGTGGGCGAGTGGGCCGGCGACGAATTCTTCCGCGCCACCGACAAGCAGGGCGTGCGCCGCCAGGTGCGGCGCGAGCTGGCAATGGGCCCGCACGATTACGTGGTCTCGACAATCGGCATGCTGCGCCCCGAGAAACGCCAGGCCGACCTGCTGCGCGTGGTGCTGCGGCTGCGCCGCAACGCCGTGCCGGCCACCGCGCCGACGTGGCCGACCTGATCCATGCCTCCGACGTGGTGCTGGTGCCGTCCGCCACCGAAGCCTGGTCGCGGGTGGTGCCGGAGTCGTTCGCGGTGCGCTGCCCAGTGGTGGCCAGCAATGTCGGCGGCCTGCCCGAGATCGTGCGGCCCGGCGACACCGGCTGGCTGGCCGAGCCGGGCGACATCGCCGGCTTCGCCGACCGCATCATGCAGATCCGCGCCGACCCCGCCGCCACCGCCGCCGCCGTCGCCCATGCGCGCGGCTACGCCGAATCGCACTTCCGCCTGGCCGGCCAGATGCAGCGCACGCTGGAGGCTTATGCGCGCGCCATGGCGCGCAGCCCGGGCGGCTGAGCCGCGCGCCTGCCGAGCGCCTCAGCCTCTCATGCTTTCGCAGGCCTGGGCACACGCGCGGCAAGTGTCGGCGCAGGCCCGCATCCCGTCGATGGCGTCACAACTGGCCGCGCAGTCCCGGCATACGGCGGCGCAGACCTTACACACCTGCGCATGATTTTCCGCGCCCAACAGCATCATGTGCGCCGATGTGCGGCACATTTCCGCGCAGGCCATCATGCTACGGAAATGGCCCGGCGCGATGTGTTGTCCTCCCGCCTCCAGGCAGTGCCCCATCGCCTCTTCCAGGCAGGTTCGGTAACAGTTCAGGCAGGCGTCGATGCATTCTTTCATGGCGTCATCCATGGCGTTTCTCCTGGTATCGCATCAATGAACGACACAAGGTCAGCAACCGCCATTCCCGCCTGCGCATCTGGCCCATCCCGGCCGCTACGGCCTGACCGCAGCGGCGTCCGCCCCCTTTGCGCGGCGCGCTAGATGAAGCCGGCCGCCCGGAACATGCGTTCGTAGATCTCGCGGATGACCGCCTGCTTGCGCAGGTTGTAGTCGGCCACCCGGTCCACGCCCCGCGCCGCGGCGTGCTTGGCCTGGGCATAGCGGTCACGGTCCTCGTCATGCGCGCGCAGCCAGTCGCGGAACATGCGATGGCGGATGTTCTCGGGGCAGTCCGGGGCGAACACATGCAGGTTGACGCGCGGCGCCGCCAATTGCAGGCAGCGATGCTGGTGCCAGGACGGCTCGCGGATCGTAAGCACGTAGCCCCGCGCCTCCAGCGCCGGCACGTACGCGGCCTCGTCGGCGGGGTCGGCCACCGCCACGTCGATATCCACCACCGGCTTGGCCGGCAACCCCGGCACCGCCGTCGAGCCCACATGATCGATGCGCAGCGCCGCCGGCCCCAGCGCCGCCGAGATCTCGGCGGCAAGGCGCGCATAGCGCGCGGGCCAGTCCGGGTCGTACGGCGCCACGGTCACCGCCTCCGGCGCCGGCTTGCCGCGCACCCATGGATCCTCGTCCGGATCCGAGTCGTAGTGCCGCATGATGTCTTCAGGCGTGGGCATTGCGAGTCCTTGAATAACGAACCGCTATTGTAGGAAGCCCGCGTCAGCGCGCGGGCAGGCCGTCCAGCCACGCCGCCATGTCATCGGCCACTTCGCCCATGCGGCTGACGCCGTCCGCGTCGCGCAGGCCATGGTCCAGCCGCGGATAGGCGCGATAGGCGATATGGCGCTGCCCCGCGCGCCGCAGTTCCTCGACCATGCGTTCGACCGCCCCCGGCGACACCGAGGCGTCCCGTCCGCCCTGCACGATCAGCAACGGCGTGCGCACGCGCGCGAGCACCGCCTGTTGATCCAGCGCCAGCGCCTGCCGCCACCACGCATGGCCGTGGCTGCTGGCGACCAGGTCAGACGACGGCGTCTCGCGCAGGAACGCGGCGAACTCCCGGAACCCCGCCGCCGAGTCCGCCTTGGCCTCGGCGGGCGTATCGGCGGCCTCGATGGTGTGCAGCACGTCGTCGAGGAACCAGCGCCCGCCGCCGTTGAAGGCGATGCTGGCATCGACCGACCCGCCGCGCGCGGCCAGCAGGTTGGCCACCACCGCGCCTTCGCTGCCGCCCAGCGCCACCACGCGCCGGTACGCGCCATGGCGGCGGAGCAAAGCGATCACGGCCTCGTAGTCGCGCACGCGCTGGTCGAAGTCGTCATGCTGCAGGTACGCCTGCGGGCAATCCGCGCGGTTCTCGCCGTCGTCCTGCTGATACGGCAAGGCGGCATCGATGCCGTACTTGTCGACCGTCAACACATCGGCCGCCGGCAGCGCCCGCCACAACTGCTCGCGGATCGCGCGGTTGTGGCGCACGCTGTTGCAGTCGGATCCCTGCATCACCACCAGCAGGCTGTCGGCGGTCCGCGCCGGATCTCGCTGCTGCAGGTAATAGGCGATCGACGAGCCGTCGGGGCGCGGCAAGCGGCCCTGCTCGAGCAATTGGGCGTGGACGGGCAGGCAGGCGGCCAGGGCGGCGGCGGCCGATAGCAGCGGGCGGATCCAACGCCGCCGCAAGCGCAGGCAAACCCGCGGCGTTTGCTTGATTTTTGTACCAGGCGTCATGCTGTGAAGGATACGCCACGTCCAGGCGTCCGAGTTTTCGCCCACGGCCGCCGCGTCAGGGCTGCGGTCGTCTGGCCCGCGCCAACAATCCAGACGCATTGGCAAAACGCTGATCTTCACCCCGCCCATGAAGGCCAGCTTGCGGCGGTGGTGCGGGGTATCGCCGGCGCCTGACGATCTGGACTACCAGGGCGGAAACATCAGGAACACCCCGATCAGTAAAACGGCGGCCAATAGCCACATCAGGAATTTTCTGTTCTTCATGGCGAACTCCAAGAGTCGCTGGGCGGATCATGGCCCAGGCACCGGGCCCACCCGCCTTGGCGGATTCGGGCACCGCGCCTGCGGCGTGCAGCAATGACGGCTCTGATCATTCCTCGCGGCGATCCGTCATCACGCTACCGTCGCCCAGTTCAGTACCCGTCACCGGGTCGGCAGCGGGATCCGACGCGGTACGGGCGACCATGGCCTGCAACGCCATCGTTTCATCCTCGGTAAGACCTACCGATGCAAGCCCGTCTCCGTCGATTGCGCATTGCGCCTCGCGCTCAGACACGAAGGTGAAGTTCTCGTCGCTATTCCACGACCCACGCATATCGCCCTCGCCCTGCGACATATTGAAATAGACGTTCGCAAAGCTCGGATCGCCCGGCAGCTTGCCAGGAGGGAAGTTCGGCTCCATCGAGTACAGCGCCTTCTCGAACGAGCGCTGATGCGACACTTCACGCGTCATCAGAAAGCCCAGCGCCTCCTTGACGCCTGGATCGTCGGTCGCATTGATCAGCCGTTCGTAGATGATCTTGGCCCGCGCCTCGGCGGCAATGTTCGAACGCAGGTCCGCGGAAGGGTCGCCGATGGTATCGATATAGCCGGCGTTCCATAGCTGGCCGCCGGAGTTCACCAGGGCCGGGCCACCGCCGAACAAAAGCTGCGTCACGTGCGAATCGTTGCCCGGCCCGTTCAGGCGGCGATAGATCTCGGCTTCCGATTCGGTGGCCTCGGCCAGTACGCCCTTCGCGCCCTTGTTGAGCATGGCCACCATCGTACCGATAACTTCCAGATGGCTCAGTTCCTCGGTGGCGATATCAAGCAGCATGTCTTTTCGTCCCGGATCGTCCTCCGCCAGGGCCTGAGTGAAGTATCGACAGGCAGCCGCCAATTCCCCCTGCGGCCCCCCGAACTGCTCCAACAGCAAGTTGGCCAGCCCAGGATTCGTCTGCGCGACGCGCACGGTGTACTGCAAGCGTTTGTTGTGAGCAAACATGGTCATCTCCCGATTTCCCGTCCTCCATTGGCCGGGCCGGAACGGTGAAAGCAACTGCCATGCCGAAACCTGGGACTTTCCCAATTTTCTCAACGACATATATGGAGCCCGACCATGTTCGCTGCCCTTATCCGCTTCCTGGGAACGCTGTTCGACCATCAACCGTGACGGGCGCGGCCTTGGTGGCGCTACAACCGGCCGCTATAGGCCCGGATTTGTCGTTACCGCGTGCGATGGGCCGCGCACGCCAACACGGCGGCAAGCCATCGACACAATGACAGGCGGGCGTCAGACGTGCTTACGCTACCGAGTAAGTGCTAACGTCGGCTCAATCATTCTAATAATTGCCATGTTAGCGACCCGCAGCCCGGCGTAAGCGCTTGATACTACGGATGATCCTGGCGCGGCAGGAGGGGCTCGAACCCCCGACCTCAGGCTTAGAAGGCCCGTGCTCTATCCAGCTGAGCTACTGCCGCGCGGTGTGTGACTGCCCGGAACCGGTCCGGGCGGCGCATTTTACCCTGTTGCGGACGGCCCGTGGCGCCGCCGGGCCGCGCGCTCCGGTTTATCAGTCGCGGGAACGGTTCATTCCTCGCCCAAATCGGCGTGGGTGGACACCCACAGCACCAGCGCGTCCTGCTTGCTCAGGCTGATCACCCGGTGGCCCATGCGGCTGTCGATATAGAAGCTTTCGCCCGCCTTCAGCCGGGCCGGTTCGTAGAACTCGGTGTACAGCTCGACCTCGCCCTCCAGCACGTAGACGAATTCTTCCCCGCCGTGGCGGCTCCAGTCCTGGAATTCATCGAAGGAGCGCGCCTTGACGCGGGTATGGAACGGCATCATGCGCTTGTGCGACAGCGCGGTACAGAGCAGGCGGTGGTCGTAATACGGGGTTTCGTACTGGCGCCCCTCGCCCTGACGGCTGAGGCTGCGGCGGCCGGTGCCCATGTGGGCGTCCGACGCGGTGAACAGTTCGGCCACGTCCAGCTCCAGGCCCGCGGCGATCTTGATCAGGTTGTCATAGGTGGGCGAGAGCAGGCCGTTCTCGATTTTCGAGAGCGTGGAGGTGGACACGCCGGTGGCCTGCGCCGCCTGCTTGAGCGTCCAATCGCGCGCCTGGCGCAGGGCTCGCAGCCGTTGTGCCAACACGCTCTGTTTGTTGCCTTGCATCTGTACACCCTGTCATGCCCGCGACTGCCGCTCCCGCCACCAATCGCGCGCCTGGTAAGACCAATATGTGAGTTGAACCGCCGCCGTGCCCAGCGCCCCGCCGTTCCACGCCAGTCCGAAGGGCTCGAACAGCCGGTAACGCTGGCTGTCACCGGAGATTCCTTCGGCCACGACACGGCCGCCGATGGCGGTGGTGTTCATGCCGTGCCCGCCAAAGGCCGTGCAATACCAGACGTCGGGCGCCAGCCTGCCGATCTGCGGCATCAGGTGCCGCGCGTAGGCCATGCGCCCGGACCACGCGGTCTCGACGCGCAGCCCCTGCAACTGGGGATAGACGCTGAGCAATTCGCGGCGCAGGGACTCGGCCAGGTCGGGCGGATCGTCGACACGGGTGGTGATTCTACTGCCCCAGCCGATGCGTCCGCCTTCCAGCACACGGTAGTAGTTGCCGGCGCGGCGGTCGTCGCCGATGGCGGCCTGGGTGCGGATGGCTTCGCGCACCCGTTCGCCCAGCGGCTCGGTCAGCATGATGTAGGTGGCGATCGGCAGCATGGCGCGCCGCAACGCCGGCACCACCCCATCGGTATAGCCGCCGGTGGCCAGCACCACGGTGCGCGCGTTGATCTCGCCAGCGGCGGTGCGCAATTGCTTGGCGGCCCCTTCCAGGCGGGCCTGGGTGACCGAGGAATCCTCGTGGATGCGCACCCCCAGCCGCGCGCACTCGCGCGCCAGGGCGCGGGCGTAGTTCAGCGGATGGAAGTGGAACGAGGACAGATCCTCGATGCCCTGGAAGTAGACGTCGGATACCAGCCGCTCGCGCACCTCGGCGCGGCTCAATAGCCGCACGTCGCGGCCGAAGTCGCGCCACTGGTCCTCGCAATAACGCCGCAGCGCGTCGCTGGCCTCGTAGCGCACCACCCGCAGGCGGCCGTCGACCTTGTGGGCGTCATCGATGCTCAGGTCGCGGATGTTGTCGCGGATGATCTCCACGCCCTCCATCGACAGCCGGTACAGTTGGCGGTAGTGATCCTCGTCGACGTGCTTGCGGATGGCGTCGGCGCCCGCCGAGAACGCCGGCGACACCGAGCCGCCATTGCGGCCCGAGGCGCCCCAGGCGACGCGGCGCCCCTCCAGCAGCGTCACGGCGCGGCCGCGGCGGGCCAGTTCCAGCGCGGTGGTCAGGCCGGCCAGCCCGCCGCCGACGACGCAGACGTCGGTCTCGGCCGCGCCCGCCAGCGGCGGGTAGCAGGTCTGCGCATCGCCCAGCGTGCGCTTGTAGTAGGTGTCGATGTACTCGGTAGCCATGGTCGTGGGTCAGGGCCCGTGCGGGACTCTCGTCGATGTGGGCGGGCCTAGTTCAGCCCGGCGCCCTGCAGCCCGCCGGTCAGGCGCTTCTCCAGCCAGGTGGCCAGGCGCAGCAGCGGGTAGCAGTACAGGAAATAGATGGCGGCGATCATGCCGTAGATGAACAGCGATTTCGCCGGGAAGGTGATGATGAATACCTCGCCCTGCCGCGTCAGCTCGGTGATGCCGACCACCGACAGGATGGCGGTGCTCTTGATCAGCATGACGTAGACGCCGCTCATGGGCTGCACGATCAAACGCATGGCCTGCGGCAGGATCACCAGCCGCAGGATCTGCAGCGGCCGCAGGCCCAGCGTCATGGCGCCCTCGGTCTGGCCGCGCGGCACGGCGCGGATGGCGCCGGTGACGATCTCTGCCACATAGCAGGATGTGTAGACCGACAGCGACACGAACGCCGCCGTGCCCGAGTCCCAGTGCAGCAGCTCGATGCCGGTGCTGGGCAGCACGAAATAGAAGATATAGAGCTGCACCAGGAACGGCGTGCCGCGCAGCACGTGGATGTACAGCCCCAGCAGTTGATGCAGGCCACGGATGCGGTAGCTGCGGATCACGCCGATCACGAAGCCCAGCAGCGAGCCGGCAATGATCGCCAGGAACGAGATCTTGAGCGTCTCCCAGAAGCCCTTGAGCAGGAACGGCAGCACGACGCCGGCGGTGGACAGGTAGGAATCCAGCATGCTTACCTCGCGTTCCAGGCCGGACCGGCCAGCCACAGGCTCACGCCCCGCGACAGCATCAGCATCACGGCGTAGATCAGCAGATAGCCGGCGGCAATGGTCAGGAAGCTCTCGGTCGGCACGATACGGTCGCTGTTCATCTGCACGCCCGCGGCCACCAGTTCGAACACCGTGATCAGCGACAGCAGCGAGGTGTCCTTGATCAACACCGCGGTCTGTCCCAGCAGCGGCGGCAGCGTGTTGGCGAAGGCCTGCGGCAGCACCACGTAGCGCAGGCGCTGGTGGTAGTTCATGCCGCAGGCCTTGGCGCCTTCGATCTGGCCGCGCGGCACCGACTCGATGCCGACGCGGATGATCTCGCTCATGTAGGCGGCGTGGTGCAGCGTCATCGCCAGGATGCCCAGCAGCATCTCGCTCCAGCCCTTGGCGCCGGGCACCAGCATCGGCACGGCGTAATACACCAGGTAGATCTGCACCAGCAGCGGGGTCGAGCGGATGAACTGCACGTAGCCCGCCACCGGCCGCCAGACCGCGGCGCGCGGCGACATGCGCGCCAGCGCCAGCGGCACGCCAGCCAGCACCGACAGCACCAGGCTGGCGCCGGCCGCGATCAGGGTATTGGCCAGGCCGGTGGCGAACTGGCCCGTGTACTGGCTGACGATGCGCCAGTTGTAGTAGTCGATCAGCCAGTCCATGCGGGTCCTGTCGGTCGGTGGTGGCGAAGGCGCGCGATCAGTGGTCTTTCTTCCAGTCGGTCGAATACCAGTACTTGACCTGTTCCGGCAATGTGTTGTCGGCGGTCTTGAGCGTCTGCCAGTTGTCGAGCCAGAACTTCAGGCGGAAGGCATTGGGGCCGACGGCGAAGGCCAGCGGTTCGCGCACCATGATGCCGTCCAGCACCCGCAGGTTGCCGAAGTCCACCAGGAACTGGTTGGCGGTGGACAGGGACATGATGCCGGCGTCCAGGCGGCCGGTGGACAGCGCCTGGCCGACCGGCGCGCTGCCGCCGGAGAATTCCTTGAGGGTGGCCTTGGGCAGCATCTTCTTGCCGACCTCGGCGTAGGTGCTGGCGCCCAGCGCGCCGACGGTCACCCCGTCCTTGTCCAGTTCCGCGTACGACTTGTAGGGCGAGTCCTTGGGCACCACGGCCACGGTGTCGGCGTAGAACATGGGCGCCGAGAACAGCACCTGGGCGGCGCGCTGCGGCGTCGGCGTCATGTCGGCGGCCACCATGTCGGCCTTGCCCGACAACAGCGCCGGGATCAGGCCCTTCCACTCGTAGTCCTGCAGCACCAGCTTGACGCCCAGGTCGTCGGCCATGCGCTTGGCGACTTCGACCGCCAGGCCGGTGCGCTTGCCGCTCTTGTCCATGAAGCTCATCAGCGGGCCGGAGGTCTGCACCGCCACCCGCAGCTCGCCGCGCTTGATGATGTCCGACAGCTCGTCGGCGCGGGCAGGCTGCGCCATCGCGGTAACGGCCAGCGCGACGCCGGCGGCGCCCAGCCATTGTTTGATTTTCAGCATTTGCTTCCCCTTCAAGATGGATGACATGTGTCGTTCCGGGCGTACACCTGGTGCCGGCGGCGCCCGGTCAGGCCGGGCCGGCCCTGCTTGCTGCGTACTGCGATTGCTGCGTGATGCGGATGCGGCGTGCTGCGTGAAGCGAAGACTGCGTGATGCGCAAATACGAACGGCCATGCGGGCCGGCGCCGACGGCGCCGCCGGCCCGCTACAGGATCTTTTCCAGGAAAGCCCGGGTACGCGCCTCTTTCGGCTGGCCGAAGACTTCAGCCGGCGTGCCGGACTCGACGACGCGGCCGGCGTCCATGAACAGGGCGCGGTCGCCCACGTCGCGGGCAAAGCCCATCTCGTGCGTCACCACCGCCATGGTCATGCCGTCGCGCGCCAGCGCGCGCATCAATTCCAGGATGCCGCCAACGGTTTCCGGGTCGAGCGCCGAGGTGGCCTCGTCGAACAGCATCAGTTTCGGGTCCATCGCCAGGGCGCGGGCGATCGCCACGCGCTGCTGCTGGCCGCCGGACAACTGGCTGGGATAGCGCGGGCCGAAGTCGGCCATGCCGACCCGGTCCAGCAGTTCCAGGGCGTAGCGCTCGGCCTGGGCGCGGTCGCGGCCGCGCACTACGCGTTGCGGCAGGGCCACATTGTCGAGCGCGGTGCGATGCTGGAACAGGTTGAAGTGCTGGAACACCATGCCGACCTCGGTGCGCCAGCGGTTGACGTCGGTGGCCGGGTCGGTCAGCGAGACGCCATCGACGCGGATGGTGCCGCTGTCGATGCGCTCCAGCCCGTTGAGGGTGCGCAGGAAGGTGCTCTTGCCCGAGCCCGACGGCCCCACCACCACCAGCACCTCGCCACGCTCCAGGCGGCAGTCGATGCCCGCCAGCGCCAGATGGTCGGGCTGGCATTCGCGCTGGTAGGTCTTGGTGACCGACTCGACTAGCAGCAGGGGTTCTGACACGCGCATCGCCTTCAAAAAAGGTTTCGCATTTCGCGCTGGAGTTTCGTATAGTAAATTTATTTCCAGAATCGCCACTTAGGCATAACCCTTAAGCGAAGGCTCGCCCCTTCGCCGGCATCTCCAAGGAACCGGTATGGACACGCCCCAAGACATCCTGCGCGCACTCGGCCTCAACCCCGCGACCCTGACCGGCGGCACGCTCGTCGCCCGCAGCCCGATCGACGGCGCCGAGCTGGCCCAGGTCCACGAGCACACGGTGGCGCAGGCCCACGCGGCCATCACCCGCGCCCGCCAGGCCAGCCTGGCCTGGCGCGACGTGCCGGCGCCGCGCCGCGGCGAGCTGCTGCGCCTGTTCGGCGAAGTGCTGCGCCAGCACAAGCGCGAACTGGGCCGCCTGGTCAGCCTGGAAGCCGGCAAGATCCTGGCCGAGGGCGAAGGCGAGGTCCAGGAAATGATCGACATCTGCGACTTCGCCGTGGGCCTGTCGCGCCAACTGTACGGCCTGACCATCGCCTCCGAGCGCCCCGGCCACCGCATGATGGAAACCTGGCATCCGCTGGGCGTGGTGGGCGTCATCAGCGCCTTCAACTTCCCGGTGGCGGTGTGGTCGTGGAATGCCGCGCTGGCGCTGGTGTGCGGCAACGCGGTGGTCTGGAAGCCGTCGGAAAAGACGCCGTTGACGGCGCTGGCCTGCCAGGCGCTGTTCGCGCAGGCGCTGCAGCGCTTTGGCGACGCGCCGGCCGGCCTGTCGGAAGTGCTGATCGGCGGCCGCGACATCGGCGAGGCGCTGGTGGATTCGCACGCCGTGGCGCTGGTGTCGGCCACCGGCTCGACCCGCATGGGCCGCCAGGTGGGTCCGCGCGTGGCGCAACGCTTCGGCCGCGTGCTGCTGGAACTGGGCGGCAACAACGCCATCATCGTCGGCCCCACCGCCGACCTGGACATGGCCGCGCGCGGCATCGTCTTCGGCGCCATCGGCACCGCGGGCCAGCGCTGCACCACCACGCGCCGCCTGATCGTGCACGAAAGCGTGGCCGACGATCTGCTGCAACGCCTGCACAAGGCCTACGCCAGCGCGCCCATCGGCAACCCGCTGGACGGCAAGAACCTGGTCGGTCCGCTGATCGACCGCGCCTCGTTCGACGCCATGCAGGCCGCGCTCAAGGCCGCCGGCGAACAAGGCGGCAAGGTCACCGGCGGCGAACGCGTGCTGGCCGACCAGTACCCGGACGCCTGGTACGTGCGCCCCGCCATCGCCGAGATGCCGGGCCAGACCGACGTGGTCTGCCACGAGACCTTCGCGCCGATCCTGTACGCGATGCGCTACAGCGATTTCAACCAGGCGCTGGCGCTGCAGAATGGCGTGCCGCAGGGCCTGTCGTCGGCCATCTTCACCAACGACCTGCGCGAAGCCGAGACCTTCCTGTCGGCCGCGGGTTCGGACTGCGGCATCGCCAACGTCAACATCGGCACCTCGGGCGCCGAGATCGGCGGCGCCTTCGGCGGGGAAAAGGAAACCGGCGGCGGCCGCGAGTCGGGCTCGGACGCCTGGCGCAACTACATGCGCCGCGCCACCAACACCATCAACTACTCGCGCAACCTGCCGCTGGCGCAGGGCATCAAGTTCGGCGAATAGGCCGCAAGGCGGGTGACATGAGGCCCGCGCGTCGCAGGCGATGCGCGGGCCTCGCTCATGTTGCAAGTCCTACATCCGATTAGCCTGGCTTACAAAATGTAGGCCGGGCCGATGCTACATTGCATCGTCACAGATTCCACCCGCCTCCCATGACTTCGTCCCGACGCATCGCCCTTCCCCTGCGCACCCTGACCGCCGCCCTGGCGCTGGGCCTCGCCGGCACCGCCGCCGCCGGCGTGTCCTACCGGCTCGACCGTCCTTCGGCCGCGCCCGGCGACACCGTCACCATCGAGGCGGTGTATTTCAATGAAGGCAATGCCCGCGCCACCTGGGAGGCCCCGCCAGAGCTGGTGCTGCAATGGCGCGGCCAGGACGGCCAGATCGTGCGCAGCCTGGCCAAGCTGCAGGGCGACAAGGCCAATTACAGCGTGCCGGTCAACAATTTCGCGCGGATGGCGTGGACGGCCGTCGTGCCCGCCACGGCGCGCGGCTTGCAGGCGATCGCCATCGAAGGCCAGCCGGCGATGATGGCGCTGGACGCCACCGGCCGCGACAGCGGCACGCTGGCCAGCACGCCCGCGCAAGGCCCCGTGGTCGATCCGCGCACCGGCCAGCCCGTGCCGCCGGCAGTGGTCACCGCGGCCGGCGCGTCGCCCGAGGGCGGACCGGCGCCGGACACCGTGGCCGTCTCGTCCTACCAGCAATCGGCCTTCGATCATTTCCGCAGCGCGATCTCGGAATACAAGCCGGTGTACTTCGACATCGGCACCCGCGGCCAGACCACCGCGCGCTTCCAGATCAGCGCCAAGTACCGCCTGTTCAGCCCGTCCGGCAACCGCCCGGCGACCTGGGGCGAGAATTTCTACCTGGGCTACACCCAGACCTCGCTGTGGGACCTGCAGGGCGATTCCATGCCCTTCATCGACACCACCTTCAACCCCAGCCTGTTCTGGCTGTCCGACAACATGTGGCAGTCGGCAAACCAGAATTGGCGCCTGGGCATGAACACCGGCGTCGAGCACAACTCCAACGGCAAGGCCGGCGACGACTCGCGCTCGGTCAACGACGCCTACATCCAGCCGCAGTTCAACTACCGTTTCGACGGCGGCAGCACGCTGACCTTCGCGCCCAAGGTCAAGGCCTACTTCGGCGTGGCCAGCGAGAACTCCGACTACGCCGACTATGCCGGCCGCGTGGACTGGAACCTGCGCTGGGCGCAGGACAACGGCGCGGTGGTCTCGGCCATGTACCGCCAGGGCGACCAGCGCCGCCGCACCACGCAGCTTGACTTCGCCTGGCCGCTGCAGCGCACCTGGCTGAACATGAACGGCTACCTGCACCTGCAGTACTTCAACGGCTACGGCGAAACGCTGCTGGGCTACAACCAGCGCAACGAATCGCAGTTCCGCATCGGTTTGTCGCTGGTGCCTTGACGCCCGCGCCCGTCCCCGGCCGGGCGCCTTAGCGCGCCCAGCGCAGCACCAGCGGATCCAGCCGCCGCGCCACCTCCAGCAGGCCCTGCCGCACTTCCGGCCGCATGGCCGGGAACGGATGGCGCGGCGCGTCGCAGGCGATCACGCCGCCGGCCTTCATCAGCGCCTTGGCGGTCAGGATGCCGCCCTGGCGGTTCTCGTAGTTGATGAGCGGCAGCCAGCGCTCATACAGGCGGTAGGCGTCGTCGGCGCGGCCTGCGCGATGCGCCTCGATGATCGGCCGGATGCCGTCGGCGAAACCGCCGCCCGTCATGGAGCCGGTGGCGCCGGCGTCCAGGTCCGGCAGCAGCGTGATGGCCTCTTCGCCATCCCACGGCCCTTCCACCGCCGCGCCGCCCAGCGCGATCAGGTCGCGCAGCTTGCTGGCCGCGCCGGCGGTCTCGATCTTGAAGTACGACACCTGCGCGATCTCGCGCGCCATGCGCGCCAGCAGCGCGGCGGGCAGCGGCGTGCCGGCGACCGGCGCGTCCTGGATCATGATGGGGATGTCGATGGCGTCCGACACCTGCTGGAAGAACCCGACCACCTGCTCCTCGGCAACGCGGATGGTGGCCCCGTGGTACGGCGGCATGATCATCACCATGGCCGCGCCCTGCGCCTGCGCCCGGCGGCTGCGCGCCGCGCACACCCGGGTGCCGTAGTGCGTGGTGGTGACGATCACCGGCACCCGGCCGGCCACGTGTTCCAGCAAGGTGCGCGTCAGCACTTCGCGCTCGTCGTCCGACAGCGAGAACTGCTCGGAGAAGTTGGCCAGGATGCACAGGCCGTCGACGCCGCAGTCGATCATGAAATCGACGGCGCGCTTCTGGCCCGCCAGGTCCAGCTCGCCCGCTTCGGTGAAGATGGTGGGCACCACCGGAAAGATGCCGCGATAGCGCGGCGCCGGCACAGTCGTCGTGGTCATGGCGCTCACTCGATGATGTTGAAGTCTTTCAGGTATTCGGTCTTCAGGCTCAGGCCCAGGCCCGGCCGGTTGTCGTCCAGGTCGATGAAGCCTTCCCTGGCCACCGGCTCGCCGTCGAAGATGTAGTAGAAGAGTTCATTGCCCACTTCCACGTCGAACATCGGGAAGTACTCGCTCATGGGCGAGGCCAGCGTGCTCATGGTCAGGTGGTAGTTGTGCATCTGGCCGGCGTGCGGGATGACCGGCACGCTGTAGGCTTCGCACAGGGCATTGATCTTGTGGGCGGCGGTGATGCCGCCGACGCGGTTGGTGTCGTACTGCACCACCGACACCGCCTTGCGGTCCAGCAGTTGCTTGAAGCCATACAGCGAGAACTCGTGCTCGCCGCCCGAGATCGGGATCGAGGTGAGCTGGTTCAGTTCGGCATAGCCGTCGATGTCGTCGGCGATGACCGGTTCCTCCAGCCAGCGCGGCTCGAACTTCTCCAGCTTGGGCAGCATGCGCTTGGCGTATTCCAGGTTCCAGCCCATGTAGCATTCGAGCATCAGGTCGGTGTCGTAGCCGATCACCTCGCGCACCGCCTCGACCGACTTCAGGTTCTCCGACACGCCGCGCTGCAGGTGCGCCGGGCCGTAGCCGAAGCGCATCTTGAAGGCAGTGAAGCCCTGGTCCAGGTAGGTCTGGGCCTCTTCCTGCATGGCCTTGAGATCAGTGCGGTAGAGCTTGGAGTAATAGACCGGAATCTTCTCCTTGGTGCGTCCGCCCAGCAGCTTGAAGACCGGCTTGCCGACCGACTTGCCCAGGATGTCCCAGATCGCCAGGTCCACGCCCGAGATCGCCGCCATGGTCACGCCCTTGCGGCCCCAGGCGTGGGTGGCGCGGTACATGCGCTGCCACAGGTATTCGTAGTCCCACGGGTCCTGGCCGATCACCAGCGGCGCCAGGTACTGGTCGATGATGGCCTTGGCCACCCGCGGCGCCAGCGCCACGTTGCCCAGCCCGACGATGCCGTCGTCGGTCTCGACCTCGACCACGGTCCAGCCATGGAAGCGGAAGGTGCTCATGGTTTCCTGCGGCGAATACAGCAGGTCCATGGCGTTGGAGCAGAAGTTGCCTTGCGGCGGCACGGTCTTGCCGGTCCATTCAAAGACGCGCGCGTGGACGGATTTGATCTTCATGGGGATTCCTGCAAAAAAAGGATCGAACGATGCGATGAATCGGAAGGAACTGCCGCCTCAGGCCGCCGCGCGCGCGGCGCGGTGCGACAGGCCCATGCGGCAGGCGATGCGGAAGGCCTGCCAGGTGGCGTCGACGCTGGCGCGTCCCTGGCCGGCGATGTCGTAGGCGGTGCCGTGGGCCGGCGTGGTGATCGGGATCGGCAGGCCGCCCTGCACCGTCACGCCCCGCGAGAAGCCCAGCAGCTTGATCGCGATCTGGCCCTGGTCGTGGTACATGGTGACGATGGCCTGGAACTCGCCCGCCTGCGCCTTCAGGAAGATGGTGTCGGCCGGGAACGGGCCCTGCACCGGCAGCCCTTCCTGGTTCAGTTGGCGCACGGCCGGGGCGATGATGTCGACTTCTTCGCGGCCGCAGGTGCCGCCATCGCCGCCATGCGGATTGAACGCCGCCACCGCCACCCGCGGCGCGGCCACGCCGTTGGCCTGCAAGGACTGGTAGATCAGCCGCGTGGCGGCCTTGATGCCGTCGATGCTGAGCGCGGCGGCGGCGTCCTTGAGCGGAATGTGCGAGGACACGCGCGAGGTCCACAGCTCGCCCAGCGTGTTGAACTCGCAGAAGTAGCCCGTCACGCCCAGGTACTGCGCGAAGTGGTGCAACTCGTCATCGTGGCGCAGCCCGCCCTGCTTCATCGCGTGCTTGTTCAGCGGCGCGAAGCAGATGGCGTCGATGTGGCCGGCCAGCGCCGCGTCCATGCAGGCGTCCAGCACCCGCAGCACCGAGGCGCCGCCGGGCGCCTGCGCCTGGCCCAGGTTGACGTCCTCGCGCCGCACGGTGTCCATCGCCAGCCACGCCGGCACGCCGGTATCCGGCCGCGTCCGCACGGCGTCGAAGCCGGCCACGGCCTGCGTGGCCACCTGCACCCCGGCCACCCGCTGGCCTTCGCGCCACAACCATTCATCGCCCACCAGCACGATGTTGGCCAGTTGCGCCGCCTCGGGCCGCGCCAACAGGCGCGCGATCAGTTCGGGGCCGATGCCGGCGGGATCGCCCAGCGTGAGGGCGATGACGGGTTTGGCGGCGTTGCGGTCGTTGCTCATGCTGTGCTTCATTCCACGGAGATATGGTTCTTCTTGATGATGCCGGCGTAGCGCTGGTTCTCGGCCTGGTGAAACTGCGCGAATTGCGCCTGGCTCATCGGATTGATGTCGGCGCCGATCGCCTGCAGGCGCGTCTGGGTCTCGGGCATGGCCAATACCGCATTGACCGAGTCATGCACGCGCCGCTGCACCGCCGCCGGCGTGCCGCTGGGCATGTAGATGCCGTACCAGGCGCTCATCTCGACGCCGCTGACGCCGGCCTCGGCCATGGTCGGCACGTCGGGCAGCTGCGGGTTGCGCCTGGCGCTCAGCACCGCCAGGGCGCGCACCTTGCCGCTCTTGATGTGCGGGATGACAGACGATGCGGTCTCGAAGGCGATCTGCACCTGGCCGCCCATCAGGTCGACCATCGCCGGACCGCTGCCGCGATAGGGAATGTGCGTCATCTGCACGCCGGTGGCGTCCTTGAACAGCTCGGCGGCGATGTGCTGGGTGCTGCCCGAGCCGCTGCTGGCGAAGTTGTATTCGCCCGGCTTGCGCTTGAGCAGCGCGATCAGCTCCTGCACCGATTGCGCCGGCAACTGGTTGTTGACCACCAGAATGTTCGGCACCGCGCCCACGAACACCACCGGCGTCAGGTCGCGGTCGTTGTCGTAGCCCAGCTTGAGCAGGTGCGGCGCGATCGCATGCGCGGTGGACACGCCCATCACCATGGTGTGGCCGTCGCCCGACTTGGCCGCCAGGTCCGCCGCCAGCGTGTTGGACGCGCCCGGCTTGTTCTCCACCACCACGGTCTGCTTGAGCATTGGCCCAAGCTTGTCGGCCACGGCGCGCGCCATGGCGTCGGTGCCGCCGCCGGGGGCCGAGCCCACCAGCAGGCGCAGCGGCCGGGTCGGCCAATCGGCGCCCTGCGCCGGGGCGGGTGCGGCGGCGGACAGGCACAGCACGCCCGCCGCCAATGCGGCATAAAGCCGAGTCTTCATGGTTGTCTCCTTGGGGGCTTATGGCCCGTAGCGGGCTTTGTTATGCCTGCATCTTAGAAACAACCGCTGTTTCCGTAAAATGAAACTTTTGCACCAACCGTTCACTACAGGCGATCAATCATGGAACGCGTCCCGAACGTCCCCGCGCTGCTGTCGCGCCTGCGCATGCGGCAGATCGTGCTGCTGCTGGCCATCGAGGAACGCGGCACCCTCCGCGCCGCCGCCGCCCAGCTCAACATGACCCAGTCCGCCGCCAGCAAGATGCTGCACGAACTGGAACTGGCCATCGGCCAGCCGCTGTTCGAACGGGTCGGTCGCGGCCTGGCGCTGACCGCCGCCGGGGAATGCGTGATGGGGTATTTCCGCGGCATGCGCGGCACGGTCTCGTCGCTGGCGCGCGAGCTGGAGGAATTGCGCCTGGGCAGCGCCGGCAAACTTTTCATCGGCAGCATCATGGCCGCCTCGCCGGGCCACCTGACCGACGCCCTGCTGCGCCTGAAACAGACCTATCCGCTACTGGCCGTGGAGATCTCCACCGGCACCAGCGACCTGCTGATCGAACGGCTGAACGAGGGCAAACTCGACGTCGTCATCGGCCGCATGCTGACCCTGTCCGAACGCCATTACGTCTTCCGCCCCATCGGCGACGAGGCCCTCTCCGTCATCGCCGCCGTCGACCACCCCCTGACCCGCCGCAAGCGCATCAGCTTCGACGCGCTGCAGGCCTACCCCTGGATCCTGCAACCCCACGGCAGCCCCATGCGCGACGTCCTGGAACAGGAATTCCGCGCCCACGACACCGCCCTGCCCAAGGGCCTGATCGAATCGGCCTCGATCCTAACCACCACCAACCTGGCCATGAAGTCCGACATGCTCGGCGTCATCCCCGACTCCGTCGCCAGCCGCTACGCCCGCCACGGCCTGCTCGCCATCATCCCCTACCAACTCCAGCACACCCTGACCGCCTTCGGCAGCATCATCCCCAAGGACCGCCCGCTAAGCGCGCCCGCCCGACACTTCGTGGACCTGCTGCACGACACGGAATAAACGCACAAGACACCCAGGGCAAATACCACCGGCCCCGGCGCAGAGCGCGCGCGCGCCCCCCCCAGCCGCCCCCCCAACACCGCCCCGACGCAACACACCGCGTAAGCCCCAAAAGGCCGCCCGCGCGGCCGACCTGGGGCGGGCCCCGCAAACCTCTCCATGCCCCCGCCGATCTGACAACGCGACACTCCAAGACGCTCGCAGCCCCTCGCGGCGGGCGAGTCGGTGGCGGGCAACCTCGATGCGCCCGAGGGAATCCGAAGCCCAATAGTCGTCATTCACGACGCCCGTGACGAAGAAACTGTCTTCGTGGCTGCACCTGTGGCAAGGTGGAATGCCGCTCAGGTAAAGACCGACCTTCCAATGGTGCGTGTTTGCCCACGCCCGTACTGAAGCATGGCCCCGGGTGACGTCACCGACATTGGCGAGCACACGCTTAGCGCGTGCATCCCGTTTGAGAGAGTGAGTACAACGACGTACCCATGCCTGGCGGCATTCCGTTAGCGATGATGGAGCAAGCCATGTCACCTCGCAAGTCCGATGCAACCCTAAGCCTGGCCCATCCCGATGCCGCGGGCATCGACATCGGGTCGGCCAGCCACTTCGTTGCCGTGCCTCATGACCGCGACGACCAACCTGTCCGCGAGTTCAAGAGCTTTACGGCCGATTTGTATCGCCTAGCGCAATGGCTCAAGGACTGCGGCGTTACCGCCGTGGCCATGGAGTCCACCGGCGTTTACTGGATCCCGCTTTATGAGCTGCTCGATAGCCAGGGTTTCACCGTTTACCTGGTCAACGCCCGTCACGTGAAGAACGTCTCGGGCCGCAAGTCCGATGTCCTGGACTGCCAGTGGCTGCAACAGCTCATGAGCTATGGCCTGTTGGCCGGCGCCTTCCGTCCCTCTGACGAGATTTGCGTCTTGCGCGAGTTCTCGCGCCAGCGCGAGATGCTGCTTGCCTCGCAGGTGCGCCACGTGCAGCACATGCAGAAGGCACTTGCCCAGATGAACATTCAGCTCACGCAAGTGCTGTCGGACGTGGTCGGGGTCACCGGTCAGGCCATCATCCGCGCCATCGTCGGTGGCGAGCGCGACCCGCATGCACTGGCCCGCCTGAAGAAGCGCCAGGTCAAGGCCAGCGAGGACGATATCGCTGCCGCGCTGCAAGGCAACTGGCGTCACGAGCACTTGTTCGCGCTGCGGCAAGCGCTGGCCCTGTACGACACCTATCAACAACTGCTCAACGATTGCGATCAGCACATCCAAGCCGAACTGCACAAACTGCACCGCCATGACGGCGATCCGGGCAAGTCGCAGCGCCGCTGGCCCAAAAAGGCCATGGCCTTCGATCTGCGCACGCATCTATTTGCCATGTGCGGCGTGGACCTGACCCGCATCAACGGCATCGACGAGATGACTGCCTTTACCGTCCTGGCCGAGGTCGGTCCGGACATGAACCGCTTCCCTTCGGCCAAGCACTTCGCTTCGTGGTTAGGCTTGTGCCCGGGCACACGCATCTCCGGAGGCAAGGTTCTGAACGGCGCCACCAAACGCTCACCCAACCGCGCCGCACAGGCCCTGCGTCTGGCGGCAATGGCGCTACGTCACAGCCAGTCCGCTTTAGGCGCCTACTACCGAAGGCTGTGCGCTCGCCTGGACAAGCGGCGCGCCATCACCGCAGCCGCGCACAAACTGGCTCGACTGATTTACACCCTACTGACCAAAGGGTCCGAATACGTCGACCAAGGTGAGCTGTACTACGAAGAACGCCACCGCCAACGCGTCCTGCATCACCTGACAAAACGTGCAGAGACCATGGGCTACAGCTTGGTGCCGTTAACCGCCTCAGGAGAAACCAATGAGGTATCAATGACTTAAGTGGAGTTTCTTGAGAGGAGTCGCCGAAGGCGAGGACGAGGATGACAACGGGGCAGTCCGGAGCGAACGCTCCGGACCGCAATCGTGGGCGCCCGCCACCGACTCGCCCGCCGCGAGGGGCGACCTACGAAGCGAATCCCCAACAACGCCCCCACGAAGCACCCAAAAAGACCCACCTAAAGATCCGGATCCTCCTCCACCTTAGGCATCAAATAAGCCGTCAACGCACTCGACGCCCCCGCCATCCCCCAAAGCAAAAAGAACGACACCGTATAAAACCCCACCCGCCCCGTCGGCACATACCCGAACACCGCCACGTCCAACGGATCGATCAGCGCAAAGACAATCGCGCTGCCCACGGCCGCCGCCAGGAACGACGGCCACAGTATCCACATCAGCGATCTCAACCCCATGCCGCGCCTCCGGGAATCGTCAACGAACACCGATCGCGGGCGGCGGCGTCGGCACCGTGTCCGCCGGCTCGATCACCAGGCCGCGCTTGACCACGCCTTCCTGGATCGGCTGATTGGCGAACTGCGTATAGGCCAGGTAGATCGTGATGGCGCAACCGATCACCGCCAGGAACGGCCCCGCCATCAGGAACCAGGGCCAGAATTCGCGGTACCAGGGTTTCACCGGCATCGGCGCGGCTACATAGGCAGTATTCATCGTCGGCATCCTTTATTCGGAATCACTCGGGGACATAAAAACTCGCGGCTTCATCGGTCTCGACCGGCCGGTTCTCCTGATCGTGGGCGCGGGCCCGCAGCGTGATCGGGTGCGCGCCCGGCTCGGCGCCGGCCGGGGCGCGGATCACCATCGGCACCAGCTTGTTGGCCGCCGGCTCCACGTCCACCACGTCCGACTCGCTTTGCCCGGCGCGCACCGCCAGCCCAGGCATGCCGTCGGCCGACAGCCGCAGCCGCAGCCGCGAATCCGAGGTATTGATGATCTGCAGCCGGTACACGTTCTCGATCATGCCGCCCGCCACCTCTCGACCCAGCGCGCCGCGATCGCGGATCACGTCCACCCGCAGCGGGTTGCGCATCGCCAGCGAGGTCACGAACGCCACCGCCAGCACCAGGATCAGCGAGCCGTAGATCAGCACCCGCGGCCGCAACAGGTGCGAGCGCGCGCTTTGCGTCGACAGTCCGTCCAGCATGGCGCGCTCGGACGTGTAGCGGATCAGCCCGGACGGATATTGCATCTTGTCCATCACCTGTTCGCAGGCATCGATACAGGCGCCGCAGCCGATGCACATGTATTGCAGGCCCTCGCGGATGTCGATGCCGGTCGGACAGACCTGCACGCACAGGCTGCAATCGACACAGTCGCCCAGTCCCGCGGCCTTGTGGTCGACCTTGCGCGAACGGCCGCCGCGCGGATCGCCGCGGCGCTTGTCGTAGGTCACGACGAAGGTATCGGGATCGACCATCACGCTCTGGAAGCGCGCGTACGGACACATGTACTTGCACACCGACTCGCGCATGAAGCCGGCATTGCCCCAGGTGGCGAAGCCGTAGAACACCATCCAGAACCACTGCCACGGCCCGAGCTGCAGCGTGAACAGCTCGTGGCCCAGCTCGCGGATCGGCGCGAAGTAGCCGATGAAGGTGGAGCCCGTCCACCAGGCCAGCGCGATCCACAGGAAGTGCTTGGTGACCTTCAGGCGCGCCTTGCGCCAGGTCCAGGGCGATTCATCGAGCCGGATGCGGGCGACGCGGTCGCCTTCGACCTTGCGCTCGATCCACATGAAGATCTCGGTGTAGACCGTCTGCGGACAGGCGTAGCCGCAGAACAGCCGCCCCGCCACCGCGGTGAACAGGAACAGCGCCAGCGCCGAGATCACCAGCAGCACCGCCAGGTAGACCACGTCCTGCGGCCACAGCACCAGGCCGAACAGGTAGAACTTGCGCGCGCCCAGGTCGAACAGCACCGCCTGGCGGCCGTTCCATTGCAGCCACGGCAGGCCGTAGAAGATCAGTTGGGTAAGGAAGACGAAGGCGATGCGCCAGCGCGCGAAAATGCCGCTGACCGAGCGCGGATAGATCTTGCCGCGCACGTCGGCCAGGGTCTGCTCCAGCGTTTCCTGGCCAGGACGCGGCGGCCGCACGTGCGGCCGCCAGGGCGGCGGGTCGCCGCCAGGCGGACTGCTGACGCTTGCGGTTGACCCATCATCCATGTGCTGCTCCGTGCGGTAAGTCCATGCGATATGGGGGCTGCCGTCGCGGCGCGCCCCCACCTATGTGGCGATGCCTAGTTGGCCGAGGCGGCGGCCGAGGCCGGTTGCGGTTGCGCGTCCGGCTTGTTCGACAGGCCCCAGACCCATGCCGTCAGGATCTTGATCTGTTCCGGGGTCAGGATGTCGCCGTGCGCCGGCATGCGGTTTTCGCGCCCATCCAGGATGGTCTTGACGATGGTGGCTTCCGAACTGCCATAGAGCCAGACGTCATCGGTAAGGTTGGGCGCGCCCAGCGCCTGGTTGCCCTTGCCGTCGACACCGTGACAGGCCACGCAGAAATTGGCGAACTCGCGCTTGCCGCGGAACACCCGGACCGGGTCGGCCGTCAGGCCCGACAGCGAACGCACGTACTGCGCGATGTCGCCGGCGGTCTTGGGGTCGATGGCGGCTTTCCAGGGCGGCATCACGCCGATGCGGCCATGGGTGATGGTCTGCATGATGGCCTCGGGCGAGCCGCCGTGCAGCCAGTCGCTGTCGGTCAGGTTGGGGAAGCTGGGGCCGCCCTTGGCGTCCGAACCATGGCACTGCGAGCAGGTGTTCAGGAACAGGCGCTGGCCGATTTCACGGGCGCCCGGATCCGCGGCGATCTGCGGCACCGTCATGGTCTCGAAACGCGCGTAGATCGGGCGCACGGCCTCGGCCATTTTGGCCTGTTGCTGCGCCACCTCGTTGGCGCTGCTGTAGCCCAATTGGCCCTTGTACGAACCCAGGCCCGGCATGAAGAACAGGTAGCCCAGCGCGAAGGCGCAGGCCAGCAGGTACATCCAGGTCCACCAGCCGGGCACCGGGTTGTTCAGTTCGGTGAGGTCGCCGTCCCAGACGTGGCCCGTGTCCTCGACCTGGCCGTTGGCCGGCTTGGTTTTGAGCCAGCGGCGCTGCGTGTACAGCAGCCACACACACCACACCACGCCGCCCACGGCGACGATCGAGATGAAATATCCCCAGAAGCCATTGACGAAATCGCTCATGACCGATCCGCTCCATCTTGTTGTGCCGGCCCGAACTCATCGGGCAGCGCGAACGGCAGCATGGCCGATTCGCTGTTGGCATGCTGGCGGCCGCGCGAGCAGGCCCACCAGACGATGCCGAAAAAGGTTGCCATCGAAATGGCGGTGACGATTGCGCTCAGCAAAGCCATGATCAGCCTCCCGACGCCGCGGGTTGCGCAGCGGCGGGCGCCGGCTGCGCGGCCTTGCGGGCTTCTTCGGCCTTCTTGGCTTCTTCCGCCTTTTTGGCCTGCTGCGCCTTGCGCACGCCCACGCCCAGCCCCTGCAGGTAGGCCACCAGCGCGTCCTCTTCGGTCTTGCCCTCGATGGCCTTGGGCGCCGCGGCGATCTCCTCGTCGGTGTAGGGCACGCCCAGGGCGCGCAGCGCGCGCATGCGCTGCTCGACGTTCTGGCCGGTGATCACGGTCTTTTCCAGCCACGGATAGGCCGGCATGTTGGATTCCGGCACCACCTGGCGCGGATTGCGCAGGTGGATGCGGTGCCAGTCGTCGGAATAACGCTCGCCCACGCGGGCCAGATCCGGGCCGGTGCGCTTGGATCCCCACAGGAAGGGATGGTCGAACACCGACTCCGAGGCCAGCGAGTACGAGCCGTAGCGCTGCACTTCGGCGGCCAGCAGGCGCACCTGCTGCGAGTGGCAGCCGACACAGCCTTCGCGGATGTAGACGTCGCGCCCCATCAGGCGCAGCGGGCTGTAGGGTTCGACCCCCGCCACCGGCTGCGTGGTGCTGTGCTGGAAAAACAGCGGCACGATCTGCACCAGGCCGGCGAAGGACACCACCAGGATGCTGGCGATGATCATCCAGCCGATGTTCTTCTCGAGTGTCTGGTGAGAGAAAAAGCCTTGTTGCTTGTTGGCCATGATGTCCTCGTCAAACGGTGGCCGGCGCGGGCGCGGCGACAGCCGGCGCGCGGGTGGTGTGGGGATCGTCCTGCGGGATGGCGGGGTTGACCGCCTGCGCGCCGCGCACCGTCTTCCACACGTTCCAGGCCATGACCAGCACGCCCGACAGGAACAGCGCCCCGCCCAGCAGACGGATCAGGTAGTACGGCACCCGCGTCTTGAGTTCCTCGACGAAGCTGTAGACCAGCGTGCCGTCGGCGGCGGTGTCGCGCCACATCAGGCCCTGCTGCACCCCGGCGATCCACATCGCGGCGATGTACAGCACCACGCCGATGGTGGCGATCCAGAAGTGCAGCTCGATGGCCTTGACGCTGTACATCTTCTCGCGGCCATACAGGCGCGGGATCAGGTAGTAGAGCGAGCCGAACGAGATCATCGCGACCCAGCCCAGCGCGCCGGAGTGCACGTGGCCGATGGTCCAGTCGGTGTAGTGCGACAGGGCGTTCACGGTGCGGATCGACATCATCGAGCCTTCGAACGTGGCCATGCCGTAGAACGACAGCGCGGTCACCATGAACTTCAGGATCGGATCGGTGCGCAGCTTGTACCAGGCGCCCTGCAGCGTCATGATGCCGTTGATCATGCCGCCCCACGACGGCGCCAGCAGGATCAGCGAGAACGTCATGCCCAGCGACTGGGTCCAGTCGGGCAGCGAGGTGTACAGCAGGTGGTGCGGACCGGCCCACATGTAGGTGAAGGCCAGCGCCCAGAAGTGGACGATGGACAGGCGGTACGAATAGATCGGACGGCCGGCCTGCTTGGGCACGAAGTAATACATCATGCCCAGGAAGCTGGTGGTCAGGAAGAAGCCGACCGCGTTGTGGCCGTACCACCACTGCACCATGGCGTCCTGCACGCCGGCGTAGGCCGAGTAGGACTTCCACAGCGTCACCGGCATCTCGATGTTGTTGAAGATGTGCAGGATGGCGATGGTCAGGATGTACGAGCCGAAGAACCAGTTGGCCACGTAGATGTGCTTGGAGCGGCGCTTGATGATGGTGCCGAAGAACACGATGGCATAGGCCACCCAGACCAGCGTGATCAGGATGTCGATGGGCCATTCGAGTTCGGCGTATTCCTTGCTGCTGGTGTAGCCCAGCGGCAGGGTGATGGCGGCGGCCACGATGACCGCCTGCCAGCCCCAGAACGTGAACGCGGCCAGCTTGTCACAGAAAATGCGGGTCTGACAGGTGCGCTGGACCACGTAGTACGAGGTCGCGAACAGCGCGCTGCCGCCGAAGGCGAAGATCACGGCGTTGGTGTGCAGCGGACGCAGGCGGCCGTAGCTGAGCCAGGCGGTGTCGAAATTCAACTGAGGCCAAATCAGCTGCGCGGCGAGAAAAACGCCCACAGCCATGCCGACGATGCCCCAGACCACGGTCATGAGCGCGAACTGCCTCACGATCCTGTAGTTGAAGGTGTCGGCCTTGCTTGCGATTGCGGCGCAATCGTTCATCACCCTTCCCCCAAAACAAAAAGAAACAAGTAGCTCCAGGTTTCAATGATGGGGGGTCGCGGGTAAACCGGGGTTGATGTGCATCAAACCCCATTGCTCGCGCAGGGGAACCCGCGGCGCGGCGGCAACGTCGCTGGCGCGGACGCCGGCCAAGGCCGGGCGGGCGGCCAGCGAATGGCCGCCGCGAGACGCCTGGGGAGATCGCGCGATCCTAGCCGCGCGAGGCCGGCCCGCTATCGTCGTCGCGCAGGATGGCGGTGCCGGCGTTGTCAGTGTCGTCGTATTGGCCGTTGAACACGGCCCACCACAGCGACACGCCGATCGCCAGCACGAACAGCAGCGACAGGGGCAGCAACAGGTAGAGGATGGTCATGGCGCGGCTTCCAGCGCGCCGTCGGGCGCCGGGCTGCCGGACCAGTCGCGGCGCGACAGCCGCCACGAGTTGTAGGCCACCGCCAGCGACGACAGCAGCATGGTGATGGCCGCCAGCCAGGGCGTGACCCAGCCGACCAGCGCCAGCGGCGTCATCAACAGGTGCCAGGCCAGCGAGCCATGCAGGTTCTGGCGCGCCTTGCGTTGCGCCTCGGCCAGCAGCGCGTCCAGCGCCGCGTCGGGCATGGACGGATGCGCCGCCAGCGCCGCATGGGCCGACGCCATGGCGGTGGGCACCGCCATCGACATGGCACAGGGACAGCTCATCACCAGCAGCGCCACCATCACCGGGATACTGTGGGCCGGGTCGATCCAGGCCCAGACCGCCGCCGCGCCCAGCGCCAGCGCCACCTGCGCCATGACGAAGCGCGAGGCCAGCCGGTCGGCGCCGGCGCCCAGCAGTTGGCGTTGCGCCTCGACCCGGGCGTGGCGCTGGCCGCTGGCGCTGCCGCCGAACGACTGGCGCGCGCACAGTTCCAGGTAGCGCGCCGTCAGCAGGAAGGCCACGAACATGGTGACCGAATCGAAATAGACCTCGCCGTGGCCGGTGTAGGTGGCATGCACGCTGGGAATGAAGGCGGCGACGATGCCCAGCGCCACCGGCACGTCCATGCCGGCGCGGCCCTGGCGCAGGTTGGCGCCGGCGTGGCGCCAGATCGGCCAGGCCGAATACAGCACCACCGGCACCGTCAGGGCCAGGCTGGCCCAGTTCATCAGCACGATGGCCCAGTCGAGCGTATCAAGGGCGTCCTTGGGGATGCCCTCGTGGCGCAGGTAGCCGGGCCAGGCGAACATCATCACCTGCATCATCGCCAGCCACGCCAGCGACAGGCGCACCAGCGCATGCCGGCGCTGCTGGCGCTCGGCGTCGGACAGGGATGGCGGGACGGCGAAGATGGATTTTGCTCGCATGCGCCGATGCTACCCAGCGCCGCCGGCGCTCGCCTTGACCTGGATCAAGGCACGCCGGGCGATTTGCCCGGGCACGGCGCGCGGCGGCCTTGCAGAATTGCCGTCCCACAAGCGCAGGCGCGGCATTGCCAGAGGATCCGCGAAAGCTCCTCTGGCCCGCGGGGCCGCCCGCTGGCGCCCGCCTTCAGGGCCGTTGGGCGCGCAGCACGGCGATCACCGCCCGCATCAGCGTGTCCAGCTCGTCCGGGGCGATGGTCAGCGCCGGCGTCAAATACACCACATTGCCGAACGGCCGCACCCAGACGCCGGCCTCGACCAGACGGCGCTTCAGGGCCTCGCGGTCGTCGATGCGGTCCAGCTCGACCACGCCGATCGCGCCCAGCACCCGCACGTCGCGCACCCAGGCCAGCTCGCGGCATGGCGCCAGCCCCGCCGCCAGGGCGGACGACAGCGCCCGCGCCTGCGCCAGGCGCGGCTCGCTCTCGAACAGATCGAGCGAGGCATTGGCGGCGGCGCAGGCCAGGGCGTTGCCCATGAAGGTGGGACCGTGCATCAGGGCGTGCGAGGGATCGTCCGACCAGAAGGCGTCGAACACCCGGCCGCTGGCCACCGTGGCGGCCAGCGGCAGCGTGCCGCCGGTCAGCGCCTTGGACAGCGTGATGATGTCGGGGCGGATGCCGGCCTGCTCGAACGCGAACAGGGTGCCGGTGCGGCCGAAGCCGGTGAAAATCTCGTCGAAGATCAGCAGCAGGCCGTGGCGGTCGGCCAGCCGGCGCAGCCGCCGCAGCACCTCGGGGTCGTGCAGCAGCATGCCGCCGGCGCCCTGCACCAGCGGTTCGACCAGGATGCCGGCCAGTTGCGGGCCGCGCGTCTCCAGGAAGGCGTCGAGCCGGGCCATGGCGGCGTCGTCGCGCGGCAGGTCGACGATGTCGTGCTCGGCCAGCATGCCGCGGAACAGGCTGTGCATGCCCTCGTCGGGGTCGCACACCGCCATGGTGCCGAAGGTGTCGCCGTGGTAGCCGCCGCGGAAGGCCAGGAAGCGGCTGCGGCCGCGCTCGCCCTGGTTGAGCCAGAACTGCACCGCCATCTTCATCGCGACTTCCACCGCCACCGAGCCGGAGTCCGTATAGAACACGCGGTCCAGCCCCGGTCCCAGCAGGGCCGCCAGGCGCCGCGCCAGGGTCAGCGCGGGTTCGTGCGTCAGGCCGCCGAACATGACGTGCGGCATGGCGTCCAACTGCGCCCGCACCGCCTGGGCGATATGCGGGTGGTTGTAGCCGTGGCAGGCGGTCCACCAGGACGCCACGCCGTCGATCAATTGGCGGCCGTCGGCCAGCTCCAGGCGGCTGCCGTGGCTGCGCACCACCGGCAGCGGCGGCGTCGCGGTCTTCATCTGGGCGTAGGGCTGCCAGATATGCGGCTGGCCCCGGGCCATCCAGTCAGGCGTCTGCATGTTTCACCTCCACTACAATGGCTCGCATTCTACGGCCGGGGGCCTGACGGCGCTGTTAACGGCCGCGGCCCGATTGCGGGACGCCCCCGCCGACGGCCGCCGCAGGAAATCGTCATGTCCAAGCTGGATCCCCTCTTTTCTTCCGAACTGGCGCAAGCCGAATCGCGCCGCGTGCGCCGCCGGCTGCGCACCGCCGCCGCCGCGCCCGCCGGCCGCATCGCGCTGGACGGCGTCCCGGCGCTGAACTTCTCCAGCAACGACTACCTGGGCCTGTCCAAGCACCCGCTGCTGATCGAGCGCTCGCGCGAATGGGCCGCCCGCCACGGCGCCGGCGCGCAGGCCTCGCGGCTGGTGTGCGGCAATCTCGACCTGCACGAGCAGGTCGAGGCCAAGCTGGCCCGCCTGAAGGGCACCGAGGCCGCGCTGCTGCTGGCCTCCGGCTGGCAGGCCAACGCCGCCGTGCTGCCCGCGCTGCTGCGCGCGGCCGCCGGCCAGGGCGAGGTGCAGGTCTACGCCGACAAGCTCAACCACGCCAGCCTGCACCACGGCTGCCAGGCGGCGGGCGTGCGGCAGATCCGCTTCCGCCACAATGACCTGGACCACCTGGAAGCCTTGCTGGCGGCGCGCGCCGACCCGTCAGCGCCGCCCGCCGCGCGCTTCATCGTCACCGAAAGCGTCTTCAGCATGGACGGCGACCGCACCGACGTGGCGCGGCTGGCGGCGCTGGCCGAGCGCTACCAGGCCTTTGTTTACCTGGACGAAGCCCATGCCACCGGCGTGCTGGGACCGGGCGGCATGGGGCTGGCCGGGCTGGCGCCGGGCGGCATCGACCTGGCCATGGGCACCTTCAGCAAGGCGCTGGGCGGCTTCGGCGCCTATGTGGCCGGCTCGCGCGCGCTCTGCGACTACCTGGTCAACGCCTGTTCCGGCTTCATCTACACCACCGCCCTGCCGCCTGCCGTGCTGGGCGCGATGGACGCCGCGCTCGACCTGGTGCCCACGCTGGACGCCGAACGCGCCCGGCTGGCCGCCTCGGGCGAACGCCTGCGGGCGGCGCTCCGCGGCCTGGGCGTGGACAGCGGCGACTCGTCCACGCAGATCGTGCCCGCCATCGTCGGCGACGAGGCCCGCGCCCTGGCGCTGGCGGCGGCGCTGGAACAACGCGGCCTGCTGGCCGTGGCGATCCGCCCGCCCACCGTGCCGGCCGGCACCAGCCGCCTGCGCATCGCCCTGAGCGCGGCGCACCGCGACGCCGATGTCGACCAACTGATCGACGGCCTGACGGCCGCGCTCGCCTGATGCTGGCCACCGCTCCTGTCCGCCCCACCCTGCTGTTCGTGCATGGCTGGACCTTCGACGCCGCATTCTGGGGCCCGCTGGCCGCCGCGCTGGCCGACTGGCCGCAGGCCGTGGCCGACGCCGGCTATTTCGGGCCGGCCCATACGCCCGCGCCCGCCGGCCCGGTGCTGGCCATCGGCCACTCGCTGGGCGCCCTGCGGCTGCTGGGCGAACCGCCGCCCGGCTGCCTCGGCCTGGTGGCGATCAACGGCTTTGCCCGCTTCGGCGCGGCCGACGACTTCCCCGAAGGCGTGCCGGCGCGCATGCTGGACCGCATGTTGAACCGCCTGGCGGCGCAGCCGGAAACCGTGCTGCGCGATTTCCGCCAGCGCTGCGGCGACACCAGCGCCATCGGCGTCCCCCAGGTCGAACCGCTGGCGCGCGACCTGCGGTTCCTGCGCGACGCCGACCAGCGCGCCGCGCTGGCGGCGCTGCCGATGCCGCTGCTGGCGCTGGCGGGCGCGGCCGACCCGATCGCCACCGCGCCGATGACGACGGCGGGCTTCGGCACCGCCATCGAAATCCACTGGCGCGAGCACGGCGGCCATCTGCTGCCACTGACCGACACCGACTGGTGCGCGCAGCGCATCCGCGCCTTCCTGGCCGGCGTGGCGCCCGCCGCATGAGCGCCCACCTGCGCAATGCCCGGGTCGGCGCGCGCTTCGGCGCCGCCGCCGCGCGCTACGACGACCATGCCCCCGCCCAGCGCATCACCGCCGGGCGGCTGGCCGACGCGATCGGCCGGCTGCCGCTGCCGCCGCATCCGCGCATCCTGGAGATCGGCTGCGGCACGGGCCTGCTGACGCGGGCGCTGGCCGCCCGGCTGGGGCCGGCGGACTGGACCGTGACCGACATCTCGCCCGCCATGCTGGCTCGGGCGCAACAAGGTCCGGCGCTGCCCGGCACCGCCCGCTATCAAGTGCTGGACGGCGAGCACCCCCAGGACCTGCCGGGCAGGTATGACCTGATCTGCTCCAGCCTGGCGGTGCAGTGGTTCGCCGACCTGAACGGCGGCCTGGGCCGCCTGGCCGGCCTGCTCGCGCCCGGCGGTCACCTGGCGGTGGCGACGCTGGCCGAAGGCACGTTCGAGGAATGGCGCGCCGCCCATGACGCCGTCGGCCTGGCCGCCGCCACGCCACGCTATCCGCCGAGCGGCGCCATCCGTCCGGCCATGGCCGATCTGGCCGGTGGCGTGCACAGCGAACGGCTGATACAAGATCATCCTGACGGCCTGCATTTCCTCAAGGCGCTCAAGGGCATCGGCGCCACCACGCCCGCGCCCGGCACCGCGCCGCTGGGCCCGGCCGCATTGCGGCGGGTGCTGGCGCAGTTCGACAAACAAGGCGCCACGGTGACCTATCACCTGGCCTATGGAATCTGGAAGAAACATGACTGACACCCGCGCCCACGGCGTATTCGTCACCGGCACCGACACCGGCATCGGCAAGACCCTGGTCTCGGCCATCCTGGCGCGCGCCTGGCAGGCCGACTACTGGAAGCCGGTGCAGACCGGCGTGGCCGAGGAGCCGGGTGACACCGAGACTGTCGCGCGCCTGGCGCAACTGCCGCCCGAGCGCCTGCACCTGCCGGCCTACGTGCTGCAGGCGCCGCTGTCGCCGTGGGCCGCCGCGCCGCTGGAAGACGCGGTGATCGACGCCACCGCCATCGTGCCGCCCGCCACGACCGCGCCCCTGATTGTCGAAGGGGCCGGCGGCCTGTACGTGCCGATCGACGACAGCCACATGATGATCGACCTGATCGCGCGCCTGGGCATGCCGGTGGTGCTGGCCGCGCGCAGCGGCCTGGGCACCATCAACCACACCCTGCTCAGCCTGGAGGCGCTGCGCCGCCGCGCCATCCCGGTGCTGGGCGTGATCATGAGCGGCCCGCTGTCGGCCGGCAACCGCGAGGCGATCGAACGCTTCGGCAATGTGCGGGTGCTGGCCGAGATCCCGCCGCAGGACCGGGTCGACGCGGCCGCCGTCGAGGCGCTGGCGCGCGCCGTGCCGCCGCTGGCGGAATGCCTGGCGGCGATGCGCGCCGCCGGTTGACGGCAACGGGCTGACCGCAGCGCCGCGTGCGCCGCGCTCAGTCCCCGGCGGAGGTCCGCAGGAAGCGCTCGATGGCCGCCGCCAGCGCCAGCGGCGTTTCATTCATCGGATAGTGCCCGGCATTGGCCAGCACCTCGACTGTCGTGCGCGGATAGCGCCGCGCATAGGTCGCGGCCATCAGCGCCGGCGTGAACACCGGATCGTGCTCGCCCACCAGGGCCAGCACCGGATGGCGGCCGTCGATGCGGTCGCTGAAATCGGTGCCGACCCAGGCGGGCAGGTACGCGGCGAACGCGGCCGCCGACGAATGCGCGGCGGAATAGTCGGCCTTCCACGCCACCCATGCCGCCGGCAGGCGCCCGCCGGTGCTGCGGTCGATGATGGCGCGACGCGCGGCCAGGTCCGCGGCCGCGCCGTCGAACAGCGCGCGCGTGGCCGGCGCCATGGCCACGCCGCCGCACGGCACCGGGGCCACCGCCACCAGCGCGCGCACCCGCTCGGGCGCCAGCGCCGCGACCCGCTCGATCGCCATGCCGCCCATCGAATGGCCCACCAGGCTGAAGCGCTCGAACCCCAACGCGTCGGCCAGCGCCAGCGCGTCGGCGGCGATCTCGTCGATCGAATGTTCGCCGGCCGCCTCGCGCATGCCGCCATAGCCGCGGTAGTCCATGAAGACATAGCTGAAGTCCGCGCCCGACAGCCAGGGTTCGATCGGCTCGAAGGCGTGCGCGTCGCCGAACCAGCCGTGCAGCACGATGACGGGATGCGGGCCGTGGCCCACGCGATGGAAAGTGTTGGCCATGTCGGCTCCTGGAGTGTGGCGATGCGCCGCAGGGCAGCGAACGCGATGGACAATGGCGGCATCGTAGGCCGGGCGCCGGCGGCCCGCCTTCGATATCGGGTCATTCACTGTAGAATCCAGGCCATGCGCAATACCCTGGTCGATCCCTACGAGGACATTCCGCGCGACGTGGTGGTGACGGCCTGCGACTACCCGGCCGGCCTGACCTTCCCGCTGCACGCCCACCGCCGCGGCCAGTTCGCCTACGCCGCGCGCGGCGCCATCAGCGTGGCCACGCCGACGGGCCGCTGGCTGGTGCCGCCGCAACGCGCCTGCTGGGTGCCGGCGGGCATGGATCACCAGATGACCATGAGCGGCGCGGTGACCATGCTCAACACCTTTCTCACCGCGCGCGCCGCGCAGGCCCTGGGCCTGCCCGCCGAATGCCGGGTCCACGCCGTCTCGCCGCTGCTGCGCCACCTGCTCGATGAAGCCATCGACCTGCCCGCGCTCTACGACCTGGACGGCCGCGCCGGCAAGCTGATGGCGCTGCTGGCGGCCGAAATCGCCGCCATGCCGGCGCTGTCGCTGCACGCGCCGCTGCCCGCCGACCCGCGCCTGGCGCGCGCCTGCCGCGCGCTATGGGCGGCGCCGTCGATCACGACGGACCTGGACACGATGGCGGCCGCGGCCGGCATGAGCCGGCGCACCTTCACCCGCCAGTTCCGCGCCGAAGCCGGCATCAGCTTCGGCGCCTGGCGCCAGCAGGCCTGCCTGCTGGCCGCGATCGAGCGCCTGAGCCAGGGCCAGCCCGTGACCCGCGTCGCGCTGGACCTGGGCTACGCCAGCGCGAGCGCCTTCACCAGCGCGTTCCGGCGCGCGCTGGGCCAGGCGCCCAGTGCCTACCTGGCCTCGAACGGCCGCCCCGCCTGAGATAACCGGGGCCGTCCCGCTCAGGTCTCGTAGGCGATGCGGTAGCCGTCGCCCTGGCGCGCGATACGGGCAAAGCCGGGTTCGCCGAGATGCATGCCGGCAACCAGGAGCCCGTCCGCGCTGACGATGTCCAGCAGCGCCGAGCGCGTGTCGGCGGCCAGGGTCGGATCCTGGTCGAAGGCGATCGACACATCGGGGCGCGCGATCTGGATCTGCGGAAAATGCACGATGTCCCCCCAGACCAGCACACTCCGTCCGTCGGACTCGATACGGAAGCCGGAGTGCCCGGCGGTATGCCCCGGCAGGGGCACCGCGTCGATGCCGGGCAGGACCTCGCGGCCCGTGAACGTGCGCATCCTGGCTCGATACGCGCCGAACACCTCGCGGGCGAACTGGAAGTTGCCGCGTGCGCGCTCGCTGGCCCGCGCGAGATTGCCATCGTCTTGCCAGAACGCCACCTCCCGCGCATGTACAACCAGCTCGGCCCGCGCAAAGACTTCCCGCCCCGCGCCATCCAGCAATCCGCCAATGTGATCGGGATGCGCGTGGGTCAGCAGCACCGTATCGACGTCGCCGGGTTGCACGCCGACCAACGCCAGGTTGGCCAGGAGCTTGCCGCCCCATTGCTTGAATCCGCCCGCGCCCGCATCGATCAGCAGCGTGCGGCCCCTGCCCCGGACCAGATAGCCATTGATATGGATGGCGCCGGGGTCGGAGACGCCCGCGTCGCGCTGCAGCTTGGCGGCATCCTCCGGGTCGATGTTGGAGAGCGATTCAAGGGCGGCGGACAGGTATCCGTCACTGATGGCGGTGATCGAGAACTCACCGATCCGCAGGCTTGGCAAGGTCATAGGTTGCATGGCGATCCTCCAGAATGCTCAATGGCGCGCATGGATGGCTCCTGCCGCATGGCCGAAGCAGCGGATGCGCGCGGTCAGCCCCGTGATGCGCAGGATGGCCTCATCCAACCCCGCCATGAAGGCCTCCATCACGGCGGGCGGGCGGAACGGTTCGAGCCGGAATTGGACTTCCGCGAATGCCGGAAGCCCGCGCCCGGGGTGAACCGCCAGGTTGATGATGTGCACGTTCTCCAGCGCCGCGCCGAGCACGTCAACGCACAGCCCCGTGCATGCCTCGGCCAACTCCGCCAGATCGCGGTCGGCCGGCATGCATGGCGCCGCGAAGAAAAATGTCACGTTGGGCATGGCGGCGCTACTTCGACGCATCGCGGCCGGCCCCGCGCGCATTCGCCAACTGCGCCGTCATCGGCGCATAGCGGTGCACGCCGGACGGCAGTGCGGGGGCTTGGCCATCCGCGCCGCGCGGGCACTTCGCCAGCCACCGGTGCCCGCGCGATTTGTCCAGCGCCACGGCGTGCATGGCGGCGGGCGTCAGGCCCAGCGCGACCAGCGGCTCGGCGCCGACGTCACTCACCAGCAGGGTTTCGTCCGCGGCAATGGCGGGGGCTCGCGCCAGGCCGGCATAGAGATTGCGGTGCCAGTCCGTGATGTGCGGCTGCCAGCGGGCGAAGTTGCCGCCGCCCTTCTGCCGATATTCCTCGCCGAGCAACACCTCGAGCCCGTCGATCGAATGCACGGCGAGGTAGGTCGGGCAACCCGCGCTCAGCGCCTGAAAGCGCTGCGAGGTCTGGAAACCGCTTACGGAAATGAGCGCGGGCAGCTTTTTCAGGCTGTAGAAATCATTCCAGGCCCCTTCGCTGGCGGGGTCCGAGAAACTGCATTCGACGGTGTAGATCATGGGTTCGGTCGCGGCCGGCCATATTTCGTGCCCGGCGCCTTGGTTGAGGTTTCATCATGGTATGGCCTGAAAAAGACGCCATAAAACGATTTTTCGGTATGCTTCAGTGAGCAAACATCAAGGCAAACCGGAACTCGCCCCATGCGCCGCAGGATTCCCAGCAATACTTCCTTAATGGCCTTCGAGGCGGCCGCCCGCCATGGCAGCTTCGCCCGCGCGGCCGACGAACTGGCCGTCACCGAAGGCGCCATCAGCCGCCAGATCGGCCGGCTGGAAGCCTTTCTCGGCGTTCCATTGTTCGAGCGGATCGGTAACCGCGTCCGGCTGCTGCCCAACGGCGCGCGCTACGCAACCCAGGTGCGCGAACTGCTCGACCGCCTGGATCGCGACAGCCAATACCTGATCGGGCAACGGCAGGACAGCGCCAACCTTGACATCGCCACGGTGCCCACCTTCGCCATGCGTTGGTTGATTCCGCGCCTGCCGCGATTCCAGCGGCAGCACCCGAACATCGCCGTGCATCTGGCCGAGCGCCTGGAGCCGTTCGCCCTGGCCGGCAGCGGGTTCGACGCCGCGATCCATTTCGCGCATCCGGCCTGGACTGGAATGCATACGCAGCATTTGCTCGACGAAGTGCTGATCCCCGTGTGCCATCCCGCGCTGGTGGAAGGCGACGCCGGCCCGATGGCCCTGGACGCCCTGCCGCGACTGCATCGGCGGCAGAATCCGGACGCCTGGCAGCGGTATGCGCGGGAAACCGGCATCCCCCTGGCCAACGCGGCGCTGGGCGTGCGCTACGACCTGCATGCCATGCTGATCGAAGCGGCATTGGCCGGACTGGGCGTGGCGCTGGTGCCGCGCCTCTACGTGGAAACCGAAATCGCCATGGGCCGGCTGGTAGCGCCATGGCCCCAGGCAAAAACCGTCTCCAAGGCCTTCTGTCTGGTCCTCCCCGAACCGTTCACCCTGAGCCCGCCCCCTATCCAGGCGTTCACCGAATGGCTAAGGCAAGAAGCGGGTAACGCGGCAGCAGCCGGGCCGTAGGACGCCGCTCCCATCGCGCGACGGCGCCCGCCCAAAAAAGAGGGTGCCCGAAGGCACCCTGAATCCACCCTACAACAGCACTACAACTGCAACTGCACAATCAAGCCCGTCCGGCTCAGGCGGCCTTCTGCTCCTTGCCGTGCTCGAACTGCGCCTCTTCGGTCGAGCCGGTCAGCGCGGTGGTCGAGGACTGGCCGCCCTCGATGGTCTGGGTCACGGCGTCGAAGTAGCCGGTGCCCACTTCGCGCTGGTGCTTGACCGCGGTAAAGCCCAGGTCGGCGGCGGCGAATTCCTTCTGCTGCAATTCGACGAAGGCGCTCATCTGGCGGCGGGCGTAGCCGTGGGCCAGCTCGAACATGCCGTAGTTCAGCGCGTGGAAGCCGGCCAGCGTGATGAACTGGAACTTGTAGCCCATGGCGCCCAGCTCGCGCTGGAACTTGGCGATGGTGGCGTCGTCCAGGTTCTTCTTCCAGTTGAACGACGGCGAGCAGTTGTACGCCAGCAGCTTGCCCGGGAACTGGCGATGGATCGCGTCGGCGAACTTGCGGGCGTATTCCAGGTTGGGCGTGGACGTTTCGCACCAGATCAGGTCGGCGTACGGCGCGTAGGCCAGGCCGCGCGAGATCGCCTGGTCAATGCCGGCGCGGGTGCGGAAAAAGCCTTCCACCGTGCGCTCGCCGGTGATGAAAGGACGGTCGTTCTCGTCGACGTCGCTGGTCACCAGGTCGGCGGCATCGGCGTCGGTGCGGGCCAGCAGCACGGTGGGCGTGCCCATCACGTCGGCCGCCAGGCGCGCCGAGACCAGCTTGGCCACGGCTTCGCGGGTCGGCACCAGCACCTTGCCGCCCATGTGGCCGCACTTCTTCACGGACGCCAACTGGTCCTCGAAGTGCACGCCCGAGGCGCCGGCCTCGATCATGGCCTTCATCAGCTCGAAGGCGTTCAGCACGCCGCCGAAACCGGCTTCGGCATCGGCCACGATGGGCGCGAAGAAATCGATGTAGCCCTCGTCGCCCGGGTTCTTGCCTTCCATCCACTGGATCTGGTCGCAGCGGGTCAGCGAGTTATTGATGCGGCGCACGACCTGCGGCACCGAGTTGGCGGGGTACAGCGACTGGTCGGGGTACATCTCGCCGGCCAGGTTGGCGTCGCCGGCCACCTGCCAGCCCGACAGGTAGATGGCCTTGAGGCCGGCCTTGACCTGCTGCATGGCCTGGTTGCCGGTCAGGGCGCCCAGCGAATTGACGAAAGGCTCGCTGTGCAGTTGCTCCCACAGGCGGGTCGCGCCGCGGCGGGCCAGGGTGTGCTCGACGGCGATCGAGCCGCGCAGGCGGATGACATCCTCGGCGCTGTAGTCGCGCTTGATGCCCTGCCAGCGGCTGTTCTCGGCCCAGTCTTTCTGCAGATTGCGGATTTCGGTTTCGCGGTGGCTCATGGTCATGCTCCTTGGTCTATGGCTGAAAAGGCAAGAAAACTTCGGGGTTGCATTGCGTGAATCGTTGGAGAAAGTCTATGCCTGTGCTGCGGAGCAATGTGGCCATGCCTCTTATATAAGATGAAAAATATTATTCATAAAAATCAATAGGTTATATGGATCGTTCCGCATTACGGAAGGCAATTGTCATCCGTGAAATGCGCTTGCGCGGCGGCGCAGCACGAACTTTCACATGCCGGGAGCGGCGTTTCATGATGCGAAAAATGACGGGTTTGAGAGCGCCTACAATGCGGTCATCTCCACGTTTTCCGACGACCTTTCCATGACGCTGTCTCACGGCCCGCTGGGCCAGAGCGTGACCTACGTCTCGCAATACGACCCCTCGCTGCTGTTCCCCATCGCCCGCGCCCACAACCGCGAGGCGCTCAACCTGGCGAGCGGCCCGCTGCCGTTCACCGGGGTGGACCTGTGGAACGCCTATGAGTTGTCATGGCTCGACGCCAAGGGCAAGCCGCGGGTGGCGATGGCCACGTTCTCGGTGCCGGCCGACAGTCCCAACATCATCGAGTCCAAGTCGTTCAAGCTGTACCTGAACTCGTTCAACCAGACCCGGCTGGTCAACTCGGCCGCCCTGCGCGGCCGCCTGGAACGCGACCTGAGCGCCGCCGCCGGCGCGCCCGTGGGGCTGGACTTCATCCTGCCGCAGCGCTTTGGCGAACTGCGCATGGGCGAATTGGACGGTATCTATATAGACAAGCTCGACATCGAGATCGACACCTACGAGCCGGCGCCCGAGCTGCTGCGCACGCGCGCCGGCGACGTGGTCGAGGAAACCCTGTGCTCGCGCCTGCTCAAATCCAACTGCCCGGTGACCGGCCAGCCCGACTGGGCCAGCGTGCAGGTCCGCTACCGCGGCAAGCCGATCGACCGCGAGTCGCTGCTGCGCTACGTGATCTCATTCCGCCAGCACGCCGAGTTCCACGAGCACTGCGTGGAACGCATCTTCACCGACATCATGCAGGCCTGCGCGCCCGAGCAACTGACGGTCTATGCGCGCTACACGCGGCGCGGCGGGCTGGACATCAACCCGTGGCGCAGCAACGTCGAGACGGCGCCGCCGGCCGACGTGCGCACGGTGCGCCAGTAAAAACGGTCGTCGTCCGCCCCGAGGCGAAAGACGCCCTTCACAGGCGGCGCCCCCGACGGCGCCGCCCGCCTCCCTACTTCACGAACGGCGCCGGCCGCGGCGTGTCGTCCGCCGAAGGCGGCAGCAGCGGGTACTGGATCGCCGGCTGGTCGCCCGTCAGGGTCTTCAGGAACGCCACGATCTGCGCGTTCTCGTCCGGCGTGAAGGTGCGGCCCAATTGCAGGCGGCCCATCACGTCCACCGCCTGCGTCAGGGTGGCGGCCTCGCCGTCATGGAAATACGGATAGGTCAACGCCACGTTGCGCAGCGTCGGCACCTTGAAGTTGAAGCGGTCGGCGTCCTTGCCGGTGACGGCGGCGCGGCCCTCGGCCTTGTTGTCGGTCTGGTACGGCGCCACCAGCCCCATCTTCTGGAACGAGTTGCCGCCCACCGCCACGCCGTTGTGGCACGCCACGCAGCCGCTGTTCTTGAACAACGTGTAGCCGGCCAGTTCCTGGACGGTCAGCGCCTTGTCGTCGCCCTTGAGCCACTGGTCGAAGCGCGAGTTCGGCGTCACCAGCGTTTCCTCGAAGGCGGCCAGCGCGCCCGTCACCTCGTCAATGGTGATGCCGTCCTTGCCGAACACCTGCTTGAACTCGGCGCGGTAGCCCGGAATGGAATTGAGCACCTGCACCGCCAGTTCGTGGGTGGAGGCCATTTCCATCGGATTGGCGATCGGGCCGCCGGCCTGCTCGCGCAGGTCCTTGGCGCGGCCGTCCCAGAACTGGGCGATGTTCAGGCTGGAATTGAGCACCGTGGGCGAGTTGATCGAACCCTGCTGCCACTTGTGGCCGATCGACGCCTTCAGGTTGTCCGCGCCGCCCATGCCCAGGTTGTGGCAGGAATTACAGGAGATCGCGCCCGAGCGCGACAGGCGCGGGTCGAAGAACAGCTTCTTGCCCAGTTCCACCTTGGCCGGGTCCTTGACCACCGCCGCCTCGATCGGCTGGATCGGTTCCTGGCGAGGCGCGCCCGACGCCTGGCCCGCCCACAGCGCAATGACGACACCCGCCGCGAGCATCGCGTGCTTCTTTCTCATGGCTTTCTCCTGTTGAATAACCTTATCCATACAAAGGTCATTACATCGGAGCCGGCCGGCGGGCGACTTGCGATGCGTCAAGGGCGCCGGCGCGTCGGCGCGCCCCGCAACGGCGGCTTGACCTGACGCAATCCGAATTGACTGCCTCGATCCGCCAGGCCGGCGGGCCGCGCGACCCGATCGCGTCAGTCGTTGGCGTCGAGCTGGCGCAGATGCGCCTCCAGGAAATCCACGCACACCCGCACCTTGGCCGAGGCGTTCAGCCGCGCCGGGTACACCGCCCAGATGTTGGCCTCCTGGCGGTACTGCGGCAGCACCGGCACCAGCTTGCCGGCGGCGATCAGCGGGCCCACGTCCCAGGCCGAGCGCAGGATGATGCCGCGGCCGTCCACCGCCCACTGCACCACCATCTCGCCATTGTTGGCCGACAGCGGTCCGCGCACCTTGACGGTGTGCTCGCGCTCGCCGCGCCGCATGCGCCAGACGCCGAAGGGATGATCGCGCTCCTTGATCACCAGGCAGTCGTGCGCGGCCAGGTCGTCCAGCTTGCGCGGCGCGCCGCGTTCGGCCAGGTATGACGGCGCCGCGCAAAGCAGCCTGTGGTTGGCGGCGAGCTTGCGCGCGATCACGTGCGGCGCGATATCGTCGCCGACCCGCACGTCCAGGTCGTAGCCCTCGGCGGCCACGTCGACCAGGCGGTCGAACACCTCGAAGCGCACCTGCACGGCGGGATGGCGCGACACGAACGCCGACAGCGCCGGCGCCACCACCCGCCGCCCGAAGCCGAAACTGCTGCAGATGCGCAGCAGGCCGCGCGGTTCGCGGCGCGTGACGCCGACTTCTTCGACCAGGTGCTCGACGTCGTCAAGAATGCGCTGGGCCCAGTGGTAGACGCGCTCGCCCGCCTCGCTGACGACCACGCGCCGCGTGGTGCGATGGAACAGCGGCGTGCCGAGGCTGGCCTCGAGCAGCCGGATGCGCTTGGTGACGTAGGCGGCCGACATGCCCAGGTCTTCGGCAGCGCGCGAAAAGCTGGAGGCGCGCACCACCGCGTTGAATACGCGCAGGTCGGCGGGGAGCAGGTCATTATTCACGATTCGTGCAGGGTAATTTCACGCAGTAGCCCATTGTAGATGGACTGTGGGGACACCTACCATGGCTGCCATCCCCTGCAACGCGCCCGACGGCGCGGCGCGGGACGCCCTTCCCCTTTTCTTTTCAGGTTCCGCATGTCCCACGTCCACAAAATCGCAGCCATCGCCGGCGACGGCATCGGCAATGAAGTCCTGCCCGAAGGCCTGCGCGCCGTTCAGGCCGCCGCCCGCCGCTTCGGCCTGGCGCTGCAGATCGACACCTTCCCCTGGGCCAACTGCGAGTACTACGCGCAGCACGGCGAAATGATGCCGCCCGACTGGAAGGAACAATTGCAGGGCTACGACGCCATCTTCTTCGGCGCGGTCGGCTGGCCCGCCACGGTGCCGGACCACGTGTCGCTGTGGGGTTCGCTGCTGAAATTCCGACGCGAGTTCGACCAGTACATCAACCTGCGTCCGGTCCGATTGTTTGAAGGCGTGCCGTGCCCGCTGGGCGGCCAGCGCCCGGGCGACATCGATTTCTTCATCGTGCGCGAGAACACCGAAGGCGAATACACCAACCTGGGCGGCCGCCTGTTCCCCGGCACCGAGCGCGAGATCGTGATCCAGGAATCGGTCTTCACCCGCCACGGCACCGACCGCGTCATGCGCTATGCCTTCGAGCTGGCCAGCCAGCGCCAGCGCAAGCAGCTCACGATCGCCACCAAGAGCAACGGCATCGCCATCAGCATGCCCTGGTGGGACGAGCGCGCCGACGCCGTCGGCCAGCAGTACCCCGACGTCAAGACCGACAAGCAGCACATCGACATCCTGGCCGCGCGCTTCGTGCTGCAGCCCCAGCGCTTCGACGTGGTGGTGGCCTCCAACCTGTTCGGCGACATCCTGTCGGACCTGGGTCCGGCCTGCACCGGCACCATCGGCATCGCGCCGTCGGCCAACCTGAACCCGGAGCGCGCCTTCCCGTCGCTGTTCGAGCCCGTGCACGGCTCGGCGCCGGACATCTACGGCAAGGGCATCGCCAACCCCATCGCCATGATCTGGTCGGGCGCGCTGATGCTGCAGTTCCTGGGCAGCCAGGACGCACACGACACCATCCTGGCCGCCATCGAACACTGCCTGAAGAACGGCCCGCGCACGCCCGACCTGGGCGGCCAGGCCCGCACCGAGGACATCGGCCGCGCCATTGCCGCCCATATCGAGGCGCAAGGCTGATCCCGGGCGGCAAGCGCTCTCCTTCCCAAGACGGCGGCAAATCCGCCGGCCCCAAAACAGAACGCCGCCCGAGGGCGGCGTTCTGCCTGCTGCGATGGCGGACGCGTCAGGAACGCGCCGGCACCGCGGCGGCGGGATCGGCCCGGCGCGCCTGCACCGCGATCCACTGCGCCAGCAGCGCGGCGGCGGCGAACGCCACGCCCGCGCCGATCCACGGTCCCTGGCGCAATCCCGCGTCCAGCAGCAGGCCGAAAGCCAGCGGCCCCAGCGCCGAACCGACGTCCATGCCGGAATACACCAGGCCGTAGACCGAGCCGGTCGAGCCCTTGGGCGTCACGCGCCGGATCAGCATGTCGCGCGACGGCGCGGCCACGCCCGAGCAGAAGCCGGCCAGCGCAACCACCGGCGCGGCGAACAGCGCCGGCACCAGGCCCAGCGCCAGCACCACCAGCGTCAGGCCGGCCAGGATCAGCGCCACCATCACCGTGCGCTCGGTGCGCGGGTTGGCCGACACCAGGAAGCCGCCGGCCGCCATGCCCACCGCCGACGCCACCATGTAGCCGGACAGCGCCGAGCTGGCCGCCACCTTGGACAGGTCGTACAGTTGGCCCAGCAGCGGAATGGTGTAGTTCTGCACCGACGACAGCGCGATCGAGGTGCAGGCGAAGAACAGGAACGCGCCCCATAGCGCCGGCTTGGACAGCAGCGTGGCCAGGGTCGTCAGCACGCCTTCCTGCGGCTTGGGCGCGGCGCGCGCGCCGGCCTTGGCACCGTCGGCCTGGGCCGGCTCCGCGCCGCCCAGCAGGTCGCGGCCCAGCACGGTCAGCAGCAGCACGAAGGCCACCAGCGCCGCGGCGCTGTAGGCCGCCACGCGCCAGTTGGCCAGCAGCGTGATCGAGGTCATGAACACGGGCGTCAGGGCCCAGCCCAGGTTGCCGGTCAGGCCATGGGTGGAAAAGGCATGGCCAAGGCGCGGCGCCGTGATGCGGTGGTTGATGATGGAATAGTCCGCCGGGTGGAACACCGAATTGCCGATGCCGCCGACCACCGCGGCCGCCATCAGCATGGGGTAGCCGGTGGCCGAGCCGATCAGCAGGCCGGACAGCACGAAACAGGCCAGGCCGAACCACAACACCGGCCGCGCGCCGATGCGGTCCACCACGAACCCGGACGAGGCCTGGCCGATGCCCGAGACCACATAGAAGGTCGACACCAGCAGGCCGAGGCGGGCGAAGTCCAGTCCGAACTCGTTGCCGAGCGACACGTACAGCGACGGCAGGACCAATTGGAAGAAGTGCGACGAGGCATGCGCCACGCCGATCAAGAGGATGATCTGCCAGTCGCGGCGGCGGACGGCGGCGTCCGAGGCAAGGGGGGATGCAGCGGTGGTCATTGCGCAAGGCCGCGGGCAGCGGCGAAAGGCGGCCGCCCCGGGGCGGCTCGCGGGTTGTCTCCAGCAACGTCCGGCCAGGCCGGCGTTGTCCCAATGGCGAATGCGGCGCATGGCCGGGCCGGTCGCGGTCCTCGCCCCGCCGGCTTCGCTCTTGATCTGTCAGGACGGCCCCGGGCGCGAGCCGGGCCGCCGCGGTTTACTGCGCCTTCTCGCGGATCGCGGGCCAGGCGCGCTGCAGGTAATACAGCATCGACCAGACCGTCAGCACCGCGGCCACGATGATCAGCACGTCGCCCAGCATCTTGGTGGAGATGCCGTGGATCGGCTGGTTGTACAGCAGGCACGGAATCGCCACCATCTGCGCGGCGGTCTTGAACTTGCCCAGCCGGTGCACCGCCACGCTGGCGCTGGCGCCGATCTTGGCCATCCATTCGCGCAGCGCCGAAATGGTGATTTCGCGGCCGATGATGATGAGCGAAATGAAGGCATCGACGCGGCTCAGATCCAGCAGCACGATCAGCGCGGCGCAGACCATCAGCTTGTCGGCCACCGGATCCAGGAACGCCCCGAACGCCGACGTCTGGTTCCAGCGGCGCGCCAGCCAGCCATCGAACCAGTCGGTCAGGGCGGCGATGATGAACGCCCAGGCGGCAAAGGTGTCGCGCACCGGCACGGACAACCAGCTTTCAGGCAGGTAGAACAGCCCTACCACCAGCGGAATCATGGCGATACGCAGCCACGTCAGAATTATGGGTACGTTAATTGGCATAGTGTCCGTATGCTACATCAGCCGGGTTGCACTGGCTGTCCCGGGGCCGCCGGGCGGCCGCCACCCGGCCGTCCGGAGCCTTATCCGCGCAGCGCCTCATAGATCCGTTCGGCCAGCTCCTCGGAAATGCCGTCCACCGACGCCAGGTCCTCGATGCTGGCCGAGGCCACCCCCGAAAAACCGCCGAAACGGGCCAGCAGGCGCTGGCGGCGGCGCGCCCCGACCCCTTCGATCTCCTCCAGCCGCGACACATTGCGGGTCTTGGCGCGGCGCGCGCGCATGCCGGTGATGGCGAAACGGTGGGCCTCGTCGCGCACCTGCGCGATCAGCATCAGGGCGGCCGATTCGCCGCCCAGCGCCACCGGCGGGCGGCCGTCGGCGAACACCAGGGTTTCCAGGCCGACCTTGCGCCCTTCCCCCTTGGCCACGCCCACCAGCGCCTGGATGTCCAGGCCCAGCTCGGCGAACACTTGGCGCGCCACCTCGACCTGGCCCTTGCCGCCGTCGATCAGCACCAATCCGGGCATCTGCGCCTCGCCGTCGGCCACCTTGGCGAAGCGCCGCGTCAGCACCTGGCGCATGGCGGCGTAGTCGTCGCCCGGGGTGATGCCCGCGATGTTGTAGCGGCGGTACAGCGACGGCTGCATGTCATGGTGCTCGAACACCACGCAGGAGGCCTGGGTGGCCTCGCCGGCGGTATGGCTGATGTCGAAGCACTCGATGCGCAGCGCGTCCAGCGCCGCCTCGTCGGTATCCAGGTCCAGCGCCTCGGCCAGCGCCAGGGTGCGGGCGGCGCGGGCGCCGGATTCGGTCAGGGCGCGGGCCAATGCCATCTCGGCGTTCTTGAGCGCCTGCTCCAGCCAGGCGCGGCGCGCGCCCTGCGGCCGCGTCAGCACGCGCGACGGACGGCCGCCGGCCTGCTCCACCAGCAGGTCGATCAGGCCGGCGTCGGGCAGCGCGTGCGAACAGACCAGCACTGGCGGCAGCGCGTTGTCGGTGTAGTGCTGGGCCACGAAGGCTTCCAGCACCTGCGGCGCGGCCTCGCCTTCGGCGTGGGTCGGGAAGAACGGCTTGTCGCCCAGGTGGCGCCCGCCCCGCACCATGGCGAGGTTGACGCAGACCTTGCCGCCGGCGATGGCGACCGCGACGATGTCGGTGTCCTCGCCGCTGACGTTTTCCATGGTCTGCTGGTGCAGCACCCGCGCCAGCGAGCCCATCTGGTCGCGCAGCGCGGCGGCTTCCTCGAAGCGCAGCGCCTCGGCGGCCTCCAGCATGCGGGCCTCGATCTCGCCCATCACATCCTTGGCCTCGCCGTTCAAGAAGCGCACCGCGCGCTGCACGTCCGAAGCGTAGTCCTGCGCCTGGATGGCGCCCACACAGGGCGCCGAACAGCGCCCGATCTGATGCAACAGACAGGGCCGCGAACGGTTGGCGAAGACGGTGTCCTCACAGGTGCGCAGGCGGAACACCTTCTGCAGGATCTGGATGGTCTCGCGCACCGCCCAGGCGTTGGGGAACGGGCCGAAGTATTGGCCGCGCTTGTTGGTGGCGCCGCGGTAATAGGCGATGCGCGGCCAGTCGTGGCCGGTGATCAGCAGGTACGGGTAGGACTTGTCGTCGCGGAACAGGATGTTGTAACGCGGCTTCAGGCTCTTGATGAGGTTGTTTTCCAGGATCAGCGCTTCGGCCTCGGAGCGCGTGACGGTGACCTCCAGCCGCGCCACCTTCGCCACCATCTGGGCGATGCGCGGGCTGGACAGGTTCTTCTGGAAATACGACGAGACGCGCTTTTTCAGGTCGCGCGCCTTGCCGACATACATGACCTCGCCGGCCGCATCCAGGTGTCGGTAGACACCCGGCAGATGCGGCAGGTCAGCCAGGAACGATTTGAGATTGAAGTCGTCGGGCATTCTGGTAACGGCTTTCGGCCTGCAGGGAGTCCCAGTCGAGCGCGTCGAAACGCGGCATCAACCGGCGGATGCGGGCCACGGACTCGGGCGCGTGGTCGAATTCGAGCCGCGCCAGCAGCTCGTCGGCCAGGTCGGGCCGGTTGCACACCAGCACCATGTCGCAGCCGGCGCCCAGCGCGGCCTGGGCGCGCGCCAGGATGTCGCCGGCGACGGACGCGCCTTCCATGGTCAGGTCATCCGAGAACACCACGCCATCGTAGCCCAGGCGGGTGCGCAGGATGTCCTGCACCCAGCGCCTGGAGAAGCCGGCCGGATGCTTGTCGACCTTGGGGTAGATCACGTGCGCCGGCATCACCGACGGCAGCACCGCGTCGCCCAGCCAGGCGTAGGGCGCGGCGTCGTCCTTGAGGATGCGTTCGAGCGGACGCGGATCGACCGGGATCTCGTGGTGCGAATCCGCGCCGACGAAGCCGTGTCCCGGGAAATGCTTGCCGCAGGCCGACATGCCGGCCAGCGCCAGGCCCTGGATCAACGCGCGCGACAGCATCGTCACCACCCGCGCGTCATGATGGAAAGCGCGGTTGCCGATCACCTTGCTGACGCCGTAATCCAGGTCCAGCACCGGCGTGAAGCTCATGTCCACGCCGCAGGCGCGCAGCTCGGCGGCCAGCACGTAGCCGGCCTCGGTCGCCAGGCGCATGGCGGTCAGCGGATCGCGGTCCCACAGCGCGCCCAGGTCGCGCATCGCGGGCAGCGGCGTGAAGCCGTCCTCGCGGAAGCGCTGCACCCGGCCGCCCTCGTGGTCGACCAGGATCAGCAGGCGCTCCTTGCGCGCCTTGTGGATCTGGCGGGTCAGCTCGGTCAACTGGCGGCGGTTCTCGAAATTGCGCGCGAACAGGATCACGCCCCCCACCAGCGGGTGGCGCAGGCGCTTCTTTTCTTCCTTGGTCAGCACGGTGCCGGCCACATCGACCATTACGGGACCGGGCAGCAGCGCCCGGGATTTCTTCTTGGCCATCGGCGTGTCCTTCTGTGTTGCTAGCCGGCCCCGCGGGCTCACGGCTTGCGTTCGACCACCACGTAGGCGGCGGCCATGTCGGATTCATCGGTAATGGAAACGTGCGCGGCGCCGAAGCGCTGCATGTACCATTCCAGCAGTTCGGGGGCGATCACCAGCACGGGCCGCCCCCCGGGCGCGTTCAGGGTCTGCACCCGGCGCCAGGTCATGGGCATGCGCATGCCCAGCCCCACCGCCTTGGAAAAGGCTTCCTTGGCGGCAAAGCGCGTCGCCAGGAAGCGCACGCCGCGCACCGGGTCGCGGGCGCGGCGCGCATGGAACTTGGCCAGTTCCTCGGGCCCCAGGATCTTCTCGGCGAAACGGTCGCCGTGGCGCGCCAGCGCGCGCTCGATGCGATCGATGCGCAGCAGGTCCATGCCGATGCCGCCGATGGCGGCCGGCGCGGGGACGGCGAGAGGGGCTTCGGGCTGGGACATCGCTGCGGCGCCGTTCAAGGGGATCGGGCCCGGGCTCAACGGCCGCGCAGCGCTTCCAGGCGGGCCTGCACCATCAGCGCCTTCATGTCGCGCACGGCCTTTTCCCAGCCGTCGAACACCGCCTGCGCCACGATGGCATGGCCGATGTTGAGTTCGGAAATGCCGTCCAGCGCCGCCACCGGCTTGACGTTGCCATAGTGCAGTCCATGGCCGGCGTTGACGCGCAGGCCATGGCGCAGCCCTTCGGCCACCGCCACGCGGATGCGCTCCAGCTCGGCCAGGGCGGCGTCGCCCTCGGCTTCGGCATAGGCGCCGGTGTGCAGTTCGATGACCGGCGCGCCCGCGCGGGCGGCGGCGGCGATCTGCGCCGGATCGGGATCGATGAACAGCGACACGCGGATGCCGGTCTCGGTCAGCAGGCCGACCGCGTCCGTCACCGCCGACAGCGCGCCGGCCACTTCGAGCCCGCCTTCGGTGGTCAGCTCGGTGCGTTTTTCCGGCACCAGGCAGACGTCATTGGGCTTGACCGCGCAGGCGATCTCCAGCATCTCGGGCGTGACCGCGCACTCCAGGTTCATGCGCGTGCGCAGTTGCGGCCGGATCGCGTAGACGTCGGCGTCCTGGATGTGGCGGCGGTCTTCGCGCAGATGCAGCGTGATCAGGTCGGCGCCGGCGTCCTCGGCGCGCAGCGCCGCGGCCACCGGGTCGGGATAGGTCGTGTGACGCTGCTGCCGCAGGGTCGCGACGTGATCGATGTTTACACCAAGTTCTATCATTGCACTTTCGTTGTTTCTTCCCAGCCGCCGCCCAACGCCTTGTAGAGTTCCACACGGTTGATCAGCGCGGCCAGGCCGGTTTGCACCAGCGCGAGCTGGGCATTGAAAAAGTCCACTTGCGCGGTCTGCACCTGCAGGTAGCTGTCGATGCCATTGGTATAACGCAGGTTCGACAGTTCCAGGGTGCGCGCCGACGAATCCTGCAACGCGCGCTGGGCGTCCAACTGCGCGCCATAGGTGGCTTCGCCCGCCAGCGCGTCCGAGACCTCGCGGAACGCCTGCTGGATGGTCTGCTCGTACTGCGCCACGGCGATATTGTCGCGCGCCTTGGCCAGGTTCAAGCCTTCGCGGATGCTGCCGCCGGCGAACAGCGGCGTGGTGATCGACGGCGAAAAGCTCCAGTAGCCCTGGCCGCCCTTGAACAGCGTATCCAGCGAGGGGCTGGCCACGCCGAACAGCCCGGTCAGCGAGATGGTCGGGAAGAACGCCGCGCGCGCCGCGCCGATGTTGGCGTTGGCCGACTTCAGGTTGTTCTCGGCGGCCAGGATGTCCGGACGGCGCTCCAGCAGGTCGGACGGCAACCCGGCCGGCACGCTCGCCAGCAACTGGTCGCGGCCGAACGGCGCCGGCGCCGGCAGATCATCGGGCAACGGCGTGCCCAGCAGCAGCACCAGCGCGTTGACGGCCTGAGCCTGGGCCCGGGCCAGTTGCGCCAGGTCGGCCGATGCCGTGTCCAGCAGCGACTTGGACTGGTTCAGGTCGAGTTCGGACGCCACGCCACCGTCGAAGCGGCGCTTGACCAGGTTGTACGACTCCTGGCGCGAGGCGAGGGTGCGCTGGGTCAGTTCGAGTTGCACCTGGGCGGCGCGCAGGTTGAAGTACGACTGCGCCACCGCGCCGATCAGCGTGATGTGGGTGCTCTTTTGCGCCTGCTCGGTCGACAGGTACTGCTGGTACGCCGCTTCCGACAGGCTGCGCAGGCGGCCGAACAGGTCGATCTCGAACGTGGTCAGGCCGATGCCGGCCTGGTACGAACTGCTGATCGAACCGGCGCCCGGCTGGCGCATGTTCTCGGGCAAGCGCTGGCGTTGGCCCTGGATGCCGGCGCCGATGCTGGGCCACTGCGCGCCGCGCTGCACGCCGTACTGGGCGCGCGCCTCTTCGACGCGCTGCACCGCCACGCGCAGGTCGCGGTTGTTGACCAGCGCCAGCTCGATCAGGCGCTGCAGGCGCGGATCGTGGAAGAACTCGCGCCAGCCCAGGTCGGCCGCGGGCGTGCCCGCCTGCGGCGCCACCGCCGACGCGGGCTGCGTGCCCAGCGACATCGGATTGGCGTACGCGCCGTACTGCACCTTGGGCTGGTCCGGCCAGTTGCCGGAGACCGGCGCGTCAGGGCGCTTGTAGTCGGGCGCCAGCGAGCAGCCGGCCAACGCCACCGCCACGAAGGCGGACAAGGCGGTCTGTTTGAACATCAGGGCGCTCATTCCTTGCCCTCCTGGCCACCGTTGGGTTGTGCGGGAGCGTCCGGCGGGGTCTGCCCCGCCGCCGCCTTCTTGGCCGCCTGTTCTTCCTCGAAGGCGCGCAGCTCGGCGCCCAGCAGGCGCGGCTTGGTCTTGAACAGTCCCAGCACCACCACGAAGAAGGTCGGCACGAAAATCACCGCGAACGGCGTCGCGGCCAGCATGCCGCCCAGCACGCCCAGGCCCACCGCGCGCTGGCTGGCGGCGCCGGCGCCGGTGGCCATGGCCAGCGGCACCACGCCCAGGATGAACGCCAGCGAGGTCATCAGGATCGGCCGGAACCGCAGGCGCGCGGCTTCCACCGCCGCTTCATAAAGCCCCATGCCGCGCGCGTACTGGTCCTTGGCGAATTCCACGATCAGGATGGCGTTCTTGGCCGCCAGCCCGATCACGGTCACCATGCCCACCTGGAAGTACACGTCGTTGGACATGCCCAGCGCGCTGACCAGCGCCACCGCGCCCAGCATGCCCAGCGGCACCACCAGCATCACGGAGATCGGGATGGCCCAGCTTTCATACAGCGCGGCCAGCACCAGGAACACCACCAGCAGCGACAGGCCCATCAGGATCGGGGCCTGGTTGCCGGCCTGGCGTTCCTGGTAGGACAGCCCGGTCCATTCGTAGCCGAAGCCCTGTGGCAACTGGGCCACCAGTTTTTCCATTTCCTCCATGGCCTGGCCGGTCGTGTAGCCGGCCGCGGCGCTGCCGCCGATGCGCATGGATTCGTAGCTGTTGTAGCGCACCACCTGCACCGGGCCCTGCGACCACTTGGCCGTCACGAACGACGACAGCGGCACCATGCCGCCCTGGGTGTTGCGGGCGTTCAGCTTGAGCACGTCCGACAACTGCATGCGGTACGGCGCGTCCGCCTGCACCCAGATGTTCTGCATCCGGCCCAGGTTGGGGAACTTGCTCAGGTAGGCGGAACCGACGGCGGTGGAGATCAGCGAGGCGGCCTCGTCGAAGTTCACCCCCAGCGCCGCTGCCTTGTCGCGGTCGATGTCCAGCGTCAGTTGCGTGCCGGCCGACAGGCCGGTGATGCGCACCTGCGACAGCACCGGGCTCTTCATGGCCATGCCCATCAGTTGCCCGGTGGCCGCGGCAAGCGCCTCGGTGCCGGCCGCGCCGCGGTCCTGCAGGCGCAGGTCGAAACCGGTGGCGTTGCCCAGCGACGAGATGGCCGGCGGCACCAGCGTGAACACCTGGGCGTCGTGGATGCCCATGAGCTGCTTCTGGAACGCATTGAACGCGATCGCGCCGGCCGAATCGCCCTTGCCCTTGCGGTCCTTGAAGTCCTTGAGCGTGGTGAAGGCGATGGCCGCGTTCAGGCCGTTGCCGTTGAAGCTGTAGCCCTGCACGGTGATGATGTTCTCGACCGCGGGGATCTGGCGGAAATAGGCCTCGACCTCCTCGATCACCTGCACCGTGCGGTTGGCGCTGGCGCCCGTGGGCAGCTCGATGTTGCTGATGACGTAGCCCTGGTCTTCTTCCGGCAGGAATGACGACGGCAGGCGCAGGTACAGCCAGCCCAGCAGGATCACCAGCACCAGGAACGCCAGCATCATGCGGCCGCCCTTGTGCAGGATGCGCGAGACCCAGTTCTGGTAGCCGTGCGTGGTGGCGTCGAACTTGCGGTTGAACCAGCCGAAGAAACCCTTCTTGTCGTTGTGGTGTCCCTTGGGCACCGGCTTCAGGATGGTCGCGCACAGCGCCGGCGTGAAGGTCAGCGCCAGCAGCGCCGAGAAGAAGATCGACACGGCCATCGCCACCGAGAACTGGCGGTAGATCACGCCCACCGACCCGCTCATGAAGGCCAGCGGCAGGAACACCGTCACCAGCACCAGCGTGATGCCGATGATGGCGCCGCTGATCTGCGGCATGGCCTTCTTGGTGGCCTCCTTGGGCGGCAGGCCTTCGGTCGCCATGATCCGCTCGACGTTCTCGACCACCACGATGGCGTCGTCCACCAGGATGCCGATAGCCAGCACCATGGCGAACATGGTCAGCACGTTGATCGAGAAGCCCAGCCCCAGCATGACCGCGAACGACCCCAGCATGGCCACCGGCACCACCAGCGCCGGGATCAGGGTATATCGCACGTTCTGCAGGAACAGGTACATCACCAGGAACACCAGCACCATGGCTTCGGCCAGGGTGTGCAGCACCTGCTCGATCGAGACCTTGACGTACGGCGCGGTGTCGTAGGGAATGGCGTAGGTGATGTTGCCGGGGAAGTACTTGGACAGTTGGTCCATCTGCTGGCGCACGCCCTGGGCGGTGGCCAGCGCGTTGGCGTCCGGCGACAGCACGATGGCGAAGGCCGCCGTCGGCTTGCCGTTCAGGCGGGCGCCGAACTGGTAGTTGTCGGCGCCGACCTCGATGCGGGCGACGTCGCGCAGCAGCACCTTGGAGCCATCGCTGTTGGCGCGCAGGACGATCTTGCCGAAACCATCGACGGTGCTGAGCTGGCCGTTGGCCACCACGGTGGCCGTGATGCGCTGCGAATCAGGGTTGGGCGGCGCGCCGATGCTGCCGCCCGACACCAGCACGTTCTGCGCGGCGATGGCCTGGTTGACCTCGGCCATGCTCAGGCTGAAGCCGACCAGCTTGGCCGGGTCGACCCAGATGCGCATGGCGCGCGGCGCCGCGAATAGCTGGAACTGGCCCACGCCCGACACCCGCGACACCGGGTTCTGGACGTTGCGGGTGATGTAGTCGGCCAGCGCCGTCTGGTCGAGCGAGCCGTCGGTGGACGACAGCGTCACGATCATCAGGAAGCCGGTGCTGGTCTGCTCGTACTTCAGGCCCTGTTGCTGCACCGCGGACGGCAGTTGCGCGATCACGTTGGACACGCGGTTCTGCACGTCCACCTGCGCCAGGTCGGGATCTCGCCCGGGCGCGAAGGTGGCGGTGATGGTCGAGGTGCCGTAGGAATCGCTGACCGACTCGTAGTAGATCAGGCCCTTGGCGCCGTTGAGCTTGTCCTCGATGATACTGGTGACCGACTCGGCCACTTCCTTGGCCGACGCGCCCGGATAGGTCGCGGTGATGGTGATGGCCGGGGGCGCCACGTCGGGATACTGCGATACCGGCATGTTGGGGATGGCCAGCACCCCCGCCAGCAGGATGAACAGGGCGACTACCCAGGCGAAAATTGGTCGATCAATAAAAAATTGCGGCATGTGGGCTGACTCTGAAAGCGATGCTCACCAAAGAGGAACGCAGCGCGTTGCGCTGCGAGCCGCTTACGATTTCTGGCCGGCGGCCGGGGCCTGCTGCGCCGGCTTGGCGGGGTCCGCGGGCTTGGCCGCGGGAGCGCCCGCCGCGGGATCCGCCGGCTTGGCGCCAGGCTGTGCCGGCGGCTGGCCGCCCGCGGCGGGCGCGCCGCCCCCCGCCTTGTCCTTGTTCCAGGGGCTGGCCTGCACCGGGGCGCCGGGACGGATCTTCTGGAAGCCTTCGACCACGACCACGTCGCCGGCCTTCAGGCCGCTGGTGACGATCCAGTTGTTCTTGATGGCGCCGCCGGTGGTGACGGGCAACTGTTCGATCTTGTTGTCCTTGACCAGCATCAGGCTCTGCGAACCGTCGGCCGTGCGCTGCAGCGCCTGCTGCGGCACCAGCAGGGCCTGGTCGTCCACGCCCTGCTCCAGGCGCACGCGCACGTACATGCCGGGCAACAGGATGCCGTCGGGGTTGGGCACCTCGGCGCGCAGGTTGACCTGGCCGGTGCTGGGATCGACCGTGATGCCGGTGAAGAGCAGCTTGCCCGGCTTGTCGTATTCGGACCCGTCTTCCAGCACCACGGTGGCGCGGGCGGCATCCTTGCCGACCTGCTGCAGCTTGCCGCTGGCGAAGGCGCGACGCAGCGCGGCCAGGTCGGCGGTGGACTGGGTGAAGTCAACGTAGATCGGGTCGAGCTGCTGCACGGTGGCCATCTGCGTGGCGGAGGTGGCCTCGACCAGCGCGCCCTCGGTCACCAGCGGCTTGCCGATGCGGCCCGTGATCGGCGAGGTGACATCGGTGTAGCCGAGGTTGATGGACGCGTTGTCCTGCGCCGCCTTGGCGGCGGCCACGGTGGCATCGGCCTGGCGGTAGGCCGCCACGGCATTGTCGTATTCCTGCTTGCTGACGGCGTTGGCCTTGACCAGCGGCGCGTAGCGGTCGGCCAGCAGCTTGGCGCTGAACAGGTTGGCCTGCGCCTGCTTGAGCTGCGCGGTCGCCTGATCGTAGGCGGCCTTGTAGGGCGCCGGATCGATCTTGAACAGCAACTGGTTTTCCTTAACGTCGCCCCCCTGCTCGAAGGCGATCTTCTGGACGATGCCGGTGACCCGCGAGCGGATCTGGGCGTCGCGCACCGCGTCGACGCGGCCGGGCAGTTCGGAGACGATGGGTGTGCGTTGCGGCTGCACCGTGATGACGCTGACCTGCGGCATGCCGGGGTTCATCTGCGGCTTTTCACCGCAACCCGCCAACAACAGCGCGAGGACGCCGCCGGAAAAAGCCAGACTTGATACACGTTTAGGCGAAAACCGCATTGAAACCCCCGCGAAGTTAACCGCGTCAAGCGACCGCAACAATGTAACGGCGTTAGCTGAGCGCCGTGTCCGGTTGCCGAAGGACGGCCGCGGGCTTGCGCGGCCGTGTCCGACCGCCGTATTTGACCGCAATATGTGATTGCGATCAAAACAAAATCCCGCGCTCCGCCACTGACACGTGAATAGCCCGTTAATGTAACTCAGTTATTGGGGAAATCACTGATTTTCACGACGGCGCGCGACATGGGAAGCGGCGAAAAACAAACGGATCCGGGGGGAATCCGCCCGCCGCGATCAGACGTCGGCAACCTCTTGCAGGTTGCCCAGGAAAACATAGCCCACGCCATGCACCGTATGCAACGGCAGGCGCCCGCCAGCCTCGCGCACCTTGCGCCGCAGGCGGCAGATCGCCACATTCAGGGCGCGAAGGTTGGTGCTCTGGCGCGGCAGCATCAATTCCTCGCGCAGCAAGGCGAGTTCCTCGCGCAACAGTTCCTTGCGCGGGTTGCGCAGCAGGCACTGGAAGCAGGCCCGCTCGACCTCGGTCAGGTCCAGCCGCGTGCCTTGCGGAGTCAGCAAGGTCCAGCCGTGGTACAGCAGGCTCCACCAGCCGTCGAGCCGCACCGGGAAGGGGCCCTCGGCCGATTCGGCCGCGGCGGCCGGCGGCGGGGCCGGCGTGGCGGCGCCCGGAACCGCAGGCGCGGACTGCGGGCCGCGGACAGGGGGAACGGGGAAAGCGATAGTCATGTTGGCGTCTCCAGCGGGCGCGGGCGCGGCGCGGAAGACGGCGGCCCGGACCCGGAACAAGGTTTCAAGTCTTGCCGAAAGACTACCGTTGCTGACGCCGTTGTGCGGCGAAGTTTCCCTGGAATCAGACGGATCCCAGACCGCCGCGCGGAACCTCAGGAGGTGTGCTTGCCATTACGGTGGATGTCGTGGGCCACGAAGCAACTGTCCTGCGTCGGGCGCGCCAGGATACCCGGCTTGGCCAGCGTCTGGCGGATGTCGGCCAGGCCCGACTCCCAGTGCTCGCGCATGGCCTCGGTGCCGAACTCATAGTCCTTGGAGAAGCGCTCGCGGTGCTTGGACTCGTAGATCAGGTTGATGATGTTGGTGGCCGGGGTCTTGGCCAGGCGGCGGATCTCGGCCAGCTCGGGCGCGCCCCGCTCTTTTTCGGGCAGGCGCTCCAGCAGTTGCTGCAGGCCATGGCGCAGCTTGAGCACGCGGCGTAGCTGGTCGGTGACCATGCGGGTCCGGCTGGAGTACTGGATGTCCTTCTGGCGCTCGGCCACTTCCTCGAGCGTGGTCGGCAGCCCGCCGCGCGCGGGCCACAGGTCGACCTGGAAGGCCAGCGTGTCGCGCATCGTGTCGCTGGTCAGGACCTGCGCCAGCGGCGTGTTGGACACCACGCCCCCGTCCCAGTAGTGCTCGCCGTCGATCTCCACTGACGGGAAGCCGGGCGGCAAGGCGCCGGAGGCCATGATGTGCTCGGGCCGCAGGGTGTCCTTGAGGCTGTCGAAATAGGCGAAATTGCCGCTGCGCACATTGACCACGCCAAAGCTGGCGCGCACCGCGCCGGAATTGAGCAGATCGAAATCCACGTACTCGCGCAACGTCGCCGCCAGCGGCGTGGTGTCGTAGAAGCTGGTGGACGCCGCGCCCTTGCCGTGCACCCAGTAAGGCGGCGGAAAGCGCGGCTTGAAAAAGCCCGGCTGCCCCGAGAACAGCGCCTGGAAGGCCGACAACTGGCCATTCATGGCGGGCGAGCCGAAGCCGAATGGAATGCCCTCGAACATGCCGGCCAGCGTATCGCCCCAGGGGACGGAGGCGAACCCCGCCGGCCGGCAGATGCTTTCCCAGAACCCGCGCAGCCGTTCGATGCGCTCGTCCTCGCGCGAACCGGCAATGATCGCCGCGTTGATCGAACCGATCGAGATGCCGGAGATCCAGTTCGGGCGGATGCCGGCCTCGTGCAGGCCCTGGTACACCCCCGCCTGGTACGAGCCGAGGGCGCCGCCGCCCTGCAGCACCAGGGCGACGGTGTCATAGGACGGCGTGGCGCCGGTATCGGTAGACGAGGATTTGCGGCGGGTGCTCATGCGGGGTTCCTTTGGATGACGCTACGGTGTGCGCTTGTCCGGCCGCTGCGGCGCGGCGACGCCGGCGCGGAACGGATACTGGGCGAAGACCTGGGCCACGGCCTTCTCTATGCTCTGCGGCGAGGTCGCGGCCTCGGGATCGCGGACTTCGCCGACTGCGACGCCCTCCCACACCAACTGTTTGCGGCGCGGGTCGACCAGGTCGATGTTGAGGGTGCCCTCGGTGTATTGGTAGACGGTGTCGCCCCAGCCGTAGCCGGGCCAGCCGCCGTAGAACCCGGCGCGATAGCCGTAGTACGGCCCCATCGGCGGAGGCGGCGGCGCCTGGGTCACCTCGGTCTTCTGCTGCAGTTTGCCGTTGAAATTGACCAGAAGGTCGGGATTGGCGGCGTCGTAGACATAACCGCGCATTTCCATCTGGCCGCGGGTCGCGTCCTTGAGGCGTTCGGTCAGCAGGGTGCTGTAGCCGGCCTTGTCGGTGCCCAGCGGCGACATGTAGCCGAAGGTCCGGTAGCGCGAGAAATCCGCCTGATGGTCGTAATCGCTTTTGATGGTGGGGCCGGAAGCGCAGGCCGCCAGTAGTGTCACCATGGAACCCGATGCCAGCATTTTCAGCGCTTTCATGTCGATCTCCAAGAAGCGGGGCCGCGAGCCGGCCCCCGATGTCAACACACCTCAACACATCCTGAGCGCACTCATAGTGCCGCGAAGCGGATAAAGTTTCAACAGCATCTCATTCTCATCCGATCCCTCCCGAATGCCGGCGGCGCGGGCTCCATTACACTCGCGGTACTTTCATCACGCTGACCACACCCGATACCGATGTTGGAACTCGACGGCTCGATTTGGTTTCGTTCCGGCGCCCAGAACTGGGGCGGCAAGAACCGCATAGACCTGCTGGCGCAGATCGACGCCACCGGCTCGATCACGGCCGCCGCGCGCGCGGTCGGCATGAGCTACAAGGGCGCCTGGGACGCCATCGACGCCATGAACAACCTGGCGGGCGAACCGCTGGTGTTGCGGGCGGCCGGCGGCAAGGGCGGCGGCGGCACGCGCCTGACCGACCGGGCGCGCGGCCTGATCGCGACGTTCCGGGTGCTGGAAGCCGAGCACCGCAAATTCATGGAAAACCTGGCGCGCGCCGGCCTGGACGCCAGCGGCGACATCGACCTGATGAGACGCTTCATGCTGAAAACCAGCGCACGCAACAAACTCATGGGCACCGTGATGGAGGTCCGCACGGGCGCCGTCAACGACGAAGTCCTGCTGCGCATCGCCGGCGGCCAGGTCATCACGGCCACCATCACCCGCGAGAGCACCCAGGAACTCGAACTGGCGCCCGGCAAGGAAGCGCTGGCGCTGGTCAAGGCCTCGTCGGTGATCGTCGGCGCGCCCGGCGCCGGCCTGCGGCTGTCGGCCCGCAACCAATTGCCAGGCACCGTGACGGCGGTGCGCGCCGGCGCGGTCAACAGCGAGATCCTGATCGAACTGGAAGGCGGCGCCACGCTGGCGGCCATCGTCACCAACGAAAGCGCGCAGGACCTGGGACTGGGCGAGGGCGCGGGCGCGGTCGCCGTGTTCAAGGCCTCGAGCGTGATCCTGGGCGTGCTGGACTGACTTCGCTCCGTTGCGGCCAGGCGCTTGCCGCCACCGCGGTCGGCCCCGGGCGGCCGCGGCGCTTACAGGCAGCGGCATTCACGCTTTGAATGCCGCCCTGCCCGTCACACGCCCACGTCCTCGTCGCGGCGATGCACCTTGCCGTCGCGGACCTCGAAGACCTCGTCGGCCAGCGCTTCGACGTCGGCCGGATCGTGCGTGATCAGCAGCATCGGCACGTCCAACTGGCGTTGCAGCGCGCTCAGCTCCTGGCGCATCTTGCCGCGCAACTGCGAGTCCAGCGCCGAGAACGGCTCGTCCAGCAGCAGGATTTCCGGCTTGACCATCAGCGCGCGCGCCAGCGCCACGCGCTGCTTCTGTCCTCCCGAGATCTCGTGCGGATAGCTGCCCACGATGGCGCCCAGTTCAAAGGCGTCGACCCAGCGCCGCGCCTCGGCCGACACGGCCCGCCGCGGCGGATTGAGCCAGCCTCGGCGCGAGCCGAAGGCGATGTTCTGCGCCACCGTCAGATGCGGGAACAATGCGTAGTCCTGGAACAGATAGGCCACGCGGCGGGCCTGCGGCGCGACGCTCAGGCGCGCATCGGAATCGAACAGCACCCGTCCGTTGATCTCAATGCGGCCGGCGTCCGGCCGCAGCAGGCCGGCCACCGCCCGCAGCGTCAGGCTCTTGCCGGCGCCCGACGGGCCGAACAGCGCGATGCGCCTGGACTTGGAGGAGAACGCCACGTCCAGGGAAAAGTGGCGGTCGCCCGACACCATGTCCTTGCGGATGCGCAGGTCGACGCTCATCGCCCGCCTCCGCGACGGCTGGAGCGGATCGGCACCAGCTTGCCGGCCGCCAGCAGCACGACCACGCAGGTGATGGAGGTCACCAGCACCAGGAAATTGGCGGTGGCGTCATCGCCCGCCTGCACCGCCTCGTAGATGGCGACTGACAGCGTCTGGGTGCGGCCGGGCAGGTTGCCGGCAATCATCAGGGTGGCGCCAAACTCGCCCAGCGCGCGGGCAAAGGCCAGCAGCACGCCGGCCACGATGCCGCGCGCCGCCAGCGGCAAGGTCACGCGAAAGAACACGCCGGCCTCGCGCACGCCCAGCACGCGGGCCGCGCTTTCCAGTTGAGGATCGACGTCTTCGAAGGCGGCGCGGGCCGACTTGAACACCAGCGGAAAGGCCACCACCGACGCGGCAATGACCGCGCCCTGCCAGGTGAACACCAGTTCGATGCCCAGCGCCGCCAGCTTCTCGCCCAGCACGCCGCGCCGGCCCAGCAGCACCAGCAGGTAGTAGCCCAGCACCGTGGGCGGCAGCACCAGCGGCAGGGTCAGGACGGCATCCAGCAGGTCGCGGCCCGGCCAGCGCCAGCGCGACAGGCCATAGGCGGCCGCGGTGCCGGCCACGGCGGCCAGCAGCGTTGCCCAACCCGCCACTTTCAGGGTAAGCAGCAGGGGCACCCATACCGGATCACTCATCACAGACCGCGTTGGCTACCGCCCGCGCCCTCAAGGCTTCTGGAAGCCGTAGCGTGACAGGATTTCCTGCCCGGCGGGCGACATCACGTAGGCCACGAAGCGCTTGGCTTCCTGGGCGGCGGCATCACGCGCCGTCACGGCGATGGGATAGGTGACCGGCGTCTGCGACGGCACGCGCACCGCCACCTTGACCTTGTCCGGCATGATTGCCGCGTCGGTGGCGAACACGAAGCCCGCGTCCACTTCGCCGCGCGACACGTAATCCAGGCTCTGGCGCACATTCTGCGCCAGCACGCTCTTGGCCTGCACCGCGTCCCACAGGCCGGCGGCCTGCAGCGCGCCCTGCGTGTAGCGGCCCACCGGCACCGAGGCCGGGTTGCCGTAGGCGATGCGCTTGATGTCGTCGCGCGTCAGGTCCTTGAGCGCGGTGATGTTGGCCTTGCTGTCCGTCGGCACGATCAGCACGATCTGATTGGCGGCGAAATCCACCCGCGACTCGGGCTTGACGGCCTTTTCCTCGACCGCCTTGTCCATCGCCTTCTGGTCGGCGGACGCGAATACGTCGGCGGGCGCGCCCTTGACGATCTGCTGCAGCAGCACGTCGGAAGCGCCGAAGTTCAGGATGACCTTGGTGCCGGCATGCTCCTTCTCATACGCCTGGGCCACGTCCTTGAACGCGTTGGTCAGGCTGGCGGCGGCGGACACGACCAGGTCGCCAGCGTGGGCGCAGGGGCCCCAGGCGGCGGCCAGGACCAGCGACAGCGCCAGGACCGGGTGTTTGCGGAACATGCATCTCTCCTCGGACAAGATCAATCTCGGTATCGAAATATATATAGGTATATAACGCTCGTCAATTTGTGCCCGGGGCCGACTTGCGCCCGATCAACGAAGGGAGGAAATCGGCCTGGAGCCCGCTCAGCCGCGGTCGACCGTGGTGACGCGCACCGTGTCGGGGGCCAGCGCGGCCCGCAGCCGCTCGAGCGCCAGTTCGGGCCGGGCGGCCCCGCACATGAAGATGTCCAGCGCCGCGAACCGGTGCTCGGGCCAGGAATGCACGCTGATGTGCGATTCGCTCAGCATGACCACGCCCGTCACGCCCGCGCCTTCTCCAAAATGGTGGAAGTGGGCGCCCAGCACGCGCGCGCCGGCGGCCTCGGCGGCCCCCAGCAGCTCGCGCTCGAGCGCCCGGGCGTCGGCCAGCAGGCCGGCGTCCACGCCACGGAAGTCGGCCAGGATGTGGCGGCCGGGCGTCGCGTGCGGCGTCACTTGTGCGATCCGCCCGACGACCAGCCCGAGCTGCCCGACGATCCGCCGCCCCAACTGCTGCTGCTGCCGCCGCTGCCACCACTGGTGAAGCGGGCGCCGGGCGAGCTGGCGCCGGTGGCTGCGATGACCACGATCAGGGCGTAGATGGCGTAGAAGAACTTGCCCATGCCTCAGTCGTCCTTTGCCGACATCTTGTCCGCGAGGCTGGCCGGCAGCCACAGGAAGGCCAGGCCGATCAGGATCGGCAGGATGCGGCCGCTGAAGATGTTGCCCATGTTGAGGAATCCCATGGCGATGGTGGCGAACCAGGCCCATTTGCGATAACCGCCCAGCGAGGGCGAGCGCGGCATCGCCTTCTGCCTGGCCAGTTCGGGATTGTCGAACCACTGGGCCAGTTGCGCCGGCGCCACCGGCGCGGCGGCCGACCAGCCCACCTCGGCCGGCCCCTGTTCGCGGGTGAGCTTGAGGTTGCCGGCCTTGTAGTCGGTGATCTTGGTGCTGTCGCCGACCCTGACGCGCCAGTTGAAAGCGCCAAGCGCCAGGTCGACGCGCGAGGTGTAGTCGTACAGCTTCTGGTACAGCTTGGAGCGCCAGCGCACGCTGGTGGCGTTGTTGTAGCTGGGCCAGGTATCGCAGACCTGCACGCGCTCCCAGCCCTCGTCCGTCTCCACCAGCCAGATGAAGCCCTTGGCGGGGTTGAACAACAGGTATTCGATCCAGTCCGAGGGCTCTTCGGGGTCCGGATCGGCGCATTTCATCAGGCCGATCAGGGTGTAGGCGGCGCCATCGATCTTGGCGGTGGCGCCCAGCGCCAGCGTGGTCTTGATGGCGTTGATCTTGCGCGCCTTGCCGATGACTTCGGCGGTCTCGCCGGCGCAGTCGACCGTGGCCGCGCACGACGGGCACACCACCTGCGTCGCCATGGCGGCGACGAAGCTGATCGGCGCGCCGCAGTTGGGGCAGTCCAGCGCCTTGATCTGGCCGCGGAAGCGCCCGGCGGTTTCCTCGACCTGTTCGTTCGAACGCAGCGTCGCCGCCTGCATGCCCGCCAGGTCGAAGGCCTTGCCGATGTAGAGCTCGGGTTCGGGACCGTCGGAAAAGTCCAGCGTCAGGAACGCATCCAGGCTGCGGAAATCGGCCACCTTGGCTTCCCAGCCATCGCCCGGCACGAACGGCAGTTCCCCCTGCGCGCCGCCAGCGCGGCAGCGCCGCACGTCGGAAGCCGTGAAACGCTGGCCATCCAGTTTCATGTCGTCGCCGGGCGCGATGTCGGCGAAGGCAGGCAGGCCCTGCACGGTCTTGGCCTTGCGGCGGCGGGTAATGGCGTATTGGCCGGAGGCGTCCGACAGCCAGCCGTCCGAGCCGTCTTCGAACCACAGGTACCACTCGTTCCAGAAGCCGTCCTCGTAGCGCAACTGGATGCGGCCGATCAGGTCGAAGCGCTTGCCTTCGAACTGGCCGGCGGCGCCCAGGCACAGCGGCGAATAGTCTTCCAGGACATCGGCGGTCTCGCCGATGCGCTTGACCGACTCGGCGTCCTTGAGCAGCGTGCTGCGGCAGGCGCCGCAGACCGCCATGACCGATGCCGTGGAAGTGAACTTGACGGGTGCTCCGCACTGCGGACACAGGACCTGCTGCATGGGCGGGCGGCGTTCAGCTAGTGAGTTTCTTCAGGACCTCGGCCTTGGCCGCGTCGTAGTCGGCCGGCGTGATCAGGCCCTTGTCGAGCAGATCCTTGAGCTGCTGCAGGCGCTGCACCGGGTCGGCGCCCGAAGCGGCCGCCGTGCCGGCCGCCGTGCCGGCCGCCGCCTGGGCGCCCGCCGCCGGTTGCCCCGCGGCCACGCCCAGTCCGGCCGCCATGGTCTGGCCCAGCGCCGCGCCGGCCGCCAGGCCCGCGCCGATGCCGGCGATGCCGCCTTCGTTCTGCGCCGCCAGCGGGATCGAGGTGGCGGTCTGGTACTGGGTGAACTTGCCCAGGTCGCCCGCCATGCCCATCGAGATCCGCGTGTCCAGCGCCTTTTGCAGTTCTTCCGGCAGCGACACGTTCTCGACCGTGAAGTTGTCGAGCTTGACGCCATAGCGCTCGAACACCGGGCCGAGCTGCTCGCCGATGCTCTGCGACATCAGGCCCTGGTTGCCGGCGATGTCCAGGAACGGCACCTTGGAGCCGCCCAGCGCGGTGGTCATGGCCGCGACCACCATGTTGCGCAACTGCGCTTCCAGGTCATCGACGGTGTAGACGTCGCGCGTGCCGCTGATCTCGCGGTAGAACTTGGCCGGATCGGTGATCTGGTACGAATACACGCCGAAGGCGCGCAGCCGCACCATGCCGAATTCGCTGTCGCGCAGCGTCACCGGCTGCGCCGTGCCCCAGCGCCGGCCCAGTTGCAGGCGGGTGCTGAAGAAGATCACGTCCGACTTGAAGGGCGACTCGAACAGCTTGTCCCAGTTCTTCAGGTACGTCAGCACCGGCAGCGTCTGGGTGGTCAGCTTGTACATGCCGGGGCCAAACACGTCGGCCACCTTGCCTTCGTTGACGAACACCGCCATCTGCGACTCGCGCACGGTCAGGCTGGCGCCGTACTGGATTTCGAAATCCTGCATCGGATGACGCCAGGCCAGCACGCCGTCGCCGTCCTCGTTCCATTGCAGGATGTCGATGAACTGTTTGCGGATAAATGAACCGAGACTCATGGCTAGTTCTCCTGTGTCAGAGATGGGTCGACGCGCGCGGCCGCTCAGGTCAGGCAGGCGGCGTTGACCACGCCGGCGGCCAGCGAGATCGATCCGATCAGGCCGCCCATGGCGATGTTGTTTTCCTCGATGGCCTCGTGCAGGCCCTGGATGGCGCGCGACACGACGGCATAGACGACCAGTTGCACCACCATGGCGGCCACGCCCCAGACCAGGAACATGACGAAGCTCGCATGGATGGCGATGCTGGAGCAGAGCGTGAACGAAAAGCCGACCAGCGCGCCGCTGTATGAGAGCACCGCGGCAATGTTGCCCTGGCGGATCAGTTCGAATTCCTTGTAGCGCGTCACCGTGGTGTAGACCGCGGTGAAAATGCCCAGCATGACCAGCGCCGAAACAATGTAGATCAGATAGGTCACCGCCGGATGCATCGCTTCTCCCATAATCGCCCCTCCAGGCCCTGATTGCGCGCAGTATATACGCCGCCTTCGATATACTGCGAACGCATTTTTCGAGTCGGAACCCTCATGCGCGACCGCGTCCTCATCCTGTCGGTATTGATCGTCGCTTCCTGCGGCCTGGGCTACGAGCTCATCAGCAGCGCGCTGGCCAGCTATTTGCTGGGCGATTCCATCCTCCAGTTCTCGTCCGTCATCGGCTGCTATCTGTTCGCGATGGGCATCGGATCGTGGTTGTCAAAATATGTAAGAGACGACGACGTTTTGAATCGATTCATCGACGTCGAACTGGCCGTCGCCTTGTTGGGCGGGGTTTCCGCCGCGGTGCTGTTCCTGGTGTTCGCCTGGCTGTCGGCGCCGTTTCGCGCGGCGCTGTACGCGGGCGTCTTCATCATCGGACTGATGGTCGGCATGGAGATCCCGCTCGTGATGCGCGTCTTCAACCAGCGCAAGGCCGAGTTCCGCGAGATCGTCAGCCGCGTGCTGACTTTCGATTATCTCGGCGCGCTGGCCGTGTCGCTGATCTTTCCGCTGCTGCTGGCGCCCAAGCTGGGCCTGCTGCGCACCAGTTTCCTGTTCGGCATGCTCAACGCCGGCGTGGCGCTGTGGACCACCTGGCTGTTCCGTGGCGAGATTCGGCGCCCTGCCGAACGCGCCATACGCGGCGGCGTGGTGCTGGGGCTGCTGGCGCTGGGCTTCCTGTTTTCCGGCCAGATGACGGCCTGGGCCGAGAAGGGCCTGTACGGCGACGACGTGGTGCACGCCGAGACCACGCCCTACCAGCGCCTGATCGTGACGCGCTGGCACGACGACCTGCGGCTGTACATCAACGGCAACCTGCAATTCTCGTCACGCGACGAACACCGCTACCACGAGTCGTTGGTGATCCCTGGCCTGCAGGCCCTGCCCTGGGCCCGCAACGTGCTGGTGCTGGGCGGCGGCGACGGCCTGGCGGTGCGCGAAATCCTCAAATTCAAGCACGTTGAGCACGTCACGCTGGTGGACCTGGACCCGGCCATGACCGGCCTGTTCTCGCGCTCCGAACCGCTGACGAAGCTGAACCAGGGCTCGCTGACCGATCCGCGCGTCACCGTCATCAACGACGACGCCGGCCGCTGGCTCGAAAGCCACGCCGAGGTCTACGACTTCATCGTGGTGGACTTTCCGGATCCGTCCAACTTCGGCCTGGGCCGGCTGTACTCGGTGCCGGTCTACCACCTGATGGCGCGGCACCTGGCCGAGAACGGCTACATGGTGATCCAGTCGACCTCGCCCTACTTCGCGCCGCGCTCGTTCTGGAGCGTGGACGCCACGCTCAAGGAAGCCGGCCTGAACACCTGGCCGTACCACGCCTACGTGCCGTCGTTCGGCGACTGGGGCTTCATCCTGGCCGGCAAGCGCCGCGACTACACGCCGCCGGACGCCGTCACCGTGCCCACCCGCTACCTCGACCCCGCCACCCTGCGCGAGCTGTTCCACTTTCCCGCCGACATGCCGGCGCTGGCCATGCCGCCGAACCGCCTGAACGAACAATCGCTCGTGCGGTACTTCGACGAGGACTGGCGCAAGGTCATCCGCTGATGCGGCGCCGCACCTTCCTGCTGGGCGTCGCCACCGCCGCCGCCGCCGGCACGGCGGGCTACTACCGTTCGCGCGTGGTCGAGACCACGCCCGAGGTGCGCTACCCGGGCATGCAGGCCGGCCACGCGCTGCGCGATGGCGCGGCGCTGCCGCCATCGTCCGGCGCCCGGCGCTGCCAGGTGGCGATCCTGGGGTCCGGCGTGGCCGGCCTGTCGTGCGCCTGGAAGCTGGCGCGCGAAGGCTTCACCGATTTCGTCGTGGTCCAGGGCCCCGAGTACGGCGGCAATGCCGCCGCCGGCGCCCGCGACGGGCTCGACTACCCGCTCGGCGCGCACTACCTGCCGCTGCCGTCGATGCAGTCCACCCACGTGCGCGAGATGCTGGCCGATTTCGGCATCGCCGAGCGCGACGACTTCGGCGAGCGGCCCTATTACGACGAGGCCATCCTGGCGCACTCGCCGCAGGAACGGCTGCTGCGCGACGGCCGCTGGGAAGACGGCCTCTTGCCGATGCACGGGCTGCCCGAGGCCGATATCGAACAGCACCGCAAGTTCCTGGCGCTGGTGGACCGGCTGCACGGCGCGATCGGCAACGACGGCCGCAAGGTCTTCTGTATTCCCATCGTGCTGTCCTCGCGCGACCCGGCCTGGCGGGCGCTGGACGCGCTCACATTCAAGCAGTGGCTGGACCGCGAAGGCTACACCTCCCCCGCCCTGCACTGGTACCTGAACTACTGCTGCCGCGACGACTACGGCGCGCCCTACGACCGGGTCTCGGCCTGGGCCGGGCTGCACTACTTCGCCAGCCGCGACGGCCATGCCGCCAACGCCGCCGAGGGCGCCGTGCTGACCTGGCCCGGCGGCCTGGCGCCGCTGGTGCAACGGCTGCGCAACGCCATCAGCGCCCGTCTCGGCCATGAGGGCTGGCTGCTGCCCGGCACCGCCGCGCGGTTGCAGGAAAGCGCGGCCGGCCCGCGCATCGATTGCCTGGCGCCGGGGCCCGCCGCCCGCGTCTTTACGCTGCAAGCGCAACGCGCGGTCTGCGCCATGCCGCTGTTCGTGGCCCAGCGCCTGCTGCCCGACATCCGCGCCTACGGCTACGATCCGGTCACGCACGCGTCGCCGCACGCGCCCTGGCTGGTGTCGAACTTCGTCATGGACGGCTATCCGCGCGAAGCGCCGGGCGAGCCGCTGTCGTGGGACAACGTGGTCTACCAGGGCCAGGCCCTGGGCTACGTGGTCTCGACCCACCAATTGCTGCGCGTGGCGCGTTCCCCGCGCACGGTGTTCACTGCCTATCACGCTCTCAGCAACCGGACGCCGCAGGCCGCGCGGCAATGGCTCGCCGACGCCCGCCCCGAGGCGCTGCGCGACGAGGCCGCCGCCGATCTGGTCGCCGCCTATGGCGACGAGTTCTGGCGTCGCGCCCGGCAGTTGGAGATCACGGTGCGCGGCCATGCCATGGCCTCGCCCTATTGCGGCTATCTATCCAACGCCGGCCTGGCGGCGTTGCGCGAGGTGGACGGCCCGGTGCTGTTCGCCCATGCCGACCTGTCCGGCTATTCGGTGTTCGAAGAAGCCGCGTGGTGGGGCGTGGCGGCGGCCGGCCGCATCCTGGGGCAACGGCCGCCCGCCTGACCGGCGCCGGCACACCCGCCTGGCGGCCGCCCGGTGCGGCGTCACAATCATGGATTGCCCGCTCTCGCTGGCGCCCGCCTGCTGCCCTACAATCGGCCGCTCACCTCCCTTGGTTCCATACCGACTCAAGCAGCGACAGCGACGATGGGAAAGCAAGTCATAGTGCTCGGCGCCGGCATCGTCGGCGTCTGCTGCGCGCTGGAACTGCAGCGGCGCGGCATGCAGGTCACCCTGGTCGACCGCCAGGACCCCGGCCGGGAGACCTCATTCGGCAACGCCGGCGTCCTGGCCCGCAGCTCCCTCATGCCCTTCAACCATCCCGGCCTGTGGCGCCAGTTGCCCCGGCTGCTGCGCAACGACACCGTCCAATTCCGCTATCGCGCCGCGTACCTGGCCCGCAATCTGGGCTGGGCGGCGGGCTTCCTGGCGCGCGCCCGGCCGTCGGTGTTCGGCGAAACCACGGCGGCGCTCGACGGCCTGATCCGGCGCTCCGCCGCCGAACACCTGCGCCTGCTGGACGCGGCCGGCGCGCGCCACCGCCTGCGCGACAGCGGCTGGATCTTCCTGTTCCGCAGCGAACAGGCGTGGCAGGGCGGCGCCCTGGCGCGCCAGGCCTACGCCCGCCACCAGGTGCCGACCCAGGCGCTGGCCCCGGCCGAACTGGCGCAACTGGAGCCGGCCCTGGCGCCGATCTTCCCGCGCGCGCTGTGGATCCAGGGGTCCTATTCGGTGGACGATCCCGGCGCCGTGACCACGGCCTACGCCGACCTGTTCCAGCGCTCGGGCGGCGTCTTCCGCACACTGCAAGCCGCCGCCATCCGCCGCGATGGCGGACGCGGCTGGATCGTGCAAGGCGATGCCGGCACGGAAACGCTGACGGCGCCCGACCTGGTGGTGGCGCTGGGCCCGTGGTCCAAGGCCCTGCTCAAGACCACCGGCATCGACCTGCCGCTGGCGTTCGAGCGCGGCTATCACATGCATTACGGCGCCGCCGGCGGCCCGGCGCTGGGCCGCCCCATCTACGACACCGGCGGCGGCTACGTGCTGTCGCCGATGGCACGCGGCCTGCGGCTGACCACCGGCGTCGAGCTGGACGACTGCGACGCGCCTGCGCGTCCCATCCAGTTGGACCTGGCGGAAACCCGGGCGCGCGAGGCCATCGACCTGGGCGAGCGGCTGGACCCGCGGGCCTGGCTCGGCCGCCGCCCGACGCTGCCGGACAGCCGCCCGATGATCGGCCAGGCGCCGCGCCATCCGGGCCTGTGGCTGGCGCTGGGACACCAGCACATCGGTTTCAGCACGGCGCCCGGCACCGCGCAGATACTAGGGGAATTGATGACCGACGGCGACGCCACCGGCCGCCACGACGCCTTCCGTCCGGGACGATTCCTCTAGGGCGTATCGACATTCACGGGAGCCTCGCATGGCCACGAACGATGCAACCCTCCCGGCCGCGCCCGCGGCCCCCGGCGCCTTTCTCGGCCTGCTGATGCTGGACACGCGCTTTCCGCGCCCGCCCGGCGACGTCGGCAACCCCGAGACCTACGCCCGCGCCGGCATCCCGGCGCGCTTCGCCACGGTGCCGGGCGCCTCGCCACGCAAGATCGTGCAGGAAGCCGACCCGGCCTTCCTGCGGCCGTTCATCGATGCCGCCGTGGGTCTGGCGCGCGACGGCGCGGCGCTGATCTCCACCAGTTGCGGTTTCCTGGCGCGCTACCAGGACGCCTTGCAGGCTGCAGTGCCGGTGCCAGTCGTGTCGTCCAGCCTGCTGCAATGCCATGGCCTGGCACGGGTGGGCATCGTCACCTTCGATGCGGCCTCGCTCGATCGCGCCTTGCTGGATGCGGCCGGCGTGCCCGCCAACGCCGTGGTCGAAGGCCTGGCGCCCGGCTGCGAGATGCAGGCGCGCATCCTGGAAAACGCGCCGGACATGGATCTGGCGCGGGTCGAACGCGACGTGGTCGAGGCGGCCGAACGGCTGGCGCGGCGCGCCCCGGACCTGACCGACATCGTGCTCGAATGCACCAACATGCCGCCCTACCGCGAGGCCGTGGCGCGCGTCACCGGCCTGCCAGTGCACGACATCGAGACGCTGCTGCTGCGCACCTGGCGCGCGCTGGCAGCCTGACCGCAGATCCGCGCGGGCGCCGCGCGCCGGCATGAAAAAACCCGGCGCGATCCCGAGGGAGCCGCGCCGGGTCTTGCGCCTGGCGGCGCGCGGAGCGTCCGTTCAGCCCAGCAGCAAGGCGTCGTCCGACAGTTTCTCGCCGCGCACGCGCTCGAACATGGCCAGCAGGTCGGGCACGTCCATGCCGCGACGCTCGTCGCCGGATACGTCCAGCACCACCTGGCCCTGGTGCAGCATCACCGTGCGGTCGCCCACGTCCAACGCCTGGCGCATGCTGTGCGTGACCATCATGGTGGTCAGCTTGCTTTCGGCCACGATGCGCGCCGTCAGTTGCAGCACGAAGTCGGCGGTGCGCGGGTCGAGCGCGGCGGTGTGCTCGTCCAGCAGCAGGATGCGCGACGGCTGCAGCGCCGCCATCAGCAGGCTCACGGCCTGGCGCTGGCCGCCCGAGAGCAGGCCGATGCGGTCGGTCAGGCGGTTTTCCAGGCCCAGCCCGAGCGTGGCCAGGCGTTCGCGGAAACCTTCCTTCATCGAAGTCTTGACCGCGCGGCCATAGCCGCGGCGCGCGCCGCGCAACTGCGCCAGCGCCATGTTCTCTTCGATGGTCAGGTCTTCGCAGGTGCCGGCCATCGGATCCTGGAACACGCGCGCCACGCGCGAGGCGCGGGCCCAGACCGGCTGACGCGTGACGTCGGCGCCGTCGATCTCGATGCGGCCGGAATCGACCGGCAGGTCGCCCGACACGGCATTCAGGAAGGTCGACTTGCCCGCGCCGTTGGAACCGATGACGGTGACGAACTGGCCCGACGGGATGTCCAGCGACAGCCCGCGCAGCGCCCGCGTCTCGATCGGCGTGCCGGCGTTGAAAGTGATCTTGAGGTCTTTTGCGGACAACATATCAGCGCCCCTTCTTGCCGACCAGCCGGCGCTTGAGCATGGGAATGACCAGGGCGATCGTGACCAGCACCGCGGTGACGAGGTTCAGGTCCTGCGCCTTCAGGCCGATGAAATCGCTGTTCAGCGCCAGCGCGATGAAGAAGCGGTAGACGATGGCGCCGATGATGACGGCCAGCGTGGCCAGCACCAGCTTGCGCGACGGCAGGATGCTTTCGCCGACGATCACGGCGGCCAGGCCGATGACGATGGTGCCGATGCCCATGGAGATGTCGGAACCGCCCTGGGTCTGCGCGAACAGCGCGCCCGCCATGGCGACCAGCGCGTTCGACAGCGCCATGCCGCCCAGGATCATGCGGCCGGTGTTCACGCCCTGCGCGCGGGCCATGCGGCCGTTCGAGCCGGTGGCGCGCACCGCCAGGCCGGTCTGGGTGGCGAAGAACCAGTCCAGCGCCAGCTTGGCCAGGATCACGATGACCACCAGGATCAGCGGCCGCGCCACGTAGTCCGACAGCCAGCCCGGCTGCAGGATGGTGAAGACGGTGGGTTCGGTGATGAGCGGCACGTTGGGCTTGCCCATGATGCGCAGGTTCACGGAATACAGCGCGATCATCATCAGGATGCTGGCCAGCAGATCCATGATCTTGAGCTTGACGTTGAGCCAGCCGGTGACCAGCCCGGCGGCGGCGCCGGCGAAGGTGGCGGCGATGGTGGCCACGAACGGGTCGGTGCCCGAGGCGATCAGCGTGGCACAGACGGCGCCGCCCAGCGGGAAACTGCCATCAACGGTCAGGTCCGGAAAGCGCAGCAGGCGAAAGGAGATAAATACGCCCAAGGCCACCAGGCTGAAGATCAGGCCGATCTCCAGTGCGCCTAACAACGAGAACAATGACATGGGTCAAATCCAATCAGGTAGGGAACGAGCATATTAGAGATTAGGAACGTCCAACTTCTTGCGTTTCGGGATCAGTTTTACCCGAGCTTTCGCAATAAACGTTTCCTGCCGTGCGATTTTCTCTCGATTCCTGCCAAGGCGTTGCCGGGCTTGGCGGCCAGGGCCGCAAGCGGGCTGCTTGAGGGACGCTCCGGGGAGCAAAACGCGGCATGTGGTCCGTGACCAACCTGCCGTTCAAGGCCAACGCCATCGCGCCGGGCCGCGCGCACCTTGTGGATGCTGCCGCCCTGTGGACCCCGCGTACCGGCGCGGGGCAAACACAAGAAAACAAGATAAAACAAAACCCCGCTCATGCCGGGTAGGCACGGGCGGGGCCGAACGACTTGCGCTTTACTTTACCACCACCGCGGCCGACTTGATGATCGCGTCGGACAGCGTCACGCCTTGCTTGGCGGCGGCGCCCGGGTTCACATAGAGCTCCAGCTTGGAGATGGTTTCGGACGGAATCGCGCCGGGCTTCTCGCCCTTGAGGATGCGCACCACGACCTTGCCGGTCTGCACGCCCAGGTCACGGTAATTGATGCCCAGGGCGGCGATGCCGCCGCGCTTGACGCTGTCGGTGTCCGAGGCGATCAGCGGGATCTTGGCGTCGTTGCCGACCTTCACCAGCGACTCGTAGGCCGAGACCACGTTGTTGTCGGTGTTGGTGTAGATGACGTCGACCTTGCCGATCAGGCTGCGCGCGGCGGACGCCACGTCGACCGAACGCGGGGCGGCGGCCTCGACCAGGCTCATGCCCGACTTGGGCAGGATTTCCTGCAGTTTCTTGACCACCACGACCGAGTTGGCCTCGCCCGGGTTGTAGACCATGCCGACGCGCTTGGCATTGGGCACGATCTTCTTGATCAGCTCGACCTGCTTGTCCAGCGCCAGCAGGTCCGACACGCCGGTGACGTTGGTGCCCGAGGCGTCCATGCTGGCGACCAACTGGGCGGCGACCGGGTCGGTCACGGCGGAATACACCACCGGCACGTCCTTGGTGGCGGCCACGACGGCCTGGGCCGACGGGGTGGCGATGGCGACGATGGCGTCGGGCTTGTCGCCGACGAACTTGCGCGCGATCTGGGCGGCGGTGCCGGTGTTGCCCTGGGCGCTCTGGTACTGCCACTTCAGGTTCTTGCCCGGCTCGTAGCCGGCTTGCTTGAGGGCGTCCTGCACCCCGTCACGCACGGCGTCCAGCGCCGGGTGCTCGACGATGGCGGTGACCGCCACCGACTTCTGCTGCGCCGCCACCGGCGCGGCGATCGCCATCGCCAGCGCCATTGCGCCAACCGTCAGAAAATGTTTTTTTCCGATCAGCATAGGTAAGCTCCTTGAACCCTTGGTATTTGTTCATTATTACGGCTGTTCCGCGGGCTTCCCCACGGTCCGGACAGCCGTAAAGCCGTATAGTCTAACGTGTCGCAACACAAATTCACTTGGGGGGAATCCCTGAAATGGTGCATGCGCGGCGCGACTGCCCCATGCCGGGGCGGGCGGCGCCAATATACTAAAAGCGCCGCGCCCGCGCGACACGACATCCGCGACATCCAAAGGGCCACATCATGATCAAACGCGCATTGGGCCGCTCCGGCCTGCAGATCCCTCCCCTCACCTTCGGCGGCAACGTCTTCGGCTGGACCGTCGACGAGGCCGGCACGTTCTCGCTGCTGGACGCGCTGGTCGACGCCGGCCTGAATTTCATCGACACCGCCGACGTCTATTCGCGCTGGGTGCCCGGCAACCAGGGCGGTGAATCCGAAACCCTGATCGGCAAGTGGCTCAAGCGCTCGGGCAAGCGCGACCGCGTGCTGATCGCCACCAAGGTCGGCATGGAGATGGGTCCGGACGCCAAGGGCCTGGCGCCGGCCTACATCCGGCGCGCGCTGGAGGCGTCGCTGGCGCGGCTGCAGACCGACCACGTCGACCTGTACCAGTCGCACAAGGACGACCCCGACACGCCGCTGACCGACACGCTGGGCGAATACGCCAAGCTGATCGAGGCCGGCAAGGTGCGCGCCATCGGCGCCTCCAACTACACCGCGGTGCGGCTGTCCGAAGCGCTGATCGCCAGCGAACGCCACAACCTGCCGCGCTACGAGAGCATCCAGCCGGAATACAACCTGTACAGCCGGGAGCCGTTCGAGGCGCACCTGCAGGCGCTGGTCAAGGCGCAGGATCTGGGCACTATCAACTACTACGCGCTGGCCAGCGGCTTTCTCAGCGGCAAGTACCGCGGCCCGGCCGACGTCGGCAAGAGCGCGCGCGGCAAGAAGATCGTCGACACTTACCTGAACGACCGCGGCTACCGCATCCTCAAGGCGCTGGATGAAGTCGCCGAGGACGCCGGCTGTACGCCCGCCCAGGCCGCGCTGGCCTGGCAGATCGCGCAGCCCGGCATCACCTCGCCGATCGTCAGCGCCACGTCGCTGGCGCAGTTGGACGAACTGGTCAAGGCCGCCAGCCTGACGCTGACGCGCGACCAACTGGCCAGGCTCAGCCTGGCCAGCGACTGGCGTTGACACGCGCCCGCGCCAACGCCACGGGCGTCAATCCAGCTTGACGCCCGAGTCCGACACCACCTTGGCCCAGCGCGACACCTCGCTGTCGACGAACTTGCCGAAGGCCGGCCCGGTCAGGGTCGGAATGGCGGTGCCGTTGCTCTCCCAGGTCTCCTTGATCTTCGGCGTGTTCAGGGCCTTGGTGATTTCCGCCGTCATACGGTCCACCGCCTCCTGCGGCGTGCCCGCGGGCGCCCAGATCGCGTACCAGGTCGACACCACGTAGTTCGGCACCCCGGCCTCGGCCGCGGTCGGCACATCCGGCAGCGACGGCGAGCGCTTGTCGGCGGCCACCGCCAGCGGCTTGATCGCGCCCGAGCGGATATGGCCCGATGACGAACCCAGGCCGTCGAACGCCAGGTCCACCTGCCCGCCGATCAACGCGGTCAGCATCGGCCCGGCGCCCTGGTACGGCACGTCGACCAGCTTGATGCCGGTCTGCATGGCGAACAGTTCGCCGGCCAGGTGGTGGGTGCTGCCCTTGCCGGCCGTGCCGAAGTTGATGTCGCCGGGATGCTGCTTGGCGTAGGCGATGAATTCCTGCAGCGTCTTGACGGGCAGCTTGGTGGCATTGATGACCACCACCTGCGGCGGCTGCGCCACCAGCGCCACCGGCACGAAGTCCTTCTGGATGTTGTAGTTCAGGCTCTTGTACAGCGACGGCGCCAGCGCATGGTGCGCGCCCCCCATGAAGAAGGTGTAGCCGTCCGGCCGCGCCTTGGCGGCCACGCCCGCGCCGACGGTGCCGCCGGCGCCGCCCTTGTTGTCGATCACCACCGACTGGCCCAGTTGCATCGTCAACTGCTGGGCCAGCGGCCGGGCGAAGGTATCGGTGCCGCCCCCGGCGGGAAAGGGCACGATGAGCGTGATGGGCCGTTCCGGCCAGGACGCGGCGCTGGCGGTGCCAGCGAAACCGGCGGCCAGCGTGGCCAGCAGGGTCGCGGCGAACATGCGGTATTTCATATTGTCTCCTCTTGCTGCAGCGTGGGGACGGCGCGTTTCCCGCGTCTCGTCTCTTGTGTTCTTGGGTTGGGATGCTGCCTGGTTCGGGAATCGTTCTGGAAAGGGGGCGGGCTCCTTGGAAAAAAATGGCCGGTCTGCGTGGACCGGCCTGTCATGACGACGCTACAGCGCCTGATAGGTTTCGCGCAGCACGTTCTTCTGCACCTTGCCCATGGTGTTGCGCGGCAGTTGGTCAACGATGTGCACGCGCTTGGGCACCTTGAAGTTGGCGATGCGCGCCTTCAGCTCGGCCTGCATCGCGGCGGCGTCCAGCGTGGCGCCGTCCTTGGGCACCACCACCGCCACCACCGCTTCGCCGAAATCGGCATGCGGCACGCCGATGACGGCCGATTCGGCCACGCCCGGCATGTCGTCGATCAGCGTCTCGATCTCTTTCGGATAGACATTGAAGCCACCGGAGATGATCAGGTCCTTGCTGCGGCCGACGATCGACAGATAGTCGGCAGGCACGTCGCGGCCAGCGGATTCGCCGCCCCAGCGGCCCACGTCGCCGGTCTTGAACCAGCCATCCTGCGTGAATTCCTCGCGCGTCTTTTCCGGCATGCGCCAGTAGCCCGAGAACACGTTGGGCCCGCGCACCTGCACGTTGCCGATCTCGCCCGGCGCCAGCGCGATGCCGGCATCGTCCACTACCCGCACCTGCACGCCCGGCAACGCCCGGCCCACGGTGCCGGCCAGGCGTTCGCCATCAGCCGCGTCATACGGATTGGAGGTCAGCATGACGGTCTCGCTCATGCCGTAGCGTTCCAGGATGGCGTGGCCGCTGCGCTCGCGGAAATCGTTGAAGGTCTCGGACAGCAGCGGCGCCGAGCCCGAGATGAACAGGCGCATGTTGGCGCAGACCTCGCGGTTGAAGCGCTTGTCGGCCAGCAGCCGCACGTAATAGGTCGGCACGCCCATCATCACGGTGCTTTGCGGCAGGTAGCGCAGCGCCTGGTCGGCGTCCAGCTTGGGCAGCCAGATCATCTTCGCGCCGGCCAGCAGCGCGCCGTGCGAGGCGACGAACAGGCCGTGCACGTGGAAGATCGGCAGCATGTGCAGCAGCACGTCGTCCGAGCGCCAGCCCCAGTACTTGTGCAGCACCTGCGCGTTGGACGCCAGATTGCCATGCGACAGCATCGCGCCCTTGCTGCGGCCGGTGGTGCCGGACGTGTAGAGAATCGCGGCCAGGTCGTCCGGCTTGCGCTTGACGGTCCTGAAGGTCTGCGACAGGCCGCCAGCGGCCTCAAGCAGCGTGCCGGTGCGGTCTTCGTCGAGCGTGTAGACATGCGCGCAGCCGGCCTTGTCGGCGGCGCGCTGGACCCAGTCGCGGTTCTTGCCGGCGCAGACCACCACGGCCGGCTCGGCGTTGCCCAGGAAATACTCGATCTCGGCTTCGCGATAAGCGGTGTTCAGCGGCAGGTACACCAGGCCGGCGCGCAGCGTGGCCAGGTACAGCAACAGGGCTTCGGGCGATTTCTCGACCTGCACCGCGACCCGCGCGCCCTCGGGCAGCTTGAGCGAGGCCAGCAGATTGGCCAGGCAGGCCGTGGCGCGGTCGATGTCGTCCCAGGTGTAGGCCAGCTCGGGGGTTTCGAGCGCGACCTGTTTGCGATCGGCGGGGAATCCGCCCTCCAGCACAGCGTATAGATTGGCGTTGCTCACCGTTTTCAGTCTCCGGAGAAGTGGGGGTCTACGCCGGCCAGGAAAGCGCGCACGCCCTCCTTGTGGTCCCGGCTGTCGGCGTAGGAGAAATAATCCTGGTATTCGGCTTCGGTCAAGGCGCCGCCCTGCGCCAGGCGCGCCGACAGGCGCTTGTTGATGCGGGCGGCCAGCGGCGCGCCCTGGCAGATGCGTTCGGCGCTGCGCCGGGCCTGCGCGGCCACCTCGGCATCGGCCACGATGCGCGTCAGCAATCCCAGGTCGCGCGCCTCGGCGGCGCCGAACACGCGGCCTTCGAGCAGGATGGCCAGCGTCGCGGCGCGGCCGGCCAATGCCAGCAGGCCGCGCATCTCGTCGGGCGCCATGGGAAAGCCCAGCCGGTTGATCGGCACGCCAAAGCGCGCCGATTCGCCGGCGATGCGCAGGTCGCACTGGCAGGCGATCTCCAGCCCGCCGCCGACGCACACGCCTTCGATCTGCGCCACCACCGGCTGCGGGCATTGCGCCACGGCCATCAATGCGGGCGCCAGTATCTCGCGGTGGTAGCGCTGCACGCCCGCGGCGTCGGCGCGCTCGGCCGGAAACTCGCGGATGTCCGCGCCCGCGGCGAAATTGCCGCCCTCGCCGCGCACGATCACGCAGCGCAGCGCGTCGTCGGCGGCGATGCGCGTGAACACGTCGCGCAGTTCGCGCCACATGCGCACGGTGATGGCGTTCAGGCGCCCCGGGTGCGACAGTGTCACCCAGGCCAGTTGCCCGTCGCGTTGCAGCAGCACACGGCCTGCCGTGTTGTCCGTCATGTCCCCTCGCTGGTTATCGGTTTTTATGTGGCGACGCGCCGCCGCTCAGGCCGCGCGTAACACGCTGCGGCTCACTTGCGGCTTGCCTTCATGCAGGCGCGCCAGGTTGCCGTCCAGTTCATCCAGGTCGTACAGATAATTGACCATCAGGCCGCAGGACTGCTTGAGTCCCTTGGCCGAGGTGTCCGCCGCCCAGTTCAGGCGCTCGATACGCGCGCCGTTGCCCAGGTGGAAGCGCGCCACCGCGTCCAGCGGCAGACCGTTCTTCATGGCCTGCAGATAGTGCGCGGCCAGGCGGAAGGCGGCGCGCTTGACCACGTCGGGCGTCGCCTTGCCCTGCGCGGCGCGCGCCAGCCGCGCTGCCCAGCGCTGGCCGTCCGGCACGCCGGCGCGCTGGCGCGTCTTGGCGCGCGACTTGTCCTCGCGCACGATGGCCTCGACCGCGTCGGCGTCGAGCTTGCCAAGCCAATCGGCGAACCCCGGAATCGGCGACAGGGTCGCGAACGACTTGAGCTGCGGCAGTTCTTCCAGCAATTGCTCGACCACGCGCTTGAGCAGGAAATTGCCGAAGCTGATGCCCTTGAGCCCCGCCTGCGTGTTCGAGATCGAATAGAAGATCGCCCAGCGCGCCTTGCCCAAATCCTGCCGCGGCGCGGCGCTGTCCAGCACCGCCTGCACGTTGTCGGCCATGCTGCCGGCGAACGCCACCTCGACGAAGATCAGCGGCACGTCGGGCATCTGCGGATGGAAATAGGCGTAGCAGCGGCGATCCGGCGCCACCCGGTGGCGCAGGTCGTCCCACGACTGGATCTCGTGCACCGCCTCGTAGATGATCAGCTTCTCCAGCAGCGAGGCCGGCGAGTCCCAGGTCAGCGGCCGCAGCTCCAGCAGGCCGACGTCGAACCAGGCCGACAGCAGGCCTTCCAGGTCTTTGTCGAGCGCCTGGACGCCGGCCACCTGCTTGCGCCAGCGCAGCATGTCGGCGCGCAGTTCCACCAGGAAGCGCAGGCCCGCGGGCTGCGCGTTCAGGCGCTTGAAGAAGCGCACGCCCTCGCCGCCATCGCCGGCGAAGGTGCCGCGCACCTGCGTCAGCGCGGCCAGCATCAGCCGACGGTCCTTGCCGTCGGCCGCCGCATAGAGCTCGCGCCAGCGCCGCGCCAGCTTGTTGGCGGCCACGTCGGTCAGGCGGGCCTCGAACAGCCGCCGCACTTCGGATTCGCTCGGCAGCCGGCCGCGTTCCCACAGGCGGCCCAGGCGCGTGATCAGGCTGTCGCCGACCTGTGCGGCGGCATCGCCCGACTCGACGTCGGTGTCAGGCGTGCGTGCGCCGCGCGCGGACTCGAGATGGACGGGTGCGTTCATGGACGGGCTCCTCTGCAACGGGAAGATCGGAAAGCGATGGCGCCTGGTCATCGGCCGCCAGGGCGCGCAGCACTTCGAGCTGGCGCATCAGGTGATGGCGCGCCAGCGCCTCGGCGCGTTCGGGATCGCGCGCCTTCAGCGCTTCGAAGATGGCCAGGTGCTCGGCGCAGGATTCCTCGATGCGGCCGGGCCAGGCCAGGCTGCGGTGGCGCGACAGGCTCAGCACCTTGCGCAGGTTGCCCACCATGTCGACCAGCCACTGGTTACCGGCGAGCGCCTGCACCGCTTCGTGGATCAGGTAATTGGTCTGGTAATACGCATCGATGCGGCCGGCGGCGGCATGGCCGGCCAGCGCCTCGTGCAAGGGCGCCAGCGCCTCGAGTTGCGCATCCGACGACTTGCGGGCGGCCTCGTGGGCGCAGCGGCCTTCCAGCATGGCCATCAACGGAAAGATGTCTTCCAGGTCCTGCGCCGACAGTTCATTGACGAAGCAGCCGCGGCGCGGCTCCAGCCGCACCAGGCCCTCGGTGGCCAGTACTTTCAGCGCCTCGCGCAAGGGCGTGCGCGAGATGCCCAGCTCGCCCGCCAGGCGCAGCTCATCGATCCATTCGCCGTTGCGCAGCGCGCGCGCATGGATCATGGCGCGAAGACGGTCCGCGACTTCCAGGTACAGGGCTTGCCGGACGATGGGTGAGGTCATGGGCAGACGGCCTGACAGCGCCGTAATTTATAATTATGAAGAAGCCCATCATAGCGCTGTCCCAATGAATCAGACTAGTCGGATGTCGTAGGGACTTGCCCCAGGGTCCCCTTCGCGCCTCGGCAGCGTGCGAACGGGCATGCCGCCGCGGCCACGTGGCCGCGGGAAAACAGGGACGCCTAAAAATGCAGGATGCCGTCGACCGCGTGGCGGGTCAGCGAACGGGCCCAGCGGCGCGCCGGCAGTCCATACCGGGATTCGACCGCCTCGGCCCGCGCCAGCAGGTCGGCCGGCGTGACGGCAAGGCGCGGACCGGAAAACGCCAGCACGATCTGGTTGCCGGCGTCGATCTCGGGCAGCAGCACGATGCGGTCGTCAAAGGCCTTGGACAGATTGTCGATATTCTTGCCGAAGCTCTCATGGCGGCCGAACAGGTTCACCGCCACCACCCCGACCTCGCCCAGCACGCGGCGGCAGTCGCGGTAGAACTTGACGCTGTCGCGCACCGGCCCCTGCGCCGAGGCGTCGTACAGGTCGACCATCAGCACCGGGCAGCGCCCCGCGTTGAGCGGATCGGCGGCCCATTCGGCGGCGTCGGCGTGCTCGACGAGCAGCCGGTTCTCGCCCGGCAGGCGGAAGAACATGTGGCAGGCGGCGGTGACGCGCGGGTTCCATTCCACCGCCAGCAGCGGCGCGCGCGTCTGCTTGGCGCAGAACCGCGCCAGCGAACCGGCGCCCAGGCCGAACATGCCGATGGCCTCGTCCTTGGGCGGCTCCAGGAACAGCAGCCAGGCCATCATCTGGCTGGTGTATTCCAGTACCAGTTCCGCCGGGTTCTTGATGCGCATGGCGCCCTGGACCCATTCGGTGTTGAAGTGCAGATAGCGCACGCCGTCCACTTCCGACAGGGTCGGCTGGTCGAGTTCGGAGGGGAATTTGGATTTGTACATGGCGCGATTGTAGGGCCGCCGCGGGCGGACCCTTGCGGCCCGCCCCCGGGGCACCGATGCGCCGTCGACGGCGCGTCGATGACGGCGCCTCGATGAGGCGTCGCTCAGATGCGCTCGAAGATCGCCGCGATGCCCTGGCCGCCGCCGATGCACATGGTCACCAGCGCGTAGCGGCCCTGCACGCGCTGCAGTTCATGCAGCGCCTTGACCGTGATGATGGCGCCGGTGGCGCCGATCGGGTGGCCCAGGCCGATGCCGCTGCCGTTGGGGTTGACCTTGGCCGGGTCCAGCTTCAGTTCGCGGGTCACGGCGCACGCCTGCGCGGCGAAGGCCTCGTTGGCCTCGATCACGTCGAGTTGATCCACCGTCAGGCCGGCGCGCTTGAGCGCGGCCTGCGTGGCCGGCACGGGACCGATGCCCATGATGGTCGGATCAACGCCCGCATGGGCGTATGCCACCAGGCGCGCCAGCGGCTTGACGCCGCGCTTGGCCGCCACCGAGGCGTTCATCAGCACCAGCGCGCCGGCGCCGTCGTTCAGCCCCGAAGCATTGCCGGCGGTGACGGTGCCGTTTTCCTTCTGGAATACCGGCTTGAGCGCGGCCAGGCTGTCGGCCGTGACATCGCGGCGCACGTGCTCGTCGGTGTCGAACACCACTTCGCCCTTGCGGGTCTTCTGCACGATCGGCACGATCTGGTCGCGGAAATAGCCGGCCTCGATGGCGTTGGCGGCGCGACGGTGCGATTCGGCGGCCAGCGCGTCCTGGTCCTGGCGGCTGACGCCGAACCGGGCCGCGACGTTCTCGGCGGTCACGCCCATGTGCATGCGGCCGAACGGATCCGACAACGCGCCGGTCATCATGTCCTGCATCACGCTGTCGCCCATGCGCGCGCCCCAGCGCTGCGCCGGCGCGATGTAGGGCGCGCGGCTCATGCTCTCGGCGCCCGCGCCGATGGCGATCTCGGCGTCGCCCAGCAGGATGGTCTGCGCCGCCGAGACGATGGCCTGCAGTCCCGAGCCGCACAGGCGGTTGACGTTGAAGGCCGGCGTCTCCTTGGCAATGCCCGCGTTCATCGCGGCCACGCGCGACAGGTACATGTCGCGCGGTTCCGTATTGATGACGTGGCCCACGGCGACGTGGCCGACCTCGTCGCCCTTGACGCCCGCGCGCTCCAACGCCGCCTTGATGACCGTGGCGCCCAGATCGCAGGGCGGCACGTCTTTCAGCGCGCCGCCAAAGTCGCCGATGGCGGTACGGACGGCGGACGCGACGATGACTTCATTCATGATGTTTCCTCCTGGTTATCTGTCCATCATACTCGCGCGCCCGGCGCCTCCCGCCGCCCCTCGGCGCGCCCTTCTCGCCAGGCGAAAGTCGCCTTGCCGGCGCCGTAAAAAACCCCGCGCTCCCCGGGCAATCCCTAATCGCGACCACAATTGACAGCGCTGTCATTTTTGCAGACACTAGCTTCGCCGGTATCTGCCGGTCAACGAAAAACAAGCCGCGACGGCCCTCGGCACGGGCGGCATCAGGAGACAAAGTCATGGCAATACCTCCCTGCCTCGCGGCAGCGGCAGGGACCGGCGTGCACCTGCGGCCCCTGCGTTTCCCGTCCCACCCCGCGCGATCCAACCGCTGGCTGCCCTGGCTGCCCTGGCTGCTGATGGCCGGCCTGCTGTCGGCCGCCGGCGCGGCCCGGGCCTACGACCTGCAGACCAGCCCCTACCTGCTGGGCGACTGGGGCGGCCTGCGCACCCGCCTGGCCGAAAGCGGCGTGACGCTGAATCTGGGCTACACCGGCGAGGCCGCGCACAACTTCAGCGGCGGCCAGGACAAACTGACGCGCTACACCGACCAGTGGGTCATCGGCGCCACGATGGATCTGGACAAGCTGCTCGGCTGGCATGGCGGCACGTTCCAGATGACCATCACCGACCGCAACGGCCGCAACCTGGGCGCCGACGCGGGCATCGGCAACAACATGCTGATCCAGGAGGTCTACGGCCGGGGCCAGACCTGGCACATGACGCAGTTCTGGTTGAACCAGGCCTTCCTGGACAACCGGGTGCAGTGGAAGATCGGCCGCCTCACCGTGGGCGAGGACTTCGCCAGCTTTTCCTGCGACTTCCAGAACCTGACCTTCTGCGGCTCGCAGCCCGGCAACCTGGTGGGCAGCTACTGGGTCAACTGGCCGACCAGCCAGTGGGCCACGCGCCTGAAGGTCAACATGTCCGAGCAGACCTACGTGCAGGCAGGCGTCTACCAGGTCAATCCGAACTACGTGGACGACGGCTATGCGCGCCGCCACGGCCTGTCGCTGGACAATCCCGACGGCACCACCGGCGCCCTGATCCCGCTCGAAGTCGGCTGGCTGCCGGCCTGGAACGGCCTGCCCGGTTCGTACAAGTTCGGCGCCTGGTACAACACCTCCGATGGCAAGGATCTGTACCAGGACATCAACCACGCGCCGCGCGGCCAGACCGGGCTCGCGCCGCGGGAACGCAACGGCCAGTACGGCTTCTACATCAACTTCGAGCAGCAGGTCAGCGGCGCCGCCGGCGGCCGCGGCGCCTCGGTGTTCCTGAACGTGTCGCAGGCCGACCGCGCCACCGCCGCGCAGGATCACCAGATCGCGCTCGGGCTGCAGTACAAAGGACCGTTCGGCCTGGCGCGCGACGTCATCGGCGTGGCGATCGGCGCGACCCACAACAACGGCCGCTATGCCGACTACGCGCGCCAGCAGGACCAGCGCCTGGGCACCAGCACCAAGGTGGGCGACGGCTACGAGTACGTGGCCGAGGCCTACTACAGTTGGTCGCCGATCCCGTCCGTTTACCTGCGCCCCAATCTGCAGTACATCAGGCATCCTGGCGGCACCAGCGCCAACCACGACGCCTTCATCGCAGGCTTGAAGACCGGCATCACATTCTGAGCGCGACGCGCCACTAGGAGACCGACATGACCCCATTCTTTCGCCGCCTGGCCTGCGCGCTGGCCCTGCCCGCGGCGCTGCTCGCCAGCCCCGCCGTCCACGCCAGCAAGGACGCGCCGGTGATCGGCTTTTCCATCGACGACTTGCGGGTCGAACGCTGGACCCGCGACCGCAACTATTTCGTCGAGGCCGCCACCGCGCTGGGCGCCAAGGTCAACGTGCAGTCGGCCAACGCCAGCGAATCGCGCCAGATCGCCCAGGTCGAGAACCTGATCGCCGAGGGCGTGGACGCGCTGGTCATCGTGCCGTTCAATTCCAAGGTGCTGGGCAGCGCCATCGCCAAGGCGCACCGCAACGGCATCAAGGTGATCGCCTACGACCGCCTGATCCTTGGCGCGCCGCTGGACGGCTACGTGTCGTTCGACAACATCAAGGTGGGCGAAATGCAGGCCCAGGGCATGGTCGACGCCGTGCCCAAGGGCCGCTACTACCTGCTGGGCGGCGCCTCGACCGACAACAACTCGCGCATGTTCCGCGAGGGCCAGATGAACGTGCTCAAGCCGCTGGTCGCCAAGGGCGACATCACCATCGTCGGCGAGCAATGGACGCCCGAATGGGATCCGTCCAAGGCCCAGACCATCATCGAGAACGCCCTGAACGCCAACGACAACGACATCCAGGCCATCGTCGCCTCCAACGACGGCACCGCCGGCGGTGCGATCCAGGCGCTGACGAGCCAGAAGCTGGCGGGCAAGGTCGCGGTATCCGGCCAGGACGCCGACCTGGCCGGCGTGCGCCGGGTGGCGGCGGGCACGCAGACCATGACGGTCTACAAGCCGATCAAGGCCATCGCCGAGGCGGCCGCGCAGATGGCGGTCAACCTGGTGCAGGGCAAGACGCCCGCTTTCAACGCCAAGCTCGACAACGGCAAGGGCGAGGTCAACGCCCTCCTCATCAAGCCCACGCTGGTCACGCGCGACAATCTGGATATCCTGGTCAAGGACGGGTTCTATACGGCAGACCAGATCGCGGGCAAGTAGCCGGGAGGCGCACCATGGACCAACAGCAACCGCTGTTCGAAATGCGCGGCATCGTCAAGGAATTCGCCGGCGTGCGCGCGCTCTCGGGCGTCAGCCTGAGCGTGCGGCCCGGCGAATGCCTCGGACTGTGCGGCGAAAACGGCGCCGGCAAATCGACCCTGATGAAGGTGCTGTCGGGGGTCTACCCCCACGGCAGCTACCAGGGCCAGATCCTGTGGCAAGGGCGCGAGCTGCGCGCACGCTCGACCCGGGACAGCGAGGAAGCCGGCATTGTCATCCTGCACCAGGAACTGATGCTGGTGCAGCAACTGAGCGTCACCGAGAACATCTTCCTGGGCAACGAAATGCGCCTGCCGGGCGGGCGCATGGACTACCCGTCCATGCACCGCCGCGCCGCCGAGCTGCTGGCCCGGCTCAAGCTCACCGATGTCAACGTGGCCGCACCCGTCATGAACTACGGCAACGGCCACCAGCAGTTGTTCGAGATCGCCAAGGCGCTGGCCAAGGAAGCGCGCCTGCTGATCTTCGACGAGCCGACCTCCTCGCTCAGCGCCAGGGAGATCGAGGTGCTGCTGGCCATCATCGAAGACCTCAAGCGCGCCGGCGTGGCCTGCATCTACATCTCGCACAAGCTCGACGAGGTCAAACGCCTCTGTGACACCATCACCGTGATCCGCGACGGCCAGCACATCGCCACCCAGCCGGCGGACGCGCTCGACGAAGACAGCATCATCGGCCTGATGGTGGGACGCGCGCTCGAATCGCGCTTTCCGCGCACCGAACGCCAACCGGGGGCGGTGGTGCTGCAGGCGCGCGGCGTGACCTGCTGGGACGTCACCAATCCGCGGCGCAAGCGGGTCGACGACGTCGCGCTGCAGGTGCGCGCCGGCGAGATCCTCGGCATCGCCGGCCTGGTGGGCGCGGGCCGCACCGAACTGGTCTCGGCCATCTACGGCGCCTACGCCGGCCGCTACCAGGCGCGGGTGCAGGTGGCCGGCCAGCCGGTGCGCATCACATCCCCGGCCGACGCCATCGCGCACGGCCTGTGCCTGGTGCCCGAGGACCGCAAGCGCCACGGCATCGTGCCGCTGATGAGCGTGGCCGAGAACATCACGCTGGCCAGCCTGGCCGACCATGCCCGCGCCACGCGGGTGGATGGCGATTCGGAACTGGCCACGGTCGAGCGCGAAATCGCGCGCCTGCGCATCAAGACGGCCAGCCCCGGCCTGCCGGTCGCCAGCCTGTCAGGCGGCAACCAGCAGAAAGTGGTGCTGGCGAAGATGGCGCTCAGGCAACCCAAAGTCCTGATCCTGGACGAACCGACGCGCGGCGTCGACATCGGCGCCAAGTACGACATCTACAAGATGATCTTCGATCTCGCCGACCGCGGCGTGGCCATCATCATGGTGTCGTCGGAACTGCCGGAGATCCTCGGCATGAGCGATCGCGTGCTGGTCATGAATGCCGGCCGCATCGCGGCAGACTTTCCCATCCAGGGCCTGACGCCGGAACGCGTGCTCGCCGCCGCCCTCAACACCGACCCGCTGCGGCACGCCGCCTGAACGCCATGACCCAGATACTCGCCTCCTCCTCTTCAGAACCGCGCCGGCGCGGCGGACATCCGCCGCTGCGGCAACTGTTCGCGCGCCACAAGCTGCTGGCCATGCTGCTGGCGCTCGCCCTGATCTGGCTGTTCTTCTGGCATCAGACCCATGGCAGCTTCCTGCGGCCCAACAGCATCTCCAACCTGCTGCTGCAGATGTCGGTGACCGGCATGCTGGCCTGCGGCATGGTGCTGGTCATCATCGCCGGAGAGATCGACCTGTCGGTCGGCTCGCTGCTCGGGCTGCTCGGCGGCCTGGTCGCCATCCTGACGGTCAACCTGGGCTGGAACACCTGGTTGTCGGTCGCCGTGGTGCTGGCGGCCGGCGCCGCGCTCGGCCTGGTCAATGGCTATCTCACGACCCGGCTGCGGGTGCCGTCGTTCATCGTCGGCCTGGGCGGCATGCTGGCCTACCGCGGCCTGCTGCAGTTGAGCACCGACAGCGTCACCATCGCGCCCGTGCCCGACGACCTGGGCGCCATCGCCCAGGCGTTCGTGCCGCCCGCCCTGTCCTGGCTGTTCGCCGCGTTGATCGTCGCGCTGACCTGCGGCCTGACGCTGGCGCGCCGGCGGCGCCATCGCCGCCTGGGCCTGGCCGTGGCGCCGCGCTGGATCGACGCGCTGCGCATCGGCGCCATCACCGCCACCGCCGTCGGCTTCGTCCTGGTGCTGAACCAGGCCCACGGCGTGCCGCTGCCGGTGCTGATCCTGCTGGCCCTGCTGGGCGCGTTCTCGTGGATCGCCACGCAGACCGTGTTCGGCCGCCACGTCTACGCGGTTGGCGGCAACGTCGAGGCCAGCCGCCTGTCCGGCGTCAACGTCCAGCGCGTCAAGCTGATGGTGTTCATGCTGATGGGGTTGATGTGCGCGTTCGCCGGCATTGTCACCACCGCGCGTTCTGCGGCCGGCTCGCCGTCGGCCGGCGTGGGCGGCGAACTCGACGCGATCGCCGCCTGCTTCATCGGCGGCACCTCGATGCGCGGCGGCTCCGGCACGGTGTACGGCGCGCTGATCGGCGCGCTGGTCATGGCCAGCCTGGACAACGGCATGCAGCAGATGAACGTCGACGCCTCCTGGCAGATGATCGTCAAGGGCGCCGTGCTGGTGCTGGCGGTGTGGATCGACGTGGCGACGAGGTCCGAACGTGCATAACGACATCCTTTCCCGCGTACCCGGCGCCTGCGTGCTCGCCGTCGGCACCTATACCGAAATCCTGCCCCACGTGCAGGGCCGCGGCCAGGGCATCCACCTGCTCGCGTTCGATGGCGCGACGGCATCGTTCCGGCAACGCCAGGTGCTGTCCGGCCCGGTCAACCCCTCCTATTTGTGCGCGACGGCCGGCCGCCTCTACAGCGTCAGCGAACAGGAGCGGGACGCGGCGCTGGAGGTCTTCGAGATCGAGGACGGCGCCGCGGCCCTGCGCCCCATCGGGCGCGTCGCCATACCCGGCGCCGCGCCCTGCCACGTCAGCATCAACCGGGCGGCGCGGCAACTGTACGTGTCGAACTACGGCTCCGGCGAACTGCTGTGCTACGCCCTCGACGCCGACGGCCTGCCAAGCGCCGCGCCCCAGGTCATCACGCGAAGCGGCTCCGGGCCGCGCGCCGACCGCCAGGAAGGTCCGCACGTGCATTACGCGGCCCCCGGGGCCGACGGCACGCGGGTCTACCTCTGCGATCTGGGCACCGACACGATTGCCTGCCACCGCGTCCTGCCCGACGGCCTGGAGGCCATGCCGATACGCCAATGGCGCACGCCGCCCGGCGCCGGACCGCGCCATCTCGTGCTGGCGGCCGGCGACACGCTGGCGGTGGTGGTGGAAGAACTGTCCAACACCCTGGCGCTGTACGCGCTGGACGGCGCCGGCGACGCCCTGGCCCGCGCCAGCACGCTGCCGCCCGATTGGCGCGGCGCCAACACCACGTCGGCGCTGCGCCTGCATCCGCGCGGCGACCTGCTGTATGCCGCCAACCGGGGCCACGACAGCATCGCGGTCTTCCGGCTGCGCCGCGCGGCGCCGTGGCTCGAACCGCTCGGTTTCATCGCCGTCGGTGGCCGCACGCCGCGCGACATCGCCTTCACGCCCGATGGCGAATTCCTGCTGCTGGCCGCCCAGGACGATCACCTCCTTCGCGCCGTGCGCATCGATCCGGCCACCGGCCTGGCGCAGTCGCACGGCGCCCCCTACCCGCTGCGCTCTCCCGCCTGCCTGTGCCCTCTGCCTTGAACCGGAAACATCCACCGTGACCTCTACCCTGCCCCCCACCCGCATCATCGTCACCGGCGCCACCGGCCAGCTCGGCCGCAAGGCCCTGGCCATCCTGGCGCGCCAGCCCTGGTGCGAGCACCTGACCGGCATCGACCTGCAGGCGGACGCCAGCGTCTTCAGCCCGGAGCTGCGCGACCGCCTGACCCTGGTGGCCGCCGACCTGCAACGGCCCGATCCCGGCTGGACCCGCCACTTCGCCGGCGCCGACGCGGTATTGCACCTGGCGGCACGCCACTCGACGCCCGACGCCAGTTGGGAAGAGGCGCTGGGCTCTTACGACATGACGCTGAACGTCCTGACGGCCGCCGCCACGCAGGGCGTGCGCCGGCTGCTATTCTCGTCATCGAATCACGCCATGGGCGGCTACAAGGACCTGCCGCTGGCCGCCACGATCGGGCCGGGCAAGCTCACCGCGCGCACGGAGCCCGCGCCCGGCACCCGCTGGTTCGACGGCGAGCGCGAGGTGCATTCGCTGGCCTACGGCACCTCGAAGGTGATGGGCGAGCGGCTGTGCCGCGCCTTTTCCGCCGTCACGCACGGCAAGCTGTCCACCGTGATCGCGCGCATCGGCTGGATTCTGCCGGACGACAACGATCCGCGCGACATGACCTATTCCGGCGTGGCGCATCGGCGCGCGCCGGCGCCCCCCGCGCGGGACGAGCCGGCCCGCCGCGCGCTGGCGTGGTTCCACGATATGTGGCTATCCAATGGGGATTTCGAACGGCTGTTGCTTGCCGCGCTGACCGCGGATGCGTCGAACTGGCCGGACGGCAGCGTGACCGTCAACGGCGTGTCGGCCAACCAGGGCAGCGCCTGGGACGTGGCCGAGGCCCGCGACAGCATTGGTTACGCGCCGCAGGATGACGTGCAGAAGCGCCTGCGCTGAGCGCCCGCGCGCCGGGCTCAGCCGGGCGAGCGGGTCGAATCGCGCACCACCAGCTCATAGCCGAGCGTGCGCACCCGCGCCTGCGGTTCGCGCGAGGCCAACTGCTCGACCGCCGCATAGGCCATCTCGCGGATGGGCTGGCGCAGCGTGGTCAGCTTGGGCCAGGTCTGGCGTGACAGCGGCGTATCGTCGTAGCCCGCGACCGACAACTCTTGCGGCACCTTGAGGCCGCGCGCGTGCGCCGTGTAGAGCACGCCGGCCGCCATGTCGTCATTGGCCGCGAAGATCGCGGTCGGGCGCTGCGCGCGGTCCAGCAGACGCTGGCCGCACTGCATCCCCGAATCGAACGAATGCAGGCCCTGCTCCACCAGCGCCGGATCGTAGGCCACACCCAGCTCCGCCAGCGCATCGCGGTAGCCATGCAGGCGCTCGCCCACCGCGCCGTGGTCGGGATGCCCGGCCACGAAGCCGATCCGGCGATGGCCCAGGCCGAGCAGGTAACGGGTCATGTCGCGCGCCGCGGCGCGATCGTCGGTGCTGACTTCCAGCCCCCGGGCGCTGGGCGAACCCGGCGCCAGCCGCACGTAGGGCACGTCGCCATGGTCCAACGCCTCGATCAGCGCGCGCACGTCGGACAACGGCGGCGTCAGCACCAGCCCGGCGCAGGCGTGCTGCCGCGCCGCCTGCACGATCTGCGCCGCCAGGTCGGGTGCGCGATAGTAGCACGGATGCAGCAGCAGGCTGTAGAAATAGCGCTTGCAGGCGTCGAGCGCGCCGTGCTGGATATTGATCAGGTAGTTGTCGCTGGGGTTGTCGTAGACCAGCATGATCAGATCCGAGCGCTTGCTGGCCAGCCGGCGGGCCGAGGGATTGGGCTGGTACTTCAGCAACTCGATCGCGGCCATGACCTTGGCGCGCGTCTTCTCGCTGGTGTTCGGCTCGTTGTTCAGCACCCGCGAGACGGTCTTGATCGACACGCCCGCTTGGGCCGCCACGTCATCGACGGTGACGGATCCCCTGTCCTTGCCGGTCGCCATGCCGGGGCCCCGCTCAGCGGCCCGCGGCCTTGGCGCTCAGGCCGTTGGCCACGCCCATGTCGGTCTTGGGCACGTCGCGGATCAGCACCCGCACGTCTTCGCCCGAAATGCCGATGCTGTCGCAGACGGCCTGGTTCAGCGCCGCGATCAGCGCCGACTTCTTGGCTTCGTCACGGCCCTCGATCAGCGCCGCGTCGACGCGCGCCATGGCCTTGCCGATTTCGCCCGCCACGATGACGTGTTCGGCCGGGATTTCCTGCAGCACGATGCGCACGCTGGACAGCGGCGCGGCAATGCTTTCCACGACCGCCTGCGAGGCCGCCTTCAGCAACGTGGTCTTCTGGGCGGCCGAATGGCCCTGCATGATCTGGACATTCAAGATTGGCATGACGGATTCCGATATTCCGAATAGTGGCACGCCGGCAGTCGGCGCCGGCCAGCCATCATATCCGGACTGGCCCGAGGCGCAAGCCTGGCCGCGCCGGAATCGGCTCGTCATGACGGGCGGCACCCGCCGCCCGCCTTGCCTGGCGGCGATCGGGCCTCAGGCCGCCTCGCCTCGCGGCGCCGGTTGCGGCTGGCCCTGCAATTCGGCCTGCGCCGCCTGGCCGTCCTCCGCAGGCGTCTCGGCGGACGGGTCCGTCGGCGCCGTCTCGGCCAGCACCGGCGTAACCAGTTCGACCACCTTCTTGCGCGACAGCATGCCGATGAACTCGTCGTTCTCGCCCGTCACCGCCACCGGCTGGTCGCTGTGCACCAGTTGCGCCAGCACCTCGCCCAGGCCCGCCGTGGCCGGCACCGAGGCCAGATCCTCGACGAAGCGCGACACGTCGCGCCCGCCCTCGCGCACGGCCTGCTCGGCCGCGACCAGCGTCAGCACGCCAGCCAGCCGCTTGCCGTCCAGCACCGGCGCGTATTCGTAGTTGAGCGCGCGCATGCGGTCCACCGCGTGGGCCGGACGCGACCGCATGGTCAGCGTCAGGCGCGCCGGGTTCACCGCATGGGTCGCGTTCAGCACCTTGGTGCGGTTCACGTCCTGCAGGAACGACTGCACGTAATCGTTGGCCGGGTTCAACAGGATGTCTTCCGGCGTGCCTTCCTGCACCAGTTCGCCGTCCTTCAGGATGGCGATGCGGTTGCCCAGGCGCAGCGCCTCGTCCAGGTCATGGGTGATGAAGACAATGGTCTTGTTGAGCTTGGATTGCAGTTGCAGCAACTGGTCCTGCATTTCGCGACGGATCAGCGGATCGAGCGCCGAGAAGGCCTCGTCCATCAGCAGGATCTCCGCGTCGGTGGCGAGCGCGCGCGCCAGGCCGACGCGCTGCTGCATGCCGCCCGACAACTGGTGCGGATACTGCTGTTCGAAGCCCGACAGGCCGACCTGCTCCAGCCATTCGCGGGCGCGCTGCTCGCGCTCGGCGCGGCCCACGCCCTGCACGGCCAGACCGTAGGCGGCGTTGTCCAGCACGGTGCGGTGCGGGAACAGGCCGAAGCGCTGGAACACCATGCTCATCTTCTTCTGGCGGAAGGTCTCCAGGTCGCGCTTGTTCAGGCTGACCACGTCGACGCCGTCGACCAGGATGTGGCCCGCGCTGGGCTCGATCAGGCGGTTGAAGTGGCGGATCAGCGTCGACTTGCCGGAACCCGACAGGCCCATGATGACGTAGATGCTGCCCTCTTCGATCGACAGGCTGATGTCGCGCAGGCCCAGCGTGTGGCCGCTTTCGGCCAGCAGCGCTTCCTTGCTCATGCCGCCCTGGGCGGCTTCCAGCCATTTCTTCGGATGCGGCCCGAAAATCTTGTAGATGTTCTTGACTTCGATCTTGCTCATCGCTGGCCTCCCATGCGCATGCGCTGTCCATACGATTGCGTGATCCGGTCGAACAGCACGGCCAGCACCACGATGCCCAGGCCCGCCAGCAGGCCGCGGCCCACTTCCAGGCGGTTGATCCCGAGCAGCACTTCATACCCCAGGCCGCGCGCGCCGATCATGGAGGCGATCACCACCATCGACAGCGCCATCATCGTGGTCTGGTTGATGCCGGCCATGATGTTGGGCAAGGCCAGCGGCAACTGAACGCCGAACAACTGCTGGCGCGGATTGGCGCCGAAGGCGCGCGACGCTTCCAGCACCTCGCGGTCGACCAGGCGGATGCCCAGGTCGGTCAGGCGGATCAGCGGCGGCACGGCGTAGATCACGGTGGCGATGATGGCCGGGATCTTGCCCAGGCCGAACAGCATCACGACCGGGATCAGGTACACGAAGCTGGGCATGGTCTGCATCACGTCCAGCACCGGCAGCATGATCGAGCGCAGCCAGTTGACGCGCGCCATCAGCACGCCCAGCGGAATGCCGATGATCACCGACAGCCCCGCCGCCATGATCATCAGCGCCAGCGTCTGCATGCCGGCGTCCCACAGGCCGAGCACGCCGATCACGCACAGCAGCGCGCCCATGGCCAGGCTCAGGCCGATGCGACGGCTGACCAGCCAGGCGATGACGATGGTGACGCCGACCACGGCCCACCAGGGCGAGCTGCGCAGCACCTGCTCCAGCCACACCAGGGCGTGCAGCACGGGCTGGGACAGCGTCTCCAGGGTGTCGGCGTAATTGGTGACCAGATGATCGACGAATCCGTCGATGGCCCCGCGCACCTGACGCGCGGGAATGATTTCAGGAAACATGTTTTTGACTCCATTTCAGCGCGTTCGCCACGCGCCGCGCCGTGCGCCAGCACGGCATCCGGCACGGAGGCCGGCGGCGGCGCCCCTCGCGGGGAGCGGCCGTCGGCAAGGGCGAAACACGCTTACAGTCCGGCGCGGGAGCAATACCTCCCGCGCATTGCCCGCATGGCGGGCAGTCCGCCTGCCGGAGGGCTTTTTCCCCTTGGGGTCATCCCAAGGGGAAAAAGTCCAACCCGGCGGGCCGTCCCGGCAAGCCGGAGCGGCCCGCCGCCGGAAAGGCGGCGCGGGTTACAGCGCGCTTTGCACGCGCCCGGCGACGTCGGCGGGGACCCACTTGGTCCAGACGTCGGGCTTGTTCTTCAGGAACCACTTGGCCACGGCGCCGGACTCGTCGCCGGTTTCCTCCATGTGGGCCAGGGTCTCGTTCATCACGGGCAGCGGCACCGAGACCTTCGACAGGAACTCGGTCAGCACCGGCGCTTCCTGCGAGAACTTGGTGTTCACCGCGGTGAAGACGGGATTGTCGGGATAGGCGCTGGCCTCGGGCTTGGCGCACTTGGGCGACGTCAGGCACTTGTGCTTGTCGGCATCGTAGGGCGGCATTTCCAGCTTGACCAGGTCCATGGCGCCCACCAGCGGCGTGGGCGACCAGTAGTAGAAGACCACGTTCTGCTTGCGCTTGTAGGCCGACATCAGGGCCGCCTTCTGCGCCGCGCCGGTGCCCGGCGAGTACAGCGTGTAGGTGTCGTCCAGCTTGAGGGCGTGGAACAGGTTGGTGCTGGTGACTTCGCAACCCCAGCCCGCCGGGCAGCCGTAGAAACGGCCCTTGCCGGGTTCCTCGGGGTCCTTGAACTTGTCCTTGAACTTCGGCAGGTCGGCCGCGGACTTCAGCTCGGGCAGGCGCTCGGCGGTGTAGCGCGGGATGTACCAGGCCTCGCCGCCCATGTAGAGATCGCCGATCCGTTTGACGCGGCCGGTCTTTTCGGCGCGTTCCCAGGGGTCGGCGACGCTGTTCAGCCAGATCTCGGTGTTGATGTCCAGGTCACCGCGCTCGAGCGCGGCCAGGGCCGGCAGGGTCTCGGTAGGCAGGGTTTCGGTCTTGCAACCGTAGCCCTTTTCCATGATGAAACGTTCGACATCGACCAGGACCAGATTGGATTCCCAGTTCATGGCGCCGAAGTTGATCGGACGCTTGAGTTCGCATTGCGGCGCATCGGCGGCTTGGGCCGAACCGGCGAAGGCGAACAAGATGGCCGCGGCGGCCAGGGTCTTGACGGGGGTGAAACGCATTGGCTTTTGCCTCCATAGGTTCAGGGACACGGCGGCGCTGGTCCGGCCGTGCCATGGAGCTAAGGGGGTTGTGCGGAAGACGGGCAGAACCGCCAATACAAACCGACACTAGCAACAAGAGGATCCGCAGGGTGCGGGGTCTTGCAAGACAGGAGCCTCGAAAAACAGAGTTTTCGAGAACCCACAGATAGTGAACAAACTGAAAGAAGAAGCCAGCATCTTAACCGAAATTAATGCATAGCCCAAGCCCGCACCTGAACGAATCAGATACATTCACGCCGAAAAGCGTTCGGAAAAACCCTTATTCCCAAGAGGCGATTCCCCGTTTTCCCCTGGGGAATCGCCCCTCGAAAACATAGATACATTTAGTTAATATTTTGTTCTTATAAATACATTTGACGCTTCCAAAACCCGGTTTCAGGGCCTTGGATCGGCGTCCCGGTACATGTAATCGCGCCGCCACGGGTAGGCCAGGTCGGGCGGATTGTCGAGCTCGTCCGGACGCCCCGTGGCCGGGTATTGGCCCAAGATCTGGTGCAACGCGATCCAGCCGTGCTCGAAGCCCATGGCGCAACCCGCCAGGTAGAGACGATAGGCGCGCAGCGAACGCTCGCCCTGCTCGCCGCCCAGGATCCGGGCGGCCTCGGCCAGGTTGGCCTCGAGCGCGTCGCTCCACGCCCACAGGGTTCGGGCATAGTGCGGCCGCAGATTCTCCACGTCCACCTCTTCCAGGCCGCCGTTGGTCATGGCCTCCATGACAACGCTGATGTGGGTCAGCTCGCCGCCGGGGAAGATGTACTTCTCGATGAATTCGCCCATGCCGCTGCCCAGTTCGGCGTTGTAGACGCCGGCCGCGGTGATGCCATGGTTCATGATCAGCCCGCCCGGCTTGAGCAGCCGGCGCAGCTTGGCGAAGTAGCCTTCCAACTGGGCCCGGCCGACGTGCTCGAACATGCCGACCGAGGCGATCTTGTCATAGGGCGTGGCCTCGTCGAGCTTGCGATAGTCCAGCAGCTCCACCCGCACGCGGTCGCCCAGGCCCTTTTCCTGGATCAGCCGAGTGACGTGCGCGTGCTGGTTGCGCGACAACGTGATGCCGGTGGCGTCCACGCCGTAGTGCTCGGCGGCCCACAGCAGCAGCCCACCCCAGCCCGCGCCCACATCGAGGAATCGCTCGCCCGGCCGCAGCCGCAGCTTGCGGCAGATGTGGTCGAGCTTGGCTTCCTGGGCCTGGGCCAGGTTCATGCCCGGCTCGCGGTAGTAGGCGCAGGAATAGACCCGGCGCGGATCGAGCCACAAGGCGTAGAAATCGTCGGACAGGTCGTAATGGAATTCGATCTGGCGGGCATCGCGCTCCATCGAGTGGCGCCACACCGACATCACCTTGCGCACCAGCTCGGTCAGCCAGCCGCCGCGCGCCGCGTCCACCGGCGAACCCGGCAACAGCGCCGCGGCCGCGGCCATCACGTCGCGCATCGAACCTTCGATATCGATGCGGCCCTCGACGTAGTCCTGCCCCAGCACGCCCACGGCGCCCTCGGCCAGGTGAGCCAGCGCGGTCTTGTCATGCGTCACGAACCGCACGCGGGGATCCGGCGGCCCGACCACGGTGCCATCGGGCAGCACCAACTGGACAGTGACGGGCAAAGCCTGGAGCTTGCGTTCCACAACAGACAGCAAAGGACTCACAGCATCTCCTCTGGAATACGTACGGACACGGACAGACTGTATCGGAAATCACTTGCAATTTGCGTGTAAGGCGACGCGTGATACAGTCATTGGCTTGGTGCAAAACGCGCAATGCCGCGCGACGCACCCTGTCAATTGCGCGATCCCGTCGCGATCCACATGCCCCCTACCCATTCTTCCCGCGGCGCGCTGCCGGGCTGGCTCATCCTCATGGGCGCGCTGACGGCGATCGGTCCTTTCGCCATCGACATGTACCTGCCGGCGTTCCCGACGATCGCCGCCAACCTCGGCGTGCCGCGCGGCGATGTCGAGCGCACGCTGGCCGCCTACCTGATCGGCCTGGCGCTGGCGCAGGTGTTCTATGGTCCGATGGCCGACCGCTTCGGCCGCAAGCCGCCGCTGCTGGTGGGCCTGGCGCTATTCATGATCGCGTCGCTGGGTTGCGCCCTGGCCGGCTCCGTCGAGGCGCTGACCGGCTGGCGCGTGGTGCAGGCGATGGGCGGCGCGGCCGGCATCGTGATCCCGCGCGCCGTCATCCGCGACCATTACGAAACCCACGAAGCGGCGCGCGCCATGTCGCTGCTGATGCTGATCATGGGTCTCGCGCCGATCCTCGCCCCGCTGGCCGGCGGGCAATTGCTGGGCATCGCCAGCTGGCGCAGCCTGTTCTGGGTGATGCTGACCGGCGGCGCCATGCTGATGACGGCCGTCGTGCTCATCATGAAGGAATCGCTGGCGCCCGAACGGGTGGTGCCGCTGCGCTGGCACACCATCTTGCAGAACTATCGCGCGCTGTTCGCGCACCGCGGGTTCATGGCGCACAGCCTGGCCGGCGGCTTCGGCCAGGCGGGCATGTTCGCCTACATCATCGGCTCGCCGCGGGTGTTCATCGAACTATACGGCGTCGACCCCAAGTATTACGGCCTGCTGTTCGGCACCAACGCGCTGTCGCTCATCGTCTGCTCGCAGATCAGCGCCCGCCTGCTGCGCACCTATACCCCGCGCCAACTGCAGCGCCGCGCCCTGACCGCGCTGGCCTGCGCCAGCCTGGCGGCGGTGGCGCTGACGCTGGGGGGCTGGATGACGCTGCCGCTGTTGATGGCCTGCCTGATCTGCTACATGGGCAGCCAGGGCTTCGTCAATCCCAACTCGGCGGCGCTGGCGCTGTCGGATCAGGGCAAGCGCCTGGGCGCGGCGTCGGCGCTATTGGGGACGCTTCAACTGTCGTGCGGCGCGCTGGCCGGTTTCGCCGTCAGCGCCTGGCAGACCGACAGCGCCCTGCCCCTGACGACCACGCTGGCGACCTGCGCCTGCCTGTCCTGGCTGTCGGGACGCGTGGCGCAATCGCACCCGGCCTGAGCGCAGGGACATAACGCCGCTGGCACGGGGACGGAAGCCCGCACGCGCCGCGCAGCGGAATATGCCTGCCGAAATCGAGCCCGACGGGCGCCGCCAGCGGCGCCCGTCGCGGCTAGAGCGCCACGCTTTTCCATGTGTCGCCGCCTCGACACTTGATTTTCCTGGATTTTTCGTATTAGAATCTACGTCTTCACATGAAGTTTCCCGTGCTGGACTACTATGCTTTGTAGTTCAACACTCTGACCCCCAAGCGCATTTTTTTGCGGATGGCAGGCAGCGGGTATAAGCACTGGGCGGGATTCCAAAGATTCCCCCCTCATCCACTAAGACTGGGTGGCCGGCAAGATGGCAAGACCTCGTGGCAAGACCACGACGATCCCAGCCTCTGATATTTCTTAGCCCGGCGGCTGAAACCCTGTCTCCCCCCGGCGATGCGCAAGAATAAATGAGGTGCATCCATGGCACGCGTATGCCAAGTGACCGGCAAAGGCCCGATGGTGGGCAACAACGTTTCGCACGCGAACAACAAGACCAAGCGTCGCTTCCTGCCCAACCTGCAATCGCGCCGGTTCTGGGTTGAAAGCGAAAACCGCTGGGTGCGTCTGCGCGTCTCGGCCAAGGCCATCCGCACGATCGACAAGAACGGCATCGACGCCGTGCTGGCCGACCTGCGTGCCCGCGGCGAACTGGCCTAATCGGCCCCCCGCCAATCTGACATACTAGGAGCACGACATGGCCAAAGGTATCCGCGAAAAGATCAAGCTCGAGTCGACTGCCGGCACGGGTCATTTCTACACGACCACCAAGAACAAGCGCAACATGCCCGAGAAGATGCTGATCAAGAAGTTTGATCCGGTCGCTCGCAAGCACGTTGACTACAAGGAAACCAAGCTGAAGTAATTCAGCCGGTCTCCGGAAAGTCGAAAAGGCCCTGCTCTCGCGGGGCTTTTTCATTGATGGGCCCTGCATGACGGGGCCTTTTTCATTGGCGCGCCGGCCAGACGCACCGGACGCAAACCATTGGGGTCCGCCTGCAGGCCCGCGGCGGGCCATTTTTCCTGGCGCCAGGCAGGCGAGCATGCTTCAATTGGGCCGAACCGAACCCGTGTCCGACACGGCCCGGCCTGCCCGGGCCCTTTCCCGCCTGCGATATCCGCCATGCTCCGTCCCTGCCTGACCCTGCTGCGCCGCGCGCTCGCCCCCGCGCTCCTGGCCCTGGCGCTGACCCCCGTCGCGTCCGCCAAAGACACCAAAGACAAGGAACCGCCGATCCGCATCGGCGAGATCAACAGCTACAAGGCGATTCCCGCCTTCCTGGGCCCGTACAAGAAGGGCTGGCAACTGGCGCTGGAAGAAGTCAACGCGTCCGGCGGCGTGCTGGGCCGCAAGCTCGAGGTGATTTCGCGCGACGACAACGGCAACCCAGGCGATTCGGTCCGCGCCGCCCAGGAACTGCTGGCCCGCGAAAAGGTGGATCTGCTGTTCGGCGGCTTCCTGTCCAACACCGGCCTGGCGCTGACCGATTTCGCCAAGCAGCAGCAGGTGTTCTTCCTGGCCGCCGAGCCGCTGACCGACAAGATCACCTGGCAGGAAGGCAACCGCTATACCTGGCGCCTGCGGCCTTCGACCTGGATGCACGTGGCCGCGCTGGCGCCCAAGGCGCTGGCGCTGCGCAAGAAGCGCTGGGCCATCGTCTACCCCAATTACGAGTACGGCCAATCGGCCGTGGCCACCTTCAAGGCCATGATGAAGTCGTTCCAGTCCGACGTCGAATTCGTCGCCGAGCAGGCCGTGCCGCTGGGCAAGGTCGACGCCGGCGCGGTGGTCCAGGCCCTGGCCGACGCCAAGCCGGACGCCATCTTCAACGTGCTGTTCGCCGCCGACCTGACGCGCTTCGTGCGCGAGGGCAACACCCGCGGCCTGTTCGAGAACCGCGCCGTGGTCTCGGTGCTGTCCGGCGAACCGGAGTACCTGGAGCCGCTGGGCGCCGACACGCCGTCGGGCTGGATCGTCACCGGCTACCCCTGGTACGCCATCGACACCCCGGCCAACAAAGCCTTCGTCGAGGCCTACCGCAAGCGCTACAACGAGACGCCCAAGGTCGGCTCGGTGGTCGGCTACGCGTCGCTCATGTCGATCGCCCAGGGCCTGAAGGCGGCCGGCGAGGTCGACACCGAAAAACTCGTCGACGCCTTCGCCGGGCTGAAAGTGGACACGCCCTACGGCCCGATCCAGTACCGCAAGATCGACCACCAGTCGACCATGGGCGTCTACATCGGCGTCACCGCGGTCGAGGACGGCAAGGGCATCATGAAGGACTTCGCCTACATCGACGGCGCGCGCCTGCAACCGCCGGACGAACAAGTTCGCAAGATGCGCCCGCACTGATGAGCCTGTCCGGGCTGCTGTCGCAGTTGCTCAACGGCCTGGCGGATGCCAGCGCGCTGTTCCTGGTGGCCGCCGGCCTGTCGCTGATCTTCGGCGTCACGCGGGTCGTCAATTTCGCGCACGGCTCCTTCTACATGCTGGGGATATACCTCGCCTGGAGCTTCACCCGGTATTTCGGTGACGGCCCGGGCTACTGGGCCGGGCTGCTGCTGGCGGCGCTGGCCACCGGCCTGATCGGCGCCGCGGCTGAACTGCTGGTGCTCAAGCGGCTATACCGCGCGCCGGAACTGTTCCAGTTGCTGGCGACCTTCGCGCTGGTGCTGATCATCGGCGACGCCGCTCTGGCGATCTGGGGCCCGGAAGACCTGTTCGCGGCCCGCGCGCCCGGCCTCTCCGGCGCGGTCGAAATCCTGGGCAGGCGCTTTCCCCAATATGACCTGCTGCTGATCGTGGCCGGCCCGGTGGTGCTGGGCCTGCTGTGGCTGCTGCTGATGCGCACCCGCTGGGGCCGGCTGCTGCGCGCCGCCGCCGAGAACCGCGACATGCTGGCCGCGCTCGGCGTCAACCAGGCCTGGCTGTTCACCTCGGCCTTCACGCTGGGCGCGTTCCTGGCCGGGCTCGGCGGCGCGCTGGCCGCGCCGCGCGTGCCCGCCACGCTCGGGCTCGATCTGGAGATCATCGCCAGCGCCTTCGTAGTCGTTGTCGTCGGCGGCCTGGGCTCGATTCCCGGCGCCTTCCTGGCGGCGGTGCTGATCTGCTGCGTCAAGGCCGTCTTCGTCTTCCTGGGGCAAGTGCAGATCGGCCCCTGGCTGTTCAACCTGTCCAAGCTCACCCTGCTGGCCGAATTCGCCGTGATGGCCGTCGTGCTGGTGGCGCGTCCCTGGGGCCTGCTGGGCCAGCCGCCGGCGCCCTCCTCGCATGCGCTGGCGGCCGAGGCGCCCATCGCCCCCGCCGGCCGCCGTCTGCGGCTGGCCTACGGCGCGTTGCTGGCATTGCTGGTCCTGGCGCCCCTGGCGACCGCGCAGTGGCCGTATCTGGGCATCCTGCTGACCGAAGTGCTGATCGCCGCCCTGTTCGCCGCGAGCCTGCATTTCCTGACCGGCCTGGCCGGCATGACCACATTCGGCCACGCCGCCTGGTTCGGCCTGGGCGCCTACGGCGCGGCGCTGCTGCTGAAACTGGCGGCCCTGCCGATGGAAGCCGCGTTGCTGCTGGGCCCGCTGGCCGCCGGGCTTGGCGCGGCGCTGTTCGGCTGGTTCTGCGTGCGCCTGTCCGGCGTGTACCTGGCGATGCTGACCCTGGCCGTGGCGCAGATCCTGTGGGCGCTGGCCTATCAATGGGATGCGATGACCGGCGGCAGCAACGGCCTGACCGGCCTGTGGCCGTCGCGCTGGCTGACGCAGGGGCCCTGGTTCTACTACCTGACGCTGGCGCTTTGCGCGCTCGGCATCGCCTGGCTGCGGCGCCTGGCGTTCTCGCCGCTGGGCTACGCACTGCGCGGCGCGCGCGATTCGGCCTTGCGGGCCGAAGCGCAGGGCATGGACATCCGCCGCATCCAGTGGGCCGGCTTCGTGGCGTCGTCGCTGGCCGCGGGCATGGCCGGGGCGCTGTACGCGTTCTCCAAGGGCAGCATCGCTCCCGACGTGCTCGGCGTGAGCCGGTCGGTGGATGGGCTGGTGATGGTGCTGCTGGGCGGCCTGCAGACGCTGGCCGGCCCGCTGGTCGGCGCGGCCGCCTACACCTGGCTGCAGGATGTCGCGGCACGCAGCACGGACTACTGGCACGCGGTGCTGGGGCTCGCCATCCTGGCGCTGGTGATGGCGTTCCCGTCGGGCCTGGCGGGCGCCGCCGCGCGCTGGACGCGGAGGCGCGCATGACCGCCAACGCCTTGCTGACGGTCGAGGGACTGCGCAAATCATTCGGCGGCATCGACGCGCTGGCGGATGTCTCGTTCCAGCTCGAGGCCGGCCAGATGCTGGCGTTGATCGGCCCGAACGGCGCCGGCAAGTCCACCTGCTTCAACGTGCTGGGCGGCCAGTTGCGACCCGATACCGGATCGGTGCGGCTGGACGGCCGCGAGCTGGTGGGCCTGACGGCGGGCAAGATCTGCCGCCTGGGCGTTGGGCGCACCTTCCAGACCGCCGCCACCTTCCGCTCGATGACGGTGCTTGAAAACGTGCAGACGGCCCTGCTGTCGCGCGACCGCCTGTTGTTCCGTCCCTGGCGCCGCGCCGCATTGCACCGCGCCGACGAGGCCATGGCGCTGCTGGAACAGGTGCGGATGGCCGCCCAGGCCGGCGCGCACTGCGGCGCCCTGGCCTACGGCGACGTCAAGCGGGTCGAGCTGGCCATGGCGTTGGCGCACCGGCCGAAGCTGCTGCTGATGGACGAACCCACCGCCGGCATGGCCACCAACGAACGCCACGCGCTCATGCGCCTGACGCGTGAACTGGCCGACACGCAGCGCATGGCCGTACTGTTCACCGAGCACAGCCTGGACGTGGTCTTCAAACATGCCGACCGCATCGCCGTGCTGGTGCGCGGCCGCCTGCTGGCCGAGGGCCCGCCAGACCGGATCGCGGCCGACGCACGCGTCCAGGCCGCCTATCTCGGCACCGACGCGCCGCCCCCCTGAGACCGGATCAGTGGCCGGCCTGCGGGCTATCCGGCTGGCATTCCCAGAACACCCTGGCCTGGCAGCCCGCGCAGATGCCCCGGTCCAGCCTGGCGTAGATGGCGTGCAGCGCGGTCGCCTTGTCAGGAAACACGTGGTCCGCGCCCAGCCGCTCCAGGAAGCTGGTGCGGCGCCACATCGCCAGCACCTCGGGACGCGGCCGGTGGAAATAAAGGTCGCCTCCCATGGCGCGGCGCGCTACCAGTTCGTCCTCCCAGACCTGGGCGCCGGCCAGGTCGATGAAGTTCATGCTCTTGGCCATCACCAGCAAATGGCGCGGCGCATCCGCACCCGCGCGCAGTTCCTGCAGGCGCTGCGCCACGTGCGCGGCTGCGCCGAAATACACCGACCCTTCCATGCGCAGCAGCTTGAGCTGGGGGCATTCCGGCAAAGCCTCGGGCTGCTGCGCCAGCACCACGAAGCGGCGGTCCAGGCCGCGCGAATCGAACCCCATGGTGCGCATCGCCGGCCGCGAGGTGCGATGCAGGTACGCCATCAGCGACAGCACGGTGCCCAGCAGGATCGCCACCTCCATGCGGATGGTGACGGTGGCCGCCAGCGTGGCCGCGGCGATCGCGCTTTCGCCCGGCTGGGTGCGGATCAACTGGCGCCAGCGGGGCACGTCCAGCAGGGTCCAGGCCACCAGCAGCAACAGGCCCGCGATGGCCGCTTGCGGAATCCGCGCCAGCAGGGGGCCGCTCAGCGCCACCAGCGCCATCAGCAGCAGCGCCGAGAACACCGCCGCCAGCGGCGTCTTTGCGCCCGCCTCGTAGTTGGGGATGGAACGGTTGAGCGAGCCGCAGGACAGATAACAGGAAAAGAAACCGCCCACGACGTTGGAGAGCCCCTGCCCGACGAATTCACGATTGGCGTCGATGCGCTGTCCCGAACGCGTCGCCACCGCCTTGGCGATGGAAATCGATTGCGCCAGCGCCACGATGGTCAATGCGAACGCCAGGCTGAGCAGATCGGGCAAGGCGCGCCAGTCGATGCTGGGCACGTGGAAGGGCGGCCACGGCTGCGCCAGATCTCCCAGGAGCGGCACCGGCGCGGCGCCAAGGCGCGCCGCCAGCGCATTGAACACCGCCGCGGCCAGCGCCCCCGCCACCAATCCGGCCAGCATGTAGGGCCTGCGCCTGTCCAGCCGCCTGAGCAACAGGGCCGCGGCGATCGTCACGGCAGTCACCAGCAGCGCGCCCGCCAGCGACTGGTCCCAATGGCCGGCCAGGCTGGCCAGCAACGCGCCGGCGCCATGCGAATCCGGCGCAGGCAGGCCCAGCGCATCCTTGAGCGCATGCACCGCGATCAGCAGGGCCGCGCCGCTAGTGAAGCCGAACAGCGCCGATGGTGAAATGAAGTGCGCCAGCGAACCCAGCCTCAGGGCGCCCACCAGCCATTGCATCAGGCCGACCAGCACCGTCACCGCCAGGGCCAGTTCGATGTAGCCCGGACTGCCCGCCACCGCCAGCGGCGTCAGCACCGCGAACAGCGCCAGCGAATTGGCATTGGTGGGGCCGGACATGACATGGCGGCTGGAACCGAACAGCGCCGCCACGATACAGGGCACGATGGCCGAATACAGGCCATATTGCGCCGGCAGCCCGGCCAGCGTGGCGAAGGCCACGCCCTGCGGCAGCACCAGCAGCGCGCCGAGCAGCCCGGCCGTCAGGTCCGCGCGCAGGGTCGCGGGCCCGACTTCCGGCACCCAATCGCCCAACACCCGCGCCAACCGCGCTTTCCATCCCGCCGCCATCGCTCCCCTGCCCCGTCTCTCTCTTCTGCATTCCCGCGCGCTCAGCGCAGGAACCTGCGTTCCAGCTCGCGCATGTCCGCGTCGCCCTGGAGACCGATGATATCGCGCACGGTCGGCAGGCCGGCATCGACGGCATGGATGCCGCCGTCCTCGCGGATGCGGGCGAAGACCTTGCGCATCGCGCCCACGGCTGCTCGGATCGCGTGGTTGCCGTAGATCACCAGCCCCACCTTGCCCAGCGCCTGGATGTCGCGCTCGCGCAGTTGCGGGTACGCGGTGGGCACCAGCACCAGCGGCACGCCGCCGGACCAGGCCGCGACGAAGGCCAGCACCTCGTCGGGGGTGGCCTGCCTGGAATGGATCAGGATGGCGTCGGCGCCGGCCGCCTCATAGGCCGCGGCGCGCGCCAGGGCCTCGGCCTGTCCAAGTCCCGCGATCAGCGCTTCGGTCCGCGCGATGACGCAGAAATCGGGATCGCGACGGGCGGCACAGGCCGCTTCGATCTTGCCCTGGAATTCCTCCACGCGCACCAGTTCCTGGCGGCCATCGGTCCGCAGGCTGGTGTCCTTGGGAAAGGTCTTGTCTTCCATCACGACCGCCGACACGCCCGCGGCCTCGTATTGCGGCACGACGTAGGAAACGTTGATGGCGTTGCCGAACCCGGTGTCGATATCGGCGATGACCGGCACGTCGACCGTGGCGGCCATGGCGCGCATCATGTCCAGGTGCACCCCGGCCGACAGGATATTCGCGTCCGGCACGGCGTAGCTGGCCGACAATTCAAAGCCACTGCCCCAGATCGCGTCGAACCCGGCCTCCATCGCCAGCCGGGCGGCCAGCGGATTGTGCGCCGACATGGCGTGCATCAGGGCGGGATCCTGCAGTTTCCGGCGAAAGCGTGCGTTGCGGTGCATGGCGTGGCGATCCGAGATCCGGCGCGGATTGCCCCGGCTGCGACCATTTAACACTAAAAGAAGCGCCGGGCGGCCGCCTGGCGCGCGACGAGGTTCAGCCAGCCTCGCCGCCGCGCCGCGCCTTCATCGCCCGGCTGAGCGCGGCCAGGGCGTCATCGCCGATCAGGCGCGCGGCCAGCGGCAGCAGTTCATCCTCTTCGCGCTGGATATGCGCCGCATAGGCCGCCGCGAACGCCTCAACCTGCGCCGGCGGCAGCGCCGCCGGGCGGCCCGCCGCGATCTCGCCCAGGATTTGCCGCAACGGCGCCCACAGCGCTGCCAGCCGCGCATGATCGGCAATCAATCCATCGACCAGCGCGCGCAGGCAGACGGCGTCGGAACCCGCCATGGACTCGATCAGAGCCGGGAACAGGTCCTCTTCCTCGTCTTCGTGGTGGTGGATCGCGGCCGTCTGGAAATAACGCGCGACGCCCGCCGCCGCGACCCGGGCCGCGTCATCGCTGCCATGCGCAGGCAGATGCGCGGCCAGGCGCCGCAAGGTTGCGCATTGCCGCGCAATGCGTCCATGACAGGCGGACAGCAGCCCAAGAGGATCATCGGTGGTCGGCGCCGCGGCCGGCCCACCCGGAAAACTCACCGCCATGTCCCCTCCCGTCGGATCAGGAATGCCCGCGCCACCACAAGCGGATGGAATCCCAGGCGCGGCCGGCGAATCCGGCCTCGGCCACCGGCTCCAGCGCCACCACCGGAAACTGCATGGCGGGCTTGCCGTCGACCATCACGCGCAGCGAGCCGACCGTGGCCTGGGCCGCGATCGGCGCCACCAGCGGATCCTGCGGCGTCCAGACCGGCTCGACCTTGGCGCCGGCCGGCACCGTGACGTAGGCGTCGCGCGCGAAACCGGCCTTGAGCGTGTCGGTCTGGCCCTTCCAGACCTCGGGCGTGGCCACCGCCTGGCCCTTCGCATATAACTTGATGGTATTGAACCCCTGGAAGCCCCATTCCAGCAACTCGCGGCTCTCCTGGGTGCGCAGTTTGTCCGAGGCCGTGCCGACCACCACCGTGATCAGGCGGCGCTGGTCGCGGCCGTTGGGCCGGTGCGCGGTCGCCACGATGCAGTAACCGGCCGCGTCGGTATGGCCCGTCTTCAGGCCGTCGACGCTGGGATCGAGCCACAGCAGCCGGTTGCGGTTGGGTTGCGTGATGTTGTTATAGGTGAAGGTCTTGGCCGAATCGTAGGCCTTGTACAGCTCGGGGTAATCGCGGATGAAGCGCGTGGCCAGGATCGACAGGTCGCTGACCGTGGAATACGTGCCCGGATCCGGCAGCCCGTGGGGACTGGCGAAGTGCGTGCCATGCAGGCCGAGTTGCACGGCGGTGTCATTCATGCGCGCCACGAACGCCTCGACGCTGCCCGACAGCGCTTCGGCGAGCGCGATCGCCGCGTCATTGCCGGACTGGATCATCAGGCCGCGCAGCAACTGGTCCACGGACACCTTGGAGCCCGGCTCCAGGAACATCTTGGAACTGCCGGGCGGCACTTTCCAGGCGCGCGTCGAGATGGTCACCTTCTGGTCCGGCGACAGCTCCTTGTTGTGGATAGCGCCGAACACCACGTACGCCGTCATGATCTTGGTGAGCGAGGCCGGCTCGATCCGGGCGGTGGCCGCGTGCGACGCGATCACCTGGCCGCTGGTCTCGTCCAGCAGCAACCAGGCCTTGGCCGACAGGTCTGGCTGGGGCATCGATTGCGCCAGGGCGCCTGACATACACGCGGTCGCAACGAGCAGGCTCGCCGCCAACTTCTTCATCAACATAGGGTGCTTCACTTCCATGCGGGGTAAGGATGGCACGCGGGCCAGCGCCGGCAGGCGGCCACACCGCCACCCGCCCGCGCCCGCCGACGCGCGGCGCGAAGCATTGGAACACGCTTGGCCCGGATGGTTCAAAACGGCCCGGCGCGCGCAACGTCTGCTGCCGCGCAATGGTCTGGCGCGCGCGTTCCGATGCCGCGCGTGCCACTGAAAAAATCGCAGCGATTGTCACTGCATTTTGCAGAACCCCTTGTAGAAGGGGTTTTTCTGCCTGGAAAACAACAAAGATTGCGCGAAAGGCCTTGCGAAACCGGCTACAACCGCCACTCTTCCGCTATCATCGGGCGCGTAGCGTTAAACGCCGATACCCGGCGCGCGCGCTGCCCCATGTCCTCAACATACGGATTTTGACCATGGCCACGAAAGCTAAAGCTCCTGCCAAGAAAGTCACCAAGCCCGCCGCCAAGGCGCCCGCAAAGAAGGCTACCGCCGCCAAACCCGCTGTGAAGCCGGCAGCCAAGAAGGCCGTCGCCGCCAAGAAGGTCGCTGCCGCCCCCAAGGCTATCAAGGCTGCTCTGAACAAGACCCAGCTGATCGCCTACATCGTCGAGCAGTCCGGCGTTGAAGCCAAGGCGGTCAAGGCCGTCCTGGCCAGCCTGGAAACCTCGGTGCTGAGCTCCGTGGACAAGAAGGGCGCTGGCGAATTCACGCTGCCCGGTCTGTTCAAGGTTGCCGTGCAGAAGGTTCCCGCCAAGGCCAAGCGCTTCGGCAAGGATCCGTTCACCGGCGAAGAGCGCTGGTTCCCCGCCAAGCCGGCTTCGGTCAAGGTGAAGGTTCGCCCGCTCAAGAAGCTGAAGGACGCCGCGCAGTAATTCCGCACGGTTATCCGGTCAAGCCGGAAAGGGCCTGCCCCGCAAGGGGCGGGCCCTTTCTTTTTTGCGCGCCCGCGCTTTCCGGCGCGGTCCGCACCCGCCGGCGGGCGCGCCTTGCATGATCCCGGGACGGCCTGCTAGAATTTATCTTTATATAAAGATACTTTATATAAAAACATCATGAATGATCTGGTCGACCTGGTGCTGTCGCAGTGGGAGCAGGAATGTCCCAACCTGGATATCTCGCCGATGAGCGTCCTCAGCCGCGTGTTCCGCTTCCACGCCTTCGCCGCGCGTGACGTGGGCCAGGCGTTCAAGCGCCACCACCTGCACCAGGGCGAATTCGACGTGCTCGCGACGCTGTACCGCACCGGCGCGCCATACGCCATGAATCCGCAGAAGCTGGTCGCGGCGCTGCTGCTGACCTCGGGCGCCATGACCAACCGGCTGGACCGCCTGGAACAGGCCGGCCTGCTGGCGCGCACGCCCAACCCCGACGACCGTCGCGGCGTCATCGTGGCGCTGACCGCCGAAGGCCTGCGCGTCATCAAGCAGGTGCTCAAGGATTACCTGCGCGAACTGGAATCGCTGCTCGCCCCCTTGAACGCCACCGAACGCCGCCAGATGGCCGGCCTGCTGAAGAAACTGCTGATTCCGCACGACCGGGAAACGCCCGGCGGCATCGCCGCCTGAGTCTTCCTTTCGCCACACTTCCACGCCCCGCCTCACATGAACGCCGCACCTGCCCAACCCGCTCCGCTGACCGCGCCCGTCATCCTGCTGATGTCCGTCGCCACCGGCCTGGCGGTCGCCAGCAACTATTACGCGCAGCCGCTGCTGCACACCATCAGCCAGCAATTCACGCTGTCCAACGCCACCGCCGGCAGCATCGTCATGATCGCGCAGTTGAGCTACGCGCTCGGCCTGATCCTGCTGGTGCCGCTGGGCGATCTGTTCGAACGCCGCGGCCTGATCGTGCTGATGACCCTGTTGTCGTCCGGCGGCCTGCTGGTGTCGGCCTTCGCCCGCAACATCCAGATGCTGATGCTGGGCACCGCGGTGACCGGCATGCTGTCGGTGGTGGCACAGGTGCTGGTGCCGTTCGCGGCCACCCTGGCGGCGCCGCACGAGCGCGGCAAGGCGGTCGGCACCGTCATGAGCGGCCTGCTGCTGGGCATCCTGCTGGCCCGCACCGCGGCCGGCGTGCTGGCCGACCTGGGCAGTTGGCGCACCGTCTACTGGGTCGCCGCGATCCTGATGCTCTGCATGTCGTGCGCGCTCTGGCGGGTGCTGCCGCGCCACAAGAGCCAGGCCGCGATGAGCTATCCGCGTCTGCTCGGCTCGATCTTCCGCCTGTTTGCCGAGGAACCGTTGCTGCGCGGCCGCTCGCTGCTGGGCGGCCTGCTGTTCGCCGCCTTCAGCATGCTGTGGACGCCGCTGACCTTCCTGCTGTCGGGCCCGGACTACGGTTTCAACAACACCACCATCGGCCTGTTCGGGCTGGCCGGCGCGGCCGGCGCCTACGCCGCCAACCGGTTCGGCAGGCTGGCCGACCGCGGCCTGGGCAACCAGGCCACCCGCATCGGCCTGCTGCTGCTGCTGGCGTCGTGGGGCCTGATGGCCTTCGGCCAGGCCTCGGTCATCGCGCTGCTGGCCGGCATCCTGATCCAGGACCTGGCGATCCAGGGCGTCCACGTCACCAATACCAGCTCGCTGTACCGCACCCGTCCCGAAGCCCGCAGCCGCCTGACGGCCGGTTACATGACCAGCTACTTCATCGGCGGGGCGACCGGATCGCTGGTATCGTCCTGGCTGTACTCCCATTACGGCTGGCCCGGCGTGGTCACCGCGGGCGCGGTTCTGGCGGCCATAACCCTGGCCTACGGCATGCTCGGGGCCAGCGCCCGCATCCCGGAAACCGCCCCGCCCCCTATCCGCGCCTAGCACCTCCTATAATCAGGGGTTTTGACCGCCCCCGCGCCTGGCGCGCGGGGGCGGTTCACCCATTTTTCGCCATCGCGCACGAGCCCATGCAGGAACGTTACCTCCCCACTACCGTCGAAGCGGCCGCCCACCAAGACTGGCAGGCACGCGACGCCTATCTGGTCCATGAACACGCGAAGAACCCGGACGGCTCCGAGAAGCCGAAGTTCTACGCCTGCTCGATGCTGCCCTATCCCAGCGGCAAGCTGCACATGGGCCACGTGCGCAACTACACCATCAACGACATGATGGCGCGCCAGTTGCGCATGCGGGGCTACAACGTGCTGATGCCGATGGGCTGGGACGCCTTCGGCATGCCGGCCGAGAACGCCGCCATCAAGTCCAAGGTGCCGCCCGCCAAGTGGACCTACGACAACATCGCCTACATGAAGAAGCAGATGAAGGCGATGGGCCTGGCGATCGACTGGTCGCGCGAAATGTGCGCCTGCGACCCCGAGTACTACAAGTGGAACCAGTGGCTGTTCCTGAAAATGCTCGAAAAGGGCGTCGCCTACCGCAAGACCCAGGTCGTGAACTGGGACCCGGTCGACCAGACCGTGCTGGCCAACGAACAGGTCATCGACGGCCGCGGCTGGCGCTCGGGCGCCCCGGTCGAAAAACGCGAGATCCCCGGCTACTACCTGCGCATCACCGATTACGCCGACGAACTGCTGGGCGCGGTGCAGAACGACCTGCCCGGCTGGCCCGAGCGCGTGCGCCTGATGCAGGAAAACTGGATCGGCAAGTCCGAGGGCCTGCGCTTCGCCTTCCCGCACCAGATCGCCGGCCAGGACGGCCAGTTGATCCAGGACGGCAAGCTGTACGTCTTCACCACCCGCGCCGACACCATCATGGGCGTGACCTTCTGCGCCGTGGCGCCGGAACATCCCCTGGCCACCCACGCCGCGCAGTCGAACCCGGCCCTGGCCGCCTTCATCGAACAGTGCAAGCTGGGCGGCACCACCGAGGCCGAACTGGCCACGCGCGAAAAGGAAGGCCTGCCCACCGGCCTGTTCGTGACCCACCCGATCACCGGCGACCAGGTCGAAGTCTGGGTCGGCAACTACGTGCTCATGACCTACGGCGACGGCGCCGTGATGGGCGTGCCCGCGCACGACGAACGCGACTTCGCCTTCGCCAGGAAGTATGACCTGCCGATCCGCCAGGTCGTGGACGTGGCCGGCAAGGCCTACTCCACCGACGCCTGGCAGGAATGGTACGGCGACAAGCAGAGCGGCCGCACCATCAACTCCGGCAAGTACGACGGCCTGTCGCACAAGGAAGCCGTGGACGCCATCGCCGCCGACCTGGGCGCGCAAGGCCTGGGCGAAAAGCAGACGACCTGGCGCCTGCGCGACTGGGGCATCTCGCGCCAGCGCTATTGGGGCACCCCGATCCCCATCATCCACTGCGCGGACTGCGGCCCGGTGCCGGTCCCCGAAAAGGACCTGCCGGTGGTGCTGCCGGACGACCTGATCCCGGACGGCAGCGGCAACCCGCTGGCCAAGAACGAAGCCTTCCTGTCGTGCGCCTGCCCCAGTTGCGGCAAGCCGGCGCGCCGCGAGACGGACACGATGGACACCTTCGTGGACTCGTCCTGGTACTTCATGCGCTACACCTCGCCGGGCAACAACACTGCCATGGTCGACGCGCGCAATGACTACTGGATGCCGATGGACCAGTACATCGGCGGCATCGAGCACGCGGTCCTGCACCTGCTGTACGCGCGCTTCTGGACCAAGGTCATGCGCGACATGGGCCTGCTCAACTTCGACGAGCCCTTCACCAAGCTGCTGTGCCAGGGCATGGTGCTGAACCACATCTACTCGCGCAAGAACGCCCAGGGCGGCGTCGAGTATTTCTGGCCCGAGGAAGTCGAGAACGTCTACGACGCGCGCGGCGCCATCATCGGCGCCAAGCTCAAGTCCGACGGCTCGGACGTGACCTACGGCGGCGTCGGCACGATGTCCAAGTCCAAGAACAACGGCGTCGATCCGCAATCGCTGATCGACACGCTGGGCGCCGACACCGCGCGCCTGTTCGTGATGTTCGCCAGCCCGCCCGAGCAGACCCTCGAATGGTCCGATTCCGGCGTCGAAGGCTCGAACCGCTTCCTGCGCCGCCTGTGGTCGATCAGCTACGCGCAGCGCGACACCGTCGCCCGCGGCCTGGCCGCCGGCGCCGACTGGACCGACGCGCCCGCCGCCGTCAAGGATCTGCGCCGCGAGGTCTACAACCTGCTCAAGCAGGCCGACTACGACTACCAGCGCATCCAGTACAACACCGTCGTGTCGGCGTGCATGAAGATGCTCAACGCCATCGACGACGCCAAGCTGCCCGAAGGCAAGCACGCCGACGCCGCCTACGCCGAAACGCTGGGCGTGCTGCTGCGCGTGCTGTACCCGGTGGTGCCGCACATCACCTGGCACCTGTGGCGCGACCTCGGCTACGCGCACGAGCTGGGCGACCTGCTCGACGCGCCGTGGCCGCACGTCGACGAAGCCGCGCTGGTGGCGGACGAAATCGAACTGATGCTGCAGGTCAACGGCAAGCTGCGCGGCTCGATCCGCGTCGCCGCCAAGGCCGCCAAGGAAGACATCGAGAAACTCGCCGCCGCCCAGGATGAAGTCGCCCGCTACCTGGAAGGCCGCCCGCCCAAGCGGGTCATCGTGGTTCCGGGCAAACTGGTCAACGTCGTAGGCTGATGAGGTCAAGCATGTACTTCGCCGGGCAACACACGCAATCCCCCCGCCAATCCTGGCTGCTGCGCGGCGCCTGCCTGGCGCTGTTCATGCTGATCTCGGCTTGCGGCTTCACGCTGCGCGGGGTCACCCCGCTGCCGTTCGAAACGTTGTATGTCGGCATTGCCGACAACACCCAATTCGGCGCCGACGTGCGCCGCGCGCTGCGCGCGGCCTCGCCCGACACCAAGCTGGTCACCTCGCCCAAGGACGCGCAGGCGATCCTGCAGGAGGTCTCCAACACGCGCGCCTTGCGCGAGGTGTCGCTGAACGCCCAGGGCCGTGTCGAGGAATACGAACTGGGCATCAACTACACCTTCCGCCTGATCGATGCGAAGGGCCGCGCCCTGATCCCGGACACGACCCTGTCGATCTACCGCGAAATGCCGTACGACGACCAGATCGTCCAGGCCAAGCAAGGGCAGATCGAAACACTGTACCTCGCCATGCAGCGTGATCTGGTTTCGCGCTTGCTCCGCCGCATGACGGCTCCTGAAGTGCGCAAGGCCTTCGAAAACCGCGAACAGCGGGCGGAAGACGGCGAGACGCCGCTATACGATCCCACCGCACCGCAGCCTCACCGCACGCCGACCCCGTGGCAGACGCCGTCCACCACCGACCCTGCCTACACGCGCTGACCGATGGCACAAGTCCTGGACGCGGATCGCCTGGCCGATCACCTGCAGCGGGCCGGCAGCCGCCTGGCCCCGCTGTATACGGTGTCCGGTGACGAGCCCCTCCTGGTGACCGAGGCAGTGGATGCGCTGCGCGCCGCCGGGCGCGGCGCCGGTTATACCGAACGCCTGTCGATGGTGATGGACGCGCGCAGCGACTGGAGCGCGGTCATCGCCGCGACCCAGAGCGTGTCGCTGTTCGGCGACCGCCGCATCCTCGAACTCAAGATTCCCACCGGCAAGCCCGGCAAGTCCGGCGCCGATACCTTGGCGCGCCTGGCCGAACAGGCCGAAAAGCAGGCAGACAACCCGGATACCCTCATCCTGGTGGCGCTGCCGCGCCTGGACAAGGCCACCCGCGAAAGCCGCTGGATGCAGGCCCTGGGCCGTGCCGGCACGACGGTCGACATCCCCAGCATCGAACGCGGCCGTCTCCCCGCCTGGGTCGGCCAGCGCCTGGCGCGCCAGAACCAGCGCACCGACAACGCCACCCTGCAATGGATGGCCGACAAGGTCGAAGGCAACCTGCTGGCCGCGCACCAGGAAATCCAGAAACTGGGCCTGCTCTATCCCGAGGGACAGTTGGCGCCGGAAGACGTCGAGCGCGCCGTGCTCAACGTCGCCCGCTACGATGTATTCGGCCTGCGCGATGCCATGCTGGCCGGCGACATCGCCCGCACCATCCGCATGATCGACGGCCTGCGCGCCGAGGGCGAAGCCCTGCCGCTGGTGCTATGGGCGGTGGGCGAGGAAATCCGCCTGCTGGCGCGCGTGGCCGAGGCCCGCAGCCTGGGCCAGGACGCCAACGGCCTGATGCGCCGCCTGCGCATTTTCGGCGCGCGCGAACGCCTCGCGCTGCAGGCGCTGGGCCGGGTCCGCCCCGACGTCTGGCCCGCCGCGGTGCAACACGCGCACGAAGTGGACCGCCTCATCAAGGGGCTGTCCGTCCCGGGTCGGCTGTCCGACCCCTGGGAAGAAATGACCCGCCTGGCCCTGCGCGTCGCCGCTGCCGGCAACCGACCGTGAAGGCGGCCCCGGCCGCCTCCTGATCCTCCCGGCCCCTGGCCGGATAAACTATCCCAATCGCACGCGGCGCCCTGGCCGCCCCCTCACCATGATCGACGCCGCCATGTCCTCGTCCTCCATCGAACAAGCCATGCTGACCCTTGGCGACAATGCGCGCCGGGCTTCGCGCGCCATGATGCGCGCCAACAGCGCCGCCAAGAACCAGGCCCTGCTGGCCATGGCCGATGCGCTCGCCGCCAACCAGGCCGAACTGCTCGCCGCCAATGCCAAGGATGTCGCCGCCGCGCGCGCCAACGGCCTGGAGCCGGCCCTGCTCGACCGCCTGACCCTCTCGGAAAAGACGCTGGCGCACATGGCCGAGGGCCTGCGCCAGATCGCCGCCCTGCCCGACCCGATCGGCAGCGTCACCGCCACCAGCGTGCGCCCCAACGGCATGCGCGTGGCGCAGATGCGCGTGCCGCTCGGCGTCATCGGCATCATTTACGAATCGCGCCCCAACGTCACCATCGACGCCGCGGCGCTTTGCCTGAAGTCCGGCAACGCCGCCATCCTGCGCGGCGGCAGCGAGGCCCTGCATTCCAACGTGGCGCTGGGCCGCATCGTCCAGCAGGGACTGGCGGCCGCCGGCCTGCCGCAAGACGCCGTGCAGGTCGTCGCCACGGCCGATCGCGCCGCGGTCGGCAAGCTCATCACCATGACCGAGCACATCGACGTCATCGTGCCGCGCGGCGGCAAGGGACTGATCGCGCGCCTGGCGCAGGAAGCCCGCGTGCCGCTCATCAAGCATCTGGACGGCAACTGCCACATCTACATCGACGCCGCCGCCGATCCCGACAAGGCCCACGCCATCGCCTTCAACGCCAAGACCTACCGCTACGGCATCTGCGGCGCCATGGAAACGCTGCTGGTCGACGCCGTCGCGGCCGTCTCGATCCTGCCGCGCCTGGCGGCCGCGCTGACCGAACACGGCGTCGAACTGCGCGGCTGCCCGCGCACGCTGGCGCTGCTGCCGCACGCCAAGCCGGCCACCGAGGAAGACTGGGGCACCGAATACCTCGGGCCGATCCTGGCGATCCGGATCGTCGACTCGCTCGACGACGCCATCGAGCATATTGCCCGCTGGGGCTCCGGCCACACCGACGCGATCGTCACCGAAGACCTGTCATCGGCCCAGCGCTTCCAGCGCGAAGTCGACTCCAGCTCGGTCTACGTCAACCTGCCGACCTGCTTCGCGGACGGCTTCGAATACGGCCTGGGCGCTGAAATCGGCATCTCCACCAACCGCCTGCACGCCCGCGGCCCGGTCGGCCTGGAAGGCCTGACCACGCTCAAATGGGTGCTGACCGGCGAAGGCCAGACCCGCGGCTGACCGCCTTTTCCTACAACCTTCTATTCGCGACCACACCGCGCCTTACCGGGATTTCCATGCATTCACCCGCCATGGCCATGGCCTTCAGCCTTTTCGTGCTGTGCTTCATCACCTGTTCGCTGAGCGGCCTGGTGCTGTTCTTCTTCAAGAGCAGGCAGATCAACGCCGCGCTCAAGCACCCCTATCTGCAGCATCGTCCCTTCGAGCGCTATCCGCTGGCGATCAAGGCCGCCATCATGCTGGATTATTTCTTCCGCCTGATGTTCCCCGGCACCCGTTTCTGGCTCATCGGCAACGCCAATGACCTGCTGGGCCACGTCGATCCCAAGAAGACGCCGCTGGCCCTCAAATGGCCGATCGTCGGTTTCTGGGGCTCGTGCTGGCTCGGCCTTATCGCCATGATCGTGCTGTGGACCCTGCTGTTCCTGGGAGCCTGACGCGCATGCAGATTCGGATCGAAGACTATCCCGGCTGCGTCGACGCGGCCCGCACGCTGATCGCGGCCCGTGATTCCGGCGTGGCCGGACCGCGTCTGCCCGCGGCCAGCCGCCCGCAGACGCTGGGACAGGCGTTCGCCGTCCAGCAATGCACCGCTCGGCTGCTGCGCGAGACGCGCCGCGACGGTATCGGCGCCTGGAAGAGCGCGCTGCCGTCGCCCGAAAAGACCGTGGTCGCGCCCATCTATGCCTCGACCGTGGCGCTGGCCGGCACGCTGCCGACGGCCACGCCCGTGGTCCGCATCGAACCCGAGATCGCCTTCGAGCTGGCGCATGACCTGCCCGCGCGCGACGAGCCCTACACCCACGCCGAGATCGACGCCGCCATCGGCGGCGCGCGGCTGGCGCTGGAAGTGCTGGGTTGCCGCTACGCCGCGCCCGAGCACGCCAGCCTGCCCGAGCTGCTGGCCGACCACATGTTCAATGCCGGCCTGGTGCTCGGACCGCGCATCGCTTCGCCGGACGCCGCCCCCGCCAGCATGGCTATCACGCTGTCGGTCGACGCCGCCGAGGTCGAACAACATGCCGGCATCCATCCCAACGGCCACGCCAAGGCCGGTCTTTACTGGCTCGCCAATTTCCTGCGCGAGCAGGGCATGGGCCTGACCGCGGGCCAGCATGTCATCACCGGCTCGTACGCCGGATTCCTGGACGTACCGGCCGATCGCGACCTCGAACTCGCCTATGGCGATCTCGGCGTCCTCAAAGTGCGCTTCAGCCACAGCGCAAAGGCGCCTTGAAACGTCGCAGCCGCGCCGGTTAAGCTGGGGGCCGTTCACTGCCGCGGCCCTTTCCATGCTCACCCTGCGCCCCTTCTCGACCCCGGACTATCCGCTGCTCGCCAGCTGGTTCAACAGCCTGCCCGAGGTCGTGCAATGGGGCGGTTCGCATGTGTCGTATCCGCTGACCGCGGCCGACATGGACGCCATGCTGCGCGAGGGCCTGTCGCAACCGCCCTCGCGGCGCTGCTGGATGGCCTGCCGCGACGGCGCGCCAGTGGGCCACGCCCAACTGGCCTACGAATGGCGCGACGGCAATGCCCGCCTGGGCCGTGTCGCCATCGCACCCGACGCGCGCGGTCAGGGCCTGGCGCGGCCGATGGTGGCGCTGATGATCGACGAGGCCTTCCGCACGCCCGGCATCGAGCGCCTGGAGCTGAACGTCTACATGTTCAATACGCCCGCGATCCGCACCTACGAGGCGCTGGGCTTCACGCTCGAAGGCGTGCGCCGGTCGTCCACCCGTGCCGGCGAGGCGCGCTGGGATACCGGCATGATGGGACTGCTGCGGGCCGAATGGCGGCCGAACGCGGGGTGACTTGCCGCTGCGCGGCCCGGACCGTGATTCCGTTCACGATCCGGCCCTTCAGCCAGCCGGGCATCGGACCGCGCCGCGCCTAGCGCGCGACCGGCTCCGCGATCTCGACCGCGGGCCCGGCCGCTTCGATCACCTCGCCGGCCGCCAGGCAGAGGTCTTCACGATAACGTCCGGCCACGACCTGCACGCCGACGGGGCTGCCGCCCGCGCTGCCCATTGCCACCGTCAGCCCCGGCAGGCCCATGAAGGGCAGCCCGATCTGGGTCATCTGCGCGCGCCACACGCGGCGGTAGGCGGCCTCGCCCTGCAAGTCCAGGTTGTCCTCGAACGGCAGTTCCGCCGACACCGGCAGCAGCAGCACCGGATAGTCGGCCAGGAACAGCTCCCACAGGCGCGTCAGCGTGGCGCGGCGCGTCAGCACCGCCGAGAATTTCGCCAGGTCCATGCCGGCGACGTGCTCGCGCTGGCCTTCCAGCGCCGCCAGCGCGCCGCGGTCGCCCTCTTTACGCGCGGCCTCGACCATGCCCTCGTAGCCGTCGGCCATCCACATGCGGATCTGCAGGTCGGCGGCTTCGCGCAATGGCGGCAGGGTGTCGACCGTATCCACCGACCAGCCGGCCTCGCTCAGGCGTCGGGCGGCATCCTGCAGGGCCTTGACCACCGCGGGCTCGGTCTGCATGCCATCCGGGTTCAGGCACAGCGCCGCGCGGCGCGGCGCGGCCGGACCTTCCAATGGCGCCGGCACCCACCAAGGATCGCGCGGATCGGGCGCGGCCATCGCCGCCAGGCCCAGCCGCAAGTCGGCGATGCTGCGGCCCAGCGGCCCCGACACCGCCGTGATCTGCCCGCCGATGGTGCGCTCGGGCAGGGACGCGTTGTAGGCCGGCACACGGCCCAGCGACGGCCGCAGACCGTGCACGCCGCAAGCATAGGCGGGATAGCGGATGGAACCGGCGATGTCGGTGCCGTGCGCCAGATGGCCAATGCCGGCCGCCACGGCCGACGCCGCGCCGCCGGAGGATCCACCGGGCGTCAACGCCGGATTGCGCGGGTTCAACGTATCGCCGTGCAGCAGATTGCCGGTGAACCAACGCAACGAAAACGCAGGCGTGTTGGTGCGCCCGACGATCACCGCGCCGGCCTTGCGCAGGTTGGCCACCACCGGATTGTCGACGGCGGCTATCACGTCCTTCTGCAGCGTCACGCCGTTGGTGGTGGCAAAGCCCGCCTGGTCCACATTGACCTTGACCGTCACCGGCACGCCCGCCAGCGCGCCGGGATCCTCGCCGCGCGCCAGCGCCGCGTCGACGCGGGCGGCCTGCGCCAGCGCGTCTTCGGCGCGATGGTCGACCACGGCGTTGATGCGGGGATTCACCGCATCCAGGCGCGCCAGCGCGCTTTGCGCGGCCTCGACCGCGGATACCTCGCGCCGGCGGACACGCGCGGCAAGTTCAACTGCGGACAAACGCCAAAGATCGGACACGCGGAACTCCTCGTTCAGGTCATGGAACAGAGCCGGCGCGCCAGCGCCGCCGGACGGTCAACCTTAGCGCCGCCGGCCCGCCGCTACAAGCTGCGGTTTGCGCCAGGGCCCGCGTCTCAGTCCTCTTCAAACACCTCGACGATGGCGTCCGCCACCGCCCGCACCCGCGCCGTGCGGTTCAGGTCGCCGTGCATCACCAGCCACAGGTCATAGGGTTCGCTGCGATGCGGCCATATGCGCACCAGGTCGGGATATTTCGACGCCATGTGGACCGGCAATTCGCCGATGCCCAGTCCCGCCGCCACCGCCTCGATGATCATCAGCCCCGAATTCACTTCCATCGCGATATGGCCATTGCCCGTCGGCTCGCCGCAAAAGGTATCCGACCATCCCGGCAGCACCGATTGCTGATAGGTGACCAGCGTGTGGCCGGCAAACGCCGTGCCCTGCCGTGGCTCGCCGCGCGCGGCGATATACGACTTCGATGCAAACAAGCCGACATCCCTGCGGGCCAGGTGACGGAGGATCAGATCGGGGTTGTCCGGCTTGACGTTGCGGATCGCCAGGTCGGCCTCGCGCCGCGTCAGGTTGCTGATTTGAATTGAAGTCGACAGCGCGATGCGGATATCGGGATGCTGCCGATGCAGGCGGCGCACCGCCTCCATGATGAAATAGCTGGCGACCGTCTCCGACGTCGCCACCCGCACCACGCCCGACAACCGGTGATCCAGCCCCTGCATCTGCCGCTGCAGTTGGTCGGCGGCCTGCTCCATGCGCTCGGCGGCGGCGAAGGCCTGCTCGCCTGCGGCGGTCGGCACGTAGCCCGACGGGGTGCGCAGGAACAGCCGGGCATCCAGCGAGGTTTCCAACGCCGCCAGCCGGCGGCCGGCCGTGGCCTGGTCAATCTGCAACAGCGCGGCGGCGCCGCGCAGGGTGCCGTTGCGGTAGATCGCCAGGAAAATGCGCGCGTTGTCCCAATCCATGGCCGCGAATGCCCTCAGGAAACCATCAGAGCGTAGCTCGTCGATGCGATGCAATTTTGCATCACTATAGAGCAGTTTCTCCTATTTTTTGCATCACGGAAACCTCCTAAGCTGTGCGCCTCGGATAGTCCCCGGAAGTCCCCGCCATGCGCACCGCCTGCCCCACCGCTCCCCTCCCGCCCGCCCCGGCGGATCCCGTCCCGCGTCCCGCCGTCACCGGCCTGCTGCCCCTCGTCACGCTGGCCATTGGCTTCGTCATGGCGATGCTGGACGTCACCGTCGTCAACGTCGCCCTGCCCAGCATCGCGCAGCAATTCACCGTGCCGCTCACCGATCTGGTCTGGATCGTCGACGGCTACACGCTGACTTTCGCCGCGCTGCTGCTGGTGGCTGGAGCCTTGGCCGACCGCTATGGCGCCAAGACCATCTACCTGGCCGGGCTGGGCGTCTTCACGCTGGCCTCGCTGCTTTGCGGCATCGCGCCCGGCGGCGACCTGCTGATCGCCGCCCGCATGCTGCAGGGATTGGGCGCGGCGCTGTTCATGCCAAGCTCGCTCAGCCTGCTGGCCCACGCCTACGAAGACGAGCAGGTGCGCAACCGCATGCTCGCCGCATGGTCGGCCATCGTGGCGGTGGCCGGCGCCGCGGGCCCCCTGCTGGGGGGCGTGCTGATCCACCAATTCGGCTGGCGCGGCATCTTCCTGATCAACCTGCCGCTGGGCCTGGCCGGCCTGTGGCTGGCGCGGCGCCGTATCCAGGCCGCGCCGCGCCGGCCGCGCGCGCTCAACCCGTTGAGCCACGCGCTCGGCGTGGTGGCGCTGTCCGCGCTGTGTTTCGCGCTGATACAGGGCAACGCCTACGGCTGGTCGTCGGCGCCCATCCTGGGCGCGATCGCCTTGTGTGCGGCGGCCACGCTGGCGCTGGTGCGGCGCGAGCGGCGCCATGCCGAGCCGATCCTGCCGCGTCCGCTGTTCCAGACCCCGCAATTCGCGGCCGCCAACGGCGTGGGCTTCCTGATCAACCTCGCGGCCTACGGCCAGCTATTCCTGCTCAGCCTGTTCCTGCAGCATGCGCGCGGCGCAGACGCGCTGCAGACCGGCATCCAGTTGGTGCCGATGCTGGCCGTGTTTTCGATCGGCAATCTGCTGTCGAGCCGCTTGTCGGCGCGCTGGAACGTCTCGGCCGCGTTGCTGGGCGGCATCTGCCTGGCCACCGCAATGAGCGCGGTCGGCCTGTTCAGCTTCGCGCCCGACATGCGCTATTGGCCATTCGCGGTGATCGTGGCGCTGGCCAACCTCGGCGTCGGCATCGCGGTGCCCGCCATGACCAGCGTGGTGATGCAGGTCTCGGGCAAGCACCACGCCAACAGCGCCGCGGCCGCGCTGAACGCCAACCGCCAATCGGGCGCGCTGGTCGGCGTGGCGTTGATGGGCACCGTCCTGCACCTGCTGCCCGACTGGCACGCCAGCCTGCCCGCCGCCTACGCCATCATTGCGGCGGGCTACCTCGGCGCCGCGGCGCTGGTGTGGCGCTATCTGCGCCGCGCGCGCAACGCCTGAGCCCCCGAGGCCCTCAGGCCGCTCGCAGGATCGCGACGCCACGCCCGGCGAACGCGCGATCGAACGCCGCCATCGGCACACAAGCATCGGCCTGCGCGCCAGGCTCGCCGGAAGGATTGTGGAAGGTCACATGCTCCGGCGTGGCCCGCGTCACCAGCACCAGGTGCCCGCCCTTGGCCGGCGGCTCCCGGTCCGGCCAGCGGATCCACGGATGCACCGACGCCATGAAATAAGCCGCGTCGCCCAGCAGCGCCGGCAATTCGTCCGCGCGCAGGTCCACCCGCACTTGCGCCCGCAGCCCGAATTGCTCGCCCACGAAGCGCACGAACGGCGCATAGATCATTCCCTTGATGTGCCCCTCGGAATTCTCTGTATAGGCGCCATAAGGCAGGCTGCGGCGCGCCAGTTCCAGCGTCGGATGGACCTGCCCAGTCTCGGCGGCCAGCACCATCTTCAGGCAGGCCATGCCACAGACATGGCTGGTCCAGCGCGCATATTCCTCAACGTCACGCGCGCCCGATGCGCGCCACGCCGGGTCATCCTCGAGGCGCAGTTCCTTGCGGATGATCTCGCCCGCCCGATGCGCCGATTCCCATTGGCAGAAGTACGGCACCGCTCGCCGTTCGCCGGATCGGGACGACTCCATGAAGCTCTCCAATCAGCAGTGAGGATACGCGCGGCCAGCCCGCGCCGAGCCGCGATGCGGAAAAACAGGCCGCGCAGCGGCCTCGATGACGCAAGGCCTCGCTATCTTGCCCGCCGACCCCGCGCGTGGCAACCCCGCCCGCTTTGCTTCACAATGGGCCCTCCCATCGACATCCTCCGGAGCGCCGCATGACCGACTCGTCCCCCCATCCAGCCATCCGCCGCGTTGCGATTGTCGGCGCTGGCACCATCGGCGCTAGCTGGGCCGCGTTGTTCCTCGCGCATGGGCTCGACGTCGTGGTCTGCGATCCCGCCGCCGACGCCGAATCGCTGACGCGCGCGCGCGTCGCCGCTGCCTGGCCGGTGCTCGCGGAACTCGGACGCGTCGCCGCCGGCGCCACGCCCGATGCCCTGCGCTTCGAGCCCGATCTGGCCGCCGCGCTGCAAGGCGTCGATTTCGTCCAGGAAAACGCGCCCGAACGCGAGGACTTCAAGACCGACCTGTTCGCGCGCATGGATGCGCTGCTCGCGCCCCACGCCATCGTCGCCTCCAGCTCGTCCGGACTCATCATGACCCGGCTGCAATCGCGTTGCCAGCATGCATCGCGCTTCGTCATCGGCCACCCGTTCAATCCGCCGCACCTGATCCCGCTGGTGGAAGTGGTCGGCGGCAAGCAGACCTCGGCGGCCACCATCGAACGCTGCATCGCCTTCTACCGCCAGTTGGGCAAATACCCGATCCGCCTGAACAAAGAGGTCCCCGGCCACATCGCCAACCGCCTGCAGGCCGCTCTCTGGCGCGAAGCGATCCACCTGGCCGCCGACAACGTCGCCAGCGTGGCCGACATCGACGCCGCCGTATCGCAAGGCCCCGGCCTGCGCTGGGCCCTGTTCGGGCCACACATGACCTTCAACCTGGGCGGTGGCGCCGGCGGCCTGGCCCATTTCATGGACCACCTGCTGGGCCCGGTGCAGACCTGGTGGGACGACCTCGGCTCGCCCGAGGTCACGCCCGAACTGCAACGCCGCCTGATCGACGGCGTCAACGCCGAGGCGGGCGCGCGCGGCATCGCCGACCTGGTCGAGACACGCGACGCGCAACTGACGGCGCTGCTGAAGATCCTGCAGCGCTGACCAGAAGCGCCTGCCGCCACTGGTATCCTATGTCGATAGCCTGCCGCGCAGGCTCTCCCCACTCATTCACGCAGGAATGCCCCCATGGTTTCCGTCATCCACGATACCGAGCACTCGCGCTACACCGCCACCGTCGACGGCGTGCTGTGCGTGCTCGACTACCATCTGCGCGACGGCGTGATGACCATTACGCACACCGGCGTGCCCGGCCAGGTCGGCGGCCGCGGCATCGCCGCCGAACTGACCCGCGTCGCGCTGGAGACGGCCCGCGCGCAGGGCTGGAAGGTGCGCCCGCAGTGCTCCTACGCCGATGTCTACATGCGCCGCCATCCCGAATACAACGACCTGCTCGCCTGATTGCCATCGTGACCACGCCAGACCCGATTGCCTGTCCCTGCGGCACGGCCAAGCCCTACGCCACCTGTTGCGGCCGCTGGCACCAGGGCTCGCAGGCCTTGCAGGCCCCTACCGCGCAAGACCTGATGCGCTCGCGCTACAGCGCCTTCGTGCTGGACAGGCTCGCCTACCTGCTCGACACCTGGCATCCCAGCACCCGGCCGGCTTCGCTCGACCCCAATCCGCCCGGGCTGAAATGGCTGGGGCTGACGGTCAAGCAGGCGCGCTTACAGGATGCCGATCACGCCACGGTCGAATTCGTCGCGCGCAGCCGCCTGGCCGGACGCGCCAGCCGCATGCATGAGGTCAGCCGTTTCGTGCGCGAAGGCGGACGCTGGTACTACCTGGACGGCGACCTAAGCTGACGCCAGCCGGCGGCGCGGCGTATCGCCGTCCTCGCCGACGGCCCGCTTGAGCACCGCGACCAGACTTGCCACGGCCTCGCGGGCCGCGCCTCGCGCATCCCCCACGATCGCCAGCTCCGTGGCCGGCGCCGGCGCCAGGCCTTGCGCCTGTCCCAGCAGGCCATGCCCCGGCAGACAGGCAAACGCCGGCAGCAGCGAGATGCCCAGCCCCGCCGACACGGCCGCCTGCACGCCTGCCAGACTCTGGCTGTGATACGCCGCGCGCCACGGCCGCCCGGCGCTTTCCAGCGCGTAGATCATCCGCTTGCGATAGATGCAGCCTTGCGGAAACAGCACCAGCGGAACCGGCTCCGAGCCCTTCAGTAGCGCCCGGTCTCCCACCCACGCCAGGCGTTCGGGCCATGACGCCAGGCAGGGCCCGTCGCCCGGTTCGCGCTTGATCAGCGCCAAGTCCAATTCGCCCGCGGCCAGCCCCGCTTTGAGATCCGTGCTCATGCCGCTGCCGGTCTCCAGGCGGATATCCGGATGGCTGGCGGCGAAGCCGGCCAACAGCGTCGTCAGGCGCGCCACGTCAAAATCCTCCGGAATGCCCAGGCGGATCACCTGCACCCGACGCGGCGCCGACAATACCAACTCGGCTTCGTCCGCCATTGCCAGCAGCTTGCGCGCATAGGCCAGCATCAGCTCCCCCTCTTCGGTGGCCTGCACCTGGTTGCCGGCCCGGTCGCGCAGCAAGAGCGTCTTGCCGACCGTCTGCTCCAGTTTGCGCACCTGCTGGCTCACCGTTGACTGGGTCCGATGCACCCGTCCGGCAGCGCGCGTGAAGCTGCCCTCGTCAACCACGCAGACGAGAGTCTTCAACAGTTCGAGATCAAGCATGGCGTGTCCTGGGTTGTGTGACTGTGTGGTATGAACGTGGATATTTATTATTCCACTAAGAGGAGTTTAATTATTAATTTTACGACTCAGGCGGCTCAGCCCTAAGCTGGCTTCATCCCCCTCGACTTCCGACAAGGAATCCCATGCCCCTGGACCACCTCCCACGCCCGCAATGGCTCACTTTCGACTGCTACGGCACGCTGATCCAATGGGACGAAGGCCTGCAAACCGCGGTCGCCCGTATCCTGGCAGGGGACGAAGCGCGTCAGCATATGCCGACACCCGCACAATTCCTGCGCGTCTACGACGAGCATGAACACCGGCTGGAACGGACGCCGCCCCATATGCGCTTTGTCGACGTCACCCGCGAGTCGTTGCGGCTTACCATGCGCGACCTCGACTTGGACTACCGGCCGCAGGACGCCGAGCTGCTGACCGGCAGTATTTCGGCGATGCCGCCATTTCCGGAAGTGGTCGATACCCTGGCCGCCCTCAAGCGCGCCGGATTCCGCCTTTGCATCATCTCCAACACCGACGACGCCATCATCGCGGGCAACGTGGCGCAGTTGGGCGGCCACATCGACCGCGTCATCACGGCCGAGCAGGCCGGCGCCTACAAGCCGTCACGGCGCATCTTCGCCCACGCCCACGACAGCTTGGGCATCACGCCCGACGAGGTCGTGCACATCTGCGCCAGTCCGCATCTGGACCACGCCGCCGCCCGCGACATCGGCTTCCGTTGCGTCTGGATCGACCGCGGCACCGGCCGCCAGCCCTTGCCGGACTATCGCCCCGACGCTACTGTATCGAGTTTGGACAAAGTCCCCGGCCTGTTCCAGCAGGCTGGCTGGATCTGAACGCTGACCTCTGACCTCGGGTTGCCCATGAACAAAGATCCCCACTTCGCGGATGCGCTCTTCCACGCCGATCGTGTTGCCGCCCTGCGCGCCGACCTGGCCCTGGCCCTGCGCGCGGCCGCCGCGCACGGCCTCGGCGAAGGCGTCTGCAACCACTTCAGCGTGGCGCTGCCCGGCGACAGCGATCATTTCCTGCTGAATCCCCGCGGCCTGATGTGGAACGAGGTCCAGGCAGACGACATCGTGCTGGTCGACGCCCAGGGCCAGAAGCTCGCCGGACGCCATGAAGTCGAGCCGACGGCCATGTTCATTCACGCCGCGATCCACCGCGTCGCCGGCAAGGCCTGTGTGCTGCACACCCACATGCCATACGCCACGGCCCTGACGCTGACGGTCGATCGGACGCTGGATACCACGCTGTCACAGAATGCCATGCGCTTTCACGGCCGCATCGCCGTCGATGCGGAATACAACGGGCTGGCCCTGGATGCCAGCGAAGGCGAACGCATCGCTCACGCCATGCAAGGCGCCGACATCGCATTTCTCGGCAATCACGGCGTGGTGGTCTGCGGCGAGCGCCTCGACTACGCCTACGATGACCTGTTCTTCCTCGAGCGCGCCTGTACCGCCCAGGTGCTGGCGCAATCCACTGGCCGACCAATGGCACCGGTGGATCCGAAAATCGCCGCCAAGGTCGCTGAGCAGATCCAGAGCGAACGCCTGCAGTCGGAATTGTTCTTCGCCGCACTGCGGCGCCAACTGCCCGATACCGCACAACGCCAGGCCAGTTGATGTCTGCATGCGCCGCCAGCGGCCTGACGCAGATGCTCCACCCGCGATGACGTCGCTGCCAAGATCTGCATCCACGCGTTGCACCAAGGCGCTGTAACCCCGGATAAAACAAAAAACCCCGCAGGCGCTAGCCTGCGGGGTTTTCTTTTCGAATAACTGCCTGATACTGACCTACTTTCACAGACGTCCGTCCACTATCATCGGCGCGAAGGCGTTTCACTGTCCTGTTCGGGATGGGAAGGAGTGGTACCACCTTGCTATGGGTATCAGGCTTGACCTGCCGAGCATTCCGCTACGAGGGCGAACGCTCCAATCCTGTGCACTGCATGGACCGCATGGCTGGCCACGATCAGAGCCAGGCTCAATGATCGTGCCACGCGCAAAAGCGGGCCTTTCATACAAAGACAAAACCCCACAGGCGTTAGCCTGCGGGGTTTTGAGCAATAAAAGCCTGACGATGACCTACTTTCACAGACGTCCGTCCACTATCATCGGCGCAAAGGCGTTTCACTGTCCTGTTCGGGATGGGAAGGAGTGGTACCACCTTGCTATGGTCGTCAGGCGTAACTGGTTGAGAGATTGTCTTTGACGACAACCGCTCCAATCTTGGAAGAAGCGCAACGTGTGGTGATCAGAGTATGACTCGATGATCAACGCACAGTGGGTGTAATTGGTGTTGGCTGGCTGCTGACGGGGCAGCCAGATTTTGTATTGAACGACACTTGGAACACTATACCACCAGGTCATAACCATCAGTGTTATAGGATCAAGCCTCACGAGCAATTAGTATCGGTTAGCTTAACGCATTACTGCGCTTCCACACCCGACCTATCAACGTCCTGGTCTCGAACGACTCTTCAGGGGGATCAAGTCCCCGGGATACCTAATCTTCAGACGAGTTTCCCGCTTAGATGCCTTCAGCGGTTATCTCTTCCGTACTTAGCTACCCGGCAATGCCATTGGCATGACAACCGGTACACCAGAGGTACGTCCACTCCGGTCCTCTCGTACTAGGAGCAGGCTCCGTCAAGTATCCAACGCCCACGGCAGATAGGGACCAAACTGTCTCACGACGTTTTAAACCCAGCTCACGTACCTCTTTAAATGGCGAACAGCCATACCCTTGGGACCGGCTACAGCCCCAGGATGAGATGAGCCGACATCGAGGTGCCAAACACCGCCGTCGATATGAACTCTTGGGCGGTATCAGCCTGTTATCCCCAGAGTACCTTTTATCCGTTGAGCGATGGCCCTTCCATTCAGAACCACCGGATCACTATGTCCTGCTTTCGCACCTGTTCGACTTGTCAGTCTCACAGTCAAGCACGCTTATGCCATTGCACTATCAGCACGATTTCCGACCGTACCTAGCGTACCTTCGAACTCCTCCGTTACACTTTGGGAGGAGACCGCCCCAGTCAAACTGCCCACCATGCACTGTCCCCGATCCGGATAACGGACCAAGGTTAGAACCGCAAACAAACCAGGGTGGTATTTCAAGGATGGCTCCACGTGATCTAGCGACCACGCTTCAAAGCCTCCCACCTATCCTACACAGGCCGGTTCACAGTCCAATGCAAAGCTACAGTAAAGGTTCATGGGGTCTTTCCGTCTAGCCGCGGGTAGATTGCATCATCACAAACACTTCAACTTCGCTGAGTCTCAGGAGGAGACAGTGTGGCCATCGTTACGCCATTCGTGCAGGTCGGAACTTACCCGACAAGGAATTTCGCTACCTTAGGACCGTTATAGTTACGGCCGCCGTTTACCGGGGCTTCGATCAAGAGCTTGCACCCCATCACTTAACCTTCCGGCACCGGGCAGGCGTCACACCCTATACGTCGACTTTCGTCTTTGCAGAGTGCTGTGTTTTTAATAAACAGTCGCAGCCACCGATTCTCTGCGACCCCATCATGCTAAGCGCGCAGGCGCTTCACACTACCGGGGTATACCTTCTCCCGAAGTTACGGTATCAATTTGCCGAGTTCCTTCTCCTGAGTTCTCTCAAGCGCCTTGGAATATTCATCCCGTCCACCTGTGTCGGTTTGCGGTACGGTCTCGTACAGCTGAAGCTTAGAGGCTTTTCTTGGAACCACTTCCAATCACTTCGCAAGCAATGCTCGCTCGTGCCGTACCCTTGATTTACGCGCCCGGATTTGCCTAAGCGCCATCTTCGATACGTCAACAGGGACATCCAACACCCTGATGATCTTCCGCGATCCGTCCCCCCATCGCACTGTACGATGGTGCTGGAATATTAACCAGCTTCCCATCAGCTACGCATCTCTGCCTCGCCTTAGGGGCCGACTCACCCTGCGCCGATGAACGTTGCGCAGGAAACCTTGGACTTACGGCGAGGGGGCTTTTCACCCCCTTTATCGCTACTCATGTCAGCATTCGCACTTCTGATACCTCCAGCAGCCTTTACAAGCCACCTTCGCAGGCTTACAGAACGCTCTCCTACCGCGTGCACAAAGTGCACACCCGCAGCTTCGGTTTATCGCTTAGCCCCGTTACATCTTCCGCGCAGGACGACTCGATCAGTGAGCTATTACGCTTTCTTTAAAGGATGGCTGCTTCTAAGCCAACCTCCTGACTGTCTATGCCTTCCCACTTCGTTTCCCACTTAGCGATAATTTGGGACCTTAGCTGGCGGTCTGGGTTGTTTCCCTCTTGAGTCCGGACGTTAGCACCCGGTGCTCTGTCTCCCAAGCTGTACTTGCGGGTATTCGGAGTTTGCCATAGTTTGGTAAGTCGCCATGACCCCCTAGCTATAACAGTGCTCTACCCCCCGCAGTAATACTTGAGGCACTACCTAAATAGTTTTCGGAGAGAACCAGCTATTTCCAGATTTGTTTAGCCTTTCACCCCTATCCACAGCTCATCCCCTAATTTTTCAACATTAGTGGGTTCGGTCCTCCAGCACGTGTTACCGTGCCTTCAACCTGGCCATGGATAGATCATCTGGTTTCGGGTCTACACCCAGCGACTGAATCGCCCTATTCGGACTCGCTTTCGCTACGGCTTCCCTATTCGGTTAACCTTGCCACTGAATGTAAGTCGCTGACCCATTATACAAAAGGTACGCAGTCACCCCACAAGGAGGCTCCTACTGTTTGTATGCATACGGTTTCAGGATCTATTTCACTCCCCTTCCGGGGTTCTTTTCGCCTTTCCCTCACGGTACTGGTTCACTATCGGTCGATCACGAGTATTTAGCCTTGGAGGATGGTCCCCCCATCTTCAAACAGGATTTCACGTGTCCCGCCCTACTTTTCTCACGCTTAGTTCCACACACAAAATTTCGTCTACAGGGCTATCACCTGCTACGGCCGGACTTTCCATTCCGTTCGACTATCTTGCATGCTAAAACGTGAAGGCTCTTCCGATTTCGCTCGCCACTACTTTCGGAATCTCGGTTGATTTCTTTTCCTCGAGCTACTGAGATGTTTCAGTTCACCCGGTTCGCTTCCACTGACCTATGTATTCAGTCAGGGATACTCCTTGCGGAGTGGGTTTCCCCATTCGGATATCTGCGGATCAAAGCTTGTTTGCCAGCTCCCCGCAGCTTTTCGCAGGCTACTACGTCCTTCATCGCCTGTGATCGCCAAGGCATCCACCATATGCACTTAGTCGCTTGATCCTATAACGCTGTAGGCTATAGGACCTGAGTATTAGCGTTTGTGCCGTTCATAAGTTTCAAAGCAGTCTGAGGTTATTCACCCCAGTCTTGAGAACTTGGAACAAAATTAATGCAATCACAACCCGTACCCATCTTCATCAGCAAGCTGATTACTCGATGAGCACATTTCGTTGTGCTTCTTCCAGATTGTTAAAGAACGAATATAGCTGTTGAGTAAAACCCAACTCATAAGACCGGGCAGATATTATCCGCACGACGCTATGAGTTAGCCTCTACATCCCACCAGGCACAGGTCTTGGTGGAGGTGAACGGGATCGAACCGATGACATCCTGCTTGCAAAGCAGGCGCTCTCCCAGCTGAGCTACACCCCCATATTCACGGCATCTCTACCTGCGAATACTTGGTGGGTCTGGTTGGATTCGAACCAACGACCCCCGCCTTATCAAGACGGTGCTCTAACCGACTGAGCTACAGACCCAAAACCTTCTCGGATCAGTAGTCAGAAGTCATGGACACAGGGAGGAGTCCCTCTACCCAAGCCCACAACCGATCCCAGCTATATCAAACAACCGATAAGAGTGGACGCTTAACACGAGCACTAAGCTCTGAAAGGAGGTGATCCAGCCGCACCTTCCGATACGGCTACCTTGTTACGACTTCACCCCAGTCATGAATCCTACCGTGGTAATCGCCCCCCTTGCGGTTAGGCTAACTACTTCTGGTAAAACCCACTCCCATGGTGTGACGGGCGGTGTGTACAAGACCCGGGAACGTATTCACCGCGACATGCTGATCCGCGATTACTAGCGATTCCGACTTCACGCAGTCGAGTTGCAGACTGCGATCCGGACTACGATCGGGTTTCTGGGATTGGCTCCCCCTCGCGGGTTGGCGACCCTCTGTCCCGACCATTGTATGACGTGTGAAGCCCTACCCATAAGGGCCATGAGGACTTGACGTCATCCCCACCTTCCTCCGGTTTGTCACCGGCAGTCTCATTAGAGTGCCCTTTCGTAGCAACTAATGACAAGGGTTGCGCTCGTTGCGGGACTTAACCCAACATCTCACGACACGAGCTGACGACAGCCATGCAGCACCTGTGTTCCGGTTCTCTTGCGAGCACTGCCAAATCTCTTCGGCATTCCAGACATGTCAAGGGTAGGTAAGGTTTTTCGCGTTGCATCGAATTAATCCACATCATCCACCGCTTGTGCGGGTCCCCGTCAATTCCTTTGAGTTTTAATCTTGCGACCGTACTCCCCAGGCGGTCAACTTCACGCGTTAGCTGCGCTACCAAGGCCCGAAGGCCCCAACAGCTAGTTGACATCGTTTAGGGCGTGGACTACCAGGGTATCTAATCCTGTTTGCTCCCCACGCTTTCGTGCATGAGCGTCAGTGTTATCCCAGGAGGCTGCCTTCGCCATCGGTGTTCCTCCGCATATCTACGCATTTCACTGCTACACGCGGAATTCCACCTCCCTCTGACACACTCTAGCCCGGTAGTTAAAAATGCAGTTCCAAAGTTAAGCTCTGGGATTTCACATCTTTCTTTCCGAACCGCCTGCGCACGCTTTACGCCCAGTAATTCCGATTAACGCTTGCACCCTACGTATTACCGCGGCTGCTGGCACGTAGTTAGCCGGTGCTTATTCTGCAGGTACCGTCAGTTTCGCGGGGTATTAACCCACGACGTTTCTTTCCTGCCAAAAGTGCTTTACAACCCGAAGGCCTTCATCGCACACGCGGGATGGCTGGATCAGGGTTTCCCCCATTGTCCAAAATTCCCCACTGCTGCCTCCCGTAGGAGTCTGGGCCGTGTCTCAGTCCCAGTGTGGCTGGTCGTCCTCTCAAACCAGCTACGGATCGTCGCCTTGGTGAGCCGTTACCCCACCAACTAGCTAATCCGATATCGGCCGCTCCAATAGTGCAAGGTCTTGCGATCCCCTGCTTTCCCCCGTAGGGCGTATGCGGTATTAGCTACGCTTTCGCGTAGTTATCCCCCGCTACTGGGCACGTTCCGATACATTACTCACCCGTTCGCCACTCGCCACCAGACCGAAGTCCGTGCTGCCGTTCGACTTGCATGTGTAAGGCATCCCGCTAGCGTTCAATCTGAGCCAGGATCAAACTCTTCAGTTTAATCTCTGTATTTGTTTCGTATTTCTTAGTTCCGAAGAACCGAGTCATACGTCGCTACTCAAAGGAAGTGAGGTATGTGCTTAGACTTGACATCTAAGGTACTTCACTTCTAGTGAGCACTTGATTTCATTGTGCTTGTGACGGGTTTTAAAAACCAGCCACTGTGCACTCGCATCAAGCGCCCACACTTATCGGTTGTTTAATTGTTAAAGAGCGGTACTGCCAAATTCTGTACTACTTACTGCATCTTCTGCTTTCTTCGGCGATTTCGCTTTCGCGTCGATCGCTGTGTCAGCAGCAGAGAAACGAGATTATGAAGAAGTTTTTATCGTTTGTCAAGTCAGCGTTGCTTGCTTCACTTCGCTGCCTTGCCTACGACCTCTTCAGGTCTCACCAGGTTCGCACCCGGCTTTCTCTTTAGCAGCTATCGAAATATCAGGGTTAACCCTAAGTTTTCGGTAACTGCCAAGCCTGAAACTATAACACAACTTTTGCAGATTATGCAACCGGCTTTTGCCTAATTTGCATCCTATCTTGCAACCCCGCCGCTTTGTGAATCACTTCACTTCGCAGCAGCTCCAGATCGCTCCAGAGGTTGGTTACCGCCCAGTCGGCTTGCAACGCTGCTCAGACCACCCTATCGGGTAAACCCTGATTCGCCGCCACCAGCCAAGCCCAAGACTATAGCACAATTTTTGCAGATCGTGCAACTGGCTTCTGCCTGATTTGCACCGACTTACGCAAAATTCGCTGACCGCCGGTTCGAGAGAATCATCGCTGACTCACCACCTTGCTGCCCTGCGGCAGATTCGTCGCCGTGGCGTCAAATCCGTTGCACTTGCCTGGCTTCGCGGCTCACAAGACTGCGTGAACTGCGAAGGAGCGAGACTATAGCACAGAATTTTGGGCTGTCACGCCGGCATGACAGCCATTTTGCAGAAAGATGATGATTTCCACGCGGCAAGGCCCGGGGATCCCCCGTGGCGAAGGGGTATGGCCCTGATCCCCTCCCTCTCCTACGAGAATGCGAAAGGGTTGCCGGCCACGGCAGCCTGGAGGGGAACGGCTCCCCCCTCGCCTTCCTCTATATATGGAGAGAGCTATCTCCTCTCTAGAGAAAGCTCTCTTCTCTCTATATAGGGAAGGGCGCGATACGTTCAGATGGCTGGGGCGGGGCAATGGCGCCCGGAGACAGACGTCTCGCTCCCTTCGAAGACACCTGCGCGCTCTTTGTGGGTGTCTCACTCATGCTTCATCTCTTGGCGGCGGCCATCCGCCATGGGGACCGCCTCTCTATATAGATATAAGGCCGGGAATCGGGGCTGATGGTCTCATCGCCCCCTTCCCGGCCAGGCGTCCACATCACCAGCGCAGGCTGTCGATGCGCGTGATCCGCTTGAGCGATTGCTCAACCGTGGCCTGATTCACCAGCCATTCCGGCGCGCCCACGTCCTTCAGCATGTGGACGTCCATCTCGTCCGCGAGATTGCGCAGGATCCGGTCGGCGCGCCGTGCGCGATAGGCGTGCCAGAGGCGGGCAATGAAGCCGCTCGACGGCGCGGTCGCGCCGTTGAGGGCGGCGACGGGGGGTTGCAGGTTGCGCGCCACCGGTTGGGGAACCGGGATAGCCGGCGCCACGGACGGCGTGATCTCGGGCGCGTGAGTCCGCGTAGGCGCCGGGCAAGCGGCGCCGAAAGCGGGAGAGGTCTGGATGCAGGTTTGGGCGGACATGGCTTGGCTCCTCGATTCAGTCCGTTTTGGTAAGCGTATTCGCCCAAACCGGCGCTGAAAATCGAATTGTTTTACCCAGGACGGTCAGCTAAGCTAACCAATCGAATCATTCCCTCCGTGGGGCGGACTCGCCTTCCTGGACGGAGTGCCCGTGAAACTCCCTGGCGTCCCGCCCCCTTTCCCATGCGCCTGCCCCTGAATACCCTGCCCGCCTTCCGCGCCGTCGCCGAACTACAGAATCTGCGCGCCGCGGCCGAGCGCCTGCACCTGACCCACAGCGCGGTCAGCCAACAGATCAAGGGATTGGAAGAACAACTGGGCTTCGCCTTGTTCGAGCGCAGCGGGCGGGGCATCGTGCTGAACCCCGCCGGCGCCGCGCTGTTGTGCAGTGTGCAGAGCGCCATGGCGTTGCTGGACGAGGGCCTGATGGCGGCGTCGGCCGCCGCGACCGGCAGCGCGCAGCGGCTGCGCGTATCGGTGCTGCCCTCGTTCGCGCAGCGCTGGCTATTGCCGCGCATGACGCGCTGGCACAAGCGCCACCCGGACCTGTCGCTGCAGATCGAGACCTCGCAACAGGTCGTGGACCTGCTGCGCGACGGCTTCCACGCGGCGCTGCGATTCGGCCGCGGCCCGTGGCCGGGCGTCGAGTCCGAGCCGTTGTTCGACATGCCGTTGCCGCTGATCGCGCTGGCCTCGCCGGAAACGGCGGCTGCATTGCCCGACAACACGCCCGAGACGCTGGCGCGGCAGCCCCTGCTGGGCGAACGCGATATGTGGCAACACTGGTTCAACGCGGCCGGACTGAGCGTGCCGGTGACGCCGGTCGCCACATTCAATGATGCGGGGATGATGCTGCAGGCGGCCGAGCAGGGCCTGGGCATCACCCTCGGCCGCGAGTTGCTGGCCGCGGACGCGATCTGTGCCGGACGGCTGGTGCAGGTTTCGCCCGTAACGGTCCATTATGAGCAGGCCCAGACCTATCACCTGGTCTACCGACCGAGCCTGCGCGACTGGGCGCCACTGGTGGCGCTGAAACAATGGCTGCGCGACGAACTGGAACGCTCCAGCAAGGGCCTGGTGACCGCCGCGCGCCATGACGCGGTCAAGGCGGCGCGGGACGAGCGGGCGTAGGCTGCCGCCGGCATGAGCGTCCGGCGGCGGACAGGCGCAAGGTCAGGCGACCTTGCGGGTCGCGGGGGAAACCGCGCGCATGGTGTCGGTCTCGTTGAAGCGCTGGTGCCACGCGAACGCCTCTTCCAGCAGATGGGGGGTCTGGCCGCCGCGCTCGCAGGCCCGGTCAAAATAGTCCTGCAAGGCCTGGCGATAGGACGGGTGCACACAATGCTGGATGATGGCGCGGGCGCGTTCGCGCGGCGCCAGACCGCGCAAGTCGGCCAGCCCGCACTCGGTGACGAGCACGTCCACGTCATGCTCGGTGTGGTCCACGTGGGACACCATCGGCACGACGCTGGAGATGTCCCCGTTCTTGGCCATGGACTTCGACACGAAGATCGCCAGGTGCGCATTGCGGGCGAAGTCGCCGGAGCCCCCGATGCCGTTCATCATGTGCGTGCCGCCGACATGGGTGGAATTGACGTTGCCATAGATGTCGAACTCCAGCGCGGTATTGATGGCGATGATGCCAAGGCGGCGCACGATCTCCGGGGCGTTGCTGATTTCCTGCGGACGCAGCAGGATGCGTTCGCGGTAGTGATCGATGTTGGCGAGGATCTTCTCGTACACCGGCTTGGATACCGTGATGGACGAGGCCGAGGCGAAGGCCAGCTTGCCCTGGTCGAGCAGCTCGATGGCGCTGTCCTGGAGCACCTCGGAGTACATCGTCAACCCGTCGAAATCGGACGATTCAAAACCATGCAGCACGGCGTTGGCAATGGTGCCGATACCGGCCTGCAGCGGCAGCAGCGAATTGGTCAGGCGGCCGGCGTCCACTTCGCGGCGCAGGAACGCATTGATGTGCGCGGCGATGGCGTTGGTCTCGGCGTCCGGGGGCAAGGCGTTCGAGGGGCTGTCGGGCTCGTGCGTGATAACGATGGCGGCGATCTTGTCGGGATCCACCTCGATGAACGGCTGGCCGATTCGCTGGTCGGGCGACACCAGGCCCATGGGCTCGCGGTTGGGGCGATCGGCCGGCACGTAGATGTCGTGCAGGCCTTCGATCGCGGCCGGCACGCCCAGGTTCAGCTCGATGATGACGCAGCGCGCCTGTTGCGCGAACGAGGCCGAGTTGCCCACCGACATGGTCGGGACGATCGCGCCGGTCTCCGTGATGGCGGCGGCTTCGATGATGGCCACGTCGACCGGGCCGATGTGGCCGGCGCGCAATTGCTCTGCCGTCTCCGACAGATGCTGGTCGATGAAGGCGATCTCGCCCTGGTTGATCTTGCGCCGCAAGGTCGTGTCGACCTGAAACGGCATGCGGCGCGCCAGCGCGTTGGCCTGCGCCAGCATCTTGTCGGTGTCGTGGCCCAGCGAGGCACCCGTGATGAGGGTGATGGCGAGCGGTTCGCGCCCGGCCCGCTCGGCCAGCGCGGCAGGCACCGACTTACAGTCGCCGGCGCGGGTGAAGCCGCTCATGCCGACGGTCATGCCGTCCTGCACCAGCAGGGCCGCCTGTTCAGCGGACGTAATCTTGGCGCGTAGCCCGGGATGGCGGATACGGTCGGTATGCATGGTGTCTCCAGATTCAAAAGCCGGCGGCTCGCGGCCGGACGTGGCGGCGCCGCCGCTCGCATCCAGGCGCCGTCTAGCGCGGCGTTTCCTTACGCCCGAGAGGCCTGGCAGGCTGGCCTCGGGACGAATTTTCCGCAGTATAGGAAGCGCGAGCAAAATCTCGTAATGACTTAAAATCATCCAATCAATTCGTTTTTTTCATTATTTGAATGTTCCGCGCCTTGCGCAGGAGATGAGCCTTGGACGTGCGCGCCTTGCGGTACTTCGTCGAAACGGTCCGCCATGCCAGCTTTACGCAGGCGGCCAGGGCGCTGTTCGTGACGCAGTCCACCGTCAGCAAGATGATCCGCCAGTTGGAAGAGGAAGCCGGCACGCCGCTGCTGGTGCGCGACGGCCACACGGCCCGCCCCACCGATACCGGCCGCGTGATGTATCAGCGCGGCCTGCAGGTGCTGGAGACCATGCGCCAGTTGAGCGAGGAAATGCGCCAGACGGCAGAACTGCAACGCGGTTCGCTGGAGGTGGGCATCCCGCCCATGATCAACCTGCTGTTCACGCCAGTGGTGAAGCGCTTTCGCGAACTGCACCCCGGCATCCACCTGACCCTGAGGGAGGGCACCGGCCGCGCGGTCGAGGACCTGGTGGCGGGAGGCGAACTGGAGGTGGGCGCAACCATCCTGCCGATCGCGCCCGACAGCGGCCTGGCGACGCAGGCCTTCGGCAGCTATCCCATCTGGGTGATCGGGCCGCCCGACGCGGCCTGGGCGGGCAAGACCTCGCTGCCCTTGAGTGCGCTGCGCGACACCCGTCTGCTGATTCCCACGGACGACTTCGCCATGACGCGGCGGCTGCGCCAGGCGTTTGCCGATGCCGGGCTGCAACCCGGGATCGCGGCGCAGAGCGCGCACTGGGATTTCCTGGTGGCGATGGCATCGGCCGGGCTCGGCGTGGCGCTGCTGCCCGAACCGCTGATGCAGCGGATGAAGACGCGCGGACTCAGCACTGCCAAGCTGGCCAAATCCGGCTTGCAATGGGAGGTCGGCCACATCTGGCAGCAATCGGGTTATCTGTCGTACGCCGCCCGCGCATGGCTGGAGGTCTGCGACGCGGTGCTGGGCGTCCCCCGGCGAGCCCGGGCTGAGAAACGCGCGCAACAGCCCTGAAGCCTCGGCCGCGGGCGCCGCCCGTCCGACGACCGTGGCCGGAATTCCGGATCAAATCCGCCCCCATTTTTTGTTTCTGGCGCCCCTCGATCGCCTCCAGCGACAGCCGGAATCTAACGGGGGACATAGCTGAGTTTTTGTTGCAACGGACCGGGCCGCGGCTTGTTATGCTGCCGCCTCGACGCGATTCCATCGCCCCAAGACTCATGATCCCGAACCCGCAACATCCGCTTTTGCGCGCCCTGCCGCGCCGCCGCTCTTTTGTCGCGCTGATCGCCGGCCTGCTGCTGGCGCTGTGCCTGGCGCCCGCGTTCGCCGCCGCGCCCGCTTCGCCCGCCGAAACCGATGCCATGCTGGCCAGCGCCCGCAAGCAGCTCGACGACATCCGCAAACGCGTCCCGGACGAGACGGACGACGCCGATCTGCTCAAGCAGCGCGGCGATGCCCTCGACATCCAGGCCAAGGCAGACGCCACCGCCGATGCCCTGACGCCGCAATTGACCAGCGTGACGGCGCGCCTGAGCGAACTGGGCGCGCCGCCCGAGGGCGTCAAGGAAGCGCCCGACGTGGCGGCGCAACGCATGCAACTGGAAAAGAACAGCCGCGCGCTGGATGCGCAGATCAAACTGGCGCGGCTGCTGTCGGTCGACGCCGCGCAGACCGCGGAGCAGATATCGGGATTGCGCCGCACACAATTCCAGGCGCGGCTGGGCGAACGGCGCGACTCATTCCTGTCCGGCCAATTCTGGGCCGAATTCCGCGAGGAATTCCCGGGCGACCTGGAGCGCCTGGTGGCGCTTCGTGACGATCTGGTCACCGCGGTCGGCCAGACGCCGACATGGGGCTGGCTGCTGCTGGCCGCGGCGGCGGCGCTGGTGATCGCGCTGCGCGTCTGGATCGGCCGGGTGCTGCTGCGGCTCACGGCTACGCGCGTGCCGCCCGGACGACTGCGCCGCTCGTTCCTGGCGGTGGCGTTGTTGACGCTGGCGGTCGCCACGCCCGGCGTCATCGCCCTGCTGATCCACATCGGCCTGGACTGGAATTCCCAATTGTCGGAGAACACCAGCGCCCTGCTGGCCAATCTGGTGGCCACGGTCTGTTTCGGCGGCTACGTGTCGGGCCTGGGCTACGCGCTGCTGTCGGCCAACCGGCCGTCCTGGCGCCTGCCACCGGTGTCCGATAAGGTGGCGCACCGCCTGCGCTGGCTGCCCGGCGTGCTGGGCGTGATCGTCGTGCTGATCTGGCTGGCCGAGCGGCTGCCGGTGCTGCTGAACGCCAGCCTGACCACCACCATCACCCTGACCGGCATCGTGGCCGTGTTTGTGATGGTGACGATGGCGGTGGCGTTGTCGATCGGCCGTCGGCTGCGGCGCCGCGCGCTGCGGGAAGACGGCCCGCCCCCGCCCTTCTGGACCTCGCTGCTGCTGACCGCGACCGGCACGGTCCTGGTGATCAGCCTGGCCAGCCTGCTGGCGGGCTATGTGGCTTTCGGCAGTTTCCTGACCAAGCAAATACTGTGGGTCGTGATCATCCTGGCATCGGCCTATCTGCTGGCCGTGCTGATCGAGGACGGCTTCAGCACCTTGCTGGGCACGTCGCACCGCGAAGACAGCGAAGGCCCCAGCCTGCGCGACCAGGCCGCCGTGCTGCTGTCCGGCGTGGGCCGCGTGGCGGTGGGCCTGCTGGCACTGATCCTGCTGCTGGCGCCGTTCGGCGAAGGACCGATGGACCTGCTTCAGCGCTTCGACCAGTTGCGCAAGGGCCTGGCCATCGGCGAGGCGCAGATCCGGCCGGGCGCGGTGCTGCAGGCGCTGCTGGTGCTGGGCCTGTCGCTGCTGGGCGTGAAGATGCTCAAGCGCTGGCTGGCGAACCGTTATCTGCCGACGACGGAACTGGATCCGGGCATGCAGCTCTCGGCCGCGACGCTGTTCGGCTATGCCGGCTTCGTGCTGGCGGTGGCGCTGTCGCTGTCGGCCGCCGGCATCGGACTGGAACGGGTGGCATGGATCGCCAGCGCGTTGTCCGTGGGTATCGGTTTCGGCCTGCAGGCGGTGGTGCAGAACTTCGTCTCGGGCCTGATCCTGCTGGCCGAGCGACCGGTCAAGGTGGGCGACTGGGTGTCGCTGGGCGGCGTCGAAGGGGACATCCTGCGCATCAACGTGCGCGCCACCGAAATCCAGATGGGCGACCGCTCCACGGTGATCGTGCCGAATTCGGAGTTCGTGACCAAGACGGTACGAAACGTCACGCGCTCCAACCCGCTGGGGCTGGTGCAGATCAAGTTGCCGTTGCCGCTGTCAACCGATGCGCAACGGGTGCGCGAGCTGATCCTGCAGGCCTTCGCCGACCATGAGGATGTGCTGGACACGCCGGCGCCGAATGTGTTCCTGGACGGCATCGAAGGCGGCAACCTGATGTTCAACGCCAAGGGCTATGTCTCGTCGCCGCGCTCGGCGTACAGCGTGCGCAGCGCGTTGTTGTTCACGCTGCTGCAGAGGCTGCACGACGCCGGGCTGGAGGTGTCGTCGCCGCCCACGATGCTGCTGGCATCCGCGCCCCAGGCCTCCGCCTTGCAGCAGCCTGGCGCGGCCGAGGGGCCGAGCGCCGCGTCCTCGCCCCCCACAACGCCCTGAACGCCAGCAACCGCGATCGCCGCGCACGATCCGTCAGCCCGGCGAATAGAAATCGGCCAGGCCCTGCCGGTCCATGCGCGGATTACGCAGCGTCGGCGCGTTGACCATGGCGTTCTGCCCCGACATCACCGGGTAGGCCTGCGCGACCGGCGCCGGCGCCATGTACTGGGCGCTGGGCGACTGCGGCTGGGCGGGCGCGTACTGCGCTTGCGGTGGCGCGACTGGCGCGGTCTGGGCGACATTCTGCGAGGGATTCTCGAAGCGGTGATCCGCCGTGGTCAGCGAGGGATTGGTGCACAGGCCCTGCGCGGTGAGCGCCGCCTTGGTCCGATCATCGGTCTGGCACAGGATGTCCACGGCGGCCGTTTCCAGCCGGCGCGACCGGTCCGGATCCTTGGTGGAGGCGGCTGCCTGCATGGTGCGCTCGAAATTGCGCCGCAGGCTGCACTTCTGGTCCTCGACCGGAAACGCCACGTTCATGCCGAAGCCGACCACCGAGCCGCCCCCGCCCGCCGACACCATGCAACTGTCGGAGGAGAACGAACCGTAGAAGCTCTGTGCGCCGATCGGCGGCGCGGTCCGCAGGGTGCTCGATCCACTGTTGTTGGAATTGAGCGTGATGCCCTGGTTGTTGCCGGCGTTGGTGGACCCCGACGACGCAGAGGTGGTCGCGGCGGAAGAACTGGTCTGGGCGCCCGCGGAAAAGGCCACCAGCGACAGGGATAAGGCAAGCGCAAGGGTTTTCATGATGTCCTCTCGACCGGACGGCCGAAGCCGTCCGGATTGCGTGCTGCTCAGTGACCAAAACCGCCCACCGGGCCGATGCCATGGATCGACGCGGTCGCGCCGATCGCACCGGCGTTGAACGTGCCGGTGGCCGTCGCGTTGGTGGTGGTGCTGCCGAACGTGGCGCCGCCGTTGGCGATGCTGTCGCCCACCATGATCGGCGCGTTGCCATGGATATGGCCGTAGGTTTCGCTGGTGGCGTATTGACGCGTGCTCGTGACCACCGTGGTGCCATCCCGGCTGAACGATCCGCCGGCGGTGGCGACGCCCCCCGTTTCACCGAACGACGTCTGGCTCGACGAGCCATAGCCGTTGATCTGAGTCGAGACCACGGAAGTGCCCGTGGAGACCGAGGACACCGTCCCGGTGATGGTGCCGACATGGCCAGACGCGGAAATGCTGGGCTGGCCGGGTCCGCTCGCGTAAGCGGCCGAAACCGCGACGAGGGACAACGTTGCGACTGCTGCGAGCTTTTTCATTTGAGCTCCTCCTGATCCGCTCGATGCGGATGGACAGGTGCCGGTGGCCGACCGGCGCGGACCTTTACCACCCCGACGCAGTACGCCCATACGGCAACGTGGCGTTTGGGACTTTCGTATTGGTACGGAATGATTGCTCCGGACTACGGACGTCGATATCGGTTAAACGGGCGACCGCCTCCCAGAGTGGGAGCGCGAAGACGTAAAAGTTGGCGTGGAATCTGCGAGCACCGCCGCGCGGGCCATGCGTATGGGGGAGACGCCACGCGCGTCGGGCGGAATTGCTGCGCCGCATCTCAGCTCATGGGATGGGGCGGCGAGGCCCGCTCTCGCGCGATTTACCTAGCGCGCACGGCGGCGGGCGACAGGGAGGCAACCTTTAGGCTGACTGTCAGGAGAGCGTGGCGGCCGACGCGCGCGGCGCGGGTTCAACGCGGACGATGCGCGACGATACGTTCGAGCAGACGCGCCGACTCCCAGCGCGCCAGCGCCAGATCCACCGCGACGAGCAGCAGCAGCACGCCGAGTTCGGCCAGCTCCATCTCGGCCCACAGGTGATAGCAGGCCAACAGCGCGATGCCGGCAGCGCCCGCCAGCAAGCAGGGCCAGGCTGGCGGCAAGGCGGCGGGCGCGGCGACGCTGGCCTGGCGCAGCACCAGCCAGGCGATGAGCGGCAGGCCCAGCATGGACAGCGGAATGTAGATCGCAATGGCCGACAGCACCGCAACCACGCTGAACTGGGTCGGCGAGGCCAGCGCCATGAGGGCGAGCGCGGCAACGCCGATGTACCAGAGCAGGCGGGCGGCGACGAGGCGCGGCAGCGAAAGGACGGGGCGGTTCATCGGGGCTGAGTTTTGGGCCATACTACTCCGCCCGGCCGGCCCCTGCCCGGCCTCTTTATCCGGAGACACCATCATGATCCAGGAGATTGCCAGCATCCATGTCCGCGAAGGACAGGAAGCCCTGTTCGAGGCCGGCGTGGCGCAAGCCAGGCCGCTGTTCCTGCGGGCCCGCGGCTGCCACGGCATGGAACTGTACCGCAGCATCGAGCAGCCGCAGCGCTATACGCTTGTGGTGGATTGGGAAACCGTCGAAAACCATATGGTGGATTTCCGGGAATCTTCCGATTTTCAGGAGTGGCGCAAACTCGTGGCGGGCTTCTTCGTCGAGCCGCCCCAGGTGCACCACGAGCAAAAGGTGGTCTGAGGTTCAGGCCGCATCCGGCGGGTCGTCATACTTGCGCGCCCCGCCGCGAAAGCGATCCGCGGGATATCTCGCCGCGTTCCATGCCATCTTGGCCTGGACCGCGGCCGCGATGTCCAGGCCCAATTGATCCGCCAGCGCCACCAGGTACCTGTGCACGTCGGCGACATCGCCAGGTTCCGGGGCGAATGGAACCGCTGCCACTCGCGTTCGGCGGCGAAGGCCCGCACCACCTGCCGGATATGCTCCAGGTCGGACATGAGGGCTCCGTTGAAATGTGGCGCGGCCCTCAGACCGCGGCCAACCTCGAACTGGCCGCCAACGCGACGGCCACCGTGGTGCGCACGTCGGCCAGCGCGCGGTGGGTGGGCTCCGATGCGCCCACGTGCCGCGCCAGCACATCCAGCTTGTGCGAGGGCAACTCGGGCCAGGCGCGTCGCGCCAGGACCAGCGTGCAATGCGTGGCGTTGGCGAACGACAGGCCGGTCTGAAGCGCGGCGGCGTCCAGGAAGCGGCGGTCGAACGAGGCATTGTGGAAAAACACCGGCAGGTCCCCGACGAACGCCAGGAACGCCGCGAAGGCCTGCGCCACGGGCACGCCCTGGCGGTCGACCTCGGACTGGGTGATGCCGGTGAGGCGAGTGATGAAGGGCGGCACCGAGGCGCGGGTGCGCACCACCTGCGCGTACTCCTGCTCGGCCGCGCCACCCTCGCCAACGCGCACCGCGGCGAATTCCAGGATCTCGCACGACGCGGTCGACAGCCCGGTGGTTTCCAGGTCGGCCACGACGAACGGGCCGCGCAGGGCGTTCAGGGCGGCGGAAACGGCCGCGGACGGCCGGGCGGAAGCAGCGCGTGGCGCCGCGCTGGCCGGCCGCGCACGTCGATAGTAGAAGGCCATGGCCTTACCGCGCCGCAGGCAGCGGTGCGAACCGCGGCGAGCCGTCGGCCAGTTGGCCGAAGAACAGGTCGGCCGGGCGCACCCACAGGCCGCGCGCATGCGGCCACAGGTGCTCGTAGACCACCATGGATTCCTCGGTCTCGGAATGGCGGGCGGTATCAATGTAGCGATACAGGCCGCCCTTGTAATGGCGATGGGTGGCCAGGGCCAGGGCTTCGGATTCGGTCATGGAGAATTGCCGCAAAAAACACGGCCCGGGCCGGAAACTTCCTGCCAGGGCCGACGGGTTCGTACAAGACCGTATTTATAGCGCACTCGGGCGGCGGGCGCGTCGCCGCCCGAGCCTCAATAGCGCACGTACTCCAGCACCGGCTTGGGCGGCAACGGCGTATTGGCGGCTGGACGGGTCCGCACCGACGGCGCCACCGGCTTGAGCGCCGGCCTGAGCGTGGGGCTGCCCCCGTGCAATTCATGCGCGGCCTGCAGCGCGGACGCCGCCTCGGCCGTCATCTGGGTGATGTCCTCGGTGACTTCGCCCAGCTTGGCCGACTGGGCCAGCGAGACCTCCACCACTTCGCCCATGATCTCGGTGACCCGCCGCGACGACGCGACGATGTCTTCCATGGTGGTCCCGGCCGACTGCACCTGGCGGGCGCCGCTGCCGATCTGCTCGACCGACGTGGTGATCAGCCCCTTGATCTCCTTGGCCGCGGCGGCGCTGTTCTGCGCCAGGCTGCGCACTTCCGCCGCCACCACGGCGAAGCCCTTGCCATGCGCGCCGGCGCGCGCCGCCTCCACCGCGGCATTGAGCGCCAGGATATTGGTCTGGAACGCGATGCCGTCCATCACGCCGATGATCTCCGAAATGCGCTTGGAGCTGTCTGTGATGGCGCCCATGGTGCGAACCACGCCCGCGACGGTCTTGCCACCCTCTTCGGCCACGCGGCAGGCGTCCTGCGCCAGGGAATTGGCCTGGCTGGCGCGCTCGGCGTTCTCGGTCAGGCCCTGCACCGCCACCCGCAGCGTCTGCGCCGCGGTAAACCGCTTGGTGATGTCGGTGGCGAACTTCACCACCTTGAAGGGCCGGCCCTCGGCATCGAAGATCGGGTTATAGCTGGCCTCGATCCAGACATGCCGGCCATTCTTGCCGATGCGCAGGTATTGGCCGGTGTCGTGCTGGCCGCCGCGCAGTTTGCGCCAGAATTCCGCATAGGCGCCGCTGCGCGCCTCTTCGGGCAGCACGAACATGCTGTGATGGCGGCCGCGCACTTCGTCCTCGCGATAACCGACCGCATTCAGGAACAGGTCGTTGGCGCGGATGATGGTGCCGTCCAGCTCGAACTCGATAATGGCCTGCACTTTGGAAATAGCCTCGAGCTGGCCCTCGGTATCCGCCTGGCGCCGCTGCTGCTCGGTAATGTCGATGGCGTACTTGATCACCTTGAAGGGACGGCCGTGTTTATCAAAGATGGGGTTGTAGCTGGCCTGCAGCCAGACGTCGCCGCCATCCCTGCGAATGCGGCGGTAACGGCCCGCATCGTGCGCGCCCTGGGCCAGTTTGTCCCAGAAGGCGAGATATTCGGCCGATTCCCGGTCCTCGGGCACCACGAACATGCGGTGATGCTGCCCCAGCACCTCGTCCAGTTCATAACCCATGGTGTCGAGGAAATTCTGATTGGCCATCAGCACATGGCCTTCGAGATCGAACTCGATAACCGCCTGCGCTTTATGGATGGCCGCGATCTGTCCGTATAGATCCGCTTTCTGCATGCCGCGCTCGCCGCGCAGCAGGCGTTTGAGGGTAAGCCATTGCATGTTGACGTCTCCCGCAGGGATTGGGACGAGTGTGCTGAAAACCGATGGAGAAACCTTGGCTTGTCTGAAGCAGTTGCTTTGGCGCGCCCCAGGAATCAAACGTCGCATGCCGCGCCGCATGCACACGCTTGCCTGCAGTTCCGTCGCCCGGGTAGCGACGGCAGGTCAGGAATAAGAAAAACGGAAGAATGTATCCATTCGAAAATATTTAATCCTAAAAATGAGCCGCGCTCAATATATTCATTGAGGAAACCCATAAAAAAAACGCGGCGACGGATACCTCAGCGCGCTCCAGGAATAACGCGAGCGTGAATTTCGTTATTAATCAGGGTTAATACGAATCCGCCCCCTTATTTTCATAAATGAGGCGAAGCAATAATGGGCCCGCATTGGCGACGACCCCAATTTATTTAACAAGACAAAAAATGCGTACCGGATCCCGAGCATCCGATGCGCCAACCTCTTCTCCGCGTGGCCTCTATTCCGCGTCGAGCTCGCGATAATGGCGGAATATGCCCTGGCCGAACGGCAGGCGCCTGCCGCTGGCGAAATACGGTTGCAATGCCGGCAGTTCCGCGACGCGCCGGTGCAAGGCCATGACCTTGGGGAATTTCACGGCTTGTGTGCCCATGCGCCGGGGAAAGGCGAACAGCAGCCCGTCGACCAGATGGAACAAAGACAGGTCGGCATAACTCCAGCGTTTGCCACCGGCCAGCCACGCATCGGGCCCTGCCAGCACCCGCTCGAAATATCCCAGGAATTTCGGAATGCGTTCCTCGCGAAAACTGCGGGCGCGCCGCGCCGCCTCTTCCTTCTGGTCCTCGTAATAATCACTGGCCGAAATCGGGTGATGGGTATCGTGCGCCTCGGCCACCATGTCGGCGATGGTCAACTGCAATTGGTTCACCCACAGGCGTCCCGATACCGTGGCGGGCGCCAGGCCATGTTTTTCTCCGAGGAACAGCAGGATGTTGGCGGTCTGCGCCAGGGTCATTTTCCCGGCCACCAGATAAGGCGGCGCGAAGGGCGGCTGCTTGCGGTCCGAAAGCATGTCCTGGATCAGCGCGTCTTCGCCGACGCCCGGCTCGCGGGCACGCTCGCGGTAGGCAATGCCGCCCGCTTCCAGGGCCAGGCGCACGAATTCTCCGCGGCCGGGGATGCCGTCCCAATACCAAAGGTCGTATGTCATGCGTTCTCCTTGCCGGGGCAAGACTACGCGGGAAAGACGCTGATCTCGCCCTCGTGCCGCGCGGCGTGCTGCCCATGGCTCTGCTGATACTGGCGCGGAGATAGTCCGAAATGCGCGCGGAAGTCGCGTGAAAAATGCGCGCCGTCGGCAAATCCGCAATCCAGCGCGATTTGCGTGATGCTGCAGGCATTATTAAGCAACAACCAACTGCCATATTCCAGCCGCAATTGCCGCTGGAACGCCATTGGCGACATGCCCGTGGCCACACGGAAAGCCCTTTCGAGTTGGCGCCGACCGACGCCGACATAACGCGCGATGGCATCCAGCGGCGGCGGGTTATCGATGCGCTGCTCGATGAAATGTGCCGCCTGCCTCACCCGCAAATCCTGGATGCCGGACAGGTCGGTGCGGAAATGCGCCTGCGGCACGCGCCCCGGCCGCGCGCCCTGCAGCATCATGTGGCGCATGGCCTGCTGCGCCTTGTCGCGGCCGCAATGGCGCGCCACCAGATACAGTCCCAGGTCGATGGCGGCGGTGGAACCGGCGCACGAAATCAGGTCGCCTTCGTCGACGAACAGGCGGTCGACCACCGCGCGGGTCGCGGGAAAGCGCTCGCGGAAGGTTTCCAGCACATTCCAGTGCACGCACACCGTGCGCGGTCCGATCACGTCGGCCTGCGCCAGCGCGAAGGTGCCCGTGCAGATGCCGAGCAGCCGCACCCGCAGCGCCGCCGCCCGCCGCAGCCAATCGCGCAGCGGTTCGGGCATGCGCCCGCTGGAATAGTCGTTGCCGCCGCAGATGGCGATGTAGTCGAACTGCGCCGGGTCGTCGGGCAGCCCGGCCTCCACCTCGATCGTCAGGCCGGCGCTGGAGCAGCGCGGTTTGCCGTCCCAGCTCATCACCCGCCACGCGGTGTGGATCTGGCGGCTGCGGCCACCATGGTCGCCAGCCAGCCGCAACACGTCGACGAAACCGGCGAACGCCGCAAGCGTGAACTGGTCCAGCAGCACGATGCCGACAGTCAGGGCGGGTTTTCCCTGAGGCAGGAGCACGTCGCCGTCTTCATAGGAGAGCGGCGAGGACAAGGGTGGCGCGACGGCGGACATGACGCAATTATTCAAGTTTATGTCCCGCGCCTTCAAGCTCGTTTTCCCGAGCATCGCCCAAGATGCGCCTGTGGTACTTGAGTCAATGAATCGCGGATCGACAAATCTACAAGGGGAATCCGACATGGCAACAAACACCCGCAGCGCGCTGGGCGCGGCTGCGCTCGGCGCGGGGCTGCTCCTGGCTTCGCACGCGGCGCTGGCGCAACAGCAGAAAATCACCGTCGCCTGGTACGGCGGCAACTGGGGCGACGCGTTCCGCGCCTGCGTGGCCGAGCCCTTCACCAAAGCCACCGGCGTCACCGTGGTGCCGGAAGTCGGCACCTCCACCACCACGCTGGCCAAGCTGCAGCAGCAGAAGGGCGCGCCCACCATTGACGTGGCCTGGATGGACGGCGGCATCAGCGAGCTGGCGCAGCAGGCCGGCGTGCTGGATGCGCTGGACGGCGGCGCCATTCCCAACCTGAAGAACGTCATCGAGCAGGGCGTGTACCGCGACGGCAATGCCGCCTTCGCGGTCAGCACCGGCTATTACTCGCTCGGCATCACCTACAGCACCAAGGAAGTGACGCAGCCGCCGACCAGTTGGAAGGACCTGTGGAAGCCCGAGTATGCCGGCGCGGTGGCGGTGCCCTCGCCCGCCAACTCGTCGGGCGTGCCGTTCATCTTCTTCCTGGCGCGGGTGTGGGCGATCGATCCGTCGAACCTGGCCCCGCTCTATGCCAAGCTGGCCTCGCTGGACACCGCGCTGTTCTTCGACAGCTCGGGCGCGGCCACCAACGCCTTCCAGAGCGGCGAAGCGGTGATCGGGGCGCACTTCAACGTCGGCGCCTGGGACCTGATCGACAAGGGCCTGCCCATCGGCTTCAGCGTGCCCAAGGAAGGCGTGTGGGCCACCGACGCCCGCCTGCACCTGGTCAAGGGCGCGCCCAACAAGGCCGCGGCGCAGAAGTTCATCGACACCGCATTGACGCCGGACGCGGCCGCCTGCCTGGCGACCAAGCTGTACCTGGGCCCGGCGGTCAAGGACGTGCAGGTCTCCAAGGACGTGGCCCGCAAGCTGCCCTGGGGCGCGGAAGGCTCGGTCAAGAACCTGAGCCTGTTCGACTGGAACATCATCAACGCCCGCCGCGCCGAGGTCACCGACGCGTGGAACCGGCAGGTCGCCCGCAAGCGCTGAGCAAGGTCCGTTCCCCATGTCCGCTTTGCTCACCATCGAAGGCGTGTCGATGCGCTTCGGCGCCTACCAGGCGCTGGATCGCATCGACCTGGCGATCCAGCAGGGAGAGTTCGTGGCGCTGCTGGGCCCCAGCGGCTGCGGCAAGACCACGCTGCTCAAGTCGATCGCCGGTTTCCTGCAGCCGGAATCTGGCCGCATCCTGATCGACGGCCAGGACGTCAGCCGGTTGCCGGCGCATCGCCGCCCGCTCAATACCGTGTTCCAGAACTATGCGCTGTTCCCGCACATGACGGTGCTGGAGAACGTCGCCTATGGTCCGCGGCGCCAGGGCGCCTCGAAGGCGCAGGCGGCGGAACGCGCCCGGGATGCGCTGGACATGGTCGGCCTGGCCGACTTCGGCCCGCGCTATCCCCGCGAAATGTCGGGCGGCCAGCAGCAGCGCGTGGCGCTGGCGCGCGCCATCGTCAACCAGCCCAAGCTGCTGTTGCTGGACGAGCCGCTGTCGGCGCTGGACCTGAAGCTGCGCAAGCGCATGCAGCTCGAACTCAAGCATCTGCAGGCCCGCCTCGGCATCGCCTTCATCTTCGTCACCCACGACCAGGAAGAAGCGATGACCATGGCGGACCGCGTCGTGGTCATGCACGCCGGTCGCATCGAGCAGGTCGGCGCTGGCGCCGACATCTACCGCCAGCCGGCCACGCGCTTCGTCGCCGAGTTCATCGGCGATGCCAACTTCATCGCCTATACGGTGGCCGATGACGGCGCCTTGATGCTGGATGCCCAGGGTCTGCGCGTGCCGCTCGCCCAACGTCCGGCGACGGCGCGCGGCCTGGCCGTGCTGCGGCCCGAGGACCTGAAGCTGTGCGAGCGCGCCGACGCCATGCTGACCGGCACCGTGAGCGACGTGATCAATGTGGGCAGCCACTGCATGATCCACGTCGACATCGGCGGCCAGACGCTGGTGGCGCGCCACGGCGGCCTCGCGCCCGGCGGCCTGCATGCCGGCGGCGAGGTGACGCTGGCGTTTGCACCCGAACACCTGCACCTGATCGGCGGCCAGCCATGACGCGGCGCGCCTGGCTCCCCCCCGGCCTGCTGCTGGCGGCCCCGGTGCTGTTCTTCGCGGCCTTCTTCCTGGCGCCGCTGGCGGTGGTGGCGCTGGCCAGCGCCACCGGCGGGCCGGACGGCCTGACGCCGACGCTCGCGCAGTACACCAAGGTGCTGGCCGACCAGTACCACTGGGACGTGATCCTGGTGACATTCCGGCTGGCCCTGTTCACCACCCTCGCCTGCCTGGTGCTGGGCTATCCGCTGGCCTGGTACCTGGTGCGCGTGGTGCGCTGGCAGGCCTGGCGCCGCGCCTGCGTGATCCTGCTGGTGGTGCCGCTGTTCACCAGCAACATCGTGCGCGCCTTCGGCTGGATGGTGCTGCTGGGCCGCAACGGCCTGGTCAACCAGGGCTTGATGGCGACCGGCGCGGTGGACCGGCCGATGCGCTTCATCGGCACCGAACTCGGCATCCTGATCGGCATGGTCTACGTGCTGCTGCCGTTCGTGGTGCTGGCGGTGGGCAATGCGCTGGCGCGGGTCGATCCGGCCTGCGAGCAGGCTTCGGCCGACCTGGGCGCGAGCCCGGCGGCGACCTTCCTGCACGTGACCTGGCCGCTGACGCTGCCCGGCGTGGTGTCGGGCGCCATCATCGTCTTCACGCTGGCGGTCAGCGCCTATGTGACGCCGGCGCTGCTGTCGGGCGGCCGCGTCACGGTGCTGTCGATGCTGATCTTCCAGCAGTACAGCACGGTGTTCGATTTCCACTACGGCGGCGCGCTGAGCATGGTGCTGCTGGTCTTCACCCTGATCCTGGTGGCGCTGGCCAACCGCGCCGCCACCTTGCCGGGAGCCGCGCGATGATCGCCCGCCACCTGATCCGCCTGACCGCGCTGGCCGTGCTGGCCTACCTGGCGCTGCCGCTCGTGGTGATCCTGGGCGCGTCGTTCACCGCCACGCCGTATCTCGCGTTCCCGCCGCAAGGCTGGACGCTGGAGTGGTACCGCACCTTGCTGGTCGAGGCCGGCTATGTGGCCGCGTTCACCACCAGCACGGTGCTGGCGCTGGCCGCCACGGTGGCCGCGGTGCTGCTGACGGTGCCGGCGGCGCTGGCGCTGGCGCGCTACGCGTTTCCGGGCAAGGCCGCGCTGACCTCGGTACTGATGTCGCCGCTGGTGCTGCCGCACATCGTGCTGGGCGCGGCGCTGCTGCAATTCGGCGCGTACTTCGGCCTGACCCGCAGCTTCCTCTCGCTCCTGATCGGCCACGTCGTGATCATCGCGCCGTTCGTGCTGCGCTCCACCCTGACGCTGCTGACGCCGGAACAGCGCGCGCTGGAGGAAGCCTCGGCCGACCTGGGCGCCAACCCCTGGACCACGTTCTTCCTGGTGGTGCTGCCGCAGATCCGTCCGGGCATCGTGACCGGTTCGATCTTCGCCTTCATCTCGTCATGGATCAATGTGGAGCTGTCGATTTTCAACACCACGGCGGACCTGAACACCATCCCCGTGAAGCTTTTCAACTACGTGCAATACACGATTGATCCGACCATCGCAGCCGTATCGGGCGCCACGATCGTGGCTGCGGTCGTCGCCATCGTGATCCTGGATTTGACCGTCGGGCTGGACATGCTGTCCGAACGCGGCAAATAACTTTCCTCTTCCCCCTATCTACCGCCTGGAGTCACTGTCATGCGCAAGCAAGACGCGTTCGATGTCATCTATACCCATACGGAAGGCGAGCCCCTGTGTATCGTCCACAGCGGCATTCCGTACCCCGCCGGTTCCAGCATCCTGGAAAAGCGCGCGTTCCTGGAGCAGCACTACGACTGGCTGCGCAAGGCACTGATGCGCGAGCCGCGCGGCCACAAGGACATGTTCGGCGTGTTCCTGACGCCGCCGTCCAGCCCCGAGTACGACGCCGGCCTGATCTACATCGACGGCACCGAGTATTCGCACATGTGCGGCCACGGCACCATCGCGGTCAGCATGGCCATGGTGGCCAACGGCCTGGTGCCGCGCGGCAAGGACGGCATCACCCGAATCCGCTTCGAGACCACCGCCGGCCTGGTGGTGTCGGAAGTGGCCTCGGAAGGCGACAACGTGCTGTGGACGCGCTTCGAGAACGTGCCGGCGTATGTCGCGGCGCAGGACATCCCGGTGGAGCTGCCGGGCTACGGCAAGCTGTCGGCCGACATCGTCTGGGGCGGCAACTACTTCGGCATCGTCGATCTGTCGAACTGCGAACTGCGCATCTCGCCGGACAACGGCACCGAGCTGTCGCGCATGGGCCTGATCGTGCGCGACCAACTCAACGCGCGCCAGCGCATCCAGCATCCGACCGAAGCGCACATCAACAACCTGAACTTCATCACGTTCTGGCACCAGCCGACGATCGAGGGCGCGTTCTACAAGAACGTGCACGTGTTCAGCGCCGGCCAGCTCGACCGCTCGCCCGGCGGCACCGGCACCAGCGCGATGATGGCCATGTTCGAAGCCCGCGGCAAGATGGGGCTGAACCAGCCGATCAAGTCCGAGGGCCTGCTGGGCAGCGGCACCTTCGAGGGCTGCCTGCTGGGCGAGGTCGACCTGAACGGCACCCGCGCGGTGCGGCCGACGGTGAAGGGCACGGCCAGCATCCTGGGCACGGCGCGCTGGGTGATCGACAAGAATGATCCGGTGGGCGCCGGGTTCCTGATCCGCTGAGAAGGTGCGGCGGCCGGCGTGGGCTGGCCGCCGACCACCGGCGCGCGCTTGGCGAAAGATAGGACGAGAGGAATGGCCTAAAGGACTTGTCGCGTCGTCGTGCCGCACATAGGCTATCCAGGTCGCCCACGTCTTTGGAATCCTCTACATGCCACGCCGTCCAACGCCACCCCAACGGCCCGCCATACGGGAACACTGCCAATCGGATCCTGCCCCGGAGCTGCCGCCTCCCTATCTACCCAGCGTCGATCAGCGGGACGAAAACGCCTGGCTCAAGCGGCTCGAAGCGATAAGCCGGGCCAGCAAGGCGGATCCATCCCGCCTGCTCACCCCTGGCGAGGTTCTGGCCGCGCTCGCCGCGGAGCGCGCCAGACGACCTTCAGGCCGCTGACATGTTCCGCGTCGTGTTCACGCCGGACGCGCTCCGCGACATCGTCAACATGCAACGGTATTTCAGCCCGGCCGGAACTTCCGCAAGAGCGGACGGCTATGTCGACGGCGTGATCCAAGCCTGCCTGGATTTGGCCCATTTTCCAAGACGCGGAGCGCGGCGCCATGCCGCCAACCCCAATCTTCGCTTCCTCCATCATCAGAAGCGATGCACCATCGCCTACTCCGTGAACGATGACGGGTCCGTGACCATTATGGGCGTGTTCTATGGCGGCCGCGACTATAGCCACCTGCTCCACGAACCTGCCAGGCCATACCGCCTGAGAACCCACCGGAAACTTGCGGCAATCCCGCCGCCGGGCTTAGGATGGAGTCACGGCCAGACCGTGCGCCGGCGCCAGGCGTCGGGCGCGGGCTCTAGCCGGCGCTTGAACCTTGCCAGCGATTCGGGAGCACATCGTGAAGAAAGTTGCTGAGATTCTGAGGGAAAAGGCCAACCCGCCCGTCGTGACCGTCTCGCCGGACTCGTCCGTGTACGACGCCATCAAGACCATGGCCGAGCGCAGTATCGGCGCCGTGGTGGTGGCGGACGGCGACGAGGTGCTGGGCATGCTCACCGAGCGCGACTACGCCCGCAAGATCGTGCTGCAGGATCGCTCGTCGCGCACCACCAAGGTCCGCGAGATCATGACCGATTCGGTCTTCTACGTGCGTCCGGAAGACACGCGCGAACACTGCATGGCGCTGATGACCGAGCGCCACTTCCGCCACCTCCCCGTCATCCAGGACAAGAAACTGGTCGGCCTGGTGTCCATCGGCGACCTGGTCAAGGACGTCATGAGCGAACAGAAGTTCATCATCACCGAACTCGAGCGCTACATCTCGGGCGAACACGGCTGAGCGCCCGCGGCAGCGGCGGAGGATCCCTCGCGGCTAACCCGCCGCGAGGAGCCGCGACGCCGGCACCACCAGGCCCAGCCCGGCCGCCAGCAGCAGCACGAACACCATCCGCTTGACAGTCTTCATCGACCCGGCGGTGGCATAGCGGCGCGCCACCCACGTCACCCCGATCACCACGGGCAGCGCCTGCAGGCTCAGCCAGAACGAGCTCGCCATGAAGGCGCCCTGGCCCGTCACGAGCGCCAGGCGCACCACGGCATTCAGCGAAAACAGCACCAACAGGCTGTTGCGGATGGAAGCCAGCGGCAGCGGCTGACGGTACAGGTGATAGACCATGGGGGGACCGGCGCTCGAAAACAAGCCGCCCAGCACGCCCGAAACCCCGCCGAAGAACAGGAAGGACGCGCGCGACGACAGGCGCGCCAGGGGCTGGGTACGCGCCACCAGCAACACGGCGCAGGCCATGATGGTGACCCCCAGCAGCAATTGCAGCAACACCGCCATGGCGCCGCTGATCCAGGCGAGTGCGGTCACGCCGACGGCCACGCCGGCAAGGCTGCTGACCAGCGCCGGCGCCATCAACGGCCAGTTGACCTGCGGCTTGGCGCGGGCCAGCGTCACGGCGGCGTTCACCAGCGACAGGACGCTGACCACATTGGCCACCTCCGGCACGGACGCCAGTTGGAACACGCCCGACAGGCCCAGCAGCACCAGTCCGAAGGCGAAGCCGGTCATGGTCTGGGCGTAGGTTGCCAGCGCCACGCAGGCGAGAAACAACAGGTGTTGGAGAATGCTCATGCTGGGGGAGAGCCTGACCTGCCTCGGCTCGGCCCCGCCGCGAAGTCTCGCGGGCCTGGAGCGGAACGACTGGGGGAAACGGCGTATCAAGAGAGGCGTTCGACGGCGGCGATCATAGCACCGGGCTCGGGAGGGGTCGGGGCTTTCGTCTACATTTTGTAATAATCAGATGCGCTCATGCACCCCGGCGCCCGCGCCCGGCCGCTATCCTTGCCGCCCAGTATGCCCGCCGCGCCCGGCCAGGCAGCGCCATCCCGGCGCCCCACCCGAAAGCGGCACCGTCCCCTCGCATGACGCCCAAACAGACCACGATCAACACGGTGACGCTGACCTGCTCGACCTGCGGCAGCGCGCAGTTCACCAAGCTGGACACCAACGAGTACCAGTGCGGCCATTGCCACGCCGTCACGCTGGTCGAGGACAACGTCGCCCAGCGCCTGGAGAAGATTCTGCGCGGCATGCAGCAGCCGGCTCCCGCCGCCAAGCTGCAGCCGGGCGCGGTCGTCGCAATCGTCCTGGTGGTGCTTGCCGCCATCCTGGTGCCGATCACCGCCTCGCTGTTCACGAGTGGCTCCTCGACGCGCTCGCCTTCGCGCCCCGCGCCTCCTCCCATCGACGCGGCATTGGTCAAGCTGACCGACGTGCAGGAAGTGCGTTCGCGCGGCCGCAGCCAACTGGTGATGCTGATGCGCAACGAGACCGGCAAGAAGATCGATGCGCCGCGGGTCACCGCCACCTTCTACCAGGGCGAACTGACACTGTCGTCCAGCTCGGGCTCGCCGATGGCTCGCACGCTGCTGCCGGGCGAATACACGCCGGTGACGATTTCGCTGCCCGACACCGCCTACAGCCGCTACGTCCTGAAGCCGGCCACGCCGTCGCTGGCGCACAGCGCCGCCCGCGACGTGGCCGCGGACAAGGTGCAACTGGTGCGCAACGACGGCGCCTACCGGCTGGTCGGCCTGCTGCGCAACAAGGGCGCGGTCGCTGCCAGCAGCACGCAGGTCACGGTGATGCTGTACGGCGAGGATGGCAAGCTGATCGGCACGGGCAACGGTTACGGCTCGGCCAGTCCGCTCGCCCCCGGCGCTCTGACCTCGTTCGACGTGCGCTGCGACATGCTGGCCGAAGGCAAGGTCGGATCCTACGATTACATGGTGCAAAGTGAAGGCTGACCGTTCTCCCGCGCGGCCCATGTCGCGGCCCGCCCGGGCCGGCCTGGTGCTGATCATCCTCGCCGCCGGCGGTTATGCCCTGGCCAAATACAACGGCCTGCTGCCCTGGGACGCGCCCAAATCCGCCCAGGCCGCGCCGGCGCCTGCCGCCTCGGAGCCGGTTCCCGCAGGCCCCGCCAGCCGCATCGTGCGTGTCAGCCCCGCCAACCCGCGCATCATTGACGACGTGCGATTGACCACGGCCGAACTGCTCGATCCTGACTTCGCCCTCTTTGATCCGGCGGCGCTGACCTTGTCGCCGCCGCGCCGCCTGCTCGACGAGATCGAACGCCCGCTGCTGCTGGCCGAGGTGGTCAACCGCAGCGACAAGTACGTAGCGTTGTCGCCGGGTATGGAGATCTCGGTGTTCGACGGATCGCGCCCCCTGCGTCTGCGCCAGGAATGGTCGCTGCCGGCCATGCTCTATCCCGGCGAGCGCATTCCGGTACTGTTGAACGGCGAGAATTTCGAGCGCTATTCCGAGGTCAAGACCCACTGGAAGCCGGCCAAGCGCGCGGCCCTGCCTGGCTCGCGCCCGGCGCTGGACATCAGCGTCGAGAACACCGAGGCCGGCATCGGCACCGGCACCCTGAACTTCACCTATCGCTATCGCTACAAGTACGTCACGGTGCATGGCCGGGTGCGCAACAACGACAGCGCCGAAATCGACAACGTCAAGGTCTGGGTCAGCCTCTACGACGCCCAGGACAAGCTGACCGGCGCGCGCTATTCGGAGCTGCGCCTGCCCAAGCTCAAGCCGGGTGAAAGCGCCCCGTTCCAGTTGGACGTCAAGCAGTACGGCGCCAACTTCGCCCGGGTGGGCGTGGTGTACGACGCCAAGGCCAACTGATCGCGCGCCCGGCGGTCCGCCGCCAGAGCCTTCTCATTTATCAGCGCAGGCTTGCTTCACCCAAGCGCGAGCGCGGATGCGGGGCTGGCAGCCCCGCCCGCGACTGCCCTGCCGCAGTCTCGCACCGGCGTGCCGAGACCTGAATCGACCCCGTTTTTACCCCTGATGGACCGCCCCGCTCCACATCGCCCCTCGCCCGGCGTGGCCCGCAGGCAACGGCTATCAACCCAAGTCTTATATAAGATATAAGACATTTGCTTGCGCCCCCCTCTTCCCTCTACAATTCCGGCGACAACCCTTCTTCCAACCCGACTTTGAGCAGGCCTCACATGCTGGATACTTACCGCCAACACGTTGCCGAACGCGCGGCCCTGGGGATTCCCCCGCTGCCCCTGACGGCAAAACAAACCGCTGAACTGATCGAACTGCTGAAGAACCCGCTCGCGGGCGAAGAGCAGAACCTGGTCGATCTGCTGACCCACCGTGTTCCGGCCGGCGTGGACGATGCCGCCAAGGTCAAGGCCTCGTATCTGGCCGCCGTGGCCCTGGGCACCGAAGCTTGTGCCCTGATCAGCCGCGCCAAGGCGACCGAACTGCTCGGCACCATGCTGGGCGGCTACAACATTGGCCCGCTGGTCCAACTGCTCGACGACAAGGAAATCGGCACCATCGCCGCCGACGCCCTGAAAAAGACCCTGCTGATGTTCGACGCCTTCCACGACGTGAAGGAAAAGGCCGACAAGGGCAACGCCAACGCCAAGGCCGTGATGCAGAGCTGGGCCGACGCCGAATGGTTCACCAGCCGCCCGGAACTGCCCGAAAGCCTGACCATCACGGTCTTCAAGGTGCCCGGCGAAACCAACACCGACGACCTGTCGCCGGCCCCGGACGCCACCACCCGCCCCGACATCCCGATGCACGCCCTGGCGATGCTCAAGAACAAGCGCGACGGCGCCGCCTTCCAACCGGAAGAAGACGGCAAGCGCGGTCCCGTGAAGTTCATCGAGTCGCTCAAGGAAAAGGGTCACTTGGTCGCCTACGTCGGCGACGTGGTCGGCACCGGCTCCTCGCGCAAGTCGGCCACCAACTCGGTGCTGTGGTTCACCGGCGAAGACATCCCCTTCGTCCCGAACAAGCGTTTCGGCGGCGTGTGCCTGGGCAACAAGATTGCCCCGATCTTCTACAACACCATGGAAGACGCCGGCGCCCTGCCGATCGAACTCGACGTTTCCAAGATGGAAATGGGCGACGTGGTCGAACTGCGCCCCTATGAAGGCAAGGCCATCAAGAATGGCGAAGTCATCGCCGAATTCGAAGTGAAGTCCGACGTGCTGTTCGACGAAGTGCGCGCCGGCGGCCGCATTCCGCTGATCATCGGCCGCGGCCTGACCGCCAAGGCGCGCGAAGCGCTGGGCCTGGCGCCGTCGACGCTGTTCCGCCTGCCCAAGGACCCGGCCGACACCGGCAAGGGCTTCTCGCTGGCCCAGAAGATGGTCGGCCGCGCCTGCGGCCTGCCGGAAGGCCGCGGCATCCGCCCGGGCACCTACTGCGAACCGAAGATGACCTCGGTCGGCAGCCAGGACACCACCGGCCCCATGACCCGCGACGAACTCAAGGACCTGGCCTGCCTGGGCTTCTCGGCCGACCTGGTGATGCAGTCGTTCTGCCACACCGCGGCCTACCCCAAGCCCGTGGACGTCAAGACGCACCACACGCTGCCCGAGTTCATCAGCACCCGCGGCGGCGTCTCGCTGCGTCCGGGCGACGGCGTGATCCACTCGTGGCTGAACCGCATGCTGCTGCCCGACACCGTCGGCACCGGCGGCGACTCGCACACCCGCTTCCCCATCGGCATCTCGTTCCCGGCCGGCTCGGGCCTGGTCGCCTTCGCCGCCGCCACCGGCGTGATGCCGCTGGACATGCCGGAATCGGTGCTGGTCCGCTTCAAGGGCAAGCTGCAGCCCGGCGTCACCCTGCGTGACCTGGTCAACGCGATCCCGCTGTACGCCATCAAGCAGGGCCTGCTGACGGTCGCCAAGCAAGGCAAGAAGAACATCTTCTCCGGCCGCATCCTCGAAATCGAAGGCCTGCCCGACCTGAAGGTCGAACAAGCCTTCGAACTGTCGGACGCCTCGGCCGAACGTTCGGCCGCCGGCTGCTCGGTGCGCCTGAACAAAGAACCGATCATCGAGTACATCAACAGCAACATTGTGATGCTCAAGTGGATGATCGCCAACGGCTACGAAGACGAGCGCACGCTGGGCCGCCGCATCAAGGCAATGGAAGCCTGGCTGGCCAATCCTCAACTGCTGGAGCCGGACGCCGACGCCGAGTACGCCGCCGTCATTGAAATCGACCTGGCCGACGTGCACGAGCCCATCGTGGCCTGCCCGAACGACCCGGACGACGTCAAGACGCTGTCGGAAGTCGCCGGCGCCAAGATCGACGAAGTGTTCATCGGTAGCTGCATGACCAACATCGGTCACTTCCGCGCCGCATCCAAGCTGCTCGAAGGCAAGCGCGACATCCCCGTCAAGCTGTGGGTGGCCCCGCCCACCAAGATGGATGCCACGCAACTGACCGAGGAAGGCCACTACGGCGTGTTCGGCACCGCCGGCGCCCGCACCGAAATGCCGGGCTGCTCGCTGTGCATGGGCAACCAGGCCCAGGTCCGCGAAGGCGCGACGGTGATGTCCACCAGCACCCGCAACTTCCCGAACCGCCTGGGCAAGAACACCAACGTGTACCTGGGTTCGGCCGAACTGGCCGCGATCTGCTCGAAACTCGGCCGCATCCCGACCAAGGACGAGTACATGGCCGACATGGGCGTCATCAACAAGAGCGGCGACCAGATCTACCAGTACCTGAACTTCGACAAGATCGCCGACTACAAGGACGTGGCGGACGTGATCGAGGTGTAAACCTCGCCACGTAGGCTCGCCTGCGACACGGCCCCGGAGCGATCCGGGGCCGTTTTCATTTGTGGCGCCATGGCGGCAAGCCGCCAGCGCGCCCGGGCGTGACCGGCGCGACGCCGGGGAAAAATCGGGGGCGGAACTTTTCCATCGATACGTTTTCATACAATCACTGCAAATCGTGACATGCAAAACGTAACCGCCGCCCGCCGGCACCAGGAGAAGACCGCCCATGACACGGCTCTTGCTGCCGCTGCCGCTGCTGGCCGCGCTTGCCGGCTGCGCCACCGCCCCGCCCTCGAACCCGGAAAACATCTGCGCCATTTTCCGCGAAAAGCCGGACTGGCACGATGCCGCGCTCAAGGTGCAAAAAAAATGGGGCGCCCCGGTGCCAGTGCCGATGGCGATGATGTACCAGGAGTCCAGCTTCAAGCAGGACGCGGTGCCGCCGCGCTATTACTTCCTGGGCATCATCCCGTGGGGCCGCGTCAGCTCCGCCTACGGCTACGCGCAGGCCAAGGACGAGACCTGGGCCGACTACAAGAAGGACGCCGGCGGCTGGGGCTCCAGCCGCGACAACTTCGCCGACGCACTGGATTTCATGGGCTGGTACATGAACAAGACCCAGCGCCTGAACGGCATCTCCAAGTCCGACGCCTACGGCCAGTACCTGAACTACCACGAGGGCTGGACCGGCTACCGCAACCGCAGCTATGACCGCAAGGCGTGGCTCAAGACGGTGTCAAAGAAGGTGCAGGCGCGCGCCGACAAATTCGCCAGCCAGTACAAGAGCTGCGAAAAGGACCTGACCCGCGGCGGCTGGTTCTTCTGAACCGGTGTCCCGGAAGCGGCCCCGGCGGGATCGACGCGCGGCCCGCCCCCGTCTCAGCCCTGCGCGCCCAGCCGGTAGACGACCGTGTCGAGCCGGCTCACGCCGCGCTCCGCGAACTTGGGCTCCTTGGACAGGATATCGCGCCGGTCGATGATGACCGCCGGCGAGACGCCGCTGAACAACGTCCGCATCTCGGCATCCACCACCGCGAACGGCGGTCCGTCCATCTCTTCCTGCGGATAGTCCAGCGTGATCAGCAGACCACGATAGCGGGGCGACAGTTGCCCGTAGACGTGGCGCACGTACTCGCCGCGCATCTGCGCCGGCAGGGCGACCAGGGCCGCGCGGTCATACGCGCCGACGCAGTGCGACAGCAGCGGCGCGTCCAGCTTGAAGATGTCGCCGCAGATGATCTCGATGTTGCCGGCCACGTAGTGCCTGCCATAAACGCTTTCCTGGATCACCGGCTTGAGCTCGTTCTCGACGAAGAACTGCTCGACCGCCAGTTGCGACAGTTCCACGCCCAGCACCTGGAAGCCTTGCGCCGCCAGCCAGACCATGTCGAGGGATTTGCCGCACAGCGGCACCAGCACCTTGCCGCCCGCGGGCACCGAGAGTGTCGGCCAGTATTTCTGCAGCAGCGGCGTCACTCGTGTTTGATGAAAATGCGTGCGCCCGTCGCGCCAGCGTTCCAACCAGAATTCCGCGTCCATGTTTGTTCTTGTCCTCCGGAAAATAGCAAATCGCGTGATTCGCGGGGAAGCCGCGCGCCGGTGCGCGGCCTGCTGATCACGCCTTCCGATACTACTCGTGCGCTGCCGGACCAACGTTGCGAACAAGCGCCCGAAAGGCGTGCATACCGGCGTCGGGCTGTGTCAACGCCACCGCCTGACTCGGCTGGGTCCATTGTAGTGATGCGACCGCCATGGGCCCCGGGCGGCGCGGCATACCCGAGGCGTCGACGACTGCCTCTCAGGGTTTATCCCAGCGCGCAGGCTGCATCCAACCCCCACCCCGTCCCGTATCTGCTAGCGACGGCCAACCAAAAAGGAGATCGTCATGAAATTGCTAGCTTCGATTGCCATCGCCAGCTCCGCCTTGACCCTGGCGCCCACCTATGCGGCCGACGTGATGGTCGGGGGCCAACCGATGATGCCCGCCAAGACCATCGTCGCAAACGCGGTCAACTCCGCCGACCACACCACCCTGGTGGCCGCGGTCAAGGCCGCCGGCCTGGTGGACACGCTGCAGGGCAAGGGTCCGTTCACGGTGTTCGCCCCCACCAATGCCGCCTTCGCCAAGCTGCCGGCGGGCACGGTCGACACCCTGGTCAAGCCCGAGAACAAGGCCACCCTGACCAAGATCCTGACGTACCACGTCGTGCCGGGCAAGCTGGACTTCGATGCGCTGGCGGCCAAGGCCAGGAAAGGCGGGGTCACCGAGCTGGCCACCGCCAGCGGCGGCAAATTGTGGGTGATGATGAATGGCAAGCACAACCTCATCGTCAAGGACGAGAAAGGCGGCGTCGCCAACATCAGCACCTACGACGTCTACCAGTCCAATGGCGTGATCCACGTGATCGACAGCGTGCTGATGCCCAAGTAGTTCCAGCCGCTGCGCGTGCCGCCCGTGCACCTGGAGGCCTGGAACGGCCCGGCGCCGGCGAGCTCTTTCCATCTAAGGGCCGCCGGCGCGGTTTCGGGATATCGTAGGGGCTCCAGCCCCTGCGTCCCCCCTCATGACCGCAACGCTATCCCGCCTTGTTCGAGTGATGTTCGGCTTGCGCGCCCCCACTGCCGGCGCCGCGCCCGGTCAGCGCCAACACGCAGGGCTCTCCGGCACCCTGTCCCGCGGCCTGCTTGCCGTTCTGCTGCTGACGGGCCCCGCCGCAAGCGCGCAAGCGCAGGCGCCGCTGGAGTTCGACAACGCCTACAAGGCCGAGTTGGCCACTGAAAGCGCGGCCCTGCGCGCCCGCATCCAGCAATGGCCGGCCCCGCTGCGGGAGATGAACCAGCAGATATCCGCCGCGCTGCGCGCCAACGATCCGGCGCAGGCGCAGCTCATCGCCGAGGCCCTGTCGCAACGCGATCCCGGCAATGCCGACGTCAAGAACTTCCTGGGCAAGCTGCAATCCGTCAACGGCCAGCCGGCGGCGGCCGCCAAGCTGTTCGACGAAGCGATCGCGCTGAATCCGGACAATCCCTGGTTCTATGTGAACAAGGCCGGCATCCAGGCCGAACAGCGGGACCTGCCCAATGCGCTGGCCACGGCGCGCGCCCTGACCCAGCGCTATCCGCAATGGAGCATCGGCTGGAACCTGGAAGCCGCCCTGCTGGACGGCCTGGAGCGCCCCCAGGAGGCCCTCAAGGCCTATGAACGGGCGGCGGCGGCAACGCCGCCCAGCGCCCAGATCCTGACCAACCACGGCATGCTGCTGCGTCGGCTCGGGCGCCAGGCCGAGGCCCGCGCCAGCTACGAGGCGGCACTGCGACTGCAGCCGGGCTACTCCCGAGCGCAGGCCGAACTGGCATCGTTACCGCGATAGCGGCGTTCTTTCCTATGCTTGTCGCCCGGCTCTGCCCCGACAAGGAAATCCACCAGAGGAGCCACCCCCATGCCCCGCATGCCGTCCGAACCGATTCTGCCGCCCGACATGCAAGCGCCTCTCGCATCGCCGCCCCGGCGGGCGCTGGCGCTGGGCCTGACGGCCCTGGCCTGCGCGCCGCTGCGCCTTGCGGCGGCCGCCAACGCCACGGCGCCGACGGACCGGAACGCCATCATCCGCCAGGTCTTCCAGACGGACCTGGCGGGCATTCGCTATGGCAAGGACCACGCCAAATTGATGGGCGGGCTGGGAGTGATCTGGATTCCGGTGGAGTCCGGCGCGCCGGGCATCGAGTTCGAACATCCGCTGGGCGGCAGGGACACCGTTGCGGCGGCGATGACGTTGCTGGGCACGTCAGACAGGCCGCTGGCGACGCGACGACTGGCCGAGACATGCCGGTTGGTGCCGACCTACGTGCGCGACATCGCACGCCTGGCGCCCGGCCGCTACGCCCTGCCGGCGCCGCGGCGCGAGGCGTTCGATTTTCCCGACAGCGGGGTGGATGCGCAGGGGTTTTTCCAGCTTCGCCCCGAACACCTGACCCTGCTGCGCGCGGCGAACTGGCGCGAGGCCGGCAAGGGCGAGTTGGAAGCCGTGCTGCGCGAAGGCGACGCCTTCTGGCCGATGCCCTTCATCGACGGCAAGCGCCCGTATGGCGACAGCAGCCACTACCAGATCGACATGGCGCAACTGCTAGGCAAACCCTATCCAGTGGGCGCCAATGGCCGTGCCATCACCGATCCCGCCACGGATTCCCGCCTGGAAAAACTGCACTGGCAGACGGCGGCGGCGTTGCAGGTCGTGCTGGCGCACGCCAAGACCTGAACCGCGCGCCGAAGCGGGCGCGCTAAGGACGCGCGAAGAAATGGCGGATGTCGTCGGCCACCGGCACCGCCGCCAGCACCATCAGGAACAGCGCCAGCGGCACGGTCGAACCGAAGCCGTAGTGGAAAAAGGAATAGGCGCCCGTCACGCCGCCGGCGAAAAACAGCGTGACCATCGTGCTCAGCACGATCAGCTTGCCGCGGTCTGCCCGCACCGGGGCCGCGCCGGCCCTGTCTTCGTGCGCCAGGTTCCAGTAGAACAGCTTGCCCAGTTCGATGCCGATGTCGGTGACCATGCCGGTCACGTGGGTCGTGCGGATCTCGGACTTGGACACCTTGGTGATCATCGCGTTCTGCAGGCCCATGATGTAGCACAGCAGCATCACGGTGCCGGGCACGTAGAACCAGCGCAGGTTCTCGAGGTTCGCCCCCAGCAGGCCGAAGGCCAGCAGCAATACCGCCTCGACCATCAGCGGCAGGGCGAACTCGCTGGCCAGGTGCGTGCGCCGGCCGAAATTGATCAGCGAGGCCGAGGTGGCCGCCCCCGCCACGAACGACAGCAAAGCGGCCAGCCCCTGCACCACCACGGCCAGGCCGCCCAGCACCATGTGGTCGGCGATCATCGAGACAATGCCCGACATGTGCGAGGTGTACTGCTGCACGGCCAGGAAACCGCCCGCGTTGACGGCCCCCGCGATGAAAGTCAGGAAATACGCCAGCCGCCGGTTGGCCTGCGGCGTGCGGCTGACCGCGGTGAGCTGGCGCAGGAAGGGAATGGTCATGGCGGCGCGCTAGTGCACGGCGAAATAGAAGCCGTCCATGGAGCCGCCCGAGCCGCAGTTGGGCGTGGAGTCACCGCTTTTGCCGCCCGGCGGCCGCGCCTCCTGGGCGACCAGGCCCGCGCCCTTGCGGCGCAGCACCAGCGTCCAGCCGGGCGCGTCCTTTTCTTGGACCACCAGGGTAGCGCCGCGCGCCTCGGCCTTGCCCGACATATCGCACAGCCAGCGGGCGTTGTAGGGCTCCGCCGCCAAGGCCAGCGTTGGATCGCCGCAAATGGCTTTCTCGGCGCCGCTCTTGGCGCGGGCGCTATCGAAAGAGGGCCGGGCCGCCGCAGAGGCGGCGCCCACGCCTGCAACCAGCATGACGACCGCCAGGCCGGCGGCGCGCGCATAGCGCTTCATAGCGGGAACTCCCGGAAAAAGGGCAGCGCGGCCGGCGAACGGGCCGCGCCCGGTTCCTGGATTCTACCCGCCTCATCGCCCTGGCCGGCGGGGTTTGCCGCCACCGCCGTCCATTCCCGGTCCAAGTCCCTGCCCGCTCACGCGGCGTCGGACTCGCTCAACTGCTTGCGGCGAAACTCGCCCTGGCGCGTGAACATCCAGCCCGGGTACTCGGGCGGCAGGGCGCTGACCTGGTCCAACGCCGCCAGCTCTTCGGCCGTCAGGCGGATATCCGTGGCCGCCAGGTTGTCGTCAAGCTGATCGACGCGCTTGGCGCCGATGATGACGCTGGTGACCGCCTTCTGGTGCAGCAGCCAGGCCAATGCCACCTGCGCCACAGAGACGCCGCGCGCGTCGGCCACCTGGCGCAAGGCGTCAATGCTGTCGAAGGCGCGCTCGCGGTTGACCGGCGGAAAGTCGAATTGGGCGCGACGATCACCCGCGGCGGCCTGGCCATCGCGGCTGTACTTGCCGCTGAGCAGGCCGCCCGCCAGCGGGCTCCACACCATCAGGCCTACGCCCTCGCTTTGCAGCATGGGCACGAGCTCGCGCTCCAGGTCGCGCCCGGCGATGGTGTAGTAGGCCTGCAGCGATTCGAAGCGGGCCAGTCCCAGCCGCTCGGCGATGCCCAGCGCCTTCATGATCTGCCAGGCCGCCCAATTGGACACGCCGACGTAGCGCACGTGGCCATGCTGCACCAGGTTGTCGAGCGCGCGAACGGTTTCCTCGATCGGCGTGGCCGGATCGAAGCCGTGGATCTGGTAGAGGTCGATATGGTCCAGTTGCAGGCGCGCCAGGCTCTTCTTGACGCCCTCCATGATGTGGACCCGCGAATTGCCCCGGGCGTTGACGCCGGCGCCGGTCTGGCCGAACACCTTGGTGGCGATGACGACGTCGTCGCGCGCCACCTTGAGGTCGCGCAGCGCCTGGCCGGTGATGACCTCGGAACGGCCCTCCGAATACACGTCCGCCGTGTCGATGAAGTTGACGCCCGCTTCAAGCGCGCGTCCCACCAGGCGGTTGGCGTCTTCCTGCTGCAAGGCGCCGATCTTGCTCCACAGCTCGCCTTCGCCACCGAAGGTCATTGTGCCCAGGCACAGTTCCGAGACGAACAGGCCGGTGCTACCGAATTTCTTGTACCGCATCATTGCACTCCTTCCTGGGCGCGGCGCGGCGGCCGTCCCGGGATGGACGGCGCCGGCATGGCCGGGGTGAAAACAGTATGCGTCGCCAGCGCCGGGGGATGGATGCTCGATCCTGCCCTTTCTTTGCCCGATTCTCTGGCCATCGCACCCGACAGCGGGAGACGCGCCCGATCCTCCGCATTTTTTGCCTATTTCTCCGCCCCCCCCTCCGGCATGCCCCCGAACGTGTGCTGACTGGGTCTACACTGGACATCGCCTGATTCTCCAGCGGCCCGCGCCACGCGCGCGCAAGGCCGCCTTGCCCGGAGCCCGTCCATGCCTCCCGCCGACCACACCCCCAACCCCGTCTTCGAGCCCGCACGGCACGAACTGCTGTGCCTGCTGGAACGCATGACCGGCACGCAGGAAGGATCCATCGACACCCCCGTCGAGGGCCTGTACCTGCATCGCCTGTCACAGCCGACCGGCCCCAAGCCCGGCCTGCAGAAGGCCGCGCTGGCGGTCATCGCCCAAGGCTCCAAGCGGCTGCTGATCGGCGAGGAGACCTACGAGTACGATCCCTTCCACTACCTGATCTCGTCGGTCGACCTGCCGGTGGTGGCCAAGGTGTCCGTGGCCAGCCCGACCCTGCCCTACCTGGGCCTGCGGCTGGACCTGAACCCGGAGGAGATCACCGAGCTGATCAGCGACGAGAACCTGCCGCCGTTGGTGCCGGCCGAATCTTCGCGCGCGCTGTGCATCAACCCGCTGGGCGGCACGCTGCTGGACGTGATGCTGCGCCTGCTGCGGCTGCTGGACACGCCGCGCGATATCCCGATCCTGGCGCCCATGATCAAGCGTGAGCTGCTGTACCGCCTGCTGATGAACGGCCAGGGCGTGGTGCTGCGCCAGACCGTGCTGCAGGACAGCCAGCTCAACCGCGTCGCCAAGGCCATCCGCATCCTGCGCGACAACTACGCCCAGCCGCTGCGGGTCGAGGAAATCGCCCGCGACGTCCACATGAGCGTATCGTCGCTGCACCATCACTTCAAACAGGCCACGGCCATGAGCCCGCTGCAATACCAGAAGCACCTGCGGTTGCAGGAGGCGCGGCGGCTGATGCTGACCGACGATGCAGGCGTGGCGCTGGCGGCCCATGCCGTGGGCTACGAAAGCTCGTCGCAGTTCAGCCGCGAATACAGCCGCCTGTTCGGCACCCCGCCCCTGCGCGACAAGCGACGCTGGAAGGACGAGGCGCTGGCAACTGCCTGATCCTCCGACGCGCGGCCGCCGCCATTGCGGCGCCAGTTCGCCCTGCATCCAAATCCATCTCTCGCGTGTAGTACCTGCAACGGCGCGCATTCCGTGTGTCGTTGCAGACAGATCCCCTCTACCCGCAGGAGACCGCTCATGAATACTCGCCTCCCCCTCCGCCGCCCTGGCGCCGGCCTGTTCGCCACCGCCATGCTGGCCGCGTGCGGCACGCTTGGCGCCTTCCAGGCCATGGCGTACTCGCAAGACGCGCTGCCCGCCGACGTCCGCGTGCCCGGCGGCCACAAAGTGGCCTGGGAAACCGTAGGCAAGGGTGAAATCACCTACGAGTGCCGCGCCAAGGCCGACGCGAAAGACCAGGCTGAATGGGTCTTCGCCGGTCCCAAGGCCGTCCTGAACGACCGCCAGGGCAAGCAGGTCGGCACGTACTACGGGCCTCCCGCCACCTGGGAAGCGGCGGACGGCTCCAAGCTGACCGGCACCCAGGTCGCCGTGGCGCCGGCCGGGGCGGGCAACCTGCCCTATCAATTGGTCAAGGCCAATCCCGCCATGGGCGCGGGCGCCTTGACGGGCGTGGCCTATATCCAGCGCACGGCGCTCAAGGGCGGCGTGGCGCCACAGACGCCGTGCACGACCGCGACCCTGGGCCAGCGCAGCCAGGTCGCCTACCAGGCCGACTACATTTTCTGGAAGGCGGACTGACACGGCGGGGCTTGGCGGGCGGGCGGACTCCGGTAATATGCTGTCACCCGCCCGGGCCCGGCCCGGGTCCGCACCCACCGTCGCCAGGCCCGCGCACATGCCGCAACGCCCCGCCCCGGATTTCGATTACGAAGCGGCTCTCAAGGAGTGCGCGGCGGGCCGCCGCGCGGCGCTCGAGGCGCTGTATCGGCAAGAAGGGCCACGCCTGCTGGGGGTGGCCCAGCGCATCCTGCGCGACCGCGCCCGCGCCGAAGACATCGTGCACGACGCCTTCGTCAATATCTGGAAGCAGGCCGGCGGCTTCGACGCCACGCGGGGCTCGGCGCGCGGCTGGCTCTACCGCATCGCCCGCAACCTCGCCCTGAACGCCGTGCGCGACAGCCGCCACGAAACCGGCATGGACGAAGACACCGCCGCGGCCCTGGATATCCGTGACTCGATGCAGGCCTGGCACGACACCCGCGACGCTTTCGAATGGCGTGACAGCGCCGGCCGCATCGGCCCGTGCCTCGAACAACTGGAGCCGGTGCGTCGCAACTGCCTGCTGCACGCTTACGTCGAGGGCCTGTCGCAAAGCGAGATCGCGCAACGTATCGGCGCCCCCCTGGGCACCGTCAAAGCCTGGATCAAGCGCAGCCTCAAAGCGCTGAAGGAATGTCTGGCATGAGCGCGCTGCCGACGACCCCGGAAGGCCTGGACGAACTGGCCGGCGAATACGTGCTGGGCATCTTGCCCGGCGCCCGCCGGCGCGAAGTCGAGGCCCGCCTGGAGCACGACGCCGCGCTGCGCGCCGCCGTCGACCGCTGGGAAGCGCGACTGCTGCCGCTGGCCGATCTGGCCACCCCGATCGACCCGTCGCCCGGCCTCTGGCCGCGCATCGCGGCCACGCTGGACGCGGGCCAGGCCGCGCCCGCGCCCAAGCCCCGGCAAACGCGCGCCACGCTCTGGGATAGCCTGCCGTTCTGGCGCGGCGCAGCCGCTTGCGGCCTGGCCGCGGCGCTGACCCTGGCGGTCGCCCTGTCGCTGCGTCCGGTGTCGACGCCCGCGGCCACGCAATACATGGTGGTGCTGGTGGCGCCGCAGTCGCAGGCGCCCGGTTGGGTGATACAGGCCCAGGCAGGAAGCCACGACGTGCAGCTCGTCCCGATTGCCGCGGTACAGGTGCCGCCGGACCGCGCCCTGGAATTCTGGACCAAGGCCGACGGCTGGTCCGCTCCGGTGTCCCTGGGCCTGGTCAAGCCCGGCGAACCGGTGCGCATCCCGCTGGATGCCTTGCCGCCGCTGGAGCCCAATCAGTTGTTCGAACTGACGCTGGAGCCCGCCACCGGGTCTCCCATCGGCAGGCCTACCGGACCGATCCAGTTCATCGGCCGCGCGGTCAAGATGATGTAGCGCCGGACGGCCTACTTCTTGCGGAAGGGGTAGGCCTGCTGCGCCAGGAACGTGCCGGGCATGTCGTTATCGAGAATGCCGTAGTTTTCCGGCAGGCGCTTGCCCGTGCCGCGCACCGCCGTGCCGAACAGGTAGTCGATGAACGACAGGTGCGCAGCATAGTTCTTGTCGATCGCCTCGGTGTCGGACGAGTGATGCCAGTGGTGGAAGTCCGGCGTCACGATGATATAGCGCAGCCAGCCCCACGGCAGCTTGACGTTGGAATGGATCAGCACCGCCTGGAAGCCGACGATGATGATGTAGGCATCCAGCACCGGCTTGGAAAAGCCCAGCGCGAACAGCACGCCCAGCACCGCCACCCGCGTGATCAGCAGTTCGACGATGTGCAGGCGCGAACCGGCCAGCCAGTCGAGCGTGCGGGTGCTGTGGTGCACCGCGTGGATGCGCCACAGGAAGGGCACCTCGTGATACGCCCGATGCGCGGCGTACTGCACCAGGTCCGCCACCAGCACCGCCACGAACAACTCCACCAGGTAAGGCAGCGACTGGATCGCCTGCTGCAGCGGTTCGTACGCGGCCCACGAGAACAAGCGGTGCACGAAGAAGTTGATGCACAGCAGCACCGCGCCCACCGACAGGTGGTTGAAGAGGAAGTGCTTCATGTCCACCTGCCATTCGCCGCGGAACACCGGCTGGCCCGGGTATAGCGGAAACAGCTTTTCGAAGATGATGAAAACGGTGCTGGAGGCCAGCAGGTCGAGGATGAACCAGTCCAGCCCCAGGTAGGGATGATGGCCGGTGTTGGACGTCGTCACCACCACCTGGCTGCCGCCGGCGGCGACCGCGCCGCACACCAGCACGAACGCGGCGATGTTGAGCCAGCGCTGGCGGCCGAACACGATGTTGGTCAGGGCGATGGTGCCGGACGCCAGCAAGGCGGCGAACAGCAACGTGCGCATCGCGTCGACGGTGTAGAAAGTACGCAGTTCGGGCGTCGTCAGATACGCCGGAAAGTGAAATGCCAGTACGCCGAGCACCGACAGGATCGCGAGGAATAGCGCAATCACGCCGGTGATCATTCCGGTGCCCGGATGAATACGGCCCTCCTGCTGGAACAACGCCAGGACTCGGCGATAGATGGGCGCGCGCTGATTCATGTCACTTTTATGGCAGACCACGGGGAAGCGAGTGTATCCCCGGCCCAAAAGGGTCCATGTAAATAAACGTGAAAAGATAAGACCAAGCAACTCCCCCGCGGCGCTCCTCTTGACGCGCCTTTTGCGTGGCATCAAGTCCGCCCTGCGGCGCGGCACCTGGCGGGTTGACTTTGGCAGGCCATTGGGCTGTCATGGAACCGACAGCTCATTTACGGGCCGGCCCGCCGGCCCCGCGCAGCCCCCCTTCAACCGGATCACGCAAGAGGCCGTCATGTTCCCTGAGTACCGCCAACTGATTACCCGCCTGAAAGCCGAAAACGGACATTTCTCCGCCCTGTTCCAGCGTCACAACGACCTGGACCAGGAAATCAAGAATATGGAGGCGGGCATCGTGCCGGCCTCGGACACCAGCGTCGAAGTCCTGAAAAAGGAAAAACTGCTGCTCAAGGACAAGCTGTACAGCCTGCTGCGCGCGGCGGACCAGAACGCCGGCTAGGCGGGTTTCACGCACTCGCCTGACAACAGGCGCCCTCTCCGGGGCGCCTTTTTGTTGCCCGCTTTCCGCACAGGCGCCTATCTTTCGGTCCGAGTTTCGATCACCAGTCCGCGGAAGTCTCCTTTTCAACGCACTTGCTGACAATAAGCTGAATAAATAAAATCCCGGGATACGGTCGCCTGCCGACCGCGTGAACAGGATGCAAAGGTGCAAGACAGAGATTTCAAGGCCGGCGAGGCCGTCTCGCCGGTGACAGGCTGGGCCATGATGCCGTTGGTGGAACACGATTCGTTGCTGCTGCGGCTGGACTTCCTGGCCGCCCCGTCGCCCGCGGCGGCCACGCGCAGCGAACGAGGCCGCGTCTATGCCGTGACGTCCGAGCAACTGCAGTTGCTGCTCGATTCGCTGCAGGCGCAGTTGGCCAAGCTGCAACCCGGCCAAGACGGTCCGCGCCATTGAGGCGGGGCGGCGCCATGACGCCGCCGGAAAATATTCAGCATTTCTAAAGATGGATTAGGATCTTTAGATTCTCTAATCAGGCTGCAACCGCTAGTCTGTCGCCCTTGACTCAGGGTACGACATGACCAGCGCCTTTTTCCCCGGTTTTTTCCTCAGCCTCAGCCTGATCCTCGCGATCGGCGCGCAGAATGCCTTCGTGCTGCGGCAAGGCCTGCGCCAGGAACACGTCTTTGCCGTCTGCATGACGTGCGCGTTGTCGGATGCCGTTTTGATCGCCGCGGGGGTTGCCGGATTCGGCCTGGCATCAAACGCCCTGCCCTGGCTGGAGCCGGTGCTGCGCTACGGCGGCGCGCTGTTCCTGCTGATTTACGCGGCGCGCAGTTTCCGCTCGGCGTTGCGCAACCACGGCGGCCTGACGCCGTCCTCGAGCCAGGCCGCCGGGCTGGGCGCCACGCTGGCGACCTGCCTGGCCTTGACCTGGCTCAATCCGCACGTCTACCTGGACACCGTGGTCCTGCTCGGCTCGATCTCCAGCCAGTACGAGGGCCGCAAGGTCGCCTTCGCGCTCGGCGCCATGGCGGCCTCGTTCGTCTTCTTCTTCACGCTGGGCTTCGGCGCCCGGCTGCTGCGGCCGGTGTTCGCCAGTCAGGCCGCCTGGCGGGTGCTGGACGCACTGGTCGGGCTGGTCATGCTGGCAATCGCGGTCAAGCTGCTCCGGCCCTGACGGCGGCCGGCATATTGCGGAACGTGACGCCCAAGCGGTTGAAGGCGTTCATCAGCCCGATCGCGTAGGTCAGGTCCGCCAGTTCCTTGTCGCTGAACTCGGCCGCGGCGGCGGCATAATCGGCATCCGGCACGCCCGTTTCGGCCACCCGCGTCACGCACTCGGCCCAGGCGAGCGCGGCCTGCTCGCGGGCGCTGAACAACGCGCCGCCTTCGCGCCACACCGGCACCAGCACCAGCTTGTCCACCGTCACGCCCTGCTTGAGCAGGTCGCGTGAATGCATGTCGATACAGTAGGCGCAACCGTTGATCTGCGAAACCCGCAAGTACACGAGATTGACTAGCGCCTCCGGCAGGCCGCACTGGCGCAGGTAGGCGTGAACGGCGCCAAAAGCCTTGTAGCCTTCGGGCGCGGCGCGGGCATAGTCGATGCGCTGGCTCATGATGAAAGAGTCCTGATAGATGGCTGTCGAAGACTCCATGTTGCGCCGGCGCGGTTTATTCCGGAAGGGCCAAGAAGCGGGTTCCGGATTGGGCCATGTGCGCCTGCCACGCGGGTCATTCGATGTGCGGATGCCGATCCGCCAGGCGCTGCCGCTTCTGCTTCAACGCTTCCAGTTTCTCTTCCAGGTCGGCAATCTCGGCATCCACGTCCTGCACGCTCTGTTCGATGTGATCGTAGGCCTGTTGCAGCAGCGCCTTCACCTCGCCCTTGTTCGCGGCGTTCGGCGTGTCCCCGCGCAAAGGCCGGTTGGCCGTCTCGGGCATGAATACGGCCGTGATCAGGCCCACGACCGCGGCCGCCATCAGGTAATACGCCGGCATCATGAGATTGTCGGTTTCCTCGACGATCCAGGCGGCGGCGGTCGGCGTCAGGCCGGCGATGATGATGGCCACGTTGAATGAGGCCGCCAGCGCGCTGTAGCGGATGCGGGTGGGAAACAGCGCCGGCAGGGTGGCGGCCATCACGCCGATCATGCAGTTCAGCACGATCGCGATCAACAGCAGGCCAAGGAAGATAAGTCCGATATTGTCGCTACCCAGGAGCATGAAGGCCGGAATGGCCACCACCATCAACCCCAGGCAGCCGGTGATGAAGAACGGTTTGCGGCCGATCTTGTCGCTGACGAAGCCCACGCCCGGCTGCACGAACAGCATGCCGACCATCACAACGACCACGATCAACACGCCGTGCTGCTCCGGATAGTGCAGGCTGCCCGACAGATAGGTCGGCATGTAGGTCAGCAGCATGTAATAGGTGATGTTGGTCGTCAGCACCATGCCGATGCAGACCAGGAGTGCCTTGCGGTATTTGGCGAAGATCTCGCGCACCGAGACCTTCGGCCGTTCCTGCACCGCATCACGGTCGTCCTGCTCCATTTTCTCGAGCTGTTGCGTGAAGGCCGGCGTTTCTTCGGCGGCGTGGCGCAGATACAGGCCCAGCAGGCCCAGCGGACCGGCGATGAAGAACGGCGCGCGCCAGCCCCAGTCCAGGAAGGCTTGTTCGGACATCGCGGTCTGCAGCAGCAGCACCAGGCCGGCCCCCAACACGAAACCGGCAATCGATCCGAAGTCGAGCCAGCTTCCCAGGAATCCTCGTTGACGATCGGGCGCATACTCGGCGACGAAAATCGCGGCGCCGGTGTATTCCCCGCCCACCGAGAAACCCTGCGCCAACTTGCACAGCAGCAACAGCAACGGGGCCCAGAGACCAATGGAGTCATAGGACGGAATCAAGCCGATGCAGAATGTGCTGATGGCCATGATGATGATCGTCAGCGACAGGACCTTCTGCCGTCCGAACTTGTCTCCCATCACCCCGAAGAACACCCCGCCCAGCGGCCGCACCAGAAAGGGCACCGAGAACGTGCCCAGCGCCGCGATGGTCTGCACGGCCGGCGAGGCGTCGGGGAAGAACACCTTGCCCAGCGCGAAGGCGACAAAGCCATAGACGCCGAAATCGAACCACTCCATCGCATTGCCCAGCGCCGCGGCCGTCACCGCCTTTTTCAGCTTGGTGTTATCGATGACGGTGACATCGCCGCTGCGCCAGGGGCGCACGGTTTCCTGCGAAGAAGAGGACGGGGATTCGGCCATGGCAACACCGCGAATTCAATGTGACCCTGAAATTCTACCGACGCCTGACCGTTAGCCACCCGTCAAAATGTGACTTGTGCATCCAGGTTTGAAGATGGGTCGGCGCGCCAGGCTGACGCGGGCCATTCGCGGCGCCGCGATGCCGGATCATCCCCACCATGAGATGGCGCAAAAAAACCCTCTCATGCGACACATGAGAGGGCATTTTTGCCGTGGATCCTCCGCCGGCCCACCCGTTGCATGGTGGGAAAGATGCCCGGACGGCTGGCATCACTTGAATATGGTCGGGGCGGCGGGATTCGAACTCGCGACCCTCTGCTCCCAAATTAGAAACGCACGAACGTCAGCGAACGTCAGCGAACGAATAACCAACTGATTCATAAGGATTTATACAAATCTCCTTGTTCGTCGACGTTCGCTAATGTACGCTGACAGCCGCAAAAATGTTGTCCCATATGTTGTCCCATATGGCGCTTGAGACAGAAGAATGGAGAGATTCGAGGAAATATGACGAGATACCCAAAACGCGGAAAAGGTGCGCGGTGGACCGTCAAAGAACTGGAAGCGGTGCCGGCGGAATGGGCCGGTGATCACCTGGCCGATGGAGACGGCCTGACTGGGGAGATCCGCATTCAGCGCGGCACGATGGCCGTGGTGTGGCGATACGCCTACCGCATGGGCGACAAGGTAAAGAGATTCTACTGCGGCTCATGGCCAGAACGCACCCTCGACGAGATCCGCTCCGCCAGGAACAAAGCGCGGGCGGACATCAAGGCGGGCCGCAATCCGTCGGCCGTCCGCGACTTGGAAAAAGCCCAGGTGCAGGAAGCTATGGCAGCGGAATCTGCCGCGGTAACCGCCGCTGAACAAGAGGCCACGACCGACGCCCTTTTGTTCCATGAGATGTATAAAAGGTGGCTGGAATCGGGAGTGAAGCGAGCAGATGGCAACACCGAAGTGAAGCGCATCATTGAAAAAGACGTGCTTCCTTTGATCGGTGATACTCCCGTGCGATCAATTCGCGAGAAGGATATTGAGCGAGTAATCCGCTCGATTGTCGGTCGCGGCTGCAATCGGCTTGCCGAGGTGACCTACCAAATACTGGGTCAGATGTTCCATTGGGCAGAGAAGCGCCAACCATGGCGAAAGCTGCTTTCGGAAGGAAATCCGGTTGAGCTGGTTGAACTCGGGGTGCTCCTGGCGGACGATTACGACCCGGATAACGCGCGCGAACGCGTTCTCCCTCCCATCGAGATTGTCGAGCTCCAGACTCGATACCGCGAGTTGGAGGAGCAGTATCTCGCTTCGGATGACAAGCGAAAGAGGAAGCCTCCGTCCAAGGCGTTGCAGGCAGTCTCCTGGATCTGTTTGAGCACGCTATGCCGGATAGGGGAATTGCACTTAACTGAAATTACTCATCTCGATCTCCGAGAAGGCACGTGGTTCATTCCCAAGGCGAACGTAAAGGGCAGAAAATCACAGAAGCGCGACCATCTGGTTTTCCTTTCACCCTTCGCAGTCAAGCATTTCAAGACCCTTGTTAGCCTGGCAGGATCATCCCGCTGGCTCCTACCTTCGCGCGACAATGATGACGCGGAGGTGGACCAACCGATGTACAAGCAGGCCTTTACTAAGCAAATCAAAGATCGGCAAGCCATGTTCAACGGAAAGCCCAAAGCACGTCGCGCTTCGGACAACTCCCTGGTTCTCGGCAAAGGCCAAAACGGCAATTGGACGCCTCATGATTTACGGCGGACGGGGTCGACGATCATGGAGTCGCTAGGAATCGATCCAAACATCATCGACCGCTGCCAAAATCACGTTATTCACACGGGCAAGAACCGAGTCAGGCGGCACTACCAGCTCTACGACTACGCCGACGAGAAACAAGCAGCATGGGCGAAGCTGGGCGAATATTTGGAAAGACTGCTTTCGGGAGCCGTGGCGCCGGCGGAGCTTCAAAAGAGGCTAACCGCCAAGCAGCTACTAGCCGCGTAAAAAAACAGCCGAAGACCGTTCGGTCTTCGGCTGTTGGACGCATACAGGCAAGTCTAGATCCAGCCCATCTTCGCCATAGAGTGGCCGCTACCTGCCGCCACGATCACGTGATCGACCAATGTGACATTCACCAGAGCCACGGCTTCCTTCAAGCGCCGCGTAACCTCAACGTCCGCCTTGCTTGGCTGTGACGAACCCGAAGGATGGTTGTGGGCAATCAAGATGGAATGCGCGTTGTGCCGAATAGCCGCCTTGACGACCTCGCGTGGATACACGCTCGTCTCAGACAGCGTGCCTCTGAACATTTCTTCGAAGGCGATCATTCTCAACTGCGCATCAAGGAACATTACGCCGAACACCTCGACGTCCGACAGCGCCAGCCGCGTCACGATATAGTCGATCGCGGCCGATGGTTTGGCCACTGGCAACCGCCTATTCAGCGCCCCCTCCAATTGATGCGCAGCCGCGCGTAGCAACTCTTGGGGGGTAGCGGCTCGATAGAGGCCGCCCACCTCACGTACCACCGGTGCGTCTTGGACGTCGTCCTGCATCCGCCTTTCTCCTGCCCACGCACTACTGAAACTTAGTTGCATTGCTCTCTCCCAAAGCGATGATCGCCTACCAACTCAATGGCGATCAGTCGTCAACATCGGAAGGTGGCGAGACTGGCGTCACCATGCGCTGTTAGTTCTGGTCAATGGCCAATGGCAATTATCTGGAGCCCACCACACGGAGCCAGTGCTCATGCTCGGCCGCCTGAAGCGAGCGCGTCCCACTGACCGGCAGTGAGAAAACCCTCGCGCTCCTTTCCTTTGCCCGGGAATGCTGGCTGCTTCTCGACCTTCTTACCTTTCTTCGGCCCGACTGCGCCGCACGGGAAGGGCCCGTCATCAACGGGAGCTCGCGCCAGAAGTGGACTGTCACCAGCGATGCAAATTTAACTTCGCGCGGCGGACCACGATGTCCCACCATTTACGCCCTTTTCCTTCTGCCCATGCTGATTACCGCCACCGAGATCAGCGTTCGTGCCCCCCCCGATCCGGCCTGGAAACTCTCGTCAGTCAGAAGTCCACGGTCGCAGACAACAGCACCGTACGCGGCGCACCGATCGTCAGTCCATTGGAAGATGCTGAGGCCCAGTAAGCCTTGTTGAAGACGTTTTCCACCGTGGCGCGCAGTGTGACCGGCGTGTTGCCTGCGCGGAACGCATAACGCGCGCCGACGTCAACCCGCGTCCAGCCAGGAATCTCTTTGTTGTTCGCAGCGTCCAGATACTGCGAGGTGGTGCGCAAGGCGCGCGCCGTCACCGTCAACCCGGGGAGGAACGGCGTATCCCATTCCACGCCCGCGTTCATGCTGTAGCGCGGCGTGCCCGGCGCCACATTGCCTTCCGTCAGCGCATTGCCTGTCTTCGTCAGTCGGCCATCCAGATACATCAGGCCCGCCAGCAGGCGCACATTGGACACGGGTTCGCCAAACACGTTGAGTTCCAGCCCGCGATTGCGCTGCATGCCGTTCACGGAGTAGATGCCGGTCACCGGATCGGTCAGCCCGCTGGGACGCCGGATCTGGAAAGCGCTGAGGGTCGCGCCCACGTCACCGTATTCCACCTTCACGCCGGCTTCGATCTGCTTGGACTTGATCGGCGCAAACACCGTGTTGGCGTTCACGGCGGTCAACGGCGCCGTGGGTCCTTCGCTGAGTCCTTCGACGTAGTTCGCGTACAGGGAAACGTGCTGCGACGGCTTGCCCAGCAGCGCGATGGCCGGGGTGATCTTGCGCTCGTCATAGCGGCTGGTCAGGCTGCCGCTTTCATCGTATTGATCCGTCACGACCCGCTGCGAACGCCCGCCTACCGTCAGCTGCACGCGCTCGTCCCACGCGGACAAGGTATCGGCCAGCGCGATGCTGGTCAGGCGAGACTTGCCGGACCGGGGGATGTCAGAACTCAAGCCCGCCAGCGACGGCGCCGTCGTCGGCAAGGGCGAGAAAAGGTTGGATTGAACCGGCGCGAAATCGTAGCTGAGGTTGCCGAAGGTCTTTTCGAACTGCGTGGCGCTGAACGCCACCGAATGCGAGATCGCGCCCGTGGCAAAGCGCGTCCGCGCACCGATTTCGCCCGTCTGCACGTTTTCGTCGCGCAGGAAGTAGCTGGGGCTGGACCCAAAGTTGCCGGCCGCATCGCGCACGGTGACGTTCATGCGCAGGAATTTGTAGTCGCCATCGCGCGCACCGAATGCGCCGTACACCATCGTGCTGTCGGTCACGTCGTATTCTGCGCGCAGCGCAATGTAGCTGTCTCGCGAGTTGGAATACGTCCAGTCAGGCGCGTAGCCGCGATCCACGCGGCGTGCGTCAGGCACGGGTGCGGCGGCTGCCACGCCCACACGCTCCTGCGGCGCGTCCACCTTGCGGTCCTGATGGCCGACATCGACGGACCAGCGCGTGCGTTCGCCGCGATAGTCCATGCCCAGCGTCATCAGGCCGCGCGTCGTATGCTGCGACCCCACGCCCGTGTCGCCGCCTTTGTACGCGCCGTTGACGCGGATGCCCAGCTCGCCCTTGTCCCCAAAACGCTGGCCCAGGTCAACGTGGCCACCCGCGACATCGTCAGTGCCATAACTGGCCGTCACCTGCCGGGTCGGCGTATCGCCTGCGCGCTTGGGCACGACGTTGATGGCGCCGCCCACGCCGCCAGAGGGCGGCATGCCGTTCAACAGCGCGTTGGGGCCTTTCAGCACTTCAACGCGTTCCAGGCTTTCCACGGCCAGGGCGTAGGTCGGCAATACGCTGTACAGCCCATTGAGCGCGATGTCGCTGTTCAACACGGGAAAGCCACGAATTGAGAACTGATCGAAGCGGCTGGTGCGCGGGTTGGTGTTCTGCACCGACGCATCGTTGGACACGACATCCGCCACGCTTTGCGCCTGCTGTTGCTGCATCAGCGCGCTGGTGTAGGCGGTGATGGAAAACGGCGTGTCCATGATGCTTTTTTCGCCCAGCATGCCCGCGCTGGCGCCGCTGGCCACCTGGTTGCCCGCGAAGGCCGGCATCAGCCCGCCCGAGTAGGCCGCCGTGACCGTCACCGCTTCCAGCTGCGCGACCGGCGCAGCGGCCGCAGACAAGGTGTATTCATTGGCGCCCGCGCGCACGGCGCTCAAACCGGTGCCGGACAGCAGCGCGGCAAAGCCCGCTTCCACGGTGTAGCTGCCATTCAAGCCGGGCGACTGCAAGCCTTGCACCATGCCGCCGCCAAACGACAAGCGCACGCCCGCCTGCGTCGCAAACTGCGCCAGCACCGACCCAAGCGTGCCCGGCGCCAGCCGGAAGTCGCGCGTGGCCGCCTGTTCAGCGGCGGGCTGCGCATGCGCGGCGGTGCCGGTCAACGGCAGCAGGACGGAAAGACAAAGCATCGTGGTGGTGCGAACCACGAAGGAACGGGAATGGGACATGAGGAAGACGCCGCAAGAGAGAAATATCAGGGAGAAGGCAGGTAATGGTCCGGGTAGGACCCGGCCTGATACCGATGCGGTTTCAAGGCCTATATCCTGTACACCGTAGGACGCCGGAAAACATGCCATGGCGGCAACACGGCTTGCGGCGGTCCTATGCGCGCGTCAAGCGCTGCGCCCCTGAATCTCCACCCAATAGCGGGTCCTGAACACGATCTGCACCGGCAATGTCCGCGCCAACAGCGCCAGGCTGGTATCGGTATCCAACACCGAAAACGAGCCGAATACGCGCAGGTCCGCAACGTCGCGCGCGCATCGGATGACGCCCGCGCGATATCGCGCCATGGCCGCTGCCCAGTCCGTCAGCCGCATGTCATCGGCCGTCAGCACGCCAGAAGTCCAAGCAGGCGCCGACTCGGACAAGCCCGCCTCGCTGAGCATGCCCCCCGCATTGAAACGGACCCGTCGTCCGGCGGGCACGATCTGGCTGCCAGCGCTGCCGCTGGGGCTCACCCGTACGGCGCCGTCATACACGTTCACCCCCACGCCGTCATCTTGCAGGCTGACCGTGAATTGCGTGCCCAGCGCCTGCACGGCGCCCATCGGCGTCTGGACGATGAAGGGTCGTGCGCGCCCGCCGGCGTCTGCCGCCGTGGCGGCATACACGCGCCCTGCCCGCAGCCAGACGGCGCGCAGGGTGTCGGTGTACCGGATGTCCAGACGTGTGCCGGTATCCAGCGTCAACGTCGTGCCATCCGCCAGCGTGTCCTGGCGGATCTGGCCGGTGCCGCTTTCCAGATCGGACTGCTGGGTACGCCAGGCCAGATACGATACGGGCGCAACGGCGATCAGACCCAGCAGCCGTAGCGCCATCCGGCGGCGGTCCGGCCGGGCCAGCCCTTGCAGCGCTTGTGCGCGCATGGCCGGCGGCACCTGGCCGAAGGTGCCCATGACACGCTCGGCCTTCTCCCACGCCTGGGCATGCGCGGGACTACTTGCCATCCAGCGATGCAAGGCGCGCAAGTTGGCTTCATCGTCCGGCGCGTCGTGCAACCGGGCCATCCAGCCTGCCGCTTCGGCCAGCAGCGCATCAGGAATGTGTCCGGCCGTCATGCATCGATGGCGGTCAGGCACGCCAGGTAGGCCTGCTGCATGTGGCGGTTGACCGTGCGCACGGACACGCCCAGCTCAGCGGCAATATCGGCGTAGTTCAAGCCGTCCAGCTGCGCCAGCAGGAACACATTGCGCACCCGCACGGGCATGGCGTCCAGCATGCGGTCGATGCTGGACAGCGCTTCCAGAATAAGGGCGCGCTTTTCTGCGCAGGGAACGGTGTCGGCAGGCAAGGCCGCGATCGATTCGGCATAGGCTTTTTCAACATTGCGATGCCGCCACAGATCCACCACCAGCCCCTTGGCTACATGGGTCAGGAATGCCCGGGGTTCCGGCATTTCCAGCGAGCGGTTGCTGGCGTACACGCGAAGAAACGTGTCATGCGCGAGATCCGCGGCATCCCATGCGTTGCCCAGCCGTTTACGCAACCAGCCACACAGCCATTGATGATGATCGACATACAGACCGTTCAAGGCCGAAGGACGGGACGCGCAAGATTGAGACATGGCACCAGGATCTGCAAACAAATCTAATTGCGAATGAGAGCCGTTAATAATACTGGAAACCTTGGCGCTTGCCCCACCGCGCGCGTCGCAGCCCTTCAAATTCCGGCGGTCAGAAAAGATGCAGCCAGCCCATCGCCTCCCCCAGAAACAAGCCTTGCGACATCACCAGCAGGATCACGGCCACCCACCGCCATTGCCGCATGCCCGCCCAGGCTTCGCGCAGCGGCAAGGCCGGCGGCCCGTCATGCCCCGCCTTGGCGCGGATCTTGGCGCTGGCGCCCGCGATGCGCAGCCCATAGAGATAGGCACCCGTCACGCTCAGCGCGGTCAGCATGGAACCGAACAGGAACCAGATGGCGCGTACGGGCCAGGGGCCAAAAGCACCGAAATGCAGCGGGTCGGCCAGCTCTGAAATGCGCTGATGCACGTCGAGCTCGTCCGCGCTGCGGCGGGTGGACGCCCCGCTAGGCAAAGAAATGCGAATGGCGTTGGCGCGGTCACGCACCAGCCAGGCGTCTGTCTGCCCTTCAAGCTGCACCGCCCTGCCCCCCGCCTCCAGACGCAGGACGCGGATGGTCAGCCCGGGCCACGCACGTTGCGCTTCGTCCACGGCCGCGTCAATCTCGCTTGGGTGTAGCGGCGCAGATGCAGAGCGGGGTTCCTTGGACGACAGCGCCGGCAACGGCGGCGCATGCCCTCCCAGGGACTCGATCAAGTACCACAGGCCCGTCACGGCGATGAGCAAGGTGAACCACAAGCTCCAGACCGCAACCAGCCGATGCACGTCGGCCCAGGCCAACCGGCGCTTTCCCCAGCGCGGCCACGCCAGAAAGCCGCGCCACCAGCGCTTGTAGATGACTAGGCCGGTGACCACCAGCGCGATCAGCAACAGCGAAAGCGCCGACACCAACGGCACCCCCCATTGGGTCGGCAAGAACAGATGCCGGTGCGTGTTGCGCAACCAGCGCTGGATGTTGAACCAGGACGTGTCGCCCGTCACGACCGCCCGGTAAGGATCCACCCACACAAACCGCTGTTCGCCCTGCGGCGTGCGCATCAACGCCCTTGCGGCGAAGCGTGAGGCGTAAGGCGCGGTGAACGATAGCAACGTCCAGTCGGGATGCGCGGCCTGGGCGGCGCCGGCCATCTTTCCCCAACTCGCCAAACTCGATGCGGGCTCGACTCTCATTTCAGAATGGACGAGCCAATCCAGCTCGGTCGAGATGACCGCAAGGGTTCCGGTCAAACAGATAAACGCCATCAGCACGCTTAGCTTCAGACCCGCCCAGCCGTGAATAACAAAGAACCACTTGCGCGGCGAGGCGTCGCTGGACGTGCTTCCGGATGGGGAACCGATAGAGCGTGAGGCAACTTTCATGATGAGACCCGTCGTCGCCCGCCGAATGCGGAGGCATTACTGTCTATACCGGACGAGGCCGTAGAAAGTGACAGTGCGAGTGGGGAATGACATCATCGTCAGGACAATAAAATGCGGGAGATGCGCCGCTGACATCGGCCTGATTACGTCACACAAGTTGGGATCCTGCCTTTAGGGCAGCGGAGCGGTGTGAGGCGCAACGTCATGGAATGGACACTCGCGAAGGCCGCGCGATAGTTCCACTTCGATGCGCCTCGAAGGTTCGAGCGCCCCACACCGGTAAAATTCGCGAAGGGTCAGGCAGTCGCGGACACCCCACCGTTCTTTTTCGCGGCGCTGGCCTGCTGCGCAAGCACTTTCGTGATCTGGCCTTGAATCTGCACTGCCTGGGCATTGAGCGCCATCATCTGCTGCGCCTTCATCTCGTCCGACATGCCGCTCGCCTTAATTTTGGCGATCTGGTCCATGATGAGCTTGAGCTGCTTCTGCAATTGCTTGATCTGGCGAGTGAACTCGTCCTCGTTGTCGGTTTCCTCGGCAGCCTGTGCGTTTGCCACTTTAGCGGCGGCAGGATTATTAACGCGGATCTTGCCTTCCTCTGACACCGAAACTGCGTCCTGCCGCGAGCCCCCCTTGGCTTCCTTGTTGGCCTGGATCTTTTCTGCCCACAGGTCCGCGAGGCTGCTGATCCGAGAAGTACCACTGATGCTGTTTATCGCCATAATTGCTCCTTTCTGTAAATGTCGAGGTACCACCAATACGGCATGAGGCGTCAGAACTTTAACGTTGCCAAGGCAGTAGGTGACTTGCGTTAAACACAACAGAGCCTTGCGTATCAAACGCTCAATTTCCAATATGTACATTCCGACCGGTCAGCATGCCTGCGCAGGCGCCATCCGGCCGGATCGGCTTAGCTGATGAACAAGGGCAATCACAAGCCGGCAACTTCGAAGGGCAAGCGCGGGTGACGTTCCGGGCGATCGACCTTTTTTCCGAAGAAGCCGTAGGAAGTGCACAGTCTTCGCTCTGTGTGAATGATGCTCGAGGTCTCTGCTGTCGCGAATATCGAAACCAAGTAGGCCAGGGGCGAGCCAGCATTTGCGGCATGGCTCGCCCGCTGTAACTCCCCTGCGCGGCGATGCGCTCCGCTTTGTGCCAAGAAGCGTCTTTCGCGTAGATCTGCGACAAGCCCCCTCCGGCCAGAACAGCTCACGTAGAGTGGCCTTTCCCACCGTCACTCTGGAGCCTGTCAAACTTTTGCCGCGCTTCTCGGAAGCGGTCCGCATTCTCGACAATCCAGGTCCACAGCGGGACCATGCGGACGAGCAACTCCATGCCTGTATCAGAGAGTTCGTATTCGACTCTGGGAGGCACCTCTTCGAAGTCATGCCGCAACACTAAGCCATCCCGTTCGAGCTGCCGCAAGGTGAGCGTCAGCATTCGTTGCGTGACTCCATGCATGCGTCTGCCGATCTCGGCATGCCGCAGCCTTCCATAAACGCCGAGCGTGTGGACAACACCCAGAGACCAGCGGCTACCAGCATGTGCGAGTACCTCTCGCCGCAGCCCATCGTCATCGTCTCGCAGGCCGTCACAAACGGTCTGTGAGTATCGGAGAATTTCGTCTCGATCCATCACATGCAGCTCCCAGTATCACGCGTGTACCTTCTTACATTCACGATAAAGCGTTGCTAGACTGCCTCATCGAAATCTGAAGAGGGCTTCACCATGAACCAAACAGACCTTAACTCTACGTCTAAAAACATCCTTGTACTTGGGGCAGGCGAACTCGGTCTCCCGGTGCTACGCAATCTTGCGCGTAAAGCCAAAGACGTCGAGGGCGCAAAGATCAGCGTGCTGCTGCGCGCAAGCGCCGTCGAGTCGCGCGAGCCAAGCAAGCAAAATGATATCGCGGAGATCCGAGGCCGCGGCATTGAAATCGTTGTAGGCGATCTTGTAAGGAGTTCCATCGATGAGCTGGCGGTTGTATTTGCGCGGTATGACACCGTGATCGGATGTGCCGGCTACGCAGCGGGAATCGACACGCCGATGAAGCTTGCCCGCGCCGCCTTGCAGGCAGGCATCCCGCGGTATTTCCCGTGGCAATTCGGAGTCGACTTTGACGTGATCGGTCGTGGCGGCCCGCAAGACATCTTCGACGCACAGTTGGACGTGCGCGAACTGCTGCGCAGCCAGCACCAGACCGAGTGGGTCATCATCTCGACCGGCATGTTCATGAGTTACCTGTTCGAGCCCGAGTTCGGCGTCGTTGACCTACAGAACGATGCCGTCCATGGGCTTGGCACGCTCGACACCGCCGTCACACTGACGACGCCCGATGATATTGGCGTGCTGACCGCCGAAATCGTGTTCGCAACGCCTCGCATCCGGAACGAGATCGTTTATCTGGCCGGCGACACCGTGACATACGGCGAAGTCGCCGACAAACTGCAAGCGGGCCTCGGCCGTCCCTTCACCCGTTCGGCCTGGAGCGTCGAATATTTGCTGGATGAACTGTCGCGCGACCCGCAGAACATGATGAGTAAATACCGCGCAGCCTTTGCACAAGGTAGGGGTATGTCGTGGGACAAAAGCGAGACGTTCAATCAGCGCAGAGGGATTCCGGTTACCGACGTCGCGTCTTGGATCAGCGCAAATCTTGGGTCGCTCCGAACCCAGTAACCGTCCGCCAGGCATCCGGCAAGCCGCGACCGCAACCATTAGGCGGCACCACACAAGACGCTGTTGCCCAACTGGGCAGCAGCTTCTGCACTCCGGCGCGGACGCGGCTCAGTTCAATCAAAGTCCTGCTGCACGCGCAAGTCGCGGGCTCGCCGAAACTGCCATAGCCTCAACCGATCAGCCACCTGTGGCGAATCAGCAAGTAGCGAGCTTGGGCGCCAGAAAACGCGCAAAGTCTTTCAACTGCGGAGCAATCTTGTGCTTGAGCGTTTCCAAATCGTATTCCTCGCTCATCCCTGCACAAGACACTACGTACTTCCAACCGTTCTCTGAACCATCTCCGCAAGGGCATGCGACAGCGTTGATTCCAAGACGCCAGGCGCCGATGCTCGTGCAGAATCCGTAACGGTCCCATTCGGCCTGGGCCGCCTCCATTTCTTCCACGATCCGGTCCCGAATGTCGCTTGGCTGGTTCTGCAATTCCTGTAGAACCTCGTGCTTCCTGGTTTCATCAGATATCGACCAGAAGACTCTACCAGCCGCAGCCTGCCAAAGCTTGAGCCGAGTCCCGATGCCCGTTCTCATCTGCACCTGGGCAGGTCCCGATACGCGGGCGACATAGATTACTTCCGAGCCGGCCTGAATATTGAGCGCGACCGTGGAGGCCCTCATCTGGTCCGCGAAGTCCTGCAAAAAAGGGCTCAACGCCTGGACACCTGCGACGCTGTCCATGACAGCGTAACTCCATGACATCGTCGCAGGACCCAGCTTGTACTTCTTGAGCGCACTGTCATACACCAGGTGCTTCGTTGTTGCCAGCGTGTAGGTCAAGCGTGTCACCGTCGACCGGGCGAGCCCTGTGCTGCGCGCGATTTCCTCGTTGCCCATTGCTGTGACGTCACGCGTGAACAGCGCAAGGATATCCAAGCCGCGGCTCAGCGCCGTGACGAAATGCCTTGAATCCTTTTTCTCGTCCAGCGTCGCGCGCAGGTCGGTCAATAAGTTTGAAGTTCGAGCCAAGACACTTATCCGTAGAAGTCGACGCCGGAAGTGTAGAGCATGCTCCCGCCCCATCACGTATTGCTCCCCTGCCGCACCGCCGCTCTGTAATTCTGCTATGCAGTATATATTACTGCACGTTGACACATGAAGTGCGCATCCATAGAATCCAGCCCAAGGCGTGACGCGTGCCCTCCGAGGCGCAAGAAGTCCGTACATTCATGGGAGATTGGTTATGAGCGCAACGCAGTCCGTGCTCGAGGGCGTGGTTGTCGTCGATGCATCAAGGGTTCTGGCGGGCCCGTATGCAGGTCAGATTCTTGGTGACCATGGGGCAGACGTCATCAAGGTAGAGGCCTTCGACGGCGACGACACAAGACGCTATGGACCTCCCGTCGCGGATGGGAGCGCGCCCTACTACCAGGGCCTCAATCGCAACAAAAAGAATGTCGCGCTGGATCTGAATTCAGCCAGCGGGCTCGACGCACTCCTTTCGCTTCTGGCATCTGCCGACGTGCTGATCGAAAACTTCAAGTTGAGCACCTGGCGCAAGTGGGGTATCGATGACCTGTCAACGCTGTCGGCGAGGTTTCCCCGACTGGTCCATTGCCGGATTTCCGGATTTGGGGAGACGGGTCAGTTCGGCGGGTTGCCAGGTTATGACGCCGCCATTCAAGCCATGTCGGGTCTGATGAGCACCAATGGCGATCCCGCTGTGAACGCGGCGCGGATTGGAATCCCCTTGGTGGACGCGGCCACAGGCATGCAGGCTGCGCTTGGCGTCATGCTTGCGCTCTATGAACGCGGGCGTTCCGAAAAGGGGCAGATGGTGGAGGCCACGCTGTATGACACTGCGTTGTCCCTGCTTCATCCACACGCCGCCAATGTGCTCTATGGCGGCGAAGCCCCCCGGACAGGGAATGGACATCCGAATCTGGTGCCGTACGACCTATACCAGACAGGCACGATTCCCATCTTCATCGCAGTTGGCAATGATCGGCAGTTTGCAACGCTTTGCCGACATCTTGGCCTCCAGGAAATCGTCCAGGACGCCGCTTACGCGACCAACGTCGGCCGCTTGACCCATCGCGCCCAACTCACCGCGCACCTGGCGGAAAAGCTGCTCGAGCACGATGGCATGCACCTGTTTTCCACGCTTATGGCGGCGGGCGTGCCCTGCGCCCCTGTTCTAACCGTTGACGAAGCCCTGAAGCTGCAGCACACCCGCGACCGAGAGATGGTTCTTGAAATGGACGGCTACCGCGGCGCCGGCATCCCCATCAAGCTTAGCCGCACGCCAGGAAGCTTGCGCTTCGCACCGCCCGGCATCGGCCAACACAACGCGGAGATCTTTGCCAGATTCGGCATCGCTTCAGAGCAGGCACTAACGACCGATTCTGAAAGCTGAAGTCTCGATCACTGATCCAGACAGAATCTACCCCAAAAAGAATTACGAGGAGACATACACATGACGCAAATTCGAGTTTCACAGCGCGCAGCCGCGGCTGCGGCCCTATTGCTGGCATCCGGCTTCGGGACAACGACCGCGACAGCCGAGACGCCTTATCCCAGCAGGCCAGTCACAATCATCGTACCGTTCGCTGCGGGCGGCTCGACGGACGTCCAGGCGCGGCTCGTCGCAAAGAGCCTGCAGGCAGTGATGGGGCAGCCGTTCGTCGTGGAGAACAAGGCGGGCGCATCCGGTTCGATCGGCGCGCGCGCAGCAGCTGCCTCAAAGCCCGATGGATACACGCTCTTGTTCGGTACCACCTCAACCGCGTCGGAGACCGTGCTGAACAAAGAGGCTGGCTTTGACATCAGGACCGACTTCACTCCGATCAGCATGATCACCAACGTCCCTTTCATGATGGCGGTTTCCTGCAGCTCAGGCATCAAGACTCCTGCTGACCTGGTGAAGCGGGCAAAGGAGAACCCTGGAAAGCTCAATTACGCATCCTGGGGCTACGGCAGCACAGGCAACATCATCGGCGAAATGCTCAAGTTGGCCACCAAGACTGACTTGACGCACGTGCCTTACAAAGGCGAGTCGCCCGCTGCGATGAGCGTGATCAGCGGGGAAACCGACCTCGCGTTCCTTTCGCCGGTTCAACTGCCCCAGGTCAAGGCCGGCAAGCTGTGCGCGATCGCCATCACAGGCGGCAAGCGCATGAGTGCACTGCCCGACGTGCCCACCATCGAGGAAGCGGGCATAGAGGGCGTCCACATGCCCATGTGGTCTGGCCTCATGGTGCCTGCAAAAGCATCGAACGACGTGGTCGCCACCCTTTCCCACGCGTTGGACAAGGCCCTGAAATCCGACGACCTGGTCAAGGCCGCCAACAGCATGTCTCTCGAGATCATCGGCAGCTCGCCCGAGGTCTTCAAAGATCAGATCAACGGAGACATCAAGACCGTCACCGACCTATCTCAGAAGACCAAACTTCGCCAGGAATGATCGTCGGTCTCGACGCAGGCCGCAGCCTGCGTCGAGAACTCACCAAAACGGAACATCAGATCATGTACGAATTTTGTAATGTCTCTCACGAAGACAAGTTGTGCATCATAACGATCAATCGCCCTGCAGTACGCAATGCGCTGCATCGGCCAGCGAACCTCGAGCTGCAACAAGCGTTCGACGATTTTCAAAACAACCCTGATCTGAGGGTGGCGATCCTGACCGGCGCAGGCGACGACGCATTCTGCGCAGGTAACGATCTTAAGTACCAAGCAGCCGGCAACGATACGACCTACCCCGAGGCGGGCTTCGGCGGCATCACGGCGAGGTTTGCCATGAACAAGCCCGTCATTGCTGCGGTAAATGGGCTCGCCATGGGTGGGGGGTTCGAGATTGCCCTCGCCTGCGATCTCATCGTAGCGTCTGAGAACGCATTCTTCTCGCTACCCGAGCCCTTGGTGGGACTGGCCGCGATTTGCGGCGGGATACTCCGATTGCCGCAGCAAATCCCGACGAAGCAGGCGATGGGAATCATCCTTACTGGGCGCCGCGTCATGGCGCAAGAAGCCCAGACGCTGGGTTTCGTCAATGAAGTGGTTCCAAGAGGCGAAGCCCTCAACGCCGCCCGCCGCTGGGCGGACCAAATACTGAAATGCTCACCGATGTCCGTCAAGGCGTCGAAAGAGCTGGCCTACAAGGGCATCCAAAACAGCAATCTAGAAGAGATGTACCCCATCCAAAAAGCCTTTCCCGCAGTCAAAGCGCTATACACGAGCCGTGACAGGACCGAAGGCGCAAAGGCGTTCGCTGAAAAACGCGCGCCAGTGTGGACGAACGAGCAGTAGGCTGCAGACCCGATCGGTAGCTGCGCCATCAACAACCAGAATTCTATGGACGCCAAACAGATCCGGCAGTTCATCGTGTTGAGCGAGACCCGCAACTTCAGCGTGGCGGCGCAGAAGCTGCACCTGAGCCAGTCGGCACTTTCCACTTCCATTCGAAAGCTGGAGGAGGAGTTTGACTGCCAGTTGTTCCATCGCACCAGCCGCGGCGTGAACCTGACCGTTGCTGGTCAGGCCGCGGCCGTTGAACTGCGCGCTGCAGCGGTGAGCTTGCGCATGGCCCGGGAAAGAGCCCGCCTCGCCCTGGCGGGCGATGGAAATACGTTGCGACTGGGATTCGTTGGAACTGCCGTCCGAACAGTGTTACCTGAGCTTCTGGCCAGATTCTGCGGTCAGTACCCACAGATCAAACTTGAGCTGCATGAATCCACGAACTCACAGCTGATAGAACGTATCAGGGCAGGCGAGATCGATGCCGGACTCGGCCGACTTCTCACCGAGTCGAATTCCGACCTGGCCTTCACCCACTTGCTGGATGACCATTTAACCATTGCGCTGCCACAAAGCCACCCGCTGGCCGAGAACGAAGAGGTCACGTTGGCGCAGATCGCTCCCTATCCATTCATTCATTACACAGGCGAGGTCCAGGCTGCCTTGGCGCCCTTGATCGACGCCTTGTTTGAAGCGGAAGGCCTGACACCCAATATTACCCACAGGGCCGTTCAGGTGCAGACCGTGATCGTTCTGGTCGAGGCGGGATTGGGGCTATCTCTCGTGCCCGCCAGTCTGGCCAAACGATTTTCCCCGCAAGTCGCCGTCCGAGCCATCTCTGGGATCGAAGCTCCGCGCCTGAACCTGGGCCTTATCAACCTGCGCAAAGGCGAGACGCACCTCTACTCATGCTTCCGGGATTCAGCACTCGGTTGGAAGCAGCAGAGAAGTCAGATGGCCGGATGACAAATTTCGGGATCACGACTCCAACTCGGGAAGTGGCTGCGCCTCCCATCCAGAGAGTTTCTCGATGGCCCGCGCAACCCTGAGCACGAGCGCCTCGTCGAAATATCGACCTACGATTTGGACAGCCATGGGCAGCCCTTGTGACGAAAGCCCGATCGGTACACTGATGGCCGGATGTCCAGTGACATTAAACGCATAGGCTTGCGCGGGCCAGCCGTGCGCCGTCCCCGCCGAAGTAAACGCCGGTGCAGTGTCCAGCGTTACCGCAGTGAGCACCACATCGCAGCGTTCGAAAACAGTGTCCATGCGCGCCGCGAGTTCACGGCGCAAGCGCAAGGCATTCAGATAATCTTCGGAAGATACCGCTGCACCCTGGACCAATCGGGACAACGTAATGTGGCCATAGTCCAGCGGCCGACTGCGCAAGTCTTTGGCGTGGAGCGCAAAAGACTCGGCCGCCAGGATCACCCGCCCTACCGCCACGCATTCTTCATCGTCGGGCAGGCACACCTCGACCATATTGGCTTGTTCCTGCGCCAGCCATTGGCTAGCCCGGTCAAAGCCTCGAAGGAATTCAGCAGACGTCTGGGCAAGATGCTGAAACCGCGAGCGCGCCACGCCGATCCGCAACCCGCGAACTCCGATATCCAGCATCGAGCAATAATCATCTACAGGCTCGTCAGCGCTGCCGGGATCTCTCGGGTCGTGCCCCGCAAGCACCTGTAGCCCGATGGCGGTATCCTCCACACTGCGTGCCAAGGGACCACAGTGGTCCAATGTCCAGGCTAGGGGAAACACGCCGTGTCGCGAGACTCTACCGTAAGTCGGCTTCAGGCCGACGACGCCGCACCATGCGGCCGGAATGCGGATCGAACCACCTGTGCAACTACCTAACGCAAGCCGCGTATAACCGGCCGCGACGGCAGCGCCTGACCCCGACGATGATCCGCCAGGAATATGGCGCAAACTCCACGGGTTACGCGCTGGCGGGAATGGCAGATCAAAACTGGGACCGCCCAAGGCGAATTCATGCGTGGCCAGTTTTCCCAGCACGATCGCGCCGGCATCTTTCAGGCGTTGCACACTCCCCGCATCCTGCTCGGCGATGTGATCCAAACGCAACTTCGAATGGCAGGTCGTCGGTTGACCAGCAAGATCGTAGATGTCTTTGACCGCAACAGGAATTCCGTGCAAGACCGGCAGATTGTCGGCACCCTGTTCGCGACGCCGCAAGTCGCAGGCGCGAGCCTCATTCAAGGCATACTCGCGGTTCAACTGAGTGAACGCATGAATGCGGGTGTCGCAGGCGTTGATTCGGTCAAGCGCAGCCCTGACCAGTTGCTCGGATTTGACGGCGCCAGACCGCAGCGCGCGCGCCATTTCGCTAATGGAAAGTTCCCTGCTCACAACGCCCCTCTCGAACGGGAAATGACAGTGTGGATGCCTGAGAGGCCTTCGCTCTCGACGACGCCGTTGATCAGGGCGCGTTGACGCTGCAACACGGTGAACTCGTGGAGAACCAAATCCATTCTATCCAGTGGCACAACGATGCGCTGTTCAGCAAGCGCATCCAGCAAGCCCTGCAACGACTGCTGATCGCCCTGGCCCACAATGTGGGCTTGCCCTTCACTGTTGGCACGCCCACTACATCCGCTCGATGTTGGCATCTTCAACTACCTTTTTCCACTTGGCCACATCGTCAGCAACGAAACTGCCGGAGTCCGGCACGTTCTTCCAGAACGGCACACTGCCCATGTCCATCAATCGGGCCTTGATTTTCTCGTCGTCCAGGATCACCTTGATCTTGTCATTGATCTTCTGTTGGATCTCCACCGGTGTCCCCTTGGGAACCATGAGCACATTCCAGGCGGTTTCATTGAAGCTCTTCAACAGCTCGGGATTCTGCTCGCTCAGGCTCTGCAACTCGGGCATCAACGGCGAGCGTTCGCCACCACCCATCCCGATACTTTTGACCTTGTTGTCCATGACGAACGGCTTGGCGGTGGACAGCATGTCGAAAGTGATATCGACTTGGCCAGCTACAACACTACTCATCGCGGGCGCTGCACCTTGAAAGGGAACATGCAACAGCTTGATGCCCGTCGCCAGTGTGAAGACTTCAGCAGCCATGTGTGAGGACGTCCCATAGCCGGCGGAGGCGTAGCTGATTTTCTCGGGATTCTGCTTTGCCAGGCTGATCAGATCGTTGACAGAAGAGACCTCCAGACTGTTGCGCGAGAACAGAATCATCGGGCCGCTATTGATCGTCACCACGGCATCCAATTGCTTCAAAAGGTCGTAGCCCGGCGCCTTATAGAGTGCGGCCGAAATGGTCTGGGCGGTCGTACCCATCAGCAGCGTATACCCGTCGGGCTTGGCACTCGTCACATAGCGCGTACCGATGTTCCCACCCGCACCCGATTTGTTCTCGACGACGACGTTGACGCCGAGACTATCGCCAAGCTCCTTCCCGATGATGCGGCCAATAACATCCGTCCCGCCGCCCGGTGGAAACGGGATCACCAATGTGATGGGGCGCTCTGGCCATGCGGCGTGAGCCGGTGCAAGCGCGAGAGTCAACAGCGCACCACAAAAGATTCTGCAAAGTTTTTTCATTTATTCATTTCCCCAAGCGACGGCGTTGATTTCGTTATCGAGTCTGCACAACGGTTCTTTCAAACCATGAGCCGACACTCTAGTGACGCCCCCCCCGAGGCGTCCAATTCAAAAGATTGAATCCACTATCTGCATCCTCGATAGGCACATTGCATGAGGAGCACCCCATAGAGAAAAGGCACGACCATCTAGGAAGACGGCATCTAGTCCAGTGATGCTGCTGGCACGATCCTGGACACCGCAGCCGCGCCCGCCTTCGGCCGGCTGCCGAAAGCATCTCCCCTGCGGCCGAATCGTTGATACCTCCATGAGGCAAATTTCCATTCGCTTGTCCGCAAGAGATTGGTCTGCTTCAACGCAGCCACGGTCAACTGTGCGCGGTTGGGCGAAAACTTGATTCCAACAACTAGAACCTCTTGGACGGTTCGCGCGACAAATTGATTTATCTGTACACATAAGACAGATCTGGAGCCGATCCTCTCATCTAGGGATTTCCCTAGGACTTCGTGAGCAAAGCGGCATTTCTAGCAGCGAAACTCGGAGCAGACCTAAAAGACGGCTTTGCACACGCTCAATTTTCGGATTAATCTAATCACAAAATACATTAGAGAATCCAATGGAGACACAACCAGATCAACGGCGGCCTTCGGGAGCCGTCCTATACACGGGCTGTAGAAGCTCTGCCGCTCGACAGGGCCGAGGCAGGGGTATCGCGGTATTCGCCCTCGCCGGCCCACGCCAGTTGGCTTCGTTGGGCGAGCAGACAACGCCGGAAAACCCGTCCTATCTAGCATTTGGCCTCAGCGGTCGCGTGCTTTATGCCGTGCATGGCGACGGCACGACGGTCAGCGCATACCAGGCAGCGGAGGACGGCGGGCTAGCACCTATCGGCCGGAGGGACTGCGGCGGCAGAAATCCCGTGCATCTGCTGGTAAGCCGATCAGGTCGCTGGCTGATGGTGGCGAACTACGCCACCGGAACCCTCAGCGCGTTGCCCATTCTCGCCGACGGCGCATTGGGGCCCGTTGCGTCGTCGCTCGCCTTGCCCGGAGACGCCGGGCCGCATCGCACGCAGCAAACGGGTGCTCACCCGCACCAGCTTGTCTACCACCCTGCCAGCGACTGGATCGCGGTGCCGGACAAAGGCACGGACGCCATCCATACCGTGCGCATCGACGAGGCAACGGGCGCGTTGCAATGGCAAGGCAACGCGCGCCTACCCGCCGGCAGCGGCCCTCGTCACCTCGTTTTCAGCCCCGACGGCGCCACTGCATGGATCACGCTGGAACTGTCCAGCCAGGTTCTTGCCGCCGCCGTATGCCCCGACAGCGGCACGTTCACCCCCACGCAGCGGCTGTCGACCCTGCCGGACACCTACACGGGCGACAACACCGCCGCCGGCATTGTGTTGCTGTCCGATGACCGACTGTTTGTTTCCAACCGAGGCCACGGCAGCGTCGTTGCGTTCAGCGTCCAAGGGAGCCGAATGACTTCCCCACGCTGGTACCTCACGCACGGCACGATTCCTCGCTTCATTACGGCGACGCCTGATCAGCAGCGCCTGTTGGTCGCCAACGAAGACAGCGATGTCATCGAGTGCCTGGATGGTACCGGCCCACTTCAACCGATCGTTCATACCGGCAGCCCAGTCTGCATCGTATTCAAGCCCGGAGTTTCAGCATGACCCAGCCCCCCCTTCCCCGCCAAGCCCCAATCCGCGCCACTTACATGCGCGGCGGCACCAGCAAAGGCGTGTTCTTCACGCTTGACGACCTGCCTGATTGCGCGCGTCACCCCGGCGCGTCCCGCGACGCGCTGATGCTGCGTGTAATCGGCAGCCCAGACCCCTATGGCAAACAGATTGACGGAATGGGCGCAGCGACCTCAAGCACCAGCAAAGTCGTGATCGTCAGCCGCAGCGAGCGCGACGACTGCGATGTGGACTATCTGTTCGGCGCCGTCGCCATCGAAGGTGCGGTGGTCGACTGGAGCGGCAATTGCGGCAACCTCACCTCGGCCGTCGGCCCGTTCGCGATCCAGCGCGGGCTGGTCGATGCCCCAGCCGAGGGTTGGGCCACGGTTCGCATCTGGCAAGCGAATATCCAGAAACGAATCGTGGCGCACGTTCCCGTCAGTGGAGGCCAAGTGGTGGAACTGGGTGACTTCACGCTGGACGGCGTGACGTTCCCCGCTGCGCAGGTCAAGCTCGAGTTCCTGGATCCCGGCGCCGATGCCGATAGCGAAGGCGGCGCCATGTTCCCCACGGGCAACCGTATCGATACCTTGCGAGTGCCCGGGGTTGGCGATGTACAGGCAACGCTGATCAATGCCGGCAACCCGACGATCTTCGTCGCCGCCTCGGCGCTCGGTTTGCAGGGCAACGAATTGCAGGAGGACGTCAACAACAACGCCGGACTGTTGGCCCGCTGCGAAGCGATCCGTGCACATGCCACGGTTGCGATGGGCCTGGCCGCCAGCGCTCAGGAAGCGACCGAGAAGCGCCCACACACGCCAAAACTCGCCTTCGTCGCCAAGCCCACAGGCTACATCGCGTCCGATGGCAAACCCGTCGATACCGCATCCATCGACATCTGCGCTCGAATCCTGTCAATGGGCAAGCTGCACCACGCCATGACGGGAACCGGCGCCGTTGCCATCGCGGTTGCCGCTTCCATTCCCGGCACTCAGGTGTCAGAACTGTTGGGCAACACCGCCCGTGCGGAGATTCGTTTTGGGCATCCGTCCGGCACCTTGAACGTCGGCGCACAGGCGGCGCAACACGACGGCGAATGGGTCGTGGAAAAAGCCTTGATGAGCCGGTCAGCCCGTCGCCTGATGGACGGCCAGGTCTACGTGCCCGAATCCCTTGTTCTGTAATTACCACGCATCATGAACGATCTTCCTATTCTGCCGCTGGCCGGCCGCACGATTCGCTACGTCCCGATCGCCAGCTTGCCCGGTGTGGAGCGGCTTCCCTTTTCCCTGCGCATCCTGCTTGAAAATCTGGCGCGACAAGCGCGCCAGGGGCTGGACACCGCGTCCGAGATGTCCGCGCTGTTGAATCGCGACACCGGGGCCGGACTTACCTTCTACCCAGCGCGCGTATTCGGCCAGGACATCCTTGGCCAGGTCATGCTGGTCGACATGGCGGGGCTGCGGGATGCCGTCGCCGATGCTGGCGGCGACGCCAGCGCGGTGCGCCCCAAGGTGCCGGTGGACGTCATCATTGACCACTCGCTGCAGGTGGACCGCTGGGCCAGCGCCGACGCGCGCCAGGTCAACCTGGACAAAGAGTACGAACGCAATGGCGAGCGCTTCGCGTTCTTGCGCTGGTGCAGCAGCAGCTTCGAAGGCGTGCGTATCGTGCCGCCGGGCAAAGGAATCATGCATCAGATCCACCTTGAAAACATCGGGCAGGTGGTTCGCATCGAAACGCAGCAAGGCGAGGAATTGGCCATTCCCGATACCTGTGTCGGCACCGACAGCCATACGCCCATGATCAACGGCCTGGGCATCCTGGGCTGGGGCGTGGGCGGCATCGAAGCAGAAGCCGTGATGGTCGGAAAGCCAGTTGCGCTGGCGTTGCCCGAAGTGGTAGGCGTTGAGGTGCGCGGCCAACTGCGCGAAGGTGTCATGCCCACGGATCTTGTACTGGCCATCACGCAGCAGATGCGCAAGATCGGGGTGGTAGGCCAGTTCGTCGAGTTCTTCGGCAACGGCCTCGAAACCCTGTCCCTAGGCGACCGGGGGATGATCGCAAATATGGCACCGGAATACGGCGCCACGGCGGTTTACTTTCCCATCGACCACCGCACCCTCTCCTACCTGCGCATGACAGGCCGCGACGAATCCCAACTGGAACTGGTGGAGGCCTATGCCAAGGCGCAGGCCCTCTGGCGCGATGCCGCCACGCCGGCGCCGGTCTTCGACCGTGTCATCACCATCGTGCTGGACGACATCGCTCCGTGTCTTGCCGGCCCGCGCAACCCCGAAGATCGCGTGCTGTTGGGCGAGGCGAGGCGCGCGTTCGAACAGCATCACATCGACATCGCCGGGATACCCGTGGATGACCGTCGTAAGGTGGTCGTACAGGGCGCGGACTACGCGCTGCACGACGGCGCCGTCGTCATTGCAGCCATCACCAGTTGCACCAACACGGCCAACCCAGTCAACATGATGGCGGCTGGCCTGGTGGCGAAGAAAGCCGTTGCTTTGGGACTGCGCACGCAGCCATGGGTAAAGACATCACTCGTGCCCGGCAGCCATGTGACCGCCGCGGTGCTGGAAAAGGCCGGTTTGCAAAACGCCCTGGATACCCTGGGCTTTCACGTCGCAGGCTTTGGCTGCACAACGTGCAACGGTGGCTCCGGCCCGCTGCCCCAGCCCATCGCAGAAGCCATCGAACGTGAAAAGCTGGTAGCCACCGCCGTGTTGTCCGGCAATCGGAATTTTGAAGGCCGAATCCATCCCAATGTGCGCGCCGCCTACCTGGCCTCGCCCGCCCTGGTCGTCGTATATGCGCTGACCGGCACGCTGCTGCGCGACGTCACCACCGACCCCATCGGGGTGGATAAGGTCGGCAACCCTGTGTACCTGCGAGACGTGTGGCCCACCGCCGCGGAGATTGCCGCGCTGGTGGACACCACGTACGAACCGGAAATCTTCCGCGCAAAATACGCGGATCTTTTCGACGGCGGCCCGCAGTGGGATGCGCTGTCGGGTACGGCCAGCGAACGTTTCAACTGGCAGCCCGACAGCACCTACATCCGCCAGCCCCCGTACTTCGACGGGCTGCGTGCGCAACCTTCTCCGGTGTCCGACATTATCGGCATGAGGCCGCTCGCCATCCTTGGCGACTCCGTCACCACGGATCATATTTCGCCCTCTGGCGCGATCAGCCTGGGCACGCCCGCCGCCGATTTCTTGCTGGCCAAAGGCGTGCAAAAGGCGGACTTCAACAACTACACCACGCGTCGCGGCAACCATGACGTCGCTGTGCGTGCCACGTTCGCGAACATCCGGTTGCGCAATCGTATCGTTCCCGGCGTCGAAGGCGGCTATACACGCCTGATGCCCGAAGGCGAGCAAATGCGGATCTTCGAGGCGGCAGAGGCCTATCTGCAACGGAAAACGCCGCTTACCGTGATTGCAGGCCGCAACTACGGGTGCGGTTCATCGCGCGACTGGGCGGCCAAGGGCGTGGCATTGCTCGGCGTGAAGACCGTGATCGCCGAAAGCTTCGAACGCATCCATCGCACCAATCTCGTGGGCATGGGCATACTGCCCTTGCAGTTCGAACCTGGCACCACAGCCGATTCGCTGGCGCTTGACGGCTCTGAAACGATTGATGTCCTGGGCTTGACCGAACAACTAGCTGTTGGGGATCGTGTCAAGGCCGCCATTCACCGAGCTGACGGCACCACGACCACAATTGCGCTGATCGTGCGGCTGGACACGACCGAGGACGTCGATTACTGGCGCCATGGCGGAATCATGCCCCTCGTCTGGCGAGACTACTTGCACCAAAACAGCCAACCCTAACCCCCTCCCCGCGGCGCGAAAGGCTCGCCCGGCATCGACCGGGCGGGGCATCGTTCGCCCTGCAATTCGATAACCATAACAAAGCCAGGAGACAAACCCATGCTTACCCTGCTTGCCTACGGGATGATCATCGCGTTCATGGCGCTCATCATGAGCGGACGTGCTACCGCCCTGATCGCCTTGATCACTGTTCCCATTCTGTTCGCCCTGCTTGGCGGCTTTGGCCCAGAGATCGGCCCGATGGTCATGAGCGGCCTGCGCGCCATTGCACCGACCGGCGTCTTGCTCATGTTTGCCATTCTGTACTTCGGCCTGATGATCGACGTGGGGCTGTTCGACCCTCTCATTCGCGCCATCGTACGCGTCTGCCAGGGCGACCCCATGCGGGTGATCGTCGGCTCTACCCTGCTCGTGCTGTTGGTGTCGCTGGATGGCGATGGCTCAACAACCTACCTGCTGTGCCTGACAGCCATGTTGCCCTTGCACCGCCAATTGGGGATCAATCCGCTGATCCTGCCCTGCCTGGCGATGCTGAGCAACAGCATCATGAACATCTCCCCCTGGGGCGGCCCGACAGCACGCGTCATGAGCGCGCTTCATCTGGATGCCTCTCAAGTCTTCCTTCCGCTGATTCCGGGCATGATCGCCGCGTCCGCCGTGACGCTGGGCATTGCATGGTGGTTTGGTCGCCGGGAACGCGCCCGGCTCAAGACCATTCAATGGCGCGACGCCGCGCCGGTCATGGAATCTCCGCTGGGCGGCAACGTGCAGCTGTCCAGCCATCCTCGCAGCAAGCCGCTGATGATGTTCAACCTGATCCTGACCTGCGCGCTGATGGTCGGGCTGGTAGTCGGTGCACTGCCATTGCCGCTGCTGTTCATGGGCGCGTTCGCGATCGCGATCTCGGTGAACTTCCCGTCGCTGCAAGACCAAAAAGAGCGCATGGCAGCACACTCAGCAAGTGTGGTTGCCGTGGTTTCCGTGATTTTTGCCGCAGGGATCTTCACCGGCATCCTGTCGGGCACGAAGATGACTGACGCCATCGCCCAAAGTGTCATCGGCATCATCCCGGAGTCGGCGGGCAATTTCCTTCCGCTGATCACGGCGCTGCTCAGCGCACCGATGACTTTCTTCCTGTCGAACGACGCCTTCTATTTCGGTGTCGTTCCGATCCTGGCCGAGGCGGGCAAGGCCTACGGCATCGCGCCCGAGATCATCGCGCGCGCTTCGTTGCTGGGGCAGCCGGTCCACCAATTAAGTCCACTGGTGGCCGCGAACTACGTACTGATAGGCATCGCGGGCGTGGAGTTCGGCGCGCACCAGCGGTTCACGTGGAAATGGGCAGTGCTGCTGGCGCTGGTGATGATTGCCGTGGCCGGTTTGATCGGCGTGGTGCCGCTGTACTAACGCGCAGCAGCCAAGCCCAGACTGAAGTACATAACGGAAGCACATTACAAAACAACTGAGGAGACAACCATGGACATTCACATGGCTACTAAGTATCACATTCAAAACGAATCCCGGCGCCGCGCGATGCGATCCTTATCGGGCCTGGCCATGGCGGCGCTGTCCCTGCCGCTGTCCCGGGTCAGCTTGGCGGCGGGCCAGTATCCCGAAAAGGCCATTTCGCTCATCGTTCCGCAACCCGTCGGCGGCGATGCGGACGCCGTGTGTCGGCTGCTGCAACCCCTTTGGCAAAAGGCGCTGGGCCAGTCCGTGATCGTAGACAATCGCGCCGGGGCCGCGGGCAACATCGGCACAGCCGCCGGATCCCGTGCGCCGAGTGATGGTTACACGCTGACGTTTGTGAACCAGGGAACGATGACCATCAACCCGTTTCTATACAAGGACCCCGGCTATCACGTGGCAGACCTCGCTCCCGTGAGCCTCATGACGTCGATTGATCTCATCATCTGCGCGCATCCGTCAGTACCCGCCGCGAACCTTGCCCAGTTCCTGGCGCTTGCCCGCAAACAGCCTGGCGGCTTCACCTACGGCACTGCCGGCAATGGCAGTGCCAATCACCTTGCAGGAGAGATGCTCAAATCCATGGCGGGAGTCGATCTCGTTCATGTGCCCTATCGAGGCGGCGGCCCGGCAATGATCGGTGTTTTGGGCGGCGAGATATCCACGGTCGTTGCCTTTCCGTTGGCCGCGTTGCCGCACATACGCTCTGGCAAGCTGAAGGCCTTGGCCATTACCGGCAGCCAGCGCAACCCCGCTCTGCCGGACGTTCCCACGGTCGCTGAAAGCGGCGTGCCGGGATATGAATTCACGTCGTGGATGGGCCTGGTCGCGCCCAAAGGGACACCCGTGGACCGGATTGAAACTGTGGCCGACGCCACGCGGCAAGCGATGGGAGATCCATCGGTCCGTCAGCGCCTGAACGACGCAATGACCACGCCTGTTGCGGGCGGGCCGCAAGCGCTACGCGAAATTATCAATAAGGATTCGGAAAAGATGTCCGCGCTGATATCCAAGTTCCAGCTCAAAATCGACTGATACTCGCAACGGCGGCCGCTACGCCGCTTCATCGACGGCGACGCGCTAGAATCCTGCCATGGAGAAGACGAAGGAACTTACCTCGGTACAAGCCCGCGTCGTCCGCGAGATCGTCGCACTAGTGCGCCGTGAAAAGCGCGAGGCGGGGAGCCCTCTTGCAGAAGTCGCGCTTGCGGAAGCGATCGGTACGTCGCGAAGCCCCGTACAAGTTGCCTTGCGGCATCTGTCGGAGCTGGGCCTCGTGCACCGGGACGCCAACCGCCGCTTCGTGCTGACACGCGCTGCGCAGGACCTGGAAGAAGAGGCGCGGACCTTGCTTGCAGAGCCAGACGATCCTCTCTACGACAGGATCGCCCGCGCACGGCAAGCGGGGGAACTGCCTGACGAGGTCAGTGAAGCTCAGTTGATGAGGCTATTCGGCGTCGCGCGCAGCACTCTGCGAAAGGTACTTTCCCGGATAGCAAAAGAGGGGTGGGTGGAACAGCGGGTCGGTAACGGTTGGTTGTTCCTACCTATGATCGACTCCCCACAGGCCTACGAAGAGAGCTATTTGTTCCGGCAGTCGATAGAACCAGCCGCGATTCTGAGCCCGTGGTTTACAGCAGATCGAAACGAGCTCCAAGGCTTGATCCGAGAACAGCGTTTCATCGTTGACGGTGGCTATCAAACGATGACTGCAATTGAGCTCTTTGAAGCAAACTGCCACTTCCATGAAACCCTAGCAAAATGGTCTGGCAACCGATTTGTCCTGCAGACGATTCAACGACTAAATGAACTTCGCCGCCTGGTAGAGTATCGCCAGGCCAGTGCGCGTACGCCACGGCGCACCCAAGCAGAAGAGCATCTGGCCATTCTCGCCGCGATTCAAACGCAGGATCTTATAGAAGCTGCCGGCCTGATGCGCAAACATCTCGAGGATGCCAGACGCGCGAAGGTCTACGGACAGAGCGGGTTCTCTGCCAAAGAGGTCCAGGACCGGCAAAATAGTGTCTTAGCGCTTCAAGGGATGGAAGATTCCACGGCTTCCACGCAAGAAAGGTCTTGATCCGCATCGCATTGCGGATCGCATATGGCTCCATGCTGGGGGCCTGACCAGCATCGATATGACTTTTTGAGTCCCCGCAGACGGCCGCCAAGGTCAGCTCGCGGCCAAGAGCGAACGGCCATCTCAGTTTTTTATTTATAGGCTCGCCCGCGCCGCCCGAGGCAATCAGATTGCCGTCACGTCTCCAAACTCCTGCCCATCTCGGCATGGCGCAGCCGTCCCTACACGCTCAGAGAGTGGACGACGCCCAGCGACCAACGGCTTTCCCGTTCGGACCTTTGAAGCCATATCGGAATCGGCAGATCAGGCCGCCATTAGAGGGCCATTACTTTTGGCGCGCTCCTACTCGTTGCGCCAGAAGGTCGTAGAACAGCCGCGCGACTGGATTCAAGGTCTTACCGCGCGGATGGATCAGGCCGATCGTGCGGCTCACGGCTGGATTGCGCAGCGGCAGGCTGACCAGGGTGCCATGATTCTCATCCGGCATCGCCAGGCGCGGCACCACGCCCACGCCCAGGCCCGCCTCCACCATGCTGACCAGCGCCGGCACGTGCTGCACCTCGCAGAAATGGCGCGGCCGGCTGCCGCTGTGCACCAGCGCCTGGTCCATCAGGAAACGATTGCCGCTGCCCTGCGCCAGGGTGATGTACGGATGCTCCTCCAGGTCGGTCCAATCCACCGACTTGCGTTTGGCCAGCGGATGCTTGCGGTTCACCGCCGCCACGAACGGCTCTTCCAGCAACGGCTTGAACTCGATCTCTGCGTCGTTGGCGCCGATGTAGGTCAGGCCGAAATCCGCGTCGCCGCGCGCCACCGCCGTCAGCACCAGCGAGGACGACTCGTCGATGATGCGGATGCGGATGCGCGGATAACTGGCGTGGTATTCGCGGATCACATCCGGCAGGAAATACGCCACCGCGGAAGGCACGCAGGCAATCGTCACCATGCCCGACAGCCGCTCAGCCACGTCGCGGATGCCGACCAACGCGCTCTCCAGCTCATTCAGCACGCTGCGGGCGCGCGGCACGAAGCCGCGGCCGATGGTCGTCAGCTCGACCTTGCGCGTTGTGCGCGTCATCAGTTGCACGCCCAGCGCCGCCTCCAGCTTGTCCACGCGGCGCGACAGCGCCGACTGTGACAGGTGCAGCGCCTCGGACGCCGCGCGAAAACTGCCCAGGTCGGCCACCGCCAGGAAGGCGCGCAGATCGGCAAGATCGAAATTCATGCGTTTTCATCAAGAATTGAACGAATTTTTGCACTTTACTCGATTCCGAGGGCGGGGCACGATGTCTCCCAGCCGCAACCAATAGCGGCCCGAACAGGAGACCTCACCCATGAAGCCGTTACGGAGAGCCTGCCTGCGCACCGCGCTGGCACTGGCCGCCGCCCCCTTGTTGTCGTCCGCCCCCTTCTCGGCCCACGCCGACGCCTGGCCGGAACGCCCGATCCGGTTGCTGGTGCCCTACGGCCCCGGCGGCAGTTCCGACGTGGTGGCGCGCGCCGTCGCCGTGGAGATGTCGCGTGACCTGGGCCAGCAGGTCATCGTCGAGAACAAGGGCGGCGGCCAAGGCAGCATCGCCACGGTCGAAGCTGCGCGAGCGCGGCCCGACGGTTACACGTTGATCCTGGGCCACGTCGGCACCCTGGCGGTGAATCCGACCATGATGGCCAACCTGTCGTATGACCCGCGCCGCGACTTCGCCCCGATCATCCTGCTGGCCAAGCTGCCCATGGTATTCGCCGTGGGCGCCAAGGTGCCGGCCACCACCCTGCCCGAATTCGCGGCGCTGGCGCGCGCCAAACCGGGCGTCCTGAACTACGGCTCGGCCGGCAACGGCAGCGCCGGCCACCTGGCCTTCGAAATGCTCAAGACCGCCGCCGCCATCGACGTGGTGCACGTGCCGTACAAGGGCACCGGCGCCCAGGTCACCGACCTACTTGCCGGCAACATCGATGCCGCCGCGGCCGGCATCCCCGGCCTGTTGCCGCACGCGCAGGCCGGCAAGATCAAGATCGTGGCCGTCGGCTCGGCCCAGCGCCTGCCGATCCTGCCGGACGTGTCCACCGTGGCCGAGCAGGGCTACCCCGGCTTCGAAAGCTCCCAATGGTTCGGCCTGCTGGCCCCGGCCGGCACGCCGCCGCAGGCCATCGCGCGGCTGCAGGCCGCCGCCCAGCGCGCCCTGCAGACCGACGCCGTGCGCCAGCGCCTGGCCCACGACGCCGCCGAACCGTCCGGCGCCGGGCCCGCCGAATTCGCCGCCTTCATCGACGCCGAAGAGCGCCGCTGGAGCAAGGTGGTGAAAGACGCACGTCTTTCCGCCGAATAAGCCCCTCACATATTTCACACAAGGATTGCTGATCATGGCCGCCACCGCTGGCTCCCCCTCTCTCGTCCAGGAAACCGAACTGCGCGCCCTGGGCGTGCGCGCCTTCGAAGGCCTGGGCCTGCCGCGCCAGGACGCCGTCGACGTGGTCGACATCCTGGTGCTGGCCGACCTGTTCGGCCTGTCGACCCACGGCCTGTCGCGCATCGAATCGTATGGCGAACGCCTGCAGGTCGGCGGCATCAACCGCCAGGCCCGCATCCGCGTGAACAGCCCCGCCCCCGCGCTGCGCCTGGTCGATGGCGACAACGGCGTCGGCCCGCTGGTCGGCATGCACGCGCTGCGCGCCGCCATGCAGGCCGCCAGCGAATGCGGCGTGGGCCTGGCATTCGCCCGCCAAAGCAACCACTTCGGCCCCATCTCGCCCTACGGCCTGATCGCCGCCGAGGCCGGCTACGCCAGCATCATCGGCAGCAACGCCACCACCACCATCGCCCCCTGGGGCGGCACCGACGCGCGCGTCGGCAACAGCCCCATCGGCTTTGCCGTCCCCAACCCGGACGGCGCCCACTTCCTGCTCGACATGGCGATGAGCGTGGTGGCCCGCGCCAAGATCCGAAACGCCCTGAAGGCGGGCCAGGCCATCCCCGACGCCTGGGCCACCGACGCCCAAGGCCAGCCCACCACTGACCCCAGGCAGGCCCTGGACGGCTTCTTGCTTCCGATCGGCGGCCACAAGGGCTACGGCCTGGCGCTGATGGTGGACCTGTTCGCGGGCCTGCTGTCCAACGCCGCCTACCTCACTCACGTCAAATCCTGGGTCGACGCGCCCGACAAACCGCAGAACCTGGGTCACTTTTTCCTGCTGATCGACACCCGCCGCCTGGGCTCGACGCAATGGCTGGCCGAACGCATGAACGACTTCGCCGCCATCCTGCACGCCAGCCCGACCGCCGACCCGGCCCGCCCCGTGATCCAGCCCGGCGAGATCGAACTGGCCAAGCTGGCGCGCCAGCGCGCCCACGGCATCGAAGTCGCCGCAGACGTCCTGGCGCTGCTGCGCCAACACGCCGGCCAGGGCTGAGCCGGCATTCCGGAGGAGACCCCAAAATGAAGCACATCGCACTGCTCACCCTGGGCTTGGCGACGGCCCTGGCCGCGCCGCAGGCCGGCGCCGCCGACTACCCCAGCCAGCCGATCCGCCTGATCGTGCCCTACGTGGCCGGCGGCGCGGCCGACATCACCGCCCGCGTGGTCGCGTCCCGCATGGGCAAGACCCTGAAGGGCACCATCGTGGTCGAGAACAAGCCCGGCGCCAACGGCATGATCGGCACCGACTTCGTCGCCAAGGCCGCGCCCGACGGCTACACCCTGCTGCTGGACGCCAGCGGCCCACTGGTGGTGAACCCGTCGCTGTACAAGAAAACCCCCTATGATCCGCTGAAGGACTTCGCCCCGATCAGCCAGATCACCAGCTACCAGTATGCGCTGGTGGTGCCGCAGCAGTCGCCCGCACACAGCATCGAAGACCTACTCGCCGCCGCCCGCAAGAAGCCGGGCGCGGTCACCTACGGCTCGGCCGGCCTGGGCGCCGGCGGCCACCTGGCCGGCGAACTGCTTGCCCTGCGCACCGGCACTCAACTGACGCACGTGCCCTACAAAGGCAACGCCCAGGCCCTGACCGACGTGCTGGGCGGGCAGTTGTCCTTCACCTTCGACACCACCGTCACCGCCACCCCGCACATACAGTCCGGCAAGCTGCGCGCCTACGCCGTCACCGGCCCGCGCCGCGCCTCCAGCCTGCCCGACCTGCCGACCATGCAGGAATTGGGCTACAAGGACTTCGTCATCACCCAGTTCCAGGGCCTACTGGCGCCCGCCGGCACCGATCCGCGCATCATCGCCACCCTGCACGACGCCGTGGTCCAGGCAGTGAAGGACCCGGAAGTGGTGCGCAAGCTGGCCACCGAAGGCGGCAACGAAATCATCGCCGGGACGCCCGAGGAATTCACGCGCCAGTTGCGCGACGACCTGCAACGCTATCGCCAGCTGATCAGCGAGGCCCACATCACCGCGGAGTGACCCCATGTACCAGATCGACATCCTGATCCAGGGCTACCCCGGCCGCGCCGTCTGCCACGGCGGCCTGGGCTGGAGCACCAGCACGCTGCTGCGCTCGGACCGCCACAAGATCCTGGTGGATGTGGGAGCGTTCGGCGTGCGCCACCTGCTCGGCCACCACCTGGACGCCTGCGGCGTCGCGCCGGCCGACATCACCGACGTCGTCCTCACCCACGCCCACTACGACCACGCTGTCAACTTCACCCTGTTTCCCAACGCCACCGTCTGGATCGGCGCGCAGGAACTGCAATGGGCCGCCGCGCAGCCGCCCGGCTTCAACCCGCTGCCCGAACTGTACGTGCGCGAACTTGACCAGCTTGATCGGGTTCGCCGCATCGGCGATGGCGACGCCTTCCTGCCCGGCATCACCGCCATCGCCGCGCCCGGCCATACGCCCGGGCATTTGCTGTTCTACGTCGATGACCCGCGCAAACCAATTTTGTTCACCGGCGACGCTGCCAAGAACCGCGCCGAACTGGTCTCGGGCCAGGTGGCCGACACCGTCGACACCGCCGCCAGCCACGCCAGCCTGGAACGCATTTGGGTGTGGTGGCGCAAGCGCCCCGGTACGCTGCTCGTGCCGGGCCATGACCTGGGCATGAAGCTCGACGCCAATGGCGCGCCGGTCTATGTCGGCGAACGCCGCGCCGCGATCAATGCGTGGTTCGGGGACGACCTGGAGCCGCAACGGATCGACCTGTGCTGTGCGCCGGGTGCGGGGCGGTACAGCGTGTGAGTTGGCTGCTACGGCTATGACCTATCCGCTACGATCTGTCAGCCATCCGCCACCGCCTCTGAATTTCCCACTGTCCTCTGCCAAGACTGCAATGACCACAATTTCAAACACTACCGCCCGTTCGGACGCCGCCGCCCATTCCGGCACCTCCAACATCCCGGCCGACATCGTCCGGGCCTTCTCCCCCACCGGCGTGCTGCGCGCCACCATCAACCTGGGCAACCCCATCCTGGCCACCCGCGACGCCAGTGGCGCCCCCGCCGGCGTCTCCGTCGACCTGGCCCGCGCCTTCGCGCAGCGGCTCGGCGTTGCCCTGGAACTCATCGTTCTAAACAGCGCCGGCAAGGCCGTCGACACCGTCAGCCAGGACGCCGCCGACATCGGCTTCTTTGCCATTGACCCCAAGCGCGCCGCCGGCATCGCCTTTACCGACGCCTACGTCCTGATCGAAGGCGCCTACCTGGTGCGCGACGATTCGCCCCTGCTCGACATCGCCGAAGTCGACGACCCGCGCCACCGCGTCACCGTTGGCCTGGGCAGCGCCTACGATCTCTACCTGACCCGCGAACTGCAACGCGCTGCCATCACCCGGGCCGCGACCTCGCCAACCGTCGTTGACACCTTCCTGCGAGACGGCACGGAAGTGGCAGCCGGTGTACGCCAACAACTCGAAGCCGACGCCGCGCGCCTGGGTGGCCTGCGCCTATTACCCGGCAGCTTCATGACCATCCGCCAGGCCATGGGCCTGCCCCGCAGCCGCGGCGAAGTGGCGCAAAAGGTCCTGGCCGGCTTCGTAGAAGAAATGAAACTGAGCGGATTTTTCGAGCAATCCTTGGCTCGCCATGGTATTGAGGGCGCGGCCGTCGCGCCTACAAGTCGATAATAGAGGGGACGCTTGAGAAGCCCCGATGAGATCGGCAGAATGTCGAACTTCATGTAACTTCGAACCAAATGCTCTATCTAAATCGAAGGCGTAGTGAAATCTGATGCATGCACCTTGGGCTGCGCGATTCGTTGACCATGGAAGTCTTGGACGACACGTTCATTGAACTTAGGTATGCAATGTGTCGACCAGATTGCATGGGCGTCAGTGCAGCGTCGTCGCGAACTCTGGACGGCGATGCCGCTCGCCTACCCTGAATCTGGGCAGGCAGCCGCCCACCCCGACAGATGCTCCTGTACTGGCTCACATTCCTAGCGACTCTCCCTGCCCACATGTCACGACCGACCGATTCCAGCCAGTTGGCGGTCAAGCGCACTCGATCGATGCGGATCAATACCGGAGAGGAGATATCAAGAATGGTCCATGGCAGAACTTACGTACGGAAGCACTTTCACCAGTACTCGGCAAACTTCACGCGCACTTGGTGCGGGCTGATCGGTGACCAACGAACTTTCATTATCGGCGCCTCCTGGATCTCAAGTGAAATCGAAACATGCGGCTAATACGAGGCTGTTTCGCCCGCGTTGCCGCCCGTCTACGCACACGGTTTCCAGACCATTGACCGTAGCGAAGTGCTCTTACCGAAATTCTCAGACGCTACCAAAAGCACCGACCGCTCTAGGTATGTTGGCATCAAAATCCTCTTCGTGACCTGGTGCAGCGCGATCTACCGTGCCGCCCAGTTTCGAATGTGCTATTGGTTCAAGAACCGGAGCGCGTTTCGGCAGTCCTCCAGGGACGAGCCAAATGCTCCGTGTTCCGCGGCAACGCGCCGAAGTAGATCGTCCATTTCGCGGGACAACGAGAGCAAACCTAGCCACTTCGCAGGCGTGTCGATTATGCGCCTGGAGCCATCTGGCACCATCAGAGTTTCTGCGTATTCTTTGTTCCGAGCCAGGACATCAAGATGGCGCTGGGTCTCCGCCAAGATCATAAGCTCGAAGTATTGGCCAAAAGCCAAATTGCCAACATCGCCGTGATACATCATCGAGGCGATGTCGAAGCTAGGGATCGAGATCGCATTCCCCTCCGATTCAGCGTCGGCCTTTACACTTTTACATAGTCGAATCGCCTTCCGAAGACCTCCGCCGGCGCTGTTGCATTTATCGCTGATCCTCTTGATATGCAAGAACGGAAAGTTAGTCAGTGGGACCCCTGCCCTCTTGTCGAGAATTTGGATGCCTCGATCTGATTCCGTTCTGCTGGCTTGGTAGTCATTAGTGTCATACCAATGGGCTGGTACGACGTCTACCATCCGAGGTAGAGAGCCTCCGTGGATCTTGACGGCTTTCGCACCCGTTGCGTCAACGACAGCTTGGGGAAACGCGAGAGGCAGCTCGATCTCTATCTGCTTGCGAAGCGTCTGAAGCACTGAGAGGGAATTTTTAGATGTATTCACGTAATAGCCGGCCTGGCTTTGCATTCCGGATGTGCTGTAGACCAAGAAGCCCGTGTCAATTGTCAAAAGATCAACGTCACTTACTCTACGGATATGAACGTTCAGCGGCACTGAACCTTGAAGGCGGAACTCCGCGTCTATTCCCGTTTTGCCAAGTCTGGAACGAAGCTGATTTCCGATTCGTTCCGCGGTTTCTACACTCACTCGCGTGTAAGTGTCGCTAACGGGTTGCATGGCACCCAACGCATACAGAGTGTGCTTGCTGTCGACGCTTGCGCGCTTCTCCCACGATTCTTCGATAGTTTGCGTGCCAGTGCCTAACGCCTTACTCAAAAATTCATTCAGGACTGCGCTGTCCATGGTCAAACGATCAGATCCATCGCGTCGAGCGCGCAGTTGCGCGAGGCGTTTGTTGATATCGGTCGCCATCAGATCCTCTTGGTCCATTTCATAACGCCGAAGGTCATACGACCCCGACCCGTAAAATACTCGCCCTCGGCAGACCGTAAATCTTTTGCAATCGTCATAACGGAGCACCCAGTGTGCGTCTTCAGTTCAACGGCCTCCGGCCGTGGATCGTTTCGGTAGTGATAGAGCAGGACGAATCCATCGACGGTGTCGTGTGCTAGCGCGGCAGAGATGCTGCTCGATCCGGATGCTTCAGTCGCGAGCCGAACTCTCAATTTGTCCCACGACTGAACAATGACTACTTCGGCCGACCACTCGAACTTCGTCGATCCGTCAGCGGCGATTGTTTTACCCTGACAATCCCAGGTGCCCGATATGTCGGGCACTTTAAGCAGCAGGCCAACACCGGGCCACTTCCAGGCCCATTTGTTTAGGACCCAGTACAGAATGCCAAAGACCGCGCCGGCGCCTACAAGGGAGAGCAGCGTCGGGGGAACGTTGGCGTTCCAGCCAAGTTGCTTTGCCAAGTCAACTGTATACAGAATCGCAAAAACAAGTACTCCCGAGATAACACTGGCAGCGAGACTCAAAAACCGCCCGACACTTGCCCGATTTGCTCCACCCAATACTGAGTATTCATGCTCTTGTGGTGCGACCATGCAGTACCCTTTTTATGATGCAAGACGCCAACAAACGGCTCGATCAGCCTCAGCCAGTTAATTCTTTCAATATATTTTAGTTAATCAGAATATCCAAAGGCAATTTTGGAGGTAGGGTGAACCCAGCGCAGCTTGGAACTGAAGGTGAGGGACGACGGGCATTGGTCGAAGTCGGCCTGTCGTCAACGCAATTTAGGCTCCGGGGAGGCCATGCAGCCAGCCGCATAGGGCGTGGCTGTATAGCCGACGACAGCCTACGCCCGCAGCGTGTCGGACAAGCGCAGGTCGCCTGCCACAGGCATGTGCCCTATGCCACGCAAATAGCGGCCCGTGGAGTCGGCACTCGTAATTAGATCTCAACGGGCAGAACCGCTGCTATACGTCACGCAGGGAATGACGCAAGTCCACAGACAGCGGCTCGAGGCCAGTTCGAGCTGCGCTCCCCCGCCTGAAGTTCTGAGATTTTCCTGACAAATCACCTGCATACGCGGACTGTTGCCATCGCAAGCGGAGCCCCCTTCCTTACCGTACCTACATGAAGGAATGTACGGTACGCAACTTTCCCAGGTACGACCGTACCTCGTTCGGAGCCGAGACCACAGACATCAGCTGAAAGTTCGGGCTGGTGAATTCCGCCTAGCAAGAGATAAGGTAGTCCCTGCCAAAGCCGAGATTGCTCCTCCCCTCTACTGCGCGCTAACCTCGTCGCGCCCCTATATCTCATGCGAGCGCCCCCCGTGAAGAGTCCTGCCAACCATAAAGCCGATTTTGCGGAGAATGACGAACGATTTTTTCGGCTCGTTCCTCCAACAGCGGACGAACTCACAGTAATACTGAAAGGACACCTCCTGGTCGAAGAGCAACTGCGATCCATTACCCGTTCGTCAGTCGCCAACCCTCGCTACTTTGACGAAGCGAAGCTCACTTTCTCTAATGCCTTGTGCTTGGCAAGAGCAGTCGCCGGACACTTTAATGAGGGCGCATGCTGGGTTGCTGCGGAGCAACTCAATACGGTACGGAATAAGATCGCCCACAGAGCCGAACCTGGACCAGCCGCCGCACTCCTCGACAGGTTTTATTCAGTGTGCGAAGCGGAGAGCCGCTGGTCCGCCTGGTCATCGGCACCGCGAAGCACGGCAAAGCTCTCCCAGTACATTTGTTGCATTTGGGCCACCTTCGACGCGTTGCGAGCAGTTGTCCAAGTATGTTCAGAAACCACTTCAGTGTTGCGCCCACACCCTTAAGCTCCCGTGACAAAGGCGGCCCCACCTGATGGAAGTGTCGGCTGTGCATTCACCAACCACTTCCCAACGGCCGCGCCCCCTCTTTTTACGTAGTCAATACTGAAGGCCATAAGATCAGCGAGGTGGGCATCAATCTGTCCTTTCGAAATCCCCGGCTGCACGCCATAGATGGCGAAACTGACTTTGTCCGCGCTCCGGTTCAGCAAGATCTCTTGCAACATTGCAAGATTGCCGACCTTGAAGACTGACGGACGCCTATGCCGCCTTTCATTTATCCGATGCTCCACATGCTCGACCAACACACGGGATTCGCAATAAACAACTGACTTTAGTAGCTGGCAGGTGACTTCGTAGACGTCGTCAACACGGGCACCATTTGGTTCGCCCCCAGCTCCCTTGCAGTGATACAGACTCACGAGGACTCTGTCGTCTTCTTCTCGTGTGACCGCGATGTAGTCGGCGGCCTCCCCAGTCCTGTGGTCATAAACGAGGACCTCGAGATTTTCCTTCGCCCTGATCCACAATTCCAAATGTCTGTGGACCGTCATTCGTTCGGGATTATCGGCGTCAAACTCTCTACCGATCTCGCAGCCATCCCACCCAGGGTTCTCGACGTCCTCATCAAGAAGCCGATTGCTGGCCAGCTTCGGAGGCGGGTAGCAGTTCATCCCTTCGAACGATGACTTGTCGGCTGCGTAAAAGATTGGAGGGTGCATAGAAAGCCACTGGTCAAAATCCAACCAGTCATCGTGCGTGCTAGATATTTCGACTTCCCAACCAGCGCCGTGCTGTCGAAACAATGCGCCCCCGGCTAAAGACATGCGGTAGGGCACCGCATCTGAGTCCGAGACGATTTCGAAATCCAGGCCATCAGGTCCTGAGGCGAATGACGAGAGCTCTAGATCAGTGATTTGGCGATAGAGCCACTGCTGCTGCCCAACACGTCGATATCTCAACCGGTGCGCCTGCTTGTAGGCATTGCGCGCCCAGCTTCCACCAATGACAACATCTGGGATTCGCCGCAACGTCCGCGAATGCTGGACGAGATCTAGCTGAGACTCTGCCAGCGTTTCATCGCCATTCAAGCGATTGTTCAGCTTCGATATCCAGTCAAGGTATTGCGATATAGAGAGACGTTGATTGCTCCATATACGCGAGTTACTACTGGCTCCGATGGTTTCACGCTCGCCATCTTCCAATCCACTCCCAAAGTAATGTCCTTGTACGTAGGCGCGCCCATCGCCCGGCGTAACCGCTCGCTCAGCACGAGGTCCAGTTAGCATGCGATAGGATTCTGCTTGCGAATTTATGGCCGTGTTACGCAAGCCAACAGCGTAGAAGCGCATATCCGTAAGGCCGGCGCGCGCACGGATGGTCTCCTCGAAGCTCAAAGGTCTATGGTGATCCTTGGCCACGACCTGCATTAGTGCGATATATAAGCGATCTGTTCTACGAGTGGAGCCGATGAAGCACAACCGTGTAGCAGCGTTGTAGGCCAGCAGGAAAACGTCGTGTCGTACATTTACAAGCACGTCAGCAGTCGCCCAGTTCGGCGGCTCATGGTCGACGGTCAAAAGCAGTGTGATCAACCCATCATCCGAGATCCACTGCTTAGCCAAGTGAAGCCTTCGCCCTATCAATGCCTCAAACAAAGTGAAGTCCGGGGCCACGTCGCACTGAAAGATTCGAGCATGGGCATATAGCTCAAATGACATTGGCGACACGGCGTCGTAGTCCGAGACTGTCTGCCTCTTCGGCTTCAAGATCTCCAAGATTGATTCATCGGCAGCCCCTTCGGCGAGCTGACGCCTCGCCTCTTCGTCGATAAGGGAAGCGATGTCCACTCCCTCTTGAAAGAGCCTTGCGGTGGCATCTTGCAGACGACTCACAGTCGACACTAAAGTAGCGTTGCCCGTGCGTCATCATTTGTTCGCGCAAACCGACCTATGAACTGTATCGTTGGAACTAGGGAGCGGTGCGGCGCATGGAGTGCTGCGATCTTCAGCTTTGGAAAGTCATAGCCCTCCCCGAACATGTCAACGCAGACTATTCCCTCCAGCTCGCCCTGGAGCAAGGAGACCTCCAGTTGCTCCTGCCTCCGTTTGGAAATTCCGCTGTCGATCGCTTCTACCCTCGCCCCCAGCCCGGCGTAAATCCCCGTCAGCTTCCTAGCAGCGGATATCGAGGATGCTCGCGCAAACAGTCGATGGTCGAATCCTTGCGCCTGATCTTCCCGCAGCTGTGCAATCGCCACCCTTGCGATGGCAAGGTCCACCTCGTCCTCATCGTGATCGTTATGCACAGGCGCTGGACGAAAGGAGACGCTCCCAAACGCTTGTTCGCGAGACGCCTTGGAAACTGGATAGCTATATGCCAGACGACCCGGAATTGCCTTTTTATCGCGCCTGAATGGAGTAGCCGTCAAGAAGACAAACTTGGCGCGGGAGTAGTGACCGAGATACGCACTCCAAGTGTCTGCTGGAGCATGGTGCGCCTCGTCAAAGATAATCAAATCGAATAGATCTGCGGGACTTACGGGCTCCAGGACCGGCGATGTGCTCGCTGACGTGGACACGACCACATCGAAAGTTCGAAAGGCAAGCCATTCATCGGCGCTCAATGGCCTGCCCTTCTGTGGATGTACATGAGGATTTCCTGCCTCCGCCGGTAAGACCTTGAGCTTGCGTAGCGTCGACAGTTCACCGAAGTGGGCCGAGGTCTGTCGTCTCAGCACATCCGTGGGTTCCACCACCAGCACACGGTTTGAGCCCAACAAAAAAGGAAGCGCCATGATCACGGCAGTCTTCCCATATCCAGTCGGCAAAGACACTATGGCCGGCTCGTCGTAGACCGAAAAGTGGGCCGCCACAGAATGAAGAGCGCCCAACTGGCCTGGCCTAAAACCCGAGTTCGGACTGCTAATGGGTTTCAAAGCCAGCATGTGGCTATGTTCAATGAAGAAATCGGCCACGTTCCCCTCCCGGAATGAACCAGATGACCAATTGTTACTTCAAAGAACATAACAAGCCAGCCTAATTTTTGAGACCTACTCCGAATTATTGCCGCTTCAGGTCTGATGGTCTTCTTTGTTGCGCCCTTCGGAACGAGCGATGTTATTCGCGACCCAAAGGCCGAATGCGATAACAGCTACAAGTACTCCGAGCATCACCGTAGTACCCAAGTCCATACGCTTTTCTCCACAAACACAGCCCTATCGGTACGCCTGATGATAGCAATCACCGCCGGATATGAACTGAGAATCCGCAGCGCAACGCAACATCGTTCGTAACAGGAAACCCGTTGGGATCCTGCTGGGTTCCTACTTGGTTAACCGCCGGTTCCCACATCAAAACCTAGAGCGGCACTCGACCAATTTGGTTCTGAAACACGGCGTAAAGGAGCGCGCTGTGCCCCAGCACAGTTGCTCAGATCTTGAGGTCCATGAGCGCCGCTGACACAGGATCCATGGCCATCCTCATAGGAGAAATACCCACGAAGCGAGGGAAACTGGGGGCCTGTAGCGGAAACCCAGCAGGTTATGGCCAGGTTTTACTTTCGAACCCAGTGCAAACCGGATGCAAAGCTACCAATCCCAATCCCATTCCCAATCCCAAATCTTTTACTGGCTACGCCAGTGTCAACAGCGTCTGCGCCGCTGTCTGAGCTGATAAGCCACAATAGGCCGGACCAATTCCAGATGGGACGCCCTCCTAGATGCAGTGATGGTCCTTAGACGCGTCCACAGCCCGCATGAGCGGTCAAAACACCTCGGGTGATGGGGTAGCAGCCACTTTAGAGTCATTGCAGCCCAGAGCGCGTTCTGCGCGGTCTCGCGCTCTGTTTCTGAAACGCGAGTCGAATCTCCAAGTTTTTGCCTTGCAGGGTCTAGAAGACGGTTGGCGCCGTGCAAAAGAATGTGGGCAAGTCGGAGGGTGTGGCCAGAGTCCTGTATTGCACAATCCAACGACTTCGCTCGCTAGAACGTGAGGCCGCCGAGCCAGCCTTCCCTTCTGTCCATGGCAAGAATCAATGCCCACCGGGGCGCCAAGCTTCCCCGCACATTCGGAATATTTGATAGGGGATTTTGATAGGGTGTTTGAAAAGGGCTTTGACTGATGGCGTCAACACTTGATCTCTACGCCAGCCAAGCACTCCGGATCTGTTCGATGGTCCACAACTGGACAGCCGCCCCGCCCCTCGGCCACCGTCAGTGAAGCTGGAACGATCAACGGTTGATGATGTTCCAGACGTACGTGACTAGGGTGGCAACTGTCCGGCGCCGGCGTCTCAAGGTGGGAGTTATTTTTGCAACGCCACGAGCCGGACTCTTTTGACTGGGAACTGTTTGCCAGGCCGAGATACTCAAATACCCTGTCGGCAATTCAAGCCACTAACTTCTCCGCGACATGAACCGCGCTTGGTCCAGCCATTGCCGACCTTTTTGCTGCGACCCACGTTCCGTGTTTCTGAGCATTAATCGCGCCCCACGCTCCTTCGGTGCAGCAGGATCCACCAAGGCCGCCCCCCACGATTCACAAGTGCGGACGGTTGCGGCGGGGTGAAATCTACGGACCTGCGGACAAGTTTCAGCGCCTCATACGCGGGATCGCGGCCAGCCCGGGGTCGACTCAGCGAAATAATCTGTTAGCCGCCTGAAAGACTCCGTGTCCCTGTCGCAGCCATTCAGACATTGCGCTGGCAACTCCTACTTCCATTGTCGAAAGGGCACCCCTCGTATCAGTACTAGGTTAAAGGATGCCCCATCCCCTCATTCCCGTACTAGGCCAAGTCTCAGAAGTTCGGGTCGGATAGACCGTCGACTTTGATTTCTCTCAGCGCAGCTCAGAGCGCATTTGACACTGAGGTGTGCAGTATGGTCTCAGTGCAATGCACACAGCACATGCAGAGTACGGGCCGCGACGCTTTAAAAGTGCAACCGCGGAAGACCGGTCCACAGCACAGCTCGGCATTTGCCCCGCTAACGAATAACGCCGCGAGGATGGAAGGGCCGAGGGGTCGTAACGATTCAACTGTCGCGTGGTGCCGCCGATGCTCTGCGACCTGGGCTCGGAACTCTCGCTTTGCTGCCCCAGCACACACAGCCTCAGATGAAGGGGTTTGGCCTGCCCCAAGCGCAACAGTCCCCAGAGCCCACCCAATTGGCCTGATGAGCCCAAAGTGCAGCGAGCTGCCCGCCCCCCCCCAATCAAGCAGAGACCCGGCAAGTCCCGAGATGGGCTATTGCCACCGAGTGCACATCCTTGCCTTGATGCCGCCTGAACTTGCTCACCGCCAACTGCAAGTTCGTTGTCCCATATGTTGTCCCATATGCCCAGCAAAGAAAAAGGGTTAGCTCAACGACATTGAGCTAACCCTTTGATTTTATTGGTCGGGGCGGTGGGATTCGAACTCACGACCCTCTGCTCCCAAAGCAGATGCGCTACCAGGCTGCGCTACGCCCCGAGGGTCGCAACTATACCAGATACCGGCGCATCACCGTGCAACGGCCCGATGCCCTGCTCGCCACGGCCATGCCCGGCGATCCCCTGATTGACACCTATATAGTTGAAGCATAAATTAATTCGACAAACCAAATAACGACATACATCGGGAATCCCATGGCAAATGCCTCCTCTCCGTCCGCCTGGGCCACGCCCACGCGGACCACCTACACGGTGCTGTTCGTCTGCTGGCTGGCGATCCTGTTCGAGGGTTACGACGTCGGCGTCATGGGCGCGGTGCTGCCCGCCCTGGCGGACGACAAGAACTGGAACCTGACGCCGATCGAGCTCGGCATGCTGGGCAGCTACGCGCTGGCGGGCATGTTCGTCGGCTCATTCGCCGTCGGCACGCTGTCCGACCTGCTGGGCCGCCGACGCATGTTGCTGGCCTGCGTGACGCTGTTCTCGCTGACCATGATCGGCGCGGCCTGGGCGCCGACGCCGACATGGTTCGCCACCTTCCGCTTCATCGGCGGCCTGGGACTGGGCGGGGTCATTCCGGTGGCGGCGGCGCTGACGATCGAGTATTCCCCGCCCGCCAAACGGGGCTTCAACTACGGTGTGATGTATTCCGGCTACTCGCTCGGCATCCTGTGCTCCGCCGCGGTGGCCATGGCGGTGCTGCAGCACTGGGGCTGGCGCGCGGTGATTCTGGTGGGCGCGGCGCCGCTGCTGCTGGTGCCGGTGCTGGCGCGCCTGCTGCCTGAATCGCTCGAATACCTGCTGGCCAAAGGCGATGAGGCCGGCGCCCGCGCCATGGCGCAGCGCCTGGGCATTGCCTCGCTGGAACCGTTCCGCCCGCGCGAAGTGACGGGCGAAAAAGCCACGTGGCGCGACGTCATGGCCGCGGTATTCGCGCCGCGCCACCTGCGCGCCACGCTGTGCTTCTGGGGCGCGCTGTTCCTGGGCATGATGCTGGTGTATGGCCTGAACACCTGGCTGCCGCAGATCATGCGCAAGAACGGCTACGACCTGGGCTCGAGCATCTCGTTCCTGCTGGTCTTCAGCCTGGCCTCGGCCATCGGCGGCCTGGTGCTGGGCCAGTTCGCCGACAAGAGCGAACCGCGCAAGATCGTGGCGCTGTTCTACCTGGTGGGCGCGGTCGGCATCTACTGCCTGACCTACAACAATCCGCTGGCGGTCAATTACCTGTGGGTGGCGCTGGCCGGCATCGGCAGCATTTCGTCGTCGCTGATCCTGACCGGCTACCTGGCCGGCTACTACCCGGCGCACGCGCGCGGCGCGGCCACCGGCTGGGCGCTGTCGTTCGCCCGCATCGGCGCCATGAGCGGCCCCATCGTAGGCGGCTATCTGGCGGGATTGAAATTGCCGCTGGCGTGGAACTTCATCGCGTTCTCGTGCGCGGCGGTGCTGGCGGCAGCGTTTGTGATCCTGATCCCGGGCCGCTACGCGGGCGGCGCGTCGTCGCGGCCGGCCGCCGGCACGCGGCCCGTGGGGCAGCAGCAGTCCTGACAGGCAGAGCGTCCGGCACCGCGGCGCTCGCCGCGGAATCGGACTGGCGTAAACGACAACGGCGCTACCCGAAGGTGCGCCGTTGTTTCATGCGGGATCCAAGGCGGATCGCGCAGTCTGCCCGACAGGCAACCGTTTCGATGGACGCTCAGCCGAAACGGCCGGTGATGTAGTCCTCGGTTTCCTTGCGCGACGGCTTCACGAAGATCTGGTCGGTCTGGCCGAATTCCATCAGCTCGCCCAGGTACATGTAGGCCGTGAAATCCGAACAGCGAGCGGCCTGCTGCATGTTGTGGGTCACGATGACGACGGTGTAGTCGTTCTTCAGCTCGGCGATCAGTTCCTCGATCTTGGCGGTCGAGATCGGATCCAGCGCCGAACACGGCTCGTCCAGCAGCAGCACTTCCGGCTTGATGGCCACGCCGCGCGCGATGCACAGGCGCTGTTGCTGGCCGCCCGACAGGCTGTTGCCGCTCTGGTGCAGCTTGTCCTTCACTTCGTTCCACAGCGCGGCCTTGCTCAGCGCCCATTCCACGCGCTCGTCCATCTCGCCCTTGGACAGGCGCTCGAACAGGCGCACGCCGAAGGCGATGTTGTCGTAGATGCTCATGGGGAACGGCGTGGGCTTCTGGAACACCATGCCGACCTTGGCTCGGATCAGCGAGATGTCCGTCTTGGCGGTCAGCAGGTTCTCGCCGTCCAGGATGATCTCGCCTTCGGCGCGCTGGCCCGGATACAGCTCGAACATGCGGTTGAAGGTGCGCAGCAGCGTCGACTTGCCGCAGCCCGACGGGCCGATGAAGGCGGTGACCTTCTTCTCCTGGATCGACATGTTCACATTGCGGATCGCATGGAACTTGCCGTAGTAGAAGTTCAGGTTCTTGACCTCGATCTTGTTCTTGACGGCGGTAGCGGTGTTTTCCATTTGGTTTCCCTAGGTCCGGCGCGGCGGGCGCGCCGGCAAAGCGATCTTTATTTGCGGAACATGTTGCGGGCAATGATGTTGATGCCCAGCACCAGCAGCGTAATCAGGGTGGCGCCGGCCCACGCCAGGTCGTTCCAGTCCTTGAAGGGGCTGGCGGCGTATTGGTAGATCACGACCGGCAGGTTGGCCATCGGGCCGTTCATGTTGGTCGACATGAACTGGTTCGACAGCGCCGTGAACAGCAGCGGCGCGGTTTCGCCCGAGATGCGGGCAATCGCCAGCAGCACGCCGGTGATGATGCCGGTCTTGGCGGCGCGATAGCACACCAGGGTGATCATGCGCCACTTGGGGCAGCCCAGCGCGGCCGCGGCTTCGCGCAGGCTGTTGGGCACCAGCAGCAGCATGTTGTCGGTGGTGCGCACCACCACCGGGATCACCAGGATCGACAGCGCGATGGCGCCGGCCCAACCCGAGTAGTGCCCGACCTGCGCCACGTACACGGCGTAGATGAACAGACCGATGATGATGGACGGCGCCGACAGCAGCACGTCGTTCAGGAAGCGCGTGGCCGGCGCCAGCCAGCCGCGCTGGCCGTATTCGGCCAGGTAGGTGCCGGCCAGGATGCCGACCGGCGTGCCGATCAGCGTGCCCACGCCGGCCATCATCACGCTGCCGAAGATGGCGTTGACCAGGCCGCCGGACTGCCCCGGCGGCGGCGTGATTTCGGTGAAGAGCGTGTACGACAGCGCCGGCGCGCCCTTGAACAGCAGGGTCTGGATGATCCAGAACAGCCAGAACAGCCCGAACACCAGCGTGGCCAGCGAGATGGTCAGCATGATGCGGTTGACCACCCGGCGCCGGCGATACACGCCGTTCTGCATATTGAGTACGGAGACAGCCATGATCTTTTCCTTGTGGGCCGGGGTCAGGATTTCTTGCCTTCACCGGCCGACAGGCGGACCAGCAGCATCTTCGCCAGGGCCAGCACGATCGTGGTGATCAGGAACAGGATCAGGCCCAGTTCCAGCAGCGCCGACTTCTGGATGCCGCCGGCTTCATTGAATTCGTTGGCCAGCGCCGAGGCGATCGAGTTGCCCGGCGAGAACAGCGAACCGGACCACTTGAAGGCGTTGCCGATCACGAAGGTCACCGCCATGGTCTCGCCCAGCGCGCGTCCCAGGCCCAGCATGATGCCGCCGATGACGCCCGACTTGGTGAAGGGCAGCACCACGCGCCACATCACTTCCCAGGTCGTGCTGCCCAGGCCGTAGGCCGATTCCTTCAGCATGGCCGGCACCAGTTCGAACACGTCGCGCATCACCGCGGCGATGAACGGGATGATCATGATCGACAGGATCAGGCCGGCGGTGAAGATACCGATGCCGAAGGGCGGCCCGGCGAACATGCCGCCAATGATGGGCACGCTGCCCAGCGTGGCGATCAGGAACGGCTGCACGTACTGCTGGAACACCGGCACGAAGACGAACAGGCCCCACATGCCGTAGATGATCGACGGAATCGCCGCCAGCATCTCGACCGCGGTGCCCAGCGGGCGGCGCAGCCAGGTCGGCGACAGTTCGGTCAGGAAGATGGCGATGCCGAACGACACCGGCACCGCGATGATCAGGGCGATGGCCGAGGTCAGCAGCGTGCCGATGATGGGCACCACCGCGCCGTAGTTCTGCTTGACCGGGTCCCAGTCGTTCAGCCACAGGAACGACAGGCCGTATTTGGCCAGCGATTCGCGGCTGCCGTAGATCAGGGAAATGAGAATCGCCGCCAGCAGAATGAACACCAGGAAGGCGAACAGGCGGGTCAGGTTCTTGAACAGCGCATCCATCAGCGCGTTTTTATTTTGCTTCATAGGCGAAGGCGTGCCGGTAGTCACGGAGTCCGCCACGCTGGGCGAAAGCGGCACACTATTATCCATTACCGCGCTCATGGATGGACTTTCCTTAGGAAACCTTGGGAGAAACGACGAGTGGGTCCGGGGGACCCGCCCCGGTCTGCGGCAAGCCGGCAACCGGGGCAGTGGGCCGATGCCGGCGCGCGAACGCGATGTCGCGCGCCAGGCATCCGCTTTACTTCCAGACAGCCTTGCCGTCGGCGGACTTGACCTCGCCCCAGGCGGCGCGGATTTCCTTGGTCACGGCTTCCGGCAGCGGCACGTAGTCCATGGCTTCAGCCGACTTGGCGCCGTTCTTGAAGGCCCAGTCGAAGAAGTCCAGGACGGCCTTGCCTTGCACCGGCTTGTCTTGCGACTTGTGGACCAGGATGAAGGTGGCGGCGGTGACGGGCCACGAATCGGCGCCCGGCTCGTCCGTCAGCACCACGCCCATGCCAGGCGCGCTCTTCCAGTCGGCGTTGGCGGCGGCGGCGGCGAAGGCCTTCTGTTCCGGCTGGACGAACTTGCCGTCCTTGTTCTGCAGTTGCGTCCAGGCCAGCTTGTTCTGCTTGGCATAGGCGTATTCGACGTAGCCGATCGAGTTCTTCAGTTGGCCGACGTAGGCGGCGACGCCTTCGTTGCCCTTGCCGCCCTGGCCCACGGGCCACTTGACGGCCTTGCCTTCGCCGACCTGTTCCTTCCACTCCGGCGACACCTTGGACAGGTAGTTGGTCCAGCCGAAGGTGGTGCCCGAGCCGTCCGAACGGTGCACGACGATGATGTCGGCCGACGGCAGCTTCAGGTCGGGGTTCAGCGCCTTGATGGCGGCGTCGTCCCACTTCTTGATCTTGCCCAGGAAAATGTCGCCCAGGACCTTGCCGGACAGCTTCAGCTTGCCCGCCTCGACGCCGTCGATGTTCACCACGGCAACCGTGCCGCCGATGACGGCCGGGAACTGCAGCAGACCATTCTTTTCCAGGTCAGCGGCCTTCATGGGATCGTCCGAGGCGCCGAAATCGACGGTCTTGGCGATGATCTGTTGCTGGCCGCCGCCCGAACCGATCGACTGGTAGTTCACGGCATTGTTGGTGGCAGCCTTGTAGTCCGACGCCCACTTGGCGTAGATCGGGTACGGGAACGAAGCGCCGGCGCCGGTCACGTCGGCGGCCTGGACGGCAAAAACGGCGGCGCTCAGCGCGACGCCCAGGGAAACTTGTTTGAAGACACGTTTGAACATCTTGGTTCCTTCTGTGCTCGTTAGAGGAGTCTTTGGCAGGCTTTCTACTGCCCGTCTTTCAGCGACCCTCGCATGTTAGAAGTCCAACGTGACAGGATAGTGACAGTCATAAACCCCCCCCCGGAGCGCTGCGCGCTTCCCCCCCAGGGGGGCGCCGGTGGCGGACCGGCGGAGCCGGATCCGCGCGGCCTGGATTGGGAAGGGCCGGTTGGCATGGGGGAGTGGCTTGCTGGTGGGGGATGTGGGGACGGAGGTCGCCCCAGGGGGCGCCGGTGGTGGACCGGCGGGGGCGGATCCGCGCGGCCTGGATTGGGAAGGGCCGGTTGGCATGGGGAGTGGCTTGCTGGTGGGGGATGTGGGGACGGAGGTCGCCCCAGGGGGGCGCCGGTGGTGGACCGGCGGGGCCGGATCCGCGCGGCCTGGATTGGGAGGGGCGCGGTTGGCATGGGGAGTGGCTTGCTGGTGGGGGATGTGGGGGCGGATAGAGAAGGCCCCGCTGGGCGGGGCCTGGTTCCGTTTCCGCATGGCCTCCGCGAAGGGAGAAGGACGGGCGAGGCTATACGCCCAGCTTCTGCATCAGGTACTGGTGCAGGTTGAAGGGTTCGCGGCGGCTGCGGACGCGGACGTAGTCGCCGTCGGCCTGTTGCTGCCAGGCCAGTTGGTTGTCGCGCAGGGCGAACGTGAAGGCTTCGTCGATGACGCGCTTCTTGAGGGCCTTGTCGTAGATCGGGAAGGCGATTTCCACGCGGCGGAAGAAATTGCGGTCCATCCAGTCGGCCGAGGACAGGTACACCGTCTCGGCGCCTTCGGCGTAGAAATAGAACACGCGCGAATGCTCCAGGAAGCGGCCCACGATGGAGCGCACCCGGATGTTCTCGGACAGTCCCGGCACGCCGGCGCGCAGCGCGCAGACGCCGCGCACGATCAGGTCGATCTTCACGCCGGCCTGGCTGGCCTTGTAGAGTTCCTCGATGATCTGCTCTTCCAGCAGCGAGTTCATCTTGGCCATGATGCGCGCGCGCTTGCCCGCCTTGGCGGCGCGAGCCTCGGCGCGGATCAGCGCCACCATGCCTTCATGCATCGTGAACGGCGACTGCATCAGCGACTTGAGCGCGCGCCGCGCGCCCAGGCCGGTCAACTGCGCGAACACCTTGTCCATGTCCTCGCACAGCTTGGGATCGGCGGTCAGCAGGCCGAAATCGGTGTACAGGCGCGCGGTGCGCGGGTGGTAGTTGCCGGTGCCCAGGTGGGCATAGCGGCGCAGGCGGCCCTTTTCGCGCCGCAGCACCACCGCCATCTTGGCGTGGGTCTTGTGCGCCACGACGCCATAGACCACATGCGCCCCCACCTCTTCCAGCTTGGAGGCCCAGTTGATGTTGGTCTGCTCGTCAAAGCGCGCCATCAGTTCCACCACCACCGTCACTTCCTTGCCGGCGCGCGCCGCAGCCAACAGGATCTTCATCAGCTCGGAATCCTCGCCGGTGCGGTAGATGGTCTGCTTGATGGCCATCACGTCCGGATCCAGCGCGGCGGCCGTCAGGAAGTCGATGACCGGCTGGAACGACTGGTACGGGTGGTGCAGCAGGCGGTCCTGCTCGGCCACGGCCTCGAACAGTTCGGCCGGCTTGTCGCCGACGCGGTCGAATGGCGCCGGCACAGGCGCGCGGTAATCGGGGAACAGCAGGTCGGGCCGGTTGGGCGAATTGCACAACTGCATCAGGCGCGACAGGTTCACCGGCCCCGGCACCCGGTAGGTGTCCTCGGCCTTCAGGGAAAATTCGCGCTGCAGGAAGGTTTCCAGCTCGACCGGCGTCAGCTTGTCGATCTCCAGGCGCACCGCGGCGCCGAAGTTGCGCTGCGACAGCTCGCCCTGCAGGGCGTGGCGCAGGTTGGTGACTTCTTCCTCGTCCACGAACAGGTCGCTGTTGCGCGTCACCCGCCACTGGTAGCAGCCCAGCATCTCCAGGCCCGGGAACAGCTCGCCGACGAAGGCGCGCAGCAGCGAGGTCAGCAGGATGTAGCCTTCCGGATGGCCGGACAGCTCTGGCGGCATCTTGATCAGGCGCGGCAGCGCGCGCGGCGCCTGCACCACGGCGATCGAGGCCTGGCGGCCGAAGGCGTCGGCGCCGGACAGCGAGACGATGAAATTCAGGCTCTTGTTGTAGACCCGCGGGAACGGATGCGCCGGGTCCAGCCCGATCGGCGTCAGCAGCGGCATCACGTCGCGGTTGAAGACCTCGCGCGCCCATTCCTGCTGCTCGGCATTCCATTCCGAGGCATGGTGCAGCGCGATACCCTCGGCCTGCAGCGCCGGCAGGATGGCGTCGTTGAGCAGCGCGTACTGGCGCCCCACCAGCTCGTGCACCGCCTGCTGGACGTTCTCGAACGCCTGGTCGGGCGTCATGCCGTCCGGGCCGACC